>NZ_LN909047.1 GCF_001486505.1 Paenibacillus rubinfantis
GGATAAAAGCTACCCTGGGGATAACAGGCTTATCTCCCCCAAGAGTCCACATCGACGGGGAGGTTTGGCACCTCGATGTCGGCTCATCGCATCCTGGGGCTGAAGTAGGTCCCAAGGGTTGGGCTGTTCGCCCATTAAAGCGGTACGCGAGCTGGGTTCAGAACGTCGTGAGACAGTTCGGTCCCTATCTGTCGTGGGCGTAGGAAATTTGAGAGGAGCTGTCCTTAGTACGAGAGGACCGGGATGGACGCACCGCTGGTGCACCAGTTGTTCCGCCAGGAGCACAGCTGGGTAGCTAAGTGCGGACGGGATAAGCGCTGAAAGCATCTAAGCGTGAAGCCCCCCTCAAGATGAGATTTCCCAACTAGTAAGACCCCTTGAAGACGACGAGGTTGATAGGCCTGAGGTGGAAGTGCAGCAATGTATGGAGCTGACAGGTACTAATCGGTCGAGGGCTTATCCAAAAACAACTCCAAAAAGTGGCGTCAGGCTGAACAAGCCGATTCGAGCACTTGAGGAGACTAACACGCAAATCAAGTTTCGTATCCAGTTTTTAAGCGATTAAGACGCTTGAACCGTTTGGTGGCGATGGCGGAGGGGTTCCACACGTTCCCATCCCGAACACGACCGTTAAGCCCTCCAGCGCCGATGGTACTTGGACCGAAGGGTCCTGGGAGAGTAGGACGCCGCCAAGCAAAAGAGAAAGAGCACTGCCGTTGATTCGGTGGTGCTCTTTTTGTGTTTCCGTGTAAAGCCTGCAAAAGTGCAGGAAATTTTCTCGATGGGGTGTAATATGAGTTGCTGGATAAACGAAAAACTGCACTTTTGCAGGTATTTCAATCAATCTGTGGCTCGATGCTCGAAAAACTACATTTTTACAGGAATATTACTTTGACCAATGCGACCGTTACTATAATAAGTGCGATTCTGCACTTATTTCAGGCGCAATCCGCCGATTTCCGGGAAATAGATGCTACAGTGCACTTATTTTCGGTGATTCCAGCGAAATCCGGCCTAATGCGCTAAATTAGATGCATTATTGCATCTATTGAGCCCAATCAACCGGAAATGCGCAAAAATAGATGCACTAGTGCAGCTAATCAAAATCCTAATTGGCCAACCCGTTCAGCATCGAGGACTCACTCGAGCATCCCCCTATTTCTTCTCCAACAAGCACCAACCGTGCAGATTACTCATACGCTTAACCACGAATATTTTCCGCGCTACACGCCCACACTGATTCTGAAACCGTGCCACTTGGCAAATCATCAAATTATGGTATAATGTTTATAAAGTCAAAGAAAGTCAAAGTCAACAGGCCGAATTATGAAGCTCGACTTGAGCTGATATATCTGTCCGTCCTGTCCCTTTCCTTGACACCAACCGCAACAAGAGATTCACGTGTGGAATAATGGAGGATGAGTGATGCGTAATATCTCCGATATCATCGAAAAATATCTCAAGAGTATTTTGCATGAAAGTCCTGAGGGGATTATAGAGATTCAACGTAACGAACTTGCCGACCAATTTTCCTGCGTGCCGTCGCAAATTAATTATGTCATCAGCACCCGTTTTACTCTGGAGAAAGGGTACCTGGTCGAAAGCAAGCGCGGCGGTGGCGGTTATGTTCGGATTCGGCGCATTGCGTTGCCGGGACCAACGTCGCTGCATACGCATTTGCATGAGACGATCGGCGATGAGATCGGGCAATCCGCGGCGGAAGGGTTGATTTACCGCCTGGAGGAAGCCCGCTTTTTGACCCCTCGGGAAGCCGCGTTGATGCGCTCGGCGATATCCCGCGAAGTGCTGGCGATCAAGCTGCCCTATCGCGACCAGATCCGGGCCAGAATGATGAGAGCGATGTTAATCTCATTGTTGAGTTAGCAACAGAACGCAATACACAGGTTTAAGGATTTGCTGTCTTAGTCTATCCCGTAAGGAGGGACGTGCGATGCAATGCCAAGAGTGCGGCAAGCGCCCGGCAACTTTGCATTTTACGAAGATCGTCAATGGCGAGAAGACGGAGTTTCACTTCTGTGAGACCTGCGCCAGGGAAAAAGGGGAGCTGATTCCCGGCACTTCGGGCGGCTTTTCGATTCACAACCTGCTGTCGGGCTTTCTCGATTTGAGTCCGTCGAACAAAGGGCAAGTTTCCGGGCACAGTACCCCTGAACATCTGCGCTGCGAAGAATGCGGTATGACGTATTCCCAGTTCAGCAAAATCGGACGTTTTGGGTGCAGCTCTTGCTACAAATATTTTAACGATCGCCTGGATCCACTGTTCAAAAAAGTGCATGGCAATACCGTTCACGTCGGGAAAGTCCCGAAACGGACCGGGGGTCATATCCAGGTGAAACGTAAGCTAGAAGATCTCCGCCGCGAACTGCAGTACCGAATCCTCCAGGAGGAATTTGAGGAGGCGGCAGCACTGCGGGATCAAATTCGCGAGCTTGAGAAGAACATATCCGCAGAGTAGGAGGGATGCAGGGTGACCAATCTCCGTTTCACCGAACAGCCGCTTAGCGAATGGATGAGCCAACAAGGCAAGGAGTCCGATATCGTCATGAGCAGCCGGGTAAGGATCGCCCGCAACGTGCTGCATCAACCCTTTCCGATGCTGGCCACCAACACGCAATCGGAGGAGGTGCTGAAGCAGCTGCAGGAGGTTCTGAGCGACAACGAGCTTCAGTCTCATGGGAAACTGTACCCGATCCTCCTAGCGGACTTGGATGAACTGGATAAGCGGGTACTGGTCGAGAAGCATTTGATCAGTCCGAACCTAGCCAACGATTCCAGAAATGGGGCCGTCTTCATCAGCGAAGATGAGAGCCTGAGCATCATGATCAATGAAGAGGACCATTTACGCATCCAATGCCTGTATCCGGGGCTGCAAGTCCAAGAGGCATGGGAAAAAGCGACGGCGATCGACGACATTTTCGAATCGCATGTGGATTATGCTTTTGACGATCGCCGCGGGTATTTGACCAGCTGCCCAACAAACGTGGGGACCGGCCTACGGGCTTCCGTGATGATGCATTTGCCGGCGCTGGTGCTCACGCAGCAGATCGGCCGCATCTTATCCGCCGTTTCGCAGGTAGGTTTGACCGTCCGCGGGATCTACGGGGAAGGCAGCGAAGCGATGGGCAACTTGTTTCAAATCTCAAATCAGATTACACTAGGACAAAGCGAAGCTGAGATCATCGAAAATTTATATGGCGTGGTTTTGCAGATCATTCAGCATGAGAAAACGGCGAGAGAAAAGCTGATCAGCGAATCGCGGCTGCGGATGATGGACCGGGTGATGCGCTCTTATGGGATATTATCCGAGGCGTACATCATCGACTCGAAGGAAGCCGCTCAGCGGCTGTCCGATGTCCGGCTTGGCGTAGATTTGGGCCTGATCGAAGGCGTGTCGGCACAGGCGTTAAATGAATTAAACGTGCTGACGCAGCCCGGCTTTTTGCAGAAGAAATTCAGCAGCAGCATGTCCCCGGGGGAACGGGATATGTACCGCGCCAAGCTCATTCGAGAGCGAATGGGGAAATAACGAGAGGATTACTATGGAGGTGTAGGAGAAGATGATGTTTGGAAGATTTACGGAACGCGCCCAAAAAGTACTGGCATTGGCTCAGGAAGAAGCCGTAAGGCTGGGACATAACAATATCGGGACGGAACATGTGCTGCTCGGGCTGATCCGTGAAGGCGAAGGTATTGCCGCCAAAGCGCTGATCGGATTGGGTCTGGGACTCGAGAAAATACAAGATGAAGTGGAGACGCTGATCGGCCGCGGCCAGGAACAGCCAACCAATATCGCTTATACGCCGCGCGCCAAGAAAGTCATCGAGCTGTCCATGGATGAAGCGCGCAAGCTCGGCCATACTTATGTCGGCACGGAGCATATTTTGCTCGGCCTGATTCGCGAAGGAGAAGGCGTTGCAGCTCGCGTACTGAACAACCTCGGCATCAGCCTGAACAAGGCGCGGCAGCAAGTGCTGCAGCTGCTGGGCAGCAGTGAGGCGGTATCCAGTCATCACGGCACGCCAACCAACGTCAATACGCCAACGCTGGACAGCTTGGCCCGCGACTTGACGGCTTCGGCCAAAGAAGGCAATCTGGATCCGGTGATCGGCCGCAGCAAGGAGATCGAACGGGTGATCCAGGTGCTGAGCCGCCGGACGAAGAATAACCCGGTGTTAATCGGGGAACCAGGCGTCGGGAAAACGGCAATCGCCGAAGGGCTCGCACAAAAAATCATCAACAATGAAATTCCGGAGACGCTGCGAGATAAACGCGTCATGACGCTGGATATGGGTTCGGTCGTTGCTGGTACGAAGTACCGCGGCGAATTTGAGGACCGCTTGAAGAAGATCATGGACGAAATTCGTCAAGCCGGCAACATCATCCTCTTTATCGACGAGCTTCATACGTTGATCGGAGCCGGCGGTGCGGAAGGGGCCATCGACGCTTCGAACATCTTAAAACCAGCGTTGGCTCGCGGCGAACTGCAATGCATCGGCGCAACTACGCTGGATGAATATCGGAAATATATCGAAAAAGACGCCGCATTGGAACGTCGTTTCCAACCGATCACGGTGGATCAACCGTCGGTGGACGAAGCGATTCAAATCCTGCACGGGCTGCGCGACCGCTACGAGGCGCATCATCGGGTAAAAATTACCGATGAAGCGATCGAGCAGGCGGTCAAATTGTCCGACCGCTATATCCAAGACCGCTTCCTGCCGGATAAAGCGATTGACCTGATCGACGAGGCGGGGTCTAAGGTAAGGCTTAACTCGTATACGGTACCGCCGAATCTGAAACAATTGGAAAGCCGCCTCGAGGATATCCGCAAGGAAAAAGACGCTGCGGTCCAAAGCCAAGAATTCGAGAAAGCGGCGGCGCTTCGCGACACGGAACAGAAGATCCGCGAAGAGCTGGACGTTACGAAAAACCAATGGAAAGAAAAACAAGGGCGTACCGATTCCGAAGTGACGCCGGAGGATATCGCGCAGGTGGTTGCCAGCTGGACAGGAATTCCGGTCAACAAGCTGAAGGAAGAAGAAACCGAACGCCTGCTGAATATGGAGCAAATCCTGCATGAGCGCGTAATCGGGCAAGAGGAAGCCGTTAAGGCTGTTAGTAAGGCGATCCGCCGGGCGCGTGCAGGCCTCAAGGATCCGAAGCGCCCCATGGGCTCCTTCATCTTCCTCGGCCCAACCGGGGTAGGGAAAACCGAGCTGGCTCGTGCACTCGCCGAAGCGATGTTTGGCGACGAGAACGCCGTTATCCGCATCGACATGTCGGAGTACATGGAGAAACACTCCACGGCTCGTCTCGTCGGCGCGCCTCCAGGATATGTCGGGTATGAAGAAGGCGGCCAATTGACCGAGAAGGTGCGCCGCAAGCCGTATTCCGTCGTCCTGCTGGACGAAATCGAAAAAGCGCATCCGGAAGTGTTTAACATCCTTCTGCAAGTGCTGGAGGACGGCCGATTGACCGATTCCAAAGGCCGGGTCGTTGATTTCCGCAACACGTTGATTATTCTGACCTCGAACGTCGGCGCCGAAGCGATTAAGCGCAATACGCGCCTGGGCTTCACCGCGGTTCAGGATGCCGGGGCCGATTATGACAATATGAAGGGCAAAGTGATGGAAGAGCTGAAGAAGAGCTTCCGTCCGGAGTTCCTCAACCGGATCGATGAAATTATCGTCTTCCATTCGCTCGAAGAGGCGCATATCGGTCAAATCGTCACGCTGATGTCCGAAGAATTGCGTAAACGCCTGCGCGAATATGATGTGGACTTTACGCTGACGGATAAAGCGAAAGCGTTCCTGGCGAAAGAAGGCTACGATCCCGCTTACGGTGCGCGTCCGCTGCGTCGGGCGATCCAGAAGCATATCGAAGACCGCCTGTCCGAGGAGCTGTTGACCGGCAACGTGAAGAAAGGCGACTCGTTGACCATCGACGAAGAGAACGGCGCATTAAAGGTCGAGCGTACCGGAACCTTCATCAAAAACGCGTAACGTGTAAAAAAATGTTGGTAAATCCTACAAATCTGTAACGATTAAGCCGATGAAATAAGATAAAGGCAGCTTCCAAAGCGATGCTTTGGGGCTGCTTTTTTTTAACCCACCTCTCCTGGCGACAGCGCTCGGATAACTTTCGATAAACCCGAAAGGATGGTAAAATTTTAGGTACCATGACGAATACGGTGTCGGCTAGGTCTGTCAAATATTGCAGAGGCGAGAAGGAGAGATAAATGGTTAAAGTAAAAACAAAGTTTTTTTGCTCCGAATGTGGTTATGAATCGCCCAAATGGTATGGAAAATGCCCGGGATGCGGCGCCTGGAACTCCATGGTGGAAGAAGTGGAGAAAACCGTCAAGACGCAAGGCATGACTTCCGGGATATTTCATGCGAAAGAAAAGCCGCAATCGATCATAAATATAGAGAGCGGCAAAGAACCGCGGATTCAAACGGGAATCGGGGAACTGAACCGGGTGCTCGGAGGCGGCGTTGTGCCAGGCTCTCTGGTGCTGGTCGGAGGGGATCCCGGAATCGGGAAATCGACCCTGTTGCTGCAAACCTCTCATGAAATGGCCCGCAGCGGTCTGAGGGTATTGTATATCTCGGGGGAGGAATCCGTCCGTCAGACGAAGCTTCGGGCGGAACGGCTGGGGACATTGTCCCCGGAGCTCTTCGTTTTGTGCGAGAGCAGCATGGACGGAATCGAAGAAGCGATCGAGAGTGTGAAACCCGATTTTCTGGTGATCGATTCGATCCAGACGGTTTATTTGCCGGAAGTGACCAGTGCCCCCGGCAGTGTATCGCAGGTGCGGGAATGTACGGCGCGGTTTATGCGGATTGCCAAAGGGCAAGGCATCGCCACGGTTCTGGTAGGTCACGTCACCAAGGAAGGGGCCATTGCCGGACCGCGGATGCTGGAGCATATGGTCGACTGCGTATTGTATTTCGAAGGCGAGCGGCATCACACGTATCGGCTGCTAAGAGCGGTAAAGAACCGCTTTGGTTCGACCAACGAAATCGGAATATTTGAGATGAACGAATCCGGCCTGGCGGAAGTAGCGAATCCGTCGGAGCTGTTTCTATCCGAACGGCCGCTTGGCGTGGCGGGCTCCACCGTCGTTGCCAGCATGGAAGGGACTCGCCCGATGCTGGTCGAGCTGCAGGCCTTGATCGCAGCCACCCATTTCCCTTCGCCAAGGCGGATGGCCACCGGCGTGGACTATCAGCGAATGAACCTGATTCTCGCGGTGCTCGAGAAGCGTATGGGTATGTTCCTGCAAAATCAGGACGCTTACGTCAATTTGGCCGGCGGCGTCAAGCTGGACGAACCGGCGGTGGATCTGGCGATTGCCGTCAGCGTGGCTTCCAGCTTTCGCGATCTACCGACGAAGCCGTACGACGTGTTTTTCGGGGAAGTTGGCTTGACCGGCGAAGTGCGCGCCGTCTCCCGAGCGGAGCAGCGCGTGAAGGAAGCGGCCAAGCTTGGCTTTAAACGGGTCATTTTGCCGGAGAAGAGCATGAAAGGGTGGAAGGGGCCGCAAGGGATTCAACTGATAGGCGTAAATACCGTTGCAGATGCGCTAGCTGTTGCGTTAGATTAGGGGGCATTGAATGATGAAGGAAACTACCCAAGCAGAGAAAATGAACGATTTGTTGAGACTTGTCGCGCCGGGAACGGCTTTTCGCGACGGCCTCGAAAACGTGCTGCGGGCCAAGACCGGGGGCTTAATCGTCGTCGGTTACAGCCCGGAGGTGATGGAGGTCGTCGAGGGGGGCTTCTCCATCAACTGTGACTTCTCACCGAACTATCTTTATGAGCTGGCCAAAATGGACGGGGCGATTATCCTCAGCGAGGATTTGAAACGGATTCTGTACGCCAATACCCAGCTGATTCCGGATTCTTCCATCGCCTCCTCGGAGACGGGCATCCGGCACCGTACCGCAGAGCGGGTGGCCAAACAGACCGGCAAGCTGGTCGTCTCCATCTCCCAGCGCCGGAATATCATCACTCTTTACCAAGGCGGCTTACGGTATGCACTGAAGGAAATTGGCGTCATCCTGACGAAGGCCAATCAAGCTATTCAGACGCTGGAGAAATACCGCTCCGTCCTGAATCAAGCCTTAACGAACCTCACGGCTTCCGAATTCGAGGAGTTGGTCTCCTTGCCTGAGGTGATTAACGTCATCCAACGCGTGGAAATGGTTATCCGGATCAAGATGGAGATCAAACGGTTCATCAACGAGTTGGGGACGGAAGGGCGGCTGATCAGCATGCAGATGGAGGAGCTGGTCAGCAATATGGAAGAAGAGGCATGGCTTTTATACAAAGACTATGCCAAAGAAGACCAAGACGAAGCAATCCGTGAAATTATACTCGGGCTCAAACGATCCACCGACGACGAGCTGCTGGACGACAACCACATAACGAAGCTGTTGGGTTATCCATCCTCCGCCGCTACTTCGGAGGAATTGATCTCTCCGCGAGGTTATCGCGTGTTGAACAAAATCCCTCGCCTGCCTAATGTCATTATCCACAATTTGGTGGAACGGTTCGGTTGCTTACCCAACGTGATGATGGCCAGTATCGAGGAGCTGGATGAAGTTGACGGGATCGGTGAGGTGCGGGCACGCTCCATCAAAGAAGGGCTGAAACGCCTCCAAGAGCAAGTATTCATTGACAGACAAATTTAAATCACCTATCATCAATGGATGTTCAGAATATCTACTCGAGGTGATGAGATGATTACGAAATCAATTCCGAACCTGTTTACGTTAGGAAACATGGTGCTCGGAATGCTGGCCATCCTGCTGGCAATGGAAGGTCGCTTCAGTTTGGCCGCCATCATGGTAATTGTCGCTATGCTGCTCGATGGTTTGGACGGGCGGGTTGCCCGTGCGCTGAACGCTCAAAGCGAGTTTGGGAAAGAGCTTGATTCTTTATCGGATCTCATTTCGTTTGGTATGGCTCCGGCACTGATTATGTACTTTATTTCATTCCACAGCATTCCTACCGGCGTCGCTTGGGCCGTCACCATCATCTTCCCGATGTGCGGAGCGCTGCGACTGGCCCGGTTTAATGTCCAAAAGGGAGCCCCGGGATATTTCATCGGCTTGCCGATTCCAGCTGCAGGCGGGGTGCTGGCCACGCTCTCGCTGTTTTACAGGGAGATTTCGGCGCCTTACTTCGTGGTATCTATGATGCTGTTATCGTATTTGATGATCAGCACGGTCAGATACCCGAATTTCAAGAAGGTGGGCCTACCGAAGAAAGCGATCGCTTATACGCCGCTTGTCGTCATCTTCGCGGTGGTCATCGCCGTCGTATTTCCGGATCAGATCGCCAAGCTCATTTTCATCCCATTGGTCATCTATGCGGCTTACGGGCTCCGGCAGAACATCCATCGGCTGCTTCGCCGCAAACACCGGGACGATGAGGATGCTGAAGAAGCGTATCGTCCAAAACGTTAAATACGAACTGTCGTACACATATGAAAAAGGCATGGATCTCCCGCGGGCGGAAAGGATCGATGCCTTTTTGATTTCCTTCGATATTCATGTATTCCTCATTCCTAAGTACAAGTACGCTTACGATAAGTTGAATAACCCCAGCGTGGCGCATTTTTGCGACTCGCGCTCCACAATTTCCTCCATATTGATCCCCAGCAGATTGCAAAGGGCGGACATATAGAAAAGGTTACGTCCAAGCTCATTCGTAATCGCATCCCGGCAATTTTCGCATAGCTCGCCTTGAACATGCTTGGCGATTGTTTCCTTGGCTTGTTGCAAATCCATGCCCGCCTCGAAGTCTTGTTTGGTGGCGTGCAGCTCGATGCAACCGCATTCGGTTACCGACTTGGTCACGGAACGGATAGCAGCAGCGTTGGTTTGTCCCATCTTCGACATGACGTCCAGCAAGCTGCGGTGACGGAGCAACAATTCAGAAACTTGTTCTTGAAAAGACTGAAGGCTTGGTGCGCTCATTTTCCATCCACCTCAATATTATGAATTGAATTCATTATATTCCACCTTTTCCTCCGAGATCAACCTGAAATCCCATAGCCAAGGGGCGCGTTCGGATTAGAAATGGTTATTTTTTGGCAAAAAAGTTGTCGTCCCAGGATTATGCATCCGGAAATTGGTTCATACTGGCTAAAGAAGATACTTATCTAGGAGGTGAAGAGAGACGTGCTGAAAAAATACTTTATGATTCTGGCTGGTTTATGCGGGGCATGGTTCGGTTATACGACCGGCGGCGTGTCCGGGGTGTTACCGGGGGCCGCTAGCGACTGGTTTCGCGACATGAACCCGATCGCAGCGAATTTGATTTGGGCTGCAGCCGGCGCACTGCTGTTCTTGTTCCTGTTCTCCTTGGCTGCAGACGTCGTTTCTTCGAGAGTGAAATCATGGATCGCCGCTTTAACGCGGATTCCGATGAATGAAATGGCTGCTGGTGCGGCCGGTTTGACTGCGGGACTTCTTCTTTCTTTAACGGTCTATCCCCTGCTGTCTTGGCTCGGCACGCTGGAGAGTATGGCGCAATTTACGGTATCGGCGTTGTTCGGCTACATTGGGCTTTACGTTGGGCTAGCCAAAAAGGAAGAGCTGTCCTCACTTTGGAAATCCGGGAAATGGGGGGCTTCCGTTCCGGAAGAGGAGCGTTGGGCGGAGGAACACAAAATTTTGGATACCAGCGTCATTATTGACGGGCGAATCGCCGACATTTGCAAAACCGGCTTTATTGAGGGAACGATCGTCATTCCGGAATTCGTGTTGGAAGAGCTTCAGCATATCGCCGATTCCTCGGATTTGCTTAAGCGGAACCGCGGCCGGCGGGGGCTGGATATTTTGAACAAAATCCAGAAAGAGCTGGACGTGAAAGTAATGATCTATGAAGGGGATTTCGAGGAAATCTCCGAAGTGGACAGCAAGCTGGTGAAGTTGGCAAAAGTCCTGCAGGGTAAAGTGGTGACCAACGACTTCAACTTGAACAAGGTATGCGAGCTGCAAGGCGTGTCCGTGTTGAACATCAACGATTTGGCCAATGCGGTCAAGCCGGTGGTGTTGCCTGGCGAGGAAATTATGGTTCAGGTGATCAAGGACGGCAAGGAGCATGGGCAAGGCGTTGCTTACTTGGATGATGGAACCATGATCGTTGTCGAAGGCGGACGAGACTATATCGGCACCATTACAGAGGTGCTGGTAACGAGCGTGCTGCAGACTTCGGCGGGACGGATGATTTTTGCCAAACCAAAACTGTTGGAAAAAGCCCAGTAATTCGGTATGATGGGATTAACTGCGCTGCGCGGATTGCAGTGCGGACGAATTCCGGGCAAAGGTGAGGCAAGAACATGATGGGTTTACAAGCAAGCGGCGATACGGGAGTCATCGTGGTGGCGGCAGGCCGCGGCACGCGCATGGGGACGGTGGAAAGCAAGCAGTATCTTATGCTGGACGGCAAACCGATCTTCATCCATACGTTGGAGGTGTTTTACCGTCATCCGTCGATTACGCAAATCGTGCTTGTCACCGGGGAACAGGATGTGAACCGGTGCCGATCATGGATGGCCGAATACGGCATGGCCGAACAAATACAAGTTATTCCGGGCGGGGCTGAGCGTCAGCACTCGGTACGCCAAGGATTGCTGCATCTCAGCACACCTTGGGTACTGGTGCATGACGGCGTCCGCCCTTTTGTCACGAGAGAGCAGATTACAACTTGCTGCGAAGCTGCCAAGACGCACGGGGCCGCCGTGCTCGCCGTACCCGTGAAAGATACGATCAAGCAGGCGGACGAGCAGGGCTGGGTCGCAGCAACCTTGGACCGGCGCAGCTTGTGGGCGATTCAGACGCCGCAGGCTTTTCGGCGTACCGAACTGCTGTCAGCCCATGAGCGGGCTGCAGAGGAAGGGTTCGTCGGCACCGACGACGCGATGCTGGCCGAACGGATGGGCATCCCCGTCAAGCTGGTAGAAGGGGCCTATGATAATATCAAAATCACGACACCCGAGGATCTGGATTATGCGGAGTTTATTCGGGGGAAGCGGCAGGGGTAGCGGAATCGTAGAGTAGAGCAACTTGCGTGAGCATCGGAGAGCGTAGGGAGACCTACGTGAGCAACGGAGCGACGGACTGAATTCAAGATTCGATGTCGATTTCACTTCCTCGTGCTGCTTCGTGATTAAAAGATGACCGGGAGAGGATGGATAGGATGTTTAGAGTGGGACAGGGCTTCGACGTGCATCAGCTCGTGGAGGGCAGGCCATGCATTATCGGCGGAGTGCATATTCCATACGAGAAAGGTTTGCTGGGGCACTCGGACGCCGATGTGTTGCTGCATACGATCAGCGACGCGATCTTAGGAGCGCTGGGGCTGGGGGACATCGGGCGTCATTTTCCCGATACCGATCCGGCGTTTAAAGATGCGGACAGCGTCGTGCTGCTGCAACGGGTCTGGGACATGGCGATCGACAAAGGCTACCGCTTGGGTAACCTGGACGCAACGATTATCGCGCAAAAACCAAAGATGGCGCCGTACATCCCGCAAATGGTAGAGGTGATCGCCCGTACCCTTGGGGCAGAGCCGGAACTCGTGAATGTGAAAGCCACAACCACGGAGCAGCTCGGATTTACCGGACGCGGTGAAGGCATTGCGGCACAATGCGTTGTCTGTCTGGTCCAGAATGTGCTATCATCATAAGCTTGTAAAGGTAGTTAGAACGTCAGCGTTTTGACGGGAAGCGTCTTAAAACTAGGGAGGGGATTGGAATGGCAGAGGTTCGCGTGCGCTATGCGCCGAGTCCAACGGGTCATTTACATATCGGAAACGCCAGAACGGCGTTGTTTAATTATTTGTTCGCCAGACATCACGGGGGTAAACTCATCATCCGCATTGAGGATACGGACGTGAAGCGCAACGTAGCTGGTGGCGAGGAGAACCAACTGACTTACCTCAAGTGGCTGGGTATGGATTGGGACGAAAGTGTGGATATCGGCGGGAACTACGGACCGTACCGGCAAACGGAGCGCCTTGAGTTGTATCGCCCGCTGGTGCAGGACCTGCTGGATCGGGGATTGGCTTATCGCTGCTACTGTACGGAAGAGGAGCTCGAGAAGGAGCGCGAAGAGCAAATGGCGCGCGGCGAAACACCGCGGTACTCCGGGAAATGCCGTCATCTGACGCCGGACCAACTGGCCGCGTATGACGCGGAAGGGCGCCAATACAGCATTCGTTTCCGCGTACCGGAAGGCCGGACGTTTACGTTTGACGACTTGGTCAAAGGGCCGATCTCGTTTGAATCCGACGTTAGCGGGGATTTTGTCATCGTAAAAAAAGACGGCATCCCGACCTACAACTTCGCGGTCGTATTGGACGATCATCTGATGAACATCACACACGTACTGCGCGGAGAGGACCATGTGTCCAACACGCCGCGGCAGCTCATGATCTACGACGCTTTTGGCTGGGAGCCGCCGGTGTTCGGCCATATGACGCTGATCGTCGGGGAAAACCACAAAAAGCTGAGCAAACGCGACGAATCGGTGATTCAATTCATCGAGCAGTACGATCAGCTTGGTTATTTGCCGGAAGCGATGTTTAATTTCATCGCCCTGCTCGGTTGGTCACCGGAAGGGGAAGAGGAGATTTTCAGCAAAGACGAGCTGATCTCGATCTTCGATGCGGGCCGTTTATCGCGCAGTCCAGCAGTGTTCGATACGAACAAGCTGGCGCACCTGAACAACCATTATATTAAGAACGCCGATCCGGAGCGGATCGCCTTGCTCGCTATTCCGCATCTGCAGCGGGCTGGTCGGCTTCCGGCCGAGTTGTCGCCGGAGCAGCAGGCGTGGGCCGGAGCGCTCGTCGCGTTGTACCAGGAGCAAATGACCGCCGCCTCCGATATCGTGGAGCTGTCGGAAATGTTCTTCCGCAGCGAGCCGGCGCTGGATGAGGAAGGGGCTGCCGTGTTGGCGGAACCGCAAGTGCCAGGCGTACTTTCCGCCTTTTTGGGTAAAGTTGAAGGACTGGCCGAATTCAGCGTGGAGAACATCGGCGCCGCGATCAAAGAGGTGCAGAAAGAGACCGGCAGCAAAGGGAAAGGCCTGTTTATGCCGATCCGGGTGGCGTTGACCGGACAAATGCATGGCCGCGATTTGAACCAGACGATTTTCCTGCTTGGCCGGGATAAAGTCGCCGAACGGTTGAAGGCGCGTCTCGCAGTTCTGTAGGGCGGCGGGGATCGATCCGAATTAGCCTGATGGGCCTAAGTCAGCTTGGATCGGTCTAAGTTGGCTCATTGGCGGTCGGTCCAAGTCAGCCCGAAACCGGCCCGAAACCGGCCGTCTTGCGCGCAAGGTGCGTGGTGCTACATGGTGGTGCCTATCGCTACACAATTGGTGACCTATCACGATTACGCTAACGCTTGCCACAGCGCTTATTTAGGCGGAACGGACCGATTTTCTTTTCTAACGCTCGTCAGTGTGCTTATTATGGCAATTTAGGCTCATTTCTTTGCTCAAATCAAGGAATAAGGTGTCTGGCAAGCGTTAGCGCTGAATATGCCCCTTTTTCGCTCAAATAGCGTTTGTGATCAGCGTTAGAGAGGGATAAATTTTTTTGGCTGCCATTGTCAGTGGGCCGTCCATTAGGTAATATAAAGGCAGGTATACTCTACAACTAGATGAATGGCGGCGAATGGGCCGTCTTAATGCCACCGGCATAGATCGGGAGAAGTACGCGATCAGCCGTATCGACCAGAGAGGATAACCGGGACCCTTCGGTGCGGACCGCGCAAAGAAGCAACCAGGCTGGAAGTTATCCGGATACGCGCTGGCGGAAATGCACCCGGGAGCCGCGAATGCGAATGCGCCTTGCAAGGCGTTGTAGCTTTCGCCGTATCGTCCGCGTTAAGGGCTTGAAGAGGGAGGAGTCGGCTTGAAGCCGAGGCTCGGCAGGATCGGCAATAGTTACATCCGCCGGACCCCGAAGCCAACTCATCCAAAGCAGAGTGGAACCGCGTCGTCAGGCGTCTCTGCAGCGAATGCTGCAGGGGCGCTTTTTTTATTAGGTCTATCCGTAAGCGATAGGAAGAGAAGGTGGGGGAAAACTATGTTCAAGAGAATTCGATCCGATATCCAGGCGGTGTTCGACAATGACCCGGCTGCCCGCAGCTGGTTCGAAGTGATCTTTACCTATTCCGGTCTGCATGCCATTTGGAGTCACCGGATCGCGCACTTTTTCTATCGCCACCGCTGGTATACGGCGGCCCGTGCGATTTCGCAGATCAGCCGGTTTTTCACCGGCATCGAAATCCATCCTGGAGCGCGGATTGGCAACCGGTTGTTCATCGACCATGGCATGGGGGTTGTTATCGGGGAAACTTGCGAAATCGGGGACGATGTGGTTATCTATCAGGGAGTCACGTTGGGCGGCAGCGGGAAGGAAAAAGGCAAACGCCACCCAACCGTCGGGAACAATGTCGTGATCGGGTCGGGGGCCAAGGTGCTCGGCTCGTTTAGAATCGGGGACCAGGCGAATATCGGGGCAAATTCGGTTGTCTTAAAAGAAGTGCCTGCCGGCAGCACCGTGGTGGGCATCCCGGGCAAAGTGGTTCGTCAGGACGGAAAAAGACTGGACCGCCTCAGCCACCAGTTGCCCGACCCGATGGTCGACGCGATGCGGGAGATGCAGCGCGAGATCGATCAGCTGCGCGGCGAAGTCCTCCAGCTCAGGGAGCAGCTGCGCGAGAAGCAGCCAACCGAGCTGTGAGCTGCTGCGGGGCGGATGGGTGTTGTGTGATTTGAGACGACCAGGGGGACGGACAACGTTAGAGCGGTGGAATATGCGGTTTGTCGTCTGTTGAGGAACAGTGGAACGATGGGATATAGTTTGTCGTCTGGTGATGAACGGTGGATCGATGGGATATACAGTTTGTTGTCTGGTGAGGGTCGATAGTGAAGCAATGTGATCATGATTGCGAGTTTAACGGACCCGAGAGACGTTAATGTGTTGGAACACCGGCCTTCTCCACTTTAACGGACTGAGATGACGTTATTTGCCTAAAATCGACTGTTTCTTCCGTGATTTGGGCGAAATAAGGTCACTGGTGTCCGTTAAATTGGGAAATAGTCGGGAAATGGGAGAATAACGTCACTGAGGTCCGTTAGAGGTCACGATTGGCTGGAGGGAGTGAGTAGCGGAGCGTAGGAAGATCTACGTGAGCAACGGAGCGACTGACTGAGTTCGAGATTCGATGTCGAATCCGCCCCCTCGAGATACCTCGTGATGGGAAGCCGATAGGAAAACTACCTTACAGGGAAGGAAAGTGCAGTATGGGATTGCAGATTTATAACACCTTAACCCGGGCGAAGGAGGGGTTCGTGAGCCTGACGCCGGGGAAAGTGAAGATGTATGTTTGTGGACCTACCGTCTACGGTTATATTCATATTGGGAACGCGCGGCCGATGATCTTTTTTGACGTAGTCCGTAGTTACCTGGAGAATCAGCAATACGATGTGAACTACGTCGTTAACTTCACAGATGTGGACGATAAGCTGATCCGCAAAGCAGAAGAAATGAACCTGACCGTACCGGAAGTGGCGGAGATGTTCATTCAAGCCTACTATGAGGATCTGGACGGCCTCGGGATTCCGCGCGCCACGGCCAATCCGCGAGTAACGGAGAATATGGAGGTCATCATTGACTTCATCCGCGACCTGGAGCAAAAAGGATTTGCCTACGAAAGCGGCGGGGACGTGTTCTATCGTACGAACAAATTCCCGGAATACGGCAAGCTGTCCGGACAAAATATCGGCGAGCTGCAGTTCGGCATCCGCATCGATGTGGACGACCGCAAGGAGCATCCGGAGGACTTCGTGCTCTGGAAAGCGGCCAAGCCCGGAGAAATCCATTGGAGCAGCCCATGGGGCGAAGGCCGTCCCGGCTGGCATATCGAATGCTCGGCGATGTCCCGGCAACTGTTAGGCGATACGCTGGATATCCACGGCGGGGGGCAGGACCTGCAGTTCCCACACCATGAATGCGAGGTCGCGCAGTCGGAAGCCGCAACTGGCAAGCCGTTAGCCAATTACTGGATGCATAACGGATACATCAACATCGACGGGGAAAAGATGTCCAAATCCCTCGGCAATGGCGTGCTTGTGAAGGATTTGCGCGCATTATATAGACGAGAAGCGATCCGGTACTTCATGCTGTCGACCCATTACCGCAATCCGCTGAACTTCTCGGAAGAAACGATGCAGCAAGCGGAACGCAGCGTAGAGCGGATCAGCAACGCCGCAAACAATCTTCGTCACCGGTTGAATGCGGCGCCGCAAGGCGGCGAAACAAAGGTTACGCCGGAGTGGGCAGAGAAGCTGGAAGCGATCCGCAGCTTGTTCCATGCCAAAATGCAGGACGACTTCAACACCCCGGACGCCATTACGGCGGTGTTCGAATGGGTGAGCGAAGTCAATACGCTGCTGCAGCAGCCGGTGACCGCTCGCGGTGATCTGGAAGCGGCGCTGCGGCTATTTGAGGAGATGAACGGCGTGCTGCGCATCGCTTTGCCGCCGGAAACTGAACTGCCCGGCGAAGAGGTCGAAGCGCTGATCGCGGAGCGGGCTGAGGCGCGGAAGGCCAAAAACTGGGCGCGCGCGGACGAGATCCGCGACCTGCTGGACGCCCGCGGCATCGTGCTCGAGGACACGCCGCAGGGCATGAGATGGCGGCGCAAATGAGCGGGCCGCACGAGCCAAGGGCAGGCGCCGGCGAGCGGGAGGGGCCGCTCGCGCTGGCCTACATCGGCGACGCCGTCTACGAGGTCGCCGTCCGCCAGCATGTGATGGCCCGCCCGAATTTGCGGCCTCACCACCTGCACGGCCAGTCGACGAAGTACGTCTCGGCGAAGGCGCAAGCGCAGCTGCTGGAGTTGATCGAGCCGCTGCTCACCGAAGAGGAGAAGGATGTTGTTCGCCAAGGGCGGAACGCCAAATCCGGCACCGTGCCGAAGAATGCCAACGTGCTGGACTACCGCCTTGCCACCGCTTTTGAGAGCTTGGTCGGTTATCTGTATTACACCGGAGCGCATGACCGTCTCCGTTGGTTGATCGCCGAAGGGTTTGCCGATTTGGAAAACAACCGGGACCGCGGCTAAATACGCGTCACCATAACATAGGAGGATTCCGATGGAGGAACAAGAATGGATCGGCGGCAAGCATTCGCTGCTGGAAGCGTTGCATGCCGGCCGTACGATCAATAAAATATGGGTGGCCGAAGGCGCCCAAAAGCATTTGACTCAGCCGATCGTGGCTGAGGCCAAAAAACACGGCATCGTCGTGCAATTTGTGGACAAGCGCAAGCTGGACCAAATGGCGCCCGGCTTGCAGCATCAAGGCGTGGTTGCCCAGGTCGCCCCTTATGCTTACGCCGAGGTGGAGGATTTGCTCGCCCGTGCGCAGGAACGCGGGGAAGCGCCATTTTTACTGATTTTGGACGAGATTGAGGATCCGCATAATCTCGGTTCGATTCTGCGGACGGCCGAATGTACGGGGGCACATGGCGTGATTATTCCCAAACGCCGCTCTGCTGCCGTAACGGCCACCGTGTCTAAAACCTCCGCCGGAGCTGTGGAATACGTTCCTGTCGCCCGGGTGACCAACCTCGTCCAGACGATGGAGCAATTGAAGGAAGCGGGCGTATGGATCGTTGGTACAGACGTTGGCGCAAAGGAAGAGATGTATCGCAGCGGCAATGTGCTTACCGGACCGGTAGCGATCGTCATCGGCAATGAGAATAAAGGCATGGGCCGCCTCGTACGGGAGACGTGCGATGTCCTGGTGAAGCTCCCGATGAACGGCCGGCTGAATTCTCTAAACGCCTCCGTCGCAGCTGGAGTCATTATGTATGAAGTACTGCGCAGACGACGCGCTGAAGGATAAAGGCCATGCGCGATTTGCGCGATGTGCTATTAGTTGACGGGTACAATATGATCGGCGGGTGGCCCGAGCTGGCTGAATTGTCGAGAGACGATTTGCAAGCCGCTCGGGACAGGCTGCTTGAACGGCTTGCCGATTATCAGGCTTTTTCCGGGAGAAAGGTCATCGTCGTCTTTGATGCTTACCGGGTTCCGGGGCTGGGGAAAGCCTATTCGCAAAACAAGGTGGAGATGGTGTTCACCAAGGAGAAGGAAACGGCGGACGAATGCATCGAACGACTGGTAGGCGAGTTGAGTCATCGGCGGCGGCAGATTTACGTTGCGACTAGCGATATGGTGGAGCAGCACGTGATTTTTGGGCAAGGGGCTTTGCGAGTATCGGCACGGGAGCTCTTGATCCAAGTGGAGCAGAGCGAGAAGGAGATCCAGGCCAAAATCGCTGAGCGCAGCGCCAAATCCAGCCGCAATACACTGGATACCAAATTGAGTCCGGAGCAGCGTCAGCTGTTTGAGCGATGGCGTAGGGAATGAAAGGGTATTCTCAAGTTCTGCTACCAAATGCCCTTGACAAAGTTCGACTTTACATCTTTTGGTACTTTTACGGTTGACGCTAATATGCACCTTCATATATACTGTTCGTATTACTTGAATGAGTGACGGGGAACCGTGCGTTGCGGGCCGGAGGGATTTGTGGTGAGTGTCAAACTCGAAACATGGGTAAGGTTTGACTATGAGATCCAAAGTGACGAAGACATTGTCGAGGCGGTTCGGGAAGGCGACAGTGAAGCATTGGAGTACTTGATTAACAAGTACCGGAGCTTCGTGCGCGCCAAGGCTAGGTCTTATTTTCTCATCGGCGCCGATCGCGAAGACATCATCCAGGAAGGCATGATCGGACTCTACAAATCGATCCGGGACTTTCGGGGGGACAAGCTCGCTTCGTTTAAAGCGTTTGCGGAGTTGTGCATTACACGACAGATTATCACTGCGATTAAAACGGCAACGAGGCAGAAGCATATTCCGCTGAATTCGTACGTTTCCTTGGACAAGCCGATCTACGATGAAGAATCGGACCGGACGCTGCTTGATGTCATCTGTGGCTCTCAGGTGAGTGACCCGGAAGAATTGATCATCAACCAGGAGGAGTTTACCGGCCTGGAGGACAAGATGTCCGAAATTCTCAGCGACTTGGAGCGCAAGGTGCTGATGTTGTATTTGGACGGGAGGTCCTATCAGGAGATCGCCGTGGATCTGAATCGCCACGTCAAGTCGATCGACAACGCTCTGCAGCGCGTGAAGCGCAAGCTGGAACGTTACCTGGAAGTACGCGACGGCTGTATTTGAACTTATTCTTATGAACGAAGTACTACTACATAAACAAGTAGACCCAAGGGTTCCTGTTGCAGGAAGCCCTTTTTTTACCACAGTCCTTCGGGTCACAGAGGTCTCGCCGGGCTCGAAATTCCATGCATTCGCTTGCCAAATCTGGCTTCTTCTCAACCGCTTCTCCGCAGCGTCTCTCCTATAGAATTCTCTCTCAAGGGTTTATCTTCCAAATTCGTGAGCTATACTATAAATAATCGAAGAGGTTAGCTTGATGTCTCGTTGACACGGGTAATGCCATGTGATAAAGTGTTTTAGGTAGGCCTAATTTTGTGTTTCCCTTTTTTAGGTGGCAAACATTTGATTTTAGGTCAATATAGAGACAGCTCATTTTAGAATGTCTTCGGGAGGTGCACATCATGCGGGTAATAATTACGTTGGCTTGTACGAATTGCAAACAAAGAAACTACACGACAACGAAAAACAAGCGTAACCACCCCGACCGCATGGAGATGAAGAAGTATTGCAAGTTCTGTAACGAGCAAGTTCCTCATCGCGAAACCAGATAGTCTTTGGAGGTGTAGTCGCGCATGAAACGTAGTTTCAAGTCGTTGTTTTCTTTTTTCTCTGAGAGCTGGGCTGAGCTTAAAAAGGTTCGCTGGCCTAATCGTAAAGAGCTGACTAATTATACGCTGATTGTGCTCGGTACAATTACCGTTGTCGCGATTTATTTTTGGGTTCTGGACATCGGCATCTCTGCTGTGATCGAAGCGATAATTTAAGAAGGGTCCCTAGGTGGCTTGATATGGAAAAAAGATGGTACGTCGTTCATACCTACTCCGGGTATGAGAACAAAGTCAAAGCCAATTTGGAAAAACGCGTCGAGTCCATGGGCATGGAAGACAAGATATTCCGCGTTCTTGTTCCGATGGAAGAAGAAGTGGTGAACAAAGACGGTAAGAAGAAGACCGTCATGCGTAAAGTTTACCCCGGTTACGTCTTGGTGGAAATGATCCAAACCGACGACTCTTGGTATGTTGTTCGCAACACGCCGGGGGTCACCGGGTTTGTTGGCTCTACGGGTTCCGGTTCCAAGCCTACGCCACTGCTCCCTGAAGAAGTGGATCAGATTTTGGCGCATATGGGCATGGAGGAACCGAAACCGGTCATCGAATTTGAGCTCAAAGAGTCCGTGCGCATCAAGGTTGGTCCGTTTGCCAATTTTGTTGGCTCGGTCGAGGAAATTCTGACCGACAAGAGCAAGGTCAAGGTTCACGTCAACATGTTTGGGCGAGAAACCCCACTCGAGCTGGATTACACTCAGGTGGAGAAGATATAACTAAGGGCTTCTAAAGGTTTCTTAGGGTTTCAAAGTGGGAGGGACTTCGGTTCCGTCTACCACTATTAGGGCAAGGAGGTGTTTTACATGGCGAAAAAAGTTATCAAAGTGGTAAAACTGCAAATTCCTGCGGGTAAAGCGAACCCTGCACCACCGGTAGGTCCGGCGTTGGGTCAAGCGGGTGTCAACATCATGGCATTCTGTAAGGAATTTAACGCACGTACCGCTGATCAAGCAGGTTTGATCATCCCGGTTGAAATTTCGGTGTTTGAAGATCGTTCTTTTACGTTCATCACCAAAACTCCTCCGGCAGCCGTTCTGCTTCGCGTTGCAGCGAAGATCGAGAAAGGTTCCGGCGAACCGAACAAGAAAAAAGTAGCTACCGTGAAGCGCGACACTGTTCGTCAAATCGCGGAGCAAAAAATGCCTGACCTGAACGCAGCATCCGTTGAAGCGGCTATGCGCATGGTTGAAGGTACTGCTCGCAGTATGGGCATCACGATTCAAGACTAATCTTGGATCCTCGGATGGAGATGAACCTCCATCCTCAGTGGGAGGAATTTCCGCTAATACCACATAGGAGGACGAATTCATGGCTAAACACGGTAAGAAATACCTGGAAGCCGCTAAGCTGATTGACAGCGAAGCGACATATGAGCCTTCGGAAGCCGTTGAACTGGTGAAGAAGGCGGCGACTGCGAAATTCGACGAAACCGTTGAAGCTGCAGTTCGTTTGGGCGTAGACCCTCGTAAACAAGACCAAGCCGTTCGTGGTGTCGTTGTTCTGCCGCATGGCACGGGCAAAACCCAACGCGTATTGGTGTTCGCTAAAGGCGAAAAAGCAAAGGAAGCGGAAGCAGCCGGAGCGGACTTCGTCGGCGATCAAGACATGATCAACAAAATCCAACAAGGCTGGTTCGAGTTCGATGTCTGCGTAGCTACACCGGACATGATGAGCGAAGTTGGTAAACTCGGTCGTCTGCTCGGCGGTAAAGGCCTTATGCCTAACCCGAAAGCGGGCACGGTTACGTTTGACGTAGCTAAAGCCGTTCAAGAAATCAAAGCCGGTAAAATCGAGTATCGTTTGGATAAAGCAGGTCAAATCCATGCGCCGATCGGTAAAGTATCGTTTACTTCCGATCAATTGAATGAGAACCTCAAAGCTCTCATCGACGCATTGAACCGGGCTAAACCGGCCGCTGCCAAAGGCGTTTACTTGAAGAATATCGCGATTTCTTCGACCATGGGCCCAAGCGCTCGCGTGAATACGGCTGTTTACAGATAATACCTTCCGCTCATTGCGGATCAGGGATTGACACCAGGGGATGCCCCTTGGTATACTGAAACAGTTGTTTTGATGTGAGACTTAAATAAGAATATGCTTACCGTAGACAGTAGGTGCCGCAAGGCTTAATTCCCTACCGAGGTGTTGTGATAGAACGTCAATGCATGCAGCGTTGCTGTGTACAGATGATCCGTCAAGCCTTCGTGATTCTGCGGAGGCTTTTTTCAATGCCTTGCGGAAGTAGCAAGAGGCTCATGAATCTAATAGGAGGTGTACAGTTTGGCAAACGCAAAAGTCATTCAAGCAAAACAAGAAGCCGTTGAAGTTGTAACGACGAAATTGCGCGAAAGCGCAACGACTGTTGTTGCGGACTACCGCGGACTGAATGTTGCTCAAGTTACCGAACTCCGCAAACAGCTTCGTGAAGCTGGCGTGGAATTCCAAGTGCTTAAGAACACGCTCGTTCGTCGTGCTACGGCTGCTGCGGAATTGACCGAGCTGGACGAAGTGTTGACCGGTCCTACGGCCATCGCGTTCAGTACGGAAGATGCAGTAGCTCCTGCCAAAATCTTGAGCGATTTCGCCAAGAAGAACGATGCCCTGAAAGTGAAAGGTGGCGTGGTTGAAGGCCGTGTTGTAGGCGTCGACCAAATCAAAGCGCTGGCGGATCTTCCGTCCCGCGAAGGTCTCCTTTCGATGCTCCTCAGCGTGCTTCAAGCACCAGTGCGCAACATGGCGCTGGCTGTCAAAGCCGTTGCCGAGAAGGAAGAAGCAAGCGCGTAAGTTAGCCTTGCGAAAGCAAGTCATCTGATTCGCAAAAAAATAAACTATTATATAATGGAGGTTCTACCATGAGTAAAGAAGCAATCTTGGAAGCAATCAAAGGTATGACCGTTCTTGAACTGAACGATCTCGTTAAAGCAATCGAAGAAGAATTCGGCGTTACTGCAGCAGCTCCTGTTGTTGTAGCTGGCGGCGGCGGCGGCGGTGCAGCAGCTGAAGAGCAAACTGAATTCGACGTAATCCTGACTAACGCTGGTGCATCCAAAATCAACGTTATCAAAGTGGTTCGCGAAATCACGGGCCTCGGCTTGAAAGAAGCAAAAGACCTGGTTGACAACGCTCCAAAACCACTGAAAGAAAAAGTGGGCAAAGAAGAAGCAGACGGCGTTAAAGCTAAATTGGAAGAAGCAGGCGCAACTGTAGAAGTGAAGTAATAGCTATTACTTCTCCTATAACAAACCCCTTGAACTTGATTCAAGGGGTTTGTTGCCTATATCCCTTACATCCTGCTGCGGGAATGGATATAATAGGGGACAAGAAAGAATGGAAGCCTAGACGTAATGGAGGAATCGAAGGAACATGGCGGATCATTACTACACAAGCCAGCCCGCTGCGGCGCATGATCGGAAAACTTGGGAAGCCTTGCTGAGAGGACAAACCTTTCGTTTTGTCAGCGATGCGGGCGTTTTTGCCAAAGGGGGCGTTGACTTCGGCAGTCGGACTTTAATTGAAGCGATGGACATCCCGGAAGGGGCTGAAGTCCTTGATGTAGGCTGCGGATATGGGCCCATCGGGCTTACGGCCGCCAAGTTGGCCGGACGGGGGCATGTGTGGATGATTGACGTGAACTCCCGTGCCGTGGAACTAGCCCAAGAGAATGCAGCGGCTAACGGCGTGAATAACGTATCCATTGTGGAAAGCGATTTGTTCTCGGCCCTAGGGGATCGGAGCTTTGATGTGGTGCTGACCAACCCGCCGATTCGCGCCGGGAAGGCCACGGTTCATGCCATCTTCGAAGGAGCTTACGAACGCTTGCGTGCAGGCGGATCGTTATGGGTGGTTATTCAGAAAAAGCAAGGTGCGCCATCGGCGAAGGAAAAGCTGGAGTCCTTATTTTCCAGGGTGGAGGAAGTGACGAAGGATAAGGGGTACCGCATTTATAAGGCGGTAAAAGCCTGAGTGGTATGGTGCGGAAGGTTAAGATTTAAACTAAAACCTAAGGTTGACTTGACAAAACCGATATGTTATTATTATAAAATGTCAGCATTAGGATGCCCTCGGTGGCTTTAGTTTAGTGAAATGTCAATAGTTCTACGGAAACAATGCATAAAAATGTATTGTTTTACGTATAATATGCGCATTTTGGATAAACTAATAAATACGGGGACATCAGAGCAGAAACAGACACGGATAAATGATGCTCTTTTTTCGAAAGCATTCGATAAGGGCTTTTCTTTATTTGTGGATGAATCCGTATGGTCCTATTATAAGGGCACAAACACGGGTTCGCAATGTATTTTTAAAGTGAGTAGACATGAGGGGTGAGTTTAAGTTGGCAGGACATCTTGTTCAATATGGTCGACGCACTCGGCGTAGTTATGCGCGAATTAACGAGATACTCGAAGTACCGAACCTGATCGAAATCCAACAGAAATCCTATGAGTGGTTCTTGGAAGAAGGCCTTCGGGAAATGTTCCAAGATATCTCGCCGATTCAGGATTTCACTGGAAATCTGGTGTTGGAGTTTATCGATTACAGCCTGGGCGAACCGAAGTATACGGTGGATGACGCGAAGGAACGCGACGTTACCTATGCGGCGCCGCTTCGGGTCAAAGTCCGGCTTATTAATAAGGAAACCGGCGAAGTCAAAGAGCAGGAAGTATTCATGGGAGATTTCCCGCTGATGACCGAAACCGGTACGTTTATTATTAACGGTGCGGAACGGGTTATTGTCAGCCAGTTGGTTCGCTCTCCTAGCGTCTATTTCAGCACGAAAGTAGATAAGAACGGTAAGAAAATGTATACCGCTACCGTCATTCCAAACCGCGGCGCATGGCTCGAGCTGGAGACGGATGCGAAGGATATTATTTACGTACGGATCGACCGTACCCGTAAAATTCCGGTAACCGTGTTGCTTCGCGCACTTGGCTTCGGAACTGATGCGGAGATTTTGGATTTGCTCGGCAATGATGAGTACATCCGCAACACGCTGGACAAAGACAATACGGATTCGACGGAGAAAGCGCTGATCGAAATCTACGAGCGTCTGCGTCCGGGCGAGCCGCCAACTCTTGAGAATGCAAAGAGCTTGCTTGTGGCCCGTTTCTTCGATCCAAAACGTTACGATCTGGCCAATGTCGGTCGTTACAAAATCAATAAGAAACTGCACATTAAAAACCGCTTGTTTAACCAACGTCTCGCGGAGTCGCTAATCGACACAACCACGGGCGAAATTATCGCGGAAGCCGGTCAAATGGTGGACCGCCGTTTGCTGGACGAGATTTTGCCTCACCTCGAGAGCAATGTGGGCTTCAAGAACTACCATGTTGTCGGCGGCGTGCTTGATGCGGATGACGTGCCGCTGCAAACGATCGACGTCTTCTCGCCGATCGAGGACGGCAAAGTGGTCAAAGTGATCGCGAACCGCAACATCGATAAATCGGTGAAGCATATTACCCCTGCTGATATTATTTCTTCGATCAGCTATTTTATCAATTTGCTGCATGGCATCGGCAGCACGGACGATATCGACCATCTCGGCAACCGTCGTCTGCGCTCGGTGGGTGAGCTTCTGCAGAACCAATTCCGCATCGGCTTGTCCCGAATGGAACGCGTCGTGCGCGAAAGAATGTCGATTCAGGATGCGAACGTGATTACGCCGCAGGCGCTCATCAATATTCGTCCTGTGATCGCTTCGATCAAAGAGTTCTTCGGCAGCTCGCAGTTGTCCCAGTTTATGGATCAAACGAACCCGCTTGCCGAGTTGACGCATAAACGCCGTTTGTCCGCGTTGGGTCCTGGTGGTTTGACCCGGGAACGCGCCGGCATGGAAGTGCGTGACGTTCACCCGTCCCACTACGGCCGGATGTGTCCGATCGAAACGCCGGAAGGACCGAACATCGGCTTGATCAACTCCTTGTCCACCTTTGCGCGGATTAACGAGTACGGCTTTATTGAAGCGCCGTATCGTTGGGTTGATCCGAAGACGGGGACGGTTACCGATCAAGTGGCTTACCTGACGGCCGATGAGGAAGATAACTATATCATCGCTCAGGCCAACGCGAAGCTGACGGAAGATAACTTGTTTGAAGATGAATCGGTTATCGTTCGTTACAATAAGCAGTCGGATAACATCCTGACCATGCCAAGTAACCGTGTGGACTACATGGATATTTCGCCGAAACAGGTCGTGTCGGTTGCAACTGCGCTGATTCCGTTCTTGGAAAATGACGACTCGAACCGTGCGCTCATGGGTTCGAACATGCAACGTCAGGCTGTTCCGTTGCTGATTCCGAAGGCTCCGCTCGTCGGAACCGGGATGGAGCATAAAGCGGCGAAGGACTCCGGCGTATGTATCGTGTCGAAATATGACGGGGTCATCGAGCGGTCGGCAGCGAACGAAATTTGGCTGCGTCGCGTAGAAACGATTGATGGCAAGGAAGTCAAAGGCGACCTTGTTAAATATAAATTACACAAGTTCATGCGTTCTAACCAAGGGACCTGCATTAACCAACGTCCGATCGTGAAGCGGGGAGACGTCGTCAAGAAAGGCGATATCCTGGCTGATGGTCCTTCGACGGAAATGGGCGAATTGGCATTGGGCCGCAACGTGGTCGTCGCCTTCATGACATGGGAAGGTTACAACTACGAGGATGCGATCCTGCTGAGCGAGAAGCTGGTGAAAGAGGATGTATATACTTCGATCCACATCGAGGAATACGAATCCGAAGCCCGCGACACGAAGCTGGGACCGGAAGAGATTACCCGCGACATCCCGAACGTCGGCGAAGAGGCGTTACGTAACCTGGATGAGCGTGGCATTATCCGCGTAGGTGCGGAAATTGCCGCTGGCGACATCCTGGTTGGTAAAGTTACGCCGAAGGGCGTAACGGAGCTGACGGCGGAAGAGCGTTTGCTGCACGCTATCTTTGGTGAGAAGGCTCGCGAAGTTCGCGATACTTCCTTGCGTGTACCGCACGGTACTGACGGGATCGTTGTAGATGTGAAGGTGTTTACCCGCGATAACGGCGACGAATTGCCGCCGGGTGTAAACCAACTGGTTCGCGTATACATCGCGCAAAAACGGAAGATCTCCGAAGGTGACAAAATGGCCGGACGCCATGGTAACAAAGGGGTCGTAGCTCGGATTTTGCCGGAAGAGGATATGCCGTTTATGCCGGATGGAACGCCGGTACAGGTTGTCCTGAACCCGCTGGGTGTACCTTCGCGGATGAACATCGGGCAGGTGCTGGAAATCCACTTGGGGATGGCCGCTCTGCAAATGGGTATTCACGTCGCTACACCGGTATTTGACGGCGCTAACGAGGAAGATGTATTCGACACGATGGAAGAAGCCGGCATGCAACGTAACGGTAAAACGATCCTTTATGATGGCCGCACGGGTGAACCGTTTGAACGCGAAGTTACCGTCGGCGTCATGCACATGATCAAACTTGCACACATGGTTGACGATAAAATCCATGCTCGTTCGACAGGTCCTTACTCGCTCGTTACGCAGCAGCCGCTGGGTGGTAAAGCTCAGTTCGGTGGTCAACGTTTCGGGGAGATGGAAGTGTGGGCGCTGGAAGCTTATGGCGCCGCTTATACGCTGCAAGAGATTCTTACCGTCAAATCGGATGACGTGGTGGGCCGGGTGAAAACCTACGAATCCATCGTCAAAGGAGAAAACGTGCCTGAACCAGGCGTGCCTGAATCGTTTAAGGTCTTGATCAAAGAGCTGCAAAGCTTGGGTATGGACGTCAAGATCCTGACCGAGAACGAAGAAGAGATCGAGATGAAAGAGATCGACGACGAGGATGATGCGTCGGGCGACAAATTGAGTCTCAATCTGGAAGGCGCGGAAGTCGGCGTAGAATAGAGCGTTATATAGTCAAATCAGGACTTGGTTAAGGAGGGATGCTCCTTGTTGGACGTCAACAACTTCGAGTTTATGAAAATTGGGCTTGCTTCCCCAGATAAAATTCGTTCTTGGTCCCGCGGAGAAGTAAAGAAACCGGAAACGATCAACTACCGCACGTTGAAGCCAGAGAAGGAAGGGCTGTTCTGCGAAAAGATTTTTGGCCCAACCAAAGACTGGGAATGTCATTGCGGTAAATATAAACGCGTTCGCTACAAAGGCGTCGTCTGCGACCGCTGCGGCGTTGAGGTTACTCGCGCTAAAGTGCGCCGCGAACGGATGGGGCATATCGAGCTGGCAGCCCCGGTATCCCATATTTGGTACTTCAAAGGGATTCCGAGCCGGATGGGCCTTGCGCTTGACATGTCGCCGCGTTCCCTGGAAGAGATCATTTATTTTGCATCTTATGTCGTAACCGATCCAGGCGAAACGCCGCTGGAGAAAAAGCAGCTTTTGTCCGAGAAGGAATACCGCAGCTACCGCGAGAAATACGGTTATGGATTCCAAGCCGGCATGGGTGCGGAAGCCGTGAAGAAGCTGCTCCAGGATCTCGACATCGACAAAGAGCTTGATTTCCTGAAGGAAGAATTGCGCACGGCCCAAGGTCAACGCCGTAACCGTGCGATCAAACGTTTGGAAGTCATCGAAGCGTTCAAAAGCTCCGGCAATGAGCCGGAGTGGATGATCCTCGACGTGCTTCCGGTGATTCCGCCGGAGCTGCGTCCGATGGTTCAACTCGATGGCGGACGTTTTGCGACGTCTGACTTGAACGATCTGTACCGCCGCGTCATCAACCGGAACAACCGGTTGAAACGTCTTTTGGACCTGGGCGCTCCGGACATCATCGTACAGAACGAGAAACGCATGCTGCAGGAAGCTGTTGACGCCTTGATCGACAATGGCCGCCGCGGCCGTCCAGTTACGGGTCCGGGTAACCGTCCTTTGAAATCCCTGAGCCATATGCTTAAAGGGAAACAAGGTCGTTTCCGCCAGAACCTGCTCGGGAAACGGGTTGACTACTCCGGTCGTTCCGTTATCGTCGTAGGTCCGTACCTGAAAATGTACCAATGTGGTTTGCCGAAGGAAATGGCGCTGGAACTGTTTAAGCCTTTCGTCATGAAAGAGCTGGTTAACAAAGGTCTGGCACATAACATTAAGAGTGCAAAACGCAAAGTCGAACGCGTCAGCCCGGAAGTTTGGGACGTGCTCGAAGAAGTGATTAAAGAACATCCGGTGCTCTTGAACCGTGCCCCTACGCTTCACCGTCTCGGGATCCAGGCGTTTGAGCCGATCTTGGTTGAAGGTCGCGCGATCCGTCTGCATCCGCTCGTATGTACGGCGTATAACGCCGACTTCGACGGTGACCAAATGGCCGTTCACGTACCGTTGTCCGCAGAAGCTCAGGCGGAAGCCCGCATCTTGATGCTGGCGTCCGGCAACATCCTGAACCCGAAAGACGGCAAGCCGGTTGTTACGCCTTCGCAGGATATGGTCCTCGGCTCCTACTATCTGACCATGGATAACAAGGAAGCCAAAGGTGCCGGCATGATTCTGAATTCGGTCAACGAAGCGGTATCCGCTTATCAACGCGGCACGGCTTCGCTGCATGCGCGGGTAGCCATTCCGACGAAAGCGTTGGGCAAAACCAGCTTTACGGAAGCACAGCAAAACGCTTTGCTGATTACGACGGTTGGTAAAATCATTTTCAATGAGATTTTCCCGGCTAGCTTCCCTTACATTAACGAAGCTACGCGCGTCAACTTGTTCCAAGGTACCCCGGATCATTACTTCATTTATGAGAAGGGCGCCAATGTTCTGGAACGGATCATGGCTGCACCGCAAGCAAGTGGTGTCGGCAAGGAATACCTCGGTGAAATCATCGGTCGCTGCTTCGAAATCTACCATACGACGGAAACCTCCGTCATTTTGGACAGAATCAAGCAAACCGGCTTTACTTACTCAACCCGTGCGGGCGTAAGTATTGCGGTAGCCGACGTTATCGTACCGAAAGAGAAGCAGGAAATCCTGCGCGATTCCGATGAGAAGGTACGCGTGGTTACGAATCAATACCGTCGCGGTTTGATTACGAACGAAGAACGTTATGACCGTGTTATCGATATCTGGTCCAAATGTAAGGACCAAATTACCGACGTGCTTATGAAATCGATGGACCGTTACAATTCCATCATGCTCATGGTTGACTCCAAAGCGCGCGGTAACAAATCGCAGATCACCCAGCTGGGTGGGATGCGGGGCTTGATGGCCAACCCGGCGGGCCGGATCATCGAGTTGCCAATCAAATCGAACTTCCGCGAAGGCCTTACCGTCCTCGAGTACTTCCTGTCGACGCACGGCGCGCGGAAAGGTCTGGCGGACACCGCGCTGCGGACAGCCGACTCCGGTTACCTGACTCGCCGTCTCGTAGACGTGGCTCAGGACGTGATCGTTCGCGAGGAAGATTGCGGTACGGATAAAGGCTTTACCGTCGGTGTGATCCAGGACGGCAAAGAGGTTATCGAGGACCTGTACGACCGGATCGAAGGCCGCTACTCGTTCGAGACGATTAAGCATCCGAAAACGGGTGAGATCATCATTCATCGTAATGAATTGATCGATTCCGATAAAGCGCATGAAATCGTCAATGCAGGCATCGCGAAGCTGCAAATTCGTTCCGTACTCAGCTGCCGCGCTCGTCATGGCGTGTGCAAGAAGTGCTACGGACGCAACCTGGCAACCGGGAAACACGTGGAAATCGGGGAAGCTGTCGGTATCATCGCGGCCCAATCGATCGGTGAACCGGGAACCCAGCTCACCATGCGTACGTTCCATACCGGGGGCGTTGCGGGTGACGATATTACCCAAGGTCTTCCGCGGATTCAAGAGCTGTTTGAAGCCCGGAATCCGAAAGGCCAAGCAACGATCAGTGAGATCGACGGCGTAATCAAAGAAATCCGTGAAGCCAAAGACCGTCGCGAAATCGAGGTTCAAGGCGAAGCGGAAACGAAGGTATACTCCGTCACTTACGGTTCTCGTCTGCGCGTCAGCGAAGGCGATGAGATCGAGGCTGGAGACGAGTTGACCGATGGTTCGATCGACCCGAAAGAAATTTTGCGCATCAAGGGGATTCGCGGTGTACAGAACTACATTCTGCAGGAAGTACAGCGCGTATACCGGAACCAAGGCGTAGAAATCAACGACAAGCACGTTGAGGTCATGATTCGCCAAATGCTGCGCAAGATCCGGATTGTGGATGCCGGTGATACGCCGCTCCTGCCGGGCTCTTTCGTGGACCTGCATGAGTATGAGGTTGCCAACAAAGATGCGATCCTGTCCGGCAAAGAACCGGCGGTTGCCAAACCGGTCTTGCTCGGGATTACGAAAGCATCGCTGGAAACCGACTCCTTCTTGTCCGCCGCTTCCTTCCAGGAAACGACGCGGGTGCTTACCGACGCTGCCATCAAAGGCAAAGTCGACAAGCTGCTCGGCTTGAAAGAGAATGTGATCATCGGTAAGTTGATTCCGGCCGGTACCGGCATGAATCGCTACCGTAACATTCAATTTGAAGAGCCGGAGCAAGATGAGGCGGCTGAAGAAAGCTTGGAGCCTGTTTCTGTCGAATAACGATGATGTGAAGATAAGCCGGCGCGGCCCTGAAGCGAGTTGTATCCGGGTCGCGCCGGACTTGTTTTTTTCTAAGAAATTCGCTGAATAATTTGCTTGACATCGGCTATAGCCGAGTGATACTATATCATAGTGCGTGAGAACGGATAACCCTGTGCTTTGGAGGGCTTTGTGATGTCTAATGATAAAGGACTACGGGACGCACCGGTTAAAATCGGCACCAAGCAAACCATGCGAATGGTTGAACTTGGACGGGCCGAAGAAGTTTATGTGGCTGAGAATGCAGATCCGCGTCTTACATCAAAGATCGTCGCCTTATGCAACCAACATAACGTCAAAGTCACTTATGTGGATACGATGGTTAATCTCGGCAAAGCTTGCGGGATTGAAGTGGGAGCGGCGATGGCTGCGATTGTAAAACCATAGTTGATTGAAATGTTTTTGCTAATAGGGGAAACTCTTCGGCAAAAACTTTTCCTTTGTTCTTTTATGAACCGCCTGGGTCTGTGGGCTTAACAAAAAGGTTTGTAAAGAAACATGAATTCTGAGGAAGGGGGTGGCAACAACATGCCAACAATTAACCAATTAGTACGTAAAGGACGCCAAGATAAGGTGTACAAATCCAAATCTCCAGCGTTGCAAAGAGGTTTTAACGCCCTGAAACGTGAGGCTACGGATTTGAGTTCTCCGCAAAAACGCGGCGTCTGCACTCGTGTAGGTACGATGACTCCGAAGAAACCGAACTCCGCACTTCGTAAATATGCCCGTGTTCGTTTGACGAACCGTGTAGAGGTGACGGCTTACATTCCAGGGATCGGTCACAACCTGCAAGAACACAGCGTTGTATTGATTCGTGGCGGCCGGGTCAAAGACCTTCCGGGTGTACGTTACCATATCGTACGCGGAGCTTTGGATACCGCTGGGGTTAACAACCGGATGCAAGCTCGTTCCAAATACGGCGCGAAACGTCCGAAAGCGAAGAAATCCTAAGATCGCTTGAATTTTTAAATGGAAGTTCAAAAACCGGCTTTTCAGCACCGAGAAGGTTGGATGAAGCTAGGGACTGAGTAGCGGAGCGTAGCTGTAAGCTGCGTGAGCAACGGAAGGCCCGGCTGAATTCAAGATTCGAAGTCGAAACTGCATCATGATATACATCGTGATCAAAAGGTGGTTTTGAACTACTACTAAAGGTTTGAATTATTGTTGAAAGGGGGATAACAAACTATGCCACGCAAAGGTCCAGTTACGAAGAGAGACGTGTTGCCAGATCCGGTGTATAACAGCAAATTGGTTACACGCTTGATCAACCGCATCATGCTTGACGGTAAACGCGGCGTTGCTCAAAGCATTCTGTACAATGCGTTCAACATCATTCAAGAGCGCACGGGGAATGACCCTATGGAAGTGTTTGAAGCAGCGATCAAGAATATCATGCCTGTACTGGAAGTTAAAGCTCGTCGTGTCGGCGGTGCAAACTACCAGGTTCCGATCGAGGTTAAGCCAGAAAGACGTACATCCTTGGGATTACGTTGGTTGGTAAACTACTCCCGCAACCGCGGTGAGAAAACGATGGAAGAACGTTTGGCTGCCGAGATTATCGACGCATCCAACAACACAGGTGCTTCCGTTAAGAAACGTGAAGATACACACAAAATGGCGGAAGCGAACAAAGCGTTCGCGCACTACCGTTGGTAGGATAACGCCCGTATTTCAAAATTTATATTTTGAAGGGAGACAGATTCATGGCAAGAGAGTTCTCCTTGAAAAATACACGTAATATCGGGATCATGGCGCATATTGACGCCGGTAAGACAACCACGACGGAACGGATCTTGTTCTACACAGGCCGTACGCACAAAATCGGGGAAGTTCACGAGGGTGCTGCGACGATGGACTGGATGGAACAAGAGCAAGAGCGCGGAATCACGATTACGTCCGCTGCGACGACCGCTCAATGGAAAGGTCACCGCGTAAATATCATCGATACCCCGGGACACGTCGACTTCACTGTTGAAGTCGAACGTTCCCTGCGTGTATTGGACGGGGCTGTAGGCGTGTTCAGTGCGAAAGAAGGCGTTGAGCCGCAGTCTGAAACCGTTTGGAGACAAGCTGACCGCTATGGCGTTCCTCGGATCGCCTATGTCAACAAAATGGATATCATCGGTGCCGATTACCTGAACGTTGTCAAAGATATGCGCGAGCGTCTGCAAGCAAATGCCGTTGCGATCCAATTGCCGATCGGTGCGGAAAACGATTTTGTCGGGATTATCGACATCGTTGCTCAAAAAGCGTATATGTACAGAGACGATCTGGGTCAACAAATCGATGAGGTAGAAATTCCTGCAGAATTCACTGCACAAGTTGAAGAGCTTCGTGCAGAATTGGTAGAGAAGGTTGCTGAACTGGACGAAGACTTGACGATGAAATACCTCGAAGGCGAGGAAATCACCGTTGAGGAACTGAAAGCAGCGCTTCGCAAAGGGGTTTGTGAAGTTAAAATCTTCCCTGTTATCTGCGGTTCTTCTTACCGTAACAAAGGGGTTCAGCTGATGCTGGATGCCGTAATCGATTACTTGCCATCGCCGCTTGACGTACCAAGCATCCAAGGTCACTTGGAAGACGGTGCGGAAGTGGAACGTCACTCTTCCGACGAAGAGCCGTTTGCGGCGCTTGCATTTAAAATCATGACCGACCCTTACGTGGGTAAGCTGACGTTCTTCCGCGTATACTCCGGTATTTTGCAATCCGGTTCGTATGTGCTGAACGCAACGAAAGGCAAACGCGAACGGATCGGCCGTATCCTGCAAATGCATGCCAACAGCCGTCAGGAAATCAGCGAAGTATATGCTGGTGATATCGCTGCAGCTGTAGGTTTGAAAGACACGGGGACAGGTGATACACTGTGTGATGAGAAGGCACCGGTTATTCTTGAATCGATGAACTTCCCTGATCCGGTTATCGAAATCGCTGTTGAACCTAAGACGAAAGCCGACCAAGACAAAATGGGCGTTGCTCTCGGTAAACTGACGGAGGAAGATCCTACGCTTCGCGCTCATACAGACGAAGAAACGGGACAAACGATCCTTGCGGGTATGGGTGAGCTTCACCTGGATATCATCATCGACCGGATGCGCCGTGAATTCAAAGTTGAGACAAACGTTGGTAAACCACAAGTTGCTTACCGTGAAACGTTCAAAGCTCCTGCTCGCGTCGAAGGTAAATTCGTTCGTCAATCCGGTGGTCGTGGTCAATATGGTCACGTCTGGGTTGAATTTGAACCTCTGGAGCCAGGTACTGGTAACCAGTTCGACAGCAAAATCGTCGGCGGTTCCGTTCCTAGAGAGTATATCGCTCCGGCACAACAAGGTATTGAAGAAGCTATGAAGAATGGTGTGCTTGCAGGCTTCCCGCTTGTAGACGTTAAAGCCACAATCGTAGACGGTTCGTACCATGATGTCGACTCCAGTGAAATGGCGTTTAAAATCGCCGGCTCCATGGCTCTGAAAGCGGCTAAAGATAAATGTCAGCCGATTCTGCTTGAGCCGATCATGAAAGTTGAAGTAACGGTACCTGAGGAGTACATGGGTGACGTTATGGGTATGCTGAACTCTCGCCGTGGCCGTATCGAAGGTATGGACTCCCGTGGCGGTGCGCAAATTATCCGTGCGAAAGTGCCTCTCTCCGAAATGTTCGGTTACTCGACAACCCTTCGTTCCGGTACGCAAGGACGCGGCGTATTCTCGATGGAACTTTCTCACTATGAAGAAGTTCCGAAGACCATCGCTGAAGAAATCGTATCCAAGAACAAAGGCGGAGAATAACTTAATGTATTTACCGATCGGAGGATTTGTTCTTCCGAGCGGTCACACATAACAATCCATATTTTAAGGAGGAACTGTTTAAAATGGCAAAGGCTAAATACGAACGTACAAAACCGCACGTTAATATCGGTACGATTGGTCACGTCGACCATGGTAAAACAACTCTGACTGCAGCCATCACGACTGTATTGTCCAAAACATATGGCGGTGCTGCTGTAGCATTCGACCAAATCGACAAAGCTCCAGAAGAACGCGAACGCGGTATCACAATCTCGACGGCTCACGTTGAGTATGAAACAAACAACCGCCACTACGCACACGTTGACTGCCCAGGGCACGCCGACTATGTTAAAAACATGATCACCGGCGCAGCTCAAATGGACGGCGCAATCCTGGTTGTATCCGCAGCTGACGGCCCAATGCCGCAAACTCGCGAGCACATCCTGTTGTCCAAAAACGTAGGCGTTCCTTACATCGTCGTATTCCTGAACAAATGCGACATGGTTGAAGACGAAGAGTTGCTTGAACTGGTTGAAATGGAAGTTCGCGACCTGCTGAACGAATATGACTTCCCAGGCGACGACACTCCAATCATCCGTGGTTCCGCTCGTGAAGCTCTGCAAAACCCTGATGGCGACTGGGCTAAGAAAATCGTTGAGATGTTTGAAATCATCGACGAATACATTCCGTTGCCAGAACGTCCAGTCGACAAACCATTCTTGATGCCTGTCGAGGACGTATTCTCGATCACAGGTCGTGGTACGGTAGCAACTGGCCGTGTAGAACGCGGTACGGTTAAAGTCGGCGACGAAATCGAAATCGTGGGTATCGTTGAAGAAACGAAAAAATCCGTTGTTACCGGCGTTGAAATGTTCCGTAAATTGCTCGACTCCGCTCAAGCGGGCGACAACATCGGCGCATTGCTCCGCGGTGTTGACCGTAAAGAAATCGAACGCGGTCAAGTATTGGCTAAACCAGCTTCCGTTAATCCGCATACTGAGTTCACCGCTCAAGTATACGTATTGACAAAAGAAGAAGGCGGACGTCATAAACCTTTCTTCACAGGTTACCGTCCACAATTCTATTTCCGTACAACTGACGTAACTGGCATCATCAACCTGCCAGAAGGTACTGAAATGGTTATGCCTGGCGACAACATCGAAGTTACCGTTCAACTGATCTCCCCAATCGCGATTGAAGAAGGAACTCGCTTCTCCATCCGTGAAGGCGGCCGTACAGTTGGATCCGGCGCTGTTGTTAAAATCACGAAATAAGAAGGCTTCAAGCCTGATTAGAAGAGCTGGTTCCCCTCGACAATGTGGGGGATCAGCTCTTTTTTTGTACAAACAAAAACTTTAGATTTTATGCTTGCATTCCGCCTATCTTTTCTATATAATAGTGAATGTTGTTCTGTGACGTTGCGATGATGTGAGAGGTTACTGACACACCCGGCCCCTTTGCCATGGGAAGGTGGTCAGAAAATTTTCACGGAGTATGTCCGATACTAAATTGGGCGATAGAAGGAGGGACTAAAATGGCAAAGCAAAAAATTCGTATTCGTTTGAAAGCTTACGACCACAGAATTCTTGATCAATCCGCAGAGAAAATCGTTGAAACGGCAAAACGTTCGGGTGCTGGCGTATCCGGGCCGATTCCGCTGCCAACTGAGAAACAAGTGATTACTATTCTCCGTGCGGTACACAAGTACAAGGATTCCCGGGAACAATTCGAACAACGGACGCACAAACGTCTGATCGACATTGTGAACCCGACTCCACAAACTGTGGATGCCTTGATGCGCTTGGACCTGCCGTCCGGTGTAGATATCGAAATCAAATTGTAATACCTACTATTGTAAGGTAACCAGGAAAGGAAAAGAGGTGTCAACATGAAAGGTATCTTAGGAAAAAAACTTGGAATGACTCAAGTGTTTACTCCGGAGGGGAACGTAATTCCCGTAACGGTTATTGAGGCAAGCTCTAACGTAGTTCTGCAAAAGAAAGATCTGGAGAACGACGGTTACGAAGCAATCCAAATCGGCTATGCCGATAAGAAGGAATCCAGAGCAAACAAACCGGAAGTTGGGCATGCGAAGAAAGCAGGCGCAACGCCTAAGCGCTACGTTCGCGAAATTCGCGGTGTTGATTTGGCAGGATACGAGGTTGGCCAAGAGGTCAAAGTTGATATTTTTGCTGAAGGCGAATTTGTTGACGTAACAGGTATTTCGAAGGGTAAAGGGTTCCAAGGCGTAATCAAACGCTGGGGACAAAGCCGCGGCCCAATGGCTCACGGTTCCCGTTACCATCGCAGACCAGGTTCCATGGGTTCTATCCAAGCGAACCGCGTTCCGAAAGGCAAACGCCTTCCAGGGCATATGGGCAGCGAAACCGTAACGATCCAAAACCTCGAAGTCGTGCGTGTAGATGCAGAACGCAACGTACTGCTTGTTAAAGGCTCGATTCCAGGTCCTAAAAACAGCTTTGTTAAAATCAAACAAACCATTAAGAAATAATTAGCCCTCAAGAAAGGAGGAACAACAAATGCCAAAAGTAGCACTTTTCAATATTAGCGGTAGCCAAGTAGGCGAAGTGGAATTGAACGATGCCGTATTCGGAATTGAGCCGAATACACATGTTCTTCATGAAGCTGTAGTTATGCAGCGCGCTTCCCTGCGTTTTGGTACGCATAAAGTTAAAGGACGCTCCGAAGTTCGTGGCGGCGGCCGTAAGCCTTGGAAACAAAAAGGTACAGGTCGTGCACGTCAAGGTTCGATCCGCGCTCCTCAATGGAAAGGCGGCGGCGTGGTATTCGGACCAACTCCGCGCAGCTATTCCTACAAACTGCCTAAGAAAGTTCGTCGTTTGGCGATCAAATCGGCGCTCTCGTCGAAAGTGATCGATCAGGACATCATCGTATTGGACGCACTTGCGATGAACGCTCCAAAAACGAAAGAATTCGCGGCGATTTTGAACAACCTGAAAGTGGAACGCAAAGCTTTGGTTGTAGCTCCTAGCTATGACGACAACTTGGCGCTTTCCGCACGCAATATCCCAGGTGTTAAATTCGTAGCGGCAGACGGCATTAATGTTCTTGACGTGCTGACGCACGACAAACTGATCATTACGAAGGAAGCAGTTCAGAAGGTAGAGGAGGTGCTCGCGTAATGAAAGATCCTCGCGATATTATCAAACGCCCGGTGATTACGGAACGGTCTACGGAATACATGAACGATCTGAAATATGTTTTTGAAGTAGATCTTCGTGCCAACAAAACCGAAATCAAACAAGCTGTTGAGTCGATTTTCGGTGTGAAGGTGAAGAGCGTAAACACCTTGCGTGTTCCCGGGAAGCTGAAACGTTACGGACGCTACTCCGGATACACTCCCGAATGGAAAAAAGCTTTTGTTACATTGACTGCGGACAGCAAGCCGCTTCAATTCTTTGAATCGGTATAAAATCGTTTAAAGTAAGGAGGGAAATCTCGTGCCAATCAAAAAGTACAAACCAACATCCCCGGCAAGACGCGCAATGAGCGTGTCGACCTTCGAAGAAATTACGACGAATCAGCCGGAGAAATCTTTGCTTGCGCCGCTGAGCAAAACAGCCGGCCGCAACAACCAAGGTAAAATCACTGTTCGTCACCACGGCGGCGGACATAAACGTAAATACCGCATCATCGACTTCAAACGGAACAAAGATGGAATTCCAGGCCGCGTTGCTACGATCGAATACGATCCAAACCGGACTTCGAACATCGCTTTGATCCATTATGCCGATGGCGAAAAACGCTACATCATCGCTCCAAAAGGTTTGAAAGTGGGCGATGTGATCGAATCCGGCGCAGGTTCCGATATCAAAATCGGTAATGCAATGCCGCTGGAGAACATCCCGGTAGGTACCGTAATCCACAACATCGAGCTGAAGCCTGGCAAAGGCGGGCAACTCGTTCGTGCTGCCGGAACGGAAGCTCAATTGCTCGGTAAAGAGGAGAAATACGTAACGATTCGCTTGTCTTCTGGCGAAGTTCGTAAAGTCCTGAAAGTTTGCCGCGCAACGATCGGTTCCGTAGGTAACGGTGACCACGAGCTTGTGAAAATCGGTAAAGCGGGACGCAGCCGCTGGCTCGGACAACGTCCGGAAGTGCGCGGTGTCGTCATGAACCCGAACGATCACCCTCACGGTGGTGGTGAAGGTCGCGCTCCGATCGGCCGTAAATCTCCGTTGTCTCCTTGGGGCAAACCGACCCTTGGTTACAAAACGCGTAAAAAAGGCAAAGCTTCTGATAAATATATCGTTCGCCGTCGCACGAAGTAATCCGCATTTCGCGGATCACTTCGCGGCATGAACGAGCTTAACTTGCAGCGCATTGTGAAGGGAGGATAAATGAATGAGTCGCAGTCTGAAAAAGGGACCTTTTATCGACGGTTACCTGCTTAAGAAAGTGGAGGAAGCAAGCGCTTCGAACAAGAAGGTCGTGATCAAAACTTGGTCCCGTCGCTCCACAATCTACCCGCAATTCATTGGTCATACGTTTGGTGTTTATGACGGCCGCAAGCACGTACCGGTGTACGTAACCGAGGATATGGTCGGACATAAGCTGGGCGAATTTGCTCCAACCCGGACCTACAAAGGTCATACGGATGACGATAAGAAAACGAGACGTTAATAACGATAAGTTCTTCGTTTGAGAGGAGGTAATACTACATGGAAGCTAAAGCACATGCAAGATCGATTCGTATTGCTCCCCGCAAAGCTCAGCTCGTTATCGACCTGATCCGCGGTAAGCAAGTTGGCGACGCGATCGCGATCCTTCGCCATACGCCAAAAGCAGCATCCCCGATCGTGGAGAAGCTTTTGAACTCGGCGATTGCCAATGCTGAACACAACTATTCTATGGATGTAAATAAATTGGTGATTACGCAAGCCTACGTAAACCAAGGCCCGACGATGAAACGTTTCCGTCCACGGGCAATGGGACGTGCTAGCCGGATCAACAAACGCACCAGCCACATTACTTTGGTGGTATCCGAAAAATAAGGAGGGAAAACGTGTGGGCCAAAAGGTAAATCCGGTCGGATTACGAGTAGGGATTATCCGTGATTGGGAATCCAAATGGTACGCAGGCAAAGATTTTGGTGATCTTTTGCTGGAAGACGTAAAAATTCGTGAACACCTGAAAAATAAACTGAAAGACTCCGCGGTATCTCGGATCGAGATCGAGAGAGCGGCGAATCGTGTGAACGTGACGATCCACACAGCCAAGCCGGGTATGGTTATCGGTAAAGGCGGTTCGGAAGTGGAAAACCTGCGCGGTGAAATTACGAAAATCGCAGGCGGCAAAAAAGTTCACATCAACATCTCTGAAATCAAACACCCTGATCTTGACGCAATCTTGGTTGCTGAAAGCATCGCACAACAATTGGAACGTCGCGTTTCTTTCCGTCGTGCGCTGAAACAAGCGATTCAAAGAACGATGCGTTCGGGAGCTAAAGGGATTAAAACGGCAGTCAGCGGTCGTCTCGGCGGTGCTGAAATTGCTCGTACGGAAGGCTACAGTGAAGGAACTGTTCCACTTCATACGCTCCGCGCCGACATCGATTACGGTACGGCAGAAGCGCATACGACTTATGGCCGCATCGGCGTAAAAGTATGGATTTATCGTGGAGAGGTTCTTCCTACGGCTAAGAAACAACAAGCTGCTCAGGAAGGAGGCAACTAATCATGTTGGTACCAAAACGTGTTAAACACCGCAAGCAACAACGCGGTAATATGAGAGGCCAAGCTAAAGGCGGCACCGAATTGAACTTCGGTGAATACGGCCTGCAGGCTCTGGAGCCGACTTGGATCACGAACCGTCAAATAGAAGCAGCGCGTATCGCGATGACTCGTTACATCAAACGTGGCGGTAAAGTATGGATTAAAATTTTCCCTGACAAGCCGATTACTCAAAAGCCTCTTGAGGTCCGGATGGGTAGCGGTAAAGGTAACGTCGAGAAATGGGTCGCAGTTGTGAAGCCGGGCAAAATCATGTTTGAGCTTGCCGGTGTATCGGAGGAAATTGCACGCGAAGCAATGCGTCTTGCCGCCCACAAACTGCCGATCAAAACGAAGTTTGTGAAACGTGAAGAATTGGGTGGTGAAGCAAATGAAAGCTAATGAACTTCGCAACTTAACCACTGCAGAAATCGAACAAAAAATCGCAGGTTTTAAAGAAGAACTCTTTAACCTCCGTTTTCAGTTGGCTACCGGCCAGCTCGATAACCCGACTCGGATCCGCGATGTGCGTAAGGAAATAGCTCGTGCTAAAACCGTTATCCGTGAAAGAGAACTTGGGATCATCAGTTAAGAAGCGCTAAGCGAATAAAGCAAAGCGCCTAAGTCCAGGAAGGAGGCTAACCATGAGCGAACGTAACAGCCGTAAAGTGCAAATTGGTAAAGTCGTCAGCGACAAGATGGACAAAACGATCGTTGTTGCTGTAGAAACCTACAAAAAGCATGATTTGTACCACAAGCGCATTAAATACACGAAAAAATTTAAAGCGCATGATGAGAACAACACCGCGAAAATCGGGGATACCGTCAAAATCGCCGAAACTCGCCCGCTGTCCAAAGACAAACGCTGGAGACTCGTTGAAGTCGTTGAAGAAGCGGTTATCATTTAATAGCACGGTAGCTTAGACCGAAAGGAGGAAATATCCATGATTCAACCATTTACACGTTTGCAGGTTGCTGACAACTCCGGCGCGAAGGAACTGATGTGTATCCGCGTTTTGGGTGGTACGGGTCGTCGTACAGCGCAAATCGGTGATCTGATCGTTTGCTCCGTCAAACAAGCAACACCAGGCGGCGTTGTCAAAAAAGGTGATGTAGTTAGAGCGGTAGTCGTTCGTACGAAACGTTCGGTACGTCGTAAAGACGGTTCCTACATTGCATTCGACGAGAACGCAGCGGTTGTTGTTAAAGAAGATAAGAGCCCACGCGGAACGCGTATCTTCGGACCTGTTGCCCGTGAACTTCGCGACAAGGACTTTATGAAGATCGTTTCCTTGGCTCCGGAAGTTATCTAAGAACACCCCATAAGCCAAAGGGGAGCCCGATTTAACAGGAGGTGTAAACCAAGTGCCTAGACTGAAGAAGATTCTTGAATCTCATAACAATAAGCTGCACGTCAAAAAGGACGACACGGTGATCGTGATTTCCGGTAAAGACAAAGGCAAAAAAGGCCGTGTCATCGCCGCTTATCCTCGCGAAAACCGCGTGCTTGTGGAAGGCGTGAACATGGTTAAGAAACATCAAAAACCAAATCAACTGAACCCACAAGGCGGCATCATCGAGAAAGAAGCTCCGATTCACGTTTCGAACGTAATGCACGTTGATCCGAAGAGCGGAAAAGTAACCCGTATCGGTTACAAAGTATTGGACAACGGCAAGAAAGTTCGCGTAGCGAAGAGATCCGGAGAAGTAATCGACTAATCCAGTAACGTTAAGAAAGGAGGTCCATGATTCATGGCAGCAAGATTGAAAGAACGCTTTTTGAACGAAGTAACACCTGCTTTGGTTCAAAAATTCAACTATACAACGGTTATGCAAGTGCCGAAGATCGAGAAAGTCGTTATCAACATGGGTGTTGGTGACGCTGTAGCGAACTCCAAAGTGCTTGATTCCGCAGTAAACGATATGCAGTTGATCGCTGGTCAAAAGCCAGTTATCACGCGTGCGAAGAAATCCATCGCCGGTTTTAAACTGCGCGAGAACATGCCGATCGGTGTGAAGGTAACCCTTCGCGGTGAGCGCATGTATCATTTCCTCGACAAACTGTTTAATGTAACGCTTCCGCGTGTCCGTGACTTCCACGGCGTATCGACGAAAGCATTCGACGGTCGCGGCAACTATACGCTGGGCCTGAAAGAGCAACTGATTTTCCCTGAGATCGAATACGATCAAGTGGATAAAGTGCGTGGTATGGATATCGTCATCGTAACGACGGCGAAAACCGACGAAGAATCCCGCGAGCTCTTGACGCAACTCGGCATGCCGTTTGCTAAGTAAAAGTCCATTTTCTCCGAAACTATTTAGGAGGTGTCAGGCTAAGTGGCTAAAACTTCGATGAAAGTTAAACAACAACGTACACCTAAATTTAAAGTTCGGGCTTATACCCGTTGTGAACGTTGTGGTCGCCCACATTCGGTATTGCAAAAGTACAAGATTTGCAGAATTTGCTTCCGTGAATTAGCTTATAAAGGCCAGATTCCTGGCGTGAAAAAAGCAAGCTGGTAATTAATCAACAACGGGAAGGAGGTTTACACGTATGACTATGTCAGATCCAATTGCAGATATGCTTACTCGTATTCGTAACGCCAATACGGTGCGTCACGAGACGGTTGAACTGCCTGCGTCCACGATCAAGAAACAAATCGCTGAAATCCTGAAGCGTGAAGGTTTCATCCGTGACGCTGAATATATCGACGATAACAAACAAGGGATCATCCGTATTTTCCTGAAATACGGCCCGAACAACGAACGCGTCATCTCTGGACTTAAGAGAATCAGTAAACCAGGCCTTCGCGTGTACACGAAAAGTAATGAAATTCCTCGTGTCCTCGGCGGCTTAGGTATCGCGATTATCTCCACATCCAAAGGTGTCATGACTGACAAGGAAGCTCGCCAGTCCAAAGCCGGCGGCGAAGTTGTCTGCTACGTTTGGTAATTAACGTCTTATAACAAGGAGGTGCAATAAATGTCTCGTATTGGTCGCAAACCAATTACAGTACCAAGTGGTGTGGATGTCACACTTGATAATAGCGTCATTACGGTAAAAGGGCCGAAAGGCACTTTGACTCGTGAGCTTCACAAGGACATCAAGGTATCGGTTGAAGGCAACCTGATTTCCGTTGAGCGTCCTTCTGATAATAAATTACATCGTTCCCTGCATGGCACGACCCGCTCCGTTGTGAGCAACATGGTCAGTGGGGTAACGGAAGGTTTCTCCAAATCGCTCGAGCTGGTTGGTGTCGGTTACCGCGCAAGCTTGTCCGGCAACAAACTGGTTTTGAACGTAGGTTACTCCCATCCGGTGGAAATCACGCCGGAAGCGGGCATCGAATTTGAAGTGCCTTCGAATACGAAGATCATCGTTAAAGGAATTAATAAAGAGCGCGTAGGCGAATACGCTGCTAAAATTCGTTCCGTCCGCGAACCTGAGCCTTATAAAGGTAAAGGGATCAAGTATGAAGGCGAACGCATCATTCGTAAGGAAGGTAAAGCCGGTAAGAAGAAATAAGTTTCTTCTTCTCATGCCGGTCCTTCTGGCGTCTTGAAATGAAATGTCTGTAACGGTAAACCGAAGGGAGTGAAATGGAAGTCATGATTACAAAAGGTGATAAGAACAAAGCACGTCTGAAAAGACATTTGCGTGTACGTAAAAAAGTTCAAGGAACGGCAGCTCGTCCAAGACTGAACGTATACCGTTCTTCTAAACATATCTACGCTCAACTGATCGACGACGTGGCAGGCGTAACGCTGGCTAGCGCATCGACCGTCGATAAAGAACTGAGCGGTTCGATCGGCAATGGCGGCAACGTGGAATCCGCTCGCAAGGTAGGCGAATTGATCGCAAAACGCGGTCAAGAAAAAGGGGTCAAAGTTGTTGTGTTTGACCGCGGAGGATACTTGTACCATGGACGGATTCAGGCGCTGGCTGACGCAGCCCGCGAAGCAGGCCTGGAATTCTAAAATAATCACTAAAAGGAGGTTAACGACTTGCGTGTAGATCCGAACACTTTAGAACTGACAGAAAGAGTTGTAAACATTAACCGCGTAGCTAAAGTAGTTAAAGGCGGACGTCGTTTTAGCTTCAGCGCGCTCGTGGTTGTCGGCGACGGCAAAGGTTGGGTTGGCGCCGGGATCGGTAAAGCAGGCGAAGTGCCTGACGCGATCCGCAAAGGTATTGAAGATGCCAAGAAAAACCTTGTGCATGTTCCACTCGTGGGAACTTCGATCCCTCACCAAGTAATCGGGCATTTCGGAGCTGGCCGCGTATTGCTGAAACCGGCATCTGAAGGTACCGGGGTTATCGCTGGCGGTCCTGTTCGTGCGGTTCTCGAACTGGCAGGCGTAGGCGACATTTTGACTAAATCTTTGGGTTCTTCGAATTCCATCAACATGGTCAACGCGACTTTGGAGGGCTTGTCCCGTCTGAAACGCGCTGAGGATGTTGCGAAATTGCGCGGTAAAACCGTCGAAGAACTTCTCGGTTAAGGAGGGAATCTCATGGCTAAACTGCAAATTACCCTCGTGCGTAGTTTGATCGGTCGTCCGGAGAACCAACGTACTACCGTGAAAACATTGGGTCTTCGCAAGATCAACCAATCCGTTGTTCACAACGATAATCCAGCCATTCGTGGGATGGTTAATCAAGTGAGCCATCTGGTATCGGTTAAAGAAATCGAAGGCTAAGATCTCACTAGCTTCTTAAGTGCTAACAATAAATAAGGAGGTGCAACGAACGATGAAGTTACATGAGCTTTCCCCAGCTCCTGGCTCCCGCCAAGAACGCAAACGCGTTGGCCGCGGTACAGGTAGCGGCATGGGTAAAACATCTACTCGCGGTCACAAAGGTCAAAACGCTCGTTCCGGCGGTGGTGTGCGTCCGGGCTTCGAAGGCGGTCAAAACCCGCTGTATCGTCGCTTGCCAAAACGCGGGTTCATCAATCCGACGCGGAAAGAGTATGCGATTGTGAACATCGAAGATTTGAACAACTTTGCGGCGGATACGGAAGTGACTCCTGAGCTGTTGTTTGAACAAGGAATCGTGAAAGACGCGAAAAGCGGCATCAAGATTCTCGGCAACGGTGAAGTTACTGTCAAGTTGACAGTTAAAGCGAATAAGTTCTCCCAATCTGCGGTAGAGAAAATCGAGGCTGCCGGCGGTAAAACCGAGGTGATCTAATGTTTAAAACCATTAAGAACATATGGCATGTTCAGGACCTTCGCAACCGCATTTTGTTTACCCTGTTTATCTTCCTCATTTACCGGATCGGTTCCTTCGTTCCGGTTCCGGGCGTTAATAAAGACGTCTTCGAGGCGACAAACACGGCAGGAAGCGACTTGTTAGGGTTCTTGAACACCTTCTCGGGCGGCGCCCTGAAGAACTTCTCGATCTTCGCCCTCGGGATCATGCCTTATATCACGGCTTCTATCATCGTGCAACTCTTGTCCATGGACGTTATTCCGAAATTTGCGGAATGGGCCAAGCAAGGGGAACACGGCAAGAAAAAAATGGCTCAAGTGACTCGTTACGGAACGGTCATTTTGGCCGTGATTCAGGCTTTTGCCACATCGATTGGCTTTAACCGGTTGTATGGTACGGAGATGGTACCAAACGCTACGTTTGGTGACTACTTGGTCATAGCGATCGTGTTGACGGCTGGTACATCGTTCCTGATGTGGTTAGGTGAGCAGATTACTGAAAGAGGGATCGGCAACGGGATTTCGCTCATCATCTTCGCTGGGATCATTGCATCCATTCCATCGCATATTACGACCATTGCTCAATCTGAGTTTATCGTTGAAGGTCAAGCGTTTATCAACGTGGTGAAATCCCTCGCGATTATTCTGGTTTGCGTGTTGATCGTGATTGGCGTCATTTATGTCCAACAAGCGATTCGGAAAATTCCGGTGCAATACGCCAAACGTGTAGTCGGCAACAAAATGTATGGCGGGCAGAATACCCATATTCCGCTCAAAATCAATGCTGCCGGCGTGATTCCGGTCATTTTCGCCGTTTCCTTGCTGCAATTCCCGGTAGTGCTCGCCAGCTTCTGGTCGACGCATAGCTGGGCGCAATGGATCAGCAGTAACTTGTCCACCAACCGTCCTCTTGGGATGGTGCTTTATGTCGTCATGATCATTGGCTTTACGTTCTTCTATACGTTCGTACAGATGAACCCGCAGCAAATGGCTGAAAACATGAAGAAAAACGGTGGATACATTCCGGGGATCCGTCCGGGTAAATCGACGGAAACCTATCTTACTCGGGTCTTGACCCGTCTGACGATGACCGGCGCTCTCTTCCTGGCCGCCATCTCCATCCTTCCTATGGGCTTGGGGGCTTTGGCCGGATTACCGAGTACGGTTCTGATTGGCGGTACTTCGATTCTGATCGTCATCGGCGTTGCGCTGGATACGATGAAGACGATCGAAGGCCAATTGATCAAACGTCACTATAAAGGTTTTATCAATAAATAGTCGGTAGGTACCAGGATCAGGGACGTGCAAACGCCCTTGCCTGGCACCTAACTGCGCTATTTCTTGTTGTAGAGGAGTCTTGGAGGGAGTGAGAGACATGAACTTACTATTCATGGGGCCTCCCGGAGCAGGAAAAGGAACACAAGCCGAGACAATCGTTAACGAATTCGGTATTCCTCATATCTCTACTGGCGACGCATTTCGCCTGGCAATTAAACAGGGAACACCTGTGGGGATGAAAGCGAAGGAATATATGGATCAGGGACTGCTCGTGCCTGATGATGTGACAGTGGGGATCGTTCGCGAACGCTTGCAACAGCCCGATTGCGAAAAAGGTTTCTTATTGGATGGTTTTCCAAGAACCCTTTCGCAAGCGGAATCGCTGGAAGAGCTGCTTGAAGGCCTGGGTCGCAAGCTGGACCACGTCATCAACCTGAAAGTGGACCGGAACAAGCTGCTAGCGCGGCTGACCGGACGCCGGATTTGCAAATCCTGCGGTGCCACTTATCATGTGATCTTTAATCCTCCGGGGCAGGAAGGTGTTTGTGATAAATGCGGCGGCGAGTTGTACCAACGCTCGGATGATAACGAGGAGAGCGTAGGCACTCGTTTGGACGAATATATCAACAAGACCGCACCGCTTCTGAAGTTCTACGAAGATAAAGGCCTGTTGCGTCAGGTAGATGGTGAACAGGAAATCGATGCGGTTTCGAAAGAAATCGTGTCACTACTGCGGGGTTAGGTGTAATGATCATTTGTAAATCCGAAACGGAACTAGGCTTTATGCGAGAAGCTGGGCGAATCGTAGCGGAAACGCATAGGCTCATGGCAGAATCGATTGAGCCTGGAATTACGACGGGGGAACTCGATCAACTCGCCGATAAGTACATTCGCAGTCAGGGCGCCGTGCCGTCCTTTAAAGGTTACAACGGTTTTCCTTATAGCATTTGCGCTTCGGTCAACGAAGAATTGGTACACGGATTTCCCGGCAAACGCAAATTGAACGAAGGCGATATCATCACGTTGGATATCGGCGCGGAGTATCGTGGTTTCCATGGGGACTCGGCGTGGACTTATCCGGTAGGCGAAATTTCGGAGGAAGCCAAGAAGCTCTTGGAAGTCACCGAAGGATCTCTGTATGCGGGCCTTGAGCTTGTTAAACCGGATGTTCGATTGTTCACGATCTCGCATGCGATTCAGCAATTTATCGAAGCTGCCGGTTTTTCCGTCGTTCGGGAATATGTCGGTCACGGCATTGGCGCAAGCTTGCACGAAGAACCGCAAATTCCGAATTATGGTTTGCCCGATCGGGGCCCACGGCTTAAACCGGGGATGGTCCTGGCGATCGAACCGATGGTGAACATGGGGAAGCGATATGTTAAGACGCTGGAAGACAATTGGACAGTGGTCACGGTGGATGGCTCGCTATGCGCTCATTTCGAGCATACGGTAGCTGTAACACCGGACGGGATGGAAATTTTCACGAAGCTGAATGCGTAGGTGATGAACGTGAAGGAACGCTCGGAGCCGCAGGTCGGTCAGTTGGTGAAAGTTCTCAGAGGCAGGGATGCCGGGGCGATTTATGTGATTATCGGGATTCTGGACGACAGATTCGTCTGGATCGCGGATGGAAACAAACGTAAGTTTGATGGACCCAAACGTAAAAATGCCCAGCATCTTGAGCTACTGCCCATCGTTAGCAGCGAGGTTGTTCATAGTTTGCAGGAAAGCGGACGAGTGACGAACGGGAAGCTGCGGCATGCCGTTCTTGCTTATCAGAAGTCCGCCGATTCTATGGTCGAAGAGAAAGGAGACTGACTGTGGCTAAAGAAGATGTCATTGAAGTCGAAGGCGTGGTTATTGAGCCATTGCCAAATGCTACATTCAAAGTGGAGCTGGAGAATGGGCATCAAATTCTCGCTCACGTTTCCGGTAAGCTGCGGATGCACTTTATCCGCATTTTGACGGGGGACAAAGTGGTTGTACAGCTTTCGCCGTACGATTTGACGAAAGGCCGGATCACATACCGCAAATAGACTCTACCCATTATGGTAAAGTTGTGGTACAATATTCAGGTTGAGTTGTTTCAGAGAGTAGTTTATGATTAGATTGCCTGCGATTCGAGTTTTGCTTCGCGAAACGAAACGTAGCTTTCGATCCCAGTTTTACTTCTGTAAAACTTTTAGGAGGTAATCAGCATGAAGGTAAGACCTTCTGTAAAGCCGATTTGCGAAAAATGCAAAGTCATTCGTCGCAAAGGCAATGTCATGGTGATTTGCGAAAATCCGAAACACAAACAAAAACAAGGTTAATTGAAGGGGGTGTAGCGTAAAATGGCACGTATTGCTGGTGTGGATTTGCCACGTGATAAACGCGTTGAGATCGCCTTAACTTACATTTTCGGAATCGGTAAAACGACTTCCCAGAAAATCCTGAGCACAACAGGCATCAATCCGGACACTCGTGTTCGTGATTTGACGGAAGATGAGGTTAGCAAACTACGCGAAACGATCGACAAGACGGTCAAGGTGGAAGGCGACCTGCGTCGTGAAATTTCCTTAAATATTAAACGTTTGATCGAGATTGGCTGCTACCGCGGAGTGCGTCATCGTCGCGGCTTGCCGGTTCGTGGACAACGTACGAAAACGAATGCCCGTACTCGTAAGGGTCCTCGTCGTACTGTAGCGAACAAGAAGAAATAAGAAGGGGGGATAACAGACAATGGCTAAACCAAAAAAAGTCGTACGTACTAAACGTCGTGACCGGAAAAATATTGAATCTGGTGTGGCTCATATCCGCTCCACGTTCAATAATACGATTGTAACCATTACGGATCCGCACGGTAACGCAATTTCCTGGGCTAGCTCCGGCGGCCTTGGATTTAAAGGATCCCGTAAGTCGACTCCGTTTGCCGCGCAAATGGCTGCTGAATCTGCTGCCAAAGCTGCGATGGAACATGGCATGAAGAGCGTTGAGGTTATGGTTAAAGGCCCTGGTGCTGGCCGTGAGGCCGCTATCCGCTCCTTGCAAGCGGCAGGCCTTGAAGTCAACATGATCAAAGACGTTACTCCAATTCCTCATAACGGCTGCCGTCCTCCAAAACGCCGCCGCGTTTAATGAAGCCGCGCTGAAGCTGTGGTATAACAACAGCGTTAATTGGGAACAATGGTTGTTTAGGCATACTACGTTTCAAACTTCAGCAAATTAGGCAGATTCAAAGGAACGACGTTTTGAAGGAGGGGTACTTTCGTGATAGAAATCGAAAAGCCGAAAATCGAGACCGTAGAAGTTAACGATGAAGGCACCTATGGGAAATTTGTAGTAGAACCACTTGAACGTGGGTATGGCACCACACTGGGCAACTCGCTTCGCCGGATTTTGCTCTCTTCTCTGCCGGGTGCTGCGGTAACCTCGGTCCAAATCGATGGAGTTCTGCATGAATTCGCGACCGTGCCGGGCGTTATGGAAGACGTTACGGAGATCATCCTGAACCTGAAAGCTCTCTCGCTGAAAATCCACTCGGATGAGGAGAAAATCCTCGAAATCGATGCGGAAGGCGAAGGAGTTGTTACGGCAGGAGACATTCGGGCGGACAGCGACGTGGAGATTTTGAATCCGGACTTGCATATTGCTACGCTTGAACCGGGCTCGAGACTTCATATGCGCGTCTACGCAGGCCGCGGTCGTGGTTACGTTCAGGCAGATCGAAATAAACGAGATGATCAACCGATCGGTGTCATTCCCGTCGATTCGATCTATACCCCGATTACTCGGGTCAACTACGTGGTAGAGAACACCCGTGTTGGCCAAGTGACCAACTACGACAAGCTAACGCTTGAAGTGTGGACCGATGGCAGTATCAGACCTGAAGAAGCGGTTAGCCTCGGCGCTAAAATTTTGACCGAGCATCTCTTCTTGTTCGTCGGCTTGACGGACGAAGCGAAAGACGCGGAAATCATGGTCGAGAAGGAAGAAGACAAAAAGGAAAAAGTGCTTGAAATGACGATTGAAGAGCTTGATCTCTCCGTTCGTTCCTATAACTGCCTCAAGCGTGCCGGCATTAATACGGTACAAGAGCTGACAACGAAAACCGAAGAAGATATGATGAAGGTTCGTAACTTGGGCCGCAAATCTTTGGAGGAAGTTCAAGAGAAGCTCGAGGAGCTTGGTTTGGGATTGCGCACTGAAGAATAAGTTGACTTGAATCGTTCTAGCGAAGGAGGGAAAACTCATGGCATACCAAAAGTTGGGCCGCGATTCCAGCGCACGTAAAGCTTTGTTCCGTGACCTGGTAACCGACCTGTTCTTATACGAACGCATCCAAACGACGGAAGCGAAGGCGAAAGAAGTTCGTTCGATCGCTGAGAAGCTGATCACCAAGGCAAAACGCGGTGACCTGCACGCCCGTCGTCAAGTAGCAGCTTACGTTCGCCGCGAATCGATCGATGGCGAGCAGGATGCAATCCAAAAGCTGTTCAACGAACTGGCAACACGTTATTCCAGCCGTCCAGGCGGATACACTCGTATCCTGAAGCTGGGACCTCGCCGCGGCGACGCTGCGCCTATGGTTTATCTGGAACTGGTAGACCGCGCATAATTCGGGAGACTCTCCCTATCTAGCGTGTAAAACTCTCTGTCGGCTCGCCTTATGGCTAAGCTTTCGGAGAGTTTTTTATTGGAAAGCAAACAAGAAAGGAAGGGACCGATGCGCAACTTGCTGATGACCGTCAGTTATGACGGAACGAGCTATTTCGGCTTCCAAACTCAACCGGGTGGGAACACGGTCCAGGATCACATCGAGGAAGCCATTCGCCAGTTGACGGGGGAACAATTAAAGATCCATGGCTCCGGACGGACGGATGCGGGGGTTCATGCTCGGCAACAGCCGTTCCATTTTCACACCGCCTCGCAAATTCCCATAGAGCGCTGGTGTTTGGCGTTAAATGGGCGGCTCCCTTCCGATATCCGTGTACTGACCGCTCGCGAGGTTCCGCTGACGTTCCACTCCCGGCGTTCCGCCAAACGCAAGACCTACCGTTATACGATCAATGCGAACCGAATTCCCGATGTATTCCAGCGGAATTATCAGTTTCATCACCCAGGGAAGTTGAACGTTGAAGCGATGCAGGAGAGCTTACCCTATTTGCTCGGGACACATGATTATACCTCGTTTGCTTCACGTCACTCGACGAAGGCAAGCCATGTTCGTACCCTATATGATGCCCGTCTCGTTGTGGATTCATCAGTGAACCTTCCTGGCACAATAGGCCAGGGAGTCCTCCACTTCTATGTCACAGGCAACGGATTTCTGCAGCACATGGTCAGAATCATCGTGGGGACGCTTCTCGAGATTGGCGAAGGCAAACGGACGCCGGAATCCATGAAAGCGATCCTGGAAGCCAAGGACCGCAAGGCTGCAGGCCCGACGGCTGAAAGTAAGGGATTGATGCTCTGGAGCGTGGAATACGAGGAGTCGGTGGAATTAAGAGAGGAAGCCTGAAACCTTAAGGAAGACGATCCGTAACTTATTTAAAAAGTAAGATAAATGGATCTCAATTCTTAAGGAGGGTTTACCTTGAAATGTCCCGTGTGTAACGATGTGCGGATGAGAGAAATCGAGAAAGATGGCGTTCTGATTGACGTTTGTCCGGATTGTAAAGGCGTTTGGCTTGACCGCGGTGAGTTGGAAAAGTTGATGAGTGAAATTCGAGAAATCCGGCCGGCCTTTAACGAGTGGTACGATCATCGGGAAGAGCGGTACGAGGATCGCCGAAGTTCAGGGCATTACGATCAACCTAGGTCCAAGTCATCGTCGGGATATCCTCCACAGTCGGGATATGACCCAAAGTATCCGAAACAGGGCCATTACAAGCCGAAGAAAAAGAAGTCGGCGTTGGACATTTTTGGGGATTTGTTTGATTGACGCTTTCCCCTGATTTTTCGGGATAAACTCTGAAAAAAGGCTTGCGTATTAAATGCGCTTCCTGTAAAATAAAAGTTGTGTTTTCTTGATGGCTATCCCACAGCCCCCAATCGAGAAGACCGCTGAACCAAGACTTTAAGCTTGCTAAACATGAATGAAACGATCGAAGATAAATCTGCTGAAAAGGTCATGCGACCCGAAGAGCAAGATCGTGTTCAGCAGGATGAACCATTTCGGACGAACTTGAAGGAGGATCTTTACATGCGTACCACTTATATGGCGAAGCCAGGCGAAGTAGAGCGCAAATGGCACATCATCGATGCCGAAGGCAAAACGCTGGGCCGCTTGGCTAGCGAAGCTGCTGCTCTTATCCGCGGTAAACACAAACCACAATTTACTCCACACGTTGACAGCGGCGACTTTGTTATCGTCATCAACGCGGAGAAAATTGCCCTGACCGGCAAAAAGATGGATAACAAAAAATACTATCGTCATTCCCTGCATCCGGGCGGTTTGAAAGTCACCGTTGCCAAAGATATGCTGAGAACGAAACCTGAACGTGTAATCGAGTCCGCCGTTCACGGTATGCTGCCTAAAACTCGTCAAGGCGAGAAAATGAAGCTGAGATTGAAAGCTTACGCTGGCACAGAGCATCCACATGCGGCACAAAAACCTGAAGTTTACGAACTTCGCGGATAATTAAAAGGGAGGACAGTTTCATGGCACAAGTACAATACTATGGGACAGGTCGTCGTAAACATTCGGTAGCTCGTGTTCGCCTTGTACCGGGTGAAGGACGCATTGTCATCAATAAACGCGACATCAACGAATATTTTGGTCTGGAAACGCTCAAGCTGATCGTTAAACAACCGTTGACTTTGACGGAAACGCTCGGTAACTACGACGTGATCGTCATCGCTCATGGCGGCGGTATTTCCGGCCAAGCCGGCGCAATCCGCCACGGGATCTCCCGCGCTCTGCTCAAAGCAGATCCGGAATTCCGTTCTTCACTGAAAAAAGCAGGATTCTTGACTCGTGACCCACGGATGAAAGAACGTAAGAAATACGGCCTCAAAGCAGCTCGCCGTGCTCCTCAGTTCTCGAAACGTTAATCGTTACGCTTCATTCAAAAGCCCTTTTCCGCTTTGCGGAGAAGGGCTTTTTTGCGTGGATTAGAGGTATATTCGATGGGGACGACTCATAAGTTATTTATGGGCTTGGCTTCTCTAAGGAGGGGCTAGGTCTTTTTTTCATTTTGGTTTTTTTAGTATTGACTTCTAAGGCGAATGCCATATACTTAAAAATATAATTCTAATCAGATTAGTTGGATTAATACCATGATTAACCTAATGCGGGAGGTCCGAGGAAAGTGAACTTACTGGAAAAAGAGCAGTTGATTGCGGCTAAGGCCGAGGAATTCGAATCGTCAACCCCTCAGGAAATCATCGCTTGGGCGGTTGAGACATTCCCGAACATCACCTTTGCCTGCAGCTTTGGTGCCGAGGATGTTGTTTTGGTTGATATGCTGCAGCAAATCAGCCCGTCCTCCGATATTTTTTACTTGGACACGGATTTTCATTTTCAAGAAACTTATGAAACGCGGGACGCTATTGCCGCTAAATACGGCCTGGAATTTGTTCGGGTATCCCCCAAGTTGACGCCGGAAGAGCAGGCGGAGCAGTATGGCGAGGAGCTGTGGAAGTCGGACCCGAACGCCTGCTGTAACATACGCAAAGTCGAGCCGCTCACTCGGGTCTTGGGCCGTTACGATGCGTGGATCACCGGGATCCGCCGCGATCAGGCACCAACACGGGCCAATGCGAAGAAAATCGAATACGATGCGAAATTTGGACTGGTGAAGTTTAATCCGATCGCCAATTGGACGTCGGACGATGTCTGGAACTATATTCGCGAACATCAGATTATTTATAATCCCTTGCATGACCGCAATTATCCAAGTATCGGTTGTGAACATTGTACGCGTCAGGTGATGCCTGGTGAGGATCCTCGTGCGGGACGATGGTCGGGTACGGACAAGACGGAATGCGGACTTCATAAATAAGATTTTCAAGATCGGAGGAGATACGGGTGACGACAATATTACCGCATGGCGGGAACCTGATTAACCGCTTGGTTACCGGAGAACAACGGGAAAGTCTTTTGGAAACGGCCAAAGGACTTCCGACCATATCTATTAGTAACTGGACGATTTCCGACCTCGACCTCATTGGGGTGGGGGCGTTCTCACCATTAACCGGGTTTATGAACGAAGACGATTATCGATCCGTTGTCGAACGTATGCGGCTGGCAAACGGAACGGTCTGGAGTATCCCGATTACCCTCTCCGTCGTCCGCGAGCAGGCGGAAAGCTTGGAAGTTGGTGAGCAGGTTGCGCTCGTTGGCGAGCAGGACGGCGTCATATACGGGGTGATAGAGATCGGCAGCGTATATCACGTTGATCAGGCTGAGGAAGCTCGGAAGGTGTTCAAAACCGATGATCCCGAGCATCCCGGAGTAAAGAAGCTGCTGGAACGTTCGTCTTACTACGTTGGGGGCTCCGTACAGGTCTTGAATCGCCCAGAGCCGGCACGCTTCAAGGAGTTTTATTTTGACCCGGTAGAGACGCGGCGTATTTTTGCTGACAGGGGCTGGAGGACGGTTGTTGGGTTCCAGACCCGCAATCCGGTTCACCGGGCACATGAATACATTCAGAAGAGCGCATTGGAAATCGTAGATGCCTTGTTCCTAAATCCATTGGTGGGTGAAACGAAATCGGACGACGTGCCGGCGGATGTACGGATGAAGAGCTATTTGACCCTGCTGGACAACTATTATCCTGCAGACCGCACCTTTCTGGGGGTATTTCCGGCAGCTATGCGGTATGCCGGTCCACGTGAAGCGATCTTCCATGCGATGGTGCGGAAAAATTACGGGTGTACTCACTTTATCGTTGGCCGCGATCATGCGGGGGTAGGCGACTACTATGGCACGTATGAGGCGCAGGAAATTTTCTCGAATTTCACCGCCGAGGAGCTCGGTATCTCGCCGTTGTTTTTTGAACACAGCTTCTTCTGTACGAAATGCGGGAATATGGCTTCCAGTAAGACCTGCCCGCATCCAAAGGAAGATCATCTGACCTTGTCCGGTACGAAAGTCCGGGGATTGCTGCGCGACGGGGTTTGCCCGCCTCCTGAGTTCACTCGACCGGAGGTTGCCGAGATCCTGATTGAAGGGATGAAGCAGCAGGTTCACAACTAAACGCGCAATCAGCTTAAAGGGCCTTAAGAGTCATATTTGTCCACCTTGTCCCATATCATGAGTAATGTCATGAAGGGAGAAAGGTGGCTTTTTTTATGCGCGATCGAGATAAGGTGACGTTATGGATTTCTCTGAACCACATCAAAATAGCGCTGATCGGTGTGGTCCTCGCCGCCATGATCCTCGGGATAGCGTTGTACCAGGTGCCGTCGCAGAAAGCCTGGAATTATTGGAGCCTGCCGCTGGCGGGGCAGGTGATCGCTCTGGATGCAGGTCATGGGGGGCCGGACGGAGGAGCCAGCAGCAAGCAAGGGTTAATCGAGAAGGACATCAATCTCGCGGTCTCCCTATATCTGCGCGATTATTTACAGCAGGCCGGTGCGGTTGTCGTTATGACTCGCGAGGAGGATAAGGACTTGGCAGGGGCCGACACGAGGGGATACAGTAAACGGAAGACGGAAGACTTGAAAACCCGTGTCCGCTTTATTGAAGAACGGCAGGCCGATCTGCTGGTGAGCATTCACATGAACAGCATTCCTTCGCCGCGCTGGCGGGGGGCACAAACCTTCTATTTCCCGAATCATAAGGACAGCGGCAATCTGGCTGCGCTCGTGCAGGAAGAGCTCAGGCGGAATCTGGAGAACACGGATCGGGTCGCGAACCGTTCGGATAAGAAGGTGTATTTGCTTGAAGCGGTCCATATTCCCTCCGTCCTGGTGGAGGTTGGTTTCCTATCTAATCCTGGGGAAGCGGAGTTGCTTGGCAGCGAGTCGTATCAGCGGAAAGTGGCCGCCTCGATTTATCAGGGGATCCTGCGTTATTATTCCGGCGAAAAAATACAAACCCCGGCAGACGATGTCAGGTAATGCTATAATATACCTAACTATCTGATGAAGACGAGGTGCTGTCAGTGATAACGAAGGAGCAGCTTCAGGCGGCTTTGCGCCCCGTCGCGGAACCAACCACGGGCCTTAGCCTGGTGGAATTGCAGTGGATTCGCGACATCATGATCAAAGAGGACCGTGTATCGCTAACGGTTGTTGGCTTTGAGAAAGGCAGCGAGGCCCAGGTTGAGGCGGAACGGGATATTCGGTTTCGCTTATCCGAGGCGGGGGTAGAGGATGTGCATCTGCGCTTCCGTGAAGCCTCGGAACAGGAGCGCGAGGCGGCGTTTAGCTCTGCTCGCCATAATTCGGATACGACCCAAAGCGAACGAGAAGCGTTGAAGGGGCATGGGGCAGGGCTGGAACAATTGCCGATCCTGGATCCAGGGTCCGGCGTTCAATTTATCGCTGTTGCCAGCGGCAAGGGCGGCGTCGGCAAGTCGACCGTTACGGTCAACTTGGCGGTGGCCTTGGCGCGTCAGGGCAAGAAAGTCGGCTTGATCGACGCCGATATTTATGGCTTTAGTGTCCCTGATATGATGGGAATCGAGGAAGCACCACTCATCGAAGACGGGGTAATTTTGCCCGTTGAACGGTTTGGCGTGAAGGTCATGTCGATGGGCTTCTTTATCCAGGACAACAACCCGGTAATCTGGCGTGGACCTATGCTGGGGAAAATGCTTCGGCAGTTTTTCAGCGATGTTCAGTGGGGCGAGTTGGATTATATGCTCCTCGACTTTCCGCCGGGTACGGGCGATATTGCCCTGGACGTGCACCAGATGATTCCGCACAGCCAGGAAATCATCGTGACCACCCCGCATGCCACCGCGGCTTTTGTTGCTGCACGGGCGGGCACGATGGCGCTGCGCACCGAGCATGAAGTGCTGGGCGTTGTCGAAAACATGGCTTACTACGAATGCTCCAAATGCGGCGAGAAGGATTATATCTTCGGCCGAGGGGGAGGCGCTCGGTTGGCGGAGTCCCTGCACACGGATTTGCTGGCACAAATTCCGCTTGGAACGCCGGACAACCATCCGTCTGAGCCGGATTTCTCGCCGTCCGTATATAAAGTGGAATCTTCTATTGGACAGCTGTATGACGAATTGGCACAGCGAATTGTCCTGAAATGCGAATAAGACTGGCCCTCGGGCCAGTCTTTTTTTGTTCTTTTGCTCGCTAGGGGTTACGATCCGCCACCGCTGCCGCCGCCCTCTTTGCTTTGGCCGCCTTCATCACCACTTTCGCCACCACCGCCGCCTTCTTCCTGCTTCGGCTCTTTTTCCACTTTCGGTTGCAGCTGTTCTTGAACGACGGTTTTCAACAGCTCAAGCACTTCCATCTTAAACAACGGACTTTGCATTGCTTCCTGCATCACCGTCATCGACTGCTTGCGGTAATCTGGGGTTTTGGTTAAATCGAGGAACATCTTCATCACTTCCGGAGATTTCAGGATATCGCTGACCGACTTTTGATAGGTCGGATCTTTGATCAGCTGCATGTGGAGCTCTTTGCTTTGGGAGTTCACCGCTTTCGCAAAGTCTCCAGCAAACTGCGGATCGGTCATGATCTTCTCGATTTCCTTTTTGTACTCCGGCGAAGTGATCGTTTCTTTGACCGCCATACGGACTTCATTGGACGTTTGGGACGGGAGAATCATTTTCACCCCAAAGGTTCCACCGCCGCCGCTGCCCCCGCTTCCTCCATATCCTCCGGACCCAGAGCCGGAATCCGATCCGGATTCGGAGCCCCCCCCGCTTTCGCCGCCGCTGCCGCTTTCGCTGCTGCTGCTTGGAGGAGTGCTTAACGCCTCATATATGGCCTTTTTGCCTTCGTCGGTCTTAAGAATATCGATGACCATCGATTTCGTTTCTTTATATCCCCCACCCTGGGAAGAGGAGGAGGAGCTTTGTTCAGAACCGCAAGCCGCTAGCGGAAGAGTAAAGGTGCATAAGAAGCATAAAATCCAACGGGTGCCCCGCCATTTCATGGTTCCCTTCCTCCTTATCATCATTGCTGAAGTTAGTATGCGGCTTAAAATCGGAAATATCCCAGTGAAAAGCTTAAAAACAATGGTTTTTTACCGGGATCGTTGGTAAAATATTTCGTTAGTGGAGGTGTAAGGGGCTTGAACTTAAAAAAATGGCTGTACTTATTTGGGACCACCTTAGCCGTAGGGGCAGCGGGGTCGTTGATCGTAGGTTTACTCCTGCAATGGACGGATACGTTGGAATACAAAGGCGTGACGGATATTGCAGTTAATGTCGGGATTTTGCTTGGTGTCGGCATTATGGTCAGCGTCTATTCCCAAATGGGCTTCTTCGCATATTTAATGATTAATTACATGGGGAACGGCGTATTCTCCAAGAGAACCTGGCAATATATCCAGTTGGTCCTGACTGCCTTAGCGCTGCTGGAGCTGATGTTCTTCCGAATCTTTGTGGGCGGGGAGAAAAACGGGGTTTCCGACCTGGTTCTGGGTCTCATCGTTCTTATTGTGGCTGTTGCAACCGCCTTTTATAAGGCCAAGTTGACGAATGCAACCGCCTGGATTCCTACGTTGTTCTTTATGATCGCCGTAACGATCGTTGAGACCGTGGGTGTCTTGAAAATTGGCGTAAACTCCGCAACTGCCTGGATTGTTGCTCCGTTAATCGCTTGTAATGCGTATCAAATTTTGATTCTTCAGCGAGTGCTAAATTCAGGAAACGCACAAACGCAAAAAAGCCCAGCCTAAACTGGGCTTTTTTGCTACGGTTTACCAACCGATGGCGTATTTCAATTGCTCCTTCAGCCAGGCTTGGTCGCGGACCTCGTTGCCTTGGACGCTGGCTTCCTGCAGCAGATCGGTGACGGTCACGAATTCATAACCTTGCTTGCGCAGCTCGTCGATGATGGTCGGCAGCGCTTCATGCGTCTGCTTAACCGAATCGCTGGCATGGAGGAGAACGATATCTCCGGGGTGGGCCTTCTTGACGACGCGGTCGACGATTGTCTGCACGCCTTTATTCATCCAATCCTGGGAGTCAGTATCCCACTGAATGACCTTATAACCTTGGCTGGCAGCGATTTTTAGTACGCGCTTATCAAAGTCACCGTTAGGAAGCCGCAGCAGCTTGGGGGCTTGGCCGGTCACTTCGGTCAGAATCGTGTGCGCCGTGGAGATTTGCCGGGAAATCTCTTCCTCGCTTAGACTGCTGTAATTGGTGTGTTTATGCCCGTGGCTTCCGATTTCATAACCCTGCTGTTGAATCGCTTTGACGATGTCTGGATGGGTCTTACTCCAGGGGGAAGACAGGAAGAAGGTCGCCTTCTGCACGTTCTTCTCCTTTAACACCTTGAGAATCGGCTCGGCCCGCGTATCGCCCCAACTGATATCGAAGGTGAGGGCTATGACTTTTTTGTTCGTGGACACGCTATAAATAGCCGACGGAGCACTTTCCTCGGAAAACACCGTAACCTGCCCCTGTTCCACGTAGATGACGCCGGCAGCAAAAAGGGCCGCGGCGAAGACAAAGAAAAAGCGTTTGATTTTCTTCCCGTTAAGGACATAGAAGAAGTTGTTCATGAACAATTAAGCCCCTCTCGTCATCAGAATGAAATGATCTTGAACTGATCCGCTTGTACCAATGTATGCTTGTTCCAACGCTTTATGACGCTTTGCGTCGATCACTTATTTAAGGAGACGGGATGTATGTTCTCTATTCGGGGGTTTGTGAAGGATTTGCGGAAATATAAGAAAGCGATGCTGCTTTCGATTTTGATTTTTGCGGTGGGTCTAGTGCTGGGAGCGGGGAATGCCGATACGTTAACCCGTATGGTCATGCCCGATATCGAGCGGCTTGGCCAGGTTAGCCGAAATTTAGCGCAGTCCGATCATCCGGAGCTGAATTTTTTTCTGTTTATTTTCTTCAATAATGCGGTAAAAAGTATTATGGTCATGATGTTCGGGGCCATTTTCGGTCTCTTACCGGCTTTCTTTTTGCTGATGAATGGCTTGGCCCTTGGATTCGTGGTGACTGCGGCGGGGGGCAAGGGTGGAAATGTAATGGATTTGATCGTACGGGGCCTGCTTCCGCATGGAATCATCGAAATTCCGGCGATCCTGATCGCTGCTGGCTTTGGCATGCAATTCGGTTATTTGATTCTAAAGAGCCTAGGGGAGGTCGGTTCAAGAGATGCTTCCGAACGTACGGTGGATTGGAGAGGTTTCTTCATCTCTTACGGCCGGGGGGCGTTCTGGATTGTGGGACTGCTGTTGATCGCTGCCGTCATCGAGAGCACGCTGACCTTTTACCTGGTTGGGGGAGTGTCGTAACGAAGCTTCCCCTTAGATGATGATTCATCCGTTAAAGTATTTTCACAGGCATTCATAATTTTCCCAAAAAGTGAGCATAACATTAAAGCGTCTTTTAGAAGGCCTATACCTTATAACATTGGTTGGATAAGGAGTGTTGCGCATGCTGGGAATGCTGTTTAGTGATAAAGAATGCAAGGAACTTGACTATGTGCTGCGAAAAGAATTGGATGAAATGCTTCTGGATATGAGCGATACCCGGTTAGATCAGGATATCCGCCATGCTATCGCCAATCGATACAAAACGATTTTTCGCATGTATGCCCGATTTGCTCCCTCCAAGGAATTATCAAAATATGCCCGGCGTGCCCGCTTTCCTCAAGCTAGAGAATAGCCGAATATTAGAGTTGACGGCGGGGCCGACCTTATGGTAAATTAGCATTCGTCCTTGTTTTATGGGACAAGCCGCAGAAGGCAGGAAGACTTTGGCAAGAAAAAAGTTTAGATAAACCTCTTGCAAAAACCTTGCAGTCTGTGATATATTATAAAAGTCGCCGCTGAAACGCAGCGATGAACGAAAGAACGAAGTTGATCTTTGAAAACTGAACAACGAGTGAGTAATAAATGAGATTTTAAATCTCGTCAGTTTTGAAATGAGCAAGTCAAACACTTTTGATGGAAGACCTCGATATCTTCGGGTTCGAGATTCCTTCCATCCTTATTGGAGAGTTTGATCCTGGCTCAGGACGAACGCTGGCGGCGTGCCTAATACATGCAAGTCGAGCGGAGTTAATCGGGAGCTTGCTCCTGATTAACTTAGCGGCGGACGGGTGAGTAACACGTAGGCAACCTGCCTGTAAGACTGGGATAACTACCGGAAACGGTAGCTAATACCGGATACGCAAGTTTATCGCATGGTGGACTTGGGAAAGACGGAGCAATCTGTCACTTACGGATGGGCCTGCGGCGCATTAGCTAGTTGGTGGGGTAACGGCTCACCAAGGCGACGATGCGTAGCCGAC
>NZ_LN909048.1 GCF_001486505.1 Paenibacillus rubinfantis
GATTGCTCCGTCTTTCCCAAGTCCACCATGCGATAGACTTGCGTATCCGGTATTAGCTACCGTTTCCGGTAGTTATCCCAGTCTTACAGGCAGGTTGCCTACGTGTTACTCACCCGTCCGCCGCTAAGCTAATCAGGAGCAAGCTCCCGATTAACTCCGCTCGACTTGCATGTATTAGGCACGCCGCCAGCGTTCGTCCTGAGCCAGGATCAAACTCTCCAATAAAGTGTTTGACTTGCTCATTTCAAAACTGACGAGATTTAAAATCTCATTTATTACTCACTCGTTGTTCAGTTTTCAAAGATCAACTTCGTTATCGTCTTATCGGCGACAACTTTTATAGTATATCATGTCCGGCGTTATCTTGCAAGCATTATTTTTATCTGCGATTCTGAGCTGAAGTTCATAATGCCCACGAATAACGACCGGATTTATAATATATCATCTTTTCAACCCGGGCGCAACCCGAAGGCCGGCTTTTTATGCATCCAGATTCATCCACCCGCAAGCGGAATACCTCATTCATCATATATATAGAGAAAGCCCGGCAATCAGCCGGGCTTTCGACATCCTTACATCTATACCTTATTCCGCAGAACGCATATGCGGGAACAGCAGCACGTCGCGGATGGAAGCCGAATCGGTCAGCAACATCACGAGGCGGTCCACCCCGATCCCCAAACCACCGGTTGGCGGCATTCCGTATTCCAACGAACGGATGAAATCCTCATCCATCTCATGCGCTTCGTCATTGCCTTGCTCACGCTCCAGCAGTTGGGCTTCAAACCGTTGGCGCTGGTCGATTGGATCGTTCAGCTCCGTAAAGGCGTTAGCATGCTCCCGCGCGACGATAAACAGCTCGAAGCGATCCGTAAAACGCGGATCTTCTTCGTTCTTCTTGGCCAGCGGCGAAATCTCTACCGGATGTCCGTATACAAACGTCGGTTGAATGAGCGTTTCTTCCACGAATTGCTCGAAGAAGGCGTTCAGAATATGGCCAAACGTCATGTGCGGCTCCACTGGAACCTTGTGCTCTTTAGCCAAACGATGCGCTTCTTCATTGCTCATTTGGATGCCAAAATCAACCCCGGTTACTTCCTTGACCGCATCAACCATCGAAACGCGACGCCATTGCGGAGTTAGGTTCACCTCGTGACCCTGGTATTGCACCACTTGAGTGCCCAGTACTTCTTGGGCGATATGAGCAATCATATTTTCCGTCAAAGCCATAATATCCTTATAATCGGCATAAGCTTCGTACAGCTCGATCATCGTGAATTCCGGGTTATGGCGCGTAGAGATCCCCTCGTTCCGGTAAACCCGGCCGATCTCATACACTTTCTCCAGGCCGCCGACGATCAGGCGCTTCAAATGAAGCTCGATCGCGATCCGCATGTACAGCTGCATGTCCAGCGCATTATGATGCGTAATGAACGGACGAGCCGCCGCTCCTCCGGCAATCCCGTGCAGGGTTGGCGTTTCCACTTCCAGATACCCCAGGGAATCCAGATAACGGCGCATCGATTGGATGATCCGGGAGCGCTTGATGAACGTTTGCTGCACCTCCGGATTGACGATCAAATCAACGTAACGCTGACGATAACGCAGCTCAACGTCCTTCAAGCCGTGATATTTATCCGGCAACGGATACAGGGACTTGGACAGCACTTCCAAATCCTTGACCTTGATCGTCGTTTCGCCGGTTTTGGTCTTGAACACCTCACCGGTTACGCCTACGATATCCCCGAGATCCAGAATGCTGAACGCCTCATACTTAACTTCCGGCACGCTGTCTTGACGGACATAAATCTGAATTTTGCCCGACAGGTCCTGGATATGCGCAAAGCTGGCTTTCCCCATGCCCCGTTTCGCCATGATCCGTCCGGCGATGGATACCTCAACGTGCTTCTCCTCCAATTCTTCCTTGGAAAGCCCGTCATACTGCCGGAGAATGTCACCCGCATTATGGGTGCGTTCGTATTTTTTGCCGAAAGGGTCGACTCCAAGCCCGCGCAGCTCGTCCAATTTATCGCGGCGAATTTGCAGCAGCTCGCTGACCTCCAAGGTTTCCTGGTTATTGATCTCTTCGCTCATAGCCCTACTCCACTCCTTAATCCTGCTGAATTTGCTCGCCGACAAAAGAAACAGTGAAAGAAGCTTCCGCTGGGGAAGCTTCCTTCGTCGCTCAATCCGCCTTACTTCTTAATGTCCACGATTTTATATTGAATCACGCCGGCCGGAACGTTTACATCCACGATAGCGCCTTTTTTCTTGCCGAGAATGGCTTTGCCGACAGGGCTTTCATTCGAAATCTTGTTCTGCATCGGATCGGATTCCGCTGTCCCAACGATCGCATATTCCATCGTATCGCCAAATTCCAGATCTTCCACTGTCACGATCGAACCGATGCTTACCGTATCCGTGTCGATTTCGTCGTTGTTGATGATTCGCGCGTTGCGCAGCATTTTCTCCAACGTGATAATCCGACCTTCGATAAAGGCTTGCTCGTTCTTCGCGTCCTCGTATTCCGAGTTTTCACTGATATCCCCGTATCCGATGGCAACCTTGATCCGTTCCGCAACCTCGCGGCGTTTCACGGATTTCAAGTTCTCCAATTCTTCTTCCAGTCTCTTCAGACCATCCTGGGTAAGAATAACTTCCTTATCGCTCATCTCAACCGATTCTCCTGTCATGGAAAAAATTTTCGCACGGTGCGTGCGGCACCCGAAAACCCTCCTGGAAAATGAACGCTTCCCCAAAGGAAAGGTTCCTTTGCCGTTCCACTGCCGCTTAGGTGCTTGGAAGCGCTCGCTTCCGTCAGCAATGGTCACTAAATTCCTTGCTCATTGTGTATATCATATGCATTATGTGATAAGGGTCAGACCTCCCCAAAGGGGAAGACTCACGCTTAAGGCGAATTTATATTGTGAAATTATAGGTGAACGATTGTCAAATGTCAATGACACCCGATTTTACAAATGTAAACGTTTCATGAAGAAGGAGGTACCCGTTAAAAGGGCCCCCCATCCCAATTCGCCCTTATGCGGATACCTCGTCAAGAATCGTTCCCGCCGCTAAGCCGGCGACAAAATCCTCAAGAATACGCACCATCTCGTCACGACGAGTTTCTTCCATAATGAGATCCTTGATGCGCGCGGCACCCTTCAAGTTTTTCAAATACCAAGCCAAATGCTTGCGCATTTCGCGGACAGCCACGCGCTCGCCTTTCAGGGCGGCCAAGCGGTCCATGTGCAGGATAGCGATGCGGATTTTCTCCTCGGCCTCCGGTTCCGGAAGCAATTGTCCGGTCTTCAGATACTCCACCGTCCGATACAACATCCATGGATTGCCGAGCGCCCCGCGCCCGATCATCACGCCGTCGCATCCGGTCTCATCCAGCATCCGCCGGGCATCCTCCGGCGTCGCCACGTCCCCGTTCCCAATGACGGGAATCGACACGGCCTCCTTCACCTGACGGATATAGCTCCAGTCCGCTGTGCCGGTATACTGCTGCTCGCGGGTCCGACCATGCACGCTGACGGCTTTGCCGCCGGCTTGTTCCACCGCTTTGGCGTTGTCCACCACGTAGATATGCTCCGCATCCCAGCCGATCCGCATTTTCACGGTGACCGGTTTGCTTACGGCATCCACCACAGCGGAGACCATCTCGTAAATTTTATTCGGATCCAGCAGCCAACGTGCGCCGGCGTCGCATTTCGTCACCTTCGGTACAGGACAGCCCATATTGATATCAATAATATCGGCATTGGTTTCCTGATCGACGACTTTAGCCGCTTCTACAAGCGACGCGCGATCCCCGCCGAAAATTTGCAGGCTAAGCGGTTTTTCTCGCTCGTCCACAAAGAGCATTTCTCGGGTGCGCTTGTTGCCATGAAGGATCGCTTTATCGCTAACCATCTCTGCGCAGACAAGCCCTGTCCCAAATTCCTTGGCAATCAGGCGGAAGGCCGGATTGCATACGCCTGCCATCGGGGCAAGCACGACCTGGTTTTTCAATTCAATATCGCCTATCTTCAGCAAGATGGTCCCCTCCAATCGATGAGTTTCGTAAAAAGCGACTCTGCTTAGGGTCCAGGCTTCAGCTCGGCCAAGGTAATCCCCAAACAATCTGCAATTTTAATTAAAATTTGATCATCCGCCCGGCGGTTCCCCCGCTCCACCGCTCCCAATAAGGCGAGGGATACGCCGGACTTCTCCGCCAGCTCTTGCTGGGTAAAACCTTTTAGTTTTCGGAAAGCGCGGATGCGCTGTGCCAGGTGCATGTTTTCCAAAACCGGACGCCTTCCTTTCCATCTAGGGTGTCCAAGGCACTGTGAATGCGTGCATACAGCCCGGAGGGCTCTCCTTCCGGCACGATGTCGGACAAAGGGACGAGCACAAAAGCCCGCTCCATCATCCGCGGGTGCGGCAAGGTGAGAAGTGGTGTGTTCATCACGCGGCCGCCGGCCCATAACAAATCCAGGTCCACCGTACGCGGCCCAAATCGGATGGTACGCTCTCTCCCCAATCGCAGCTCGATATCCAACATAACCGTAAGCAGCGCCTCGGGCTCCAGCGAAGTACGCAAAGCCAATGCCATATTTACAAAATTCGGCTGATCCAGGTAACCTACCGGATCGGTCTCATATAAATCGGAGCAGCGCAGCACCTCGATAGCTGGATGCTCCTGCAGTGCCGCAATCGCCTGCATCAGGGTGGCCTCGCGGTCTCCCAAATTGGCGCCTAAAGCAATATAAGCCTCTGAATGCTCAGAGGGAGTAGTCGTGTTCATAAACGATAGGCTCACTTTCTGGAACGGTACATCTCCACCGTCACGCCGTCGAAATGAATATCAAACGGAGGGTGCGGCTTCGTAACCCGAACCGTTAACGCATCTACCCTAGTATAAGTGTCCAAAACCGCAGATGCAATATGCTCCGCCAGCGCTTCGATTAATTGGAAGCTTTTTTGCTCGACAATGGATTTGACCAGTTCGTGGACTTCGGCATAGTTGACCGTTTGGTTCAAATCATCGCTAGTCCCCGCCTGGCGCAGATCCAGCTCCAGATCCAGATCCACATAAAAGCGCTGACCCAGCTTGCGCTCCTCCTCAAACACCCCGTGGTATCCGTAATATTCCATGCGCCGTAGCGTCATTTTGTCCATGAAATCCGGCTCCTTTTCCTGCAATTAACTATTTATGAAACGTACACGATCGCATCGCACATCTGCACGGTCTGCTTGATCGCCTTCACATCGTGAACGCGGACGATCTGGCACCCCTGGGCGATCCCCAACGCCACCGTCGCTGCTGTCCCGAACACGACCTCATCGACCGGCAAATCCAGCGCCGTACGAATAAATCGTTTGCGGGACGTACCAAGCAGCAGCGGGAAGCCAAGTCCCGCCAAGGTGTCTAGCGCGCGCATCACCCGTAGATTTTCCGTATAATCCTTAGCAAAGCCAATCCCCGGGTCCAAAATGATGTTCTCGTCACGCACGCCGGCACGTCGGGCAATCTCCACGCATTCGCGGAGATCCGCCGCTACATCGGCAATCAAATCGCCATAGTTACGATCCTGGCGATTATGCATCAAGATCACCGGACACCCAAACTCCGCCGCCACCGCGGCCATCGGCGCTTCCGCTTTAAAGCCCCATACATCATTAATGATATGCGCCCCGGCTTTTAACGCTTCTCTCGCTACCCGGGCCTTATACGTATCCACCGACAGCGGGACCTTCGGCATCTCGCGATGGAGGGCCTCCACAACGGGAAGGACCCGCTCCAGCTCCTCCTGTTCACTCACGGGCTCATGCCCTGGACGCGTCGACTCCCCGCCGATATCAATAAGATCCGCGCCTTCCGCCACCATTTCCCGGGCATGCTGAACAGCGCGCTCCACATTATTGTAACGACCTCCATCGGAAAAAGAGTCCGGCGTCACGTTCAAAATCCCCATCACCAGCGTACGTTCGCCAAGCGTAAAAGACGCCTCGCCGAGCCGGTAGCTGCGTTTATAAATGATCGGTTGCATCGCCGCTCCTCGCTTTCTCCCTATATTTCCCCAGCAGCCGCTCCGTAACCGCCCCAATGCGTCCGGTTCCGACCGTGCGCCGCCGCCTCCCTCGTCCGCCGGGCTTGCCAGGTTCCACTAATTCGGTCACCGGTACGAGCTCCTGGATCGAATTGGTCAGGAAGACTTCGTCCGCCTCCCACAGCTCGTCCCAGGTGTACAGGCCTTCCTCTACCCGAATCCCCTGTTCGGTTGCCAGTTCCAAGACCATGGCGCGCGTGATGCCGGGGAGAATGCCCGTTTCGATACCCGGCGTATAACATTGGCCATTCCGCACAAAAAATACATTGCTGACGATCCCCTCCGCCAGCCAGCCCTGGGGCGTCAGTTGCAGCCCTTCGGCAGGGACGGGAGCGGTTAAGGGGCGTATCTCTTGGCCCGCGAAGGAGGCGGTCGACGCCGGCAGCTGCACCTCGCGCTCCAACCGGGCAAGCTCGCGCTTCGCCAGCACATTATTCATATAGTGCAGCGATTTGAACCGAACCTCACCCTCCGGCGTGTTGCGGGGTGTCGCCAGCCGCCACAACGGCTTCCCGTTCGTGTACAACGCCGCTCCCGGCTCCGGCAGCGGCTTCACATAGATCACGACCTTCGGCTTGTCGTAGTCTCCGGCCGGCAAACCCAGCGGTCCCTCGCCAGCCGTCACCGTATACCGGATGTAGCCTTCGGCTAATCCGTTCCGCTCGAGCAGTTCGGCGATTTCCTTCTCAATCCGAACGGGGTCGGCCTGGTAGCCGATCCCCAGCGCCCGGCAGCCGGAGGCCAACCGCTCCAGATGCCGCTCCAACAGGAACGGCCGCCCTCCATAGGTGCGGAACGTCTCGAATAAGCCGAGCCCGTACATAAAGCCGTGATCCATTACAGAGATCACGGCTTGGTCGGCCGGGGTCGGAACGCCATCCACCCCGATGTATTTCATGCTTGCGCTTCCGCCTTCCGGTTCAGGAAGTTGCGGAGGATCTGGTGGCCATGCTGGGTAATAATCGATTCGGGATGGAACTGCACGCCCTCAATGGCATACGTTTTATGACGCAGCCCCATAATCTCTCCTTCCGCCGTCTCGGCGGTAATCTCCAGGCAATCCGGCAGGCTCTCGCGTTCCACGATCAGCGAATGGTACCGCGTGGCCGTAAAAGGCGACGGCAGGCCGGCAAACACCGACTCCCCCTGATGGTGGATCGGCGACGTCTTACCATGCATCAGCCGTTCGGCGCGGATAACCTTGCCGCCAAAGGCCTGGCCGATAGCTTGATGTCCCAGACAAACGCCAAAGATCGGGATCACTCCCTTAAAATGCTCGATCAATTCCAGCGTAATCCCCGCCTCATTCGGCGTACACGGGCCGGGGGATATTAAGATATGATCCGGCTGCAAAGCCTCAATTCCCGCAAGATCGATCTCATCATTGCGGCGGACAGTTACTTCCTCGCCTAACTCGCCTAAATACTGCACCAAATTGTACGTAAAAGAATCATAGTTGTCGATCACCAAAATCATCTCATCTCATCTCCTGTCCTAGACTTTGTCCAGCTGGCTCTTCTCGGTTTGTTGAATGGCCAAAGCAACGGCTCTGGCTTTGTTGAAGCACTCCCTATACTCACGGTACGGGTCCGAATCGATAACGATGCCGGCTCCCGTCTGCAGGTAGCCAACGCCGTCCTTCGCGACCAGCGTACGTATAATAATATTTAATTCCATATTCCCGGCATAGTCAATCCACCCCATTGCACCGGTGTAGGGTCCTCTTGTGACAGGCTCCAGCTCTTCGATGATTTCCATCGTCCGTACCTTAGGCGCTCCAGTGATCGTTCCTCCTGGAAAAACAGCCGCGATCGCATCGTAAATCGAAGGCTCCGTCCCCAGCTCCCCTTCGACTTCAGACACCAAATGCATCACATGTGAGTAGCGCTCCACCGTAAACAGCTCGCTCACCCGCACCGTTCCGTACTCCGCCACCCGGCCGATATCGTTGCGCAGGAGGTCAACCAGCATAATATGCTCCGCCTGCTCCTTCTCGTTGCCGCGCAGCTCCTCCTCCATCTGCCGATCCTCTTCCGGCGTATGCCCCCGCCGCCGTGTCCCCGCGATCGGGCGGGTGCTGAGCTTCCCTTGCTCCATCTTCACCAGCAGCTCCGGCGAAGCCGAAACCAGCTGAAAGTCGGGGAAGCGAAGCAAGCCCATATAAGGCGACGGGTTCAGTCGTCTTAACTGCTCGTACACCAGCTCGGGCCTAGCCGTCAACGCAAAAGCCTGTCGCAGTGAGAGATTCACTTGGAAAACGTCACCGGCGGCGATATACTCTTGAACCCGCCGCACCGCCGCTTCAAACGCCTCCTGCGTCATCGAGACGGCCAAGCGGCGGCGTTCCAGTTCTGCGTCGCTTATCGAAGAAGGGGCGGTCGCCAAACCTCCGGGGGCGGCTGCACTCTCTGCACCGACCGTCGCAGCGCAAAAATCCTTCCAACGCTGCGCCATGCGCACAGCCCGGACCTCAGCGCAGCGATAGCTTTCGCGCAGCTTCTCCAAGTCGGGCGAAGCGATGGGGACATGGACGACGCAATACACATCGCCTTGGGCCTGATCGATGGCCCACAGCTCCTCTAGCCGCATCCAGACATAGTCGTCCAGGCCGAGATCATCCTGCGCCCGGTTCGGGAGCCGCTCCAGCGAACGCGCCACATCATAGGCGAGATACCCCACAGCGCCGCCGCTGAACTTCGGCAGCCCCGGCACCGCAGGCGAGCGATACGGCGCCATCCAGTCCCGCAGCAGTTCCAGCGGCTTGCCTGAACGTACCAAAGCCTGCCCGGAGGCGGTCAAATCGTGGACAACGGCTTCGTTACCTTTGCCGCGGATCACCGAGACCGGCTCCAGGCCCAGGAAAGTGTATCGCCCTCCCTTCCCGCTCTCCAACACACAGGCGTATGGCCCGGCCTCCTCCCAGGCCTGCGACCAATCCGCAGGCAACCCGGAGGCCGTAAGCGGGCATTTGACCGCAAACGGCAGCATCGTCCAGCTCCCCGTTTGCGCCCAATCTCTCCATTGCTCCCAAGACGTCATCTTTTCCATGAACCCCGCTGATCCTCCAAATCTTCGTCGTCAAGCTCCTAATCTTATTGGAAGCTAGTATACTCGAAGAACACCTAAAAATAAAAGACCCCAAACCGTTCGATTGAACGGCCGGGGTCGCCAGCGCTCTCGGCGCAATCCTCTTTACGCTTCGAAATTGTACAACGGCGTGCTGAGGTAACGTTCGCCGTTACTTGGAATGATCGCCACGACACGTTTGCCTTTGCCCAGCTGTTTCGCCACCTTTAATGCCGCAAATACTGCAGCACCGGAGGAAATCCCCGACAGGATCCCTTCCTCTTTCGCTACCGTACGCGCTTGTTCGAAGGCTTCTTCGTTCTCAACATGGATAATTTCATCATAAATTTCACGGTTCAAGATCTCCGGAATAAAGTTCGCACCAAGACCTTGAATTTTATGCGGGCCAGGTTTGCCGCCTGCCAAAATTGGCGAAGCCGCCGGTTCAACCGCAAAAATCTTCAGATCCGGGAAGCGCTTCTTCAACACTTCGCCTGCGCCGGTAATCGTTCCGCCCGTACCGATCCCTGCCACGAACGCATCCAGACGTCCATCCAGCGATTCGATGGCTTCCACGATTTCCGGGCCGGTTGTTTCGCGGTGGATCTTCACGTTCGCTTGTGTTTTGAACTGATCCGCCAAGAAATAATCCGGATTCGCTGCCAGCAGCTCCTCGGCTTTCTTCACCGCACCGTTCATGCCTTCAGCTCCTGGCGTCAGAACAAGCTCTGCCCCGTAAGCGCGCAGCAGGTTGCGGCGTTCCAAGCTCATCGTTTCCGGCATGACGATAACGGCTTTATACCCTTTCGCTGCGGCTACCATCGCCAAGCCGATCCCTGTGTTTCCGCTTGTCGCTTCAATAATCGTGCCGCCCGGCTTCAGCTTGCCGGCTTTCTCGGCTTCCTCCACGATGCTGATGGCAATCCGGTCTTTAACGCTAGAGCCCGGGTTTTGGTATTCCAGCTTCACATAGATTTCTGCGCTGTCCTCCGGTACAATCCGGCTCAACCGGACCAGCGGCGTATCTCCGATCAATTCCGTTACATTGTTCACGACTTTTGCCATATCAAATATCCTCCCTTTGGATAAAAATAACCTAGTCGATCTGGCTGCTTCAAAATGAAAGCTTAGACAATATAGGATGTGCGATTTATCGGCTTTCATTTATTTCCGAGTATTTAAGTTGGTTTTCTGATTATTATCTTAACAACCCCGATCGGAGTTGTCAAGAAAAGTCACAAAAAATACTTTGCATCAAAGGTCCCGGCGACCTCCTCCGCAAAGTATCTTCCGTCCCATTTTGCTTGGTTAAGGCCCTCTAGCCTTCCCAACCTATTTTCCCGTCTGCGCAATCAGCCGGTCCAGATCCTCGGGCGTAAACGAGTACGGTTCGTTGCAGAAGTCGCAGACAACCTCCGTTTCTTTCCCTTCGTCCCGCAGTTCTTCCAACTCCTTCTTACCCAAGCTGATCAGGGTACGCTCCACCCGCTCCCGGGAACAGCTGCAGGAGAACACGATGTCCATTTCCTCCAACACCTGTACGTCCGGCACGATCCGGCGCAGCATATCCTCCAGCTCCAGCCCCTGATCGAGCAGCGTCGTCACCGGCGGCAGCTGACCCACGGCCTTTTCGATGGAATCGATGTCCGAATCGCTTAAGCCCGGCAACAGCTGAATAATGAAGCCGCCCGCTACAATCACCGTGTTGTCCACGTCGACCAGGACGCCTAGTCCAACGGCGGAAGGCGTTTGCTCCGATACGGCAAAATAATAGGTGAAATCCTCGCCAAGTTCGCCCGAAATCAACGGCACACTGCCGCGATAAGGCTCCTTGAGCCCCAAATCCTTCGTCACATGGATAAATCCATCCGTTCCGACTACACCGCGAACGTCCAGTTTCCCTTGGCTGTTGCTCGGCAAATGCACATGCGGGTTCTTCACGTAACCGCGCACTTCGCCTTTGGCGTTCGCATCCGCCATAATCTGTCCGATCGGCCCGTCGCCTTTGACCTGTACGGTCAGCTTCTCCTCACCCTTGAGCATCGCGCCCATCATGGCGGCGGCGGTTACCGTACGCCCCAAGGCGGCCGTTGCAGTCGGATAAGTATCATGCCGGCGGCGCAGTTCCTCCACCAGCTCGGTCGTCCGCACCGCGAAGGCGCGCACTTTCCCGCCCAAGGCGATCCCGCGGATCAACCGGTCTTTCTTGCTGTTTTGGTCCATGATGCGAAGGACCTCCCTTCGTTCCTTTTAGTATAACCATCGCTTGATTTATTGATTGCGTTCGTAGATAATCCGAAGCCCCTCTAAGGTCAACTGCGAATGGACCTCCTCGATCGTCCGTGTTTCGCTGGCGATCAGCTCGGCTAATCCCCCGGTTGCGATCACCTTCGGTTTCATCCCCATCTCCTTGGCAATCCGTTCGACAATACCGTCAACCTGGCCGGCATACCCAAAAATAATCCCCGCCTGCATCGCATGCACCGTATTGCGGCCGATCACCTTCTTTGGCTTCTCGAGCTCGATGCGCGGCAGTTTGGAGGCACGCTGGTACAGCGCTTCCGTTGAGATGCCGATCCCCGGCACGATCGCACCGCCGAGGTAATTGCCTGCGGCATCGATACAGTCAAACGTTGTAGCCGTGCCGAAATCGACGACAACCAGCGGCCCGCCGTACCGTTCGATGGCAGCCACCGCGTTGACAATCCGGTCGGCTCCAACCTCACGTGGATTTTCGTAGCGCAGGTTTAACCCGGTTTTGATGCCCGGGCCAACGACCAGCGGCTTTTGCCGCAAATATTTTTCAGACAGCTCCTCCAGCACATGCATTAACGGCGGAACAACCGAAGAGATGATGACGCCTTCCATCTCGCTTTCCCGGATGCCTACCATATCGAACAGGTTATGAATCAATACGCCATACTCGTCCACCGTGGCTTGGCGGTTCGTGCTAATGCGGAAATGATGGAGCAGCTCTTTTCCCCGGTAGATCCCCAGCACGATATTCGTATTGCCTACATCGACTACAAGGAACATGCGCTTGTTAAGCCTCCTTTTTGCCGTTCAGGTCCAAACTGATATCCAGGCTTTCAAAAGAATACGTCAACCGTCCCACGGAAATGACGTCCACCCCGCTCTCGGCAATGCCGCGGATCGTCTCCAGCGACACGTTACCCGACGCTTCCACCGTCACATGCGGCGCTTTCGCCTTGATTCGGCGCACCGCTTCCTTCATCAGATCGGGAGCCATGTTGTCGAGCATAATAATATCGGCTCCGGCTTGCAGCGCTTCCTCCACCTGTTCCAGGCTTTCCGTCTCCACCTCAATGGTCATCGTATGCGGAATATGCGCACGGGCGCGGCTGACCGCTTGGGCGATCCCCCCAGCCCCTTTGATATGATTATCCTTGATCATGACGGCATCGTACAAACCGAAGCGGTGATTTGAGCCGCCCCCGGTACGCACGGCATACTTCTCCAGCATTCGATGGCCCGGCGTCGTCTTACGTGTGTCTACCAGCCGAGTTGGCAATCCGCCAAGCGCTTCTACGAATGTTTTCGTGCGCGTGGCAATCCCGGACAGCCGTTGCAGCAAATTCAACGCCAACCGCTCCCCGGTTAATATGCTATGCGTGCTACCTTCCACCTCGGCCAAAATTGCACCTATCTCGATGCGTTCGCCGTCCTTCACGCGAGGCGTAAACGTCAGGTTCGGATCTACGATTTCGAAGACGAGTTGAGCCACCGGCATTCCGGCCACGATGCCGCCCTGCTTGGCGTGAATGATCCCTTTAGATTCATGGCCCACAGGGATCGTTACGGCGGTCGTCACGTCCCCGGAGCCTACGTCTTCCTTCAGCCAGCCGCGGATGGCCTCCACGAGTCCTTCATTATATCCATTAAACATCATCGCTAGTTTCCTCCAACATTCCTTTATCCCGTTGCCACAAAAGATGCTTACGCCACTTCGTATCGCTGCGTTCCGGGAAGTCCTCGCGGTAATGCCCGCCCCGGCTCTCCTCACGCGCCAGCGCCGATTTGGCCAGCAGCAGCGCACAGGTCAGCATATTGGCGTATTCCCATTGGTCGCGGGTATGCAACACTTGGCTAAAAATCGCCTGATGCCGTTCCAGTTCTTCGATCCCTTTGGCAAGGCCGGCGGCCGTACGGCGAAGACCCACTCGGCGAACCATCGTTTTCTGCAGGTCCAGGCGACGCTCCACCAGCGAGAACGGAGCCGGGGCCATGCGGCCGGCTTGGTAAGAGATCGTCTCGCCGGTGCGCGTACGCGGCGGAAGCTCCCCGATCCGTTGGATGATCCGGCGGCCGAACACAATCGCTTCCGACAGCGAGTTGCTGGCCAGCCGATTAGCGCCGTGCACGCCGGTCGACGAAACCTCGCCGCAGGCGAACAGCCGGTGTACGCTCGTCTCGCCGTGATGGCTGACGCGAACGCCTCCCATCATATAATGCGCAGCCGGGGCTACCGGAATCCAGTCGGTTGTCAGATCAAGCCCGTAGCTCAGGCAGGTTTCGTAAATCGTCGGGAACCGGGTTCTCACTTTCTCCGGATCTTCATGGGTGATGTCCAGGTAGACGATATTCGCTCCGGTCGCTTCCATCTCGCTTACGATCGCCCGCGCCACGATATCGCGGGGCGCCAGCTCCAGCAGCTCATGGTATTTGCTCATAAATCGCTCGCCCTTAATATTTCGCAAGACAGCTCCCTCGCCGCGAACTGCCTCGGAGATCAGAAACCGCGGCGCGCCCGGGTAACAGAGCGAGGTGGGGTGGAACTGAATAAACTCCATGTCACGAAGGACTGCGCCGGCGCGATAAGCGATGGCCATCCCGTCACCCGTAGCCACCTCGGGGTTAGTCGTATAGCGGTACAGCTGCCCGACTCCCCCGGAGCACAGAATCGTCGCATTCCCGCGCAGAAATACGCGCTGTCCGTCAGGCCGCTGCACCAGCGCGCCTAAGCATTCATTTTCCTCCGTGATCAAATCAATGACATAATGATTGTCCCAAACCTCGATATTGGGATGGACCCCCGCCTGCTCGGACAAAGCCCGCACGATCTCATACCCCGTCGCATCCCCATGGGCATGCAGAATCCGGCGATGGCTATGCGCACCCTCCTTCGTTAAGGCGAGTTCGCCGTTCTCCAAATCAAAGGCCGTACCCAGCTGCATCAGCTCTTTTACGCCTTCCGGGCCTTCATTAACTAGAATATCAACCGCTTCGGAGGAACACAAACCCGCTCCGGCCAACAGTGTATCCTGCCGGTGGTAAGCAGGCGAATCCTCCTCGGAAATGACGGCGGCGATGCCGCCTTGCGCATAGCGGGTATTGCTTTCTAGCATCGATTTTTTCGTGATCAGGATTACGCGATCTTTTTCACTTGCTTTAATAGCGGTAAAAAGACCCGCAATCCCCGAACCGATCACGATCACATCCGTATCAACGATCGGCAGCCGGCCTGCCTCAAAATCAACCAAATATTGTGGAATCACGATCGTCACCTATCTTGGACAAGAGAGTAGCGCATGCTACTTAACTTGTAACATGCGCTCTAAGGATAATCTGGCTTTGTCGGCAACGACGGGTGGTACGTAAATTTGCGGCTGCATCGTTTCCAGGCATTTCACCAGTTTTTTCAGGTTATTCACTTTCATATTCGGACACACCAGGAATTTCGTGGCGAAGTGGAACGTTTTGTCCGGGCTGTCTTTACGCAGCTGATATCCCGTTCCATCCTCCGTGCCGACGATAAACTCCTTGGCGGAGGAATTTTTACAGTAATCCAGGATCGCCGTAGTGCTGCCTACGAAATCGCCCATCGCTACCACTTCCGGACGGCACTCCGGATGCACAACGAACTCGGCGTTGGGATATTTCGCTTTCATCTCAACGACGTCCTTCACCGTCAGCATATCATGCGTGTTGCAGTAGCCTTCCCAAATGATCAGCTTCTTGTCGGTATGCTGCTGTACGTAATGGCCTAGGTTTTTGTCCGGCACCCAAATGATTTCGTCCGCATCCACGGAATTAATCACCTTCACCGCATTCGACGAGGTGCAGCAGATGTCCGTCTCCGCCTTGATTTCGGCCGAAGAGTTGATATAGGTGACCACTTTAGCATTGGGATGCTGCGCCTTCAGCTTGCGCAAACCGTCGACGTTCACCATGTCGGCCATCGGGCACCCTGCGCGTTCGTCCGGAATAAGCACCGTCTTGTTCGGCGCTAAAATCTTGGCGCTTTCGCCCATGAAATGTACGCCGCAGAACACGATCGTTTCCGCGTCGGTCGAAGCGGCCTTTTGGGCCAGCAAAAAAGAATCGCCCCGGAAGTCCGCGACCTCTTGAATCTCATCTCGCTGATAATAATGCGCCAGTATGATGGCGTTGCGTTCTTTCTTGAGCTGAACCAGCCTTTCCCGCAGTTCGCGGTTCATTTCAGCCTTACGCTCAAGCGCTAGAGCCTCCACTTGAATTCCTCCCCCATTAGCTCATGTATCGTCTATTGCTGCTTCCCCATCCTGGCTCTCTATCTCTTCGCGTCGTCCGGGTGTCCTGGTGCTCTGTATGACAATCCTGCGTGAAACGGCAAGAACGTATTAAATTTCACACGGTGTTTATCAACTAATTTACACAAGGTGAAAGGCACTGTCAATGCGCCGTCCGGGGGCGTATAGCTCCAATTGTCTTTGATTTTGCAGGAAAAATCAGGATTAGCGAGGGGATTCGCGTGTTCTTGAATATCTAAAATTTTTGGTACATCTTGTCCCACTGGACTCTAACGCTGATCCGAACTCTTATATCGTCGAAAAGGTAGCCGTAGTAATTCTAACGCTTGTCAGCACGCTTATCTGCCCCAGATCCCCTCAATTAAAGCGTAAACGCCGGAAATAAGCCTCCCCATAAGCGTTACAATTTTTCAACCCCCGTATTAGACCAAATAACGTCGTTGATAAGCGTTAGCGTCGTCATTCGTATTTCGCACTAAATAAAAAATCCGGGAAACATCAACGTTTCCCGGATTAGGTCTTTGCAAGTTTGGTTTATACGGTTGGCGTGCCGCCCCCGTTGTTTGGATCTTTGCCTTCATCAGTCGAATCGCCTTGACCCGGCGTATCGTTGACGGTGCCTTGCGGTGCGTCGACAACCGGATCATTCGTCCGATCGCTGGCTGTGCCGCCCGGAACATCATTGGGGATATCCCCTGTCGGAGCGGTCGGTGCCGGATCCTCGGATTTACCTTGGATACGGACGCGAACATCACCAACATTGTCGATGGTCGGCTCACCCGACTCCGAAGAGCCGTTGCCGCCCTCTTCGTCGCCGTCTTTCTTCAAGCCGTCCAGCGTGCCGGTTTCAATCAAAGACTTGATTTGATCCAGCTCCAATGTCTCCACTTCAAGCAACGTTTCCGCGATGAGGTGGACTTCCTTGGCATGCTCGGTCAGCAGCTGTTTACAACGTTCATACGATTCGCTGATGAACCGGTGCATTTCTTGATCGATCTCGTAAGCGATTTGATCGCTGTAATTCTGTTCGTGGCCGATATCGCGGCCCAGGAACACTTGGCCTTGCGAGGTACCGAACTGCATCGGTCCGAGCTTCTCGCTCATCCCGTATTCGATAATCATGCTGCGTACGATGTTGGTCGCTTGCTGGAAGTCGCTGTACGCGCCGGTCCCGATTTCGCCGATAAACAGCTCCTCGGATACGCGTCCGCCAAGCAAGCCGGTTACCCGGTCCAGCAGCTCGTTCTTCGTAGCCAACATGCGGTCTTCCTTCGGCAGCATGATCACATACCCGCCGGCACGACCGCGTGGAATAATCGTGACTTTGTGCACCATATCGGCATGCTCCAAGAAGTAACCGACAATGGTATGCCCTGCTTCGTGGTAGGCGACGATCCGTTTCTCGCGGTCACTGATCACGCGGCTGCGTTTCTCAGTCCCGACAATAACACGGTCGATCGCATCATCCACTTCCGGCATGGAGATATCTTTGCGGTTCCGACGTGCCGCGAGGAGGGCTGCTTCATTCAGCAAGTTCTCCAGATCGGCACCCGTGAAACCGGTCGTTCTCTTCGCGATAACGTCCAGCTTGACGTCCTTGGTGAGCGGCTTGTTACGCGCATGCACCCTCAATACCGCTTCGCGTCCCTTCACATCCGGACGATCCACCGTGATTTGACGGTCAAAACGTCCCGGACGCAGCAAGGCCGGGTCCAGAATATCCGCACGGTTCGTTGCCGCCACGATGATGATCCCTTCGTTGCCGCCGAAGCCGTCCATTTCTACGAGCAATTGGTTTAATGTTTGTTCGCGTTCATCATGCCCGCCGCCGAGTCCAGCGCCCCGCTGACGACCCACGGCATCGATTTCGTCGATGAAGATAATACATGGCGCATTCTTCTTCGCATTTTCGAACAAATCCCGGACGCGGGATGCCCCGACCCCAACGAACATTTCCACGAAGTCAGAACCGGAAATGCTGAAGAACGGAACTCCTGCTTCACCGGCAACCGCCCGAGCGAGTAAGGTTTTACCGGTACCCGGAGGGCCCACAAGCAATACGCCTTTCGGAATTCTCGCGCCAACGGCGGAGAATTTCCGCGGATCCTTCAGGAACTCAACGACTTCGACAAGCTCTTGCTTCTCTTCGTCGGCACCCGCAACATCTTCAAACGTGACCTTCTTCTTCTCTTCATTATAGAGGCGAGCCCGGCTCTTGCCGAAGTTCATCACTTTGCCGCCGCCACCCTGCGCCTGATTGAACAGGAAGAAGAACAGGATAAACATAATCGCAAGCGGAACGATCGAGGTCAGGAAGGTGAGCCAGATGCTTTCGCCCTGCATCTTCTTCCATTCCACGCTAAAATTGTTCTGATCGCTATAAGCGATGATCTCCTTTACAACGTTCTCGTCAAAAGGCACATATAGAGAGAATTTCTTCGTCTTGTCGTTCCCGACAGCTTCCTTATACTCACCGGTTACCAAATAAGCGTAACCGTCAAATTTAACGGTTAGATCAGCAACATTGTTATCCTTCAGTTCCTGACGTAAGTCCGAATACTTAGGGGTGACGGTTGCTTCTTGTCCGCCATTGAGGAATTGGACGATGCCCACCACGACTAAGAAAAGTATTAAATAAAAACCAGAATTCCGGATGAACCGATTCATCCCCTACCTCCTCTCAAGACCTTAAGTTATTTTACCATAGCCAATCTCGCCATTTCAAAATTCCGGCAAGGGTGGTCTTCGTCCATGCGGACGACGAAATCAACTGGTGTAAATCTCCGGCTTCAGTACTCCGATGAATGGGAGGTTACGGTATTTCTCGGCATAATCCAGTCCGTACCCAACAACGAATGCGTCCGGCAGAACGAACCCCGACAGATCCGCTTCCAGGTTCACCGTACGCCGCGCAGGCTTGTCGAACAACGTTACGATTTTTACGGATTTCACCTTACGCCGTTCCAACACATCAATCAAATAGCTCAGCGTCAGCCCGCTATCGATAATGTCTTCCACGATCAAGATATCGCGGCCTTCCACGGAGGTGTCCAAATCCTTGATGATCTTCACTTCCCCAGAGGAGCGAGTCCCCGCCCCATAACTGGAGACGGCCATGAAATCCAGCTCGATCGGCACGGTAATTTCCTTAACCAGGTCGGCCATGAAAATAAAAGCACCTTTCAAAATGCAAATCACGAGCGGATTGCGTCCTTCGTATTCCGCGCTGAGCTGTTTGCCCAGTTCAACAACCTTCTCCTGAATTTGTTCTCGCGTAATCAAAACTTCCTGGATATCGTTTAGCAAAATGAGTGAACCTCCTACGTTATACTATGAATGCCGGTCTTTCGCTAATCCTCAAGGTGCAAACGGATCTGAGCGCGGCGTCTGAACCATATATACGACGGAAGTCGTACGCGGGTTCACCGCGGCGACCGCGGAACGGCGAACGCCGGGAATCCACAGGATCCGGCCTGCGGCATCCGTTACGATCGGGATGCGGGAGCGGAGGGATGGAGGTATTTTCGCATCGATGAAAATATCTTTTACCTTTTTGCTGCCGTTTAATCCCAAAACTTTCATGGCATCTCCCGAAAGCCGGGAACGCACGGTAAGCGGATAAACCAGCTCATCCGCATCAAATATCGCTTCGTTATTGCCCTCTGCCTTCGCGAGAACGTCCTCCTTGCCGGCGCTAAGATGCGTTATCGTCATGTGTAAGCACTGGCCCGTGCCTTGGATCGGCACGTCCGCCGGAAATTGTTCCACCAAATATGTATAATGAGGAATCCGACTTTCCGCAGCCGGGGGGATCCAACGGATCCTGTCATACTCGCGTACGCACTTGACGCCGCCGCCGAGATCCAAGCTCCACGTCGTGGGCCGATCCTGAATCGTCCCTTGGCGAATGGCCTCAACCTTGACAAAATCGCGATCCTCCGTGCTTAAAGGCAGATAATTTAATATTAGTTTAATCAACCTCCGTTGTAAAGCGACATGTAAAGTCGTAAAAAGCGAAGCCGATAACGAGAGAATCCCGTTATCCGTCTGCACCACCTCGTCGTATACCTTCGAGGCCTCCCGCTGCAGATAGTCATCCTCCGCGGCACTCAGCTCTGCCAGCCGGTTTAACGACTCCGGCAACTGACCATTATATTGCCCCAAAAATGGCAGGACATCCAGCCTGATCGAATTTCGCGTCAACTCGGTATCCAGGTTGCTGCTGTCTTCTACGAAATCAATCCCGGACTCGCGGCACGCCTGGAGCAAATCCGTCTTGTATATACGGAGCAGGGGGCGGATAAGTTCCACATTTTTTTCTCGGCGTTTGGGCCTCATTCCGGATAATCCGGAAGGGCCGCTGCCCCGCAAGAGCCGCATCAGCACCGTCTCCGCCTGATCATCGGCATGATGAGCGAGCGCGATGGACGAGGCCCCGTAACGCTCCGCCACCTGGTTCAGGTATTCGTACCGCTTCTCCCGGGCCGCCAGCTCCAGGCTTTTTCCCGTTTCCTTCATATAGGTGCGCACATCGGCGTGACCCAGCTCGAAGGGGAGGCCCAGCCGCCCGGCCAGCTCCCGTACAAATTCCGCATCCCGATCAGCCTCAATCCCGCGCAAGCCGTGGTGAAGATGAGCGCAAACCAATTGCAGGCCCAGCCCCTCGTCCATGGCGATTTCCTTCATTATATGCAGCAGCGCCGTTGAATCGACCCCGCCTGACACCGCCACGACGATGACGTCGCCGGGGGACCATAAGCGCTCTTGCCGGCCAATCCGCCGGACCTGCTCCGTTAATCGGTGCAGGATCGTTTCCTTCATCAGGCATCCTCCCCCTTCCCTCAAAAATGAGCGAGCTTATTGGAGCCATATGAGTTAGTTCTTCCGCAACTCGCGTAAACGAAACGTAACGGACCATAATGACCCTATTGGCCCATTTCCCGGCGATTTCCCAACCTAACGGACTCCCGTGACCTTATATCGTTCTATCATGGGCCCGATTGCCACAATTATTCGAAATAAGGTCTCCTTAGTCCGTAAGAATCAGACGAAGGACCATTGCAAGCGAATAGCGTCTCTGGTGTCCGCTAGCACCGAATTGCGATTCGCAGCTAAAATCGAAAAGTTAAATAAAGCGCGCAAGCCAGCAATGTCAGTGATATTGCAAACGCCCCCACGATCCAACCTGGCGTAGCGGGCCGGGCTCGGCGTCGCGGAGCGAACCGGTCGGCCACCAGCTCCTTCCACAAACGGCAAGCCTCCGCCGTATCGCGGAACTCCCCGTTTAAGGCTCGCTTCAGCCAAGCCCGGTAGGGAGCGAGCGCCTCCTGCCCGTCGATGATCGCGATGAGATCGCCGCGGCTTCGCGTCTGCGGAAGCTGGGTGGCTGCCTTTTTCAACGGCCCCTCCGCAAGCAAATGAACGCAGACGACAGCAAAGGAGAACCAGTCGTAGGCCGGATCCGCCGTTCGGGTGCCGGCTCCCCAGAAGCCACGGTCGTACCACTCCGTGAACTGCTTAACGCTGCGCCCTTCGCCGGTCACCCCGCCGTAGTCGATCAATTCGACTTCGCCATAAGCGCCGGCCAGCACGTTCTCCGGCTTAAGGTCGCCAAATACCCAACCTGAGTTGTGCAGCCGTCCGAGCTGCTGCAGCAGTTGGAGACCCACCACGTCCAGCCAGCGCGGACCGCGCCGTGCCAAAAAGGCGCGCAAGGGCTCTCCCTGCACATAGCGCATAACGTAGAAAGGAATCTCCCTCCCCTGGAAAGTGAAATCGTCCACCTCCACCAGGTAATTGAGATCCCGTTCCGCCGCGCCCCGACGCCGCCCTTGACGCTGCAGCGCTTTCAGCACGTTGATCTCCGATTGGATATCCAGCGTATCGAAGCCCAGCTTCAGGGCGTATAATTTTCCGTTTTTCTCCCGTTTCACCAGGAATACGACGCCATTAGCCCCTTGCCCCAACAAACGCTGGATGATATACCGTCCGCCGTTCCAGCGTCCGGTAATCCGCGTTCCCTGCGGCAGGTTGATTTTAGACGACGTAGTCACCGAGGATTCCATCTTGTCCCTCCGTCTTCTCACGCCAAGACTTACCATGTTCATTCAGTGTACCATATCGCATAAAATCCATCACCTTTAAGAGCGCAGGTCCGGTTGGTGTTGCCCCTCTCATAACGAGGCGCTGGAAGATCGAGCGCGCAGACCCCAAATCGCTGGTCCAGTCTACGTCCAGAACGGCATCCTCTCCGCTGTGCGAGCCGGGAAAATGGAACACGGCCAGCTGGCTTTCCCCTTTTCTCGAGCCCAGGCTCAGCATCATGTCGCGAATCGCTTCCTCTACGGCCCGAAGCTTCGGCTTCATGCTGGCGCTGGCATCAATCAGGAGCGCCACCTGCAGCGGGCTGCTCTCGCTCAGCTCGTCAATCACCTCGACGACCTGGGAGCGCTGCTCCGGCGGCAAGTCCCCGACCGTCTGATCGCCCAGGATCTGCCGGATTTCTTTATGAACCGCCTGCTGAATCGTCTGGACGACTGTTTTTCGCGTCAGCATCTGCATCGTTTGCGCCAGGTTCTCCGTTCCCGCAATCCGGCTCATCCCGCCGCCGGCCTTGGCGATTTCGGAAATTTCCAGGCTGCCGAGCTCCCCGATCGTGCCGTAATCGACGATCCCCACCACGTTTACGGTGATCCCTTCCTGCCTCGCCAGCGCCGCCGCCATCACCGGACTTTCCCCGACATTCGAACAACCGTCCGTAATCAACATGATCTGTTTCATCCATTACCCGCCCTTCTAATAGATAGAGTTCAACATTCTCGTATCTATCATTTCCAGCGAGGTTCGAATTCAAACCAGTTGAGCGAAGAAAGACCCGGCCCCCAATCACTTCCTCATAAAAAAGAAAGGAACCTAAGACAAGCGTCTTAAGTTCGATAGAATCAAGAATTAATCCGCATATTTATGCTCGATGCACAGCTCGAGAAACTCCGCATCCGGGTCTTCCTTATCCATCCGGAGTTCCCAATAGTCCGGAGCTAGGATTCTTAGGTGTTGATAGTCTTCCCGATGAAGCCTCACACCGGAAAAACGGTTGTTGTCAAAAACATAATCCTGCCCGGCTCGCAACCCGAATCGGATCTCCAGCAAGCTCCGCAGACCGCCCACAGTCATAAACTTAAACCCGTAGCCTTCCACTAGAGCTTGCTTTACCTCATCCAAATGCTCCTGGAGGTATTCCACAAATCCATCCCACTGCAGTTCTGAATCAATCCGCTGCTGCAATTCCGCGGCATCCTTGCGCTCCAGCAGCGCCACAGCCTCCACGCCTTGGATGCCCTTCGCCCGGATCCGCTCCAATCGAAGCGCATAGAGCTGCGGCAAGCTCGCTATTCGTGCTGTCATCGCATGACCTCCCTACCTATATAACTAACTTTCATTTTAGTCTATATCAAGCTATACCAAATGACACGCCACAAAATGCCCTCCGCCCACATCGCGGAATTCAGGGACCCGTTCCTTGCATTCCGCCGTAGCAAACGGACATCTCGTATGAAACTTGCAACCGGACGGGGGATTAGCCGGGCTTGGGATATCGCCCTTCAGAATGATCCGTTCCCGCTTCAAGCGTGGGATCGGCAACGGCACTGCGGACAGCAGCGCCTTCGTATAGGGATGCAAGGGATGAAGGAACAACTCGTCCCGCGAGGCCATTTCGACCATCCCGCCCAAATACATAACCCCCACCTGCGTGCAAAGATGCTCGACCACGCTCAGATCATGCGAGATAAACAGATAGGTTAACCCGCGGGTCTCCTGCAGTTTACGGAACAGGTTGATGATCTGCGCTTGAATGGAGACATCCAACGCGGATACCGGTTCATCGGCTATCATCAGCTCAGGGTTCAGAATCAGCGCGCGAGCGATCCCGATCCGTTGGCGCTGCCCGCCGGAGAACTCATGCGGATAACGATCGATATGATAGGAGGACAGCCCGCATGAGGCCAGCACCTCCAGCACCCGGTCACGAATCTCCCCCTTCGGCAGCAACCCGTGATCAAGCAAGGCTTCGCCAATCGCATCGCCAACCCGAATTCGGGGATTCAAGGAACCGTACGGGTCCTGAAAAATCATTTGCAGCTTGGGTCGCAGCCGACGCAGTTCTTCTTCCGGCAACGCGTAAAGGTCGGTGCCTTTAAACAGAATGTCGCCGTCCGTTTTCTCCGTCAGACGAACGATACTGCGGCCGACCGTACTCTTGCCGCTGCCCGATTCCCCAACCAAACCAAAGGTTTCTCCGGGCTGGATCGTGAGGCTGATGTCGTCCACCGCCTTCACCTGTCCGGTTGTCCGCTGTAAGAGCCCTGTCTTCACCGGAAAATACTTCTTCAAATGCCGTACCGTCAGCAGCGGCTCACCCATGGCGTTTCTCCTCCTCATACAACCAGCAGGCTGCTTTCTGGCCGCCTCCAACCGATTTCAAAGCCGGCTCCTGCGTCCGGCAAATGTCCATACAGTGTGCACAGCGGTCCTGAAAATAGCACGAAGGCCGCAAGTCCAGCAGGTTGGGCACTTGGCCCGGAATGGAGAACAGTTCATCCTGACGCTGGCCCAGTACCGGTTTCGATCTCAGCAATCCTTGCGTGTAAGGGTGTTTCGGCGATTCAAACAGCGCGGTCACTTCGCCTTCCTCTACAACTTTGCCGGCGTACATCACCACGACATAATCGGCCATTTCGGCTACGACGCCAAGATCGTGGGTGATCAGCAGAATCGACATATCCGATTCCGCTTTAATTTGCCGCAGCATATCGAGAATTTGCGCTTGAATCGTTACGTCGAGCGCTGTCGTCGGCTCGTCCGCGATCAGCAGCTTCGGCTGGCAAGAGATCGCAATGGCGATCATGATCCGCTGCAGCATCCCGCCGCTTAGCTCATGCGGATAACTCTTCAGGATCTGCTCCGGCCGCGAGATTCCAACCTGCTCGATCAATTCAACCGCGCGCTTGCGAGCCTCCTTCTTGTTCAGCTTCAAGTGCAGCACCATCGGCTCGATCAACTGCTCTCCGATCGTCAGCACCGGGTTAAGTGAAGACATCGGCTCCTGAAAAATCATCGCGATCTCGTGGCCGCGAATGGCGCGAAGATGATGTTTATCTAGGGATATCAATTCGGTATCCCCAAATTGGATTCGCCCGCCGATCTCTACCCCGGGCCCGCTTTGCAGCAACCCCATGATCGACATCGCCGTCACGCTTTTGCCGCAGCCCGACTCTCCAACGATACAAACGGTTTCCCCCGGTTTGATCCGCAGGCTCACTTGGTCAACCGCTTTGATCCGTCCCTCTTCCGTATTAAAATGCGTGCTCAGCCGGTCTATCTCCAGCAAAGTCGACATCGTTTCATCACCTACCTGTTCATTTTGGGGTCCAGCACGTCGCGCAGACCATCGCCAAACAAATTAATGGCGATGACGGTGGCAAAAATGGACAATCCCGGCGGAATCCAAAGCCAAGGGTGCGACTGAAAATCGATCATGTTGTTGGCGGCGTCGATCATATTCCCCCAGGTCGGTGTCGGCGGCATGACGCCTAGGCCAAAGAAGCTGAGCACCGACTCGCTTAATATCGCCCCGCCGATATTCAGCGTAGCCATGACGATAATTAACGGCACGAGATTCGGCAGCAGGTGATGGACCAGCTTGCGCCGGTCGCGTAATCCCAACACTACGGCCGCCTGCATAAATTCGCGCTCCCGCAGGCTCAGCATCTGCCCGCGAATCATCCGCGCCAGACCCGGCCAGTTGACCAAGCTAAGCATGAGCATCACGATGTACATCCGGTAGTCGGTGGGCACCTTCCACTCCGATAACAGCGCGCCGGAGATAAACAGCAGCGGCAGGCCGGGGATCGTGAGCAGCAAATCGGCAATCCGCATGATGATTTGGTCCACGACCCCGCGGTAATACCCGGCGATCGCGCCGAGCAACGTGCCCAAGAAGACGGACAACACCATCGAAGCCAAGCCGACGGTCAGCGAAATGCGGCCCGCTTGCAGCACCCGGGTTAAGACGTCCCGGCCCAGCTTGTCGGTCCCTAGCCAATGCTGCCAGCTCGGCGGCTTGTTCATCAGCGACATTTGGATTTTGTTATCCGTATACGGCGAGAATAACGGCCCCAAGAAGCAGGCCAGAAACATAAAAACAACGACAATAAATCCCGACACGGCGAGTTTATTGCGAAGCAGCCGGCGCAATGACTGCCGCCAAAGCGAAGGCTTCTTAGGTGCGGCGCTAGGAACGGCCGCTTGGCCCGGCTGTGACAGATTCCCTGGAATCGAACTCATCGTTAGCTGCCCCCCTATTGCAACCGGACGCGCGGGTCGGCAATTTGGTACAGCAAATCCGACAACAGCGTTCCAATCACAGTCAAGATCGCAATCAGCATCGTAAATCCCATCAGCAACGGATAATCCCGGACGGAAAAGGAAGACATATACAGCTGCCCAATCCCCGGCCAGTTAAAGATCTTCTCAATGATCAACGAACCGCCAAACAAAGCGGGCAGCTCAAAGCCCACCAGTGTGATCGCCGGAAGCAGCGCGTTACGCAGCGCATGGCGGTACAGCACCTTGCTCTCCTTCAGCCCTTTGGCGCGAGCCGTTCGGATATAATCCTGCTTAATCACGTCGATCATGTTCGTCCGGAAATAACGAGTCAACGAACCCACGCCCAGAATCGTCATTACGATCACCGGCAGGGTCATATGGTGAATGACCTCCTTGACGTAGGCCATCCCGGTGGCGTTGCTCCCCGTCGTAATCATCCCGCCCGGCGGCAGCCATTTGAAATCGACGGCTAGGATCTTGATTAAGAATAAGCCGATAAAAAAGGACGGCAGTGACATAGCGGCAAAGATCAACACCAGCACCAGCGTGTCGAACCAGGAATACTGCTTATACGCGGAGATGACGCCGATGACCACCGCAATAAACCAGGTGAGGAACGTAGATACCGCCGCAAGCAGGAACGAATTCCAAATATAATCGTTAAACAACGCCAACACCGGCTTTTGCTGGGCTAAGGAATAACCGAAGTCCCCGTGGAAAGCATTTTTCATCCAAATGGCGTACCGTTCCAGCACCGGCTTGTTTAAACCGTAGATCTCCCGCAGCTCGGCCTTGCGCTCCGGCGTCAGCTTGATGTTCCCGCTGATAAAGTCGCCGGGGGTTAACGCGTACAGGCAAAAGATCAACAGCGATGCCGCCAGAAGGATCGCCGCCATATAAATCAATCGTTTGGTGATATATGCGCTCATTTCGTCGCACTCCTTAGACAAGCCATCCCCCCGCATGCAAGCATGCGAGGGGAGCGGCTGATTTTTCGAAGATAGGGGGGTGCTCCAGTTTACTCCAGCGTCCAGTTCGGCAAGCTGGAGGACAGGCCGGTAAACGGACTGACGGACAGGTTTTGGATGCGGCCATTATAGGCATATACGGTCTTCTTATAGCTCGTGAAGATAATCGGCAACTCGTCGTTCAGCAGTTGGAACAGCTCCTTATACGTTGCCTTACGCTGTTCGATGTCGCTGGTGCTTAACGCTTTATCGTACAGTTCTTTGACCTTCGGATTGTCGTAGCCCTTGATCTCCCCGTCGACAAACTGCAGTACGCCGTCGGAAGGATCGGCTAACATCGGCGTAGAGAAAGACGCCATATCGTAGTCGCCGCCTTCTACCTTAGAGACCAACGCGTTGAAGTCCGCAAACACCTCCGGTTGGAAATCGACGCCGATTGCAGCGAAGCCTTCAGTAGCAACCGCGATAAAGACATCGGTCTGAGCGCTCTTGGAACCGAGGAAATGGAGGGTCAACTTCTTGCCGTCTTTTTCACGGATGCCGTTTGCCCCTTTGGCCCACCCGGCTTCATCCAGCAGTTGGTTTGCTTTGTCCGCATCGTAGGCATATTTGTTGATTCCCTCTTCCGTGTAGGCCCAGGAGATTGGCGAAGCCGGTATGTTGGCGACTTCCCCGGCGCCCTGGTTGGCATCCACGTAGATGCTTTGACGGTCCAGACCATACGTCAACGCCTGTCTCACTTTCTTATCCTTCAAGGCCTCATGCTCCAAATTCAATTGCAAGTATCCATACGTACTTGGCGTATAAGGCAAGATATTAACGAAGCCCATACTCTTTAATTTATCGAGGTTCTCCGTCGTGGCGCTGAAAGAAGCGTAGTCCACTTCGCCCGTCTCCAGGTACTGCCAGGTGTCCCCTTCGGAGGTTTTATAGATAAATTTCTCGGTTTTCGGCTTGCCTGCATAGTAGTAAGGGTTGGCGATATAACGGACCTCCTGCCCCGGAATGAACTTCTCCAGGATGTACGGACCGTTGCCGACCGGCTTCTCGTGCAACTTCTTGATGTAATCGATCTGTCCGAACTTATAGTCCTTGCCGTAGTAAGCTTTGGACAACACGTCGCTGCCAAGCAGCACCAGCGCCGTCGCGTTTGGTTGCTCCAGCGTTACCGACACGGTCTGCGCATCCTGGACGGTAATCCCGGAGATGCTATCGGCTTTGCCCTCCTTATAGGCTTCGCCGCCCACGATATGTAGCGTTGGAATTTGTGAATCCCCGTCATAGGCTTTGTCGTGGAGAAGCGTCCAAGTAAAAGCCACGTCGTCCGCAGTCAACGGCGAGCCATCGCTGAACTTCAAGTCCTTGCGGAGATGATACGTATACGTCAGCTGATCCTCGGACACGTCCCAGCTCTCGGCGAGGCCCGGTGCTGGTAGCCCTTGGTCATCCACCGTCACCAGCGGGGTATACAGCAGCGACGAAACATTGCCGTCATAACCGCTTTGCTGGAAATACGGTGTAAACGCGCCGCTGGGGTCGGTTAAGCCAACGATAATCGTATCGGTGCGTCCTTTGGCTACCGCCGGCAATTTAGATAGATCGCTAGCCGGGATAAACTGCAGCGTGCTCCCTGCATCCGCCCCCGTGTTGTCCGTACCCGCTTCGCTCGAGTTGTTCCCGGACTGGGCCGATGCCGATTCCGCTCCCTGCGCGGTCGTGTTGCCTCCGTTCCCCCCGCAGGCGGCCAAGACCAAAGCCCCGGATAATAATAAAGTCAGCAGTGCGGTGATACGATTTCTCTTCATTTGCATGATTCTCTCCCTCCGTGTTGCCTTTTTTTAGGCGAAAACTTACAATAGACGTTAATTCCGATAAGTTAAGTCGTCTTTTAATGCTCCTATTATACGAGAGGGCATTAGTTCTGTAAATAGAGAACTTGATAATATTTCTTTATTCGGAGAAATGAATAATCATGCCAAAATAAAAACGACCCCGCCGCCGTTCACACGGTGCGGAATCGTTTTGGCCGCCATTTCTGGCGTTGTTTTAGTTGACGATATAATCCACCAGTTTCCGATGCATCACGTCTAGCATCTCCGGGCGCAAGCTGTATTCGGATACCGCCTCCCCATCGAAATGGGCCCGAATAAAGCCGCCGCTGCGCAGCTTGGACACATGGTCGTGCGTAATCCCCTTGGACAGCTTCAAATGACGTACGATTTCCGTAAACGTTCGGGGGCCGCCACTCAAATAACGCAAAATTTTCAGCCGGCTCTGCTCGGCCAGCGCCCGAATCATTCGATATTCATGAGGAGGAAACCCCGTTTCGTCTCCCAAATAAATTCGTGCCGAGTAGTGGCACAACGTGATTTTGCCAAAATGATAAATGACATTCATCGGTTGAAAATGGTATTGCGGAACGAGGACCAACTGCTCTAACCCTTGCTTCGGCAGAAACGTCAAGCCGTTGGTCGTCCGTTCGATAAACGCCGATGTCTCAGCCTCGTTAGTCAGTTCCATCGTCCGCGCCTGTGCCTCGGAACGCAAAGCGCCGATCACCTCCGGCTCCAGCTTACGGAAATATTGCTCATGCCAGCCGGATAACACCGTCAAGGTCCGGGAGCGGAATTGCCCCATGTCCTTCGGAAACTGCTGGCTGTACTCCGCGATCAGCTCGTACAGATCTCCCGGCGTCTTCGCCTCCAGCCAAGCAAGGAACCCCTCGGGCGACGTCCCGTTCGGGCACAAGTAGGCAAGCAAATACGTCGTTTTCCAATCGCCGTCCACTTCCAGGTCGCCGAGAAGGGAGCCGAAATCCGGCGTGATCCGCTTTAAGGTATCCTTGACCCATGCCGGGGTCAGGTCGATCTTCTTATGCGATTTGCGGCAAATCATCGTATGTAGACTGCTGAGCAGCTCGTACCGAGGTTCAAATGCAACATCCACGCGGTAATCCAAAATCTCACGCCCCTTTCTCCCCCCTATTATAACGTGCTCCCCCCCGGTTCAGGCAAAACAAGATTTTTGTGCAAAAAAAAAGAACCTGAGGTTCTCACCTCAAGCTCTCTTCTAGCTCACCGTTCGCGGCCGCTCCAGCCGGCTGATGCCGGGGATATGCAGCGTGGACCACTCGGGCCGCAGATGGTCAACGTTGGCGACGACAACGGTCATATCGTCGTGGATGACGTTCTTCTGGTATCGGATAACGGACTCCAGCAGGCAATCGGCGATCTCCTGCGGTTCCTCGGATTGGATCTCCTGGATCAGCCGCTTGATCCACAGCTCCTTGTTGACCGCCGGTCCCGGCGCATCGTAAATGCCGTCGGTCATCATAATCAGCGTATCGCCCGGATACAGCTGGACCGAGACCAGGTCCACTTCGATATCCTGAATGATACCGATCGGCAGATTGCTGGCTGTGACCGGGATGACCTCCTGGCCTCGCTTGATGAAGCTTGGCGATGAACCGATCTTCATAAACGTCGTCCGCGCCGTATACTGATCGATCAGAGCCATGTCGACTGTCGCGTACACCTCGTCCGGCGAGCGCAGCATCAGAATCGAGTTCACCGATTTGATCGCGAGCGTCTCCTCCATGCCGGACTGCAGCAGCTGCTCGAGGATGTTCAGCGCCGTACTGCTCTCCAGCCGCGCCCGCTCCCCGTTGCCCATGCCATCGCTGATCGCTACGGCATACGTGCCGTTGCCAAGCTCTTTGGCGCTGAAGCTGTCGCCCGAGAGCATGTCCCCGCCTTTGGCGGTGCCGGCGACCCCCGTCGTGATCTCGAAGGCTTTGGCCGAGCCGAAGGTCACCGTCGACAGGCCTTCTTTGCCGCCATGCAGCGTTTCGCTCATCACGGCGATATGCTCGCCTAAGATATCCGACAGCAGCGGCGCGATAATCTTCCGACATTCATCGAAACCGCGGGTGTATGCATGGACGATCTCGATCTCCACGTTGCCGTGGTCTAAACTCACGATATCGATACTGTGAATGGAAAGGCCCATTTTTTCCAGCGCTTCGCGAATTTGTTCCTCCTGCTTGTACATGGCTTGTCCTTCGCGCTGGATCTCCCGGGCCAGGTCCTCCATGACCTGTGAGACGCCCGAGAGCTGTTCGGCCACCAGTTGGCGGCTGTCGTAAATTTGCCTTTTCCAATGCAGATCGTGCTGATACAGATCGTATTCATGCTTCATGATATCCAACACCTGGTCTGTCTTCGCGCACAGCTTGCCCCATCGAGCCGGCAGCTCGGCCACGGTGACCTCCGGCTTCTCTTCGATCGCCGTCATCATTTCCGTCATCAGCTTGTACGTTTGATAGAATCGCCCGTCCCAGCACGTATTCTTGCGGAAACAGGTGGCACATGCCCCCTCGGTCACCGCGTTCATGAAGTGGTCGATCTCCTCGCCGCGTTTAGCGATTTCCCCAGTGCTCGACACTTGCCCGAAGCTGCGCGCCAGCTGCTTGAAGACTTGGGAGAACTGCGCCACCCGACCGGCCGTAATATCGCGTACCCGTTTGGCGTATTCATGCTGCGTTTTGGCATGCTCCTGCGTGCCGGGTACGTATTTGGCAATGACTTGGACCGTTTTTTTGGGGGTCAACAGAAAGAGCAGAACTGCAGCGCAGCTCTCCCAAGTGGAGGACATCACGTCCGCCGGACCGGCCACGTAGATCGACAGAATGGATGAACCGAGCAGCATGCCGAAACCCACGGCCCATTTGCGCCCTTCCCGCAGCATACCGGCCAGCATCCCGGAGAACGCCAGCAAGCTCATTTGGTACAGAGCTGACGTGTCCGCTAAGCTTAGGATTAGGCCGGTAATCACGCCAACCGATGCGCCTAAGGGCGCTCCGCCCGCCAAAGCGAACAGTAGAATCAAATATCTCGACAGCACGTGTTCGGCCGATAACCCTTGAATCTCCCACCCGACCGTACCGGTCATGACCGAGGCCAGCAGGATGACGAGACATAAAATTTCCTCGCCGCGCAGTTGGTAATGCTTCTTCCGGTACGTAAACACCGGGACCGCCTGAATGAAGACCAACGTCAGGACGAAGCTCAGCAACGCGTCCATCACGGTCATCGCCAGTGCGTACCAGGTCAGCGAGGGGCCAATCACCGCCCCAAACATTCCAACGAAAAACGTGCTCGTAAACACCATGATCGGAGCATAGGAGAGATCCGCCCGTTCAAACGTCTCCAGCCCCTTTTGCAGCAGATAGAAAATCAGCAGCTCCACGGCGATTTCCACGGCATGGAAATGCGCCTCTGGCGTCAGCAGCGCCCCTCCCACCATCGCGGCCCCCGCAATCCAGGCGATATCTCGCCGCATAAACAGGATCACCGCGAAGAAGGCCACGGCAAAAGGAGCCAGCTCGTCCAATATCGTTGCACGGCCCAGCAGGAAGCTCATCGCGAGGAGCAACCCGTTCCACTTGTTGACCGCGAATAGCCGCCCGGCCCGCCGGATGACCGGCTGGTCCAGCAACATGCTCCGCCATGATCCCTTGTCCCATGCCTTCGCCTTTCTCATCCCCGGAAACAGGGTGACATTCCACTTGTTCAACATCCTGGCACCGCCTTTTCCAAATTAGTAAGGTATGTCCCATTATAGGAGGCTAGAACCGGAAAGTTTGTCAGATACCGGAGCCGAGGCCAAAGAAATTTCCGACAAATTGAGTGGGGACGCCGACACGGCGCGAATGCATGCCCCCCCTAGCGATGGATCGTGTTAGGGGTTTCTATGTTCGCATCAGAGATCACGGGCCAAGTAAGCGAAAGTCTGCCGTTCAGGGGCGCTCCTCGTAAAAAACCGTAAGAACCTGTCGGCAAAAAGCCCCGAGGCGACAAAAGATGCTTTGGAGGAGATTCAAATAGTCATCTTTTGAAGAAGCGGAACCAAAAGTGAGTTCGACATCGAATCTCGAATTCAGCCGGGCCATCCGTTCGTTCAACCGCAAAACAAAAAACCGCAGGCGAACGAACCGCCTACGGTGGGTTTGATTGATTAAGTTTCAGGGATTACATTCGTTTGGCTCCGCGTCCTCCGCGTTTGCCTTCCGTATTCTTCTTCAACGAAGAGATGCGCTCCTCGCTATCCTTCAGGAAACGAGATACTTTGTCTTCGAAAGAAGCTTTGTTGGCTGGGGGCTTGAAAGAACGTCCTCCCCGGTCTCGGTTAAATCCGCCGCCCGGACGGTCTCCGTCTCTTCCGCTTGGCCGGTCCGGTCTCGGTGCGCGAGGCGGTCTGGCTTCGGCCGGTTTGTCAACAGCCTGCTTGATGGAAAGTCCGATCTTGCCGTCCTTATCGACATTGATTACCTTAACGGTAACCGTATCGCCGATCTTCAGATGATCGTTGACGTCTTTCACGTAGTTGTCGGCGATCTCCGAAATGTGAACGAGACCCGTGACACCTCCTGACAGATCCACAAATGCTCCGAAATGCGTGATGCCTGTCACTTTTCCTTCTAACTTGGTGCCCACTTCAATTGCCATAAAATAAAATGATCCTCCCTTAAAAATATACAGCCAGGCCTCGAAATCATGACTGCGGTGATTTGATTATACCGAATGACTGATACAAGGTCAACAGACGGATGTCCCGTCAACCCGCATGGGGTCAGTCATTTCCGGCTTCGGACTCGGATACCCGGACCGGGATTTCGCCCGGTTTGTATAGACCATATTTCTTCATGGCAATTTGTCCGATGTACTCGGGGTCGTTCAGTCGGTTAATTTCATATTTGAGCTGGTTCAGCTCCTGTTCGCTGGCCGTCTTGGCAGCCTGCCGTTCGGACAACTGCTGCGATTTGCCGCCGATCTCCCCGGCTTGGGAAATATACGTGTACCCGGCCCAGCCCATGAACAGGACCATAAATCCCATCCAGAGCCGCAGCCTGCGCTTTGCGAAAGCAGATCCGTTCCCGGAGGACTGACTTTTATTCGATGTTTTCGGATTTGTCGACACTTCGCGCATCAGGGCACCTCCCAGCGTTATTCTTTGTTGAACCAGCGTAATAGACGCAAAACGCGCTCTCGCCACACAGCCGCCCAGCGCCGGATCTTGTCCCATCCTTGCGGAATCCGAAGTCTTGTCCATATAGGTCTAAGTACCCATACGAGCAACTTCCAGATCGGCAGCAAGGTCACCCGGCCCAGGAACAGCAGCACAATCCAAACGAATCCGAGTAGGACGCGGATCATCTTGATCAGCCATTGTAACGGAGCGATGATAAAAATCTCGATCATTCGTACGATAAAACGATAAATAGAGTTAACTATCCTCATTAACATTAACACAAAACGCTCGGTGATAACACTGAGGAACAAAAAATAAATCCAAATGCCTAGAAAAAGGCCTAAAAAAACATAGAACCTAAGTTCCCCCTGGTTGCTGTGGTACAATGTGCGAAAAACGAACAAAGCGGCAGCCAACCAGTAGAGCAGGTCGAGGGCGTGAACGCTCCAGCGGGGAAACCGGAGTTGTCCCGAGACGACGCGATAGCTGTCAAAGGCGATGCCCATGATCCCGCCGGAGGCCAGCATCCAAAGCAGGGTCGCCCATTGCGTCTCCAAATTCATCGGAACAGCTTGCCGAGCAGGCCCTTACCGGACGAGTTGGATCCCGGGTCCAAATACGACAGCGAGTTCACCGTACCCTCGATGCTGACCAGCCCCTGCTCCAGGTTCAGGTTTTTGATATGTAAATTTTGCCCTCGGATCGTCAGATGCCCAAGCTCGGTCTGAAGCAGGAACTCCTCACTGTCGAAGCTTTCCACATTGAGAACCCCCGAAATGTCCAGCAGCTTGCGATTTAGCAGGTGCAGCTCCTGATGCTTTGCTTTATTTGGTTCGACCATGGCATGTACCCCTCCTTCTTATCCCTAGCTTATGGACGAAAAATCGGCTTTAGAACAAGTTCCTTTCGGCCTTTAACGTGATCTTCTTTACTGTCCTTAGAAACCGCTTTCAACTACGATGAAGTGGAAGAGATTTACATTCGTAGTTGGAGGCGAATTAGTATGAGTCCTGCATTTTCGAGAGGTCCCGATTCGCATGAAAAATTCCGCCGAGAGACCGATACGCTAGGGAGCAAGGATCTCCCGGCAGAGGTCTACTACGGCATTCATACGGCGCGGGCGATGGAGAATTTTCCGGTCAGTGGGCGTCCGACTCATCCCCGGCTGATCGAAGCGATCGCCGTAGTCAAGAAAGCCGCTGCGCGGGTCAACGGCAAGTTGGGCCTGATCCCGGCAGGGGTGGCAGGGGCGATTGGGTGGGCATGCGACGAGATTATCAGCGGCGCCTTGGCGGATCAGTTTGTCGTCGATGCCTTGCAGGGAGGTGCGGGGACTTCCACTCATATGAACGTCAACGAGGTGGTCGCCAACTTAGCGATCGAACGGCTTGGCGGGTCCAAGGGAGACTATCAGCTCGTCCATCCCCTAGACCACGTCAACCGCTGTCAATCGACCAACGACGTGTACCCCACTGCGCTGCGGATTGCGGCGATCCGGCTGCTGCGACCACTCAGCGAAGCGTATGCTTCCCTGCAGGAGGCGCTGCAGGAGAAGGAGCAGGAATTCGCTGACTTGATGAAGTTGGGGCGCACGCAGCTGATGGATGCCCTGCCGATGATGGCCGGGCAGGGGTTTGGCGCTTACGCCAAAGCGGTCGCCCGCGACCGTTGGCGGTTGTACAAAGCCGAGGAGCGGCTGCGCGAGATTCATCTCGGCGGCACGGCGATCGGCACCGGGTTGGACGCGCCCAAAGCCTACGTCTTCCAGGTGACCGACACGCTGCAGGAGTTGACCGGGCTCGGCCTGGCGCGCAGCGAATTTCCAATGGACGGGACGCAGAACATGGACGTCTTCGTCGAAGTCTCCGGGCTGCTGAAAGCGGCAGCCGTGACGCTGTTGAAGATCGCCGGCGACCTGCGGTTGCTGGCGTCCGGCCCCGCCGGGGGCATCGGCGAATACACGTTGCCCGCCGTCCAGGCCGGCTCGTCGATCATGCCGGGTAAAGTGAACCCGGTCATGGCGGAAATGGCCGGCCAGACGGCCATGCGGGTGATCGCGAACGACGCCGCGATCACTTGGGCCGCCGCCGGCGGCCAGCTCGAACTGAACGCGTTTGGCCCGCTGATCGCCGATTCCCTGCTGGAATCGCTTGAGATCCTGGGGCGGGCCGTTCCGCTGTTCGAGCAACGCTGCATTCGCGGCATCGCCGTCAACGAGACGGCTTGTCGCGAGCATCTGCGGCGCTCCACCGTGCTGGCCACCGCGCTGGTTCCGCATCTCGGCTACGAGGCGGCCGCCGAGATTGCCGGGACCGCCCGGCGCGAAGGGCTGTCGGTGGAGCATGTCGCCGTCGACGGCGGCTGGCTCACCGCCGAGCGCGCCGCCGCCATCCTGAATCCGCTGCAAGTGACGAAGCCGGGCATCCCCGGCGAATAGAAGGGGGAACGCGAGATGAGCCTAAACGCAACGCCGCGCGGAGAGCGGACGCATATCGCCGTTTTCGGCCGGACGAATGTGGGGAAATCGAGCGTGGTCAACGCTTTGACCGGGCAGGAGATTGCCGTGGTCTCGCCGGTGCGGGGGACGACCACCGATCCAGTGTACAAAGCGATGGAGCTGCTACCTTTGGGGCCGGTGGTGCTGATCGACACCGCGGGTCTGGACGACGAAGGAACGCTGGGCGAACTGCGGAAGCAAAAAACGCGGGAGCTGATCCACCGTACCGACCTAGCCTTGTTGGTGATCGACGCTATGACGGGGCCCGACGACTTTTACCGGGAGCTGCTGGCCGAGTTGAAGCAGCGGAACATCCCGGTTGTGGGCGTGCTGAACAAGGTCGATGCGCTCTTGGATGCAGACGCGGGGGCTGCGCTTGTTGATACGATGGCGCAGCTGGGCCTGCCGGAATGCGTGGCGTTCAGCGCCCTGGACGGCCGCGGTATCCCCGAGCTGAAGCGGGCGATCGTGGCGGCCCTTCCGCACGAGGAGGAGCGCTTCCGGCTCGTCGGCGACCTTGTCGCGCCGGGCGATCTCGTCGTGCTGGTCGTGCCGATTGACAAAGCCGCGCCTAAGGGCCGGCTGATTCTGCCGCAGCAGCAGACGATCCGCGACCTGCTCGAGAGCGACGCCATCGCCGTCGTGACGAAGGAGCACGAGCTCAGGGCGACGTTGGAGCGGCTCGGAACGAGGCCGCGGCTCATCGTCACTGACTCGCAGGTCTTCCTCAAGGTTGCCGCCGACACGCCGAGGGACGTGCCCCTGACCTCGTTCTCCATCCTGTTCGCCCGGCATAAAGGCGACTTAAATGAGCTGGTCCGGGGCGCACGGGCCATTGATCGGCTCAAGGACGGGGATCGTGTCCTGATCGCGGAGGCCTGTACGCACCATCAGCAGTCCGACGACATCGGCACCGTCAAAATCCCACGCTGGTTACGCCAGGCCACAGGCAAGCAGCTGCACATCGAGCATGTCTCCGGCTACTCTTACCCGCCGGACCTGGCCCGCTACGCAATGATCGTGCATTGCGGCGCCTGCATGCTCAACCGCCGCGCCATGCTGCATCGCCTCGGCGAAGCCCAAGCGGCCGGCGTTCCGATCGTCAACTACGGCGTGCTGATCGCCTACCTTCACGGCGTGTTCCCCCGGGCCATCGAGCTTTTCCCCTCCGCCATGATGGCGTGGGAACGAAACTGAGTGAACATTAACGCATAGTTAAGACGGTTAAGGAAACTGGATGTTTTCCCTGACCGTCGTTTTATTATATTTAATTCAATTTTTCCTAACTCATCCGTCTCGTCAAATCATTCAGTTCTATTGAGGACATTAATAAATTAAGGTAAAATATATATCACATTGAATTTGTGGTAAACATTGGACGAAGCGAATATTTACTAAGTTGATTCAATATTTGTTGTTTGTTTTTTTCTGTGTCGAAAGTATCAAAAAGGTAAAAGGGGATTGGTTTTAATGAAGCGTAGGATCTATGCTCTTGCCGTTATTGTTCTAATTGTTATTGCCGGTGTAATTATCTTTGAGGTTTCAAAAAGTACTACCTTTGACAAGATTGTTCTGGAACGTCTAAATGGAAATGAAATCAGTTCTATTACCCTCTTAAGGACACTTGATGATAACAGAGAAGAAGAAATATCAATTACTGACCCCAACGGAATAAAGAAAGTGGTTCATTATTTCTCTCAGATGAAACTAAAAGAAAAAAAATCCAGACCAAGTGTTGATTATACGGAGCAGTATCGAATAATTATACGGACAGATGAGAAAAGAAGGTTTGGAATAACACTGTACGATAACAATTATTTAAGTGTTTATGATTATAATGCCACTTTACGAGGCATCTCATCTTATGAAATAACGAATAAGATTGATGATCCTAGTGTAATTCCTAGCTTGTTCAATAAATAGTTAAAGTAGAAAGGGCACCCCTCTTTTTTCATTTCGTTATTGCCAACAAGCAAGAATAGACGGCCAGGTATGATCTTCCTGGCCGTCTATTCTTCAAAATTTGGGTATTTTTACCGAAAATCTATCCCTTAAGTAGCTCCAGTTTAACTACCTTTTGGAACAGCCGCTTCTTAATTTAACCCGTTACAAAAGGATCCAGCCACTTCCTGAATGAACCCGTGTTACTGCACCTTTACCTGTGATAAACCGAACTCCTTGTGTTTCATATTCGATGAAGGGAAAATTCACCTCAATTAAATCATATTCTGGATGATCATCCAGAAAATCTTCCAAATATCCTAAATTCCAATATCCTTCATAAACCATATCCTGAAGGTCATCCTTTTCCGACGGAGCAAGCATTGCAACAATAGAAAATACACCTGTTGCAACACCAGTAGCTGTAGATGTTAGAAAAATAAGACCTAATATACCGGCAACGTTTGATAATCCGTCCGTCAGATCAGTAACATTCGTAGGTTTATCAAAAGCTTTGTCATAGATTGTTCTTTGCGCTCGTTCAGTTTTTCTTACTCCGTCCAAACTTAAAATTATTTTCCTTGCATACTCCTTTGTAAATGCCATAAATAAAACATCTCCTTTTTTGATTTGTCGAGAGCTGGCGCCTTTACTGCTCAACTTTAAGGGAATTTTCCCTTATATCTCCCAAAATATGAAATTATGAAAGAAAGGATTGGACTTTTTGTTATTGTTTCCAATCTTTTTTCTTGCTGAATGTAGTACTACTAAAACTAGAATCTATATTTTACACATACTACAACCATCTCAGACTGCTGTATGTCTCGTTAATACAAATCTCATCCAAAAAAGTCGTATCTCTCCATCGATACAATGCATCCGCGAGATAGTACAACCTCTATATTAAAATCCCTATTATCGCATAGACATAGCAGATTTTTAGGAAGTAGTGGAACAAAAAAACGCCTCACCAACGCAAAAACCTTCAACGTCAACCTGGTATTATCCCCTACAAGTAGACACTCGTAAAAAACCTCATGTGTTAACATGAGGAAATGAGTGAACTTGGAGGGGATTTTTGTATGGCGAAAAAGGAGCAGGTTTTTAAATCGTACACAGAGGAATTCAAAATAGAGGCTGTTCAAACCTATCTCACTGGAGTGGAAAGTTACAAGGTCATTGCAGAGAGGTTGGGAATTACAAACTGTACCCAACTTAAAGTATGGGTACAGAAACATCGAAAGGGGGAGCCCCTCGATACACGTAAGGACGCAACAAACCCTATGAAAGGGCGTCCTCGTACCACGTTTGCCAGTGTTGAAGAAGAACGGGATTACTTGAAGGCACAGGTGGATTACTTAAAAAAGCGGTATCCAAATCTGCTAACGGAGTGAAGCTTAGACTTGAAGATAAATACACCATAATCGAAGAGCTACGTGACCTGCACGGCGTTACCCGTTTATTAGCCATTGCCGGTCTGCCTCGGGCGAACTACTACAAGTGGCGGGGTACACGTTCTCAGCGGACGGAAGCTCATGCACAGGAGCACGCAATAAAAGAGCATATGGTGGCCATTCACCTAGCCCATCCCTATTTTGGGTATCCTCGAATGCAGACAGCCTTGTGGGAGGCAGGCTACCTCGTCAACCATAAGAAAGTATGGCGGCTCATGAAAGAGCTGTCGATCCAGTCGGTCATTCGAAAGAAAAGGAATCGCTCCAACTATGCTCCTTCCGTGGTTTATCCTAACCGATTAAAGCGCCAGTTTCATGCGACAGCTCCTCAGCAGAAACTTGTGACCGATATTACGTATCTCTCGGATGGAACCGACTTTTATTACCTGTCCGTCATCCAGGATCTCTTCAACAATGAGATTGTGGCTTGGCAAATGTCAAAGCGCAATGATGTAAAGTTGGTGCTTAATACGATTGAGCAATGGACACGAAAAAGAGACGTGTCCGAAGCCGTGCTCCATTCGGACCAAGGCTTCCAATACACGTCCCAGGCGTACAACACACGATTAGAGGCATTCAGCGTTAAAGGCAGCCACTCTCGCAAAGCAACCTGCCTGGATAACGCCTGTATCGAATCCTTCTTTTCGCATCTGAAGACAGAAAAGTTGTACCTTCAACAATATAAGTCAGAAGTGGAGATTCATCAAGCCGTCGAGGAATACATCTACTTTTATAACTACCAACGTTTTCAGGCGAAACTCAAACAGCGCGCGCCGATTGAGTTTCGGCACGCGCTGGCTGCTTAACTTTTTTTTATCTGTCTACTTGACAGGGGTATGACCAACCGCTAGGGTGACATTGAAGGTTTTCGATTTCTATTACCTAGAACCGCAAGTCCCGCTCGCCGTTCTGGATCCGCTGAAGGCGGTCGATCGTCACTTCGCGCGCGGAGGCTTTGGGGATACGGCGGAGGTTGTTTTTGATCAGCGACGCCCCCATTTCCCGGGCTTCGTCATCCCCGTAGTCCAGCAAATACTCCTGCAGGGTGAGCAAGGCGTTTGGATGGCAGACGTTGTGGATCTGGCCCGACTTAGCCAGGCGCATAAAACGGTCGCCCGTCCGCCCCTCCCGATAACAAGCGGTGCAATAGCTTGGAATATAACCGTCCCGGCACAGCGACTTGATCATCTCCAGCGGCGAGCGGTGATCGCCCACCTCGAATTGCGCGGTATCGCTGCTTGCGCTCCCTCTGCCCTCCCCTCCGTACGTGTTCGTGTACCCACCGACACCGGTGCACGAGCCTGCGCTGATCTGGGAGATCCCCAGCTTGATGACCTCATCGCGGAATTCCGAGTCTTCGCGGGTGGACAGGATCATGCCGGCATAAGGCACTGCGAGCCGCAACACAGCCACGATCTTCTTGAACTCATGATCGTTCACGAGATACGGGAAGCTGTTCAGATCCACACCGTCCGCCGCCCGCAGGCGGGGAACGGAAACCGTATGAGGCCCGCAGCCAAACGTGGCTTCCAGATGCTCAGCATGCATCAACATGGCGATCGTCTCGTATTTGTGATCATACAGCCCGTACAAGACCCCAACGCCAACATCGTCGATGCCAGCCCGCATCGCGCGGTCCATCGCTGTCGTGTGCCAGTCGTAATCGCGTTTGGGCCCTTTTTGGTGCATACGGCTGTAAGTCGGTCGGTGGTACGTCTCTTGGAACAAGATATATGTGCCGATTCCAACGTTCGCCAGCTTGCGGTAATCCTCCACCGTCGTCGCGGCGATATTCACGTTAATTCGGCGGATACTTCCATTGTCGACCTTCACGGAGTAGATCGTTTCGATACATTCCAAAATGTAGTCAATCGGGCAATACTCCGGATCTTCTCCGGCCTCCAGCGCCAGCCGCTTATGCCCCATTTGCTGCAGCACTTCGACTTCCCGGATCAACTCCTCCCGGTTCAACCGCCGCCGAACCATGCTCTCATTCGACTGCTTATAGCCGCAATACTCACAGTTATTAACGCAGTAGTTGCTGACGTATAAAGGAGCAAACAAGACGATCCGATTCCCGTAAATGCGTTCCTTCACCTCGCGTGCCGCATGGTAGATCTCCTCCAGCAACACATCGTCCTCCACGTTTAACAGGACGGCGGCTTCCGCCGCACTGATGCCTTTGGCCGTCCGGGCACGCTCCAGAATCGCCAGCACCTTCCTGCGATCGCGGGCCAGCTGCGACCCGTAAGCGAGCGCGGACACGATGGTCTCATCCCGGATGAAGTCCGCCGCCTCCCTTTGATCTGACCTGCTCATCCCCATCCCTCCCTGTATGATGCCATTATCACCTTTGAACCCCTTCGAGACTGTACGGACAAAAGCAACAACATACGTAACAGCGCACAGCTAATAACGGGAGCGAACCAAGTAGTGCGTATGCAAATACTTATGACTCTTATGGCTGTTCGGCTCCTCCAAAAACTCGCGGTAAATCTGCTGGATATACGGGTTCTTATGGGATTTGCGAACCGTTGACGCTTCGTCCTCGTCGTAAATGGCCTTGGCCCGGGTGGCCTTCACGTCGACGGTATCCCGCAGGCTCGCACTGACGAGCGGCTGCCCGCCGCCGCAGATACAACCGCCCGGACAAGCCATCACTTCGATAAATTCGTAACGGCGCTGACCGGATTGGATCATCGACATTAGCTTGCGGGCGTTGCCGAGCCCGTGAACCACCGCCGTGCGGATCACCCGCCCGTCCGGCAGCTCCACCGTCGTCTCCTTTATGCCATCCATCCCGCGCACCGCGGTATATTCTACCGTCTCCAGCTCTTCGCCGGCGACCAGCTCGAACACAGTGCGAAGCGCCGCTTCGGCCACCCCGCCCGTCGCACCGAAGATCACGCCGGCCCCCGAGGCTTCGCCAAACGGGTTGTCGAACGTCTCGCCGCGCAAGCCGGCGAAGTCAATGCCCGCTTCCTTGATCATCCGCGCAAGCTCCCGGGTGGTCAGCACGTAATCGATGTCCTGTAACGATTCATTGGCCAGCTCCTCGCGCTGCCCCTCGAATTTCTTCGCCGTACACGGCATGATCGACACCACGACGATATTCCCCGGATCGATCCCCATCGTTTGGGCGAAATAGCTCTTGATCATCGCCCCTTCCATCTCATGCGGCGATTTGCAGCTGGACAGATTCTCCAGCATATCCGGGAAGTAATGCTCCACAAACTTCACCCAGCCCGGACAACAGGACGTCATCAGCGGCAGGTTCTCCCCGGTGGCCAAACGATGCACCAGCTCGGTGCCCTCCTCCATAATCGTTAAGTCGGCAGCAAAGTCGGTATCAAACACCTTGTTGAAGCCAAGCCGCCGCAACGCGGCAACCATCTTGCCCGTCACCCGCGTGCCGATTGGCATCCCAAACTCCTCTCCCAAGGCAACTCGCACCGCTGGCGCCGTTTGCACAACGACGAATTTATGCGGATCAGCGATCGCCTGCCACACGTCGTTGATATTTTCCCGCTCCTGCAGCGCGCCAACCGGACAAGCCATAATACATTGGCCGCAGTTCACGCAGACTGACTCGCCAATCGGCCGCCCCAGGGCCGGCCCGATCACGGTGTCGAACCCGCGGTTCATGAACCCGATGGCTCCCACAGTCTGCACCTCGCTGCAAACGGCGACACACCGACCGCACAGCAGGCATTTGGAAGTGTCGCGCACGATCGACGGCGACGAGAGATCAACCGTCGACCGCGCTTTGCCTCCCGCATATCGCACATCGCGCACCCCAATCTGATTCGCCACCTCCTGCAGCTCGCAGGTTCCGCTGCGCAGGCAGGTGAGACATTCCCGATTATGATCTGACAGAATCAGTTCAACCGTCGTTTTGCGAGCTTTTCGCACCTGCAGTGTATTGGTCCGGATCCGCATGCCTTCCTCGGCCACCAGCGTGCACGAAGCGATTAGGCGGGGGCCCGATTCCACCAAGCAGACGCGGCAGCTGGACGGGTGGTTCATGCCCTGCAGATGACAAAGTGTAGGAATGTGAATGCCTAGTCCGCGGGCTGCCTGAAGCACCGTTGTTCCCTTCGGCACCTCCGTTTCCATTTCGTCAATCCATAATTTCACCGTATCCATCCTCGAACTCTCCCCCCTTTAACTCTTATAGATCGCTTCAAATTTGCAGCTGTCGAAGCAAATCCCGCATTTGATACACAGCTGCGGATCGATCACATGCGGCTCTTTCATCTCGCCCGAGATCGCTTCCGCCGGACATTTCCGGGCACAAAGCGTGCATCCGCGGCATTTCTCCTCGTCAATCGTGTACGTAATCAGCGAGCGGCAAACGCCGGACGGACATTTCTTGTCGACCACATGGGCGATATACTCCTCGCGAAAATATTTCAGCGTGGACAGCACCGGATTAGGCGCCGTTTGGCCAAGCCCGCAAAGCGAAGCCGCCTTGATTTGCTCGGATAGCTCCTCCAGCGCATCCAGGTCCTCCATCGTTCCTTTGCCTTCCGTGATTTTCTCCAAAATCTCCAGCAGGCGTTTGGTGCCGATTCGGCACGGCGCGCATTTCCCGCACGATTCGTCGCGCGTGAAGTCGAGGTAATATCGGGCGACGTCAACCATACATGTCTCTTCGTCCATCACAAGCATGCCGCCCGAGCCCATCATCGAACCCAAGCTAAGCAGCGTATCGTAATCGATCGGACGGTCGAGATGCTCGCTCGTTAAGCAGCCGCCGGAAGGCCCCCCGGTCTGCACCGCCTTAAACGCTTTGCCGCCGGGAATCCCGCCGCCAATTTCGTAAATGACATCGCGCAACGTAATCCCCATCGGCACTTCCACCAGCCCGGTGTTCACCACCTTGCCGCCCAAGGCAAACACCTTGGTGCCCTTGCTCTTTTCCGTCCCGATTCCGGCATACCACGAAGCGCCCTCCAGCAAAATAATCGGTACGTTCGCCAGCGTTTCCACATTGTTGATCACCGTCGGCTGGCCCCATAACCCGCTGACAGCCGGGAACGGCGGTTTCGGGTTGGGCATGCCCCGCTTGCCTTCCACCGAGTTCATGAGCGCCGTTTCTTCTCCGCAGACGAATGCCCCTGCTCCCAAACGAACGCTGATGTCAAAAGAAAACCCGCTCCCAAACAAGTCATCGCCCAGCAACCCGTAATCCCGGGCCTGCTTAATCGCCGCCTGCACCCGTCGCACGGCGATCGGATATTCCGCCCGTACGTAGATGAAGCCGTGATTCGCCCCGATGGCGTAGCCGGCGATCGCCATGCCTTCCAGCACGGAATGCGGATCGCCCTCCAGAATCGAGCGGTCCATAAACGCGCCCGGGTCGCCTTCGTCGGCGTTGCAAATCATATATTTTTGCCCCGTTCGCTGCTTGGCTGCCGTCTCCCACTTGATTCCGGTCGGAAACCCGCCGCCGCCGCGCCCGCGCAAGCCCGCCTCCTTCACCTCGGCCACGACCTCTGCCGGCTCCATGGTCGTCAAGACCTTATGCAGCGCTTTATATCCGTTCATAGCGATATATTCGTCGATGTCCTCCGGGTCGATCGTCCCGCAGTTGCGCAGCGCGATCCGTTGCTGCTTACGGAAGAAGTCGACCTCATGCAGCGGTTTGATCCGCCCGTCCTTCTCCAGCGACTGCTGGTAAACGAGGCGATCGACGATTTTGCCCTGAAGCAGGTGCTTGTCGACGATCTCCGCCACGTCCTTCACCATCACCCGGTTATAAAACACCTCCTCCGGGTAAATGATCACGACCGGCCCCAACTCGCACAGCCCAAAGCAGCCCGCCCGGACCACTTCGACTTTGTCCTGAATCCCTTGGCTGGCCACCGCTTGCTCAAAGGCTTCCGCGATTAACATCGAATCTGAGGAGGTACAGCCGGTGCCGCCGCAAATCATTACGGAACGCGCGGCGACGCTTCCTTCATCAGCCCCGACCTTGCCCAGCTTTCGGCGGACCAGCCGGCTAAGCTGCGCCGTTCGAATGCCCTCGAGATCCAACAACGTTTTCATCGTTCCACCATCCCTTCTAATGCGTCCCGGCAGGCGTGCGCATCTGCTTCAGAATTTTCGGTATCTCGTTTGGCGTCAGCCGGCCATGCACTTTTTCCCCGATGGTCATGACCGGCGCTAAACCGCAAGCCCCCAGACAGCGGGTGGCATCCAGCGTGAATTTCCCGTCAGCCGTTGTCCCCTGCACCGGAACGTTCAGTTCCTGGCTCAGGCGATCCAGCACCCCTTGCGCGCCCTTAATATAACAAGCCGTTCCCATGCAGACGCGGATGACATGCTCTCCTTTTGGCTCTAGCGAGAAAAACGAGTAAAACGTCGCAACTCCATAGATTTCAGCCATCGACAACCCCAGTTCCCTCGAAACGACCTGTAGCGCTTCCTCCGGCAGATAGCCGTACAAATCCTGAATTTCGTGAAGCACCGGGATCAGCGCGCCCGGCAGCAGGCGGAACTGATCGATGATTTCCCCCACCCGCTGCAGCCGCTCCTCGTCCTTCGCACAATGAAAAGTCTCTTCCATGTTCGCTTCCTCTCCCTTCATCGTCCGGCTGCTCGCCTTAGAGCAACGGACTTTCGTGCTTCAGCTTGAGCCGTTCCCAGCGCCGGTTGACCTCTTCCTCGAAGGCATCAAGCAGCTCCTGGTCCTGCAGCATGTGCTTCGTTTTGCCCATCAGCTTCAGCCATTCCTGCGGCGAGATCCGCTTGTTTTTCGCCTCCGGATTGTAGGTGATGTTCGTGACGCCATGCTCGATTTCGTATAACGGGAAGAAGCAGGACTCTACCGCCGTTTGCAGGATTTTCGTGCCGAGTTGATCCTCAGACCGCCAGTTCAGCGGACAGGTGCTCAGCACTTTCCCGTAAACCAGGCCTTCATTTTGCGCGTACCACCGCGCCTTGGCCGCCTTCGTAATCAGGTCCTGCGGGAAAGCCTCCGCCCCGGTAAACACGTACGGGATATTCGTCGCCGCCATGATCTGCGGAGTATCCTTGTGGTGGAACGCTTTCCCTTTCTGCGCCTTGCCTACGCCGGATGTACTGGTCTGATGCCCCAGCGGCGTGGAGTAGGAGAGCTGCGAGCCGGTGTTCATGTATCCTTCGTTGTCGTATTCCAAAATAATCATCTTGTGGTTCCGCAGCGCCGAGCCAATCGCCGGGCCCATCCCAATGTCCATTCCGCCGTCACCGGTCACCATGATAAAGGTAACGTTATCCGATACTTCGATCTCCCCGCGGCGCTTCCGCTCCCAGAACGCCTCGACAGCACCGGCCACGGTTGCAGCCCCGTTCTGGAACAAGTTATGGATGAACGTTTGCTTATGCGAGGTATAGGGATATCCGGCCGTAACGACGTACGAGCAGCCGGTTTGGAACAACGTAACCACATCGCCTTCAATCCCTTTGTAAAACAGCTCCAAAGAGGAAATCGCGCTGCAGCCCGGACAAGCGCCATGGCCCGGCGCCAGCCGCTTCGGCTTCGCCGTCAGGTTGCGCAGCGGCGGCAGCTTCACCTTCAGCTTGCCGGTTGCCTCATCCGGCGTCACCTGGATCAGCCCGCTGTTAAAGGCATCGCCATGCTGCGGCGTCAAGATCGGTCTGAGCTCGTGCACCGGATCGCCGGGCACCTGCCCAAAATAATCGAACGGCACCGCAGCTTCGCCTTGGTTCATCGCCTCAATAGCCAGGTTAAAGAAGGCTTCCGCTTCATCCGGATAGAAGTCCTTCCCACCCAGGCCAAATACGCGGGACAAAACGATCGTTTCGTTCGCCGGGTCCAGCTTCAGCGCGGAGCGGATTTCATGCGTCATATTGCCGCCTTTGCCTCCGTAGGAATCGGCGCGTTCTCCCACCAGGAGCGCTTTGACACCCCGCAGCGCGGTACGGATCTCCTCCGCAGGGAAAGGCCGGATGACGTTCGGCCGAATGAGCCCCGCCTTCATCCCCTGGGCTCGCAGCTTGTCAACGATCGCCTTGGCCGTTTCCGCCGCTGAGTTCAGCAGAAATAAAGCGACCTCCGCATCCTCCATCTGATACAATTCGAGCACCGGGTAATCGCGTCCCGAAATCGCCTTATATTCGGCGGCGATTTGTTGATACACTTCAGCCGCCCGCTCCTGGGCCAGGTGCAGCTGGTAGTGGTTGTTCAATAAGTCGTCGCCGTTCATATGCGCGCCAACCGAAATCGGCCGCGACGGATCGGCTACGTCATCAAACCCAACCGGCGGCGTTTCGCCCACAAACGCTTGGACCGACTTGGCGTCCTTGAAATAACTTAACTTCCGTTTCTGGTGAGACGTGAAGAACCCGTCATAAGCAACGATTACAGGCAGCCGAACCTCCGGATGCTCCGACCATTTCAACGCCATAATGTTCATGTCGTAGGCCGCTTGCGGTGTGCTTGCCGTGAGGATTAACCAGCCGGTGTTCAGCGCAAAATACAGGTCGGAATGGTCGCCGCGAATATCCAGCGGACCGCTGATCGCGCGGGTTACCAGGTTCAGCACCATCGGGAACCGCGTCCCGGACTGCACCGGCAGCTGTTCAATCATGTACATGAACCCATTGGCGCTGGTGGCATTGACGACCCGGGCCCCGGCGAGCGCCGCCCCGTAGCAAATCCCCGCCGAGCCATGCTCCCCATCCGCCGCAATCAGCTGGATATCATGCAGGCCTTGCGCCTTTTTCTGGTCCAGAATCTGCGCGATCTCTGTGGACGGCGTGATCGGAAAATACCCCATCACATGGTAATTGATCTGAGCCGCCGCCATGGCCGCCGCTTCATTGCCCGACTCGAAGGCCGTGGTTTGTTCCGCCAGCGTCATTTTCGTCATTTTCTCTTCGGTTATAGACATCGATAAAGTCCTCCTTTAGGCTCTTCTGCGAGTTCAAAACCCCTTGGAATAAAACCTCTACTGAAAGACGTGGGCGACGCGGTGGCTGTCGGCATACCCGGGTTCCTCCCGCCGCATGCTAAGCGCTCCTGTTGGGCAAATTTCCACGCATTTCAAACAACCTTTGCAATACTGATAATCGATTCCGCTAAGATACATTTGAGCGCGCCCTTTCTTGTCCTCCCCGGATTCCCATACGAAGCACAGATCGGGGCAAACCGTATCACAGTTGGCACAATGGATGCAGCTGTCCGCATCCAGCTCCGGCACAAAGCCCTGACGGGAACCGCTCAAATCCTTCAGCAGGCTGTTCCCCTGCGCGCGGATAATGCCGCCCGGTGCCTGTGTCGCATAGCCAAGCAGCGGCTGCGGCCGTTCGAAACGCATCCCTTGGACCCCTTCGGGAGCCGGGATCGTCTGGAAACGCACTTCATGATATCCCCGGTCGAATGTGCGCAAGTTGGGCTCTACCAAGTGCGGGTATTTTTTCTGGAACGTATGCTTAATCACTTCACGCATCGAATCTGGATCCAGAAAATCGCAGATCCGGAACAACGCCCCTAACATCGAGGTGTTGACCTTCGTATGCTCGTCGATAGCGATCCCCATCGCGTCCACAACAGCCAGCGTCCCGTAAGGGAACTTCAGGTCGCGTCGAATCTCCTCAAAATCGCGGGTTGAGTTCACCAGCACGATTCCGTCGGGCTTTAATCCGCTTAGGACATTCACCGTCTTGTGCAGCGCTTCATGGAACACGCCGATCACATGGGGTTCCTCGATCGGGCTGTGATCATGGATCTCCACGTCCGGCTCGCAGAAGCGGACGAAGCTCTTCACCGGGGATCCCTTCTTCTCCGAACCATAGGACGAAAAGTTCGCTCCGTTTAGGCCGAGTCCAAGAACCCCGGATTCCGCCAGCATCTTCCCGGCCAGGTTGGCGCCGAGCCCGCCGATGGATTCCAGCCGAATTTCAAAAAAGCCAAGGTCATTTGTTTTGGTCAATATGCTCATTCGCCATGTCTCCTCTACGTTTTGTTGTGAAATATTTCACGAATATTAGCGAAAAGAATAACGTTTCATCTCTTCAACTTGAACTACATGTGCAACTCTAACTAAGCATGACGGCGGCTTGCTGTCGCCTTCAGGCTGTCCCCCCTTCCCATATCTACGGAAAAGCCCGCCACTCCAATCCGGAGCTCCAGGCAGTGCCTGCATTGGGCGGATTCATCCCCCGTGCAAATTTTGTTGTTGTACAGCGCATACTTCTTGCGTACGGTAACGGGTGACAGATTGGGCATGACCACATTGGCCCCGGCCTTTAGCGCCAACTCCCTGCCTTCCGGGTGTAACGAACCTAACGCGGTTGTCGCGGGAATTAAGGCTTCGGGCAGGAACAGGCGGGCTAGGGCAACCATAACCAGCGTATCCTCCAGCGATCCGGCCTTCGCATCGCGCAGCGGAGTCTTGTCATGGGGGATAAACGGGCCGATGCCGATCATGTCCGGGTTGAGCGTATGGAGATAGATCAAATCTTCAGCTAAATCCTCCGTAGTCTGGCCGGGCAATCCGACCATAAAGCCTGCACCAATTTGATAGCCGATCGACTGCAACGTCTCCAGACACTGGCGGCGGTGTTCATAAGACATGGAAGGATGCAGCGCTTGATACAACCCCCGGGAAGCGGTTTCATGACGCATCAAAAAGCGATCCGCCCCCGCTTCATACAGCAATCGGTAGGTTTCCTCCTCCCGTTCACCGATGGATAAGGTGATCGCCGCATCCGGAAATTCCGCTTTGATATTCCGGATCAAGGCAGCCAGCAGATCGGCCGTATACCAGGGATCCTCCCCGCTTTGGAGCACAAATGTGCGGAAGCCCAGCCCGTATCCTTCCCGGCAGCATTCGAGAATCTCCTCCGGGCTGAGCCGATAGCGTTCCGCCTCGCGATTCCCGGCCCGCAGACCGCAGTACAAGCAGTTCCGCCGGCAGTAGCTGGAAAATTCGATCAAACCGCGCATATACACCTTGTCCCCATAAGCCTGTTCCCGTCTCAGACGGGCTAATCGGAAGAGTTCCCCGCGCGTTTCGACATCCATATGCCCCAGCAAATCGACGAGCTCCTCCTTGGAGAGCTCTCCCCGCGCATAGAGCTTGTGCACGAGTTGTTTCATCAGGCAATCATCCTTTGGATAAACTGGATTTGGACCTTGGTATACCCTATGGCTGACGTGGAAAATGATGAATGAAGTAATTGTGAATATTTTCACTTTATAGGCGTTTTAATAAAGTTCGCTAATAATATCACCCCGGTTTCTGAATAGTGCTGCGGTCTGAGCGACGTAAGGATCCGCTGCTGTTGAGTTGGTGGGTTTGTTGCTTCGATGGATGGTACGATCTTGGCTTGATGTGTTTGCTTGATGTGTTTGGCTTGATGATCGGTTGCGATGTTAGCTTAATCGTGTGTTTGATGGATTGCTGCTTCGTTTGATTGTTCGATCGTTGGTTGGAATAAGGCTTGATCGTTAGGTGTGATTTCGGTTCGTAGATGTGTGCCGCGTGCGCAGCGTCGAATGATTTCGACATGAGGTTAAATCAGAGGTGTTTTCTAAGAAGCAGATGTATGCTTATCGAAAACGTTAGTAAGTGTATTTACTATATTACCATGAATTCACAGTTTGGCTAGGATATTTTTTACACCCCCATAGGGTTAAAAAAAGAGCATGTCCCGAGAAAACGGAACATGCTCTTGAGCTTCACGATTTCAGGACCAGTCCAAACCGGTATCCTTCGCGATCGGCTCTTCCTTGATTAAGGTATACATGGTCGCTGCTTCATCCTTGCGAGTCGTTTCGACCAGGCGTTCGACGCGGACGGTCACCAGCTTTTGGCCGAATTGAACCGTGATTTCATCGCCCACCTTGACGGTACTGCTCGGTTTGGATTCGCGCCCATTGATTAGAACTCTGCCTTGTTCGGAGACGTCCTTGGCCACCGTGCGCCGCTTGATTAACCGCGATACCTTCAGGAATTTATCTAGACGCATTATTTTACAGCTTCTTTAAGTTTGTTGCCCGCTTTGAATGCCGGTACATTGGAAGCCGGGATTTCGATAGTTTTGCCGGTTTGTGGGTTGCGGCCCGTACGACCGGAACGTTTACGAGTTTCGAACGTACCGAAACCGATCAATTGGACTTTGTCGCCACCAGCAAGGGCTTCAGTGATTTCGCCGAGGAAACCGTTCAATACGGATTCAACGTCTTTTTTAGTCAAACCGCTTTTGCTGGAAATGTTGTTGATCAGATCTGTTTTGTTCATTAATAATGCCTCCCAATAATAAAAGAAATAGGTGATACCTTGGCACTACAGGCTCTAGGCCTGTCCTGCGCCATTTGGTTATCTTTTTATGAGTATTCTTGCTTGAAATGAAAAATCCTGCACTGTTAGGAACTTTTTTTTTGTTTTTTTCGCAAAAAACCCGAAATTTAGGCCTTTTCTCCCATCATTCCCGTTCTTTCGACTTAGCTTCATTCCATAAAACGTCCATTTCCGCTAACGTACTGTCGACGGGCGTCTTCCCCTGTTCGCGGAGTCGCTCTTCGACATAATGGAACCGCTGCGTAAATTTGCGGATCGTCCGCGACAGGGCTTGTTCGGGATCGGCCCCGATATAGCGGGCTGCATTTACCACCGAGAATAGCACATCGCCCAGCTCCAACTCCTGCGCTTCGGGATCTTGCTTTTGCGTTACGGCTTCCTTCAGCTCGCGAATTTCTTCCTCCAGCTTGGTCCAGACCCCGTCGATGTCCTCCCAGTCGAATCCGGCCTTAGCCGCTTTTTTCTGGAGCTTGTATGCCTTCATCAAAGCCGGCAAGTCACGCGGCACCCCGCTGATCGCCGATTGGCGCTCGGGTTCGAGGCCTTTGCGCTTCTTCTCTTCGGCTTTCATCGCTTCCCAGTTGTTCAACGCAGCTTCGGCATCCTCGGCGTTCAAATTGCCAAAGACATGCGGATGGCGGTAAATCAGCTTCTCATTCAGCTCCTGGATGACATCATACACCGTAAAAGCGCCGGTCTCCTCCTCCATTTGGGAGTGGAGCATGATCTGCAGCAGCAGATCGCCAAGCTCCTCGCGCATATGATCGGGATCATCGTCATCGATCGTCTCCAGCACCTCGTAGGTTTCTTCGATGAGATTCTTGCGGATCGACTCGTGCGTTTGCTCACGGTCCCACGGACAACCGCCGGGACTGCGCAATATCGACACAATCTCATGAAGCCGCTGGAAGCTGCGGATGCGAAGCGATTCGTCCTCACTGGCCGGCACATAAACGAGGGATAGGTTACCGTAACCATCGAGGCGGTCCAGCTCAAACAGCGGCACCCGCTCGATTCGTTCCTGTCCTTCGACGCCCAGAGCATGTCCCACAACAACTTGATAATCATCGGGCAGCAGCTCCATTAATCCCAGCTTCACTTCCGAAGCGGTCAGCTGGTCGTACACTTGCCCGATCAGGGTATGCCGTCTCGGATCGATCGCTTCCCCACGGACCTCCGAAGCGTCCAGCAGCAGGAAGCCTTCGATTGGATCAAAACCCAGGCGAACAAAAGCCTCATCCAGGAAGCTCTCCCCGCCAAGGATGTCGAGCGGAATACCTCGCTCTGGACAACGCTCCCGCAGCAGCTTCACCGTCGCCTCGGCGACCTGCGGGTGCCCGGGAACTGCGTAAACGAGATGCGTCCCGTCTCCGCCCGCTTCGGCCCGTGCTAACAGCCGGGTGACAATCTCCTCGTAGACGGAGGGGAAATCGTCCTTTGCTTCATAAACCTCGTCAAACGAGGTGAACTCGACGCCCGTCTGCTCCAGCCAAGCCACGACCGGATGGTCCTTCGTCCGGACGTAACGTTCGCCCGCTTCCTGCAGCCGTTTCAGGCTGCCTAAGGTCAGCCGGTCGGGGTCCCCCGAGCCGAGGCCGACCACCGTAATGGTTGCGCTCATGGTAATGGCTTCACTCCCTGTGGGTTCTACTTGTCCATCGATCCGGTTCCTTTTTAGCTAACGGACCCAAAGGACCTTATTTGTCAGAAATATTGCCGTTCTCTCTTCTAACGGACAGCAAAGCCGCTATTTCCCCCAAAATGGTCCGATACGAGCACATCCGGGCCAAATAAGGTCCCCGGGGTCCGTTACAAGACCGAAAACGGTAGACTTCGCTGGAATAACGGCGCTTCGGTCCGTTAGGGACTCGGCTTTCCGCGCCGCAGCTTGCTCCTCTTACTATATCACTGCCGGGGGCGAAATTGAAATTCGGCTGCCGAGCCGAGCCAAAGCAACGCTACGGCAGCAGCCGCAGCTTCCGAAGCAGCGTCAGCAGCTTCGGGCCCACCCGCGGCAGGGCGCTCAGCTCTGCCGCGCTAAGCAGCCGTGTGCGCAGCACGGCTGCGGCAAACACCGCTGCGCCCAGCAGCACGCCGAGCAGGCTGTTTTTCCCGGCTTTCCGGGCGTTGCCGCCCCCTCCCGCCCCGGCTTTGGCCCCTGCGCCGGCCCCGGCGTTCTTTCCGTCCCCCGCTTTGGTGCTGTCTCTTATACCCTTCTAGATGTGAAAAAGAGCCGGCCCTGAAGCAGGGCGCTCGTGACCGCCACCAGCGCGCCGGGCGCCGCTGTCCAGGCCCCCCAAGCCAAGGTGGCCGCCCCCGCCGCATCCTCGTACAGCATCACGTTGATGGGCGCAGCCAACAAGGCCAGGCCCAGCGAAGCCGCCAGGCCGATCAACCAAAACCAGCGCAAAGCCACCTGCACCTGCCGCCGGATCGCCCCGGCGTCTCCCTTCATCTGCAGCTCGGCCATCGACGGGATGAACAACACCGACAACGAGGTCGCCAGCATCGTCACCAGCTGCACCAGCGGGATCCCCCGGTTGTAAACCCCCACTTGTGCCATGATACGCAGCTCCTCGCCGTGGGCAGAGAGCAGGCGCGGCAACGTAAACGTGTCCACCAAGCTGATTAACGGAACCGCCAGCGCGGCAAAGCTAATCGGCACCGCATCCTTCAGCAACGTAGGCAGAAGCTGCCTGCGACGTTTCCGCTGCGACAGCTGATCCACATTTGCACGCTGCATCCCTTCTCCGTAAGCGGACAGTACCTGTTTCCGTGCGCTCTTCTCCCTCCGCCAATACAACAACATCCCCCCAAGACCCGCGGCCGCTCCGGCCGAGGAGCCGATAAGCGCCCCGCCGGCGAGCTCCGCCTCTCCGGCCCCAATCCGGCTTAACCCTAACAGCAGAACGATCATCACCGTGACGCGGACCGCCTGCTCCAACACCTGGGAAACCGCGGTAGGCGTCATCCTTTGATGTCCCTGAAAGTACCCCCGCAGCGCCGCCGCCACCGGGACGAGCAGCAACGCCGGCGCCGCCCCGCGAAAAGCCGGGATCAACAGCCGGCTGCCGATCAGTTGCGCCAGAAACGGCGCCCCAAAATAAAGCAGCCCCGCAAAGGCAACCCCCAAGACCAGCATTGCGGCCGACGCCAGTCGCAGCACCTCGCCTCGTTCCCGTTCCAGACTGGGCGCCTGGCGTTCCGCCACGAATTTGGCCACCGCTGCCTGAAAGCCGGATGTCGTGAGCGTAATCAAAAGCGTATAAAAAGGATATACCGTATTATAAATGCCAAATACGCCGTCTCCTCCGATATTTTGCAGCGGAATCTTCTGCAGCATCCCCAGCAGCTTGGTGACCAACGCCGCCGCGCTTAGCACGGCCGCCCCCTTCAGCAGCTTCGAGGACAAGCTTTCCTTCGTTTCCATCATGGCAACCTACTTTGCTTCATCAATAATGACCTATTGCATCAACTAACAGGTTCCATTATATGACGAAACAAGGGGCTGCCGCCATTTCCCCCCGGGTGAAACGCAAAAAACTTACACATCCCTCGAAAGTTTCGGCCGGACCAAGTCCGCCCCAAACAGCGGGTGTGTGTAAGTTCCTCCATGCGCCATACTTGTTGCCTATGGTTCTATTGCTCCATCTGTTTAGCCAGAAAACCAGCCGCCGTTTCGGCCATTTTCGATTCCAAATCGGACATTTTTACGGAATCGTCTTTGTTGACGAGCACCACCGTTCCGATCGGATCTCCGCCGGCAATAATCGGCGCGATAACGAACGAGGAGAGGTTCTCCGGATGATCCTTTGTGATTTCGTAGGACCCCGACTCCGCTTCCATAATGATTTTACGGCCATCCATACTGCTCTCCAGCAGCGAACTGATTTGCTTTTCCAGATATTCTTTCTTAGAAGCCCCCGCCACAGCAATAATCGTATCTCGGTCGGAGATTAAGGTAATATGACTGGTGCTTTCATACAACGACTCCGCATACTCCTTGGCGAAATCACCCAGCTCGCCGATCGGCGAATATTTCTTCAGAATCACTTCTCCATCCCGGTCCACAAAAATTTCGAGCGGATCTCCTTCCCGAATTCGCAGCGTGCGGCGAATTTCCTTAGGGATAACAACACGGCCCAGATCATCGATACGGCGTACAATACCAGTAGCTTTCATTTCACTTGATGCCCCGCTTTCTTAGAAGTTTTGAACTACGGCTTGAATTTCCTTAAGCTTCACCTATTCGGACTTTATACGTAATCTGCGGCTTACACAGTGTATGCGCCATGAGCTTCGCCAAAACGAGCGGCCGAAGGTGGGGACAGGGATGGCTTGTTCTGTGATTATGACCATAGTATTCATCCCGGGCGAACACCTTATTCATCATAATGAACCATGATTTTTAACCCCTTGCCGCGTATAGGTAAAAATGTCCTCGCAAAAAAACAGCGCGGAACTCCCGCGCTGCTTCCTTGTTCTGCTTATTTGTTCGTATCGTTCCCAGCCCCGTTGCCGTTTGTTCCAGCGTTTCCGGCGTTGCCGGACCCTTCCGTACCGGCATTGGTCCCTGCGTCGGTCCCGGCGTTCGTTCCGTTCCCCGCATTGGTGCCTGCATCCGTGTCGTTTTCGCCCGTGTTGGTTTCCACTTTAGGCAATTCGATTTTCTTGATGATCTTCTTCTCCAGATCACCCGACATGAACTCGTCCAATTTGTTGGAGGCCAACGTCGTTTGGATCATGTCTTTCTGCTCTTGGGTCAAATCTTCAAATTTCTTCTCGGTCCGAGATTCCACACGAATAATGTGGTAGCCGTATTCGGTCTCTACCGGATCACCGATTTCGTTCACCGGTTGGGTCAAGGCAGCTTGCTTAAAAGCTTCTACCCAATTGCTGACCTCCACGTTTTCGTACAAACCGCCGTTATCCTTGGAGCCTGGGTCTTCGGAGTACTCTTTCGCCAAAGTGGCGAAATCCTCACCCTTGTCCAACTTAGCTTTGACATCCTTCGCCAGCTTCAAAGCGTCCTCAGAGGTACGCTCTTTGCCGTCCGGATCGGTGAAGTTGATCAGGATATGACGGACCGAAGCCGTCGTATAATCCTGCTTCGTCGCTTCAAATTCCTTCTTCACGTCGTCCTCGGAGATCTTCAGCCGTTCGCCTTCCATCACGGTATAAATCCGCACCATGTAGTTCTTGAACTCCGCTTCGGTCAGCTTCTGAGCGTCCAGCATTTGCTTGAAGTTGTCCTCGCCGTACGAGGATTTCATCAGGTCAAACTGCTCTTCCGCCTTCTTCTTGCCGGCTTCCTTGGTCTTGTCGTCGGCTTTGGTTTCAAGGTATTCATAAGCGATCTCCTGCTTGATCAAATACTGGCGGAAATCCTCCATTTGCATGAACTGTTCCATTTGCGGCTGAAGCGCCAGTACGATCCGCTGCTCGCGGTCCCACTCGTTCTCTGTAATTTCGCCGCCTTCGTACGTTGCGATGACCTTACTCGTATCGTTCCCTCCCGAGCTTGCTTCTTTTTTACCGCATCCCGCCATGACGGAGAAAGCCAATACCGCCACGAGTGCGATCAGCAGCGTTCTCCATGAGCGCCTTTTACTTTGAAACATCCTGTAGTTCCCCTTTCGCTTTGAACGCATCCTTCAGGGCTCCGAGAAACTGCTCCAACAAGCCCATCAATTCTTTGTCGTCCATTCCCTTGGTTTTAATCCGGATGAGCATCACGGATCCTTGACTAAATTGTACACGTCTTCCGAACAGATTGCCAACTTCCGCGAGCTTGCTTGGAACGACGACCTTTTCCCGACCTTCGTAGAATTTGATCGTCACTTCCTCGCCTCGCAGCGTCAGCGACTCGATGCCATACTGCTTCCCGTACAGTTTGACACGGGCGACAGCCAGGAGATTCTGCACGGCTTCCGGCAGCTCGCCGAACCGGTCCAGCAGCTCGTCCTCCAGCTCGGCTACGTCCTCAAATGACGCAGCGGAGGCGGTTTTCTTGTAAATCTCGATCTTCTGAATACTGTCGTAAATGTAGTCCGACGGTAAATACGCATCGATCCCCAGATCGATCGTTGTATTCCATGTCGCTTCGGCTGGGACCGTCTCGCCAAGCATCGTGATTTTGCGCTTCTGGATTTCTTCGGCCAGCATCTGCGAGTACAGATCGAAACCCACGGAAGCGATAAAGCCGTGCTGCTCCGCGCCAAGCAAATTGCCCGCGCCGCGGATGGCCAGGTCGCGCATGGCGATTTTGAAGCCCGAACCCAGCTCGGTGAATTCCTTGATGGACTGCAGCCGCTTCTCCGCGACCTCGGTTAATGACTTGTCACGTTGATACGTGAAGTAAGCGTAAGCGATCCGGTTCGACCGTCCCACGCGGCCGCGAAGCTGGTACAGCTGGGACAAGCCCATTTTGTCGGCATCGTGAACAATCAGCGTGTTGACGTTCGGAATATCGACGCCGGTCTCGATGATGCTGGTGCTGACCAGGACGTCGTATTCCCCGTCAAGGAAATCCAGAATCGTCTTCTCCAGCTCCTGCTCCGACATTTGGCCATGGCCAATCCCGACACGCGCATCAGGAACCAGCAACGAAATTTGCGAGGCCATTTCCTGAATGCCTTGCACGCGGTTATACAGGTAGTAGATCTGTCCTCCCCGCGCCATTTCGCGCTCGATCGCTTCGCGCACGAGCGATTGGCTGTGCTCAACCACATAGGTCTGCACCGGGAACCGGTTCTCCGGCGGCGTTTCGATGACCGACAGGTCGCGAACGCCCAGCATCGACATATGCAAGGTCCGCGGAATCGGCGTCGCCGTCAGGGTCAGCACGTCCACGTTCGTTTTCAGCTTTTTCAGCTTCTCTTTATGCGTTACGCCAAACCGCTGCTCTTCGTCAACGATCAACAGGCCTAAATCCTTGAACACCAGATCCTGCGACAAAATCCGGTGGGTTCCGATCACGACGTCTACCGTGCCTTGACGAACCCCCTTAATCGTTTCGTTCTGCTCCTTGCGGCTGCGGAAGCGACTTAGCGACTGAATGTTAATCGGATATCCGGCAAACCGCTCGCGGAACGTCTCATAATGCTGCTGGGCCAAAATCGTTGTCGGCACGAGTACCGCCACCTGCTTGCCTTCGATCGCCGCCTTGAAGGCCGCGCGGATCGCAACCTCGGTCTTGCCATACCCTACGTCGCCGCACAGCAAGCGGTCCATCGGACGGCTTTGCTCCATATCCTTCTTGATCTCTTGGATTGCCCGCAACTGGTCCGGCGTCTCCTCATACGGGAACATGGCCTCAAATTCCTGCTGCTCGGGAGTGTCCTTCTCGAAGGCATACCCTGGCGCGGCTTGCCGCTCCGCGTACAGCTTGATCAAATCGTCGGCAATGTCCTGTACGGAGGAACGGACTTTATTTTTCACACGAGTCCATTCGTTGCCGCCCAGCTTATAGACCTTCGGCTCCTTATCCTCGGAACCGACGTACTTCTGAATCATGTCGATCTGTTCGATCGGTACCGACAGCTTATCGCCGCCGGCATAGAGAATATGCATGTAATCCTTGTGGATTCCGCCGACCTCCAGCGTGCCGATCCCCATGTATTTCCCGATCCCGTGATTCTGATGGACGACGTAATCGCCCACCTTCAGCTCGGTGTAGCTCTTGATCCGTTCGGCATTGTCCATGCTTTTGCCGACGCGGCGCGCTTTACGTTGTTTCTGGGAGAACATCTCGCCTTCGGTAATGACGACGAGGTGGACGGACGGCAGCTCAAATCCAGACTGCAGGTTACCCTGCAGCAGCGACGGCTCCTCAATGCCATAGTCCTGCAGCACCCGCCGCATCCGATCCATGCGCTCTTCGTTGCTAGCCAGCATGATGACGTGGGCTCCGCTCTTTTTCCAACGCTCCATCTCCGCCTTCAGCACGTTCATTTGCCCGTGAAAATCCTGCATCGCCCGCGTCACGAAGTTTACGATATTCTGCGGCTGGGAATGCGGCACTTGGCGCAGGAACAACGACATAAACAACGTCTGGAATGGACGGTGGTAAATCAGGTGATCCACGTCCACCGCCAGCGACAGGTCCGGAAGGCTTTTGCCATTCTGGAACAGGTGCAGATTCCATTCCGCTTCATCGCGTTCCAGCTGCTTGGCCGTTTCGAGTAAGCGCGCCGGCTCGTCGAGCAACAGCAGCGTATCCTTCGGCATGTAGTCGTATAGCGTTTTTCGCTCCGGATAAATCAAAGAAATATATTTATAGATTTCCGAAAAATAAACATGCTCGCGCAGCATTTCCATCTCTTTGAACAGCTCTTCGCGGAGGCGGTTTTTAGCCTGACGGTCGGTCATCTTGTCCAGCTGAATCTCCAGTTTCTCGGACACCGCCTGCGCCGCCTGTTCCAGCCGCTCCTTCGAAGAGATCAGTTCCTTGCACGGTGGAATGAACACTTCCTTGATCTGGTCGACCGACCGCTGATCCGCCGGATCAAAGGTTCGGATCGAATCGACCTCATCATCAAACAGCTCCACCCGGTAAGCCGTGGAGGCTGTCAGTGGATAGAAGTCGATGATCCCGCCGCGCAAGCTCATCTCGCCGCGGGATTCCACCCGTTCGACCCGCTCATAACCGAGCTCAACCATTTGGGTCAGGAAATGCTCCAGCTCCAGCGTACCCCCAAGCCGGACCGTCAGTCCCGCTTCAGCCATCGCCTCCGGCGTTGGGATAAAGCGGCGAATGCCGGAATAAGGCACCACCACAACGCCCCGGAAGCCCCGGGAACATTGCAGCAGCACCTCGATCCGCTGCGCCAGCGTTTCCGGGCTGGACACAGCCGATTCGGCCGCAACCAGCTCATTGGCTGGGTACAACATCACCTGATCTGGTGAGAGCGCTTCCTGTAAATCTTCATATATTTTCTGAGCGGCAAACATATTGTGGGTTACGACGAGCAGCGGCCGGTTCGTTTCTTGATGCAGCGCAGCCAGCATCACCTGTCTGGATGAACCCGACAAGCCGGAGATCAACTGCTCCTTCATGCCCGAGTTCACGCCCGCTACCGTCGAAGCAAAATCGGTATCGCGTGAAAAAGCTTGAATAAGTGCTTGTAGCAAATGAGGCACCTCTCTTACTGCTAATGGATAGAAAACAATCTATATCTAAAGCCAATGGTTAAGTCCACCTTACCCGAACCAAAAAGGAGCCTCAGCAAACGTGCCAAGGCTCTATACCCGTAAATTCCGGTGAATTTTGTCCATTGTTCCTGAGAGCTAGCCGATTACTGCAAGGGATTCGCAAGCAGCATCAGCTCTGGGTTATGGTCGAGTGCTTCCCTGCAATAATCGCAGGTCACCCGGACCGTCATTTCCCCGTTAGAATCATACGCTATTATATCTCTCCGCTCATCGGGGGTCAAGGAATGGAAGCCTAATTGGGCTTCTGTGACCTGAGGCGCTTCAATTCTACCAATCACCGTCCGGCAGTGCCGGCAAACGTAGTTTATAGCCATCTATATGCCTCCTGAAGATTCTTTATGTCTCCAGTATGCCCCAGAAGGCCGGCTTTTAGCCTATCAGCCCGCTCTATACACCTTAGCCGTTAAACTTGGCCATCGTTTGTTCAAACGTATGGTCCAAGCTGTATTCCAACGCATCACACGCCGCTTGAATGGACTGCTCGAGCAGCGGCTTCTCTTTCTTCGCGAACCCTGACAGGACATAATCAACCACCGCAAACCCCGGCTCCGGCCGGGAAATGCCCATCCGGATTCGGTTAAACGTCTGCGTGCCGGTATGCTGAATAATCGACTTAATGCCGTTATGCCCGCCGGCACTACCTTGATACCGCAGCCGATTGCGTCCCAATTCGGTGTCGAGATCGTCGTACACGACGATCATGTCGTCAATCGATGCCTTATAGTAGTCCATATAAGCGCGTACGGCTTCACCGGACAGGTTCATATAAGTCATCGGCTTAATCAGCACGACTTTGCCGCCCGGCAGCATTCCCTCCCCGATCAAAGCCTTGCATTTGCTCTGCTTGATCTCGACGCCATGCCGGCGCGCCAGCTCATCCACGGCCATAAAGCCGATGTTATGCCGGGTTTTCTCATATTGGGCTCCCGGATTGCCGAGCCCTACGATCCACTTCATCGTTCATGTACCTCCAAATCAGGTTACTATGGCGTTCCTCACACTCTATAGTAGCTTAATACCGCCACTGGTGCGTGGTTCTTCGTTAAACCAACTAACTTCTCACACGAATTAACTGGATAATGTACCGTTAATTTTGAAGGAATCCGGTTGTATGCGAAAAATCGCCCAAATTCCAGTTAAACTTTTAACCGACGGGGAGTGCCAACGATCCCGTCGTCCCCTATTACTCCTCACCCCACTGCCACGGCAGGGCTTTGCGGAAAGAATCCCGAATGGAGTCAGTCGCCTCAGGTTTTGTTTTATGGTGAAAGTTTGCGGAGCGGGCTTTGTTGTTGGAAATCCTCCGTTGGGCGGATTAAGGCAAGAGGGTGAAATGATTCTGAAGAAGCGGAGCGTTCGCCTTTGTGAGCGGATTTCTACAATTTCTGAATGCAGTCCAATCCAAGAAATCCGCGAGCAACAGCGATCGTAAGAACATTTCACACGGCTGCCTGCTTCCGCCCAACGCCAACGCCTAAACGAACTCGCGCAGCACCTTTTTCACCAACACGCCTTTGAGCTGCCAATACACCGATAGGGGTTACGTCCCCGCTCGGGAGGACGCAACCCCTGGTGTGGCAGTGACCATTTTATTCGATCTCAAACAGCTTGCTGATCGACAGCTCCTCGTGCACGCGAATGATCGCTTCGCCCATCAGCGGAGCGACGGAGAGCACCTTCAGCTTGCTCGTTGGGTTTGGATGAATGATCGGAATCGTATCGGTTACGATCACTTCCTTCAGCGGAGAGTTTTCCAGACGTTCCATCGCTGGACCGGACAACACAGGGTGCGTACAGCAAGCGTACACCTCTTCAACCCCGCCTTCCTTCAACGCGTTAGCGCCAAGGACAATCGTACCGGCGGTATCGATAATGTCGTCCACGAGGATCGCAGTTTTCCCTTCGATGTTCCCGATAATGTTCATGACCTCGCTGACGTTGGGCTCCGGACGGCGCTTGTCGATGATCGCCAGCGGCGCGTTCAGGAAATCGGCCAGCTTGCGGGCACGAACCACCCCGCCATGGTCAGGCGAGACGACAACCGGATTCGGGATATGCTTGGAACGGAAATATTGGGCCAGAATCGGCACGCCCAGCATGTGATCCACAGGGATATCGAAGAAACCTTGAATCTGCATGGCGTGGAGATCCATCGTAATGACCCGGTGCGCACCGGCCTTCTCGATCAGATTCGCGACCAACTTGGCCGTGATCGGATCGCGCGAGCGGGCCTTCCGGTCCTGGCGGGCATAACCGTAATACGGGATAACTACATTGATGCTCTTGGCCGAAGCTCTTTTCAAAGCATCCACCATGACGAGGAGCTCCATCAAGTTATCGTTGACGGGCGCGCAGGTTGATTGCACCACGTAGACGTGGCAGCCCCGGACGCTTTCGGACAGCTTGACTTGAATTTCGCCGTCACTAAAGCTCGTCGTCTCCGAATCCCCCATCGGGATGCCGATGTAATCGGCGATCTGATGAGCCAATTTCGGGTTGGAGTTACAGGTGAATATCTTTAATTTAGAATCACAATAAGTCATAAAATTAAAACCCTCCGTGCTGTGTAGATAGCGTTAGGGCGTTTCATGAACAACCGCCTTTTCAGCTACCCCGTCTATTCAAATGGTCACTGCATCCTTGGTTAAGATTCCTGCTGTCTTTGCTTCTTGGCTTTGGCCCGGGCGCGAATCTTCTCGGCATAACCGGGTTTGTTCTCCTGCCGGGTTCTGGCGATGGCCAAGTCATTCTCCGGAACCGATTGGGTAATCGTGGATCCGGCAACGACGTAAGCGCCTTTGCCTACCTTCACCGGCGCGATCAAGTTGACGTTGCTGCCAACGAAGGCATCGTCCTCGATCTCCGTAATGGACTTATTATAACCATCATAGTTCACTGTAATCGCGCCGCAGCCGATATTCACGTTCTTGCCGACCTTGGCATCGCCGACGTAGCTGAGGTGTGAGACTTTAGAGCCGTCATCCAGCGTCGCGTTTTTGATTTCCACGAAATCGCCGATCTTCACATGCGCTCCAAGCTTCGTCCCCGGACGCAAATAAGCGAAAGGCCCTACCGTCGTCTCCCGGCCGACCTCTGCTCGGCTGAGCACCGACTGTTTCACCTTCGCGCCGTCTTGGATCACGCTATCTTCAATTTCCGCTGCCGGACCCAACACGCAATCTTCACCGATCGCCGTCTTCCCGGACAGAACGGTTCCCGGATAAAGCACGGTATCCGCCCCAATCGTGACCTCGGCCCCGATGTACGTGGAAGCCGGATCAATCACCGTTACCCCGTTTAACATATGGCCCCGCACGATGCGTTCGCGCATCACCGCTTCCGCCTCCGCTAAGGCCACCCGGTCATTAACGCCAATCGATTCGCGAACGTCCGTTACCGCATAACCTTCCACGATTTCATTCGCTTGCACCAAGATGCCGATGACGTCGGTAAGATAATACTCCTGCTGGGCATTCTTGTTGGTCACTTTCTCCAGCGCGGCAAATAATTTTGCATTATCAAAACAATAAGTGCCTGTGTTGATTTCCTGCACGGCGGCTTCTTCCGGTGAGCAATCCTTCTGCTCGACGATCCGTTCAACCGTTCCGTTCGCGCCTCGGATCACCCGGCCATAACCGTGCGGCTGCTCCATCTTCGCCGTGAGAACGGTCGCTGCCGCTCCCTTTCGATGATGAAGGTCAAAAAGCGCTTCCAGCGTCTCTGCCGTAACCAAAGGGGTATCGCCACAGATAACCAGTGTGACTCCTTCTTCTCCCGCCAATAATGGCCCGGCTTGCTTGACGGCATGTCCGGTTCCCAGCTGCTGCTCCTGCAACACGTATTCCGCCGATGAGCCCAAATAAGACTTCACGGCTTCGGCTCCGTGGCCCACAACCACGATGCTGCGCTCACAACCCGCTTCTTGAACCGCATTCAGCACATGCCCGACCATCGGTTTGCCGCAAACGGGGTGAAGTACTTTATAGAGCTTGGACTTCATCCGTTTCCCTTGACCCGCGGCAAGAACGATCGCTAATCTCTTCAAGGCCCCGGCCTCCTTCTCTTTTTTAAAGAAGTAGTTCTCTCTCATTAAAACTCATTACTGAATATATCTCATTTAGGGCAAAAAGAAAAGGGAGCCATGTACGCATGGCTCCCTTTTCCTCGAACCCCAATTGGTCAAGAAATTAAATAAATGCGACTTACGCCCCTTCTTCAATCGCTTCCTCTTGGTCGGCGGCACGCTCGTATTCAGCCAGGACTGCAGCTTGAATCTTCTCGCGGGTGCCGGAGGAAATCGGATGGGCGATATCCCGGAACTCCCCGTCCGGCGTGCGCTTGCTAGGCATAGCTACAAACATCCCATTGTTCCCGTCGATGACGCGAATGTCATGAACAACAAATTCGTTATCGATGGTAATGGATGCGATTGCCTTCATTCTGCCCTCAGAGCTGACTCGGCGGAGTCTTACATCCGTAATTTGCATATGTGTTCACCACCTTTTTCCATCAGAGACTTGGTGTATTATTCCACATAGCAAACGGAAATCCTTTTTTTTTGATCAACAAAATGGCCTAAAATCACGATTTTTTTTGATAAAACGGGCTTTTCGACACGTTTCGTCGATAGTTCTTACAATACGAGGATTTCTCGACAAGGTTCTTATTGTCCAAATTTCGAAAAATAATTCCCTGGTTCTACGGAGATCTCTTTCTCCTTCGCATCCACCGCTCGAAGCGTCGCCAAGGAAACGTAATCATGCAGCAGACGCTGCTCGCTGGCGACTTCACCGGACTCAACCAGGACGCCAACGCCGGCAACCTCCGCGTTAAACTCGGCCAGCAGGTCCACCATGCCCTGGATCGTCCCTCCCGCCTTCATAAAGTCGTCGACGATCAGTACGCGGGAACGCTCTTTCAGCGCCCGTCGGGATAACGTCATCGTATGCAGACTCTTATGGGAGCCCGAGACATAATTGATGCTGACGGCGGAGCCTTCCGTCACTTGATGGTCGCGCCGGACCAGGACTACAGGCAGATTGAGTTCGGCCCCAGTAGCATAAGCGAGGGGGATCCCCTTCGTTTCTACGGTCATGATGCAGTCGATCTCCAAATCGCCAAACGCCGTCGCGAACAGCCTCCCCGCTTCATTCATGAGCGCCGGTTGTCCCAAGAGATCCGACATATACAAATAACCGCCCGGCAAAATCCGATCCGACTGTGCCAGCTTCTCGCAGAGCTGCCGGATAAAAACGTTCGCTTGCTCCTGCCCGACCCGGGGAATATATTTCACACCGCCAGCTGCCCCGGCAAGCGTCAGTAATTCCCCCATGCCTTCGCCTTCAAACACTTCTTTAATGATGCCGAGATCCTCACTGATCGACGACTTGGCCGCTCCGTACCGCTGCGCAAAGGTCGTCAAAGGGATCAAATGGTGTGGTCTAGCCAACAGGTAATGGGTCATTTCGACCAAACGAGCGCTTCTCTTTAATTTCTTCACGAAGTACCCCTCGCTAAATCCGAATATTTTAATGAAACTATAACACTTTTGTACGGATTTGTCCAAGCCTTGGAAATAAGCTTAGGAGTACCTGCCTTCCATCCCCTTAGCCAAGCTCAAGTCAACAGCCGCACGGCGTAGACTTCTTTGCAAAACCCACGCAACCCGTTATAAATGCGCGATACTTTTGATTCCTTCGAGACGAGACCAAACACCGTAGGTCCGCTGCCGGACATCAACACGCCGTCCGCACCCAAGCGCAGCATCGCTTCTTTTAGCTGGGCTACTTCCGGGTGAAGCTCCAATGTCACCTGCTCCAATACATTGCCGAGCTCCTGGCAGACGTCCGTAAACGAGCGCTTCTCCAGCGCCTCCCGCATCCGGTGGGCCGATGGGTGATCGGTAATCTGCTCGGCGTTTAAGCGCCCATATACCTCCGCGGTTGAGACATTAATCGGAGGTTTCGCCAGCACCACCCAGCACTGCGGCGGGCTTGCCAGCGGCGTCAACACTTCACCCCGCCCTGTGGCCAGTGCCGTTCCGCCCGTCACGCAAAACGGCACATCGGAGCCAAGCTCCGAGCCCAGCTCCTTCAGTTCCTCGTCCGGGATGCCCAACTCCCATAGCCGGTTTAATCCCCGCAACGTAGCCGCCGCGTCACTGCTTCCTCCAGCCAGGCCGGCAGCGACCGGTATTTTCTTATCGAGGTGAATATAGACCCCGCTGCGCACGTTGTATCGTTCCTTGATCAGCTTCGCCGCTTGAAACGCCAAATTCTTCTCGTCCAGCGGAATATACCCGGCCTGGCTCGAAATAATAATCGTGTCCCGCGGGAGGGCGCTCATTTCCAGACGGTCGGCAAGATCCACCATGGTCATGATCATCTCGACCTCGTGGTAACCGTCTGGACGCTTATGCAACACGTCGAGCATTAAGTTGATTTTGGCCGGTGCTTTCTCGTAAATTTTCATGGCGCTCCCCCACCTCAGCAATTCCGTGGAATTCCTCATCCATCCGGTCTTTTAGCACATTCCCTTATTTTAAATAAACGCGGCCTCCACGTCTATGTACGAAAGACAAATTTTCTCCCTCTATCTTACTTCATCCGGCGAAAAAAACGAAGCCTCCCGGACGGGAAGCTTCGCTGCTGCAGAGGTTATTGCTGTTTCGCTGCGGCCTTCTCGGCGAGCTCGATGGCCCGCTTCACCATATTGCCCGCATCTTTCGCTTTAATGCCGCCCCAACCTTCCTGCTGGACGGTATCGTAAAATCCCAGATCCTTCGCCAATTCGACCTTCAAGTTCTCCGACATCACGCTGCGTCTTCTTCGCGACATGGTCAGTGCGCCTCCTTTGGGGTCATGGATATAGGAACGATGATTAGTATACACCGGCTTTGGTCCAAGCATACGATGGGAAGTCTGTCCACCAAAGGCGAACACCTCCGTCTATATTGACCTGAAGGCTTGGCCTCAATTATTCAGGCAAGAAAAAAACGGCCTCGCCAGCTGGGCGATAACCGTTTGCTGCTTCGTTCATGATGTTCACGGTTTAATATACGAAATCCTCATCCCGTCGTTGTCGTCGCAAATCATGACTTCAACGGATTCGGTCAGTATATCAGCATAACTGTAAGACACACGCTTAAAGGTTTGCTGCTCTTGATCCAGCTTCACAATGAAGACCGAAGGATAGGTCTCCTCCAAAACTCCAGTGCGTTCGACGGTCTTCCGGCGACCTCCGTTTGCCCGGAGCATAATTTTCTGTCCTACGTGGGCGTCGAGACTATGCTTTATTTCCGACAGCGCATTTTTAGCCATTGCCTGTGACCACCTTCTTTCTTTGTCCATTATACAGGAAAGCCACAACCTTGTCAAATCAAAACAAATAATTATATCAGCAGTAAAAATGCTGTGTCAACGATTATTTTTCGACATTTTTTCATATATCCCGATGGGAGCTCTAATAAAATAACCGGAAGGTCCTGGGGCGTTCGCCTCAGAACCTTCCGGCATGGACAAGTTGGATGGATGGACTTTCGATGGACATTGAAAATTTCACATGGATGGCACCACTTTCAACGTCGACAAATCCTTCAGTTTGGGCAACCCAATCCGATAGCTGCCGCGAGTCTCGATCCCGCCGACGCCCTGTGCTCCGCTGATCGTATGGTTCAGCACGTCGGTGATTTGGATGGTCTCGCGGATCGAGGTGAGCGACGCCTTGGCAGCGATGTATACTGGATCCAGCGCATGGATCAGCACCCGGCCCGGTGAGCTCGCAAAATTGGCCCCCGCCTGCAACAGTGCCTCAAAGTGCGACTGGCAGGCGCCGGCCACGATCGTTAACGTATCGAAATTTCGCTCATATTGCCGAGCTGCTTGAATTGCCTCCACGAAATGCTTGGAATTTTTGTAGCTAGCTATATTGTACAGGTCGCCGGTAGGGCGCGACTTTAACACGCCGTCATGACCGGTCAGCACGACGATGTCCGGCTTAACCGCAGGCAGCAGGCGGTACAAGACATGAGCCATTTGCGATTCCGTGACGAAATAGCCCTGAGCCGGTACGCGCAGCTTCTCGTATAAGCTTAAGCTTTTTTGCAAATATCGTTCATCGCCGTCCAGATGCAGCACCTTGCCCGGCACCTCAAAATAAGCCGGTTCCCCCTGCACGTAAAGCTCCCGTCCAATCGCCATGCGGTTGCGTTCCGCCAATTCCTTGCGGTCCTGGGTTAACCGTTTCAGCGATTCCGTTGCTTTGATCCGGGCCCGCTGCGTTGTCTCTCCTGGGGAAGCCGGGTCTACCCTAACCAGATCGGTTAAGGGCGCATCCGCCAGCAGCCGAAATTCTGTTCCTTTGATGATAGCTTCGCTCCGCTCAATCCGTTCGATCCGGAACGTGACGTCTCCACCATATGATTTGCGGACGACCAAGTCTCCCAAATTCGTCAAGTCAATCACCTCTATCCCCATCGTATGGGCGACAAGAGGGAATGGTTACTCGCGGAGTTCCTTCACGCCCGCGTTCAGGAGCGTATCGCTCAGCTTGGCGAACTCATCCAAGCTTAACGTCTCTGCCCGCCGAGAAGGCTGAATCCCGGCTTCCTCCAGCAACTGATCCAACCGCTCCCGTCCTTCTTTCGGGAAGAAGCGGCTCTTGAGATTGTTGGAAATCGTCTTCCGCCGCTGGGCAAAAGAAGCCTGCACCACCTCGAAGAAAAACGCCTCATCCTTTACGGCCACGGCCGGCGTCTTCCGGACGGTCAAGCGAATCACCGCGGACTCCACATTCGGCTGCGGAATAAATACGCTGTGCGGCACCGTACAGATCAGCTCCGGTACGCTATAGTATTGCACGGCGATGCTGAGGCTGCCGTAATCCTTGCCGCCAGGGGCCGCAGCCATACGTTCGGCGACTTCCTTCTGGATCATGACGACGATATGTTCCAACGGCAGCTTCTCCTCGAGGAGCTTCATCAGAATCGGCGTCGTTACGTAATACGGCAAGTTGGCTACCACGCTGACGCCGCTTACCCCGCCGAATTCGGCCGCAAACAAGGCCTGCAGGTCCAGCTTCAGCACGTCTCCATGAATCACGCGTACATGCGGGTATGGCTCCAGGACCTCCTCTAGGATCGGAAGCAGCCGCTGATCGATCTCAACCGCCGCGACCCTGCCCGCCTCCTGGGCCAGCTTCTCCGTCAACGCGCCGATGCCCGGTCCGATTTCCAGCGCGCCCTTAGTGTCGTCCAGCCCGGCTGCCGCAACGATTTTGCCAAGGATGTTCTGATCGATTAGAAAGTTCTGTCCCAGGCTTTTTTTGAATGAAAAACCGTGCCGCTGAATGATCTCCTTCGTCCGTCGCGGCGTCGATACGTCTTCCCTTATGTTCATACTCTCTAAACTCCTTTGCTCTCCAACTCGGCCAGCGCGGCCGCAAACTCCTCGCGGCTGATACGGAACACGGATAACCGCTTGTACAATTGCTTGCCGTTACAATATCCAATGCCCAGCAGTTCACCCAGCGCTTTACGTCGTGCTGCCGCTTGCGGATGTACGATCAGCCCCGCATGGATCAAGTCTTCCATGTCGATGGCCGCCTCTATTCCCGGCGCTTCGCTGTGTACCCGGGACAACGCCGTGCGGATCGCCTCCGGGGAGGCGTTCTCCACGCCGATGTCACCGCGCTTCGTTGCCTCGGCCTCGGGCAAGAAGGCATGCTTGCAGCCCGGCACCCGGGCCGCCACGATTTTGCGGATCCGTTCCCCGGCATGGTCCGGATCGGTAAAGATGATGACACCCCGACGCTCTTGCGCTATAGCGATCTTCTTCAGCACGGTTTCACCGATGGCCGAACCGCCGGTCTCAATCGTATCCGCCTCCACGGCGCGCTTGATGGCCACGGTGTCATCCCGGCCCTCCACCACGATGACCTCTTTGATCATGGTATAAGTTCTTCCCTTCACTCTAACTTCTCTTTATTGATGTTCAAAAAATCTGCTCCATGGCGTATTTCGTGATCGAAAGACGACTTTTTGAACTACCTCTAAGAATAACAAAAAGAAGAGGATGTTATCCTCTTCTAATCCACTGTCTTATTCATCATCCTAATACTATCTCATTCCCTCCGCATTGTAAAACGGAGAGAACGGATCCTTAATTCAATTCCGGCTTCGTCGGACCGATCACGTAAACGGTACGGCCCTTCTTGCGGCCGAAGTTCTTGGCGTCCTTCAGGCTGTCGAAATAGACGTCCATCTTATGTCCATCGATCGCCCCGCCGGTATCCTCCGCTTTACGGAAGCCGACCCCCTCGATGTATACCCACCAGCCGAGTGGAACGACGTCTTTATCAACGGCGATCGTTCTGCCTTCGGTCACACGGGTGCCGGAGGCCGTACGAGTACCAATTCCGTCTTCTTCCGAAGAATAGGCGGTTAACGTGACGTTTTTCAGTATCTTTTTATATTTAAAAGAGACGCCGCCTTTCGTTGTCAGCCCGCTGATATTCACTGCATTAGCGGTACGGTTGATGCTGGCCGACAGAACGGCGGTAGGCTTCTTCGTGCCGACAGCGACCACCTTCGGTTGGGCCTCCTTGGAGACCTCTTTGCCGAGCCAGCGCTTCGCCACGAACTTTCCGTCCTCGTAAGTTTTCTCAATGTTGTGAATGACCAGACCGGCGCTGCCTTGCTGAACGACCTTCGTCGTGCCCTTCAGCAAATTGGCGTCCGAAGTTTTAACCACGCTAAAAGGCACGGTCTCCTTCGTCTGCACCGTTTGCTTGCTTACCCGAACTACCTTAACGTTCAGGTTTGCGGTAACCTTGCTCTCCAATGTCGGAATCACCTTGTCATCTTGTTTCAAAGCGACACCGAGCTCCGACAATACGCCCTCTACGTTGCTTTTTGTCGTGAAGTGGACCTTATTTTCGCCGTCCACGGTCACACTCACCGGCACCGCGCGTACGATGACGATACGGTCGCCGTCCTTCAGCGAGCTGTCCAGCGGAAGCGATACGGAATCCTTCGCGCTGAGCTTGATCGATTGCTCCTCCAGCAGATGGGCTACGCTGGATTTGCTCGTCTCCACCGATTGGACGTTGCCGTCCACGATCAGGGACACTTCTTTATGTTCCTGGCCAAACAGCCAGATTAGGATGATGATGATTACCGCGATGGTCAGAACGCCGACGAGCGCAATCTGACGTAAATTCTCATGCTTCCATCGCATTGCGTAAGACATGCTGGATGAGCGTGATTCATGGGTCTCCTCTTTGCGGAAAATGCCCATTTCTTCCGTCCTCCTTCATAGTCCCGCCGTCTAGGTCGATGCATGATAACGATTGACGCGACTACAGTTACTTTTTACAAAACGCGCAGCGGCTTGCCTTAAATTTCAAATCAAGTCATAAAGTCAGGTTTTCAGCACCGAGAAGGTTGGATGAAGCTAGGGACTGAGTAGCGCAGCGTACTTGGGGGTACGTGAGCAACGGAAGGCCCGGCTGAATTCAAGATTCGATGCCGAATTAGCTTCTTGACCTGCTTCGTGATCAAAAGATGACTTTTTGACTACCTTAGCGCGTTTTGCATCCTGATCCAGTCTCTCTTGCCTACCGTCACCTCCTGTTTACCAACAGTATGATGACCCTATTACTTTTATTCAAAACAAAAGAAGCCTAAAGAAAGAGTTAGAGGAACTCCTTCGTGGCTTCTTGAATGTCTTGGTGTAATAGCTGCACGAGTGACCTCTCTTATACGCTTACGAGGTTAGCTGTCGGGTTCGGACGAAAGAGAGCCGCCCTTTCTCAGTTCATTCGCTCATGGCGCAATGACCTTGAATTCACCCCAAAGACCCTGGTAAAGAAATCAACTACCGACTCGAGTGGCTCACGCCAACCGCCGTCCGTATTGGTTCCCCCGTTCTCCGGCAAGGAGATTCAGCGAGACTGGTTCATGGAACCAAGCATCGTATGATTCAGGTTAGGGGGAATAGCTCCACCCAAAACGAACCAAATTCGATACTGAAAAAATTCTATCCTGTTTCGATGCAGGTTGTAAAGGACGAATCAACCACGTTTTTTTTAATAAATGGTTAAAAAAATGTAATGATCTCGTTTTTATCGGTTAAAAAGCATTAATCTTTCCGAAATCCTCTTTTTTTCGTCCGGTTTGCTCTCAAATCCTCGAGATACCAAATCGTTCCAATGCATTTCGAGTGGTTATTTCCGCGATTTCCTCAAAAGTAACCCCTTTTAGCTCGGCCGCCATTTCCGCCACCAATCGGACATGAGCGGACTCATTTCTTTTCCCACGATATGGATGTGGCGTTAAATATGGGGAATCTGTTTCGATCAGCAAACGGTCCATCGGCGTCTTCGTCAACACTTCTTTAGGCTGTTTTGCATTTTTAAACGTAATCGGTCCGCCAAACGACAAATGAAATCCCAAATCCAGACACATTTTGGCAATTTCCCAACTACCGGAGAAGGAGTGCATCACGCCGCCAACTTCATTGGCTTTCTCCTCGCGAAGAATACGCACCACGTCCTCGTGAGCATCGCGATTATGGATCGAAATGGGCATCCCTAAACTGCGGGCTAGTCCAATTTGATTGCGAAACACCTTATGCTGGACATCTTTGGGGGAAGTATCCCAATAATAATCGAGGCCGATTTCTCCAATTGCTACAACCTTCTCGTGCTTACATAATTCAGCGATCCAATCCAAATCGCCTTCTTGCATCGTAATCGCATCTTGCGGATGCCAGCCAACGGCTGCGTAAATGAAGTCATACGTCTCCGCCAACTTCATCGTTGAAGGGATCGTCTCCCGGTTAAAACCGATATTAATCATCCGCGTAACCCCTTGTTCCACGGCGCGCGCAATCACTTCCTCGCGATCCTCGTCAAATTGGGGAGCGTCCAAATGCGTATGCGTATCAAATAACATAACGAGTCGTCATCCTCCTAATTCCGTTGCTCGAAAATGCGGGCTACCACCTGGGGCAGCCGGTCCATTACAGCACACAATTTATTGTCCGGATAGTACAAATGCGTTTTTCCCCGATGTAAGCCGCTGATGGAGCGCACGATATCCGAAACCTCGGAAATTTCCCGCACTCGTTCCTGGCGGTCCAGCAGTAAAATTTGCTTCTGACGGAACCCCTCATCCGGACGGAACACATCATAAGGCAGATCCGTCGGAAAATCAATTTCCATGTCGTATTCCGGGTGGAGTCCGACCTGGGTGAAGGCCTCCCGAATCTCCTCCAGCATTTCCAGCTCCGGTGTATCCAATTCTACATATTTATACAATTTGCGATCCAAAAACCGGGAGCATAAGTCGCTGAGCAGCTCATCCTTTTCCTTCGTCCATTGCATAAATGCGGTCTGCATCAACGCCTCATCCAGCTGCAGATAATCGGCCACGCCGATGTTTCCCTGAAAAAGATCCGGAAGCGGGTGCGGCAGAAAGCCGAAAATATGTCCATTCCGGTACAATTCCTTGGCCCGCCGTAAAATTTGCCGGAGAATGATTTCCGAGCTGCGTGTCACCGGATGAAAATACACCTGCCAATACATCTGATACCGTGACATCAAATAGTCTTCCACGGCATGCATCCCTGATTCCTTAACCACAACCCGCCCTTGATAAGGACGAAGCATCCGCAGGATCCGGTCCATATCAATCGTCCCGTAGTTCACGCCGGTAAAATAGGCATCCCGCAGCAAATAATCCATTCGATCGGCATCCAGCGGACTGGAGACCAAATTCACCACGATCGGATTCTCGTAATCTTTGCGTATGACCGCGGCCACTTTATCTGGAAAATCCTCGGATACCTCGCGCATGACGGCGCCAACCTCGGTGTCGCCCAACAGGATTTTGCAGGTCCAATCCTCATGATGCATTTGAAACGCTTCTTCTATAGAATGGGAAAACGGGCCGTGCCCCAGATCATGCAGCAACGCGGCACACAACGCCACCAATTTATCCCCGCGGGGCCAATCCGCATACCCGCTTCGTTCAAACTGCGAAATAATTCGGCGCGTAATCTCATAAACACCCAGCGAATGTGAGAATCGGCTGTGCTCAGCTCCATGAAACGTCAAATAAGACGTGCCAAGCTGACGGATCCGGCGCAGGCGCTGAAACTCCGGCGTATTAATGAGGGACCAGATCACTTCGTCCTGTACATGAATATAATTATGTACGGGGTCTTTGAACACTTTTTCTTCGCGAAGCCGACGATGCATAAATCAACACTCCTTTTCCGTTAATTTCCTTAATAAAAGATGAATTCTGACTGAAGAGGTCGGGGTATGTCGAATGTTGTCGATTACTGTCAAATTAACGTTTTCCAAAATGTCGAATCGTAAAATATGATCAACTTGCTAGTGTTAGTAACGGTTTGCAGTGTTATGTATCCCGATATTTTAGAAATAATATTGAACTATACCATAAATAGGTTGACTAATCTGGCAATGGTTGGTATTATAAAAATCATAAAAGATAGAATCATGTCGAATAATGACAATTCCAATTTATAGCGAGAGGGGCAATCATCAATATGATGAAATCCACAGGTATCGTAAGAAAAGTCGACGAGTTGGGCCGTGTTGTAATTCCGATCGAATTGCGCCGCACTTTGGGGATCGGAGAAAAGGACGCGCTCGAAATTTATGTAGACGGTGAACGGATCATGCTGAAAAAATATGAGCCGGCTTGCATCTTCTGCGGGAATGCCGAGAACGTGACTTACTTCAAAGGCAAAATTGTTTGTCACGAATGCATTACCGAGCTTCCTACCCCTGTGACAAATTAAGAATTATAGTATATAATAGATTTACTGAAACTGTTAATTCTAACCTTTTTCATATCTCCTTGGCGCCTTCCTAGGCTTGAACCCGGCCTAGTGAAGGCCCCTTTTTTTCGGTACTTTGGTTATTATTGTATAATTTCGGAGAGGAATGGGGATCTAGATCAATTGATTATAGATCTCCCGTTTCGCAACCCCCCGGTCTGCTGCCGCTTTTTTCATCGCTTCCTTCCGCGTCAGCCCTTCTTTTGTTTCATAATGCTGAACATGCTCCTCTACCGTCATTTGCTGCCACCAAGCGTCACGTTTCTCCTTCACTTGATCCGGGTGTGCGCCCTCTACAACAAGGCAATATTCGCCAAGGGGCGGATGCTCCTGCAGCCAGGCCAGGCAATCCTGAATCGTCCCCCGTGCCATTTCTTCGTACCGCTTCGTCAGTTCCCTCGCCAGCACGATCCGCCGATTTCCCCAAACCTCAAGCAGCGATTCCACCGTTTTGGTCAGCCGATGCGGGGATTCGTACATCAGCATCGTACCTTCCTGATCCTCCAACGACTTCAGTAACTTCTCCCGCTCCTTGTGATCCCTTGGCAAAAATCCAAGAAACGTAAACCGCTCCGTCGGCAGTCCTGAAACGATAAGCGCCGATAAGGCGGCATTAGCTCCCGGTACCGGAACGACCGAAATGCCCGCTTCCAGCGCCAGCTTCACAAGGTCGCTCCCGGGATCGGAAATGGCCGGCAGACCGGCATCGCTGACAAGCGCTAAATTTTTTCCTTCTATTATAAAGCGTATCAGTTCCGGCCCACTGGCGGTCTTATTATGTTCATGATAGCTAAGCAATTTGCCCGGAGAGATGTCAAAATGCGTTAACAGCTTTCGGGTCTGCCGCGTATCCTCCGCCGCAATGATGTCCACCTCTTGGAGGGTCCGAACGGCCCGGTAAGTCATATCCTCCAGATTGCCGATCGGCGTACCCACCAGAAACAATGTTCCATAGCCCGCTTGGGTTGCAACCCCTGATGGGGATTCAAAGCTCTTTTGTACTTGAACGTTCATGCTCTACCCTCTTTTGGCCCGTAATAGATATTCAGGATTTCTTCGCAGTATTCCCCGTTTTCATTATAAACGATCAACGGCGGCAGCACCCGCATGTCCGGCTTCCCGTCCCGCAGTGCTTCAATCAACACCATATTCGCTTCCGCTCCCGCCCGTGGATGCACAAACCGGATGACCTTCGGCTCCATGCGATACTGACGCAGCACCGTTACGATTTCACCAAGGCGTTGCGGTTTATGAACCATCGAGATCTTGCCGCCGGGCCGTACCAGTCGCATCGCAGCTGCCGCCACATCTTCCAAGCTGCAGTGGATCTCATGCCGGGCGATCGCCTGATGGGTATTCAGCTTCATCTCCCCTGTCGTCACCGGCATGTACGGCGGATTTACCGTGATGGCATCATAAACTCCGTGGCCCGTTACCTTCACCATCTCCCGTAAGTCGCCTTCGCGGATCTGGATGCGGTGAGACAGCCCGTTCATTTCGACGCTGCGACGAGCCATATCGGCTAGCCGCGGCTGGATCTCGATCCCTTCGATCTCCGCCTCCGTCCGCGTTGAGAGGAGTAACGGAATCACCCCGTTGCCGGTACATAAATCCAGGATTTTTCCATACTTCGGCACCGGGGCAAACCGGGCTAACAATACGGCATCCATGGAGAAGCTAAACACTTCATCGCTTTGAATGATATGCAAATCATGCGTTAGCAGGTCGTCCACGCGTTCCTGCTCATAAATCGGTATTTGGTTCATGAATCTGAACTCCATCCTTTTTCAGCCCAAATTTAAAAAAAACCGCAGGGACGCCCCCACGGTTCATTATTTATTCAGAAACGACAAGCAGAACAGGCAGTCGCCTTCGGTGCGCAGATGCCCGTAATAAACATTGCAAATATGAAAGCCCTCATGGTAAAGACGCGCCAAATTGTCGTAACCTTCGCCCACGACATCCATCGCCTCTTTGCCGGCCAGAACCGGATCGTCGGTTCTTTCCGCCACAGGTAAGGGCAGCGGCCCCTCCGCGCTTTCTCGCTTTAAAATTTTGCGCAGCTGTTCATTTTCGAGGCGAAGCCGCTGGTTCTCTTCCACCAGCTTCTTGACCTCCAGCTTGAGGCTGCTTAAATCGCCGTGTACTTTTCCCATTTGCGTTTCCAGCGCCTGCATACTTGTGAAAATGTCCTTGTTCTCCAAGTTCCCACCCCAGAGTCATCTCTAGAATCTATCTTGAAAAAGATCTCCCTATTTCAGGACAACATCGTCCAGCGGAAGCTCCTTCACTTTCCCGATTTCAAACAGCTGTACGTGCACGGTACGGGAGCCGACGTTAAGTCCAACGACCTTACCGTCCCCCAGCGAAGTGACCACAACTTTGCCTACGGATGGAAGCTCTTCTTTGGTGCTTTCGTAGTTATCATGCTCAAACTTCAAGCAGCACATCAAACGACCGCATAATCCGGAGATTTTCGTGGGGTTCAGAGACAAGCTCTGATCCTTGGCCATCTTGATGGATACCGGCTCAAAATCGCCCAACCAGGACGAACAGCAGAGCACACGTCCACAAGGACCAATTCCCCCAAGCATCTTAGCTTCGTCGCGCACACCGATCTGTCTCAGTTCAATCCGGGTCCGGAAGATACTGGCCAAATCCTTAACCAACTCGCGAAAATCCACGCGTCCTTCCGCCGTGAAGTAAAAAATGATTTTATTGCGGTCAAAGGTAAATTCGACGTCGACCAGCTTCATTTTTAAATCGTGATCTTTGATTTTATTTAAACATGTGGCAAAAGCATTCTTTGCCGCAAACTTGTTCTCTTCGACAACACGGGCGTCGGCTTCGTCGGCGATCCGAATGACCTTCTTCAGCGGAAGGACGACATCGGATTCCCCAACCTTCTTCTTGCCGACCACCACTTTTCCATATTCGATCCCGCGCGCGGTTTCAACAATCACGCTCTGGTCCTTCTCCACGGGGAGCTCCAGCGGATCGAAATAATAGATTTTGCCCGCTTTCTTAAAGCGGACGCCCACTACAGTATACAAAAACTAACCCCCTCGTATAGCTCTAAAAAACTGGTGAACCGCTTTACATCAAAGCGCGCGTTCCAAAGAAACTACTATAACCCTGCTCTTTCAGGGGAGAAAGTTTCATGCGAAAGTACAATTGGTCTGTCTTGTCTGTGCTGCACGTCCTATCGCTATCCATCCACGGCGATCAAAAACTGCTCCACGCAGAGGCTGGCATTCATATGCTGCCGCAACTTCTTCTTGCTCTCCACGGCTAGCGCCATGGCGTCAATCCACTGTTCGGCACTGCGGCTGGCGGCATGCTGATTAATAAACTGAAGCTCATCTATGAAAACGATTTGATCATGTTTATGATAGAGCGCATGGATCATATCTTTGAACCACAAATGGAAAAGGCTGAACAACATGTCCAAATGATCGGTCAAGCCGGATTTGAACAATGTTTGCTGCGCCGTAATTAAAGGAGAACCGCCACGGCCTGCGATTTCCTTCCCTAATTGTAACACTACGTTTCTAATTTCTGCAAACCAATTCTGTTGGATTAAATCACGGCATGGACCCAGTCCTGCCGCGAGGTGAACGGCACTGCGAGCCAAGATTGACGGAAATCCCTCATTCGCCAATATTTGGAGCATCGTCTCCGGATTCACCGGCGAAAAAGGAACCCACTGCGCCCGCGACTGAATCGTCGGGAGCAAGGCTCGTCCATTATCGGACAGCAGGATCGCTATGGCTGGAGACGGCGGCTCTTCTAGAAATTTCAGCAAGCTGTTTGCCGCTTGCACCGTCATTTTTTCCGACTCGTCGATAATGTAAGCCTTGGGATTTCCACTCTCTGAGCGATAAGAGAAAATCCGCTGAAGATCGCGGATTTGTTCGATTTTAATCGTCGCCCCGTCGGGCTTGATCGTAAACAAATCAGGGTGATTGCCGTGAAGCACCTTCCGGCACTCCAGACATTCCCCACAAGCGTCGTCTCCGCCCCGAGTGCAGAACAACGCCTGGACGAAGGCCATGGCCATTTCCATCTGCCCGCTTCCAGGCGGTCCGCTAAATAGATAGGCATGGGAGATTTCCCGGCGTCTCAGACTGCTTTGCAGCAGCTGTTTGGCCGTATCCTGCCCAATGATCTCTTGAAATGACATTGCGTTTGACCTCGTCCTTTCAATGCTAGAAACACAAATTAATCAGCATGCCGCGGATTTCACCGATTTTTTGCAGCAGATCGATTTTGCCCTGCTCCGACTCCAGCAGTTCGTCTGCCATCGCCAGCAACGCAGCATCCACTTCATCCAGGAGCTTGTAGCGTTTGCCGCGGCCGCGGCGGTCCCATCCTTTGGATTCTTTGATGGTGACGCCCCGCCGAACCGTATCCTCCAGAAATCGCTTGACCATCATCCGGTACGCCTTCAGCTCCCGAACGGTCATGGACCGGGCAAGCCGGTCCCCTTGCATTTGAATTTCTTTAAATTTCCGGTTCAGCTCTTCTTGGGTCGCCTGCTGACCATGCTGCTGCATCACATCGGAGAAGCTTTTGGATTGCACCGGCTTGGCAGGGCTGTCAGTCACCCCCAAGCCGCTTTTGAGCGGCCGGTATCCCGGATCAATTTTCAAAGCGTTCACCGCCTATGGTTGATTAGATAGAATAAATCAGGATTAAAAAGTCGGCTTTTCAGCATCGAGAAGGTTGGATGAAACTAGGGATTGAGTAGCACAGCGTAGGCGAACCTACGTGAGCAACGGAAAGCCCGGCCTACGTTCAAGATTCGATGTCGAGTTCGCTTCATTGATTCCCTTCGTGATGGGAAGATAATTTTTTTGATTTCATCTATTAGAAGTGTTCGAAACGGTCTACTGGGAGTACAAACACCGTCGCCCCACCCACCTGCACTTCCACGGGCAACGGCAGATACGAATCGGTTGTACCGCTCATCGGCGTAACCGGGGTAACGAGTTGCTCCCGCACTTTACAACTGGTACGGATGACGTTCAAAACGGCATCCACCTGATGGTCGTCTACACCGATCATAAATGTCGTGTTCCCCGCCCGAAGAAACCCTCCGGTACTCGCCAGCTTGGTCGCCCGGTAGTTTTCCTTCACGAGCGCGCTGGATAGCCGGTTGCTGTCTTTATCTTGGATAATCGCAACAATCAGTTTCATATGCAGTACCTCCTTGTTTTATAAAAAATGTACCATACTAACCTATTTGACGGCTAGGCCAAGAAATCCTTTATTGCCGCGGAAAGATACCCTCGAATCTCGCCCGCGACCTCCTCTTTACTGCGTGAAGCATCAATCGTTTTGATCCGCTCCGGATACATCTCGGAGAGAATTCGATATCCTTCCCGCACCTTCTGATGAAATTGCAGACTTTCCATGTCTAGACGGTTCACTTCACGCCCCGCGCCAGCGGCGATCCGAGCCAACCCGGCTTCCGGCTCAATATCGAGGTAAAAGGTGAGATCCGGAAACCGACCTTTGGTGGCAAAAAGGTTAATCTCCAACACTTCATCGATCCCCAGCCCGCGAGCATACCCCTGATAGGCCAGGCTGCTGTCCAGAAACCGATCGCAGAGAACGGTGATCCCACGCTCCAGGGAGGGCTCCACCTTCTCCGCCAAATGCTGCCGCCGGGACGCCGCGTACAACAAGGCCTCCGTCCGCGCATCCATCGCCGTGTGCTGCGGATTCAGAATAATCTCGCGGATCTTCTCGGCAATTTCGATGCCGCCGGGTTCCCGCGTTGAAATAAACGCCACGCCTTGTTCCTCTAACGCCTGTTCCAATTCGCGCATCACGGTTGTTTTGCCGGAGCCATCCCCCCCTTCGAGCGTAATAAATAATCCTTTGGCTTGATGGTTCATCTGGTTCGTTCCCTGCTTTCTTCTCAAAAAATCATGTACAAGTATATGCTTAGCTTTTCCTTTTCTTGACTTGGATCGTTCGCAGCTGCGAATCGGCTGGTCCCTGGCATTTGGCTCCGGAATCCCGCAGCATCAACAACCGCTGCTTAAGTGTCTCCGTGATGGTCTCTCCAGGGTAAATCAGTGGAATGCCGGGAGGATACGGGATGATCATTTCCGCCGCTTGCCGGCCGAGGCTTTCCTCGATGGAAATCGCCTCGATCTCTGCCGAATGCAGAGGCGTAAGACTAAACGGTACCGGCTCGGACACCTCCGACAAACGGTCCCCATCATCGACAATGTTCCACGTGGAAAATGGATCGATCGGCACCGTATTGACGCTGAAGCCCATCAAATCCCCTGATTCTTCATCAGCTTCGGCAATCCGCTTTAATGCTTGCAGCAGCCGTTCGGCGTCCTCCATCGTTGTCCCCGGACCCAGTGCCAATACGACATAGCGGTCATCACTCATCTCCGGTACGATACCTTCGGCTTCGAGCCGTTCTTGCAGTTCATACCCGGAATGGGCTGCGTATGCATCAAAAAGAACAAGTTTCAAAGGATCTTGGATAGTATATGCAGCAGCCTCTCCGCTGGCGCCCGGCGGTGCAACGACGCCGAAGCGCGGCAGCTTGGCCAGGCCGCGCCGCACATGCGC
>NZ_LN909049.1 GCF_001486505.1 Paenibacillus rubinfantis
ATAGAAATACAGAAATAGAATAAGGAGAGGAAAAAAGCAGGTGACTAAAACAAAAAAAGAGGAGAAAAAGCGCCCATCCCGTAGTAGCTCGGGTGCGTGAGCAGCAGCCCTTTCGCGCCGGGGTACCGGCGCAAGGCTTCCCGCACCGTTGCTTCGCTCGGGATGGTTGACAGCCCGCTGTCGGCATCCTGCTGCGGCGCCAAAAACACCGCGTGCGCGCCCGCCAGCATCAATCCGTGAATCACGGATTTATGTACGTTCCGCTGCACGAGCAACACATCCCCTGGAGCGGTACACGCGCTCAGGATCAACGCCAGGTTGCCGGCTGTACTGCCGCCAACCAGAAAAAACGTCTCCTCCGCCCCAAACTGGGCGGCGGCCAAAAGCTGCCCCTCGCGGATAACACCCTCGGGATGATGGAGATCATCCGTCCCGGTGATTTCCGTAACGTCGATTTCCATCACGCGCGCTAACTCTTCCAACGTACGTTCCTCATCGCGTAAGGCTCGTCCATTTTTATGTCCCGGCACATGAAAGGAAACGTCCTTTTTCTCCCGGTATCGCAGTAAAGCCTCATACAAAGGGGCATTTAGGTTTCGTTCCTCTGCCATTCTATGCTTAATCCTTCCGACTCAGGTTTTCCATAGGTTCATGGTTTGTCGCGATTGCGATTGCAACCTTTGCTTCATTTTACCGCTATTTCGACCGGTAGGGCAATATAAAAGGACCCGCTCCCAAAATGAACAGGTCCCTTTAACCAGCGGTGTTATGCATTTTTCTGCACCCAGATCTGCTTCATTTGATGAATGAAGAAGTGGTATTTCTCCTCCTGCACGTCGGTGTGCACCATCTCTGCTTCGCAAGCGTCGCAGATAAATTCCGATACGATATGAATGCCCTCGGTTTTTGGCTCCCCGCAAATAATGCAAGTTCTGACGCCTAGCTCATCCATGCCCGATCCCACCTTGTCTTTTTTACTATCAGTATGACACAGATTCTACTATTTTAAACCTTTTCATAGTTGCCTTCCTACTTTATCTTATGCCGCCGGTCCAGAGGCGGTGTTTGTACGTGGCGTCTTAAATATTCTTCGATTTGTCCGATATAATTAAGAAGAGCCGCCCTGCTTTTTTAGCAGGAGCTGAAGTGAATTCGAGGAGGATCGAACGCCTGATGTCCGCCGAAACCGAGACAAATGCGACGTTTTATCATTACACGCTGCTCAAAAAAAAGGTTTTGCCGAAGTCACTCATCCACAGTTTAGCCATACTTCCCGTTATCTGGCTGGCCGCCGAAACGGTTTTTATATCCTGGGTCAGCATCTTTTTCTTCCTGTTGGCCATCCCGGTCATCTTGTGGATCCAATACGTGATCTCCCGTTCCGTACTGATGATCGTCAGCCACTCTTATCGCAAGCGCTGGAGATTTTCTCGTCAAATGCCATGGATCGGCTATATGCCTGATCAATACATCGCCTACCCCGTATATCGACGGGTTCACTTACATTCAGCCTGGATTGGTTGCTGTATTATCGGCATTTTAATTCCCTGGTCACCGGTCTCCTTTGTGCTCTCTTTGTTTTTCTGGCACCTGTGGTTGATGATCCCGCGCTTTATCGTGCTGGGCTCCTTACGAGGACAACGCAAAGACGGAATGATTAAAATCACCGGTCTCGAAATCGCCTACTACATGCAATAACAACATGACAAAAAAGCCTGCCCCTGCACCACGTGCAGAGTTCAGGCTTTTTACTTGTTAACATGCTAAAGCACCGGCTTGTCCGGTAGCGAGCGTTTGCCTTCATATCCGAAGTCCTCCGATTAAGGACTGCTTTCCAAACCTTGAATGACCATTTTTTCTTCCTTTTTAGGGACCAGAACCGTAAAAGAGTTATCGTGCAGCGTCAACTGCACAATTTGCTTTCCTTTTTCGTACACTCGGGTGGTGCCGGTACTTTCCTCCGTTTTCTCTTTCCATCCCCACTCCGCGATCACCTTCTCATACGCCTCAGGGATTTCACTGCTCTCTTGGAGTCCGGTTAGCTTATAATGCACATAGTCCATTTTCGAGTTATTAAGAGCCGTTTCCGTTTGATTGGCCTCTTTGGGGACGGGAAAATTCTTCTCGACCGCTGATCCCACAAAATCCGTCCACGATGGCTCGGAAGATGCACAGCCTGCGATGACTACCATCATCATCAAGACTCCCCACATGAAGCATAAGGATATTCTTAACCCTCTTCGCCGCATGATCCATTCCTCCTTACCCTTCCTATATACTGAAAAAATTCCATGTTGTCATTCTGATATAGATTCCGGATAGGTTAAATGCCCTAGATGCTAAGATACCATTCTAATTATAACGGGTGTCTTATCCATGTCGGTAACAAAATGGTTACATTCCAATTGGTAGAAACTGAAAATAATTCAGTGTTTTTCTGAAAATCACAAAAATAACGTTATATATTTGTAAGTTAACATGACACAAATTATTCCTTAATGAAAAATTATTAATAAAAGGAATCCAGAGAAAAACGATAAACCTCCGCAATAATCCATTATGTATGCGTTTTATCAAGAAATTATCCTCTTTGTCACTATACCTAACATGAAATTATGATAGTTCACAACAACTTCATCATTTCGCAGGAGAGAGGGGATTGGATATGATTCGAAATCGACTACATTGGAAAAAAGCAGGCGGATTTCTGCTCGCTGCTCTACTCGTCTCCGGGGTATGGAGTGGCCCGATCCCGCAAGCCCAAGCCGCTTCATCCGCATGGTCGGATACGGCTGTAATCCCATCGCTTGTCACCGGCGAACAATTCCGCCAGTCCATGAAACAAGTGGCTGCCGAAGCGGGTGGCTCCTTTACGATGCCGGAGGTTACGGGCACCCGCGTGCTTCGAAGCCATGTTGCTGTGTTGCTTCAACAATGGCTGGGGCTGGAGGAAGCTGCCGAGTCCTTCCGTGACGTACCGGACCAGGCAACCTACGCTGGAGCCGTTGGTGCCGTCGTTAAGGCCGGTCTTATGAAGGGATATTCCGCTACTTCGTTCCGACCTGCTGAGCCGCTCACACCCGCTGATCTGGAACGCCTTCATGAACGTGTGCTTAGCTATCTGAAGCCCTTTGTGCTCCCGGAAGCTACGATCCCGGAAATTCAACTTGCGATGGAGCAAGGGAAACTAACTTCCAAGCAGTTGGTCCAGATGTATCTCGATCGCATCGCCAAATACGATGATCAAGGGATCTCCCTTCAGGCTGTCTTAACGATTAATCCCGAGGCGCTGGACATTGCCGAAGCGTTAGATCAAGAACGGGCCGAAAAGGGACCACGAGGACCGCTGCACGGGATTCCCATCTTGGTGAAGGATAACTTCGATACCTCCGACATGCCTACCACGGCCGGCTGCTTATGCCTACAAGACTCCGTTCCTGATCAGGATGCGGATCAAGTCGCTAAGCTTAAAGAAGCCGGTGCCATCATATTAGGCAAAACCAATCTGCATGAGTTTGCTTTTGGCATTACCACCTCCAGCTCGTTAGGCGGCCAAACGAAAAATCCATACGCGCTGGATCGTTATCCCGGCGGTTCCAGCGGCGGCACTGGAGCGGCGATCGCCGCCAACCTGGCTGTCGCCGGACTAGGTACGGACACCGGCGGTTCGATTCGCATTCCATCCAGCTTCAACAGCCTCGTTGGCATCCGGCCGACGATCGGCTTATCGAGCCGGGATGGCATTATCCCGTTGGCTCTGACCCAGGACGTTGGTGGTCCGATGGCCCGCACGGTTGAAGATGCAGCCATTCTACTGGACGCTACGGCGGGCTATGATCCAGACGATGTGGCTACCGCCTATAGCGTGGGCCGTATCCCGGAGAGCTATACCCGTTTCCTGGATGCCAACGGATTAAAAGGCGCCCGTATCGGCGTAGCAACAGAGCTATTCCCAGAAGGTAACGAACAAGAAAAAGCCGTCTCCGATGTGGTAACTAACGCTGTCCAAGAGCTGGAATCCCTTGGCGCGACGGCTGTTCCTATCCAGATCCCCAATCTGACTGAGATCAACAAGTACCCTAGCCTAAGCGGTTACGAGTTTAAATTCCAATTAAACGATTATTTGAAAGAACTAGGTGAAGACGCCCCTTACCACAGCTTGGCGGAAATCATCACCTCGGGAGAATATGATAAAACGCAAGAGCAATCCATGAAAGCACGCGAAGCCCGTGAATCCCTTGACACTCAGGAATATAAGGATATCGTGCTGAAACGGACCAGCTTAACCCGTGAATCTCTCCTGAAGGTGATGGCGGACAATAACCTGGATGCCATTGTCTATCCGACAAGCACCCAACCGCCTGCGTTAATTGGTGAAGGCCAATCATCTGGGAACAACAACCGCCTGAGTCCATTCTCCGGATTCCCGGCTATTACGGTACCCGCTGGATTTACGTCTGACGGCCTGCCGGTAGGGATCGAGTTCCTGGGCCGCGCTTTTGACGAGGGAACCCTGATTAAGCTCGCTTATAGCTTCGAACAAGGGACCCACCACCGTCATGCTCCTCGTTTAACGCCATAATAATTATTACTCTAGAGCACTACCGAATCAATGGTGGTGCTCTTTCTTCTCTGCTTAGTGGAGTCTTCACATCTATAGCTGGGCTGTCTCTTGTCAAAAATAGTTGCGGGTAAGCAGTTAATTTGGCACGTTTCCGGTTAGTTAAGCTCAATAGCTGCAATAATGCACTTAATTTTGCGCAATAGGTCGGAATTCGCTTAAATCGCCGAAAATAAATGCACTGTAGCATCTATTACCCTGAAATCGGCGGATTACGCCTGAAATAACTGCAGATTCGCACTTATTTTAGTAACAATCGCATTGGTCAAAGTAATGTTCCTGTAAAAATGCCGTTTTTTGAGAGCAAATTTGCGGATTAAACAAAAATACCTGCAAAAGTGCAGGCACTTGGGGAGCAAACTCCACCTATTCAGTAAATGAGAACATAAACCTGCACTTTTACAGGCTTTACACGGAAACACAAAAAGAGCACCACCGAATCAACGGCAGTGCTCTTTCTCTTTTGCTTGGCGACGTCCTACTCTCCCAGGACCCTTCGGTCCAAGTACCATCGGCGCTGGAGGGCTTAACGGTCGTGTTCGGGATGGGAACGTGTGGGACCCCTCCGCCATCGCCACCAAACGGTTCAAGCGTTTTGATCGCTTAAAAACTGGATACGAAACGAATTTGCGTGTTAGTCTCCTCAAGTGCTCGAATCGGCTTGTTCAGCCTGACGCCACTTTTTGGAGTTGTTTGGATAAGCCCTCGACCGATTAGTACCTGTCAGCTCCAT
>NZ_LN909050.1 GCF_001486505.1 Paenibacillus rubinfantis
CGCCGCCAGCGTTCGTCCTGAGCCAGGATCAAACTCTCCAATAAAGTGTTTGACTTGCTCATTTCAAAACTGACGAGATTTAAAATCTCATTTATTACTCACTCGTTGTTCAGTTTTCAAAGATCAAACGTTATAATTTCGTTATCGCTTCGTTTCAGCAGCGACCTTTATAATATATCACGTCGCCCATTCTTTAGTCAAGGTCTTTTTTATTGTCACCATCTGGAAGTCCTTGTCCGGCTTGTCCCGCCGGCGAAGCGATTTATAATGTACCACAGAAGAACAAGCGGAGTCAACCTTCAGATCATGGTTAATTTTAGGCTAACCAACAGAGCCACTCCAGGCAGGCCCAGGACCAATACCGTGCTTAACGTAACTGGATTTAAAGGGATATACACTTCGGTTAATAATCCCGAGAAATTGATCACATAGATCCCCAGTGCCGCTAGCACAATATGCAACCCAAACCGAGGAAGCCACACCCACCCGATTTTGCGCGAGAACAAAATATAAAGCAGTAACGCCAACGACACGGCAAGAACGCCGATCAGCACGAGCTTCATTTTTTTACCCTCCCCCCTCTAAATTCATGAACTTTCCCCAAAATAGGATCCGTTGCGAAAGGCGTCCCAATCTACCTGAGCCTGCTTCGCCGCCTTGAGCTGGATCTGGTATCTTCGCTCCGCCGCCTCCAGAGTGTAAATGGCCACATCCACCTCGTCATGTCCCACCGCTTCCTCAAAAGCGATACAGGCCCGCTCCCACTCTCTTAGCGCCTTGATAACTTCCTCGTACAACTCTCGCTTATATTCCAACGCAGCATCTCTTCGAATCAGGTTCGAGCGGCCTTCGCCTCCCCAGGGTTTTAATATCTTCAAGCCTGTCGCCTCCCCATCCGGTTTTATTTCATGTTTATCGGGAGAGGGACAAACTTAGAACCGCAAAAACGGCAAACAAAAAGAACTTTAAACCCAAGCAAAAGCGCTGGGCCTAAAGTTCTTTGGTATCCAAACGATAAGAAAAAAATCTAATTTAGTTCTCGACGCCCTTCCAGCGCCTTGGATAGTGTCACTTCATCCGCATACTCCAGGTCGCCGCCAACCGGCAGCCCGTGCGCAATCCGGGTGACGCGAATATCAAAAGGCTTCACAAGACGGGAAATATACATGGCGGTTGCCTCCCCCTCAATGTTCGGGTTGGTGGCCAGGATCAGCTCCTTCACCCGTTCATCGCTCAACCGGTTCAGCAGCTCCTTGAGCCGGATATCATCCGGTCCCAAGCCTTCCATCGGCGAGATAGCCCCTTGCAGCACATGATAGTATCCATCGAACTCCTTCGTCCGCTCCATCGCCACCAAATCCTTGGACTCCTGTACAACGCAAATAACGGAAGCGTCGCGAGTCTTGTCCTGACAAATTCGGCAGGGGTCCGTATCCGTGATGTTGCAGCAGACGGAGCAGTAATGGAGGTTACGCTTCACGCTTACCAGCGCTTTGGCGAAATCGATGACGTCATCTTCCTTCATGCGCAGCACGTGAAAAGCCAGTCTGGCCGCCGTCTTTGGCCCGATACCGGGCAAATGGGTAAAAGCATCGATCAGCTTCGCGATCGGTTCGGGATAATACAATGGGGCCTTCTCCTTCAGTTTGTAAAATTAGAACAGGCCAGGAATTTTCATTCCGCCCGTAAACTTGCCCATGTCCTGGTTCGCCAGTTCTTCGGCTTTCGTCAAAGCGTCATTGACCGCTGTGAGCACCAAATCCTGCAGCATTTCCACGTCGTCCGGATCCACCGCTTCCGGTTTAATGTTCAGGGCCAGTACTTTTTTATGCCCGTTCACTTGGACCGTAACGACACCGCCGCCTGCGCTGCCTTCGACGGTTTTACTCGCAAGTTCTTCCTGCGCTTTCAGCATTTGCTCCTGCATTTTTTTCACTTGCTTCATCATTTGGTTCATATTGTTCACGTTGATCACATCTCCTTAAGTTAGTCTGCATGTACGTCATGCGTTATATAGAAAAAACATAACCCCATTATTACGGTCTATACCTAGCCGGTGTTTAGTTATTCCTTGATGACGACCAGGTCATCCCCGAAAATATTCAACGCTTCGTCCACCCAAGGCTCTTTACCGGATCCGCCATCCTCTGGCGGAGGCTCCAGCTCGAACGGTTCGCCGCCGGGACGTTCACCCGCGCCTTGCAGCGCATCGGTCCAATCCTTCAGCATCATCGTGACCAAATGGTACGGTTTGCCCAATTGGCGCTCTATAACCGTTTCAATCACCTGCTTGTTAGCCGGCTTCTCGGTGGTCTCGCGGTGAATGTCGTTTTTGAATGCGACAAGCACGTTCTCCTCCGATACCGAAACAGGCTCCCCGTTCACAAACCACGCATGAATCGTAATTTTAGCATCCTTAACGGCCTGGAGTACTTGGTTCCATTTCTGCTGGATATCCATGAACTCTGGACTGTTACGGTTCGCAAGATATTGATCCATTCCAGCTGGAATTTTGGCCTTCGAGGCCACGCGTGGTGCGGGGCTTCGCGAAGGGCGATTCCCTCCCGCCGCCGTGCCTCCCGAAGCGGATCCACCTGCGGCAAGCCCGCCCTGCAGCGCACGATCCAGCTTCGCCTCCATTTCCGCCAGCTGACGGCGGAGTTGTTGGACCTCGGAAGCATCGGCAGTCGCCCCGGCCCCCGTTCCCGCACTGCGGGTCAAAGCCGGTTGCTCAACGGCGCCCTCTCCTCCAAACGTGCAGATCTTTAACAAAGCGACCTCGAACAGCGTTTGTGGTTGGACAGCGTATTTCATTTCCGTCTGATAGTGGTTTAGCGTATCGATGATGCGGAACAGTTGGGGTTTCGTAAAGCCCTCGGCAATCTCCGCAAAATCCTGGGGATCCAGCACGCGCTCCGTCAACTTGTCCGCCTTCGGTACCATCTTCACCATCAGCAAATCACGGAAATAGTACAGCAGGTTCTCCATGCATTTGTCCGCGCTTTTGCCTTCCTGCATAAAGCCATCGATCATCTGCAGCATGCCGCCGATATCGCCGGCCAGCAGTGTCTTGGCCAGTTCTGCGAACTGCCGTGAGGCGATGCCGCCGGTCATGTCTAGGACCTGTTGGTACGAGACCTTGCGCCCGGAGAAGGAGGCGATTTGATCCAAAATGCTTAAGGCGTCACGCATGCCGCCGTCGGACAATCTGGCGATATACTCGATCGCTTCCTTCTCCGCCTCGATACCTTCCTGCTCGCAGATCACCCGCAAGCGCTCGCTTTGCTCCTCCAGCGATACGCGGCGGAAGTCAAAGCGCTGACACCGCGAGATGACGGTAGCTGGTAAACGATGCGGTTCGGTAGTCGCTAATATAAACATCACATGCGGAGGCGGTTCCTCCAATGTTTTTAAGAGCGCGTTGAAAGCTTCCGTGGTCAGCATGTGGACTTCATCGATGATATAAACCTTCTGCCGCACTTCCGTAGGGGCATATTTAACTTTCTCCCGCAGATCGCGGATCTCCTCAACCCCCCGGTTGGAAGCGGCGTCAATCTCAAGTACATCCATGACGGCGCCAGCCGTGATCCTCCGGCACGCATCGCATTCGTTGCACGGTTCTGCCGCAGGTCCCTTTTCACAGTTTACGGCTTTGGCTAAAATTTTCGCGGCACTGGTTTTTCCGGTTCCCCGCGGACCGCTGAACAGATAGGCATGCGACAGCCGCTGTTCGCGAATCGCATTCTGCAACGTGCGGATGATATGCTGCTGCCCCACCATGTCTTGAAACGACTGCGGCCGCCAAGCCCGGTACAGCGCAATATGCTCCATTATGCGGCACCTCTTTCTTTCCTTCAAACGACGGTTGTCGTTTCCTTATTATACTATAGCCATTTGCTCTATGTACAAAAAAAACACCCCTGTCCGCAGACAAAGATGTATTCTTATCAAGTATTCACCGTGCACCTGTTATTGATCGTTGCGATCCGAGCGGCACCTTTACGGCATGACTCGGGACAGGCTGCCCTCCGGCACAGGAGTAATACTGCTTATGGCTGCTTCCTTCCGGACCTGACCAGGTTCGCAGGTACTCCTTGCGGAGGACCCGTCCGTCAACATCTGCCGTAAAGACCGGCCTCACATCGACAAGACCTCTAACAGGACTTCAACCTCGCTATAGCGGATTGCGAGTTACAGGGCACCGCTACCTCCCCATCTAGCACGGTGAAACTAAGTATAGCTCATGCCTGTACAAAATGCAACCGGAGGGAAGAAGTTGGCTGGGGTGGCTCATTTGAGCTAGTTGGTGTCTGGTTTGTACTTAATCAGCGCTTGGTCGGTGACTGGTAGGTGCTTTGTAAGTGCTAGTGTCTGGTCGCTGACTGGTGGGCACGATTGGTGCTTGGTCGTGTCTGGTCGGCGCGGTCGGCGTCAAGTATCTTTTCCCGATCCACATCTGTTCATTCTCGTTCTATTCCTGCTTAGTGCCTGTTCGTTTCCCGTTCTCCCCCTGCTCAGTGCGCGTGTCCTCGTTCTGTTCTCTTTCTGCCCTCTTCCTGTTTTGCGCCTGTTCCATATCCGATCAATGCCTAGTCTATGCCATGGCTATCACTAATTTGTGCCTCTCCCACACCATGCAACTCTAGTTCTAGTTTGATATATTAATAGAATAGAACACAGAGTATTAAGTATGAGAGGAGAAACAAATGAGATCCATTGGGAAACTCTTGCTGGTCGCCACCCTTTTCGCCGGTAGCTTGGTGGGAATGCAGCCGTCTCGGGCCGAGGCAGCAGCATCGGTGCAGATTCTGCTGGACGGATATCCGCTGGCCTTTTCGGGCGAACCGATGATTGTGAACGGCACAACGCTGGTTCCGTTCCGCTCCATATCCGAAGCGTTGGGGATTACGGTCACCTGGAACCAAACCTCCAAAACGATCACCGCCGTCAAAGGCACAGGGGCCGAAGCGATCCACGTACAATTAACGCTAAATAGCAAAACAGCGAAAGTGAACAACACTTCCGTTCCATTGGCGGTGGCCCCTCGGTCTGTCGAAGGGAATACGCTGATTCCGCTCAGCTTCTTCAGCCAACAGTTCGGGGCTCAGGTCGGGTGGGATCAAGCATCGCGGACGGTATCCATCGCCTCCCCGCAGGAACGGATGTATACGCTGGGCTTCTACGCCTTTGCCTCCTTCTCGGAGGTCGGGGCCGTTCCTAGTCTGGACGCCGTCGCTTTCGGCTGGAGCCGCATCGACGAGAACGGGAAGTTCACGCAAACAGGCGATCTGTTCAGACTGCCGCAACCTGCTGGGGAAGTTACTGCGGACAGCCTCGTGAACGACGCGGCCTCCGCCCGAACCTTACCGTATCTGATGGTCTACTCCAGCGACGTAAAGGGCGAACTCACCAAAATCGTCGAGGACCCAGACCTACGGCAGCAGGCGATCACCGATATGATCAACGCGGCAAAGGAGAAGGCGTTTCAAGGTATTATGCTGGATTTCGAAGGGCTTGGCTTAACGACGGAGAAAACAGCAACGCGGCAGGCTTTTAACAATTTCGTTAAGGAATTGTCGAAACAAACCCGGGCGGCAGGTCTCAAGCTGTCCTTGGCACTGCACCCGCTGAACTCATCCTATCAAGGTTATGACTATAAAACATTGGGAGCCCTGGCAGACGAAATCGTGATCATGGCTTACGATTACCTCCCGGGAGACAACAGCGGTCGGCCGCAACCTGCGGATAAAGTGGATGAAGCGATCCGTCTGGCTTTGAAAGAAACCAGTGCCAGCAAGCTGATCCTCGGTTTAAATCTGGACAGCGAAGATCAGAACACCGTCAAAACGCTGATCGGACTTGCTAAGCGCTATGATCTAAAGGGTATCGCCTTATGGCGGCTGGGCATTATCAAGAGCGAAGAGTGGACCAGCCTTAAGCAAAGTGTGGAGTTTAAGAAGTAGAAGAAAGAAGCAGTAAGCTTTCAATAATAAGCGGGTTGGGGATTTGAGGGCGGACATACCGATGTCGGCCATCGTCTCCGACCTGCTTTTTGTTTGTACGCCCCTCTCCGACCGCTAAGGGACCGGCTGAAATGTAAAAGTGCAGTTCCTTTCGCCAAATTGGCGTGATTTTGCCGGTTCAACTGTAAAAGTGCAGTCTAATTCCGCCTATTGCAGCCAAACCGCCCCTTTTCCACCTTTCTGAACTGCACTTTTACATCTCATCAAGCAAATTTCCTCATTTTAGCCCGAGTCAACTGCACTTTTACACTTGGCGACGGCGAGGGGACCCATCCGGGGGCGCTAGGAGTCACATGCCTAATTTATTCTTCTCTCTGGTCGGCTAGCAGCGACCGGCTGAAATGTAAAAGTGCAGTTCATTTCGCCAAATTGGCGTGATTTTGCTGGTTCAACTGTAAAAGTGCAGTCTAATTCCGCCTATTGCAGCCAAACCGCCCCTTTTCCACCTTTCTGAACTGCACTTTTACATTCCATCAAGCAAATTTCCTCATTTTAGCTCGAATCAACTGCACTTTTACACTTGGCGACGGGATAACGAGAGTTAGCCATGGGACACAGTGGGTTAGCGTCGGGCGAAGGGGTGGCATCCGTGCACCTAGGGACTAGCGACCAGCCAGCAAGGATCAGCACCGAGGTACCGAGAGCTAGCAGGCAGGCAGCAAGGGTCAGCACTGAGGTACCGAGAGCTAGCGAGCAGGCAGCAGGGGTTAGCACCGAGGCACCCGAGGGTTAGCGGACGGGAAGAAGGTTTGGCGTCAGGACTCCTAGGTCTGGCCACCGGGCATCAAGGTGGCGCCGAGGCATCAAGGGCTAGTTACGTTGCATCTACTGATGGCCGGCCCCCCCATAAAGTGATGCAAGGGGGTCAAGCCCATACGCTCCCCACTCACCAGTCAAACGCCTCCCAATCCCGGCGCACTACCTCATACGTCCGAACCCGGCCCGACTCCCCACTGGAGCGCGGATGCAGCCAGCCCAGCTGGCCCAGCTGCTGTAAATATCGCACCGCGGTCCGATGATTTACGCCCAGCTGCCTCTCTACATCCTTCGGACGAATGGGTTTGCCTAACTGAACCGCCTGTAGTAACGTTGATTTCAACGCCAACTTGGGAAGATCCGCCCTTTGTCCAGACACCTCAAATCGGCTCAACAACATCCGAAGCAGCATAATGCAAACCTCCGGCTGTCGTTCCACATCGTCATAGGACAAGGAAATGACCCGATAACCCATAGTTTGCAGAAAAACTTCCCTGTTCAACTCCCGGCTATACATCGTGCGATCCATATCGCGAACATGCGGCCCGAACCCTTTAACCTCAATGATGAGCTTTACAGCTTCCGTTAACCAAGCAAAATCCGCAAAATACGGCCGCCCTCGCCAATCGGCGATTTCGTATTCCGGATGGAGGTTGTCCAAATTCCCCCGCAAGGGCCACCATACGTTACGCAAAAACAACTGCTCCCCATGCCCATGTCCTCGCTCCAACCGATCTTTTCGTTCGCCGGAACGACGGTTGCGATGCATGTCCAACCATACCTGATGCACCTGATCAAAGTCCATTGCCATTCCCATCCCCCTCCCTCACTTTTACAATGTAAAAAAGAAAAAAACGCCTCCGCCCATCATCAGATCGGCAAAGACGTTCTTCGTCATTTCGCTTGGAAAAGGGTATCTTAGATACCGTATTTCTTTTTGAATCTATCCACACGTCCACCAGCATCCAGGAATTTCTGCTTCCCGGTGAAGAATGGATGGCAGTTGGAGCAAATTTCAACGCGCAGGTCTTGTTTCACGGAACCCGTCTCGAACGTGTTACCGCAAGCGCAAGTTACCGTAGTCACGTGATATTTTGGTTGAATTGCTTCTTTCATCACTTTCACCTCTTTCCGCCCTGAGCCTCAGTCGTGCCCAGAGTTATATGACACACAAACGCATTATAGCACGGGGCAACCTTTCGCGCAATTGCCTGTTTTATCCTCGTACCTTGACGCGGGCCAATTCAGTTGGCGGCACATGCGTATATGATCCGATCACAACGTCCGGAAGCTCCTCCTGAAAAATCTCGATCGCCTGCTTCATGCCGAGAATCTCCCCTTTCGCCTTCGGAATCAAGTCCAGATAGCTCTCAGGGTCAATGTTCAGGTTACGCAGCTGAATCAACTTCAACTTGGTGCGACGCGCGAATTCGATCATTGCTTCCACTTCTTCCTCACGGTCCGTGACCCCGGGAAAAATCAAATAGTTGATGGAGGTATATACCCCTTGGTCCGAAGCATACTTGAGTGACTTCTCCACATTCGCCAGCGTGTATCCACGTGGTTTGTAGTAGGCGTTGTAGTGATCGTCCAACGCGCTGATCGTGCTCACCCGCATCAGATCCAGGCCGGCATCCACGATTCCCCGGATGTGATCGGAGAGACCCGCATTGGTGTTGATATTGATGTAGCCCATATCCGTCCGCCGCCGAACCTCGCGAATCGACTCGATGATCAGCTTGGCCTGCGTGGACGGTTCCCCCTCACAGCCTTGGCCAAAGCTGATGATCGATTCCGGGGTGGTTAGATGCTCCATCATCACCTCCACCAGCTCCTCAACGCGCGGCCGGAAGTTCATCCGCGTCTGCGGTGAGACGAATCCGCTGTCGTCCGGCTGTTCTGAAATGCAGCCGAAGCAACCCGCATTGCAGGAATAAGAGACGGGGACCGCCCCTTCCCAACGGTTCAGGAACGTATTGGAAGCCGTTAGGCATTCATAGCCCAACGCACAATTCGATAAATGCTCATAAAGCCGATTCTCCGGATATCGGGAAGTATAGGCTTTGACTTGATTTTTCAGTTCAAGAGGATCGCAATTCAGCGGGTTCCACTTCTCGGGATCATCCGACAAGCGTGCTGTCACGTAGAACTGACCGTCCTTCCACACAACCGCGGAATACCCAAACAAAGGCAGTTTATAATCCTTGTCGGTCTTCACATACCCCGGCAGACAAAGACGGGTATAGCCTTGCGGAAGCAGAGCACCTACTGCCTGAACATCACCCGGGAGCGGCTTCATTTCGCCGGTATCCGGGTCCATGCCGATCGGTCGGGTGGACGGCAAGCCCACCAAGGTTGCCCCATCCGGAAGCGGAATCAGCTCATCCTCCATGATCTCCACGATCATGTCCGCGCTGCGAGCCAAGCCGTACAGCGACGGATGATCATAGACCTGTCCTTGTTCATCTGCATACACTAAGTACATGTTGTTCTCCTCATAATATTCATCTCAGGAAATGAAGCCCTCCTGAGGGATCTCGTATAAACGTATTAAACCGTAGAGTTCTGCGTGCTTCCGGCACCCGTCGAAGTTGCACTTGTCCGCGAAGATGTTGAGCCCGACCGAACCGGGCGACGCGCCCCGCCGTTGCCACCACCTGAAGGGGTGTTGCCGGAAACGTCGAAAGAAGCCAAGAATTCGGCATTGGTCTTGGAGTCGCGCAGTTTTTTCAGGAAGCCTTCCACAAAGTCGTAAGAATCGTTCATGTTTTTGCGGATCGACCAGATCGTATCCAGCTCTTCCTTGCTCAACAGTACTTCCTCGCGGCGCGTACCGGAGCGGCGAATATCGATGGCCGGGAAAATCCGGCGTTCCGCCAGCTTGCGATCCAAATGCAGCTCCATGTTCCCGGTGCCTTTGAATTCCTCATAAATAATATCGTCCATTCGCGAACCGGTATCCACCAAAGCCGTTGCCAAAATCGTCAAGCTGCCGCCCTCTTCCACGTTCCGGGCCGAGCCAAAGAAACGCTTCGGACGATGGAAAGCCGCCGGATCGATCCCCCCGCTGAGCGTACGCCCGGACGGCGGAACCACCAAGTTATAGGCACGAGCCAGACGCGTAATGCTATCCAGCAAAATCACGACGTCCTTCTTGTGCTCCACCAGCCGCAACGCGCGCTGCAACACAAGTTCCGCCACCTTGATATGATTCTCCGGCAGCTCGTCAAACGTAGAAGCGATGACTTCGCCTTTGACCGAACGCTGCATATCGGTGACTTCTTCCGGACGTTCGTCGATCAACAATACGAATAACTCAATGTCGGGATTGTTGGTGGAGATGCTGTTGGCGATTTCCTTCAGCAGCAAAGTCTTCCCTGCTTTAGGCGGCGCCACGATCAAACCGCGTTGGCCGAGTCCGACCGGGGCAAGCAAATCCATAATGCGGGTGGATAAATGATTTGGGGAAGTTTCGAGCACCAATTTGGTCTGCGGATAGAGTGGAGTCAGCGCTGGGAAATGCAGACGTTCCGCCGCGATGGACGGGTTCTCGCCGTTAACGGCATTGACTTGCAGAAGGCCGAAATATCGCTCGTTTTCCTTCGGTGTTCGACACTTCCCGGAAACGAGATCCCCGGTGCGCAGATCAAACTTGCGGATTTGCGAAGCGGAGATGTAAATATCCTCCGTGCTGGGCAAATAATTTATCGGTCTCAGGAAGCCGTACCCTTCCGGCAAAATTTCGAGTACGCCTTCCATAAACATGAGGCCGCTTTGTTCGGCCTGTGCCCTTAGAATAGCGAAAATCAATTCTTTCTTCTTTAATTGGCCGTAATAAGGGATCTGATATTGCTTCGCCAGCTTGTACAGCTCGGTAAGCTTCATCCCTTCCAGATCGGCGATTTGTAGATCCATATTAAAATAACCACCTATTCAATTTTATTGAAATCTATGAAGTATGGCGTAATGATAGACTCATTGGCCTATTATGCCCTATCCTTGGCAACTTATGCGCCGGAGCGGCAAGTTATTCTTCCGTCTCCCGCCAAACATCGGCACCCAACGCACGCAGATTCGGCACCAGATGATCATACCCCCGGTCGATGAGCTCAACGCCAAAGACCTCGGTAATCCCTTCTGGCACGGTGAGTCCAGCTACGACCAGCGCCGCACCCGCGCGCAGATCGGCCGCTTTCACTTTGGCTGCATTCAGCGGTCCGCCTTCGATGATCGCCGAACGACCTTCTACGCGGATTTTCGCGCCCATCCGTACCAGCTCCGGCACATGCTTAAATCGGTTGCTGTACACGAAATCGCTTAGTACGCTGACCCCTTTGGCCTGGGTAAGCAAACTGGTCATCGGTGACTGAATATCCGTCGGAAAACCGGGGTAGACTAACGCCTTAACGTCGACATGATGGTAATCCGGGCGGCCAATGACGCGAATGCTCTCATCCAGTTCTTCCACCTCAGCCCCCATTTCCAACAGCTTGGCGGTTAACGCCTCCAAGTGTTTCGGAATGACGCCGTCAATCACCACATCGCCCCGCGTTGCCGCAGCCGCGATCATATAAGTTCCCGCTTGAATACGGTCAGGGATAATAGAATGACGGCAGCCTTTCAGCTCATTAACCCCTTCAATCCGGATCGTCTCCGTACCGGCCCCTTTAATCACGGCTCCCATGGAGTTTAATAAAGTGGCCACATCTATAATTTCAGGCTCTTTCGCCGCATTTTCGATAATCGTAGCGCCTTTGGCTCTGGTCGCCGCCAGCATAATATTAATCGTCGCTCCCACGCTGCTGACGTCCAGGTACACCTTTGCGCCGCGCAGCTCTTTTGCATGCAAATGAATGGCACCGTGTTCATTGGTTACGGTGGCCCCTAACGCCTCAAACCCTTTGATATGCTGGTCGATCGGACGAGGCTCAAAGTTACAGCCTCCCGGCATGCCGATGATCGCTTCCTTAAAACGTCCTAACATCGCTCCCATCATATAATAGGAAGCCCGTAATTTCTTTACCGGCCCATTGGGCATCGGAATCGAACGAATATGGGTGGGATCAATGCGCATTTGACTGCCATCCCACATGACGCGGGCACCCAGCTCCTCCAAAATCTCCGAGTATACCGCCACGTCGCTCAAAATCGGCAAGTTATCCAAAACCACTTCGGATTCTGCCAAGATCGCAGCCGGAATCAACGCAATCGCGCTGTTTTTTGCGCCGCTGATCGAAACGCTTCCGCGCAGCGGACGTCCGCCACGGATCATCAATTTCTCCATAAGTCCAGGATCCCCCTACGTATTTGCGTCGGTACACAGCCCATGATTTTTAACGGCAGAAATGGAAAGACACCGTCTAAGCGGTGTACTCTCCAAGTCACCTTATTCAACTGGACGGTCCAAGGCCTTGTCCGTCCTAAAGCTTGCGCCGTATCTACCCTAATGGCAGTACGGCGCAAACGCTTGGCGTTGATCCTTAAGCTTTGTTGTTGGAACCAAACTCGCGGATTTTGCCAACAACCGTAGCCTTGATCGCGTCACGGCCAGGAACGATGTATTTACGAGGATCGTATGCGTCCGGTTTTGCAGCCAGGACTTCACGAACCGCTTTCGTGAACGCGATTTGGTTCTCGGTGTTCACGTTGATTTTGGATGTACCCAGCGAAATCGCTTTGGTGATATCATGCGTCGGAATGCCTGTCCCGCCATGAAGCACCAGCGGAAGCTTAACCGCGTCGCGGATTTCTTCCATTTCTTTGAACCCGAGGTTCGGTTCGCCATGGTAAGGACCATGCACGGAGCCCAAGGCAGGAGCAAGGGTATCGATACCGGTCTCTTTAACGATGCGAACACACTCGTTCAAGTCAGCGTATTGAATACCGCCGATCACGTCGTCTTCTTGACCGCCAACCGTGCCAACTTCGGCTTCAACCGAAACGCCTTTGGCATGAGCGTATTCAACGACTTTCTTCGTCATCGCGATGTTCTCGTCGATCGGATGATGGGAACCGTCGATCATTACGGATGTAAAGCCCGCATCAATCGCTTCTTTACATTTATCAAAGCTCGAACCGTGGTCGAGGTGAATCGCGACAGGAACCGTAATTTTCATGTCATGCAGCAAGCCTTCCACCATTTTAACAACGGTGTAGAAACCGCCCATATGACGGGCAGCGCCTTCGGAAACGCCCAGGATTACTGGGGATTTCTCTTCTTCGGCTGCAGCCAGAATACCTTGTGTCCATTCCAAGTTATTGATGTTGTACTGGCCTACGGCATATTTGCCGGCAAGGGCTTTGTTCAACATGTCAGTCATTGATACTAATGGCATGGGTTTCAATCCTCCTAAGGATGTGGGATTTTATCTTATTTAGCCGACATTCACACACTTTCTTATTATACCACAACCTGTCAAAAATACTATTCATGCTTTCCTTTCGTTTGTGAACGCCTTGTGCGAATTTGCCCCACAAAAAAGAGACCTTCTTTAGGAGACCGCGTGATTCCACGACGCTCTTCTAAAGAAGGCCTTCTTTTCATCGCGGCCATCCCGCTAAAGACGAGCTCCGCCTTTAAGCTGCATGTTAACCGCTGCGCGCATTTCATCAATGTCAAAGGGTTTCGTAAAATGCATCAGAGCGCCAAGGTCTGTGGCTTCCTTGATCATATCGAGCTCGCCGTATGCCGTCATCATAATGACCTTGATCTCCGGATTCGCCTCTTTGATATGCTTAAGGATTTCCAAACCGTCCATCCCCGGGATTTTCATGTCGAGAAGCACCAAATCCGGCGAATCGCTGCGGACGATTTCCAAAGCCATTTTGCCGTTGGCCGCCTGAAACGTTTTATACCCTTCACTGCTGAACACTTCCATCAATAAAATGCGGATACCGTTCTGATCATCGACAATTAACACTTTCTTCTCTTCCACCGAAAAGCCCTCCTACAAGTCCACCCTGTAATCCTTGTCATAACTAATTACTTCGCTCCCGATTTGCAAAACCCTTCTCCACTGGAAAAAAGAGCCTTAAAAAATCGGACGACCCAAAAATGACAGGGTGTCCCGAGGTTGGGACTCAACGTCCATCCGCGTTTAGGACAAGTGCGCGATCGAAGCTTTCACGAACTCGCGGAACAGAGGCTGCGGGCGGTTCGGCCGGGAAGTGAACTCCGGATGGAATTGCACGGCCAGGAACCAAGGATGATCCGGAAGCTCGACGATTTCCACCAGCCGGCCGTCCGGCGAGGTCCCGGAAATCCGCAGGCCAACACGCTCCAGTGTCTCGCGGTACGTATTGTTGAACTCATACCGATGACGATGGCGTTCGTATACCAGCTCGTCGTCATAACATTGCATAGCAAGCGATCCCGGTGTCAACTTACAAGGGTACAGTCCCAGCCGCATCGTACCGCCCAGATCCTCGATATCCTTCTGTTCCGGCAGCAGGTCGATCACCGGATATTCGGTGGACGGGTTGATCTCCGAGCTGTTGGCGCCTTGAAGTCCGGCGAGCGAACGGGCGTATTCAATCACCGCTACCTGCATCCCCAAGCAAATGCCGAAGAACGGAATCCGGTTCTCGCGGGCATAACGGATCGTCGTAATCTTGCCTTCGATACCACGGTCACCGAAGCCGCCCGGCACGAGAATCCCGCCAACGCCTTGCAGCAGCTCAGCCACGTTCTCATCCGTCACTTCCTCGGCATTCACCCAGCGGATCTTCACGTCTGCGTTAGCGTCGAAGCCGGCGTGGGACAACGACTCCACCACACTGAGATAAGCATCATGCAGCGCCACGTATTTACCGACGATGGCGATTTCTACGGTTTTCTCCAGCTTGTTGATACGCTCTACGAGGCTCTCCCACTCCCGCATATCCGGAGTCGGCGTCGTCAACTTCAGATGATTCACAACGATCTCGTCGAGCCCTTCGTCGCGCAGGTTCAGCGGCACCTCATACAGCGTATCGGCATCACGGCACTCGACAACCGCGCTAGGATCCACATCGCAGAACTGGGCGATTTTCCCCTTGATGTCATCCGAAAGCTCATGCTCCGTACGGCATACGATCACGTTTGGCTGAATCCCGATGCTGCGAAGCTCTTTTACGCTGTGCTGGGTCGGCTTCGTTTTCACTTCACCGGCTGCCTTGATATATGGAATTAGCGTCACGTGAATATACATCACGTTCTCGCGTCCGATGTCGCTCTTGATTTGACGAATCGCTTCCAGGAACGGTAAGCTCTCGATGTCGCCGACGGTCCCGCCGATCTCGGTGATCACCACGTCCGATCCGGCTTCACGCCCGGCGCGGAAGACACGCTCCTTAATTTCGTTCGTAATATGAGGGATAACTTGAACCGTTCCGCCGAGATACTCGCCGCGGCGTTCCTTGCCGATGACCGAGGAGTAGATTTTCCCAGTCGTCACGTTGCTGTTCTTCGAAAGATTGATATCGATAAAACGCTCATAATGGCCCAGATCCAAATCGGTCTCGGCGCCATCGTCCGTGACGAACACTTCCCCGTGCTGATACGGGCTCATCGTTCCCGGATCGACGTTGATGTATGGATCGAATTTCTGGATCGTTACCTTCAAACCTCTGTTCTTAAGCAGCCTGCCCAGCGAAGCCGCCGTAATGCCCTTCCCCAGTGAGGATACGACCCCGCCTGTCACGAAAATGTATTTTGCCACAGCCCAAAACCTCCTAAAGTAGTACGTGTTCACAAAAAAATCAGATTCCAGAAATTCAGGCAACTTAGATCATTAGCGTAACCTATTATCCGGTAAAACATAGCCAAAATGGCTATAAAAAAAACAAAAAAGTGACACCCGAATAGGTCGGGGCACTTTTAAAAAATGCATATGTTATAGGTTTGAATCATAAGCCCATGCAATAGTTTACCCGTTACCCCAGCCCGTGTCAAGTCAAGTCGGAAGGCAACTCTGAACAAAATAAGACTTAAAAAAGGACGGCTTAGGCCGTCCCTTTTTCCTCATCCAAAACCCGTATAATCTCTGTTTCGCGACCTATTAATCCTCGTCGCTATCGTCGAAATCCTCGTCGGACTCCAGTTCTTCCTCTTCTTCGGCGAGTTCGTCCTCGTCTTCAAGCTCCTCTTCCGGAAGCATTTCGTCGTCCTCGACTTCTTCTACTTCTTCCTCATCGTCGTCCGGGAACAGCTCGTCTTCGGAATCCTCGTCGATCGCATCGTAATCCTCTTCATCGTCGGCTACGTACGTATCGTCCTCTTCCACGAAGTCGTCGTCCAGATCGTCGTCATCATCGTTAATAATGCGCGGACGCTTGGAGTTGCCAACCGGATCCTCCGAACGCTCGATGGGATACCAACGCTTCAGGCCCCACAGGTTGGTGCCGACGCAGGCAAAACGTCCATCGATATTTATTTCCGTATAAAGCTGCGCAATCGCCTCGTTAATTTGTTCCTCGGTCATGCCGCGAAGCTGGGCAACCTCATTCATCAGGTCGCGGTAGTAATACGGCGTATTCGCCGCTTTCAAGATCATAAAGGCCAAGTCGACCATCGGGATTTCCTGGACCTTCTCCGGGTCGATTTTCAAGTTCAGCGGGGTACTCACGTTACGGACACTTCCTCTCACGCAAATAGTTCACTATAAAGCAAAGATGAAACCTTCACCATCCGGCCGGTTTCCTTCACTAACATATCCATATCACACAATAGTAAAACCTATTTGGACTCAAATTGCAAGTTTTAAAAACACACCAAAGCCCCGCCCGGCAAAAGGGAAGGAGCGGAGAACCCTCGGTTCCCCGCTCCTTGACTGTATCCTTCCCCAAAGAAGGCCCCGGCCCTCTCCTGGGTTGGCGAAAGCCGCAAGGCCTTCCCTTCATCCTATGTCCAGATTTGCACTTTGACACGACGGATTCGCGCCAAATGCAGCAAGCCGGGCCCATTTCCGCAAAACAGGGCCGCTTCCCCATTCAACGAAAAACGGACCGTCATACTATACTGCAACACGCTTCGTAGGAGGGGCTACTTATACATGGACTACTCCGGATTCCTCAGGTATTTGAACGATCATGTCGACGCCTCCGGAAAAAGCGGTCGGATCATTATCCGCTTTGCGCACCCGGCTGATTTTGCCGAATGCGTACGTCAATTGCTCAAGCACAAGCGCCAGCATCCCGCGCTGCGGCATGTCCGCTCTTCATCGCTGCTGCAGGCGCTGATCTGCCCCCTCGGTTTGCGGGGGGAGGCCGCCCGCTCCCGCTTCGGCCTTTGGGTCGAAGAAGACAGCATCGTCAGCGTCCATAGCCCGGCCCCGGCCAACAAGGGGCAAACCACCTCGATCCCTTGGGGGGTTCGACGCATCGGCGCCCCGGATACCTGGTCCGTGTCCACAGGCTATCGGATTCGTATTGGCGTCATCGACACAGGGGCCGATTTCAGCCACCCGGATCTTCGCCATTCCTTGGCCCGAGGGATCAACCTGCTGAATCGAATCAGCCTGCCGTATGACGATAACGGACACGGCACGCATATCGCTGGAACCATCGCCGCCTCTGGCGGCTCGCAAGGCATGATGGGGGTAGCCCCCCGGTCCTTGATTTTCCCAATCAAGGCTTTTGACCATAACGGCTCCGCTTTTGTTTCCGACATTATCTTGGGCATCGACTGGTGCGTACGCAACCGGATGCACATCGTAAATATGAGCTTCGGCATGAAAAGCAACAGCACTTCGCTGCAGAACATCATCCGCAAAGCCCATAACGCGGGCATCGTCGTTGTCGCCTCCTCCGGAAACGACAAAAAAGGCCGCGGTGCCGATTACCCGGCGCGCTACCCGCAGACGATCTCCGTAGGAGCGACCGGTAAGGACGGCAAAATCGCCTCCTTCAGCAACCACGGTCCCAATATCGATATCTACGCCCCCGGCGAAAAAATCAGCTCCGCCTGGCTGGGCGGTGGCTACCGCGAAATGAGCGGCACGTCCATGGCGACTTCGCACGTCAGCGGGGCCATAGCCCTGTTGCTGGCGATGAAGCCGGACATGAAGCCCGGCGAGATTAAGCGCCGCCTGCGCCGCACCGCCAAGCCTTTGCCCGGCACCGCAACAAGGGCCAAAGGCGGCGGCGCCGGCGAGTTGAGCGCATTACGCCTGCTGCGCTCCAAATCGGGGCGCAGCAGCTAAGCGCCAAGCCGAACAAAGCCGCGCCAGAGCCGGCAACGCCGGATCGGGCGTGTCGTCTCTAGCGCGGCTTTGCATCATGATCCCTTTGGGTCAGGGAGCCCCCACCCGGGAATTACATCTTGTCCGGCGCGGAAACGCCGATCAAACGAAGCACGTTGGCGAGCGCTGTGCGCACTCCGCCAAGCAGTACCAACCGCGCCGCCGTTTGGTCCGCGTCCTCCGTGATGACGCGCTCCGCCCGGTAGTAGCTGTGGAACAGCGCCGCCAGTTCATACACATAGCGCACCAGCCGGTGCGGTGCGTAGCTCTCCGCAGCCACGCCGATTTCCTCTGGCAGCTCGCCGAGCTTCCGCAGCAAATCGTATTCGTGCTCGGCCGTTAACTTGCCTAGATCCACGCTTTCGGCAGCCGGGATTTGGATCCCCTGCTCCTCCGCCTGGCGGAAGATGCTGCAGATCCGCGCATGTGCGTATTGCACGTAATAGACGGGGTTTTCGTTCGAAGTCGAAATCGCCAAGTCCATATCGAAATCGAGATGCGAATCCATGCTGCGCATCGTAAAGAAATAGCGAATCGGGTCGACGCCAACCTCGTCCATTAAGTCCACCATCGTAACCGCCTTGCCGGTCCGTTTGGACATCTTAACCTTCTCGCCATCCTGGAACAAGCTGACCATCTGCGCGATCAACACCGTCAGCTTCTCCGGATCCTTGCCGATGGCTTCCATCGCCGCCTTCACCCGAGGAATATACCCGTGGTGGTCGGCTCCCCAAATGTTGATAACCCGGTCGAAACCGCGGTCATATTTATTCCGGTGATACGCGATATCCGGCGTCAAATAGGTGTATGTCCCGTCATTTTTTACCAATACGCGGTCTTTGTCGTCTCCGTACTCCGTTGTTTTCAGCCAGGTTGCCCCGTCCAACTCATACGTCTGCCCTTTATCGCGCAGCTCCGCAAGCGAAGCTTCCACTTGACCGTCCTGATATAGGGAAGTTTCGCTGAACCAGACATCAAAGCGAACCCGGAAACGCTCCAGGTCGCGCTGGATTTTGGCGAGCTCCTTGTCCAGACCAAATTTGCGTAGGAATGCCGTCCGCTCTTCCTCCGACATACTCAGCAGCTTATCGCCTTGCTCGGCGACGAGCTCTTTGGCGAACCCTTTGATATCCTCGCCGTGGTACCCGTCCTCCGGCATCTCCACGTCTTGTCCCAGCTCCTGGCGGTAGCGGGCCTCAATCGATTTGATCAGATTGACGATCTGATTACCGGCATCATTGATGTAGTATTCGCGCGTTACGTCGTAACCGGCGAAATCCAGCACATTGCACAGCGCATCGCCCACGGCTGCGCCCCGGGCATGTCCAAGGTGGAGGCTGCCCGTCGGATTGGCGCTAACGAACTCGACCTGTACTTTTTTTCCATTGCCCAATGCCGTGCGGCCGTAATTCTCGCCTTCGCGGTACACCTGCAACAGAATCGGGTACAGATAGCTCTTGCTTAACGAAAAATTGATGAACCCCGGGCCGGCGATTTCCGCCTTCTCAATCCCGGCTTTCCCGTGATCCAGCTGCGCGAGAATCTCTTCAGCGATTTGACGCGGGTTCTTCTTCGCGATCCGCGACAGCTGCATGGCCGCATTGGTGGCGAAATCGCCATGGGCTTTGTCCTTCGGCACCTCCAGCACGATTGCCGGAATTTCCTCCCGCTGCGCCAAGCCTGCGGATACGATCGCATCCAGGATCGCTTCCTTCAGCGCCTGGTTCATTTGTTCCAACGGATTGTGTGGCATTTAAACGTCCTCCTGTATATGTAAACTGAGTTCAAAACGTCCGGATAGTTCCTCAAACACGTACAAATCGTATTGCCAGACCACCTGGCCCGCCGCCCCATCCCATCGGGATTCGAGCTTTAGGGTGTCGGTAGACAGGCTAAACCGGGTGAAGGGCGAGCGGTAAAATCCCGGAACACGGCAGCCGCTGCGGAAGGTCTGCTCGGCCTCCACGCCTCCGTGGCGCATAATTTTCAGCTCATTACCGGATATTTTCATCATCGTGCGCGTCTTGGCGCCATCCGGTCCCGGTTCAGGTTCCTCATAGCGGATGTACAAGGTGTCGCTCCGGCGGACGATATCTCCCCGCAGATGCTGCACCGTTTCCTCCGTTCCCTGTCGACTCGTCAGCACAAGGCTCACCGGCTTGGTCTCGGGCATACGGCAAATCTCCTTCCGACTTCGATCCTTACTGTACTACTATAGCCAGTTCGCCCCGGCAATTCAATACATACGCGGCACAGCGCCCCCGCAATCATAACCACCCGTCCAACGGGTGGTTTGCTCTTGGGGTATAACCCCCTGTTACCAAACTGCGCCTAAAGACGCCAGCCTGACAACATGGTTGTTCAGGCTCAATGTAATTTGTCACCTTCACTCACCCGTTAAACGGGTTTATTTCTTTTTGCTGCTATTACTGCTAAACGGATCTTCGTATTCTTTTACACTCAATTTATCTATGGCTTGGTCGTGTGCTTCTTGTTCACGAATGTATTTGGCTACTGTGGCTTCATTTAGGCCTACTGTACTCACATAATAGCCCTCTGCCCAAAATTTTCGATTCCCATATTTGTACTTCAGTTGGGCATGCTTTTCAAAGACCATCAGCGAGCTTTTCCCCTTTAGGTATCCCATGAACGATGCTACCGATATCTTTGGTGGAATCGCGACCAGCATGTGCACATGATCTGGCATCATGTGACCTTCTAAAATTTCCACCCCCTTGTATTTACATAGACGTTTGAATATTTCGATCAAATCTTTTCTCACTTGATTGTAGATCTCTTTCCGTCTATACTTCGGGGTGAACACAATGTGGTATTTACACATCCACTTTGTGTGAGCTAGACTGTAATTCTTGTTTGCCATCTAAGACCATTCCTTTCATTTTGAGCCTGAACATCTCAATTTTATCGGAATGGTCTTGTTGGTCAAACCCTAGGTCCCTCCACCCGCATAGCGGGTGGTTTTTTGTTTCGCACGCTTCGCGAGCTCAACCGGCTAAAGCCGCAACCAAAAAGAAGCCGCTGCTTCAGCGGCTCCTTCTCCTAACCCAACCTGGCTATCTAAGGCCTACAGAGGTTGGCTTAATGCGAGGTATTTCACTTTGCCATTCGCAAAGTACACATGAAATCGAAAATAATCGCCGACTTTATAGCTCCACCGGCTGACCAGCTTCAACGCCTCCGGCCCCAGCTTCGCCGTAACGTCGTCCGTACCGCTCCCCGTCTTCACACCGTCCGCGGATTGATGTTCTGGGCGGGTAAAAACGATTATCCGATTTAAAGCCAGTACCCCATCCTTAAATAAACGGGCTTCCTTCACCTGGCCGGTACCATCGTCATAAAACGGCTTCGCCCACACGACCTCTTCAGACGGGGTCTTGGCCAACCGCTGCTCCCAGCCGTCGTAATCGAGCCCGTCCACCTGTGCGGCCTCCGCCTCCAAAGGAGCAGGGTCAACCGTCCCCGCCTGCTCCAGCTCAACCCTGGCTTGCTCCAGCAAGGCGTCCAACGATGCCAAATCCTCCCGTTCGTGGAACAGCCCCTGCATCAGCAGCAGCACCTGGTCATCCGCGTAGTAATATTTCCCTTGGTACTCATAAGCATTGCCGGTTAAATCATAGGTCAGCTCGTAGTTGGTGTCCGCCAGCTTGAACTGCAGGACGATCGGCTTCCGGGAAGCCGCCGGAATCGGACCTGCCAACGCGCTCTTCATATCCGTATAGCGCAGCGATTGGAGAAGGACGAACTGCCTCTCCACCGGAACGTTGGCGTGCAAGCCGTTCCCACCGGCGGTAATCGCCAGGACCTCCTCTTCCTTAAAGGGGAGATGATCTAGCAAATACGGCGATTCGGCGGCGGCTTCGTTGTTCGTCCCTTCTGCCGCTTCTCCCGCTTCTGCCGCCGGTGCTTGCACCGGCGCGTTCGTCGTAACGCCGGATGAAGGAGTATCCGGGCGGCCGTAGAAGATCCAGCCGGCCACCATAACCACAATTATCATTGTAAGGCCCGCAAGCATGCTTCGGGCCGGGTTGTTCGTTTTGATAAAAATCCCGCCTTATCCCATGAGAAAGTAGTGATATTAATCATACTAACATACTTTATACGGGCCATTTATAGTTCGAACGGCATATTTTATTTCACAAACTTCAGAAGGCGGGATTGGGTTTCACAGGCTTTACTCATCCCATCCCTTACTTCACGAGGTCTTCCACGAATTTGGGCAGCACGAAGGCAGCTTTGTGGATTCGCGGCGTGTAATATCTCGTGTCCAGTTCGGGGATCTTCGTCTCGTCCACCTGCAGCGGATCATACACCTTGCTGCCCATCGTGAACGTCCACAACCCGCTGGGGTACGTCGGGATGTTGGCGCCGTAAACGCGGACGATCGGGAAAATCTCTTTGACGTCCTTGTTCACCTTTTGGATGAGGTCCGCTTTGAACCAAGGGTTGTCCGTTTGCGCTACGAAGATGCCGTCGTCCTTTAATGCTTCATAAATCCCTTGATAGAATCCGCGCTCAAACAGAGGCGCCGCCGGTCCAACCGGCTCGGTCGAATCAACCATGATGACGTCGTATTGATTTTTGCTTTCAATAATATGCATGTAGCCGTCGGCCACTTGCACATCAACCCGCGGGTGATCGAGCTCTCCGGCGATTTCCGGTAAATATTTTTTGGAGTATTCAATCACCTTGCCATCGATCTCAACCAGCACCGCTTGTTCGACTGCGGGATGCTTGATCACCTCGCGAATCACCCCGCCGTCCCCGCCGCCAACTACCAGCACGCGCTTCGGATGGGGATGGGTGAACAGCGCCGGATGCGCTACCATTTCGTGGTATACGAACTCATCCTTGATCGTTGTCATGACCATGCCGTCCAAGACGAGCATTCGGCCAAACTCCTCCGTATCTAACATCGCTAAATCCTGAAACTCGGTTTGTTCCGTAACCAATGTCTCTCGTATTTTTGCCGTAATCCCAAAGACAGGCGTTTGTTTCTCCGTAAACCATAATTCCATGCGCTCAACCTTCTTTCCCTATGATCAGCGTAGTGTCCGCCATAATTCATTTCCTATATTGTACCAAACGAAAAAATAATAACACATCTCCCGAGAAATCGGCACAGGCGACCCTTCCGCGTGAATGATCTCTCCCAAACTTTCCCATACTAAAACCAAAATGATCCTATGCACGGATTCGCTTGAAAATAGGAAAGGAGAGTCTTTCTTGCAGAAACTCGTTCGCAGTGACCGACATCAACATAAGCGCAAACCCCGCCGTCCGTGGCTTCTGCTGTTTAAACTGGCGATTGGCGCCGGGTTTCTTTGCCTATGCGCTGCCGGCATCCTGCTCCTCTACTTGTATCAAGCCGAGCTGCCGCTCGCCGATTCGGATCGAAACTCGCAGCTGATCAACAGCCGGGGAGAGACGATCGCGGTGTTCTCCGATGGCGGAAAGAACCGGGAAAGCGTCGAGCTGGCGAACATCTCGCCCTGGCTGGTCAAGGCGACGCTGGCGACCGAGGACCGGCAGTTTTACAACCATTTTGGCTTTGATATGAAAGGGATGGCTCGGGCTGTTCTCGTGAATATTAAGGAAATGGGCACCGTCCAGGGAGCAAGCACCTTAACCCAGCAGCTGGCACGAAATCTGTACCTCTCGCATGAAAGGACCTGGTCGCGGAAAATCAAAGAAGCGATGTACACCGCCCAGTTGGAGATGAAGTACTCCAAGGACGACATTCTGCGCATGTACCTGAACGAGATTTATTACGGACATGGCGCATATGGGATCGAAGCGGCTGCTCAAATGTATTTTGGGAAGCCGGCCAAGGACTTAAGCCTTGCGGAAAGCGCGATGTTAGCCGGAGTTCCGAAAGGCCCAACCTATTACTCACCGTTTAATCATATGAAAAACGCTAAGGACCGCCAGCGGACCGTGCTGTCGGCGATGGTCACCACGGGCGAGATCACGCAGCAGGAAGCCGATCAGGCTTACGAAGCCATGCTGAGGTTCCAATCGCCGAAGCAGCAAAGCCCAACCGACAAGGCCCCTTATTTCCGCGATTATATCCGGAATGTGGTGGTCGGCGAGCTTGGCTTCGACGAGACCTTGCTCGAGCACGGCGGGCTGAACATCTACACGACGCTGGATCCCGATGCCCAGCAGGCCGCGGAAGCCGCGGTCGCTTCCGAGCTCGGGAACGCGCCGGAGCTAGAGGCCGCCTTAATCTCTATCGATCCGCGTAACGGCTACGTTAAGGCGATGGTGGGTGGCGCCAATTACAAGGAGAGTCAGTATAACCACGTCTTCGCCTCCACCCGGCAGCCCGGATCCAGCTTTAAACCGATCATGTATCTCACGGCGCTCTCTTCGGGAAAAATGACCAGCGCCAGCAAGTTCAGCAGTCAGCCAACCCTATTCCATTACGACGATAACCGCAAAACGTACAGCCCCAAAAACTTCGGTGACAAGTATCTGGGCGAAATCGATATGCGTCAGGCGATCGCGGCTTCGGACAATATTTATGCCGTCAATACGATCCTGACGGTTGGGGCGGAGCAGGTTATCGAGATGGGCCGCAGGATGGGCATTACCAGCCCGCTTCAAGCCGTTCCGTCATTGGCGCTGGGCACGTCGCCGGTCAGTCCGTTCGAGATGGCCACGGCGTTTGCAGTGATCAGCAATCAGGGCCGCAGCGTCAAACCGGTGGCGGTGCTGAAAATCACCGATGCCAGCGGACGTGTGTTATACGAGGCCAAGCCGGTCAAAAGCGAGCAAGTCGTCGAGCCCTCCGCAGCTTATGTGCTGACGCATCTGATGGAAAGCGTGTTTGAAACGGGGGGGACGGGCAACCGCGTATCGAACGAAATCAAGCGGCCGGTCGCCGGCAAAACCGGGACAACCAGCACGGATGCCTGGCTTGTCGGCTTTACGCCGGAGCTGTCAACGGCGGTGTGGGTCGGCTATGACAAAGGCAAGACGCTCGGCACCACCGAGTCGCGCAAAGCCGCGCCGATCTTCGCCAAATATACGGAGAAGGCGTTGGCGAAGGTGCCTCCGAAGATTTTTCCGATTCCCGACGGCGTCGTCAGCGTGTATATCGATCCGGGGACAGGGCTGCTCGCCACGAAGGATTGTCCGGACAAGAAGCTGGAAGTCTTCATCCAGGGAACGGAGCCCACGGAGTTCTGCACCGTACATGGGGAAGGCGAACCCGAGCCGTTGCCGCCTCCGGCCGAGGAGGAGAAGAAGGGAAGCCACTCGTGGTGGAACGACCTGAAGCGCTGGTGGATGGACTAACCCCGGCAGGGTTGGACATCACGCGAAAAAGCTCTTACGATAAAGGAAGCAAACCCGAGTTAAAAATGGTGTAAGGAGACTTCCTTTATATGGACCCTATCTTGGAACAGATCAAACCGGGGGCGCCGTTGCCCCCGGCTTTTTATCGATTGACGGCCCTGGAGGCCGCTCCCCGCCTGCTTGGACAGACACTGGTTCGCCGTACGGAAGAAGGCGATATCCGCTGTCGCATCGTGGAAACCGAGAGCTATGGCGGCGTTGAGGACAAGGGCAGCCATGCTCATGGCGGGCGCCGGACGGCGCGGACGGAGATCATGTTTGGGCCCGGCGGAACGGCCTACATCTACTTGATCTACGGCATGTATAACTGCCTGAACGTTGTGACCGGCACGGAAGGCGATCCGCAAGCCGTGCTCATCCGCGCCGTAGAGCCATTGTCGCCGGCAGACGAAGCGCGGATGCGCCGCTACCGCGGCACAGCGGCCCGCAAGCCGGTTGATCTGTCCGGCGGACCGGGGAAGCTGTGCCGCGCGATGGACATCAGCAAGGCGTTAAACGCTATCCCGCTCGATCAGCCCGGTGGACCGCTTTGGCTGGAAGGCGGACCGGTGACGGGGGGCTCTGGAGCGGTGGAGACAATCGTAGAGGCCCCGCGAATCGGCATTGCGTATGCTGAGGAATATGCGGCGAAGCCGTGGCGTTTTTATTTTCAAGGCAACCCTTATGTGTCGGTTATCGACAAGCAGGCCGAGGTTTGGGCGGGAGCAAATTGAGGTATTGTGACTATTGGGATTCGAGATTATTGAGGTTATTGAGGCTATTGAGGCTATTGAGGCTTGAGTGAACAGAGCGCCGGAAGGCGCTTTTTCATTTTACATTTTCATACGTACTCTACGCGCCGTAACATTCAAATGGATCTTTGAATATTCTGAAAGATCGAATATACTTAAATCACATACATTCAAACGTTGATTTGAATAAAGGAGGTCGACAAGCCATGGCCGATCCGGTGGAGATCACGGAGGTGTGCGAGCAGTATTGTACGGGAGCTTCCCGCACAAACGGGCTCCGGGACAGCCTGGAGGAGCGGGACGTGAACGGGATGGTCCAGCTGTTTAAAGCTTTGTCGGATCCGAATCGGGTGAAGATCGCATATTATTTACAGCATCAGGAGCTCTGCGTCTGCGACATCGCCGATTTACTCGACGTCTCGGTGGCAACGGCTTCCCATCATCTGCGCCAGTTGAAGGCCCTTCATATCGCCAAATCGCGCAAAGAAGGCAAAAACGTCTACTACTCGTTAAGCGATCATCATATTCAGACGTTGGTGGCCATGACGCTGGAGCATCAAAAGGAGCGATGATCCAATGAATCCGACGATGACAAGCCATCGCGGGCCCGACGGTGAGAGCCGCCGCGTAGAGTATCGCGTGCAAGGACTGTCCTGTCCCAACTGCACCCGGGAGATGCAAGAGGAAATTCAGCGATTGGAGCACGGACAGAACGCCTCTCTTCTATATAACAGCGGCCGTCTGCTGATCGATCCCGCCGTGGATCTGCAGCAGGTGGAGCGGATTCTGAAAGGGGACGGAGCGAAATTGATCCAACCGGATCTCCGTTCCCCTGACGAGACGGCTGTGTCGGCTAATGCGGCGGATGAAGGGCCATCCCCCCAGGCTGCCGCCGAAACTGCGAGTGCTGGTGAGCCGGAAGAAGAACACGAAAACCGCTTGGGATTGTGGCTGCTCGTGTTATCCGCCGTAATGTACGGGGTGACGTTTGTTCCCGCTATTCCCGGCACGGTGGGAATTGGCCTAGATCTTGCCGCTATTGTATTCAGCGGGTATTCCACGTTCCAACGTGGGCTCCGTAACCTGATTCGATTGAAATTCAACATGGATACGCTGATGACCGTAGCTTTAACCGGTGCAGTGATCATCGGCGAGTGGAAAGAGGCAACGCTGGTTGCGATCCTGTTTGGGTTAAACGAGCTGTTGGAGGGTTACGGCATGAGCCGCGCCCGCCGCTCGCTGTCGGCGTTGCTGGAAGCTGCACCCAAGGAAGCGGTCGTTGTTCAGGACGGTCGGGAATCCGTTGTCCCGATTGCGCGGCTGAAGGTTGGGGACGTCGTGCTCGTCCGGGCCGGGGAGAAGATCCCTTCGGACGGCACCGTTTTGGAAGGGAGCAGTGCTGTCAACGAAGCCGCAATTACGGGGGAATCGATTCCGGTGACGAAAGGGCCTGGACAGCCGGTATTCGGCGGCAGCATCAATAGCGAGGGCTTGCTGCGGATCCGGATCGATAAGCCGTACGAGGACTCCTCTTTGGCCAAAATCATGCAGCTCGTCCAGGAGGCGCAGGATAAGAAAACCCCCACCGAGCTGTTTATCGATCGATTTGCGAAATGGTATACGCCCGCCATCATGGTGTTGGCTGCATTGGTCATGTTCGTCCCGCCGCTGCTGTTCGGACAGCCGTGGATGAACGGGGTGTACGACGGCCTGGCGATCCTGATCGTCGGCTGCCCTTGCGCCCTTGTGTTGTCTTCGCCGATTGCGCTGGTCAGCGGGATGACCCGCTGCGCCCGGCTCGGCGTGCTAGTCAAGGGCGGCGTACATCTGGAGCAGCTCGGGAAGGTGAGCGCGATCGCGTTCGATAAGACTGGCACCCTGACAAAGGGGCAGCCGGAAGTGCAGCGCGAGATCGCGTATGACCCGCAGCGGTTTCACGCGGTAGCCGCCGCTCTGGAGAGCGGCTCCTTGCACCCGCTGGCCGCTGCGGTGGTGCGCTACGTCGCCGCCCGCAGCGGCATCGCCGCCCGCAGCGGCGTCACCGAATGGCATGCCGGCCTGCTGCCGGAGCAGAAGGTCGCGCAGATCCAGGCGCTGTCCGGCCACGGGACGGTGGCGATGGTCGGCGACGGGATCAACGACGCTCCGGCTTTGGCCGCGGCCGATCTGGGGATCGCCATGGGCCAAGGTACGGACAGCGCCGTAGAGACCGCCGACATCGTGCTGATGCAGGATCATCTCGGCCAGCTGCCCCGCGCGATCCGCATCGCTCGGCGGGCCGGGCGGATCATCGCCTGTAACATCGGCCTCTCCCTCTCGTTGAAGCTGATCGCTCTGCTGCTTACGATCCCCGGCTGGCTAACGCTGTGGATTGCCGTGATGTCCGATATGGGAGCGACGATTATTGTGACGCTGCTAGGTCTGACGGTTTTGCTTGGCAAGGATCCAAAGGCCGGAAATTCACCGGCCGTCGAGGTAGCTTCACGTAACTGATACCACCGATTGTTGTATTACGTATAACATTTTTGACGCAATATCGCTTGTTTAGTTAGAAATGTTGTAGTTCATACAACTTTTTGGGGCCAATTGGACTTTCTGCATGAGGAAATGTTGTAACTTTTACAACATTTTCGGCTTGAACTCCTGGGATCCAGTTCAATTGTTGCACAGAATACAACCTTTCACCCTACAACCTAAAAAAGCGCCCCCTCCGGCATCAAACCAGAGCAGGGCGCTTCTCCTTTTGCAATCGTCTATTCGGTTACGCGTCCAGCGCCGACTTCAGCTCTTCCGGCGAGCGGTCCCACCACTCCGCGTTGGTCTCGATCAGCAGCCGTTTCAGGCTAGCCTTCTGATCCTCGCCTAAGCCCTCCAAGATCACTCTGCGCTTTAACGCATAATCCATTTTGTTTACATGGTCGGCGAGAATTTTCCAGCCGCGACGCGCCTCGGTGTCGATCCACATCTCGCAGGCCGTCATGCCGCCGTAAAACTGCCCTTCCGGGTCGCGATCCACCGCCACCCAAACGATCCAGACCTGACGGCCGTTCGGGACATCCTCGCGGTTGGTCGAGAACTTAATACCCTTTTCTACCTTACTTTTGGCGTGCATCGCCCCAACGTCGATGTACGCCTCGTCGCCATCGATAATGACCGGGGACATGCTGTTCAAATCGATGGACCCTGCGCCAAAGCCTTTATGTTTGCTCTTTTCGTCGTTGCTGATAATATTGAGGGCAAAAATCTTTTTACCCGTTTTTGGTGTCTGATCCATAATTCCCTCCATTTTCCCGCGATCTTGCCACTGCATTCGTTTCATTCAGCCTTCTTTTTGAACTACCTCTCAATTTTAGCTAATAATCTTCCAATTGCAAACATATACATGCTGTAGATGCTTGTCAACGGGAGGTATCCATTGTATGACCCGACGTACTATTGTCTACAGCATATCCATCCTTGCCCTGTGCCTCACCCTCGGAACCGCCTGGCTGACCCTGCGGGGAGGCGGGGATTCGCTGGCTTCGCTCGCCCCGGCCAAGGCAGGGCCCAAGGCGGTCCAAAAAACCGGACAAACCCCTGCGCCGCCGCCAGCGGAAAGCATTCAGCAGCCAACCGCTGAAGTGCTCAGCAATCGGGTCGCCGAATACCACATCGACGTGACACTGAACGAGAAGGACGGTACGTTAACCGGCTCGGAAACGCTGACCTGGACGCATCCCGGCAAAAAAACGATCAACGAAGTGTACTTGCATTTGTACCCCAATGCGTTTGCTTCCGAAGATACGACTTTTATGAAGGAATCAGGCGGGAAGCTGCGGAACGACATCATGCCCAAAGACGGCTGGGGATCGATGGAGATCACCGAGCTGCGGACGACCGACGGTATCTCTCTGCTGCATCGGATTCAATACGTCCAGCCCGATGATGGCAATACGAAGGACAGAACCTTGGCTAAGGTGCGCTTGCCCGTGTCGGTCCAAGGCGGCGAGAGCTTGACGCTGCGAATGAAATTCACCGTAAAGCTGCCGAAAATCTTCGCCCGAATGGGCGTAGCCGACGATTTCGTTATGGCGGGGCAATGGTTCCCTAAAATCAGCGTATACGAACCGGTTGGTACCCGGGGGCGAACGTCAGAGGGCTGGAACCTCCACCAGTATCACGGAAACTCGGAATTTTACTCCGACTTCGGAATTTTCAGCGTAAGGGTCAACGTTCCCGAGTCGTACTCTGTGGCGGCCACCGGTTTTCAGACTAAAAAAGCAGTAGTGAAAGACGGACGAAAAATCATCCAATACTACGCCGACGATGTTCACGATTTCGCTTGGTCCGCCTCGCCGAACTTCATCTATGCGGAAGAACCGTTCTCCTCTGCGGAGGTCCCGGGGGTGCGCATCAAGCTATATCTCGATCCCGCCCACAAGGATCTGAAGGAACGTTACTTCTACGCCGCCAAGGTGGCGCTGGCAAACTACAGCAAATGGTACGGCCGCTACCCGTATTCCACGCTGTCGGTTGTTGTCCCGCCGGCCAGCGGCAACGGAGCGGGGGGGATGGAGTATCCGACCCTCGTGACGGCATTCGGAGCGACCAGCGACTCGCCCGGTTATGACGAACTGGAGCGGACGGTCATTCATGAAATCGCCCACCAGTTTTTCTATGGAATGGTCGCCAACAATGAATTTGAGGAAGCTTGGCTGGACGAGGCCTTTGCCTCCTATGCCGAGGATAAGCTGATGGAACAGGAATTCGGGATCGCCCCGAACCTGCCGATTCAATCCGCTTTGATTACATCTCCCGCCTCCCTGACCCAATACGCCTGGAAATACGGCTCCGGGGACGGGTACGCTAAAAACGCGTATTACCGCGGGAAGCTGATCCTGCTCGATATCGAGCGGCAGGTCGGCGCCAAAACGATGAAGCGGATTCTGAGCACTTACAGCCATAAATACCGATTTAAGCACCCGACGACCGCCGACTTCCAACGGATCGTGGAGCAAGTGACCGGCCGGAGTTGGAAGGCTTATTTTCAGCAATATGTATATGACGGGAAAATGGCTGATTTTGCAGTAGACCGTATTCAAATCACACCCGTTGGATCAGAGGATAACCGCCAGTACGAATCAAGCGTAGTCTTCTCCCGAAAAGGCGCAACGCATCCAAAGGTTCCGCTGCTGTTTACCTTCACCGATGGACATACCGTGCGTAAGCAATGGAACGGCGAGGACAGCCGAATCGAAATCAAGCTGCAGTATAAGGCTCCATTAGCTTGGGTCCAAATTGACCCCGACTACACCTTGACGGTCGAGAATATGCACATCAACAACTATCTGAAGGCGGAAATCCCGGAAACCACGTTATCCCGCTCCAACATGAGCGTAACCAAATTGCTTGAAGCGATCCTCGGGGCGTTCTTATGGTAGGCCGGCCCGTTGCGTTCTAACTTTGTTAATCCACCTCTAAAGGAGGGAAAAAAATGAGTTTCGTTCGTTTAGGGTGGACCACCCTGAAAAGCCAATTTCCCTCGGTCATCATCTTGTTCCTATACCAGCTTCTATGGGGATTGTTCCTGTACCGCTTAGTCGACTCGGCTGTGACAGCGTTGCTGCAAAGATATCCCGACCCGCCGCCCACTGCGCTGTCGCGAATTCTGTTCCTGCTGGAGGGACAGATCAATGTGTGGAACAATCCGGATGTCCGGTTGTATGGCTGGCTGCTGGCGGGGATGGTGGTGCTGCGATTGTTCCTGACCCCCTTGATTCAGGCCGGGATTCTCTACGGCTTCGCACCGGCCGACAGTCGAAGCCCGGGCTTCCCGCTATTCCGGGGAATGAAGGAGTTCGGCAAGCCGGTGATCCTATTTTATGCGCTGGAACTTCTATTGACGTTGCTGCCCGCCTTCTGGATTGTGCCACGGCTGCTCTCGCTCTGGCCCGCACTCGCAGGGGTAGATACCCCCGTTACGACGTGGTTGGTCGGGCTTGGATGGATCCTAGGCTGGTTTATCTATGGCTGGTTGATTCGGCAGTGCCTGCTCTTTGCCCAGTTTGGCTATTTGTTTAAGGCCGGTATCTGGAACTCCCTGCTGCTTTGTTTCCGGAGTCTCCTGCAGGCCATCGGCATTTCGGCGATTCTCGGGGCTTTTGGACTCCTCCTCTTCTTCTTGTTTGGGACGGTCTCCTGGGTTTGGACCGGCATGCTGGCCCTCATTTTACAGCAAACCTATCCCCTTTTTCGCAGCGCGTTTAAGGTTTGGAAGGTCGCCTCTCAATTTCACCTTTGGCAGACAAAGGCACAAAAAAGTTAAAATTTTTTTACCCCCGATAAACCCCAGAAAAATCAAGGCCTTCACCGATTCGGTGAAGGCCTTGAGCCCTATTTCCCCTCTTAATCTTGTGAATTAACCATTGCCAAAAGATACCTGACTTTGCTACAATAACAGCAACGCAATTTCAGTAACAGTTTTGTAATTATTTTTGTCATCTTTGGCAGGAGAATGACGCCGGATGTCGAATATGTAAATTCAGGTGTGAAATCAAAGCCGAATTCCCTTCGCCAGGGAAACGGGGGAACCACTTTGGGTGAATTGATCTCGCTTTAGAGGGATCATAGGGAACCTTCAACCGAATCCTTAAGCTAACCTCGTAGGCATTGGAAGGAGCATAACTTCTTGAAAAAGCGTTTGATGGTAGCAGCAGTAAGTTTTGCCTTGCTTTTCACCATTGGAACTGGTAGCGTTTTCGCCGATTCCAAACTGGACACCGTAATCGACGGCGCGCTTGGAAGCGACTACGTTTCCGGCGGAACCACCACAGCCGGCTTCGATTGTTCCGGATTTACCATGTATGTCTTCTCTAAGATCGGCATCAAGCTGCCGCACCAATCCGGCTCTCAGTACAAAATGGGAACCGCGGTTGAGAAGAGCGAATTGATCGCCGGCGATCTGGTCTTCTTCAATACTTCCGGTAAAGGCGTTTCTCATGTCGGCATCTACGTCGGCGACGGCAAATTTGCTCATGCCTCCTCTTCCAAAGGCGTAGTCATCAGCAAATTAAGCGAGAAGTATTACGTCGAGCGTTACGTTGGAGCCAAACGGATCATGAGCACCGACAAGTATGAAGATGTAACCGGTGAAATTGCTGAACACGATGATGTTCAATAAGAACCGCCACGAACCCGTGGGGATGTTGATAACAACGTCTCTGCGGGTTTTTTCTTATCCCAAGCCCCGGCCCCTTAGGAACCATTACCCACGATAGCCTTCGTCAAAACAGGCCAAAAGAAGCCTTTTTCCCTACAAACTTGTCAACTCTGGACGCCTTTGGTAAAATGAGCAACGTAAATGGTAACAACTTTGTAATTAATGTTGTAACTGTTCCTGCGCAACATCTTGGGTGCACACTACAATGAAATTGCCGAATTCCCAGCACCCGGGAAACGGGGGACCCACCATAGGGTGAATTGATCCCGCTATAAGAATCTAGGTTCAAAAGTCAGGCCCGGCTGAGTTCAAGATTCGATGTCGAGCTACCTACATCTCCGGCTTCGTGATCCAAGGATGACTTTTTAACCTACCTCTTCAATCAAGGTAAAAAGTTAGGTTTGGCGCACCGGGAAGGTTGGATGAAGCTCAGGGACTGAGCAGCGCAGCGTAGCTGGAGGCTACGTGAGCAGCGGAAGGCCCGGCTGAATTCAAGATTCGATGTCGAGCTACCTACATCTCCGGCTTCGTGATCCAAGGATGACTTTTTAACCTACCTCTTCAATCAAGGTTAAAAAGTTAGGTTTGGCGCACCGAGAAGGTTGGATGAAGCTCAGGGACTGAGCAGCGCAGCGTAGCTGGAGGCTACGTGAGCAGCGGAAGGCCCGGCTGAATTCAAGATTCGATGTCGAGTTGCCTACTTTCCCGGCTTCGTGATCCAAAGATGACTTTTTAACCTACCTCTATAGCAGATCATAGGGAACCTTCAACCGAATCCATAAGCTAACCTCGTAGGCCTTGGAAGGAGTATGACATCTTGAGAAAGACTTTGACAGCAGCGGTAACGAGTTTAGCCCTTCTGTTCACCTTGGGAGCAGGGAGCGCCTTTGCCGACGCGAAGGTTGAGGAATCAACGCCGCTAGCCAGCATCGTGGATTCCGTGTACGGAACGCCTTACAAATTTGGAGGCACCACGACGTCGGGATTTGATTGCTCCGGGTTTACCCGGTACGTGTTCAGCCAAATGGGCATCAAGCTTGCACGCGTGTCGGCCGCCCAGTATAAGCAAGGAACGCCGGTAGCGAAGAGCCAACTTCAGGAAGGAGATCTCGTCTTCTTCAAAACCACCGGGGCCGGCAAGGTCTCGCATGTCGGCATTTATGTTGGCGACGGCGAATTTGCCCACGCGTCCTCATCCAAGGGCATCCGCGTAGACAAGCTAAGCAATAGTTATTACCAGAACCGCTACGTTGGTGCGAAGCGAGTTCTCAGCAAATACGGGTATTCCGTCTACGCTGCGGAATCTTGATCTGATCGGGTTTCATCAAGTTCATCATCTCTCGCCGCAAGCTTCGTTTCCGACTCGGAACAGCTTGCGGTCTTTTTTTTCGCAGCCTTATTTATATAACGTGACATCCGGCAAAAAGGTTACCGGAAAGTTGGAAATCCCATTGAAAATCCATAAACTTCCTCCCATAGGCAAAGGCCTTTACAAGCTGCGTAAATCCGGCTATTGTGAGGGTAATAGAAGAAACCCCGACGGATTTACCTCTAACCAAAGGAGGGGCAATATGGATCAAGCGATGTCTACGTTTCGGATCGTGCCGATGGAAGAAGCGCATGGCGCGGAAATTTGCACCTGGCGTTACGATTCCCCCTATGATATCTACAGCTGGCTGCCCTGGGATCAAATGAAAGCGCTCGATGTGGAGTTTGGGAACCCGGCGATCCGGGCTGAGCAATACGTCTGTGTGTTGAATGAAGCCGGCGACTTGGCTGGTTTTGCCCAGTACTTCCCGATGGAGGGGGTGACCCGGCTCGGCATCGGCATGAAGCCTGAACTTTGCGGTCACGGTCTGGGTAAGTTGTTCGTAAGAACCATCGTAGAAGAAGCTCTGCGCCGCAAACCGACGAACCAGATCGATCTTGAAGTGTTGACGTGGAACACTCGAGCGATCCGGGCCTATCAGAACGCCGGATTCACAATAACCGACCTGTACGAAAAAATGACACCCGGTGGGGTGTCCAAACCGTTTTACTGCATGGTCTATAAGGGGCTGCCCGAATAAGGGCGGCTCTTTTTACACCTCGTTTCGTATAGCGATATGATTTTAAGCACATATTTTAATCAATATGACTTATTTTCGTTCCTAATTTTGACACAAAGACTATGATCGGACAGCGTGTTCCGTTATAATGTATAGGTAGCATACATAGGAGGGGCGATTGGAATGCAAAAGTGGATCATGAGCGGTTTGTTCGTTATCGCAGGCGCTTTGGCCCTTGTACTGATGTTTACCTTGCCTAGCCGGGAGCAGGCCGAGCAAGAGGCCAAGCCGCAATTGCCTGAAATTACGATGAATGCGGAACAAGCGGAAGTTACCGTTAAAGCGAACTGTATCAGCTGTCACGGCGACCAACTGCAAGGGGGAGCCGGCCCGAATCTGCAGAAGATCGGTTCAGAATTGTCCGCTGATCAACTCTACTCGATCATTACCAAAGGAAAAGGCGGCATGATGCCTTCGTTCAAGGATCGCTTGAAGGAAGATGAAATCGCCAACGTCGCCATGTGGCTTGCAGAGAAAAAATAACGGCATACGAAAAGCACGCCCGCCGGGAATAAATATTCCCGGCGGGCGTTATTTTTCATACTTATCAAATACGGTTAGTCTCCCGAGCGCATCTTCTCGAAAGCCTCGTTATATTGCTGCGCCTCTTTGATGTCGACGGCCGTAATGCCGCCTTCCTCCCACGAGGTCAAACGGAGCGTTACCGTTTTATAGTCAATGGTGATGAACGGATGATGGTTAAACGCCTCCGAGATCGCCGCGACCTCATCGACAAACGCGATCCCCTTCATAAAGTTGGAGAACGTGTATTTGCGGAAAATCCATCGTCCTTCCTCAAGCTCCCAACCTTCCAGCTTTTCCAAATGCGCTTCTACTTCTTGCGGTGTAAACGGCATTCTTCTTCCTCCCCGTTCTCTTCAAGAACTCCTGTATATGTAAGCATCCTCGTCACGCACCAGGATCTGAAGTTGATTTGTCCTAGCCCCGTCTCCATTTATTGTATTCTCCAATCCGTGCCTTCATGCGTACTGGCCGTTCCCGGTCCAAGCCCCAGATAGAGCCTAGGGTCATATCAAGGATACGGACGTCAGTTCTGCATCTCCTATCAGGAAATTGATACGATGGCCCTCAGGATCATAGATCACAATCGCACTGCCCACCTCGATCATCGGTTCCGTCCCTAGCCCAAAGAACAAATCCTCCGCCAGGGCTTCCAGCACTTCATTCCGATCCGCGTCGGATAATCCTTCCCATTCCGAAGGCTCCATTTCGAAGAAAAGATAACTATCTTGAATCCGGCCAACCGCTTGTGTCAAATCAGCCAAAATAAATTCATAATCTCTGCCGTGCTTCACGCCCACTGCGATATCCTCCCTTTCGGCCTTCTGCATTTCAGGCCGTATTCTTATTATACCGGAAAAAACACCTTAAAAAAAAAGGGAATTCTGTCGATAAAATAGATAATCGTTTCAAACGGTGCAGGCGCGCCCCTTTCCGCAAGGATGCGGGAAGGGTAGGTAGGTTCAATTTCTCTCAAGGACGAGGTGTACAATGGAAATTTCAACAATTATTGGTTTGATTCTCGGATTCATCGCCCTTATTTTAGGGATGTTCCTGAAAGGCGCTCCCGTGGACAGCTTGATTCATAACCCGGCAGCCTTCGTCATCATCTTCGTCGGGACGGCGGCGACGTTGTTCATGGGCTTCCCGATGTCCGAGTTGAAAAAGTTTCCGGTTCTGCTAAAACTAACGGTCGTAAAGCCCAAGATGATCAGCAAAGCGGAATTGATCACCCTATTCATGGAATGGGCGACGATCACTCGCCGCGAAGGTTTGCTGGCGCTGGAAGCTAAGGTCGAAGAGATCGATGATGACTTTCTGCGCGGCGGCATGCGGATGATTATTGACGGCAACGATCAGGAATTCGTCCAGGACGTACTGACTGAGGATATCGCTGCCACGGAAGAACGGCATAAAGCCGGTGCCTTGATGTTCTCCCAAGCGGGGATGTACGCACCAACCCTCGGGGTACTGGGGGCGGTGGTTGGTTTGATCGCCGCATTGTCGGATATGAGCGATATTGCTAAATTGTCGCATGCGATTTCCGGTGCGTTTATCGCCACTATTTTCGGTATTTTCACCGGTTATGTGCTGTGGCACCCAATTTCCAATAAACTGAAACGTCTCTCGAAGAAAGAGATGGAGATCCGCCTGATGATGGTTGAGGGTCTGTTGTCCATCCAATCCGGCGTATCTACCATCGCCATCCAGCAGAAGCTGGCCGTGTTCTTAACCCCTGCCGAACGTGCGGAAATTTTAGAAAAGGGGGCGGGTGAAGGTGAGCAAAAAGAATAAGCACCAAGATCACGAAGAACATGCCGACGAAAGTTGGCTGTTGCCTTATTCCGACTTGATGACGCTTATGCTGGCCCTCTTTATCGTTCTCTTTGGGATGAGTACTGTGGATGCCCAAAAGTTTCAGGAAATGAGCGAAGCGTTTAAGAGCGTACTGACCGGTGGAGTTGGGGTTTTGGACCAAACCGCCATGACCAGCAACTCGAATACCTCAAACAGCGACAGCGAGCTGCCTAAGCCCTCCTCGGACGGCTTAATGACTAAGAAAAATGAGCTGAAGCGCCAGGAGCAGCAAAACCTGGAGGCTCTGAAGAAGCAACTGGATACTTATATCAAGGAAAACGGACTAACCGACGACCTGGAAACCAAGTTGAACCGATCCCAACTGATGATCACGATCAGCGACAAAGCGCTCTTCGCTTCCGGGGAAGCGGTGGTGAAGCCAGAAGCCCGTCAGTTGGCCAAAGCGATCTCCACGATGCTTCAGAAATTCCCGGACTACGAGGTGATCGTTTCCGGCCATACGGACAACGTACCGATTTCAACCAGCGAGTTTCCTTCGAACTGGGACCTGAGCTCGGTGCGGGCCTTGAATTTCATGAAAATTCTGCTGATCAATACGAATTTGGATCCGAAAAAATTTAGTGCCATCGGTTATGGTGAATACCATCCCGTAACCGGCAATGATACCGCGGTCGGCCGGTCGCAAAACCGCCGGGTGGAGGTTTCGATCATCCGTAAATACGCTGATAATAGCGAGCAGCTTGGCGTAACGGCTGCACAGGAATAACGCAAAAAGACAGGCCCTTCCGAGGAGAAGCCTGTCTTTTTGATTTTCATTCTTTTAGGAAAGTTCATAGTTTAGGGCCAGGCCCAATTCCCGCTTCTCCGGCTCGGTTAAATCGCGCCAGGTGCCAATCTTCTGCTGTCCAAGATGAATATTCATGATCCGAATGCGCTGCAGTTTCCGGACCTCATACCCCAGGGCATTACACATCCGGCGAATCTGCCGGTTCTTCCCCTCGGTCAGAATCATTCGGAACACGCGGTCCGAGATCCGCGTTACTTGGCATGGCAGTGTCATTTCGCCAAGGATCTTAACCCCTTCACTCATCGCCTTCACAAAGCTTGGCGTAATCGGGCGATCAACCGTCACGATATACTCCTTCTCATGCTTGCCTTCCGCACGCAAGATCTTATTGACGATGTCGCCGTCGCTGGTGAGCAGGATGAGCCCTTCCGAGTCCTTATCCAACCGTCCAATCGGAAAAATCCGCTCCGAATGCCCAACGAAATCCACGATATTGCCTTTCACATGGGCTTCCGTCGTGCTGGTGATGCCAACCGGCTTGTTTAAAGCGATGTATACGTGCTTAGAGCGCTTGGTTTCGATCGGCCTCCCGTTGACCCTAACATCATCCCCCGGCTCCGCCTGGCTGCCCAGAACCGCCTGAACGCCGTTAATGGTCACTTGGCCCGACTCGACCAGCTTGTCCGCTTCCCGTCGGGAACAGAATCCCGTTTCACTAATAAATTTATTGATCCTCATGATGCTGCTCTTGTTCCCTCCGCTTGGCCTAGCGTCCGCTTAATTCGCGATATCCGCTTGCCCTTCGATATGTTCTTCCTCCTCCTGCGCTCGCGGGAGGGTAATGGTTACGGCCGTTCCTCGACCGAGCTCACTGTCGATCTTCAGCGTCCCACGGTGTCCTTCAATGATCCGCTGGCTGATCATCAGGCCAAGTCCGGTCCCTTTCTCTTTGTTCGTGTAGAACGGCTCTCCGAGCTTCTGAAGCCGGTCCTTGGCGATGCCTTCGCCCTCGTCGACCACGCTTAAGACAGCCTGCCCCTTGTTATCCTCCTCCACCTGCAAGAGGATCTTTCCGCCTTTGGGCATAGCCTCCATCGCGTTCTTCAACAAGTTGATGAACACTTGCTTTAATTGGTTCTCCTCACAGTGTACCAGAATCGGGCTGGGGGAGAAATGCACCTCGAATTCGATATTATGTAAATGGGCTTCACTATCCAACAAGGATACCACGTCCCCCATCGTAAAACGGACGTCCTTGGTCTGGAACTGCACGGCCTGCGGCTTGGCTAAGATCAGAAATTCGCTGACGATCAGATTGATCCGATCCAGCTCTGCGAGCATGACGTCGGTATGCATCACATTAACCACCCGGGTACGCTGCTGCATCTGCAGAAACCCGCGAAGCGTCGTCAGCGGGTTGCGGATTTCATGCGCCACCCCGGCGGCCAGCTGCCCCACTGTGGTGAGCTTCTCTGAGCGACGGAGCAAATCTTCCATTTTATTGTGCTCCGTCATGTCCCGGGAAATGCTGATCAAGGCGGTGATTTTTCCCCCTTGGTCAAAAATAGGAGATACGCTGATGCTCACTTCAACCTGGCTGCCGTCCTTACGCAAACGGACCGTTTCGGCCAATACGGATTCAGCGGTTTCGATCACATCCGTCTCCGGACGCCAGATCGTCCTTCCATCCATTTCGGACTCCGGTAGAAATTCGAGAAAATTCCCGACGATTTCATCGCTGCTCCAGCCGTATAACCGCTCGAAGGCAGCATTGACCTGCAGCACCCGCCCCATGATATCCGTGATATGGATCGCATCGGCGGTCTGACTGATGATCGATTCCAAATACTCCTTCATTGAACGGTTCTCTTCGTTCCTCTGCTTCAGCTCGGTCGTATAACGGCCTAAATTGTCTGCCATAATGTTGATTTTGTGGGCCAGCAGGCCAAGCTCGTCAAAACTTCCGATTTTAAGCCGGGTCTCCAGCTTCCCCGAAGCCAGGACATTCACCTGGTCCAAAATATGGCGAATAGGACGAATCAACCGTCCCGCCATCCAATAGCTCGCCGCAATCATGAATCCCAACAGGCTGAGGGAAACGATGATTTGGCTAACCATCTGTTTCGAGATCGCCTCCTTGATTGGGGCATAACTCGAGATGATTCGAATGACATAGGGCCTCTCACCGCCATTGGTGATGGGGACATAGCTCTCAAGGACGCGCTCCCCGTTAATCTGGGTATCCACCATGAGACTTCGGTCTTGGGCAATCGCTTCCGCAACGGAGCGTCTCAACTGTTGATTGTTTTTGTAATGATACGTCCCAAACAGCAAATGCCTCTCATCAAAGTGTTCGGGATCAATGCCTGTGATCTCTAGCAGACTGGGATTGGTGCTTCTCGATTTTTGAGACACGCGCTCCGGACTAGTCATCGTTAGAATGGCGTCCGTCATATCGCTGCTCATTTTGCCGCCTAATGTGAGTTTGACATAGTTATATACTGAACGACTTTGTTCGACAGCAATAGCAATTTGATTGGCCGTCAGCATCATGTTGGCTTCGCTGTCCCTGCGCAAATTATCCCGTACCGTGAAATAGCTTAAAACGATGTTCAGAGACAGGATAATCAGCGCAAAACAAGATATAATCAAAGCAAGCTTTGTTTTTATAGTCAAGCGTTTATCCCACCTCTGGAGCCAATTTATGGATATAAATGGAATCTTAATTTTCTACATCCATCATACCTTTTACGACATGTTTTGCAAAGACGTTGAAATTCCCAGATCCTTTCCCTACAATATGTAGAAATGCCTAGGCAACTGGTTCTCCAGACTCAAGTGGGTCCATCGAAGTCACAAACCAAGTTATCCACAGGATATTCACATACTCACAAATCATTTGGTTAATATGTGTATAATAATGGGGATATTCCTGCGGTTATGCACAATGTTACCCACAACATGTTAACAACGAATGCTTGTTCGTTGGACAAAACATGTGGATACGCTGATAAGGAGTTGATTTGCTCACATGTCATCCTCATTCCCTTTGATTCCCGAACCCCCCGCCTCAACTTATCCCCATGAATATTGGATGGCCGAGGCCATTCGCGAGGCCCGTAAAGCGGAAGCGATCGGCGAAGTTCCCATTGGCGCGATCATTGTCCGGGGCGACGACATTGTGGGACGGGGCTATAATCTCCGCGAGAGCTCCCTAGATGGTACGGCTCATGCGGAGATGATCGCCATCCGTGAGGCCAGCGAGCGGCTTGGGGCCTGGCGGCTGCTCCATTGCCGCCTCTATGTGACGCTGGAGCCCTGCCCGATGTGCGCCGGGGCGATCGTGCAATGCCGCGTCCCTCACGTAATATACGGCGCCCCCGATCCAAAAGCGGGTTGTGCCGGAACCTTGATGAACTTGTTGCAGGAACCCCGGTTTAATCACCGCACCGACGTCACCGCCGGCATTTTGCAAGAAGATTGCGCTTCGCTGTTAACCGAGTTTTTCCGCCGGCTCCGCAAAAAATGACCTTTCTGCAACGCAAAACAACCTCCAGCCCATGAGACCATGGAACTGGAGGTTGTTTACGTTAAAGCTTAAGGATTTAATTGTGTGCTTAGTAGCCGTATTGGCCCATTTCCTCTTGCAGTTGCTCCAAAGTCAACGTGTCGGTCGGAATGCCGATTTCGAAAGCCGGCTTCTCGTTGATTTGGGTAAAGCGACTGGTCATTTGAACGGCCACCTTGACATTGGTTTGCGTATCCGGATCGTTCACGGCGACATCCGCCTGAACGTTGTAGTACGCTGGGTAATTGTTCTCGTCAATCGCGGTATCCACAGTAAACTTGTTGATTTGAAGATTATTTTTCATCTCATCCAATGCTTTGCCCAGTTCGTCCTGGTTACCCTCTTGCAGCTCTTTCTTCGCCTGCTCGAGTTCCTCCGGCGTCAGTTGCAGCATCGAACGGTACTCTTCTTTAGACAAAATATCCAGCATCTTCGGCAACGCCTGATTGACCAGAATCGTCACCGCTTCTTTGACATTCTCATTCGTAATGGCAAACTGGACCACTTGTTTCGCTTTAAACCCTTCCGGAAGCGCAGCCTCCTTCGGATCAATGTTGCTGAAGTAAGCACCCGATTCATACTCGGCGAACAAAGCCCCCATCAATTCCGTACCCAGCTTCTGGCTCTTCTCCGGATTCAACATATCCGGATTAAACTCCTCGCCCGCCTGCTCCGCCAGCTCTTTCAAGTCAAGCTCCAGGAATTTCCCGGTCACCGACTCCGGCATCGGCAGGAACGGAATGCTTGGAATTTTCACGTACAGCTTCTCCGGCGTTATGACAAGCGGAATCGTAATCGTTGTCGTCATATCCCCCGTCAGCTTGACCTCCAGCGTTGCCTCGGTTTGTATCGGATCCTTCTGATAAATTTGCTTGATATTGATCTCGGCGTTCTTGAACATGGATAACACCGCGCCCACTTCCGGCGACTCCATTTCCTCTGTCCCCTCTACGGAGAAATCCAAGATCTTAATTTGGTTCTCCAGCACGTACGAGTTCATCTCAAGCGCCTTCACAGCTGCGCTGCTTAAGGCTTCCTTCGGTTCCTTCTTGCTGCTGCAGCCGGACAATACCAACACGACGGACAGCATCACCAGCAAGCAGGAAGTCCACAACTTTTTAGACATACCTTCTCCTCTCTCCTACCCATTCATCAGCAATAACAGCTAATTTTTTCTAAACATAACATATCATAAACCATTCGTAAGGATTTCGGAATACGTTTCGCAAATCTAGTGGATTGCCTTTTTCTTGAAACGTCCGCCCTTTACGTCATGTATATTTCCGACTGCCAAAAATGCGTTTTCATCGTAATGATTCACAATTTCCTTCAGCTTGGCTTCTTCCAAGCGGGTGATGACGCAGAAGATCACTCTTTTGGGATCGCCGGAAAAACCGCCTTCCCCCGACAAATACGTAACGCCACGCCCCAAACGGCTTAAGATGGCGTCGCCGATTTCATCGATCTGATCGCTGATGATCCATACCGATTTCGATTCATTTAAGCCCTCAACAACAATGTCAATCGACTTATAGGCAATATAATAAGCTAACAGCGAGAACAACGCGCGCTCCCAGCCAAAGACGAAGCCTGCGCTCAACAAGATAAAGAAGTTAAAGAACATAATAACTTCGCCAACCGAAAATGGGGTTCTGCGCGAAATCAGAATCGCCACGATCTCGGTGCCGTCTAAGGAGCCCCCAAAGCGGATAACTAAACCGGTACCTAAACCTAGCAAAATTCCGCCAAACACAAAGGCTAGCAACGTATCCGTCACGAATGGATCCACGTGGTGCAGCAGCGTTGTGCCGGCTGACATGACGGTAATGCCCAACAGGGTCGATATCGCAAACGTCTTGCCGATTTGCTTATAACCAACAATAAGAAAAGGGAGGTTGAAAAGGAAGAGGAATACCCCCAGTGGGAGTCCCGACAAATAAGACGTCATTACGGAAATACCGGTTATACCGCCGTCCGTAATTCGATTAGGCACCAGAAATAGTTCCAACGCAACGGAGACGATAATCGCCCCAATCACGATAAACAAAGACCTGAATAAGTTGCTTTTCAAGGTACGTTGTTTATGTTGGCGAACTTGGGTAGCTGTAGGTTGAGTCAGTTGGTTTGGATTAACCGCGTTCAAATGGCATCACGATCCTTTCAGTACGTTTTATAGTTCTTCCCTCTCACCATTCCTTCAAGAAATTTCATGTTACCCGTATGGGACACACCCTATCTTTATTATGACATTTTCTCCGCTCGTTGTCTTGTTCTACTTCGTAATCATTCCGTTTGATCCCACAAGAAAAAAACCCCAGCCAAGGCTGGGGCAGAAAAGTCAGTGATCCTTCGAAAAGGTTGGGTTTACCCTTCCGGATTGAAGTTGCCGTCTTGTTTTCTGATTTTTGCCTTTTTTGACCCGGACAGCGGTTCGGGTCCACCTTTGCCTTCGTTCCGATGGCGATCCCGGTTCTGGCCGTTGCCGGAGCCCGAGGTTTGGTAGGTTTGCGGTTTCGTCATAACGAATGAAGCCTCCCTGTATTTGATCAACAGGGTTAATTTGCGAAGAAGCGGCCTTCCTTATGCATGAAAAAGGAGCGCATCTCTGTGCCACTATCACGCCGGGGCCTACGAACATGCCTTAGGGCATGTCCGCTTCACGGCCCGTTCGAATCCCACCATTGCCATATGCAAAAAACCGACTCCTTCTCAGGAATCGGTTGATTTTTGGTATGTATGGCGGAGAGGGTGGGATTCGAACCCACGTGGGCTTGCACCCTAACGGTTTTCAAGACCGCCCCGTTATGACCGCTTCGGTACCTCTCCACAGGTGAATCCGATTTAGCGTAACAAATCAGATTCTACCATATCACCGGCAGGTTCGCAAGCTATTTGCGCTTGGTAATCTTCTGCAGATTCCCCATATATGGCCGCAGAACCTCCGGAATCTCTACACTGCCGTCCTCCTGCTGGTAGTTCTCAAGGATAGCGGCTACCGTACGTCCGACAGCCAGCCCCGAACCATTTAGCGTATGCACGAACTCCGGCTTGGCTTTCGGCTCCGGACGGAACCGAATGTTCGCCCGGCGAGCTTGGAAGTCCTCTACGTTGGAACAAGAGGAGATCTCACGGTACAACCCGCTCTCCGGAAGCCATACCTCCAGATCGTACGTTTTGGCAGCCGTAAAGCCCATATCACCGGTACACAAAGCAAGCACACGGTAAGGCAGGTTCAGCAGTTGCAGAACGCGCTCGGCGTTGTTCGTCATTTTCTCCAGCTCGTCATAAGAAGTCTCTGGGTGAACGATCTTGATCATTTCCACCTTATTGAATTGGTGCTGTCGAATCAAACCGCGGGTATCGCGGCCCGCCGCGCCGGCCTCTGAACGGAAGCAGGAGCTGTAAGCAACATAATATCGCGGCAAGTCTTCCGCATTTAGGATTTCGTCGCGATGATAGTTGGTCACCGGCACTTCAGCAGTTGGAATCAGATAGTATTCATTGCCGCCGGAGAGCTTAAACAAATCCTCCTCGAATTTCGGAAGCTGACCGGTCCCGTACAAGCTGTCACGATTGACGATGTATGGCGGCAGCATTTCTTCATAGCCGTGCTCATTGCTGTGCAGGTCCATCATAAAGTTGATCAACGCACGCTCCAGGCGGGCACCCAGCCCTTTATAGAACGTGAAGCGCGAGCCGGTAACCTTTGCCGCTGCCTCGAAATCCAGGATCCCGAGATCCGCTGCGACTTCCCAATGCGCCTTTGGGGTAAACTCGAACTTCCGTGGCTCACTCCAGCGGCGGATCTCAACGTTCTCCTCTTCCGAAGCACCTACTGGAACGCTCGCGTGCGGAAGGTTTGGAATAGAAAGCATCAGCTCGTCAATTTTCGACTCCAGCTCCCGTACCTCTTCGTCCAGCTCCTTGATGCGGTCTCCGACTTGGCGCATTTCCACGATCAGCTCATCGGCGTTCTCTTTATTTTTCTTGCGTTGTGCGACTTCTGCGGAAACCGTGTTCCGGCGATTTTTGAGCGCTTCGCTCTCTTGAAGCAGCTCCCGGCGTTTCTCATCCAACGGTGCAAAACCGGAGATCAGATCGAGCGATTTCCCCCGATTCTTCAGCGCTTCCTCAACGCGTGCATATTCGTTTCGCATGATTTTCACATCTAACATGAATAGTCCCTCCTAGAATGATCCCGCACAGACCTGCCGACCTTCATCTGGGGAGACCCGCGGACGGAAAGGCTGCTATCGGAAGTTCAAAACGCCGTTAAAACAGATAAAACCTTAACCCGCAAAGGAGTCAAGGCCTGCTTACGGCTGCTTGGTTTGCTTGATCATCTCTACAAAATAAGTATGTAACGAGAAGTCATCGGTCAATTCCGGATGGAACGACGATACGAGCAAATGCCCCTGACGTGCCGTCACGATTTCATCCTTATAGGTCGACAACACCTCGACTCCTTCTCCAACCCCCGTGATCAGCGGAGCGCGAATAAATACCGCCCGCAGCGGAACGTCAAGCCCCTTCACGTCAAGATCGGTTTCGAAGCTTTCGCGCTGACGTCCAAACGCATTCCGCGACACCTTGATGTCCATCAGGCCAAGATGTGCTTCCTCGCCGCCTTCGATCTCCTTAGCCATCACGATCAGTCCCGCACAGGTCCCAAACACCGGTTTACCTTGTCCGGAAAAATCCCGAATCGCTTCAATAAAGTTGTACTTACGCATCAGTTTGCCGATCGTTGTGCTTTCACCGCCAGGGATGATCAGCCCATCCAACTCGGCAAGTTGTTCGGCGTGCTTGACGGCTACGCCTTCAACACCGGTCTTCTCCAAGCTGCGGATATGCTCCGCAACCGCGCCTTGCAGCGCCAACACCCCTACTCTCATGACAAACCTTCTTTCTCTATATAGGTAGTTCAAAAAGTCAACTTTCCATCACGAAGCTGGTTCAAGTAGCTGGTTCGACATCGAATCTTGAATTCAGCCGAGGCTTCCGTTGCTCACGTAGGTCTGCCTACGCTCCGCTACTCATCCTCTAGCTTCATCCAACCTTCTCGGTGCTGAAAACCTGACTATTTGAACATTCATTAAACGGTAGTTCAAAAAGTCAACTTTCCATCACGAAGCTAGTTCAAGAAGCTGGTTCGACATCGAATCTTGAATTCAGCCGAGGCTTCCGTTGCTCACGTAGGTCTGCCTACGAATCGACATCGAATCTTATGATGTACCCCGGCCATCGAAAAGAGACGGCCGGGGTGAAGGGCTTGCTTTATTTCCTGCAGTGCTCCATCAAACTTGCGCGCTGATTACCAGCCGCGATCCGACATGCGCTCTGCCGCTGACAGTTTCGAAATCTCGATGCCTTTCATCGGCGTACCCAAATTCTTGGATACTTCGGCAATCAATTTATAATCTGTGTAATGCGTCGTCGCTTCGACGATTGCACGGGCAAATTTCTCAGGGCTATCCGATTTGAAAATACCGGAGCCAACGAACACCCCGTCCGCACCCAAATGCATCATCAAAGCCGCATCCGCCGGCGTTGCTACACCGCCAGCTGCGAAGTTAACGACAGGCAGCTTGCCATTCTCGTGCACCTCAAGGAGCAAATCGTAGGCTACGCCAAGGTTTTTGGCTTCAGCATAAAGCTCATCCTTGGACATATTTTGCACCTTGCGAATTTGGCTGTTGATCAGACGCATGTGACGCACCGCTTCCACGATGTTACCTGTTCCCGGTTCGCCTTTGGTCCGGATCATCGAAGCCCCTTCACTAATCCGGCGCAACGCTTCGCCCAGATCCTTCGCGCCGCACACGAATGGCACGGTGAAATCCCGTTTATCGATATGGAACACTTCATCCGCCGGGGTCAATACTTCACTCTCGTCCAAATAGTCTACCCCAAGCGATTCCAGAACTTTCGCTTCCACGTAATGACCGATGCGCGCTTTCGCCATCACCGGAATGGAGACAACCTTCATGACTTCCTCGACAATCGTCGGATCCGCCATACGGGCTACGCCGCCGGCCGCCCGGATATCGGAAGGCACACGTTCCAGCGCCATAACGGCGGTGGCCCCTGCCGCTTCGGCAATCTTGGCTTGTTCCGCATTCATGACGTCCATAATGACGCCGCCTTTTTGCATCTCAGCCATACCTCTTTTTACACGCGATGTTCCTGTTTCCATGTCCAATCCTCCCGATAATAATCTAACTAAATATTTTACAAGATACGCTTCAAATACACAACCCGTTTACTCGGATTTGAAAGAACCTTAGAAAAGATTTTTAATCCCGTTGAACAGGTCGCGGAAGAAATCCCCGATGGCTCGCATCATCAACGTAAACCAACCGGCTTTCTCTGCATCTTCTGATGTGATCAGGTTCACCGTCTTCTCTAGCGTTTGTTCCATACCTGGAGCTTTAAACGAGTAAGTTACGGTTCCGACCTTCGTTCCTTGCTTCAACGGGGCCGTCAAGGTACCTTCATCGGCCAGCGTTACAGTGGGTTGTACAGCGCTCGTGTCTGCGCCTTTCGGCACAACAAAGCTAACTGCTTGATCCGTCACAACAGGAATTTCCGTGTTCTTGGCCTTCTTCACCGTCACGGTTTCCGTCCCCACAACCGTTGTCTTCGGCGGCACAATTTGTTTCGTTTCGAAGTTGTTGAAGCCGTAGTCCAGAACTTTTCGGGTCTCCACAAAACGAGCTTTGTCCGATGCCGTACCCATAACCACGCTGATCAACCGCATTCCGTTACGTTCAGCCGTACCGGTAAAGCAGTTGCCGGCATTGGAGGTGTGTCCCGTCTTCAAGCCGTCCAGCCCTTCGTACGCAAACTGTTTAAAGTTCGTTACGTCCTTGTTTGCTTCCAGCATCCAGTTCAGGTTCACCATCGGCGCGGTATCGCGTTCGCGGAACTTTTTGCTTTGAATCGTTGTAAAGCGGGTAAAATCCGGGTGATCCGTAACGATATATTTGGCCAAAATCGCAGCGTCGAGCGCAGACATCACGGTTTCCTTCCCATCGGTCGGTCGAAACGCTTCCGGCATATCGGCGATATCCAAACCGGTCGAGTTCGCAAAGTGAGCGGTCGTCATCCCCATCCGTTTGGCTTCATCATTCATCATTTTCACGAAAGCCTGCTCGGATTCGGCCACATGCTCAGCTAAAGCAACCGTTGCATCATTGGCGGAGGCAATTGCCATCGCCGTATACAGTTCTTCTATAGTATGTTGATCCCCTTCAGCCAGAAAAATCCGTGAGCCGATCGTTTGGGCCGCATTTTTCCCAACCGTCACGACGTCGTCCCAACTAAACTTCCCTTGCTTCACAAGTTCAGCCACGATATACTCGGTCATCATCTTGGTCATACTGGCCGGAGGCAGCGGTTCATCCCCATTTACATTCAGCAGGATTTGTCCAGAGACCGGCTCCAGCAAAATAGCGGAGCTTACTTCCAATCCTAAAGACTCCACGGAAGGAATTGAGGTTGCTGTTTGCACTGTCGTCGTTTCGGTGTTCGTAGATTCCGTCGTAGTCGATTCCGTCTGTTCCCCCTCTGCCAGCGCCAAAGCCGGAACGAGAGAGAAACATAATAGATTCAGCAGCAGTACAGAAGCTACGCTTTTGCGCAGGAAACGCCGTTTGGTTGTCGATTTACGTTGTGGTTGTTTGAGTTTCAATGCCCTTAAAGCTCCCCTCATATTCTTTCATTTGCTTTATCTATTCTATCACAGGGGTACCCGCAAAAAAAGACAAGCAGGGCGGAAAACGCCCTGCCAGTGGTGGAAGATTATGGCCAATTGGTTTGAAGGCCTGTTCTGCTCGTTATTACAGTGAGTAGTTTGGCGCTTCTTTCGTAATTTGCACATCATGCGGATGGCTCTCGCGTAGGCCGGCACCCGTGATGCGGATAAACTGCGTATCGTTCCGCAGCTCGTCGAGCGTCTTCGTACCGCAATACCCCATCCCGGAACGCAGGCCGCCAATCAACTGATGGATCGTATCGGAGATCGGCCCTTTATAAGCTACACGTCCTTCAATCCCCTCCGGTACCAGCTTCTTGTCATCGTCCTGGAAGTAGCGGTCCTTACTGCCCTGCTTCATGGCGCCCATCGAGCCCATACCTCTGTACACCTTATACCGGCGCCCTTGGTAGATTTCCGAGTCGCCAGGGCTTTCTTCCGTGCCGGCAAATAGGCTGCCCAGCATCACCGCATGTGCGCCAGCCGCGATCGCTTTCGTGATTTCGCCAGAGTACTTAATGCCGCCGTCCGCGATAATCGGGATCCCATATTCACGGGCAACCGTCGCGCAATCATATACCGCCGTAACCTGCGGTACGCCAATCCCGGCGATAACGCGCGTTGTACAGATCGAACCCGGTCCGATCCCCACCTTCACGACGGAAGCCCCCGCTTCGATCAAGGCTCTTGTCGCGTCGCCCGTAGCCACGTTACCGGCGATGATCGTCAAGTCCGGGTACCGTTTGCGTAACTCGGCTACCGCTTCGATGATATTGATATGGTGACCGTGCGCCGAATCCACAGTAATGACGTCGACGCCGGCTTTGACCAAGGCGTCCGTCCGGTCAAAAGTATCCTTGGAAATCCCGACAGCTGCGCCTACGAGCAAGCGCCCTTGCGCGTCCTTGGCGGCGTTCGGGAATTGGATCGCTTTTTCGATATCCTTGATCGTAATAAGGCCCTTCAATGTATTGTGCTCATCCACCAAAGGGAGCTTCTCGATCTTATGCTGCTGCAGAATAACTTCGGCTTCCTGCAAAGAGGTTCCTACCGGTGCGGTGATCAGGTTCTCATGTGTCATCACTTCGCTGATCTTAATGCTGTAGTCATGCACAAAACGCAAGTCGCGATTCGTCAAAATCCCAACCAGTTTGTGCTCCTCGTTTACGATCGGCACGCCGGAAATGCGGAATTTCCCCATCACCTGCTCCGCGTCCGATACGAGATGATCCGGAGTCAACGAGAAAGGATTTGTGATGACGCCACTTTCGGAGCGTTTCACGCGGTCGACCTCTTCGGCTTGCTGTTCGATCGGCATATTTTTATGAATGATACCGATGCCGCCTTCCCGTGCGATCGCGATCGCCAGCGCCGATTCCGTGACCGTATCCATCCCCGCACTGATCAATGGAATATTCAGCTTCACCTTGTCGCTGAGCCGTGTGGAGACATCCACCTCTTTCGGCAAAACCTCCGATTTACAGGGAACCAGAAGCACATCGTCAAACGTTAAGCCTTCCTTGTCAAATTTACTTTCCCACACCGCGATAAATCCTCCTTCGAATTGATTGGTTTATTGGCTCTTTCCTGAAATCCGGGTATAAAAAAAACGCCTACCGCTGTAATCCCTATGAAGACATAACCCTTATATATCAAGACCGTATAGCCGCTTACGAAAATATATTGTTCCCATCTTAGCAAAGCCCCCCTAGGCTGTCAAGGACAACTGCAAGCAAATAAAACAGCGGCCACCCCGTGGAAACGAGTGTCTTTTTCACGCGTACATTTGATGGTTAGGCACAGATCTTGATGCTAATCCTGCCCCATTCCCCCCGGTTTGATTCGGTAAAAAGAAAAAGGAAGGAGGGGCCGTCAATGCCTCTCTCCATCCTTCGATTAAGGTGCTTCTTATGCTAACTAACGTTTATCGTGCGCAATGACCTGATCGATGATCCCGTACTCGCGAGCCTCTTCCGCGCTCATGAAATAATCGCGGTCCATATCTTTTTCGATTCGTTCCAGCGGTTGCCCTGTGTATTCTGCGGCAATGGAGTTCAGCCGCTCCCGAATCCCCAATATCCGTTTCGCGCTGATCGCAATGTCGCTGGCCTGCCCCTGCGCGCCGCCATGCGGCTGGTGAATCATGATCTCGCTGTTGGGAAGAGCGAATCGTTTCCCTTTGGCCCCGGACAATAATAGAATCGCGGCAAAGGAGGCCGCCATCCCGGAGCAGATGGTCTGCACATCCGGCTTCACATACTGCATCGTATCGTAGATCGCAAAGCCGGCCGATGTCGAGCCGCCCGGGCTGTTAATATAAAAGTAAATATCCTTCTCCGGATCTTCTGCCGCCAAAAACAGCATCTGCGCCATGATACTATTCGCAACCTGATCGTCAATCGCCGAGCCGAGAAACACGATCCGGTCCTTCAGCAAACGCGAATAAATGTCATACGACCGTTCACCCCGGCCAGTTTGTTCAATGACGTAAGGAATAACGGAACTCATGGTATACCCTCCTTTGGGATCAGGCGGCATGATTGAAGGCAAAGAACGTTAGCCGGCTCTCTACCGGATCCACCACAGGAGTGCTTGACTTGCCCCGTAAGGAGGAGCGCCAATACGATTGGAGTGTTAATACCGGAACTACATCCTGTGGCTGGACGTCGTTAAACAGCATCGCAAGTGCAGCAGCATCTTCCCGACGAACCGCATCAAGGTAAGCATGGACCAAGACCTCATGGGAGGCGTCCGCAAAAGCCGTCTCCTCTAAGATCGGAACCCCATCCGAGTTGTCTCCCCCTTCTCCTCGGGAGCTTTCCACTGCGTTTCGCAGCCTCACCCTCGCCCGATGCAAAGCGGCTTTGACGGCCCCTTCCGTCGAGTGAATCAACTTCGCCGCTTCACCTGCCGTATATTGCAAAATATCGATGAGCAGAAACGCAGTTCGCTGAAGAGGGGATAACTCGGAAACCATGGTTTCTACCGCAGCCCACACCGCAGCCGTATCGGTCTGTCCCGGAGCCTGCAACAGTTCTTCTACGGGAAGCGGTTCGGCTGTAAGCCTCTTCTTTCGACCGCAATCAATCCATGCATGCTGGGCGGTGCGATACAGGTACGTTCGCGTTAAACGAAAGCTCTGGCCTTTACCGCGTGCAGCCGACCAAATCTTAAGCCACGTATCCTGTGCCAAATCATCGCCTTCCCAAGCAGATCCGGTCAGAAATCGGCAATAATGACGCAGAGCCTTACCATAGACTTGCACCCACTCCGAGAAGCTCCCCTTCTCAGACTGAAGCCCAGTGCGCTCGTGTTGCCGCAAATGCTTCTCCTTCACCGCCGTAGCCACCCGGGACACCTCCTGTCGTCATTCTAAGTTCAGCTTTACTCAAGCCATCCTAGCCCGTTCGTACCTTCTCAATCGACCTATACCAACCTGGAGTAAGTTAATCCTCACTCACCGGTATAAACGTAAAAATCGGTGAAATCGATACGCGGGATATCTATTTGAATAAAGTCTAACAAATATTGTTTGGATTCACCTAAGTTTTTGGGGTAATGATCATTTTCGAAATTATTTGGAGCAATCTCGAATTTAGTTGGATCAATTCATATTGGGTTTTGTTCAACCGTCATACCTATTGTAGCCCCGATCCGTCCGGCAAAATGCCATAAAATCCTCGCAACGCTGTCCTTATTTTGCGAATAGTTGCAGGTGTACAGTTAATTCTCACCTTTTCGGCAAATCAGGCTCAATAGTTGTCCCTCTGCAGTTAAATTTACTCAAATAGCCGCATTCCCCGAATATCGCCGAAAATAACTGCATACAGGCAACTAATTACCCAAAAACAGCGGTTTCTCCGAAAATAACTGCAGCTCCGCACTTATGGATACAACTAAAAGAACACCGCCGGATCAACGGCAGTGCTCTTTGTCTTTGCTTGGCGGCGTCCTACTCTCCCAGGACCCTTCGATCCAAGTATTATCGGCAGTAGGAACCGCGGGGCAGAATTTACCTGACAAGAGGTTTCGCTTCCTTGACTCATTGTAATTCGTTTATTTTTGCCCCGGAAATAATCGTTCCATATGTCGGAGATGACGGTATCATATCATAAATCACTTTTTCACTTTTAACTACATAATTACTTTTTTCTTTTACAACATAAAAGTTTGTAATTGGCAGTTCTTCCGGAGAACTTTTATACACAACGGCAGCCTGAATTTTGATATTATCAGGATTTGTTATATCTACATCAACAATTCTATAACTCTCTACCGGCGTCCCAAGATCTTTCTCAGGTTTTTTTAGTTCTTCAAAGTATTTATCTATAACCTGCAAGGCTGCCTGCCTCGGCTCTTTCGCTACACTAGAAATAGGAATGCCTTGTTCCTTCCCTAGTGTGTGAAGTACTTGAGCTCCTACAGTAACTGTTACACTACAAAGCACAAATAAACAAGCAGTAATAGTTACCATAAATTTGCCTCTCTTGATCATGGTACACCTCTTTAGTGAATTTTAGTTTATTTTACGCTATTCCCTACAGAAAATCCATGTTTAGTTATTAATTTACTGAAATTGAAAAGCAATTAGCTCGTCTATATTCTATACGAGCTAATTGCCCTCTTCATTTAATTCCTATTCATAAACATTACCAGAAACTACAGCTGTTGAAAAAAACTCATTATAAACATAAACAACACGATTATCGCCTTTTGGAACATTTGTCAAATATGCATTGAGCCAAGTGCCATTCTTAGGATAATCGCCTTTAAAAAGACTGCTTTGCGCCAAACGTTTATAAGAACCAGTAGAAAGCTTCTCTGCAACGCCATATCTTAATTGAATATCTCCGTCACTAGGATTATCCGGGTCAGATGATATTTCTTGCCAGCCGTTGATTGTTAAATTGCTCTTAGTCGTGCTAAAACTACTTCCGATCAAATAGTTATATATTCCGGGCCCAATTATCTGGCTATTATAATAATACGAATTGGGTATTACGGCTTCTATTGAATAATCATTGGCTGAATTTTGATAATCTATTTCATTTACCTTCCCTATTGACACTGTGCCGTAATCTAAAGAACCCGGTATCATATTATATACAATGGGTTCATTCTTAACTTTAAACTCTCCATTTTCCTTAACTACCTTATATGGTGCTGCTGGTAATTTCCCGGAACCTTTAAATTTTGTTTCTCGTATAATTTGATACTTTCCGGATTTGATTGATCCACAGAAACAATTCGAAAATCAATTAATGGAGTTCCATTTTTGCCATCAGCACTTTCTCTAATAATATTCTTAAAATAATTCTCAGCTACTTTAATTGCATCATGATTAGCATCTTCTTCTATTAGTCCAGGTGCGGCTCCCGCTAAACTACCAAAGCAAAAAAATAGAGCGACTACCATCATTAATAAACTACTTCGTTTCATGGTGAATCCTCCTCTTTTTATATAGTTTTACATCCTTTTTCATTATAATCCATTATTATACTATATTTAACATATAACCATTATTATTCATTATTTCTCCATATTTTTCTAGAGTAAAGGAAGACTAATTTTTCTTCGTCTTGCAGATGACCACGAGGTAAGTAACCCGAGGGAATCGCACCCTCAGGCCCTCTCAGAATCGGACGTGGACCTCTTCATCCAAAATACCAAGACTCGGCTTCCTCTTTCCCCCTCGTGGGGCCTTTTTGACGACGCGGCAAATTTCACTTTATGTTACGGCCTGGCATATTGCTCGCCCTATCTCTGGCAGTAATTTCGTCGATACGCTTTTACGTACAGATTTCGCCAAACGCAAGTATCCTAGCTACGCGGGGGCTTGCCCCTCCCACAACTGGACTTTCACCGGCTAGAAGATGCGAGCTTAGCTGGGCACACAATATCAAGAAAACGCACTCAATATAAGTCAATAGTTTCAAACTACCTAACTTATATTGAGTGCGTTTTGAAGTTTTGCTTGGCGGCGTCCTACTCTCCCAGGACCCTTCGGTCCAAGTACCATCGGCGCTGGAGGGCTTAACGGTCGTGTTCGGGATGGGAACGTGTGGAACCCCTCCGCCATCGCCACCAAACGGTTCAAGCGTTTTGATCGCCTGAAAACTGGATACGAAACGAATTTGCGTGTTAGTCTCCTCAAGTGCTCGAATCGGCTTGTTCAGCCTGACGCCACTTTTTGGAGTTGTTTGGATAAGCCCTCGACCGATTAGTACCTGTCAGCTCCAT
>NZ_LN909051.1 GCF_001486505.1 Paenibacillus rubinfantis
TCCCTTTTGCCTTTGCACTCTTCGAATGATTTCCAACCATTCTGAGGGAACCTTGGGGCGCCTCCGTTACTCTTTAGGAGGCGACCGCCCCAGTCAAACTGCCCACCTGACACTGTCCCCGTACCGGTTCACGGCACCAGGTTAGAACTCCGATACGATCAGGGTGGTATCCCAACGGCGCCTCCACCGAAGCTGGCGCTCCGGCTTCCTAGGCTCCCACCGGGCGGGGAATGCCGGGGTTGAGGTGTGCCTACGGTATGAAACCAATACACCAGCGAAGCGCCGAGCACCAGAACGGCCGGTTCTTTTATCATGTTCGCATTTAACTTGGTGCTCTATAGCTTCAGCGGCTACTCATCAGGCATTTGGGCCAGCTTTAATTTCATTTCGTTAATCGCCGTCTGCCCTTCTTTTTCAATCCTTTCAATCGCTTCGTCTACCGTGATTTTATTCTGTATGGCTTCCTGGATCACGTTTTGGCCCACATCTTTAAAAGCATTTATGATTTCATAATGGATATAGTCATAGGGATTGTTGCTTTTCGTTACAGGTTCCAACTCGTACAAGGGCGATATATCATGGCCTTGTACAGATTTAATCAGATCCATTTTTGCAGGTAAGCCCATGGAGAGTTGATCTTGCTGATTCTTTGTCATTTTCTGCGTATCGTTCGTTATGAAATTGAGTAACTCCCAAGCTTCTTCTTCATGCTGCGATTTAGAGGAAATTCCGTAAATCTCCTGTACCTCGTAATAATCGCTTTGCCCTCGACTTCTGCTACTTACCGGAACGGTCACCATATCCCAATTGATAGGTTTGGCACCGATAAACCGTCCGTAATTTTCAAAATTATAGGCTGTTGTGTAAGACTGAATTTCCATCGCGGTATGGCCGGTCAATATAGGTGCCGGTTCGACTTCATCCGTTGGATCGTCATCCTTGTCATATACGGCTTTATCCCGAAAAGCCTCGATGACCATCTGATAGATGCTATGCCATGCCGCTGAATCCATATTCACTTGCAACGTTCGAGCATCCACGAAATTCAGGCCTTCCGTCTGACCGATTCTGAGGATCATCGAGAACGGTATATTTATGTAATAATTTGATTTAAATCCATACAAGGCCTCACCGTCCGCATTTTGTTCTGGAAACCTTTTGGCAAGATCAAGCACTTCTTCCCATGTCATTTGGTTTTGGGGAAACGGGATCCCGTACTGCTCAAAAAGATCCCTATTATAATAGAGAGCATGACTAATAAAAGATGGACTTAAGGCGTATAAGTGACCGTCCACTTCCGATCGCAATGCATTCACGACGGCAGGGCTAAACTCCGAAATCGGATATTTTTCATCCCTGAGTTTTTGTTCCAAATTCAGAAGTTTCCCTTCTTCCACCAACCGGTTATAGACGGTGACTTGATCCATAAACAGCACATCGGCAGAGGGCTCCGTCGATTTGTCGCCTAGATCCTCACTGATGACTTGAAGCTTGATATGGCTGTATTTGTCTTCAAAATCATGTCCATACATTTGATAAAATAGTTTTTCGGAAGGAAAGTTTATCGTAATGACAACAGGCTCCTTCACAGGATGAATCGAACATCCAGATACCATCAGCAGGCTTATCGATAAAAAAAGGATGGTCAATTTACGTAGCATCTTTTGTTTCCCTCACTGTAAAAAGGGGGAATGCTCCCCCTTTTCTTAAGATCGAATTTTACCAACTAGCCGAAGCGTAGGATTGATCGCTAGATGTTCCATCGGTGTAATAGGTTCGCGAAGCGGCATTCAAAGAATAGGAATTGGAGCTAGAATACGTGCTGTCTTTTGTATACCAAACTGCCTCATATCCCTTTTTCGTCGCGGATGAGCTTCCCGACTCCTTTTTTGTCGATCCTTGATAAAATGTTCCGGTCACATTAATGCTTTTGAATTTTGAATTTACTGATGATGCATATGCCTTGCCCCTGACGTAACTGCTCGATTGTTGCGAATAACCGATATATGCATCGGTAGTCGCGTCCGAATCTGTGGCGGCAAAAACCGGAATAGCTGCGGTTACAGCCATTACAACGGCAAATACGGCAATACTCCCTTTTTTCTTCATAAGATCAGGTCTCCTTCCAAAATTAATTTTTCTGACTTTTCTGGAAGTAAGCATGTAGGTACGAACATGATGATAAAATCCTTACAAACTAACACTAGTAATTAGCTTGCAAGCTTCATCTATGCAATCAGAAGTCATTCGACTCCACCTACATCAATCCATCGGCGTCATCCTTTTTAATTCTTGGACGGCCTTCGTCTGTAATGAATCCAATCCTTCTTGTGCGGAGAGCGTATGATCTAAAATTTGGTCTAAAGTCTGCTGTGAAATCGTCAACAACTCGCTTGGCAATATATCATGATCGTGATCTATCCTCGGTGACAATTTATAGAAAGGGGTCACTTTCTCTCTATCTTCTACTTTGGTAACCACTTGATCCAATAAAGAGGAAAACCCGTAATCGGAACGGTACTCCCAACGGGCGACATCTTCGGAACAGAAAAATTTTAGCAGTTCCCAAGCCGCGTCCGGATCATCCGAGGAATTCAGAATCGCGAAAAATCCGGGTACCCTTAAGGAATCGGACTGATCCGCTTGAGCCGGATCGATAGGCATGGTAACGATTGACCAATTGAAAGGAAGCCTCTCTTGTTCCAGACGCTTGTAGTCATCGTAACTTACTACAGCCATCGCTCTCTCTCCCGCCAAAAAAGGAGATAGATAGGAATTTTGATCCGCGTTAATATCTAAAGCCCCATTAGTATAGGCCTGAATAGCATTTTCCCAAATAGGAATCCATGATTTGCCGTTAAAAGACACTTGCTGTTGTTGACGGTCGTATGCCTTTAGGCGGGATGTTTGTCCAATACGTAAAATCAAATCCAGCAAGTTCGTATTCTTAAGCGAAATTCCTTTGATGTTACTATAATCGGTTGAGGGGAATCTGCTGGATAGCAATAGAATGCTTTCCCATGTCATTTGATCCTCGGGATATTGAATTTTATTTTTATCAAACAAATCCTTATTGTAAACGATGGCACTGCCGTAAAAATTCGCCGGCAAACCATAGATCTTTCCGTTGCCATACGTTTTAGTTAATTCAATGACGCTGGGCACAAATCGTTCCAAATCGAAATCGCCCTTTTGAATCAATGGACCGATATCCGTAAGCAATCCTTCTTGTACAAATGAATCCATAAGTTCCGAAGGCAAATAAATGAGATCCACCTGATTTTCTTTTACCCATTGTACGGGGTTCGTGTCGGGATTTAACAGCTCTTTCGTCGAGACGACATTAACCCTGAGGTTCGGATAGTCGTCTTCGAGTAAAGCCGAATATCTTTGTTTGAAATGCTCCTCTTTGGTATATCCGACGTCCAATGTTACATCTTTTTCCTTGGTGATAGATACAGTTTCTATGGAGCAGCCAGAAATTAAAATCGAACATAGCAGAGTGCAGACTATCATTTTTATCTTCGAAGACAATCTTACAAAACCTCCATTCCCAACCAATAGGCATAAGTTAAAAATTTATTTATTTTCTATATTATTCCTTTTATAGAAACCTTACTTCATTTGGTAGGATCCGTCAAGATTTCGAGGTTAAAAACCCTTACCCTTGGCTACGGTAGGCTCTCGCCAGTCCCCCTTCGGGACTTTCCACCCTAGAGATGACGCCCATGCTGGGCGTACTACAAAAAGAGCACCACCGAATCATCGGCAGTGCTCTTTCGTCTTTGCTTGGCGACGTCCTACTCTCCCAGGACCCTTCGGTCCAAGTACCATCGGCGCTGGAGGGCTTAACGGTCGTGTTCGGGATGGGAACGTGTGGAACCCCTCCGCCATCGCCACCAAACGGGTTTTGATTCATCAAATATGTAACAGGAAACAGCACCGCCAAATGCTGTAAGCCTACTTCACTGAAGTCATCGCTTGGATACCTTCAGATCCGTGCTTGCTCCCTGAAAACTGGATACGAAACGATTTTGCGAGTTAGTCTCCTCAAGTGCTCGAATCGGCTTGTTCAGCCTGACGCCACTTTTTGGAGTTGTTTTGGATAAGCCCTCGACCGATTAGTACCTGTCAGCTCCATACATTGCTGCACTTCCACCTCAGGCCTATCAACCTCGTCGTCTTCAAGGGGTCTTACTAGTTGGGAAATCTCATCTTGAGGGGGG
>NZ_LN909052.1 GCF_001486505.1 Paenibacillus rubinfantis
GGTTCCGGCTGAACACCACCGATTCCGCGCCGACAGGAGTATGGCGCATCGCGCCCGTGGACCCGGCGCAGATCGCGCGCGGCTCCCTTGTGTCGGTTTGCCCGCCGCCGCTTGGCATCGTCGTGGCGATGCGCGAGCGGGGCTATCTGCATCCCGGCGACTGCCCGGATACCAACACCACGCCGCTGCTAAAGCCCGTGGTGGCCGTCGCGGGCGACACTGTGACCGTTGCGCCCGGTGCGCCGCTGATCGTCAACGGCAAGGCCGTGCCGGACAGCGCGCCGGAGGCTGGAATGCCCGCATGGACCCCCGGCACCTACACCGTGCAGCCCGGCGAGCTTTGGGTGATTTCGAGCTACAGCGCCGGGAGCTTCGATAGCCGCTATTTCGGCCCCGTGGCCGTCAAGAACCTGCGCGGGCGCGCCGCGCCGGTCCTCGTCAGAGGCGATGTTGATTCCATGACCAAAGGAGTTGCCGAGAATGCGAGTTTTTAAGCCGTTTGCCGCCGTGATCGTGGCCGCGTCCGCGTTCGCCGGGACCGCGCACGCGGACATCATCAAGCCCGACTATTGGCCGTGGAGCATCAAGCCGGAGGCGCACAACAACGGCCCGTGCCCGGCGCAGAAGGCCAAGGCGTGCAAGGCCGACATGCCCCGCAACGGTGGCCCCAAGGAGCCTAATCGTGCTGGGGCTTGAACTGATCGCGGCTTGCGCGCCGAGTGTCGCACCGACGACCGTTCAGCAGATCATCCAAGTTGAGAGCAAGGGGAACCCCCTTGCTCTTAACGTCAACGGTGCATCCCTATCGCGGCAACCCCGCGATGCCGCCGACGCCGCCGCGCTCGCCCGCCAATACATTGCGGCGGGCTACACGGTGGACATGGGCTTGATGCAGGTGAACAGCACGAACCTGCCGAAGCTGGGCTATTCGGTCGAAGATATGTTTGACACGTGCAAGAACCTGCGCGCCGGGGCCGAAGTGCTAACCGCGTTCTACAAGATCGCGCGGCCCCGCTATGCCGATGACCAATCGGCGTTGCGGGCGGCTCTTTCGGCCTACAACACCGGCAGCTTTACGCTGGGTTTCGCCAACGGCTACGTCGCCAAATACTTCGGCGGCGCCGCCGCAGAACCCGTGCGCCTGACGCGCACCGCAGCACCAAACAGCAGCACCGGGACGGTGATCGAGCCGCCCAATCCGTTCACGGCCACGACCGTGGTTTTCATTCGACAACAGGAGGAATCGACCATGAAGCAAGAGACGACGCAGCCCGTCATCAGCCGCAACGAGGACGACGCGACAGTGCCCGGCGTGCAGGTGGAGCAGACCGCAGAGCAGGCCGAGCGCAACGGCGCTTTCGAGGAAACCGCCATGAGCGAGGCGGACGCATGGGAGGCGAACGCCGACCTTGCGACCGACCCGAACGCGACCGGCATTGTGGTGAGCGGCAAGCTGGTGGCCGCCGCCAAGGAGTGAAGCGGCCATGAACAAAGAATATGCCGAAGAAGTCGCGGGGCGGATCATCGAGCAGCTACGGCAGGGCACCGCCCCGTGGCAAAAGCCGTGGAAGCCCGGCGAATTGCGCCTGCCCTACAACGCCGCGACCGGGAAAGAGTATCGCGGCATGAATACCATCTGGCTCCACATGCAGGGCTACGATGATCCGCGATGGATGACCTACAAGCAGGCCGAGGCGGCGGGCGCGCAGGTCCGCAAAGGATCGCGCGGAACGCGGATCATCTATTGGAAATTCCACGACGAGCAGCCCATGACCGACGCGCAGGGGCGGCCCGTGCTGGACGACGAGGGCAAGCCCCGCAAAGTGCGCGTCGAGCTCGAACGCCCGCGCGTGTTCACCGCCGTGGTGTTCAACGCGCAGCAGATCGACGGCTTGCCACCGATGGAGGCCAAGCCGATAGGCCCGGAGCCGGAACGGCACGCCCGGGCCGAGGCCATCCTTTCCAATTCCGGCGCAAAGATCGCCCACGTCGAGGGCGACCGCGCCTTTTACCGGCCCAGCACCGACAGCATCACGCTACCGGCCCGGCATCAGTTCGGCAGCGCCGACGCCTACTATGCGACGGCCTTGCATGAGCTAGGCCACTGGACCGGGCACGAAAGCCGCCTCAACCGCGACCTTTCCCACCCGTTCGGCAGCGAGGGCTACGCCCGCGAGGAATTGCGGGCCGAGATCGCCAGCCTCATGCTTGGCGAGCGCCTAGAGATCGGCCACGACCCCGGCCAGCACGCGGCCTATGTCGCGTCGTGGATCAAGGTTCTTGAGGACGATCCGCGCGAGATTTTCCGGGCCGCCGCCGACGCCGAGAAGATCAACAGCTATGTGATGGCGTTCGAGCTTGAGCGCGCCCGCGAACAGCAGCAGAGCACCGAGGCCGAGGCCCCGGCAGCGGTCGAGATCGGCCAGCGCGCGCGCTTCACTCCCAACGAGGAACGCGCCGCGCAGGGAGGTATGACGATAGAGGGCGTCGTAGTGGACGCGGCGCGCACACAGGCGGGCAATATCCGCTACCGCATCCGAACCGACGAGATCGCGCCGCAGGACGGCCAGCCACAGGAGTGGCTTGTCTATACCAACCCTGTCTCCTATACACCCCTCTGATTACGCAGGACGTGCAGCAGCCTTACAAGGCGTATACGAAATTCGAGAGCATCATTTCTCACTGCCACGGCCGCGGTGCCTACGCTCCCAACAACGTGGAAACCGCCGAGTGGATGAGCAAGAGATCGGAAGAGCACACGCCTCGA
>NZ_LN909053.1 GCF_001486505.1 Paenibacillus rubinfantis
AACCCCCGGCAGGCGCGAAACCGCGCCCAGCGGCCCCGCAGCGGCCCGACGAGGCCGTTTCCCCGGCCATTCTCCGGTGGATTGATAAACGCAATTCCGACCGTAGCAAAATATCGTCTATAGACTATAATCGGCTATGGACCAGCGCGGACGCGGGAGCAGCGACTTACCAAGGCCGCCGCCGGATGGAGGACGGTAGCGAAGTGCTGTTGCTCAAACGAGGGAATGAAACGCTGGTCAAACCGGCAGGGCCGCGAGTGGTGGCGAAAGCCTCCCGCTGGCGCGTCGGCCAGTCCGTCACGGTAGACGCCCGAGGCCGCTTCATTGACAACACCAAAGGAATTGAAAGGTGAGCGATAAAAATACTTCGGTGGCGAGGGCGCGGATACTCGGCGGCGTGCTGCTAGTGCTGGCCCTCATCGCCATAAACAGCGTTTGCACACAGTTCATTGCGGCCCGGCTGCAATATCACCCCAGCTTAGGGCAACCGATCTTCGGGACGCTCTATCAGCCGTTCGCGTGGTGGCAATGGATGTTCCGTTTCTACCGCTACGCAGAGCATACCTATAACTATGCTTTCGTCATCTTCGCCGTCGGCGTCATGGTGGCGATGCTCGCCTATGTTCTCTATGTCGGTTTCGCCACCCGGAGCGTGCGCAAGAACGAGGGCATTCACGGCACGGCCCATTTTGCGACCCTTGAGGAAGTGCAGGCGAGCGGCCTTTTGCCGACCGGCAAGGAAGGCGGGCAGGGCGTCTATTGCGGCGGCTACGACGATCCGAAAACGGGCCGCCTGCACTACCTGCGCCACGATGGCCCCGAGCATGTTTGCGCGCTCGCGCCGACCCGTTCGGGCAAGGGCGTGGGCCTTGTCATCCCAACGCTTCTAAGCTGGCCGCATTCGGTTTTCGTGCTGGACCGCAAGGGCGAAAACTACGCCATGACCGCCGGATGGCGGCGCGAGAAGGCGGGCAATGTCGTGTTGCGCTTCGATCCGGCAGAGCCGGGCGCGGGCTGCTCTTGGAACGCGCTCGCGGAGATCCGATTCGGAACCCGCTACCAAGTCAGCGATGCGCAGAACATCGCCCTTATGGTGGTGGACGATGACGGGCGCGGCATCGCTGGCGACCACTTCCGCAGCGCCGCCTATGAATTGCTCGTCGGCCTGATCCTGCACGCGCTCTACAAGGCCGAGAAGGTCGGACGCCTGCCCGGCCTCTACGACTGCGCGCACATGCTTACCGGCGTCGGCGACTTCGCCGCGCCGGACACGGAAAACGACCTTGCCGACGACCCCGAGGGCGACCCCCGCGCCCTGTCCGGCCTGTTCACCGAAATGCGCGACGTGGAGCTTGACGCCCGCGATCCGGCGGCACGCGAGGCCAAGCTGGTTATCAGCGGCGTGGGCCGCCGTATGGCGAACACGCCCGCCCGCGAGCTTGGCAGCATCATTTCGACGGCTAACAACGCCTTGTCGCTCTACCGCGACCCCATCGTGGGCGAGAACACATCGCGCGTCGATTTCAAGGTGGCCGACCTCATGGACCACGACCGCCCGGTGTCGCTCTACTTCATCACGACGCCGCGCAACGCCGACCGTATGCGACCACTCGCGCGCCTGTTGCTCGCGCAGATCGTCCTAAGCCTCGCCGACCGGATGGAATACGACGAGGCGGGCCGCAGCAAGACGATGCACAAGCATCGCCTGTTGCTCATGCTCGACGAGTTTCCGACGCTCGGGAAACTTGAAGTGTTTGAATCGGCACTGGCCTACATCGCCGGTTACGGCATGAAAGCCTACCTGATTACGCAGGACGTGCAGCAGCTTTACAAGGCGTATACGAATTTCGAGAGCATCATTTCTAACTGCCACGTCCGCGTTGCCTACGCTCCCAACAAGGTGGAAACCGCCGAGTGGATGAGCAAGATGACGGGGCAAACCACCATCATCAAAGAGCAGATCACGACGAGCGGAAAACGCTTCGGCGCGGTGCTGGAACAGGTTTCCCGCAGCTATCAGGAAGTGCAGCGGCCTTTGATGACCGCCGACGAAATCATGCGCCTGCCGGGACCGAAGAAGGACGCCAAGGGCGACATTATCGACGCGGGCGAAATGCTTGTTTTCGTCGCCGGGCAACCCGTCATCCGGGGCCGTCAAATCCTCTATTTCCAAGACCCGACTTTTGCGGCGCGGTCGAAGATGCCGCCGCCCAAGAAATCAGATCGCGTGCGCGTGCAACCGGAGCCGCCCAAGGCCGCCACGTCAACCAGCGGCGGCAACGAGAAAGGGGGCTTTGTCATCCAATGAACGCACGTCGCTTTGCATTCACCGCTTGGGCGCTGGCCGGGGCCGTTGGCATCAGCGCCGCCGTGGCGACCGCCGCCGGGTTCCGGCTGAACACCACCGATTCCGC
>NZ_LN909054.1 GCF_001486505.1 Paenibacillus rubinfantis
CCACAAGCGCGTCGTCGGCGCTCGTCGTCGGGTCGTCGCGGGCCTCAGCCTCGCGCTCGCGCGCAAGCATCATCATGCGCTCGGCATTCATGGCCGCTTCGGTCTTGGCCTGCGCTACCTGCCGCTCAAGCTCCTTGCGCGCGGCCTCGTCGCCGTGCTGCTGGGCGTAGTCGTTCCAGTCGGAACCCTTGTCCCGCTCGCCGAAGCTCGGCACCAGCACCGCGCCCTTGTGGTTCTCGGCGGCCTCCTGCGCCTTCTTCAACCCGACATTGACGCCCGGCTTGCCATCGGGCCGAATCTCTTTCTCGGCCCTGTGGTCGTTATCGGCGGCGATCAGCAACGGGCGATCCGGCCAGCGTTCGCGCAGGCTGCGCGCAACGGCGTCGAGGTTGCCGGAGTCGAACGCGGCCACCACGGGATGACCGCGCAAGCGCGCCACGGTGTCAGCCGTGGCGTAGCCTTCGGCCAGCACCAAAGGGGTGGTCGGGTCGTTCTCGAGAACGGCGGCGAAGCTGGAAGGATCGGCCCCGGCGACGGTGTAGAGGCCCGCCTTGCGACCGTCCTTCATGAACCCCTTGAATTGGGGATTGACGCTCTGAACGGACCATAGCTTGCCCTCGGCGTCACGCGCCGGGACAAGCAAATCCCCGGCGATGAAAACGCGGGCCTCCGGCTCGGCCTCGCGCATGGCCTTGGCCTCGCGCGGGTTCTTGGCAATGCGGACGCCCGCGGCCTTCGCCTCGTCGGACACCGCGGCGGGCACGACGCGCAAGCCGTTCTCGCCGGGGTGCGTGATGCCCTTGGCCGCGCAATAGGGGTGGTCGGCGGTCGCGGGTGCGGCCTCGTTCCAAACAGCCTGCGCGACCTTCGCCATAGCGTCGTGCTGGGCGGCTACCTCGGCGGCCCGGCGCTGGGCGCGCTCGACCGCTTCGCGGTTAAGGCGCTCGCGTTCCTCCGGGCTGATGGCGTCTACCTTGCCCTCGTACTTCCAATTGATGCGCGCGCCGGTCTTGTGGTTCTGGATGAAGCCGCCGGGCAAGCGGCCCTCCATGTGCCCGGCGTAGGAACCGCTGCGCTCCGCGCCCTTGTCGCCCGCGACGGCCACGCGATGGATTTTCCCGTCCATGACGGGCAAGCCGTCCAGTTCGAGGCCAGCGGCCCGGATCGCGTCGGCGAAAGATTCCTCCGGCGACGGCGCGCGCTCGACCTGCACTTTGGTGTTTTCGGGAAGCCAACGCGCAAGCGCGGTCTGCTTCACGTCGATGCCTTCGGGGGCAAACCACTGCTTTGCCTCCTTGTCCCATTGGAGCCGGAAACCGGCGTCAAGGGCGGCCTTCTTCGCGGTGTCCTTCTCCCGGTAGGGCACGATTAAATAGGTTCGTTGTGGGGTCATGCTGCCTACCTCCGGCGGTTCGTGCAGCACGGGCGGGCGCTGCTCGCGCTCGCGCGTGAGCGCGGTTCGTAAGTCGATGCTTTGCGATTCGTGGTCCTCGGTGATGAAGGGACTGACGCGCTCGCCGTTGACGCCAGTAAGCGCCTTGCCGTCCATGAAAATGCCGGTCGTGATGCCGCTCGGCGTGCCGTCCTGATGCGTGTAGCTGACTTGGAAGTTTGCGCGATATTCGCGGGCGTCAGGATCGGGGTTCAGCCGCACGGCGGCCACAAGGCCAAGCTCGCGCGCCGTAGCCTCAAGGTTCTGCCACGTCTCCAAGGGGCTGTAGGTCGGCACGGCGTTGCGGTGCGCTTCCTCAAGCGCGGCGGCGGCCTCCGGCGT
>NZ_LN909055.1 GCF_001486505.1 Paenibacillus rubinfantis
TTCACCCTCTCAGGTCGGCTACGCATCGTCGCCTTGGTGAGCCGTTACCCCACCAACTAGCTAATGCGCCGCAGGCCCATCCGTAAGCGACAGATTGCTCCGTCTTTCCCAAGTCCACCATGCGATAGACTTGCGTATCCGGTATTAGCTACCGTTTCCGGTAGTTATCCCAGTCTTACAGGCAGGTTGCCTACGTGTTACTCACCCGTCCGCCGCTAACCCTCAGGAGTGCAAGCACTCCATCAGGTCCGCTCGACTTGCATGTATTAGGCACGCCGCCAGCGTTCGTCCTGAGCCAGGATCAAACTCTCCAATAAAGTGTTTGACTTGCTCATTTTTCAAAACTGACGAGATTTAAAATCTCATTTATTACTCACTCGTTGTTCAGTTTTCAAAGATCAACTTCGTTATCATCCCGGCCGTTCAAGCGCCGAAAGAATAATATATCACTTCAGCAAGCTTCATTGCAAGAAGTAATTCTTACCATTTCGCTTACCGCCTACCGTTCAACCGGCAGGAAAATCAATATACCATATCAGCAAAGCTCACATCTAGGTGAAAGTTTTTCCATTCAAGCTCATCGCTTGAACCTCTACAACCTTCACCCCCACGCCTTTACGGAGATCATCTTGCGAAGACTCCCGCGGGCCGGATAACTAATATATCACCCCCGCAAGTTACCTAGCAAGAAGTAATTCCTTCCATCTCCAGGATAGGAGAAAGGATAAGCCCAGCGGCAGAAGATCATACTACGTGCATTCGGCGTTATCTCTCTTGATACAGAAAGGAGTGCTGAACGATGAGCAACGCCCGCAAACGAGGACATGTGGAGTTTCGCCCGCCTAGGGTCCAACTCGCGGCGGATCTGCCGGGGGATGAAAACCTACGCGAACATCTTGATGATCTCAAAATGCATGATGGATTTCAGGGGTCCTGCGGTACCGTATCGCCAGATGCGCAGAACAACCGAAAGGAAGCCAATACCCATGAATGAGCAACTGCAGCCTGTGATGGACTGGCTTGAGGCGCATATCGGCGGCCAATTGCATATCCGCAAAGAGGAGCAAGGCGACACCGACGAGGTCAAACTCAAACTGGAGCAAAAAGGCATCCATGAGGATCATAGCCATGCGTTGGATGATTATACAGGTGGGCCTGTTTTGTATTTACGGGGAGAAGGCCGGGTCATCCAGCCCAATGGCTCGGAGCTTCCCCTGCCTCAGGATACCTTTCTCATACCAGTGGATGAATTGAAGCAGGCACGGATCGACGGCCACTCGATATCAGTGGAGACCGAGCGTGCCCGATATGACATTACCGAGTCCTAGCACGCAAAGAGGGATATCGCACCCAATAACGGCTCGATATCCCTCAAATCTATTGAAGCTACTACTTAACGTCCTTCCCCGTAAAAAGCGTCACTCCCGCTTTAACCAGCGCAGTGTACTCTTGTTCATTTTCTCAGCCCCAGCGCGATCCAATTCGGCGAGAAAATCATCATAAACGGCACAAACTGAGCAGGTTTGCTTAGAATCGCTTCCGGAATCCGTTTCTGGATGATATCCTGCGTTTTTTGATAGATCACCTGATAATCTCCTTCATTAGGACCACCTGCATATTGTACAACGCGCCCCATTCCTTCACCGGAAGCTCGTCTTCACTTGGGAACAGATCCTTCCACGTCTTTGGCGTCGGCCCCAAAGAACGAAAACGTGATTGGACCGGAGTTCTATCATGAAATTTACCCTCGAATACCACCTCATTATAATTCACCCCTTGAAGGAGAACCTTGATTTTCAAGTCAGTCACTAGCATGATCTAGACATCCCTGGACTTAGGTCGTGGGAAGATCACCGGCCCCGGTCCATACATTTTCAGGGAGATCTTCGTTACAATAAGCTTAACTGATGTTTTTTGAGGGGGAATTCACACGTGATTTACGAACAGCAAGTGCGTAAGGAATTGGCCGAGTGGGAGCGCAACATGTTTAAATCGGCAGGATGGTTGGAGAAAACCTCAAAGTCCATCAGCCAACGAATCAATCAATGGATCCCGCCGAAAATGCACCAGATCATCACCACAACCATCCGCTCCATCGTGCGTACGGCGTTGTTCGGAGCCGAATACACGCCAAAACGTCCGGTTCAGCACCAAATAGAACTGGAGACCGCCGATAAAGAAGCGAATGAACTGTTTCGCCTTTACCAAAAAATCGCGGTTGCGGAAGGTGCGGGAACCGGAGCAGGCGGTATTGTGCTGAATGCGGTGGATTTTCCGGCACTCATTGCGATAAAGATGAAGTTTTTGTTCGAATTGGCTCATGTCTACGGATATGACACGAAGGTGTTTTCCGAACGCGTATTTATTCTCAAAGTCTTTCAAATGACCTTTGCGGGTCCCCAAAACCGCGCCGATATCTTACAATCCATCAAACAATGGCATATCGAAAAGGAGCAATGGGCATATGATACCGAATACTCCGAAACGCTGGACTGGGAGACCTTTCAGATCGAATACCGCGATGCGATCGACTTCCGTAAAATGCTCCAGATGGTTCCCGGAATCGGCGCGATTGCCGGCGCTTGGGCAAATTACACCATCCTGGAGGAGCTGCGAGAATTTGCGATAAACGCTTATCGCTTGCGCAAACTGTCCGATGAGGTCCAGTAAAGGGTTTAAATGAACTCGATGAACCCTTCCGTACCATTCACGCGAATTCGTTGGCCGTCTTTGATTCGTTGGGTTGCATGCTCTACACCAACAACCGCAGGCAGGCCATATTCACGGGCGATGACGGATCCGTGGGTCATCAAACCGCCGACCTCAGTGACTAAACCTCGGACGGAAACAAACAAAGGCGTCCAGCTCGGGTCGGTAAAGGTAGTGACGAGGATATCTCCCTCTTCCAACACCGCATCTTCCATATTTAAGATGACTCGTGCGCGACCTTCAACCACGCCGGAGGAAACCGGCAAACCGACCATCGCATTCGCGGGGATATTTTTACGTTGATAATTCCCCCTTATGATTTCACCGTCTGATGTCATCACACGTGGAGGAACAAGTTTTTCGTAGTGTTCGTATGCGTCTTTCCGCTGGGTGATAAGTTCCCTGTCTAGCCGATTCGTCCGTACGGTTTCGCAAAGTTCTTCGAACGTGAGGTAATAGATGTCCTCCTTGTCGGAAATAACCCCCGCTTGAGCAAGGCGTTCACCTTCTTCTAGCAAAGCCTGTTTATAGATAAAGTAGCGCGAGATCATGCCGTATTTGGGATACTCGCGAAAGCCCGAGAAATTCCGGACGAGGTCGATCATTCGTTTGGTTTCTTGGGCTTTTTGCTCTCCATCCGGCAATTCTCTCAGGCGTTTCATCAGCTCTTGTTCTTTGTTCAAAGCACCCTGTCGACCCTGTTCAAATTTTCGCTGGCTGGCATGGGGCTCGAATTGCTTGATATTGCCAAGAATCAACGGGAGAAGCATGACCGGGCTTTCTACCCAACGCGTACGGGTAATATCGATTTCCCCAGGGCACCGCATGCCGTATTTGTTAAGAAAACGCTGAATCGCGGTACGTACCTTCTCTCCCCCCTCGAACCTCGCGAGTTCATTTAAGAAGCGATTGTCTTTTACTTGCTCCAGGTACGCGACGATCTCTGGATATGGACGAACCTCGTCGGCGACATCCATAAGCGCCAGGCCCATTTCCGAAGTAATATTACCCGGTACGGACTGGGAAATCGAGTCGGCGGCATTTTTTTCACCTAACCATTCATTCATTTTTTCGTTGATCCACTTGGAAGCATTCATCCCAGCCATAATTACAGCTGAACTTTGGGGGTCAAACAGAATTTTCTTTAGTTCCGAGATATCCTCCTTAATAAAATCCATTAACTCCGGCCCTGATTTCCCGCGGATATGTTGTTTTAAGGCTTCAATCGAGACTTGAGTCCGTTCTCTTAAATCGGATACGATGCTTGGATTTTGTTCAATCCCAAACGGATCGTTCCCAGCTGACACGGGAGCTTTTCGCTGAACGGCTGCCCCGTCCTTGGGAGCGGGAGATGTTGTCGGAATAAAGTCATCTCTATCCAGGATGGTCATTAGCGCATCTTTGATCAACGGTTCCGAATGCCCTATAGTGTCTAAAATCATTTCCCGGCTGCCTGGCGCAGCCAACATCGGCGTAACATCAACAAACAACCGGCCACCCGCGGTCCGCATGGGCGCCGGAGTAACTAATAAGTAGAAGGAGAGTCCCAGCGGCCGGATGGGGTCGGTCATCATTTGCTGATGGCCAACCGAGATATACACCCGATTGCTTTGATCCGTTTCTTCGGGGATCGGGAATAAGGTAGTGATTGGCCGGCTCTGGACAATATAGAACGCATCCTCCGTCAAACACCATTCGACGTCCTGCGGCTGACCAAAGAAGGCTTCAATCCGTCTCCCGATCCGATCCATGCGTAAGATTTGCTCATCCGTAAGGACCTGAGCTTTTTGCTGATCGAGATCAATGTCTTTCGTCTCTATCCCACCTTCGTTCCGTCCATAAACAGCCAAGGTTTTATCGGGTATCCGTTTCTCGATGATCCTTCCCTCTTTCACCTTATATCCATCCGCGGACACCAGCCCGGAAACCAGAGCTTCGCCAAGTCCGTAACCGGCATCGATGGACAAGATCTTTCGATGGGAGCTCACCGGATCCGCCGTGAACATAATCCCGGAGGCTTGGGGGAACACCATTTGCTGAATGATCACGGAGATGGAGATTTGACGATGATTCAATCCATTTCGCATCCGGTAAATCACCGCGCGATCCGTATAGAGAGAGGCCCAGCATTTGCGAAGATGGTCCAGGATCGATTCATATCCGATAATATTCAAATAACTATCCTGCTGCCCGGCAAAAGAAGCATGCGGCAAATCTTCGGCGGTTGCACTGGAACGAATGGCATACGCTTGGTTTCTGTCAAATCGGGATAGATGAGAAGATACCTCTTTAGCCACTTCCGGAGGGATCACGGCCTCTACGAGGCATTGGCGAATCTGCCGACTGATCTTGCCGATTTCTGCGACATCCCCGGGTTGAAGCTGCATCAGTTTATCGACCAAAGTGCGATAAGATTCTTGTTGTTCAATCGCTTGTTGATAGGCGGCTGTTGTTACGATAAAGCCATCAGGGACTTGGATGCTATCCAGCGAAGATAATTTGATTAGATTTAGCCCTTTACCGCCAACATCGGCTAGCTGTGCTTGATCCAACTCACGTAATCCGATAACCATTGCTTTCACGAACCTCACTCCTTCGACCCTTTTCGGATAAAATCCGTTTGACAAGAGTTTAACCGCATGGTACAATAAAATTGTAAGATGGATTTTTATGTCCGTTTATCCAACACTGACAGTCGTGCGGTAATTATAACATGGTGTCTTCCTCTATACAACAAGCAAAAGGAACCCGGATCATTCACGGGTTCCTTTTTTGATCTTCTCCTATATTACTCCGCCCCCACCACAGGATGTGGGACATACGGTTCTTCCAGATAAGCAATTTCCTCAGCGCTAAGTTTAACTGACAAGGCGCCAACCGCATCCTCTAGTTGCGAAATTTTCGTTGCGCCCACGATTGGCGCTGCGACCTGTTCCTTCTGCAGCAGCCAGGCCAGCGCGATATGCACGCGGGAAACACCGCGTTTCTCCGCCACTTCCGCCACTCGCTCAATAATAAACCGATCGGCTTCTGCGGTCGGATCGTATTTGGACTTTTGAATTGCATCGCTTTCCGATCGTTCAGTCGTAACCGAGGTATCTCGAATCAGTCGCCCGGAAGCGAGCGGGCTGTATGGCGTGACGGCGATGTTTTGGTCTTTGCAGAGCGGAAGCATCTCCCTCTCCTCTTCCCGGTAAATCAGGTTGAGATGATTTTGCATGGAGACGAACCGGGTCCATCCGTGTTTCTCCCCAACATGCTGCGCCTTCTGGAACTGCCAGGCATACATCGCGGAAGCTCCGATATATCGAGCTTTTCCCGATTTGACCACCTCATGAAGAGCTTCCATCGTTTCCTCGATCGGTGTGGTGTAATCCCAGCGATGAATGATATACAGATCCACGTAATCGGTTCCCAGCCGCTTCAGACTCTTGTCGATTTCGCTTAAAATCGCTTTCCGCGATAAACCGGCTCCGTTTGGACCGGGATGCATACGCCCCCACACCTTGGTCGCAAGCACAATCTCGTCCCGGTTTCATTCCTCCAACCTATGAGGTCTATAATTCATTATAGACAAGTTGTTTCCTCACCAGTGATTTACAGCATGCTCAATAAAAGCGACCATATGGTCGATCTCAAGAACTTTGCCGTCATCCAACACGGCTTTGCCTTTAAACGTACCAAATAATTGGTGGCATTTATTGTCGATAAAAAGCAGCTTGGTAGCGGTTTGCTGATCATAGATCGGCGTGAACTCCATCTCAAATCTGCCGTCCTCACTGGTAATTTGTTTTTTGGACATATACCCTCCCGCCGGTAGATCATAATAAACCTGACCTAATTTATGGGCAGTGCCGTCATAGAAGAGGATATTCTCCGTCGCTTTCGAAGTGTTTCCGAAGCCATGCCCGATATTAAAGCCAAATCGTTTCCCATCAACATAACAGCTCCCATTCCCCCAAAACCATTCATGCGAAAAAGGCCATACGCCTCGGCCCCAATCCAGCAAACCAAAGGCAGATTCCGGTTCAAACCGATACTCCCGTCCATCAACCCGAACGACGCCGCTGGCGGGCATACAGTTGATTTTGTGATTGTAATAAAACTGGGACGGATGCTCGTCAAACGGAGTGGCCATCACGATCGAAGTCTTGTCGGGTTGAGATAATTCAACCTCAAGCTCTATCGTTGGAAGCTTCTTATCCTTAGCTCGGCAAATCAGCTTCCGGCCTCCCTCAAACACCTGGAATTGCATAAACAGGTTCTTTCGATCAACCGTTAAATCCCCTTCTTCCGCCGTGAGCGGCATATGTAAGGAGTTAAAAGGCAAGACCAGCATTTGCGTAATTTCATAATGCCTGCCCGTGGCGAACTCAAAGAGTTTAACCGACACGCTCCCCGCATAGGAGACATGACCAATCGTCAGCTGCAAGCAGTAATTCTCGTTTGAGACCTGATAGAAATCCCACTCTTTGATTCGCCATGGGCGTGCTTGAATGGATTCCCGATTATAATGGAGAACCGCTTGGGTTGAATATCCCTGCTGCAACAACCTTCCGTTGGAATCCAGCAGATTCCCCGGCATATGGATCCTATTTTGCATAATTACCCCTCCCATGTTGAAGCGTGATTGTTTTCGGACTGCACACGTGATCTCGCATACTTCCCGGCTGGAATTAAAGGCAGCAACGTCAAAATGGTAACCCCTGCGGACACCAGAAACAGCAGCTCGGTGGGCACCATCCCTCCTACGCCGTCCATCACCATGTAAACGCCAAATCGGCGAATCACAATCCCGGAAATGAACGGTCCGATCACCATAGGCAAACATACGGCAAAAATCATTCGAATCCCCTCGAACTGTCCTCGTTGCTGCTCCGGATACAGGTTTTTGACCCATGCGGTCATCGTTTGCATCATAAGCACATAACCGATCCCAGCTCCAAAGATTCCTAAGAGCAACAGATACATGCTTGAGACTTGAGAAATGACGAGGAGTCCAAGTGTATTAGCCACAACAGCTAACCAGATCACCATCGTGACCTTTCCTTTTTGAATGAGTTTCGCCGCAGGAATCGTTAGAAGAATCGCCGCCACAAGCCCGATGCCCTGAAGGGTACCGGAGAGCGAATAGCTCATCTTCAGGTAGTTATTCAAATAAATTGTGATATACGGAAAATAAACATTAAACGCGGTGAAAAACACGCCGTTGATGACAAACACCCAAAACAACTCTTTGTTGTCCAGCACCGTCTTCAGGTGGAAAACCTCCGCAAATTGCTTGAGATAACCGCCCTCAAGTTTTCTCCCCTTCAGTCCGGGATCATCCTTTAAGCTAAACAGCGTGAAGATGCCCATCACGGTCACCAAACCACCCATCAGCGAAAAAAATGGAAAAAAGTCCAGCGCATCCACCAGCATCCCCGAGACGACGGCGCCGAAGATCGTAGCGAAGACCGGCATGGCGGCTAACGCCCCGCCGAGCTTGCCCCGGTTATGGACATTGGAGATATCCGTCGTCCAAGGATTATACCCGGCGTCATATCCGGTGGAACCAAAGAAGCTCATAATCGCATCGGCGACAACCACGATTACCATCGCGGTGATCAAAGGCTCTTTCGGTAGAAACTCCGTGGCCCCGAAAGCCATTGTAAACATCCCCCAGCCGATATAACCTACGGCGATAAACGGCTTCCTTCGGCCCACTCGGTCCCCCCAGGTTCCAATGACAAAGGTGGTCATGGTTGAGACGACGGCACTAATCCCCACCATCCAAGAGATAATCGCGGGATCCTTGGCGATTTTGGCATATACAAACGTATTAAACCAGGAGTTCTCGATGTTCCAGCAAATTTGCCCGGCCATGCCGAGCACCCAGATCAGCATCCAATTTCGTGCGGAGATCCCCGATTGGCGATTCATCTCATTCCTCCTCAATTAGAGCTGCATGCAGCTGGGATACCACGTCCGGATCGATCTTCACGACTTCCCGGTCATATGTCAAAAGCCCATTAAGTTCGGTCTCCACATCGGTGAGCTGCGTGTAAACCGCTGCCGCTAGTCCTTTTGTAATTAATGGCCTTAATTGATTTTGCATCAGCGAAAAGTAGGCGATCTCAAAATCAGCCCGGGTCTTGCATTTCTTATAGCCAAAGCCCTGCCCTTCTCGCCACACATGACCCGGCTCCATCAGGCTATAGCCGCCGTATTCCGAGATCACCACGGCCCGACTGTCCGGATGCTTTGGCATCCGTAATTTCCGGAAATAGATATGCTTGCTGATCACATCGCCAGCCCCTTGATCATGCCAGCCGCTGGCGTGATCAACCGGACGTGAAGGGTCGTAGGCTTTCAGCCATTTTGCGATATTGGATGCGTCAAACTGCCCCCAGGCTTCATTAAAAGGGACCCACATCCCAATGCAAGGTACATTATAGAGTGCGTCGATCATTTCCTTCAGTTCCTTGCGGTAGTTCTCCCGATTTGCGGGGTCGGACCTCCCTAAGGCTTTATACTTGTTATCCTTCACTTTGAGTGCGCTTACAAAATTGGGGAGAATCAGATGATGCAGATGATTCCAGCCGCCCCCGCCGTTCACCATGTCCTGCCAGACAATCATCCCTAAGCGGTCGCAATGATAATACCATCTTGCGGGCTCTACTTTGATATGCTTCCGAATCATATTAAAACCAAGCTGCTTGGCCATGATGACATCATAGGCAAGGGCTTCATCCGTAGGCGCGGTGTACAAGCCGTCCGGCCAATAACCTTGATCCAATACTCCCTGTTGAAACAAGGGTTCCCCGTTCAGAAGCAGCCTAGGTACCCCCGCCTGATCCTTCTCGACGCTAAACGCTCTCATCGCAAAATAACTTTGCAGCGAATCAACCGTACTCCCATCAACCACCAGACGCAAAATGAGCTCATAGAGAAACGGTGAGTCCGGACTCCACAACTGCACGTCCGATAATTTGAGTTGCATTTCCTCTCCTGTAATGCTGCGGGCAGTAGCGATCTCTTTCCCATTCTCAAGAGCGACCGCTTCGTAATAAACAAGCGAAGGCTGAGGCTCACGAGTTCGCTGACCGGCATTGCGCTCAATATGTACAGTAAGCACCCTTGCCGCAAGGTCCGGGGTGATTCGGAAGGAAGTGATGTATGACTCCGGTACCGGTTCAAGCCAAACGGTCTGCCAGATTCCTGAAACCGCCGTATAAAACAGTCCTTTAGGTTGCAACGTTTGCTTGCCCCGCTCCTGTCCGAAGCGCTCGGTCGGGTCCCATACCCTTACTACGATTTCATTCTCACCTTCACGCAAGTACGAAGTAATGTTAAAGCTAAAAGGCGTATACCCGCCGGTGTGCTCTCCCGCCTTACGCTGATTAATCCACACCTCCGCCTTCCAGTCGACCGCCCCAAAATGCAGCAACACGTTTTGTCCGCTCCAGGCCGGTGGGATGACGAAGGTTCTTCGGTACCACAGCCACTCGTCGGGTTGCAGCGGCTGGTTCACCCCGGATAAGGCCGACTCGAGCGGATAGGGAACAAGAATCGATCCATCATAGTCCTTCACCTGTTCGGGGCCCGAATCCCCCTCTTTTGGACGGATCGCATACTCCCACAATCCGTTTAGATTCATCCATCGCTCCCGCACCATTTGGGGACGTGGATATTCCGGAAGCACCTGCAGCGGGTCGATCTCTTTAGCCCATCTAGTTTTGAGACCTTCCCCCGCGATCCATGACGCTTGTTGTCGTCGCTGCTCCATGTCCTGCCACCCTTCTATGTTTGGTAGTACAAAGGTCTTGCTTTAATTTTAAAAGGAATCAGTAAAATACACCATCGATTTTTTGAAACGCATATTTCTTCCGCATGTGGCGAATCGTAAGATCGTAAATCCTGAAGTCGCTCCCCAACACACACCATATAAACCATAGGAGGTACAACTGTCGCAATGGCATCCAGTAGAAATCACCAAGGCGCTCACGGCATCGGCCAGATTGAGAAACAATTAAACCAACAGATGGAAGCAGCCGCCGAAATCCAGGGTGAGGCCGGTATCGACCAACGCATCAAGCAGAATGCAAAACGTCCAGCCAAACCATCGAAAAAAGAGACCTGAGGGGCCTCTTTTTTCCTTTCACCTGCATCTTCCTTCGCCAGCCGTTAAGTGCTAGAATGTTATTTTAGCCGACAACAAGCAACCGGAGGATGAACCAAGTGGGTTATTTACGCGCTTTCACACGTGAGATGGACGGATGGTCCAGAAATATCAAGCTCTTCTTCTTGGCTAATATTCTCTATCAAATCGGCACCGGGATGTTTGGGGTGCTGTATAATTTGTACATTCAAGGACTGGGTTACGATGACGCCATGAACGGACGCGTTGTCAGCTTTCAGTCCTTTGCTACGGCTCTAATGTTCGTGCCGATCGGAATTTGGGGCGACCGTACGAGCCGTAAGAAAATCCTCGTTTTGGGGGCTTTGTTAAGCGGTGTCGCTTTCATTCTCCGCTCCTTCTCCTCCGGAGAATCCGCTTTGCTTGGATTCGCCGTGTTTACGGGCTTGTTTGCTTCTTTTTTTCAAGTTCTGTCGATCCCCTTCTTAGCCGAAAATGTCACCACCGCCAACCGGCTGAAAATGTTCAGCTACTTCTCCTCCCTTGGTCTGGCCTCTCAAGTGATTGGCAGCTTAGGCGGCGGGGTGTTCGCTGATGCACTTAAGTCACTTGGTTTCGCCAATTTACCTAGCCTTCGAACCGTGTTGATCCTCGGCGGAGCTGCAACCTTAGCCGCCTTTATTCCGATGCTGTTCGTCCGCGAAAACAACGATCTAGCTACAGCGCAGGTAAAACAGGAACCAGGCAACTCGCCCGCAAAGGAGCCAACCGTTTCCCCTACTGGCGAGATTACGCGAGGAGCAGCCGAAGATTCCCGGATGATTGCGCGTTTTGTTGCCGCCCAACTGCTGATTGGCTTAGGTTCGGGACTTGTCGTTCCTTATCTCAACTTGTATTTTACCAACCGTTTCTCCATTTCGCTGTCCCTAATGAGTTTGTTAATCTCGTTGGGTCAAGTGATGACCATCGTCTCCATGCTGATCGGCCCCTCTTTGGCAAGCCGGGTGGGCCAAGTGAGAGCAGTAGTCATTTTTCAAATGTTGTCCCTGCCATTTCTACTGTTGACCGGCTTTACGAATGGATTCCTCATCGCCGCTGTGAGCTTCCTGTTCCGGCAAGCGTTAATGAATGCCGCCAATCCGATTCAATCCGCGATCATGATCGACCGCGTCTCCGACAAGCGGCGAGGGATCGCAAACTCGCTGACTCAAACGGCGTTTATGCTAGGATGGGCGACGATGGGGCCCGTTCAATCGTATTTGGTCACGACCTACGGTACCTATTGGGGATATGCCATCACCTTTAGCATGACCGGCTGTTTATATACTGCCGCTTCGCTCTTGTACTACTTTATGTTCCGCGGGACCTCCAGGAAGACTCTCCACGAAAAAAGACGTTTGCAAATGTAGTCCTTTGCAAACGTCTTTTATTCTTTTTATAGTACAGTGTCGTCTACGCTCTCAAGCCAGGCTTCTATGCTTCCGATCACCGAAGTGACGCAGCCGTCTTCGAACGGAGAAATCAACCCGGCCGTTTGAACCAGCTCCGTGAAGGAGCGGCTGCCGCCTTGTTGGCATAAACGCAAGTAGTCCGCCCATGCCGCTTCGCGATCTTCATGCATCTTCTTCCAGAACTGAAACGCACAAATCTGCGCGAGGGTATAATCAATATAATAAAACGGCGAATTGAATATATGACCTTGCCGGTGCCAAAACCCGCCCCGTTCCAAATAAGCGTTATCCGCATATTGCCGGTAAGGCACATATCTGCGTTCGATCTCCCGCCAAGCTTGCTTGCGCTCCGCCGGTGTCGCCTCCGGATGCTCATACACGTAATGTTGGAATTCATCCACCGCCACGCCGTAGGGAATAAAGACGATGGCGCTAGCCAAATGATCAAATCGGTATTTATCGGCTTGTTCTTCAAAGAACAAATCCATCCAGGGCCAAGTGAAGAATTCCATGCTCATGGAATGGATTTCGCAGGCTTCCAGCGTCGGGAACTGATACTCCGGCACCTCGAAGCCCCGACTTTCGTACATTTGGAAAGCATGCCCCGCTTCATGCGTCAGTACATCGATATCGCCGGACGTGCCGTTGAAATTCGAAAAAATAAACGGCGCCTTGTAATCGCTGATAAAGGTACAATACCCGCCGGCCCGTTTCCCTTGCTTGGAGACAAGATCCATCAATTCATTTTCTGTCATAAAGGTGAAAAACTCATCCGTCTCCCGGGACAGCTCGCTATACATCTTTGCCCCGTTCTTCACAATCCACTCGGGATCGCCTTTGGGCACCGCGTTTCCGGACTTAAAGGCAATGCTTTCATCATAGTACAGCAGCTGGTCCACACCGATCCGATTCTTTTGCCGCTCTTTTAACTTCGTGGCCACCGGCACAATATGCTCCAGAACCTGGCTTCGGAAGTTCGCCACCTGTTCGGCATTGTAATCCGTCCGCGACAACCGGGCATAAGCCAGCTCAACGAAGTTGCTGAATCCAAGCTGCTTAGCGATCTTCGTTCGGACTTGGACCAGCTCATCGTAGATCCGATCGAGTTCATTCTCATGCTCGGCCATAAAACCATACGCCGCTTCAGCCGCGCGCTTGCGAACCTCCCGATCCGTCGACTGCTGGAACGGAATCAGTTGGGATAAATTGCGGTCCTCGCCTTCAAACGGAATTTTCGCGGAAGCGATCAACTTGGCGTATTCAGTGGTCAATTTGTTCTCCCGCTGCAGGTCCTCGATCACCTCAGGACTAAACGTCTTTAACGACAGCTCAGCAAGGCGGAACAGCTGGCGTCCCCATTTTTGCTCCAACTCGGTGCGAAATCTCGAGCTAATTAAAGCCCGGTAGTATTCTGTGATGGATTCCTGTACGACCGGCCCGTTTTCATCATAAAATTCCTGTTCGACTTTATAAAATTCGTCATTGGTATCGATCGTATGCCGGGTGCTGGCGATCTCCTGCATCGTGTCGAAGCCGCTCCGCAGCTGATTGATTTCCCGCATGATCCGGTCCTGCTCCGCATAGGAAGCCGCCGCGTGGAACGCGTGAAGGAGCTCCTTAAAATTCTGTTGGAAAACTTGGACATCTGGGCGTTCATAGCGGTATTCGCTAAATTTCATGGCATGCACCTGCCCTTTCGAGAGAATAGTATATTGTCGGTCCACGTTGATAGATTATGAACATTATACTAAGCCTCTATATGGACTGCAAACCTGCCATGGGTTTAGAGCATCTGCCCACCCGATACTTCAATACGCGTCCCGTTCACCCAGCCGAACTCCTCCGTACATAGGGAAGCGACCACGCCTCCAATATCGTCGGCCTCCCCTACACGACCTAGGGCAATATTGTTTGCAATAAAATCTCTCATCTGTGGATTATCCCGGACGGAGCCCCCGCCGAAATCCGTTGCAATCGCGCCCGGGGCGATGACGTTGACGCGAATGCCGCGTTTCCCCCATTCTTTTGCCATATATTTTGTTAGCACCTCGATGGCGCCTTTCATCGCCGCATAAGCTCCAAATCCGGCAATAACAAAACGGGTCAGACCCGTAGAGAGATTAACAACACGGCCCTGATCGGCAATCAGCGGATACAGCTTCTGCGATAAGAAGAAGACCCCTTTGAACTGGACATTCAGGAGGCTGTCGAATTGTTCCTCCGTCGTTTCCGTAATCGGAACATGAGCGCCAAATCCTGCATTATTCACCAGAATGTCGAAGCTATCGCGGTTCCATCCTTCCTTCAGCACGTTCGTCAGCTGCGAAATAAATGTATCAAACGAGGCGACTTTTCCGGTATCCAGCTGCAGCATCGCCCCCTTTTGCCCCAGTGCTTCAATATCCTGCACGACCTTCTCCGCCTCCTCCTTGCGGGAATGGTACGTGATAATCACATCGATTCCTTTGCGTGCGAGCGCAAGAGCGCTATTTCTCCCAAGCCCCCGGCTGCCGCCGGTAACCAGTGCAATGGTCTTGTTGGAATTCATTTTCAATCACTTCTCCTTTAGGTGGAATATCGCCACTTGAACGGGATCTCGTTGTGGACTATAGTGAGTATATTGCTTCGAGTTAACTCTAAGTCAAGGGGGAGAAGAATTGAAATATTCCATTAATGAAATTGCCAACCTATTCGGCTTAACTGCACATACCTTGCGTTATTATGATAAAGAAGGACTGCTGCCTTTTATTGACCGGGATCCATCCGGCAACCGGATTTTTACGGAGAAGGATCTGGAATGGTTGACCATGATCTGCTGTTTAAAAGATACGGGAATGCCGATCAAAGAAATCAAACAATACGCGGATTGGTGTGCGAAAGGAATGGGAACGCTGGAGGAACGGAAAGACATGCTGACAAAACATCGTTTGAATGTCGTCAAGCAGATGGAGGCTTTACAGAAGAATCTGGATCTTATCGATTCGAAAATCGCCGTTTATAATGATCCGGTGTTGGCTGAACAACGGTACGGGAATATCAACGGAACTCCATCATAATAAAAAGCCGCAGAGCTGCGGCTTTATTGACCCATCGAAGTTAGGTTATCCGGTTTTTCTGGATCTAAGATAAACGTCCACCTTGCTTTTCATTGATTGGATGGTGGTTTTCCGGTACTGCAGCGCAAGTCGCAAGACCTTCAACTGCTGCGTGCGGGATAATTGCCTGAACCGCGGCTCTTGCCGCATAAATTTGCGAATGATCGACCAACTGTTGGCCGAAGTTCGTTCCCGTTGAATTCGTGGCGCCTCATAAGGAAGGTTTGGCTTACGTATGCGATGAACCAACGAACTCAATCGGGCCGAAGCTTTACTCTCATCGACAAGGCAGGGAGCTACCGCATTTTTCGTATGTTTCCTTAAAAAATCGTAATGGTGGCTGCCGCTGACGATCACGTAACCTCCATCCTTGCGGCTTTTGCGGACAATCATCAGATGCATGCAGTCCTGCGCGGCCCTCCGCAGCTTCTTGAGCCGCTCAGTAAGCTGGACGGATATTCCGGGTTTAAGCTGATTTAGAGGGATATACTGCACCGTAAATCTCATGGGCCCACCCCTTTCAGGTTCACTTTTGGTTATGTATATGCCCCATTCTCCTAAATTGCGTCTTTTAAAAAAATGTTAAACAAGCCGCCAAAGCGGTAAATAACGTTGAGGCGTAAGTAAAATAATTGAACGAACAAAAACAAGGCAAACCGCAAATGCGGATTGCCTTGTTTTATATCCTAACGCTTATTTAAACAAATCCGGATACATCTCTTTCGCCAACTGCTCCATCCCGTCGATTGTGTTATAACCATAACCAAACATATAGTTGTAGTCGACCGCATAGATTTGCTTGTTCTGGATCGCTTTCATGCTGGATAATTTGGGATTGGTATAAAGTGCTTCTTTAAGTGTTTTGGCATCCGATCCGTCGTAGGTTTTCCAATCCGGGATGATCAGGACGTCCGGGTCAGCTCCAATCAGCGTTTCCACACTCACCTCGCCGGTTTCGTTTTTGAACATATTATCAAGCTTCACCATACGAAAAGCATCGTTAAAGAAAGTTTCATCATGGGCAGCATAAACGCTGACTTCTTTGGGATCGCTCATAAATAATAAAACGAAGGTTTTTTCTTCGGTAATGCCCGCTAGTTTGGAGCTAATCACTTCTTGTCTTCCTTTTAATTCTTGAATAAATTCATTTGCCTTCTCCTGCACACTAAAAATTCTCCCTAAATTTTCGATATCCTTGTAGACCGATTCATAGGTTCCCCCAGTAATCGAAGATTCCAGAACGTAGGTTTTGATGTCCATCTCATTTAATACGTCAACGGTCCCAACGCCCCAATCGGCGTTCTCAAATAAACCGCCGCGCCCAACGACCAGGTCCGGATCCGTTCCCAGGGTTACTTCTTTCCCAACATAACCATCGCTCAAAATATTCAATTTGTTGTATTCCTCTTCCACCGAGGTATCCGGTGCACCAAAGTTTGCGCCCACGCCGACAATTTTATCGCCTAATCCCAAGTGCAATAACAATTCGGCGGCGGGTCTCGTATTGGCCATGATCCGTTCAGGCGTTTGATCGAAGACTTGCTCTTTCTCTTCCCATACCGTGCCGCCTTCCGCCTTCGTGTAGTTCACGATCGTTACGGGATATTGGGTGGTAGCTGCTTCTTGATTTTGATTTGGAGTTTGGGTTTGGGCTTCATTTTGAGCTTGATTTTGCGCGGACGCCGAGCCGCTGCTCGTACTCGAGCTCGTGTTTGTCCCTCCGCAAGCCGTTAAGGTCAGCAGGAATGTTAAACTAAGTCCCAGCCATTTCTTTTTCATGAACGAGTCTCCCCTTCTATATTCCATATGCGAAACCTAATCCGTTCGTAACTGGATTAATATAAGTCTGGCATTTCACTTGATAGAGTGATTCAATCACTTCCGGTGTCAGGACTTGATCGGGCCTGCCGTGCGTATAGACCTCTCCGTCCTTGATCGCATAAAGATAATCGCAATAGTGCGCAGCGATTTCCAAGTCGTGAAGGGCTGCCAGCACCCCAATCTTCAGATCCTTAACACAGGTTAAGATTTCCAATTGATAGCGAATGTCCAAGTGATTTGTAGGTTCATCCAATATCATGAACTGGGGCTGCTGAGCAATGGTTCTTGCAAGAATTACCCGCTGCTTCTCCCCTCCGGACAACGACAAATAGCTGCGGTGCTGGTAATCCAGCAAATTCGTTCGCTTTAGCGCATCCTCCACGATGGCAACATCCTCTTGTTTATCGGATTCCAGCAGTTTTTTATGCGGAGTCCGGCCCAACATCACCATCTGGTGCACCGTTAAATCAAAATGCATTTCATTAAATTGACCCACCACGCCTAAACGTTGTGATACTTTCTTTTCTGAGGTTTTTAGAATATCCATCTCATTCAGAAAAACGGTGCCCTTCTGCGGAGGTAAGCTCTTATAAATGCTTTTGAGCAACGTTGATTTTCCGCAGCCATTTGGACCAATCAGCCCTACAAATTGCCCGGTTTTAACGTGGATCGAAACATTTTTGACGATTTCCTTTTTTCCGAGCTTGATCTCTAATTGCTTCGCGGTCAGTTCCATGCTTTAACCTCCGAAATTGTAGCCTTTTTTCACGATCATATAAATAAATAAGGGCGAGCCAATCACCGACGTTATGATCCCGATGGGTAACTCAACATGATGAATGAGCGTTCTAGACAAGATATCCGACCAGATCATGAACAATCCGCCTAACAGCAAGGTCCCCGGCATTAATCGCTTGTGGTCTGCGCCAAACAGGCCGCGGCAGATATGCGGGATAATGAGACCAACAAAGCCGATCATTCCGGCATAAGCCACCATCGTACCGGTAATTAGCGCAGTGAGAATCATATACAATTTGCGGAAGACGCTTAAATTAATCCCGAGGGTGATCGCGGATTCATCGCCTAACAGCATGGTATTTAACACGCGATGCTGAAAAAGAAACAACCCGCAGCCAAGCAAAATGACCACCGCAAGGATTGGCATTTTGTCCCAGCTGGAGGAAGCCAAGCTGCCCATCGCCCAAAACGTCACGCTTTTAATCCCTTCCGCATCGTTGGCGAAATAGATGATCAAGCTGGAGAAGGAGCTGCACAAGGCGCCGAGTACAACCCCGGATAAAACAAGTTTCACCGAGGTGGCTTTGCCTCCGATGCTGGATAGAACCAACACGGCGATCGAAGTGATCATCGCACCAACGAAAGCACCAAATGCTACGCCAAATTGGGATAATAGCGCGCCGCTTCCGAACCCGATCAGAATGGAGAAGGTAGCGCCAAGCGAAGCGCCTGACGAGATGCCAAGTATGTAGGGGTCTGCAAGCGGGTTTTGCACGACTGCCTGCATCACAGCTCCGCACAAGGAAAGCCCCATGCCGATCAAGAGCGCAAAAATGACACGCGGCATCCGAACCTGAAGAATAATATTGAGGTAGGATTCGCTATCGATATGTTCCAGCGTCCCCCATCGGCCATTGGTCAAGGAGTGAAGTAAAATCGACATCGCTTGTTTAAACGGAATATGCACTTGACCGATGGATACGGAATAAACGGCGGAGATGACAATCAGGCCGATGAAGAGGAGGATCACCAGATAATAGAGATTCCCCATTTTGGGATTCGCAGCTGCAGTATTCAGAATTTCACCTCCCCTATCTTTTTCTGTGATAATGATTCTCATTATCACAGAAATGATCATAAGCTATAATCCATTAAATTACAATCGGAATTTGCAAAAAAATTGAATAAAAAAAACCGCGATCCACGCGGTTGAAATTCTGGCGACGCCTCCTTTTACCGGAAACGTCTATTCATTTATAGTTGTATCTGTTTGTTCGCGATCCGTTCACAAAACTCGCGGTCATGCTCAACGAACAAAATCGTAGGTTCATAGGCCAGCAGCAAATCTTCGATTTGCATGCGGGAGATGACGTCGATAAAATTCAGCGGTTCATCCCAGATCAACAGATGCGCTTGTTCGCAGAGGCTTTTGGCGATCAGCACCTTTTTCTTTTGGCCGCCGCTGTAATCCGCCATATCCTTCTCGAACTGCAATCTGGAAAAGTCCAACTTCCGCAAAATCGCTTTAAACAAGCTCTCGTCAATCCCATGCTCGCTGGCAAAATCGGTTAAGTTTCCTTGCAACCACGACGTCTCCTGAGACACATAGGAAATTTTGAGTTGGCTTCCTAGCCGTAACGTACCTGTATGGCAGATATCCTCCCCGCAAAGCAGCTTCAAAATGCTTGACTTGCCGGAGCCGTTTCGTCCCATCAACACGATCCGGTCTCCCCGCTCAAGCGTGAAGTGGATATCCTGGCACACCCGCTTCTCGTCATAATAAATCGAGACATGGGCCAACTCGGCAAGTTGGGTTTTGTGGTAAGGCAACTGAGCGATTTTTAAGCTTTCCGATGTTTCGATATTCTTGAGGAGTTTCGACTTTTCTTCGATGGCGGTTTGCTGCCGTTGCTCGATCGATTTGGAGCGCTGCATCATCTTCGCCGCTTTATGGCCGATGTAGCCCTTATCTACCTTTGAGCCGGAATTCCGAGTGCCGTTCTTCGTCTTCTCCACTTCATGCGACCAGTTGCTCGTCCGCTTCGCCGCTTCCGCCAAGCGTTTGACGTCCTTCCGCAGCCTTTCGTTCTCGGCCATTTCATAGTTGTCCTGACGCTTTTTATTCTCCCACCAATCGGAGAAATTGCCCTTCTGAATCTCGATATTCGTCTTGTTGATGGACAGGATGTGGTCGACGCAACGATCCAAAAAGAATCGGTCATGGGACACCAGGATAAACCCGGTCTTACGATTTAAATAATCCCCCACAAGTTCCCTTGCTTCCATGTCCAAGTGGTTGGTGGGTTCATCGATCAGCAGAAAACTGTTCTCCTTCAGGAACAAAGCCGCGAGCATCACCTTCGTCTGCTCCCCGTTCGACAAAGTCTCGAAAGGACGGTATAACACATCTTCGGACACCTGCAGCAAAGATAGCTCCCGCATCAATTCCCACATCACGTAGTCCGGATAAATCTCCTCAACGACATCTAGCGTAAGATACTCCTTATGCTTCACCTCAAAGGGAAAATAATCGAAGCTCACATCCGCAGAAATTTGACCGCTGTATTCGTATTTACCCAGCAGCAAATTCAGAAAGGTCGTCTTCCCCCGGCCGTTCCTGCCGGTAAAGCCCAGCTTCCAATCGGTATCGATCCGAAAGCTCACATCCTCAAAGATGTTATCGTAACTGCCTTCATAGGCAAACGTTAGATGGTTCACATTAATTAATGACATGAACAACATCCCTCCTACAATAAAAATGGGCTGCAAGAAAGATACCTTTCCTGCAGCCCAAAAATATAAAACAAATCCAAACCCATCGGCGGGTATGGATTTAGCATATACGATTGGAGTGAAAGGATGAAGTAACTTTCTTGCATAAGAAATAAACCAAGCGAATTTCATTCGCGATTTGGTTCCATCTCATTAGCAAGAAATATCCATCCGTTTCAGCTCCCTCATTAAAGTTAGTTGTATTCTAACATAGTCCTTTTTTGAGTTCAAGGCACACTCCAGCAGATCAAATGTCAGGATGCCGTCAATTTTCCCGGTTGATGATGTAATTGAGTAAATGCTTCAGAAAGACGGGAGGTCGCGGGAGCTCCATCAGGGCTTCCATTGCCAAGCAATAATGCTCCCACATCGCTTTGCTGGCCGCATCCGGACCCAGCACCGTCACATAGGTCGAGCTGTCGTTTTCGATGTCCTTCCCGGTAGGTTTGCCGAGTAAATGCGGATCCCCTTCCCCATCCAGCAAATCGTCCTTAATTTGGAAGGCGATGCCCGTGTGGTAAGCGACTTTTCTTAAGACAGCCATTTCATCCTCCGGAACCCGAGCCAAAATCGCCGGCGCCACCAAGCATGCTTCAAACGCAATCCCTGTTTTGTAGAAGCAAATTCGGTCGAGTTCCTCCACCGTTAACCACTTCCCCTTGGCGTTTAAATCCATCGCTTGCCCCATGCATATCTCCCCAGCTTTCCGGGATAAGTATTGCAGCAGCGCAAGCACGGACTCGGGATCAAACCCCTTCAAGGAAGCCTGCTCTTCGACCGCCTTCTGAATAAGGAAGATGCCGGTCAGCTCAGCAACGGCGCTATTATGAACCTGATGCAGCGTGGGGCGGCCCCGGCGAGATGCGGAGTTGTCCTGGGAAGGCAGATCGTCGAAAATCAGAGAAGCCGTATGCATGTATTCCAGCGCCCGGAACAATGGGGATAACGCCAACGGATCCAATCCGTACACCTCTACCCCCATGACCCAGGCCAGAATCGGACGGAGCCGCTTCCCGCTACCTTGCAGGCTGTAATTCGCCGTGTCCATCAGTAAGCGGCCATCCGCAATCGAAGAGGCTTCTGCATCAGAAATCGGCAATAACCCATTAATGTGTGAGCGAGCATTTTGGATGAGTTGGACAAATTGTTCCTTCTCTTGACGACTTTCTCTCATCGTCGCGAGGAGCTGGTCCCGCAGCCATTTGTCATAGAAGTCCACGTCCACCGCGCGGCGGACCAGAAGCTGGATCAACGCCTCCAACTCCGGGTTACCCAACGAAAAAATCGCCATGTCTTCATGAAACCGCTCTGCGCCAACCCGTCGTTGATATCGTTTAAGACCGTTAATGGCACGAGCTAAAATGATTTCCCGAGTTTGGGGCTCCGAGCGGTAGACGTAGTGAATCAGATGCGAAATGACCGCCCAATAGAGTTCAAACGGATTGAGGAGATCCGGCCGTTTGTGCCGATATTTCAAATAGTACGTATAAGGCGTGACCGCTTCAGCCTCCAGGTCGGCGGCCATGTCCGCAAAGTCGTCGGCCAGCTGGTTGTACAAGCCATAATAGAAGACGCGCTGGTCAAAGTCCTCATCCCGGGGAGCGGAAATCACAGAACGAACGATCAACCGCGACGACGCGGATTTCAAGATAATGGGTAGGTACAACTCTTCATTGGAGTAATGCGCATAACTTAAAGTTTTACAACGATCGGCATCCTGGGATTCAAAAAAGATATAGGATTGCTCGAAAAATACGTCCTGCGTATCCTGATTCTGATAGTTGCGAATAAACTCATACGCTTCCCGGAGCTCGGCATGGATAAAACGGACCATCTCCTGATGGCGTCCGGTCCACTCCCCAAGCTCGGGTACGATCCCCGTGCGGATCGTTAGGCGGATCATCCTCGTATATTGCTCCTGCTCTTCGGCATTCAATGCCCCGGAATCCAGCAGGTCATCGATATACGGGTAGGTCAGCCCGTAATAATACCCCAGCTTGATGGCCTCTCCGAGCCGGCGAGAACGTTCCGCGGAACCCATCCCACCTTCCATCTCGTCCATAACGTGCATGACGACACCGAATATAATTTTGATCAACTTCCGTTCGGCTTCCTCGGCATCCATTTCCGGCGGGAGATGGGTTCTCGCCCCCTTTAGCCGCCCCATCACCCAGATCACGGCTTCCTCCACGCCTTCGCGCTGCGCCCATCGGTACAGCGAAGCCGGACTTAGCATTTCTCCGGCAGTCGTTCCGTTTGAGGTTTCAGCGGAGGGATCGACTTGCCGCTTCATCTCGATCACGCTTCGTTGAATCTTCGTGCGGGTTCGCGCATCGGACAAATCCTGACCTAGATCCCGCAGATACATATAGGAAACACTTCGCTCCAAATAATCGTCCCATTTCCCGACACGAGCCAACCATGCGAGATAACGCATCCCGTCGGAGGAATCCGGCGGTTTGACACCGCGGCGCAGGAAGGGGACCAACGTCCGAGTCGGAAGATGCCTTGATTTCCACTTTATCAAATCATCAAGCAGTGTGGACGCGTAGCTCTTCGAGCCGATTTGTTCCTGCAATACGCTTAAATAATGCGCGGCTTTACCTTCTGCCCTTTGATAGCACCTGTCCACCTTTTCCTTGTTTTCTTTTATGATTGTCATCCAGGCATCCCTCGGCTTATGTTCATCTTCTTCCAAGATCATTATCCTTTATAATAATATAAACCGCAGAGATTCAAAAACGGCAATGGTCTATATTCAACCTGGACCAAAGTCTAGGGCGCCGGAGGAGGCGAGATATCATGTCAATCTTCGCATACATCCGCAGCTTTATCGCGGCATGGCGGGATTATCGGCTAGAGCCAAACACCTTGCTGGGACAGCGTTATTTAATCAAAGCCGTGATCGGCGAAGGCAGCTACGGGATCACCTACCGCGGCATCGATCAGACGGAGGATCGTCCCATAGTTGTAAAGCAAGCCAGGCCCAGCAAGGGTTTATTGGCCCAGCGAATACTGGAGAGAGAAGCGCACATTCTCCAATCCCTGAGTCATCCGCAGCTCCCCGCCTTCATAGAGTGGATGTGGGTTGGCCGCCGTCCTAACTTGGTTATGTCCATTGTAGAAGGAGCTACGCTAGAGGAATTGATCTTTGAGCAAGAACGCCGATATGGAGAAGTGGATAGTGCGAGAATTACCCTGCAGCTGCTCGAACTGGTACAGTACATTCATCAGCAAGGTATCGTCCATCTGGATTTGCGTATTCCCAACGTTCTGCTGCATGAGGGACAGTTAAGCATCATCGATTTCGGATTGGCGCGGTCGGTTGGCGAACCTCCGTTTTCGCTCCCGGCCCTACGGTCCTCCCGTAGCAATTCCGAGTTGGAGCTGAACGCTTCTCGTTTAGTCAGCCCGGCGGAGCCGCAATCCGATCTGATTGATGTCGGGCATTTTATGTTGTTCTTGCTATACTCTAGCTTTGAATCGCCCCACGCCGCCGTGAAAGCTGAAGAGCACAGCTGGCAAGATGAGCTAACCCTTTCCCCTTTCTTGATTGAAATTATCGAACGCCTGCTTCAACTACGGGAGCCCTATACAGACGCTCTCGCTGCAATAGAAGCTTTGCGAGCGTTTGTGACCCAAGCAGTTGAACACCCGGTTTCTTTTATATCCAACAACGAATACAATTGAATGTAAGCATTTCAAATCAGAAAGGTGGGTTTATGACATGCTAAGAAGACTCCTCAATAAATTACTTCATTCCTCATCGCATAGCCGTCGAAGGCCTTACAGCAGTTCGGCTAAGCATTATGGGAAGCGCTACAGTAGCAGTCATGGCTACAGACGTCCGATGATGGGACACTCCTCCTCGGACTATAAACACCGCCACGGCCACATGGGCTCAGGGTATTACAAATCCAGAAGATATAGCTCCAGTTAGCTGAAAACCTGTCCCCCTCATCCTTTGAGAGGGGATTTTTTTCTCACCCCTTCCCTGTTTTTCCGCTGGATGCCAAAAGTTGTGGGTTGTCCCGGTTCACGCTCTCCCCTACAATGTTGTAGGGAAAGGAGGTCACCCGAAATGAACAAATTCCGAGGATTCCTTTTACTCTTGATGGTGGCGCTGGGGATCGGCCTGTTGGGTGGAGCAACGCCAACGCAGGCAGCCTCCGGGACGCTGAAGTTAGGCACGACAAGCGGCGATGTCTGGGATTTACAATACCGACTGAAGACGCTGGGCATCTTCAACGACCAGCTCACCGGATATTACGGGACCAAAACGCAACAAGCCGTGCGTACGTTCCAGTCACGTTATGGGCTTCAAGTGGATGGCGCAGCGGGAACCCAGACTTGGGCGGCGCTGAGAAAATATACGCTGAATCAAAGCGAAATGGATCTGTTAGCCCGCGTGATTTATAGTGAAGCTCGTGGTGAGCCTTACACCGGGCAAGTGGCGGTTGGGGCCGTTGTGATGAATCGGATTCAATCGTCTTTATTCCCTAATACGATCAACGGTGTTGTGTTTCAATCCGGCGCCTTTACGGCGGTTGATGACGGACAAATTTGGCTCACACCGGACCGTACGGCTTACCTTGCAGCCCTCGATGCAGTTAGAGGTTGGGATCCGTCCTATGGTTCGCTTTACTATTTCAATCCGAACACAGCCACAAGCAAATGGATTTGGTCACGTCCGCAGAAGCTTCAAATCGGTAACCATATTTTCACCAGTTAATAGATCACAGCAGAAACAGGGTCTTGCGATTTCCGCAGGATCCTGTTTTTTTATATGAAGCACATTCCTAAACGCCCCTGCACTATATATAAAAAACCGCACTCATTACGCGTAAAGGGGACAAGGAAAACCGATGCCCATCAAAAACGGAAAACAGTACATCGAACGGATCGATCGCAGGCGCATTTCGCTATGGTACAACGGAGAACGCGTTAACGTTCCGTTATCCGAGCACCCTGCCTTTCGAGGGTTAATCCGAACGCAAGCCGCGATGTACGATGAACAGTGTGAAGATCACCTGCGAGACGTCATGACTTATGTGTCGCCGACAACCGGGGAGCGCGTTGGCCTTTCATTCTTGCCGCCAACAAGTTCCGAAGAGTTGATTCGCAAAAGGAGGATGTCCGAGATTTGGGCCCATTTCCATCATGGATTTCTCGGTCGCTCCCCCGATTATATGAACACTGCATTGATGTCGTTCTATACCGCAGCCTCGGTACTGGAGGCGATCGCGCCGGAATATGCCCAGAATCTGCGTAAGTATTACGAATATTGCCGGGACCACGATATCACGTTATCCCATGCCTTCGTTCAACCCATGATCAGCAAAATGTCCGGACCCGCAGATCATGAAGAATCTCTGGCCGCAAAGGTGGTAGAGATCCGACCCGAAGGTCTGGTTGTGAGCGGTGCTTTTCTTATGGCAACCCAGGGACCTACCTGCGAAGAAATCCTCGTCCTCCCCACGCCCTCCTTTATGTTGGGTGAAGGGCAAGTGAATCCCAGCGCATTCGCTTTTGCGGTGCCTAATGATTTGGATGGGATGACCTTTATTTGCCGAGAGAGCCACGCGTTTGATTCGAGTTTTGATCACCCTCTCTCCAGCCGTTTTGAGGAGATGGATACGATGGTGATCTTTGATCGCGTTCTCGTTCCGCAGGATCGGGTATTTTTCTATGGGGATGAAGAGCTGTGCGATCGGTTGTTTCGTGAAGGGCACTTCCATGCTTACGCTGGTCACCAGATCCTCACTCGGTACATGGCCAAGACTGAATTTTTCCTAGGTCTCCTGCAAGCATTGGCCGAAGAGCAGAATACGGATACCGAGCAATCATTCCTGGGTTCAATCACCAAAATCATGGCGATGCTGGAGAACCTGAAGGCATTGCGGATGGCAGCCGAGATCGGCGGGACCTTCACCGCATCAGGTTACTATGTTCCTGCGCTGGCCCCCCTGACCGCCGCGGGTATCCAATTTCCCGATTTGCATGAGGAAACGCTGCGGATGATCCGTACGATTAGTGCCAGCCAACTGATCATGAACCCGTTTGGGGCGGATTTTCATTCGGAAAACCAGGCTTATCTCGAATCCTATTTGCAGGGATTATCCAGTCCGGCAAAAGATCGTGTCGCTCTTTTCAGGCTGGCATGGGAGCTGGGCGGCAGTGGGTTCGGTGGCAGGCAAAACCAGTTTGAGCGGTTCTTCTTCGGTAACGGGAAAACGATCGCGAATCGCATGTACGGCTGCTGTAATGAGTTAGAAGATTATAAGGCCCGCGTGTACCAATTGATCGAGAACAGCAATATGCCGCCTGACCCCCTGTTTTGAGAGTTCCGAAAAAAAACTAGCGCCTTTTGGGATCGTTTGTTATAATAACCTTTGTTATTTAAAATTTGATACGTTGGATTTGGAGGAGCCTGTCACCAAGGGAGGATTATGCCGTTTTACGGTATAGCCGCCCGTGGTCACAGGCTTTTTTGCGTCTGCAAAATGGTAATTATTGTTATTTCATACCTACTTAAGGAGGATTCAGATGTTAATTTTAGAACTAGCTATTATTTTGATTGCATCCAAACTGGCGGGTGATCTAAGCGTAAGGTTAAAACAACCGGCAGTCCTGGGCAAGCTGTTGATCGGGATCGTCTTGGGGCCTGCCCTTCTCGGCTGGATTAACGAAACCAACGTGCTGGAGGAGATTAGCCAGATTGGCGTGATCTTGTTAATGTTCCTGGCAGGTCTGGAAACGGATGTGGACGAGTTTAAGAGAACCGGGAAAGCTTCAACGTACGTTGGACTCGCGGGCATCGCCCTCCCCTTCGGGTTAGGTTATTTGGCCGCTATATTGATGGGCATGTCCTTATTTGAAGCGGTTTTTCTCGGGTTGCTGCTCTCCGCAACAAGTGTCAGTATTTCGGTGCAAGCCTTAAAGGAGATGGGACGGCTGAAATCCAGAGAGGGCGCCACGATCCTTGGGGCGGCCGTCATCGATGATGTCTTGGTGATTATTCTGCTGGCTTTCGTGATGAGTTTTGCGGGCGGAGACGTTAACCTCGGTATGGTGATTCTGAAGAAGTTTCTCTTTTTCGCGGTGGCCATCCTCTTGAGCTGGAAGGTTGTTCCTTGGGTAATGCGCAAGTTCTCGCCGCTCCGGGTCTCCGAAACGGTGATTTCCGCAGGGTTAATTATTTGCTTCCTTTTTGCCTATATGGCGGAGTACGCCGGTGTAGCAGCCATCATCGGGGCTTATATCGCAGGCGTTGCCCTTAGCTTAACCTCTTACAAACATGAAGTTACGGAAAAGATCGAGACGATCGGTTATTCCATCTTTGTTCCCGTTTTCTTTACTACGATCGGTGTCAAGGTGGATTTTACCGGGTTAGCTTCGCAGATTCCGTTGATTGCAGGGTTAAGCGTCCTGGCCATTTCGACGAAGCTTGTAGGCTCGGCTTACGGAGCACGGATGGCAGGTTTTGGCTGGCGTAGCGCTTTAGGGATCGGATCGGCGATGGTTTCACGCGGTGAAGTGGCCTTAATCATCGCTGCAATCGGCCAGGATGCCGGCCTGCTTCAAGACGAGATGTTTGCCGTGATCGTGTTGGTTGTGCTGATCACAACGATCGTTACGCCGCCGATGATGAAGTTCTTTTTTGCCAAATCGGAAGAGTCAAGTTCATAATGACAGGCGGCTCCCCTTGGATAGGCCACCTCAAATTTCATGGTATTCGCCCAGCCGTCTTCTCCGCGTTTGCATATGATGATATTGCCTATTCATTGAAAGGAGCGATCACATATGGGATTTTTTCCATCGCCGGGACCCGGCGGAGGATTTCCGGGATTTCCTGGTGGACCTAGTGTACCGGGAGGTCCAGGGTTTCCGGGAGGTGGCCCTGGGGGATTTCCAGGGGGATTTCCAGGGGGAGGTCCGGGAGGATTCCCGGGCACTCCGGGAGGAGGACCGGGAAGCGTTCAACCGCCAACGTCGCCTCCACCACAATTTGTACCGCAAATGCAGGTCGGCACTTTCGCCATTGATCCGGGCGGGATCAGACGCTGCCTGTTCCGCAATACCTACGTTTGGCTGAACAACGGAGAGCAATTCTGGTTTTTTCCGGTGTTTGTCGGGCGGAATTCCATCGCAGGATTTCGATGGTTTGGATTCTTCTGGGGATATTTTGGCATCGATTTGAATCGAATTCGCTCGTTCACGTGCTTCTAAGCAGACGGCGAAAGAGAACAGCCTGATGACTGCTCTCTTTCGCTTATGTTATCTCCTAGCTTGTCCATTTGAAAATGGGTTTATCAAAAAGGGACCTCCATCCCCGCGCTAACGCGGAAATGGAAGTCCTCTTGCTTCTACAATCTCACAACAGCATTTGCACGACCAGGAACAGGTTCAAACTGACAACCAAAGCGGAGATCATCCACCCCAGTGTGGTGGTCACCCGGTGATTAACCAGCCCACCCATGATTTTGCGGTTTGAGGTGAACAAGATCAAGGGAATCAAGGCAAAAGCAATCCCAAACGACAGAACCACTTGGCTCATCACCAGGGCATTCGTCGGATTGACGCCCGAAATGATAATGGCGAGCGGCGGAATCGTCGTAATGGCCCGGCGCAAATACAAATTGATTCGCTTGTTGATGAAGCCTTGCATCACCACATCCCCGGCCATCGTGCCCACCGAAGAACTGGACAAACCGGCGATCAATAAGCCCAGCCCAAAGGAAATGGCGGTGACCGGTCCTGCAATCGTCCCGAACTGATGGAAGGCAACGTCCAAATCTTCAACCACTAAACCGTTTTTGAAGAGCAACCCCGCCGATACGACCACCATCGCCATATTCACGGCCCCAGCAATCAACATCGCCAACACAATATCGATAAATTCCAGCTTGAAGATTTTCTTCTTCTCCGCTTCATTACGTCCTACGATCCGGTTTTGCGTTAACGAGGAATGCAGATAAATCGCGTGCGGCATGACGGTAGCCCCTAAAATCCCAGCAGCCAGCAAGACGCTGTCCACCCCGTCAAATCGCGGGGTCACCATACCCGCACCAACCGCGCCAAAATCCGGATTCGCCGCAATCACTTGAAAGGCAAAGGCCAGCACAACGATCAGTACCATCGCCGCAATTCCGGCCTCCAGCGCACGATATCCCCTCCGCTGCAGCTCCAAGATGGCAAAGGAGCCGATCGCGGTGATCACAGCTGCCGGCAGCATTGGGATGCCAAACAGCAGATACAGCCCTAAGGCCGCCCCGATAAACTCAGCCAAATCCGTGGCGATAATGACAAGCTCGCTCTGGATCCACAAGAAAATTGATACGCCTTTGGGAAAACGGTCATGCGCGACCTCAGGCAAGTTTCTCCCGGTGGCAATACCCAGCTTCGCCGATAATGACTGAATCAGCACCGCCATCAAATTGGAGGCGAAGATGACCCATAACAAGAGATATCCGTATTTGGATCCCGCCGTAATATTCGTCGCGAAATTGCCGGGATCGATATATGCAACCGCTGCGATGAACGCGGGTCCTAGAAACGGTAACAGTCGTTTCAGGCCTTTCGTTCTGCCGTCTAATACGGCATGAGCGGAGGATCGGTGATCCAGTTTATTTGTAGTAACTTGAGTAGTTTGTTGAGCAACACTTTGCTCCATCATGACAATCCCTCCCTTACGCAATCCAAAGTTGTCTATATCCATTAATGTTTCCTCAGTGCAACTTTATAGCTTTAGTATATGCTTCATTTTGAAAAATGTAAATCCATTTTCTTGCGAAATTGCAATTTATATCGCGGAGATTATCAATTGGAGTTCCCACAAAAAAAAAGGCTGCGCCGCTCGTACGACTCATGGAGTCCACGTCGGTTCAGCCTTCGATCTCTTTCCCTGTATTAGCTTTATAAATCGCGGTTATTCTCCTAGCTGGGCTTTATAGGCGTCTAGTTGCTTTTGCAGCTCGGCCAGCACCTTATCATACCCGGCCTGCTTCAATTTGCTGCGGAACTCTTCGACCGCTTGCGCCGGATCTCCGGCTTTCCCCATCACAATGGCTGGCCCAAGCTCGCCGGTGACTTGCGAGATCGCGGTTAGCTCGGCTTCCACCGGCGTTTTATCGAAGACGAATTGTCCATACACGTAAGGCTTCTTGATTTTATCGTATTCCGCATACAACGTCTCTTCAATCTGATCCCAGGTCGTATCGCTTGGAATTTCAAACTTGTCAACCCGGCCGCCCCAGAAATCGGCATAAAAATTGTCTCTTGCCTCATCATAACCTTCTGGACGAGCACGTTTTCCATCCTTGATGGCGTATTGAACCCCTTCGATTCCATAGTTAATCAGATGATAGATCTCTTCATGATTGCGGATCAGATCATAAGCCATCAGCGCGCGTTCCGGGTTTTTGCTGTGGGCGCCGAGAGAGGTGCCGCCATGGGTAATCGACAGCTCCATCAGGTTGGTTCCGCGCGTCCGGGAGAACGGAAACATCTGCAGCTCTGAACCGGGCTGCGCCTTATCCATCTCCACGCGAAGGCTGGAGAACGTCTGCGTATGGTGCTGGTCGAGTCCCGACAATCCGGCTTTTAACGCATCGCGGTTGTTGTTTTTGTTATTCAAGGCATCCTCACGCCAGAAGCCTTGGTCCGCCCAGCTTTTCATCATGGTGGCATATTTCAGGAAGACATCCTCAAACACCGGGCTGGTGGCCGTAAACTTCTCTTCAAATGATTTCGCCGTAAATACAGGCATAAAGCCGGTAGAGATCGGAAGCTCCAGCTCATCCGTATAGGATTGCACGAAACCTCCCCAGGTTTGAGCACCGGATGCGGCATCCCATGGAATAACGTCCGGTTTAGTGTCCTTAATGTACCGCAGGTATTTCTCGATGCCTTCCCAATCCTTAATCGGTTCGGTTATCCCCGCTTCCTTCGCCCAATCGCCGCGATAGAAGAAACCATGGTTCACCCACTGCGTATAATCGTTTTCCGGGATCAGGACGATTTTGCCGTTATATTTGCTCTCGTCCCAGTCCTCCTTCGGAATGGAATTCCACGTTTCCGGCGCATATTTCGGCAGAAGCTCATCCAGATTCATAAAAGCGCCGCGCTGTGCATTCCCCCAGGTGTCCAGCCAGTCGGTTCCGATCGTGATCAGGTCAATCGGCTCGCCGGAGGCTAACGCCAAATTGTATTTCGTCTGCCAATCCGCCCATTCGATCCATTTCCATTCCAGCTCCGCATTGATTTTTTCCTTCATAATCTTGTTGACTTCCGCAAGCACCTTCTCGAATTGGCCATTCTTCGGCTTATCCCCCAGAACGAGATAGCTGATCTTCACGAACTTGGACGTGTCCACCCCGGTGTCCGTCTCCTGACCGGAATTCGCTGGGTTCCCCCCATTGTTCGCCTGATCGCCGCCGGACCCGTTGTTGCTTTGACCGCCGCCGCAGGATGCAAGCAGCAGCACCAGCAGGCTTACCATAAACCAGATTGAAGCCTTTTTCCATCGAACCATTCGCATAAACCTCCCTCTTCTATATAAAAGTGTGAAGCCTTAGCCTTTGACAGCGCCCACCGTGATCCCTTTGATGAAATAGCGCTGCACAAACGGATAGAATAAAATCACCGGGCCCGTCGCGACGATGGCCGTCGCCATCTTCATCGATTCGAGCGGGACATCCCGCAGCTCCACGTTGGACGCGGCTGCCGAATTGCGAATGAAATCCGCGCTGGTGATGACGTTATACAGGAACAGCTGCAGCGGGCGGTATTTCATGTCCGGCGATAAGAACAGCATGGAATTGTACCATTCATTCCAATACCCAAGCGCGATAAACAAGCCGATTGTAGCCAAAGCCGGCGTCGTCATGGGCAGAATCAAGCGGATGAATATCGTAAAATCCCCGGCCCCGTCGATTTTGGCGGATTCCGTAATCGCGTGGGGAATCGACCGAACGAAGCTTTTCATCATAATGATCAGGAAAGGGCTCAGCAAGCCGGGCAGCAAAACGGCCAGATAATTGTCCTTCAAGCTCAAATACTGCGTCACGAGCAGGTAGAACGGAACCAGACCGCCGGTAAACAATGTCGTAAAGTAGATAAAGAAAGAAATGCGGTTACGGTAAGCAAAATCCGGCCGCTGCAACGCATACCCGGTCATGGCCACCAGGAACAACCCCAGCGCGGTACCGCAAACCGTAATACCGATCGTGACGAGATAGGAGCCTATGATGAGATCCGGGTTTTCGAAGACGATTTTGTAAGAGAAGGTGCTGAACTCCCGGGGCCAGAAGTTGAAGCCAAACCGTTTGATTGCCGATTCCGACGTAAAGGATGTGCCAAGGACCAGCAGGAAGGGCAGCAAACAGCATAAGGAGAAGAAGCCGATAAACAGGTAGCCTACGATTTTGACGATGATCCCGCCTAGATCTGTGCGGATACTCCGCGCTTCATACGCATCATCCATACCTTGCACCTCCTAAAAAAGTGAGTTGTCGGGCGAGACCTTCTTCACCAGCCAGTTGGCAGTCATCACGACGATAAAGCCAAAGACCGATTGATAGAGGCTGACGGCGCTGCCAATCGAGAAGTTGAAGTTGGTCATGAGGGCGCGGAACACATACGTCTCGATGATATCCGTCGTCGCGTACAAGGCCGTGTTATTGGCCCCCACCAAGTTGAAGAACAAGCCGAAATTCCCGCGCAAAATGCCGCCCAGCGAAAACAGAAGCAGGATAATAAAGGTGGGCTTCAGCCATGGGAGCACGATATAGCGAATCCGCTGCAACGCGCCCGCCCCATCGATTTCCGCCGCTTCGATAATTTCGTTATCCAGGCCCATGATGGCGGCGAAGTACACGATGGACCCATACCCCGTCGATTGCCATAAATACGTCAGCACGATGATAAACGGCCAGATTCCAGCGTTCGAATACGTCTTTACCGGATCAAATCCAAGCGAGGTCAGGATGCTGTTCAGCAGGCCGTAGTCGTAGCTCAATACGTTGTAAGCGATCAGGCCAATCAAGACCGCCGAGATAAAATGCGGCAGAAACATCAAGGTTTGGGTCAGCTTCTTAAACCATTTGAGGCGAATTTCGTTCAAGAACACGGCGACGACGATTTGCAGTACGTTTCCCAGCAGAATAAAGGCCAAATTATAAACCACCGTATTAAAAGTCAGCCGCCACAAATCCCCCGTCATGACCAGGAATCGAAAGTTATCGAACCCCACGAACGGGCTCTTGAAGATGCCATCCGTGTAGTTGTACTTGATAAAAGCCAGATACAAGCCGGGCATCGGTAAATAGGCGAAAATGATAAAGAAAATGATCGCCGGCAGACACATCAACAGCAGTGTTTTATTGTTCCAAAACCGTCTGAACCGCCCCTGGCGCAGTCGGTTAAGCTGTGGCCGCTGACGCGCTTTCGTTGGCGTTGTGATTTCCATCGTCGGGCCTCCCCCCTTCTATACGGAAATAAACTCAAGCTTCTCCAAGCGACCTGCTGTCTGTTCATCCACCGCCTCGAGATAAATGGACAGCTGCGCCTGACCATCACGGAACCAAGGTCCCGGCATATAAAACGAATCCGCGCTGCCGCCGGTCATCGTGGGCCTTCCCGCGCCTCCGGGCAACCACAGCCGGCCGATGATCTGCCCCTCCATAAACACCGTAAGCTTTAATCCCGAGCCGGCGACACGCACTCTCCAGCCCATGTCATGAGCGGAGTTAGGGATTTGAGCCATTAACCAGCCCACCTCTCCCGAGTCCAGCGTCAGCGGCAGTTCGCTTGATGTGGCGGAAGTTGCTGCAAGATCCGCCGCAACCCGGAGCTCCGCTTCCTCCGCCGCCGCGATCGTAAACTCCGATGCTTCAGTCCCCTCATAAACCAGCACCTGTCCGGCGGGTTGCCCCATCGTTCGCTGCAGGAAGACGTCAAGTTGCAGCTCTTGTCCCGGGGTGACATACGGCTTCAAGTCGATAAAGGGATTCATCGGATGAATCGAGCCGGCATCCACTCCATTCACCCAAAGCCGCGCATGACCTTGCAAACCCCGAAAATGCAGAGTCCACGAATCCCCGCCATCTCCAGGAACAAAAGCTCGGCGGAAGAGGTGCTCGGAGGGATGATCCGCCGACAACCAGCTTCCGAAGCTAACCATGGGCCATAACGTTTCGTCCATCTTTGTAGCGATGCTTGGCATCACAGATTCAACTGCCGGGTTCACCCGCCAATTCGAGGTCAGCTCATGAATGGCGGTGATCACCGTCATCCCTTCCATTCCTTTTAGAGAAGGCAAGCGAAGCGCAGGAAGCCGGATATCGTCAAAGTTGCTGTGGCCCCAAATCTCCACGCGCGCTTGAAGCTTCTGGACCTCCTGTCGGTTCAACGGCACAAACACACTAGCTCCGCCAGGTGTCCATGTACCGATGTAATCACCGTCCGCATACAGTGAAACGACATCACTCACCTGATGCAGAAGAAGACCAAGCGGCTTCCGAACGGCAGGGGTTGGATTCTTCGCCTTCGCCTCATACCAGGCGTACCCGCGGTAAACGCCCAGCCTCTCCAGGAAATCGATCTTCTTCCCTGCCGTTAAAGCGGGTGACGCCCCCGCCGGCGTTATCCATCCCTCCCCTGAAGCGAATTGCCAATCCGGGGCCGGTGAAGGATCCTTGCGGCTAACCTCAGGCTGGGAAGCGGGAACCGTTATCGTACCGTTTAACTGAACCGTTTCTGCGTTAAGCGCTTTCAATCGATCCGAAACTATCAGGGTGAATCGACGGCCATCCTCCAACTCAAATCGGCAATAGGCTGTCTCTGCATCTGACAAGTGCAAATGGTATCGCCCTTCGCGATGGATTACACGCATCCCCTCTGCGATCGGCTCATGGGTCACCTCGACGGCTAGTACAATCTCTCCGGAACTCCCTTCTTTGTGGAAAGCGAGCACGACTCCGTCCTTCTGTTGATTCGCCATGTAGAGCTCCGCCGTGGAAGCAATAAGCCACCCTCGTATTCCCCAGTTTGATAAGGGAACGTTGGCCGGCAGTGCCAAAGATCTTGAACCGGCCAAGGTCCAGGTACCGGTCGATGGCGTTTGGGTTTCGTTCCGGTTTTGCAGAGTGATTTGTTTGGGATAATCTTCTCCGTTCGTCACAAAAATCAACTCCCCGCCGCCTTCCAAACGCAGCGTATATGGACCCAATACCCCCTCCTTTTCTCCATCAACGAACCACGAACCGTCAGGATTCGGCTCAGCTCCCGCAATCGCGCGGCCATAGGTTTGAATTAATCTAGCGAGAAGCTTCGCTTCCCGTGCTTCTTCGCGGAGATGGCCTTCCGGTGAAATCATGCCCCCAAAGTCATAATCCGAAGTCAGGAAAGCCAACGGCTTCCCCCAGTTATTCGTCGCATTGGTGAACCCGAAATTCGTCCCCGAGACCTGCAGATACGGGCCCAACAGTTTCGCTCCGGCGGATAGCAGCCTGCGGAGTAGATAGTGACTGCGGTTCGTCTCCGTAACCAGCAGCGGAACTCCCCGCCGGTGAAGCACCTCGCGATAATGCAACACCTTACTCTCGAAATGGGGATCTCGATCGTCGGGGTAAAAATTGCAGGTCGGCACGATGCCTTCCGTTAACCCAGACGCCTGCAGTAAGCCGCCTTGACCGGCGCAAGCGATGAGCGGAACCGATATGCCCTGCGCGATTGCCATGTCGCGTAACACTGCCATGTATCCCGCAGGGTCGGAGCAATCATAGAAGTCCAGTTCATTCTCGAGTTGAACGAAGATCACACTGCCTCCGCGCGTAACCTCATGGCGCTGGAGGATCGGTAAGATCTGTCCATACCACCTGTCGACATGCTGCAAAAACGCTGGATCATTATCTCTGATTCGCAGGGGAGGTTGTTTTGTATATAGATACGATGGCAATGCACCTCCGTCCCATTCGGAGCAAATGTATGGCCCTGGGCGGGCGATCACCCACAATCCCGCTTCGGCGGCTAGTCGCAGAAATCGATCGGCGTCCCGTATCCCGGTGAAATCCCAACTTCCTTCTTGGAGCTCGTGAAAATTCCAAGGAAAGTAGACGTCGATGCAGTTGTAGCCTGCGTCTTTAACCTGCTTCAGCCGCTCCTGCCATAATTCCGGCGGGATCCGGAAATAAAATAGCGAAGCGCAAAGCAGGATCACACTTTCCTCATGAATGCTGACCGCTTGGCCGGTTAGACTTACCACGGATTCGGATTCGATACGCGTACTCATCAGCGGACCACTCCTAGCGTAATATTGAATTTTAATGAATCCCATTTCATGAAACCCGTTACATTTTAGTTAGCAAAAAATAAATGAAACGGGTTTCATTTTTAGGGAAAAAGCCATGTTCGATTGTTGTGCCAAGTCTCGATTAGAATTAATGCTTGTCATCGGAGTCGTTGATGAATGAAGTAAAGTTAGCAGTAATTTTGGAGGGTAAAAGAAGAAGATTCGTTACTACGAGTATAATGTAAGGGCTTTCGCAGTTATTCTAGCCTAGCTAGATTTAAGTTGTCAATCCTTTTTTTGCCACCTGCGAGTCGTAGCTCCTAACGCTAGTTAAGAGCCGCGGTAGACTCGCGAATAACCAACTCAGGTTTAAGCAATGTCGTTTTATTCACCTTGGTCCTCGTGATCATTTGGTGCAGCACTTCCCCCGCCGTTCGTCCGAGTTCCTGCGTGCGCAAGGAGACGGTTGTGAGCTCCGGAATACTGTTGGACGCAAAGGGAATATCATCATACCCGATGATCGACAGGTCTTCGGGGACACGTAGTCCGGCCCTAACCGCCGCCTTCAACACGCCGATGGCGACCAAGTCGTTTAGGCAAAATATCGCCGTCGGGCGCTGAGGCAATTGCAGCAATTGATTCATAAACCCCGTGCCGCTGGCAACGGAAAATCCCCCATGAATCACCCACTCCTTGCGCACCTTATGACCGGTCTGCTCCATCTTCTTCATAAAGGCGGACGTCCGTTGCTGCGTGTTGGACATCTGATGATAGCCGCCAACAATCGCGATGTCGCGGTGTCCGAGCTCTATCAAGTGCTGGGCGGCCAGCTCCGCGCCATGCCGCTCATCTACGGCCACTCGGTTCAGCCCAGATTTAGAAAGTCGGCCATTCACGAGAAGAACGGGCAGCCTTTTGCCGATCTCAACCACCTCCTCGATCAGTTGGGTATCGGGTTTGGCTAAATCAACCCGCCCCCCCATCATCACGATCCCGTCCACCTGCTTCTCTGCGAGCGCATTCAAATATTGCGATTCCCGAACATATTGCTCCGCGCTGTCCACGCTAGCCGATACGGTATCGCACAGAAAATAAGTATACCCTCGCTTGCGCGCTTCCAGATCAAACCCCGATAACACTTCCGGAAAAAAAGGGTTAGTAATATCGGGGAGAATGATGCCGATCATCCCGGTTTCTTTTTTGGATAAGCTTCGAGCTAATGCATTGGGCTGAAACTGGTATTTGCTGATCAGCTCGTTGATACGTTCTCGGGTCTCCTTTTTTACAGGGGCCGTATTGTTCAGAACGCGGGAGACGGTGGCGACGGAGACATTGGCTTCCTTGGCGATGTCGTACACTGTAATCGGTTTCATAAATTCACCTGCCCGAAAATTGATAGCGCAGAAACATCCCTAGTATATCAAATTTTCCAGCATTTGAGAATGACATCCCCTCTTCACATAGCAAAACAGGCCTCCCTCCTTAAGAGAAAGGCCTGTTCCGATGGATCGGGATCACGTATGATCTTGCTCCGACTCCCCATCCTCGGACTCGTAGGCGGTCACATCCGGTTGCTCCGGCATAAAGCCAGATCGCGTATGCGGGGTCGTATCTTCGTAAATTGTACGCGGGTCCCCATCCGTTTCGATCGGTGCCTGGTCATGGTTTGGCATGGTCGAATCCCCCTTTATGAGGAATAGCGTCTCCTGCACCTCGGATTTTCATTCAACTTGAGTCTCTGTTGGCGAGGAAAACCTTCCGCAGATTAGCTAAACATATGATATATTTGTTATATTTTTTAATGATTTTTTGCGGTATGAATGAGAGCCGTTTATTTTGAAGAACCAAGTCGAAATCATTGCAGAATCCCAAATCAATTCATCGATTCCTACGAAGTTTTGTCGAAGGTATTGAAATATACAATAGCCTATATTAAATATATCATGTAAGCCTTTCCAATCCCATCCAAATCATGCATCAGGAGGTGGATCATCGATCATAGCTCATTTCCCGCAGTTCCTATTCCATTCAGAGAGGTGACGATTTATGATTCGCAAATGGATCACGTTAGGTCTTGCTCTAGTCTGTACATTGACCCTGCCTTTAGGGGCCTCTGCGAATGAAGATTACACCCAAGCAGATTTGAACAAGAAGAGCGGCATCGTTTGGCCAAAAGATCAGGAGCTCCCCACCTTCGCAAAACCCAAAAAATTAGACGTGGCCCCGGTGTACGAGGAGTCAGGGGACATCAAAATTCTGCTGACGACGCTTCAAGGGATCGTCAACCGCAAAGAACCCAGAATCTATGTGCAGCAAAACGAGAAAGATCCCTGGTTAAACGACATCCGGGTTCCCTATCGGGTGCATGATGACGTAATGGACATCGTTAAAACCTACGCTCGGGAGATCAAAGGCGTTATCGTTTATGATCCCGCCGTTCCGGATTCCATCAATGTGGCGACAACCCTTGCCGGTTTAAAGGATGCGGTCGTTGTAAGTCCGGAATTAGCCAAAGTACTAGCTGCAAAGCCTTATCGTTTACGGGTGATCGAGGATCTTCAGGGTAAGTTTAAAGATCGGATGGACGCCTACACTTGGCAGTACGAGCATTTATGGAACCAAACAACCAAAAGGATGCTGGTAGGTCTCAGCCCCAACACGTCCATTCCGCTTCCCTCGGACAATTGGGATTCGTTCCGCACGGTACTCACCGAATCGGAGCAAATCCGTGATGCCAGCAACCGGAAGCCGTATGACCTTGATTTGTCCGAGTTTCTAGGAGGAGAAGCCGTCTACCTGCGCTTCCAGGATGCTTTTACTCAGGACGGCTGGGGTCCTGCAGTTCATGAGATCAGCGTATCGGCGGACGGCGAGGAGATTCTTCACTTTGAAACCGGAACGCCAGAAGAGGAACCGTATTTATACGACCGGCAAGGCTCCAAATTTCTACCAGGTGCCGACCATCGGTTTGCCGACAATGGCAACTATTTCGTCTACGAATTTATTCCACCGGCAGGAACCCAGCATTTAACCGTAAGTGTCGAAATGTGGAACCAATTTAAAGTTTCCGCCAGCAGCGTGAAGCCGCTCTCCTCTGAAGAGAAAGAGCCGTACGGTTACCTTCGCGATTATGCCGTAGCTAACAAAGCGATGGTGTTCTGGCTCTCTAGCGGGGTGCCTGAACAAAGAGCGTTGTTCGAACGGATTTTAGCAGATGTGGAGCCTGGTACTCCGTATATGGGTTGGTTTGATAATGATGTTGAAGGCGAAGTCGCCGGGGTTGACCTGACCTCTCGTTATGGCGTTTACGTTTTGCCTTCCGACTGGTTCCACAATATGACGGTCATGGCGGGGACGAAAGCGAAGCCGGCAAAACCTAACAAGCCGGTCACTCCGAAGCTGAACAACAAGATTTACGTGACCTTCACGTTTGGTGAGGGAGACAATTTACAATACGACCAAAATCATATGCGCAATCTTTGGGAGGATCCCGCCCGCGGCCAAGCGCCCATGAACTGGACGGCTAGTCCGCTCCTCGTTGATGCAGCCCCTGCGATCTTAGACCATTATCAGTCTACCGCTACGCAGAATGACCTGCTGGTGGCCGGCCCCTCGGGAGCCGGGTACTTCAGCCCGCAGGTTTGGCCGGAGGATAGCTTTGCCAAATTCATGAAGGATTCCTCCCCGTATTTGAAGAAATCTGGGATGTCGTATCCTTTTGTCATCAACCGTGAAGACAACCGAGACGTTCCGCTCACCGGTTCCAAAGCAGAAGCCTATGTGAAATATTTGAAAGTGCCTGGCCTGTTCCTAGGTGGCGGGAGCCAAAATTACGTTGAAATCGTCAACGGCAATTTACCTGTTTCCTATTTCAAAGGCACAACCACTGTTCAAGATGGAATCCATATTTTGAATGATGCAAAAGCTGCTTGGGACGGGAACTCGCCGATGTTTGTTTCCGTAGGAGTTAATGCTTGGAGCATGAAACCATCGGACGTTGTAGCGATCACACAAGCGCTGGGACCGGAATTTGAAGTTGTGTTAGCTGACGCTTATTTCACACTGATGCGGGAAGCTTACGGTCTTCCAAAGAAACCTTAACCACATGAAACAAGGCGGAAGTCGTCCGAAAAGGACGTCTCCGCCTTGTTTTTGCTTCGTTGGTCCTTGCTTATAGCGATTCCTTAATAACCCGCTTATAGAATAGAACCGACAACAACCCAAAGATCGAATATAAAACGGTATAAATCAGCATGACCAGGATCATCGGCGTCCAGAGTTCCGTCCCGAACAAGAACCAGCCGGATCGAACCGCAAAATAACTATGCGACAAGCCTACAGCCAACGGAATACCAAAGTTGAACAGTTGCTTAAACTGAATGCCCTGGAGCAGGTTTCCCGGCGTAAACCCAAGCTTCCGCAAGATCGTATAGCTTGGCTTTTCTTCTTCTCCTTCCCCCATCTGCTTGAAATACAGAATGCAACCCGAAGTGATGAGGAAGGTCAATCCCAAAAAGCCAACGATAAACATAATCAACCCCATGTTGCCCTTTTGATCCATGATGATTTGGTATTGAGATCTAGAATCCGGTTGCTGATCAAGGCCCATATCCTCAAAGATTTGATTCGCCTGCTTTAACAAATCGGGATTTTGGACATCGATTCCGAAATATATCGGATATCTGGGTTGGAGTTCCGGATCTGCGTCTTGAACTAAACGTTCAAAATCCGAATGATCTACAATCAACGACGGCATACCCAGCGAGAATGGCATCGATACGACGGCATCCTTCATCGTCTCGATCACGGCCACCTGCATCACTTTCGTGCGGCCTGATAAGATCACGTCTCCCCGATCCTTAAGCCCGGCAAATTGCTCCATCGCATTGCTCGATCCGGCAAATTTCCCTTTCCCCGCCTCGAGTTCCACGCCCACAACCTCACGTTCATCTAAAACGGCTAGCGTGATTTCTTTGACATCCTCTAACTCCATCAACGAGCCGAAAATTTGCGAAACATCCGCTTTCATAGTAAGCACCTGACGCCGCGTTTCGCGCGTAGCGATTCCAGCCTGGTTTAATGCCTGCTCAAAAGCTTCCACATCCACTGGGTCCAGCAACGAAAAGTGATTGGGCACGGATTGCTTGGCCGACGATTCGGTTGAATAATAAGAAATGTAGCTTAGCGACAACAAGCCAATTGCCAGCGCCGACACCGTTGTGATAATCGTCAGCAGCAGCGCATTCGATTTCATCCGGAACATAATCGAAGATAACGACAGAACCTCATTCAGTGACAGATATCCACCCTTCGCTTTGCGCACCAAATTGAAGATAAAACTAACCGACCCTTTATAGAACAAGTACGTGCCGAGGATCACCGATGCCAAGATCAGGATCATCGCCTGGAACAACTCCCTCATCTCGGTATACTTCCCGCCGAATAATTCAGACGATATCCGATAACCGTAGAGAACCAATCCAATACCTAACACGCCAATGACTACTTCCGATAACGGCAATTTACGATAGACATTTTCCGTGCTGGACGTCACGCGGAACAACGAAAGAATGGTTTGTCGTCGGATAAACAGAAAATTCATCAGCATGATCAGCAGATAAATCGCAGCGAAGACGACGATCGTCTGTACTAGTGCCTGCAGGGAAAACCGCAGGCTCGCCTCGGCATCCACGCCGATGACCTGAAACAATATCATCAGCAGCAGCCGGGAACAGGAAAACCCGACGAAGATACCGATCAACAGGGAGCCGAAATAAAGAATCAGGTTTTCGCTGCTAAGAATGCCAAAGATCTTCCCTTTCGTTAATCCGATTAATTGAAACAAGCCAATTTCCTTACTTCTCCGCTTAATGAAGATAGTATTGGCATAGAGCAAAAAGATGGCCACAATCGCGATAAGCAACACCGAGGCGGCTCTTAATCCGGCCGCTCCTTTCACGGATCCCTTCATTTCGTCCAGCGCCGGGTCGTACTGCAAGGTGACAAATGCGAAGTATAACGCAACGCTGAAAATCAAGGCGAACACGTACAAGTAATAGTTTTTCAGGTTTTTCTTCAGATTGCGGTAAATCAGATGGGTCAAACTCATTCCTGCACCCCACCCAATACACCCTGAGCTTTGATGATATCGTTAAAGAACGCCTGCCGCGGCTCGTCGCCTTTATTCAACTGCGAATAAATTTGCCCGTCCTTGATAAACACCACACGGCTGGTGTAGCTTGCCGCCACCGGATCGTGGGTAACCATGATGATTGTTGCTGCAATTTTGCGGTTCAGCTCGTTCAGCTTATTCAGCAAATCGGAAGCGGATTTTGAATCCAGCGCCCCCGTTGGTTCATCGGCAAAAATGATGCTCGGATCGTGGATAAACGCCCGTGCGGCTGAGGTACGCTGTTTTTGTCCGCCGGAAATCTCGTTGGGATATTTATCTTTGATTTCGTAAATGCCCAGCTCGGTGGCAATTTCCTGGAACTTAAGGTCTGCCTCCTTGCGGGAGACGTTTTGGATCGAGAGCGGCAGCAGGACGTTTTCTTTGACCGTTAACGTATCCAGCAAATTGTACTCCTGAAAAATAAAGCCGAGATGGGTTTTGCGGAATTCAGCCAACTCCTTCTCCTTCAGCCCCGTGAACTCCTTGCCTTCGATTTTAATGCTGCCGAGACTCACCTTGTCGATCGAAGAAAGCACGTTAAGCAAGGTCGTCTTGCCGGAGCCGGATGCTCCCATGATACTAACGAATTCGCCTTTCTCCACACCCAGGTCAATCCCTTTCAGCACTTCCTGACGATTGAATTTGTTGCCATAGCTTTTATGAATTTTGCTGGCTTCGAGTATCGCCATAATAGATCACTCCTTTGTCCTGCCCTTATCTTACCTTACCGGAATAGGCGTTTCCTGCGATTCGCCGAACAAAGCAAACGAGCATGTGACATTGTTGTCACATGCCCAGGGTATAGACGTAAGTATTGCTCCTCGGAAAATACAACGTAAAGGCGGTTCCTACACCGGGCGTGGATTCGACTTCAATCCGAATCGACAGTGATTCCGCCGCTTTTTTGGTCAAGTATAACCCCATTCCGGTAGCGGCATGATCCTCATGGTTCTTCGTAGAGGTAAATCCCTTATCGAAGATACGCGGCAGATCCTTCACTTCAATCCCCCGACCGCTGTCGCGGACGCAAAGCCAGGCCTGTCCATCCGGCGATATTCCAGAACCCACGATGATATCAGAGGCCGAACTGTATTTCACCGCATTGGTCAACAGTTGCCGTACGATGAACGCCAACCATTTCGCATCCGTGAGTACTTCCTGGACAGGCAGGTTGACATCAAAACCGATGCCTTTTTGCAAACACCAGGCTCGCAGCTCGCGAATCTCATTAATTAGCAAGGGCTCCAGCTTCACTTGCTCGATATATAGATCGTTTTCGATGAACGGAATGCGTTTCTGGTGCAACTGGCGATCCAGCAACAGGTGAATGCGCAACCACTCCAGCCGCAGTTGCTCCTTCAGCGGCTCGTCGCCCATCCGGTCGAGCATCAGCCGCATGGCCGTGAGCGGTGTTTTGACCTCATGAATCCAGGACATTAGATCGTCCTTCTCCTCTTCCAATTGGGCGACGAGCTGCGACGTTTCCTTGCGAAACTTGTCCGTTTGCTCGTTTAATCGATCCATCACGATAGATTGAAACGGACTTTCCGGCGCGGCGATCACGTTCAAATCGTACGTATCCTCCCAGACGGCTAGGCTTTGATAGAACCGGGTTTCCTTCGAATAACGGATCAGCAAAAATGCCGCAAATAACAATAGCGATAAGAAAACAATATATAACATTGGCAGGAACGGAATCGTCCGATCGATCGCGGCGACGGAGAGGAGCAGGAGCTGCAGGGCGATCACGAGCAGGATCCAGCTTAGGCGCTCACGTAAATATTTTCCGATCATAACGTCTGAACCTCTTCGGTTGCCATATAACCTTGCCCGACCTTCGTCTCGATATAAGCGTCAAGCTCGAGGTCCTCCAGCTTTTTGCGCAACCGATTTACGTTTACCGTCAAGGTATTGTCGCTGACGAAATGCTCGTTGTCCCATAAGCTTCGGATCAGCTCCTCGCGGCTGACGATGCGATTTTTTTGCTCTACAAGCAGCTTGAGGATGAGCATTTCATTTTTCGTTAACTCAATGGTCCCTCGCTCTGCCGTGATGGCGTTGCGTCCATATTCGATCGTTGCTCCGCGCCACGTCCTCAGCTCAACACGTTCGGTATTATAGTTGTATACCCGGCGAAGCGTCGCCTGGATTTTGGCAATGAGCACCTCGAAATGGAACGGCTTCTGTACAAAATCATCCGCGCCTAGCTGCATGGACATCACCATGTCGGTCGGATGGTCGCGCGAAGACAGGAAAATGATCGGCACATTGGAATGGGCGCGGATTTGCCGGCACCAATGAAACCCATCGAACTTGGGCAACTGGATATCGATCAGAACCAGATCCGGGCGAATGGCCGTAAATTCCTCCAAGACGTTGCCAAAATCCCGAACGCCATTTACCCCATAGGACCATTGCTGCAGCCGTTCGCGGATTTCCTGAAACAAGGACGGATCGTCTTCGATTAACATGATTTGAAACAAGCGAATCACCACGTTTTTAGGATTCTATACCTAATTCAGTTTAATGGATTACGAGGCGTTTCGCTATCCTTCCGTTAAATCGCTGTTAGTTCGATTTCAAAGCCCAGATCCTCGATCATCCGGTGATCTAAGGATACATCCTGGCCTTCTGTCGTCATGTAATCGCCTACGAAGATCGAGTTCGCCGCATATAAGGATAGCGGCTGCAGTGTCCGGAGGCTGACCTCCCGGCCGCCCGCCACGCGGATTTCCTTCGATGGACAGATGAAACGGAACAAGGCCAACACTTTAAGCGCTTTTTGCGCCGGTACCCGTCCCGCCCGTTCCAACGGTGTGCCCGGGATGGCGTTCAAGAAATTGATCGGAACCGAATCGGCATCCAGATCGCGGAGCGCTAAAGCCATCTCCACGATTTCTTCATCCGATTCGCCCATTCCGATGATCACGCCGGAGCAGGGAGACATCCCGTGCGCTCTTGCGGTCTCGACCGTCGCCACGCGTTGATCGTAAGTATGGGTCGTCGTAATCGACGGATAGTTGGTCCGGCTCGTGTTCAAATTGTGGTTATAGCGGTGAACCCCGGCTTCACTCAGTTTCTGCGCCTGCTCCTCCCTAAGGATGCCCAGGCAGGCGCAAATCTTCAGCGGCAGCGTTGCGCGAATTTCAGCGACTGCCTCTACGACCTGCTCCAACTCCTTGTCGGTTGGCCCCTTGCCGGAGGCTACGATGCAATACGTTCCCGCCTTGCGCTGCAACGCCTCGCGAGCCCCTGCAACCAACGTGTCCTTGTCGAGCAACGGGTATTTCGATATCGGGGCCGTAGAGACCAAGGATTGCGAGCAGTACCCGCAATCTTCCGAACATAGTCCGCTTTTGGCATTGATGATCATGTTCAGCTTCACTTTGTTGCCATAGTAATACCGTCTGACCCGATACGCCGCCTCCATCAGCGGCAGCAATTGATCATTCTCAGCTTGTAATACGGAAAGCCCCTCCTCCCAAGTTAAAACCACTCCGTTTAGGGCTTTATCTGCAAGCGAATCCCAGCTCTGTCCTTCCGTCTTGCGTTGGTTCATCAATCATCCCAGCTTTCTATATGTTCGAATGAGAATCTATTGTTAACCAGGATATAAAATGTCGGTTAACAATAGACTTTCTAAAGTCTACCTGAAAGCACGGTGATTGTGAAGAGGAATCCTTCATTTTGGCATGTTGCACGCTTCCTCCTACATAGGCTGTGATAAGGCATACTTGTGCAGGAGGGATATGTTATGCGTATTCAAGTACGTTCAGGGGATACGTTATGGTACTACAGTCAGATCTTTCAACTGCCGCTGCAGTTGATTTTGGATTCCAACCCGGGGATCCAAGCGGAGGGTCTTCACGCAGGCCAGACCGTCCACATCCCCGGATTCGTATCCAGCGAATATCAGGTCAAAGCTGGGGATTCCATTTGGAAGTTGTCCCGGGATCGCGGGGTTCCAATGGATGTAATCCTGCTGCTGAATCAGTCGGTGAATCCCAACCACCTTGCTGTCGGCCAGCGATTGCAGCTTCCGCTGCGGGTCACCTGGTTCGTGGTCGACATCCGAAAACCGTACGATTCCGCCGCATTACGGGAAGATTTGAACCGATTGATGGATATCTACCCGTTTATCGTCTACCGAAATATCGGGAATACGGTGATGAACAAGCCCATCCCTGAATTGCGCATCGGTAAAGGCAGCAAACAAGTGCATGTGAACGGCGCCTTTCATGCGAATGAATGGATTACAACGCCGGTGTTGATCAAGTTCTTGAATCAATATCTGCTTGCGCTTACGAACAGCAGCTCGATTCGCGGTCTGGCGATGTGGCCTTATTATGAAGAGGTGACTTTCTCGATGGTACCTATGGTGAATCTGGACGGCGTGGACCTTGTGATCCATGGATTGCCGGAACAAGAGCCTTATCGCAGCAACGTATTGTCTTACAATAGCGGCAGTACCGATTTCCAGGGATGGAAAGCCAATATCAATGGAGTTGACTTAAACGACCAGTTCCCGGCGTTATGGGAACGCGAGGTGGACCGGAATCCGGTGGAACGGGGACCTCGGGATTTTCCAGGCACCGCCCCGCTGACCGAACCCGAAGCGATCGCCATGGCTAACCTAACTCGGCAGAGCGATTTTGACCATGTCTTGGCCTTCCACACTCAAGGCGAAGTCATCTATTGGGGATTTGAGAACCGCGAACCGCCTTACGCCGAAACAATCGCGAATGAATTCGCCCGGGTCAGCGGTTACGAGGCCATCCGTAATGTGGAGAGCTATGCCGGATATAAAGATTGGTTTATCTATGATTTCCGTCGTCCCGGATTTACGATTGAGTTGGGAACCGGTGTCAACCCGTTGCCGCTCTCGCAATTCGACGAGATTTATGAGGAGAGTTTGGGGATATTGTTGGCTAGTCTGTATATGTAAAAGGTGATCGCGCGGGGCTTTCGGGGAACAACGAAGCGCCCCGCGTTTCGTTTGAATTGGAATGGGGATCTTTTTTTCATATAATAGAATGACCATACCTAAGGATAAGGAGTACATAATGATGAGAATGAACCGTTTAGGCTCCTCCGACCTGATCGTCAGTGAAATTGGACTTGGATGCATGTCGCTGGGGACGGAGGAAACGAAAGCGATTGGCCTGATCCATGAAGCGTTGGACCGGGGTGTCAACTTTCTCGACACCGCCGATCTATACGATGCCGGAACCAATGAGGAAATCGTCGGCAAGGCCATTAAGGGACGCCGAGACCAAGTTATCCTGGCGACCAAAGTCGGCAACCGCCGGATTCCGGGGCAGGAAGGCTGGAGCTGGGATCCGTCAAAGGCGTACATCCTGTCGGCGGTCAAAGACAGCCTGCGTCGGCTCGGCACGGATTATATTGATTTATATCAACTGCATGGCGGGACGATTGAAGATCCGATCGATGACACGATTGAAGCGTTTGAACAATTGAAGAAGGAAGGTGTCATCCGGGAGTACGGAATTTCTTCCATTCGTCCGAACGTGATTCGCGAATACGTCTCTCGTTCCTCGATCGTTAGCGTTATGAACCAGTACAGTATCGTGGATCGACGAGGCGAAGAAGCTGCATTTCCACTGCTTCAGGAACAGAGGATCAGCGTGATCGCCCGGGGTCCATTAGCAAGCGGAGCGCTGGCGGCGAACCGTGAACCGGCGAAAGGCGTGCTGGATTATGAGCTGGACGAGCTGCGCGAATTGCGTCGGAAACTGCAAGAGCTGGAAACGCCGAAACGAAGCCTAACGCAGTTGGCCATCCGCTATTCACTGGCCCATCCTGCAGTGGCCGTGGCCATTCCCGGAGCAAGATCTCGCGAACAGCTGCTGCAGAATCTTGCCGCGGCCGATGTTTCGGAGTTAAGCGCTGAGGAAGTTGAGATGATCCGACGTTTTAGTAAAGCGAATCAATATACGGTGCATCGTTAATCCCAAAAGAACAACTCCTGCGGCGCTCCATCATACAACCTGCCACCGTGAGACATACTACCGACGGCAAGTAAAATGACGAAGCAAAGGAGATTTTTTCATGGGTGTTTTAGACGGTAATCCGAAGCACGAGCCAATGCATTACGGTGAAATCTTTACCATTTGGGAGAGCTCGATGGCAGCCAAGATGATCTTGTCCTGCTATCAGCTGTACACGTATCATGCTGGCGACAAGGATCTGAAGGAGATTCTGAAAGATCTGATGGATCAAGCCAAATTGGAAATTAAGGAATTGGACAAGCTGTTAACGGACAATGGGATCACGCCTTCCCCGATGCTGCCGGAACGTCCGGAAGTGAAGCTCGAGGATATCCCACCGGGCGCCAGATTTGCCGATCCGGAAATCGGGGCGAAGATCGCCATGGATACCGCCGCCTCCCTAGCCGGCTGCAGCGGGGCGATGGGACTGTCCATTCGGGAGGATATCGGCGCGTTGTTTGCCAAATACCATGCCACCAAAACGGCGCTGGCTCTAAGAATCTTACGGATGAGCAAGGAAAAAGGCTGGCTGATTCCTCCACCGCTCCTAGTCAAAAAACCAGAATAGAAACAAAAAGGGAGAATCTACGATGATTCTCCCTTTAATTTGCCTCCTCCCGTTCGATGACCGGGATCCCATCTCGGGTATCCACCTTCATCACGAAGTCGGTTGGTCGTTCCCGCAAGCATAACTCCATATCCTCAGGCAAAAACGCCGGTTGTCCCGGATCAAAAAACTTAGCCGCTGCTTCCGAGCCGCGTATCCGCTCCAGCGTTTGCGCCGCTGTAGGCCCCCCACCTCCGCGTAAGAGTCCCGCGATATATTCCGCACAGGCCAGATCATCATCCCCTGTTGGATGCGAAGCGATCAGACGCACGATGGGTTCAGGGCCGGCAGCCGCAAGCCGGATTTTGACCCTTGCCGCCGTTGCAACTGCATTAGAGAACCCCGTTACATAGACTTCTTTGGCGTTTAACGAATTTAAAGTGGCTTCCACCCCGTTTGTCGTTTTTTGGATCAGGGTTTTCCCGGTCAGGTTCGCTTGGGCAATCCGAGCAGGCGAATTGTCTAAATCAAAGCCATGAATGGGCAAGCCCTTGATTTCTCCCGCCAACAAGTGATCTGGATTATCCCGTTTCAAGCGAAATGCCTCCTCCAGCGAACCGGCCAAAACAATCTTTTGCGCCCCCTGAATAAAAGCATAATGTGCCACCGTAAAGGCTCGGATCACATCGATCACCACATGGACCTCCGCGTCCGGCAGCCGGTGATTGTTCCCCTGTACGATTTGGATCATGGTCTCCCTACCCTTCCCTTTGAACATTATCAGCTTATGCCCGATAGGTGGGAGCCCGTGCAACATGAATGCATACCCGATCTCCAAATCACAAATAATGAACATGTTCTTATGTCCGAAAATAACGTGAGGAGCTAATCCGATGACTAACACCAAAACGCGGAAAAGGCTGCAAATCACCTTTCAAAGCGACATTTCCCTCCCCGAGGAGGAAATGGCCGAGCGTACCGACCATAAAGCGGTAGCCTCGGAACAAAGCGGATCAAAGGGACGGATCTGGGAGTTTATGGCTATCGCGACCATCCCGATCGTGCTTGTGTTCGGCAATTCGATGCTGGTGCCCGTCCTTCCGGAAATGCAAAGGCAGCTGGAAATCAGTAAATTTCAAAGCAGCTTGATCATTTCGATATTCTCCTTGGCGGCAGGCTTATTCATACCGGTCATCGGCTACTTATCCGACCGGTTTGGACGCAAGAAAATCATCATCCCGGCGTTGATCGTCTATGGAGGTGCCGGGCTCTTGGCCGGTTTCGGTGCGATTTGGAACTCCTATGCTGTCATCATTGCAGCACGGGCGATCCAGGGCATGGCTGCGGCGGGAACAGCACCGATTGCAATGGCGCTGGTTGGCGATTTATACAAAGGTGGGACGGAAAGCAAAGCCTTAGGCTTGATCGAAGCGTCAAACGGCGTCGGCAAGGTTCTAAGTCCGATCATCGGGTCTTTGCTGGTGCTGATCGTTTGGTATGCTTCCTTTTTCGCGTTCCCCGTGTTTTGCGCCTTATCGCTGTTGGCTGTCCTGTTTCTGATCAAAGAACCCAAACATGGCGAACAACAGGCGCTCAAGTCGTACATCCATAAAATCGGCCAAATTTTCCGTAAAAAAGGGAGTTGGTTGATCACCTCTTTTTTTGCGGGGTCATTGGGACTTTTTATTCTTTTTGGAGTTCTGTTTTATTTGTCCAACACCTTGGAAGATGCCCCTTACCAAATCGACGGCGTGCTTAAAGGCGCCATTCTGGCGATTCCCTTGCTCGGCATGGTCATCACTTCCTATACGACAGGCAGCTTGATTAAGAAGAAAGGCCTGCTGATCCGCTGGCTCATGAACATCGGACTTGTGATGATGACGCTGGCTTTGGCTGCGACAATCTTCTTTTTTAAAAACATCTATGTTTTTATTGGCTTGCTGACCGTCAGCAGTATCGGAACCGGATTGCTTCTGCCCTGCCTGAATACGATGATTACCGGATCGGTGCAAAAAAGCGAACGCGGCATGATCACCTCGCTGTACAACAGCCTCCGGTTCCTAGGTGTCGCCTTTGGCCCGCCCCTGTTCGGGTGGATGATGGACATCTCCGACCGCGTTGTGTTTATCACCGTTTCCTGCTTATCCCTGGTCACATTGGGACTGGTTTTTTTCCTCATCAAACCTCCTCGTCAAATCAACTGAACCTTCACTAAGAATTGTTAATTCTTGGGCACCCGCCGCGTGGAAATCGCATATGATGCCTATGTCAACGGTGAAAGGATAAGTTCATAAGGAAACGAGGAGATTATCAGGATGAAGAGTACGTTACGCGCCGTATGGCCTGCCGAGTTGTTTGATCCGAGCGGAAGACGGCAAACCCGCGAGCCGGAAGAAAACTTGCCGGAGCTGCAGGTGACCGGACCCGGCCTGACGATGGTGATCGATAAAGGGCTCGGGCGGACTGCCTTCACGGACTTCATCGAACTGGCCGCGGGTTACGTAAATTGCATCAAATTGGGTTTCGGCACGGCCCCCCTCTACAGCACGGAGCTGTTGATGTACAAAATCAATCTTGCCAAGCAGCACGGCATTATGGTGATGCCTGGCGGAACACTGCTGGAAACGGCCGTTCAACAAGGGGTGGTCTCGGATTTCTTCACGACGATCTGCCGGCTGGGCTTTAACGGCATCGAGGTGTCCGACGGAACGATCGAGCTGCCTCGCAAGCGCCGTACCGAACTGATTCAGGAAGGGAACAATCGGGGCTTGCGCGTGGTGACCGAATTTGGCAAGAAGTTATCGGGTTCGTTAATCGATGCCACGCATTTGGCAGAGACGCAGGAGGCCGATCTGGAAGCTGGAGCCGAGCTGATGACCGTGGAGGCACGTGAATCGGGGATGGGGGTCGGCATCTTCGACGATCATGGAGAATGTCGTCTGGATATTCTAGACAATATCCTGAAATTCGTCCCCGATTCAACGAGACTGATGTGGGAAGCTCCGCTGAAACACCAGCAAGTGCTGCTGCTCCGCAAATTCGGCGCGGGCGTGCATTTGGGCAATATCCAGCCGCAGGATATATTATCGCTCGAAACGATGCGGCGGGGACTTCGTCAGGATACGTTTGAGTTTGGGATCCAGCCCAAGTCAGCCGAAGAGTGTATCTATGTGATCTAGCAAAAAAAATAATCGGCCAGGTGCTCATACCTGGCCGATTATTTTTATTTGTTGAAAAAGAAGCACTTATACTCCTTAGTCTAGTCTGGGTTAGGACTGTTGCAGAAAGTGCAACATTTACGATCAAGTAGTTAGAACAACAACCGTTCTTCTTCTCTGCTGTGGATTTCATTGATCTCCAGCAAAGCATATAGCTTGTGCAGAATTTCTACATTCCATCCTGGAGTTTCTCGCAGTTGGTGAATGCTCTTCACCACGATACGCATCAGCTCATGATCGCGCTTCAGTTGTAGAACCACATCCTGCAGAGCGGGATTCTTCTCTACAGCCTCTTGATAGAAGCCGTCTTCCTCTGCATCGGCATGGCTGAGAATTCGCGACTCCCAGTACTCGAGCAATTCAGCGGTTGCTTGCTCCGCCAGCTCTAGATCCCCACTGGAATAGAACTGCTCAACTTCCTCCGTTTTCGACTTTGCCCCGGCCAAGCCGCTGTGATGGATGGCCTGATGCGCGTGTAATTGACGTAAGGATGGACCAACCGGCATATCTACTCCCCCTCTTCACTGATGTGAGTCGTTCCCCTTATTTTTGCACCTTACCGTCCGGAAGCTCGGAGAACGTCCCCACGTAGCGGACATCCTCACCCGTCTCGTCCTTGACGGCGCTGATGTTAAGCCATTGCAAGTAAATTTCGCCGTTTTTGCGCTTGTTCCAAATTTCTCCCTGCCACATGCCGGTTTCTTTAATACTCTTCCACATCCGCGAATAGAAATCCGGAGCTTGGCGATCGGTCCGCAGAATATTGGGTTTCTGCCCAACCGCCTCTTCTTCACGAAAACCCGTCACGGCGGTAAACGCGGGATTCACCGCCACAATGGTCCCTTTCGTATTGGTGACCAAAATCCCCTGCGCCGTTGTGTTGAACACTTCCGAGGACAAGCTTAGCTTATCGGAATAAATCATCCAGAGCACCAGAATCAAGCTGGCCAAGGCCACCTGGGATAGCAGCATAAACCCGATGGAATATTGACCGGTAACCGAGTGGATATAAGACAGCAGCAGCGGCGGGAAGAATCCGCCCAGACCGCCCATCATCGAAACGATCCCGTTCACAATCCCGGCCTGTTTGTTGAAATACTGCGGAACCAGTTTAAAAATAACCCCGTTCCCTGCCCCGGCAACCATCGCAATCACCAAGCAGCCGATGGTATAGAGGGTAAACGTTGGGGAGAACGCCAGCACGATCGCCGCCAGTGTAAATCCTGTGAAGACAACGATCAACAGCATTAAGGCATTAAATCGGTCCGCCAGCCAACCGCCAACCGGACGCATAAACGTCGCCAGAGCGATAAACCCGGCCGTGCGCATTCCCGCATCCACTTTGGTGAGTTCGAAGTTGGTCACCAGGAAATTCGGTAGATAAACGGTGAAAGCGACAAACGAACCAAATGTAATAAAATACAGCAGCGAGAACAACCAGAGCTTTTCATTCTTGTAAACACCTTTAATTTGATCCATCAGAGCCGTTTTCACCTTCGGTTCTTTACGGTCTCCAAAGAAGACATTTAATGCTGCAAAAACCAGCAGGAGGATCAAATAAAGCTTAACGGTCGCGGACCAGCCGATTTGCGTTGCGATGACCGGAGCGGAGAACGAGGTAACGGCAGTCCCAAGGTTCCCGAGACCATACACACCGTTCACCAGACCGTGACGCTCTTTCGGGTAATACTTCGGCAGCGAGGTTACGCCAACGGAGAAGACCGCTCCGCCGATCCCGAGAAACAGCCCGCCGATAATTAGATCGACGTAAGAACTCGCCTCACTAATGTAAAACACCGGGAACAACAGCAAAATGAAGCTGATCAGAAAAACGATCCTTGCCCCGAAAATATTGGCGTAATACCCCAGCGGGATACGCAGAACGGAGCCCAATACGACAGGAATGGCCGTAATGATCGCAACCTTATCCGCCGGGATCTGAATATCCTCCCCCATAAAAGAGATGAGGGACGAAATAATGACCCATACAGCAAAGCCCACAATCAGATTTAGCGTTTGCAGCGGCAATTGAACTTTTTTAATCAAATCGATCACCTTTTCCAAATTGTCTTCTGAATAACCATCGAATTCCCCACCCGTATTTTAGCCGATTCCCTAAGTGGCTCTGAATAGGGTTTTCCCCTGATCGCCCCGGGAAACTCCCTACTCAACCGATTTGGACACAAAAAAGCCCATAAGCACCGGTTGATGTTTATGGGCTGCTCATTGAATGGGGAACTATTCAACAATCAGGGTGTAAAGCTCCTTATTCAACTGCTCTTGTTCTTCCGATTTCATGACCTGACCGGTCATCGAAAACAGCACGGTTTCTTCCTTCACGAAATGTACCGTCAGAATTTCAAACGCTTCGCCCGCATCACGGGACAAAGCCTTCATTTCCTCCAGCGAAAACTCGCCGTTGGCATAATGGAGAAAATGGTCGATATAAGCGAAGATCTCCTCATGCTCCTGTTCGATCGAAACAATGGGGCCTTGTTCATATCCTATATGCTTCCCTAATCTCGGAAAAAAATAAGTCTCTTCTTTTTGAAAATGCTTACGCAAAGGCGCTTTAAAATCATTCAGCAGCTCGCGCAGGCGGGCGAATTGCAGACTCGCCTGATCCTTGGAATAGCGGTCGTTTTGAAAGTCCAGCACGATCGAATGCCATTCATCCATGAGACTTGCCAAATAGCGATGCTCATTCTCCAGAATACGCATGGCGGGTAATTCGCTTAACAGTGTTCCTTGTACCATGTTACCAGCCTCCGTTAGAAATCCAGCAGTTTTTTCTTGATCGCATATTCCACCAACTCGGGTCTTGATTTCAAATTCAGCTTCTCCATGATTTTGGCTTTATGCGCCTCTACCGTTTTCACGGAGATATGCAGCATCTCAGCAATCTCCTTGTTCCCGTATCCTTTGGCGACCAGCGGCAAAATCTCGATTTCGCGGGTGGATAACAGCTGATAGGGATTGCTCTCATCCGCCTGCTGATCATGGTTCACGAATTCGCGGACAAGGGAAGAAGCGAGCTTCGGATGAATATACACTCCGCCTTGATGCACCATGCGAATGGCCGAGACGAGCTGTTCGTCCGGGGAATTTTTCAGCACATACCCGCGCGCCCCTTTTTTAAGCACATGAAATAAATATTCCTCATCATCGTGCATCGTCAGAATAATGATATGGGTATCGGGAAAATCCTCGTGGATTTTAGCGGTTGCGATCAAGCCGCTTTCCCCGGGAGGCATGCTGAGATCCATCAGCAGGATGTCGGGCCGGTGTTTTGCCACCATTTTGTACGCCTCGATCCCATCCGCAGCCGTTGCGACCACTTCCATGTCCTCTTGAAAATTGATGATCATCGCAAACCCGCTTCGGACGACGGCATGATCATCCGCGATTACCACTTTCACAGACCCTTTCCCCCTTACCCTCGAAAAGTTATACTCCCAACCGTTACACGATGCTCACTCACGGAGATACAGCCCCAAACGGAACCCGTAGATGGACAGTTGTCCCTTTCCCTAGCCCAGAGGTAATCATGACCTCTCCTCCCACGAGCTCGGCGCGCTCCTTCATCCCGTAGATGCCAAGACCGGTTCCCTTGGGGTCGTTCGTATTGACGTCGAATCCGATGCCGCGATCCGAGACGATCAGCTCCAGCATATGCTCCGAGGCAAACAAACGCACGTCCACCTCGTCCACATCGGCATATTTCAAGGCGTTAAGTACCGATTCCTGGCACACGCGGTAGACAACCGTTTCTACTTCACTATTAAATCGCTGGCCGCTTAGCTCTGCCACAAACCGCACCAGTACGCCGTAATTCTTCTCGATCCACTTGAAGTGCGACCGGAAGGCGGCGTCGAGGCCGAGATCGTCCAGGGACGCCGGCCGCAGCTCGACCGAGAGGTTGCGGATTTGCTCCAGCAACCGCGTGAGCGATGCTTCGGTTTGCTGGATTTTCTGCAGGGCCTCCTCCTGCACGTTCAAATATTTTAACACCCGAAGATCCACTAACGAGCTGATTAACTCTTGCGCTACGCTATCGTGCAGCTCGCGGGAAATTCGCTTGCGTTCGTCTTCTTGGGCTTTAATGACGCTTTTCATCATCGTGTTTCGGTTCAGCATTTGCTGAGTCATCAGCTGATTGGTCAGGTCGCGTAAAATAAGCACCCGAACCCCTGCCGCTCGATCTACTGTTTGAAAGCTGGCCGAAAACGGGACTACCCCTTTGGTTTTCGTCTCCAAATAGAGTTGAAAGGAGCTGAAATCCTTCTCCGAGTTGGACAGATAGCAGTTCAGACAGGACATCGGTTCTTCTTCACTGGTGTAGCCGCGGCAGGAGAAACAAAACGCATTGCTGTCCGCATCGCTTGGTTCTTCCAGCACCCGACGGTCCAACAGCCGTTCAGCCTGCGGATTCATCGACATTACCCGATGAACGGCATCAAAGAAAATGATGGCATCGGAGCTGTGTTCAAAATGCTTATAAAGCAATTCAACCGGTATATTCAAGGATGACGGATTCATGGGGTCAACTCCTTGATCTCAAAATCTCCAAATCTGCCTTGCAGCCATCCATACAGCTGGTTTAGCCCTTCCTGGGACATCCGTTGCTCTCCCCGATAGCCGGCGAGGAGAACCCCTTCCACCCGGTCCGCCAGATATAAAGGGATCGCAGCCAGGCTCGACAACCGCTCCGAGATCAGAATCGGATAATTGTACATCTCTTGCGGGTCGAGCCCTTCGGCGACGCTCGAAACCAACATGGGATTGCCGGTTTTGAACACGATGCCGGCAACGCCTTTGCCCGATTGGAGAACGATGCGCTTGTAGCGATTGTTCAAGTTGCCCGAGGCATACTTCCAGGTAAGGATGAAATCGTTGACGGCGGACTCAGCAAAAGCCAGCGACACGAAGTCATAACCCATCTGTTCTCTTAATTGATCGATCAGCACCTGGTAGCAACTGGAATTTGGATTCATGTACTCGTCTCCCTAAACTTCAAATCCTTAACGTCCCGCAGTATGCGAGCGATTCTTCCTATAAAGGATATAGCTTCTTCGGGCATAATTCAAGGGTACGCTCCAGACATGAACGAGACGGGTAAACGGCCATAAGGCAAAGATCAGAAACCCTGCCAAGATGTGGATTTGGAATGAGATCGGTACCTCCGCCATATAGGAAGCTTCCGGCCGGAAAATCAGCAGATTGCGGAACCAGACGGAAATCGTCTCCCGATAATCAAAATCCGGCTGTACGTTATTCGTCACCAGCGTGGAGAACATCCCCATAAAGACGATAAACAGCAGCAGTCCATTTACGATCATATCCGACGCCGAGCTAAGGCGGCGTACGTTCTTCATGGTCAATCGGCGCGACGTCAGAATCAGCATGCCAGCGAAAGTAACCACGCCAAAGAATCCTCCGCCATACATTGCCCCGATATGATACAGATGCTCACTCACGCCAAGGGCGGTCATCCATTCCTTAGGAATGCCTAATCCGGCTACATGACCCATAATGACCGGAATAATCCCGATGTGAAACAACATGCTTCCCAGCATCAATCGTTTCTTCTCGATGAATTCGCTGGATTTGGCCGTCCAGTTAAATTGATCGTAACGGTAGCGGAAAATATGCCCCACTACGAATGTTGCCACGCACAGATACGGGAAGATGACCCATAAAAATTGCTCAAACAGACTCATGAATCTTCACCTCCTGCGACAAACACAACTTGAACGTTTCACGAAGAGCTTTGACTAGCTCATAATAAGGGTTATCCTTCGACTCCAGCGACTTCATTAATTGAAAAGTGCCATCCTCTAGAATCGTGATGACCGTTAACATCCCCGTCTCGCCGTGCGGATGATTCAGCCAATCGGCTGCATAGAGGAATTCTAGCATCAGCGGCAGGAAATCGGGCAATTCCCGATCCTCCATTTCCAGGCCAAACATCTCATAAACTGCTTTGAGCGAAGTCAGCAATTGCCCACGGTCTTTGGAGTCCTCATATTTGGAATAGGTCATATAGAGCGTTGACGATTTCTCAAAATCGAAGGTATCCACGTACAGTTCCTCGATCTCTTCCATGCTAAGCGCAAGCATCTGTTCCCGATATCTCGTCACTGGGGTCATTATGGCCGGAGGCAGGACGTCTTCCCCGCTCTCACGGATCAAATCGAACGTTTCCTTGTCGGGATAGACGAGTTGTCCGGCAAAAAAGCCGAACAACTCGCGATGTTCATCCAGTTTCACCAGATCAATCACGCCAAATCCCCCCGTAGAAGTTTTGTTCGTACAGATCCCGTCCGCTCTTGGTGCTGCTAGCTGGAATCGGAGTTGCCGGGCCGCAGCCGTCGCAATCCATGCCGAATCCTGCGGTGCCTTGCGCCCGGTACGGATCCATATATCCTTCCTTATGCGAGGTTGGGATAACAAACCGGTCCTCATATTTAGCGATGGCCAGCAGGCGGTACATCTCTTCGATCTGCTGAGCGGTTAATCCGACACGAGCCAAGCGGTTGTCGTCAAACGGCTGCTTGGAGAATTGCGCGCGTTGGTATTGGCGCATCATCGCCATCCGTTGCAGCGCGATTTTGACGGTGGAGGTATCTCCAGCGGTTAAGAGATTAGCCAAGTATTGCACCGGCGTTCTCATTTCCTCAATCGCCGGGAAGATCAGATCCGGATTCTGAATCGAATCCTTGCCTTCGAAATGGCTCATGATCGGGCTGAGCGGTGGTACGTACCATACCATCGGCAGCGTGCGGTATTCCGGATGCAGCGGGAATGCCAGCTTATATTCAATCGCCAGTTTGTAGACCGGTGAATTTTGCGCCGCTTCGATCCATTCCTCGGACAATCCGTCTTTGCGGGCCTGCTCGATAATCTTCGGATCATTCGGGTCAAGGAATAAGCCCAGCTGCGCTTCGTACAAATCCTTCTCATCCGGCGTGGAAGCCGCTTCTTGTACGCGATCCGCATCATACAGCAGCACGCCCAGGTAGCGAATACGCCCGGTGCAGGTTTCGGAGCACACCGTAGGGAGTCCCGCTTCGATTCTTGGGAAGCAGAACGTACATTTTTCCGCTTTGTTTGTTTTCCAGTTGAAGTAGACTTTCTTGTAAGGGCAGCCCGTCATGCAGTAACGCCAGCCGCGGCAAGCTTCTTGGTCGACGAGGACGATGCCGTCCTCATCGCGTTTGTAAATGGCGCCCGAGGGGCAAGAAGCGACGCAGCTTGGATTTAAGCAATGCTCGCAGAGACGAGGCAAGTACATCATAAACGATTGCTCGAAGTTGAATTTGATCTCCTCTTCGATCTTCTCGATATTTGGATCCTTCGGACCGGTGATATGGCCGCCGGCCAGATCGTCTTCCCAGTTAGGTCCCCAATCCAGGTCCATCTTGTCACCGGTGACGACGGATTTGGGACGAGCGACGGGCTGGTGCTTCTTCTCGCCCGAATTCGTCAGCTTCTCGTAATCATAAGTCCACGGCTCATAATAATCTTTCATCTCCGGCATGTCCGGGTTGTAGAAAATTTTACCAAGGGCGATCTTCGACAGCTTGCTGCCGGATTTCAATTCCAGCTTGCCGTTCTTCAACGTCCAGCCGCCTTTGTAATGCTCCTGGTCCTCCCAACGCTTCGGATAGCCGATGCCCGGCTTCGTTTCGACGTTGTTGAACCACATATATTCGGCGCCTTCCCGGTTTGTCCAGGTGCTCTTACAAGTGACGCTGCAGGTGTGACAGCCGATGCATTTATCCAGGTTCAACACCATGGCGATTTGCGCTTTAATCTTCAAGCCAGTCGACCTCCTTCAGTTTGCGCACGGCAACGTAGACATCGCGCTGGTTGCCGATCGGTCCGTAATAATTGAAGCCGTAGCTGAGCTGGGCATAACCCCCAACGAGCTGCGTTGGCTTCAAATGGATTCGCGTAGGTGCATTATGGCTGCCGCCCCGCTCTCCCGTAATTTCCGAACCCGGTACATTGATGTGCTTATCCTGAGCATGATACATAAACATCGTGCCCTTTGGCATCCGGTGGCTGACCACCGCTCTCGCCGTGACGACGCCGTTGCGGTTGTAAACCTCCAGCCAATCGTTATCGTTAATCTGATGCGCTTCGGCATCCTCATTGCTGATCCATACGGTTGGACCGCCGCGGAACAAGGTCAGCATGTGCAGGTTATCCTGATACGTGCTGTGGATGTTCCATTTGCCGTGCGGCGTTAAATAACGCAGCACCAGGGCATCCTTACCTCCCTCAACCTGCTTGTCTCGCGGACCAAATACCATTGGCGGCAGCGTTGGTTTATAAACCGGCAGCGCCTCCCCGAATTGCAGGAAGATTTGGTGATCCAGATAAAAATGCTGGCGTCCGGTTAACGTCCGGAACGGTACCAAGCGCTCGATGTTGGTCGTAAACGGCGAATACCGGCGTCCCGATTTGTTCGAGCCGCTGAATACCGGTGTCGGAATGACCTCGCGAGGCTGAGCGGTAATGTTTGCGAACGTAATTCGTTCTGCCGCACGGTCCGCAGAGATATCCTTCAGTTCCACACCCGTATCCTGCTCGGCGGATTCCCATGCGCGCTGCGACACTTTCCCGTTAGTGGCCGACGACAAATGCAACACGGCATTCGCCGCTTGTCTTGCGGTGCGCAGCTTCGGTCGACCGTTTTTGATCGTATCGTCGATATAGGAGCCGTTGATTTTCTTCAAATCCTCGTACTCTTCCTTGACGGAGAACGATACCCCATGCGCGCCGACCTTGCCGGTTTCCAGGTTAGGTCCAAGCGTGATGTACTTGTCATAGATCTTCGTGTAGTCGCGCTCGACTACGGTAAAGCCTGGCATCGTTTTGCCGAGAACCGGCTTCACTTCGCCGCGCTTCCAGTCCTTCACTTCGCCAAAAGGTTGGGCGATTTCAGCCATCGAATCATGACCCAGCGGCGAGGAAACCAGGTCTTTATATACGCCCGGCATATGCTCCTTGGCCATCTCGGACAACACGCTGGCAAGCGTCCGGTAAATATCCCAGTCCGTCCGCGATTCCCACAGCGGATCGATCGCCGGGTTAAACGGATGCACGAACGGGTGCATGTCGGTCGAGGAAATATCCACTTTCTCGTACCAGGTTGCTGCAGGCAGGACGATATCGGCATACATCGGAGTTGCCGTCATGCGGAAATCCAACGATACGAGCAGATCCAGCTTGCCTTCCACGTCATCGCGCCAGACGATTTCTTCCGGCTTCTCTTCTTCGTTCGGGTTGGATAACAGCCCGTTATGCGTCCCCAGCAGATGCTTCATAAAGAACTCTTGCCCTTTCGCCGAGCTGGAGATCAGGTTCGAACGCCAGACAAACAGCGAACGCGGGAAGTTCTCCGGCGCGTCCGGGTCTTCCACGGCAAACTTCGTTTCGCCGGAGACCACTTGCTCATAGGCATGCTGGATGATCTCAGCGTTATCCGTTTTACCTTGAGCAGCCGCTTCTTCGGCAAAGGCTAAGCTGCTTTTATTAAACTGCGGGTATGATGGCAACCAGCCCAATCGAGCGGCCAGCACGTTGTAATCCGCGGGATGTTGGTACGGGATGTCGCCGCCGGTTGGCGATTTCAACGAATCCGCGCTCATCTCCTCATATTTCCATTGGTCGGTCGCAAAATAGAAGAACGAGGTAGCGTTTTGCAGCCGCGGCGGCGCTTGCCAGTCACGGGCAAAAGCGATCGTCGACCAGCCTTCGATCGGCCGGCATTTCTCCTGTCCGACATAGTGAGCCCAACCGCCGCCGTTCACGCCTTGAGATGCCGTCAGCATAACAAGGTTCAAGATCGAGCGGTAGATCGTATCGCTGTTGAACCAGTGGTTAATCCCGGCGCCCATAATGATCATCGAGCGCCCGCCGGTGTCGAGGGCGTTTTGCGCAAACTCGCGAGCGATTTGCACCACCAGCGAGGCTTTGACGCCGGTGATCCGCTCTTGCCAAGCCGGAGTGTAATGCGATTGTGCATCATCATACCCCTTGGCGGTATGCGTGCTGCCCGGACGGTTCACCCCGTATTGGCTAAGCATCAGGTCGTGGACCGTTGCCGCCAGACGAGTAGTTCCGTCAGCTAAAGTAATGGTTTTCGCCGGAATCGTCCGGGTGAACGTGCCATTCCCAGCCGCGTCGAAATAAGGGAAGGCGATTTCCGTCCATGCTCCTCCGTGCGGCTCAACCGACAACGCCGGTTCAATGCGGCTGCCGTCTTCCCGATCGAGGATCAGATTCCATTTGACATCCTTCTCCCAGCGTTGGCCCATCGTTCCGTTCGGCACGACCAACTCGCCGGCGGCCTCGTCATAAATGACCGGCTTCCATTCCGCATGTTCTGTTGTCTGACCTAAATCGCTGGCCCGCAGGAAACGTCCGGCCTTATATCCGCCTTCATGCGGATCCAGCAAAATCAGGAACGGCATGTCCGTGTATTGTTTCGCGTAGTTCAAGAACATCGGTTCTTGGCGTTTCACGTAGAACTCATCCAGGATGACATGCGTCATCGCTTGTGCGACGGCGGCGTCGGTCCCTGGATGCGGAGCCAGCCAGTTGTCGGCGAACTTAACATTCTCCGCATGGTCCGGTGCTACGGAGACCACTTTGGTTCCTTTATAACGGACCTCGGTCATGAAGTGGGCGTCCGGCGTCCGCGTGAGCGGCACATTGGAGCCCCACATGATCAGATATCCAGCGTTGTACCAGTCAGATGACTCCGGTACGTCGGTTTGCTCGCCCCAAATTTGCGGCGAAGCTGGAGGCAGGTCGGCATACCAGTCATAGAAACTAAGCATCTCACCGCCCAGCAAAGAGATAAACCGCGCGCCTGAGGCGTAGCTGATCATCGACATGGCTGGAATCGGCGTAAATCCGGCAATGCGATCCGGACCGTATTTCTTAATGGTATAAAGTAATTGCGCTGAAATCAGCTGGGTGGCTTCTTCCCAGGTCACGCGCACATGGCCGCCTTTCCCGCGGGCCTCTTTATAGGATCGCGCGGCTTCCGGGTTCTCCACGATGCTTGCCCAAGCCTCCACGGGATTCCCCTGAGACTTGGTCATTGCCTCGCGCCATAGACGCAGCAGTTTGCCGCGCATATAAGGGTATTTCACGCGCAGCGGGCTGTACTCGTACCATGAGAACGAGGCGCCACGCGGGCAGCCGCGAGGTTCAAACTCAGGCATGTCCGGTCCGCAAGACGGATAGTCAATCTGTTGATTTTCCCAAGTGATGATGCCGTTCTTCACGAACACCTTCCAGCTGCAAGAGCCGGTGCAGTTCACCCCGTGCGTCGTACGCACCACTTTGTCATGCGACCAGCGGCCGCGGTACATATTTTCCCATTCCCGGCTTTTCTCTTCGATTTTCGTCCAGTTGCCCGAAATCGTTTCCGGTTTCTTAAAAAAGCTAAGTCCTGTTCTTCGTTTCATGGAAGCGTTCACTCCTTCATCGCCCAAATGAATGCCTTTGACGGGGAATCAATGGTATTCGAGCTTCTGATTCCATTATGAAACTCTTCGCTCCCGCTTCCCATCAGGGAATTCCCTTGGCCTGTCGGAGAATGCCCTATAACGACAAAAAAACGCCCATTGGCGCTTTTTCGGTCAAACGTATTTCGTTATTCTCGTATATCCCTAATATACCAGGCATCGCAGGCGAAATGCTCCGAACCCGCGAGGGGGGCTTGCAGTTGCCGGAAGCCGTGTTTGCGTTAAAAACGGTTCGCCGCCTCCATCGTCTGCAACGTCTCCAGATAACATTGCTCGTAATGACGCTTGGCGAAATCCAAGCAGGTCGCAAGCAATTGAGCGGCGATTCCCGTCCCGCGGATTTCGACCCGCAGGTACATTTTCTGCAACTCGCACACCTCGGCGGAATCGGCAAACGGAGCAATCCCTGCCCCGCCCACGACCCTCCCGTCCTGCTCCACGACCCAGTAAGCTCTTCCCTCCGGCTCATAGTAGCGGGAGAGCTCACGAAGGCTATCGTCTTGCCAGGCCAGTCCTTCTCGGTTGCCGCCGAACTCGATCAAGCAATCGCGGATCACGGCCTCGATCGCCTCGTTATCCTCCGCTTGCAAAGGTCTAATGATCATCGGGTGTCCCTTCCTTCCGTCACAGCAAATCCATCTCATGGAGCCGATCAAAAATCATCCGGCTGATCAGCGATGTCCGATCACGCTCCGCGTAGCTGAGCCATGCCATTTCCTCGATCTCGGAGGCCGGCTGGAGCGCGCCCTCAAAATCCGCAAAATAGCACATCATCCGCACAAGCACGCCCTCCGGCTTGCCGTCCGCCTGCGCTTCGAACGTTTCGAAATACCGGATCGTATCCGGCTTCACGGCAACGGACAATTCCTCTTGAACTTCCCGTTGCAAAGTCTCGTGATCCGACTCCCCTGGTTCTCTTTTGCCGCCCGGAACATAAAACAACGCTTTCCCCTTGGAACGAACATTTAACATACGTCCATCACGCAAGCAGATCCATGCGATTTTATCGATGTTCCCTTCCATAATCAGCGCCTCCTGACGTCCCATCCCTTAATTTAAAGCCTCTCTCTTCTGCACGGAGGTGTCTTTCTCGCTCTCGCGTCCCCCGCCCAGCTTAAATACAAAGATTCCGCCAACAATGATCAGTACCCCGACCAGTTGATTTAGCGTAAACGGCACCTTCTGCAAACCTAACCAGCCCAAGGAATCAAACAGCAAAGCAAAGCCAAGCTCCGAGGTCATCACGATCGCCACCGCGTAGGTTGGACCAAGCAGTTTGACCCCTTGCACCATACAGGTGACGACACCAACGCCGATCAAGCCGCTGAACCAAAACCAGGTTTGCATCCCTCCTAGAGATGTAAACATCCCTCGCCCCTCAAACACCAGACCGATCAGAAACGAAGCTACAAACCCCAGTCCCAACACCAGCATCGTGGTCGTCCAATTTCCCGTCTGCTCATTCACCTTCGTATTAAACACGTTCTGCATCCCCACCAACGCACCTGCAGTTAACGCAAACAAGATCCCAAACAGCACATTCCAGTCCCCCTATTCGTAAATATTTCGGCTCGCTAGTTCGCGGAGCCCTTCCCGGTCCTTCACCGTGATGCCCTCCCGGCTCCGCTCGATCAAGCCTAATGTCGCAAATTTCTGCAATACCCGGTTCAAATGGCGGTAGCTGGTGCCGATCAAATTGGCGGCATCGGCCAGATCGGCCGTGCCTAATTTCCCTAGGAACAAGGCATCTCCCTCGTCAAAGGAAACGGACAAGAGATAGCTCGCCAAGCGGATCTCCACCGGATACAGCAGATTAAAGCTCATCGAGCTGGATTTCATGTAGAACTTCTTCGTAATGATGTCCAGGAGAAAATAAAGCAATGGCGAATGATCGGCGCCGTATTTTCGCAGCCAGCGGTATTCCACCCCAATCATGTGCACCGGCGACACGGCCTCGACCGTGTTAATAATATCTCCGTCCCGGATATATTCGACATCTCCGATGACCTCAAGTGGATTTTTGAAGGAGATGACCAGCGTGCGGCCTTCCGGGGACGTGTTGTAGATTTTGATTTTCCCCTTGACCAGTACGTACATCGAATGCGACGCTTCGCCTTGCGTGCAGATCAATTCACCTTGATCAAACCCATACAGCGTGAGATAAGGCAACAGCGCTTTGGGAAACACCTTCCGGAGTCCAAACGATTCGATATATTCGGCTAGTAAGACGCGGTCTGCTATTTCTTTCATGTCCGTTCTCCTTCCTGTATTAAGGCCATCGCAGGTTTCAGCTAAAATTTGAGAATTACGATCCCGGCGATCATCATCCCAATCCCGATAAATTGCGGGAGACGCATTTTTTGCTTTGGCACGCCAAACCAGCCCATGCTGTCGATCAGGAAAGTCATACAGAGCTGGGCGATCAAGACAGCGGAAATAGTCAGAGTTACCCCGACCTGTTGAATCGCCGTGACATTGGTAAAAATAATGATGGCCGCCCAAGCGCCGCCGCTAATGTATAACGGGCGTACCCGCCGTAAATCTTTGACCCCTCCGTCGCGGACGCACAGCCAAATGATCAGCGCCGCCGCAAAGCCGGTGAACTGGGTTAACGCCGCCGCCGGCCACGTGCCGATATCCGCGCTGATCCGCGTATTGGCTACCCCCTGCAGGGTGATAAACGCCCCGGCCAAAAATGCAAACAACAATCCCCTCATATTCTTTCTCTCTCCTCTTCTCGCTCCTCGTTAGCGGACCCAATGACGATCCTTTATGTCAATACTTTATTAAAGGATATCTTCTGCCGTTTGGAAAGGACATATGTCCTGAATGAGGATTCTCCAAATACAGGTTACAATAGATAGAAAGATAAGATCACTAACCAACGGAGGAAAAGACATGCCTTGGTCATTCATGACCTTAACCAAATGGGATCAAACCTGGTGGGATCAATGGGGACCGATCTACCGGGAAGCGTTTCAGCACGGAGCCAAACCGGAGAAGGTGCTGAGGAGCATGCTGGATCGGGGGATCGCCAGCCTTCATGCCGGGCTTCAAGATGGCGAAACGGTGGCGATGGCAGTCACCGGCGTCAGCAGCGGTCATAGCCGCAAACGGTTAATTCTCGATTATATGGCGGTTCGTCAAGATCACAGAGGGCAAGGGCTTGGCCATCGCTTCTTCTCCCAGATCCGCGACTATGCTGTCATGGAGCATCACGCCGAAGCGATCTTGATCGAAGCCGAAGCGGAGGATACAGAAATGAACCGAGAACGTCTGCGCTTTTGGATCGATTGCGGGTTCATTGCCACGCCTTACGTTCATCAATATATTTGGGTACCTGAGCCGTACCGGGCTTTGTATCTTCCCTTAAAGGAACACTTTACTTTGACGGATGGCGGACAGTCGTTATTTCAGGATATCACGTCATTTCATCATCGCTCGTTTCGGGGACAATAATTGAAGCTAAGTTCATTGGTAGCGCGCGTAATAAAACGAAACTAACAGTAAAAACTACTGCTAATTTTCATCCATTGCCGTAATTGTCTGAATTAACCGAAAAAAGTACCGTTATTTTCGATCGAACCCCGCGTTTTCGAACAAATCGGCCCAATTAAAGGTAGAATTTACTGTTAATTCCCCTCGGTGGCGTAAATCGCGGAAAATAACGGTACGATTTACCGTTAATCATCATCATCGACGTAGGATTGCCCTCTAATTGTTAGGTTGCTTGCTTTCGTAAACTTTGGTCAGCAGCGCCTGTAGCTGGTTTTTTTCCGCTTCACTTAATACGGACGTCAGCCGGCGGTTAAAATCGGCTAGCATCTTCCGCAGCTCGGGTTCAAAGGCGCGGCCTTTTTCCGTTGGATATAACAAGATCGATCTGCGATCACGCTCGTCCACCCGGCGCTCGATATAACCGGCTTCCTCCAATTGCTTGACGCTGCGGGTCGTGGTTGCCTTATCGAACTGGACCAAGCTGGTTAACTGATCCTGGTTTAAACCGGGTTTCGTTAATATCGTCAACAGATAGCTGTGATTCCCCCCGCTACCGATTCCGTACGGCTTCAACATTGCAGCCATTTCCTTTTGGTTGATCCGTTGAAGATAAGTAATTAGTTTGCCAACGGAAGGATTGTCCATGCCTGTGCACCTCTTTGCATTTTCGGGTTTACGCAAATTTTACCTGATAACAGTTGCGCCTGCAACTAAATTGGAGTACACTGGGAATGTTTCATTAGTTGCGGGTGCAACAAAATGGATTTGGATGGAGAAATGAGAGGTGTAGTGTAATGAGTTCCCCTAGTTCGGGCCCTCGCCCAACTTCCTATCAGGAAGATCCGGACATCCAACGTAAACGTTGGTTGATCCTGATCGTATTAAATTTGTTTACATTCATGTCGACGCTGGACGGCAGCATCGTCAACATTGCTTTGCCTGTTATCTCCAAGGAGCTGGACTTAAGCGTAGCTCAGGCTGAATGGGTTGTCACCGCGTATTTGATGATGATCTGCGCGGCAATTCTCTTCTTCGGCAAGCTGGGAGACATCGTGGGCAAAATCAAGGTTTTCAAATGGGGAATGGTGATCTTTACCGTCGGCTCCTTGCTGTGCGGCTTTAGCTTCAGCTTGCCTCTGCTCGTCGGCTCCCGCCTGCTGCAAGCGCTTGGTGCATCAATGACGATGGCCAACAGCCAGGGGATTGTCACCGACATCTTCCCGGCCAGTGAGCGAGGTAAAGCGCTTGGGCTTATCGGTACCTTCGTCTCTTTGGGCAGCATTGCCGGCCCCAGCTTGGGCGGCGTGATCGTCTCCGCGTTAGGCTGGGAGTATATCTTCTGGGTGAACCTGCCCGTCGGCCTTATCGCAATTGGCATCGGCTGGAGAATGCTCCCGGCGGATCGCACCAAATTGAAGGTAAAGGTTGATAAGACGGGCAGTCTGCTGTTTCCGATATTTATCCTGGCCTTATTCTCCGGCTTGCTTCTAGGGCAGCAGATCGGCTATCGGGACGTTCGAATTGTGGGCGCTCTTGTGCTGGCGGCGGTCGTGTTTCTGGTGTTTCTCTGGATCGAGAAACGCAGCGAAGCCCCGATGCTTCAGCTTACTTTATTCCGCAACCCGTTGTTTAGCTTAAGCATCCTGACCGGGTTCCTGGTGTTTGTCGCTAACTTCTGCTTTAATATCATCGCGCCTTTTTATACACAGAGCATCTTAAACCTCACGCCTTCCCATGCCGGGCTTTTGATGATGTTGTTCCCGATCGTTATGGTGATTGTGGCGCCGCTGAGCGGGGCGTTGTCCGATAAGATCGGCTCCGAGATGCTGACGTTTGCCGGACTGATCGTGATGGTTATCGCGCAGATCGGGCTGGCTCGTCTGCACGGCACCAGCCCTGTTGCGCTGGTTGGTGTATGGATCGCCCTGCTTGGCCTTGGGAGCGGATTGTTCCAATCGCCAAACAACTCGCTGGTCATGTCGAAAATCCCGAAAACCCAGCTTGGCATCGCAGGCAGTATTAATTCCCTGGTGCGTAACATCGGGATGGTTGTCGGGATCACGGTCGCGACCACCACCTTGTTTAGCGTCATGAGCAGCCGGGCCGGTCGCCGGGTCACCGGATTAGTGCCGGATCGCCCAGATCTGTTCCTGTCCGGCATGCATGTGGTGTTTATGACCTCGGCCTCCATTTGCCTGGTCGCTGCAATTTTGACCGGCTGGCGGTTTTGGTCCGCACGACGCTCGCTGCGGCGCGAGCAAGTCCGATCCTCGGTCTAAACCAAAAAATCCGTACAGGTGTAGGATCACACCCGTACGGATTTTTTCTTAATTCGTCCATTCGATCCCTTCCAGAATCCGATATTTCAATAACGCGAGCAGGAAATCCTCATAAAAATCTTTGCGCACGATGATCTTGTATTGACGCTCTTGATCCTGGTTGAGGTAAAACAAGACGTCGGTATACACGTCATTGTCCTCGAATCGTCTTTGCACTTCCCGCATTTTTGATAGCAGCGGTTCGTCCTGCAGGAAAGTCAGCTCGAATTCCACGTCTTCGTCATTTGCCGTCTCACGGATCCGGATCCGTTCCGAATCAAAGCGGTAGGTCAGCGGCATGTCACGTCCCCCTCATGCTTGAATTGCCCTTAGGATAACGTGTCTCCTCAGCGAAGTCAACTTTTGGAAAAAACCGACATCCGGTATCGCTCATACTCCTCCGGCGTGTCGATATCGCGGGGCGCGGGACCGGGAATCTTCACCTCATGGATCTGATCCCTGTATCGCCGCAGCAACTCTTTGGCGCCAACGTCCCCGTCCAGTTCCTTTAATGCGGGGTATAGCTGGGCTGCGAACAACACCGGATGCGCCGGACGATCCTCATAGACCGTTTGCACAATTCCGGCACCGGTTTGGATGAATCCTTCCGTTACTTGCCGTATCACATCCGGCGAGATCTCCGGCTGATCGCCCAGGATGATTTGAATCGCCGCCGGTGTATAACGCTCTTCCAGCTGCCGGATCCCGGCCGCCAGCGAGGCGCCGAGTCCCCGGTTGGCCTGCGTCGTTGTCAGCCATTCCACCGGCAGATCCTCAACATGCTCGCGCTGCAGCGGCCCTCCTTCGGCGGCGATGATCGCCACCCGCACATTGCCGGCCGCCAGCGCCTGATGCATCGTTTGCTTGAGCAGATTTCCGCGCGGCGCCGGCAGCAGCAGCTTGGGTTCCCCCATCCGCCGGGATGCGCCGCCCGCGAGAATTAGCGCCCACACTTCTCCTGAGTCCGCTCTGCGCTTAGACACGGCAGGATTCCGGGAAGGCAGGTTCATCAAGGAAAGAAGTCCGCGATGAGGACAAGGCGTTCTCGCTGCTTTCGGCGCTAGCTGTCCCCTTGCGATCGCGCAGGAAACCGCCGCGGCGGCCGTTCTTGACGGCGGTCATTTCCGCCAGGATGCTCATGGCGATCTCCTCCGGCGTTTCCGCGCCGATGTCCAGCCCTACTGGCGAATAAAGGTTGTCCAGCAGCTTGGGGTCGATTGCGCGAACCGGTTCACCCGGGGTCCGACTTGGCTCAAGGATCTTCTCCAGCCGATAACGGGAACCCACTAGCCCGAGGTAAGCAACCTCCGGCGTTAGCATCCGATGGACTGCCTCCCGGTCCAGATCCAGGTTATGCGACATGACGACGACGTATTTGCCCCGAACGTCGACCTGCTCGAACGCAAGACGCGGGATGACCCGCAGCTCGTCGGCTGCGGGAAACCGCTCCCGCGTCGCTTTATCCGTCGCATGGTACGCGACGGTCACCCGCCACTGCAGCCGGCGCGCCAGGCTGCAGAGCAAGCGCGCATCGTCGCCAACGCCGACGATGATCAGCTCCGGGCGCGGTGCGACCCGCTCCAGCAGCAGCTCCAGCTGCGTGCTGCCCTCGGTGCGTCGCACCAGCCCGGCCCCAGTGGCTCCACATTCCCTTCCCCTTTGCACTCCCGCATCGGCCCATAAATCCTGTCTCTTATACACTTCAGGATGTGTATAGGAGACAAATCCGGTCCGCCGCGTCCGGCGCACGAACCGGATCAAACGGCTCGAGCCACACCGTGATCGCCCCGTTGCACCCCAGGCCGATCCCCCACACCTCGTCTTCCCCGATGCGGAAGTCGTAAAGCAGCTTGCGCGGCTCCAGGGTACGCAGCACCTCCTGCGCATGCTCGCGCAGGTCCTCTTCGATGCAGCCGCCGCTCAGGATGCCCGTCACCTCGCCATCGGTATGTATGAGGCATCGCGCCCCTTCCCGGCGATAGGCGGAGCCGTCCACATCAACGATGGTCGCAACGACGCAAGCCCGGTGTTCCGACCGGCAATCGTCCAGCGCATGGATGAGCTCCTCCATCTTCTCGTCATCTCCCGTCTTCGTTCGTTTTCTGTGATGTCCTCTGAAAGAAATCAGCCTCAGAGAGCCGCAAAGTTGCATTTTGTACAACATTTTTGAGGAGTGAATTCCCTCCCCGGCTCAAATGTTGCATCAAGTACAACATTTTCCGTTCATTGGCGCAGAACAAGCTCAAAATGTTGCAGTTTCTGCACTATTTTCCCCGCTACATCAAACTTTCGCCTTAAAATGCTGCACATTTCGCAACATTTCCTTCGGTTGAGTTTAGATCAGAGCTAAATCCTAGGCTTGCAGCGATTTCCACACGCGTTCCGCCGACAGCGGCAGCACGTAACCGCGACGCCCCGTCGCATGGGCGATCGCATTCGCGATTGCGCCCGGAACCGGATCCAACGCGACCTCGCCCAGGGACTTGGCTCCAAACGGGCCATGCGGATCGGCTTCCTGCACGAAATGCACCTGAACCTCAGGCATATCCTTGGCCCCCGGCATGCGGTAGTCCATCATCGAAGGGTTCAACACCTTGCCCTCCTGAACGATGAGATCCTCCATCGTCACCCAGCCGATCCCTTGCGCGACGGCACCCAGCACCTGGCTCTTTGCCATCGTCTCGTGGATGATCATACCCGAATCGTGGACGGCCCAATAACCAATGACCTTCGTCCGACCGGTGTCCGGGTCCACCTCCACCTCGGCGACATGCGCAGCAAATGGATAGTTCGGCGAAGGATGCCCGAAATAAGTCGCATCCGGCAGCTCGGTATCCGGGACATAGGTTTCCTTGACGGTTAGCTCCTCGCCGGCATGGCGGGCCCGGAACCAGTCGGCAACATCGCCAAGCGAATACGTCTTATCCTTGTGCTTCACGACGCCCGCCTCGTACACCGTTCCTTCGCCAAGCGCCTGAGCGGCCAATTGCCGAATTTCGCGGACCAGCGATTCCGCCGCTTTTTGCACGGCATTGCCGCCCATGACCGTACTGCGGGAAGCCAACGTACCGATCCCAAACGGATACCGCCCGGTATCGCCGGACTTCACCAAAATCTCGTCTTCCGGAATCCCCAGCACGCGGCTGGCGATCCGAGCATAAGTCATCGTCATCCCTTGGCCCAGCTCGATTTCGCCGGTTTCCACCTCAACCAGTCCGCCCGGCTTGACGCGGATCACCGCCGTAGAGCCGTCAAACCGCGGATCGATCGCGCGGAAGCCGGAGACGTGGTTAGCCACTGCAAGGCCAAGGCCCCGGTAAGGCGGCAGTTCTTTTCTCCGCTCCCAGCCGGAAAGCTCCTTCACCTTCTCGATGCAGGCATCCAAACTGCAGGTATCGAGACGATAGCCATGCAGTGTGGTATCGCCGGCGTGCACGATATTTTTAAGGCGTAGCTCGGCCGGGTCCATCCCCAGCTCCAGCGCAATTTCGTCGATGACGCTTTCCACCGCAAACAGCATTTCCGCATTCCCGAACCCGCGCATACAGGTGGTTGGGCTATTGTTGGTGTACACCAGGTATCCCGTTGATTTCACATTGTGGAAATGATAGATGTTATCCGGCCGGGTGCAGGCGGTGGCAATCACGTTTGGGCTCCAATAAACCCGAGCCCCGGCATCCGCATACACAGTGAGGTCTTTATAAACAAAGTTCCCTTCCGCATCCGCACCGATTTCGATATCAAAAGTCAGCGGAACCCGCGGATGGGCCGTTATCATATCCTCATACCGATCCAAAATGATCTTTACATGCCGCCCCGTCGCCATCGCCAACGCTGCGGCAATCACGTGTACCTTCAAGACGTATTTAGCGCCAAAAGAACCCCCGATCGGCGGCACAATGATCCGCACTTTATCCTCCGGCAAGCCAAACCCGGCGGCATACGCTTCCCGCGCCCGGTACGGAATATGCGAAGGCGCCCAAATGGTAATGCCATCCTCCTCCGACCAGTGCGCAATCGCGCCAACCGGTTCCAGATGTCCCTGATAAATCCGATTGGATACGTAACGACCGCCTTTCACGACGACCGCCTTCTGCTTCCCTTCCTCCAGGTCGCCGCGCGCGACATCCACCTTCATCGGCCGGTTCAGCTCCACATCCTCATGAAGCTGCGGCGCTCCCGGAATCATCGCTGCTTCTGGATCAAACACGCCTTCCAGCGGTTCCAATTCCACTTCGATCAGGGCCAGCGCTTGCTCGGCCGCCTCTTTCGTCTCCGCAGCCACCGCGACGATTTCATCGCCGATAAAAAGCACGCGGTCTCGAGCGAGAATGTTCCAGTCCTTGAATTTGGTAGGTCCGTATTTATGGTTTGGCACATCGTCCGCCGTGATAACGGCATGAACGCCTTCAACCTGGCGGGCCTTCTCGACATCAATCCGCTTGATCCGCGCATGCGCATAGGGGCTGCGGTAGATCGCGCCGATCAACTGCCCGGGGAAATTCATGTCGTGCAGATAGCGGGTTTGCCCTTCCAGCTTGGATGGGAGATCCAGCGGCTTTGTCTTTAACGCCGGATTGACTTGCCGAGCCGCCTGGTTTGGATCTGCCGGATTCATGACCTTGGCGTCCGTCGATTTACTTGGTTGCTGCATCCTGTTTGTCGTCATCGCACGGCTCCTTTCGAGGCGAGCACATGCTCCGCCGCTTCGATGATTCCGCGATAGCCGGTGCAGCGGCACAGATTATTTTTCAACGCCGCACCGATGTCCCCTCCGAACAAGGCGGGATTTTGCAGCCAAGCCCAGGTGGTCATCATGACGCCCGGGGTACAGAAACCGCATTGTACGCCGCCGTACTCCTGCATCGCCTGCTCCAGCTCCCGAAACTCGGGGTGCCGGGCCAAGCCCTCGATCGTTTCAACCGCTTGTCCTTGAGCAGAAGCCACGGGCACAAGGCAAGAGACCACCGGTTGACCCTCCAGCAGCACGGTGCAAGCCCCGCATTCGCCGGTGCGGCAGCCGATTTTAGTCCCCGTCAGGTCTTGGCCTTCGCGGATAACATCCGCCAGCGAGGCGGTCGCCTCGCCGGTCCAGGTCACGTCCTTGCCATTGATCGTTAACGTCATGCTAGAGTTAGAGTTAGGGTTATGGTTACGTCCGCCGTTCATCTGGCAGCACCTTCTTCCTTTGCTTATGCTTATGTGTCTTGTACGGAGGAATGGAAAACCTCCTGCCGCGTGAAGCTGCGCTCCAGCAGGCCGTCCTCCTGCAGATAGGTAATAAACGTCTCGATCTGCGGCCAGTTCGCAGCGACGCCGTAAGGCCACATATCGCCGTTCATCAGCTTGGCCGATTGCTCAGCCGATTCCCAAACGAACGGATTGGAGGTTGCATTGCGGATCGTCTCCAGTAGCTCCGCGATCCCTTCCTCTTTGATCTCCCGCATCAGCCCATACAGCTGCTTGGGCAACTCGGGGAATTGCCGAACGGTCTCCGACTTCAGCGACACCAAATGCATGATCGGAAAAATCCCCGTACGTCCGTAATACTCCCGCTCAACGTTCCAGACATCAGGGAACAACCGGCGCAGCACGCCGCCTTCCCCCGATGCAGGGAACAGCTTCGCCGGCGGACGCCGGGCCGTCATGATCGCATCCACCTTGCCTTCGGCTAATGCTTCAAAAATGTCGCCTTCCACCAGCGTAGCCGGCGTCTCCACCGGAACTCGCTCCGGACGGAACGTAAACCATTCCATCTCTTCATTGGCGATTCCCCATTCATGCCGGAACATGCCTCGGACCCAGACGGCCGCCGTCATTTGAAACTCGGGAAAACCAAAGCGCTTCCCTTTCAGCTCGGAAGGATGGGTATACGGACTGTCCGAACGCACATAAATCGCGTTATGCCGGAACGATCGCGACAGAAAGACCGGAATCGCCGTTAACCGCGTATCTTCCCCGCCTTTGGCAATCAGGTAAGAAGCCAGCGAAAGCTCGGATACGTCATAAGTAGCTTGCGAAATTTGTTTAACAAAAATCTCCTCAATCGACTCCCGCTGCACGTCCAGCTTGAAGCCGGGCAACGTTTTGCCGCCGTTTAGCAGCTTTAAGGTGCGGTCGCTTTCCGACATCGCTACCGTCAATTTTGTCCCTGTCATGCGGATGCTCCTTCCCCTCGTTACTGGCCGTTTGCGAGCAAAGCGTTCGCGGCCCGCTTGATATATGTGCCAACCAAGGCGCGGCGGTAATCCGCGCTGGCGCGCACATCCGTAATTGGCGAGCTGTGCTGCACGTATAACGCGCTGAGCTCATCCAGCTTGGCGGCGGTCAGTTCACCGCTCCACCGCTGCTCCTCCTCCGCGCCGAGCACGAAGGGCTTAGGCGCGGCCGCGCCTACCGCGGCGGTCCCCCACTCGATCTCGTTCCCTTTGCCTTGCAGCAGCAAGGCGATGGAGACGATCGAGATGTCGGTGGCCGCGCGCTGATCATGCCGCAGAAATACCTGCGGCACCTCAAGCACCCGGGCCGGGATGAACAGCGACGCGATCAGCTCGCGTTCGCGAAGCTGGGTCGCCTTCGGCCCGGCAATGAAGTCCGCGATCGGCACACTGCGGGTGCCGTCTGCCCCGGCCAGCCGCACTTCCGCTCGGTAAGCCACGAGCGGAACGACCATATCGGCGGCCGGGGAGGCGTTCGCCACATTGCCGCCAAGCGATGCGCGGTTTTGGATCTGCCAGCCGCCAACGATGCGGGCGGCTTGTTGCAGCGCGGGCACGACGCGGAACAAGTCGCTGCCCCAAATTTCGGCAGCCGTCACCGCGGCGCCGATTTCGAGACCTGCCTCAGTGCGGCGGGTCGCTTGCAGCTCCGGCACGCGCCGGATGTCGAGCCAGTCGGTTGACTCCGACTCGTACGATTTGCGCTGCGCGTTCACGAACAAATCGGTTCCCCCGCACACGATGCGGGGGCTCCGCTCCCGAAGCAGCTCAAGCGCTTCGTCTAAACTGCGGGGCTGTAGCCAGGCCATAGTTGCCCCTCCTTCATGTGAATAATGGTTATGTCAGGGAGCCGCAAGACTCCTTGCTAGCTTTTTGAGGGTTGCTGCTGCTCGTTCTCTCTCTACTCCAGCGCTGTCGCCAGATCCTTGATCCACGGACGGCCGGTCAACGGCTCGATCTTGACCTCGCTATCCGGCACAGCCCGAATGCTGCATAAGTAACCGGGTTTGCCGTCAACAAACGCCGAGCATTCTTTGCAGGCGTTCGCCGAGCGGCAGGAATACCGCACCGAAAAGGACGGATCTTGATGCTCCCGAATCCAAAAAATCGCATCCAGCAAGCTCATGCCGTCTCGAAACGGAACCTCGAATTTCTCCAGGGAAGCGCCGCTTTCAGCATCGCCGCGAACCACGTTTAAAGTAACTGTTGCCATTGTTTGTGTCTCCCTTCTTTCGTAACCGCCTTGCCGGCTTGCTTGCTCTTGTTTATCTCCGTTATACACCAACCGGCAAGGGAACCTCGGATACGACCCATTCTCCCGCCTCGTTTAGGATATAGCTGTAACTGGACGGCTGGGTGAGCGTATCGTCATAATCCAACCGCACATGGGCGCCGCGCGTCTCTTTCCGCTCCAAGGCCCCCAGCACAATCGCTTCGCTGACCTTCAGCATGTTGGCGGCTTCCAATTTTTCAAATAGGGACAAAGCGAATTTCCCCGGCTTCGCCAGCGAGATGCGGTCCAGCTCACCGCGCAGTGCCCGGAGCTCCGTCAAGGCTTCCTTCAAGCCGCTTTCCGTCCGAAGCGGGCCAGCTCCCTTCCACATGATCTGCTGAAGCTTCCGCTTAAACGTTTGTAGCGACGCGTTGTCTCGATCCACCGGAATCGGGTGCCAAAATTGCGTCAAACGCTCCATCTCCCGTTCAAATGCCCGGCGAACGGCGGCCTCATCCAGCTCCTCTCGCTTCTCCCGTGCAGCCGTTTCGCCCGCAATGCGGCCGGTAACCAGCGCTTCGGTGATGGCGTTACCCGATAAGCGGTTTGCCCCGTGCATGCCGTAAATCAGCTCGCCCGATGCGAGCAGTCCCGGGACACGGGTGTGCATCGCTTCATCCACGCGAACGCCGCCGAGCATAAAGTGCGCCATCGGCGCGACTTCCACCATATCTTTGGTCAAGTCAACCCCTTGGTTTCGCAAAATATCGATGACCGGACCAAACGCTTCCTTCAGCTTATCCTCCGGCACCATCGTAAAGTCGAGATAAGCTCCGCCATGCGGCGTACCGCGCCCGGCTTCCACCTCCCGGAAGATCGCCAGCGTCGTTTGGTCGCGGGCAGCCGTATATTTGCCGGCTACTTCACCGTTGTACTTGTCCATAAATTCCTCTTTCAAGCCATTCAGCAGACGGCCGCCCAGCTTATAGCGGAACGGATCCCACATGATCGGATCGATCCCGACGAGCGGCGGAAACAGATGAGCGATCGGGAAGAATTGCACCATCTCCATATCACGCACCTCAGCTCCCGCTTCGGCCGCCAGGACAAATCCGTCACCCGTCATATTCGCGGACGCGCTGTTGCGCTCGAAGACCTCCGTTAATCCACCCGTAGCCAAAATGACTGAAGAAGCGGCGATACTGATCGGGCGATACTCCTCCATCTCAAAGCCTATTGCACCGATGGCCCGTCCATTTTCGACGACTACTTTCGTAATCATCACGTTTTTGAGGCGTTGGATCTTCTCGTCTTTCCAGATCGATTTCTTCAGCCCGGCCGCCGTTGCGCCACCCGTATTTAAAATGTCCACGTACACGCAGCGAGCTTTGGAATGCCCCGGTGCAAAAGCCTGTGAACGCTTGCCGTCCGGCGTACGGGCCCACTTCACACCATAACCTTCCGCTTCGAGAATCACCTCAGGTCCCCGCTCGACAACGGCGCGAACGATATTCGGGTCCGCCAAACCACGGCTTCCTTTCATCGTGTCCTCAAAATGGACCTGCGCGTTGTCCTCTTCCGCTTCCCCTAAAGCGACCGCCACAGTCATCTGGGCCAAAATCGTGGCACCGCCCCGGCTGATCAAGCTTTTGTCGGTCAGAATGACACGCGCTCCCTCATCGGCCGCCGCTCTTGCGGCCATCAGCCCGGCCGCGCCGGATCCGACCACCAGCACATCGGTCTGTAAATGCAATGGTTCCATCCTGCTGTCTCCTCCTTTTGCGCTTAAGTCTGCTGCCCTAGCGTAATTCCTACTGGTTGAACCGTAATCCCTGCGGCGGTAAACGAGCTGCGAATTTTATCCGCGAACTCTACGGCATGCACGCCGTCGCCGTGAATACAAATCGTATCGGCTTGGATCGCGACATCAACGTTCTGCTGCGTCATGACCTTGCCTTCTGCGACCATACGAATCACCTGTTTTACCGATTGTTCCTCATCCGTGATCAAGGCGTCCGGTAAACGGCGCGAGGTAAGCGAACCGTCGGATTGGTAGGTCCTGTCGGAGAACACTTCGCTGGCTGTGCGCAAACCGGTTTTTTTCCCGGCTTGAATCAGCTCACTGCCGGCTAGGCCAAACAAAATCAACTCCGGATCCACCTTATACACCGCTTCAGCGATCGCCTCCGCCAAACCGGCGTTCCGTGCCGCCATGTTATATAAGGATCCGTGCGCTTTCACATGCTGCAGTTTCGCTCCTTGCGCGCGTACGAATCCCCACAGCGCCCCGATCTGATAAACCACGATGTCATAGGCCTCCTGCGGAGACAGGTCCATATCCCGTCGTCCGAAGCCCACCATATCCTGCAAGCCGGGATGCGCCCCCAAGGCAACGCCGTGATCCAATGCCAGCTTGACGGTTTGACGCATGGTCGCCGGATCGCCGGCATGGAAGCCGCATGCGATATTCGCCGAGGTGACGAATTGCAAAACCTCGCTGTCCCTGCCCAGCTTATACGCGCCAAAGCTCTCGCCCATATCACAGTTCAAATCCACTACATTCTTCATGTTGAAACTGCTCCTCTCACAATTCGTTCATGGCATTAATTCATGACATTAACTATGAAACAAGCCAGCCTCAAACGGCGCATAACAACGGGATTCCTTCCTTCCGTTGCCTGCCGGTTGAGGCTACCTACTTTAGATTTGCCAGTTGTTTTTCTCTTCCGAATTCAGTGCTCGCAGCGAAGCCAGATCTGCCAACTCGACCTTCTCTTTCGGGACGACCGCTCGCTTCGGAAAGACCACCGGCGGCGCTGGCTTGGTGGCATCCACTATCACAGCGCTGGACATGCGCGGCGTGTTCTTGCCTTCGGCGTTATACTCCCAGTTCGTCGGGAGCAGTCCACCCGGTCCGTTCCAACGCGGGATGACCAGCAGATCACGCTCCGCATCAAACCGCGTGCCAATCGCCCAAGCGACCTCCTCGCCATTAAACACGTCGATATCCTCATCCACAACGACGATATGACGCAAATTTTCCGGTTCCGTGTTTAGCGCCGCAAAAGCTGCCTTTTTCACGTCCGCGTCCTTTTCTTTTTGAATCGACAGATAACAATTCATCCGGCTGTAAAAAGGAACGTTAACCGTCTTTAGTCCCGGGACGATTTTCTTTACCGTATGGTAAATACTGCCCGAGCGCGGCACTCCGCCCACAACCAAATGCTCTCGTCCGGAAGCGACGATATCCTGGAAGATCGCATGGTTCCGGTATGTAATGCGTTTGATACGGATCGTGGGTACCGAACCACCGCCAAGGTAGTGGCCCGGCCATTCGCCAAACGGCCCCTCACTGTGATCGTTATCCGGCAGAATTTCGCCTTCCAAAATAATCTCGGCATGCGCCGGCACGAGCAAATCGGACGTATCCGCCTGCACCAGCTCCAAAGGCTCGCCCATTAACGCGCCAGCCGCTTCATATTCGCCGCCAACGCCTTGAACCCGGGAGACGGCTCCCATGATGAAGCCGGGATGATGGCCCAGGGCGATGGCAATCGGAGCCGGCTTGCCTTGTTTTTTATACTTCTTATAGATCAATCCGCCATGGTGTGCGCCAAGGAACCAAACGCCCATATCGCGTTCATTAAAGATTTGGTGTCGATAGATGCCCGCATTAATCAACCCGGAATCCGGGTCGCGGATAATCATCACCCCCGCCGATAAGTACGGTCCGCCGTCCATCTCGTTGTGCACGGGAATCGGCAGCTTGGACAGATCGACCTCCGCCTCTTCGATCACGTTTTCTTTCACTTTGGCAGCGGCACGGTCTACGACCACCGGTTCGATCGGCTGTTGCAATTTCTCGCCGTATACCCGCGGAATGTCTTGAACCTCACACCCCAGGTAGAGTGCAACGCGCTCGTAGGAGGTTAACAAGTTGGATATGCATGCCATTTGCGCCCCTTTAACCTTGTTGAACAACAAAGCCGGGTAATCGCCTTTCTCCGCCAATGCCGCAGCATATGCGGTGATTCCAAAACGCGGGTCTACTTCCGTATCAACGAGCTTGACGCTGTTCGCGTCGAATTGGCTTAATTGCCCGAGATAAGTTCTTAAATCTTTGGCCATGTGCGGATCGCCTTCTTTCTGTATTATCGTCGGTCGTGAAATAAATCGGGCAAAACGCCGCGGGAATCCGCGCGATTTCACCCGATTTTCATATGACTTAAGGAAGCAGTGACAGGTCTACTGTATCGGCGAACGGAATTTCTTTCTCGATCACGCCCGCCTCGATTTGGGTATTCGAGACGTTTTTCGCGCCTTCTTCGGAAACTTTGAGGCCTGCCGGCACTTTTGCCAGCTGGTTTTTCACCGCGGTCTCCATAACGTCGGCCGGAATTTGATCAAACTCTTTCAGCATCGCTTCAACCGCGGATGCCGGATCCTTCTGCACGCGTTCATTCACTTCATTGCTCACCTGCAGGAACCGCTTCATCGCATCCTGATTTTTGTCGACCCAATCCGTTTTCGCCATCACAGTAATTCCGGCAAAATCGTACGGTGGATCGTACAACACCCGATAGTTCCCGGTAGCAACCATTTGAGAAATCGTCGGCTCGGAAACCATACCGCCTGCGGCTTTTCCGCTTTCGATCGCGGCCAACATCGTAGCGCCGCTTCCGCCGTTGATGATTTGGACGTCTTTGTCCGGGTTGATATTGGCGGTTTTTAAACCTTCACGAAGTCCGGTGTCAGACAAGCTTCCCACCTTGGTTACGGCCAGCGTTGTTCCCTTCAAATCTTCCAGCGATTGGAACGAGGAATCCTTCTTCACGACCAGCGAATAGCCAACGCCATTGTAAATCTCGCCGTAAGCTTTAACGCCAAGTCCGTTCTTTTGTTGTCTTAATACATGCTCATAAGAACCCAATACGATGTCCAAGCTGCCGCCAACCAGGGCTTGTACCATATCGGCACCAGACGTAAAGCTTTGTTTGTCGATCGTAATTCCAGCTTTCTCATAAGAGCCATCATTGATGCCGATTTGCGCGATGATTGGCGTCATGCCGCCGCCCACCAGACCTACACGGATCTTCACGTTTTCTGGCTGACTTGCGCCGTCTCCTCCGTTAGTTCCCGTTGCTGCGTTGCCAGCACCTCCGTTATCGCCCGCAGGAGCCGCATTGTTGTTATTTCCGCATGCACTGACCAAAGCCATCGTCAGGACCAGCAGCGTTGCCAAAAGCATTTTCGTTTTTTTCATTTGATTCCCCTCCTTGAATAGTCGTTTTCTTTCTAAATTTATGGTTGCTCCATTTCATTTCATCGCATGAAATAAAATGGAGTTCTTCCCTTAGCGGTATTTCAGCAAACGCCGTTCCACCTGAACAATAATCTGTTCCAATACAACCGCGATGATCATGATCAGGACGAGGCCTGTAAAAATCCCCGTCGTATCCAGCATGTTGGACGAATACGTAATGTAGTATCCCAGCCCCCGATTGGAGCCAACCAGCTCGGCGATCACGGACCCGATCAGGGCCATGCCGATATTCAGCCGCAAGCTCGTTAGAATCCAGACCGTAATGGAAGGGAGCACTACCCAGCGAAGCTTATGCGTCCATTTAGCTTTAAACGTGCTCATCATATCCATCAGATCTTTGTCGATGTTGCGCACACCTTCATAGGCGTTGTAAAAGGCTACGAAGATTACCATCGCTACGACCATGAGGATCTTCGAGGTCATCCCGATCCCGAACCAGACGATGAAGAGCGGGGCAAGCGACACCCGAGGCAAACTGTATAATGCCATGATGTAAGGGTAGACCCATTTCTGAAAAATCCCGCTGAATGCAAGCAGAATCCCCAGCAGCGTCCCGCCCAGCATCCCGATAATGAGCCCCACGATGGACTCCTGCAATGTAATGCTCATATGGAACCATAGGTCCCCGTTTGCAGTCATCTCAATGATCCGTTGAATAATCAAAGACGGCTTACTTAGCCAAAAAGAATTAAACGCCGTACCCGAAAGCAGTTCCCATAAGCCGATAAGAACGATAAATACGACCAATCTGCCGATCCACACAGCCGCGCTGCGATTCCCGCGCCCTGCCTTAGAGGAAGGAGAGCTTGCCGATGTTGCCGTTGATTTGGTTGCCATGATAATTCCTCCTCTCTATTCCCCGTCAGACATTTGGGCCCAAATTTCTTTCTGCAGTTCCTTGAACTGGGGATCGAAACGGATGTCGTAAAACGGGCGCGGCCGCTCCAGATTTACTTTAAACTCCGCTTTGATCCGTCCCGGCCGTGAGGTCATCACGATCACCCGGTCGGATAACGCAATCGCCTCTTCGATGTCGTGGGTAATGAATAGGACGCTTTTACCGACATTTTCCCACAGCTGTAAGAACTCTTCCCCGATCTTCACCCGGGTCTGCGCATCCAACGGTCCAAACGGCTCGTCCATCAGATAAATATCAGGGTCATAGGCAAAGGTTCTCGCCAAGGCGACCCGCTTGCGCATCCCGCCGGACAATTCTTTCGGATGGTAACCGCCGAAGCCATCAAGTCCGACCATTTTCAGCAGCCGGTTCGCCTCGTCCAATTGTTCATTTTTCGGAAGCCCTTTGATCTCCAATGGAAGACGGACATTATCGATCACGCTTTTCCAGGGGAGCAAGGCATCATTTTGAAAGACCATACCCACCTGGCTTGGCACACCTTGGATCTCCTGACCATCCAGGAAGGCGCTGCCGCCGGCTGGCTTCAGCAGCCCGGACACCACTTTCAGCAAGGTCGACTTGCCGCAACCGCTTGGACCAACAACGGATACGAACTCGCCGTCCTCCACCTTAAGCTGAACATCCTCCAAAGCGACGGTGCGTTGGCCCTTGGACTCGTATTCCACGCGTAAATCCCGAATTTCGAGTTTGGGATGGCTTTTATTCTCCATAGTTGATTTCCTCCATACTGAATTTTCCATTCCTGCTGTCTGTTTATGCATGCCGGTCCAAGTCGTCCGATCCCAATTAACGTTTGGAAGTCTCTAGCTGTTCCAGGCCATTCCGTAATGTTTGGATCGCATTCTCCCGTTCGATCAGTTGCCGCTGCGCCTCTTGCAAGGTAATCTTCCTGAATCGTACCCGTGCACCTAAGTTGGTTTGAGCTAGCAGCGGCAAATCTACGCTTGCGACTTGCGCTATTTTAGGATATCCTCCGGTTGTTTGGCGATCCGCCATCAATATAATCGGGTTCCCGTCAGGCGGTACCTGTACAGTTCCCATTGTCACGGCCGAGGAAATCATCTCTTTCGATTGATTCATCTGCAATTGCCGGCCCTTGAAACGGTAACCCATCCGGTCGGACTGTGGTAAAACCGCAAATTGCTCCTGCCATAAATCGAGTTGGCTTTGTTCTTGAAACAAATCGTATTCTTCCCCAGGGATCAACTGAACGATGGGGTTGGCCGCATACTTCGGAAGGATTTCCGGAAATACCGCCCACCGACTGAACGCACCGGACTCCTTGCTCGCCTCTCTGGCAAGTGAAGCAAGCAAATGGGAGCCGCGTGGCGTCATTTCACCAAAAGATAGTTGATCGCCTGCAACGAGCGACCGCCCCTCATATCCGCCAATCCCTGCTCTCAAATAGGTCGAACGGCTGTTCATGCGGACCGGAACATCAATACCGCCTCCCACCGCCAGGTAAGCGCGGCAGCCTAGCTTCGCCGGACCGAAGGTCAGCGTGCTTCCCTTAGGTGCCAGCACGGTCCTCCATAAGGGGACGGGGATTCCGTTCAGCTTAGGCGATAAATCTCCTCCGCATAACGAGATCAGTGCCGTTTGTTCGAAGCGGATCACCGGTCCGAGCAGTGTAATCTCAAGCCCGGCCTCTCCTTCCGCATTCCCGACCAGCAAATTCGCAAGGCGTAACGCAAAAGCATCCATCGCTCCGCTAACGATCACGCCATACTTCTGAACGCCGAACCTTCCGAGATCCTGAACCGTGGTTAACAAGCCGGGTTTTTCAATCAGCAAGCTCATCGCTCCAACTCCTCCCAGGCTTCGAATTGTTCTCGGGTGATCGAGTAAAAGCGGACGATATCTCCAGCTTGCAACAAGGTTGGCGGCATTTGCTGCGGCTTAAACAGCTCGATTGGGGTTTTGCCGATCAATTGCCAGCCCCCTGGGGTATCGATCGGATAAACGCCGGTCTGATCTCCGGCAATTCCGACAGTTCCTGCCGGAATGGACAAGCGGGGCGTTTCCCGCCGCGGCGTGGCGATGTGTGGGGACATTCCTCCCAAGTACGCAAAACCGGGAGCAAACCCAAGCATAAATACTAGATAATCCGCGGAAGTATGGATTTCGATTACTTCTTTTGGAGTGAGTCCATTGCGAGAAGCAACCGTTTCTAAATCCGGCCCCCAATCCCCACCATAACAGACGGGTATTTCAATGATTCTTGCTGGTGGCGCATTAACGTCACGCAGTGTGAGAAGCAACTCGGACACGAGCGCCGCGGCCATTTGGAACGGGCCTTCTGTAAGGGATTCCCCTCCCTGCTTCGCTCCTTCCGTCATCAGCTTCATCACATCGTAGTAAATGGTCACCGACGTAAAGGCCGGAACAACCTCAACCATCCAAGGAAAAGGGTGACGATCCAGATGTTCTGCCAACTGTCTGACTTTAAGGTGAGTCTCCTTTTGAATCGAATCGCCGAACTTCACAATCAGCGCCGAATCTCCGAGTGGAGTGATGGGAATCTCTGCGATAGACGGCAAGTCGGTCATGTTTATCCTCCCATCCGAATTTCGGACTTCGTAATCCGTAATATGAATTTTGTGTTAAAATCATTGTTAGTTAGAATTCCATAAAAATCAAGATTTTTTCCTTTGAAATGTTCAAAAGTTTGCAATTTATGAGATCGATCCGAAATTCGGATCATGATATCCGTTTTTCGAATGCCAATATATACGATCATTATAGTTGGAATTAGATAAAAATCAAGCATAAATTTCCGGGCCGTTTTATCGGTTTTCAACATTCTTCCATTCGTTGTATACTAATACAGAATGAACTAGAGGCCATGCAGGAGGCATAACGTGCAAACCACCAACAAACATAAGAACAAAACCGTGGTCAGGTCTATGGATCTGCTCCAGTTATTTCTGACCTATCCTAAGCTGAACATCAGCGAAATGGCTAAGTTATCCGGGATCCCCAAAACCTCGGTTCTTCGGATGATCGGATCTTTAGAAGAAATGGGTTTCTTAAAAAAAGATAGGGAAGGTTCTTATTCACTAGGTTTGCTCTTTCTTCAATACGGCAACCTGGTTGCGGAGCGGTTAGACATCCGCCATATTGCCCTTCCGGTTATGCAGCAGCTGCGTGACGATATCCAAGAGGCTATTCATCTTGTCCTACGCGATGGGGATGAGTGTATTTATATCGAGAAGCTGGATACGGATCACCCTGTTCGGCTCTTTACGAAAATCGGACGAAAAGCCCCATTATATGCCGGCGCGTCGTCTCGCATTATATTAGCCTTTATGCCGGAGTTGGAACGTGAGGAGTACCTGGAGGCCACTGAGCTTCAGCCGATCGCCTCCGGCACGATCACCGACAAAGCAGAGCTGCGTCAGACCCTGGAGCGCTCCCGCCACGAAGGCTACAGCTTTAGTCGGTCCGAATTGGAGAACTATACCGCGGAGTTAAGCGCTCCGATCTTCGACCATACCGGCCAAATTGTCGCCGCACTAAGCGCAGCAGGATTAGAGGTCCAGTTTGAGGAAGAACGAATTGCCGAGCTCGTTTTGGATGTGCAGCAGGCCGCCAATGAAATCTCCCGAAGATTGGGCTGTACTCGGCCCGTCCCGGTTGCGGTACACTCAAGATAAATCGGGTAGGAGGCTACCCATTAATTGAGTAGCCGACCTCCCACACCACCGTACGTACCGTTCGGTATACGGCGGTTCCTAAGTTTACGCAGTTACTTGTCGATAATAATCCGAGAAGAAGAGAAATCCTAAGCCCTTGAGGGTGTTATTTCCGAGGGACTTCGAGAGGACGGGGCTATTGGAGATTCTCCAGTAGCCCTTTCTCGTGTTTGCGTATTCCCATGCTTTCTGTCCTTGGATTCCGAGCGATTGCAGTTTCTCGAATTTCGTCCTCACTCGTTTCCACTGCTTCCAGAAGATCATGCGAATCCGCCTTCTCATCCATTCATCCGTGGATTGGAGCATACTTTTCATATCCGCTATTTTGTAGTAGTTGATCCACCCCATGATGTAGCGTCTAAGCTTTTCGGCTCGTTCTTCATTTCCCATCCCGTTGCTTCTGGACGTGAGCTCCTTTACTTTGGCTTTCATCTTGGCAGCGGATTTCGGATGAATGCGGACTCGTGTCTCTCCTTTCCTTTTGTAGAAGGAGAACCCAAGAAATTTAACCTTCCACGCCTCGTCCACCACTGTCTTTTCCCGGTTCACTTTGAGAAACAACTTCTTTTCAATGAAGGGAAGAATGTTCTCCAGTGTCCGTTCCGCGCTCCTTTTGCTTTTGCTGAAGATCAGGAGATCGTCCGCATAGCGCACGAAGCGGTGCCCGCGGCTTTCCAGTTCCTTGTCCAGTTCGTTCAGCATAATGTTGCTGAGAATTGGACTCAGATTGCCCCCTTGCGGTACGCCGATTTCCGTATCCTCGAAGCGGTGCTTCACGACAACGCCGGCTTTCAGGTACTTGTGGATGAGCGAGATGACCCGCCCGTCTTTAATGGTTCGGGATAAGACTTCCACCAATTTGCTTTGGTTAACGGTGTCAAAGAATTTCTCCAAGTCCATATCGACCACGTATTTGTACCCTTCTTCGATGTTTGATTGGCTTCTCTGAATAGCGTTATGTGCGCTTCTCTTGGGTCGGAATCCGAAACTGTTCTCCGAAAACTGTTTTTCGTAGATCGGGGTAAGCACTTGAGCGATCGCCTGTTGGATAACTCGGTCAACAACCGTAGGAATTCCCAGGTTTCTCTTCTTTCCGTTCTCTTTCGGGATTTCTACCCTTCGAACAGGATTCGGACGGTAGGTTCCGTCCAGAATGGATTCCTTGATGGTTTCTCCGTTCTCTCGGAGATATTGTAGAAGTTCATCTACTCCCATCCCGTCGATTCCGTGAGATCCTTTGTTAGTTTTGACCCGCTTGAACGCTTCGTTCATGTTGTCTCTGCTAACGATTTTCTCAAGCAACTCGTCCTTCGACTCGGTTGCGTCGGTGCTGTCGGTTTCAGGTATCCGCTCAGGACTGTGCGCTCCCGCATATTCTCCATGTTCCGCATGTACGTTTTGCGTCGAGCCTTCTCTTCGAAGTTGGCTGCACTTGACTCCTGTTTCGGTACCATTCATTAACCCACACCTCCTTAGGTTCAGCTTTCCCTCAAGTTGTCGACTAACCGAGGTACTATGGCGTCTGCTGACTTCTCATGATAAATCTTGTTTCAACCATGATTTGAAATTCATCTCCTCACGTCCATGAGACCTCCCACGGTAAGACGCGTAACTTTCATCCCGTATACCCGCCGCATTTACATCCGCGTGTCCGTGCAGTTTATTGGATTTCGTCTTGTTTAGCAGACTCATCCCACTTTGGATGCCTGATGCGATTCGTGTTCCTCAGGCCGGGACTTTGCCTCCAGCTTCCTTCAGATTCCACCTCACGATGGACACCCTTGCTCTTGGCTAATGGTTGGCAACTGCCAGCCCCCATAGCGGACTTTCACCGCCTAGCTACGCGCCATGCGTGGCGCACTAAAATAAGCCCGTCCCGGCGACTGCCGGAGACGGGCTTTGGTATCATTATTGATGGAGCGAAGAGGTCTTCCCCTCGATAATCACGACCTCCGGTTCAGGAACAAAACCGTAATGCCGATCAAAAGCGTCCTGCACATGCCGGATCAAATCTACTACATCGGCTGCGGTCGCCCCGCCGACATTTTGAATCACATTGCCGTGAACGGGCGATATCCTGGCATTGCCTCTTTGAACTCCTCTCAAATGAAGCTGATCTGCGAGTTTACCAATTGGCTCGCCGACGGAATAATTGTTTTTGAACACCGAGCCACAGGAGGGGTAAGAGAAATGCATTTTTCCCATGCGGTCTTGAATAATTCTCCGCATCGGGGCTAATGTGGAGCTCACTCCCCCTGCCTCTTCCTTCCCTTCTAGCCACTGGATGAAATGCGAGGCGAACTCCGTTAATCGGATCGGCGGCTGCTTCCCTTCCTGAAGCGCAACCATTTCCGGTAATGTGGGTAGAACCGCCGCTTGAGCGGACGAGCTCAGTTTGAATTCGGCGCCGACAATCAACCAACTGCTTCGATTGGCTTGAAACACCGACTTTTTATACCCAAAATTGCAAGCCTCTCGACTTACGGTTTGAATCCTGCCAGGGGCTTGCACATCGATATAATGAACTTGGACTAAATTATCGCTGATATGTCGGTCAAAGTATTTGGCATTCATATAAATTCCACCACCAACCGTTCCCGGCAGCAAAAAGGTAAAATCAAAATCAGCAATCCCCAAGCCATATCCGATCACGGCCAACATCGACATCGACATCCCCGCCGAAACGTAGAGCCGATCTCCCTCAAGCTTAATCTCTGTCATCTCCCGGGTCGTGAGAAACATCGCGTCAGGATCCGGCCGATCGGGAAACAGCATATTGGATCCTCCGCCGAAAAAGATCGGCGTAATCCCGCTGCGATATGCCATCTCTAGCAGCTCCTGCAATTGGTCTTGCGTTTGAGGTCTTCCCACAAACCGGGCTTCGCCCCCGATTTCATAGGTTGAATAATGTGACAGCGGCTGCCCCGTTCGCAGGCCAGCCAAATTCCAGCTAGTCATATAAAGCCCCTTTCAACACGCTTCCTAAACAATAATGTATATTATGTCGTTGGGCGAATTCAGTGTCAATAGATCCCCCCAACGCAAAAACGGACTGAAAGAAGAGTCCTTCTTATCAGCCCGTCTTTTATCGACTTACCCGCGGGTTATTCTTCAGCGAATTCCACGTTATGATACACCTGCTGTACGTCTTCCAGATCCTCCAGCGCGTCGATCAACTTCTCGAATTGCACTTCTGCTTCCTTATTAGGCAAAGTCACATAGTTTTGCGCCAGCATGGTCAGTTCTGCCACCGTAAAATCGGTGATCCCGGCGTTCTTGAGCGCTTCCTGTACCACATGAAATTGATCCGGCTCAGCATAGACGATGACCGACTCGTCCTCTTCTACGATATCACGCACCTCAAGATCAGCTTCCATCAAGATTTCGAACACTTCATCAATTGATTTGCCTTCCATCCCGATCACTGCGGTTGCGTCAAACATATAAGAAACCGATCCGCTTACACCCATGTTCCCACCGTTCTTGTTAAACGCGGAGCGTACTTCCGGTGCGGTACGGTTGACGTTATTCGTCAATGTATCTACGATCACCATGGAGCCGTTAGGTCCGAAGCCTTCGTAACGTAGCTCTTGATATACTTCATCCGAACTGCCCTTCGCCTTATCAAGGGCCCGGTCAATGATCGCTTTCGGTACATTGTACGTTTTTGCCCGTTCCAGAACCACCTTCAAGGCGCGGTTGGATTCTGGATCCGGCTCGCCTTTCTTGGCGGCAACATAAATCTCGACGCCGAACTTCGCGTAGATTCGACTGGTGTTAGCGTCTTTCGAAGCCTTCTTCTCTTTAATATTATTCCATTTGCGGCCCATACTCTTCCCACTTTCTTAATAATCTACCCAACTATTATAACCAACAACTGATTTGGCGGCAATGAATGCCGCACACGGATTAAACGGGATCATCCCACCAAGGGCCTCACAAAGCAATCAATGGTTGAGTGGCTTGGGGCAAAGCAACCCACAAGCTAACAAAAAATGCCCTATGTTTTCACATAGGACATTGGATTACGCGTTTTATTCCGATGGCACTGCACTTGGATCCATATATACGATCTCCCAAAGATGGCTATCCGGATCTTGGAAGCTCCAAGAATACATAAAACCATGGTCAACCGGATCGCTGTAAGGTTTCCCACCCGAAGCCAGCGCCTTTTTCACGATTTCGTCTACTTGATCCCGGCTATCGGCAGACAAGGCAACGATAACCTCCGAAGTACCCGTTGTATCCGGAATTTCTTTCTTGGTAAACGATTTGAAGTACTCCTCCATCAGCAGCATGGCGAAAATATTCTGTCCAATCACCAAACACGCCGCCTTCTCATCGCTAAATTGCGGGTTAAATTCAAATCCGACTGCCTGAAAGAAATTCATCGATCTCTGCAAATCTTTTACGGGAAGGTTCACGAAAATATTGCTTAAGGATACTGCCATCGGATCACCTCTATTTCAAATTTAAGACAATTATACCTGAGGTAATCCTTAATTGCTAGTTTGCTGCTAGACTAGAGCATTTTTGTCGTCCAGGATTCGCAGTTCCAAGTCTCCGTGACGACGTCGCGGTAGAACTCCGGTTCGTGGGAGATCAATAGGATGCTGCCTTTGTAGGCTTGCAAAGCGCGTTTCAGCTCATCCTTGGCATCCACATCCAGATGGTTCGTTGGTTCGTCAAGCACAAGCAAGTTCGTTTCGCTGTTAATCAGCTTGCATAGGCGAACCTTGGCTTTTTCGCCCCCGCTTAGCACGGCGATTTTGCTTTCGATATGCTTAGTCGTCAGTCCGCATTTCGCTAGAGCGGCCCGAACCTCAAATTGCGTGAACGACGGGAATTCGCTCCAAATTTCCTCGATACACGTATTGTAGTTGGCCTCTTTCATCTCCTGTTCAAAGTAACCGATTTCCAGGAGGTCACCAAGATGCACCGTGCCCGAGATGGCTGGGATTTGTCCCAGGATACTGCGCAGCAGCGTCGTTTTCCCGATCCCGTTAGCGCCGACCAGGGCAATCTTTTGCCCGCGTTCCATTCGCAGATTCAGCGGTTTGGATAGCGGCGAATCGTAACCGATGACCAAGTCCGTCGTCTCAAAGATTAGCTTGCCGGATGTCCGTGCATCCTTGAAATTAAATTGCGGCTTTGGCTTCTCCTTCGCCAGCTCAATGATTTCCATCTTATCGAGCTTCTTCTGCCGGGACATCGCCATGTTGCGAGTCGCTACACTGGCCTTATTGCGTGCTACGAAGTCCTTGAGATCGGCAATCTCCTGCTGCTGTCGCTTGTAAGCGGACTCCAACTGCTGTTTTTTCGCCTCGTATACCTGCATGAAATTATCATAGTCACCGACGTAACGGTTCAGCTCTTGATTTTCCATGTGATAGATCAGGTTAATGACGCTGTTTAAGAACGGGATATCGTGCGAAATTAGGATAAACGCGTTCTCATATTCCTGCAAATACCGCTTCAGCCATTCGATATGCTGCTCATCCAAATAGTTGGTTGGCTCGTCCAGCAGCAGAATGTCCGGTTTCTCCAGCAAAAGCTTAGCCAACAGCACCTTCGTCCGTTGTCCCCCACTGAGGTCGTTGACATCCTTATCGAGTCCGATATCCGTTAAGCCCAAACCGCGAGCCGTTTCGTCGATTTTGGCATCAATCAGGTAGAAATCCTGATTCGTGAGCGTATCCTGGATCGTCCCTACATCCTCAAGCAGCTGTTCTAGCTCCTCTGGAGTCACGTCACCCATTCTGCCATACATGTCGTTCATTTCCTGTTCCATGTCAAACAGGTATTGGAAGGCTCCGCGCAGCACGTCGCGGATGGTCATACCTTTCTCTAGCACGGCATGCTGATCCAGATAGCCGACGCGCGTGCGTCTCGCCCATTCGATTTTACCTTCGTCCGGCTGCAGTTTCCCCGTGATGATGTTCATAAACGTCGATTTGCCCTCGCCGTTGGCTCCGACCAGTCCGATATGCTCGCCCTTCAGCAAGCGAAAGGACACGTCATTAAAGATCGCCCGGTCCCCAAAACCGTGGCTCAAACGTTCTACACTCAAAATACTCATGGATTTTAACACCTTTTCTATAGGAAATATGGTTGGTCACACTCGGATAAGCAAAAAAGGGTACACTCGACATATTATACTGGTTAATCAGGTCAAAGCTCAATATGGCGGGGAAATTTAGTAGAAAAAAACACCGTCCCGAAGTTGACTCGGGCGGTGCTTTTCACAAGATCTTAAAAACCTAAGATTTCGTCGATTTTACGCAACTCTTCCGTTGTAAACGACCGATTGGCCAATGCGCCAACTGCATCCTCAATTTGGCTTACCTTGCTGGCTCCAATCAGCGCGGAAGTTACGCGACCGCCGCGCAGCACCCAAGCTAAGGCCATTTGCGAGAGCTTCTGCCCTCTTTCGGCTGCCAGTTCGTTAAGCTGCTTGACCTTCGCGATCCGTTCGTCATTCAAGTCCTCTGGACGCAGAAACACGCTAGGGCCGGCAGCGCGGGAATCCGGTGCGATGCCGTTCAGGTAACGGTCCGTCAGAATGCCTTTCTCCAGCGGCGAGAATACGATCGAGCCGATCCCCTCCGCCTCCAAAACATCCTGCAATCCCTCTTCGATCCAGCGATTCATCATCGAGTAGTTCGGCTGATGGATCACCGCCGGCGTGCCAAGCTGTTTTAGGATTCGGGACGCCTCACGAGTCTCTTCCGGACGATAATTGGATAATCCAACATATAATGCCTTCCCTTGTCGCACGATGAGATCCAGTGCAGCCATCGTTTCTTCCAGCGGCGTGTCCGGATCTGGACGGTGGTGATAGAAAATATCAACATACTCCAGACCCATCCGCTTCAAGCTTTGATCCAGGCTGGAGACGAGATATTTTTTCGATCCCCATTCCCCATACGGCCCTGGCCACATGTAATATCCTGCCTTAGTCGAGATGATCATCTCATCCCGATAGGGACGCAGGTCCTCGCGCAGGATTCGCCCGAACGTCTCCTCTGCCGAGCCTGGCGGCGGCCCATAGTTGTTCGCTAGATCAAAATGCGTAATGCCTAGATCGAATGCTCTGCGCAGCATAGCGCGACCGTTCTCGAGCACATCGATGCCTCCAAAGTTATGCCATAAACCCAAGGAAATGGCCGGGAGTCTCAGCCCGCTCTGTCCTGATCGGTGATATGTCATTGTTTCGTATCTATGATCAGCTGCTTGATACATTAAGGCTTGTACCTCCTTTAGTTCATATGTGTCCAATATAATGCACCAAGAACAACGAACCTATATCAGCATGGATGATTCCTATGGCATGATGTCTGATTTTTTCCATTGAACACGGTAGTCGGAAGGCGAGGCACCCACCGTTTTCTTGAACATTTTAGAGAACAACAGGGCATCTTGATAACCCACCGAACGCGCCACTTCCGCTATGGAATAATGCCCTTTACGTAAGAAGCTGCACGCTTTATCCATCCGGTAATGGAGCAAATATTGCTGCGGAGGCATTCCCATCGCCCTCTTAAACAGTGAGGATAAGTATTTCCGATCTAGACCAACCATCGACGCCAACTGGGCAACCGTCAATTCCTCGCTATAATGGCTGTGTAAGAAATCCAGGCAGCGATGAATGTATGCATCTTTGGCTTGCGTCCTTGCCGAATCCGCGTACACGGAAGCAGGGACCAGCTCGATCAGCCTTGTCATAAACGCTTGCAGCAATGCTTGCAGACGCAGATCGCGTGTCGCCGTCGATTCCTCCGCTTCGTTTAGCAACTCGTACAACTGCGGCATCAACTGCGTATCCATGGGAAATACGGGCCTAGCCGGAGTTAGCCGCGTCCGGCTGAGGATTTCCGCCACCTGTTCGCCATCGAAGCCAATCCAGGAATACGTCCAAGGGTCTTCTTCATCCGCTTGATAGAAGATCACCCGCTCCGGATAAGCGAGAAATGCTTGCCCGCCGGTCAGACTGAAGGTCTCGCCCTCCACTTTGACCATCCCCCGGCCCGAATGGATAAAGTGGATTTTATAGATATCCCGTACGCCCGGTCCAAAGGAATGGAGCGGAGCACAGCGTTCTTTTCCCCAATAGCATAAATACAAATCCGGCGATTCTCGAAACGGCCGGTCCGGATTATAATGAAAAATCGCTCCCAAGGTCTATCCCCTCTTTATTGGCTTTGCAAGCCTAGTCGATTTTGATTATATCATCATTGATCCGGTTTCTAGCAAATGCTTGTTCGTAATCAAACAGGAATAGCGCAGCTACTCGCCTTGATCGGCAAACCGCTGCGCTACTTCTTAACAGGTTGTTCGGTTAAAGGGCACCGACAGGTTCCTGTACCTTTTGATACATGGTGCCTAATGTGGCCATCGTTGAAGCTGGTGCCGGTTCAAGCGGATAATATCCTTTCTTCGCCATCCACTGCCAAACATCGTAGGCATGATGGGAGCTCATACAAAAGGCATGCTCCAAAAAGCTGCGGATTTCCGGATGGCTCATCTCCATTGCAGCCCATGCATATTCACGACCAGCCCGTTTCAAGGTCAGCAAATAAGCCGTAGCCATTTCTCGGTCATTAAATTTCTGTACATTGGTTCGGGGCATCACCGGAACCGGTGCGGTTGGAGCAGTAGCATAGGACTGCAGTACCGGCATCAAATCCGGAATCGGAAGCTGTCCGGCGGCTCCCTCCACTTTACTCAAAAAATCGACCTTCATATTGTAGTCTTGAATGTGCAGAGGAAAATGACGTTCCAGAATCGACTTGAGCTCAGGATCCTGAACCTGATTCATAAAACAGGCCATGTTCGTGATGGAATTAACGCAGCTTAGGGTCAGTTCGTTAAGGTCTTGCGCTTCGTGTGCAGCCAGTTGCATCGTATAGAACACTCTCCTCGATAAAGTAGTGATCAAACCAACTATAGCGTGCACTCCTCGTCAATTCCTATGCGGATCCCTTAAGACAGATCCTATCCATTCCCCCCAACAATTAGATTATCAAGTTTAGCTAAGGACAATGACCCATTTTCAGCCAGGCGAATAATATGAACTAAAATCTAATCTTGGAGTGTGAAATTGTGGACAATACCTGGAACCACGAACACTTAGCTTGGCATGAAACGATGGAACTACACGAGTTAGTCGCTTTTCAATCTACGCATTTGGCGGTGTTTAAGAAGAAACTCCCCCACATTCAAGAACCAACCCTCAAAGCGCTTTATGCTGAAACCATCCAAGCGCTGGAGCAAAATCTACGCGAATTGCTAAAATTTTATCCAATGGCTCCGACCATGGCACGCAACACATCCCCGGACATGACGGCGGTGGAAGCGGCCACGCTGCTTGGTTTTCTGAAGACAGCTGTCCGTAACTACGCAATTGCCATTACCGAAACCGCCACGCCACAACTTCGTGATACTTTCCAGAAACAACTGCTCGGTGCGATTAAGCAACATGCCAAGGTGTTCAATTATATGTATCAACATGGTTTTTATCCTTCGTACAATTTGGAGCAACTGCTCGCAAACGATGTAAAAATGGCCAACAATGCGTTAAACCTGTAATCATGCGAAAGCCTCGATATTTTCGGGGCTTTCATGCTTTCACCACAATTATCTCTTACATTCTTTCTCCTCGGTCTCATCCTATTTGTTGATATGCTCGCCGTAATGGCCTCCCCGCTTTGCTCCTCCAATCAAATTAGTTAACATAATATTTGTTACGTAATTTATTCTCATGGAATGATATAAAAGAAGAAATAGCGTGTGCAGTATTGATCCGTGATAGATCTGGCAATTCGTGACCTTAAGCTGTCTTAATTCACTTGAATCGCCGATAATAAATGCACTGTGGCATCTATTTCCCGGAAATCGGCCGATTACGCCTAAAATAACTGCAGAATCGCACTTATTTTAGTAACGGTCGCATTGGTCAAAGTAATATTCCTGTAAAAATGCAGTTCATTGAGGACCTCTCCGTCGAGAAACGCCGAGAGCTTCTGCAAAGGGAGCTGGAGAAGCTGTGAGCGAGTGATTCTAGTTCTTTAAGCTGAATAGTTGCATTAGTACACTTATTTTTGCGTATAACCGGTTATTTAGGCTCAATAGCTGCAATAATGCACTTAATTTAGCATATTGGGCCGGAATTCGCTTGAATCGCCGAAAATAAATGCATCGTGGCACCTATTTCCCCAAAATCGGCGAATTCTCCGAAAATAACTGCAGATTCGCACTTATTTTAGTAAAAGGTCGCATCGGTCCAAGGAACATTCCTGCAAAAATACAGCTTTTTGAGCATCGATCCACAGATTAATTAAAATATCTGTAAAAATGCAGTTTTTTCATTTACCAGAACCTCATATTACCACCAACCGAGTAAATTTCCTGCACTTTTGCAGGCTTTGGGCGAAATCGGCGACTTTCTCCAGAAATAACTGTACTTTTGTAGGTTTTACTCGGAAGCACAAAAGGAGCACTACCGAATCAACGGTAGTGCTCCTTCCCTATTGCTTGGCGGCGTCCTACTATCCCAGGACCCTTCGGTCCAAGTACCATCGGCGCTGGAGGGCTTAACGGTCGTGTTCGGGATGGGAACGTGTGGAACCCCTCCGCCATCGCCACCAAACGGTTCAAGCGTTTTGATCGCCTGAAAACTGGATACGAAACTTGATTTGCGTGTTAGTCTCCTCAAATGCTCGAATCGGCTTGTTCAGCCAGACGCCACTTTTTGGAGTTGTTTGGATAAGCCCTCGACCGATTAGTACCTGTCAGCTCCATACATTGCTGCACTTCCACACAGCCCAACCCTTGGGACCTACTTCAGCCCCAGGATGCGATGAGCCGACATCGAGGTGCCAAACCTCCCCGTCGATGTGGACTCTTGGGGGAGATAAGCCTGTTATCCCCAGGGTAGCTTTTATCCGTTGAGCGATGGCCCTTCCATGCGGTACCACCGGATCACTAAGCCCGACTTTCGTCCCTGCTCGACTTGTCAGTCTCGCAGTCAAGCTCCCTTTTGCCTTTGCACTCTTCGAATGATTTCCAACCATTCTGAGGGAACCTTGGGGCGCCTCCGTTACTCTTTAGGAGGCGACCGCCCCAGTCAAACTGCCCACCTGACACTGTCCCCGTACCGG
>NZ_LN909056.1 GCF_001486505.1 Paenibacillus rubinfantis
CGACTTTTCTTCCTTTAAAATTTCCAGTACGATTTGCGCTTTCTCCTCCGGTGTGAACTTTCTTCTACTGGTTGCCATACAACTAAGAAACTCCTTTTTTGCTGTCTAGATTCTATGTAGCATTATAGGTCCGGGTCCATCGCCACGATCCACGCCGCGCCCGCCTCGATCACTTCGCCGACCGTCCACGCTCCGGCCCGGTAATGCTCGATCCACTTCGATTCCGACATAACGCCTCCGATGTGTCCGCTTTCTGTCCGTTATTCTACTCTGTCCGCTTTCTCATTGCAATAGCTAGGAAAACGGACAAATGCGGAATGTCCGCTAAACGACCGTTTGACGGACAGCCCCGAAGCGGGTAGTATTTGGATTGTGCAATCCAATTTGAGGGGAATCGCCTTGGCCGCCGAAACCATCGTCATCACCAGCCCGACCGCTCAAGCCTATGCCGAACTGCAAGCCGCGTTCGATCACTACAACCGGGAGCTATTCGGCGGGGAGCTTCCCCCCTGCCTCATCACCATGCAGCGCGAAAAGCGGACCTATGGCTATTTCTCATCGGAGCGGTTCGTGCATCGCCACGACCGGAGCAAGACCGACGAAATCGCCATTAACCCGTCCTATTTCGCTGTCGTGCCCCTGCTCGAAGTCCTGCAAACTTTGGTGCATGAGATGGTCCACGCTTGGCAATTCCACTTCGGCAAGCCGGGCCGTCGCGGCTATCACAACAAGGAATGGGCCGACAAAATGGAGGCCATCGGCCTGATGCCGTCCAGCACCGGCAAGCCCGGCGGCGCGCGCACGGGCGAGAAAATGGCCGACTATGCCATACCGGGCGGCCTGTTCATGCAGGCGACCGACAAGCTGCTGACGCAGGATTTCAAAATCTCATGGCTCGATCGCTTCCCGCCCATGACGACGATCGCCGCGCCGATCGCCGACACGGGCGACGATGACGGCGAGGGCGGCGACGATCTCGGCGACCTGATTTCACCACTGCCCGGCAACCGCTCGAACCGCGTCAAGTATCGCTGCCCGTCATGCGGTGCGCAGGCTTGGGGCAAGCCGTCGCTGCGGCTCCTGTGCGGCAATGAGGATTGCAAGGCCGTGCCGCTCGATCCCGTCGAGTGAGGCCGGACGATGCCCCAGCTTCCTTTTGGTGCCGGACATAAAAAAAGGCGGGGTCTGTGCCCCGCCTCTGTTTGACCTGGCTGTCGGCTATTCCTGCCGCCGATACTCCATCCTTCCATCGGTCAGGTTGCCCGATTTGCCGTCGATGGCGAGCGATATAGCGCCGAATCCGACCGACACCTGTAGAACATCATCCTGCAAGGTGGCCGGTATGTTCGTGGTCCGCGTCTTGCCCGTGAACGGGCTAGGCTCGGTGTTCCGCACCATGTAGCTGTCGCCGTTTCGCTCGATCTCTAGCACGTGCTTGTCGTTCTTGACGCCGACCCATTTCCCTAGAAACTGGTCGCCTGCGCTGTCGCCGCACCCGGCAAGCAAAGTCATTGACAACAAAGCGACCCCGATAGCAGTTCTCATAAACATTCCTTTTGGTGCTGGTTGGTCTGGCGGTTAGCCCTCGGCCAGCTTCTTGCGCTTCTCGGCTCCCGGCGCTCCGTAATCGAAGGCCACGACTTCAAAGTTGTAGTCGTACCGTTCTTTGCCCTCGCCATCGGTGAAATTGTTGTTGGAAATCTTCGCCTCGATCACGAGTTGGTCGCCGGTCATCACGTTCTTGGCGAGCGTTTCGGCCATCCCGCCAAAGGCGGTGAACGGGATAGTTACCTGCTTCTCCCTGCGTTCGCCGTTCTCGTCCTTCCCGGCATAGTCGTTACGGATCAGGCGGAAGCGCGCCACCTTCGTGTCGCCGTAGGTATTGAGTTCCGGCGCGGCGGCAGCGCGCCCCGTGAAAAACAGCTTGTTCATGGTGTGTTACCTCCTTCGCAATTGACGTTTGGTGCTGCAATCGAGTGGGCGGCAGGGGCCGCCCTCCCTTCCTTCAAAGCTCTGCGCCGCGACCGCGCGCACGCTGCCGGGCGGGCTTCGCGGCCTCCCGGT
>NZ_LN909057.1 GCF_001486505.1 Paenibacillus rubinfantis
GTACCCAAAACGTACGCTCCGCTCCTCAGACCCTAGCTTCATCCAACCTTCTCGGTGCTGCAAACCCGCCTTTTTGAACCTTTATTGGAAGCGGTAGTTCAAAAAGTCGGCCTTGGATCACGAAGTGGGGGCGCTGATGCGGATTCGACGTCGAATCTTGGATTCAGCCGGGCCTTCCGGTGCTCACGTACCCAAAACGTACGTTCCGCTCCTCAGACCCTAGCTTCATCCAACCTTCTCGGTGCTGCAAACCCGCCTTTTTGAACCTTTATTGGAAGTTGTAGTTCAAAAAGTCGGCTTTGGATCACGAAGCGGGAGCGCTGATGTGGATTCGACGTCGAATCTTGGATTCAGCCGGGCCTTCCGGTGCTCACGTACCCAAAACGTACGCTCCGCTCCTCAGACCCTAGCTTCATCCAACTTCTCGGTGCTGCAAACCCGCCTTTTTGAACCTTTATTGGAAGCGGTAGTTCAAAAAGGCGGCTTTGGATCACGAAGTGGGGGCGCTGATGCGGATTCGACGTCGAATCTTGGATTGACCGGGGCCTTCCGGTGCTCACGTACCCAAAACGTACGCTCCGCTCCTCAGACCCTAGCTTCATCCAACCTTCTCGGTGCTGCAAACCCGCCTTTTTGAACCTTTATTGGAAGCTGTAGTTCAAAAAGGCGGCTTTGGATCACGAAGTGGGGGCGCTGATGCGGATTCGACGTCGAATCTTGGATTCAGCCGGGCCTTCCGGTGCTCACGTACCCAAAACGTACGCTCCGCTCCTCAGACCCTAGCTTCATCCAACCTTCTCGGTGCTGCAAACCCGCCTTTTTGAACC
>NZ_LN909059.1 GCF_001486505.1 Paenibacillus rubinfantis
CGGCGTCGGCCTGCGCCTGCACGTTGGCATAGAGCGCCTTCCGCACCGGGCCGCGTGGCCCGGCCTTGATGATTAGGCGCTGTGTCGCCGCCCACTGGCGGATGCGCTCGGCCTCGCGCGCCCGCTCGGTCTTGAGGCTGGCAAAGCCCTGCTTGCGGCCCGCAATGGCCGCCTGCCGCTGCCGCTGATACTCGGCGAACAACGCCGCGCTCGACGGGTGTGGTTGTCGCGGGCGCGGCTCGTATCGCCGCCTCGCCTCCTTCGCTGCGCGGCTCTTGTCGCGCTCGAACGGCCCTAGCCGGTCGGTCAGCGCCTTCATGGATAGATCGCGCCCGGCTTCGCTGGCCTTGCACCACAAGCCTAGACCGGCATCGCCGATCACAAGGCCCGCGCCGCGCGGCTTGATCTGCAAGCCATGCTCGGCGAGCGCGGCGTGTAGCTCCTGCCAACTGGTGGCCCGGCGCATGGCAGGGGCAACCTCGCGCGCGGCGTAGCCTATGAGGCTATCGACGCCCGCGTGCGCCTCCATGTCCGCCGCTTTGCCGTCTATCCCTGCTCCATCGCGGCCAGCGCCATTTCGCGCCCGTCGCACGCTGTCAGGCTGTTGGGTTCGTCCTTGCTCCATACGATCACGTGCATGACGCGGCAGTAGTTCCGAATACCGTCCCGGCCCGTGTGCCACACCGCTGCCGGACAGGTTTCGCAAACCGTTGTAGGTTTCGGCCTCTGGCCGCTCGGCAAGCGCGAGATGGTAGGACTGACGTAGGAACTCGCGGAAACGGGAGTCGTGTTGTCGCTCGGGTCCGAGTTGGATTCGATCAGGTCGGTCATAGGCTTTTCCTTCGGTTAGGCCGTGGTTGGTGCGTTGCAGGCCGTGCTTGATTTCGAGGCGTTCGCACGCCTCCATGAGCCGTTGCTTGTCAAAGAACGGCTCGACGTTTTGCAGGCCCGTGGGGTGAACCTTGTTGATGGCGACGTGCACGTGCAGGTGGTCGGTGTCGATATGCACGGCGCTGATGCGCTGATGGTCGGCGTAGCCGATGACGGCGCATAGCTCGTCCTCGATGGCGTGCAGCACGTCGAGCGGCGGGCGCTCGCCCGGCGGAAAGCTGTAGACAAGGTGATAGGTCTTGTCCGCCTTGGACCGCGTGTTGGCCGCCTGCGTGGCCTCTATGATCGTCGTGGCCTGCGCCGGGTCATCGGTGCCGCAGTTCGTTACGCGATAGCTGGCGACCTTCTCGCCCTGCGTCGTCGTACCCTTGCTGTCCAGAATGTAATCGGCGGTGCGCTTCCAGCTTTCCGGCTCGATACCGCCTTGGGCCGCCACCATGTAGCGGACAAGCCGCGCCGGGCTGGAAGTGCCCGCCCGCCTCGGCACTCGCTTGGCGATCATTTGAGCGCCCGCCGCATGATGGCCGATAGCTCGGTCTGCAAGGCCCGGAACTCGGTCATCATCTTCTCAACGTCGATGGGCCGTGCGCCCTGCCCGCGCTTCTCGGCCAGCCACAGCTTTAGCAGCCCGGCCACGCGGCCAAGGTCGCCGTTGACCCGGCCAAGGTCCGCCACGGCCTTGAGGTCGTAGACGGACCGGATCGGATGATTGAGGCCCGCCGCCAGCATGTAGGCGGACAGCGATAGACCGGCCTGCGCCGCCCGGACGGCGATCTCCGCTTTCTCGCCGTCCGTCACCCATACCTTGATCGGCGGAACCTTCCGCCGGGGCCGGTCGGCCTGCTCGTTCATGTCGTCGTCTGCCATGCGCTGCGCGCCCTCCTTTTCGTTTGGTGCCTCCCCTTCGTCGCGGCAGCGACCGTGAGCCTCGCAGAGCAAGATGCCGTCGAGCCGCAGGCGAGTAAGGGGCGGTGTTGGGGGTCTGCGCGGCTCGCCGCGTAGGCCCACAACACACATCTTGCCGTCCTGTCTCTGCCAATTTTACGCAACTCTACGCAAGGATGCCAGAAATATCGCCTACAGGCGATATTTCCCTTGCGCGCTTGCCTTAACTTGCCTAGAATTGCCTTCAGTTGCGCTAAATTGCCTTAACGGGCTTGCGCAATTGCCCTAAATTTACTAGAATTGCGTTGAGTTGCCTAACGCGCTATAGTGAGTCGCCACGCGGCAAAATGAGGCGCTTTATCGGAGAAACAGCAGATGACGGATAACACCAAAAAGGTGCATCGCGGCGCGGGCCGGGTCGCCTTTCTGGCCCGTCTGGCTGACTTCCAAAGGCTGCTCGACGCGGGCCACCCGATGCGGTCGATCTACGACGATCACAAGGACCAACTCGGGATCGGGTATCCGCAATTCACAAAGTATGTCGGCAGATATGTGAGGAAGGCAGACCATGACAGGCACCAAACCGGAAGCGGGCAAGGCCACGCCGCCGCCCCGCAAGTCCCCTCCCCGGCCCCAGCGACAAGCGCAGGACCGGCACAGCAACCCACCGCAGGAAGTGCCGGAGCCGCAAGCGCCGGAACTTCCCCCGGACAGCGGCCCGGCAAACCCGCCCGGCCCGGATTCCAGCACAACCCAAACAGCGGCAATGACCGCGACGATCTCATCTGAAAGGAGCGACGATTTTATGAAGCAAGTTCATTTCACCCTGCAAGGCAAAGGCGGCGTCGGCAAGTCCTTCGTGTCGAGCCTCATCACGCAATACCTGCGCGCCAAGGGCGAGCCGGTCGTTGCCGTCGATACGGACCCGGTGAACGCCACCCTTGCGGGCTATAAGGCTTTCGGCACCCAGCGCCTTGAACTGATGGAAGGCGGCTCGCTGGTCGAGCGTAACTTTGACGCGCTGATTGAGCGCGTGGTGGCCGAAGATTCGCACTTCGTCATCGACAACGGCGCGGCGAGCTTCATTCCGCTGTCCTATTACATCGCCGAAAACGACGCTATCAACGTGATTGCCGGGCACGGCAAACATTACCGGCTGCGCTTCTTTCCGCACCGGGACGCGGCGAGGTTCACCGTTGGCATTGATGCCGAGTGGAGCGACGAGAAGCCCGGCGGACTGGCGAACTACACGCCGAGCTATGAGGGCGGCAACGACGCTTGCCAGCCCGGCGAGGTGGCGATTTCCGATTTGCTCGCCCGATCCCCATCGTGGAAGTCGCTGCGGAGGCCGACGCCATGGTGACGGTGTTCGGCATTCTGAATCTCACCGAGGACTCCTTCTTCGATGAGAGCCGGCGGCTAGACCCCGCCGGCGCTGTCACCGCGGCGATCGAAATGCTGCGAGTCGGAGCAGACGTCGTGGATGTCGGACCGGCCGCCAGCCATCCGGACGCGAGGCCTGTATCGCCGGCCGATGAGATCAGACGTATTGCGCCGCTCTTAGACGCCCTGTCCGATCAGATGCACCGTGTTTCAATCGACAGCTTCCAACCGGAAACCCAGCGCTATGCGCTCAAGCGCGGCGTGGGCTACCTGAACGATATCCAAGGATTTCCTGACCCTGCGCTCTATCCCGATATTGCTGAGGCGGACTGCAGGCTGGTGGTTATGCACTCAGCGCAGCGGGATGGCATCGCCACCCGCACCGGTCACCTTCGACCCGAAGACGCGCTCGACGAGATTGTGCGGTTCTTCGAGGCGCGGGTTTCCGCCTTGCGACGGAGCGGGGTCGCTGCCGACCGGCTCATCCTCGATCCGGGGATGGGATTTTTCTTGAGCCCCGCACCGGAAACATCGCTGCACGTGCTGTCGAACCTTCAAAAGCTGAAGTCGGCGTTGGGGCTTCCGCTATTGGTCTCGGTGTCGCGGAAATCCTTCTTGGGCGCCACCGTTGGCCTTCCTGTAAAGGATCTGGGTCCAGCGAGCCTTGCGGCGGAACTTCACGCGATCGGCAATGGCGCTGACTACGTCCGCACCCACGCGCCTGGAGATCTGCGAAGCGCAATCACCATCTCGGAAACCCTCGCGAAATTTCGCAGTCGCGACGCCAGAGACCGAGGGTTAGATCATGCCTAGCATTCACCTTCCGGCCGCCCGCTAGCGGACCCTGGTCAGGTTCCGCGAAGGTGGGCGCAGACATGCTGGGCTCGTCAGGATCAAACTGCACTATGAGGCGGCGGTTCATACCGCGCCAGGGGAGCGAATGGACAGCGAGGAGCCTCCGAACGTTCGGGTCGCCTGCTCGGGTGATATCGACGAGGTTGTGCGGCTGATGCACGACGCTGCGGCGTGGCTTTGATCCGAGCTGGCGCCTGGATGAAACCTACGTCAAGGTGCGGGGCAAGTGGACCTACCTGTACCGGGCAGTCGACAAGCGGGGCGACACGATCGATTTCTACCTGTCGCCGACCCGCAGCGCCAAGGCAGCGAAGCGGTTCCTGGGCAAGGCCCTGCGAGGCCTGAAGCACTGGGAAAAGCCTGCCACGCTCAATACCGACAAAGCGCCGAGCTATGGTGCAGCGATCACCGAATTGAAGCGCGAAGGAAAGCTGGACCGGGAGACGGCCCACCGGCAGGTGAAGTATCTCAATAACGTGATCGAGGCCGATCACGGAAAGCTCAAGATACTGATCAAGCCGGTGCGCGGTTTCAAATCGATCCCCACGGCCTATGCCACGATCAAGGGATTCGAAGTCATGCGAGCCCTGCGCAAAGGACAGGCTCGCCCCTGGTGCCTGCAGCCCGGCATCAGGGGCGAGGTGCGCCTTGTGGAGAGAGCTTTTGGCATTGGGCCCTCGGCGCTGACGGAGGCCATGGGCATGCTCAACCACCATTTCGCAGCAGCCGCCTGATCGGCGCAGAGCGACAGCCTACCTCTGACTGCCGCCAATCTTTGCAACAGAGCCCCTTTGTGGACCGGGTTTCCGAGGTCCGCTTTGTCCGCGACGGCAAGGTGCATGTCGATCTCAACCACTGGACCGCGACGACGATCTACGACGAGGGCGAGACGGTTCAAGTGATCCAGAGCCGCAAGGCATAGACGAGAGGGGCGACACCAAAATGAACAAGGAACGGCGCAAGCGGATCGAGGAAGCGAGCGCGAAGATCGCCGAGGCCGAGGCCGCGCTACAGGCCGCGCAGGAGATCATTCAAGAGGTCCGCGACGGCGAGGAATCGGCGCGTGAAAACCTGCCGGAGAGCTTGCAGGACGGCGAGCGCGGGCAGGCGATGCAGGAAGCGATAGACGCGCTCGACAGCGCCTTGAGCGAGATCGAGGGCGTCGATCTTTCGGAAATCAGCAGCCAGCTTGAAACAGCGGCGCAGTAAGGGAGGGCGAGAGGATGAAGGTAGAGACGCGGCAGAAGATCGAGCGGCAGATTGCGCGCCGGGCCGCCAAGGACTTGATAGCGGCAGGCTACAAGGTGGCCGTGTTCGACGGCGAGGAAATCGCCTTGGAGGCCAGCACGGACGTGCGCGCGATCATCGCCGCCATGTTCAGCACCGACGAGGACTATCTGTTTGCCATGACGCCCGGCGAGGACGGCAAGTTGAAGCGGGCCGGGTGGGTTCGCTTCATCTACGGCAATACCGGCTTCGACGTCATCAACGACTACACCACCAATCTTGAAACCGTGCTGGCCGGGACGAACGCGCTCGCCGACCAGCTCGAAAGCAAGCACGCATAATTTCCGTCACAGCCAGTAAGGAGGCCAGCTTGCGCGATCCGGCAGACGAAGGCCGCACCCACGAAATGACCTTGCCCGGCGGATCGGGCGCGCGGATCGGCTACGCCCGCGTTTCCACGCCGGAGCAGGACATATCCTTGCAGATCGACGCGCTAGAGCGCGCCGGTTGCTCCCGCATCTTTCAGGACGTGGCGAGCGGTGCGAAGGCCGAGCGCAAGGGACTGGACGAGGCGTTGGCCTACCTACGGCCCGGCGACACGCTTGTGGTCTGGAAGATCGACCGGCTAGGCCGGTCGCTCGCGCATCTTGTCGCCGTGGTGGAGGACTTGCGCAGCCGAGGAATCGGCTTTCGGTCGCTCACCGATCCGGGCATGGACACCACCACGGCCAGCGGCGCGCTGATTTTCCATATCTTCGGCGCGCTGGCCGCGTTCGAGCGCGAGCTAATCCGCGAGCGCACCAAGGCCGGTTTAGCCGTGGCGGCCGCGCCGCGCGCGGCCGACGCGGCGGCCGAAGGCCAGTTGTCACCGCTGCCGTGCTGAAACGGGCCAAGGCCCTGATGCACGACAAGGGGTTGACGGTGCGCGAGGCGGCGGGCGCGCTCAAGATCGGCAAGACGGCCCTTTACGACGCGCTACGGGCCGCCGAGGACGAGGAACAGGTGAAGGCGGCCAAGACGCCGCCCCGGAAAGGGAGACGTGCCCGCTAGGGCCGTTTTCCGGGCCGCTGGCGGCCTTTGGGCCTTGTGGGGTATCCAAGGCCCAGGCCACCCGCTAAAGCCGCTCCTGCGCCTCCTGTGGCGGTCGAGAGGTTCGCGCCGGGCAGTTTCGGGCGTAACATGGCAGCGACAGGCCCCGTTTGCGGGCCGCGATGCCGTCAGGATCGCACCGCCGCGCCCTTGCAACGCCGGAGGCGTCCGCCGCGATGCTCCGGCCCAAGGGTGCAAGGACGCTTTGCCACGGTGCAACGTGATCGCCATACGGCCCAACTCACAAACGGAGGTGCCACCATGTTCAATACCGCCCTTCACCGCCTGCTAGGCGCGGCCTACGGCCCCACTTACCGCCTCGCCGGAATCGGCGCGTGGATCTTCGGCGGCTATGGCCTGTTGATCCTCGCAATGGCGATGGCCGCAGGGCGCACCGCCGAGAGCTTCGCCGTCTACGGCAAGCCGCTGGCCCTCGCGGTCGCGCTCATCGCCTTGCGCCGGTTCTATACCGGCGGCCTTCGCCGCCTCGCCCGGCGGCACTGATCGCGGGGCACGAAAAAAGGGCCGGTCGCCCGGCCCTTTCGTTCTCGCTTCCTCCCTTACAGTTCGACGCCGCCGCCCCGTTCTCGAGAACGGGCTACGCTTCCCGTCTCGCGCCCTACGGCGGCTCCCCGGCCATTCTGATAGTTGACCGTGACCCGCTGCCCTTCGGCGAGCGCGGGGCCGCCCTTTTCCAGATCGCGGAACACCGAGCGGTCATGCACGACGATACCGCGCCCGTGCAGTTGGTAGACCTTTTCATAGTCCACCTGTAGCACCTGCCCCGTGTAGCTCACCGGGGCATTGCGCACGGGCGGGCGCTGGGCGTCATCGAGGAAATAGACGCCCTTCGGCAAGCCCGCTTCCGGCAGCACCTTGAGCGTCACCCACTGGCCGCCTATCACCTTATCAAGCTGGCGGCTCCCGTTGAGAACCGCCACCTTGCGCGACCCTTCCGGCCTCATCATCACTCGTTCCATCGCCTCGCCCTTTTGGTGTCAGCGACGGCCCGAACATGTGGATAGAAGTACAACGTCCCGGTTATATACTGAAGCAGGTGTATGGTTCTGCAAGGACTGATGAGGCAAGTAATAATTGTGTAAATGGATGTATCGATCCACACCTTGCCTGGTCTCCCGAGGACTTGTGTAGTCGTTGATGTAGACCTCATTGTACTTCAGGCTGCGCCAAAAGCGCTCGATGACTATGTTATCCGTAGCCCTGCCTTTGCCATCCATACTAATACGAACCTCGTTTTCTTGCAGTAGATCGATATACTTCGGACTCGTAAAGTGGCTGCCTTGATCGCTGTTGACAATCCCGGGCTTACGTCGTGTGAATGCACGTTTCATGGTCTCAAGCACGAAACCGATCTCCAAGCTTTGATCCAGTTGCCAATCTACGATGTAACGGGAATACCAATCCATGACGGCGTACAGGTACATCCAGCCGTATTTCATGCGAATATATGTAATATCCACACTCCACACCTGATCAGGCTCTGTAATATTCAGTTTCCGAAGCAGATATGGATAAACCCTGTGTTGTAGATCCCGCTTACTCAGATTTGGCCCAGGATGAATAGCCATAAGGCCCATTTCGCGCATGTAGCGCCTGACAGTGTTTTCGTGAATACTGTCTCCTTCCCTATTCATAATTGCAGCAATCCTCCGGTAACCCAGAAACGAATGCTCTGTGTAAATCTCATCAATCCGGTGTTTGAGGCGAATTTCCTCCGGGGAGGGAGGGACCGGCTTATAATAAAGGCTGGAGCGATTCAGACTTAATAGATCGGCCTGAACGCTGAGCGAGTGCTCGGGGCAATCCCATTCTAGAAGATCCATACGTTCTTCGCGGGACAGGTTAGAAGCCAGATTTTTTTTTGAGCCACGACAATTGACTGGTCAGCTTTCCAATCTCGGCGTAGAGGTCGTTGATCGTGTTTTCATAATCGTTTTTCATCTTCGTGATGCCTTTGCGATCATCGACAAACAATTGCGCTAGATTCTGGACAGCTTCTGATTTCCACCGGTTGAGGACATTTGCATGAATGCCATGCTCAGATGAGAGCTGCGAAACCGACTTTTCTTCCTTTAAAATTTCCAGTACGATTTGCGCTTTCTCCTCCGGTGTGAACTTTCTTCTACTGGTTGCCATACAACTAAGAAACTCCTTTTTTGCTGTCTAGATTCTATGTAGCATTATAAGATAACGGATACTGTCCAGGTGAATCAAGAAGTCTTTGAATTTATTGATGACTATAATCAACTTACATCAGCTTACGATTCTGAATCCTCCTATTTGATCTCGTACAAGGCATATCGGAAATACGTTAAAACAAAAACAAAGGAAAAAGCGCGAGAAAAGATGGGCGCTTTCCAATTTATCAATATCATTGATCGATTTTATGGTGATATCGTTACTCCGAAGTACGGTGATTTAGAAAGAATAAAGCCTGGCGATACCAGACACTTTGCCTTTTGCAATATGATGCTGCAAGGGTTTAATATGCTTACTATTGCCCGCATAGGCGGACATAGCCAACTGGAAACCCAATTACATTACCATAAACATTTGGATCACTTCGCTCAATCTTTCGTCCATCACGCGGCGCAGATGCTCCGGATGAACCGTAAGAACTTAATGAGGTCAAATTGGGATGTTGGGACACAAGCCGTAATTGCCAAAAGTAGAATCTACCGAGTTGGCGATTTTCAAGAGACATACAAAGTGGAACATGGCTATTGTACGGATCACCCATCGCGCTGTCAGGTTGGGGATTGCCGCTTTTGCGAATATTATTTTTTCTCGCCAGAGGACGAACAAAAGGGATTAGCATGGTTGAAAGATTGTTCTGATGCGCTGGAAGGGAGATTAAAGGAACAATTGGAGCTCATTCGATATGTCACAAAATCCATGAATTACGATTGTGCAACGTTGACCTATCAGCAAACGGGCCAAGAAAAGCTATCCTCAGCTTGCAGTGAACTGAGGAGATTGATGGATCAAAAAGCGATGGTCGATTCTCATCTTCTGGAGGATGAATTGTGAAAAAGGGAGCACCGCCAAAATATACAGATAAGCAATTAAAAGACATCTTATTAAAATATATCTCAAAGAATCCAGGGAAGAAGATTAATCCTTCCATTTTGGAAAGAGAGACCGGAATAAATCGATTTATTTGGACAAGAAGAATGTCAGAGCAAATCGCGAAGGTCAACGAGCCAGTGCAACAGGAGGTTGTAGAAACTGATGGTGCACTTCCCTTACCAAATGTTGTTGAGCTTGTTGAAACATACTGGAACAATAAAACGGGTTTGATTAATGCATTAGCTCACTATAATGAAATGCTAAATGCTTTGCATCAAAAGGCTAAGGGGTATGACACAATTCTTCAGGAAAACCAAGACTTAGCCGCTCAATTGTCCTTAAAAGAAGACCAGATTAAAACGCTAGAGAACGAGATTAAATTACTCAAAAAACAGTATCTCGAAGTGGCGGTCAAAAGCACATATAAAACCTTCCAAGACGAAGAAGGGCTAGAAAAAATCATATCCATCAATAAAAATAAAAAAACTGAGGATCGAGCCTTAAATGCGGATATTGTGAAAATGTATCCCGAGTTATTTGATAATTGATGTAACCAGCATAGTCGTGAGTGTAAAATGTTTGTGGGCAGAAAAAAGGAATAATTGGTGAACGAATGCGGAAAAGCATGGAAAAAGGCTTCCCTTCTTGGTAGAGTGTAAGTCGACGAAAACCACACTTAGGAAGGAGAAGCCTCATGCAAAAGTCTATCATGAATCTGCCGACAATGAAAGAACTCGAAGTGAATTTATTTCAACAATTGCAAGCGATGTTTGCCGATGTCATGGTTCGCTGCCTCGAAGAGATCGATAAATGGATCATGGAGAATCGCGATCATGCCCGATATCGCTTGCGCGACACGCGTAAAGTGACGATGAGCACATCATTTGGCGAAATCACGTTCGCACGAAGGTTGTATCTGGATCGCGAAAAAGAAACCTGCGTCTACTTGTTGGATCAAGCGCTGGCCTTCGATGGCCAATCCGGCATCAGCCCGCGTCTTGAAGAGTGGGCGGTGGAACTGGCAACCGTGGGACCGTCTTACCATGAGGCAGCGCGGCAAATTGAAGCGCTCCTGGGGTATCAAGCCATTAGCCATGAGACGATCCGGCAACGCCTCATTGCCAAAGCGGAACAAGCGGCTGCAATCGTGCCGGAAGAAAAGAAACCGGCGAAAGTGCTGTTTGTCGAAGTGGACGGGTTATACACGAAGCTTCAGAGGACGAGGCAGCAAGGCCAAGAGAACAAGATGGCGATCATCCATGAAGGATGGGAAAAAAACGGCAGGCGGGTCCAACTGAGAAACAAAACCCACTATCTGCATACGGGAAGCGGCGCTTCCTTTTGGGAAGGCTTCGGTGACTTTCTGATCGAACATTATGACGTGGATGAGGATACGTGGCTGGTCGTCAATGGGGACGGAGCGGAATGGATCGGGGAATGCGCGTCCTACTTTCATCGCTGCATCTACACGCTCGATCGCTTTCATGTTGCACGGGATTTGAAACACTATTTACGCGACCTTCCCACGCATTGGAGAGCGGCGAGCCGGGCACTGGCGGCGTATGATCCGCAAGCGTTGTTCGCTGCAATCGACGCCGTTCCGGATGATCGCATCCGCGAAGATCGCCGCGAGAATTGGGAACGATTCAAAGCCTTTTTGCGCCGCCATGAAAAGCATCTCCTCGATTACCGTAAGGTACTCGAAGCAAACGGGTTGGATCCGGCAGGGATGCGTCCGATGGGAAGCGCAGAATCCCAAATGCGGGTATTTGCGAAGCGAACGAAGCGCGGCGGATACAGCTGGAGTGTACGAGGTGTGCAAGCGATGCTGCGGTCGATCATCATCCGCAGGGAAGGACGTACAGAGTTACCGGAAGGCAGACAGATTGAATCAACGGACAAGCAGCAAGCGGGGCCCCCATTCCGCATTCAGCAATTGTTCAAGAAGCCCAAAGCGTTCACGACAGGCGTCATCAACGGGATGTTGCGAACGCTCCACACTTCGAAACAGAACAGTCCGTTGGGGATGGCGTTGAAGGGATTGCGCGGATGAGACCAGGATGGTCATCCATAGCGAGGAAAGAAGAAATTAAAGCGCTGCCAAGATTGAAGCTGAAGCATAGATTTCACCAATCTCAGATTTCTGCCCACAATTGCTTGACACACACGCGCCCAGGATGCCGATGGAGATGTCCAGTTGCTCGGCAAATTCCAATTGGGTGTGCCCTTTCAGTTTGCGGAATGCTCGAATTCTTCGGGCCAATTGATTTTTCTCCATAGCCGAACGCCTTCCTTTCCATCCAGTGTCTCCAAAGCCTCGCGGGAAGATACGGCAGCCGAAGCATCTTCGTCAAGAACTTCCAGCAGCGGAATCAGTACGAAAAGCCGTTCGAACATGCGCGGATGCGGAATGGTCAATCGGGGCAGCTCCGCTACTTCATCCCCATACAGCAGCACATCAAGATCGATCGTGCGGGGCCCCCAGCGAACGTCCCGTACGCGGCCCAGCGAACGCTCGATTTTAGCGCAGACGTCCAACAGCGGCTCCGGCTTAAGAATGGTTCGAATTCGCGCAACCATATTCAAAAACGGCGGTTGATCGGTGAACCCGACCGGATCGGTCTCGTAAATATTGGAGCAGCGTTCCACGCGGATGCCGGTTTCACCGTGCAGCCTCTTAACGGCCTGACGCAGCTGCTCTTCTTTGTCCCCCAAGTTCGCACCGAGTCCGATATAGGCGATCGTCGCCGAACCCATCATCGATCATCCCGCCTTCGATGAATCTCGACACTGACGCCGCCGAAGCGAACCGGCACAGGGGGATGCGGCTTCGTAACCCGAACAGTCGTTTCCTCGACTATAGTATAAGTGTCGAGTACCCGTGATGCAATGGTTTCCGCCACCGTTTCAATTAACTGGAAACGGTTCAGCTCCACGATCTCCTGGATAAGGAGACATACATCCGCATAATTGACGCTTCGGGTCAAATCATCCTCCGTACCGGCCGGACGGAGATCCAACCCCATCTCCACATCGATATAGAAACGCTGTCCCAGCCGGTTTTCCTCCGGGAACACGCCGTGATAGCCGTAGCATTCCAGCCGTTCGATTCGAATCTTGTCCATTCCCGTTCACTCCCGCGCCGACGAGACCGCCCCCATCATGGCGTCCGTCATGCGTATCGTCTTGCTCATTTCCGCAACATCATGCACCCTCATGATCTGGCATCCCTGCGCGATGCCCAGCGCCACCGTCGCCGCAGTCCCCTCAAGAACCTGATCGGACGGGAGTCCCAGCGTGCGCTGAATCATGGATTTGCGCGAAGTGCCGAGCAGGACGGGAAACCCCATCGCCGCGATCTCGTGCAGATGCCGCATGATCTCAAGGTTGTGTTCGAGCGTTTTGCCGAACCCGATCCCCGGATCCAGCCAGATGCTGTCCGGCTTGACGCCGGCCTTCAGTCCGATCTCCACGCTGATCTCCAGATCGCGCTTCACGTCGGACAGGAAATCGTTATACACCGGCTGCTCCCGGTTATGCATCAAGATGACCGGACACCCGTGCTTAGCGGCGACGGCGGCCATCTCCGGGTCCTTGCGGAATCCCCAGATGTCGTTGAGGATGTGCGCGCCGGCCGACAGGGCGCGTTCGGCCACTTCAGCCTTGTACGTATCGACGGAGATCGGCGTCCGCACCGTCTCGCGCAGACGCTCGAGAACGGGAAGGAGGCGGGCCCATTCTTCTTCAGCGGACACCGGCATATGTCCCGGGCGCGCCGATTCTCCGCCTACGTCAAGCAGGTCGGCTCCCGCTTCAACCATTGCCCGCGCATGCGCTTCGGCCGCGGCGGGATCCAGATACCTGCCCCCATCGGAGAACGAATCCGGCGTCACATTGAGAATGCCCATCAGCAGCGTGCGTTCGCCCAACGTCAGCGGTATGCCCCCCGGAAAGTCGTATCGCCGTTTATACGGCTGCCAATGCTTCCCGACCATGATGTGTTGTCTCATCCGTTCATTGCCCCTTTCACCGCTTGCCGGTAAGCGGCAAACAGACGTTTCGCGGCATCGGAATGTTCATCTCCCGGGAACCGCCAGATACAGACGCCGTTCGGATCGAAAATGCGATCTACCCTGACGATTTCCTGGATCGAGTTCGTCAGAAACACTTCCTGCGCCCGGACGGCATCCTGAAGCGTCAACATTTCTTCCGCGGCCGGGATGCCCAGCGCTTGCAGCAGCTCCAGTACGAAACCGCGCGTGACGCCCGCCAGAATGCCGGTGTGCAGCGGCGGCGTAATCACGCGTCCGTCGATGACGAAGAAAACGTTGCTGACAATCCCTTCAGCAACGTGACCGTCCGCCGTCAGGAACAAGCCTTCCGCCCCCGCCGCCCACGGATAACGGTTGATTTCCCTTTTTCCCAGAATATTATTCATATAATGAAACGATTTAATCCGCCGTTCGCCTTCCGGCGTATTCCGCGGCAGCCGCAGCACCTGCAGCGGCCGGACGGACGGCTCGGCGTCGTCTGCAATCGGAGGCAGAGGCTTCGCATACACGATCGTATTGGGCGCGGCATAATCCTCGTTCGGCAGTCCGACCGCACCGGCGCCGGCAGACACAGCATAGCGGATATAAGCCTCCGTGAACCCGTTGGCCTCGATCAGCGCCCGGATCAATTCCCGCGCAGCCGGCCGATCGATGTTTACCGCGATGCCGATCGTCCGCAAGCTGCCCTCCAGGCGATTCATGTGGGCATCGAATAAGAACGGCCGTCCGCCGTACGTGCGGAACGTCTCGAAACAGCCCATTCCGTACATAAAGCCGTGATCGAATACCGAGATCACGGCTTCCTTCTCTTCTACCAAACACCCGTTAAAGCCGATCTTCATCGCAACCCGCTCTCGGCTTTGGTCAAGTCCAGGAAATTGCGAAGCAGCCGGTGTCCGTGTTCCGTCATAATCGATTCGGGATGGAACTGCACCCCTTCGATCGGGTACTTCCGATGGCGAAGCGCCATAATCTCGCCCTCCGCCGTCTCCGCGCCGATCTCCAGATCTTCCGGCAACGTCTCGCGCTTCACGATCAGCGAATGGTAACGCGTTGCCGTAAACGGCGATGGAATGCCGGTGAAAATCGTTTTGCCGTCGTGGCGGATCTGCGACGTCTTGCCGTGCATCAGCAGCTCGGCGCGGACGACTTCCCCGCCGAAAGCCTGGGCGATGGACTGGTGGCCCAGACATACGCCGAGGATCGGAATTTCTCCCTTGAACCGATCGATCAGGGCCAGACTGATGCCCGCTTCATTCGGCGTACAGGGGCCGGGCGAGATCAAGATATGGTCCGGCTTCAGTTCGGCGATCTCGTCCAAGGTAACTTGGTCGTTCCGTCTTACCTCCACTGCCTCCCCGAGTTCGCCCAAATACTGGACAAGGTTGTACGTAAACGAATCGTAATTGTCGATAACCAGAATCACGTCGTTCCCTCCCTTTCGCTCAGTTCGATCGCTTTCCACAGCGCTCTCGCCTTGTTCAGCGATTCCTTGTATTCCCGCTCGGGAGAAGAATCGATGACGATCCCAGCCCCCGCCTGTACGTAACCGATGCCGTCTTTCACCACCAGCGTCCGTATAACAATATTAAATTCCATATCCCCGGTATAGTCAATCCACCCGATCGAACCGGTATACAGCCCGCGGCGTACGGGCTCGAGCTCCTCGATGATCTCCATCGTGCGAATTTTCGGCGCGCCGGTGATCGTCCCGCCCGGAAATACGGCCCGTATGACATCGAAGCCGTCCAATCCTTCGGCCAACTCCCCCTCCACCTGCGACACCAGATGCATGACGTGCGAATACGACTCGATCGTCATCAGCTCGCTGACCCGCACGGAGCCGTAACGGGCGATGCGTCCGATGTCGTTGCGCAGCAGGTCGACAAGCATAATATGTTCCGCTCGTTCTTTCTCATTCTCGCGCAGTTCACGCAGGAATCGCGTCTCCTCTTCCGCATCGAATCCGCGCCTGCGGGTGCCGGCGATCGGCCGGGTCGATACCCGTCCGCGTTCCAGCCGGACGAGCAGTTCCGGCGAACCGGAGACGATCTCCAATCCCGGCATCCGAATCATCCCCATATAGGGAGACGGATTGATCATGCGCAGCCATTCATAAATCTCAGTTGGGGCACTGCGCAGCACACGATGCTGCCGGAGCGCCAGATTGACCTGGAACACATCCCCGGCACGAATATACTCCTGGATCCGGCGAACGGCGGCTTTGTAATCCTCTTCCGGAAAATCGATATGCAGGTCCGGCCATGCCTCGGCTCCGGTCCGCAGGCGGGCCGCATCGGGGATGTTCGACCACAGCGCCTCTCGTGCCGCAGACTTCGCGTCAGGCTCGTCCAGACGCCAACTGCGCCAAGCGTCCCGCATCGCTTCCGCCTCGCGTTCCGCCTCCCCGTACAGCACGTCAAGGAGCTTGCCGGCGCCCGGCTCCCACCGCTTGATGACGCAGAAATACAGCCTTTTCGCTTCGTGGTCGAATACGAATAATTGATGGAAACGCATAAACATCGCGTCCGGCATCATCAGATCGTCAACGGCCAGCTGCGGCAATCGCTCGATGGATCGCGCCAAGTCGTACGACCAGAACCCCGCGGCGCCGCCCAGGAAGCGCGGAGCGCCGGGAACGGCGGGCGCACGATAAGCGCGCATCCAGTCGCGAACAGCTTGAATAGAAGAAGGGTGAGGGTGGGGGCGCCGGGCCCCAGGGACCGTGTGGCCACTTCCGCCCTGCACGGTACGGAGGGGTACGGCGTCCGCCCCGCCTCGCGCCTTCGCCCCGCGACTGGGAGGGGGAGGGGCCGACTCTTCCTTCCTGAGCGCATCCAGTCGCGAACAGCTTCGAGCGCGGGCTGCCGGCGGCGTTCCGGCTCCCCTGTCGGCGTTCCGTCCAAGCGGCGCACCTCCGCCTCGCCGTTCCGGCATACGATGATCGATTCCGGGTGCAGTCCGAGATACGTGTAACGGCCGCCCTTCCCGCTTTCCAGCAGAACCGCGTGCGGCGAACGCTCCACCCATACGCGCTCCCAGGAAAAGATACGCCCCGTCCATGTCTCGCACAGCACATAAGGCAGCGCGTTGAAGTCGGCGGCCCAAGCGCGCCATTGCTCCAATGTCGTGACCTGCAACCCGTTCAGCCTCCGTGGGAAAGTGATTTTCGGCATGATACTCATTCTATACCCATGTCAAGGATGATAACAAGATACTATACCGATAGTGACTCTACCATTAACGAAACGGTTAATTCCACCAGTGGTGCAACCAACAACAGTGATAATGATAGTTCGGCTACTGTCAATGACACATTAACAAGCACAAGCGGCTCGAACAATACCTCTAATACCGATAGTGACTCTACCATTAACGAAACGGTTAATTCCACCAGTGGTGCAACCAACAACAGTGATAATGATAGTTCGGCTACCGTGACCGATACATTAACCTCAACTAGCGGCTCGAACAACGCATCAGACGCCACCAGCACTTCGTCATCGGGTGATAGTACCTCCACCAATGGAGATAATACCTCCACCACAAGTAGTGGTCCTGCGGCCAACTCATCGGATACGGACGCCACCAGCAGCTCAGGTGATAGCACATCAACGAATGGTGATAATACGTCAACCACAACAAGTGGTCCTGCAACAAACTCATCGGATACAGATGCTACATCGAGTGCAGGTGACAGTTCCTCAACCACTGGCGATAATTCATCCACAACCAGTGCCACTGCCACCACAGGTGATAACACCTCTACGCCTACAGCAACAGCGTCGACAGGCGATAATACTACCACCAATACCTCCAATGCTGACAACTCTTCAACGAACGACAACGCAAGCACCGCCAACAGCACGTTAAACTCCACCAGCTGCGCCACCAACGAATCCACGAATACCAGTGAATCCAACAACACCTTTGACTACAACAGCGCCTTAGTGAGCACGGCAAACGGGTTAGCGAGCTCGGCAAACAACTCGGCAAACACCGTCTCCAATGGCAACAACTTCACCGTTGGCAATCAAATTCAAATTAGCGACAATTCCGTGCTTTTAGCCTTATTGCTTTTGTTTTGCAAATGCCGTACCTGCTGTAACTGTCAGCCTTCTAGCGGATCAACAAGCGGCTGTACCTGCGGCACGTCGGGGACGACGAATTTGGAAGGGATTATTTCCAAACTGCTCGATGATGAAAAAAATAAACAACAGCGCATTTTTGATATGTTAAACCAAAATAATTCAATCGCTTAAGGAGGCGTTTACCCATGCTTGAAAACAGTTCAAAAACCACGTTCACGATGTCTCGCAAAAACGGAGAAACCACACTTTCGGTGGCGATCAACAATGGCAGCGACGAAGAAAAAAATATTAACATGGTCGTCAAAGACAGTGCAAACGGCAATGTATTGCCAAGTGTGATCGATGGCACAGCCATCGACAACGGGGTGACGCTGGAACCTAAAGCAATCAAAAACATGGTGATTGATACCACAAACGCCATCGGGCAAATTCTCGTGGAAATGGCAGGTGCAGGGAGGATGACAATGCGTCAAAAAAGTTCGTCATCCGGTGGCAAAACAAGCAACATCATCGAATTGATATTAAAATAAAAAATATGCTTCGTGAAGTATCGCGCAGAAACGATTCCTATAGCGCGATTCGTTGCCGATTCATTTGCTGCACGAGTGTTTCCTCGGTTGCGCAAATCGTCTCTACGAACCATCATGAAGGAATGATCTCCTAATATTAAATGACCGCTAATTAAGATTAGCGGTCATTTGGTGTTTTCAAAGCATACACTTGATGTCCGCTAATGTAAGACAAGATTTGGAGGCTTTGCTAATGAGAGAAACACCGGGGATTTCGGAACAGGGCGATCAGACGATTCAGGACTTCATTCACGCTCTCACCACCCACGAAGATTTGAATCCCAAAACACTAAAAGAGTATGCAAGCGACCTAAAACATTTCATCGGCTGGTTTGAGACCGCCTACCACCAAGAGGAAGAGATTATATTTCGAATTGAAGATGTGGCTACTCCAACATTAACGCGATATAGGGAAGCAGCACAAAAAATAATGGAATTGAAACCGGCGACCATTAACCGGCGGCTTATTACCCTGAAACGTTTTTTTGAATGGGCCGTGTCAGAATCCAGGATTCGCCGCGACCCTTCGAAGCCGGTTAAATTGGTTCCGGAAGAAAAGGTAAGCCCCAGACAGATGACAGACAAAGAAGAAGCTGCTTTGGTTGCTGCGGCCGAGCATGGCGGTTCTCTTCGGGATCAGACGATTCTAATCGTGATGTTTCACACGGGCTTACGAAGCATGGAAGTGTGTGACTTGGCTCCCGGAGATATTCAAATCGGTAAACGTAGTGGTCAGCTTACGGTCCGATCCGGAAAACGAAATAAACAGAGGGAAGTTCCTTTGAACGCCACGTGTAGAGTTGCTTTAGAAAAATATCTGGCAGAACTCCCTCCGCACAGTCCTTTTCTGTTTCCATCTGAAAAGACCGGCGATCGATTAACCGAACGTGCTTTACGTCATTTAATTCAAAAATATATGAAAGCAGCCCGGCTCGAAGGATTGAGCGCCCACGATCTACGGCACCGGTTCGGCTATGTGATGGCAGAAAACACGCCGTTGCACCGCTTGGCGCAAATTATGGGACACGATAGTCTGGACACAACGATGATTTACGTCAAGGCAACCCGTGCGGATCTGCAAGCGGAAGTCGAAAAAATAGCTTGGCAATAGGGGGATGAAGTACGATGTACGCGAGAGTAAGGGAACTGCTAACTCCGGAGGAACGGCTGCATTATTTGCAGATACCGCCTGATCTTGGCGAATGGGAATTGGGCACTTATTTCACATTTACACAGCATGACCTTGAAATCATACAGCAGCGGCGAAGAGATTATAATCGACTCGGCTTTGCCGTGCAGCTGTGCGTACTTCGTTATCTCGGCTGGACACTTTCTGATACAAAAGAAGTGCCGGTTCAAATTCTTCGTCATATTGCAAAGCAAATCAATGCCGATGTGGAGTCTTTTGCATCTTACGGCGACCGAGAAGCAACGAAGTACGAGCATCTGGATGAGATCCGGAAAGAATATGGCTACCAGACATTCACCTTGAGCGAATATCGTTCTTTGTGCAAGCATCTATTTAGCCATGCAATGGCAAACGGCAATCCCTTACACCTGATTCAACTCGCACTCGAAGATTTACGTAAGCGTAAAATCATTCTCCCTTCAATGGCTACAATTGAAAGAGCCGTTTGGGAAACGCGCAAACGAACAGAAGAAAAAATATTCAAGCTGCTCAGCAGTTCACTGACAGAATTACAAATTGCTAAGCTGGATCGCGTCTTAACCACCATGCCGGAAAGTAGCAAAACCTACTTAGCATGGTTAAGGGAAATTCCAGGTACTAGCTCTCCGGATTCTTTTTTGAAGGTGATTGAAAAACTCGAATACTTACGCGACTTGCAGCTGCAAGTCGATACGAAAGGCATCCATCCGAACCGTCTACGTCAACTTTCTAAAATCGGTTCGCGTTACGAACCTCATTCTTTCAGACGTTTTAATGATCCGAAAAAGTACGCGATTTTAGTAGCGTACCTATTGGAACTAATTCAGGATTTGACAGACCTGGCTTTCGAGATTCATGACCGGCAGATTATGATACTGCTTTCCAAAGGGAGAAAGGCCCAAGAGGAACTTCAAAAGCAAAACGGTAAATCGATCAACGAAAAGGTTGTTCACTTTGCCGATCTTGGAGCCGCTCTTATTAAGGCCCGAAGCGAAGGCATTGATCCGTTTGTTGCTCTTGATGCCGTCATGCCGTGGGATCAGGTCGTCGCATCCGTGGAGGAAGCTAAACGGCTGGCGCGACCAGTTGATTACGACTACTTGGACTTGTTAGAAAAGAAATTCTATGCGCTCCGAAAATACACGCCAACGCTGCTAAAATCGTTGGAATTTCGGTCAACTAAGTCCGCAGAGCCGCTAATGAAGGCGGTCGATATCATCCGGGATATGAATGAAACCGGGAAGCGGAAGGTTCCGGAAGGCGCGCCGCTGAACTTCGTTTCGAACCGCTGGCAAAAGCACGTTTACGACGATGACGGAACGATCAACCGGCATTACTACGAAATGGCTGTCCTGACAGAGTTGCGGAATTACGTTCGTTCCGGGGACGTGTCCATAGTCGGAAGCCGTCAGCATAAGGATTTCGAGGAATACCTTGTTCCGAAAGCCGATTGGAATGGCATTGATCCTAACGCTACAAAGCTTGCCGTCAGTTTGTCCGCAAAGGAATATCTTGAAGAACGGATTGAAGCACTACTTCAAAGATTAAATTGGGTTTCGGATCACATCGATGAGCTGGACGGAGTAAATTTGGAGAACGGGAAATTGCACATTGAGCGATTGGAGAAAGATGTTCCCGATGAATCCCGAAATTTCAGTCTTTCCCTCTATGAGCTGCTACCACGAATTAAGCTTACGGATCTGCTCATGGAAGTAGCCAACTGGACGAATTTTCATGAGCAGTTTATTCACGCTTCCAGTAACCGCGCTCCGAACGAGGAAGAAACAACAATCCTTATGGCTACCCTTATGGCAATGGGAACGAACATCGGGCTTACGAAGATGGCTGAAGCCACGCCGAGCATTTCATATCGGCAAATGGCCAATACAGCTCAATGGCGGCTGTACGAAGACGCGATGAATAAAGCGCAAGCTGTTCTTGTCAATTTTCATCATAAGCTGGCGCTGCCTTCATATTGGGGGAATGGCACTACCTCCTCATCTGATGGAATGCGCGTCCAGATCGGTGTATCGTCTCTTCACGCAGATGCGAATCCTCACTACGGGACCGGAAAAGGAGCAACGATATATCGCTTCGTGAGCGACCAGTTTTCCACGTTCTATACGAAAGTCATCAATACGAACGCTCGGGATGCCGTACACGTCATCGACGGTTTGCTCCACCACGAAACGGACTTGTCCATTGAGGAGCATTATACGGATACTGCTGGTTATCAATACCTTTTTATAAAAAAGTTAGAATTTAATTGTGTTCTTTCATTATAGACATGTATTTAAAGAATGATTAAAAATGACTAACGACTCAAAGTCGTTAGCCATCATCTTCCATTAAAGCACTTAAATAAATGGAATTAACAAGAACCATCCTTACTTTTTAGTTATATTTGAGGAGAGCGTCAAGGGACAATGGAAACTTCTCATGTGCTAATTCCTGCACAGCTTCAGCAAGAACTCTAATTTCGTATTGGGCATCCTCTGGGAGTCTTAAATTCAAGAAATGGGCTACACCTTGAAGAGAACCAGTCCAATAATATCTCACAAACATAGAGTAAGCAGGAAGAAATAATCGAGCTTGTTCTGGAGCCACACCAGCTTCCATGGCTTCTTCATAAAGGCGTTCACCTTCAGCAATATGCTCTTCAAGCTTCTTTGTAAAAACTCCTCCAGATAATTCACTTAAATTCTCGCCAGAGCCTTGTTTTGAATTTGCTGGTTTCGATCTCCACTCATTAGCATTAGGTATGTAAAACTCTGGTTCTTCAGTAATATAACGACGAGAAGATTCATTCCAAGCAACGAATGGGTCCTGAAATCCAGAACCAATGATATGCTTCCAATGTTGTCTTGCGACGTAAAGAGGGACGTAAACTTCAAATTGAAGTGAAGTGTGTCTGAATGGACTTGTGTGACCTTCACGAGCGAGAAAGTCAATGAGTCCCTTATCTTTATCGTCAAGAACGTCCTTTTTCTTGTTATAAGAAACACGAGCTGAATTTGTAACAGATAAGTCGGAACCCATGTAGTCTTGTAAGATCACATATCCACCATTTAAAATGTCAATTTTTTTCATTTTCCAAACCTCTCTCTAACCAAAAATTATTGTTGCTTAATATTTTAATCATTTTTTAAAAGTTTTACTTAAAATCTCTGAAACTGTTAGCTTAATAAATTTATTCTTTTATAAACATGAAAATAGTAGTTATATGGGTTTTTTTCATTCATAATTCCTTTTTCAACAGATTCTTCTTTCCATTCATCAAAATTAACTTCAGGAAAAAATGTGTCTCCCTCGAATTCATGATGAATTCTTGTTATATACATTTTTTCAACATAAGGTAAGAACAAACTATAAATCTGTTCTCCACCGAAAATAAAAATCTCTTCTTCATCTTTACATAACTCAAAAACATCTATAATTGAATGGGCAATTTCACATCCATCAAAATTAAAACCTTTATCTCGTGTCAGAATAATATTCCTTCTGCCAGGTAAAGCTATTCCGATAGACTCAATGTTCTTTCTACCTAATATAATTGAATGTCCATTTGTAGTATCTTTAACATACTTCCAATCATTCGGAATTCTCCAAGGAATGTCATTCTCTTTACCAATTACTCTATTCTTATCCATCGCAACAATTAAAGAAATCTTCATATATACTCAGCCTTTTTTAACTATTTTACCTTGCAATTTTTTATTTCTATTGAAATTTCTTTTTCCACTAAATGACCCTATATTTTAAGTACAATCTTTCAAAATCTCTTCGATATTTTAACATAAATATTCATGAATCCGATGTCATTGTACAAAAAAGACATTCAACATTTTTATGGCTTCGTCATATTACAAGAAAAAAATCAACAGGGAAAGGAAAAAGAGTGGGAACTTAAATATCCTCATACATTTTCCCATATTGAATTTTCAATTGTTCTTTAATTTCTTTATTTTCCTTTTCTAAATGCTTGACTCGCTTCCGTAAGGAAGCGATAATTACATCTTTTGATGCGTCACTCATATTCCTTTTAACTTGCTTTATTGAGGGGAGACCCTCTTGTTGTTTGCGAAGTGTTTCGATTCGATCTCGGAGTTTTGTATTTCTGTATAGAAATGCCTTTGAAACCCCTGATTCTGCAGATATAGAGTTAAAATTGATTTTCATTTGTTTTTTTATCATCTTTTTGATCGCTTCTTCAACTTTTTGAATGGACTTTTCCGTTTTCAACTTCGCATATTTTATAATACCTTCAGTATTTGGGGTTTCATTAGACATTTTGCATCACCTTCTCACGTTCATCTCCAACATACTCACGTCTAGTTTTATCTAAACCAAAGATTCCACCAGTATGTAGTAAACCATTTGCTAATTCTTTATATCTTTTTAATTTGGGTTCAATTAACTCAATGGAACGTAACCTTCCGGATTTTTTGTATACTTCAATATCAGCTTCCATTTTAGATATCTGTTCTTGATAATAGTCGAGAAAAGTCTTGTCAACGTGAAAACTTCGGCAGTTGTTTTTAATACATGGTGGTTCCAATGTCTGTTCAAGAAAATCACAATGAAGTTTTGGGCTTTTTACACAAAACCCATGATCTAAACGAATGGAGTCCATGTTGTGACGTATCCACTCCAGTTCAACTCCATTTTCTTTAGCCTGTTGAGCTAAATCAGCGACAATAACTTCTCCACGTGTATCTAATCTTACTGCGCCATTATCTCGAGCCTTTTCCCATTCATCACGGAGTGTCTGGTCATGAATTTGGGCATAGACTAATGTCATTTCAGGACTGGCATGTGCCATCAATTTTTGAACATGAAGGATATTCATTCCGTTATTAATCAAATTAACACCGTAACGGTGTCGAAATGCATGATTTTTAAACCAATAAATTTCTCCATCCTTGTCCTTAATATTACATCTGTTAGCTAGTTTATTAAGGTTCAGCTTTATGGAATCCTGCGATATGGGATTACCCATCCTTTTCCCTTTAAGTACTGGAAACAAATATTTCTTAGGGTTCGTGTCTAAAGAGGATCTCTTTTTTGTAATTTCTTGCTGCACCAAGACAACATTAGCAATTTCTTCTGAAATAGGAACTTTATGATTTTTATAACTTACTTTTCTTTGATCTCCGATAATCCACCAGCCATCTTCTTGTTTTACTAAGCAGTCAATTATAAGTGATAAAACGTCACTAATTCGAAAACCTGTAGCTTCCATTAGAAGAATTATAGGTATATGATCTGAGGAAAGTTGGTTAATATGGCAAACTAACTGTTCCCATACTTCATCCGGAATATATTTAATTTCATCAGCCTTTGCTCTTTTCTTTTTAGGAATATCCTCAATTGACAATAGTGAAATAACTGACTTTATCGGAGCTTCTTCCCATTCGAATTTTTGTATGTATGAGATAAACGTTTTAAGGTCTATTAAAAAACGATTTACATAATTGTGATCTGGATTAATTAAATATTTTCCTTTTTTAATAGTAGAATGTCGCAAGTATTCAATATACTCCTCAATATCCATTCTAGATAGCTGATTTAATTCTTTCCACTCAGGATATTTCTCCTTCAAAAAGGTGAAGAAAAACAAAAGTCTATTTAAATAACATATTGCTGTAGAAAAGCTAATGGATTGCTGAACAACTAGGCAAGTCTTTATATATTTTTTAAATAATTGTCTATAAGGTTGCGGAATTTTCGAAAAGTCTAATGAATATCTACTGATTGTATTGTTATAATTAATCTTCAAATTTCGTACATCCCAACAATCCTTATCTGTTTCTTCTCGTTCGTCATAAAAGTAATAATAAAAATCATAAACTTGAAGAAATAGTCTAATATACAATGATGGTTGAACTGTTGGTGACATCCACGGTGATGACTTTTTCCGGTGTACAATCTCAACTGATTTTCCTTTCTCTACAAGAAATGTTCGATACTCTATTAGAAACTTTTCTTTCGGAATATCAATAATAGAATCTAAATCAGCATAATATCGAGAGATGAATTCTGTAAAAACTTTAAGACATGGAGAATAATGCATAAAAGCATAGATAATCGAGATCCTTGTCTCCTGTAACCCCTTATAAAAATAATATTTTAATTCATTTTTTAATCTAAGATTGTGTACCTTATCAAAAATCAATTTTCTATTCCAATCATAATGTTTATCCAAAAAGGGACATTCTTGTACATCCCACACATCATTTGCCCAATATCCAAGTAATGGTTCATTTATCTGTTCCAAATGATGGGGAAGGGGTTTTATTTTGAATGTGTTCTGTATCATTATTTATCTCTTCTTCCCATTTTTTTATTTGAATGAGCTTGTTCCCAGCTTTCACGTATGGTTTCATCGGATGCATGGATATAAGTCTGTATGGTTGTTTGAACGTGTGCATGCCCTAATAACCTCTGTATGATGGCAATATCAACTCCTGCTGCGTGTAACTCTGTGGCATATGTATGCCGGAGCATATGAGGGGTAAAATCTATTCCTGTTTTTTTCTTCATCCGTTTAATTAAAGAACGTACAGAACCATCAGTCATTGGTTTACCACGATTTGGTCCAGTTAAGGTGATAAAAACATAATTGCTATCAATTTCGTAAGAATGATAGTCTATTAGATAATCTTGAAAGAGATTCATAGTCTCAATAGACACATAAACTTTTCGTTTTTCTCCATCTGATGTTTTGGATTTCCTCACCGTAACAGCGTTTTTACCTATATCAAAATCCTCTACCCACAAAGAAAGGGCCTCTCCAATCCGTAATCCTCCTTCATATAATATACGGAATAATAATTCATCCCGTATATTGCTGCACGCATCATGGATCACTTGGATTTGATTTTTACTCAAAGTTTTGATTAAACGCTTTGGTTCCTTAATCTTTAAAATGTTTTTATCATAAGAATTCCCTTTTGTAATGTGATGAAGGAAAGGTTTGAAAGTCTTAAAACGCCCTGGGGCTTGCTTTATTAATTGATCATTTAAATTCCCCCCGTAATCCTCATTACGAGTCAAATAGTCATAGAACCCTATGACACACGTTATGATGGTATTGACCGTTTTTTCTGATCGTTTCGCTAAGGTTGCTTCAAAATAAATGACTTTTGTAGATTGATCAGGGATTCTCAGCCAACCGATGAATTGAGCTAAAATATCAAGGTTTACTTCTTGATATTCTAATCTACACTCCTCTAGGAATTGAAAGTAAAGCTTTAGATGGTAACAGTATGACTTTAGTGTGTTTTCAGCTTTTCCAATGTTATCTAAATACTTTATATACTTTGCAACTGAAGTAACTGGATGCCCTCCATTGTCAATTAACAGATATCTTTTCTTCTCATGAATGAGAACTTCTTGTACTTTCAAAATTTCCCCCCATGTCTAAAATCATTTCGTTAGATACTATATATCCATAAAATTCATAGTACATATAATGAATCTATAAGGAAATAAAAAAGAAGTAGTTGATAACATGAGATACGTTAATTACTACTTCTAATACTAGTACAATTAAGGCCGGTTACACCGATCAAGTCTTTGGTTTAACGCATTTGCTTGGATTTCGCTTTGCGCCGCGCTTACGCGACTTGGCTGATTCCAAGCTCTACGCTATCGGAAAACCGTCCATTTTCCCTAAATTGGAGAAGCTGCTTCGCGGACAGATTAATACAAAGATCATTCAAGAGAACTACGACGATGTACTCCGGCTGGCTCACTCCATCCGGGAAGGAACCGTTTCAGCATCACTCATTATGGGGAAAATCGGTTCCTATGCAAGACAAAACAGCTTGGCTACCGCGCTGAGAGAAATGGGGCGTATCGAGAAAACGATCTTCATTCTGGATTACCTTTCGAGCGAGGCGCTGCGGAGAAAAATCCATCGGGGGTTGAACAAAGGAGAAGCCATGAACGCATTGGCCAGAGCGATCTTCTTCGGCAAACATGGCGAACTGCGGGAACGTGCGCTACAAGATCAGCTCCAACGGGCAAGTGCGTTGAACATTATCATCAATGCAATTAGCGTTTGGAATACCGTCTATCTCCAGCAGGCAACTGAACACCGCAAAAAGCAAGGTAAGCTTCAGGAAGAACTGCTAAATCACATTTCCCCCCTTGGATGGGAGCACATCAATTTTCTAGGTGAATACAAATTCAACTTCAAGCAGAATACGTCTCTCAACTCATTACGACCGCTGAAACAACAGGAAGGTGAGTGATCGGTAGTCCGGGCGGTGTAGCCCGGACTATTGGGCTTAGAGTAAGAAAAAACGCTAAGCCAGGTACATCCGAAGGCTTAGCGTATATTATCGTTAAAATGTTGGCGGTACCCCTATTGGGAGTCCGGCGACGCCGTGAACAAAGCGCTTATGGAAGAATCGACTCGTTTATTCAGAGAGTTTCCTGCCCTCGCAAGCGTACAAGTTTCCCTTCCCTTCCAAGGAAAAACGTATTATGTGGACGTAACGAAACAAGAAATCGAAGACTATTTCGACGTAAACTTTGCGGATCTCCATGAGGACGAGACCCTCGACAAATGGAAAAGCGAAGTTGCCGAGCAGTATTTTACCGAAGAAGAGCGCGGGAAGTACGCAGAGAAGTTTATCAAAGTTCAATAATTGCTTTTGTAAGCCGGCACCGCTCCACGGTGTCGGCTTTATTTAGCGTTCGAACCGAAGGAGAGTCTGGAAGTTAATTGATACTATTGATTCCTCATCATTTCCGTAACGTCTACACGAGACGAGAACCCCATCGTTACAGACTGCTCTTTACCGCGCACTTTCTCGCACGCAGATAAATCTATAAGTTCTTTATTGATATCAAAAGGATAATCAAAGCCTAAATCAATTTCTGGCGGGTACCCTACAAGTTCTATATCTCTTTCTGTCCCATGACGCCAATGTTCGTCTTGGGACGAATACGGAAGGTATATCTGATACATGAAGTTATAAAATTTCAAGACAAATTGGCAGTATGGAACGATCCGTGTAATGCCGTCTCTTCGAAAGAATAGTTTGAAACCAACATTTCGTCGAAATGCAGGTCCAGGGATAAACGAATACATCGCCAAAAGAGGTGGCGTCGTTCGCGCACAATGATCTTCCTCTTTTATCCAATCAATTGTTTCTTTAAAGTGTACGAGTTCTTCGGCAGGCATCAACGTTAAGGCCATTTTAGTAAATGCTTTGTACACTGCCCTGGGGGTGAAGGGTTTTACTTTTGCAGTTATTTTAAGCTCATTGTCTCCGTTCCATTGAAGAATTGGTTTATCGATAGGATCTTTAATGAGGATTTGTTCTACTTCATCTCGTATTAAGGATTCGCCTTGTTTGAACGTAGGCGTTCCATACTTCCCTTGAAGTCTTGTAACTGTACGGCCGAGCTCAGTAAACCACCCGAGATCGTTCTCCAATTTTGAGAAAACCTCATTGCAAACATCGCATTCGTAGTAGGTGCACAAGTAATGATTCCCCAGCATTTCCGGAATTGCATGTGCATCTTTTTTAAACTTTACTTCGCCTGCTTTTTTTCCACAAAAACGGCAGACCCGGTTTTGTTTGTCGCCCAGATATGTTCTTCGGTCAAGAGTGATTTCACCATGGATCGATTTATACTGATCGTAATAGGAAGTTACTTTCTCAACAGTCTCTTTCATCTCTTGAAGATACTTGGCAAAGTGAGCATTTTGATTGTCCATTATATCCCCCCCTTTTAACATTACCCGCAGTCGTCACATCTCATAAGCCAATAATGCGATTGACAACGAACAGAAGACTACTGAACACGGCTAATCCGAAACGCTCACCTTTATTTTTTCTGCCAAACAGCGCCCCGATCATGTAGATTAAGGAGACGACTTCAAGCAAAGTGGTCGTGATCTGATAAAATCGCTCCGGTATGATGGCCCCAGCTGATTGAAAGTGCTGGAGCGGGAATAGTAAGCCGTCGCCGCGCGCGTAGGCGAGATAATTGAGCGACAACGTCTGAAGCGCCATCCCCCACAATATCCTCCGCATACCGGTTAAAGTGAGGCGTTTGCCGTCCAGTACACGGCGGCCGGGTTTGACGATGTACGGGACGCTGACAATTATGAAGACTACCGCAAAGCCATACAAATAAACGAGATCGACGATCGACAATAACGGAACCTCCCATTCCGCTAAAGAGTAGTGGAGCGGGATCGGGTGTCATCCTCCCGCTTCCCGCTTCCGTAGAAAAGCACTCATATCGCGCTCGGGCACCTTGCGCTTCAAATGGTCCGGAAGATGATCGTAACAGTAGACCATCTTGTCCCGATTGAGGTTGGGGATGACTTTCAGCAGTTCCCACTCATCCTCCGTAAGCTGTTTGCCGCAACGCGTGTAGATGCAATGCCGGTCAACCTTCGCCCTGGATTGGATGATTTGTCCGGAGGATCGGTCTGCCGGCGGGCCGGACTCGACGAGATGCTTCAAGGCGGGATTGCTACCCCAATCCTTTTTATAGTGTGGCGCAAGGTCTTTCCAGCCCATCTGCCACGAATCAAGCGCCTCGATGAACGCGCTCGCGGCTGCCTGATCGAGCGCATTCCCGATTTTCGGGCGCCCTTGTCCGTCCGAATCAATATAAGAGAAGCCAAAGCCGTCCCGATGATGCTCGCCGATCGTGATGGTGACGACGACCTTCACGTATTTATGCTGGACATTGATTTCGACGTCCTTGATCGCTTTGTTCCACCGGCCCTGCGTCACTGCCTCCAGCCGATCGGTATAGACTTGGTTCGGTATGTAGGCGGCGTTGCTGTCGGATCGAAATTTAACGGTACCCTCGGGGAACGAGTCCTTCAGCCGCTGTATGACTGCTTCATATTCAAACTCGCTCATGAGTTGCCGCCCCCCTTTCTTTTGCTCTTTCGGCGAACAGGATAACGCTTAACGGTTCGGAAAACAAGTGGTTCTGCAGAGCGTCTCCGTTTCTCGGCATGTTCCGCACACATTGTTTTGGTTTCGAGTGCTCTGCCGCAATAGATACAAGTACCCTGGAGCAACCGGGAGTGACGTAGCGCTCTCATGGCGAGGGCTTCTTTCGTCGCCAACCGGGATCGCCCTCCTTATTTCAGATTCACCTTGCCGTAACGCCCCATATATTTCTCGAAGTTTGAGTAGACCTTGTGAGCCAACTTCACCCGTTCTGGCAAGTCGCGAAGCATTTGCATGAAGTATTCGCGCCCGGATTCGGTAATGCTGTAATAGCGATTGTAGCGATCGTCGCCCTTCCACTCGCGAATGACATGGCCGTTCTCGGCCAGCTTTCGCAGCCGGGCGCTCAGGTACGAATCGTTGACCCCGATGCCGCCCAATATGTCGGCAATCTTCTTGTCCAATTCGCTCACGTAAAGTTGCTTGCCTTCCTGCAGCTCGGACAGCACAACGAAGTCAATGACTTGTTGAACCTTGATGACGTAACCGAGTGTACCTTCTTTCTCGACCGGGTTATCGTTTCTCGGCATGCTTCATCCCCCTTCCGCCATTCGCAGCTGAGACCGCCGCGGGCAATAGTAGTCGTGCGCCGCGCCGCGAGGGACGGCGACAATGTAGCGGATCTCGTCCGCGTAATGCGTATCAAACTTGATTCTGGAGCGGGATACCCCATCCGGAATGAAGGAGAAGGCGTCTCTTCCCGCCGGCACGATGGCGTGTACAGCTCCCACTTTCGTTTTGGCGGAGCCGGCAGCCTGGCTTGTCCACTCAACCTTTTGGCCAACCTCAAATGAATGCATCAGCGTTCTCCGGCTCCTTTCGCGGCAGACATCCTCAAGCGGATCGCTAGCAAATCCTCGGTGCACTGCTCGCAAACGATCTGTTCCTTAAAGATGCGAACCCCTTTTCGCGAGCCGCAGAACGTGCAGCGGGGATAATACCTTTCCACGATGATCCGGTCGCCGTCCACGAAGATTTCGACCGCGGCGCCGTTATCCATATCGTAGGCATCTCTGATTTTCTTAGGCAGGGACACTCTTCCAAGCTGATCGAGTTTGCGAACGACTCCGAGTGGCCGATATTTATACGCTTTTTGGTCCAATTTCCACCCACCCCATTACTTTGGATCCGCAATATTCACGTAACCGAAAAATCTGCTCATCAAGTAAGCACAGGCTGCAATTTTATGCTCGTGCTTTGGAGCATACGACCGCATGATGGCCATGATATGACGGCCGGATTTGTAAGGGTCGATACCTTCCTTCGGTTCCAATTCAATTCCTTCCATGCTGCCATAGAAAATTCGATCCGCGGCCTTGTTCCATAAGGTTAGACCTTCCCGAATTCTACCGGGATCTCATCCAAAGCCGGCATCCACTCTAGCGCACGGGCAGGAAACGCAAAATCGACGTCAGAAATCTCAATTGGCGCGATTATCTTCATGATGATATCAATCCTTGTCATTGCCGCTAGTGCGCGAGAACCGCCTATTAGCAGCAAACTCTCGAATGGATGAAAAAATAAGGATTGTAAATAGAGCGAGACCCGTTATCGAGACATAAAATTTTTCAGGACTGCCAAGAGACGAAGATGTTTTCGTGAGCACGATTGTTGCAAAAACGACGAATGCTCCTGCAGACAGGTATGCCATACCTTTATAGATTGACGTCTTTTGACCGATAAGCCATTTCAACAATGCAACAACCACTGCAAGACTAAAAACACTAAGCAAGATTGGATCCTGAAGCAACGCTGTTAGTTTGTCGATTTCCGCAGAATTATTCACTTACGAATCCCTCCAAACGAAATGGTTGGATACGTCTCCGATAGAACGCGGCAACGTCTCCGTACTATCATTATACCACGCCCCCGTGACATCACAAAGCGTGTTATAACTAAGCGTGTTTGCACGCCTTCCGACGCCCGGCTCGCACCATGCGGCGCATTCTCGCTTATCTCCCCCCTTCCCACCGATCCCTTCCGCTCTCTGTACCTAGATTCGTACCTTGCAGCAGATTTCATCGCTGCTACTTGATCCGTGTTTAGTCTTTTGCTGTATCCGTACTCAGTCTCAGGACAGCAATTCTGCTTCTAAGTACGTACTTAGTTACAGTTTTCGATCGTCGGGGGGGCCGCCGCGCGCGCTGCGCGAAAACCGGGTCGGAAAGGGAAAAGAAGTGCCAGAAATGCAGGAAGTAGTCAAGATAAAGTTACAAAGTGCGCGGCGAAACGGAAGGCCGGCACGCAGTCTCAAGATACGCGGAAGCGGGATCGAAGAAGCAAAGGAAGCGGGAAGTTGAAGGAAGATTCGAAGAAGCTGGGGAGCGTCAGACGAACAATCGAAAAGACGTACCGGAAGAAGCGGGCAGTCGCAGGATTAGATCGCGGGCAGCCGCGTGCCCAGCCGCCGAAGTCGTGTAAACACGCTTAGTGTGGACACGGACAAAAGTATGCGGAAGCCCCCTTTCCCGTGTCCGCTGGTCACCGGTCACCGGCGAGTTAGATATTCCTTTTTCCAATGTTCCATCATGTTCTGTATATTTTGGATCGGACTATCATGGGTGTTACTGAGTTTTCCAAGTCTTCAAAATGGAGAGTGCCCCCTTCTACTTGCAGAAAGCAACGAATAAAAATCGGCCCCCCCTTCCGTTTAAGGAGATAGCCGATTTTGTTTAAAGAGCCTATACTTGATATTTCAAACTCATTACTGTTCATTCACCTTACCGTTCTAGGCAAAGAAAAAGAAAAATATTAAGCTCCATTTCGTTCCTCCTCCTGACTGGAGCAGCTTGGTTCTATTGATCTTAAGATATTATGGCAGACCACAGGGGCCCAAGTGACCGATCAATCCTCACTATTCGGACAATGCCTGAGCCGATATCTTCTCCGTTCTCGATGCCCTCAGCGTATCGATCATGACTAAAGCGACCCCTATTACGATAAAGACATCCGCCATGTTAAACACAGGATAGTTGATAAAAGTAAATTCCAGCATATCCACGACTTCGCCATGCAAAGCGCGATCCACAAAATTCCCCAGTGCCCCTCCAAAAATCAGGGCTAGCGCATAAGCGAGCATTTTTTGTTTGCGATAGATTTTGCGCAAATAGACGAAAATGCCAATTAGAACTATAGCTGTCACCACAATGAAAAATAGTCGCTGGTTTTGCAAGATGCCGAATGCGGCACCCCGATTGCGAATGGATGTCACTTGAATAACACCCGAAATAAGCGGTATTTTTTGACCGAGATCCATGTAAGTTGCTACACTCCATTTGATAAATTGGTCAACGGAAAAAGCGATAATACCGACAATTAAATAACGAAGCACATACACCATCCTTCCAAATAGTTGAGTTGGGGTTTAACTCGCTAAAATATTTATTCTTTCACGCGCATGAGTCTCAATCCGTTTAATGCAACAAGGAGCGTTGCACCCATATCGGAAAGTATGGCAATCCACAGCGTCAGCCAACCCGGAATAACGAGCAGTAAAGCAATCAATTTTATCGCGAGCGCAAACGTGATGTTTTGCTTGATGATACTGAGTGCATTTCGGCTTAGTTTGATCGCAAATGGAAGTTTCCGTAAATCGTCGCCCATCAAAGCCACGTCTGCTGTTTCCAGCGCGGTGTCTGTGCCGGCTCCGCCCATCGCAATGCCGACTGTAGAGGCGGCCAGCGCAGGGGCATCATTGACGCCATCCCCGACCATGCCTACGTTCCCGTAATCGGATCTCAATTGTTTAATAAAGTCCAATTTGTCCTGCGGCAGCAGTTCCGCCTGAACATCCGATACGCCGACATGTCCGCCGATGGCAGTTGCCGTACCCTTGTTATCCCCTGTAAGCATAATTGTTTTTTGAATGCCCAACTGGTGCAACTTTTGAATAACGTCCTTACTCGACTCGCGAACTTCGTCCGCTACGGCGATCACCGCGAGAATTGTACTGTCAGTTCCGACAACCATGGCCGTCTTGCCCGCGTTTTGAAGGGTTGTAACCAATTGCTCCTGCTCGCTGCTGAAACGAGTTGTCGGCAGTTCTTTGAAGAGTTTCGGATTACCGATGTAAAACGTCGTTCCATTGACTATCCCTTTGATGCCTTTGCCTGTAATGGAAGAAAACTCGTCAACCATTACATCCGAATACGATATGTTTTCCTCTTCGGCTTTTCTCATGATCGCTGACGCTAGAGGGTGTTGAGAACGGTACTCTAAAGCCGTTATGACGGAAAGTAATTCGGATGTATTTGTCTGATCGTTAAACACCTTGAAATCCGTTACAACCGGGACTCCTTTTGTGAGCGTACCGGTTTTATCAAATGCAATGGCCTTCAAGGCTCCCATTTCTTCGAGATAAACGCCGCCTTTGATTAGGACACCTTTCTTGGCCGCATTTCCGATTGCCGACACGATGGAAATTGGAGTCGAAATCACAAGCGCACAAGGACAACCTACAACGAGTACAGATAAACCTTGATAAATCCATGCGGCCCAGCTCCCATCAAAGAAAAGCGGAGGAATAACCGCGACTAAAGCGGCGACAATCATGATGATGGGTGTGTAGTACTTCGCAAATTTATCAACAAACGCTTGCGAAGGAGCGCGTTCTCCCTGTGCTTCCTCAACTAGGTGAATAATTTTTGCAATGGTTGTATCATCCACAAGCTTTGTTACCTTAACTTCAAGCAAGCCTTCTTCATTTAACGTACCGGCAAAGACATCGTCATTGATCGTTTTTTCTACCGGTACGGACTCACCAGTAATCGCGGCTTGATTCACGGCGGAGTATCCACTTACAACCACACCGTCCATGGCGATCTTTTGACCGGGTTTCACGATCATAACGTCCCCAACGGCGATATCATCAACATGGATCATCATCTCTTGTCCATTGCGTCTTACAAGAGCTTCTTTTGGAGCGATGTCCATTAAGGAACGGATCGATTGTCGCGCGCGGTCCATTGAGAATCGTTCCAGTGCTTCACTAATGGCAAACAAAATAACGACAATCGCGCCTTCTGCCCATTCTCCGATGATCGCGGCTCCAATAATGGCCACGGTCATCAAGGTTTTCATGTCAAATTCAAACCGAAGCAAGTTTTGGAAACCGACTTTAAAGAGTGAGTATCCCCCCATTACAATAGAGGCCGCAAATAATAAGGAAGTGATCAGGTTTTCTTCGCCATTGACATACTGGGAAAGATAACCGAAAACGAGCAATAACGTCGCATTCAGTAACGTGCTGTGCCTTTTATAAAGGCTATGTTAATTCTTGTTGTTGATTTTTGTTTCAAAAGAAAACCGCCTACAAAAAGGCGGTAATTTACATAGTAGTTCACGTTAATGAAGTATAAACATGATCCGTATACTTAGTAATGGCTTCATCGTAATCTGGATACTTATATCCGAGACTTTCTGATACAGCTTTTGAATATTTTCTAAATAACTCATAACAAATTAATAAAGACTTCCACATTTTCTGATACCCATCCTCAGAATAAGTTAATAGGAGTTTTTCCCAATCTTCATTTGGGAGGTAACGATTTATAAATTTATAGTTCTTCCCTACGCTAAAGGTGTATCCTTGCTCTGATCCAATTTTCCAAGCCATCATTCTCAATAAATTAGGTCTTGCAATCTCGTTTAAATGATCAATAGCAAAAAGTATTTCTTTTCTCGCTAATCCTTTTACGACGTAAGTTGAAACCATCCAGAACTCATTACAACAATCATCAAATTCTCTTGCAGTTGGTTTTTTAATCCAATATTGACGATCAGTTGCGATCACTTCATTTTTGATAAGAGTATCTTTATCGAGCAACACCTCTACTAAACCGTCGCTATTGGAAAAATAATCTTCCACCTCGTTAATGGGAATAAGCGTTAGATCTACTTTAGTTCCATCCTCAAAAAGCATTAAATATGAAAACCAATTACCTATTTCTGGCGGAAAAAGCTCCATATCCTCGGGTTTTTGCATCATAACACGATTCCCAAAAACTCGAAGCCATTGATCATTCTCCTTGAAAGAATCAATATCTGTTACAAAGTAAGAAATGTCATAGTCTTGGAATGCATCAGGTGAAATATTTTTGTTTGTACGTGAACCTTCCAAAGTTACCAATCGAATTCTATTATCATTTTTAGCAAAGTCTATAAGGATATTCATCATTTCTTGTTCACTTCTCAATACAGTAATCCTCCATTCTAACCGTATTCTTTTCTATATAGCCACATCACATTGACGAAGACCGACATTCGTGAAAGTTACCGTGAAAAGACATGAAGTCACGAGCATACTTTTCTTATTCGACATTGTGTTCTCGTACTCCTTGCTGTCTAAGTAACGGAACCAAGCTAAATAATGTTGCAAATACTTGGTTGCAACTCCATTAAAACGGTCGATCCAACGTTTTAAACGGCTATGGTAGTTGTTGACATTCTGAATGTGGTACACACCTTTTACACGCTGTTTCCCGTCAGACTTAAATCGATAATGGACTAATCCCTTTTTTCTTGCATACGAGCTGAAAGCCCGCCAGGAATCTGTACATAGCACGTTAGATTCAGATAAATGATCACTAATAACCTCATCTAATTTTGATGTGCGAATTCGCCCACGCCCAAGAACGCCAGAGTATGTCATCTTCTGACGGTCACGAGCCACCAGTACGCATATTTGATCGTTACTGATGCCACGATATTTGGCTTTACCACCTCTTTTACGAGGCTTGCGTTCTGTAATATCCCGTTTTCCCTTCTCAGAGTAAAGGAAATAGGTTTCGTCCATTTCTACAATACCCTGGAACGATTCTATTGGAATCTGCTTTAGAGCAGAGAGGATCTTATGTCGCCAGTAAAATAGGGTAACATAAGAAATCTCATCGTTTAATATTTCAGCACACTTCCTGAGCGAGAACCCTTCAATCATACATTCGATGAATCGAACCCAAAGGTGAGGTCTTCTGGTACGTTGAAGGGGAGTATTCGTAAGGTCATTAAACGTTTGACTGCAGGATTTACAGCGGTAACGTTGCCGATTGATTTCACCTGTGCGAGTTTGAATAACGTATTTACCAAACCGCACAACCGAGTGGCTGACACAATGCGGACAGACGAGCCCATCTTTATGCTTTTGCTCCTGGATTTCATCAATCACACGTACTGGAGCCTTCATCTCCTTAGTTCGAGACTGCAAAAAGTAAATGAGTTCTTGCTTGCCGTTATCGTCCAAAGCGTCAGCGTACTTCTTCAAGTCCTTCAATTCCATAGGTGAAATCACCCCGCACTAAAATGATGCCTCTATTATAGAACAAATGTTTGTATAATTCAAATATCAACAATATGATTTAACATAGCCTTTATAAAAAGGCTGTTTGGCTTCCTTTTTGACTTCTTGCGTCGCTGCCTTTACGGTTCTTTCCGGAGTTACCTTCAGATTTTCAAATGCACCAGCTTTCTCCAGTTCTTCAATCGTTGCATCACCGTACACGGCGATTTTCGAAGCCCCGAAATTCACTTTCGCATCCCGAACCCCTGGTAGCTGCTTCACGTTATTTTCAAACTTCCCGGCACAGTTCGCGCATGTAAATCCTTGAACGTTGAATACGTTTTTTTCCTCGTTCACTTCCGTTTTTGCCACCCGTACCGGTTTTTCAGGGATGACTTTAAGATTCTCAAATGCACCGGCTTTCTCCAGTTCCTCAACAGTGGTTTCACCGAAAACGGTAATTTTTGAAGCACCAAAGTTCACTCTCGCATCTTGAACGCCCGGCAATGACTTGACATTATTCTCAAATTTCCCGGCACAATTCGCGCATGTAAATCCTTCAACGCGGTATACGTTTTTGTTCTCTAATGATTCAGCCACTTTATTCAACGCCAACAACCTCCTTTTGATGCTCAATGGCGAGCCTTATCATTTGTTTAAGCTGCTCATCGCCCAATGAATAAAAAACGAGCTTTCCTTCCTTCCGATAATTCGCAATGCCCATGTTCCGCAGCAGCCGTAAATGATGGGAAGCCGTCGCCATCGTGGAGCCGATGATATTGGCTACATCACAGACGCATAACTCGTCTTCATCGCACAGGGCATAAGCAACCTTTAGCCGCGTATGGTCTGCAAGCACTTTAAAGATTTGCGACATATCCTGAAAATCATTTTTGTTTAATTTTTCCCGGACTCGATTGACCTTATCCTCGTCATAACAAAAGATCTCACATGTATCTTGGTTCTTCAATCCCATCACCTCAGTCTAACGTTCATTTGATTATTATATTATGCTTGCGCCATTGGTTTGTCAAAGGCAACAAAACTAAATATGAATGGGATGACCAAGGGCAACTTCTGCCGCTTCAGCCGACAACTCCCCAAGTGTCGGATGCGCATGAATCGTGAGGGCTAAATCTTCCATGGTTGTTCCCATTTCAATCGCCAAGGCAATTTCCGGAATCAAGTCGGATGCGTTTGTGCCAACGATTTGTCCGCCAAGGATCAAACCTGTTTTCTTATCGCCTACCAGCTTGACAAATCCCTCGGACGCACTCAAAGAGAGAGCACGCGCATTTGCCGCAAACGGAAACTTACCCACCATGATGTCATATCCTTTCTCTTTGGCTTCAGGTTCGCTAAGTCCTACGGAAGCAATTTCCGGATCGGAAAACACGACCGCAGGTATCCCTTTATAGTCGAAGGCACTTGGCTGGCCAGCTATGGCTTCAGCAACCACTTTTCCTTCGTATGATGCTTTATGCGCCAGTGCAGGACCAGGGATAATATCACCAATCGCATAAATATGAGGAATAGACGTTCGCCCTTGTTGATCGACTTCGACCAGCCCCCGGTCTCCAATTTTTACCCCAATTCGGTCAAGACCGAGTTCCCCATCAGTATTGGGTCGGCGTCCTACTGTCACAAGAACATAATCGGCCATCACTTGTTGTTCGGTCTGATCTACCGTAAAGGTAACCGTGATTTCATCAGCCGACTGTTGGGCGGATTGAGCCATGGCGTTCGTATATACCGTAACGCCAAGGGAATCCAGATTTTTTTTACCAATCCGGGTAATTTCACTCTCGAATCCAGGCAGAATCGACGGTGAACCTTCCAAAATGGTTACGTTCGTGCCGAACTTCGCGTACATTTGGCCTAGCTCAATACCGATATAGCCACCGCCGATGACGACCATCCGCTCAGGAATTTCGGTAAGGGCGAGTGCTTCCGTGGAGGACAAAATTCGATTTCCATACGGGAATGCTTTTAATTCAATTGGGCGCGATCCGACCGCAACGATACAATCGTCAAATTGGTATCGGAGCGATTCTTGTTCATTATAGAGACGGGCTTCCCGATCATTTATGAACAGCGCTTCTCCTTTGAAGACCGAGATTTCATGCTTTTTGAGTAAGGACTGAATTCCCATTTTGAGGCGATTCACCACTTTCGACTGTTTCCACTGTTGAATCTGTGAAAAATCAATCTCTACGCCTTTCGCTTTTAATCCGGATATGCCGCTTTCCAGCATTTGTTCATAACGATGGGCCGCTGATATCAGCGCTTTGGACGGCACGCAGCCGCAATTGAGACATACGCCGCCGAGTTCCGATTTTTCCACCAACAACACTTTCTTGCCGAGCTGCGCGGCTCGTATAGCTGCAACATAACCCCCAGAACCACCGCCGATGACCAACAGCTGCGTGTGCATGCTTGCGTCACCTACTACCATTGTGTTTCCCTCCAGTTCGTCATTTCGATTTTCGTGAACGTTATCCAAACAACCGTATGAGATATGCAAATGAATCACCATGCAGCATGATCGAAATACCTAATGCGATAAACACCAGTGGAACAATGACACTTCCGTACTTTTCCAGAATCTTTAGAATGGCCGGGAAGCTTGCCAGCCGATACGCCAGGAAGCACCATACCGCGACCATCAAAAGGAACACAATCGCGATGGATAAAAGTGACGCATTCCCCTGGGTCGTAAAATACGGGATGTATATGCCCAGGTTATCCCCCCCGTTGGCAAAGGTAATCGCAGCGACCTTACCCGTTAGTGGTCCAAACAAACGGTTGTTTGAAGGTTGTGACTTTAGATCGCCCAATTTCTCAAGTGCTTCCTCTGCCTCATCTTCTTCCTCCTTTTTGAGGAACATTCGGATACCTAGATAAATTGGTATCAGCCCGAGAAAACCGGCCCATTCGGGTGGCAAAAATGTAAAACCGAAAGCCCCTAATAGGCTCAATACAACGAGCAATCCGAACCCAAGATACTGCCCTAGAACAACTTGTGTGTGCCGCGCTTTCTCAATCTGTGCGAAAAAGATCATCAGCACAAAAATGTCGTCAACGTTGGTCACGATGAACGTACCAATAGCGGAAAGAATTAATGTGAGTGACATTGCGATTTACTCCATCCAATTGTAGATTTACATGTTCTTATATCCAAATAATTATTTGATTAAACATTACAATTTAACAAAGGTTTACTCCGGCCAGCTTTTTGGGGCAGTAGCAGCGAAGCTACCTTCACCGCAATGCTGTTTTATTTTTTTGCTTTGTATAAAGATAGGGTTCCGTATAATGTCATGAACCTATCCGTCTCTTTAGATTTAGCAAACCCGGCCTCATCGATAATTTGCGGTATCAGGCCATTTACATTATCTGCTGTCGTTTTAAAACCATCGAGGATTTGGATTGAAAGGAACGCAATGCGCATGAGCCGATTTTGCGCCTTTCCCCAATCCGCTATGTGAAGTTCACCTTGTGGTTTAAGTACACGATAAATTTCTTTTAGTGTTCGGAGTTTATTTTCTAAAGTCAAATGATGAAACATTAGACTTGTGACAACACGATCAAATGAATGATCAGGGTAGGGAAGTGCAAAAGATGTTCCTTGATTAAATACAATGTCCATTCCCATATCCACTGCTTTTTTCTCTGCAATTTGGAGAATATTCGGATCAATATCGAGTCCGGTTACTTCTGCTTTCGGGTAAGCTTGTTTTAAAAGAAGGGTTAATGTACCGGTCCCGCATCCCAGATCAAGTACTCGCTGTCCCGAATCAACTTGAATTTGCCTAATTAATTTGTTCTTGAAGGTAGACTCCCTCATTGTCCAGCGTAATATCGGATCATAAAATGATGTAAGCCAGTGAAATCTCAAGGCTGGGATATAATCTCTATTGTCTCGTTTACGCATCTTTCACCCTCTATCCGGCCATCTTGCCAGTAATTTAAGCTTGGATTTTACGAAGTATGATTTTCCGATACATACCGTTAAATAAGGCAGGCTCATCTTCCTCTACTCGAATATGGTTTTCGTATGGTTTTACGATCTGTTCAAAATGACGGCCAATGTCCGTCCCCATTATGGCTACAACAGGACGAAGGATTTTCTTGATTACGGGCAATTCCCGGGAGGGAGGAGCAAACTTATCGAAAATGACTATGCATCCCCCAGAGCCAGTAACCCGAATCATTTCTTGAAAACACTGAATCGGATCGGGTACGACAGATAGGATCAAATTTGCAATGACCATATCGAACGATTCCCGAGAAAACGCCAAAACTTGCGCATCCATTTCTGTGAACGTAAAGTTTGTTGCATCATAATTATTTCTTGCTTTATCAAGCATTTCGGGTGACAAGTCGATTGCATCAACTGAAATATCCTTGTCCATAATGAACTGCAAGTCTGCTCCCGTACCGACACCCACAAAAAGAATATTGCTTCTAGGCTTAATATCGAGGTTCTCAAAAATCTTTTTCCGTGCCATTATAAAGGGCCCGGAATTAAAGAGATAATCATAAAAGGGAGCCCATAACCGATAAATCACTTTGTTCCATGAGTTATTCATAGTCGATTATTTAATACCACCTCTACAATCAAACGTTTATTTGATTATTATAATACACCAAACCCCTCGTATATTCAAACACATATTTGACTGTTTCTCGATTTTGAGAAAAATATTCAAGTTATGGCATCGGAACTTCGAGTCAATCACTTCATATTTGCCTCGTTTTGAAACGAAAGAAGGAAAGATAGACTAGCATTTGGTACATTGTTCCGATTCTGACCATTAGTGAACTTTATCCAGAGGGGATATCATGAAGCGAAATTGGAACTGTGATTGAGCTTTTTACCATACTCCCGAACGAAATGAAGTTGATTCTCCACGGCCCCTTAGTAAACTGGAGTCCCTCGCCCCAATAATTTAAGCTATGTACTAGGGGGATGACTAGGTATGGTAAGACATTTTTGCGAGGAAACAAGGTTGAAAATCGTACGGAAGTACTCGCCGGTATTAAGGTTGCGCCGCTCGCCCGGAATGTATTATGTTCACCCTGAAACCATTCTGAATTGGGTGAGAGATTCACGCGGCCGATGAGCAACTACAGCAACTTCGAAGTCTACAGGAAGTGGAAGCAAAGTTCGAACAAGCGAAGAATTGCGGACCATTATCGGTATGAATGGGGGGCAGGGCGTCTCCGGGGTTCAGGCGCGATTCCAAAGAATTGATCATGTATTGATTCAGCTATATTCCGGCCATGAAAATCAAAAATCGCTTGAAGGATTTATTGGTGTTACCACAACTTTCGTCTTCCGAACAATACTGCGTTGAAGAATCGGAAACACCTTTTTCCGGACCGGCTCTGTGAGCCCGTACTCCACGACCGGAACGACACGCCCATCTCGCTCAAGACCAATTGTCCATGCGAGCTCTTTGCGCGAAAACCCCGTCACATAGACAACCTCACGCTGGAAGCAGACGACGCGCCGCCACACGTCCTTGCGTGCTTTGGAATAATACCTACTGTCCCGACGTTTCAGCACAATACCCTCCAACCCGGCCTGTTCGACCATCTTATAGAACGGAATGAAGCTATGCTCGACGTATCGGATCCGCTTGATCAGATCGTTCTCTTTTAGGGTGTGCGCCAGTAACTCCTTTCGCTCCATCAGCTGAAGCGGGCGCACGTCCTCCCCTCGGGTAAGGATATCAAACGCGACGAAATTTAAACCTGGCGTGGAAGCAGGAATTCTGCTTCGCTAGAACCTGCTCATCATTGCCTCAAAGTCCGGTTTCCCATCCGGGTCCGAAACGATCAATTCGCCATCCAGCGTTGTGCCTTTCGGTACAGCCGCCTCCGCAGCAGCCACAATCTCCGGAAAGCGGCTAGTTATCTCATTATGATGCCTCGTATAGATTCTCGTTTGATCGCCGACTACAATGATGGTTCTGATCCCATCCAGCTTCAACTCAGCGATCCACCGATCATCCTCAAACGGCTCCTTTGCATCTTCCAGGAGCATCGACTCAATAAACATATACGGATCACCACCTACACATAACGGTAGCATGCGGATTTTCCGCCGCATACCGGTATATGTTGGAGACCAGCACGAACAGCCCGAGGATGCGCTTCCCCAGGCTAAAGGTCTGATTTCCTCGGTTTTGTGCACGACCAAACCCCCATAGAGCTCTATGGTCCGTGGCTATGTAAGCGGGAGATACCGGTAATCCCTAAGCATTCTTATTATCGTCGAAACCCGCTAGACTTAAACCTATTTACTGCTTCGACTTTCGAAACCCAGCTGCGACAGCATCCGCTTCAGTACAAAACATCTCCTCGGCTTTCGTCTGCTCATAGTATCGTCCGTCTGGGACGTGGTAAATCCTCTCGCCCTTCGAGTTGATGTTACCTTTGATCGTTGGGCTCTCGCATGCGGCCGCCGCCGGCGGCGCCGAAGCATGTGCTGTTGGCGCATCGTCAACTGTATCTATAACTTCCGGGTGGAACCCATCCTCCCGCGCATAATCTTCGATACTCCAAATGCCAAGCCCTTTTTCCTGCGCCTCGGCTTGGATCTCGCGAAAACGATCGACGTATTTGACGTTGGGCGGGTACACATAAGCGACACGTGCCAACCCCCGCTCTAAAATAAGCTCGTTATACATGCGCTCCCCGACCCATACGTATGCGAGAAGACGGCCGTATTTATCCCGATCGGAGACGTCGAGTTCAAGACGAACCATCTTGTCCGTGAGCATTTCCTTGGCGAAATTGGATGCCTCCCGACCGAAAGGCTGTTCCGGCTTGTCCGGGTGAACCGTCTCGGGACCGTCGATGAGAAGCATCCGGACCGTCTCTTCCGATCCGTCGAACTTTATCTTGATGGTATCGGAATCGACTACTTTTACGACCTCCGCCTCGACAAAACGGCTCTCAGCTTCGTTCTCCGCTGCCGAAGTCGCAGTCGGCGCCGGATTCGATTCGGTTGGTGATATGTCCGTCGTACCGCATCCAGACAGCAAGGCCACAAGTGCAAGGTAAAGAAGAAAAGGTCGCAACTTACTGAATCGAGTTCTGACCATTGCAAATCCCCCATAAATTCCTCATACTATTCCCAAGGCTGGACAATCGCTGGAATCGAACTGATCTTCGATATTAACGAGATGCAGGTCCGATGTTGGCCATCTTGAAAGCCATAATGGTCATTCCCCATGTCGTAGACTTTGATCGGCTCTCTAAATCCCTCACGCAGATAACTTCCATAAATCTTTCTGCAATGATGAACAGAGGCTTTAGGCCATCCGTTATCCGGATAGTTTTGTAACTCTTCTTCTTTCAACGTTAATGAACAACGGCCCGCTCGAAGATGAAAGCAAGTGTTGGGATCAAGCATCCACTGGTATGTCTTCCCCTTTGGGTCAAACGCAACAACCTCTTCCAAGCAATTCCCTCCCTTTTATTCTATTTTATCAAAACAGCACTAAATTGCCCATAGGTTTACCTAGTAAACCCGGTTTACCTTTGATATAATAAGCAGTATTAGTAAACCGAATGGAGCGGGATTATATGAGCGATAAGAAAGAGACGAAAGCTATAAAGGTCACCAGCGAATTCAAAGATCACCTTAACACACTCATTGCGCAGTCCGGCCTCCCCACTGACGAAGCATGGCTGGAAGAAGCAACGAAACTGTGGGAGCTGAAAATGCTCAAAGAGGGCAACCCAGGTTATAAGAAGGAACTGGACGAGCTCGAATACCACACGAAGCGCACGCTAGAAATCTTCATCGCTATGATTGGTGCGGAAGCCGCCGATCGACTGAAGATGATACAAGAGCATGAAGAGCAGATGTCGCAGAAACAAGCGGAGATCACCCGCCTGACTGCCGAAAACGGAGACCAAAAGAGACAGATTCAAGCCGCGGCCGAACTTCTCGGCCAAGCGAACAAGGATAAAGGCGATCTGGAGAAGCAAATCCGGCAGCTAGAGGAGATCGTCCGCAAAAATGACCTTCTCATTGGCGAGTATAAAGAAAAGAACGATACCCTCACGGGTCTTGTGAATGAATATAAGCCGGCCGGCGACAAACTGAAAGCATTGGAAGCAGAACTGGCGAAAGCACAGACGGAAAATGAGCGCCTTAAAGACACCGTTAATCGATTGGAGACTGTAACGGCTCAAACTGCCGAACGTCACAAAGAAGAACTGTCTCGTCTCGAAGAGAGAAAGGAACTGGAGAAAGAGCGGGAGGTTTTGAGGCTCCGTTCGGAACACCAAACTAAGATGCAGGAAGTTACGGAAGCTGCAAATGCCAAGGTACGTGACCTCCTTGCCGCATTAGAACAAGCAAACCGAGGCAAGGTGCAAGATAAGGGAGGTACGGACGAGGATGGCACTCAGTGAAGAACAGAGGCGCAAGGATCGTGCAGACGCCGTAATCGCGCGCCGGTCGGCCGCAGACATGCTCTACGAAGCATTGCAGCTGCTGGAGAAGGCAAACAAAAAGCTTGCTTATAATATGAGCGAGGACGTCCGTTTTGAATTAAACCGAGTCACTGGGGAGCTTCGAGAACTCGTGGACACGTTAAGTGACCCGGAATATGATCCCGATTAACAAGGAGAGGGTGCCTTTACACGGCACCCTCTTGTTCTGCACTATTCAACCCCGAGTGACTTCCTCAGATCTTCGAGCAGCCTAAAAGCCATTAACTGTTCCGGTGCATCTAATTCTCGTTGATCCACTTTTAGTTTTACTTGGTCATTCAGGACTCCAATGAACCCACTCGGCGAATAATTCCGCGGCAAGGTATTGAAGTTCTCTGGGTAGCCGGTAAGTAATTTCGAAAGTCGTTCCACCATCTCGGACTGTTCTTCCGAAAGTTCGGTCTTTCCATTCTCATATTCGCTTTCGGTTATGATGTACTTTCCAGGTTTACTCGACTTTGGACGTTTAGTCATGATGGATTCCTCCTATCCTAATACACTGCAGGCAGAGACCGGCTCATTCGCAAAGGCCATTTTAAGGGATCCGTTCTCTTCAGTAAAGACGATGAACGGATGATTGTAGAACAGTCTCCCCGTTACGGCGTCGTACTCGCTTTGGTGGGTAAACAACTCCGGAAGGGCGATTCGTTTGCTCTTATAGAGGGACAAAATGTTAATCAGCCTGCGACCTTCGAAGGTAAACTGCTCGCCTTCGAATTTGAAAATGTATTCGGCTGTTGCGGTGTTGACCGAAAAGCTCTTGTCCAACCCGCTCCACTCGAACTTGCGTCCTGGCGCCTCAAGCAGTTGTAATCGGAATTGAAGATTGCCAAGCTCCAAGTCGGTCGTGCACGACTCGATCTTGCCCTTGCTCGTCATCAGGTCGTTACTGCCCGCTTTTCTCCAAGCAAAATGAAACCCCTTCGCGATGCCATCAAAGAACATGATCTCCTCCGGACGCGCCGTGGCGATATTTCCTTTAACCGCCTTGATGGAATGGATCACGGAAGCGGTCATCTCGTTCGCCGGCGGCGTAGTATCCCGAATAATGTAACCATCCCCCGACGGGGTGATTTCAAACTGCTCTTTCGAGCTCGTTGTAATCTGGACATTTGAATAACTGCTGAAAAGTTGCTCGACAGGTAGCATGTGTTGTCTCCTTCTGAGTTCTAAGTATGTTCGAAATAATCCAGTACGATATGGAACGGATCCAGCGTTTCCGTCGATATCAGAAACTTCCCATGTGGCACGATCTCTTCCCCATCAGGAGTCAACAGCTTATACTCCTTCGGCAATTCTGTATATCGCGTATCTTCCTTCGCGATGAACACTTCGCCTGGAAGCAACTTCAGAGTCTTCCCCTTTCGTTCGACTTTGACCGCGGCGTACGGTTTGTCGATTGTGAAGATATAGGATCCGGAAGCTGGGTGCATAATAAACACATCCCCCATTCACGTGCAGTTGAAATCTCCCTATTAAGACTCGCTAGGACGATTAGAAGTAAAATACTAGAATCGTCTTCTATTCTTTCTTTCCAAACGTAATTCTCGCCCACTCTTCAAGGGTCATTCCGTTTTGAATTTCAAAGCCTTTTGCTGTAAAATACTAGAATCGTCTTCTATTCTTTCTTTCCAAACGTAATTCTCGCCCACTCTTCAAGGGTCATTCCGTTTTGAATTTCAAAGCCTTTTGCCTCATCATCCTCATCGAATACGAGAAGCTCGCTATCCGCCTTTTCATCGACCTTTTTACCGGTCGGGGTACGGCCGTAGTTATACTCATTCGGCTGAGCATGGAGGAGGCGAACGTAGTCACCCGACTTTGCACATGCGCTGGCCAGCGCGGTGTTGTCGATATTTTCAGGCGAGATCGGCCCATAAACGGCACAATGCGTCATTTCATGGTTGAGCTTCTCGCAAATTCGGCACGTAGGATAAATTTTTTGTGCGCCCATAACGATAACTCCCTTATTCTTCTATTTGCCTATAATCATATACCGGAATACGGGAATCACAAAATTTTTTCGGTATAGAGGCAATCGGGAGTCATATGGCAGCGATCGGGATAAAATACAAAAAAGAAGGTGCCGGACACTCCGCGCACCTTCTTCTTTCAAGCCGTTTGCTTAACCCTAACGCTTTGGTTGTCGGGGCAACCTCTACCCGCCGGATATAGAATGTCCTCCGCCTCCTTGCGAATCTGATTCAGCTCATCCTGGAGCTTATCCGCTTCCGCAAAGAGTGCGTCGATCTCTTCCCAACCGGTTTTGATTGTCATTCCCGTTCAACCCCTTCCGCCCTCATCTTTGCAATAATTATATCATATACAAAAATTAGGGAGCAAGCGTGGGCATAGAACCGAAGCGTTCGGATATCCTGATCCGTGAAGCCGTTAACCACCTCGGACTGGACACATAACACGCCGAGCACATCGCCGTTAACGCGGATCGGCAACCCCACGATTGAACGATAATCGTCAGAAGGTTTAATTGCCCCGAAAAGCTCAGGGGCTTTCGAGACGTCGGGTACACAGATGACGTCCCCCGCCTCCATGACTTTTCCCGCGAACCCCTCGCCTCTCTTGAGCCTGACCGTCCGGGCCGAACGCGCAGCGAGCCGGATATAGTGCTCGATGCGCAGCTCATCGCCATACGCTTTGAACAAGGCTACCGACTTATCGCTGTGATCCTTCTCCAAACACGACATCGCCTCGGACAAGATGTTATTCATCATCTCTTGCCGCCATTGTTCGCCCGTATAGATGAGGTATGCAGCCGAACCGAGAAGCCGGCGGCCGTTCTCATGGTGTCGAACCAATACCGTCAGCTTCTTCGTCATGGCTCGAATAATCTGCTCCTGTTTCAGCGCCCTCTCATTGAGTGCCCTCACGATACTTGCTGCCCGATCACTTTCGGATCGGGCAGAGCGCAAAGCGTCCTGAAACTCCGCTATTTGCTTTTGCAAATGATGCGGGGCCTTAACGAAGTTCTCATCATAGAACGGGTTGGGGAAATCAGTAAAGCCCAGCTTGAGGTCTTCACTTCTCCCTCTCCACAGGTCACCGATGAAGCGGGTAAAGAAAATGATCAAGAACGCAAGCCCCGCGTATTCAAATAACCGCCATACTGTAACCGTATCGCTCCAGGATTCCGGCAGCAGCGCAGATACCGCGCCCATGAGCGTCGCCAAGATCAAGACGGTGAAAAACCCGGCCGATACGTAGCATACCCACACCTTCCACGCCGGCATGACCTTCCCGCTTCCCGGATCGCGATCGGTTTGTGTCATTATTGGTTCCATCGTGCGCATCCCTCCTTTGCGCTCTCTATTCTCCAAAAGAGAAAGGGAGCGGAAACGTCCGCTCCCCCAAAGTGACTAGAAGTTGAAGGCGAATTGCCCTTCACCGACGTTATACGACTTCTTCGCCTTAACCGCCGGTTTTCTGCCCTCAACCACCAGCCTTAATTGGAACTCTTCCTTCGTGGCTTCCGTACGCTCGACGACCGGCTTGTTCGTCAACCCGAACACCCACCTGCGGAAATCCGCTTGCTCCGACGGCACTTTCGACACGTCCCACTTCAGAGAAATCTCGGCGCCAGATTTCGAAAGCTGCAAGCCGTCAACCCCTTGATTGACGTTCTGCTCGACGTACGCAATCTGCTGCTCGAACCGTGGATACAGGTCAGCAGGGATCACATCCGCTGCCCACTCAAGCAGCACAGCCCGGGTCGACGCCCCTGTATAGCGATCGCCGTGTGCAGTAAGCTCGGCAGGGTTAAGGTCAAGCACTTCCGGTTCCGCCGACGCTGGCGTCTCAGGCTCCTTCTGAGCGACGCCCTGCGTGGTTTCGACGGACAACAAGTCCCAAACCGCCGCCTCCGTCTCCTCTACTTCTTCGTCTTCGTAGGCCGGCGCCTCGACCGTGGAAGCGGGAAGGAACTGGCTGGCATCGATCGTCATTTTCCCCCAGATCGACTCCGCACTCTCCACGCCCTCGATGTTGTTGCCAACAAAGCGTTTTGCGAGTTCGGTTGCCAGGCTACCGCCCGATCCCTCGGTGAGCGCAGCAAGACCCTCCTGCGAGAACTGACCCTCCAAAGCCATCGCAGCGCTCATCTTGGCCGCCATGAGATTGATTGCCAGCTCCTGCATCGTGTTCTTATAGGAGGCGTAGGTCGTCAGGCATTTGTTCGGTTGTCCGATACGCCAGTGACGGCGGGACGCTTGGCGAACGATGTTTAAACGATACCCTGTTTGGTAGAAATACAATGACGGGAAGGTCAAGAGGTCCAAGCCTGTTGAAACTAGCACAGGGTTACAAAGTAACACTTGAACTCCTTCCTTCACGCGCCTTGCAATCCACTCCTCCCGCTCCGGTCCGTCAACATCGGACTCCAAGACCGCTGTCTTAATTCCCCTCTCCTCCAGCAACATGGAAAGCCGCTGCAGGGTACCGAGTTTTCCGGTATAAGTTGCGTATATCCCGACTTTCCGCCCAAGTTTTAGCTGTGACCGAACGAATTTGATCATCTGCAGTTCCTTCGGGTAGAGCAGTCGGTCGCTCAGCCGATACTCTGGGGGAACAATGCATTCCCCACTATCCGGATGGTAAACACCCTCGAAATTGAATGGAACGTCCGGGTAGCTTAGAAGCGTGTTGAGCAAGCTGCCGAGCAGGACCGATTGGCCACCCGCGGCAAGCTCTTTCTGCACTGCCTCTCGGAGCAGGTTCTCGACAGCGTTCAAATTCTTTTTGAGGTACCAGGAGGGGGCAAGTAGCCGCATGCCCTTTTGGGGGCGGCGCTTTCTACCCGGGCGCCGAACAACGCGCGTCCTGCAGGAGACAAACTTCCTTTCGCCCTCAAGCGGTACACTCAGCGGGCCCTCTTTCAGCTCCGGCAAGATTTCGAACATATCGGCCATCTGGATAAAGACGGCGACGTCGCTCAGCAAGTCTGTGAACAACTGCGGGGCAACGGCGGGCAGTTCCTTGACCGATGTGCTTCGCTTCGACTTGCCGTTGCTGGAACTGTTCAATTCGCCGTCATCACGGGTTTTTGTCACCTTCTCGCGAACGCCGTAAAGATCAATCCACTTACCGACGTCTCCCCAGTTAAAGCCCATTTGCTTCAGCCGTGCCGGAAACATGCGATAGATAAGCTCAAATAACGACGAGCTGTAACCATTCGACATCGTGCCGGTCATAGCGATCCCGCGTTTCGCGCAGTTAAGAAAGATGTGGAAGGCATGTGCCTGAGCGCTACCGCCGGCGAGCTCGTGGCACTCGTCTCCGATAGCGAGATCGAATTTGCCCTTGAACCACCGCTTGAACAAGTCCGCCGGCGAAACTTTACGCGGGGCAACGCCCGATACCGGTTTCGGCTTTCCGGAGATGTACTGTTTATCGCGGTTCTTCGCTTGCCATAAGCGGGCGCCACAAATACGGGTCTCATCCTTCTCCGGATCGGGATTCTTATAAAGACGGACTTCGTTCGAGCAGAACAGATTGCTTTTTCTACGCGTCGGTTTCCCGTGCTTATTGAAAAAGTCCTCGTATTCCATCGGCACGACGCCGCCTTCTTGCTCCTTCATCAAAAGACCGCCGCAGTCCGGGCACTTCCAACCGCGAAAAGCGGTCTTCGATACGACACGGGTTTCCCCTTTCTCCGTAACCGTTCGCTTCGTGTACGATCGGTCTACCCATTGTGCAACTGGCTCGTAAATGTAACCGAGTTTTGCCGTGTCACGGGCGATGATATATACCTCGATCTTCTTCGGCTTGCTGTCCAGCCTGCCGCTGTCACGAAGTTTCACGACCTCGCCGTAGTCCGAAAGGAAGTGGACTTCGAACAGGTTTTTATCGAGCAAGATGCCGCATTCCCGCTTCGTCTTCTTAATGAGATGGTTCGGCACCATATACAGCACCCTACCCACCTTCTTCTCAAGCAAGTGGGTGATCAGCGAGAAGAAGACCGAAATTGAAATCGACGTCTTTCCGGTGCCAGGCTCACCAATGATGAACAAGTTCCGGTGTCGCTGGAATCCCTTTATCAGCGCGGTAACGACATGCGCCTGCGCGTTGAATAGCGGACGCTTAATCTGTTTCAATACTTCAAGCGGCTCGTCCTTGCCAGGGTGATGCACAGGTACGTACTCATCGTTCAACCGTCGAATCAGGTCTCCGCCGAACAAGCTCAAATAATCCCCGATCGACTCGATTTCCGCGAGCGAAATCGGCTTGCTGTTCGTCCCCGCTTCCGAGTTGGTCTGCTCTTCCACAGCTGCATTCTCTACTGCCAACATGCTCATTTAGACCGCCTCCTTGTTCACGTCGTCCTCGTCCTCGATAAGCTGAATCGCACCCGTCCGCAACCCGTAGGAAACGTACTCATCCAGCACTTCCTCACCAGCCAATAGCTCGTAAGCAACCAATTCGCCGTATTCGCCGGTAAAGTCGTGTACGTCGAGCGGAACGAGATGACCGTCACGGAGCAGCTGATGGTACAGGTACGGGATCCACTCTTCCAACATCGGAGTCTCGTAATAGGAATCCACGGTCCAGAAGAGTTTTTGATAGATATTCCCGTCCCATGCAAAGATGCAGTACCCTTGGTCTTGACGAGACAAAGCTCTCTCGCTTGCGACAATGCCGGTTACCAACGTTTCGTCTTCGCGTTGGGATAGGTGCTTGTATTTGCCGTAAGGCTTGACGTAAAAGGATGAACGATCGTAGTCCTTTTCGCCGATCCGTGGTGCGTGGTACAGCCGGAACGAGACGTCTTCGGCTTTTCTCGAATGATGGAATTGCGCGAAGACCGCCTGCACGCGTGAGTCGATATCGATAAAGTTCGTGTAGATGAGATAGTTGTTCTTCGATTCCGGGTCACGCTTCGTGACGACGAGGGAGCAATGAACTTTGACGTAGACGTCTTTGTGCCGAAACTCCATAAAACGCATGTTCCCTATTGCCTCCTTAATTAAAATCCCCGATCAGCCTTGGATGGTGCGGATGTTGCCGAAGCGATCAACCGTTCGGAACGTGATCTTGAATGTCTCCCGCTCCGTCTCGATCGTCTCGTTCGCCGTTTTCTCCACGTCCTTCGTGATCGCTTTCTTCACGATCCCTTTCAGCACGTGAAGCAGCTCGCCCCGGCCGACCTTGCCGTTCAGCCTGCCCGATGCCATGCGAAGCACACGGTGCATTTCCTTATCCGGAAGGAGCGGCTGCAGCTTTAATGCCGGTGCCTTCGGGGTCGTCCATTCCATGCCTTTTCGCGTAAGGGACGATTTGAGGGACACGCTCTTTACGTGATCGACGTCCATCAGCATGGAGCGGAAATACTTTGGCGTCACGTTCCCCTGCGGGACCTTGTAGATCGGTTCCTCCGCCATCGGGAGACGTTCCAGTTCGTTTCCTTCTTCCATCAAATACAGGATCCGTTGAACCTCCGGTCGATCGACGAATTTTACGGACCGCTTGCGGCCGAACGCATAGACTTGCCCGAAAGTATCATCGTGCGACTGATACACCCGAATGTCGTCCAGGTTCGTCACGAGCAGCGTCACAATGTCCTTCGTCATCCTCCGGCGCGGGATGTTGTACACGAGAATTCCATCCACGGACAGATACTGAATGATGTGGCGAAGAAACACTTTTTCCTTACGCTCGCTCTTGGATTCCTCCGATTCCGAATCGTCATCGTACGGCGGGTTAAGGTAAATCAGCCGGAAGTAATCTTTCGTAATCCGGCACTGCTCGTACCCGCCAAACAACGCTTGATCGATTCGTCCCCGAAGCTCCAAATACTTCCCTTCGTTCGGCTCAATCCCGAACGTAACTGCCTTCGACCCACTCGTGAGAACTTCCAAGGCCCGCCCGCTGCCGGCACAAAAATCTGCGACGGAGAACGGCCGTTCCGGAAACTGCAAGAGACTTCGAACAGCTAACATATCCTGCTCAGTGGTCTCGAAGTTCCCCATTCGGATTTTGTTCCTCATCACGCGGTCGAACATGCCTTTCATGTTGTCGGCCATCCCTATCAATCCTCCTTGTAGAAATAAAAAAAGAGCCACGCATGAGCGCAGCTCTTATTTCCAACATCAGTTGCCCAAACAAAAAAAGGCATGCCTATGGTATCCATAGGTATGCCCCGATGTTCAAGCAGTTTCTTTCCCGGAAAATCCGGCCCACTCTTCCCCGAAATACAGCGGTGAAGAAACGAAAAAGTTAATCGTAATAGGGATATTATACCATGGGGCGTGAAAATTTGAACAGACCCGCTCCGTCCGGACGTATTTTTTGGAGAAAGTTGGAGTTCGCCGTATAATGAAACTATAAGAACGAATTTGGGGGTGACGGTTATGACGATCGAATCTCAACATAACGGTAATGACGATCTGCAGCGGAAATTAGAATGGATGAAGGAGCGTTTAGGGCTGGAAACAAACGAGGAGTTGTTCAGCAAAGCTCTCTCACTGCTGCATCAATGTATCGAATGGGAGGACAGAGGTTACACCGTCGGAGCGTTTACGAAGCCCGGTCCGTTCGAGGATCGGGAGATTGTTGAATATCGAATCCGGCCGGTGGACCGTGAATAGCCACTAAATACACGAGGTCCGACCTTCACAGTGAAGGCGGACCTATTGTGTGGTTCAGCTTAAATTAAGAAGGCTGATTATTCAGGGGGATTCTGCGATTCTCTCTGCTCTAAACCCTCCATTAACGTTATAACGACAAAGGGAACGCGAGGAGGAGTGTGGGATTCGGATTCATCGTTTGCAACGGGGAAGCGATCCGATGTCACTTGTTCCCCATATGCCTCTCTTAACATGTCGCGTACGTACCATGGGGGGGTTTCAGAGACGACATCCTCTTGCCCAACCCCGTATTCTTCGAAATAGTCCGCGAATTGCGCCATAAGTTGATCGAGAAAATCGGTGCCGCCTGGACCACTCCCACTCCCGGTAGCACGGAACACGCAAGTGCAAAATAGACAGGCCATCGGCAAGGATTGGTCATTAACTTCCGCGAAGCTAAACGTCTTTCTCGTTCCCGCTCCCCGTGGTAAGGCAAGAAGTCTATGGATCCGATTTGCTGGCGTAAAAGTCCACCCAAACAAGCTGTTGTCTATTGATGCGCAACCGCAAGGATGACCAGTTATCCGATTATCGTAGTTGTTGTAGAAAACATAAATCGGTAGGGCCTTGTTTGATCTTGCCCGACGCATTAGAAGGTCGATCTGGCGAAGACCCGTCCTTGACCGGCGAATATCGTGATTGGGTTTGTATACGTACCCTTCTTTTATCTTCTTCGCCTGCACACGAAACTTCACCCAGCGGCGGCAGGGCGTATATACGAACCATTCCCAATCCGCCCCAGTAAGAGAGCCTTCTTGGAGTTTGGTATATTGCCTTATAAGATTATGCGGGTGAGTGACAAGTTCCAACAGAATTAACTCGGTAAGCGTTTCTTCTTGAACATCAATTCCACGAGCAAATGATTTTTCGATGGTTCCCCAGCACCACGTAGAGTAAGCTACGATGTCGCGACATATCACGAATACGAACCGCCTTTCCGCTTTGTGACGAAGATTTATCCTTTGTTCCGCCTGAGACAGACTATTTGTCTCAGGGAGTTATGAGTACGCGCTTCGTATCCTTATAGCGATCGCGGAGCTCGGCCGTTGTTAAATTTAATCCTAACGGCTTACCAACGGCTTCAATTAAGCCCCAACTCCGAGCGTGATCGGCGCCGTCTAGGTAATCCGAAAAGGGAGTTCTGAATACTCGTTCGGCTACCAAACCCAACCCATCGGACTTGAACCGGTAATTAAACTTCGTCTGAAACCCGGTGTCTAAATCATATCCGGCAAAGACGGGAGCATTTCGCCCTCCGTCCAACGTCAGCTGGATGGAAAGGTCAAATACTTTCCCGTCAACTTCGACCCATGAATGGTCAAAAAACTGTCCATCCGGACGCCGCACCTCACCGATACAAAGCTCCGACGAAATGCCTTGTTCACTGAACAGAACATACATGATGGACGATAGGAGATGACACGCTCCAGGATTCGGATGTTTCCTGAAATCGTCGTTCAGCAAGAAATACGTCTGATGGATCGCGGCTCTGTGATAATGGCTGAACTCGACCTCCCCAGCGACTTCACTCCACGTCTTCCCGCTATTCTTCAAGTGACACTGCTTGTACTTCTTCCCGCTTCCGCACGGACAAGGATCATTTCTTCCAGGTGTGGACATGTACTTTCTCCTCCCCTGCCGGCTTACAATACCGGCTTGATGCTCTCTTCGTAAATGGCCTTAGGGTATCTTCCGCTCAACTTAAAACCCGTAATTCCGGAAAGGTCGCTGTCCGGCATCGAAACGGCTGTCGTAATATATTTGAGCGACGTGCCTTCGTGGACTACCTTCCGTGGTGGGAAGGCGTGAATATTTTTGTGAATGTCCGGCCGTAGATCACTCAGTCTTGCGTTCGGTCGAATGAACACCCTTGCCTCCGGACTGAATATATCCCGGATCTCGACGTCAGCCGTATCAAGCGTTTCCGTCAGAACCATATTGGGGAGATACGCTTCTTCTCCCTCCTTGTACGGCTGCTGATTAAGGGTTAAGTCAAGAACCGTAAACGGGGGGGCCACCACCCAAGCGTGAGCAGCATCAAACGTTCCTCGATCGACTGGCCAAAAATACTTCGACCGGATGTTCGACTCGGAGGAGAAATTGATGGTCAGGGCCCCTTTAACGCAGTAATTCCAAAAGCCCTCCAATTCTAGCACCTTAGAGAGCATCATCGAAATGTTCACGCATGCGCCCTTCGCTCCGTCCCGAGCCAGTTCCTCGCGAATCAGGTTACAAATTCTCGGAATAACAGTCCGTGCCCGCTCCAAATATTCTTCGCTATACGGCCGCTCATTGACGAATCGCGCGTATTTCTCCAGATATGCGGGATCTCTACGTTCCTGCGCCATGAAATTGGGATGGTTATAGAATTCAATTTGATCGTAGGGAATTTTCTTCGCCGCAAACTCGCTTACGAGTTCATCGTACCCGTTCTGTACTGGCCGATTCGCTGCCGGACTATTCATGCAGCACGCTTTGAATTTCTTCCCGCTTCCGCAAAAACACGGGTCGTTACGCCCCAATTTTGCAGTCATACGAATGCCTCCCCACCCTTGATATAGTAAGACAAACATACCCCGCTCCGTTAATGGAAGTCAATATTTGGATGGGCTTTTTTCCTATGACCTCATCCCCACTTCGACAAAAAAATAGAGGCCCGTTCTGCACATACGGCAGACGGACCTCATTTTTTCTGGCTACTCATTTTCGGCCATTCTTGATGCCGAAATAGTATCCCAAGACCAGCGTTACGAACGGCGAAGCCATCGAGGAAATCGCCTTGAACACTTCAAGCGTCTTATCCACGTTCTGATCGCCGCTGAGCAGTTGAATCGCAAAGATGACCGTGAATACTACAATGACGAAGATTCCCGTACCGACGAGAGCCTTTACAAGCAGACCGCGCTCCTTGTATTGGTCCACGATGGTCACCGATTCCGCCTTCTTGCTTGCGGCACCTTTACGGCTCTTCGTAACTTTCAACTGTTCTTCAACACCCGTTACTTTGAGCTGTTTTTCGTCAACCCGCATGGTTATTCACTCCTTCCTATTTGCAGACGTACAACCTCCTTCCCAAACAGCCCCGAACGCCGCACAGCACAGATTTCATAGCCGCGTTCCTCCAGCTCCACGCCCATGTTGACCAGGGACAAAGCCTTCGAGAAAAGCTGCTCCGTGGTCCGCACGCCGAGCTTTTGAGAAAGATTTTTCAACATGACGAAGATGCCGGAACGCGGAGCATAGACTCCCTCTTCTTCCCGACCTTCGTCATAAGCACTCGCCAACTTGTTCTTCAAGTCGGCCATAAGCGGATGGCGGTTTGGTAAAGCATCAATGAGCTGCCGAAGCTGCTCCTTGGTGTACGTAAGTTGAATGTCCACGACATCCGAATCCGCCTTATTTACTGCGTCCATTGCATTTACCATGCCTTATCCCCCAAACCATAGAATTAGGGCTGCATAACCCGCAGCCCCACTCTTTGTTACCTTACGGGCAGAACGACGTTCGTCATGGACGGATCTCCATCATAGAGCATATAAGCCGGCGAACTGGGTCCGGTCATATGCAACACGACGTCCTTCACGTCCCGATCCCCGACCGCAAGTGCATCCCGAAGGTATCGTCCGTTGAACTTCACCATGGTCAGACCATCGTCCACGACCGATCCTTCGATCGTCTCCACGATCTCACCCGTCTGGCTTTCCGACTTCACGACCAATTCTCCGTCGTCGCTTCGAAGGAAAAAGACCCGATGATTCTCGGATTCCAACGAGAGCATACGGTTCAGCGTTTCATCGAGCGGTCCGCGCGGAATCTTCGCAACGATCGGTTGCTGCGGCAGTTTCATCACGTCCGTCACATTAGGGTAATTCCCTTCCAGCAGCCGGCCGAAGTAGACGATATTGCGATCCCGAAGAATCAGCCATGCGTCACTCAGCGCCATCGCAATGCGATCGGCATCTTTGAAGGAATCCACGATGCTCTTGAAGTGAATCGCGTCGATCGCGCCTCCGCGGAAATTCGCCGGGTCCGGAATCGTTACATCGGAGATGTACCGATAAATCCGGTGGCGGTTTGTCGCAACAAAGCCCAGTTTCCCTTCGGCTTCGTAAATCTTGACCCCGCACAGAATCGGCGTATTCTCGTCCGTCGAAGCGAACCGCTGCGCGGCCGCACCTTTACGCAAAGCGTCGATCGGAATGTGGAGAAATTTCGCTCCTTGCAGGGCTGGCAGCTGCGGAAACTCATCCGGATCCAGCACTCGAAGGGATGCAGAACCTTTCCCATATGAGATATGGACAGAGGCTTCCTTCACGCTGAACGAAAGCGTACCGCTGGGAAGCCGCTTGACGAGCTCGATACCTTCCCGGGAAGGGAACAAGTAACTGCCGTTTTGGTTGCCCGTGTTTTCTACCTTCAGCTGCAGGAGCACCGACTGCGTTGTGTCCGTCGCCGTCACGAAGAGGGTATCGCTGTTTAGATCGAACTTAATGCACTTCATGATCGGAATAGCGCTGCTCTTTGGAGCAACCTTCGCGCACGTGGTGAGCGCGCTCATGATCGCATCGTGTTCAACGTTAAACGACAAGCCATCTGCCTTCACTACCGAACTGCTTGTTTGTTCCTGGATTGCGTTTGCCATCCTACCTATTCCTCCTTGTTTTTGAGCACGCAAAAAAGCCGTGGAAAACAAAAAAACACACCATAGGCGTGTTCATGTTCTCCACGGCAATTTCAGTGCCAATATTTTGCGCCCAATTCTGGGCCTTCTCGCTCACCTACCGAATTTCAACGGCGGTGAAAAAAAATGGTGTTTCGTAATACCCTTATTATAGAAAATATCCTACAAGCCCGCAAGACGGGAAGTGCCTCAGCTTTTCCGAAGCTCTTCCCGAAGACTAAGGAACTCATCGTAGTTCGTTCTGGCCAGCATGACTTCTGCATTGGTATGGTTCATAGCAATAAGGTAGTTGCCATAGATAACAGGATCCGGTCGCACAGAAGCAACATATTTGAGGTTTACGAGAAAACTACGGTGCGGACTGAAGATATACCTGGACGTCTGCTCCAGCATTTTCTTTAATGGCGTGCTCGTCTCAATCACCCGGCCATCCGATAGATAGATATTGACGTGCTTTACCTTGCTCAACTTCTCGGCATAAATGATCAGATTCTCGCTGAAGGTTAGGTCACGCCACTTATGCGTCACGGTAATCATGTTTACTTGTTCCGACACCGCGGCGTTTAATAACTCGTCCGCCTTGATACGCTGGATCGCTTTATTCACTGCAATCTCAAATCGTGGGAATGTAACGGGTTTCGCAAGATAGTCCACCGAATTGAGCTCGTAGCTCAACAGAAGATGCTCTGGATTACTGGAACCCGTTACGAATATCATCTTGGGCGATATACCCTTATCTAACAACGAACGATACGCAGAAATACCGTCAAGTTTCTCTAGCCCGATATCGAGGAGGACGATGTCCGGTCTGTATAATTCACATGCCTCGATTAACCGCGAGCCGGAGGAGACCATATCGAGCACGGTAAGGCCCAATTTTTCAGCAAAATGCTTTAATTTGTTGCGCGGAATAAGGTCATCCTCCGCGATGACTACTGCGTATTTCCTCTCCATCTCCTATACTCCTCTTTGTCTGTGACTTGTCGTTATCGCATGCACCTCACCTAAGCGTTATTGGTAACCAAACATTGAATTGAATAAATCCCTCTTCGGGCAATTCCGCGTGAATGCCGCCCCTGTAACGAGTGACCCGTTCTTTTACAATGGATAAACCAATACCTGTGCTGTTCTTAGAAGACTGCTTTGGTCGGAACATTAGGTCAATTGCTTCTGGTAATACCTCTCGATGTAGTTTATTTTTAACCGCGAACCGAAGCTCGTTCTCGTACGTTTCGCCGCTGATGAACACAGTACGCTCACCCTCTGGGAGCTTCAGCACTTCATCAAACGCATTATCGAGCAAGTTCCCGAGGATTTTTACAACATCTACAGACTTCACGCCTACGATATCCAACCTTCCACCGGCCAGGTTACGGAATTCATAAGTGAAGTCGATATGCCGCGCAATGGATTGCGTCAGCTTGGATTGTATTAAAGCCGCTATACCGGGATGGCCGATATCGATGACCTCGTGTATTCTGACCGTTTCCTCAGCCAAGTCATTGATATACCGCTTGGCTTCGTCGAAACATTCCAGTTCGATCAGTCCATGAAGGGTGTCCAAATGGTTGTTGAAGTCGTGCCGCTGGCCTTTGACAGCCACGAGCAGGGAGTTCAATTCGTCGGTATAATTATCCTGCACGTCCTGGGCGACTCTGTTCTTTACCCGGTTTATTCCCCGAATTACGATAAGCCCTACAATGATACTGGCGGCCGTGACGACTGCAATGATGATAGTATGACTAAGGAGTTGATTATGAAGAGCTTTCTGAACGCTGTCCATGCTGCTGGTAATGCCGATGACATATGGGAATTGTACGTTCTCGCTCGTAACGGGAAAATAGGTCTTTAACACTTCGTACCCATTGACGTTCGCCGTATAGGACGAAACGCGCCCAGTGCGAATCGCCGCCTCGATAAATTCCAGGTCTTTGCGATCGGCATACTCATTCGAACCGAAGAGGATTTTCCGTTCCGAGTACCGCGGGTTTCTTACTCCGTTGGAAACCGTGTATAGCCGCGGATCATCTTCATCTAATGCAAACGTTCTCGGATTGAAACCTGCAATCGCTAATAGTTTCCCCTTGTTCTCGTCAAGCGTCTTCCGGACGTACGCGTTTGCCCCTAGCGTCCACTCAATCTGCTGGATATAGCTGCTATCTATGTACGGGTTGATGATGTAATTAGTAGAGCCGTCGAAGTAATAACCGTATTTATTCTGCAGCGATTCCGGGTTTGATGAAGAACCGGATATCTTGCCGGACCAGTAGTGTTCGGAAACAACCCCTTCCACTGTGACCGGCTCAAGATTGAACAGTTGGTTAAACGCAGTGAAGTAATCTCCCCAGCCTTTCGAGCTTAAACCGATCTGCCTCGGTTCGGATGAGCGGACCACGACGATATCCTCGCCGTTGCGCGCGAACAGCGAGATAGCGGTGACGTTCAACTGCTCCGCCAACTCGACCAGTTTTTCATTCGTCACATCATTGTAGCTCGGCGGCAAGTCATTGCGGATCGCAATCGCCGTATTCTTGAGTGCGTGAGATACCAACGTATCGGATAAATACATAGCGCTCTCAACGTTATCTACGCTAAGACTAATTTGATTCGAGATCGTTTCCATCTCGCTAGCGAGGTTCTCAGTAAGGGACTTTTTACTTACAAAATAAAAGATAGCATCATTAGCGAGTAGGATAATTAGTATAGTAATGAATGAAACCCAAGTCAGGTTCTTGGCTGACATTAACAACTACTTACCTCCCAAGTTGCCACTCCCATATGCCTATTTCTTTTGCAATTCAGGGCAAAAATTCTACAATTTAGGACATGAATATTCCTGAATCGTGCCGTGGTGTATAGAATGTGTAATAGGCACACTATCGAAATTGGCAAAGGGGGTCTGGATCATATGAGTCGCGTTTCTTATTTAGTTATCTTCGAAGGAGACCATGCTGAGTCCAATGTTGCTGCGTTCGTGCCGGCTTTAGACGTAAGCATCATGGGCGACACATACGAAGAAACACGAACCCTCGTAAAAGAGATATTAAATCAAGAGATCGCGTCCCTTATTACTAGAGGACAAGGTATCCCATCTGAGAGCGCCCGATCGGAAACGATTGAGCTCGCAGGAGAGAGCTACCCTGTTCTCTATGAGTCGAGCAGCAGCGTTGAGCGGTGTACCGCCTACATCCCAGGCTTGCGGGTTCGGATTGCAGGCATGTCCCTTCTGGATGTGCGGTCGAAAGCAAGAACCATCCTTGAATCGGAATTGGCCGAACGGACTACTGCCGGCAGACCAATGCCGAATGATTTCGTTCGAATCGAGTCGGTTTCTGTCAATCTTCGGCACGCATCGCACATTCTGTTTCGACAAAAAAGTTTCAGGAATGCAGAAGTATTATACAATATTTAATGTGTCATAACTTGTCAAAAAAAGTCGATCCAATTTATTCAAAACAATAGAGAGAGGGCAGCGCGGCTGCCCTCTCTTACTTTTTTCCTATGGGTTTACGTCTTGCTTCCACTCGGTCATCAATGCCCCCACCTCTTCAAAGGATAGTACATCCGGGACGATGCGAAGGAAAGCCGCGTCGAACAATAAATCAACGGTTGTGCTGCGAGCTGTGCGACAATAAACGGATTGCATCCATCTCCTCACGATCTCCCTGCGGTCCATCGGAGGGAATGTGACGTGGATGCCGGAATGATATGCTCGGACAGAAAGCTGCAGCTTCCTGCCCTCGTCCTTTACACATACACAAATGTACAAATTGCCCGGCTCCGGGCGAAACCGCCTTACCGAGAGCCGGCAGGCCGCGGCTTTTGGCTTATATGAGCGGTTCGCTGGTATTCGGCTTTGCTCGCCGGCGCGGGCAGCCATGTTCATCAATACCAGCTCCTATTCACTGTGACGCGCTGAGCGCCACCTTATCCGACAGACACAAGCGGCCTGTGATGCTCCATCTCTGACCACTTGCCCCAATAATCCAGCAAAATCACTGGACCGTACGTTGTTCCTCCGTTCAAGCCCATATAGAGAAGGTACGGAACCCCTTCCTTTTCCGACCGGTAGTCCGACGGCATGCGAGCATAATCGCTTCTCAGCATCACCGGCTGCACGAGGACGTCTTCCCCTCGTACAGTCCTCTCATGCAGCTCCCCACGCGCCGCCGCGGCCCAAGCGTACGTCCACCATTTCGCCTGTCCTGCGATCTACTAATCCGTAATGAATCATTTATTCCCCTCCTGTTCGCACGGGCGCCTGTCATGCTCCTCAACGCATGCGATTTCGATTGCATGCAGTCTACCGCCGCGGTCGACGAACGAAAACCACACTTGGGTTTCCACTTCTGAGATTTTGCCGGAAAAATGATCGCCGTTCACCAGTCGAAAAACGACGTAGTCTCCTGCCTTGATGTCTTCCAACTTCACCGGATCAATCGAATCGAGCAATGGTTGCATCGATACCCCTCACTTTCATTTTTCTAAACTAAAAAAGGGAATCGCCCGGCACTCGCCAGAGCAATTCCCCTTACCACTACCAATCAAATACCGGGATTCCATCAACGGTCGGGGCGTCGCTATCGAACATCACCCACGAACACCCTTCAGCAACCGCAAGCCGTAATATGTCCTGAAGCTCCGAGGGAACCCCATCGAGATTCTTCCCCGCTTCCGGAACCAGAATCCAGTATCCATAAATGTGCTTGTCGTAAACGATTAATGTTCCATGCTCGTCACCCGACAGCCATTGGTTCGTTTCCGAACTGATATGCGCGGTTGAGAGCTCAAGCATATTCCGGATAGCCGATTTTACTCCCGTTTCTACTGCCCCCATGACGTCTCCTCCTTTCAAAACGGCAAGTCGTCTTCCGATATGTCGATCGGCCTGCCCTCATCCGAGAACGGATCGTAGTCCCTGCTGCCGCGAGACGAATTGTTGCCGCCGTAACTTCCGCCGGCGCCATAGCCGCCGCCAGTACCGTAACCTCCGCCGGAGCTGCCGCCATAGTTTCCGCCTTCCGCGCTTCGATTCCCGCCGTTACCGCCATTGCCGCCTTCTCGGTTCGGCGATTCCAGAAAGCGTACGTTGTCTGCGACAACCTCTGTCACGTAAACCCGCTTCCCTTCGTTATTATCGTAACTGCGTACTTGGATGCGTCCTTCAACTGCCGCCAGTCGGCCTTTGCGAAGATAGTTCGCACAATTTTCCGCGAGCTGACGCCACGTGACGATCGGGATAAAATCTGCCTCCCGCTCACCGCCGTTTGAGGTAAATGGACGGTCTACCGCGAGATTGAACTGTGTAATTGCGACGCCCGCCGGCGTGTATCTCATGTCGGGATCTTTCGTCAAGCGACCGATTAGTATAACCCGGTTCAGCACTTTCTATTCACACTCCACCATGATTTTTTTCCCTAACTAAGCAAGGATGATACCTGGGGTACGTAATTTGCTTGAAGCAATTCATCTATGCCCTTCCCAAGCGACACGTCCCACATCGCCAAACTAAGCGCCATATCGCTTTCTTTAGCGAAAAACTCCGCGCAAAGTTCAAGGGAACGCTGTACTTCCGGTGTCGTAACCGCATCTGCGTCGTACGCGAGTACGACGTGCCGGCATCCGAGCCGCTTGAGCGGTTCCAACGCCAGTCGGAATGCCCCTGTTCCCGGAATAGCAAGGAACGGTTTGACCATCAAATCCGCCGCAAGGTCAGCTTTCAATCCGCCTTCAGTGATCCATACTTCCGAACAATCAATCAGGCCGCTAGGGTCTTCCCCGACGTTCCAGTACGGCAAGCATGGATGCGGGAGCGCCAAATGAACCGGCAGTGGACCGCCTATGGATGCGCCGTTCGTCTTCGAACCGCTGCTCCACCACCAATACTTCGTCCCTTGTTCCAGCTTTACACTAAAGACGAATTGCCCGGACTTAGCATGGCAAACCTTTTTATCTTTCTCCGTCAGAATGACCTCAAGGATCTTATCTTGAACACGAAGCGAGCATCTGGCACGACGTAAACCATTTTCGAGCGGTTCCATCTCTTCCAAGATTTCACCCTTGATAGCCCCCTGCATCGATAATTCCAGCTGGGGTTTATCCACTCGAATCTGCCATCCGATGATCTCATTGTGAATGGAACGAAACGGGATCATAAGACCCGTATCGCCAGCCATTGTCCAATAAGGACCGTAGCGTCCCTCGGCCACGAAAAAGCCGGGGACGCCAAGTAGGTCATTATCGGCGCTGAGCCGCCCGATGACGCCTTTCGCAACCTTGAAGCGGTCACGGTCAGGCATCGTGCGGTACTCGCGCAATCGAATGGCGTTCTCCTCCATCATCCGAACGGATCGCAAATGGTCGGCATGCTTCGCAGAAAGCGTAAGCTCCTTCGTCAAGGCACGGTAGACGCGATTAAGATGGTAGTCTGGACGCTTCTCGACTGCGTTCGAAACTTCGATCTCAATCTTTTCCCTCGGCACGCGGTCGGTCAGATAATGCGTATATTGGCGGCCGATATCGGTGTCTTTGTATTTTTCGGACGGTACCCGCATGCAGTGAACGATGTTTTGGTCCTCGTTAATCCCGCACCAACCTTTATGACCACAAATCGGGCATTGAGACATAATCTCATACCATCCGACGTGTCTTGTTCTGCGTAGTCTCATGCCATAACCCCTTTCCTACGACACCCGTTGGTTGTTCTCCAGCTCAGCCTTCAGGTGCGCTTCAACGAGCCGTAGCTGCCCAACGTCAAGCGAATTAAATTTACCGTTGAACGTAATTTTCAGCAGCTGGGACACTCGATTTTTAAGATACACTTGGTCGAACCCTTTCGTAAGATCGATCAGGTTCCGTACCAATAGATTCTTCGCGTTTGCCGGATCGTCCTGCTCGTTTCGGTTTTGCGGTTGACCTGGTTGGGTGCCCCCGCTGGCGCCGCGGGAGTTCCCGCCATCGTTCCGACCCGAAGACCTTTCTCCGGATTGCCGGTTAGCCGCGTTCAATTCTTCGAGCGCCTTCTGCCTCGATAGACCGATGAATATATCCTCGAACGACGTCAATCCGGATCCAATGCAACCATAGCCCGCTTGCGCAAGCGCGCGACCGACAGCACTCGTTGTTGCATTTTCAATGGGATTTGTCGCATCGACGCCCGTTCCGCCAAACCCAATGACGGCGCGATCGCGGGTCTTAACTTCCTGACCCCTACGATTGAGTCCTTCGAATACGCACTCGATGACCCAAAAATTGCCGATCTGGTCAGCGTAGGTGTCGAGCTTGTAGCCGCGGCCTTGTTCGTTGTGGACGTCAATCATCTCGGTAATACGACCTTCAACATCTACGTACGGTCGATACGTTTCGACGAACGTCTTGCCGTTGTAAGACTGCAGCCCCCGCTTCCGCTGCTCATCCGTGAGAAAGAATTCCTTGTCCCACAGCTTTTCCTTCTGCGACAGCAGGCGAATATGCTTGTGATATTGCTGCGGAACGGTATCATAGACATGCTTGATATGGTCGGCTGCCAGCTTCCGTTTTTCGAGCGCCAGTCCGAGAATATGCTCGGCAAGCCCGCCGGCCAGCTCCGTCCTCTGGTAACCACCGTCACCGTTTTGATGATGTTGCCTGCGACCGTAATTTCCTCCCATACATGCATTCCTCCCATAATGGATTTCTATTGCCCCTACGCCTTGCTAAGTGCTGGTCATGGACTCATGACCATTCCCCCTTCGCCTGTTTATTTCCAACAAAAAAGGCCCATCCGAAGGATGAGCCTCATAAATGGACGCAAAAAAAGCGCACACGTCTCCCGCATGCACCCACTGCTTCCATTGATACCTATTAGCCTTGACAGCCAACTCCCTCTTCACCGAAAGTATTAGACGGCGAAGAAAATACGATTTCAATCTAGTAATGAGTAAATTATAGCATTATTCACTTTTCCAGAAAAGAGGGCGCCCACCCCGCCCCAGGGTGAAGTATAATACTGGTAAGGCAGGTGACGGGCGAATGACGTTTGAGATGCACTACTTTGGGATGGACAACCTTACCCTTACGGAAACAAAAATTTTGCTTTGGCTGGCAGACACGATTCGCGAAAACCTAACCCCGTCGCATCGATATGAAGCCGACATTACCAAGTTATCTGAACGCATGGGACACCAAAACGTCAAATACACCGAACTCAAGACGAGTGTTATTCGCCTTGCATCATCGGAGACCGAAATCCAAGCGGGATCGCTCGTGTTCACAAGGCGCCTGTTTGAGAAGATCGACGCCCCGTCCGGCACAGCGATGCTTTACTTCACCTTGCATCCGACGGTCGAGGTCCTCTTCCTCCGGATCGCTCGCATGTTCAATAGCGACGAGATTGATCTGCTCCTCAAAACCAGGAGTATCTTCACGATTAAGCTCTACTCCCTAATTCGTGACCGCATTTGGTCAGGCGACGTCATTCCAATCGACGAGCTACGGGCGATGCTGGGGATCGCGGACCGGTATCCGCGGTACGCAAACTTCAAAGCACGGATTTTGACGCCGGCGACAGAGGAATTGCGGAGTCATTTCGGTCTAACGATCAACTTAGTCGAACACAAACATGGCGGGGACCGTGTGACGGAAGTCCAGTTCAACCTCGCACGTTACGCGTCCCACGTCCATCTGGATGTCAATCGGGACCAATTCTACGAGGAAGCGAAGTACCAAGCCGAACAACTGGGGATCAACATGACGCCCGCATTGTACGATAAGTGGATTCAGAAAGGCGAGTACGCCTTTATTGTCGCACTGGACTACGTCCGCAGCCGTATCGAGACCATTCGGCTGCCGGTGCCTTATCTGACCAAACTGCTGGATACCGAAGATTACGGGCAGCCACTTAACGGCCTGCAAACGGATGAATACCTGCTCCTTCGCGATTTTCTCGACCGGTTCAGAGAGACGGTCAGTCTGACTCCCCTTTTTGTGATCGAGAAGGAATTTCATCGATTCTGTGCCGAGGCGGGATTGGCAGAGCGCGCCGGCAGCTTATGGGTTAAAGCCTCGGACAAGATCAACAAGGATATCAACGCCTTTATCTCCATGAACCGAAAAAAGAAGCACCCCCGTCATACGACGTAGGGGTGCTCCAACAGGTATTCGTAAATGTCCCGCGCATAGGGGTGTTCAAAATCATCAGATTCAAGCGGCCGTAAATTACGGGTCCGCCGAAGATCCAGCGTACGATGAATTTCATCGACAATCTCTTGCGTCATTTCGCTTCGCAGTCTCTTCTCGTCCGACTTCTTTCCGGCCTCAATCTTCTCCTGGTGGAGTTCGATCAAACGCCGCAGACGAGCATTCAACTGAGGGATCGACGTCTCAAAATCAAAATCGTCTTCATCGTCGTAGCCGGCGCCGTTATTGACAAAGTCCTCTCGGATCGCCTTCACGATGTAACCGCTTATGTTATCGATATTGGCTTCCTGCTTCGTTTCATATACGTATTGAATATTCGCTTTTACACGCTCTTCCCCGAAATTCGCGATCAGCTCATCCGCAACCGCCCTACGAACACCGAAACGGGTCAGTAAAGAATAAGCTGTAACGTCGCTCTCAAAAACCTCCGCACTTTTCTGCAGCAGTTTCTTGCGGTGATTTTGCTTTATGTAACAGGTTATGGCGACCACCTTATGTCCAACCTTTGTTTCCTCAAAATCAAAGGAAATATCCGTCTTTTCGGCGAGCTCCTCCTGCGTTTTCAGAAGAACGCGCTGTTTCATGTGGCCGTAATGGGTCAGCTTGTCCGGCTCGATCTCAAGCAAGTTCCGAAGTTGCTCGATCGTAAACCGCCGTTTTCCAAAGTTCAAATAGCGTTTCAAGAGCTCGTACATCCGAATTGAATACTTGCTCTTTAGGACCAGCACATTTGCAAGCTTGTATCGGGTAAAATCCTTCTTCAATTTAAGAAGGTACGGTTTCAACTGCGGCGAAAACTCCAACTCAACGAGCCCTTTACGGTGATGGTATCGGGAAGCGGAAAGCCAGTTTACTACAAGATCGGATTCTCCGTTGTTCTCACGAATGACCAGCTGCTTTCGCTGCAGCCCCGTAACGACATCCCGGATCTTCTTGTAGAAGTTCTTCTCTTGCAGATCGAGGATATCCGCAAATTCCTTTACTTTTATGTGATGCGTCTTGAAGTCTTCGTCATCCGGCTGGATAAGCGAGATCAGCGTATAGATGATTCGCGATTCCTGCAAGTCGAGGTTAAGGGGCGTTTCAATGAGAACGTTCGACTTCGTAACGATGTATTCCGGCGATATTGGAGTCGGTGGTCCAAAATCTAATTCTAGTTGCTCAGTAGACATTCTCTTTCCCCTCCCTTCAAATTTAATATAAAGAACCATTCCCTTAATTTCCACTCCTTTATATGTGACAGATAAATCCTGCAGAAAGTCGGTGGGCCGTCACATAACGGGGAGCGTAAGCGCCGAGCCGTCACAAACAAGGGAGTATTATCGGCTTTGTAGCCTCCAACTATCACAAATTGGGGAGCAATAACCGTCGTTTCTGGTGAAAGCTCGGCTTGCTGTCACATAATACGGAGTGAAATAAAGTCCCAGCGGTCACATTTCAGGGAATAGAAGTGGAGCTGTCACAAAACACGGAGTAAAACTAACTCGGCCGTCACAAAACGGGGAGTCTACACAGGCTAGCTGTCACAAAACCGGGAGTATTTCCGGTTGCGGTCGCAAATAAAGGAGCCCCATACGGTTAGCTGTCACAAGTTTAGGAGTACGGAAGGCTCGGAGCCGTCACAAATCAAGGAGTCCAGATATCTTACGGTCACAATATAGGGAGTTCTGAATACATGAATCGGGCAACACGGGTTCTGCTGTCACAAAATGAGGAGCTTTCCGATGCAAATCCGTGCGGATCGGAGGAAAACCGGGCAGCAAATCAAGTTATACCCCCTGGAGGTAACAAATCGGGTGATAATCCGGGTGTTGGACTCCCTTCTATGTGACAGCTCCACTCCCCATCTTGTGATAGCTGACTCCCTTAAACGTGCGCGCCAACTCCTTCATTTGTGATTGCTAGACTCCCTAAAACGTGATGGTAGACTCCTAGATTTGTGACGGTAAAGCCCAATAAAGCCTGTCGTATCAATACTTATGCCGTCTCGTAAACAATTATTCATATATAAATCATTAAAAAAAGAAAAACAGAATATAAAAACAGACAAATTGCGCTTGGCTTCGTCAAACGCTTAATCATTTTTAATTTTCTGTCACAAAACAAGGAGTGGAAATTTGTAGAACCTTGAAGGTAATATACTAATATATATATTAGAATAATTTCCCGTACAAAGAAAAAAAAATAAAGCCCCCATCCCGATCGACATTCACCGTCCGCGGCCGCCAAGCGTAAGACGTTGAATGATGGAGGATTTGAGGACTTCATTAAAGTAAAGTTGTGGATAGTGTATCACAATCTTTTTTACCTGTGAAGTCCCTCTTCCCTATGGCTGGGCAGCATAGAGGTGAGAGGAAATGATAGAGAAAAATCTAAAAGGAACACAGCACAAGCTGCTGTACTACCGGTATCGACCTACGGGTACCGAAAAGCCGAAAGTCAGAACCAAAAGCGGATCAGAGCAAGCCTATACCGAGAAAGAACTAGAGAAAATCTTCATCCCCGAAGAAGAAGTTCGTAAGTTTACCTTGGACAAACATGGGCAGCCTATTCCCTACGTCGACGGGCACGTTACGATTATCAGCAATTATATATTCGATTATTGGAGCCATTTTCTAACGGCGGAAGGCGTCGCCCTATACGGCCACCTCAAGCGGTACTGTTATGGCGAGAAAGATTACTGCTGGCCGGATCTCAAGATGATCGGCTTGAAAATGAACAAGAGCCGCAACACGATCAAGAAGATCCTCAAATCCTTGGAAGACTTCGGTTTCGTCCTCATGTTCAACGTACAGAACGCCGACAAGAACAACATGGAGGAAAGCCCCCTGTTCAAAGTGCGGAAGCAAGTCCCCTTTCTACCGCAGGAATTGTACGAGCAGTTACCGACTGAGCTCAAACTCGACCATGACAAGTACATGCAGGGGATCGTCACAAATTTTAATCAGATTCTAACGCTTGATTCCGCTGTCGATTTCTCCGAAGTTTATGAGGACGTAATCCGTAAAGGAACAATCGTCCGAAAAGAAAAATCGACGCTCCATCTGGAGAAAGAAGCCCAAGATAAACTGAAGCTGCTGAAACATCAGCAGACACCCGAGGACATTGAAGTATGGGATAAAGCACTGGCAATTATTAAATCCAAAATGTCCGGGCCTTCCTTTAGTACGTGGTTTTTAAATACGTTCGTGATCCAAAGAAACCATAAATATATCGTGTACTCCCCTGTGCAATTTACCCGCGATTGGCTGGAGTCGCGCTATAAACGAATGATACTAGAGACCATCCGTTCCATAAATGATCAGATCGTAGACGTCGAATTCGATTGTCTGCGACGGGAATGATTAAGAGCTGGCGATCCTGCCATGCTCATTTTTTTTGCCCTATCGCCGTATCTCGAATTCCGAGAGGCGGCGTATAGATTATTGAAATGCCGCCTCTCAGTTTTTGACATGCGGGGTATAGGATTTTGAAAGGCGATGTTTCTCAAAATCTGAGAATCGGGTTTATCCACATAAATACCGCCTCTCAAATTCTGAATAGCGGGGTTTCGAAATTGGATAGGCTTGGCCGCATTTCAAGACTTGAAAGACCCTATCCCCAAAATTGAGATAATCCATCCGCAAAAATGAGATACCCTTTGTCAAAATCCGAGTAGAAATAAATACGAATTTAAGTAATTGAATTAAACAATACAATTAAGAAATACGATTCTATTATTATCATCACTATTATAAATGCAGGTAAAATATTCTCTGGATCTAACACACAAAAAAAAAGAACAAGCGGAGGAGGTCCCCGCCTGTTCTTTGAACAGCTTTTATTTCACCCTCTTTTGCGAAGACATGGACAAGACCGAATACTCGTTAAGCAAGCTGTCCAGCTCCTGTGATTTCTTCAGCACATATGGCGAACGAACGCCAAAACGCTCTCCCGCACGATTCAACACTTCCCTCTTACGTCGAATCGCTTCTTCAATATCTTTAATGGACTTCGACATCCGTATCCCCCCGGTTCTGAAAATGGTTAGTCGATCATTGAGCATTCCGCCAAAAACGGTCATCCGAAAAAATGCCAGCTTGCATCAGCACTTCCCACCATTTGCGGAAAGCAGCGTTAATCAACAGCCTTTCTTCGCCGGTCGGATACGGACCGCCAAACTGCGTCCCATAAACCAAATAGGAATCGGTTAAACGGGCTTCAGCTAGTTCATCCTCGATCCAAGCCTCGAACGCTCTTGCAAAAAGCTCATGATTCCGGCGCCAATACTGTCCTCTTGCCTTTGCATCAGCATAAAACAGACTTTCGTCGGAAGGGATGTAGAACTCCGTCGGTACCGCCCTCCCCGCATCCTTCAGCAGATTACAGTACATGAAGCCGATATCCGTCCACATGTTCTTCTTGACGCGATATTGCCCCACCAAAGATCTAAGTGCTGCGCTCACGTCGTAGCCGTTCTTCGCGAGCTTCGCTTTGACGCTTTCGTAGTAACGATTTTTTGGCTGCGGAAGCGGGTCAGGAACTTTCACCAAACGGCGGCCAGTCCCCTCTTTGATTGCTTTCATCAACGACGCAAAAGCCGTTTTCACTTCGTTTGGCAGGTACGGACCCGCTTCGGATCCCGATATAAAAGCGCGCTTGCCGTTCACGAACCGATACGAATACGAATACAGGTTTTGGTCTAGCGCATGCGCCCACTCGTGGCATTGCGCACCGCCACCGCGATATTTCGTAAGGTTCATGACGTTCGTCATTGGTTCAAAATGCGCTGCTGCTGCGCCGCTCCCCCGGGCTCCGTAAGCGATCCCGAGTGCGCCGTAAAAAGAAATGGCTTTACGCGGGAGCTTTAAGATCGTGGCCAGGTCTGCCCAAGCATTCCCCGAGCAGAGAACATGATAACGGCCGGCAGCGTCCTCGACGTAATTGCCAAACTGGACTCCCCGGAATCCATACTGTTCAATAATGTCCTCCGGCTTATTCACGCCCGAGGGCTCCTTTGAGAGTCGAATGACCTCATCCGGCACCATTCGCTCCCATACGGTCTTGTTTGACTTCCGGTTGACGCTATGCTCCCTGCGCACCGCCCAGTTCCAATCACGTCCTTCTTCGGATTCGAAGGCACGATCGAATATCTTTCGGTACCCAGGGCCGGATCGGTTTTTGGCTATGAAGAGCGACTGAAAACGATCCCCAAGCGACAGCCAATGCGCGAATGTCATCAACTCAGGCTCACGTTGCACCTTCTGCTCATACCGCGTGTAATAGGCTTTACGGGCGCACTCGCGCAGCGTCAAAACCGCCGCCTGGACGGCGTCCACCGACTTGGCATCCGAGAACAGCGCTTTCAACTCGATCACCGCTTGAATGAAGTACCGTCTCTGAAGAGGATCATCTGCCGGCCGCTGGCTCACTCGATCCCAAATCTGCTTGATCACGAATGCCGCCTCGGACGTATATCCCTCTTCTTGAAACCTTTCCGCACGAAGCGAGCCGACCAGTTCGTCCTTGCAGACCATCTGATACGCCTGTGTGGGATCTTCCTCAATCGCTTCTTGCCATTCAGCGGAAAACATCGCGTGCGAAGATGCAAGATGCTTGCGCGCGCCAAGCAGTTCCTCACCGCAATCGTAAGCGTATTGCTTGCGCAATGATCCTGTGGTGCCACGGGTGTCGGCCGCCGTGACAGCGATTTGAGTCGCCGGAACCGCGTTGCATTCGTCGAACGTGAAATAGTCAAACAGCGAAAAAGCCAATTGTTCGGTCACGAATCCTCAACCTCCATATCCCTCCGCCCGTGGCGGAGGATGTTTAATCGTCCGCCAGGACGTCGGAAACTATGGATGCTTACCTTTTTACTTGCGGGACAAGATCAAGCTCCCAATCCGCATCGAACAAGTATGCGAGATCTTCTTTGGAAAGCGGCGGGAGCATCATTTGATCGAATTCCTCATCAAGGAGGAAATCCTCCTCGTCCAGCGATGCAAAAAAGTCGAGATTCCGTTTTACCCAATTCATTGCCAAGAACGACTGACAAAGCCGTTTAAGCCATTCCAGCATCTCTATTCCTCCTAGTGACACCCCCGGCCAGGAGGGATGTCGAATTTCATCCCCCTGGCGGGTAGTGACTAGAAGCGGGTTATTTCCCCCAGCTAATACGCCGATACAGCTGCATCGTGTTGACGAACAGGCAGACCGAATATAGGCCGGCGATTGCGTAGTACAGTGCCGCTTGCTCCTCGACCGCCAGCATAAAGGCGCGAGCACCAAAAATCGTAAAGACGCCCTGTAAGATCAAGTCGTCGCGGAACCGCTTAATTCGTTTCAGCAAGCTGCCGCGTCTAACAAGCTGCAGTTCGTTGTGACGTTCCCATGTGTATGCTTCCAAGCTGACAACAGGGATACAGTTGTCCCGAAACTGGTTCCACTCATACTTGACCTTATAGACGAACTGATCGACGATCGGCTCATAGTAGCTTTCTTGAACGACTCCGGTCATCCCCCTGCGAACGCCGCTGATCACCTCTACGGTATCGTCAGTACGGAAACGACCACGAATGCTCTTAACGAATCCAAACATTCCTACCCTATCCCCTTTCGGTTGTGTGAAAAGTTAATTACGCATCGAGTTCGCCGTGCGCATAAAGCTCAAGAATCGAATCCAAGAACCACGACAATGCGCCGGAGACAACCTTAGAAGATAAAGCAGAGATAGCCGTCTCGGAATGGGTTGCGATTACGATTAAGAGCATCAGTCCAATAACACTCCAAAATGTTTTTTTCATACCAAGCACCCCTCGTTCATCTTTTGTTGCGTCAGAACCCGCTCAATGGCCGCCGCGTCTTCTGGAGAAGGCTGATCGATTCCGGTTCCGAACGGATCGAATACGGAGTGACCGAACATCCTGCGGAACGGGCCAGATAAGCCGAGAAGTTTGTATATTGCCTCCCGGAAACGCTCAGTGACAGGGAAACCTTCGATTGACTCCCGCTCCAACACCATCTGATAAGCGGTGATGATTTCGCTCTCCCGCCATTCAATGTTAAGCCGAGCCATCGTTTCTAAAAGGAGCGTCCGGCAATCGATGGTAAGGTCTCCGATGCCGCTGCCGATTTTCGACTTCCCGATTCGCTGGAAGCCCGAAATCCCCCCGTACCGAATGTCCTGTCCGATCGCCTTTAACACTGCCCGAAATTGGTAATACTTTTCATATTCGGGAAACGTGCTGATCAGGTTGCCCATGCTCTTGTCCTGCGAGATCGTACAAGCCCAGCAGCCTAGCCTTGCAGATTTCCCGCATTGCATCACGGCTTCGTTGTCGTTTACAACCGCGGCGCCGAGCGGGCATTCGCTGCCTGCGGCGTTGCCGTAAAAGGCAAGCAGTTCCGTATTGCGTGCGCCCTTCCACGGTGCCCTGTTGAAAGCAAGATATGTGACGACCTCCTGCTTCGTCCAGTCGCGGATCGGTGAGGCAGTCCGGATGTTTCCGACAGGGTGATGCCCGTAGAAGTCATCCCCGAAATGCTTCGACAAGCTGCGCCTCCGCTGAACGCTTTCGTTATCCCGAGTCCCGAGCACCAGGACCGTGTCCTCTGCACCGTCGGCGAGAAACACCGCTTCAAGAAATTCGCGGGCAGGCTCCACCTTGAGGCGGCGGACGCAATACTTAAAATTTACGGATGGGCTTTGGTATGATTTACCAATAATGCAGACAAGCAGCGTATTGTCTTCTCTAGGCTCCACAATGTGATACTCGATCCACGGAAATGATTTGCAGAGCGAGTCCCGCAATTCATGGATAATTTTTTTGACCCCGGGATTTTCGACAAGCGTATCTGCCGAGATGACCATAATCCGCTTCGTCGGATCCGGATTCTGAATCGCATGCTCGATCATGAGCTGAAGCGTAAGTCGAGAATCGACCCCGCCCGAATTTAATAGCCCAATAATCGAATGTTCATCGTAAATTTTCTTGATCTTCGCCCGCGTTACGGCCAGCAGCTCGTCATCGACCTTATCGAGAAAATCTAAGGACTCCCCTTCGGCGACCCGGGCCGATTTTTTCGGAGGCTCGCTCATCTCGAAACCGAAGAAATCGAAAGCCGGCTGGCACCGCTCTTTAGGAAACGGAAGCGGGACATTGCTTGCGCCGTATGGTGGAATGTCGAGGAAGTAAATCTCGACGAGCAGCGCGCAAGTCGAATGGAACGCATAAACCTGAAACTTATGCTTCGGGCTCATGTAGCTCCAGTTGTCCATGCTTGGATAAAGTGCGTCGTAGAAGACGTCCATTACGTCGAAAGCCGTGGACGCAACGAGCGCATCGATCGCGGCTTGCTCTGGCATTTTTAGCTCGAATCCGGATTCCTCCAAAAATAAAAAAAGCGACCCTTGGACGGAATCGCGCCGGAAGATGTCGTGCCATGAAAAGCCGCTGTCGGGGGCAATGCAATCTGCCTGAGGTCGATCTTTGATGAAGTGGTGGATCGCATAGTAAGCCCCGTTCTGAAAGATTCCAGTACAGTCCCGAATAACGCCGTTAAACGAAAACCCTTCCGCCTCCAAGTAATCCCACAAATCTAAAACGACGGAACAGTAGTCCTTCAACCGGTCGTCGATCGCAACCTTCGTGTTGTTATCTACCAACTCATAAGTTTGCATTGTCTCTATTACCTCCCTCAGCTGTTGGAGCTATGCACATTGTAGTAGATCCGAATGTAGTGCTCGTCAACGATCTCGTAGGCGTGAAGCAGGAAGTATTGGTGCATGGAGTGCCGAAAATACTCTCGCTCCTTCCGGATGAACGCCATGACTTCTTCGATGGTGTCAAACGTCTTGGTGTTCGGAAACCGCGGCGGTACGATCCGATGAATATTGGACAACGATAGCAGTACTTTACCGTCCTTCCCGTAGACCTTCAGCGTTTTAAGATAGTCGTTTTCGATTTCAGCCTGCAGATCGTCCATAAACATCCCTATTCCTCCTCTTTTTTGGGCACAAAAAAAGAAGGCCCCAAAGACATACGTGTACCGTACGCTTTATGACCTTCCTGTTTCAGTCCGTTATTTATTCGCTGTGAAGCTACCCCTACTTCGCCGAATCGTCAACGGCAAAGAAAAAAATAAAGGTGATTCTCATAATATTTTTATTATATCGCTTGCAGGGAAGGATTGTAAATATTGTGTAGCTCTCTTAAAATAATGGTATAGGAACGAGCTCGGTTGAGCCGAACCTATCACACTCGTATTCGCAGCGGCTATTCGTGGTCCGTCTGTGATTGTATCTTTAATAATTTATAATATGTTATAAATTAAGGAGAGGGCCGACATGGATGAGCTGAATGTTCGAGGAAAGCGGGATTGGGTACAACGCAGCGACAACACCATCCGGATTGACGGAGAAGGCAAGAAAATGTCCGAGATCCTGTCCATCTATGAAAGCTACATCGAATCGGGGTTTGACCTGTCGATCGAGGAGATTGCTGCCTACATATCATCTTCCTATCGGTTTGCCCTACAAGAGATTAAACCCCATATCCCCCATATCGGCGTAACTCAGACGATCAGAATCGCCGTGATGCGAGAACTTGAACGGACGGGTAGAGAGATGGAGATGTACAAGCTGCAGTTGCTCCAAAAGCGGATTCTCCTTGATCGCGCGAGCTTTGAGGCGTTTATGCTGGACCGGCTGAGCAAGGAACAGAAATTTGCGGTCATCCCCTTCGAGCAGTTTACCACTCATCCAAATTATGAAGTATTGGTCGAGGTCGTGCGGGACAAAAGTAGGCACCTGGGTATCCTCCGCAGGGCTTCTCTCGATGTTCACAAGGAGGCGTGGAAAGCGCCGATGGACGCCAGCCCCGTCCGGACGTTACCGGATCAGCTGTTAAGTCTCCAAGACTTAAAGAAGCTGCGCGGGTTCCGGCACAATGCGGAAGTCTACCACCACGTGAACATGAGCGGGGTCAACAAATACCGCATTGGAAATATGGTCCGCTACGTTTTGGCCGACTTCGAAGACAACCGAGACATGGTCCCGGTCCCTTACGATCATCCTGCAGAAAAAGCCGTCGCACGTATACTAAACCACGCGGTTGCAACCGAAGCTGCCAGAGAAGCCGCTCGTGCGCTCGCAAAAATGGAAAAGGTCCTTCGGTTATAACCAAGATTATGTATAACGGAAAGCCCCTCGTCCTCTTTCTTGGAAAAATGCTTCACCTGACCTCGACCTTTGCCAGCCGCCGAATCCGATCCATTACCTTGAGGAGGCTCGCGGGTCCCTCACTAAGTACAAAAGAATGTTCCTCCTTCATACCGTCGATCGACCACGAGAGCGTATCCGTCCAGCCGTCACAGACCATGCCGGCGTCCAAGCGCGGATCCGGTTCCTGCTCCCACGGACGGGCGAGAATCACCATCGCAAGGTTCTGGAAGACGCGCTTGGATGCCTGCCACTGATAGTCGCTTGGCAAAACAAAGGGCAAGTCTTCCCCATCGCAGGCATATTCCACCGTTCCATCAGGGAGGAAGCGCAGTTTGAAGTATCCGAACGGGTAGCCAGCGAAGAACTCCGTTTGGATCCACTCGACTGCAGCCGGCGCGCCGCCGATGCGCTCGTGCGACAACAGGGCGATTAGGTAAGAGGGCGAAATGAGCCCATGCAAGTCGTCGGGGTCGGTGACCGGCATCATCGCCCAGGCTTCCTCGAAATAACGCTTGTGCATCCGGATTTCGGCGCAGTTGGGCATCACATAGTCGCCTTGAACGCGATACGAATCATTCCGATAGTGCGGCGATTTGATTTTGATCTGATCGGCATTGCTGCAGATCCGGTGCCAGATCACGTGAAAAGGCAACTTCATGAGACAGCCTCTCCGACGCTTCTCTGTTCAGATAGAATCGGATACAAGTACGACGGCGCAATAAGACTTTTGTGAAGTGCACCAGGTCCGCTCACAGGCATCTGCTTCCATGCTTTCTCGAAATACGATTTTGGAATGCGAATGTTCGTCGTATTCGGAACGACATATTCCCCCGAAATCGCATACGTAAACTTTTGGCCCCGGACCTGTTGAAACTCGCTTCCTTCAAGTGCGATAATGTTTTTCCAAACCTCTGCGAACGATTTCATGTGCCGCCTCCCAATCTAGCAATTTACTGGTATCTTAACACATGGCCCCGCCAGTAAATCAAGATTGGGAGTGGTGTTGTGACTATGTGTTTGCTGTGTGTTGGGTGTGTCCGTAGGGGTTAACGGGTAGATCGTAAGAAGCATGTCTCGCAACAGCATTCCGCTCTCCCGGTCAAATGTCATTGCTTGACTCGATATTCCTTTCATCTCGCGGTCTTTCGATCCATAGGTGTTGAGTTGAAGGTATACCTCGCCACGGATCTTCTTTGCACGCACGGAACAAACAGTCTCCGACTTCCACTCTACCTCTCGATTATCCCATAGAATCTTCTTTACCAATGCCATACTTCCCATCTCCTCTTCGGGTTTTGGGCGCCCTTGGATCAGTATAGCACAATTTTTTGCAGTGCGATTTAGCAATTTAACGCACTAAAGACGGTGTTTAATTGAACCACGTCTAAACACAATGTTTAGCCGACGACGGCCAAACGCGGTTGCGCGTTAGTTCGATTCGACAAGCGTATACCGGCACTTCGGAAAGGCGCTGCAGCCGTGAAACTCCCCTTTCGGTCCCTTACGCAGCACGAGCGGTTTTCCGCAGCGCGGGCACGTCTTGCCTGTCGCCTCGGCCGCCGCGGCAACTTCATTTGCCTTCGGTTTCGTAGCGGGATTCATGTTTAGCATCAGTTCGATCAAACGTTCGCGGCCAATCAAGGTGACGCCGTTCGATTTGGCCAAATTCTCGGCGGCTTCGGTGAACCCTCGATTGGTGACAACCCACGCCTGCGCAGCCTTATAGTGGGCTTTCGAAGCCTGTACCTGCTGCACCGCGTCAATGCCGACATTCTTCGAGTAGCACTTCGCCTGGACAACCGTGCGGACACCGTTCTTTTCGATTACGAGATCGGCGCCGTAATCGCCTGCCAAGCGGGTTACTTCGGTCTTGTATCCGAGCGCCTTGAACAAGAGGCCAAGGTACAGTTCGAACTGCCGGCCGTCCATCTTGTCGATGTCATAAATCCCGGATCGGCGCAGTCGCTCTTCCCGCTGCTGGTTGAGGATCATGCGGACCGCGATAATGATAGCCAGGACCAGGACGAACGTAATAATGGCCGCGGCGGCCGACTTGGTGAGCAGGTACATACCGATGGATGCTAGAAACAGGAGGCCGGTCAGCAGTTCGGCGACCGGATCATCTTTCTTTCTTCTGCGTTTTTTCGCCATTGTCGCTTCTTCCTTTCGCATGTAATATCTAACATAATAGAGAGAATGCCATGAGACCAGGGGGCGTTTCAATGATTGAACTACGTGGAGCGGAAATTCATCCGCCCGGTGGACGCATTACTTTTGTGGTTCGGCAAATCAATGTGCGCTTCAACACGCCCGAGACAGTCACCGTCGTTCTTATTGACGACGAGTTCTCAATGGTTACGGAAGAAGGCTTCCGTGAATATGGACACTCCATTATTGAGGACGATGAGTATTACATTATCGTAGCCGCGCGCCGCGAGGAATTGAACGTAGCTGGAATTGTTGGATACCAATACGGGTTGTACTTACAGCACTTTCTCGGTTGCGAACAAGATCACGAGGAAGCGGTCTTATTCGCTAAATACGTGAACGCCCAGTCGTCCAAATATCCAATATCCTTGATGGATGCGTTAAACGCGGCAGGCGAATCACGCTAAACGTTCCACTTCTCACTTTTCTCGGAAAGTTCCTCGATGGTGTGTATCGGATCGTACTTCGCGGTGTACTTTCATTGCCCATAAAGTCCTTTTGGACGCGGATTACAAAGTCTCGAAAGTCCGGATTTCGATTGCTCATGACGTTCAATGTCTCCCAGTCGATTTCTTCTTTCATTCTCGCAGGGAAAAGTACATCAGAATCGTCCGGATCCTTCAGGTTGAGCCGCAAGATGCCAATGCCAAAGGCGTTGGACAGGCGGTTGAGATCGCTTTGGAACTCGTCATCACTATCAACCGCCGCGGCAACGAGATACCCCTCATTCGCCCACGAGGAATTCGATACCGCCTGAAAAAACGATTCGCGCAGGTTGGCTTTGTTCAATTCTCGCTTCAGTCCAAACGACACGAGTCTAAGCGACCGAGTTCCGATTGCCTTCGACAGATTCTTGACCTCATCCCGCCAATCCGGGTACACGACACCCACCATGTCCGGATGCAGCCACTCGCCGCTACCGGATTTCTTCGACGACTTTTCGTGGTAAACCGTCCGGGTCATCGTCTTGAGATGCGTAAACGCATAGTAGGCGAGAAACGGGTGCAGTTCGCGCTCGATGAAATTGAATTTTGGCGCCACTTGAATCGGTTCATCTGGCTCCTGATCTGTCTGCAAGCCTGCGGCGAAAGATTTGAGCGCAAACCGGACAGGCCCCGAGCCAACCTTCGTAAACGGTGAATTTGGCTGGTTCACCATGTTCACGTAAATTTGGGCCTCGATCGTTCTCCACGGCGTCTTTCCCTTTGTCTGAAGCAGTTGATCGTAGCCGCATGTCTGGATGGCTTCCCAGATTTCTTTCCCCGAAAGCGGCTTACGTTCTTCCGCCAGTACCTTTTCGCTTGCCGATAGAAAGGTCAGTTTCATGATTAACCCGCTTTCTCCATAGTGGTAAACCCCGTCTGGGCCCCCAAATACCCGCCTAAATTGAGTCCAGCGCTCGGCTATACAGGTCGATGTCCATCGCCGGGACAGTCCCCAGGTTTTGCAGTTGGGTGAACAGTTTGATGAAATAGAAGATCAAGGCTTCTTCCGGCGTACTCGTATCGAAAGTACCATCCGGCTTCAATAGAAACGAGCCGCTATCTAGCGCACAGCCGATATTCAGACGTTGCCAAGGTTTTAGCGTTCCCATGACATCGTGAAACGACTTGCCGAACGGCGGGGACCAGTCGGACGACGTGGTAATGAGGCCGGCAACGATGTCGAAAACTGGCCGCGGCGGATACGTTCCGCCTGCATGAACGATCGGAACCGACGTCCGCTTGAGCGCACGAACGGACTCTGCCTTTCCGGCTGCATATTCAATATGCGGCTTGTTAAGCGCTTGTTTGATCTCAAAGATTGCGTAAACGCTCTCGGCGGGAATGAATTTCACGCCGTCGTGAAGAAAGACGAATGGTGAATACTGCTGGTCGTAAATAACGAGATCGATCTGGTCGCTTCGCGTACCCGTGTGATCGACAACGAACGCCGTGTCCACGCAATACCAGTTTGGCAAGTAGTTGGAGAGGAACTCAATCCAACTGCGTTCAACCGCAGCGCCTTTGGTCGGCGCATGAGTTACATGCCTTCGCATGGAGTTAAGTTTTGCAAGCATCTCCTGCTGCATGTCCAAAAACAGTTCTTTCATGTTGACCTTATGAGCCATTCCGACACCTCCTACCAAATGATGTTTTCCCAATACTGCTGTGATCTGCTTTCCTTTGCCTTCTTGCGAATGGCTTCCTTCTCGTACTTGAACAAATCGTCCGAGATGGTATTGTTGGTGTTCGCTGGATCCACGATTGTCTTATCTACAAACTCATCTCGCAAATAATCGAGCAAAGCCAGAAAGTTATTGGCCGGATCGCTTTTGCTCCTGCCTTTCAGTGCCTCCAAAACGGTCAGTTCCAAATAGATCGAAGGGAAGTCGAGACCATGAAGTTTCCGCCACACCTTCAGCAGCACGATTTCTACGATGCGTCCGGAGTCTCTGACGGTGTTAATATGTCTTATGACGTTGGTTTGCGTCCATGTGTCCCGTTTGCTGATATACAGGCTGTGGTCATTCGTGTTGCCGGGCCGCTTTTTGGCCGGAACCAGGTCCACAGCGGTATTCCAAAGATGGACCCCGATCGAGACATTCTGTTTCCTGGCTTTGTAACCCTTTTGGTCGAGGTAGTTGAACAACGATTCGTATATTTCCTTCAGAGTGTTCTCGGTGTCATGTTTGAGCGAAATGAACAGGTCAAAATCAGAGGAAAGAGTCGTGGCCGTTCCTTTTGCCCGTGAACCGGAGAGCTCTACACTATTCAGGCAACTGCCCGCCCACTCCATCACGACATTATGCAGCGGAGTGATGACAAACATTTTCGTAAGCGGATCAAGTTCTTTCTTGACGTGGTACTTGTTAAAGATGTTCATTACAAATTGATCAGACAATCCAAGCCCCCCTTTCAGACAAAGAAAGCCGCAGGCTCGGAACCTACGGCTTCGATCTTATGCCTCAATTGGCCAATCTTTAAATTTTTCCTTCGCTTGATCGATGATTGCATGTGTCAGAAACCGTAGTTGTTCACCCTTGATCTGCTCGCGGATCAGCACCATCTTCACCGCATTGCTGACCTTGGCCAAGACGTCCGCTCGGTGCGGGTTCGTCCAGTCGATCTGGAATTCCTTTTTCATCGCCGCGACGACTTTGCGGATCAAGCCGGCAACAAAATCATTGGAGAAGGCGTCATTGCCCATGTTTTCGATAATGTAGTAAAAGGCCATTTCCTCATCGGACAACCCGAGCGCCTCTTTCCTCTTGCGCTCTTCGTCCAGTTTTTTCTTCGCTTCCACCATCATTTGCGCGACGGCGGTTGCTGTGATAACCCGGTTATGATAGTCGTTGATCGTCTTCTCCAGTAGTTTGCTTAACTCTTTGCCGAGCGAATTTTTCTGCCGGACCAGATAGAAAACTTCGTCGTCCAGCAATTTCTGCAGTAGTTTAAGTCGCAGATCAACGTGCGGTTTCTGCTCGAAATCAGCGAGAAACGCTTCGTCAAGGATGGAGATGTCCGGCTTCTCCAGCCCCGCCTTCTCGAACAGATCGACGGCCTCTTCGCGGGCACCGATGCTGCGATCGATCAGTTTTTTAAGTTCCTCTTCTATACTTTTCGGCTTGCTGTCGGGACCTCCACCAATCGTTATTTTTTTAATCTGGATTGCAGCAATCTCGTATAGCAGCACTTCGTTCGCGTGTGGCATGACCGCCGGCAGGTGCTTGACCAGTTGATAGGCTTTATCCAGTTTGGCTTGTATGTTTAGGTAAGCGTCCTGGTCCGGCCCGAGCAGGAATCCCACGAAATCGGCGATCCAATCCTCTCGCTCGACCTTCGGCTTTGCCCGCCAATCGGTTATGTCGATGCCGGGCGGGATGAAGGCACGAACGGATTCAAGAGCTTCGAAGAAGATCGGCACGGCCTCCTCGTCGATGTTGCCGGCCGGTTTTCCCTTACCGCCTCCCTGGGTGTATCGCTGGGTGGCCTCCTTGAGGGCCTCGGCAATGCCGATGTAATCAACCACAATGCCGCCCGTCTTGCCGGGATACACACGGTTGACGCGGGCGATCGCCTGGATTAAGCCGTGACCCTTGATCGGCTTATCGACGTACAGGTACGTCAGTGGCGGGATGTCCGTGCCCGTCAGCCACATATCCCGCACGATGACAAACTTTAGCGGATCGTCGGGATCGCGCAGTTTCGCCTTGACGCTTTCCTGTTCTTCCTTTGACTTGATATGGGAAAACTCGCTGCCCGGTTGCTTCTGGCGCCAGGCCGGCGGATCTTTGTCGATGTCGCCTGTCATGACAATCTCAATCTGCGGGCATCCTTCGATCGCGCGCATTTTCTCGTAGAGCCGAACGCAAATCTCCCGGCTCATGCACACGATCATGCCCTTGGCATCGGGGGAGGCCGCATTCTTGAAGTGCGACACGATGTCCTTGGCGAGTGTCTCAAGCCGCTGTGAGGTGCCGACGACCTTCTCCAGCGCCGCCCACTTGGCTCGTTGCTCGTCCCATTTGCCGTCGCCGACCTCGCTTACGATCTTCTTGAACTCGTCATCAAGTTTGGCGTTCTCAAGATCAAGCGGAATGAGGCGGGATTCGTAATAAATTCGAAGAGTTGCGCCGTCCAGCGTGGCCTGCTGCATGTCGTAGATGTGGATGACGTTGCCGAACAATTCATATGTGTCCCGGTCAGCAAACGTAATGGGCGTACCGGTAAATCCAATGTGTGAGGCATTCGGCAAGGCACGACGGAGGTTTCCGGCAAAGCCGTCGAAATTAAATTGGGTGCGGTGCGCTTCGTCGGCGATCACGATAATATTGCTCCGCTCCGAACAGACCGGAAACTCGCCTTCCCCGTCCTTCAGGCGAAACTTCTCGATGGTTGAGAATACGATCTGGCCCGCTTCGTTGCGGAGCAGTTCCCGCAGTTCATCGGCGTTTTCGGCATGGTGAACGTTGCCGACGAGGGACGCCCCCTGCAGGAACGTCTCGTGCAGTTGGCCATCAAGGTCGGCGCGGTCAACCTGGATGACGATCGTGGGGTTATCCATTTCGGGATGACGCGAGAGGATCCCCGAGAAAAATAGCATGGAAAGCGATTTTCCCGAGCCGGTAGCGTGCCACAAGACCCCAATCCTCCGGTCCCCTTCCGGCCGGGTTGCGCGAACGGCATGTTCGACAGCAAACCGGACGCCGAAGAATTGATGATACTTGGCCCCGATCTTGATTGCTTCCTTGTTGCCATCTTTCATGAACACAATGAAGTTACGGATGTATTCGAGCAGCCGCTCTTTCGGGAACATGCCCTGAATGAGCGTCCGCATCGTGTTTGTGATATTGTTATCGACTTCCTTGCCGTCGATGGACTTCCATGAGGCATAAAAATCGTATGGCGCCCCCGGGATGCCGTGCAAAGTGAGCGTGCCGTCGGAGATCACGGCGAACGCGTTGTAGTTGAACAGTTGGGCAATGTCGTAGGTATAGTTCGTGATCTGGTTGTAAGCGTACTCGATCGTCGCCTGCTCGCTGTACGGGCTTTTCAGTTCGAACACGACAAGCGGAAGACCGTTGATGTAAACAATGAGGTCTGGCCGCCGTGCCATTCTCCCTTCGATCGACAGTTGGTTGACGACAAGGAAGTTATTCCCGAGAGGATCGTTCCAGTTGATCGGATAGACATGGTGAAATACCTGTTCGCCCTTCTCCTCGTAAGAGAAGTCGATGCCCTTAGTCAGCATCTCTTGGAAACGCTGATTGCGCTGCAGCAGCGTCACCCCGTCCGGATCAGTAAACCGAGAAACAAGCGCAGGGATATGCTGCGCCGGAATCGCGGGATATGTCTTTTTCAAGAAGGCTTCAAGCCGGTCATAGAGCACTACCTCACCAAGCGTTGTGCGGCCATAAAGGTTCATCGCATGGCTGTAATCGTATCCGATGTCCTTGAGCCGCTCGATTGTCGTTTCCTCAAAGTCCGTTTCATAGAGACCGTTAGGCACCGGCAAGCACCTCCTCGACTTGTTCTTCGGCTGTCTTCACCTCGATTTCTCCGGAGAGAAGGCGGGGTAGCAGATAATCACGCATTTCAATTAAGGTCCTATTTGCATGGATGTTCGAAATGATTTGATCCACAAACGAAAATATTTTTTGGTTGAATTCTTCTCGTACAGATTCAGGTGGAATAGGCACGGAATATTTGGCCATTTCCTTCCAGTCACTACGAGGCATCTTGGTCCCGCCTGATGTATTCGTACAATAGTCGATGAATGCGTCTTGTATAACAAGACCAAACAACATACCAAAGAACTCTTTGTTTACTGGCTTTAGAACAAGAATATCAGTGGAGCAAACCCCGTCAATAGGAGCGACACCAACCTTCTTAAAGTACGGTCGCAGTTTTCCAAAAAGAATATCACCTTTGTCGAACATTGATTTGTGGCTTGTAACTTTATCGCTGCTCTCCCAATCCTCCAAGGATGTATTCCCCTTGGGCATATGTTCGAGACCGATATATGGGCGTGTTTCTTCCAATTCCGATGGGTCAACTTGAACCTTATGAACATAACCGACTTCTTTCAACGTCCCCCATCGCCAACCAACAGGGAGTTCGTTATCGCCAAATTCTGCGAACGGACCAAAATCTATGAACCAATGCTGATATAATGCAATCACCATCTGTTCGAGCGTTTCGTTCATACGACGGTTGAGTAAAATGTTATCGTCAATCGCTCCAAGAATATCGGCGATTTTCTTTTGTAAATTGAAAGCAGGAAGCCTTACAGGTACAGAGCGAAGAATTTCAGTATTAAGGTTGGGCATAGTTGTCCCGACAGCATTTGCGTAGACATAATCAACGGATTCTGGCAGATCCAAAAAGTATGATACAAATCGTGGGTCTACTTTCGGGTTATTGAACCGAATAAATAGACACCCGGTACCGCATAACCATCCTTCCTCGTTGGCTGTAACGTAAGCATGTCTACCAATGTCTCCTCGCCGAGAGTAGACAATATCCCCGGATTGAAGTTGATACTTCGCAAGCCGAACGCGATCAGACTCCCGAATCCGTGCAATACCAACGGGGTCCACGGTGTTTCTACCTATATTGACAGGCATTACAACAGGTATGCCATCTTCAACGTAATCAGATGCGTGTAATTGACTCCCGAACGGTCCGGTTTGAACCAAGCCACCAAATTCGTCACAGAGTTCACCGATTCGCTTTACAATCCATGAACTCATTACAGCAATCCCTCCAAATTCTTTTTGATTCGTTGCTGTAATTCGATCGAAGTATTGAACTGATCTTGAAGTCGCCCCATCAGATCAATCATTTTCTCTTCGAACGAAACTTCTTCCGACTCTGACTCCTCTGTTCCTACGTAAATCCCCGGTGTTAATTTGTACTCGTTGCCATGAATCTCTTTTATAGTCGCAGTCTTGTAAAAACCGTCCACACCTTCAAATCCTTCAACGCTCCGGAATGCGTGGTACGCATCTGCAATCTCTAAGATGTCCTCGTGTGTCAATGCCTTCTGCTTCCGGCTTACCATGACGCCCTTCTTCCGGGCATCAATGAACAACACTTCGTTCTTCCTCGCCCGGAAGCCCTTCTCACCGCCCCGGTTCTTACTCAAAAAGAACAAGCAGCACGGAATACCGGTCGTAAAGAACAATTTCTCCGGCAACTGCACAATACAATCGATGTATCCTTCTTCCACTAATTTCTGCCGAACGTCTTTCTCGCCGGAGTTGCTCGTCGTCATGGCGCCATTGGCCATTACAAAGCCGGCTGTTCCTCCATCTTTCAAATGATGGAGAAAGTGCTGCATCCACATGTAGTTGGCGTTGCCATCGGTGACGGACTTGTCATAGTCCGCAATCAGCCGCGGGTCGTTTTTCTGGATCTTCTCCGCTCCCCATTGTTTCATGTTGAAGGGAGGATTGGCGATTACGAAATCAAATTGTTGGTCCTTATATTGGTCATTGAGCAGCGAGTCTCCCAGCCGGATGTCAGCATTGATTCCGTGCATGAGGACGTTCATTTTGCCCAAACGTACGGTAAGATCGACGCTCTCTTGGCCATAGAACGAGAGCGCATTTTTGTTCTTGGCATACCGCTGGGATTGCACAAACATCCCGCCAGATCCGCAGGCAGGGTCCAAGACAGTACCCGATTCCGGCTCCAACATGGCAACAAGCAGTTCGACGATCGAACTGGGCGTGAAGAAGACTCCCCCGCGGCTGCCCTCGCTCGATGCGAAAGTACCGATAAAATATTCAAAGGCTCGACCAAGCACGTCCACCGCATCATCGCTGGACGAACTGAACGTGTCGCGGGAGAAAATCTCGATCAGCGAAGCCAGGTTTTCGGCTGGAAGATTCGTCGCCTGGTAAATGCGCGGCAGAACACCGACCAAATCCTCGTTCTCGGCTTCGATCAACTTCATTGCATTGTCGAGAATCTCTTTGATATTCGGTTGCTTTGCGTTTTTGACAATAAACGACCAATGCGCTTCTGTTGGAAGCACATATACACGTTCGGCGATATACTGGTCGCGGTCATTCAGCAGTTCTTCCCGCAGTTCAGCATCTTCGATGTAATTCGGGTTTTTCGAGTCACCGAATTCCATCTCCAGATGCCTGCGACGGTTATCGTATCGAATGGAGAGATAACGTAAGAAAATGAGCGGGAGAACAATATGCTTATAATCAGCCGGAGCAACGGTTGCCCGCATCCGGTTGGCTGCTTCGAATAGGTCTTTCTCAAAATTGATGTCTGCTTTGGCTGATGCCATATCTTAAATCCACTCCTTAGGGTTCTAATATAGATTAAAGCTCAGACAGGTACTTGCCACCGAACAAATGTTTGTTGTGTAATACATAGTCTTTTTGAACCATACGTAGAGAGTTCTACGAAATACGACAAATCTCCTTCCTAATCCCTTTTTTGGTGAATATGTTAATGATAATGTTCGGAGGTTGTATGAGTGGATCGAGGACATCGGTTACTCCCGCTTTACCTCAGAATCCCAAAGCACACCAACCGAATGTTGGCATTCTGAAGGACTCGACAGCCAAAACTTACTTACCCATTCGGAAAATTCCCTGCATGGTGCCGCAATGACTTGCAAGCCTTAAGTTCTAGATAATTCCTTTAACTGACAAGGAAATTGCTGATCATTGTCGAATACCACGTTGTTGGAACTATTTCATTAAACGTGGAGGGCGAAAAGACTTGACGAATAGTAACGGAATTAACTTTGATGACATTTATGATAAAGCCTACCAAGAGGTAAACAAATTTCGCCCGAATATATTGGTAGTCGGCAAAACGGGTGTTGGAAAAAGCACGCTCATAAACGCCTTCTTCTCCGGGAACATAGCAGAAACCGGGGTCGGGTCCCCCGTTTCAAAAAATCTCATAAAGTACGAAAAGGAAGGTGTCCCGGTATCTATATGGGATACCAGAGGACTTGAGCTAAAAGAAGAAGCACAGCAACAAACGAAAAGTGAAATAATTGGCGAGATACGTCAGTTAAAGAACAACGGAGATATCACTAAGCAGATAAACGTATGCTGGTATTGCATAAGTTATCTCGGCAAACGGGTTGAAGAAACTGAGATAGAATGGATTAGACAACTTGCACAGGAGCTGCCCGTGATAATTGTCTTAACCCAAACACAGAGTAAAAAAGACGTTGAGTTCTATAATGTGGTTAAAGGTATGGATATTCCTTTTAAACAGGTTGTAAGAGTGCTAGCCCAACCCTTTGAGCTCGATGATGATATTGTGATTAAGCCATATGGGTTAAAGGAACTGTCGGACATCACGTTTCAGCTTTTGCCGGAGCAATTAAGAAATGCCTACATTGCCTCTCAAAAAGTTGACTTAGAAAAGAAAATTTCCAGAGCTTGGGTAGCAGCAGGAGCAGCAATTGCAAGTTCTGCTTTATCAGGTTCACTGCCTCCGGGCGCAGATTTAGCAGCGTTAGGAGCTGTTCAAGCATCAATGCTTGCTGCAATAACCGTCATATTTGGGCTAGATTTTAATAAGAACTTCTTTATTTCCGTGGTAGCGGGCATAGCCGGAAGAGCCGGTATTACAGCAGGGATTACATACTTCTTTGGCAGTTTAGCAAAAGCGACTGGGATCGGATATGTCGCTGCTGCCGCTATAGAAGGGACTATCAACGTCGCAATCTCAACTGCACTTGCTGTAGCTTATATTAACGTTTGTACAAAAATTGTTCAGGGTAAGATCGAGAATAAAACCGCAGATGATATTGCCGAACTGATCAAAGAAGAATTTAAAAAGCAGAGGGAAAAACAAAGCAAGAAGATTAACCTTGAACCGGACGGAATCTGATTACGAATAAAGAGGGAAGCGGGCACCACGACGGTGACCGCTTTCCTCTTTACGTTCCATGTACGGTACCGACATACAACAATGGCTCGTCGCTATCACAATCGAAGTAGTCGCTGTAGTAAATTCCTGTCGTCTCATGCCCCGTACCCGGTCGCCTGGCAGCAGGACCGAATTGGCGGGGTCAAACCACGGAGGTAGTTATTTGATGCAGGAAGCAGCATCGTACCGCAGCCGACGCACGTATCCATCACCGTCGGCCACTTCATCCTCTGTCGTAGTAGGTCATCTCCACTATCATGCGCGTAATCTGGAACGGCGTAGGGCGAGTCAGTAGTCCCTGCGCCCCCAATGCAGGCTGTCATAGCCAAAAAGGAACGGCAGGAGCCAGCCCCGCTTCTTCAAGCACTCTTCGTGGCTGCGCGGCAGTCCGCCGATCGCCGCGGCGTAGTCGGTGATCTCGGATGCCAACCGGGAGAGTCGAGCGGGATCGAAACGGGACAGTCGGTACAAGTCAGCTTTGTCTCTATTACGGTTCATAGCGCTTCCTTATACCTTCCCCCTGCACAGGGAAGGCGCAATTTATGCCCTGTGCAGAGGGTATGTCTCCTGTCTATTTCGCCTTTAATCACGCGGACAACGATTCAAAGGAAAGCGAGATTTGCCCACTCGCGTCCTCCGTCAGCCACTCTCTCTTGATCTCCCGCTCCGGAGCGGGACTTTTTCCTTTCACAGCCACCGAGTCGCCCGCAGATGCCGTAAGCCTGTTCCGCATGAGGGCATACGCTGCCTCAATGCCGATGGCGCGAACCTTCCGGCAATCCACCGAGTTGCCGAGCATAACCATACGCTTCGTTTCTGGAATATGCTCCGGGAACTCGAAATCCGCAGGCACGTCTAAAATACGGGCTGCCTCCGCGCTCAGAAACGGGCGCCATAGCTCCGGATGGTCGGGATGCCATAAATAACTGCTGGTGACCTGAATGCGACTGTACGAGGCGACGAGGGCGGCCATACGCGTATCCGAAGGCTTCACCAGCGTCCGGTTGGAATCGGCACGGAAATTGTTTTTGTCCGAAGACTTCCTCAGCAGACCTTCCATTACTGTCCCTTCGATCGGACGCCATTCTGCGCGGCTTTCCCAGTCCTTCCCGATGACCTGCTCAATCGTCGGTCTCCTGTGTTCAGGGATGCGCGGCTGCGGCCATTGAAAATCATCAAGGGGGAAGCGGGCGGCGACGACGTAGCCGCGCGTCCGCCCCGCCGGACTGCCAAAGTCGTAAGCATCGAGAACGGTTGGTCCCTTCCAATAGGGAAAGACATGCTGGAGAAGACCTTTCAAGTGCGCAAATGAGCGAGACCGGAAGTATTGTACGACTTCCTCAATCATAATCAGCTGTGCGCCGCTCGCGAGTACCAGGTTCGCGTAAATCGGCCCCATGCCTTCTTGGTCGCCTCCGGCCAATACCGGAGGCTCGAAGAACAGCCATACCTTCCCGTTCTTGACGGACGTACCGACGTTCCGAATGAACGATACCTTCTCATACTCCATGCTTCCTTTGTCCTCCTCTTTTGGCACAAAAACAAAGAAGACGCAAAAAAACAGCATACGGGTACCGTACACTGTTTGCGTCTCCTGTTTCCGTGCAGTATTTTTGGCCGCTTCCGCGGCTGCGCCCCTTCCCCGCCGAAGTCTAGCGGCAAGGAAAATGTGAGTGTTGCATCATACGAGTATTATAGGGCACCAAAAATGGGTATGTAAATATATGGAAGTGGTAATAACGTAGTCAGTTATGTATTGCGCACCCTTATGGCCTCGATATGCTGCTCTATTTGTTGCAGCTTTTCCCGCAAAGAAGGCAAAACACTTAGTTCATCAAACCGATTTAAGACTTCTATACGTCTATTCCGGTTTTCTCGGGTGATTTGCTTCTGCGACTTAAAAGTAACTTTCTGAGGTCTGCGATTAAAAGGGACAATGTTATCCATCATACAGCCTCCTATAAGTGGCCGCTATTTGTTGGAACGCCTCTTGGAATTAAGTTTCTCCACTTTCCGCATAACTTCCTCTACTTCTCGCATTATCTTTTCCCGTTTATCCTTTGAGGAAGGAAAAGAAGTTTCACCCGTCTGGAACATGCCTCGAACGATTTTGTTTCGCTTTGACTTCACTGCTACCGCCCCTTAAATGGTAATAGGAGCAGTATGGCCAAGAATCTATGAAAAGAAACGTGAAAAGGAGCCGTTAATAGGCTCCTCTCCAGTTTCCGATCTATTCTTTCCCAACGGCAACTTCTCGTTGGGAAATCATTACCAGCAATTTCAGACTCTCTTCTTGCTCGGACAACAGTTTCTTTACGTTGTTTCGGATCTCCCGCGTACGGACACGACCCACTTCAACGTTAGCCCATGCACGCATGTTTTCCTTCTTTAAGCGCTCGATCTCTTCAGTGATCGCCATTAAACGTTCATGGCTGGTTACCAAACCCTTCTCGGCGGATAGTTCAGCCCGCGACATGGTCTTCACCCTCTCTCCTCAAGAGTCCCCGTTCATCGAGATGGATACAAATCGCTCGGATGTAACGATATAACTCTTTCATCTTTATTATATCATTCATTTTCTCATTTGTAGATTCATAGTGGAAATTATATATGAAAAATCTGCCGGAGGGAATTCGAATTCCCAAACTTGCAACCGTCCTACCCTCCCGATCACTCGTTGCAAATTCAACAGAATTTCCACTGTGAATCAACTTCACCGAAGAATAATGAGAGTATGCTGGGTCGGCAATATCGATTATTCTTGGCGTTTCCGTAGTGCCCTGTTCGCACAAACGGTAAAGTTTATCGTCCTCCAATTCAAACAAAGAGAATGCGGTATGGACTCTTAATTCAGAGGTGTCGAATAGTTGGTCGCTTTGACGTAGACGGAATATCGTGTCTATCGCAGCGTTGTACCCGTCCTCGTTTATTTTAACCAACTGCTGCAGCTGACCTATGAATTCGTAAAGTTTCTCCAATGATGCTTGGTATTCGGTCAGGTCATTCTCTTTGTCATCAAGCTGTTTAGTGAGGTCGTCTATTTGTTCCTGCAAACGCCGTTGTATATCGATATGTGCCTGAACAACCGAATCCAGGCCATTCTCTCTATACAACAACTTTACCCACTCCTGGACTGTTTTGAACGTGTACTTATTCTCTTTAAAATACGGCAGGAACATGTAATATTCCTGCTTACGTAAGAGCTTGTACACATTCGAATTGAAATAAGGGTCGTCCAGTATCAGCATACGGCTTAGGTTGGCGTAAAGGGACGTAATAATGGATACCCCGATGACCGAGTAGGCAAGGATGGTTTGCCATAGGGAGAGCTGGAGGATTGAAGAAAGTGAACCCCCGGCAACACCCGCAAGGCCCAAGAGCGTTCCCCACGTTTTCCATTGGTTCGAAAGAAATGCCAGAATCTTATTGACGCTGTCATCTGACATCTTTTTGTAGCTCGCCCCGAACAGGGAGCGGACCAGCCAAATAAATACCCATCCTTCCGCCTCGTTGAACCGGCGACGTCCTTTTAATAGGAGCGGGTCGAAATTTCTTTCTATGGTTTCGAGCCAGCTAAATAGCTCGACACGATCAACAGGTTCTTTTTGGTCCCCGGACAAGCCAGTACCCCCTTTGGTCAAATCTCTCATATTGTAACATAGGCGAACGACCCATAGTTCATTTTTTTCATTCGCCCGGCGGCACGAGATCAATGCTCACTTGAATATCATCGTACCTGTCCTCCAGCGAAGCGAACATGCGGACGTTGAAGGCAAGCGCGTCTTCTGACGGCATCCACGCCGGCGCCGCGGCGCTCCCGTCAAGCGACAGGAGTTTACCGAAAATACGCCCGTTCAGCCAAGAGGAAGCATCGGCCGAAAACCACGGATAACGCAGGAGCAAGTCCGTCGAGCCCAAGCCGAGAGCATGCAGATTGCACGCGTCTCCGAAGCGCTTGAACATATCATCGAACAGCTGCGCCCGGCGCTTCCGACCGACGAATACCGATCCGCCGACCGCGATTACGTCATGCCCTTCGTCGATATACGCCTGCAGCACGTCAAGCGAGTTCTGCACGTGATAGACCGGAATCGGCTTCCGGCCGACGACCCGCTCCAAGTATAACGAATTGGCTCGCGTTGTCTCGGGATCTCCGATTCGATCGATCGTGAGGTACTGATAGATGATATCGCTGTGCTGTATGACGAACTGGGCATACTCGTCAATGTCGATCGGCTTGACGACCTTCCCCTTCTGCCTCGCTTCATAGAGCGTCTTTTCACCGGGGTCCAGGAGCACGCAACGGTGCGAAAATCCGAGCTCGCGTAGGTTCTGTTTCCACGACGCCGCCGAATCCGATCGGACAGTGAAGTAATTGACCAGGACGAAGAGACCGCCGTTTTGCCGCACGACCCGTACATCGTCCTTCCCCTTCGAGATGCCCGAGAAGAAGTACCGCAAGCCCTTGAGGGACAAGCGAACGCCGGATCGCGTGCGGAGCACTTTGCAAATGTCGATCATGATGACCCGAATAAGCGCGGCGAGCGCGCTGGAGAACGATTGGATTCGGATCAGTTCTTTGAGCGTAATCACCCTCCGATAAAAGAGGATGGATAGCGCTTTGCGAAGATGCTCGCGCGGAATGCGGTGCGCGCCGTCGCTGCGGCTCGTGCGGATAAATACGTACTTCTCCGTCACGCGTTCGATCGTATTCGGCCTTCCGGTAACGGTGTAGACCGTATAGCCGGGCTTCCCGTATTTTCGGAAGAATGATCGTTCCTTCGCCGCCGCTTTCATGGCAAACGGGATCGCCGTCATAGAACCCTCACACGGATGCCGGTCCGCCAGTACCCCATATCGTACTTCGGGTCGTCCTCCCGCTCATCCTCGTCATCGTCTTCCGGGTGGTACTCGGTTTCAAGCAGATGCGTAAAGTGGACTTCTTTCTTGATCTGCTCGACCGTCCACGCCATATCGAGAATATCTGCGAAGGTCAGTCCGGTGTTGAGCTGCATAAGCTGGAGGATTTGCGGCACGGTCTTGCCGGGGAAGCAAGTCGCTCCCGCTTCGGCGATCGCCTGAAGGGCAATCCATTCTCGTGAACCGGCCGGCTCCCTCTTGCTGAAGCGTTCGACACAGAACGTGCCGACAAAGGCCATAGATCGGGCGACAAAGACGTCGGCCAGTCCCCCATCTTCATGGAAAGTGACATAGGCTTGTCCGAGCTTCAGCTCAGGAACGTCCATCGCATCTTTCTCGTCGGTAAACACTACATATTGCATGGTTGCGCTCATGTAACAGGCGGGGGAGCCCCGCCAAGTTACAGCGGAGCTTCCCTCCCTTACATCATGTTTTTAATCCGGAACGACCCGTAAATGGGCGATCCGGCGTTGAACCATCTGTTCTTCGTATAACCTCCAGGACGCGGCGCGAGAAATAACGATGGATGCCTTGCAGAGCGCCTGCTGCAGCGTCTTCCCGACTCCGATGTAGGTATCTTCGAAGTAGACCATCCAAAACAGTCCGGTACTCGAATCGCACGGATGGATCGTCATCTTATCGGGGATGAGAAAAGACTCGAACAGTCGTTGCGCCGTCACAAGGCATTCCGCCGGCTTGAAGTCGTCAGGGGGAATACGCTCGCCATCAGCGAGGTAGAAACCCGTATCGTCCGCAAGTCCGATCTTCCAGCCCATCACTTCCGTTGCGATGTACTGGTTTTGATCTTCCGGACAGAGTTTATCCCAGCGATTCAAAGCAGACTCGTGATTCAGGCGAACCGCGCGAACGTCATCTTTCGTGAGCGTTAGACGGTACGGAGCCGTTGCGCTCGAATACGCTTTTTTCACCATAGTTGTGCCCTTATAATGCCGAATGTCCTTCGGACATGTGGGGCTGCCCTCCTTCATGTTTATGTACTGAAGCGGGAAGGAAACGGGTATGACCCGCTTCCGCGGTGCCTCAGCACCAAACGAGCCCGCTGTGGTCTTTAAATGTCAGGCCGTACATCCTCTGCTCTTCCGCCAGCACCTCAACGTCCTGTGCCCAATGATCGACTCCGAAATTTCCCCAACGGTGGCTTTTCCCATACTGTTGCTTGAGAAATAAAACCACCGAATCGGCGTTCCATCGGGTGACGAGCACGGACTCCAAACAGTGATACTGCAGGTAAGAGGTCGTCTTTCCTGTTCTCACCCGCTTGACCGTGTAGACGTTGACATACTGAAATACAAAGAGGAGAGGCGCCGCCTTGATGAGCCATGCGATTGCCCTGCGGATCGGCGTCCAGACTCGTTCACCGAGCCGCGACGCGCTGCGCCGAACGGTGGCCCATGTCCGCCTCCCGCGAGAAACGGATGCAGGAACGGCCGTCGCCGCTTGCGAAGCTGCGGCCCTCTCTATCTCTTCCAGATAGTCGAACATATCAATCTGCTGCATGGATCATCCCTCGTTTAATCTTCGTCTTCGTTCAGGAGCATGATCGTGATGACCGGCTCCGCGTTATCGCCGGGGCCGCAAATCGCTTTGAGCGATATTTTCTCGTGCTGACCGTCCAACGTGGCAAGAAACTCGAAGAATACGCGCCAGCCGCGCTGCCCGGCAATCGCAAGTCGGAACATCCACAGGCAGTCCCATAGGCGTCCGTCCTCGCTTTCACCCATCGCCTTCGCCTTTTCATCGGGAACGATATAGCCGTCCCAAACAGCTCGCGTCACAGCGACCGGTATTTTGATGCCGGCTTCCTTGGCGAGCCTACTGACGTCAACCAGCGAGCCGTCAGCCAGCATATCGGCGCGCGTATACGAGTGAATGACCGTAAAACCCTCGAAAAGATTGTTCATCGTGTTTATATCCTCCCAATGGCATAATTTTAGATGGTAGCCGGCGGCAGCCCGAGACGCCCGAGCGCCTCGTCCCTGCCGAGAAACCGGATGTAGTTGCACCATACTGCAGCGATCTGCGGATCCAGCCGGCTCGTCTCTAGGGCAAAACGGAATCCTTCCTCCGTCCACCACTGATTCGGCTCGTCCGCACGAAATTGCTGTCCCCATAGGCACCGAACATCTGTTTTGGACCACTTCGCCTTCTCCACGTCGTATGCGGTACACGCAAGATACCAACGATCGTCGGCGTGCCGGTAATACACGACAGAATGGCCGTGGTATTCGGCTTCCTCCCTGTACCGGTAAAATACAAGCAGAAAGGGGTCGTCCGGCAATCGGAGATGGTGCGGAATGCGAGCGATCACATCGTTGTCGATGGCGGGGGTATAGACCCTCGGCGTCTGCTTCTGCCAGAAGAGAGAGCGGCAGACTTGACCGTTCACCTTGACGCACCAAAGGGCAACGACGATTTCGTGAAGCGCATCGCGCGCGTCGTCCTCATCCATTTCCCCGCGTCTCCAAGCGTTGTAGACCTCATACACCCGATCATTCAACTTGCGGATCTGCTCCTCCGAACGCTTGTCCCCTGCATAGCCGGCTTCGTTTCGCCGCTGCGTCCCGATGCTCTGCGCTTCGTGAAAGTAATCCATGACGCTTGCGGCCGACCTCTTTATGAACGCCAGGTAATCGAACAAGTCGATTTGACAAATGCTCATCGCGCCATCGCCCCCTTACAGGCGGTAACGGAGCGGGGCGGTCTGCTTGATGCGCCGAAAGAGATGAGCGATCTGCCATTCCCGTTCATCCCGCTTCCGGTAGTTCGCGAAATTGCGGCATACCAGGAAATAGTTCATGAACTGGCTGAGCGGACGCTTGGGAGCAGGATCGCCCACGTAACCTTGCGAAGCATAGTAGCGTTGCAGCGTTGACGTGATGGCGAACAGCTCTGCATGGGGATGTTTCCGCCGAAACTTTGCGATGGCCTCCTCCCGCTTCTTGAAATACGTCTCGGGTTTCGCATAGAAGAACCCGAGCCAGGGATTGCAGTGCAGTTCGAACGAACCGTCCCGCTTCCGGCTGAAGACGTAATAGCGGTTCAAATATCGACCCGTCGCGAGATTGAGAAGCGTCCCGAGCAAGCCGCCCAGCGGAATGGCGCAGATGATGAGAATGGTGTAGCAGACAAAAAAAGCGAGCATGTGTATTCCTCCTTGAAAAAATGTTTCTCTCTTCTATGCAACGATGGTGGAAGACAGCGCAGCGTTCCGAACGACCGTAGCCACGAAGTATTGCGTCTGCGGCTCGTCGAAGGATTCGATCGATTCGGCATTGTCGATGTAAACGGGGTACGCCTTGTTTTGCACCCTGTTCAGCAACCCGGCAAGCTCGATCGAGCATCGGATTTTCTCCGACGTCGAAAGCGACTTGTACTCCTTCTGCTCGTAAAGGATCGTGAAGTCAAGGGTCATTTCGCCCCCCGTCCCGTACTTGTAGAGCCGGATCTCGGCTCGGTTAAGGAACGAATTCACGTACTTTACTTGCATCTCGGCGTACTGGAGCATGAAGTTTCGGACAGCCTGCATATCGGCCGTCTTCTCGTCCCGCTCCGCCACAATCTCATCGTAAATCTGATGCTGCTTCGTCAAATCCTCGGCCATTTTCAGCTTCGCTTTGCGTTCGGCCTGAACCGACTGCAGTTGTCCGATTTCTGCCTGCAGCGACTGAATGCGTTTGCCCCGCTCCTTGAAAAATTCGGAGAAGAGCTTCGTATTCTCATCCTGCAGTCGCATCATTTCGGCAACCAGTCGATGACCTTCTTCTTTCAGCTCGTCGCATATCTTTTGTAGCTCCAACATGCGCGCCCGGCGCTTGTCCATCTCCCGCAACGCTTCGTCCGCCGAGTATTCATGCAGACATTCGGGACACTTATCGCCGACGGTGGGAAGCGGGAGGGATTGAAGCCGCCGAAATTCGGCCTTGTTCTCGTCGAATTGGGCGCGTAACGCAGCCTTACGTTCCGTCAGCGGATGGAGGTCGTGTTGGAACGGAGCGTTGCCTTCCTGCGACAGCTGTTCCAGCTCCGCATTGAGGTTAGCCAGCCTGCGCTCGTCCTCGTCCAAAACCCGCTTCGGCACGTCAAGCATGCTGTTTATTCTCAGGTAATCGATCTTGCCCTGCACGTTCTCCATGGATCGCTCCAGCTCCGCGATCTCACTCCGCAGCCTTTTCAGCGCGCTTTCCGGGTTGACCATGTCGATTTTGGCAATTCGCGCTTGATCGTCTTCGGCCAGTTGAGCGACAACCTCGTCGTGGTTCAAATGCGGAAGCATCGACACGAGCAGGTTCCGCGCCTTTGTCGGCTCGCCAGCTGCCAGCGATCCGAAGTAACCTGGAACGAAAATGCTCAGAAACAACTCCATCCGGCCAATCAGACCGTCAAAATCGACCTGTTTGGCCGGATGACCGTTGATAAAGAGCTCCGTCGTCTTCCCGCGGCGGACCCGGCAAAAGTTGTAACGAGCCGCTTGTCCATCCTTGGTCAGCTCGACAGCCACGACGACCTTCGTTTCCTTGGCGGACGGATTGCGCAGACGATCGAATACCCCTTTCGTGTTGCCCATGAGGTCGCAACCGAAGAAGCACCACGTAATCGACTCGGCAATCGTCGTCTTCCCTTTTCCGTTGCCGCCGATAATCTCTGTGACCTTCCCGAATTCGAATAGCCGCTTGGTTTTGTGCAGCTTGAATCCGGAAATCTCAGTCGATAAGATCAACATGTCTATAACCTCCCTTGCCGACCGGGAATGAACCACGCTCTTTGAGGCTGTAAAAATCATCCCCGCCGATAATGACATGGTCCAACACCTCGATACCGAGAAGCATACCGCCATCCACCAAACGCTCCGTGAGCGCGACGTCCTCCGGACTCGGATGTGGTACGCCGCTGGGGTGATTATGCGCGAACACGACACTCGCGGCCCCTCTCCGGATCGCACCCTTGAATACTTCCCGGGGGTGGACGATCGCGGCGCTCAGGGAACCGACCGAAACGGTTTCCCGGCCGATAACGCGATTTTTGGCGTTGAGATAGAGGGTAACAAAATGCTCGCGATCGAGGTATTTAAGATCCTGGACAGCGTCCCGAACATCCTGCGGCCTGCGAATGATCATCTCATCCTGCTTAGGAGCCACGCTCATTCGCTTTGCAAGCTCGAACACCGCCATCAGCTGAAAGCTCTGGCGTTCATCAAGGCCGAATAAAACGGACAGTTCGAATTCGGAAAGCTCCCCGAGGTAAGCAAGCCCCTTCTGCAGAATGTCGTCCACGACAGCGGATACCGAACGATTCCGAATGATCGGCTCCAGAATAACAATCAGCAGATCTTTTTCGGAGAGCCGGCTGGCATCGCACGTGCGGTAGTAGACATTCTTCGCTTCCTTGACCGCGGATTGATTGAGGATCGAAACGGACATCTCTATTGCCCTCCCCCTTATCGCGACAGCAGCCTGCCGATGACGGTGTACTTCTTCAGCTCGAGCCGGCGGTCGTATAGACGTTGTGCTTTGAAAAGAGCAGCTTTGCTCATGTTTATTTGCCCATACCGCAAGCGAGGGCTACGCCCTCACCGTATGCGGTAGAGGGGCTCCCTCCTCACGTTTCTTTTTTACCTTGCAGCAGCCGGTTTCCGGCGCAGGCGTCTACGAACCTGTTCGTTGGTTAAGCCGATGCTAAAACCTTCAATGTATCCCCACGAGAATACAGGCTTCAGATCGTCGAATGGTAAAGTAGCTCGTTGACCCTTGCGATCAAGCTGTTTAACCTCTACCTCAACCAAACGATTAGGGAGGATGTTTACAATAACGACTAACTCCCCCTGAAGCTCACCACTTTGCGGAACGTACGCGGTTTGTCTTGGCAAAGCAATCACTCCTGAAAATTTATTTATTACCCCACGCTCAAGTCGAGCGTAATCTGATCGTCCGGACGCTGATAGCCGAGGAGATTGTATTTAAGATCGTCGAGCCATAAGGAAAAGCGGTTATGCGGGATCGCTTTTCGTCCATCGCTGGTGCGGACCTCGAAATAGTAATGATCTTGCACAGGATAGAACGAGAACCGCACTCGTTTCTCTTCCTTGACCCATATCCGCGGCGCGTTTTCACGGTACCCATATAACGGCGGCTTAAAATCCTGAGTGTCGAGAGCAACCTGCAGCCAGTTTACCGTCGTCGGTACGTGGCTGTTGACCGTGATGAACCAGTCAGTAAGGAGCCGTTCGAGCGGCCCTTTATCCACGCTACCGTTCACGCCGGTCCAACGGATCCAGTAGTACGATCGGTCACGGCTGTTCATCCTGTCCCTTGCCTCGATTTCCAGCTTGTGTTCACCGGCGGAGCGGGACCAAATGTTCCGCTTGCCCTGCGAGAAGCCTGCAAGTTGCAGAACCGGGGCGACAGCTTCCAACGGAGCGTCAACAAACCATTTGAATGCGATATACCGCAGTCGCATGTTTTCACGCTCCTATCCGGAAGCCTTGGGTAATGGCCGTTCCGAGCGGGAGTACCCCGCAGTATTTGCGGCCGGCCGCCAGGATCACGACATTCGCGACATTCATCCCCTGCTCGCGCAACTGTTCGTTGATCAGTGACGACCATACATGCAGTTCGCCTCGGGAGAGCGACATGACGTTGACGGGAACGGGAGTATTCCCTTCCGCCAGCGGCATGATGCCGTCTCCGGTTAAGGAGTAAATGGAGTCCCCGAGGCAGTACGCCTTGAGCAAGAGCTCGTTCATCCGGGTTTCGAAACCGCCAAGGTTCATGAGTAAGCAGATTGGCTTGCGCTCAGATTTCGTCATCTCTATTGCCCCTTTCGTACAGCTCTATGCCGTAATGGAATACGTCCCAAGTTTCAGCGGAACATTGTGCTTCTCGAACAGAGCCAGCAGCGCCGCTTCATAGGCGTCTGCATCCCGTTCGGGAACTTCCTTTCCGCGGCTGCCGACAATGACTTTCAGCGGTTTGGTCTTAACCACATCGAAGAAGATGCAGGCTTCCGACCCGTCCCGCTCCACAATCGCAACGCCGCCGCAGATCAGGCTCCGGTTGAGCTGAATCGATACTTTTTTAATCATCTCTATGGCCTCCTTCGGGCATAAAAAAAGAGAGCCTCCGCCCTCTTCGCCCCCGTATTCTCGTTCACGCGCTCGATTTCAACGGAGTGTTGAACTTCTCGATCAACTTCTCCAGCGTTACTTCGATTGTCCCGTACACTCTGTTTTGATTGAGCAACTGGACGTAACGATCGATCAATTCCATAAAATCGACTTCAGTCCCACTGATGTCCGTTACGATCAAGGTTCCGCCGTTGAATTTGCGATGGCATGTAAACATGTCTATTGCTCCTTTCAAAAGTCCTGTGTCTTAGCCAAAAATCAGTCGATCGATAATGATTAGAGTGCCGATGAAGTAGCTGATTAACAGAAGCAGTTTCGTTTTGTCGGCCTTCTTCGTAGGCATGGACCTCAATCCTTTCGTTGTTTTTATTGCCGAAAATGAAAAAAGCCCCGGGAATGGATGACGCAAATGCGCTCCATACCTGGGGCTTCCCCTTCCTATTGCCTGCCTAGTTGCTGATGTGCGGCGCGATAAAATCCATTGGCTTGAAATGCTCTTTGAGCTTCGCCAACGAGACCGTTACATCTCCGACAATGCCATGCTTCTCCAGCAGCATTTTGTAGCCGTCCACGATTACTCCGTCCGGAAGCTGCGTCAGCACTTCGCATTCGCACTTCCTTGCTGGAATATCGGAAACGGTCAGGGTGCCGCCTTCAAATGCCTGGGATTTCGTCGTCAGCATTTCTTTGTACTCCCCTTTGCACCGGTCACAATGAGTCGTCATACGCAACGCCTCCTTCTGACCTTATTTTATCACGGTTTTCGCATTCTCCCAAAAAAATCAGTTTGATTCGAAGGATTCGATGAGCGGAAGATGACGATGGGCAGGCGGGTAACACGTAACCACCTTAAAATGCTTGGAAGAGAGCAGTCCGACGACCACAATGAACCATTCCCCCTGCAAATCCTTCCCAAGAATGAGACGGCTCGGGGCGACGAGGCCAGAGGATCGGGATTCCCGCTTCCGGTTATCTTCGCTCGAATAGCCTTCGACTATCCTTCCGTTAAAAATCGCAACCGCAATGTCGATCTGCGTGTAAGTACGGTTCGCGTACTCGTCATTGGCAAGCCGATCATTGAGGTAGTGATCCGCGATTTCGATGACAAAGCCATCGACCCCGCCGTTCACCGCCTTGCGGATGCACTCCAACTCGTAGGACCAGTTTTCCTTGCGGTAGTCCATATCCCTATTACCCCCCTTGCTGATGGATTGGATCAACAAAAAAAGCCCCGAACGCAAAAAAGAGCACACCCATAGAAAGGTCTGCTCCGAACTCTTGCATCAAGGCACTTACCTATCGTTGTCGTGTAAGGACAACATGCTCCTTCTTCACTGAAATACAGCAGCGAAGACAAGTAATTGGTTGATTCGTAATACATAAATTATAGCCTAATCATGGAAATGGGGCAATAGGACGGCCGTACCTGCCAGGCTCCACGCATCGAAATTCCATCTATGCGTTTATTCGTGTGAAGTCGAGCCTATTGTGATCCATATACAGATTAATCGATACGAACTTCCTTTTTTCGCATTACAGCAACGGAATGGCTCTAATGCAACTTGTCATATTCAGGCTCTGAGGAGCTGTCGATAATACGCCTCAGCTGTCGTCCCAGATCAATGGCGTCAGCAGTTGCTCAGACATCCATCGCGTTTGTTCTTTGAGCTCTTCCACCACTTCGGTCTGCGGTATTCCCCGTTCTCTGAAATGATGGAGATGACCAAATAAAAACGCATAAAACAAATTCATGGCCATAATCTGAAAACCAAGTATTGCTTCAATGGCGGTCAGATGATGCACGTAAGCGTGATCCATGTGCCAGTATGTCTTCAGGTCGTGAAACCCCATGTTTTCAATGTCCCATCTTGCCGCTGCTATTCGAGATATCGTATCCGTACCGGCAGCACCTTTATCGATTGTGGTCCCTACCCATCGTTCCAATATTTCAGTTTGTTTATGTTTAATGCCGCCAACAATCACGTTTCGCTCTGTCATACGTATCATCCGAATCATCCGAAAAGGGACACGTAGTTGCTCCCAACTGGTAAAGTCCTCCTCATCCCATGCCTGCACCAACACCTGGTTACCGCTTGAGTCCTTTTCCAGCCAAGCTACATCCGGCGATCTCGATTCAAACAGCCCTCTTGCATCCTTCATGATTCGTCGTCGTTCTTCCTTCATGCGTACCACGACGTGTTGGTGATGATCCAAAGCCTCGTGAATCAACGGGGCCTGCGCATACAAAGCGTCGAGCGTCAGCACATCCGCTAGAACGCCGTGTCGCTCTGCACTTTGGTGAATGAGTCGCATGGCCGCAGCAACTTCGCCTTCCGCTTTATCCGACCCGTCCTTCTTTTTTAGAAGCTCAGCTCCATAAACAATTCGCGGGTCTCCTCCGACCTTCTGCAGAAACACCGCCCGGTGAAAATACTCGGTTTCCCCAGTCGACAGTTTCCTCGTTAAACATTCGTTGCAGCAGCGGCTTTTACTTGCAAACAGCTCCACTCCGTCGATTGCAGCCGTCCGCCAACCGTTGATGGCACCTTTCCATGGTCCCTTGTTATGTTTGAATTTAGCGATAAACAACTCGTGGTTAGCCCGGTGGCTCTCTAAGTCCCACTTCATTAACGCTTGCCTTGCCGCATCATGTGACGGCATCTTTTCCTTAGCCGGTACAAGCTGTCGGAACCGGCCTTTCTTCACATTCCGGTCCAACTCCTCCATGCTGCGCAAGCGAAACAGAAAGAAGAAGAGCATAACCACGAAAATCGTTGAAGAGCTGATATTTGGGTTACGTCTTCCGTCTTTTGCCTGCTTGACCATTGTTCTAAGTTGGTATATTTTGGAGGAGTGAGAGACTAGTTCTCTTGCCCACTGTCTGGTCACAGTGGCCTCACCTCCTATGGTTGGTTGCCATTAGGAGGTTTCTCTATTTAAGCCGTTTCCCCCTCCAAAATTGCCAATAAAATTTGGATTTTCTTTATTTTCGACAATACCCTCGCAACCTTACTCCCACATGGCTTTAACGATTCATTTTTGATTCAGGTGCGTGGAGCCTGCCGTACCTGCGCCGATCCCATTACCCCTAAAAAATACGTCACATGTTGAAAAATGCGTGTATTGGAGCGTATTTAGGCTGCTCCGAAGCCTTGTCCCGCTTCAGCGCTTCCCACAGGTCAAGGAGTGCTTCATCGTCACCGCGAAGCATCCGGACGTTCAGAAGGCGAATCAGCAGCTGGTGGAGCGGGTCTTCCGTCGAATGCCCACGGTGCAACTGGAAGAATACGTCCTCGTGCCGGAAGATGACCATCTGTGCGAATGAAACCTGCTGTTCGCTCGGGAGCTTGTCCGGCATGAGAATGGCTCGAAATAGGAAGAGGTCGTCTGCCGGTTGTCCGGCCATTTGAAACCATTCCCGGACGCCGGTAAAGGCGATTTCAAGATTAAGCATGAAGTAGGTCTCTGTTTGAAGTTGACCGACCATCTGTACATTCATCAGTATGTCCCCCTGACGTATTGAACGTTCGATACGAATAAGTCCTCATCGGTACCGCCTGTTAGGGTCACCATAATAGCGGAGGGCAAGTCCTTCACGTACATATCGGGGGCTTCCGTCTCTCCGCTATATCCATAGTTTATCACATTGTTGTAATTCACCAAATTGATGATTGGCTTGTTGAACGTCGGATCCATCAGATTGGATCGGGTCACGACCTCATGCGAGGTGGTGGCCCCGGTAAGCGGATTTCTCACCGTTACCGTTCTTCGGTTTACCTTCTTGGCGTAGTCTCCGTAAACCTGCTGGATACCGAAAACGAACGTTACCGAGCCATCCCCGGCGCCGCCCCCGCTTCCGCCAAAGAACGGAACATCTGCAAATGGCTGCCCTGTCTCTGGGTCGATGCCTCCGTTGGCGTCTAGGATAGCGAGGTTTTGACTACGAATTATCGCCTTCAACTTGTTGGCGTACTGGCTGTCGGTCGCATAGCCGGCGCGCTGCAGCTCATTCGCAAATGCGTACGGATTCTCCTGGGCGAGAGCAAAGCGGTATCGCGGATTCTCCAGGAGAAAGTCGGAGTGATCCGCGAAGGATTCAAGCACGCTGTCGTATGCGCGGAACACAGCAACGGTACGGACGACTTCGCCGCCATACTCCTCGTTTGTCTCGGCAGAACAGGTCGGACCGTCGTACCCCCGGTTTGCTTTGATACCGAATACGTTGTTGCAAATGCTGCTATTGCCGTAGCCCGATTCAATCGCAGCCTGCGCGAGCGTGATGCTTGCAGGAATTCCGCTTCGGCGTTCCTCCTCCTGCGCTGCGGCAGCGTATTTCATGAAGAACGGGTGTGTGAGCGAGCCGAGGTCGGGTGGCACAGTAACGATCTCCGTGTCCTGCGGCGCCTCGGTTTCCGTGCCGTTTCCGGTACGTGATGAGACATGTCCGCCCCCTAATTTACGAATGGATACTGTTCCCGTTGTGTTGAAGGCGGGAGCGGGAGTCTCCATGTAGACCCCGCTCAAATAGAGCAGTTTCCTGGATCGGTAATCGTAGTCCCCGCTCTCAGTCGTCCATCGCACCTTGTCCATCGCCCGGAACGCCTCCTTGCTAGCGGCGTCCGTCGCCTTCGACATCATCATGATAAACATGGTCGGGTCAACGGGATCGGCGCCGGTGGGAATCCATTCGTAGTGCAGGTGCGGCCCTGTCGATTTTCCTGTGTTTCCCGACAAGCCGATAATTTCGCCTCGCCGAACCGCCTGGCCGGGGGTGACAAAAGCATCGCTGAGATGCAAGTACCGGGTCGTGGCATCGAGCTCGGGATCCGCACTCTTCACCGCAACATAGATGCCGGCATTGTAGTTGCTTTCCGTTGAATTTGAAGACGGATAGCTTACGGTTGTGACGACCCCGTCGAACGAACTGATAATTGGCGTCCCGACGGGAAGCCCAAAATCGATCCCGTTGTGAAACGCCGTTTTTCCGGTTACAGGGTCGGTCCGCTCCCCGAAATCACTCGTAAGGATTGTTTCTATGTCGCGGTAGTAGATTTGGGGCGGCACCACCCGCTCCGTAACAAACGCTGACGATGAAACCGACGTATTGTTGGAAACCATTGTCGCCAACAGAAGGAAAAAGAGATAAAGCCCGAGGATGACGGCGACGATGATCCAGAAAATCGGATTCGTTAAGACGGTGGATGCCAGCTTTTTCATCCCGCGCCGTTTCAGCTCTTCGATGACGCGCTGTTTCAGCTGCTCCCCGTTCAATCCCCCTCTTAACGCATCCCCTATGACAACCTTGGGATCAAGCACAGCGTTCTGCTCCCTCCCAATCAGTCAAGCTGTTTGAGCGTCCTGGTCTGCTTGCGCCCGCTTTGCGCCTTCTTCGCGACAGACTGCTCGATGTTCTTGTTTGCGGCGGATACGTCGGCTTGGGGTAACCGGCCGCGCGCCTTTTTCATAATCTCTAGCGACGCCTGCATATCGTCAAGCCCGCCGGTGACCTCTGTTGACACTTTGTTCTTCAAGTTCATGACGACTTCCGTTTTCGCATTGGTGTCGATGACGAGTCGCATGTCTTGAAGTTCGGCAGACGTAAGGTTGTTTTTCAGGTTTGCGCGGGAGGACTCGATCTTGTTTTTCAGCTCTGGATTGCTGATCTTGACGTCCTTGATGACGAGCTTTGGATCGGTCACGTTCGTCGCTGTGATCAGAAGCGGCGTCCTCGTCGTATACGAGATGGCGCCCGCAGCATTCATCTGTGCAAGCAAAGGCGCCGGAGGAATGTCTCCTGCCTTCGGAAGCGGGGGCATGTTCTTCAAGATCGAAGCGGGATTTTGGAGCGGGTGCGGCTTGAACTCCACAACGTCCTGAACGCCGCCGCCTTGAATTGCTACCTTCCGGAACGCCTCGTTCGCCTTGAGAAGTCTCTCCTTCTGCTCCCCATACTCCGGCATGGAATGGAAGTGCGAGGCTACCGCAATCCGCCCATTCCTCGAAAGCATAGTTGTATTGACCTTCTGCGTCGTGTTAAGTCCCGCTTCCTTGAAGCGAGCATCCATCCCTTTGACGAAGTCGGTATGACGGACCGGTTCGCCGGTCTCGATTGACGTGTCCACCGCATTTTTATATTCCGTCTTGTATCGCTGAAACAGTTGAACCATGACAAAATCATCGACGGCCGTCTCCAGTTTACGGTTACGGTTAAGCGTCTTGGCTCGGCTGAGTTGATTCACAGCTGATTTCGGTCGATTCACCATAAACGAGCCAGCATCGCGGATCGCGTTCTCGTTCGAATACAAGGTCGCGGCTACCTCTTGATCGTTCATATCGTCACGCACACCCTGCATAAGAACGGCGGTGCGCACGTCTCCCCCATCTGCTTTGATGGCGGATAGGCGGGTCTTCTCCTCTTTCCACTCTTTGTCCATCCCGCGGAATGGATTCTTTGTGCCAACCCGAAGGTTTTCGTTGACCTTTTGAACGAACGGCGAGTATTGAACCGGTCCGCCGTTTTCTGTCGCCAGTTGTTCGGCAGCTTGTTTTTCACGCTGGTAGCGAAGCATCATACTCGCTGTCGTCGCATCGTTAATGTTGGTGTCCGCCGTGCTGAGCGCGGATGGCTTAAAGGTGCTAGGCACTCCTTCATGCTCTTTGCGGTTAAAGAAACTGCTCACTCTGCTAGCTGCGCTGTTATACACCGTTCGTGTGACATTTCGTTGAAGTGCATCCAGTACCGTAGATTTCGGTCGTGCTGGCATGGGGATATGCCCTGCCGCTTTGCTGAACACTTGTCCTATTTCATTGCGGTACTTGAAAATAACAACAACGACGATCGCTTCGACAATCAGCGCCGTGAACCAACCGGCTCCAGAATCATATACCACGTCATACGCTTTATGACCGAACACGAGCGATAGGCTGAGGAAGAACATGACGAATGCGGTCATAACGCTCAGGCCGATCAACTTGATAAACTGCTGCCGCATGGAGTTGAATCCCGCTTCCCTGCCAGGGAGAAGTGTAGCGAGCAACGTGACCGACATAACGCCTGCATGGATAAGCAGCTTCAAGCGGTAGAAAATCGATACGACCGCCCAAAACAGGAATAGGCCAAGGATAAACGCCCCAAAGATGAAGTAGCTCGTGATGATGATCATTTGCTCATTGGACCGTTCGCGCGCGACGGCAGGATATTTTGATTGGGCCTTTTTGAGAGCTGCTTCCCGCTCCGGTGAGAATGGGTCGGTGGCAAGCACTTCGCGGAGTGTCTTTTCATCCTTCGTCCGCACATTCGGATCGTCAAACTGCAGCATCGCGTAAGGGCGAACAACGAGTTCATTCCAGACTTGCTCGGAAATTACCTTAACGCCGACGTTGGGATTCGTATTGAGTCCGGTCGCTTTCGCCAAGCCGGAATACATGAGGCCGCCGATTTCATTGCCGACACCGTTGAAAAATTTAATGACCGACCCCGCATTCGCGAAGAAACCGAGACAAATGACGAGTGCCATAACGAAACCAACAGCAGACTGGTAGCCGTCCATATATCGGCCTCGAAGCATATTGAACAGGATGTAGAGAATCGTAATCATGGCGAAAGTACCGAACAGACTCCCCCATAAGCCGTTCCCCAACGAGCCGTTCTTGACGCCTGAAATGCTCTGGATAATCTCCTCCGTCGCTTCAATCAACTGATCCATAAACGAGAAGGTAAACGCTTGGTGCGTCAGATACGTAAACAACCGCGTCCCTTGGACAAGCACATAAAACACGGCGCTAAGCATATGATCGTAAACCCGTACAATACCATCGGAAGCCTTTGCACCGACTTGCCAGAACGAACGTTCCGGCAAGACAGTCTGGAAAGCGTAATGGGAAGCGCCGTATTTGTTGTATAGCGCTTCACTGCTGCCAACATCAGGAACCATGCGATCAATGGACGATTCCTTCTCGTCCTGTGTCGCAGCGTAAATGGTGGTTGGCAGAATAACTCCAAGTAACAGACAGCAAATCAAGCCAAGAAGAACAATTTTCACCCGTCGGGAGCGATTATTCGTCTTCCGGATCATCTGGCTCGCCTCCTTCAAGCCCCGCGGCTACGAGCTTGTCGTAGTGCGACTGGAACTGTTCGAGGATGGAGAATTCATTTTCCTCGTCCGGCGCCGCGGCCTCTTCTTCCCCCGCTTCCGGTGGACGCGTATCGAAGCAGTCGAATAGTCGTTGGAACACAACGTCTACGGTTAACACGCCGATCCGGCCGTATATGTCCTGCATGAGACATTGACCGTTCTCCAAGTTTTTGATGAGATCGATATTCTCTTGTGTATGCTCCAAGCCGAAGTATGACAGCGTGTTCTTAATCTTGGTCGTGTCGGAGTCGCGGAAGGCGAATTTCATCCCGATGTTACCCGCGAGGTCGCCCGCGACGTCCGTTGCGTTCTGCGTCGCAATCCCGAGACCGCCATTCAGAGAACGTCCTGTCCGAATGACGCGGTCCGCCATCTCCTTACCGATCTGAGTACGCAGAATCGCCCACGCTTCGTCCATCTCCGCTAAGGTGAAGACGGAGCGGTCAAAATAAACGAACGTATCCATGAAGCGGCCGATCGAGTACATGACCGCGATGGACATTTTCTCGACGAGAGAATACGTCTCCGGCGGCTTCTCGACAGGAGGCATTTTAAGATTCTGCACTTGCAGGATGTTCATCGCATAGTCGAGATTGATCGTCTTCTGTTCCCCGTTGCCGAACAACAGCTTTGCAAAAGACAAGTCGCTGAAGCTTTCAAGCACTTCCGCGACGACGGCGGCCGGCGGGCGGGTTTCCCCCATTTCCCGAAGAACCTCGATGCACTTCATGAGGTACGGTCTCGGTTCGGAAGCGACCTTCATAACGGACTGGGAGATATAACTGTACTCGACCGAGTTGCTCTTGACAGACGCCAGGTACGACAGAATGTCCATCGCTGCTTCTTTGGCATCCTCGATGTTTTGAAGCATAACGAACGGATCGAGCTTGCCTTGGTCTTCGGCTGAAGCGGACAGCGTGGCGACTTGGATTTGTCCCTTCAACTCGGTGAGCATTTCCGGCCAATGGCTGCGCTCGCCTTTCGGGTCGAAGATCAGCGTCTTCCCCCCGGTCACAGAGTTCTGGTAACCGAGCAAGTTCAGCAAGACGGATTTACCGCCGCCGAGCGTACCGCTGATGGTAAATGACGGAGATCGGTTGATTTGGCTTGCATGCCGCAGGTCTACGAATACCGGACGTTGGAGAGAACCCGTCGTTCCGATATACAGGCCGATACCGTCCCCCAACATTTGCGTTGCGCCAAACATGCCTGCCGCAAGCGTTTCGGGTGGGATACGCTGGATGTAATCCGAAACGTACCGGGGAGAACCCGGGATGAAATCATTGAACAGCAGCCATTGATCGCCGGCCGGCAGTTCTACATGAATATTCCCGAAGTCGCGAAAATGGTCTTGCAGGATCTTTACGTTACTTTTCAGCAAATTGATGTCCGTATGGAACAGACCAAATGTAACGTGCGTGATGAACGTTGGGTTTTTGCGCTTTTTATATTCGTCTTCAAGGTAGAGCGCCTTTTCCTGCTTCTCCGCGAGATCGATCGGAATCGTCGCTCCCGCTTCCTGGACATTTTTCACTTGGTTGTCGATGTCGGTTTTTTTCTTGGAGAGCTTTTTTAACGCTTCTGGCGCCTCAAGCACTTCGCATTTGATGCTCATTTGTACCGGGAACGGAAGGGTCGCTGCGCTATACAGCCATTCGCTCCCCGGCATATCCATATTGTCGGGCAATTCCGAAACGGCAAGGTACGCATGGTAGACCACTTGGTCGTCCCCATCATACGGCTGCGTGATCTTTACACGGCGCGGATGGGAGCAGTCGATATCGGCTTCGGTGAGCGTAATAACTTGGCGGGAGTCGTACAGGAACGTATCGAGACCGCCCCGCTTCCCTTTTTGCTTTTTGGGCGACCACGGCTTCTCGCTCGTAGAGCGAAGTACCGGATCTGCAATTCCCCACCAGAAGTTGCGTTTGATCAGCCATTCCGTCGTGGCCGGCGTACCCCTCCGCACTTTTATACGTCGCGAGATCCGATCGAATATCTGGCGTTCCTTGATCGAATAGGCTTGGAATTCGTGCTCGAAAATCTCCGGCTCGTTCAATCCGGATATATGTTCGATGAAACGCTTTGGATGGAGCACCATCTTCTTCACTTCGGTATAGGCGTTTCCGATCTGCTCGACAAGGTCTTTATCGTCGCTCTTTGGGATATAGACGATGACGTAGGGACGATACTCCGCGTTGTTGGAACCATCTGTGGTGTTATAGAGCTCATCGAGGTGTTCTTCCAGTGCAGAGACGTAACGATTACCCCATTTCTTGAGCGGACCGCTATTTCGGGTGCGTAGCTGCTCGTGATGTTTGGCTATGTCGTGGGACTTCGGAAGCCAGAGAATGTGGAATTGATCGGTCAACATGCTCAAGAATGACGTCTGCGCGATTAGGCGATCAATCTTCTGTTGATCACTTTGATGATCGTACACGAACGGCTCTAGCTCGTAGATCGCCCACACTTGCTTATTGTGGTTAAAGAATAGATTGCCTTCAAAATATGCGATTGGAAACTCAATCTGAATCTTGTTTACCTTACTTGGAACGGAAACACTCAAGGATCAACCCTCCTCATTAAACAAAAGGAGCGCGGCTATGCGCGCTCCCGTTGAGTGCGATACACCACTTTGCTACCGTAGGCATAACGCTTCGTATGCTGAATTTGCCGATATCTGCGCAGGTGTTTCGGCCGCATCCAATGAAAGATCATGGACAGCAGCCATTTGTGCGGTGCTTTACCATCGAGCTTTTGCTTCATGATCAGCCAGGTAGATGCAAACGGAAGGACTCCGTAGACATACCCATCGGGGATGAAAAATAGAATCTGTCCGACGATCGCCCAAAAGATCAAGCATGCGAAGAATGTACCCACTGCACGAACGTTGGCGGGTACCGGCAGCTTCTTACCCTCGAATGCATAAATGACCCAATCCCACGTCCAAATCTTCGTGTAGTTGGATACGGTGACACGAGGGGATTCGTGCTGCTTCTCGGCCATCAAATGCTTCCCCCGAATACCTGGTCAAAGAGATACTCACCGAGTTTCTTTACGTCATTCCAGTTGAGCAGAATGGCTACAACAAGTGCAATGCCGACAAAGCTCATCAACTTCATCCAATCTCGTTTAATCAGATGATAGCCGCCAATAAGCGCAAGGATACCGGGAATAACTCCGCCTACGTTTTCCGACAACCAGTCCCCCAACTTTTTGCCAGGCCCATCAGCTGCAAATACTGGGGTAGCGATGCTCATGAGAACGACGGACAGTAAAAGTGCACGAAGTACGATATCCTTTTTCAAAAATTTCATAGAGTTAATCTCCCTTCATCATCAATTCGTATTTTCCGCGGGAGCGGGTTGTTGTGTCGACGCCGGCGACGGGGTGTTCTGTGAATCTGTATTGGCCTCGGCCGGCAAGATCTCCTCACTTTGTGGGGATTTCAGAACATAGAGACGACCGTCTTTCTCGACTACATCGAATGACCATGCGTTTGTGAACGATTCTTCGATATCGCTTTTGACGATTACCGATGCAGTGATGCGCATTACCTCACTTTGTCCTTCCACTCGATGCAATCTGAGATCTTCGACAGAGTCGAATACGAAATCGGATTTGATCAGCGTAGTAGGCGCATCGTTCGCATTGTCGTAGAAGTACCGGAGCTGACTGACATTTCCTTCGTACCAAGCACGCAGGAAGCTGCTGGCTAATTCGGTTGCCATCTCTACCGTCGGAGCATCGGAAACGGATGGTCCAATCGTCGGATCGGTTGCATCGGCTTTCGGTGGTTCGGTAACGAAACGGGGGTACGAACGGATAACCATGCCTTTGTCGGTAACCGTAACCGGCACCACCATGTAAGCCTTCTTGATTGCTATGCCGTTGACCGGCGCTGAAATTGGCGTTGCGATCACTGCATCATTTCCGGTCGCAGAAGAAGCGTCATTCGAAGCCGGAGGGATCTCCACTTCTCTTCGAACCATGACCGTTACCTCAACCCTGTTATCACTCAGTTGCTTCGCGTCATACACTTCGGTTGAAAGTACGCGGCTTGAACCTTTAATATCGAGAGACTTTAACCCCACATCAGAATCAATTCCTGAGACGAAAGGAGCCAGTCTCTCCGACCGTTCAGAGAAACTGTTCTTTGACCAGGTGAAATATTCGGATGCAAAGTCTGCAGCAAAACCTTTCACCTGTTCCTCGATCACCGGAGCGGTGTTCCCTTCAATGATCGTTTGGTTGATTACCCGCTCCCCTCGCACGTATTCCATGCACCCTTTCGCGAATATAAAGCAGGCGAACACCCAAAAGCATGTTCGGATTACTTTCAAGCCCGCTCTCGGTTTGGGGGCTCTCTCTTTAATGGACTTGTCAGACTTCGGCTTTTTGGCGGTCTGCTTGTCCGTTAGTTCAGCGGCTGCGTCCCCCACTTCAGCCGGTTTACGTTTTGAAAAAAGACCCAAAGCAATATTCACCTCCTAACCCTAACGATGATTGGAATTGTTGCGATTCTTCGGATTAAAGACAACGCCAATGAAGAAGAACCCGACGAGAATGATGATAATGGCGTGTTCAGTCTTGAACCCCATGAACCACTCGCCCCACGAAACGAGTTTGTCCCACCAACCCGGAGCCCGTTCCGCAATCGCGGCAGTTGCATCGTCAATGACCTTCCCAATTCTTTCATGGGAATCGTCGTATCCGCCTGTCGCCGTAGGAGCGGGATCGGGGGCCACGGGCTCCGTTATCGCCGGGGGGCTTTCCGTAGGCTCAACCTCTTTCGTTGGACTACGGAATAAGATGACGGATGCGATCAGAAGTAGGAGCACCCCAACGCTTACCAGGACGACCTTTTTGTTCTTGGTCAACAACATCACCCCTAACACTTGTATATTAGTTAATCAATAATCTAACAAACCAATATATTATTTAATATACAACAATGGGAGCGGGAGTTGGCAACATTTTCTTGAATCTCTCTCTCAACCATTAGAGGACGATGCGATATCCGAATATGCGATAAGAATATCTTCTATGCCCCGTCCGGTAAGAACACGATGCCCCTTCCCAAATACTTTATCGGCCGCCTTGGTGATATTGTTCAATCTGGTCTTATACACAGCATCCGGAATGACGAAAGAAATGATCGCATTTCGGATGACTGTATTGGTGGATGTCTTAATCACGTCTCTGTACCGCTCCAGCTTTTTCTGGATGGAGACCTGCTCCGTATAAAAGGGAGACCTCTGCACCGGCTCGGTAGATCGGTCCAACTCAATGAAGAACAGCTGCTCCCCTATCCGTAAGATCGCGTCGGGACGAACTTCCATGACCCCGTTGTCTCCCCATACACTTTCGGATGGATACCAGTCCCAGTCGATGAACTGTTTCAAGTCAGAGAACTGTACCATCCATTTGTAACGGAGATCGAGGTATAGTCTCCCAAGCTCCCAATAGTGGTCTTTCTTTGCCCGCTCCATATCCACTTCCACTTTAGATAGCCTAGATTCCTCGGGAACCTCAAGCCGTTTCTCTACGATCCGCATCCCTCTTTGCGAGAGATAGTACCATGTCTCACCCGTAACACGACCTCTACGATGCGCCGGCATATCGATCAAATCAGGTAGGACGGATGTGGTTTCTACGAGCCCCCGTTGTTTCAGCCGTTTGAATGTCCGCCGCGCTTTTAAGACGGCCCTGTTCCGGTTTTTTTCTTCCATGGAGCGTCTTCCCACTTCGTCGGCTCTGGCGTATTCCGTGTAGTACAGTTCCGGTGTGTCCAAGAAGTAGGTGTCTACCACGACAGATTGAGGAAAGCAACGACACTTGTATAGGTCTACCAATAAGCGCCATTCCCTCTCCGTAAGCAGGTCAATCGTTTCCCCGATGGAGTAGTCTCCCCCTCCCCGCCTCCGTTTTCTGCCGCTTTCTTCTGACGGGTCGCTTCGATCGGAATAAACATTGTCGGCCATTATTATCAGCTCCTTCGTAGCCCATGAGTGGGTTTGGGTTGATTGCCCCCTTCAGGGGTATTAGTCGGGAATTCGTCATGCAGCGGACATGACGCCGCACGCGAACTTTTGGCTTCATAAAGCCGATTGTCACGGTCAATGTGCAAAGTGATTGATGAATAGATAGAAATTCATATAAATGGACAGCAAAAAAGACGATGAACGAAAGGTAATACGACCGATAAACGAACACATTGAAGCATGATGAATGAACACGGTGAACAAAAAATAAAGGACTCGTTTTGGAGACCCCTCCCTCCACTATTAGACCGCTCCCAATCACCTTTTATAGTAAAACACAGCCAAGAAGGAGATCAATTTTTTGGCGCTAGGTAGGCAGCTTCCGTCCCATTCTTGCTATCCTATGCCATCTTGATAGCTTGACAGGAAACAATAACCTCCTCAATAATTATAAGGCGGCGTAACGCAACGCTAATTTCACCATAAATGATTCCGGAAAATACTAGAATCATGCAGGATTTTTAACCCGTCGAGTCAAATAATATAGATAACGCAACGTAAGGATGCGTAAAATTTGCCCAGAGAAGCAATATTGACGCTGCGTTAAGACGCGTTAAATAAGCCCGTATTTATGCGGTTTTCTCGTAGAGCAGCTACGATAACGTAACGTTACGCGGCGTAAAAGGGGGTGAGTTGCTTGAATACCAATGGGGTATCTTATCCTGAAGATTTGTTGGAGTTTATCGCCAGGCGAATCCCACAAGAAATGACCGCTGTGTTTGCAGAAGTATGGAACCATAAAAGCGAAGGCGGCATCACGTGGACGAACCTAGTAAACAAAATTGGGGACCGCTATCTAGTTGAAAAGGCGCTGTTACTCCTTGAAACAAATGGGTTCGTGAATGTAGAGACCTCCCCTCTTGATCGACGGCAGAAAAAATACATACCCGATGAAATTCGAGGGCGGCAACTTGCGAGAACCTTGCGAAATCTCAAGGAACACCAAAATGAAGCATAGTATAAGGAGGCGTAACGTATGGAAATGAACCTTGGATTTATCACGTTGGAAGGCTTTATGCGGAGGAATGACGGTAACCGCAAGAAACTGAAGTTTTGTTTTATTGCTTGCGGTCAATTCGGCGGCCGGCAAGGCGATGAGTTTGCACGACTGGGACATAAGGTCTTTGCTCTCAATACCTCTGAGTCGGACCTTGCGGATCTAAAGGTCGTCGATAAGGAGAATATCCTCAAGCTGGACGGTTACAACGGGGCTGTCAAGGATATCGAGCGTGGACAAGCAGCTGTAAAGGATAACCGGGAGAAAGTGCTTGGGCTCCTCAATAACCCAGACGTTGTTGACGCTGATTTCGTATTTGTGATCGCCGGTATGGGTGGCGGAACCGGGAATGCAGCTGCACCTATTCTCCTTAGCAATCTCAGCCGAGTACGGAAACCGTTCAACGGTAAGCCTTCATTTGGGGCGATCGTTTCTGTTCCGGGGGCATGGGAAAAGCGAGGCATCAAGAAGAATGCTCGATGGGGGCTATCACATATCGACGACCTCATCAAAAAGAACGCTTGCGGTTCTGTCACGATCATCGATAACGATAAGCTGTTTAACATGACGGAAGGGATCCTCAGCGATACGGACACGAAGCTCGAATGGACAGATTACGGCAATAGCACACTCGCGGCACTGCTGACGGAAGTCGCTTTCCTTACCTCCCTCCCATCCAGTAAAACCTTTGACGAGGACGAGCTTCTTGACGTATTGAGCACGCCGGGGTATTTTTCGTCGGGCAAGTGCTATATCCATGAAGATGATCCCATGGAGGTTAACAGCTTGACGTCCCTGATCGCAAAGAGCTTCCGGGAATCACCGACTGCGAACGATTACGATTACGAACTGGATGCTGTTAATGGGTTCGTTGCTGTTGTACATCCGAAGCACAAGAACCCAATCGTCTCTGATTCGGAATTTCGGACGTTAGAGGAACGCTTTGGCCGGTATATCGCGAATGCGGAAAAGCCGCACTCCGGTTTGATTGAGAACAGCAACTGGGGAACGATTACGAGCCGCGGAAGAGTTCAGGAACCCGAAACTAATAAAGCCATCCTTTATACAGGAGTCGTTTGTTCCGCGCTCCCAGAACGGATTGCCAGAATGCTGCAGGAGATCGATCAGGAGGAACAGGAACTGGAGGCGAAGAAAAGCGAACGGAAAAACAAGCCGTCTTTGGATCTCTCCGCATTCAAGACGATTGCTAAGACTGAAGTGGCTGCAACGCGAGAGCCAGTAAACAGCGACTTCGATCTATTTGCCGAGACCGGCAAAGCAAACACTGCTGATGATGACGACAATTTCAAACTGTAAAGACGAAAACCCTCTCCCCTACCAATGGGAGAGGGTTTTCGTTTGTATGATAACGCAACGTAACGCATCGTAAATTGGCGACTACTGTAATACTCAAGAACCCAGTAATATCAAGGTTTTCGGTGAATGAGACCACCAGATTTGATACGTAAAGACGCGTTACGTCACGTAACGCGTCGTTAATTTTAGAGCATAAAAAAGCGGGGTACTTCATTCCCCCGCTAGTCTCCCCCACCAAATAATCCAAAAAATCCTCGTTTCTTCTTCTTTGCGAGCCCCCCAAGTTCATTACGCGAAATTACAGCCCACTCGCTCATTTGGTCCTTCATTTGCTGTTGGATCTCGCTCTTTGCTGAAGCCATAAGCTCTTCCAACTGCTCTTTCGCACCGGCGCTGGATGCCGCGACATGAGATTTCAGCTCTTCTTTGATGCTTTGTACGTTCTGGACAATCTGTTCTTGTTCTACATTGAGTTTTTCTTGGATTTTTGTCTCGATTTCATGAATAATTTTTTCGTCGCGCTGATCCTGGCTTGCTTTTAACGATTCGATTTCCGATCGAACGAATTCTTGAGTGCTCTCAGCGTGCTTTTGCAGTACCTGATCCAGCTGACCAAAGAATTGCTGCATTCGTTGTTCCATTCCAACGACTAACTGCTGCATTTCTTGGAGTTGGATGGCTTGTCCACCCGACTGGGAGACCGCTACAAGAGAGTTGGACCCCCCTTCCCCATCCGTGGGAGGGCTGAAACTACGTGTTGTCGGCCCCGCTTCCTGCATATGGAGAAGCATCTGTTTTATCTGGGTAAAGCTCAATTCGTACTCAGAATCACGCCATTTTTGAATTAGCCGCACCAGCTCCAGATGGCGGTCAGTATAAAAGCGGTTCTCGTGCGGATCGCGCGGCACCACAAAGGCTTCTCCGAGCTTCTCTTCCCAATTCCTAAGCGTATTTTGGGGCACTCCAGTCAATTCGCTAAATTCCTTGATCGTATACGCCTTTTCGTAAATAGATTCGTCCACTTTCTCCCTCCTTTCCTCTCCAATTCTATTGGAGACCCCCTCTCAAATCGTTGAGAGACGCATCCGAATAGCCAAGGACATACCTCTATGTTGAATTATATCTCACTCCTACTGCCGCGGGAAGTCTATTCTTTATAGGGGGAGAGCAATGCAAGAGCTTGAGAGAGGTATATATGCATAATAAGAGAGTGGTACACCTATATTGATAGAGTGGTATATGATTATTATTGGAGAGAGATACCTCTATTGTAAATACACCTACATGGTAAAGTGAAGAAGTGTATTTCCGTACGTGGATAGGGTCTCTCATAGGGTTGGAGGGGGCGATTCTGGACTTAGAGGGGGTCTACAATAGAGTGGGAGGGGGCTGATTTGGGGTTTGGAGGTACGGATCGCATCAGTTTAATACTATTTTCCGAGTGGGAGTGGTCTCCAATAGTGGGGGGAGTACCTTAAAGGTGCTGCCGATCTACTTCATTATCAAGCCAAGTAGGAAGAGTTGATGACAAGATGGGATTTCTGATTGTAATATATCAATTAAGTAATATACAAGAATGGAGGCGATTCATGTTTGAAGTACGTGGGCTTGGTCTTAGGTGGGATCTTCTCGGCGATCGGGCACATGCTGGGTTTCATCTTCAAGAACATATACATAGCCATTCGCCGATTTACCCTTGATCCTGCGAACAAAAACGTAATATGGAACATTCAGGCGTTCTCGTTGCTCTTTTTCCTTATATTGATTTTTTTATGGTTGGTTGGACGATACCAGGATGTGATATATGGAGCAGCGGAGCCCGTATTTTTTCGAGCAATACCTTTGCTTGTTGCCTGCTTTCTGGGACATACGATATATTCATGTCCAGCTTTATTCCAAAATCAGTACGCGAAACCGGTAATTCAAACATTTTTGAATGCTTTCAGCGCCCTCGCGTTGGGGCAGATAATCCTTTGTTATGTGGAGAGGACCCCGGGACTTATCATTGCAGCGTTCTTGCTCGTCCTGGCAGTGTACCTGACACTCCACTACACACTGAAGATGAATGTAAATGCAACGATATTTAGCAAACTTACCGCTACCGCGGAACAAGCAGCTGCCAATGCAAACGTGCAAAAGCAGAAGGCTCCAAAGAAAGGGGACGCTAATACAGGGGATGACAAGGAGGTAGAAAGCGAATCATTCCCAAGGGAAGGGCTAATGGAGCTCGGGGGGATCGACTTAAATCAACCCGGTTGTCTCAGTCACTTGCGGTACTACTCCGAAGCATGCGAATTGGAGCTCTTCTATACGCGGCCCACGAAGGAAAGACAAAGCCAGCTCATGAAACTTTCACGTAATGACCGACCTCAGCACGGTCAAATCATTGCGGGCACCGGCGCAGGTAAAACACTGTTCGCAACAAACCTTATTACGCAAGACCTCTTGAATGACTTCATGGGGAGCACCATTATTGACCCAAAAGGCTCTTTGATTAAACGCCTGGCGAATTTTTTAGATCGCGTCGGCCGACCGTATCACAGACTTGACCCTCAAACCGATGATTCGGATTGTCTGAATCCTTTCTTTGTTCCGGAAGGAAAGGATATTGAACCGATGATCGAGGCAAACGTCGCTGCTTTCCATGCCTACTTAGGACCGGATGCAGTCCAATACTTCAAGAGCCGCGCAACGCAGTTGTTCAGGGTAGGGGTTAAGGCTCTTAAAATGGTTTACGGAAATGATGTTACGTATAACGAGCTCGACCGTCTTATTCAGCCATTGAATGATGACTTTCGCGCGGAAGTCATCCATCAGCTCACATTGCAAGGCAAAGACAACCAAGTCCCGCTCCTGCTTGAATACACAAGGAACATGGCCGGATCTCCGAAAATGCAGGAGCATGCGATGCAAACTTACTCGAACTTATACGACTATCTATCCGAACTTACCTCGAACAAATACATTCAGAAAATCTTCTGCGGGAAGTCGACTTTCAGCATTGACGAGGCATTAGAAAACGGTGAGATCATTCTATTCAACGGGGCTTATGGTACATTGCAAACTCTGACTTATACAGCCGGTCGGTTGTTCCTTAACCTCATGCGGGCAAGTACGTTCCGTCGAAATCTTGATGGAAAGGTTCGCCCTCATCAACTAACCGTGGACGAGCTGGAGATGTTTGCCGATGAGGAGTTTTCTACTTTCTTGGAGATGGCTCGTGAATTTGAAGTGTACGTAAACGTTATCCACCAGGGCAACGAACAACTTAATGACGTCAGCAAGCGACTTGCTGCGATGATAAAGCAGAACGCTGTCCAGAAATTTATCTTGGCGGGCCTCGATCCGGATGACGCAAAATATTATGCGGATTTGATTGGCGAAGAGTATAAGATCGGGCAGAGCAGCGGTACGGACGAAATGTCCACGACTGGATTCAGAACGCAGATTAAGGAAGAAAAGCGCTACACGGTGATGCCGAAAGAAATTCTAAGCCTAAAAGGGTATAACCCAGAAACGGGAGAGCCGGCCGAATGCTTGTTCCGTGGGGTGCATAACAATGTAAGACTTGAGCCTGTCATTGGACTGATCTATCCGCTCCCAAGAGTATTATTCTCTCCAATCAATCGTCCATCGACTGACTTAGACGATGTTGAGGAGCGTCTGGACGAACAAATCGAACGCGGGACGGAGGTTGTTGTGCAAGTCGATATCGAAGAGACCCCGGCAGCACAAAAGGCTGTTGAAGTTGAAAAGGATGAGGCTCGGCTTGAACGAATAAAGAGAAATGCCCAACAAAGAAAAGAACAGCAGTCGGCAGTCGAGGCAGAACACGCCGGAATGGCACCCGTAGCGATTGCTGAAGAGCAAAGCATTAAGCAGGAAACAATCCGAAATCCCCTGTGGGATGAGCCTCGTGAACCGGGGCAGGAAAACTCCGAGAAAGAGGAGAAAGGAGAGGGGATCGTCTCCCCAAGCGGCGTAACATTTAAGCCGGCCAGCATAGACGACAAGGCACTAAAAATCGCTCAACAAATTAAGCGGGATGCGCAGAATGCCCGTAATGCGAAAGAGAGTAGCAAAACGGAGTAATCCGTTTGCTACTCTTTTTGTTCCTCATTCATTTTATGGAACAGATCATTGAATTCCTCGTACACTTTTTTTCCAAGCGGGGTTAAGCTATACAGCTTCTGCCGACCACTCGTATTGAACTGAACAAAACCCAATGCTTCGATCCAACAGAGAGCATAATTGAGTTCCCCGCGGCGCACTCTACTTTCAATCGATAGATCTTCTTTATTGTAGTCCTTATTAGATAACGCCTGCATGATAAGTTTGGGCGCATTTGGTAGTTTAGAGATCATGGACTCCAAATATGGCTTTAACTGCATGGACAGGTCAAAATCTTGAGCCATTTTTACTTCACCGAACCTTTCGGGATACTAGTATATATATTAACACACAGTATAACTAAATAATATATATCAATTAGAGCAATTACTTACCAAATGTTGACTGCATATGGAGCATCAATCTTCCTAGTACATTCTACCTAATTTTAACCTCAATTTATAGAGGGGGATAATAAAGTTTATCAAAAATTTTGTGCTTCAGGGTCTTGGTATTATAATAAGTTTTACAGTAAGGCACTGGAAGGGAGGGCGGCGTAATGCACCACTTTATCGATCCTTCAATCAAACCAATTGTGGTAACCAACATTGACGGCCAGGTACTTTATATACGAACAAATGGCCTTACTCACTATGGTTACCCGGATCTATACCTTGAAGGCACAATAGCAGACTACGAGATGCTTTTCTACTCGATCCTTGATCGGATCTATTCTCTCGATTTTGACGTACAGGGAGTATGGGTTTTTAATGGTCGTTTACTGCGGTTTGAAGTAGACGAAGTGGAAAACGTCGCCCGTATTGTATTCCCAAAAGCCGATGACGTTAGGATTGTTACCATCAACAATCCCGTATCAGAAAAACCAGTCAAATATATGACCAAGGGCCTGACGGAGCTCTTTAACCATCCGGAAGCCTATATTGCCGCCGATGTCCCCTTTGCGAGAGGAATCCTGTTGCACCTTATTGAGCAGGTCGCTGGGGGAGAAGCGTTTGATGCTGATTCGTATATTGTTTACGAAGACTTTGAATATTCGGTTGTGCCGGAGACCGACCGTTATGGCGATGTGATGCTTAATCTCAGGTTCACAGAAAAGCCGAAGGTAAAGCCGGTGACTCAAATCCGAGCCAAAGGATCATCATCACATTTAAGAAGGGTCAAATAAATGCCCTTCATTTTTTTACCATGCTATTGTAGTATATTGATAGATATATATACTAATTAACTAACCAATATACAAGAGAAAGGAGTCCCATGATGAAAGGAGCATTCGATTGGTTGATGAAAAGCTAATCAGCGAATTGGAATTCGTCTTAACTCACCCTTCCTGCAGCGTAGAGAGGATCGAGAACTTTTACAACAACTGCCTCATGTTAAACGAATCGGTCCCAATCTACGCTTTCGTAACAGTGATGAAGCGAATCAATCCCGGCATCTTGCAGGAGTGGTCGAACCGAAATGCAACTATCCGCATGGCCCTTGACGACTTGGGGGTTCAGTTTGATGAACTCGATAAGCCGGAATCATACTCCATTCATATCCAAATTGACTTGTCGCGATACTCGCCGTCTCGTGGTTTATACAAGATTACGTGGCAGTCTGAAATGGACGAGAAGACGGTTAATCGAATGTTTAAGAGAAGGGCGATCAAGGTCACTGACAGGAAGCAAGGAGTTTTGGAGCTCGTTGGTTTCCGAGCTGTGACCGATCAAAAATACACGCTCTATATCAAGGCCAAGGAGGAATCCGCATGATTAACGAAGCGCTGGTCACCAATCCGATGCAAGAATATCGCACGTCACTGCGTCGGAGACAAATCCATCAAGGAGTTGTAATGGGGGTCGAAGTGCACGAGCCGCACGGCAAGAAAATGCAATGTGCACTTGTCCGACTCAATAACGGTCTGAAAGGCTTGATTTATGAGGATCAGTTTGACCGCCACAAGTTCCGATCGCTAGTCGGCTTTATCGATCACACGATCGACTTTATGGTTCTCGATGTACAGAAGATGGGGCTGGACCCCGATAAGGTCCAAGTGTTTGATGAGGAGAAAGGGATCGTCCTCTTATCCCGTATTCAGGCACTTGAAGAACTGCAGGAGGAGTTTTGGGAGACTGCACAGGAAGATCATGTCGTAACCGGTACGGTTTCCGGATGGGAAGATGAGCGACTATATCTCCTTGTGAAAGGCGTGACATGCGTCCTTGCTGTTCAGGATTATGAATACGACTGGACGCCGACTGCCCGGAATCTTGTTCCTCTTGGAACGTCGCTGACCGTCAAGATCAAAAAGATCGACAGGGAGAAAAAGCAGGTTCGCGTTTCTCGAAAAGAGCTGCTTGAAGATCCATGGAATCGTGTACGTGAAAATTACGGAGTCAACAACTACTATTCGGGCGTGATCACGAGCGTCGTGGAAAATGTCGGCATCTTCGTAAAGCTGCAACCTGGAGTAGAAGCGCTGGCATGGTTCCCGCCTAAGTCTCCGCCGCACGGCACGCTGGTAGGGAAGAGCGTGAGCCTCCGCATTAAGAATATCGACATTGAGAAAAGGCGCATCCGGGCAAGAATTATTAAATTCCCTCACGAAGTTTACTAGGGGGATTTGAGATGGAATATCATGTGTCACCGTTGATTAAAACGGAGGACCAACCGACGCTTCAGCCAAAACCTGTGTGGGACGATCCTTATGCCTACATTACGGGTATGGATCCGCTGACACGCCACGAGTTTTACTACATCGAAGAGAAAATTAAGCAAGGTTGGATCACCGACAGAGACATTGAACTCGTTCGATTTTTATTTGTTCATCGGTGGGTAACTCTACCGCAAATCCAGCGCCTTTTCTTCCCAGACGCGGAACGGGAAGAGACGGCGAAGAAGAGGGTTCGTAAACTGCTCAAGCACGGATTGATTCGCAGGATTCAATGGAAAAGCTACTCGAATCCGAACGAAAATCGGCAGAGCTATTATGAACTCGGCGCGAGCGGAGCGGACATTCTGAAATTTCGATACGGCGTATTCTTGGGGCACCGCGATCCGAGAGCGACGCGTCCCACGACAATGCTATACCGTATGAAGTATGTCGTTACAAACGAGCTTTATATTCAGCTCCGCGATAACTTTGACATGACGCACTTCGAATTTCATCCCATTCTAAGCTTAAAAGAAGAGCAACAAATCCCGACTGCTCGATACATTCTCCGGACGCCCAAAGGAAAGGCACTCACGTTCTATTTGGTCGTTCACCGAGAAGATGAGAAGTGGATGAAGACTCTTCGTTACCAGGCGCAGTTCTATAAGCAATACCTGGGCAGTGTAGAGCGGGATGCAATTCTTGTCTTTCTCGTTTCAACCGAGGATAAGGCACGTCTTGCAAACAAAATATTGCTCCAGGAAGGGGCTGCGCAGTCGTCGTGGTTCATTACAGACGAGGATTTATATAATCCCGATATGAGCCTCAAGACGAGCTTTTTTACTTACGAGAATGACAATAGACGGTATTACGACCTGAATTGACGGGTTGGTTTCAGTTGATTCTTGTATATTAACTAATATATTGATATGCAAGAATTAAAGGAGACAAGGGGGGCAAATATGAATCGTATATTTTTGGCCACCCCGGATAGGGACGAAGCAGAATGGTTTGCGGATGAACTTAATGATAGCGGACGCATCGTAAGGACGATCGATTCCCTCGATTTCTTTGTTCCACAGTGGGAATCCGTAGAAGCGAACGTCGTGATTTTCATGGAGAGCATCATTCAATCCGAGGAATCATTCCAACGTTTGATCACGAAAATCCGGGATGATCGTCCGGGCGTTGCCATTATGTTGGTGTATCACCGAGACGAAGACGACTTCATCAGAACATTACTCGATGACGGGATAACCTGTCTAAATTATATGGATTTGGAGCCTGGGATCGTCGAAGTCAGAATGCTTGGGGCACTCGGGGTCGCTGCACCGGTTCATATTCGTCAACCCGAAAGTAATGGTGAAGGTGAGAAGAATGAACAAGTGTACGAGGATGATTGGCGGGCGACGGATAGCGAAGTAGTGGAAGCGGCCGTTGAGACGGTAGTCGACGACCATCAAAACGAAGAAGAGCATTCATCGGAACGGGCGGCATTTAATCTCGGGGAAAGGGCAAGGGAGTTCGGGAGGCATATCTCTGCGACGAGCATTAAGCTATTCTCCAAGATCGAGGAGAAGAAGAAACAAATTACGGAAAGCAAAAAGCAGGCGGCAATAGATACGATACGCACGGAAGATTACGATTTCGAACCGGTCACCAAAGGTAACAACAGAAGGAAGAAGGATCGGTTTGTAGGGGGAACAGCGGTAATTGCGGTTACCGGAGTTAATCAGGGAGTTGGCTGCACGCATACAGCCATAATGATCGCCAATTATCTGGCGAGGGATAATTACCCGGTGCTTCTTATTGAAGCGAATGATTCCAACGACTTTGTTGAAATTGAGGCTGCATACGAGGGCGTTGTAAATCCATCAACACTTAAAAATCCAACATTTACGATTCACGGTGTCAGATACCTTAAAGCAGTAAAAGAACTCAATCTGTATCAGCATCTTTCCGGTAATTACGCTTTTATCATCTTGGATTTAGGTTCGTATTCGACGACGGACTGGTATGAAGAGTTTCTGCGAGCCAATATTTCTATCGTCGTTGGCTCGGGGAGCGATTGGAAGCAGAAAGATATCCTGCGGTTTTTCCGGGAACAAATTCATCTTGATCAGAGCAGGTGGAAGTTGTGCGTTCCAATGGCTACGAAACAGACGATTGGAGATATAAGGAAAAGTCTGCCGAAGCGGAAGATTCACGCGCTGCCTTATCAACCGGATCCATACAAAGCAGATAAAGCACTGAATGCCGTCTTGGAGGACGTGCTAAGGCTTCATCAACACCAAAGATTGTCGGTTCTCAAGAAAAAGATGCAGGCGTACTTCCATGATAACTAAGGAAAGAGAGGGAGAATGGTGTCCTCCATAAGACAACGCACGAAGCACTTAATTTATGCGGGAGTAACCGGCGTTCTTGTCAGCTCGCTTCTGTTCGCCTCGCTTGGTCTGTATGGCTATCAGCAATTGGGCAAGCAGCAGGATGTCATCGTCGAACAATACGAAGCAAAGCTGCGCGAGGCGGAAGAATTCAAGAGAGAGCAAATGAAACAAAAAGCGAAGGTACTACTCGCTTCGCAGGATATTAAAGCCGGCGAAACTTTAACTGCCGAAATGTTTACGGTTGGTGAACTCCCGGCAGAGAATGTTCCTGACAATATTATTTCTGACGTTAATGAAGTGGTCGGGAAAGTCACAAAAATCGAGATCAGCAAGAACGGCACCGTTATCCCTACCATGCTTTACGAAGAGGGCAGAACACCGAGGGATATGCGGGCCGCCGAATACACGATCATCTCGCTTCCAAGCAAGCTGCAGAAGGATGACTACATCGACGTCCGGATTAACTTCCCGACGGGTCAAGATTATACGGTGCTGGGAAAAAAACGGGTGCAAGACTTGGCCGCCGGCACAGTATGGTTGGATGTGAATGAACAGGAGATTCTCACCATGTCGAGCGCAACGGTGGACGCGTACCTTAACGACGGGAAGATTTACGCCCTCGTTTATAAGGATCCGCAAATGCAGGACGCGCCTGTCGTCAATTACCCTGTAAATCTCAAAGTGCTTGACCTCATGCTCGAAAACCCGAATCTAATACGAAACGCGAAACAGACGTTGAGCAGAAATGCAAGGACGTTGCTGGAGAACGATATCAAGGAAATGTCTGCTGAGGAACGGCAAAAAGTCACCACAGGCCGGGCGGCGGAAGTTTCGCCAATCACAAGTGGCGTAGACGGATCGGACGCGGCATCTGAATCGGCTTCGACAACGCAGCATTCCCAGCCGCTTCTATCGCCAAACGGAATTACGCCTGGTAATTCGCAACAACAACCAAGCACGGGTACGTCGCAGAGCGGAAACACGCCGGCAGGGAACACGACGGTCCCGCTCCCGCCCGCAGATGCGGCGCCGGCAACGAGTGAGAGTTCTACAACAACGCAGCAGAAAGAAGAGGCAATTTATCAAGAATCGATCGACGGGGCAATACAGCCATAAGTAAAGGGGGTGCATAGCATGAAGCATCTATTGTTTCTAGGATCGGTTGATAAATCCGATTTCGTGATGTATCTATGCAAAATGCTCACCGCGGCGGGGAGTAAGGTTCTTCTCAACGACGCGACAAAAAATCATTGGTCCACGTTCTACCTGAGTTCGATGGACAATGATCTGATGGAATTCGAGGGATTCGATGTCTATCGGAACGAAAAGTCGTTTGCGCATCTCGTTTCGGGTCAGGTCGCAACCGGCTACGACTTCATCGTAACGGATACGGACCGAGAAGACCACGTTACATTCGAACAATTCCGTTTGGCGGACAAACGATTTCTTGTTACGACATACGAACGGTCAGTTTTGATGATGAACCAGCAAATAATCAAGCGCATCTATTCTACTGTGGAAAAACCGAATCAGCTTGAAGTCGAACGGATCATCCTATCCGCGGTCGAAAGTAACAGCATCGACGAGGAGTACATGAACCTGTTATTCGAGGATATCCTCATCATTTGGCCGGACGAGTCCATTGAAATTCCGGTGGACGAGGTAGACCATGCAATCAAAGTTGAGAATCAGCACAATCATCGGCTGCTTCTAAAAAGACTGTCTCGTCGTTACCGGTCGGCTTTGACTGGCATCTGCCAAGAAGTGACGGAGACCGACCGCCGAACGATGAAGACTGTCTGGAAAACTGCTTTAAGGAGGGCTTGATATGCCGCAAATTGCATTTTGGGGGCCCCTTCACGGACAAGTCGGCACCACAAGCAACACGATTGCCGCGGCCGCTACTTTAGGCACGGTAACGACGCTGAAAACCTTGATTTCGCATACGCATTGGGCGCATTCAACGCTGGAGCGGGCGTTTCTAAAGAACGTTTCCCTCTTCGACAGCAACTTCATCAATTTTACGGACGTCGGCCTGGACGCCTTGGCACGTTTCGCAAAAAGCCGGAAGTTGGAACCGGATATGGTGAAGGATTATACCCATCCGATCATTAAGGACCGGCTCGATCTTCTGTACGGCACCACTAAGAGCGACGAAACCGTTGGCGAGCTCATTCACGTCATCAATGACATTCTTACCAATGCAAGCAGATATTACGACCTAACCCTTGTTGACGTAAATAGCGGAGCGTTTAATTCGCTTACAAGAGCGGTCGTTCAAAATTCCGATTTGGTCGTGATCTGCTTGAATCAGAACAACTCTATATTGGAGCGGTATTTTGGGGGCGAGTGGGATGATTTCTTAGGCGACAAGCCGCGCCTTCTGGTGCTCGGGCAGTACGACAGAGACGTTCACAATACCTACTCCAATATATCGCGGAAGTTCAAGTATAAGGCACCGATCTATACGGTTCCACGGTGCGCCGCGTTTTTGAACGCATATAACGAAAGCGCGATAATGGAGTTCTTCATGCGCAATCGGCATGTGACGAAGCGGGACGAAAACTACTTTTTCTTTGAGGAAGTGCGCCGGCTCGCGCAAGGAATCTGCAATCAAGGCGGTATCAACTGGAAGATGTACAGCGAACGGGGGGCATGATCTAACGTGAATGTCCCAATGCTCATCAACTACGTCTTTATCGCATTTATCGTATTGAGCTCGACTGCGCTGCTTTTTCTTCGATTTGCGGCAAAGAAGGACGAGCCTGACAAGACGGAGGAAATCGACGAAAAGAAGTTCAGTATCGAATCGATTACCGAATATGTCAAAAACACCCTCAACGAAATCACAAATAGCAATTTGTACGATCTTGGATTGTCGGAAGAAGAGTTCCGCCGTAGGGCGCGGAAGAGGGCGGAACTGAAACGCGCATTGAAAGAATGTTCGCTCGGTGATATCCACAATAAAGCCTATGTGAAAGCCTTCATCTATGACCTTCTTCGGCAGACTTACGGATTTAACGAACAGAATATTAACTATGTTATCCATTTTGAAGAGTCGCCGCGGCTGAGCAGCCAAGACAAGTTCGAGATTCTGCTACACGTATTGCAGAAGAAGCATAAGTACAATGCGCTCGACTACATGTTCAAGAAATATCAGCTGGACGAACTGAAGACCGTGACTGAAGGCGAAGAGAGCCCTTCGTATATCGTTACGGCCGACGAAATCGACCATGTGTACCGGAAAGAAGTCAAAGGGCTGACGTTTGAAGACAAGCTCTGGATCATCGTCCAACGGGTTTACCAGCAATATAAAGGCTTCGGAGTGATCGACGAGATCAGGGACATGAATATCGACGGTGTGTCCGGCGGCGTCAGCGGCATACCCGCTTCCAGCGTTTACTTCGGGGAGGATGGCGATATCTATACCGAACAAATGAGCAAGGTCACCATTCCGAAGGATTATGATAGCGTTTGGGTTTTCTATAAGGGAAAGTCAGTTCACCTGTCGTTCCTGTCCTTCGGCTCCGAGTTGGAGTTGAAGCGGGTTTGCCAGAACATCTATAAATTCAATAACCCTGGCCAGTTAACGGAGGTTAACGGCTACAAGGTAAACGAGATGAAAGACGGCTCCCGCGTCGTGGTCGTTCGACCAAACATGGCGGAAACGTGGGCTTTTTTCGTCCGGAAATTTGATATCCCGAATGCAAGCCTTGAAATTTTGATCGATGACGCGAAATTCGGGAATGCGTCCATGGTAAGAAAACTCCTCATCTACTTGATGAAGGGTTGCCGGGTGACTGCCTTTACCGGGGCGCAGGGATCGGGCAAAACAACGCTCATGATGGCAGTCGTGAAGTACATTGCCGCAACGCTCCCGCTTCGGATTCAGGAGATGGCCTTCGAATTGCACCTCCGGAAGATTTATCCGTGGCGGAACATTCTCTCCTTTAGGGAGACCGATACTGTGAGCGGGCAAGAAGGACTGGACCTGCAAAAGAAGACAGACGGTTCGGTCAATATTCTTGGCGAAGTCGCGACGGATCCGGTTGCAGCTTGGATGATCCAAATGGCGCAGGTGGCGAGTCTGTTCACAATCTTCTCGCACCACGCCAAAACATTCCCCGATCTCGTCGAGGCTCTGCGCAATTCGCTGCTGAAAGAACGGATCTTCTCAGACGAAAAGATTGCCGAACTTCAGGTCGTTCGGGTTATTAACTTTGACGTTCACTTGGTCAGGGATTACGACGGGAAACGATACATTGAGCGTATTACCGAATGTATTCCATTGGCGCGAGATGAAGAGTATCCGACGGATTTTACCGAAGCAAAAAGTTTCAAGGAGATATTCAGACTCTTCGCCATGACGATGGCCGAATACTTCAGACGGCGAACCGACCGGAAGACATACGAGTACCGCGATATCATCCGTTACGTGGACGGAAATTATGTGTGGGTCAATGACCTTTCCGAGCACAACCGGGAAGAAATGAAGAAGCATATGTCTGCTACGGATCGACGGGAGTTCGAGGAGTTCCTTGCCTCTCATGCTAAGGGGGATGCGGCATGATTCAAATTGCAGCTATTGTCTTACTGCTGACCCTCCTTGGAGCGCTCGTCCTTTACGTTATGGCTAAACGGGCAGAGAGGAAAGAGGAGTCGGCCGTCGGGCCGGTCTTAGCGACCCGGGCGGAGCTAACACCAATGAAAAAAGGGCGTCAATATTGGAATAACGTCCTCCAGCAGTCGTACATCCGTGCCGTGCGACTTCCGTTCCTGCAAGGGTACGTCATGAAAATCCGAAAGCGCTTGTCCACCTTACAATCATACGATGAATACACGATGAGAAGGGAGACTATGCGAATCACCTTCCTCGCACTGGGCGGGCTCGGGATCGGTACGATAGTGCTCATCCTCTTGACGCGGGACTGGACGTATTTCTTCTTCATCGTCATAACAGCGTTGATCATCAACGGCTCCCTCATTGACGTCTTCGTCAACCGTGTGGAGGACCGGCTGCTTTACCAACAGACCGAATCCATGGCTGATATTCGTCACTATTTTCATCAACATGGCATGGTGGACGAAGCGATTTATGAGGCGGCCGAGATTGCTCCCTACGAGATTTCGTTGCATCTAAAAAAGATTCACGAAATCCTGACGTCCAATAATCCGCAGGAGCAGCTCGACGCTTACTATGAGGTCGCACCAAACCGCTACCTGAAGATATTCGCCGGAATTTCCTATCTGGTGAAAGAGTATGGTGACCGGGTGCTTGAAAAGGGCTCTATGTTCCTCAACTCGCTGAACCGGTTGAAAAACGATATCTTCACCGAGATTCTGCGGAGAAAGAAATTGAGCTACAAGCTGAAAGGTCTCTCGGCTATGGCGGTCATTCCCATTTTTTTTATTAAACCGATTGAGAACTGGGCATCCAATTACTTCCCGCTACTGGCGGATTACTATGTAAGCAAAATCGGATTTTTAACGAAAGTCCTAATCTTCCTGGTCGTCCTTGTTAGTTACACCTTACTACGGAAGATGCAAGAGAATGACGATATCCGATACGTCGCCCAAATATCCAAGCATAGATGGAAGAAAGCTCTCTATCAAAAAGCGTACGTCAAGTGGATCGTTGACCGCTTCGTTCCTGCGAAAAACACGAAGGACTTTTTCAAAATGACGAAGCTGCTCAAGGACACCAATTCTACCTTGACGGTGGAATGGTTCACGATGAACCGTTTGATATATTTCATCCTGGCCACCATCACAGCATTATCCATTTTTATCTATCAGCATTCCGCCGAAATCAATCGAACGCTCAACGCCAACATGACCCCGCTTACGATGTTTGGCAAGCCGACCGCGGAGGAGGCGCTTGCTATTGAGCAGACGAACGATTTCGATCGTGAAGTCATTAAGCAGTTGAAGGGGGTGACAGCGAATTTATCCGACAGAATTGCCGCGATCGTAAACGAGGCGTCCGACGGGGATGCAGACCCATCCGAGATCACCGCAGCGGTAGCCCGGATCGCAGCAAAAGTTGACGCGATCAACTCCGAATATCTGAAGTGGTGGGAGGTAGTGATAAGCCTTGCGGCCGGATTTACAGCTTATTTCGCGCCGCTTTGGATTTTGAATTTCCAGCGACGGCTACGCGAAATGGAAATGAAGCTCGAAGTGGATCAGATGCACACGATCATCGCGATGCTTTCTGAAAATGAACGAGCTTCGGTAGAAATGACCCTTGAATGGATGGAACGGTACGCCATCATTTTCAAGCAACCGTTAAAAACGTGCTTATTGAACTACGAGTCCGGCGCCTATGCAGCGCTTGAAGAACTCAAAATTGATGCACCGTTTACGCCGTTCGTGCGGACAGTCGAACGCCTTCAAAACGCACTTGAGAGAGTACCGCTGAAGGAGGCATTCGATGATCTGGAAACCGACCGGAATTTCTACCAAGAGGAACGCAAGCAGGAGAACGAAAAGACAATCGACGGCAAGAGCAGCTGGGGGAACATCCTTGGATTCGCCCCAATGATGTCAATCGTTATGCTCTATCTTGTAGTACCATTCATAGTCACAAGCGTTATGAACATGAACACCTATTACAAACAGATTCAAATGATTAGTTAAAAGGAGATGGACAGAACATGCCAGGACAAAGCTCCTCGGAAGGATTGAAATTTGGTGCTAATCTGTTTCTTACGGTCGCATTCATCACCCTTTGCGTAATGGTCTTCTTAATCGCGCAGGACGGCTCCAAGTCCGCAACGGCCAAGTTCTCCGGCTTGAACACGGAGCTGTCCCAATCGGAATTCGTCGTATATCAAGGCTCCACCGTGTCCGGCAGCCAAGTATTGAACGCGATCCGGAAATACACAGGGGAAAATAAAGAGTTCGGGGTATCCGTGAAAACGGGAAAAGCACCGACGCCCGTATGGTATGGCCGAACGGTTAACAATACGGTAGCTGCCGGGACGGCCGGATACGGCTCTGTAATGGGACCCGGGACGGGAAACCTTGTCAATGCGCAAGCTGAGACGCACAACGATTATGTAAACCCCAACGGAACGTTTACGTCTAATATCATCAAAGACGAGAACAACATGGTCCGTGGGATCGTCTTCGTGCAAACCAACTAATCCGAACATGGATGTGCCTCTCTTTGAGAGGGGCACATCACCCACACGGGGGATACCATGAGAAAAAATACCCTGGACGTGCTTATCTTTATGGCGATGGCTTTTATGTTCGTCGGTGCGCTGACGAACGGAATCCTCCAATACAATCAAACCTCAAGGACGCTGGATTTAACTTACGATACCGGTCAGAAGTTCGATCGGAACGTCTCAACGACCCGAAAAATAACGCCGGAATACACCGTTACTGGTGCGCAGGTCCTCCAATCCATCAACCTAATTGCAGATATTGGCTGCAACATTATCGTTAGGAGCGGGGCAAGCCAAGCGACGTTTTTACCGACGTTAGACATACATAATACGAACGTTTCGATTGTAAATCTCTCGCGGACCTATAAACCGACTTATAACCGCGGAGCGGACGGATCATTGACAAGTATAGTTTTTGTGATGCAGTAAGGGGGAGCATGATGAACTACTTCGGAAAGGTCTATGTCGCAATCCTCGCTGCGTTGGTTCTGTATCTATGGCCGGCATCCGAGACGTATGAGAGGCAGGATGATGTTTCGTATATGCTTGCCTTCAAAGCCGTAACGAATTTCGTGGATGCTGCCCGCGACAAAGGGTATATTACGCCCCAGGCATACAACGACTTCATTAACGAGCTCCTGCTGACCGGAAACAGCTACGATGTTCAGTTAGAGCATTATCATAAAAGGTACAATCCGGTTTATACGGATCCGGCGAATCCGGCGACATTCCAGAACAAATTTAACGTTGATTATGAGGGTTTCTATACCAATCAGATTATGGCCATTCTTTTTCCAAAAAACACGTTACCCAAAAATTCAGAAGCACGGAAGTACAAAATGTCGGTCGGCGATTATTTCAGTGTCAAGGTGACCAACAAAAACAGGACGAATGCAACGATCATCCGAGATATGCTTAATTTCGGGGACTCGGCTTCAAATACTCGAATCTATGTTCCATATGGGGGAATGGTGATGAATGAAGATTACTAATTTCATCATTATTTTCGTTGTCATTATGCTCCCATTCCAATACATCAACAACCACAAGACGAATTCGGCGAGACTGACGCTTGAAAAGCAGGTTCTTTACGACGCGGCCATAGACGCTGCAGTACGGGATGCGGCAAGGGCTTTGGATTTCAATGTAAATCAAAATTATGAAGTCCAGTATCAATCCCGAAAAAACATCAGGGTCAACCCGAGTGAGGCGATTAAAGCCTTCTGGAACACTCTTTTCCTCAACTTCGAGATCAAGGACGATCGGGTTATGCAGGGAGTTCTAAAGCGTTACGTGCCGGCTTTGGTCATTATTGGCTACGACGGTTCCTATTCCTATGCCATGGAACGGTATCGGAATGCGGCAAACGTGACGGAAATGGAGCACCTGCTTCAGCCGAAGAAGCCGTATGCCTATTCCGACTCAGCTGGAAACAGCATTTCCTTTACGCTGGACGACTTCGTATCCGTTTATGTTCGCAGCACGAATACTTGGCATTACGGGAGAAGAGCAGAGGTCGCGCCCCAATGCCCAACGGTTGCTTTATTACAGAATGCTGACTTGTTTGATCAAGTGCGCAGGGCAACAATCGTAAAGTCGATTCAGAGCGATATTGAATATCACATCAACTATTACAATGAACATGCGACACGATATGGGATATCCTATACGTTCACGCTGCCGAGTATCCCGGATGAGGCATGGAACAACTCCATCGAAGACGTTGGCGTATTGGCATTCATTCAGGGACTCCCGCTCGGACATACAACGTACAATCATTATGCCTTTGGCGGTGCTAGGCTTGTGAAAAAGCCTGAAATAAGGGCTGTCACTCGCAACTCGAACGGAGTCAAATATTACTTTAAGAATGAATGCTCCAGCTACTTCACCAATGCGCATTACACCTTGCAAGAAACGTTCACGAGCGAGAGGGAAGCGGCAGAAGCTGGATACCATCCGTTAAGTTGTAGTAACCCAAGTCTTATCACCCATCCGCACACGCCATAATAGCACGAAAAATTTTGGAGAAATTCAATCTGGTAGTAAAATTATACTATAAAGGTAATTTCATGAATGATTGAGGAGGAGCTCGTATGAAGAAGAAAATTACGATTTTTACTTTGGCGGCAGCGCTGATCTTTTCAGCTGTAATCTGGCAGAAAGGTGAGCACTCGGCTAATGCGGCAGCGGCCTCGTTCCCCGATATAAAAGGACATTGGGCAGAACAAAGCATTAAAGAAGCAGTTGCGAAGGGTTACGTCAATGGATATCCGGACGGCACGTTCGGCCCGAACAACACGCTGTCGCGTGCGGAGTTCGTGAAAATGATCGTCGCTGCTCTCGGGATAAAAGTCAGCGATAACGCCGGCGGAGCTTGGTACAAACCATATTTTGATGCGGCGACGGCGGAAGGGATCTACGTGAATGGGGATTTCGCCTCCAATGACTTCAACAAAGCGATGCCGCGTGTCGAAATGTCGAAGGTAGGCGTTCGTGCACTGGGCGAAAAGAACGTACAGGCAAAAGAGTGGATGTACCGCGCTACGAAACAGGGACTCATCCACGGTACGGCGCCGGGCGTTTTGTCCCCGGACGGAACAACAACACGCGCGCAAGCAATCACCGTTATTGAACGAATTCTTTCGGTGAAAGATGGAAAGAAACTTCCTGTCGATAAGTATGCTGTTAGCGCAGCAGAGCTCTATTGGCACAAGACAAATATCTTCTCGGTAGCACCTGAAATGTTTGATCGACCGGAGAACTACAAGCAAGGTGTTACAAACGGGGGGATGAATTCATGGAAAGAATCTCTGTTAACCTTAACCACGCCTGACGGAAAATATAAAGGGGAAGTTGAACAGTTGGTCGTAATTGATATGGCCGACCCGAAAGATCCAAACAGGAAACTTCTCCCGCCAATCAAGGAGCTTTCTTGGGCATCCTTCTCAACGATTCAAAAATTGCAAGAGGTAAGTGACGACTACATTATTCTATTAAAGACGAAAGACATCTTTAATAAAGACACGAAACTCTACGGCAAAGGCTTGAGAATAATGTTTGGTGGATTTGTGGAAGACGAGACCGGGAAAACGAAAAATTCACCACAACAACTAGTACATGGGGAAGAATCGCTGAACGCTTATATAGTCTCGAAGTCGAAATACAGCGTCGATAGGTCAGGATCCCTTCGAATCAATATTGAGGCGCCAGGGAAACCGGGAGCCCCCTTCACTAATGAGACTATCGTAAGGTCATACTTCGATAAGTAAGGGATGGTTCACGTTGAGAAAATCCATTGCCATTATGATGATCGTCTCCCTCCTAACACCATTGTTAGGGGGGATCATACAAATTGAAACTGCAAATGCGGCACCGGCTGGGACTGAAGTGAAGTATAACCTGATCGACGATCCGAGCGATTATGAGTATGGGGGCTTAATATTTTCAGTAAACAAATCGAAAAACACTGCGCCTATACAGATCACAGCTCCGGCCGGTAAAGTCATTAAGTCCTTGATGATTTACGGTTTGGATGGAGAACCACTAAGGAGTGTAAAAGGGTTCACCCCAGGATCAAAAAGTTTTAATGGCACCGAAACATTTCAAGGAACAAGGCTGAGGGTTCAATCTTTGGATAATGGTCATTACGGAACGATCTACTATTGGGATAGGAGAAGTGGAAGCAACAACTGGAACGCTTCAAACGAACAATTCTCTTCGGATAGTGATGATTGTGGGAGACCTGGTGTTCCTGACGACGAATTTGGATTGCGTAAATTCCCTGGTTGTACTGATAATCGCTTGGAGTCCAAGATACCACTGACAAATGGTTTCTTTCTAACACAGGAAGAGGATAATTCCCCCGGTAAGTTTTGGATTCCAAACAAGGCGGTTTCTCCGGCAGCAGGCGATTTGGATGTCGATTACACTGAAATTAAAACAAGAAACGCTATCGGTGTAACCTTGCACGACAGAGCTTGTACCCACGATCCGACGACAAGCTTCTTAGGGGTTAAATATCCGAGCGAGATCGGGGATTCACTCTCGCTTCGTTACAGCCAATCGTTCGAGTCATTCCCGTTTGATACAACTGGCGATAAACAGTACAAGGACTGGGCAGCACCAGGGGCTAGACAGATATGGTATTGTGCAAAATTTGAAGCCGACTTCTACTCATATACCTATATGTATCAGGACAAGAAAATATATGTGGAGTATCAAGATGAGGATACTCCTCCGGGCGGCGGTGGCGATCCGGGCGGCGGTACGGGCGGCGGAAGCGGAAGTTGCTCTTGGACAATTGCATCCCCAAGCCAAGGTTCTTCTCCGCAAACCAGTTATATGAATCCCAATGCAACCGGAGTCATACGGGCCGACAACAGGGGGAATGAAAGATTTAATGTATTGCAAGGGATTCCTACGTCAGAGACCTTATATGCGAACGTGTTCGCGAATAATTATATCTTTCAACATACATTCGCCAATATGTCCGGTAAGGTTAACTACTCGTGCAGTGTAGATGTTACCTATGTTCTAAACTGGAAAGTAAAGCAACCCGATAAATGCGATGCCGAAGGAAACTGCACACCACAACCGGATAAGCCGATGACGGAGACAACCACTAGGACTTACACGTTTACATTGCAACGGGACTATTCCTATTGGGAGATTAAGAATATTGAAGTTTACGGCATAGATAGGGCTAGTGTATCAAACTACGCCTTGCCGAGCGGCGGAACCGTATTCTTGTACCCAACGGGATATTCGGCACCGACATTATCAACCACGCATAGCTCCAGTGCATCGGATCATGTGCGGCCGAAAAATACCGGAACGATTTCGTACAACCCGCCAGCTATCAATGGGGGCTATTCGAAGCCATCACCACCAAATGATCAATCGAAATTAAAGTCGATGGCTGAGTCACAAACTGGGGATTCGGACGTTCGCAATGATACTGTAACTTTTAACGGCTCGACCATAATGAACGGAAACTGGACAACAAAGACCGGGCCGACTCCGGGTAAGATTCCCGCTCCGTCAACGATAGGTGCAAACGTGCTGTACAGCAGCGGCCTGAACATCAGTAGTTCATTAACGAACGCTAACAACACGCCGAGCAGTGGGACCATCTACTATGATATTGTGCCAGGGTACGTGAACGGGGGAAGCGATAAGCAGTTTTCGATTAACGGGATTAACACCGTTACGGTCCATACGCCAGTCGTCAACTACTCGTCGGTCTCGAATGACAGTGCGCATAATCAAAAAACCGTCCCGACCGCGGGGAGAAGCGCCCTGATTCTCGATCGGCCGTTTACTGTGACCATCCCGACTTCGGGTCAGCATCAAAACTACTTGAACTACGGGAATCGGGACTACGCAAAGTGGACAAGGGATCGCCAGGTGCGCTTTGAATTCGGAGTGCTGACAGCTCCGAACGATAATTCGACGTATATCCCTCCCGGTACATGGATCTCGTTCCCGGCAGGACAAGCAACGCGGACGTTCTATCTTCCTGTATGGGTGGACGAGGGCTATTACAACATCTACACTCGAACGATCGCTGAAAATGCACCATCGAGCTTCACAACGGAAACGGATGCGAATATGAACCTGCAAAATCACGTTGCGACGCGTACTTTGCCGGTTGAAGTCATTGGCCGCATTTATGATTTTCGCGTAACCGACATTGCGGATTTCAACTGGGAAACGGTTTTCCGTACGGCTCAAGGGAGCAGTAACCCGAGAGGCAATTATTATCCCGTCGGTGAAAACGGGATTGATGGCGCGCCGAATGGCAGAGTATTCCCCTATGAGTTGCCGATTCGCCGGGGCAGCCACCCCGCGCAGGGCTATAAAAACGTCGCGGTTAAAATGGGCTATCATTTCAAGTTTGACGTGAAGACGAAGGGGAATATGTTCGGTACCTATGACTCGGTACGGGTTGTCCCAAGGTTCTACTTCGTCGATATGAATGGCAACCGGCAGGAAGTTGATTTGTACTACCATACCGAAAATCAAAAGTTCATCCGGATCGGCTCGGCTGCAGACCTCCAGAAACGGTATGTGACTCTTGATGCTCGATTACGGAATGTCCCGCAGTCAACGATTTCAAATACGGCCGGCACCCTCTACGATCTATTCGCGTCGTCCTCCGGCTGGAGTATGAGCAGGTCACAGTACATTACCGACTACCTCGCAGCGGCCAAAAAAGGGACGGTGACGGGCGGTTACGACGTTAACCTGCTTACGGCTCCACTCCGGACGTTCATCGGTGGTTATGATGTACCTTCCGGGGTGAGCTCGGCTCGTAAAAATGCGGCGGTGCAACAGTGGTATGGAGAGTATAGCATTCCAGCTCAAACATATGTCGTTCCGAAAGGCACGAACCTTGCGGAATACGGCAGGAAAAACAAGCTGGACGAGAAAGCCCCAATCTTCCTGAAAAAAGGATTTATTATCGTAAATTTTGACCTTATGACGATTCGCAACGGCAATCTGAACAGCCCGCACCTGCAGTACATTAACACCGGGATCAGCGCCGCGAACCAATGGCGGCGCGAAGGATTCAACCATCAATTTACCGATCCATATGGGCTTACCGTCAACCTTATTGATGGGGACGTAATTCTCTATCACGCCGATAAATCATCCAACGATGATCTCGGGGCGGGAGGCACTCATTAACAGGGACGAAAGGAAAGAGCCGTCCGTGAAAACGGATGGCTCTTTCAATACCTGACGAGAGGAGGAATTTATGTTGTTCCAACAGTTCGCGGGATCACAAGGAGATATATTGCTTTCCATCATGATGCTGCCTCTGCTCTTTATTATTTGGAGCCTTACGAACAGAATGCCAAAGCGTAAGAATACTAAGGCGCATTTACATCTGACCGTAACTTTGTCCGCATCCGCGATCTACCATGTATGGATTTCCATGAGTGAACCGTCTGATGCGGGAGCGGGACTTCATATTATGCGGGGGATTTTCCTTCTCTGTACGTTTTTTGCACTGTTTCTTACTTTCAACGAGATTGCAAAATGGGAGCAGGCTGTCGTATATGCCTCTTGTGTCGTTACCGTATTGATTAGCGCAGTAGTCCCGCTTCCGGCATTGCAGCCAATCCTCGCGATTTTGCTGGGATGCGCTGCGTGGTACTACCTTGCGCCTGAAATGCCCAACGTAGGAAAGGCCAAAGCGACCCTGAGCCTATTTCTTGGGGCAGAACTTGTAACACTCATTAACTTATTCATTGGATCGACTGGGGCGGTGGGTTTCATCAATGCCGCACTCTTTATTTCGGCATATACGGTACTGATTTCGTTTGTAGCCGATTACCTGGTACAAATCCTACGAGGAACATACGAATCCTCCATTTCAGACCCGTTGACGGGTTTATATAACCGTAAGCAGTTTTCAACTTACGTGAAACGGAGTATCGAAAAGGGTGCGGATTTAAAGGTCATTTTTATTGATATCGACAATTTCAAGAAGTTGAATGATACGTTCGGACATAAGAAAGGGGACGAGGTTCTAAAACAAGTCGCATCCATCATGATGGAGGAGACGGAGGGAGTCGGGGTTGCCGGACGGTATGGAGGCGAGGAGATTGTAGCGCTCGTTGTTGAGCCAGGCGTTGATATGGACGAGCTGACAGAATCTATTCGGTCCCGTATCGAGAAAGAAGCCTCGTTCGACACGTCGCAAGGGGTACATCCCGTGACAGCCAGCATCGGATATTGTCGGTATATCGACGGAATGACTGCAGAAGAGTTGGTTAAGCGTGCGGATGAAGCAATGTATGTTGCAAAACGATCCGGAAAGAACCGGGTCGTACAATATGGGGACCAGGCATTCATCGACTACAACACAACAACTGCTGCATCCACCGCTCAAGGAAAATTACAGGAAGCGGGTGTCAATTAGTGACCAACAATTTAAGGGTGACAGCGGTAAATCGAGCACGACGTTGGAAAGAAAAATCTCTTGAACGTCATCTGGACATAATCGACACATTGTTTGCCTGCATTAAATTGCGTGACGAACCAACCGCCGTACACTCTGTCATTATGGCTCATTATTCATTCGAACTTGCCCAGATACACGCCCGGGAAGAAGCACTGCTGTATTACGCCGGATCGCTGACGCACGACGTCGGGAAAATTGCTATGAACGATACCATCCTAAAAAGCGGTCGAAAATTGTCCACCGAGGAGAGACAGCAGTTGTGGGAGCATGTGAGCTGCGGCACAACTCTTCTGAAGGAGCTGGATTTGCCACGGACGGTAATCGAAATCGCCCAATTCCATCACGAAAGGTTCGATGGAAGCGGATATGTGTCCGGTCTCAAGGGATATGGTATCCCATTGACCGGGCGGATTACGGCCGTCAGCGATACTTACTCCGCGCTCGTATCCAACCGGCCCTATCAGAATGCCCGCCAAGCGCTTGAAGCACTTGAAATCATGAAGCGGGATTCGCATCTATTTGATCCGAACATATTGGAATCCTTCATTGAAATTGTCGAGAGGGAACAGCAGTCTGTGCGGTCAGAAAAAAGCAAAAACCAGCTAATGTTTGTCAAGCCCAAGTAGTTGGATTACGTCACAGATACTGATATACTATTTACGAACAACACGAAGAAGCCTCCGTTGGCGCGGACGCTTCTGGGTAAATATGGAATTTACGTTTTGTAGGGCTCGCCTTTCACAAGGATGGCATGGACGTGATGTAGCAGCTTGTTGGCGCAAGCAATCACGACTACCTTGTATGGCTTGCCCTCTTTCCTTTTTTTATCGTAATAAGCTTGTAACCGCTCGTTGACACCTTTCCTGAGTCCGCATTGGACGGCAACGTACAAAGCTCTGCGCAAACGTTTGGAACCTCTTTTCGAGATGCGGCTACTACTGGCCGTAAACTTCCCCGAGCTATGCACACCTGGATCCAGTCCTGCATAGGCCACAAGCTTTTTTGGATCCTCAAATTGCGTCGCATCTCCAATCTCTGCCACCAAAGCCGCAGCAAGCTTGTCCCCTACTCCGGGAATCGTCTTGAGCAGTCCAACTTCCGGCAGCGACTGTGCCGTCTCCTCAATTGAAATTTCAAGCTGGCAAAGCTGTTGTTGGGCAGTAAGGGCCATTTCTACCATGCATAGCAAGGCCGTCTGCTGCGCTTTACTTGAGTGGCTTAGAGGCGGTAACGCTCGAATCCGCTCAGCTTTTGCCTGGATCCACGCCTTACCGTGTGACGAGCCTGCCGTTTCCCGGATCGTTTCTTGCGTGACGGTGCCGCCACTGAGCATGTGGCGCAATACCTGCAAGGATGTCGTGGAAAACAAATTGGAGAACACGTTCTCATATGCAGGACACACTTGATCCAGTAAGGTCCTGGCATTCAGTTTGGCCTGGACGAGCATAGAGGTCACAAACTCATGCTGACGCGTTAGATGCTGCAGTTCGGTCATCTCCTCCGCCCATGTTCGGTGAGGCCGGACATCCCCGCGGTAAAACATTTCTGCCAGATGCCATGCGTCCACCGCGTCCGTCTTCACCTTTCGCAATTGCGTGCCTCTTGCACGTTTGGATTGCAAGGGATTCACGATGTAGTGTCGATATCCTTCACGCTCCAAATAGGCGACCAAACTGCGATGATAATGTCCTGTTGCTTCTAACACCACAGCAGGCTCAAGCCCCGTAGCTTGTATTAATTCCTCCAGCAAGTCTCCTAGCTGCTCAAACCCTTTCTGCGTATGCTCGATGCTAATGATCTTGCCATACGGATTATTCCGATCCGTAAACGCTTGGAGTATGCTTGTCCCTTTTGATACATCCAATCCAACAACCGGTCCCATGTCATCTCCTCCTAAATAATAGCCGGCACTCCCACGATGGTTCCAATCCCACAGCTTCGCTTGTGATTCGAGGTCTCATGCCTCAACCAGCTCAAACATGGTCATTGGGGGCAGTGGGAGAACAGTTTTTGCTCCGAGGTAAACTCCCCAAATGCCACCACGTTCTCCCGGCTACCGCCATCGTAACCCGACCATGAAAAATGGCCAACCAGAAATTCTGGCTGACCTGATAATACGAAAAATGCCGTGGAATAAGCTCATGGGCGTGCGGGAGGTAACTGTGGATGGTCAGTTATGAAGACGAACAACTCGTGGCCCAATTTAAGTTGGGACAGGAGTTGGCGTTTAACCAGCTCCACCAAAGGTATAGGACAGTTATCGATGAAATAGGACGAAAGTATTTTGCTAGAGGAATTACAAGGCAGGACATTCAACAAGCGGGCAGCATTGGCCTTTATCGGGCGGCAAAAAAGTATGATCCGTCGAGGGGCGTGAAATTTCGTACCTATGCGGGTCTGCATATCCAAAGCTCAATCATCAATACGGTTAAATCCGCGACGCGTAGAAGACAAAGAGCGTTGAATCAGAGCCTTTCCCTGGATCGGCCGTATTCTGATGATCAATCCACGAATATTATCGAAACGATTGCCGGAAACGAGCCTTCTCCGGAAGAACGATTGCTTCAACGCGAGGAACATCGGGAAGCGGTAATTAAGTTGGACTTATTCTTGGCAACTTTAAGCAAACTGGAACGTCTGGTTGTAAAGGAGTTGGCAAAAGGGTTCACCTATAAGGAAGTGGCCGATAACTTAGGTGTAACCTTCAAGACAGTCGATAATGCGTTCCAACGCGTAAAGATAAAGTTCACGAAAAGATGGCATGTAGGCGATTTGCGCTTGTTAAAGTAAAGGAGGAAATATGATACCGAGCAGACGCAAGGAACCATTCCGGTATGAGTTTCCCGAACCCTTAATTGGAGAAGTTCAACTCCACAGTATCGCCGGCCAAGTGGTTGAAGCGGGCGTGCCGGAAGCAATGCGATTGATTAACCTTAGCGTAGGTGGAGCAAGGATCGAAACGTGCCTTGATGTTCAAGCTGGGCTGCGCGCCGTGGATGTTTACGTACATTTTCAGATTCTTGACAAACCGTTCAACCTCCAAGGCAGGGTTATTTATAAAAAAAGACAGCTGGATTGTTTAGCCTACGGCCTTCGGTTGGATACGGACCATACGATGAAGAGACAGATTACGGATGCATTAAAGGCATTCGCACGGCACCTAGCGGACAAGCGCCAGCAGGAACATCATGACAGTGGTGTGACAAAAATTGGCTCAACCAAGGTTAAATCTATGCTAATATATTAGTATATTAGTTATTTAATATAAATGAGGGGATGGTTTAGCTGTGGGACTGTTATACAAAATACCGGTGAAGTACATCAGGATATATCTACTCGTGCTTTGGGTGTGGTCGATACTTGGCCTGCTTTTGTTCCCTGATAAACGGGAGCATTTAATCATCACATTTGCAACCGCAACCATGTTCCTTTTCTTGCGAAAATACAAATATTACAGGCTCGCCAATCGTGAACAAAAAAAGATAATTGCCGGGTGTGTCATTTTCAGTTTGTTCGCCGGTGTCATAATGGCTCTTTAAGGGATGGAGGATAGGTATGGTTCAAATCACCGTTTCATACTATGGGTCCCTTATTGAAATATTGGATGATCTGCTTCGTGATCTACATGTCTCTAACCCGGAATACCGCTTCGCTTTTAACATTGGCGATAACCCGGTTATCCGTACATTAGCAAAAGAACTAGGTTATAATCCGACGTACTTTGCAGAACCGACCGACCGCGGCGTTATATTCGATCTGAAGAAACTTACAGCGCTGCGTTTGCTTTTAGATGAAAAGCATGCGATGGCAGCAGAGCTCGCGCGTGAGGTTGTCGAAAATGAACTAGTCAGATTGAATGCTACCTCCATTCGAGTCTCGGTTACAGCGAGGAAGCGTATTTTGATTGAAGCAACGGACAAAGACAAAGAAATGATCGCCGAGAGTCTCATTAGGTTACTAATGGGATTACCCGACAAGATCGGCCCTCTCGCGCTTTGGGAGCGATTGAACGCATAGGGGGATGACTATGTTCAATGTGGTGGGATACATCGCTATCCTCAATATTATTGGCCTGCTGATTATGTGGTACGACAAGTCCCAAGCGGTCGTCAGCGGGAGAAGAGTCCCTGAGAAGAGAATCTTCTTTATCTGCTTGCTTGGCGGTTCATTCGGTGTTTGGATCGGTATGCGATTATTCCGTCATAAAACGAAGCATTATCGCTTTGTTTTCGGGGTACCACTCATTCTTATTCTTAATATGATTTGCTTCTATTTCTTGATGATAGGCAAGCCATAAAAAAATGGGGCGAAGGTGGATCTGTTGAATTATCAGACCTTAGTCCCGACGGCGCTGATTATCATTGCGCTGGTCTTAACCTGCATCCTGCTATATAAGACCTTGCTTGAACGGAAAGGACAACAGGAACCAAACCCGGGCATTGGGGGAATGCCGGATAGTCCGCCGTCGGGAAATCATATATTCAAAAATGTCCGACTAATTCATGAAAATATAAGTGTACTGATCGAAGAGATACGCGTCCTTGAGAATGGAATCTTTATTATCGTAAGCAAAAATAGATCGGGCGATATCGTCGGATCGGAAGAGGATGAAGTCTGGACGCAGTACAAGCATGACGGTACGAGAAGAGAAATGACACAAAAAACGCTGCGTAACCCCCTCGCGATGACAAGGTTACATACCTTTGTGCTGGCGAAGAAACTCGCTGAAATCGGCTGCAATATGTGGGTGCAGGGGGTAGTCGTATTTACTCACCCTAACGCCGAATTAAACCTGAAACTCAAGAAAAACTCCAACACGGCTGTTCTGACAGGGGATAGACTGGAGGACTACATCAAGGAATACCAACCCAGGGCGACCATAGATTTTCGACAAATTGAGAAGATACGCGACTGGTTGACTAGTATCCAGCACACAGAAACAGTGATCCAAGTGCGCTCAATGGATGAGGCATATGAAGCAACTTACTCGCTCGCAAATGAGTTCGGGTACAAAGTGGGCCCCGTCGGAAGCGACGGCTCATTCCATCTAACGAAAAACCATCAACCATATGCAACGGTCTCTATTACATCGGATTTGTACGCAATAAGTACATACAGGGCGGAGGAAACTGACGTATTACAATTCCTTATTGCTTGGTTGAACAGACTGGGCGTTTGCCCGCCGAGGAACTTCACACATCACTTGGAGACTTATATCGACCAGGATGCCGAAAGAAGATTGGAGCCGCAGACCCTTGAAATCAACGACAGGCTGGTGACGTATTCAGGTTCCATGCGTTACGGCGTTCTAAAGATAAGTGTTTCGGCATCCCCATTGTAAACCGCTGCGAAAGACGGGTGTAGGCAATGAGATTTAGGGTAAACGGAAGAATAATCGATTTCGGATACCTAGAGGAAGAGGAGCACGACAGGCTGCTATCCGAATGGCACAAGTCTCATCCAATTGAATGCCTTTGTCACGGTGACGGCCATTCGCCAAATCCGCTCTTGTATGTAAAGAAGATAAACGACGGCCTCTTTCTCGCCAACTATCCGAGGAACTCAAAAGAAAACATTTTGCATCAATACCAATGTAAATTTAACAGGCAGGGGTACCGCTCGCTTCTCGAATCTAAGGGTCTGAAAATTACCGATAATGAGATCATATGCACCCTTGATCTTGGCGCGCCACGGGAGGAGCGGGCTACTACGGCCCCTCGTCCCGCTTCTGCGGTTATTCCAAAAAAGCAATACATCCGGAAGGAAAGCGTACCAAGAATCAAACTTGAAAGCTTGTTCCTTACCATGCTCCAGGAGTACAAGGTGTCGGAGTACCGCCCGGGGGGACGCCGGAATATTGCTAAACGGCTCTATAAAGTCGCACAGACCGTAAAACTAAATCGAAGGCCGTTAACGGAAATGCTCTATATCGCCTCAACGCCGGGGTGGTGGCCTAAAAAGGATAAACATCAGATGATTATCGGCTGGGGGCACAACAGGGCGAAAGTCACCACACACCCAACAAACCCGCGCTTTGTACGGCTCCCCTTGTATTCCGTGGACGATCCCGAAAAGCATATATGCGATCTTACGCTGCTCAAGAGCGTCTACGATCGCTGCGAAAGAGGAGGAACGGACGTGGGAGAGGGCTATTACGTACTCTTTCGCGGTCCACTCCATAGCCGAGACACGGTTAAATGGGATCGGTTGCTTTGCTTTATTCCCGCAGAAGTGATGACACGGATACCGGTATCGAGTGGGGAGGAGCGGGACCTCGTCCGATTTCTTTATGATTCGAAACGTCACTTTGAGAAGCCGCTTATCGGAAATGTAACGGAGTTGTTTGCCGATGGCCGACCGGACGTGGTCCTGCACGATACGGAGCCCAAGACGATTGTTGAGATAGGAGTAGATCACGACCCTAAGAAACTTAGCGCCTACCGTGAGAAAGGGTACCGTTTCACCTACTGGAACGGACAAGCACTTAATGATCATCAATAATAACAGAGAAAGGAATGTTGTCATGAAACGATTTATTGCAACCCTTACTGCAATCATTATGCTATTAACGGCACTCCCGACGAATGTTATCGCTGCCGCGCCGTCCGTAACCATTACTGGACCATCTCCCGCTTCTTGGCTTACGAGCACGATTCCCACTTTAACGTGGTCATTTACGGATCCGGATGGGCATTCCCAACAGTCTTACCGAATTACCGTCAAACATAATGGAACTTCGATTTATGACTCCCAAGAAGTGCAATCCTCGGCTGCCTCGGCTGGAGTGCCGCTGTTGGGGGACGGCTCCTATGAAGTTAGCTTGACGGTCAAAGACGAAGACGGGGAGACGGCTACCGCAAGCCAAAATTTGAACGTCGATCGAACTGCACCAACAGCTCCAACGTTTCAGGTTACAGGAGCCTCGAACAGCCAATACGTAACGCTGAACATCACGGATGGACAGGACAGCGGAAGCGGAGTTCAGAAAAGCCAGTACATGATAAACGTAAATGGCAGCTGGATTGACTATACAACACCGGTTACGCTTGCTAGGGCAGGCACCACGGTTGTCTACGCAAGAACCATCGACCGCGCCGGTAATATCAGCTCAACGGCTACCTCCACGTTGGAAAATGTTCAGGTAAATCCAAGCGCTCCGAGCATTATGTTAAGCAATTCTGATTGGACGAACCAAAATGTCATTGTCCAAATATCTGGGGGAGCGGGAGGGAGAAACGAATATAAGATCGGATCTTCCGGTACCTGGACAACGTATTCATCGCCTATTCAGATTTCGACGGAAGGGCAGACCGAAGTATTTGCCCGTACCTTTAGCACGACTGGCGAGGAAGGACCGTCAACGTCTGCTATTGTAAAAATAGACAAGACAGCGCCGTCACAACCGATCCCTTGGAAGAGCTCGTCGGGCTGGACAATCGGCAGCGTTACGTTTACCGTAACCGCGGGGACGGATGCCCTGAGCGGCGTTCAGAAAACACAGTATCGGATCGGAAATGGGGTCTGGATTGATTATGTAGGCCCGGTTAACTTTACGCAAAACGGAACGACGACGATCTATTTCCGATCGATCGACAGGGCAGGAAACATCAGCAATCTATCCGACACTACGATTTATCTATACTCGGATGTTCATAGCATACCGGACTTCTCTAAGATGGATGCGGAGTTTCAAGTGACCCAGGATGCCGTTCACATTACATTCGAAAATCAACCGAGAGGATACCAAATTGCGATTGAACGCGATGATGTAGAGATCACCCGGACATATGACAGTTTGTATAAGGACAGTCATATTCAAAGGGGCAAGAGATACGATTACGACATTTACGTCTTGAATGGTGAATTCCGGTACCGGGTAGAGAGTGAGCTTGTGACGATACCATATGCAAAAATGGATTTGTCCAGCTCAAAGCACGTTGTAAAGGTAACAGGAAGCTCGATCCATTTCGCGCTGCCGACGATTGAGAAAGTGGAGAAATACCGCGTTACGAATCAGGCGGGCACCGTTGTGTATGAAGGTAAAGAGCCGAGCTTTACAATTTCGAAGCTGAAGCCGAACACACTATATACTTTCGATGTGGTTTATTACGTCGGGGGCATTACCAGTGAGAAGGCAACGTTTGCGATAAGTACGTTGGGCGCCGGCGCGGGATCGCAGACGAATGGTTCTACAAACGGCAGCGGCAGTACGACAAACCAAAGCGGAGGCACCGGAGGAGGCGTGACGTCGGGTGTAGGCTTTACTGATATCGAGAATGTCTTCAGCAAGGAAGCTATCATTGATCTTTCAAATCGCGGAATCATAACCGGCGTATCGGCAGATCGCTTCGAGCCTGAGAAAACGATCAGCCGCGCCGAGTTTACTGCCCTTATCGTTCGGATGACAGGTCTAAAGTCTTCTCGGCCATACGACGGGAAATTCAAGGACGTAAGCCCGAACGACTGGTTTTTCCCTGAACTGCAGACAGCATGGGAATATCAATTTATCGGTGGCTTGAGCCCGACGAAATTTGGTCCGAACGAAGAGATCACGAGGGAACAGGCAGCCGTTATCATCTACCGCCTCTTTAGGACGAATCAAACTGGCCCGGCACTCACGTATCGGGACTCTAACACGATCGCCGAATACGCTCGCCCGGCCGTCCAGTATCTGCTCCAAAAGGGGATCGTCAACGGGTTTGAGGACAACACATTCCGGCCAAAGAAAGTCCTAACCCGGGCGGAAGCCGCGGCTATTATCCACCGATTCATCAAGGTGGGAGGATAAAGCTTGAAGGTCGTCGAAATTCAAACACCAATGTTCATTTCGAAGTCAGTTTTTCAAAAGAAGCAAGCCATAATGATTGCGGTACTCGCTGGAATTCTGTTTACGTTGTTGGCTGGTGTCTTTTTTTCGCCTTTGATTGGTGGCGTTACGGTCGGGGTTGCCACACTGCTTTATGCGGAACCGGCGGTTACGCTACCCATCATCATCACGGTGCCGACCATCTGTGCGGTGCTGATGTTCCTCATGATCACTCGGTTCTTGTATCGCAGTCTGAAAAGGTCGAATGAGAATGCCGTGTTCCGGTTCTATCACGACAAGATCGTGTTTCCGGAAACTTATCGAATCAAGGTGCTTCCGTATTGCGATATTGAAAGCATCGAGTATTCACCCGTAAAACCCGTCCACGAGGACAGGCAGCTGGGCAATCTCTTCATCCGTGTCAAGAATAGCAGGAAGCGATTGCAAATCATGAACATAGAAAACGGAGAGCAAATCTTACGGACGGTTCGAGGTATTCAATAATAGTAAAATGGGAGGCGACGTCGGTTGAGGGTATTTGCATATGAGCATCCGGGGGGCATCGCAGGCGGAATCAGCGTGGTAGTGGCAGAAGACGAGGAGGAGGCATTCAAACAACTGGCAGCAGAGTTGTGGAAGCATAACATTGAGGCGCGTGTCGATAAGGTCATTGAGATCGACCTGAACCGGCCGGGCGCATATCTTTTGTTTGACGGCGTGTACTAATGAAAAATCCCGCTTCCGGAGCGGGAAAGAAGCAATGGAATCCTGTAAATGCAGGGTTCCATTGCTTTTTACTTTGAGCCGAGTAAAAAGCGTTCGCGTGCCTTCTTGTCATCGAGCGAATCCCATTCCCGAATGGTCTGAAGCAGTTGATCCTTCTCGGGTTGAGTCATGTAGACGTTCTCCATAATCGCCTTCTCTTTGTTTCGAATCAGCCGGTGGTTACCTCGCTGGTTGTAATCATAATAATAGTCTCTGGGAAACTGTACGGCTTCCAGACCACTCGCCTTTTGGTGCACGACAGCAAGTCTTTGGCAGTAGGGGGTGTGGTCATAGCGTAAACGGTCGTAAGACATGACATAGAAAGGTGCTTTATTGTGTCGATGAATACGTCGCATACGTGTTGGATTGCCCTCAAACTCCGCGCGCCGGCCGATAACCAGCACAAATTCTGCATCGACTTCCTTATCCAACTCAAATCCCTTATTTACTCTGGCCAGTTCTTGAATTAACAGTCCTTTGTTGTTGCCGGCATTAAACCAAGACGCCCAATCCTGGAGTTGTTCGTATGCATGATAAAAATGAGCATTGAGTGAATCATCTTGATTAAATATTGGTTTACCCGGATGTTCTATTTCGACGAACACGAAGGTATTCGCTTGGGAATGACTGGTGACAAATAAGAAGTCGGGCTCTCTTTTGAAATGTCCTGCAGCAAGTTGATACTCCGTAAATACGAGGGAACCTACTGGACCGTGATGTCGGTGCATCGTTGCGCCATCCAAGCAAGGGATCATCGCCGGATTTTTTTCAAGGAAATCGTGCATTGCCCGTTCTTTATACGCTTCGGGTGTCGCAGTCATATTTTCAAGCAATGTTCCAAACTCTTCTTCTGTGAGCACCGGAATTTCCCGCTTATCCATGTTCTCCTCCTGGGTTCTGATTATCGATCATCGCTTCGGTTATGCTGGAGAATGGGATCCAATCACTCGGTCCAATCCGTAGCGCCTGACGATGTTGGTCGATCTGTTCGATAATTCCTTTGTGCGGCAATTTCTCGCTGTATGTATATAGGGTGATAGCACGTTCTTCAAGGAAGGAGCACTCGATCGCTCTTGTAATTTTCTGAAGCTTCTCCAAGCTCAACCCGGGGTTCGTTTTACTCTCCATAGACAGGCGACCTCCTTTGACAATCCATTATACCCTTAAAGACACGCAAAGGGAACGAGTGTTCCTGATGGGGGAGGGGCAAGGCGATTACTTCCCTTGCCAATCTGTACCTTTGATTCGCAAGGGGATCGCCGGTCTCACATTATTCATGGCGCGCTCTTTCGCCTCATCCAACACGTGCGTATAAATTTGTGTCGTAGAAATGTCTTCGTGCCCAAGGAGCTCCTGGACGGCGCGCAAATCCGCTCCGTTGCGAAGAAGATCTGTTGCGAATGAATGCCGGAATTTATGGGCGGATAGGGAGAGGCCGGCAAACTGGGGATACTGGATGACAAGTTCGGCAAATGTCTTCTCAGCCACAGTTTGCACCATACGCTTGCTAATTCTTCGCCGGAACTGAGAAATAAAGAAGGCTTGTTCGTCTTTTTTATTCCGCGGCTCGATCCGCTCAGTAAGCGCCTGCTGCAGCAGCTCCTTCATTTCAGGAGGAAGCGGGAGATATCTCCACTTGTCGCCTTTCCCACGGACCGCGAGGGTCGAACCGTCCCTGTCGAAATTTATAATGTCCAGTCGCACGACTTCATTGACACGAAGCCCGCAATAAGCCATCAACGCAATGATCGCTACGTCGCGGACCAAGTACCTTCCTTTAATAAGCATCATGCATGCATCGAGGAACTGCTTCTGCAGAAACGTCGGCTTCCGGTTCTTTTCGATTTTGGCTTTCTCAATTTCCTGCGCAGGGTTTTGGGTTGCCACCCGAAACTTTATCATGACTTTGTAAAATAGTCGGATCGCAGACTGGCAGCGATTCCGATAGCGCGCGCCGGCGCCGGATTCACGAATCTGACTAAGATGATTCATGACGTCGATATCCGTAACGTCGGATACGTTTTTCCCGTTCATGCTCTTCAAAAAATGCCGAACGTCATGTAGGTATCCGGCTTGTGTGTTCCTCGAATATTCACGGTCTTTCATATAGACCAAAAATAGGTTCAATTCACGCTCATAGTGCTCTTGAATTTCGATAATCTCCATCATATCACACCAATCCGACCGCTTATAACGGAAATTGCATTAAACACACATTTAATGCAATTTTATTATAGCAAAAAACCGGCGACTTGTCATTGACGCCGGATGCTGATGCTGCAGATATAGTATTTTCAATCCGTTACAACGGTGATCGAATCCACAATGGCATTGCCCTTCGGAAGCGGCATACCGTATGACTTGGATTCCTCCAACGCTTTTTGGACCAAATCAATGGCGTTCTCCCGAGCTTCCTCCAAGGTTGCCCCGATGGCACCGATGCGGAATGCAGGAATGTAGGCTGTGACATTTTTCTCGATGTAATCTTCCTCGAACAATACCAACAGATCCATAGTATTTGCCATAACGACAATGCCTCCTCACAATAATCACTATTTCCGTTTATTGGATGGTGTAACGCCACAAATGGCGATCGGAAACTACTTTATACGGACATTTATTAGGGAGTCGAATCGGATCCGCACGCGGTCGCCAGCGCAATCGAGAACAAGAACGCCCGAAAGGAGATCGACTTTGAAGATCAGTCCCTCAATGGACCTATGCCGCCGATCTGCGTAATAAGTAACTGTAATGGCCGAACCATGCTCGATCGCTTCTGACAGCGTCTCCTGCAGCTGCTCCACGTGCTGCTCATCCAGCTCTGGCTGTCTCACGTCGTCCTCTGCTTCATACAACTGGGCGATACGCTTTTTGTGCTCAGGAATGAGGAATGGAGACCATTTGATGCGTCCGCGGTCGTTGATCATGCCTTATGCCCTCCCACCTTAGCTGCCCGCTCTATCGCCGTTCCGCCTTCGGTCCTGCTGCGCGCCCAGGTAACCGCTGCAGTGCCGAACTTCTTCCGGATCGCATCCATCGCGGACGCAAGCTGCCGGTCCTTGGTGTCGTCCTCGAAGAGATCGAGCTGGGTGATTTCTTCGGAGACGAGATTGGTCAGACCGACGTGAATATTCCGGACAGCGCGACGGCAGTCGTTCTCAAAAAAGAGATCCTTGCATACTTGAAACACTTTGTGGGTAAGGTTGGTAGGAGTATCGATAGTTCGGGCTTTACTGAAGCCTCCCCCTCCGACATCGTCCGAATAGCCGATTCCAAGAGTTATAGTCCGGCCGTTCATTTTCACTTCACGTGCGCGCCGGCAGACCTCTTCGGTTTGCTCAAGGAGTATCTATAAAACTATGAGCATAATTATATGTGTGCATTAATAAACAGTATAAACCCTTGATTTATCGAGGGTTTATACTGTTTTTATCACATTTTCTTTATGAGCATTATTGATAGCTTAACACGATAACATAGATATGGTAACATACTAATTATAATCGATAATCTATGAGCATAATTGTGAGCTGAAATAGATTCGGGGGTTTTAAAATATAGTGCTACAAGATGTCAAGACAGTTTTTTAAAATATTTAAGGTGTGAAATAATGCACAAGGTTTGTTTCTTTGCCCTAGGAGGGCAGGCTCTTGGCAGAGCCTAGATGGAAAATATTTTTGAATAATTCCTTTGATGATGGTGTCCACAGGTGGAGGACGCAGCCCAAGCGAAGGCGCGGGAGAATGTCCTTTATCATTCACATGTGGATAGAAGTACAACGTCCCGGTTATATACTGAAGCAGGTGTATGGTTCTGCAAGGACTGATGAGGCAAGTAATAATTGTGTAAATGGATGTATCGATCCACACCTTGCCTGGTCTCCCGAGGACTTGTGTAGTCGTTGATGTAGACCTCATTGTACTTCAGGCTGCGCCAAAAGCGCTCGATGACTATGTTATCCGTAGCCCTGCCTTTGCCATCCATACTAATACGAACCTCGTTTTCTTGCAGTAGATCGATATACTTCGGACTCGTAAAGTGGCTGCCTTGATCGCTGTTGACAATCCCGGGCTTACGTCGTGTGAATGCACGTTTCATGGTCTCAAGCACGAAACCGATCTCCAAGCTTTGATCCAGTTGCCAATCTACGATGTAACGGGAATACCAATCCATGACGGCGTACAGGTACATCCAGCCGTATTTCATGCGAATATATGTAATATCCACACTCCACACCTGATCAGGCTCTGTAATATTCAGTTTCCGAAGCAGATATGGATAAACCCTGTGTTGTAGATCCCGCTTACTCAGATTTGGCCCAGGATGAATAGCCATAAGGCCCATTTCGCGCATGTAGCGCCTGACAGTGTTTTCGTGAATACTGTCTCCTTCCCTATTCATAATTGCAGCAATCCTCCGGTAACCCAGAAACGAATGCTCTGTGTAAATCTCATCAATCCGGTGTTTGAGGCGAATTTCCTCCGGGGAGGGAGGGACCGGCTTATAATAAAGGCTGGAGCGATTCAGACTTAATAGATCGGCCTGAACGCTGAGCGAGTGCTCGGGGCAATCCCATTCTAGAAGATCCATACGTTCTTCGCGGGACAGGTTAGAAGCCAGATTTTTTTTTGAGCCACGACAATTGACTGGTCAGCTTTCCAATCTCGGCGTAGAGGTCGTTGATCGTGTTTTCATAATCGTTTTTCATCTTCGTGATGCCTTTGCGATCATCGACAAACAATTGCGCTAGATTCTGGACAGCTTCTGATTTCCACCGGTTGAGGACATTTGCATGAATGCCATGCTCAGATGAGAGCTGCGAAACCGACTTTTCTTCCTTTAAAATTTCCAGTACGATTTGCGCTTTCTCCTCCGGTGTGAACTTTCTTCTACTGGTTGCCATACAACTAAGAAACTCCTTTTTTGCTGTCTAGATTCTATGTAGCATTATA
>NZ_LN909061.1:0-141482 GCF_001486505.1 Paenibacillus rubinfantis
ATGGAGCTGACAGGTACTAATCGGTCGAGGGCTTATCCAAACAACTCCAAAAAGTGGCGTCTGGCTGAACAAGCCGATTCGAGCACTTGAGGAGACTAACACGCAAATTCGTTTCGTATCCAGTTTTCAGGCGATCAAAACGCTTGAACCGTTTGGTGGCGATGGCGGAGGGGTTCCACACGTTCCCATCCCGAACACGACCGTTAAGCCCTCCAGCGCCGATGGTACTTGGACCGAAGGGTCCTGGGAGAGTAGGACGCCGCCAAGCAACGTTCCCTGATAGCTCAGTCGGTAGAGCACTCGACTGTTAATCGAGTTGTCACAGGTTCGAGTCCTGTTCGGGGAGCCATTTGCTCTCATAGCTCAGTAGGTAGAGTGCATCCATGGTAAGGATGAGGTCACCGGTTCGATCCCGGTTGAGAGCTTCTCTACATAAGGCCCGTTGGTCAAGGGGTTAAGACACCTCCCTTTCACGGAGGTAACAGGGGTTCGAATCCCCTACGGGTCACCATCTTCATTCATATGTAGGTCCCAGATGTGGAGGCTTAGCTCAGCTGGGAGAGCATCTGCCTTACAAGCAGAGGGTCGGGGGTTCGATCCCCTCAGCCTCCACCATAGTATTGGGGATTAGCCAAGCGGTAAGGCAACGGACTTTGACTCCGTCATGCATAGGTTCGAATCCTATATCCCCAGCCACTTTTTCTTAGTAAGAGCCATTAGCTCAGTTGGTAGAGCACCTGACTTTTAATCAGGGTGTCGAAGGTTCGAGTCCTTCATGGCTCACCAGTTTATCCTTGCGCGTGTGGCGGAATTGGCAGACGCACTAGACTTAGGATCTAGCGTCTTTGACGTGGGGGTTCAAGTCCCTCCACGCGCACCATCTTTGCGGACGTGGCTCAGCGGTAGAGCATCGCCTTGCCAAGGCGAGGGTCGCGGGTTCGATTCCCGTCGTCCGCTCCATAACTTCATACGCGCCCTTAGCTCAGCTGGATAGAGCGTTTGACTACGAATCAAAAGGTCAGGAGTTCGAATCTCTTAGGGCGCGCCACTTTTTTCAAATTTCATATCACCTTAATGACGGGATGTAGCTCAGCTTGGTAGAGCACCTGGTTTGGGACCAGGGGGTCGCATGTTCGAATCGTGTCATCCCGACCATCTCTTTAAGGTGCGGGTGTAGTTCAATGGTAGAACTCCAGCCTTCCAAGCTGGTAGCGTGGGTTCGATTCCCATCACCCGCTCCATACATAACAGCAACATCATCGGATAAGATGATGTTTTTTGTTATAATTTTTGACCTAATTGCCTTCCCGGGTATAAAAGTTTTCTATCATTGGCTTATACCCTTGCATTTTACTGCTTTACCGTGTTAGGGTAAGTGAAGTTGAAAAAAATGCCCTCCGGGGCTTGTACTCAAGCTCTCCGGGATAAATTTCTTACAAATTAAGTGAAGATTTTCAGGGCAGTTTATTGTATGATGTTAAGAAACGCCTGACGAACACCATTTAGTCTGAAATGACAAAAGACGAAAATAATGCTGAATTTAGCTTGCTGCATTAGGGATGAAATGGGGGAGAAACATGACAGAGTTAACGGTTACCGCAGGAAAAGGCAACTCGAATAACCTGCTTCGGCGCGACATTCGTTTTTTGGGCAATATTCTAGGAGAGGTCCTGGTGCATCAGGGCGGCAATGAGCTCTTGGATATTGTCGAGAAGATACGTGAAGCCAGTAAATCCCTGCGGGCAGTATTTTTACCGGAACTGCATGAAGAATTTAAGGAAATGATCAATTCTTTGGAACCCGGTATCCGTCATCAGGTGATCCGTGCCTTTGCGATCTACTTCCAATTGGTGAATATTGCGGAGCAGAACAACCGAATTCGCCTTAAGCGCGATTACGAGCGGTCGGCCGGGGAGGCGGTTCAGACCGGCACCATCGAGGCGGCTGTCCGCGATCTCAAGGAGCAGGGATTTAATTATGCCGAGGCTCAAGAGATCCTAGAAGGTATGTCCTTGGAATTGGTCATGACGGCCCACCCGACGGAAGCGATGCGCCGCGCGATTCTGGACATCCACAAGCGGATTGCTGACGATGTTATGCAGCTCGATAACCCGACGCTCACGTTCCGGGAACGGGAACAGTTGCGGGAGAAGCTGCTCAACGAGGTCATTACCCTCTGGCAAACCGACGAACTGCGCGATCGCAAGCCTACTGTTCTGGATGAAGTCAGAAACGGCATGTATTATTTTCACGAAACTTTATTCCATGTGCTGCCCGAAGTGTATCAAGAACTGGAACGTTGCCTGACCAAGTACTATCCGGAGCATTACTGGCACGTACCTACCTACTTGCGTTTCGGCTCTTGGATCGGCGGCGACCGGGACGGGAATCCTTCGGTAACTTCGGATGTCACCTGGGAGACCCTGCGGATGCAACGCAAGCTGGCGGTTCGCGAATATCAGCGGATTTTGTCCGAGTTATTCAAGCACCTCAGCTTCAGTACCAGCATTGTGGATGTAACCGATGAGTTGATGGCCTCTATCCAACGGGATCGCCTTCAGGTTACTCTGCGCAAGACGCAGCAGTGGAATAACGATAAAGAGCCCTATCGTATCAAGCTAACATATATGACGGAGAAGCTGCACAATGTGTTGGATGATAGCAAGAAGGATACGCCTGAGCGCTACCCAAGCGTTGAAGCGTTTATCCAGGATCTGAACATCATCGACCGAAGCTTGCGTCATCACTACGCCGACTATGTTGCCGATACTCATATCAAGAAGTTGATCCGTCAAGCCGAGTTGTTTGGCTTCCATACGGCAACGTTGGATATTCGCCAGCACAGCAAAGAGCATGAGAATGCCATGACGGAAATTTTGGCGAAAATGAACATCGTGGACAACTACGCGGAGTTAGAGGAGCAAGAGAAGATCCAACTGTTGGAACGCTTGCTAAATGACCCGCGGCCTTTAACTTCTCCTTATCAGGAGTATAGCGAGAATACGAAGGAATGTCTGGATGTTTATCGCACGGTCTTTCTAGCGCAAAAAGAATACGGTCAGCAGTGTATCACCAGCTATCTCATCAGTATGACGGAGGCAGCGAGCGATATTCTCGAGGTGATGGTCTTCTCGAAAGAGGTAGGCTTGTTCCGCAAAGAAGCTGACGGCACGGTCGTCAGCACACTGCAGTCGGTACCTCTATTCGAAACGATTGACGATTTGCATGCTGCGCCGGGTATCATGCGCCAATTGTTCAGCATGCCGATCTATCGCCAGTCGGTGGCGGCAATGAACGATCTTCAGGAGATTATGCTCGGCTATTCCGATAGTAATAAAGACGGTGGCGTGGTTACCGCTAACTGGGAGCTGCGCGTAGCATTGAAGCAAATTACGGCGGCAGCCAATGATTTTGGCATTAAGCTGAAGTTCTTCCACGGACGCGGAGGTGCGCTTGGACGCGGCGGCATGCCGCTGAACCGCAGCATTCTCGTACAACCGCCGGAAACGATCGGGGGCGGAATCAAGATCACCGAGCAAGGCGAAGTGATTTCGTCACGGTATTCCTTGCGAGGCATCGCGTACCGGAGCTTGGAGCAAGCGACCTCGGCGTTGATTACCGCAGCGATTCAAGCGAAGCTCCATCAAGGAACAAGTCCGGAGGAGCAACATTGGGAAGAGATTATGGCGAGGATTTCCGAGACTTCGCTTCATAAATATCAGGACCTTGTTTTCCGTGAACCGGATTTCCTGAAGTTCTTCCGTGAATCGACGCCATTGGTTGAGGTGGGCGAATTAAATATCGGTTCACGTCCTTCCAAGCGGAAGAACAGCGATCGGTTTGAGGACCTGCGGGCGATTCCATGGGTATTTGCCTGGACGCAAAGCCGGTATTTATTCCCGGCATGGTATGCGGCGGGTACCGGCCTGCTGAACTACTACCAAAACAACGAAGAGAACCTCAAGGTGCTCCAGGAGATGTATCAGAATTTCTCGTTCTTTAGAACGGTCGTGGATACATTGCAATTTGCCCTGATCAAAGCGGACTTGGTGATCGCGAAGGAATACGCGAAGATGTGCTCGGATGATGAAGTCAAGGAACGGATCCTCAGCCAAATTGAAGAGGAATTCCATTTGACGCGGGATATGGTCTTGAAGATTGCCGGCATTAGCGAGATTCTCGATAACGTGCCTGGCCTGCAGGAGTCCATCCGCTTGCGTAACCCTTATGTGGATCCGCTCAGCTATTTGCAGGTTCAGCTCCTGACAGAGCTGCGCACAGCGCGAGACAAAGGATCTGATGACGCCGAGCTGCTGCGTGAAGTGCTGCTAACGATTAACGGAATTGCCGCCGGTCTTCGGAACACGGGCTGATACGCCTGCAAGTGGACGGGCAGGGATGCCAAGCCGGGCCTTCTCCATGAGGAGGTCCGGCTTTTTTGCTTTCAGCTTTTGCTGATATGTATTGCATTTTGCAAAAAGTTGCTTTAACATTTGAATGAAGTGCCGACGACTGGAAGACCCTTTTACCTTAGACCAAAGGGACGAAAAGCCGGACAGGCAGGGTATATGTATTCAAGGATATCAGGTACCTGAGCCCTTCCAACCGATTTGGGGGAAAATATGGTGGTGGAACATTTCGATGCAAGACTGGTGAAGCTGGCCCGTAAAGGAGATCAGGGAGCCTTCGCCGAACTTGTCGATCTATATAAAGATAAGCTTTATCATCTCGCATACCGGATGTTGTCCAACCGGCACGAAGCGGAGGATGTCGTGCAGGAGACGTTCTTAAGGGTGCACAAAAATTGGACCCGGTACGACGAAAAACAGAAGTTCTCCACGTGGATTTACCGGATCGCGACCAACTTGTGCATTGATCGGCTGCGCAAGCGGAAGCCAAGTTATTATTTGGATGCAGAAATGAATGACCAAGAAGGCATGGATGGGTACACGTTGATCCCTGGGGACGAACGCACGCCGGAAACGGAATACCTGCTGTCGGAAACACAGCAAACCATCCATCAAGCGATCGACGGCTTACCTGCCAAATATAAGTCGGTGATCGTGCTCCGCTATCTGCAGGAAATGTCGCTGCAGGAGATCAGCGAGGTGTTGGATATGCCGGTGACGACAGTCAAGACGCGCGTTCACCGCGGACGGGAATTTTTGCGCAAGAAGCTGGAACACAAAATGTTATAAATTTGGACGCGTCGCAAAGGATTTATTTTTGAAACGTATTTTGAACCGTTACGTATTGTAAGGTAGGACGACTATGATCTTAGCCGGCCCTCCGCTTTTCGCATAGATGATACTACTGAAAGGATTGGCTGATATGGAATGCAAACATGCCTCATCCATGATGCATGATTACCTGGACGGCGAACTGAGCCGCGACCATGTCGAACAGCTGAAGCTGCATCTAGACCAGTGTCCGGATTGCCTAAAGGAATTCAGGGAATTGGAACGAACCGAACTGATGTTGTTTGCGACAATTAAGCAGCACACGAACATCTCGGCTCCCGATGAACTGGTGAACCGGATCATCAGCCAGATCCCGAGTCAGCCCAAGCAACAGGCATGGATCCAATGGATCAAACGCCATCCGGCGTTGACGGCGGCCGCAATGTTCTTGCTGGTCATGCTGTTTAGCGCGGTATCGCTTTGGGATAGCGACGATCAACTCATTGTCAAAGGAGCGGACCTGGATCAGGTCATTATTCAAGGCGATACGGTAACCGTACCGCGCGATTCCAAAATCGTCGGGAATCTGACCATCGAGAACGGCAAAGCTGAAATTTACGGCGAAGTTCAAGGTAACTTGACCGTGATTGACGGCTCTTATTATCAAGCTTCCACGGCGCATATTTCGGGCGAAGTCAAGCAGATTGATCAAGCGCTGGACTGGATCTGGTACAGGATCATCAATACGTTTACGGAAGTCGCCTATAGGTGACGGATAGGACCATGATGAATAAATTGGCGCCTCCCCTTGGGGAATACGGCGCTTTTTTATTTGCGGGCAGCAGGGAAAAATTTACAACGGATACGAAATGAACCTATTTTTACTGGATGCTTGCATCTGACTTGTGAACGTTATAACCTAGTAATTAGGGGAAACTTATAGAGACAAGCTTGAACGCTGTACATATCGTTTCCTTGTCGGCGGGCCAAACGCCCGCAAGGAACATTCCGGGGGTCGCAGCATGAACTATTTTGTGAATCTGACTTGGCAGGATACCATCAAGGATGTAATCGATATCCTCATCGTTACTTATATAATATATCACCTGATTCTGCTTGTACGCGGAACGCGGGCCGTTCAACTGCTCAAGGGGATATTGGTTCTGGTGTTTATTTGGGCCGTGAGTACCTGGTTCGATTTGTACACGCTCAAATGGCTGATGAACCAGATGTTTACGTTTGGGGTTCTGGCGATCTTCATCATTTTTCAGCCGGAGCTTCGGCGTGCGTTGGAGCAGCTTGGACGGGGCAAGCTGTTTGGGCGGAATAGTGCGGATGAAGAAGAGTTCGGCAAAGAGATTGGCGAAATCATTAAGGCCGTAAATTATTTATCACGTAGAAAGATAGGGGCCCTTATCGTTTTTGAACGCGATACGGGATTAAACGAATATACCGAATCGGGGATTCCGATGCAGTCCATTATTTCTTCGCAGCTGTTAATCAACATCTTTATCCCGAATACCCCGCTGCATGATGGTGCCGTGATCGTTCAGGGGCACCGGATTTCCGCTGCGGCTTGCTATTTGCCGTTGTCGGAGAATCCGTTCATCAGCAAGGAGCTGGGGACAAGGCACCGGGCGGCGATCGGAATCAGCGAAGTGGGCGATGCGGTCTCCATCGTTGTCTCCGAGGAAACGGGGCAAATCTCGCTGGCGATTGACGGTCAGGTCGTGAGGGACATCAACGAGGAATCGCTGATTTCCAAGCTGTACGCGGAAATAGGGCCCAATGCCAACGTCAAAGACAAACGCAGCCCGTTCCGCAGACGGAAGGAGGCCGGCAAAAATGGATAAATGGCTGACTCATAACAATTTTGCCAAGGTCCTCGCGTTGGTGTTTAGTATCATCTTATGGGCTATGGTGCATCTGGACAGCGGAACCCCCGTTGACTCCACAACCCTAGCGCAGTCGAGATACATCGACAACGTCAAAATCGAAGTGACCGGATTTGACGACGACAAATATATTCTGTATGACCTTGAGCCAAGTTCCGTGCGCATGGAGGTTAAGGGAAAGCGGCTTGATTTAACCACGAACTTCTCCGATTTTAAGGCAAGACTGGATCTTGAAAATCTGGGACCCGGGACGTTTACCCTCCCGTTGACCCATGAGCTTCCTCCTGGGGTGGATCTCATCTCAATGGATCCTTCCATTGTGAAGGTGACGATAGAGGCGAAGGAGACCCGATCAATGCCCGTGACCATCGTCACAAAAGGGGAGCCGGCCGATGGATTGGTGCTGGGGACTCCAATTGTAGCTGGGAGCGGTACTGTGGACGTAACTCTGCCGGCAAGCGAAGTGAGCGATTTAAGCAAAGTGGAAGGCACGGTGGACGTCACGGGGCTAAAGGAATCGGTCAAAGGCAAAAGCGTCAAGCTGACGGCATATGATATGCAAGGGCAACCGATGGAAAATGCGAAAATTTCGCCTAGCTCCGTGGATGTGGAAGTGCCGATCAATAAGCTATACAAAAACGTGCCATTAGAGGTACGTAAGTCCGGGCAGCTGCCTTCCGGGTATGTCTTGACCGGTGTGGAGACCGATGTGGAAGGGGTCGTTCTGTATGGCTCCAAGGAAGCGTTAGAGGGTATTTCCTCCTATCCGCTGACGGTCGACTTGAGTCGTTTTGACGGTTCGACTGAGACTAAATACTCGGTGGACTTGACTCCTCCGGAAGGTTTTGAGAAAATCGAGCCGAGCTCTGTCACGATCACAATCCATGTTATGCCTGGCGGGCAAAAGCAGCTGGACGGGATTCCCGTCACGTTAAAAAATACCGGATCTCTGTACGACGTAAAGTGGGTTCGGCCGACCGATCCGAAGCTGAGCCTGACGGTTGTCGGGCCCAGCGAGGTGTTGGAAGCTCTCCAACCGGAGAGTATTCAGCTGACAGCGGACCTGGCGCATCTGGGAGCGGGAACGCATACCGTCCCGATCGAGGTGAAGCTGCCGCAGGGGGTGGAATTGGCGGACCCAAGTCTCTCAATGACTGTTGACGTCGAGCTGACGGAGAAGGGAAATCCGGCCTCCGGTGAGCCTGTGGAGCCGACGGATCCGGCGGACGGCACTCAAAACCAGGCCGGAAACGGAACGCCATCCCATCCAGAGGGGGAAGGCAATGCGACGCAGGAAGGCAACTCAGGCAACGGGACATAACTAGAACATAAGCGGACAACCAAGAATATAGACCGGACAATCGCTACCTGGGAGACGAGGAGAACGGTACGGTGCTGGCAAAATGTTGAAGGAGTGAAATCATGGGGAAATATTTTGGTACGGATGGCGTAAGAGGAATTGCGAATAAAGAATTGACAGCGGAGCTGGCTTATCAGATCGGACGCTGCGGGGGTTACGTACTGGCTGGCCAGGCGCCTAAGCCAAAGGTAGTCATCGGTATGGATACGCGTATTTCGGGCGTCATGCTGGAGTCTGCGCTGGTAGCGGGGATGCTGTCGATCGGCGCGGATGTCATTCGTTTGGGGGTTGTTACGACGCCAGCAGTGGCTTATTTAACCCGTTTGCTTCAAGCGGACGCGGGCGTGATGATCTCCGCTTCCCACAATCCGGTGGAGGATAACGGCATCAAATTTTTTGGCAGCGACGGCTTTAAATTGTCGGACGATACGGAGCTGCAAATCGAAGAGCTGCTCGACAAGGCCGTCGACGAATTGCCGCGGCCGATCGGCGGCGGTTTGGGGACGGTAACGGTTGATAATGAGTCGAAGCTGAAGTACCTCGATCATCTAAAAACGACGATCAGCTCCTCGTTCAAAGGGCTGAAGGTTGTACTGGATTGTGCCAACGGAGCCGCCTATGAGCTGGCCCCTAAGCTGTTCCGTGAACTGGGAGCCGAAGTGTACACGCTGGCAGCTGAGCCAAATGGCCTGAACATTAACGATCATTGCGGATCCACGCATCCGGAGCGTTTGAAAGAGGAAGTCGTGCGTTTGGGCGCCCATCTTGGTCTTGCCTTTGACGGCGATGCGGATCGATTGATCGCGATCGACGAGTTAGGTGAAGAAGTGGACGGCGACTACATCCTGTGCATCTGCGGCGACGCGATGAACAAAGCCGGCAAGTTGAAAGACAACACGGTCGTTTCGACGGTGATGAGTAATTTTGGCTTCTACAAGGCGACGAAGAAACTGGGGCTCGCTACCCAGCAAACCGCGGTTGGCGACCGTTATGTGATGGCGGAAATGCTGCGCGGCGGCTATAACCTGGGCGGGGAGCAATCCGGGCACGTGATTTTCCTGGACTATAATACGACCGGGGATGGCATCTTGACGGCGATCCAGCTGGTGGATACGCTGTTGGCCTCCGGCCAACCGCTTAGTGAACTGAAAAAAGTCATGAAGCAGTATCCGCAGGTGCTGGTAAACGTTCGCGTTCAGGATAAGAGCAAGTTTGCCGGGAACGCCTTGATTGCCGAAGCAATCGCCGAAGTGGAGCAAGAGCTAGGCGATAACGGACGTGTGCTGGTGCGGCCGTCGGGAACGGAATCCCTCATCCGCGTTATGGCTGAAGGACCGGAGAAGGCGCAGTTGGAACAACTAGTTGCGCAAATCGTAGAGGTCGTGGAGAAACAGCTGGTGTAACGACCCGACTTTTGGGATTGAATATAGGACCTTCAAGGACCGCTGAACGGGAGTGACTTCCTGTTCGGCGGTTTTTTGCTTAGGATTACAGTATCTTTTGGCCTCCTTTTGACGATTATCCCGTTGCATCAGGGTATGCGTAACCGAAATGACGGTCCCGCATTTCTGAACGAAAGGGATCATCGTGCAAAGAGGTGTGAGATGGACCCTAAGTACCCTGAGGAACCTAGATGTCATAGCTCAACGGGGGAAGGAGGGGTGTTGTTCTGGGTCGGAAGGGTAAAAAGCACGGTTTGGTGAAACGGGACAAGATGATCATTGCCAAATCGTGTGAAGGTGCATATAATTAAGCATATTCGAGCAAAGAAAGCGAGGGTCGTGAGGTTATCTGAAAGTTAAGCGCCAGAACTTCATTGTGTGCGTACATTGGGATCGCAGCGGGGAACCAAGCGCTCTCAGGAGACGATGCCGAGTGGGCAGGGGCGGAAGGCCAGCCTGTCAGCGGCAGCAGGGATCTTGAGATGTCAGCGAATCCTAAGGTACGGCAAAGCGAAGTTGACGAGGTGGAGGTGTTCGGAATGTTCGGCGGGGGCCTCCCGGTGCTGCATCGCACCGTAACCGCATCGGCAAAAGGAAGGGGCGACCATTCCCACAAACCGTGCGGGCAGATGGATCAACACATTCATCGGACTTTCATGAATGTACGTAAGCAAGCAGCGCGGAAGATTCCGCGGTAGACGGAGCAACATGGGCATTCGTGAAAAAAGGGTTGGAAATTGCAGAAGAGTCTGCATTCGACCGATAGGTTTTTTGACAATTGAATAGTTCTGTCTAGGTATACCGCGTGAATATTCTTCCGGGTTCCGCTTCTTACGGCCAAAAACCATCTTGTAAGAATGAAACGGAGGATAACATATTATGTGTGGTATCGTTGGATATATTGGGAATCGGGATACGCAGTCGGTGTTGCTTGAAGGGTTGAAGAAGCTGGAATATCGCGGGTACGACTCGGCGGGCATCGCGGTGTTTACGTCGGATGGCTTGAAAATCGCGAAATCGCTGGGACGTCTGGCGAATCTGGAGTCGAAGCTGGAAGGTGCACCACTTAAGGGATCGGCCGGGATTGGCCATACCCGCTGGGCTACGCATGGCAAACCGTCTGATGTGAATTCCCATCCGCATACCGACCATACCCAGAAGTTTTCGGTCGTGCATAACGGGATTGTCGAAAACTATCTGGACTTGAAGGAAGAGCTGATCGAGCAAGGGTATGTTTTTGTCTCGGAAACGGATACCGAGGTGATTTCCCATCTGGTGGCCCGCGAATATCAAGGCGATATCGTGAAAGCCGTTCAGAAAGCGATCCGTTATATGCGCGGCGCTTTTGCGCTTGGGGTCCTGACAGAGTATGAACCTGAGAAGCTGGTAGCCGTTCGTCAAGCCAGCCCGCTCATTATCGGCCTCGGCGATGGCGAGAACTTTATCGGCTCCGACATTCCGGCTTTGTTGAATTATACGCGGAACGTGTATATTCTGAACGATGGCGAGATGGCGGTGTTAACAAAGGATGCTGTCGAATTGATGACGATCGAGGGGAATTTTATTTCTCGGGAAATGATTCGTGTCGATTGGGACGCCGTGACTGCAGAAAAAGGCGGTTTCGATCATTTCATGCTGAAGGAGATCCACGAGCAGCCGAAGGCATACCGCGATACGATGCTCGGACGAATCGACGAAAGCGGGCGTAAGGTTGTGCTTCCAGGCTTGAAGCTGTCGGATGAAAAAATCCGCAGCTTGACCTCGATCCATGTCATTGCCTGCGGTACGGCTTATAATGCCGGGCTGGTCGGCGGGACCGCGATCGAGCAACTGGTGCGCATCCCGGTGATGAACGACGTCGCTTCGGAATACCGTTATCGCTCACCGTTGATTACGCCGGATACACTCGTAATCGTTGTCAGCCAATCCGGTGAAACGGCGGATACGCTGGCGGCGCTGCGTGAAGCGCAAGCGAACGGCGCGCATGTGCTGGCCATCACCAACGTGGTAGGCAGCTCGATCGCCCGTGACGCCGACGATGTGATTGCGACGCTGGCCGGACCGGAAATCGCCGTGGCTTCGACGAAGGCGTACACGTCGCAGCTGATTGCGTTCTACCTGCTTGGCCTGTACATGGCTCAAGTGCGTGGTACGCAAAGCGAAGACGACGTAGCCCATGTCATCGCCGCGATGCAGTCGCTGCCGGAACAGGTGGAAAGCATGCTGGCTCAAGCCGACACGGTGAAAGCTTATGCTGAGCAAATTTCCGGCCATGAGCATCTGTTCTTTATCGGACGTGGCCTCGACTATTCCGTCGTCCAAGAAGGCTCGCTGAAGCTGAAAGAGATTTCCTACATTCACTCCGAAGCGTACGCCGCTGGTGAGTTGAAGCACGGTACGCTGGCCTTAATCGAGGAAGGCGTTCCAGTGATCGCGCTTGCGACGCAGGAATCCGTGCTGGAGAAAACGGTCAGCAACATCAAGGAAGTGAAGGCCCGCGGTGCAGACGTGATGGCGATTACGCACGAGGAACATGTGCCTGACCTGCTGAAGTCCGTTGACCAAGCGCTGGCCATTCCGAAGACGCTGCCGCTGCTGACACCGGCCTTGTCCGTTGTACCGTTGCAACTGCTCGCGTACTACGCAGCCCTGGCTCGCGGCAACGACGTCGACAAGCCACGGAACTTGGCGAAGAGCGTGACGGTGGAGTAAGGATAGAGGAATAAGCGATGTAGTCGTGCAACGCAAATAAAGTTATTTACCAGCAAATTAAATTCATATAAGAGTCGAGCAGATTCAGGAGGATTTCCTGACATTTGCTCGGCTTTTCTTTTTAGTTCAGGGGCGGGAGAGAGGGAGAAGGTAGGAGAATGCGGGGTTCTTCTCGAATCTTATCTCAGGGGCGTTTCGAAGGTGTTTACCCAGGTGATATTCTTGATTGGGACATGTTAGATACATAAGCGAAAAGGTAGAGTGTTAGATTAGAGGTGTAAGCAAAGAATAATATGAATGATTAGGAGGTATCTAGGTAATGTCGTTTATAGAGTTAAGGTATCTCTGCCTCAAGAATATATCGAAATACTGTGTGGTTGCTTAAAAGATGATTAAGTACCAATAAATGCTCCAGTTCATAATTGAACGGAGCTTTTTACATCATATGAAAGCGGGAGGAAACATGACAGAACCATACTTAGCAACTTTTGAGGACGTTTGGAATAATAGTTTACTTGTTTTTGATACAAACAGCTTGCTTCGAATTTATGAGTGGAATATTGATAAGGCTATTGAATTTAAAGATGTTTTGAATTTCAAAATTGAAAGCATATGGATTCCCCATCAAGTAAATTTAGAGTTTACGAAGCATGTTGAACACGCCGAGGCTTTTAATAAATATACGGATATAATTGTTAGGTTAGAAAACCAGCCAATAAAATGGGGAAAGATTCGGAAGGCGTTTAAGAGATGGGAAAGCAATGGTTATGAAGAGGATTTTAAGCAAAAAGTCATGGAGTTGGAGATAAGGGGGGTTCGTCCTGAAAAATTACTTGAACTCAAGCAATTCACAGATAAACTTCATTCTGAACACAGGCGTATTATACCAATCAATTCGATATTTAAAGAGTTGTTTTCAAATGTTGGCGAGCCATTTTTGAATTCCGAAGAACAAAAGCTATTAAAGGAATTTGATGAAACACCTCTCGCTCCAGGCTATATGGATAGAGAAAAACGAAATGCAAACGCTCATGGTGACTTCTTTGTTTGGAAGCAAATTCAAAGAAAATCCATTAAATCATCTCGTGATATCATCTTCATTACATTGGACCTGAAAGAAGATTGGTTCAGTGACAAAAAAGAGCAATTGCCTCGAGAAGATTTACTCAAAGAGTTTTATGAAATAACCCAAAATCGAATTATTATCATCTCTCTGACTTCTTTTTTAGAGCAGTGCTCTGTTTATTTGAATGAAGATATCCGAGAATTAGTAGCTTATTCATCCATCCAAGATGAGGTTAGGGAGTTCTTTGATCAGTGGTTCCCAGATCAACTCCTCGATAAAATCAATAAATACTTGGCCGAAGATGATACGATCAAGGATGAAATGGAGTCAGTGTTGGAAGTTTGTATTGATACAGTTTCTTTCGAAGGTGTGACCGAGCATCAATTCAATCTTGATGATCATGAAATAATTGAGAATGATGATAGTTACATCGTTTTTCATACACATATTGATCTTACAGCTGATTTTGATGCCAATGCCCATTGTGCAAACGAGGACTTCGAACTTGGGACTGCTTCAGTAGAACTGCGGGTATGGATTAATATTACTGTTGAAAAAGAGTGGCAGTCTGAGGATTCAGATCGAGTGGCTTTTAAAAGAGAAGCTGAAAGTGTTGACATCATTGACATAGAGTTTTTAGGAGCGTCGGGTGATTTTGATGATCAAGATTTCGATGAATACGACGACTACGATGACTACGACGATGATTATGATGAGGATATGGAGTATGAATACGAAGATGACAAGAACTAATGCTTTCAGGGTCCCTTTATATAACAACTATTTCCGGGCTTTACTGAGGCAGCCCAGATGCCTCGATGATTCGTCCCGGCTTCAGTCGAGAAATGCTAAAGGCTGTTGCCGAACAAGCGCTATCCACCTGGCCTACCGGCAGTTCCGCGATTTCTAGTAGGTCATTCTGACGTCTAGTGTTAAGTATATAGTTGAGCGAAAATGCAAACAAAACAAAGGTTGCCTTATTCATTCAAGGCAACCTTTTTGTATTGAGTGTTTTGCTGATTACGCCCATGTCGTAATTGTTTCAATAGGCAAACGGTAGGAAGGATAACCCTCCTTAACTGCTTTGCCGATGGAGATCATCATGACCGGTTGGTACCGTTCCTTATCCAGACCAAAGGTTTCTGCGATCCGCTCCTTATCATAACCAGCCATCGGGTTCGTGTCATACCCGTGGGCACGGGCCACCAGCATCAGCTGCATCGAAACAAGGCTTGAGTCAATCAGATTCATAGTGTGCAAACCGAGATCGTCCAAGCCGGCATAGTACTCCTTCGATTGTTGGAGTTGCATATCGGCGATATCCTGCGGCATGTATCCGAGTTCAACGGATCTGCCGATAATATCGTCCAAATAGTCAATGTTGTGTTTATCGTAAAATACCGCGATAACAGCCGAGGAGGTCTGAGCTTGCGTCTGGTTGAAGGAGGCCAACGGCAGAAGCTTTTCCTTTCCTTCTACGCTGTCGATGACGAGGAAGCGCCAAGGCTGCATGTTAATGGCCGACGGAGCTCGGGAGGCTTCCGCCAACATTTCGGTCATTTCTTCCCGGCTGATTTTGACTTCAGGGTCATAAACTTTAACGGAACGGCGCTCAAACACGATTTTATTAAAATCGTTTGTTTCTTGGAAATGGCGAATACTGTTGATTTCACTCATGAATCATTCTCTCCTCTTATCCTCTTTTTCATTTGTGAGATCGGACTACATGTTGCTTATCCTCACTAGGAGGATTGTAAACTATGAAGTATACTTAATAGCAAGATAGGAAAATGAGGTGATTGATATGAAGATAAGTGAAGTCGCAAAAAGGATTGACCTTCCCATATCAACGATCCGTTATTATGAGAAAATTGGCATTATTACAGATGAATATCTCCTGAGAGATCAAAATAATTATCGGGTCTATGATCCGGAAGTTATCCGTTATCTGAATGTTGTCAAAAATTGTTTGTCCGTTGGTTTTACAATTCGTGATATCAAATCGATGATCGCAAAAAATGGAATGTCCAAAGAAGAACAAACGCGTACGATTAAAGAAAAAATATCCGAAATCGAAAATGCTCAACAAAAGTTGGAGGATTCCAAGAAAAGTCTGTACGAGCTTATTGAAATGGATATTACGTGTGAGGAGGGGTTCGGAAAATATGCTTGAGTCGATTCGCATCCCTCCCAAAAGAAGCCACTCCATTTCGGGAGTGGCTTCTTTACTGCTATATTATAGATCAATTTTCCAAGTTCCTAACTTCTTGGCGAATTCCGGATCATGGTACGACAGGAAGAGCGTTTCCCCCGTGTCGAGGGAGGTAATACGTTCGATATCGTCTGCACTTAACTCAAAATCGAAGATGTCGATGTTTTCGATAATTCGTTCCTTGCGGACCGATTTGGGAATGGCCACGATATCCTGCTGAACCAACCAGCGCAATACGACCTGAGCGATGGTTTTGTTATGTTTGTCCGCGATCGAAGCTAAGACTTCGTTGCTGAACAGGTTGCCCCTTCCCTCTGCGAACGGCGCCCAGGATTGGTGATGCACTCCCTGCTCCTTCATAAATGCGGCGCTCTTGGCCTGTTGATAGAACGGGTGGGTCTCGACCTGGTTGACGGCGGGGACGATTTCGTTATGCACGATGAGGTCCATGAGGCGGTCGGGCAGGAAGTTGCTGACGCCAATCGCCCGGATGTGGCCTTCCCGATACAGCTCCTCCATCGCGCGCCAAGCGCCGTAATAATCGCCAAACGGTTGATGAATCAGGTACAGATCGAGGTAGTCGAGCTGCAGTTTTTTTAAGGATTTGGCAAAAGCCAGCTTGCCGCTTTCGTAACCGGCATCCTGAATCCAGAGCTTGGTTGTGATAAACAACTCCTCCCGAGGGATACCGCTGCGTTTGATCGCGCGTCCGACCGCTTCCTCGTTCAGATAACCAGAGGCGGTGTCGATCAGCCGGTAACCAGCCATTAGCGCCTCGTATACCACGTCCTCACATTGCTTCGCATCGGGAATTTGGTAGACTCCAAAGCCGAGGAGCGGCATGTTTACCCCGTTATTTAAGGTGACTGTTTTTTGCATGGTGATTCCTCCCACTAGGATAAAGTATGGAGCAACCGGCGGCGAATCCCGGAAAGGATTAGATCACAATGCGGGATTTCGGATTCCGCCGATTTGCATTACACTAAGCTTAGTGCCTTCGTGTAACACGAAGGCAAATGGGCTTTATCCATTTTTTATTAAAGGGGGGATCACCCATGTACACAGTCAAAGAGGCTGCCCAGATCACGGGGCTTACCGAGCACGCGATTCGCTTTTACACGGACAAGGGGCTTGTGCCAAGCTTACAGCGCGATCAGAACAACATTCGATTGTTCGATGAAGAATCGATCAATTGGCTGCACGGCATTAAATGCCTGAAGCAATCCGGGATGCCGATTGGAGTGATCAAAACCTACGTCGATCTCTGTCTCGAAGGGGATTCGACTATCCCGCAACGCTTTGAACTGATGATGGCACATAAAGAGGCAGCGCTCGCCAAGCTTGAAGAAGCTAAACGGCATGTGGCCCATCTGGAAGAGAAAACCGTTCTCTATCAGGACATTCTGGAGCATCGCTCTCCGGACACCACCAATCCGGCCAACTGGGATCGAATACGGCATATGCATCGTGACGTGTTTTATTCGCCTGCGGTAGAGAAGGCCTCCAACAAGTAAAATCAAATTTATATTATTGCCACCGATGAATCCAGCCTATTTCCCTCGTCTACATTTACAGAAGGACCAAATTACCGAGAGAAAGGTTGTTGATTTTAAATGGGAGCTCAAATTTACGCGTATTTAATGTCGGAGGATGCGAGACGCCAAGCCAATTTCTATATCGAGGCGTTAGGCGGAGAAATTCAGTTTCTTGCGACTTATGGAGATACGCCGGGAACACCGGAAGCGATGAAGGATAAAGTGATGCATTTGGCTGTGAATGTAGCGGGGACGAACACGATAATGTTTGCAGATTCTATGGAGCCGGTATCTTATCATCGCAGCACCAGCCTGTCCTTGGTTTATGATGATCTGGAGGAAGCGACGGCGGCTTACGCCAAGTTGAGCCAGGGGGGAGAGAGCAGATATCCGTTTGCCCTTCAACCATGGGGAGCGCATTACGGCGAGGTCATCGATCCATTTGGCGTAACGTGGATGATCACCAAGCAGTAAGCTGAGGCTGTCGAGATGTGGATCTCGGCAGTCTTTTTCTTTTATGTCATAGGTATCCTAGTCGAATTTGACTCCAGGGAATCCAGCGGTTATGATTAACTCAACGATCGTTTAGTGAAAAAGAAAGAAGGTCGACCGATGCCCACCGAGCGTAAAACAACCAACCGAATGACCAGCCGGGATCAGCAGGCGGCTGAACGCCGGCAGCAAATCCTGGATATCGCCAAACGACTGTTTGCGGAGAAGGGATATCACGCCACCTCCATGCGCGAATTAAATAAAGAGATCGGCATGGCGGAGGCGTTGACCTATCATTATTTTCCCGGAGGGAAGCTGGAAATTCTGAAATCGGTGCTGCAAACCGCACAGGAAGATAGAATCTCCAAATTCGTGGAGTTTTTTGATGAATTGTTTCAAGGCGGGGCGGAGCTGGAGGACGTTCTGCTTCCGTTAATTGAAGGGATTACTCAGCGGTTTAAGGAGGACCAGCCCTATTTTCAAATCCTGATACGCGAACGCAATTTGCTTGACCAAGAGCAGCAGGAGGCTTTAAATGGACTGACGAAACAACCCTTTGAAGCCCTGGCGGATTATCTATCGAAGCTGGCAGCCAAGGGAGATGTTCGCAGCATGAATTTTGAGATGGCGGCTTCGCAATTTTTATCCCATATTGTGGTTCGCGTTGTCCGGGAAAGCTGGAATGGCGGAGAACTCCGGCCGGAGGAAATGCAGCAGATCGCCGATTTTTACATGCAACTGTGGTCGAAATAATTTTTTTGACCATTTAACTCAACGAACGTTCAATCAAACTATAGAGATTCAAAATAGAAGGAGAGGATACGCGATGGAAGAAATCATTCGCACCAACCATCTGACCAAGCGTTATGGTAGCCGAACCGTTGTAGACGATGTTTCAATTACGGTGAAGAAGGGGGAAATCTACGGGTTTTTGGGCCTGAACGGTGCGGGCAAAACAACAACGATCCGCTGTTTACTCGGCATGATGAAACCAACGTCGGGAGAGGTCTATTTATTCGGCCAGAGATTAGCTAAGGGAGGAGAAGCGCTGTGGAAACGCGTGGGGTATTTGGTGGAGACGCCGGCTGCCTATCCCAGCTTTACGGTTCGGGAGAATTTGAAGCTGTTCGCGAAATTGCGCGGACTCCAGGAGCAGGAGGCGGTGGAAGCCGTCATGGACAAACTAAACCTGAATGACCACGCAGATACGCAGGCCCGGCATCTGTCGCTGGGCAATGCGCAAAAGCTGGGACTTGCCAAAGCGATGCTGCATCAACCGGACATTCTGATCCTGGACGAACCCACCAACGCGCTTGACCCAGCCGGAATCGTGGAGGTCCGTGAGTTGCTCCGGAATCTGGCGGAGCGGGAAGGGGTGACCGTTTTTATCTCCAGCCACATTTTGGAGGAGATCTCGAAGATCGCCACCCGAATCGGCATCATTCATCGCGGTGCGCTTCTTCAGGAGTTATCGGCAGACGAATTTGAACAACTCCGGCAAAAGAGGCTTTATGTCGGGGTCTACGACAAAACGGAGGCGGCGAAAACCATCCTAATCAACGAAGGATACCCAGTTCGGATGATCGAAAACGGCTGGCTGGAGGTGTCGGATGATCGCGCTATTCAGCAGCCGGAGCGAGTAGCCAAACTAATGACGGACGCGCAACTTCCGCTTGCTTTGTTGAAGGTAGAGGAAGAGGATTTAGAGGCTTATTTTCTAAAAACGATTGGTACGAAAGGAGGGACGGAAGAATGAGAACGTTGCTTCTGGCGATCCGGACGGAAAATGCGAAGCTCTTTCGCTCTTATGTGCTGTGGGGAACGCTGGTGTTCTTCCTGTTTGTCACGGGTATTCGCGTTGGAGAAGGGGATTGGGCCACGTATTTGAAAAATGTCGTGTTTATGTTCGCAAGCGTTTTTGGGATTGTTGGTTTTGGTGCGGTGGCGGGATGGACGTTTGGCCGCGAATATGCGGACCGGACGATCAAGGACTTGCTGGCTCTTCCTGTCTCCCGGGGCAAAATCGTTGCCGCCAAGTCGCTCTCAGCAATCATCGGGTGTCTAATGATCGTTCTGATCACCTTCACCTTTGCGCTTTTGCTGGGCTTTATCTTGGGGATGCCCGGCTTTTCGATGGAAGTAATGTTGCAGCAATTGCTCCAACTGCTGATTATTTCCGGGCTTCACCTCTTGCTGTGCGGCCCAGTCGTTGGGATAGCCTGCCTCTCGCGCGGCTACCTGGCGGCGATGGCGTTTGCGTTCTGTACGTTGATGGTCGCCTTAATTACGGGTCCGACGCCTCTGGGCACTTATCTGCCCTGGTCGATCCCGGCTCTCCAGCTGGCGCAGAGCGCCGGCGGAGAAGTGTTCCCGCTGGCGGCAGCCAGCTATCTCATCCCTATCGTTATCGGCCTAGCGGGTTACATCGGGACGTGGACATGGTGGCGTTGGGCGGATCAGAAATAGACGTTATAATAGGTGTAAAAGACGGGAGGAGGCCGGATCATCACGGGAAAGGGACCGGGCGGCCTTATCCTCTCCTTCATTTGGCGAAATATCTAAAAACTTAAATAAAAAAGGAGAGTCCCGAATAAATTGTGAATTAACAACATCATTGGGATCTTTTATAATGAACGAAACGGTTTGGGAGAGTTGTAGATGAGAATGAACTGGTATTACCGTACGATTCTTTCCTATGCTCCGATTCTCTTCGTCATCATTTCCTCTATGATCTTTATGATTTTCCTGGCCCTCAACAACGCATCCGAGCGAAAATACCTGGAGACCAACAAAGCGATCCTGGACCGAATTGTATTTAACGCAGATGCGAATCTGATGCTGATTGAGCGCAACGTTGTCAGCAAATTGTTGATCGATGGCGAGATCCAGGACTACTTCACGAACGGCCCCGAGGATGCGCTGGACGACTTCCTGCTGCAGAAGAAGCTGATCGAATTAAGCTTGGCTTTGCCTTTTGCCAATACCCTCTACTTATATAATGAAGCCGAACAGCGGATCATTTCAGATCTGGGATCCTATTCGCTGCGAGCGTTTGGCGATATGGACTTCTTGACGGCTCACTACGGCAACAAGGAATCCGCCGGCTGGTTTAATCCCCGATCTTTTGCTTATTTGCCCCAAGGGGAGGAGGCACAGCAGGTGGTCTCCTTGGTGAAGTTTGCTTATACCGGAGACGAAATGCGGGGGGCCCTTGTGGTTAACGTGTATCAACGCTCTTTCCTGGAGTATCTAAACTCGTTAAATGAAAGCGATTACAACCTAGTTCTCCTGATCGACACTCCCTCCGCTGCGGCGGTTCTTCCTGCCTCGAATTCGGATTCGGCACATGCCGAGGATACGATCCGGGTCCAGTCCGATTATACCGGCTGGACTTATGTCTCGGAGGGGGTGCATGATCAGGGCTATAATTGGCTCTCCCTCTTCTCGAACGCGTGGATGGTCATTTGGGTTGTCCTGATTCTGCTGGCCTTACTTGGGTTCACGATCGTGACCCACATCCATTACAAGCCCATTCAATCGATCATGGAAAAGGTCAGTCAGTTCTCGAATCGGAAAAGCGAGGAGCTGGGCATCAAAGGGGCGAACAATGAGTTCACGTTTATTGAAATGGCGTTGGACCATCTGTTGAAGCGGTCGCTGGATTACGAGAACCTTCATAAGGAAGACAGTTTATTGCGGCAGCAGCGGCTTTTTCACGATTTGTTGGCCGGGCATCTCGTTCTGTCCGATGAAGAATTCCAGCAGCGGTTGGCTGAGTTTAATCTGTCCGTTCCCTATGACCGATTAGGTGTGATGGTGGCAGAGTTGGACCGGTATGCTTGGTTTACGGATAAATATAAGGTCAAGGACCAGTACTTGCTTAAGTTTATTATCGAAAGCGCCTTCCGCGATTTGGGACAGAGCCATCATTCCTTTGTATGGCATGCCTGGATGGAGCCGCATCGCATCGCTTTCGTGGTGCATCATACGGCGTCCGAACCGCGCAGCAATCTAGCAGCGGCGGAATTTGCGGAGGAATTCAAGAAATGGATTCATCAGCATTTGGAGCTGACGATTTCGATCGGAATCGGGGCGGACTCCAAGTCGATCGAAACCATCGCGGATTCCTATCGAAACGCGCAGGAGAACGTGGAGCTCAAAACCCTCTTCGGCATCCATTCGATTATAGATAATCGCAAAAGCGCGGCTATTATCAATCTGGACCGATACGCTTATCTGCAAGCCTTGGATTATGCCGCCCAGTCTTTCCGCATGAATGATACCGAATGGCGGGAGAAATTATCGCAGATTTTCAACGAGCTTGGCAAAATGCGGTTTCGCAAGCGCGATATGGCGGAGTTTGCCCAGGCGTTTCTCAAACGAATGGATAAGGCGGTTCTGGTTTTATCCTCCTCGATCCAGGAACGCTGGAAAGGCGACTTTCAGGAGCGTTTCGCGGGGATGACGGAGACGGCGGAAACGTTAGGAGAATTTCAGGAACAGTTCATGAGCCTCATGAACCAGTTCGAGGCGTGCGTGGAAGAGGATCGTCAAGCCCGCAGACATCATAGTTTAGCGATGCAGGCTAAACATTACATCGATGCGCATTATACCGATCCCGGCCTCTCCCTGGTCCAAGTCAGCGATTATCTGAACCTCCAGCCCAGCGCGCTAAGTCTTATTTTCAAAGAGGAAATGGGAGAAAAATTCGTGGATTACGTCTTGAAGGTTCGGATGCAGCACGCCAAACAGCTCTTGTTGGAAACCGAGGATTCGATTCAATCGGTTGCGGAGAACATCGGGTACCAGAATGTGAACTCCTTCTACCGCGCCTTCAAGAAATTTCAGGACATCCCGCCGGGAGAGTACCGCAACATGTATCGTACGATTTAGAGCTTAGTCAACCTAACGTGGGAGGAGGAAGTTTTATGCGGCTTGCGAGGTCGTGGTTATCGAGGCTGGCGGTCATCGTCATCCTGAGCTTATTAGCGGCGGGTTGCAGCGGATTTGAGGATACGGATCGGCTGGGGTTGGCGTCGGACCCGATCCGTTCCTTCGAAGCGGACGGATTCGCGGCGGCCGATGACGGCTGGGGCACACTTCGAATCGAACTGTTTGAACGAAGCAACAAGCCGATTGGCGCGCCGACCATTACCGATAACGCGATGACGCAGTACATTCAGGAGCATTTCGGAGATCCAGAACGGATCAAGATCGAATTCGTTACAGTCCCCCGTGCGGAGGAGGTCAGGCGCTTGCAGGTGTTGATGGCGGCGAATCAAGCGCCGGATATTGTGTTCACTTACGACTTGCCTACGGTCTACAATTTCTACACGCAAGGCAAATTAACCGATTTGTCGCCTTTGTTGGATCAATACGGCTCCCGGCTGAAGCAGCTTCTGGGGGAGGAAATTTTGAGTTACGGGCGGCTCGAGGGAACCCAGTTTGCGATCCCGGCTAAGCGGGTATTGACGGCTCGAAGCACCACTTTGATCCGGGAGGATTGGCTTCGGGAAGCCGGCTTGCCTTTACCGGAGACGACGGAGGAGTTCTACCGGGCGCTACAAGCCTTTAAGGAAAATCGGCTGCGGAAGGACGGAGAAACCATCTATCCCTTCGGTCAAATCGATTACTATCATACGGCCCCGCTCCAGTACGCGTATTGGGATTGGGGCCAGATCACCATGGAAGACTTGTATGCCGAGCCGGGGTGGACGATGCCCGGGAACAAAGAAGCGTTCCGGTTTCTGAATCGTCTGTACCATGAGGGGCTGATCGATCCGGATTTCCACTTGGACCGGTTCGCCCAGCAATCTCAGAAAGACCTGATAAACGGCCGAGTCGGAGCTGCAACACCGAATACGAATGAGCCGGTATATATGGGATATCTCGCCGAATTGTTAAGGAATGATCCGGACGCCATCTTGACGCCAATCGATCCATTTACGAACGTCAACGGCAAGAAGCCCAAGCCGATCCTGGAAGATACGGGCATGTACATCATGGTTCCGAAAGCGAGCAAAAACGCGGAGGCAGCCATCAAATACTTGAATTGGATGGCGCAGCCGGAGAACATCATCACGCTGCAGAACGGCATACAGGGGGTGACGTACCAGATGGAGAATGGCGTGCCGGTCACCCTGGAGAGCGAGGATGCGGACCGTTTGTTATTTAATTATTTTGACTATTGCATCATCCTGAATGGGAAATATGTCAGCAGCAAGGACGAACGGTTGAATCTGAAAGCCAATGCGTCCAACCCGCGATTCGAGGAGTTTACGCGTAAGAGCGTAGAATACGGCATGAACGACGGTATCGAGACTCCACGCATTCATGCGATCCTGCCTTCCGATATTCAGTATGCCGCCATCTTGAATGAGAAGAACGACGAGGTCTTCGTGAAAGTCATTACGGCGTCTCCGGAGAAATTCGATGCCGTATACGACGAGGAAGTGGCGGAGTATTTAATGATGGGAGGACAGCAGGTTCGGGAGGAAAAACATGAAGCCTATCGAGATCATCGGTAGGAAATGAAGAAAGTGGTTCTACATATATTTATCACCTGATAACTGTTTTATTATTAAACATAGCTACCTCTGAAATCAGGCCTTGTCCTTGTTACTTTTTTAGCTTGCCCTTTTCTTTTATCCGAATTTCAGTCACAACGTGACATAAGGAGAGGCTCCGCCTCCTCGACGGAGCCTCTATTAAATACATGAGTTGCCGCAAAATATGATCAAAAGAATATGCAAGTTAGGTTGGAATAACGCTCCTATTCTTCATGCCTTCAGCCCAATTCGACAACAATCTGGTGCGTCTTGCCATCACCGATGATGGGTAGAGAAGTCCCTTCCACCGGTCGACCGTCCATCGTGATATTTTTGATACCTGATTGTACACTTTGAGGATTTAAGACATGCACATCATAAATATCGCCGCGGAAATTCCGCTGGATTCGACATTCCTTCCAATCTGCCGGAATGACCGGATGGATGGTAAAGGTCGAATAGCCAGGATGGAACCCAAGCATATATTGGGTTGCCGAACGGAAGATCCAGCCGGCTGTTCCCGTCACCCACGCAAACATGGTTTGGCCGGCCCGGGGGTTGTCAGGACCAAAGTACATATTGGTCAATGCGTACGGTTCACAGCCAGAATGCTCGGAAGGATTAGCCTCGCTGTTAGGCATAATTTTTAACATCGTTCGATAGGCTTCGTTACCTCTGCCAAGGCAACAATCGGCCACGATCTTAAAGGATCCCCCATGGCAATATGGCGCGCCGTTCTCCCATATGCCCGGAACGAAGCCGGTAAGGCGGCCGATTTCCGGTTTGTAGCTTGTATACGTAGGAGATAGGGTTAAGGGTCCATAGGGTGAATCCAGCTTCTCGTCAATGGCTGTCAGACATTGTTGAATGCGTTCTTCCAGTGCGATACCGGACATGAGGGCCCAGGTTTGACTGTTGAGATAAATGCTGCCCTCTTTCTCCGTATGAGTGCCGACTTTCTCCCCGGCGTCATTGTATCCCGCGAGATACCATTCTCCATCCCATCCCGCGTCATTGACGGCATGTTTGATGCGTTCGGCCCGTTCCTTCATCTCCTGAACGATGGCCTCGTCTTTCACGATTTCCGTTGCGATTTCCGCAGTTTGATTCAACGCATAATACAGAGCGATGGATGTCCAGACACTTTCTCCTTTACCGTCAATGCCGATTCCGTTAAGCGAATCGTTCCAGTCGCCGTCATGCGCGCGAACGAGCTTGCGCTCGCCGGTATCCTCGGAAGAGTAACGAACCGCAGTAAGAATATGCTCCCACACCGTGGCTTCGCCATCATCCAGATAAGGAACCTTGATGTTCAAGAAGGCATTATCTCCCGTTTCTTTTAGATAAGCGTTAACGGTCGGTGCGATCCAGGTCGGGCCATCGGAGTATATATGGGGATCAAGTGGCAGCCAACCTCTGACACATCGGCCATCGGAGTACTGGTAGCGCAGCGTTTCCAGAATCTTATCCTTCGCCAGGGCGGGATTGAACGAAGCGATGGCCCAGGCGTCCTGCAACTGATCGCGGAATCCCTTGCCCGTATCCCGTCCAGCTTCTGCGCATAACTGCACCTGCTGTTTGATCCAGGCGTTGATGAGATGGTTCACCTTCTCATCCGGGGTTTCGATCCGAATTGTGTTCATGATGTCTTGTCTGGACTTTACTACGGATTCGAATTCCCGCTCGATCGAACCGGGGGTGAACAGCTTGGCGGCCATGGAACGAGCGCGATCCATTGTGTCGGTCGCACCGATCAGCACGTGAAAGCTGCGGGTTTCTCCCGGCTGCAGCGTGATGGTATTCTCAAGGACACCAACCATATCCTCATTGGATGCCAGTGAGTTGCAGCAACCTCCGGATCGAACTGCTTGAGGTGCGTCTAAGTGCCCATAAGTGCCTACGAATGCTTTCCGCGATGAATCAAACCCCGTGATCGGTTCGCTTGAGGCAATAAACCCATTGAACCATTCATGCGTACGATCCTGAGTCGTATTATAGGCCATTAGCAAATTGTGACGGTCGTCGAACTCGGAGAACAGGTTGGAATAGTAATTGCTGTAAACTTTATATCCGCTTAACGAGAACTCAACGAAGGAGAACACCTTTATCTTGCGCTCGCGTCCGGAGTGGTTCTTCAAAGTTATCGTCCAAATTTCCGCAGGATCATCCTGATTGATGAAGACTCTGGTTTCGGCAGAAATTTGTTGATAGGATCCTGAAATTTTCGAATACCCAAGTCCGTGTATACATTCGTATGAGTCAAGTTCCCGGTTGACCGGGTACCAGCCTGGATTCCAGAACTCCCCGCTCTCTTCATCCCGAAGGTAAAAGTAACGGTTGCCGTTCTTGATAATGACGGCCCGCCCTCGGCCTTCCTGATCAATATAAGCCGAAGCGCGGTCCCCATAGGCGCCTGCTCCGCCGCCAAGCTGGTTCACGCCGGACAAGATATAGGAATTCCATAAATAATTCAGCATCGGTCTAGGCGTGCGCGGAGTGGTGAAAATGAATTCAGAACCGTCAGCCGAAAAATGGCCAAAGTTAGTCATATGTAAGCTCCTCCTTAAAATAGGGAACGTTCCCCAATATCGATAAAAAAAGAGATCACACGCGAAAGCGCTTGATCAATACTAAGACTTCGATTCCAAAATTCTGCATGTATTACCTTCTTGAAGTACGGGTTTGAATTGTTGAGACATCGGTTCCGGCATTTGTCCCGATACGAGCGATAAAATCATCTCGATCGCGGCTCTAGCCATTTCCCTTAGCGGCTGCCCCATGGACGTCAGATGATGAATTCCTGGTTTAAAGCTAAGCAATCCTACTAAATGGTCGAAGCCGATGACCGACATATCCTCCGGAATGCGTAATCCCGCACGGTGCAGCTCGTCCATCATTTCGTAAGCGATGAGATCGTTGAAGACGAACAAGGCGGTGGGACGAGTTTCTCTTTCAAGCAATGTCCGCGCCGCAACAAGGCCGCAGCCAATCGATCCATCCGTGCGGATGAAGTCATCGGAAGCCGGTTCAAGGCCCAGCTCCTGCATCGCCTTCTTGAACCCGTTGCACCGGTCAACCGCAACCTGATGCCGTAAATTCCCTGTAACATGGGCAATATGACGATGTCCCAGCTCCTGCAAATAACGGACAGCCTGCTCGGCACCGCCGACATTATCCACTAGTACATTCGGAACCTGCAGCTGTTCATAACGATTTTCAATCACAACAAACGGATAATTCACGGCCATCAACCGTTCGATCACAGGATAATCGTCCTCTGCGCTGCCAAATAGAATCACGCCATCAGCGGCACCGCCCATAAAGTACTGGATGTAATGAAGCTTGGAGGCCTGTTGTTGATTACAGCTGCAAAATACCAGATGAACACCTTCTTTACGTGCCCAGGTCTCCAGTTGCCCGGCAAGCTCGGTGTAAATCGGCGATTTAAAGGAATCATATACGACTCCGATGACGCCGGTCTTACTGGTGACAAGAGCCCTGGCTGCGATATTTGGCGTATAATGCAGCTCTGATGCCGCTTGCCATACTTTTTTTCGAGTCTCCGCATGTACGCCATATTGGTGGTTCAGTACTTTGGATACGGTTGTTTTGGAGACACCGGCGAGCTTGGCAATATCCAGTATGCTTGCGATGATCAACACTCCTTTCCATCCGTTTATGATATTTAGGGAACGTTCCCCAAATGTATCTTATCCTACTCCTCAGTAAAACACAATAGCGATATTCCCAGAAATTCAAAGGTAAAAATATTACACATCGATAGGTATGAATTCTCAACCGTCAACTAAAATCTCCTGCTCTATAATGAGGGGGACAGATTATGAAAGGAGAGTTTGATGTGAGAGGAACGATAGAATTAGAAACAGCGGCTTCGTCTGCTTCTCCTCCAAAGAAGTTTTGGAACCGAAAACGAAGAGAAAATTTGGCCGGCTGGTTGTTTGTTACCCCGGAAGTGGTCGGAATGCTGCTGGTGTCCATATTTCCGCTATTGTTCAGTTTATTTTTGAGCTTTACGAAGTGGAATTTGGTAGGGGGGTTGTCCGATATTGAATTCATTGGGCTGGATAACTTCAGAGCCTTGTTCTCGGACAGCCAATTTTTGAAGGCCTTGCGGAACAATGTGACGTTTACAGCCATCGTTGTTCCGGGAGGGCTCATCATTTCATTGATTATGTCCGTATTGATCCAATCCCGGGTATATATGAGATCTTATTTCAAGATCGCCTTCTTCATCCCCTATATCTGCTCCACGGTTGCAATTGCAGCGATCTGGTCTGCTTTGTTCCACCCCTCGAAGGGGCCGATCAATCAGATGCTCATGCAGATTGGTCTCTCGGACCCGCCGAAGTGGCTCGTAGATACGACCTTTGCGATCGTTGCGATCATGATTATTTATATTTGGCAGAATATTGGTTACCAAATCATCATTTTCATTTCAGGGTTGGCAGGAATTTCGAATGAAATGTATGAATCGGCCAATATTGATGGAGCTAACGGCTTGAAGCAGTTCTGGTATATTACGATTCCGCTGCTCGGGCCGACCACGTTCTTCTTGACGATTACCAGTATTATTACCTCGTTCAAGGTGTTCGACATCATCAAGTTCTTGACCGATGGCGGACCGAATTATGCAAGTACTGTTATTGTGTATCAGATCTATCTGGAAGGCTTCCAGAGATTCAACATGGGTTATGCTTCGGCCATGTCGTTGGTGCTCTTCTTAATGATTGTGCTGGTGACATCCGTAACCTGGATTTTCCAAAGCAAGAAAACCCACTATTAATGAATGGAGGAAACGGCGAACATGAGTTTAAAGAACAAATGGGGAAAGTTACTCACAACCGTGGTACTCGGATTATTATCCCTGTGTTTCCTTCTTCCCTTAATATGGATGCTCTCTGCAGCCAGCAAGATTGAGAAGGATGTATGGACATTTCCGATTCAGTGGATTCCCGAAACCTGGAATTTTGTCAACAACTTTAAGGAAGTTTGGATGGGCAAGGTTCCCTTCCATATGTTTTACGTAAACTCGATAAAAATCGCGGCTATTGCAACGTTGGCAACATTGATTGTTTCCTCGATGGCGGGGTACGCCTTTTCGAAAATCGATTTTAAAGGCAAGCATCTTTTATTCGGTTTGTTGATGTCCTTCATGATGATTCCCGAGCAATCTACATTGGTGCCCCGGTACCTGCTCATTAAATGGTTTGGACTCTACAATACACATACCGCCATTGTTTTGCTGCTAATGTTTTCGACCTACTTCACATTCCTGTTCAGGCAATACATGATGGGAATTCATGACGATATGCTGGAGGCGGCCCAACTGGACGGAGCCGGATATTTCAAGATTTACTGGAAGGTCATGCTCCCTCTTTGCAAGCCGATTATAGCTACCGTTGGGATCATCAAGTTCATCTGGACATGGAATGATTATCAGACACCGCTGATTTTCTTGTTGTCCAAGGAAAAATTCCCGATTCCTTTGGGCATCCAGTTCTTCAAGGAAGAGTTCGCGACAAACATCTCTGTTATGATGATGGCTTCTTTGTCTGCGATCGTGCCGCTCATTATCGTCTTCTTGTTCCTGCAGAAGCAGGTCATTGAAGGGATTGCGCTTGGCGGGGTGAAAGGCTGATGATGCTTGCTCCTCACAGTTATTTCAAGTTGACATTCCGAGAAAGTAGTCGAAAATAGTAGAAAACAGTAGAAATTTGTATTACGGTTAATTCGGAAGGCTTAGAACGAAGAGGGTTGTGAGGAGCATGCTGCGTAAAAGACTGAATCAGATTTCTCTCTATCAACGGATACAACTTTCTTTCATCATTTTTATTATTTTGCCGTTTGCGATCATTACGTACAATTCCTATACGTCGATTCGTGACAACGTGGCTAGAAACGTCAGAGAGGCGAGTTTGAATACCGTCGATACCATCGTTGAGCATCTTAATAAGACGGTGGAGAGCATCCTCTTTACCTCGTTGTACTTTTCGGAGCTCAAGGATACGGAAATGCTTGAGAGCTTGCGGGTATTAAGTGATTCGACCGGCTTCTCCGACTATGAGAAGTTTCGTCACTTTCGGCGGTTAAACGAAATGTCGAGCGTGTTGATGACTCAGACGATCGACGCGGATCTTCGCATGTTTATGCTGAATGCGAATGATCGAATTATTATGGGCAATCTCAATCAGCCGATGTTTTCTTTATTTTCGGATGAACCATTTCAAAGCGCGGCCCGTATTCAGCCGGATGAAACCACCTATCTGCAGTGGTTTCTATGGAAGGACGATGCCAAGGTTTATTATTATGCCGCTCGAAGAATCAAGGATCCCGTAACCCAGACGCATTTAGCGACTTTGTTCGTCGGTATACCCGAAACCTACTTCGAGAAGTTTTTTCAATCAGCCGATGGCGGTACAATGAAGTTGCTTGACTACAATGGGAATATCATCGTCGGCAGTCCAACAACAGACTTTGATTCAAATAAATCGATTCATACCGAGAAAGTGATTAACAACTTGGGATGGAAGATTGTTTATGATACTCCGGTTTCTCACGAAGAGATGCTGGTTTCCCAGGAGTTTTTGTTTTCGTTTTTGTCTATCGGCGCTTTTTTTATCATCTTTCTGGTATTCTCCGTGTACTTGGCGCGACGAATTACGACACCGATCTATCACTTGCGGAATACGGCCAGGCGTTATGTAGGCGGTGACCGAAATGTCCGCATGCAGGTGCAGGGCAAAGATGAGATGGCGCTTCTGGGCCATGTATTCAATCAGATGCTGGATGATATTAACCGGTTGATCGAACAAGTTGAGGCTGAGCAAGAGGAAAAAAGAGAAATTGAGATGCAGGCATTGTTTTCTCAAATCCGTCCCCATTTTTTGTTGAACACGTTGAACAGTATTAAAGTTGAACTGGTGATGGCGGGCGATACTGTCCACAGCCAGATCATTGCTTCCTTAATCTCGCTGTTGCGTTCGTATGTGCGCGCCCATGAGCCGGCGACACTGGAAGAGGAATGCAAGCTTCTGGAAAGTTATCTGAAAATCATGAATGTAAGGAATAAGATGGACATTGATTTCAGTTGGAGCTTGGCTCAAGAGACTGCTGATTTCCAAATACCTCGGCTGCTGCTTCAACCGATTATTGAGAACGCGGTCATCCATGGATTTGCCATGCATCCCGAACATGCGCAAATTCGATTGGAGGCAAAATGGACGGGGCAAAAGCTCATGATTACCATTGCAGATAACGGAAGGGGAATGACGGAGGATAACCGTCAGGCATTGATCGCGAAATTAAGCTTGCAGCAGGAGAGCGACCATTCCGCCAATCACGGCGTCGGTTTAATCAATGTTTCCCGCAGGCTGAAGCTGGCATATGGGAAAGAAGCTGGGTTGAAGGTACAATCTAATGATGACGGAGGAATGACATTTATGCTTGAAATTCCTCGTTATTAGGCCTTCGCAGGTGATCATAGCAGTATGAAAACCAAGAAGGGGGTACGGCCGTGTACAAAGTACTAATTATTGACGATGATGTGCCGATGCTGCAATATTTGGAAAAATTGATCGATTGGTCAGCAACGAAAATCGAGATCGTCGGCAAGTGCTTCTCCAGCGAAATCGCCCTCAGCATCTTTCAGGAAACACAGCCGGACATCGTCGTGACGGATATTGGATTGCCGATCATTGATGGGATTCAACTCGCTTGGACCTTTCGCGAAATGAAACCGGATGTACGAATTATATTCTTAACGTGCTTTGAAGAAATTCATTATTTGAAACAAGCTTTCCAGCTGGAGGCGAACGATTACCTGATCAAAGATGAGCTAACGGGCCAAAAGCTGGCAGACAGCATAGAAAAAGCGCTCAAATGGATTAAGGCCAGGGAGACGTCCCAAGAGCGTTTGGCTCTTAAACAGGATATTCAGCGCAATAAGGTTATTCTCAAGGAACAATTTCTAGACGCGGTTTTTAAGGGAAACAGCCTGTTGGATACACGGAAGTTTGGGGAACGGTTAGGCGTTCAGTTGACGCATCCCGGCTTTCGGCTGGCATTGCTCTATCTGGATGGCAGGTCGATGCTGGATATCTACGAGATTAAGGACTACGCTTTGCTGCAGTATGCGGTTTACAACATTGTGGAGGAGACCCTTACGGACAAAGAGAAAATCACTCCTTTTCTCTATCGCAACGAAGGTGTTTACTTGCTTTGCAATGTAGTCCTGCTTTCCGGGGAGGAGCGGGCTCAGCAGGATGCGTTTCTGTCTTTCATCCAGGATGTAACCATGAGCGTGGAACGATATTTGAAAATGAAGCTGTGGGTCTACTATAGTTCGGAAACCGTTGAATTCGATTCCCTCGGCGTCTCGTATCGGCAAATCTCCCGCACTATGGAGCAAGCTTACTATTTCCGCCATGAATCGGTTCAAGCTTCTAACGGGGATGTCTCTTTTAGATCGATAGAGCCGGGGGAATTCGACAAGGAACTGGATGTTGTGCAGCAAGCCTTCAAGAAGGAGAATCCGCAGTTGATCGACTTGGCGCTCAGCAACATTCGCAAGAAAGCGACGGAACACCGCTTGCTGCCTTCCTTGGTGAAGGAAACTTTCGAAACGGCGGTTCGCTCCGCCGTATTAGAAACCCATATTCCGGTGGTGGAGAACTTCTATCCTTTGCTCAGGAATAGCGCTCACATTGAAGAAACGGAGCAGCTCGCCAAGTCTGCGTTAAAAAGGCATCTTCAGCTTGCGCTAAATTCGGAACCCGGCAAAGTCAACGATCCGGAACTGGAAAAGATCAATCAGTATATCGATGATCATGTTTGCGAAACAGTGACGAATGTGAACATTGCCGATTATTTGCATTTAAATCCCAGCTATTTCTCCAGGTTTTTCAAGAAACGTTACGGCAAAAATTTTACCGATTACGTGCATCTGTACAAGATGGAGTTGGCCAAAAACCTGCTGAATAACCCGAATGAGACGATGGAAAATGTGGCGTATTCGCTTGGCTATTCGGATCGCGCCTACTTTTCTAAAGTATTTAAGAAATATGTCGGGACGTCGCCGAGCGATTACAAACAAAAGAAGAATTACGAGAGGTTATTAGACTAGGAGGTAATAAGAATGGGCATCGAAGGACAAAGAGAATCCGTTCGTTTGCCGGAACGGCAAATCCCCGTTTTTCGGGAGGTGGATGTGCTCGTGTGCGGCGGCGGACCTGCCGGAGTCGGAGCGGCGCTTGCCGCTGCAAGAAACGGCGCATCCGTGTTATTGATCGAGCAGCGCGGGTACCTGGGAGGCATGGCGACAGTGGCGAATGTTCCGGCATTTTGCCCGTATACGGACCATGTGAAGCCGGTCATTAGGGGAATTGGTTTGGAAATTCTGCAAGATATGAAAGCGCGAATGGAATACGGCTTTCAGGAAGAATGGAAAGATGAGCTTGACTGGGTGCCGATTCATGCGGAAGTGTTAAAGCTGCTGCTGGACGAGAAGATGCAAGAGGCTGGAGTTTCGCTGCTGTATCACACTTTTATTGGCGATGTCGTCCACCATGATGGGGTTGTCGACGCAGTGATCATTCACAATAAAACCGGCACGCAAGCGGTAAAGGCCAAAATATTCATTGATGCCACAAGCGATGCAGATCTGGTGTACCATGCCGGCGGACCACTTGCCCAGGGGGGCGATGAAGGAGAAATGCAGCCCGGAACGATGTGTTTTGTGCTTCACAATCTGGATCGGAATCGCTTCCTCGCCCATGTCGATGAGTACGGCGTCGATTTGAAGCATGCCATCAATAAAGCCAAAAGCGAAGGGCAACTGAATGTCGTGCGGGATTGGGCCGGAATATCCTGGCTAAACGATCAGACAGCCGGATTTAATTTTGGACATATCTTCGGCATCGATGGATCCAAAGCGGAAGACTTGACGCACGGGGCCATCGCGGGCCGCGCGCTGGTTGATCATATTACGGATTGGCTGCGCAAAAATATCGCCGGTTTCGAGCATGCGTTCTTATCGCTGACAGGCGAGCAAGTTGGCATTCGCGAGACGCGAAGAATCGTCGGAGATTACGTTTTGACCTCCGATGATTTTCAAAGCTGCCGCTCGTTCCCGGACGATATCGCGCGCAACGCCTATTTCATCGATCTGCACATGGCGAATGCGCAAAGCGGCATGACGATGGTTCATCTGCCGCCGGGAGAATCCCACGGCATTCCGTATCGTTCTTTGCTTCCGGTGGGGATCGAGAATGTGATTGTGGCGGGCAAATCCATCTCTACCGATAGAGCGACGCAGGGGGCGACACGGGTGATGCCGAATTGCTTTGCGATGGGAGAAGCTGCCGGGACGGCAGGAGCGCTGCTCTGCACGAATGGTCTCCATCGCACGCGGAGCATCGATATCAAGCAGTTGCAACAACAGCTTGTTAAGCAGGGTGCTTGGCTTGGAGAAGCGATCAACAGGGCACAGTAATGCTAGGAGAGCTGAAGGCATGGGATGCGTTCAGCTCTCTTTTTATCTCAGGAATCAGGTTAGAGAGTCAAAAATATACACGCCAGAAACACACGTAGTTACACAGGGTTATCAAGCCTAATTATTTATAATGAACTTGCAAACAACTCAATGATGTGGAGGAAATAATCATGAAAAAGGGCCTGTCATACCTTGTTGTGTTTTGCCTGATCTTTACCATGATCGGCTGTTCAAGCAACAAGTCGGAATCCGCGGACAACCAAGCCGCCAACAAGGGGAGCGTGAACGAGACGTCCGGCGAATCGGATGAACCCGTAACGATCAAGTTCTACACCTACAAAACGAAGCGGGAAGAAGAACCTTATGTAAAAGCTGTAAACGCCTTCAATGAAAGTCATCCGAATATTCAAGTCGAGTATGTCGATCTTGTGCAAAACAACGACACAATTGAATTCTTGAATAAACTCGACGTACTGATGGCAGGCGGCGAAGCTGTCGATGTTTTTCACACCGGTAACTTTGAGCAACTCATTGAAAGGGCTGCTCGTGGCGTAGTTGCTCCGCTCGACGAATTCTATGCCAATGAGCAGGTCGATCCGCAGGAAGAATACGTACTCAATCCTACGTATGATGGAAAAACCTACGGAGTTATCGCCAACTCCTCGCAATGGATGGTCGTTTTCAACAAGGACCATCTGGAAGAAGCGGGACTGCCGCTTCCGGAGATGGGCTGGACATGGGATGATTACCGGGAATACGCTAAAAAGCTGACGACTCCGGAACATTATGGAACCTATTTTCACACGTGGGGAGAATACCCGAACATCATCGCTTACACTGAATTGCCTCATCCGCAGTTAAAAGAGGATCAGACCTTAAATTTTGACGATCCGTCCTTTAAATACTTCTTCGAACTTCGCAGAGCCATGGAAGAAGAAGACAAGAGTGTTGAGCCATATGCGGATGTGCTCGCATCGGACTATCATGTCTTGCAGCAATTTTTCGCAGGCAAAGCGAGCATGCTGGCTACCGCTACATTCGTTGTAAATGCCGGAACGTTGCTGGATCGCTTCCCGCATGATTTCCAAATGGTTTATGCGCCTGTTCCGCGCTCTTCGGAAGATGCAGAGATGGGCTTAACGAATGTATCGGGCAGTTTCCTTGGCGTTGGGGAGAATTCGAAGCATAAAGAAGCCGCCTACACCTTTGCAAGATGGATGACCACAGAAGGCGCACAATATCTGCAAGACATCCCGGGTTGGAAAAAAGCGGACGGGAGCCAGCTTCTCGAACAGTTTTACGGCGATAAGCAAGATCTGATCGACCTTGAATCGTTGTCCAACACGTTGTTCGACCCACGCGTAAAAATGAATTCTGCAGGCATCGCGGTTCCGTATGGCAGTGAGTTAAAGACCATCGTAGAGAATGGATTTAGCCAATACATGTTGAACCATACAACGTTCGAAGAAGCACAGCAGTTCATGATATCCGAAGGCGAAAAGCTGATTAAAAAGTGATGAACGTTATTAAGTAAGAGAAATGAAGTCTCTGAAAAGGGAGTAGGTTGATTTGCAATTATCAAAATGCAAAATCAAAGTTATTAATAGATGGTTCCTGATCGCCGTTATGCTGTTTTCAAGCTTGATGCCTCAGTTAGCAACCGCCCATGCGGCGGGTGAAGATTCGATGGACGCAGGTGAAAGATTATCCTCAGCTTTAATAGCTGGGGATAATCCCACATCTTCCGGGGATGCTTATGTTCGCTACGATGAAAACGAATCCGGGAAGGTATGGACGATAGGTACCAGTCAGATCGAGAAGGTGATCAGGCTCAAGGATGGAAGGTTTCAGATGATAAGCTTGGTCAACAAGCTGGCAGAGGGCGGGGCCGGGAAAGAATATGTGAATCCTAACGATGGATCGGACGAGTTCGCCATCAAAGCGGTCATCGAAGGCGATCCGAACGGACTTGTGCTTAGCGGCAGCGATGATATATGGAGCCTGGAGAACTATTCGACCGAGTTAGGCTCACAGCAAGAATTGATTCTCAGTGTGTCGCTGACGAGCCCAACGATGCGGGTAACGAGAAACTATCAGATCCTGCCGGATACCGGTGTCATTGAGGAATGGACGAATTTCACCAATCTGGAAGAGACGGCGGCGACATACGCCGAACCGAGTTTTGTTCGAGGCAGTATCATGCCCGACGCTACGGCAGACAATGTGATCGTGTACCGCATGATCGGCGACAAAGTGAGCAGCAGCCCAAAGCATACGCTTACGCAAAACCCGGTGAATATGAATGGATTATCAACGATCGACGGTTCGGGGGCGGATATTAGCCATCCTTTTGTAGCGCTTCAGTATAAGGATACGCAAGAGGGCGTATTCTTCACCTGGGATTACACAGGGAAGTGGCAAACAAAGGTTGGCAATAACTCCGGGATGACCTTCATCCAGACAGCTGCGTACAACCAATCGGACGGGGAAAAATGGACTTTTTCTTTAAAACCGGATGAAACCGTTTCCATGCCATTGTCTAGAGTAGGGGTGTTCGTCGGAGATACGGATGACATGGGGAATGCCATCACGGACTATCAGTATAAATATAAATGGGATGCAACGAATGAAGAATTCATGAATCTCATCCGCTTCGGCGGATATGGCTCCGATCCGGAGCTGATCTTTCAGAAGGTAAACAGCAACCGTTATATTGGCGGCGACATGATATGGATCGATGATGGCTGGCAAACCAATCTTGGCGATTGGGAATGGAAAGAAGGCATGCCGATCGAGAAGTATCAGGAATACATCGCCAGAAACAGTCAAGTTCTGGGGCTTTGGATGCCGCCATGGGGTGCGGAGCAGCAAGCCCAGCTTATGAACGATCATCCGGACTGGTATATCGAATATACGACAGGGATGGATGCAAGGAAAACCGGGCTTGACACGTCCAAACCCGAGGTTGTGGACTATATCCGCAGCAAAGTGAATGAGGTACAGACGGCCCTTGACGGATTTATGCTGAAAACGGATTTCAATCAGTATAAAGACGGGTTCTCCCGGGCGCAAGGCGTTATGCAGGTAATGAAAAATTTCAAGCTGGATCACCCGGATCAAGGCCTGCATATTTGCAGCGACGGCGCGGGTGTACTTAATCCCGGCAGCGCGGCACTAAGCGAGCTCATCCTGCTTCAGGACGGTACGCCGGCTTACAGCGACGGTTATTATGCGTCGATGCTGTATCCGATCGACAAGATTTTGACGAGCAGAGGCAGAGGGGATATTGGTTCATACAGCAAGTCGAATCGGGCCATGCTCAGCTATGCCATGACGGTAGCCGGCAAAACCAATGGTACGATGGAAGAATTGGAACCGATCCGGCAGGACATGGATCTGTACCGCTATTTGAAGGATCAAGGCGTGATGGGTCGATATGTGAAGGTGTACCGCCCGTCGCATACTTTGGAGGCCGACCGGTATTATTTTGTGCAAAAGATGAATAAAGACGGGGATAAAGGCTATATCACCGTGCGTTTCGACAATAGCTATGCAGGCGTTAACGTGACCTTAACTCCGAAAGGTTTGGATCCCGCGTCCACTTATACGATATCTACACTGGAAAGCGGCATGGCGACCGCAACTAAGTCCGGTGCGGAGTGGATGAGTGAAGGGATACCTTTAACCCCCTTGCAAGTTGGCGAAGTGATCTTCCTGAACCTTGAAAACAGACCGGGTTCCGGCAATGACCAAATTGAACCTGCGTCTCCCGTGAATGTGTCCGCCAGCAATGCAAGATACATGGACCGCAGTGGAGTGGAGCTCACCTGGGACGAAGGTTCGGATAATAACTGGATTTCCTACTATGAAGTTTTTAAGAACGGCGAAGCGTACGATAAAGTATCGAAAGGTACGTATTATTTTGATGTCAACGGTACACTAAACGATCAATACAGTATTCGCACCGTGGATGGAGACAACAACGTATCCGGTCAAGTTGAGGCTGTGCAGAATGCGCCGTCGATCAAGCCGGGTGTGGCGGAGTTTGACAAAGCGCCCAACCGTCAAGCCGATGTAATTTCCGAAATTACCTGGAACAATGCCACGCAAGTGACGGATATCAAGCTGAATGGCGCTACGATCGGGTCCGATGCGTATGTGGTCGGGCAAACGCATGACGGACAAGCAACTCTGACGATTAAGAAGGAATTACTGGCATTGCAAGAAGTGGGCAGCTTGGAAGTAACGGTCGAATTTGATCAAGGCTACAAGCAGTTGCTGATTGTTAACATCGTCGACAAGTCCGGTACGACATCGGGAGACGCCTACGTCCGCTTTGAGGATTTGGGGAACGAGAAAATTTGGACGATGGGAACAGATCAGATTGAGAAGGTCGTGCGAATTCAGAACAGCAAGTTTCTCATGACGAGCCTGGTGAATAAGCTGGCGCCTGGCGGAGGCAAAGAATACTCCACGCATACGCAGACCGTTTCCGATGAATTTGCGATTAAACCCGTCATTCCCGGCAATACCAGTGCACCTATCGTAACCGGAAATGACAGAGTATGGACGTATGAAACTCATTCCGTCACGAAAGGCGATCAAGGCGAATTGATTCTTAGCGTCTCTGTTACAGGCAAATCGATGAGGGTCACCAGACACTATCGAATGCTGCCGGATACCGGGGTGATCGAAGAATGGACGGATTATACAAACCTGAAGCAAGCAGAGGCTATTTTCGCAGAACCGCGTCTTGTCCGGTACCGTGTAATGTCGGATGCTGCGGACAAGGTGGACCTTTATCATGTCAATGTCAACAAGACCGACGGGGTTACCGAGCAGGTTCTAGTTAAGCAACCGGTGAATAAAACCTCGTTGACTACAATTGAAAGTTCGGACACTGAGATCAATCATCCGTTTTTCGCCATGCAATACAGGGACGATCAGGACGGTCTGTTCTTCACTTGGGATTACTCGGGGAAATGGACGACCAAAGTCGGGAATAACTCCGGTATGACCTTTGTCCAGGTAGCAGTTTACAACAAACTGGATACAGAAAACTGGACATTTACCGCTGCCCCTGACGCGACGTTCTCTACACCTGTTTCCAGAGTAGGCGTATTCTTGGGGGACATCGACGATATGGGCAACGCCATCACGGATTATCAGTACAAGTACAAATGGTCGGACACCAACGAGGCGTACTTAAACATGATCCAATACAACGGAGCTGGCGCGGACCCGGATTCGGTATTCGAAAGAATCAGCAATAACCGTTATATCGGCGGTGATCTGGTCTGGCTCGAAGAGGGTTGGCAGACCCATGTGGGGGATTGGGGTTGGAAAGCGGAGATGCCGATCGATCAATACCAACAATATGCCGACATGAGCGGTCAATCCCTGGGGCTTTGGTTGCCGCCTTGGGGCGCGGAACAGGATTCACAGCTGAAGCAACAGCATCCGGACTGGTTCATTGAATACAAAGCAGGTATGGATCAAAGTAAAGCAGGGCTGGACACTTCTAAGCCGGAGGTTATCCAGTATATTCAAAGTAAGATCAGCTCCCTGCAGGCTGAACTCGGAGGATTTGCCTTAAAGACGGACCATAATTTGTACAAGGATGGTTTTTCGAGAGCGCAAGGCGTGTTAAAGGTTGTGGAAAACTACAAGCGCGACTATCCTGACAAAGGGCTGCAAATCAGCAGCAACGGATCGGACTTGCTTCATCCGGGCAGCGCGGCTTACAGTGAATTTATCATTCCGCAAGAAGGCGCTGTCGGACCTAGTGACGGCTACTATACATCCTTGCTGTACCCGATTGACAAGCTTGTCACTAACTATGGCAGAGGAGATTTAGGTTCGTATACGAAAGCCAACCGGGCTTTGCTCAGCTATCAAATGACGGTAGCGGGAGCGGCGGATTCGACGGAAGATCTGGAGCCGATCCGGCAGGACGCCGATTTTTATCGATATTTGAAGACGCAGGGTGTCATGGGCCGCTATGTAAAGGTATATCGCCCTGTGGCGGATACGAATGAACCGTATTATTTTGTGCAGAAAGTCAGCCAAGACGAAAGCAAGAGCTATATAACCGTACGCTTTGATGCTTCGCTCGAAGGATCGAATGTAACAGTGTACCCGAAAGGGCTGAATGAAGAACAGGCATATACGGTATCTACGCTGGAAGGCGGTATGGGTACTGCCACGAGAACAGGAGCCCAGTGGATGAGCGAGGGGATTCCTCTGACCCCGTTAAAGACGGGCGAAGTGATCTTCTTGAATCTCGAAGGAAGACCGGGCTCGGGGCAGGATCATACAGCGCCTCTTGCGCCAGAGTTAATTTCTGTCAGCAGCGCGGTATATATGGATCATAACGGTATGGAAATCGTCTGGGAAGCAGGCTCGGACGACAATTGGATTTCCTATTATGAGATTGAGAAGAACGGAGCGCCTTACGATAAGGTGTCGAAGGGAACCCGCTATTTTGACGAAGGCGGTCTTTCGAGCGATACTTATCGCATTCGCACCGTAGACGGGGACGGCAATGTTTCCGAGTATGTTTCTAATGCAGCAGCCCCGGCGGAACCGTCAATTAGCCCAAGCAGCGCCAGCTTCGACAAGAATCCTGAGAAGCAAACGGATGTCCTGATCGATGTGACATGGAACTCGGCTTCTGAAGTGGTTGCGATTAAGCATGACGGCGTTTCGGTTACGGAAGATGTCTATTATTCGTTAACCGGGAACTTGATTACGCTCAAGAAAGAATACCTGGCCATGCAAGAAACTGGCGATATAAGTCTCTCAGTATCGTTTGACACGGGCCATGAAGCGGAGCTGACAATCGCGATTCTGGATACTTCCGTTGATCCGGTGGATCCGCCGGCAGTGGATTTCTCGAATCTGCATACCGCGTTAGTTACGGCCCAATCCAAAGTGGACGGAGCCGAGATCGGCGATCAACCTGGGGAGTATCCGGAAGCGGCGGTCGATGCCTTGAAAGCGGCGATGGCCATCGCGATGGAAATAATGAATCAGGCCGCAACCCAAGAGGCCGTAGACGTTGCCACTATGGAGTTGTATCGAGCCATTTCGGATTTTGAGGCTGCCAAAGTGCCGGCAGAAACACCGACAGATGAAACGGTGCCGGCATGGCCGGCTGATAAAGCGATAAGAGCAACCCATGTCGGCAAGACAAGTTTGACGTTATCCTGGACCTCAGCTACGGATAACATTGCAGTATCAAACTATAAAGTATTCTTAAATGGATCGGAGATCGTCACCGTTACGGGTGACGTTTACAGCTACACCGTCAGAGGCTTAACCCCAAAAACGAGATATACGTTTAAGACGGAAGCGGGCGATACGGCAGGCAATTGGAGTGCGGATGGACCGAGCGTGGTCGTAACGACCCAAGCCGAAGCCTCCTCTGATGGCGGCTCGAAGCCAAAGCCAAATCCTGTTCCAGTGAGTCCATCGCAGCCGGAACAGGAAGAGGAACCGGAAATAACGGACCCGGCCGAACCGACCGAACCGGCCGAACCGACCGAACCACCTGCGCCCGCGGAGCCGGCCCCGCCTGAAGTGACGCTTACGGATATTGAGGGACACTGGGCGAAGGCGTCCATTGAGCAATCTGTGGAGCTTGGTTTTGTAACAGGATATGGGGATGGATCATTTAGGCCGAATGCTAACGTAACACGTGCCGAAATTGCAGCCATGTTAGCAAGGGCATTGAAGCTGGAGATTAATGATTCCGAACTGAGCTTTGCTGACAAAAATGCCGTTCCAATTTGGGCTCAACCATTTATCCAAGCTATTGCCAAAGCAGGTATCGTGTCCGGATACGAGGACGGCACCTTCCGGGCCAATAAGGAAATCACACGCACGGAGTTAGTTGTCATCATTGTTCGTTCATTAGGGCTGGAAGTCACCTCCGGCGCAAACATCGCATTTGACGATGCCGGACAAGTGCCGGTCTGGGCAAGACCTTATGTGGCAACGGCTGTGGAAAAGGGACTTATCAAAGGGGACGGAAATGGCAGATTCAACCCGAATGACCCCTCAACGAGGGCGGAAGCTATCACAATGACCTTAGCGATGCTGAATAATATGGGCTAAGTGACAATCGGGCCTTATTCAAACATGGAAACTAACCTGTGTGATTTATACTCCACAGGTTAGTTTTTCTTGAATGGATGAAACTCATAACAAGAGCAATTAATCTGAGAGAACAGGAGAGAGAGCATAATGAAATGGCATGGAAGAAGCTGGGGAACGTTGGGAGACAGCATCACGGCAGCTAATGGTTACCAGCCGCTGGTAAGTACAGTCTTAGGGTTTGATGCTGTGCATAATTATGGGCGCAGCGGTTGCCCCATGGCGGCAGGCGGAGATACGGATGAAGGGGCGACCGTGAATGTCGGACGCGGGATTCACCCGGTGCCGGACTGTGTTACCATCTTTGCCGGTACGAATGATTACCGGTTGAACAAGCCGCTCGGCGACCGGGACAGTAAGAACCTGCTAACCTTCATCGGTGCCTATGTGACGCTGATTGAACATATCCTGTCGGAGAACCCTGCTGCCCGCTTGAATTTATGGACCCCGCTGCAGCGCGATAAGGACGGATATGACACTGAACGTCCCAATAAGGCGGGGCATCGTCTGGACGATTATGCGAACGCGGTGCGGGACCTGGGCCGGCACTATGCGCTGCCTGTATTGGATTTATACGCGGAGAGCGGATTGAACAAGCTGACGCTTTCGTTTTTCACAGAGGACGGTCTACATCCGAATTTGCAGGGGCATAAACGAATCGCCTCGATGGCTGTTGCTTTTTTGGAGAGGCTGTAAACAGCTATTGATACACTTGATCCGTTGACATTGAGTGCGGGGTCTATAAAGATCCCCATTAGGAATTGATTGAAGAAGATGTCTTGAGGGAGGACTCCCTTCGAGGCATCTTCTTTTTTTGTGAAAATCCCCTGTCCGATCCCCCTGACAATAAAATGCGAGTCCCATAAAAAAGGTGAAAAGTACGCGAAAAAAAGGTGGGAGGCGCAAAATTATTGAGAATTTCGCATGGAAAGCATCTGTTGTATAGTAAGCTCCAACTCGATCAAACCAAAGTCGATCAGCAGAAAGGATGACGCCGATGCAAACCGAGGCAAGGCGGGCAGGCGCTTCGCTCCCCGTCAAACGGCGAAATGGCATGGCCGGCTTGAAGCGGCAGTGGCCTTTGTATCTTCTTATGCTTTTGCCGATGACGTTCTTTATCGTTTTTAAGTACATTCCTATGGCAGGCGTCGTGGTTGCTTTTAAGGACTACAACATTTTTCAGGGGATCTGGGCCAGCGAGTGGGTGGGCTGGGACGTGTTTCGGGAGATTTTTGGGATGCCGCAGTTTTATAAGGCGCTGCGCAACACCTTGATGCTGAATGTTTTCGCCTTGCTGACCTTCCCGATACCGATCATCCTGGCGATCATGCTGAATGAGCTGCGCGTCAGATGGTACAAACGGCTAAGCCAAACCCTGCTGTATTTACCCCACTTTATTTCCTGGGTGATCGTCGGCGGGATGGTCATCCAATTGTTGGCCACCAATACAGGCAGCGTAAATGAATTTATCAAAAGCCTCGGCGGTCGACCGATTCCGTTCCTCGAAGACACGGTACTTTGGATTCTTACCTACACGGGAGCCGGGGTATGGCACTATGCGGGCTGGGGAACGATCCTCTACTTGGCAGCGCTTACTAGCATCAATAAGGAGCTGTATGAAGCTGCCGAGGTGGATGGGGCTAGCCGGCTGCGACGTATCTGGCATATCACGCTGCCCGGGATCAAGCCAACGATTGTGGTGCTGTTTATTATTCAGATCGGCCATATGGCGAATATCAGCTTCGAGCAGCCATATGCCCTGCAGAACGGTTACGTCATGGATGTTGCTCAGGTGATCAGCACCTATGTGTACACGGTTGGGATTCAATCGGCGCAATTTGCGCTGGCGACCGCCGTTGGATTGTTCCAGTCGGTCATTGGGCTGATTCTGTTGCTCACGGCCGAACTCATTTCTAGAAAAGTAAACCAGCAAGGCATCTTCTAGCCAAGGAGGGAGCTCGCGTGATCCGGAATCCGGTTGATAAAGTGATCGATACCGTCGTCATCGTGCTCATCGGCTTGTTTGCATTGTTTTGCGTCGTGCCGATGATCCATATTTTTGCCTTATCCTTCAGCGGCAACCGGGCCATTATGTCGGGGGAAGTATTCCTATGGCCGGTTGACTGGAACTTCCACTCGTATTCCGCGGTATTCGAAGACAGCTCCATGATGCGTTCCCTGGCGCTGACGGTGATTCTGGTCGTCGTCTATACCGCGGTCGCTTTGGTGATGACCATTATGTCCGCGTATGCGTTAAGCCGACGAAACTTTACGGGCCGAAACGTGATGTTTGGCTTGATCGTCGTCACGATGTTTTTTAACCCCGGGATCATTCCCAACTATCTGCTCATCAAAGAGTTGGGCTTGCTTGATTCACCGCTATCACTCATTTTGCCCCTGATGGTCAATGCGTTCCTGCTGATCATTATGAGGACTTCCTTCTCAGGCGTTCCTAATGAGCTGGAGGACTCGGCCTGGATAGACGGCTGCGGCCATTTCCGGTTTCTGCTGCGGGTTGTGCTCCCGCTTCAGTTGCCAATCCTCGCGACCATTGGGCTGTATTCGGCCGTGGATCGCTGGAACATGTTTCAAGACGCTTTGTTTTACATCAACGATAAAAATCTGTACCCGCTTCAGCTCAAGCTTTATCAGATGGTCATCAACAGCCAGGTGAACGATGCCACGGCACAAGAAGGTTTTAACGCGGCGACTCCGATTCCTCAAAGCATTCAGTCCGCCAGCATCATGTTTGCCACCGTGCCGATTCTGCTGGTATATCCCTGGCTGCAGAAGTATTTCATCTCCGGCATGCTGCAGGGGGCTGTCAAAGGGTAGCCGGGCAGGAGGCAGTTTGCTTTTTCGATAGCTGCTCTTCGGCGGGCCATCGATTCAGACGGCTACGCCGAAGTTCACTATATACAAACACTAAATGAAAAGGGAGGCATCATCATGCGCAAACCAATTCGCTCTTCGATGTTCGCTCTAGTGGCGTTGGTTATGGCGGCCAGCTTGGCGTTGGCGGGCTGCGGCGGCGGAGGGAACAGCGGCCAATCCAGCGGAGAGGGGAACAGCGGCGGGAATACCGCGGCAACGAATAATACGAAGGAATCCGAACCTAAGGGAGAACGAATTACATTAAAGGTAGAGCTGTTCGACCGGAACAATACACCGGCGGGACAGCCGCCCATTACGGATAATTTCATGACCCAGTTTATTCAGAAAAATTTCGGCGACCCCAACAACATCGACGTTGAATTCGTGACGGTACCACGCGCTGAAGAGGTGGATAAGCTGAACGTCCTGATGGCCTCCGGTTCCGCTCCGGACATTGTATTCACGTATAACAAGCCCACCGTACAAAACTATGTAAAAAGCGGAGGCTTAACCGACCTGGGACCCCTCCTCGACCAATACGGACCTAATCTCAAGAAAGTGCTGGAGCCTTCCCTTCCCTACGGCGTATTTGATGGGAAGCAATACACCCTTCCTGCGCTGCGCGTGATTCAAGCCCAAACCACCACCTTCATCCGCAAGGATTGGCTGGATCAACTTAATCTTCCGCTGCCGCAAACAACGGAGGAGTTCGTGGATGCCATGCGTGCCTTTAAGGAGAAGGATCCCGGCAAAACGGGAGGCAAGGTGATCCCTTACAGCTATATCGATGTATTTCATATGATGCCATTGGTTAATTCCTTCTGGAAATGGGACGAAATTACGGATAAGGCTCTCTACTCGGTGCCCCGCTGGCTGCAGCCGGGAAGCAAGGACGGCTACCGGTTGTTGAACCAGATGTACAACGAAGGCTTGATCGACCCGGATTTTGCACTCAGCGATGATTTTAGCCAGGTATTTCCCCAGCAGGTTGTGAACAGCGTTGCCGGGGCAGGCACGCCGAATACCAATGAACCGGTATATAACGGTTACTACGCCAACCTGAAGGCGAATAATCCGGATGCCGTGCTGGAGGCGATCGATCCGTTCTCCACGCCTGACGGGAAGCATCCGAAGCCGATATATGAACCGACCGGCGCTTACCTGATGATCCCGGCATCGAGCAAGAACGCGGAGGCCGCCATCAAATACTTGAACTGGATGGCCGACCCGAGCAATATTTTGGTGCTCCAAAACGGAGAGGAAGGCGTATCGTACGAAATGAGTGAAGACGGGCTGCCGTTGCTGCTGAATACACCGGAGGCTCAGAATCTGCTGTACAACTACTACGATTACTGCATTATCCTGAACGGTAAATACATTTCAACGGAGGATCCGAACAAGAACATTGCAGCCAATGCCTTCGACCCGGACTTCAAGGATTTCACGGTCAAGAGCATTCAAGTCGGAACCAACGAGGGGTATACCCTGCCTCGCGTGGATATTGCGGTGGACGCCGAGATCAAATACGCCAAGATCCTGGAGGATTTCGAAAAAGAAATGCTGGCCAAGATCGTCACGGCTAAACCGGATCAATTCGACAAGGTCTATGACCAGAAGGTCGAGGAATATATGGCGATGGGCGGCAAGGCCGTCATGGAAGGGAAACAGGCCGCCTACGACGAGTTTTATAAGCAGTAACAGGAGGGAAGCCGATTGATACATGTAGCGGTGATTGGTGCCGGGGCGATATCCCCGGCCCATATTCAAGCGTATTTGCAGTTTCCGGAGCAGTGCCAGATCGTAGCGATCTGCGATATTTACCCGGAGAAGGCGCGGCAAAAAGCAGAGCAATTTCAACTGGATGCAGAGATTTATGCTGACTATACGGAATTGCTCCAGCGCAGTGACATCGATCTGGTATCGGTGTGCACGCCGCCGTATACCCATGCGGAGACGGCGATCGCTTTTTTGAACGCAGGGAAGCACGTGATCGTGGAGAAGCCGATGGCTTCCTCGCTGGAGGAATGCGATCGAATGAATGAAGCGGCCGAGCGCAGCGGGAAGCGATTATCCGTCGTGGCGCAAAACCGATTTACGACCCCGATGATGAAGCTAAAGCGGGTGTTAGTCACGAAGCTGATGGGGCCGATCGTGCATACGCAAGTGGACTCTTACTGGTGGAGAGGACATTGTTACTATGATTTGTGGTGGCGAGGAACCTGGGAGAAGGAGGGCGGAGGCTGCACGCTTAACCATGCGGTGCACCATATTGATATCTTTCAATGGATGAACGGCATGCCGGCTGAGATCACGGCGGTGATGAGCAACACCTCTCATGACAATGCCGAGGTGGAGGACATCTCCATCGCCATCGCCCGATACGACAACGGGGCGTTGGCCCAGCTCACCAGTTCGGTTGTGCATCACGGCCAGGAGCAGCAGTTGATCTTCCAGGGCAAGCATGCCCGCGTGTCGGCGCCATGGAAAGTGGCGGCTTCCGTTTCGAAGTCCAACGGATTCCCTGAGCAGGATGTTGCGCTGGAAGCTAAGATTCAGCAGGTCTACGACGAGCAGCCCGAGCTTCCGTATGAAGGCCATCGCGGCCAAATCCAGGACGTGTTGAACGCGATCGAGCAGGGCACGCCCGTACTGGTGGATGGTGTCCAAGGCAGACGAACGTTGGAGCTGATTACGGCGATTTATCAGTCGTCCAGCACCGGGTTGCCGGTGAAGCTGCCGCTGGGGCCGGAGAGTCCTTTTTATACACGGCAAGGGATTTTGCAGAATGCTACGTACTTCTACGAGAAGAAGACCAGCATCGAGAACTTCAGCGAGAATACGATCACCTCAGGCGGCAACAGCTAATTCATGAGAGGGGCAGACGCCATGACGGAGACAATGGATGGCATGAATTACGCGCCAAAAGGAAAACCCCAACCGGTAGTTCGCGAAGGCGAGTTTCTCTTCGCGGCGATCGGTTTGGACCATGGGCATATCTACGGGATGTGCAACGGGTTAATCGAGGCGGGGGCGGAGTTGGCTGCGGTATATGATCCCGATCCAGAGAAGGTAAAGCGATTTATCGAGGCCTTCCCGCAAGCGAAGGCGGCCGCGTCCGAGGAGGAGATCCTGGGGGACCCGCGGATCAAGCTGATCGCCGGGGCCTGCATTCCTTCCGAGCGATGCGCGTTAGGGCTTCGGGCGATGGAGCACGGCAAGCATTATTTTGCGGATAAACCGGCCTTTACCACGTTGGAGCAGGTTGATCGGGCGCGCCGGGCAACGGACGAGACCGGTCTCAAATGGGGGATTTATTACGGGGAACGGCTGCATGTGGAGAGTGCCGTGTTTGCCGGACAGTTAATCGAGGAAGGGGCGATCGGCCGGGTCGTTCAAGTGATCGGCACGGGGCCGCATCGCGCTAACCCCCAATCCCGGCCGGAATGGTTCTTTGACCCCGACTGTTACGGCGGGATCTTATGTGATATCGGATCCCATCAGATCGAGCAATTCCTGCACTATGCCGGCGCTAAGGACGCGAAGGTCCTGCACAGCAAAGTCACCAACTACAAGTTCAAGGACTACCCCCGATTCGAGGACTTTGGTGATGCCACGCTGGTGGCGGACAACGGGGCAACCTTCTATTTCCGGGTGGATTGGCTGACTCCAGACGGACTGGGTACCTGGGGAGATGGCCGTACCCTTATTCTGGGGACGGAAGGTTATATCGAAATCCGCAAGTACATCGATATCGCCCGGGAAACGTCTGGCAATCATCTGTATTTGGTGAATCAGGAAGGCGAATTCCATTATGATTGCTCCGGGAAAGTAGGGTACCCCTATTTCGGTGCATTCCTCTTGGATATCCTGAACGGAACTGAAAATGCGATGACGCAGGAGCATGCCTTTAAAGCGGCGGCTTTATGCATCGAGGCACAGGTACAAGCGATCCGAATCGAACCGGCCTGATACGGATTCGGCCAGCTAATCGCAAAGCCCGCAAACGATGGGTTTGCGGGCTTTGGCTTGGTCAAACATGCCGTGTTACTTATCGAGCATGTCCATCGAGACATCGGCAATTTGGTGCAGCTTTGTTTTATCGGTAGAAGTGCGTCGGAGGACCCGGATCCCAATCATCGTCGTATGCAAACTAGCCGCAAGGAGGCGGGGATCGATGTCAGCCGAAATTTCTCCCGCTTGCTGCCCTTTTTGGAGGAGCTCTACGAGTAGTTGCTCTTCCTTGTTAAAGCCCTCGCTCGTTAATTCGCTCACAACCGGGTCCCGATAAGCTAACTCGGTCGCCGAGTTCACAAAGAAGCAGCCGATCGGCCGCTCGCCGTTGGTTTCAATCAGATAATCAAAGATTAGACGGATGGATTCTTTCGCCGTACGACCGCGCTGGGCTTCGGCTTTGATGGTGGCATCCGTAATTTTCGCATATTGCTCCATCGTCTTGATAAAGAGCGTGTGCTTGTCGCCAAACGTGTCGTACAAGCTTCGGCGATGAACCCCCATATGCTCTACCAGATCTTGAAGCGAAGTCTTCTCATACCCTTGTTCCCAGAAAAGATGCATTGCCTTAAGGAGGACTTCTCTTTCATCAAATTCCTTGCTTCGCGCCATAACCTGTCACCCTTTCAGCCTCATTTTAGCATAGGAGAACAAACGGTAAAAGAAAGATGCACCGTTCCTAACAGATATTTAACAGCTGATCCAAATCTATGGGCGGTGGGCGGTTAAATACCTTGCTGTCCGGCCCCTTTTCATGATTATCCCTTATGATCAGGTGGCCTGGTTTGGGATAGACATCGCCCGCAAAAACCGCTAAAAAAAAGACCTATTCGGCGTGAACCGAAAAGGTCTTTTTCACTTAGCTCAGCTTGGAAAGGTCTTCTTTGGTGAATGGCTGCAGCTCATCCAGGCGGCCGTCGCGGATCTTGGCCGCCCAAGCCGGGTCGGTCAACAGCGCGCGACCGACGGCAACGAGGTCGAACTCGCCGCGTTCCAGGCGCTCAACCAGTTGCTCAATGCCTGTCGTTTCTCCTCCTTGGCCCGAAGCGAACAAGCTGGTGAACTCGGAGTTCAAACCAACAGACCCCACGGTAATCGTAGGTTTACCGGTCAGCTTGCGCGTCCAGCCAGCCAGGTTCAACTCCGAACCCTCGAACTCCGGCTCCCAGAAGCGACGAGTGGAGGCATGGAAAATATTAACGCCTGCGGCACTCAGCGGAGCCAGGAAGCGTTCCAATTCCTCAGGGGTAGCGGCAAGCTTGGCGTTGTAGTGGCCATCCTTCCACTGCGAATAACGGAAGATGATCGGGAAATCCGGGCCAACCGCAGCACGGATCGCTTCAATAACTTCTACAGCAAACCGAGTGCGCCCGACAAGATCACCGCCGTACTCATCGGTCCGCTTATTCGTGACCTCCCAGAAAAACTGGTCAATCAAATAGCCATGCGCACCATGAATTTCAACGGCATCAAAGCCGAGACGTTTCGCATCTGCGGCAGATTGAGCATATGCCTGAACCAGTTCCCGGATCTCCTGCTTTGTCAGCGGTTCGGAGACTTGCTTGCCGGATAAGTTGAGGCCGGACGGACCGATGGGATCGGCGTTCGATTCGGGGAAAGTCTCCCGTTGCCGGGCCGTACCGGTATGCCAGATTTGCGGCGCGATTTTACCACCAGCTTCATGCACTTCATTGACGACCTTCTGCCATCCTGCCAACGCCTCTTCCCCGTAGAAATGCGGTACGTTTGGACTTGCAGCGGCAGCGGGGTGGTTAATAACCGTGCCCTCGGTAATAATCAGTCCAACACCATTTTCCGCTCTGCGGCGGTAATATCCGGCTACATCGGGGCCGGGGATGCCGTTGGGCGAAAAGGCGCGGGTCATGGGTGCCATAACCACCCGATTGGCAAGCTTCAGCCCGCCGCCTTCAAAAGGTTTAAACAAGACGTCTGCCGTTTTGGCTATGGACATAGGAATCTCTCCTCTTCGTAGTTATTCAACCTCAATACATATATCTAAATATATAGATTAACTTATAAATAGGCAAGAGGAATTGAAAAATTTCCCTAATTATTTTCTCGTTTTCAGCTTGGCGGCAAACTGCTCCAAGAAAGCGTCGATCCCGGTATCATTTAACCGGTAATACGTATATTGCCCGTAACGGCGGGATTCTAACAGTCCGCTTTTTTGCATGGTGGATAAATAAGAAGAGATGACGGATTGTGCCAATCCGGATTTTTCCTGAATCGAGCCGACGCATACGCTGCCCGGAAACTCTTGTTTGATCACCTCTGGCAGATCGTATTCCAGTTTCTCCGGTTCCCTTAGCCAGCATAGAATGTTCAGCCGAGTCTCGTTCGAAAGGGCCTTAAGCACGGCCAGCATGTCTTGATCTTTCATCGATTGCCCCTCCGTTTGGGTTGATTTGTTCCCAGTATATCAAAAACTTCACGGATCGAGAAAGAGGAGATAGGCCAAAGCCAAGCGCTTCTTGGAAATCCTCCGGAACTCGATTATAATGATCATGTATTCTTGAACAAGTATAAGGAGGGTTAGGGAAAATGGTGCATTACATTAGACTGCGTTATTCCGCTTTGAACAAGTAATTTCATATGTTCAAAGGCTCTGTTCGCCAGAACAGGGTAAACGGGATCAGTCTGCCCATTTTCATAACTCTTCATCGGATATTGTGAATAGATGATTGAAGAAAGGCGGCCCTGCTGCCTTTCTTTTTTTGCGCCCTCTAGGCCTGATTTGCGCTGGTTAGACCGGGCTTCTATGATCATGGGCTTTTCTTCCCTTTGCTCTGTAAGGCGCAGGAAAGGAAGGGAAAGCATGAATCAACCACTTAGCAGCGCAGAACGCGCGAAGTTATATATTTCCGTTTTGAAATGTCCGGTCTGTGGAGGGAGATTTGACGGGACTAACCCGCCAAACTTAACCTGTCCCGAGGGACACGCCTTTGATCGAGCGAAACAAGGTTATTTCAACTTGACGACTCGTCCGGTCCAGGGGCATTACGATAAAGAGCTATTTACCGCAAGGCGGAACATGATTACGGACAGCCGATTATATGCCTCATTACACGAGACAATCGCTAAAATAATCGCAAACCGAGGAACGGTTCGTGAGGGAGAACGTGCATCTGGTGGCCTAGTTGTCGACATGGGCTGCGGAGAGGGCTCGCATTTGCGGGGGATTTTGCGCGAGTTGGGTCCGTCGGATTGGCTTGGACTTGGGATCGATTTGTCCAAAGAAGGCATCCGAATGGCTTCGCGTCATTATGCGGACGGACTATGGGTGGTTTCGGATTTGGCCCATGCGCCGCTGCAGGACGAATCGGCTCAAGTGCTCCTCAACCTGCTGTCCCCCGCCAATTATCAAGAGTTTAAGCGAATTCTGTCCCCGGAAGGAATTCTTATTAAAGTTGTTCCGGGTGCAGATTACTTAGGGGAGCTGCGGGAGCTGCTGCATGGCGACAGCAATAAAAGGGATTATTCCAATGCGAAAATCGTAGCGTTGTTCCGCCGGCATTTTTCCAAAGTGGAAGTGATGCATCTGAAATACCAGCAGCGGCTGGGCGCTGATGAACTCCGTGATTTGGTGCGCATGAGCCCGCTCGCCTGGTCTGCGGAGCAAGCGAAGGTCGAGGCATTTACGAGTCAGGGCAGCGCGGAGATCACCATAGACTTGGCTCTGCTGCTGGGCCGGCACCCCCAGCTTGGCTAGACGGCGGGTCAGCATTACGCTATCATTTACTAGACTAAAGATCTTGGAACGGATGGGAGCAGGAATGATGATCGGGACATTGGTGAACACCGCGGCCATTTTGGCGGGCAGCGTGCTAGGCAGCATCTTCAAAAAAGGGCTGAAGGAAAAATATCAGACCGCGCTGTTTACCGCGATTGGTTTAGCCGCAACGCTGTTGGGGATTAACGCCGCGGTGACGCATATGAAGGATAGTTCTTTTCCCGTGCTGTTTATTATCAGCTTAGCGGCGGGGAGCCTGATCGGGACGGCGCTGGATATCGATGGAGGTTTCCAAAAGCTGGTGGGGCGTTTCTCAACCTCGAATTTGGGCCAAGGGTTATCCACGGGGATCCTGCTGTTTTGTATCGGCACGTTGTCGATCCTGGGACCGATCGAAAGTGCTATCCACGGCAACCACACCTACCTTTACATGAATGCTACCTTGGATCTCGTGACTTCGATGGTGCTGGCATCCACTTACGGCATCGGCATTGCGTTAACCGCGGTCGTGCTATTTCTGTGGCAGGGGGCGATCTATATGAGCGCCGACTATTTGGCGCCGTTTCTGACGGCCCCGTTGCTGACCGAGATTTCGATCGTTGGCGGCGTGCTGATTGCCAGCTCGGGGTTATCGATTCTGAAGATCATTGATGCGAAGACCTTAAACATGCTCCCGGCGCTATTGGTACCGGTGATCTGGTTTTTGCTGAAGGGGTTATTTGGATTTTAAAGGCATAAAAAAGTCGATCAGGAGAGGTTCCTGATCGACTTTTTTTTACGATTTGCGAGGTGACGTAGAGGCCGCAGTAGATTCACGCTCAATGAAATGGGTGGGCAGTAAAATTTCCTGATAAGCCTCGTCGGGGTTGTCGATCCGCCACAGCAACTGCTCGAAGGCTTTGTGCGCGAACAAAGCCAGATCGACCTCCATAGTGGTGATTTTGGGTGAGGCCATTTGCGAATAATGGCTATTATCAAAGCCGCATACGGAGATCTCGTCAGGGATCTTGTATCCCAGCCCCCGCAGCGCTGAGCTGACGTAGTACGCAAATCCATCATTTAGGCAAAACCAGGCGCTGGGCTGTTCCTCTACACGATTCATCGTTTCAGTGATGATCCCCTCTTCCTCCACCGTATGCACGAGTATACGTCCTTCCCTAGGTTCGATGCCGTGCTCCCGCAAGGCGAGCATATACCCCTCCCAACGTTCCTGATAGCTTGGAGAAATCGCAACATTTCCCAAGATGCCGATATCCCGATGCCCGAGATCCAGCAGATGCTTCACGGCGATATAGGCACTAAATCGGTTATTGGTCAGTACCGCGTCTGCTTGAAGCAGGGGATGATGATGGTCAATCAGGACGGTTGGAATGCCCCGTGCAATTACATTGCTGATATAAGCCGTGCTGATATGCGATAGAATCAGGAGGCCGTCGACCTGGTTATCCTTAATAAAAGAAGGCAGGATCAGTTGCTCTTTCATCTCGGGAGTGATGGACTGAATGAGCAGATTGATGCCATGATTCTTGGCTTCTCGCTCAACGGCGAGATAGATTTCTCCAAAAAACTTCATCGAAAAGGCAAAATCCGATGCAATGAGACCAATCGTTTTCACTGAGCCTTGGCGGCTTGCAGACGGCTTCTTCGCGTAACGGTAGCCCATGGCTTCCGCGGTCTCGAGAATCAGGCGCCGGGTTTCTTCGCTGACCCCGTCTTTACCGGATAACGCCTGGGAGACGGAGTTCTTAGATAGATTTAAGCGGTCGGCGATATCCTGCATAACGACTTTTTTACTCATCTTCTTATCTCCTCTGAGTGTACCGCTCTCTGATTTGTAACGTTACAAAAATAAATATACACGAATTTTATTGCATTGTAAATAATTAGCGGTATATGGCTGTTAAATACGCTTAAAAAGAAATGAATCACATCTTGACAGCGCTAACAATTGGATGGATAATTAAACATGTAATCTAAATTGTAACGTTACAAAATGGTGTTTATTCTATTTTGTAATTCTATCAAGTAGGGGGTCATTCATTTGAAAAAGCAATTTTCTATGGCCATGATCTTGGTCCTTGCGGTTTCCCTGCTGTTGTCGGCCTGCTCCGGCAATAACGGCGGAGGCGCCAGCCAAGGCGGACAGAATGAGAAGGATGGACAAAGCGCCGAACCGGCCAGAAAGGTCGAAGTCAAGCTGACGACATGGGCCGGCGCGGATGAAGCCAAGGAGCTTCAGCAGCTCCTCGACGAGTTGAACAAGAAATCGACAACCTATACGATCGTGCAGGATTCCAATCCTGCCGAATACGATACGCGGTTGATTACGCAGCTGACTGGGGATTCGGGACCGGATTTGTTCTGGATCAGCGCACAGCGCGCGGCGCAGTTCTCGGCAGAAGGCGCGATGCTGGACATTACGGATCGGTTGGCATCTTCCGACAAACCGGCGGCGAATACGGAGGACTATTACGAGGCGTCACTTCAGCCGTTCACCCATGACGGGAAGGTTTACGGGTTGCCTTGGCTGCAGCAACCGGTCATGCTCTACGCGAATAAAGGATTGTTTGATGAAGCGGGGTTAGCCTATCCGGACGAAACCTGGACCTGGGAGCAGTTCACCGACGCGATGACAAAGCTGACCAAGGACAAGAACGGTAAGCATCCCGGCGAAGAGGGATTTGACGAGAAGTCGGTAGTTCAATGGGGCTTTACGCTAAACGGCTGGCCGCCATCCCAAATGTTCGTTTGGCAAAACGGCGGGGACGTTCTCACCGAAGACGGCCAATCGCCGATCGATTCGCCGGAAGCCACAGAAGCGCTGAACTTCTACGCCGACCTGGTAAAGGGACCGCTGACGCCTTCGCAGCAAATCGTGCGGGACCGCGGGTTTGACAAGATGTTTCGCGACGGGCAAGTAGCGATGTTCATGGGCGGGGCTGCCGATGATCTGGATTCCACGATTGAAAACGTGCAAGCCTTTATGGTTCCTGCCGGACCAACCGGAATCCACGCCACGTTTGGTGATATTCTTGGTATGGGCATCAACGCTAAGACGAAAAAGGCCGATGCCGCTTTTGAAGCCTTGGTTGATCTGAGCGATGCGATCCATCACTGGAAGATCATGCCGCCGCGCAAATCGCTGGCAGATCTGGCTACATTACAGGAGCTTCATCCGAAAAAGTCGCACTCCCTGGAGGCGATCATCGCATCGATGCAATATGCCCGACCTTACCGCTATTCCGAGAAGTATCCGGAATGGGATAACCTTTACTGGACGCAACTTATGGACCCGATCATCAATGCGGGTACGGATCCGGCGAAGCTGATTCCGGAAGTCAAACCGTTGCTGGAGAATGCGATTAAATAATGAAGGCTAGTGATGGAGAAGGACGGGGAGGCGCCAGCCTCCTTCCTTTTCTTCATCCAGCCACTGGTCCAACCTGTGCAGAAAGGAGGAAACCGCATGGAAAGCCATCTCGCAACCTTTGTCCGATGGTTGCTGGTGCCTGTCATTCTGCTTGCTATTGCGAGCGTGCTATACTTCGTTGCCTCCAAGCTGGGGTGGAAAAAGAAGCAGGCGATCGGCTTGGCGCTCGTTTCCCCGTGGATTGTAGGTTTCCTGATTTTTACCATCTATCCTTTGTTCGATTCCTTATACTTGAGCTTTACCGAGTCCTCGATCTTCGGCAGAACGGAATGGGTAGGATTCGGCAACTATATCAAGCTATTTACGAACGATATCGAGTTCTGGCCTTCCATCCGGATCACCTTGCTTTACGCAGCCTTATCGCTGCCGATCGGCGTGATTGGAGCTTTGCTGGTGGCCATGCTGCTGAATAATAAAATCAAGGGGATCGGCACGTACCGGACGATCTATTTCCTCCCGGCGGTGATGCCTGAGGTAGCGGTGGCGCTGCTGTGGAGATGGATGTTTAACAGCGAGTCGGGCATCATCAACTATGTTTTATCGCCGGCGCTGTCGCTGTTTGGGATCGACAAACCGAATTGGTTCGGCGATCCGCATTATGTTATTGGCGCGTTTGTCATCATGAGCTTATGGGGGATATTTGGAACGAATACAGTCGTATTCCTGGCCGGCTTACAAGGCGTTCCAAGTTCCTTGTACGAAGCGGCTGAAATCGATGGAGCCGGCCGCTTCGCCAAGTTCCGGCATATCACGATTCCGCAAATTTCACCGGTCATTCTGTTACAGGTCATCATGGGGATGATCGGAGCTCTGCAAATTTTTACGATTGCGATGTTCGTCCGTCCAACCTCGGCCGCCGGCAAATTCATGAACCAGTTGGTGTACGAACGCGGATTCACGCAGTTGCATATGGGCGAGGCGTCGGCGATCGCCTGGGTGTTGTTTATCATCATCCTGGTGTTGACGCTGCTTGTATTCCGTTCTAGCCCGGCGTGGGTTCACTACGAATCGGAACGGCGCTAATAGGAGGTGTCACATATGGAAAATGCTTCTTCGGCCAGTCCTCAAGCTCTCGCCGGCAGAACGTTAAAACGGTTGAACAAAGCCATCATTTACGTGATCGTCATATTTTTAGCCGCCGTCATCCTTGTGCCGTTCTTCTGGATGGTGTCGACGGCTCTGCAGACGGATGGAGATATCTTCGCTTGGCCGCCGCAATGGATTCCGAGTCCGCCGCAATGGAATAACTTCGTCGAGGCGTGGACAGCCATGCCGTTTAACCGCTACTTGTTTAATACCCTATTTATCGTGGTACTGGGCATTATTGCGGAGCTGGCCAGCGCCACGGTTGTTGCCTATGGGTTTGCCCGGTTTCGCTTTCCCGGGAGCGGCCTGATCTTCCTGGTCTTGTTGGCCACGATGATGCTGCCGTTCCACGTTACGCTGATTCCAACGTTCCTGATCTGGCAGAAGTTCGGACTGGTCGGACAGTTTGATCCGCTTGTTCTGCGAGCCTGGACGGCCTGGGGACCGTTTTATATATTCCTGCTGCGTCAGTTTTTCATGACCTTGCCGCGGGAATTGGATGACGCGGCTGAAATCGATGGCTCGAACTTCTTTCAGACGTTTGTCTATATCATGTTACCGCAAGTGAAACCGGCGTTGCTGGCCGTGGCGATCTTCGCTTTCCGGGGGTATTGGAACGACTTCCTGGGTCCGCTGATTTACCTGTCGGATATGAAGCTGTATACCCTCAACGTTGGGATGTACTTCTTTATGGGAGGCGTGAACGAAGCCCCGCAGTGGAATTACCTGATGGCGATGTCCACGCTGGTGGCGCTCCCGGTCATCCTGCTGTTTTTTATGGCCCAGCGCTATTTCATCGAAGGGATTACGTTTACGGGCATCAAAGACTAATCAGTCCGAACTTTGGATAGGAGGAACTACTAGATGACGATGTTGCAGAAAATAGAGATCGAACGCGCCGTGAACAATCCGTTAATTACACCGAAGGACGTTAAGCCATCTTTCCCGGACTGGGAGGTGCTCGGCGTATTTAACGCTGGCGTAGCCGAATACCAAGGGGAAGTGATCCTGCTGCTGCGGGTGGCGGAATGCCCTCGCCAGAACGATCCACGCCATGTGCTAGTTCCGGTGCTAGACGTGAAGGTACCAAATTCAGTTTCGGAGCCGGCCGTACAAATCGAGAAGGTCGACAAGGACGACCCGAATCTCGACTTCTCCGATCCCCGGGTCATTCGGGATCGGGAGGGAGGGACCGTCTATTTAACCACGATTTCCCATTTCCGGGTGGCGCGCAGTCAGGACGGACTCACATTTACAGTCGAGGAGAAGCCAAGCATCTGGCCGACCGACCCGCTCGAGCGCTGGGGAATTGAAGATCCGCGGATCACCCGATTGGGGGATCGTTATCATATTGCTTATAGTGCGGTTTCGGAGAAGGGCGTGGCCGTCGGTCGATTGACGACTGCCGACTTCGCTTCGTTCCGCCGGGAAGGGTTGATTCTAGCCCCGACCAATAAAGATGTCGCATTATTTCCTGCGGAGATTGACGGGAAATATTATATGCTTCACCGCCCTGTGCCGGAGGGTATTGGCCAGCCGGAAATCTGGCTGGCGGAATCGCCGGACCTGGAGCACTGGGGAAATCATCGCTTCCTGATGGGGCTGCGCGAAGGCAAATGGGACGGGGCCCGTATCGGCGCCGGCTGCGTGCCGATTCAAACCGAGGCCGGTTGGCTGATTCTGTATCATGGCGCGGACCGGTCGCATCGCTATTGCATGGGGGCCGCTCTGCTGGACCTGCAGGATCCGGGGCGCATCCTCGCCCGCATGGAGGAGCCGCTCATCGTGCCAGAAGCCGAATATGAGACGAGCGGATTTTTCCACAGTGTGATCTTTGCCTGCGGAGCGGTCTTAAGAGGAGAGCAAGTGATGATGTATTACGGGGCGTCGGACGACTCGATAGCCTGCGCGAGTTTCCGCCTCCCGCAGCTGTTGGAAGCCTTGAAGCCAATCGCCTAACGGAAGGGAGATCACGATGGCAGAATTGCAGAATAACGGCGTCCTGTCGTGCGAGAAGCTGGTAGAAAACTATCGCAGCAAGCCAAAATCAAACAAAGCCAGCGAAGCCGTCAAGCTGGTGTTTGAGGGTGTGGGTGAGCGGGATGTTTATAATATTTCAGCTCCCTTCGAGGATGACGGAGAACCGGTAATTGCCGGTCGTGTCGAGCGCCGGGACAGTGAGGAATCGGAAATTTGGTTTTTCGTCCACCGGGGCGACCGTTGGGTGCGCCGTGAGAAGGCGCCGGTGTTTGCGCTGCAGGACCCGTTCTTCACAAGAATTGGCGGAGAGCTGGTGTTTGGCGGAGTTCAGACGTTTCCTCATCCGCAAAGAGTAGGGGATCTCAACTGGCGAACGGTGTTCTATAAGGGGACGAGTTTAAACGGGTTAACGCCGTTTTTTCAAGGCCCGGATCAAATGAAGGATTTGCGGCTCGTTGAATTGTCCGACGGCAGTGTGGGGATTTTCACTCGCCCCCAGGGGGGTAAAGGCGGCCGGGGGAAAATCGGGTTCGCCCAAGTCAGTCGGCTTGAGGAGCTTTCAATCGAGGCTGTGCAGGAAGCGCCACTGCTGGATCAATTCCTGGACGAGGAATGGGGCGGTTGCAACGAAATCCACCTGTTGGCCAACGGGAAGCTGGGTGTACTGGGTCATATCGCCCGTTTCGATGCTCAGGGCGATCGCCATTATTATCCGATGGCCTTCGGTTACGATCCGGCGACCGGTCAATACTCCGATATGGAGATTATCGCTGAGCGCTCCGATTTTCTGCCGGGCCCGTCCAAGCGGCCGGATCTTGCCGACGTCGTGTTCAGCGGCGGGCTTGTCCGCCAAGGCGGCGGCAAAGCCAAGCTGTATGCGGGTATCAGCGATGCCGAAGCGCAGGTTTTGAACATTGATGATCCATTTGCGAAGCTTGAGGATTGATGGATTCAAAGCCCCTCTCAGAGATGAGAGGGGCTTTGGTTTTCCCGTTGAAAAATCCGGAATTGTCGACTACACTAGCGGTAGTCTCTTCTACTTTCTTGTACATCTACGCTATTACGAACATAGAATACTCATATACGTGATTTCACTTTATTTGCGGTAAGCGGAGAGGTGGGGCAGCGATGGGAGTTTGGATCGTATTGGCAATCGGATGGATTGCGGGATGGATATTGTTTCGCAGGGTTGTGCTTCCCGAACGAGTAACGCCTTCTCCCCGAGGCGAGAAGGTGTCGGTGATCATTCCGGCGAGGAACGAAGCGGGCAATCTGCCGCAGCTGCTGGGTTCACTGCAGGAGCAAACCTATCCACCCTATGAGATTATCGTGGTGGACGATTTTTCCGAGGATGAGACCTATGAGGTTGCTGCGAGTTACGGGGTTAAAGTGATTCGGAATGAAGCCCTGCCTCCCGGCTGGACGGGGAAAACGTGGGCGGTTTGGAACGGATACCAGCAATCAAACGGCGATGTGATCGCCTTCCTGGATGCCGACATCCGCTTGGCCCCCCGGGCACTGGAGTCGCTGCTGCAGGCCCGGGCCAAAGCGGGCGGCGTCGTGTCGGCGGTGCCTTTTCATGTCACGGAGAAGTTCTATGAACGCCTGGCGTTGATTACCAACGTCCTGGGCGTATTCGCATTTACATCGCCGTTTGAGCAAAACAGCCCGCACAAGGGGTTATACGGCTCCTGCATCGTGACGACGCGCCGCGATTACGAGGCGGTCCAAGGGCATGACAGCATCCGTTCGGAGCTGCTGGACGATTTGAACCTTGGCGCCAAGTTCCGGGCGGCGGGGATCCCCGTTAGCAATTTCCTCGGCAGCGGCCTCGTCTCCTTCCGCATGTATCCGAACGGGATTCGCAGCGAGCTGGAGGGGTTCGGCAAAGGCGCGGTGCTGAGCACGGCCAAGCTGCGACCGGCAACCACGCTATTCGTGGCCGCCTGGCTGATCGGGCTGATCGTCTCCGAAGGGGCGCTGTTCCTTTGGGGCACGCCTTGGGCCTATCCGCTCCTGCTTGGTTATTTGGCATTTGCGGCGCAGCTTTATTTTCTCGTGCGATATGTCGGGAAATTCGGTAAATTCATGCCCTTGCTTCACGTGGTGTCTACGCTATTCTTTCTGCTGGTGCTGCTATACTCGGCCTATCAGGTGGCGTTCCGCGGATCGGTCACCTGGAAAGGCCGGGATGTGCAGGTAGGAAGCAGGGGAGACCGATGATTCTATGGCTGGCGGTTGCGGAGTTTCTCTGCGGGGCGTTGATGTTTTCCTATTGGCTGGGCAAGTTGGCCCGGAAAGATTTGAAACGCGTCGGGGACGGCAATCCGGGGGCATTTAATTTGTGGCGCGCCGCCGGTTACCGCTGGGGGCTGGCAGGCATCGCATTGGATTTCCTGAAGGGATATGTGCCGCTGGCAATTTTGATCGAATCGGGAACGCTGGGACGGGATTACGGGATGACGATCGTCGCCGCCGCGCCGATTCTGGGCCACGCCTTTTCGCCTTTCCTGAAATTCAAGGGAGGTAAGGCCATTGCGGTAACTTTCGGCGTTTGGAGCGCGTTAACCCGATTTGAGGCGGCTTTGGTTTATGCGGTAATCTTAGCGGCATTACTCGCCGGATTTACCTTTTATAAGAAGGGGAAATACGCGTCTCGGGAGGCCGACGGCTTTCAGGTCGTGATTGGCATGGTGTTGTTATCGATTTACCTTCTGGCTGCCGGCGATCCTCCCGCCATATGGGGCGTGTGGCTGGTGAACCTGATGGTCTTGGCGTATGCCAATCGGCAGGCGATTCGAGTCTTCCTGACGGGAAAGAGTGGTAAGCTCCCCCGTTCCGGCGATGGCGTTACGTTGTGATTGTGAAGTGAATGGAAATTAATTAGAAATTAGGGTATATATTGGATAAAACATAGAAAACCTAGTAGCAACTTGATACGGAAGGAGCAAAGCTGTATGGATGCTACTCTTGGAGCGGATGAAGTTGTCCGCCGCATCAAACGGTTGCAGAGTGAAGGCGTTTCGCTTAGCAAGAAGCAGGTTAAGCAGAACGATCCGGAGTTGATGCGCAACGCTTTGTTTTATTTTCCCAGCTGGGAACATGCCGTAAAGAACGCGGAAGTATTGTAAGAAACACCCCATAAACCAATTCGGGTTGGCCAAGAGGAGGCCGTCGACCGGGTTGGTTTTCTTTTTTTGCTGTTTATTTTCCGGACAAGGGCCGATATGATGGAGATGTGAAATCGTGTAAGCGATTTAATTTCATTCATGAGGAAGCCTGGGACCGATGAAAAAATACATTCCCTTCACCTACAAAATGCTGGTTCCCTATCTGCTGCTGGTTCTGCTAACGGACGCGATCATCGGCTATGTCTCGTATACGATGCTGATTCAGTCCCGGACAGAGATGGCCGAAACCAACATCCGCACCGGCATGGAGCAGGCCCGGAACAATATCCGCTATCAGATGGACGAAGTCCAGCGCATGTCAGACACCCTATTCAGCGACCTGGCGTTTCAGCGGGCACTGCAGGCCAAGGGTGAGCCCTATGACATTTATTTAGTGATGCTTGACGAGATCGTCCCGGAAATCACCGCGCCGCTCAAGCTGTTCGGCAACGATATCCGGCTGATGTTGTACACGCTGAACAGCGAGCTGAACATCGTGTCGGGCGATAATTTGGAAGAGCCGATCATGGACAGCGATTATTACATCCTGCCGTTCGAAGACATTAAGGACAGCGCCTGGTATAAGGAGTTCAAGGATTCGGAACGGGACAACATCTGGCTGCAGATCGATACCGACCAGCGGCTCGGAAATATTTCGCACATCCGCCGTCTGGTGTCGTACAGCGGCAACATGACCGTGATCGGGTACGTCCGCATTACCGCTTCCCTGGACGATTTATTCGGCGACTTCTCCACCTTCCCCGTTGAACAAGGAATTACGGTGCGCCTGATTGACACGGCTTCGGACGGTGCCTTGCTCTATCAGCGGGGCAACGCCGAAATGGGGGCCCAGCATGACGACTATTTGAGCTTGCATGAACCGATTCCCGGCTCTGATTTCGTCATTGAAGCGCTGGTTCCTGAAGCGTACCTGACCAAGGATGCCGGGAGGCTGCAGCGTGTAATTTTTACCGTATGCGGGATCAGCTTCATCGGCATGGCGTTTATCGGCTACATCGTGGCCCGATTGTCCGGCCGCAAGATGAAACGGATCGTCTGGCTCGTCCGCTCGTTTCAGGAAGGGAACTTCCAGAAGCGGATTCGCTTCTCGGGCAACGACGAATTTGTGCATATCGCCGATGCCTTTAACGTGATGGCCGCGAATATTCAGGGGCTGATCAATAGCGTGTATGTGCAGGGGATCCAGAAGAAACAAGCGGAGCTGGAGGCGCTTCAGGCGCAGATCAACCCGCATTTCTTATACAATACGCTGTCGACGATCAGCAGCCTGGCCAACCTCGGCGAAACGGCTAAGGTGACGGATATGGTCCAGGGGTTATCGCGGTTTTACCGATTGACCCTGAATCAAGGCAACGTATTTACGCCGCTAGAGAACGAGCTGATGCAGGTGGAGACTTACCTGGACATCCAGCGGGTGAAGTACGCCGGCGCTTTTTCCGTCTACATGGATGTGGATCCCGAGCTGCTGCAGGTGCAGGTGATGAAGCTGATTTTACAGCCTTTTGTGGAAAATACATTTAAGCATGCCTGGTTTGGCGAATCGATTGCGATCGTTATTACCGGGAAACGGCAGGGCGATAACATGGAGTTGAAAGTGATCGATAACGGCATCGGAATGCGGTCGGAGACGGTGCAGCGGCTGCTGATCGGTCCAACCCCATCCGGCGGGTACGGGGTGAAGAACGTCAATGAGCGGATCAAGCTCCGCTACGGCGACAAGTACGGGATTCGCATCGCCAGCATTTACGGCGGCGGGACGACGGTCCAAATCGTCCTTCCGGCGAACCCCGGTGAGCTTCCGTCCCTGGAATAATCGGAGGATTCGGTGGATTCGAGAGATCCGATCGGTGATTTTGTATAGGTTTTCATTGCAAACCGCTATGTTCAGGGCAAAGAACGACAAGTATGCTCGAATTAAGGAGCAAAACTAACCAGAAGGAATGACGGCCATGAATATCAACGTATTACTTGTCGATGACGAGGCGGTCGATCTCGAGTGGCTGCGCCGCAGGGTGCTGGGAAGCGGGCTGAACCTCCGGGTGGCGGCGACCGCCAATAACGGCTTTAACGCGCTCAAAGCGATGGAGCAGGAGCGGATCGACCTGATCCTGTCCGATATCCGCATGCCGATTATGTCGGGAATCGAGTTTGCCCGCAAGGCCAAGGAGATTCATCCCAATGTAAAAATCGCGTTCATCAGCGGGCACGAGGATTTTGAGTACGCCAAAGAGGCGATTAAACTCAGCGCTTCGGCTTATTTGCTGAAGCCCGTGGAAGATCAGGAGCTATATAAAATGCTCGGCGAGCTGTGCGCCGCAATTGAACGGGAGCGGGATCAGGACCGTACGTTTACGGAGGCGCTTACGCTCGTGAACGAGGAGTTGCTGCTGCGCTGGCTAAACGAGATCTCTCCGGAGCAGGTGGAGGGGCATATCCGCGGCTTTTTACAGGCGCTCTTCAAAACGGGAACGGCGGCGGCGCTCATCGAGATCGACGACCTGGAGTGGAAGACCGGCGATATGCCGGAGGAGGAGCGGCGCAAGCAAATTCAGAAGGTGATGGCGTTCATTCGGCACTTTGCGGCGGAAATGAAGCTCGGTACGTTTATCGTCAGTCAACCGACGCGGTTTGTTCTGCTGGCGTCCGTACCGGAAACGGCGTTTCTAGAACTGCTGGAGGAGTTAATTCGGGCGGTGCGGGGCATCTCCCCGTTCTCCGTGACGGTGGGGGTCGGAGGCTTCGCGCGGGATGAAGAGGAGCTGCGGGCCTCTTATCGTCAAGCTCAGGCGGCGCTCAGCGCCAAGTGGCTGGTCGGGAAGGACCGGCTGATCCGCGAGAGCCGTGTACACCCGGGCGAGAGTCGGTTTGCCGGGGCCCGGACGGACGAGATCCTTGAACGGATGCTGAAGGCGATTTTGCAATATGACCTCGTCACGATCGACGACTGCTTGCTGGAGCTGTTCTACCAAGGTTCCCCGCTGGCGCAAAAAAACGATGTTTACGATTTAATCATCCGCATCACCACCCAACTGCATGCCGATCTGCGCGAAATTAACGAGAACCTGTACGAGCTGCTGAAATGGGATTCACACCAACCCGTGCTGCTGTTCCAATTCGAGACGATCCATGATATTACGTCCTGGCTGCGGAAGCGGTTCTTCGAATTGTCCGAGCTGTTGTACGTGAAGAAGCAGAAGCAGAAACGCAAGTTGATTCAGGAGATCATGGTGTATGTCGAAAACAATCTCGAGCAAAAAATGACGTTAAAGGATGTCGCCGCTCACTTCGATTTTACGCCAAACTATCTCGGCTATTTGTTTAAAGAAGAAACGGGCCGTCATTTCACCGACTTCCTAAACGAGCTCAAGACCAAACGCGTCTGCGAGCTGCTGACCGACCCTACGCTGAAAATCTACGAGATCGCCGAGCGGATGGGCTACAAGAACATTATTTACTTCAATCGGCAGTTCAAGCTGGCGACCGGGATGACGCCCGGGGAGTACCGGAAAACCCACAAAATCTGAACCGCGTTGTCATTGCATTCTCGGCGGGCTAACGGACAGGAGAGGCGTTACGGACCTGGATCAGGTCGCGCTCTACTTTTAACGGACCGAGGAGGCCTTATTCCGGGTTTTCTTTATCAAATGCTGGCTTGGGGGCCGAATAGGGACTCTGGGGTCCGTTAGCTCGGGAAATGGACGGGAAATGAGCAAATAAGGTCGCTGAGGTCCGTTACAGCTCGGGGTTACCAGCAAACAGTGGCAAGTTAGCATTGTCCGGTGTCCGGTGAGCAGTTCCAGTAATCATTGACTATTATCCGGTGTCTAGTGACCAGTGTCCAGTATCCAGCGACCAGTAATCAGGGAGGGTCCTCCCAACTTCACCGACCTCGTCTCTCCGTTGTTTAGCGGTAGGCGGGGTCCTTTCTATTACCAGCGTCTAATCTTGGGTCATCGTGGAATTTGTATTAGTTTTTGTTGTTTCGCTGAATCCCGCAAGTAAGCGCTCTCCTCTATACTGAGGGATATAGAGACAACCAAGAGGGGAGTTCGAAACATGAAACGTAGCGGATTTTGGAACGACGTGAAGAAGTATAAAGTCCTGCTGCTGATGCTGACGCCGGCCGTCTTGTTCTTCCTGCTATTTGCCTACGTGCCGATGGCGGGGATCGTCCTGGCATTCAAACAATACAACTACACGGGCGGGGTGTTCGGAAGCCCCTGGAACGGGCTGGACAATTTCCGGTTTTTCTTCGACTCCGGGGACGCCTGGCGGGTGACTCGCAATACGGCTTTGTATAACATTGCGTTTATCGTGGTGAACAATGCGGTGCAGATTTTTGCAGCAATCCTGCTATTTGAGGTCGCCGGCAAATGGTTCCGTAAAATTACGCAAACGGTGATGTTCTTACCTTACTTCATATCCTGGGTTGTCGTTGGCGCGATCGCCTATAACCTGTTTAATTATGATTACGGTACGATCAACGTGCTTCTGAACGCGATCGGCTTGGAATCTCTTGATATTTACAATACGGCCGCCTATTGGCCAGTCATCCTCATCGTGGTGTCGGCGTGGAAAACGCTGGGCTACGGGACGATCATGTACCTGGCAGCCATCACCAGCATTGATACCGAGATGTATGAAGCCGCCGAAATCGACGGCGCCAATGTTTTCCAACGGATTCGCAAAATCACGATTCCGAACCTCTATCCGACGGTCATCATTTTAGTGCTGCTGGCCATCGGGAATATTTTCCGCGGGGATTTCGGAATGTTCTATAACATGGTTGGCAATAACGGCTTGCTATTCTCCTCGACCGATGTCATCGACACCTTCGTGTTCCGGATGCTCACGACCTCGAACGAGATCGGGATGTCCGCCGCGGCGGGATTCTACCAGTCCATTCTGGGTTTCGCGACCATTATGCTGGCGAACTATGCCGTACGCAAATACGACAAGGACCGGGCTTTGTTCTAAGTGGCGTGCAACGGCATCCGGAGGAATCAACACGATTGAAACGAGTGGAGGTTAACGCTTATGAGTATGATGGCTCCCAACATGCAACCGGCTGCGAAGCCGGAAGCCTTAAAACACAAATCGATCGACCGTCTGCTGCTGCAGATCATCGGCTACATTGCTTTGACTTTGCTGGCGGTCTTTTGTCTCTTCCCCTTTATCCTGGTGATTTCCTCCTCCTTAACGGAGGAGAGCAAAATTATTGAAAACGGGTTCCAGCTCATCCCGACGGCTTTCTCCATGGAAGCCTACGGCATCCTGTTCAAGTATCCGCAGGAAATGCTGAAGGCGTACGGCATTACGATTTCCGTCACTTTGCTGGGCACGCTGTTCGGGTTGTTCCTCACCTCGATGACAGCTTATGTGCTGGCGCGTAAGGATTTTAAATGGCGCAGCCACTTCTCGTTCTTCTTCTTCTTCACCACGCTGTTCAGCGGAGGGCTTGTACCTTGGTACCTGCTGATCGTGAACTATCTCGATCTGAAGGATACGCTGATCGTGCTGATTTTGCCGATGCTGATGAACGTGTTTTACATCATCGTGATGAAATCATTTATGAGCAGCATCCCGGAAGCGATCATCGAGTCGGCCAAAATCGACGGGGCAGGCGACTTCCAAATCTATCTGCGTTTCGTCATTCCGCTATCGAAGCCGGCGCTCGCCACCATCGGGTTATTTATCGCCCTAGGCTACTGGAACGACTGGTATAACGCGCTGTTGTTTATCTCCAATTCCGACCTGATGCCGCTGCAGTACTACCTGTACCGCCTGCTTGGCAACATGGACGGCATGCGTAAGGCGATGATGGCGGCGGGAGCCGTTGTCTCCTCGGATATCCCGACGGAGAGCCTGAAGATGGCCATGACGGTCGTGGCCACCGGCCCGATCATGATCGCGTATCCATTCATCCAACGTTACTTTGTGCAAGGCTTAACGATTGGGGCTGTGAAAGGATGACCTCGGGGCAACCCGGTTATCACATAGAGGAGGTTTAAAAAGGATCATCATAACCTGAACCTTTTGACCTCTCATTCATTCAAAGCTTTCATCTATCATAATTTTAGGGGGAACATCCGTCATGAAACTGAAAAAGAAAGCAACGTTTCTTGTGGTTATGGTACTGGCGTTAACGACCTTGCTGTCCGCTTGCGGCGGCGGCGGGAACAATAACGCGAGCAGCAGCAACACTCCGAACACGGCGGCTCCTACCAATGCGGAGACCAATACCGCAGCAACGGAAGGGACCGTCGATACGTCCCAGGAAGTGACGCTGAAGCTGCTGATGATCGGCAGCAAACCGGCGGATTATGATGAAGTATACGGCGAGCTCAACAAGCTGTTGAAAGAGAAAATCAACGCAACAGTTGAAACCGAGTTTCTGGATTGGGCCGACTGGACCCAGAAATATCCGCTGAAATTTGCCGCCAATGAGGACTTTGACATCGCTTACACCGCGAACTGGGCTTTTTACAATGACCAGGTGCTCAAAGGAGGGTTCCTGGAGCTGACCGACGAGATGCTGCAGAAATACGCTCCAATGACTTGGGAAGCCATGCCGCAAGCCTCTTGGGATCAATCCAAGGTGAACGGCAAGCAGTATATGGTGCCAAACAACAACCAGGAAGTGACCGACAAGGTTGTCTTGGTTCGCGAAGACCTGCGCAAGAAATATAACCTCGAGCCGGTCAACAGCCCGGAAACCTATGCCGCTTATTTGAAAGCGATTGGGGCGGGTGAGAAAGGGATCAATCCTTTTGGAGCGAAACCGGCCGATGGCTGGAAATGGCATGAGCTGGATCAAATTTTGCTGGAGCAGCAAAACGAATGGAACCTGGTGGATTACAACTTCCCGCTGGCCTACAAATTGGACGATGCATCGGGGAAAGTGTTTAACGTCTACGATACGCCGGAATTCACCGAACTGGTTAAGTATTATAAGGATTTGGCCGACAACAATGGCTGGTCCAAGAACATCGTAAGCAACAAAAACGACGTCTTCCAAGACATCAAAGCCGGGAAAACCTCCTCTTATGCGCAAAACCTGGGGACGATCTCGAGCAACGTTGGCGAAATCCGCCGCGACAAGCCGGAAATGGAAGTCACCGTAGCTGACTTGACGCCGGATAAGAAGAAAATCGGGGCCATTTCCACACAAAACGGGATGGCGATTCATGCGACTTCCAAAAACGTGGAACGTTCGCTGATGCTGATCGACTTGCTGCAAAACGACAAGGAAATCCACGACTTGACGATGTACGGCATCGCCGGCAAGCACTATGAGCCGATTGGCGACGACAAGTACAGCCCAGGCCCAAGCTTCAACAACTACAACCTGTCGGGCTACTCCGTATGGGGCTGGAACTCGCTGCTGAACCGTACCGACTCTTCCTATCCGGAAGAAGGCAACCAAATGCTGGCCGACTGGCAGTCGAAAGTGTACCACTTCCCGTTGGAAACCTTCGTGTTTGACGATTCCAAAGTGAAGAACGAAGTGGCGAACGTTGGCAACGTCATGCTGCGTTACGCAATTCCGCTGGAATACGGCCTGATTAAAGACCTGGAGAAAGGTCAAGCCGACCTGAACAAACAGCTGCAAGCGGCCGGTCTGGATAAAATTCAACAAGAGCTGCAGAGCCAAATCGACGCATTCCTTGCCGCACAAGCCCAATAAGCAGGCGGGGGGTGAAAGGAGGGGACGCCGGTCCCCTCTTTTTCATTCATGGCAACGTCGAAGGATGTTTGGAGGAAGGACCGTTGGGGAGAGTGTCGAACTGTAAAAGTACATTTGAATTTGAGAAAATCCCCTGATATCAGCGTGTGAAATGCAATTGTACAGCTGGTAGGTGACGTTTGAGGTTAAAAGGGCTGTTTGCCCGGAAATAAACTGCACTTTTGCAGTTGAGCAGCCGCAATTGGGGCATTTGACCGGAAATCAACTGCACTTTTGCAGTTAAGCGGATGTAAGTAGGGCACTTGCTCGATATCAACTGCACTTTTGCATTTCGGGAGATAAGGTTCGGCCCGGGAGAGACCTTCAGCCCGAGAAATACAGTTCCGCTCAGGAGGTATAGTTCCCTTGGGAGATGTAGTTCCCCTGTGAGATGCAGTTCCCCTGGGAGATGCAGTGCCCCCCGAAAGACGTAGTTCCACTAAAGTCATACAGATCAGAAACGGAGAGGAGATATTCTGATGAGTAGAAACTCAACACCAAAACCGATGAAATACCCGCCTATCAGCGACAAATTGCCAGTCTTCATGCACGGTGCCGACTATAATCCCGACCAATGGCTACACGATCCGCAGGTGCTGGCCGAAGATATTCGGCTGATGAAGCTGGCCCACTGCAATGTGATGGCGATCGGCATCTTCTCCTGGGCTTCGCTGGAGCCAGAAGAGGGAGTTTACCGCTTCGAGTGGCTGGACCGCGTGCTAGACACGTTTGCCGTGAACGGCATTTACGCCTGGTTAGCAACGCCAAGCGGAGCTCGGCCGGCCTGGATGTCGGAGAAGTATCCGGAGGTGCTGCGCGTTGAGAAGAACCGGGTGCGCAACCTGCACGGCATGCGTCATAATCACTGCTTTACCTCCCCGGTCTATCGGGAAAAAGTAACGCAAATGAACACCCAACTGGCGGAGCGCTACTCCAGCCATCCGGCAGTGATCGGCTGGCATGTGTCCAACGAATACGGCGGAGAGTGCCATTGCGACTACTGCCAGGACGCCTTCCGCGCCTGGCTGAAGCGGAAGTACGGATCACTGGATGCGCTGAACCGCGCCTGGTGGACCAACTTCTGGAGCCACACGTACACGTCCTGGTCGCAGGTGGAATCTCCGGCGCCACACGGCGAGATGATGGTGCATGGACAGAATTTGGACTGGCGCCGGTTCGTGTCCGACCAGACGATTGATTTCTACAAGCATGAGATCCAGCCGCTTAAGCAAATCAACCCAGAACTGCCGTGTACGGTGAACATGATGGACTTGTTCTACGGGCTGGATTACCGCGAGTTTGCCAAGGTCGTGGACGTCATTTCCTGGGATGCCTACCCGATGTGGCATGAGGCGGATTCCGACGCCGGCGTGGGGTCCTGGTTTGCCTTTAACCATGATTTGTTCCGCTCGCTGAAGCAAAAACCGTTTATGCTGATGGAAAGTACGCCGTCGCTCACCAACTGGCAGCCGGTCAGCAAGCTGAAGCGCCCGGGCATGCACAAGCTGTCCTCGCTGCAGGCGGTGGCCCACGGCTCCGACACGGTACAATATTTCCAATGGCGCAAAAGCCGCGGCTCCAGCGAAAAATTCCACGGCGCGGTCATCGACCATGTCGGGCATGAGCATACGCGCGTGTTCGAGGATGTTGCCGCGCTTGGCCGCACGTTGTCCGGCTTGACGGAGGTTGTGGGGACGACCGTTCCGGCCGAAGCGGCGATCCTGTTTGATTGGGATAACCGTTGGGCGATCAATGATGCGCAGGGGCCGCGCAACAAAGGCATCCATTACGAAGAGACCGTCATGCAGCAATACCACGCGTTGTGGGAGCTGGGCGTACCGACGGACATTATCGGCTCATTTGACGATTTTAACGGCTACAAGCTGCTGGTCGTACCGATGGCTTACCTGTTACGCGAGGAAACCGGAGCCAAGATGGAGCAGTTCGTGAAGGACGGCGGTACCCTGTTCGTCACGTATTGGTCGGGCATCGTCGACGAGAACGATCTGTGCCACCTCACCGGTTTCCCGGGACCGCTGCGCAAGGCGGTGGGCGTTTGGGCCGAGGAAATCGACGGCCTGCATGACCATGACCGCAACGCGTTGATTCTGGAAGACGGGAATCCGCTGGGCTTCAGCGGGACGTATGAGATTCATGAGCTGTGCGAGCATATTCATGCCGAAGGCTCCAAGGTGATAGGCGTTTACCGTGACGATTTTTACGCAGGGAAGCCGGCCTTGACGGTAAACGAGCTGGGCCAAGGCAAAGCGTATTATTTGGCCGCCCGGGTCAGCGATCCGGCCTTCTACGAAACGCTCTACGGTAAGCTAGTGCAGGAAGCCGGCGTTCGCCGCGCGTTGGAGGCCGACTTACCGGCCGGCGTCACCGCACAGCTGCGGACGGACGGTCAGCACGAATTCGTCTTCGTGCAGAACTTCTCCGGCCGCGCCGCTCGCGTCGAGCTCGACCGCCGCAGCTACACCGATGCTGAAACCGGCCGGGCGGTGGGCAGCACGATCGAGCTGCCGGTCAACGGGATCGCGATTTTGAAACGTGAGGCATAAACCGATGAAGCCCTTTATCCATGGCATGGATGTGTAGTTTCTGGAATGAAGAGATTCACTTCTGCTTGTTTGTAGAGTAGAAGTGAGTCTTTTTTTTGCCTTATGGACATGCTCTACGCCAACAAAAAATAACCCAAAGGATAGCAGGAATTAATTAATTTCATAGGGAATCCGTAGAAGAATATAAAATAATAGTAAATTTGTATTCGGGGTGAAGGAGTTTTGGGTGCATGAAATTTTTGTATATTCTGATGTTTGTGTCGCTTTGGTCATTGGGCCTCATTTTTCTGTTTCACCGCAGAAGAAGTAATCTTTGGATTGCCTTAACGATGCTGCTTGGCGGAGCCGCCAGTTACGCTTTTGCAATGCACCTCACCATTATGCCCGTGTTTAAGGGGGCCGAGTGGCTGCCTGAAAGTGTCAGTCGCATGCTTTACTTGTCCACTGTGGTGGCCATGAACATCCATTTCTATCTCCTTCCCTTTGCGTTCTTTATGGGCGGCCTATGGCTAAACGAATCGATGAGAACCCGGTTAAAACAGGGGCTGTCTTTCCTGGGTTTTGTCGGCGCGATGGCCTTGCTTGTCACGCATTTGCGACTTGAACCATGGAATTCGTTCGAGGTGGAGCGTTTTCGATATTGGGACGGGATCTACGTTCTTCTGGGCTGCTACTTCTATTACCGTGCATATGCCCGTGAAAGGGATCCGCAGCTGCGGCGGGTCCGGAGAAGAACTCTGGTGTTTCCGCTCATTATGTGTTGGGCATATACCAGTGATTACCTTGGATTCGAATCCCTGAAGCTGGGGTGGTGGAGTCTTGAACTCGATAGCAATGGCATGTGGCATGGCAATGTGATCGTGATCTTAGGCGCGGTGGCAGTTATTCTGTTCTACACGGTGCGATACGGGTTTCTGGGTATTAAGCTGCGCATCGAACGGGAGCGTTTGGACTATTCCATCCGCACGCTGACGATGGGGGTATCGATTCTGAACCATACGATCAAAAATGAGATCCAGAAAATCGACTACTTGGCGGAAAAATGCAGCGCGTTGCTGCAATCGGGACATACCGGGAAAGCCGCCCATACGATTGAGCAGGTTCATGGATTAACCCGTCATTTGCTGCACATGGTGAATCGCATAAAAGATAAAGCGGAGGATATTGTCCTAGATGAGGGGGAACTCGAGGTGGGGTCGCTGATCGACTCCGTGATCCGCTCAGCAGCAACGCTGGTGGAGAATCGTCCGGTAACCCTGTCCTCCGAGTATGAAGCCGATGGACGGTTGATCTGCGATGCGGTACACGTCAGCGAGACGTTATCGAATCTGATTCGCAACGCCTTGGATGCCATGCCCTCCGGCGGTGCGATCACTCTCCGTTCCGCTGTAACGCGCCGGGATTTCCGGATTGAGGTTAGCGATACGGGGAACGGGATCCCGCATGAGTACATGTCCAAGATCTTTGAGCCCTTTTTTACGACGAAGAAGAACGCCTTAAACTATGGGCTGGGCTTATCCTATTGCTCCAGTGTTCTCAGCAAGCATGGAGGCAAGCTGACCGTTACCAGCGAACCCGGAAAGGGGACCACGTTCATTCTTCACTTCCCGTTGGTTCGCTATCGGCCAACAAATCCGTCCCGCAGACTGAAGGCGGCCAGCAAATTGAGGGCCTGGGCCGATCGGGCTAATCCATCTTAAATTGCGTTAATTTATTTTTGATGCTGCGCAGCTGGGATTTGATCGTATTCGTCGATTTATGCAGACGCTCGGAAATCTCCCGTTTACTGAGACCGGTCTTGCGCAGGTCGAACACCTCGCGTTCCGTTGGCGTTAGCTCCATCAGTTGCATTTCGCTGCGCATAATCCCTGCGGCGTCTGAATGGATCGAGGACCGCCCGGTTTGGGCTTCGCGAATCGCCTGCAAAATATCCTGATAACTCGCTTTGTTAATGTAATTGATGGCACCGAGACGAAACGATTTTAGGATCACTTCCGCTTCGGTGATTGAAGTTAACATAATGACCTTTACCGAATCCTGCAAGGGAAGCCACAATATTCGCTCCGCCGCTTCAAGGCCATCCAGCTGGTTGCCTGTCAAGTTGATGTCCATCAGCACCACGTCGATCTTCCGCCGACTCGCGGCTTCGAGCGCTTCTTCCTTCGTGGCCGTCACGGCAACCACCTCAATGTCTGGCTCATCGCTTAAATCCGCACTGATATGATCCCTCCAGAACGGATCGTCTTCCACCAGCATGACACGGATCGGCTCCATTTCCCAGCCTCCTCTTACAGAAGTTTACAAGTAAGTCCAGTATAACAAACGATCCGATGCCCGCAATAGGATGATTTCTCTTCACCCCCAGGTGAAGAAATTTCATCCTATTCGGCGTGTCTGGGAACCCCCTATAATCCGAAATGCGGCCGGAATGGTTCGTTGAATGGATCACTTCGCGAAGAAACGGGGGATGGGGTTTATAACAATAACAATTCGCTGGAAAAGGTAAGAGGGCTTCGGCCTAAGGGAGGGACTTTAACGTGTTATTGGCCGAGGAGGTAGGCGGTTTAACGGAGTTGATCACGAAAAGGTTCCCCGATTCTATGGTTCATTGGTTCCAGGAGCCTGTTGAACCAGTCGCCGGGGATTTTGTGGTCATGCTGAAGCAGGAAGTCCGAAGGAGCGATTCGAGAAGCCATACGCTGCTCGAGCGCCAATATACGATCGGTTACTATGCAGGCGCAGTGGAAGCCGCGTTATACGATATGGAGTCGCTCAGCCGATATGTGATGAACGAAAGTACAGGCTCGGATGAAGGAGCAGGTGCCGGCATGAAGCCGATCCGGGTGGAGTCGTTTACGATCACCTCCGCTGAACGGATAGAGAACGGTTTGCACAAATGCCAGAGTACACTGCAGCTACAATCGCGCGAACCGGTGATGTTCCGATCGCAGGACAAAATCAAACATATGGAATTTCGCACGACAAACAACTGAAAGGTGGCATGAAGTCATGGGTGGAACATGGGATACAACCAGCTTGCCGGTACGGCCTGGTTTATACATTAATTTCGTGGAGGCGGCCGCGGCGCAAATCAAAGGGGGAGCTCGGGGAACCGTGGCATTGCCGTTGTTTCAGTATGAGGGAGCGGGTGCCGGTCAATTTTTTACCGTGGAAAAAGAATCCGAGGCCGCCAAATGGTTCGGCGACGCGTTTGTGGAGCCAATCCGCCTTGCTCTTTTGGGAGGAGCGAAAGAGGTGCTTGTTTATACGGTGCCAGTACCGAGCGGCGGAGGGGATCCAGTCGCTGCTGATTATGCCGCGATTCGCGACGTATTTAGCACCCGGCATTTTAACGTGTTTGTTTTTCCGGGAGAAGTCCCAGCCAGCGAACAAAAGGCCACGTTAAAATGGTGCGCGGACAGCCGCGACGATGAAGGCAAGCACTTCCTGACGGTGTTCGGCGGCAAGGCCGAAGACGATCTGGATCCTGTGAAGGGCAACCAACGCAGCGTGGATCTGGCTGACGATTACGCGGTGAATTTAATCAGCGGCGTCAACATCGAAGGGACGGTATACAGCTCCGCGCTTTACGCTCCTTACATCGCCGGATTAATTGCGGGAACCGGAATCAACAAATCGATTACGTATGCTCCGGTGTATGCAAGCGACGTGGCCAAACGGCTGCGGAATACGGAGATCAATACCGCCCTGCAGAAGGGCTCGCTTGTTCTGGTTCATGACGGGGAGAAGGTTAAGGTGGAACAAGGCCTGGTCACGAGTGGGAAGAAGGTTCGAGCCATGCGGGCGCGTCAAGCGATTTCCACCGATATTACGAAGGCAGCCGCCGATGCGTATATCGGCAAGCTGGATAACAATGCTGACGGGCAGGCCGCGCTCATTTCGGCCGTCAAAGCTTATTTGGAGCGGCTGGAGCTGAACAATGTGTTGACGGATATCGCAGTTACGCTGGACCCGGATCGGCAATCGGAAGGCGACACCGTGTATTTACGGATCGCCTTTACGGAGATCGACAGCATGGAGCGGATTTTCCTAACCATTAAGGTGTAGGAAGAAGAGGAATAAATCTCATTAGGAGGGGTATCAGTGCTGGATTCAACCCGAGTGATCAATGGAACTTTCGGATATGTGTATTACGATGGTCGCTGGCTGACCAACGTCAAATCAGCGGAAGCCAACGTGGAAATTACCAAGGAGGAAATCAAACGTTCCGGTACGCGCTGGACGGCGCATAAAGTAACCGGACTCAGCGGCTCCGGGACGATTACCGGGTATAAAGTGACCTCCGAGTTCGTCGAGCTTATCGGACAAATCGCCGATGACAAACAAGGTGCCTTTACGACGGAGTTGATCTTGAAGCTGGAGGATCCGGAGTCCTATGGAGCGTACAGAGTTCGATTGAAGGGCGTTACTTTCGATAAAATCCCGTTGATGCATTTCGAAGTGGGCTCCATCGTGGAGGAAGAGCTTCCCTTTAATTTTACCGGCTACGAATTGTTGGATAAACTCGTTGCGGAATAACGGGCGAGGTGATCAGTTGAAAACATGAATGCGATGCAGGCGAGGGCAATCGTAGGAACCTTTTACGTACTTGCCCCCCATCCATTGGGGAATACACCATTTTTTAAGGAGATGAAGATCGATGGCGATTACGGATAACCGACAAAATCACGTACTCCAGGCTTTGCTTGGGGCGGACAGTAAACCGAAAAGGGACGTTCCGATGAAACGGCTTGGCGTGGATTTTCAAATTCAGGCGTTGGACGGCAAAACGATACACCGAATCCAGGAGCAGTGCACCCACTTCACCGGAAAAGGGCCTAAGCGGGAAAAGGTGCTGGACGATGAACAGTTCGGTGCCCTGGTTATCCAGAAGGCATGCCTGATCCCGGATTGGTCGGCCAAGGAGCTGGTTGAGAAATACGGGACCCCAACCGAAGCGATCCTCGGGTTGTTGTTGGCCGGTGAGATCGCCAAGCTGTCCGCAGAAATTTTGGAAATCAGCGGCTTCGACAGTGATGAAGATGAAATAAAAAACTGATCAAAGCGGGCGGAGAAGCCTTCCTGCTGCATCTGATCTTCCAACGCCATCACTTGCCGCCGGATGAGGTGTACAACAAAGACGAGAACGTAAAGAGGTTTATGTACGCCTCGATGATGCTGCAATTGGAAGAGGAGGAGAAGGCGCGCAAGGAGCAGGAGAGAGCCGCCCGCAGGCTGAAGCCGTAAAGGCTGAACAGGGGAGGCGAGGAGGTTGAGCTCATCGGCAGGCGGGAGTATTCCCGACTTTTCGAAGGCGATGTTAAATGACTTGAATAAGCTCAACAAAATGATGAGCCAGCTGCAAAAAACAACGTCCCAGCTTGAGCAGGTCAGCGGGTTTGCCCGCATCGGGAAAGAGCTGGAAGCGACGCAGAGCACCGGGGCTAAAGTGGCCAAACAATTCGTTTCATTACAACTCGCAGCGGGTGCAACCGCTGGGGTTATGCGGAAAAAGCTGGCCGCGATGAAGCCGGCCGTCGACAACTTTATGCTGGATTTGTCTTGGGCAGTTAAGGCCAAGGCGGAAAGTGTATCCAAAGGGGCGAAGGCGCTGGGCAAGCCAATTGCCGGGGTGTGGCAGAAGGTTCAGGACAAGAGAGCCGCTTCGGCCAAGAAGAAGGCGGACGATGCTCTGGCTGCGCAGCTCGGGTTCCCGGTTGGACCCAACACTCCGCCGAAGTTAAAAGGAATCAAACGGCTGCAAAATATCGCAGGCAACACCGCGATTCAGAACCTGCCGGAAGACCGGAAGAAGATGCTCTCATCCGCGGCTAGCACGGCAGGCAGCCTACTCGGTCAACTGCAGGATCGGTCGCTTGCGGCTGCCAAGGAATTCAGCACGGCAGTGGGGACCCTGCGTGCCGCTTCAATGGCCGGCCCTGGCCAAATGAAAGGGATGGTCGCGTCTCTGCGAGAGCTTGGCGGACAGGTGCCGCAAAACCTAAATGAGATCGCTGGTGTGATGGGGACATTGAGCGGCAAAGCCAAGCTTACGGGAACGACGTTAACCGAAATGTCCAAAACGGTGTTGGATGCTTCGCGATTAAGTGGAGCGAACAGTGCCGAAGCGGCCAACGCAGCGGCTTCGGTCATGAGTGTTTGGGGCAAGAAGGCCGGCGAAGGAACTTTGATGATGGACCAATTTTTCGCTGCAAGCCGTGTTAGTGGGGCAGGTATGGGGGATTTACTCAAAAATATGGGCTCGCTTGGCATCCCCTTGCAGCAAATGGGGCTTAGTTTTGAGCAGTCGATGGCCTTGATGGCCAAATGGCAATCTTCCGGATTAACCCCAATCCAGGATGCGCTCCGAAAGGACATAAAAGGGGAAGGCCTTGCCGCTATTACCGCTAAGATTAAAGCGGCGGCGACCGAGTCGGAGGCCGCAGCTGTGGCTGCTCAGTACTTTGGTCACAGCGTCAGCGGCGATCTGGTATCCGCCCTGAAGAACGGGCAGGTTGAATTTGGCGGCGTAGTTGCGGCGATGAATACGGCAGGAAACGCGATTCGAAACCAGGCGGGCGAGGTCCAAAGCTTCGGTGACAAGTGGAGTATGCTGCAGAATCGGATCACCGTGGCGTTAGCCCCGTTAGGGGAAGCCTTGCTGCCCCTTGGTGAAGCCCTAGCCTCCGTCGTTGAAGTCTTAACCCGGGACGGGGATATCGTACTGGCTACGATCGGCTCCATAGCCGCTTTGCTGCTTGGCGTTTTTGCGCCGGCCTTATGGGCTTCTGCGGTAGCGGGATGGGCGGCTGTTGCACCATTCCTTCCGATTATTGCCGCCGTCCTGCTGGTAGGGGTGGCCGTTGCTGGGTTGGCATACGCCTTCAAGTACCACATGGATTGGATCGTGGAGCAGGTTAACAAAGTGAAGGATAAAATCAGCTCCTTCCTCAGCGTGTTCGATATTTTCAGCGGTGACGAGAATGAGGGGGCCGGTGGTAATGCAGCAACATCAAACGGAGGTCCTCCGACGAGCCGCTATCATGGCATGTCTTATGTGCCCTATGACGGAATGATGGCCCGGCTACACAAGGGAGAGCGCATTATGACGGCTGCCGAGAACCGGGAATTCTCAAACGGGGCAGGCGGGGGAGCCGCCATATCGATTACAGGCAATACGTTTCACGTCCGCCAGGAATCCGATATCGACGCGATCGCTAGAGCGCTGGCCCGCGAGATCAAAGCGGCGGGAGGGTTGATGGCGTAAATGGCATCACTTGAATTTTGGTTAAAGACCATCGATGAGAAGGAATGGTTGTGGTTACCGGTGAATCCGGAACAGGTATCGGTAAAAAGCTCGCATGGTTATGAGGACATCCAGGTTACGCAGTTAGGAGAATACACGGTCATCGGAGAGGCGGCGTTAAAGGAGTACTCGTTTGCTTCTTTTTTTCCGCGTGACTATCATCCCGGATATTGCGAATATGAGAATCTGCCGGATCCCTGGGCAACCGTGGAGAAGATCGAGTCTTGGATGCGAAGCCGACGTCCCATTCGACTCGACATTACAGGCACGAAGCTCAAAGGGCTGGTGACTCTCCGTTCTTTCCAATACAGCGAACGCGCGGGGAACCCGGGTGACGTTTTTTTCGAGCTGGAGTTGAAGGAGTATAAGGAAATGCAGTTCCGTCAAGTGGAGACGACCGGGTCAGGGAAAGCGATGGTGATTACGGGAGAATATCGCCCTGACACGAAGACACCTCCGGCCGCCTACATCGTCATCCCCGGGGATACGTTGTGGAAAATCGCACAGCGAACGCTCGGCAACGGCGACCGGTGGAGGGAAGTATACACGGCGAATCAAGCGGTAATCGGCAAGGATCCGAATCGGATCATCCCCGGTCAGAAGCTGGTGATTCCTTCATGAGCTGGAGCGTGACCTATAAGGATGAGGAGAAAGACGTTTTTTTGGATCCGATCGTCAAGTCCGTCAACTGGTCCGGCGATATCAAACAAGCCGCACGCAAGCTGGTCGTTGAGTTGTCCAACACCGGCGATCTTCGCGAATTGTTGATGAACCTCCAGAAAGGCGGAGAACTGCGACTTCTCCTGGACGATCAAGAGCTGTTTCGAGGCGTCCTATTTGCGGATGAGATCGACTCCAAGGGCCAGATGTCTTTAACGGCTTACGATGAAAACATTTACCTGACCAAGAGCAAGGATACAAAAATCTTTCGCGGGCAAACGGCCTCTGCGGTGGTGAAACGCTTATGTAACGAGTTCTCCATCCCGATAGGGGAAATTCAGGATACGGGTTATGTCATCCCGAAGCTGGTCTTGCGCGACAAGACCTTGTTCGAAATGATGGTCATGGCCTTGACTGAAAGTGAAAAGCAAACCGGCCAGCGGTTCTGGATCACCTCGAGGGAAGGTAAGCTGCAGCTGTTGGCACGCAAAGAGCAAAAGGGGAAGTGGGTGCTGGAGAACGGCGTTAACCTGCTTGGAGCCAGCTACTCACAATCCATCGAAGAAACGCGTACCCAAATCAAGGTTATCGGCGAGGACGGGAAAAAGAAGGAGCTGTCAGCCAGCGCCAAGGATTCGGAATTGATTCGGAAATTTGGCGTGATGCAGCATTTGGAGAAGCCGGATCAGGCGATGACCTCCTCCCAGATGGAGCAACGTGCGAAGCAGCTGCTTCAAGATTTGGCGACCATCGAGGATCAAGCGCGTATCGATTGCTTGGGGATCGCCGACGTGATTTCCGGTTCGTGCGTGTACGTTAAGGAATCGGTGACGGGCATTCTTGGCGGTTATTACGTGTCGGCCGACGAACATCGGTTTGAGCTCGGCCGCCATACCATGTCGTTAACCTTGTCGGCGACGGACGACATTCCCAAACTGGAATACAAGGAAGAGAAGAAGGGGGCCGGATAATGGAACGCATCGAAGGCTCGGGAGCGAGCCAGCTTGTGCAATTAATCCGAGCCATCGGCTACAACTCGGACATCACCTTGGAGTTGGCGACAGTGACAGCGCCGCCGCCTGAGTTGAAGATTAAAGTGGATCATATGAATGTGGAGCTGGAGAAGGACGATCTGATCGTGGCTCAGTCGTTAACGAAATATACGCGGAAAGTAAATTTAAAGAGCGAGGGAAAGACGGAAGTGTCTTCCACATCCCTCTCGTGGGTAGCTATTTTGACAACCCCAAGCGGGAGTGGTGAGATCACAGAATTCACTTCCTTCGGCATGTCCTCCGCAAATTTGACGGTACAGGAAGCCGAACTTGAATTCACAGATGAACTGAAGAAAGATGATCGCGTGATCGTAGCCGGCATTCATCAGGGGCAAACCTATCTTATTTTGGATCGGGCGGTGATGTACTGATGGCGTTGTCTCCGCTGCAAAGAAGAGAGGAGCGTTATGCAGAAGCCAAACCGGCAACGCTCCCATCCCGGACTTATGCACTCGATTTCGAAACGGGCCTGGTAGTCGAGCGGATCATAGACGGAACGGAAGCCGTACGTCAATTTATCCGCAAGGCGATCCAAACGGCGCGGTACCGGTATCTGATCTATAACAGTCAATACGGCTGTGAAATCGAAAGCTTGCTGGGCCAAGATATTTCCCAGCAGTTGCTCAAAAGTGAAATCACGAGGGTTATTACCGAAGCGCTTCGAGAAGATGATCGGGTTACTGCGGTCGACCAATTTCTCATCGTACGGGAGAACGATAAGCTGTTCGTGACCTTTACGGTTCATACCACAGAAGGGACAGTACAGCAGGAGGTGCGGATATAAACGTGTTTGAACATCAGACCAAAGAAGCGATTTTGCAGCGGATGCGGGACGCCTCGCCGAAGGAGATCGATACCCGGCAGGGCTCTATCACTTTCGATTTGCTGTCCCCTGCTGCGATCGAATTGGCGCATGCCTACATTGAGTTGGACCATGTGCTGAAGTTTGGCTTTGCCGGCCCAGAACAGCCTTCCGAGTACCTAGACCTCCGCGCCGGAGAACTTGGCTTGACCCGGCGTCCAAGCGTGAAGGCAGAAGGGAGGCTGGTGTTTAGGGGGGATGATGACACAGTCACCCGGGAGGAAACCGCCGTATCGACGGATGAAGAAGAGGCGGTTACTTTTTTCACGACGGGACCAGGGATCATCAAGCAGAAGAAAGCGACGGTAAAAGCCGTGGCGGCTGCCGGAGGGAAACGGGGGAATGTCGATAAAGGCCGAATTAAGCTGGTGCTGGGAAATCTATCCGGGATCGTATCGGTAACCAACCCCGAGGAATTTGTGAACGGCGCAGAGACCGAATCCGATGAATCGCTGTTGGTTCGTTATTACGACCGGGTGCGCCGGCCTGCGACCAGCGGTAATGCCTGGCATTACCGCCAATGGGCGCTCGAAGTGCGAGGGGTTGGCGACGTGAAGGTATTCCCCGTTTGGAACGGCGGCGGAACCGTTAAGTTATCCGTGCTGTCGGAAGATAAAATCGCCCCGGTTCCTTCCATCGTGGAGGCCGTCAGACAGGCTGTAGAGGAACGGCGGCCGGTAGGAGCTTCCGTCACCGTAACGCCTGCCCAGGAGTTGAAGATCAATGTTACGGCGAATGTGACGCTGGCTTCAGGAGCGGTATTGGCGAACGTCAAGGCGTTGTTCAGTGAGAAGTTAAAAGCATTCCTGGCCGACTTGGCCTTCCAAAGCCCGGTCGTCCCGTATAATCGGATATTCGGCTTGCTTCTCGATATCGAAGCTGTGACGGATTTCAAGAACCTGACCCTTAACGGGGTAGCCAATCAGAACCTGAATATCGGCGAAGAGCAGGTTGCTGTGGCGGGGACGGTGAATTTCGTTGTCTAGTCCAAGCAAAGTCGTCATGGCTCGAAATATCCAGAATGATATGATGGATTATTTACCTGATTACTATATGCCGAAGGAAGCCAGCGGAAAGCTGGGCATCGTCGGGAATTTGATGACGCGCGAAGCCCGGGAGTTGATGGATCTGAACGCCGAGATTCGGGAGGTGTTGGATCAGTTTTTTATCGATCGGGCGACTTGGGGGTTATCCGCTTGGGAAGGCATTTGCGGCATTCCAAGTGACGAAGATAAACCTCTGGAGCAGCGACGTTCGGTGATTAAGTCGAAGATTCGGGGAGCCGGGACCGTAACGCTGGCCGTGATCAAAGAGGTGGCGGATTCGTTTGAGAACGGAGAAATCCAGGTACAGGAAAATTTCAACCATTACGAAGTGGTGATTACGTTTATCGGCAAGCGTGGGGTTCCGCCGAATTTGCCGGATATGCAAAACGCGCTTCGTGAAATCGTCCCCGCCCATCTTCAATTGGTCTTCCAATTTACCTATTTACGATGGGAAGAGCTGGATTCTGCCGGTTTATCCTGGGAGGAACTCGATGCGCTTGATATGTCCTGGGATGAGTTGGAAATCTGGAAGCCTGGAGCTACACGAACATGAGGTTACGATGAAAGGGGAGTATTTATGCCAAAACTGCCTAGCGGTTTAACTACATTTGAGCCTTCTGATACCGTCAGGAGGACGGCTCAGAACGAGAATATCGAAGCGATTGATGCCTTATTTCGCGCGACCGGTGGCCATCGGCATACCGGTAAAGCCGGGGATGCGCCGCAAATCGGTACCGAAGGGATTGCTGTCGGGGCGATTACGTCGGACCGGATCGCTTTATCCGCCGTAACCGGGGATCGGGTTGCGCGTGCGACGCTTTGCCGCAGGCATTTGAAGTCCGGTCGGCTCAGCGGGAACGTCGCCAAATACAAGCCGTTTTCCGTTACGGGTGGAGTAGTCGTTGGGGTTCCCAATGCACCTTATCGACAATACGGCGACAATTATTGGATGGTCGACCGGAGATCCGTTTCTTTTCCTCAATCTATGACCGTGAATCTTACGACCGGGTATCCCGAGATCGAAGGAATCAGCTTCGAAAACAACTGGGTTGCCCCGCCGCGAAACTTCTTCGTTGAAATCGGCAATGACATTACAAATTGGACTAGAATATACACGTATTCCCATAGCGGCACGGATGAGCCTCCCCGATACCATCCGTTCGATCAGTTATTTACGGGATCGTATATACGGCTGACGCTGACGGATCCCGGGGCTCAGACGGATATCGTCCACGTCTCGGGGTTCGGTGTCTATAGTCGAGAAGTTCATGAGAGTCCTGACTTTCGAATCTATAAAGGATCGCTGCAATATTCTGAGGGATGGGGGTGGAAAGACGTGGGGATCAAAAATGTTCAGCGAGGTTCGGCGAGCATTTCCTATTTTTATCCGAATGGAACGGGGTCCACAGTGAGAGAGGTGACGATCTCCGCGGTAAATCCGCAAAAGACATTCGTCAACATCACCACCTCCGGGTTATCTCATTGGTTTCAATCTTCCCCTTTGATGGACGGTTCGGTTTGCGCGAGGCTGATCGACGGGAATAAATTGCGTTTTAACTTTTATGAGGGATTTTACGAGGCCTACGCGGAGATTTCCTGGGAGGTGATTGAGTTTGCCTAATTATTATGCGCAGATTGACGAAGAGGGTCGGGTGTTCGCGGTGAGCGAATTAGCCGGAGAAATCGAATCCCCGGACCTCATCCCGATTAGCCAGGAGCAATATCAGGGGGGGAACTTACTGTTCACACGATACGCAGAAGGCCGATTTACGGGGAATTTCGTCCGTATGGAGGCGGATAAGACCCAAATTCAGGCGGACGGTGAAGATACGGTGACGGTAAAAATCACTGTAATCGATTGTCAGGGACAGGTGCAAAAGGAGTTTAACGAGGAAGTGGCCGTTGAATTAAACGGAATACGGCAAACGGTGAAGACGGCGAAAGGCGTTGCGGAAGTGACGATCAGCAGCGAGGAGCCAGGGGTTTATGCCTTGAAAACAGCGGGTCTCGACCGCAATGGTGATTTAAAGGTGGTGGTCGTAGATGGCAACTAAGAAGCCGGCTGCCAAGCCGCATTTCCATATTCCGGCCGATCCGCTTCGCGTAAAGGTGGAGGAGCTCCAACATCAATTCGCTTCTCGCAAGCAGCAAAACCTCAAATCAACGGAAGTCACCCTGGACACCCTGTACGAAATGTTAAACGATGTCCTGGAGCAGCAGGCGTTGCTGCTGACGGCAATCCAGCGGTCCCAAAAGTAATCATTAAGCCATCTCTACCCCAATGGGGAGCGGATGGCTTTCTATGTTCTCCCCCCCTACCCAAAATGAAAACGTTGACATTCGCTAGATAAGAGATTATGGTGATGAAAACTAAATAAGATGTTTGTAATAAAACAAATATTTTAGTAGTCCTTCAGATGTAGTACGAATTTAGGAGGGGAAATCAAGTGAATAACACGTTTTTGAATCCGATTTTGTCAAATGGTGCCGATCCGTGGATTGTTCGGCATCCCGATGGAAGCTACTATATGTCGGTTACGTTGGGAGACCGCATCGCCCTTTGGCACAGCCAAACGCTGACCGGACTAGGGAGCGTAACGCCAAAGACGGTATGGATCCCCGAGCCGAATGGCCCTTTTTCCCACAACCTGTGGGCGCCGGAACTACATTGCATCGATGGATCCTGGTACATCTACTACACAGCCAACGACGGCGGCGGGGACGAGACAAGACGCGTCTGCGTGCTTGAACTTGAGGGCGAGGATCCGATAAACGGCGAGTGGCGGTTTAAAGGCGTGATGAATACGGAATTTCCGGGACTGGACGGAACGGTACTCCAGCATCAGGGGGAGCTGTATTTCTTTTATTCCGGTTACGGCTATTTTCCCGACTATGGTTCTGCGGTTTACGCCGTCCGCATGACCAATCCATGGACGCTGACAGGTCCAAATGTTCTGATTACGGCTCCGACGGAATCGTGGGAGAAGCAGGGCGGAATGGCGATTAACGAAGGGCCTGTGTTGTTGCGGCGCAACGGCTGGATCTTTCTCGTGTTTTCGGCAAGTGCCACTTGGTCGGACGATTACTGTCTCGGAATGACGAGGATCCCGGACACCGCGGACTTGCTTGATGCAAAGGCATGGATCAAAGAGGACGGGCCCGTCTTTGCCAAGCATCCAGCAAATGGGGTCTACGCGCCGGGGCACAACAGCTTTACCGTTTCTCCAGACGGCTCTGAGGACTGGATCGTTTACCATGCTTATGATTATCCCGAAGCGGATCAACAACGCTCGACGGGTTCACCCCGCAGTACAAGAATCCAAAGCTTTGGCTGGCAAGCGAACGGGATGCCGGACTTCGGGATACCCACCGGCATTGGCGTGCCGATTTCGCTACCTGCTGGGGAAGAGAGGGAATGCGATTAATTACAGTTTTTTTGAAACAAAAGCTTTGATTCGAACCATCAGTTTACTTCTTTAATAAAATCGATAAATACGCAAATGAAAGCGTTGACATCGCGTCGAACGAAGATTATAATCAACGCAAAGATACAAAAAAACTGTAACAAAACAATAATATTACTTCGTGATAACGGGCTGGATGATGGAGGGGGTTAGGCCGATCCGAAAGGGGCGATGTGTTGAAACGGGGATGAACGGTGATGTCGGGGGTTGTTGAGGTTTGAGATTAATATACGGGAGGATTCTATGAACAACAAATCGAAACGTATTTTTGGTTTTGTTTTCGTTTTTATTCTTGCGGTCTCGATGATTACGGCGTGCAGCGGGGGCGGTTCAAACAACGCGTCCCCAAATAATAGCAACAAGCAGGAGAATGTTTCCGACGAGCAGCCAAACCATGAAACCTCGTTTACAGACATCAGTACGGACATTCGCGGTAATACGGCGCCAACCCCGGAGCAGATCAATGAGGTGAATGCGACCTTAAACGATACTTATCTGGGCGATATTTTTGACGAAAAAATTCCGAACGACTACTCCGCTTATCCGTTCAAAGGGGATGTGACGCTGGACGTCTGGATGCCCGCCAACCGCAACATCCCGGATATGAACAATCACGCGATCCAGAAGCAAGTGGAGAAGCTGACGGGAATTAAGGTCAACTTCATCACCCCGCCGGTGGGGCAAGAAGCGGATGCGTTCACCTTGATGATCTCTTCCGGCGATTTGCCGGACATCATCATCGAGCCTGGCCGGTATCCCGGGGGCTTCGAGGCGGGTGTGAACGATGGAGCGTATTTGGATCTCACCGATTTGATGGAGAAGAATGCGCCGAACTATACCGCTTGGCGGAATTCCGATGAGACCCGAAGAAAAACAACGGTCACCGATAGCGGCAAGCTGCTTGGTTTTTACGGAATTGCTCCCTATTCGGAGTGGATGTGGTTCGGGATGCTGATCAAGCAGGAGGCGCTGGATAAAACGGGGCTTCCGGTTCCTGAAACAATTGATGAGTGGCATGCCTTCCTGACCAAAGCCAAGGAAGTGGGGTACAGCGAACCTCTGAACTATGGATCGAACTACGGTCAGATTTTTACCGGGATCCTAAACGGAGCCTATGGCGTATGGGATTGGACTTTCTTGGACAGCAACGGCAAGGTAGCCTGGGGACCGGCTCAACCCAAAGCGAAGGAATACCTGGCGACGATGCAGCAATGGAACAAGGAAGGGCTGCTGAACAAGGATTGGGCGACGGCTGACTTTAACCAACGAATGGCCAGCGCCATTTCCGAGAAGACCGCCGTGATGATGGATTCGCCCGATACGATGTGGAGCTACTGGAAGGAACAGAACAATATCGACTTCGTAGGGGCGCTGAACCCGGTCCTGAACAAAGGGGATAAAGCCGCCACGACGTACAAGAACTTCAAGCGGACGGGGACCGAAGCGGCCATTACGACCCAGGCCAAGAATGTGGAAGCGGCGATGGCTTGGCTCGATTTTGCTTATACGAAGAAAGGCTGGGAGATCTATAACTACGGCGAATACGGCACGGTCCACCTCATCGATGAAAACGGCAAGCCGTATTACCCGGAAAACAGCTACATTTACAACGATCCGGATGGACAGCCGGTTGCGGTTGCGCTGGATAAATATCGCAGACACATCTGGCCGGATATCCGTGACGAGCATAACTCCAACCCGTTGATCGTAGCGAAAGGAAGCTACTCCGGGGATATTCGGGAAGAATGGACCGAGAACATGGATACGAGCGCGGCGGTGCCTCCGATTTCGTTCACGAAAGAGGAAGCCTCGCGGGAAGCGGAGCTGGGCAACCAATTGTCCACGTTGCGCGGGGAATATTTCGCTAAAATCATCAAAGGCGAGCTGCAGGTAGACGCGTACGACAAGTTCCTGGAAGAAGCCAAGAAGATGGGGCTGGACGAATTTCTGAGCATTCATCAGGCGGCATTGGATCGCTATAACAGCAGATAATCGCAGGATGGCCTGAGATAGAGATTGGAACATAACGAGGGTGACCGGGCTGGGAAGCTTGGGCCCCTCGTTATTGTTTCAGAGAATTCAGAAGAAGAGTAGGTGATTCGTTCATGGAAGTCGTCCGTACATCAAGAAGCATTGATCCGGCCGCTAAGGCCCCAAAACTCAACAATACGAGAAAGACGATCAAAAAAGATCTGAAGAAGAACTGGTTCGTCTACTTGCTGGCGATTCCGGTCGTCGCATGGTTTCTCGTCTTTTGTTACGGTCCGATGTGGGGGGTTCTTATCGCCTTTAAGGATTATAAGCCGCTGCTCGGATTTGCTGAAAGCGATTGGGTGGGCTTCAAGCATTTCGTGGATTTCTTTCAGGGACCATACTTTTGGAGAGTGATCAAGAATACGCTTCTCCTTAATGTTTGGGGCATCGTGTTTGGTTTTACTGCGCCGATTATTCTGGCGTTAATGCTAAATGAAATACGAGACGGGAAATTCAAAAAGTCCGTTCAAACGATCACCTATATGCCTCACTTTATTTCCTTGGTGGTCGTCTGCGGGATTATTCATATCTTCACGGCGGACGAAGGAGTCGTCACGCAGGTTGTCCAGTGGATCACCGGCAAGGACTACACCTCGCTTCTCGGGTATTCCGCCTTTTTCAGGCCGATTTATACCTTCTCCGGCATCTGGCAGAACATCGGCTGGGACAGCATTATCTATCTGGCCGCGATGAGTGGGATCGATCCCGCTTTGTATGAGGCTGCAGAGATTGACGGCATCGGCAGGATCAAAAAAATGTGGTATATCACACTGCCGCAAATCACTCCGATTATCGTCATTCTGTTTATTTTTGCGATTGGCGGACTGATGGCATCCGGATACGAGAAGATTATTTTGCTCTACAACCCGCTTACTTACGATACGGCGGATGTTATCGCTTCTTACGTCTACCGCAGGGGCTTGAGGGAAGCCAGCCTCAGCTTCTCGACGGCGGTTGGCTTGTTTAGCGCCGTAATTAACTTTGCGCTGCTATGGGCGACGAACCGAGTCGCTCGGCGTACTTCGGAAGTGAGCTTATGGTAGAAAGGGGAATGGCCATGTCCAGCCGCAGAAAGCTGAAGCGCCGGCACTGGAAGCCCAAGACAACCGGGGATCGCGTGTTTGACGCCATGAACTATATTTTGCTGACCGCCATCACGTTAATCTGCTTTTATCCTTTGCTGCATATTTTGCTCGCTTCCGTTAGCAACCCGACAGCCCTGATGGCACATAGCGGGATTTTGCTGAAACCGCTTGGATTTACGCTTGATGGATATAAGTTGGTCTTTAAGGACAACAGCTTGTTGGTTGGGTACAAAAATACGATCATTTACGTAGGACTAGGCACGTTGGTGAATATGGTCATGACGATTATGGGGGCGTTTGTTCTCTCGCGGAAAGATCTCTACTTTAAAAATTTCATCATGATCCTGATCACGATTACGATGTTTTTTGGCGGCGGGTTGATTCCGTGGTTCCTCCTGATGAAAGATATCCATTTATACAACAACCTGTGGGCGATGATTCTGCCAACGGCTTTAAGCACCTGGAATATCATCATTCTAAGAACAAGCTTTCAGGCGCTGCCGGCCGAGCTGGAGGAAGCAGCTACAATTGATGGCGCTAGTCAGGCGGCGATATTGATTCGGGTGATCCTGCCGTTGTCCAAGGCGACGTTGGCGGTTATTTTCCTGTACTATTTGGTGGGAAACTGGAACTCCTGGTTTAACGCGATGGTGCTGCTGAAGGATCGGGAGCTGTTCCCGCTGCAGCTTTTAATGAAGGAAATCCTAGTTGCCAATGATTCCACGGCCACAACGATCGGCAGTGCGGGTGGCGTCGTTATCGACAGTGCTCAGAGCTCAACCGCTTTCCGGGAACTCGTGAAGTATTGCGCGATTGTTGTATCCACGGTACCGATCTTAGTCGTGTATCCGTTCTTGCAGAAATATTTTGTTAAAGGCGTTTACGTCGGATCAATCAAAGGGTGACCCTAAGATGGAGAGGAAGAGATTTGGAAAAATGCTGCTGCCCGCCATTTGCTTATTGCTGATTTCACAGATGGGATGTACCGATTCCGGTGCCGGAGGCGAGGAAAGGAAGGATTTTTATAATATCCTGATGCAAGACGGGGCTGACCCATGGGTGTATAAGCATACCGACGGGTATTATTACTTCACGAAAACGACCGGCGTCGACGTTACGGTTTGGAAATCCGCCAGCCTGACGGGCGTGGATGCGGCTCCCCGGAGGGTTATCCCGACAGGCGGCCATGGTATCTGGGCTCCGGAGCTTCATTATATCCATGGGGCTTGGTATATCTACTACGCCATGGATGACGGAGACAACGTGAACCATCGCATGTACGTGATGGAGAATACCTCGGCCGATCCTACTCAAGGCGTGTGGAAGCAAAAAGGGCAAATCACCGATTCAACCAACCGATGGGCGATTGACGGCACCGTACTGCCGTTGGACGATCAGCTGTATTTCATTTGGTCCGGCTGGGAAGGGGACGTGAATGTCAGTCAAAATTTATACATTGCCCGAATGAGCAATCCTTGGACGATCGATTCAGAGCGCGTGGAAATTGCCCGGCCGACCTATGCCTGGGAAACCAACCACTCGCCGCATGTGAACGAAGGTCCGCAGGTGGCGGTTCGAAACGGAACCATTAACCTGGTCTATTCGGCGAGCGGCAGCTGGACCAACGATTATTGCTTGGGATTGATAACGGCGGATGTGACCAGCGACCTGCTGAATCCGGCTTCATGGCAAAAGAGGGCGGAGCCGATCTTCGCCTCCGGCAATGGACTGTATGGACCGGGGCATCATTCCTTCACCACGTCTCCCGACGGGACGGAGGATTGGATTGTTTATCATGTGGCGAAATACAAGGATGCCGGCTGGAATCGGGAAGTGCGGGCTCAATCTTTTACGTGGAATGAGGATAATACCCCGAACCTTGGTGTGCCTGCGGACCCGAACCTCCCGCTGGCCTTGCCTTCTGGGGAAGCGAGCCGCTCTCGTTATGAAGCGGAGAAGGGGATGTTTGGGGCTGGCGTGTCCGTGTTGGCGAACACTTCAAGTTCCGGAGGGAAATACGCAGGGCGGTTTGAACAGGAGGAAAGCTATGCCGAGTTTTCCATTCAAGCTGCAGCGGGAGAATATATTCTGTTGGCTAGAACTGCGAACGGGAGCGCTGCCGGAGAAGTCTCTTACGTTGAGTTAAGCGTCAACTCGGAATCGTCCGTAACGCTCTCCGTCCTGCCTAAGGGGTGGGATAACTGGGGGTTGTCCACCGCCCGAATTCAGCTGAAGGACGGGGAGAACAAGCTGCGGTTTGCCCGGGATCGCGGGAAATTTGGGCTGGATTTCTTTGACCTCCTGCCGTTGAGAGCCCTGCAGCAATGATAAAACTTATGAATATTGATTTATTACAGCTTATTGTAGTACAGTCAAGAAAGTAAGATCTTTTTTTGGGAATACGGATACGGAGGTTCCTATGCTGGAAGTTGGTATACACGAACCGGATAAGCTGGTTCAGGTGGCTCATGCTCTCTCTACGCGTTCGCGCGTGGACATTCTTCGCCTGCTTAACACGCGGAGTATGAATATCATTGAACTGGCCGAGACCTTGGAGCTGCCGGTGTCGACGGTGGCGAACAACGTCAAGGTGCTGGAAGCGGCTAAGCTGATCAATACGGAATTGCTACCGGCCGTTCGCGGAGCGATGAAGGTATGCAGCCGTAATTATGATGATATCCTCATCTCGCTGAATACAAGCATCCGGACGTCCAAGGACGGGATGAAGTTTTATGAGGTTGAAATGCCGATCGGCCATTACAGTGATTGTGAGGTTCATCCGACGTGCGGGATGGCATCCAGCGAAGGGATGCTGGTTCGGGAGGACGAGCCAGCCAGCTTCTACCATCCTAAGCATGTCGCGGCGCAGCTTTTGTGGTTTCGCAAAGGGTATGTGGAGTACCAGTTTCCGCTGGAAGTTCCGCAGAATGCGCGAATCCAGTCGCTGGAGCTGTCGATGGAAATGTGCTCGGAAGCGCCGAATTACGACAATGATTGGCCTTCGGACATCTCTGTTTGGGTGAACGGCGTCGAGATTGGCATGTGGACGAGTCCCGGGGATTTCGGGGATCGGCGCGGCGCTTTAAATCCATCCTGGTGGGAAGACTGGACGACGCAATACGGCTTGTTAAAAACGTGGCGAGTTGACCACGAACGCACGACATTGGATATGCAGAAGGTCTCTGACATCACCATCAAAAACCTGCAGCTCGACCAAAGGCCAAGCTTGCGAGTGCGGATTGGCGTCAAGCCGGATGCGATTCATAAGGGTGGCGTTAATCTATTCGGGAAGCAGTTTGGCGATTACGACCAGGATCTGGTCCTCCAGGTCGCTTACACGTTGGATGACGATACGCAATCCAATTCATAAGTTGTTTCCTAAACCATCGATTCTCTAGGGATCGGTGGTTTTTTGTATTTTCCGGAAGTTTCATTACAAAAAGTTCGGAAAACAAAAACATTGAATATTCCTGATAAAATGAGTTGAAAGCGTTGACAAAATGGGGCTATGAGGATATATTTAGCTTAAATGATACAAGAATTATGTATTAAAACAAAAATATCTATTATGGATCGAAAAGGAGCGGAACAATGACAAACCCACATTTGCGTAATGAATACCCTCGTCCTCAGTTTGTCCGCGACGCGTGGATGAGCCTGAATGGAGAATGGGAGTTTGAATTTGATGACCAAGGCATCGGGGAAAAGGAGGCTTGGTACGCAGGGCATGAGTTCAGCTGGAAAATCAACGTTCCGTTCTGTTATCAGAGCCAACTCAGCGGCATTGGTGACCCGGCGGCGCATGACCAGGTCTGGTATCGAAGAACCTTTGATGTCCCGGAAACGGGCCCGTCCGGACGCTTGCTGCTGCATTTCGGAGCCGTCGATTACGAGGCCAAGGTTTGGGTGAACGGCCGGCTGGTGGCGATGCATGAAGGCGGGCATACCCCGTTTACGGCAGACATTACGGATGTGCTTGCCGAAGGCGAGAACACCGTTGTCGTGAAGGCGACGGATTACAGTCGCGATGTCTCCGTGCCGCGGGGCAAGCAGTACTGGGAAGACCAGTCGGCAGGGATCTTCTATACACGAACAACCGGAATTTGGCAAAGCGTTTGGCTTGAGCCGGTGCCTGAGACGCGGATCGATCGGATTCGACTGATCCCGGATATCGATAAGAATGACATCGGACTTGAAGTGTTCTTGTCCGGGCATCATGCTTCCGCCGAAGTCAGCCTGAAAGCCGTCATCACTTTTCATGGCGAGTTCGTTACCGAGGATTGCTACTCCTTGAGTCAAGCATCGGGACGCCGGGTGATTCACCTGGATGACTTTAACGATCATGGCCTGGGGCGTTGGTGGACGCCGGAGCGACCGAACCTGTACGACCTGGAGCTTACGCTGCTGGTCGACGGTACGGCGGTGGATACGGTCCAAAGTTATTTCGGAATGCGTAAAATCTCAGTGGAAGCCGGTAAACTGCACTTTAATAATCGTTCCTATTATATGAAGCTGGTGCTGGACCAGGGTTATTTTCCGGAAGGGCTGTTAACGGCACCTAGCGATGACGATTTGCGCCGCGATGTGGAGCTTACGAAAGAAATGGGCTTTAACGGCGTACGTAAGCATCAAAAAATTGAAGACCCTCGCTATTTGTACTGGGCCGACAAGCTGGGCCTGCTGGTATGGGGAGAAATGGCCAATGCCTATGAGTTTACCGAGTCTTACGTTGGCCGGATGACGCGCGAATGGATGCAGGCCGTGGAACGGGATTTCAACCATCCTTGTATCGTGGCTTGGGTTCCGCTTAACGAAAGCTGGGGCGTGACCAATATTATCGTCGACAAGCAGCAGCAATACCACGCGTTATCGCTGTATCACCTCACCAAATCGTTGGACCCGACGCGGCCGGTGATTTCCAATGACGGATGGGAGCTGGTTACCACCGATTTGGTCACCATCCATGATTACGAGTGGCGGAAGGAAGCGTTGGAGGAGCGGTATGCCGCGGTCGAATCCGCTTTGACGGTGAAGCCCGGCAACCGGATGATCCTCGTGCCTGGATTCCCTTACGAGGGACAGCCGATTCTAGTCACGGAATTCGGCGGGATTTCCTTTAAGGTGAATGAATGGGAAGGCTGGGGGTACTCGGGTGCGGAGAATGAGGAGGATTTTGCGCTGCGGTTGAAGAATGTTATCGTACCGATGCTGCAATCTCCAGTGGTTCAGGGCTTCTGCTATACCCAACTTACGGACGTGGAACAGGAAATCAACGGCCTGCTGACCTATGACCGTAAGCCGAAGCTGCCGCTGGAAACCATACGTGCGATTGTAGCGGGATCCTAAAGATCAAGGAGTGCCCTAACCCAATGACAGAACCAAGTCGAACAAGCGCTGAATTGATCCGCGAGATCGCCCGGACGGAAGTCCCTTACGGTACCTTGGCTCTTTGGTATCTCGGCCAGGAAAGCGTAGTTGTAAAAGGGGACGGGATTACCATTTACGTAGATCCCTATCTATCAGGCGACCTGGACGATGGCGATTGGCGGCGTACATTTCCGGCGCCGATCTTGCCGGAAGAGATTCAAGGCGTTCAGCTCTGCCTAATTACGCATGAACACGATGACCATATGGATGCGCGGACGCTGCCTTGGTTACATCGGAGTTGCCCGGGGGCCCCGATCCTCGCGCCGGCTAGCTGCCAGCCGGCCTTGCAGGAGATGGGCATACCGGAGTCCGTGCGGATCACCGCGGACGACCGTCGGCCGCTGGAGCTCTTCGCCAAGCTGCGGTTGACGCCGATTGCGGCGGCCCACGAACAGCTGGAACGGGATGCGGACGGCTGCCCTCGGTATGTCGGGTACGTCCTGGAGTTAAACGGCGTAACGCTTTATCATGCCGGAGATACGGTTGTTTTTCCGGAATTGATGGAGCAGGTTAGCGCCCTGAAGCCGGACATCGCGTTGCTGCCGATTAACGGGAGAGACTATTTCCGACAGCAACGCGGAATCGTGGGCAACATGGATTACCGGGAAGCGGCGCACTTCGCCCGCGAGATTGGCGTGGACACGGTGATCCCGCTGCATTACGACCTGTTTGCAGTGAATGCTGAGAAGCCGGGTCATTTCGTGGATTATGTGTATGAGCAATTTCCCGAGCAAAAAGCCCACGTCATGGCCAGGGGCGAGCGATTCGTATATGTTTCTCCGCGTGCGTTCCTGCGGGATTAATCAAAAAAGCCGACCAGAAATTTTTTGTTCTGGCCGGCTTTTTTATTTGGGGTTGATGTGGCTAGGCCCTCTGCTTTGGCTCCCTGTATGTGGCCTTCCCCCCTACATGGTGTCCTCCACGTGGCCTCTTTGCACCATTATCCCTTTCGTTAAGGTGACAAGCGCGAACCCGGACCGAACCCCGGAGCTGGATTGGATCTCTGCACGAGGACCCGGTGCCAAACCCGAACCTGGTTCTGGGCCGATCTGATCAAACGGGATAATCCTGCAAAGCGCCCGACAGCGGGGGCTCCCCTAACGGCGCTTGTACAACGTGAGAACTGCCTGGACCTCAGCCATCACTCGCACCCGGAGCTCCAGCGGCTCCAGCACCTCCACCTCCCGGCCGCCTCCCAGGATTACGCCGCATGCCCAGTCCAACGTCTGTAGATCGACCTCGGCTAGAAACTGCCCTTGAGTGTCCGGCCCTTCCGCATGAAGCACCTTGGTGAATCGCTCTCTGCGCAGACGGTTCAGCCCGGCTTCGGTCGTCCGCACCCGGGCGAGATAACGGGGCAGCTCGGATTTGAAGCGGGAGGTCGATTGCTCCCAATACGCTGCCAAGTCAAATCCGACCGGTCGCACGAACGTCTCCTCTAATAGGCTGGCTTCTTCCAGCCGGGAGATGCGGAACGTACGAAGCTCGCCGTCCGGCTCCTGCTCCGCCGCTACGTACCATACGTTGCGCTTGGCGATGAGCCCCAAGGGCCGTACGATCCGCTCGACGACGTCTTCTTCCTTACGGTAGCGGATGCGCAGCTTCCGCTGGGCCCATACCGCCTCCTGCACGGTGGACAGCCAAGGAAATGCCTCCTCCGAAGCATGCCAACTGGCCCCGTCGATATGAATCCGTTCGCGGATCAGCTCGGCGTCCTGCCGGATTGATGCGGGAGCCGCAGCCAACAGTTTCTGATAAGCGGCCTGAAAATCCCCTTGAATCCCAAGATCCTTCAGTAACTCGTTATGGTTCGTCAACAGCAGGGAGATAACTTCCTCCGGCCGCATGCCGGTCAGGTTCGTCCGGTAGCTGTCCGCCAGCACCCAACCGCCGCGGGAGCCGCGCTCCGCATACACAGGGATGCCCGCAGCGCTTAACGCTTCGATGTCCCGGGAGATCGTCCGCTCCGACACCTCCAGCAACTCCGCCAGCTGGCGAGAGCTCATTTTTCCCCGGTTTTGCAGCAATAACAGCAGATTTAGCAAACGGTCCGCACGCATAAGAAGCCCCTTTACCTTTTTGGTTTTCGTGGAATGATTATATCATGAATATAAGACAATAGATGTCATATATACTTTGATATTCTACAGGAGCACGTGCAAATTCGAGTTGGAAAGGAAGCGAACAAACCATGGACAAGAAACCATTAAAGGGAAAAGTGGCTGTCGTCGCCGGAGCAACGCGTGGAGCGGGCCGGGGGATCGCCGTAATGCTGGGGGCGGCGGGGGCGACCGTTTATTGCACTGGACGGAGCGTTCGGGGAGGAGCGTCGGATATCGGCCGGACGGAGACGATTGACGAGACGGCCGAGATAGTGACCGCCCGCGGCGGAGTTGGGATCGCTGTTCGCACGGATCATACGTCGCCGGAGCAGGTTAAAGCCTTGTTCGAGCGGGTAGAGCAGGAACAGAACGGACGCCTGGATATTCTGGTGAACGATATTTGGGGCGGTGAGAACCTCACCCATTGGGACACGCCCTTCTGGGAGCAGCCGTTGGCCGATGGGTTACTCATGCAAGAGCGCGCTGTCCGGACCCATCTCATTACGAGCTACTACGGGGTACCGATGATGATCAAGCGGAAGGAAGGCCTGGTCATCGAAATTACCGACGGTTCAACCTATAATTACCGGGGCAATGTCTATTACAGTTTAGCCAAAATATCGCCGATCCACCTGGCCGCTGCGATGGCCGAGGAATTAAAGGCGTACAATGTGACGGCATTGGCCGTGACACCGGGATTTTTGCGCTCCGAGCAGATGCTGGATTACTTTGGCGTCCAGGAAGCCAATTGGCAGGACGCGATCAAGAAGGAACCGTTATACGCCGAATCCGAAACGCCGTATTTCGTTGGGCAAGCGGTGGCTGCTCTGGCCGCCGACCCAAACGTTCGCGACAAAGCCGGCCGCGCGTTGACCAGTTGGGATTTGTCCGACGAATACGGGTTTATCGATATCGACGGACGTAAGCCGCACTGGGGGAATTTTGCACGTGAACGGGGACTCCCGGTGAACTAAACCTTCGGCTGGATGCACTTATTGGAGTCGATCCAACGCCAAGGAGCGCTTGTGCAAAGGGATTTCTCCTGCACAAGCGCTTCTTGGGGTTTGCTTTAATCTACCTGAGGCCACAAACGCGCGCAGTAATGGGGAATGACCTGGATATCGTGGATTTTGGCGATTTCCACCCCTTCAAATCGCTCCACATAGGCCTGGTTCACGAAACTATGCACCGTGCCTTGGCGCAGCGGCGTAATCGAGAGGTGCAGCGGATGGTTCTCCAACTCGTGCCGCACCTGCTTTAACCCGATTTCCCAAGGTTGTCCGTAATGAATATGATCCGTCAGAAGCCGGTCGCCGAGGTAAGCGGCGGCTACATCGCCGTCATACTCGATCCGCAGCCAGACGTCCGACACGGATTCCGGCCAGTCGGCGGGGACGGTTACCAATGCGGAACGGTCCGAGGGAGAGGTGAGTGTCAGCTCGGGCGAAAAAGCAGCAAAATCAAGAGTATACGTCTGGAACACACCCTCGTTGCGTTCCGCTGTGTCTTGCAGCACCCCTATGCTGCTCCGCAATTTGGCCGATGGGCTTGGGAAGAGTGACAAGGTCACACGGTTTTGGCCTGGCGAAGTGCAGATGAGCTGCCCGTCCTTCATCGCTAAATGGCTTGAGCTTAGGACCAGCGTATCTTGGCCCCACAACCCGTCGAACCGATACGTGTGTAATGCCTCGGCTCGAGTTAGGGTGACGAGACGCACCGTTCTCCCCTTCGCCGTTTTAACGAGAATCTGATGCTGCTGGCCGGCCGCCGGGCGAACGATCCAGTTCGCTTCGTTTTCCTCAACGGAGCCGTTGTTGCCGTCCGCTTCTACTGCAGAGACCGAGGTTTTGCGAAGCACGATCTCGGGGTCCATTCCGTCATGGGCATAGAACACCAGCAGCGTTTCGCCCCCAGCTTCAAGGCGGGTGAATAGCTGCGCGGTGGCGCTCGCAATCCACAACCCGTCCAGCTCCAGATTAAACGGCAGGATTGCGCTTAGCCCGCTCTGAAGCGTGATTTCACCGCGCTGCGGGAAGGAAACCTTTCCCTGAGGCGTATCCAGTTCAATGCGCAGGCGGCGATCCGGCAGGTCGATATGATCCTGAAAATTGTTCAGGAATACAAACCCGGAGCCGTCTTTTTGCCGAACACACCAACGAACGCTGTGGGGATCCTCAGGCGCGATCTGCTCCTGACCTGTGGGCAGCACGGTGCCCATCGGAGCCAGAAGCTTGCCAAACGATTGGAGGAACAGCGAGATCGCCCGAATGCGGTCGTACGAATCGCCAACCCGGCCAAACTCGCCTAAGGGCGATTGGTAATCATAGGTGACTTTGGGCAAACCGGATTCGTTTAGGAACGATTTTTGACCGATCGGATTGGAGCCGCCGTGGTACATGTAATAGCCCAGCAGATTGCTGCCGCTGCCCAGCTTCACCAGCGTCATCGCCTCGATGCTCTCCGCTGGCACGTAAGGCCGGGCCTTGTAGCTGACCTGCATGCCACCGGCGATTTCGCAATAAGCTACCGGATACTCTAAGCTGTCGTGATTGACCGGCTCGGCAGGCGTAACGTGCAGATCCTGGAACACGAACTCGCGGCTTGGCGGCTGGTTGGGAATCCACGGCGTATAAGCGTATCCGGCCAGCATCGGTAACGTGCCCTCCTCAGGCACAGCCGCACCGCCCCAAGCGGTTGCGGTAAAAAACAGCGGACGAATGCCAACCTCCTCGGCAATCCGGCGCAACTCGTCCAAGTGTGCGGAGCCGTCGATTCCGGCAGTTACGAATTGACCGGGGCCGTATCCCCAAGCATCCAGCGGTGCGCCAGCGTGCATATACTCGTTTTCCAACTGTACGGCGATTACCGGGCCACCTTCCTGATGATAGGTGCCTTGAATTTGCCGGGCGATCTCCCGATACAAACGTCGGGCCAGCGACAAATAGCGCGCATCATTGGAGCGAACCTCCAGCGGATAACGGAACACCCAATCGGGGATGCCGCCGTTGCGGACTTCACCGTGGCAGAACGGGCCGATCCGTAAAATCAGCGGCAGCTCGTGTTTCGCACAAAGGTCAATGAAATGCCGGAGATTGCGATTGCCGCTCCAATCGAACACGCCCTCCTCCTCTTCGTGAAAATTCCAAAACACGTAAGTTGCAACAAGATGAACGCCGCCGGCTTTCATCTTCAGCAGTTCTTCCTCCCAATGCAAATAAGAGAAGCGGGAGAAATGAAACTCGCCGACGACCGGAATCAAAGGCTCCCCGTTGCGGGTCATGTAGAAGTTGGTAAATCCGAAGGATTCTCCTTTTGGGTTGCTTCCCGCGTGCGAGGCAAGCTTGCCGGGACGGATCGTTTTATTAGCTTGGGCGATGTTGAGTTTTAAGACCGTGGTTTCATTGTTCATAGGGAGACATGCCTCCTGAAGGATATGAATATTAGATCCGATGGATCGTGTTGTATCTAGATGTGGATGTCCTTATCGGTTATATTCATTTTAGATGTTTATTGCTGGATGAAGGAAGAGAGGATATGGCTAAAAAACCGATGGATTATGCTATCAACGAGGAGCGCCCCTACGGAATTTTGATTGCCGGACATTATGCGGAAACCGCGGGGTATACCATTCACCGGCCGCCCGATCCGGTCGGCTGGCTGTTGATGTATACGCTGACCGGGGAGGGACGAGTTCAAGCCGCCGGAGAAGCGATGCCTTGCCGGCCGGGGGACGCCGTGATCCTGTTGCCCGGATTGCCTCACCAATATGGTACGGCAGGAGCGGAGTGGGAGTTTATTTGGGTTCATTTTATCCCGGACCCTTCTTTTCGGCCATGGCTGAACTTTCCGCAACAATCCGAAGGGTTCATCCGCTTCCATGTTGACAACGGCCCTGGTCGCAACGGCTTCGCCGAAGCGCTTCAGCGGATGGAGCAGTACAGCAGTTCCGGCGGGAGCTCCGAGCTCCACCACCGCTTGGCGGAGTTGGCGTTAGAGGAAGCGTTGCTGCTGCTCCGTACGGAGGTTGTCAAGGACCGGGGCGAAGCCGCACTGGATCCAAGAATCGCTGATGTCGTCGGATATTTACGGGAATCCTTCCGCGAGCGGGTCAGCATTCCGGAGCTAGCCAAACGCTGCTGCATGTCGCCTTCCCGGCTGTCGCATTTGTTTAAAGAGCAGGTCGGGGACACGATCATCGGCACCGTCAACAAGATCCGCCTGGAAAAGGCGGCCCAACTGCTGGCTTTCACCACGCGGCAGGTGGCGGAGATTGCCGGTGACGTCGGCTTTGACAGCCCCGATCATTTTACGCGAATGTTCTGCCAGGTTTACGGAGAGACCCCGTCCAAATACCGCAAGCGCAAGCGGGACGGATTTCAGGATGAAGCTGAGGGTTGAACTAGCGTGATGCGAAATAAGGTAAAAAGAAGGTGCCCCAAGATCACACTTGGGACACCTTTTTTTGCCTTCAATTAATACGTATCGCTACTTGGACGCTGCGCCGTATCGCGCTCGAACGCCACGATCCAGTCGCCCTGGACCGCTGCATAGCCAACGTCCCCTTCGGCGACAAGGCCGTACAGATTTTTTACGTCCAAATATTCCTGACGGCTGCCGTTATCGAACTCTAACGTGATGTAATAATACGTCCGGGAGGACGAGCTATGCATCGCGTTGTTCTCATTCATGTGATTGGAACTGTGCCGCACGTCCATCCGTTTCGATACGATTCGCGCATATCTCGTGTCCCGCGGGGCACGGGCGTTTTTGGCGTAACGGGCCCCACTGGAAATCATCAGTACGATGAAAATAACAATAAAGATGACCATAAAAACGGGAACGATCGTAAACATGATGTCACCGCCGCCCCCGAAACCGCCTCCGCCAAACGGAGAGGGATCGAAGCCTCCCATGGGTTCCGCCTCCTTTGTTCTGACTCCCAACGCAAGTTTGGCTGGTTGCCGTCCGTTGTTCTTTCTTATATACGCGAAAAGGGAAATATTGTTTCAGTTACTCTGAAGAGCGGATTGCCGTGTGTTCTTGTGAATCATCTTAGCGTGTAAGTGGTTTGTAAAATATGTAAATTTTAAGTAAATATATGGAATGTAATTAGAGTAGAAGGTAAGATATGGGTGTGGCCACAAAAAATGAAAAGGCTTGTGTAGTAGGTGCTATTTCTTCGGTGGCATCCGCTTCAATCACCTGGGACTCTTGGGCAGATTGGACAGGAGTTGGGGCAATTGCAGATGTACATGCATACACTGCTCAAGCAAATGAGCCTTATAATTACCAAATTACTGTTGCAGCTAGTCTTAGTAACGGCGACTACAGATTTGTACCCAGGAATCCAGCAGCTTCGACGGATAGAGTTAGTCTTTCTTTCACTTCTAGTAGTCCAGTGAGCAGTGGTACTTCATATCACGAATGGATCACGACAGATAGTGGTACCCCAATTACTAAAAGCATTCGATTTCAGTAAGACCATTTTTGAAAGATAAAACATCTTAGAAATAATAAAACCCAGAATGTGAATAGGGCAAAATCTGCCCTATTCATGTTTTGGTTATTTTGGAGGAAAAATGCGACAGATCATACAAGATATTTTTATTAGCAGAAAAATATTCATTATGCTTTTTGTTGGATTTCTCTTCACGATATTACCGATACAAATTGCTCTTTCAACCCAGTCCTTTTTCGATGAAATCTTTTATGATTCCTTAAATGGTCATTTTCGATATTATTATTCTTTGGAATTAACGAACCTAAATGAGATAAATCTCGATAAACTACAGAAAATCGCAAAAGTGAATTTTCGTAACTCAAGTGTAATTACCAATGATTTCACGGTTAATGATCCGGAACATGGCTTGATGATAATTACAGGGCTCTTAAATAATAAGTTATGGTCCCCCCCAATATTTAATGGGACGATGATGGAGTCGGAATCCAATGAGATAATCGTTGGAAAAATAGTATCCAATCATGCCGGGACAATCAATTTATTGGGTAATGAATATAATGTCGTAGGAATTGCAGGAAGAGGCTCAAGCGATGCATACAATTTAAAAGCATATATTAATTTCAACAAATTACCAGCTCCAATTAAAAGTAACATTGAAAGGAGCAAATCTTTACAGTTGTTTGTAAGATCAAATCAAACTCCAACAGAAGAAATAAATTCATTTATTTCTAAGATTAAAAAACTTGATAATGAAGCAAAGGCAAACATCAAAGATGAATCCAGTGCTTATGAACAAGCCAAAAAAACAAGGGGCATGGTGAAGGAAGTATTAAGTTACCCCTATCAGCTTTGTGTTATCGCTCTAATTAATTGTATCATTGTAAGCTATCTGTGGATTTATCTAAAAAGAAAAGACATTGCTTTGAGGAAAGCTTTAGGAGCAAGCGACTTTAATTTATTTGTGTATATTATCACTCAGTTATTCGTTTGTGCGATTATCGCAATACTTTGTTCGCTCTTCATTCAGTGGTTTTTGAGGAAATCAAGTGCCGGGATTTTTCATTATACAAGTTATATCGTGAGCATTAATTCAAGTAATTTTATCCTTGCGAGCCTGATTATCATTACAATTGCGTTAATAACTTCGATTATACCGGTTCTGCATATATTAAGAATTGAACCTGCTAAGGCTTTAAAGGAGTAACGAATATGATCAGACTAAAAGCTGCTGTTAGAGCGTTGCGAAATAGATGGTTCCTGTCCCTGCTTCTATTGATTCAATTCACATATGGTTTATCTACAGTAACAAGTTCAGGAAATATATTTTATAACTTCTACTATCTGCTCCATGACTCCCTGTTAGATCTGGATAGCACTTATCTAGTTGTTCCTGGTAAGAATTTCGGGATAGCTGAGTCCGAAAGAAGTAAATACGATAAGGAACAAATAGAGGCATTGTATCGAAAGCTTGACCAGAGCCCAGATGTTCTCGCATATGGTACTTACTATGAAAGTATTGTTTTACTTGATGATCAAAGTAGTTTGATAGACACTCGGTTATTGGAAGGAATGTCGAAGAGGAATAGTGGACTCGACGATCCTTATATTCAGTCAATTGTTATCGACAAGAATTATTATTCTCTTATGGACTTGAGGCTTGGAGAAGGACAAGGCTTGTTGCCGCAAGACTTCGAGAGAACAGGTCAGCAACAAGTGAATGTACTCGTGGGGTCTTATTTCAAAAAGTATTATAAAATAGGCGATCTCATTAACGATCAATACAGAATAAACGGCTTTTTGCCTGATCGTTATATCGTAAATAACAATACAACCAACGTGTATTTGAATTTAGATAAGGCCATGTTGATCCCAATGCCTATAGATCAATATAGCGAGTTCGACTACATGTATTCCAGGCTATTCCTCGGAACGGTATTGAAGTTGCGGGAGGATGCAAATCTTGATCAGTTGATTGAAATCCTACGATTACCAAATAGTAAAATAGATATAAGTCTTCATAGCCTGGAAGAGGACGTTAGAACAAATATTAGGTCAAGTATTTATGCCCAGATTCCTCAACTCATCTTAGCCGGTTGTTTTATCTTATTCTCTGTAATAAGTATAGCGCTCGCGACAATCATCTCGATCCTAATTCGAAAAAGAGAGTTTGGAATCAAGTTGGCCGTAGGCGAGAGCGTGCGAGGGATTTGGGGGCAAATCGTTCTTGAAAATACCATCATCGCTCTTGTCGGCACGGGTTTATCGTTGTTTTATTTTGTTCTAAAGTTTCAGCGGTTGCTGCAACGATCAAGCCAATATGATATGGCTAGCGTATTGAGTTTTCGTTTCAACGCTCCGATTTTTTTGCTGATTTTTATCGTTTTAATGATCATAATCGTAATATCTAGCTTTGTCATTTATCCATTTATTCGAAAACAAGAAATAAAATCACTAATTGGGGGGATGGAATAATGGAGGTGATCAAATTACGTGAACTCAAGAAAGCGTATCGTCATAAATCCAATGAGACTCCAGCCTTAAGCGGTATTAACCTGACAATCCGTCAAGGTGAATTGGTGGCCATCATGGGGCCGTCAGGTTCGGGTAAGAGCACCCTGTTAAATATTCTGGGGTTGATGGATTCTCCCTCCTCAGGTGAATATTATCTAAATGGTCAATCCGTGCATCAGATTAGAAAGCATAAGGCTCACATTACAAGAAATCAGATGATCGGTTTCGTCTTTCAAAATTTTGCCTTACTGAAGGATTACACGGCACAGGATAATGTGTTGCTTCCACTCACCTACCGTAAGTTAAGAAATAACGAGAGAGTGGCGAAGGCCAAATATTATCTGCAAAAAGTGGGATTAGCGGAGCATGTGCATAAAAAGCCCGATGAATTATCCGGGGGACAGCAACAAAGGGTTGCCATTGCAAGAGCTTTGGCAGCAGAGCCCGCATTGATATTAGCTGATGAGCCTACCGGTAATTTAGACCGAAAAACTGGAGAAGATATTATGGAGTTATTACAGGAAATCAACAGAGAAGGCAAGACGGTGATCATCGTCACTCACGATATGGAGCTTGCAAAAAAATGCCACCGTATCATTGAACTCGTGGACGGGATCATCCATACGGACCGGCCTAATCTTGCCTCTTCGATTGTGAACGAATACGAATTGTGATAAACTGGAATCACTATGAAAAGAACGGAGGGTTCCCTGTGATTAATATCAAATTCCGTTTTACCACTTTGCGCGGCTAATTGAATACTGCCAAAGGCTCTGCACCTGTGCAGGGCGAACGGGATAGGTGTGCTATGATAAAGGGAATCACATGGAACTTTAGAATAGAATATGCCTGATTTGGCCGGGACACGCGACGGGGATCGTCATCCTTGTTTGCGGTTTTCGGGCTGTTTGGGAACCGTTTGCGTAAACACAGGTGCCGTGCCTGTGTTTATTTTTTTCCTATAAGGGAGGAACTCGGTATGACAGAACAACTGCAACAGCAAGTAGAGCAAAAAGCCATCTTGGTTGGCGTAAATTTGAATCATCAGACGGATTTCGAGTATTCGATGGAAGAGTTAGCGAATTTGGCGGAGGCGTGCGATATTGAAGTCGTAGGCGTACTCACGCAAAACCTGCCGAAGGTTACCCCGTCGCATTATATCGGGACCGGAAAAATTACTGAGGTCCGAGCCCTCATGGAGGCTCACGGCGGCAACCTCGTGATCTTTAATGATGAGTTGTCCCCGTCGCAGTTGCGCAACCTGGAGTCCGATCTGGACTGTAAGGTCATTGACCGGACGTTGCTGATTCTGGATATTTTCGCGGAACGGGCGAAAACCCGCGAGGCCCAGCTCCAAGTGGAGGTGGCCCGGCTGAAGTACATGCTGCCGCGTCTGATCGGGTTGCGGGAATCGCTGGGCCGCCAAAGCGGCGGGGTCGGCACGAAAAACCGCGGTGCCGGGGAAACGAAGCTGGAGCTTGACCGCCGGCGGATCGAGGAGAAGATCACCGCGCTCAGCCGCGAGCTGGAAACGCTGGTCGCCCACCGTCAAACCCAACGCAAGCAACGGAAGAAGAACGACGTGCCTGTCGTTTCGCTCGTCGGCTACACCAACGCAGGTAAATCGACGATCATGAACGCGCTGCTCGAGACGTATAGCCCTGGGCAGGAGAAGCAGGTGCTGGAGAAGGATATGCTGTTCGCCACACTGGAGACGTCTGTCCGCAATATCCCGCTGGAGGATAACAAGTCGTTCCTCCTGACGGATACGGTGGGTTTCGTGAGCAAGCTGCCGCATCATCTGGTCAAGGCGTTCCGATCCACCTTGGAAGAGGTCTCGGAAGCCGATTTGCTGATCCATGTCGTGGATTATTCCAATCCGGAATTCGCACGAATGATCGAAATCACGCACCAAACGCTCAAAGAAATCGGCATTACCGATATCCCAGCGATCTATGCCTATAACAAATCCGATCGGACGGAACAGTCGATCCCGGACGTACAGGGGGATATCATCTACCTCGCGGCGAAACCCCGCATCGGCCTGACCGAGCTGGTGGATGAAATTCGCCGGCGGGTTTTTAAGGACTACGTCAAATGTTCGATGTTGATTCCGTATGATAAAGGATCGCTGGTCTCCTACCTGAACGAGCACGCTAACGTGTTGGAGACGCATTATGAGGAAGAGGGAACAAAGCTTGTTCTGGAGTGCCGGCAGAGCGATTACGGTAGATACCAGGAGTATGTGATCGAAGCGGCAGAGTGATGGGAGATGAGGCGGTAAGTCTGATTCGACGGCTTGGTGAGGGTTCGATCGAAAAACGGTTGTCGGATAGGATAGGAAGACGTATAATAGCCCTCAAAACACGTCTTTCTAACAAAGGAGAGCGATCCGCATGTCCGATATGTTAGTGAAATTATACGATCTGCCCCCGTTTGAACCGCTTGAGCAGTACGAGGCGCGTACCGGGATTACGATCCGCCGGGCCCTTGCCCCGGAGAAGCACGTGGTCTCGAAATGGGTGGGCGAGCACTTTGATATGCGCTGGGTAAGCGAATGCGAAGTGGGGTTCGCCCGCGCGCCGATTACCTGTATCATCGCCACAGAAAACGACAAGCTAGTGGGGTTTGCCTGCTATGATACGACGATGAAAGGGTTCTTCGGACCCACCGGCGTGGATGAGCAGGAACGCGGTCGGGGGATCGGCAAACAGCTGCTGCTGTATACGCTCTACCTGATGCGGATGGACGGCTACGGCTATGGCGTGATCGGCGGAGCGGGCCCGAAGGACTTCTATGCCAAGGCGACCGGCGCGGTTGTGATCGAGGGCTCGGTGCCCGGAATATACAAAGGGATGCTGCGATAATGCAGCATCCCTTTTGTATATTGTAACGGACTCCAGCGACGTTATAGGCATTATTAACACGCTGAGCCCAAGGTAACGGACTCAGATGACCTTATTTTGGCCCATGGCGGTGGTCGGCCCCCTTTTAAAGGCCAATAAGGGCTCTGGAGTCCGTTACTCTGGGAAATACCCGGGAAATGGACCAATAGCGTCATTACGGTCCGTTAGCGTAGGTTCTCCCGCAGTTGTTCGGTGCAAGCCCTCGCCCTGCTCCGTTTCCCGGTGCGGGGCTCTGGACCGCACCGGGACCGCACCCGCGCCGGCTAGATCGCCGGCAGCGTCACCAGAAAGGCCGCGCCTTGGCCCGGCTTGCTGTGGACCTCGATGCTGCCGCCGTGGGCTTCGACGATCGATTGCGAGATCGACAGGCCGAGCCCGGCTCCGCCTTGTTTGCGCGTGCGGGAGGCATCGATGCGGTAAAACCGCTCGAACACATGCGGCAAATGCTCGGGAGCGATCCCCGGGCCGTTGTCCCGAACCTCCAGCTCAGCCCGGCCCAGCTGAGCGGACAAGCGCACGGCGATCGTCCCCCGCTGCGGGTCGGTGTGCTGCACCGCGTTGTGGAACAGGTTCAGCACCACCTGTTTGATCTTGTCGCAGTCGCACATCGCGGCCAGCCCAGGCTGCAGGTCGAACCGGACCTCGCGCTCTCCGGCCAGCATCCGCAGATGCGGCTCCATCTCCGCGATCACTTCGTCCAGGCGCACCAGGGTCCGCTGCACGACCGGGGTGCGGTCAAGCTTGGCCAGTGTCAGCAGGTCTTCGACCAGCTTCTTCATCCGCTGCGATTCGCCCAGCATGCTGTTCAGCGCGGTGTGCAGCTGCTCCGGCCGGTTGGCGGCGCCCCGCAGCAGCACCTCCAAGAAGCCGTGAATCGAGGTGAGCGGCGTCCGCAGCTCATGGGACGCATCGGCCACGAACCGGCGCATCTGCTCCTTGGCTTCGCGCTCGGCTTCAAACGATTCCTCCAGCCGCTCCATCATTCCGTTAAAAGATACGCCCAGCCGGTCGATCTCCGACTGGCCGGACGCGGCCGTGAACCGGTTGCCGAGATTACCGGCATTCGTATCCTCCACCGTGCTCACCATTTGATTGAGCGGCGTTAACGCCCGGCGCAAAATCGGCAGATACAACGCCAAACTGCCGGCTAGCGCTAGAAGAGAGAGGCCTACGAAGGTCAGCAACTGGCGCATGACCACCTCGCGCAGCGGGGCCGTATAGGTGCCCATCTGCACGAGCCAAGCGCGTTCGCCTTGTTCGCCCGGCAATCCAACCGAACGGAACACGACCAGCTGTTCATCCCCATTCTCATCCTCAATCACGCGGTAACCGTCCGGTCCCGGGTGCATCGGCTGGTCCTCCTGGATTAAATCCGCGTATTCCGCATTAGACAGCCGCGGTGCAGGCGCACCGGATTCGGCGTTCAAATCGATGAACCCGTTATCGTTGACAATCGCCAGCGAGGCGCCGGGGATAAACAATTGCGGGGGGCGTCCGGCAGTTGGTTCTCCGCCCGCGTCCCCACCGCCGAGTCCGCTCCCGTTCATCGCGGTGCCCTCATCAGCAGCGGCATCTGGCTCCGGCTTCGGCAGGCCCCAGCGTTCAGCTGGCTGACCAGCCCGGTTGAACACGTCGCGAAGCGGGCCGCGCATTTGCGAGATCATCGTTTCGGCTTGGTTCTTATATAAGAAGTCCTTCATAATGACGTACTGGAACACGCCGATTAGGATCAAGAGTACAGCCAGCATCAGGAGGGACCGGGAGAGCAGTTGAAAGCGCAGTGAGCTCGGGGAGAGCAGGCTTCGCAGTCCTCCGATCACCCGCTTCCCGGCGGCCGCGATCCGCTTCTCGCCCGCTTTGGTCCGGCTTCCGCCGGCAGCGGGCTTCATGGCAAGTCGACGCGGTAGCCCGCGCCGCGCAGCGTCCGGATTAACCGGTGCTCCCGGTCATTTAATTTTTCGCGCAGCGAGCGGATGTAAACCTCTACGATATTCTCCTCGCCGCCGAAGTCGTACCCCCAGACTTTATCCAAAATCGTCGTTTTGCTCAGGACGATCCCATGGTTCAGAATCAAGTATTTTAACAGCTCATATTCGGTAGGGGACAATTCCAGCGCCTGATCCGAATAGGAGATTTCCTTGCGACGGTCGTCCAGGCGAAACGGGCCGATCACCACCTCGCCGAATAGAGCCGGAAACTGATTGCGCAGGCGGGCGCCGATTCGGGCCAGCAGTTCCTCGAAGCTAAACGGCTTCACAACGTAATCGTCCGCGCCGATCGTCAGCCCCTTGACCCGGTCTTCGACCTCGTCCTTTGCCGTCAGCATGATAATGGCTACGTTCTCGCCGCTTTTTCGCAGCAACCGGCAGACTTCCCAGCCGTCCATCCCCGGCATCATTACGTCCAGCACGATGACGTGCGGCTGAAACTCAGCCGCGATGGCGACTGCCGTCATTCCGTCACCGGCCGTGCGGACCTCAAATCCTTCATTCTGCAGCCCGAGCTCAAGGAATTGCACGATATGCGGTTCATCATCCACCAGTAGTACTTTGGCCCCTTTGACTTGCTTCATCCCAAATCCCCCTTGCGCCGATCTATATGCATGTCTTAGCTGTAATGCTTCCATTATGCGTGATGATGCTGAATATTGGCTGAATGCCGACTGAAGGCCAACTGAGCACCAAACCGGGAAGGGGCTGGGGCCTTGCAGTTCTGTTTTGATCGTACCCGGTTTGTCCGGGGAAGTAAATCGAGGAATCGCCCCCCAGCACGGCGGCTCTTGATTGCTCCTCCGCTAATAAGCTATACTTTTGACAGAAGTCATGTTAAAGGGGAGTAATGAGATGGAAAAAGTATTGATTTTCGGTCATAAAAATCCCGATACGGATACGATTTGTTCGGCGATCGCTTACGCGGACCTGAAGTCCAAGCTGGGCTGGAACGTTGAGGCCGTGCGGTTGGGCAGCGTCAACGGGGAAACGGCGTTTGCGTTGGAACGGTTTGGCTTCGAAGCGCCTCGCCTCGTTGAAACGGTAGCCGGCGAAGCTAAAGAAGTGATCCTGGTCGACCATAACGAGCGTCAACAAAGCGCCAACGATATCGATCAAGTGCGCGTGGCTGAGGTCATCGACCATCACCGGATCGCCAACTTCGAAACGAGCGGGCCGCTGTATTACCGGGCAGAGCCGGTAGGCTGCACCGCCACGATCCTAAATAAAATGTACAAAGAAAACGGCATCTCCGTACCGGCCAACATCGCCGGGTTAATGTTATCCGCCATTATTTCCGATTCGCTGCTCTTCAAATCGCCGACCTGCACCGAGCAAGACGTGGCCGCGGCACGGGAGTTGGCCGAAATCGCCGGCGTCAATGCCGAGGAATACGGGTTGGACATGCTGAAAGCCGGAGCGGACCTCAGCGATAAGACGATCGAGCAGTTGATTACCCTTGACGCCAAAGAATTTGACATGGGCGGCTCGAAGGTGGAAATCGCTCAAGTAAACGCTGTAGACGTTAACGACGTTCTGTCCCGTCAAGCGGAAATCGAAGCTGCGTTGAACGGCATTATCGCCAGCAAAGGCCTCGATTTGTTCCTGTTCGTTGTGACTGACATCCTGAACAACGATTCTGTTGGTTTGGCGCTGGGTAAAGCTGCCGATGCCGTCGAGCAAGCCTACAACGTGAAGCTGGCCGACAACAAAGCGGTGCTGAAAGGTGTCGTCTCCCGTAAATCGCAAATCGTACCCGTATTGACGGACATCTTTAATAAAAGATAAATTCTGAATTCCCAGGAGCCTTGTCTGAGGGAAGCGGTATATGGCCGCTTGCTTCGGCAAGGCTTTTTTAAATTTAAAGTATTCCCGGGCTGCGGGCAGAGTGGCCGAGCATACCTCCTGTTTAAGCGCTTAAATCAAGGTTTGGGGGTTTGAGCCCCCTACCGGTCTTTAATATAATCGAGAACGTTGAGCGCTGCACCGGCCTTGGTTTATATGAAAAAAAACACCTACAACAAGGAGGATAACGACTTGCGTAATCAGATAAATATCCGGGAAACTTGGTTTTCCCATACCCGGAGCGACGTGTTGTCCGGATTAACGGTAGCCTTCGCGTTGATCCCCGAGGCCATCGCGTTTTCAATTCTCGCCGGCGTGAGCCCGATGGTGGGCTTGTATGCCTCATTTTGCATCGCCGTGGTGATCGCGTTCGCTGGCGGACGGCCGGGCATGATCTCGGCGGCTACCGGTGCCATGGCTTTGCTGATGGGCGGGCTGGTCCGCGACAACGGAATCGAGTACCTGTTTGCAGCCACTTTGTTGGCCGGGCTTCTGCAAATCCTCATGGGATACTTGAAGCTGGGCCGGTTTATCACCTTTTTGCCGCACCCGGTGATGACCGGGTTTGTGAACGCGTTGGCGATTCTGATCTTTATGGCGCAGCTCACCCATTTCGATGGGCAAGGCTGGCTGATGTACGCGTTGGTAGCGTTAACGCTGGCGATCATCTACCTGTTCCCGCGCTTAACCAAGGTCGTACCTTCCGCGCTGGTTGCCATTATTGCAGTCTCGATCCTGACGATCACGTTGAAGCTGGACGTGAGAACGGTCGGCGACATGGGCGCGATCACGTCCGCGCTGCCGAAGTTCCACCTGCCGGAGGTGGCAGTGTCCTGGGACATGCTGAAGACGATCTTCCCGGTGTCGTTATCGCTGGCCTTTGTTGGACTGCTGGAATCGCTGATGACGGCCACGCTAATCGATGAGATCACGGATACGCCAAGCGACAAAAATCGGGAGATGAAAGGCCAGGGATTAGCCAACATCGTGACCGGATTTTTTGGGGGGATGGCGGGTTGCGCTATGATCGGCCAGTCGATGATCAACATGAAGTCCGGGGGACGCACAAGGCTGTCGACGTTGGTCTCCGGCGTCGGCCTCCTGTTCCTGGTGATCGTGCTGGGGGATGTAGTGCAGCGGATCCCGATGGCGGCGCTGGTTGGCGTCATGTTTATGGTATCGATCGGCACCTTTGATTGGGGTTCCTTGAAATCGCTGCGTAAGGTCCCCGTGGCGGACGCCCTTGTCATGGTGGTGACGGTGGTGGCCGTCGTAGCGACGGATAACCTGTCCATCGGCGTTGGCATCGGCGTTTTACTCAGCGCGCTTTCTTTTGCCTGGAAAATGGCCCGCATCCGGACCTCGATCCGCGAGGAGGCGGGCATCAAAACCTATATCGTCACCGGTCAGTTGTTCTTCGGGACGGTGAGTCATTTTTTGCAGGAGTTTGATGCAACTGGTGATCCGGAGAAGGTGGCGGTTGATTTCTCGAAGTCCCATGTGTGGGATCAATCGGCGGTAAATGCCATCTCGAAGCTGCTGCTCAAGTATCGTCAGCTTGGGAAGGAGATTCGCATCGTTGGATTAAACGAGGAAAGCTCGACCCTGATCGAAAGGGTGGGCGTGTCGACCCCCGCAGGGCATTAATCGATCTAAATCAAAAAGGCTGTTCGCCGGGAATGAACCCGGTGAACAGCCTTTTATTATAGGAGGTGGAATCGCTCTAACTGCTCCCAGAGCCCCTCCTCCTGAAGCACTTCCCGCTGCTTCGGCCCAATCAGGTCGAAATGGGGGAACGGCGAGCGGTTATGAATATATCGGGCAGGAAGGCCGTGGGCCTCGCACCAGGCTTTGAGCCGCTCCAAATCGGAGCAGCCAACCTTGGTGACGGTCTTAGCATCGGGAAACCGGGGATCGAGCCAAAAATGGGTCAAAAAGCCGATTTCGCCGCGAGCCACCGTCTGTTTCCATGCCTCCAGTTCCTCACGCGACACACCGAATGCCACAGTCCTTCCTCCTTCTGGATGTAGATCAGTTGTGAATTCCCCTCCACAAAAAAGCAACGATCGCTTCGGCCGCCTGCTCCGCCGAGGGAAACAGCTTGTTCTTGTCGGCATACTGGCGTTCTCCCACCCGAAGCATGGAAACGTACAGATGGGCGACAAGGTTGGGATCGTCGCAGACGATTTCACCTTGTTGGGCTGCTTGGGCAAACCCTTCGCGCAGCGTTTCGTAAAGATCGTTCTCGTGGCGGATCAAGGTCTCCTGCTGCTCCCCGGACAAATGATGCTGGATGCTGCGGAACATCTCGTCCATGTGCACCCGAGGGATTTTTAGATAGTTGACGGTAATTTGCAGCAGTCTCTCCCGGAATGAGCCGGTCTCCTGCAGCAGCTTCCGAATTCGTCCGTTCACCCGGGCGAGGGTGGTCGCCATGGACGCAACAAACAAATCTTGTTTAGTTGGATAATAATAATAGACGCTGGCCTTGGTGATCCCGCAATGCTCGGCAACCTGGTTCATGGATACGGAGTTATATCCTTTCTCCATGAACAAGAGCGACGCGGAGCGCAGGATCTGCTCGGACGTCGCCAGGGCGTCCGGCTGCTGGACGGGCCGTCCCAAGGCTCGCTTATTCGGCTGGGTCAACCTTCATCACCTCGAGCATCTTGTACTGAGCAAACATTATAACATATTTTTCGTTTGATAATTAACCTTCCGGTATATATAATTAACTATCAGAGTGATGTAAATCACTATGAACGCGATAAGCCGTCATGAAGAAAAAGGAGATGGAGTCATTCATGGATAAATTATTTGGCCGGCTGTCCCGGCTTGTGGCTGGGCGAAGAACCAAGTGGATTACGCTGGCCGTCTGGATTCTGCTGGCCGGCGGATTAAGCGCCGTATGGCCCAGCGTTAACTCGATGGAGCGGAACAATGCGGCCAACTTGGATGCCAACCAGCCTTCGGTGATGGCCGAGCAGCTGGCAGAGCAGGAATTCCCAAGCGACAGCGGCATCCCCGCGCTCACGGTTTGGACGCGGGAAGGTGGGCTGACGGATGAGGATTACGCCAACTTGCAGAAGTTGACGTCGTATTTCACGGCCCATCCGGTGGAAGGGATGGAGGTTGTGCTGCCCCTGGAGCAAATGCCGTTGCCGGTGCTCCAACAGCAAGCGTCCGAAGACGGCACAACATGGGTGCTGCCGTTCTTCTTCGCCAAAGGAACAGAAACCGATGTGATGAAAACCGGTATGGAGGAGATCCGCAGCCAAGCTGCGGATATTTTCGGGAACGACCCGTTTGACGCTAAGCTGGGGGACAATGGGCTGGCGGCAAGGGTATCTGGTCCGGCTGGGATTTCGATTGATGCGGTAGGACTCTTCTCGAGCGCTGACGTCTCGTTGATGATCGCCACCGTCTTGATCGTGCTGATCCTGCTGCTGCTCATTTACCGGTCGCCAATCTTGGCCATTATCCCGCTGATCGCCGTTGGGTTTGCTTACGGCGTGGCCGGACCGATCCTCGGTAAAATGGCGGAGCAAGGCTGGATCACCGTCGACTCGCAGGCCATTTCCATCATGACCGTGCTGCTGTTTGGCGCGGGAACCGACTATTGCCTGTTCCTGATCTCCCATTTCCGTCAGTTGTTGACGGAGGAGAAGGAGAAGTCGAAAGCGCTGGCCGCCGCGGTAAAAGGCTCCTCGGGCGCAATCGCCATGAGCGGCTTTACCGTCGTGATCGCTTTGCTGGTGCTGCTGCTGGCAAAATACGGCTCCGTGCAACGCTTTGGCGTGCCGTTTAGCTTGTCGATCCTAATCATGGGGATCGCCAGCTTGACGCTGGTCCCGGCGTTACTGGCGATTTTGGGCCGGGCGTCCTTCTTCCCGTTTATTCCGCGCACGCCGGAAATGCAGGAGGAACGGGCCAAACGCCGGGGCAAACCCGTACGTCAGCCTAAGCCGAAGGCATCGGCTGGTTGGATCGGCCGCACGGTGACGAAACGGCCCTGGACCATTTTTATTGTGACGACCTTGATCCTGGGGGTACTGGCTTCTCAGGCGACCCGGATCGAATACACCGTCGACCTGCTCTCCTCGTTCCCGGAGGATACGCCTTCTCGGGAGGGGTTCGCGGTGATTGCCGATAAGTTTACGCCGGGGGAACTGGCTCCGGTCAAATTAATGATCGATACGGAAGGCAAAGACATCGACTTGCAGACTACGTTCAGCAGCTTGCCTTATGTCAGCCAGGTGTCCGAGCCGGCGAACGGCAAGACGAATCCCAACATCCGTGCCGTCGAGCTGCAGTTCAACCTCAACCCTTATTCGAATGAGGCGATGAAGCACATTCCGGAGCTGCGGGAAACGGCAGAGACCCTGCTGGCTGACCAAGGCATCCGCGAACCGCAGGACAAAGTCTGGATCAGCGGGCAAACCGCAACGCAATATGATACCGAGAACACCAATGTGCGCGATACGCAGGTGATTATCCCGATCGTCATCGGACTGATCGCCTTGCTGCTGCTTCTCTATCTTCGCTCTGTAGTGGCGATGGTATACCTGATTTTGACCGTTGTTTTATCTTATTTTGCGGCGCTGGGTATCGGTTGGGTTGTCATCCATGACCTGATGGGGAACGCGGCCATTCAAGGGCTGATTCCGCTGTATGCGTTCGTCTTCCTGGTCGCGCTTGGGGAAGATTATAATATCTTCCTGATCTCGAGTATTTGGAAGAAACGTAAGGAGATGCCGCTGAAGGATGCGATTCGCGAAGGGGTCAACGAAACCGGGGGCGTCATTACCTCCGCAGGCTTGATCCTGGCCGGAACGTTTGCGGTGCTGGCCACGCTGCCGATTCAAGTGCTGGTGCAGTTTGGCATCATCGCTGCGGTTGGCGTACTCCTCGATACGTTTGTGGTGCGTCCGTTCCTCGTGCCGGCGATTACGATGCTGCTTGGTAAAGCGGCGTTCTGGCCATCCAAGAAAGGGCGGCTGGAGCAGGAGCCGGTAAAGGATGCCGGTAAATAAACGAATGACTGCACCTGCCTAAAAATAGAATCACTCCGAGAATCGCCGGATGAGGCGGGCTTCGGAGTGCTTTTTTTTACAAACAGCAAGGGTTACATATTTCCCGCACCCCGGCCGCACAATACGTGGATGGCAGGGCTGATGAATTTGATGAAACGGGGGATGAAAGAAAATGGCGAAGGCGCAAAACGGAGAGGGGAAAAAGGGGGATCTGCGCTGGTGGCAGCTCTCCTTGTTGGGGGTAGCGTCAACCATCGGCACCGGGTATTTCCTTGGTTCCGGGATCGGGATTCGCATGGCGGGTCCGTCTATTCTGATCGCGTTTCTGCTGGCTGCAGTCGGAACTTATACTGTATTTGAAGTGTTGGCGCGAATGACCGCGGACAAGCCGGAGCAAGGGTCCTTTCGTTCGTACGCCAAACGGGCCTTTGGACGCTGGGCGGGGTTTGGCAGCGGCTGGGTGTATTGGAGTTCGGAGCTTCTGATCATGGGCAGCCAACTGACCGCATTATCCCTGTTCTCACGGTTTTGGTTCCCCGGCATGCCGATGTGGATCTTTGCGATCGGATATGCGGTACTGGGACTTGGCGTGATTCTGCTTGGTAACAAGGTGTTTGATTCGATGGAAAATGTACTGTCCGTGATCAAAATTGCCGCCATCCTGATGTTCCTGGTCGTAGCCGGAATTGCCCTGATGGGCTGGATTCCCGGGGGAGGAGGGAAATCGCCGGAATTTCCGCACACGGCGAACACCTTCTTTCCGGCCGGGGGGATGGGGTTATGGTCGGGATTTATCTTTGCGTTTTACGCCTTCGGCGGGATTGAGGTGATGGGGATGATGGCGATTCGCCTGCGGGATCCAAAGGAAGCTCCAAAGTCCGGCACAATCATGCTGCTGCTGCTTTCGGTGGTGTATTTGCTGTCGATTGGGCTTGCGGTCACTTTGGTTGCCTGGAACGCCATCGACCCGAAGCGCAGCCCGTTTGTCACCGCTCTCGGCAAATATCCGCTGCCGTTTATTCCCCATGTCTTTAACGGCGTGCTGATTGTTGCCGGCTTCTCCACGATGGTCGCTTCCTTGTATGCGGTGACAACGATGCTGGTGACGCTCGCCAAGGACAAGGATGCGCCGCCGCTATTCGCACGAAAAGGCTGGCGGGAGCGGCCCTTGTTTGCCATAGGCTTAACGGCTGCGGGACTTGCGGCTTCCGTGGTATTGTCCTTTGTGATGCCGGGTCGGATCTACGAGTACATTACGACATCAGCGGGATTGCTGCTGCTCTATAACTGGTTTTTTATTCTGGTTACGTCGGGCAAGCTGCTGAAGCTCAGCGGATTTGGACAAGTCAAACGCTGGGGCGGCATGGCCTTGATTGCGTTGGCGGTGACGGGAACCTTGTTTCATGACACGAGCCGGCCGGGATTTTGGGGCAGCTTGGCATTTGTTGGCGTCATAGGGATTGTAACGCTAATCATGCAGTTTATGATCTGGAAGCCGCGGAAACAGGCGAAGCGGCGGTCAAGCCGCCCGTCCAAATCCATGGTGCTGCGTCCCAAGCGGACGACATGATTTATAACCGCTCCGCTAGCAGGAGGGCAGCTTGATAACCAAAGTATAGGCCAAAGCCGATCAGGGATACGCCGGACAACACCGAGATCAGCACAAGGATCCGCTGCGTCAGGAGCTTGCGGAATACGCTGGCAAATCCAGCCATGGTGAAGTCCCATACGAGCAGCCCAACGATAATGGCACTGCTGTTGATGATCAGGTCTTGGGTACGCATGTTTGCTGAAGCCTGGGCTAATACCGAGCCGTAAATCCCCAACCAGAATAAAATGGACAGCGGGTTGCTGACGGACATCAAAAATCCGGACAGGAACGATTTCCGCAGCGGCTCGCTGCCTCTCATTTCACCAGCCGGGATTTTGCCGGCTTGCTTCAGGCTGTCGATGCCGATATAGGTGAGGACAAAAAATCCAAATAACCAGAGAAAGGTTTTCATAAATGGAGTATTGAGGAAATGCACCACCCCAAAATAGACGAGCAGCATGTACACCAGGTCGGCGGAAAGAGCGCCAAGGCCCACAAACCAGGCGTGCAGGAACCCGCCGCGAATCCCCTTGTCCAGTTGGGCGGCGTTCACCGGCCCGATGGGGGCAGATAAAGATAGACCAAGTAACACATAACTAAGAAAGCTGTTCATTGCGAAAACCTCCAAAAATCGTAAATGATATCGCTGCTTGTACAGCATATTCAGCCGGGTACGCTTGTACGACTTCAATATTGGAAAAAAATCTCTTGAAAAACTAAGGGCATTAGTTTAAATTAAAACTAAAGGTTTTAGTTTTTGGAGAGAGAGGCGAGACGAAATGAGAGCAACAAGATACGGGCAGTTGATTCAATTGTCTTTTATGCCCCGATTGTTTCCGGTGAATTGTTACTTGGTCGAGGAGGCGGAGGGCTTCACGTTAATCGATGCAGCTTTGCCCTATAGCGTTAAGGGGATTTTGCAGGCGGTGGAAAAGCTCGGCAAGCCGCTGACGCGCATCGTTCTGACCCATGTTCATGATGACCATGTCGGTGCGCTGGATGCTATAAAGGCTCGGCTTCCCGAGGTGCCGATTTATGTGTCCGCCCGCGATGCGCGCCTGATGGAAGGCGATGTGTCGCTTGATCCCGGCGAGCCGTCGGCCCCGATCCGCGGCGGGGTGCCGAAGAAGCTGGCGAGCCGCGCGGATGTTACGTTTGCCGATGGAGACCGCATCGGCTCGCTGTTGGCCGTGGCCGCGCCGGGCCATACGCCGGGTTCGTTTGCGCTGCTCGATACGCGCAGCGGCGCGCTCATCGCGGGCGATGCGTTCCAGACCCGGGCAGGCATCGCCGTAAGCGGCATCGTGCGTCCGCTGTTTCCGTTTCCGGCGCTTGCCACCTGGCATAAGGAAACCGCGCTTGCCAGCGCGCGCAAACTGGCCGGCCTGAATCCCTCGATGCTGGCGGTGGGGCACGGGCCGGTGCTGGAGCAACCGGCCGCAGCGATCGCCCAAGCGATCCGGGCGGCCGAACGGGCCTTAGGCTTGGCGTCTGCTGCAACCAAGGCGGCTGGGACCCGCCGGAAGGAGGAGTCGCATGTCGCCGAGAATCGGGATTGACGGCACGGCGGTGCTGATGGCGGCGGTCGACGTAGCCAATACCGAAGGGTTGGAGGCGGTGACAATCACTTCGGTAGCCAAGAAGCTGGGGATTCGGCCGCCATCCCTCTACAACCATGTCAACGGTCTGGATCAAATTCGCGTGGAATTGGCGAAATACGCACTGGACCGGTTATATGAGCATATTTCCGCCGCCGTAGGAGAGCGAGAAGGGGAAGCGGCGATCCGAGGGTTCGCCGAAGCTTACCTCGAGTTTGCTCACGCCTATCCCGGACTATACGATGCGGCGCAAGCGGCACCGGGGCCTGAGCACCCCTCGCTGCAGGAGGCTGGGAAACAACTGGTGGATTTGATCCTGCGTTATCTCGGCAGCTACCCGCTCACCGAGGAGCAAGCCTTGCATGCTGTCCGCGGGCTGCGGAGCTTGATTCATGGCTTTGCTTCCCTGGAGCGGCGCGGAGCGTTTGGTCTGCCGCTGGGGCTAAAGGACAGCCTCCAGTTTAATCTCGGCCTGTTCCTTGGCGGACTAAACCAAATCGCGCAAACGCGCGGATAATCTTCGATCGTTCGTTGTTGCCGATTGACAACGTTTTTTCGACTATGATACTTTAGGCTTGAACATAGAGGAACGTAAGGAAACTGAGGTGAAGCATCCATGGGGAAGAAGAAAGGTCGTTCCGGACAAAGCACACCAGCTAGCGCGGCGGCGGATAAACCAGCCACGTTGAAGGATCTCCTTGGCGAAGATACCTTGGCCAAGCTGAAGGCGCAAGCCACTGAGTTAAAGAAGGAAGAGGAACGCCGCCAGGAGGAGGCTCGCATCCGCAAGGAGGAAGCGCGCCGGGCAGAGCAGAAACGGCTGGACAACGATTTCGAGCACCTGCTGAAAACGAGTGATCTGGACTGGCACAAATATAAATAAGCGATAAGGCGATGACATAGATAAAACGACAAGCACAGAAAACAAAGGCTTTGCGGCTCCTGGACCGGGGGCTTTTATTTTTTGCATTAAAGGCAAGAAGGAGGTGGCGGGGAGTGGAGCACATCGGAGCGTGGATTATTTTCTTCCTGGTGATCGTAGGGCTGGGGGTGTTTAACCGGAAGTTCAAATATTCGGCGAAGCTGCGGGAATCTTATGAAGAGCTGACTCAACTGGCGGATCGGACCCGCAAAGGCCGGACGACAAAGGCGGACCTGGCGCGCTGGGATGCCGCATTGGCGCGGCTGGAGAAGCATCCGAGCGAATACAACAAGCTGGATCAGGATATTCGTTTGCGCGAGGCATATGTTCATTACTTGGAGCGGCATTATCCGGAGGATGAGCGGCTGCCGGTGCTGCGCGAAGCGGCGGGGTTCCGGAAGGATTCCGTTTGGGGGATCAAAATGAAATCTTGATTTTGACAGTTCTATCGGGTCGTGATACCATGATGAAGTCCAAAACTTTTGACATTTTGGTGGTGCCGATGAACAATAAGATCAAGCAATTCCGGAAGCGGCTGGGCTTAACCCAACATGAGCTGGCTGCGGAATGCGGCGTAACGCGCCAAACGATCAATAGCGTGGAGAACAACCGGTACGACCCAACGCTAGAGCTTGCGTTCAAGCTTGCGCATATTTTGCAGACGAAGGTGGATGAACTGTTTACTTATGAGTAAATTCAACCGCGATTACATCATTACGATGGATGATATTGTAAGAGAAGGGGAACCTATTCTCAGAGTGGTGACGGAGCCCGTTAGCGTCCCTCCAACCGAGGAGGACCGGGAGGAAATGGCGGCGATGCTGCAATTCCTGAAGAACAGCCAGGATCCGGAGATGTCGAAGAAATACAAGCTGCGCGCGGGCGTGGGGTTGTCGGCGAACCAAATCGGGCTGAACAAGCGGATGTTCGCGGCGTTGCTGACGGACGAGAACGGCCAGGACCGGCCGATCGCCATGTTTAATCCGAAGATCATCAGCCATTCCCAGGCGATGACGTATTTGCCGGAGAGCGAAGGCTGCTTGTCGGTGGACCGCCCGGTGCAGGGCTTTGTGCCGCGCTACGAGAAGGTCCAGGTGAAAGCTTACGATGAGGCGGGCAACGAGATCAAGCTGCGTTTCAAAGGCTTTGACGCGATCGTCATGCAGCATGAAATCGACCATTTAAACGGCATCATGTTTTATGATCATATCAATACGGAGCACCCGTTTAAGCTGCCGAGCGGCGTGCCGATTTCCAGCTTATATTGAGGATTATCGATGCTCAGCCAATGAGAAAAACCTGCATTTTTGCAGGAAGGATGCTCTTATGCTGCCGACGGCTGCTGCGATTTTGCGATGGAATATAGATTGAAAAAACGAACGGAGGAATTCCCTTGTCAACCCACTCCCAATCCATTACTGCCATGATCGATCATACCCTGCTGAAGGCAGACGCCGGACGCGCTGCCATTGTGAAGCTGGCGGAGGAAGCCAAACAATACCATTTCGCTTCCGTCTGCGTGAACCCAACTTGGGTAAAAACCGCTGCAGAGGTCTTAAAAGACTCCCCGGTGAAGGTCTGCACTGTAATCGGCTTCCCACTGGGCGCATCGGCTCCCGAGGTGAAGGCGTTTGAAGCGTCCCATGCCATCGCCGAAGGCGCAGGCGAAGTCGATATGGTCATCAACATCGGCGCGCTCAAAGATGGCGACGACGAGCTTGTTCGCCGCGATATCGCCGGGGTCGTGCAGGCTGCGGCCGGCCAAGCGCTGGTGAAGGTGATTATCGAGACCTGCTTGCTCACCGACGAGGAGATCGTGCGGGCCAGCAAGCTATCCGTTGAAGCCGGGGCGGATTTCGTTAAAACGTCCACCGGGTTTTCCACCGGCGGAGCCACCGTGGAAGCGGTCGAGCTGATGCGCAAAACGGTAGGCCCGAACGTTGGCGTGAAAGCCTCCGGCGGCGTGCGCACGTTAGCCGATGCCGAAGCGATGATCAAGGCGGGGGCAACACGCCTGGGCACCAGTGCCGGTGTGGCTATCGCCCAAGGCCAAAGCGGCCAAAACGATTATTAAGAACAAGGCCGGCACAAGCCGGTTCCATAAGGCATCATGAGGGAGAGAAACAGGGTACTATTCCAGAGCGGGTGTGGAAATAGTACCCTTTTTTTATCCATATAAACTTTTTGCAGCCCCTTTCCGTTACAGCTACAGATGCCTCCCGCGGAAGGCAAGACTTGATAAAACGTTCGGAAAAGAGGAACCGTATGATACAAATTGATCATTTATCCAAAAAATACACGCGCGGCGGTTTGGCGCTGGACGATGTCACGCTAACGTTGAACGAAGGCATGGTGGGTCTGTTGGGACCCAACGGTGCGGGTAAATCTTCGCTGATGCGGATTCTGGCCACGCTCACGCCCCCAACTTCAGGTGAAGCGACGCTCTTTGGGATCTCGCTGCGCCGGGCGGAGGAAATTCGCCGCATCATCGGGTATCTGCCGCAGCAATTTCAAGTGTACCCGCAGCTGACGGGCGTAGAGTATCTCGATTACGTTGCGGTCATGAAAGGGATGACGGATAAGAAGAAACGTAAAGCGGAAATCGACGCTTTGTTGGAGCAGGTTAACCTTCAAGACAAGGCGCGAAAAAGAGTCCAAACGTATTCCGGCGGCATGAAACGCCGGCTTGGCATCGCCCAAGCGCTGCTTGGGTCGCCGCAGGTGTTGATCGTGGATGAGCCGACGGCCGGCTTGGATCCCGAGGAACGCGTCCGCTTCCGCAATCTGCTGACCCGTTTCAGTTTGGGGCGGATCGTGTTGCTGTCGACTCATATCGTGGCCGATATCGAGAGCAACTGCCGACAAATCGCCGTTCTGGACAAAGGCAAATTGAAGCTGTCCGGAGAACTCGCCGAGCTGCAGGAATTCGGCAACGGCAAAGTGTGGGAGGTGCGTCTCAGCGAAAGCCACTTCGCGCGGGTTGATCCGATGTCCGTCGTGTCCACGCGACCGACGGAAGGCGGCTTGTTATGCCGCATCATCGGCGAAACGCCGCCGCAGGGGGCCAGCGAGGCCGCGCTTGTTCCGCCAACGCTGGAGGATGGGTACTTGGCTCTGCTGCGCTCGAACCCGACGGAAGGGGCGGGACGTCGATGAACCAGGGGAGACGCCTGTTTCAATTTGAGCTTCGTATGTTGTTTACGAACCGCTGGCTGCTGGCTTTGCCGATCGTGTTTGGCCTGCTGGCGTTCTGGTATCTCGAGAAGCTGCCAGGCCAAGAGATTCTATTCTTTCGCCGGTCGTATTCCCAACTGACGCTGCTGCATACGATGAGCCTCGGGCTGACGATGCTGCTGGGTGTGTTGACGATCCGCCGGGACATTCGCCGCCCGTCCTATGAGTGGAATGCGGCGTTGCCGGTGCCTTATACATCGAGAATCTTAGCCAAATATGCGGCGGGGATATTGTACTTTACGATCTTCACGGTGCTGGCCGGAGCTGCGTTCGCCAGGGCTTCCTCGCGGATGGACGTTGCGTCCTCGATCACCCGGGAGTTTACGACCTACTATCTGCTAACTTACGAGATTTCCTATCTCGTCACCTTGGCGCTGGCCATGCTGTTAGCGATTTGCATCGCCAATCGGGCCGTTTATTTGATCGCTTTTTGCGCCTGGATGTTTGGCACGTTTTTTATGGATATGTTCCTGCTGGATCGCAATAAATGGTATGAGCTGCGCACGTTCCACCTGAGTCAGCTGTTTGTGACCGGGGACCCCGACGCCGAAACCTGGGGCATTCGCTTGATTGCCGATGAATTGGCCGCCTCCCGCTGGTTTGTGCTGGCGTTTACGATACTGCTGTTGACGGCGGGCGTATTCTTGCTGAATCGGCTACGTCCAACCGGGTATCGCCGCAGCAATTGGGTGGCGGGGGGATTGGCCTTGGTATTGGCCGCCGGCGCTTTTGTTCCTTATCTGTCCATCTGGGGAGAACGCAATGCTGGATTACAGGCGAGGGTGAACGATCCTGAAGTGAAGACCGTGGATGAGCTTCGGGAGATGAAGTTTGAGACGTTTCAAATTGAACGGTATGACATCGACCTGCAGCGGGAGCCGGGAGACCGGTTAAAAATCAAGACAACGCTGCAGATCGCGGCAGGCGAATTAGCGGGACGCAGCGAATTGGTTTTCACCTTGAATCGAACCTTCCGGGTTGACCAGCTGAAGGTGAAGGGGACGCCCGTTCCGTTCTCGCATGAGGGGGAGAAGCTAACGATTCAATTGCCCACCCCTCTGGCAGCGGATGAGGAGGTCCAAGTCGAGTTGGACTACGCCGGGAAGGTGATGGATTATGTCGCCAAGAATTATACCGAGGGATCGTATTTGGCTTTTGTCAAAGGTCAGAACGTCTATCTTCCCGGTTATCTCGCCTGGTATCCGTTGCCAGGGGATTATCCGGTTTACGCGAAGGACGTTCACAGTAACTCCCTGCAAGTAGGGGTGGATTTAGTCGGGTGGAAGGTACCGCCCGCCGAGTTCCGCATCACTGCGAGCGGATTTGCCTCCAAGCTGTACGGCAATTTGGAGTCCCAAGAATCTACTGGCGGAAAGCAGGTCTTCGAGGGCAAGTCCGAAGCGTTCATCAAATTATTTGCCGGGGAATTTGAGGAATTATCCCATCCGAAGCTGCCGATTCGCCTGGTGACGACGCCTTATAATGTGAAAAACGCTGAGAAGCTGCTGGACCTGATGGCTGAGAAATATGCCTATTTTTCCGGATGGGTTGAACATTTTGATCCGAAACTAGACCAGATTCTCTTGATGGCGATGGACAATACCCACTCGTATGAGATGGAGAATAAGACTTATTACTATGTCTGGCTGTTGACAGAGCTGGATTACTACGCGGACCAATTTATGAACTCCATCCTGCTCGGGATCGACGATGGGGAATGGGAGATTCAAACGGCGTCCGAGGATGTGCGTCCTCAGATTCGATCCTTGATATGGTATACGTATTTCCGAGAATACAAAGGGTACACCGCCGAAGAGCTGAAGCAAGGCTCCGGAGGTAGCCTGTTGTACAGTTTGTTTGAGCCTACAGAAGATATCGATCCGAATCACCTCGGAATGCAGATGGTGACGCAGGTGGCTCAGGCGCTGGATGAAGGGAAAATCGAGCAGGTGAAAAAGGTGTTAAACCATTTTTACACGTTGGGCTTGGAAATTCCGCTGCCAGGTACAGCAATGGAGGAAGAAACTAGACCTATTCCGTATACCGAATGGGAACAGGAATGGAAGCAGGTGATGCATGATGCCGATGCCAACTGACGCTCGGAGAAGCTGGTTTCGCGGAATGAGTCTGGAGCTTAGGGTGCATAAGCAACCGATGGCCTGGCTTGCGCTGCTGCTGTTTGCCGTATACGTGCTGAGCATCCTGCTCAGCGATCCAGCACGTCCCCGAAACGTCTATTACTTCTCGGAAATGGCCATGTTCTCATTGGCATTGATCCTTCCCCTGCTGTTGTTCCAAAGAGAAATCGGAGGCGGCGGTATGGAGGTAATCGCGACGTATCCCGTGTCTTTAAGCATGCTGGCCTTCCGAAAATGGCTGCTCGCGATTGTTTTGACGGCGGCATTAGCGGTCCTTCTGATGTCGGTGTATGCCTGGCATTTCGGGGGGATCTGGACACTTCGCTATCCGTGGAACGGCGCGGAAGCCATTCCGAAGGCCGAGATGAACGCCGCTTCTTTGATGCTTCAAAACCTGCCGGCTTATGTGCTGTTGATCTCTTTATCCGTAGCCGGAATCGTGGCGTTCCGTCGAATTTACGGCGGATTGATACTTGGTTTCGCCGTCTGGGTGCTGGATACCATCAGCGCCGGCGAATGGTTGGGCCGTTGGACCTTGTATGCGAGCTATTTGAGGAAGCATCATTCTTTTCCGGAAAATCGGATCGGGTTGTTGATCGCTTCTCTGCTTCTGCTAGCCTTCGCGGTTTGGCTCATTGGGCGGAGGGAACGCTGGATCAGCGTGGAAGAGGAATAATGTCACACAGGATATGAATCTACAAAAATTCATGGGGGAGGAAACACGATGATTTCGGACTCGCTGCTGGCCGAGCGAATGGCTGCGGGCGATCAGGAAGCGTTCGAGCTGCTGGTTACGAGATACCATGGGCCGCTGTTGTCCTATGTCACGAGCCAACTGAGGGATCGCGGCAAAGCGGAGGACATCGTCCAGGAGACGTTTATCCGGCTGATTCGCCATCTGAAAAGACATGGCGGTATGGAGCAGCTTCGCCCATGGCTCTATAAGGTAGCGCTGAATTTGTGCCGGGATTATTGGCGCAGCGCCTCTTACCGCTCGGAATACACGGGGACCGATACGATCCCGGAGGATGCGGATCCGGCCCCAAGGGCGGAGGAATTGATTGAGCGGCAGGAAACGGTTCAGCAGTTGGCCGAGTCGATCACCCAACTTCCGGAGGTCCAGCAGGAAGTCGTACGTATGCGCTTTTTCCATGATTTGAAGCTTCAGGAGATTGCGGAGCTGCTGGAGCTGCCATTAAGCTCGGTGAAGTCGCATCTGTATGGAGGATTGCGCAAACTGAAGCGGGCGCTGTCTCGCTCGACGGACCCTCCTGCTTCTTCGGACTGGGAGGTCCCCAACACACACGATAAAGAAAGGGAGGAGCCGACGCATGGAACCATCCATTGATAAAGAGCTGGCACGATTGGAGCGGGAACTGCGCGAGCCGCTGCGGCAAGCGTTACAACCGGGGCCAACGCCGTCGGAGACCGCGGCGCTGATCGAGGCGCTGCAGCCGGAGTTCGCCGCCCTTCAGGCGCAAAATGCCGGCGCATCGCTTGATTTTAATGCACAGATTGAACCGCCCTCCTTGGGGCGGCTGCTGCGGAGCCAATTCCGCCTCAACCGTCGTTCGCTGATGCTGACGGGAGCGGTCGTGTTTTTGATGCTGATCGCTTTAGTAGATCCTAAGCAGCCCTTCAACAACTGGATACTAGGGGATCGGATGCCCGGGTTATTCCCGCTGATCACGCCGATTCTGCTGATCGCATCGATGTTGTACAGCTATCGTACTTGGGACCGCGGGATGCGTGCGGTCGAGAGCGTGACGCCATACCCGCCGGCGCTGGTGATTTACAGCCGGATGCTGATGGTCATGGCGCTGGTCGTTGGCTGGGCGCTCATCAGCTCCGTTGTGGTGAGCATCCGCGTGTCGGTTGCGGGGCAAGCTGCGCTGCCGTTTATCCCCTTTTTGCTGGAATGGTTGGGGATCTCCCTGCTCACCGGAGGAGCGGCGATGTACGCCTTGTTTCGCTACGGTCAACAAGCGGGAGTGCTGACCGCGGGCGGAGTGTACCTCCTCCGGCTCCTCCTCTCCGATCAGATCTCGGCGATGAGCCTGATGAACGGGGCGGGGCAAGGATTGGCGATCAATGCCGGCTTTCTACTCATGGGTGGCCTCCTGCTGTTCCGTTCGTATATGCGCAGCCGGAACTTGCAGACCAGTCCGATACAGGACGGTACGCGGCCATGATCCGCATCGAGGACCTGCGGGAACGCCCAACTGGCGGCTTTGTCTTACAAATCGACCGGTTGCGGTTGAAGCCGGGACTAACCTTGCTGGTTGGGGTTAATGGAGCCGGCAAAACCACCTTGCTGGAGCTGCTAGCGACGGTGAACCTGCCGCATCGAGGGGACATCCTCTACCAGGAGCGATCCGCGTTATCCGATTTGCCGCTGGTGCGAAGTCAAATCGGATATGTACCGTCTGAAATCGAGCTGTATGAAAATATGACGCCGCACAAGCTGCTCCTGTATTTGTCCGAATTGAAAGGCGTCTTTCATTCGGAGCGGGCTGTGGAGCTGCTCCGCGACTTTCGGCTGGAGTCCTATCGCGACACGAAGATCAAGCGATTATCCGGCGGCGTGCAGCGGAGGGTCGCGTTAGCCCAGTCGCTGCTGGCCGCCCCGCGGTTTCTGTTTCTCGATGAGCCGCTAAACGGCATGGACACCGGAGAACGGAAGCTGGCGATCGCCTACTTAAACCGCTATGCCGAAGGACGAACGATCATTGCAGCGGTCCATGAACTGAGCGAATGGGAGGAGGCCGCTGATCAGGTGCTGTGGCTGGAGCGGGGGAAAGTGCGCTTTTACGGCGGAACAACGTCCTGGATGGCTGATCTGCCCTACCGGGTTTGGGCGGGAATTCTTACGCGCGAGCAGTTCGATCATTGCCCGGAGGCAGGGTTGATCGAATTCCGGGAAACACCGGAAGGAATCTATGCCAAGCTGGTAGGGGAGGCCCCCCTTTTTCCGGGGCTAAAGGAATGTGCGCCAACGTTCGAAGATGCTTATTTTATCCGCAAATATCAATCGGTTTAATCAATCAGAATAATTCATATAAAAATTATCGGATTTCCTATTTTCAAATCACAAGAGATGTGAGAGAATATGAAAAACTTGGTTCATCATCTCGATGATTTGAAGGAGGAATTATCCATGTCTGAAGAGCGTCAATTTGCCCCGGAAACGCTGGCGATCCACGCCGGCCAGGAGATCGATCCCACTACATATTCCCGGGCGGTCCCGCTGTACCAAACGACGTCCTATGGTTTTCGCGACACCGAGCATGCGGCTAACCTGTTTGGCTTGAAGGAATTCGGCAATATTTATTCCCGAATCATGAACCCGACCAACGACGTGTTCGAGAAGCGCGTCGCTGCGCTGGAAGGCGGCGTTGGGGCGCTTGCGACGGCCTCCGGTCAGGCAGCGATTACTTTCTCCATTTTGAATATCGCCGGGGCGGGCGATGAAATCGTCTCCTCGACGACGCTGTACGGCGGCACGTACAATCTGTTTTCGACGACATTGCCTAAGCTGGGCATCAACGTGAAGTTCGTGGATTCCTCGAATCCAGAAAACTTCCGCGCTGCGATCACGGACAAGACGAAGGCGCTTTACGCCGAAACGCTGGGCAACCCGAAGGGCGACGTGCTGGATATCGAGGCGGTGGCCGCAATTGCCCATGAGCACGGCATTCCGCTGATCGTCGACAATACGTTCCCAAGCCCGTACTTGCTGCGTCCGATCGACTTTGGCGCGGATATCGTTGTCCATTCGGCAACGAAATTTATCGGCGGGCACGGCACTTCGATTGGCGGTATCATCGTCGACAGCGGCAAGTTCGATTGGGCCGTCAGCGGGAAATTCCCGGGCCTCACCGAGCCGGATCCGAGCTATCACGGCGTCGTTTATACGCAGGCCGTGGGTCCGCTGGCCTACATCATCAAGGCTCGCGTCCAATTGCAGCGCGACCTTGGCGCTTCATTGTCGCCGTTTAACGCCTGGCTGCTGCTGCAAGGGCTGGAAACCTTGCATCTGCGCGTAGAACGCCACAGCCAGAACGCTTTGAAAGTGGCGCAATATCTGGAGGCGCACGAGCAGGTGGAATGGGTCAGCTATGCCGGCCTGCCAAGCCACGAATCCTATGAGCTGGCGCAAAAATACCTGCCGAAAGGCCAAGGCGCTATCCTCACGTTTGAAATCCGCGGCGGCGTGGACGCCGGACGCAAGCTGATCGAGAGCGTGAAGCTGTTCTCGCATTTGGCCAATGTCGGCGATTCCAAATCGCTGATCATCCATCCGGCCAGCACGACACACCAGCAGTTGTCCGAAGCGGAGCAGTTGGCCGCCGGCGTCACGCCGGGCTTGATCCGCTTGTCCGTGGGGACGGAGTCAATCGACGACATCCTTTATGATCTGGAGCAGGCGATTGCCGCCAGCCAGGCCTAATCCTTGTTTACTATAGAAGCCGCTGAATCGGGAATACGGTGTAGCCGTCCTGATCAGCGGCTTTTTTGCGTGCGCGGGCGGGGCCGAAGCAGGATGCGGTACGGGCATGGGTGTGTTGCCCGAGCGTAGTCGTGCTCGTTGAATGTTGCAGAATGTGCAACATTTGAGCCGGCTAAGCCAGTACAGAAGCGAAAAAGTTGTAAAATCTGCAACATTTCGGGCTATCCCTTCGCAAATGAAGCGAAACTCGGCCGGGCCCCCGAATATTGGACACTTTAGGATCAAACCTAAGATAGACGCAGTTAAACGGCGATTTTAAACGCGTTTACTTCGTTTCTCTCCAATTTCGCTGCAAATTCAGTGGGAGAGTAGCCGTATAAACTCATGTGAATTCGGTGGTTATTGTAAAAGTCCATGAATTGGTCAAGAACATCGAACGCTTCTTCAAAACTCATAAAGACGTGCCGCTTGAAACACTCACGCTCCAAGATACTGTGAAATGACTCAATGTACGCATTTTTGTTTGGAGTTCGGTTCGGTGTTCTCTCATGGATCAGTAACTCTTTGTTGTTCTCGAAAAACTCTCTAAACTTGTGGCTCTTGAATTGTGGACCGTTGTCGGTACGTACAACCAGCGGCGTTTCTTGGCCGTACACGCCTCTTTTTAAGAGGGCTTTGTGTAGTGTGGTAAGCAGATCCTTCGTCTTGGACTCCTTACCGCGGTATTGTCCAACCACATTTCGGTCGTATACATCGATAATACTAGCGGTATAAAAGTAACGTTCCAGGCCGGCTATATAACCATATTTAATATCCATCTGCCACAGCTGGTTGGGTCCTGTAACCTCCATATTGTTGGCCAGACGGCGTGGATAAGACTGTTTAGGTTTTACCGGCTTGCCTAGGATATCGAGATCCTTGCAGAGCCTGTACACCTTCTTCTTGTTAATCTTAAGATGATGCTGCCGGCGTAAGGCAATCGTGAGTTTTCGGTATCCATAGGCAGATTCCTCACCTTCCAGCAGCTTCATAATCAGGTGTTTAATCCGCGTATCGGCCACTTTCTTCCCATCAAAGGTATAGGAGTATCCAGGTACGGGACGCCCGCCTTGAGGGGCTTGTTTAGGATTCGTAAGCTTGAGCGAATAGTAATACGATGAACGCGGAACACCACAGATCTTAAGCACAGGAGCTACCTTGTAGCCCTTTAGGATCCATTTTCGGGCCACTTGAATTGGATGTGGGGATACTTTTTTTTTACAAGATCTCGAAGTATCGCGATCTCCAGTTCTTTCTCGCCAAGGAGTTTCGCTGCCTGTTCATATTTCTGCTCCCACTCTTGAGCTGTCTGTGGATCATTAAGTTGCTTTATGTTCTTTTTCTTACCCATGTTTATCTCCACCTCATCCCTATATTGTTTCACCCACTTGTACAAGGAATAGGGGGAGATTCCATGTTTACGAGCAGTTAAAGCTACATTCCCCCGGTCCAGTGCTTCCTCGACGACCTGTATTCTTAATTCGTCGAACTTGCTGTGCTGAACTCTCATACGGACTACCTCCAGCTATATTTATTGTATATTGTTTAGCCTGAAAGTGTCCAAAGTGATTAGGGGGCTTTATAGAACTGTTGCACAAAATACAACATTGTCGCCGCAATCGGCTGAACTCACCGTAAAAAAGTTGCACAACATACAACATTGGTGGGCCGAAGTTCAAGCCCGGCCGCATAAGGGGCCTTCAATCTGCCAACCGGGTATTTACAAGACGGGGAAATCGGCATACAATAAAATCAAATCAAATGTTTCACTAGAGCAAAATTATTGTCCTAATCCAAAAATGATTATCGTTCTCAATTGTGAGCTGCTCCGGGAAGATCCCGGGGCAGCTTGCGCCATTTTTAGGGGGTTAACAATAATATTCATTCTCAGCTCAAGCTAAATCCAAAGGAGGAGTTCGTCATGGAAGCCGTTCAGAGAAGAACGTTGCGCGAGGCGCAACAAACCGCCCATCAGCCCAATCCGGGCAAGAAGCGGAGAATGGATTGGGCGCGGCTCTTGCGCCATCGGGAGATGCTGCTCGCGTTAGGCAGCGGCGGGTTGATGCTGGCCGCTTGGGCCTGGGGGATGCAGGGAGAGCTGCCATGGGTGTCGATGGTGCTGTATATTGCCGCTTATGGGGTTGGGGGATATGTGAAAGCCAAAGAGGGCTTAATCACTTTATTTAAAGAGCATGATCTAGACGTTAATTTACTAATGATCGCTGCGGCGCTGGGTGCGGCCTCCATCGGGTACTGGAACGAAGGGGCGATGCTGATTTTTATTTTTGCGCTAAGCGGCGCTTTGGAGTCATTCGCCAGCGATCAGAGCCGCAAGGATATCTCGGCGCTGATTGCGATGAAGCCGGAAACCGCGCTTCGCGTCGCTGGAGATGGGATGGAGCTGGTACCGGTGGAGATGCTGGCGGTTGGCGACCTGCTGCTGGTGAAGCCGGGCGAGGTAATTCCGGCCGACGGTACCGTTCGGACCGGCAACTCGGCGGTGAACCAATCGGCGATCACCGGGGAGTCGATCCCGGTGGATAAGCAGCCGGGCGACGGCGTTTTTGCCGGGACGCTAAACGGAGAAGGCGCGATTTACGTCGAGGTATCCAGCCCGGCGGAAGGCACCCTGTTCGCCAAGATCATCACCCTTGTCGAGCAAGCGCAGCAGGAGGTTCCGGGAACGCAGCGGTTTATTAAACGGCTGGAGGGGATTTACGCCAAAACGATCGTGGCCGTGACGCTGGCCCTGATCCTGCTCACGCCGTGGTTAGTCGGCTGGAGCTGGTCGTTTGCTTTTTACAAGGCGATGGTGTTCCTCGTCGTGGCCTCGCCGTGCGCGATCGTCTCGTCGGTGATGCCGGCCATGCTCTCGGCGATGTCGAAGAGCGCCCGCAAAGGCGTACTGTTCAAGGGCGGGGCCCATATGGACCATCTGGGCAGCATCCGGGTTGTCGCCTTCGACAAAACCGGGACGCTAACGGAAGGCTCGCCGGTGGTGACCGGGTTGTACACCGTCGAGGGATTTGACCCGCGGGAGGTCCTGGCGGCCTGCGCTGCGGCGGAGAGCCTGTCAGAGCATCCGCTGGCCCAGGCGATCGTGCGCAAGGCGGAAGCCGAAGGGCTCCAGCTTCGCGGGGCGGAGGAGCTTCGGGCGCTCCCCGGCTGGGGCATCGAAGCGGAGGTCCTCGGCGCAACCTGGCGCGTCGGCAAGGCGGACGACGGTGACCCGATGCTGCCGGGGCCGCTGGCCGAGAAGCTTCGCGCCTGGATCGCCGACGGGCACACCGTGTCCGCCATACAGCGGAACGGCGTATACGCCGGCTTGATCGCGCTCCGCGACGAGGTCCGCCCGCAGGCCAAGGCGGCTATCGCCCGCCTGCACGAGCTGGGGGTCGCCGTCGCGATGTTGACGGGCGACCGCAGCGTGACCGCCAACGCGCTAGCCCGAGAGATCGGCGTCGACCTCGTGTACGGCGATCTGCTCCCGCAGGAGAAGGTTGAGCACGTGAAGGCGCTGCGGGAGCAATACGGCAGCGTAGCCATGGTCGGGGACGGTGTTAACGATGCCCCGGCGCTGGCGGCGGCCAGCGTGGGCATCGCCATGGGCGGCGGCGGAAGCGGGCGCATGGGCGGCGGCGGAAGCGGGGCGGCGCTGGAGGTGGCGGACGTCGTGCTGATGAACGACAACATCGAGCGGATTGCGGAGACGATCTCACTGGCCCGGCGAGCAAGGAGGATCGTGAAGCAGAACCTGGTCTTCGCCGGCGCGGTCATCCTGATGTTGATCGCCAGCAACTTTGCGGCGGGGATTCCGCTGCCCCTCGGCGTCGTGGGGCATGAGGGAAGCACGCTGCTGGTGATCCTGAACGGGCTGCGGCTGCTTCGGTAGCCGCGTTATCTTTTGGCCGCTGGAAGGGCCCTTCATCATTCCTTCATTTAACCTTCACCGAACCCCTCCGTTACAAAGATTGACAGGAAGCCGCCACCTTCACATAATTAGAATCAAGCAATAATGATTCTATTTTATACGATGAATCCATTTGAAGGGGTTTGAGGATATGTACAAATCGATTATTATCGGCACTGGGCCTGCGGGCTTAACCGCCGCGATTTATCTGGCTCGCGCCAATATGAGTCCGCTGATTATTGAGGGTCCGCAGCCAGGCGGCCAATTGACGACAACGACGGAAGTGGAGAATTTCCCGGGGTTCCCGGAAGGGATCATGGGCCCGGAATTGATGGATAATATGCGCAAGCAAGCCGAACGTTTTGGCGCTGAATTCCGCACCGGCTGGGTGAACAGCGTGGACCTGAGCCAGCGTCCGTTTAAGCTGCAGGTGGAAGGATTAGGCGAGCTCGTTGCCGAGACGCTGGTCCTGTCGACTGGAGCGACGGCCAAGTACCTGGGCATCCCGGGCGAGGAAGTGAACGTTGGGCGCGGCGTAAGCACTTGCGCGACCTGCGACGGATTTTTCTTCCGCGGGAAGGAAATCATCGTGGTGGGCGGCGGCGACTCCGCGCTGGAGGAAGCCGGCTTCTTGACTCGTTTTGCGTCGAAAGTGACCTTGGTGCACCGCCGCGACGAGCTGCGCGCCTCGAAGATCATGCAGGATCGCGTGCGCAGCAACGAGAAGATCGAATTAGCGCTTAATCGCACGCCGCTTGAAGTGCTCGCCGGCGAGCATGGAGTGACCGGTCTGAAGGTGCGCAACAATGAGACTGGCGAAGAAGAGGTCATTTCCGCCAGCGGCGTGTTCGTGGCGATTGGCCACCACCCGAATACCTCGTTCCTCGGTGGTCAAATCGATCTGGACGCGAACGGGTACATCGTGGTGAAGCCGGGTACGTCCGAGACCAACGTTCCGGGCGTCTTCGCTTGCGGCGACGTGCAGGACACTCGCTATCGTCAAGCGATCACCGCTGCAGGAAGCGGATGTATGGCCGCCATCGATTGCGAGAAATTCATCGAGAGCATGGAACATGAGACAGCAACCGCTGCCGTAAAATAAAGGCATAGAGAAACGGCGATCCAGGTTTGAACCTGAATCGCCGTTTTTGTGTTGATTCCGCATTGAAATTTTAGCTGAACAGTCCGGCAATGAGCTGAAAGACGAAGTATCCTAACACACCGCTGCCGATCAACGTCAAGCCGGAACGCTTGCGTCCCTGGAATAATCGAAGTACGCCGAGGCTCACCAAGGGAGCCACAATAAGCAAAAAAAACATCACGGCAATAAACAATTCTACGGAAATATCCGAAATATTCACGATTGTCATCCGATCGATTCTCCATTCCTGCGGAAGTCTGTATAAAAGGTGCAATGATAAAAATCACAAGTCGATATTTTTCATTATACATAAGCCCGGCTTTCATTTGTAGAAGCTGAATGTGAAAATTAGGCGTCAGAATCACGTCTTTTTTGCGAAGAAATCCCGTCTCGGGATTTGTCCGAAACCTACCGCTCGTTCGACAAAACTAGAAGGCTTTTGCGGGATCGACTATGTTACAATGGGCTTGAAAGCTTGAAAGACGGGCAGTAGAACATGGATGCAGCTTTGACCGGAAGGTGAGGGAAGCTTGATGGGGAAGAAAATCGGGAGACTTTCGAAAGGTTGGATCTTAACCGGATTGATCGGCGGTTTACTGCTGGGATCCGAACCGCTGGGATGGATTGCTGTCCCGGTACATGCGGCCACGGAGCCGGCTACGGTCACTACCTCTAAACAACTGCAGACCAAACTGGCCGAGGGGATGGGGGCTCGGAGTACGACCATCACCGTGAAATATAAGGGCTCGACTAAAAACTTAGAGAAGCAGCTGAAGCAGGCGGTTAACGATGCATTGGACGCGGATCCGTATACGAAATATATCGTAGATCGTTACGTGTATTCTTGGCGGGGGACCACAGGCTCGGCTAAAATTACACTGCAGGTTCACTATCGTGAAACGGCCCAGCAGACCACCTACGTGCAGAAAAGGGTCAAGGAGATTCTGAAGCAGCAAATCGAACCGGGCATGAATGCCCATCAGAAAATCAAAGCGATTCACGATTATGTCGTGTTAAACCTGAAATACGACACCGATCTGCAGAAGTATACGGCGTATGAAGGGCTGAAAACCGGCGAAGCGGTATGTCAAGGTTACGCCCTGCTGACCTATGAGTTGCTGAAAGAGGCAGGTATCGAGAACCGTTTGGTTGAAGGGACGGCCGGTGACCAGCTGCATGCGTGGAATCTCGTGCGTCTCGATAACCGTTGGTACCATTTGGACACGACGTGGGACGACCCGGTGCCCGATGTGCCGAATCGAGTGAACTATACGTATTATTTGCGAACGGATGAGCAGATGAGGCAGGATCATTTCTGGAAAGCAGCGGATTATCCCGCGGCATCCGTTCCCTATATGAAGAGCCTACAGGCATTGATTGAAGCGGGTGGAGCGAAGAAGCAGAGCTATCTTGCCCTGAAAACGGCGCTAGGTTACGACCTGTATGATGCCGACGCGGCCGTGTCCAACGCCAAAGGGCTGGCGGACCGGGTCAAAGACGGCTTGAAAGCCGGGAAAGGGACCGTCACCGTGCGGTACACCGGTTCGGATAAGCAACTGCTGGAGGACTTAGCCGGGTTGTATGACCTGGGGATCCGCAATATCCGTTACCTGATGCAGCCTTTGGACGGAACGGAAGATCTGCGGGTTGAGATCCACTGGGAGTAAGGCTCAAAAAGAAACGAGCAAGAGTTAGCGACATTTGATGTCGAGACTCCTGCTCGTTTTTCTTTTATTTCTCAATATTCACCGGGTGTAACTCGAGATCGCATTCCTTTAGCGGAATGACTTTCGTTTTCTTGGTCCATTTGTAGCCGAGCCAGACCACAAGGAACAGCGGGATGCTGATGTAGGAGACGGCAACGCCGTACCAATCGATGGTTTCGCCAGCAAAGGCTGTCACGTTCTGCCCTAGAATGACGATAAAGCATAGCACAAAAGCGAAGAGTGGACCAAACGGGAACCAGCGGGCTTTGTACGGCAGGTCGTTGAGGTCACGGCCCTGGGCCACGTAGGCCCGGCGAAAACGATAATGGCTGATGGCGATGCCAAGCCAGGTGATGAAGCCGCACATGCCGGAGGCGTTAAGCAGCCAGTTATATACGACGCCGTCGCCGAATAACGAGGCGAAGAAGGCGACCATCCCGACAAGTGTAGTCATCAGTAGCGCGTTCATCGGAATGCCGCGGGAGTTAAGTCTCGCCAGAAACTTCGGCGCTTTTCCGCGCAAGGCTAAGGAATACAGTACCCGCGAGGAGGCATACATCCCCGAGTTGCCGGCCGACAAGACGGACGACAGAATGACGGCGTTCATCACCGAAGCGGCGAAGGCCAGTCCGGCTTTTTCGAACACGAGGGTGAATGGGCTGACGCCGATATGTTCAATTCCGCCTTGCAGCAGGTTTGGATTAGTGTAAGGAATAAGCATGCCGATCACGAGAATCGCCAAAATGTAAAAGACGAGGATCCGCCAGAACACTTGCCGAATCGCGCGAGGCACATGTTCCCGCGGGTTATGGCTCTCGCCGGCGGCCACGCCGACCATTTCCGTACCCTGGAACGAGAAGCCGGCAGCCATAAACACGCCGAGGATCGTAAAGAAGCCGCCGTGAAACGGGGCGTCGCCTATCGTAAAGTTGGAGAAGCCCACCGCTTCACCGCCCATGATACCGAAGATCATCAGCACGCCGACGATCAGGAACACAATGACGACAACGATTTTGATCATGGCAAACCAATATTCCGATTCCCCGTAACCTTTGACCGACAGGATGTTCAACAGGACGATTAAGGCAAGAAACAATACGCTCCAGAGCAGCGACGAGCTGTCGGGGAACCAGTACTTGATAATCAGCGTCGCTGCGGACAACTCGGCCGCGATCGTAATCGCCCAGTTATACCAGAAGTTCCAGCCCATGGCGAAACCCAGGGACGGATCGACGAAGCGGGAGGCATAAGTTTCAAACGAGCCGGAATCCGGCATATAGGTCGCCAGCTCGCCCAAGCTGGTCATCAGAAAATAGACCATGATGCCAACAGCAGCATAAGCGAGCAAAGCTCCGCCGGGACCCGCGGAGGCAATAGCCCCGCCGCTTGCCAGGAACAGGCCGGTCCCGATCGAGCCGCCTAAGGCGATCATCGTCATATGGCGGGCTTTTAGGCCCGGCTTCAGCCGATCGTCCGCCGTTTGATTTGATTTACTCATGGGTGAAACACTCCTTCTAAACCCGTAGTTTTCCCCGGATCCCGCCTCCGATGCGCCGGCGGGTCATGATCTCCACAGAAAAAGGCCGCGGAAAGGACTCCGCGGCCAGATGTATACCATTGCTCCGCACCATTCCATGAAGATAGCTCAACACGATATCCCCCGGGTGACGGGAATGTCGTGACAGTTCTGTCCCTTTCGGTAACAGCCCCAGCCGGGTGCCGATAGAAGCAGGCAGCCAAGCTTCGGCGACGGTGCCTTTCGACCGGCATCACGGGCGGCTTCTGACGCCTCCTCCGGTGTACTCTTCACAATCGCGACCTCTACCCCACCAAATGATGAGGTTAACTATTCAATTCAATGAATTAACGCCAAAACACATTTTCAAAGTATAGCGCACGGGGCATGGACAGGCAATGTCAAATTAATGACAAGTGGTCGAATAAAAACCAGCAATGCCAGGGAAGCCGCGGTTAATTGCTGCTCCCGCGGTCGCGGCCCGCCATTTGCTGCCAAACGGTTCCGGCTGCTTGCTCGCCGGATTCGATCCGTTCGACGGCCATGCGCGCTTGCAGACCCACTTCAAATTCGGGGTCGTCGACTGCTGCGCGCAGCGCATCCAAGGCATCGTCAGTGCCGACCTCGTAAAGGAAGCGGGCCGCGCGCCAGCGGACCAGCTTGCTGCTGTCCGACAGCGCGGCGATCATCGGCCCCGTGGCCGCGGGATCGCCGATGTCGGACAGCGTGTCGC
>NZ_LN909061.1:141638-177378 GCF_001486505.1 Paenibacillus rubinfantis
GAAGCGTCGCGCAGCGCCTCGTACAGCAGCTCCATCGCCTCCGGCGTCCGCAGATCGCCGAGATAAACGACGGCGAGCCGACGGAGCTGCATTTGCGGATCGCGCAGCGCCTCCGCGAGCAGCGGCAGCGCCTCTGCGCCCGGCTGCTGCAACGACTCCAGCGCGGCGTAGCGCACGCGCCAATCTGGATCCTTCATCCGCTCGCGGATTTCGTCCAGGCTAAGCTCGCGCCGCTGCTCGACGAACTCCGTCTCGCTGCGGCCGTGGGCGATCGCTTGCGCGATGATGCCTTTCAGCCGTTCCGGCGGATATGCAGCTTCCAGCTCCTGCTCGATCTCGCGGGCGATATCGGGCAGCTCGCCATAGCGCACGCCGTAATCGGTGAGCTTACGCTCCTTGATCAGCGTGGCGCTGGCCACCTCGGTTACAGCGTTCACGAACCGCTCGGACAGCGAAATCCGTTCCTCACGGGTCCCCGCCTTCACCCGAATTTGCATCGGAATGCCGCGAAAAAACTGCACGAACACCTGCGCCTCCCCGTAACCTGACGGTTCCCCGCTCTCCGGGCTCCAGGCCGATTCGACCCCTTCTTGGCCAAACTGCTTCTGCACCTCGGATAGAATCGCCGCCCAATCGGCGTTCCCCTTCCGATCCAAGGCAACGAAATCGGCGGTGTGGAACACGCTTTTTACCCCGGGGATATGCAGCAACCCGCGGATCCAGACCGGGGCGGAGCGTTCGTTGTCCAACGTATATGTTTTCCGAATCCCCGGTTCCAGGCTCTCATCCAAATGCAGCTTCATGGAATTTGGGCTGGGGGTCGGTTCGATAAAGACGATCTTCATTAAAATCACAGCTCCTTTCAATAGGTGACGCCTTCATTCACAGATTATTCAATTTTTTAATATTTTCTTGTTTATTGTACCTCAATGCAACGTAATGCCCAAGCCTCATAGGAATAAAAAGGAACAACCGCGACACACTAACTGGGCAAGGAGGCGGAAGCATGTTCCAAAAACAAGAGCGAACCCTGGCGATCGTATGTCTTATAGTGGCGGTAATCATGCTGTACGCCTTCATCAAGAGCGTTGTCCGTTTTCTCCACTACTTCTCCTGAAGGAGCTTCGTCATGGCTAACCTTGATCCGGTCACCTTAAGCCGTATGCTTACCGGGTTGACCTTGTTTGTACATATCGTGTTTGCTTCAATCGGCGTTGGCGTGCCGCTGATGATTGCCCTTGCGGAATGGCGGGGCATCCGCGCCGCCGATATGCATTATACTTTGCTGGCCCGCCGTTGGGCTCGCGGCTTCGTCATTTCCGTGGCGATTGGCGTCGTGACCGGCACGTCCATCGGATTGCAGTTGAGCCTGCTCTGGCCGACCTTTATGCGGGTGGCGGGGCAGGCGATTGCGTTGCCTCTGTTTATGGAGACCTTTGCTTTTTTCGTGGAGGCGATTTTTCTTGGCATCTACCTGTATACATGGGACCGGTTCAAAAACAAGCTTCTGCACCTGCTTTTGCTGATACCGGTGGCCATTGGCTCTTCGGCGTCGGCGTTCTTCATCACCACGCTGAACGCCTTCATGAACACGCCGCAAGGCTTCACACCCAAGAATGGAGTGATCGCCGACTTTCGCCCGTTGGTGGCGATGTTTAATCCGGCAACGCCAACCAAGGTCTCGCATGTGCTGGCGTCCTCCTATACGGTAAGCGCCGGGGTTTTAGCGGGGATCGCCGCTTTCAGCCTGCTGCGAGGCCGGGACCATGTCTATTTCAAAAAAGCGCTGAAGCTGACGGTGGTATCCTCCTTCGTGTTTGCGCTGGCTACCGCGATGATCGGAGACTTCTCCGGGAAGTTTTTGGCCAAGTACCAGCCCGAGAAGCTGGCCGCTGCGGAATGGCACTTTGAAACGATGGAGCGGGCTCCGCTAATATACGGCGGCGTAATGGATGAGTCGGGGAACGTCAAATACGCGCTGGAAATCCCGTATGCGCTTAGTATCCTCGCTGGAAACTCGCCCAATACTCGGGTGATCGGGCTTGAGGAATTCCCGGAGGACGTTCGCCCGCCTTTACTGATTCATTATATGTTTGATCTTAAGGTCACGATCGGGGTGCTGCTCGTCCTGATTCCGTTTCTATATTTGCTGCGTCGCTACCTGCCCGGCGGCAAAAAAGGAGTTCCAATATGGCTTCTGATCGGCATTCTGGCACTGGGGCCGTTAGCGATGGTAGCTATTGAGCTGGGGTGGATGTTTGCCGAGTTCGGCCGTCAACCGTGGATTATCCGCGGTTATATGAAGGTGGGAGAAGCCGCCACCACTTCGGAAAGCGTTGGCCCGATGCTTCTGATGTTCGCCGTGTTGTATCTCGTCCTGTGTCTATCCTGCGTCCTGGTGTTGTCCCGGATGTTCCGAAACAAAGATGTGCTGACAGAGCTGCGGCAAGCACAGCTGGAGGGAGGACGCGGTCAATGAGCTACGAATTGGTGGGCATCACCGTACTGTGGACATTCCTGTTTGGCTATTTAATTGTGGCTTCCGTAGACTTTGGGGCTGGATTCTTCAGCTATTACAGCGTGATCACAGGACATGAGAACAAAATTCACGACATTATTCAGCGTTACCTGTCCCCGGTGTGGGAAGTGACCAACGTGTTTTTGATCTTTTTCGTCGTGGGGTTGGTTGGATTTTTTCCCGACTCCGCTTATTATTACGGTACTGCGTTGCTGGTTCCCGGCAGCCTGGTCACCGTGCTGCTCGCCTTGCGGGGCGCATACTACGCATATAACACCTATGGTAGCAGCCAAGCGAACAATAAAACGTATATGGGGATCTACGGGGCGACGGGATTGCTAATTCCGGCGGCCCTTTCGACGATCCTGGCGATTTCGGAGGGCGGTATCATCGTCGAGATCGAGGGGAAAGTTGTCCTGGATTGGGCAGCCTTCTTTGGCAATCCGTATACCTGGTCGGTGATCCTGCTAGCGTTGGTATCTGTGTTATACATTTCGGCGATGTTTCTTGCGTTTTATGCGGATAAAGCTGGGGACCGCCGAGCTTTTGAAGTGCTGCGGGGGTATGCATTGCTGTGGAGCGGGCCAACGATTTTGGCCTGTGTGTTTGCCTTTTTTCAGATCAACCGGCAAAATCCAGAGCACTACGCTCATATGCTGGAGGTAGCGTGGATGTTTATCGCCTCGTTAGCCTGCTTCCTGGGAGCCGTTGCCTTGGTATGGAAAAAGCGACGGTTAGGCTGGTCATTTCTGCTGGTCATGCTGCAGTTTGCATTTGCCTGGTATGGGTATGGCCGGAGCCACCTTCCCTATATTCTTTATAAGCAGGTCAGCATCTATGAAAGCTTCACCAACGAGACGATGGCCGTCGCCTTGATCACCGCTTTCGTCGCGGGACTATGCATCCTCATTCCATCTTTGTTCCTGCTGATGCGCCTGTTTCTGTTCGACGCGAAATACGTGCGAGGCAACTCGCCGGAGAAAGGGTGATGACGGTGGAATGGTTTACGATCATGGTGGCGCCGGAGTTGGTTGTGGTTGGGGCGGTCCTGTTCTTGTTTATCTATGCCGCGAAATATAAAGATCGGGCGGAATGAAACAAGAAACTTGGTTTGCCGCCTAAATTATTCTAGAATAAGAGAAAAGCAAAAGAACGTGCGGAGAGGAGCAACCGGAGCGATGCCAAGAAGAACGCGCTACAACAACATCGATAACGTAAGCACAGACAAAACGTTGAAGCAGTTCAGACAATGGCGGGAAGAGCGCCGCAGAAAAAAGAAGGACTATTCCTACGTTATCCCCAATAAGCCGCCGCAGCTCGATTACTTGCATCAAAACCGCGTGGAGACCACGATGACCTGGATCGGTCATTCCACGTTTCTCATTCAGTATCAAGGACTAAATATCGTGACGGATCCCGTCTGGGCGATGCGTATGGGGTTCCAGCGCCGGTTATGCCAACCGGGGATCCCGATCGACAAGTTGCCGCCGATTGATGTGATCCTGATCTCCCATTCGCATTACGATCATATGCACTTGGCTTCCATCCGCCGCCTATACGACAGGGACACCACTACGATTTTGGTCCCCGTTGGACTCGGGCGGAAGATGCAGCGAAAGGGATTCCACCGCGTTCAGGAAATGAGTTGGTGGGAGCGGGTGCGAATCGGCGCGGTCGATATCTCGTTTGTGCCGACCCAGCACTGGACGCGCCGGACGCCGTTCGATACGAATACGTCCCATTGGGGCGGGTACGTTTTGGAGCCGGCGTCTAGTGAGGGTGGAGCAAAGCCGCCGGTGATCTATTTTGCCGGGGATAGCGGGTATTTCCGCGGATTCGCTGAAATTGGGAGCCGATTCGATATCGACGCGGCGCTGCTGCCGATCGGCGCGTATGAGCCGGAATGGTTTATGACCAGCCAGCATACAACGCCGGAGGAGGCGCTTCAAGCCTTCATTGACGTCAACGCCAAGCTGATGATTCCGATGCATTATGGCACGTTTCGTCTGGCTGACGATACCGCGCGTGAAGCGCTGGACCGCCTGGAGGCGGACCGGCAACGGCGCGGCATCTCCGAAGACATGATTCGGCTGTTGCATCACGGGGAAACGCTGCGATTGCCTCATCTGCCACCGCAGCCACCGGCCGCGGTTCCACCCCAAGAAACAGAGCGAATCCCGCAGTTGAGCGGACGCACTCATTAATCATGAGCCCGGCTGAGTTGTGGCCGGTTAGGTTGGGCGGGTTGCGCCGGCTGCTCGGCTGCACTGGCTGGATCTGGGTTGATCCCGTTTGGGCGGGCGCACCTGCTGTCCAGCCTCCTTTGCACCATTATCCCGTTTAATCAGGCGGCGGGTGTCCCCGATTCTCTCTAAACCTCGTAGAAACGGTAACTGTTCTTTGTATATAACCTTTCGGACTAAGTGAAATCCGATTCTCTAGCCCAAACCTTGTACAATCAGCTAGCATTCTTATTTGGTAGATCCTCAAGAATTAGTTGGCTTTGTTCATGCTAACCCTACCTACCGTTAGGTGGATTCGCTTAGGTGCGTTTAAGCTGCAGCCGCAATAGGCAGATTCGCTTAGGTGCGTTTAAGCTGCAGCCGCAATAGGCAGATTCGCTTAGGTGCGTTTAAGCTGCAGCCGCAATAGGCAGATTCGCTTAGGTGCGTTTAAGCTGCAGCCGCAATAGGTGGATTCGCTTAGGTGCGTTTAAGCTGCAGCAACAATAGGCTGATTCGTTTAGGGCGATTAAGCCGCTGCAGCCATAGGCGGATTTGATTGGCGATTGATCAGCTTGTGGTAGGAGATGGCTGGAACTTCCACACACATGCCCAGCAGTAACTGTTGCATCGATTCCTTTGTTTCGGGCAGAAGTAACTCCCGGCGTCCAGTATACTCATTTAAGTAGGCTTGCAGATATTTTGGGCCCAGAGCGACATATGTATTTTTCAGCGAATTCCATGCTTCTCGTACCACTTTCCGCAAGGGCGCGTAGAGCCGAAAGGGCAGAGGGTGTGTCTGAACGGATGAAGCGTGGACATCCACCTGGTCATTGATAAACGCGGCCAGTTCGTGACGGCTCGCTTTAGTTCCACTTCCCCGCTTGTGCGATAGGAGACGGATTTTCACCTGCTTCGGCTCGCCCGACTCCGATACCGTACAACCAGCGATGACCGCCGAGTCATAAGGATGAGGAAACTGATGGCACCGGGCCGGATTTGTTCCGTACTGATCACAATTCACCTTCACTTCCCCAGTTAAAAGCTTACGAGCATTCATTTCTCCAAGGGTATGGCGGATTTTGTGCAGCATCAACCAAGCGGTTTTATAGGTGACTCGGATCACCTGGCTTAGCCGCATTGCTGAGATACCATCAGGGAGTAGAAACAACTCCAAAGCTTGGAACCATTTCAACAGAGGCAAGTGTGTTCCTTCAAAAATCGTACCGACCAAAGGTGACGTTTGATGCGCGCATCTACTACACTCGAATAAGGGGATTCTCCGGGAGTTCAGGCGAGTACAATACGTGTTGCCGCAGCGTGGGCAAGCGAAGCCATTGGGCCATTTCGTTGCGATGATCGCTTCCATACAGGCCTCCTCGCTGTCAAAACGGCCGCTTAGAGCACGAAACCCCTTTTCGACATTTATGTTCATGTCTGCCAACCTCCAATCGATGAGAATAGGGATGCGCGTTCGCTTTATTCCATTATAAAGAACATACGTTCTGATGTCAAGAAAATAATCCCATATTTGGTTTTGTGAATTGGATCCATGCAAATGGCCAGGCCCAGATCCCAAACTCCTGAACAAAAGGGATAATGGTGCAAAGGGGGCGCGGGTGGTACCAATGCAGGTTGGGCGCGGGAGGAACCAATGCGGGTTGGGCGCGGGAGCTGCAAAAAGCTGGTCCCCACAGGTAGGGCGAGGCTGTTCGGGTAACCTTTGTGAGATACGAGGGAACGATGAGGATGAAACCCGATTTTGGGCCGGATTTTAGGGATCTCTGCGCTTTTGGTTCAATTTCCTTGGTGAACTATGATATAATACGCCAGTAGTATCGACTATTTAGGATAGTCCGCACTCACTATGATAAAAGGATGGTAATGCCTAACATGATTAGCACTAACGGTGTAACGCTCCGGTACGGAAAACGGGCACTTTTCGAGGACGTAAATATAAAATTCACCCCGGGCAACTGCTACGGCTTGATTGGGGCGAACGGGGCGGGTAAATCGACGTTCCTGAAAATTCTCTCCGGCGAGATCGAGCCGAACCAAGGCGAAGTGTTTTTGACGCCGGGCGAGCGGATGGCCGTGCTCAAGCAAAACCACTATGAATACGACGAATATCCGGTGCTGGAAACGGTCATTATGGGCCACGGCCGGCTGTATTCGATTATGAAAGAGAAGGATGCCTTGTACGCCAAAGCCGATTTCTCTGAAGAGGACGGCATGCGTGCTGGCGAGCTGGAAGGCGAATTCGCCGAGCTGAACGGCTGGGACGCGGAGCCAGATGCGGCAGCGCTTCTGATCGGCCTCGGCATTCCGCGCGAGCTGCATGACAAGAAGATGGCCGAGCTCAGCGGCAACGAGAAGGTTCGCGTCCTGTTGGCGCAGGCGTTGTTCGGACGTCCGAATAATCTGCTCCTCGACGAACCAACTAACCACTTGGACCTCGAATCGATCCAGTGGCTTGAGAATTTCCTCATGGACTACGAAGGTACCGTTATCGTGGTATCCCATGACCGTCACTTCCTGAACAAGGTGTGCACGCACATCGCGGATATCGACTTCGGCAAAATCCAGATGTACGTCGGCAACTACGACTTCTGGTACGAGTCCAGCCAGTTGGCGCTGCAGTTGCAGCGGGACGCCAACAAGAAGAAGGAAGAGAAAATCAAGGAGCTGCAGGCGTTTATTCAACGCTTCTCCGCGAATGCCTCGAAATCGAAGCAAGCGACTTCCCGGAAAAAGCAACTGGATAAAATCACGCTGGAGGACATTCGTCCGTCCAACCGGAAATATCCGTTCCTGCATTTCAAAGCGGAGCGTGAGGCCGGCAAGCAGTTGCTGACGGTGGACGGGTTGTCCAAAACTGTTGAAGGCGATAAAGTGCTCGACAACGTGAGCTTCGTTGTGAACAAAGGTGACAAAATCGCTTTTGTTGGCCCGAACAGCCTGCCCAAAACAACGTTATTCCAGGTCGTGACGGGAGAGCTTGAAGCGGACGCCGGCGAATACAGCTGGGGGGTTACGACCTCGCAGGCGTATTTCCCGAAGGATAACTCCCGTTATTTCGACGGCGTGGATCTGAATCTCGTGGAATGGCTGCGCCAATATTCCAACGACCAGGATGAAACGTTCCTGCGCGGCTTCCTTGGACGGATGCTGTTCTCCGGCGAGGAAGCGTTGAAGAAGGCCAGCGTATTGTCCGGGGGCGAGAAGGTTCGCTGCATGCTGGCTAAAATGATGCTGAACGGTGCCAATGTGCTGATGTTCGATGAGCCGACCAACCACTTGGATCTCGAATCGATCACGGCGCTGAACAACGGGCTGATCGATTTCGACGGGACGATTCTGTTCACATCGCATGACCATCAGTTTATCCAAACCATCGCCAACCGCATTATCGAGATTACGCCAAATGGGATCATCGATCGCGTCATGACGTACGACGAATACCTGGAGAGCGAAGAAATTCAAAACCTGCGGAAATCGATGTATCCGGAAGAAGTCTAAAAACACAGTCGAGCTGCGATATGCGGATCAACTAAAAAGCCGCACGATCGGGTCCATGAGGGACCTGTCCGTGCGGCTTTTTTGTCTTGCTTTGAGGTTTTTACGAACCGCCTGTCCGGCGGCGCTGATTGTTTGGCTTTTTATTGTTTTGGCTCTTCAGCGCCTTGGTTTGAAGATTGTCCTTCATCCCTGGCTTGTTGGCCGCCTGCTGCTGTTGTTTTTTCTGCTGCAGCTTTTGGCGCATCGCTTCGGCCAAATCGATTTTGCGCGGTTCTTTCGCATCCGTCACCGATATCATCTCCTCGTAAGTAGAAAGGGGCTGTCCCTATTTTATACGTTTTTAAAAGCGCGTACAACGGGAATAATGATGAAGGCGGCTTTTCCCGGGGGCAACACTGTTTCTCTAGACTTACACGGGGTTTATTTGCTACGATGATTAAACGCTTTTGGTATAAGCTGATTTATGGAGAGCTATGAAGTGGTTTATTGGCTCCGGGGAGAAGTCTGGAGGTGCGGGACTTGGATATTTACGACGACATACGAAAAGGGGAACGCGGGGCTTGGGTAAGCATTGCCGCTTATTTACTGCTGTCCGCTTTTAAATTGGTTAGCGGGTTTTATTTTGATTCCAACGCGCTGTTGGCCGACGGCTTTAACAACCTCACGGATATTGTGGCTTCGGTGGCGGTGCTGATCGGTCTCAAAATCTCGCAAAAACCGCCGGATTCAGATCATGCCTATGGCCATTTCCGCGCGGAAACGATCGCTGCGTTGGTGGCTTCCTTCATTATGGCGATGGTCGGCATCCAAGTCATTCTCGATGCGATCCGTTCGTTAGCGGAAGGTGTACATAGTGAGCCTGACATTCTCTCGGCCGCGGTTGCCGCTGTCTGTGCGCTGGCCATGGGCGGGGTATATGCCTATAACCGGAGACTAGCCAAACAGATCAACAACCAGGCGTTGATGGCCGCGGCAAAAGATAACTTGTCGGATGCCATGGTGAGCGTTGGCGCAGCCATCGGGATCATCGGAGCCCAATTCGGGCTGCCGTGGCTGGACGTCGTGGCAGCGATTGCGGTGGGATTGCTCATTTGCAAGACGGCTTGGGACATCTTTCGTCAGTCGACGCATAATCTCACCGATGGCTTTGATGAGAAAGAGTTAGGCGATTTGCGCAGCACGATTGCCCGAACTCAAGGCGTGGAAGGGATCCGAGACTTGAAGGCTCGCGTACATGGCAACCATGTGCTAGTTGATGTCGTCATAGAAGTGGATCCGCAGCTGACGGTGATTGAAAGCCATAAAATCAGCGACCGGGTTGAGGAGCGGATGAGAAGTAAGCAAAACGTGATGCATGTTCACGTTCATGTGGAGCCCAAAGAAGGTTAGGCTCCATTCCGAATACTTGCCGTCATGGCAAATTCACCGCCCAAGCGAGTTAGGCCTAAGGAAATATTTACCAGGCCTTCCCGCTTGGGCTTTTTTTGCGCAAAAACCGGGTGTTTGTCCCTATAAATTAGGCCGATTGGATAAATTGGGATTTATATGAAATTGATTTGGGATTCTTCGATAACAGGTACTTTCGTTACATAAATCAAGTGTTTTTGCGCGAAAATGCGCTTTCATCGGCTGGTTTTGGTCCGGAATTTATAGGTCGGGTGCCTCTATTTTAAATCAATAACAACTAGGCCCATCGTCTTTGAATGCGCTTTCCTATAATGTGCACTTCGACCGATTTAGACTAATTTCGACAAGGGATATAATGGGGGCAAGACCAAAGAAAGGAGAACGTTGGAACGAAAGCTAACAACTAGATTTTACTTTAGGAGGCAGGATAACACCCATGAAACGAAGCGTAGCGATCACCTTGTTGAGTGCCCTTCTTCTCTCTTCTTATACAGCTGCTCCTCATCAGGCTGCAGCCGCAACCTCAACCGCGCAAACGATCACCAAAGGTCATATTGTCGGCGGGGTCAATTTTCGTGACCAACCTTCCCTTTCGGGTAAAGTAGTCGGATTCCTTAAAAAGGGGTCAGAAGTTACTGTATTGGACCAAAGTAATAAATACTTTTATCTCGTGCGCACCGAGGACGGAACGACGGGTTACGTCAGCTCCAACGATAAGTATATTCAAGTGGAAACGGTGGTTACCACCCCATCCCAACCTTACTTGGGATGGCCGGCGACGGTCATTTACGGCGTGAATATGCGCGATGAACCGTCCACCTCGAGCCATGTCATCGATATGCTGAGCAAGGGTACGCAGCTGACGATTCTGGAGCAAAGCAACGAATATTTCTATAAGGTGCAAACATCCGCCGGACAAACCGGTTATGTCAGCACAAACGAGAAATATCTCCGGATCGATGCGACGATCCCTGCGACGCCTACCCAACCTTCCCAGCCTGCGCTTGGATGGCCGGCGACGGTAACGTATGGCGTGAATATGCGCGATGAACCCTCCACCTCGGGTAAAGTCATCACGATGCTGCGTACGGGCACGCAACTGACGGTTCTCGAACAAAGCAATGAGTATTTCTATAAAGTACAGACGTCGGATGGAACGATAGGTTACGTCAGCACGAAGGAGAAATATTTGGATGTCAGCGGGCAACCTGGAACACCGGCACCCACACCAACTCCGGACCCTGTGCCTACTCCAGCACCGTCCAACGGGATCAGCCAGCAAATTGAACAGGTGATTGAGGCCGGGATGAAATACCTGGGTACGCCTTATGAGTATGGATCGAGCCGTAGCAATACGTCAACGTTCGACTGTTCCGATTTCGTAAGACAAGCCTTCAAGGATGCATTGGGCCTTACGCTTCCGTCGGATTCCCGAAAGCAAGGGGATTACATCAAGGACAACGGTACTGCCGTATACAATATCGATAGCTTGAAGCGAGGCGACTTGGTCTTCTTTATGAGCTATAAAGGCTCTTCAGCCAAATCCTACGAAGGGATCGACAAGCAAAGCCAGCGGATCACCCACGTGGCGATTTATCTTGGCAATGGGCAGCTCCTGCACACATACTCGAAGGAGTCCGGCGGAGTTATCCTCGATAAATTCGACGGGGCTTGGGTACACCGCTTCCTGTATGGTGGCAGCGTCTTAAAATAGGCAATAACCAAAGCCGCTTTGGTTCGTTTCCCGCTATCGGGGACGAGCAAAGCGGCTTTGTTGTCCCCTGAAGCCGTTGAAAGAAACGGCTGTTCTTCCGCTTTTTTTCGTGTATAGTTAAGGAAAGAACGGTTAACGTACACGGACGGAAAGCGAGGAAAGATACATGATATGGGAGATTAGCGTGGCGGTTGCCGCGGCGGCTTTTGTGGTGCTTGTCGTCTATCTGATTAAGACGCTTAGGGCAGCGGAACGATCGCTTCAGACTACGACGGATACGCTACGAGAGGTACAAAAAACGATTGATGAGCTGGGCACCGAGGTTCAGCACGTTGTACGGCAGGCGAACGACTTGACTGGGGATCTACAGCACAAAATGAAGCAAATTGATCCGTTGATGGAATCGGTAAAACACGCAGGCGAAGTGCTGAGTGAAGTCACATTAGCGACCAAACAGGTGTCCGCCGCTGTGGCGAGCCGAATCGCCAGCCGTCCGCGGATGGCGAAACGAAAGGTACAAACAGCCGAGTCAGCAGCAGCGGAAACGCCGGTCCGCCACGTTCAAACCAATGCGGAGCTTCCGGCGCAGGACGCGAGTCGTCCATCTGCCGGCTGGGTCAAATGGGTGGATGTTGCCGCCGATGTCTGGCAGAAATACCGCAGTTAAGGGATCTAGGCACGGTGCGGCCCGTTCTGCCGTTTCAATCGGGGGCAGACAGGGTAATGTACACTATTACTCATTCCTTGCCCGTGTTGTCATTCGAGTAATAAGGAACGGGGCAAGTGCCCGGTTCCTTTTTTTTCGTGCTGAGCGCATACTCTAGCTCATTCTAAGGAGAATCCCATGAGAATATTGATCGTAGATGACAATCCGACAAACACCATTATTATCCGCGAGATATTGAAGAAGGAAAACTACCGGAATACGGTTGCGGTAACTTCCGCCCGGGAAATGTTTGAGAGGCTTGGCGTAAAAAATTTGGACGCCGTGGAGGAGAGCGGGCCCTCCGATGTGGATTTAATTTTGCTCGATATGATGATGCCGGAGATGGATGGGATCCAAGCCTGCCGAATCTTGCAGCGTTCCGAGCAACTGAGAGAGATCCCCATCATTGTTGTTACCGCGGTGGGGGATTCCAATAAGTTGGCGGAAGCGTTGGATGCCGGGGCTGTCGATTATGTGACGAAGCCGATCAACAAGGTAGAGCTGATGGCACGGATTCGCCTCGCTTTGCGGCTGAAGCTGGAGAAGGACTGGCACCGGAACCGGGATCAACGCATCCAGGAGGAGCTAAAGCTGGCGTCCCTTGTTCAAAATGCCGTACTTAGTGCCCCAATCCGCGATGCGGAAGTCGAAATCGATGCCATTTATAAGCCTTCCTACGAGCTGGCAGGGGATCTGTATTCCTGGTACTCGCTGGGAGAGGGGAAATATGCGGTTATTTTGCTGGATATGATGGGCCATGGCATCTCCTCTTCCCTGTTCTGCATGTTCATCTCGTCTGTTCTTAAAGATACCGTACATACTTACGTGAAACCTGAGAAGGTGATCCAAGAGCTCAATCGCCGATTTATTCAGCTTCATATTGAAAGCAAGCTGATCCAATATTATTTCACGGCCATTTATCTTGTCGTAGACACTCGGCGAAAAATGATTGAATACGTCAATGCCGGACACCCGCCTGGTCTCCTATATACAGAGAACGAACAAGCCGTCCGTTTAGATAAGGTGGGGCCACCCGTCGGTTTGTTCGACAGCATTGAAACCGAACCGCAGACGCTTCATTACGAAGGGCCGGGCCATCTGGTGCTGTACACCGACGGTCTGATTGACGCGCAGGAAGAATCGCCGGAGGCGCGGCAGGCCCGGCTGGAGGATCAGTTGGATACCTGCGGCCATGACTTCGACTGCGACGCGATGAACCGGCTGTTCTTCGAAGATTCCGTTCCGCGCAAAAGGGAAGACGATAAATGCCTAGTCTGGATTTCGCTCAAATGAAAGAGGACACGGGCAGCATGGGGCGGATGGAGGGGGAGCGGGGGCCGCTCATCAACCGTTTGGAGCAGACGGCTTGTGCGTTGGAGCGAGCGGAACTCGAACTGGACCAAATGAAGCGGGAAGTGGAGCGCTTGAATCGGGAGCTCGTCAAGGCGGAGGCTGCCGCCGCTGCAGGCAGCCAAGCCAAACGGGATTTTCTAGCGATGGTGGGCCATGAAATTCGCACACCGCTTAATGGTGTGTTCGTGATGAGCGAGCTGATGCTGGAAACGAAGCTGACCGAGGAGCAGCAGAAATATGCTGGCTTGATTTTTACCAACACCAATACCTTAATCTCGATTGTTGATGATATCCTTGATTTTACCCGGCTTGGTCAAAACCGGCTGGAATTGGAGGAAACTCCGTTTGCGCTGCGAGAAGCGATTCGGGATATCTTTGCCTTGTTCCGACAAGAGACGGTTGGCAAGGGGTTGGATCTGTATTTTGTCATCGACGAACGGATCCCGGATCTGCTCTATGGCGATATTCGGCGGCTGCGCAAAGTGTTGATCCACTTGTTGGCGAATGCCGTCAAGTTCACCGAAAAAGGCAGGATCTACATGATCATTGCCTCAATCCCTGCCGGAAGTGGTAAGATCGGATTAAGCTTCACGATCGGTGATACGGGGATTGGGATTCCTGCAGGCCAGATGCTCCAATTATTTGAGCCGTTTACGCAGTTTGACTCCTCTATGACGAGGAGATATGGCGGCCTGGGTCTGGGGCTCTCTATTTGCCGGAAGCTGGTGGCCATGCTGGGCGGTGAGCTTCAGGCAAAGCCGTTGGAAGAGAATGGCACGGCATTTACCTTTACGCTTACGTTACGCAGCAGTGTCCCCGGCGATGTCGAACCTCGTTGATTCATCAGCGGACAAGCTGGGTTATGTTGTAGTAAGAAAACCTATTCTGGGGAGAGTATTTCATGAACACGAGAAAAAGCTTGAAATTTTCCACCACGACACAACTGGAAAACGGGATTTGCACCGTATTCTTGCGCGGCGAGCTGGATCTGTCCGTAGCTCCCGACTTCCGTAAGGTGATGGACCCGTTGGTTGGAAAAGATGATGCGGATTTGGTTCTGAATCTGAAAGAGTTGAAGTACATCGACAGCACCGGGATCGGGATTTTCCTGTCCATCCTGAAGGCCAGACAAGGAATGAGCTCGAGGTTTTATGTGCGGGAAGTACCGGACCATATCCGGAAACTGTTTGAAATGACCGGGATAGCCAAGTTTTTCGCGGAGCAGGAGAACTCCCACTAAGGAAAGGATCGAGTATTAATGATAGAGGAAATAGAGAGAATCGTCATCAGCCTTCCGGCTACAGCGGAATATGTGGATATCGTCAGGTTGAATTTATACGGCGTGGCCTCGAAAATGGGATTTTCCTATGAGGAAATTGAAGATATGAAGGTGGCGGTGTCGGAAGCCTGCAACAATTCCGTGTTGTATGCCTACCGGCAGGATGCTGGAAAAATGGAAATTACATTCGAAGTCCTAACGGATGCCTTGTCGATCACGGTCAGAGATGAAGGGGAGAGCTTTGAACCGTGGGGACAGGCGGGCGGCGTGACGCTGCACGAGAAAGAATTAAGCGAAGCTCCAATCGGAGGATTAGGCTTCTATCTGATGCAGGCGTTGATGGATGACGTCCGCGTGGAGACGCAAGCCGGTAAAGGAACGAAGGTGATGATGGTCCGCCGACTCCAGAAGAGCGAGGAGAAGGTATGAATGAGCGAACGGCTCCCCAAGAGTCATTTCAGGAATCCACCCGTTTAATTCGGCTGTACCAGCAAACCAAGGACAACGAAATCGCCACCCAGTTAATTCGTAAATACGATTCGATGGTCAAAATGGCCGCGGGCAAAATCGCCCGCAATCGGCCGGACTTGTATGAGGATTTGTACCAGGTAGGCGAAATGGCATTGGTTCGATTGCTGCAGCAGTACGACAGCGAGCTGGGGATTCCGTTTGAACCCTATGCGATGAAAAGCATGATCGGGCATATGAAAAATTATCTGCGCGACAAGTCCTGGTACATTCAGGTGCCGCGAAGAATTAAGGAAAAGGGAGCGCTGGTTCAGCAGGCGATCGACGAGCTTACCGTCAAGCTGGAGCGATCTCCCGACATCAAGGAGATTGCGGAGTACCTGGAGCTCTCGGTTGAAGAGACCGTTGAGGTGCTAGCCGGGCGGGAGTGTTATCATTACGTATCCTTGGATTCGCCGGTGTCTCCGGACGAAAGCGCCGCAACGCTAGGCGAGATGATCAGCGCGAATGCGGATGATTACGATGCGGTTGAGAATCGGATGGATTTGCAGCAAGCCATGAGTCAATTGAAGGCCCAGGAGCAGCAAGTTCTGCTGATGGCTTTTCAAGATGGACAATCTCAAAGGGCGATCGCTCAGAAGCTGGGGATGTCTCAAATGAGCGTATCTCGGATTCAGAAGCGGGCAACCGAGAGGTTAAGGCAGATCATGGATCATATGAACACGACTTGAAAGCGTTGCCTGTGAAATTGGGGGCAACGCTTTTTTCGAAAGCAACTATTGGCCCGGATCGGACAATAAGCCGTTTTGCTCCAGGTCTTCCCGGCTTGTTTTCATCTCTTCCATGTCTTCACCCAGTTGAATTAAATCCTCCATGTCGTTGACCATGGACCCGTTCTCGGCTTCATCGATCTCTTTATGTTCGGGATATTCGCCGACTTGGGCAGCCCTAATTTGCTTAGCGACGTACTGCTCTAGCCGGTCCTCGGGTTGGGGCATAGAGGGTCGCCTCCTTTCTCTCGATCTGGAACCGTAGATAGTTTGCGCTAATGGCCCGACATCGTATACCGGCGATTCGCTAGCGAGTCTGACGGGTGGGTCTATAGCCTTCGGGCTTCCGCTGTACTATACTGTGAAGGAACGGAACGGATTAAGGAGAGAACGATGAGATGAACAACAAAGAAGCTTTACTAGTTAATGAATATCGCGGGGGGCTGCTGGAATGCGCCCACTATGGCCATATTTGTATTATTGATGAACAAGGAGAGGTTGTTGGGCGGGCAGGTAATCCTCATGCTACCGTCTTTACCCGTTCTTCAGCTAAACCAATTCAGGCGTTGCCGGGCATTCGTGCCGGAATCCAGGAGGCATATGGGCTGACGGACGATGAGATCGCCATCATGACCGCTTCCCACCGGGCCGAGGAGATCCACGTCGGCACGCTGGAGAGTTTGATAAACAAAACGGGGCTCGCGGAAGAGCGGCTTGTATGTGCTCCAAGCTTACCTCTAGATGAAGCGTCCAAGGAGCGGCTGCTGCGACAAGGCGGAGCGTATCGCCGGATTTACCATAACTGTTCTGGCAAACATTTGGGCGTTTTGGCTTACTGCAAAATGAAGGGACACCCGCTGGAAACCTATAATCACCCGGATCACCCGGTTCAGCGGGAAATACTGACGACGCTGGCCGGTTTGGCGGGAATATCCGAGTCGCAGATCTCGTTGGGGACGGATGGCTGCGGTTTCCCTGTGTTTGCGCTGCCGTTATCCGCTTTGGCTTCCGCCTATCTGAAGCTGGCTTGCCCGGATTTAATCGAGGATCCGGCGACGTCCGAAGCAGCTAGAGTCATTACGGGTGCAATGAATCACCATCCCTTGCTCGTTGCCGGTACCGGGCGGATCGATTCGATTTTACTGGGGGATTCGAATATCGTTGCCAAGGGTGGATTTAAAGGGGTTTATGCGTTTGCGCTGCGCCGTGAGCGCGTTGGGGTGACTTTTAAAATTCAGGATGGCTCTGAGGAAGAGTGGGGAATGATCGCTTTGTCCGTGCTCGAGCAGTTGGGGTACGAAAACGAGGAAACGCTGCGAAAGCTGCGCGAAGCGTTCCCGTCTTCGATCTTAAACGATGAGGGCTGGCAAGTAGGTCATGCCGAAACGGCATTTCAGCTGGAACGATAACCCTGACTTAGGCGGAGGCGGATTGGGCTTTAGGCTTTGCTCCGCAGTCTTCCGAGCTCTTGGGCGAGCGCTTCGACTTCGGAGATGCTGAGCCGTTCTTTGCTCATCACGATGTCATAAACATCGCGGATATCGTCATATTGGTTAACGTGGAACGCGGACGCCGACATCGCTGCTCCGGAGGCCATTTTCAGCTTGCTTTTGATCGCTTCGATCATGTACTCGATATTTTCCTTACTTTTCGTAGACAGATCCATGATTGTTATTCATCCTTCCGGGTTATAGGTTATTAGCTATTGTACCATGAGGGAAGCGAGTTCATGAAGTTTTGCGGTCGGCCGTCCGGATGCGTTACAATCAGATAAACGGAATACCGGAAGGGAGCGTGTCTAGGTCATGCAGGAGCACAAGGAATGGCCGGCGGCGGGCTTGAACCGGAAAAAGCTGAGCGGCGGAGAGCTGGAGGCTTTTTTTGCGGGGATTCGCGACCGGCATATCCGTGATGTCGTTACTTTTCTTTGTATCGGAACGGATCGATCCACAGGAGATGCGCTGGGACCACTCGTCGGGACGAAATTGACGGAGCTGGGGTTTGGGCACGTGATCGGCACGCTTCGCGAGCCGTGTGACGCGACGAATCTGGAGCAGCGCATGGCCGAGATCCCCGAAGGGCGTGTGATCATCGCCATTGATGCCTGCCTGGGCATGGCGGATTCGGTGGGATATTACCTCGTTTCCGGCCAACCGCTCCAGCCGGCACAGTCCGTCGGGGCCAGCTTGCCCGAGGTCGGCCACTACAGCATCGCTGCGGTCGTTAACGTTAGAGGGCCCAAGCCCTATTGGACGCTGCAGATGACCTCGCTTTACAAGGTCATGCAAATGGCCGATGAGATCGCGGGCGCCGCAGCTGCGGCGTTTCGGTGAAGGAGTTTCGAAAGGTTCCAAAAAAATAAGATAAAAGAAAGTGGGTAGCGTTATGGACAAAGTAACAGTCAACGGAACAACGATCGCCTATGAACAACAAGGACAGGGCGAAACGGTAGTTTTGCTGCACGGCTTCTGCGGCAGCTCCGCTTACTGGGAGAAGGTTCAGCCGCTGCTTGCCGAAAAATATCAGGTCATCGCCCCCGATCTTCGGGGACATGGGGCTACAGCTGCGCCAATGGGCGCGTATACGATCGATCAAATGGCCGACGACGTCGCCGGTTTGATGGAGGCGCTCGGCATCGCGAAGTACACGCTGCTAGGCCATTCGATGGGCGGTTATGCCGCTTTGTCTTTGGCTCAGCGTTATGCGTCGCGTTTGAACGCTTTTGGATTGATTCATTCCACGGGATTCCCAGACGGCGAGGAAGCAAAAGCGAAACGGCTTGAGGCGGTTTCGCGTATTCGATCCGAAGGGATCACGCATTTTGTGGACGGTCTGGTACCGGGGTTGTTCGCTCCGGATAACGTTGAGAAGCTTGGAGCCGAGGTGGATCGCGTGAAGGAAATCGGCTACAAGACGCCGCCTCAAGGGGCGACGGGAGCTGCGCTGGCCATGCGCGAGCGGCCGGACCGCCGGGACGTCATGGCGAACACGTCGCTTCCACTGCTGTTGGTCGCCGGGGAAAGCGACGCCGTTGTGCCGATGGCACGGCTGTTTACGACCGAGGGGCCCAACGTTACGAAGGCGGTCATCAAAGGGGCGGGTCACATGAGTATGTATGAAGCACCGGAGCAACTGACCGCGGTGATCGCCGATTTTATGCGCAGCGTAACGGGAGAGATCGTGGAAGTCTAAAGCCAAGCGTTCTCTTACAACGTTTTGCAGTGTTAAGCTAGTCGAACTGATGCCATGGAACCGGAGCTTTCATCTGAAACTCCGGTTTTCGGCTTTTTCAATTGGCGGGACGAAAGGGGGAGCAACCATGCTGCGCAGGGACTACCTTGTCAGAATGATCGAGGAAATGACCGAAGTGTTGGGGAAAGTGTTTATGCTGAAGCAGCAGAAAAAGAAGATTGAGGCGTTATGGGCCCTCGATGAGTTGTTTAAAGGGCAGTTTCGCCTGAGCTCCCAGCTGCTGGACAACTTGCCCGCCAAAGACATCGTGCGCCTGTTTCAGAGCGGCGGAGAGGTTGAGGCGGACAAGCTCCAAAGTTTGGCCCGGCTACTTAAAGAGGAAGGCGACGTGTACGAGAGCTCCGGAGAACCTGATGAAGGGGCAACGCGATGGATCAAATCCCTTCATCTTTACTTGACCGCTGCGGTGCATGGGGCGGATCGTTCCCTTTGGGATCTGCCCGCCGCTATTTCCGAGCTGCAATCGCTGCTTCAACCCTATCGTCTTCCACCGGATACCGAATGGCTTGTGCTTCGTTGGGAAGAAGGCGAGGGGCGGTACGACCTGGCGGAGAACGCGCTATACCGCTTGCTGGAGGAAGGCCATGCCACCAAAGAAGACGCAGCGGAGTTTTATCGGCGGTTGCTCATGGTTCCTCGGGATATACTTGCGGCCGGCGGCTTGCCGGCGGAGGAAATCGAGGAAGGGCTTGCCGAAGTGGAGGCCCGGTTTTGATTGTAACTACTTATATGCAGAAAGGCAGCTGTTAAACAAAAATGGAATCACTGCGTAAACTCGCGAACGACCTGGCGGAGAAGGGCAGCCTGATCACGGCGACGATCAGCGGCCGCCGCAAACCGGGGGATACGGAATACAGCAAAGTGCAGATCAAGCCGGTCGAAATCAAAAAAAGCCTGCACTATCAATTTGCCTATCATTACCCAAACAAGGTGCTGCATCAAAATATCCCTTCCGCCGCCTTTGCGGATGAGTTGACGAAGCTGTTTGAGGAGACGTTCCGGCAAGGGCTGCTTTGTACAGCGGAGGCCGACTTTCAGGTACTGATCAGCAAGAAGTTTAAAGTAACGATTCTGAAAAAGGCTCCGTCACGCAAGCCTCTCGGGACGTTAACGCATAACCGGAAAAAGCAATATGTGCTGGAGGAAGGAACGCCGGTTCCGTTTTTGGTGGAGCTGGGGATCATGAATACGGACGGCAAGGTGCTTGCCAAAAAATACGATAAGTTTAAGCAGATCAACCGCTTCCTTGAAATGGTTCAGGATGTTCTCCCCCATTTACCGGAGGGGCGTCCGTTGACCATCGTTGATTTCGGCTGCGGCAAGTCCTATTTGACGTTTGCATTGTATCATTATTTGGCGGTGCAGCAGCAACGAAAACTGAACGTAGTTGGTTTGGACCTGAAGGCCGACGTCATCGAGCATTGCAGCGGGTTAGCCCGTAAGCTGCAGTATGACGACCTGAAGTTTCTCGTCGGCGATATCGCCGATTACGATGAGCTCAACGCGGTTGACATGGTCGTGACGCTCCATGCCTGCGACACGGCGACGGATGCTGCGTTGGAGAAAGCGGTGCGCTGGGGCGCTTCGGTCATTCTGTCCGTGCCTTGCTGTCAGCATGAGCTGTTTAACCAGGTGCAAAGCGAGGTGCTGCAGCCGCTGCTGGGGCATGGCATCCTGAAGGAGCGCTTCTCCGCGCTGGCGACCGACGCGATTCCTGCCAAGCTGCTGGACATAATGGGGTACAAAACGCAGCTGTTGGAGTTTATCGATATGGAGCATACGCCAAAGAACATTCTGATCCGCGCTGTGAAGTCGGGCGGTACGAACGTTTCGGAGCTCTGGCGGGAGTATACGGCGTTTCGTGACTTTTTAAGCGCCGAACCGTACCTGGAGCGCGCTTGCCGGGATTTGCTGCCGGAGGCGGTTGGGGAGAAAAAATGATATTCTGATTAGCCGGTTGGGGATGCCTGACCGGCTTTTTTCAATTTTTAGCCGGCGGGGGGCCGTTGGGCTTGCCGACGTAGTGCTCTACGGGGGACTGAACTGCAAAAATGCAGTTATTTTCGGGAGATGGAGCCTGAAACGAGGGCTGAAATGCAAAAGTGCAGTTAATTTTCCGCGATTATGGCGAATTTGCTCCTATTAGCGGAAATGGACTGCACTTTTACAGTTATTTTCGAAAAATCCCCTCTAAGATCGGGAATGAACTGCACTTTTACATTTGGATTGAGGATGCTCGCCGCCACATTAGGAGAATACCCTGGATAAAACTTGCCAATGAATGGAGTAAAGTGGTTTGGTGTACGGGGAAAGGTGGAGTCGACTTAACAAGGCTGAAGAAGCACAGCGAAGAGTAAACGACTTAGAAAACGTAGATGTTGGAACACGCGAAGAGAGGGAGAAGTACGGCTGAATGAACGTGAATAAGGAGGTGGTGGGGGTGCGGCGCTGGCAAGTTTGGGGAGTCACTGCGGCGGTTTGGCTGAGCGGTGTGTGGGTTTGCTTCCATCAAGGCTTATACTGGACGGACCGTCCGGGAGCGCTGGTACTGGTGTCTGCGTGGTTGATTGCGGGAGCGGGGGCGGCGGGAGGCTGGGCAATCTTGCTTGGATTTAGGCGAAGCACGATGACCCATCCAGGACTACATCCGGGCACCGCCTCACTATGGGCGGATTTGCGGGGAGAGTCTGTTACTCGATCGCGATATGCCTTGGTGTTGTTCGTTGGCCCCTTTGTCATCGCGGCGGGATACGGAGGGCTGCTGGCAGTCGGTCCGTTGTCGGTTCCATCGACGGTGGAAGTCATGTTGTTCTGGACGTTTGTGGGCGTGTTTGGAGCGGCGCTGGGGATGTTGGCGACGGCTAGGCCTCTGCACGGTCGCCGCTTGCTGGAAGCCGGATGGGTGCTGACCGGCGGGCTGCTCGCCGTCACGGCGCTGGCTGCCGTGTACGGTGGGCTGCCGCTGCCAGGCGCGATCCTGCGCACCGCGGATCCAGCCGTTTCGGCGGTTTAACTGTAGGCCCCTGGAAAGCCAAGGCATATTTGCGTCGGGGAGAAGAGGAAGGCTGGTCTCTTATACCCAGCTACCCTGCTATTGCGGGACGGCCTGCGTTACGAGCCGGAGCGCGCCGAGCTGTGGTTTGCCTGGGGCCAGGCCCTGGCCCGGGCAAAAGATCCCGCCGCTGCGGAAGCACTGCAGCGAAGCGTGGAGCTGGACCGGTTCGACCGGGTCAAGCAAACGATCGCTTTGCGCGAGTTATGGGAGCTCGCGCAAAGGTTGCAAGCAAACGGCCAGCTGCAGCAGGCCAAAGCTGCCGCCTCCATCGGCGCCAACCTCTATGCCGACTACTCGCGTCTAGCCGAAGCGGTTGCCGCCACGCCTGCCCGACGTAACGACCGGGCGTTCCGGTTAACGGCGGAAGCTATGGAGCTGGGGTGGAAACTGCAGCAACCGTCTCATCCTTTAACGGGCGAAGCCTGGAAGTAGCAAGCAGCTCCATTCACCTAACGGCCTAGCCCCCAAACGCTGCACGAAACGCCGAGGACAACGTTTCGCGGTCGACCTCCCATAGCTCGGCAAGCTCGGCGCTGACGGCTTCGTCCCACCAGTCGGCCAGCAGCTTGCGGTTGCTGATATTTTCGCCGATCCACAGCAGGTTGCCGATCACCTTCTTGTAATACAAAGCTTCGCCTTGCTTGATCCGCTCCTCGGGAATATAAACGCCGAGCCGCTTGACCGTCCGGTACAGCTCTTTGCTGCAGCTGCGGCGGATTTTTCGCGGGGTCGGGAGGGAAGTCCGATGTTTGGCCGGGAAGTTTGTCATGGCTTAAGTCGCCTCCTTTTGCTCCAGCATATGCGGGCGGATATCCCGGAGTCACCGCGCCGGAAGAGCGAAGTAGAAGGCATGTCCCCGGCTATGATAGAATAGACTGAGATTAGAGGAAGATCTTGCTGTCTTTTGGGGCGGAAAGCTAATGGGAAAGAGGACGAAGCTGTGGATTGGATATCGAATTTAGTGGGCGTGTTATTGGACTGGGTGCAGCAATTGGGTTATTTCGGGATCATGCTGGGACTGATGATTGAGATTATCCCCAGCGAAATCGTGTTGGCTTACGGGGGGTACCTCGTACAACAAGGCCATATCAATTTCATTGGAGCCGTCTTTTTCGGCACGGTAGGCGGCGTGATCGCCCAGTTGTTCATCTATTGGATCGGGCGATACGGCGGCAGGCCGATTTTGGAGAAGTACGGGAAATATATTTTGATTCAGAAGAAGCATATCGACGTCTCGGAAGCTTGGTTCCTGAAATACGGATCCGGAGTGATTTTTACGGCACGGTTTATCCCGGTCGCGCGGCATGCGATCTCCATTCCCGCCGGGATGGCCAAAATGCCGGTCAGCAAGTTTTTGCTGCTGACGACCTTAGCGGTGATTCCGTGGTCGGTGCTGTTTGTATATCTGGGAATGCTGCTAGGTGAGCAGTGGCAGCATGTGGACGAGAAGGCCGGGCCTTATATCATGCCGATTTTGTTAGGCGCTTTGGCGCTGTTGATCGTGTATTTGATCGTCAAAACCTTCGGAAGCCGGAAAAAGGGCGACGCCTAAGCGGTGACGCTCCCTGCTGCCGACCATCCGGACGGGCTGACTGCCGGTTTAGAACTTACGAGGGAGGAGGCGGAATAGGCCTAGCTGCCGTTATTAAACGGCTTGAGCTTATTTCGAGCTATTCAAATGTTGAAGATTGAAAGTTTTACTTTAGGCCCCTTGCAAACCAATGCATATTTACTTCGGGGAGAAGAGGAAGGCCGGGCGATTATTATCGATCCCGGTACGAACCCTGCGCCGCTATTGCGTAAAATCGAAGGGTTGGAGATTGAAGCGATATTGCTCACTCATGCCCATTTTGACCATATTGGAGGCGTGGACCAGATTCGGAAGGCGAAAAGCTGTCCGGTCTTTGTCCATCCGCTGGAAAGCGAGTGGCTGACGACACCGAAGTTGAACGGTTCGTTGATGTGGCCGGAGGTGGGGCCGCCTATCGCAACGGATCCGGCGGAATTCGACCTGGCCGAAGGACAGAAGCTTCAGCTCATCGGGCATGAGTTCACCGTATATCATACGCCGGGGCATTCCCCGGGCAGCGTTAGCTTTCTGTGCGGAGACGACCTCTTTTCCGGAGACGTGCTGTTCCGTCTCGGCGTTGGGCGGACAGACTTGCCGGGAGGCCGCGAGGCGGACCTGTACAATTCGATTCGCGGGAAGTTGTACCAATTGAAGGACGAGGTGAAGGTCTACCCCGGTCACGGGCCTCGAACGACCATCGGCTTTGAACGGGCGAATAATCCGTATGTTTCCTAGAAATGGCGGCCCTCTTGGCAATGGCTGCAATTGAAATAAAAATCGACGAAAAAGTACAAAAATAGTGGACAAAAGTACAACCCTTTGATAGGATGTACTTAATTAAAACATTGTAACTTTTGCGAAGCACGCAAGCTGCGGAATCATCCCGGTTTGCGTTCTTTTTTGTCTTGTCCCGCAGATAAATGAGAGATGGACACCTCGCCGTCGTGATGCATACGCTATTACCATCCGGGATTCCAGTGAAGAACTTGACCAATCTCCGTCACTTTTAGTAGGATTATATAAAGCAATACAAGTTTACGAGGATTTAAGCAACCAAATAACTCAGGGAGGTAGACGATGCTTCATTTGGGAGAGAAAATTGTTATCGTCGGTGATGCTTTTGAGCAGAATCTTCCTGTTGGGGAATATGGCTACGTTATTGCTTACGACCGCAATCCGGACAATGCTTTTGACTACGTCATCCGGTCTCCAAAGACGGGGCGGAATTACTTCGTTCCGCAGAGCGATATAGAATCCGAAAGTCGGCTGATCGAGCAAGAAGTTGAACGCGCGACACAGGAAGCTTTGATCGATTACGCGCTGGCTACGCATAATGAGAAGCTGTTTCGGCAAATCATGAACGGCGAAGACAGCGAGGCAGACGGGCAGCAGGAACCAACAAAGGAAGTTATGTCCCAAGCGGAATTCATTAAACAAGTGAACCTGCGGGCATGGATATAAGAGGGGAGTCGGCATAGCCGGCTCTTTTTCTTTTTGCCCTAGAGAGGTTCTCCTTTCCGCTTTAACGGATTGAATTGAATCGGAATCTACAATATAATTTTATTCAATTGTACAAGCGTGGTAGAATGTACGAATAGTGTGGGAACGCATCACTAAAGGAGGCATCTAAAGCATGAGTATCCAGACGAAGGACGTCGAACACGTGGCGAAGCTGGCTCGTCTGCACCTGACCGATGAAGAGCGGGACATGTTCACGGAGCAACTTAACGCGATTTTACAATACGCCGAGAAGTTAAATGAACTGAATACGGACGATATTGCGCCGACAACGCATGTGCTGCATTTAAGCAACGTGATGCGGGAGGACGAAGTGAAGGACAGCCTGCCGCCGGAAAAGGTATTCCGCAATGCGCCGGACGAAGAAGACGGGCAGTTTAAGGTTCCGGCCGTCCTAGAGTAGGCCGCTTGGCTTGAAGTTCATCGATCGTTTTTGAAATAACTAGGGGTTTCATAAAGGAGGAAGCTTAGATTGGCGCTTTTTGATTTGCGTTTGCAGGAGATACATAATCGGCTTCACAACAAGGAGTTGTCCGTTTCCGACTTGGTTGGCGAAGCGTTCGCCAAAATCCGAGAGTACGACGGGAAGATCGGCGCCTATTTGACGTTAAATGAAGAAGGGGCCCGTGCGGAAGCATCCCGTTTGGACGACAAGCTGGCGAAGGGAGAAGCTCGCGGTTTGCTGTTTGGGCTTCCCGTTGGCGTGAAGGACAACATGGTGACCGAGGGGTTGTTGACGACATGCGGCAGCCAATTTCTGAAAAACTATGATCCGATTTACGACGCTACGGTAGTCACGAAGCTGAAGGAAGCCGAAGCGGTCACGGTCGGCAAGCTGAATATGGACGAGTTCGCGATGGGCGGTTCCAACGAAAATTCCAGCTTCCATCCCGTGCGCAACCCGTGGGACTTAAGCCGCGTGCCGGGCGGATCCAGCGGAGGTTCGGCAGCGGCGGTTGCTGCAGGCGAAGCCTTCTTTACGCTAGGTTCCGATACCGGCGGTTCGATACGCCAGCCTGCCTCCTATTGCGGTGTGGTTGGCCTGAAGCCGACCTATGGCAGGGTTTCGCGCTACGGACTCGTGGCGTTCGCCTCTTCGCTGGACCAGATCGGGCCGATTACCAAGAATGTCGAGGACGCTGCGTACGTTCTGCAGGCGATCGCCGGCCACGATGCGAAGGATTCCACCTCGGCCGACGTCGAGGTACCGGATTACTTGAGCGCCCTTACCGGTGACATCGCCGGTCTGCGCATCGCGGTGCCGAAGGAATATTTGGACGGCGTTGACCCGCAGGTGAAGGCTTCCATCATGGAAGCTTTGCGCGTGCTTGAAGGTCTAGGCGCGGTATGGGAGGAAGTGTCGCTGCCGCATACGGAGTACGCGGTTGCTGCTTACTACCTGCTGGCGTCGTCGGAGGCCTCGTCCAACCTGTCGCGATTCGACGGCGTTCGTTACGGCGTCCGCGCCGACCATGCCGGCAGCCTGCTGGACCTGTACTACGATTCGCGCAGCCAGGGATTTGGCCCGGAAGTGAAACGCCGGATCATGCTGGGAACCTATGCGCTGAGCTCGGGTTATTACGATGCCTACTATTTGAAGGCTCAAAAGGTCAGAACGCTGATCAAACAAGATTTCGATCAGACCTTTGCCAAATACGACGTGATTCTCGGGCCAACGGCTCCAACCACCGCGTTCCCGCTGGGCTCGCAGGTTGATAATCCGCTGACGATGTATTTAAACGATATTTTGACGATTCCGGTCAGCTTGGCAGGGGTTCCCGCTGTCAGCGTGCCGTGCGGATTTGCCGAAGGCCTGCCAGTCGGGCTGCAAATCATCGGCAAGCCGTTTGACGAGAGCACGGTATTGCGCGTGGCTCACGCCTTTGAAGCGAATACGGATCATCACAAACAACGTCCCGCCTTGTAGGTTCCATATCAATGTTTTGCAGGAGGATAGGCCATGTCAACATCCAAATATGAAACGGTGATCGGGTTGGAGGTGCACGTGGAGCTGCATACGAAAACGAAAATTTTCTGCGGCTGCTCCACTGAGTTCGGCGCCCCGCCCAACACGCATACCTGCCCGGTTTGCCTGGGGCATCCCGGCGTTTTGCCGGTGCTGAACCGCCAGGCCGTCGACTACGCGATGAAAGCGGCGATGGCGCTGAATTGCGAAATCGGCGATGTCAGCAAGTTCGACCGGAAGAACTATTTCTACCCCGATTCGCCAAAAGCGTATCAGATTTCCCAATACGATCAGCCGATTGGCTTGAACGGATATATCGATATTGAAGTGGATGGTAAAACGAAACGGATTGGGATTACCCGCCTGCACCTGGAGGAAGACGCGGGCAAGCTGACGCACGTGGATGGCGGTTACGCATCGCTCGTGGACTTTAACCGCGTTGGTACACCGCTCGTAGAAATCGTGTCCGAGCCGGACATCTCCTCGCCGGAGGAAGCGCGGGCGTATCTGGAGAAGCTGCGGGCAATCATGTTGTATTGCGAGGTTTCCGACGTGAAAATGGAGGAAGGCTCGATGCGCTGCGACGCCAACATCAGCTTGCGGCCGCACGGTCAGAAGGAATTTGGTACGCGTGCTGAGCTCAAGAATATGAACTCGTTCCGCGGCGTGGTCCGCGGTTTGGAGTATGAACAGCTGCGCCAAGCCGAGATTCTGGACGAGGGCGGAGAGGTTGTACAGGAGACGCGGCGTTGGGACGAAACCCAGGGCAAAACGTTCTCGATGCGCGGCAAGGAAGAAGCGCATGATTATCGCTACTTCCCGGATCCCGACCTGGTTACCCTGCATATCGATCAGGCGTGGAAGGATCGAATCCGCGTGTCGATTCCGGAGCTGCCGGATGCTCGGAAGGCCCGTTACACTTCGGAATACGGCCTGCCGGAATACGATGCCGGCGTCATTACATCCTCCAAAGCGTTGGCGGACCTGTTCGAAAGCAGCCTGGCGTATACGAAAGATGCTAAAGCTGTATCGAACTGGATCATGGGCGATTTGTTGGGTTATCTGAACAGCAATTCGCTGGAGTTGTCCGACGTGAAGCTGACCGGTCAAGGTCTTGGCGAAATGATCGGCCTGCTGGAAAAAGGCACGATCAGCTCCAAAATCGCCAAAACGGTGTTCAAAGAAATGCTGCAAAGCGGCAAGCTGCCGCAGCAGATCGTGGAGGAGCAGGGACTGGTGCAAATCAGCGATGAAGGGGCGATTTTGGCTATCGTTCAAGAAGTAGTAGCCAACAATCCCGCTTCCGTTGAGGATTACAAAGCGGGCAAGGAGAAAGCCATAGGCTTCCTCGTTGGCCAAGTCATGAAGCAAAGTAAAGGCAAAGCCAACCCGGGGTTGGTCAACAAGCTGCTGGTGGAAGTGCTGAAGGGCTAACGAGTACGGAGTAAGGAGATCGAGCGCTTACCGCATGGGATGCGGGACGGGCGATCCAAGGGGGAACAACCGGTGATCAAGCAACTGATGCTGAAGGACGCGGATATCGTGGAGCAGCTGTGGAGCCTGCAGCATTCGGCTTACCGGCTGGAAGCCCAGGCGGTTGGGCTGAAGGAAACGCCGCCGCTGCCGGATACGTTTGATTCCATCCGTACAAGCAGTGAGGTGTTTTTTGGCGAGCTGACAGAGGACGAGGAGTTGCTGGGAGCCATCGCGATTCGCGAGGAGTTGCCTGCAACCTTGGAAATCACCCGGTTGATGGTTCACCCGGATCATTTACGCCAAGGCATTGGGGCCCAATTGCTGCAGTTCATCCTTGACAACCATGCGGAGAAACAAACGTTTACGGTAACCGCCAGTACGTTAAATGACCCTGCGGTTGCGTTATACCGCAAATATGGGTTTCGACCGGTTCAGCAGGTCAATTCCGCCGCAGGCGTTGAATTGACGATTTTTCGGCTGTACCGTTAATAAGGAAGAGGCACGCTCTCGAACCGGGGCTTCCGGGTTGGAGAGCGTGCTTTTTTCATGGGAAAATCAAGCTTGTCCACCAGGTCCAGTTCATTCCACGTTACAGATGAAGTTGATTTCGGTTATGATTAAAGAACGAAAGTATCCGTACGGGTGAAGTCTCAAGAAGGAAAGGGGATGGAGAGATGACGCCGGATCTGAAGTCCATGGACCCGCGGCCATCGCAGACGCGAACGAAGGGATATCAGCCGCGGCGACGCAAGCGCAAGCTGATCGCTTGTCTGCTGTCCGCCTTGCTTCCGGGATTGGGTCATTTGTATCTGAGCCTTTATTTACGCGGCCTTAGCTTCATGTATTTCGTCTTAATTGATGCTTCGGCTTTGATCTACTTCTCTTCCGTCCGCATGGCGATTAACGTACCGCTGTTGATTTGGCTTGGTTTGTTAATTCCCGGGGCGTATTTCTTCAGCATTTACGATGTTCTTCAATCCACCGATGCCCATAATGCCCGTTTGAAAAAAGAGCATGGGACGAGCTCGCTTCCCGTTGCAGATCCGCCATCCGGCAGAAGTCTCCAGCAAGGTATCGGAGCGGGTGCGCTGCTAATTGGCGGGGGCGCCGTCCTGTTTATGTTTCGGATCAAGCCGTTTTGGCTGCAATTGCTGGTGCAATACGCCGGGGTCTACCTAGTCGCGGTTGCGTTGGTCTTGGCGGCGTTACTGCTGATTCTGCGCGAATCGAAACGGGCGTTCCTGCGGTCGGGACGCTTGACTGCCGCTGCCTTGCTGCTGGCGGTCGCGGTGATTCTCCTGCGGGACGCGATAATGGGACGGGACGAGATGCAGCTGCTGATTAAATGGTGGCCAATGGTGTTCGTTTTGTGGGGAATCGAGCATATTCTGATATTAGCTTGGAATTCTATGAAGAAAACGCAAGGGCGCCGCCGCCCTCGCGTAGACGTGAAAGGCCTGCTGTTGTCTATGTTTATGGCCTTCTCCGTGTTCGCGATTACGCAGCAGGATCAATATATGCATGTTTGGAACCGGGTCAGCCTGGATTTGACGGCGGCGGGGTCGGAGTATAGCGCGGAAGAAGGCTATCGCGTCGAAAAGCCTCACTTGGACATTCCAATCAACCTGGGCACCGAACGGATCGTCGTGGATGGGATGAACGGGGATATCGAGGTGCGGAAAGCGGAGATCGACCACGTGATCGTCCGTTATATTGTTTGGATCGATCAGCTGGGTACGGAGGATGCCCGCAAAATCGCGGCGGTGACATCGGTCGAAGTGAACGAAGGCAAAACGCTGGGTTTATCCGTCAAGGACAAGGCTTACGGCGAGTCGGGTCGCCGTCACCCACGCGTAAATATCACCTTGATCGTCCCCGAAAACCGGTTTTTGGATCTGGACATCACGACGTCAAACGGCGGGATCACCTTAACCGGCGTCCAGACGATGAAGCAGGCAAAGCTGCAAACCGGAAACGGCGATCTACGCTTATGGGATGTGATCGGGGACGTTTCAGCCAAGACGCTTAACGGAGACGTGGAGATGTACCGGATCTTTGGCGAGGCCCAAGTGGATACGCAGGGAGGCAATATCAAGGGGCGGGGCATTACCGGCGAGGTCGCCATGTCCACCTTGGTGGGCGATATCACGTTGACCGAAGCGCAGGATGGCATCCAGGCGCGGACGAAGAACGGAAATATCCGGGTAGACGGCGTTCCGCGGGAGTTGCAGGCCGAATCGCTGAACGGCAAGATCTATATCAGCTCGCGCTTTGTCGGCGGCGACTGGGATGTGTATAGTGCGGTTGGTGAGCTTCGGCTGGAGCTTCCGGAGACAGGAAATTATGAGCTGGAGGGTTCCAGCGGGTATGGCGATATTTTCACGGAGCTGCCTTTTGCGGTCGATCGCAAGGAAATTCATGGTACGCTCGGAAGCGGCGATTATAAGCTGAAGATTGACGGCAACAGCGATCTATATGTGAATAAAAGCTGAACACCGGTAAAATCAGGCGGAGCCCTCGTGTTCTGCCGTTGATCTTGCGTTGACAAAACTTTTGGCCTAAACGTACAATAATCTCAGATGCTTTTTTAGCATAACTATTATTAAGGAATGAGCTTTTAGAAGGCGGTGGACGAGATGACAACGCGCGTACAACATGCCCTGGACCAACTCAAGAACAATGGTGTCCGCATTACGCCGCAGCGTCACGCCATACTTACGTACCTGATGGAATCGATGAGCCATCCGACCGCGGACGAGATTTACCGGTCCTTGGAGCCCCGCTTCCCGAACATGAGCGTAGCTACGGTATATAATAACTTGAAAATGCTAATTGAAGCCGGCATGGTCCGGGAATTGACATACGGGGACAATTCGAGCCGGTTTGATGCCGATGTGTCCAATCATTATCACGTCATTTGCGAGAAATGCGGAAAAATTGAGGACTTCATGTATCCTTCCTTGGAGGATGTGGAGCGCAAAGCGGCAGAAGCAACCGGTTTTGAGATTCACGGACACCGGTTGGAATTGCATGGAGTATGCAGCGAATGCCGTATGGAACATTAAAGTTGCGAATCCTGCGAACATCAGAAAACGTGCGGAATTCCCTCGGGAGCTCTACACGTTTTTATTTTTTACGGTAACTTTCGGACGACTTCATAAGTTATTATTAATAGACGGAGATTGTTATACGGAGGGTTGTCCTTGAAAAGCAGAAAAGACACATATCGAAGAAAAAAACGCGGCAGGAGCAAAACCAAATGGTTATTTGGACTCATCCTTATCATAGCAGGACTTTATTGGGCTCAATCGGTATGGTTGCCTAACCGCGAGCATGTTGACCCCGAATGGCTGGGCCGAGTGGATAAGCCTTTATTTGCGGAGGGCCAATTGCTGGACGGCACCGGGATTGGGTCGGGGGATAGTCTCAAGCTTCCGCTTCCCGTGATTCAACAGGTTATTGAACCTACGATTCGTTATGAGGAAGACACCAAGTCGGTGATCTTGACGACGCCTCGGAAATTGGTCTTGCTTAAGGCGGACGAGAAGATCGCTAAAATTAACAATAAAACAACTGAACTGCGATTTGCACCTGAGGAAAAGAACGGGGTTCTCTATCTCCCGGCGCATCTGCTCCAGGAGTTGTACGGGGCCGAGGTTCGCGAGGATGCATCCTCCGGTGCCGTGCTGTTGTACCGGACGGGGGAGAGCATCCTGCCAGCTACTGTATCCCTGGGTTCCGGCAAGAAGGACGGTACCGTTCCGCTCCGCACCGGACCCAGTATTCATGAGCCGATTTTGGCTGATATGAAGGCGGATACGGCGCTGCGGATTTTACAGGTTCCGGATGCTGAATGGTATTATGTCCAGCTGGATAACGGGTATACCGGATACGTACGGCAGAAGGACGTGGTGACGGGCGAGAAACGTTTCGTTCCGGAACTGAAATTGGAGTTGTCCGCAGCCAAACAGAAATGGCAGTCCAAAACGGTCAACATGACCTGGGAAGCCGTGTACCAAGTGGCCCCCAAACCGTCCTCTATCGGTAAACTGCCCGGTGTGAACGTAGTCAGCCCTACCTGGTTTTCGCTGGTGGACGGCAACGGCAACGTGCAGAGCAAGGCGGACAGCGCCTACGTCAAATGGGCACACGGACAGGGCATGCAGGTTTGGGGCTTGTTTAGCAACAGCTTTGAGCCGGATTTGACCTCCAAGGCCTTGTCCAGTTTCGAGAATCGCTTGACGACCATTTTGCAAATGCTTCATTACGCGAAAATCTATGATTTAGACGGCATTAACATCGATTATGAAAATGTCTATACCCAGGATGGGGATAATCTGACCCAATTCATGCGCGAGCTTCGCCCGTTGGCCGAGGAGCAAGGGTTGATCGTATCGATCGACGTGACCCCGAAATCGAACAGCGAGATGTGGTCGGCCTTTTTGGACCGCCGGGCTTTAGGAGAAGTGGTGGATTACCTCGTGTTGATGGCATATGATGAGCATTGGGCGGCCAGCCCGGTGTCCGGTTCGGTCGCTTCGCTGCCCTGGGTACAGTCGTCGGTGACCCGTATTCTGGAGGAGGACGATGTACCACCCAGTAAGCTGATTCTGGGCATCCCGCTCTATACTCGCATCTGGACGGAAATCGAAAAGGATGGCAAAACGGAGGTTAGCTCTAAAGCGATCGGGATGGACAAAGCGCAGCAAATTATCGCCGAGAAAAAATTAAAGCCCACCTTCTCAGAAGAGACGGGACAAAATTACGTGGAATACAAAGATAAGGAAGGTCGTCACCGGATCTGGCTGGAGGATGCAGAATCGCTAAAACGCCGCGTGGAATTAGCCAAGTCGTTTAAGCTGGGCGGTATTTCTACCTGGACCCGAGGTTTTGCTTCAGATGAGGCCTGGGAAACATTGCGGCAAATTGAGAAATAGGGCTCAGCTCTTCACAAACAAAGCGGACCGCTGCCGATGGGGCAGGGTCCGCTTTGTTTTGTGTATTTCGATCAGAGCGCGTTTAGTTGATTAGCTTTGGCTTGAAACGCCGGAAGCTTGCTGCTGCTCCAATTGCTCTGCGGTAACCGTCGCCTGCGCCGGATCCAAGGTCAAAATCGTTTTGCAGAACATGCAACGATCCGTTTTGCCCAGCATTTTGGTTAACTTATGGCATTCTGGGCACTCCAACTGCACCGCAGAGGTGGACAGCATGCCGGCCCAAAAATAAATGCCCAAGCTCGCCAGCATAGCGATTAAGCCAATGACGAGTCCGATGGCAGCGACCACTTTTCCCGATTGCCCCCAGAACACGATTCCGGCGGTTCCCAGGACCATCAGGCCCATTCCAAGCATGGTCAACAGTAGACCCCATAAACGAAATTCATTAATTTTGCTCGATTTAAAGAACATTGGACCACCTCGATTCTTTGGCTATTCATAGGGGCTTTCCCCTCGACTTTTTCCAAGTGCTCCAAAAAACAAGAAGGAAACTTAGACTAGGCGTAGAACTATATTATAACGAATCGGCAGGAATACGCCAAGCTGGGAGGGTATCCGTGGAAACAACCATTTTTTCGATCTTGGACGAGGAGAAAGCCGGGCATGGGGCCATTGGAGCAGTCGGATATCGCCTGGATCATGCCGGCTCTCACGACTCGCTGCTGCATGATTTCGAGTATCTCATTATGGTTGTGCACCATGGCTTGGAGGAGACGGAACAGCGCATCGAACACGGCATGAGCGGAGAATCGGCTTATCAGCTGCTGCATGTCGGCAGTCGCGAAATTGAACAAGGGATACTTATTGGAGATCAGCGGGATTCCGTAAAATACTTTTTGCATGGAGAGATCATCTGGGACATTGATGGGAAGCTGACGGATTTCCGTTCCTATATCAACGAATTTGGTGAACCGATGAAGGAACGGCGGAAGCTGAAGGAATTCGCTAAATTCCTCAAAGTGTATGGAGAAGCCAAGCGTTATACGGCAGAGCAGGATCTGCTGGATGCCTATTATTGCGTGTTGCAGGCGCTGAAGCATTATGCTCGCCTTGAATTGATCGAGCAGGGGATTCTTCCGGAAAGCAGCGTGTGGGAACAGGTACGCCCGCTGAACTCGGTTGTCTATAAGCTGTTCGATGAGCTGACGGAAAATTCCGAGACGCTGGAGCAGCGGATCCAACTCGTTTTATTGGCCTGCGAGTTCACTTTGGCCAGCAAAATGGCCGATTGTTGCAGCTTGTTGCTAAGAGTTTTAGGCAGCAGGAAGGAAGCATGGAGCATTCAGGAGTTGGCGCAGGTGCCCGACCTGGAGCATGTTAGGGACGAGCTTCCGTTATTGCTGCGCAAATTGGTGTTCCGTTCCTTGGCGCAGGAGATCACCAAAGCCCATAAGGAGGGAGCTGGAGATAGCCGGGAGTTACGATACAGAGTGTAACTTCGGCAGATTGCCGGCTTCCAAATTATACCTGGTACAAACGGGTTGACGACCCTATTGGATCTGTGATAAATTATATCTCGCCGCTAAAAAGGCAGTGAAGTTCTGAAGCGTAAATCGGCGGATGCCGAAAAGCCTTCGAAAAAAACTTCTTGACTTAAAAGAGGCGAATGTGATATATTATAAAGGTCGCTGCTGAAACAAAACAATGGCGACGAAATGAAAGTTTGATCTTTGAAAACTGAACAACGAGTGAGTAATACAATGAGATTTTAAATCTCGTCAGTTTGTTTTGAAATGAGCAAGTCAAACACTTTATTGGAGAGTTTGATCCTGGCTCAGGACGAACGCTGGCGGCGTGCCTAATACATGCAAGTCGAGCGGACCTGATGGAGTGCTTGCACTCCTGAGGGTTAGCGGCGGACGGGTGAGTAACACGTAGGCAACCTGCCTGTAAGACTGGGATAACTACCGGAAACGGTAGCTAATACCGGATACGCAAGTCTATCGCATG
>NZ_LN909062.1 GCF_001486505.1 Paenibacillus rubinfantis
CCCGATTAACTCCGCTCGACTTGCATGTATTAGGCACGCCGCCAGCGTTCGTCCTGAGCCAGGATCAAACTCTCCAATAAAGTGTTTGACTTGCTCATTTCAAAACTGACGAGATTTAAAATCTCATTTATTACTCACTCGTTGTTCAGTTTTCAAAGATCAACTTCGTTCTTTCGTTCATCGCTGCGTTTCAGCGGCGACTTAAATAATATAACATATTGAGATCTGAATAGCAAGCACTTTTTTATTAAACATTTTGTTCCAAGTGTTTGTCCACTCGTTTCTCTCAATTGCCTCCCCTATGTTAGATGACCTAGTAATTTTCGGGGACATTTAATATACCACATTCAGTGAATAGGCTCAAGTCATTCCACAAGAAAAATGTTTGGAGGCTATCAAAAAATCAGAGCAGGGGGATCTACCTCCCCCCGCTCCGCATAACGGTTACGCGTTGATCCATGGATTCCGTCGCCCACTTGAATTGCCGGTACGTGGGCGCGTTTTTTTGGCGTCCGTCCCGACGCCGGATTTGCTTTGCTTTTTCGAGTTTGCTTGCGAATCTGGGCTGCCCGATATTTTTACGTTCTTTTTGGAGGAAGCTTGGGTTTTAGATTTGGATTCCGTTTTTTTTTGCCCTAGATCTTCGGCTCCATCACCGGATAAGGAAGCCTGCGACTCCCGGCCGAAATGCCCCTTCATATTCTCGATGCCTCCGACTTCGCCTTTTAATGGTTCATTAGCAAGCGGGGCCATGTTGTTGGCTTCAGGGTAAGCCATGGGGTATCCATGCATCGGCGGAACGGCATAGGCGGCAGGCAATACCGATGCAGGATAGCCTGGAACCGGCGGGCCGTAGCAAGGCATATATCCAGGATGATGTCCCCAGTCCATCGCTTGAGGATTAAAAGCGTTGCCGTACGATTCGGGGGATACGGCTTGCGGAAATGCCCCATATGGCGCAATCCCTGAATTTGGAGCCTGATTTCCATACGGACTTATCCCAGCCAAGTCAGGCATAAGAGAGGCAGGAGCGTTAGCATTTGATATCCCCGGATATCCCCCTTCCGTCGGCGACAACGCCGTTGGCTGGGTTGGCATTGAAGAATTGTCGTAATTATAAGCAGATACGGGTTCAGCCGCAATCGGATATTGATAGAAAGGAGGATAAGCTTCTGGGGCCGCATAAGGGTATGGGGACGTTCCCGAGCATCCGCAAGGCGACGGGGCGTAACCCATGGCTGGAAGGATACTTGGAGACGGTTGAACCGGAAAAGCCTGCGGCATAAGATGGCTAGGATAGGAAGGATGCATGTACTGGTTTGGCTGTATATTGGGCATAGAAGCGTAAGGGCTGACTCCCGTAGGTTCACCTTTCATCGGCTCATAGCTATAAGGGCTAACTCCCGTAGGTTCACCTTTCATCGGCTCATAGCTATAGGGGCTGACTCCCGTAGGTTCACCTTTCATCGGCTCATAGCTATAGGGGCTAACTCCCGTAGGTTCACCTTTCATCGGCTCATAGCCATAGGGGCTGACTCCCGCAGGTTCACCTTTCATCTGTTCATAGCCATAGGGGCTGACTCCCGCAGGTTCACCTTTCATCGGTTCATAGCTATAGGGGCTGACTCCCATAGGTTCGCCTTTCATCGGCTCATAGCTATAGGGGCTAACTCCCGTAGGTTCCCCCTTCATCGGCTCATAGCTATAGGGGCTAACTCCCGCAGGTTCACCTTTCATCGGCTCATAGCTATAGGGGCTGACTCCCATAGGTTCGCCTTTCATCGGTACCTGGTTATACGGGCTAACATTCAACGGACCGTAATTTACGGGTGCGATATTCATCGGTTCATATGGATAAGGTTGAGTCTTGACTGGTTCATGATGCTTTTGCGGTTCGTAGTGAATCGGTTGGAGCTTGGTGGTTTCATACTGAATTTGTTCCACTTCCACTTTAATTTCCATCGGTACCGCCTTAGGCGGCTCTACATGCACCGGTTGTTGTTTTGGCGGCATCACGTTCACCGGTTGTTGCTTCGGCGGCTCTACCTTAACCGGCTCTACCTTCGCAGGTTCTTCCTTCGGTTTCTCCGTTTTGATCGGCTCTACCTTCGGCGGCTCCACCTTCGCTGGCTTAGGTGCCGCCATTTCCGGTTTGACACCGGTTGGAGCTTTCGTTCCCGCCCCTGCAATGGGAGCTGTGTTTTTCTTGCCGGTTTGCGCAGGCATCAATCCCGTGTTCGCCCCTGACGGGTTGTTAGCCCCGCCGGAAGGCATCGGCGCTGCCGAACCCGTAGGAATATTCACAATATCCCCTACTTTTAACTGGTTCGGATCGCTCAGTTGGGGGTTCGCGGCGATCAGGGTTTGCAAAGGTAACCCCCATGCTTTGGACAGTTTCCACAACGTGTCCCCCTGCTTCACAACGTGCTTGTAAACATTGCCCGATTCACCGCCGATCGGCACGGCTACGGCCGGAATCTTCACCTTGTCGCCGATGTTTAACTGATCCGGGTTCGTGATCTGCGGGTTGGCCTCCTTCAATTTCTCCAGAGGCACGTTATACTTTTTTGAGAGCTCAAACAAAGTATCGCCTTTTTTCACAATATGGATTTTCACGCGATAAAGACCTCCTAGGTTTCTTCTCCGGTACGTGATGATCGCCCGGGGCCCATTTATTACATCCTATGCAGGAGCCCGGTTTTTGACATCCTGGAAAAGAAAAAATCCTATCTCCCTCGTAAGTCAAGGAAAATAGGATTCTTGTCGGCCCCGCCGAAGTTTACCAAACCTTTAATCCGTCCTGATCGACGATCGCGCGGAATTCCTCCAGCAGCTTCAACGTAATCGGGCCGGCATGCCCCTCACCGATTATCCGGCCGTCGACCTCGCGCACAGCGATAACCTCGGCAGCCGTCCCCGTCAGGAACACTTCATCCGCAACGTAAACATCATGCAGCGTAAACGGCTGCTCTTGGATGCTGTAGCCTTTTTTGCGGCAAATTTCAATGATCGCTTGGCGGGTAATGCCGTCCAGCGCCCCCAAGTAACATGGCGGAGTGGTGATCATCCCGTTTTTAACGATGAAAATATTGTCGCCCGAACCCTCGGTCACATACCCTTGGGCGTTCAGCATGATCGCTTCCCCCGCACCGGACAAGTTCGACTGAATTTTCACCAAAATGTTGTTCAAATAGTTCAGTGATTTGATTTTCGGATTCAAGGCGTCCGGAATATTGCGGCGCGTCGAAACGGAAACGGTTTTCAGCCCGGTTTTGTAGGCTTCTTCCGAATAGATCGCGAGCTGCTCTACGATAATGATGACCGAGGCTTTCGGGCAGCGGTTCGGATCAAGGCCGAGGTTACCGGGGCCGCGAGAAACCACCAGACGGATATAACCGTTGCGCAACTCATTGCGGCGTAGCGTCTCAACTAGCGCGTCTTCCATTTCCTGATACGACAGCGGAATTTCCAGCATAATCGATTTAGCCGAATCATATAGTCGGTCTAGATGCTCTTTACATTTGAAAATATTCCCGTTATAGATGCGGATGCCCTCAAAAATGCCGTCCCCGTACAAAAAACCGTGGTCATATACGGAAACCTTTGCTTGATCCTTGGTTACGAATTGTCCATCTAAATAAATCCATTGTTCTGCCATTATTTTGGCACCTCCGCTTTTTGTTCTCCAAACGATAAGCTGGGATAACTGCCCAGCACGCGTACTTGACAGCCTAACGCTTCAATTTCTCCAATTGCCGAGGTAAGCAGTACGGCGTCAAACGATTCAAGCACATCCATAATAAAATAGTAACTGCCAAGCCGCTTCTTGGTTGGGCGCGACTCAATACGCGACAAATTCAGTTTACGCCACGCAAATGCGGACAATACCTGATGCAAGGCCCCAGGAAAATCCTCCGGCAACGTCACCAGCAGGCTGGTTTTATTCTGGACGGCAGGGATCGCCGGTTTCAACGGCTGGGGGCCAATCAGAACGAACCGGGTATAGTTGTTGTCGTGGTCCGTCACTTGTCGGGCCAAGACATCCAGTCCATGGCGTTGGGCTCCCAGCGCCGTACCGATTGCGGTCCAGCCTTGTCCCGGATTTTTCTTCACTAATTCCACCGCTTCCGAGGTGCTTCCGGCATGCTCCAGTTCCGCCTTAGGCATCCGCTCGCGGATAAATTGCAGGCATTGGGCCATCGCAACCGGATGGGACAACACCTTCGTTACTTTGGCGTAATCGATTTCGCCGGGTTGTTCCGCCGATAGAAACTCCTCCCGCTTGCCGATCAAATTCTGCACGGAAGGGTACACCCATTCGATCTGCATCGGAATATCCACCTCATGGATCAACCAATCCATATGGAGGCTGACGGAGCCTTCAATCGTATTCTCCATCGGGATGACGCTGTAATCGCTGTGGCCGCTGGCCGTGGCCAAGAATACGTCGGAAATCTGTTTGAAGTGGAGCATCTCCACCGGCTCCTCACCAAACAGATGCAGCGCCGCTTCATGAGATACGGAACCTTCCGGCAGCAATGCTATTCGTTTCATCTCCTGACTTCCCCTCATATAGGTGGTGAATAAGGACTACACGGCCCGTGAGCCTTAAGCCTGAATATAATCCAAAAATGAACCTTCACTCTCCATAGTAAGCTCCACGGCCCCTAATGTGCAAGGTTTCAGCCGCATCGTTCGCGCGGTGATGCCTTGTTCGCCAAGCACCTCCAACAGGAACGCTTCCAACTGATCGTCCATTCCCTGGCGGCGATCCGTCAGGCAGAGCAGCGTCGGGCCGGCCCCGCTCAAGGCGGCGCCCAACGCGCCATGGGCCGTTGCTTCCTCGAGGATCCGAGCCATGCCCGGCACGAGCGAAGCCCGGTAGGGCTGATGCAGCCGATCGCGCATGGCGTTCGGGATCAAGTCTAGCCGACCGGCGGATAACGCCGCGATGAGCAGCGAAGTACGGCTGACGTTATACACCGCGTCCTGCAGGCTGATCTGCTTCGGCAGCGCCTCCCGCGCTTTGGACGTGGACAGCTGAAAATCAGGGATAGCCACGAGCACCTCCAATTCAGCCGGAGGCTCGATGCGTAGAACGTCGGCGTGCGCCCCGTCCCAGGTGGCAGTGATAATCCCGCCGAACAGAGAAGCGCCCACGTTGTCGGGATGCTTCTCCAAGGCGGTGGCCATGTCGAACAGCTTGGCTTGGCTCAAAGGCTCGCCGATCAGCAGGTTGGCGGCAAACAGCGCCCCGACGATCGCCGAAGCGCTGCTGCCAAGCCCGCGGGTGAGCGGGATGTCCGATTTCATCGAGATGTCCAGTTCCGGCAAGGTCACGCCGGCTTCCGCGAACACCGATTGCGCGACTTGATACACCAGATTGCTTTTATCGGTCGGCAGCCCTTCCAGGTTCCCGCCATGCAGGCGGAAAACCGTGGAATCAGCCGGTTTCATTTCAATCCAGGAATAAAGATTTAGCGCCATGCCCAGCGTATCGAAGCCAGGACCCAAATTCGCCGTGCTTGCCGGTACCTTGACCCGGACGCCTTCCCGGCGAATCATGCCCGCGCTCCTTGCAGCTTGGCGATCGCTTCCAGCACCGCTTCCTCCGTGTCCTGTACGACCAGCGGTTCGGCGCCAATGCTCTTGATCGCGATGTTCGGGTCCTTCAAACCATGCCCGGTCAGCACGCAGACCACCGTCTCGCCGCCCTTGAAATAACCTTCCCGATGTAATTTATAGACGCCGGCGATGGAAGCCGCTGAAGCCGGCTCCGCGAAGATCCCTTCCTTGGCGGCGATCGTACGGTACGCATCAAGGATTTCATCGTCCGTAACGTAGTTGATCTGACCGCCGGATTCCTCCGCTGCGGCGACGGCCGTCTTCCAGCTGGCCGGATTCCCGATTCGGATCGCGGTCGCAATCGTCTCCGGCTCCCGAATCGGCTCGCCTTTAACAATCGCCATCGCACCTTCCGCTTCAAAACCAACCATCCGCGGCAGGGAAGACGATTTCCCGCGCTCATGATATTCCTTAAAGCCTTTCCAATAGGCCGAGATATTCCCCGCATTGCCAACCGGAATCGCCAGCACGTCCGGCGCTTTGCCCAGTTGGTCGCATACCTCGAATGCCGCGGTCTTCTGCCCTTCGATCCGATATGGATTTACGGAATTCACCAGCGTAATCGGATGCTTGGCGGTAATGTCGCGGACGATTTCAAGCGCCCGGTCAAAGTTCCCTTCGATTGCGATCACTTTCGCGCCGTAGATCATCGCTTGAGCCAGCTTGCCAAGGGCGATGTTATTGTTTGGGATCAGTACGATGCAGTCGATTCCCAACCGGGCGGCATATGCCGCTGCCGCTGCCGAGGTATTCCCCGTGGAAGCGCACATAATCGTCCGGCTGCCTTCCTCCACCGCTTTGGCCACAGCCATGACCATCCCCCGGTCCTTAAACGAGCCGGTAGGATTTAACCCTTCATATTTAAAATAAAGGTCAAGCCCCAGCTCCTTCGACAGATTCTCTGCGCGTACCAGCGGGGTATTCCCTTCCTGTAAAGTTAGCTTTGGCGTCTTGTCGTTCACCGGCAAATATTCCTTGTACGTTTCCAGCAATCCGAGATATCTCATGTAAAAAGAACTCCTTTATCTGATTAGTATGGTTATCCCTCTACGCGATACACGCTTTTGATGCGATGAATGACATCCAGCGATTCAAAATGAGCCAGAACCTTATTCATACTCGCCTTGCTGGCGTTATGCGTCACGATCATGATCTCCGCGCCGTCCAAATTCGTATTCGGCGATTGGACGACCGACTCCAGACTCACCTCGTATTCGGCGAACACCTGGGTGATCTGCGCCAGGACACCGGCTTTATCGTCGACGTGGAGCAGCAGGAAGTTTTTGTAGGCAATTTGATCGTCCGTTTTCAGCTTCTTCGGTTTATACGGGACAATCGCCTTCAAGCCGTTAACGCCAAGCTTCAGGTTCTTAACGACGGCAACGAGGTCGGCGACCACGGAGGTCGCTGTCGGCATTTCGCCCGCACCCGCGCCATAAAACATCGTTTCGCCCACCGCTTCTCCGTAAACGTAAACCGCATTGTATACGCCGTTAACGGCGGCGATCGGATGGGTTTTCTTCACCATCGTTGGCTGTACCGTAATGCTGAACTCATCGTCTTGCCGTTCGGCGATGCCAAGCAGCTTCATCTCGTAACCCAGGCGCTTAGCATATAAAATATCCTCCTTCGACACCGAAGATATCCCTCGAACATGTACATCTCCAAGCTCTACATTCGTACGGAAGCCCAACGTGCCGAGAATGGCCATCTTCCGGGCCGCGTCCAGCCCCTCCACATCGGAGGTCGGATCCGACTCCGCGTATCCAAGCTGCTGCGCTTCCTTCAGCACATCCTCGTAAGAGGCGCCTTCCTGACTCATTTTGCTCAAGATATAATTGGTCGTCCCGTTGACGATCCCCATAATCTTCATGATCCGATCCGAAGAGAAACCTTCAATTAACGTGCGGATGATCGGAATACCGCCGGCTACGCTGGCCTCGTAAAATACGTCGCATTGATGCTCCAGCGCTTTGGCCAGAATCTCCGAGCCGCACAGGGCCATCAAATCCTTGTTTGCGGTCACAATATGCTTGCCGCGTTCCAACGCCTCCAGAACATAAGCTTTGGTCTGATCAACGCCGCCCATCACTTCCACGATAACATCGATCTCCGGGTCGCGGATGACTGACCAAGGGTCCTCCGTCAGCTTTCGCGGATCCACTTCGATATTTCGCGTTTTCTCCAAGCTTTTAACGGCGATTTTCTCAATGATGATTGGCGAACCCACCTGACTGCTGAGATCCTCCTGATGTCCTTCCAAGATGCGGACAACGCCGGTTCCCACCGTGCCGAGTCCAAGCAGTCCTACTTTCACAGGCTTCACAGCCGTCCCCTCCCGTTATCCAAATCCGGGTGTTCCCGTTTGGCTCTTCTTTTATCCTTGCCCAACAATCTGTGTTCTTCGTACCCCCGGGATGCTTTGCAGCGAATTCAGCATCTCATCCAGCTCCTCGGTTAACCGCGAGGTTTCCACGGAAATCACAACATTGGCTTTGCCTTGAAGCGGGATACTTTGGTTTATCGTCAATACGTTGCCGCCGGAACCTGCGATCAGTGCAAGCACCTTCGACAAGATCCCCGACCGGTGCTCCAGGTCAAAGGAGATGGTGACGATGCTCTCCCGTTCGATTTGATTTAATTGATGAATGCCATCTTTATATTTATAAAAAGCGCTGCGGCTTAATCCCACCTGAGCTACAGCCTCATGCACCGTTTTTGCGTCGCCGGAGGCCAGCAATTGCTTCACCTGCAAAGTCTTGACCACCGCCTCAGGCAAAATATCCTCACGTACCAAGTAATAGTGCTCTTTCACGAACGTCCTCTCCTTAGAGACTATTGTTTTCGTATAGTGGACATTATAACGGAAATCCGAGGGAGTGGCAATGCTTTTTTGTCCCGTCCGATAGTAAAAAAAGCACCTCGAAGGTGCTCTTTTCCATTAATAGTAATAACTGCTTCCCTCGACGAATTCAAACTCAAAGTCGCCGATGCGAACCGGGGTCCCGTCCTTCGCTCCGCGTTTGCGCAATTCATCGTCAACCCCCATATGCCGCAGGGTGCGGGCTAGCTTGAGGATCGCGTCATGGGAATTCAGCTGCATCCGTTTCATCATCCGTTCGATCTTCACGCTCTCCACCACAAACGTTTCGTTCTCGCGGCGGATCGTAAAGCCCTCGTCTTCCGTTTTGTCCAATTTATATATTTTGCGTTCCGCCAGCTCAGTGACTTCCTCAATGGCCGGCGCCTCCGGAATTTGTTCCAGCAAGTCGGACACGCGGTACAACAGCTCCTGAATGCCCTGGCGGGTCAGCGAGGAGATCGGCAGTATTTCTAGATCCCCGCGCACCTTGGTGACTTCTTCGCGGAATTTCGTCAGATGCTCCGCCGCTTCGGGCATATCCATCTTGTTGGCTGCTACGATTTGCGGACGTTTCTCCAAATCCGCGTTGTATTGGCGCAGCTCGTCATTAATCTTCTGCCAATCCTCAAACGGGTCGCGTCCCTCCGAACCAGCCATGTCCACGACATGGACAATTAACCGCGTCCGCTCTACGTGGCGCAGGAACTCATGCCCCAGGCCAACGCCTTCATGGGCACCTTCGATCAGACCTGGCAAATCCGCCATGACGAAGCTGCGTCCGTCGCCCACTTCAACAACCCCGAGATTGGGGGTAATCGTAGTGAAATGATAGGCACCGATTTTCGGCTTCGCTGCCGATACAACCGACAGCAACGTTGATTTTCCAACGCTCGGGAACCCAACCAGTCCGACATCGGCCATCACCTTCAGCTCGAGCACAACCCAGCGCTCTTCGCCCTCTTCGCCATGCTCCGCCAGTTCGGGAGCCGGGTTATTCGGCGTGGCGAATCGAATATTCCCGCGTCCGCCCCGTCCGCCGCGGGCTACAACAACCTGCTGCCCATGGCGCGTCAAATCGGCTAGCACCTCTTGGCTATCATCGTCGATGACGACCGTTCCCGGGGGAACCCGTACGATCATGTTCTCCGCATTTGCCCCATGCTGGCTCTTGTTCCGCCCTTTCTCCCCGCGCTGCGCTTTGAAATGCCGCTGATAACGAAAATCCATCAGCGTTCTTAGGCCTTCGTCGACGCGAAAGATCACGTCGCCGCCTTTGCCGCCGTCACCGCCGGCTGGTCCGCCCTCGGGCACGTATTTCTCCCGGCGAAAAGCCACGAGCCCGTCGCCGCCGTCGCCCCCTTTGACATAAATTTTCGCTTTATCTACAAACATGCGTTCACCTCATTTAATTTTCCGCAAGGGACCCGAAGTCGTAACGAACCATTCTCCGCACCGCTTCGGTCAGCCTTTACCCGTATTCCAGTCATTCCCTCACCGATATGACGGGCCAGGGCTTCCGGATTCCCTGCTGTGCCAACCTGATCGAATCGAACCATCACCTCGCCGCCTTCGCGGTAGATGGACATTTTCAGCTGCAGCGTCTCTCCCCAAGAAGAGCGGCCGCTAAACTGAAATATGCGCACCGTTTCCACGATGGCATCCGTTAACTCTTCCGCTTCATCCACGGTCAGCAAACTGTCCAGCTGCAGTTCGTCCTCAATATCAACCTCGAGCTGTACCGAACCGTTCATCTCACGAAACGATTGCAAATAGAAGACCAAAGCCGGAATGCCAAGCCTAGCGATTTTGCTCTCCACGGCCATTCGTCCTTTTATTCTTTCCACGCAATCGGCTAGTTTATCAATTTTCCGAAGCTGGATATACCCGTATAAAATCTGCAGGTCGTTCATCCAATCGTGGCGATGATGACCTAATGTGGCTGAGGCCGTTCGTTGGACCGACTCCAGCAAATGTTTCCGCTCGATTTCGGCCGTTTTCCGTAGATGCCGAACATAAAGCCAAAACAACACGAAAAGAGCCCCGCACAGAAGAACCTGTCCGATCGGCGATTTCAGGAAATAAGCAAGTGTCAGGCTAACGGCCGTCAGCAGCACGAACATCGCCCTCACCATGAACCGATGTTTCATATTTTCCCCGTTCCTCTAACAAATTGGGCGGAACTAAATTCCCACCCTGGCATCACTACCCAGTATAACATACCTCAACCAAGTTCGCTCTCGTTATGTATGTAAAAAAAGTAAAGCCCCGACACCAACGTGCCAGGGCTTCTGCTTCTATGTCCTTAAGCTTCGACTGTAGCCGCTACAGGAGCGGTTTCCACAGGGTAGACGCTCACTTTTTTGCGATCGCGACCCCAACGTTCGAATTTCACAACGCCGTCAACTTTCGCGAACAGCGTATCGTCCGAACCGATGCCTACGTTCGTGCCTGGGTGGATTTTCGTTCCGCGTTGACGAACGAGAATGCTTCCGCCCGTTACCACTTGACCGTCAGCACGTTTCACGCCAAGGCGTTTCGCGATGCTGTCGCGTCCGTTCTTCGTAGAGCCTACGCCCTTCTTGGAAGCGAATAACTGGAGATCCAATTTCAACATTGTAGTCTACCTCCTTCTTCAAATAATGACGTCCTGTATCTGAATATACTTCCCGTATGATTCTTCGATACTCTTTAGCATAACGACTAGCGAGGCAAGCAGCAATTGCGCTTGTTCTCCAGCTTCCGTCTGGACCGTTGCAGGAAGATTCGCGCTGAGAAAGCCGTTCTTCATCCTGGAGTCCATCACAATGCCTGTCAACGTCTCGATCGAATTCACCGTTCCTACGGTCACGGCCGATACGCCTGCACAAACGATGTCCTCTCCGGCTTTAGCGTAGCCGGCATGGCCTTCCACTTCAAAGCCTGCGATGCCGTTATCCTTCCGGCGCAATATGGACACGATAATCAAATTACCGCACCTTCTTACGCTTGGATTTTCTCGATCGTTACTTTCGTGTAAGGTTGACGATGACCTTGCTTCTTGTGGTAGTTCTTTTTCGGTTTGTATTTGTAAACGATCACTTTTTGGCCTTTGCCGTGTTTTTCGACTTTCGCCGTTACACTAGCGCCGGATACCAATGGAGCTCCCGTTACCAATCCTTCACCTTTGGATACTGCCAATACACGGTCGAACGTTACGCTTGCACCGTCTTCTGCGTTCAATTTCTCGATGTAAAGCACATCGCCTTCTTGAACACGGTATTGTTTACCACCGGTTTCGATAATTGCGTACATTTGCTTGCACCTCCTCATGTCTCAGACTCGCCTGATTCAGGTGCCGTTAGACGGTAAAATCCAGCGGACTTGTCAACCCGATCGGAGCGGTTGCAGCATGTGCACAAGCTCACTCATGACACATACCCTAATATACTATCATGTGCCCCTAAAAAAATCAACTAATTACCGTATTCTCTTCCCGCATTCTTTTTCGCGTCATTTCCAGTAAACCAAGCTTCGTCCAGCCTAAAATATGATGCTGCGTGCGGTCGCCGGAAAGCGCCTGCTCCAGCCGTTCGCAAACGGCCGACCGATGCTCGTCCCGGTCCATATCGATAAAATCCACGATGATGATGCCGCCGGTGTCCCGCAGCCGGATCAGCCGAGCCATCTCCTGCGCAGCCTCCAGATTGGTGCGGAACACCGTGTCCTCCAGGCTGTCTCCCCCGGTAAACTTGCCGGTATTCACATCGATGACGGTCAATGCCTCGGTGGTGTCCCACACCAGATAACCGCCCCCCGGCAACCAGATTTTCCGCTGAAAATCCTTCTCCAGCTGCGGCTTCACCTCATAATAATCGAATAATGGCGCAGCGCCGTCATATACAATGATGCGCGGCTTCTCCCCCGGCAGCATCGCCTGCAGGAAGGCAAGCGCCTCCTCGGCTTGCTCCGGACAATCCATAATCAGCTCGTCCGTTTCCGGGCTGTACACGTCGCGCATCAAGCGCTGGATCATGCTTAAATCCTGGTGCAGCAAGACCGGGGCCGCTGCATGTTTGGCTTTCTCCAGAATAGCGTTCCACTGCTTCCGCAGCTGCGCGAGGTCTTCACCGATCGCCTCTCCGTCTTCTTCCTCGGCAACCGTACGCAGAATCAACCCTTCCTCTTCACTGCGCAGCTCCTCGCCCAGCTGTTTGAGACGGTTTTTCTCCTCTTCGCGCCCGATCTTCTTGGAAACGGCAACATAACCGGCCGTCGGCATATAAACGATCCAGCGTCCCGGCAAGGAGTAGTGGGTGGTCACCCGTGCGCCTTTATTGCCGATCGCTTCCTTTACAACCTGCACAACCAGCTCTTGGCCATGCTTCAGAAGCTCCGTGATCGACGGCTTCTGCTTCGGCTGCTTTTCCAAATGAGGGTGCAGCACGTCATCGATATAAAGAAACGCATTCTTTTTTTGACCGATATCCACAAAAGCGGCCTGCATGCCCGGAACGACATTGACCACTTTACCTTTAATGAAACTGCCAACCAGTCCTCGATGTTGAGAACGCTCTGCCGCATACTCCACCAGTTTGCCGTTTTCCAAAAGCGCGATCTCTGTAGAGCCGGGTCCGCAGTGAACAATCATCCTTTTCATGATCTCACCCTTCATACGTTCGTCATCCATTGATCATGAACTCGCATTATCAAGTAACATGCCCGTACCATTATATCACGACTTCTGCGCATCAAGCCCCGGAACTCCCCTGTAAGAATGAGGAAATCACTCGCTGTTCCGGCACGACCGCCACGATGTTCCCTTGGTGGTTCATCACATAAACGAAATGGTATTTTTCTCTCTTAAATAGACGCAAAATGTGATCCAAAGGTTTCGTTTTCTCGGCTACGATCGGCTGGGCCAACGTCCCGGTCATCAGATGCCTGGAGAAGCTGCGATCCCGGTTCACCAGGAAACGCAAAAATCGATACGGGATATTACGATAATCCGTCAGATTGGAATAGAGCAAAAAAAGGCCGATCATCAATAGATTCAGCTGCATCCCTCCCAAACCGAGCAGCAATGGAAGGAAGGAGTACGCCAGCAGCAAGGCGCTGAACAGCAGGCTGATGCGGTAGGACCAGATCAGCGTAGCGTAGTATGGCAGGGCCAGGCTGCAGATGGCCTGCGAGATTTTCCCTCCGTCCAAAGGCAGGATGGGCAGCAGGTTAAACAAGGCGATCAGCAGATTGCTTTGGATAAAATAGTTTAAAAACGGCCCGTCCCACAATCCGGCGGCATGAAGCAGCAAGGAGGCGCCGATCAATAACAGATTTTGCAGCGGCCCCGCCAAAGCGATGGCCATCTCCCGGCCGGCCGTGATATCCCCTGCATCCTCCATAACCGCCACGCCTCCAAAGGGCAGCATTTGGACGGACAATACCTTAATGCCGTACATGCGGGCGGCAACCACATGGCCCATCTCATGCACAAACACGATCGCAAATAAAGCAAGCAGCTCCAGAAAGTGACCAGTTAGCACCGACATCAGCATGACCATGACGAATAAAGGGTGAAAAGAGATCGCGATGCCGCGCCATTTAATCAAATGGAATCACATCCGCCGGATCGATATACCGGTCATCTTTTTGGATCGCAAAATAGAGCGTCGGCAATGGCGACTGCGTACGCGGCGGAAGGCTGCCCAGAACATCGCCTCCTTCCAGCCAGTCCCCTTTTTCAACGGAGATCTGCTCCAAATGACCATACACCGAAACGTAACCTCCGGCGTGCTGCACCGTTACCGTCTGTCCGGTCACGGCATCCCGGGCAACGCGAAGCACCCGACCGGTCTCGATAGCTTTCACCTGTGCACTGCCGGTGTCGGGGATCATTTCGACGCCTTTCAAGCTCAAGGCGAAAGGGCTGGCCAGACTGCCGGAGATCGGCGGCGTGAATCCGGCGGCGGCACCTACCCGCAACCCGCGATCCTCATTGGTTTTGAATATCGGAATAAACGACGGCGCCCCGCCGAAATAACGCTCGTACCAGGCTTGAACCGCTTGATAATCCATTTCCACGGTAAGCGATTTGGCGATAAACGCACGGACCGGCGTCGCCCAGGACGGTTCCACCCGATTCATGCCCCAGACCGCTGCAAACACAAGGGCGCTGATTACCAACCGCATGAACATTGCAGTCCAAAAGGTCGACCGTTTCCCCGAACCGGGAACAATGGGATCCTCGGTGCGGCTTCCGTAAGCACTCCCGTAGGGATCCTGCCAACGGCCTTGCCCGCGTTTCCATAACAATTCGGGATCCGGGTCGGTCACGTCTTCATGCTCTGCCTTGACGGGCCAAGGCTTCTCTCTTGGAGGCGCAGCTACCCGTCCCGGCGCGGACCCCCAGCTCTGCTCGGGCGGCAGCGGCCCCACAGCGTCTTCCATCGTCAACTGGCGTATCCGCTCTGCTCTCCGTTTCTTGACATTTGTTTTCACGTCCATGTTCTCATCCCTCCGCTCCGTTCCACGGTTCGTGTCGGTTACATCCGTCATCCGTTTCTGCCGCTGCTTATCCTTTAGGCAGGGCTCGTACATTATACTTATGAGCCGAGGGGAGGGATTATGAACAAGCCTTGCTCCGTCACGGGCTATTCCCTCTAACCGCTAAAGAGCTGAGAAGTAAATAGAGGTATTTTATGTTCTTATTTGCGCCCGTTCACCTACAAGCCTACAAAATAGCGGTAATTATTGGTCTTATCTGTGCGATTTCTCCCCAAACGGCCTGGTTCTCTCGCGAATAAGAGTAAAAAATCACCTTATTTCATCTCAATCCTTTGATATCGCGAGAATAAGGTGATTTTTTACCTCTATTGCGTGGATCGCGGGCCCAACAAACAAAAAAACCGATGCCTCCGGCACCGGTTTGTGCTATTCCACCTTATATTTCTCCTGATGCAGCATAATGCTGAACACCAGTCCGATACATAACATATTGATCAAAAGCGAGGTTCCCCCGTAGCTGATAAACGGCAGTGTAATCCCGGTGATCGGCATCAGGCCGATCATCATCCCCACGTTCTCGAAGATCTGGAACAGGAACATCGCCACGATTCCAACGATGATGTAGGCCCCCCGTTTATCGATGCAATGCAGGGCAATTAGGATCATTCGATAAATAAACAAGAAGTAGAGTAGCAATAGCACCGAAGCCCCGATGAACCCAAACTCCTCGCCAACGACAACAAAGATGGAGTCCGAATACGGATACGGAACGAATTTCTTGTTCTTTAAGTCGCCTTTCATGTAACCGTCGCCGAGCAGTCCCCCGGAGCCGATAGCGATCTTGGCGTAGTTCGATTGGTGGCGATCGTCGCTTGACGCTTGATCCGGGTTTATAAATGTATTGATCCGTTGATACCAGTGAAGCTTCTGGTGCTTCTCCAAATAGTCCTGAATCTGCGTATTATAAGCGTTAAAGAGCGTAACAAACAGGATCAATGCCGCCACAGCGGCGGTCAACGCGATCAAGACGTGGCTGTATCTGGCATTGCCGATCCACAGCATGCCCACCAGCACCACCAGATAAATGATGGCATTTCCCAAGTCCGGCTGAATCAGCACCAAAACAAACGGCAGCAGCGTCACCAATGTGATCGGAATAATGTCGCGCCGGAATTGAAGCGGTTGCCCCATTCTTTTGCCTAATAAATACCCCGTCGTCAGGATGAGAATGACCTTAACCAGTTCGGCCGGCTGAAATTGCAGCCCCGCGATCTTGAACCAACTGCGCGCCCCGTTAATCTCTGGAGCAAACAGATAGACGAGCACCAGCAGCACACAGCCCGCCCCGTAGACATACCAGCTATATCGAAGCAGCGTACGGTAATCCACCAAGGCCATACTGAACACGACCACAAATCCCAATATATAAAAAATGATCGTCTTGAGATCGTAGTTGTGAAACTCCGTTTCGTAAGGCGCGATGGCACTGCGCACCAGGAGGGTACTAAACACCATAAACAAAGCGAGTATCCCTACCATCAGCCAGTCCACTTTTCTTAATTTGAAAAACAACGGTTATCCACCCATTCCAAAAAACTTCTTGAAGCGCGTAAATACGCCCTTCTTCTGATCCAGCAGCATCAGCGGCACGGTGTCACCCAGGATCCGCCGCGCGATGTTGCGGTAAGCGATAGCTGCCGAGGATTCCGGATTCATGACCGTCGGTTCGCCGCTGTTGGCGGCTTTAATGACCAACTCATCGTCCGGGACGATCCCGATCAAGTCAATATTCAAGACTTGCAAAATCCCTTCGATATCCAGCATGTCCCCGGCTTTCATCATATTGATCTTGATCCGGTTGACGACCAGCTTTGGCGAAGCGATATGCGAGTTCTCCAAGAGACCGATGATGCGATCCGCGTCACGCACCGCGGCATGCTCCGGTGTGGTGACGACAATCGCTTGGTCCGCACCGGCAATCGCGTTCTTGAAGCCTTGCTCGATCCCGGCCGGGCAGTCGATAATCACAAATTCGAACTCCTTCTTCAGCTCCAAAATGATATCCTTGACCTGTTCCGGTGAAATGGCGTTTTTGTCTTTCGTTTGCGCAGCCGGCAGCATATAAAGCTCATCGAACCGCTTATCCTTCACCAGCGCTTGATTCAAGCGGCAGCGACCTTCGGCCACGTCGATCAAATCATAAATGATCCGATTCTCGAGTCCCATAACCACGTCCAAATTCCGCAAACCGATATCCGTATCCACCAAGCAGACTTTTTTCCCCAGCAGCGCAAGCGCCGTTCCGATATTGGCCGAGGTAGTCGTTTTGCCAACCCCACCTTTACCGGACGTAATTACGATAGCTTGTCCCATGATTCACACCCCTTTAAACACGTTAAGGTCCGGTCTCACCCGGGTCATATTGATAATTTTGTCAATCTGCATCTTTCCTTCCCGCAGAAAGGCGAACTCCATGCTTGTCTCCCGGTTCTCCCACTCATCCGGAGGCCGGCTGATCGTCTCCGCGATCCGAAGCTGCGTCGGGGACAGGTACGAAGCCGCGATAATCGATTCCTCATTGCCCTCGAACCCTGCATGGGCCATGCCCCGCAGCGCACCAAGTATCAGAATGTCACCGGTACAGCGAATCGTACCCCCGGGGTTCACGTCACCGATAAACAACAGGTTCCCCTCATGATGCAGTACCTGTCCGGAGCGGACGATACCCGCCATCGTCGTTAAAGCATCCGGTGCATCCGCACGGACGATTTCCGGCATCTCGAAGGAGCGGACAAGCAGATTGCCTTTTTGCTTCAATATATCAAGAATCATTTCCTTCTGATCTTCGGTGACGAGTCGCATCCCCAGCTTCACATCGACGTGGATGATCGGCCCGGTCAGAATATGTTGATGGCTAAACTCTAATTTATATTTCAGTTCCTCCAGAAGACTCGAAAAATCGCATTTGTCGTCCAGCAGGAAAACCAGGCCATCTTTTACGCCTTTAATCGTCACGTGGTTGGATTTTACTGTCATTAGCCTGTCCCTCCCCCCTAATCAATTCGCGCCGAAGCGGAAAAGTTCCTGCTTCCGGCAAGCAAAATAAGCGGGAAGTCAAGCGTTCTCCTCAGGAGAGCGTCTGCGGGTGATGATTTCGAGCTGCCGCCGGAGCGGTACGTAAATCGCTAAAGCGAACACGAATTGCACAAATACGTTCGGGATGATGTGGTTTTTCAGCGCCCACGTATACGGCTGGTGAATCAGTTCAAACAGCGAATACGTGCCGAACAGGATTGAATCCAGCAACAATCCGCCCAACAACACGACAATCATCATCAGAGGCAGAGGAGCCCGCTGGTTGCGAGACAAGAGTCCCAGCAGATAGCCGGACAGCCCCATGGCGAAGGAGTATGCCCCGATCAGCGCGCCGTAAAAAACGATATCATGCAGCATCCCAAATACCAGGCCAAGGATCAGTCCCGTATGCCGGTTCTCATAAACGGAAAAATAAAGGATCACTACGTAAACCAGGTGCGGGGCTATCCGTGACTGCCAGGCCGACGGGACCAGCCAAGGGACCAGAGTGCCCTCCAGGATAAACAAAAGGAACAGCAGCAAGTATATTATCAGCTTCCGCTTGTTCACTCGCCATCACCTTCCGGCGTAAACACGATAAACAGTTCCTTCCAGTCTGTGAAATTTGCGGCGGGTTCCACCGTAGCGGTATACGTCAGTCCATATTCCCCTACCTGAATGTCCTTCACAGTCCCGATCACCATCCCGCGCGGAAATACGCCGCCGATCCCGGAGGAAACGATGACATCTCCTTCCTTCAGCGGAGTGGCGTCTTCGATGCGCGTCATGAGGAACTTGTCCTGCTCCCGATCAAACGTTTCGATCATGCCGAAGACATCGTTCTCTTTCCCCTGCGCCGTAACGGCAATGCCGTTGGAGTTCGGGTCTTTCGCATCCATCGAAGTGGCGAGACGAACCGTGGATGTAAAGTTACTCACATGACTGATTACGCCAACCAATCCTTTCTCGGACGAGACGGCCATTCCCTCCTTAACGCCTTCCCTGGCCCCAAGGTTGAGAACGATCGTACGATTGACGGGATCGTCGTTGATACTGATCACCTGGGCAATCTTCCAGGTGTAGTCATACATTCTCTTCTGGGCCTCAGTAAAGTCAAGTTCATCCTTCAATCGCTTATTTTCCTGCTCGATCCAGTTATACGTTGCTTTGTCGCGTGTATAGTGAGCCAAAGCAATCTTGAGTTGTTCGTTCTCCTCCTGCAACGCACGCAAGTTCGAAATATCTTCAAACAAGCCCGCTACATAGCTAGCGGGCTTGTAAAACACGTATTGCACGAAGCCAACCGTGTCCTTGACGAATTTCTCCGGCCAGGACAAGTTCGTTCTTGGTCCTAGCGTAAACCCCATCACCGCAATAAACAAAATAAGTCCCATCAACAAAATAAATAATCTTTTGTTGCCAAGCAGCTTAAACAGTTTTCGCACCCTCCAACCATACATAATTTCTTGGAAAAACGGCATAGGCCGTCCATTTCAGGACGGCGCCGCTTTAATATCAGGGGTGCCTTCTTCCACGCGAATTTATCGTTTGGAACGAAGGGCTGAACTACTTTTCGATTTGAATAAATGGATATTATCCAAGGCGCGGCCCGTGCCGATCGCCACGCAATCCAGCGGGTTCTCCGCTACGATGACCGGCATGCCGGTTTCGCTGGCCAGCAATTTATCCAAGTTGCGCAGCAGTGCGCCGCCGCCGGTCAACACGATGCCCCGGTCCATAATGTCCGCGGCCAATTCCGGCGGACATTTCTCCAAGGTGACCTTCACGGCGTCAACAATTGCACCTACCGTATCGCTCAACGCATCGGAAATTTCGTCGGAGGTGATCGTAATCGTCTTTGGCAGCCCCGTCACGAGATCACGTCCGCGAATTTCCATCGTTTCGACCTTCTCGAGCGCAAGCGCCGAACCGATATCCATTTTGAGCTGCTCGGAGGTTCTTTCGCCGATCATTAGATTGTATTGGCGTTTGATGTATTGGATGATCGCTTCATCCATTTCATCGCCCGCGACGCGGACGGATTTGCTGGTGACGATCCCGCCAAGGGAGATCACCGCAACTTCCGTCGTCCCGCCGCCGATATCCACGACCATGCTGCCGGTTGGTTCCCATACCGGCAAATCCGCACCGATCGCCGCAGCGAAAGGCTCCTCGATCGTATAAGCTTCACGCGCACCGGCTTGCTTCGTCGCGTCTTCTACAGCCCGCTGCTCAACAGCTGTGATGCCGGACGGAACACAAACCATCACGTTCGGATGGCGTTGGAACAGCGAACGCTGCTTCTGTGCCTGGCTGATAAAATATTTAATCATCGTTGCTGTTGTATCGAAATCGGCGATTACGCCGTCCTTCATTGGACGGATCGCCCGAATGTTGCCGGGGGTTCTGCCAATCATCTTCTTGGCAGATTCACCGACGGCCACAATGTTCTTTGTATCGGTATGAATCGCTACTACCGAAGGCTCGCGGACGATAATGCCCTTGCCTCTTGTATATACCAGCGTATTTGCCGTCCCTAAATCAATACCCAAGTCTTTCGTAAAGCCACCCAACATGCTGCTTCTTCCTTTCCTTCTGTATCTAACCCATTATATTAGAGGTTGTTCAAAAAGTCATCTTCCGATCACGAAGTTTAATCAGTGAAGCATTCGCAACGGCGAATCTTGCATTCAGCCGGGTCTTCCGTTGCTCACGTAGATCTGTCTACGCTCCGCTACTCAGCCCCTGGCTTCATCCAACCCAAGCCGTTTCATCTATTAGAACACGCGCGGTTACATCAAACCCCGCTCCTTCAAACTGACGAATTTCCCATCGCCGATCACGATGTGATCAAGCACGTCGATGCCTACGATTTCCCCCGCCTCGCACAGCCGCCGCGTCATCCGGATATCCTCCGGACTGGGGCTGGGATCGCCGCTGGGATGATTGTGGGCGCATACGACGGAAGCGCTGCTGCATTTGATCGCGGCGCGGAACACCTCGCGCGGATGTACGATCGAAGCGTTCAGGCTTCCGATGGAAAGCGTCTCCTGAGCAATGATATGATTTTTCGTATTCAAAAAAAGACAAACAAAATGCTCTTTCTGCAAATAGCGCATCTGCTCCATCAGCAAGTCGGCTGCATCCTGCGGACTGCGGATCGTGCCTTGCTCCGGCAGCCGCGTCTTGGCTAAACGCTGACCCAATTCGATCCCCGCCTTTAGTTGAATCGCTTTGGCTGGACCGATGCCCTTTAGCCGGGTCATTTCCTCCAGACTGACATCCACCAGGCCGCGGAGTCCGCCAACGTCGGTCAGCAGCCGCTGTGCCACATGGACCGCCGATTCCTGGCGCGTACCCGTACGCAGCAGAATAGCCAACAGTTCGGCCTGACTGAGCGCGCTGGCTCCGTATTTGATCATTCGTTCCCTTGGCCGCTCTTCGGTAGGTAGATCACGCAGCATATAGGGAGTTTGTTCCATCGTTATCCCCCGCTTCCGAATGGTATCGAGCGCTCCCGGCAATGCCGGAATGCCCGTCCTAAGTTCGGAAGGATATGCTTTATCACTTCCCGATAATCCGCCGTCACGCGGCAGGTCTAGCCTTCTTTACAACACCTGAATATCGAAATCCTTCAACATGTCGACAAGCAGCGATAAGGGCAAGCCCACGACATTAAAATAACACCCTTCGATTCCGGTCACGATCGTAGCACCCAAGCCCTGGATGGCATATGCCCCCGCTTTATCCAGCCCTTCCCCGCTGCGGGCGTAGGCCTGGATTTGCGCTTCGGTCAACGCCTTCATCGTTACGGTTGTTGCCCGGTAATCAACCTTCCGTGTACCGGTTAAGGCATCCACACAAGCTACGCCGGTATACACCACATGCTCTCGCCCCTGCAGGCTTCGCAGCATGTCTGCAGCCTCTTGCACATCCTGCGGTTTGCCCAAGACGTCGCCGTCCCGAACCACGATCGTGTCGCTGCCAACGATCACCGCATTTCGGTCCGCAGCCGGATCCAACCCTTGGTAGACAGCATCCGCCTTACGTACGGCCAGTTCCATCACGATTTGATTCGGTGATAACGTCGCTTCATAAGATTCGTCCGTATGACTGGGCACAACCTCAAAGGGGATCGCCAGTGATGCGATTAATTCACGCCTGCGAGGTGAAGTGGAGGCAAGTATGATCCGGCGCAAATTTGCGGTATCCAATGCGGAAACTCTCCTTTGAAATAACGATTTGAGGTCCTAAATGGTTACAAGCATCAGTTAGTAAAAAATGGGCAAGAATTCGACAGCGGATTGCTGTCATCCCCGCCATTTTTTGACACTAACCTATTATAAGATTATTTTAGCCCCGGGCGCAAACACAAAAAAGACAGGGGCAACTTTTTCCAGTTCCCTGTCTTGGGCATGCTTCAGCGGCTTACATTTAGGTTCCGGCATGAACCAGCGACTGCTCGGCCATGATGAAACGCATCATCTCATTTTGAACTTCCCAGAGCAGGGTTTTGGCGCCGCTTTTTTGGTATTCGCCCATCGCCTCAACCGCCCCGTTGATCGCTTTCTCCATTTCGCCGGCTAAGGGTGCCGCTGACATCGACCATTTCCCGCGGATCGCCGAGGCGCTTTCCGTCCAGGCTTGGTGTTTGGCGCCCAGTTGCTCCAGCTCCGCATGCTGCTGCGGCTGTGGATCCGCCTCGGTTAACAGCGCGGCGGACGAGGTGCCGAGCAGCTCAACCAACTCCGCGCTTTGCGCCATAAATCCTTCCAAGGCTTCGCGTTCTCCGGCAAATGGGACATTGGCTGCTGCCGGAAACGAAATCTCATGTAAAATCAAGTTCACGCCGGCCGCCTTCAGTTGGCCGGTGAGCAGCTTCGATTGCTCGCGGTCTGTCGACACCCCGGCATATACCCGTTTCTCGTCGACGGTATCCCGCGCGGCGGCGATACCCGAAGCCTGCAGCTCCTCCTGGGCTAGCTGCACGCCCTGCGCCGTGCTGAACACGCCGTATTGTAAGAAGTAATACGTTTGCTCCGGCAATGCGAAGCTGACGAGCGGGACGTTCTCTTCCGGAGCCGCGGGCTCTTCTTCAAGATCCCCCAAGGCCGGCAAACTTGCCACCTCTCCCGCATCGTCTTGTTGAGCCGTGCCGATTCCCGGGAACGGGAACTCGATATCCTGGTTAAATAAGGATAACACGACAAACCCAAACAGCGCGCCCGTAACGATCGCCCCGGTTAAAGAACCGGCGACCTTCCACCATGAGGTTCGGTGAGGTCGAGAATAGGAAGGAGGAGCATCCTCCTGCCACTCAGACTGCCAAGGGTCATTGCCGTAAATTTCTTCCCAATCATCAGCGATGGGGGCAGTAAACTCCGTATGCTCCACCCTGCGATCGTCCCAGGAAAACTCTCCCGTTTCTTGGCGCGGATTGCGATCCCTTCCGCCCGGGAATACAGTTAATCCCATCCCAGTATGGTCTGTAAACGGATCCCCCCATTCCTCCGCCGTCTCGACCGCTCGATAACGGGGGGCCGCCTCCCTTTTTGGCGTCTCTGCGATTTCCAACGGCTGCTCGGGCCGAATTTCCCGGCCATCCCCGTCAAACCGGAATGTCATTTTGGCTTTGTTCACGGTCCGCACGCTCCTTGTCCATTCTTCTACCCTATCCATATGAGTGTGAACCTCCTGATATGACAAGCCTGCAACCGAGCAAACAAAGTTCACCTGAGCGCTACACAAAAAGGCCTCCCCGGGTACACAGGACCCGGCGGAGACCGTTTTGTATGTCATTTATGGGTTTTTAGTTGGACAAACCTTTTACTAACTCGTAGCCCACTTTATAGATGTCTCCCGCACCCATCGTCAGCACGAGATCTCCAGGCTTAAGCCGGTTTTGCAAGTCGGCAAGCACATCCTGCTTTGTCGGCAAGTACCGGGCACCGCCATTGCTATTCTCCTTGATCAGTTCGACCAGTTTGGAGGAATGTACCCCTTCAATCGCTTTTTCTCCGGCTGGGGAGTAAATATCCGTGATGATTACCTCATCCGCTTCTCCAAACGCCCGGCTGAATGCATCGAGCAGGAAGAAGGTCCGCGTATAGCGCTGCGGCTGGAATACAGCAATAATCCGCTTGCCGGTTGCTTTCGCAGCTGCGATCGTCGCTTGAATCTCCGTAGGATGGTGAGCGTAATCGTCAATGATCAAGATGCCGTTAAGCTCACCCAGCACTTGAAAGCGGCGTTTGGCACCATGGAAATGGCGCAAAGCCGCGGCAGCCTCGCGAAAAGGAATTCCCGCTTCCATGCAGACGATGATGGTCGCCATCGCATTATAAACATTATGTCGCCCGGGTACGGACAACTCCACCGAACCAAGCTCGCGATCGCCCTGGTACATTTTAAAGGTCACGCAACGGTCCCCAAGGTCAATCTCATGGGCTGTATAGTCGCAGTTGGTTTCGATGCCATACGTTATGATCTTGCTCTGAACCTGAGGCAACAGTTCCAGTACGTTGCGATCGTCGCCGCAAACCACCGCTTTACCGTCCGGCTTGACCTGATTCAGGAATTGGACATAGGCTTCCTTCAATCGGCCAAAATCGCCGCCGTAGTTCTCCAGATGGTCGGCCTCGATGTTGGTCACCACGCCAAGTGAAGGATGATATTGCAGGAAGGAGCCGTCGCTTTCGTCGGCCTCCGCAACCACGCATTTTCCTTGTCCGGCTTTGGCATTGGTGCCCATGTCCATAATTTCCCCGCCGATAATATAGGTCGGGTCTGTCCCGCAATGCTCCATCACAAGCGCGATCATCGACGAGGTTGTCGTTTTCCCATGAGCTCCGGCCACCGCGACGCCGGTCCGTTCATTCAGCAGCCGCGCCAGCATCTGGGAACGATGCAGCACCGGTATCCCTTGCTCCTGAGCTTCCAGCCGTTCCACGTTGTCCTGAGGCAGCGCCGTCGAGTAGACGACCAGGTCTGCCCCATGCACGTGCTCCGCGGTATGGCCGATGTAAATTTTTGCTCCCTTTGCAGCGAGCTTCTCCGTCAATTCTTGGGAGGCGACGTCCGATCCCGTGACGGTATAGCCCATTTCCAGCATCACGCGGGCGATGGCGCTCATACCATAGCCGCCGATGCCGATAAAATGTACATGTTGTTCGGTCGTATTCAACAAAATGGTCACCAGCCTTTTTCAGAATCGGTTTGATGCAAAAGGGCCGCCCGCACGTCCGAGATCATATACAACGTGCCGGTCACCACCCCAAGATCTTCCCGTTCCGTCCGTGACTCCAAAAGCGAAAGGGCTTTTCTCCAGTCACGTTCCACGATGATTTCCAAATCCGCTTTCGCTTCCGTCCCCTGTAGTTCGGCCACGAGTTCATATAACGCATCGGCGTCCATTTTTCGGCGAAAATCGGGCTCGGTCAGAATAAGCGTATCCACTATTGGTAATATATGCTTCAAGTAGCCATGATGATGCTTATTGGCCAGCATCCCCATCATCAAATGCAGTTTCCGGTAGCGGAAGGCTTCGGGCAAGCTTTGCGCCAGCGAAGCGGCACCTTCCGGATTATGTGCGCCATCCAGCACTAGACGTGGTTCTTCCCGGACCACCTCCAGCCGACCGGCCCAAAAGGCGGTGCGAAAACCGTCCTGCACCTGCTCATCTTCGAGAAGGAAAGCCATGTACTGCCGGAGCACTTCCAGCACCATCATGACGCCGGAGGCATTTTTGCATTGATGCTCCCCAAGCATGCGGATCGTAAAATCCATCTCCCGGAATGGACCTACGAAATGCAATTGCTGCTCCTTCGCATTTACCGAAAGCCGCTCGTACCGGAACTGCTCGCCCATCAAATAGAGGGTAGCATGCTTGGAAGCGGCCGTTTCCTTTAACACGGTTACCGCTTCGGGCTGCTCAACGCAGCTGACCACGGGTACACCCGCTTTGATGATGCCGGCCTTCTCCCGAGCGATTTGTTCGATCGTATCGCCAAGGACGTCCATATGATCGTAGCCGATGTTCGTAATTAAAGAAACGATCGGCGTCACGATATTGGTCACATCCATCCTTCCCCCAAGCCCGGTCTCCCATACCACCACGTCGGGGTAACACATTTCGGCAAAATACAAAATTGCGATCGCCGTGCTCACTTCGAACATGGTTGGAGATCCCAGGTCAGTACCGGCGATTTCATCAACCAATGGAGCTACGCGATTTGCCAGCTCCAGCAGCGCCGTTTCGGGAATATCCTCCTCATCATACTGGAAGCGGTTGGTGAACTTCGTGATGTATGGGGACGTATACGTCCCCACGTGGTACCCGCATTCCCGCAGCGTCCGGGTTAGAAAAGCGCAGGAGGAGCCCTTGCCGTTCGTCCCCGCAACATGAATAAACTTCAGCCGCCGCTCGGGATGGCCCAACTTATCCATCATCAGCTCGATCCGTTCCAAGCCAGGCCGGATGCCAAACGGCAGCAACCCGTTGATCCAGTCGACCGCTTCAGCATAGCTGTTCAGCGGTTGCAGCTGTGTTTCTTCCTCTGTACGATCCCCCATGTCATTCACCTTCATTAATTAGTGGTTGTTCAAAAAGTCATCTTCAGATCACGAAGCAGGTCAATGATGCAGAGTCGGCATCGAATCTTGGATTCACCCGGTCACTCCGTTGCTCACTTACCCAATACGTACGCTCCGCTACTCACTCCCTAGCTTCATCCAACCTTCTCGGTGCTCCAAACCTGCCTTTTGAACTTCTATTGAATTGGTTGTTCAAAAAGTCATCTTCGGATCACGATGCTCAAGTTGACTTAGCCTTTCAGCTCCGCAATCCGGGCCAGCACCTTGTCGCGTTTCTCGGAATAATCGGCCATCTTGGCGCGTTCTTCTTCGATCACTTTGGCCGGTGCTTTGGACACAAAGCCCTCGTTAGCCAGCTTCTTCTCAACGCGTTCGACTTCCTTGTTCAGGTTGTCGAGCTCTTTGGTAAGACGCTCGATTTCTTGGCTGATATCAATCAACCCCGAGAGCGGCAGGTACAGCTCTGCCCCCGTCACAACGGCGGTCATCGCTTTATCCGGTACGCCCGCATTCAGCGAGGCTTCGTACTCGGAAGTGTTGCAGAACCGGCGAACGTAATGTTCGTTGCGGGCCAGCACTTCCAGCACTTCCGCGCTGCCCGGTTTGATGACTAGTTCGATCTTTTTGCTCATCGGCACGTTCACTTCGGCCCGGATGTTCCGCACCGCGCGAATGACGTCGATCAGCAGGTTCATTTCCTGAACGACGTCCGGCGCTTCCAGCGAAGCATCGTATTCCGGCCAAGCGGCAAGCATAATCGTTTCGCCATGATGCGGCAAATGCTGCCATATTTCCTCGGAAATAAACGGCATAAACGGATGGATCATACGCAGCGTGCGATCGAGCACGTAGGCCAGGACGGACTGGGTTTTCTTCTTGGCCGCAGCATCTTCCCCGTACAGCGACAGCTTGGCGAATTCGATATACCAGTCGCACAGATCGTCCCAAATGAAGTTATACAGTAGCCGACCGGTTTCTCCGAATTCGTAAGCATCGATCAGGCGGGTAATTTCCTTCGCCGTTTCGTTCATCCGATGCAAAATCCAGCGATCTGCCGTCGACAGTTCACCGCTGATGTCGATGTCCTCGAAAGTCACGCCTTCCAGATTCATCAATGCAAAGCGAGAGGCGTTCCAAATTTTATTGGCGAAGTTGCGCGCTTGTTCAACGCGTTCCCAGCGGAAGCGCAAGTCCTGACCCGGCGTATTGCTGGTAGACAACATAAAGCGCATCGCGTCGGTACCGTATTTCTCAATGACCTCCAGCGGATCCACACCGTTTCCAAGCGACTTAGACATTTTGCGCCCTTCGCTGTCACGGACTAGACCATGCATCAATACATCCTTAAACGGCATTTCGCCGGTGAACTCCAACGATTGGAAGATCATCCGCGCGACCCAGAAATAGATAATATCGTATCCGGTCACAAGCACGTCCGTTGGGAAATAACGTTGGAAGTCTTCGTTATTCTCATCCGGCCAACCCAACGTGGAAAACGGCCACAAAGCGGAGCTAAACCAGGTATCCAGTACATCCTCATCTTGTTTCAAGTCGTCGCGTCCCAGCTTAGCGCGGGCTTCTTCTTCACTGCGAGCAACAACCATCTCGCCCGTCGCTTCGCAGTACCAAGCCGGAATCCGGTGGCCCCACCAGAGCTGACGAGAAATACACCAATCACGTACATTTTCAATCCAATGCAAATAAGTTTTCTCAAAACGTTCCGGTACGAAATTGACGCCTTTCCCCGCTTGCTGCGCTTCGATCGCTGCATCAGCCAACGGTTTCATCTTTACGAACCACTGCGTCGACAAATACGGTTCAACAACCGCGCCGGTCCGCTCGCTGTGACCCACTTGATGTACATGATCTTCAATTTTGATCAGAACGCCCATCTCTTGCAAATCCTTGACGATCTGCTTGCGACACTCGCTGCGGTCTAGACCTTGATATTTGCCGGCTTCGCCGTTCATCGTGCCGGTTTCGTCCATGACGTTGATTTGCGGCAGGTTATGACGTAACCCCACCTCAAAGTCATTTGGGTCATGCGCTGGGGTGATTTTTACCGCACCGCTGCCAAACTCCTTTTCAACGTATTCATCAGCAATGATCGGAATTTCACGGTCAACGATCGGCAGCCGCAAAGTCTTACCGACCAATTGGCGGTAACGCTCGTCTTCCGGATGTACAGCCACGGCCGTATCTCCCAGCATCGTTTCCGGACGTGTTGTTGCCACGGTAATATGGCCGCTTCCGTCGCTCAACGGATACTGCAGATGATACAGATGACCGTTAACCTCTTTGTATTCCACCTCAATGTCAGAGAGTGCGGTACGCGCCACCGGGTCCCAGTTGATGATGTATTTACCGCGGTAAATCAAGCCTTTCTCATACAGCTTCACAAACACTTCGCGAACCGCCTTAGACAATCCCTCATCCAAGGTAAACCGTTCCCGGGAATAATCGAGAGCGAAGCCCATTTTGGCCCATTGATCGTGAATCGTGGCGGCGTATTGGTCTTTCCATTCCCACACCTTCTCCAGGAACTTCTCCCGACCGAGGTCATACCGCGTTACGCCTTGCTCGCGCAGTCTTTGCTCTACTTTGGTTTGGGTAGCGATCCCCGCATGGTCCGATCCCGGGAGCCACAAGGCGTCATAACCCTGCATCCGTTTCGTGCGCGACAATATATCCTGCAACGTAAAGTCGAGCGCATGGCCGATGTGCAGCATCCCAGTTACGTTGGGCGGCGGAATCACGATCGTATATGGTTTGGCGTCCGGGCGTTGTCCCGCTTTAAAGAAGCCGCTCTCCAGCCAATAGCGGTACCATTTCTGCTCCGCTGCTTTCGGATCGTATGTCGTCGGCATCTCCGCCGACGAAGCTTGTTGACCTTGATTTTCTGTCATCCTAACTCAACCTCCGTTACAAATAAGCATAGCCTTGGCAAACCCAAGATAGTCGTCCGGCTTGAATGCCCCTTCTTTTGTACGGGACGCCGTTTTCATGCTGCCAGAGAAAAACAAAAAAAGCCTTTCGTCTCAAAGGACGAAAGGCTTTACTTTCGCGGTACCACCTTTGTTTCGCATATCCGCCTCCGGTTCATACAACCACCGGCACCAACATGCGACACTCCTGCAGATAACGGCTGCTACCGGTCCGTTCTACCCCAACGTTTAAGCTGCTCAAACGGACAACTCCCGGGCGACTTCGGCGAGCTACATGTCCTGCGGAATCTCTCAGCCATGGATTCCACTCTCTGAAGGGTATGCTGCCTACTCTTCCCGTTCCAAGTCTTTGCCATAGATCGTAAAGCTTTAATCTATATTATCATAACTTGGAAAGGAACGGGAGTCAATCATTCGCCTTTTTTCGCGATCACCTTAATTAAGGAATGTACAAAATTTGCCCTTCATTAACTTGGTGCTCGGATAGCCGGTTATACAGCTGCAATTCCCGAGAGCTCAAGTGGTAGCGCTGGGCAATGTCATCCAGCGTCTCCTCGCGCTGTACGATAACCAGCCGCACTTTGCGGAAAGGCGTTTGATCCTCACTGCTGATGAACAGGTTTTTCCACCGCAGCTCCTCGCCTTCTCCTTGTTCCTCACGATCGTTCACGCCTGAAAACTCCGCATCAACCTCTGACGCTTCCTGAGCCACTCGGGATGAAGAAGAGATCAGCTTCGTTAATCCGAAGCTTTCTCTGCCCCCCTCGTCATTGCCTTTCTTGGCGCCGAGGGCGATCTTCATTTCCTTCTTCTCTTCCGGCTGGGCATTCGCTTCAGGCTCGGCTTCGGCAGCAGCTTCCGGCTCGATGGCCGCTTCGTTCACCGATTCATTGGGTTCAACTGCGCTAATATCGCCTGCTTCATGCGGGGATGACTCGGAACCGGCAACTTCCGACGCCACGCCGCCTTCACTCGCCCGTTCCGTCGACTGAATATCGGCTGTCGGGCGAATCTCATCCTTAAACCAAACGTTGGCGTCCGACTCCGTGTGATCCGCGAAGGTTTCCACCACAGCACCAAAATCCGCACCGGATTCCTTGTCCGCCCAAGGGTTGGACTCCTGGAATGCCGAAACATCCTCGGTCCAGGTGAGGACCTCCTGCGGCTCGTCCGCACCTCGTTTTTGGGCGTTCAGCACATCATCCGGAAACGCCTGCCACGAAGCGAATTGCGGAACCTGGGGGACCTCCGCATCCGCATCTTGGAGCTCCAGTTCCAGTTCCGATTCGGGATTCGCCTCAAGCTCTGCGTCCGACTCTTCTCGGGTTAGCGAATTCCAGGAGAACGCCAGCTCTTGACGCACCTCGTCCGCAAGTAATGGCGCTGCGATTGCCGGCTCTAGCTCCTCTTCCGAATCAAAGGTAACCAGCCCCTGCGCGTCGGTTTCCGAATCGGATTCCGCTTCGTCGACACGGATCGCCGGTACGACATGAGCCGTCGTAAACTCGCGATCCTTCCAGGTATCCTGCTCGGAGAGCAAAGAGGAGGTCTCCACCCCTTGAAGCGATAATACCCCTGTAATGTTTAAGCTGCGTGAGCTGAGCAGATCGACGTCGAAATTTTCGATTTCGACCGTGATATCCTCCAACCGGTTCACCCGGCTTAGCGGTATCGTGATTTCAACGGGAATGTAATGCTCCAGCTCCCGCGTCTCCCCATCGCCCCGGTATAACCCCGACAACAGCAAATGGCCGCGCAATGCGGCATACTCCTCCCCGGGAATTACCTGAATTTTCGGATAAAGCTCAATCTCCTCCAACTCTTCAATGCCGATCACATCTTCAGAAAGATGTATGCGCTCGTAAATATCAAACCTGAGACCATAGGATTGATCAGCCAACATGATACCTCCTTTCAGCATATCCAAACCTGATTTAAAATCGATGAATCATGATCCAAATCATCCTCGTTTAATCTATATGCTTTAAAAAGGAGTGCATGCCAGCTTTTTGCCTAACTGTAACGATCGCGTAAGCGAGTCAAGGCCGGAGGCCAAGGATCGTCGACCTCCACCCATTCTCCGGAGAGCGGATGCGGGAACATCAGCCGCTCTCCATGCAGTGCTTGGTAGGACATCCATTTCGTGCTGCCGCCATACAGCGCATCGCCTACGAGCGGATGGCCCGCTGCACTTAGGTGGACGCGGATTTGATGCGTCCGCCCGGTCTCCAGGGTCAGCCGAACGAGACTGATGTCGTGTTTCGGAAAAACCTCCACCCGCTCCACATGCGTTACCGCCGGTTTTCCCCCGGGCGAGACTCTACGCCGCTGGTTATGATGGCGGTCGCGGCCGATCGGCTGGTCGATGACCTTCAGCGCAGGGCTGACGACCCCTTGCACAAACGCGATGTACGTCCGCCCGATTTCCTTGCGGCTCATCGCTTCATCCAGTTTCAAATGGGCGTATTCATTTTTGGCGAACAATACCGGCCCCGACGTGAATTCGTCAAGCCGGTGAATATGCGCTGCTGCCATCGGCTCGCCGCGTCCAGCAAACCATCCGGCGACACGGTTGGCAAGCGTGTCCGGCGGAGTCGGGCTCGCTTGGGAGACTCGCCCCTCGGCGCCGTCCGGATGGACTTTAAGCCCTGCCGGCTTGTGCACGACAAGGCAAAAATCGTCCTCATATAAAAGCTGAAGCTCCGCCTCAAGCGGAGCATATTGCGATACCCTCGGCGGAAACACCAGCAGCCTTAGGCGATCTCCGGCGAGCTTGATGCCGCCTTCGGCCCGCAAATGGCGAAGCAGCTTGGGAGGGGCCTGCAGCCCCTGCTCCAGCCAAGCCACCACCGCGTCCAGACGATCCTGCCCTTCGCGCAGAGTTAGCTTGCCGGGCATCAGCTCAAGCCACTCCCCGCGCCGCGCCCAGGTTAGCTTGCCACTCACAGCTTTTGCAGCGCTAAACGATGCGCTTCGATTGTCAGCTCAATGTCTTCGTCGGTATGTATGCCCGAGACGAACATCCCCTCGAATTGCGAAGGGGCCACGTTGATCCCTTGCTCAAGCAGCGCGGCGAAATAACGGCGGAACAGGTCGAGGTCGCTCGTTTTGGCCGTGTCGTAGTTGATGACCTTCTCCTCGGTAAAAAACGGACACACCATCGAGCCCACGCGGTTGATCGTACACGGAATACCTCGTTCCTTGGCGTTGCGCATAAAGCCTTCCTCGAGCTTGGCCGACAAGCGCTCCAAGCGATCGTACACCTCCGGAGTCAGCAGTGACAGCGTCGTATACCCTGCAACCATCGCCAGCGGATTGCCGCTCAGCGTCCCGGCTTGATAAATCGGCCCGCTTGGCGCGATTTGCTCCATGATCTCGCGTTTTCCGCCGTACGCTCCAACAGGCAGCCCGCCGCCAATGACCTTGCCAAGGCAGGTCAAATCCGGTGTAATGCCATAGCGTCCCTGCGCACAGTTCAGACCTACCCGGAAGCCTGTCATCACTTCGTCGAAAATCAACAAGCTGCCGTACTGCTCGGTGATCCGGCGCAGGCCTTCCAGGAATCCCGGCAGCGGCGGCACAACGCCCATATTTCCGGCCACCGGTTCGACAATCACGCCGGCGATCTCATCGCCAAAGCGTTCGAATGCCAACTCCACGGAGGCCAAGTCATTATACGGCACCGCAATCGTATTCGCGGCAACGCCCTCCGGCACGCCGGGGCTGTCCGGCAATCCCAGCGTAGCCACGCCGGAGCCGGCTTTAATCAGCAGACTGTCGGCATGACCATGATAAGAGCCTTCGAATTTCATGATTTTGCTGCGGCCGGTATACCCCCGCGCCAGGCGGATCGCGCTCATCGTTGCTTCCGTCCCCGAATTCACCATCCGCACCACGTCGATCGACGGTACCCGCTCGGCGACCAGCTTAGCCATCTGGGTTTCCAGCAGTGTGGGCGCACCAAAGCTTGTCCCTTTTGCCGCCGTTTCCTGAAGCGCACGAACCACCTCCGGATGAGCATGGCCCATAATCAGCGGGCCCCAGGAACCCACATAATCGATAAAGCTGTTACCGTCGATATCATAAATCCGGGAGCCGCTCCCGTGTTCGATATACATCGGTGTCAACCCGACGGATTTAAACGCCCGCACCGGGCTATTTACGCCGCCGGGCAAGACCTGCTTCGCTTCTTCGAAAGCCAGCCGCGAGCGCTCGTCGCCCCGCCGGCCTATCGTGTCCTTGCTCATCGATACCCCTCCTTAACTGTTCAAACCCCGATCCGATCCTCAGCTACAGGCTTATTACTTCTCGCGCAGCCAGCGAGCCATATCCTTGGCGAAATACGTGATAATGATATCCGCCCCCGCCCGCTTCATGCCAAGCAGCATTTCGGTGACGATGGCCCGCTCGTTGATCCAGCCTTGCTGAGCGGCCGCCTTCACCATCGAATACTCTCCGCTGACGTTGTAAGCCACCAATGGAAGATCAAATTGATCGCGCAGCATCCGCAGGATGTCCATAAAGGCCAGCGCCGGTTTCACCATCAGCATATCCGCGCCTTCCAGCACATCGGATTCCGCTTCCCGCAGCGCCTCGCGGGCGTTGGCCGGGTCCATCTGGTACGTCTTCCGGTCGCCGAACTGCGGCGCCGAATCCGCCGCTTCGCGGAACGGTCCGTAAAAAGCGGAAGCGTACTTCACCGAATAAGACATAATCGGCACATGACTGAAGCCTGCCGCGTCCAGCCCGGAACGGATCGCTTGCACGAATCCGTCCATCATGTTGGACGGCGCGATGATGTCGGCGCCTGCACGCGCTTGAGAAACCGCGGTTTTCACCAGCAATTCCAGCGACTCGTCGTTCATTACGTCACCGCAGACATGACCGTCGCGTTCAAACGTATGTACCCTACCGCAATGCCCGTGATCGGTGAACTCACACAAGCAGGTATCGGCAACAACCAGCAAATCCGGATACCGCGATTTAATAACCCGCGTTGCTTCCTGCACGATCCCGTGCTCCGCAAATGCCGAAGTCCCTACGCTGTCCTTGGTTTCCGGAATTCCAAACAGCAGCACAGCCGGAATACCCAGATCCACGATCTCCTTGACTTCCTCTTCCAGCGTGTCGAGCGAGAAATGAAATACGCCCGGCATCGATGAAATCTCGTTCTTTACGCCGCTTCCATAAGTCACAAAGATCGGTTGAATAAAGTCGTCCACCGTCAGCACGGTTTCGCGCACCATCCCGCGAATGGCAGCCGACTGACGTAGCCGGCGATGTCTTACAATCGGAAAATTCATGATTGATTCCCTCCTAAATATGCAGCACGGGGTCAAACCACCGCGTTAAAAAAGTTCACTCCACCGGCGACGTCCGCGCCTTCCAGGCGCATAGCGCTTGAATCAGGCTGTCGATCGTCGCTTCTTCCGCTAGGATCGATACGTTCAGGCCGGCGTCCTCCGCTGTTTTGGCCGTGACTGGGCCGATGCAGGCGATGTCCACGCCTTGCAGCGCCGCGACCGGATCAGCCACCCCCATGCCGGTGAGCGCGGCCAATAGATTCGTTACCGTGGACGAGCTGGTAAAGGTCACGGCATGGATGCGGCCTTTCTGGAGCATCTTCAGCAGCTCGTCGTCCGCCTCCCCAGCCGGGACCGTCCGGTACATGACCGCCTCGGTGACGGTCAGCCCTTGGTCCCGCAAGGCTGCGGGCAGCCAAGCGCGGGCCAGATCACCGCGCGGCAGCAGCACGTGTTGTCCCGGCTGCAGTTCGCTGCCGTAGGTTTCCATCAGGCCCTCGGCCTGGAACTTGCCCGGCAAACCTTCCGCCGCGATCCCCCGCTGGCGCAGCGCTGCTTGCGTCGCCGGCCCCACGGCGGCGATTCTCGCCTTGTGCAGCTTCCGCACATCTGTCCCCAGTCTCTCCAGGTGCGAGAAGAAATACTCCACCCCGTTTACGCTGGTGAAAAACACCCAATCATACTGCTCCAGCCGCATCAGCGCCTCATCGGTGCTTTCCAGCTCACGCCCCTCCGGCATCACGATATCGATGACCGGGAATTCATACGGCTCGCCGCCGAGCTCCTCGATCCCGTGCACCAGCTCGCTCGCCTGCGAGCGCGTGCGCGTGACGAGAATTCGCTTGCCGAACAGCGGCAGCGATTCCGCCCACTTGAGCAACTCGCGCTGAGCCACCACCTCGCCAACGACCGTAACGGCCGGCGGCTTGAAGTCGGCTTCGCGCACCTTCTGCTCGATATCGGCCAACGTGCCGATCAGCGTTTCCTGCTCCGCCCTCGTCCCCCAGCGAATCAGGGCGACCGGCGTTTCAGGCGGACGTCCGTAATGCATCAGCTGCTTGCTGATATGCCCGATATTCGCCACACCCATCATAAACACCAGGGTGCCGGTCGCGTTGGTCACTTTTTCCCAATTAATCGATAAGTCGAGCTTATCCGGGCTCTCATGCCCCGTAATGATCGAAACGGACGAAGCCATGTCCCGGTGGGTCACGGGAATACCAGCATAAGCCGGCACCGAGATCGCCGCCGTGATCCCCGGCACGATTTCATAAGGAATGCCATGCTGCCGCAGCAGCTCAGCCTCTTCCCCGACCCGGCCAAAGATGGTAGGATCTCCGCCTTTGAGGCGAACCACCGTCTTACCCTCTAGCGCCAAATCGACCAGCAACTGGTTGATATGCTCCTGCTTCATCGTGTGGCGGTCGGTTCTTTTACCGACGTAGATCTTCTCCGCTCCGGGTTTCGTCCGCTTCAACAGGCTGGGGTTAGCCAGGCGATCATACACGATGACATCGCCTTTCTCCAGGCAATCGAGCCCTTTCAGCGTAATTAATCGCGCGTCTCCAGGCCCCGCGCCAACCAGATAAACCTTACCGGCCATCCTCGATCACTCCCCGGTTTCTTGTAATAATGCAGCCGCTCCCAAGGAGATCAGCCGACCGGCAACCTGCTCGCCCAGTTCGACCGGATCCGTCCCTTCCGCGCTTTCCTTCAAAATCGTCGCTCCGTCCGCCGAGCCGACCATACCGGTTAAGTGCAAACGCGGGCCGCCGCTCGCATCGGAAGCTCCCTCTTCTGGCAGCAGTGTTGCGTAAGCTCCAATCGGCACCTGGCAGCCGCCATTCAGCACGCCGAGGAACCGGCGTTCTGCAGCTACCGTCACCGCGGTCTCCGGATCATTGTATAAGGATAAGAGATGGCGAACCTCGGCATCGTCTTCACGGCATTCGATTCCAAGCGCGCCTTGGCCAACCGCCGGAAGACAAACCTCCGCCGGCAGATAAGCCGTAATCCGATGTTCCCAGCCCATCCGGTACAACCCGGCCGCTGCTAAAATAATCGCATCAAAGCCCTCCTCCTCCAGCTTGCGCAAGCGGGAATCGATGTTGCCGCGAATCGGCTCCAGCACCAAATCCGGGCGATAAGCGCGCAATTGGCTGGCGCGGCGTAAGCTGCTGGTCCCCACCTTGGCGCCCTGCGGCAACTCGTCTAAGCTCAGCCCGTTCCTGGATATCAAGGCATCCCGCGGGTCAACCCGCCGCGGGACCGCGCCGTTCATCAGTCCGTCCGGCAGCACGGACGGCATGTCCTTCATACTGTGTACCGCCAAGTCGATTTCCTTATCCAGCATCGCCTGCTCGATTTCCTTCACGAACAACCCTTTGCCGCCAACCTTAGATAACGTAACGTCCAGGATTCGGTCTCCCTTGGTCACGATCTTGCGAATTTCAAAATCTAACGGCAGGTCATGCTTCAGGCAGAGCGCCTTCAAATCGTCGATCACCTGTCCCGTCTGCGTTAGCGCCAGCTGGCTTTGTCTCGTACCCACCACAATCGTTCGCTTCGTCATGCTTATTCCTCCGTCTGTTCCTCGACCCAGGCGATCATCGCCGCTTCGCTCCACGGGCGGAAGCTCCCTTCCCGGATCAAGGTCAATATGTCGGTCTCGGCCAATCTCCGAAACAGATTTTTTCGTTTGCCGGGATCGGTGATTCGTTCTTTGATAAAAGCTCGCGCGGAGCTCAAATAATTAATATATTGTTCGTAATCTTCGCCAAAATGCTCGTCAATCTCCCGAATCAACTGACGTGCGGCCGTAGGTCCCGCTCCTGAGGTGGAGACCGCAACCACCAGATCGCCGCGGCGTAACACGCCGGGCGTAATCATGCTGCCTCGCGCGCCCTCACCAGCGTCGTTCAACGGAATGCCTTCCGCCTCCGCTTCGGTAGTAACGGCCGCGTTCACTTCCGGGCGATCCGTTGCAGCAAAAGCGAGAAACGCGCCGGCCAAATCCCCTTGCCGGTATTCCCGTTCGATCCAAACGACCTGTTCCCGCTCATGATGAAGCCGTAGCAAGCCCTCCGTAATGGCCGGGCTCACCACCACCGTTACCGCTCCCGCTTCCGCCAGCATCGTCGCCTTCCGCTCGGCCACGGTTCCTCCGCCGATCACGACACAACGGCGGCCGGCCAAATTCAACAGGACGGGCACATAATAAGGCATGGCGCATCCCTCCCGACCCTTCGCTTTAACTCGTTAATAGCATACCCTACCCTGCCGCATTTTTCCATATTCCATCCCTTCAAAAAAAGCCCTTCCCCCTCCGCGTCAGCGCCCGAATCAGCCATCGATTCGGGCGCATCCGGCAGAGGAGTCAGGGCGTACTCGCGGCCTAGCCTATCATGTTATACAGATACCTTCGCCAGCGGAAGCGAAGGCTCGAGCTCAAAAGGGACCCGGTCCGGGACCACATCCTGGAGTTCCGGCAACTCTTCGGACCCCCGGGATGACACCATCCCTTGGGATTCCTGGGAAACGGAAAGTTCCTTGCCGGAAGGCGTATCGTTTTGTGACTCCAGGCGATCCTCGAGCGCAAAGATTTGCGTAAACAGCTCCAACGCTTCCGTGCCTTGACCTTCTCCGGCCAGCTCTTTGATCCGGTTGATTGGATCATGCATCATTTGGTTGAGGATGCTTTTGGTTAGACGCCGGATCACCTTGCGTTGCCGTTCATCCAGCTCCGGTAGCTTATTAAAGAGACTGTCCAGCGTGCTCTCATGAATATCGGAAGCCTTCTCCTGCAGCGCGCGAATGACCGGCTTCACCCCTTGTGTTTGCAACCAAGTGGCGAAAACCGCCATTTCCTCTTCAATCATCGTTTCGATCTTGACCGCTTCCGCGCGGCGCATCTCCATATTGCTCTCGACGATGCCTTCGAGATCGTCGATATCGTACAGGAAGACTTGCTCCAGTTCGCCGATGGCCGGCTCGATGTCCCGCGGCACGGCGATATCAATCATAAACAACGGACGATCCTGGCGCCCCTTCATGCTTCGCGAAACCTGAGCCGAAGTGATGACATACCCTTCTGCGCCGGTCGAGCTGATCAGAATATCCACCTCTTCCAGCCGCTCCATCGCTTCCTGCATCGTGCAAGGCACGCCATCGCATTTCGCGGCGAGCTCCTGGGCACGAGCGTACGTCCGGTTGGCTACCAGCACCTCTTCCGCGCCGGCGCCGCTCAGATGCTTCGCCGTCAGCTCGCTCATTTTCCCGGCGCCAAGAATTAAAACGCGTTTGCCTTCAAAGCTGCCGAAGATCCGCTTGCCCAGCTCAACGGCGGCGTAGCTGACCGAAACGGCGCTCTCGCCGATCGCCGTCTCGGAGTGGGCCCGTTTGCCCAGCGTTACCGCTTGCTTGAACAACATATTAAACCACTTGCCTGTGCCCTTCTCGCTTTGCGACAGCAAGAATGCATTTTTGACTTGGCCAAGGATTTGCGTTTCCCCCAGCACCATGGAATCCAGACCGCAAGCGACCCGGTACAGATGGCGAATGGCTTGGTCATCTTCATACATATATAAATGGCGGGTAAATTCTTCGCGCGGAACCCCAAACCAGCGTTCCATGAAGCTGCGGATGAAGTACCCGCACATGTGCAGACGATCGACTACGACGTAAATTTCCGTACGATTGCAGGTGGCGATAATCACGCCTTCCAATACACTCTTGGTGCGTAAGAGCTCCTGCAGCGCTTGCGGCATGTCCTTGTCGGCAAAAGAAAAACGTTCCCTAACTTCCACAGGCGCCGTCCGATAGTTTAACCCAACTACGACGATGTGCATTGCAAGTTCACCTGCCTTGAGATAGATGTCAATAGCATTTCTCGAAAACAAACTATGTTAATTATATCACAGTAGTCCTAGGCTCCCCGGCGATTTATATGAGTTTTTTATGAATTATTTATGAAATTCCTATCGCCAAAACAAATAACCATGGAAGCTCCATGGTTATCCTATTTTGCCCAATATTTCAAAAAAACTACCTCTAAGTTTAGACGAATTCAGCTCGATTCGAATCCGGCTCAGCGACTTCCATCTCGCCCAACCCCCGAATCAGCTTCTTCGCGTACGTTTTCTCCGGATTCAAGACGGACACCAGGTAATCGATCGCCAGCTGCGGATCTACCATTTCCCCGCAGGTGTAGCAATCAATTGCAGCAAACCCTCTCTCAGGATACGTGTGAATCGAGAGGTGGCTTTCCGACAACATCACAAGCACGGTGGCTCCTTGCGGTTCGAACTGTCTGGACTGAATCGACAAAATCGTGGCGCCGCAGGCTTCCGCCGCTTCCACCAAGTGGGCTTCCAACAACCCTGCGTTGTTCAGCACCTCATAGTCGACTCCCCAAGCATCAACCGCAACGTGTCTTCCGAAAGTTGAATACTCCATCTTCCGGCTCCCCCTTCCTAGGAATAAAATGTTTGAAAAAATTTCATCCGCTAGGACCTACGTCATTCACTTCCCGAGGGAAAAATCTCTCGCAACATCTCCATGTCCTGAGTGAATCCTGGTTCCTATATTCTTTTCAACGAGATTAAAAATAACATCTCTTGAGGACAAATGCAACCTCTTTTTTCTGGCGTAAAGGCCGCTCCTGCCCTTAGATGCCCTTAATAAAAAACTACCCTGATATCAGGGTAGTTTATCACTAGTACATTATGTTGGCTCCCTCTCTCTGGTGACACCAGTCAGGGGTGCTTTTATGATTGATCAAGCTTCCAAAACAAACAATCGGCGCGAGCAATTCCGCAGCTCATCATCGATCCGGTCTACATCCGTTTCGTTGGCGATAAACCGTTGATCCAGCAGGCCATTAATGTCCTTGCGGATGCGCTCGATTTCCAACTCAACATCGTTATTCCGGTAAATCTGCTGCAGCTCTGCCACCTGATCCTTGTATTCAAACACGAGCTTATAGGATTCCCGGGAATATTCGACGATTTTGCGGACCCGGCCTTCCTGATAATAATACATCATCATGAATCCGTTATAAATTCGGGTAACCATGCCGGAGCCTTTAAACGCCGCGAACAACAGTCTCATCACGTTCGTTAAATGGGGTTTCTCCAAGCGGAAAGACATTTCGCAGACATAATATCCGTCGACACGTTCAAATGGCAGATGCACTTCTTCTCCGCTGTCATCCTCCAGCACAACCTCCTGCCCGCCATTATCCAGCACCTTGACCCGTTGGCGAACGTGAGGGTCGTATACTTTGTGAACAAACTGGGACATCTGGACTTCCGTTAAACGCATACTGGCATTGACATACTCTGTGGCTAACCGCTGAGCCATACAAATCTCCTCAATTCTTAAATCGCTTTATCATAATTATACACTACGATTCCAGCCGTACGCTCAGCCGCCAAAACGTGAATTCTTGCCATTTTCCAGAAAAAACGGCATTAAGCCGTTTTTAACCTGAACAATCCCGCTGCATGCTCACTTTCCTGCTGAAACTTCTCCAAATCCCTTCCGCATCCATCGATTTCTTAATTTATTCCATTTTCTCCCTCAGAGGTGTCCGGGCTGATGCCCTTGGTTTCCTCCGCCAGCTCGGCGTACTGCGCAATCTGTGCCCACAGCTCGTCCTTGCCAATCCCCTCTTCCGCAGAAAAGAGGATCAAGGGATCGCCCGCCCGCAGCACCAGCCCTTCCTTGATGATCTTCAAGTGCTTTTGCCACCGCGATTTCGGAATCTTGTCCGCTTTGGTGGCAACGACGCAAACGGGGAGGTCGTACGCCTTCAGCCAATCGTACATCAGCTCGTCGTCCTTGGTCGGCGGATGCCGGAGATCAATAATCTGCAGAACCAGCTTAAGCGTCTCCCGCTCCTGCAGGTATTTCTCGATCATTTTCCCCCAGACCTCGCGTTGCGTTTTGGATACTTTGGCGTATCCATAACCTGGCACGTCCACGAAATAGACCCGGTCATCGATCCGGTAGTAGTTGAGATGTTGGGTTTTTCCGGGGGTCGAGCTGGTGCGCGCTAAGTTTTTGCGATTGATCATTCGGTTGATCAGCGACGATTTGCCCACATTGGAACGCCCTGCCAGAGCGATCTCTGGCAAGGCGTCCTCAGGATATTGATTGGGGCCGACGGCGCTGATGATAAATTCAGCCTTGGTTACCTTCATCATTCAATTCCTCTCTTGGCAGCAGCTTGAGGTAAGCCGTGCCTTTCATGCTAATGCACTTCGGGATGCTCCACGAGCGCATGCTCAAGCACCTGGTCCATATGCGATACCGGTACGAATTCCAAGTCTTCCTTGACGCTGTCTGGAATGTCGCGCAGATCCCGCTCGTTGTCCTTCGGCATCAGGACTTTGCGATACCCCGCCCGATGCGCGGCCAACGATTTCTCCTTCAGCCCGCCGATCGGCAGCACACGTCCGCGCAGCGTAATCTCGCCGGTCATGGCAACGTCCTTGGACACGTGGCGATTCGTCAGCGCCGAGATCAACGCGGTAGCGATCGTAATCCCCGCCGACGGGCCGTCCTTTGGAATCGCTCCTTCGGGGATATGGATATGAATATCGTTCTTCTCGTGAAAATCGAGCGGTATCCCCAGCTCCGCTGCTTTGGAGCGGGTGTAGCTGAAGGCGGCCTGCGCCGATTCCTTCATGACGTCGCCCAGTTTCCCCGTTAGCGTGAGCTTCCCGGCTCCCGGCACTACCGTCACCTCGATCACCAGCGTCTCTCCGCCAACCTCCGTCCAGGCGAGCCCGGTCACCGTGCCGATCTGATCCTCCAGCTCGACCATACCATAACGGAACTTTGCTGCGCCGAGGTAATCCTTCAGCGTGTCCGGCGTGATGAGGATCTGCTCCTTGTTTTCGGACACAATTTGCTTCGCGGCTTTACGGCATAATGCCGCCACCTGCTGCTCAAGATTCCGAACCCCGGATTCGCGGGTATACTCGCGGATCACTTTCAGCAGCACGTCTTCGCCGATCTCCAACTGCTCCGGTTCCAGCCCGTGCTCGCGTTTTTGCTTCGGCAGCAAGTAACGGTTCGCAATCTGCAGCTTCTCCAGCTCCGTGTATCCGGGGATAAACAACGTCTCCATCCGGTCAAGCAGCGGCCGCGGGATGTTGTGCACCGCGTTGGCGGTCGTGATAAACATGACGTTCGAAAGATCGAACGGCACCTCGATAAAATGATCGGAGAACGTATTGTTCTGCTCCGGATCCAGCACCTCAAGCAAAGCCGAGGAAGGATCGCCGCGGAAATCCGAAGCCATCTTGTCGATTTCGTCCAGCAGGAACACCGGATTAAGGGTACCTGCCGTTTTCATGCCTTGAATCACCCGTCCCGGCATAGCGCCGACATACGTGCGGCGATGTCCCCGGATCTCCGCTTCGTCTCGTACGCCGCCCAGCGAGATGCGGACGAATTGACGCCCGAGCGAACGGGCAATCGAGCGAGCCAGCGAGGTTTTCCCGACCCCTGGCGGTCCAACCAGACACAGAATCGGTCCCTTCAGCTTTTTGACCAGCTTCTGCACGGCCAAATATTCCAGAACCCGTTCCTTCGGTTTATCCAAGCCGTAGTGGTCCTCGTTCAGCACCTGCTCGGCCTTGGCCAGATCGAGGTCGTCCTCGGTTTTGTTGCTCCATGGCAAGCTCAGCAGCCAATCCACGTAATTGCGGATGACGCCACCTTCCGCGGAGCTGGCCGGCATTTTCTCCAGGCGGTCGATTTCCTTCTCGATTTTCTCCCGAACGTTCTCCGGGAGCCCCTTCTCTTCGAGCTGGGTCCGCAGCTCTTCCGCTTCGCCGGCGCGCCCTTCCTTCTCGCCGAGCTCCTTCTGGATCGCTTTCATTTGCTCGCGCAAATAATATTCCTTCTGCGTCTTCTCCATCTGTTTCTTGACGCGCTGGTTGATTTTGCGTTCGAGCTCAAGCACTTCGCGCTCGTTATTCAAGATGTCGAGCAGCTTCTCCAGCCGTTTCCGGACATCGATGGTTTCGAGAATTTCCTGCTTATCCTTGATTTTCAAAGACAAATGGCTGGTGATCACGTCCGCCAGGCGCCCGGCCTCTTCAATGTCCGATACCGCTGCCAGCGTCTCCGGCGTGACCTTCTTGGATAAATTGATATAATGTTCGAATTGGGTTAACACCGTGCGCATCAGCGCGTCGACTTCCGGATCCACCGACTCTTCCTCCGGGCGTTCTTTGGCCATAACCTCATAATATTCGTCATTATCCAAATATTCGATAATTTCTGCGCGCTCCATGCCCTCTACCAGCACGCGAATGGTGCCGTTGGGCAGTTTCAGCATCTGGCGCACCTTTGCGACGGTGCCGATACGAAAGATATCTTCCTGGCTTGGTTCTTCAATGTTCACTTCCGATTGAGAACAGAGGAGAATCAGATTATCTTCGACCATGGCTTTTTCCAGTGCCTTCACGGATTTCTCCCGCCCTACGTCCAAGTGAAGCACCATGCTTGGATAGACGAGCAGACCGCGCAGCGGCAGCAGCGGAAAACGCCGGCCTTTGGATTTATGGGGTCCCATCGCTTATGCACCTCCAAACGTTCTCTGTTGATATCATTGCTATTTTAGCAAATGTTACATAAAAACACCAACGAGGAGCGGCCGCTTCAGGCAGCCGCCCCCCGCAAAGCAAACGAGCTGGACGTTTGGTGAATCGTTCCTTGCCCGGCTACATGGCCCCGCCTTGCGAAGGAGACTCCGCGTGCAGGAAAGGCGCAGGTGCGGTTGCCGGAGCAAACAGTTCGCCGCCAACCGGAAGCTCCAGGTTCTTCTCGGCTTCGGGACCAAAGACGTGGCGGAAGACATCCCCTAACGTCTCGACCGCAATCACGCGCAGCCCCTCTAAACCTTCGAACAACGTTTGCCAGTTATCCTTCGGAATCAGCACCGTTGTTGCGCCGGCCTGAAAGGCAGCCTCGACCTTAGCCACGACGCCGCCAACCGGTTTGACCTTGCCGTGAATCCCCAGCTCGCCGGTCATGGCGATTTGATGGTTCACCGGCACCTGCTTGATCGCCGACGCAATCGCCGTGGCGATGGCTAACCCGGCGGACGGACCGTCGATCGGAGTTCCACCCGGGAAGTTGATGTGCAGGTGGTAGTTCGACGGATTCAGACCAATCCGTTGCAGGACGGTCAGGACGTTCTCCACCGACCCTTTGGCCATGCTCTTGCGCCGCAACGTACGACTGCCCCCGCCGATTTCCTCTTCGTCAACGACACCGGTGATGTTGTAGCTGCCTTTGCCTTTTTCGGCCGGTACAGCCGTAGCCTCAATCTCCAGCAACGTCCCCATATTTGCGCCGTATACGGCCAGGCCATTGACGACGCCAACTGCGGGCTGAGCCGGAATTTTGCGGTCCGGGCGCGGGGCCAGCTGGCTGCTCGTCGCCACCCATTCCAGGTCCGATGCCAGCAGGTGGTCGCGTTTCTCGGTAAGGGCCAGACCGGCGGCCAATTGTACCATATTAACGGCTTCGCGGCCGTTCGTTGCGTATTTCATGATTACCTCTACCGCTTCCGGACAAGGCTGGAAGCCAATCCGCTTCACCGCATCCTCCGCGATTTGGGCGATTTCCTCCGGCAGCAGCGGCCGGAAATAAATCTCCATACACCGTGAGCGCAAGGCGGCCGGGATCTCTTGCGGCGAGCGGGTGGTCGCGCCCACTAACCGGAAATCGGCAGGCAAGCCGTTTTGGAAAATGTCGTGGATATACGCCGGCGTATTCGCGTCTTCGGAGTTATAATAGGCACTCTCCAGAAACACCTTGCGATCCTCCAAGACCTTCAACAGTTTATTCATTTGAATCGAATGCAATTCACCGATTTCATCGATAAACAAAATGCCGCCATGGGCCTTCGTCACGGCGCCGGGCTTCGGTTGCGGAATGCCGGCAACGCCCATGGCCCCCGCCCCCTGGTAAATCGGATCGTGTACCGAACCGATCAGCGGATCGGCGATACCCCGCTCATCAAAACGGGCGATGGTCGCATCGATCTCAATAAATTTGGCGTCGGTTTTAAACGGGGAAACCGGGTTTTTCTTGGCTTCCTCCATGACGACACGCGCTGCCGCCGTTTTCCCTACGCCCGGCGGGCCGTAAATGATCACATGCTGCGGGTTGGCGCTGCATAACGCCGCCTTAAGCGCACGCAATCCGTCCTTCTGCCCCACGATGTCGTTCATCGAGGCCGGACGGGTACGCTCCGCGAGCGGCTTGGTCAGCGAGACGGCCCTCAGCTTGCGCAATTTCTCCATTTCCTTGCGGGATTCCCGGTCTACCGCCAGTCGATTCCCTTTTTGACTGCGCAGCTGATTCCAGAAATAAAGCCCGATGACTACGGCAAAGAACATTTGGACCGCCATCAGGATCACATTCAAATCCATACGCGTTACGCCTCCCACACTTAGACTACTCATTGATTGATACTTGGTAGTATAGCCTTTTCGCTCCAAGGTAAAACAAGGATTTTCGAGTGAAGAGAATCTAAAGTCCTGTCCTCCCCGTATTCCACCTTACCGCCATACAAAAAAAGCCACAATCTGCATGGAGCAGATTGCGGCTCTAACTTATTACGACTGAGCGTGGGCCCGGTGTTCCTTGCGTCCCGGAATTTCTCCGGTCGCTTCGTACACCTCCACGATATGATCGATTTCTTTCTTCAGTTCGTTCAGCAGCTCGGCTTCTGGAACCTTACGGATCATTTCCCCGTAGCGGAACAGCAAACCTTCCCCGCGCGCCCCGGCGATCCCGATGTCAGCTTCGCGCGCTTCCCCTGGGCCGTTTACAGCACAACCCAGCACGGATACCTTGATCGGCACCTTCAGATTGGAGATGTAAGCTTCTACCTCGTTAGCGATGGAAAACAGGTCGATATCCAGCCGACCGCAGGTCGGACAGGAAACCAGTGTTGCTGCATTGGTGATCAAGCCAAACGTCTTCAGCAGCTCGCGCGCCACCTTCACTTCCTCCACCGGGTCGGCGCTTAGCGAAATCCGCACCGTTGAACCGATCCCCATCGACAGGAGGGCGCCGATGCCCGCTGCACTCTTGACCGTACCGGAGAACAACGTACCCGCTTCCGTAATCCCCAAATGCAGCGGATAAGGAATCACCTCCGCCGCTTTGCTGTATGCCGCAATCGCCATCGGGACGTCCGAGGCTTTCAGCGACACGATAATGTCATGAAAGTCGAGCTCCTCCAGAATACCGATATGGTACAAGGCGCTCTCCACCATGGCTTCAGGTGTGGGATACCCGTATTTCTCCAGCAAATGGTTCTCCAACGAGCCAGCGTTGACGCCGATCCGAATCGGGATACCGCGTTCCTTGCACGCTTTGACAACCGCCTCAACCTTCTCCCGGCGGCCGATATTGCCCGGGTTAATCCGGACCTTATCGATGCCGTTTTCGATCGCCATCAGCGCCAGCTTGTAGTTGAAGTGAATGTCCGCGACCAGCGGGATGTGAATCCGTTTCTTGATTTCCTTGATCGCCGCAGCCGCTTCCTCGTTGTTCACCGTCACGCGTACCAATTGGCAGCCCGCTTCCTCCAACCGGAGGATCTCGGCGACCGTCGCCTCGACATCTGCCGTTTTCGTCGTACACATACTTTGGATGATGACTTCGTTGCTGCCGCCGATCGTCAGATTCCCGACTTTGACCGGCCGCGTATCTTGTCTCAAGAATGTCATGTCTGGTCTCTCCCATAACGATCAAAGCTCCACCCCCGCAGGCATGCGCCTTTTGGGAGGCACGACAACGCAAAGGTGGAGAACCTTGACCTTTATTTTACCGCGAAAAAGCGGCTTCCCGCCTTACGCGCTTTCTTCTTGTTTTTTGTTCGGCTTGGCGGCCAATTCAGGAACCGTCTTTTCCTGAACGACCTTCTCGGTAATCACGCAGTCCGAAATATCGTCGCGGGACGGTACTTCATACATCACGTCGAGCATGATGCCCTCGATGATCGCGCGAAGACCGCGAGCGCCGGTATTGCGTTTGATCGCTTCCTGAGCGATGGCTTCCAGCGCCTTTGGTTCGAACTGCAGGTTGACATTGTCCAGTTCGAGCAGCTTCTGGTATTGCTTCACCAAAGCGTTCTTCGGTTCGGACAAAATGCGCACCAACGTTTTCTCATCCAGCGGCTCGAGGGTCGAGATCACCGGCAAACGGCCGACGAATTCCGGGATCAACCCGAACTTCAGCAGGTCTTCCGGCAATACCATCGACAGGTATTCCCCCGGTTTGAGTTCTTTTTGCCCGTCGCTGCCCGCGTTAAAGCCGATAACTTTCTTGCCGATCCGGCGTTTGATCATTTGCTCCAGGCCGTCAAATGCCCCGCCGCAGATGAACAAAATGTTCGTCGTATCGATTTGGATAAATTCCTGATGCGGATGTTTGCGTCCGCCTTGCGGAGGAACGGAAGCGACCGTGCCCTCCAAAATTTTCAGCAAGGCTTGCTGCACACCTTCGCCAGAGACGTCACGGGTAATCGAAGGGTTCTCCGATTTGCGCGCCACTTTATCGATCTCGTCGATGTAAATGATGCCGCGTTCCGCTTTTTCCACGTCATAATCAGCGGCTTGAATCAGCTTCAACAGGATGTTCTCCACGTCTTCACCAACGTAGCCGGCTTCTGTCAAGGAAGTCGCATCAGCGATTGCAAACGGTACGTTCAAGATTTTAGCCATCGTTTGCGCCAAGAGGGTTTTACCCGAGCCCGTAGGACCCAACAGCAGGATATTACTCTTCTGCAGCTCGACATCCTCGATCTTGCTTTGCGTATTCACCCGCTTGTAGTGGTTGTAAACCGCAACGGACAGCGATTTCTTCGCTTGTTCTTGACCGATGACGTACTGGTCCAAAATATCGCGGATTTCCTTTGGCTTCGGAATTTCCTTCAGATCCAGCTCTTCCTCGTGGCCAAGCTCCTCTTCCACGATTTCCGTGCACAGTTCAATGCATTCGTCGCATATATAAACGCCGGGTCCGGCAACAAGCTTGCGTACCTGCTCTTGCGATTTGCCGCAGAAGGAACATTTCAGTTGTCCTTTTTCATCGTTAAACTTAAACATGTAAACACCCCTTTATAGATTAGTGGGCTTGGAGATAACCTGGTCGATAATCCCGTAGGCCTTAGCCTCTTCCGCGCTCATAAAGAAGTCGCGGTCCGTATCGCGCTCGATTTTTTCAAGGGGTTGACCCGTCCGATCAACATAGATCTGGTTCAGCTTTTGTCTCGTCTTGATGATCCAGTCGGCATGGATCTTGATATCCGTTGCCTGACCGCGAACACCGCCCAGCGGCTGGTGAATCATCACTTCACTGTTTGGAAGCGCGAAACGTTTGCCCGGGGCCCCTGCCGTCAGTAGCAGCGATCCCATGCTGGCCGCCATGCCCACGCAGATGGTGGACACATCGGGCTTGATAAACTGCATTGTATCATATATACCCATCCCCGCGGTAACGGAACCACCCGGAGAATTGATGTACAGGTGAATATCTTTCTCAGGATCTTCAGCCGCTAAAAACAACAGTTGGGCAATCACGAGATTGGCAACTTCATCATCAATAGCGTTGCTGAGAAAAATAATGCGATCTTTAAGAAGTCTCGAATAGATGTCGTACGACCGCTCTCCCCGATTCGTTTGTTCTACGACCATAGGTACCAGACTCATGCGACCAACCTCTTTTCCTTTTCAATTTCCCTTGCGCTTACGTAAAACATTCTATCATGTTCGAAGCCCCATGTCATTTTTCGTCCCGTACAGTTTATGTTCGTTTTTACACATTATATAACCTAAGGCTTGTCCCGTGCGTAATGGAAATAAATGTATCGTTTGGAGATGAAAAATTAAGGCACGCATTTTATCATACGTGCCCTAACTCTTATCTTGATGTATACAAAGAAGCGGGATTCAAGGCTGGAGCGAATTACTCCTCGCCTTGGGCTTCTTCGGCTTCTGTTTTGTCAGCGTCTGCTTTCGCTTCCGCTTTGGTCGACTTTTTCGTCGTTTTCTTTGCAGCCGGCTTCGCTTCTTTGGCTTTCGATTCCGCTTGCTCAGCTGGAACTTCTTTGCTGTTCTCCAACAGGAACTCGACCGTCTTACGGATCAAGATTTCCTCGTTCAAGCTGCCCAAGGAACCGTTCGCCGCCAAAATGTTGCGGATTTCTTCCGGCGTGCGCTTGTAAGCTTCCGCCATATCGTTCAGTTCTTTGTTGATTTCGTCTTGAGTGACTTCGATCTTCTCGGCTTTGGCAATCGCTTCAAGCACCAGGTTGTTGCGAACGCGTTTCTCCGCGTCACCACGCATTTGTCCTCTGAGGTCGTCCACCGTTTGACCGGAGAAGCCCAGGAACATGTCCAGGTTCATGCCTTGCGAACGAAGACGGTTGTCGAAGTCGCGAACCATGTTTTCCACTTCGCCATTGATCATGGCTTCCGGAATTTCCACTTCTGCGTTTTCGCCGATTTTATCAACGAGCGCACCTTCACGGGTTGCTTTCGCTTCTTGCTCTTTGCGGGAGCTCAGCTGTTTCGTCAGATCTTCCTTGAACTCGGCCAGTGTATCGAATTCGCTAACGTCTTTCGCGAACTCGTCGTCCAGTTCAGGCAGTTGTTTGCGCTTGATTTCATGCACTTTCACTTTGAACACGGCTTCTTTGCCAGCCAGTTCTTCAGCATGGTACGTGTCTGGGAAAGTCACCGTAACGTCTTTGAAGTCGCCGGTTGCGAGACCTACGACTTGCTCCTCGAAGCCAGGAATAAACGTGTTGCTTCCCAGTTCCAGCGAATAACGCTCCGCTTTGCCGCCTTCGAAAGGCTCGCCGTCTACGGAACCGTCAAAGTCGATAACAACCGTATCCCCGTTTTGGGCCGGTTCTTCGTCGATGACAACCAGCTCAGCATGGCGTTGTTGCAGACGCTCCAGCTCGCTGTTCAGTTCTTCTTCGCTCACTTCAACGCTTACGGCAGGAACTTCTACGCCTTTGTAATCGCCAAGCTTCACTTCAGGTTTAACCGTGATTTTCGCTTTGAACTTGAAAGGTTGTCCCTTAGCAAATTGCTCAACGTCAACTTCCGGGCGATCTACTGGGAAAATATCCGTTTGGTCTACAGCTTCGCTGTACACTTCAGGCAGCAAGATGTCGATGGCATCTTGATACAAGCTCTCCACGCCAAAACGCGCTTCAAAAATCGGCCGAGGCACTTTACCTTTACGGAAACCAGGTACGTTAGCTCTTTTTGCTACTTTTTGAAAAGCTTTATCCAGTGCGGCGGCTACACGGTCCGCCTCCACTTCAACCTCGAGTACGCCGAGGTTCTTCTCTATTTTTTCCCAAGTTGCTTTCATTTTATGCCTTCCCCTCCAAATTTCACATATACTTTAAATACTGAAACCGAATCGCGACTAAAGCAGCTATTTCGAGGTGTCTTGCACTTGGGTTCCAGTATAGCTGTCTCTATGAACACGATCAGAATAACCATTATATTATAAACAACAAAACACCTTTTTACAAGAGCCGATCTATAGCCAGGTATTGGCGATAGCGATTGCCTATTGCAAGCTTCATAGAAATGAACCTCATCTTCCGTCCGGATGCTGTTCACTACATGCCGCGAATGCGTCCGGTTGCCACGAATTTGCCCAAGGACCGGCAGATCTGCTCATATCTCAGCCGCAGTCCGTCGGTTATCCCGTACATGGCGCGAATTTCCTCATCCGTTTGAGTGCCGGACAAGCTGTCCGCTACCATCTGATGCAGGGCCGCTGCCCAGATATCGATCACCGCGTCGTCCTCGGCTAAGAGCGAGCGATAATCCACCGTTCCGTATAACCCCATCACGAACTGCGACCATAACTCTTGGGCAAAATAAAAAAGAGTTGGATCATGAACTTGTGTCTGATCCCCTACGCGATCTAAAACGGCCTGTACCGCCGGAGGAAAATCCTCAGGCTTCAGCGGGACGTCTTCAATCTCCACTTCCACCCGCTCCCCGCCGCGAAAAAAGACCAGCGTTCCCGTCGTCCCGCGGCGCCGCAGCGTTTGCAGGATTCGGTATTGGAGCAGCGGATGAAGCTCCTCCCGGGTAATCCATCCGATCAGCGCATCATCGACTTCCGGGCGATCCAGGTAAGCCAGCTGTTCCAGAGCCAGAAACGTCTGCTCCGACAGCGGTTTGTCCTTCACCGTATGTAACAGTTTATCCGCATAACCCGCATCCTCGGCCAATTTGGCTTCGGCAAGCCGGCGAGCCAGCATTTCCTCGGTCTCCTCTTCCTCCTCGAAGCCTTGCGGATCCGACATGCCGCTCTTTAACGCGGGAAATGCGCCGATCAGCCAGTCCAGCAAAGCTTGCCATTCCTCGTAATGCCGAGGATCCTCTCCCTGGCACTGAAGCAGGAACTGCAGTAACTCAACGGCCTCCCCGTATCTTTCCGTCTCCAGCATACGGGTGAGCTCGATCTGGTAATAGTCAAGCGTTTTGGGAAACAAGACAATGTTGTCTTTCTCATCGGGTCCTGAACTGCGAATAAGGGCACCTCCTTTCCTCCGAGTAGCAATTAATTGAGATTATAGCATAGTCCCCGGCGAAGGCAAAAAACTCAGATCTGGGAGGCTAACCCTGGCACCGAAATTATTCGTTTGTGGCGCTCCTGCCAATTTTATCTTGGAAGTTATTGATCCCCAAGCTCTCCTATGATATAATATTTTTTGCTTGTGTTTTTCATATTTGAGATGTCCCAGTAGCTCAGCTGGATAGAGCAACGGCCTTCTAAGCCGTCGGTCGGGGGTTCGAATCCCTCCTGGGACGTAAATAAAGAGCACCCTTGGGGTGCTCTTTATTGTTGTGTCCTTAGGTTGGGATGAGAACCCCCACAGGGGGTTCGGCGGAGCGGCGGAGCGAAGTCTCGAGCGGCGTCGCCGAAATCTATTCGAAATTTCAGTTATATTCAGGCCGAAACGCCTCATTTCGCGAATTGTATTCGAAATTTCATATAGATTTCGGGCTTTTGGCCTCCACCGGGCCAAATATATATGAAAAATCAGCTATAATCCGCCAAAGCCACCGTACTCCGACAGATTCTATTGGATTTTTCGCATACATTTCGGAAAGAGCGACGCCATCAGTACCACTCTGCTCACATTCCCCGTTCCCCACGCCACCCTGTGCCCCAACCCCGTCCCCGTACTATTCCCGACACCAGTAGAAAGGGCAAATACTATCGCACGCACGTACGGGTAAACTTACCCACTTACTTACTTACTTACTTACTTACTTACTTACTTACTTACTTACTCACTCACCCACTCACTCACTCACCCACTCACTTACTCACTCACTTACTCACTTACTCACTTACCCACTTACTCACTTACTCACTTACTCACTTACTCACTCACTCACTCACTTACTTACTTACTTACCCACTTACCAACTCCCCTACCCCTCGTTCGGGTACAACCTCTGGAGGAGCTCAACCGACTGTCGAATCAACGTACGCAGCACTTCTACATCGATATCGGCGACTTTATTAATGTAGACGCAGCCTTTTCCTTGGGTGTGCTTCCCAAAGGATTCGAGCAAAGCGCCTCGAGCGGGATCGTCCGGGGCGAGATAAAGACTGATCTTCGCCTTCCGAGGCGAAAAACCAACCAGCGGCGCATCCCCTTCGTGGCCGGAGGCGTATTTGTAGTGATAGGAGCCAAAGCCGATGATGCTGGGGCCCCACATTTTGGCTGAATACCCCGTAGTCTCAGTAAAAATGTCCAGTAACCGGTAGGCATCTTCCCTCTTCTTGGCATCGGCCACACCTTCAATAAACGCGATGACGCTATTGTCGTTTTCTTTGGTCTTCAGCTCATACATTCCAGAACACCCCTCAATATTCACAAAGCTTCGCCCATCAAGCAAACTCCACCACAAGCCTAACGCCTATCTCATTTCATTATTCCTTATCCCTGGCTTCCTCAACCCGATCCAGCCATTCGTTGATCAACGTGTGAAACGCCTCTTCTTGTTCAATCTGCAAGTTGTGCCCCGCCCGATCCATGACGGCAAACGTCCCGCGCGGATATTGTTCCAATAGACGGAGCGCATCCGCATAACCAACCGCCGTATCCTGCCTGCCGAGCAGAAATAGCGAGGGGTTTCCAAACTTCTCCTGTTCCAGTGGAAAAGAAAACCCGTACCGCGTCCGAATCTTGTCCAAAAAAGCGCCATCCGCCATCCGTAATCCGGTTACGATCTCCTCCGAATATCTCTCCCAAGTACGTTGGTTCAGGACAACCCCCATCGTGCGAAAATCCTCGTATTCCTCGGAGCTCAGTTCAGCCTTCAATGCGGGGTCTTCATGGATTACCGTTTGAACCGGCAGTTCCCGTTGGTCGTACTCCGGCACGATCATCGGGCAAATGAACGCCGCCCCCTCAACACGTTCAGGATGACGGGCAAGGATCCCCCGCGTCAAGTACCCGCCGTACGACTCTCCGGCTACTGCAAACCGCGATTCAGGCACCAACTTGTCGATTAGCTCTAGCACCGCTTCCAGCATCCCGTCCGTACTCTCAATATCCGCATAATCGCGAGAGCGGCCCATCCCCGGCAAATCCAGGTAAATTCGGCGCCATCCCGTCCGCTCCTGAAATATCGGTTCCATACAGCCGCTCATCAGCCGGTGATCGGGCGTGAACCCGTGAATCAACACGATAGGCCGCCCCGTACCGACCTCTTCATAATAAAGCTCCGCTTGCTTCACTTTACAAAAAGGCATACTTCCACTCTCCTTTGCGTCTACTTCTCCCATCATAAACCGAATGTATGTTCCTGTATAGGCCTAATTGATCCAACTTCATCCACCTAAGTTGTCCTTCACTGGCATCCATCTCATATAGATTCTGGCGTTAAATCCGGCCTGCTTCCGAAACCAACGTTGCGGCTTTCGCCGAAATTCGACGTATCCCAATTTCTCGTACAGCCGAATCGCATTCACATTGGTGTCGACAACCTCGAGAAAATAATCTGCATACCCCAACCGGGTGACGAGCTCATTGTTCAGTTGGCTGGCCACCCCACGTCCCCGGGCCTCCTTCGCGGTTGCGACGGCCTCGAAATAGCACTGGTGCTTCGCCAAATTCAGCGGCTTCTCCAACTCGTGCCGAACCAGGTGATAGAATAGAGTCCCCCTGAGCCAGCCAAGCTCACGCCGGAGCACCGCCCGGTCAAACCGGAAAGGGCGATTTTGTCCCACGGAATAACCGAAGATCCCCATCACCCTCCCCTCTTCCAAAGCAACGAAGAACTGTTCCTTTACCAACGCGTGCTCCAATGCCCTAGCCAGCTTACCGGCATCCGCAGCGATTACGCGCAACGAATCGTAAAATCCCTCCACAAAAACACCAGCCGCCTGCCGGACTTCCGCATCCCCCAACTCTGCTAACTTCAAGATCATGAAGTCTCCCATCAACCTCGAGCCCTCCTGCGTTTTTTTTCTACTATATAATGAAGTGGATTTCTCTCAGAACCGCCTAGAGAAGGAATGGAGGCTCCTACCCGAAACGTATTTTCCCACTAAAAAAGCACCGATCCATCGGATCGATGCTCTTGCGACCGCAATCGCAGCGGCTCTGTAATTAGGTACGCAGATTGGCGATTGCCGTCTTCAGAATTTCACAGGAGCGTGTAAATTTGCCTTGCTCCTCCCAGGTCAAGTTCAGTTCCAGCACCTCTTCGATTCCTCCATCGCCGATGATGGCGGGCACGCCGGCACAGACGCCCGCCTGCCCGTATTCGCCCTCCAATACTGCGGAGACGGCGATGATTTTGTGCTCGTCGTTTAAGATCGAACGAACGATGTACGCCAGCGCGTTACCGATCCCGAACTGCGTATTGCCCTTGCGCGTAAAAATCTCCCAACCCGCGTCTTTCGTCTTTTGCGCGATCTCATCCAAATTCACGTGACGGAAACGCTCCTGATGCTGCTCCAAAATGTGCAGCAACGGCTTCCCGCCAATCGTGACATGGGACCAGGCGACAAACTGCGATTCGCCGTGCTCGCCCATCGCATACCCGTTCACACTACGCGGGTCGATCGAAAACACCTCCGACAGGAGCGTTTTGAGCCGCGCCGAATCGATTGATGTCCCGGTGCCGATCACCCGGTTCCGCGGAAACCCCGATACCTCTCGCACGATATACGTCACGATATCAACCGGATTGGCGGCTACGACAAACACGCCGTCAAATCCGCCCGCCACGATACGACTGACGATGTCCCGCGTGATTTTCTCCGCCTCTTCCAATAAGTCCAGCCGCGTTTGCCCCGGCTTCGGATTGGCTCCCGCCGTCAGCACAACGACGTCCATGTCGCGGCAATCCTCCAGCCGGCCGGCTGAAACCTTCGTACGAGCTTGCGTAAAATCCATGCAATGCGATAAATCCAGCGCATGCGCGACCGCACGGTCATACGTTCGATCGATCATCATAATTTCATCGCAAATCGATTGGTTAATCATGGAATAGGCGCAAGCCGTGCCGACCAGACCAGACCCGACGATCGTCACCTTTCTTGCTTTCTTGGCCATCCCGCCGCCTCCTCATCCTGCCATCCTCTTTAGCTTACGCCTAAATTATACCCGCAAACCGCAACCCCGTATATTAGGCACAGCACACGAAAAAGGTCCGAAGCAAACATAAAAACAAACCCAAATAACGCAAAAAGGTACCCACACGCGAAATACCTGTTAAAGGATTCAGCATGTGGGTACCTTGTTTTTGCGGGTATTGGATTAGCTCTTCATCCGCGGGTCCAGCGCGTCACGCAAACCGTCGCCCATCAAGTTGAAGGCCAAAACGGTCAACATAATCGAGATCCCTGGGAATACCACCGTCCACGGAGCGGTTGCGATAAACTGCCGCGAGTCGGACAGCATTTTGCCCCATTCCGGGGTTGGCGGCTGTGCACCGAGACCGAGGAAGCCCAGTGCGGCGGCTTCGATGATCGCCGTAGCGATCCCCAGCGTACCCTGCACAATAATCGGCGTTAAGCTGTTTGGCAAAATATGCCGCAGCAAAATCGCACTATTTTTCATCCCGATCGCCCGGGCAGCGGTAATATACTCTTCGTTCTTCAAGCTGAGCACCTTCGCCCGAACCAACCGGCCATACGTCGGAATATTGACGATCGCGATGGCGAGCAGCGCATTTTGCAGAGACGGACCCAGGATGGCCACGATCGCAATCGCCAGCAAAATGCTTGGGAACGCCAGCAAGATATCAAATAGACGCGAGATGATCATGTCGATCCATTTGCCGTAGAATCCCGCCAGTATCCCGAAGAGCGTCCCCAGAATAATCGACCCCACCACGGAAAAAGTACCCACCCACAAGGAAATGCGGGCTCCGTACAATACGCGGGTGAACAGGTCGCGTCCGAGATCGTCCGTCCCGAACCAATGGGTCGAGGACGGGGCTTTCAAACGGTCACGCAATACCTGCGTGTCGTATTCATACGGCGCGATGACCGGGGCCAACAGCGCGATCAGAATGAAGAACCCGATCATGATGAGGCCGACCATCGCGATTTTATTTTTGCGGAACGCTCTCCACGCATCGCGCCAAGGTCCGGAAACCTTCTCGGCCGGGATGGAGGTACTTCCGTTTGTAGTTGTTGCCGTAGATGCTTGCGCCATGGTTTCCCTCCTTTACCGGTAACGGATGCGCGGATCAACTGCTGCGTACAGCAAATCCACGATCAAATTGATGACGACGAACAAAAAGGCAATGATCAGAATTCCGGATTGAATGACCGGATAATCGCGCGAGCTGATCGCCTCGTAAATGTAACGTCCTACGCCAGGCCATGCGAAAATCGTTTCGGTTAAGACCGCGCCGCCAAGCAGCGCGCCCGTCTGAAGGCCGATCACCGTCAGCACCGGGATAAACGCATTTTTCAGCGCGTGTTTATACACGACGATGAACTGTGACAGCCCTTTGGCTTTGGCCGTCCGCACGAAATCTGAGTTCATGACTTCCAGCATGCTGGACCGCGTCATCCGGGCGATAACCGCCATCGGAATTGTGCCCAGCGCCACACTTGGCAGGATCAAATGCTTGCACACCGTCCACAACTGATCCCATCGACCCGCGATAAGGCTGTCGATCAGATACAGATTGGTGACCGCTTCGACCGGATCCCGCTGATTCATTCGCCCGATGGAGGGCAACCAATGTAACTTAAGCGAGAAGATCCACTGCTCCATGAGGCCTAGCCAGAAGATCGGCATCGATACCCCAATCAGGGCGATCAGCATGCAGATATAATCAAACCAAGAGTTCTGCTTCCAGGCGCTGATAATGCCGGCGTTGACGCCAAAGAAAATCGCAAACGCCATGGCCGCCACGGTTAATTCCGCCGTTGCCGCCAGATACGGAGTGATCTCCTGGGCAATCGGCACTCTCGTGCGGATCGATTGCCCCAGATCCCCTTTCAGCAAATCCCCCATGTACGTGAAGTACTGCTGATACCACGGATTATTCAGGCCAAGCTGCTCGCGAAGCGCCTCTTTAGACTGCTCGGTCGCCTTCTGCCCCAGAATCGTTTCCGCGGGATCCCCGGGAATTGCATGAATAATGGAAAACACGATAATCGTCATGCCGATCAGGACAGGAACCATGATGAGTATTCGTTTCATTACATAAGCTTTCAAGATGAGGTTCACCTGCCAGAGGCGTTAAGATACCGCCTGTTATTCGAAATAGATGTTGCTGTAGTACTCCGTACCCGTCGGCGCCGGTACATACCCTTTCAGGTTCGCTTTTGCTGCCAGGAGCGGCGTCGTATGCACGAGCGGAATCCATGGTGCATCGGCTTTGATGATCTCTTGCGCTTGTTTATACAACTCTTCGCGTTTCGGTTGCTCGGTTTCTTTTTGCGCCGCAATCAACAATTCATGCAGCTCGTCGTTCGCATAGTAGCTGTAGTTGTTAGACGGAATTGCGTCTTTGTCCAGCAGGGTGTACAAGAAGTTGTCCGGGTCCCCGTTGTCGCCGGTCCAGCCGAGCATGAACAGATCGTCTTTCTCGCCGGCTTGAGCATCGTCCAGATAAGTAGCCCATTCCGGAGATTGGATTACCACCTTCACGCCAACGGCTTCGAAATTCTGTTGGATAACTTCGGCAACTTTCTTGCCGTCAGGCATATAAGGACGAGATACCGGCATTGCATAGAAGACATACTCGCCTGGCAGGCCGTTCGAATAACCCGCTTCCGCCAGCAACGCTTTTGCTTTCTCCGGATCATATTCGTAATCGGTAATGCTGTCGTTGTAACCCCACAGGGACGGCGGCATCGGGTTCTTAGCCGGTTCCGCTTGGCCTGCGAAGAAAGCATCGATGATCGCTTGCTTATCAACGGCATAGTTCAGCGCTTGTCTAACTTTCACGTTGTTAAACGGTTCTTTCTTGAGGTTAAAACCAACATAACCTACGTTGTTGGAAGGACGCTCGATCTTTTGCAGATCCGGGTTCGCTTCCAATGTCGCCAGATCGTCCGGGCTCAAGTCTTCCATCAAATCAATCTCCCCGCTTTGCAAAGCATTAAAGCGTGCGGAGTTATCAGGGATCGAGCGAACGATGACTTTATTCAGTTTCGGAAGGCCTTCCTTCCAGTAGCTCGCATTCTTTTCCAGCGTGATCGAGTCGTTGCGTTTCCACTCTTTGAATACAAATGGACCTGTACCAACCGGCTCGTTTTTGAAGTTTTCCTTCTTCTCTTGAATGGCCGTTGGGCTGGCAATGCCGAAGGAGGTCATAGCCAGGTTTTGCAGGAACGGCGCTTGTGGTTGATTCAACGTGAATTCTACCGTATTCGCATCAACGGCTTTCACTTCTTTAATGACGCGTTTGCCGTCCGGGCCAAACATGGAATCATAGTAGTCGAAGGAATCGCCTTCGAATTTGAATTCACTCTTCGGATCCGTCCAGCGGTTGAAGTTAAACACGACAGCGTCGGCATTAAAATCCGTACCATCATGGAACTTCACGCCTTGACGCAGCTTAAAGGTGTAAGTCAAGCCGTCGTCCGAAACCGTCCAGCTCTCGGCGAGCGAGCCCTGAACCTCCGTGGTTCCTTCCTTATACTCCAACAAGGAGTCAAACACTTGGTGCGCGATTTTCAGCGATTCACCGTCAGTGACGATCGCCGGATCCAGCGAAGCGGAATCCCCGCCGCGGCCCACGATCAAGGTATCTTGGGCTGTACCTGTCGGAGCATTCGCTTCCGCATTTGTTCCCGCATTCGTTCCACCGGCGTTGCTGCCACCGGCATTTTTGTTGCCTCCGCAACCCGTTAGGGCAACGGCTGCGCTAAGCATCAGCACTAAAACGACACTACTCCATCTCTTTGCTTTCATATTGTGGCTCCCTTCTGAATCACGATATATAATTTCTTGTTTATAAGAAGCCGGGCACATAACCCGAGCTATAAACCATAGCGGTAGTCTAAAAATATCAATTATGCCAAGCTCGCGCTTCCCGCGGATTTCGCTTCCGTGAACAGGTGGCAAGCCGTCAGATGGCCGGCATCCGTTTCGGCCAACTCAGGACGGTGCGTTCGGCAGACGTCCATCGCCATCGGACACCGCGTATGGAACGCGCAACCAACCGGCGCATTGGCCGGGCTAGGCACTTCGCCCTGCAGGATGATCCGCTCGTTCTTCTTGTCCGGGTCCGGCTCCGGCACCGCGGACAGGAGCGCCTGCGTGTAAGGATGTTGCGGCGCCGAGTACAGCTTGTGCTTATCGGCAATCTCGACGATCCGGCCGAGGTACATGACCGCCACCCGGTCGCAGATATGCTTCACGACACTCAAATCGTGGGCGATAAAAATGTACGTCAATCCGAATTCCTCCTGCAGATCCTGAAGCAGGTTCACCACCTGCGACTGAATCGACACGTCCAGTGCAGAAACAGGCTCGTCAGCGACGATCAGCTTCGGCTGCAGCGACAACGCGCGGGCGATGCCGATCCGCTGCCGTTGACCGCCGGAGAACTGATGCGGATACCGCTGGAGATGGCTTTGCGTCAGCCCAACGACATCGATCAATCGGTCGATCATCGCTTTACGCTCCTTGGCATTGCCGACGCCGTGAACGATCAGCGGTTCCTCGAGGATTCGTTGCACGGTATGACGCGGATCCAACGAGGAGAACGGATCCTGGAACACGATCTGCATATCCTTGCGTTTCCGACGCAGGGCTTCCGGTGACAAGGCCGTGATATTCTCTCCTTCGAACATCACCTTCCCGCCGGTCGGCTCGATCAGCCGGAGCAAGGAACGGCCGGTTGTTGATTTGCCACAGCCGCTTTCTCCCACTAATCCAAACGTTTCGCCCTTCTGCACCGTAAACGAGATATCGTCGACTGCTTTAACAAATTGCTGTGATTTGCCGAACCATCCGCTATCGATGGGGTAGTATTTTTTCAAGTGCTCGACTTGCAGTAAGGGTTCACTCATACGACTTCCTCCTGTGGTGATTCATGGAGCCAGCACCGGCAGCTGTGCGCTGTTTCGTATTCCTTGAGTTCCGGTAGCTGCTCCAGGCAAATCGGCATCGCGTGCTGACAACGTTCGGCAAACCGACAGCCCTTCATCTGCGTATTCAAAATCGGTACGTTCCCCGGAATGGAGAACAGGCGCTTGCGCTCTTCATCCATGCGCGGCACCGATTTGATCAATCCTTGCGTGTAGGGGTGCAGCGGATTTTTGAAAATATCCCGCACACTGCCTTCCTCCACGACTTTACCGGCATACATGACCGCGACCCGGTGGCACATTTCGGCAACGACCCCAAGGTCGTGCGTAATCATCATGACGGCGGTGCCGTTCTCTTCGTTCAAACGCCGGATCAGATCGAGGATCTGCGCCTGGATCGTTACGTCGAGCGCCGTGGTAGGTTCGTCGGCGATCAGCAGCTCAGGGTTGCAGGAAATCGCCATCGCGATCATGACCCGCTGTCTCATCCCGCCGGACAGCTGATGCGGATATTCATCGATGATGGCTTCCGGCCTTGGGATGCCCACCTTTTTCAACATGTCGATCGTGTGCTCGCGCGCTTCCTTCTTACTCAGCCCCCGGTGCAGTCGGACCGTCTCCCCGATTTGCTGGCCTACCGTAAACAAAGGATTCAGCGACGTCATCGGCTCCTGAAAAATCATGGAGATGGAGTTGCCGCGAATCGCCCGCATTTCCCGCTCCTTCATCGGAACGATGTCCTGCCCCTTAAACTCAATCGACCCGCCGGTAATTTTCCCGGGTGGCTGCGGGATCAGCTTTAAGATGGACAAGGAGGTTACGCTTTTGCCGCAGCCGGACTCGCCAACGACGCCAAGCACCTCACCGGGATTCACGTACAGGTTCACGCCGTCCACCGCAGGGATTTCGCCTCGATCGGTAAAAAAGTGGGTGTGCAAATCCTTGATCTGCAAAATGGGTTGAATCATGTTACAGCCTCTTTTCCTGAAAAAATGGAATATCGCAATTTCGACAATGTCCATCAATAAAAGACAAATGTGCAATCGTTCTATCTTGCTGTGATTTACTAAAGCAACAAGGTATAATTGAGCCTTCCAGCCCTGATTCCCGAAACTCGAATACGGTCGAATTGTCTTTTCATGGCGGACGGTTGTATATTCCCGCTTCTTCACTTCAACTAGCTAAAGCAACAACCTAAACGACAACGTAGATTTAAGCAATATACGATAAATCACAATTTTATTGCCGTTTTTCTACTAAAAGTGACATTTAATCGAACTATGGTCAATTGAGGTGTTAAGTTAACTGACACAAGCGAGAAAAATGTTTATTTGATAAGTTACTTTACAGCATTTTCACAGGATAGACAATAGAAAATTTCTTAATGTTACGTTGATGACAGCTATTCTTGGGGCGATCTATTTAAATTTGAGATATTGGGAACTTTTGGAGTAGAATGGAGGTAAACGTTATCAATTCTTGCGAGAGGTGATGTTATGAGTTTTACGTTGACCCTGGGAAATCCAGCTCCGAACTTTAACCTGCCGGCCACGGACGGCCTGACTTACTCTCTGGAATCCTTTGCTTCGGCCAAGGTGCTCGTCGTGTTTTTTACCTGCAACCACTGTCCTTACGTGATCGGCTCCGATGAAGTCACCCGGCAAACGGCCGAGAAATTCAAGGATCGCGGTGTCGTTTTCGTAGGCATCAACTCAAACAGCGAAAGCACGCACCCGGATGATTCCTTTGAACACATGGTTACACGGATGGAGCAGCACCGGTTCCCGTGGGTGTATCTCCGCGATAAGGAACAAATGGCAGCCAAGGACTACGGGGCGCTCCGCACACCGCATTTCTTTGTCTTTGATGCCGATCGCAAGCTTGTATATACGGGACGCGGCGTCGATAACCCGCGCGATACGAGTAAAATGACGGTTAACGATCTGGATCGCGCTTTGGAGGAACTCACGTCTGGGAACACCGTATCGATCCCGCTGACGAATCCGATCGGATGTAACGTAAAATGGGAAGGGCAGGACGCCCACTGGATGCCAGCGGATGCCTGCGATTTGGTATAAAACGATGAATAACCTTTACGATATCGAAGTCCGTACGATTACGGGCGATCCAACGACACTAGCGCCATACCGCGGCCAAGTGCTGCTGATCGTCAATACCGCCAGCGCCTGCGGATTGACGCCGCACTATGCAGGGCTGCAGCGACTGTACAACGAATATAAGGATCAAGGCTTCTCCGTCCTTGGGTTTCCGTGCAACCAGTTCGCCGAGCAAGAGCCCGGGACCGAAGCGGAGATTAAGGCGTTTTGCGAAACAAATTATCAGGTCACCTTCCCGCTCTTCGCTAAAATCGACGTGAACGGGGAGCAGGCCCATCCGTTATACCGTTATCTGCGGGAGCATACGCCAGAACCTTATGACACGGGCGACATCGAATGGAACTTCGTGAAGTTCCTTATTGGGCGAGACGGCGAGGTCGTTAAGCGTTATGGAGCTCGCACCGAACCGGCTGAGATCGAGCCGGACCTTCGGGAGTTGCTGTCCAATTCGGCGGCAAACCGCTGAGAGTACGCTTATACGCCCAGATCCGTCAACAGCCGCTGTGAGCAACATGCTCCGGCGGCTTTTTTTGGATTGCTGCCTCTGCACAAAAACCAGTGTTCAACTCGACAAATTTCGCTATAATCTTATTTATGACAACTACTAGAAGAGCTGAACCCTTTCGTTATACCCTGAATCCACCAATCGCAGCGTCGCTCGAAATCCTGTCCGTCAACGGTCAATCGCTGCCCTTGAAACCTGCACAGATCGATCTCATTGATATCAGCAAATCCGGTTGCCGGGTTCGTACCGAACTCAATCTGCACGCGTCCACCCATGCCATGCGCATCCTTTTGCATGTACGCCTAAACGATGAGCCCCGCACCTATTCCGGAGAAATTCGCTGGCAGGAAGAGCTTGAACCCCCACACCACCATTATGGGTTACATCTGGAACTTACCGACGAGGAGAAGGAGGGTCTAAACGTCGAGTTGAGAGAGATGGCTGCATTCCGACGAATCATCGTGAAGTAATTTGAAAAGGCCCCGACCGGTAATTTATGGCGGGGCTTGATTCTTATCTTCGTTGGCGTTATAATATTCCTTGCTTAGCTTTTGCGGGTGTAGTTCAATGGTAGAACGCCAGCTTCCCAAGCTTGAGGCGAGGGTTCGATTCCCTTCACCCGCTCCATAACCTTTTTTAACCTCCAAGCCCTTTGATGCCAAAGGGTTTTTTTGATTTATCCGGAAGGTGTGGACCTCAGCACGGCCATGACGATTTGGGTCCGATTACGGAAGCCCGTTTTTTGCAGCATTGCGTTGATATGCTTCTTCACCGCCGCCTCGCTGATAAACAGACGGGCGGCGATTTCTTTATTCGATGCCCCCGTAGCCAGAACATCCGCTACCTCCCACTCCCTCGGTGTAAAGCCGAAGCGGGCCCGATCCGGCTGCTCCTCGTCTGGTGCGTCATCGGAACCTCCACGATCGGCCGGAGTCCGGTAGTCCGCGATCTGCTCCAAATAAGCCGCCCATCTTCGGCCACGGGTATCCAGCCGGAAGTACGCTGCTTCCGTTCTTCCGCCAAAGCGGTATATTTCAGGTAAATCCGGCACGCGCGTAAACCCCAGACTTCGATGGGAATCCAGATAAAAAGGCAAGGCCGGAGGCGAGGCGATCAACAGCATTCCCGCATGAATATATTCCATCATTAAATTTACGGTATCGGAACGCAGCTCGATTTGCTCCGGGTCGAGGACGTCGATGGCAAACACGAACTTCGCGCCTGATTTTTCATAACTAATCCCGCTCCTAAGCTCTTCAGGCCGGGCCTTAAAATAAGGACCCGACACCGGATGGCGAAGCAAGTATTCCGCCGTATCCGCACGAATCGGCAGCATCGCGGCCAGCCCGACCACATCCCCCTCAGGATTTCGAAGCAGCCGTAAAGCGTCCTGATCCAACGCGAGCAACGATTCCGGCTCCCAGCCTTCCAAGCGGTAGACGCTCTCCTTCGCGGATAGCTCGTACTGGAAAAGACCGCCCGTTTCTAAATCCGAACAGGAAATTTGGTACGTCCGGTCATCCGCTCTCCTCTGCCCCAAATACTGTTTTACCTCCTCTACCGTTTGCGGTCGGACGGCCTCCCAATAATTTCTCGAATTTCGACTGAATCGAAAATGCGCCCGCAGGATCGGGTTTCCCGCCAAGCTAATTAGTTCGTGCACCTCCCTGGCGGCATCCTTCCCCCCAGACGTTCTCGTCCGAATCCGCGTGGAGAGGACTTCTGCCGCACGGGACCGATAATCGCTATACGTATCTGGCTGGCGCTCTCGCAACGACCGGCAAATCAAACTTCGGGCCAGCTCATGCATTTCCCATCCCCGTCCGGCCAGTCTGACGAAAGACAGCTTTAGCAACCCGTCGAAGGCTTCACCGGGGAAAGGAGCCCCCAGCATACCCTGCAACAAATCCTGATCAAAATAACGCGGCACGGCTGCGGCATATACCAGGGCTCGCAGCGTTTCCCCCGGAACTTCCTGAAGCCAGGACTGAAGCAGCTCCTCGAAGGAGCTCTGGATATCTCCTCGGGCAACTCCCTCCTCTTGATGTGCCCCTTCCTCCGCCAATAGCGCCAGCGAAAGCGGGTGCCCGGCTGTCGTCAGCCATAACCGGACCCTTCTCCGCTCGTCCACAATACCGCGGCGTTCCAAGTAGAGCATCGCTTCCTCCCGAGTAAAGCACTCTAGCGGAAGCGGTTGGATCCATTTTCGCCAAATAGAAGACAGCATCCATGAACCGCCCAGCGGATGACGTCCCGCAATAACAAGGATCGCATCCGCCCGGAGCATGGGAAAAAACTCTTCACGCAGCCATTGATCCACGCTCCCGGCCGCTTCATATTGATCGAGCGCTAATACCAGCTTCCCGTTGCCGGCTGTGGCATTTAGCTCTTCCGCCAACCGCCGAGGATCCGGTTCTGCCTGCGCTTCTTCCCGGTTCATAGCTAACAAGCTGCTTACGGTTTGCAGAAACCAGGTCGTCTGCCCCATCGCCTCTCGCAAATCAATCCGCAGGAATAACGCCCCGGCTTGTAAAGCTTCGACCCGGAAGCGGGTGAGCAGCTCCGTTTTGCCGATCCCTGCCGTGCCGTACACATTAAGAATACCGCCGGGGGAACCCTGATTTTGCCGTAAACGTTCCTGAAAAGAGGCCAGCTCCTTCTCCCGGCCGATAAACTCCTCCTCAGCGAGCCGGCCGACCGCATCGCGGAATGTCTCCATCCGTAATACCTCCGTTTCAACGCAAGTTTAGCCAAAAGTATACTACCAATGTAACGATATGGGTAGTGCCCTCCCCATGGCAGCCATGGTACCGTTATTGAAAAAATGGGAGAGATTGATATGAAAAAACAGGATCGCGAGAGGCTGCTACGGCGCGAGGTGATCAGCGGATCGGAAATCCTGCTGCGGACACTGTTGCTGGAAGGGGTGGAATGCGTATTTGGTTACCCGGGGGGATCGGTGCTTTACATCTACGACGCCATGCACGGGAATCCGGACTTTAACCACCTACTAACCCGACACGAGCAAGGAGCAATTCATGCAGCTGACGGTTATGCCAGAGCGACGGGAAAAACCGGGGTTTGCCTGGCGACTTCCGGTCCCGGGGCGACCAACTTGATCACCGGAATTGCCACCGCTTACGCGGACAGCGTTCCGCTTGTCGTCATCACCGGGAATGTCGCGACTTCCTTACTGGGCACCGATGCGTTTCAGGAGGCCGATATCCTCGGGATGACCCAACCGGTAACCAAACATAGCTATATGGCGCGAAGGCCGGGGGATTTGCCGCGAATCCTACGGGAAGCTTTTTACTTGGCGAGCTCCGGGCGGAAAGGCCCGGTGCTGGTGGATATCCCGAAGGATGTGTCCGCGGCGACAGCCGAGTTTATTTACCCGGAGGAAGTATCCGTCCGGGGTTATACTCCAGCGCCGGAGGTATCCCCGTCTGCCGTTAGGGAATTGGGCGCGGCAATCCGTCGCGCGAAACGTCCGCTTCTCATTGCAGGCGCCGGCGTTATTCATTCCGGGGCCGAAGCAGAGCTGGCGCGGCTGGCGCGTGGGGCGGGCATCCCCGTGACCACGACGCTGCTAGGCATCGGCGCCTTCCCAACCCGGGATCCCCTTGCCCTCGGCATGGCAGGCATGCACGGAACGGTCGCCGCCAATCGGGCGATCCTTGGCTGCGATTTGTTGATATCGGTTGGCTCCCGTTTTGATGACCGGTTGACGATGCGCCCGGACAGATTCGCCCGGCAAGCCGTTATCGCCCACATCGATATCGATGCTGCGGAAATCGACAAGCTGGTCCCCAGCTCGTTGCCGGTTGTCGGCGATGCCCGTGCCGTTTTGACGGCTTTGCTGCATGAGCTCGAACTGACGGGTGGGGAAGAAGAAGGCGAAGCGGGGGCTAGGCATGACAAGCCAACAGGCGATTGGTTAAATGAATTGGAGCAAATCCGCAGCATTTACCCGCTTCGCTACCACAACCCCGAGGACGGGCTCAAACCGCAATATGTCATTGAGCAGATGGCTGAATTAACCGGCGGTGAAGCCATTGTCACGACCGACGTCGGACAGCACCAAATGTGGACGGCCCAATTTGGTTGGTTTAACCAGCCTCGCACGCTGATCACCTCTGGCGGACTCGGCACCATGGGCTTTGGCTTTCCTTCCGCCATCGGAGCGCAAATCGGCAACCCCGGACGGACAGTTATCTCGGTCAACGGCGACGGGGGGATGCAGATGTGCTCCCAAGAACTCGCCGTCTGCGCGCTCCACGGCATCCCGGTAAAGATTGCCGTTATTAACAATCGCACGCTGGGCATGATCAAGCAATGGCAGGAGCTCGTATATGATGGAAGGCATAGTCACATCGATCTGTCGGGAAGCCCCGACTTCGTCAAGCTGGCCCAGGCCTACGGCGTGAGAGGACTTCGGGCGGAGACAAAGCAGGAGGCCCGAAAGGCCTGGATGGAAGCCTTAGAACACCCGGGACCGGTCCTGATCGATTTCGTCGTTGACCGGGACGAGTTGGTCTACCCAATGGTGCCTCAAGGTAAAGCACTAGAAGATATGATCATTGGAACGTCATCATGATCCATCAGGTGGCAGGTACTCTCGCAATGCTCGAGACTCCGCTCCACCGCCCCGCTGGCGCGGGCGAGTTCGCTCCGACGAACCCCCCGCCGGGGGTTCTCAGCCCAACCTGGGACACAATCGGGTAGGAGGCTACCCATTAATTGAGTAGCCGACCTCCCACACCACCGTACGTACCGTTCGGTATACGGCGGTTCCTAAGTTTTCGCAGTTACTTGTCGATAATAATCCGAGAAGAAGAGAAATCCTAAGCCCTTGAGGGTGTTATTTCCGAGGGACTTCGAGAGGACGGGGCTATTGGAGATTCTCCAGTAGCCCTTTCTCGTGTTTGCGTATTCCCATGCTTTTTGTCCTTGGATTCCGAGCGATTGCAGTTTCTCGAATTTCGTCCTCACTCGTTTCCACTGCTTCCAGAAGATCATGCGAATCCGCCTTCTCATCCATTCATCCGTGGATTGGAGCATACTTTTCATATCCGCTATTTTGTAGTAGTTGATCCACCCCATGATGTAGCGTCTAAGCTTTTCGGCTCGTTCTTCATTTCCCATCCCGTTGCTTCTGGACGTGAGCTCCTTTACTTTGGCTTTCATCTTGGCAGCGGATTTCGGATGAATGCGGACTCGTGTCTCTCCTTTCCTTTTGTAGAAGGAGAACCCAAGAAATTTAACCTTCCACGCCTCGTCCACCACTGTCTTATCCCGGTTCACTTTGAGAAACAACTTCTTTTCAATGAAGGGAAGAATGTTCTCCAGTGTCCGTTCCGCGCTCCTTTTGCTTTTGCTGAAGATCAGGAGATCGTCCGCATAGCGCACGAAGCGGTGCCCGCGGCTTTCCAGTTCCTTGTCCAGTTCGTTCAGCATAATGTTGCTGAGAATTGGACTCAGATTGCCCCCTTGCGGTACGCCGATTTCCGTATCCTCGAAGCGGTGCTTCACGACAACGCCGGCTTTCAGGTACTTGTGGATGAGCGAGATGACCCGCCCGTCTTTAATGGTTCGGGATAAGACTTCCACCAATTTGCTTTGGTTAACGGTGTCAAAGAATTTCTCCAAGTCCATATCGACCACGTATTTGTACCCTTCTTCGATGTTTGATTGGCTTCTCTGAATAGCGTTATGTGCGCTTCTCTTGGGTCGGAATCCGAAACTGTTCTCCGAAAACTGTTTTTCGTAGATCGGGGTAAGCACTTGAGCGATCGCCTGTTGGATAACTCGGTCAACAACCGTAGGAATTCCCAGGTTTCTCTTCTTTCCGTTCTCTTTCGGGATTTCTACCCTTCGAACAGGATTCGGACGGTAGGTTCCGTCCAGAATGGATTCCTTGATGGTTTCTCCGTTCTCTCGGAGATATTGTAGAAGTTCATCTACTCCCATCCCGTCGATTCCGTGAGATCCTTTGTTAGTTTTGACCCGCTTGAACGCTTCGTTCATGTTGTCTCTGCTAACGATTTTCTCAAGCAACTCGTCCTTCGACTCGGTTGCGTCGGTGCTGTCGGTTTCAGGTATCCGCTCAGGACTGTGCGCTCCCGCATATTCTCCATGTTCCGCATGTACGTTTTGCGTCGAGCCTTCTCTTCGAAGTTGGCTGCACTTGACTCCTGTTTCGGTACCATTCATTAACCCACACCTCCTTAGGTTCAGCCCTTCCCTCAAGTTGTCGACTAACCGAGGTACTATGGCGTCTGCTGACTTCTCATGATAAATCTTGTTTCAACCATGATTTGAAATTCATCTCCTCACGTCCATGAGACCTCCCACGGTAAGACGCGTAACTTTCATCCCGTATACCCGCCGCATTTACATCCGCGTGTCCGTGCAGTTTATTGGATTTCGTCTTGTTTAGCAGACTCATCCCACTTTGGATGCCTGATGCGATTCGTGTTCCTCAGGCCGGGACTTTGCCTCCAGCTTCCTTCAGATTCCACCTCACGATGGACACCCTTGCTCTTGGCTAATGGTTGGCAACTGCCAGCCCCCATAGCGGACTTTCACCGCCTAGCTACGCGCCATGCGTGGCGCACTAAAAAAAGCACCCCGATGGGTGCTTTCTCTATCACGTCCCAGGAGGGATTCGAACCCCCGACCGACGGCTTAGAAGGCCGTTGCTCTATCCAGCTGAGCTACTGGGACACCTTGGTATGAAAAAAGGATGCGTTAATTATTATAGCGCATCCTTTTTGTTTTTTCAAAGCGCTTTTAGCGGAAAATTCGCGCATTTTTCAAGACGGTAGCTCCTCCAGCTTGGCCGTGATTTGCTCGTTGGCGAGCAGGTTTTGCAGGAACTCCTTGCGTTGAACCTCCGCCTTCGGCCACCCCCGGTCTCCAAACCGCTCTTCCGCCACCTCGGCAAACGCCTGATGCTGACTATTGTCGTACCAGTCGATCTCCAAGTCGGCTTCACTGCGGATCATCCGTATAATCTCATACCCTTCCCCGTCTGCAGCACGCGCCACATACACAAAAAGATCGGGGTCGCCCACCGCGCCCGGATACACCTGAATTACGGCGCAGGGGCGCCCTTGATGCTCATCCATCCGCCGAACTTCAGCATCCTTGATATAATACGTCACAGGCGTCACTCCTTTCGATACAAATCAAGACGGCTACAGCTGCGCCGCCAAACCGGAGCGCTCCATTTGCGTCCGGGTCTCCGCCGTGCCCAGTCGGTAAATTTCACGGTACAGCGTATTCAGATGGCTCTCGTAGCTGCGGTTCACCTCGCCTTCCGGTGTATCCGGCCACGGGTACGTAAAAGCCAGAAAGCCGCTCTCCTCCTTCTCACTCAAGTGCTCAAGCATATGGCTCAGAGTATCTGCCTCCTGCCGGGTTGCTTCAACCTCCCATTCGTACGCCGCAGCGCCGGGATCTTCAAGGAGCGACCGCCCTTGAACCGAGACGTAATAAGTCCGTTTTTCCACGACTATCCCTCCTTCTTATGGCTTGCCTTACCTCGTGCAATACCGCCTCCAAGCCATAGTTTTCCATAATGGACAGACATTTTATGCCCTCGTTCGGCATAATTTGTTAATACTTTTCACCCGGTCGGCAAGCGGGGACTGTAAAGCAATGCGGAGAGGAGATAGCAAAAATGTGCGGAATAACCGGCTTTATTGAATGGAACCGGGACTTGACTAAAGAATCGGATCTGGTGTTATCCATGACGTCCTGTCTGGAAAAACGAGGACCCGATGCCCAGGGAACTTGGATTTCCGGCCCGTGTGCTTTCGGACATCGGCGCCTAAGCGTCATGGACCCCGAGAATGGGGCTCAGCCGATGATTATCCATGAAGAAGATGCGGTGTTTACGATTGTATATAATGGGGAGATTTACAACGCATTCGAGCTGAAAGCCGAGCTGCAGCGGAGGGGACGTACGTTCCGTACCAACTGCGATACGGAGGTGCTGCTGCAATCGTATATCGAGTGGGGACCCGATTGTGTGTACCGGCTTAACGGGATTTTTGCGTTTGCGATTTGGGATAGCGTTCGGGAGCATGTCTTTTTTGCAAGAGACCGGTTGGGAGTAAAACCGTTGTTCTACAGTGAGATTGAGGGCACTTTGATTTTTGGCTCCGAACCAAAGGCGATTCTGCGCCATCCGAAGGTTGAACCGGTCGTCGGACCCGAAGGACTTGCCGAAATTTTCGTCATCGGTCCGGCGCGTACTCCCGGTCATGGCGTATACAAGGATCTAAAAGAGCTGCGCCCGGGTCACGTGATGATCTTCAACCGCAGCGGGTTGCGCAAATACGCCTACTGGAAGCTGGAAGCCGAGCCCCATACGGACAATGTGGAAGAGACCGCTGCCACGATTCGCAAGCTGCTGCAGGATACGATGGATCGCCAGCTCATTTCCGACGTGCCGGTGTGCACCTTGCTGTCCGGCGGGCTGGACTCCAGCGCGCTAACGGCGCTGGCCGTCGATTACTACAAGCGGACCGGGCAAGGCCAAGTGCATACGTATTCGATCGATTACGTCGACAACGACAAGCACTTCCAAGCCCACAGCTATCAGCCCGGCGCGGACGGCCCATGGATCCAGCGGATGGTCGAGGAGCTGCAAACCGCCCATCACGCAATCAAGTTTGACACGCCCGAGCTGGTTTCGGCGCTGCCCGATTCAACGATCGCCCGCGACCTGCCGGGGATGGCGGATGTGGACGCTTCGTTGCTGTTATTTTGCCGGGAGATCAAAAAAGGGGCCACCGTCGCCATCTCCGGCGAAGCCGCGGACGAAGTGTTTGGCGGTTACCCGTGGTTCCATCGCGAGGAGCTGCTAAATTCAGGAACGTTCCCTTGGTCGGTGGCGACCGGGCTGCGCGCCGATTTGCTGTCCCCGGAAATCCGCGAATGGATCAAGCCGGAACAATACATCGCCGATCGTTACAGCGAAGCGGTAGGAGAGACGCCAAAACTGGAAGGGGAGACGGGCGAGCGCGCACGGATGCGGGTGATGTCGTACCTGAACATCACGCGGTTTATGCCAACGTTGCTGGACCGCAAGGACCGCATGAGTATGGCGGCCGGACTGGAAGTCCGCGTTCCCTATTGCGACCACCGCCTGGTGCAATACGTCTGGAACATTCCGTGGGAGATCAAAACGACTGGCAACCGGGAAAAAGGGATTTTGCGCAAAGCGCTGGAAGGCATCCTTCCCGAAGACGTGCTCTACCGCAAAAAAAGCCCTTATCCCAAAACACATAACCCGAACTACCTGACCGCCGTGCGGGATCAGATGTTGAAGATTCTCGACGATCCAACCTCGCCGATCCTGCCGTTGATCGATGCGGACAAAATCCGCGCCATCGCCGCGTCCAAGGAATCGTCCTCCAATCTGCCGTGGTTCGGCCAGTTGATGAGTGGTCCGCAGCTGTTCGCTTATTTGTCGCAGGTGAACTTTTGGTTGAGTACCTACAACGTGAAAATACGCTAATCTCAAGCGTAAAAAAGCAAGCCGGGATCCCGATGGATCCGTGGCTTGCTTTTTCCGCTGTTTCTATGCGGAATTAACTGGAAAATCTGCTGTTAATTTTATCGCTCTTGCCGCTTCAAGCACATTAACGGTATTTCCTGACGTTAATTTCGGGGATTAAGGTTTTACCGTAATTCGCCACAAACGGAGATGTGCCGCAACGCCAGGCCCCATGGCACATAGGCTGCTCGGTCGCATGGGGCCCACGGGCTTCACGGCCTGTCTCTTATAAACCTCTAGATTTGTATAAGCGACAGCCTCACGTCCATGAGACCTCCCACGGTAAGACGCGGAACTTTCATCCCGGATACCCGCCGCATTTACAACCGCGGGTCCGTTGAGTTTAGTTGCTGTCGTCTTTGTTCGCAGACTCATCCCACTTTGGGCACAGGCGACCGTGCCCTGCTGGCCGTCCTCATTCAACAAATACACGATTGAAGAATCTTCCTCCGGCATATGGTGGGTCTGTTAAACGCCTGTCCCATACCCGCTGCATGATGTGTATGAGAGCCGGGGTCTTGTCGTACGCCGGCAGGTAAAACAGCGGGTCGTACCCAAACCCGCCGCCGCCCGCCGGCTCGGAGGTGATCCAGCCCTCGACTTCGCCGGAGGCTTCGATAAACTGCCCATTCGCCGGGTTGTACAGGGCCAAATGGCAGACAAACCGGGCCGTGCTCAGCAACGGCTGTTCCGTGTCTTCGCCCAGCCGCCGCTTCTCCAGCTCGGCGAGCAGCTTCTCGTTGTTATCCTCGTCGCTGGCGGCTTCCCCGGCATAACGCGCTGAATAGACGCCCGGGGCACCATCCAGCTGGTCGACGCAAAGGCCCGAATCGTCGGCCAGCACGGGGCGGCCCAACGCATCGCCGACGGTTTTGGCCTTCTTGCGGGCGTTCTCCGCAAACGTTGTCCCGTCTTCCACAACCTCCGGCGCGTCCGGGTAATCGGCCAAGCTCTGAACCTCTTTGCCCAGCGGTGCCAAGGCATGCGCAAATTCCCGCACCTTCCCGGCATTGCGGGTCGCCACGATAATCACGGGTCCTTCGATCATGCTTACACCGCCGATCCGGACTGCCTGCTTCCGATCAGCAGCGCAATCGGCCCCAGCGCCTCGCGCTGCTGATCGATCATCTCCCGGATCCCCTTCTCCGCGATCGCCAGCAAGCCGTCCAATTCTGCACGGGAGAACGGACTTTCCTCACCGGTTCCTTGCACCTCAACGAATTGGCCCTGCCCGGTCATCACTACATTCATATCGACCTTCGCTTTGGAATCCTCCTCATAGTTGAGGTCCAGCAGCGTATCCTCGCCAACGATCCCTACGCTGACCGAAGCCAGAAAATCGGTGATCGGAAATTTTGGCAAGGCGTGCTTTTGAGCGATCTTGTGCATAGCCAGCGCCATTGCCACAAATGCTCCGGTAATCGACGTTGTCCGCGTCCCGCCATCCGCCTGCAGCACATCGCAGTCGATCGTAATCGATCGTTCCCCGAGCGCCTGGAGATCAACAACCGAACGCAACGCGCGACCGATCAGACGCTGAATTTCCATCGTCCGGCCGCTTAGCTTCCCGCGGGCGGATTCCCGCTGATTGCGCGTTTGGGTTGCGCGAGGGAGCATTGCATATTCGGCCGTCACCCAGCCTTTGCCTTGACCTTTCATAAACATCGGGACCTTCTCCTCGATGGTTGCGGTACACATCACCTTCGTATCGCCTACCTCGATATAAACGGAACCCTCCGCATATTTATTGATATTGACGGTTAAATTCATCGGCCGGCGCTCGTCCGCCTGACGTCCGTTGCTTCTCATCATTACTGCCTCCTACGTTTTCTTGCTGTCTTTTTAGCTTTCCCTATTCTACCAAAGTGTGGTCATAAAAGCATCTTTCCATTCGGCGAAAAAAAGAACCCTGCACCTCGCAGGGTTCCGTTATTTTGCAGGTTGGCGCACCGCCAAAAGCGCGGTTTACAGCGGAATTTCGTTGATGGTCTCCGGCCGCATCACCGGCTCGCTGTAGGTCTGGTTGTCCAAGCCAACGACTTCCTTTTGTCCGTTCAGCCAAATGCGCACCTTGCTGTCATCCTTGTTCTCCGTGACCGTCAGCACCAGCGACTGCAGCATTTGCGCCGGCAGCTTCTCGCCGGCTTCGAACATGTCGTCCGTCAGCGCGACCGTGACGACGCCGTCTTTGGAAACCTCAATGCTGTCCAGCTTCGTGTTGTCCGTCACGACTCGTTCCAGCCCGTCGCCTTGCTGCGGTCCCTTGAGCAGCTCGCCGAGCGCTGATTGCACGCGATCGCCGTCAGCCTGCACGAACCGGGTCACCGGCACGAAATACTGGACTCCATCCGGCGTTGCCGCCGAGAAGTACACGATGACCGGACTTAATTGAGACAATCCGGATTCCGCTTTTAATTCGAGATTGATACCAAAGCTGCGGCTGAGCGGACGATCCAGCGGTGTGCCGTTCACCGGCATCTCGTTGAGCTTTTCCCCCTCAACCCAAAGCTGAACCTTCTCCACATCCGGCGTCCCAGTTAGCGTCCAGGTTAACGCCTCGAGGATTTTTCGTTCATCCGCGGCTTCATAACCCGCAAACGCTTTGTTGAACTCAACGACGGCCAACTTCTCGTCCTTTTTGACGGTAACCGCCTTAACCTCGCTGCCCGCCGGAAGTACACCGCTAAACCCGGTCGGGAGCAGGCCGGCATACTTGCCGTCCTTCACCAGCATCTCCAGCATGCGGTTTAGCTTCAACGAAGCCTCGCCTTCCGGCAAGTGCAAGGCGACCGGAGCCAGCTTGCCATGCTCGTTCACCAAATAAACGGTTGAAAGATCTTTCTCCTGGCTATAGCTTGTCTGTTCTACGGCCTCAAGCCCGTCCAGCATCCGGGTTTCCATATCCGTGGGCGGAGGATCGATTTGCGCGGAGCTCCCCCCAAACATACCGCATCCCGACAGCAGCAGCGGAAGCGAGATGGCCCCGGCAGCAGCCGTATTTCGAATTCGGCGGTTCCATTTCATTTTTGTTCGTGCCTCCCTGAGTTTTTCATTTGGCTAAGGTTTGTATTACTATATATACGAGCCCTGTCCCGAAAAATAACTATATTTTTCCGGGAACTGGACAAACTGCTTCATATCTTGTCGATCCGATTAAATCACAAGGAGTAGATTGTATGGGGATGGAACAACCAAAAGCCAAAACACCTTACAGCCTGAACAGTAAGAAGGTCGCCGACGCCACCAAGGAGTGGCTGCATAAACGCGGCGTCACCACGGAGCAAATCGCCGAACTCGTTTTGTTTTTGCAGCAAAAATACTACCCGAACCTGACGATGGAAGAGTGTATACATAACGTGGAGCAGGTGCTGACCAAACGCGAGGTGCAAAATGCGGTGCTGACCGGCATTCAGCTTGATATTATGGCAGAGCAGGGGATGTTAATTCCTGAGCTGCAGGACATGATTGCCAATGACGAAGGATTGTACGGGGTAGACGAAATTTTGGCCTTCTCGATCGTCAACGTGTACGGCAGTATCGGATTTACCAACTACGGTTATGTCGACAAGCTGAAGCCGGGGATCTTGGAGCAGCTAAATGATAAATCTCTGGGTCCGTGCAACACGTTCCTGGACGATATCGTTGGCGCCATCGCCGCCTCGGCCAGCAGCCGGATTGCTCACCGCAAACAAGCGGAGCGGGAAAAAGAAAGCGGCGAGGAAACACTGGACGCCGAGCGGTGAACATGACCACGAGTAAAAAAGAAGGGCGGCATCGGATGCCGCCCTTCTTCTATATTCATTTAACCGGTGCAAACCGTATGATATCGTCTGCAGCTTCTGCGTTCGCCTGCTCTGCGGCTCGCTCTTGCCGGACCAGCTCCACTAGATGCGCCAACGTCTCCGCCATCGCAAAGCGCATTTGATGGATGCCCAGCTCCGTGCCAAACAAGGCAACGCAAACGTCAAATGCCGTCTGCGGCCGCTCCCTTAACATCCCCTCAATGCGCTGAAGCCGCTCCTCATGATGCTGAAGCAACAGCCGAATCCGCTCCCCGAAATAATCAAACGGATTGCGGTGTCCCGGATACGCGGTCTCCACCTCGTACGCACTAAGCTTCACGAGCGAATCCAGGAACGATTGGAGCGGCTGTGGGTCACTGCCCGGCAGGTAGCTGACGTTGGGGGAGATTTGCGGAAGCACCGCATCCCCGCAAAACATCAGCTTCTGCTCTGCATTGTAAAATGACAGGTGTCCCGGGGCATGTCCCGCCGTTTCGATCGGCAACCAGGCTCGTCCCCCCATCCAGACGGGTTCCCCCTCGCGGAGGAACGTCACCTCGGGAGCCGGGCGAACCTGAGCCACGAAGCCGTCCAGATGTTCCGGCAGCTGGCTGTACCAAGATTCCGGCATCCCGTGCTGGCGGAACAATTCGGGCAGCTTTTCATTCATTTGGCTGCCTTCCCCCCACATGAGCTGTGTCTCCTCATAAGCTCGCGGGGACATCGACACGTCCGCACCCGTGACCTCCTGCAGATATCCCGCCAAACCGTAATGATCGGGATGGTGGTGGGTCAGGACGATTTGGCGGATATCGCGGGGCACGATGCCGAGCTCCTGCCAAGCGGCCCGCCACTCCGCTTCCGTCTCGTCCGTCCGTGGCCCAGGGTCGATGATCGTAATCCCCTCGTCGCCCCGAAGCACGTAACTGTTCACCCGGCGGAGCGGAGGGGCCATGGAAATGGGAACACGGGCAACGAGCTCCCGCTCCCATAGCGGAATTCCCGGCAACAGCGTCATGGGCGCACCCCCACCAGGATCATACGCCGGGACTTATCCGGATCGTAGGTTTCTTCGTCATAATTTCCATGAACGTTCTGCAATTCCAATCCGGCCTCCTTCAGCATGTGCCGAAAATCCTCCAACCCGTACAGCTTAATCCGCTCCATGTAATGCCGCGGCTGCCCGCCGGGGGTGGAAATGGCGATATCCTTAACGACATAGCCATCTTCAATCCGCCGCCGCTCCACAATCCGCTGCCCCTCATCTTCCCGTTCCGAATTCGGGACGAGATGGGCCGCCGTATAAGCGGGATTCAGAAAATCGAGGAGAAAACGGCCGCCCGGCTTCAGCACGCGCGATGCTTCTCGCAGCACCTTAATCTGCTCCTCGTCCTCCCGAAAATATCCGAACGAAGTAAACAGGTTCACCACCGCATCAAACTCTCCGTTCTGCAGCGGCAATCGGCGCATATCCGCCTGATGCCAGGTGATTTGATCCTCGGCATCGAGGCGTTTCGCTTCGCGAAGCAACACCTCTGACAGATCCACACCGGTCACCTTGTAGCCAACTTCGGCCAACGCCAGCGAATGGCGTCCCATGCCGCAGCATAAATCCAGCACCTTGGCTCCGGCAACCAACTGCAGCCAGCCGATCATCCGGTGCACTTCCTGTTTGGCCCCCTGTGCGTCGCGGTGCTTATAGACCAGCAAATAGTCTTCCCCGAAACTTCGCTCATACCATTCCGCCATCTTCGCCTTCCTCCAAACCATCCATTCCGATCGGACATGTGACGAATCCATCGATTTTACCCTCATTGTACCGCCAGTCTTCCGGAAATACAAAGCCTCATTCAATCGTACCCGCAAGGAAAATACAAAACCGCCGGAGCTTCCTGCTCCGGCGGTACTCTGCGGCTGCCTCTACGCCCCTCTTATTCGGCAGCGGCCGCATCCGTTAACGTATTGGTGATCTTCGCTTTGCTTCGTACATCCTCCAGCCACGTGCCCGACATGCTGGAGACCTGTTGGGAGATGAGCCCTTTGCGGATCTCTTCCTTCTTCTCCTCCAGCGTAGCCTCATGGGCTTCCTTCTTGTCGGTCACTTTGATGACCTGGTAACCTTCGCTGGTTTTTACAGGCTCGCTGACCTCGCCTTTTGCCAGCTTGAAGGCCGCTTCTTCCACTGCCTCTTCCTTCTCGCCGCGGGCGAAGAAGTCGGTGTCGCCGCCTTGCTCCTTCGTAGCTGGGTCCAGCGACTTGCTCTTAGCCAGCTCAGCGAAATCCGCGCCTTCGTCCAGCTGCTTTACAACATCCTTCGCTTCCTGCTCGGTAGCCACCAAGATGACGGAAGTCCGAACCTGCTCCGGCGTATTAAAAGAATCCTTATAGGACTCAAACGTTTCCTTGATTTGATCGTCGGTGACCTTAATTTGCGGCTCCAGCAGCTTGGTGAGCTTGAGCTCCATCACCACCTGCTTCCGCAAATCATCCATCGTCATGCCGTACTGCACCAATGCCTGGTTCAAGGCTTCTTCCGAACCAAACTGGGTTTGATAGCTTTCGATTTCGGCATCGATATCGGCATCGGTGACCGTAATATTTTTCTTAGCGGCCTCTTGGTTCACGAGCTCTTGGTTGATAAGGTTCGTCAACGCCTGCTCCCCGCCGTTCGCGGCCAATTCATCAAACAGCCGGTCCTTCGTAATTTCCACGCCGTTGACCGTAGCCACGGCTTCCGCTTTATTTGAAGCAAACGGAGGTTTGATCAACACAACGATCAGCAGGATGGCCAACACCAGCGATACAATCGGCCAAACTTTGCTGCCGGATTTCGAAGCTTGGACTGCTTCGGCTTCGGACTCCCCATTCTGGGAAACCATCACCGGCACCGGCGACGAATCCGCATCGGCTTTGATCTCTTCGGCGAGATAATCCGCGTCGTCCGCCGGATCATATTCCGCTTCCTTTGGCTCGTCCGCGCCAACATCCGCCGGCTCGGCTTGTCCATCCGGCGTCTGCGTTTCCCCCTCAGCGGCTCCGGTTTCGCCTCCGTTGGTCTCTAGCTCTTTTTTGTCCTTTTCGTCCATTTGTCTTTGCGACTCCCTTCTTCATACAGCATTCAAATTATATCCCTTCGTACTTTCTTGACTTTACCAGAAATCGCTTGTCCTTACCTTAAATATTCTTAAAAAAAACGCAGCCCGTTTTAAGATGATTTTAAGGAAACACTACAACCCTCGGTGACATGAGTGACCCCGTCATTCGTGTTCTCGACAAAAAAGGTGTAGAATATACGGGTAAACCTAGTTCGGGAGGAACGAATTGACGATGGATTATCAAGCTTATTTTTCAACAAACCGCGAACAACACTTGAAAGAACTTGGCGAACTGCTTCGGATTCCCAGCATCTCCGCTCTGTCCGAGCACAAAGGCGACGTGCTGCAAGCCGCCGAATGGATCGCTGAGTCCCTCCGCAGCGCCGGCATGGAGGCCGTAGAGGTCCATCCAACTGCCGGACACCCGGTCGTTTATGCCGAGCATTTGCATGCTCCGGGAAAACCAACGGTGCTGGTGTACGGCCACTACGATGTCCAGCCGGTGGACCCGCTGAATCTATGGGAAACGCCGCCTTTTGAGCCATCCATTCGCGATGGCAAGCTGTACGCCCGTGGAGCGACGGACGATAAAGGCCAAGTGTTTATGCATATCAAAGCCATTGAGGCGATCCTGAAGCAGGAGAAAGAGCTTCCGATCAACATTAAATTCTGTATCGAAGGGGAAGAGGAGGTGACCAGTCCAAACCTGCCTTCCTTCCTGGAAGCAAACCAGGAGAAGCTGGCCGCCGACGTGATCCTGATCTCCGATACAGCGCTGATGGCACCGGGCAAACCGGCGATCTGCATCGGTCTTCGCGGCTTGTGCGCGATGGAGGTCTCGGTCTTTACCGCCAACACCGATTTGCACTCCGGAACATTTGGCGGCGGTGTACCCAACGCGCTGCACGCACTCGTGTCACTGCTCGCTTCTCTGCACGATGAACAGGGCCGGGTTACAGTTGAAGGCTTCTACGAAGGCGTTCACGAGCTGTCCGCGCTGGAGCGCGAGGAATTCGTCAAGCAGCAATTCGACGAGGACAAGCTCAAGCGTGATCTTGGCTTAAACGAGCTTTACGGCGAAGCAGGTTACTCCTTCGTGGAGCGGACCGGCGCCCGTCCGACGCTGGAGCTGAACGGGGTTTACGGCGGATTCCAAGGGGAGGGAACCAAAACGGTACTTCCGAAGGAAGCCCACGCCAAAATCACCTGCCGCCTTGTCGGCGACCAGGATCCGCAGGCTACGATCGACCGCATCGAGCGTCACTTGCACAAGTATCTGCAGCCGGGGGCAACCCTGAAGGTTAGAGCGACCGAGAAAGCTCGGGCCTTTACCTGCAACCCGGAAGATCCGATGCTGCAAAAAGCGGCCGATGCCTACGAAGCCGTATATGGCACCCGGGCGCTGTTCACCAAGGACGGCGGCTCGATCCCGATCGTCGAAACCTTGTCCCGCGTCCTGTCGGCTCCGGCCGTGATGATGGGCTTTGGGCTGCCGGACGAGAACCTGCACGCACCAAATGAACACTTCAACCTGGAGAACTTCGATAAAGGACTGCTGACGATCGTCCATTATTTGAAGTCGCTATAAGGCATATCTATATAAAACCGTCCTCCATGGGACGGTTTTTTTGTTGCTTGTCTGGAGGAGATAAGCAAAAGTGAACGAGCGAATATTCACCGCCCCACCTAACACAAAAAAACCTCCTCTCTCCCCCTTACGGGGTGAAAAAGAAGGCTTGCGGCTTTCTACGCACGCGTAGATGACCGTCAGATTTTCAGCTCCCCAAGCTTGATCAGCTCGACAACCGCCTGCGCGCGACCTTTGACATTCAACTTTTGCATGACGTTAGAAATGTGATTTCGGACGGTTTTCTCGCTAATAAATAGTTGCCCGGCAATGTCGCGCGTCGTTTTATCCTGCACGAGAAGCTCGAAGACCTCCCGTTCACGATGAGTTAACAGAAATTTGCTGTTACGATCGCTGCTCTTCAAAATGCGTCACCCCTCCTTGCTCGGGTTTTGTGGTTTAACAAGGTTCAGGGATACAGTCAACACATCTTATGAAAGAACAGGGTTAATGGTGCGGTGTCAGAAAGAAATGGGCGGTCCGTTATTTGAAGGCCATCGCGGCATGAACCGCTTTCAGCCAGCCTTGGTAGAGCGTATCCCGCCGAGTCTGCGGCATGGCCGGTAAATAGCGGCGCTCCAGGCGTTTACACCCTGCGACTTCATCGAGATGGCTCCAGTAGCCGACCGCCAGCCCCGCCAAAAAGGCCGCGCCTAGCGCCGTTGTTTCGCCGATCGCTGGACGTTCTACGGGAACCCCAAGAATGTCGCTTTGGAACTGCATCAGGAATCCGTTCGCGACGGCTCCACCGTCGACCTGCATAGAACGTACGGCATACCCGGAATCCTGCTCCATCGCACCGAGAACGTCTTTGGTCTGGTAAGCGAGCGCCTCCAGCGTCGCCCGGATGAAATGCTCCTTCGTCGTCCCCCGCGTCAGGCCGAATACGGCCCCGCGCACCTCGCTGTCCCAATACGGACTGCCGAGTCCAACAAAGGCCGGAACGACGTAGACGCCGTCCGTCGAGTCGACGCGGGAGGCGTAGACTTCGCTGTCCTTCGCGTCCCGGAACATGCGCAGTCCGTCGCGCAGCCATTGGATCGCCGAACCGGATACGAAAATGCTGCCCTCCAGCGCATACTCCACCTTCCCGTTTAACCCCCAAGCCAAAGAGGTGATCAACCCATGCTCGGATACGACGGGGGTGCTGCCGGTGTTCATCAGCATAAAACAGCCGGTTCCGTACGTGGTTTTGACCATCCCCGGCTGAAAGCAGGCTTGCCCGAACAAAGCCGCTTGCTGGTCTCCGGCTGCCCCCGCGATCGGTACCTCCTCCCCGAAGAAATGGTACGGTATCGTTGTCCCATACACCTCGGAGGAGGATTTTACCTCAGGCAGCATCGCCTTCGGAATGTCCAGCAGCGCCAGCAACTCCTCATCCCAAGCCAGCTCGTGGATGTTGTACATCAGAGTCCGCGAGGCGTTGGAGTAATCCGTTACATGCAGACGACCGCCGGAGAGCTTCCAGATGAGCCACGTATCAACGGTGCCAAACAGCAGTTCCCCGCTCGCCGCCCGCTCCCGCGAGCCTTCGACATGATCGAGGATCCACTTGACCTTGGTTCCGGAGAAATAAGGATCGAGCAACAGGCCGGTCTTGGCCCGAAACAAGGCGTCATGCCCCGCTTCGCGCAGCTCCTCGCAGATCGAAGCCGTTTGCCGGGATTGCCAGACGATCGCCGGATAAATCGGGGTGCCGCTCTCCTTCTCCCATACGATGGTGGTTTCCCGCTGATTCGTAATGCCGATGCCGGCGATCTGTCTTGGCTTGATACCGGATTCCGACAGGCAGGAAGCGATAACCGACAGGATCGAACCCCAGATTTCGTTCGGATTTTGCTCTACCCAGCCGGGTTCGGGAAAATATTGCGGAAACTCCCGCTGCGCCGAGTGAACGATGTCCCCCTGCCGATTAAACAAGATCGCCCGCGAGCTCGTCGTGCCTTGATCCAAGGCCAAGATATACTTTTCCATGGAATTCCCCCGTTCCGGTAGTTGAAATAACGCTTACAATCTTATACCTATCATAACCCGGCAAGCCGCATGCACGCTATCCGCTCCGCTAAAAGAGGCGGTGAAATAAATAAGGAACCCCAGGGATTCCCCGAGGTTCCTTGCTGTGCGGGTTGACCGCATCCTCACGACTTATGATACGACTTATGATTCTTGGACAGCTTCTCCAAAATCGTAATCATCATCTCCAGCTCCTGCTCGCTTAACACGGAGAAATGATTTTTCAGCACTTCCCGCGATTTCTTTCGAGCTTCCGCCAGCACCTCGGCCCCCCGCTCGGTGACCGACAGCAACACGGCCCTCCGGTCCTTCTCGTCATGGCGACGTTCCACGTACCCGCTTTGGACAAGGCGGTCGATCATTACCGTAATCGCGCTAGGTTTAACCTCCAGCTTCTCAGCCAAATAGCTGACGTTGCAGGTGGTCTTCCTGGCGATCAGCGTCAGCATATGAAACTGCGGGCCGGTCAGGCCCAGCTCGTGATGGTGCATGATTTCACTTTTCATTTTGCGAAACGTATGGGACCAGACCAGCTCAAACCGATCTATGTAATTGTCGAGATCAAAGGACAACCAAACCATTCCTCTCTCCGATAAATAACCTACTGTTTAGTTTATTATGCGCATCCCGAAAATTCAAGGAATCTGTCGCCATTTGGCGGGTTAACCTACTTGAAAAAGGCCTGCAAATCCTTTATGATGAAACCGTAAATCAAAAATATTTTCACATTTAACAGTTGTTTAATAAAAATAATTTTCATTAGCTTTCAAAAAGGCTGTACTTCCCAAGGGAGGATCCTACCTATGACACCCATACTGCATGCTGTCTCCAGCCATCTGGAGACCCTGCCGCCGCAGGAGCGCAAGCTGGGCGAATACATTTTGGAGGCGCCAACTTCCGTCGTCCATCAAGGAATTACGGAGCTGGCGAACGCGTGCGGCATCAGCCCTTCGACGGTAACGAGGTTCTGCAAGACCTTTCACTTTAAAGGTTTCCCCGATTTCAAGATGAAGCTGGCTTCCGAGCTCGCGCATAAGCCTGCGGAGAACCACTACCAGGACATTATCGCCGGCAACGACCTGCAAAAAATCGTCGAAGCGATGGAAGCCAACCATGTGGCCTCCATTACCGATACCACCCGGCTGCTGGACATGAATCAACTGTCCCGCGCCGTCGAGGCGTTATGCCGCGCCAAGCGCATCGATCTGTACGGCGTGGCTACCTCCTCAATCGTGGCCCAGGACTTCTACCAGAAGCTGGTCCGCATCGGCAAGAATTGCACCGCCTTCGCCGATTCGCATATGCAGATCACTTCGGCTTCCTCGTTAGGCGAAGGCGACATGGCGCTGGCCATCTCCTATTCGGGTGAAACGCCGGAGACGATCGACGCCTTGCGATGTGCCAAGGACAGCGGCGCGACCACGCTGTCGCTCACACAGTTCAGCAGCAACTCCCTCGCTTCGCTCGCGGAGATTTCTTTATTCTCGTCCTCGCTCGAGGAAGGCATGCGCCGGGGGGATATGGCCTCGCGGATCGCGCAGCTGCACGTCATCGATATCTTATTTACGGGCATGGTCAGCCTGGAATTCCAGGACTTCATTCCGAAGCTGGAAAGCTCGTATCAGAACGTACAAATTTACCGAAAAATTCAAGGAGGTCAACACGAATGCTGAATATTATCAAAACTAGCAGTGAGCAGCAGTTCAACGAAACCGGGGCAGGCATTATCGCCAGTCTCCTCCAATCCAATCCGCGGGCGATCTTGGGCCTGGCTACGGGCAGCACGCCGGTTGGAGTATACGGGAAGCTGATCGAGCTCTATAAAGAAGGCAGCGTCAGCTTTAAACAAGCGAGCAGCTATAACCTGGACGAATATATTGGACTGCCGGCAGACCATCCGGAGAGCTATCGCCGCTTTATGGATGAGAAGCTGTTTAACCATATCGATATTTTGCCCGAAAATACGCATGTGCCATCCGGAAACGCCGAGGATCCGGAGCAAGCCGCCAAGGATTACGCGAAGCTCTTGGACGATGCAGGTCAAATCGATCTGCAGTTACTGGGCCTTGGCCATAACGGTCACATCGGCTTTAACGAGCCCGCCGAAGAACTGACGGGGCCGCCGCATGTCGTGAAGCTGGAAGAACGAACCCGGCTGGCCAATGCACGCTTCTTTAACTCCATTGACGAAGTGCCGACACATGCGCTGACCATGGGGATCGGCTCGATCCTGCAGGCCAAGCAAATCCTGCTGATGGCCAGAGGGGAAGACAAAGCGGAGATTATCGCCAAAGCATTAAAAGGCCCCATTACGACCCAATGTCCAGCTTCGCTGCTACAAACCCATTCCAACGTGGTTGTTGTCGTGGATCAAGACGCAGGGAGATTTCTGTAATGAACGGAAACGGACGAACTTTCCGCGTCGTTCATGCCGAAGTCGTTACGCCGCGCGGAACGTTCCGCGATGGTGCGGTTGCGGTTCAAGACGGCGTTATCACTTACGTTGGCACGACCGCCGGATTGCCTGCTCAAGCTGCGGACGTCGAGACGATTGATGCAGGAGGCAGTTACGTTCTACCTGGATTTATTGACGTACACGTGCACGGAGGCATGCTGGAGGATTTCTCGCAGCCAAGCAAGCAAGGTCTGGATGCCATTACGAAGCTGCATTGCAGCCAAGGCACCACTTCGATGCTGGCTACGACGATGACGCTTCCTAAAGCGATGATCGAAAACGTGCTGGCGGAAGTCCATCGATATATGGACGGCGAAATGCCTTACGCCCAATTGGTTGGCGTCCATTTGGAGGGGCCGTTCATCAGCCCGAAATGGCCGGGCGCGCAAAATCCCGACCACATCGTCCCGCCGAATCGCGAATGGGTCGAAGCTTGGGAACGTCAGTATCCGGGATTGATCAAGCAGGTGACGTTCGCGCCTGAACGGGAAGGAGCGCATGAGCTCATTCGCTATCTGCGGGAGCGGGGAATCGTTGCCGCCGCGGGCCATACCGACGCCACTTACGAAGAGATCATGGCCGCCTACGAGGTTGGATTAAACCACTCCGTGCACATGTTTAACGCCATGACGCCGCTGCATCATCGCAAACCGGGCACCGCCGGGGCCATTCTGAGCACGCCGGGCATCAGCGCGGAAATCATCGCCGACGGCATCCATGTGCATCATGCGGCGATCCGGCTGCTTGCCAGCGTGAAGACCGGCAGCAACCTGATCCTGATTACCGACGCCATGTCGGCTGCAGGACTTGGCAACGGGGACTACATGCTTGGGGACCTGCCTGTCGTCGTGAAGGATAACGTCTGCACCCTGCGCGACAGCGAAGGCACGCTGGCCGGCAGCACGCTGACAATGATCCGCGGGTTCCGCCATCTCGTACGCGAGGTCGGTTTATCAGTGGAACGCGCGTCGGAAGCTGCCAGCGGCAATCCGGCTAAGCTGATCCGCATCGATCATCTGACTGGCTCTGTGGAAACCGGCAAGCAGGCGGACCTGCTGATGATCGACCGCGAATTGGAGCTGCAACAAGTGTGGGTCAAAGGACGTTTATTTCACGAAAGCGAATAATTGGAACAAGGCCTTCACAAAATAAAGCGCGAGTCGCGGGGACAATATGCTCCCGCTTCTCGCGCTTCTTGTTTATCGCTATGAACCGCTGCTGTTAGCGGGTCGTCCCTCCAGTGAAGCCGGCATTCGAACCACGAGCACCGGTACCGTTTGTATCCATGGTCCCCGTTCCGTTGCCCATACCCGCATTCGGACGGGTAGGCGCATAACCGTTAGGACCGGTCATCGTTCCCGCACGTCCTGGGAACACGCGATTAATCATCGTTTCGAAATCACTGATGAAATTGTTCAGCGTTCCGCCGCCCCGGGATTGCGTCCCGTAATCACCGATGCGGGAGACAAAGTCCGAATCGCCGGATACATAGACGTTGCGGATATGCGGCGCCGTTTGCTTCACGGCAGCCTCGATCCGGTTTTTGAGATCTTGGGATACGTTGTCAGTGCCCGCTCCCAAGGCCCCGTTCCCGGCCGTGACTCCCGACGGGGTGTTCATCGTCCCGTTATTCGTACCGGCTCCATTCATCGTTCCTGCACCGCGATTCACGCTGGACATCCCCATATTGCCTCCGGGATACATCGACCCAAAGCGGTTGCCGGTTGTACCGGTACCCAGCATAGAGCCGGTGCCGGTGCCGGTGCGGTTCGCATCGCGATCCGCCCCAAACAACCCGCCGCCTCCAAGATCAAAAAGCCCGCCCGTACGGCCCGTGCCGCGAGCCAATCCGTTGTCACCGTTACCGCGAGTCCCGTAGTCCGCGCCGTAAGGCCCGCCAACATTAGTTGTCCCCAGGCCGATGCCGTTCGGACGCTGCATCCCGTATGCGGTGGTGCGGCCTGTCGTATTGTTGCCGTGGAGCGTAACCCCCACATAAGCATCACGGTCGGTAACAACGACATGCGCCGTTTGAACGTCGCGAAGCTGTGCGACTTTATTGCTCAGTGCAGGGCTGTAGCGCAGGGAACGGATCCGTTGATCCTGTCCGTTACCAGCGCTGCGGGAGAACAGGCGATTGCCTTCGTTTAGAGAATTAACGTCATAATTGCGGTTATTGCCCCGCAAGCTTTGCGTACGCACATTATTGTTGTCGCTTGCGTCACCACAACCCGCCACCAAAGCAACCCCGGCAAGCAACGCAGCGGACAACGATAAGTTAACGACTTTCGCTCCTCGCATGTACTCATCCTCCATCCGTAATAAGTGATGATGAAACAGGACTTATCATGCGCCATTTCCCGTTGTCGTCATACAGGTAAACATAACCGAACGACCCACCTAACGCCTGTCGGATAAACGCTGAACCCGAAGAACCGAGGGGAATCCACCCACACGTCCGATTCTTCCCACGCGTAAACTAATGCAAAGACGCTCATTAACTCCAAGGGGTGCTAGCCCATGAAAGTGCTGTTTACGTTTTACGTTCCGAGCGGAGGCGTGGAGACCTTAAATCGCTTACGTTGCGCTGCCTTGAAGAGCCGGGATATCGAGGGCCATATTCTGTATTTACGTCACGGGTCCGGGCTCGTGAATACGCAGTCGGCAAACATTCCCGTGATGGTGGAGCCGGGGGATGCCGAATTGGTTCATCGTCTGCCGCAGTATGATGCGGTTGTCGCGACCTCGGATTACTGGATGCCGGGACGGTTGCGCCGACTTGGTTTTACGAAACCGATTGTTTTTGAGATCCAAGGATTGGGAACGCGGGATCAAGCCGAGCAAACACTTCGGGAAGGAAAGGAAGAAATTCTTCGTTATTGCCAAGCTTCGCTAATGCCGCCCACCCCCCATCTCATCGAGCTGGCTTCCTCCTATTACCCGACACTCCCCAAATTCGTATACCCGAATCCCCTGGATACGCAGCACTTCCATTACAAGGTTCAGCCAAAATACCCGGTGCCGATTCTCGCATGGGTCGGACGATTAGAGCCCAACAAAAATTGGGAGTTATTTCTGGAAATTGCCGCCGCCTTACACCATCAGCGTCCGCAGATGGAAATCTGGATGTTCCTCGATTATCAACTGCCGTCCGAAGACACCAAAAACGCCTTTTGGCAGTACGTCAATCGCTTAGGACTTCAATCCAGCCTCAAGCTGTACCCGAATACGCCTAACTGGGAGATGCCCTACTATCTGTCGCGTGTAGGTGATTCCGGGGGGCTGATGATCTCCACCTCCACCTTGGAGGGCTTTGGCTATGCGGTGGCCGAGGCGTTGGCTTGCCGTTGTCCCGTCCTTACCACCGATTCCGATGGGGTTCGTCTGTTTATTAAACATAATGAAACGGGAAAATTTTTCGCTTATCCGCAAGTGGGCCAAGCGGTTGCCGGCGCGATAGAGCTGATGGACCATCATGCGCAGCGGGAGAAGATTCGCAGTTCAGGACAACGTCATATTCATCAGTGGTTGTCGCCGCAGCAATACGCGGATTCATTTCGCCAAATGCTGAACCAATTAGGAGTGAAGTGAAGAAAACATCAAAGAACCTCCAGCGAGCTGGAGGTTCTTTGTTCGGCAATTTTCAAGGAAAAGTACATATACTATTGGGGAGGCGCCGTCTCCAAGGCTAACTTTAGTTTCTTCTCATTCTCAAGAAGACCCGGATCGTTTGGCATAAAGCGAAGCGCTTCGCGGTTATGCTCATAGGCCTTGCGCAAATGGCCAAGCCGGGCATAACAGAGACATAACCGGCTATGCGGGAGCCAGGTCCGGGAGGCTGCATGAACGATGGCCGTCCAGCTGCCGCCACCGGCGTTCTGCAGCGCCTGAACATACCAATAAACGGCCATGGCCCACTCCTGACGGTCTTCCATCCATTTCCCGATGGCACAGCAAATCTCCGGCTGCGGAAGATCGTATCGGAAGGATTGCAGCAGGGCGTCCAGCTTCTCTCGTTCGCGGCCTAAATGCCCGAAGCAATCAGCTAAACGGGCGGAAGCCAGCACGAGGTCATCCCGGTTCGCCTGGGGATCGCGGAGGAAGTCCGCAAACTGCGGCACCGCCTCCTCATACCGCCCGGCATCCGCCAGTTCGCAAGCGAAATGGAATCGCAAGCGTCCTTCCAGTTCGCCGCCGGAAGCCAAATGCTGCTCGATAATCCGCAGATTCCGTCCCGAGTGGCTCTCAGCTCCGCGATGGGTCACGGCGATATCCGTCAGGAGCTGTTTTCCGTCCGCGACTTCAAGATATTCGTGTACGATACCGATCCAACGATAATTTCGGCTCCGTTTAACCAACCGGTTCCGCCGCGTGAAGGCCAAGGGTTCGCCCGTCTGCTCCTGCTCGCGAAGCACATAATTCATCAAGACCGCGTCGATATCGGAAGTTAATTCTCGCTTTAATCGAAGCAGCTTGGCGCGGTTGGATTCCGTGAAAACGTCGTCGGCATCCATCCAGAGGATATAATCGCAGGTGGCCTTGGAAAAGGAGAAATTCCGTGCCGCCGCAAAGTCCTCCCGCCAGGCAAAATCAAACACCTTAGCCCCAAATTCCGCTGCCGTCTCCTTGGTCCGGTCGGCCGATCCCGTATCGACGATCACGATCTCGTCAACCACCTCGGCGACGGAACCTAAGCATATCGGTAACCGGGTTTCTTCGTCTTTGACGATCATGCATAAGCTGATGGTGATCAGTTCAGAAACCCTCCCTCCCGCAACAGCTCCGCAACCTCTGCTTTATCGAGCAGCGACGCGTTGGAATGGTATTCGCCGAATAGATCGCGAGCGAGGCTGGCATAATGGGCAGCCAGCTCCTTAGATCCGGGAGGAAGGATGACGTAATATTGCTCGCTGTATTTTAACGTATAAGGCGCTTCGTACCGGGAAACCAGTACCTCGTGCAGCTTCTCTCCGGGCCGAATACCGATTTCCTGCACAGGCACTTGATGACCGAGGTAATGCTCTGCAAGCACCTCCGCGACATCTATGATCCGGCAGGCTTTCATTTTCATCACGAACGTTTCCCCGCCAATCGCGGTTGTAGCGGCTTTAAGAAGCAAATCGATCGCCTGAGACAAGGTTAGGAAGAACCGCGTCATCTCCCGAACCGTCAGGGTCAGGGGCTTCCCGTCCCGCAGCTGGTTGATGAATAAGGGTACGACGCTGCCGTTCGTCCCGAGGACGTTCCCTCCGCGAATACAAGTAAACCGGGTATGCTCGCTTAAATCATTGGCGCGAATCATCAGCTTCTCGCCGATCGCTTTGGTCATCCCATACGTATTCGTCGGATCCACAGCTTTGTCGGTGGACACATCGATCACCTTGATGACCTTTTGCGCAATGCTCGCCCGAATGATGTTTTCCGTTCCGAGCACGTTCGTCTTGAGCGCTTCTTCCGGCTGAAATTCGCAAACCGGCACATGTTTTAGCGCAGCCAGATGAAACACGTAGTCGGCTCCCTTACAAGCCGCCTCCACCGCAGTGTAGTCACGGACATCGCCGATCAAGTACCGCAAGGAGGCATGCCCGTTAAACTCCCGCTGCATCAAAACCTGAGCGTACTCGTTTCTCGAGAAGATGCGGATTTCTCGCGGGCCCTCTTGCAACAACCTCCGCGTTAACATTTTCCCCCAGGATCCGGTCCCCCCGGTAATTAAAACGGTCTTGTCTTTGAACATCTGTCTACCTTCCTTTCGTAACTAGATTCATCGCGAAATTCCGTTTTGTGCGGATCCTGATTTTCCGCCCCCCAGCGTAACGATCCGCGCTTTGCCTTGAATACCGGCGGCGGCGTTTCGCGTGTCGAACACAAAAGGTGCATGCTCTACGACAAACTCCAGCGGCAATCCGCGGTGATGAACGGCCAACACCACGCCATCCGAGGAAGCCAAGCTTCCCTCCTTCAACTCCACTGATTGCAGCTTCACACCGCCGACCTCCACTTCCGGAATCAGCGGGTCGTGGTAATCAACCTTCGCACCTGCCGCCAAGAGCAGCCGCATCAACTCAAGTACGCTCGATTCGCGGATATCGGCAACATCCTCTTTAAACGTAATTCCAATCACCAAAATCCGCTTGCCGGCTAGAGAAGAGCCGTTGATCTCCTCCTGCAGCCGGGAAACGATGTAAGCCGGCATTTCGCGGTTAATCCGCGTGCTGATCTCAATAAACGAGCTGGCCGCCCCCAACTGCTGGGCTTTCCATTGCAGGTAGATCGGATCGACCGGGATGCAATGTCCGCCAACGCCGGGACCGGGGTAAAACGCTTTGAAGCCAAACGGCTTAGAGGAAGCCGCCTCCACCACTTCCCAAACATTGATTCCCATTTGATCACAGAGCAAAGCAAATTCATTAATGAAAGAGATATTAACGAACCGGAAGGTGTTTTCCAGCAGTTTGGCCATTTCCGCCGTTTCGGTCGAGGTAACTCGCACCACGGTTCGGAAAGCCGCACCATAAAGCTCCTCCATCCGATCCGCGCAGACCGCGGTGATCCCGCTGACGATCTTAGGAATATCCCGAAGCGGGTAACGGCGGCTTCCGGGATTAACTCGTTCCGGGGAAAACCCTACAAAAAAATCCGTTCCCGGCTGCAGCCCGCCTTTTTGCAGGAGCGGCAAAATCACCTCCCGGGTGGTTCCGGGGTAAGTAGAGCTTTCCAATGCGACCAGCTGCCCGGGCTGAAGATGCTCCCCGATGTTATCCGCGGCATCGATGAGGTAGGTCATGTCTGGCACATGTTGTTCCGTCAACGGGGTCGGCACGCAAATAATGACCGCTTCTGCGCTTTGAATTCCGGCGAAGTCCGTCGTTACCGTCAGTTGCTGCGCTTCGGCATATCGTTTGATCTTCTCTTCGGGAACGTCAGCGATGTAGCTATGTCCCGATTGCAGCAGCCGTAATTTCTCTTCGTCCTTGTCGATGCCGATGACGCGAAAGCCCTGGTCTAGGTACGTTTCGGCCAATGGCAGACCGACATATCCCATACCGACGATGGCGATAATCCGTGACAAAATCCATCTCCCCTTTCGCTTGAAGTTTGACCCGTCAGGACGAGCCTCTCGCTCTCGCTTTCGCTTTCGCTTTCGTGGAAAATTAACCAACGATGGAATTGATCATTTGGAGGAGCTGCAGGGTTCGGACGGAGGTCGTATGTTTCTCCCGGACGAACTCATAGCCTTGACGGCTGATTTTCGCCCGCAGCGTTTCGTTGTTCGGGTGCAGATAGAAATGAATTTTGGCTAGAAAATCCCGCTCCGTAACGGCCGCATAATGCACGCCGGACTTAAACCCAAGTGCGCGTAAATCGGTGTTCTCGGGAGCGAGCAGCAGCGTGTTGCAGGCGAGCACCTCAAAATACTTGCGCAGTGGGTAATGGAATATGGAATCGCAAGTCAGGAAGATCTTGGCTCGGTTTACTTCCAGCGCAAAACCTCGAGCCACGAGCGCCTGGGCATCGGATTGGAAGTTCACGTAACCGGGATGATGGTGGAGTACAAAGCCGGGATGCCCGGTCAAAGCCGATTTCATCTTATGGCGCAGCGGGTAAACCTTCGGGTTGGTTGCTCCCATGAGCAGCACATTGAGGTTCTTTCGGCGCCGATAATCCCTGAACACGGTGGGCTCCACAAAATGGGGGAGCCATAGCAGACGGCCCTTGAACTCGGGATACCGCTCCCGGAACGCTTGCTGATACATCACGAAGATGGTTGCGGACGGAAAACGCCGCAGGAACTCCCGACGCTGCTCGGGTTTGGCATGAAGATCATGCATGATCATGCCCCAAGGTAATTTCAGATGGTGAAGTCCGGAAACCGGAGGGCAGTAAGAGGCATGAAACATGTCGTTAAACAGAACAAAATCGGGCTGAAAGGGAGCTCGCCGGAGAATTGCCCGTACCTCTCCGCCCCTGTGATCCAAGGCCAAATCGGCATATTTTCGCAGTTCCAGCTGCATGTAGTGAAAATTCCGTTCCAAATATTGACTGAAGTCCTTCGTTACGAACAAGATTTTTAGCCGCTTCATTCCTTCAAATCCTTTACTGTCGAGGTTGAATCATTCGTTTAGCAGAAAACCTGCCCGGGTCACCCCGAGGCAGGTCTTCTGGGCATAACCTAGCCCTGTTGGGCAATGCCTGTGAAAGCTTCAGGACCGTTACGGACTGCCGTTGTAGCCCCGGAAATAAAGGACGTATAGACGGTTTCCGGAGCGGCCGGAGCCAGGAGGTCGGCGGCTACGAAAGACGTGACTTCTGTCGATACGGCGTTGCTGACAACGCCGTCAAGCGTGTAGATGACATTGGCTGGAGCGTACGTCGCACCGCGAACGATTTCGATCGTAAACGTATCGCCAACGTCTCCCAGAATCCCGACGACCCCTTGCAGAATGACGATTGGATTCGGAACGTTTTGCGTTTGCAGACCGATAACCCCAAACAATGCGGGAGTATCGGTGAGCGGAGTTCCAGGGAAGCCGGGTTGGTTGGAGTTCACGGAGCTTCTGGCATCAAGAAAGACACCCATCTCTTATCACCACCTTCTTGTAATCTAGTACAGGTTATGATCAGAGAACGATTTTGGTATAGACAACTTGATCAAGATACCCGCTTATTTTGTCTTCTCCCGGCAAAGTCGCCGGCTGCGTTTTAGGAAGTAGCAATGAGATGCGTCAGGGCGTCCCGGTAACGGTTTTGGAGAAAACCAATCTCCGCCGAAATCGCCGCCTGATGGCGCAGCGTCCCCATCCCCGAATGACGCCGGTAGGATAGAAGCGGCACATTTAAATAAGGAAAAGGAGCGCGAGACAACATGACCCGATGCCACAAATCGTAGTCGTGGGTGTACGGCAAGGCTTCATCAAACACGCCAACGCGTTCGATCAAACTGCGTCTCATCATGACGGTACAACCATTTATCGGATTGCCGCTGTATAACGTGTTCGCCAGTTCGCGCATCCCCAGAGGCTGCATGCCGGCATTGTATTGAGTGATCCGGCCGTATTCATCGATATAATGGAAGTTGGTATGGGAAATCTCCGCACCTAACTCGCGCATAAAATTCAATTGAATGGCGATTTTCTCCGGTGCAAACAGATCGTCCGAGCTCAGCCAAGCGATATACTCTCCGGAGGCGTGACGGATTCCGTGGTTAAGGGCGGAGGCCGTTCCCCCGTTGGCCTTGCCCAGATAATAAATATGACCGCGGTAAGGCGCGAGCCGCTCGGCATGAGCGGTCGAACCGTCATCGACAACGATGATCTCCGTATGCGGATACGTTTGATTCAGCGCGCTTTGCACCGCCTGTTCGATATACGGGCAGTTGTAAAACGGAATGATGATACTGACGCGTGGATTCATGACGATGCGGCCCCCTCCTTGCGAAAATAGTCCAGTACATCCTGTAGCGTTTGTTCCCAGGCCATGCCGGCCTGCCAACCCATCGACCAGAGCGCTTGGGGAAGGGGGGGATCGGTTTGAGGGAGCACTTCGGCTCCAGACGAAGCGCCGATTTGGATGTTCAAATCCTTAGTCGCCGTCAGGTGGGAGAAATCTCGAACCAGTTCAGCCAAGCTCCGCTCCTGCCCCGAGCAAACCGGATACACCTCCCCCACTTCCCCTTGGCGCAGCAGCATTTCATAGGCGTCGACCGCGTCACGCACGTCGAGGAAATCGCGCCGGGCATCCGCGGAGGATAACCGAAAGGGGGAAGGGGACTCCCCTCGCTCCAAGCGGACGATATGCCGGGCGAGCAGGGAGCAAATCCCTGTAGACGGACCTGATCCGACCAGGTTGCCCGGTTCGGCAATCATGACGCCGAGGTCAAACAATTTCCCCCAAGACAAGGCGGCGGCCTCTTGCAGCGATTTGCTTAATCCGTAAGGATGAGTGGGGAGAAGCGGCCTCTTCAGCCCGAATTTGAGCCGCGAGCCTGCAACGAGGATACGGGTATCCCGCAGACCGCAGCGTTGCAGAGCATCCAGCAAGTACAGGGTCGTCATGACGTTGCTTTCGATATAAAGAAGCGGATTCGACCACGAATCCGGCACCGAGTTTTTGCCGCCTAAGTGCAGCACGAACTGCGGCCGGATTCGGTCGATCAGCCGCCGAATCCCTGCTTGATCGGTCAAATCGCAGAAGACGTATTCTCCCCCTTCGATGGCGGGCAGTCCGGCCTTGCTTCGGACTAAGGCAAACACCTTGTAGCCCCTGGCAGCAAATCGCCGGCTGGCGTGGCGGCCGGTAAAACCACCGGCCCCCGTGATCAGGACCGCCGCCCCATCAGCCATACCGTCTCATCCATTCCGCCATTTCCTCCAGCATTTGCCGGAAAGGGGGAAGGGGAACCGCCGCTTCCGGGCGGGTGCTCACCAGCGTCCGGTCGAGCTCCGGACCGTCGTCCGGTTCGATCTCCACGTCGGTTTTCCCCCAGATTTCTTGAAACATCTGCAGCATTTCGTATTTACTGACGACTTCCGGATGAGCCAGATGAATCAAGCCGGACACCGGGCGATCCAGCAGCAGCTCGATGGTTTTGGCGAGCTGCACCGTCGTTACGCCATTCCATGGGACCCGCCGATAGCCGGATACCTTACCTTTTTGGCTCATAAACCACTGAAACAACCCGATGCCCTGTTGGCGGATTTCCGGTCCGATAATCGAGGTGCGGATCGTCAGATGCCCTTCGTCATGCACCTCTCCAAGCGCCTTGGTTAAGGCGTAAGTGGAGACCCCATCGGGCTGATCATCCTCCCGGTAACCGCCGCGGTCGCCGCGAAAGACGCAATCCGTACTGATGTGAATCAATCGCGCGTTCACTTTATCCGCTAAATGCCGCAGCCGGTGAGGCAGAAATCCATTGATATGGTAGGCCATGATTTTATCGCGGTCGGCGAACTGGTTCAGCACCCCCACCGCGTTAATCACCACATCCGGACGAACCAGCTGCACCGCCTGATCAACGGCGACGATATCGCCGGCATCCAAAATCAGCGAGCCCGGATCTTTGAGATCGCGCGAGGTATAAAACACCTGGTGTTCTCCCCGTTCGCGAAAATGCCGCACCAGCACATGACCGGCCATGCCGTGCCCGCCGAGGATCAGTATTTTCATGAAAGAAATCCTCCTTTAGTCAACATGCTGCGGATGTCTTCCTTATTCATCAGCTCCTGCTCCGAGCTCAGTTCGCCGAAGGTGACAAGCGGCAGATGACCGTACCGATCCTGCAACCCTGCGATTTCCAGCGCGGGCATAATCACCAGATACTCCTTGTCATACACCACGGTCGTCCGGCTTTCGTATTCGCTGAGCAGTAGCTCATGAATCCGTTCCCCGGGCCGAATCCCCGATTCTACGATCGTGACATCCGATACTCCCGAATCCTCGATCAGCACCTCCGCCAGATCCACGATCCGGCAGGTCGGCATCAGCATCACAAAGATTTCGCCGCCCACGCTTTCCCGGGATGCCTTAAACAGAAGCTGAATTGCTTCCGGCATCGTCAGGAAGAACCGGGTCATTTCCAAATCGGTGATTCGGACCTCCCTTTTCTCGCGGATTTGCTGTTTGAATAAATGGATGACGCTGCCGTTGGTGCCTAGCACGTTCCCGCCCCGGATGCACACAAACCGGGTTTCCTCCTGGAGCAGGTTGGCATAGACAACCAGTTTCTCACCGATCGCTTTGGTCATGCCATAGAAATTGGACGGGTTGGAGGCTTTATCGGTCGAGATATAGAGGACTTTCTTGACTTTGTTTTCGATGGCGGCTTCGATGACGTTTTGCGTACCCACCACATTTGTTTTCAGCGCTTCGCTGGGCTGCTCCTCGCAAATTGGCACATGCTTCAGGGCGGCGAGGTGATAGACGATATCCACATTCCGGCAGGCTGCCGTCAGCGCCTCCTTATCGCGGATATCCCCGATACGGAACGTCAGGCGCTTGTCGTCGAAGGCGCGGCTCATCGCAACCTGGGCCGCCTCTCCCCGGGAGTAGATAATGATCTCCTTCGGCTCCTGCGGGAGGAGCTGGCGGATGAGCTCATATCCCCAGGAACCCGTCCCCCCGGTGACGAGAATGACTTGATCTTTAAACATTCAACTTCCCTCCAAGCACGAATTTGACCACCTTTTGCGAAACCTTCTCCTCCAGATACCCCTCGGGACAAGGCCACGAACGCTCCATCCCCGCCATCATCTCCGCCGCTTCGGCGATTCTGCGGGCATCCACCCCGGAGACGACATTGCTGCCGCAATCGACGGTCTCCGGCCGTTCCGTTGTTCGGCGAATCGTGACCGTCGGCACCTGCATGATGCAGCATTCCTCTTGGACCGTGCCGCTGTCCGTTAATGCGCATAACGCATGCTTCTCCAGCTTCACGAAATCGAAGAATCCAAACGGCTCGTGAAATTCAACCAAAGGGTGCATTTCGAGCTTCAAATCCCGTTCGATCCGCGATTTTGTACGGGGGTGGATGCTGCAAATCAACCGTTTGGACGAGGCTTCCGCTACCCGGTTCAGCCCCTCCATAATGGCGTGCAGGGAAGCCGGCCGGTCGACGTTCTCGGCACGATGGGCCGTCACGAGATAATACTCTCCTTCTTTCAATCCCAGCCGCTGCAGGATGTCGCTCGCTTCGATCTGCGGCTCGTAGTGCTTCATCACTTCATAAATCGGATTGCCGGTCAGCACGATGCGTTTGCTTGGAACGCCCTCTGCGAGCAAATGGGCTTTGCTCTGAGGGGTATAGGGCATATTGATGGTCGATACCGCATCGATGACCTTCCGGTTCTTCTCTTCGGGAACCTCCAGGTCAAAGCAGCGGTTGCCCGCTTCCATGTGTATCGCCGGGTAACCCAGCCGCTCGGCCAATAGGGCACAAAGGGCGCTGTTCGTATCTCCCAGCAGCAGCACGCGATCGGGCCGCTCCGCATCGAGGATCCGCTCCATCTGGCCGAACATTGCCGACAGCTGGCTGCCCAGCGTCGTTTGCTGATCTTGAAAGATATAATCCGGTTGTCTCAACCCCAGCTCCTGAAAAAAGACATCACTGAGACTAGCCGTAAAATTCTGTCCCGTATGCACCAGCACATGCTTGTCGGCCCACCGGTCCAACAGCGGGATGATCCGGCTAAGCCGGATGATCTCCGGCCGAGTCCCCAATATGGTCATGATCTTCACGGTCTCATCTCCTTGCAGACTTATGGCGTTTACGTATCCGTTTCGTACGGGCTCTTGCCGCTCCTCGGCCGGATTTGCGCCGGCGTCGGACCGGCTTGCGGACGCGCCCCTTCCCGCCGCGCCGAGCAGACAAGCTTCTTCCGGCACCGGCTCTTCTCCTGCGCAGTCGCTTGGCGCGCTTCAGCTTCACCCTTCTGCGGCGAACGGCGGGTTTGGTGCGCCCCTTAGCCGCCGGTTCCCCGACAGCCTCTGAGCCGGAGCGAAAATCCCCGGCGGCCGGGGGATTCACCGGTGCCGGTTCGGGCAGAGGCACCACCACACCCGATAGCTCCTGCATGCGCTGAACCAGCCCTTGAAGCCGTAAGGCAAAGGCTGCCGGACCAAACACCGCCTCCGCTTGAGCCCGGTTTCTCTCTCCGACACTGCGGGCCAGTTCCATGGAGGACAGCAGCTCTGCGCATTTGTCCGCAAGTCCGCCAATCTCCCGCGTTGGTACCAGGTAAGCCCCGCTGCCGGCCGCCTCCAAAATTTCGCGCAGCCCACCCGAGGCATAGGCTACCACCGGTTTGCCGAAGACCATGGCTTCCAGCGCGGTTAACCCAAACCCTTCAGGCAGAATCCCCGGAACAACCACGATATCCATCGCGCTAAAAGCGGATTCCACATGATCCTCAAAGTTAATGAACACAAAGCGGTTCGCATGCGGCGAACCCTGAACCGCCCGTTTTAAATTCCGGAAATACTCTTGATGGATCTCCGCGCCAACCACCACGAACTTCGCCTCGGCGAATCGTTCGGCCAGAATCAGCGCCGCCGCGATAAAATGATCGGCCCCTTTCTCCGGGATCAGGTAGGACGAAATATAACCCACCAGCACCTCCGACGGTTTGACCTTCCACATCGCTCTTTTGTGCCAGCGCTGCGCTGGCCAGAGGTCGGAGTGAATATCCTCGGCATTCCAGGAGGGATACAGCAGCGCGGTTTTGTCCGCCGCCAGGGTTCCCTGGAAGGGAGCCAGCACGGAGTCGGATATCCCGATGATCAGGTCGCTGTAACGGTCGATCAGATGGACTGCCTCCGCGGTGAACTCATTGGGCGCAATCACCTCCGTGATCTGCCAAATGACGGGAATCCCCAGCTGTTTGGCGGCGATGGCCGGCGTCACGTTGACGCTGGTATTCACAAGCACGGCATCCGGACGCTCTTCCTCCAGCAGCTCTATCGTGCGCCGCACGGGTTCGCTCCAGGCGATCGCATGAAACTCGCCGCTTAGGCTGGCATGCGGAGAACACATCCCGTAAAGCAGTCCGTTTTCGCACAGCAGGGTCCGGATCCCGTAACGATTGGCCAATACCGACAAGCTGCCCTGCCGGGGAACCACAATCGTACAGTCGTAGGAAGCCGATAGCTGCCTCGCATTAAACAACAACAGCTTCTCGGCACCGGTTACGTTTCTTGAATTGCACACATGCGAAAACAGCAGCAGCTTCTTCTTTTCCGGCACGATTGCCCCTCCTTATGCGTAGATATCACCCGAAAATCACAGACAGCAGCTGATCTAACCGATTGGCATACGTATGATCCCGCAGGGTCCGATCCAGTGCGCGCAGCGCGATTTCCCGTCTTTCTTCCTCATGAGTCAGGTAAAAACGCACTTTATCAACCAATTCCTCCGGCGTGGAAAAGGTTTCGATCTCCACGCCGGGAGTGTAAAACGAAGCTAAATCATCGCGTGCATCCACCAATTGAAGCGTAGCGCAGGCCGAGATTTCGAAGGTCCGCGGATTGGGCGAGGCGGCCGGAATCCCGGCTTTGTTGTTGTTGACGTCCTCCTCAAATGGGGAACGGTGCAGATTTAAGACGATTTTTGATCCGCTGTAGACCTCGGAGGTCTCCACCGGCCCCATCCATTTCCCTAGCTCGATACGGTCTGCATAGGCCGGAAACTCAGGCAGGCGGTCCCACCAGATGCCGTTGATCAATAAGCCTTGCTCCATCAGAGCAGGAAGGACCGGTTGCAGATAGATCACCCGGTTCCAGTACGCCGAGCCGATAAAGCTGAGATTGCGGCGGTGCGGGGAGGGGATCAGCGTCGGCCGATAGTGCTCGGGATACGCGGCGAACGGAAGATAGTGGACCTGGCTGCAACCGGCCGCCCGATAGGAGTCGACACAGTTCCGCTCCAGGGTAAAAACATAGTCGTAGTGAGCGCTCAACGGGATCGTCAAGTCGGTATAATAAGGATCATCCGTAAACCAAACCGCCGTCGGAACGCCCATCGCCCGTACGGCGCTCACATGCTCCACGGGAAGCTCCAGCCCGTCGAGCGCGAGCAGCAGGTCGGGCTTATGCTGCGCAACCAAATCCGGAATCGGGTCCCCTGGTACGGCGGCGATCATCTCGGTGGTTAAGGTGCGCAGCGTTGAAGTTACGGCCTCGTCGAGCGGAGAATACGGGAACCCTTTTCCCGAACTGACATATAGGACTTTTAATTTACGGACCGGAAAAACCGGCCGTGGCTGACTCATGATATAGCTGGCTCTCCCTCTCAAATACCCCTCAGCATAGCCGTCGCGAAGCCCATTGGTTCTTCCGCTCTCGGCCGGGCTCAGCACGGGCTGAATCATAGGACCAGCCGCTTCCTCTGTGAACATAATGTCACTCCTTTTTGGATGGGTTCTTTCAAAGTTAGCTCTCAGCGACTGCGGCTAACAGACGACTAATTCGGTCCGAATACGTATGGACCGCCGTTGTCGTCCACAGCGAGCGCCAAGCGATCTGGCGTCGTTCCTCCTCATGCTCGAGGTAGTAACGGATTTTCGCCTCCAGCTCCACCTCATCTCGGAACGTCTCGATGTCGTAGCCGGGTTGGTAGTAGGAGGCCAGATCACTGCGGATGTCCGTGATTTGAAAAGCGCCGCAGCCGGCGATTTCATAGGTTCGCGGGTTGATCGATCCCCCCGGGGTGTCTCGACCGTTTCGGTTATCCTGGCCCGCTTGCGTTGGGCGGTGGATGTTCAGCACGATTTTGGAGGCGTTGTAATAACGAACCGTCTCCTCGACAGGAACCCAACCGGGACGGATAAACCGTGACAACAGTTCGTAACGGGGCAGACGATCCCAATGAAATCCGGCGATCAGCACCCGTTTGTCCTGCAGGAACGAACTTAGACGGTCGAACAAAGCGACTCGGTTCCAAAAAGCATTGCCGATGAAACAGATGTCGTAGCGGTATTCCGGGCGAGCCGGAACCGGCCGGAATTGGTGCGGATTGGCGGCCAGCGGAAGATGGTGAACGCTTCGAACCCCCAGCGAACGATAGAGCGGCACGCATTCGACCTCGTGTGTAAACACCAAGTCGTAGCTTAAAGCCAACGCGATCGTATCATCGGTAAAATAGGGGTCGTCGACGAACCAGACGGCGGTTCGAATCCCCATCTCCCGAATTCGTTCCATTTGCGCGGCGTGGTCGGGAGGAAACACATGCAGCGAATTCATCACCAGCACCAGATCGGGACGAAGGCGCTCCGTCTCCTGCAGCATCATTTCCGCAGAGGCCACGACACACTCCCGCGTCAGCTCTCTGAGTGCGGCTTCCACCCCTTCGTCGATCGCATCGAACCCCTGAGGCACGTACAGCACCCGCAGGTCCACTTTGGGCCGGATGACCGGCGGAATTCGTTCGAGCACGGCCTGGCATCCGCCATACCGGATCCCTTCCTGGTAACCGGCTTGACGAGCTTCGCCGTACCGGTTTTCCTTGACGTTTTCCAAGGTTCTTCATCCTATCTTCGTGGAATTCATTCTTGCGTTTCCTGGGTCTTAATAAATATATGCTGAGGGGACACGTGCATCATGGACGACTACCCGCCTGCCTGATAAATTGGCGAATGCCGCCTCTCGAGGCGTAAACACAAAAAAACCGCTGCCGGCACCGGCAGCGGTTTTTGCTAGATTTGATTTTTGTAAGCCATCTTGTGCCCATCCTCATATCCCTGGGCGAACCCGCTGTTGAATCCTTCTTGATAGGCCTCGTTATAGGCCTGGTCGTACACCGCGGCATCCTCCGGCGTACCCGGTGCAACGGCTACGGGTTCCGGCTCGGCGACCGGAAGTACAGCTGCCGGTACCGGCAATGCGGCACGCCGCCGGCGTCTTAATCTTCTTCTGCCGCGGCGTGAACGCAGTTTAGGCACCAGCTTGCGCCGCTTGCGGCGGGCATGGGTCAGCTTGCTCCCCCGGCGCAGGGATAGCTTCCGTTTTTTACGGGGCCGAGCTTTTCTCAGCGCGCGCGGTTTCACACGGCGGGTGCGCCGGAGTTTGGTTTTTGCCATCATTCTTCCTCCTGTTCTCCTCGGGTAACGTCGTATGCGGCATAACAAGCTTCGATCATCCATGGCGACGAAGGAGTTCCGTATTTGACGCGATGAAAAGTTAACCCGCAGACCGTGCGGGCCATCGCTTCCTGATATTTCGTCAATCTATCGATATTTCCGGCGATATGCCTGGCGGCATCCGGGGATAATTCGGTCACATCGGCGAGGCTGCCGAGAATCCGCGCCATCGCCAGCTGGCTCTGGCTGATCGCATCGATCAACCGGAGTTTGGCCTCCTCCCCGGCTTGAAGGGGGGGCATCGTCATTTGCTGGAATCCTCCAGATCAAAGTCACCGCCGAACATCCCGCTAAAGCTGCCGTCTAGGCCGCCGTCACCGCCGCCATCCTCATCCTCAGGCGGCAATACCGTCTTCAAGTTACTGCACAGCCCGTTTTGCAGCTTGGTTAAGCCCTCGATCACCTCGACGAGCTGATCGTGGACGTCCAGCGGATCGGACAGCTGCTTTTCGTGGTCCTCAAAACTGCTATCCAGCACATGATTCAAGATCCAGTTGCGTACCTTTTCGGATTCGACCGCTTTGGCTTCTAGAATCATCGCTACGTTCCACTGGATTTTCGCGGCTGCATCCAGGATGTTCAGATAGGCCTGTTCCCTGCTCATGGCATCATACCCCGCTTCTCTGACCTCACTCTTCCTCATGGCCTTTCAATTGTTTCATCACCACACCCAAATTCTCCGCCATCGCCTCCTGCAAATCGGCAATGGCATTTAAATAGGAGATCACGCTTTTGTTAATCCGGCCCGAATTCTCCAAAATGCCGGGCGCTCCTTCGAACGCCGGCTCGGCATCGGGAATCGCGTGCACAATTTGCGCCATCCGTACGGCAACCTGCCGATCGGCATCGATCACCCGCGCCATCTGCTGATGAGAGTGGGCCATGTGCAAGATGATCTCGGTTATTTTTTGCTCCACCCTGATTCCTCCTCGCCTAAGGCCGGCTGTCGCATGGGAAAGCGGACAGCGGACAGCGGCCCCTCAGGTGCCCTGCAATAACATATGCCGCTACGAATACGCGTGTTCCTGGGGAAACGGCCCGTTCCAGCCTATAAATCATCGCTGATGATTCGCGGCGGAGGCAGAATGGGGACCCCCTCGGGATAAGCGGCCAGCATTTCTTCCGATACGGCGGCCCCCAAGGGTTCAAGCCCCCAGGCGCGCAGCGTGTATTCGGAGATAATCTCCCTCCGCTGTCCGCGATCGATTTGATAGCACCGTCCACCGCTGACCACGACAACAACGCCGTCCGCCAAGCCTGCTTCAGGCGGCGGGCCGCCGGTAAGCCAAGGCAATTGCTCCGGCGAACGGACGGGCCCGGCCGGCAGCTGGAGCAGCTCCAGCACGGACAGCCGCGCCGGCTCCGGCTCGAGGGCGCCAGCCTGCGGCAAGCGATAGCGAACGCCATGCTCCAGCCAATGGACGCCCCCGTTGACGTCCCGGACCCGCACGTGGGTCGGATAGAAATCCGCCGCCCGCAGCACTCGGTCGCCGCGCCACGCCGGAAGCCGTGTATACAAGGCGTGCAGGTCCCCCCATTTTTCGTTGAAAAAATGATGATTGCGGGTATTAACTTCCTGAAAGCCTTGGGAACCCAAGCCTTTCATCGTCATGCTTCCATAATGATGAACAAAGGTGTCCCCGGCGATCACCATCCGTTTCCCCTGCAGGCGCAGACGGGCGACCCAATCGTCGTCCTCGAAGTTCCCGATCTCATACCCCTCGTCAAAATAACCGATTTGCTCCAGGGTCGTACGCGGAAATGCAACGCAAAAGCCCACCAGCCGGTCGGTCACGCGCCACTTCAAAGGATCGGGGCGGTTGTACTGGGCGGCGAAAGCCGGCATATCCGCTACATCTTCATAGGGAACGTCGATTTGCTGTTCGCCGCTGATGTAATTGGTGACAGGCCCTGCCGCGGCCGCTTCCGGAAACTGCCGCAGGCATGCCTGCAGTTGATCCAGCCAGCGCTCTGTCACCAGCACGTCGTTGTTCAGCAGCACGATGGTATTTCCCTTGGCCATCATCAGGCCGGTATTTACGGCGCGGGCGAATCCCAAATTTTGCGGATGCACCGCAAGCCGTACCTGGCCGCGCCGCCGCCGGACCGCCGCGGCCGTACCGTCGGTCGAGCCGTTATCAACAACGATCACCTCATGCGGGGAAGACGTATGTTGTTCAATATGATCCAAGCATTGCAACAGCAGGTCTACGCGATCGTAAGTCGGAATGATGATGCTCGTGATCGCCTCATTTACACCAAACGTACGGAGTCCTTCGCGGACCCCGTACGCATATCCGGCGGCGTACCCTTGCCCGTAGGTTCCCGAAGGACGCTTCGCCTGAGAATTGGTAGTTCCGTCAATTTCCGTTGGCACCGGTGTGCACCTCCCCGAGTTGCGGCCATGCCGCCTCGCCTTTTATCAGTTTGTCGGCCAGATGTCCCATATCCAGCGCCACCTTGCCGAGCTCCAAGGACAGCCATGCACAGATCATCACCGCCGCTACACCGGCCGAAACCAGAGCCAGGTCAAAGTCGGGACATTCCCGCACGCGCATGGCGACCGCCGGCGCATCGGCTACGCCCTGCACCGGAGCGAGCCAACCGACAACGTGGACGCCGCGCTGCCCAAGAAACCCAGCCAAGGCCTCCGCCTGGTTGCCGATCAACAGGACGCGCCGGCCGTACATCAGCCTCGTCAATAAACCGCTGGCATTGAGTTCGTAGTTCACGGTCGACGTGGTCATTCGCAGCGCGCGGTAATCGATCCCATAGTGGCGCAGCACGGGGAACAACAGACCTTGGTAGGACGGATGCCGGGATTCCGGCACTCCGATGATATCGGCGGCCCGTACAGCCGCCGCCAACGCCTCGCGCGCGGCCGGGTCTGGCAGTTGCACGCCCGCATAGGGCAAAAAAGCCCCCCAGCGGAGCGCTTCCTCGGTGGAGATCACCGTACCGTGCGCCAAGGTGATCAGCTCCCCGTCGCCAAGGCGGACGACGGACAGCGGTCGGCCCTCCCGCAATGCCCCGTCCGCGGCGGCAAACACGCCGGATGGGGGGAGCAGCGGATGGAGCCGGCCGGCAACGGCGGGGAATCCCGCGGCGATGACATCGTCCACCCGCAGCTCGGGCAGCAGCGTATGGCGGGGAATCAAGCGGCCTAGCTTGGCTTCCCCGCCTTCAAACAAGCCTTCGCGGTAGCCGTCCTCCCCTATTCACCTCTTGATGTGTCGAAGTGACACATGCTCTGGTTTCACGGGCGTGCCCGAACCGGCCCGACCTTGTTTGGATTCGCCGCCCGCGGTAACAGGTGGACGAGCCGACCCCCCCTCTGAATCAAGATCCGCCATCGCACCTCGCCGTTGGCGCTCGGTGCGGCCGCGGCCGGATGGATTGTCGCGTGAAGCCATCCCGTCCCTCCTTTCCGCCCCCCCAATCGCTTAGGGGAGTACGCCTTTCATATGGATGCCGGCTTCCTGCAGCGATTCCAGCGTGCCGGCGTCTCCCCACCACAGCTGGAGCACGTCGAATTCCAGCCTGCCGTCCCGCGCGTAACGGTTGTTTACGTCCGTAATCTCCAGCTCGCCGCGGGCGGACCGTTCGATGCTGCGAATGATGCCAAACACGGCGTCATCGTACATGTAAATGCCGGTGACCGAATATGTCGATTTCGGCTTTTTCGGCTTTTCCTCGATATAGGCAATATGGTCCGGGTCGTCCGGAGCAAATACCGGTACGCCGTAGCGCCGCGGATCCTCCACCGGCTTCAGCATCACCCGGGCGCAGCCCGCCGGCTGCTGTTTAAATCGCTCCACATAAGGCGTCAAATCGTCCAAGAACAAGTTGTCGCCCAGCAGAACTACGAACTTGCCGCCCGGTGGAATAAACCCTTCGGCCAGCTCCAGCGCCTCGGCGATTCCCCCGGCCGACTCCTGAACGCGATACGTGAGGTTCACCCCAAAGTTCTCCCCGCTGCCGAGGAAATCGGCATACAAGCCTGCCGATTGCTTACTGATTATGATGAGTATGTCGGTGATTCCAGCTTGACGCAGCCGTTCTATGCCGTAACAGACCATCGGATAATTCCCGACCGGAAGCAGATGCTTGTTGATCAATCGGGTCAGCGGGTATAGACGCGTGCCGCTGCCCCCCGCCAAAATCACGCCTTTCATGAACGCTCCTCCCTTGTGCCAAAGCTTTGATTTGCTCCTCAGATGAATTTCCAGGGATCCTCTCCCCACTTTTCGATAAACCGCTGGCGATTCCGCTCCAGGAGTTCGTTCCACCCCTCCGGATGCTGGGCTCGAAAGCTGGAGCTGCCTTCGTGGTACACCAGCGTATCCCCGCAAATGAGCAGACGGTAGCCCAACTGCCGCGCGCGGTAGCAGTAATCGTCATCCTCGTAATGGCCGGGCGAAAACCGCTCGTCGAACCCTCCCGCTCGCTCCAGCACTTCCCGCTTAAACAGCAGGCACATGCCAACCAGCCGCTGAACTTCCTGCCATTTCGCAGAGTCCGCATGATTATGGCGGTCCGCCGCTTGACTGAAATCCTCACCTTCGGCCCAGTCTATAACCACCTGCTGCCGTCCGCTGGCATAATTGGTCACCGGACCAACAAGCCCCACATCGGGGGCGCTGTTCAGCGCCAGCAGCAGGTTAGAAAGCCATCGCGGGGAAACCGTAACATCGTTGTTCAGGATGAGCAGTTGATCCCCCGAAGCAACGGATAACCCTCGGTTCACCGCGATCGGAAACCCCTCATTGCGCGGCAATGCCGCCAGGATCAGATGCTCCCTCAGGCAGAACGCGGCGGTATCGTCCTCAGAGCCATTATCCACCACAATGATCTCGTATGGAGTTTCCGTGTATTGGCGGATCGCCGCTACGCAAGGGGCAAGCAGGTGCAGCCCGTTATAGGTCGGAATAATGATACTCGTTACGCCGTTTCCGTTCATCGCGCATTCCTCATTTTTGCGATTTGGCTGCGCCCCAGGGTTGTGAATCGCAGCCGAACGCCCTCCGTTTTCATGACCTCACCGAGCGCTTCCAGATGATCGCCAATGATCATCTTTGCAACCGCATTACCCGCGCCGCTGTTACTGTTGCGGATGCGGTTCTTGCGAATGACATCGACGGAGATCGGGGCGCTTGCTTTCAGACCACGGGCCAAGGCGAGAGCCTGAGCCTTGGGAGGAACGATCAGTGCAGCGGTTCCCATCGTTCGCAGGGCGCGGCGGGACATAGCGTTGGGCACAGCGGTCAGCGAGTTCGCCTTCAAATCCGCACGCCCCAGCGCCAGATTAAGGAAGGCTTTGCAACGCGTCACCTCATCCTGCTGCGAAAACGGCGGGAGATACGGCGACAAATCGTTTAGCGCCAAATCCTCTCCCCGGTCCACGGCGAGAAGGAAGGCCGCTAAATCCTCCGCGGCAACACTCAAATCGCCGTCCAGGAACAACAGAATATCCCCGGTGGCCGTCGCTGCCCCAATCGCCCGGCCCACATCGTGGCCCAAGCGTTCAGGGAAGCTCAGCCGCGTGATACGCGGATCCCGATCCACCGCGGTAAAGCTGCCGTCGTTGCAGCCGTTCAGGACCACGATGATTTCCTTCAGCGGCAGCTTGCGCAGCTCCGCGATGACCGCAGGCAAGGTCTTCTCCTCATTGCTGGCCGTTACAATCGCCGAGGCGCTGCCCTTCAGCGGCAGCGGAATCCAAGTTGAGCTCAGGCCCGCGGCTTCGGCGTATCCACGGCGATAAGCCAAGGCGGCCGTGAGAATGGCCGCATATGGCATACCGTCGATGCGCTCCGCCTGCGCCCATTCCCGAAAGCACTCCTGCAGGTGAGGCGAACCCTGGCCCGCCCCTTTACTCTCCGCCGCTGCCCGGACCCCTGCAGCCAACGCCTTGGATTTCAGGCGCTGGAGCGAGCTGCTGCCGGCGGTCCCTTTTCTCCCGATGGGTCTTGCCAAACGATGCCCTTTGCGAGCCAAGCCGTTGTTCATCCGGCCGGTTCTTCCGCGCGAGCGGACCGGGGGTCTGCGGTTCCGTTTCCGCCGCGGTTTAATTGAATGCTTTGTTTCCATGATCAAAGTTTCACCTCACCTTGCCGCGCTGCCGGCCCAGATCGCTATACCCACCGCGAGGACCCTGCTGGCGGAGCAGCCAATGAATGGCCTCCAAGTGGTCCCCCGCCACCAAGGCGGTCAGCGGATCCACGCGTTTCCCCTTGTCCCGCACCCGTCCCCGGGCAGGATTCAGCTTGCCGACCGGCACGGTATGAACCGCCTGTACGTTTAGCCCAAGCAGCACCGCCCGGGCCAAAGCCAACGGCGGAACCTCCAGGGCTTCCAGTCCAACGGTCTCTGCCCCCTTCCGGCTTATCGCATGCGGGACCGCCGTCAAGGAAGCGCCCCGCAGGTCGGACCGCTGCAGCAAGCCGTTTAGGACATGTTTAGCCAAAACTACCGGATGGGCTTCCTTCCGCCCCGCCGGACCCGAGTAGCCGTTTAACGCAAGGTCTACGCCGGATAACACCGCCTCGACATAAGGACGCAGTTCCCGAGCCGGGATCACCATATCCGCGTCGACGAACAGCAGCGCTTGCCCGCGGGCCGCCTCCGCTCCAACACGTCTGCCGACATCATGCCCCAGCGGCTCCGGTGTACGGATCACGCGGGCGCCGCACGCTTCCGCCAGCTCGGCGGTCCCGTCGGTGGATCCGTTCGCGACGACGATCGTCTCGCTAAGCGGATGTACCCGGCCCGCTTCGCGTAATACACCGGCCAGCGTCGCTCTTTCATTCATCGCGGGGATGATGATGGAGACCAGGGGGTCCGGATGATTGACCAAACGCGGCAGCGTCGGCTTGCGCTGAATCGGTTTGCGGTTCAGTCGGGGGCGCGGCTTGCGTTTTTTGACCACATTCATTTCCTCCCAAAACGTGATAATACCGGAGCATATACCACAGTGTATGTCATGCGGAGGGCGTGGTAACGGCAAACGTACAGCTGTCCACACGAATGCGGCAAGGGCCCCGAAGCCCGGCCCAGTCTCGAAAAAAAGAAAAAACGCCTTTCGGCGTTTCCATAGAATTGCGGCCCTTCAGACCGGTTTAGGTTTTGGCGCTCCGGCGGCTGGCGGTTAGGACACAGCCGGCACGTACGATGTCGACCCAACGGTCCGCGGCGTGTTCCCACCGGTAATGACGGCGGATGATTTCCCGGCCGGCGCTGCCAAAGACCCGGCGAAGCTCTTCATCCTGCAGCAGCAGAACGATTTGGTCCGCCAAGCTCGCTTCCTTCCCTCCGGCAAGCAGGCCATCCACAGCAAATTCGATGATGCGGGGATCACTGGCGTCCAGAATGGGCACCCCCATGGCCATCGCTTCAATACGGGTTAGCATCGAAGCCGCGTCATTACCCGGCAGGAGAACCAAACAGTCGGCCAAAGCATATCCGTCCGATAGGGGAGCATTCGGGGTGGCCGGCAGGCGGACAATCCGTTTGGGATCCAAGGCGGCGGGCCCATCCGTCGCCCGGTGCTCCGGCGATTCACGTAACGAACCGGGGAGGTCGGCGGCCAGGAACAACAGCAGCGCCTCTGGCACCCGGCCCAAAACGTCGGAGAGCGCGGTGACGATTCCGCTCGTTTCTCCTGCCGTCGGGAGGCGGCCGGACAGCAGAACGATTTTACGGTCGGCCCATCCGAGATCCGCCAGTCGACGTCGTCGTTGCTGTTCTCCTTCCAGCGTCCAGCGCGGCACGCCATCCTCCAGGCTGGATCCCGGCGGATTCACCCAAACCGGGGTGAGCAGGGCAGGGAACCGCTCCAGCAATTCGGCTTTGGCTCGTTCGCTGGCGACGATCAGGCCATCCACGCTTTCCAGGACATGCGGTGTGCAGGCCTTGGGATGACAGGAAGGGGAGAAGACCGGAGCGGAGGGCAGCGTCAACAGTACGCGGGATAACGGGAGCCGCCCCTTCAGCTGGCAAGCCAGCAGCGGTCGGCCATGAACATCCACCGTATCCGGCCGCCATTTGCGCAAATGCCGCAGCAGCGTCTCCAAGTAGAGTCGTCCTCCGGGCAGGCGGTAGAAGGGAACGCTGCCGATCCATCCCTGCGACGGCATAGGTCCGTCCGCGATGCCGAAGATGCGAATCTGCAGACGCTCCGCCGCGTGGGGGATCATCCGCTCTAACACCTTCTCCGCTGGCCGATGTTTTCCTGAAGACGCCGCAAGGGCGCCGGGGGCGATGACCGCGACTTTTTCCCGATCCATGTGGAAGTCTCCCTCCTTACCGTTTCGCTTGTATTCGTTATCCTAAATATACGAAACCTTCCCGCTAAATGTGACTGCTTCTGAGAAGATAAGCCCAATTCATTCATAGGTGTGAAGCTCCCCGGTGATCGCCCGAAAACAGGCGGCTGTCGCAGCACAGTCGTCCACTCTTTTTACCCGGGACAACATACATTGGAGGAAGAAGCACGGGAAGGAGGAAACCCACTTGAGTCAGGACACTGTCGGAATCTTGCTGAACTCCAGCATGTACCGAGGGATCCCCACGCGCAGAACGGGCCAAGAGTGGATCGCAGGATATGAAGAAGCGGCCCAGGAATACGGATTATCCCCCGTTTTCCTGCGTCTCGGCGGCATCAGTCCAGCGGGGGACCGCTGCATCGCGTATGTCTATAACGGCATCGAATACGTGGAGCAGCGGCTCCCCTTGCCGGCGGTCATCCATAACCGTGCGCTGTATCCCCAACTGGCGGCCCAGAAAAAACTCCAATCCCTGAACGACCGAGGGTTTACGATCTTTAACGCCAACAACCGTTACGGGAAAGACTATATCCACCGTCTCCTCTGGAACACTCCCCATCTGCGGGCGTACCTTCCCGCTGCGATGCCTCTGAACTCCGAGAGCTTGCGGAGGATGATGTCCCGCCATCCCGACCTTATCTTAAAGCCGATTCGCGGCTCCGTGGGCCACGGCGTGATGCGTTTGCGGTACACGCCGCCGTCCGGGTGGGAATTAACCTATGCTTCAGCCAGAGGTAAGCAACCATGGCATACGGTGCGACTGCAGCGGGGAGAACTGCCGCCGTGGACTCGGCGTATGCTCCGGAGCACCCCTTATCTGGTGCAGGAGCGCATCCCGCTGGCGGAGTTCGAACAACGTCCCATCGATCTGCGGATTACCGTCCAGCGAGGAAGCGGAGGTCAGTGGGGGGTAACGGGGCGGTTTGCCAAAGTCGCCGCCGCGGGCAGCTTCGTCTGCAATATCGCCAAAGGCGGAGAAGCGCAACCTGCCGAGGAGCTGCTGGCCAAAGCGCTACCGGCGGAGATCGTCCCTTCGGCGCTGGCTCATGTCGAGAACCTGGCCCTGGAGATCTCTCGCCATCTCGGTAACCGGCTGCCGCATCTCGCTGACCTGGGGCTGGATATCGGTCTAACGGCCAGTGGGCGGCCTTACTTTATCGAATCCAACGGGCGAGACCAGCGTTACGGATTTCGGAAGGCCGGAATGTCCGAAGCTTGGAAGGATTCGTATCGCCAGCCGATGGCTTACGCCCGTTATTTGCATGAGCAGACGGCCTGGCGGCGTAATTCGCCGAAGCCGGCTGCTGAATAAACGGGCCGTGGGCAGCAAAAAAAAGGGCATGATCCCTTTAGCTTCGGTACGAGTAAAAATCGTACCCTGGAGGGAATCATGCTCTTTCGTATGCTGATCTGGGAATGTGATCGCCGTTAATGATAACGGACATCCGCGATGCCAAACAGCGGGTATATAAACGCCAGCGTATAAGCTGCTGCTGCAACCAATCCTAAGATCAGCATCACCAAACCATCATACCGTGAAAAGGTGGTGCGGTAATAATAAGTACGCGAGCGGTTGCCGTCAAAGGCCTTGGCCTCCATGGCGACGGCGACGCGATGCGCTCGGCGGATGCTCTGGGACAGCATCGGTACGGCGTACAGCTTGGCTTGGGCGACGAGCCCGGGCAGCCCGCGCGGACGGCGGACACCGCGAATCAGCAGCGCATTGCGGCGGACAAGCAGCTCCTCCCAGACCATCGGGAGCAGCCGAACCGAAGCCATAAAGCTGTAAGCATATTTTGGCGGCAGCTTCGCCTGCTGCATCAGCGCGTAAAACAAGGCGACCGAAGGCGTAGTTAACACGAACAATAACCCTTCTGCGGCAAACGCCACGGCCTTAAACCCGATATGAATCCCCCGGAAGAAGCTCTCCTCGGAAATGCGGAACAATCCCCAGGACCACCAAATCTCCTCGCCTTTACCAAACAGAATCATCGTCGCTGCCGAAGAAGCGAAAATCAGCGCGAAAGGGACGACCAGCAGGGCGATTTTCCACGGCTCGTAACCGCTCATCAGGAAGAGCAGCACCGTAAACAAAACCGCTTGATAAAAAATAAAGTCCAGCCGATGCGTAAATAACGTCAGCAAAAACAGCAGGATCATCAACCCCAGCTTGGCGGCCGGGTTCGCCCGGTGCAGCCAGGTCTGCCGTTTTGGCGTTAAGAACTTCCTCATTTCGTCATCACCGCCTCTGCGCCAGGTTGTCCCTGCCGTTCCTTCTCCGCGGAGAACGCGGCTTCCGACTCAGACGGCAGGGGAGATCCGGACGGAGAACCCTTATTCGTATCCGTCTTGAAGTTCCCTGTCCGCCGGGTCAGCCGCTGGGACGTCAGCCGCCCGTCCCGTACCTCCCAGTGCTGGGTAGCGATTTGCTCGGCGATCCGTTCCTCGTGCGTCACCATGAGGATGGCCGTCCCCATCCGGCGCAACGACTCGCATAACTGCAGGATGGCGAACGTGTTCGCCGCATCCTGGCCGAAGGTCGGCTCGTCAAGCAGCAGCAGCCGTTGCTCGCGCACCACCGCCGAGGCCACGCTGAGGCGGCGTTTCTGTCCCAGCGACAGCTGGTAGGGATGGCGCGATTCCAAGCCGGTTAGGCCAAATCGCCGCAGAACCTCCGCTACCCGTTCGTCAATCCCATCGGCCTCCCATCCGTCTTCTCGCAGCGAAAAGGCCACTTCCTCCGCCACCCGATCGGCGACGAATTGAAACTCGGGATTTTGGAACACAAAGCCGATTTCGCGGGCGGTTCGCTCCAACTGCCGCCGGCGGGCGCGGCGGCGCAGCTTCCCGGTTTCCATCCGAGCTCCCTGCAACACGTACGTGCCCTCCGCCGGGAGCAGGTTGATCAGGCTGAGCAGCAGCGAGCTTTTTCCCGCGCCGTTGGGCCCCGTGATCGCGATCCAATCGCCGGGATACACGGCGGCCTGCCCTACTTGAATCACGGGGCGTCCTTGCCGGCGTCCGCAATACGACGTCAGCTGCACCATCGCCGGCTCGCCCAAACGTCTTCCGTCCTCTACCGGCTCCAGCAATCGGCGACCTGCTTCTGTGGCAAAGTATTGATCCCAGACCCCAGGATACCAAATGCCGAACTCCACCAGCTCGGACCGGTACGTATCAAACACCCGCTCCGGCGCCCCTTCGCCTAGCACCCGTCCGTCCGGTCCAAATAACACGACGCGGTCAACCAGGCCAAGCGCCGTCAGTTCCTCGATCCGGTGCTCGACGATGATCAAGGTGCGATCCTCGGCCACGTTGGCGATCGCTTGCCAGATTTGCTCGCGGCCCTGCGGGTCCAGCAAAGCCGAAGGCTCATCCAGCAGCAGCACCTCCGGATCGCCAAGCAGCACCGACGCGAGCGCCAACCGCTGCTTCATCCCTTGGGACAGCGAATCGATCGGCACATGGAGCTCGGGCAGGTCCAAGCCCACCTTGACCAAAGCGGCTTCCATCCGCGCGGCCATGTCCGGCTGCTGCACTCCCAGGTTCTCCAGGGCAAACGCCAGCTCCTCGTCCACGTAAGGCATGCAAAACTGCGTATCCGGGTCCTGAAACAGGAATCTCCACGACGAAGGGAGCTGCTGCGCGGACATCCGCATCGGGATCTCTACCAATTCCGGGATGATCCCCGACAACACCTGGAGCAGCGTCGATTTGCCGCATCCGCTGGGCCCCAGCAGCAGGACGTGTTCGCCGCGCTGCACGGAGAAATCCAAATCCTTAAAGACGAATTCAGATTCCCCGGGGAATTTCAACCGCAGCTCCCGGACTTCCGCAACCGTTTCTGCCTTCCGCATCAGTCGTTTAACGCCGCGTAGTCCTTCGGATCAACCGGACGCAGCAGCGTGGTGACTCCCGTCGCTTCCACGGCCTTCACCACGGCATAAGCGAAGTAACCGCAGATCAACGCCGAGCTCACCGCTCGCATGGCATATTTGGCGGTCAGAAGCCACGGCTCGTAATCCTGCACATAGCCGTAGAAGAAATCGGGAATCACCGAACCAACAGCGGCCCCAATCCCGGCCAGCGCAGCAACGGAGCCGGAGAATTTCCGGTACCGGAACGCGGCGAATACCAGTTCTGCCCCTAAACCTTGCAGGATGCTGTAAAGGACCAGTTGAACCCCCCATTCGCTGCCGAACAGAATTTCCACGTGGGCCGCCGCGACCTCGGCGATCAACGCAACTCCCGGTTTGCGAATCAGCAGGAACACCAGCGTTGCGGCCAGAAACCACATCCCGTACACCAGTTCATCCGCCTGAAAGAACAGCGGGGAGAACAGATTGTACACCGAGCTCCAGAAATGATACACCACGCCCAGCACCAGCGAGACCAGCACCGTCACCAGCAGATCGCTTAGCTTCAAGCCGCGGCCCTTTCTTTTTTGAACAACCTCCGACATCTTCATCTCTCCTCCTGAAAAATGTTATTCATCGCATCGCAAAAAAAACCGTCTGAATAGGCTCAGACGGCGGTCAGGTCACGAGGGCACGCAAAAATGCGCAAAACATCCCGGACGATCGATTCTCTACGCTGGCATTATCCAGATCAGATTAACGGTCCGCGGCGCATTATGCCGCTATCTCAGCCTGATTCGCTCAAGCCCCCGTATCCCTATGCGATTGTTATAAACATACACCAACCCAGCCTAGGCATCAAGCCTTAATTTGTACAAATTTGTAAACCGGGGTTACAAGCCACCGTATTGATTTCGCCCCTATTCTGTGTCAAGATAAGCGGAAGTGGCAACGAATTCATCAAACCAACACAGCACTAACGGACAGACTAGGAGGATGCTATTTGGCCGCGGCATGGATGAAATGGATGACGGAGCTCTCCTCGCGGAAATGGCTATCCCGGATGATGGGCAAGTTCTCCCATTCGGGGGTGAGCCGGGCGATGATCCCTTTTTTCGCCAAATCCTACGGGATTCCGCTGCATGAAGCAGAGAAGGAACTTCGGGAATACCGCACGCTGAACGAGTTCTTTACCCGCAAATTAAAGCCGGGCATGCGCCCGCTGCACGCGGAGCCGGGAGCGCTGATCAGCCCGGTGGACGCGTTGATCACGTTTATGGGCGAGGTCCAGTCCGGCACGATCCTGAACGTCAAAGGACAGGATTACTCGCTTGAAGAGCTGCTGTCGCGCTCCCCACGCGTGGAAACGTACAAACAGGGTTACGCTTTTGTTCTTTATCTCAGTCCTACCGATTATCACCGGATTCATGCGCCCGTCACCGGCAAGAGGCTGGAAAGCGAGCATGTGAAAGGCCGGGTCTACCCGGTTAACGATTTTGGCATGCGTCATATGAAGAAGGTGTTGTGCCGAAACGAACGCCTCATCACTTATATCTCCCACGCCTATGGGGAGATCGCGCTCGTCAAGGTGGGCGCGATGAACGTCAGCAGCATCCAATACACCGATCCCTCGGCGAAAAGCTGGGAGCAAGGCGACGATCTAGCCTACTTTGAATTCGGATCAACCGTCGTCCTGCTCACACAGAACGGGACGTTCACCCCGTTGCCCGAGCTCGAGCCCGGACGCAAAGTACGGATGGGCGAAGCGCTGGGACGCTTTAACTCCACGAATCATCGCTAAATCCAGAGATGACATCCGCCGGCTTCGGCCGGCTCTTCCCCGTTAGAAAGTTATTGAACCGTAACGCTGCCGATGGAAGTCCCCAGCGCGATCAGCGGCCCTCCGCCGCCCCGCTCGCTTCGTCCTTTCGCTGCCCCGTTAATTTCACCCAACTCGCTTGACGTTTCCAAATCGCAGGCTAACGATGGATCCAGCGTCGCTGTGACGCTGCCGACATCGGTTTTGGCCTGAAGCTCACTGCCCGAGTCCATGGCGAGAATGTTCAGATCAATACTGCCGGTGGCCGTACGGATCGATGAATTGCCTAACAGCCGGGCGTCCTCTACCCGAATTGACCCGACATCTCCTTGAAGCCGGTAGGTTCCCGTCAGCCCGCTTGCCGCGATCTCCCCCACATTGTTTGTGACTTCGAACTCCTGAATTCCGGCAGGGACCTCAACGACATAATCGATGCGAAATTCGGTAAAATGCAGCTCCTTCTGCGCCCAATCCCACAAATTTTGGTCCGGCGCGCCTTTGGCGTGCACGCGTACCTGAGCCGAATTGCCCCGAGGGGTAACGGTCACCTCGCTTTGCTCGAACAATTTATCCAGCTTCTCCTTACGTGCAGGCAGATCGGCCGCCTGGATCGTCGCTTTCACCACGATCTGATCGGACGTGCCTTTCTTGAGCTCGAGACGCCCTACGGCATTCTCCAACTGCAACTTGCCGGCCGTGCCGATCTCTCCGCTTGCCGACAGCTCATGCGAGCGTCCCGTGAACGTCAGATCGTTTTTCCACTCACCGGCGGCCAAGGCCACCGATTGCTGGACCGACGCCGCCGTCTGGCTGATCGATTGGCTTACTGAGTCAACGGTGCTTCCCAAGGTCTGCTGCAGCTGATTTTCCGCCGGACCGCAGCCCGTAGCCAGGGTCAACAGAACCGCCGATGCGGCCAGCCATGCCATTTTGGATGTATGTTTCATATGAATTTTCGTCCTCCTTATATTTCCACCTATTCTGAATTATACCGGGGTTCCCCGGAACGACCACAGGCGCGGGACCGGTTCGCTTCCTAGACTTTGGTCAAGGAAACGCTTGCTCAGGAGGCATGCCAAAAACCGCCGGAGCTGATCACTCGGCGGTTGAGATCAAATGGGCTTGAATGCTAGACAGAGATAGGCTTCGTCGAGCGAGCCTGCCTAGCGGATTTCCGACGGGCTTTTCCCCGTATATTGTTTGAACTGGCGACTGAAGAAGAAGATGTCCCGGTACCCCAGCGCATCGGCGACCTCGGTGACATTCATGCCGGCATGCAGCAGCAGATGCTGTGCCCGATCAATCCTCGACTTGATGATGTAAGATTGGACCGACATCCCGATAATCTCCTTAAACTTGATGGAGAAATACCGCGGGGACAACCCTGCCCGGGCGGCCAAATCCTGCACCTTGTGGGGCAGACCCGGATGCTGCAGCACATAGTTAGCCACCTCGTGGATCACTTCATGCAGCTGATTGCTGACCTTCTTCTCTACCGGCACCTGGCGTTCCTCGCGGAGCAGATGGATCAACAGCTGCTTGAGGATCAGCTGAGCCTCTTCCTCGGCGGCATACGCCTTCATCAAAAATAAGCGGACGTAACGAGACAACATATACTCGAAATCCAACGTATCCTCCAGCACACGGTAAGAGCCCGGCACTTCCATAACCGGCTCATGGACATCGAAATGAATGTACGTCAGCACCAGGGGGCGCTGCGGATTGTGCGTGGCACTGGTGTGGTCCCCTTTGCGGAAGAGAAAGCAGCTGCCTTTGCTGACCGGAATGGGCTGGTCGTTCAGGACAACCGTACCTTCACCGCTCCACACATAGAATAGATCGTAGTTCTGCAGCGGCTTCTCCCGCTTGTGCCATTTCCAACCGGGTTCGCACACGATTTTGGCGAACGCCGGCTTCAATTCAAATGAAGATGGTGAAACGTGAAGCATGTCCTTCCCTCCCAAAAAAGATCCTAAAGGCGAATACTTCTGCCTGACCGTACCGTTGGGCATTGTCATTATGAAAAAATGAATGACAAGCTCTTTCTCCCTATTATACCTGTTAAATCCACGGGTTTAAATATCCCTCCAGGCGGCTTTCATGCGAAATACGCCTTCGAGGAGCGAATTTTCGTCCAAATGGGAAAAAGCAAAGCAGGCGGCAGGGGGGCCCGGCGCAACTCGATAGGTCGCTGCATCGCGAAATTGGACGCCGCGGGCGGCCGCTGCCTGACGGAACGCTTGGAACTCCTCCGGCGTGCGACGCCATTCGGCGTATAGCAGCAAGCCGGCATCGGCCGAGCGAAGGTGGAACAGCTCGCCCAGCTCCTGTTCCAGGCCACGGCGGAACGCCTCTTGCTTGGCGCCGTAGTGGCGGCGCATCCGGCGCAGATGGCGCTCGTAGCCGCCCGTGCGCATGAACCGGGCGAGCGCCCGCTGCTCCAGCGCCTTCGGCCCGTCGTCCGTCCGCGGGGGCTGCCATCCGCCGGCGACAAACGTGCCGCTTCCGACCTTGCTCCGTACATAGCCGTCGGCGTGCAGCATGTCATACGCCTGCGAGACGCTGCCGCGCGACAGGCCGTATAGTTGGGCCAGCTCCCGGGTCGCTGGCAGGCGCGTCCCCTCCGGCAGCGTACCGTCGAGGATCACTGCGCGCAGCGCGTGGTACACGGCCAAATATTTGGTTCGGTATTTCTCGCTGAACGACGCCAGCGGGATCGTAAAGTCCGTCATCCCAAGTCCCTCCGCATCTATCTCAAATATACGCACTCTATAAATGGACCAATAAAATTACTTTAGATTGGTTCTTTTTTCTTGTCAATTTCGAGCGTATGCTGGAAGTCAATGCTAGGGAGGGGGAAGCCGCAATGCGCAGAAAAGAGTTCGGCATCACGGAAGAAGCGGAAATTCACGAGTTTTTACAGGAGATGAGCTTTGGCTTTCTTGGCACGGTGGGCGAAGATGGATGGAGCCGGGTCACACCGCTAAACTTCGTATACGATGGGGCTTATTTTTACTTTCACGGAAGCCTGGCCGGGGAGAAAATGAAACATCTCGCCCGCGATCCGCGCGTGAGCTTTACGGTGGCCAAGGAGTATGCGATCATCCCGTCTTATTTTACCGATCCCAAGCTGGCCTGTCCGGCTTCGGCTTATTTCAAAAGCGTCATGGTGCGCGGACGGGTGGAAAAGGTGGATGATCCGGCGGAAAAAGCCCGGGCCTTCACCCTGTTTATGGAGAAGCTGCAGCCGGAAGGCGGCTACGCGCCCATCACACCGGAGGATCCCGACTATGCCGGACAACTGAAAGCCGTCGCGTTATGTCGTATCGTCCCGGAATCGGTTAGTGCCAAATTCAAATTCGGCCAAAACCTGAAGGAGCCCGCTCGGACGGCGGTGACCTCCGGTCTGGCGAAGCGGGACGGTGAGCTTGATGTCGAGACGATCGCTAACATGAAGAAATACTGTCCGGCCCACCGCGAAAATTAGGCGGTGCCCCTCGCGATTTCACCGTGACGCGCCCGAATCGAAATGATATAATGTTAGGCAGTTTAAGACGGTACTGTCCTAAAATATCAAACCGATTTGGAAGGATGAATGAGATGAACCCACTCGCGGAGCAGTTAAATGAGAGCGTCAAATCCGGCAATAAGCACGTGTACGACATGCTGTCGACGCTGGGCAAGGAAATTTATTTCCCGAAGGAAGGCATCCTGAGCCAATCTGCCGAAGCTTCGGCCCACGCCAAGAAGTTTAACGCCACGATCGGCATCGCCACCGAAAACGGCGGTCCGATGCATCTGGCAGCTATACAGGACACGCTGTCGGCTTATAAGCCGCAGGATTTGTACCCTTATGCCCCGCCCGCAGGCAAACCCGAGCTGCGCAAGGTATGGCGCGACAAAATGCTCCAGGAAAACCCGTCGCTCGCCGGTAGAAACTTTGGCCAACCGATTGTCACGAACGCCTTGACTCACGGCCTCAGCATCGTCGCCGACCTGTTCGTCGATGAAGGTGACGCCGTCATTTATCCGGACAAAAACTGGGAGAACTACGAGCTCACCTTCGGGATTCGCCGTCACGCCGACATCGTGAATTTCCCGCTGTTTACCGAGGACATGACCTTCAACAGCGCCGGGCTGCGTGAAGCGCTGCTGGCCCAGAAGGACAAAGGCAAGGCGGTCGTCATTTTGAACTTCCCGAACAATCCAACGGGATATACGCCAGGCGCCAAGGAAGGCGGGGAAATCGTCGCCGCAATCCAGGCTGCGGCCGAGGAAGGCATCAATGTGGTCGTAGTTACCGACGACGCGTATTATGGGTTGTTCTTCGAAGATTCGTTAAAGGAATCGTTGTTTGGCCAACTGGCAGGACGCCATCCGCGGATTTTGCCGATCAAGGTAGACGGTGCCACGAAAGAGGAATATGTGTGGGGCTTCCGCGTCGGGTTCATTACTTACGCCGCCGAAGACCCAACCCTCCTGGCTGCCTTGGAGCATAAGACACTGGGCATTATCCGCGCCACGATCTCAAGCGGCGCCCATCCTTCGCAGACGTTTGTGCTGCACGCTTTGAAATCTGAGGAATTCGCCGAGCAGAAGGAAGAGAAGTTCCGGATCATGAAAGGCCGGGCCAACAAGGTCAAAGCTTTACTCGACAGCGGCAAATACGGGGATGTTTGGGAGTACTATCCGTTTAATTCCGGTTACTTCATGTGCCTGAAGCTAAAAACGGTAGCGGCGGAATCGCTCCGTCAGCACCTGATCCACGAGTATGGTATCGGTACGATCGCGCTTGGCGACACCGACCTGCGGATCGCCTTCTCCTGTATCGCAGAGGAGTATCTGGAGGAGCTGTTTGATCTGATTTATCAAGGCGTTCAGGACCTGCAAGCCAAATAGGCGGCAGTCCGCCGGAGATCGGCACGATGGCCCACGCACGCTCTGGCCCCTTTTCATACAATACGGTGTACGATCACACAACACCTGAATGGGAAAGGGGAATGAAAATGAGCGGAGTTGAAGAAGTAAGAGGCGGCTACGGCGGCCTGTTTACGAGCACAGGCGTGATCCTGGTTCTCTTTATCCTGTTGGTTATCGTTAGCCGTTCCATCCTGTAACAATCGACGCATAAAATAAGGCCTTCAAGCAAAAACGGACCGTTCCCGAATTGGGGAACGGTCCGTTTTCTTAGGTTATTCTTCTTCCTCTTCATTCCATTTGCGCGCCCAGGAGGAACGCATGCCAAAGGCCAGCAGGAGACCCGCAGCCAAGGAACCAAACGTTAGAGCAGCATCCCCGCCCGGGATCACCGCCATCGGCAACCAGAGCAGTACCGTCATCGCAAATAGCAGACGGGAGCATAGTCGCAACGCCGCCGCTTTCCGCGCACCAACCGGCAGCGGATAGTAGGAGGCGGCCGGCGAATCGCGATGGGCCTGACGCAAGGAGGCCAGCTGCGTCCCCGCCAGAAACACAAATAACAAATAGATGGCCGGCCCCAGCCACGACTTGTTGTTCCATCCCGCCAGCACCATGCCGAGCAGCGTCAGTCGCATCACGATACCAAGCAGCTCACTGCGCACAAATGTCTTGACCAGCAAGTACCGATAAGCGTCGGTTGGCTTCCAAGGAATTCGGTTACCGATGCCGGACAGCCAGCGGCGGCGGATCACCTTTTGTCCTTCCGCCGGCACGTCCACAAACCAACCCAGCACCAGCATCACTCGAGCCGCTGCCGAACGTTCGGCGGTAATCAGGTTGTCCCAAGGAACTTTGTGCTTCATCGGAAACCGTAGGATCAGGGCGTAGTTGAGGCTGACGAGTACCGTGAACAAGGCGCTTTTCCAGGCTGGCTGCCAGATCCAAGCTGCAGTCATCAGCAGAACAAAACACCAGCGGAGGAAGCGATACCCGGCTCTAGCCCGGGATGTCGTGATTCGCAACTCCTGCCAAGCCCCGTATGCGCTTAATGCCTTGAGCAGCAACAGTGCGAGCAACATCAGCCAAAGGGGCTGGATCGCTCCCCCCTCGCCGCTGCGCTGATATAGCGGCCAAGCCAGCAGAACCACGATATAGAGTCCAATCAGCTTATAAATCAGTCCGTTCCGAAAAGCCGGGGTCAAGTATGTCGTTATTTTCGTCTCCTGCGGCAGCAGGAAAATGACATCGGCCGGCTGCGCATAGGTTCGAAATCCGGCATATACGGTCAGCGGACCCCAAAGCACCAGTAAAATCCAGCGAATCGGCAAACCGGGCGGAATGTTCTGCAGAAACGCCGTATACCATGCCGAAAATGCGATCAGAAGCAGAAGCATCAGCACGGCGACACCGCTTTGAAACACATAGGGCAAATACGGGAGCACTTTGCCCCAGAAGTCTGCTTTTCGCCGGCTCCGCAGCGATCGAAGCTCCATCGCTATTCGCCGTCCTTCACTAAGGCGTAGAAGATCTGCTCCAGCGAAGCTCCCGAGGCTTGCGCCTGCTCCCCGATGTCGGCCAGCGTCCCTTGGGCCAGCACCTTCCCTCGGTGCAGGACGATAAAGCGGTCACAGTAATTTTCGATCGTCGACAGGATATGCGAGCTTAACAAAATCGAAGCACCGCTTTGCTTCATTTCCAGCATGAAATCCAGCAGCGAACGGATGCCCAACGGATCTAATCCCAAAAAGGGCTCATCGATAATATACAGCGGCGGCCGGGCGACGAACGCGCACATGATCATCACCTTCTGTTTCATCCCTTTGGAGAGATGGGCCGACAGACTGTCGGCCTTCTCCTCCATATGAAACAGCTTCAGCAGGCGGTCGGCCCGCTCCTGGTAAGCCCCCGGCTCCACGCCGTAGGCCCGGGCGGCGAACTCCAAATGCTCCCGGACCGTCAGTTCTTCGTATAGCAGCGGCGACTCGGGAACGAAAGCCAGCTGCGACTGATACGCCTCCGGCGCTTCGCTGCGCGTATGGCCGGAGATCAGAATCTCGCCCCGATGCGGTGCCATCAGCCCAAGGATATGCTTCATGGTTGTGCTTTTGCCGGCCCCGTTCAGCCCGATCAGCCCGACCATTTCCCCCGGCTTCACCTCGAAGCTGATCTCGTGAAGTACAGGCCGCCCCAAGCTATACCCCCCGCTTAGCTCCTCGACCTGCAATACGGGCAGTTCACTTCCACTCAAACTTAACGCCTCCCACGCTCCGCCTAACTCCGCGGCGGCTTATTTTTCAACCATTTCGGAGCGCCTTTATTCTTCCGATCCTGCAGGCGATCCTTCTTCCGCTCGGCAGCCGGCGTCTCCTTCCGCGCTCCTCCGTTGCCGGAAGCTGCTTTGCTCCCCGGCCGCCCGGAAATGTGCGCGGACTTGCCAGCCCGTCCGCTGCTCCCCTCCCCGACGGGACGGCTGGTTGTCCCCGGCGCGGTTGTCCGGCGGACTGGAGCACCAGCCCCCGACTTGCCGCTGCCGGATGGACGAGTCCGCTTGCCTGGAGCATCCGCTCCCGCGTTGGTCAGCTTCCCGCCATAGAGCGCCTTCGATTCAATCTCGATGCCCAGCTCCCGAGAGAACTTGCGCATGATGAACTCCTCTTGCGGCGCGATGATCGATACGGCTAAACCTTGGCGGCCCATGCGTCCGGTCCGGCCCACACGGTGAACGTAGTGCTCGGCATCGATCGGCGGATCCAGGTTCACAACCAATGACAGCTCCTCGATGTCCAGCCCGCGCGCAGCCACATCGCTCGCCACAAGGACGCGGATCTTCCCTTCGCGGAATCGCTTCAGCGTTAAGCTGCGCGCCGTTTTGTCGGCATCGCCGTATAAAGCCCCGGCACTGAGGCCGACATAACTCATTTTTCCTTCTACTTCGGCAATTTGATCGGTATTATTGATAAAAGCGATCGTCCGCTCCGGTTCGAAATGGCGGATGATCCGCCGCAGCATATCAATCTTGTCCCTCGCTTCGCATACGAAGTAGAGGTGCTCGATCGTTTTGGACGTCCGCTGCTCCGGTTCGATCCCGATTTCCAGCGGCTCCTTCATCTCTTTCGCCGCCAGTGCCCGGATTTCCGGATTGATCGTCGCCGACAGGAACATCAGCTGGCGTTCCCGCAGCGTCCCGCGTAAGATCTGTTCCACATCCGCCGTACCGCCGAGCTGGAACATTTGGTCTACCTCATCAACGACGACCGTGCGCAGCGTATGCAGCTTCAGCTTGCGCAGCGCCAGAATTTCGCGGATGCGGCCCGGTGTACCTACAACGATCTGGGGGTGTTGCTTCAGCTTCTCCAGCTGGCGTTTGATCGCAGCGCCGCCGATCAGCGCCTGGGTTTTGATCCCCAGCGGCTCCCCGTATTTCTCCGCTTCCCGCTGGATTTGCATCGCCAACTCCTGGGTTGGGGCTAAGATTAACCCCTGCAGCGTTTTGTCCGCCGGCGTGATGCGCTGCAGTAATGGCAGCAGGTAAGCTAATGTTTTCCCGGTGCCTGTCTGCGACTGCGCAAGGACATCCCGGCCTTCCAGCGCCGCAGGAATGCATTCCGCCTGTACCGGCGATGGCTCCGAGATCCCGTAGTCCAGCAAAGCTGCCGTCAACTGCTCTCCAATTCCCAGCCCGGCAAATGTTAATTTCGTCATTTCAACGTTCATCCTTTATTTTCATATTACGTGTTGTCCCATACCAATATTTTCATTATATGCGATAAGCATGAGTCACAACAAATGAAGGCTTCTTTTTGTTGCCCTCATTTTTCTAGGTACGGCCCCGCCTTTTCTGTAATGTTGTATTTGATACAACATTTTTGGCGGGAAACGATCTATTCTCCGTGAAATGTTGTATTTGATACAACATTTCATGCTTCATTTTGCCTATGGCGATCCGAATGTTGTACTTTTTACAACAATTCGGTTTGAAATATACCATAGCTCGTAAAAATGTTGTATTCAATACAACATTTTTACGCTCCAACTCAACCGCCTCATTTTGTAGAACCGCAACCGCCCCTCCCCCTCTTCCTGCTCCAGCCGCAAATAAAAAACCTGCCTTCGCAGGCAGGCTATTATTTCTTATTCATCATCCGATAGCTTAAACGATCCGCCAAGCGCGGGAACATCTGGTACCATTTGGCCCCTACGCCGGCGATCCAAGGCAGGTTAATCTCGGTTGTGCCCTTTTCCGCCGCTTTCACCATCGCTTTGGCGACACGCTCCGGCTTCAGCATCATCCATTGCACGTTCTGGACGTACCCCCCGCTGGGATCGGCGATCTCAAAAAAGGGCGTATCAATCGGTCCCGGATTAATCGTCGACACGGTGATGCCGTACTCCCGGACCTCTTGGCGCAGCGCGCTGCCGAAGCCAACGACCGCATGCTTGGTCGCGGTGTACGCCGTCGATTTGGCCGTGCCGATCTTCCCCGCCATCGAGGCGACATTGACGATCCGTCCGGAGCGGGCCGCCTTCATGGAGGGGAGCACCGCCTTCGTGCATCGCACCATTCCTATGTAATTGACGTTCATCATTTCCGTAAATTCAGAAACCGGCATGTGCTCCAGGGATTCGAATTTGCCGTATCCCGCATTGTTCAGCAGAATATCCACTCGTCCGAATTCCTTCAGAACTCGTTCAAACCCATCCTCCACAGAAGCGTCGCTGCCAACATCCATCTCCAGCACTAGATGCGGGCCTGCCATTTTCGCTGCCACCTGCTTCAGCTTATCCGCATTTCGAGCAGCCAATACGACGACCGCCCCACGCTCTGACAACATCTGCGCCGCCATCGCACCAATCCCGCTGGATGCGCCGGTGACAACGGTGATTTTGCCCTCTAACGAAATACCCACTCCCTAACTCCCCTTCAAAAAGGTAGTTCAAAAAGTCATCTTCGGATCACGACGTATTTTCAGAGAAGGAACTCGACGTCGAATCTTGAATTCACCCGGTCCTTCCGTTGCTCACGTAGATCTGTCTACGCTCCGCTACTCACTCCCTAGCTTCATTCAACCTTCTCGGTGCTCCAAACCTGCCTTCTTGAACTTTCATTTAACTCGGTAGTTCAAAAAGTCATCTTCGGATCACGACGTATTTCAGAGAAGGAACTCGACGTCGAATCTTGAATTCAGCCAGTCCTTCCGTTGCTCACGTAGATCTGTCTACGCTCCGCTACTCACTCCCTAGCTTCATTCAACCTTCTCGGTGCTCCAAACCTGCCTTCTTGAACTTTCATTTAACTCGGTAGTTCAATAAGTCATCTTCGGATCACGACGCATCCCAATGAAGCTATTCAACGTCGAATCTTGAATTCAGCCGGTCCTTCCGTTGCTCACGTAGATCTGTCTACGCTCCGCTACTCACTCCCTAGCTTCATTCAACCTTCTCGGTGCTCCAAACCTGCCTTCTTGAACTTTCATTTAACTCGGTAGTTCAATAAGTCATCTTCGGATCACGACGCATCCCAATGAAGCTATTCAACGTCGAATCTTGAATTCAGCCGGTCCTTCCGTTGCTCACGTAGATCTGTCTACGCTCCGCTACTCACTCCCTAGCTTCATTCAACCTTCTCGGTGCTCCAAACCTGCCTTCTTGAACTTTCATTTAACTCGGTAGTTCAATAAGTCATCTTCGGATCACGACGCATCCCAATGAAGCTATTCAACGTCGAATCTTGAATTCAGCCGGTCCTTCCGTTGCTCACGTAGATCTGTCTACGCTCCGCTACTCACTCCCTAGCTTCATTCAACCTTCTCGGTGCTCCAAACCTGCCTTCTTGAACTTTCATTTAACTCGGTAGTTCAATAAGTCATCTTCGGATCACGACGCATCCCAATGAAGCTATTCAACGTCGAATCTTGAATTCAGCCGGTCCTTCCGTTGCTCACGTAGATCTGTCTACGCTCCGCTACTCACTCCCTAGCTTCATTCAACCTTCTCGGTGCTCCAAACCTGCCTTCTTGAACTTTCATTTAACTCGGTAGTTCAATAAGTCATCTTCGGATCACGACGCATCCCAATGAAGCTATTCAACGTCGAATCTTGAATTCAGCCGGTCCTTCCGTTGCTCACGTAGATCTGTCTACNGCTCCGCTACTCACTCCCTAGCTTCATTCAACCTTCTCGGTGCTCCAAACCTGCCTTCTTGAACTTTCATTTAACTCGGTAGTTCAATAAGTCATCTTCGGATCACGACGCATCCCAATGAAGCTATCGACGTCGAATCTTGAATTCCGCTTAACCACGAATAGAGACCTATAAGGTCTCTGAGTTCCGCTAAATTATGAAAGCGTCGAGGAATGGACAAATAAGGGCTGTACGTTCCGTTAGCTGGTTCAGCTGCATACCTGAAATATCCCTGCATACTACCGGACGTATCCCCTTGCTTCATCCAAACTCCACCGTGTTTCCGGCCTGCCTTATTCCACCCTCACCGGGTCGCTTCACTACCACGGCTTCCACTTTCGCGGTTGCCCCGCTTTAGCGGTCGTTTTACCTTCGCGGTAGTTCCGCTTTCCCACTAACAGCAGCCGACGCTCGATAAGTTGACTTCTTGCTGCCCTTATCTTAAGAGATCATCACTTGAATGTCCAGTTCGCCAATACCGTCCATTAAGAGCGGGATGCAGAGCGCCTTGCGAGGGCCCATCCCGGTGGCATTCTCCGTTTTGATGATCTGCGGCGGCGTGATATCCACGGCAAACCCCTGGTTGGACAAAATCGTACTGGCATTGCCGCTGATCATGTTGCCAAGCTCGGAGATCGCGCTTTGTCCCATCTCATCCATTTCCGTCAGGACAAAGCCGCCCATCATCGCCGAAACGATGCGCAGCGCCACGGTTTCCTGTAAACCAAACACGACCATGCCGCTGAAGTGGCCCGTCATGCCGATTTGAATCCATATATGATCCTGCACAGGAATGATTTCTTTAACCCCCATACTCCCGGTGGAAGGAGAAACTTGAACGACCTGTTGAATGACCGAACGCGCGGATTCAAGAAAAGGATTTATGACTTCTGCTTTCAAAATTATGCGCCCCTTTTCACTAGGAGAATAACTTTACGATACATTAGACCCAGCATTTAGTTAAAACATATTATACTTTATTCCTATACATAAGTCATTAAAAATCGAATGATGGAGCCAGGGAATCCCCTAATGGGCGATTTTGTCGAAAGTCCCCCAAACGGCGCATCATTGATTTAGCAAAGGAACATCACCTATAATTATTAAATCACGAGGAAAACGCCGGCTATGGCGTTCTCCCCAGGAACGGGAAGAAAGGAGGCCTTCTGGTGAATATTAGTCAGTTGGAGACGCTAATCACCATATCCAAAACGAAAAGCTTCCGAAAGGCGGGGGAACTGCTTAACTTAACCCAGCCTGCTGTATCGGCCCAAATCAAAAGCTTGGAGGATGAGTTCCGCACCGTACTGGTCGACCGCAACCAACCGGTTACGTTGACCGATCGGGGACAAGTCTTTCTCGAACAAGCGGAGCGCATCCTGGATATCGTCGAGGAGCTCAAGCAGAAGCTGTCCGACATGGAACATACCCCGCAAGGGCATATTGTGCTTGGGACCACCACCTCGATTGCCATTCAGATCTTGCCGCGGATTTTGTCGTATTTTCAAGACCAGTTCCCGCTGATCAAAACCACCATTCAATCCATGCCCTCCAGCCAGATCTATCAAAACGTGGAGCAAGGGCTTGTCGACATCGGGATCGGGTATTTGATTGAGAACAACCCCCAGGTGCTCTCGTCGGTGTTATATTACGACACCTTCGAATTTGTCGTTTCTCCGCTGCATCCTTTGGCGAGTAACCCTTCACCCACTCTCGAGTCGCTGCGCGACGTCCCCTTCATTATGTTATCGCCCGACACGGTTGGGCGCCGCTTCATCGACGAGGTCTTACGTCAACATGACATCGAACCGCACATCGTAATGGAGCTCTCCAGCAGCGAGGAAGTGAAACGGATGGTGGAAATCAATTTGGGCGCAGCGATCATTTCGCGGCAATCGATATTACGCGAGTTGAAACAGGGCACGCTAAAGGTTGTTCCGATCCCCGAGCTTGAAGTGACGCACCCGGTTGGCGTGATCTACAAATCGAGCCGTTACATCAACTCGGCGATGCAGCAGTTTCTCGGAGACCTGAAGGGCATGCCGGAGACGCATTTTATCAGTTCCGAATAAACCGGACGGACGGCAGCCCGCGCAAGTTCCCACCACTAGAAAGGAGCAGACACCCGATGAAATTCGACCTTCATACCCATCATTTCCGCTGCGGCCACGCCGACGGGAACATCCGTGACTATATCGAAGCCGGCCTTGCTGCAGGGTTATCGGTGATCGGTATCAGCGACCATACACCGTACTTCGGCCGCGAGGAGGACCAGCCTTTTCCCCGGATCGCCATGGGCAAACAAGCCTTTGCCGGTTATGTTGAGGAAGTGCTGAAGCTCAAACAGGAGTATGCCGGCCGAATCGACGTTTTACTGGGGATCGAATCGGATTTCTTTCCGGAACATCTGGGCGCTTATCGGAATACGCTAAACCAGTATCCATTTGATTATATTATCGGTTCGGTCCACAGCGTTGGAGAGGTTAGCATCTTTAACAAAAATCGTTGGAAGGGCCTGAGCCGCGAGGAGAAAGTGTCCAGCAAGGAAACCTATTACGAGCTGATCCGCCAGTCTGCGAGCAGCGGAATGTTTCAGATTCTGGGACACATCGACGCGATGAAGGGCAACTACCCGGCATTTACCGATATTCCGGCCGCCCGGGCGATTGATGAGACGTTAAAAACGATCGCAGAGCATGGAGTGGCGATTGAAATTAACACCTCCGGGAAAACGAAACTAAGCGGCGGTTGGTATCCGGATGATTCGATCCTCGAGCGCGCCCTGCATTTTGGCGTTTCCGTGACCTTTGGTTCCGACGCCCACACGCCGTCGCGGGTTGGCGATGAATGGGAGGAAGTCGCCCAGCGCCTCAAGGAAATCGGCTTTCACGAATGGGTATATTATAAGAACAAACAGAAAATCAGCGTCCCGCTCTAGACAAAAAAAGAGAACCCGTCATCTCACGCTCCGGGTTCCAAGAGAAAATATATATTCAAAAGGGGGTCATGTAATAAGTGTACCCCCTTTCTATTAGGGTTTGATCACAGCTATATTTCATTTGTGTAACAAAAACTATCACTTACGTTTCAAAGAACTTCCCTTCGGCGAGATACCTTTTGTACGTCACTCCCTCGCCCTCTCTTCCGACTGCGAAGTCACTTCCCCCCTCCTGCAGGCCGCATTTCCTCAAGACGCGTTCCGATGCCGGATTATCCGGGCTGCAGCGGGCTTCGACGCAGTGGAGTCCAAGTGTGCCAAAAGCGAAATCCAGCACGCGTTGTGCCGCTTCGGTTGCATAGCCCTGGTTCCAATGAGCCGGGGAGATGAGATAACCGAGCCGCGCTTTTTGACCAACAACATCCCAATACTGCAGCGAACATAGACCTATCCAATCTCCTCCCTCCTTTTGAATCACGGCGAAATGAAGATCCCGCAAATCACGGTACGATTCCTCAAAATAGCGATAAAGACGGCCCGGGAACAGCAGTTTTCCCGGATTGATCTCTGTAAACGCGCGAACAGCCGGATCGGACATGCAGCGGAATATCGCCCCCGCATCCTCCGGAAGAAGTCGCCGCAGCCGAAGTCGTTCGCTCTCCAGCACCGGAAACTGCCGCCGCAGCTGCTCCTTGATTGGCGTCATGCTCACTCCCCCCGGATCCGCTCCGATGAGCGGTAAACTCTCGCAAACCCATAGTGCATCACATAACAGAAGAACGTGATCAGAAAAATCCATTTACAAAACGCCAGCGCATGCGCCACATTCGCGGCATCGGTGAAATACACGGCCGTTTCCCGAAGCACGAATCCCGGATGCCTCAACACATCCCAACTGTTCCAGCGGATAAAGCGGCCGAGATAAACGCCAAAGCTGCTAAGCAGCAGTACGGCAACGGCAAAAGCCCAGCCTGCCCAACGGCCTCCCGCTTGTCGCACCAGCCGATGTACCGATGCCAGAGATATTGTCGCCAGCGCCAATCCGAGCAATCCGGCAAATAATAGCGTAAAGAGGTGGTCCCAGAACGAAATCTCCTCCCAGAACCGGGTACCCGCTGCAATCGGGTAGCGGTTAAACGGGTGAAGCAAATCGGTAATCAGGTACGCGGCATTCGGATAGAAAAACAGCCATAACAATCCAACCGGAACGCTTAAAGCAACCTTGGCCGTCCGAGAGGTTAAGAGCGAAATCACGTCGAGCAGGACCGCCAGCCCCAGCGGAATCCAGGCCAAAAACGCGTTCCAAATCAGGAACAAGTAAGGCGGACGCCCGCCCTCCGGCAGCCGCGTGCCAATTACATATTTCATCCCGATCACCGTAAAAATGAATAGGACCCCGTAAAAAATCCATTTCTCCGGATAACCGAGATTCCTCCATCGTTGCAAACCCATCCCTCCCGTTGGCTTTTGGCCAATATACGTTTTAGTCCGGTGGATAGTTACCTTCACGGCGATCTCCCTGCTCCGGCCCCGGGTGGTGTTAAGGACTGGAACTTGTCTTTGATGCGTGGTATATAACGGTATAGATATCCTACGTAAAATAAGGAGTTTTCGCCATGCAGCCGTTTACCGCACGAACGATTGAAATCATATCCGCCATCCCGCAAGGCAAGGTAATGACCTACGGCCAGATTGCTGCCGCTGCGGGGAGCCCCCGCGCCGCCAGGCAAGTCGTCCGCATCCTGCATAGCATGAGCGGCAAATACAACCTGCCTTGGTACCGGGTCGTTAACGGGAAGGGGGAAATCGCCTTGCAAGAGGAAGCCGCCGCCCAGGAGCAAACGTGGAATTTGGAAGCAGAAGGCGTGGAAGTGCTGCCGGGGGGACGCATCGACCTGGATCGATACCAGCACCGCCCGGAGAGTTCCAAGAATTATAACCCATAAGGCTTCAGGATGTTGCTGATGTCCCGGTTCAGCTGTTTGATGTCCGGTCCCTGCGCGGGTTCGTTGGTCAGGTTATATTTCTGCTTCAGCTTCAGCACGTTATACACCCGTTCATCCAGCGTTTCCGCTGAAAGGGTGCCGGAGCTTACAGCATCGCGAAGCGCCTGGATCACCTGCTTCTCCTTCTCCTCGTCATGACCAACCAGCACGATATTCCCGCCGGCTTGAACGAACTGCACGGCTGCGTCGCCGATATCGTAATGTTCGACGATGGCACCCATCGTCATATCGTCGGAAATGACCGTGCCCTCATATCCAAGCTCCTGCCGCAGCAAGTCGTCAATAACCGCTTTGGAGAAGGAGGCCGGATGCTCGGGGTCCAGCTTCGGCATCAACAGATGCGCGATCATGACAACGTCGGCCCCCTCTTGAATCGCCTGCTTAAAGGGCACCAGCTCCAGCTTCCGCAGCCGGGTCAAATCATGCTCCACGACCGGCAACCCCAGATGCGAATCGACCGAGGTGTCGCCATGTCCCGGAAAGTGCTTCACAACTGGAATCACGCCTTGTTCGCGAATTCCCTTCATCGCGGCAATGCCCATGCGGCTGACGATCTCCGGCTTGGTTCCAAACGCCCGGTCTCCGATTACTGGATTATCCGGATTGCTGTTGACATCAAGCACTGGGGCGAAGTCCAGGTTCAGTCCGAAACCGGACAGCTCACGGCCGATGATCCCGCCGATTTGCCCGGCCAATTCCTCGCTGTCGGTATTGCCGATCTTGCGAGCAGTCGGCAGCTTTGCAAGCTCCCCAGGCATGCGGCTGACCCGCCCGCCTTCTTCGTCAACGCTCAGAAACAACGGTACCGGCTCGTTTTGGTTGGCGGTTTTTAAGCCGTTAATTAAATCCAGCGCCTGCTTGGCGTCCTGGATGTTATCTTTATAGAAAATAAAACCCCCGACATGATACTCCTCGATCAGCATGCGGGTTACGTCATCCGGCTTAGTGCCTTCCATGCCCACCAGGACCAGCTGGCCGATTTTCTCATCGGTGCTTAACTGGGCCAGCAATTCAGCAGCGGGATCCGGCGGCGTCTCCGGGGGTTCCGGTGTTTCGGGGGCAGAGGGGGAGGTCTGCCCTTGGTTGGTTCCCGTCCCGTTGGTGCCGGAACCGCCAGTATCTTCGCCAACGGAAGGCGAGGGATTGCTCCTTGCCCCCGAACATCCCCCGACGAGGAGGGCAGCGAGCAGCAGCAGGCAAGCGATTGTCCAGAGGCTTCTGCTCCGATGTGATCTACTTCTTCCGTCCATTCTATCGCCTCCGTCTCTATTCATAATGCTTTACTACGGCAGGGGTTACCCCTGCTTCCATTTCTTCTCCGCGATGGACGGGATGAAGCTCTCCATTTGGGACAGCAATTCCCCTGGTTCCTCAGCCAAATTGATTAAGGCTTCATGCCCCGGATGTACAAATCCCGCCCGAACGCAGGAATTCACCAACTCCATCAGCGGCTCGTAATAGCCCTGAACGTTGAGCACGCCAACCGGCTTCTGGTGGATGCCGATCTGCAACCAGCACAACACCTCAAACAGTTCTTCCAACGTGCCAAATCCGCCGGGAAGAGCGATGAACCCGTCCGCCAGCTCGCTCATTTTTGCTTTGCGGGCATGCATACCCTCCACCTCGATAAACTGCGTCAGGCCCGGGTGCGCCATTTCACCGTGAATCAATCCGGAGGGCATGATGCCAACCGCTTCACCGCCGCCCTCCAGAATCGCATTCGCTACAGTGCCCATCAACCCGTGCCGCGAGCCCCCGTAAATTAAGCGGTATCCCCGCTGTGCCATAACTTTCCCCAGTTGCTCCGCCTTCTCGCGGTATTGCACATCTTCGCCAAATCGCGAACCGGCAAATACGCAAATCGATTTCATCCTCTTCCCTCCTGCGAAATGAAAATAGTCAACGCGAAAATCAAGCAAAATCCGAGTGGGTCCCTGCAAGGTCCCAACGATGGCTGTATTTCACCAACCGTGGATGCGGCTGATGCGGCTCGGCCGTAAGCAGAAGCCGGATTTTGACGATCCACTCCTCAAAGGAGGAGAAGGAGGCGAACTGGTTCGCCAGCTCCGGCGTCAAGTACAGAAAGTGAGGGGCCGGATAGACTTCCGTTAAGTGGCGAAGGGCCGAGTCCATGGGTGTGTATTTTTTTCGCTTGCCTTCCCATCCTTCCACGACGATCGCCGTCGATGCCCCCTTGTGCTCGCGTCTCCACTCATGCAGCCGATCCTCCCTACGATAGAAAGGGCTCACCGGTTCTTTGGACAGCCGTCTCATCGTTTCTTCATGTAATGGATAGAGGACCAGCTTCGTAAACTTGCGAGTTTCTGCCTCTTCTGCGACCCGCAGCAGCTCTTCGTCCGAGATCGACTCAAAGGAATCATAGAAGATCAACGTACCTTTCCGGCTCGGGGCCGGAGGCTCGTAACCAAAGGGCACCTGAATGTTTTGTCTCAAGCCGCTTCCTCCTCGGTGCGTAATTTGGGATATATGGATTAGATTGCCCTTTTTTTATAAAAAGCTACCGAATTCCCCGATTGATAAAATTAGGCGACACCGGCGCCAATCCCAATTCCCGCGACCAAACCGACAGCTGCCCGATATGATGAATTTCATGGGCGATGACATGACGCAGGATTTCGCCTTGCGTAAACTCTCTTCCCCATGAATCGGTAACAAGCAAACCGTCCATGTCGTTGGTCCAAGTCTGAAGAAATGCCTCGACTTCCGTATGGAAGGAATCCGAAAGCTTTTTCACCAATTCTAGGGACATAAAGGATTTAAAATCCTCCTGGAAATCCGGTTTCCCTTGGATCGTGCGAATCCAACTCCATTCGACATCAGCGATATGAAACAACGTCTCCAGGATATTTCCAAAGCCCCCTACTCGCTTGCGCAGCAGTTCTTCTTCGGGGACGTTCTCGCACCAGTGAAACCATTCGTCCCGGACCTGCCAATTATATTGGAACATCTTTAACATCGACCTGACTCCTCTCCCTGGTCTAAGCGCCTTGAATCCTTCACGCTCCTTGGCGGTAACCTGATTTTACCATAAGTGGCTAGCCCAATTCAGCCTGCGGAATGTAAAAAGGCCCCCGGGACTAGAAGTCACAAGGGCCTTTGCAGTTATGAAAATCGTGTTCGGTTACCGATCTAGTCGTTGATAGAAAGTTAACTTGCGGCATAAGCTTCGGCCGCGGCCAGCAAGTAATACGCTAACCCGGTTTGTTGGCCTTCCAGCAGGGTGCGATGGAAATCGTCGCTGAGAAAAAAACGGGCCTGCGCCACAAAATCATCCGGAGAAGCAGGGTGCCCGTGTTGTTTCATAAAATCCAGATGGGTTCCGATAAGCTGGCGAATCTCCGCTTCCCGGTGGGAAATCCCCGAACGTAATGCCTCCGCCAGCTTCCCCGTAAACTCCATGGATTCCCGGGCTTGCTCGTTCAGTTCCGCCACGTCGATCGGCTGCTCTCCAAGAACTTCTACTCCATAGGTCTGTTGCAAATGCTCCTCCTGCTCCCTGAGCGCTTCACGCCACTCAGCTTCATCCGCAAAGCCTACAAACAGCTCCTTGCCCTTCAGACCTTCACCTGCAGCGGAGTGCTCCAACGATTTCTCCAGCGTTTGCAGGATCACCTCCAGCCTCCTTTGGCGGCTGCGCAGCAGTTCCCGCTGTTCGGTTAAAATCTCCCCGCGGTTCCGGTCCTCCTCCAGCAACGTTTGGATTTGTGCCAGCGGCAGCTCCAACTCACGGTAGAACAAGATCTCCTGCAACCGCTCCAGCTCGCGGTCGCCGTACAGCCGATATCCCGCCTCGCTGATTTCCTGCGGCTTTAACAAGCCGATTTTGTGGTAATGATGCAGCGTTTTGATCGTTACTCCCGACAGGTCCGATACCTCTTTAACAGTGTATAGCATGTCACATCTCCTCCTTTTATTGGCGGGACGTTGTTGGGTTAGGATTCGTCTTCCCGTCGTCCACTTCTTGAGCTTAAGGCCTCCTTAAAGGGGAGAGTCAATGGTTAAGTTTGCGGCTTCGCCAGCAGTTATGGCCGGAACAGTTTTCCGTTTAAGGCGATATGGATCGGGTCAAGATATCGTTTCATCGTGAATCCATTTGCCGGAATCCGGCGGTTTGGGCGCAGTTGTATTCGATTTTTCATATCCATTTCGTGATTTTTCAGCGACGTCAGGGCTGATTGTATATGATTTTTCGAATACATTTGCCGGGATCCGGCGGTTTGGGCGCAATTGTATTCGATTTTTCATATACATTTCGCGATTTCAGCGACGTCAGGGCCGATTGTATATGATTTTTCGAATACATTTGCCGGAATCCGGCGGTTTGGGCGCAATTGTATTCGATTTTTCATATCCATTTCGAGATTTCAGCGACGTCAGAGGAAATCGGTCTGTTCCTGAATAAACAGCAGCCGTTCGCGTAACTCCAATTCGGATGGATCGCTTGTTTCATAGTCCAAGTAAGGCTACCCCCTAGTAGCATGTTGTTGTTTTATAAGTGAATTCGGGGTGATTCCATCGATTACCTGCCGCAAGCAAAAAAGGAGAAGCCACCAAGGCCTCTCCTTCTTCGCATGATCCTTCTTCATTCCCGCTACCGCATTTTTACTGGCTAGGCAGGATTATTCGATGCCGATCGGCTGATCGGTTTGGCCTTGAAGCTTCACCAATCTCATCAGGATGGAAGCCGCTTCGGCTTTGGTGACTTGACGCTGCGGGTTGAATTTCCCGTTTTGACCCTGCAGCAAACCAAGCTGAACCGCAACGGCGACCTCGCCGGGCCGGGTGATTTGCTTGGCATCGCTAAACTGATCCGCCAATGCGTTCTTCTCGTAGAAATTCGCCGCCAAGCGGTCGTATTTCACGATCGAGACGAGCAATGCGGCCAATTGCTCTCGGGTCAACTTCTGCTCCAGCTGCAACGGTTGAGCGGTGTCGATCCAGCCCAGTTCGGCAGCATAACGAAAGACCTGGGAATACTTGTCGTCCGTTGGGACAGCTACATCCGTGGCCGCGGATGGGGAAGCCATCACGTAACTGGAATAATGGGGGTTTACCGCCTTCACGGCATAGGTCATCCAATCGCCCACGGTAATCGTCTCGTTTGGATGGAGATTCCCTTCATCATCCGGTTCAAGAATGCGGTATCGAACCAATGTCTTCAAATCCGCCTCCGCCCAATGGCCCTTCAGATCTTTGGGCTCCTTCTTGTTCCCCACCGGTTCCATGCGGAGATCATCAAACGTAGCCACCCATTTGCCTGTCACGGCATTCAACACTTGGTAGGACCGCGATGGATCCTTGGACTGCGGAGAGTACACCAGATAAACCTTCGGCTCGACGTAGGAATTATTGAGCATAAAGCCGCCGAATTGAGTATATAGCAATTTCAATTCATAATTGTCCAAATACGATTGGAGCGCTTGCTCGGCCGTTACGGTTACGGCTTGGCCGTCCGGCAGATTCGCCGGAACCTGGCCGTGGTTTACCGAATAGTAGAACAATCGACCATAGGCGTCGACCGTAATGGATACCCCTCCGCTCAGCACCGGAATGTCGTTCACATAACGGTTAAGCTCGAACCGGAACTGCTCCCCGTTCGAGAGACGGCTCCAAGATTCCCCGCGTTCCAGCAGTTTTAAATCCTGACTCGCTTGCGGATACAGCTGGTTGACCCACTCCAGGGCGCGCTGCTTCGCTTGACCGTAGTTCAGTTTCGCGGCTCCCGCAGGCGCCGCTAACGGTTCGCGAGGCTCGCCATAATTATAGGATTCAATCTGGAACTCCAGAATTTGTCCGGTTAAGGCATCAACCATAGCGGACGATTGCGTTGGGAAATAGATCGGTCCCGTTAGGTTTTGACGCTCCTCTTCCCATCTTAATCGCCACGTCTTACGCTCCGGATTCCGGAAATAATCCTGGTCTAGGCTCGGATAACTCAGCTTTCGTCCTTCCGGAATAAAAACGGTTTGTTCCACCAGGTTGGCGGCTTCGTCGGACGTCAATTCCGTGGTGGACGTTCGTGGCTGGAATACCTTGGTTCCGGCCGGAACCACGCTGTCCATCACCTTGGTAACCGTAATATCCTTGCCTTCGGTGTCGATCTTATGGCCCGTCTGGGCGTTAATCACCTGGGAAGCATCGGAGGCCGGACCCCAAGCCAACACCCAATCCGTGATGACCCCATTCTTGTATACCGGGACATACCCCAGCTCAACCTGGAACTCTTCCCGGAATTTCTTCTCCGCATCCGCTCGCGAAACGGTCGGAACGGGGGAGGGATAATCCAGCCTCTCCCCTAGCCGATTAAATTGAGTCACTTCGCCATCGCCGGAAATCGTGATACTGATCGATTCTAATCCGGAGGGGAGGCCGTTCTTCAGCACACTGAAGTTAAAGTAGTATTAGCCTTGGCAATCGCTTGCTCTTTCGTGATCTTCGCTTGGGACGGATCCGCCGTCGCCTCCCCCGATTTTGACGGGCCGGTACCCAAATTCCCGGTAGTTACGAGGACCGTCGACATTGTGCCCCAGGATTCCACTGCCTCCTCTGCCAACGCTGCCCCTTGCGGCAAAGCGACTAAAAGCGCCAACAAACCGAAGAATGCCATTTTGGCCGACGGCTTCCTGCGTGCCGACTTGCCCCTTTTTCCAACCTGATGCTTCAACCGTTTCACCTTCCCACTTTTACCAATATTTTCTTCTCTATTGTAAAGCGGTTGGCTTGGACTTTCCATCCCCAAAACGGCCTAGCAAAAAAAACAACCCGCAGCATCCTCTGCGAGCTGTTGAGAAACCTAACTATTAAACCGGGTTCGGCAGGAGCCGTTTGGCTTCCTCCACGGCCTCGTCCACCGAGCCCGCCCGAATCACCGTAAATTCCGCCTCTTCATATTGCTCCTCCGTGTGGGCATACCGGGGATCATAATAATAGATCAGCAGAAGCTCAATCGCGCGGTCATAGCGGCCTGCAAGCAAGCTTTGATCGATTTCCGCAGCGATTGGCGTATGAATCTTCGATTTGATTTTTCGAAATGCCTGCAGGCAGGCTTCCGGATGGTTCCAAGGCTCGTAATCCTCCAAAATGATCTGTACACGTACGTCCGTCGGCAAATCGATGCGGAGATGACGGCCCTGCTCTTTCTTCGCCATGAGAAAATCGGGGACCACCACTTTGCCGATCCGTTTGCTTTCCGCCTCCATCAAAACATAGGGTGCGTCCTCATAACGCAGGAGATCCTCCAGCAGCAGCGAGTCGAACATCTTCTGGTTGTGGGCGTGCAGCCCGATTTGGCCAAACACTGACCCCCGATGGCCGGCCATTCCTTCCAGATCGATCACAGGGTACCCTTGCTCCTGAAGCTTACGTAGCAGCAGCGTTTTGCCGCTTCCCGTATTCCCGTGGATCACGGTGAGTTCCGGAGCGAAGTCCATGTTTTCCAGTGTGCCGACAACCCACTGGCGATAAGCCCGGTATCCGCCGGCCAGCCGGTACGTATGGATGTCCATGAGGCTGAGCAGCGTCGCCGTCGTCCGGCTCCGCATGCCCCCGCGCCAACAAAACACCGCTTTACGCCCGGAGATTTCCGCAAACTTCCGGACGAAGTCCGGCAGCTTGGCCGAAACAATCTCAAGCCCGCGCTGTTTGGCGGCATCCACGCTCACTTGTTTATATAAGGTTCCAATTTCCGCCCGCTCTTGGTCATCAAACAGCGGGATATTCAAACTGCCCGGAATCGTGGATTCGGCGAACTCGGAGGGCGATCTCACATCGATCATCGTGATCGCCTTGCCGCTCTCTCTTTGGTCCGCCCATTCCTCCAAGCCTAAATCCTGAAACATATCCAATGCTGCAAACCCCTTCCTACACTTCCACCACAATATGGCCCGCGTTCTCCGCAGTGACCTCGCCGATCAGGCTCGCCTCAACTCCGGCTTTCCGCAGTTCAGCCAGCAGTTGCTCGCTTTGTTCCGGGTTCACGGAAATCAGCAAGCCTCCGGACGTCACCGCATCGCACAAAATGTACCGTCCGATCTGATCCAGCGATTCCGGGAATGTAATGTCCGCTTCCACATGGGCGTAATTGTTTTTGGTTCCGCCTGGGACAAAACCCTGCTCCGCCAGTTCACGAACGCGCGGGAGCACCGGTACATTGCTTTGCGAAATGGTGATCCCGGTCCCGCTGCCCTTAGCCATTTCCAGGGCATGGCCCATCAAGCCAAAGCCGGTCACGTCCGTACAAGCGTGCACTTCGTACGGCTCCATCACTTCAGCGGCAGTCTTGTTCAACGTAGCCATAACCGCGGTGACACGCTCCGTCTCTTCCGCGCTTAACTGATCCTTCTTGATCGAGGTCGTCATAATCCCCACGCCGATCGGCTTGGTCAGGATCAGCTTATCCCCCGGCTTCGCGCCAGCATTGGTTCTTACTTTATCCGGATGTACCAAGCCGGTCACCGCCAGGCCGAATTTCGGCTCCTTGTCGTCGATGGAATGGCCGCCCACCAACGTCGCTCCGGCCTCCTTCACCTTGTCCCCCGCGCCGCGGAGGATGTCGGCCAGGATGCTTTTATCCAATGTCGAAATGGGAAATGCCACGATGTTCAGCACCGTTAACGGCTTGCCGCCCATCGCGTAAATATCGCTAAGCGCATTCGCTGCGGCGATCTGTCCAAAGGAATACGGATCGTCGACGATCGGCGTAAAGAAATCGACCGTTTGCACCAGCGCGAGCTCGTCGTTCAACCGGTATACCCCGGCATCATCACTTGTATCGAGACCTACCAGCAAATCGGGATTCGGCACCGTAGGCGGGAGGCTCCGAATCACCTGCATCAGGTCGGCCGGGCCAATTTTGCAGCCGCAACCCCCTTTGCTGGACAAGGACGTTAATTTGATAGGTTCTGCAGTAGACATCTTCATCACAATCCTTCCCTATAGCTTTAAAAAAGGAACTTCAAGATTAAACTACAATTAAGCGTACTCCAGTTACGGTATAAAAGGCAACCGCTTCGGGCACTGCACCACGCCGCCTTCAAATCTAGAGCGCTTGCCATCGTATGGTATACTATATTTCGTGTGTTAGTTCAAATTCAAACGATCGTGGAGGGAAGAACACCAATGGCTTCATCAACTAGTAGTAACTACCCGCAACAACCACACGGTTTTAATAAACGCAAAACAGCGTTGTTTTTCGTTCTGTTTCTCATCATAGCCATCGCCGGCTTAAGTTATGTCAAATGGTGGCCTTATTACGGAAAAGCGTTTAAAGCCGTCACTGAGCATACCATCGGCTCTTCGATCCTGGGCGCGGACGCTTCCGGCCCGATCTCGTGGAGTGGAGCGCTCGATTATGCGACCGCCTATTTCAAATCGGTTTGGAAAGCGGCTGTTCTCGGCATTTTGCTGGGTTCGCTCGTTCAGGTGTTACTCCCCGCACAGTGGCTCTACAAAGTGCTCGGCAGCAGCCGCTTTAAAAGCACCTTCCTCGGCGGCATTGTCTCCTTGCCGGGGATGATGTGCACCTGCTGCGCCGCACCAATCGCCGCCGGCCTGCGCAAACGCAACGTGTCCGTGGGGGCCAGCCTCGCTTTCTGGCTTGGCAATCCGGTACTGAACCCGGCGACGCTGATTTTCATGACCTTCGTATTATCTTGGAAATTCACCTTGCTCCGCCTCGTATTTGGCATAGTGCTGACGTTTGGGGTGAGTTACCTCGCCAACCGTCTGGCCAAAGGCCAGCAGGTTCCGGCTCCGGCGGAGCTGGAACGGGCGGAGGCGGCAGCCGAGCTAAAGGACGAGGGACCGTTCGCCCTGCGCTGGCTGAAAAGCCTCGGGATGATGATCCTGAACGTCGTACCGGCGTATCTGTTATCCGTCCTGCTGCTGGGTGCGTTCCAAGGCGTCCTGTTCCCGGTGGAGCTGGGCGGCGGTATCCTGGCCATCCTGTTGTTCGCCCTCGTGGGCACGTTGTTCGTGATCCCAACGGCGGCGGAGATTCCGATTATCCAATCGTTCACCGCGCTTGGGCTAGGTGCTGGCCCCGCTGCAGCCCTGTTGCTCACGCTGCCAGCGATCAGCCTGCCGTCCCTGCTGATGGTATCGCGCTCGTTCCCGCGCAAGGTGCTGGGATTCGTGTTCGCCTCGGTGGTGGTCCTTGGGATTGTTGCAGGGATCGTAGGCGCTTGGGTATTGTAAAAAGAGAAAGGGAGCCGTACTTTAACGGCTCCCTTTTTTATTTATTTTTTCCCGCCCCCCGCAACAGGAACGAGCTTATACAGCTTAGACTCGGCGCCTTGCAGTGTGACGTGCAGCTCCGTCTTCGCACGTGATTCTTCGCCGGTCCACAGATCCGTCACGCGGAAGCCGGAACGGCCTTTGTTGTCCATCGCGGCCCGCTCGAACTCCAGCGTACGCTCGACAGGCTCGTTCGTGAAGTTAAACAAAGCGAGATAATACGCGCTGCCGTCCTTGAGGATGTAACCATCCGCCGCAGCGGTTCCGGTATTACCTTCGATCGGACGGAACGCTTGCCCTTTCTTGGCTACCGCATTAACGGCCGGGTTCACCAACAGCTTCTCCATGTATTCGCGGGCGGTCGGGTCAGCAACATCGTCCGAGTTCAGGAACACGGTACCGGAAATCGCCGTTGCGTTCACGCGGGTTTGCGCAGCCAACAGTGAGCCCCCCTTGGCTAACGTCATGTAATCCGGATCCGTGTAGCGGTAGATCGTGCCGTTTTGCCACCAGCCGTAGGTCAAGTTGTTGAGCTGGTATTCAGTGCTGCCCAGCGAACCATCGACATCGCAGGAGATCCGGCGGCTATGCGCGTATTGGCTTGGGAACAGCGGTGCGATCGACGCGCTGATAAACATCGAACCGTCCAGTGCATCCACGATGTAAGCCATTCCTTCATTGTAAGCCTGGATACCGGTAGAGACTTGCGGGTTATGGTGCTGGCCTTCCAATGCGCCATGACTCAGAAAATCCAGCTTAATATACTCAAATCCGTGCTCCTTAAAGCGATTCATATAATAGTCAATTCGCAGCTTTGTACCCGGATGGGTCGGATCCACGGCGTAAGCGCCGTCCAGCTTCGGCAATGGATTCCCTTGCGTATCGCGCAACACGATATCACCATAGGTATACCTGCCGTCCGTCCCTTCCACCGGTTGGCTTAAATTATCGCCCCAGTAGACGAACGGGCCGTAATAAATGCCGGCCTTTTGACCGTTTGCTTGGATATGATCCACCAGTTGGCCCAACTGTTCGTCGTTCATATTATCCCAGTAGGAATCGAGGTTGATATACAGCTGACCGTCGTTGTTAAAAGATGTTCCTTGCAGCTGCTCCTTAAAATAATCGGAGGTCTCAATAGCCTTGTCATAGGTTAAGTTGCTGCCGACGGCTCCCCAGCTGTTCCAGCCGACCGGAACCCCTTGCGGAACCCCGGGGCCAAACGCAAGCGGCGGCGTTTCCGCAGCATTCGCCCGCCCATACGTTTCCAAGCCGTCCCGATAGTCGGTAAAATAACCCACAAACACCTTCGGCGAAGCTATCTCCGTCCCGCTGACCTTGGCATGTGGCAACGAATCGTGCGTAGAAGCTAAGGAGGAGAAACCGCCGTATACGTTCAGCTTGTGCAGCCGGTCGTTGGATCCACTCCAATAAATGCCCGTTTTCCACGTATCATGGCTAACTGATCCAATCACAAAGCCGCGGCGGCTATCGTTATCGAAGATCGCCGTCAGCTCCGAGCTCTCGTAATTGTGATTGTTCAAATCCGTGTTGATCGTCTTGGACAGATACCTCGACCACGCATCGTTATCAAACGGCACGACTAGCACTCGGTTATCGCCGTACTGGCCGAGATCCACGCCGCCCCGGCGATCCACGATCAGCGGAGCGATATAATTCGTAGCCATCGGCGCAGCTTGCTCCGCGATGACTTGGGTAAGTAGATAGTCTCGCTGCTCATAGATATAGTAGATTTGCTTCAGGGTCGGCAGACCGTCTTGCTTGTTGTTCACCGTCACCTTGATTCCTTTGCCGCCCCGGTCCTGGAATCGCTCCACCTCATCCAGCTTAAACTCGTGTTTAGCGTAATCCTTGCTGGTCAAATATCGATCCAGCTGCAGGGAGCTGTACGCCCCTTGGATCTTCGCTTCTTCTCCGCGACCTTTCCAGCTGTAGGCCGACAGCCCGTTTTCCGTATTGTAGAGCAGCTTTAGACTGCCGCTGGTCACACTCATCCCCTTCACATGCCGGGTCACGGCGATCGGGCCGTATTTCACCGTTTTCACCGGCGCGCCAAGCTCCAGATCTTCACCGTCTCCCGGGCCGGTTCCCGGGTCTGAGGCGGAAACGAAGGTCAAGCTGATTTTGTCCAAATCGGGGGCATACCCTCCATCATCGTCAAAAGACAGCGTATTGGCACCGGCCTGCAAACGAACCTCGAAGCCGAATACGCCTACCGTATTCCAATCCTTCGTCGCCGGCGGCGTGAAGCGCTCCCGCTCTCCGCCATTGACGCTGACCATAAAGGAGCGGGAATCCCCGGAAATATACGACAAGCTCAGCTTGTAAATGCCGGCCTCCGTTACGTTAACTTCGTTAAACTGCATTGCTGAGCCCTGATAAAGGTTCCCCACTTTGGCCCCGCCCGAGCAGGTGTTGCAGTCGACTGGTCCCGCTTTACCGGAATAGGAGTTCACCGGCGCTTCCGCCTCAAACGAGTAGCTCGCGCCTGCCTCTTGTCCGTTCGCCTCCTCAGCGGCAGCCCGCAACGAAGCGATCTCGGGGCCTCCCGTCATCGAACAAACCAATATTGCGATCCACACAAATCGCCATACCGTCTTTAACTTCCGCCTTTTCGCCGTATCAACTTTCACGAATCATCCATCCCTTCGTCGATTTTTCCATTCCGGTTACGAACCTCATGTTAAAATAGACAGCGCTTTCTTTCTATAACTCAAAATGCCGATTTATAGCGGAAACTAAAGGTCTTTTCCAATTTCACCGAACACAAAAACAGCCCGAAGTCCTTCTCGGGACTTTCGGGCTGTTACAAGAGCGAAGGCCGGAACTAAAGATCCAGCCGCGTTCTTAACGCGGTAATATGGGCGAGATGATGATTTCCGTGCCAAGCGTAATTGCCGAGATTGTAAGCCAAGCTGGTGATTTGCCCCGATTCGGGATGGTGGAACGAGCGCTCGTAATCCGCATCGCTCAGCGATTTCAACAAATTGGTCCAACGGCGGTGCAGTGCTTCGAGCAGCGACAGCGAAACTTCGATTTCTCCCTCGTAGTCGGCCAGCGTCGCCCAGCGGTCTTCGAAATAAGGCCGGATCGTTGGCGTCTCTTCCGTTAGCGCCAGTTTTAACCGAGTATAGGCATTGATATGGCTGTCGGCCAGATGGTGCACGACTTGTCGCAAGGTCCAGCCGCCCTCGCGATAAGGCAGGTTCAGCTGGTCTTCACTCAAACCGGCAACGGCTTGCCTTAGACGCGCCGGCAACGTCTCGATGTCACGTATCCATTGCTCCCGCTGCGCCGCGGTGATCTCGCCTTCGTAGGTATACTTGCCTATCGGGTACCTCAGGTCCATGTCTTCGATCGCCTCCTGATCAGGAATAAACTGCCACGTGCTTGTTGATTCATTTATACCTGATCAGGAGAAGGTTGTCGATATCCTAGTCCGCAGAATCCAAGAAATAATCACCTTTTTATTCCAAAAGCTCGTCTCGGGTCTTGTCCTCCATCTCATTCTCTGCTACGATTTTGCAAGTAAAAATAAACCAAACAACGAGGAGGAGATCACATGGAACAAACCAAGTCACCTGGGATCATGCCGCTGTTTTTAAACCTGAACCTGCCAGAGGGGAACCAGATGCCAGTTCATGCGGCGTTGGTATGGGATACCGATCATCTCGTTCTCGTCGATACCGGGGTCCCCGGTCAGTTAGACGTGATTCGCAAAGCGTTAGGGAAGGCGGGGTTCTCCCTGGAGCAGCTGACGCACGTGATTATCACACATCAGGACCGAGACCATATCGGGAGCTTGCCAGAACTGCTCCAGGCGAAAACGGGCAAGGTGGAGGTGTTGGCCCACGAGATGGGAATCCCATACCTGTCCGGTGAAATCCCCTTGATCAAGAGCGGCGTCTATGCCAAGCCGGCGAAGGTCGATACGGCGCTTCATGACGGTGACGAGCTGCCGTTTGGCGGGGGATTGCGGGTCATTCATACCCCCGGACATACGCCCGACCATATCAGCTTGTATCATCCTTCCAGCAAAACGCTGATTAGCGGGGACGCGCTTGTTTCCAACAATGGTAAGGTGTTACCGCCCGAGCCGAAGTTCACACCGGATTACCCCTTGGCCCTTCAGTCGGTTGAGAAATTAGCCGCACTGGATGTGGAAACCGTGATTACCTACCATGGCGGCGTATGTACCGGGCCGGTCCAAGAACGGATGAAGGAGATTGCGGCAGGCGGAAAATAAACCGTTTGCGACAGCGGAACCGCCAGATATCCCCTACCGGCTTAAAGCCGGTTAACCAGTTTAATTCGCTGTCTTCCATGAAACGCGACGGCCAGCTTCGTCCGTCCTCGCCCCAATCGGTAAACGTGCGGACCGACTGGTAATAAGCTTCGATCCGCTCGGCCGTTGGCTTCCAGCGGATTTAAGCCAGCACTCGGTCCCCCCGCGTATTCGGGCGGGAGATGACAAGGAATTCCACTGCTTCAGCGGATCGGTTTATCGCCTGATGCGGCATATTGGCCGGAATCTCGAGTCCTTCATGTGGATGAAGCTCGTGCAGGGTCCCGTCCAATTCGATCTGCAGGCGGCCGGACAGGACGAAGCAAAACTGCTCGGCCTTTTCGTGAAAATGCCTTACTTCCTGGCTATCCGGAGGCATCTTCTCATGAATGATGCTGTAATCCTCCCGATCCAGCAGCCGCCAACCGTCGCAATTCCCGCCCCACACATAATGCTCCGCATTCTGTTTGCTGATCATTTCGTACCGATCCTTTCCGCGATAAAATGGCGCAGCCGGGCATCATCCCAGTCATACACGGCCAGTAACGTTTCATAAGGGTCGCCTTCCAGCCGAAAAAAACGACCAAACGCCGGCTCCGTCTTTAAACCGTCCACCTTTAGCCTCCGGATCGCTTCCCGGGCTGCTGCCCCACCTATCTCCAGCATCCGATGCTCAATCACCATGTGCCGGTAGGCGTTTTGCGCCGTCACCGGCTTTGGTTGGCCAAACATTTCGAACGCCAAGCCGCGATACGTAAAGTTTGCGACCGTACGCAGGAGGCCGCCGACGGTTTTGCTGGAACAGGTGTACTCCTCGCAGGCCCCAAAATGAAGCTTCAGCTCCTGCTCAAACCGGTTGGCGTCATACACCTCGCAGATGATGTCCAAGTCGCTCCCGGGCACATCGATACCGAGCGGAATCGTTCCATCTAAGACCGGATGGTAGGCATCCAGCCTGCTCATCACCTGCAGCTCCTCCATCGCCTCATAAGCCTGACGCTGCCGCGCATTGCCATTTTGCAAATAGGTGAGATCGAAGAAGTCGCTCATCATCGTTTCGCCTCCTATGTACTTCCTGGCTTCGCCCGCAGCAATTGGACCATGTCCATCCAATAACTTTCCGCCGCGATAACGTTAAGACCTGCCTGTTCGGCCAATTGCCGGATATCCCGCGTATGATGACAGCCATAAGCCCGGTATAACAGAGGATCCAACGATTTCTGCAGCACGGCGATCACAGGGCGGGAGCTGATGCCATGTTCCAACAGTAAAACTTCCCCTTCCGGCTTGCACCAGCGGCGAAGCTTCTCCATTAACTCCAGCGGCCGCTCATAGCTGCAGAACGAAAGGGTGGAAACCACCGTATCAAACGAATGCTCGGCAAAATCCGCATTCTCCATATCCGTGCACACGAATTCCGCATTCACATGCAAGTGGTTAGCCCGGCGTTGGGCCTTCTCCAGCATAGCCGGACTGAAGTCGACCGCCGTGACGTGCACCCCCAGCGGATAGTAGGGGAAGTTTGCCCCCGCTCCCACGGCTAACTCCAGCACCCGTCCGCGGGCATGGCTTAGTAGCTGCTGGCGCCAACGGCCTTGGGCCGGAGTTTCCGTACGGCGATCATATTGATTGGCCTGCTTGTCAAAGATACGCACTAACCTCTGTTTATCCATCCAATCCCCCTCTTAACTCTTCTTTTGGATCCGCTGTTTGATCCGGATCGCCTTGTTCAAGTGCAGAAAATTATGCCGGGTCGCAGGCATCAAAATCAATCCGGCGAACGTTTTCTTGCCCCAATATTCCAAGAGCCATTCAGCATCCGGCTTCACCGCATTTTGGGCACGGAGCTTGTCAATTCCCGAGGCCGGGACCTTGCGCTTCATCTCCGCGGGCTCCATGCTGCGGACGATCTCCCGGGTGCGCCGGCCTACTTCGATCCGATAATCCAGCAAGGCGTCAATGTCGATCCCGGCGCTCAGTTCGGCGGCTTCCTCCTCTGTCATGCCGTTCCCCGTGTGAGCGCAAGAAATCCTTAGCTTGGATAGCCAATTCCCCTCGGCAAAAATCTGCTCCCGCCCCCCGATCAACACGTTCACCGTCATGTCCTCAATGCGAGCGATATGCCATAGATGCCAGACGATCGAGTTCGTCGTGTCAGGTGCCTTCACAGGATATTGGCGAAGCGTCTCCTCCCGAATCCCATCCAGCAATTCATCCTCCAACGTGCTCAGCTTAGCCGCCGCATCAACGTCCGCCATCTTGGAAACATACAACCAGGCATGCTGGCTCAGAAACAACTCCACCGCTTGCTCATACCCTCTTGGATTCTTCAAAAGAGCGGTTAACCGTTGATGCTCGGCATTCCAACGCTTTCTTTCCGCCAACTGTATCGTCATTCCCTGCGCCTCCCTTCCTGTTATCTCCTACTTCGCGATGCTTTTGGCCTATCCCTGCCAAGCAATAAAAGAAACACACCCTAATTGGGTGTGTTTCCCGTTTTTTCCGTTAATCCCGTTTCGTCGGCTAACGCTGCAGCGGTCTGGCCTCGACGCCTTCATGGGTCATTTGCACCGGTTGGATCCGCCCATCTGCGTCAAACAACATTCGATCGATGCAAACTACGCGATGATTCGCATCCGTTTCGCTGAGCGGCCGGCGATGGTAAACAATGTACCATTCGTCGCTGCCCGGAATTTGCAGAAATCCGTGATGCCCGGCGCCGGTGGCGATGGCCGGATCCTGCTGCAGTATCTTACCTACGCGCTTGAACGGCCCAACAGGCGAATCGGACATGGCGTAGGCCACGGAATAATCCGGCCCGGTCCAGCCTCCCTCAGCCCACATGAAATAATAAATGCCGTTACGCTTAAACATGCAAGGCCCTTCAACATAATGATTCGGGGTGATCTCCTTAAACGTGGTTCCGTCCTCGAACGTATCCAGGTGAATCATATCTTCAGTTAATTTTGCGACATTGCAATGTCCCCAACCCCCGTAGTACAGATAAGCACTCCCGTCGTCATCGAGAAACACATGGGGATCAATCGGCTGCGCGCCAAAATGAAACCGATCGATCAACGGCTTGCCCAGCGCATCCCGGTACGGGCCCTCCGGACGGTCGGCAACGGCCACGCCGATTCCGCCCAGCTCCTCGTTGCTTTGAATATCGTTGGCGGAAAAGTAGTAATAGAACTTTCCGTTGCGTTCGATCGGGGACGGAGCCCATAACGCCCGCCGTGCCCAAGCAATGTCTTCCCTCGTCAAGATGCGCTCCACCTTCGTCCACTCCGTCAAATCTGTGGAATAGAAAGCATCAAAAAACGTCTGTTCATCATAAGGGGCCGAATACGTCGGGTAAATCCAATACCGATCCTGAAAAATCCGCGCTTCCGGGTCCGCATACCAGCCGGGAAATACGGGATTGCCGGATCTGTTATTCCGCTCTTCGTTCATGGGTGCCTCCTTCTCCTTATGGCATCGGTGTGCATATACGCTATATTCTCCATCACGGGTAACCATACCTGCCTGGGACCCTGTCCCATCGACCAACGCCGTCTCAGGTTCGCATCTCCGTCGCCAAGCAGTTGCTCGAAACGTCCAAACTGTCCGTGTACGCCGTGGCGAACCAGGTCGGTTACGCCAACTACTCCTATTACTCCAAGCTGTTCAAGCAGGAGGTCGGGGTGACACCTAACGAGTACAAGAAGAACCCGCGGAGTGCGGCACAGTGGGCGGTAAGGGAGCGGGCCTGAGGCTAGAAGAGCGCATGAAAAAGGGGCTTCCCGACGGTTGGGGGGCCCCTTCACTTGTATTCTATTTTTGCACCTTAAACGTAAATTTCCACTCTGCGGTGTTCCCGGAGTATCTCCCCCGATTTTCTGTAACTTTAACCTTTAATGCCTTATGAATGTCCTTGGTCACAGCGGACACCTTAATCGAAGCGTTGGCTGAACCGCTGTCCGGGACTTTATCCTGCTCTTCCACATACGCTTTTAGCTTGAGACTCTCCGTTGATTTGAGGCTAAGACTGACGGTCGATCCTTCCTCAATTTCTTTCCCATTCACCGATGCAGCTGTATACCACTCGTTGCCGACATGATCGTTCTCAACCAGTTCGACGCTAACGAGGGTCACCTTGAGTTTAACCGTTTTGGTTGCAGCCGACACAGGCTGAACCAAGCAAACAAATATAAATGATAGCAACAGCATAACCTTAAGTGCTTTTTTCATTGAGAGTGCCTCCCTCAAGTCATTTTAATTGTTCCGTTATCACCTTGGTTTCGCTTCCATTTTACTCCAATGCCTGAGCACCTACAATCCTTGCAAAAGCAAAAAGAAGACCACCGTATAACGGTGATCTTCTTCTCTCCATATTTATTTTCCTACCGAAAGCAAGAACCTCTCCAAGGCTCCCGTATCCGTAATGCTGTGGTTGCAGCCCTGGTTCTCCAGGCAGACATAATGCCCGTACATGGAGAAGTTATCCGGCGAAGCATTGGCGGATTTGGTTTTGACCGAGAAAAAAGCAAGCTCCTGATGCCGATTGCAGAACAAGCAATACCCTTTCTTGTTGGTCGGCGTTATCCGTCCTTCGATGCCGACAAACCGACCTTCATGCGGATAGACGATAAACAGCTTGTTCGACGCGATATCTACCCAACTCAAGTACGTCACGTAACGAAAGTCGATGGAGGCGAGATCCGGTACTTTCAGTTTCTTATTTTTAGGGAATAGCTTCTCAATCTGCTTCGCCGTAATCGGCGGAAAAGGCTCCAGATATCCTTCTAATGCGCCAAGATACCTTTGGAAATCGTAAGCCGTCTCGAAGGAAGCGATTTGACCCAGCATCTGCTTCTGCTCCTCCGTCAGCATCGGAAAGGCCTCAACAATCTTCGTAACGGCACTAAACCTTACGGTCTCCAGAACGCTTCGATCCGCGACGGTACGCAGTGTTCTCTGAAGAAATTCCGCTTGTTTCTTGATCACGTTATACTGGTGGTTTCTAATAAATGGTGTACTCATAGCTTTCAGCCCCTTATTTGTGATGTACCCTCAAATCGATAAGGTGCAAAGCCTGTTATTAGAAACGATAAAGTTAAGTTTGGGCGATCGAATTCATCCTCTCGCACCCCACGCAAAGTATCGCCCTAGATCAGGCTTTGCATGAGGACTTCCTAGCAAATGAGCAATCGCGAATTGCCATCTGTAAAACCCCCAATTCCATTTTATAGGCAAAAGTATAACAGCAAGTTCGGAAAGCCGCAATTCCATTCCAAGTATCCTGCTAGATTCCCGCCGTGTTCTGCAAGACGACCCTCCAACCGTCCGGGTCGCATACGGTGATACCCTGTTGTTTCCAATAAGGATTTTCAGGTTCAACTTCAGGATAGCCCATGGAGTTTAGTCGCGCGACGATTTCATCCCTGGCGCTTCTATCCGGAATGTAGAATACCAACAAATTGTCTCTGGAGGGAGGGAACACCGGAACAGCGTCCACCTGCTGCGTAAACTCCAGATGATAATCGACACCCGGCAAACCAAACATCACCCCGTCATAACCTTCATGTTTTGCGAAGGAACCTACGATTTCCAGTCCAAGTCCTATCGAATAGAACTCGATGATCTTATCCATCTGATGCGTCGGGCGTGCCACGCGAAACTGAACAGCTGGCATTTGCTCTGACCACGGTTGGTTCATTGGAAGCCCTCCTCCCCTTTTACCATTTTCGGATATATCCCGCTTTTTTCAAAATCCTATAGCTGTTTGAGTTTAAGTTATCGATCGGCTCGTCCAGCGAGAAATACTTTAATTCCAGGCCTTCATCATCGTTAATGGTTGGTGTACCATGGACATTTACCGCCTCTTAAACGGCTATAGCGTTATATACCTCATCCCCATGCGGGTACTTATAATAGAACTCCGCGAACCTGTAGGAGAATGGATCACCTATGACAGCAAAGGCAAAAAACACAAATCTACCAATCGTGACCTTCCAATATAGAAATCCCTCCAAACTTATTACTGACTTTCGGGGTTATTATCAATCCGCCACGGGTCTCTTAAAAACAACGATTACTTCTCTAGATGTCCCTTGACCATAACTTGTGTCGAAACAGGACACCACTTCCCATCCGTATTGTCCATAATGGTTTAATTCACTCTCAAACTCCGTCTCATCTACTTTCCCACCCATAAATCCTCCGGTCTTCACCTTGATGGTTTTATACTCCCATTTAGTCATTGGATAACCTCCTTATGTGAATAGAACAAATTCGCTTTATACTGATCTTGATCCCACCCCTTATTTCATACGTTTCATCATGGGATGATCTTCTTTAAGCTGCAGTAGATCCCACAGATTACCATATAAATCCGTATAAAAGTCTATGGCCTCATCATAATCCTTAACAACTAGTGCGATGTGGACGTTGGATTGAAGCATGATCTTTATCCCTCAATTCTATTGTTGATCATTGGATATGCTCAATGGATTGAAATCACTTTCCAAAAATATATATGTCTTGTTCATGATCGAAATCAGAAGACACTAGCCCATTCACGTATTTGCAGCGTAAGATCCCCGGCGAATTTTGATACATCATATACACTTCATTCTTTCCGATCAATCCCATCGTTCAACGATCTCTTGGGCCTCATCGTGAATCTCGGTAATGCATACTCCCTTTGCAAGAAGATGATGAACCATCAAACAGCCTCCCTTAGAAATACGTAACTCCTTCATGTATCATTCGCCATAAAATCCAAGCAGGATCTTAAAGTTACTATTCCTCTTGGTCTGAAGCTTTACGCCTTCTCTCAGATCAAGAATCAAAACTCTCCTTCTGATCCAAACTCTCAAATAAACCGATTTCAATTTAAAAGGTGTTACGATTCCTTTCATTTCCGTCTCGGTCCCATCTTCGTGCTCGATTTCCGTTCGAATCAACCACGTGTTCCCGACCCCGATTTCGATATACTTTTTCAAGCTTCTTCAAGGGTACTTTCAAAGTAGGGACCTTCGTTGCGGGAAATATAGTTATGCATCAGCTTTCTCAAAAATGTATGATCCATCCCTTTACAATGAGCTACCAGGAGATGGTGATCCGATCGGATTACTCCTCGAGCCAACACGTGATATTTTGCGGTTGCTTTTTCTTGCATCACACCAAACCCTCCTTTACCTTTTCACATGAATGGGGCCCTACAAAAGATACATTCCTCCATCAGATCACCACCGTAGGTTCATTGGATTTTCTCATCACGATCTCATCATGATTAATCGCAGCGGATAACGCCTTCTTATACACAAAACAACCCAACCTTAGATCGCTTTTATCTTAGGCTGGGTCGTTTGGTGTCTAGGCTATTTCCACCATTATACAACTGATTGCGCAAATGCGATATTCTCCGCGTTCATTTGACTATTGCCCTAGTATGTTATAAGCTAACAATAGTCTAATTAGACTACTGAAGTGAGATAAAGGAGTTAAGCTGATGATTAAGTCATTTTTAATGTTGGGTCAGTCGAATATGGCGGGCCGTGGATATTTGCATGAAGTTGATCCGATCTATAATGAGAAAATCAAAATGCTGCGCAACGGGCAGTGGCAGATGATGACGGAGCCAATCAATTACGACCGTCCGGTCTCTGGCGTAAGCCTGGCGGCGTCATTTGCCGCTGCCTGGTCGAAGGCCCATCCCGATGAGGAAATCGGGTTGATTCCTTGCGCCGAAGGGGGCAGCTCCTTAAAGGATTGGCATCCGGAAGGCACCCTGTTTCAGCATGCCTTGTCCGAAGCCCGCTTCGCTCTGCAGTCGAGTCAAATCTGCGGGATTCTTTGGCATCAGGGAGAAAGTGATAGTTATGGTTCGCTCCATGAAACGTACTACGAGAAATTAACCTTCATCATCGAGACCTTGAGAAGCGAGTTGAATCTTAATGATGAAGTGCCGCTGATCCTTGGCGGGCTTGGGGATTTCTTAGGAAAAACCGGCTTTGGTCAGCACGCGACGGAATATCAACAAGTTAATGAGCAATTACAGCATTATGCCAATACGCATCCAAATTGTTATTTTGTATCGGCGGCGGAATTAACCGCAAATCCGGATGGGATTCACATCGATGCAGTTTCGCAGCGTAAATTTGGCTACCGGTATTTTGAGGCTTTTTCGAAAAAACGTCATGTCCTGGAGCCCCTTCCGGGAGAAGAGCAGTCGCTGAACGTGGAGCGTAACTATTCGAAAAACGAACAGATTTACCTCCATAGCATGGATTTGGCATTGGGGAAAATCACCTACGCAGAATTCGAGGCAATGATGGCGAAGGTGATGATGCCTTGATTCCCTTATTGATCCTTGGCTTACTGATCCAGAATCCCGGTGCTCACGGCTACGAGCTGTTAGCCCTCATGGAACAACGCCATTACAAATACATCGTGAACTTCACCAAGGGATCGTTTTATTACAATCTGCAGCAGCTTGAAGAGAGAGGTTGGATCGAACAGATCCAGCAAGAGTCCTCAACCAGCGGACGTGAGACTCGAAACTTCAAAATCACCCCCTCCGGAAGGGATGAATTCGAAAAGTTAATGGTCCAATACGGCACCAAATCGGAGTACGTGAACCTGCAATTTTATGGAGCGCTGCTGTTTGCTGATGAATATGACAAAGACAAGCTGCTGGAGCTGATTGAATCGCAAATCGATCAGACGATATCCCGACTCGCTCACCTGGATGAATACTTGTCCAACACGCAGGAGGTTCCGGGCACGATCGATTACTACCGCCGTATGAACGAAAACTCCCGATCCCATCACTTGGTTAACCTGGAATGGTTCGAACGATTAAAAGCGGAAATAACAAAAACCCCAGGAGCTTAGATGACATTCATCTGAGCCTCTGGGGCTTTTGGCTGTCGCTTATCGATTCTCTTTAGATTGGCGAACTCTATCTAGATGCCTCCAGGTATAATAAATCGGCCAAAACGCAAGGGGAACCAGTAGTATAAGTTTCCGGTGTTCTGCAGGTACATAGACAAAGAGCAATAATCCGATGACCAAAAAGATGGGGAGAAGAATCCAGTATCTTTTATCCAGCCAGTATTTTTTATTCGACATGTCCACTCTCCTGTCAACTTTCTTTAATTAGGATGAGAATCCCATTCCTCGAATATCACGCCCAATTGGTTGGCGGCTCGATCCACAAAAGAACTGATGACTTCATCGGTAAAGAAATGAGGAGTAATCTTAGGCTCCTTCTGCGGATCCGTAAAAAACGAAAATGTCCGATCTCTCCAACGCAAGATCTCACTTGAAGTTAACAAATCACTAAAGTCATACGATCTAACGTCCTTCAATACGTCCCATACTTCCGTTCTCCATGGCTTCCCATTATAAATATCAAAGTCCGCTTGATCCGTTTCCCTATAATATAACGTGCGGATTTCATCGTTGGTTCGACCCAAGTTCTGGTTCTGCTCCACAAACGCGGGATATAACTCACGAAACCAAAGATCATCTGTCATCAGGTGCATCATGTATCCTCGAACAAACCACGTCCAATCCCTTTCTTCCCTTTGATTTATCAGGATGTGGTAACGCTTCTTCAACCTAGACAAATAATCTCCGGGTTCGCTTGGGAAAAAGTGAGTCCTTGGTTTATCCTCCTTCGTGATCCCCTCTCTCATATGCATCGCATCCGGAGCAAGATTGCCAAGATAAAAGGTACCCATCGGATCCTTCATTCCCTGTATTTCTGCATACGCGACCGCAACACTTAAATGAACCATGGGTAAGGGCATGGGGTCATCTCCTTTTACTTGAGTTGTGGTTCTTTGAACAAACTCTCATACTCTCTCTTCAAGAGGCTCATTATGAACAATGAGTCATAACCATCCGAGGTTTTTATACACTCCCGTAATTTCCCTTCGATTTGAAAACCTAGTTGTGGGCCTGCATTTTCACAAACACATATTGCTGGATAAGTCTTAGTAGCTCTTTACCATATTCCAAAAAAACGCCCCAGCCCAAGATAGCTCTTATCTTTGGCTGGAGCGTTTGTTGTCTGAGCTTCTTCCATGATTATACAACAATATGTCTTGAACAGAATCTAGCAAAATCAAACGATCTTCCTACTCTATTGGTCTACACCGAATCTAATAGACTGCAATATGCTATATCAACCTTCAAACAAAGGAGTGATATAGTTGCCAAACAGAGATGTACGCCTTGCACTATGGTCAGGCACTAATTTTTCGGGTCGTCGGATTCTCCTCAGACGTGGTGGAGTTGCAATTCGCGATCTTGGAGCGTTCCGGTTTAACAACGAGCTTTCAAGCTTCCGACTCAGAAATGTTGTGCGCAGCTCCCAAGTCACACTGGTCTTGTTCTCCAGAACCAACTTCCAAGGTTCCTTCCGCGTGTTCCGGGGAAGCCAAAATGTATCCAACTTGGGCAGTGTTAACTTCAACAACGTCACAACTTCGTTGATTCTAGTTGGACGTAATCTGACAAACGCAGAAATTGCCCGAATCCAAAGCACTGGTAGACCACCTAGAGACATTCTTGTTATCAGACAATAGTTAATATTCTATGACCCCCAGCCTTAGACCGCTATTGTCTAAGGCTGGGGGTTCATTATGGGGAAGGATTCCTAGATGAGTGGTTCCCCTTGTTCATCATGCCTTCACACTGCCGAGCACCAGACCGCTCGTAAAGTATTTCTGCAAGAAGGGATAGACGGCTAAAATGGGGAGCGCCCCTAGGAATAATTGAGCTGCGCGCCCAGTCCTTACGTTCATCATCGCCAAGAGCTGCGTATAATCGTTGTTGGATCGCTGCATAATTTGTTCGAAATTAAGCAACAGCGTCTGCAAATAACTTTGCAGAGGATAATTGGCGGTGTCGTTCATATAAATAATGCCGTCAAACCATGAATTCCAATGACCCACGATGCTGAACAAACCGACGGTAGCCAGAGCCGGCTTTAAGACCGGCAGCAGAATTCGAATTAGAATCTGCAAAGGGCCCGCTCCATCGATCGTGGCCGATTCCTCAATCTCTTCCGGCAATCCCCGAATGAAGTTCATCAGAATAATCATGCTGAAAACCGGAAGCGCCCCCGGGAGGATTAAGGACCAAAGAGAATCGATCAACCCCGCTTTAACAACAATTAGATAATTCGGAATAAGCCCCCCGTTGAACAGCATCGTCACCACGAAGAACCCCATATAGAGCCCGCGGCCCGCTACTTTATCTTTAGTTTTGGACAGAGGGTACGCGGTAAGCACCATTAAGACAAGATTCACAAGCGTCCCCAACAGGACGCGCTGGACCGACACCCATACAGCTTGAAAAAACTCCCCGCCCTTGATTGCAAACTCATATGCCTTCGTATTGAAATCAACCGGCCAAAAGGCGACGTCCCCCGCCGATACAGCCGCACTACCGCTGAAAGAGACCGCAAGCAGGTTAACGAAGGGCAGAATACATAGCAGGGACGTTAAAATTAGAATCAAGTAGTTTACCGCTTGGAACAATCGACGTCCCGGACTGCGGTCTAAAATCATAGGATGGCCTCCCTTTCCCCGTTAAAAAATTCGATAGCCGGCGACCCGATCCGCCAAGAAATAGGACAAGGCGACCATTACGCAGGAAACAACCGATTTAAACAAACCTACTGCGGTGCCTACGGAATATTGCGCTTGCTGAATCCCGAGGCGATAAACGTACGTATCAATGATGTCGCCGGATTCATATACGGAAGGGGAATACAGGTTGAATATTTGGTCGAATCCCGCATTTAACACATTGCTCAGAGACAATACAGACATGAGCACGATCGTGGGAGCAAGCAATGGTAGTGTGATATAGAGCGTTTGCTTCCAACGTTTCGCTCCATCTATAACCGCCGCTTCATACAAACCTGGGTCAATACTGGTTAAGGCCGCTAAATAAACGACGGTTCCAAACCCAAATCCCTTCCAGATATCCGTCACAATCATCGTCCAAGGAAAGATGGAGGGATCCCCTAGGAAAGAGACGGGTCCCGCACCAAACAAGCCAAGAAACGAATTGACGATCCCTTCTAAGCTCAGAATATCGATCATGATACCGGCCATAATCACCCATGACAGGAAGTTTGGCAGATAAACCAACGTTTGGAAGGTACGTTTGATAAACGTACGAGCGACTTCATTCAGCAGCAAGGCAAAGATGACGGGCACGACGATGCCGCCGATCATTTTAAAGAAGGACATGTACAGGGTATTCCAGATCGTTCTAAGGAAGTTCGGCTGTTGAAAGACGTGTTCAAAATTCTCCATGCCCACCCATGGGGAGTTGAAGCCCAGCCCCGGATTATAGTCTTGAAAGGAGATCATCAATCCGTAAAAGGGCAAGTAGCTGAAAATAAAAACAAGAATAACCCCCGGAATGAGCATGAAGTGGAATGCTCGCTGCCGCCATAATTTGTTGAGCATGCTTGGTCCTCCGTTCAAATCGTCTTGATGGGAAAAGAAAGCGAGCAGGGCTCGCCTCTCTTCATAATGGATTAATTTGCGGGTTGCCCGTACATTTCGTTGACAGCTTCAGTTACGTCGTTTCCGCCGGCTGTCCGCCAGTTCTCCACTACTTTATCGAAATAATCAATGCTCTCTGCCCCCATGATAATCTTGGTAAAGCCTTCTGTGAGAATATCGTCCAAGGTCGATCCATACTTCACGAGCACCTCAGGCGGAGCGCCCCATAGCGCGGTCTTGATATACTGCTCGTTGTCAAGAACGGACTTGGCAAGGCCGTAGGCAGGCTTTGGGCTGCCTTGTTGAAGAAAATCACCTGTAGCGGCTGGAGTCCCATTTTTCTTGAATTCTACGCTGTTGTTATACTTCTGCCACATCCCGCTTGTCGTGAATTTACTTGTGTCGTTAGTTTTCAGTGCTTCACTCACATGCTCGAACTGGGTATAGTCGGTTTCCGGATTAATAATTTTAAATGCCCCCGTGACGTGAGCAATGTCGTTATCCAAGAAGGCGGATAAAGTTTCAGGGTCCTCTTTCTGTGATCCTTCATCTAGCATGGAAGCATAGAAATTGAGCAATTTAATCGCCGCCTCCGGATTTTTACAGTTCTTGTTAACTACCGTATAAACTCCGTTGGCAAAGAAAATGGAATGCGTGGCTGGCTTGCCGTCGACGGTCGGAATATTGTAGGGATAGAATATCGCGTCTTTACCCAAGTTGGTGACGACGTCTACGCCCGGGTTATATCCCCACCATTGGTAATAAGGTTGTATGCCCGACTTGCCTGATACCACACCTGCGTTCATGGCACTAAAGTCTTTAATGGCAAATTCCGGATCAATGATACCGAGTTTATACCATTCCGCCCAATCGGCGAGAGCCGCCTTCATCTCAGGTTGGACCGTTCCGTAGACCAGTTTTCCGTCTTCTCCCGGGATCCACATATCCGGGTGGGCCCCCCAACCAATCGCCAGAAGATTCAAATAATCGAGCGTCTGATCCGCGGCAATGCCAAAGCCGCCATAAGCTTCTTTAAATTTAAGGGCGATATTCTTAATGTCTTCGGTCGTCGTCGGATCCGGCAACCCGAGTTCTTCTTTCCAATCATTGCGAATCCAGATGTAATCCGGCTGATCGATGATCCCCCAGTGCATTTGAGGAATCCCGTATAACTTCCCGTCTTTCATTCCGGATTCATAACTAGAGCGGTCGGCTTCCATGTAACTCTTCACACGGTCGGAGGCATACTTATCGAAAACTTCGGTTAAATCCATGATCATATCCGCCTTAATCAATTGCTGCAATTGGGTCGGATTCACATGGAATACATCAGGAAGCTTCTTGGAAGAGATTGCCAGATTTAATTTCGTATCATACTCGTCGGTTACCCAATCCGTCACGACGTCAATGTTGAAGCGCTCTTTATACGCCCGCGTCCAGATGTTCTTGGTCATGTTGTCGCCATTTGGAAATTGCGCAGAAGCATATTCGGCGCGAACGGTATGAAGGGTGACAGGTTCTTCATAGGAGCCAAACGCATAATCGACCTCCCCCTTTTCATTCGTTGCCTGTTTGGGTTCTTCTCCGCTTCCGGCGGTTTTGCTCGTGTTTGCGGAATCACCGCAGGCCGATAGCAATGCAAGAACTAAGGATAAGGATAGTAAAATGGAAACTAGCTTTCTGTTCATGTTTACCCCCTCATGAGTATGAAATACTTTCGCCTTTATTGTAGAAGAAGCACCCGGTAGCAAGAAATCGACGGAATTGACCATTCGATGTTGGATTCTTTACTTTCCGCATGTAGGGCCATCCATGTATCTACAAAGAAGTCAAATTTATATAAGCAAAGTAAAAAAAGTGATAAAACCATGTATCGCAAAACCATGGCCGCCTTAGTTCTCTTTCAATTTCGGTAGAACCATGCGGATGGCAGTGCCTTCCCCCCACTTGCTCTCCAATTCCAATCCGTGTTGCTCTCCATAATGAAGCTTCAGGCGCCGCATCACATTATAAAGTCCAATGTTCTTCGCTTCACTATCTCTGCCGCGAGTAAGTGATTTAGTAAGGGACTGGAGCGTTTCTTCGTCCATGCCAACACCATTGTCATGAACGGCGATCCGAATCTCACTGTCCGAACGTTCGACGATGACCGTGACAGTACCGCCCTCCTCTTTCCATGCTAAACCATGGAAAATCGCATTCTCCACCAGCGGTTGAAGGATCAGCTTAGGGATTTGTTCATAGAGGGTATCCTCGTCCGCTTCAATGACCAGTTGAATTCGGTTGTAGTAGCGTACCTTCTGGATGATCATATAGTTACGCAGATTATCGAGTTCCTGGCGAACCGTAACCAGAGCGTCTTCGGACCGGGCAGCATAAAACAGCATCTCGATGAGCGCATCCGTCATTTCCACGATTTTGTCCGCTTGCTGCATGGAGGCGATCCACTTCACAGATCCTAGGGTATTGTAAAGAAAATGCGGATTGATCTGGGACTGCAACGCGCGTATTTCGACCGTAGCCTTGTCCTTCTCCTCTTGTTGAATCCGTTCGACAAGCCGTTTTAATTCATGGGACATTCGGTGAAACCGAGTAGATAGATGCCCGATTTCGTCGCGAGAACGAATTTCCTTCACCTGATCGAACTGCCCTTTCTCGACCAGCAGGATATTTCTCATCAGTTTTTTAAGGGGATGGGTGATCACAGTGGATAATAAGATCGAAACGATTGCAAGGAAGATTAGCATGAGGGTAGCCAGCAAGTAGAGGTTGTGTCGCAAAAGATTTCCCTCGGCCGATAACTCCTTCTTTGGCATATAGAGATAGGTCGTCCAGCGTTGGCGTTCGAAGCGGCTAGCGACGATAAGATGATCCGTATCCTTGGGCCGAATCGTTTCTGAGAATTTTTGGCCAATTAACGAGAAATCATTGTTATAAATGATATTGTCGGATTCGTCCACGATCGTGAATCGCTTCCGCAACGACTCTTGCAGCCGATTGCTGGCAATATCAATGACGCCAAGATCAATGCTAACGACCATGAAGCCAAGCAAGGTACCGCTGTCCGTATCCAAAATCTTGCGAACATGCGAGATGGCCAGCGTATGGTTCTGGGTTTGTCCGTCAATGTGAGTATCAAGAATCATCATTTTGCTGGTGGAAACTTGAAAAAATTGAAACCATTCTTCTTGGGTCGGGCGATAATGATAGTTATAGGGCTTTTTGGTACCAACAATCAGATCTTGTCCGCCATTCAGATTGTACACGTAGATAGAGATTTCTTGATCTTTCATCAAAATGTAGTTCATCAGCATACCGTACACTTCATTCTTGTTCTGTTCGCTGTCGTCACGTAGAAACTCTTGGATCGGGTAGTTTTTCTCTGCTGAGTTGTTCAGGCTGTTCATTCCAAAGGTCGTTACAAGTGATATTTTCTCGATTTCCTTAAAATACTCGTCGATTCGGATATTCGTCTGTTTGGCGACCTCCATCAACAATTCCGTGTACTTTCGTTCCAATAGATGCTGGGAGGAGAAATAGGAGATGACCGTCATCACTAAGATCGGCACGATGATGACCGTTAGACAGATAATCAATATTTTCGATTTGATGCTCATAAAGGGTAAGCGCTTTCCCATTAGTTCACACTGCAACCCCTTTCTACGCAAAGTCGATGGATTATCCGCGATATTCCTCAGGACTCATCCCCACTGTTTTTTTGAAAATCTTGCTGAAATAGGGGTAGTTGTGATACCCGACCTTTTCGGCGACTTCCGATATTTTGAATCTTCGGTTCTCCAGTATGGATTTGGCTCGCTCCATTCTTACTCGAGTCAAGTACGAAATGAAATTCTCGCCTTTTTCCTGCTTAAAGACCCGACTGAGATACGAGGGATTGACGTTGATCTGATTCGCGACGCTAATGAGAGAAATCTCTTCGGCATAATTTCGGTGGATCAAATCAGCCGCCAGGTCCGCATAACTTCTCTCCGGTAACGGAGAATCCAACACGATACATTGACTTGCATATTCCAGTACAATCTGGTGGATCTCATCCCAGGTCTCTGCGGCTAACACGGCTTCATACGGGAGCATCTCCGCTTTGGAGTGCCGAAACACACATTTTGAGAAACCTTCGGTACTGATGATTTCGGCTAAACCCATGTAGAACTCCCGGATTTCGCGTTCGTTTGCTTGCTCAGAGACCAGTATTTGCCGAATCCCATGGAGGGCATCTTCCAGTTTCTCCTTCTTCTGACTGTCCAACGCCTTTCGAAATTCCGACTTCCATTCCTCCATCCGGAAGATATGCCTTTCCCGCACCTCACGTTTGTTGATTTCAGGATTCTCATAAAACAAAATTCGGCCGGTCCCCCAAAAAAATCGGTTTCGAAGAGCATGATTCGCTTCACGGTAAGCTGTTCTCAAGCAGCTTAAGTTCCTGATGACGGAACTAACCCCAACAGAAAACGTGACGTTCATAAAGTCCTTCATCGCTTGTTGGATGTCCCTGCATAAATGATGGATCTCTGCTAGCGCGGCTTCACTTTGAACCGTATTGATCATAAGCAAATAATCGGAGGAGCTTTCGATGACGATCTCCTTGTCCCACTTTCTTGGGATCATCTCTTCCAAAATATTCAGAATGGAAAAGCGCAGCAGTTTCTCGTCCTTCTCCACATATTTCTTACGCACCCGTTCGAAGTTGTCCAGATGAAACTTGATCACCCGTAATTCGTCGGAACGAACGCGGACATGGAGATGTTCTGCCTTCAGCACTGCTTCACTAACATCCAGCAAGCCGCTGATCCAGTCCTTGAACAAATTTTCTTTAAGGTACGAAAGACTTTCCGAATAATCCACCGATGGTTCGCTTTTACCGGAAGAAGCCCTGTCATCCAACAGCCTCTGCCGGACGACCTCCAGCAGTTGGATCAATCCTGCAGGCGTGATCTCATTCTTAATCAAATAATCGACCGCTCCCAGTTGCATCGCTTCTTTCGCATAACTGAACTCATTGAAATAGCTTAGAATCACAAACTTGCAGCCCGAAACTACTTTTTGGGCTTCGCGTATCAACTGCAATCCGTCCATCAAAGGCATCTTGATATCTGTAATGATCAAGTCGGGCTGAATGCTCCTTGCCATATCAAGCGCTTCTTTTCCGTTGGATGCTTCTCCGGCGAGAACAAATCCCTGCTTTTCCCATTCGACCATGGAACGGATCCCCATACGCATCAATAACTCGTCATCGACAATCAGGAGTTTGAACATCATCATCCCTCATTTCCATTCCTTTTCCTCCCCAACGGCGATACTCGAAGTCATTTACATCTTTGATTTCTATCTTAAAGGGGGAAAAATACGGTTCCCATAGTAATTTTTGCGTCGCAATAGCACAATATTGCGCTCCATAAAGCCCCCACCTCTTGCCGGTCTCATTTCATGGAATCGCAAAAAACCCCGGCCTTAGATCACTCGGATCTTCGGCTGGGGCTTGGGTTAGCAGTCTTCCTCTACAGGATACTGCTTTGTGATGCTTATCAAGTTGCCTCACTTACGTGTTGTTCTTAATCCAATACCTTCTAATGACGTTTCCATCTTCCTCAACAAAGTCTTGATCTCGTTTGCCGCCGTTATTAAGAATCGTTTTCTCCGAAGCGATATTATCGGCATCGCAAACCACCAGCACCTCATCAATCCCAAGCTCTCTGGCCTCATCAAGCGCCAGCTTTAACATTAGAGTGGCATACCCTTTTTGTCTTTCAGATGGCCGAATGCCGTAGCCAATATGTCCCCCCGCATGATATAGAAACTCGGTTAACCGATGTCTAATATTTACTGCGCCTAGGACTCGTTCCTTCTCATTAATTAGCCAACGCGTGGAATCAGGCGCCCAGCCCTCAGGCAAACCGATCCCTTGCTCATGATCCGATAGAAACTTCAACATGCCGTGAAAATCACTCGGAGCTTGACTAATGACCCAAGGGACCATGTCCTCACCTGATTCTTTCCATTCCCGATAGAAGGAGAGGTATTCTCTTTCATATCTTATATCAGGTTTTACTAGTTTGATGTTGTTCATGGATCGAGTCCTTTCGGTGGTGGTTGTGGATCTCCTTATTCGATCAATCTTCTGCTATTTCCGATATCTCGATTTAATAAGCTTGAATATTTCCATGAGTCGATACTTCCTCCAGCAGATCTACAAATTGCCCTCTAAGTCTTTGATCAAATATAGAAGTAAATCGTCATCCACCATTACTGAATTGCCCGGTTCCACCGGAACATTCTTATAGGTGATCCCATTGCCATCCATGACATATCCTCGAGAGGTATACATTTTTTGAGCATGACCATAATCTTTATATAGCCCTACACCCAGGCCAATAAATCTTGAGGATGTGGCCGCAATGATTTCCAACTCATCAAACATGGCACTTGCAATTTTCTTTCGCCGAAACTCAGGAAATACATTCAAATCATTTATCTCGGGGATTTGATGATCTTTGAAAAAGGGGTACTGTGAATTAATAAGCAAGTGACAACAACCCGCAAGTTGCCCTTCATAATAAGCAATTAACGTGATTCGACTCCCCGAAATGTTTTCTATTAGGCAATTCCTAAAGTATTCTCCCGGTCGATACCATCTATATTGCTCGGAAAAGACTCGATCCAATAGATCGGCCTCCTCCATCGAGGTTAATTTTTTCGTTAATATGGCCCCCATACTGTCCCCCCCTTTAAAGTTCTGTGATACTCAGTTAACCTTCCCTTATTAAGGTTACTCTACGGGAATCATATTGTTCCTATTACTGTTTCTCTTTTTCGTATACTCCTTAATTCTTATTGCTGGTAATCCACGTCTCTTTCTATCGTTATTGGACCAATTCGACTCCCCATAAACTTCATAAGCTAATCTCCTGATTAGTTCTCCTACTTCTTTGGGGAAGCAATAAAATAAGTGTTTTAAATCTGTATTTCTTTGCCCAAAGTGGATTATTCTTTTGTAGTTTGATTTAAGTAGTTCTGCATAATCGTATTCTTTGATAAAACAATAATAATCCCCATAAGAGTAGATCCATCTATAATGACATCTACCTAAATCTATACATATATCTCCTTCCTTTATAGAGGGAAGCACATGACTCATCTCCTAATATTAATGAGTTACGTCACAGTTAGTATTTCTTACTATTCATTATCTCTTCTACTTTTTGATTCAGCTCATCTAGCGATTTTTGAAGATTTTCCATTTTTCGGAGTCCAACATTCTGACCTCCTATCATTCCAGCTAAACCAAGAACCAATATGAGGATGATAAAAAAAGACATGGCTCCATATCCTTTCAAATTCATATTCTCAAAACTTCTTCCTCATAATAGCAACATCTCCTTGCTCCGCCACTTTCATGAACCCGCATCTTTCAAACAGCCGAACCGGACCAAAGAAATCGAAAGTTTCACGTTGGTTACGCAGTTGAGGATAGCCCTCAACCGCATCAAAGCCTTTTGCCTTCGCATCTTCACACACATAAGTTAACAAAGCAGAGGCAATACCTTTACCGCGATAATTCGGAGCAATCTCAAAACATAATACAGATATAATGCTCTCATCGGGACTTGTTTTAGACGCATTGCGAATCGCTTCACCGATGCCTAGAGTCGAATAACTTTCCTTGTTATTAGCATTACACCAACCGATGGATACTCCATTTTCATATGCCAAGTAACCCTGTAAATCGCCGGCCAAAATTTGCTTTTCCGCAATTTCACGAAGCTTCAACCTGAAATCGGGTATGTCGCGAGGCATAACTCCAGGGTTCGCCTCAATGAACTTAAATAGTTCAGTTTTCTCCTGTTCTTGAGTCATTTGAGGGCGGCAACAGAAGCACGGCTGCATTGGAGAATTGTCAGTAAATGCGCGATAATCGAAAAAGTCAAAGAAATCTTCAACCCGAGCAGGAATAAGAGGTTTGATTTCAAGATTCAATAGGGTTATCCTCCTGATTCATATTGTATAAAAAAGCACCCGAATCATTAATATTCATCAATAGAACTATTTCCTTGATTCTGATAAGTAAAGATTTTCATATGAATCCTATTGGAACCGACTTCTAAATAGTTGTATTGGCTTAACTCTTCATTCGTTTGAATTTTTTGATCCGCATATTCGGCTATCCAATTGCCCTTCAACATTTCCGCTTTGTCTTGTGAGCATCCGGTTAGAACGGAAATCAATAGTAATAGTGAGAAGAAAATTCTTTTATTCATATTCCACCACTATTAAACTACATATGCTTGTTATATGTGTTGCCTTCATAATTCACTCTCCTACATCCTTACCGTGTCGAAAGCGACTCTACGGTTTCAAAGATTCTAATGTAAACATTCTTAATATTTGCCTCATTTAATTTATCGTTGTATAACCCATATCCCCAACTTCGAAATTGTTCCCCTTCTTGAAAATAACCCGTAACATGCATATCAGATAAAACATCTGGAGCTTCCTCATAAGACAATTCTTCCTGCGTAAAAGGTATATAAGATTTCTTAGACTCTATAAAAAAGAAGGGAATCCCTGAAGTTTTATATGCTCTTGCATATTTTCGATCCGCTGCTTCAGATAGATTCTCCTTAGTTATGAATACAGCATCATAATCTAAGGGAGACTGCAATTCCATTAATCGATTGAATGTAATTTTTTCAAAGTTCACATTGTTCCCCCTTACTTCTGGAGGTTCTCCTATAACACCAATGATTAATGGTTTTCCCTTGTAATCACGCGGTTCAATAGTATCATCTTTACAACCAGTTAATACACCAAACAAAAGTGATATTACGAATATGATTTTGGAGAGTTTGTTCAATGATCATACACCCTTTCGAAACCATGGAGAGCCAGTAACACAGCGTGAATGTTATGTTACCATATGTCATATGACACCTTTAAAATAACTACAGATGTTTCCACCATATCCCTGCGCACTCCGGAACAGTGGCCCATTGGTTATTTTCTATTTTCTTTGCAAGTTCCTCACCAAAGAAGAACTGAGTATGTGCACTTGCCTCTTCCACACTGTTAAAATCATAATCCATTCGGATCCAGCGATGATTAAACCTATACTTATTACTGAGAGCCGAATAATAAGACGTTAAGAAATTCGGTGGGTTCGGAAGCTCCGTTCCAGTTCCCATCGTTTCAAAAATTATAATTGTTCCGTCACTTCGGAGAACACGCTCAAGTTCAGACATAATTGTTTCTAGATTTGCTTCCCAATTCTCATTGTTCGTATTAGCCAAATAACAAATACTCCAACCGGATACAACCAAATCAATTGTTGAATCAGGAATAGGTAAATTTCGATGATCTGCTTCAATCGTTGACCATAATTGAGGTAAGCCCTGTTGCTTCAATTTGTCATTCAGTAACTGTAGCATCGATGATGATTGATCTGTGCAAATCAATGATTTTGCTTCTTTAGCAATAAAAGAAGAGAGTCTTCCTGAACCAGCACCTAGATCAAGAACATCTAGATTTTTATAAGGTCTTACCTCGTTCACAATACCAGCTAGTTCTGGCTGTTTACTAATCATAAATTCATAGGCATCCGCCTGATTTAAATAAATTTCATTATGAGAAGCCAATGTCATTCCTCCAGTTCTAATTTTTACTCTTGCAGTCTCTTTCTTAGATTGTTTATTCCACCAGAATTTCTCTTCTATGTATAACCACTCATCGTGAACTGATTTGAATCTGTGATAAGCAATAAGTTCTCCTTATTTAGCACATGCTACTCCTCCAATTCAAATTTGAACTTCACCTAAAGGTCTTGTATTCACGAAACAACCCAGCCTTAGATAGCTTCTATCTTAGGCTGGGTCACTGGTGTCTGAAAGCTTCCTCCATAATTATACATCTAGATAACCAAGGGGCGATAGCCGATGTGTCAATACTTGCATTGTGAAGTGACCCAGCAACTCCCCCATCATTATAAAGGTTTCCCCTCATCCTTTTTGCATGAATTCCATCCGCTGATAAGCATTTTGGCTGCAACGGCTGAACGTTTGGTAATCTGTTCCTTTGTCAAATTCAGCTGGGAAAAATACCCTTCATGGAACATATCTGCAAATCCCTGAACGAGAGCAAGCAGCGCCTCCATAAGCTCGAGCAGTTCATTCCAAGTCGCTTCAGGAACGGCTTCCTGCGTTAACGTAAAAAGAAACTGGATCATCTCGCGACTTCGTTCATGGAATGCGGCTAGCTGGGATTCTCTGGCTGCGGCAAATAATTGAAAACTGACATTATGTTCAAGTGCATACTGCACATAGGCGCCTGCAACAGAAGCCACACGCTCAATTCGATCATGACCTGCTTCGGTTGCTGCAGACCGCATTCTCGATGTGAGTTCCGTTAGAAAAACGATCCCGGTTTCCGCAAGCAAACTTTCTCGATTCGGGAAATGACGATAAGGGGCACTAATAGCAACTCCAGCTTTTTTGGCGACTTTGGCCACGGAAAAGCCTTGAATGCCATGTTCTGAGATCATTTCAAGCGAGGTTCGAATCAGCGTTTCTTTTAAGTTTCCATGATGATAATTTCGCTTGCCATTCTGCATGTTTTACATCCCCTTTTTCAACATTATATCACAACAACATAACATGTGATAGACGTATCACATTCGTTGTGCTATTATGTGATAGAGCTATCACATCACATCAAAATAAGGAGTTGGTTGAATTGACAGTTACTTTAATTACAGGCGGAAACAAAGGTCTGGGCTTCGAAACCGCACGACGATTGATCGCATATGGTCACGTTGTGTATATTGGTGCTCGCAGTGTAGAACGCGGCAAAGAATCCGCTGACAAGCTTGGCGCAAAATTTGTACGGCTTGATGTGACCGATCAGGCATCTATACATGAAGCAGTCGCCGAAATGAAGCAAAATGAGGGACATTTGGATGTGCTTATCAATAATGCGGGAATAACAAGGGGGCTCCAGGGCACGCTTGATGTAGTTGCAGATGATTTCCGCACCGTTTATGACACCAATGTCTTCGGGATTGTTCGTGTGACACAAGCCTTTCTTCCCTTGCTACACAAATCAACATCGCCTGTTATCGTTAATGTCAGCAGTGGATTAGGTTCCTTTGCTCAGGTAACGAATCCTGAAAAGATTGAATCCCGGGTAAACGATTTGATTTACTCCTCATCCAAAGCCGCAGTTACGATGCTGACTGTGCAATATGCCAAGGCTTTACCCGAGATCCGTATTAATGCCGCAGATCCCGGCCCGACAGCAACCGACCTCAATGGACATCGCGGCTACCAAACCGTTAGTGAGGGTACCGATGTGATTGTGAAGCTTGCAACTCTTGACGGTAATGGACCTACAGGTACTTTTATGGACCGGAATGGAATAGTTCCTTGGTAAATAATCATGAGTAGCTTTATTTGCGGCAATACTCCTGATGCTCTTTAACCCAGGGGATCACGATCCTGTTCCCAGTTTGCGGTGCTTTGCGCCTGGCAAGATTTCATGTTGAGAGCGAAGTAAAGCGATCCTATGTTGGATTACCGATTCCCGTCATTAGATTATTGGCCGCCTCTCTTCTGTTATCCCTGCTCATGGTCAGTTCGATCCGTTACCCGGGCTTTAGAAATTTCACCCCCTCCCGCAGGACGATTTGGGTTGTTCTTCTTAGTATATTGATACTAGCAGGGAGAGGGTATTTACTCGAGAAACCATTATATATAATCTTGTTTGCTCCACTTTTTGGGTATGTAGCGTATGGCTTAATGATTCACTTTCACTTGGTGCACGGGTTATCCGATAATAGGAAAAATAAATAGCCTTGGGAGTAATGGTTCATCACGCTCCCAAGGCCACCGAACATCAATATATCAAACTTGTCTCGTTTGTATTTTAGTTACTGTTTCAATGGTAGGCAAGCTCCCTGTACCGCCGATTCCTAATGTGGATACCGCCCCGCAGGCATTGGCAAAGCGCAGCAGCGCCTCGCCGCTCAACCCAAGCAGATAACCATAGATTATTCCGGCATTGAAGCAATCCCCTGCCCCCGTTGTATCTATCGGAGTCACTTTGTAGGAAGCAGCCCAGTTCACAGTGCCGTCTAATTCACGCAGCGACGCGCCTCGGGAGCCTTGTTTGACCGCTACCCTTCCCGCTACGGGGGGCAGACCAGATACAAGCACGTGCCCCACCTGATCAGCGGGAAAAATTTGCAGCAACTCCTCCTCGCTAGGAATAAATAAATCCGTCGCCGCCAGCAAAGCGCTAATTCCATCACGATCCCACTGATTGGCGACATCCCAACCCGTATCAAAGGAGGTGCTGACCCCATCCGCGCGGAGCCGTTTAAACAGCTCCAGCCAATGCGGCCTCATGCCATCCTGCAAATAGTAGGAGCCAAAGTGCAGATGGCGGGCCTCCCGCAACAACTCGGTTGGAATATATTCGGGTATAAGCCGCGGGATACTCCCAGCGTAGGTCAGCAATCCGCGGTCAGCAGGGGTAGAGAAAGACATCGTCACCCCGGTCTTGACCCCTGGAAGCCGGGTCACATGCTCGGTGTTCACGCCCATACGCTCCAGCTCATCCGTACAGAACCGTCCAAAGTCGTCATTGCCTACAACGCTGACAAACCGCACGTCCGCTCCTAGACTAGCCAACGCACAGGCCGTAATCGCGGAGGAGGAGCCGAGCACCACCTCAAAGCCTTCTACCAGCTTCTCCCGGTTCCATTCCGGCATCACATCACTGCCGGACACAATGATATCTACATTAAGCTCGCCCGCGACAACGATAAGAGGCCGAGACTCCAACGAAAACGCTGGGGGCCGCATTATTTCAGCACCGGAACAAAGCCCTGTTCCGCCTCATATAACTCTTCAAACATCCGGCTGATTTCTTCCAGTGAGCATACCGCAGCCGTCAACGGATCAACCATCAATGCATGGCGGGCCATTTCCTTGTCACCGTGCAGCACCGCCTCCACAGCCAGGTCAAAGAAGGCCATGTTGGAGCGGCACAGGGCCGCCAAATGCTCAGGAAGTTTGCCAAAGCGGGTTGGCTGGATCCCCTTGCGATCCACCAGACAAGCAACCTCAACTACCCCCTCCGGCGACAGGTTCTCAATCAGTCCACGGTTTGGAACGTTGCCGTAGATGACCTTCGGTTCGTTCTTTAATACCGCTTCGATGATAACCGCCGCATATTCATTGCTGGACTGCAGCTGAAGCGGCAGAGTCCCCTCTAGCTGGCCGACGATCTCCTCATCATTCTCTTTACGCCAAATCGGCCAATTGTCTGCATAGAAGCCTGTAGCCCCATTATAGCCCGTGTTGCAATGTGCATCGATCAACGACTGACGCTTGCGGTAATAAGGAATGTACTCGGAGAAATGCCCGCTCGATTCTGAGACGAAGGCGCCCAGATATTTCATGGCATCGAAGCGTACCGGATCCTGCCGCAGCAGTTCGGGGTCTTTGATCTTCTCTAACAGAACCGGATACAAATCCTGTCCGTTGTGGCTCAGCTCCACAAACCAGGACATATGGTTGATCCCTCCGGCTCTCCAGTGCATCTCTTCATAAGGAATACCGGCATATTCCGCCAATTGGGCTGACGAATTTTGAATCGAGTGGCAAAGTCCGACCACCGGAAGTTGAGTGATACGGGAGGTCAGAAGCGTCACGGCTGACATCGGATTGGTGTAGTTGAGGATTATGCCATCCGGGCACAATTCTTCAACATCCCGCACGATTTCGATCCAACTTGGAAGTGTACGCAATGTCTTGAACAGCCCGCCAGGGCCTAGCGTATCCCCAATACATTGATTAACTCCATACTTCAATGGAATTTCATACTCATAACGAACGGTCTCCAGCCCGCCAACCTCAATCTGGTTGATGATGAATCTGGAGCCGCCAATGACCTTCCGGCGATCTGTAGAGGCAATAACTTTCCAGCTCTTGCCTGTCATTTCCACGACCTTGAGCACGAGCTTACGCGCTAACTCAAGCCGCCGTTCATCGATATCGACTAGAGCAATCGTCCCTCCATCCAGGCCGTCGATCATCAGAATATCCATTGCAATGTCTCTAGTAAAGCCACTACCAGCTCCGATAATAGAAATTTTCGTCATATCTCTACACACCCCTATTTCATGCCTGTCATTGTCAGGCCTTTGATAAATTGCTTTTGGAAGATCAGGAACACAATAATAACCGGTACGGTAATCAGAACCGCCGCAGACATAACAACGTTGTAATTAACCATATGAGTCCCATTAAAATAAACCAAAGCGAGCGGAACGGTCATCTTGCTTTCATCATTTAACACGATCAGCGGCCATAGATAATTGTTCCAGGAATTCATGAACGTAAATATCCCCAAGGCCGACAGCATCGGCAGAATGAGCGGAGTAACAATACGCAGCATGAGTCCGAATTCGCTAGCTCCATCCATTCGGGCCGCTTCCAACAACTCCTGCGGAATTTCTTCAATATATTGCTTCGCAAGGAATACACCGTAGGAGCTGACCAAGTTCGGCAAAACAATCGCCATCAAATGGTTGACAAGTCCCAACTCCGCCGTAATCAGATAGGTTGGAATCATAATGACTTGGAACGGAATCATCATCGTCGCCAGTATTAAAATGAACACTAGCTTTTTTCCCTTGAATTGATGCTTGGCAAAGATATAACCGGTCAGTGAGCTCGTAAACAAGGTTGCTACAGTAATAATGACCGAGGTGATCAAGCTGTTAAATAACCACGTTACAAAGGGAGCGTCACGGAAGACCGTTTGGTACCCCTCCAGACTCGGTTCGCTAGGTATCAGGCCACCCGTTCCCGATATAATTTCCATGTTGCTCTTTAACGAAGACAGAACCATCCAGGCGTAAGGCAGCAACATAATACCGGCTGCTACAGCCAGCACGAATATAACCACACCGTCCCACGGGCTACGTCTATGCAGCATAGGCTTCTCCCCCTCTCAATGTTCCCACTGGGTACGTCCCCATCTCAATTGCAGCACCGTGATCAGCAAGATGATCATTAGGAACACAGTTGCCATCGCCGAAGCGTAGCCCATATTGGAGCTTGAAAATGCCTGATCGTAAATGTGCAGCGCCAGCACCCGCGTTTCGTTGAACGGCTCGCCTTTCGTCATAATCTGGAATTGAGGGAAGGCCTGGAAATAAGAAACGACAGTGGTCACAGAGACAAACAGCAAGGTTCTGCGCAGCAAAGGCAACGTAATCTGGAAAAAGATACGCCATCGGCCCGCCCCCTCCAGCCGCGCCGCTTCATAGTACATATCCGGAATCGAGTCCAAGCCGGCAATAAACAGCACAATGTTGTATCCAATATCAGCCCACAACGTCATCAGAATGACGGAATATAGCGCATACTGCGGGTCGGCTAGCCATTGGATCGGTGTCATATGCAGCTTGGTCAAGATGATATTGAACAGGCCGTTGTTGTAATTGAACATCGTACTCCATACGATGGCTGTTCCCGCGAGCGGCGCAATCGTCGGCAGAAAAAATAATGTCCGAAACAGGTTTTTGAGCCAGGGAATCCTAACCCGTTGAATGGCTGAGGCGATGAACAGCGTGAGGATGATGTTCACCAGCACGGTGATCGCTACGAATCGGAACGTAACCCACAGCGACTTCAAGAAAACGGCATCATTCATCATACGGAGATAATTCTCGGCACCTACAAATAGCGCCTTAGAGCCAAGCGGGTCATATTGGTATACGGACAAACCCAGACTCCAGATAATGGGGAGGAAGGCAAATACCCCGAACAGGAGCAGAATCGGCACCAGTGAAATGGTGATAAACCTCCGCTTAGCTCGTAGCCCCGCCGCCTTTCCGGCCAGTTTAACCTTATCCGTTTTGTTGGAAGGTACAGCAACACTCATACGCGGGGCCCCCTATCGCTTATGTTGATCCTGGTTATCGTTAATGGCCTGCTCAATTTTTGCCAGTCCTTCCTTAACACTTAGTCGTCCCGTAACCATCAATTGGAAGTGATCGTTAACCTGCTTGAAGAAATAATCCCTGTCTGCCACAGGACCGATCCATTGACCAAGCGATAGCACCTCCAGAGGGGTTTTCATGTAGGGATTATTCTTCAGATATTCCGGGTCCTCGGCAATTTCCTTCTTGGCTGGCACCGTAAACGTCTCGGTATTCCACGATTCCAGATTTTCCTTCTCCGAAAAGAACCGGATAAAATCGAGAGCCGCCTCCTGTTGCTTGCTTTGCTTTGCCACAGTCAGGCCCCAGCCGGACTCAGCCGCGAAAGAAGGGGGGTTATCGGTAAAGGATGGCACCGGTACATACTCGAAATCGTTAACCTTGTAATTGTTCAATCCCGCTGCTATCGTCCACGGACCACGGTAGGTCATGGCCGAATTCCCGCGGAAGAAGTAATCCGATGTATCCAGCTCCCCTCCAAAGGTGGTCAGATCGGCAACTTGATCGTCTGCAATTAAAGACACGAGGGCCGACATCGCCTTCTCTGCCTCCGAAGTGCTGAAATTCACATGCTCGTTCTCACCCCAGAAGCTCGCGTTCTGCTGAAGAATCAGCGACAGAAAGGTGAAGGTGATATTATCCGATGATACGAAGTCGAAGCCCTTCACTTGCAATGCATTTCCGTTTTTCACCGTCAGCTTCTTGGCGTACTCTACCAGCTCTGTCCAGGTTGACGGCGGCTGATCGTACCCCTGCTCCTTCAGCATTTGCGGATGGATCAGCATGCCGCCATTTTCAATGTTGTATTCCAGCGGGAGTCCATAAAGCTTGCCGTCCCGCAAATAACCGCCAAGCGGCGCCTCATAATACGCTTGCTTCACCGTTTCGCTATCTGGAATTTCAACCAGCAGATCGTTTCGGGAATAGTTTGGAACCCAGGTCCCAAACATCTCGGCCACATCCGGTGGAGTCGCGGCAGAGAATGAAGCCTTCAACTTTTGATTGTAAACATCGTATGGAAAGGTCTGATACTCGATCGTGGTCTCGGGGTGGAGGGCCTCATATTTGGAGATTATTTCTTTGTATGCGTTTACAATTTGGTCTTCCTGATGACTCCACAAGACCAGCTTGACCTTACCTTGCGCATTTGCGTTGGTATCGTCGCCTGACTTGGATGAGCCCGTACAGCCCGTTGCGACGAATACCATGCAAACTACCGCAAGCATCAGCATAAATTTAGGAATCCTCATTCGTATATCCCCCTAGTCTCCTGCATATTAGTCAGCTTTTGAAGAGGAGGTTGCCTGAGAATGGTGCGATTTACACAGAAGTGGTGTGGTCTGAAGGTGTATATATTGCGATCTGGTTCTCCTGGCACGCTTGCTCAAACCAACCTTCCGGCTGTTTATTCATAATTACCCCCGTTACCTGATTTAAGGGAGTAATGGTAAATAAAGCGCTCTTCTCCAGCTTACTTTGATCGATTACCGCATACACTTCGCTGGAGCGTTCCATCATTAATTGGGCGATGCGTGCCTCCAACTCGGAATGCATGGTAAAGCCATGATTCATCGATACTCCGTCCACGCCGAGGAACATCTTGGTGATATTGATCTTCTCAATGACGTTCTCTGCCAGCGGACCGATAAGCTCATAACTTTTGGCGCGCATGACGCCGCCAATGACAACAACCTGGATATCTTCCGCATCCGCCAACTCAAAGGCGATATTGACGGCATTAGTGACAATCGTAATGTTGCGTCGGCTTTTTAATGCCTTAGCAATAAAATACGTCGTGGTTCCCCCGGTCAGGCAGATTACGTCACCCTCTTGTACTAGAGCCTGCGCAGCCTCGGCAATCCGTTCCTTATCCAGCCGTTTGAAGTCACGTTTTGCAGCAAAAGGTAATTCCGCCGCTGATGGGATCAGAGCACCTTCGTAAATGGCTCCTCCTGTCGTGCGGATAATTCCGCCCGCCTTCTCCAGCATATCAAGGTCTCGCCGTGCCGTTGCCTCCGAGCAGCCAATCACCTCTATAATTTCCTGCAGCGATATTTTCCCGTGCGCTTTAATCAATTCCAATGTTTTCGCTCTGCGCAGTTCACCCTTTGAATATTGCATAGTTCTCTCCTTTTGAATGCCAGTTCAAAAAGTCAGGTTTTTAGCTCTGTGAAGATGACGCTCCAAGTTTAAATTCGTTTGCAGAAAGATGACTTTTCGAACAATCTCTTTGATTAACCGGGCCTGTAAGCCCAATCATGCTAACTCTATTGTGGAGGATGAAAGGATAGATTGCAATACGCCGAAATGAACCTGAAGTTGCATGAAAAACGTGCCACCCGCTTGCGCTGGAGCTGCCATAATCCTTCTATAAAGCGATAACCTCTACTTGTCGCTCATATTCCTGGTAGAGCCCGATGTCGATATCTCCTGCTTTGATAGACATCGCATTGGCTGCCGCCGCGGCTGCGGCGATTCGCAGTTTGTCGGCCGGCGATTTTCCACACTCCTCTGCGTAAGCCATGCCGGCAACAAAGGCGTCTCCACATCCCACGGTATTAACGGGCTGAATCCTTGGCGGTCTCACGAAATAAGCAGCCCCCTCCAACACGGCAATAGCCCCCCGGCTGCCCAGCGTAACGCATACAGCGGAGATTCCCTGATCCGCTAGCTGCCGAGCCCCCTGTATCCATTCGTTCCGTTCCTTCGGCTCATGTCCTAGCCATTGGGCCAATTCCTGCTCATTAGGCTTAACGAAATGGGGCAGGGCAGTTATTCCTTCGCGAAGGGCAGCACTGCTAGTATCCAGAAATACCTTCGCCCCCGATGAGCGGATCATACCGATCAGATCGGCATACAGATTCACTTCTGCTCCTGCTGGCAAGCTGCCGGACAGTACAACTACACTGGACTTGCCTGACAACTCACCTACCTGTTCCCGGATGGCTTCGGCCTCTACCTTTGTTATAGCCGGTCCTTGGCCCAACAACTCGGTCGAGCTCCCGCGGGCTTCATCCACAATATTGAGACAAACCCGTGATTCCCCAGGCATTTTCACAAAGGCAGTATGAATCCCCCGTTCGTTCAGGCAATGTTCAATAAAAGCGCCGTTGCTTCCGGCAATCATCCCGGTAGCCGTAACCTCGCCCCCGAGCTGCCGGATCACCTTGGCCACGTTATTGCCTTTGCCGCCTGGCTCGTCGAATTGCCTAGCAATCCGGTGCACCTGTCCTACATGCAACCGGTCCACATAGCAGGTGCGATCGATGGCCGCATGCAGCGTAACTGTGGTGATCATCGCAGGATGCTAGCTTTACCTGGGCACCCGCAAAGCCGCATTTTCTCCATCGCCAGTTGCTTGACCGCTTCCTTCGCAGGAACCATGTATTTACGGGGATCATTCTCTTCGGGATGACCGGTAAATACATCCTTGATCGCATCAGAGAAGGCGATACGTAGCTCGGTCGCGATGTTTACCTTGGCCATGCCGAGTGCAACCGCCTGATGAATCTGTTCTGCCGGAACGCCCGATCCACCATGCAGCACCAGAGGAACAGACACGGCGTCCGCAATACGTTTGATCCGATCAAAGTCAATGTTCGGACGGCCTTTATAAATCCCGTGGGCGGTTCCGATGGCCGGTGCAAGCGTTGGTACGCCTGTGAGTTCAACGAACCTTGCGCATTCCTCGGGATCAGCCAAGGAAGCATGATGTTCGTCCACAACAATATTGTCCTCAACACCTCCAACCTTTCCCAATTCCGCCTCTACGTTAACGCCGGAAGCCCGGGCAATCTCCATTACCTTGCATGTTCGCTCCACGTTTTCTTCAAATGGGAACATGGAGGCATCGATCATCACGGAAGTATAACCCGCGCGAATACATTGAATGATGGTTGGAAAATCAGTGCAGTGATCCAGGTGTAATGCGATCGGCAGGTTAGTACGATCCGCCGCAGTTTTGGCTGCATGCGCAATATAGTCTGGACCAAGATGCTTGACGGTGCCTACCGTCGATTGAATGATGAGTGGGGATTCCAGTTCAACCGCGGCCTCAACAACCGCCTGGAGCATCTCCAGGGTATGTACGTTGAAGGCGGCGACCGCAAATTTACCTCTGCGTGCGACTTGAAGCATTTCTGTTGACGAGATAAGTGCCATTGTCTTGTTCCTCCTTGAAAGGTCTAACCGTGCGCCAGGAGATGCAGGCTAATATCCTTCGCGTTACGCAATGTTGGATATTTGATACTAACTTATCCCTTCGTCTCTTGGCGGGTCAGCCGACTGGCCGTGGTCTAAAGTGGGCCTCCCTCCTTTCAATGTCGGGGGTGCAGGCAGATTCCATGTTTCAGAACCCCGCCACCACTCACAGTTAAGTTTGAACATGGGATTACATAGATAGAATGAAGAATATTACAACTGCGCTTATATGATTATAATAGTCGTTATTTTTGATTAAATCAATCATTTTTTTCGAAAAAATCGCTTAAATCGCTCGTAGAACCCCTTTGTTTTTTCATATTCTGAATATTTTGATTGATTTTTTGATCGAAATGGTTATAAGATTGACATAAAGCGTCAATTAATCATTTTGAAGGAGGTACCTGTTATGAGCTTGACGTATAGTGAAATCAAAAGCCAATACAAAGCCCTGCAGAAGACTTACGATTATATGATGTCAAAGCGTGCCGAATTTACTGCCTTTGTTCAAAAACAAGAGATAAAGAGCGTCACCTTTGTTGGCTCCGGCTCCAGCTACTGTTTGAGCGAGTCTGCCGCTTTCTCTTTTCGATTACGTGCCGGCCTCCCTGCTCTCTCCCTAGCAGCCGGAGATCTGATGCTAAATACCGATCGCTACCGGCCAATGCTGACGGACACCCTGGTGATCGCCCCTTCACGTTCCGGCAGCACAAGTGAGGTAGTTGAAGCGCTGCGCCTAATTCAATCCAACGAGCACATTCCCGTGCTGGCAATCTCCTGTGTGGAGCAATCGCCGTTATCCCAGACGGCGGACTTCTCCTTGGAGTTACCGTGGGCCTTCGACCAAAGCGTCTGCCAAACCCGCACAGTTACCAATTTGTATGCTGTCAATCTGCTGCTTGCCGCTTTTCTAGCTGGTGATGAGGTCCTGATCGCCGACATGAAGACAGCGATTCTTCAAGGGGAGTCCTATATGGCCCGTGTCGAAGAAGGCATCCGCCAAGTCACAGATTTCGCTTGGACCAATGCGGTTGTGTTAGCAGATGGAGAACTACAGGGGTTAGCGTCCGAGGGAGCTATTGCTTTGACTGAAATTGCCAAGACGCAGGCCCACGCCTATCATCTTCTTGATGTTCGTCACGGTCCGATGGTCACGGTTGGCCCGGATACGCTTGTAATCGCGGCACTGTCCGACAACGGCACGGCCCATCAGCGCAATCTGATGCGCGACATTAAGGAGCGCGGGGCGAAGGTGATTGCATTTGCGGACCGGGCTGAGGTGATGCCGCAGGATATCGTGGATCTCACCATCATGACAGACTGTCCGCTGGATGCTGCAGTGCGCGGTATTCCATTCATTTTCATTCCGCAAATAGCCGCACTATCCAATGCCGAGCGCCACGGCATCAACCCAGATCAGCCCGACGGACTTATGGCATGGGTGAAGCTGTAATTCGGACAGTCCAACCCAACGTTGTCTAGCGAATGCGCCTTGCTTAAATGAAATCGGAACAAAAAAACTGCAGCCCCAATAGTTAGGTGATACCTAACCATTGGGGCTGCAGTTCATAATTCTATTAAGGTTATGCCTTCAGGCTCACCCAGGCGCCGCCGGCATTCGCCGACTCCCATTCCGCCTCGATCAGCGCCACCGAATCGGCTGCACTTTCCGGCGTGCATATCATAATCGGTTTGTCTTGAATAATCGCCCCGATGAAATACTTCAGCTCCCGATAATAGCCGTCATCCGCAGGCAACTCCGCCTTAAAACCCGGCTGGTCGTTAGGATTTACGGTGACGAAGCTCCCGTCGAATACGATGTTCCCCCGTTCGAAGTTGACCCGGTAACCCATATAAAAACCAAAATCACCCTCCAGCGTCCAGTCTACCTGGGAATTGATCACCTTGCCGTCCGCATAACCGTAATGCGTAGATGCGATATCGTATCCGCTGCCCGGGATGACATTACGCCCGATCGTCGATACTTTCTCCGGAGCTCCAAACAACCACAGAACCATATCGGAATCGTGAATATGCATATCCAGCAGCGCTGCGCCGCTCAATTCCTCCGTGAGAAACCAATTTTGGGGCGCACCCGAACCGCGGTAGAAATAGCCGGCCGTCGGCTGACCGAAACGGTCCTCCTCAATCACTTCTTTGAGGTATTCATAACCCGGCCAAAAGCGCAGGCACTGCCCAATCATCAGCTTTTTACCATACTTCTTCGCGGTTTCGGCCATTCGGCGGGCATCGGCGGAGTAGCGGGCCATCGGCTTTTCGCAGAATACGTGATACCCGCGTTCCAGAAGCGAGCAGGCCATCTCCGCATGCAGGTAGGTGGGAATGGCAAGGTCGATCATGTCTAGCTGTTCCGCGGCGAGCATTTTCTCTAAATGATCATACAGCCGGTAGGCAGACAAATCATAGATCTCCTGCCCCGTTGACATATTACCGTTTGCTTTGCTGTCCTTCAATTCGTCGATAATCAGATCGCAGATGGCTACAAGTTCAATCGGCTCCCCTTCAGCCATCAAACGAACATAATTGTCAAAATGCATCCGCCCCATAAACCCAAAACCGACTAGTCCAACTTTCAGCATCGCCCTGCTCCTCCTCTTCCTAAAATCGCATCCATCGCCGCCGAGGTATTAAAGATAATCTGTTCGGAATGATGTTCATAATGCGGGATCATTTCAGCCGTGACATAATTGGTATAACCTACCTCGTGCAACGCGGCCACAACGGCCGGATAATCGACGTTCCCCGCCAAGAGGTCTACGAATCCATGTAGCCCGCCGGCTTCGCGGCGATAATCCTTGAAGTGCACCTTCTTAATGCGCGAACCCAATATACGAACCCAATGCTCGGGGTAACCCGCATAGAGCACATTGCCTATATCCAAATATGAACCGACATAAGGCGAATGAATGGCATCCAGGAAACCGCGCATTTCCAAAGGCGACAACAGGAATTTGTTCCACACATTCTCAATACCGATGGAAACGCCCGCCTTCTCCGCTTCCGCTGACAGTTTGCTGATCGCCTCCAAAGCCCGATCATACGCCTTGTCGTACGGCACTACCTCGGATCCAGGAATAAAATCCACCCCGACCGCCCCCGGGATCACCAGAATCGCATCGACTCCGAGAGCTGCCGCCAGTTCCAATTGCTTTTTGCAGATATCGGCCGCTTTGGTCCGATTTGACTCCTCATTGCTGGTCATAGAATAGGTCCAATACAAGCCAGTGGCCAGACCGGCTATTTCCAGACCTGCATCTTCCACAACCCGGCGGATTTGGCCGGCCTCTTTGTCCGTCGTCTGCAAACCAAGCTCACCGTCTTCATTCAGGGACAGTTCAATCCCTTCAAACCCCGCCGCTTTTGCCAGTCGTGCGCTTTCCGCAATGGTTGTCCCTTCGCGGAAGGACCAAATGTTAATCCCCTTCTTCATTGCCGTTCCTCCCCATTTCTTATGAAAATGTTTTCCTTGCTCAGACAAAGAGCAGCCGACCGAATCTCGAAGGCAAATGATAATTGACCTCTCTAGTCGGCCCCCATGCCTGATATTCTCTGGTTCCCTCCGGTTGTTCATCAATCCGGTAAAAATTCACGCGCCACTCCATTCCAACCTGCGGCTTCCGGGTAAACGTTTCCAACGGAAAACGCAATTCATAGACGCGCATAGCAGAACTCTCAATAAATACGCGGGTTTCCAGCAGCTCCATGTCCCAGGACACATCCGCGCAGACGGCTCCATCCTTCTCTCTCTTAATCCGGGCATCGAACACCACATTATACGGACTAAGCTCCACTTCAAGATAACGGTGGCCGTCGCCCTCTTCATCGATGAACACTTCCACCACGTCCTGTTCATAAAGCGGATCGTCTCTTTTTTCAAAAACGGAGACGACATAATGATCCGTACATCGGAACTGTACGTACCAAGCCGAACTCGACCAACAAGCGCGAACCTCGGTTGGTTCACGAACTGATTGCCCCGTTACCGTGTCCACAAGCTGTATGGGAGAAATCCGATCCCATGGAAGCTTCACTCCCGCTTCCTCAGTTGCAGTGAGTCTCTCACAGCGGTAAACCCTCGTATCCTCACCCGTTTGGATATGCGCGGCAACCACCTCCAATTTGCATTTTTCCGTTGAAGTGATACTATGAATTTATTAGTGTTATCTTCTATTACAACCTTATTATATTAACTTTGATGACCTTTTTATTTAGCGGATAAAGTTATTTTTTATCTTATTCCGTGTTCTTCTTTCGTTTTATCGCATTCTGAAAACAAGGAGTTTCTTCTGATGAGCGAGGATCGTTGTTTATCACCAAAAACGAGAAGCGCCCCCTTCACGACATGGTCGCCAAACATCCATTACGCCCAATTCCAAACGCTCCCGCCATGCCGGTTTCCCGTAAGGAGGTTATACGACTTCGAACTGATCTATGTCATTCATGGGGAAATGGCCACGACGATGAACGGGCAGCGCTATTTGCTATCGGCTGGCCAACTCATTTTTCTGCCATCCGGGGTCTACCATCAAAACGAGATTGTCTCTGAGCCCGATGCCAAGCTAATGGGAATTCACTTTGATTTTTTTGGTGAGGTTACGATTCAAAAGGAGGAAGATCTGTTGGCTCCCGAAAAAGAAATTGTTTGGGATAAACTCGCCGCGGAGCCGTTGATCGAAACCGATCGAGGGTTAACTTTTTCCAGCAATCCCGTCTATTCTCCGTCTGTGGAATGCGTACAGACGATGGAACAGCTCATCCATGAATTCGCCAGACGTTCTCTTGGATATGAGCTGGTTTGCAAGGGATTGATGTTGGAGATCCTGGCGCAATTACTGCGTTCCCAAATGGCTCGTCGGATCACCGGTGTCTCGGAACACGGAGAACGCATCAAACGTTTGGCCGAGCAAATGGACGCCGCCCCCGCGGAGGACTGGTCCAACCGACGGGTTGCTGCCGAGCTGCGGATGAGTGTAGATCATGCCGCTAAGCTGTTCCGGCGGATCATTGGTGTGCCTCCAGGGGAGTTCCTGCGTACCGTCCGGCATCGTGAAGCATGCCGGTTGCTTCGCGATACGGACTGGACGATTGAAGAGGTGGGAGCTCATATAGGGTATTCCGATATTCATTACTTCAGCCGATTATTTCACGCTAATGAGGGGATATCGCCACGCGCTTACCGGAAACTTTCCCGTATTCTCTAAACGCGCGGCTCCCTTCATTCGCTACTTCCGCCCGAGGAGCGGCGAAGCAGCATTTTGTACGGAATGGTTAGATTCACCGGAATGTCATACCGGTTATCCAGGTAATCAAGCAGCAGCTTCACTGCAAACATCCCCATTTCCAGTTTAGGAACATGGATCGTTGATAAAGGAGGCGAGGTAAATTCGGATATTTCAATATTGTCCACGCCAAAGATCGCAATATCCTCGGGAATTCTCAATCCCCACTCGGTGGCTGCCCTCATAGCGGCAATGGCCATCATATCGCTGGCTGCAAAAATAGCGGTCGGCGTATGACTATTCCGCTCGAAGGCTTGCTTCGTCAACTCATAGCTCAAGGAAACATCCCATTTTACATCGATCACCCAATCTTCATCGATCGGCAATCCAGCTTCCTGCATCGCGCTTAGGTAACCGAGAAAACGCTTTTCGCTCCGGAAATGGCCATCCAGCTCCGCACCGCCGATATAAGCGATTCGCCGATAACCTTGGGCGATTAGATATTGCACTGCCTCCTTCGCCGCGGCCGCCCGATCATAGCTGACTACAGGGATCGTCTTGTCCGCCAGATCAATGCCTACGATAATACCAACGTTCTCTTTAAGCCATTGATACGCTTCTTGCTCAATCCGTTCGACGATCAACAAGCCGTCCAGACGGTGTTCCTTCACCAAAGCTTGCAGTTGCTGAAGATCGCCCTGCTTTTCAAGGCTGTACACGAACTCCAGACGCATGCCGGAAGCAGCTAGCTCTTTCTCAATCCCCTCCAAAATGATCGAAAAGTACGGATTGTTATATTTGTTCTGAGGCATCGCTACAACGCAACCGACGCGATACCCGTGTTTGGATGGATTCTTTTTTGCCTTTGCCGCTCGCTGTGAATTATAGCCGATTTTTTCAGCCGTTTCCCAAATTTTGCGTCGGGTTTCGTCACTCACCGAGCGATTCGCATCATTCTTCATTACCCTTGAAACCGTTGAGATTGACACTCCTACCTGATCAGCAATATCTTTTAATCTCGCCATTTTTCTTCTGTTCCTCTCTACAATCTCATTCCACTCAATAAGGATATTTTTCAATAGATTAACTCAAAAAAATAATAAAATTGCGGCAAATTTATTTTATATTTTCTTATCATGCTATGTCAACGTCATAATATTTAAAGAGTTGAAAAACGGGGTATCCCAAAGGTGGACTTAACCTCCGAGATATCCCCGTTACGCTTATCTATTCATGAACATATCACTTTTGTCGCTACTTCATTTGATTAGTGAGATCCTCAATCGCCGCTTGAAGATCGCCTTCGCCTGCCAGCGGAAGCTTTAGCGCTTGCTCGCCGTAAGTCCATATAAGATCGGTTTTCTTCACCGTAAACGGTGAAATGATGCCAAACTTCTGCGCGTCAAGGAAGATTTGATTCCCGTCGCCCGTGGTTTGCACATACGTATCGGCCGCTGCTTTGTTGGCAGGAAGCGCATAACCCTGCTTCGCCAGCGCAATTTGCCCCTCCGGTCCCGCTAACCAAGACAGTAATTGATAAGCCGCCTCTTCATGCTTCGTATTCGAACTGATCGCAACACCAGCAGGCTGCACTACCGTCTGTGTCGTTTTAAATTTCGGCAGATAAGTGATCCCGTAATCCGTACCCGCCTCTTTATAGTTCGTCGTATTCCAGTTGCCTCCCGGATTCATAGCAACTTTGCCTGTAGTAAGGGTCAGATTCACTTGGCCGCCAAGCCCCTCGATTTGGGCAGGGGTTGTGTTAATCTTCTTATTCTTCGTTAAATCGATAAACAACGCAAGCACCTCTTGCGCCTCCGGAGTATCCAGCGCTAGCGAGCCATCCTCATTAACGAGTTTGGCTCCATTCGACCACAGCTCCGGCTCAAGGAACCAGTCCATGGAAGAACCCGGTGAGATGGACATGCCCCATTGGACGATATTCTTGGCATCAAAACCATCCTCGTCGGCACTTTTGCCGTTCTTGTCGAGCGTCATTTTCGTCGCAATGTCGATGATCTCGTCCCAAGTTGGTTCAAGAGAGGGAACGGGCGCACCTTTAGGGTTTGTTTTGGGATCGTCAAACAAGGTTTTGTTGTAATACCAGACTATGACGTTGCCGTCGATCGGCAGTGATACCTGATTCTCTTTATATTTATGTAGTCCCAGCAAGCTATCATCGATATTGCTCAGGTCAAATGAACCCGCAGACAGCAGACCATCCAGCTCCTTATAGACACCGAGCTCAGCATACTTTTCAATGTAAGCATAGCTCGTTTTAAAGACATCGGGCAACGTGCCCCCAGCCGCATTAGCGGTAATTCCATCCCAGTAGCTTCCCCAATCCTTGCCTTCCAGCTTAACGGTAATGTTCGGGTTCGCCTCCATAAATTGATCAAGCAGCTCTTGCACGCGCTGCAGTTCCTCAGCCGTCCCCCATTGGGAATACGTGATCGTGACGGGCTCTCCCGCTTCTTTGCCCGCGGACTTCGAGGCATCGGTATTTGCTGTTGTTGCCGCTGGCTTATTCGCCTCTTGCGAGCAGGCAGTCAAAGCCAAAACCATTGTCAAGATGAGCAACCAGCTGCCACTCAACCATTTTTGCTTCGTTTTCACTCAAATTCCCCCTAACGGATAATATGAAAACAATCAAACACCTGAACTACAGCCGAATTACCCTTTGGTTCCGGTTAAAACCACCCCCTCTACGATGTAGCGTTGACCGAAGAAATAGAGCAGCCCGATCGGAACGATACTGATGAAGGCTCCGGCCGCAAGCGCCGGAAAGTCCTGGCTGGTCTGACCAATCAGCAACTGCAGTCCTACGCTTAGCGTAAACTTGATATTGTCCTTGATGTAAAGGAAGGGCCCGAGGAAATCAAGCCAGGAGTTGACGAAGGCTAAAATAATCGTGGTGATCACAATAGGTTTAGATAACGGCATGATTACCCGTGTATAGACCGTCCACCGGCTCCCGCCATCCAAATAAGTCGCTTCATCCAGTTCCAGAGGAATACTCAGGAAAAACTGACGGAACAAAAAAATGTAATATGCGCTTCCAAGCCATGCTGGAACAATAAGCGGTAACCAGGTATCCACCCACCCCAGTTTTGTATATAGCACATAAGATGGAATCATCATGATGGAAGGAGGGATCATCAAAGTAACAAGCACAATCGAGAACAACTTGTCTTTGTATTTCGTTGCAAAACGAGCAAATCCGTAAGCCACAATGGAACTAGAGAGGACAACCCCAACTACGACAAAAACAGAGATGATCAAGGAGTTCTCTATCCAGCGCCACATCAGTGGCTGCACGGCGAACAACCGTTCAAAAGACTCAAAAGTAAACTGTTCGGGGAAAATTGCGGGCGGTGCCTTATAGGTCTCAGCCTTGGTCTTCATCATGGTGGAGAGCAGCCATACCAGAGGGCCCGCAAACAACAACAGCGTTATGGAAAGCAGCAAATACTTGGATAAGACAACAGCCAATCTGCTTCTTTTTCGTCCATCATTCATTGGTGTCCCCCCTAATTCCCGGCTTCATTGTAAACGAACCGTTTGGATAATTTCATCAGCGTGGCGGTAACCAGAGAGATCAGCATAAACAAGAAGAGGGATTGCGCCATGGCCATACTGAACTTCAGATCGGTAAATGCGGATTTATAAATATTGTAGACGAAGGTGTAAGAGGCGTAGTTTGGCCCTCCTTTGGAGAGCAGTAAGGCTTCTGTGAACATCTGGAAGTTGTACATGGTTTGGATAATGACTACGAACAGAATGGACGAACTGATCATGGGAAGCGTGATCGAGAAAAATCGTCGAACCGCACTTGCTCCATCAATTTCAGCCGCTTCATGTAGATGCCGAGGAACATTTTTCAAGGCGGCCAAGAAGATCAGCACACCACTGCCGGAAATCCATACCTGGAGTAAGATAATGATTGGCTTAATGGTGTACTTTCCGCCAAGCCAATCGGTTTTCTCAGCTCCAAAGATGCCGAGCACCGCGTTCAAAATCCCGAATTCCGAATTGAACACAAGCCGCCAGATAATCACGGTCGCCACAATCGGCACCAGAGTGGGTAAGTAATAAAAAGTCCGATACAAGGCGATTCCTTTCACTTTAAGGTTTAACAGCATCGCCAGCACCAGCATTCCTGCTGTTACAACCGGAACCCCGATAATGACGAAATACATCGTGTTGAACAGGCTTTTACCGAAGATAGGACTCTTTAGCATCTCAGCAAAGTTGCCGAGGCCGATGAAGTTATAATCGACAGAACCGGGCAGTTTCGCATCCGTAAAGGCATAAAAGATCGAGGTGCCGAACGGAACCAGAAAAAAGACGGAAAATCCAATGATCCATGGCAAGATAAAAAGGAAAAAGGCCAAGTTGTCATATTTTCGCAATTTGCCCATCACGACACCTCTACATTTGTGAATTCACTTAGGTAAACATATCGCTCCTCTGTGATAGACTTCTCTGCGGCCAAAGCGATCAGCAAAGCATTTCTTCCAACCTCAGCGCTGGCAAAAGGCTGTCTGTTGCTGCGGATGCAATCAATGAAATCAATGCGTTGTGTCTGTCCACCGGTATGCCCCCCCATAATAGAGTCCGACGTAACATCGATGTCCAGATGGTCTCGGGTGTAATTTTCCCCACCGGCGATATCGATGGTTTTGTCGTTTCGCGCCACCAGCTGCGCGCCATTGCTACCAATCAGACCGATTTCAAGCCCGTCTCCCGTCAAATTTCTCGGCTTCAGATAGAGGCACAAGCCAAGATTAGCCTTGCTTCCGTTTGCGTATTCGACTGTAATAAAGGCGTGGTCCACGACGCTTGGATTCTCAATCGTTTTAGCGGGATAATGACTGTAGGAATTGGTAATGAGGTTAGGCTGCCCTCTCATGATCACGTGCTGACCGCCGGTAGCAAAAACCCGAACCGGGGCTGCCCCAATCATCCAGTTAAAAATATCAAAGTGATGGCAATCCTTCTCGACGATCGAGCCGCCTGACTTCGATTTATCATAAAACCACTCCGCGGGTGGAAAAGAATCACGGAATTCCTTACACCACATCATTTTCACCTCGCCAAGCCGTCCCTCCCCGATTTCATGCGCCATTCTGCGGTAAAGATTCGAGTAACGATAGACCAAACCAATCTGCAAGATCCTTTGGTGTTTCTTCGCCGCATCGATAATCGCATCGCAATCTTCTAACGTGTGGGCAATCGGCTTTTCAAGAAAAACATGCTTACCATCTTCAAGGAAGGCCACCGCGATTTCTCGGTGCATATAGTTGGGTACGCTAATGACGACGGCATCCAAATCTTCCTTCCCCAGAAGCTCCCGATAATCGCTACAGATGACCGGCTTGCTGTGTTGCAGTTCCTTGAGTGTCCGGGCTACGTTCCCTTCGTTCATATCGCATATGTATCGCACCTCGCAATCAGCCAGTTGATCAAACCCCATACAGTGATGCGACCCCATATCACCAACACCGATAAACCCCATTTTGATCTTTTCCATAGCAACGCCTCCTTCGGTTTTTTTGCCGCAAATAAATATTCATGTTTTCCGTATTTTCGCTTTGTTTTCGCTCCTTCATCTGTACTTTTCAAAATTACCAGACAGGCGGTTTTCTCGCTCCATATCAACTGCAACGTAGTTCACTGGCTCTTTGCGCAGACTCGTTCTTTTATCGCAGGAAAAGGCAGTGCCAGAACCTGCGCAAATTTAACGATAATATTCTTAATATTTGCGGCAAATATATGCTTTGTTAACTTAGATTATTGCACTTCCTTTGGGTTTGTCAATGTTTTTTTTGCTTTTTGGCTTATGTTTTTTGCACAAAAAAAGGCCGAGGCTCTATACCATAGAGCTTCAGCCGAGGCTTCATCAGATATCCAGGATCTATTCAGTTCTCAGCAGACTCTTTGAGATACTAATCGTTCGCTCTCATTCGTCTCCTTCTACTATACTTCTTGCAACAGCCTCCGCTTCTTCCATGTTCTCTGCCGGGCCTGAGATATAACCGTCGACGAGATTATACTTCACGTTGATCTCATCCAACTGCAACCATATTCGATGAAAATCAGTTGAGGTCATCACAGATCCGATCGTATTAAGCGTACCATTTTCTAGCTTTGTTAGTATTTCAAAATACTTATGATCTTCTTTTTTTAGTTTTATATCGTAGATCAAATCATTATCTACGATCATAGTTCCAATGAAGGTGTCCTTACCCAATAGATTTTTATGTTGATCTCCCCTAATCGCAATCGTAGTTGTTTTCTCATAATCAGATTCAACAGAGTAAGTAGTGCTAGGAAGAGTGAATTCGATATGTTTCGGATTACTATAGTCAACAATGAGATATATTATTGCAGCAAGGGCAATAAAACATGTTGCGATTATGCCTTTCCGTTTCACAAGATCACCTCGTTTCCTTATTAGAAGTAACCGCCTTCTTTGAGATAACTTTTGGATTCATTATTTATTAAATAACCGAAGTATTCCGAACCTAAATAAGTCTCTCCCAAGTGGGGTTATTGAATAATGAGTTCCATGTGGAGAAACTATTCCTGCGGATAAGAGCAAAGCTTCCTCTTCACTGTTTAATTTGTAAATATCTCTTTCCTCAGGTGGTTTACCAGCTTTCGATCCCCAATAACTATGGGATAACTCTTGATTACTTTTTAAGCTCATTTCATAAAGAGTACGATAGGATTGAGGATGTACTCTCTCTAAAACAATACAAAGTGAATAAAATTTATCCCAATCCATTGAACCATTTATATATTCCTTAAAGAGATTGGCCATAATTTTCGACTGATTAATATCGATATACCTTTCAATCATGATTGTGAGTATTTCAATTACGTTATCTCTATACTTTTTATCGTTATCTAATCTATTTTTAAATTTTATATACTTCTCAGGGTCGATGTCTCCATTGTGAAATTCCGATAAAAAATTCAAAAATTTTTTAACGAAAAATCTTTCCTTTACTGCTAATGTAATCTTTGTACCTGCAACAATAGTTTTAACAAAAGGTATTTCGGAAAGGACCCCATCTTCTGTAATACTGTCAATTCCGATGTTACTATAATCGATCGCAAGATCTATTGATGGTTCAACAAGTTCCTTCTTAACCAAATCGTTCAATTTTACCATTATGAATCCCCTTGTTTTATTTACATTCTCATATGAGGTTATTGTTTCAATAAACGCTATAAGGGCGGTCGGCTAATCTCCAAAAGGGAGGAGATGCCCATGGAGGTCAAAGATGCATTTTCCTTAAAGTTCATGTTCGGCATGTTCATTCTGGCATTGCTAACCTACATAAAAAAGAAATAGACCGCCCTGCCTAAGGAAACGGTCTATTCTGCGACCTGACTAGTGTGGCCGACTGCTCTTTATGCAGTTATTGTACTTTGGAGTCGTGTTTAGCGCAAACGGCTATCCTTACTTATTTTTACCTCAGTATAACTCATCTTATAACGCTTTTATAGATTTTTGTGTTTTTCTATATATAAAAGGCTTGTAATGTTGTCCAAACAAGGGTTATCCTTCGGTGATGCAAACCACCTAAGGATAACCCCTTATTATTACTTACATTCAAAATCAGTTCGACTGTTCCAGCATCTTCAGCAAAACGGTGATAGCCTCAGCCCTTGTCGCTTGATTGCTAGACAGGAATCGGTTGTCAGCGGAACCGTTAATAATGCCAATCTTATTAATCGCCGCTATAGCTCCACTAGCCCATGTTGGAATATCCGCATCATCTGCGAAGCTTGTTGCAGATGCCGTTTCGATCGGCAGCTTAAGTGCTTTAGCGACCATCACTGCCATCTCGGCGCGCGTGACAAAAGCGTCGGGACGGAAAGTACCGTCCTCATAGCCTGTAATAACGCCTGCATGTACGGCTTGAGCTACCGACTCCTGCGCCCAATCGCCGATCGTGGCCTTATCGGTAAAGTTCAGCGCTGCTGCTTCACCCTGCGGTTTCAAGGCCTTCATCAGCATGACGGCAAATTCCGCACGGCTCACGGCTTTTCCCGGTTTAAAGGTCCCGTCGTCGTATCCGCGAACAAGGTTTGCCCTCACCGCTTGCTTAATGGACGCCTCCGCCCAGTGTCCGGAGATATCGCTGAATTTAGTTTCCAAGACCGGCTCATCTTCCGGAGAGACAACTTCTTTCTCAATAGCGAAGACGGCAAACTTCGTAAAATGATTTACTTCTACAGTGATTTTATTACCGCTTATGCTGCCCCCGACTTCGACCCATACCTGATCCTGCTCGTCAAAATAAAAGACAGACGGCTTTTGATTGTTCGTTAAGCGTTTTGAATCAAATGCAAAGGTTAGCTTGACCGGCTTCTCGAAGTTTCCGGAGGAGTTTTTCAAAATCTCGTAAATCGGGCTCACCAGAACATCTTTATCATTCAAAAGCTCTTGGGTGTCCAGCAACTTCTTAATCGTTACCTTCAAGTCCTTATCAGCGGCATTCGCCGGGATCTCGATAAGAATCGTCGCTCCCAAGCTGACTTCACCCGGTTTACCGGCAGGAAGGGAGATTTCACCATTCTCGGAGATCACTTTACCCTCCCCTGCTGGTACTGGCGCGGGATCGCCACTACCACCACTGCCACCACTACCACCAGTGCCACCACTGCCACCACCACTGTCGCTTCCAGAGCTTACGGTCCACTGCGCGTACAGCGTCATGTTTGCTGCTCCCATCTTGAACGTTGCGCCCGCCGCATAACTCGTTCCACTTCCATTGGCCGCCGTGTTCCAACCGGTAAAGGTGTGGCCCGCTTTCACTAGGCTTCCCGTGTTTCCAAGCACCGTCACTGTGGCATTCTGCTCATACGCACCACTTTCCGTCGGCACAGTTCCTCCCGTGCTTCCGTTGCCATTATAGGTGACGGTGTAGGTCGGATTCGTCGTCCACTGCGCGTACAGTGTCACGTTCGCTGCTCCCATCTTGAACGTTGCACCCGGTGCATAGCTCGTTCCGCTTCCATTGGCCGCCGTGTTCCAGCCCGTGAACGTGTGGCCGGATTTCACTAGGCTTCCCGTGTTTCCAAGCACCGTCACTGTGGCATTCTGCTCATACGCACCACTTTCTGTCGGCACTGTTCCTCCCGTGCTTCCGTTGCCGTTATAGGTGACGGTGTAAGTCGAGTCGGATGCCCACTGCGCATACAGTGTCACGTTCGCTGCTCCCATCTTGAACGTTGCACCCGGTGCATAGCTCGTTCCGCTTCCATTGGCCGCCGTGTTCCAGCCCGTGAACGTATGGCCTGCTTTTACCAGGTTTCCTTCGTTCTCAGGCACGGTTACCACTATTCCTTCCGGGTAAGAAGCCTCGGCCGGTACGACTCCCCCCGTGCTTCCATTACCATTGTAGGTAACGGTAAACCAAGGATTAGCTTGCAGAATGGTTCCAGCGTCCCCCACCGCTATAACGGTACCACTGCCGTGAGCGACACCATAAAGTGCAGTCACTGTACCTGATTCCATACTATTCCAGATTATTCCATCCTTAGATTCAACCACCAGTCCTTTGCTTCCTACCGCCACATACGAGCCGTTTCCGTAACTAACACTATTAAAATTATCAAGACCGTTCTTGCGGCGGACCGTCCAGTAATCCCCATCCGTCGAGGTTAATATCGTCCCAGTTCCACCTACAGCTACATACAAACCACGACCGTAGGTAACGCTCGCCAAGTAAGCCTCTGTGTCCGTTGAACGCCTCGACCAAGTTACCCCATCCGGGGAGATCAGAATCATGCCATCGTCTCCCACGGCAACAAACATGACGTCTCCATCATAAATCACTCCGTTGAGATCAACGCTCGTCCCCGAAGTTCGGCCCACCCAGCTACTTCCGTCGGTCGAAGTGAAGATCCTACCGGAATTTCCCACCGCGACGAACATGCCATTGCCCCAGGTAACGCTGTTCAGATCCTCTGAATCTCCAACCGTCTGGGCTGTCCAGTTAGCCCCTTGGTTTAAGGAAGTTAGAACGGCTCCGCCGGAACCCACCGCCACGAACATGCCTCTGTTGCCGGTGGTGAAGCCATTGAATTGAGGATAGAACGGACTCCAAGTCGCGACTGTCCAAGCTACCCCGTCTGAGGAGGTTAGGATTCCAAAAGCACCCACGGCCACAAATTTGAAGTTATCTTCCATGACGCTTTTTAGATCATAGCTCCAGCCAGAATTGCGGGGCGACCAATCCGTAGCAAGCGCCCACTGTGCATAGAGCGTCATATCCGACGATCTCATTCGAAACGTAGCGCCTGCTGCATAGCTCGTTCCGGTTCCGTTAGCGACAGTGTTCCAGCCCGTGAACCTGTAGCCCGCCTTTGCCAAGGCTCCTGTGTTCCCCATAACCGTAACAACGGCGTTCTTCAAGTACTTTTGATCGTCCGCAGGTACGGCCCCTGCCTCGCTTCCGTTGCCGTCATAAGTGACGATAAATGTCGGGATCGTTGACCACTGTGCATACAGCGTCACGTCGGCTCCTTCTACTGTGAAGGTCGCGCCTGCCGCGTAGCTCATTCCGCTTCCGTCGGCTTTTGTATTCCACCCAGTGAATTCCTGGCCCTCTCTCGCCAAATCCCCCGTATTCCCTGCTACCGTTACCGTTGCGCCTTGCTCAAATGCATTTGCCGCCGGTACGGTTCCACCCGTACTGCCGTTGCCGTTATACGTTACTGTGTAAGTAAAGTCGGTAGTCCACCGCGCGTACAAAGTGACATCAGCGGCTCCCATGATAAACGGCAAACCTGCCGCATAGCTTGTTCCGCTTCCATCCGCTTCCGTATTCCAGCCAACGAACGTGTGACCCGCTTTCACCAAGCTTCCCGTATTTCCAAGTATCGTCACCGCGGCACCGACCGAGTAAGAAGCACCTTCCACAGGAACGGCTCCTCCCGTACTGCCGTTACCGTTATACGTGACGGTATACGTTGGGTTGGAAATTTGCAATATCGTACCGCCATCCCCTACCACCACGATGGAATCGTCGCCGTAAGCGACGCCATTAAGCGATTGGGTCGTGCCTGATATTTGGCCCTTCCAGCTTGATCCATCATTAGAGGCGAGTATCGCACCATCTCTTCCTGCCGCTACATACGAGCCGTTCCCATAACTGATGCCGTTCAGTTGAACGGAAGTCGTCGACGGCTGGCCAGCCCAATCCGCTCCATTCGAAGAGGTTACGATCGTCCCGAGTCCTCCCACCGCTGCATACAGACCATTGCCTAACGTAGCTCCCGCCAAAAGGTTATCCGTCTCCGACATCTGACTCGACCAATCCGCCCCATTCCCGGAGGTCAATACCGAACCTTGAAGTCCCACCGCCACAAACATGCCGTTGCCATTGTAAGTAACGCCATAAAGATCTTGATCAGTACCCGACGTACGGATCATCCAGTTGTCCCCGTCGCCCGAGGTCATGATTTTTCCTCCGTCTCCCACCGCCACATACATGCCTTTGCCATAAGCGATGCCTCGTAGAGCCTGAGAACCGCCAACCGAATGATCCGTCCAACTCGCTGCATCGCCGGAAGTTAAGATCGTCCCGCCATTTCCCAACGCTACATACTTGTCGCCGCCGTACGTGACATCGTTCAATTGAACCGAGGTGCTCGATGCCTGATTCGTCCAAACCAATCCGTCCGCCGATGTCAAGATCACTCCGCTATCCCCCACGGCAACATACTTGCCGTTCCCGTAAGTGACGTTTTTCAGATCATTCGACGTGCCAGACGTTCGGGTCGTCCAATCCGGAATGGGCGCCCACTGTGCATACAATTGTACATCCGCATCTCCCATATTAAACGTAGCGCCCGATGCATAGCTTATCCCGCTGCCGTCAGCCTTCGTGTTCCAGCCCGTGAACAGGTAGCCCGGCTTTACCAGGCTTCCGGAGTTCCCCGCTACCGTCACGACAGCGTTCTTCTCGTAAACTTGACTATCCGTTGGTACTGTCCCGCCAATGCTGCCGTTATCGTTATACGAGACGGTGTAGGTAGAAATCAAGAACCACTGTGCGTACAGCGTTACGTTCGCTCCGTCCAAGCTGAAGGTTGCGCCCGCCGCGTAGCTCGTTCCGCTTCCGTCGGCCATCGTGTTCCAGCCCGTGAACAGGTGGCCCGCTTTCACCAAATTCCCCCTATTTTCCAATACCTCTACCCATGCAGTAGGCTCAAACGCATGATCGATCTGCGGAGGGGTCCCTCCCGTGCTGCCATTCCCGTCGTAAGTGACCGTGTAAGCAGGTCCGGACGTCCATTTGGCATACAACGTCATAGGTTCCGCTCCCATGGTTAACCTCATGCCGGCTGTATAATTCGCCCCGCTTCCATCAGCCTCCGTGTTCCAACCAACGAACGTATAACCTGCTTTCGCCAGATTCCCCGCATTCCCGGGTAACGTGACCAGCGCTCCCTCCGAGTAAGTCTCTACGGAAGACGGCGCGGTTCCCTCCGTGCTGCCGTTGCTGTTATACGTTAGCGCATAGGTCGGGTTATCTATTTGTACAACCGTTCCGCCCCCGCCTACCGCCACAATGGCGTTATTGCCGTAGGCGACGCTAGTGAGCTCATTCGACGTACCTGATGGCTGACTCGACCAGCTTGATCCGTCATTAGACGCCAGCAGAGATCCTTGTCTAGTTACTGTCGCATAGGAACCGTTGCCGTAGCTGACACCAAAGAAGTCATTGTCTTCGTCCAACGTTAGATTCTTCCAATTTACACTGTCATCGGAGGTCAAGATCGTCCCGAATTCGCCTACCGCTATATACGTGCCGTTACCGAAGGTAACGCCCATCAAATACACTCCGGTGCTCGACGTGCGGCTGATCCAATTCACTCCGTCCGTGGATGTTAAGATGATGCCGGATTGTCCTACCGCCACGAACATGCCGCCGCCATAAGTAACACCATAGAGAGTATTCGGAGTGCCCGACGTTTGGCCCGCCCAGCTGTTTCCGTCGCTCGAAGTGAAGATCTTACCGCTATACCCCACTGCGACATACATGCCATTGCCGTAGGCAACGCCATTCAGAACCTCTGAATTTCCAACCGTACGGAATGTCCAGCTATCCGCATCTGTGGAAGTTATAATGGCTCCTCCGAAGCCCACCGCCACATAATTGCCGCCGCCGTAGGTAATGCCATTGAATTGATAGCTCAGATCCCCCGTCTTGTCTGTCCAAGCTGACCCGTCTGAGGAGGTCAGGATCGTCCCTCCAACCCCCGCTGCAACGAATTGGCCGTTCCCATAAGTGATGCCCTTAAGATCGCTTGTTGTGCCCGACGTACGGGGCGTCCAGCTCGCTCCGCTGCTGGCTGAGGCAACAGCAGGAATCATTTCCGCTATCATGAGTAGTACCATTAATAAAGCCACATAACGCTTGATCATTGTTTCTTTCACACGCCTTTCCAAAGATTCAAATCAGGAATTTCAATAAAAACATACGCCTCTACTATAAATCCATACCGTACAAAAAAACCCTCCCCGAACGGGGAGGATTTGGTTAAAACAGGAGAAGCGAATATCAAAGTATCATTAATTGCTTGGCACGTTGCAGCACTTGTACGCGATTATGGGCATCGAGCTTTCTGTAAATATTCTTGATATGGAACTTAACCGTTTCGATCGTGATATTGAGCTGATCCGCCACTTCCTTATTCTTCAATCCGTCCGACATCAGCCGTAAAATCTTAGTTTCCTGCTCGGTAAGAGCTTCATAGACCTTCGGTTCTTCTTCCGGAGAGTTGTTCTGAATCTGCAGCAAACGACGGACATAAGCCAAGGATGCCGGTGGAATTCTGCCGCCGTATTCATGTAATCTCATGTAGGAGGATAACAACTCGGCCATAACAGGGCCTTCGTCAATAAAGCTGCGGACGTAGCCGCCAGGCTCCGCTAACTGCAAGGCGACTCCCAACTTATCTAGCGCCTCCGTCTTCCGGCCCGCAAGCTGGTACACTACGCTTTGCACAATCAACACCTTGATCCGATCCCGCAACCGGTTATGCACGCCTAATAAATAATAGATTCTATTTAAAAGCTCAAGAGCCGCCTCTACATTTCCGCTAACGCCAAGCACTCTTGCCAGAGTCAGTTGCTCCGCTAGAAGCGGTAGCGATACCTCATCCTCAGGGGAGAGTCCGCATCTGGCCATCCAATCTAAAGCCTCTTGAAGCAAGCCTTGGCGCAGGCAAAGCTGCGCTTGCTCCGCTTCGATTTTGCGGACAATCACATCGTAATCGGGAGAATCAACGCTTAGCTTCAACAGAACCAGTACTTCGGCTGCTTGCTCCGGACGGCCCATGGCCTGCAGCAACCACGAGTAAGTGAAGTTCAATTGAACCCATATCCGCATGATGGACTTCAGATCCTTCCGCTTCATCGCCTGGTTGAGGTAAACCTCCGCCTCATCCAGACGGTTCCACTCGTACAGCAGTAGACAATAGCTCTCATACTGGTACCCAACGAAAGGGTAATTTTCCTTATGCCCCCATGCCTTAATCCATTTCACTAAAAATTGCTCTACCACATTTAGATCGTTATTTAACGAGAGAAGATCTTGGAACAGATCGTGACCTTGATACCGGTTGCCTCCCCATGTCTGGTAGCCGCTGCCTTCCGGCAGGTATTCATTTAATTGTTCAAAATAATACGAGGTTCTCGGCAAATCCTGCTGGAGATAAGCGGTAATTCCGCAGAAATAGGACAGATCGCCCATCACCCTTTTCCAATCGGCCTCACTCCATTGATCCCGCATCGCCGCATAACGGATTCCGGCTCTCTCCGCTCGCTGGTAAGCTTTACTCCAATCGCCTTCAATAACCAGAACGGTGATATAAAAGATCTCGATCGACGGCTTCTCCGCATAAGATTCCTCCGGCAAAGACGACAACCATCTCACCAATACGGAGCTCTTCTTTTGCTTTCTGAGCACAAGCAGGTTGCTCTCTATCATCCTGACCGCATCCGCTGCCAGTCCGCCAGAAATATAATGCTCTACCGCATCTTCATAGAGCCCCTCGCTTTCGAACCATTTCGCAGCCCGGATATGAGCCTGCACCCAGCGGTCCGGGCCCTGTTTGGAGCCGATCTGATGCAGAAAATCGGATAAAAGGTGGTGGTATCGATACCAGTTCCGGCCGTCATCTAATGGAACAATAAATAAATTCAGGCGTTCGAGACGTTCCAATTGTTCTTGGCTATTCTTCTGACCTGTTACGGCGGTACACAAAGCTGCGTTCATCTGGCTCAGAATGGAGGTATCCAACAAGAACTCTTTCACTGACGCGGGTTGATGCCCGAATACCTCTTCCAGTAAATAATCTGATATATGATTTTGTTTGCCTGAGAATTGACGGATGGATTCGGCAATGTTGCCGCTGCGCTTCAGGTTGATTGCCGCCAACTGCAGTCCGCTCACCCAACCCTCGGTATGACGGAGCAGCTCCGCCGCTTGATCTCTGGTAAGGGATAACCCGCACGAATCCCTAAGAAAAACGATGCCCTCATCCAATTCAAATCGCAAATCGCGCATATCCAAATGCAGAAATTCACCTTTAGCCAGAAGTCTGGCCGTCGGTATAGCTAAATCCGTACGACTTGCGATATAGAAATGAATGTTGGAAGGTAAATGCTCCAGCAGATGCTCGAGTGAATGATGGATAGCGGCAAGCTCTATGTAATGGAAATCATCTAAAACAATGACAAGTTCACCGGTTACCGAACCCAGTTCATTCAACAACACCGGAATGGCAGACTCATAAGCGGCAGGCGATTCTTGTTCATGGAGATACTTCAACGATTCGCCGAAGCTTGGGATTCCCTGTTGAATAGAAGTCATGACATAGCTCCAGAACTGGATCCAATCGTTATCCAACTTCCCTAGGGAGACCCATGCCACCCTTGCGCTGCTTTGCTTCGCCCATTCGCTTAAAGCCGTCGTTTTGCCGTAGCCTGCCTGCGCGGAAACAAGCGTAAGCTTCACTTCCAACCCCTCGTTCAGCTTGCGCATCAGATTCGGTCTCGTCACTAAGGTTCTTCGTATATGAGGAACATGCAGCTTCACGTTCATGCCCAATAACCTTTCCTACTCATAGTCGAATTCCATTTTATTCTACCGTTATTTTGAATTCATTTCCCCTAACTTCTGATTTACATCAACTAAGGATCTTTAAATTGATTCTATTCTTCTTCGTCCTGATTATTGATTTCCTATGATCCCTGCAATTCCCACTCGGAGATTTCCGATAACGTTGCCGTATTCACGACGTCCCACCACTTTTAGCCACGAAGTGCGACCGCGATGCGGTTGTGCAGTGTAGGGTTGTCGGGCGGACCAAGGGGCGCGATAGCGACCCGCAGCGTAAGCTTGCGTTCGAAGCGTCCTATTGAATTGATCCGAGTTTAATTTGATTAGAAGTTTATAAAAACGTTTATGAAGAGTTTCTAGGAGCACAATAGAAGTTTCAATGTCAGTCTCAAAATAATCATGAAGATCTCCCCAAAGGTCTTCTCTATATGACGTTGCGGTTGGTGTATCTTCGGTTAATGCTCTCTTAAATCTCAGATATGCATTCATATCATTATCAGCCATATGGTGAATGATTTGTTGTATTGACCAGCCATTCATTCGATACGGCGTTCGAAGTTGAATCAAGTTTAAAGTATGAACGGTTCTTGTATTCTCGAAACGCCCCAGCCATAGATAGCTCCTATCTTAGGCTGGGGCGTTTGTTGGATGAGCCTCTTCCATGATTATACATCTGACAACCAAGGGGCGATAGCCCCGATGCGTGAACGGTGTTATGCGTAGTACCACTTATTCGAACTGACATTCTAATTTCATTTATGCTTTAAGACTTCTAATGCCTTTTTATATTTATTTAGCCTTTTATAATCTTCATCTGTAGGGTTTTCTATTCTTGATAAGTTCATGTTCTCTTCTATATCTGCTATCTTGACCACTTTCGAAATACTATTCCCTCTAGTCTTTATTATAAATTCCTCGTAACTATCTTTTTCTGATCTTGTTAGCAATTGAATTGCCTCAATAATATCCTCAGAAAATCCATACTCCCTTAATTGATCAATTGTTACTTCTGTGTCTTCCACAACGTCATGCAATACTGCAACAATTTTTTCATCCATACGTGCTACTCTGTTCATTACTGCAAGTGGATGAAGAATGTACGGGGCCCCACCCTTATCTACTTGGCCTTTATGTGCATTTAAAGCAATTGATATTGCTATTTCAATATTCAATGTTATTTATCTCCTTTTAGGTTCTTGGGTATTTCGTATAACGGTTCCGTGTTCACGACGCCCCACCACCTTAAGTGACCAAAGGGGACCGCCGCAATGCGGTTGGGTGAATGGAGGTGTCCCGGCAAACACTTCTTCGACTTTACCCCCTGGATCGAGGCGGCTTATCCGCCGATGTGTGCACACATGGTTAGCATAAGTTTCTAACATCTCGAATAATCAACCCTAAATAATTCTCTTCAGAATTCCATTACTCTCGTTTTAGTTATGTAATCATGAACTCCCTTATCACCCTTGTTTGCAAATAATACTAAAATATATAAGATCATCAATATATTAGGGATGTATATTAAATATTGATTCCTTGGCTCTTCGATACTCCACCATGGTGTTGGAACCAATATAATTACATGCGTTAATTCCCAAGGCAATAGCCTTATAAATGTTCTTATTAGTGCTTGATAAATATTGATTCTTGCCCCCTCTTTATTCATCACTACTAACTTTAGCAATCGTTTTCCAATAGTTTGCTGTATATACAACTCACAACATATAAAGTACATCCATACCGGCAATGACATAGATAACAGGACCCACAACTCAACTTCATGTCCTTTATCCAGCAGATCAAAAGGAAATCCTGAAGTTGTTTTGTATAACAACCATTGTAAACCAACAAGAATCAATGCTAGCAAAACAAAATCAAGCCAGTACGCTATGAGCCTCTTTAGGGATAACTTCATCTTATCTCCTTAATGTTTCTTGGTTTTATTATGTTGTAATTTCTGCTAACGTTATGGCATTCACGAACCCGAGAGGCTTAAGGTCCGCCAGGACTGGGTGGCTCCACCACTTAGCCTCGCAGGGTTGTCTGCTGAATCAGCCTCCTCAAATGCTTCCCACGGACCAAGGTTGGCGATAGCCAGCCGATGCGTGAATGCTGTGCTATAGGATGTTACGGCCTCTTTGATATCTCATTCAATTTACTTCATACAGGGTTTAATACATGTTTTTATACATTTCATTTTCTTGGTTTTCAGTCAATTCAGTATATGTTATGATCGTTATAAGAAAACCGAGTGCGTCAACACTCGGCTATACAATTGGCTTGGATGGTTTATTCCCCTCTGAGTCATTTAGGTTCAAAACCCACCTCCGGCCGTCAACCTTGGGGTGGGTTTTACTTTCTCTTGTTGTTGGAATTAATGTATGTTAAGAGGGCAAGGATAAACGTTCCGAATAGGAACATGATTGTCAATACATCTTTAACCTCCATGGCTTCACCTCCTTTCGAAGGGAGTCCATGCCCACCCAAGATTCAATTGTACTTCCTTATTCTACCACATATACCCATTCATTAACAGAATGTTTGTTCGTGTTTATGTTTGTATACAGTTTACCGGAATTTCCTATAACGTTTTGTATTCACGAACCCTCACTGGCTTAAGGGGCGCCAGCCCCGGGTCCGATGGACTTAGCCAGTGCAGGGTTGTCTGCTGATTCCGCTTCTCCGAAAACACTCCTTGCGGACCGAGGGGCAACTGCCCCGATGCGTGAATGCGGTGTTATATGCAGTTACTCGCATCTTCGAATTAACCCCCGCACCCAATTGTGTTATGATAATGCATATCCCGGATTTCCTTTGGGTACCTTCGTATTGAAAGGAGCTGTCAACATGGCTGTTTCTAAGAAAGAACTTGCAGATTTAGTACAACAGTTATCCGACAAAGACATTCCGCTAGTTGCTGATTTCTTAAAACGTCTCCTAAGTAACCCACTAGATGCCCATATTCCTTATGATGATGAAGAACTTACTGAAGACGACTTAAAGGCTATTGATAAGGCAGAATTAGAATTTAAGTCGGGGCAAACAATCAGCCTAAAGGATATTGAGCATGAATTACTAAATTGAGTTAAGTACTGATTCAGAGAAGTATCTTCGTAAACTAGACAAACCAACCAGAGTTAGAATTCTGAACCACTTAAAAATACTCACAGAAAACCCCAGACATCCTGAGCTTGATATTAAAAAGATGCAAGGTAGATCTAACCTTTACCGCTTGAGGATAGGATCTTATCGAATCTTATACACAATTAAACAATATCTTGGTTATATTTGTAGTTACGATAGGACCAAGAGGCGATGTGTACAAATAACCCTTACTTAGATCTCTGATCTACTAATGGGTTGTTTTTTCTTTCGAGTAATTGCATATAACGTCCTTGTATTCACGAAACGCCCCAGCCTTAGATAGCTCTTATCTTAGGCTGGGGCGTTTGTTGGCTGAGCTTCTTCCATGATTATACATCTGACAACCGAGGGGCGATAGCCCCGAAGCGTGAATACGGTGTTATGGGATGTTGCTGCCATCCTCGAATATACTTACAATGCACCTGTTTTATTCGCTACTAATAACTATGTTATAATGAATAATAAATTTTTCATATAGGGGTTGAATTTAATGGCTGTTTCAAAAGATGATTTGAATAAATTAATTCAACAATTACCCGATGAAGCCCTTCCTATTGCCGCTGACTTCTTGGAGAAATTAGCAACTAATCCTCACTACAGAAATATTCCCTGGGACGATGAGCCGACTACAAAAGAAGACCTAGAGGAGATTGCTAAAGCAAAACAATCGATCGCTCGTAGTGAAGGAATTAAACTCAAGGATGTAATTGATGAACTACTCAATTGAGTTCTATAAAGAAGCCCTTAAATACTTACAAAGACTAGATAAGCCTTCTCGAATTCGAATTGTACAACACCTAGAGATCCTCTCAGAAAACCCATTTCATCCTGAACTTGATATCAAGAGAATGAGAGGTACATCTGAGAATATAGGTTACGCGTTGGTTCGTTTAGGATTATTTACACGATCGAGGATAAACAATTAATCATACATGTCTTGAAAATAGGTTCTCGCGGAGATGTATATAAATAATCATTTAGTTCTTACCCACCCATGCTCGGTGGGTTTTTATATACCCTATTTCTTGCAGCAATTTCACATAATGTTCTTGTATTCACGAACCCTCACCGGCTTAAGCTCCGAAGGAGCGGCTGCGCTTGCGCAGTTAGCCGGTGCAGGGTTGTCCGCTGAATCAGCTTCCTTGAAAAGACTCCTCGCGGACCAAGGGGGCTTGTCCCCCGATGCGTGAATGCTGTGTTATGTGAAGGAACCGACTTCATCGAATATACTTACAAACTATTTTTTCATCTTTGCGAGTTTTGTAATTGATATATCTAAGTATTTTTTAAACACTTCAAGATTGTTAGAAAACTCATCTATATAACTTGAAAAGTCCTTGAATTCTGTTGTACTGACTTGTTCACCACTGGATATGTATTGTTCCAATTTTTTAATTAACAGATGCTGAATTTCTTTTATTAAGAGGAAATTCTCATAAATTTCTTCAGGGATATATTCGTCTTTAAGTAAACTCATTTGGTTGTAATTTTTAATCAACTCACCAATTATCGATTTCAACCACTCCCTATCTGTAGATAGCGCTTCCCAAATATGTGATTTCGCCATAGGATTAAAAGAACCAATACCTAATCCATACAAAACCCGTCCACTCTTAACAAAGTTCTCTAAATCCTTTAGTTCTTGCTTCTTTCTTTCGTTATTTATCTGGGCCTTCATTATATATATAGCAATTAATCCAGCGAGAAGTGCACCTAAAAAAGCCCCAAAAAGTCCAGTAATAGATTGAAGGATAGCATCATTACTAAATTTATATCCGAAAAAATCTATCGAAATCATCATTTGATTATGCCCCTTGTGTTTGTTATTATTTTTGGTTCTTTCACATAACGTTGTTGTATTCACGACGTCCCACCACCTTAAGCCCGAAGGGCGGCCGCGATGCGGTTAGGTGGTGCGGATGTGTCCCGGCAATCACTTCCCCGACTTATCTTCCGGGACCGAGGCGGCTTGTCCGCCGATGCGTGAACACATTGTTAGACGAAGGTTCGGACATCATTGAATCACCCCAAAAGATTGCTTGTTTATGTCCTTATGTTAAAATTGAATTATGATGAATGTCTGGGAGGTTAGACAATGAAGTGGTCAGAGATAAGGGAGCAATATCCTACTCGTTGGGTTCTCGTTGAAGCGATTTCAGCTACTTCCAGGGAAAGCAAAAGAGATATTGAAGAAATGTCTGTGCTTGCTGATTTCGAAGAAACTAAACAAGCTTGGCAGTCTTATAAGAAACATCATCTTTCTGAGCCTTCAAGAGAATTATACATCTTTTTTACTGGAAATGAATTCCTTGAGGTTATCGAACAACCATTCATTGGTATCAGAGGTCTGCAATGAAAATCAACTTGATAAACGGGTTGCCTGTTACTGATATTGAACTCATTTATAATTCTCATTCTATGTTATTAGAAAATGTCTTGTTGGACACTGGATGTGCAACGACAATTTTTGATACCGATCTGGTTGAGAATATTGGACTTGTAATAGATCCACTAAGAGGTAAATCAGTCAGAATGTTTGGAATCGGTGGGCAAAGTGAATTATGCTTTCAACAGCCGATTAATAGAATTGAGATTGATAGATTCCTTGTAGAGAATTTTACCTTACAGTTAGGAATGACAAGTGAACCATATGGTTTCAGCGGAATACTTGGTGTAGACTTCTTTATTGCGGCAAATCTTAATATCGATTTCAACATGATGGAAGTTAGGGCAACCTAACTTCTATTAATTTGAGGTTCCCGAACTTTCGTCTAACGTTTCCGTGTTCACCACGTCCCAACATCTTAAGCGAACGTTAGTGAGCGGCCGCGATGCGGTTAGGTGGTGCGGATGTGTCCCAGCAATCGCTTCTTCGACTTATCTCCCGGGACCGAGGGGGGCTTGTCCCCCGATGCGTGAACACATTGTTATATGATGGGGATGCCTTCTCTGAATGTACTTTCAAATATTTCTTATTGTTTTGTATTTTTCTTAAATTCTTCTTTTATTTGATCTACTGGATCCCAAATAGACCAAGCTGCTTCTAAGTAATTCCCTTGGTTATCTCTGAAATAAAAGTACTTTGCCTCTCCAGCTCCGAGAGTCTCTATGTCTTCAACTGCGATCCCATTCCCTTTTAAGTAGCTATGAGCAAATTCAATATCTGGGCAATTGATAGCCATGATTGGAAAAGGTTTCCCATTCCGAGATATTTCCAATCTCTCGTTATCCTCAGTTTCTATGAGTAGTAATGCAATTGAATTCATATGTGGATGATGTAACACAGCCAAAAATGAGCCTCGATCCTGAAACTTATTCATCAGTTTGAAATTCAAGTTACGGGTATACCAATCTATAGATTCGTCAACGTTTGAAGTTGGTACATAAACATAACCAATACGTGTAAACGCGAACTCTTTGCTCACTTACAAACACTCCTTTATTGGTTGGTTGGTTGGTTTATTGGTTTTAACTATGCCTTGCATTCCTTTCATATAACGTTCTCAGTGTTCACGAACCTGAAAGGCTTAAGGCTACGTAGGTGCCGGGTGGCTTCGCAAATAAGCCTTGCAGAATCAGGCTCGAAGCGTGAACGGTGTTATGTGAAGTTGTTGACTTCTATGTTTAAACCATAGTACGACTTATAAGAACATCCCAGAAGAAGGATCCCTAAATGGATTTTCTATTAGAATACTTAAAATAGTTTGAATTACTACACTTATTAATATAGTAAAAATAATAGCTTTTTTTAGAGTTTTATATTCTTTACTTTCTATCAGCCCTTCACAGTAAATTAGAAGTATATTAAGAATGATTGTTGAGTTAAGTAGCATCATAAACCCGCAAACCATTAGATGCCCTAATCCTGTTAAAAATCCCTTATTATAAAAACCAGAAAATATAACAAAGAACAATAATACTATAATTATGGGCAAAATTAATGAACCAAGAATACCGAAAACTAGAAATATTGTTTTCATGTCTCTCTATGTTCTCCTAATTCATTTATATTCTTATCAATAATTTCACATAACGTGATTGTGTTCACGACGCCCCATCACCTTAAGTACTGTAAGGGAACGGCCACAATGCGGTTGGGTGGTGCAGATGCGCTCCGGCGTCTACCTCTTCGATTATCTTCCGGGACCAAGACAGCTTGTCTGCGATACGTGAACGCATTACTATATGAAGGATAGATCTTCATTTAATCAACCCGCAATATCATCTGGAGCCCAGATAGCAATCCCATCTCCTGGACAACAAACGACTTCCCAGATTTCTTCTTTATTCGAATTGCCCCAAACTCCAACCTGCCAACTCTCATACTTATCATTGTGACCACTGATAAATAACACTTCACCGGTTTCAAAAGTAATAAATAAATGAGGGACTGTATCAGTTAATCTGATGTCAGTAATTTTCTTTAATCTCAATTCACAAACCTTTTTAGTACTCTCTTTCCAATCGAGATTCGGTAATTCATGTTCTAATGGTATTTGCAAGGGGAAAGACTTAAATATTTCGAACTTACTCTCTAGATTTATATAAATCTGCCCATCAATTCTTTTAAAGTTTGATTCTGCCCCTGATAAAATCAACTTTAAGCCGTAAAAATTTAGCCCCTCAATGACTGCACCCATACAAAGGTATTTTAATGTCTTCTCAGCAGTTTCCTTCAAATGATTCTCCATAGAACTTCCCACTTTCATTAAATCTGTCTATCTTTCATCTAACGTCCTATTATTCACGAATCGCCCCAGCCCTAGATAGCTCCTTTCTTAGGCCGCGTCGTTTGTGCTCTGAGCTTGTTCCGTGATTTATTTTGATGTGAGTTGCAATTCCTCTTTATTCTCATTCCATTCAACTGTTACATGGACGATAGAATCTTTAGGTGGAAGGGCACCATTCCCCCCAGATTTTGAAGTGATCACACCATCTACTGATAATTTCGGTTGTTCTCCACTACCACCAACACTGACACCTTTATATGTATATTTAATTCCAGCTATATCTTTTAGATTTTTTCCTTTGTACTTAATTTTTAATATCGTATTATGATACTCACCATTTGGATTTTCTATTGTATAGGTTGATGACCAGTTTTTACTCTCACCTTTAAAAACTATAGAGGAATTGTTTGAACAACTACATAGAGTTAGGATCATGGAAATGAATATCATCATTTTTTTCATTTAAACTCCCCTCTCACACTGATCTAATTGATAGGGTCTCCCATGTACCCTATATCACTTTCAAAATCTTCGGGATACAGCGTTTCATCCATAAAGTACTTCGCTTGAAATGGGGGGGAACAATAACTCATGATGAACGGAATATTGCAGTTCTTTCCACATGGTATCGTTCATAATAGAAGTTAGATTTCTGTCTGAAATCACATTTAATACTCGGATCTTATTCTTACCAAGGGACAACTGCTTTCACCCGTATCATTCGAAGTTAAAATCTACCCGATTTCACTTCCTTAATTATACCTCAATTACTTGATTCTGTAATTTAATACAGGAGTAAGATAACATAGAGCACTCGCCTAGAAAAAAAGACAGCCCCTCCCAGGGCTGTCTTCCATTCTTACGGACAAACAATCGCGTAAATCTATCCAACTCGGTTACTGCGTAAACCAAGTTTTAAACATATGCTTGGTAGTTGCTTTGTTCATTTCGGCGATGGAGGTGGTCAGCGGGATGCCTTTCGGGCAGGCGCGGACGCAGTTCTGCGAGTTGCCGCAGCCTTCGATGCCGCCTTCTTCCATCAGCGCTTCCAGACGCTCATCGGCGTTCATTTCACCGGTCGGATGCGCGTTGAACAGGCGCACTTGGGAGATGGCTGCCGGACCCATAAAGTCCGTCTTCTCATTGACGTTCGGGCAAGCCTCCAGGCAGACGCCGCAGGTCATGCACTTGGACAGCTCATACGCCCATTGGCGTTTCTTCTCCGGCATCCGTGGACCTGGTCCGAGATCGTACGTACCGTCGATCGGAATCCATGCCTTCACCTTCTTCAGCGCGTTAAACATCCGACTGCGGTCGATGACCAGGTCGCGTACAACCGGGAACGTCTTCATCGGCTCCACACGAATCGGCTGCTCCAGGTTATCGATCAAGGCCGCGCATGCTTGGCGCGGTTTGCCGTTGATGACCATCGAGCACGCACCGCATACTTCCTCCAGGCAGTTGGACTCCCAGCAAACCGGCGAGGTGTTCTCGCCGCTCTGGTTCACCGGATTGCGCTGGATTTCCATCAAAGCGCTGATCACGTTCATGCCGGGACGATAGTCCAGTTCGAATTCTTCCGTATACGATTTCGAGTTTGGATCATCCTGGCGCGTGATGATGAATTTGACTTTTTTGGCCGTAAATTTCTTGGCCGTTACATCCGTTTCCGCCATTGCCATGGGTATCCCCTCCTATTTGTCCTTCGAGTAGTCGCGAATCCGCGGCGGGATCAAGGATACGTCGACCGGTTCATACGAAATTTGCGGGCCGTCCGGCGTCCACGATGCTTTAGTTGTCTTGAGGAATTCCTCGTCGTTCCGATCCGGGAATTCCGGTTTGTAATGCGCGCCCCGGCTCTCGTTACGCAGCAGTGCACCCAGCGTCATGGCCTCGGCCAGCTCCAGCATGTTCCACAACTGACGGGTAAACGCCGCTCCCGTATTGTTCCAGCGAGACGTATCGTTGATGTTGATGTTCTTATAACGTTGCTTCAATTCCTTGATTTTGCCGATGGTTGCTTCCAATCTATCGTTGTGACGAACAACCGTCATGTTCGCAGTCATCCATTCGCCTAGCTCTTTATGAATGACATAGGCGTTTTCCGTGCCGTTCATGGCCAGAATGCCTTCGTATTTCTCCTCCTGTGCCTTGCGGGAGCTCTCAAACACGCCCGGACCGAGGTCCTCCGTCGATTTCTTCAGGCCGCGGAGATATTCCACCGCTTTGGGCCCGGCCACCATCCCGCCGTAAATGGCCGAAACCAGGGAGTTGGCACCCAGCCGGTTGGCCCCGTGATACTGGTATTCGCATTCGCCCGCGGCAAACAGGCCGGGGATATTGGTCATTTGATTGAAATCGACCCACATGCCGCCCATCGAATAATGGACCGCAGGGAAAATCTTCATCGGAATTTTGCGCGGATCATCACCCATGAATTTCTCATATATCTCGATGATGCCGCCGAGCTTGACGTCAAGCTCTTTCGGATCCTTGTGGGACAAGTCGAGATACACCATGTTCTCGCCGTTAATACCGAGCTTCTGGTCCACACATACGTGGAAAATCTCCCGCGTCGCGATATCCCGCGGCACAAGGTTGCCGTAAGCCGGATATTTCTCCTCCAGGAAGTACCACGGTTTCCCGTCCTTGTACGTCCAGATCCGCCCGCCTTCGCCGCGCGCCGATTCCGACATCAACCGCAGCTTATCGTCGCCCGGAATCGCCGTTGGGTGAATTTGAATAAACTCGCCGTTGGCGTACGTTACGCCTTGCTGATACACGGCGCTGGCCGCCGTCCCCGTGTTGATAACCGAGTTCGTTGTTTTACCAAAAATAATCCCAGGGCCCCCCGACGCCAAAATCACGGCATCCGAAGGGAACGTTGTAATTTCCATCGAGCGCAGGTTCTGCGCCGTAATGCCGCGGCAAACGCCTTCATCATCCAGCACAACGGAGAGGAACTCCCAGTTCTCATACTTCGTGACCAGCCCGGCCGCTTCGTGGCGGCGTACCTGCTCATCCAACGCGTACAGCAGCTGTTGTCCGGTCGTCGCGCCGGCAAATGCCGTGCGGTGATGCTTCGTCCCGCCGAACCGGCGGAAATCCAGCAAACCTTCCGGCGTGCGGTTGAACATAACGCCCATCCGGTCCATCAGGTGAATGATGCCGGGCGCCGCCTCGCACATCGCCTTCACCGGCGGCTGATTAGCCAGGAAGTCCCCGCCGTATACCGTGTCGTCGAAATGTTCCCAAGGGGAGTCGCCTTCCCCTTTTGTATTTACGGCCCCGTTAATGCCGCCTTGCGCGCATACCGAGTGGGAACGTTTCACCGGCACGAGCGAGAAGAGCTGCACCGGCACGCCCGCTTCAGCCGATTTGATCGTAGCCATCAGGCCGGCCAGGCCGCCGCCAACGACGATTAAGCTTTGTTTAGCCATTCTATTTCAACTCCTAAAAGTTTTGTGAGCGTTACATCAACGAGTATTCTACGAACAAAACTTGCCTCGTAAGCATTCGCTTAGTTTTGTGAGCGTTACATCAACGAGTATTCTACGAACAAAACTTGCCTCGTAAGCATTCGCTTAGCCTCTAATCCAAACCTAAGCCAGCCAAGCCTTGGCCGTTACCAGCAAAGCCGTACCTTCCGCCTGGAATTCCGCGCCGCGGAAAGCGATCAGCGACCAGACAAACATGATGGCAACGATGGCGAACAAGCTCATGCAAATATACGAGGACACGCGCTGCGCCCGTGGACCCACCGTGACGCCCCAGCTGACCAGGAACGACCACAACCCGTTCGTGAAGTGGAACGCGGCCGACACAACCCCGATCAAATACAACACGAAGAAGATTGGGTTGCTGACAATGTCATGCATCACGCCGCCTAATTCCTCATGCGTGACATTCCCCAGCGCCACCTGTACGCGGGTCTCCACCACATGCCAAATCACGAACACAAACGCGATTACACCGGTAATCCGCTGCAGCAAATAACGCAGGTTACGTTCGGTTGGGAACCGCCCGTTGTTCGGCTTGGCCTGAAACGCGATATACATTCCATAAACCCCGTGATACAACAACGGCAGCCAAATCCCGAAAATCTCCAAAACCAAGACGAGCGGCAAGCTGTTTAAGAATGCCACGGCCTCTTTAAACCCTTCGCTCCCGCCTTCAACCGCCGAAAAGTTGGTGATCATGTGCTCGAGCAGGAAAAACCCCAGCGGAATGACGCCCAGCAATGAGTGCAGTTTTCTGGAATAAAACCCTTTCATAAGTGCGTGTACCCCTTTCTCCATCCATCGTCCGTTTCAACTTGCGCAAAATCATTCAAAAATCGACTATACGGGGCGCGGTCATTGTATATGATAAATACCACACCACAGTCGGCTGTTCCCCTTTGTGCCTAAAGTAACATGTGAACAACTTGTGTCACTTTTCATGTTACTCCTTTTTATCTTATAATGGAATTGCAATATATTTATTAATCATTATAACGAATTCACATAAGCAAACCTGTCGAATCCTGTCATCCGCCCAGAAAAAGGAGGTCTCCCCATGCTGGAAGAACTGCTGGTGTTCACCACCGTCGTGGAGCAATCGAGTTTGAACAAGGCATCCAAGCTGTTGAACCTGTCCCAGCCCGCCCTTTCGCGAAAAATCGCCAAGTTGGAGGAAGAGTGGGGCGTCTCCCTGTTTCATCGCAAAGGGAAAAGACTAGAGTTGACCCGCGTCGGGCAGGAGGCTTACCAATATGCCCTGGAGCAGCGGCAACGCCATCAGAACTTCCTGCAGGCCGTGTCCCGCTTTAAGGCCGCGGAGCGCCGGATCGTGACGTTGGGCGCCAGTCTGACGACGATCCAAACCACGCTCCCGCCGCTCGTCACCGCGCTGATGGAGAAATTTCCGGATATTGAGCTGAAGCTCGTCACCGGCAAAACCCATGAAATCGTGTCTTACGTCCGGGACAAAAGAGTGGATATCGGCGTCGTCGCCTCCATGGTGAACGAAACCGGCTTGAAATGCCTGCCGCTGTTTAAGGACCACCTTGAGCTGGTCGTACCCAAAGGGCATGAACTGGCCGCAGCCGGCCAGAAACGCCGCCTCGTCATGGACGATCTGAACGGGCGACCGATGATCGTCTTTTCCAAGGGAACCTGGTACCGGCGTCTGATCGACGACCTGTTTGGCCGCTACAGCATTCTGCCCGATATCCGCATGGAAATCGACTCGTTTGAAGCGATTGTGCGCCTGCTTCCGATATGTAAAGCGGCCGCCCTGCTCCCTAAATCCTACCTGCGGATCCCGCTGCTGCGGGATAACGGCCTGCTCACCGTGCCGATCCCCGAGCTGGCGCAGACGCGCCGCGAAACCTGCCTCGTCTATGGCGACAAATCGGAGTTGTCCAGCGAGACGAAGGAATGGATCGCGCAAATCCGCGAAACCCTGGTGAAGGAAATGCCTCTATAATAATAGAAAAAACGCTGCACTCCCCGCTTCAAAGCTCCGGGAAGTGCAGCGTTTTGTTAAGTATCTTTATTGCGTCAGGATCGTCTCAAATTGCTCGATGTTCTTTTTCGCTCCGATAATAACCATGATGTCGCCTTCGTTGAGCTGATCCATCGCAGTTGGAGCCACAAGGACGCCGTTATTGCGGTGGATCGCCACGATGCTGCAGCCGAAGCGCGTTCGCGGGTTAATGTCCCCCAGGCTCTTCTGATTCAGACAAGCTGGGACGTTCATCTCTACGATGCTGTATTCCTTCGACAACTCGATATAATCCAGCAAATTGGGAGTGACCAGCTGATGGGCAACGCGAATCGCCATATCCCGTTCCGGATAGATGACCCGATCCACGCCCAGCTTCTCCAAAGCCCGGCCGTGCAGGAGCGAAATCGCCTTAGCGACCACCGTTTTGAGGCCCAGGTCCTTAAGCAAAATCGCCGCCAGAATGCTCATCTGGATATCGTTGCCGATCGCCACAATCCCGCAATCGAAATTGCGCACCCCCAGCGACTTCAGGACCTCCTCTTCCGTTGCATCGGCTACAACGGTATGGGTCAGCCGGTCGCTTAATTCCTCGACAAGCTCCTCATTCCGGTCGATGCCCAGCACCTCATACCCCAAATCCATGAGCTCCAGGGCCAAGCTGGAGCCAAAACGCCCCAGGCCGATCACTACAAATTGCTGTTTCTTTATCACCGATGATTTCCCCTTATCCTATGATCATTTTACCTTCCGGATGGCGGTACAGCTCTTTGCCTTTCTTCGGACCGATCGCATAAGCGAGCGTTAACGGCCCCAGCCGGCCGGCAAACATCGTAAGGCTGATTACAATTTTCCCAAATGTCGTCAAATCCCCCGTCAGTCCCATCGACAATCCCACTGTGCCAAAAGCGGAGGTCGTTTCAAAGAGGATCGCGAGAAAACTCGCATCCTCCGTGGTGGATAACACCATCGCCACGGCTACAATAAGGAACAGGGCCATCATCGTAATCGTGAGCGCTTTGAAGATCCGTTCCTGGGCGATCCGATAGCGGAACAACACCAAATCCGTACGTCCGCGGACCATCGAAACCACCGCACCAACAAGAATCGTAAATGTTGTCGTTTTGATCCCGCCGCCCGTTGAGCCGGGCGAAGCCCCAACAAACATCAGGAGGATCATAAAGAATTGAGTGGCCTGCCTTAGTGCCCCGGTATCCAGCGTGACCGCTCCACCGGAACGCGGTGTGATCGATTGAAACACTGAAGCCCACAATTTTCCGCTCCAACTAAGCGGTTCTAAAGTCCGGGAATTGGTAAATTCGAAAATAAAAATCACCAGCGCCCCAATCCCAATCAACGCCGCCGTCATCGACAGCACCACTTTAGAATGCAGGGAGAGCCTCCGGTGCTTGCGAAACTCCACGAGATCGGACAATACGATAAAGCCCAATCCGCCGGATACGATCAAAAAGATCGCCACAAGGTTGATCACCGGATCGTTGACGTGCATGGTTAAACTGCGGTACTCCCCAAACAGGTCAAACCCCGCATTATTAAACAGCGACACCGCATGCCAGATCCCATAATACAATGCCCGGCCAAACGGCATATCAAAGGCCCAACGAAGGGTTAGCAGCACCGCCGCGCTGGACTCGATGACGAGGGAGTACTTCAGCACCTTTTGAATCAAACGAACGATCCCTTCCATGGAGCTCTGGTTCATGGCCTCCTGAAGAAGGAGACGGTCCTTCAACGAGATTTTTCTTTTCAAGACCAGTGAAAACAAGGTCGCCATGGTCATGAAACCCAGCCCCCCAATTTGGATGAGCAGAATAATCACGATATGCCCGAAGGTGGTAAAATAAGTTCCGGTATCCACCACAAACAGTCCCGTCACACAGGTGGCCGAAGTTGCTGTGAACAGCGCATCGATAAACGGCATTGGTTCTCCGCTCGTACTGGAGATCGGCAGCATAAGCAGCAGCGCTCCCAACATAATAATAAGGGCAAAACCTAACACTAGGATTTGCGGCGGGGAGAGGCTAAATTTTTTGTCTCGCAACGAACGATCACCTCTTATGTCATGGAAAAAGAACAAAAGAAAAAAGCACTGGAAATCCAATGCCTTTCGGTGTTTGGGCTCCTGATGCAAAGGCCTACGAGGTTAGCTGACGGATTCGGACATGCACAGTTGCCCTATTCACAGACGCTTTCGCCACTTCCAAACCAACTGCACGAAGCCTGCCTGTGAAATTCACCCCAAAAATACGGTTCCCCCGTTTTCCTTACGAAATTCGGCCGATATTCTTTTCAATTGTTTTCTTTCATTTTTCGTCAAATGGATTATATCCCTTATTTCCTTCCGCCACAAAGCTCTATTTTCGGGAAATAGCCTAAAATAGGACGAAATCAGAGGATGGAGGGATCAACTTCGCCCCGAATCTGAGCGATGCGAAGGCTTGCCGGAGTTATTGCCGTTTCTCGTCATTTTTGCTTCGTGTCTGGCATAGGGGGGTCAGCTATGTTATCTTTACTTTGACGTACTTGAGGGATTTTCATACCTCATTTATAAAAGAGCGCCTGCTCAAATCGTCAATTTCACCTCAAAAAAAGGAGTTTTGCGAGTGAGTTCCCCTAAGAAACCAACCGGCCGCAGGTTAAAGACCAAAAACTTGTGGCTGCTAGCCGCTCTCGGATTCATCGTGTTCATCGCCGTTCAATTGTTCCCTACCACCGACTCGGAGTCGTTGCAATTGCAGCAAGCGGATGAGGTCATCAGCAAATCGAAGGCCGCGGACAGTGCAGCCGAATTCGTCCAAACCGTCTTGAGTCTGGATCTATCCACCCCAGTCAAAGAGAAAGCCTTAACTACATACGAAACGCGTGCCGACCTGTTTGGATATTTGACCAAAGCTGATCTGCTCGCCCCGTACTTAAAAACGTATGAAAAACAGTTCCCTTACGACGTATTCCGCGTCCGTTATACTGACCCCACCGAGACGTTAAGCGCCGTAACCGTCGATGTCCACATGACGACCGGCCAAGTTGTTGGCTTCGAGGAAATTGCTTCCTCCAGCAATGCCAACAAGCAAATGATGCTCGATTTAGGATCGGAAACGACCGATTCCATGAAGGCTTGGGAAGGGGACTTAACGTTAGAAGAGAAAGTAAAGCTGGCACAACCCTACCTGAACGCCTTTGGTTTTCAACCAAGCGAGTTGGAGCTGGCTTCCGATGAAGGGGACGTTGGTCTCCAATACCGGATCAATGGCTACACGCTAGGCGAATCGCAAGCGCAAGTGAAGCTCAGCTACGAATACGGTGTCGTGTCTTCCTTGGAGAGCTACTTTACGGTACCGCAGGCTCATCTAGATTACGTATCCGGTCAGACGAAAATCGCCAATTGGCTTACCTATGCCGGATATGCCCTGTTGACCTTCGTGCTCGCGATTCTCGCGATCGTATACAGCGCGTTGACGCGGGCCCATACATCGTTTAAGCGTGGGATTTTCCTGGCCTCGGTGTACTTCGTGTTATCCACGATCGGAACCCTTAACATGATGCCTGCTTTCCAAAAAGAAGGCCTCGAATCCGGTGTGCTGATTTTCGGTTTCTTTTTCCAGGGCCTGGTGACGTTATTCCTCGCCGCTTCCGTATACTTCTCGCTGGTGGGCGGGGACGGCTTGTGGCGGAAGAACGGCGTCAACTTATGGTCACGTTCGCGGGAGGAAGGATACGGCCGCTCGATGCTGCACTCGGTGGCTGACGGCTACGCCTGGGCGTTAATTCTGCTGGGGGCCCAATCCGTCATCTTCTTTATCCTGGAGCACACGATTCATACCTGGTCCACCACCGATGCGACACAATCGCCGTACAACATGTTATATCCGCTGCTGCTCCCGTTGCTGGCATGGGTGGCGGGAATCGGGGAAGAAGCGGTGTATCGCTTGTTTGGAATTCCGATGTTGAAGAAAATGTTCCGCAGCACCTTCATCGCCAGCCTGCTGTCGACTTTAATCTGGGCGTTTGGCCACACGTTGTATCCGATTTATCCGGTCATTTCACGTCCAATCGAATTGACCTTTATCGGACTGTTGTTCAGCCTCGTGTTCCTGCGATACGGCTTCGCTACCGTCGTCTTCTCGCATGTCATCTTCGACAGCATCCTGATGTCGCTGAGCTTGATGTTTATGGGCGGAGCGCTGAATATTGGCGCCGGGCTGTTCTATATCGCCTTACCGGCGATCGTCGCTTATGTGATTTACCTGTTTAATCCGCCAAGCAAGGAACGAAAGAATCCGCCACTGCAACCGCAAAAAGAGGAGCCGTATTTTACGACTCCTCTGGTGGATCCTCGTCCCGAAGGGCATTTATAATTTCGCGGGCTAATTTGTCCCCGATCGAAAGAGGCCGAAAGTCATCGACGGAGGCCTCTTTTATTTTTTTCAACGAACCAAAATGCTTCAGCAGCGCCTTCCGGCGTTTCTCCCCAATGCCGGGGATCGCGTCCAGCCGCGAGGTGACCATCGACTTGGCCCGTTGTTCGCGGTGGAAGGAGATGGCGAAGCGGTGCACCTCATCTTGAATCCGCTGCAGCAGGTAGAACTCCTGGCTGTCGCGCGGCAGATACACCGGCTCTGGCGGATCAAACGCCATCAGCTGCGCCGTTTTATGCTTGGCGTCCTTCACAAGGCCGCACACCGGGATGAATAAGCCCAGCTCATTCTCCAGCACGTCGGTGGCTGCGGAGATCTGCCCTTTGCCCCCGTCGACAACGATCAGGTCAGGGCGGGGCAGGTTCTCCTTCAACACCCGCTCGTAGCGGCGGCGGATGACCTCGCGCATCGTCTCATAATCGTCCGGGCCTTGCACGGTTTTCACTTTATATTTGCGGTATTCCTTCTTGGCCGGCTTGCCGTCGATAAACACCACCATCGCTGAGACCGGATTCGTCCCCTGGATGTTGGAGTTGTCAAACGCTTCGATTCGCGACACCGACTCCAGGCCAATCGCCTTGCCAAGGTTCTCGGCGGCCTTCGAGGTGCGTTCCTCATCCCGTTCAATCAGACGGAACTTCTCGTCCAGCGAGACGCGTGCGTTCTCCTCGGCCATCTTGGTCATTTGCCGCTTTAAGCCGCGTTGCGGCACCAGCGTCTTAACTCCCAGCCATTCCTGCAAGGCGGTTGGGGCATCCAGCGCCCCCGCTTCCTCTTGATCCTCCGGCTTCTCCGGCAACAGGATCTCCTGTGGCAAAGCTGGGTTATCGCTGTAATACTGCGTGACGTAGGACATAAAATCGCCGTAGGCATCCCCGTAAAACGGAAAAACCGAGGCGTGCCGTTCGATCATTTTCCCCTGACGCATGTACAGAATCTGCACGCACATCCAGCCCTTGTCCACGGCGTATCCAAACACGTCGCGGTCCTTCGCGTCGGTCACCGTAATCTTCTGCTTCTCCATCAGCGCATCGATGTTGATGATTTGATCGCGCAGCTCCTTGGCCCGCTCGAATTGCAATTCCTCGGCCGCCTCGTGCATTTTGCGCTGCAGCTCTTTCTTGATTTCCTCATGCCCGCCGCTAAGGAACGAAGTGATTTCCTGGGTCATCGACTCGTACGTTTCCTTTGCCACCTCCTGCACGCAGGGCGCCAGGCATTGGCCGATGTGGTAATACAGGCACACCTCTTTGGGCATCACATTGCATTTGCGCAGCGGGTACATGCGGTCAAGGAGCTTCTTCGTCTGCTGGGCTGCGTAGGCGTTTGGATACGGGCCAAAATATTTCGCTTTATCTTTAAGCACCCGCCGGGTAACCTCCAGCCGGGGATGCGGTTCGTTCGTAATTTTAATGTAAGGAAAAGTTTTGTCATCCTTAAGCAGGATATTAAAACGCGGATGGTATTCCTTGATCAAGTTGCACTCCAGGATGAGCGCTTCCATATTGCTTGCGGTGACAATGTACTCAAAGTCGCGGATCTCGGACACCAGCAGCTGGGTTTTCCCGTTATGGCTGCCCGTAAAATAGGAACGAACCCGGTTCTTCAGCACCTTGGCTTTCCCGACGTAAATGATCGTGCCTTCCTTGTTCTTCATCAGGTAACAACCCGGCGAATCGGGCAACAAGGCCAGCTTATGCTGAATTCTCTCCATCGCCTTCTCATAACTTAACGTTTCATTGGTAGGTGCGTCCAAGCTTCCTCCTCCTTTCTCCTCTCCATTTTAACGCAGAAAACGCCTCCGGCCCAAACCGGAGGCGTCATCCAAGGCGTCAAGCGACGCGCCTGATCGTCTGGATTATTGGTGTTTAGCGATCAGGTTCTTCAGCGTGTCCTTCGAGTTCAACCCGACGATTTTGTCGACCGGTTGACCGTCTTTGAACAGAATCAATGTAGGAATGCTCATTACGCCGAAACGGGAAGCCGTTTCCGGGTTGTCATCCACGTTCAGCTTGGCGATCTTCACCGAGTCTCCTACTTCTGTGGACAGCTCCTCCAGAATTGGAGCGATCATTTTGCAGGGACCGCACCATGGAGCCCAAAAATCAACAAGAACCGGACCTTGCCCTTCGATTTCGGCGTTGAAGGACTGATCGGATACGTTCACGATAGCCATGATTATTTCCTCCTTATTGGGGTTGCCCGGACCCGCACCTAATGACGCGAGCTCACGAACAACTGGATAGTTAGACAAAAATGATGCAGACAGCCTGGAAAACAGCTGCCGAACCAATTATACCACACTCCACTGAAAAAAAGAAAGTGCATGATAACGCCTTCTTTACAAAGTGAAAAGGGTTTGGTTATACTAAGAATAACCTGAAAACGGATTGTCTATGACATACTTCATTGACGAGACGATTATTTCCTGAGGAGGCCCGTCGCCATGGATGCTAACACGCATGCGAACGATCCGCGGCAGCATATCAACGAAGAACCCCGCAACGACTTGTTTGATTTGATGAACGGCTTTTTTGGCATGTTGACGTTTATGGCCGTGATTTTCTTCGGCATGGTCATCATTAAATTTATCGCCAGCTAAGCGAATCTGGCGGTAATCGAACCGCGACATCAAACGAAAGAGCCGGGCCTTCCCCCGATAAGGGAAGCCCGGCTCTTTTTCTATCAAGATTCGACGTCGATTCCTCTTCTCTGAATGACCTCGTGATCGGAAGATGACTTTTGAACGACCTCGTTTTAATGAAGGTTCAAAAAGTTAGGTTTCGAGCACCGAGAAGGTTGGACGAGGCTAGGGTCTGAGTAGCGGAGCGTACGTTCTGGGTACGTGAGCAACGGAGGACCCGGCCGAGTTCAAGATTCGACGTCGATTCCTCTTCTCTGAATGACCTCGTGATCGGAAGATGACTTTTTGAACGACCTCGTTTTAATGAAGGTTCAAAAAGTTAGGTTTCGAGCACCGAGAAGGTTGGACGAGGCTAGGGTCTGAGTAGCGGAGCGTACGTTTTGGGTACGTGAGCAACGGAGGACCCGGCCGAGTTCAAGATTCGACGTCGGTTCCTCTTCTCTGAATGACCTCGTGATCGGAAGATGACTTTTTGAACGACCTCTACGCTCGTCCGCGTTTATTTGTCCCGTTTACCTGCACTACCTCAACAAACGGAGCAATCCGGTCCATCAACCGCTGGCCTTTGTGCCGCTCCTCCCCGTCCTTGCTCGTAAAGCTCAAATGCTTCTCCAGCGCGTTCAGGGAATAATTCGACGTGTAGAACGTCGGCTTGCGGTTCATCCGATAATTCAGGATCGCGCCCATCACATGGTCGCGCGCCCACGGATTCAGGTTCTCCGCACCGATATCATCAAAGATCAGCAGATCCACCTGCTTCATCATTTCCACCGTATCCCGCAGCTTGTCGCTGTCCTGCAGCATACTCTTCAGCTCTTCCACGAATTCCGGCATGTATACGATCGCCCCGGAATACCCTTCCTTCGCCAGCTCATGCAGTAAATAACACATCAAGAACGTCTTGCCGGTGCCAAACGGTCCTTCCAAATACAAGCCTTTGGATGGCAGGCCAGACCCCTTAGCTTCTTCAATATAACGAAAAATTTGGCCAACGGCAGGCGCTCGCGAGCTGTCCTTAGCCATAATTTCAACCGCATTGTACCCTTCCTCCAGCGCCCGCTCATCCACATAAAAGCTATGAATTCGTTTCTTGACGGACACTTCCCGCTCATATTGCAGCTGCTTGGAGCAAGGAACCTGCCGATCCACCAGCTGCGGGCTATCACCCACCTGTTCGACCGTCAATTTCGTAAAATGGCCGGGGAAATCGTTAGGGCAGTTCGCCAGCCCCGGGCAATTGGCACAATGCTTGCTATCGTTGACGTACTGATACAGCTTCGCCATTCCGCGCGTCAACTGCTCCTGCTCCAGCTCCGGATGTTGGTCCCGGAGTTCCCAAACCAAGGGGTCGTTCATCAGCCGTTTGGTCAGTTCCACCGAGCGTTGTTTTAATTGTGTGTTCTTCATCTGCGTCAGCAGTTCCCCAAGTGATTCCATCGCGGTGTGTCACCTTCCTTCCCCAAGCCCAAACGAATTCAGACTTCTTTTTTATGTTTTCCGGATTGCATCCGTTCCGCCATCTTCATCAATTCAGCAAATTCCTCTTCGGATACGGCGGTTTCCGCACCAGCCCGTTCGACGATCGGGATCTCCGGCTTTGGCTTCGCCCCGCGGCTGCCGTAAGTTCGTGCTCGTCCTCCGCTGGAGGCTGCGCCGGCCGATTTCTCCTTGACCTTCTCCTTCACCTTCGATTGATCGCGGATATATTGCACCGCCTGCTCGTAGGTACTAATCTGCTTCAGCAGCATGTTGGCAGCGATCGCATCGATGAAATTGCGATTGATCCGTTGCTCCCCGCCAGAAGTAAGCAGCGACATCAAATAATGAATCAGCACGTTGATGACTTCTCCAGGCAGCTTATAGTTCAGGTCGATTTTCTCAAAAATGTCCAGCAGATTATCCGGAATCGTCCCCGGGAAAAACGTCTTAAGCAACCGGGTATACGGCTCATTGCGAAGCATCATATTATATTGGTGAATATCACATTTGCTTTGAAATTGCGGCGGAACGTCGACGTAATACTCCATTTGCACGGCAACCTCTTCCGCCACGTTCCCCGCTGCTGAAGCAGCGGTGCCCCCTTGGGACTCCTCGCCGCGTAACGCGACGATTTTGCCATAGGTCACTTCTCGTTCCTCTTGGCGCTTCTTGCCTTGCCGGAACTGCAGGTTCGCCTTGTGCTGGAGCGCATCCAGCAGAATAGCGCCGTCCGGATCGAAGACGCCGTCTTCATCCAGCAGCCGGCATAGGTCCTGCACGCTTAAATCGTATTTGCGGGCCACGAAGTTCACCACGCCCATCCCTTCCGGGTCAAACCGAAGCGCCTCAACAAACGACCGATTCCGCGATTCCCGCGGGAAGCGCAGGATGATATCTGCGTAATTGATCGCTTCCTCCTCTTCCAAGGCCAGCTTGAGCCCCGGCTGCCTTGCGATCGACGTCTCGGCAATCGCCTGCTCCAGCTCATAATCGATCGAATGCGCATTTAGCTCAAAGATCTCGTAAAACGGGATCGTGATATTTTCCTTATTCAGGCTAAGCCCTGACCAATCCTCCGGCTCCTTGCGGAAGAGCTGCTCCCGCAGGGACAACACCGCGAATTTCCCGATCTTATCCCGCAGCAGCAGAGTTAAATGCTGGGTCCGGAAAAATTCAGCCGGCGCCAGCGGAGCCTGAAGCTCATATTCGTACATATAATCATCGCTGTCTGGAACATAGAGCCGGTTCGTCTGAAGCAGACCCACCGCCTCCAGGCGGGAGGCCTGCTCAATCAGGAACTTCCGCCCTTTCTCGCTCGGATCCAGACCAAGGGTCAGGAACAGCTTCCGCTGCTGCTCCACGTCCGAATAGCCCACCTGCTCCTGGGGAACCTGGTCCGCCAGCAGCCGGTAGAGCGAAATCGCAAACGCCCCGACCATCGGCTGATAGAGCAAACCTAGCATCTTGCCATCGACGGGACTGAGGCCGAAGTCACGATATACGCAATAACGGTGATTTTCGGTAAAATGCAGCATGTTGTTCATGCGCACGGCTTCATCGCTCCTTCCCTATCACGCACAAATAGACTTCCTCTATTTTAGCATAAAAGACCTCGTTCTGAATCGGCCCCTACTTACAAAAATCGCCCTTTTTCCACCTGCTCCGCGCCGGGACAACGTTTTACGCCGGAATAGACAAAAAAAAGAACCGCCCCTCCTTTTCAGGGGACGATCCCTTACTCCCTCTTCCTGCTAGATTTATTCATTATGTACGTACCATTCTGTAAAATTCGATCGGTCACCGGCCAAGAAACGCCGCACCTCATCAATGGGGATTCCCGCTTCCTTGGCCATGGCAAGCAAAACCACCCACTCCGGATCAACGTTACCGGGGTACCGATCATAAACAATAACCTGGGCGGACTTCTTCAACAATAATCTCCTCCTAAGATCATTATTTTGGTTTTGCCCCCAGGCAGTCCAGCCATCCTAGTATCACTACCTTAGATCTGAGACTTTGTGCCCCTGCTTTTCAACAGGTTTACCCTTATCTGGTGCTTACGTTTTGCTGTCGAGTCACGGACTCATGAGTCAGCAAGCTATCTTTGGTACTTATTATAACGGCCCGGTTTTGAAAAGTATGTCAGTCTGCGTAGTCCCGCCAAACCGTTTTCGTCGAAAAGGTTAGCTTTTTTTGTTTGATCCCTAACGATCTTGTCATTTACGGTAAAAAAGCGGCATTGCACATCAGAATAGGGCTTTGTTCCTTATAATGAACAGTTTCTTGCGATATTCCGTGAATTAGGCAGATATTTAAAGGTAAAATAAGATAATTGTTCTTTATTGAGAACAAATCGCCGAATTTGCGATTTTCCTTTTCTTTATCCTTTCGGGTATATTCGAATCACGGAATTCGTTCTTAATAACGAACATATTAACGAACAGGTGAAAACATACCCGGAAAGGAGCGACTATTCTGCGAAGATCCCGAGCCGAAGTCATCCGCAAATTACGGAAGAAGCGGAAGAAGCAAAACATGGTCAAATCGCTGCAATCCGGATTAATACTCTCGACGCTGCTCTTGTGGACCTCCCAACAGGTCGGCACGACCTTCGGCGAATTCACCAGCGTACGCGAGGATAATTCGGAAATCAAGGCTTGCCGCGTATTTCCGAGCCAGATCGAAAGCCAGCTTGCGCTTTTGGCCGAGCATCTGGATCGGGCTGCTTCCTTAAAAGGAAGACTCATCGGCGCGACCCTAACTCGCGCTGCGATAGATACAACTTTGCCGATCTCGACTCCGAGCCTCCCGGATGCAAGCGTCACCGCCCCTGCGGCTCCGTCCGCGACCGACGCGGTATACACCGGCGCCAGCGAATCCGGCAGCTCGGAAGCAACCCCGGATTTCTCGGCAAGCCTGCAATTGGAATCGGCCGCCGATGGCTTGTCCAGCCGAATCAGCGAGCTGAATGCAACGATTCAACAGCTGCAGCAGCAGCAAGCGCTAAATCAATCCATTTGGCAAGAGCTCGTCCATGAACTGGCCGCAGCCACTGCTGTGATTCATGGACTGTTGACCTCGCTGAACGAATTGGAACCCAATTGCGCAGAGCTTACGCAAACCACGCTGTTAGATCGTATTGCGGATCTCCTGAAAGGCAGCGGCTTGTTATCCGGTCCAATTCGCGGAACGCTGCAGGAGATTCTAAGCTTCTTGCGTTCGATCCATCAGTCTGGTTTAGCTCGCTCCACCGAAGGATTTGCTGCCGTCGCTTTTGCCAGTCCGTTTACCAGCCTATCCACTTATGGCGATTTGGCCTCCAACGATCCGGTTAGCGGAGAGGATCTGGCTTATTTCCACAGCGTGCAAGCTTCTCTGGAATCCGCGATCTCCGGTTTAACCGCTGAGATCTCCAGTCTCGAAGCGCAACGCGCCCAATTGTTGGCGGATGCGGAAGCGCAGCGCCTGGCTGAGATCGAACGATTGAAGCAGCTGGAGGAAGAGAAAGCCAAAGAGGAAGCAGAGCAAGCCGAGGAACCGGCAACTCCGGACGAGAACGCCGATCCAAGCGTTGGCGATCCGCAGCCGCCTGGCGCAGAAGAGCCGGCTGACGGCGAAGTCCCTCCAACGGTGGGCGATTCCGATGGCGGAGCAATTCAGCCGCCAGCGGAAGATGAGGACGCTGCAGAGGATGAGGCCGCGGACGACAACGATGCGGACGAGGAGAATTCCTCCGAAGAGCATCCAGTCCCTGGCGATGCAGCCGGACAGGAGCCTTCACCAGAGCATCCGAATCCACCGGCTACCGAGGACGCTATTGTCCTTCCGCCGGACGCGCCAACAAGCGAAGAACCGCCGGTACTGGAGCCCACGCTCCCGCCTCAGCCGCCCAATCCGTTGGACGATCTCATCTTGACGAAACCGGAGGATGAACTGCCCCTTCAAGACGACGATGTGGCGGACGACGAGGATGAGGACGAAGACGAGGATGAGACGCTTGTCGAAGACGCCACCCGGTCTGCGGTCCCTTCTCCCGCAAAACCTTCAGAGGTAGGTGAATAAGCATGCGGATTCGCAAATGGATAGGAAATGCCCTGACGTTTCTGATGGCGGTCGCCTTTTTTACCGTGGCCGGCTCGGTCGTCCTTTCGAAAGTATCCGGCGGTGAACCCAACTTCTACGGCTATCAGCTGAAAACCGTGTTATCCGGTTCGATGGAGCCTTCCATCCCTACCGGTTCCGTTGCGGCCATTAAGCCCGGCGGAGATATGACACGGTTCGAGGTTGGCGACGTGATCACCTTCCGATCTAACGATAACAAGCTGATCACCCACCGCATTGTGGAAGTCACGCGCAACGAGGAAAACGGCCAGGTGTTGTACCGGACCAAAGGGGACAACAACGGTGCCGCCGACTCGGATCCTGTGAATCCGGCGAATGTCACCGGCGTTTATACCGGCTTTAACGTTCCTTACGTGGGGTATGTATTAAGCTTCGCCGGGACGAAGACAGGGAATGTCGCATTGTTGATTATCCCGGGTCTCCTCTTATTCCTATACGCGCTCGTCTCGTTATGGAAAGCGATCGCCGGGCTGGAGGAAAAAAAGCCGGATCCCAATCAGCCGCAGTCCCCGGACGCCAAGCATCCGGATGTGATTGACGCGTCCACCCAAATCTAGCCATTCTCATTGGTTGTTCTCCTTATGTATTCATAAGGATGCAATATATAAAAAAATCTTTTTAAAATCAGGGAGGAATTTAGGAATGGGTATCAAAAAGACATTAGGTTTCGGAGTAGCAACTGCAGCACTTGGTTTGACTTTGATCGGCGGAGGCACGTTCGCTTACTTTAGCGATACGGTAGAAACAACCGGGACGTTCGCCGCAGGTACATTGGACATCAACGCCGATCCAACGGCGATTGTGGATATCGGTAACTTGAAACCAGGCGACCACATTCCGCGCACGTTCAAATTGAAAAACGACGGCACGCTTGATATCAATGAAGTGCTGTTGAAAACCAGCTACACGGTAACGAATAGAGCCGGCGCTCCAGCAAACACGGACGATTTCGGCAAACATATTAAAGTGAAATTCCTGTACAACGTCGACAAATTAAATGATGTTATTTACGAAACGACGTTGTATGATCTGCAAAATCAAACTCCGGATGCCGTTGAAAGAGGATTCTTCCTCGGCGAGCGCAGCGGCTTAAGAGCCGGCTCCATCGACACGATGATCGTTGACTTTGAGTTCGTTGACAACGGTCAAGACCAAAACCAATTCCAAGGCGATGCCTTGAACCTGACTTGGACATTTGAAGCAAAACAAGGCGCAGGCGAAATCAGATAATATCGGATTTGCCGAAGCAGAACACCTTGCCCCGATCTTGGGACTAAGGTGTTCTTTGCTTGGTTTAAATTCCGACTTAACTCCTTTGTCCGATCCCGTTTATTCTGATATAATGACATCAAATTATTCTGATAGAAGGGCGACGGCTACATGGCAGAACATATTGGCGAGCGTATTCAGAAAATTCGGCAAGACCGAGGGTATTCCTTGTCCGAGCTGGCGGAGAAGGCGGATGTGGCTAAATCCTACCTCAGCAATGTGGAACGCAATATTCAATCGAATCCCTCCATTTCCTTCATCGAGAAAATAGCCGACGCTCTTAACGTCTCGATCAACCTGTTATTGTATGGCGACCGCCCCGCACCGGAATTGCTTGATCCGGAATGGTCGGAGCTGGTGCAGGAAGCTATGACTTCGGGCGTCAGTAAGAAGGAGTTTAAGGACTTCCTCGAATATCAGAAATGGAAGCGAGGACAACAGGAATAACGGCACACGCATGAAAAAAGCGCGAGACGTCAGGGAATCCCCACGACGCTCGCGCTTTTTAAACATTTTCCTAAAACATTTTGTACCCGCCCAACCGCAGTTTGCGGATCGTCCATCCGCTCAGGATCGCCCCGCACAGCCCGGCGAACGCCGTTAAATAATCCACCAGCCGGAACGACGCGAGATAGGCGCCAAAGCTCTGATCATGATCCCACAGCGTATACACCACAATCGGCAAAATCACGATAATAAAGATGTATGCCGGGAACCAGGTTGTTTTCATTAACATATTCAAAATAAAACCGATGCCGAACATCATTACGAAGAATAACACCATCAGCACCAGTACGATGAGCCAACCCATCGCGCTCCCCCACCTTTCTATATGTAGTTCAAAAAGGCATCTTTCGATCACGAAGCAGGCCTTCACTATAACATAAGTCACACCAAATCAAGCTAGTAGTTAGTTTACTAGATATTATGTAACGAAGCAATGAACTTTGCATGAAAATGTGGTGAATCGATTTGCCCCGCTTGGACTCCTTGCGATACAATAAGAAGCGGATTGACTATTCGTGAACCAGAATCTATCTAGGAGTGATTATACATGAACGAAGCTACCTTAACCTTAGAAGGTTGGTATGCGCTTCACGATTTCCGCACCATCGATTGGACCGCTTGGAAAGAGGCGGATGACGAGGAACGCGCAGGAGCTTTAGAAGAGCTACATACGTTCCTGAAGGAATGGAACCTCATGGAGGAAGCCAAGACGGGCAGCTCCGCCGTGTATTCGATCGTCGGGCAGAAGGCTGATATTGTGTTTATGCACCTGCGCGAAAGCTTGGAAGAGCTGAACGCCCTGGAAACCGCCTTCAACAAAACAACGTTTGCCGAATATACGATCAAATCGTACTCTTACGTCAGCGTCGTCGAGCTGAGCAATTATCTCGCATCCGGCGGCGGCGATCCAAAGGCGAACCCGGAGGTGATGGCGCGCCTGCAGCCGATCCTGCCGAAATCGAACCATATTTGCTTCTATCCGATGAACAAAAAACGCGACCTCAGCGATAACTGGTACATGCTGTCGATGGACGAGCGCCGCGAGATGATGCGCAGCCACGGCTTGATCGGCCGCAGCTATGCCGGGAAGGTGAAGCAGATCATCACCGGGTCCGTTGGCCTCGATGATTGGGAGTGGGGCGTCACCTTGTTCTCCGACGATGCTTTGCAATTCAAGAAGCTGGTTTACGAAATGCGGTTTGACGAGGTCAGCGCCCGGTACGGCGAGTTTGGTGCCTTCTATGTCGGCAACCTGCTGAATGCCGAACGGCTGGACGATATGTTGAAGATGTAATTCATAATAATCGGGTAGGAGGCTACCCATTAATTGAGTAGCCGACCTCCCACACCACCGTACGTACCGTTCGGTATACGGCGGTTCCTAAGTTTACGCAGTTACTTGTCGATAATAATCCGAGAAGAAGAGAAATCCTAAGCCCTTGAGGGTGTTATTTCCGAGGGACTTCGAGAGGACGGGGCTATTGGAGATTCTCCAGTAGCCCTTTCTCGTGTTTGCGTATTCCCATGCTTTTTGTCCTTGGATTCCGAGCGATTGCAGTTTCTCGAATTTCGTCCTCACTCGTTTCCACTGCTTCCAGAAGATCATGCGAATCCGCCTTCTCATCCATTCATCCGTGGATTGGAGCATACTTTTCATATCCGCTATTTTGTAGTAGTTGATCCACCCCATGATGTAGCGTCTAAGCTTTTCGGCTCGTTCTTCATTTCCCATCCCGTTGCTTCTGGACGTGAGCTCCTTTACTTTGGCTTTCATCTTGGCAGCGGATTTCGGATGAATGCGGACTCGTGTCTCTCCTTTCCTTTTGTAGAAGGAGAACCCAAGAAATTTAACCTTCCACGCCTCGTCCACCACTGTCTTTTCCCGGTTCACTTTGAGAAACAACTTCTTTTCAATGAAGGGAAGAATGTTCTCCAGTGTCCGTTCCGCGCTCCTTTTGCTTTTGTTGAAGATCAGGAGATCGTCCGCATAGCGCACGAAGCGGTGCCCGCGGCTTTCCAGTTCCTTGTCCAGTTCGTTCAGCATAATGTTGCTGAGAATTGGACTCAGATTGCCCCCTTGCGGTACGCCGATTTCCGTATCCTCGAAGCGGTGCTTCACGACAACGCCGGCTTTCAGGTACTTGTGGATGAGCGAGATGACCCGCCCGTCTTTAATGGTTCGGGATAAGACTTCCACCAATTTGCTTTGGTTAACGGTGTCAAAGAATTTCTCCAAGTCCATATCGACCACGTATTTGTACCCTTCTTCGATGTTTGATTGGCTTCTCTGAATAGCGTTATGTGCGCTTCTCTTGGGTCGGAATCCGAAACTGTTCTCCGAAAACTGTTTTTCGTAGATCGGGGTAAGCACTTGAGCGATCGCCTGTTGGATAACTCGGTCAACAACCGTAGGAATTCCCAGGTTTCTCTTCTTTCCGTTCTCTTTCGGGATTTCTACCCTTCGAACAGGATTCGGACGGTAGGTTCCGTCCAGAATGGATTCCTTGATGGTTTCTCCGTTCTCTCGGAGATATTGTAGAAGTTCATCTACTCCCATCCCGTCGATTCCGTGAGATCCTTTGTTAGTTTTGACCCGCTTGAACGCTTCGTTCATGTTGTCTCTGCTAACGATTTTCTCAAGCAACTCGTCCTTCGACTCGGTTGCGTCGGTGCTGTCGGTTTCAGGTATCCGCTCAGGACTGTGCGCTCCCGCATATTCTCCATGTTCCGCATGTACGTTTTGCGTCGAGCCTTCTCTTCGAAGTTGGCTGCACTTGACTCCTGTTTCGGTACCATTCATTAACCCACACCTCCTTAGGTTCAGCCCTTCCCTCAAGTTGTCGACTAACCGAGGTACTATGGCGTCTGCTGACTTCTCATGATAAATCTTGTTTCAACCATGATTTGAAATTCATCTCCTCACGTCCATGAGACCTCCCACGGTAAGACGCGTAACTTTCATCCCGTATACCCGCCGCATTTACATCCGCGTGTCCGTGCAGTTTATTGGATTTCGTCTTGTTTAGCAGACTCATCCCACTTTGGATGCCTGATGCGATTCGTGTTCCTCAGGCCGGGACTTTGCCTCCAGCTTCCTTCAGATTCCACCTCACGATGGACACCCTTGCTCTTGGCTAATGGTTGGCAACTGCCAGCCCCCATAGCGGACTTTCACCGCCTAGCTACGCGCCATGCGTGGCGCACTAAAAGAAGGGTGTGCCAGCTCCTCCGAGCGGCACACCCTTTTTATTCATCCTCTTCCGCCTCCAACGACTTCAGAAACTCCGCCGTTGCCCGATCACGGTCGCGGCTCTTCTCCTTTAACCGTTCGATCGCCGGCAGGATCAGCAGGTCCACTTCCTTCTGCACCGTATAAGCTAAATCGTAACGCTGCTGCGATTCCAAGTAAGATCCCACTTCCATCAAAGCGTTGTATCGATCCAGCTCGTCCCGCGTCAGCAGCCCTCGCACCTGTACGCTGCAATGACGCATCTTAGAAGAATCTTCCTTTTTTCAACACAAGCGGAATTCCGCCGATAATGAACAGATAACGCATATCCACCAGCTTCTTCAATTGGGCGGCTACCCAACCTTTATATTTCTTGCCGAAGGCGCTGGCGACGGCTTCCCCTTTGCCCAGCGAAGCCACCGTTCCTTTATTGCTGAATACGAACTTCTTGAGCTCCTTGCCGCGGATCGATGCCACCACGTTCTGCGCGCAGGTCACCCCTTGCTGCATGGCGATTTGTGCCGTTGGCGGATACGGACGGCCTTCCGGATTAAACATCAGCGAATTGTCGCCGATGATAAACACGTTGTCATGTCCAGGTGCCCGCAGATAATCGTCGATTTTCACCCGCCCGCGTGCGGTCTCGAAGCCGGCTGCTTCGATCAATCGATTGCCGCGGATACCGCCGGTCCATACGACTGTTTGCGACTTAATTTCTTCACCGGTGGCCAAAATAACACCATCCGGCGTGCATTCTTTAATCGCTACGCCGATTTTGAACTGTACGCCTTTCTTCTTGAGCACGTCCATCGCGTATTCGACCAGCTCCGGATCAAAGCCCGGCAGAGCCGTTGGTGCGGCTTCGACGTTGTACACGTTCACGAAGTTCGGATCCACGTCGTATTCCTTGCACAGCTGCGGGATGCGATCCGCCAGCTCGGCCACGAATTCGATGCCGCTAAAGCCCGCGCCGCCCACCACAAAGTTCAGGCGGTCGGTCCGGCTTTCGTCCATTTTGTACATCGCAAATTGATATTCGATATGCTGACGGATCAGGCGGACGGAGTTGATGCTGCGAATCGTCATCGCGTATTCCGTCAACCCCGGAATGCCAAAGGATTCCGGCTCGCCGCCCAGCGCGATAATCAGATAATCATAAGAAAGGGTTCCGTCCTGCAACACGACCTTCTTGTCGGCCAGACGAATCTCTTGTACATTCGATTTCACAAGGTCGATCTTGAACTCGTCAATCAGTTTGGAAATCGCTACCCGGGTATGTTCGATGGAGTCCGTCCCGGCAGCCGGCATATGCAGATGGGTCGTGAAATAATGATAGTCGTGCCGATTCACCAGGGTGACGTCCGCTTCATTGTAATTCAGTTCTTTCTGCAGCCGCTGCGCGGTAAGAATGCCGCCATAACCCGCACCTAGAATTACAATTTTGGGTATGGTACTCATGTATTTGTTCTCCTTCCAATTTTGCACACTCTATATTTGAATTAAACCAAAAAACGCAATGTGAAAATTAACACATAAAAACCCAATCCTACTTACCAGTACTAACCGATTCATGAAATTAGAGACATTTGTCACAATTAGTTTAACCCTTATTTATAGGATGAGCAAAAGCCTTCTGTCGTATAATCATAAATGTACTTTTTTCGTCACAAATATGAGTGCATACATTTGAATGATATCGACTTTTGCCTAAAAGATCAAGTCTTATTTTACCTGTAACTGTAGGACTTTCAACGGATTATTTTCCATATTTTCGACAGTTTTGATCTTGCCTTTGCAAGCGGGTGTGTGACGATTATAATAAAGTAGAATTGACATTATAGTTTAGAAAGAAAAGAAACCATCTGGAGGTGTTTGGCCCGTGTCATCCCAAAACAACGCCGAATTCACCGATCTCCTGATTATCGGAGGCGGACCGGCGGGCATGTTTGCCGCATTTTACGGCGGAATGAGAAAAGCTTCCGTCAAACTGATTGAAAGTATGCCTCAGCTTGGGGGGCAAGTTGCTGCCCTCTATCCTGAGAAATATATTTACGACGTGGCCGGTTTTCCTAAAGTGACAGGCCAGGAGTTGATCAACAACCTGAATGAGCAGTTGAAGCTGTTCGAGCCGGACGTTCGTCTGGAAGAGCGGGTGCTGCAGATTGAGAAGAAAGAGGAGCGCCATTTTGTGGTAACAACCGATAAAGATGTGCACCATGCACGTGCTATTATCATTACCGCAGGGGTCGGCGCCTTTGAACCCCGTCGCTTGGATCTAGAGAACGCCGCCCGTTTCGAGAAAACAAACCTGCATTATTTCGTCAGCGACATGAACCGGTTCAGCGGGAGAAAAGTGCTGATCAGCGGCGGCGGCGATTCCGCCGTCGACTGGGCGCTGATGCTCGAGCCGATCGCCGAGCAAGTCACGCTGATTCACCGCCGCGACAAGTTCCGGGCGCATGAGCACAGCGTTGAGAAGCTGATGGCTTCCCGGGTGCAGGTCATCACGCCAACGGAGATCGCTGAACTGCATGGGGACGAGCGGATTGAGCGCGTTACCCTGGCCGACGTTAAAACGAAGGAAACGCAAGAAATCGCCGTGGACGACGTGATCGTCAATTTCGGTTTCGTTTCCTCGCTGGGACCGATCGCCGAATGGGGTCTCGACATTGAAGGCAACGCTATTGTCGTCGATTCCCGGATGGAAAGCTCGATTCCCGGCATTTTCGCCGCCGGTGACATTACGACATATCCCGGCAAATTGGACCTCATTGCGGTCGGATTTGGCGAAGCGCCAACAGCGGTCAACAACGCCAAGGTCTACATCGATCCGGAAGCGAAGCTGTCCCCGGGCCACAGCAGCAACATGAAGCTGTAGTTTAGTTCCCGGAGAGTCTTTACGGACTTACATGTTCTAACAAATAAAAGGGTATCTTAACCTTACGGAAGATTCTGCCGTAAAGGAGAGATACCCTTTGCCATTTATATGCCCGTTATGTAACGGTTTAGCTGCATTAACCGCCACCTGCCCCGATTGCGGATACACTCTGGAGAATGCGGGAAAAAAAGAAGACTACGCCGGGCCTTACAGCCCTTACGGGTCCGCTGATCAATATACCTCAGCCATCTCCGCGCGTATTCCTTCCGGCTGCGAACATGTCGTACAGTGTCCGCATTGTCATGAAGCTTATATATATCATGTCAACGCCTGGCAGGCGCCTTGATGGTTGGGGATAACTTCACGGTAAAACTAGGAGATAGCCAGGTTGTCCACAATTAGTGCAGAACGGACGCCGCGGCAAGCTCTAATTCGCGTTTGCGGATTTCTGCTAACAGCAGTGCGATAAACTCCCGATCTAATTGCAGTTCGGTCGCCTTCTGATAGGATTCCAGGAGCAACTCATCCGTTAACAGCGCCATTGATAACACATCCTTTCTAGTATTTTCCTCATCATAACAGGAAAAGTTTAGTAGAACAAGTGTTCCTCTTATCCACAATCCCTTGTGGAAATCCTGTGAATAACGTGTTAGTAATTATCGAAAAGCGTTGAAAAAACTAGTGGGATAATGTGGACAAAAGTTATTCACAGGACATTTGTTCCCATATTTCTCCAAAAATTTTTTTATTCTTCGACTTTTTGAGCTTATTGCGGCCGTGTGTTAACTTCGAAAATCCAAATCTTTCCGCTCCGATCTACGCCGTAATCAAAGCCCAACTGTCCGATCCCCGGGAACCGGGCCTCCAAAATTTGTACGCACGTATTGGTCAATGAGCGCATTTCCCGCCGTTTGCGGACGGAAGCTTTACGACTAAAAGAAAGGCTGAGCCCCTGACGTGCGCTGAGCATCGTACCACCTTTGCATAAATTGGTCACGAACAACCCCGGTCGGGCTAACCGGCCAACCATTGAGCGGTAGACCCAAGCTCCGTTCTCCTTTACAACCTTCACCCGGTAGTCGATGGGGCGTCCGCCGATTCGGGCCAGATGAATGCCTTGCTGAATCATGTACTTGCGTCCAACCTTCACACGATTTAATGCCCGGAACATCGCCTCAAAGCTTCGGAAGCTATGGGTCCGCGACATATAGGTATACGCATACACTCCGCCGGCATAAGACACCTTGATCACTCCATACCCCCCGCCGCCGCGGAGCGGCTTAATCACAACCATGCCAAACTGATGCAGCATGCTCCTTAACGAATTGGCACTGTACAATCGGGTTTGCGGTATGTGGGCGGCCACGTCCGCGTTGCTTAGAAGCGCCTCGGTCTTGAGCCATTTATTGGCCAATTGTCTCCCCGCCATGACACCATCCCCTTTCTCGCACTATACGTTATCCTACTCATTTCTAGATTGATATTCTTGGATGATTGTCCACGGCTTAAGCCCTTTCTCCGGCGCGTTCGTCCACAGGCGCTTTCTATGCAAAAAGAGGGATTTCGCGTATATTAAGGGGGGACGTTGGTCTATACCTAGCAGAGGAAGGAGAAATCACAAGCTTTGAATACGGGGAGTTCTTCGTTTGAGGCAGCTCTGTTTGAGGTGCTTTACTGGTTTGCCATGATCGCCATGTCGCTGGTGCTGGCTGGGATCACCGTTGCTTTGTTCCTCACGGGCTTAAAAATGGCCAAGACAACGCGCAAAGGTCTGGGAATCAGCTGTATGATCTTTTCGCTGGTCGCTGCCTCACTGGTCGTTCTGATGGTGAATCGGCAATTTTTCTAATAGCAGGTTGGGATTGACGCCCGGCTGGTGATGAAAGGCTCGGGACATCCCCTGCGGATGGGGTCCGAGCTTTTTTCCATAAAAATTGTGGAAACCAAATCACTTTTATACGTATTACTACATAGAAATTATCGTTGTTTGGGATAGAAGGAAGATACAGGAGGGTCTAATGGCATGGGAAGTACGCAACCCTGGGGAGACCGATTTAAGAGGTTTTTTCTAAATAACCGTTTCGTGGTGTTTTTGCTTGTCTTATTACTGGTTGGCTTAAATATTCTGGTGTTCGCTAAAATCCCGTTTGTCTTCAAACCGCTGACGGTGCTGCTCAAAACGGTGCTGCTGCCGATTCTGCTGACCGGAGCGATTTATTATCTGTTAAACCCACTGGTGGATTGGCTGGAAACGAAACGCATCCGCCGAGTGTATACCATCACCGGGTTGTACCTATTTATCGCAGGGATCCTCACGGTGCTGATTATGACCGTTATCCCGTTGGTTCAGGAGCAAATCACAAGCTTGATCGAAAACTTGCCAAGGTACACCGCGGAGGTGCAACGACAATTCGAAAGCATGATTGGCAGCAACTTCTTCCACCAAGTTCAGGAGTCCACCGGCTTTAACCTCGACGATGTCTCGAGTTCGTTGTCGGAGCAAGGTAGCGCGTTGCTGAACAACGCCTGGTCCGGCATCGGCGGCTTCCTCGGAGCCGTCAAGAACGTCGTGCTGGCGATCGTCACCGTGCCGTTCATCTTATTTTATCTGCTGAAAGACGGCCAGAAGCTGCCGAAGTTCATCCTGCGTTACGTTCCAGTTCGCTTCCGCGAACAGACGCACCACGTGATGACCGAGATGAACGGCCAGATCAGCTCTTATATCCGCGGTCAGATCATCGTCAGCTTCTGTATCGGGGCGCTGATGTACGTCGGCTTCCTGATCATCGGCCTGGATTATTCCCTGACCCTTGCGATCATCGCCTCGTTTACGAGCATCGTACCGTACCTCGGACCGGCCATCGCGATCACGCCAGCGATTATCGTGGCCATCGTCACCTCGCCGATCATGCTGCTCAAGCTGATCGTCGTCTGGACGGTTGTCCAGCTGATCGAAGGCAAGTTCATCTCGCCGCAAATCATGGGCAAGACGCTGCGGGTTCATCCGATCACGATTATCTTCGTGATCCTGACCGCCGGCAATCTGTTTGGGGTGTTGGGCGTCATCCTGGCCGTACCGGGTTACGCCGTGTTGAAGGTCATCTTCACCCACCTGTTCCAATGGTTTGAACAGCGTTCGCATTTGTATGAGGAACCAGAGCCAGACGCTCCTGCCCCGGGGCAGGTTACCCTTTCCGAGATCGCGGACGACTCCCAGCAGCCATAACCAAAAAAGGACTCTTCCGGATGGAGGAGTCCTTTTTTTCTCTTATCAATCACAAGGCTGTGGCTGGCCCTCTTCATCCTTGAAGCGGAACGATTGGCCGCAGCCGCAGGTGGCGATGGCGTTCGGGTTGTGGATGGTGAACCCGCCGCTCATACCGGATTCCTTAAAGTCGATCTCCAGGCCGTTCAGATAGCGGAGGCTCTCCTTATCCACGACCACCTTCAGTCCGTTGATATCCATGTATACGTCCTCTTCGCTCTCCTGATCATCCAGGCCCATGCCATAGGAGAAGCCGCTGCAGCCTCCGGGATTCACCCCGACCCGCAGGAACATATTTGGTGTTTCTTCTTGAGCTAACATATCTTTAATCCGCGCCATAGCGCTGTCGCTTATCGTAATCATCGTGTACTCACTCCTTTACGAAAATTATACTCCTTCTCCCCCAATCCCTCAACAATTGTGATATTTCTTGTTGCCAAATCCTTTTCTTCTCCCTAGGCTTATTGCCCGCGTGGGATGTGAGGTTTATAATAGGTAGGTAATTCATACAGTTAGGATACGAGGCATTTCATGCATTTGGAAACGGAGGGAACGTCATGTTCACTGTAGTCACCCCAAACACCGATAAGAGAATGGCCGAAATTGTGGACAAAGTCCGGCAAGGCGAACGTCTCACCCTCGAAGACGGTGTCTATTTATATGAAAGCGATGATATATTGACCATTGGACAATTAGCCAATGAAGTCAATTTGCGCAAGAACGGTAAAAAGGTATATTTCATCGAAAATATGAGCCTCTATTTCACGAACGTCTGCGAATCTCACTGCGCGTTTTGCAGCTTCCGCAAGGATCAGGGAGAAGAAGGGGCTTATACACTTTCCGGGGAGGAAATGGTCGCTTACGTGAACCAGCATATCACCCCGGGTGTTCGCGAGTTTCATATTGTGGGCGGGCATAACAATCATGTCCCGTTCCAGTATTATGTCGATTCGCTCAAAGCGCTGAAGGAGAACTTCCCGCAGGTCACGATTAAGGCCTACACGGCGGCGGAGATTGAATTCTTCACCCGGATCAGCGGCCTGAGCACCAAGGAAGTGCTGCTTCAATTGCAGGCAGCCGGCCTCGAATCGTTAACCGGCGGCGGCGCGGAAATTTTGTCCGACCAATATCGGGAAAAGATGAAGGTCGAGAAAGCCAACGTCGACCAGTATCTGGACGTCCATCGGACTGCGCACCTGCTTGGAATGAAGACGCCAACCACCATGCTGTACGGCTCGATCGAATCCTATGAGGATCGCATCCGCCATATGATGCAGATCCGCGAGCTGCAAGACGAAACCGGCGGGTTCCAGGTATTTATCCCGTTGTCCATGCAGCCGCGCAACAAGAACGCCAGCATTATGCGCCGTAACTCGGCCTACGAGGACCTCAAGACGATCGCGATCAGCCGCTTGATGCTGGATAACATCCAACACATTAAAGCTTACTTTATCAATATCGGCGTGCAACTGACGCAAGTAGCCATGGCCTTCGGGGCCTCGGACGTGCACGGCACGATCTTGAAGGAGCAAATCAGCCACGCGGCCGGCGCCCAAACCCCGGAAGGATTGACGCTCAAAGAACTGATCTGGCTCGTAAAAGGGGCTGGACGCATTCCGGTTGAACGGGACACGTTCTATAACGAAATTCGGGTATACGAATAGTTTTATCCAGCAGCAGCCAGCGGCTATTTCACGGTAAAAGGGGAATCGTCACGTATGAGGCAATTCGTTGTGCTTGGGGGAGGATATGGGGGAACCGCCGTCATTCACGAGCTGTTCAAATCGCCTATTCCTTCGGATGTGCAAGTCGTTTTGGTCGACCGGGTGCCCTACCAGAGCCTGAAGACCGAATATTACGCCTTGGCGGCCGGGACGGCCAGCGATTATGAATTGCGCGTCCCTTTTACCGCTTACCCCGGTCTGGTCCTGAAATACGGCGAGGTCGCTTCCATCGATATGGAGCAGCAGCTGATCCATTTCGTGGAGGAGGAGCCGCTGGAATACGACCAACTGGTGATCGCTTTAGGTTGTACCGATAACTATCACCATGTCCCTGGCGCTGCCGAGTTTTCGTGCAGTGTCCAATCGTTTGCTTCGACCCGCGAGACCTACATGCGGCTGAACAGTACTAAGCCCTATGGAAAAATCAACATTGTTGGCGGTGGACTCAGCGGCGTCGAATTGGCCGCCGAGTTGCGGGAGAGCCGCCCTGATTTAAACATCGCGATCATCGATCGGGGGACCCGGCTTCTCTCCGCTTTTCCGGCAAAGGTATCCGATTACGTCGCCAAATGGTTCCACGAGAACGAGGTCGAGACGTTGTCGACCATTTCGATCCAGGCCGTGGAAGACGGCGTGATCCATCATGAGCGAGGGGACATCAACTCCGATGTCACCGTTTGGACGGCCGGGATCCAGCCGGCAGCGATCGTGCAGGCGCTAGACGTAGCCAAGGACCGACAAGGCCGCGTCCTGCTGAACGAGTATTATCAGATCCCCGAGCACCCCGAGGTGTTCGTCTGCGGCGATTGCGCGAGCCTGCCATTCTCGCCAAGCGCCCAGGCCGCCGAAGCCCAAGGCGCCCAGATCGGCCAAATCACCGGCGCGTTATGGCGGGGCGAGACGCCGCGGCTCTCGCAGATCAAGCTCAAGGGGACGCTGGGTTCGTTAGGCAAGAAAGCTGGGTTCGGCCTGATGGGGCGAACGCAAGTCACGGGCCGCGTCCCCCGTCTACTGAAAAGCGGCGTACTCTGGATGTCCAAGCATCATATTGGGTAAACTAAGACAGGGAGCACAACCAAGGCCTCATCAGGCCTTACGGATGTGTCTCCCTGATTTTTTGCAAAATGCGTTCCGCCAACTGCTTCGCGTCTTCTCCCTCTACTTGCTCGCCGTCAACTAACACGTACGGGAACAAATAACAGGTTCCGCAAGAGGTAAGGCAACCGTACTCATACACGTCGCATTCCACTTGTTCTTGGACTTTCCGGATCGCTTCCCCCGTACCTAAACTAGCGTTATTCGCACAAAATTCAAGGATCGGTTTCATCTTCCGTCCTCCCCATGAAGAAGCATTTAAATTTTTGACTTTTTGTAATATAATAAGGCAAGAAAGGAGTTGAGCACAATGAGTGAACACGTACAAGATAAATTGTATGATGAAGTATTGGAAGTATTGGACAAACTGCGGCCTTTCCTGCAGCGTGACGGTGGCGACGTTGAGCTTGTCGACGTAGAAGACGGCATCGTGAAACTGAAGTTGATGGGTGCCTGCGGCAGCTGCCCAAGCTCCACGATCACCCTCAAAGCCGGGATCGAACGCGCCCTGTTTGAAGAAGTGGAAGGCGTAGAAGAGGTTGTTCAAGTATTCTAATTAGCACTCCATAAATGCATCGCTCTTCAGCAGGAGGGTTTAAACGAACTCGGCCTCCGGCAATTTGCCGGAAGGCCGGGTTTTTTGTTATGGCTTCCCCTCTGATTCAGGTTCAGGTGTTGGTTCAGGACGGCTTAATCCATGGCCGGATCGGGTCAAGCCCACCGGAGATGTCCATGATATTGCCGGTGATGAAATCCGAGTCCGGATGGCACAAAAAAGCGATCACCCGAGCGATGTCCTCCCCGCTTCCTGGACGCCCCAGCGGCGTCTCTCCGTCCTGGAGGCCCCGGACTTCATGGATGGACATCTCCTTCTTGTTCCCGCGAATGTCGCCGGGGCAAACCATGTTCACGGTAATGCCGTAAGGCGCTTCCTCGACGGCGAGCGTTTTCGTAAAGGACACGAGCCCGGTTTTGGCGGCGGCGTAAACGGCCCGATGCGGCCAAGCGCGTGATTCAGCGGCATGGCCGAAGCCAAAATGGATGATCCGCCCCCACTTTTTCTCCCGCATCCCCGGCAGCACGAGATGATCCAGCAGCAGAGTGCCCACAAAATTCCCTTCGATCATCCCGAGCACTTCACTCTGGCTGTAGTCGGCAAATAGCTTGCGTTCGCGGATAAACGGTCCGGCATTGTTGACCAGGATATCAATCGTACCAAGCTGTTCCTTCACCTGCCGGGCCAGTTCTTCAATCTGCTCCCGGCGCGAGATGTCGGCTTGCACTGCGATACAGCGGACGCCCAGCCGCTCGATGTCCGATCGGAGGGAGAGCGCTTCCGCTTCACTATGTACGTAATTCAGCGCGATATGGCACCCTTGCTCTGCCAGGGTCAGCGCTGTTTTTTTCCCGAGGCCCTTGGCGCTCCCGGTAATTAAGGCAACTTTGCCGTGCAACGTTCCTTCTCCTCCTCCCAGGTGCAGTACACCCTTAAGTATAAAAGATTTAAGGGATTCTCACAAACGGCTGCGGCGCTACGAACCATCTGCCCGTTCCTCTCCCCTCACCTCACAACGTTACAACACTCTGCCAAATGCAAAAATACAGTTGATTTCCATCAAAAACGCCCAAACCACCGCCTTCAAATGTAAAAGTACAGTTGAAATCACGTCAAAAGTGTATCTTAGGGCCGATTCACCTCCAACGAGATGTACTTTTACATTTCATTGTCCCAAAATCGCGGTTTTACCGAAAATGAACTGTACTTTTACAGTTGAGAGGGGATCAGCGTGCCTCCATCGGGCAGTAAAGGGTAAAAAAAATCCCGCTGCACCCGCAGCGGGACATTTCTGCTTCATACCTACTTAGAATACAGGGACAAGCGCACCTTCGTACGTGTCGTTGATGAACGTTCTAACTTCATCGGAAGTGAGGGCTTTCGCCAGCTTCTGGATCGCGTCAGAATCCTTGTTGTCCGGACGGGCAACCAGGATGTTCGTGTATGGCGAATCCTTATCCTCGATGAACAGAGCGTCCTTCGTTGGATTCAGCTTCGCTTCCAGCGCGTAGTTCGTATTGATCAGCGCCAGATCGACTTCAGCCAATTGACGAGGCAACATCGCTGCGTCGGCTTCGATGATTTTCAGGTTTTTCGGATTTTCCACGATGTCCTTTTGCGTTGCGGTGATCCCGGCGCCATCGTTCAGCTTGATCAACCCTTGCTTTTGCAGCAGCAGCAGCGCGCGGCCGCCGTTGGTCGGGTCATTTGGGATAGCGACTTTCGCGCCGTCCGGAAGCTCCTCAACGGATTTAAATTTGTTGGAGTAAGCGCCAAACGGTTCAACGTGAACCCCTACGACCGAAACAAGATCAAAACCGTTTTGGGCATTTTGTTCGTCCAGGTAAGGCTGATGCTGGAAGTAGTTCGCATCCAGTTCTTTTTCATACAGCTGTACGTTAGGCTGTACATAATCAGTGAATTCTTTGACCTCCAGCTCAACGCCCTCTTCCTTCAGCTTCGGCGCGATAAATTTCAAAATATCGGCATGTGGTACAGTAGCCCCTACAACCAGTTTCACCGGCTCGGCCGAAGTTGGGTTATTCTCCGCAGCATTCCCTTCCGCTGCAGACGATTCTCCTGCCGTGTTTCCTGCGGCTCCATTATTAGCAGCGTTATTACCGCAAGCAGCCAGCACCATAACCAATACGAGCGTTAACAAAGATAAAGTCCATTTTTTCATTGCAGGTTCTCCCCCTTAAGAGTGTTTTTTTGAATAAGGATAGTTCTATATATTTATGTTTCCTTATTTCCGCGTAAAAAAGATCACCAGCCGGTCTCCCAGCATTTGCAGCACCTGTACCAGAATCACCATGAAAACGACCGAAACGATCATGATCCCCGTCTCATACCGGTAGTAGCCGTAACGGATCGCCAGATCGCCAAGTCCGCCGCCGCCCACCATACCCGACATTGCGGTATAGGAGACCAGCGTAACTACGGTGATCGTCATGCCGGCAATCAGGCCGGGCAGCGATTCCGGCAGCAGCACCTTACGGATGATCTGGAATGAGGAAGCCCCCATCGCCTGAGAAGCTTCGATCACCCCACGGTCCACCTCGCGCAGCGCCGTCTCCACCAGCCGGGCGAAGAACGGGGCAGCCCCGATCACCAGCGGCGGAATCGTCCCTTCGACGCCGGTGGATACACCCATGATGGCCCGCGTGACCGGGATCAACGCAACGATCAAGATGATGAACGGAACCGAGCGAAGAATGTTAACGACCAGCGAAATCAAACGGTAAACCCATCCTAATACCAAGGATTGGGAACGCGAGAAGGTAAACAGCAGCACCCCCAGCGGGAGCCCGATCACGAAGGTGAACAAGGTGGCATACCCCATCATCTCCAACGTATCCAGCGTGGCCGCGCCCATCTCCGACCAATCGATTGCTCCGAGATCCAGACCTCTCATGATTCGATCACCTCCACATCAAGATCGCGTTCCCGCAGGAGCGACAGTGTACGCTCCACCCGGTCATCATCACCTTCGAACGACACGGTCAGTTGACCGTACGGGGTATCCTTGATCGTGGAGATCGTCCCTTGCAGAATGGCGAAGTTAACGCCGGTTTCTCGCACGACCTGGGATAACACTGATTCGTAGGTTTTTGCGCCTAAGAAGGTGATCTTCACCAGTCTGGACCACGCCGGAGGCGGAACAGAAGACGGCAGCCGGATGCCCTCATCCCCCGCTGCACCCCGGTGAATAAACTCCCGGGTCACCCCATGCTTCGGCTTCAGGAACACCTCCGTCACCGGACCTTGCTCCACAATGCCGCCTTCGTGAATGACCGCCACGCGATCGCAGATGCTTTGGATGACGTGCATCTCATGCGTAATCAGCAGGATCGTCAGTTGGAACCGCTGGTTGATGTCCAGCAACAGCTTCAGGATCGAATCCGTCGTCTGCGGGTCAAGCGCCGAGGTCGCCTCGTCGCATAGCAGCACGTCCGGATCGCTGGCCAGCGCTCGAGCGATACCAACGCGCTGCTTTTGACCGCCGGAGAGCTGAGCCGGATACTTGTGGCGGTGCTCCTCCAAGCCGACCAGAGCCAGCAGCTCATTCACCTTCTCCGCGATCGCCGCCTTCGGCGTTCCGATCAGCGTCAGCGGAAAAGCGATGTTATCGTATACCGTCGCCGAGGAGAGTAGATTAAAATGTTGAAAAATCATTCCGATCTTGCGGCGCTGCTGCTGCAGCTCACGTTTGCCAAGCCGCGTCAGCTCGACCCCACCGACCCACACCTCGCCTTCGGTTGGCCGCTCCAGCAAATTGATGCAGCGGATCAACGTGCTTTTGCCAGCGCCAGAGTGGCCGATGACGCCAAAGATTTCCCCTTTGCGAACGCTCAGGTTTAACCCGGACAGCGCGGTGGTCGCCGTTTTTTTCGTGCCGTATATTTTAGTAATCCCTTTAAGTTCAATCAATCGGCTAACCTCCTGTACCTAGCATAAACAATTATCGACCGGCGTATGAAAAAAAGAAAAGAGCCCTCACAGATTCAAAGGGCTCTCTTTACGTAAAGACAATGCCTTCTCATCTGCCAAAACCATCTGCTGCAAACGCATCGGTTTTGAAGGAATTAGCACCATGACATTCAGTCCGTGACGAGTGCGGCTACTCCTTCCGCCATCACGGGTGAATCGGTTGCTGGGCTTCATCGGGCCTTTCCCTCCGCCTCTCTCGATAAGAAAAATATGAAATTATCAGTAGATGTAAACTATTGATGAGTATAATGAGTTTTGCCTATTTTGTAAAGAGGAAAAATAAGAAAGGCGATCGGATTAGATCGCCGTTATTTTTTTCCAGCGCTGATTGACGTAATCAAATGTCGTGAAATATGTGTCGCACACCATGCGGTAGCCCTGCTCCAGCTCGCGGATATGCTGGTCCAGATCCTCCAGCGCAATCTTCCCAAACAGCGCTTGATGCCGCTGCCACAAATCGTCTTTCATTTCGGAGTTCATGTAGTGGATCTCCGTGTTTCTCCGGCGCCGCAGCACGCCAAGCGCTTCCCGGTTGGTTTCCTTAATGGTGTTCAGCCGGTTCCCAAGCTCGGTATGGGTCTTCAGATAAGCAAACTGGCGCAGCACGGTAAAATAAGAAAAATGCGTCTTCACCTTCGACGTTTTCAGATCAAACAGCTCGTTCAGCACCGTCCCCAACTTGTCCAGCGCCGAGAACACTCGAATGAAGCCGTCCTTGTAGAAATACACGTACCGCGCGTAATCAGACCGCTCTACCGGATCCATATCCTCGACGGATTCCGTCCGTACCTTTTGGCGGAAATAGGTTGCCGCATACAAACATTGTTCGAGCTCATCCAACGAAGAGATCAAGCCGTGTACCCAAATCTCCAGCTTGCGGAAATCATGGGAAGGATCCTGATGCTCCTTGATTTCCTTTTGCAGCAGCCTGATCGTTTGCACCATCGCGTCGATCGTTTCGGCCAGCCGGCCCTCGTTTTGCCGAGGCGGCTCGCCCAGCAAGCTTCGCAGCATAGGCATTCCTCGTTTCACAGAAAGTAGGATTTCCAACGCTGATCCACTAAGGACACGATGTCCTCCTGCGGGAACAGCTCATCCGGATAACCCGGCTTCATGCGGGCATCAATCACGAGCGGCAGTCCATAGGCCAGATGATGCTGGCGCACCTCGGAAGCGGCGTAAATGTCGCTTGCTGGATTAAACCGCGTAAACACCGTCCACAGGAACGCCGTCTGATCATGAGCAGCCGCTTCTGCGTTATCCACCAGCACCACAAAAGGCCATGCGGTCCCGCGCTCGCGCAACCGACCAAGCAGCCGATGGGCCAGCTCCGGCTCGTCCTCATAGGATGCACCGGAAACGACAAGACATCCATCATGAAAAACTTGGATTTGATCGATTTCGGCGATTTCGCCTTCTTCGTACGCACGAGGCAACTCGCGCACCGGATCGCCAACGCCGATCAGAATCGCCTTACTGCCGTGGTTCAGTTTATGGCCGGTATAATCCAGCGTATCATGCGACGTATTGTTGAGAATAAACAGATCCGTACGTGGATCGAAACGCTCCAGCACCGTCTTAAGCAGCAGGCGGAAGTCCGCCAGATCGATCAGCTTGTCCGTCAGCATGAGGACTTTGGTCAGCGACAGCTGACCTTCTCCCAGAATGCGGAACGCCGATACCAGCGCTTCGCGGGAGTAGCTTTCGCGAACCACGGCCGAGCTGAGCGCGTGGAACCCGCTCTCCGCATAAGTCCACAAGGAGCGCACATTCGGCATGACGATCGGAAACGCTGGGGATAGCAGCTTTTGCAGGAAATCGCCTAAGTAATAATCCTCCTGGCGTGGTTTGCCAACGATCGTTGCCGGATAGATGGCATCCTTGCGATGCCACATGTGATTGACGTGCAGCACCGGAAACTCATGCTGCAAGGAATAGTAGCCGAAATGGTCGCCGAACGGCCCTTCGAGTCGGCGTTCATGCGGCGGCACCAGGCCGGAGATGGCAAATTCAGACTCGGCCGGAATTCGGTGGCCGCCGAGCGGATTTTCCGCCATCGGCAGCTTCTCGCCCAGGATAAACGAAGCGACGAGCAGCTCGGACAGATGCTCAGGAACCGGCGAAATCGCCGAAGCGACCATGGCGGGTGGCCCGCCCAGGAACACGGAAACCGGCAGCGGTTCGCCCCGCTTCTCGGCTTCGTGGTAGTGGAAGCCGCCGCCTTTTTGGATTTGCCAGTGCACACCGGTCGTCTGATCATCGTACAATTGAATCCGGTACATGCCCAGGTTGTTTTCCTTTGGCTGCAGCGGATTTTCCGTATACACAAGCGGAAGCGTGATAAAAGGGCCGCCGTCCTTCTGCCAGCTTGTCACTTTCGGCAGATCCTTCAGCGGCGCTTCCGTCCGGCAGACCTCGAGGATGGGAGCTTCGTTTTTGGATACGGTCTTCATACCAACCTTCAACACGTCGCGAATCAGCCCGCGCTCGTTCCAAATTGCTTTGGGTGTCGGCGGCAAGAGTTTATGTATAGCCTCGACCAGCTGGTTAGCAAGCATTTCGGGGCGGGGACCAAACGCCATTTCCACCCGGCGTGGCGTCCCGAACAGGTTAGTTGCCACCGGGAACGGCGTTCCTTTGACGTTGGTGAACAGCAAAGCCGGACCCCCGTCATCAATGACCCGCCGGTGAATCTCGGCCAACTCCAGGTAGGGGTCGACGGGTACGTCGATGATGGCCAGGTCGTTTTCTTTTTGCAGCGCATCGATCCATTGCCGCAGGTTCTTGTAAGTCATCTCGTTGATCCTCCTAATGAGACGGGGTTGTTGCCCAGTCGTTGCAGTACGTTTACTTATAGAGAAAAGTATACCTTACCTAAGCGGCTGCCTGAGCGTCTGTCATTCTACAGATTCATGACAATCGCAACTCGCCGCCTCGTTGCTGGAGCTTGTCGCCCTCAGCCTGTGAGTTAGACCGCCTTGCCGGTCGGCGGTGCCTGGACCTCAGCCGTTCGGCTCAGTTGCCAGGTCCGAACGCTAAGATAGCATAGGACGCCAAATAAAGCGGCCAACACGAGAATGTGCGCCAACGAAGCAAACAGATAGACGTGGTAGTTGTTTAGCGTGAGCACGATGGTCGCCCCGGTAAACACCTGAACGATCACCAGCAGCGTTGCGGCGACGCCCAGCTTGCGGATTTCCGGCAGACCGGGGTGCTTACGGAAGGCAAAGTGCCCAACCGTGGCGATCACGACCAGCAATAGGGCGGCCGCGACCCGATGGATGAAGGCGATGCCTTCCCCTCCGGACAAACCGGGAACCAGCTGTCCGTTGCATAACGGCCATCCGCTGCACCCGCCGGCCGAGTCCGTATGGCTGACATAAGCCCCAATATACACAACAATATACGTGTAACCCGTAGCCAACCAGGTCAAGTTGCGGAACGCTTTGGACACACGGGCCGCGGGAGCATGGACTTGGACCTGATCCAGGGCAGGGTCTTGGGCTTTGGACGCCTTACCAACTTGTCCGCGTTCTTCCTGGCGGACGCCTAACACCAGCATGACCGAGCTGGCAAAGGCGATTAATGAGAACCCAAAATGCAGCGCCATAACGGCGGACGAGGTAGGATAGATCACCGCCATCGCCCCCATGACGGCTTGGACCATCACGAAGATCAAGGCTAGCAGGGAGTATAATTGCAGGTCTTTGCGGTTTTTTCGGTACAACCAAAAAGCGACAAACGCCGCCAAAGAAAATAATCCAGCCGCCCCGCTGACGGCACGATGAGAATACTCGATCATGGAAGCCAGCGTATGTGCGGGTACAAATTTCCCGTGACAAAGCGGCCAATCATTGCCGCAGCCCAGCCCCGATTCCGTTTTGGTCACCACGCTGCCGCCCAGCGTGGCCAGGAACATCACGAAGCAGGAGGCGTAACTCAGCCATTTCAACAATTTCGTATTCAAACGGTTCACACCTTTTAGTTAATCGCTAAATCCCCTTCATTATAACCGATGATGCAACTTCTTTCATAGAAAATGTTGAAAAATAGACACCGCCGCAAGAGGAATTCCTGCGGCGGTGTGATGGATATAATGGCGTTTTACAAAGTATCCCGAGTTTCCGGTGTGTCATGCAGCGTATGGTACACATCCAACGCTTGGTTTAGGAAATTTTCAATCTCCTCGCGGGATTTGCGCAATTTATTAACGAACCGAACCAACTCGCGCCCATCGGTATAAGCGACAAAGCTGGGGATCCCCAAAATATTCTGCTCCTGGCTGACATCGCCAACCTGATCGACATCGACCTCAATCAGCGTCAAGCGACCTTCGTACTTCTCCTCGACCTCTGGCATAAACGGATCTATAAATTTGCAATCCCCGCACCAATCAGCTTTAAACACAGCCACAATTAGGTTGCTGGATTGAATGCTGACTTGAAATTCCGCGGGGGAAGTTATTTTTTTCATTCGATAAACCTTCCTTTCCATTAAGGTACTTCTAGTCAACCAAAACCGGGAGTGGAAGTCAAATCTTTCGGACATACTGGTAATGTATTATGCCTTGTCAGCGGACAAATATTCGCGAGTCGGAGGAAGGGAGGGCGGAACCCAATGGGCGATCCCCGTCAGACCAAGCGGAAGGCAATCCAGCTGCGGAGATTGGTGTTTCGCCTGCCCGCCGTTTTTTCAACCATGCTTCGAAGCAAAACCGCCTCGTTCTCCGATTCGTCCCGAATGCGGAAAGAGACGGTTTCTTTGGGCTGGAACGAGGCGGCTGCCAGCACGGTGATCACCGAAATCGAGGAGCAGCTGCGGCGCACCGCCCCCTCCAGACCCGCATCGACTGGGGAAGAGTACAGCGCCGAGGATTTGCGACTGGTCGAAGCCATCGCCGAGGAGACGCGGTTGGCCGGGGCGAACAACATCAGCCGGACGGCGGCGTACCTCGCCTGCTATCAAACCTGCCCGGAGCTGCATTGGGCGTTCCTCGCGCATATGGTCTCGCGGAATGCCGGCTGGAATATGACGGACCTGCACAGCAGCCGGATGGCCGATGTCGTCGACGCCGAGGAGAGACGGCTCACCTATCGGTTTCTGGAACGCAGCAACGCTTTGATTTTCCAGGACGCCTACCCGCAGCTTCGGTTGTATATGAAGAGCCGGGAGCTTGGAGCCAGCCGATTCCACCTGCTGCCGTTTTTTCACGTCTCTCGTTTTATGCGTCCGTTCTGGGAACGGTTCTGGATCGATCGCGGCAGCGCTTTGCTCACCATCGGACTGATCATTAACGAGCAGAACTATATCGAAAAACGCGTGGTCCGCCACCCCTACTTCCAGAAGCACGTCACGGGAAAAATGAACTTCCGCCTGTTCAGCCTGGCTGGATTAAACCAGGTGGTGTTCCCGCTGATTGAACAGGCGAAGGGCGACGGGGCTGCCGGCGGGAAGGTGCGCCGCTTAGCGGGGCGCACCGTCTCCGACTTCGGCAGCCTGCCGGCCCGCATCGCGTTAGGCAAGAGCCTATACGCGATGCTCATGGGCTACCGCGCCGCCGTCTCTTATTCAACTCTAGATGGGGATAAGAGGCCGAGCCGGGAGGATAATTGCAGGTCTTTTGGGGTTTTTCTGGTCAACCCAAAAGAGACAAAAGCCGCCCAAGAAACGGCGCGGAGCGGTTCGCCGCGAGCGTGCCGCACAGCGGCTCGCGGGCGGACTATTGGCCGGAGCTGTTCACGGCCAATTTAGAAGAAGCTCTGACCACCAAGGTGCAGGGGTCAGAGCTTCTCGCCCAGGAGACGCTGCCGCCGGGCCAGCGTCTCTACAGCCCCAAGCTGCTCAGCGCTTGGGGCGACACCGCCTACGAGCCAATCACCCGGGAGGATTGGCTCAAGGACACCCGCGCGCTGGACGGCATCAGCGCGCCAAAAGCGCCGTTCCTGTGCGACATCAGCCGGTCGCACAGGAACGGCATCCTCGAGACCGCATTCGTGCACGATGCGGTGGAGGAGCGCTGACCCGCGGTCTCCCTATCCCGCGGGTCTGCCATGCCACGGGCCAGTCAATGCCACAGGTCTCCCACCTATGGGTCGCCACCAGCAGTTCGTCTATCGCAGTTCGCCCACCCTTGGTCCAGCAGTTCGTCCATCTGCAGTTCGCCCACCCTTGGCCAGCAGTTCGTCTATCCGCGGTTCGCCCACATGCGGGTCCCCCTCTCTCCAGCTCACTTTGCACCATTATCCCGTATGATCAGGTACCTGGAAAATAGCCCACCAAAGAGATAATCACACAAAGGGAACAAACGCCCCACCACCCTGAGCCGGGAGCTCGATGTGATGGAAGAGTGCTTACCCTAGGGGCTAGGAACCCCTTGTCCAGCCCCCTTTGCACCATTATCCCGTATGATCAGGTACCTAGAATATAGGCAAAATGCCAAATCGGGAACGCACTCTGCTACTTCTACTCACCTGAACAAAAGGGATAATCATGCAAAGTTCATCCGACTATCATCTAACCTGAACCAAAGGGATAATCATACAAAGGCAGCAAACGCCCATCCAAACTGAGCAAAAGGGATAATCATGCAAAGGGGTCTGACAACCACCTGTTCTGAACCAAAGGGATAATCGTGCAAAGGCAGCAATACGCCACACCACCCTGAGCAAAAGGGATAATCACGCAAAAGGCGCCAAGCACGACTTCCCTGGCCTGAATCAAAGGGATAATCATGCAAAGGCGCCTATAGAGAAAGAGTCGTAGAGGGGAGGGACCGGCGTTATCCCGCTTGCCGGCCTCCGCGCTGCAACCGCATCAGCGGGGAGAGGATTTTGCGCAGGGGGGCAGGGTAACCGGCCAGTTCGTCCTTTCGGACGACGCGCAGCAGGATGAGCAGTACCGGGTACAACGCGACCACCGCCACGCCTACGATGCAGCAGGTCAAGAAGAAGGCGACCCGCGCCGGCATCAGATCAACCATCTGGATCCCGGCTTGATTCAAGCCGTAGCCGACACCGGACAATGCAACCACCGTCACCAGGAACCCGCCCCAGCGGCTGCCCATCAATGAGAACGGCACGATTTGCTTCATCGCCCGTACATTCAGCAACGTGATCACAAGGAAACAAAGCCCCGTGGCGATAATGATGCCATAAATCCCCCAAAACTGCGCCAACACATAGCTGGCCGCCAGCTTCACGAGAATGCCGATCGCCACATGCACCATCGACAAATTGGCTTTGCCTACGCCCAGCAGGATCGAATTGCTGGTCATCATCGTAATTTGGAAGATCGTCGCAAACGTCAACAACGCCACGATGCTGCTGCCGTCCCGGGTGCTGAACAGCAGCCCGTTGACGGAGTAAGCCGCCGTGCCCAGCGCAAGGATGATCGGCATCCCGCTCAGCACCGCAACCCGCATCGCCAGGGTCACCTGACGTTGCAGATGCTCCTGGTCTTTGCGCGCGTATGCGGCGGAGATGATCGGCACCAGCGATTGGCTAAGCGCAATCGCCAGAATCGGCGGAATCCCGGCGATCATCTGCGCGCGGTTCCCGAGAATCCCGAGGATGTAGGTGGCTTGTCCGGAACCGATTTGTCCGGTTAGCAGCGGCTTCAGGATCGAGTTGTCGATGAAGTTAACCGCCGGGACGGCCAGCGCAGTGAGCACGATCGGAATCGACAGCTTGAAGATCTCCGCATAGATTCGCTTAAACGATATACGCGCGGCGTCGTTCTGCGGCTTCACTTGTCCCTCGGTCTGGTCCTTCCGCTGTAACTTCATGCTGTAAACCAGCATCACGATCAGTGCCGCCACACCGCCGAGTACTGCGCCAAACGTCGCGCCCGCCGCGATCTGTTCGCCCGAGTATCCCCAGTTAAACAACACAAACGCCAAAATAATGCCGGTGGCTACCCGCACGATTTGCTCAATAACCTGCGACACGCCACCGGCGATCATGATGTTCCGCCCCTGCAAATAACCGCGGATAATAGCGATTAGCGGGAAGAGTAGCAGCGCTGGAGCTAATGCCCGAATGGCGACGACCGATTCCGGAACGCCGGAAGCCTTGGCATAATAAGGCGCCAGAGCAAACAACAGCACGAACATCACCACGCCTGCCGCGCCTGCAAATAAAAGCGCCGCTTGATAAACGCGACGTGCTTCCTCCGGCCGGTTTAGCGCATGCCGCTCCGACACCATTTTGCTCAGCGTACTTGGAATCCCCGCTGTCGCTAAAGTTAACAGCATGAAATAAGCCGCATTTGCTTGCGAATACGACGCATTCCCGATATCACCGAGAATGTGCTCCAACGGAACGCGCTGGAACAAGCCGAGCACCCTCGCGATCAGGGCAGCCCCCGCTAATATTAACGTACCTTTAATGAACGATTCCTTTTTCGACAAAACCGATTCCTTCTTTCCCGCAATCCTGATGAGTGCTATCTGTATCTATCTATAATCAAGAATCAAGCCTTAAAACGCAACGATCCATATGATAAATACGATGATCATAACCAACTGCAAAATCACCTTAACGACCATGCTGCTAAACAAGCCAACGACCGAACCGACGCCAACTTTGAACGATTTGGCCAGCGACTCGCCTTTGATTAATTCTCCGATCATCGCGCCAATCAACGGACCCAGTACTAAGCCAAAAGCCGGGATCACAAACGGCCCCACGATGATGCCGATCGTACTGAGCCAAACCGACAGCTTACTGCCTCCGAATTTTTTAACCCCCCAGGCTCCAACCGCGTAATCCGCTACCATCAGTACGATGATGATTAGGGTTTGCAGGATCCAGAAAAACGGGCCAAACGGTTCAAACGAGAAAAACCATCCATATACGAAAAAGGCAAAATAAACCGCGAGCACCCCGGGTAATATGGGATACACGGCTCCGGCCATCCCCACGGCAAACAAGGCGATCACCAGAATCCAGCCAATTACGGACAGCGCCATCCTCTCACTCCTCCGTCAAAATATAATCCCGAATGATCCAGGCAATTCCATCCTCATTATTCGACGCGGTGACGACATCCGCCTTCTCCTTCACGGCCTCCTGGGCGTTGCCCATCGCTACGCCAAGCCCCGAGGCTTCGATTGCCGCCAGGTCATTTAAGCTGTCACCAATCGCCACGACCTCGGACATCTCCAGCCCAAGCAGTCCACAAACGGCATGAATACCGCTGGCTTTGCTTATTCCTTTGGGGTTAATCTCCAAATTGTGCGGGGAAGAATTCGTGATTTCTAGACCGCCCATCACTTGCAGCTGCCGCAAAATATCTTCCCTCACCACATCATCCTCGGTAAAATACCCGAACTTCATCCACTGATTCCGCTCCAATAGTTCAGGCTGCCAATTCGTTTCATTATAGCTGCCTTCGACGGCATAAGCCCAGAACCACACTTTCTTTTCCCGGGAAATGTCGTACATTTTCGAAACGACAGATCGGTCGAGAAGCACCCGGCTGTACAACTCATGCGGCGATTTCCACACTTCGCTTCCGTTCACCGTGATCATCGGCGTTCCGAGATCAAGTTGATCGCCGTAAGGAACCGCCTCCTGATATCCGCGTCCCGTCGACAAGCAGACATGAACCCCAGCGGCCGCCGCCTTGCGAATCCAGCGTTCCGTCTCCGGCGTAATTTGGTGCTCATCATTTAGCAGCGTTCCATCCATATCCAGCGCCAACAGTTTGTATTTCAACAACAGACAGCTCCCCTATCCACAATTGATCTTACTCTCTAAACAGCATACCGACATTTTACCATAATCCCAGGTTCCGACAAAGCTTAGCGTCACACGGCAAAGCAGTCCGCCTGCACGAAAAAAAGCCGCCCCTGAGGGAGAGCCCTGCAAAAGCCTCGTTTTTAGGGTATTGGGGCTCGGAACTGGAAAATAAATTTGATAAGACGGAAAAAGCAGCTTCATCCTCACCCGAGGATGGGCTGCTTTTGCTCTTTTAACTTCACCATCCGTTTTACGTTTACCACAAACGCGGTGAGGTAGGCTTGTATTCGCATGCGGAAGAGACCCCGGTATCTGGCTGTATCCATACCGTGGAATCTCTTCATTTCCGCATTCTTGTGTTCAATGATCGGTCTGCGCTTGATTCGTTCCTTGAACGTATCACTGAATTCGAACTCGATCTGTTCCTTATAGTGTTCAGCGATGATTCGAATCGAGTAAGTCTTACTCTTGGCGCCCGGCTTGTAGCATCCTTCGCGCAGCGGACAGGTTTTACACTTCTCGACGTCAAAGTAATAGACAAGCGAACGACTCTCTCCGCTGGTCTTGCTGCCTTGAATCGCCTTGCGTTTGCTTCGCTCACCGGCCGGACAAACGACGAAATCGGCATCTTTGTTATATTCGAACCCTTCTTGACGCTCGCCCCCTTCGTGGACAATCGGGTTTAAGGGCACGACAGGCGATATGGGTTCCTTTTTCATTCTGGCCAGATTATCCTTGCCGGAATAGGCGGTATCCGCTATGATTTCGTTTACGGTTACGCCGTTAGCTGTGGTTTGTTCGAGCAATGCCGGTAATTGCTTGCCGTCGTCGGTGCTTCCTGGTGTTACCTCCAGCGCGGTAATGATCTCTTCTTCCGTCATGGCGATATGTTCTTTGTAGCCAAAAAACGATTTCGAACTACTCTTCCAGCCGAAACGTGCATCCGGGTCGATGGCGGAGAGAATCCCCTTGTGTGAGAGTAATCGCTCATCCTCGATGATTTGTTTGGCGATGCCCAGTTTCTCGCTCACCGCTCCTTCATGGTCCGGTAGCAGTTCCTCCACAGTCTCTCCCAGCTGTGCCAAGTAGCTCAGCATGGTTTTCTCCGCCTCCGCATCTTCGCTTTTAACAGAGGGCAGCTTAGGTAGTTTCTTCTCCAACTTGGGGTGGCGTTTGACTACGACGCGAAACAGACGCTTGGCCGCGTCACGCAGCACTTCGAATGGCTTTTGTTTTGGGCTGCCGGCCAGTGTATGCGTGGCATCCATGATGATAGTTTTGCTTTTGACCAAGCCTTGCTTGATACATTGACTGACCACATGCTTCAGTATGTCTTCGACCTGACTTGCTCCTAGCCGGTGATTACGGAACCGCGATAGCTGGGAGGCGTCTGGCAGCGGATCCTCCGGATTGATCCCGAGAAACCACTTGTAAGCTAGATTCACCTCAGCTTCCTGAATCATTCGCTCATCCGAGAGGTTGTACAGGAGCTGCAAAAACAGCAAACGAAACAGCAGTTCCGGCTCATTTGCCGGCCTGCCGTAATACTTGCAGTAGGAATTTTCCACTAATTCATATACAAATCCGAAATCCACCGCAGCATCGATCTTGCGAAGCAGATGGTCTTTCGGCACAAGCTGATATAGCTCCGCATGGAATGATGCGGTTAGTTGTCTGGCTGGCTGCAGCAAAACGGCTCAACTCGCTTCTTTTTTTCTTCCAGTATACAGCAAACCCAGTACCGAAGGGGTACTGGGTTGCTTTTTACAGAAACTGTATTCGTTTTGCAGGGCTCTCCTGAGGGCGGGCTGGCTCTGCTCAAATTCAATTAAATTATCATTACTTGGTCAAAGAATCAATGTCGATGAAAGGCGTGGCGCCGCCCGTCACTTGCGGAAGCTTGCCGTCCCATTTCTCCAACGCCTTCTCCTGCACCTCGATCTGCTTGAGTTGTACCAGCTCCGGCGTAACTTCCTGTTTCTTCAGCTTCAGGGCTTCGGCCTCGGCTTCAGCCTGAGCGATCTTCTGCTGTGCCTCGATCTGAATCCGCTTCAGGTCGTTGCTGGCTTTCAGGGCTTGCTGCTGAGCAACCTGCTTGGCTTCAATCGATTGGTTAAACGCGTCGGAAAACTTAAAATTGACGATGTTAATTTCATTAACAATCAAGTCATATTTGGCTAATCGGGAAGTCAAATGTTCACTGATCTCCCCGGCAACCACATCCCGCTTGGCGATCAAGTCCTCGGCCTGGTAACGGGCCGTTACTTCCTTAACGATTTCCTGCACAGCCGGGTTAATAATAACCGTATCAAAATTACCGCCGATATTGTTCATCAGATTGTACGCCGAATCCTTATTTACCGAATAGTTAACGGCAACATGGGTCGAGACCGGCTGTAGATCCTTGGAGGAAGCGGTCGTGTCCGTTTCCGTCTTGGTGACCTGCGTATTGACCTGAATGACGGTTTGCATAAAAGGTATTTTGAAATGCATGCCCGGGGACAAGATATTGTTGTTCAACTTCCCGAACGTTTTGTACAAGCCGACATGACCGTACTCGACCTGTGCATAGCTGTTGGATCCGACGATCAGCACGACGATGACGATGATAGCCGTTGATATCCATTTCCCCACGGGTACATTTTTCTTTGGCTGTTGCTGCGTACCTGCCTCCATATGAATCCCTCTCCCTTACTGTATGGTCTGACCGGTCCTGTTAACCGGCTAACTATATATCAAGTAATACGGAGAAGAACGGTACTTGGTAGCAAAAACTTGACGAAAATGTATCGCCTTCATGAACACATCGTTTTCAAGCCGCGCGTATGGAGGCCCTTCCGTCAACTTAAACGGCTGCGGAGTCCAGGCGTCTTCTTCTCCCGAACCGGGCGATCAGACCCTGTTTCGGGGAGCCCACCAGCGCCAGCAGAAACAGAATGCCGGCGACCGTAACCATCGAGCCAGCGATGGAGGCGTCCAGCCATTTGGCCGCATAGTAGCCGCCAGCGGCACTAATCGCCCCGATCAGCACACTATACCCGAGCATCACGCTAAGCCGATCGGTCAACAGGTACGCTGCGGAAGCTGGGATGATTAGCATGCCGACGACCAGAATCGCTCCTACGCTCTCAAAAGAGGCGACCGTCGACAGCGAAACTAATCCCATTAGCAAATAGTGGAACAACGCTACCGGTATCCCCACCGCGGCCGCCAATGCCGGGTCAAAAGCACAAAGCTTAAACTGCTTGTAGAAGAGCAGGATAGCCGCCAGCACGAAGAGGAGCGTTCCGCCCAACATCCAGACGGCGATCGGCCCCATATCGTAGCCGTTCCAAACCCAGGTGTCCCATTGAACATAGGCGATTTCACCGAATAACACGCAATCCAGGTCCAGGTCAATATGCGAAGCGTTACGGCTGATCAGGATCACGCCGACGGCAAACAGTGCCGTAAACACAATGCCGATCGAGGCATCGGATTGAAGTCCGCTTTGCTGTAGCGCCTGGATCAAGAACACGGTGATCAGCCCTAACACGGCCGCTCCGATCAGCATGAGCAGGGAGTCCCGCGAGCTGCTGATCAGAAACGCGATCGCGATACCCGGCAGCACGGAATGGCTGATGGCGTCCCCCACCATGGCCATTTTTCGCAAGACGAGAAAACAGCCTAAAATTCCGCAAGACGCCGCGACCAGCGTGCCGGTTAAAATAATCCAAAAATCGGCCATGTTAGTCCACTCCCCTTTCGACCGCGTTTCCCGCTTGCCGGATCATCGCCAGCTCCGCAGGTTGCTGTACCTCACTGCGGCTGCGCCAGCGGCGAACCCACTTGGCCACCAGCCCCCGATTCGGCGCAAACACGGCGGAGACGAAAAACAAGGAAGTTGCGGCAAGCACCGTTACCGGACCCGTCGGCAGGTTCGATAAGGTGGAGCTGATCAGCGTGCCGGTGACCCCCGACAACGCTCCGAATACACCGGCCAGGATGACCATCACACCTAACGCGTCGGTCCAATATCGGGCAGCCACCGCCGGTGTAATCAGCAGGGCGGCCACCAGCACGACGCCCACGGCTTGAATGCCCACAACAACCGCCACAACGGTCATCAACAGCAGCAATTGCTCAAGAAAGGCGACCTTAAGCCCCATGCCCCGGGCAAAGCCGGGATCAAAGCTCACCAGCTTCAACTCTTTAAAGAGCAAAGCGCATATGGCAATTAGCAGCACGGATACCGCGCCCATCAGGTAGACGTCTGCCAGCATCATCGAGGCCGCCTGGCCAAACATGTATTTGTCGAGCCCGCTTTGGTTCCCGTTGCCGCTGTGCTGGATTTTGGTCAACATCACGATCCCGATGCCAAAAAACACGGACAGCACAATCCCCAGCGCCGCGTCCTGCTTGATCCGCGTATACCGGGTAATGGCGGAGATGCCAAACGTCGCCGCCATCCCGGCGAGGATCGCGCCGAGCATAAACAGGCCCACCGATTTGACGCCGCTCAGCATAAAGGCGATGCAAATCCCCGGCAGTGCGGCGTGCGCCAACGCATCGCCAAGCAAGCTTTGTTTTCGAAGGTACGTAAAAGAGCCAATGACACCGCTGCCTAAGCCAAGCAGCAGGGAGCCCATCAGGATCCACTGCAGATTGGGGTCGGTAATCCAATTCCATAAATTCGTTAGCATCGTATCACACCGTCCCCGCAGGTACAGCGCCAAAATCCGCCAGCATGGCGATCTTCCCGCCGTAGGTCTTGTGCAGATTTTCCGGTGTAAACGTCTCCCCGGTGGGGCCGGCGGCAATCAGTTCACCGTTCAGCAGCAAAACGTGATCGAAATATTCCCTAACCGTGGATAAATCGTGATGGACGACCAACACCGTTTTTCCTTGCTCTTTCAACTCGTGCAGCAGAGCGATGATCGCTTTTTCCGTGGTAGCATCCACCCCGGCAAACGGTTCATCCATAAAATAAACCTGCGCGTCCTGCGCCAAAGCCCGTGCCAGGAACACCCGCTGCTGTTGGCCGCCGGATAATTGGCTGATCTGGCGCCCGGCATACTCCCCCATCCCGACCTTCGCCAGACACTCGAGGGCGATCTGCCGCTCCTTCACCCCGGGACGACGGAACCAGCCAAGCTGGCCGTACCGCCCCATCATCACAACATCCAGCGCGTTGGTTGGGAAATCCCAATCCACTGATTCTCGCTGCGGTACGTAACCGACCAATTTACGTTGCTCCCGGTAAGACCGTTCGTAGATACGAATCTCACCGTCCATGGTCGGAAGCAACCCCAGGACAGCTTTCAGCAGCGTGGACTTCCCCGCTCCGTTTGGACCGAGGATCCCAATCAACTGACCCTCCGGGATTTGAAAAGATACCGATCTTAACACCGGCTTTTTCTGATAAGCCACCGTTAAGCGACTGACTTCAAGCGGATATCCGTTCATCTCTGTTCTCCCTTTCTGCATCGACTTATTTCAACGCCTCAACGATCGTGTTGACATTATGGCGGACCATGTTGATGTAGGTATCCGCCTCGGAACCGGGTTCGCCCAGCGAATCGGAATACAGTTCGCCGCCGATCTTGACTGTATGCCCCAGCTCTGCGGCTCCAGCGATCACCGCCTCCATCGATTTGGTCGGAATACTCGATTCCACGAACACGGCTTTGATTTTGTTTTCGACCAAGAAATCCCGAAGCTTGGCGACGTCCTTCGAACCGTATTCCGCCGCCGTACTGATCCCCTGCAGGCCCATGACCCGAACCCCGTAGGCATCTCCGAAGTACCCAAACGCATCATGCGCCGTGACCAACACCCGGTCCTGCTCGGGGATCTCCGCGATCCGTTCCTTCACTTCCGCATCCAGCTTCTCCAATTCTGCGATATACGCCTCGGCGTTCTTCCGGTACATGTCCGCATGGTCCGGATCATAGGCCGACAACGTGTCGCGGATCGTTTCGGTTGCCGTCACCCAATGCTGGACGTTAAACCAGATATGCGGATCGTATTGCGATCCGCCGGCATCCGCGCCTGAGCGCAATTCACTGGGATCAATGTCCTTTGAGACGGCCACGGTCCGCTTCTTCTGCTCCAATTTCTCGAAAATCTCCGTCATTTTCCCTTCCAAATGCAGCCCGCCGTAAAAAACGATCTCCGCGTTATCCAGCTTCTCGATATCCCCCTGCGACGCCTTGTATAAGTGCGGATCCACTCCAGGGCCCATCAGGCCGCTCACTTCAACCCGCTCGCCTCCAACCTCCTGAACGACATCCGTAATCATCCCGATCGTAGCCACCACCTGTACCGGTGAATCAAGCGCCGCATCCCGAACTTGATCCGCCTGACCTTCTACTTTGGAACACGCTGCTAATACGATTAACGCCAATACACCCAGCGTAATTTTTGCCCTTTCCAACGGGCTTTTCTTCACCTTCAGTTCATCCATTTTGCTTCTCCTCCCCTTGTCAACTCACTCATAGCCTAATGTTGTACAAGTAAACACTTGTTTACCTCGGCTTTGTTTGTTAGTTATATATAAAAGTGTTTCCCTAGTGCAAATTCTAAGCAAAAGATTCCCAAAAGGCAAGGGGAATTTCCGAGTTCTCGAAAACTTCCCCAAACTAAAAAGCCCGCTCTTGGCAAGCAGGGCTTCGTTTGAGGAAGTTAATTATTTTTTGGGTTTGCCGTCCAAACCGTATTCCCGATCATATGCATCAAAAATTTTCCGGGCAACCGGTGCAGCGCTATAAGCCCCAAAGCCGCCCTCAGGAATAACAACTGCCACAGCCAGCTTGGGATTCTCCCTCGGTGCAAACGCGATAAACACGCCGTTATCCAACAGCTCTCCCTTGTTGTTAGCCTGCTGCGAAGTCCCCGTCTTGCGCGCAAAATCGTACGGAAACCCATCAAATGCGCTCACGGACGTTCGCATCCCGCCGATGACTTCATCCCAATAGGCGTCCTTCATTTTGACTTCGTTTAGTACCCTTGGCTCAAATTGCACCACCACCCGGCCTTCGGCATCGGTCATTTTTTGCACGAGTCTAGGTTGTATCCGCTTCCCCCGATTGGCCAGCGTCGCAGCATATTGCGCCAACTGCATCGTTGTATACTTCCCTTGCTGCCCGAAGGAGGCGTAGGCCAAGCGGGACAACGCCGTTTGCGATTCGTCTTTATAATCCAATATCCCGCGATACTCATCGGGCAAATCAATCCCCGTGGAGACGCCTAACCCAAACTGTTTCATATAATCGTCCCAAATATCAATCCCTTGGGCTCGATATTTGTTGTACAGCTTTTCCCCGACCATATCGACCATAAACGCATTGGATGAAAAGCGAATGGCATCATCCGGATAGATGGAGCCGTACACATGACCCGAGGAGTTTCGCACACTCGCCGAGTCGTTGCGGCCAAAATAAGCGATCCCACGGTCATTATATTTCGTAGCCGTCGTAAACAGCCCTTCGTTCAGCCCGATTAACACCGACAGCGGCTTAATTGTCGACCCCAGATACACTGTCGAGTCAAATTCATGGCCGGAACGCCCAGAGGAAAACGGCGTAACCGTACCGTTTCGATAGTTTGTGGAAATTTGGTTCCACACTTCATCATTTACCCCGCCGGATTGCCACACATTCGTATCGTAATCCGGCATGCTCGCCATCGCGATCACGTTGCCCGTGTCGACTTCCATCGCCACGGCATAACCCGTTTTGGCGAAAGGATGCACACTCCCGGATACAGGATGATTGTGTACCCATTCGATTTGCTCCAGGATCGCTTGTTCTGCCGCCAGCTGTACGTTCTTATTGAGTGTCGTATGCAGGTCATATCCTTTTTCCGGGGGTACGATTTCGGCAACTCCGTTCGCCATGTTCCGCGGATCAATCGGGACGCGCTTATACCCGTTCTTGCCGCGCAGCTCTTGCTGATAATACATCTCCAGCCCGTCGAAGCCCACGAATTCCTCTTCTGTATATTGCAGTGCCGGGTCTGCGTCCCTCCGTTCCCTCATTGGTTTGTACGCCTCTAAATCATAAGTGGACTGGTACTTCTTGAGGTAACCAATCGTTTGTACCGCCACCCGATCTGGATCGTAATGCCGCACCGACTCCTCGATAAGGTCCAAACCGGGGAATCTGTTTTTCTGGGACAGGAAATACGCAATCTCCCGTTCGGTTAGGTCGCTTTTGATTCTGCGCGGGGCAAACCCGCCGCTACGCCGGAATTTCAAATCCATCGCATCCAGAATCTCTTCCTCGGACATCATGGATTCCGGAGCACCATAGATATCGAACACCTTTTTCAGCTCTTTAGCCAGAGTCGAGGCTTCAGCCAAATTGGTTTTACCTGCTTCGGTCGTTGAATCGAAGTTACTTTTCTGCAGCGTCAAATACAAGGTTTGGATCGGCGTGGAATAAGCCAGCTGCTCTCCCCCTGCAGCCAGAATCGATCCCCGGACTGGCGGCATCGGAACTTCCCTGACCCTCATTTTGACCTCTTCCATGGAGAGCGTAGGCCCTTCGACAAACTGGATGAGGGCAAGTCGGACAATCATGAGCGTGAACATCGCAAAGGCACTAAAGAAAAACAGGTTTAGCCGAATATGAAAGTGACGTCGCATGGAGGCTTGTTGTTCCCGCGGATCCTCCGGGACGTATTTGTTCATCGCCATTCCCGCCTCTCCCTGTAGGATGAATGGGGCAAATCGTTTGTTCGCCCGCAATAAAAAAGCGACCTTTTCAACATGATGTGAAAAGGTCGCTGCTGTCATGGGATTCAATTGAGGATTCATTTACTCGGTTTGGTTCCCGTTATCTTCGTTTTGCTTGGTTGAGTCAGATGAGGTATTCCCATTCTGTTGCTGCTGTTGATTTTTCGTTTTCTTCGGGATCCCATCCAGGCCATATTCCTGGTCATACGCATCGAAGATTTTGCGGGCGACCGGAGCGGCACTGTAGGCACCAAACCCACCTTCCGGAATTACGACCGCCACCGCCAATTTCGGGTTCTCCCGCGGCGCGAAAGCGATAAATACGCCGTTATCGCGGTTAGCTCCGTCGGCCCACTGCTCCGAGGTCCCGGTTTTTCTAGCAAAGTCGTAGGGGAAACCCGAGAAGGCAAAGGAGACCTCGGTCTCCATCCCGCTAATGACCTCTTTCCAGTAAGCGTTGTTAAAGTTGACCTCATTCAGGACAACCGGCTTAAATTCCTTGACGATATTGCCGTCCGTGTCGGTGATTTTGCTGACGAGGTGCGGTTCCATACGTTTGCCCCGCGTTGCCAAAGTTGTTGTATATTGAGCGAGCTGCATCGCGGTGTATTTCCCTTGCTGTCCAAAGGAGGCATACGCGAGTCGGGATAATGCCGTCTCCGATTCATTTGTATACTCCAGTTTGCCCAAATATTCATTGGGCAGGTCCACGCCGGTTGAAATCCCGAGACCAAATTGCTTCATGTAGCTGTCCCAAATCTCAATGCCTTTGGAACCGTATTTGTTATAGAGTCTCTCGCCAACCATATCGACCATAAACGTGTTTGAGGAATGACGGATCGCGCTGGCTGGATCGATCGAGCCATAAGCATGACGCTGGGAGTTGCGGACGCTGGCAGAATCGTTTCTCCCGAAATAAGCAATCCCCGAGTCAGGATAATAAGTGCTCGTCGTAAACAAACCTTCGTTTAATCCGATCAACACCGATAATGGTTTAACCGTGGAACCCAGCAAGATAACGGACTCCATGTTATGTCCCGACCGTCCGGAACTGATTGGCGTGATCGTCCCGTTCTGGTAGTTCGAAGAGATTTGACTCCAATTATCTGCGGATACGCCGCCGGATTGCCATACGTTCGTATCGTAGTCCGGCATGCTGGCCATGGCTACGACGTTGCCGGTCTCTACTTCCATCGCCACGGCATAGCCGGTTTTGGCATTCGGATGGACCTTGCCGGACACCGGATGGGTATGCACCCATTCGATTTGATCGAGAATCGCCTGTTCGGCAATCATTTGGATGTTCTTGTTGATCGTTGTGTGGAGATCATGGCCTTTTTCCGGCGGCGTTATCTCCGCGATCCCTGTGGCCATGTTCCGTGGATCGATGGGTACACTCTTGTATCCGTTCTTCCCGCGGAGTTCATCTTGGTAAAATAGCTCCAGACCATCGTAACCAACGTCCTCGGTTTCCGTATATTGCATGGCCGGATCATCGTTGTTTGATTCTCGAATCTGCTTGTACTTCTCAAGGGATGTGGAAGCACCTTTATATTTCTTGATATAGCCGATCGTTTGAACGGCTACGGTATCGGGGTCGTAGTGACGAATACTCTCCTCCACGATATCGATCCCCGGAAAATCGCTTTTCCGTTCCAGGAAATAGGCAACCTCCGCGGCCGTCAGGTCAATCTTGATCCGACGGGGCGTAAATCCATTGTTTTGCCGGTAATCAAGATCCATCGCTTTGATGATGTCCTCTTCCGACATTTTCGTGTCCGGCGTACCGAATTTATCAAAAACCTCCTTCAGCTTTTTGGCCAAAGCCAAAGCTTCCGGACGATTGGTTTTTCCTTTTTCCGTTGCGTTGCTATAGTCCTTCTGCAGAGTGATATAGAGCGATTGGACCGGCGTGGAGTAGGCTAACTTCTCGCCCCCAGCCGCATAAATCGTCCCTCGGGTCGGAGATAACGGCACGTCCTTCACCCGGAGATTGCTCTCCTGCTGGGACAAGGTTGGCCCTTCCACGAACTGCAAGATGGCGAGGCGAACAATAATCACGGTAAAAATGGCAAAAGCACTAAAGAAAAACATATTCAACCGTATATTAAAATGGCGTTGCATAGCAATTTCCTGATCTTGAGCATCTTTCACATAAGCGCTTTTCAAGGTGTGTTTCCCTACTTTCTATCCCTTAAATCATGAGTCATGGGTGACAACCTACTCTATAGTACCATAACGAAATAAGGCACGGTGAAGTTACACCTCTTTACCAGCAATTTTCGTCGATATCGCTTCTCTGAGCGATACCATTTATATGAGTTTGTCGGGGACGTGGGTTTCGCTGAAGGCCGGCGGATTAAACCAATCGCCGCTCTTGGCCCAAGTGGAGTCGAGAGGAACCCAGATGTTCTTCTCGGACAGATACACCTCGTTCCAGGCATGCGGTCCATAACCGCCCTGGCCGTCGTAACCAAGGCCGGTCACGACCTTCACCTGAAGGCCCACGGATCTCGCCATCACGGCGTAGAGCCGCGAATAATCGATGCAAACGCCGCGTTTCGTATCAAACGTCATTTGCGGGGTTTGCTCGTGCCAGATGCCTTCTTCCTCATAGTCTTTCACTTTATCGTAATCGTATGACACCCTTGTCCCAACCCAATTGTACAGCCGGCGGGCTTTCTCCTCATCGGTATCGGCGTCTTTGGCAATTTCCGCCGCGGCCAGCTCGATGGACTCGGGAATGTTGGCATCAATAACCTCATATTTCTGCTGCAGGATACTGCCAAGCTCGGCTTCCACACTGCGGGTGAACACCGGCAGCTTCTCCTTGATCAAATTCCCGGTAAGCGGCTCAATCACCGTTCTTGCCCCCTGCTGATATACCGGGGACGCTTCGACGTAGCGGCTGAACCCGCTGTTCGGATACAGTGTCACGGCGATAAAGAGCAAGGCGATCAGCATCAGACAACGCGCCGCCCCAATCACCGCGCCAATCCCGGCCCCGGTCAGGCGGCTAAGCAAAGAAGCCGGACGATCTCCGCCGGAGAACAGCCAGCCAAACAGGCCGCTTCCCCCGCGGAAGAACAGCATCGCGAAGCCGGCTAAGGTACGGATGAGCCAATAGAGCAGAAGGAATACAACGGCGAACCGCATCAGCGGAAAATCCCGCACCGCCATCACTAGTGTATACATCACCTGCTCCCAACGGGCCAACTCCCGCTCTGGCAACGGCAGCGCCGACAGCCAAACCTGAACCTTCGGCGAAGCCCACATCGTTAACGGGACGGCAATCGCGATGCCAACCAGCGATAACACGCCTCCGCTAAGCAGCGCGAACAGACGGCCTGCCGAGCGGGAGGCGCCGCGTACCAATCCTTGCAGTACTGAGCCGAGCAATACGACCAGCAACAACACGGTGATCCAGTTGTATTCGCTTAAGGTTTGCAGCAATGTCGTTACGTCCAACTTCATGAGCTCCTCCGTTCAAATCTGGGTGTGTAATGACCTACTTTACTGGGAATTCCGTTTCGCTTCCTGGATAAATGCCTCCAGCGTATCGTTCATCGACCATTCCCCCAGCGAGACTCCGCGGAAAGATACCTTCACTTTATCGCTGCCCGCTTGTCCAACCACTTCCAGGTTTGGGGTCGTAATGATGAACGTCCCGTCCGGATTTTGCGTCAGCTCGGCTTCCTTCGCTTCGTTTTTCATCATGTTCAACGCTTCGGTTTTGCTGATGTCGAGGGCTTGTTCTTTAACCGTAGTTACCGCATCTCCGATGTCTTTCATCGTGATGCCGCTGTAAATGATGATAAATGCGGCGATGACCAGCACCAGCGCCCATTTCACGACCGTTCTGACGAAATTCAGCACAAGGAATAGAATGACCAGCGCTACAACGATCACCAGCCAGTTTTCTTTCAGAAATTCGGTCCATACTTGTACATCAAACATGATGAAACCTCCACCTTTGATTTCCTTAATTTTAATTCAATCCCATTATACATGATGGCCCAAGGCCATGTCAGCTTAACCCCAACACGGGATGGCCCGAATGTCTCTACTTCATGATGGTCAGCCGTGGTAATAAGTTCGTCCCGGGAAGCGTACAAGTAGTAACAACGGTTCATTTCACAAAAAGGAGGGGCGACGCGTGAAAATCGCCTTCTGGCTGTACTTCTTTATGTTTCTGGCTTTCTTTGATCTGCACGCCCAGTACCCGATCCTGACTCCGTTTGCTTTGTCGCTCGGAGCTGCGCCCACGTTCATCGGTTGGATGATGGGCATCTATGCGCTGACGCATTTGCCGGGCAACCTGCTTGCCGGCCAGGGCGTTGATCGCCACGGCAGCAAGGGGTACATGATCTTCAGCCTGCTGACCGCCGGGGCGATCCTGCTGTTTCAAGCCCATGTCACAGAGCCATGGCAGCTGCTCGTGTTGCGCTCGATCAGCGGGTTTGTGCTGGCCTTCTTATCTCCAGCCTGTCTGGCGATGCTCGCCTCACTGTCCAAAAATCCGGTGCAGCAGGGCAAGCTGATGGCCGGTCACGGGGTGATGCATACCGTCGCTTCCGTCGTATCGCCGGCCGCCGGCGCTTTTCTGGTCGCCCAATCCGGCTACACGATCACGTTTCAGATGCTGGGCTGGCTGCTGATTTCGACGGGGATCATCGCCATGTTTACTATCAAGGAACCCTCTCGGATGTTAGCCGAAGGCCTAACCCCATCGGGAACGGCCAAGGCACAGGTGCCGGTCAAAATCAACGTCATCCCCCTTCGCTATTACTTGTTGCCGCTCGCCGTTGCCTGCTCGCAGGGCATTTTATTTTTTGAGCTGCCGCTGCAAGCTGGCGGGACAGAGGGCATCCTGCATACGGGACTCTATTTTTCCATTATCAGCTTAGGGGCGCTCGTGACGTTGTCCATGTTGTTTTTGAGCAAATATTCGCCTTATCTGAGAGCGGGCCTTGGTATCCTGGGGATCGCCTTATCCTTCTTCGCCATGGCCGCCCTGGAATTTATTCCGCTCCCCGTATCGCTGTTTGCTTTGGGGATGGCGAAAGGGGTGGTATTTCCGGCCATCGCTTCGTTATTTATCGATTTAAGCGGTGGAAAGCGGCTCGGTACCGTGTTTTCGCTGCAATCGATCGCCATGTCGCTGGGTTCCTTTATCGGCCCGATTACCGCGGGAGCGATCCACGGGTCGCATTCTCCTTATTTTCTGGCTTTCTTCATCCTGATGTTAACCATCATTCTCGTGCCGCCAAAAAAGTACGCTGGAACCCTCCCGCCCCCGGTTGGCGCCGGCACCGGACACCACTGATTCAGGGTCTTTAGAATTGGGGACAGGTGCCCCGGATATTTCATCCCGTCTTTAGGCTGCAGCACAGACTACAGGGCATGCTCCCACATAAGATGATCGTGTAGTAACCGATAACCGATCATGTTGAAAGCGGGGTGAACATAGATGGGTGGCGTTGATAATTGCGGACCGGTAGGTCCTGGTTATGGCTTCTGGACATCAACGGGGACGATCCTCGTGCTGTACATTTTGCTGGTAATCATCCTCCGTGCTCCTCTTTACTAATCTCTATAACTAATCTTACCCCTGCACACCGGTCTGCCCTTCGGCAGGCCGGTGTGCGTTAAAAGCGTTTCCGAAAAAGTTGAACCCTTCCCCGCTCTGTTAACGTACTAAAAGGTATATCAAATTTTAGGGAGGTTTTAGTTTGAAGAAAAAACGAAACGCGCTTCTTGCCATCTTCCTTGCTCTTACACTGCTGATGCCGACCGGCGCCATGGCCGCCGAAGCGACCGAAACCAACGCCGCACCGCAAAGCTTGGAGGAGATCGCTGCCGCGAAGGCCGCATTGCTCACCACCACTTACGGAACAACAAGCGTCCAGTACGCCTTGGTGGACAATGGCAAGATCATCGTTTCTGGAGCAACCGGTACCAACGACACTGACGGAAACATCCCGCTAACCCCCGAAACGATGTACGGTATTGGTTCGACCAGTAAAATGTTTACGACCGCTGCGGTCATGAAACTGGTGGACCAAGGCAAAATCAATCTGGATACGCCTTTAGTGAATTACATAGCGGAATTCAAAATGAAAGACGAGCGATATAAGCAAATCACGCCGCGCATGCTGCTGAACCATTCCTCCGGACTTCAGGGTTCCAGCCTCACCAACGCGTTTTTGTTTGAGGACAATGACCCTTATGCACATGATACGCTGCTCGACCAACTGGCCGATCAGTCCCTGAAGGCCGACCCGGGCGCGTATTCGGTTTACAGCAATGACGGATTTACGCTGGCGGAACTCTTGGTTGAGCGCGTCAGCGGCATGGATTTCACCAGCTATATCCACAAGGAATTTACCGAGCCGTTGGGCCTGAAGCATACGCTGACGTCGCAGGACGAACTAGACGTAAGCAAGCTTGCCGCAATCTATACGCCTGGAGTTACGGAACAATTACCGAATGAGACGGTTAATGTGATCGGAACAGGGGGCATCTACTCAACCGCCGAAGATCTTGTGAAATTCGCCGGCTTGTTTACGGGCGAAGCGGAGGATATCCTGTCCGAGAAAGCGGCCATCGCGATGGCTCAGCCGGAATACAAACGGGGCGTTTGGCCGAAGGACACCGACAATAGCTTCGATTTCGGACTTGGCTGGGATAGCATGAGGTTGTTCCCTTTCAATGAGTATGGCATCCAAGCCTTGGCCAAAGGCGGAGATACGATCCTGTACCACGCCGAGCTCGTCGTTTTGCCGGAACAGAATATGGCTGCGGCCGTCCTGTCCTCCGGCGGCTCCAGCTCGTTGAACCAACTGCTCGCCAATGAATTGCTGCTTCAGGCGCTGCAGGATAATGGCACGATTAAAGAACGGAAGCCGGCGAAATCCTTTGGTACCCCGGAACAAGCAACCATGCCGGAAGAGTTAACGGAGTACAGCGGATTTTACGGGGCAACCAACCAGTTGATCCGCATCGATGTAGCCGATGGCGAAATCAACATCACGTCCCCGTTCGCACCAGGGGAATCCTTGGGACTTCCCAAGCTGGTGTACACGAAGGATGGGACTTTTGTCAGCGAAGACGGTTCGCTGAAGGTCAGCTTTGTGAAGGAGAAGAACGGACGTACCTATCTGTGGGAAAGACAATACGCTACGGTTCCTGAGTTGGGACAGCTGGCTTTGAGTTTTTACTCTGCAGAGAAGCTGGAAGAGAACGCGCTTACGCCGGACGTTGAGGCGGCCTGGAAGCAGCGCGACGGGAAGTCCTATTTCCTGGTATCGGAAAAATACAGCTCGATCGCCTACTTCATCATGCTGCCAACCGTCCAAATGACCCGGACCGACAGCCTGCCCGGCTACGTGTTGGATAAACAAATTACAGGCCCCGATTCGCTGATGGGCAAGCATCAGATTCCGACCACAGGAAGCCGTGACTTGGCGGAGTACCGCTTCTTCACCCAAGCGGGGAGCGAATACCTGGAAGCCGCTGGTTCCTTGTACTTGAGCGGAGATCAAGTCAAGGAGCTGTACCCTGGCAAAAAATCATCGGTGACCTTGCGTCCGTCGGAGCAAGCTCGCTGGTATACCGTTCCAGCCAAAGCCGCCGGAAAAACAATCACTGTCGAATTGCCGGCCAAAGCCTCCTTTGCGGTATACGATGCCGCCGGAGTATGCGTGAACTTCTCGGTGGTCAGCGGAAACAACGAAGTGAAGCTGCCTGAAAACGGGACGATCGTGTTGATCGGAGATCCGGGATCCCGTTTCGAGATTGAACTGAAATAAATTCGAATCGATTTCTGCCCTAATTTTCTTCATTTTTACCTGTTTTGCATGAGATCCCCTGCCGGGTATAAACTAGAAGCGTAACAACCACAGCTTGGTTTATTACGCTTCTAGACCCGGGAGGGGATTCTTTTGTCGATCAGCATCATCGTGGAAGGCAAGAACGACCGCAGCAAGCTGCGGCGCCTGCTTAACGAAGAAGTCCAGATTTATTGCACATTTGGCACGTTAAACAACGAGAAGCTGGAAAGCTTGCGCAAAAAGGTCAAGGACGATGAGCTATTCCTGTTCCTCGACAATGATCCTTCCGGCAAACGTATTCGCGGCGTGCTGCGGGACGCTTTTCCCGATGCGGTGCAAATCTATACCCGACGGGGTTATGCCGGCGTGGAAGGGACGCCTGACGAATATCTCATCGCGCAATTAGAAAAAGCCGGGCTGGAGGAGTACATTCTGTATCCCCCAACACCGGCCCCCTACTACGGCTTTTGATCGCGATGTCATTTCAAAGATGTCTATTCGACATCGAATCTTGAATTCAGACGGTCGCTCCGTTGCTCACGTAGGATCTACCTACGCTCCGCTACTCCTTCACCAGATCCACAACACCTGCGGCGATTTCGTCCGGCGTTGCCTCAGGCCGGTAAATTTCCCGCAGCTGGCCATCGCGGTCGACGAGACCGATCAGATCCATATGCACGAAATTACCGTCCGCGTCCTGATTAATCAGGATCTTAAACGAATCCATCGCCAGATCGATCGTCTTCTGCTGATCCCCGCGCAAGAAATACCATCCGGCATAATCCGCCTTAAATTTATCGCCAAACGCCTTCACGTTCTCCAGCGTGTCGCGCTCTGGATCAAACGTGATCGATACGATGGAAGCCTCTTTGCCGAACAGGCCTTTTTCCTTCAAAATATCCTGTACCTGGCTCAGTCGGAAGGTCGTAATCGGGCAAACATCGGGGCAATTCGCAAAGAAGAAATAAAACAACCGGACCTTGCCGTTCGTATCCTGCAACGTTACGGTCTTGCCATCCACGTTCTCCATGCTAAAATCGGCGACAGGACGAATCACCGGCAGCTTGGTTTTGGCATACGTCGTCCACAACAGGTACCCGGCCAGAATAGCGCAAATCGCCAGCAAAATCCAAGTCCATTTATATTTCTTCAACACCGCCATGCCCATCCCCCATTACAGCCTTACCGTATCCAAAATCATCACGATTAAGGCAATCGTTAAATAGTTGACCGAAAATAGAAAGACCTTTTTCGCCCATGCATCGTTATCCTTCGCCCGGAATCCCTGCAGTGACATCAACAGCCAAGCTACCGACAGAAGGGTACCGATAACCAGGAACCAAACGCCGGTGTAACCGTAGGCATACATTAGAATCGGAATCGGAATCAGCAAGACGAGATAAGGAATCATCTGTACCTTCGTCCGCGGGATGCCTTTGACAACAGGCAGCAACGGAAAGCCGGCTGCCCGGTATTCCTCTGTACGGCGAATCCCCAGCGCCCAGAAGTGAGGCGGTTGCCACAGGAACAGCAAAGCGAACAACATCCAGGCACCGAGATCAACGTGGCCCGAAGCGGCAACATAACCGATCACGGGCGGCATGGCGCCGGAAATCGCACCAATCGAGGTGCTCCAGGTCGAACTGCGTTTGAGCCAAAGTGTGTAGACAACCACGTAAACAAACATGCCTACTACGCCAAACACCCCAGCCAGCGGTCCGGAGAAGACAAACAACACGGTTAAACCCAAGATGCCTAAGATTACCGCATACCACAGTACCGTCTTCGGAGACAATTTTCCCGTAGGCAGGGCGCGATTCTTCGTCCGCGCCATCTTCGTATCCATTTCCCGGTCGAAATAATTGTTAAAAACACAGGACGACGCCATCACCAGCGCCGTGCCCAGCAGCATGACAATCAGTTGAATATAATCAAGCTCCCAGCGGGAAGCCACCCAGAACCCGGCAAACGCGGCAATCAAATTCGAACGCAAAATGCCCGGTTTCGTCAAGGCGATGAAATCTTTCCAAGTCGCCGTCTCTCCCGGAGGAGTAGGTCTCACGGACAACGCAGCGGATTCCGCAGAAGCCTGAACACTTAATGGTTTGTCCACGCGCGATTCAATCCTCCTACAATTGGAATAGGGTTAGTTTAGGTGTATCTATATCGATAATTCATAAAATTTTCAACAAATTAACCCTCTCGCTATAAACTTTATCATATCAAAACGCAGAAGTGTTTGACAATCGATGGAATATCGCCGGTGAACTTTGACAATTTAGTGACACAAAAGCCGCCGGACGCGTCCGGCGGCTTTCATCCGTAAGGTTATTTAAGTGTCCCCCTGCACCGTAATTTTGTCCCCCTCCAAATGACGAGAGAACGATGGAAACTGAAAAAAGGGCCTGCCCGAGGCAAAATGCCTGCCTCAAGCACACCCTTTCCTGTTCTAGATTCGGTTTATCTCCCAACAAACCCCATCATACGCTGTACATCCTGCAGCGTCTTCTCCGCCATTTCGGACGCTCTTTCGGCACCTTGGCGCAAGATGCTGCGCAACTCGCCGGACTCGCGAATGTCGCGGTAACGCTGCTGAAGCGGCTCGAGTACGCTGACAACAACCTCGGCGAGGTCTTTTTTGAACGGCCCGTACATTTGTCCTTCGTACCGTTGCTCCACCTCGGCGATCGTAAGTCCCGAGCATTGGCTGTAAATCGTAATCAGGTTGCTGACCTCCGGTTTGCTCGCCGGATCAAATTTCACTTCGCGTCCCGAATCCGTGGTCGCCCGGCTGATCTTCTTGCGGATCTCGTCCGGCGTGTCCAGCATTGCGATATAGCTGCCCGGGTTCGGATTGCTTTTGCTCATCTTCTTGGAGGCGTCGTCCAAGGACATAATCCGGGCCCCCACTTCCGGAATGTAAGGATCAGGCAGCGTAAAGTACTCCCCGAACCGGTGGTTAAACCGTCCAGCCAAATCGCGGGTTAATTCCAGGTGCTGCTTCTGGTCTTCCCCAACCGGCACCAGGTCGGCGTTGTAAATCAGAATGTCCGCCGCCATCAAAGCGGGATACACGAACAGCCCGGCCCCTACAGATTCCTTGCCGGCCGACTTGTCTTTGAACTGCGTCATCCGTTCCAGTTCGCCCATCGAGGTGAGCGTCGTCAGCAACCAGCCGAGCTGCGCATGCTGCATCACATGGGATTGCAGGTATACGTTCGCTTTGTTCGGATCGATTCCGGCGGCGATGTACAATGCCGCCACCGCTTCGGATTGCTCCGCCAATGCGGCAGGCTCCTGCGGAACGGTGATCGCATGCAAATCCACGACCATAAAGTTGCAGGCGTGATCATGCTGCAGCGTAACGAAATTTTTGATGGCCCCGATGTAATTGCCGAGTGTCAGTTTCCCGCTGGGCTGGATACCGGATAATACTTTTTTCATGACAATAACTCCTCCTTCATATGGTTAAGGTTCCTGTGGAGCGTCGGTGATCGTGCGGGGGCAGCCGCCGCAATGCAAAAAGGCCCCACGTCCGCAAGGGACGTGAGACCGTGGTGCCACCCTTATTTGCCGATAGATAGAGCGTACAGACCGCTTCAATCACGCCTGTTCCAACCATCAGCCTTTCCAATCCGTAACGTGGATTCCCCCGGCCGGCATACTGACAATAGGTGCTTGCCGCCCCTTGCGTTCAGCCCGGCGCTCCGAGGCCCATTCGGCGCAAGCTCCTCCTCCGGTTCGCATCAACCACCGGCTTTCTGTAGGTCGGATACTTCGCTTACTTCCCCTCATCAACGCATTCTCGTTATGCCTTTCATCATAAATTGCGGCGGCGGCGGTGTCAAATCCATTTTTCGTCCAACGAAAAAAGTGTTATGATAAGTCTTAGCTTAAAGGAACTGATTATGTGGGAAAAGGAGCAACGATATGAAAAAGGTGACCAAAGGGCAATGGAACGGTTACGATACGTACATCTTACATAGCCGCGAACTTGAAGTCACGCTGCTACCTCGCCTTGGAAATAACGTCATTCGCATATGGGACAACATCCAGCAGCGCGATGTGCTGCGTCATCCGGAAGAGACCGAACTTGATTTCTATTTGCAGAAGCCCTATCATTTCGGCATCCCGCTCTTAACTCCCCCCGGGCGCATTCGCAGAGGGCATTTTACATATGCCGGGCAAGAATACCAGTTCGACCGCAACACGGCGAACGATAACCACATCCACGGTTTGCACCGTACGCAAAGCTGGTGCGTGAGCGATATTGAAGAAGATGATGATGGCTGCGCCGTCACCACTGAATTCGTGACCTCCGACGATCCGGAATGGATCCGGCAATATCCTGAGCCGTTAAAACTGGAGATGACGCTTAGGCTGCAGGGGGCAAGCTTGCAGCAAACCTTTAAGATTACCCATCTGGGGCAAAATCCCGCTCCCTTCGGTTTAGGACTGCATACCTGGTTTATGATTGACGGCGAGCCGGGTCGCTGGAACCTGCAGTTGCCTGTAACGGATCTGTTTGTTTCCGATGAGGAGAATATCCCTACCGGAGAAACCAAGCCGCTGGGGATTTGGGATGCATTAAACCAAGGCATGAATCTGCAAGGCGTGAATTGCGATACCATGCTGCGCATTGGCGACAAACCGGTGGAAGCCCTGATGATGCGCAATGACGGCTATGGGCTGCGCTACACAGCAGACCCGGAACATTTTAAATTTTGGGTCATCTATTCGAAGGGCGAGGCGGACCAATTTTTCTGCATCGAGCCCTATACCTGGCTGCCGGACGCCCCGAACTTGAAGCTTCCGGCGAACGAAACCGGACTGATTGAGCTTACCCCGCAACAGACGCTGGAATTGAAGCTTTCCTTGGAGATGATCTATCCGAATAACGGATGATTCCAACCCTCTTTTCAAAATTTCCGCCTTCCCTGGAAGGCGGTTTTTTTGCGTTCTGGTGCGGTTTCTCGGCCAGAAGAAATAATTACCACTGCCCTAGCTTTGTAATTCCCCGCATATTTTACACCCTACAAACCATACTAACATCACAAACGCCAAAGGAGGTGACAAACATGGCAGGTCAAAGCCGCGGAAGCCGTAATAACCTTATTGTTCCTCAAGCAACTGCTGCGCTGCAACAAATGAAAATGGAAGCAGCTCAGGAATTGGGCGTACAAATTCCGCAAGACGGTTACTATGGGAACTATACTTCCCGTGAAACCGGATCTCTTGGGGGCTACATCACGAAACGTTTGGTTCAACTGGCGGAGCAGCAATTGTCGGGTCGTTCGAACCTGTAACTTGCATTCTCCCATTACCCTCTATAGAAACAGGCGGTCTGCTTAGCAGATCGCCTGTTTCCCATAAACCCATCAGTATCGATAAATGATCACTTTGTCTCCTAGGAGGACAGGTTACCGTATGTATTTGTTCCGTTATCCTTATGCGGATATCGCTGGATCAGCAAATTCGCCATGTTATAGTTCGATTCCATCACCGCGTCGACCACCACGGCACCTTGGCGCAGCGCGAATTCGTAGCTGATTTCGCCATGCGTCCAGTACCGCTTAAACTGCAGTGATTGGATCGCCATCCTCCGAAAAGAACGGATCTGTTCCGCATTTAACCCGTGCGTTTCTTCACAAAGCTGCCCGTTCCTTCCCGCAATCGGATTGTGGCGGATGCCAAATTTACCGACGGTATTATTCCGGATCTGCAGAAATACGGTGCCGGAAGTTAATCCCGCTAACTCCTCCTCCAGTTCCTTAAAAACCATGTCGATCTGCCGAACGAGCGAAATTTGCTCAGCTCTCAGCATATTCTCCCACCTTTCCCCCAAAGATTGCATCCTATGATATAGGGCTTATGTCACATTATAGGATAATATTTCCTTTGCATCAACAATATGCTACATATTTGGTTATTTATACCTAATGAGAATCGAACTTTCTACACTATCCGACAAAAAATAACAAAGAAAATAGGTCCTCTCTCGAGGGCCTATTTATGAAAGCGGGTTACTTGGTTAGTTCCAAAAAGGCATCGACGTCGGCCACATTTACCGCCATCGCTTCGCGCCAGAAATCCGGCTTGGTTAAATCCACACCAAGATGCTTGGCGGCCAGTTCTTCCACCGTCATCCGACCGGTATCCCGCAGAAGCGCATCATACTTGGCCGCAAAGCTTTGGCCTTCACGTTGTGCCAGCGCATAGATCCCGGTGCTGAACATATACCCGAAGGTATAAGGGAAATTATAAAAAGGCACGTCCGTGATATAGAAATGCAGCTTGGATGCCCAGAAATGTGGATGATAGCTGCCCAACGCTCCCTGGAAGGCTTCCCGCTGCGCTTCCTCCATCAGCTCGGACAACTCAGCGGCATCCAGGACCCCCTGCCGGCGTTTCTCGTAGAAGCGGGTTTCAAACAGGAACCGGGCATGGATGTTCATAAAGAAGGCGACCGAATTTTGTACCTTATCGGCGAGCAGGACGATTTTCTCCTGATCATTCGCCGCATTTTTCACGAAAGCATCGGCCAGAATCATTTCAGCAAACGTTGATGCAGTCTCCGCTACATTCATCGCATAATCCTGGTTGAAAATCGGCAGCTCTTCCATCACATACTGGTGATAAGCATGCCCGAGTTCATGTGCCAGCGTGTACACGTTAGATACCGTACCGCCAAACGTCATAAAGATCCGCGTCTGCTTGCTCTTCGGCAGGGAGGTACAGAAGCCCCCCGGGCGTTTGCCCGGACGGTCCTCCGCCTCAATCCAGCGCTTGTTAAACGCCATCGTGGCGAACTCGGCCAGTTTGGGACTGAAATTACCGAATTGCTGGACGATGTCCTCCGCTGCCTGTTCATATGTAACTTGGCCAGACGCTTGGCCCAGCGGGGAATCCACATCGGTCCAGCTCAGCTTCTCTACGCCAAGCAGCTTGGCTTTGCGCTCCAGATAAGCGACGAACTTCGGTTTATTCTCGACGATCACCTGCCACATCGCATCCAGCGTCGCTTTGGACATCCGGTTGATGGCCAGCGGTTCCTTCAGAATGTCATCCCAGCCGCGCTTCTCGTATAATTTAAGCCGAAACCCTGCCAGACGATTCAGCGTATCGGCACAGTAATCCTCCGATTGGGTCCATGCTTCTTCCCAGCTCGCAAATACGCGCTCCCTCACGTTCCGGTCCGGATCGTCCAGCTTATTGGCCGCTTGACCCACCGATAACGTCTTCACTTCGCCATTGGCTTCTTCAAAGGGAACACCTACCTTGGCGACGATCGTATCATAATGCTGACCCCATCCATGGTAGCCGTCTACGGCCAGGTCAGAGACCAGGTTTTCGAGCTCCGGTGCCAGCTTCTCCCGGGCCAGGTCCCGTTTCTCGGAGAGGATGAAGGAAATCGGTGCGATTTCTTCCCGCTTCATCCACGCTTCCCAAACCTCATCGTTCGTTAACCGGAGAACGTTCCAGAATAACGTCATGACATTGTTATAAGAAGCCCCTAGCGAGGTGACTCTAGCGTCCAGTTGGACCGCCTTCTTATCGTGCTGGTCTTGAGCGGTCAGGCAGCCAATAAAGCTGATCGCCTCATACAGACGGGCTGCCGCTGCTTGCAAATCCGTGATCAAACCGTCCAAAGCCTTCGTCTCCTCCAAGGTGGACGGGGCCTCTTGTTCTTGCAGCTTGGCGCGGAACGTGGCAATATCCCGTTCCAAAGCATCTAAATGATCGCGCAGCGCCGGGGAGGCAGAGCCTCCCGGAAAAATCGTTTCCAATTCCCAAGTGGGTTGAATCGTTCCTGCGAATCGTGACATAGGTTCGCTTCCTTTCCGAATCGTTATTATTGATGGCTTATGGGATAACAGTGTATGCTAGTAGGGGTTGCACTATTATATAGCCGCTACAGAATACAGGAGGGATTTCGATGAAACCGTTGCAAATTTCGGCGGATACCGCCGTGAAATTAGCCGCCAAACTCAAAGTGCCAATCGAGCACCTTATGCATATGCCGCAGCACATTCTGATGCAAAAAATCGCTGAACTGGCCAAAGAGGAAGCAGCTCATCCATCTGTCGATTCCGACTCCGGGGCTTCAGGCCAAGCCGGTCAAGCCGGTCAAGAACCCGATCCTTCATGATCCCCTTCAATCAGTCCTGGCCTTATGACGTGGTCATGGGGGACGTCTATGTACATGAGTGCCCGTTTTGCTCCAGCAGCAACGTGCTGCTGCCGCTGAAGCCCCGCGAGCTCAAGACGATCCATGAAGGAAAGAAAAAACTGCTGGTCTTTCCCTGCTGCGGGAACAAGCTTCATGTGCTGGACTGCGATAACGATTACCTCTTAACCGATACGGTTGTCCGGTAAATCCAGCAGCCCTAGTGCTTGAATCAAGGTCCGAAGGGCAATCCGATACGCAAAGAAAGGCCGTTTCTTACAGAGACGGCCTTTCTTGATGTAAGATCTCGGAGTATGCTTGTCCGTTAGCCGCGCATTTCTTCCGGTAGCTCATGCCCGCCGTTCAGCATTTCCTCACGCAACAGCGCCCACTGTTCGCGGGAGGCCCGAATCATCGCCGCATCCATGATCCGCTTGTCGTTGATGACGCGCCCAAACCATTTGACCGCATCGTTATAATTACCAACTCGCCGGTACAGCTCGCCGATCAGGTACATTAGGCGGGCATCGCTGCCGCCGACGCCCTCATTCTCGTAGACGCGGATGTATGCCTCCAGCGAATACTCCATGAAACGCTTCTCCTGTTCTACATTGTTCTTATACCGGTACAACCAAGCGATGTGATGCAGCAAGCTGGCAATGATCCGATCGGTCTCTCCGATGGTCTGGGCACAGATCAACGCGAGCTTATAGGTCTCCATCGCCGCATCCCAGTCGCGGTGGCCGCCGTAGCTCTTCTGACTGAACCGGCTGCCAATCGCCTCCTGGAAGAGGGCCCTCTGCCGGTCGGTTAACCGGGATGCCGAGTTTTCCGTCGAGGCAAAACCGCAAGAAGGACATACCCGAACAACGTAATAATCCGGATTCTCCTTCTGATAATATCCGCAAAAGTCCGTATCCGTGCGTACGGCCCGTTTGAAGCTGGGGCGCACGCGCGAGGTTGAAAACTCATTTTGGCAATGGATGCAAGTGACTTTGATCTGATATAGAGGTTCTAGTTCCAAATCGTCCTACTCCCTTTCAAAAGTCCGCCCGGCGGATCGTCTGTTTCCTCTATGGTGTGTTCACAAAATGAAAAGCCGGACCGGATAACCGCTCCAGCACGAATTCCCGCAACGGCTCTTCGATTCCAATCTCCTCCAGCGCTTCGCGCATGCAGCCCAGCCAGGCCTCCGCACGCTCCTTCGTGACCGGAAACGGCAGATGCCGAGCACGCATCATCGGATGGCCAACGGCATCGGAATAAAGCGAAGGCCCGCCGAAGAATTGCGACAAGAACATAAATTGCTTCTCCATCACCGGGGTGATGTCTTCCGGGAATAAAGGTCCCAGCAGCGGCTCCCGTTGAACCCGGGGATAGAAGGCCTCAACCAGCCGCCGGATCGTCGCCTCGCCGCCCAGGTTGTCGTATAGGCTTAAGCCTTGATTCATTAATTCACCGCCTCCGTTTTTCCTTATTATATCAAAAAAAAATAAAAGCTCCTACCGGAGCTTCTACTTAAACGCAGGTCTCAAATCTATCAGTAGCTGCGCCAATCCTCTTCGCCGGAATGGACGAGAGAGGCGCGGATTACATAAACAAAAGCACAGACGAGAATCCCTGCGACAATGCTCATGAACATCACTCCATCCACAAAATTTGGCTGCTGCACCGTTTATGAAAGAATCTTAGCTGGTTCTAAAGATCCACATTGGTCTTATAGAATCATTTTAGCATAGAAGCCTCGAAATATCAGCCCCTAATGAAACCGCTTCCTTCATTTTTTTGTGCTGTTTGTCCCAGTCCACTCATACACTTCACTATGATTTAATGTGGAGGCGTACCCATGGTATTCAAACGCTTAACCGCTTTACTGTTCCTCTTTGCCGCGCTTTTGCTGGCCGTACTGATGATCGGCTATCCGGAGGCTTCCTGGCAAGCCGGTGTTCGCGGGTTGGCCATTTGGTGGGACGTGCTGTTTCCGTCCCTGTTTCCCTTCTTCGTGATTTCCGAGGTGCTGCTTGGCTTTGGAATTGTCCATTTTCTCGGTAAGCTGCTGGATCCGCTGATGAGACCGGTGTTCCGCATCCCGGGCAGCGGCGGCTTCGTGCTGGCGATGGGGTTTGCTTCCGGCTATCCTGTCAGCGCCAAACTGGCAACTAAGCTGCGTGAGCAGAATCTTGTTTCCCGTGCCGAGGGAGAACGGCTTGTCTCATTTACGACGTCATCCGATCCGATCTTTCTGATCGGTGCGGTCTCGGTTGGCTTCTTCGGCAATCCGAAGTTGGCCGGCGCGCTGGCTCTGGCCCATTATGGCGGGGCCTTGCTGATCGGCCTGGTCATGCGATTCTATCGTCCAGACCGTGACGAGCCTGCAGGCGCGGAGAAAGGCGACGAATCCGGTCGATTCAGCCTAAAGCTGGCGCTGCGGGCCATGCACGAGGCCCGGATTCAGGACGGGCGCAGCCTCGGAGAGCTGCTGCGTCAAGCCGTCGTGTCTTCCCTGCAGCTGATGGCCGTCGTCGGCGGCCTGGTGGTGTTTTTCTCCGTCATCCTCGAGGTCCTAACAGCCTCAGGGTTTATGAGCTCTTTATATACCGGCTTTCGCGATCTGCTGCCGCTCTTGGGGCTGCCTAGCCCATTAGCCGAGCCGCTGATGGGCGGCCTGTTCGAGGTTACCTTGGGCGCTAAAGCAGCGGCGGCACCGGAGGGAATTCCCCTGATGTTTAAAGCTGCAGCTGCAGCCTTTATCCTCTCTTGGGGCGGCTTATCCGTCCATGCCCAGGTTGCCAGCATCTTAAATGGCGCTGACCTGCGTTATTTTCCTTTCCTGGTGGCGCGGTTTCTTCACGCTGTCCTTTCCACTGGTCTGCTGCTGCTCATCTGGAATCCCCTCATGGGAGCGGCACCGGCATGGGCGATGGCCGTGCCCGAGTATGGACGGAAAGAAGTGCTTTACGGTTGGCAAGCCGTACCGGGGGCGCTCCGATTCTTTCTGGTGACGATGGCCATCTTGCTTATTTTGTCATTCTTGTCCGGATTCATTCGCCGCTGGCGGCACCGAAAATGAAACGTTGTGTTCTGCGGGCGAATTGATTATGATCTTTACAAAAGGATATTCAAGCGCGTGTTCAAAACGGAGATTTTTTTTGAACAGCCTCTTTCAAAGGAGCTTGTCAACTTGAGATACTATGTACTTGACCGCGGGGATCAGCTATCCGTCGAATTAAGCCAGACCTTTCATGAACTCGCTGCGCAGCAAGGGCTTGAGCTGGATGCGAAATCCCCGGATATCGTCGTCTCCATCGGTGGAGACGGCACGATGCTTCATGCCTTCCATACGTTTATCGATCAAATCCATTCGATTGCCTTCGTTGGGATTCATACCGGCCATTTGGGGTTCTATGCCGACTGGAAAGCTGACGAAATTCCCGAGCTGGTGCAAATGATGAGCGGGCATGCGGATCCTGGCTTGTTGAGGCCACGTATCGTCCGTTATCCCTTGATCGAGCTGGAGATCCAGAAGAAGTCCGGGTCCTCCTCCCATATCTGCTTAAACGAGTTTACGCTGAAGGGCGTCGACGGCACCGTCGTAGCCCAAGTGGATATCAATGATCAAATATTCGAAATGTTCCGCGGCGACGGCATTTGCGTATCCACCCCTTCCGGCAGTACCGCCTATAACAAAAGCTTGGGGGGGGCGATGATCCATCCAACGATTGAAGCGCTGCAGATCACGGAGATCGCTTCGATCAACAATCGGGTGTTCCGAACGCTGGGCTCCCCGTTGGTGCTGCCGAAGCACCATCACTGCGATATTTATTCGCGCAAGGAACAAAATTTGCTGCTGACGATTGACCACGTCAACCTGCCGATGGATGATTTGGTCTCCGTTCGCTGCCAGGTGTCCGAGCAGAAAATCAGCTTTGTCCGCTATCGGCCGTTTCCTTTTTGGAGCCGGGTACGTAATGCATTCCTAGACTAGTCGAGGGGAAGACAAGCTCCCGAATGTCGAAAACTATGTAAAGGAAGAACTGAATATGATCTTAACTTCATTCCGTAAGTACGCATTAATCCCGATGTTGTCCCTAACGCTGCTGGGGTTGCCGCAAGCTGCTGGAGCAGCAGGGGCTGCAGCTGCGGCAGGAACGCCCCTGACCGCCGAGGCCGGAACGATTATTCATCTCGGTTCAACGGAAACCTCCTCCGACCTCCAAGCGCTTCAGGAAGTCTTGGACTATTTGGAAGCCTACAATATTGAAGGCGTGGAGCGTCAGGAATTTCTGGATCATGCGATACGCGGCATGGTTTATTCGTTGGACGACCCCTATAGCGATTATTACTCCAAAGAGGAGCTGCAGGACTTCGAGAATGGCGTAAATCAGGAATTCGTTGGGATCGGAGTTACGCTTCGTTTCTATAATGACAAGTTATACATCACCGGTGTATTGCCCAACTCCCCCGCCTCCAAGTCAGGACTTCAAGCGGGCGATATCATTACTAAGGTGGACGGGCAGTTGGTGAGCAGCAGCGAGGATGTGGCCCGGATTCAAGGGGAAGAGAATACCCAGGTCAACATCACGGTGAACCGGACCGGACAAACTTTGGTTTACCCGATTAAGCGCGGCCATTTCTCGTTGCCTTCCGTCACCGGAACGGTAATTCCTTCGAGTAAGGTCGGCTATATCGCCATCTCCTCCTTCTCCGATACAGCGGACGAGGAATTTGCCGATCAACTGGCCTCCCTGCGTCAGGAAGGCATCGGCGCGCTCGTCTTGGACCTGCGCGACAACCTCGGCGGATACGTCGAATCCGCGGCCAATATCGCCAAGCAATTTATGAAGGAAGGTACCTTGATGTATACCGCAGACCAGGGCGGTGAACTGCAGCCGGTGGAGATCACGGGCGGAAAAGACATCGGCATGCCGGTGGTGGTGCTGACCAACGGGCTCTCCGCCAGCGCTTCGGAAATTTTGACGGGTGCGCTTCGCGACAACGGGATTGCCAAGGTGGTAGGGGCGCAAACTTACGGCAAAGCTCGTATCCAGAACGTATTCCCGCTTTCCAATGGCAGTTCGCTGAAGCTAACCGTCCAAGCTTACCTAACGCCAAAGAAGCTCGATTTCAACCATATCGGTCTGAAGCCGGACATCGAGGTCAACAACAACGCAGCCGCTCAGCTGATTACCGGAATGTATGAAGCCGGCGTGCGGCATATCAGCGTAAGTGGAGGACCAGCTTCGTTGAGCATTAATGGAGCGGATTTCCCGGGGTATATCGATGTGATCCAAAGCGGCAAGCAAGTGTATGCCCCTTCCCGCTTGTTGTCCTCGCTGATTCAAGGCACCCCGGTTTGGAGCACAAGCATCGGTAAATTAACCATCACGGATCGCCTAGGGAAGCAAAGCGGGTTCACGTTGGCTGCCAAAACGGCTAAACTGGTGGATGGCGAGTCGTATCTGGAACTGAACGAATTCCAGAAGAAATATCCGAAGCTGACTTGGAGCTATAAACAAGGCTTTCTGAACTTATCCATGAACTAAATCGAACTTATTCCATCATCGCAAAAAAACGGCCTCCCGATTATTCGGGGGCCGTTTCTGTTTCCTGCAACACTGCCGCTTTTTCGCTTCCGACGTCTTTGTCTTTAGGCGCGTCCTTGTCCTTATGGTTGTCTTTCACCTTCTGGAGGACGAAATAAGCGCAGCCGAAGTTGCAGTATTCGTTGATATAATCCGTAATGCCGGAATACGCCGTATCCCGGTTCGCCTTGGGATGATTGTCTCGAAGAAAGCCTTTGAGACGAAGCTTCTCGTAACCCCAATCGCCAATGATGTAATCATAGCGGTCAAGCACCTCGCTGTACCGCTGCTTAAACGCTTCGGGATCCCAAGCGTCCCGATAATTCTGAATCAGTTCGTAGGTTCTGCCGCCGATTTGAATCAAAGGATCCATCCTCCTTCTGGTTTACGACGAAGCGGGGACGCCTGCTTTTTTCTTAGCCGAATTCACCTGTTCATGCGCATGATACGAGCTGCGCACGAGCGGACCGGACTCCACGTGGCTGAAGCCTCGCTTCATCCCCTCTTCCTTCAGCTCGGCAAATTGCTCGGGCTTATAGTACTTCTCCACACGTAAATGCTGAGGTGTAGGCTGCAGGTATTGGCCGATTGTCAAAATATCGCAGTCTACGGCACGCAGATCATCCATCGCCTGCAAAATTTCGTCCCATTCCTCCCCAACGCCCAGCATGATGCTGGATTTCGTAGGAATCTCCGGCTTCATCGCCTTGGCCCGCTGGAGCAGCTCCAAAGAGCGGCGGTATTTCGCCTTCGCCCGGACGCGGTCGGACAACCGTTCCACCGTCTCGATGTTGTGGTTCAAGATATCGGGCTTCGCCTCCATGACGATCCGCAGCGCTTCTTCATCCCCCTGAAAGTCCGGGATCAGCACTTCTACGCTGCAGAGTGGCAAGCGTTCGCGAATCGCCTGAATGGTTCCGGCGAAAATGCTGGCCCCGCCATCCTTCAGATCGTCCCGGGCCACGCTCGTAACCACGCAATGTTGCAAATTCATCTGCTCTGCCGCTTCCGCTACACGCTGCGGCTCCTGCAGGTCCAGCTCGGTCGGCAGACCGGTGTTCACCGCACAAAAGCGGCAAGCCCGCGTGCAAATATCGCCTAAAATCATAAACGTCGCCGTCCGGTTCGCCCAGCATTCATATATGTTTGGACAACGCGCTTCTTCACAAACGGTATGTAAGGTTTTGGAGCGCATCATCTGCTTGATGTCCTGATAATTATCCCCTGTCGTCAGCTTGATACGAATCCAATCCGGTTTCGGTTCCTGGATTTGTTTTGCCAAAGCGCAAGACCTTCCTTCTTGTGATTTAAGCCGTAGCGCCATTTATTATATCATGAAACCGCTGGAAAAACCTACTTCACAAAATGGAATAAAAACACAGCGTTTGCCTCAATCTAAGAGAGGTCACGAATCGCGTGCAAAATAAAGGCGAAGGAGGAATACTTGCCTTGAGGTCTTATCGATTTGCCCGCGGCAAAGCGGTTTGTTGTATGATCAGCGTTGCGCTGATCACCTCTTTATGGCCGGGATCCGGCTTTGGTGCAGCGTCTGCCGAAGCCCCGGGGACATCGGCGCAGGCGGTCGTCAGCGTTTACGAGCAACGACGTACCCTATTTGAAGAAATGGAGCTGCTCACGCGGGTTCCCTGGTATTGGCTTGCCGCAGTGGATCAATACGAACGCACCCTTACACCGCGCAAGGAGCAACAGCAGCAGGAGCAGCGACTCACCGGGTTCCGCTTCAAGGAAGCGTTTTGGAGCGGCCCGCTGAATCCGGATGCCGAAGACCGCAATCCGGCCACGATCGAATTGTTTGGCGGCATTGGGAAAGACGCCACCGCTGACGGTGCAGCGGATCCGAGGAACGATCGGGATGCTTTGTTCACCTTGGCTTCTTATTTAACCGGCTTCGGCTACAAGGAAGAGGATTTCCGCATCGCCCTGTGGCGCTACTATCAGAACGATTCCGCAGTAGAGCGGATTCGCCAATTCGCGAAAATGTACAAACACTGGGGACGGCTGAATTTGTCCGACAGCGCATTCCCGTTGCCATTACGAAGCACCTATACCTATCGCGACACCTGGGGAGACCGCCGCGGCTGGGGAGGATTACGCATCCATGAAGGTACCGACCTATTCGCCCCGATGGGCGTCACCGTACGCAGCGTTTGCTATGGCCTGGTGGAAACGAAGGGATGGAATCCCTATGGCGGTTGGCGTATCGGCATACGGGATATCCAAAACCGTTACCATTACTACGCGCACCTGCAGGGTTATGAGAAAGGGATCGAGGTGGGTCATTTCGTCGAGCCTGGGCAAACGATCGGCTGGGTCGGCAGCAGCGGTTACGGTCCGCCGGGGACTTCGGGGAAATTCCCGCCGCACCTGCACTACGGGATTTACCGAGATACCGGAAGTACGGAATGGGCGTTTGACCCTTATCCGTTGCTGAAGAAATGGGAGCAAGCCGAACGCTCCAAAAAAAATAAAAGGGCGTCCAAATAACCGGCGCCCTTTTTTAATGCGATCCCCCTGCATTGGTTTCTGAATTCGACGGCTCCTCTGAGCCTGTATTCCCCGCTTCTGTATTCCCAGCCGCTCCCCCCGACCCGTCGGGTCCGTTTGGTAGGGTCGTGTCTTCCTTGGTTGCCGGCGGTTCATTGCTCTCTTCCTTGCCCGGTAACGCCGGAAGTGCAATATTTGGAGCATCCGCCTGCCCCTCGCCAACCGGGTTTCCTTTACTGTCATAGTAATACATAGGTACATCTCCAACCACAAGCAAGTAGGAAACCGGAATTTCCGTTTCGACCGATTGCGACTCCATGTCAAAAGGAACCACCACGGCCAGCTCCGTCCTCACCCGGAGATAGACCTCTACCAGGATCATGTTGATGCCGGCATCCTGACGACGGGTATTCAAATCCACCTTCACGTCGCCCTTCGGCTCGATCTTGATCGGGATGCTCGGACCAAAGGAAGCCAAGAGCGGACTGCCAAGGGCCTGCCCCAACGGGATGGTTTCCGACAGCCGGGCTACCTCATCCAGCGTATGCCGAACCGTTTGAATCGTCTCGGACGTCACCTTCATATGAGCGGAGTAGTTTAACATAAAACCCGTGATTTTCCCGTTATCATCCATCTTCCAATCGATCAGTTGCCCAACCTGCTGTTGATTCGCCACCTGGGCGGTGATCGCGTCATTGATCGACTCCGTGGCGATTTGTTTGACTCGGATCTGAGCTAGATGAACGATAGGCCCCGTCATTCGCCGTTCCACGTACTGAACAAATTGCACCAGACCAATAATCGAAATGATCACGACGGCGATCCATATTCTCCGTCTGCGCTTCGGCCGCCTTGTCCGGCTCCGCCATCCGCGTCGTCGTATCCGCATGATTCACCCCCCCTGCAGCGGGAAAAGTTCTAGAGGATGCTCTAACCTTCCATAAAACGGCTTCTCTAAAAAGTTATGCGGGACAGAGGCAAAAAAGAAGGACGCGCAGGGCTAACGGATATTTGTTTGATTTGACACTTGATTTATTCAGGTATATTGCTATATAGTACTTTAGTATCACTTTTTTAGTCATAAAGTTGCATCAATCATCTTCAAAAGCTTTTATGACTTGTGGTATAATATTCATAAGGGCGTATAAATATACAAGGGGATCATCATCATGAACAGCTCTAAAACACTGTATCAAGTCACCATAGAATTAAGGAGAGATCAGCTTGCATCCAGGATCATACCTTGGAGATTGCTCGTCGAAACGAATCGGTATTACGAGATCAAACCGATCAAAGGACCGGTTAAACGGTTGTATAAAGAGAAGCTGAATATCGCCGTTTACGAGACGAAGCATTACTGCGACGGTACCCTGGCCATTTCCGCCTTCTGCCAGGAGGAGCTTATTGAGGAAATCCGTACGTACCTGATTGAACAGCTGAATTCCAAAATCGATCATTATATGAACGATCTGGAATTAAACAAAAAAGCCATTTATGCGAAGCTTGCCATCAATAGTTTGACTTAGGTAAAACCCCGAACCAGAATCTGGTTACGGGGTTTTATTAGTTTTGGCTCTAAAGCAGATGACTTACTCCACAGCTTTCAGATGAACTGAGTAACTATAATAGTCCTTCAGCTCGTTAGGGATCGAAATTCCGTCCAGTGACGTCCTTCCACGTGCAGGCACCAGTCGGGATGGCTGCGATACAGGTCGCTGTCCGGAGCGATCATCTCCGGCTCGAACCACAGTCCAAACTGCAGCCCGAATCGTTCACCTGCTTCGCTAACCGAGACCTGAGCCGAAAAAAGACCGGACAAGATCCACGCAACCTGTGGTTGGATCTTGTCCGGTCTTTGCTTTATGGACCGCCGGCGTTAGCGGTAATACCGCTGTCGCATCGCTTCATAGAGCAGCACGGTGGCGGCCATCGCCACGTTTAGCGATTCGGCCTGGCCGCGCATCGGGATCAGCAGCCCGTCGTCCATCAGCCGACGGACTTCCGGGCTGAGCCCGCTGCCTTCGCTGCCGAACAGCAGCCACACCGGCTGCGCGAAGTCGTAGGCGAAGCAGTTCGCCGCCGCCTGCAGGCTGGTCCCGGCCAGCCGGATGCCCCGCTGCTTCGCCTGCGGCAGCACCTCTGCCAGGTCGGCATGCACGACCGGCAGGTGGAACAGCGAGCCCATGGTGGCGCGCAGCACCTTGGGCCCGTAAATGTCGGCGCAGCCTGCGCCGACGATGACCCCGTCCGCCGCGACCGCGTCGGCGCTGCGGATGATGGTGCCGACGTTGCCGGGGTCCTGCACACCGTCGAGCACCACCACCAAGCTCCGCTCCTTGCTCAGGAGCGGAGCGATCGTCCCGCGGTCCTTGCGGACGACCGCGAACACCGGCTGCGGCGACTTCGTGTCGCTGCATTTGGCGATCACGGCGGCGGACACGCCGATCCAGTCGACGTCCAGCCCGGCGGACGCCGCGGTCTGCAGCTCGGCCGGTATGCCGCGATCGAGATCGTAGCAGACGCATTCCACGTCGGCCTTGGCCTGCAGCGCCTCCTGCACCAAATGGAGGCCTTCGATTAAGTATTTGCCCTGCTTGTCCCGATTTTTCTTCTCAAGCAGCCCCGCCCATTCCTTGACGCGGGGGTTTTGCGGAGACACTATTTCCATACAAACTCCATCCTCAGTAAGGGTATCAAATCAACGGGTCATCCTAAACTCATCTTTCTCTTTCGTCCACCAAGCTAGCTTACTTATTCCTCCGCGTAAGCCAGCTCCAGCTTCGTCAAATCACCTTTTTCGCCTACGATTACAAGCACGTCTTCTTCCGTTAGTTGGTCCGTTGCCGCTGGGGAGATGTTCATTTTGCCGCCCCGTTTGATCGCCATCACGTTGCAGCCATAGCGTGCGCGGATGTCCAGCTCTTTCAGGTTCTTGCCGACCATCTGCGAGCCAACCCGCATCTCCACGATGCTGTACTCGTCGGACAATTCGATGTAATCCAAAATATTTGGAGAAGTCAGATGATGCGCCACCCGAAGCCCCATATCCCGTTCTGGGAAAATGACCTTATCGGCCCCAATTTTCTGCAATACCTTCCCATGCAATTCGTTTTGCGCCTTCACGACGATAAGCGGCCCGCCCATGTCTTTTAGTATCAGCGTTGTTAAAATACTGGCCTGGATATCTTCGCCAATCGCCACGACTACCACATCGAAATTCCGAATCCCCAGTGCGCGCAGCGCATCTTCATCGGTGGAATCCGCGGATACCGCGTGCGTGACCAAATTCGCCACGGCCTGCGTATTATGCTCGTCGGCATCGATCGCCAGAACGTCGAAGCCCATATTGCTGAGTGCCGTTGCTACGCTTAAGCCAAACCGGCCCATACCGATCACGGCGAACTGTTTTTTGGCTGCATTTGCCATGCGCTCACCACCCATATTTTATCCATCCGAATTAGTATACCACAATCCGGTAGGAGCATGGTTTGAAGACAGCTCATGAGGAAGTTTATCGCGCGTCAAAGGCTCCTCATGGTGCCAGCACAGAAGCGCTAACGGACACCAGAGGCGCTATTTATTCCGCTTTGTCATTTTCCTGAACTTAACGGACCAAGGAGACCTTATTTCGGACAAAACTAGTGTAACCACCGCCAAAAAAGCCCAATAAGAGCTCTAGAGTCCGTTAGAACGGGAAATATCCGGGAAATGAGCAAATAACGTCATTACGGTCCGTTACGGCATGGGACGATTACGTCACTGGATGGTAACGGTACGAATCACGAGTCACGATTACGATTACGGGCCACAACTACGATCACAGATCACATAGAAGTTTATCGCGCGTCATAGGCTCCTCATGGTGCCAGCACAGAAGCGCTAACGGACACCAGAGGCGCTATTTATTCCGCTTGGCCATTTACCTGAACTTAACGGACCGAGGAGACCTTATTTCGGACAAAACTAGTGTAACCACCGCCAAAAAAGCCCAATAAGAGCTCTGGAGTCCATTAGAACGGGAAATATCCGGGAAATGAGCAAATAACGTCATTTCGGTCCGTTACGGCATGGGACGATTACGTTACAGGACGGTAACGGTACGAATCACGAGTCACGATTACGATTACGGGCCACAACTACGATCACAGATTACGTAGAAGTTTATCGCGCGTCAAAGGCTCCTCATGGCGCCAGCACAGAAGCGCTAACGGACACCAGAGGCGCTATTTATTTCGCTTGGCCATTTACCTGAACTTAACGGACCGAGGAGACCTTATTTCGGACAAAACTAGTGTAACCACCGCCAAAAAAGCCCAATAAGAGCTCTGGAGTCCGTTAGAACGGGAAATATCCGGGAAATGAGCAAATAACGTCATTACGGTCCGTTACGGCATGGGACGATTACGTTACAGGACGGTTACGGTACGAATCACGATTACGACCACGGTACGGCATGGTCACGACACGAATCACGATTACGACCACGGTACGGCATGGTCACGACACGAGTCACGATTACGACCACGGTACTGCATGGTCACGACACGAGTCACGATTATGACTACGGTACGGCATGGTCACGACACGAGTCACGATTACGACTACGTTTCACAACTACGGTCACAGCACGGTCACGAATTATGGTTTCATGGATTCACGGATCACGATCTCAATTACGTACCACAACTCCGGCCACGGATCACGCACCACCGCTACACCCACCATCAACTCCGAGACCACACCACAACTACGATCACAGGTCACGTTCATGCCTCAGCATCAGTAACAGCAACATCACCACCACGATTACGCCCACAATTATGACCACGGCTACGTTTCCTAATCACGATCACGGCCGTTCGCCATTACCACCATCACCCTCACTACCACGCCCACACATCACACCCGCATTATCATCACCATTGGCATCACCATCACACCAGCATCACTACACCATTGGCATCACCATCACTACCAGCATCACCATCATCATCACCATTGGCATCACCATCACACCATCACCACCGCATCACCACCAGCATCACTATCACCATTAGCATCACCATCAACAACACACCAGCATTACCATCACCACCAGCATCACCATAACCATCACCATCACCTTCACCACCAGCATCATCATCACCATTGGCATCACTATCACCACCAGCATCACCATCACCATTAGCATCACCATCAACAACACACCAGCATTACCATCACCACCAGCATCACCATAACCATCACCATCACTTTCACCACCAGCATCACTATCACACCTACATCCTTCGAGCACAAGTTACGTTCACCATCCCCACAATCCCCCTACAACCACGCTTACAGATCACGTTCCCCACCCCGCGCATTATCACAGTTTCCTTCGGGCAAATTAACACCGGGCAAGTCACTTATTTCAAGGAGGGAAAACACGTGCCATCCATTACACTCGACCTGCGTCAAGCGGTGATGCACAAAATCCAAGGCAAAGACGAGCAAGGGCTGCGGGAGATGATCGAAGGCTCGATCGATGCCCAGGAAGCGGCGTTGCCAGGCCTTGGCGTCGTTTTCGAAACGATCTGGAAGCATATCGATACGCCGGAACAAAACGAACTGGTATCCGTGCTCAAGCAGCAAGTGGATCAGGCCAGCCTCAAATGATGAAATAGAACTGCCCGCAACAAAAAAAGGCCGCCCTATCCAGGGCGGTCTTCACTAATGCACTTTAGCTTAGCGCGCAGCTTAAGGCGCAGTCTCTAGGAACTGGGCGTCCGGATTTTTCTCCATCGCCGTCCGCATCGCGTATTCGTTCTCGAACAAGGCAACGTAGTTGCCTTTCTTGTCCTTTACCAACGTGGAATTGATCCGGAACTTGGAGGGATCAATCTTCTCGCTCACGATCCAGCGCGCGAACTGAAACGGCATCCGCTGCAGCTGCACATCCACGCCGTACTCGCCTTTCATCCGGTATTCGAACACTTCGAACTGCAGCTGCCCAACGACACCCAGCAACGTGTCCTCGAAGCCTACCGTCGTGAAGACCTGAATCGTGCCTTCCTCGGTCAACTGGTCGATACCCTTTTGATATTGCTTATGCTTCAGGGCATTCTTCACCGTCACCTTAGCGAAAATCTCCGGCGAGAACGTCGGCATCTCGTCAAACACGATCTCGCTGCCTTGACTCAAGGAATCGCCGATTCGGAAAATTCCCGGGTCAAACAACCCGATGATATCCCCCGGATAAGCCTCGCTGACGATATCCCGATCCTGGGCGAGGAATTGCTGCGGCTGGGACAACTTGATTTCCTTGCCCGCCCGCACATGCTTCACGGACATGCCGCGTTCGAACTTGCCCGAGACGATTCGCAGGAAAGCGATCCGGTCGCGGTGGGCCGGATTCATGTTCGCCTGGATTTTGAACACATACCCCGAGAATTTCTCGTTGGTTGGCTCAATCATCCCTTGCGTGCTGCGGCGTGGCTCCGGCTTAGGCGCCAGCTGCAGGAAGTTCTCCAGGAACGTCTGCACGCCGAAATTGTTGACCGCACTGCCGAAGAATACCGGTGTCAGTTGCCCGTTAAGGACCTTCTCCAGGTCAAACGGATCGCCCGCTACGTCCAGCAGCTCCAGATCCTGACACAGTTGATCATGAAGATAGTCCCCGGCCATTTCACGGATCACCGGATCGTTATAGCCGTCTACCTTCTTCACCTGGATGGTGGAATGATCGTCGCCCTGGAACAGCTCCACCTGGTTCTTCATCCGATCATAGACGCCGGACAACTCGCGGCCCATCCCAATCGGCCAGTTCATCGGCACGGAGCGGATGCCTAGCACCTGCTCAATTTCCTCCATTAACTCAAAGGGGTTCCGACCTTCCCGGTCCAGCTTGTTGATGAAGGTGAAGATTGGAATGCCCCGCTTCGCGCACACCTGGAACAACTTAATCGTCTGTGCCTCGACGCCTTTGGCCACGTCGATCAGCATGACGGCGCTGTCCGCTGCGGTCAACGTCCGGTAGGTATCCTCCGAGAAATCTTGGTGGCCCGGCGTATCCAGAATATTCACCCGATGGCCGTTATAATCAAACTGCATGACGGAAGAAGTAACGGAAATCCCCCGCTGCTTCTCGATTTCCATCCAGTCACTCGTCGCGTGTTTGCTCGCTTTGCGCGCCTTGACCGATCCGGCGAGGCGTATCGCGCCGCCGAACAGCAGCAGTTTTTCGGTCAGCGTCGTTTTCCCGGCATCCGGGTGGGAAATGATTGCAAACGTACGCCGTTTGTCCACTTCCTGCTGCAGCACTTGGTCTAATGCTTTGCTCATGCTCACGTTCCTCTCGTTCCACAAATTCACGTTCTCTATTGTAACATATTTTGTCCGACAGTTAAGCAAAAACACCTCCCGCCCAGGCCGGGACATGAAGGTGTTTCCAGCACGATCTATTCTATTCGCCCGCCGTCCTTACGGGTGACGGGACAATACCATCAATTCGGATTGATCCAAATCACGTTGTCTTCCTCTTGACCATTCACCGGCCACCAGTGGAAGCCATCCTTCGCGAGCAGCTCATCCGCTTCCTTCGGCCCCCAGGAGCCAGCCGGATACGTGCTGATGTCGGAAGGGTTTTGCGCCCAGGCCGCAGCGATCCGATCGACGAAAGCCCAAGCCGTCGCCACCTCATCCCAACGGGTAAAGTACGTCGAATCTCCTTGAGCCGCGTCATGGATCAGGCGTTCATACGCTTCCGGTGAGTTAATCCCGACCAAGCAGCTTTGGCAAAATTCCATCGCCAGCGGTTCGATCTGCGATTCCGAACCCGGCTTCTTGGCATTGATCTTGATGTAGATGCCCTCCATCGGGTTAACGCGGATCACCAACAGGTTCGGTTCCAGCGTATGCTTTTGACCGAGATAGACATTGGTTGGCATCTGCTTAAATTCGACCACAACCTCCGTCGTTTTCACGGGCAGTCTCTTCCCGGTGCGGATATAAAACGGCACGCCGGCCCAGCGGAAGTTGTCCACAAAGACTTTGGCCGCAAAATACGTTTCCGTGTTGGAGTTCGGGTCCACCTTGTCCTCCTGGCGATAACCCGGGAGCTTCTTGCCTTTTGCTTCCCCTTCGGTGTATTGCCCGCGCACCACGTATTCCTTCACTTCCTGTGCCGAATCGTAAGGACGCAGCGAACGCAGCACCTTGACCTTCTCGTCGCGAATGTCCTCGGGGAACAGGCGGCTTGGCGGCTCCATGGCGATCATCGTCAGCATTTGCAACATATGGTTCTGCCCCATATCCCGCAAAGCACCGGCATGATCATAATACCCGCCGCGCTCTTCCACGCCAACCGTTTCGCTCAGCGTAATTTGCACATTGGCGATATGCTTGTTGTTCCAGAGCGGCTCGAAGAAGGCATTCGCAAAGCGAATTACTTCGATGTTCTGCACCATCTCCTTGCCGAGATAGTGGTCGATCCGGTAGATTTCCTCTTCCTTGAACACCTGGCTTAATTCTTCGTTAAGCTTCTGCGCCGACTGCAGGTCGTAGCCAAACGGCTTCTCGATCACCAACCGGTGCCAGCCGCTGGTGTTCAGCATGCCGCCCTTCTGCAAATTAAAAGATACACTGCCGAACAGTTCCGGCGCCAAGGCCAGATAGAACAGACGGTTTCCGGGAATATCAAAGCGCGACTCTACGGATTCCGTTAGTTCTCGGAGTTCGCGGTAACCGTCAACGTTGTTGATGTCCAGCGATTTATAGGCGAAATGGTTTGCGAACCGCGCCCATTGCTCCTTGTCATCGATTTTATAGCGGCAGAATTCCTCAATGGAACGATAGAGATCGTCCTTGAATTCCTCGTCCGAACGCGGACGCCGGGCCACACCAACCACGGCGAAATCCTCGGCCAATTTGCCCTCGCGATATAAGGAATAAATGGCCGGAAAGAGCTTGCGACGCGCCAAGTCTCCGGTAGCTCCGAAAATAAAAAATACCGCCCCTGGGGGCCGAACCGTTTCCTGATTTACATTTTCAGCCATGGCTCCTCATTCTTTCTATGTAAGATTAGTGAATTTTCAACTTCATTCCCGATCAAGGACATATCTTTACATTGCATCACGGGATGTGATGCCATTTTAGCATATTCGCTTTACGGATGCCATCACATCTATTTCAGAAAACCTTGGGTTTTCTGAAATTTAAGCAAACTTTTCTTAAGAGGGGATGTCATGGATGATATACCCCGGCCGGGGCTCAACTTCAGCAAATCCCGCCAGGCCATGAGCTTGATACTGAATTGGTTTACGGCTTCCTGCAATCATCATGTTTCGCGGTTCATGAGGCAACTCCGGTGGCAGCGAAAAGACCCGGACCTCGTTCAGCACCTCTCGCAAGGTTGTCGCAATTGCCGCCATCCAGGCGTCGTCGGCCCCGCGGCCAAAAACGTTCAGCAGCAGCAGCCCTTCCGGATCCAGTCTTTCCGCAGCAAGTCGAAAAAAACCAAGCGACGTTAAATGGGCCGGCGTACCCTGTTCGGAGAACGCATCGATAATAATGCCGTCGAGGGAACCCAGCTTCTCCTCTTCCAGCAGGGAGCGGCCGTCTCCAATCCGCACTGAATCGCCCGTATAACCGAAATAGGTGCGGCTGATTTCCGCCACCAGCGGATCGATCTCCGCCACGATGACACCGCGCCCGGACAAATGGCTGGCGAGCGTTCCCGCTCCTTGGCCGATTATGAACACCCGATCCAGCAGCGGCACCTGGTGTTGAAGCAAATGCAGCATCGCACGCGGATATTCTAGTATGATCCGCTCCGGCCGGTTCATATCCATTGCACCTTGCACCGCCTCGCTGGCGAATTGCAAGACGCGAAACAAACCACGCTCGCCATACAACTCGTCCGTCTCATAGACGGAGATTTCCGAGTAGCGGCTTTGCTGATGCAGCAACAGACGTTGCACCTTCCCCCGCCTCCTTGATGATCTTTAATATTCCACAGTGAGTAACGGCATGCCGATCGTGATCTCATCCATGCCGGTTCCGCTGTTGCGGTGTACGGCCAACTGCAGCGCCACACGCTGATCGCCGCTTTGAACGGTAATCGGCAAGGCATCTACGGCATAGGTCTGACTCGCGGTCTGTTCATCCGCAAATCCTTCCGCCCGCTTCAGTTTCAACTTCGGCAACCCCGAAATTTTCGATTCCAACTTCTCCAGAGTGTGGGATAAGGCAGAAGCCTGCTCAAGATCCGGCGGAGAATCCTTAGTTACCGTAGCCGGCCAAGCGATCCCTTGGATCGCCGCATTCCAGGTAATGTGCACCCCTTCGTCTGCCAACGATTCGCCTGCCGTCCGTTGGGCTTCCCGCAGAAGCTCCAACGACGATGCCGTAGCGTCGCCTACTGCTTCCAAGCGAACCATGGCATAAAGCTTGCCTTCCTCCAGCTGGGTTAATTGGAGGTTGGTGGAGAAGCCTTCGCTCAAGCCTTCGGCCCCATAAACGGTACGCCCCTGGACCATCGAAGTTTCCGGTCCCGGCAGCCCCAACCGGCTCGTTAACACCCCAGCGGCTTCCTCGGGGGAGAGCAGCGAAGCCCATTCCCCTTGCCATTTCAAGGTCATCGGGAAAGGATCTGCCGTAACCGCTTGCCCGATTGAATACAGGGTCCCCAATTGCTGATCCGCCGCTTCAACGGGATCCAGGAGAACCTCCGGTTCCTCTTGACCGGCTTCCTGGAAGCGTTGCAGACCAACCAACAACATCGCACCAACGAGAATCAAGAGTCCGATCATCCATAGCTTACGGTGTTGCATGCTACGAGCCTCCTCTGCAGATAATATTACCACTAATGAGAAATGGGAGAAGCCGATGATCAACACACCTAAACCTACAAAACTTCAAGCTATCATGACGCTGATGCTCACCGTTGGGATTACAAACCATGTCTTTATCATCCCTGCGCTGCTGCAAATCGCCAAGCGAGACGCATGGGTGTCTGTCATTCTCGCAGTGATTCCCTTTGCGCTCATGATTGGCCTGATTCTATTCGCTTCTTCCCGAATCGGAACGCAGCCCCTACCCGATTGGATTCGCCATCGGCTTGGCCGAATTCCTGCTTTTTTGTTCCAATGTGCTCTATCGTTGTTTTTCTTCGTCACCGCCTGGTTTAGTTTATTCGATACGGTGATGTGGATGAAGGTGACCTTTCTCCCGTATACCCCGCTTATTGCTACCTCCATCATTTTGATGGCACTTTGTTTGATCGGAGCTTTAAAGGGGATGAAGGCCATCACCCTAACGTCGGCGATCTTGCTTCCGCTTGTGGTGATTCTTGGATTTTACGTCGCCATCGTTAACGTCGAGCATAAAGACTACCATCTGCTGTTTCCGTTATTCGAATTTGGCTGGAGCCCGGTGCTAAGGGGCGTGTTGTACGCCTGCTCAGGTTTGTTTGAATTATTTTTTATCTTGTTTCTCCATCCTTACCTGAAAGCGCCTTTGAACAAAAAGCAAATGATTATACTCGCCGTCATCCTCTTTGGCTTGACACTGGGCCCGCTGACGGGAGCGATCGTTGAATTTAATCCGTTTGAAGCCGCCATCCAGCGATACCCGGCTTACGAGGAGTGGCGAATCGCCGGATTTGGCAAATACGTATCGCAAACCGACTTCTTCTCGATCTACCAATGGTTGTCCGGGAGTTGCATCCGTATTTCCTTCGCGCTGATTATCATCGCCGACATGTGGATCAAACGCTCCTCCCGCAAAAGAGCTACTCTACTTGTCTCCGTTACGGTCCTTCTTGTTCCACTTAGCTGTTATGTCTTTACGGACGTCATGTTCCAGCACCTGATGATCCGATATATTTTCCCGGCGAACGCTTACTTTATTGCGTTCATGACGCTCGTTGTTTTCGCTGCCGCCTTAGTGAGAACTAGCAAGAAAGGACGATCCGCATGAACCCTAGCGACATCAATTTCGACCAATCAACCGGCCCGATCGATATTCCGTATTTAAAAAAATACTTCCAGCATTCGGCCGACGTCAAAATCCGCCGGTTTAATGCCGATGCGGACCAGGAACATCCGATCAGCTTAATCTACTGCGAATCGATGGCCGATATCAAGCAGTTGAACGATTACATCCTTCCCCGCCTTGCCAACCTGTTCCAGGACGAGGCCGATCCCGATACCGAATCCATCGCGCGTAATCGTTCTCTACCGCTTGACCGAATCGAAGGACCGGATCTGCTGCATCAACTTTCGCTTCGCGTCTATTCAGGTGAGCTGCTGATTTATTTTGAGGACAAGAAAGTCTACTTCAGTTTCGATATTTCAAGCCCCCCCGGACGCTCCCCGGAGGACGCCAGTACCGAAGCCGCCGTCAAGGGAGCCCGCGACGGGTTTACCGAAAATTTGAAGACCAATGTCGGATTGATCCGCAAGCGCTTACGAACCCAATCGCTTTGCGTCGAGGAAATCATCAAGGGGAAACGCGGGGAGGTCCGAGTTGCGCTTTTCTATATCCAAGACATTGTCAACCCGGAGATTCTTGAGGAAGCCCGCCGACGGCTGCACAACATCGATACCGATGCGATCATTGGAACCTCGTTTGTGGAAGCCGTGGTAAGCGGTCAACGGAACCGAACTCTATTCCCATTAACCGATTACTCTGGAAAGCCAGATTATGTTTCGGATGCGCTGCTGGCAGGAAAATTCGCAGTTTTGGTCGATGGGAACCCCATCGCCATCGTGGCCCCGGTAACACTGATGAATTTACTGATCTCCCCGGAGGATGCCAATACGCCTTACTACATCGTTTCCGTACAAAAAGTGCTGAGAGTTTTCGGGTTGACCATAGGCCTATTTTTACCCGGTTTTTATGTTGCGCTAACCAGCTTTAACCTGGAGCAAATTCCGCTCCCGCTGCTGGCGACCATCAGCAATTCACGCCATGGCTTACCCTTCCCGGTCCCGTTCGAAACCTTCATCATGTTGTTCTTGTTCGAGATCTTCAATGAGGCAGGAAAACGCCTGCCCCAAGCCATGGGTCAAACGATCACCGTCGTCGGCGGTCTGATTATCGGCGATGCTGCAATTCGCGCAGGCATCACGTCACCCACGATCATCGTTGCCGTAGCGATTGCGATCGTGGCGAGCTCTACCTTGGAAAATCAGACGTTAAGCGGGACCGCGGCTCATTTTCGAATTGTGATTCTCCTGTTGTCGGCGACCTTCGGTATGTTTGGGTTCTTGATCAGTTTCATCAGTCTAACCCTGTACCTCTCTTCACTAGAATCCTACGGCGTACCTTATCTGTCGCCTTTCTCTCCCTTCGTGAAAGACGACTTCGTGGAGTCTGTGTTTAAGAAGCCGTCAGATTCGCTTCGTTATAGACCCCGTATCCTTCGTCCGATCGACAAAACCGCAAGGAGGGACAAGCCTTGAGAGCAGCATTGGCCATCCTGACGCTCATCCTGTTACTGACGGGATGTTGGGATATGAAAGAAGCGCAAGATATCAATTTCGTCACGGCATTGGGGGTTGATTATGTAAACGGACGTTATGTCATCTACGCGCAGCTGCTGGATTTTGCTGAGATCGCAAAGCAAGAGGGGAAGGTCGAAACGGGGAGCGCGAAAATTTGGATCGGAAAAGGAGAAGGCAAGACAGTTACCGATGCCATGAATTCCGTATACCCCGCCTCCCAGCAAATGACGCTGTGGACACATGTTAGGGCTATCGTTTTCTCTAAGGCATTGCTTGATAACCGACTGCCTGAAGCCATCAACGGCTTGATCCGCTCCCGCGACCTTCGTTACACCCCTTGGGTGTATGGGACGGATAAGGAGATCCCAATCATTTTCTCAAGCATCTCGCTCCTGAATGAGTCGGCGCTAAACTCGGAGCTTCTTGATCCTGAGGAAATATTCAAGCAATATTCCTTTATGGAACCGCTGCGAATCATCAAATTGATGAACGGCGTGAAGGAGCCGGCCACCACGACGCTGTTGCCCCTCATTAGCTACACCGACAAGGTATGGAAGGGGAACGGGGAGCCCGTCCCGCAGGTAAAGCTTGCCGGGGCTTATGCCATAGCGCAGGGAAGCAACCGGGGAAGAGTTGATCCCATAATGCTGCAAGGGGCACGGTATGTCTCCTTTAAAAGATTTGACAAATTCCCTTTAACCCTGATGTTGGACGATGAAACGGCGGTAGCGCTCAGCATCATCCATTCTGATCCAAAAGTGCGGTTCGATGCGAGAGGTACCCCCCCTTCCGTGCAAATCCAGGTTCGTGTCAAAACTTATATCACAGAAGCCGGCTCGGCCGATGAAGCGAATGCCGAGAAAATCCGCATGTTGGCGAAAAAGCAGATCGAAGCGGAGATTCGCCGTTCCTTTACGGCCGCCAAAGCCCATAACATCGATCTATTCAACTTGGAAGAGAAGTTGTACCGAAATGATTTAGCCCGTTGGAAACAACTTCATTCCCAAGGGAAGCCGTTTATCTCTTTAGTGGATTTTGGGGAGGTTAACGTCCAAGTCGAAATCTCCCACGCCTCCTCTTACAAAGTGCAGAACCATTAAAAAACGGTTTAGCAGAGTATTCACTCCGCCAAACCGTTTTTGTATGCATAAATGGCCGCTTGGGTACGATCCTCAACCCCAAGCTTCGCCAAAATATTCGTCACGTGGAATTTAACCGTCTTAATGCCGATAATCAGGTCGTCAGCGATGTCCTGGTTCGATTTGCCCTGGGCCAACAGCCGCAGAACAACTTAAGGTTTCTGTAATTTTCATTTATATTTGATCAGCAACACTAACGAACCCACCCTCTATATAGGTAGCATTAGTTTTGTAAATCATTACTTTTGGATATTTAGAGCTTAGTTCTATTAGCAAATCATCGTCATAGTTTTCACTGAATACTGCAAATTGCAGTAGGTCATATTTAATACTACAATCCGCCTACTTTAAAATCGCGAACTGGATCTTTAAAGAATCTTCGATAATCCTCATTAATTTGTTTCATCTCCTTAATTTCTCCTTTTCATAAGCAATTTCTGTTTGTTTTATAATTTCATCAAGGGTCTGATCAGCCGTTTGCTTCTCGTCAATTGCTAATTGAAGTTGGTCTTCTAAAATTCCATAAAATTCTTCAAGAAATGAAGAGGAAAAATCACTTCGGAGGATTCCTGGTTTTGTATCCAGATTCTGCTGCCAAAATTCCTCTAAGTTAATTCCCTCATATTGATTCATACGACTTTTTAGTGTAGATACATTTGGCGGAAAAGATTTATATTCATCAGCTACATTTTCATCCATGAGCATTTTAATAATTTCCCAGGATAAATCCTTATTTGTGGATTCTTTAGGAATAGATATAATTCGATCAAAATAGATACTATGGCTTTCATCTCTTTTCTTAGAATTCACTGGTGAAGGTATGAAATCCCATGAGAAATTATTAATGCCTAATAATTGATCGATATATAGAAGGTTACCCGTATGTAGAGCTGCTTTGCCCTGAAGAAACAAGTCATCTTCAACACCTGAAACAGTTTGTGTATGATATAAATCTATGATTTGTTGAATAGCGCTGGTCCAGTCTTGTTTTTGAAACGAAATACTATCATTTTGGCTATCAATGAAACTCCAATTATTTGTATTTGCAATTTCCATTAACAAATTATTAGGATCTGAGAATGTACTTTCTAAACCTATGGCATTATCCTCAAAACGCAAAACTATGTTTAATAACTCATGCCAATCCATCCCGCTAGTTGGATAATTAATTTTTAATTGATCAAACAGATCCTTGTTATAATATATTCCAGATATATTTACTCGTGGTACAAGGCCATATAGTGAGCCCGTATCCGTACTCACTGCATCTATCATACTATCCGCATATTTATCCAGATCGAACTTGTCCTTTTTTACATATGGATCAAGGTCCAATAAATAGGACTGTTCGCTCAGTTTTTCGTACTCGTCAGTATAAAAGAGCATCAAATCCGGTTGATTATTCTTAATTTTTTCAAATCTTGCTTCCCAATCCGATGTATCAGATGGCATCATTAGGTTAATCTCTAATCCTGGAAAATGTTCGAGAATTAATTCTCCGTAATTTTGATAAAATTGTTGTTCGTTTACGTAGGAAGTATAAATATTAATAATAGTGTCGGTATAATCATTTAGCTCCTTATTTTGTGGTCGTGACGTACATCCAAACAAGACCAAAGAAAGACAAAGTATAACAATAGATACATTCATTGTTTTCATAATTCACCTTTTGTTATATTTATTGGTATCTTTGCATAATAACCAGAAGTTCAATCTCCCAGTTCTTAACAGCTTCATCAATAGAGAGAGCGCCGGATACTATTTTTTGAATATCCTTATCCAAATAACTACTCAACTCATTTTTTGCATTTAAAGGAAATTCTGTGTCATTAGAAATTTTCGGCATCACCTTATAAAAAGCTTCTACATTTTTACCATCATCCTTAACTAAACCCTTAATAACAGGTAGAGTGAACCTAAAATAATTAGCATTAAAATTCGTACGTGCCACGGTACTACTATTTAAGTAGAGCCAGACCTCTTTTGTACTTGATATATCCTTCGTCTCTCTATTTATTCCATTTAAATATTGAAAAGTTATAGCCGTACTCTTATTTGTATCATGACTAGTGACAGGTGCAGTAACCAAATCCCAATCGAGATCTGAATTGGATTGTTTCAGTTCATCTTTCAGTCTGTAAGTGTCTAGCGCCATAGCAACATGTCCATTGGAGAAAGAGCCTAACTCTTGTTGAGTTTTTGAATTCCATTCCGACTTATATTTTTCAACAACAAGTTCTAACGTAGCTTTCCACGCATCACTTGAGAATAGAACACGATTATGAACTGGATCATACCAATTTAAACCATTTGACTTGCCTGCCTGAAGGAACATTTCTACATTGCCGTAATTTTGTGTCTGTAGGCCTACTATTTCATCCGATTTTCCAAGCTCTGAAATTGTATTTCCAAGCTTCAGAACATCTTCCCAGTTCATGAAATCCACGGGTTCCGTAATGCCATACTTTTTAAAAATTCCCCTATTGTAATAAAGAGCTTGAGTTGCAATCGTATTCGAAACAGCATACAGATTCCCATTTCCCATCTCTCTAAAAGTGTCTAAAATCTGAGTGTCAATGTTTTGTAATTCGCGCTCTTTACTTAAAATAGATAAATCAAATAATAATCCCTCTTCTTGTAATCGTGGGTATAACTGCAGTGGAAAAAACATAATATCAGGATTAACATCCCTTATCTCACTAATCAGCATTTCCGCATCCCAATTATCTCCTGACTGGGGAACGAACTCAAAGTCGTTCCAAACACCGTTTCCAAGTATGGATTGATATTCTATTACATCAATTTTTATATTCGGAAAATGCTGATTAATATTCCCAAAATCTTGTTCAAAATTAGACTTTGAACTATACAAGATAGTTACATGCTTAGTCTCATTCTTCTGAGATACTGTACAGCCAGTAACTAACATAAAACTAAGCCAAATCGTGCATAATATGAGGATATTTTTCTTTGTTCTTTTCATCATTTGAATGTAATGTCACTTCCTTGATAAACAATGTATTATATACTTTCTCAGCTATTTTCATTAACTAAAGCTCTTAACTTTCGAAATTTCTTCCACTGTTTTTATTATCCCTTCTAATAACATTCTCGCTTCAACTATACCAACATTTTCATTAAAACTTAATCTGATACTGCTTGATGATATCAGTTCATCCTTGTTCATAGCGGTTAATACTCGACTAGGTTTATTTTTCTTTGCTGAGCATGCAGATTGTGAAGAAGCAACTATTCCTTGATCTGAAAGTAATTTCAAAAAGATGGCTGAGGTTGTTCGTGGGTATGAAAAATTTATTATATGAGGCGCCGCCAATGGAATTCGGGGCGTGTTTAGGACGATTTCAGGAATATTAATAAGTTCAGAATAAAGCAAATTGTGGACTGAAACTAAGTTATTTAGCCTTCGTTCTTTTTCAAGGTTGTTTATTCTGATCGCCTCAGCTATACCGGCAATTCCAGGAACATTTAATGTACCAGAACGAATTCCATATTCTTGCTCTCCCCCAAAAATAATAGGAAATATTTCAACCTCCTCTTTAACCACAAGCACTCCTACTCCTTTAGGTCCCCCTATTTTGTGCCCGGAAATTGTATACAAATCTATATCATCTAATTTAATCGGTACTTTTCCAAAGCCTTGCACTCCGTCCACATGAAATAAAATCTCATTATTTCTCTTTAGGAATTTACCAATTTCTTCAATAGGTTGTATGGATCCTGTTTCATTATTTACATGCATAATACTTACTAGAGCTGTATTCTCCTGGATGCTTTCTTCAATAGTTTCTACGCTAACAACTCCATTAGCGTCTACCGGTATATAAGTGACGGACACTCCTTCTTTTTCCAATTCCTTGAAACAATTGAATACTGATGAATGTTCTATTTGAGAGGTTATAACATGAATAGGCTTGTCATTACTCATTTTAAAAGCGCGTATTACACCTAATATTGCTAAATTGTTACTTTCGGTTGCTCCCGATGTAAAAATAATCTCATTAGTATTTACTTGTAGAATGTCCGCGATTATTTTTCTGGATTCTTCTACAACCTTATTGGCCTCGTCCCCTAAACGATGCATTGACGACGGATTTGCATAAATCTTCCTTGACATATCATACATAAGCTTATTTACTGTAGGATGCATAGGGGCCGAAGCACAATAATCAAAATATAACATTGTAAAATCCCCACCTTTCTATCTACTCACATAATTTCCAATTGAGTTTATAACATTTTTGAAGTCCTTCTTACTGAAAACCTCACCCTTTGCCATGACTAGGCCTTGAGAATTAACTATTAATGCAAATGGTGGGGTCGCAACATTAAAATAAAGTTGCATATTCTCTTCATTCATATGAACTATCGGAAATTCCCAACTATAATATTTCGCGAGTTCTTCGTTCTCCTTGTTTGATCCTGTTGACATCAAAAGAATTTCTATATTATCGCATTCTACTTTAAGATCAGATAAACAGGGAATAAACTCAATACAGCCCATACAATGTAGTGATATAAGAATAACTGCATAAAACTTGTTAGATGGTAATTGAGTCAGTTTTAATTCTTCAATTTCAGGAACCCTATCCCCAATTAATAATCCCTGTTTCTTCATTCTTCTGTTGAACATTGGTGAGTCCCCTTCCATTATTTTGGGCTTTTACTTATTTCCACCACAAATAAAAGAAAACGCATTCTTTTAAATAAATTGTTATATTATGTAAATATAATACATATATTTCCTTAAAAAGGGGTATCGGTTTTGTTACTTTTACCATTTTCACATTAAGTTCACAAATTAAGCATTCGTTGTTTTTTATTCCTATTAAAAGCAAAATAATTACATATTTTTAGGATTATAATATTTCTTTATGTATAAAATTTCTAAAAAATTAAAATATTTATAGTTTATCATTATAGTTGTATGTTGTTATTGAAATCATCTAAAATTAAGAAGGTATTAGAATGAGAAGATCTTTTTTGCTAGTAGGCTTTAGTTTATTGCTTGTTTCTAATTCATTTCTAAACTTAGTAAAGGCTGAAGAAAATCCTCAACCCCAAAGTAAAGCAGAAATCAAGAAACAAATCGATGTCGAACGACAAAAACAAATCAACTATCATATTAAAGAAATCGAGAGCCTGAAAAAGGGTTCCGAACAATTATCGTACTTAAGTGAATATGGTTTTGATACAAAAAATATTAAAACAACTACCAATGCTACTTATAGAAATTTAGATTCAGATTTATCTATTTCAGAGGAAATTACTAGTGATTACTTTGAAGAGTTACTTGAAAATGCGTATATTTTTACTATGGATGAAAATGGGTATGTATATGACAGAGAAGGAGAGGTGGTAAATAAACTGGATTTAAAAGAAGAGCAGGCGACTGGCACTAATTCAATAATGTCTGCCTCACTAGATACATCCATTAGCGGTTACAATACAGGAGCCTTTGTAAGGCAAACAACTAAAAGTGGTTACAAAGGAATCAGAACAACCTTTACTTTACCAACAGATACTAAATTTGAAACTCCAAGTTCAGGTGTAACTGGATATTTATATAATGGAATCGATGTTTTATCTTCATCCAATGTTGGATATAAACTGGAAGGCGGTCTTCAGTACAGTGAGACCTACGATAATTATTCCGCTTCTATTCACCCCCAAGGATTAAGTCAGAATGCTATTCCGGAAGGATATAGCAGTGCTCCTCCAAGATATGCTCAAGATACTGCCATTGTAAGTAATCTTTTATACGATACTTCATCCTCCCAATTTAAGTATTTTGTAAACGGAATCAATGTCAAAGGAGATAGCCAATATATCTATTTTTACTATAGTAAATCTTTTACAAGTAATGAAATTGCAGCTCTTGCGGTAAAAAGAGTCACGGCGTTAGCTAAGGCAGGGTATACAGGAGAGAATATTGGGAAAGTGGAAGTAAAATATGATGAAACTGCGGTGACTTCTAATAGCGGTACTACATCTTCGATGACTTCAAGTATCCTTAGCACCCATACTTATAATGGTAAAACATATGGTACCTCTGACACTCCAAGTAGTGCGGTAACAAAGTCTGGTGAAGTTTCTGCACAAAAAATCATTGTCGATACAACAAATTTTTAGCTGAAACAAAACTTCTCTATTTATCGTTACATAATTTGAATACTCAAATTATGTAACGGGACGAAAAAGATGATTAGAAAAATTACAGCTTTATTATTTTCAATGGCTTTCTTGTCAACATTTCCGTTCCAGACTATAGTCCAAGCGGGTGACTATTCTTTGGTAAAAGCAGCGGCTCAAGTGTACAACACGGATTTGAAAAAAACAGCGCTTCATGTTACTCAAGATGATGAGTTGAAAGAATATTTTTACGACACAACTTATATCCCAATCCGCGATCTTTTTCAAGGTTATACGATTTCCTTGGATAAAAATCAAAAAGTAGCGACTGTTAAAAATCAAGACTCTGAACTGGTGCTTAATTTCTCGGGACAAGAAATTAAGCCTTCCGCCAACCAAGTCGTTCTTTCATCCGACACCGTTAGACTATCTAAAGGTATCGCTGAAATAAGCGCTTTTGCGATAACCTATATTTTTGACAAATACGGCGATGCGATTGAAGATCCGGAAAGAGATGCCTGGAAAGAAAAGCTAAGTTTTTTGAACATAGAAACCGAAGGCATTTCCGGCGTTAGGGACGGGTATATGCATGTGTACGTCGTTTATCTAGACCAAAGCACTGAAAAATAACCAGTAAATGTGATATGCTTTAAATAAAAACGGTTTGCCGGAGCAAAATCACTCCGCCAAACCGTTTTTGTATGCATAAATGGCCGCTTGGGTACGATCCTCAACCCCAAGCTTCGCCAAAATATTCGTGACATGGAACTTCACCGTCTTAATGCCGATAATCAGGTCGTCAGCGATGTCCTGGTTAGATTTGCCTTGGGCCAACAGCCGCAGAACGTCCATTTCTCGCTCGGTTAATTCCTCGTGAGCCGGCGCTTCCACCTTGGGTTGGCGGAACCGGTTCATCATCTTGGAAGCCACCTGCGACTCCAAGACCGACTGGCCGCGAGCGGCAGCGCGGATCGCCTCGGCGATCTCAGAGGCGCGCGATGTCTTGAGCAAATAGCTGAACGCTCCAGCTTCAATGACCGGGTACATTTTCTCGTCATCCAGATAGCTGGTAAGCACGATCACTTTGCAATCCGGATGCAGGGCGAGCAATTGCCGAGTGGCCTCGATCCCGTCCATGCCCTCCATCACCAGGTCCATCAGCACGACGTCCGGCCGGTATTCCTGCGCCAGGCGGATGCCTTCCTCTCCGCTGCTGGCCTCCCCGACGACCTCGATGCCGTCTTCGGTGCCCAATACCGCCGCCAGGCCGATCCTCACCATTTCATGATCATCCACAAGCAGTACCTTAATCTCCTTGTCTTCCATCTCCATGGCTGCTCTCTTCCCCGCTTTCTTCATTAATTAATGGTACGGTCATCTCAATACGCGTCCCTTTATTGGGCGCGGTAATAAACTGAATGGAGCCGCCGATTTCGTGGATGCGTTCCTGCATGGTGGACAAGCCGTAAGAAGCCTGCTTCTTGTCATCCAGCTCGAAGCCGATGCCGTTGTCGCGCAGCGTCACCTTGACAGCTTCGCCTCGGCGGTGAATCCGAATCTCCATCTTGTCCGCCTTGGCATGGCGCAGCGTATTGGACATCGCCTCCTGAATGATGCGGAACAGATGGTTTTCGATGCCCTTGCCTAGGCTTAAATCCTCGTCCATCTCCAGCGTCAAATCCATCGGAACCTTGGTCTTTAATTCCTTGACCAGGTCGCTTAAGCCCTGGGACAGCTCCTTGCCTTCCAAATAAACCGGCCGCAAATGCAGCAGCAATGCGCGCATTTCCGACTGAGCGACGGAAGCCATTTCTTCGATCAGCTCGACCTGCCGCTGGGCCTTGTCAAAATCCTTCTCCAACGTTCTCCCTACCGCCGTGGCCGTCATCGAGATGGCAAACAGCTGCTGGGAAACAGCGTCATGCAGCTCACGAGCAAGCCGCTGGCGCTCCTCCACGATGGCCGACACCCGGGCTTGCTCGGCTAGTTGAGCGTTATGCGTCGACAATCGCTGTAAGGAGGATACCTGCTCCTCCCAACGTTTGCCGATTCGCTCGAGCTGTTCAGCCAATCGGCCCAATTCGTCTTCGCCAAGCTTCGGAACGCTTCCGGTTTGGTTGCCTTTCTCCCATTGCAGCAGCGCTTCGCGCAGCCCGTCGATCTGTCGTTTGGGGCGGTAGCCTTGAATTACTCCATAAGCCGCCCCGATAATAACCAGTAGCGAGAACAGCGTAATGCCCGCCTTAATCCCCGTCCTCCAGGAGGATTGGGGCTGAAAATACCCGTATGTATACAGCACGTAAAAGGTCGCTGCCATCATAATGACAGATAGGAGAATCCCCCCGCGCATGCTGCGGGATACCATATTGCTTGGTTTTTTTGATCTCATGCGGGACGCTCCTCCTGTCTTAAGTTAATCGTATATCGACATCTCCTACAAGATAGGAAATGATGATTTTCACTTTTTGGTCACGGAACTCGTAGTTCGGCGACTTCCAATACAGCCGATTGAGCATGCCCGTTTCTTTGTCTTGGCTAAAATCGATTTGCCCGAACAGGACAAACGCCTCGATCTCTACGCCATAATCCTCCGGAATCACCAGATCGACATCTCCAACGATGCCTTGAAACATCAGGACGTTATGTCCCCCTTCCGCCATCGCTAGCGATAAATCGATGTCCAGTTCACCAAGCACATGCCACATGCTCGTATTCCGCAAGCTCCACGGATCGCGGTCCCAACGGATGCTGGAGGTGATGTTCTGCTTCTGTACGTAATTGCCTTGAGGTTGAGTTTTGCGGATCCTTGCGTAATAGTAGCCCAGCGAGATCATCAGGATCGCCAGGACCAGCATGAAGTGGTCAAGCAGGATCATCCCGCCGCCGATCGCCATGAAGATATAACCGGTCTTGACCTGCTCACCTTGCCGGATTTTATAAATGCCAAACCCCAGGAATAAGAAGGCGACAATGGTGAAGAAGCTCAGCCATTTCCCGAAAATCAACAATACCCCAAATCCAATCAAACCGATGGCTAAGAACCTTTTCCGTGTTTCCATATGCCGCACCTCCCTGCAGGTTCATAGAGTCGTAAAAAGCCATAACGGTATGGAACCCCATACCGTATGGCTACACCAGTATTTAGAATATCACAATGTCCGGCGGACGTGTAGTTATTCCTTATCTTCCTCGCGGGCTTCGGACGGGTTCAATTTCGCCTTCAGCGCTTCAAGCTGTGCGTCCACTTTCAACTGCTTCTCGGCATCCGCCGGGCTGATGTACGTGGACGGCGAGGTTCCGCGATAGACCACGCCGGCAACTTCGGCTTCGGCTTCCAACTGCATGATTTTCTCTTCCATCCGGTGGAATCCAAGCGAAGCGTTGCCGCTTTCGATCGAATGCAGGCTGCTGATTTGCGACATTTGTTTTCTGGCTTTCGCCATTTGCGCACGGCTAACCAGCTCGTTCCGTTTGTTGCGCAGCTTGTAGAATTCATCCTTCATCTCATGCAGCTGTTGTTTCAGTTCAGCAGCTTGAGCTTCGGACTGCGCATGCAGCTCGGCGAATTCGGTTTGCTTTTGATCGTAATGAATTTTCTCCTCCAGCATTTTACGGGCGACTTCTTCCTGCCCATTGCGGAGCGCTACTTCAGCTTGTGCTTCCCGCTGTGCGGAAATGCGGGCTGCTTCGTCCAAGCGTTGCTTCATCCGGCGCTCATTGGCCATTTGCTTGGCCACTGTGACTTCGGCGTCGCGAATTTCAGCCTCCATATCGCGCAGGTACTGATTCAGCATGACAATCGGGTCTTCCACCTTATCCAACAAATCGTTTACAGACGCTTTCGTAATATCTTTAATTCTTTTGAATACTCCCATGTTTTACACTTCTCCCTTCTCGTAGTCGGAGAGCTTCTTACGCAGCTCTTCCAGTTCTTTTTTCATCGCTTTCTTCTCGATATCTTCCATCATGGAATCCAGGTTGGAAGCACTCGGGGCAGCCTGGAAGCCGTTCCCCGTAGCGCCCGCGCCGTATTGCGGCGGCTGGGTTCCGTAAGTATTTCCGTTTGGAGCTCCGTACGGCGGGCGGGGACCAAAGCGAGCATCCTCGTAAAACTCCCGGCGTTTGGGGCCATAGCCCGGTGGCGGGCCGCCGCCCGGCCATCCGCCGTTATAATACGGATCGTGAGGCGGGTAAGGCTCCTTGGAGATCACCAAGGTGGCGATAAAGTAGATAAATATCGTAGTCCCGCCGGTAAAGAAAATGCTGAGAAAAGCGATCAGCCGGAGCACGCCGACGTTAATGCCGAAATACTCGCCTAGCCCGCCGATTAAACCGCTGATCCAACGATCCCGTCTGGAACGGTACAAGGGTCTTCCCATCGATCTTACTCCTCTCCCTGGTTATTCAGCTTCTGCTTCAAGCGGGAGAGCTCCTGTTCCAGAGTTGATTGGATGGCGGAGCCGGCCTGGTTCAAGAAATCCGAACCCGCTCTCCGCAAATCGCGCAGGCTGCGGGCTTCCCATTCCATATCGGACACCCGGTCCTCCAAGCGATGGAACATCTTCGGCACATCCTGCACGCCGTAACCGCTCATCCGCTGGTTCATCCGCTGCTGTAAACGAAGCGTCTCCATTCTTGCGTAGTAATATTGCCGTTTGCTGTACACGACCTGATATTCGGTCTTCAATTCATTCAGCTGGGCTTCCAATTCCTGCAGCGATTCCAAGCTTTGCGAATACAACTCGGTGTATTGCTCAACCTTTTCCTCGTACAGCATCTTCTCTTGCAAAGCCAGCTTAGCCAAATGCTCTTCGCCCGCTTTCAGTGCGAGCAGTGCTTGTTCCTCGCGTTTGTCACGCATGCCCTTGGCTTGATCCACCTGCTGTTTCATTTGCTTCGCATGGCCGCTGTATTGATAATGAAGCTTCTCGGCTTCGGCGATTTCCTGCCGCGTTTCGATCAAGAACTGGTCGATCAATCTGACCGGATCTTGGGATTGCTCCAACTTCTCATTCAAAGTAGCTACCGTAATATCTCGTACCCGACGAAATACACTCATTTATACCCTTCCCTCCTAACCTTACGGTTCTCATTTCATGGTATTCTGCATGTATGCTATTTAAATCAGTAACTCCGTCTTCCTCTAAGGGAAGAGATACCGTATACGATTAATCCGATACCCAGGAGCGGAACGATCAGCCAAGCCAGTTTGGAGATCAGGGAGATGACCCCGAAAATCAGCACCAGCCATCCGAAGAAGGCGTTCCCCCGGCGAATCCCGTAATATCCGAGACCGATCATCACGATCGCGATCACCAGGCCAAACAGGCTGCCCAGGAAAGGAGTCAACTTGCCCAGCAGAATCAGAGCGCCCAGGGCAATAAGTACAATAGCGAATACATTCGGTCGATTTGTTTTCATCGATATATCACCGCCTCTCATTTGATCAACCTTATGTCTCTATTCTAGGTGGATTTCAGGTTTTCCAAAACGGACCGCGGACGGTTTTTGAACCTAGACCTAAGTCGAGGATGCCCTCATCCCAAGGGTTTACAGGCCCCTGGACCTTACTCCCGAGAAATGCTTTACATCTAACTATCGTCCATCTATAATGAAGTAAGTCAAACCATACAATAGAAAATGAGAGTTATCGGAGGAGCCTGCCACATTGCGGGCTCTTTTTGCCTTTTTTTGAATGGGATTGGCATAATTCTGTCCCTGCAAGGCAATCTAAGGATACCTCAGGGTTACGGCACACTTGGAGAGGAGAATTCGTATGGAGCAACAAGCAATCTGGGCTATTATCATCTTTTTATTAACGTACGCACTCATCATTTCGGAGAAAATCCATCGAACACTGCTGGCCATGGTCGGCGCCGTCCTCATGATCATCTTCGGCATCATTGATCAGGAATCGGCGATTCATCACATCGATTTCAATACGCTGGGCCTCTTGATCGGCATGATGATCATCGTCAACACCACAGCGGAAACCGGGCTATTTAAATATATCGGGATTTGGACGGCCCGAAAGGCCAAAGGCAATCCCGTAACGATCCTTTGGCTCCTCGCATTAATTACGGCAGTAGCGTCCGCGTTTCTGGACAATGTAACGACGATCATCCTGATGGTACCGGTCGCGTTCAGCATTACCCGTCAATTAAAGGTCAAGGCCTTTCCTTTCATTTTTTCAATGGTCGTTGCCTCGAACATCGGCGGAACGGCAACGTTAATTGGGGATCCTCCTAATATTATGATCGGTAGCGCCGTTAAGGAGTTGACCTTCGTCGCATTCCTGCAAAATCTGGCCCCCATCGTCATCGTCATCCTTGCGGTCACCTTGCCGCTTCTTGTGGTAATGTTCCGCAAGAGCATCAAGTCGACGCCGGAGAACCAGAAGAACATCATGAACATTAGCTTGGAAGGCTTGATTACGGATCAGAAGCTTCTATATAAATGCCTGATCATCCTTGGTTTAACGCTGCTGGGCTTCTTCATGCATCAGACATTCCATCTGGAGTCGGCGACCGTGGCTTTGGCAGGAGCTTTCCTGCTGCTGCTGCTTACCGGAGAGCATGTGATGGAACGTGCATTCCGCTCCGTTGAATGGCCAACGATCTTCTTCTTTATCGGGTTATTCGTACTCGTTGGCGGTTTGATCGAAACCGGAACCATCAAGCGGCTGGCCGAGTGGGCCATCGACTTGACTGGAGGCGACCCGCTGACGACCTCCATGCTAATTTTGTGGCTTAGCGCCATTGCCTCCTCTTTCCTGGATAATATCCCGTTTGTAGCCACAATGATTCCGATGATTCAGGATATGGGGACCATGGGGATCCAGAATCTGGAGCCGCTCTGGTGGAGCCTCGCGCTTGGCGCATGTCTAGGGGGCAACGGCACATTGATCGGCGCCAGCGCCAATCTGATTGCGGCGGGCATGTCCGCGAAGGAGGGGGAGCCGATTACCTTTATGCGTTACCTGAAATACGGCTTCCCGCTGATGCTCCTGTCGATCGTGATCTCCAGCGCGTATATTCTCATCCGGTATTTCCTAATCTAATAGAAGTCCATCCAGATCAACTCTTTCTTTTAGAAAAAAAGACGCCGATATGCTATCCTTAAGATAAGGAAATCGATGTCCGAGGGGAGGGATTACGCATGACAACGCAAAAACGAAGGCTACGTTGGGGTTGGTTAGCTGCCGTGATTTTGTCGTTGTTCATGGCGTTCTCCCTCCCTTCCTTCATTTCGTCCCCCGTGCAGGCAGAATCCCGTGGGGAAGAGACGCTTGAGACCGATTTTAGCACCATGCAATACAAGGTATCGCTTCGCCTTAATCCTACGACGTCTCACGGCAAGCTATTTATCGACAGAACCCCGCATCAATTGGATACCGTCCCGGCCTTGATCAGCTTTATGCTGCTGGCGCCATGGGCACGCTTTCGTCCGTTGTTCTGCCTGCTGTTAAGGCAGCTTCTACTTATGCCCATCAAATTTACAAGTATGTTTGTGGATGAACCCCATACGCTTAAATCGCATAAGTCTAATTTTACAATACACATCATAGAAATGATGACCTAAAAAATGGAGGCGTGATTCAAATGAATCTCAAAGAAACAGATCTACCGGGTATCGGTAAAAAATTCGTGATCCAGGCCCGCAGCGGCGACAAACTATCGATCATTATCCATAATGACGGCCGGCGCGAGTTATCTCATTTTCATGAGGACGATCCGGACGACAGCGTCTCCATGGTGACCTTGGACGACGATGAAGCGAGATACGTCTCGGCCATTATCAGTGGGGCGACATATAAGCCAACGGCTATGGAGAACATTGAAGTGGCTTTAGGCGATCTGATCATCGAGTGGTATAAATTAGATTCGAATTATAAAGCGATCGGCAAAACCATCGGCGAGCTAAAAATCCGTCAGCGTTCTGGAGCGACGATTATCGCCGTCATCGAGAAGAACCACAAAAAACACATCAGTCCCGGAGCCGATCTGATGCTGACGTCCGAGGCCATGGTCGTCGTGCTTGGCGAACGGCTGCATCAACAGCAAATTAGACAGATTTTATTAAGTGGAAAGTAAGTTACTATGGATCATCTCGCGCTGAAGGCGGTTTGTCCTTCTCCCTGATCGCGGCGGCGATTTTGATGATCTGCCGCTCGCGATCCATCTGTTACCCGGTATAAGAACCGCCTGCCCTTGATGATGGGTTTATCCAGTAAGGAGGGGTCGGTTTGAAACACCAGATGAGAGTTCATTCCTCCAGGAAGACCCGTGGCGGCCTCAAACCTCTTTTTCCGCCGTTGGGCCGTGCTGCTGGCGTTATCGCCGGCGCATTGCTTGCTTCCGTCGGCTTAGAGCTGTTCCTGATGCCCCACAGCATCGTCGTTGGAGGAATGACCGGTTTATCCGCATTGCTGGCGTTAAAGACGGAAATGCGGCTTGGATTGTTCTTGTTCTTACTGAATCTGCCGTTACTCTTTCTCTACCGTAAAAATATCCATTGGTCCTACGGGATCTTCACTGTAATCGGCGTATTGGTTTTTTCACTGGGGACGCTCGTGCTCCATCCATATCCCTCCCTGATTGACGAACCACTTCTGGCGGCGCTGATCGGGGGATTGTCCCTGGGAATCGGTCTTGGTTTAGCCCTGCGTTTTGGAGGGGCACTGGACATTGCGGAAAAAGCGGTCAATCAGCTCCAATATTTCAGATTGTCCCCGGAACGGATCTTGCTGCTGTTGAATTGCCTGATCCTGATTGGTGCAGGCTTTCATTTCGGCTTTCTGCAGGCCCTCTATTCGGTCATCGCCTACCTGTCCGCTTTCGAAGCCGTCAAGCTTCCGGTACAAGGCGGGATCTTCACCCTAACGGTGCGGATTAAGAGCCGCCATTGCACCGCCATCCAGGAGGAGCTGCTGCGTTATCTGAACCGTTCGGCCGTTTACCGGCAGAACCCGGAAGGAATCGGGACCGAGGACGGGATAGGTATTCTGGAATGCCGATGCCACCGGCTGGAGCGATCCCGTTTGATTTCCCTCGTCCATCAATGCGACCGTGAAAGTGAAATTACGTTTCATCCAAGGAAATAATATTTAAGAGCCGCAGGGGAAGTCCCTGCGGCTCTTTGGTTTACGGACACGTTCCCTTCCCGGACGCGGCTCAGAAGTCCTGACTTGTCATGTATTCGTTAAACCTCCGCACGGCGGCAGACAAGGTTTTCTCCTCCCGATAAACCAGGCAAATCTGCCGCCGGTTCACATAACCGGGGAGATCCTGTTGTCTTAACTCTCCGCTGGATATCTCGCGAACAACGTTGCGCCGAGGCAAGACCGCAATACCGATATTGCACTTCACCGCTTCCTTCATCGTTTCGATGGCTCCAAGCTCCATCGTGGACGCAAAACGGAGGCGGTGCTCTCGCCTTGCTGGGCAATCTCGAGGTTGCCCTGCTCCGGAACGGGGACAAGGCCGCTGCGCTCCTGCCTGCGGAACGGCTCGATTGGCTGAGCGGCTTACCGTATTACGCCGCGTTGGACGGCTTGCTATTCGTTCACGCCGGCCTCCGCCCCGGCATACCGCTGGACCAGCAGCATGTCGACGATTTAACCGGCATACGCGAGGCGTTCTGGGCAGCGGAGCCGCTTGGCGGAGATCCGATCGTCTTTGGACACACGCCCACCTTCAAACTGGGCGCTCCCCCGGGAACGATCTGGCAATCCTCCGGACGCCTGGGCATCGATACGGGGGCAAAGCATGGCTATCGCCTGACTTTGCTGGATCTAACCCACTCTATCGCGTATTCCTGTTCCACGTCTCTGGACAGCCTTTACGAGGAGGTTCGGCAGGAATCGCTTCATCTCTCCCTATAAACCAGCACAACAAAGCCAACCCATTGGGGTTGGCTTTATTGGATACGATTTAAAATTCTTCGTAAACGGCCGGGTCCTGGTTGCGGATCCTCCCGTCCGGACGGGACAAGCCGTTGATCTGCTTCATCTCTTCCTCGTCCAATGTAAAGTCGAAAATCGAGAGGTTCTCCACCTGCCGAGCGGCGGAAGCCGATTTTGGGATAGACACGGCCCCCAACTGAACATGCCAACGCAGAATCGTCTGGGATATCGATTTTCCGTGACGTTCGGCGATTTGCCGGATTGTCTCGTGATTCAGCACCTCGTTGCCGTGAGCCAGCGGGCTCCACGATTCCGTGACGATGCCGTGTGCTTCATGATATTGGCGCTGTTCCGCCTGATTAAACAACGGATGCAGCTCAATCTGATTTACGCTGGGCGTCACACCCGTTTGCTCGATCAAGCGGTCCAGGTGGTCGGGCAGGAAATTGCTGACGCCGATGGAGCGGATCAGCCCCCATTTTTTCGCGTCGATCAAAGCTTGCCACGCTTCTACATAATGCCCCTGATTCGGATTAGGCCAATGGATCAGATACAGATCGTAGTAATCCAGCTGTGCCCGGTACAACGATTCCTGGATCGCCTTCACCGCTTTATCGTAGGTATGGTAGCGGCCGGGGAGTTTGGATGCGATGATGAGCTCTTCCCGCGGTACCGTAGAACGCCTTACGGCTTCGCCAACGGTGCCTTCGTTCTCGTAGTTATACGCGGAATCGAGCAGGCGGTAGCCGGATCGGATGGCGTGAACGATCGACTGCACGCCTTCGCTGCCGCGAAGCGTGTAGGTGCCCAAACCCACTACCGGCAGCTTCACACCGTCATTTAGCGTAATTTCTGGAATGATCGAACCCAAGACAAACACTCCCTTCAAATAGGTACTGCTCTCCAACTATCATATCCGATGTATGCGAAAAAACGAACAGAAATCGCCGATACCGGCTTATTTCTGCGGAATGTGTATGAAATTTCGAACAGATTTAGGCCTAAATCGGCTCAAGGCAGGAATTCTATATGAAATATCGAATAGAATCCTCTCTTTTGGCGAGAAATCACAATTTCTATTCGAAAATTCGAATAGATTTTGCAAACCCTACGCCCGTTCCCAACCGCGATCCTTCAGCAGCTTGATGTACAAGCCGCCAACGACGGTCCGATGCTGGAAGCCGATCTGCCGCGCCGTCTTCGTATCGTACCAATCCGTAAACGGTACGCGGTCCCGCGTCTCGTTCAGGAAAACCCAGAGCGGCTCCACGATCCGCTGGAAGTCCTCGCGCGTCTCCGCCAGCGCTCCGGCCCACACGAGCCAATCGGCTTTCGTGTACGCCGCCCGGTTATCCAGCGGCGTGCCATAACGCTCTTGCTTCTCCAGATACCAAGCAACCTCGCGCCGGATCATCTCTTCCCCAAATAGCCCGGTTCCGAAGATGCCGTCCCAAACGAGGTTGTATTTCAGGCTCCAGGTTCCCGGCTGACCAAATGCCAGCACGGTGTGGCTCTCGTCAGTAGGATCGGCGGCAAGGCCTTCCCACTTCCGAGCCATGTCCGATGCGGCCTGGCGGTAACGCTCCGCGGCTTCCGCTTCGCCGAGCAGCCCGCACAGCAACCCGTAGCTGGCTACGCCCATCACGGCTTTGACCGACAGGTTGGCGTTACGTGCCAAATGTCCGGCAAAATCATCCGTGCACAGCTGATGCTCCGGATCCAGCCCATGCTCCACCAAATAGTCGGCCCATTTGGCAAGCAGCTCCCGATGCTCCAGCACGAAGTCCGTGTTCCCATCCGCCAGCGTGACTGCGGCCGCCATCACGAGCATATTGCCGCATTCCTCTACCGGCATTTGACCTTCCAGCTTGTTCTCGCCGTACACTTGGCCGTTCGCCAGTGGATATTGACCCACGTCATGCGGCGCAAATTCAAACTCCCACGCGTCGCTGGCTGCATATTTGAAGATCGGCCGCATCATGCCGCGCACCAGCTCCGGCTGGTACAGCAAAAATAGCGGAATCGAAGGATAACTCACGTCCACCGTGGCGATACAGCCGTTACTGAAGCATTCCTTCGACATGAACAGCACCTGGCCCTCCGAATCCTGGACCAATTTATGCGCGGCAATCGCCTGTCGGTAGGACAGGGACAGGATGTCCGCGTATTTCTCTCCGCCGGCACGGATAGCATCCTCGCGCAGCTTGGCATCAAACGTGTCGCAGCGCGCCATCAGATCCGGGTAATTCTGGAACGCTTCGATGAGCAGGGTCGGGATGGAGGTCCCGTCCTTTTTCCAGTAAGCCTCTAAGGGCTGGCCAAAATACTCAATCGCATAGACGTCGTCATAAGCGAGGACGATCAATTGGGACTTCTCATCCGTACCGGCTACTTCGCCGGCATCCCACACGCAGGCCAGAACCAGTTCGGCCTCCCGAACCGGCTGAGGTTGTGCGAGCGCCGCCTTCCCTTCGTTTGGCCGGATTTCGCCTTCCCGGACGAATTGTTTACGGATCGATGCTTGATCCAGGTAAGTCTGTACGTCCGGCGTCTGCTTGACGGCCAACATAAAGGTGCCCCAATCGATGCGCTGATCGTCGCCCGAGGAATGGAGCGGGTTCTGCTCGGCATGGCGGACCTGCAGTACGGCGAGTTCTCCCTGCGCCTCCTGCTGCCAGGTGATCGCCTGATCGGTTTCATTTACGCACCACTCCCCAGTAACGTCGGTATAGAGCCGCACCTGATGGGGTTTGCCGTCGAGAGAACGCACGCGGTACGCGACATAAGAAGCCGGCCGCGACAACAGCTCCAGGTCGTCCGGCAGCAGCGGACTCGTAAAGGTGACGTCCAGCCCAACCCCACCCGCTTCGAACTCGTAGCGGGTCGAGAGCGCCGTGACTTCGAGTCCGGTTTGGTTCATCGCCTCCGGCTCCGTATAATACCGCTCCGGATTGGGTTCGACGCGCCCGGCAAACCGCCAGACTACACCGTCGATGGATAGCAAGCCGGTGAACGCTTGCCGGCGCCCGGTCCAATGGCGGGTATCATCGTCCGTTAGACGATCCGCCATCGACCAGACGCTAAAAAAAGGATCGATTGTTACCAAGGGTACTGCCGGTGGACGCAATTTCGTATTCATCGGTTTTCTGCCTCCCATGAGGATATCGTGATCCTATCCTGTTCCTATCGTGATCCTATCCTGTTCCTATCGTGATCCTATCGTGATTCCTTCGTATCCTGCTTCGTCACTGTGATGCGAATTCCTGCGTCTCCATGTTCGTAGTGAAGCAGCAGGGTACGTGACTTCGCATCCCATTCAAATGGGAGCGAGACGTTTCGTTCCGGAGCGGAACCATTTCCCTCACCAGACGCAGCTGCGGCCGATACCGCCGCCGGTTCTGCCTCGCAGCGGATCCGCGCCACAGCCTGCAGCGGACGCGGACCTTTGGCCGTAAACATCATGCTGCGTTCCTCCTCGCGGAAACCCTCGATCCGGGAGGAGGCGGCGATCACGCCGGAGCCGGAGCCGGATTCAGAGAGCAGGCTCCCCGGCCCGGCGTACGCCAAATCATAGAGTAAGGCTTGCTGCCCCGGCTGTACCGTGACCCGTTCTTTGAGGGGCAAGCCAGCCTCAAGCAGGTCGACAAATTGTCCTTCCAACTCGAGCGGCGTTTCGCTGATCGACTCACTCATTACGGAAGCGATCACGTACGGACCACGGCGGAGTTGGAAATAATTCAGCGGTTCCCAGCGGAGCGCATCCGCCGGAGCCGAACCCTTCGCATTCACCGGCTTCTCCCCGCTTCCCAGCACCTCCATCGCTTCCCGTACCGCGGAGCGGAATCGCTCCGCCGCTTCCGGGCTTTCCGCGATCCGGTCCGGCCGCATCGGCAAATAGCTGACCAAGCCGGCGCCAACCCGGGTGAAGCCTTCTTTGACTGCAGCCGCATTCGCATCCCCTGCAGCCTGTTCCGCCCCGGTCCCAGACGGTAACCCGAGGCATTCGAACAGATGCGCCCGCGGCGAAGTATAACGCCGCCGTCCCTGGTTCCACCATTCCCGGACTCCATGGTACGGGTCGCTGTCATCTCCGACGTAAATGAGCGCCCCGCCTTCGCGCACCCATTGGGCCAAAGTGCCGTGCAAATCCGGGGATTCCGGCTTCATAAATTCATAACTTAATACGAGCACGCGGTAATCGTCCAGATAACCCGGGAAACGCCGAACGTTATCAAGCTGCACCGGCCTTACCGGGAGCCCATGCTTGACGAGCGGCAACGTCAGTCCGTAAAACGCCGAGAAATTCAGCAATTCTACCGCCTCTTCTTCCGACAGCTCCACTTCGTTAGTTCCGTCGTATTTCATCATAAATCCGGACGTTACTGTCCCGATCCGTTTCCGCTGGAACATGGCCGAGTCGGCCAGAAGCACGCCGGTGACAGCGGCGTTGCCGGAGGTCTGGACTTCCTCCTGCTCCATGTTCCGGAGGGTATGCATCACGTTCAGAAGCATCGTCGCATAATCCGCCGGAATGCCTTCTTTGCCGCTCCCGTCTTCGGAAGGATACTGGCCCTCGAAGATCCGACGGGGCCAAGGAGCCACTTCATAGCGGGCAACCGCCGGATGCAGCAGCGAGGCGATCAGCGTCTTAACGTAGTTCTCGCGGTAATCGGCCCAGGTCCGCTTCGGATCGTCTTCGATCGGATCGTGCAGGAACCACATGCGGCGTTGCGTGCCGCGGACCAGCTCCTGCATGATCCCGTATTCGAGGAACGCCGTCTCAAACGTCCGCTCCGCTCGTTGGCCTTCGTATACGTTCGCCGTCCGCGACGTCCCCGTCCAAATCTGGGCGATGTAACCGTCGACCGTCGGCACGTCGAGAAGCCGGGATTCCGGGCTGACGATCCGCCATTGGGTATAGTTGATCAAGCTATGCGTTGGCACGAAAAACCGCAGCGGCCGGTTATACCGAACCAGCGAATATTCCTTTAGCGCCGAGCAGATGCGGTCCAGGCAACGCGTATACAGGTAAGCCTTCAGCTTGGAGGCGCGGTATTGCGCATCCTCCGAGGTATGGGGCGGCTGCCATGGCTCGTTGTAGTAATTTCGCCATTCGCGTTGGAACGCCTCGGAGTAACCGCCTTCCACCCAAAATTCCGGCTCCTCCAGATGGATGGCTTCCACCCCGGCATCCACGGCCGGACGAATCCGCTCCACCAGGAAATCGGCGTAGCTGATAGTTGGCACCATATAAGGAATATCCTCGGACGTCCCGTGGATAATCGTCTCGCCATCCTGATATTTTTGAGCTTCGTCCCAGTGGGAGCGGCCGTCCACCTTCCCGTTCAGATAATCCTGGTAACCGCCCCAGGATACCCCCGTCATCAGATGGACATGGTAACCTCGCTCCGCCCACTCGCGGATGCGCCGGGGCATCGACTCCCCGATGCCGTACACCATCACAAAATCCGCCTGGATATCGTACGAAGCGCCGTATTCACGGCCTTCCTGAAATCCGGTGCGCTCCTCCGCCCGTGCTCTTTCCTTCACGCTAAAGTCCCTCCTTCGCTACCTAGAAGTTGGATGGAAACCGTTTAGGCTTCAACTAAACCCGCATTAAACCGGTTCCACGCGAATCGTCTTGATCTCAAACGGGGTAAAACGCAAGTGAATCCGATCCGTATCTTCGGCCAGCAATGTAGTGGGTTCCTCCATCAGATTCGTCTCTTCGATCGTCCGGCAAGCCAGCCCGAAGCTCAGTTCCGCATCCGCCCCGGCACCCGCCGTCTCATAGAGCCGGACGATCAGATGATCGCTGTCCTCGGCTTTCTTGACGGCTTCCACCATGACATTGGGATGGTCGATCGATAGAAACGGCTGCGAAAGCAAGGTGCTGCTAACAGTCCTCACGCCGCCTTGATCCGTCACGGGAATGGCCTCCACCGAGGTGAGTGGCACATTCAGTTCATACCCTTTCCGGTACACACCGGCTTGGATAAAGTCACCAACATGCGGATAGAGAGCGTAGGTGAAACGGTGCGCCGCCCGGTCCGCAACAGGATCCGGATACCCCGGGCTGCGCAGCAGGTTCAAATCCAACACGTTGCCTTCCACGCTGTGCCCGTATTTGCTGTCGTTCAGCAGCGCCACGCCGTAATCCGGCTGCGACAGGTCGAGATAATGATGGGCGCAGATTTCGTCCCGGGCAAACTCAATCGCGTTGTTCCGGGTCGTTGACCGCTTTAATACCCCAAATTGGATTTCGCAATTCACCTGATCGCTAACGACGGCCACCGGAAAAGCAACCCGCAGCATTTTTCCCGTCTCCCGCCAGTCCGCTTCCGTGTCAAAGCGCAGCAAGCCATCCCCTTGCAGCAACCGAATCGTTTGCTTCAATGTCGACTCCCCATAGCGGTAAACCTGCTCCACCACCGCTTGCGGTCCGGAGACGTAAGCGCGCCGGCTTTCCAGCTCCATCGTCCCGGCAATCGTATCGCGATAGTCGCGTGGGAAGTCCCAGGCATCGCCATCATCGTGGTAGACCGTAAATACGTTCGCCTGTGCACCCGCTTGGATTGCTTCTCGTCCGGCGGCTTTGTCGTACAACGACACGATGCTGCCATTGTCGTCGAACTGCACCTTAAGCCGGTCGTTCTCCAGCCGCAGCTCCTCGGCGATCAGCACCTCTTCCGGCGCCTGCGCTTCCGCCGCAGCTTGCTTCAATTCGCGCCAGCTCATCGCCGGCACTTGCACATACTGCCAGCTGCCGTCCGTCTCCACCCATTCCCGCCGCTCCCACGGCAAGGAATTGTACAAGACGGTTTCGCCGGCAGCCACGCCGGATCGCCCGGCCACGCGGCCGTAAGCTTCCGCGATCATCGCCTGCACTTCGCTCAGCAGCTTGGCGTAGCGCTCCAACGACTCGTCGTACACACGCGTGATCGACGAACCCGGCAAAATATCATGGAATTGGTACAACAACACTTCCTTCCAGATCTCCTCCAACCGAGCGGTTGGGTATCCCGCCGGGCTGTCGCCGAGCACGAGCTGCAGCGATGCGGCGAATTCCAGCTCGCGCAGCGCCTTTTCCAGCTTGCGGTTATACCATTTATTGCGCGCCTGCGTGGTCAACGTCCCTTGATGTTTCTCAAGATACAGTTCGCCCCGATAGGTTTGGAACCGGGAAGCCTCCTGTTGCAACCGCTCAAAGAAGGTGAGCGACGGCTCCTGGACAACCGGCGGCAGGCCCAGCAGGTTGTGCTCCCGTTCGAGTCGCTCTAGATGCTCCTCCCCAGGTCCGCCGCCACCGTCGCCAATTCCGAACAGCATTAGCGCGTGCTCCGACACATTCCGATCTAAGTAGGCTTGCTCGATTTTCGCCAAAGACCGCGGTGCGGCCGGACTGTTGTAGGTATCCTCCGGCGGCAGGTGCGTCAGCACCTTCGTTCCGTCGATGCCTTCCCAGAGGAAGCTGTGGTGCGGATGCGTGTTATATGTGCTCCATGAGAGCTTTTGCGTCATCATGTAGTCCACGCCGGACTTCTTGAGCAGCTGCGGCAGGCTTCCCGAATAACCAAAGACATCCGGCAACCATAGCACCTTCATGTCCTTGCCGAACTCCTCCCGGAAAAACCGCTTGCCGTAAAGGATCTGCCGCACCAACGCTTCACCGCCGGAGATGTTCGTATCCGGCTCAACCCACATCGCACCTTGTGCCTCCCAACGTCCCTCGCGAATGCGTTCCTTCACTTCGGCGTAGAGCTGCGGGTAATACTCCTTCATCCACTGGTACAACTGCGGCTGGCTCGCGCCAAACACGTAGTTCGGATATTTCTCCATGTTCCGCAGCGCCGTCGAGAAGGTCCGGGCTCCCTTACGGATCGTCTCGCGAATCGGCCACAGCCAGGCCAAATCGATATGGGCATGCCCGATGGCGCTGACCGTCAGAACGGAATCGCCGCCTTTTTTCGCCAGTTCGCGAGCCACCCGTGCCTTCGCCAAACGTACCGATTCCTCATTGATCTCGGCCAGCAGGTGGGCCGCCTCGTAGACGGCCTGCAATACTTGGGCTTTTCGGGCGCTCGACTCCGGTAACTGCTCAACTAGCTCAATCAACACTTCCAGGTCGTAAGCCAATTGTCGGGCTTCCTCGTGGCAAATGGCAATCTCTGCTTCCTTAAGCGTTCCGCTGCGATAATGGCCAAACAAATCATTACATCCGCCGTCTCCCCAGAGGTCGATGGCTTCCCCGCCCCGGGCGGCGGCACTGACGTCCACCACCCGCTTGCCGGGCCGCCCCAAGCTGTAGTCGAACTCGGAGCTTACATTCGTTAAGCCTTGGCGCGGGGAGCCCGCTTCGTCCACGAGGCATAATTCTCCGTTAATATCGATCAACAGAACGATTTTTTGGCCGGCAACCGTTTCCGGTACCGTTCCTTGAAAGTGAAACCAAGCGCAGTCCCACAGCTCTCCCCATTTATCCCCGGCTTGAAGCCGGATGTGCTGACCGCTCTGCCGCTCGGCATAAGGGACCGGCTCCTTCGTCACCCAGGCTTCAACCTCAAGCCCCGCGATCGGGCGGTAAATGTACTCCTGTAATTTGGCAAGCCTTTGCTTCGCCTTTTGGGTCATGATGTGGTTTGTTTCATAAGGCATGCTGCATCACTCTTTCAATGTAGTTTACTTCGTAATGGCCTCCGCTCTCTTCTGCGCCTCGTCCATAATACCTTGGACGTCCCCTTTGGTCATCAAGACTTTGGTTACGGCTTCGCCAAAGATTTGCCAGACTTTCGAATCTTCCTTGGCAAACGTCGGCAGCCCTTGCACGTTACCGGACATCGCCAGATAATGCTGATACATTTCCGGGTAACCGGCTTTGTAGGCATCGGTTTCGGCGATCGACTTCAAGACCGGCGAACGGACGCCGGTGTCGGCGATCAACTGCTGGATTTCTTCACTGTACATCGCGCGAATGTACTCGAATGCAGCTTCCTTGTTTTTGGCATCCTTCGGCACGGCATGGAACGCGGCGCCGATCGTGATATTGCCGGCTTGACCGTCCGGGGACAGTGGAATTTGCGACATGCCGTATTCGATCCCGATTTGCGAGCTTTCGATCGCCCGCCACGGTCCGTCGATCAGATAAGCGATTTGTCCTTTTTTGAACGCATCGAAATAGGTTCCTTCGTTCGTGTTTGCCATCAATCCTGCAGGATGGTTGGCGTTAAGCTCTTTCAGGAACTGCACCGTTTCCAAGTTGGCGTCGGAGTTAAAAACAGGTTGGCCTTGATCATCGGCGAATCCCCCGCCATTGATTACTAGTAGTGTACCATACCGCAAATATCCCCCGGCGTTTGGCCCGGCGTATACCCCGCCGCCATAGAACTTGCCTTTGCCGGCTTCGGTTACCTTTTGCACATTGGCCAACAATTCGTCCCAGGTTGCCGGTGCTTTATCCGGATCCAAACCCGCTTGCTTCACCAAATCCTTGTTCCAAAACAAGCTGCTTACACCAGGCTGCGAGGCAAAACCATAAATCTTCCCATCATACTCCATCGGCTTCCAGGCAGCAGGCGCAACATTGTCGCGAATTTCCTGCGCCATGTCATCCGGGAACGGCTCAAGCAGGCCCTGTTGGGCAAACCCAGGCATTTGCGTTTCCCCAACGATGATGTCCGGCATGTTCTTGGCCAGGAACCCCGCTGTTTGCTTCTGGATCAGCGGCTCGCCCCAGCCCCAGTCCTCGGTTTTGACCGTAATGTTTTTGCTTTGCATTTTCTCGCTCATAATCGATTGATAATAGTACGGGAAAAGACCGGCTTTTTGCAGCCGTTGACCGGGAGTATAGTTGTAATCCTCCTCCGTGATCCGTGGATTCAACGTCTCGTCAGTGATTGTCTTTTGCTTGTTCTTCTCCAGCAGATCGGCGAGCACCCCTACCCCAACCCCAACGGCCCCTTCGTTCAGCACCGTAATGGTTGCGCCTCCCTCCGATGACTTGCCGTCATTGCCGGATGGCTGGTTTTGGTTGGTTCCCGGTTCGTTCGCGGCTTTGCTGCCGCCTGTATTGCCTCCTCCGGAACCGCAAGCCGCTAACAAGGCGATGATTAACAGCGATAGAAACATGACGTGCATTTTTTTCCACAACATACATGAACCCCTCCAAATTTTATTTTATTCATTGTGAGTATCCAGTAAGTCAAGTTTCAACTCGGGTGTTTATCCATTCGATCCGCAAAGGACCGTAATGACCTTTTTGAGTCTTTCTCAAAGCGTGTTGACGGTTATCCTTACCCTTTGATGCCCGTATTGGCTAAGCCCTGCACAATATACTTCTGGAAGAAGGCAAAGATCAGCAGTGCTGGGATCGTAATCCCTAAGCTTAATGTGATGATCATTGGATAGTTGATCACGGCACCCGGGCTAGCACCAACGGACGAAATCCGTGTGATGGCCGCTGGAAGCGTTTGCAAATGGTCGCTAGTTGTATAGAAAAACGGTGTTATGAAATCGTTCCACGTCCCAAGCGCCGTCGTGATCGCGATAAACGCCATAATCGGCAGCTGCAGCGGGAACAGAATCTGAAAGATCAGCCGAATCGTCCCGGCTCCATCCACAATGGCGGCTTCGTCGATTTCCAGCGCCACCTTCTCCAGCGACTGCTTCACCAGAAACGTCCCCATGATGTTGATGCTGGGGCCGCCGATGAAGTAGACCCACCAAGAGTTCAGAATCCCGGTCCCCCCGGTGAAGACGTCGTTGCCCCCTGCAAATGGAAAGCGAGCAAATTCAAGGTAGGTTGGAATGATAGCCAGCGTACCGGGAATCATTTGCGTAGCCAGCAGGATCAGAAAGAGCGCATCCCGCCCCTTGAACCGCAGCCGTGCGAATACGTATCCGGCCAGGAACGAGGTCAAAATCGCCCAAAACGTATTGTAGACCGTACGAATAAGCGAGTTTTTCATATAGGTGGCTACGGCCGCGTCCGTGGATCCGGCGATCAGCGCTTTGAAGTTCTCCAGCGTTGGCGCTTTGGGGATTGGAAAAATGCCCAGCACCGTCGAGGAAAATTCCGTTTTGGTGAAAAACCCGGCAAGCACCATAAAAATGAGCGGATACAGCAGGATGATTCCCACCCCAAGCAGCACGATATGGCCTAGCAAATGAACCGGCTTAAACTGCTTGCTCACCTTAGCGTTTAGTGGACTGGGCATGCGGGAGCGCCTCCTTTCCTGCGGATTTGACGGGCTTCAGCGGGATGGTCGTCCGTCGGTCGGATTTCGTTGACCAGTTGTAGTACAGCACGGTAACGACAATAACGATCAGAGCCATGATCAGCGAAGATGCGCCGGCCATTCCCAAGTTGAAGTCCCAGAAGCCGTCCCGGTAAATACGGAACACCAGTACCTCGGTTTGCCCGTAAGGTCCGCCGTTGGTGATAAACAGAACCTGCTCGTAGATCTGAATCGCTGCGATCAAATTCGTGATGACGATATACGTCGCGATTGGCTTTAGCCCCGGCAGCGTAACGTACCGCAGCTTATTCCAACGCCCTGCGCCATCGATTTCGGCCGCTTCGTACAAGGCTAAATCCACGGATTGCAGACCGGCCAGCCAAATGAGCGCAGCCCCGCCTACCCCTTTCCAGACGGAGTAGACCACAATCCAGAAGATCCCCCACCCGACGGAGTACTGCCAGACGATCGGCTCCTTGCCCAAGGCCTTTAATATGTTGTTAATAACCCCATTGTTGGAATCCAGAAAAATGTTGAATACCTGCGTGGTCGCAACCGTTGCGGTGATCGCTGGAATGTACCAAATCGAACGGTAAAAGCCTTTGCCAAAGAGCGGCATATTCATCAGCAGTGCAGCAAAGAACCCTGCCCCAAGCGTAATAACTGTAACCAGTCCGCCCAGCCAAATCGATCTCCACAACGCATCTGTATACACCGGGTTTTGAAAGAAGCTGATAAAGTTATCAAACCAGATAAAATTAGGCGTATCCGCCAACCCCACCCATTCAAAGAAACCTAATACGAACCCGAACAAAGTGGGAAAACCCGAAACCACAAGCCATACCAAAAACATCGGCACTAGGATAACGGCGGCGATTAAAGCATCTTTATGTCTTCCTAACCTGCGCCGCAGCGGTATTTTCCGCTGCCGTAATCCCGCATTTTCCATAGTCCAAGCAACCCTCCTTACTGTGAAGTGCACTGATTAAGCATCAGTTATTAGCTGAATATCTATTTGTATTATTAACTATATTTTACTATGTCATTTATGTCAAGATATTAGATATATCATTTATCGCTAATTTGTAAAAAAAAAGACACCGGCTTGCAAGCCAGCAAGCAGATGTCGTATCCCCCCATGTTACGTAGTCCGCTTTCGGAGCGGTCCGGTGGATTGGCTTTCGATCAATTTGGGCTCGAGGATCACTTTGGTATATCCCGGTTCCTTGATGTCGGGCTTTTGGAAGATCTCGAGCAGAATGCGAGCTGCCGCCTCCCCCATTTCGACCTCCGATTGAGAGATATGGGAGAAGTATCCCCATTCATGCAGCCCCGGCGACGGATCATCGAACGTAAGGATCGAGACGTCCTCCGGCACACTCAGGCCCAGTTCCTTGCAAATCGAATAGATGTGCAGGCCCAAGCGCCCGTTCAGGGTAATATAAGCGGTCGCAATCTGATTCTTGATAAACCGGTACAGCGGATGCTTCTTGTCAATTTCGCTGTAATCCACGTTAAAGTCGGTGAGGATCAGCGCCGGATTAATCATCGCTTCCTTCTGCTTGAGCGCCTCCATATATCCGTTGATTCGTTCCTCCACCGTAATCGTGGGCAGCGGCGAATCGGAGCAGATGGCGATCTCGCGATGCCCCAAGCTCCACAAATAGTCGACGGCGAGTTGTCCGCCGATCATCCCGTCGCTGCGCGATAAGTTGGTGGCGACGCCAGGCAAATACCGGTCGATTAGGACAAAGGGGTAGCCGCGCATCTTCAGGGACAAGATTTCCTCGTTGTAGGTCTCCGCATCGCACGGGAAAATAATTAACCCCGCCGCCCCTTTGCGGATCAAGTCCTTGATCGCTTCCTTCTCCCGGTCGATGGAATTGTAAGTCAACACGATCTGCAGGCTGTAAGAACTGTCCGCGATGATGTTATTGATCCCCTGAAGCAGCCGAATGGCAAAATAGTCGACCAACATCGGCATAATCAACCCAATCGTCGTTCGCCCCGAAGTCTGGAGTGCGGCTTCGCCGCCTCCCAGCAGAGGATCGGTACCCCCGCCGCCAAACGAAGCGGTGTTATACGCCAAAGCTCCCGCACCTCCGTCCAGCGTCGTCCAAGGCGCACCGTCCGGCGACAGCGATCCTTGATGGCGATGCAACAGCTCGCCGATTCCTTCGCTAACGAAGCTGCCCCTGCCGGGGATTCGGTAGATCCAGCCGTCCTTCGCCAGCTGCATCAGCGCATTGGCTACCGTAATCCGACTGACGTCGAACTGCTCCATCAATTCTTTTTCCGAGGGGATCTTATCGTTCTCCTGCAGCCTGCCCTGCAGAATCATATCCTTGAAGTGTTGTTGAATCTGCATATATAACGGTTTACGTTCGTTTTGCATAAGACTTCTCCTATCTTTGTACTCTCCCATATATTCACATTATATCATTTATAGCATTTCGTCAATCCATTTCATCTTGTTTCCTTGCTTGACAATCATTATTGGATATATTAAACATATTATACAGGTGCTATCGTTTACTAGTACACAATTGGCCGATAAAGGAGGGAATTCGTGGATCCGGCTTTCAAGAGGAAACCTGAACGAACGATGGCCCTACACATTATGAGGATACGAGGTGAACGCATTTGTTTCGCAAAATAACGATGACTTGTTTCGTTTTATTCTGCACAATGTCCTTATCCCTTGGTACCACCTCTGCAACGGCACAATCCTCAACGGAGACCGCGTCCAAGAACACGATCAGCTGGCCTAAATCGCAAGCGCTTCCAAGCTTCGGGAAAGTCAAAAGCCTTGATGTGGCCGATGTAGTGGACTCGCCGGGCGATATTCGGCTGATGTTGGCGACGCTCCAAGGTGTCATTAACCGTTCGGAACCCCGCATCTACTTGCTGGAGAACGAAGAAGAAGGTAAGCTGACATGGCTGAACGACCTCAAGGTTCCCTATAAGCTGCACGATGAAGCTTGGGATCTCGTGAAGAAATACAAAAATGAAGTGAAAGGCATCATCATCTACGATCCAGAGGTTCCGGATTCGATTAACGTCGCAACGACCTTAGCCGGGCTCAAAAATGCGGTTGTGGCCAGCCCGGAAATCGCTCAGCAACTGAAGGCCTCCCCTTACCGCTTGAAGGTGCTGGATGACCTTCGCGGCCGGTTCGAGGATCGAATGGACGCCTATACCTGGCAATACGAGCATCTGTGGAAGCAAACAACGCACCGCATGCTCGTCGGGCTCAGTCCGAACACCGGCGTCAAGATCCCTCCCGGACTCCCCGAATCATTTGAGGTGATTGCGGAGGAAACCGAACAGATTCGCGATGCCAGCAATAAGGGCACCTACGATCTGGACCTGACCCCGTTTCTGGGCGGGAACGCCGTCTATTTGCGGTTTGACGATGCCTTTACGCAAGACGGCTGGGGTTCCGCAGTCCATGAAATTGTGGTTCAGGCGGACGGACAAACGATTGCCCAGTTCATCCCTGGTACACCGGAAGAGGAAGCGTTCCTTTACGATCGCCAGGATTCGCAAATCTCGGCCGGAGATGGCGGACACCGTTTTGCGGATAACGGACGTTATTTCGTCTACCGTTTTACTCCCCCTGCAGGGACGCAAGAGCTGACGGCCTCTGTCGTCATGTGGAACCAATACAAGGTATCCGCCGGCAGCATCCAACCACCTTCCTCCGAGCAGAAGGAGCCCTACGGTTACTTGCGTGATTATGCCGTAGCAAACAAAGCGATGGTGTTCTGGTTGGAAGTAAATGATCCGGAGCAAAGAGCCTTGTTCGAGAAAATCATGGCCGATGTTGAACCGGGGACGCCTTACCTCGGCTGGTTCAGCAATGATGTGGCCGGTGAATTCAGTTCGGTAGAAGTGACCTCCAACCATGGGGTTTACGTCTTGGCTGCCGACTGGTTCAGTAACCTGACCGTCTTCTCCGGCACCCAAGCGAAGCAGATCAAGACCAAGGCACCTGCTGCTCCGCCACTCGAAAATAAAATCTATGTCACGTATACGTTCAGCGAAGGTGATAACTTCCAATACAATCAGCATCGCATGCGGATTCTGTGGGATGATCCGGCCCGCGGTCAGGTGCCGATCAACTGGACGTCCAGCCCGCTGCTGTACGATGCCGCGCCGGCCATGCTGAACTATTTCCGGCAATCGGCTACGCCAAACGATTTGATCATCGCCGGACCGTCCGGCGCGGGTTATTTCTACCCTGAAGCTTGGCCGGAAGCCACCTTCGCCGACTTCTTAAAGAAGTCCTATAAATACTTGCAAAAAACCGGCATGAACCTCACCTATGTCCTGAACCGCATCGACGGCAACAACGTGCCGCTAGGTTCAAGTTACGCTGAGGCTTATGAGCGTTACTACAAAGCCCCTGGCTTGTTCCTGAGTTGGGAAGATCGCCATGGGGTGGAAATCGTAAACGATTCTCTGCCGGTGTCCACCATTCAGGGCATCAGTACCGTTCAAGACGGCCTCCGCATCCTGGAACAAGCGAAAGCAAATTGGGACGGGGAATCCCCGCTGTTCGTGTCGCTGGGGCTGCTGGCTTGGAGCCTGACCCCTTCTGATGTCGTCGCTATGAGCGAAGCGCTTGGCCCGGAATTTGAAGTGGTGCGAGCCGACCATTACTTTACTCTTATACGTGAGGCCAACGGATTGTCCGTGAAGCCGCATATGTTGGAGGATAGCGAAGAGCTCGAGATGAATCCATAAACAACTCAAAAAGACCATGGATCGCAAACGACTCGATTCATGGTCTTTTTGTTTAAAAGGTAACCAAATCCGTATGGTCTACGGCTGAACCACCGTTAGCTTCCGATTGCTGGGGGCCCCCTCCCGACTCGCGGTCGCTCTCATAATGTAGGACTTGAACGGCGCACCATCCGGAGCCTGGCTCCAAAGTTGATACCCCTTCGACGATTTCAAGCGGTCCAGCTCGCTAGGATCTCCCCCCGCCATGGCCACACGGTTCATCCGTCCGATAAATTCCGCCAACATCGTCAGTTCCTCCTGAGAATAGGACTCCATAACCGGTGATGCCGATAATCGCTTATAGTATTTGGCTTTTGCCATTCTCAAAATATTTGTCTCACTGTATGAAGTAAACTCCAACAGTTGGGGATCCTTGACCCCTGCCTGCTTTGCCCATCCCTCAACATCCAACGCGACCGCGTCATAATTAAACGTATGGTCAGCCGGTGTATAATCCAGAACACCAAACAAATGAGGAAAAGCGGATAATGCCCCTTCCGATATGTCATATACGGGCGGTTGACCGTTCTTCTGATCTGCAACGATACTTTGTTGATGGCTATGCCCGCTTAACACGATTTGAATTCCCGCTTTACGGAACACCCCCACCGATTCCGCGCTATTATTGAGAGTAAAGCCCTCCGATAACATTTCGCTGTGTACCAGCAAGTTATGGTGCATGACCGCAATCAGCTTAGCCCCGCTGTCAGCCGCAAGCTTCCCGCAGCGCTCAATCCATTTCAGTGTTGACGCCGAAAACTCCCCGTCCAACTGCGGATAGTTAATCTCTTCATTTCGTCTGTAACGGGCGCTGTCCAGCATGAGCAACCAAACATCATCCGAAGGAGCTGCCAGGTAGCTTAGAGAGCTTTTATCGACGGATATCGCCTCATCATAACCATAGTCACCATAAGTCAGGCGGAACTCCTCTGGCGTGATGTAGTCCGTTTTGTATTGACTGTCCTCTTTAAATCGACGAGCCCAGGGATTGAGAATATCGTGATTTCCCGGCACTACATATACCCGGGCCCCTGTAGCTTCTATATCCCGAAGCCTCTTTTGCAGATCGGCATGGCTTTGTTGTTCCCCATTGTTGGTTATATCCCCGCTGAACAACACGATATCCGCCTTCCGCATAGACACCTGATATTCTAAAGCCTGCATCAGCTGGTCGCTGTACAACAACTGTTTCCCATCCCCATTTTCAACAAAGCTTTGAAAGGCGCTCCCCCCATCGTTGAGACTTTGGGCTAAGTAGTGCATATCAGTGGCGGCAATCATCCGAAGAGGTTGACCGGAGGGAAGGCGGGGCGGCGGCTGAATTTGCCTATTCTCGGCGATGGCGCATCCAACCGCAGTCCCCAGCAAACTAACTAGAAAAAGCAAATGAAGCGCGTAGATCCAACCATTTTTCATCATTTCATCCCCCGCCCTAGGCTGTTAATCATTCGTATCTGTGTATATACACTTAAGGCGCATAACATTAGCTTAATCTCTTTTGCAATTTCTGCAAAATCGCTTTTAAGCTCGTCAACTCTTCGACCGACAAGCATTCCTCTTCCAGGAACCGTTGCGCCTGATTCCAATATGGAATGGCCTGTTCTAAAACCTCGAGGCCTTGTTCGGTTAACTGAATGAAGTTCGATCTGGAAGAAGTTGAGGAGATCATTTCGACAAGGCCTTTTTCCTGCAATATCCGAAAATTTCGGACCAACGTCGTGCGTTCCAGGCCAAGTCCATCAGAAACTTGCTGCATCGTACAAGCTCCCACGCTCTTTACATACTGCAATAAGGTGTATTGAGTTACCTTAAGTCCGGTTGGCTTCAATACATCCTCGTAATATTGGGTAACCGCTCGGCTAATCTGCCGCAAATTCGCACAGTAGCAGCCCTGGTACCGTTCCATAATATCCTTCGTCATAATCTCACTTCTTTCTGCTATTCGCGACTCATGTGTGTAGATACACTTTTACTTCGTGAAAAGAGTAACAAACTCAGTTACAGGTTGTCAAGTCGAGTTGTTACACCCACAAAACAAAAAAACAGTTCATTAGATGTTTGGTCTAATGAACTGTTTCTGGATTGTGATGCCGGTGAAGGGACTCGAACCCCCACGGTTTCCCTCACGATTTTGAGTCGCGCGCGTCTGCCAATTCCGCCACACCGGCACATATAAAGTTGATCAAAAGTGCGGAAGACCAGACTTGAACTGGTACGGTAGTCACCTACCGCAGGATTTTAAGTCCTGTGCGTCTGCCGATTCCGCCACTCCCGCGAAGCAGTTAAATGGAGGCGCCACCCAGACTCGAACTGGGGATAAAGCTTTTGCAGAGCTGTGCCTTACCACTTGGCTATGGCGCCATGATATAAAAATGGAGCGGACGACGGGAATCGAACCCGCGACCCTCGCCTTGGCAAGGCGATGCTCTACCGCTGAGCCACGTCCGCTTATACTGGGGATATAGGATTCGAACCTATGCATGACGGAGTCAAAGTCCGTTGCCTTACCGCTTGGCTAATCCCCACTATATTTGATTGTAAAAGTAAATGGGGCGATCGATGGGACTTGAACCCACGAATGCCGGAGCCACAATCCGGTGCGTTAACCCCTTCGCCACGACCGCCATAATATGAACTTCTTCACTACTTCTAAAAAATGTGGCAGGGGCAGCAGGAATTGAACCCACACCAAAGGTTTTGGAGACCTTTGTTCTACCTTTAAACTATGCCCCTAGAAACTGGTGGAGGCTGATGGATTCGAACCACCGAACTCGTCAGAGAACAGATTTACAGTCTGCTGCGTTTGGCCACTTCGCTAAGCCTCCACGTGGTGCCGGCGAGAGGACTTGAACCCCCAACCTACTGATTACAAGTCAGTTGCTCTACCAATTGAGCTACACCGGCGCTTCAACAATAATGTTGAATGGTGGCTCGGGACGGAATCGAACCGCCGACACGAGGATTTTCAGTCCTCTGCTCTACCGACTGAGCTACCGAGCCTTAATTATGAAGTTGAATGGCGGAGCCGACGGGATTCGAACCCGCGGTCTCCTGCGTGACAGGCAGGCATGTTAGGCCTCTACACCACGGCTCCACACTAGGATGATTTCATCCTCTTGCGAGGATAATTGCGGGGGCAGGATTTGAACCTGCGGCCTTCGGGTTATGAGCCCGACGAGCTACCGGGCTGCTCCACCCCGCGTCAGTAAAAAGAAAATCGATATGGTGGAGGCTGAGGGGATCGAACCCCCGACCCTCTGCTTGTAAGGCAGATGCTCTCCCAGCTGAGCTAAGCCTCCATGGGAAAAGACAAGTTCTATTGTAACAGATAACCCATTCACAAATCAAGTCAGACAGCAATATCGACTTAAAATAATGAAGGGAATGACCCGTAGGGGATTCGAACCCCTGTTACCTCCGTGAAAGGGAGGTGTCTTAACCCCTTGACCAACGGGCCATGCAGTAGAACAGAATAATAATGGCGGAGAGAGAGGGATTCGAACCCTCGAGACGCTTGTGACGCCTACACGATTTCCAATCGTGCTCCTTCGGCCAACTCGGACACCTCTCCATATAGTGGCTCCCCGAACAGGACTCGAACCTGTGACAACTCGATTAACAGTCGAGTGCTCTACCAACTGAGCTATCAGGGAACATTATGAACTTTTCAAGGTTTAATCCTTGAAAACTGGATACGAAACGAATTTGCGTGTTAGTAAATTGGATAAGCCCTCGACCGATTAGTACCTGTCAGCTCCATACATTGCTGCACTTCCACCTCAGGCCTATCAACCTCGTCGTCTTCAAGGGGTCTTACTAATTGGGAAATCTCATCTTGAGGGGGGCTTCACGCTTAGATGCTTTCAGCGCTTATCCCGTCCGCACTTAGCTACCCAGCTGTGCTCCTGGCGGAACAACTGGTGCACCAGCGGTGCGTCCATCCCGGTCCTCTCGTACTAAGGACAGCTCCTCTCAAATTTCCTACGCCCACGACAGATAGGGACCGAACTGTCTCACGACGTTCTGAACCCAGCTCGCGTACCGCTTTAATGGGCGAACAGCCCAACCCTTGGGACCTACTTCAGCCCCAGGATGCGATGAGCCGACATCGAGGTGCCAAACCTCCCCGTCGATGTGGACTCTTGGGGGAGATAAGCCTGTTATCCCCAGGGTAGCTTTTATCC
>NZ_LN909063.1:0-536726 GCF_001486505.1 Paenibacillus rubinfantis
TCTCCAATAAAGTGTTTGACTTGCTCATTTCAAAACTGACGAGATTTAAAATCTCATTTATTACTCACTCGTTGTTCAGTTTTCAAAGATCAACTTCGTTATCGTCTTATCGGCGACAACTTTTATAGTATATCACCTCTGGGCGTATCTTGCAAGACTTTTTATTTAAGCAATGAATTCCAGTATCGAATTCATCATCTTGCACACCTCAGCGGGTAAATAATAATATACCCCAAATCGATCTCAAAAATCAACCCTAGGAAACAACTTCCACAATATGAAGCTGTCGCTCCACGACCAAGTTAACGATTTGCCCTTGGACCGATACCATGGGCCGCGTAGGATGGTTGCGATCAGAGAATACAATCTCCCCTTCGCTCCCATTACTTAAGCGCACCCGCGTCCCTTGATGGAACTGGGTAACCTTATCAACGAAGGTTTGGACAACGCCGGGATCCAGTTTACCAAACGCCTCAGACCGAATCTCCTCCAGAACTAAATAAGGCGATTTCGCTTTACGATAACGTCGATTCAAAGTCATGGCATGGAAAATATCCGCAACGCTTACGATTTTCGCGTAGATGTGAATTTTATCGCCGGTCAACCGGAACGGATAGCCGGTGCCATCCATCTTCTCATGGTGCTGCAACGCAGTCAGCCGAACGCCCTCGTTAATCGCGGCTGTTTTGCGCAGCTGCTGATAGCCGTAAGTCGTGTGCATCCGCATCTCCTCGGCTTCGTCCGCCGACAGCTGGGTAGGCTTATATAAAATCGCCGGATCGATTTTCGTATTCCCGATATCATGCAATAACCCGGCAAAAGCCACCTGCATCCAATCCTTCTGGGGCAACCCATGCCACTGGGCCAACTGATAGGAGGTCAGCGAGGTGAGGATGGCATTATGATACATATAATCGTATTCGTTTATATTGCGCGGCATAAACGTCAGTACATGATAATGCTTCAACTGGCGCACGAGCTCCTCCAATTGATGACGAAGCTCATAAATCGGCAATTCCGCAGCCAACACGGATTGAAACGCGCTTTTCGTCAAATGCAACATCCGATCATACTCGCGATGTAACGAAGTCAGAGGGCTGATCCCTTCCTGTTTGGCCGTTCCCGCCGCCGTCACTGCCACTGTTGGCACTGCTGCGCTCGATGCTGGCTTCGCCAATTCCGAGGCCTCGATTGCTCCCTTCCGCCCGGGAACCGCAAAATCCTCAACGTCCACCTGCCGGATCATAAAGGCGCGTAGGATATCCAAATCTCTCGGAAGCAAAACCTTGCCCTTTTGCAGCAAAAGACCGCCCAATGGACTATAAACGTGACTCACTAACTTAACTCCCGGTTTGACATCCGCGATTGAGATACTAACCATCCTTTATTCTCTCCTTAGGGTAAGACTAAGTTTCCGAGTCTCTTTAATTTTACATATTCTAGGAACAAAGAACTAGAGACCGCTATTCTTATTATAGTACGCAGGCAAAATGGCAAGCAATCTTTCTTTTTAGAAGGAAAAAAGAAGGCAAAAAGAAGGCAAAAAAAGACCCCCGAACCGAGAGTCCGGGAGTCCTGTTTAATGCTGTAGGATTATTCTTCAGCGCCATCCTGTTCGTTTACCGCGTCATTGCCGTCAACAGCTTGGTCTTGGTCCTGCGAGAGCTCGTTGTCTCCCTCTTGGTCCTCTTCCTCGCTCTTATCCGAACGGCAAACCGTCGCCACAGAATCGTCTTCGCGAATGTTAATCAGCTTCACGCCTTGCGTATTCCGGCCCATGGTGGAAATCCCCTCCATGCTCGTCCGGATCAACGTACCGCTTGCGGTAATGATCATCAGGTCCTCTTCATCCTTCACGACCTTCAGCCCGACAACTGTGCCGTTCTTATCCGTCACGTTAATCGTCTTGATTCCTTTCCCGCCGCGGCTTTGGATACGGTATTCCGAAACCGGCGTCCGCTTGCCGTAACCTTTGGCGGTGACGATCAACACGTCTTGGCCAGGAACAACTACGTCCATGCCGATGACCTCATCGTCATTATCCAACGTGATGCCTTTGACCCCGGTTGCCGCCCGGCCCATGGAGCGCACGTCGCTTTCCGGGAAGCGGATGGACATGCCTTGCGCCGTCCCCATGATGACTTCCTCGTTGCCGTCGGTCAGCTTCACGTCGATTAACGTATCGTCCTCGCGCAGGTTCACGGCGATCAAGCCACCTCTGCGGATATTGATATAGTCTTCGATCGGCGTCTTCTTCACGATGCCTTGCTTCGTGGCAAAGAACAAATACTTGTCATCATCAAACCGCTCGACCTCAATCACCGCGTTGACCGTCTCGCCTTGCTCGATCTGGATCAGGTTGATGATCGGCGTCCCCCTTGCGGTACGGCCCAGCTCCGGAATTTCATAAGCCTTCAACCGGTAAGCCTTACCGCGGTCGGTAAAGAACATCAGATAATGGTGGGAGTTCGTAACGAACAGATGCTCCACGAAATCATTATCTTTGGTGTCCATCCCAACTACGCCACGTCCGCCGCGCTTCTGGCTGCGGTACGTTGTGACAGGCAATCGTTTGATATAGCCCGTATGTGTAATCGTGATGACCACTTCTTCTTGAGGAATCAAATCCTCATCCAGGATGCTCTCTTCGCCGATTGTAATTTCCGTACGGCGTTCATCCGCGAATCTCTCGCGAATTTCCTGCAGCTCTTCGCCGATGATTTTCAGCACGAGATGTTCATTGGCCAGGATCTCGCGATATTCGGCGATCTTCTGCAGCAATTCGTTATATTCGTCTTCGATCTTCTCGCGCTCCAAACCGGTCAACCGGCGGAGTCTCATATCGAGAATCGCTTGCGCTTGCTCGAAGCTGAGTCCAAAACGAGTCATCAAGCCTTCACGGGCTTCTTCGTCCGATTTGGATCCCCGGATCAAGGCGATGACCTCATCGATGTGATCCAAGGCAATCCGCAAGCCTTCCAGGATATGCGCCCGGGCTTCGGCTTTCTTCAAATCGAATTCCGTACGCCGGCGAACCACTTCTACCTGGTGCTTGAGATAATGACTCAGAACGTCCTTCAACGTCAAAATTTTCGGTTCATTGTTGACGATCGCCAGCATATTAATGCCAAACGAGCTTTGCAGCGCCGTATGCTTAAACAAGTTGTTCAGTACGACGTTCGGATTGACGTCCCGGCGAAGCTCGATGACGACGCGCATCCCCGTGCGGTCCGATTCATCACGCAAATCGGTAATACCGTCGATTTTCTTCTCGCGAACGAGCTCGGCGATTTTCTCAACCAAACGTGCCTTATTAACCTGATAAGGAAGCTCCTCCACGACGATCCGCGCTTTGTTGTTGTGCTCCTCAATCGTGGTCTTGGCCCGCATCGTAATCGAGCCGCGTCCCGTCGTATATGCCTGACGGATTCCCGAGCGCCCCAAAATATAACCGGCCGTTGGAAAATCCGGGCCTTTAATATAATCCATCAATTCCAGCGAACTAATGTCCGGGTTCTCAATCAGAGCATGGACCCCGTCGATGACTTCCCCTAGGTTATGCGGAGGAATATTCGTCGCCATCCCGACCGCGATCCCCGATACCCCATTCACCAGCAGGTTCGGAAAACGGGAAGGAAGCACAACCGGTTCATGCTCTTCCCCATCGTAATTCGGCATGAAATCGATCGTTTCTTTGTTGATGTCACGCAGCATTTCCATTGCGATTTTGGATAACCGTGCTTCGGTATACCGCATCGCAGCAGCCATATCGCCGTCCACCGAACCGAAGTTGCCATGGCCTTCGACGAGCATATATCTCATCGAGAAATCCTGCGCCATCCGCACCATCGTCTCGTAAACAGCAGAATCCCCGTGGGGATGATATTTACCGATAACTTCACCGACGATTCTCGCCGATTTCTTAAACGGTTTGTCCGGATGCATCCCCAAATCCGACATCGCATAGAGAATGCGGCGATGCACCGGCTTCAGACCATCCCGCACATCCGGCAACGCACGGCTGACAATAATGCTCATGGCATAATCCATAAAGGACTCGCGCATTTCCACATTGATGTCCCGATCTATGATTTGAGAGAATTTTTCTTCCGCCATGCTGGACCTCCTTCATAATCTATCCACGTGCCTTCGTATGGGAAAAAGCCCGAAAAACCGCCACTTTCATTATATTACTTTCACAAATCAAGCTCAATTAAACGTGACCGGCTTTCTACACGATCCATATAGACAGCAAAAAAATAGGGATGTGTCCACTCCCATCGAATCCTACGTTCATACACTACGGATATAGGCATTTTCTTTGAATCGCTGAAAAAGCTTATAAAATCCCCATATCTTATAATTATACCATTGATTTTCTCTTCTGTCCTATGTTTTTCGCCACGGATGAGAACGGACCGGCCCCGGTCCGAAAGAAAGGAAGGATAAACGATTTGACGATCCAACGTATCGCAAGCAAGTGGGAGAAAACGAAAGTGATCCGCCAGAAGGAATCCCTTCGTCCATACATTCCGGATACGCGAAAATACTCCTTCGAGCATCTCCGGGATATGCTGGAGGCATACGGCTATGTCTTCGTCAAACCGGATCACGGCACCTATGGCATCGGCGTCATGAGCATTGAACATTGGACGGATGATCTGAACCCGGGAAGCCCGCTCCAGTATAAGCTCAGGCACGGAATCGAATCCGAGCTGTACCCGACGGTAGAGGAGCTTCACACCGCGCTGACCGGCAAAATCGGACAAAAGCCTTACCTGATCCAAAAGGGGATCCGTTTGCTCACGTACCGCCGCCGCAGGTTTGATATTCGTGCCCTCGTACAGCTGACGCCACGCAAGACGTGGGAAACTACCGGCTTTATCGGACGAATCGCCGCCCAGCAGAAGGTCATCACCAACTATCATGGAGGCGGCAGCGTGATGCTGATCGAGGATTTGCTCAGCTCTTATTTGACGCCCAAGGAATTTGCCGAGAAATACAAGGAAATGAAATCGGTAGGCGTACAGGCGGCGCATCAATTGGCCCGCAGGTTTCCAAAAATCAAGGAAATCGGCCTGGACATCGCCATTGACGAGCAGCATCAAATCTGGATTCTGGAAGTAAATACGAAGCCGGCGCTCTTCCCCTTCAAATTGCTGCACCCGAAGGAGGTCTACCAAAAAATTCGACGTTACGCCGTCGCTTACGGCCGGTTAAAAGACAAAAACGCTAAAGCGAAATAGGAAAAAGGCTGTTCCCATGCTGCCGAGGGAAACCCCGGCTAGTTTAGAACAGCCTTTTCTTATATCGTATCTTGGACTTGCTTAGATATCGAGATTCTTAACATATTTCGCATGCTCGTGAATGAAATCGCGCCGCGGTTCAACGTTATCGCCCATCAGCGTATCAAAAATCGCGTCCGCCTGAATGGCGTCGGAAATCGAGACCTGCTGCATCGTACGGCTCTCTGGATCCATCGTGGTCTCCCAGAGCTGTTCCGCGTTCATCTCGCCGAGACCTTTGTACCGCTGTACGTTTACTTTCACGCCTTCGCCAAATTCAGCGATGATTTCATCGCGTTCCTTCTCGGAGCCGGCATAACGAACCACTTTGTTGCGTTCGATTTTGAACAATGGCGGCTGCGCGATATAAACGTAGCCCGCCTCGATGATCTTGCGCATGTAACGGAAGAAGAAGGTCAACAGCAGCGTGCGAATATGCGCGCCGTCGACGTCGGCATCGGTCATGATGATGATTTTGTGGTACCGTGCCTTCGCGATGTCGAACTCTTCGCCGATCCCGGTGCCCAGCGCCGTGATGATCGCCCGAATCTCCGCATTGCCGAGGATCCGGTCCAGACGTGCTTTCTCGACGTTCAGAATCTTCCCGCGCAGCGGCAAAATCGCCTGGAAGTGACGATCCCGCCCTTGCTTCGCCGATCCGCCCGCCGAGTCCCCTTCGACGATATACAGTTCGCTGATCGAAGCGTCCTTGGAGGAACAGTCCGCCAGCTTGCCTGGCAAGGCGCTGACTTCCAGCGCACTCTTCCGGCGCGTCAGCTCGCGCGCTTTACGAGCGGCTTCCCGTGCCCGCGAAGCTTGGAGCGATTTCTCCAGGATCCGCCGGGATACGGAAGGATTCTCCTCCATGAACTCCTGCAGTTTCTCAGCAAACAGCGATTCCACGATGCCGCGCACTTCGCTGTTGCCCAGCTTAGTTTTCGTTTGTCCTTCGAACTGAGGTTCCGGAATTTTAACGGAAATGATCGCCGTCAAGCCCTCGCGAACGTCATCCCCGGTCAGGTTCGAATCATTCTCCTTGATCATGCCGGACTTGCGGGCATAATCGTTGATGATCCGGGTCAAAGCGCTCTTGAAGCCGGACTCATGCGTCCCGCCCTCATGCGTATGAATATTGTTCGCGAACGAATAAATATTTTCCGTGTAACTGTCGTTATACTGCAGCGAGACTTCAACCTGGATCATGTCCCGTTGTCCTTCGACATAGATCGGATCCTCATGAAGCACTTCACGGTTATTATTCAAAAACCGGACATACTCCATAATGCCGCCCTCGTAATGGAACGAATCATTATGATTGGTACGTTCATCGGTAATGGTGATGTTAATGCCTTTGTTCAAGAAGGCCAATTCCCGAACCCGCGTCAACAGCGTATTGTAATCAAAAACGGTCGTTTCCGTGAAAATTTCCGGATCCGGATAAAATCTCGTCGTTGTTCCTGTTTCCGTCGTATCCCCAATGACTCGAACATCGTATTGAGGGACGCCGCGATGGTATTCCTGCTGATAGATATGTCCGTCCCGTTTAACTTCCACAATGACCTTCGTCGACAACGCGTTAACAACGGACACACCCACACCGTGCAAGCCCCCGGATACCTTGTATCCGCCGCCGCCGAATTTCCCCCCGGCATGGAGCACGGTCATGACGACTTCCAGCGTCGACTTCTGCAGCTTTTCGTTCATGCCGACCGGAATCCCCCGGCCGTTATCCACTACCGTTACGCTGTTATCAGGATGAACGATGACGTCGATTTTGTTCGCATAGCCGGCCAGCGCTTCGTCGATACTATTGTCTACGACTTCCCATACCAGGTGATGAAGACCCCGGACGCTGGTCGAGCCGATGTACATCCCCGGCCGTTTGCGTACCGCTTCCAAGCCTTCAAGCACCTGAATATTACTCTCGTCATATGTTTGTTCGTTCATTGACAATGCCTTCACCTACTTCTCTAGAATCAAACTCAAGGCTAAACCGCCAAAATCACGTTCGCTTTCTTCTTCAGCGTAGCGGAGGAGATCGGCGAGTAATAGATCTCGTTTTGGGTCACGACGATCGACTTCGGTTCCTCTTCGCCGATGCGCACCACGTTCTTTGCCTCAAGCGCATGGCTGAGGAACTGCTTGGATATTTTTGAAGATTTCTCGATCGTGATATCGAAAATGGCAATTAACTCCGAAGAAAGAATCACCTTTTCTCCTCCCAAATGGATATACATCGGTTTCCCTCCGTCCTTAACCTTGGACTTGTCCTTCCTGAACATGAAAAATGCTGGCGTCCTGTAGCCGGCTCGCATTGATGCTTTCGATCCCTGTAGCCGTGATGAACGTCTGCACTTTGCTCTGAAACGTTTCGATCAATTGGGTTTGGCGGTACGGGTCTAATTCGGACAATACATCATCCAAAAGGAGGATGGGGTATTCGCCGATTTCCTCATGAATCAGTTCAATCTCCGCCAGTTTCAACGATAATGCCGTCGTCCGCTGCTGGCCTTGGGAGCCGTAGACCTGCGCTTCGTTGCCGTTGATAATAAACGACAGATCATCGCGGTGCGGTCCGCAAAGCGTCATGCCGCGGCGAATTTCCTGATCTTTCATTTGTGATAACTTTATCATAAATTGCCGCAATAGGACAGCTTCATCTTCTTCCTCGGCATCGCCGAACGATGGAAGATAAGCCAATTTCAAGGTTTCGCCACCTCCGGTGATCCCCTCGTGAATGTGCTCCGCCCACTTTTGCAGTTTACTTATAAATTGTTTCCGTTTTTTGATAATTTTAACACCATGTTCGACTAGCTGTTCGTTCCATATGTCCAGCATCGTCGTCAGTTCAGGGCCGGCGCCCCAAGCCTGCTTGAGCAAATTATTACGTTGGACCAGCACCTTCTGGTACTGTTGCAAATGATAAAGATAGCTGGGCTGAACCTGTCCGATCTCCATGTCAAGGAACCGGCGCCGTACCCCGGGGGTTCCTTTAACGATCTCCAAATCCTCGGGAGCAAACATCACGACGTTTATCGCGCCGATAAAATCGCTCAGCTTCCGCTGTTCCAATCCGTTCAGCTTCGCTTTCTTGCCTTGCGACGTAAGTCGAAGCTCCAGTTGGACCGCGCCGTACTTCTTCTCTACCTCCGCCGACACCACCGCATGGTCGCTGCCGAACGAAATCAGCTCCTTGTCTTTGCCGGTCCGGTGCGACTTCGTCAGCGCAAGCACGAACAGGGCCTCGAGCAGGTTCGTCTTCCCTTGGGCGTTGCGCCCGATGATCAAATTCACTGCACCGAAGGATTCCAACGCAAGGGTGCCGTAATTCCGGTAGTTTTGCAGCGATAAACGATTTACAAACACGTTCTAAGCCCCCTCATCTTCCGCCGATTCCCGGCGGTTCGGCCCGGGCAGGGCCCTTCAGGGAGCTTCTTCTCCCGCCACCTGAAAAGAGCCGCAGCCTTCCACCTCTACGATATCGCCCGGATACAGCTTCCGGCCCCGACGCTCCTCCGGCTCGCGATTGACCTTCACGGCGCCTTCCTGCAAGATCGCTTTTGCCATGCCTCCGGTGGACACGCAATCCGCCAGCTTCAGGAAAGAATCTAGTTTAATATATTCGCTTGAGATGGAAATTATTTTCATTGGCGTTGGCTCCTTTATTATCTTCAAAAGCTGACTAGTTCGTCGTGCGGTATGGCAGGATCAGATAGAGGCTTTGGCTGTCATCCACCGGCTTGATAATGATCGGGCTCATCGCGCCCGTAAATCCGATGTGCAACTGCTCGCTTTCTACGACCTTCAGCACGTCCAACATGTATTTCGAGTTAAAGGAAATGCGCAGCGGATCCCCCGTAAATTGGGCGACATCCAGCTGTTCCGTTACTTTCCCCAGCTCGGAGGAGCTGGAGGAAATCTCGATCGTGCCGTCTTCCATAGTTTGCAGGCGGACGATGTTTGTCTTCTCCTCGCGGGACAGCAAATAAGCGCGGTCGATCGAATCGCTTAACTTCTTGGTGTCCAGGACGAGTTCTGTTTTATAAGTGGTCGGAATAATCTTGGAAGTATCCGGATAAGTCCCGTCGAGAATTCGGGTATAGAACAACACGCGATCAATTTTGAACAACACTTGATTATCGGCAACGACGATTTCGACGCGCGTATTTTGATCAGGAATGATTTTGCTGAGCTCGTTCAGCGTTTTGCCGGCTATCACGATATTGCTGAATCTTACGCCATCAGCGTCGTCCAGACCCGCAATGCGGCTGGCCAAACGGTGGCGGTCCGTTGCGACGAATTTGAATTGGTTATCCGCCAAGTTCCACAAGACACCTGTCAGAATAGGTGAGGTTTCGTTCGTGGAGATGGAGAATACCGTCTGCCGAATCATGTTCTTCAATAAATCGCCGGGAATTGAAATTACCTGGTTCTCCTCAATGCTAGGCAGCACCGGGAATTCCTCCGGATCCAGACCCACCATTTGGATATCGGTGGAACCGGAACGGATAAAGGTTTGGAACCCGTCCTGCACTTCCATTTCGATTTCGGAGGAAGGCAGCTTCTTGATGATCTCTACGAAGAACTTCGCCGGTAGAACAACGCTGCCTGGACGCTCGACCTGTACGATTTGCTTCTCCTGATCCTCAGCCGGAATAAAGGCTTGAATGGAGATGTCCGTATCGCTGGCGGTCAGGGTCATCCCTTGGAAGTTCACGTCCAGCTTGATCCCGGTCAAAATCGGAATCGTCGTCCGGCTTGAAATCGCCTTGGATACGTGTTGGATCGATTCGTTGAGATCATGTTTTAAAATACGGATTTTCATAAATTCAACTCCTAAACGTTTTATGAAGCCTAGGCTTCTATGATTAGCATGGCAATCTAACTTACTTCATTCCCCCGGAAGCAGATCAGCTCGTCATAATCTCCACCTCCGAAGCATAACCTTAGGGTATGTACGGTTTTGAGGCGCTTCAAGCTTACTTCCTCTTCAGTTGGACAAGAGCGGCTTTGCAGTGCCTACTCGAACCGGTGGCTTGTCCGCGACTTATGAAGATGTATATATCTTTAATAGATTAGAAGAAGTAGTAGGGGCACTGAATATGTGGATAACAACCAAAAAAATATGAAATGAAGCCTATCCACATGTGAATATCATGTGCATAGGCTTATCCCTTATTCAGGTAGCACTTTTTATTTTTTCGGTAATGTTGTTGACGATTTTGAATAGCTCCTGGTCCGCCTTCAACTGTTGGGTGATTTTCTCATGCGCATGGATGACCGTTGTATGGTCTCGACCGCCAAACGCGTCACCGATCTTCGGCAGCGAGAAATCGGTTAGCTCTCGGGCGAGATACATGGCAATTTGCCGCGGAAACGCGATTGCTTTGGTTCGTTTACGCGCTTTGAAGTCGTCCAGCTTCAAATTGTAGTAATCGCCGACCTTTTGCTGAATGTCCTGAATCGTGATCATCTTCGGACGGCTGGAAGGAATGATATCCTTTAGCGCTTCGGCGGCCAGATGGGTCGTAATATCCTGGTTGATCAAGGAAGAGTAAGCAACGACGCGGATTAATGCACCCTCCAGCTCGCGGATGTTCGTATCGATCTGATTGGCGATGTACATCATCGCTTCGTTAGGGATATCGAGGTTCTCCGCCTTGGCTTTCTTACGTAAAATCGCGATCCGCGTCTCCAAATCCGGCGGCTGAATATCGGTGATTAAGCCCCATTCAAACCGGGAGCGAAGCCTCTCCTCAAGCGTCGGAATCTCCTTCGGCGGTCGGTCGCTGGAGATGATAATCTGCTTGCGCTCTTCATGCAGCGCGTTAAACGTATGGAAGAACTCCTCCTGGGTCGATTCCTTGCCGGCGAGAAACTGAATGTCGTCAATCAGCAAAATATCGATGTTGCGGTATTTGTTGCGGAAGCTTTCCGCGCGGTTGTCCCGGATGGAGTTGATGAATTCATTCGTAAATTTCTCGGAGGAAATGTACACGACTTTACTGCTGGGGCTGTGTTCCAAAATGTAATGGCCGATCGCATGCATCAGATGCGTCTTGCCAAGTCCCACACCGCCATAGAGGAACAGCGGATTGTACGCCCGCGCTGGCGCCTCGGCGACCGCGAGGGAGGCGGCATGAGCAAACCGGTTGCCGGAGCCGATGACGAACGTGTCGAACGTATACTTCGGATTAAGCATATGGGAAACGCTTTCCTCGCTTGGGACAGGAGCGGGAGGTTCCTTATAAACCTGAGCTTGCTCGGGCGGGGCCGATTCCTCGATCACGAAAGAAACGTCGACCTGCTTGCCGATCACCTCAAGAACCGTTGTGGCCACCAGTTTGGTATAGCGGCTCTCCAGCCATTCCACCGCGAACGTGGTCGGAGCGGAGATCACGATCGATTGATCGGTCAAGGAAACCACCTTGGTTGCTTTGAACCAGGTGTCAAAGCTCGGCTTACTCAGTTTAGTATTAATAATAGATAAGATATGTTGCCATATTTCCGAAGTATGGCTGTCCACAGACTGTCACTCCTTTTAAATCTTCCAATTGTGGCTTAAGCCATGCAGAAAGAAGTCGAAAAAACATAAATAAAGGGGAATTTTATCCCCAATGTTAAGTAAAGTATAATAATTCTAAACCGATAAATTTTCGAATTGTTCACAATGTTATCCACAGCCTGTTAATAAATCAGCGGATAAACAGAGATATTCACAACGAAAACAATATAATCATAGCAAAAGAAGGCCTGTTTTTCAATGAGCTCTCTGCTTTTATCCACAAATTCAATAACTTGTGCATAATTATCATGCACACCACTACATATTGTTTATAATTTGTTTAAAATTCGACAGGGAGCTCCACAATCCCAAAAAAATTATTCACAACTTACTTACAAGAAAACCTAAACTTCGAAATTTGGTGTGCATAATTCAACCCGCCGAAATAGAGAGTTAGTTTCGTTTCCTTCACAGCAAAATAAAAACCGACCGTCCTTTATGGACGGTCGGTTTCGTTTATTAGGAAGGAGTATTTACTGCTCCGCCTGTTGCTGCTGGAACTTGGCAATCGCCTCGTAATCTTCCTCCAGCTTGCGTGAGATGCGGATGTAAATGGGCAGCAGCTGCTTATAAATCGCCGCATGCTCCGGGATCGGCGTATGTTCATGGGTACCGCCGACCATGTCTTTTACGATATCAAAGGAATCGATTTCGCCCAAAGCATATAAACCAAGGACTACCGCGCCAAGGCAGGAGCTCTCAAAGCTCTCTGGAATCACGACCTGCTGGTCGAAGATATCGGCCATCATTTGCCGCCATAGCGGAGAGCGGGCAAAGCCTCCGGTTGCCTGAATTTTCTTCGGACGGCCAATTTGTTCCTCCATCGCCAGAAGCACCGTGTACAGGTTGTAGATTACGCCCTCCAGTACAGCTCGGATCATATGCTCCTTCTGATGGTGCAGCGTGAGCCCAAAGAAGGAGCCGCGCGCATAGGGATTCCACAGGGGCGCTCGTTCGCCGGCCAAGTAGGGGTGGAAGAGCAGCCCGTCCGCGCCGGGACGGACGCGCGCGCCGATCTTGGTCAGCACGTCGTACGGGCTGATCCCCAGTCGTTTCGCCGTCTCGACCTCGGAAGCGGCGAATTCGTCCCGCACCCAGCGGAAGATCACGCCGCCGTTGTTGACCGGGCCCCCGATCACCCAGTGCTTATCCGTCAGCGCGTAGCAGAAGATGCGGCCCTTGGGATCGGTTCTCGGTCGGTCGACGACGGTGCGGATGGCACCGCTGGTGCCGATCGTGACGGCGACGACGCCGGGGTCGATCGCATCGACCCCGAGGTTGGACAGGACGCCGTCGCTGGCACCGATGACGAAGCGAGTGGAGGGAGCAAGTCCCATAGCGCTGGCGTAACTTGGCGCCAGCCCTTGCATCACGTGCGTCGTTGGCACGAGCCTCGACAACTGCTCCGGCGTGATACCGGCCACTTGTAACGCTTCTTCGTCCCAATTGAGGCGCTCCAGATTCATGAGGCCGGTGGCCGACGCGATCGAATGGTCCACGACGTATTCGCCAAACAGTTTCAGGAAGATATATTCCTTAATCGAGACAAACTTGCGGGCTTGCGCGAAAGTTTCCGGCCGCTCATGGCGCAGCCACAGCAGCTTGGTCAGCGGGGACATGGGGTGGATCGGCGTGCCGGTCCGCAGGTAAATCTCATGGCCGCCCAACTCGTTCTTCAACTTCTCCGACCAATCCGCACTGCGATTGTCCGCCCAGGTGAGACAGCGCATTAGCGGTTGGCCTTCGCCGTCCAGCGGAATGACGCTGTGCATCGCCGAGCTGAACGAGACGAAGCCAATTTGCTCGGGAGCAATCCCGCTGGCTTTCATCACTTGACCCACCACCGCAATCACCGCGGCAAAAATCTCCTCGGGATCCTGCTCCGCGACGGAAGCGGAGGGAGTATACAGCGGATACTCTTCATTAGCCGTGGCGATCACCTGGCCGTTGCGTTCGTACAACACGGCTTTCGTGCTGGTCGTCCCGATATCCAGGCCGATCATATGCGTTACGGTACCCATATCATACCTTCTCTCTATGTCAATTTTCGTATTTCCATTGTAATGAGTTTTACCTTAGAAAATAAAGCTCAGCCCGAGGATCAGCACCAGTCCAACGACGGACAGAAGCGTCTCCATGACGGTCCACGACTTCAGGGTTTGGGGCTCGTGGCCCAGTGGACTCTTTTTTCGCCAAACCGATCCACCAGTGTAGTTGCAATACGTTCTGCACCGCCGGATTCGGCCATCATTTTGCCTAGCATGGTGCCTAGACCGATAACGATCGCAATCGTGCCCAGCGTTCCCCCGAGACCTCCGGTGATGGAGCTGACGACGTCCAGCGGTTTCATGCCAGCCAGAAGACCCAACAGCAGCGCAGAAATGAGCAGTGTTACAAAAGGATTCCATTTATATTTGGAAATCAGGACGACCAGGAAGACGATGGTGAGCAGTGTCCAGAACAGCAGGGTAGGGTTATGACTCATGCCAAACAGAGTATCCAAAGCGATTCCTTCTCATAGTTCGTTTAACCGGATGCTATTGCGCGAGAGTGCAGCGCTTTCATTTTCAAATGAGATGGGAATGGACCTTGTTATTATGATCCAAACCCTTAAGAATTTGATTATTGTATACTTGTCGACAACAAAATCGGCCAAAAGGGCCCGGAATCCCGTCCGTCCCTTATCTGATTATTGGGGGATACTCGTATGAAGGGTGCGGTGCGAATCCGCGAAGTATTCCTCCACGTTTTGCCCGATAACTCCAGCGTCTCGCGATTTCAATCCCTGCAGCAGCTTGCGGTGCTTACCGATCACATAATCGATCTTGTCCTCGTCCTGCGACAACACCTCACGCGTCGTAATCAGCATCACCGTCATCACGATTTGACGGATGCTGGTCCATAGATGCAGGATGCGCGTATGCTTGGCTCCGGCGATAATCGTCTCGTGAAAACAGAGATCCTGATAAGCGAATTCCACGATGTCCCGGTGTTTGCCGGCCAGCTCCATTTTGTCGATGATTTGCGCAAGCGGGGCGATCAACGCTTCGGGATCTTCCGCGACCCGCTGTGAGGCAAAGCTTTCGATTAGATAACGAACATCGTACAATTCGTCGACGTCCTGCAGGCTAAGGCCGTTCACGACCGCGCCCATGCGCTGGAGGCTGATCAGGCCTTCGCCAGACAGCGTTTTCAGCGCTTCGCGAACCGGGGAACGGCTCGTACCGAAATCCGCGGCGATGCGGTTCTCCGACAGGACTTCGCCGGGCTTAATGGTGCCGGCGATAATTTGCAGCCGCAGCTCTGCGGCGATCGATTCGCCGAGCGAGCTACCTTTTAACCAGGAAGAAGGGTATTGCATGCGATAGTTCTCCTATTCCAAGGGATGTCATCCCGCTTGATGATCGATGAAACCTAAATACTTCGATCATAGCATGAATTTCGCCGAATGGGGAAACTCGCTGAAGGTATGTCGACTTTTATTGCTAAATTATTTGGACGTTTCTACCGCGTGTCCGCCAAATTCGTTGCGCAGCGCTGCGACCACTTTGCCGTGGAACGTGTCCTCCTGGAGTGAACGGTATCGCATGAACAGCGACATGGCGATCACCGGCGCATTCGCTTGGAGATCCAGCGCGGTTTCCACTGTCCATTTACCCTCGCCGGAGGAGTGCATGACCCCGCGAATGCCTTCCAGCTTCGGATCCTTGGCAAAAGCGTTTTGCGTCAGCTCCATCAGCCAGCTGCGGATGACCGAACCGTTTGACCATACCCGGGCAACCTGCTCAAAATCGTAGTCGTACGGGCTTTTGTCCAGCAGTTCAAACCCTTCGGCGATCGCTTGCATCATGCCGTATTCGATCCCGTTATGGACCATTTTAAGAAAATGGCCGCTGCCGGACGGACCGGCATACAGATAACCGCCGGATACCGCGATATCTCGGAAGATTGGCTCCATCAGCCGGAAAGCTTCTTCCTCGCCGCCGATCATAAAGCAGCCGCCTTGTTCCGCGCCTTCTACGCCACCGGAGGTGCCGACATCGAGGAAGCGGATCCCCTGAGCTGCTAGTTGCTCCGACAACTCCAGCGAATGCTTGTAATGCGAATTTCCGCCGTCAATGACGATATCCCCTGGGGCCAGCAGAGGAGATAACGTCTCAACTACGGATCGCAGCGGGCCGCCGGCCGGTACCATGACCCAAATCAGCCTTGGTGTTTCCAAAGACGTGACAAGCTCCTCCAGATTGGCGGCGGGAACCGCGCCTTTCTCGGCCGCGCCCGCCACGGACTGCGGATTCATGTCGTAAGCGACCACGTCATGTCCGTGCTCCAGCAGATTCAGAACGAGATGGAAACCCATTTTCCCAAGTCCAACCATGCCCAATTTCATCGAAAGAAGCACCTCTTTTCACTTTTGTATACTTGTATACAACTTATGATTTGAATATACTCCGATTCCAATTAACTGTAAACCTTTTTCGTGAAAGCGCTTCTTAATCGGTCTCAGCAGTTAAAAATACTTTTCCACATGTGCATAACTTCTATGCGAAGAGTTTCTCGGGGAGGCTGTGGAAAACCGGTTCGTCCATTTATATTAAAATGGAATCTGTGGATTGTGTATAAGGGGCGGCGAGAACCGAAGAAGGGGAAGGGAGTTCGGTTGACTTTTCCTAGGCGGTGTGGTTAAATGTATAAAGGCATTTTCTGTGGATATGAAAATGGTAAACATACAGATAATGATAATCCTGTAAGGGGGTGCGATAGATGAAACCAACTTTCAAACCGAATGTGAGCAAACGTAAAAAGGTTCACGGTTTCCGCAAAAGAATGAGCACGAAAAACGGCCGCAAGGTTCTTGCTGCTCGTCGTCTCAAAGGCAGAAAAGTACTGAGTGCGTAAAGCGTGCGTAAAGACCACCGCGGTGGTCTTTTTTTTATACTCGATCCTGCCTGCGCGAGAGTAACGGCGATGTTTGGTCTATACTAAATTAGAAGTACGAATCAAGGAGATAGCTCGTGCATAAACAACTTCGTTTGAGAAACCGCGCCGATTTCAATCGGATCTACCGGTTTGGCAAGTCCTTTGCGAATCGCCAGCTGGTGGTGTACTGGTCCAATAAACCGGATATCGAACGCTTTCGGCTGGGGGTTTCGGCCAGTAAAAAAATCGGAAACGCCGTCGTTCGCAATCGGATGCGGCGGATGTTAAAAGAGATTGTCCGGCTGCATGAGGCGGAGATTCGCGACCATGTCGACCTGATCTTAATCGTGCGGAATGGGGCCGTCGGAATGGAATATAAGGACCTCGAAAAAAGCGTGCTCCACGTGCTTCGGAAAGCCCAGTTACTGCGGCCTTCCGGGCGATAGGCAGGCTTGTTTCTTTGTCCCTTCAAATATGTTATGATTTACGTTGAATGGATAGGTTAAGAGAGGGGTTTTAGAGTGTCGCGATTGATGACTAACCGAAGAAGATGGCTTCTTCTCCTTCTGGCGGTCGTGATGGTTGCAGTTCTCGCAGGCTGTGCGCCTTCGAATGCACATCAGGCAACGACGACGGCAGATATGAAGACAAACGGATCTTGGTGGACCTCCAATGTGGTTTACTATTTCTCGCTTGTACTGGATACGTTTGCAGAATGGTTTAACGGGGCTTATGGCGTAGCGATTTTGATGATGGTGCTGATCGTGCGGACGTTGATCCTGCCATTAACCCTGAAGCAGGTGAAGAGCTCCAAGGCGATGCAGGCCATTCAGCCGCAACTCCAGAAAATTCGTGAACAATTTAAGGATAATCCGGAGAAGCAACAGCAGGAAACGATGAAGCTATTCCAGGAACACAAGGTCAATCCGATGGCGGGTTGCTTCCCGTTGATCATTCAGATGCCGGTGTTCATTGCGTTGTATAACTCGATTTATTACAACTCGGCGATCCGGGAGCATTCCTTCTTGTGGCTGCAGCTCGGGGAACCTGATAAATTGTTCATTCTGCCGGCGGTCGCTGCGTTGACGACGTTTATCCAAACGAAGATGATGTCGAACGTGAATCCGCAAGGCATGCAAGGCCCAATGGCGTTTATGATGTGGGTCTATCCGATTTTGATTTTTGTCATGGCATACAATTTTGCCGCTGCGTTGCCGTTGTACTGGATTTTCAGTAACCTGTACACGATCGCGCAAAACTTCTTTATCTACCGCAAGAAAGATCCAGCTCTGGCTACGGCTGCCGCTACGGCAGTTGGGGGCGACGGTTCTACTTCCGGTTCCGGGAAGAAGCGGGGCGGCTCCAATCTCAAAGCCGGTCATCCCGGTAAAGGTGCCAAGGAGGCCAAAAAATCGAAATGAATAAAATTGTGACGTCGGGAAAAACCATTGAAGATGCTGTTAGACAAGGATTGGCCAAGCTCGGCACCACCGAGGATAAAGTCGCCGTGAATGTGTTAGAGCAGCCGTCAAAAGGATTCCTGGGACTGATTGGGGTGAAGGAAGCGAAGGTTGAACTTACTTTGCTTGAACCTCCTGGCCCTGCTTCAGTACCTTCCCCGAATAGGACTGCTTCGGCGCCTCGTTCGTCTTCTTCCTCTGCTTCCGCGATGGAAGAGAAGACCGCGGCTGGCGAGAAGGATCCCTATGCAGAGGCGGCGTCATTCATTCGGGAGGTTGGCGAGAACATGGGCTTGGACGTTAAAGTCGACATCGCCCATGGCAAAGACCATACCGTACTTAACATTTCGGGACATGATTTGGGCTTAATGATCGGGCGGAGAGGGCAAACCCTCGACGCATTGCAATATTTGGCGAATATTATCGCTAACCGTTATTCCGACAGCTTCATCCGCATCGTGCTGGATGCTGAAAATTTCCGGGAACGCCGGAAGAAAACGCTGGAGGAGCTTGCCATGAGATTGGCCGGACGGGTCGTTCGAACGCGTAAAGAGGTTACGCTCGAGCCGATGTCGCCGCAGGAGCGCAAAGTGATTCATTCCAAACTTCAGGATCACCCGGAGGTCAAAACATACAGTAAAGGCGAAGAGCCCAACCGGCGGGTCGTTATTACTCTGAAGCACAGTAAATGAATGAGACGCAATGACGTTTGCTCGGCGTAAGCTGGGGGACGTTGTTGCGTTTTTTAATGGGCTCAACCCTCCCCATCCCTCCCTTACCGTAAGGGAGGGTGTCCGAGGGCCTGCTGCCCTCTGGGCTCCCGCAAATAGGAGGAACGTGGGAGGGAGAGAGGCGCTCCTGCTCGCTGTCCCCTTCGGGGATGCGCTGGATAGTTGGTGCGTGGAGCGCTTTTCCCCCCTTCGGGGTACGTCTTACTTGGGGAGCACCCGGGATACCTGGTAAACCGTGCTGCTCATGACTTCTGCTGTTGGCGCACCCGAGGGACGTTGAGGTGGAGGTCGCTTTTCGCCCCTTCGGGGCCCGCCTCTACGTTAGAGCTCCTGCTGGTTGTGAGGGCGAATGCTTCGAAGCTGGGATCATGGAGTGGCAGCGGCGCATGGGGGAGACTACGTGCAAAGAGGCGCTGTCTCCTGCGGAGATGCGCTTACTGTGGAGCAAAGCCAAGGCGTGAGGGCGAATGCTTCGTAGGCGCGTGGAGAGTCTGCGTGCGGTTGAGGAGTGGCAACGTGCAAAGAGGCGCTGTCTCCTGCGGAGATGCGCTTACTGTGGAGCATGGCGAGTGAAGGTAAGTGAATTGGGGGCGGAGAGGGGCGTATGAATCCGAAGAAACGGAGTGGTCGCCTTTGTGAGCGGATTTCTACAACTTTTGAATTTAGTCTAATCCAAGAAATCCGCGAACAACAGCGATCGTAGGATCATACGACCAGCGGAGCTATGAAAATCACGAATGGTTTTGACATTAAACATGCGAGGTGAAGCAAATGCTTAGCGATACAATTGCAGCAATATCGACGGCGGTGGGTGAAAGCGGCATCGCCGTGATCCGCGTCAGCGGGCCGGAGGCTATCGCCGAAGTGGGGCGGCTGTTCCGCGCCAAGACGGCGCTGCCGGAGGCGGAAAGCCATACGGTACACTATGGCTTTATCGTGGACCCGACGACGGGCGACAAGCTCGAAGAGGTGCTCGTCAGCGTCTTTCGCGCGCCGCGCTCCTTCACCACGGAAGACGTGGTGGAGATTAGCACGCACGGCGGGATCATCTCCGTCAAACGCGTGATGGACCTGCTGCTCCAGCAGCGCGGCATTCGCCTCGCCGAGCCGGGCGAGTTCACGAAACGCGCGTTCCTAAACGGGCGGATCGACCTGTCGCAGGCGGAGGCGGTCATCGACCTGATCCGCTCCAAGTCGGATCGGGCGTTCTCCGTGGCGCTGAAGCAGGTCGAAGGCCAGCTGTCGCGCCAAATTGGCAAGCTGCGTCATACGCTGATCGAGACGCTGGCGCACATCGAGGTGAACATCGATTATCCGGAGCATGATGTGGAATCGATGACGATGACGTTTATCAAGGAGAAGTGTGCGGAGGTGTCGGAAGGCATCGACGTGCTGCTGAAGACGGCGGAGCAGGGCAAGATTTTGCGCGAGGGGATTACGACGGCGATCGTGGGTCGCCCGAATGTTGGCAAATCCTCGCTGATGAACGCCCTGGCCCGCGAAAATAAAGCGATCGTCACCGACATCCCGGGCACCACCCGGGACGTGATTGAGGAATATGTGACGATCAATAACATTCCGCTGAAGCTGCTCGACACGGCAGGGATCCGCGAGACGATGGACGTCGTTGAGCAGATCGGCGTGGAGCGCTCCAAAGCGGCGGTGAGCGAAGCGGACCTGATTCTGCTCGTGCTCAACAGCGCCAAGGCGCTGCATGAGGACGAAATCGCGTTGATGGAGCAACTGAAAGGGCGGTCCACGATCGTTCTGCTAAATAAGATTGATTTACCGCAGCAGTTGGATCGAGAGGTGGTCCGGCGTTATTTTTCCGAGGAAGCGATCGTCGAATTGTCGGTCAAAACGGAGGAAGGGCTGGATCATCTGGAGGAGGCGATCGCCAATCTATTCTTTGGCGGGAAGCTGGAGTCGAATGACCTGACGTATGTCAGCAACGTCCGGCATATCGCTTTGCTGAAGAAGGCCAAGCAGTCGCTGGCAGATGCTTATGAAGCGGCGGATAGCGGCATTCCGATCGATATTTTGCAGATTGACGTGCGGTACGCATGGGAGCACCTGGGCGAGGTGATTGGGGATTCGGCACCGGATGCGTTGATCGATCAGATTTTCTCGCAATTTTGTTTGGGGAAATAAGCGGCCTCTGGTATCAGGGGCGCTTGTTCATGGTATGATGTTACGGATAGAGTTTGAAGGGTACAGGGTAAAGGAGGTTGGAGATAGATGAGCTACGTTGCCGGAAACTATGAGGTGATCGTGGTTGGCGCAGGGCACGCAGGCTGCGAGGCGGCATTAGCTGCAGCGCGGATGGGATGCCGGACGCTGATGGTCACGATTAATTTGGATATGGTTGCTTTTATGCCGTGTAATCCTTCGATTGGGGGTCCGGCCAAAGGCCACGTCGTACGCGAGGTGGATGCCTTGGGCGGCGAAATGGGCCGCAATATCGACAAAACGTTCATCCAAATGCGGATGTTAAATACCGGGAAAGGCCCGGCCGTACATGCGCTGCGCGCGCAGGCGGATAAGTTCTTGTATCAACATGCCATGAAGGAAACGATGGAGAAGGAGCCGAACCTGACGATGCTTCAGGGGATGGTTGAGGAGCTCATCGTGGAAGACGGGCAGTGCGTTGGTGTCATTACGAAGACCGGTGCGGAGTATCGCGCGAAAGCGGTGGTACTGACCACGGGAACGTATCTGCGTGGCAAAATCATTATGGGCGAGCTGATGTACGAGAGTGGTCCCAATAACCAACAGCCGTCGGTGCGCCTCTCGCAAAACTTGAAGGAGCTGGGCTTTGAGCTCGTTCGCTTCAAGACGGGAACGCCGCCGCGGGTGCATAAGGACTCGATCGACTTCTCGCAAACGGAAATTCAACCGGGGGATGAGAAGCCGAAGTTTTTTTCGTATGAAACCAAAGAATCGGACAATGAGCAGCTGCCTTGCTGGTTGACATATACCTCTGAGGAAACGCACAAGATTATTACGGACAACCTGGATCGGGCTCCGATGTTTTCCGGCGTGATTGAAGGCACCGGTCCCCGGTACTGTCCGTCCATCGAGGACAAAATCGTACGGTTTAGCGATAAACCAAAGCATCAAATCTTCCTGGAGCCGGAAGGCAAAAATACGTCGGAGTATTATGTGCAGGGCTTCTCCACCAGCATGCCGGAAGAGGTTCAGTTAAAAATGCTGCGCTCCGTTCCGGGACTGCAAAATGTCCAAATGATGCGGACCGGCTATGCGATCGAATATGATGCGGTTGTGCCAACCCAGCTATGGCCTTCGCTGGAGACGAAACGATTACCTGGCCTGTTTACGGCGGGGCAAATCAACGGAACCTCCGGTTACGAGGAAGCGGCGGGACAAGGCATTATGGCCGGGATCAACGCCGCTCGTAAGGTCCAAGGTAAAGAGCCGGTTGTACTAGATCGCTCCCAAGGCTACATTGGCGTTCTAATCGACGATTTGGTGACGAAGGGAACCAATGAGCCTTATCGCTTGCTGACATCACGCGCCGAATATCGGTTGCTGCTCCGCCATGACAACGCGGATTTGCGTCTGACGCCGCTGGGTCATGAAATCGGGTTGATCTCGGAAGAGCGGTATGCGCGGTTTTTGGATAAGAAGCAGAAGGTGGAGCAGGAGATTGAACGATTGAAGGCTACAAAAATTCGACCTGTTGAAATTAACCCGCTGCTTGAATCGATTGGCTCCGCGCCCATTCAGGATGGAAGCAATCTGCTTACGATTTTGCGGCGTCCGGAAGTGACGTATGCGCATATCGCTTCAATTTCTCCGTCCGAGTTGGAACTCGATGAAGAGATGCAGGAGCAAGTGGAGATCCAGATCAAGTATGCCGGTTATATTGAGAAGCAATTGATCCATGTTGAAAGATTACAAAAAATGGAAAAGAAAAAGATTCCGGAAACGATCAACTATGATGATATTCAAGGTCTGGCCATCGAAGCGCGGCAAAAGCTGTCCAAGATTCGCCCGATCTCGATTGGGCAAGCCTCCCGGATTTCGGGGGTTACGCCGGCGGACATCTCCATTTTGCTGGTGTATCTAGAGCATTATAACCGGGTCACGGCTGCAGGAGGGTAACCATTGGATTCAATACAAGCCCAGTTTTGCACGTTGCTTCAGGCTCATGGCATTCAGGTATCGGAGGAGCAGTTGAAGCAATTCGAACGTTATTATGAAATATTGGTTGAATGGAATGAAAAGATGAACCTCACCGGGATTACTGAACGGGAGCAGGTTTATATTAAACATTTCTACGACTCAATCAGCTTGGCTTTTCATGTCCCGATGGGGGAGATGGGATCCATGGCGGATATCGGCTCTGGAGCGGGATTTCCCGGCATTCCCTTAAAAATTTGTTTCCCGCATTTGCAGCTCACGATCGTGGATTCATTGAACAAACGGATCCAGTTTTTGCAGCATGTGGTCAATGAATTGGGATTATCACAGGTCCGTTTGCTGCATGGACGTGCGGAGGATTTAGCGCGACAGGAAGAACTTCGGGACGGCTTTGATCTGGTTACCGCTCGAGCTGTTGCCCGTATGGCGGTACTTAACGAGTTTTGTCTGCCGTTTGCGAAACCCGGCGGATTATTTGTAGCCATGAAGGGCAGTAATCCGGCGGATGAAATTAAGGAAGCGGCCCGCAGCTTATCCGAGTTGAAGGGAAAGTGGGTCCGCACGCCAAAGTTCCAACTTCCACTGGATCAATCGGAACGTCATTTGGTGATTATCCAAAAGACAGCACCTACGCCTAAAAAGTACCCTAGAAAAGCGGGAACACCGGCCAAAACGCCGTTGGTATAAGGGTTAACCTATATCTCCTTAGCAAAATGTTCCACGTGAAACATAGCTAAGGAGATTTTTTTGTCTTTTGAACGGTAAATCTATCTTCTTTTCTATAACTTCTCTAAATTAGAGAATAGGATTATAGAGGAAAAAGTGGTAGAATAGATATATCGGGTTTGTTAAGGGTTTAGATACTAAAAACCAAGCAGATTTGGTGGGTATGTAACGCTTAATGAACAATGCATTTCGTTTAGCGCAATGTCATCCCGCGGGGATGATCCGTAAGGCTTGGCCTTATGTCACTATGAAACTAGGTGGTAATTGACGGAATGAAAGAACAATTTTCTAAATTGTTTGGGTTAACCGAACGAAGCAGCGGAGATGAAGTTAGACAAATTCCGGTGGAGGAAATTGTCGGCAGTCCTTATCAGCCGCGAACGATCTTTGACGACGAGAAAATCGATGAGCTATGCCAGACGATTCGTACGCATGGTGTGATTCAACCGATTGTCGTTCGTTACCGGAATGAGAAGTATGAAATTATTGCCGGAGAGCGTCGCTGGCGAGCCGTCAAAAAGCTAGGTCTGGAATCTATTCCTGCGATCTTACGCGACTTCAACGATTCGCAAGCGGCATCGATCGCTTTGATCGAAAATCTTCAAAGAGAAGGGTTGACCTCGATTGAAGAGGCGATGGCTTACCAAAACCTGATTGATTTACATCAGCTGACCCAAGAGAGCTTGGCTCAACGACTTGGAAAGAATCAATCGACGATCGCCAACAAAATCAGACTTTTGCAGCTTCCTGAGGAAGTGAAAACAGCGCTGATGGAACGGAAAATTACAGAACGTCATGCGCGTGCTTTGCTTTCTTTAGATTCGGTAGAACTGCAGTTAAAGGTTTTGGGCGAAATTATCAGTAAAGAGCTGAATGTGAAACAAACAGAAGCACGTATCGCCTTCTACAAGGAAGTCGCTAAAAACAAGAAGTCCCCATCGAAACGGATCTCCTTTACAAAGGATGTTCGACTTGCCTTAAATACGATTCGCCAGTCGATCGATATGGTTACAGGGTCGGGCTTGCAGATCAAAACGGAAGAGAAGGATCATGAAGATCATTATGAAATTGTGATTCAAATTCCGAAACGTTCATAAATTCACTCGCTGACCCTAACCGCGAGGTTGCAGGTCAGCTTCTTTTTCGGCTTAGGACGGAGTTGTCGAACGCGGTATCGTTTAATTATCCACATGTGGATAATCCATGACATGTATTGAATTGAGATCGACCGGCAGGTGTATTCACCACGCATTGCTTTAGGTCTTTTTGTAGAGGCAGCCTAGAATGCGTTCATGAGTACTACAAAGAGATTCTTCTATTATATTGAGGTGAACTGGATTGTCTAAAATCATAGCCATAGCGAACCAAAAGGGGGGCGTCGGCAAAACGACGACTTCCGTCAATTTGGGAGCAGGACTCGCGGCCATTGGGAAAAAGGTACTGCTGATCGATATTGACCCCCAGGGGAATACGACAAGTGGTGTTGGCATTAATAAAGCGGATGTGGCGAATTGCATCTACGATGTATTGATTAATGAGGTACATCCAAAGGAAGCAATCGCACATACGGAAATCGAAAATTTGCATATCATTCCGGCTACGATCCAATTGGCCGGTGCTGAAATTGAGTTGGTTCCAACGATTTCTCGTGAAGTGAGGCTAAAGAAATCGTTACAACCGATTCGTCATTTATACGATTATATCTTGATTGATTGCCCGCCATCACTTGGCATTTTGACGATCAATTCCTTGACCGCCGCAGATTCCGTACTTATTCCTATTCAGTGCGAATATTACGCTTTGGAAGGACTGAGCCAACTGCTTAACACAGTACGCTTGGTTCAAAAGCATTTGAACACATCCCTGCAAATCGAAGGGGTGCTGTTAACGATGTTTGATGCTAGAACGAACCTGGGGATTCAGGTCATTGAAGAGGTTAAAAAATATTTTCAACAGAAGGTGTACAAGACGGTTATTCCGCGTAATGTGCGGTTAAGCGAAGCGCCGTCCCATGGGCAATCCATAATTACGTATGACCCTCGTTCGAAGGGCGCGGAAGTTTATCTTGAGTTGGCAAAGGAAGTGGTATCTTATGAATAAACGTCTGGGCAAGGGATTAGATGCCCTGATCCCCGCGCTTTCCATCCAGGATGATGATAAGGTAATTGAAATCCCGCTTAATCAGCTTCGCGCCAACCCTTACCAACCACGGAAAACCTTTGATGAAGAGGCTATACGGGAATTGGCCGAATCGATTCGGCAGCACGGGGTTATTCAACCGATTATTGTACGCAGCGTACTCAAAGGGTATGAAATCATCGCTGGGGAACGGCGGTTCCGTGCTTCACAATTCTGTGGTAATGCGACGATCCCGGCGGTTGTGCGGAGCTTCTCGGACCAGCAGGTCATGGAAATTGCGCTCATTGAAAACCTGCAACGTGAGAATTTAAATGCTATGGAAGTGGCTGTAGCTTATCAAGGGTTAATGGATCAATTCCAGTTAACGCAAGAAGAGCTTTCGATGAAGGTAGGAAAGTCCCGTTCTCATATTGCTAACTTTTTACGATTGTTGTCCTTACCGGAGGAAGTAAAAGACTATGTTTCACGTGGAACATTATCTATGGGACATGCTCGGGCATTGGTTGGACTCAAGGATCCGGCAACGATTAAACAGTTGGCAAAACAGTGTATCGACCATGAGTGGAGCGTTCGCGATTTGGAGGATGCGGTTCAACAACTGGATCGCAAGAAGCAAGAGAAAACCAAAGCTGCGGGCAAGAAACGGGATCCTTATATTGAGGAAGTCGAAGAGAGCTTGCGTGAACGATATAAGACAACGGTCAAAATTAAGGCAAACAAAGATAAGGGTAAAATTGAAATCAACTATTATAGCCAGCAGGATTTGCAACGATTGCTTGATATGCTGAACTAATGATAAATGAAATGACATATCCACCTTTTGCTAGCCTACAGGAAAGGGCTTAAGAAAGAAGGGTATGTCATTTCTTGGTTGTCATCTGATACCCAAGGAGGGAATCGTTGTTGCGCGAAACGAAATCGGTCATCTACCTGGATCATGCAGCTACATCTTGGCCAAAACCTCCTAGGGTAGGAGAAGTTATGTTGGAAATACTAAACGGACCAGCCGCCAATGCCGGACGTGGAAATCATGGGATGGCGCTGCAAGCGGGAAGGGTACTGTACGACACCCGGGTTAAGCTTGCAAGATTGTTTGGAGTTTCCAATCCAAATGATATTGTGTTCACATCAAACGCAACCTCGGCCTTAAATTTAGCAATTAAGGGTTGGTTAAAGCCGGGGGATCATGTTGTGGCTACAACCGTCGAACATAATTCGGTTAGACGTCCATTAGAGTTTTTAAAGCGAACGATAGGGATCCAAGTGGATTATGCTGAGGTGGACCGCCAGGGTCAATTAGATTTACGGCAGGTGGAGAAACTTTTTAACCCCCGTACACGTTTACTAGTATGCTCCCATAGTTCAAATTTGCTCGGATGTATTTTGCCAGTTCAAGAGTTAAGCCGGATGGCTCATGCGAATGGAGCTGTAATTTTGGTGGATGCTGCACAGACGGCCGGGTGTTATCCGGTGAACGTGCAGGATCTGGGGATTGATTTGCTTGCTTTTCCAGGGCATAAAAGCTTGCTGGGTCCGCAAGGAACAGGGGGGCTTTATATTCATCCGGACATTGACCTAGAGCCGCTTCTACATGGAGGGACTGGCAGTCAATCGGAGGAAAGCGAACAACCCTCCGTACGACCTGATCGTTACGAGGCTGGGACAGCAAATACACCGGGGATCGCCGGATTAGGCGCCGGCGTAGAGACAGTACTGGAACGCGGCGTGGAGCAAATCCATCGCCGGGAATGGGAACTCACGCAATATTTAATGAAGGAACTACAGGGAATCCCTGGGGTTCATTTGATCGGTCCTGAACTGGGACAGCCCCGGACAGGTATCGTATCGTTTACGATTGAGGGGCGTGATGCCTCTGAAATTGCATTTAAGCTGGACAGGGAATATGGGATCGCTGTTCGTGCCGGGTATCATTGTACACCGTTGGGCCACCAAACCGCTGGAACTTTACAAGGCGGAGCCGTCCGAGCCAGCGTGGGGGATATGACGACAGAGGCAGAGCTTCAAGTTTTGATCCAGGCAATCTTAAACCTAATCAATTGATTTCAAGCACAGAGGAGTAGACAGTCGCATGCGGGAATGGAATGATCTCATCTTTGAGCAATTAAGCTGGATCGTTGGAGGTTTAATTCTCCTGATCCTATGGCTGTTGATTTGGAATTTGATCCAAGGAAGCAAGTTGCGCAAGATGAAGAAAAGATACGAACTGATGATGAAGGGTGCCGGCGTAGAAGATCTGGAAAGCCTGTTGATCGATTTAAAAATGCAGCAGGGCAAAATCGAAGACCTCCAGGAACAGCAAGGACAGCAGTTGGCTGAAATTCGAAAATGGTTGCCTTTACAAAAATCGAAAATCGCCATCAAACGTTATAATGCATTCGGCGAAAAGGGGAACGATTTAAGTTTCTCGATCGCGTTTGTGAATGATCAGCAGGATGGCGTGGTTCTCACGGGTCTTTATAATCGCGATGGTTCTTTTGTGTACGCCAAGGGATTAGAGAAAGGGGAGTCGTCGCATGCGCTCTCTCCGGAAGAACGCGAAGCTATAGCTCTCGCCGGGCAAGGGAAAACGACCCCCGGGTCCACTCCTTAATTGCGGTATACAGGCAATTCGAGATAATCTCTGAAAGCCGCATGACCAGACTTAGACGTGTATTTTGCAATACGAAGTATTCCATGAAGCCGCCGACATTGACGATGCCAGTAAGATGGATATCGCCGACCGGCGGCAATTCTTTATTTACACCTGCGCCGGGACGGAGGGGGCCTTGAACGACTTGAATGGAACCCACGCTGGACGTTTGACCGAGGCAGGCATCAATGCTGATAATGTACGGATCTACAAATCGGGAGTGGATCTCCTCTAAGGTCTCTTTTAAATTCATCGCGTGTACCGGCTCTTCTAAAGTGCCGTAAAGATAAAAGTGCGAGCTGCGATATTTGGCCAACGCGCTGCCAACCAGGGGACCTAAGCAATCGCCGGTGGAACGGTCCGTGCCAATGCAGACAATAACGATGTCTTGCCCTGGGGTAACCTGTCCAAAATGCAGAAGCAACCGGTGGATGATCGCCGAATGAATGCCGGGTTCAGTATGAGGGATTTTTAAATAAGGAATTTCTTGCCCTGGAACGGTCGGTTGAATCTGTGACATGGAATCTTCCTTTCCGAAGAGGATCAAGTGCGTTGATTCGCACTTCAAAGATTTAGTAGATAGTATATGGAAGAAACGCTTATTATATACTCGTACCAAAGTCTCATTAAGGAAAAGAGGGGAAGCGAAGTGGAAGAGGAATGGTTGGTGATGGCTTTTGATTCAACTCAGCAGGCACTGCGGGCCGAAATGCTGTTGGAGTACGCAGAAGTAGAGATTGACTTATGTCCCACCCCAAAAGAAATCACCGCCGGGTGCGCATTATCGATTCGCTTTCCGGAACCCTCGTTAGATACGGTGAAAGGGATTATCACTTCAGAATCGGTAGAGATTCGGGGGATTTACTCCCGACAGGGGATGGGCTATGATAGCATCAAGCTATAAACCCTGAGAGGGATCGATTGTTTATGTGATGAAATCTGAATCTGAAAAAGGATTGATAGATATGCGGCTGGCAGAAGAACCGGCGGTCTTTCAGGAGGCAGCCGATACGGTGACAACTTGGAAAGATAAAATATGGAATTGGTTTACAGATATGGATATGTGGACGAATATTCTCTATGCTGGAATTAGGATCATCTTTATTTTTGCCTTAACCCGGCTGTTCGTCCGTATCGTGTTTCGCTTGATCGATCGATCTTTGCAGAAACGAGAAAAAAGCCGGCTTCAGATGAATCCGAGGCGATTAGTTACGGTCGGCGAGCTGCTTAAAAATGTAACCTCCATCACCAGCAACTTTATTATGGTCATGCTGGTATTGGGTGAGTTGGGTTTCAAATTGGCACCTTTGCTGGCTGGAGCCGGAGTTCTTGGCTTAGCCATCGGTTTTGGGGCCCAGAGTTTGGTGAAGGATGTCATTACCGGTTTTTTTATTATCCTGGAGGATCAATTTGCGGTTGGTGACGTCATTCAAACGGGGAATCTCAAAGGGACTGTGGAAATTATCGGATTGCGCTCTACACGGCTGGTGAGTTGGACGGGGGAAGTTCACATCATTCCTAACGGAATGATCACCAACGTGACAAACTTCTCTGTCGGGACCGCATTAGCGGTGGTTGATCTGCCGTTCAGCAACACGAAGAAGCTGGAGGAGTGCGTAGAGCTGCTCCAAGGGGCCATGTTGCGCTTGAAGGAGGAGCAGGGGCAGATTCCCCAGGTTCCCAACGTCCTGGGCATACAGTCGCTAACAGCAAGCGAATACGTCATTCGGATTGCGGTTGAGTGTCCCCCGGCCATCCGGGCGGAGGTCGAGCGGCAAATCCAGACGTATGCCAAAGAAGCGTTGGAGCAGGCCGCGATGTATGCTTAGTAATTAAGAAGAGGATAGGATTGGGGGAATGAGCTATGGAGCGGAAAGCTTTTCAGTTGGGCGATATCGTACAAATGAAAAAAAACCACCCTTGCGGCAGCAATGAGATGGAAATCATCCGAATGGGCATGGACATCCGCATCAAATGCGTCGGCTGCAAGCATAGCGTGTTAGTGCCGCGGGCCAAGTTCGAGAAAAACCTGCGTAAAGTGCTTCGTTCGGCGGCTCCCGCGCAGGAGGGGTCCGATTCAAATGGGCCAGTCACGCCCAGTGAATAAGTAATTTATGGGATGAAGGATGCCCTCTATTGCATTCGGAATGAATTCATGATACAATCATTCTTGCTGTGGAGAGGTACCCAAGAGGCCCAAGGGGGTTGACTCGAAATCAACTAGGCGTCGCAAGGCGTGCGTGGGTTCGAATCCCACCCTCTCCGCCATTTATTTATAATAAGATGAACTCTTACGCGTAGCGTAGGAGTTTTTTTGATTTGATCCCAAAGGAAAGAAGGACCCTCACGGGTCCTTCCACTGGTTGACGGCGAACTGATTTTGGATTTCTTTTCTCAGCGACAAACAGAAACACTTCGATGTTTGCCTTAGCAAGCACGAATCAGGGAAGAGGGGTCTTCACTAATTCATGATCTGACGCTTCTACAAGTCGTGAACAAGATCTCCTTGCGGTTTGTTTCCTGCGGAACCCTTTAAACGGACCAACGGAACCACACCTCTCTTGTCGCCGTCGATTGTATTATGTGCAGGTATCGTTTTTTTATACACCTCTGTTTTTGAGGAAAAAGTTGGTTAATGCACCCGAGCTTTTTCTTCCTTTTTCCACTTGCGGTCCTTGTTAGACGTCTCGGGGAATTTCTCGCCCTTCTCTAACGTGATCCGCTTTGGATTTTGAATTTGCGTATGAAAGCTTCGTGCCTCCCCAACTTCAACATATACCCCCGGGTTTGGAGCGCGCATGCCTTCTTCAAATTCCGTTTGTTCACCCATACGTCGTTCCTCCTTTCAGCCTCACATTGGAATCCACGCTTAGTGTTTGTCAGAGGGGCTTATTCATGTACCTTGCGCCACCGATAATTATTGACAAGCATAAAAGCGAAGGGAGCAGGACTGAAAAGAATTGGCTTCTTGCACAGCCGCCTCCGATTTGATATACTACTATGGTGCGAGTTTACGCTCGCTCCTTGCTCCCAAACGGAATACGTATTGGGGGCCATAGTCCAAGAGGAGGTGAATCAGATGCGCAAATACGAAGTGATGTACATTATTCGTCCTGACGTTGAACAAGAAGCTGTTCAAGCTACAGTCGAAAAATTCCAAGGCATCATCCAAAACGGCGGTGAAATTACCAAACACGACGTGTTGGGCAAACGCCGGCTTGCGTATGAGATTAACAAGGTTCGTGATGGAGTTTACGTTCTCGTGAATTTCACAGCTACTCCAGAAGTAGTTGCCGAGTTGGAACGGATCTTGAAGATTTCCGACGAGGTTATCCGTTATCTCATTACAAAAGACGTAGCCTAATTCAAGTTTGAGTAACCATTGCCCGAAGGAGGGGATTTGATTGTTGAACCGTGTCATTCTCATCGGACGTCTTACCCGGGATCCAGAACTGCGATATACACCTGCTGGTGTAGCGGTAACTCAGTTTACGCTTGCAGTGGACAGACCGTTTACCTCGCAAGGGGGCGAACGTGAAGCGGATTTTATCCCGGTCGTAACCTGGAGACAGCTTGCCGAGACTTGTGCGAACTACTTGCGTAAAGGTCGGTTAACTGCCGTGGAAGGACGTATTCAAGTACGGAACTACGAGAATAACGAAGGCAAACGCGTATACGTAACCGAAGTTATTGCCGATAATGTCCGTTTCTTGGAATCGAACCGCGAGGGCGGTGCAGGTGGTGGCGGCGGTACGCGGGAAGAGTCTCCGTTTGGAGGCGGTAGCAGCGGCGGCAACAGCCGTGGCGGCGGATTCACGCGCAGCAATCAGGATGATCCTTTCTCCGACGACGGGAAACCGATCGATATTTCGGATGACGATTTGCCATTTTAACAACGGAAAGGACTGAAAAGCATGAGCTTCAAACAAAGAGAAGGCGGAGACGACAAAAGACCGGCACGCCGTGGCGGCCGCAACAAACGTCGTAAAGTGTGCTACTTCACTGTGAATAAAATTACTCACATTGACTATAAAGATACGGAACTGTTGAAGAAATTCATCAGCGAACGCGGCAAAATTTTGCCTCGTCGTGTTACCGGCACTAGCGCGAAATACCAACGCCTTTTGACGATTGCCATTAAACGCTCCCGTCAAATCGCATTGCTTCCTTACACAACGGAATAAGCGTGACCTGCTATAGCGACAACCGAACCCTTAGGGTTCGGTTGTTTTTTTAGTGCGCCACGCATGGCGCGTAGCTAGGCGGTGAAAGTCCGCTATGGGGGCTGGCAGTTGCCAACCATTAGCCAAGAGCAAGGGTGTCCATCGTGAGGTGGAATCTGAAGGAAGCTGGAGGCAAAGTCCCGGCCTGAGGAACACGAATCGCATCAGGCATCCAAAGTGGGATGAGTCTGCTAAACAAGACGAAATCCAATAAACTGCACGGACACGCGGATGTAAATGCGGCGGGTATACGGGATGAAAGTTACGCGTCTTACCGTGGGAGGTCTCATGGACGTGAGGAGATGAATTTCAAATCATGGTTGAAACAAGATTTATCATGAGAAGTCAGCAGACGCCATAGTACCTCGGTTAGTCGACAACTTGAGGGAAGGGCTGAACCTAAGGAGGTGTGGGTTAATGAATGGTACCGAAACAGGAGTCAAGTGCAGCCAACTTCGAAGAGAAGGCTCGACGCAAAACGTACATGCGGAACATGGAGAATATGCGGGAGCGCACAGTCCTGAGCGGATACCTGAAACCGACAGCACCGACGCAACCGAGTCGAAGGACGAGTTGCTTGAGAAAATCGTTAGCAGAGACAACATGAACGAAGCGTTCAAGCGGGTCAAAACTAACAAAGGATCTCACGGAATCGACGGGATGGGAGTAGATGAACTTCTACAATATCTCCGAGAGAACGGAGAAACCATCAAGGAATCCATTCTGGACGGAACCTACCGTCCGAATCCTGTTCGAAGGGTAGAAATCCCGAAAGAGAACGGAAAGAAGAGAAACCTGGGAATTCCTACGGTTGTTGACCGAGTTATCCAACAGGCGATCGCTCAAGTGCTTACCCCGATCTACGAAAAACAGTTTTCGGAGAACAGTTTCGGATTCCGACCCAAGAGAAGCGCACATAACGCTATTCAGAGAAGCCAATCAAACATCGAAGAAGGGTACAAATACGTGGTCGATATGGACTTGGAGAAATTCTTTGACACCGTTAACCAAAGCAAATTGGTGGAAGTCTTATCCCGAACCATTAAAGACGGGCGGGTCATCTCGCTCATCCACAAGTACCTGAAAGCCGGCGTTGTCGTGAAGCACCGCTTCGAGGATACGGAAATCGGCGTACCGCAAGGGGGCAATCTGAGTCCAATTCTCAGCAACATTATGCTGAACGAACTGGACAAGGAACTGGAAAGCCGCGGGCACCGCTTCGTGCGCTATGCGGACGATCTCCTGATCTTCAGCAAAAGCAAAAGGAGCGCGGAACGGACACTGGAGAACATTCTTCCCTTCATTGAAAAGAAGTTGTTTCTCAAAGTGAACCGGGAAAAGACAGTGGTGGACGAGGCGTGGAAGGTTAAATTTCTTGGGTTCTCCTTCTACAAAAGGAAAGGAGAGACACGAGTCCGCATTCATCCGAAATCCGCTGCCAAGATGAAAGCCAAAGTAAAGGAGCTCACGTCCAGAAGCAACGGGATGGGAAATGAAGAACGAGCCGAAAAGCTTAGACGCTACATCATGGGGTGGATCAACTACTACAAAATAGCGGATATGAAAAGTATGCTCCAATCCACGGATGAATGGATGAGAAGGCGGATTCGCATGATCTTCTGGAAGCAGTGGAAACGAGTGAGGACGAAATTCGAGAAACTGCAATCGCTCGGAATCCAAGGACAAAAAGCATGGGAATACGCAAACACGAGAAAGGGCTACTGGAGAATCTCCAATAGCTCCGTCCTCTCGAAGTCCCTCGGAAATAACACCCTCAAGGGCTTAGGATTTCTCTTCTTCTCGGATTATTATCGACAAGTAACTGCGAAAACTTAGGAACCGCCGTATACCGAACGGTACGTACGGTGGTGTGGGAGGTCGGCTACTCAATTAATGGGTAGCCTCCTACCCGATTCTCCAAATACAGAGGACTAAAGTCAGGGTGATTCGTAAGCTTACGACAAATTCCCACTAAATCGATAGAAGATTACGTCGATAAATGACGAAATCAATAAAATTAAATCGAAAATTGTTGACACTAGTGGTGAAGTACGAGTAAGAAAAATTAACGTTCAACTTTTTGTAAACGCTTCATATTCATAAATTCTATAAAATACTAGTAATTAAGGGGTTAAAAGGGTCCAACAATCGATTAAAAAAGATATTGACGTGAGATATTTTCACATGTATTATGAACAATAATTCAACTGGTGTTTATCCCTTGCTTGGGACCGGCTTAAGACCCTTATTAACCGATGGTTTATATCGAACCCATGTCACTCTTTTTCACAAGCGTTGACGCAAGTCGCTGATTCTGAGGGATGGTTTCAGGGCGAGTAGGGCTAAAGGTGAGTAAGTAAGTTGTTTATCCAGGCTTAAGCACTGTTAGAAGCAACAAGAGAACTAAAAAGGGGGAGATTGGAAGGTATATCCAAGCAAGATCAAGCTAGGCGAACATGCTCGTTCTCAACTTAATTAACAAGGAGGAGTCAACTCACATGGTGGCAAAGAAGAGAAGTTTATGGTCCATCTTACTTATTTTATCCCTCGTAGGTATTTTGTTTACGGGTTGCAGTACCAATAACACAGCTTCCAATACGCCGACTCCTACAGAGAACACAACTCCAGAGAATACAACGGAACCGGAAACAGAACCAGCGGCAAATGAGCCGGTGGATGGAGGTACAATTACGTTAAGTACTTTCTCTGATATCGTCAGCCTTAATCCTATTTTCATTAATGATACGTCTTCCGGCGATGTGGCTCAATTCCTATTCGCCAAGCTGTATGACTTGGATCGGGAAGGGAATGTGGTAGCAGAACCATGGTCTCTGGCCTCCGAGCTGCCCCAAATTTCAGAAGATGGTTTGACATATACCGTGAAGCTGAAAGATACCGCTAAATGGAGCGACGGACAGCCGGTAACGGTAGACGACCTTATCTTTACCTTCGATACGGTACGAAATCCAGAAGCAGGTGCTCCGGGTATCAGCTTATTTGATAAGGTAGATAAAGTTGAAAAAGTGGATGATCATACCGCGAATATTAAATTGAAACAGGTTTATGCTCCGTTCCAATACACGCTGGTCACTGAATTGGTTCCAGCGCATGTCCTGAAGGATGTCCCGGTGAAGGAACTCCAAGCTAACGCCTATGGTACTGATCCAGCTAAAACGGTCACCAATGGTCCTTGGAAATGGACTTCATGGAAGCAAGGCGAAAGCCATACGTTAGATGTGGATCCGAACTACTGGGGCGCAACCAAGCCTCATATCGCTCAAGTGATCTATAAAATTTACGCCGACCAAAATACCGAGGTTCAGGCGATCTTGAAAGGTGACACGGACCATATTAGTGCCATTCCGGTCACACAAGTCGAAGCTGTAAAAGGCAATAAGGATGTCGCGATTATCCAGAAGCCGGGACCAACTTATGAATACGTCAGCTTCAACTTTGATTCGAAGAACTTCCCGGACAATTACGGGTTGTTTGCAGGGCAAAAGACAAGACAGGCGATCGCTTATGCCTTGAATCGACAAGGGATGGTTGACAACGTACTTAAAGGGGTTGGGGCTCTGATCAACGCTCCGTTCCTGCCGGATACGTGGGCTGACCCGAAAGATGCAGCTGTCAATTATGCTTATGATTCGGAGAAGGCGAAGCAGCTGCTTGCGGAAGACGGATGGGTTGCGGGTAAGGATGGAATTCTGGAGAAAGATGGACATCGCTTCTCCTTTGAATTGCAATACAATGCGGGGAACAGCCGTCGTGAGCAAGTCTCGGCGATCATTCAACAAAATCTCGCTGATGTTGGCATTGAGGTCAAACCTAAAGGCATTGACTTTGCGGCTTGGATCGATCAAAACGTGACGCCTGGTAAATATCAAGCGATTCTGTTGGGTTGGTCTTTGAACACGCCGGATCCGGATTCGGAGAGCATTTACTCTTCCAAGTACTTCCCGCCGGCAGGACAAAACAGCGGCTGGTACAAAAATGAGAAGCTTGATCAGCTGTGGGTGGATGGCTACTCTACGGTAGACCAAGCGGAACGTCAAGCGATTTATAAGGAAGTTGCCAAGGAAATCTCGACCGACTTGCCGTACGTCTTCCTATATCAATACGGAAGTGCGATCGGAACAGGACCAAGAGTTCACTGGGCAGAGGAGGACCGGCCTGAACCGTCGTTGGGCTATGGCCAATACTTCCACCTCATTAAATGGTGGGTAACCGATTAAGGAGAAGAGCGGATACAGGAAATAGAACCGCGGGAGGGGAAAGAGAGCATTCTCTTTCTCCTTCTCCCTTTCAAGGAGAAGAAGCTCTTCCCGGTTTTATACCTATCTTGATGTAGGAGGAAAAACAATGACAGAATATCTGATCCGACGCTTGCTGCAATCGGTTCTGGTCATTTTTTTGATCACCATCGTCACTTTTCTGCTGATCCATGCGGCACCGGGCGGACCGACCCAAGTCATGCTTGCCCCGGGTTTATCGCCGGAAGCGTTCGAGCAGCAAAAGCGTAATATGGGGCTGGATCAACCGATCATCGTGCAATATGTCCGATGGATTGGCGATTTGCTTCAGGGCGATTTAGGACATACGTTCAAGAACCACCTCCCTGTTGGCGATTTGCTGTGGCCGCGGATTGGCAATACGTTAATTCTGATGGGGGCTGCTTGGCTGCTTACCCTCGTAATTGCTCTGCCTTGGGGGATCTACAACAGTACGAAAGAATATGGCTTGTCCGATCAGACGGCTTCCTTCATCTCTTATTTAGGTTTTGCTATGCCGACGTTTTGGTTCGGTATCTTGCTGCAGCAATGGTTATCCCTCGGTCTGGATTGGTTCCCGCTTTCGGACATGCATAGCCGCGGCAAAGAAGGCAGTATCGCCGACTTATTTATGCATTTAGCACTTCCGGTTACGGTGCTTTCTCTTGGTTTTCTTGCTTCCTATATTAAATACGCTCGAGCTAGTATGTTGGAGGTATTGGAGCAAGATTACATCCGTACGGCTCGTGCAAAAGGCGTTAAGGAAAGAAAGGTTGTGTTCCGGCACGCTTTGCGTAATGCACTGATCCCGATCATTACGATATTAGGATTGGATTTGCCGCTGCTTGTGGGTGGTGCAGCCCTCACAGAAAATGTATTTAACTGGCCGGGGATGGGACGTCTATATGTCGAGATGGCAACGGCGCGGGAATACTCCGTGCTGATGGCAATTACGATTGTCACCGCTGTCGTCGTTGTTCTTGGTAGTTTGCTGGCGGACATTCTGTACGCCATTGTCGACCCTCGGGTGAAATTGGGAGGAAAGGGGACGAAGGCCGCATGAGTGATATGAAAGTAACCATATCGCCGAGAACGTCTCCGGGAGCGTTAACTCCTGAACCGAATCAAGCGCCTAATCTTAGAGATTCGACAGCCGCGCTTCCGGCCAAGAAACCGTTAGGCCCTTGGGCTCTGTTATGGAAGAAGTTCTCGCATAATCCCTACGCGATGACCGGGTTAGGGGTGTTGCTGATTTTTATTCTGGCCGCTATATTTGCGCCATGGCTTACCCAATACGATCCGGCAAAGATCGATATGATGTTCCCAAATCTCCCGGCAGGGGCCGAGGGGCATCTGTTGGGTACGGACGAATTGGGGCGTGACGTATTCACGAGGCTTCTATATAGCGCGCGAGTTTCCTTATTAATCGGCTTTTCCGTGGCGCTTGCTTCTGTCGTGATCGGGTCGATTATCGGTGCGCTGTCCGGTTATTTCGGCGGGTGGATCGATACTGTATTTATGCGGATCGTTGATGTGATGAACTCGGTACCTACGTTGTTCCTTAACATCTTGGTCCTTGCCATCTTTGGTTCGGAAATCAAATATATGATTATGATATTGGCATTTACAAGCTGGATGAGCATCGCACGGTTGGTGCGGGGGAACTTCCTTCAATTAAGGGAGATGCAGTACGTGGAGGCCGCTCGCGCCATTGGGGTATCCAATACAGGGATTATTTTCCGCCATTTACTGCGCAACTCGACGTTCCCGATTATCGTCAACGCAACCTTGATGGTTGGTGCGGCGATTCTAAGCGAGTCGGCCTTGTCTTACCTTGGTTTAGGCATACAGCCGCCTGCCACTAGTTGGGGGCTCATGTTAAGTAACGCTCAGGAGTTTATGTTGGTTGATCAAATGCAGGCCGTATACCCTGGCTTGTGTATCTTGATTGTCGTCCTTGCGGTGAACTTTATCGGTGACGGTATCCGCGATGCGCTGGATCCAAGACAGAATATCAACAAATCCCGGAGGAGGCTGGCAAAATGGCGGAGAAACTTCTCGAAATCCGGAAATTGACGGCGGGCTTTTTGACGGAGAATGGGGTTGTGAAGGCCACCGACCGGATTTCGTTATCCATAGACAAGGGACAAACGGTTTGCTTGGTAGGCGAATCGGGAAGCGGGAAAAGCGTCACCTCGCTTGCCATCATGAGGTTGATCGATTATGCCGGCGGAATGGTTATGGAGGGCAATATTACGTTCCGCGGTCAGGATTTAACCACCAAGAAGCAAGAGGAGATGCGACATATCCGCGGCAACCAAGTCGCGATGATCTTCCAGGATCCTATGTCGGCGTTGAACCCGGTGTTTACGGTGGGGGAACAGATCGCCGAAAGCTTGCGGCTGCATCAGAATAAGAACGCGGATGAAGCCTGGAGCATGGCTGTGGACCTGCTGAGGCTCGTCGGCATTCCTGCTCCGGAAATCCGCGCGAAGCAATATCCCCACGAGTTGTCAGGGGGGATGTGTCAAAGGGTCGTCATTGCCATTGCCTTAGCCTGTAATCCGGAGATGTTGATCGCCGACGAACCAACCACCGCGCTGGATGTCACGGTCCAAGCGCAGATCCTCGATCTGCTGCGGAAGCTGCAAGCCGAGCTTGGGATGTCCATCCTGCTGATTACCCATGACATGGGCGTAGCTGCGGAAATGGCAGACCGGGTTGCGGTGATGTATGCGGGAGCGATCGTCGAAGAGGGCCCGGTAGAGGACATCTTCAATCAGCCCAGCCACCCGTATACGGTAGGGTTGCTCCAATCGATCCCGGGATTTGAAGGGGAACGGGGGGGAGAATTGTACACGATCCAGGGAACGATCCCGCCGATCGGTCAGTTGCCTTCCGGCTGCCGGTTTCACCCCCGCTGCCCGCATGCAACGGAAGTTTGCCGGCAGAAGGAACCGCCGGAGTTTATGATCGGGGCAGATCATCGCGCCTCATGTTGGCTCTATGAAGATAAGCCGGTACACATAGGCGATGACCACAGCAGCAGGGAAGAGGTGAAACCCGCATGGTGACGGAAACGGCAAATATAAAGGTAAACCGACCGGGAGCTTCGAAATCAGGGGAGATCTTGGTGGATATCCGCGGGATCAAGAAGTATTTCCCGATTCACAAAGGCCTGTTAAGCCGGGTTGTGGGTCAAGTGAAAGCGGTAGACGACGTATCCTTGGCGATCCGCCAAGGGGAGACCTTTGGATTGGTAGGCGAGTCCGGTTGCGGTAAGTCGACCCTGGGACGCGTTATCCTTCGCCTGCAAGGGGCTACGGAAGGCGAAGTGGTGTATCAAGGCCGGGATATCCATTCTTTACGGGGCCAGGAGCTGCGGAAGCTGCGCGAAGAGATGCAGATTATTTTCCAAGACCCGTTTGGTTCCCTGAATCCGCGATTTTTGGTCAAAGATATCATCGGCGAGCCTTTACGTGTGCATCGCAATCTAACCGCCAAGCAGATTGATGAGCGGGTTGTTGAATTGATGGAATTGGTTGGGCTGGACGCCAGCCGGCGCAATCGCTATCCGCATGAATTCTCCGGCGGGCAGCGTCAGCGGATCGGCATTGCCCGGGCAATAGCGCTGAATCCGAAGTTTATTGTGGCGGATGAAGCTGTGTCGGCACTGGACGTGTCCGTCCAATCGCAGGTCATTAACTTGCTGATGAAGCTGCAGCGAGAGCTCGGATTGACGTTCCTGTTTATCGCTCATGGACTCAACGTCGTCCGGCATATTTCGGATCGGGTTGGCGTCATGTATCTAGGCAAGCTGGTGGAAGTTGGGGAGACGGAGACGTTATTTGCGGAGCCGCTTCATCCGTATACCGCCGCCTTGTTGTCAGCGATTCCGAAGCCGGTACCGGGGCGGAAGCAGGAGCGGATCGTCCTGCAGGGGGATGTTCCCTCCCCGGCAAACCCGCCGTCCGGCTGCCGCTTCCACACCCGCTGTCCGTTTGCCCAGGAGCGTTGCTCCCAAGTCGAACCGCAGTTGGTAGAGGCTGCCCCTGGACGCCAGGTGGCATGTCATTTCCCGCTGCAACCAGGGACTGCGATGGCCTAAACGGCGGGCGGCACAATGCAACTAAGTTTGTAATGATGCAAAGATCATGCAGAGGTCCGATCTCCGAAAGGAGGAGCGGGCCTCTTTCTTTTATTCGTCACACCTTATTTGCATCCGTTCTGGTTCGCTGACCAGCATCTGCATGTGCCGGATTGTTGTACCCGAATTCCCCGATGTGTTATAGTACGAAGCGGTAGAGTTGTTTTTATAGATGAGAGATTAGGTAGAGTAGATCAGTAGATGAGCGGTGAGAACATAGATAAGCAAGGGCAAATCAACCAGACCGGCGATGGAGGCGTAAAATCAATGATCGAACGACAGAAAAGGCAAAAGAGGAAACCAAAGAAGAACCGTAGAAAAATAGCCATCATAACTTTGATCGTCTTGTTGGTGGTTGGGGCAGGGGGATATTTGTTCCGCAAGCCGCTGGCCGTGATGGCCTTTGACTTATTCCTGGCGGGTAAAGTGGAGGCGACGTTAGAACGTTCGTATTCCCCGTTAGAGGAGGAACCAACCCAGCCGGTACAGCCACAGGAAGAGAAGATGAAGCCGTTCAGCACGCTGCTGCTCGGCGTGGATCAGCGCAAGAACGAGACGGCCCGTTCGGATACGATGATCTATGCGGTCGTGCGGCCGGAGGATGCCAAGGTCCTGTTGGTCTCGATCCCTCGCGATACCTACACGGAGATTGTGGGTAAAGATAAGGAAGACAAGATCAATCATGCGTATGCGTTTGGCGGTGCGAAAATGGCCAAAGACACAGTGGAGAACTTCATCGGGTATCCGGTTGATTATTATGCGGCCATCAATTTTCAAGGCGTACGGGATATCGTTGATGAACTGGGTGGCGTGGAGCTGCCGATCACCAAGGATATCGTCAATAAGCAGGCCGACCACGAGAAATTTACGATTAAAGCAGGCAAACCGCTGTATGACGGCACCGAAGCGCTAAACTTCGTCCGTTACCGCGAGGACAGCGATTTTAACCGGACGAAGCGGCACCAGGTGTTCCTGAACGCCATGGTTAACCGGATGTTAAAGCTGAACCAAGTGACAAAAATTCCTGAATTGATGAACCTGATGGGCGATAATTTTAAGACGGACCTGCCGCCAAGCCAAATTATCGATTTGTCCAAGCAAGTGCTGCTGGGCGATGCTTCCCCGCAAATTAGCGGATTTACGATCATGGGCGAAGGAATCCGGATCAATGGCATTTATTACGACAAGGCCAATGAAGAGGATGTGGACTTTGCCAAAGAGATGATCGACAACTGGCTGAACCCGGAGACAGAGGCGTCCGCCCTGATTACACCGGAATCCCGCGATGCCGAGAAGGCAGATTCGGAGCAAAATGGTCCGCAGGAAACGGCGACAAACCCGTGATCGTAAGAATGAGTCATCTTGGGGCATCATACTTTAGATTAACCCGCTTTTATAGATTTATTTCTGACCTCGGCAGTCCGGTGTTCCGGCTGCCGATTTCACGCAGCTCGTCCCGGAACATATCCCGTTTCGAAACGTATCAAATAGGGGAGTCTGAATGAAGGATGAGGAGGATTTTGTTCTCATGAATATAGCGTTTTTTTTGCTTCCGAAAAATGACGTGGTGGCGGTGACCCTGGATTCCACTCTACGGCAGACGTTGGAGCGGATGGAGTTTCACCGCTATACGGCGGTGCCGATCATCGATCACGATGGGGCGTATGTCGGCACGGTTACGGAAGGCGATCTGTTATGGCACATGAAAAACTCGAACGGCAAAATTAATTTTGAGACCGCTTCAAAATTTCTGCTGAAGGACGTTCCGCTTAAGATGGACATCAAGCCCGTGCGGATCGACGCGGATATGGAGGACCTGATTAATCTGGCCAAGGTGCAGAACTTCGTGCCCGTGGTGGATGACCGGGGGCGATTCATCGGGATCGTTCGGCGCAGCCAGATCATCGAATATTGCGAAAAGTTCGTGACCCGAAATGCGGCACAAACCCAATAAATCCTAAAGGTTTGCGTCTTTTGTCGCGATTGCATTATGCTATAATGAAGAATAAAGCTTTTTTCGGGGAGGGTGGAAGCTGTCCGCCATGCAAAAGGAAATGGATGTGGCCAAACGTGCCAAGGTGATTGAATGGCTCAAAACGGAAGTAGTCGATCACGTATCCCGTTTGTTTAAGGCATTATGGGAAGGCAGCACGACACGGGTAACGGACAGTCTTGCCAGCTTGATCGTCAGCAGTTATATTTTGGGGCGGAGACTAGGCGTTTCCTATCGGGATATGGATGACAGCATCTTGGAAAAACTAAGAAAACATAAGCAGGAGGGTCACCAGCTCGAGGATTGGTATCAAGATATTTCTACCCTGGAAGAACATATGCGTAAGAGGTGAACCCATTTGAAGTTACGCTGGACATCGGTGGCCTGGAGCGCCGCATATTTGCTGCTTCTGTTGTCACTTGCAACTCCGCTTACCGTGATAACGATGTTTTTTCTGATCGTGCCGGGTATCTTGCTGTACACGACTTTATCGACAAGGGTGTTTCTCGTGCACGTGGCGGTGGTCTGGCTGGCGGCTTCGCTGATCTTCGGACCGGTTATTCTGCTGCAGGCCCTGTATTTCATTATCCCTTCGATTGTCATGGGCTATTTATATAAGAAGAGAGGCCCAGCTTTCCGTACGATGATGGCGGGAGCGGGCACCATTCTGCTGGAATTTTTGCTGATCCTTCTGATCAGCACGGTCTTCTTCGACTTCAATCTGGCTTCCGCGATCGAGGAACTGGTGAATTCGGCGATGGCTCCGTTTACGAATGTCGCTGACAGCTCGCTGGCCGGAGGTCTCGTGTGGTCGCCGGAGATGAGCCAGCAATTCTCCAGCCTGACGGTACGGATGATTCCGTTTACGATGATCGTCTGCTCGCTTGTGATTGCCGCGGTAGCCCATGCGATCTCCCGGCCTACATTATCGAGCTTGGGGCATGCGGTGCCGAAGCTGCCGCTGGTACGCGATTGGCGTCTGCCGCGCTCGTTGATTTGGTATTATCTCATCGGCGTGCTGCTGCAGTGGTTCGGAGGAGAGGCGGTATCGCAGGGGTTCATGGGCACGATACTGCTGAATCTGATGCCGCTGTTGCAATTTCTCTTTATGGTGCAAACGGCAAGTTTCTTCTTCTTTGCGGCCTATCACCGCAAGTGGAATCCGGTGATTCCGATTCTGCTTATCGTGGCGATGCTGTTTATTCCACCGCTGCGGATCGTGGGGATTCTGGACATTGCGTTTCCGCTGCGGGACATGATTACGAGATCAAGACGATAGGGTGAGAAGGCATGCCTAATATTCTGCAAAAACGTTGGTACGGGTACCAAACCGTATGGATGTTCATGCTTCAATTGCTGCTCGTCATCTTCATCTCCTACTTTAACTGGATTTTGGGGCTGATTTGCTTATGTCTCGTTGGTGTGTTGACTTACAGCATGCTGCGGGCGGAGCGGCAGTTCCGGAAAGAGCTGGTCCGCTATGTGACCGACCTGAACTACCGGATCAAGCGGGTGGAGGGCGAGGCGGTCGGCAAGCTGCCGTTTGGTCTGATGCTGTTCAGCGAGGAGCGGACGGTCGAATGGCATAATCATTTCGTAGCCGGGATGTACGGCAAAGATTCCGTGGTGGGTCTGCCGTTGTCCGAGCTGCTGCCCCAGCTTCCGGCGCTTAGCCGCGACAAGAAGGACGGAAGCGGCGCCCGGACCACCGTGGAAATGATGGTGGGGGATCGTTACTACGAGCTGACCATCGACGCCAACGAGCGGCTGATTTACATCCACGATATGACAGAGCTGGCGGTGCTGCGCACCCGATACGAAGACGAACGGGCTGCGCTGGGCATCGTGCTGCTGGACAATCTGGATGAAGCCACCCAGGGCATGGACGACCAGCAGCGGACCGCCTTGATCGCCCGCGTAGCGACGGCGATCACGGAATGGGCCAAACAGTACCGCGTGTACCTGCGGCGGCTGTCCTCCGAGCGATATCTGATGATTCTGAATCAGAAATCGCTGGACGAACTCGAGCAAAGCCGGTTCGTCATTCTGGATGAGGTCCGCGAAATGACCGCGGACCTGAAGGTGCCGATTACGCTGAGCATCGGCCTCGCTTTTGGTGCCGAGCGCTTTAGCGAGCTGGGCGAACTCGCCCAGTCCAGCTTGGATATGGCGCTCGGCCGCGGGGGGGACCAGGCCGCCGTCAAGGCCGGTCAGCGGTTGTCCTTCTATGGCGGCAAATCCGGCGCCATAGAGAAGCGGACGCGCGTCCGCGCCCGCGTCATCGCGCATGCCTTGCGCGATTTGATGCAGGAGAGCGACCGCGTCATTATCATGGGCCATCGCGTACCGGACCTCGACGTGATCGGCGCCTCCATCGGCGTGCTGAAGGCCGCCGATATGTACAAGGTCGAGGCCCACGTCGTGCTGGATGGCCCGAACCCGGCGATCGATCGCCTGATGGATCGCATCGGCAAAGAGGAGGCCCTGCTCCGGCGGTTTATCTCACCGGAGCAGGCCATGAACTTGATGACCGAGCACACGCTGCTCGTGCTCGTTGATACGCATAAGGCCTCCATCACGATGGAGCCTCGGCTGGTCGAGGAAGCCAGCCGCGTCGTCATCGTGGACCACCACCGCCGCGGCGAGGAATTCGTAGCCGATGCGGTGCTGGTCTACCTGGAGCCTTATGCCTCCTCAGCCTGCGAGCTCGTCACCGAGCTGCTGCAGTACATTCACGAGAAGGTGGAGCTCAGCCCGCTGGAGGCGACGACGCTGCTCGCGGGTATCACCGTCGATACGAAGCATTTCGCGCTCCATACCGGTTCGCGGACGTTTGAAGCCGCGGCGTTCCTCCGCCGCAATGGGGCGGACACGGTGATGGTGCAGCGATTGCTGAAGGAAGACCTGCAAGAGTACATCGCCAAGGCCGACATCATCAAGCATGCCCGTATGATCCATGGGCATATCGCCTTGGCGGTGACGGAGCCCAACCGCAAGATCCCGCAGCTGTTGATTGCCCAAGTGGCGGATACGCTGCTAAATATGACGGGCGTGCTCGCCTCGTTCGTCATCAGCGAGCGGCCGGACGGTCTGATTGGAATCAGCGCCCGTTCGCTTGGGAGCATGAACGTGCAGGTAGTCATGGAGCGGCTTGGCGGCGGGGGACATTTGACCAATGCCGCGGTTCAGTTGGAAGGAACCCAGGCGGAAGCGGAGAAACGACTGCTCGCCGTCCTGGATGAAATAGAGAAGGAAGAGGGGTTATTCGAATGAAAGTAATCTTTTTGAAGGATGTCAAAGGCCAAGGGAAAAAAGGGGAAATCAAAGAGGTATCCGAAGGGTATGCACAAAACTTCCTGATGCCGCGCGGTTTGGTTCGCCCGGCAACGGAGGGCAACGTGAAGACGCTGGAGCAGCAAACGGCATCCGAGCTGAAGCGCAAAGCCCAAGAGAAGGAAGATGCCATCCAGCTCGGCAAGAAGCTGGAGGAAATGACCGTCCAGTTGAAAGCCAAAGCCGGCGAGGGCGGCCGCTTGTTTGGTGCGATTACGAGCAAGCAAGTTGCAGAGGCGCTGGAAAAAGCCGGCGTGAAGCTGGATAAGCGTAAAATCGAAATGCATGATCCGATCCGGACGCTGGGCGTAACCCAGGTGCCGGTAAAACTTCACCCCGAAGTGAAATCGACGCTTAAGGTTCACGTCACGGAGGAATAAGATGAGCGGAGATCTGTTTTTTGACCGGATCCCCCCGCAAAATTTAGAAGCCGAGCAGGCGGTACTGGGGGCCGTCCTGTTGCAATCGGAAGCGCTCATTTCCGCGATGGAGCGGGTGCGGACCGAGGATTTTTATGACAAGCCCCATCAATTGATCTTTGAAGCGATGGTTCAACTGGGCGAGGAAGGCAAGCCGATCGACCTCGTCACGCTAACCGCCAAGCTGAAGGATCGCGGCGAGCTCGAGGAGATCGGCGGCGTCAGTTATTTGGCCAAGCTGGCTCATGCGGTGCCGACGGCGGCCAACGTGGATTATTACGCGCGGATTATCGAAGAGAAATCGATGCTGCGGCGGTTGATCCGCACGGCGACGCAAATCGTCAGCGACGGCTATACCGGCGGCGAAGACGTGGCCGATATGCTCAGCGATGCCGAGCGGCGCATTTTGGAGATTTCCAACCGCCGTTCGGGCAGCGGGTTCATTGCGATTCGCGACGTGCTGATGGAAGTGTTTGATCGCGTCGAGACGCTGCATCAGAATCGCGGAACGACCACCGGGATCCCGTCGGGGTTCGTAGATTTGGACCGAATGACGGCGGGATTCCAGCGCAGTGACTTGATTATCGTCGCCGCACGGCCTTCCGTAGGTAAAACGGCGTTTGCCCTGAATATCGCGCAGAACGTCGCGGTGCGCGCCAAAGAGACCGTGGCGATCTTCAGTCTGGAGATGTCCGCGGCCCAGCTGGTACAGCGGATGATCTGCGCCGAGGCCAACCTCGACGCCAGCGTCATGCGGACGGGGGACTTCAAGAGCGATGACGATTGGTCGAAGCTGACGATGGGCATTGCCGCCTTGTCGGAAGCGGAGATTTATATCGATGATACCCCGGGGATCACGGTGGCAGACATCCGGGCGAAATGCCGCCGGCTCAAGAAGGAACGCGGCCTGGGCATGATCGTGATCGACTACCTGCAGCTGATTCAAGGCCGGGGCAAGCCCGGCGAGAACCGGCAGCAGGAGGTCTCGGAGATATCCCGTACGCTGAAGCAAATCGGCCGGGAGCTGGAAGTGCCGGTCATCGCCTTGTCTCAGTTAAGCCGGGGCGTCGAGCAGCGGCAGGACAAGCGTCCGATGATGTCCGACCTTCGGGAATCCGGTTCCATCGAGCAGGATGCCGATATCGTGGCGTTTCTGTACCGGGACGATTACTATAACCAGGAGACGGAGAAGAAGAACATCATTGAGATCATCATCGCCAAGCAGCGGAATGGCCCAGTGGGTACCGTTGAGCTCGTTTTCTTGAAGAACTTCAACAAGTTTGCCAATTATGAGCGGGCGCATGCGGATGCGTTTGCCGGTTAGGCGGTAAAGAACTGCTATATGGATTTAAGGTATCATCTCATACGAATTGAAAGGGCCCACGGATGCCGTGGACCCTTTTTTTGTATGTTCGGAAAGGCTACTCCCATCTCAATCGTATCTAACAATCATCTGTTGTGCTCCGCAAAGAATACGACCTGCAGCAGATCTTTGGCCTTGCTGAGATTGGCCGTATCTAACTGATGAAGCATGTCCATCAGATCCCGTATCGGATCCTCTTGTGCAGCTTGCCTCATGTCCATTGCCTCAGGCGGATTCTCCGCAGCGGGGGGGTGATCATCCTTGATGGACGTTAGATCCTCTTTCACTAACGATGTATTTAGGATATCGCTTTGCACCTGGGCGAGAAAGGTCAATTGTTCCGGGGTATACCTATTTAATAAGGCATGAACGTTCATATCGACGTGCCGATGCAGCGCTTGATGAACTTTGGATACTTCCTTTCCCAAGGAAGTGGTGCGAAACATAATCTTTTTCTTATTGTCCGGCAGATACTCCATTTGAATCACATGCTCTTGGACCAGCTTTCTCGTAATTTTCGAAACGCTCCCCCGGGGAATTCCCAAATGCGAGGCAATGCGAATCCCGTTGACCGGCTCCAGCGCAACGATTGCGTCTATGACATGGAGCATCATCATCGTTGCACGTTTCAGGAAGGAGATCACGGCTGGGTTATCCGTTTGCTGAAGCATCCAACTTCGCTCTTCATCCACGCCCTCCGATTGGAATCGCCTCTGTAATTTGTCGGTCATTCCCATAATCTGAACAATTAATTCATCTTTGTATAATGTTGATCGTTTCATGAACGAATCTCCCTTAGTGATTTACTGTACTTAGTATATCACAGGAAAGATTCCTGGAAACATGTTTGACGAGGAGGAAACAAGAGTGTATATTGATTCCTGTAAACATATATGTTTCCAGTAAACAAAATGAGGTGAAGGGGAGAACAAGGGAATGACTTTGGTGAAAAACAAGAAAAGCTTTATGTTAATTGGTGTATTTACCGGCTTGATCTTTGCCGAGCTGGATGAAACCGTCGTTTCGACGGCCATGCCAAGCATTATTCGGCAGCTGCATGGACTAGCGTTCTATGGTTGGGTTCCCGGCATTTATATGCTTGCGGCCTCCATGTTCATGCCGATTCTGGGGAAGCTCGCCGATATCTATGGACGCAAACGCGTTTACCTATATTGCATGGGACTATTCATTCTGGGATCGCTTATTAGTGGAATGGCGCCCTCCATCGGAGTGCTGCTGGCAGGGCGTGGCATTCAGGGCATCGGAGCCGGCGGACTGATGCCGATTGCCCTTGCGATGATCGGCGATGCTTACCCGTTGGAACAACGGGCCAGAATCCAGAGCCTGATCGGGCCGCTCCTCATCCTGCCCCAGCTGCTGGGTCCAACCGTTGGCGGCTATTTCGTAGAACATATCAGCTGGCACTGGGTATTTTTGATCAATATCCCCGTTGGGGTGCTTGCGGCAATGCTGCTGTCCTTTGGGGTGCGCGAATCCCGCAGTGACGAAAGCAGAAAAATTGACTGGGCGGGAGCCGCTACACTTGTGCTCGCTCTCCTGTCCTTGTTATTAACTCCGATCCTCGTCGACAATCAAGGATTTACATGGTCGTCCCCGGTGATCCTCGGACTGCTTGTGTTGTCTGGGCTATTGATCGCTTGGTTTGTCCGCATCGAATCGAAAGCCGAGGAACCGATTATTCCGCTGCATTTATTCCGGAACCGCAACTTGGTGGTGATGTCGCTGCTTGTATTCATTTTGATGCTTGGAGCCATGGGGAGCACCTCCGCTTTTCCGCTTTTTGCCCAAAATGTGATGGGACTAACGCCAACAGAGGCCGGGTATTTGATGCTCGCTTTTATGGCAGGGGTGGTACCCTCTAGCCTTCTGAACGGGTTCCTGATAACCAAGCTTCCTTACCGGTATTTATTCATCATCTGTTTTACGCTTCCAATCATCAGCTTCTTCCTGCTGTCAAAGATCGGGATCACCACGACCGTGGTGTACGTCATTCTCACGTTCTTCGTTCTTGGGATCGGGTTTGGAGCGCTGTTTGGCGCCGATAATCTGATCGTGCAGGAATCGGTTGAAAAAGAACACAGCGGCATTGCCCTCGGGACAGTGCAGCTGTTTCAATCTCTCGGAACGACGATTGGGCTCAGCGTGTTTGGCAGCTTGCTCGCCCGGCAAATCAAAGGTGGGGTTACCGCGCTTACCGACCAGTTTTCGAGTGATACGCTAGGTCAAATCGCAAGCGGCGGGATTCCCCAAGGCTTGAACCCGGAGTTGCTGAACCAAGTGCAGACGGTATTTGTTAGTGCCTTTCAGCATATTTTCGCTATATCCCTTTGGTTTATCGTCGCGGCCTTTTTTGTCTGCTGGTTTCTGAAGAAGGAGGTTTTAGCAAAAAAAGAATCCGAATCCGCCGCGTGACGATGATTAGAGCTGCAAAAAAGCAATGAATTTGAGGTTCAAAGCGCATACCCGCAGTAATTCCGAACATTTGTAAAATAGCACCGGACAATCGTTCGCTTTTTAATTTGACTTTAAAAATAGAGACTGTTAAACTGGTATTGCTGCGTTAAAGCGATAGATCAGTCAGTCGCAGGTTGACGGCAGCGGCGTGTTTGTTAGCGCGTACAACAAGATGAAGTGTCGGATCAGCCTAGGGGTTGCATATGCAGGATGCAATCGGAGGGCTGTCTTTTGCAATGTTCAAATACAGGTGCTTGACGCACCAAGCGGGGGAATGTACATGTCAACGGTAGTCGTTGTAGGAACGCAATGGGGAGACGAAGGTAAAGGTAAAATCACGGATTTCTTGGCGGAAAGCGCCGATGTGGTGGCCCGTTATCAAGGCGGCAACAACGCCGGTCACACCATTCTTATCGACGGCAAGAAGTACAAACTCACCTTGATTCCGTCAGGCATCTTTAACCAAAATAAACGTTGTGTCATCGGTAATGGGGTTGTCATCAATCCAGCCGCGTTGATCGAAGAGATCAAATATGTGGAGGAGAACGGGTTTAGCGCGAAAAATCTGGTGATCAGCGATCGCGCTCACGTGATTCTGCCGTATCATTTGGTATTGGACGCTTTGGAGGAAGAGCGCAAGGGCGAGAACAAGATCGGGACGACCAAGAAGGGGATCGGGCCGGCCTATATGGATAAAGCCTCTCGCAGCGGGATTCGGATCGCTGATTTGATGGATGCGGAGGAGTTCGAGACGAAGCTGCGTCAGATCATGAAGGAGAAAAATCATCTGATCGAGACCGTTTATGGCGGGCAGCCGCTCGACGTGGAGGAAGTGCTGCAACAATATCTGGAATACGCGGAATTTATTCGTCCGTACGTAGCGGATACGTCGGTGATTTTGAACGAAGCGATTGATGCGGGCGAGAAGGTGCTGTTCGAAGGTGCGCAAGGTGTCATGCTCGACATCGACCAAGGGACATATCCATACGTCACCTCGTCCAACCCGTCGGCTGGCGGGGTCTGCAACGGCAGCGGCGTAGGACCTACGAAAATTCACCAAATCATCGGCGTGGCCAAAGCGTATACGACACGTGTCGGTGATGGTCCGTTCCCAACTGAGTTGTTTGACGAAGTTGGCGACCTGATCCGCGAGACCGGTCATGAGTACGGCACCGTGACCGGACGTCCGCGCCGGGTGGGCTGGTTCGATAGCGTGGTGGTCCGCCATACGCGCCGTGTCAGCGGGTTGACCGGGCTGTCGCTGAATTCCCTGGATGTGCTGACCGGTCTCAAAACCGTAAAAATCTGCACCGGTTATAAGTACCGCGGTGAGATCATCACGCACTACCCGGCCAGCCTGAAAATGCTCGCGGAATGCGAAGCGGTGTACGAGGAAATGCCGGGCTGGACGGAGGATATCTCCGGTGCGAAGACGCTGGAGGATCTCCCGGAAACGACCCGTAATTACGTTCGGCGCGTGTCTGAGTTGACCGGCGTTCCGATTGCGATTTTCTCGGTCGGCCGCAACCGCAGCCAAACGAACCAGGTGCTGCCGATCTACGAATAAGAAACAAAAGGATAGACTATGAGGCTATCACTGAGCCGCCGATAGAGGATGGGAACATCGCTCTGCCGGCGGTTTCTTTTTCTAGTTTTAGCTCCTAGCTAAGGTTGAAATCGGGTTTCGCCGTCCATACTGGAGGTTGAGAGACTAGATTCTTAGGCAGTAGGAGGACAAAGCGATGAAATGGCTCGGATGGATCTTGAAATTAGTCGTAACGATCGTAGCGGTTAGCCTATTGACCGTTGCCACGACGGGATACATCGTTAATTCGTACATCCAAACGTTATTGAGCAGCTACAATCTGCCTATAACCGCGCAGGCTCCTGGTATCGGCGGGATTATGAAGGGGATGCTGGGGTTTGGCGGGACCGGAGGGGGTACCGATCAAGCGGAAGGAGAAACCGATACCGATTCGAGCGGCAGCGGTACAGGCAAGTCCGATACAGGCAAATCCGGCACGGTCGATACCGGCTCGGGGAAGACAGATCCATCAGGCGATGGGCAGAGCAACAACGGTAGCCCGAAGGATCCGACGACGGAGACGAACGGAAGTCCGACCGGCGGTACCAACACAGATGCCAACGGAACGGAGGCCGACGCGCCGGAAGATGCCTTGCCGGTGATGGGCGGAATGAATGCGGGAGATGCGTTGGGCGAAGACCAGCAGGTGGTGGTGACGCCGGACGATCTCGTTGCAAAGAAGGATGAGCTGCCCGATCAGCAGAAAGAGGAGATTTTTGCGATTCTCATGAAGAAGTTGCCGCAGGAGGATATGCAAAAGTTGACCGTGGCCCTGGAGGGCGGATTGACGGAAATCGAAATGATTAACATCGAGCAAATTCTGTCAAAACATTTAGATAAAACGGAGTATTCCAAGGTGATGGAGCTGTTAAAAAAATAATCGCTTCATCCCCTGTCAAAAGGGAATGTCAGCGCTAACATTCACAGGATTGTAAATTAAAAAAAGCGGTTACACCGCCGCTAAAACCGTGAGGACCCGCTTATTCAGCGGGTTGTTTGCATTTGGGACCAAAGTTGAAATTCTTTGCTGGGCTGTGTTAAAGTAAACAATAGCGGCAAAAGGTTAAAATTTTGAAACCATTTAAAGTCGAATCGAGTCGATGAATAAAGGAGATCGGTATGAAAGGTTTTACGGGAAAACGTTGGCAGCTGTGGCGCGGAGACAACTCTCGAACGCAGGAGCAACACAGCCGCCCGGAAAACGATTCAGAGAGATCCGAACTGGAGAGCGGACGAAAATGGTCCGATCTTCTGAAATCCCGCAAGATGGTCCTGGCTGGGGTCGCCGTGGTTGTTATCGCAGGCGCGGTCTATTTGACAGGACAGCAATACGTGAAGGCCAATACGGTATCTTATTACCGGGTCTACGTCGGCGGGAAGGAAATTGGCACGATCGCGAGCGAATCGCAATTACAGGCTCTTATTGAACGCAAAGAGCAAGAATATAAACAGAAGTACCCGGATGTGGATATGGCGGTACATACCGAGGGGATTAGCACCAAACCGGAGCAGGCCTACAAAGCCGAAGTGGATGCGGAATCAACCCTGAGCGAGTTGTACGGGATGCTGACCGGTTATGCCAAGGGCGTAGAGCTGAAGGTGGACGGCAAAGTGATCGCCGTCGTGAAGGACCAGCAGGCCGCCCGGGAAGTTCTGGAGCGGGTTAAATCGCAATATGCACCGGAGCCGGACGTGGCTGCCAGCACCCTGGCCGCGAAAGTGAAACGGACCGGCGGCAGCGCAACGGCGGGAGCCAAGACAAAGGCTTCCAGCGCGACGTTGGAAACGGTAGAGATTGCCGAAGACGTGGCGCAGGGCGAGGTCAAATCGGATCCCAACAAGGTGATGAGCTCCGAGGAAGCCGTACGCAAGATCCTCCAAGGGGACGAGGAAGCCATTCAGTATGAGGTGAAGGAAGGGGACACGATTTCGTCGATCGCGGCCCGTTTTGATGTGTCGCAGAAGGAGCTGTTCGCGAATAACCCGGGGGTTGAAGAGCGGACGCTGCAAATCGGGACACTGCTGAACGTAAAGGCAGTGCAGCCGGCTCTTACGGTTCGCACCGTTGAGCATGTGATGGAGGAGATCGTGACCGAACCCCAGGTCATCGTCAAGAAGAACGCCAGCATGCGGGCGGGGGAGACCAAGGTAATCTCGCCGGGCTCCAGCGGCCTGAAGACGATGGAATATCGGATTACGAAGGAAAATGGGATGGTCGTAGACGAAGAATGGCTCGGCCAAGAAGTGACGAAGAAATCGTCGCCTAAAATCGTCGTGCGCGGCACGAAGGTTGTGTTGGGTGAAGGAAGCGGGCAATTCGCCTGGCCGGTATCCAGCGCCAAGATGACAAGCAGCTACGGCGAGCGTTGGGGACGGACGCATAAAGGGATCGACCTGGTGTCCTCGAAACGCAACATCCTCGCCGCCGATGACGGCGTTGTCTCGTTCGTGGGGACGAAGACGGGCTATGGCAACTGCATCATCATCGACCACAAGAATGGCTATGAAACGCTGTACGGCCATTTAAGCAAAATCAGCGTGAAGAAAGGTCAGGTCGTCGAGAAGGGCGACAAGATCGGCGTCATGGGCAGCACCGGCCGCTCGACCGGCACGCATCTGCACTTCGAGATTCATAAGAACGGCAGCATTCAGAACCCGATGAAATATCTATAAGATGCGAGTCCGCCACCCTTGAGGGAGGCGGGCTTTTTTTGCCTCAGACCTTATTACCCCAAAATGTGAGTTGTCAATCGTTACCGGATCGGCGGATAGCTGATGCGGCGTTAGATATGGTAAGATAGAGGGAGCAAAAGCCCATGGCTGAAAGTTGGGGTGAACCTGATTCATGCAAGGAAAAATTCTGGTCGTGGATGACGAGAAACCCATTGCGGATATTTTGAAATTTAATTTGGAAAAAGAGGGCTACGAGGTCGTGCTCGCCTTCGACGGGATTGAAGCTACCCGGCTGGCGTTCTCCGAACAACCGGACCTGATTCTGCTCGATTTGATGCTGCCCGGCAAGGACGGGATGGACGTGTGCCGCGAGGTGCGGGCGAAGCTCGAGACGCCGATCATTATGCTGACGGCCAAGGACGGGGAGATCGATAAGGTGTTGGGCCTGGAGCTGGGCGCCGACGACTACGTGACCAAGCCGTTCAGTACGCGGGAGCTGCTGGCCCGGGTGAAGGCGCAGATGCGCCGTCAACAGAAGGCCGCGGCGGCCGAAGGTGCAGAGGAAACGAAGCAGGGGATCAGCCTGTTCGAGCTGTTTATCGACACGGATATGTACACGGTGCATAAGAATGGCGAACCGTTGGATCTGACGCATCGGGAGTTCGAGCTTGTGCATTACCTGGTCAAGAATGCCGGCAAGGTGATGACTCGCGAGCATCTCCTGCAGGCGGTGTGGGGCTTCGAGTATTTTGGCGATGTCCGCACGGTGGACGTGACGATTCGCCGGCTGCGCGAGAAGATCGAGAAGGATCCGAGCAAGCCGGAATACATTTTGACGCGGCGGGGATTGGGGTATATGATGCGGAGCTCCAAGGCGGGTGGACTCTAGAATGAATCTGCCCTCTTTTTTTCGCACGATCCAGGCCAAACTGATCATCATTTACGTGCTGCTGATCCTGATCGCCATGCAGTTGATCGGGGTGTATTTCGTGAGCGCGATGAAGACCTCGCTGACCAGCAACTTCACGAAGGAACTGCAGGAGCGGGCGGAGCTGCTCTCCGTGTTGGCGGCGCAAAACCTGGGCGTGACCGGAGAGTCGGCGGAGGAATCGCTGGAGAATCTGCGCGTACTGGTCAATAACCTGTTTAATATCGGCGGGGCGGAGATTCAGGTGCTGGATGCAAGCGGCAAGGTGCTGACGACGTCCAAGCCTTCCCACGCCGATTATGTGGGCACGAAGAATACGCAGACGGTTGTGAGCCGGGCCCTGCAGGGCATTCGCGATAACGAGGAATATATCATAGACGAGGATAACGTCCGCAAGAAGGTTGTGGCCAAGCCGGTGGTCAGCGGCGGGAAAATCGTCGGGGCCATCTACATCGCGGCGTCGATGAGCGAGCTCTATAATACGATGGAGCGGATTAATAATATTTTTATTTCCGGGATACTGCTGGCGCTGGGGTTGACGGCGGTGCTGGGCGTTATTTTGGCCCATACGATTACTTCGCCGATCAAGGAGCTAACCCGGCGCGCCACGGCGGTGGCCGAAGGGGAGTTCCATCAGAAGATGCCGGTGCTTGGCAACGACGAAATCGGTCAGCTTAGCAAGGCGTTTAACTACATGACGAGCCGGCTGCGCGATGCGCTGGCGCAGAACGAGGAAGAGAAGGAGAAGCTTGCTTCGATCCTCACGAACATGAGCGACGGGGTGATCGCGACGGATGAGACTGGACGGGTTATTCTGATGAACCGGCGCGCGAGCGAAATGCTGGGGACGTCGGATACGGGGCCCGACCGGGGCGATATCATGTCGTTGCTGAACCTGCCGGACGAGGAGAAGGATGTGCTGGAGCAAGGGACGATGCACTCGACGATCCTCGAAAATATCGGATCAGACGGGGATGTCTTCCTGATCCGGGTGACGTTTACGCCGATTCATCGGCGGGAAATCGGAATCATCGGCACGATCGCCGTCCTCCAGGACGTCACCGAGCAGGAGAAGCTGGAGGCGTCGCGGCGGGAGTTCGTGGCCAACGTGTCGCACGAGCTCCGGACGCCGCTGACAACGATCAAGAGCTATACCGAGGCGCTGGAGGACGGCGCGATGGAGGATCCGGAGCTCGGGTCCCGATTCGTGTCCGTGATCCAGAACCAGACCGAGCGGATGATCCGCCTCGTCACGGACCTGCTTCATCTGTCCCGCTTCGATTCGCAAGAAGCGGAGCTGCGCAAGCAGCCGACCAATGTGATGGAGATGCTGGAGGATGTGGCGGACCGGTTTTCTTTTCAGATGCAGGAGAAAGGGATCAAGCCTACGTTGTTTATCGCCAGTGATGTGGATACGGCGTGGATTGACCGCGATCAGATTGACCAGGTGCTGGACAACCTGATCTCCAATGGGATGAAATATACGCCGGAGGGCGGCACCATTACGTTGGAAGCGCGGTTGACCGAGGACCGTCAGCTGGCGATTTCGGTGCAGGATAACGGGATCGGCATTCCGAAGAAGGATCTGGACCGGATATTTGAACGTTTCTATCGCGTCGATAAGGCGCGTTCACGGAATATGGGCGGGACGGGCTTAGGTTTATCCATTGCCCGGGAAATTGTGCGGGCGCACGGCGGGACCATTTCCCTGCAGTCGGAATTCGGCAAAGGCACGAAGGTGACTTTTACGCTGCCGGCGGAGAAGCAAGGAGGCGAGGCACGGTGAAGGAAAGGGTCAAATCGCTGACGCTGGCCTTGCTGGTCGCGTGCAGCCTGGTGCAGAGTTATTTTCTCATCTATCAATTGCCGGGCAGCAATCCGGTGGTCAAGTCGGAGAGCGACTACATTCGCACGGAGAATATGGGGACGACCCTAGAGGCGGATGCGATGCTTTATCCGTCGCAAATCGCCGTTCATCTGGGCGAGGAGCGACACACCGTGTTTTACCCGGACTCGACGTTTTACAATTTGATCTACAACCGGCTGAAGGGCCGTCAGTTCGACGGGTTCCAGCGGTATGACATCGATAATATCAACTGGTCGGACATTCGCGGCAAGGATATCGGCGTGGAGCTGGAATTCGGCGGCGGGGTGCCGGTGGAGCTGCTGCAAAAGGTGATGCAGATCGCGCCGGACTCGCTGTTTGATGCGGAGAACGTCAACCGGCTGCTTATTTTTAATACAGGAACCGATGATCAGGTACGCGTCTTTTTCTTCAGCTCGCGGGGCGACGTCGTGTACGAAGCGACCAAAGCGGATTTAACGGTGCAGGACGTACAGCAGCAGGTGGATTTCGGCAAGGATTGGGTGCCGTATACCTTAACCGACGGGTATTACGTTCCCGAGGAACCGGTGGACCTAGTGGAAACCGGCCTGAACATCGGGTTATATACGGCGGAGCAGATGCAGCGAAGCTTGTTCTCCGATCTGAGCAATACCCGTTATATCCGGGAAAAGGACGGCTCCGAGATTTATACCGACAGTAAACGCAGCCTTCAGGTGAAGCAGAATCGGAATTGGATCAACTTCACCGATCCAGCCGCACCGTCGGCAGGGGAGAACAGTCCAAGCAAAAACGTGCTGTCCGCCATTGACTTCGTTAACCAACACGGCGGCTGGAACGGGAACTACCGGTTGGAGCAAACGAGCGATGGCCTGGAGGAAGACCAGCATCGGATTGTGTTCCAGCAATACTATGGGACCGGGCAGTTCGGTTCTTTTCCGATCATCGACTTGTCGACGTTCCATTACGGGGCGATTACGCTTGAAATGCGTCAAGGCACGATTACCGGCTATGAGCGCTCGTTGATTTACGGCTCCGGCGGCAGCTGGGAGAAGAAGGTGGTCTCCCTGCCGGGCGGCAAGGCGCTGCGGGAAAGCATCGCGTCGCTCCAAACGGAGGCCAGCATCGCTGGCTTGTACCCCGCGTACCTGCCGACGCTTACCGAGAAGGGCTTGCTGCTGAAGCCGACGTGGGTCGTTGAGCTGAGCAACGGCGCTACCAGGGTGCTGGGTCTGGGGCCGGTGGATAAGCCCGGTGCGGACGCGGACGCAGGGGAGGACGAGGAGGCCGGCAGCTCGGACGCGGCTACGAAGTAGGGTGCGGGGAGTTGTGGGATGCAGAGGCAGACGGGAGTGTAAACGTAACTGCAAGTGCAGTTGCCAGAGCGGTCGCAACTGCAAAGGTAGATGAGACTACAAAGGCTACTGTAACCACAACTGCAAACGTAACTGCAAATGCAAAGGCAACGTTACTGTGAACATGACAGCAAATGTAGTGCCAACTCTACTGTGAACATGACAGCAAATGTAGTGCCAACTCTACTGTAACCACAACTGCAAACCCAACTGCAAACCCAACTGCCAACGGAAACGAGTAACCCCTACTGCGACAAACGCTTCTTCGTAACGGTAACGGACTCAGGTGCCGTTATAGGGACAAAATTTAGGGGATCTCCACGCTAACGGACCCAGAAGACGCTATTTGGTCTACGTGGCTACAAATACCTCCACTTGGGGCGCAATAAGGTCTCTGGAGTCCGTTAGGTTGGGAAATCGCCGGGAAATTCATCAATAACGTCTCTACGGTCCGTTAGGGTTACAGAGGAGACGGATTTAGACGAAAGGGGGATAAACCATGGATTGGGGTCGGGCGAAAAACGTGTTGATTTACGCCTTTTTGCTGCTGAATCTGGTGTTGGGCTATCAGCTGTGGAACGATCTGCGCGAGCAGGCCGACTCCAACCTGGATATCACCGCCCTGGAGAATAATACGCAGCAGACGATGGAAGAGAAGGGCATTCGCGTGCTCGCCAAAATTCCGACGGAAACGCCGGAGTTGCCTAAGATCGCCTACCGGTTCGTGGATGACGCACAAAGCGGCAAGCTGACCGACCTGCCGGTGCCGGTCGACAGCCGGTTGATCTTTGCGCCGCGGGATTTAACGGCCGCGCTGAAGAATAGTCTGCCGGACATCGGGGATTACCGGTATGACGAGGTGGCGAGCAGCTCGGAAGTGTTTGTGCTGCATCCGCTGGTTGATGGGAAATGGCCGCTGTTTAAAATCGAGCTCAAGCTGTTTAACAGCAATCAGAAGATCATTTCGTACCAGCGCCGAGCGATTGAGATCACCTATCCGGAGGAGGAGAAGCCGCAGCGCGTGTTGTCGGCCACGAAGGCGCTGGGTAACCTCATCGAGAACTTCTTGCCGGAAGGTTCGGTTGTGACCGAAGTTGAGTTGGGGTATTACGGCGAGGTGTTCGATTCGGACGCCCATCTTCCGGCCGCGCCGGCATGGCGGTTTATGCTGGAGAGCGGCAAGGAGTATTACGTGCAGGGCATCAGCGGCGATGTCATCAGTCCGAACACAGAGAAAACGAAGGAGTAATGGGAGGATTTTATGGGGATACGATTTTCGGTGCTGTCGAGCGGTTCGACGGGTAATGCAACGCTGGTTGCCAATGGGGAAGTCACGTTGATGGTTGATGCCGGCTTTAGCGCCAAACGCATTGATGAGCTGATGATGGAGCGCGGGGTAACCGGGCAGGAGTTGACGGGCATTCTGGTCACGCATGAGCATTCGGACCATATCAAGGGCTTAGGCGCGGTGGCGCGAAAATACAATCTGCCGATCTATGCGAACGAGAAGACGTGGACGGCCATGGAAAAAGCGATCGGGAACCTGGCGGACGACCAACGCTGTATCCTGGGCACTGGGGAAACCCGCGATTTCGGCTCGCTCCGCGTGGAGTCGTTTGCGATCTCGCATGACGCCGCCGAGCCGGTAGGCTACAATTTCTACGACGGCAAGGAGAAGCTGAGCGTATGCACCGACCTCGGATACGCCAGCGACAAGGTGAAGGAAGCGATCTGTGACGCCGACGTGTTGGTGCTGGAGGCGAATCACGATATCGAGATGCTGCGGATGGGACGTTACCCGTGGAATATTAAGCGGCGTATTCTCGGCGACCTGGGCCACTTGTCCAACGACGCAACTGGGGAGCTGATGAGCGAGATCCTGAACGGCCGCTTGAAGCGGACGTATCTGGCTCACCTTAGCCGTGAGCACAATATGCTCGACCTGGCGAAGATGTCGGTTCGCAGCGCCATGGAGGACCGCGGTTGTTTCTTCAAGGACAACGAGTTCAAGCTCTGCGAAACGTATTACGACCGGCCGACGCCGTGGGATGTGTTGAGCGAGCGGTAGGTGGTAGGTAGTAGGTGGTGGCGGTGGGAAAGGCTTGTTACCTAAAGTAGCTCATTTGGTGAATGGATATGATTTTTCGAATACAATTCTATTGCTGAAGGGTTAAAGTCTGCATTGTATTCGATTTTTCATATAGAATTGGGTCGATGGAGCTTCGGAGACGGAAATATATATGAAAAATCGAATAGATTCGGTTGAAATCGCCGAAAGCGGCGAAATGTATTCGGTTTTTCGCATACATTACCCTCATAGATAGACAAACAGACCGCCCGGGGATCATCTCTCCCCGGGCGGTCGTTCTTTTACAGCTCCCACCCTGGCAAATACGCCTTGGTGTTGTTTAGCATCGTCGCGAACAGCTCTTCCGCCTGGTCCGGCGTGAGGCCGGAGAGCAGCGGGTCGTTCGAGAAGGCGCGGAAGGCTAGGTCGCGGTCCTTGTGGATAGCTGCCTTGAGAAGTGCCTCCTGGTTGTAGACATGCCGGGTGACGAGGTTGTTGATGTCCTCCGGCAGGCTGCCCGCCAGCACCGGCTGAACGCTGTCCGCGCCAAACACGGCGTTCGTCTCGACAACGGCGTTCAGCGGCAGCGAGGCCATCTGGCCGCGGTTTGGCAGGTTGACGTTGGTGACCATCGGGGCGCTGGCGCCGGTTAAGCTGCGCAGCATGGCGATGCCTTCCTCGCCGCTCGATTTCAGCGAGAACGACTCCTCGCCGGCAACGAGCCGGCGGCTGCGATCGCGCAGCTTCTGCAGGTTGTCGATGCGCCAAGCCACGGTTGTCAGGCCGAATTTCCACTGCTTCACGTGCTCAGGGCTACGCAGATACCAGGTGTTGGGCATAAATTCGGCCAAGTGGCGGTCACCCGCGGCAGCGATCAGTCCAAAGCGGCGGAACAGATCGAAATGGATGCGGTTCGCCGACGTGAAGCTGTTGTTCATCCAGTGGTCTTTTTGACCATGGGCGTTGAACCCTTCTTCGGCATATTTCTCGGCAAAAGCCCGGTAGATCGGGAACAGATCGGTGCCGCGATAGGAGGCGCGATCCAGCCAGGTGAAATGGTTGATCCCCAGCACGTTCACTTCGATGTCTTGACGGCGGACTTCGGTAAGTCCCTCCATATCCTGCAGCATTTCCGCGAGCAGCTCCTGCGTGCCAAACACCTCATGGCAGCAGCCAAAGGCTTTGATGCCCGGGAACACCTCGTACAAGGTGCGGGTCAGCACGCTCATCGGGTTCGTGTAATTGATGACCCAGGCGCCGGGCGCGTGGTCACGGATGGCTTCGGCGATCTCCACGTACATCGGAATGCTGCGCAGCGCGCGAATCGCGCCGCCCGGGCCGACGGTATCGCCGACGGATTGATAGACGCCGTAAGCTTCCGGCGTATGTACGTCCGAGCGCATTTCCTCAAACGTGCCGGGGAGGATGGAGATGATCACGAAGTCGGCACCCTTCAGCGCTTCCGGCAAGGTCTTCACCGCTTCGTAACGCCAGCGGCCCACCGCATCCGGATGATCCTGCAGACGGTTACCAATTACCTCATTCGCCTGCGCCGCCGCAAAGTCGATATCATATAAGGCCACCTGCCCGGAGAGCGCCGGTTCCAAAGCCAAGTCGCTCATCAATCCCCATGCCCAACCGCGCGAACCGCCGCCGATATAAGCGATCTTCAAATTTTTGACCGTTGTTGCTTCTGTCATAGCTCGTTCACTCCCTTAAATGATGTTACAATAAACATAGAGCAAAAATAGAAAAGTTACCGCACGGATTTTGTTAATTTGAGCTGATATTCTACATTTATTGCTGTTGTGAGACGTTAGCGTAGGGGAGGGAGCGGAATGAAGATGGAAGGACAGTTAGCGCCGATTCGCCGGATGCTGTTCATCGAGGCGGCGAAGCAGCCGGGACGGTTCTCGATGGAGGGGGAGCATTTTCATGATGCCTGGGAGATTTATTATCTCGTATCCGGGGAACGGTGTTATTTCATCAAAGATCAAATCTACCGCATTTGCGCGGGCGACCTCGTACTCATCCCGGTGAATGTGCTGCATAAGACATCGCCTTCGGGGAAGCTGTCGCAACCCCATGAGCGGCTGCTGGTGAACTTCCGCACCGAGGCAGTGAGCACGCTGCTTCCCGGGAGGGAGGAAGAGCTGGAGCGGCTTTTTCAACGGTATCCGGTGCTGCGCTTAAACGCCGAGGAACAGCACCTTGTACAGCCGTTGCTGGCTCGGATGCTGGCGGAGCAGAAGGAGCAGGCCAGCGGTTACGAGGATTACTGCCGATTGCTGTTGGCCGAGCTGCTGCTGAACCTGCTCCGTATGGCTCATACACGGCCGAACCACGATGGGGAAGAAGGGGGCGGGAAGCGCCCTTACCGGGAAATCGCCGAAGTAGCCCGCTACATCAATGCGCATTACGAAGAGAATCTAAGCTTAAGCGAATTGGCCGGCCGCTTCCACCTCAGTTCGTATTACCTGAGTCATATGTTCCCCAGAGTCACGGGCCTGACGTTGGTCGCCTACATCAACCGCGTCCGGATCGAGGAAGCCTCCGCACTGCTGAGTGGCACGGAGCTGCCTGTGACCGATATTGCCTACCGCGTTGGCTACCAAAGCGTAACCCACTTCGGCCGCATGTTTAAGAAGGCCAAAGGGGTCTCGCCGCAAAGCTACCGGCGTGAGCAACGTATGTTTAGCGGCAACCGGCGCGATAAATAAGGACTAAGAAGGATTCACTCACATTCACTCACGCTCCGACAATGGCCGCTCCTCCACTGCGGGCACGGACAACTCCACCATCGTACCGAGCCCCGGCTTGCTGCGCATCCGGAAGGTAAACTCGTGCTCGTAGGTGAGTCTCAAACGCTTGCATGTATTGTACAGCCCGACATGCTCGGTCCGCTCCTCGTCGGAATGCAGCCGCTCCACGATCTGACGCAGCTCCTCCGCCGGGATGCCGCAGCCGTTGTCGATCACGGTAATGTGCAGCCGCTCTTCCTTCCGCCGGAATTTCACCTTGATGAGGCCTTGTCCGTCTTTTTCCTTGATGCCGTGGTAAATGCTGTTCTCCACCAAAGGCTGCAGCACCAGCTTAATCGTGTACAGGCGAGTGATATCCTCTTCGTAGTCGAACTGGACGTCGAACTTGTTTTTGTACCTTTTTCGCTGGATATTGACGTAGCTGACGGTGTTGGCAATTTCCTCGCCCCAGGTGACGATTTTGGTTGGGTCGCTAAACGAGTAGGACAGGATATCGGACAAGTCCTCGATCATCTCGCTGGCTTTGTTCGGCTTGCCGGTCAAGGCCACGGACTCCCAGTACACCGAATGCAACGTGTTGTACAGGAAATGCGGATTGATTTGCGATTGCAGGGCAAGCAGCTCCATGACTTGAAGGCGGTATTTTTTCTCCAGCAGCTGGGTTTTGATGTACCGGTGTTCGATAAAATGAGTGATCATGTTCTGAATGATGTAGGAGTATTCGTCCCGCACCTTCAATGGCGGTTTCAGCGGCACCCGGCTGTCGTCGGCCGATTTGATCAACGTGCGAATCATCTTCAGCTGCTTGTAGTTGCGGCGGATCAGGTAAAAGGTCAGTAAGAATCCGCAGGCCACCGCGATCATAGCGAATACCAGCGTGTAGTTGAAAATACGCGTTGGCGTTTTGTACAACTCGCTGTGCGGGATCACCGAGACGTATTTCCACTTATATCGTTCGGACTCGACCTTGGTCACGTTCACTCTACCTTCAGGAGTGTCCATATCAAAGAAGGATGCCGGATTTCCGGCGATAGATCGGGTTTGATCCTCCTGCAGCCGCCCGCCGTGATGGTTGGAGAAAATGACGTGGTTCTCCTCATCCAGCACAAACAGCTGTTGATCCGGGTACTTGGTGATGTCGTCCAAAATGCTCTCGATATACTTTGGCTTAATGTTCAGGATGATCGCGATTTTTTGCGGAACCAGCACGTTATAGAAGGTAACGATCGGCGTTGCATCCGATTCGAAGTCGTAAAATTTAATATTCCGGCGCGACGTCCATTTGGCCGGCGGTCCGGTATAGCCCATAAAGGCATCGTACCAAGCGGTATCGTAAAAATGGTCCAGCGTCACCAATCCCCCCACCGACGACAGGAAACGTTGATATGGGTTGTCGACGTACAGGTAGAACGATTGGATATACGGCTTGGAGCTGGTGAACCCGTTTAGGAAGCTGGAGATAATCCGGTAAGAGGTGGAGCTTTCGTAGGTGTAATGCGGATTTTTCAGCACGGACGACAGTTCATTGAAGATCGCAGTATTGTCGTAAAGCGCCAAGTACAGCGTATCGATCTCGTTCAGGATCATCTCCAGCTGGGTTTGCGACTGATGAAGCAGGAAGCTGCTGTTCTGATTGATGTCTTTCTTGACGTCGTGCTGCGTCGTCAGGAAGGACAGCGAGCCAAGCAGGATGATCGGCACAAGCAGCGGAACGAGAAATGCGGTCAGCTGTTTGGCGAAATATTTGTCCCTCATCCGTTGGCGGGGCCGTTCCGGTATTCGCTGGGCGTTTGGCCGTAATAGCTTTTGAACGTCCGCGTGAAATTTTTGGCGTTGCTGTAGCCGACCTTCTCGCTGATCTCATACGTTTTGTAGCTGACATCGCGAAGCAGGCTGACGGCCATTTCCATTTTGGTTTGCAGCACGTAATCGGAGAAGTTTTGCCCGGTCTTTTGCTTGAAAAAGAAACTCAAGTAGTTGGCGTTCATATGCACGAGCCGTGCGACCTCCTCCAGGGAGGCATCTTTGTAGTTGGTTTGGACGTATTCCTTAATCTTCTGGATCATGAGACTTTCTCCGCTGCCTGGTCCAGGTGCGGAGGGGTCCGTCCCCAGCTCCGGCGTTTCCGCAGCGGCTTCCGCTTCCAGCTCTTCTTTGATTTTGCTGAAGACCTCCAGGAGCACGTGGTATTTGGCCGGCTTCAGGATATAGTTGATGACGCGGTAATGCAAAGCCTGCTGGGCATATTCAAAATCCCGGTAGCCGCTAAGGAAGACAACCTTGATCTGTCGCCGCCGGTTGTACAGCTGCTCGGCCAGCTCGATCCCGGACATCACCGGCATCTTAATGTCGGTCAGCACGATGTCCACGCGCTCGCCCTCAGCGATGAAATGGAGCGCTTCTTGTCCGTTATTAGCCTGGCCGACGACCTGAAAGCCCACTTCATTCCACGGAAAATAACTCGACAACGCTTCGCGCGTCTCCGCTTCGTCATCTACGATCAATAGGTTATACATTCGCTCACCCCGGCTTCTATGCAGTCAAATGTAATGGCTTACATTGATTATAACAGATCGCCTAAAATGGGTTGTAAGCGTTTTATCATTCGACGGAAAACATCTGAAAAAACGATTCTTTTTATAACAAGAAGATACCTTAGGGTAGAATTTCCGCGAAATGGGATACCTTTTTCTAAGGACAGCTACCTTATCGGGAGACCCAAACTGATTCTATAATAAGAGCGCTTACAAATTTAGTGAGTCCTTAAGGGGGAAATGAATGATGGGAAGAAAAAAGGTTTGGGCGCTAGGCTTGACTATGGCACTCCTTCTCGCACTTCTGAACGGCTGCTCATCCGGGGGGAACGAGGCGGCAAAGAATACCTCTACTACAGTCAAAGATGAACCCAGCGAAACTACCGCGGATGCCGGGAAGCCGGTGACCTTGCGCTTTAGCTGGTGGGGCGGCGAGGATCGTCATGCGGCCACGCTCGAGGCGATCGAGGCGTATAAGAAAATTGCGCCAAATGTCACGATTGAGGCGGAATATCAAGGGTTTGACGGGTACGAGCAAAAGATCAAAACCCAGCTGACCAGCGGGACCTCGGCCGACATCATGCAGCTGGACTTGCCGTGGGTGCAGGAACTGGTGACGAAAGGTGACTTCTTCGTTGATTTGAAGACGATGGGGGACTTTAATGCCAGCGGGTTTGACCCCACGTTCCTGGACAACTTCGGCGTCTATGACGGCAAGCTGGTGGCGGTGCCAACCGGCGTTAATGCCTACTGCTTGATCATCAACAAGACGTTGGCCGACCAACTGGGTATTCCAACGGACATTCAATGGGATTGGGATACGCTCTATGAGCAAGGTAAAAAGCTGCATGAAGCCGATAGTGGCAAATACCTGCTGCTCGCCGACCACGCGGCGTTAACTCAGGATTTCCGCACGATGCTGAAGCAACGTACGGGTGAGCAATGGATCAAGGAAGACTACACTGTTGGCTTCACGAAAGAAGACGCTGCGGCTAGCTTCGACTGGCTGCAAAAGGCGATGGAAGCCGGCGTATATCAGCCGATCGGTGAAGCGGACCTGTTCTTCGGCAAGCTGGATCAGAACCCGAAATGGATCAATCAAGAAATGCCGATGACCACATCGATGAGCAGTACGCTGCCGACGTTGAAGACGGTGCTGCCGGAGGGAACCGAAATCGTAACGGCGCTGCCAGCGATCGCCAAGGATGCCAAAAACACCGGCGTCGTGGTCCGTCCTTCGCAGCTATTCGCCGTCAGCCAAAAAAGCCAACACCAAGAAGAAGCGGTGAAGTTCCTTAATTGGTTGATGAACGATCCGGAAGCGGCGGTGATTCTGGGTGGGGTTCGTTCGATTCCACCGGTGAAATCGTCGCAGCAAGCCGCCGTGGAAGCCGGCAAAATCGACGCCGCGATCACCAATGCGGTTGAGCTGGGCCTGGAAAATGCAGGACTGGTGGACAACAGCATTTCCAACAACTCGGAGGTCGCCAAAATTCTCGAGGACGTCATTCAGAAGGTCAGTTATAACAAAGCCACACCGGAACAGGCCGCCGACGAGCTGATCGCCAGCTTAACATCCAAATTGGCCGAGATTAAAGACCGTACTCAATAAACAGGTTGTTAGCGGTAGGAGGGGAGAGGGTCCGCCATGATCAAACGTAAACGGAACTATCAGTATGTCGGACTGCTGTACATTTCACCATGGATCATCGGGTTGCTGCTGTTTCAGCTGTATCCTTTCTTGTCTTCGTTTTATTACTCGTTTACGAATTACAACATGGTCAGCGCCCCGACATGGACGGGTTGGGACAATTACGTCAAGATTTTTACGGGGGATCCGGAGTTCTACCAGTCCCTGAAAGTCACCGGCATTTACGTGCTGCTGGCCGTTCCGGTTAAGCTCGCCTTCGCCTTGTTTATCGCCATGCTGCTGAGCGCGAAGCTGAAGGGGATCAACCTCTTCCGCACGGTGTATTACCTCCCCTCCATTCTGGGGGGGAGCGTGGCGATCTCCGTCCTCTGGCGCTTCCTGTTTATGAAGGAAGGGGTCGTGAACGCCATGTTAGCCCGGCTCCATCTCGGTCCGGTCGATTGGCTGGGCAGCCCGGATGTGGCCTTATACACGCTAGGCTTGCTGACCGTGTGGCAGTTTGGCTCTTCAATGGTTTTGTTTCTCGCTGGCCTACAGCAGATTCCAACGGAACTGTACGAAGCCGGATCCATCGACGGCGCCTCCAAAACGCGGATGTTCTTCAAAATCACCGTCCCACTGCTGACGCCTATCGTGTTATTTAACCTGGTGATGCAGATGGTTAACGCATTCCAGGAGTTTACCGGCGCATTTGTCATCACCGGCGGGGGACCGTTGAAATCAACTTATCTGTATGCGTTGAAGCTGTACGAGGAAGCTTTTACCTTCTTCAACATGGGTTATGCGTCGGCGTTGTCCTGGGTGCTGTTCGTGATTATCATGGGCGTGACGGCGGTTATTTTCAAGAGCTCGGGCAGTTGGGTGCATTATGAGGATGGGGGGCGATGACATGAGGACAAGTGGAATTTTAAGAAAACCATGGGCGAACTACCTCTTTCTGATCGTGCTCGGTTTCATCATGGTGTATCCGCTGTTGTGGTTGTTCGCTTCTTCGTTCAAAACAAATGCGGACATCTTCGGCTCCACGAAGCTGCTGCCGGGCAGTTACGTGCGGGATGCCTACTCGCTGGGCTGGCAGGGCACGGGTCAATACGGATTCCAGGATTTCTTCATGAACACGTTTATGCTCGTCGTGCCAACCGTATTGTTTACGATCCTCTCCAGCGTGTTGGTGGCGTACGGGTTTGCCCGATTCCATTTTCCGTTGAAAACGCTGCTGTTCTCCATCATGATCGCCACCTTGATGCTGCCGAATGCGTCGATCATGATTCCGCGATACATTCTGTTTAACAAGCTGGGGTGGCTGGATTCGTATCTGCCGTTTATTATCCCGGCGGCCTTCGCGACGGGCGCGTTTTTCGTCTACCTGATGATCCAGTTCATCCGCGGCTTGCCCCGGGACCTGGACGAAGCGGCGACGATTGACGGGTGCAACTCGTTTACGGTGTTGACCCGGGTGCTGCTGCCGCTGTGTAAACCGGCGATCTTCTCTGTGGGGATCTTCCAGTTCATGTGGACGTGGAACGACTTCTTCAACTCGATTATCTACATCAGCAGCGTGCGGAAGTTCACCGTGTCGCTGGGGCTGCGCTTGTCGCTGGATGCCTCGTCCGCGGTCTCCTGGAATCAGGTCATCGCAATGTCGGTCGTCAGCATCGTACCGTGTATCCTGCTGTTTTTCCTGGCCCAGAAATACTTCGTTGAGGGGATTTCAACGACGGGGTTGAAGGGGTAGGGAAAAGAGGGGGCGGCGGGGCCCAAGGCTGGAGGTGCTCTAGGGGGGTTCGCCCGGCGTGATGCGGAATTGTTGTATTTCCTACAACATTTGAACGGTGAAACTAGCCAATAGGGCGGAAATGTTGCAATTCCTACAACATTTCTTCCACTCCAAACTGGCCTGCGGGGTTGAAATTGTTGTACTAACTGCAACATTCTAGCCGGTGGCCGCCCAAACTCCAGAAAAATGTTGCACTTTTTGCAACAAAAAAAGAGCTCCTCTCCCAAAACCACGGGAGGGGAGTTCTTTATGATGTGATGCAAGGTTTACTGCGGGAAGAAGTTCGGCAGGTACTCCTTGTTCGCCTCCAGCATCTCGTCGAGCAGCTTGATGGCGACTTCGACCGATGGGACCAGCGGGTGATGCGCCAGTGCCTGCAAGGCGAGGTCACGGCTGCCGGTAACGGCGGCGTCGATCGCGAGCTGCTCGTAGGTTTTGACCGCATGGATCAGGCCCTTAGCCATCGGCGGGATCTTCGTCAGCGGGAGGGGAAGCGGGCCGGTCTTCGTGACCACGCAATTCACCTCGATGCTGGCATCGTCCGGCAAGAAGTCGAGGATACCATTGTTGGCGACGTTCAACGTCTGGATGTCGTTGGTGCCGTTATACAGCGAACGCATCAGGTTTACCGCTGCCTCCGAGTAATACGCACCCCCGCGCTGCTCCAGCTGCTTCGGCTTCTCCTTCAACTCGGGATTGTTGTAGAGCTCGAACAGCTCCTCTTCGACGCGTTTCACGACCTCGGCGCGGTTTTGCCCCTGATTCAGGGACTCCAGCTGCTCTTCCAGCATGGCATCGGTCATGTAGAAATATTTCAAATAGTATGAGGGCAGGGCGCGCAAAGAGCGGAGGAAGTCCGGGTTCCATTCCCGAGCCGGCACGTTTTTGGCGCTGTAGCCCGCCGTGTCGGCCAGCATTTCGTCCAGCTTATCTTCCCCGTTCACCTCGACCCGAGATATCCAATGCAGATGGTTCAGCCCAACGAATTCGGCATACACCCGGTCCGCGGCGACGCCATATTTGCCGGAGACCTGCTTGATCAAACCGATCGGCGCGTTGCAAAGCCCGATGCTTTTCACCTTGGAATACTTGAGAATCGCTTCAGTCACCATGCCCGCCGGGTTGGTGAAATTAAGCAGCCAGGCGTTTGGCGCCAGCTCCTCGATGTCGCGGCAGACGTCCAGCAGCACGGGAATCGTACGCAGCGCCTTTAGCATCCCGCCGGGGCCGGTCGTCTCTTGGCCGATGACGCCGTACTTCGGCGGAATCGACTCGTCCCGAGCCCGGGCATCAAGCATGCCGACACGCATCTGCGTGCTGACGAAGTCCGCGCCGGCGATGGCCGCCCGGCGATCCGTCGTTAGATGCACTTCGATTGGGACACCGGCTTGCTCCACCATCCGCTTGGCCAGGTTCCCCACGATGTTCAGCTTACGCAGGCCCGGCTCAATGTCGACCAGCCACAGATCCCGCACTGGCAGCTCTTGGTGGTGCCGAATAAAACCCTCCACCAGCTCGGGTGTATAAGAAGATCCGCCGCCGATAACGGCGATCTTTAATCCTTGATTTGTCGTAGCCAAGATGAATCACTCCTATCTTAGGGTATAGGGGATAGCGTCAAATTCACGGTAAGCCGCCATCCGCTCGTGCATTTCACCGGAGACGGTAAGACCGTCTTCCTCCATGGCTGCCCAGACGGCGCCGACAACCGGCTCCGTCGACAACGTCACCACCGCGGCGCGCGGCGCTTCCGCCTGAACAGCGCGCTCGATCGGCCCGCGGATCCAGCCGCGGTCGTCGGGGAAAGAAAGTGGAGAAGACGGGGGATGATCGGTGGGAACACCGGTCTCTTATACGCATCTAGAGGTGGTAAAGAGCCGGGCTTCCGCCTGAACAGCGCGCTCGATCGGCCCGCGGATCCAGCCGCGGTCGCCTCGCGTCAGCAGGCTGCCGGCCAAGACGACGTCAAACGCGTCGTCCTTCATCCCCAGCCTGCGAATCACCGCCACAGCGGACTTGGCCAGTTCGGTCCCCTGACGGTTCAAAATCTCCAGCGCGACCGCATCGCCCTCGGCCGCCGCCGGGAACAACAGCCGCGTTGCGTCCACAGGGACATGCTTTCCATGGTCCAGGAAATCATTAAACATATCGTCCACGGTGGTGTACCCGAGCATTTCCAGCAACAACCCGGTCAGCCGGGTCGGCTGCTCGCGGCCATCCCAGGCGCGGATGACGGAGCGGAACACCTCGATGTTCAGCGCGCCGCCACCGCCGAAATCGCCGTACATATAATCGAAGCCGCCGCATTGAACATGCTCGCCCTGCGGGTTGCGACCGGCCGCGTTTGTGCCGGTCCCGCAGATCAGGGCGACGCCGTAAGGGCGGTTCGTGCCCGCGCGCAGCCCGATCATCGTGTCACAGTTGATCGTATATGTTGTAAACCCGATTTGTTGAACCATCGGGTGGAGGATTCGGTAATCCGCTTCACGGTCGGCACCAGCCAGCCCCAGGTAGGCATGCTGCAGATCCTCCAGGCGGATTCCCGCCTCGCCTACGGCCATCAGCGCGGCTTCGCGAAGACTGGCAGCCGCTGTAGCGGCGCCTGTCTGGTGATTGCCGTTCCCGCTGTGGCCTTTGCCGAGCACATGGCCATGCTCATCGGTCAACAGGGCGTAGGTTTTGGTGCCGCCTCCATCGATCCCCATATAATAAGTCAATCGTCGTCACTCCTTACGGACGGTAGTTTCGCGGATCATCAGCACCGGATCGATTCGCTGTCCTGCGCCACGTTTCATGCGCCCGTCGATCCGCTTCAGCAGCATGTCGGCGGCAGCCAGCGCTATTCTGTCTGCGGGTTGCTGAACGGTGGTAAGCCGCGGCCGCAACTCTGATGCGATATAGTGGTCGTCAAACCCCACGACCGTCACCTGATCCGGCACGGAGATACCGGCTTGCATCAGGGCGTTCATGACGCCGAGAGCGATGTTATCATCGCCGGCGAACACGGCGGTGGGCAGGCGTCCTTCGCTGATCCAGCGTTTGCACGTATCGTAACCGAAGGCAATTCCAAAATCCCCGTGCACAACCTCGAATGGCTCGAGCCCCTGTTCCGAAAGCGCCTGCAAAAACCCGCTGCGCCGCTCCCGGGTACTGCGAAACATCTCCCCGCCACACAAATGGGCAATGGACGTATGTCCCAGATCAAGCAAATGCTTAGTGGCGGCATAACCGCCCTTGAAGTTGTCAATCATCACGGAGAAGCTGTCATTCTCCGGCTTTTGGTTGTCAATTAACACATAGGGAATCCCGCGGCGCTTTAACTCAACGATGTAATTGTCCTCCTCCATCGGGGAGAGCAAAATCATGCCGTCGACGCGATCTTCCTGAATCAAATAGTGGCTGCCGTCACTGCCAATTCCGGTCGTAATCGAGATCGCCAGGAAATAGCCGCGCAGCGCCAACACTTCGTTTAATTCCTTCACCACTTGGTCAAAAAAAGAGTCCTGCAACGTCGTCACGATGACGCCGATAATCCCGGTTTTGCCGCTGGCGAGGCTGCGGGCGGCCGCATTGGGGCGGTAGTCCAGCTCCTTCATGGCCTCCAGCACCTTTTGGCGATTTTTCTCCCGAACGGTTTCCGCCCCGTTGAGGACACGGGAGACCGTGACCACGGACAACCCGGATTTTTTGGCGACGTCAAAAATACTAACCTTCATCTCGATATCTCCTCATGTGATATTCGCCCCGGCTTTTAGATTGGCTTAAGAACCACCAACCTTTCTTACTAAAGTTTAAGCGCTTTAACTTTTGGGCATAGGTGTAAGATTTAATTGTGAATAAAGGGGACAATCGTTGTCGTAAAATTAAAGCGTATTAATTATTGCTAATAATAACCCTAGCATAGAGGATCAAGTATAAATAATCAACCCTCTTGTTAGTAAGTTAGGAGTACTATCAAATTGGGCAACGGGATGTGTAAGGGGAGCTGAGTGAAACGTTCAAACCGGTCGTCTCGCTAACGCTTAGGAGACACACTAAATGGGCAAAAATTGGGAGGTGTGGGATGTAACGCTTACCAGAGAGCTTATTTCCCCGTTTTAGAGGTAAAGGAGGGAAATTTGGCCAATATAAGCATGCTCACAAGCGTTAGATGTGAAAATCATCGATTTATGCCCAAATAAGCACTCTGGTCAGCGTTAACGGTAATCTTGGGCGGCTGGCCGCCCCGGCACCTTGAAGAACGAACCCCTAGTGGGCCTAGCAGAAGGGTCAGCTTAGACGGTGGGGTACGGAGGCGGGGTTAAGAAGCCGTCGATCTCCAGCGCTTTTTTCTCAATTTCCTCCCGGGTTAAGATCCCTTTATCGATAAGCAGCTCCATGATGGCGCTTAAGGTCACCAATTGGTGATAATGCTCTTCCTTCATATCCGCCAGTTTGGCGAGCACATTGACTTCGTTCATCGGCGTCGAGTAGTAGGAATCCATGAAATAACCTCCCTCAGATGGCTGCGCGAAAAGCGCAGGTTTTTGTGTTTCTTGCCTTCTTATCTGCGACGGGATAGGGGCGGCGAGATCGCTATAAAAATCCCGTTAATTCCCTGATCAAATTCTGCTTCTAAACCATCAAAATATGGTAAAATAAATCTATCAATCTATCGCTTTAATATAGTGTAGTCATGGGTGAGGTCAAACATTCCAATTTTCAGAAAAAAAAGCGGCAATTTCCCGAAGTTCAGGCAACATCTCTCCGGTTCATGACGTTAAAGAAATAAAAGGAACGCGTGAATATGGCTAGGCCGTCACGGCATAAAGTTGAAGGGGACCTATGCTTGGGGCGGATGGCATACAGGAGATGCCAACGCGGTTTTGGGGAAGAGCGACGGAGGGAGAGAATAGAGATGGGATGGTTTGACGATGACTTTTATTCCACCAAGGTTCCGGGGCGGCGCGTGCGCTTGTCCGAAGGCGGCAGCCTGCGGCGTTGGCGCGGGGGGCCTCGGAAGCATCACCGGCGGGGGTTGTCCACGCTGCAGGTCTCTTTAATCTCTTCCGTTCTTAGCGCGGTGGTGGCCGTGCTGTTGTTCAGTTTTATCACGGGGCTTCCTTCCTCATCAACTCGTCATGTCGCAACCGGCAGCGCTGTTTTGCTCTCGGATGGCGGCGATCCCTATGACCGGATCACCACAGCGGCGGCCAAAGTAGCCCCCGCTGTGGTGAGCATCCTCAACCACGGGGAATTGTCGGACGGCGATCCGGAGCAGGCGGCATTGGGATCGGGCGTGATTTTTAAGAAGGAGAAGGGCAAGGCCTTTATTATAACGAATACGCATGTGATCAGCGACGCGAGCGATCTGGAGATCGTAACGAGCGACGGGGCTTCGCGTGAGGCCAAGGTTGTTGGGCAAGACTCCATTAACGACATCGCTGTACTGGAAATCGACGGCCAAGGCATCGATACGGTGATCGAGCTGGGCGATTCCCAGAAGCTGCATGCGGGGGAAACGGTGATCGCCGTCGGCAACCCGCTGGGGCTTGGCGGGACCGTGACGTTTGGAATCGTGAGCTATAACGGGCGGATGATTCCGGTGTCGCTGAACCAGGATGGCGTGTACGACTGGGAGCAGGAAGTCATCCAGACGGACGCGGCCATTAACGAGGGCAACAGCGGCGGGGCACTGGTGGATCTAAACGGTCGGCTGATCGGGATCAATACGATGAAGATTTCCGATACCGGGGTAGAGGGACTGGGCTTCGCCATTCCGGTCAACGAAGTGATGAAGACGGTGGATGATCTGCTGTTACACGGCAAGGTGGTTCGTCCGTATATGGGCGTCTACACGTTGGATTTGAATAACCGCTTTTCTCCGATCACTGACGAGCAGCGCGCGGATCTCAAGCTGCCGAACCATGTCAAGGAGGGCGTCATCGTCCTGGAGGCGCATGGACCGGCGGAGGATGCGGGCTTGAAGCTGAATGACGTCATTACTCAGCTCGATAAGCAACCGATTCAATCGACCTTGGAATTGCGCCGATACTTGTACGAGAACAAGAAGATCGGCGATGATCTGGAGGTTACGTACTACCGGGAGGGGAAGCTGGAGAAGACGACCTTGAAGCTAACGGATAAACCTTCCGAAGCGGAGATCCAACAAGGCTTGGACGAAGACAAATAAACAAGGATTGCAGGAGAGATTCCGAAGACAGGACAGCCGTAGACTGAAACGACTGGAATGGGTCGGGGTCTCTTTTTGTATGCGGGGGGAAGAAGGAGGATGGACATGAGCGCGACATATCCCTTTTCGGGTAAATCTCGGCAACTGCTATTGGAGCAAATGGCGAACCTGGCCGAGCCGCTGGATCTGCTGGTCGTGGGCGGCGGGATCACCGGGGCGGGAATCGCCCTGGACGCGGCGGCGCGGGGAATGCGGGTTGGACTTGTGGAGATGCAGGATTTTGCCGCCGGGACGTCAAGCCGTTCGACCAAGCTGGTGCATGGCGGGCTGCGTTATCTGAAGCAACTGGAGATCGGCGTTGTGGCGGAGGTTGGGCGCGAGCGGGCGATTGTGTACGAGAACGGTCCGCATGTGACAACTCCAGAACGGATGCTGCTGCCGATCTATCGGGGCGGCACGTTTGGACGGTTCAGCACGTCGCTGGGGCTGCGCGTGTACGACTTCCTCGCGGGGGTGAAGCGCGGGGAACGGCGCAGCATGTTGTCGGCCGCGGAGACGCTGGCGAGGGAGCCGCTGCTGAAACAAGAGGGGCTGCTGGGCGGCGGGTACTACGTGGAGTACCGTACGGACGACGCCCGCTTGACCCTTGAGGTGCTCAAGGAAGCAGCGGCCCGCGGGGCGATGGCGGTCAACTATGCCAAAGTGACCGCATTCCGGTACGAAGGCGCGCGGCTGATGGGCGCCGAAGTGACGGATCTGGCCGGTGAGCGGGCGTATGAGCTGCGCGCCCGGAAGGTCGTCAACGCGGCGGGACCGTGGGTGGATGCGCTGCGCGAGATGGACGGGTCCAAGCAGGGCAAAATGCTGCAATTGACCAAAGGCGTGCACCTGGTGTTCGATCAGGAGCGGTTTCCGCTGCGGCAGGCGGTGTATTTTGATACGCCGGACGGCCGCATGGTGTTCGCGATTCCGCGCGAGGGCAAGACGTACGTGGGCACGACGGACACGGTGTATCACGGCGAGCTTGCCCATCCGCGGATGACGGAGGCCGATCGCGATTATATTCTGGGCGCGATCAACGGAATGTTTCCCGGGCTGGACCTCACGGCGGCGGACGTGGAATCCAGCTGGGCTGGCGTGCGGCCGCTCATTTATGAAGAGGGCAAATCGCCTTCGGAAATTTCCCGCAAGGATGAAATTTGGGAGTCGGCGTCCGGCCTGATCACCATTGCCGGCGGCAAGCTGACCGGCTACCGCAAGATGGCGGAGCTGGTCGTGGACCGTGTGTCCGCCAAGTTGAAGCGGGAGTTCGGGCGGAGCTTCGCTGCGTGCTCCACCCGAACGATGCCGATCTCCGGCGGGCAGGTGGGCGGCTCGCAGGGACTACCCGGGTTCGCGGCGCGCAAGGTGCAGGAAGCGGCCGAGCGCGGCGTCCCGCAGGCGGTTGCCGCCAAGTGGGCGGCCCGCTATGGGGCGAACGTCGATCGGCTGCTGGCTCTGGCCGGCGATCCGAAGGGACGGCCGAAGGAGGGGCCGATCGTTCGCGTGGGGGCCGGCCCGTGGCTAGATGCTGCCGGTCCACCAGAAGCAGCGGCTTCGACAGGGGCCCCGGCTTCGGCCTCTTCGGGCTCTGTTAGGGAACCCGATTTGGCCGGGCGGGGCACCGAAGCTGGCGCACTCGCCGCGGAAAACGCGGAAGGCGGCCCGGGGGCACTGCGGCCCCCGACCGGTTCACCCCGACTCCCGCTGGAGGTGGCGGTCCCGCTGCAGTATGCCTTGGAAGCGGAGATGGCGATGACACCGGTGGATTTTTTCGTGCGGAGAACGGGGGCTTTGTTGTTTGACATCGCTTGGGTACGGCGGTGGAAGGAGCCGGTTATCGATGAGATGACCCGGTATTTCGACTGGCCGGAGGACGTGAAGCGGCAGCGGACGGAGGAGCTGGACCGGGCGTTGGCGGAGGCAACAAGTCCGGAAAATAGATAGGGAATAGCTGGGATCTAAGGTTAAAACTTGAAGATAATGTGATTTTATTGTAGGAACAAGGAATTTGTCCTTTTTCTGTCGAACTAGAACTTAGAGAGCAAGTAACGATATCGATGGGGGAAAGAGGGCAAGGGGTCATGAAAAATGGATGGAAGCGCGGGGTTCGTGGATTGGCGATTCTCGCGGGATTAACAGCGGCCTGGCTGGCCGCGGGGTCGGCGGTTCAAGCCGCTGCGGTGGACTTTAAGGATGTACCGGCATCCCACTGGGCTTATGACAAGGTGATGTGGGCCAAGAACAACGGGGTGACGGACGGGTATCCGGACGGAACGTTCCGCCCGGCGCAGTCGGTGACGGAAGCGGAGTTCCTGAGCATGCTGGTGCGGGCATATCCGGAGATCAAGCTGGATGCGGTGAAGGGGCAAGCGGTTTGGTACACGCCTTATTACCAATTGGCGTTTGAGTTAACCTGGCCGGTGAGCGACCAGCCCAACGAGCCGATCACGCGCGGGTCGGTGGCCCGCTTGATGGCGGCTTTTTATGGGCAGAGTTTGGGTGAAGATGAGGCGGTCCAATGGGTGCTCGCCCAAGGCTTGGCCCAAGGGAAAACCGGTGCCTGTGTGGAAGGCTTCGCACCTAAAGACCCGGTGTCGCGGGCCGAAGCGCAGACGTTCCTGTATCGGCTAAAGCTGACGCTGCCGAAAGCGACCAGCCCGGATCTGATCAAGCCGGAGATCCAACTGCAGGGCGTTGGGATTGGGGATTCGACGGACCGCGTGATTGAGTTGCTTGGGGAACCGGCGCGCAAGGACGTGACCAACTACGGGTTGGAATGGTACATCTATAATAAGGATTATAAGCATTATACGCAGGTTGGCGTAGCGGACGGCAGGGTGGTTGGCTTGTTCGGCAACCATGAGGAGTGGCGGTTTGGACCCGAGGCGGAGAAAGGGCTGGAGACGTTGCGAAGCAGCCTGGCTGCGATTTGGGATAAGAGCGAGAATCCTCCAAGGGAGTACGTGGAGACGTATACGCCGAGAGGGCTGTATCTCAATCTGTACCTGGACAAGCACGAGAAGTACCGCGTGGACGGGGTGCTGCTGATGGACAAGAAGTTTACGGAGACGAATGTATACGCACCGTCTACCCCGGAGTCGCTGAAGGCGACGGAACGGGAGATTTTGGACCTGACGAATGCGTTTCGTGTGCAAAAAGGCTTGGGCGTGCTGAGCTGGAACGAATCCGTGGCTGAAGTGGCGCGCTCGCATAGTCGGGATATGGCGGAACGGAATTATTTTGAACATGATAATCCGGAAGGGAAGTCCGCAGGCGACCGCATGATGTCCCGTGGGATTCCGCAGTTCCGGGCTTGGGGTGAAAATATCGCCGCCGGCTACCTCGATGCGATCGACGGGCATTATGGCTGGCTGAATTCTTGGGGCCACCGGGAGAATATGCTGGAGCCGGCGTTTACGATGCTGGGTGTTGGTGCCGTGGACGGCTTGGACAGCAGCGATTACGATACGTATTATACGCAAAACTTCTATACGCCTTTGTAAACCGGCTAGGGAGCCGGGGGGACTAGGTTTGATAGTGGAAGGAACCGTCTGGGGGATGTGACCGGGGCGGTTCCTTTTTTGCGCGGAGTATGGTAGAAAAGATAAAGGACAACCTGTTAATACGGAAGCCGGCCGCGGAAGTGCGGTGCATAAGAAAGGATGCTTGGACTATGTACGTCGTATGCAAAGATCATGTGGAACTGGCCATCGATATGTTCGTGGATGAGTTTGAGGAAGCGCCTGATGTGGTCGATTTGGAGCACACCAAGTTTATTGATTGGGAGCCTCCGGTGAAATGTCAGGAATGCGACCATGAGGCGCGGTTTTTGGTAGTGTAAGCGGAGTGTGGTTGTGTTGGGTTGCACAATTGAATGAGGGACAAGGAACGGGGCGACGGCATGCAGGTGACGGGCCCCGCTGTTTTTTATATAGGGTGACGAGTTTAGGACGATAACGGAGGATGAACTTAAGTGCTGATTCAAATCGTGGCTGTCGGCAAATTGAAGGAAAAATATCTGGTACAGGGCATTGCGGAATACGCGAAGCGCCTGGCGCCGTATGTGAAGTTTCAAGTCGTGGAGGTGCCCGACGAGAAAGCGCCGGAGACGATGAGCGACGCGGAGCTCATCGGGGTGAAGGAGCGCGAGGGCGAACGCATCCTCGCGCAGATTAAGAGCGACGCGCATGTCATTGCGCTCGCGATTGGCGGCCAGCTCTGGAGCTCGGAGGAGCTGGCCGGTTGTCTCGATCAGCTCGGCACCTATGGGACGAGCCATGTCGTGTTCGTCATCGGCGGCAGCCTCGGGCTCGCCGATGCGGTGCTCAGCCGCGCGCAGCAGCGGCTGTCGTTTGGGCGCATGACGCTGCCCCACCAGCTCATGCGCCTGGTGCTCACCGAGCAGATTTATCGCGCGGTGAAGATTAATCGGGGGGAACCGTATCATAAGTGACGGCGAAAAATTGGGGGGTGGTTCGCAATACATTCCTCCTATTTTTAGCCGTTGAAATAAAAAATCATTCTACAGGCTTCGGAAGTTTGATGACTGAACAACATTAAATTTATTAAGAAACAAGTCACATTAGGGAATTCAACTAAATGTCTAATTGTGTTATAATCCGGATTGTTACATATATTTCCATATCAACTGATTATTTTAACTATATTGAAGTTATACCTTTAATTTGTTTTTAAACTTTTAATACGGAAGGGAAGTAAGGTTATGGAGATATTGAATCTAACAGAGAGAGTTAAAAATACAATACAGCTTGGCGAAAGTCATTTTCGTGAATTTAAAAGTGCTCTAGAGGGAAGACCAGAGAAAAAAGTCCCAAGACAGGTCAAGAAGATTTGTGAAGATATTGGTGAGGCACTAGTTTCTTTTGCCAATGCCGATGGTGGAGAACTACTTGTAGGTGTGGAAGATAACGGTGATATTACTGGAGTCCCCCATTCAGAGGAAGATATAGAGACGATGTTGAATGCTTTTAAATCCCATGTTCATGAAAACAGTAACTTACCGATGTTAAATCATGTTAAGTTAAATATTGATGGACATTTAATACTTTTTTTTGCAGTTGCAAAGGGCACAAGTGAGATTTACCAACTTCCAGATGGCAGATGTGTTCGTCGACAAGATAAAAGTACTGTTCCTGCACCAATGAATAAGATTTTATTTGAAAGACAGGAAGTAAAGTCAAGAGAATTCGATCGGGAATTTGTTGACGGGGCTTTATCGACAGATTTGGATTTGTCCCTTGTCCAGTCTATGGCAGATACATACTTAAGAGGAATGAGTGTTGAAAAGTATATTCAACAAATTGGATTAGGCGAGTACACGGGTAATGGTCTTAGACTAAGAAGAGCAGCATTATTATTATTTGCAAAGGATATACAACGTTGGCATCCTCGTTCCCAAGTTAGAATAATTAAGGTCAATGGGACTGAACTTCAATCAGGGGAAAAATACAATGTGTTATCTGATGAAATAGTTTCTGGAAACATTTTTGAACTATTAGTAAAATCGTGGGAATCACTCAGGCCCTTTTTAGCTTTTAAAACTGAATTTGGATTAGATGCGAAATTTGAACAAAAATACATTTATCCAGAGTTAGCTTGTAGAGAAGCACTTGTTAATGCAATAGCACATAGAGATTATGTGATTCAAAATGGTATAGATGTTTTCATCTTTGATGACAGAATGGAAATCAAGAGTCCAGGGGTCCTCCTTTCCACTATATCCTTGACTGATTTATTACTATTAAAAAATGTACATGAATCTAGAAATTCATTAATTGCAAAGATACTTCGAGAAAATAAAATAATGCGTGAACTCGGGGAAGGAATGCGTCGCATCTTTGAACTAATGGAGGAATTTGAATTATCCAGACCTACCATTGCTTCGGTTGACAATTATTTTAACGTAACGTTGTACCACAGGTCAGTCTATTCACCTAAGGAAAATGAATGGCTAAATTTATTTGAGAGATTTTATTTATCTAACTTGCAAAAGAAAATAGTTGTACTTGGGATGAATGATAGGCTCATCTCACCTAGTGATATATATCAGGCTTTAAATACAAACGATAGAAATATTTATGATAGGGAAGTCACTGCGCTTAGAGTGACTGGTATCTTAAAAGAAATTAGAACAAATGCAGAAGCTAGTAAGATGGCAAGGGTAAATAATAGAAAGAAACAAGCAATACCGAGATTCAAAATTGAGGTTCCTAGTCTAGATACCTCGTTTTCAAGTGTAAGTGAATTGGCGATTTTCGTGGCTAATTTGCCGGATAATATTGATGAGGAATCACTAGAGCAATATTTCCGGCATTGTGGAACAATAGAACGATTAATAGTACCGCGGGACAAGCATAATGGAAATAAGGGCAGGGGTTTTGCATTTATTTGGTTTAAAACTGAAGATGAATTAAAAAATGGCTTAAAATTGAACGGAAGCATTTTAGACGGTAGAGTTTTGAGGATAAGTCAGTATAGCCCACCTAATAAAGTCAAAGCGAGACGATACGGAAGAATTGTAAAGAAATGAGATAGTAGATTTTATCCTCTATTCGAAACATGCTCAGGATTACATTGTCGTTGTAGTTGTCTATCGAGTAAATTCCGAACTCCAACTATAACTGTAAGGGCACCCATTTAGGGGTGCCTTTCGATTTCGCTTTTTAGATGTTACGAAGAACCGTACCATAAGTAGGGTGAAATTTAGCCCAAGATCCATAGTATTGAGTAACCGTTGTTACAATTTTGGCGTGAGCGAGCGGTTTGTTCAACGGACTCTTGCATCTGACTTCGTTTGACACTGAAGTTTGCTCCCCAGAAGATAAGTGCAGGCTGCCTCCCAACCGCTCAAACTGATGCATCATCGTGGTCAAGCCAAAGCCATAATTGAGCTTGTCGATCGGTGTGCCGTTATTTGAACTAACAATAGAAGATGATTCTCAGAAAATCTGTCCTGCAAGAAAGCGGGTTAACATTGAACGAAATCAAAGCTTCTGGCGCAGGATACTTAGGTGCTCTCCTGCTCCTTTTTTATCAATAACCTCCCCTTTTGGGGAGGTTATTTCTTTTCCAATTTGTATTACAGTTGAACTGCTTAGCGAGCTATTATTTCAATTCATGCGGGAGGAAGATAATGTGGAGATCAGGGCTATCATTCATTTTTGGAAAATTTTGATTTGCCTTTGTTTGTTGGTAGGATTATGGTCAGGAGCCGCTGTTCGACAGGCGAGCGCCGATACAAGCGGAAATTTTGAATACACGGTATCTGAAGGAAAGGCAACGATTACAAGCTATTCGGGCCCAGGGGGAGATGTCGTTATTCCCGATACGTTAGGCGGCAATCCGGTTGTCGCTATTGGTGCTCACGCGTTCGATAGTAAATTTCTGAGTAACGTAAGCTTTCCTGCAACTGTGACCACAATCGGAGACTGGGCTTTTGGGTATAACCTACTGGATAGCTTGTTCATTCCAGGAAGCGTGAAGACGATTGAAAACTCCGCCTTTCAAGGCAATCCCATGACGGAGCTGTATATTTCAGACGGCGTAACAAGTATAGGTGAAGCCGCATTTCAGGACAACATACTGAAAAGCCTGACCATTCCAGGAAGCGTGAAGACGATTGGAAACTCCGCCTTTCAAGGCAACGAATTGACGAACCTTGTTCTTTCAGAAGGCGTAACAAGTGTAGGTGAAGCCGCATTTCAGAGCAACCAATTGACGAGCCTGACCATTCCGGGAAGCGTGACGACGATCGGAAAGGCTGCATTTCTCAGCAATCAATTGACAAGCCTGACTCTTTCAGACGGCGTAACAAATATAAGCGAGCGGTCATTTGAGATGAATAAGCTGACGGATCTGACGATTCCGGCCAGCGTAAAATTAATTGGAAGCTATGCATTTGCGTCTAATCAATTAACAAGCCTTGACCTTTCAGACGGCCAAATAAGTATAGGTGAAGCCGCTTTTATTAAAAATCGTTTGACGAGCCTAACTATCCCGGGAAGCTTGACGACGATCGGGAAAGATGCATTTCAAGGCAATCAATTGACAAACCTGGTTCTCTCGGATGGCGTAATAAGTGTAGGCGAAGGGGTATTTCAGAACAACCAGCTGACGAAACTGACCATTCCGGATAGCTTGACGACGATCGGAACTAGCGCATTTAAGTCCAACAATCTGACGAGTCTGACCATTCCAGGAAGCGTGAAGACGATCGGAGACTCTGCATTTGATTCCAATCAACTGACGAGCCTGGTTCTTTCAGAGGGGATAACTAACATAGGAAAAGAGTCATTTAGGCTAAACCAACTGACGAGCCTGACCATTCCAGACAGCCTGACGACGATTGGAACCGGCGAATTGAATGTCGGAACCGGTGCATTTTCGTACAATGATCTGACGAGCATTACCTTTCCAGACGATATGACGACGATCGGGGAGTTCGTATTCGATGCCAACAACCTGGCGGGCTTAAACCTACCAGACAGCCTGAGGACGATCGGAAAAGCCGCATTTCGGAGAAATCAACTGACGAGTCTGAACCTACCAGACAGCCTGACGACGATCGGAAGCTACGCATTTCAAGTCAATCCATTGACGAGCTTGGATTTTCCAGAAAGCGTTACGACGATCGGAGACTATGCTTTCGGCAATAACCAACTGACGAGCCTGAATTTTCCGGAGAGCCTGAGGACGATCGGAGGATCCGCCTTTTTTACTAATCAATTGACGAGCCTGACCATTCCAAGCGGCGTAACGAAAATTGATTACTCTGCTTTCAGTAATAACCCATTGACTAATGTCATCATCTTAGGTACTGGGTTGTCTTTGGGGGACAAAGTATTTGACAACTCTGGAGGTTCTGCCGCAACAATAACCGCATTGGCACCCTCTTCGGCGAAGGATTATGCAACGAAATCCGGCAATCCCTTTATCAATCTTTTGGCAGCTGGAGTTCATTTTGCTCCAAATGGCGCGTCAGCTGGCGAAGGGGTGGACACAACCGTAACGGTTGGTGATCCGATACCCGCCGATTTATTGACAACACTAGACTATAAATGGTCAACGTCAGCGGATCAGCCTTCCGAAGGTTCAAACTGGACGGCATTTACGAGCGGCGACCTTCTGGGTGTTCCTAATTCGACCAATACATGGTATTTGCATATTCGTGTGGCCAAAGACGGGTATGATAGCGGGTTCGCACGCTCCGAACCCTTCCGCGCGAAGACCTACACCGTCACGTTCGATTCGCAGGGAGGCAGTGCGGTGGCCAGCGCGACGGACGTGAGCGCGGGAGCGAAGATCAGCGAACCGACGGCTCCGACGCGAGAGGGGTACACCTTCGCGGGCTGGTACAAGGAAGCGAGCGGCGTGACGCCGTGGATCTTCGCCACGGACACGGTGAGCGCGAACGTGACGCTGTACGCGAAGTGGACGGCAGCGCCGGTTGAACCGGAGACTTACACCGTCACGTTTGACTCGCAAGGAGGCAGCGCGGTGGCCAGCGCGACGGACGTGAGCGCGGGAGCGAAGATCAGCGAGCCGACGGCTCCGACGCGAGAAGGGTACACCTTCGCGGGCTGGTACAAGGAAGCGAGCGGCATGACGCCGTGGATCTTCGCCACGGACACGGTGAGCGCGAACGTGACACTGTACGCGAAGTGGACGGCAGCGCCGGTTGAGCCGGAAACCTACACCGTCACCTTCGACTCGCAGGGAGGCAGCGCGGTAGCGAGCGCGACGGACGTGAGCGCGGGAGCGAAGATCAGCGAGCCGACGGCTCCGACGCGAGAAGGGTACACCTTCGCGGGCTGGTACAAGGAAGCGAGCGGCATGACGCCGTGGATCTTCGCCACGGACACGGTGAGCGCGAACGTGACGCTGTACGCAAAATGGACGGAAGCGCCGGTCGAACCGGAGACTTATACGGTCACCTTCGACTCGCAGGGAGGCAGCGCGGTAGCGAGCGCGACGGATGTGAGCGCGGGAGCGAAGATCAGCGAGCCGACGGCTCCGACGCGCGCAGGTTATACCTTCGCAGGCTGGTACAAGGAAGCGGGCGGCGTGACGCTGTGGATCTTCGCCACGGATACGGTGAGCGCGAACGTGACGCTGTACGCGAGTTGGTTGCCGGCTTACAGCAGTCCCAGCAGTCCCAGCAGTCCCATCAGACCCGACCCGATCTATCAGACCCCCGTCCAACCAACGGGACCTATTGTCTCGAAGGATGGAAGTTTGTCGCTTCCGGCAGGCAGCGAGGGACAGGTCAGCCTGGGGGATGAAATATCCATCGAAATTCCTTCGAACGCCATTACCCAGGCACTGCTGTTGAAGATTGAGAAGCGGCTGTCCGCGGAGGGCCTGCTGACTGGCGAGGAGAACTTGGTCAGCTCGGTGTTCGAAGTGTTAAAGAACTTCCCGGAGAATTTCTCGGCGCCGATCAAGCTCACTTTCCGTTATGACCCAAGCAAGCTTGGCGAAGGACAGAAGCCCGCGATCTTCTATTACGACGAGACGATGAAAGAATGGGTGGAGATCGGCGGTATAACGAGCGGCGAACAAATTACCGCCGAAGTGGATCACTTCACGAACTTCGCAGTGTTCGGCGTAGATGCGCCGGCTGAGCCGGAAGCAGAATTCAGCGATATTGCCGGCCATTGGGCGGAAACGGCGATTCACCTAGCTGCCAATGCGGGTATTGCGACAGGCTACGAGGATGGGAGCTTTAAGCCGAATCGGACGGTGACGCGTGCGGAGTTCGCGGTCATGCTAATGAATATGCTGAAGCCATCGGGAGAAGGCTCCGCACTTGAGTTCAAGGATAGCTCGAAGATCCCGGTATGGGCGCGCAATGCTATTGCGCAAGCGGTCTCCATGAGCATTATTAACGGCTATGGGGATGGTACATTCAAGCCGGGCGCCGAGATTACGCGCGCGGAGATGGCAGCACTGATCGCGAATGCGCTGAAGCTGACATGGCAAGCGGATGTTGCGACTACCTTCGCTGACGACGCAGACATTCCGGCTTGGGCGAAGGGAGCGGCGACCTCGCTGCAAGAGCTTGGCGTTATGGAGGGGATGGGAGAGAACCTGTTCAGCCCAGACTCTCGAGTGACTAGAGCGCAAGCCGTTACGATCTTGATTCGAGTACAGGATCAACTACAACGGTAAACCTAAGGGGATTCCCCCAGACACTTGAATGCCGGCAGTTTCCTTAAGTGGAGACTGTCGGTTTTTCGTGCCGGTCGCGATGACAGGAATGGAGGTATTTCGGCATTTGCCGGACTCGCTGCACGAATTCATGCTGGCAACGTCCGCGTTATGCCGCATGAACGGTCCTCTGTCCGGCGCCGTAGCCGGCCAGCTGGCGCGATGCATTCCCCCGCGAGCTGCTCGCTGGCAAGAGGAGCATGGCAATTATTGATACGTGTGATTGAAATCCATCATATTTAATGAAAGTTCGGTTAATAGGCGCATGCAGGTGCTGATGCGAGCGAAGGAGCTCGGACTGCTATGAAGCTGATATGGGAGCGATAAATGTCTACCGAGACTTTAAATGCTCTATACTGTAAGGTCCCCAGTCTGTGTGAGAACACCGGTTTTTATACCGTTAACACGGTTACGGTGAACCGTATCACAAGCAGGTTGAATTTCAAGTGTATTTACTTTTTCCATCTCAAATGCTATCATGCAAACATGACGTTAACGTCATGTTATATCTAGAAAGGAGGGATACATCATGAACCGTATGCGCATTGGAGATTTGACAGAACGAGCAGGGGTAACCCCGCGCACGGTTCGTTATTACGAGAGCATTGGATTGCTTCCATCCGGCGAGCGCGAAGGCAATGGTCATCATTACTACACGGAAGAAACGGTTGCTCGTCTGCATAAGATCGATCAGTTGAAGAAGATTGGCCTAAGTTTGGAGGAAATTCGGGACGTAATTGAGCTTTACTTTACGGACACGAGCGGGGTGCTGCCGAAGCGAAAAGTCCTCAGCATACTGCGCCAGCATTTGGCCGACACGGACCAGAAGCTTGAAGCGCTCGGGCAGTTTCGCAGCGATTTACAGTCACATATAGAACGTTTCGAGCGATGGCTCGAAGCCAATGATAGCGATTAATTTTTTTTGCTCTAAACATGACGTTAACGTAATGTTTATCATCTTAAGGAGGTTCAATTCATGGGAGAGAACATTGGATTTATCGGACTCGGATTGCTGGGTATGCCAGTCGCTGCCAATTTGCTCCAAGCAGGATATGCATTGACTGTATACAACCGCACCCCGGAAAAAGCGGAGCCGCTCGTGGCCCAAGGTGCACTGCAGGCGGTCCGTCCAGCTGACACCGTGACAACCGGTGGCATCGTCGTCACCTTGGTGTGGGACGATGAAGCATTGGAAGACGTCGTCAAAAGCGAAGATTTCCTAGAACGTCTGGGCATGGGCGGTATTCATGTATCAATGAGTACGGTGTCGCCGGATACGGGCAGGAAGCTGGCGGATCTGCATGCGCGGCATGGCTCCGTTTATGTTGAGGCACCTATCTTTGGACGGCCAGAGGCAGCCGCTGCTAGGCAATTGTGGATTCCAATAGCGGGTCCTAAGGAAGCAAAGGAGCGGGTGCGGCCGCTGCTGGAAGCGATGGGAGCTAAAGGGATCTTTGATTTTGGCGAGGAAGCCGGTTCGGCTGTAATCGTCAAACTGATCGGTAACTTCCTTATCGTCTCCGCCGCACGCTCACTGGAAGAAGCACTAGGAATAGCAGAGCGAGGCGGGGTTGATCCCACAGCAGCGGTTAATATGCTTACCAGCACCCTGTTTACCGCCCCAATCTATCAAAGCTACGGCAAAATGATTGCCGAAAAGTCAGCAGCCGTATCTGACAGCAAGATCCCGCAAAAGGATGTCGGTCTTCTGCTGTCGGCGGCGCAAAGCGAACAATTCCCGGCTCCGCTTGCCAGCCTGTTGCTTGACATGTTAGAGAATGGAGATCGAAACAGACCCTGAAGCTGCGTTCGAGGTGATACGTACGCTTGTATAACCGGCTTGCCAGGTTGCAGCAGTTATTGAAGATCTATACGTTTGGGCTAAGTGCCAACAAGTGTTTTAGGTTATCATCAATAAATTGATTATCAGCACGATTGATGCCACGACCTGCAAAATGACCCCAGATCGATTGGATTGGCTTAAGAACGGCATTAGGCATTAGGTTAGCTTCATATTTATTGTCGTCCGCGGTGCAGAAGAGATCCGTGCTCCCAGGCATGATGCAGGCAAGAGCTTTGATACTCTTCAGTGCCTTGTGGAAATCACCATGATATGAGGAATTCGCGCTAATATCTGCATGTTGTCCTGTCCATAACATGGCCAGGACATTGTGCGGATCCATTTGCATAAAGCTATCTTCCCAAACGCCAGTCACAAACTCTTCCAAGGTGTCAAATCCTAGCGAACGATAACGACCTTCTCGGTAAAACGCTTGAGACAATCCCCAACCCGCATAGACGCGGCCAACAGCCCGCAAGTTTTCAGAAGTCAGCTCGTTCAGCCTGCTGGGATTGAAATCAACGGCAGACAGCAGCGAAGCTTTTAAGCTGTCCAGAACTACGAAAGTATGAGGCCAAGGCTTGGCTATTCCCGAGAAAGGTGCAATGCGCTCCACCATCTCCGGATAACTGGCTCCCCATTGAAAGGCCTGAATCCCACCCATTGACCATCCAACGACTAGAGCAATTTTTTGGATGCCAAATTTCTCGGTCACCAGCCGATGTTGGAATTTTACGTTGTCATAGATGGTTACCTGCGGAAAATGAGCTCGGTCAAATGGCGGAGGCGTGTTGCTGGGAGATGAAGATAATCCGTTCCCCATCAGATTTGGAACAATAATAAAATATTTCTCCGGGTCCAGAGCCATTCCGCTGCCAATCAACCATTCATTTTGAATGTGCTGATCTCCAAAAGCAGTGGGGTAGACGATAACATTATCTTTCTGTTCATTTAACTTCCCGTAAGTCTTATAAGCGAGAAAAGCGCCGGGCAGCGTCACTCCTGATTGCAAGGCTACATTTCCCAAATCAAAAATTTCATAATCCATCTTAGAAGCACTCCCTTCAAATTGAAACCACATGTTCACCGGATACTTTCTTGTGCTTAGTATAAATCCGTGATAGTCTCAATAAAAGTGAATGAAATTCACAATAGACTTCAATAATTTTGAAGGTTAAGGAGGACTAAAGGATGGAGCTACGCCAACTGAACACCTTCCGCACGGTTGCTACAACCTTAAATTTCACTCGGGCAGCGGAAGTCCTTAATTACGTCCCCTCCAACGTCACGATGCAAATTAAAGCATTAGAGGCTGAGCTCGGTGTTCGTCTCTTTGATCGCCTGGGCAAGCAGCTCGTTCTTACATCCGCGGGTAAGCGCTATTTAACTCATATCCAAGGCGTTCTTGATAAATTGGACGAAGCTCGCAGCGACGTTCATAACGATGAAAATCTAAGCGGAACCCTAACGATCAGCGCCAATGAGGTGATTTGCGCCTATCGACTTCCGGCTGTCTTTCGGCAGTTTCGTTCGCAGCATCCGGGAGTTCGTCTAATTTTCCGCTCCGTTTCCAATCAAGAGCTCAAGCAAACCCTTTTTGAGGGAATGGCCGATGTCGTATATATGTTGGATGAACCCATCCGCTCAAATCGTCTAGCCGTTGAATCGTTGGTGGAAGAGAATTTCCGCTTGTTCGCTGCTCCAGACCACCCGCTCGCGAGACGAACGGTGCTGCAGCTGGAAGATTTTCATGGTGAAGTGTTCCTGACGAATGAAAAAGGTTGTCCTTATCGGACCATGTTTGACCGATCATTTGAAAAAGAGGGCATTGATAGTATTACCTATTTAGAATTTCAAAGTGCTGAAGCCATTAAACAATGCGCAATTTCGGGAATCGGCATTGCCTTTCTTCCTGAAATCGTTACAGCAACCGAGGTTGAACGAGGAGAACTTGTTTCCCTCCCTTGGCAAATTCCGGACCTACACGTGTATACACAGATGTTGTGGCATAAAGATAAGTGGCTATCACCCATCATATTATCTTTCATAGAGGCAGCTAGGGATGTGCTAAAGCAGTAGCCGGCCTGTCCTGACCAATATTCTCAAAATTGAGGCTTAGGTGCTCGCATAGAAAAGGGACCCCTCTACGCATAACGTAAAAGGGTCGGATGTATGGTTAGTAGGTGCCGAAGCGACTGCCTGCGGCCACGCCCTTGGGGGAGATACGCTCAATCTCCGCCAGATCGTCGGCGGATAACATCACTTGCAATGCTCCAAGGTTCTCCAGCACGCGGTCCAATCGTTTTGTTCCCGGAATCGGCACAATCTGCTCGCCTTGAGCCAGGAGCCAAGCTAGACTCAATTGGGCGGGGGTGCAGCCTTTTAGGGAGGCCATTCTCTCGATTAGAGAGACGACTTCAACGTTCTTTGCGAAGTTCTCGCCCTGGAACCGCGGGTAATAGCGCCGATAGTCGTCTATCGGTAGATCCTCGAATTTCTTAATCTGACCGGTTAGGAACCCGCGGCCAAGCGGGCTGTAAGGGACAAGGCCGATATGCAGTTCCTTTAGAACCGGGAGGACTTCATCTTCCACTTCCCTGCTCCAAAGCGAATATTCGGTTTCGACAGCGGTAATCGGATGAACCGCATGAGCTCTTCGGATCATATCGGCTGGTGCCTCCGACAATCCGATGTATCGGATCTTCCCTTGCTTAACGAGGTCAGCCATCGTACTGACCGTTTCTTCGATGGGAGTATTCGGATCGGGCCGATGCTGGTAATAGAGATCGATATAATCCAGTCCCAGGCTATAGAGGCTGGCATCAACGGATTTCTTGATGTAGGCGGGGTCTCCCTTCGGACCTTGACTATGCGTGATTCCGAATTTAGTGGCTACAAGAGCCTTGTCGCGTCTGCCTTTAAGTGCACGCCCGACAAGCTTCTCATTTTCCCCGAACCGTCCAAGTTGGTACTCTGTCCCATAAAGGTCGGCTGTATCAAACATCGTTACGCCCGCATCCATTGCTCCCTGAATGGTGCGTACGGATTCTTCGTTGTCAGGCATCATCATCGTTCCGAGGCTGATGGCCGACACTTCAAGTCCTTCGTTCCCTAGTTTTCTTTGTTGCAGCATGGGGCTCCCTCATTTCTGGCCTTAGGACCATTTTGAATATGAGCTCATTCTAATGGATCCTTACCGAGGCAACCACACAACGTTTTTACTAGTAAAAATATTAACGGTCAGCATCTGGAACCTCTGTAACCGGCGTGTATATGCAGATGTGAATATCCGGGCGGTCGGACGGATTCACCAAAGAGTGGATATCATAAGGAACAGGTTGAAGGACACCGGGGGGCTGTAATATGATCCGGTTTACTTTTTTGAGTTGAATATCATATTGTTTCCAAATTCGTTCGAACTCGGCACTGTTCTGGATAAGATGCTCCACCGTCGTCTCAAACCAAGGGTCACCCCGGTGATTATCGTAGTAAGTTCGGAATACGGCCACCGAGTAACTCGCGAATTCTTCTATATTCACGATGCGATTGCGCATTTCCGCATCTTCGAACAACAACCGAATGAAATAACGTTCTTGGACAGGAATGGAAGCAAAGTTGGAAAATATCACTTGAGCTGCCTTGTTCCAAGCAAGCACTTCGCTCCTCTCATTCGTGATAAGAGAAGGGTAAGTCAACTGATCGATTATCTTCTGCATCTGCAGATCCGCTGCGGACGAAGCCGCTGAAGGCATCTCAGATATATGAGGATTCCATAACTGATATAAATGACCCTTCTCGGCGGGTGATAGTCGGAGGGCTTGGGCAATGCTATCAATTACATCTCTAGAGGGGGTCAAATCCCGTCCTTGTTCCAGCCACGTATAATAGGTAACGCTTACGCCTGCCAGTACGGCGACTTCCTCGCGTCGAAGTCCAGGCGTCTTCCGTTGCCCGTTGGCGATCTTCAGGCCCACACCTTCCGGCGAAAGTCGCTCCCTGCGTGATTTGAGAAACGATCCCATCGCTTTTGCTTTGCTGTTAGTGACAGTCATAGTTCGAATCACCACCTGAATATTTGGTGTTTTTAGCCATGTATTTGATAACAAATAATTGACTTAGAGTTATGCTTACATTTTACTAGTTAATCTATCACTTCGCTAATAAGTAGAGAATTTTCAAATCTGCAAAGCGAAACCGTCAGAAGTGCGTTCGCTTCCAGCATCGTCATCAATTTTAATTTTAAAGTTTTCTTTACACTTACATATAGGATAACTCTACCATGCTAGAATGCTTATATTATATGTCGAATCAGTTGCTGCGGGGTAATTCTTCCTTTGGCGGCCATTCAGTCTGCTGTCTGATATAGCACAAAGATTGAAGATTCGTATCACGTTGACAACGAGGAGAGATTACTGATGAGAAAACAGACTGGCGGATGGATGTCGTTAGTTCGAGTGTTGCTAATTGTATCATTGGTCATTTCACTGCTTCCGGCCATATCATTGACTGTATCGGCGGATACGGGGGTAGTGTACATAGACGAGCACGGCGTAACGCAGACGCAGGACGTAACGATAATCGATCAGGACAATTACGGGAGCTATGCGACACTTAATGCTGGCTGGTACTTGTTTAGAGGTACGTGGCAATCCAACACCACGATCGCAACATCGGGCGCTGTCCATATTATCCTTGAGGATGGCAGCGATGTGACAGTGACCGGTTCTTCCAATGAAGCCGGAATTAAAGTTACTAATGGCAACAGCTTGACGATTTATGCGCAATCTACTGGAGAAGGGATGGGCAAGCTAGTTGCTAACGGTAGCTCATATTCTGCAGGAATCGGTGGCAGCGATGGAAGTTCTATCGGTACGATTACAATTAATGGCGGTGATATATCAGCCACTGGCCGTTCTGGCGGCGCGGGAATCGGCCGTGGCTATTCTGGTGCAGGTGGTACGATTACGATTAATGGCGGCGATATAACAGCCATTGGTGGTGTAGACGGCGCGGGAATCGGTCGTGGCCCTTCTGGTACTGGTACTGGTCCGAATATTTTTGTCAATGGATCTTACGGATATTGGACGAGTAATACAGTTAGTGCGCCTAGTTCGATGACGGGGAGCGGCATTTTCAACGGTGATAGTAGTAGCATATTCAAAGGATATGTTAGGTACGTCAAACTAATCTCAATTGAATTTATCACAAGCCCAGCGATCACGGTTACAGATCCGGTAACGGGAGCCGCGCCGAATGCGACAGCAAGTGTCACTGGAGCGGTGTACTTCACTGCAGGAGCTGTATCATGGACACCGACAGCAACTGTGTTTGAAGGTAGTACACCATACACGGCAACCGTAACATTAACGGCGGATAGTGGTTATTTATTCGCATCTACGCTAACGGAGGCAACGATCAACGGCAACGCCGCAACCGTGACGAACAACACGGGCGAGACCGTAACGCTGTCGTATTCATTTGCAGAGACGGCGACGGAGATTACAAGCCCAGCGATCACGGTTACAGCTCCGGTAACGGGAGCCACGCCGAATGCGACAGCAAGTGTCGTGGGAGCGGTGTACTTCACCGCGGGAACTGTAACGTGGAGTCCGATGGTGACGACGTTCGCAGGGAGCACGTCATACACGGCAACCGTAATACTGACGGCAAATAGTGGCTATGTATTCCCATCTACACTAACGGCGGCAACAATTAACGGCAACACCGCAACTGTGACGAACAACACGGGCGAGACCGTAACGCTGTCGTATTCATTTGCGGAGACGGTAGCGTCTGGCGGCGGCACATCAACACCATCAACACCATCAACACCATCAACACCATCAACACCATCAACACCATCAACACCATCAACACCATCAGCACCATCAGCATCGCCACAACCAGAACCAGAACCAGAACCACCGACACAGCAGCCTGCGGTAGAAGTATTTAACAACAACATAGTGAATAGCGCTAGCCTAGTTGAGAAGCTCATTGCCCAAGTCGCTGCAGCGAAGGATGCTGCTACGACGACGCATTTTGGCGATACCCAAGAGCATTGGGCGGAGGGGACGATCGTTATCTTCGTCCAATTGAATCTGATTAATGGCTATGAAGATGGTACGTTCAGACCGAACAGTCCGATCACTCGCGCGGAGTTCGCATCGATTCTGAATCGTGTGTTCCAAATCCAAGGCGGCAGTACGAGTAAGGTATTGAAGGACATTGACGGTACTTGGGCCCAAAGCGATATCGAGAACCTCGTGGCGGCAGGCGTCATCAGTGGCTACCCGGACGGTACGTTCAAGCCGAATCAGACGGTTACACGTGAAGAAATGGTGGTCATGCTGTCGCGTATCGTGAACCTGAATGGGGTGGACAAGGATGCTGCCAAAGGCTTGTTCAACGACTTAGCGGGGGCTTATGCAGCAGAGGCGATCACAGCGGCAGCACAGGCAGGGATCGTGAATGGTAAAGGGGAAGGCAAATTCGGTCCCAAGAGCCACGCTACACGTGCAGAGGCGTTGCAGATCATCCTGAATGTGTTGAAACTTAACCCAGAGTTGAAGATGTTGCTAGAATCTCTTGAATAGCATCTGTGAAGGACGCCCAATCGGGCGTCCTTATTTCGCTCTATAGCTTCTACGGAGAACCTAAGCATAAGTAGCGGCAAGTTTTTATAGGCCAATTAGAGGTATACGAATGAGTGTTGCTTTTTCTAGGATTTAATTTGATCAATCGAATAGCGCAGTTGAACGACACCGCTGCCGAGAGGTTTGCAGTCCAACAGCCGTACATGCTTAAAACAATAGTTATCCTCGTCAATTAAGAGATTCAATCCCCTGCCTTCCAATACAGGTGCCACGTTGAAAATCACTTCGTCTACAAGCCACCGATTGAGGCTATTAGAAGATAAGGGAATTGTTACTCGTACTCTCTATCCCGGCGTACCGCTGCATGTCGAATATAACCTTACCGAGAGCGGGAAGGCGCTTCAACCGATTTTTGAAGCGATGTGGACGTGGACTCAGGAGCATGGCGCATATCTACGGAACATGACGAGGGAAGCTGGGGAAGAAGCAAAGAAGGTGACATGATTAAAGGCCATCCTTTGGGATGGCCTTTAATCTTGCCGTTACAGACGGCGAGGAACCGTATATGGGTTGAAATAGACAGAAACTCGAGAAAGATTCCAAGCTGATGGGCTTGTCGTAGTCGTCTTTACCGATTCGGCATATCGCTGGCAAGTCGATTGTGGTTCCTGCCCCAATCGCACATAGACTGCAGAACCGGTACAAGCGTCCTTCCATATTCGCTGAGGGAGTACTCTACTTTTGGGGGAACACTGGGATAAATGGTGCGCGTAACAATACCCTGATTCTCCAGTTCCCTCAAGTGTTGGGCCAGCATTTTCTGTGTCACATTCGGAATCTTCTTCTCCAGTTCGCTGAAGCGCATCGTGGAATCCAGCAGATGCCACATGATGGTCGGCTTCCACTTCCCCCCGACAACATGAATGACTGTTTCTATGGGGCATTGTTCATCGGATGCAATCGGCTCTCTCGCTTCCACACGCTGCCTCCTCTCATCAACTTACATTAAAGTAAGTTCCCTACATAAAGGTGCGTTCTTTACAAGATTATATGACGGATGCTAAATTGGGGTCAATTAACAAGCGCCAATAAATCACGAGGAGGAGGATGGAGAGTACGATGAGAATCATTGTGTTTGGAGCAACGGGGAATACAGGGAAGAGGGTACTGGCGGCGGGGGTAAAAAAGGGACATGAAATGACTGCTTATGTTCGGAGTCCAGAGAAGCTACTCGAGCAGCAAGGCGAGAGAATTGCCGCGCAAGTGAAAATAACTGCGAAGGATATTCTCGATCCGCAAAGTGTCTACGAGGCGCTGACTCATCAGGATGCGGCCGTCATTGCGGCCGGGAGTGCGGGCCAAGGTGAGGAGTTCATCCGCATTGTTGACAACATCGTCACTCAGTGCGAGGGTCATCCCCATTTCTCCGGTCGTATATGGATCATGGGGGGAGCGGGATTGTTGGAGATTGCGAATACCGGATTAACTGGGAATGAGCTTCCAGGCTTACCCCCCGTGTTCCTTATTCATCAGCGAAATCTAGACCGGCTCCGCCAGACCCAGTTGGATTGGTCCATTATGTGCCCCGGCACCATGATAGAGACCCCAGGGGCAGATGCAGCCGATCGTTTGATCATAACGGTCGACCGCATTCCCCTTTCGTTTTCGGAATCTGTAAAGGATCTATCAGAGCAGGAACTGGCGGGTCAAATATTCAGTCGAATTCAGGAGCTTGATATCGCTTATAACGATGTGGTTGCCTGTATGCTGAACAATCTGGAGGCTGACAGCCCCTTCAAACAGAAACGAGTGGGGATCGCTTACCGGAGAGAAGGTATGGATGTATAACTACTGGTTGTTCTTACACATTATCTCCGCGATAACGGCTACGGTCCCCGTTGTTGGGTATCCGCTCATCATGAGTGGCGTCCGGACGACGGAGCAGGCGAAGTTCGGCTTGACGCTGATGGAGAAGCTGGCAGTCTTACCGAAAATCGGAGGCACGCTGATGTTCCTTACGGGGCTGGCGCTAGGGTACGAACAGCCGTATTTGTTCCAACAGTTATGGTATTGGGTCGCGATTGCCCTCTTTGTCGTGATTGTTGTCATCATGGCTGTCTTACTTCCAACTGGTATTAAGCAGCAACGGGCTAATCTGGAACCGATTCAGAGCGGCGCATTGCCTGATGCCTACCGGGGAAGCCGCCGGCGCTCCCTGCTCCTGGAGATTGTCGCTAATATTGTTGTGATGATGTTGATTGTACTGATGGTATTTAAGCCTGTCTAAGCATCACTCGAATAGAGGCCGCATCATAATGCTCCGGCATCTCTTGCCGAATAGAACGACGGGTAAATCGGTCGATACTGTAATTCCTCTCTGATCCGCGTCGTATCCACGATCATGTCCCATGGATCATAATCCTGTTGCAGCGCTTCCGGCGACACTTCGCTATGATGAAGTTGAAACAGCTCCAAAACGGAAATCGGCGCATCGTCGGCTACGTTGTAGATTCGGCCATCAATCCCCGGCGTGAATGCGGCGAGCATCAAGGCTTGGCTTACATCCGCATGGTGAGCCATATGAATTCGCTTGGCTGGATTCCAGTTCCGGAAGATCGGCAACACCTCGGTGATGTGAGGATCGCGCTCGCCATAAACAAATGGAAACCGTACGATGCGTACGCCCAATCCCTGTTCATGATGAAGCCGCAGCAGCGCCTTCTCGGCTTCCACTTTGCTTTGAGGGTAAGCATGGGTAGGCCGGAGCTCGTCATCTTCACGACTTGGTCTCGTACGGACCACCGAACCGTAAACATTATTGGTACTGGAGAAAACAAACCTTGGCACATTTGTTTCTAAAGCAGCACGAGCTAGGGTTAGGGTTCCATCGAAGTTTGCCGTTCTAGTGGTGTTCTCGTCTACTCCACGAAACTGGGCTGCCAAGTGAAAGACAACATCCGTACCCTTGAGTGCCTCAATATAAAGGTCCGGCTGCAAAAGGTCGCCTTCAATGACTTCAGCCCCTTGCTGGTGAAGCCCATCGGCCTTGGCAGCATCCCTAACCAACAGTTTAACGTGATGACCGCGCTGCAACAGACGCGGAACAAATCGGCTTCCTACTTTACCAGTGGCTCCCGTTACAAAAACGTTCATTTTCCTTCCTCCTGCGTTTTATTAGATGCTACACGAGCAGTATAATAAAATAAGCAAGCCGCTTCCTTCCTGCGTTTATCGTACGATTGGAAGTGTCAGGATAGGAGGGAGGAGTTGGATATGGAAGAGGTCAACTCTAGGAAGGCGTTAGGCGAATTTCTGCGTTCACGTCGAGAACGTCTGACTCCGGAAGAGGTAGGGTTAGTATCCTATGGACGGCGACGAACTGCGGGTCTTCGAAGGGATGAAGTCGCACAACTAGCCCACATCGGAACATCATGGTATACCTCTCTGGAACAAGGCCGAAGCGTTAATCCCTCGGAGGATGTACTTAATAATATTGCTAAAGCGCTGCGATTAACCGAGGATGAACGTCGTCATCTCCATCTTCTCGCAAGACCGAGTCCCCAGGAGAAGGAAGAGAGTCAGCAATTAACGGCCGGTTTGGAACAGATGATACGGGCTTTGGATCCGCATCCGGCATTCATTATCGGTCGATATTGGGATTTATTGCTATGGAACCGTGCGGCCGAGCTCGTTTTCCGATTGCCGGTGTTTTCAAATAACCTAGGGGAGAGACCTCATTGGATGAGACATCTTTTGTCGGACCCCGAGCTAGGATCGAAAATCAAGGATTGGGAAGTCAAGGCACGCGTCTTGATTGCCCACTTTCGTGCGGATTATGCGCAATTCCCGAATGATGCCAGGTTTAAGGAGCTGATCGATGAATTTATGCAGACCAGCCGGTTGTTTCGCGAGCTCTGGCCGCTGCATGACGTTCAGGTCGCAACGGATCGCCATAAACGGAGCTACGATCCTCGGATCGGAGAGATGGAATTCGAACATGTAACCTTGCAGCCGCCGACCCATCCGGACCTGAAGATCATGATTTATACCGCTTCAACGGATACGGCTGTACGTTTGCGGAGTCTATTGGAGAGCAGATTGTAAGACGAGACCGCCTCAGGAATAGTTCTCCATCATCTGAGATAGGTAATTTCGAAAGTCTTCTACGTAGGTTGTGGGCTCTAGAACTTTAAGTTGAGTGCCGAAGCTTGCTAAAAATTGAAAGCCCGTAGGGTTTTGGGGGACATAAAGGGTGCCTAAGAAATGTCCAGAACCAGGCTCTTCAATACTCTTTCGACCATACCTTTCGATGATTTGATCTTTTATGCTGGGCGATATCCATGCCTTAATCATGACGAGCTGCGGGATATAATTGGCTTCGTGTCCTTGCTCTGACCAATCGTCTCTGGGTTGAAACCCACGTTCATCCACAGTGATATGATCGATCCGTGATAATTTGAATGTTCGATATCCCTGTCGATGTAAACAAAACCCCCTCAAGTACCAACTCGATTCACTAAAATGCAGCGCATAAGGCTCGACCATTCGATTCGTTACAACCCCGTCTTTATCTGTATAATCAAACGAAACCAGCCTTTTCTTCAAAATAGAGTCTTGGCATATTTTTAAGGTTTCAAGCATCTCGGACCGACCTTCCCAATCATAAAACGACAGTTGAATGGAACGACGTAGAGACAATGGACTGACCATTGCCTCTATTTTTTTTATCGTTCTTTCCACTTCCCCGGTCAAGAGAATTTGTTCCAATCCACCGAGCGCCGTTAATATATTCTCTAAATCTGAGCTGCTTAAAAGGCGTTTATCCACCTTGTACTCATCCATGATGCCATAGCCGCCATTCACCCCTTGGATCGAGTAGATCGGGATGTTTGCTAAGCTCAATGTTTCCATATCGCGAAGAATGGTTCTTTTGGAGACATTGAACAGCTCTGAAAATTCCGTTGCCGAAACAACTTCTTTTTTTAGCAAAATCATGATTATCGAAATGAGTCTTTCCACTTTATCCATCGCGGGCCCTCTTTTTGTACTTCATTTCTGAAAGGTGACAATAAGATGTCACCTTTTGTCTATTATACTACAGGTATCACAAAAAGGAGGTAATACTGGATGTCTGCTATTGCATATTTGAACTTTGATGGGGTCGCCGAACAAGCGATTGAATTTTATTCGGAGGCTCTTCAGGCTACCGAAGTGAAAAAAGTTAAATTTAAGAACTTCCCGCAAGATCCAAACTACCCGCTTCCCGAAAATGAATTAAATATGATTATGGAGTCTTCAATCGAATTCGCAGGTGGGAAAATCATGATGTCGGACTTGTTGCCTTCTATGAAGAGCACAACAGGTGAGTTGGTGAAAGGAAACAACGTATGGATTAGTTTGGTCTATGAGGATAAACAAAAACTGGAGACTTACTTTAATCATCTCTCGGTTGGCGGCTATGTGATCATGCCGTTATCCAGTACTCCTTGGTCATCCTGCTTCGGGATGCTGGTGGATAAATTTGGGGTTTGCTGGAAGTTTAATCGTGATGCGGATCAGTTTTTGGACAATGTCATCTCCAACAAACGGTAGTTGGCTCACATCACCCGTGGACACTAAGAACTCTCCCTCTTTGGAGAGTTCTTTCTGCATTCTTAATTCGCTGACTGCGCTGCCGATGACCGTGAGGACATGGCGGACAAGACAAATACGGCTATGATGGCAATGAGTACGCCGAGTATCCCAAACCAAGTAAGGGATGCGAGAGAAGTCTGCTCAACGATCAGCCCGCCGATTCCTGCACCGGCCGCCATGGCAAGCTGCATCATGGAGCTGTTCAAGCTCAGCATAATGCTTGAGGATTCTGGAACGAGTGTGACCAGATTGAATTGCTGTGCCGGAGCGGACGACCAAGCGGCAACCGACCAGAGGATTAAAATAGCGAATATGGCCATGACCGATTGGCTGACGAAGGATAGCAAAATCAAAGAAATGACGTGAAGCACCATTCCTGAAACGAGTGTGAATCGAATGCCGCGTTGATCCGCGCTGTAGCCGCCGACTTTCGACCCGATCAAGCTGGCAATACCGAACGCGAGCAAGGCTGCACTGATCAAGGATTCATTTAAATGAGACACCTCTAGCAGGAATGGGGAGATATAGGTATAAGCGAGAGAATATCCACCTAACCAGAAGAAAGTAATCGCCAAGGCGATTAAAACCGGAGGTTTTTTTAACAAGGCAAATTGTTTGATCAAACGAACCGGCTTGTCCCCCTGAATACGTGGGAAAACAGCAGAAATAACAAACATCCCAATGACCCCGACGATGGCGATGGCCAGAAATACAGCTTTCCAGCCAAAAGCCGAGGCGACCATTCTGCCGAGCGGGACTCCGATAATAAGCGATGCCGTTAATCCCATGGTGACGTTGGCGATCGCACTGGCTTGCTTGCCTGGTGGAGCGATTTTAGCGGCGAGACTTAGCGCGTTAACCGTCACCACTCCGGCGCCTAACGCAGTAATGATTCTCGCCGTAAGGAAGAAGCCAAAGCCGGACCCTAGAAATGTCAGCAGATTTGCAAGAATGAAGAAGCCTAGCGAATAAAGGAGGAGTTGACGCCGGTCCATTTTAGCCGTCAGTGCCATGAATATAGGTGTGCCAATCGCATAGGCCAGGGAATAGACCGTAATGAGCTGGCCTGCTGCCGCGACGCTGGTTCCTAATGCCTCTGCGATCCGGTCCAAAATCCCCGAGATAACATAATTGGAAGTCCCCACTAAAAAGGTGATCAAGACCAGAACATAAACTTTCCATGTGCTCTTCATAACTCACACTCCTGATGTTGTAAAAAATGATATTTTTGTCGATAACGAGAAACCATCACCGTTCACTCCTCCATTTGTTAAACCGACACTGTCGTCTGAACAACGCGTGTTGTATTTGTATGCTATACTATCCACGGAACGGTTCGCAATCATCAATCACGATGATCCGTTGTATAGGCAACACCGCTTCTAAACTGTCGTTTTACTGGGGGCTTAACCATGACAATGAGTAAGAATCAAGCCGATCCTCGTGTGATACGTACGCGGCGGCTTCTTCAGGACGCTTTTGATTCCTTAATTCAGGAAAAAGACTTTGATACGATAACCGTTAGGGATATTGCCGAGCGGGCTACTGTGAACAGAGCGACTTTTTATGCGCATTTTGTAGATAAATACGATATTCTTGAGGCCCGACTCATGGAATCCTTTATGAAGATCATCGATCGTAGAATCAGGGGTCATGAAAGGTTGAGTGAGGAAACCATTCGGAGTCTTTTTCTGGGGTTATGCGAATTTCATGAGGAACTAGGTACAATATGCAAAAGAAGAAATCCCTCGCTTGTGCCTGCATTCGAGACTCAAATCAAGAAAAAAATTCAAACGATCCTGCTTTCCTTGCTAGACGAAGACAAGATACTATCGAAACCCAACGTGCCATTCTTGATGAATACCGCTTCTATTCTGTTAAGTTGGGGGATGTATGGTGCGGCTAATGATTGGAATAAGGAGGGGCGCCTAATCCGTGCGGAATCGTTCGTTGAACAGGCGCTGCCCTTAATGATGAACGGAGCCAAAGAACTGCTGGGATAGGCGTTTATGATGAAAAGTATCGTGCACGTTCTTAGTTCTTAGCGCCGCGCCATTGCATTTGAAAGGGTATCCGGAAAATATTTTCCTGCAAAGCGCAAAAATTTGGAGAAACCCGGAACCACCCTTTTTTTATTCTTCTCCATCCCTTGAACCCCTTGCTTTACAAGTGTATCTAGACTCATATTGGGGACGCCGGCGTTGCTTTGCGTGTCAGGTTGAAGATTGGTTTCTGCAACGAGAGGTGGGACAAGCTCCATCACATGAACAGTACGCCCCGATTTCTTGAGTTGGATTCGCAGCGCATCGGTAAACATATGCACTCCCGCTTTGGTAGCTGAATAGATGGGATGAATGGGGGAAGTGACGTAGGAAAGACCTGAGCTTACGGTGACGATCATGGCTTCGTTTTGTTGGGCCAATTGCGGGAGCAGCGCTTGCGTCATCCAGATCGTCCCGTTTAAATTCGTTTCAACCTCTGCGACAGTTTGCTCCAATTCGGGGTTATTGTCCAGGACTTCGAATGCGCGCATTAAACCTGCCGAGTTGAATAGAATAGAGACTTCCGGATGGCGTCCACGAAGAAATGCGGCTAATTCACGGACGGAGTTTGGATTCGAGACATCGCCTTGCAGCCCGATAAGCCCTTTATGGTTACTCGTCACTTGATCAAGTGTTGCCTGGCTCCGGCCAATGACGATAACTTTATTCCCCCGATTCAAAAAGTTCAAGGCGAAAGCAAGACCGATACCCGATGTGCCGCCTGTAACAACAATTGTACGATTCGAAAGCTTCATTATTAACGCTCCTTTTGAGTTACGTTTTTTGAAATTTGTAACTAGCGAATGACCTAAATATACATTGGTGAGTTACAAAAGTCAACATTTGTAACCAAGGGTTTCATTTTGTATAATAAAGCTATGAAAACTTTAAGCAGAGAACTTATTTTGGAAACCGCACATCGAATGGTTGTTGAACACGGGATGGAGAAAGTGAATCTGTCCAAAGTCGGCTCTGAGCTCGGGACGACGCATGCTGCGATCTACAAGTATTTTTCCGGTAAGGAAGAACTGTGGACTGAGCTTGCGCTGTCCTGGTTGGACCATGAACTGGCACGGCTATTTCCATTTGACACGGGCATGTACTCGTCCAAGAAGGAGATCGTTCATGAATGGCTATGGGTATTAAGTCAATCAAAATATGAAGCCTATGTTCGCGAGCCTGAAATGTTTAAGTTATATACAACCTACATCGATCAAAATCCGGCAACTCTCGTTCGGCACATCGGTGATTTGTTGCGCAGCCTTAAGGCGGCGAGCGGCATTGAAGACATGGGACGGCTGCAGGCTATTCTGCTGGCCTTTTCTTATTTTTCCTCGCCAGCTCATGCAGACAATTGGTCGCGTATGGATTTCAAGGCGGAATTCGAGGGTGTCTGGAAGCTAATCGAGGCGGGAATCGAGGGATGAAGTGACCAAAACCGATCGGATCCAATCGACGATTCGGTCGCGGATCCGAACGGCAATGGTCACGAGAGTTATGATGTTGACGGCTATTTTCATTTAGGATGAACAGCTATAAACTCGTCAATCGTTTCAGGCGTATGTTTACCTTCTTTTCCTCGGAAAAGGTCAATATTCACGGTAACATCCATACAGCCGAGATAGGTTCCGTTTTTATCCCGAACAGCCATGAATTTTTGATAAATTTGGCCGGATTCCCCAGATCGTTTGGGGAACCAAAATTCCCATTCATCGCGTGCTCCTGAACGAAAGTCATTCAACAATTTTTCAACGTGATGGGCCACTTTGGGGTGAAGCTCAAGCACATGGCGACCAATGGCTTCTTTACGACGGCCATGGATACGGTTTGGATTATTGGAATACCAGCGAAAAATATCGTTAGCATCGCAAAACCCCATTTCAAACGGTAATAGATTAATTATTGAATCCAAAGTGCTTGCTTGAATCGCACCCGTTTCAAAATTTATGACAGCATCAGGACTAATTAGTTCTGATAGTTTTTCTGTAGACATGCAAAAGCCTCCTTTATGGAATCTCCCTTAAGGGGATGCATCTAATAGTTAATAATGATAGCATTAATCATCATCCGAATTGTGATTCGATTCACAATAATTGCGAAAAGAAACGCCGGGAAAGGGCCCGGCGTCTTCCAAATAGGAGTGCGTGTGCATTGAATTAACATCCACAATGATCAGATATTTGATCCACCTTTGTTGTGTCTGAGACAGGGAAGTTCATTTCTTGCCATGCCGCAATTCCTCCGGTCAACTCCTTAACTGTATAACCTTGTTCCAACAAAGACTTTGCTACTTTGGCCGCAGTATTGCACCAGACATCCCAGCAGTAAACGATAATTTCCTTATCCTTGGGTATTTCATTTACTCGGTTTGCCAATTCTTGTTCAGGTATAACATGAGCATCCTGAATGGTTGTACTTCTCACATGAGTTGGACCATTTCTAACATCGATCAAGAAGTATTTCTCCGGATCCGCTTGCTTGGATCTCATATAATCCATAGGGCTTATAGTTGCTTCAAGCCGTGCATTAAAATAATCAAGTGCATTCATCTTCTCGACACTCCGTTTCTTTATAGTGATTTCCAAACTTTAACAAGCAAATCTTTAAGGATTTGCTTCTCTTGCAGAGTTAAAGGGGCTAGAACGCCTAATTCAATATGGCTTAAAAACTCCCAACGTGAATCCAATACTTCATTTCCCTTGTCAGTAATCAAAAGACTATAGGATCTTCGATCCGTAGGGTTTTTTGCTCGCTCTACAAATCCTAAAGATTCCAAATGGTCAATGTGGCTTACCATCGTAGTCCTGTCGATTTGTAGGTTGTCTGAGATGTCCTTTTGCGACGAATGAGGGTTTTCCTGGATAAATAAAAGCACCCCATATTGTCTTGCATTAATATGAAAGGGGAGCAGTCCTTCCGCAAACTTGTTTTCCATTTGTTGCAGAACTTTTCCAAGCAGAAAACCATAAGATTGATTCCATTTGTTCAACCTAATAATCACCACCATAAATAATCTGTTTATTATATAATCAGCATAACTGATTAATTTGCGAATAGCAAGTGTTTATGGAAAAGACGTTTTGTGATAAACCGGGGCCGCTTAATTCGAGCGCACTTGGAAGTATATCAGGCCAGCACGGGAACCCTATCATAAAAAACGGCAAAAAAAAGGGAGTGTCCACACACTCCCTTCGAGCTAATAGGGTCTGTTATCAAATGTCTACTTAATTTACCGTCTTATTGACAAAATCAATCTCCGTTCGGATCCCTTTATGGGCGTCATTCCACAGGCCCTTTGTCAGGCGGATACGCAGCAGGCAGGTGTTAGGGTCATCGTCGTTATTGGCTTCGTTGTACCACGTAGCGAATATTGTGCGCAGCTTTGTCATCATCTCCGCATTTTTCTCGTCACATACCCAGCCCAGGTTTTCACCAATCCCATCAGCCGTAAAGTTCTCGACGATAATACAAATGGCAACTTCGGGGTTTTGGGCGATCTGCTGCATCTTGTTTGAGGTCGCGTAGGTAACGGTGAAGAACGCACCGTCCTCATAATAGGCGTCTACAATGCGAGCGGCGGGACGGCTGTTGCCATTAGCCCCGGGTTCCAGTGCGATGGTAGACAGAGAGATCAGGCAGTCCTTGTTACCCACTTGTTCTTCCAGCAACTTCATGGCTTCATCGTACTTGCTCATTCTATTACCTCCTAAAGTAGGGTAAGATATACAATATTAACTTAGCATTGTAAAATTCTAGTGCATGTGAAAAATAACACGAAAACATCCTAAGTCGCCATTTTTGCTGGTCATCCGCAACAACGCAAAGAAGACGCCGGGCACCTCCCCCGGTGTCTTCTCTTTTTCATCCAAGTCCTAAAGAGCAACTCCACGTTGGCTTTACCGATCCCTGCTGATGCTCAGGTGACCAAGACAACCCTTTGATTATTCATGTAACAGTTCATCCCCTCTGAACCTTCGTCTTTTAAGTGACGTAACGTCACGTTACTTAATCGCAGTTATAATTGGCGATGGGAAGAGAAGCAAGGGTTATTTGCTATATGAATTCGTTGCCTATACGGCCAGCTATTTGAATAGCAAGTGATTAAACGGAGGGTAACCTTATGAAATTTAAAGCGACGCTTCAACTCAGCCGGAAAACTGCGACCGGCATTGAAGTCCCGGAAGGAATTGTGGAGGCGCTCGGAGGAGGCAAGAAGCCGGCTGTTAAAGTGACGCTTGGTGCTTATACCTACCGCAGCACGATTGGGACGATGGGTGGAAAATTCATGCTGCCGGTTAGTAAGGAGCATCGCGAAGCGGCGGGCCTTCAGGCGGGTGATGAAATCGAGGTTGAGCTTGAACTTGACACCACGCCACGTGAGTTAAGCGTGCCAAATGATTTCGAGGAGGCCCTAAATTCATATGAAGAGGCCAAGACATTTTTCGAAGGCTTATCCTATAGCAACAAGCGCCGGTTCGTATTGAATATTGAGGGGGCCAAAAGCCCCGAAACCAGACAGCGGCGTATTGCAAAATCCATCGAATTGCTGCGCGAAGGCAAGCTACAATGAAAGAGGATAGGGTGTGATTTGAATGCAACCGAGTCGTATACCGGACCTTTCAAGAAGGCCTTTTAGCCTAAGAATAGAGCGGATGGCCTTTCTCGATGTACTTGTCAATAATGCGGGCATCTCGCATGCCGGAAAGCCGGGCAAGTCGCTAGAGGAGGTAGTAAAGGATAGCCTTCCAAGTATTGTGAAGCTCGATGAAGTGCGAGCTGTGTTCGAGACGAACGTATTTGGCGTAATCGCCGTTACCCAAGCGATGTTGCCGCTCCTACGTGAAGCACCGGCAGGAAGGATCGTCAACATATCGAGCGAATCCGGATCCCTTACGACCAACTCGGATCCGAATTTTCCGCATCGCTCGGTTTTCACCGCAACTTACAGCCCTTCCAAAGCGGCTCATAATGCTGTAACCCTTGCCTTTGCCCATTGAACTGGAGTCGACAGGCATCAAGGTAAATGCGGCATGTCCGGGCTTTACAGGGACGGATTTTAATAACTTCGCGGGGACTCGAACTGTCGAACAGGCCGCACATGAACCGGTGCGCCTCGCGCTCCTTGACGAGAATGGCCCAACGGGCACATTTTCAAACGTGTATGGTCCGCTTCCCTGGTGATAAACGACCCTCCCAAATGAGTGAGTCAAAAAAGCAACAAGCATTAGAGACGTTAATCGTTCTCTAATGCTTGTTTGCTTTTGGATGAGCTGAGAAGCTGTTGAATATCTAACATGGGAGGTCTCCCATATTTACGGGCGTATTCTCGGCTAAACTGGGAGGGGCTTTCATAACCTACCCGGAACGCGGCGTCGGAGGCTTGCAACGATTCCGTTAACATTAATCGCCGAGCTTCCTGCAGACGAATCACTTTCTGATATTGCAACGGACTCATTGTCGTGACACGCTTGAAATGTTTATGAAATGCCGATGTGCTCATATTCACGGACTTGGCCAGCTGCTCTATGACAAGGGGTTGATGATATTGCTCGGTGATCCGTCGGATGGCTTGAGCTATTCTGTGCGCATGGCTGCCGATGATCGCGAATTGGTGAAAATGTTTACCGTGTTCGCCTTCGAGAACGCGATATAGAATTTCCCGGAGAACGAGAGGGGCCAAAACAGGAATGTCCCGTGGTTTGTCCAGCAACTGCAGGAGCCGCACGATCGCTTGGAGTAAGTCTTGAGACGTCTGGGATATCGTTATCCCTGGTAACGTTTCATCGGGAATCAACAGGGAGTCCCCCATTCCTTTTACCATATCCAGGATAACATCGGTATCAAAGCTTAGCTTTACGCCTAAAAATGGAGTTTCAAGCGACGCCTCGGTGATTCTGCCTTTAATGGGCAGTTCGACAGAAGTGACCAGGTAAGTGGATGGATCGTAACGGTAGGTTTCATTGGATAGCGTTGCTGTTTTGGCTCCTTGGGCAATGACACAAATGGATGGCTTATATACCGACTCTAAGGGTTCTGCCAGCTCCGTAGCATGCATGAGCTGTAAAGAAGGTACCCGCGTAGAATGCGTACCGCCCGAGGGGGCATGGCGACGTATCAAACTAACCATTTGCTGCAAAGGTTGCTGAATATGCAGTGATTCCTCCAAATCAGAAGGCTCCTTTCCCGTAAGGTGCGGTTTGCTGTATATATTAACGATCGGAAGAGAAATAGGCAAGAAGTGAATAGGTATGATGTAACGGGATGATGCAGATATGGATTACAATGCAGGTATAAGGTTGCTAGATCATCCTACGGCCTAAGCGAGGATAAGGGAGAGATATAGATGAGTTTGAGTGGAAAAGTGGCTATCGTCACAGGTGCGTCCCGGGGCATCGGGAGGCAAGTGGCGATTCAATTGGCACGGTCAGGTATAAAAGTGGTCGTTAATTATTCCTCCAACCAAGAGAAAGCCGACGAGGTCGTCCAAATCATTGAGACGCTTGGCGGCGAAGCGATAGCCGTTCGAGGCGACGTAAGTAAAGTGAGCGAAGTCGAAGCCTTATTTTCGGCGGCTCTTGAGCAATTCGGAGGTATAGATATATTGGTGAACAATGCCGGCGCTATGTTCAATGCGGCTATCCCGGACGTAACCGAGGAGATGTTTGATCGGCAATTTAATATTAACGTAAAAGGAACCTACTTCGCTTGCCAACAAGCGATGAAGCACATGAGAAAAGGCGGATCGATTATCAACCTCTCGACCTCGGTGTCGGGCGCCATGCTGCCGACTTATAGCGTCTATGCCGCAACCAAAGGTGCCGTGGAGCAGTTAACCCGCCAATTAGCCAAAGAATTCGGGACGAAGGATATCATCATGAATTGCATCGCGCCTGGGCAAGTATCAACCGAGTTATTCCTGGAAGGGAAGTCGGAGGAGTTGATTGACTCCTATCGTCGAATGAATGCCTTTGGGCGGCTTGGAGAACCGGAGGACATTGCCAATGCGATCGAGTTGCTCATCAGTGACAAGGCCCGTTGGATCACAGGGCAGACGATCCGCGTAAACGGCGGGTTCAATTGAATCGTCAAGTTAGAGGGGGAGAAGGGTCATCTTTCTCCTCTTTTTTTAATTTCGGAATCATCAGGATGCAGCCATTGACCCTGGACCTTACTCCAATGTTATGATCGAACTGGAAAGGGGGCTAATATGAAAATCAAGGATTTTGCGAGCAAATATCAAGTTCAAACGGATACCCTTCGTTATTATGAGAAAGAGAACTTATTAAACCCCATTCGCCGGGAAAACGGGTATCGGGAATATGATGATGCCTGTGAAAAACAGATCCAGCTGATCATCGTATTAAAGCAATTAGGCTTTACCATAAAAGAAATTCAGCAGTTATTTCAATTACGAGTCATTCCATCCCTATCAACTGAGTGTAAGGATACAACCGTATCGTTATTGAATCAGAAAATCAGGAGACTCGAGGAGAAAATCCAGTTTTACCAACGCGCATTAAAAGTAGTGCAAACCATGAAGGTACTTGCCAGCGAAGTGGAGTATCTAGAAAACATAGACGATATTCAAGAGCGATTGCTTAGTTTATTTCAACAGGATTTGGAGGAGAGAGAGGATGACGAATAAACAAATTATCCATGTTGAATATGCCCTTGCCTTTGTGCTTGCCTTATTGACTTACCTGCATCTCCACTTTCCGATATGGTGGTTTGTGGCTCTTTTGTTCGTGCCGGATCTTACTATGTTGGGTTTCACCATAAATAAGAAAATAGGCGCGATGGTTTACAATCTCGGTCATACCCTGATTTTTCCGCTGCTCCTCGCTTTAGGTTATTTATATTGGTCAAACGACGATTTGCTCTTAGGGTCGATGATCTGGATCGCTCATATCTGTATGGATCGAGCCATTGGTGCGGGGCTGAAATATCCGGATTCTTCATTTAGGAACACCCATCTCCAGAAGCTTTAACGAATACCTGGGGAACATATCCGCTTCACCTCAAATATGATGAGTCTAGAAATCGAATGAGGTGAGCAAATGGCAGTCGTAAAATCCAGGCAACAGGATATCGATATGTTGGCAAGGTTGCTCCGCGCTGAGGCGGAGGCCGAAGGCGAAATGGGCATGCTCCATGTTGGAGCTGTGGGAATTAATCGAATCAGAGCGAACTGTTCCGACTTTACAGGAATCCGGACCATTCCCCAAATGATTAACCAGCCGCATGCGTTCGAAGCGCTGCATCATGGGATGTACTATCAAAAAGCAAGAGATAGAGAACGCCGTCTGGCGCAACGGGTTGTGAATGGGGAGCGGAGTTGGCCCGCCAAATTTTCGCTATGGTATTTCCGCCCAGGATCGTATGACAATCCCGGCCCCTGTCCGCCAACTTGGTATAACCAGCCGTTTGTAGGTCGATGGAAGAAACATTGTTTCTATGAACCGACTGCGGAAGAATGCGCAAGTGTATACAGTACGTTTTAAAATTAGTTAGCAAAAAGACAGTTAGGGCACACGGAGTAGCCCTAACTGTCTTTTTTTCAGGGACGGCCTGCGTTTTGCCAGTTGCCGCTTAACGTTTACCCATTGCAGTCCGGGGATGATGAAACTGTTGGCGCGCGAGCTCAACCTCTGCCCTGATGACGCAGTCTTCAACATGATCGTTGAACAACCCCATCGCTTGCATGAAAGCGTACAACGTCGTCGGGCCGACGAATTTCCAGCCTTGCTTTTTGAGCTCTTTCGACAGCGCGATCGATAGCGTCGAAGTGGATGCTGTCTGCGGCTCCGCAAGTTGACTCCGGTCTGGCTCGTATTTCCAGAAGAAGGCGGCCAACGAGCCCTCCCGTTGGACCATCTCTTGCGCCCTCCGTGCATTGTTGATGACCGCCTCGATCTTGCCCGGATGGCGGATGATGCCTTTATTCCCGAGCAGACGATCTAGGTCGCGATCGGTATAGTCCGCGATTCGGTTAAAGTCAAAATCATGGAATGCAGCACGGAAGTTCTCACGTTTCACAAGAATCGTTCGCCAACTCAGGCCCGATTGGAAGCCTTCCAGGCAGATCTTCTCGAATAACCGGCGATCGTCGTCGACCGGGAATCCCCATTCGGTATCGTGATAATCAAGAAATTCCGGGGCGGCGCCGCACCATCTGCAACGCGGTCTGCCGTCTGTTTCTGCAATTATTGTATTCATAGGCTTCCTCCTCATTCGAGTGTGCCAGCAGCGAGCTCAACCAGTCGCACATCTGTTCAACTTCATACCGTATAAACTTCTCGTTCCGAAAAGCTTGTGCCCACGTAGCGACGCCTTAGCTAGGGGCAAGGAGGGGCATCGCAAATTCGTTGGCTTCAGCCTCACTTTGTTACGGCCATCGGCTCATTTAAAATGATCCGCCAATGTTTATAATCATTTCAAGCTTTAGTTATTTAAAAAAACCATACGCACAACCTTCGTCATGGACACCTGTATATAGCACTGCTATAATGGAGCTATGAACACATATGACAAAATATTAGCAGCTGCTCTTCAGGTCCTCGAAGAGGAGGGTGGAGCCCAATTTTCGACTCGAGCCGTAACTGCGATCGCGCAAGTTTCCGCTCCTACGCTCTATCACCATTTTGGTAATGCCGATGGACTCCTGAGTGCAGCTATAGTGGAAGCGTTCAAGCAATTATTTGAAAGTAAGATTACCGCTGTGGAGTCCACCGTTCCTGAGGTGGCTCTACGGCAAGGATGGGATGACTATGTCCGCTTTGCGGCTGCCCGTCCTCGGATTTATGCGGCGATGATGGGGCGGTTGCTCGAGGGCGCTCATATCGAGGCGGCGGATCAGTCGTACCAAGTACTAGTGCAAAATGTTCGCAGAGTTGCCGACGAAGGCAAATTGGCTGTGTCAACGCAGGCTGCGGCAGATCTAGTCTGGGCTTCTGCCAATACAGCCTCTTGGTTGTATGTAACGGCCCAAACCCGCAAAGTACCTCCACCCCAGCCCGAAGTTGTTGATCTCATTCGAGAAAGCGTAATGCAGATCATTTTGAAGTGAAGCTTTAAAAAATAAGGAAGCATAAGAAGGATCGTCTATCTAACCTGGAACTTCAGGAGGAGGGCGATCTTTTTTATGTTAAGTGGATGCGAGCATAACATCCCATGAAATTGCTTTGTTCGAAAAATAAAAATATAGCACCGCTATAGACAACAGAGTATAGCGGTGCTATAATCCGTGTATAGCAGTGCTATAGAGGGGTCCGTATCTTATCAAACCTAGGAGGGTTACTATGTCATTCCAAACTCAAGGATTGGTCGTCGTTACAGGAACGTCGAGCGGCATCGGTAGGGCTACCGCAGAGCAGCTTGCCGCTGAAGGATTTCATGTTTTAGCTGGGGTTCGTCGTCAGGAAGACGCCAACAAAATCAAACGCAAAAATATAGAGCCGGTGATCGTCGATGTTACCCAGGTCGACACACTAAAGGCGCTGGCCGAACGGGTGGAGCAAGATCCGCTTGGTCGCCCTTTGAGGGCAGTGGTCAACAATGCCGGCATCGCCGTTAATGCACCCCTTGAGATGGTTCCCCTCGATGAGTTTCGCCGTCAGATCGAAGTCAGCGTGATCGGGCAGGTCGCGGTTATTCAGGCGCTTACCCCGGCCTTGCTGAATAGCGGCGGGCGCGTGGTCAATATCGGTTCGCTTGGGGGCAAGGTCTCCATGCCCGGCTTCGGAATTTATTCGGCTGCAAAGTATGCGATGGAAGCCATCAATGACAGTCTCCGCAGGGAGATGTCCTCGTTTGGCCTCAAGGTCATCATGATCACACCGGGTGGTGTCAGCACGGGCCTATCGGAGCAAGGGATTGCGACAGCGGAGCGGTTGGCCAAGTTAATGACGCCGGACCAGCATAGGCGCCATGATCGTCTTTTTGACGCCGTGAAGGCTCAGGCCGAAGCATGGGCAACAGACGGTATTCGCCCTGAGAAGGTGGCGGCAGTGGTTTCACGAGCAATCCACATCAATAAGCCGCGCACCCGCTATACAGTCGGTCGTGATTCGGCCCTGCTGACCCGACTGGTCCGTATTCTCCCAGACAAACTTCTCGATCGGATGCTCCGCAGCCAGATGAACCTGTAGTAACGGGAGGACCAATGATGTCATGTCAGCGTTGACGGGCGCAGGCTTTGATGACTCACTTGAGGATACGGTTGCTATTATGGACGCCATGAAGCGGTATCCGAATTCAATCGCAAAAGCTTGGGATCAATCCCAAACGCGCCGTTTAAATGTGGTTCGTCATAATGTTCTTGCGGACCAAGGGCTTTAATCGAAAAATACTATTGATAAATTTGGAGGAATTCGCATGAACGATACGAAGAACCGTTACGTTACCGTACTCTGGGAGGCGAGAGCTAAGGCGGGGAGAGAAGCCGAGATGAAGGCATTCATGACTGCTGCTGTCACCCCGTCGCGCAACGACCAGGGCAACATTGACTATGAGGCTCACGAGGTAGAGGGCCAGCCTGGCACATTCATCATCTACGAGCGCTGGGAAAACCAGGATGCTCTGGATCGGCATTTAAACGCCCCGCGAATGCAGGAACTGGTCCCCCAGCTCTTGGAGCTGATGGAGGGATCCATTGAGGAAGGGATTCGGATCCTGCAGCCGTTCCGCCCAACGCGGTAAAATTGAATACGGGGCAGGAACGACTAATAAATAAGGAAGCTCGCTGTCACTGCAGCGATCTTCCTTATTTCCTATTTGTTGAAGTAGTGGCCCTGTTCAAGGTCTGAGATCAGCGCAGGGTGCACCGGCTGCCATCCTAAGCGTTCGCGGGTCAACGCACTTGACGCGGGATTATCCGTGGAAGCGGCAAAGGAGAGCCACCCGAAGTGAGCGGCTGCCTCTTCAGAGGTGATGCTGAGTACCGGCAGGTTTAGGTGACGACCGATGATTCCGGCAATATCCCGGAAGGGCACTCCCTCGTCGGCGACCCCGTGATAGACAGCTCCCGAGTCGCCCTTTTCAAGCGCCAGTCTGAAAAGACGAGCGGCATCCAACTGATGTACGGCAGGCCACCGGTTGGAACCATCCCCTATATAGGCCGAAACCCCTTTTTGGCGTGCGATCCCGATGAGCGTTGGTACGAAGCCCTGCTCGCCCTCCCCATGTACGGAAGGTGCCAGACGGACGACCGAGGATCGTACTCCGTGCTCCGCCAGCGCCAGCGCGGCCTCCTCAGAGCGTCGCGGTGTAGATTGCGTTGACGCTTGTTCTTCCGTCCCGAGGATTCCCGGTGTAAGCATCAACGTGCCCGAGGTGGCCACGAAGGGTTTCCCGGTGCCTTGAAGCGCCGCTCCCATGGCCTCGATGGCCAAACGGTCAGCCGCTGCAGCCGCCTCAAAGCTGGCGAAATCGTGTTTGAAGGCCAAATGAATGACCCCGTCCGCGGATCCGGCGCCTTCTCGCAAGCTGTTAAGGTCATCGAGGTCGCCTTTGTGCACTTCGGCACCGGCTGCTATCAACGCGGCGACGGACTTATCCGAACGGGCAAGTCCCACCACCTGATGCCCCGCATTGAGAAGTTCACGTACGACGGCAGAACCGATAAACCCCGTTGCTCCAGTTACAAATACACGCATCATATCCATCCTTTCACCTCAAAGGCATGATTAGTTACAGGACCGATTATACGACAAGAAATTTGTAAAGTAAACTAAATTAACTAAATTAGTTAAGTTAATTAAATCAGTTAATATCATTTGTCGTTCCACCGATTTTGCTATACTATGGTGAAGTAAGCATCAAAGGAGGCTTAAGTCTTGAGAAAACCGTTGAGTGCAAATCACTATATGAATAAAATTAAGCCGATCGTTCGAAAAACCAGGTTTAGCCAATTGAGAATCGACGATATCGCTAAATATATGGATATTAGTAAGGTGACGCTGTATAAGCATTTTTCATCCAAAGAGGAGATCATCGAACAGGTGGTCAACTATGAAGTGGAATACTTGCAGCAGGCGGATCTCGTGGTCCATGATGTTTCTCTTCCTTTTGTAGATCGCTTTCAACAAACCTTTCTGCAGTCGTTGCTGTGCGTTGTTTATATCTCGGACTTGTTCCTGCAAGATCTCAAGGACTTTTATCCGATGCTGTACGATAAGCTGATTATGGCCCAGCAAAATCGAAATAAAAGTTTGCAGCATTTTTTTGAAGCCGGAATGGACCAGAAGGTGTTTAACCGAATGAATGCCGTGCTGTCCTTGGTGCAAGATGACGCCACCCTGCGGCGCATTATGGAACCGACCTTTAGTATTCAATGGGTGGATCTCACTTTGAAACAGGCCATTATTGAATACTATAAGATGAAGAAGTATCAAATGATTCGGCCGGAACATCTGGAAACGATAGATGACGCTAATCTTGAAAGTCAGGTTGTGGAAATTCTACAAACGATCTCGTGACCGCAATGATGCGGATGCGTAATGGAAAGGATCAGAATCTTATGGAAACCGCGCAGGATGTGGCAGAATGGATGGTCAAGGAAATCAGATTTACGGGGACGCTATACCAGACAGATGCGATCGAATATGTAAAGACCCATTTCGGCGAACAATTCGTATTCGTGAATGACAATGGAAATGCATCGCTGTCGAAAGAGGTGAAAAAGGCTTTTCGCAAGCTCCACGGCGGCAGAATCGCTTGGGACCGCGACGGATTTTTTTGGGCTTGGACCTGATTCAACATGCCATATTTGTTACAAGGGAGCCGTACATGAACAAAACAGATCGGTTGTTAGCCATCGTGCTGGAGCTGCAAGGCAGGCGAGTGGTACGTGCTGAGGATTTGGCAGCACAATTTGAAACCAGCGTGAGGACCATCTATCGCGATATTCAGGCGCTTAGTGAAGCAGGCGTTCCGATTGCAGGTACTCCAGGCACAGGGTATTCCTTAATGGAGGGATATTTCCTGCCCCCGATCCGTTTTACCATCGAGGAAGCTGTGACCTTGCTGATTGGAATGGATTTTGTCGAGCAACGATTTGATGATGCCTATCGGGATAGAGCTATTGGGGCTAGGAAAAAAATTGAGGTTACGCTATCAGACAGTGTCCGCCGCGAGACCTCCCGGATCCGCAAGTCGCTGCGTTTGCTCCCTCCTGGCAAACGCCCAGCTTCGTCAAACGAAAGGGAGAATCTCGATAAGATCCGCCGAGCACTACTCGATGGGCGAAAGATCCGTTTTCATTATTCGAAAGGTATTCCGGATTCCACAGGAAGCCGCCATAGCGAACGTACCGTCGCTCCCTATGGCCTTGTTCTTGTTGAAGGGTCTTGGATGCTTGTGGCCCGGTGTGACCTCCGTCAAGACATTCGCCATTTCCGGTTGTCCCGGATGGCTGAACTGATTGAACTAGATGAACGATTTGAGCTTCCGGAGCATTTTGATATAGGGGAGTATACCCCTGTTGACGATCGTCAATTGCGGGTATGCCTTCGGTTTAACCCTGATCTTGCAGCTAAAGTGAAGGAAACGAACTACCACTTCGTAGAGGACATGAAAGAGCATCCAGAAGGATTGGATGTGGTCTTACGCGTACGCCAGCCGGATGAATTGCTGACCTGGGTGCTTGGCTGGGGAGCGGACGTCCTGGTATTGGAACCTGAATCCTTTCGAGATCGGATTCGGGAGGAAGCCCAAAAAATGCTAAACCGCTACTGACATGATGTTGTCAGTAGCGGTTTTTTATAATGGTGGAAATCGAAACTAGGAAGGATGATATCTTGTGAATTTCGCTTCGGTACGCATGATTACAGACAACGTGGATCGTCTCGTCGAGTTCTATGAGAACGTTACGGGGGTGTCGGCAGAACGACCCGCTCCCGTTTTTGCCGAGTTCGTCTTGCCTTCATGCACCCTTGCCATCGGCCACACCCAGACGACGCAGCTATTCGGTGCCGATTCCGCTGTGGGGGCCCATAATCGCACGGTCATTCTGGAGTTCCGCGTCGCTGATGTCGAGGCCGAATATGTGCGCTTGAAGGCAGTTGTCGAGGATTGGGTAAAGGAGCCAACCACGATGCCGTGGGGGAACCGTTCGATGCTGTTCCGCGATCCCGACGGCAACTTGCTTAACTTCTTTCAGCCGGTTACCGAGGATGCGATGAAACGGTTTAGTGGTAGATCCTAAAAAACCAAGCCTGGGATGGGAATTTTTACTTGCCTTTCCCAGGCTTTTCTGTTATTTTGATAGTAACAAAATGTTATTAACAGTATGTTACTAAGTTTTGCGAGGTACAAAACGGAGGGATGCAACTTGAAAAGGGTTGTGGGTGGCTGGAATTTATTTGAGATCGTTTGGTTGCTGTTGTTTTCCTCGATCGCGGTCGGGTTTACGGTGATTTCCAAGGACTCTTTATTTGGATTTACGGTTTTTATAACCGGGGTGTTATGCGTCGTGCTGGCGGCGAAGGGCAACCTGATGAGTTATGTGTTTGGGATGTACAATACGGTAGGGTACGCTTATTTGGCTTATACCAACGGGTTGTTTGGAGAGGTGATGCTGAACGTGTTGTTCTTCGTGCCGATGAACGTGATTGGTTTCCTGATGTGGAGAAAAAACCGCCCAGGCGGCAAGCTAACCATGCGTCAGCTGGACTTTCGAGGTCTGCTCCTCGTTGGGGGGATTTGTGTGGTAGGTTGTTTGCTACTAGGCTTTGGCCTTTCGTTTATTCCGGGACAGAACTCACCTTATATTGATGCCACGACGACGGTGTTGTCGATTGTGGCTACCTTCTTAATGGTGAATCGATTTAAAGAACAATGGCTGGTTTATATTGTGTTAAACCTGTTTACGGTGCTGTTGTGGGCGATCCGGATGATGGAGGGCAGCAGCGAAGGTTTGCTGATGATCGTGATGTGGAGTGCGTATCTGGTTAACGCGGGTTACGGCTACTATATCTGGAACAAAGGGGTTAAGGAGGTAGCAGCATGAAAAAGCTAGGATTAACGCTGGGGAAGTTTGCCCCGCTGCATAAAGGGCATCAGTTCATGATCGAAACGGCGCTGCAGGAGGTTGATGAACTGATCGTGGTCATCTATGAGACGACGGTGACGCCAATTCCGCTGCAGATCCGGGCCAACTGGATCCGTCAGCTGTATCCGGAAGTCCGGGTGATCGAAGCCTGGGATGGTCCGGACGGGTATTCGGATGACCGAGAGCATGAGATTCGGGAAGAGCAGTATATCCTTGGTTTGCTGAATGGCGAGCAAGTGACGCATTTTTACTCGAGCGAGTTTTATGGTAAACATATGAGCCTCGCTTTAGGGGCGACCGACCGGCGGGTCGACGAAGCCCGCAAGCGGGTTCCGATCTCGGCAACGATGGTCCGTTCCGACCCCTATAAGTACAGGGAGTTTGTAAGTGATCTCGTGTACCGGGACTTGATCACGAAAGTGGTCTTTGTGGGCGCGATGTCGACGGGGAAGTCGACGATCACCGAAGCGCTGGCGCAGCGGTATCACACGACCTTCGCCAGCGAATACGGGCGCGATTATTGGGCCGAGCATCAGGTGGACCGCAGAATCAGCCTAGAAGCGTTCGATGAAATCGCGGTAGGCCACATCGAGCGGGAGGCGGCGGCATTGCTTGAGGCAAACCGATACCTGTTCGTCGATACGAATGCGATTACTACGTATATGTACGCCCTGGATTACCACGGCCGTGCCCCCGAGTTATTAACCCGGTTGGCTCTGGAGAATGCGCAGCGCTACGACCTGTTCTTCTTATGCGACGACGACATTCCCTATGATGACACCTGGGACCGCAGCGGGGATCAGAAGCGGCATGTTTTTCACAAACAGATTATTGCGGACTTGAAGGCCCGGCGGATTCCTTACCTTACGCTGCGGGGCAGCCTTGAGGAGCGTATGCGCAAAGTCGACGAGGTGCTGGCAAAATTCGAGCCTTATCAGAACTATTTCGGGGAGTTACACGGTTAGGATGAGGTGTAAGGTAAAGAGCTAAGTTCAGAAATGATACAAAACAAGGAGGCACTCCCATTGGATTTGTTGGATCGGGACGGACGGACGGAACGCGAATTTTTGGAGCAATATCGGGTAGGGGATTACGAGCGGCCTTCGGTGGCCGCGGATATGGTGATTTTTACGGTTACGGACCAGGAGGCGGACAGTTACCGCAAATTACCGGATAAAGAGCTCCGCATGTTGCTCATTCGCCGGGGAGGCCACCCTTTCCTGGGCAAATGGGCGTTGCCTGGCGGCTTTGTTCGGCCCGATGAGACGACGGAGCAAGCTGCGGCGAGGGAACTACGCGAGGAAACCGGCGTGGACGACGTGTATTTGGAGCAGTTATATACGTTCAGTGATATCGGGCGAGACCCTCGAACTTGGGTTATCAGCTGCAGCTACATGGCGCTGATTAACAGCGACAAGTTGGAGCTTAAGGCAGGGGACGATGCGGCCGACGCCGCTTGGTTCACGGTATCCTACCGGCTGCTGCGGGAGCAGAAAGAGCTGATGGAGGATGGATACGTCAAGACCCAAGAGTATGAACTCAAGCTGCGCGGGGAAGAGGAGCTTACGGCGATCGTGGCAAGGACATTGACAGTAACGCCTACATCTACGAGCACGGATTATCAAATCGTATCGAATGACGGATTGGCCTTCGACCATGCCAAAATTATTGCACGCGCGATCGAGCGGTTGCGGGGAAAAGTGAACTATACGGATATCGTGTTGAACTTGATGCCCAAGCTGTTTACTCTGACGGAACTTCAACAGGTTTATGAGGTGATTTTGGATAAAGAGCTGTTGAAGGCGGCTTTTCGCCGTAAGGTGGTTGATCTCGTGCAGGAGACGGATGATTACACCGAAAATATGGGACATCGGCCCTCTCGCTTGTATCGAAGAAAACTGGAGGAGTAAGCACCCCAAAGAGAGAAGGCTTATGGGCGTGCAGTCCGAAACTTTGACGAGGATACTTGGGGCAAGGAATGCTACCGCATCGTCAAAAAGGCCAGCTTGGCCAAGTTTTCGCAGAATCCGGAGCTTGGCGAGTATCTCAAGTCGACGAAGAACCGCATCCTCGTCGAAGCCAGCCCACGGGACCGGATTTGGGGGATCGGCATGGGCCAATCCCATCCGGATGCGGAGAATCCCATGAAGTGGCGAGGCCGGAACCTGCTAGGGTTCGCGTTGACCGAAGCGCGGGATGAGTTGTGGCAAAGATAGTTTTTATTGCCTCGTATTATGCAGAACCACCCCTAGACTTGGTTTATCGTCTCCATAATTTCCGCAACATACGAATCGGTAAACCGAATCACCCCATGATCCTGCACAATCCGCTTTTCTTTTCTGCGGACCTCAAGCCAATCGGTAATGAAGGAGGGCCCATATCCACCTTGGCCAAACTCCTTGCCAAACGCAATGATGTTCGGATAGGCAGCCACATACTGATCGCGGGTGGTGTCAGGATACGACATCGTATATAACCAGAACTGTACATCATACATGACATACGATAATTCATCCGCATGAAACGCAAAACCGCCTTTCGCTTCGACAATCTGGGTACAGATCTTGCGGATCTTCTGCTCCAGCTGTTCCACTTCGGTTACCCGGGAGCACAGCTCTTCAAGTAGAGGAGAGAAGGCGCCATGGGCTACTTTCTCCAGAGCATTGGCTTTGTCTTCCGCGGAAGTATCGTATTCTTCATCGTTTACCAGGCCTTTCACAAAGGCTTCAAAATTGTCCGCCAGAAAGGTAATCTCATAGTCGTCTTCTTGATCGACATGGACGACTTCAGGTTCGCCGTCTCTGCCGCAAGCCCGATAGTCTAACATAACGACATCATGACCGGCCGAAGGGCAATCACAGATGACCACGCCAATGTCAGGATATCCCCAGTCTTCGATCATAAATGGGCTGCCGAGGTCTCCGCACAGGGAGTAGCTTTTCTCTCGGCCAATGCCCATTATTCCTGTAATGGCGATGTGATCCTCAGCCCAAGAGGTGGGTTCCTCGGTGGGGAAATTGGTGTTCTTTGGCACTCCGCCATTCCGATGCTTCATCAGCTCAATATAAGAGGAGGGCAGCTTGTAGCCCAGCTCTTGCTCGATCGATGAAATGAGCTCATCCGTAGGGGGGGCAGACTGGTAAGCATCGCGGGCATACCCGCTGTCTTCCCAGAAATCAGCTAACCAGGCATCGGAAAAATCCCCCCTTTTCTTGGCTGAATCGCCTTGTTTTATGGAAGCTGCCTTTTGGGCGAGCCGAAGCTGTTCCCTTTTTTGCTTCTCCGCTTTTTGAAGGCTCCAATACAAAAAGGACTCCGTACGTTGATCACCGGGCTCTAACTGATCCGCTTTGCGGAAAGCTTGGGCCGCGTCCTCATATCGTTTTAAATAGTAAAGAGCATAGCCAACCCGATAATGCCAGAGGGCATCCTGGTTGCCCGCCTCAGAAATGGTATCGAAATGGGCGAGAGCCTCCTCGTAAAGCCCCAAATTGTTATAAGCTCTGCCCAGCTCGCCGATCGATTCATAGTCCCGTTCTTCTTCAGGAATGGCTAGAAGGGTATCGACGATTTGCTGATGTTCGTCCGCTTCGTACCATTCGTTGATTTGATCCAGAAGATGTTGTTCCATAACTACCTCCCAATGAACTAGAAATTAACTGTATAGGTAGCTTGTGCCTCCAACCTATAAAATAGTAACATTTAGATAGGAGAGATTCTAGAATTTTTCGAACAGAGAGAAAAGGGAAGGAAACCGGATGAAGAGAACAAGTGCCTTGCTCTCAGCAATTTGGTGTTTTTGGTTCCCGTTCTACTTTTGTTATCAAACCGAAATCGATATCAGGAGAAATACGATGTTTAACTGCTGGAGGTATCATTTTCGAACCGGATGTATATACTGGTATATACGAGAAACCGGGAGTGTGATAAGATGAAGGCACGAAATCGAAAAGGAGGGGAACTCTCCATGTCGACGACCATACAGAAGTGGGGCAACAGCCTTGGCATTCGCATTCCCAGCCATATCGCTGAACAAATTGCGGTCGGGCAAGGTTCCGAAGTTGATTTGGTTGTTAGTGAGGACCACACCCTTGTTGTGATCCCCAAGAAGAAAAAGCCGACACTAGAAGAGTTGTTGGCCCAATGCAAGCCAGAAAATCGCCACGAGGAGATTGATTTCGGTGTGGAAGGGAAGGAACTGTTGTAGATGTGTGCAGATCGAGGAGATTTAGTATGGATCAATTTTAATCCCCAAGCAGGTCATGAACAAGCCGGGAGAAGGTCTGCCATCGTGCTGTCACCTAGAGCATTTAATGAAACGACGGGCTTTGTTTCGGTTTGTCCAATCACTCACACCGTTAGAGGGTGGGGATTTGAGGTTCCCTTACCGGACGGTTTGGCTTTTCAAGGGGTTATTTTAACGGATCAGATTAAAAACCTCGATTGGCGTGCTCGACGTATTGATGTGGTGGGAAAAGTCCCTGATGAAGTAATCAATGAGTGTTTACACAAAATCCACACATTTCTATAAGCTTACTTCAAGCTTTCGATGGCTCTGCTTAGAACCGTATCCCATGGCCGAGATTCAATGCATCTTATTCCCTTCCGTTTACAGGTATCCGCGATCCATTCTCCATACGCAATACTTACCTCCGCTCTAAAATGTTGTAGTTCGCCGCCCTCTCTCGCTAAATAATTCTGCACGATTTGGTTTTGGTCCGGTTCATGAACGAAGATGGATTTGATCTCCGGGTGATCCAGTGAAGAGATCCGTTCGGGGTGAATAAAGTCGCCTTCAATGATAATCGGTAATTGATCTTCGATGTGCCGGTCGGCAAGTGCTTTGAGTACGGGAGACATCTCTTTACTTACCTCCATTAGCCAGTTGACATGACCTTCAACTCCAACCTCATGCCACTTGACTCCAGAGTCCCAGTAATGGATTACGGGAAAATGCTCCTTTGTGGTTACCGCTTTTACGGAGAGGTGGATATCATCTACCTCCAAAACATTTACGCCATAGAATCGGGCCATATCATAAGCGAGGCTTGATTTGCCTATTCCGGACGCTCCACCAATAAATAAAACGGTCCAGGTTCTACCTGTATTCATTTTTCCAACCTCATTCCATAGTATTTATTTATAAATAGTTCGACTTGGATTCACGGTTCACCTCTCTCTCCCTGTTGAGTATTTGTTAAGTCGGGTTCTGGTATATTCATGCAAGAAACTAGAATCAAACGAAAAGGGAGGTGAATCCAATGAAGACGAAAATAATGGGGCTATTGATGGCGGTTCTGCTGTGCTTTCAACCTGTGGTCAGCCATGCGGATAGCTCAACACCATCGGTCAACACGAAGACTACAGCCAACTTCAATGACCTGAAGGATCTAGATGCTGCAACGAAGGAGAAGTTCGATGCGATGATCTCTGCCGGGATATTTGAGGGGGTGGCTGAGGGCAATTTTGGTCTCAAGGATGAGATGAATCGAGCGCAGTTTGCTAAAGTTGCTGCGTTGATTTTCGGTTTGCAAGTGGACACGAGCTTAAAGACGTCTTCGTTCAAAGATGTGAAATCAGACGATCCTGCAAACGGATATGCATTGCCGTTCATCGAGGCGGTAAAAGAGGCTGGAATCACGAAGGGCACTGGCCCAGGGGTGTTTAACCCTGGAGGTGAAGTAACAAAGGAGCAACTCGCGACGTTCCTGATTCGTGGACTCGGCAAAGAAAAGGAAGCACAGAGAACGCCGGGAGTCGATGATTCTACGGTATCTGACTGGGCCAAAAATTATGTTGCGCTTGCGTTGGAATTGAAATTGATGTCGAACGGAGAGGATGGTGTGTTTGGCGGATCAAGAGCGGCAACGCGTGACTTGCTTGTTCTAGGTTCTTATGAAGCCAAACAAGAGTATGATTCTTCCCAAGGGTCGACGGGGGAGGGACAGGATAACGGAAGCTTGACACCAACACCACCAACATCACCAACATCGTCTACGGGAACTCCTCCCGTAAGTTCGCCGGTCGAAACGACGCTTAGTATCGTAAATGCGAGACAAACCGGAGCGAAGACATTTTACGTCCAGTTCAGCAAGTACGCTGACCCTGCCACTGTTCGTTTATCCGTCACACGAAACGGCTCTCCAATAGCGGTTCAGACTACTGCGGATCAGGCAAACGGTTATAAACTGACCTTTGCTGAGAATGTGCAGGAAGGGCAGTACATGGTGACGGCAGGTTATACGAGTTCGTCCACAGTCATAGGTTCAGTTCCTGTGGATGCGGTCGCTGAGAGGGTTGCCCGGATTGATTTTGCTAGCTCTTCGGACACGATAGCCAAAGGTTCGCGAATCGGAATTCCGGTGAAGGCGATCAATCAGTTCGGTGAAACGCTATTCAATTATTCCGAATTTGTAGTCCTAAGTGGGGTTCCTGCGACAATAGATCCCAATCGTGGGTTGGTCGTTGTAGACACATCGTCGGAATCTTTGCTACCGGGGATTTCCATGGTTTCGATTACCTTGTTGGATAACGACAGTCATGTCACAGCTAGTAAGAATTTCAAAGTCGGATCCCCACAGTATGCTATGAAAGTTGAATTCCAAGGTTCGCTTCGCGGCATGAAGGGACAAGAAGTGCCGCAAGCGGAGTGGGGACAATCTTATCATGTAAACTTCGATCTCAAGGACCAATATGGGAATCTGATGATGTTTCCATTGCCTTCCGGAGCAGCTTCGGTTGCGCCAATCCTGACTCCCTATTCAACCAGCATCTCCGTCGGAGCGTTAGGAGAGGCCCCTGTCAGTGAGCCTGGTAGTTTCTCATTGCCGATCACGTTTGATCCGACAAGTTTGGAAGGCGCGAATCATTATACCTTAACGCTGGGCATAGGTGGGGGTTTTTCAAGTGTAACCTTCCCTGTGGTTGATTCAGAGGTACAGGTGATTCAAAGGATGGAAATCAAAGGCTCCATTCGGGATGCAACCGGGCAAGAAGTGACGCAAGTCTCCTGGCCCAATGATTATCATTTGAATTTTGACGTATATGATCAAAATGATCAGGTGATGTCCCTGTCGGCTCTGTCCTCTGCGCTATCGTCAAGACAATCCCAGATGAACTTTACAATTACACCGGAGGAGATCTCCCTCGGTTCAGTGGAGGCTGCGCTTCCCATCGAGCCGGGTGCTCTCTCGTTGCCGTTCACCATTAAAACTCCGGAGAGAGCGGGTAACGTTAACTTAGAGATTTCCATCATTACCATGCTTGAGAAGTACCAGTTTAATCAAAATCTGAACGTGCCTATTCAAATCGTGGTCCAACCTAAGGTAGCGATGCCTACGCTCACTCAGACCGATGGCGGCGGCATGGTCCTGGTTATGCTAAGCACAACAACGCCCGATGCCACGATCTATTACACGGAGGACGGTGTTCATGATCCGTCGACAAATCCGCAAACGGACCCGTACACTGTTATGTACAACGGCCCTTTTTATGTCCCGAGCGGCACTTGGATCAAAGCGATCGCGGTCAAAGATGGCTCGCTGAATAGCGACATCATGACGGAGCAGGTTACGCTGGCTCCAAGTATGGAATTTTCAGTAACTGACCTGGTGTATATCGGGGAGGAAGCATCCGGGATGGTTCTGAAGGTTGTATTTAGTAAACCAGTTGATCCGACTTCGGCAGAATCGGGAGCCTACCTATGGTGGAACTGCTCTACTTCCATATGATGATCACAATGCGGCGTTGGAATGAAGTCCCAAGCAAGGTGGAGCAGGCTCGTATCCGATATGAGGCCATGCGGGAGCATATGGACGAGCTGCATTGGAGAACCTTGATGGGCAATATCTATATTTTGTGTGCTACCTCCGCTTTTATCGAGCGAGATTTACCGCGTGTAAAGCACTTCTTCATCCTCGCTGATCAGTATATCCCTATAGACAGCTTCTCCCATCAGATGGGACGCAACCGTCATTATGGAGTTGAGGAGTTTGATGATCATTTAGGCTATTTAGACGACTACCATGGGGCCTTGGAGTTGTTCATTGAACTGCTTGCGCATTGGAAAGATCAGCAGGACCACCCGTTTGGAGAATCGATGCATGCCTCGTATAGCAAACTGCTGTACGAGTGGAATCGTCTGGACGAAGCACAAGCATGGATTCGTCCGTTATTGAATCCGAATCGACACTCCTCCAATCCGCGCAGCTTGTATCATCTTTATGTGAGCGCTGCGAGAATCCAGCAGGCGCAGGGGTTCCCGGAACGGGCTATCGCGCTTCTGGATGAGTTGAAACTGCGCATCCATTCTCCCGATTATTCCGTGTTCCTGCGGAAAATCGAGTCCGAACAGGCAAGTCTGTCCGTGCGCGGGGGAAACCTCGAATATGGGACACAATGGCTGGAACGGTGCGGGATGACCGCTGCGGATGACGTGTCGCTCGACAACGTGTTTGAACAGGTGAACCTCGTGCGTGTGCTAGCGGCATGCAGCCGGACAAGGGAAGCAAGCCTGCTTGCTGAGCGGCTTTATCCGTTATTGGAGAGGGAGGGGCGTCTGCGGGATCGGATTCAGATTCTGATCGTTCAGAGCGTGTCGTTCTATCGATCCGGGCAGGAGGAGCTTGCCCTGATGCGGCTGGATGCCGCCTTGCACCTAGCCGAGCCGCAAAGTTTCAATCGCAGCTTTCTAGATGAGGGGGCTATCATGGAAGAGCTTCTCTCCGCTTATCAGAAAACCTTCCTTAATAGCGACACGCCCCGAGTTTCCGAGTATGTCAAGGAGCTGCTCTGCGCATTACGGAATAAGCACGCACCGTCGGCTGCTCCTGTGCTAGCGCACATTAACGATTATGGCGGGTTTCGTATACGGCCGCTTGTTGAGAGTGTCGGGGAAGTAAAATGGCGGACGGCGAAGACAGAGGAGCTTATGGCTTTGCTGGCACACCATCGCGGGGAGCCGGTGGACAAAAATGAAATCTTGGATAACCTGTGGCCGGAAGCCGACATGGAACAAGGGTTCAAGCTGCTGCATACGACTGTACATTATTTGCGCAAAAATTTGCAGGAAGCAGGATTCGGCAATATCGTTAGCTTTGCGAGAGGTAGTTATCGGCTCGATATGACGCATTTATCAACCGATCACGATACCTTTCGGAGACAGCTGTCGGAGGAGCTCCCGCAGGGGGGAGAAGCGCTGAAAGATTATGAGGCGCAGCTTCATCGGGTGTATCGAGCCGGTTATCTTGCGGGGAAGGATTATGTGTGGGCCGAGAGCGATCGGAATCTGATGATGGAAGAATATATTCGTCTACTACTGCAAATTCAGGAGCGATATGTACAGGAGCACCGTTTGACCGAGGCGGCGGAATCCCTCCGAATGGCGATATCGATTGACCCTTTGAACGAAGAGGTTCATGAGAAGCTGATTCACGTTTACCTGTTATCCGACAACCGGATTGCCGCGAGGCAACAATATGAGCTTCTTCGGGATATGCTGCATTCGGAGTTTGATGCGGAGCCGCGAGAGGAGATTACCCGGCGCATTTTGTCGGTGTAGGGGGTTCTACTTCTCTTCTAAGATTTCTTCAGTTGTGCGAATCCGGCCGATCCTCGGGAAAATGACATTCCGGACATGCTCATGCTCGGCCTCGGTGAACCCGGTCATCGCATCGATGGCAAAAACAAGCTGATACCCATGCTGAAATGCCTCTCTGGCGGTGGTGTCCACACCGATCCCTGAGGCGATGCCGCAGAGAGCGATCGTATCGATGTTTCGGCGGCGAAGCTGCAGATCCAGGTCGGTCCCGTGAAAAGCTCCCCATTGTTTTTTAGTGATGATATGGTCGGTCTCCGTCACACCAAGCTCGGGAACCAACTCATCCCAGCCTTCGATCAAGTTCAGTTTCGGCGGTGTGCTATCAAGCAGGGGGGAAGGCATATCTTTAAAGTCTTTACTGGATACGCGGACGAAAGTTACGAAAGCCCCCTTGTTCCGGAAGTGATGGGCCAGTTTGGCCGCATTGGCAATGACCATCTCGGCGGAATAAGGTGCATACGAAGAGCCGATCCATTTTTGCAGGTCGATGACAACCAGCGAAGTCTTGCTCCAATCCAAGGTCGTTGCTCTATCTCCATTCTTCAAGTGATTCATATAGATGTTCCTCCTTTGGGTAAGGTAGTGGGCTTTATGCAATGAAGACAACATCAGTATATAATCGTTGGTATAGAATAACGAGAGAGGGAATGATCCTAGGAGTGGGACTCCCTGATTACAAGAGCTGGCGGAGAGAAGGGGTAAGATGCAGGAAGAGCGCGAAAAGGCCCGGCAATTAGCGGAATTTCTCCGTACCCGGCGGGCCGCTCTAACTCCCGAGCAGGTAGGTTTGCCTTCCGGGGAAAGACGGCGGACACCGGGTCTTCGGAGGGCAGAGGTTGCCATGCTTGCGGGCATTAGTGTGGACTGGTACACCTGGCTGGAGCAAGGGAGAGAGATTCAAGTATCCACTCAAGTGTTGGATAGCCTGTCCCGTGCACTGCGATTAAACGACATTGAGCGAAAACATCTCTTCTTGCTGGCGGCGGGACATTTGCCCCCAAATCAATATTCACCGCAGCAGAACGTCAGCCGGCTCCTGCAGGAATTTTTGGACCGACAGGGGGAAAGCCCTGCTTTTGTGGTTAATTCAAGGTGGGATGTCATCGCCTGGAACCAGGCCGCGCGGCTTGTTTATGGAGATTATGAAGCCATGTCGGCCAGAGAGCGAAATTCCTTATGGCGCCTTTTCACGACGAATCAGGCCAAGCAACTGCTGGCTGACGGCTGGGAAACGAACGCCAAGCTTCGGCTGGCCCAGTTTCGGACGAATTATGCCAATCATGTCGGGGATCCTTGGTGGGAACAGTTTATTGAGGATCTGCACCAGCAAAGTGAGAAGTTTCGGGAATGGTGGCCGTTGCATCATGTAATTGATGTACCGGAAGGGGAAAAGCGGCTTTATCATCCCCTGGCGGGTTCCCTTCGTTTTGGCCATCTTTCCTTCCAGGCGTTAGACTCGGTGGACCTCCAAGTTACTGTCAATATTCCCTTGGATCCATCCACAACAGATAAAATGAAGAAACTTTGTTCTAAATCGCCATCTTCTCAAGCATGAAGGCATCCAAACGGATGCCTTTTTCATTTTGCTAGCGGGCCTTTTAAACCGTATCATGTTTTGACATGATTCCTCGTTATGATTAACCCATCAAGGTGAAGCAAGGGAACGAATGCCTGAAATCAAAGGAGGAAAAGAAATGAATACGATGATTGGAAATGAAAATATGACGAAGGTAGAGGTCCGCAGTTCGAGGGGAAGGAAGGTGGCTTATTGGGCCGTCACCCTATTACTGGCCTTCTCTATTACGTTAAGCGGCATCGGGCAATTGATGCGAATGGGCGGGAATATCGACTTAGTGACCGATATTGGCTTTCCGTTATACGTGACGAATATTCTCGGAGCTTGGAAATTGCTTGGTGTAATTGCAATTGTTCTGCCGGGTTTGCCTAGACTCAAGGAATGGGCTTATAGCGGGATCTTTTTTCTAATGACGGGTGCGGCCTTGTCCCATGTGTTCGCAAATGATTATGGCGATTACGGTTTTCATGTGATTCTCCCCCTTTTTTATGCCGCGCTGGGCGTGGCCTCCTGGGCATTACGCCCGAAGAGCAGAAGAATGTAGACGGAGATACCCAACAGCTAGCCCAATGAGTCTGGTAGTGATACCGGGCTCATTTTTCCTTTGAAATAAACGCCTCTACGTTATTTTCCCGAATGTCGATGCCCGGATCAGAATGATCCGATTCGACCAGTCTGATATAGAAAGGCTTTTCCTTGGGAACCCCTCCAATAAGCAGGGAATAGCCCTCCTCCAGCTCATAGCGCAGGATATACAGGCCGCTGCCGACCTCCGTGCTGTCATACCTTTCAAAATCCCTCCAAGATAGATCTTGTCCTTGATGAGAGAGTTCGATCACTTTATCTAATGTCAACTTCTCTTGTGGATGTGAAGTGGAATTGTTCTTAACCTGCGCACACGATGTCAATGTAACCATGATGATGATGAATAAACCCAACCAAGTTATTCTTTTCTTCATCCTCATGTTCCAACTTCTCCTAACTCTTGAAAATGCGCTGCTTCTTTCTCGGCCCGAGGTCTTACGAATATTATATTGCAACACTTTTAACGTTTGAAGTGGGTTGGCCCATAGCTATAGTATAATTAGCTTAGGAGTATTTAAAGGAAGGGGCATGAACGTGGGCAAGAACGAAGGCCTTTGATACGAATGAGATTCTGCATAAAGCCATGTATGTTTTTGGGGATCGTGGTTATGAAGGCACCTCGCTGCCCCATTTGGTTACAGGGCTGGGCATTGCCCGCCAAAGTATATACGATACGTACGGAACGAAGTGGGATCTCTTCTTCGCCGCGGTTAAGCATTATATGGATCAGAAAAATCAGGAACTGCAGCAGCATCGCGAAGGCCCGGGGCCGATTGCTGATAAGGTGGAGCTTGTATTCACAACGATCATTAAAGTCCTGATGGAGGTGGACATTCGGGATCTGGCCCGGTTTCTGGTGCATGAGCGGATCGCCTTAATCACGTCAGCCAAACTGGGGATGGATGAGCCGCAACTGCGGGGTATCTTGCAGATGGTCCTGCGGGTCTTTCGGACGTTAAAAGGCACGAATCGGTAAAATGTATATCCATTGAACCTAAAAAAGGCTCTTCCGGTCATCTCAACGATGATGAGGGAGAGCCTTTTAGGCTTAGTTTACAGGAACTGTAGCTGGAAATGAGGCTTTATGCGCCGTTATAAATTGCTCCAGCGAACGCGGAGCTCGCCCGGTTACACGAAGCACAGTGTCCGTGACCTGGTCCTCCAAACCTTCGAGGCGAATGCGGACATCCATTTCGGACAGGGTTTTGGTATATTTTGCCCTAAGAAGAGGCACCCCAACCTGGATCCAATAAATATGTGCAAAATGCACGTATAATGTGTTATACTCAATTGTGTGCAAAACGCACATAATTTGAGTGAGAGAAGGGTGAAATGAAGATGAGAGCCGCTATTGTAAAGGAGAAAGGAACACCCCCGGTACTGGGGCATTTTGATTCCCCTGTTGGAACAGAGGGGCACGTGGTCGTGAATGTATCGGCAGCTGCCTTAAGTCGAGTGAGCAAGTTCCGTTCAATGGGCATGCATTATTCCTCTGAAGGTCACTTTCCCAATGTGGCTGGAATGGATGGCGTAGGAACCTTGGAAGATGGGACTCGCGTTTATTTTGCGATGCCTACCGCACCATTTGGCAGTTTGGCGGAACAAACCCTGGTGAGTGAAAGGCTGCTGATCCGTTTGCCGGACGGACTCAATGAGGGGACCGCGGCCGCGATCGCTAACCCGGCGATGTCTTCTTGGGCGGCGCTGGTATATCGAGTGGGCTTCCAATCCGGCCAAACGGTGTTGATTAATGGAGCCACCGGGGCATCGGGCAGCTTAGCGGTTCAGATTGCGAAGGGTCTGGGCGCCAAGAAGATCATCGTCACCGGGCGCAATGCATCGAAGCTACAGGCGCTGGAAGCCGATGTCACCATCTCCTTTGATATGACCGCAGAGGACGGGCAGCAGCATTTTGAACAAACCCTCATACCGGCGATGGCTGACGGCGTGGATGTGGTATTGGATTACCTTTGGGGCGACAGCGCTGTCGCCATCCTGTCCGCGCTTGCGAAGACCCCTACGGAACGGGCAACTCGCTTTGTGAGCATTGGAACTGCATCCGGCCAAGAAGAACTTCCGTTGCCTTCCGCCATATTGCGCGCTTCGACAATTGAATTGGTAGGCAGCGGCGGGAAAAGTGTGTCAAAAGCAGAGATGTTATCCGCGGTGAAGGGGGTTTTTGACATGGCCGCCGAGGGGGAATTAACCATTGCCACGGCGGAGTTTGGTTTAGAGGAGATCGAAGCGGCATGGGACGCGCCGTTGACGCCCCGCCCGGTAGTTAAGCTATAATACAAGCATGGAAAATGAAATTTTTAAAGCGCTAATTGATTTGGTTTCCCTGCTTAATCGGCCTGACCGGGATATGAAAATGATCGCTAAGGCGGGCGTGAATTTGGAAGCGGCCGCCTTCCGCGTGCTCGTGGGGATTGGACATCTCCAATCCACGAGTGTGGGCGATTTGGCCGCCATGATGGGGAAAAGTTATTCGAGTGTGAGTCGGCAAATCGATAAGTTAGAAGCCGCCGGGTTCGTTTATACGTATCCATCAAGTACAGATTCGCGCATTCGCGTCTCTGAACTGACGAAACACGGGGAGGAAATCATAACGATGATTAACCTCACCCGGGAGCGTATGATGCAAGAAGCGTTGGCAGATTGGACACAGGAGGACAAGAACGACCTATTAGTTCATTTGAAACGTCTATTTGAAACGATGAAGAAGCTCGACTAGTCTGTTGCTCGATTCCGAGATGCGGCAATCAGCATCGGAATTGCGATCAGAAGGCTGACCATCACCGGAACAATAGAACCCTCGAGTCCAAAATCGCCACCGGTGAGAAGTGGAGCGCCGCTCACGGTTACCGTAAATAGACCGGTTGCAGGGTGCCCGGAAACCGGAATGCCCAGCATTCCTTCAAGTGCATTCCAGGCAAAGTGCAGCCCCATGGCAAACCACAAGTTCCGTCGCCATAGGAAGGCCGCTCCGAGCAGGACGCCGGCTTCAACGGTGATCGCGAGCGCACTCCATAAGGTCGCCCCGGGATTCCCGAGGTGGGCCACCCCAAAGAAAAGGGAGGTCACAGCGAGAGCAGGCCAGTTGCCCAACCATTGACGAATGGCCTGGAACATCAGCCCACGGAAGATCAGTTCTTCAACAATAGCTGCGCCTAAGGCGGATTCAATGGTTGAGAGTAGGATCCGATTTGGATCCGCAGTAGGCGCCCATTGAAAAGAGTACCCCCCCAGAATCACAATCATCCCAGTAGACACTAGAATAAATAAGGTCCCCGTTAGGAGTCCCTTGCCAGCTTCCGCGCCTGCGCGTCGTCGGGGCAATTCCGAAAGGGACCGATGAGCTAAATATTTCATCGTGAGCCAATAGACGAGAATCCCCCCGATGCTAGCCGTTAGGGTTAAAAGAAGAGAGGTTATTCCCTTTACATCTCCTGCTAGCAGCCGGAATAACGTATCTACGAGCAGAATGCCGATCGTCCCCGCGACCATCCAGGTGAGGGGAAAACGAAAAAATGAACGAACTTTTGGTGCAGATGGATTCTTCATGACTTGCCTCAACTCCTCTATGGCTTAATGGTTAGGAGTATACGCTGAAAAAGTCATAACGAGGCAGTGCGCTTTTGTCATGATTTGGTCAGGACCGGGTTAGAGGCGATCTATGATTCCGGAATCTCGGGCTTTACGGGCGGCTTCCCGTCTCCCTTTCACATTCAGCTTCGAATAAATCGATGAGATATAATTTTTAACCGTCCCTTCACTTAGGGACAGGGCTTCCGCAATGTCTTGGTTGCGCAGCCCGGATGCCAGCTTGTGCAACACGGTCATTTCGCGGGGACTAAGTCCATACTCATTACTCTTTGCGGCGGGGTTGGTGCTCATATTATGGATCATTTTACTCGCCATCTCCTGCGTGATTAACGTCCCTCCCGCATGAACCACCCGGATGCCGGCCGCGAGGTCCTTGGGATGAATGGCTTTGAGCAGGTAGCCTTCCGCTCCATGACTTAATGCCGCTAAGACATATTCGACTTCGCGATAGGAGGTCAGCATGATTATTTGGATGGCAGGGAACCGCTCTTTAATCCGTGCCGTTGCGGCGACACCGTCGAGGACGGGCATATTAATGTCCATGAGCACCACATCCGGCTGAGACTGCTCACAGCATTCGAAGGCTTCCTGCCCATTTTTGGCTAACCCCACAATTTCCAAATCCTCTTCCATCGAAAGGACAATATTCAGACTCTCCAGAATTAATTCCTGATCATCGGCAAGCAAGACTTTAATTTTGGTCATACCCTATAACTCCTTTAATCGGAATATTACATCTAACTTGGGTCATGGCTTCGTTCCCTTCCTCAGAAGATACCCGCAAGCTTCCTCCCCATTGTTCAATCCGATGTTTCATCGTAGTCAAACCGAAGCCATACTCCAGCTTTGAAATGGGTTTGCCATTATTTCGAATGATCAAATGCAGCATAGATTAGGAAAATTGAAGTTCCAGATCCAACTGGGACGCTTTCCCGTGTTTTAGGGCGTTTGTAAAAGACTCCTGAATCACTCGAAGAACCGTTTGTTGCATTTCAAAACGCAAGGGGGGCTCGTTACCGACCAGATTCACATTCAGAACAATTCCCGTGTGTTCTCGCAAACGATTCACAAGCGCTTCGACCTTTTGCTTAAGGCTCAACGCTTCCTCCCCCATTTCGTGAACCGTGCTTCTCATTTCATCCAGATTTTGTTCGGTTAACTCTCTTAAACGAATTAACCGTTCTTTGACTTCGGCAGGCTTGCGATCCATTAGGGCAATGGTAGCGTCCAGACTCATAATGAGGGAGATAAAGGAGTGTCCCAGTGTGTCATGAAGTTCTTTGGACAGGCGGTTGCGTTCTTCAAGCAGGGTCATGTTCTCGATCTCCGCCGCATAGAGGGTTAGCAATTTATTTTGCTGCTCGATTTCTGCGGCCATTTCATTCTTCTGATGATACGCTTTGGCTACGAAGCTTACCCATATCCCGATAAAGCAGAATAACAGATTGTCGGTGCCAATACTAAGGGTCTGCTCCCAAGAGGATTTCAGGAAGGTTTGAAAAGTAAAGGGAATCAAAGTCACGGCAGGAATGACCCAGAGGGTACGTTTCGACATTAAGTATCCCATCGTAAGACTCGGCAATAAGTAGTCTGCTTTTGAAGCCAGATCCGGGTGGAACACGGAGTTTACGTAATAAGAACCTCCGAGCAAGAGCTCCAGGAGGATAAACCAACCCTTGTTCATCCGCCGCCCAGGGAACCAGAATAGCATGGGGACGAGAAAGGCCATCATCAACCAGATGCCATTGAACCAGGTTCGGCTCGTAAGTTCACTTTCTATGAAAAGTCGGGACGATAGCAATAGATAATGGTAAGAACGGAGAGCGAAGACGCCCCAGTCCATGAACGAGAAAACAGCCGGCCTCCACCCCGCAAGAATGGATTTAAGGTGACGGTGGGCTCGCATAAGACGACTCCTCCTTAACAATTGGATCAGTGCTTCATATACTCCCAAACGGAAGGGCGTTCCGCTTGGGCGTAGGACTGTTCTAGTAAGGATAACACCTTTCTCATCGGGTTGGCGACATGGATTATGGATTTAGGGGAGGGGAGTGATCCCCTGCTATGGATATTGGAATATGTCACTGATTCTAAAATTTTGGCTCTAACCTATTTCAATAACCTAGGCGCAGGAGAGGTGCTAGAGTTGCTTTTTCGCGATACTTCAATATTTTCCCACAAAATTCTTTTGTTTAGTATCATTGAATGTGTCAGTGACATATTGTATGGTTATGTCAGCTTAAGCGAATGGCTTGGTAAATCACGCGCGGTTTACCAACTAAAAAATGATAAAGGAATGTCCGGACATGAGTTCTGAAAGCACTTCCAAGAAAGAGAAGCAACAGCTGTATTTGCAGGTTGCGGAGAAAGTACTGGAAATCATCGGGACCCGGGGACTTCAAGCGCATGATCCTGTACCCTCCGAGGGTGAGCTAGCGAAATTGTTCGGCGTTAGCCGAATGACGAGTAAATTAGCCTTGGAACAACTCGTAGAGCAAGGATTGGTCTACCGCTTGCCAAGGAGAGGAACGTTTCTTTCCGGCGATCGGCATGAAAGACGGAGTGAGAAATTACAGGAACCCGTACCAAGTTTGGTTGAAAAGAAGGTCAATAAGCAAATCGCGCTTATCGTTCCTCATATGTCTGACTATACGTCCAGAATCATTTCGGCGGTTGAACATGAGCTGCGCAAGCATCATTTTGAACTCATTCTTAGAATTAGCAAGGATCAAGATGACCAAGACCAATGTTTGCAAGCGCTTGTTGCTGCAGGGATCAGCGGAATCATCTTATTCCCGCGGGGCAGCCGAACTTGCAGCGATCAGGTGCTCAGGTTGAAGATGGAGAAGGTTCCTAATGTGATTATCGACCGGATTTTCCGCGAGATATCCATCGATTGCGTCTATCACGACCATTTTCGGGGATCTTACGAAATGGCCCAGTACTTGATTGCGAAGGGGCATCGGGATATTGGTTACTCTTCTAACGCGATCGAGAACATTACAAGTCGAGAAGAAAGATATCAGGGGTATGTTCAAGCTTTGCTTGATCATGGAATTCCGGTGAAGAGCGAATACATTCATTTTAGAAACGAGCGCTGTGATCCGAGCCGCTTTAACAAGTACGATGCCGAACAGGGAGAGTTTATTCAAAGCAATCCCCAAATGACGGCCGTGATGTGTGCAGATGACCAGGTAGCCATTTCTACTTTGTTTACGGCACTTCACATGAACATAGCTGTACCGGAGAAATTATCCATCGTCGGATTTTCGGATACTTACCTTTCCGCTTTAACGCCGATCCCGCTGACTACCGTTCGTCAAGATACGGAGCGGCTTGCGGCGGCAGCTGTGGAACTGCTGATGAAGCGGGTGAATCAATCGAAGGAACAACATCTCTCGATTAACGATTAATGAGGGTGAGTTTTTTACTTTCCTAGGCCCCTCCGGCTGCGGGAAAACCACGATTCTTCGCAGTTTGGCCGGGTTCATCTCTCCCTCAGGCGGCAGCATCCAGTTAAAAGGCAAAGATATTACGCAGGCCTCCATCGAAAAACGCGGCATCGGGATGGTATTTCAAAGCTATGCGTTATTTCCAACGATGACGGTATACGAGAATATTGCTTTCGGTAAGCGGGTGAAGAAAGCTTCCAAGGCTGAAATTGATCAGGAAGTACGAGACATTGCTCGTAAGGTTGATTTAAAGGAAAGCCAATTGTTCAAACGAGTGTCCGATTTGTCGGGCGGCCAGCAGCAACGTGTTGCAATTGCGAGAGCCCTTGTATTGAAGCCGGCGATTTTGGCGCTGGATGAGCCTTTGTCGAACCTGGACGCCAAATTACGCGTACAGCTAAGAAATGAACTGAAAGATTTGCAAAAGCAGTTTGGGATCACCACCATTTATGTTACGCATGACCAGGAAGAAGCTTTAACCTTATCTGATCGTATTGCGGTATTTAACAACGGTAACCTCGAACAAGTCGGTACACCGTATGAAATCTACAATTCTTCGAAAACGGAATTTGTATGTAATTTCATCGGTGACATTAATAAGATAGATGCGGAATTGATTGCGAATAGCCCATTAAAGGATGTCATCCAAGCGGGCAAAGTTGCCTACGTTCGGAATGAAAAAGTGAATTTAACGCCGGTAACCGACAGCGACGTGATCCGCCTGCAGGCGAAGGTCGTGGATCGTGAGTTTTACGGGCTATATAGTAAATATGTATTGGAAATGCCGGGAGGCAGTTTGTTAAAGACAATCGAAAAAGAAAGTGGGTTTATGGGGCTCGAGGTCGGTGCGGAAACCGATGTGTACATCAGACCTGCGGATATCATGCAATATGATCGGACGGAGGGAGGGAATTGAGCGTACAAACCTTAAAGAACAAATTTGGATCCATTAATTATGGACAGCTTCTGTTGTACGTCCTGCTTGCATGGTTCATTCTCGCTTTTCTCATTTTCCCGAACTTGAATATTTATTATGAGATTTTCTTCAAAAACGGAAATTTCTCGATGGATGCAGTAAACAAGCTATTGACCTCGAAACGAGCCATGTCCAGCTTAACCAACAGTTTTGTGTTAGCCGTATCCCTAGTGATTACAGTGAACGTCGTTGGGATTACGTTAGTTCTTCTAACGGAGTATTTTCAGATTAAGGGAGCGAAAATTCTAAAGCTGGGGTTCTTTACAACCTTGCTATATCACGGGGTTGTCGTGGCATCGAGTTATAAGTTTGCATATGGTGAAAATGGCTTTATCACTCGCGTGTTATCGAGCCTGTTTCCCGCCTTTGACACCGGTTGGTTCCACGGGTACTGGGCCGTCCTCTTTGTGATGACGTTTGCGTGTACATCCAATCACATCCTGTTTTTAGGGAACGCGATTCGCAAGGTGGATTTCCAAACGATTGAAGCTGCGAGAAGCATGGGGGCATCTACCTATTATATTTTGCGGCGTGTCGTGCTTCCTGTATTAAAACCAACAATTTTTGCCTTGACCATCTTAACTTTCCTGACCGGACTTGGAGCCATGTCGGCCCCTCTGATTCTGGGGGGAACGGAGTTCCAAACGATTACGCCGATGATCTTGACGTTCTCCAAGAGCTCCACTTCTAAAGATCTGGCGGCATTACTCGCGCTGGTTCTAGGTCTGGCTACGATCATCTTGCTATCGATTATGATCCGATTTGAGAAACAAGGCAACTATATGTCCGTTTCCAAGGTGAAGTCCGTCTTGGTGAAGCAAAAGATTAATCATAAGTTAGGTAACCTCCTGACGCACTTTGTCGGGTATGCCTTATTTGTAATTTACTTAATTCCCGTAACCCTGATCGTCATTTTCTCGTTTACGGATTCGCAAAGTATTGCTACAGCTACGCTTAGCTTAGATAGCTTTACGCTGGAGAATTACGGTAGATTGTTTACCACCATGAGTGCGTTTAAACCTTACCTGGTAAGTATTCTGTACGCTGCGGCAGCGTCGTTTTCCGTCGTGGCCCTGGCTCTATTTGCATCTCGGATCTTACACAAACACCAGAAGAGTAAGCTGGCAACCGCTCTGGAGTATTCTTTGCTGATTCCATGGATTCTACCGTCCACGCTGATTGCGATTGGCTTAGTGGTGACGTACAATGTCCCGCGCCTCATTGCCGGAAATACGATCCTTACGGGAACCATGTGGATTCTCTTGATCGGTTACGTCATTATCCATATTCCGTTTACGATGCGAATGGTCAAAGCCTCTTTCTTTAGCTTAGACAGCAATTTAGAAGATGCTTCAAAAAACCTGGGTGCCAAATCGTTCTATACCTTTAGAAAGGTTTTGCTGCCGATCATCCTGCCGTCAACCCTCGCCGTCCTTGCGTTAAACTTTATTAAAATATTGGACGACTACGATATGACCGTCTTCTTATATCACCCTGTATACCAAACGCTGGGGATTGTCATCAAGAGCAGTACGGACGCAGAAGCCGGGGTGGGTGCCCGGGCGATGTCCTTGGTGTATTCTGTCGTGCTGATGATTATGGCCGGGATTACGATGTACTTTGTGTACGGTAGAGGCAGTAAGAAGGATAACTAGGTAAACCCAGAATCTAATTTGGATGTTCCCAAAATGGAGGCAAGCAATGTTTGCGAAAATCATGACTTTTAATTTGAGACAGAACGTGGAATCCGACGGGGATAATGCCTGGCCATATCGTACCACAGCGGTTGCTGAAGTGATTAGGCGTCACGATACGGACATTATTGGCATTCAAGAGGGCTTACATGACATGCTTATGGATTTGGAGCCGTTACTCCCGGAATACGCTTGGATTGGAGAAGGGCGTGAAGGCGGCGACAAAGGCGAATATACCGCTATTTTCTACAAAAAGAGCAAGTGGAGTGCAGGGAATTCCGGCCATTTCAGCTTATCGGAAACACCGGAGCAGCTGGGGGTAAAAAGTTGGAATACTTCCCACACGCGCATGTGTTCTTGGGTGACCCTCAAATCACAAACGGGGTCCGAATTTGCAGCGTTTAATACGCATTTGGATCATATTAGCGATGAGGCCCAGCAGAAAGGCATGGAATTAATTCGAGCGCGAATCAAAGAATTCCGGGACCAGACCGGACTCCCGGTGGTGTTAACCGGCGATTTTAACGTATACCCGGAACACGCGGTGATTACGGGGTTGGAGCGGGAAGGTTATCGCAACGCTTATTCCGTTCTGCATCAAGAGAATCAAGAAGTGGGGGCGACGGTCCATCACTTTTTAGGTGGCGAATCCGGAGAACCCATTGATTATATCTTTGTATCCCCGGATTTGCAGATCCATCAACTCAGGGTTGACCGCGAGTTGTATGAAGGCCGATATCCTTCTGATCATTATCCCGTGATCGCCGAGGTGTCACCGCTGTAGTGACCATGACGAGAAGATAAGGGGATGTCTAGGCAATGAAGATTATTGATGCGGGGTTGTGGAACATTTCCTATTTGGACCTGTCGCTGCGAATCGTAATCTCCCTTCTGCTAGGAGGTTTGATCGGGCTAGAACGGGAATGGCACAACCATGCAGCCGGTTTTCGTACGCATATTCTGGTATGCGTAGGGGCAACGATGATTATGTTGCTCTCCATCTATGGGTTTGGCGATTTTGCCAACGAATATAATGTGCGTATGGACCCGGCTCGACTGGCGGCTCAAGTTGTGTCCGGGATCGGGTTCCTTGGCGCAGGGGCCATTATCCGCAACGGTTCCAGTATTTCAGGGTTAACCACGGCCGCTTCCATCTGGGTGGTTGCGGCGATTGGGTTATGCGTGGGGGCCGGCTTCTTTTTTGGAGCGGTGCTTGTGACGGTATTGGTCATTATTATTCTGGTGCTGCTAAATAAGTTTGAAAAGAGCTTCCACAACAAACGCAGTCGGAATGAAGTGACGGTGCGAATCCTCAACACGGAGGGCGGCGTTGCTCGGATTGCCGACTTGTTCGAACAGGAAGGCCTCCTCATTGTGCATATGTCGCTGGAGGCCCCAGCCGAAGAGGCGGAAGATGAAGGCATCCGCACGCTGCGCATCAAGGTGCATAAGCCGCGATCGAAGGATCTGCTTCGTGTATTCGATAAGTTACTTACCCTGGATTGCATCCATTCCTTTGAAACGGCGGAGGCGTTGAAGTCTCATCCGGCGCATTCCAGCATGTCTGCATCGGGAATGCTTTAAGCGAAACCACAACATCAGCCGGCGACCAACTGCCGGCTGATTTGACGTGGTAGAACATAATCGTTATTATGGATATGTGATATCCCTAATAGAGGTGACAACAAATGAAATACTCCAAGGCAACCGATTATGCTCTTCACACCATGCTTTTTCTGGCTGCAGCAACGCCGCAAAAACCAATGGGTGTTCAGCAGTTAGCTGAGCGGCATAAGGTATCTCCAACCTATCTATCCAAAATCCTGACCAAGCTGGTGAAGGCGGGCATGATTGAATCAACCCCGGGGGCGAACGGCGGATATCGGCTTAAACGCGATTGGGAGAACCTATCGTTCCTTGATATTATTCATGCGATCGAAGGTTCAGCTTCTTTGTTTGATTGCAGTTTTGAACATGGACCCGATTGTCCGATTCAAAAGGTCGTGTTATCGGCAGAAGAGAAAATGGAGGAACAGTTACGAAATCAGAAGATATCGGAGCTCGTGAAGGATCTGAAGATCGAGGTGTAAACCTCTCTCTTTTTTGCGCTAATTAAAGACAATAAGAGTCTTTAATATCTTTGATACAAATTTGAATTAGGAGAGTGAGTTATGGTGAATCAGCTGTTTGATCCAGCGCTATGGGAAAAAGCTTGGAAGGAAGACCAAGATACCAGCATCAATAAGATGAAAAGGGTGGGCGTGGATCCGGCCCATGCGCTTGATTCCTCGGCTAAATCGTTTAATCAGGAGGTATTTAGCGAAGGGGGCCGGCGACGAGCCCGGCGGATCATGAACTGGCTGCAGGACCAAGGCGTTGAATTTTCAGGCTCCTCCATTCTGGATATTGGTGCGGCGTCCGGTGGCTTTTCCATCCCGTTTGCGGAGCAGGGAGCCGATGTCACGGCGGTTGAAACCTCCAACCCGTTGGTTGAGCTCCTGCAGCAGAATCGATCGGGTCTGACCAAAGGGTCGATCCAGGTGGTACATGAACCCTTTGAGAGCATCGATCTGGAAGAGAGGGGATGGGAACGTGCCTTTGACCTCGTCTTTGTCTCCATGTGCCCGGTTCTGATTGACTGGCCTAGTGTCGAGCGCGTGCTGAGCTGCGCCAAATCGTATTGTTACATGAGCTTGGCGGTAGGTTCCCGGGAGCATAGCTTGGTCGACGAGATCTGGCCGCTTGTTACCGATCTCCCCCGTAAGGAAGAGCATTTGGAAATGTTCTATCTTACTCAATTGCTGATGCTTAAGGGGTATTCGTATCAATCGCTGGTCACCCGGGAGATGAAAACCACTTCAGTCCCCAAAGAGGTGGCATATGGGAATACCCTTGACTGGTTGAAGCTGCACGGTGTCACGGTGGATGAGAAGGTTCGCCAAATCGTCTCCCATCATTTGGACACCCGTTATCCCGGTGATCAAGTGGAAATCCGGCAAGGCGGCCGATTCGGCAAAGTGCTGGTTCATCTGGAACGTGAGCAGATGTACAATAAGGAAGATCGAATGTAATCCACCATTTCGATGAAGGGAGCTTTAAACATGAGGGGATCTGCAAATGACAAAGTCCTTCGCGACCGCGAGCTGAATCGCGCGCTGCTTGCCAGGCAAATGCTGCTTCGCCGTGCCGAGCTCCCAATATTGGAGGCTATAGAGAAGCTCGTTGGATTACAGGCACAATCCCCAAATGCTCCTTATTTTGGTTTGTGGTCGCGGCTGGAAGGTTTTCGGCACGAAGAACTATCCCAGCTCTTGCGGGATAGACAGGTTGTACGTCTGGCGCTAATGCGTTCGACACTGCATCTGGCCACTGCCAGCGCCGCTATGCAGTTGCGCCCTTTGCTGCAGCCCGTCATGGACCGCAGTTTGAAGGGATCCTTCGGCAAACCCATTCAAGGGATAGACCTAGAAGCGCTTGCTTCGGCAGGGAGGGCGCTGGTGGAGAAGCAGCCCCTGACATTGCATGAATTGAGTATGCGATTAGCTGAACAATGGCCGGGGCTTGATCCGGAAGCTGCCGCGGCAGTGGTCCGAAATAAAGTACCGCTAGTGCAAATCCCACCTCGGGGCATATGGGGAGAAAGCGGTCAAGCGGTCCATACAACAATGGAGGCTTGGCTCGGTCAACCTCTCCCTCCATCGCCAGATCTGGAATGGCTCATTCGAGGTTATTTAGCAGCATTTGGGCCGGCCACAATCAAGGACATCCAGGTATGGTCGGGCCTTACACGAATTCAGGAAGTCATTCCGTCTCTTCGTTCGGATCTTCTCACATTCCGAAATGAACGCGGCGAGGAGTTATTTGATCTGCCGAATGCTCCCCGGCCCGAGGCGGATTCACCGTCTGCACCGAGGTTTCTAAGTGAGTTCGACAATATGCTGTTGTCCTATGCGGACCGCAGTCGAATCATGGATGAGGCTTATCGCAAACGTGTTTTCACGTCGAACGGAATCATTCGTTCAGCCTTTCTGATCGACGGCTTCGTAGCGGGGACCTGGAAGATAACAAGCGGGCGGAGTGGAGCGGTTCTGCATATCGCCCCCTTCCGCGTGTTTTCTAAAGAAGAATCGGAGGCTCTCTCTGAGGAAGGGGAGCGTCTGCTTCACTTCGCAGTTCCGGATGCGTCTGCTTCGGAAATCATTTTTAACTAGCCCGTTAACCCGTTGGATATGGAAAACCTACGTATTCGAAATAGAAGTCGAAGTCTCCCCCTTTTCAAGGCTAAGGGAGTATAATAGACCAAAGACATCTTAGAGAACTGAGAGGAATGACCTAAACTTGCCGATCCAATACCGACGATACGAAACGCTGATGGATGCTACGCTCTTAGAAGGGGTATGGCATCTGCTCTGCCGCTATGATTCTGAGTTTATTCCCCCTTTATCCGCTCGTGAGCATACCTACCAATCCGATTTGACGGCGGGCTCCGCGGCAACTCAAGAGCCTAAGCGATACTTTGAAAAGTTAAAGGAGCAATCCTTCTTACTGGCACAGGATCAAGATCAAGTGGTGGGATTCATGTCTTTTCGCCCGCAATATGTGTATGAGGATTCGAACGGTCAGTTGGAAACGATCTATGTGACGACCGTGATCGTGGATCAAGCGTTTCGCGGCCAAGGAATCACGACGCACTTGTATAAGGAACTGGAGGTAATCGCCAAGGCCAGGAACCTGCCGATCATGACGAGAACTTGGTCAACCAACAACGGCCATATTCGAGTCTTGCACCGAATTGGGATGCAGGAAGTCCAGCGAATCAAAGACGGGCGAGGCCCGGGCCTTGATACGGTTTATTACCGCAAGGATATCTAGGAGGAAGAGACCACATCATGAACAGCAAACGATCCTTATGGCAGAAGCTCCAGGCCTACAAGCTTCACAACAATGTGTATGTCGTGATTATGCTAGCCGCAAGTGTATTAGGTTCCATCTTGATTTACGTTTCCCCGATGCGACACAACCGCTTCGTCCCGGAATTGGCGCTGGCTTGTGCCACTTCGCTGCTCGCATCGATCTTCTCGCTCATCTCCGATATTTACGTCAAATATAAGAATCAAGAAAATGATAAGCTCCTGGAAGGAATCCATGAGTTTGGCATCAATGATCTTCATTTTAATAAGCAGCAGTTGTTGGAGCATTTATTGAAGTCGTGCGATAGGGAAGTCTGGGTGTCCGGCTACCGCTTGATCCTGACGAGTAAAATTTCTCCCAGCTTGTCGCAGGCCATCAAGCAAGGGGCTGTCCTGAAAATTTTGATCTCCCCTCCCTGGATGGACGGGTTCCCATTGGTATACGGTGAAAACGAACGCGTGGTCGATAATTACTGCAAAGTGTTTAGCGCGATCGCCAAGGCTTGCCGAGAGGCAAATCGCCCCGTGGAGCAGGTGTGCGAGGTGCGGTTTACGAAGAAACCTTTGTTTAGCGATACGTATAAAGTAGATCTACATATCGTGACCGGACCTTACATGCATAACCGGGATGAAGACGACCATCGGATTACGGCCAACGACTTTTTCACCTATAATTTGATCAAGAAAAGCCGTCTCTACCATTTAGTCGAGAACGAGTATATGACCGTATGGGAAGAAGCGGACAGCGTTCTCGTATGGGAGGAGTATGCGAAAGCTTCCGAGCAAATTCGAATCCAAGACCTGCGGGAAAAAGAGAAAATCGAGCTGCTGAAAGAGGCGAGCCAGCCGATCGGCCACCTTCTTCCTATACCCCTTTCAGTCTAAATATGATATGGTAGATAAAACCCATAGGCATTCCACTCTCCGGAGTGGGGTGCCTTCGTCTATGTATGTGGGTTTTTTACATTAAATGTATGGCGTTTTGCCTAGTGGATGGAGGTTTGGATGCTATGTTTCTCTATTGATCCCCGTTCAGGGGAGATTCGATGGCTGCTGTTTCAGAGCTTAAGATCACTCATGTAAAGGAGAGGTAGAGCATGGCTGCAACAATTCATACCGAAAGACGTCCCCAATTAAATACCTCGGGACTCCGTCAGTTACGTCAGAAGGGACGGTTGCCGGGGGTGGTATTTGGCAAGAATGCCGAAAATGAAAGCATTCATATTGACACGAAGCCATTCGAGAAATGGCTGAAGCAAGGGGCATCCGGTTTCCTTCAGCTAGAGATGGAAGAAGGCCGATCTATGACGGTTCTGCTGGAGGATCTTCAGCGCGATCCAGTAACTCGCGCGCTAATTCATGTGGATTTTCAGCTCGTCCAGTCGGGGGAGATCATCCGTACGAAGCTAGGGGTGAAGCTCATCGGGACTCCGATCGGGACCAAATCGGGCGGAGTGGTGCAAATTCAGGACCCGTATGTGGAGGTAGAGGCGTTCCCGAAAGATCTGCCAACTTCGGTGGAGCTGGATATCAGTGCCATGGAAATCGGGGATACTCTTTTTATCAAAGACTTAGTCCTGCCGCCCGAAGTTACGGTGATCTCTGCGGATCACGAGCTTCTCGTATCGGTGTCGAAGCCGTAATGGGTTTGCAGAGTAGAAACGATGAATTTGGGAGTCGAGTTTCGTCTATATAGAGGTAGAGGAGTATTAGACAAACCCGTCGTGAGGAGCTGAGGAACATGAAGAAATCGGGATGGGTGAACCCGATTACCGAAATCACTTTGTTTGTAGCAGATTTGCCGCGGTCGAAGGCGTTTTATCAAGAGACGTTTCAGCTTGCGATTCATTATGAAGACGCGGGTTGTGTGGTATTTGATTATGGAAACACCTGCATCAATCTCTTGAATCAGCAGAATGCCCCTGAATTGGTTGAGCCGGCGCAGGTAGGTCGGGCAGGGGAGGGAACGCGGTTTCTGTTTACGATCCAAGTGTCGGACGTGGATCAGATCTGCACCGAACTCGAACAGCAAGGCGTAAAATTGCTGAATGGACCGATCACCCGCCCCTGGGGGCGGCGGACGGCATGTTTTGCCGACCCGGACGGTTATGTATGGGAGCTCGCCCAGTTGCTTTAACCCTTCCCTTTATCCCCACAAGGCAAGCGCCTTGTGGGGATAATCATTTCAGTAAGAAGCCGTACTTAAGCCATCCTCGATAGATACTCTTCCAAACAATCCATCATTTCCTCGGCCCCTGAGGCGGCATCCCCCTTTATGGGTTCCCCGTCCCTTTTCGCGGAGCACAAAATTTTCATCTTCCCCCCTGAATCTTTGAAGGATTTACTTGGGATTTATGGAAAGATAGGAGTACCCGCGTGGGCGATCCGTTCGGGAAGTTACGATGGAAATGAGGAAATGAAGCTGATGTCACAAATTCGGATAGACCAAACCCGATTTACAGGAGCGGATGGCGTTCGTGCGATCGCTTGCTTGTCCGTCATCCTGCATCACTTGTCCCAACGTCTAGCGATGCCCGCGCAAGAGAAATGGCTTCAAGAGGTGCAATCGGTAGCCCTGCTCGGGAACAGCGGGGTGAGCTTGTTTTTTGTATTAAGCGGATTTTTGTTGTCGTTTCCCTTTTGGAGTGCTTACTTGAAGAATGAGACGTTTCCGAGTATTGGAACCTATGTCAAACGCCGCGCGGCAAGAATCATGCCCGGCTATTATTTCTCGTTGCTAGTTTGTCTGGGGCTTGTATGGTCATTGAACATCCCGACGGAATACTTATGGCGACGAATTCTTACGGGCTTCACGTTTACGGCGGGATTCCATTATACGACATTGTTCCCGTCCGACTTAAACGGGCCGTTCTGGTCGATCAGCTTCGAGGTGTTCAGCTACGTGCTCATGCCTTTGATCATGGCCCTATTGTTCCGGCTTGGCAAGCGGCGCTCGTTCGGGAAGGCGATCTTGTTCTGGTTCGTCGCATTTGGATTGGTCCTTGTCGCCAACTCGTTAGTCCATCAGTGGTTCACGCCAAGCGAGACCGGCCGGGGTTGGGAGTATGGCCAGATTGGCGGTGCAAAATTCTGGATGCCCAATTACAACCCCGTCGGGTTCTTCGGTCACTTCACCATCGGGATCCTGGCGGCAGGTGCGATGGCCGCAATCAAGCAGCGCGGCGCCGCCATCGAGCATGCATGTAAACGGGGGCTGTTCGACGCTTTGGGGGGAGCCGCTTTGGTGCTTGCCGGCTTGTTGATCTGGCGTATGCGCCACCTCGGGGAATTTGATTTCAGTCTCCAGCAGCAGCCGTATTATTTTCCGACCTATGCGATCCTGTTTGGTATCGTGTTGTTGTCAGCCCCCTTCAGCGTGTGGGTCGGGCGTTGGCTGGATAACCGCTTCTTCCGCTTTACCGCCAAAATTTCATTTGGCCTGTATATTTGGCATTATCTCTTCATTACGTTGATCGAGAGGTACGGCATTCCGGATTATCACTATTTCGGGATCGAGGACGTGGGGCGCTGGCTGGGAATCAGCGGCTTTGTCGTCCTGATCTCGTATGCAGCGGCAACGCTCTCCTATTATGTCCTTGAACAACCGTTTATCCATTGGTCGAAGGGGCAGCCGCTCTATCGGCGCAAGCGGACGGAACCCCCCAAAGGCCATGTCGCATAAGGGAAAGGCACCGGCACAACAACGGCGATCCTCCACGCTTGGAGAATCGCCGTTTGTTTGTACGATGATTTTTATTGGATTCCCTTCATAAACCCCTGAATTTTCGAGGAGAGGGCGAAGAGTGAAATACCAAGCACAATGGCCGCTCCTCCGATGACCCCAAAGTATGCCATTTCGGTGGCCGGAGAATAGAATTTCACCACTTGCGCATTGATCGCTTGGGCCGCTGCACTAGCCAAGAACCATAAGCTCATGGTCTGGGAGGAGAAGGCGGAAGGCGCCAATTTGGAAGTCGCCGACAGCCCTACCGGAGATAAGCACAACTCTCCCAGCACCACAATGAAATAACTCAGCACCAGCCATAACGGATTCACCAAGGAGTTCTCGCCGCCAAAGTAAGCCGGCAAAAGAATCACCAGGAAAGATAAGCCGGCGAACAACAGGCCCAAAGCGAACTTCTTCGGAATCGTAGGTTGCCGCTTACCCAGCTTCAGCCAGAACCAGGCGAATACGGGGGCTAACGTGATAATAAATAAAGGGTTCAACGATTGGAACCAAGCCGGCGATATATGAAATCCGGCATAATCCAATTGCGTCCGCTTATCGGCATAATTCGCCAGGATGGTGGACCCTTGTTCTTGAATCGCCCAGAACATAATCGCCGCAATAAACAGCGGAATATACGCGATCAGACGGGAGCGCTCCACTTTGCTCGTTCGCGGACTGCGGTACATGACCACAAAGTAGGAAGTGGGGATCAAGAGCCCCAGGATCCCTACGATCACGATAAACGAATTGAACGTTAACCAACCTGACGGGATGGCGATGGCGACGATGATCGCGAGCAGCAATACGCCAAGGCCGATGCGCAGGAACACTTTCTTGCGTTCCGCTGGCGATAGCGGGCTAGGGACGAAGGTGCCGGCGAGGCCGAGGTTTCTTTTTCGAGTATAGGCAAAGATCGCAAGTCCAAAGAACATCCCTATTGCAGCAATGCCGAAGCCCAGGTGGAAATTGTAATCCAGGCCGATGGTTCCTACGATCAGCGGGGCGATAAACGCGCCCAGGTTGATCCCCATATAGAAGATGCTGAAGCCAGCATCCCGGCGCGGGTCCTGCTCGCTATAAAGCTCCCCAACCACGCTCGATACGTTAGGCTTGAGCAAGCCCGTACCTAAGACGATGAGGACCATGGAAACAAAAAATAAGGCGACACTTCCCGGGATCGCCAAGGCGATGTGTCCCAGCATAATGAGAATACCGCCGTAAAAGACCGCTTTTGACGCTCCGAAAATCCGATCCGCGAACCAACCGCCAATAATCCCGGACATGTACACCAGGGAGCCGTAAATGGACATAATGGCAAGGGCTACGCCCTCCTCCATGCCGAGTCCGCCCCGACTCAATTCGTAGTACATATAGAAGGTCAGAATCGCTTTCATTCCATAATAGGAGAACCGCTCCCAAAACTCCGTGAAGAACAGAGTGAACAATCCCTTGGGATGTCCAAAAAATCCTCGTTGTGGAACGCTCTCCACAACTTTTTGTTTGTTTAAATCGGTCATGCCGTTACTTCCTCCCTAGGTGACAACTAACTGCTGATTTGGTTCGTGCAACTTTACTTATGAATAAGAATACCCAGTATCGGCCATTTTCAACTGAATACGAAGATACAGTATAGCACACGGAAGATGGCCTTAACTATACGATTGGTTTCACCCGGAATTTTAAGCTTGCACCTGACGTTACGTCATGTTCTATTGTACAAATCTCATATTGGACGCGCTGGGCAAAGCGCTGGAAGGGGAGGCCTAAACGAGTGGGCGTTGAAAAAATCGCCGTCCCAGATCCCTGCTAGGATTTGGACGGCGATTGGTTTGTGGGGATCCTTATTACACTCGGGGGCGGATCACCATTTCGTTCACATCAATGTTGGCCGGTTGTTCGAGGGCATAAGCGATGCTGCGGGCAATAGCCGAGGCGGGCAGCGCTGTGCGCCGGTATTCGATCATCAGTTCTTTGGCTTCGTTATCCGTGATGGTCTCAGCCAACTCGGACTCCGTAACCCCCGGTGAAACCAGCGTCACGCGGATGCCTTGTCCCGCAACCTCCTGTCTTAACCCATCGGTGATGGCCCGTACGGCATATTTGGTGGCACAATAAACCGCTGCCGTCGGAGTCACCTCATAGGCTCCGATCGAGGCCACATTGATGAAGTGCCCTACGCCTTGCTCCTTCATGACCGGAAGCCCGGCGGCAATCCCGTGAAGGACTCCACGGATATTGACGTCGATCATCCGGTTCCATTCCTCTATTTTTAGGGCTGCCAAAGGGGAGAGCGGCATCAGGCCGGCATTGTTTACCATGGCATCCACTCGTCCAAACTGGTCAACCGCCAACTGGACAATTGCCCGCATCTGGTCCAGATCCTTCACATCCAGCTGTTGGACAGCAACCGAAGCGCCGTTCTCCCGAAGGGAGGACGCCAGGGCCTCTAGTTTCTCTAAGCGCCGGGCTCCAATGACTACGTGAGCCCCTTTGCTGGCCAGTTCACGGGCCGTGGCTTCACCAATCCCGCTGCTGGCTCCGGTAATGATCACCGTTTTTCCTTGAAGTGTAGTCACTTGCTATCGCACCTCTTCCTTTATTGTTCTCGATAGAGGACCATACCCGCATGGTACAAGACCCCATCGATAAAATCTCCGTCCGCCGTAAAGCCGGTGTCATCTACATATTCGATATGATCGCCTTCGATGGTGTAGCTCCCTTGGTAGGCGCTTTGGCGATTCCCGCGGGCTTCATCGTAACGTCCGCCCGGCAGCAGCTCGTGACGGATATACCCGTCTGCGGTTACCCACATCCCAACATAGGGATGAGGAGCTTCCTTTTTGGAGTTCATGTCATTCTCTCCTTCCACACTTGATTGCCTGTGTTGAGTGTTTAATCCTCCTTCATTATGAGCCGAGGTCATCCCCGGGCGGTAGCTGGATCATGTACGAAACTTGCCTAATCCTCCAAAAAATAATAGGGTAGAGAGTAAAGTCGACCAAATGGGAAGTGATGTCAATGCAAATGGGGGAACCGCGCCCGCGTACGGAGAGAAGTAAGGAGTTAGCCGGGATCATCGGGCGGTTTGTCCGAGAGGATGGAACGCATGAAATGGAGATCCCCGGCTTGTCCTTGATTCGGACCTCCCAGATTTCCGAACGGGTCCATTCGGTATATGAACCGTCACTTTGTATCGTGGCCCAAGGTTCAAAGGTTGTGATGTTGGGGGAAGAGAGCTACCGCTATGATCCATCCAGTTATTTGACGGCTTCGGTCCACTTACCCATTACGGGTCAGGTGCTGGAGGCATCCCCTGAGGCACCCTACTTAAGCCTGCAGCTGCGCTTTAATATGGGGCAGGTCCTCGAGGTGCTACGCTCCTCGGGAGAAACGAAACGGAGGAAGCCGTCTCCTGGACGTGGTCTTGTGGTCAGCCGGATGAACGATGCGCTGCTCGACGCCGTTCTCAGACTGGTGCGGTTGCTGGACACACCTCAAGACATTCCCGTGCTTGCCGAAAGTATCATTCGTGAGGTCATCTACCGCGTGGTTCAGGATGAACAGAATGCAGCGATAAAACAGTTCGCCCTTATCGGCAGCCATGCCCAGCGAATCTCGAAAGTGGTTGAACGGTTGAATCGTGAATTTACACAGCCCCTGCGTGTGGAGGAATTGGCGGAGGAGGTGCGAATGAGCGCATCTTCTTTGTATCAATACTTTAAGGAAGTTACGGGCATGAGCCCGATTCAATATCAGAAGCAGCTCAGGCTCCAAGAGGCACGAAGACTGTTGATCACGGAGGGGATGGAAGCCGCCGAAGCGGCATTCCAGGTAGGATACGAAAGCCCTTCGCATTTCAGCCGGGAGTATGCGCGGAAGTTTGGGTTGCCTCCCGGGAGAGACATCCGGCAGTTACGCAAGGCGCTGGGAGGGTGGAATCCCACGTAAAACCAATCGCCGTCCCATCCCTGCTCGGGTTGAGACGGCGATTGATTTTAGCGGTCCCCTCGGGACAGCGGGGTTTTACCTGTTGGGAGCAGAAGTTGAACTTGCCGCATTCAAACTCTGATCAGATAAACGACGGCTAGCTCGAAAGGTTGCCGCGACGACGAGGATGCCGACCAGAAGCGTAACGACGCTTGCTACATGCAGTGCTGATTGAGCTCCCGAGACGAAGGCGTTGAGGATTGCCGTTTGCTGAGCAGGAGCCGCCGCAACGGCATCGGCAACCGTGTGAGGGACGGAACCTTGTTGAAGATTTGCCGGTAGATGCCGGGTGAACGATTCGGTTAATGTCGTACCCACGATCGCGACGCCAAGGGCGCTCCCGAGTTCCCGGGTCGCCGATTGAAGCCCTCCAGCAACGCCGGCCTGCTCGGTGGGCAAGGCCGACGTGATCTCTGCAGTCAAGCAGGGAAGCGCGAGGGCGATGCCAATCCCGATCAGAACCAGCCAAGCTGCGTAAACGAGATAAGGCTGGTAGGCGGCGGACGCCAAGCCGAATAATCCAATGCTGATGGCAAGGAAGGCCGTGGTCAGCGTTGCGGGGATCCCGATGCGCTTCACTAGATCGGGAACGATTCGTGTACCAAGCAACATGGGCACCGAGATCGGAACGATGGCTAACCCGGCTTGCAGCACGGAATACCCGCGTCCATACTGCAGGAGGGATGCATTAAGATAGAACAGGCCAAAGCTGCCGAAAAACAGCACGAGCATCCCTAGGCTGGCGGTGCTGAGCAGAAGGATCCGAAATAGACGCGGATCCAGTACGGGGTAACGTACTCTCAGCTCAACCGCGACCCAGATCGCGCTGAGAATAACGCTGACCGTAAATGCCGTGATGACCACCGTGCTGTTCCAGCCGTATTCGGGACCTCCAATGATGCCGATCAGGAGAGCGACGATGGCTGCGACGAGTAATACTGTTCCGGCAGGATCAAGGCTGCGGGGGCTGCGGCTGCTCCGTTGTACGGCAAGAGCGGTCCATAGCGCGAGGAGAAGCGCAAACGGCACGATCGCCCAGAACAAGGTTCTCCATGAACCGGCAGTCAGCAAGGCGGCTCCGGCGATATTACCCACAAGTCCGCCCAAGCCGGTTGTCATACCCCAGATGGCGAGAGCACGTCCGCGACGGTCCGGTGCGGTTGCGTGCACCAGCACTCCGACGCAATTGGGGAGCACCAGCGCTGCACCTACACCTGTGATCGCACGTCCAAGCAGCAGGCTCGTCACATTGGCCGAAGCGGCTGAGATTGCCGCACCGGCTGCGAATGTGACGAGCCCGGCGATCAGGATGCCCTTGCGTCCAAATCGGTCGCCGGCTGCACCGCCCGGGATCACGAGGCACGCGAATAAGACGACATAAGCATCAACGATCCATAGCAGCTCGGATGAACTCGGATGCAGACTGCTGGAGGCGAGGATCGGAACTGCCAGATTGATGGCAGCGACCAGGCCCACGACCAGAACGGTGCACGCACACACGCACGCCAGGATCAGCCCCGGGTACCGTGAGGGGTTCACGGTATTTGGGGACGTCGTCTTTGGAGTACTCATGCTTTCTCTGGTTCTTTATAAGCGCCGGATAGAATGTCATCCATCAAAGTGGGTCCGGCCGGTGCCCAATCCAGAAGCTGGCGAGTCTGTTCGCTGGAGCCAATCATAGGCATTTTGAAGAAACTGCCGACAAATCCGAAGTGAGCTCCTGCCTCTTCCGGCGGGATGGAAACCACGGGCAGGTCTAAAGCACGTCCGATCACTTCGGCGATGGTCCGGGTGCTTATCGATTCTTCGGCGATGGCATGTAGACGCGATCCAGCAGGTGCCTTCTCGATCCCCAGCCGGATGAGTCGGGCTGCGTCAGAACGATGGACAGCGGACCAAGCGTGAGAACCGTCGCCGATATACCCGGACACGCCCTGCTTGCGTGCAGCGTTTACTAGATAATTAATAAAGCCCCAATCACCGGCTCCGTGAACGGTGGGTGCGAATCGGACAATAATGGTATCTACCCCGCGGTCAACGTAATCAAGAGCAAGGTTCTCAGCACCGCCCCGGGCAGATTCTGGACCGACAGCAGGTGATGGATCCGTCTCCAGGACAGGTCTGCCTTGGACTAAGCCGGATATCCCGTTGGCAACCACGAAGGGCCGACGGGTTCCAACCAGCGCATTGGCGAGGGTCTCGACAGCGGCACGTTCGGCCCGGTCCGACTCGGCCGGATTCGCCCAGTCATGCTTATTCGCCAAGTGAACGACAGCTTCGGCTTCAAGAGCTCCACGGCGGAGGGAATCCAGATCATCAAGGTCTCCGCGAAGAGCGGTGGCCCCTTTCTCTTGGAGCAGTGCAGCGGCAGCGTCCGAGCGTGCCAGTCCGATCACTTGGTGACCCGCTCTCATGAGCTCATCCACCGTGGCCGATCCAATCCATCCTGTTGCTCCAGTTACAAAAACTTTCATCAATATGACCTCCTTACAACCTTTGAAGGCTGTGTTTTGTTTCGGTCCATCGCATCGCTGGGATTCGTTTCGACAGTCAAACCTGCAATTACGAGACACCGTGTCTCATAATATAACAAAAACAATACACCGTGTCCAGTAATTATTTTTTGGATGATAACAAAATGCACAGGAGGGCTTGCCGCATCCATATCCTCACGTCGTTAAGAAATAGACAAGGCATTGGACTCGATGTATATTTGAAACATGGAAATGAACAAAGAAACCCACCCTAGTGGCCGTCCTCGCAGTGAACAGGCAAGGGCGGCTGTTCTGAATGCAGCTGACGATCTCCTGGTCGAGATTGGTTATGCGGCTATGACAATGAAAGGGATCGCCGAGAAGGCGAGAGTGTCCCGGCAAACGATCTATCGCTGGTGGTCTCACAAAGCGGAGATTCTCTTTGAGGCGAGCGCTGCGGATGCGGAGGAGGAACTGTCGATCCAATTGTCAGGCGATCCCTTGGCGGATCTCACCGCTTATCTCGAAGCGCTCATCCACTTTCTTGCGAACTCTCCGGCGGGTGCAGCTTATCGAGCTCTGCTCGGTGAAGCACAGCAGGACTCCGCAGTGGCGGAGTTACTCTCTGCCAAAGACCCGATCGGCGATACGGCCCAGGTCATTCTAAAGCACCTATTCGAGAAGAATCAGGTGCCAATTCCGCTGGATCAGGCCACCGCCTTGTTCATCGGCCCTTGCTTCTTCTGGATCTTGAGCGGACGTGATCCTGCGGGGCTTGTTCCGCAGGAATTGGCGAAGAATTTCTTGAGTTATCTTCAAACCTAACTTGGCCCTGGCAAGGACCTTGCCCGGAGGCATGGTTGCCTCACCCTATTCGAATAAAGACGCCCATCGGCGTCTTTATTCTTTTGATATGACCGATTTCGGAAGATATTCGATATTCATCGCTGCCAACCCGTCCTAATTGTTCGAGCTAATGGGAACGGAGCAGGAGTAGTAAACAAGAGAGAGAAAGGGTCATCCCCAAAGGGATGACCCTAAAGCTACCTTGCAAATGCGGTTAGCTAAGCTCCTGACTAGACGGTGAGGACGCTTCGCTGCCTTGGTCCTCTGCCAGCAACTGCGCCAGCTTCTCCTCCGTTCCTGAGCCGGGGGTGGGAACAAAGAAGCACCAGTGCAGTCCGGGATCATTGTCGATCGCTGTAGCGCAATGGATCGTGAACGACAGCACCTGACCGTCCGGCAGGCGATAATGGATGGGGTAGTGGAAAGTACTCTTTTGCCGAACCTCATGCCACTCCCACATCCGTACGAAATCCTCGCTATTCTGCTTTAATTGCTCAAATCGTTCCACGTACAACGGATTGTTTTTGTAAAGGTCGTAAGTGGCTCGGGTCAACGCGGTAATGTACCGCGCGAATTCTTCCCAATTCACCAGCCTTTTTGGATACTCGGGATCTAGAAACAACAGCGTCGCCATGTTCCGCTCGTTGGACGGCATTCGGCCGAAATCCCCAATGACCCGCTCCGCCCCGCGATTCCAAACGAGAATATCAGCTACCTCATTTGCAATAAAGGAAGGGTAACGCAATTGATCCACCAAGCTTTGCAGCAGGCTTGGATCCGGTTTCTCCGGTTTGGGTGCCTGAGGATAACTGACCTGATCCAGTGAAGCTAGGTTAAACAAGTGTCTGCGTTCATCTTCGTCCAGCTGCAGCGCCCGGCTGATATGGGACAACACCTCAGGGGAGGGATTCTTCTCGCGCCCCTGTTCCAGCCAGGTGTAGTAAGTAACACTCACGTTGGCAAGATAGGCGACTTCTTCTCTCCGAAGCCCCGGGGTCCGTCGTCGGCCGGGCAAGGTTTGGATCCCGGCATCTTCAGGCTGAAGCCGATGACGGCGTGATTTAATGAACTCCCCTAATGCGGATGTAGAAGAATGATTCTCCATCTATCCTTACCTCCTTATCTAGCTTTTACTGTCTGCTCTATTTCCTTACCTCTATGACGTAACGCCTCGATGATTTCCTCCGGTACCTTCCTGAATTTGAAATCCTCCCCTAGAAACAGCAGCCAGTTGATCGTCTCGGTGATCTCGTCCCGTTGATTTACTTGGACAAACATCTTTAGCATGGCGGTGGTTTGATAGGGGTTGGTATAGGAAATGAATGCTTTTAAGGGATGATACTTTTTGTATTGGGCAATGGCGTAAGGGCCTAGTTCAAGGACCAGATTCATTTCCTCCTCTTGCTTGCCAAGGAGCTCTAGAATCTTCTTCCGACTCATTCGCTTCTTGGGAGAGTAAGGCTCAACTTGCGTCAGTTGGTCGACGGTAAACAGCTTTTTCTTCTCTTCCTGCAAATCATAGGCCTCCATCAGCCACAGGCTTTTCTCATGATACAGATGCAGGAGAAAAATAGGGTAAGAGTTGATTTCCTCCCCTTCTTCTAGGGTAATCCATAAGTAGTTGTCGAGGAGCAGGTTCTGGATCAACTTCTCCAGCATCGGGTGGGGGAGGTCCGAGAGCTCCAACAGATCGGGATTATGCGGATTGGTCCCTTCAAACAGCAGGATTTCATCCAAGAGCACGAGGTCGTCCTGCTGGTTTTTGGAGATGAGCCCCAGCAATTTTTCAGCTAAGGATTGGCGGCTCTTCAAGTAAGGAAGCTGGGCATTTCTCGTCGCCATGAAGGCGATGAACAGCGCTTTGATCTCCGTATCGGTAAAACGAACAACGGGCAGGATCGAGTTATGCATGACGGAATAACCGCCATCCCTACCAACTTCGGCGACCAGGGGCATCCCTAAAGCTTCGATTTCCCGTATATCCCGAATCGCCGTCGAACGGGAGATGTGAAACTCGCGCATAATCTCGGTGATGGTAAAGTGCGATCGGTTGTTGATATACCGCATGATGGTATTAATCCGTTCAACTTTTTTCATCAGGGCTCCTAAACAGGTTCATTTTTTGACATGATTTAAAGTTATGATAAACCCATCAAGCATATAAAACAAATTTTAAGTAAAGGTGGTAACGAAAACATGGCGAATTATGTTTTGGAAGAGAAGGATGGCTTCACCGTATTTGGTTTGGGCACGGAATTAAAAAGCCATTACACGGATTTTGCCGGCATCAATCAGGAAAAGTCGAGTTTCTGGCAAGCCGTCACCGAGGACGGCCGACTCGAACAGCTCAAAGCGATTGCCGAAAATGACTACGTTTTTGCTGTAAATGAAGCGGTCAATAACAAAATGATGTATTACGCTGGCGTATTAAGCCATGAATCGCTGCCGGCCGCAGAGGGCTCCCGGGTCATCCAATTCCCGAAGGGGGAATACCTGGTGGTGAAAGGGGAGGGAACAACGGCGGATGAGTTAAGTAATCAGCTGGCGGGGATCGCTTTTGGCCAAGTCTTGCCGGAAGTGAGCCATGTTGCCTATGTTGGCGGGCCCAATACAACGGTATTGATGGAGGAAGAGAACGGCCGCATCGCGGGGGAAATGTGGATCCCTGTCGTAAGGAAATAGAGAAGAAGAGGAGGGGCTAGCATGTCCTATGTCGTTGATTTCAAAAATGTATCCATCGTCGGTTTAGAATCCTCTCCTGTAGCAGAGGCGTTAGCCGGGTTGCGTGCAAATGAAGCGCGTTACTTTATGAACAAATATAAACATGTGTTTACGGTCGAGCCGGCCAGCGAAAGCCAGGAAACCCTGGATTACGTGAACCGGATCTTAAAAGAAGAACGGGGCATCGAGTTTGCGGCCAAGCCGTTAGAGACGTCGTTTTTTCAAGTCGAAAACATCCGGTGGGCTTTCGTCTTCTATGAGGATGGGCTAGGGGTCAACGTCCTGTATACGTTGGATGATCCCAAGAAGCGGGCCGTAGGCTTTAAGCTGTCCGAAGGGATGGAGGTCCCCAAGGAGCTGGAGGAGAAGAAGTTTAAGTTTGCCCGGCAGAAGTCTAAATTGGCCGGTACGATCCGGGGCTCGTTTTTTGTGGTTAAAGGCGAATATTAAAATGACGGGAAGGAAGGCCGTTCAACGTTGAACGGTCTTTCACTTTATCTTCCGATTTGTGCTTCGATCGCCGCTTTATCAATGACGGACCACACCTGCTTGATTTTCCCGTCTTCATACTTGTAAATGACATTTTCATAAAACAATACGCTTCTCCCATCCACAGGAAGTCCCATAAATTGCCCCTTGGGCGTGACATCAAAGCGTAAGCGGCTCGAAATATAAGGCGGCTCGCAAACGAGGGTATGAATATTGAAATAGAGATCTGGAATATCTCGGTAATTGCCCTCCAGCATGTCTCGGTAACCGGTTAAGCCGATCAGCCGATCATTATAACAAACCTCGTCATGCACAAATCGGCCCAGTTGCGCTAAATCCCTTTTATTCAAACCGTTTATGTATTCCCGGTAGATGGCTTTCAAAAAAATCTTCACAGAAGCGACATCCTTTCTGTCGAGTTTAAACCCATAAACACCGATTTATTGTATTCAAAGAACTCCGTATGCATGCAAAAAAGAGAACCAGGGCCCCCGATAGGGAGCCCTGGTTTGATGGAATGGTGGTCGAGTTGTCTCGCCAGCTATTCCGGTGCTCCTTGCGTAACCCCGTGAACATAAGTTTGCCAGGGGGTATCCAGCGCTCCTTGCCCGGGGTTATAGGTGAAGAAATACTCCACATGATCCCCTTGACTCAGGTTGTTGACCGCATAGGTATAGTTGCCGTTCCCCGTTGGGGTCATGGCGACATTCAGCTGACCGCCGTTATTGATCTTATAGTGCAGATCCGCGAAAGTAGCGCCGTTCACGTAGAACAGCAGGTTATCGCCGGTTTTCTTCAGCCCCTTCACTTGATCGCCGATGACGATCGTGGAGGGTGTGCCCGGGTCCCCAGGATTCCCAGGATTCCCAGGGTTTCCGGGATTCTCGCCACCGCCTCCAGTTCCATTATCCTTATACACACGCACATAATCAACCTGCATCGTGGCCGGGATATCGCCGGGATTCGGAGCGTTGCCGCCGTCGAAGTTTCCGCCGACCGCCAGGTTCATAATGAGATAAAACGCCTGATCAAACGGAGCGTTCGGGTTGTTTGGCGCTGCCGCGGAATACCATTGATCCCGGGTTGCTCTAAAGAAGAACTTGCCGTCAACGTACCACTTGATGTTGTCCTCTTCCCAAACCACGGAATAGACATGGAAGTCATTGGCGATGGTTTGCCCGGACGGGAAGTTGTATTCGCCCGAGAGATGCGTATTGGCCGGCCATTGTCCGCCAAAATGAATGGCGCCGGAAGATTTGCCGGGCAGACGCCCTCTGGCTTCCATGACGTCGATTTCACCGGAAGCGGCCCAGGTGCCGTAGGTTTGATCCTGCGGCAGCATCCAAAGAGCCGGCCAAATGCCGTTCCCCGTAGGCAGCTTCGCGCGGAAATCCACTCTGCCGTATTTCAGCGAGAAGTGATCCTTCGTGTTCACCTTACCGGAAGAGTATTGTGCATATCGATTCGGATCCTGCGGGAAGGATTTCGGATCGTTTAAGGCCCGGATATGGAGCTTCCCGTCCTGAACGAAGATATTTTGCGGGCTGTTCGTGTAATGCTGCAGCTCCGCATTGCCCCAACCCCAGGTGCCGGGATCATCATTCAGGTAATATCCCTGTTCATAATTCCATTTGCTTGTGTCCAGCTGAGATCCGATAAATTCATCCTGCCAGATAAGCGACAATCCTTCAATGGCAGGATTGCTTGGCGTGCTGAGCGGAATATCCGCTTGGTCGGATTCATCCGGCCGCGGGGCGTTTGGATTGCCAATAAAGGTGTAAGTGACGTAGTTGTTTTCAACGTTACCGCCCTTTTGCCCATTTAAAGGATATCCAATACGGATTTGCATATCTTCCTGGATCGGTTGGAACCACAGGCCATAGATATAGTCCGCCCAATAGCCCCATTGATTCGCACTGGACAGGTTATTGTAACCATTCGCGGAATAAACGAACCCGCTTTGCCCGGAATCCGCTAGATCCACCCATTGCCCATTGCGGTTGATTTGATAGACGAAATTCCCCAACTCTGTGGCGATGGCGGCGCTTCCGTCGATTTTCGGCAGAGGCAGCCCGATGGCACCGCTTTCATTTGCGGTGAACGTCGTTCCCTCATAAGGCGTCAGGACGTACGAATTTCGGACAGGTTCATTAAAAATAATCGTATAGACCACGTTCGCCAACGAGGTCTTTGATTCCAGCTTGACGTTGATCGACTCCGTGACGTTAAACCAGTAACCTCCGCCTCCGTCGGTAAACTGGCCGAAGTTCTGATCATAAATCCAGCCGCTGGCCGCATTGTTGTCGATATCGATCCAGGTGCTGCTGTTCACCGGCTTCACGTAGACTTTCAAATCCTCGGCTACCGCGGCATAAGGAACGGCCGGATCGTTGTTGAAGACGGGATAGGTGAAGCCGGCTCCGCCCGTCGTGCCTGCGGTGATGACCGGACCTTGCGTTGGTGTCATCGCGGTAATGGTCGTTTTGTTGATATTTTCAAAGACGAGAGTGTAATTGAGCGTAACCCCATTTGCTTTGGAGTACAGCTGAATCTCGGTCGTTGCGGAAAGGGTGAACCAATAGCCATTAAAACCGCCGTCACTCCAGTGACCCCAGTTCTGGTTGTAGATAAAGCTGCTGATACTGTCGATATCAACCCAGTTGCCGTTGACTTTCACCTTGACGCCTAAGTCTTGCACAACATCGCTCCAGGTGGAAGAGCCGCCGTTAAAAATCGGCATGACAAAGCCGTAACTGGCTTGTCCGACACCCGACTTCGTGATCACCGGCCCGTCCCCTGCCGAGAAGTAACTCATCGAGGTAATCGTAGTTCCGGCTGCCTGAGCCTTTGGCGACGGCATTAAACTGACGCCAGCTACCATGATGACCGCCAGGAGCAAGCTGAATACCTTTTGAGCCAGCCGCCTTTCCGTAAAGTGAGATCGTTTCATGAATACCCTCCCTTTATTATTGTGATTCTCCCAACGTATGCATGGATAGGGAAATACTTACATAGGAGAACGCTTTCATTCTATCAATCCGGTCATCCGATGAATAGGTTCCATATTTCGGGTGAGGTATCCATATTTTAGGGGAGCAAGGAATTATCACGAATTTAAAATATTTTGCGGAGAGGGCCCTCTTCCGAAAGGGATTCAGAAGGGGAAAAAGAATATAATAGAGGTCCCCTAAACGTGAGTAAAAGGGAGGGATCCGAATGCTTAAACCGGATGCTTTGACTGTAATCGAACAGGATAAGGCAAGTTTGGATGAATATACGTTAGAACAGCTGCGCTACATGATTTCTTATTTCCTGCCTAAAGGAGGCTTATATGAACGGAACTACCCTGGACCTGCAGTTATTGGAAAAAATGAGGCCGGAGCTTACCGCGTTCTGCTACCGGATGCTGGGATCGATCGATGACGCGGACGATGCGGTTCAGGAGATCTATATCCGCGTTTGGCAAAGCTGGAGCTCGTTCCGACAGGAATCCTCGCATAAGACCTGGATTTATCGGATCGCCTCCAACTTATGTCTGGATAAACTGAGACAGGCGAAGCGCCGGGTGCTTCCCGTTGACTTGTCCGATCCGGCGAGCTCCATCGTGGAACCTCGCGAGACGTTACCCGATTCCGCCTGGATCTGGCTGGCTCCCGACTTCGGGGAGAACCCTGAGGACGCGCTGATCCGCAAGGATACCCTGCAGCTCTGCTTTATCGCGCTGCTGCAGACCTTGCCTCCCCGTCAGCGTGCCGTATTAATTCTAAAGGATGTCTTCGATTGGTCCTCGAAGCAAATTGCAGAGACCATGGGGATGTCGGCGGCGGCCGTAAACAGCGCGCTGCAGAGAGCAAGGGAGACGATGAACCGAGCCGAGCTGCGTTCCGATGAGCTCAGCCGCATGGAAGGCGAGCCGGACCGCGAGCTGCTATCGCGTTATGTGGAGGCCTTCGAGCAATTTGACGTCGACCGGTTGGTCGCGTTATTTCACGAGGAAGGCTGCATGTCCATGCCGCCATTCCCGATGTGGGTCCGCGGCAGGGAGGATTTGGCGAAGTTTTTCTCGCTTACTCGTTGGCATTGCGAGGGCTCTCGGTTTTTGCCGGTTAAGATCAACGGCGGGTATCCGGCGCTTGCGCAGTATATGCCAAGCCGGGATGGAGACCAACTGGTTCCTTGGGGAATTCATGTCCTTGAAACCAAGGATCATCAGATTCTCCACGTCCAAAATTTCATAAACACCAAATTATTTTCCCGATTGGGGCTTCCAGAGCAATTGGACCGATGAATTTCGAAATCGGCTTACGTCTATAGGAATGTAAAGGTAAACCAACCATCCTATTGAAAGAGGTGCCATTGAAACATGGAAACCAATCAACCAACGAAAGTAACCGTTCAAGCGGTGATTCAAGCCCCTATGGAAAAGGTGTGGAGTTATTGGACAGAGCCGGAGCACATTACGAAGTGGAACCAAGCATCGGAGGACTGGCATGCGCCAAGAGCGGAGAACGATTTGCGGGCCGGGGGCACCTTCGTAACTCGGATGGAAGCGAAGGACGGCAGCATGGGTTTTGATTTTGGCGGAGTTTATGATGAAGTCCAAACGCACGAGCTCATCTCCTACACCATGGGGGACGGCAGACGGGTGGAAATTACCTTTGCCGCGGAAGGCCAAGGGACGAAGGTCGTTGAAACGTTTGATGCCGAAAGCTCGCATCCGGTCGAGTTCCAGCAAGCGGGCTGGCAAGCGATTATGGACAATTTCAAGAAGTACGTGGAAGAATCTTAAGATACGGAACGGGCGCCCAAGCGGACGCCTTTTTTCGTTAAGGAAGCTTGTCGAACTTATTCTCCTGCGCTTCGATGAGAGCCAACTTATAGTTGAGCTTCTCCAAAATTTTGATGAGGTGCGATATTTGCTGTTCCACTTTGGTTCTTTGCTCCGAGAGGATTACTTTTCGCTCCTGCAACGTTTCCTCTCCACGCAGATAAAGCTCTGTGTAATGCTTGATCTCTTCCAAAGATAAACCGGTCGAACGCAGGGCCTGCACGGTATTGATCCAATCGATATTGATCTCCCGGTAGAGGCGGACCCCGTTGGCATCGCGCTCAACTTGAGGAAGAACTCCTTCTTTTTCATAAAAACGCAAGGTGTACGGAGAGATTGCCGTGAGTTCTGTAACTTGCCTCACCGTATAGGACATCGCGTTTCTTCCCCTCCTTCGATTAGAGTTACTCCAACTATATTAGAGTGGATTTAGGTGAAAAACAACGATTTATTCCTGTGTTTCTTCAAGAAAATTAAGGTGTTGACTTAGAGTTCCTACAGTCATGTAAGCTTGGGGGGTGGTTATCAATCGAGGGATAAAAGGAGAACTGATACGATGAGAAAAACAGTGTTGATTACCGGTTGTTCTTCAGGTTTAGGAAATACCTCAGCCAAGAAGTTTGCTTCAGAGGGCTCAATCACATGATGCAATCCTTGAGCCATTCTCCGTTTGAACCTGCGGATGAACATGCGGTGGCAGATCAAGTGATCAAAGCCGCTTCGGATCCGACGAACCAGCTGCGGTATGTGGCAGGGCCTGATGCAGAAGAAACGGCACAATTAAGATGGACGCAATCGGAAGATAAGTATATGGCCACGATGCGAGCCTTATTAGGTCATACCGCGTGGTGCGACTCCCAAAAGTAAAGTTGCCTAAACATAATTTCCCCATAGACGAATCGATTTGCGAACGCTACACTAGGGAAGGCGACAAAGAATACACCTAGTAGGAGCTTGTGAATCGTGACTTTAACTGAACGTATTCCTTCATGGAAGAAACTAAGTCTTTTTGCGGTAACCTGGCCGATCTTTATTGATTCCGTTCTGCGGATGATGCTCGGCACCGTGGACGTATTTATGCTAAGCCGTATCTCCGATACCGCAACAGGAGCGGTGGGCTTAGCCAATGAAATCATTTATTTCTGTATCTTGATGTTTGGGTTTGTGGGCATCGGAACCAGTGTTGCGGTATCCCAGTATCTCGGTGCGGGACGGGAGAAAGAGGCAAGCCGCGTCTCGGCACTGGCGATCACGATGAACCTCATCTTCGGGATTCTCGTTAGTATTGTCCTCTTTAGCTTTGGAGAGTCGCTTCTGCGGCTGCTCAACCTAAATTCGGAACAGATTGGTATCGCTAGCCACTATTTGAAGATCATCGGCGGCTTTATGTGGATCGAGGCGCTGTCTTATGCCGTTTCATCGGTCATCCGTTCGAGTGGGAATACCAAAAGCGTCATGTACGTGACGCTTGGCGTGAATCTTCTCCACGTCACGGGCAACTATCTGTTGATCTTCGGGAACCTGGGCTTTCCGGAAATGGGCGTTACCGGCGCGGCCATATCGACCGTAGTTAGCCGTTTTGTCGGCATTATCGTGCTGTTCTTCATCTTGTATCGCCGGGTTCCTGCGCCGATTCGCGGGAAGGATTACGTGACTTGGAATGGGACGTATGCCAAGCAGATTTTAAGCGTGGGGCTGCCGGCGGCGGGAGAACACCTCGCTTGGCAGTCGCAGTACCTCATGATCATCGGTTTCGTGAATATGATTAGCATTACCGCCTTGAATACGCATGTGTACGTGATGAACATCTCGAACTACTTTATGGCGCTAGCCGCGTCGATTGGAGCGGGGACGGAGATCATCGTCGGGCAAATGGTTGGGGCGGGTGAGATGAAGGCGGCCTACAAGCGGCTGATGAAAAGCGTAAGGATCAGCTTCTTGCTCACGTTGCTTATCGTCGGAGTGGCTTCGATTTTCCGACATGACCTCATCGGCATGTTTACGGAGAATCCGGAGATTATTGCGGCGGGGGCAAGTATCTTCCTGTTATCTATCGTGCTGGAGCCCGGTCGGACCTTCAATATGGTTATCATTAATTCGCTGCGCGCCGCCGGGGATGCGCGATTCCCCGTTCTGATGGGCGTATGCTCAATGTGGGGCGTTTCGGTTCCGCTGGCGTACCTGCTGGGCGTTCACTTGGGAATCGGGCTGCTGGGCATATGGATTGCATTTGCCGTGGATGAATGGCTGCGCGGACTTATTATGTTGCTTCGCTGGAGAAGCCGTGCTTGGGAGAAAAAAGCGCTCGTCAAACCGGTTTCCGCCTCGGAAGAGGCACTTGGGGCATCAGCGTAATAGGGCCGAAATAGATAAAGGCGCCTTTCCAGGCGCCTTTTTTCTTTATTTATTTACCTTTTTTTTGTGAGGTCTGTAATCCTGCTCCTCAACCAAAGTTGATTGAAGCACAAAGGGTGCCCCTACGTCATCGTTGATGACGAAGGGACACCCTGATTCCTTTTACGACTCCACCTCAGGACTCAATTGAGTCTTTGGTGGCTTGATACAGCTGTTCCGTGTATTGGTCGATATCGTCGCGGGACATCCGCAGGCGAGCGACCGAGGAACCGTATCCGATCTCTTGCTTGCCTTCGGCTAAACCTTGGAAAATGCCTTCCGTGAAGGCGTCCAGCGGTTCTCCATGCGTATGCAGACCACTGCCTCCTAAATCTGTGTTTACTGCAGGAGGGGCAATTTCAATGACTTCAACGGATGTTGCAGACAATTGGAGTCTTAAGCTCATCGTGAACGAGTGAAGCGCCGCTTTGGTTGCCGAATACACCGGGGCAATCGCAAAAGGAGTAAACGCTAAACCGGAGGTGACGTTAAGGATCGCGGCCGCTTCTTTTTCAGCGAAATAAGGAGCGAACAACATCGACAAATGGACCGGCGCCTCGATATTCGTGGTCATCTCCTTGCTGTAATCGCGCCAGTGGTCTCTTACATCCGCTCTGAGAACACTGTAGCGCTGCTGAATCCCGGCATTATTGACCAGTACGTTCACATCGGGATAATTCGTGGTCACCCAATCGAACAAGGCCAGGCGCTCGCTTTCCAGCTCCAAATCGCAAACTCGGGTAATTAAGCCGGGGACTTGCTCTCGAGCTTGCTCAAGAACGCTTTCCCGCCGGCCGCAAACGATCACGGTATTTCCGGCTCCCACAAATTTCTCCGCAAAAGCGAGCCCGATCCCGGAACCGCCGCCGGTAATCAATATCGTATTTCCTGAAAGTTTCATCGATTTTCTCCTCCTCGGAGTTGTATTTGATAACGTTCGATTTTATCTTCAATCCCCTGCAGGTGTTCCTTCATTAAGGCCATCTCATCCAGCACGTTTTGCTTGTGCTTCACCAGCATGTCGAGCCGGTTCTCGATCGAGGTATCTCCTTCGACAACCCATTCCATGTATTGCTTTATGCCGCTGATGGGCATATTGGTGTTCTTGAGGCAAATTACGATTTGAAGCAACGCCAATTGACGCTCGGAAAATAATCTTCTGCCCGCTTCGTCCCGTTCGATAAACGGGAGAAGTCCTTTTTTCTCATAATAGCGCAGGGTAGATTCGGGAATATGGTACTTGGCTGAAGCTTCGCCAATGGTATAGAACTTCATGTTGGAGACCCCCAAACGTAAGGTTTCTTGTCGACACGATTATGATACGACTTAAACCATGGTTTAAGTCAACGTGTTTCTTTGCATTTACGTCTGCCTGTCCGGTTACAGTATAATAGGAGAGGAGTGAAGAACCTAAAAAAAGAGAGGAGCCAAGGGAAATGGCACAGTCATTAAAAGGAAAAGTCGCGATCATCACGGGAGCAGCCCGGGGGATCGGCAAAGCAACGGCGGTTGCCTTAGCGAAGGAAGGTGTCCACATCGGGTTAATGGCAAGAACGGAGTCGACGTTAAAGGAAGTTGCCACTGAGCTGGAAGGACTGGGGGTTAAAGTCGCTTACGCAGCAGCCGACATTGCCTCGAAAGAACAAGTGGAGACGGCGGTCGAATCGTTGAAGAACGAGTTGGGAGCTGCGGATATTCTGATCAATAATGCGGGGATTGCCACGTTTGGGACAGTGCTGGAGATGGACCCGGCCGAATGGAAGGGCATGATCGACACCAATGTATTGGGTACCTATTACGTAACCCGAGCTGTACTTCCCCAAATGGTTGAAAAAAATAGCGGAGACATCATCAATATCGCCTCGACGAACGGCCTGAACGGGGCGGCCACCGCGAGCGCCTACAGCGCCTCGAAGTTCGCCGTGATCGGGTTCACCGAGTCGCTGGCCCAAGAAGTTCGCCGCAACAACATTCGGGTCTCGGCATTAACCCCGAGCACGGTAGCTACCGATTTGGCCTTGGACTTGAACTTGATCAAGGACAACAACGAATCCAAATACATTCAAGCGGAAGATTTGGCGGAGTTTATCGTGAATCAATTAAAGCTCAGCCAACGCGTTTATGTGAAGACGGCCAGCTTTATTGCGACGAACCCGTTTTAAGCTTTGGACCGCATGACAGCCCCCTCTTGGGGGCTTTTGCTTTTGCAGGAAACGGTCTTCTTGATCTGTCCGGCCCGGTTATGCGGCCATTGGCATCTCCGTCACTATTTAACGGAACGCACCGATCGGGAGGCTCACTTCGAGCTCGACGTTCCGACGATGAATCAATATCTGCCGAGTATCTTATTACGTTTGGTACGGCCATCCGGGTGCTGGAGCCGCAGGAAGAGACCTTGTAACGTAAAGCCCAAAAACCCAGCCCATTCCAATTGAATGAGCTGGGTTTTTTCGGTTGAGAGATTAAAGTTATCTCGCGATTTCTTTCAGTGAGGCGACTTCATAGGTGATCAACTGGCTTTCGAGAATCGGAGATTCTTTTGGCTCCCCATGGGAGCTTGGCTCCGGACGCTTGTGGGCTTCTTTAAAGCGATCACTGTTTCTCCACGCTGTGAAATCGTCCATGGATTCCCAATGCATATTCACATTTAGTTCATCATGATCTGCGTGTTGCGCCAGGAGTACCTCAACTTTCACAAGCCCTTGCGTTGAATCCAGCGAACCGGAGGCCGTAAAGCCAGGAGCCATGATCGCTCCCATTCCTTTTCTGACCTGAATTCGGTTGGTGACGACGATCATCTTCAACCCCTCCTTATTTAGTGTGCCAAATGAACCTGCTTCGTAAGCTGCAGCTTGCCATCCTCCATGTGATACACCTTATCGCAATACTCGAGCATACGCTCATCGTGAGTTACCATAACCGCCGCAATTCGGCGCGTCTTCACTTGGTTTGCGATCAGGCTGACCACTTCGTGCGCTCGCTTGGTATCGAGGCTGGCCGTGGGCTCATCTGCCAAAATCACGTTGGGATGATTCATCAAGGCCCGTGCAATCGCAACCCGTTGTTTCTCGCCGCCTGACAGCTCTTCCGGGAAGCTTTTTAACTTCGCCCCCAGCCCTAATTCCTCCAGCAGCTTGACGGCGTACGCTTTATCCTCCGCACTTATCTTTCCGGCCATCTTCTTTACGACCAGTAACTGGTCAAGGACTTGGAGGTAAGGTACCAGATTGGAAGACTGCATAATAAACCCGATTTCTTGCAATCGTATACTGGACAACTCTTTATCGGACAGCTTGGAGAGAGGCAGCCCATTCAAGGTAACTTCCCCCTCGGAGGCTTTGAGCAGAGCTCCAGCAATGGATAAGAAGCTGCTTTTCCCTGATCCCGAAGGGCCAACGACAGCGACAAATTCCCCTGGCTCAACGGTAATAGACACATTCTCCAGGGCGCATACCCGGGTGCTGCCCTCGCCGTAATATTTAGACACATTGGTTAGTTGCAAACCCATGGTTGTCATTATTCAACCCTCCCAAGCGCTTGAAGCGGATCTATTTTTGTAATTTTACGAACCGAAACCAGTGAACTCAGCACGGCAATCATCAAAAGGACAATCGAATAAACGATGACTAGCTTGGTATCCAGCATAAACGGCATGCCCTTTGGCATGATCGCCGCAGTCCCGTAGGCTAGAAGGACCCCGATGACAATACTAACCAACGAAAGAACGAATACTTGCGACACAATCGCTCTACTTAAGAATCCGTTCTTTGCACCGATAGCTTTCATGATCCCGAATTGGTTCGTTTTCTGCATCGTCATGACGAAGAAGAACACACCTAGCACAAAGGCGGAAATGACGAACAAGAAGGCCAGCATCATCAAGATGGTGCCGCTCTCTTCCTTGTAGCCGGGCATTCCCTGTACTGCTTTCGCACGGGTTACGGTGTCGGTATTCGTGAGCTTGCTGCTGATCGTATCCGGATCAATATCCGATCCCTGCAGCATAATCGCGTTGACAGGTCCTTCAATCCCTTTATCCGAGCCAGGCGCAGCAAACGCGATTTCGCGCCATTCCGGCATCGGAATAAACACGGCCGGAAGGTGGTTATAGGTCTGATCTTCAACAAACCCTATAATCGTTAAGGCCACGGTGGATCCGTCCAGCTTGAACGTATCTCCAAGTTGGAACCCTTCGTCCTTCATGGAATCGTTAACGATAACGGCGGTTAAGTTCTCATTCGACAGCGGGTCGCCTTGAATTACAGCCGGCTCCAGGAAGCTTCCGGGAAGAATACCCAAGATCGCGATATCCACTTTATCGTCATTGTTCGTGCTATCGCCTTTCAGAGCGGTTGCCATCGTGCTTCCCATCGGAGCCGCTGCAAGTACATTCGGCAATTTCTCGGCTTCACCCACCAATTGTTCGGATAGGAGGGACTTGCTCATGGAAGACTGGGCCCCTTGCTCGAAGACCACATAATCTGCTTTCATATTTTTAAAAGCTGATGCCGCCAGGGAAGATAATCCGTTCCCCAATCCGGATAGAATGAAGACGAGCCATGCCATCATGACAAAAATGATGACAATCATCGAAAACCTCATCTTACTGTGCAGGATCTCTTTCATTGCTAAAAACATAGGGTTTGTTCATCTCCTCACTCTATTTTTGACACATGTGTCTAATTTAATACGGCTAAATCATTACCTCTTGATTAAACACCATTTTGACACTCGTGTCAAAAATAAAAATATGGAAGTGCTTTTTTCCTACTTTATTGCTCCTCCCATCCACACCTCAAACAGCATCTTGCTCCATTGGGGAAGCGGAACACTCATCATATTTGGCGTATTGATCAGATTAAAAAACACACCCACATGAACGGGAAGCGGGATGTCTTCTCTTAATTTGCCCTCCTGCTGGGCTTTCTGGAACAGACGGGTCAGCTGGACCTTGAGAAAATCGTGGGCTTCTTCAACAAATTCAATATCACGGCGCGCAGCTTCCGAATTCGACGTTTTGATTTTATACGCATCGCTTAAGAGCTGATGCAACTGGTATTCCTCCAGGTAGATCCCCAGTAGCTCCTGAAGAGCCTGCATCGCGTCGGACTCGTCAAGGGCAGAGGCCTTCTCAAGGATCCCTGCAGTAACGCGTTTCATGCACGCAGCAACGATCTCATCTTTATTGGCAAAATACTGATAGATTGTACTGCGGGCGCCTGGCAGGTGCTGCGAGAGCAATTTAAGATTAAACCCGTCGTAACCGTGCTCCAGCACCAAACGTTTCGTCAGGTTCAACAGCTCCGAATGGGAGTAGGATTGTTTTCTAGCCAATGGGAAGTCTCCTTTCTTTAGACCTGGCTTCAATCGCCTCTCTCTAGTTTAGCATAAGGAGATAGGCTTTATCAGCGGAACATTCATCCTGCTCTAGCCCGCCCTACCGAATGTGGGTTGACAAAACGAACAACGAGGATTAAGATTGATAAAAATTTCACATTCATTGTAACAAATGAACAATTGAATACTTACAAGCTATGATGGCTATGGATCGCACTATAGCCGGAGCAGCTTCTGGAGAGACCGCGGTTCCCGCGGCGCCGAAGGGTTCACAATCTCAGGCAAAAGGACAGAAGAGGATAAATCCATCGATTTGGTAGGCGGTTCGCCGAGTATACCAAGTCCTATTTATTCATCTTACGTACCGGAGATTGGAGGGCATCCAATCTCTTTTTTTATGCCTAATTTGTTCATGAATTCACATGGGTGAGGAAGGATAGTTCGTAAATTTTAAGGGGGAGTCGGGAATGGCACAACAGGAATTAAAGAGAGATCTGGCGAATCGGCACGTTCAGCTGATTGCAATTGGCGGCACAATTGGGACGGGGTTGTTCCTCGGATCCGGTAAAGCGATTCAGCTGGCCGGGCCGTCGATCGTTTTTGCCTATCTGCTTGTGGGGATCGCCGTTTTTTTTGTGATGAGAGCATTGGGAGAACTGCTGTTGTCCAAAGCGGGATATCAATCCTTCACGGACATTGCCGAAGATTATCTGGGACCGCGGGCAGCGTTTGTCACCGGTTGGACCTACTGGTTTTGCTGGATCATGACGGCCATGGCCGACGTGATTGCGGTGGGGGTCTACGTGCAGTATTGGTTTGACATCCCGCAATGGGTTCCGGCCGTGATCTGCTTGATCATTTTGCTGGGGCTAAATCTATTAACGGTAAAAAATTTCGGTGAATTGGAGTTTTGGTTTGCCTTAATCAAGGTCGTTACGATTCTTGTGCTCATCGCCCTTGGAGTCATTTTGCTGGTGATCGGATTCAAGACGGATGCTGGAACCGTTACGGCAACAAATATTTGGGCCCATGGCGGCCTCTTTCCTAATGGCATCCAAGGCTTCCTGCTCTCGTTCCAAATGGTCGTGTTCGCTTATGTTGGCGTGGAGCTGGTTGGGGTATCGGCGGCAGAAACGTCCAATCCGGAGAAAAATATCCCGTCGGCCATCAATAAAATTCCGCTGCGCATTTTATTCTTCTACGTTGGCGCTTTGATCGCGCTCTTATGCATTAACCCCTGGACGGGGCTAACTCCGGCGGAGAGCCCGTTCGTGAAGACGTTTAGCCTGGTTGGCATTCCGATTGCGGCGGGAATCATTAACTTTGTTGTCTTAACCTCGGCCGCTTCCGCCTGCAATAGCGGGATGTTCTCGACCAGCCGGATCCTGTATAACTTAAGTAAAAACGATCAAGCTCCCTCGCGGATGGCGAGATTAAACCGAAACCATGTACCTGGTAACGCCTTGCTGATTTCCACGCTGGTTATCTCGGTAGGAGCGCTGCTGAGCAAGCTGATCCCGGGGCAGGCCTTTGGTATCGTGACGACGATTAGCGCCATTTGCTTTATTTGGGTCTGGGGCGTGGTGCTGGTGTGCCATCTTCGGTATAAACGTACACGGCCGGAACTGCAGGCGAAATCCAAGTTTAAAGCGCCGTTTACGCCTTGGGTGAATTATGTGGTCCTCGCGATGTTTGCGGGCATTTTGCTGATTATGCTGATTGCGGAGGAGACCCGGCCGGCCCTGTTGCTAACGCCGCTGTGGTTCATTATCTTGTTTGTGTTGCATGCGCTAAGAAAACGCAAGGAACAGGAGCCTCACGCTCCCCTAGAGCAAACCCGTCTCTAACGGCGGTGGTCCCAGCTTTGCAACTCGAATCAAATTTACGGGATTTGCCGGTGATATGATCAGGGGGAAAGGAGGAGGACTTCCATGTACGAATGGAATGAGACGGTTCAACGGATGGTGGACTGGGTGGAGTCCCATCTCACGGAAGACACGTCTCTCTTGGAGATGTCGGGGGCGTTGGGCTATTCCCCGTATTATTGCTCGAGACAGTTTAACCAATATACAGGGATGACCTTGCGGGATTATAGCTGGATGCGCAGAATCAGCCGTGCCGCCATGGAGCTCCGCGACACGGATCAGCGGGTTCTGGATATCGCCGTCAAGTATGGGTTTTCCTCGCAGGAAGCTTTTACAAGAGCGTTCGTAAAGGCATTTCAGCTCACCCCTGCGGCTTACCGAAAGGCGCCGAGGCCGATTCCCTTAGCGATTCGTCAGGAAGTGTTCTCCCCTTATCATTATGGGATCAAGGAGCGGGATCACATGGGCGAAAATCATTTGCAAGCGGCCGAAATCAAGGTCGAATTTATTCCGGCCCACAAGTTTATCGGGATCTGGGATTTGGCGGTCACCAACTACGGGGATTTCTGGGGGAACGGCCACTCGTGCGACGAAATAAGCGGTACGCTGGAGAGTATGTCGAACCACACGCTGGAGGGTCAGTTGGGACAGACGGCGGGATGGTTTTACCGGAACGGGCAAAAAGGATACTTATACGGTATCCCGGTTCCGCTGGATTATGACGGGCCGATTCCGGAGGGCATGGAGTGCCGGGAGATCCCGGCGTCGGAATACCTGGTGTTCTTCCATCCGCCTTTTGACTACCTCAAAGACAACGGAGCGGTGATGAGTGCGGTGGAGGAGGTTGCTTGGAGCTTTGACCCTGGCCGTCTGGGATATGAATGGGATGAGGAGCTGAAGCAGGACTATCAACGGCATTACCCGGAAGGTTACGGCTATGCGGTGTTGCGGCCGGTAAAGAAGAAGAGTTAGATGAGAACAGCCATCCTGGAAGGATGGCTGTTTCATTTATTTCCGCTGCCCCTTCACCCGCTTCAGCGCGGCGACGATCAGGAAGCTGATGATGACGAGCAGAAGCCAGGAGCTGATCTTGCCGAGATGGACAAGATGCCAGCCGTCGGATTAGTTCGGGTACCGCCAGGCGCTGAAGAACGTGGCCACATTTTCCGCGACCCAGATAAAGAAGCCGATCAGCACAAAGGAGAGGGATAACGGCATTCGGTAGGGCTTACCGCCGACCTCATAGGTAACCCAGGTCCGCCAGAAGACGATCAGCACCAGCGCCGACAACCACCACCGCACATCAATCCAATAATGATGGGTGAAGAAATTCAGGTAAATGGAGGCGGCCAACGGGACGACCAGCCAAAGCGGAGGAAAGCGTACCAGATTGACGTTCAGGCGCCGCCAGGCTTGGCAGAGATAGCTGGCCACGCTCGCATACATAAACCCGCTGTAGAGCGGTACACCGTTCACCTTCGTCCAGCCTTCCTCAGGATACGCCCAAGACCCCATGTGGACCTTAAACATCTCCAGCGCCAAGCCGATCAAGTGGAAGACCGTGATGACCTTCAGTTCGTCGCGGGTTTCCAGACCAGATCGCACCATCCAGACCTGCATGGCAAGGCAGATCAGCAGCAGCCAATCATACCGGGGCAAGAAGGGAAGAGGGAGCCACTGCGTCAAGGCCAGCGAAGCAAAAATCACCACCGGGAACACACAGGATAACGCTTGCTGCCAGCCAAATCGCACCAACTGCCGCAGAGCTTGCTCGAAGCGCGCCCCCATGGGCAAATCCCCTTTGCGAAGAAGTGACGGACTTGGGCTACTCTTCATCGCTGCGGTACTCCATAATATCCCCGGGTTGGCAATCCAGCGCCTTGCAAATCGCCTCCAGGGTGGAGAAGCGAATCGCTTTGGCCTTCCCGTTCTTCAAGATAGACAGGTTCGCCATCGTGATGCCGACCTTCTCCGACAGCTCAGTGACGCTCATTTTCCGTTTTGCCAGCATAACGTCAAGGTTGATAATTACGGGCATGGGATTCCTTCACCTCAGATCGTTAAATCGTTTTCCGATTTGATGTCGATAGCATTTCTTAACAGCCTTTGAAGCACCGCCGCAAACACGGCGATGACGAGGGAAGCGAAACAGATGACCAGCCCAAGCGCAGCGAGCCCCGGAGCATCGTCCTTCTCCGCAATGATCAACAGAATCGGCAAAATGACCGCATACAGGATGCTTATGGCGATGGCACAGTTTCGAATGCTCTTCAAAGCCTTCACCGAAGCTTCGGAGAAGGCGGTATTCTTGTCGATATAACTCAATAGCTTCAGCGTCTGGTACAGCGCATAGAAGAACGGAATCGCCGAAGCATACATCGCAATCAGCAGGGTCAGGTAGATGAACGGCGGATAATATTCCACCAATTCCTTGGCAATCACGGGGACTCCAAGCGCGCATACGGCAAGAATCGCGATACCCAACAGGAAAACGACGCCCCTTAAGAAAAGGGTAGAGCCTTGTTCTCGTTTCATAACCAAATAGCACCTCGCGTAGGATTAGTGTTGAAGCTAATTTAACATGTTTTTTATCGATAATCAATAAATATTTATTAATAAATGAGATGTATGTATCGAATAAGAATAAGTTCAGCGGGAAAACCCGATAAGTTCTTTTTGGATGGCTTAAAAAAATCAATTATTAATATCTAAGAAATAAATATTTCAATCCCTCACTATTGTTGTTACACTTGAAACAAAGCTATTTTTACGGAAAAGGTGTGGGCCAGCTCGTCTCGAAGCTTGTAGCGAGGACAAACCGAGAGCGCTTACATCCTTTCAGCAAAATAAGGTCATAAGGGACGGTAAACATGAATCACGGACAAACAAGTACAGATGTTATTTTGATTGGTGCCGGAATTATGAGTGCGACGTTGGGGACCCTGCTGAAAGAATTGGCGCCGGACTGGAACATCAAGGTGTTTGAACAACTTGCCCGGGCAGGGGAGGAGAGCTCAAACGAGTGGAATAATGCGGGGACCGGTCATGCTGCTTTGTGCGAACTCAATTATACAACCGAGCGGCCGGACGGAACCGTCGATATTAGCAAAGCGATTAAGGTAAACGAACAGTTTCAGGTGTCGAGGCAGTTCTGGGCCTACCTGGTCCAGCGTCAACTGATCCGAAATCCTCAGGATTTTATCATGCCGTTGCCTCATATGAGCTATGTGCGCGGGGAGCAGAACGTCGAATTTCTGAGAAGACGGTACGAAGCCCTGTCCGCTCATCCGCTCTTCCAAGGCATGGAGTTCTCCCAAGATCCGGGGAAACTGAAGGAATGGGTGCCTCTGATGATGAAGGAACGGAAAGCCGAGGAGCCGATCGCGGCAACGAAGATCGATTCGGGGACGGACGTGAACTTCGGTACCTTAACGCGGATGCTGCTGGATCATTTAAAGGAAAAGGACGTGGACATCCGTTACAAGCATAGCGTGAAGAAGTTGAAACGGACGTCGGACGGGTTGTGGGAACTACAAGTGAAGGATTTGAGCAGCGGCGTCACCACGCGGCATACGGCCAAGTTTGTTTTCATCGGTGCCGGCGGCGGGAGCTTGCACCTGCTGCAGAAATCCGGCATCCCGGAAGGTAAGCGGATCGGCGGCTTCCCGGTCAGCGGATTATTTATGGTGTGCAACAATCCCGAGGTTGTCCGGCAGCATCATGCCAAGGTCTACGGCAAAGCTTCGGTTGGGGCTCCGCCGATGTCCGTTCCGCATCTGGACACCCGGTTTATCGACAACCAAAAGGCGCTGCTGTTTGGGCCGTTTGCGGGCTTTTCGCCGAAGTTCCTGAAGACCGGCTCGATGTTTGATCTCATCACTTCCGTTAAGCCGCATAACCTTCTCACTATGCTGGCCGCCGGCGTGAAGGAGATGTCGTTAACGAAGTATCTGGTTCAGCAGTTGATGTTGTCCAAGGAACAACGGATGGAGGAACTGCGGGATTTCGTTCCGGGCGCCAAGAGCGAGGATTGGGAACTGGTCGTTGCCGGCCAGCGCGTTCAGGTTATCAAGGATACGGTGGAAGGCGGCAAAGGCACACTGCAATTTGGTACCGAGGTAGTCAGCGCTGCCGACGGCTCGATTGCCGCCCTGCTGGGAGCTTCCCCGGGGGCTTCGACCGCGGTCCACGTCATGCTGGAGGTCATCGAGAAGTGCTTCCCGCAGCAGATCGAAGCCTGGAAGCCCAAGATCAAAGAGATGATCCCATCGTATGGCGTATCGCTGAGCGAACATCCGGAGCTGTTCCGTACCCTTCATTTGGCAACGGCGCAGACCCTTGGATTGTCGGAAACAAATCATCAAGCGGTTTCGGTATCATAATCTATATTTTGCGTAAAAGAGAGCTAAGCCGGCGTAAACCCGGCTTAGCTCTTTTGGTTTATTTGAGTAAGTTCGCGGCGAGCCAAGGCTTGATCAGAGGAAGTACGGTTTCGGGCAGCATCGCTTTCGTGTGGTCCATCCCGCTCCCCGGTAAGATGACCACATCCCAGCCGAGCTGTTGTAAGGCTTGTTTATGCTTACTCAAAACCCCTGCGATATCGACGGTTACGCTCCCAAAGTTCTCTCCGTACACGATTCGGTCGGCTTCGCCAGCGAAGGTCAGCCTAGGAATGGTTAATTTGTCGTGTACCGTAGTATCGTGATCTGCTTCCATTGATTCATTTAGATTGCTCCTCTCCTCTTTGTTATCTTCAGCATATAACATTCATGCAATCTTTCGGTTTTGTGCCGGGAATCCCCGATGATATAGTAGTTTTAACGATAATAAGTTAACGATGCACTTGAAGGTTTTACTTTAAGCATGGAGGAGGTGGCCGTATGGAAGAGTCCTATACACCTGCACAAATTGCGGAGCAGTTGAACGTAAGCACAACTACGTTAAGAAGATATGAGGAACAAGGGTTAATCCCGGAGGTCTTGAGAACGGACAGCAACCATAGAATCTATACGAAGGTGCATTACCAAGCCTTTATCGCGATCCGGTCCTTGTTAGCCGGTTATGAGATCCCTCTCGTCTATGAAGCTATGCGAAAAATCAGACAGGGTAACGTCACAGAAGCCCTATGGCTGATCAATCATCAGCTGTACCGCGTTCAGGAAGAGAAACAGCGGGTAGAAGAGTTGTTAACGAGGGTTCGACAAGCGGATTTCCGTACGTATAAGAACCGGAAGCTGACCGACGCAATGACGATCGGGAAGGTGGCGGAGCTGGCTGGGGTGAATCCCTCGGCGATTCGGCACTGGGAGAAGGAGGGGCTGATCACCTCGACCCGGCACCCGGTAAGCGGGTATCGCATCTATTCGGTGCCCGAATTGCGGAAGATCCTGGTGATCAGCAGTTTGCGCAAAACGATTTATTACATTGAGAACCTGAGAGAGCTTTTGCAGGAAACCAGAAGCTCACGATCCAGTATCAAGGAATCGCCGAGCTGATGGCCTATATTCAATGTCTCGGTTAAAAAAAGCTTCCAGGAGAGCGGTTACGCCCCGTTTATTTCTTCGACGAGGCATTCACCTGCTCAAGCAGTTGGAGAATGGTCTCATTCAGCCGGTTTAACTCCTCAGATTCCATGTCCGAAGCGGCAAGCAGCGACTGCGGAACGCAGGTGGCTTTCTCTTGCAGCGCTTTGCCCTTCGAGGTAATCAACACATTCACCACGCGTTCATCTGCGGAGTCACGGTGTCTTTCAAGGAGACCGGCGGCTTCCATCCGCTTCAACAACGGCGTTAAGGTGCCGGTGTCCAGATCCAAAGCTTCCCCGAGCTCTTTAATGGTGCTCTTCTCCTTTTCCCACAAGGTAACCAAGACCAGATACTGCGGATAGGTCAACTCCAGCTCATCTAAATACGGGCGATACAGCCGCAGAATGGCCCGGGAGCAGGCGTACAGCGAGAAACAAAGATGTTCCCCTAGCTTCAAGTTTTGCTCATTCGTTTCCATGATGCACCTCGATTAGCTTTAGTGTAGGATGTACCCTCATCATAGCAGATGCGCAAAAAAGAAACTATATTTTTCGAAATTTAATTGTTGACAATATTGTTGAAGACGGGTAAGATGTGAACATAAACATTGTGCACAATATAATTTTAAGAAACTTAAACGTGGAGGGATTACAAATGGCAAAAGTATTGGTTGGTCAAGAGAATGGGATTCCGGTAGAGCTTCATTATGAGGATGTAGGATCAGGGAAACCGGTGATTTTGATTCACGGTTGGCCGCTGAGCGGAAGATCGTGGGAGAAGCAGGTGCCCGCGTTGGTGGAGGCCGGCTACCGGGTGATTACGTATGATCGCCGCGGGTTTGGTCAATCGTCGCAGCCTTGGAACGGCTATGATTACGATACGCTAGCTGCCGATCTACATCAGTTGATCCTGCATTTGGGCTTACGTGATGTTACCTTGGTTGGATTCTCGATGGGCGGCGGGGAAGTGGCCCGATATATTGGCAACTACGGAACGCAGCGAGTAAGCAAAGCGGTTCTGGCTGGCGCGGTTCCGCCGTATCTGTACAAAACAAAGGATAACCCGGAGGGCGGGCTCGACGATGCGGCCATCAGAGGGTTCCAGGAGGGCGTGCTTACGGATCGTCTGGCTTTCCTCGATGACTTCACGACGAACTTCTTCCGGGCGGGAGATCGAACGGATCTGGTGAGTGAACCATTCCGTTTGTATAACCGCGATATTGCGGCTTTTGCTTCCCCGAAAGGGACGCTGGACTGCATCGCAGCCTTCAGCTACACGGATTTCCGAGGGGATCTGGCTAAGTTTAACCTTCCCACGTTAATCCTGCATGGCGATTCGGATGCCATCGTACCGGTAGAAGTCAGCGGATTAAGATCCCATCAACAGATTCCCGGCAGCCAATTGGTGGTTATCAAGGGTGGTCCGCATGGCTTTAATGTGACCCACGCCGATCAGTTTAATGCGGCATTGGTGAGATTTTTGCGGGGATAATCATGATTAAAAAAGTCGATCAGGACGAGAATCCTGATCGACTTTTTTTCGTTTTATAAAACCGACTGCAGCAGGAAATTCGCCAGGAACAGGAACGAGATGACGAACATGGAAATCGACAGCTGTTCCCGCTTCTTCGAAAACATCTTAAGCAGCGGATAGGCGATAAAGCCAAAAGCGATACCGTCAACAATGCTATACGTTAAGGGAATCATCAGGATCACAAGAAACGCAGGGAACGCTTCAGAAAAATCGCTAAAATCGATCTTCGTGATATTCGTCAGCATCAGTCCGCCAATGATGATCAAGATCGGGGCGATGGCGGCGTCCGGGATGATTTTGATCAAGGGCATAAAGAACAGCGAGCCCAGGAACAACAACCCGGTCGTCACCGAAGTGAGCCCGGTTCTTCCGCCTGCGGTAATGCCGGCCGCGGTCTCGACTGTAGAGACGGTTGGGCTGGTGCCCAACAGGCCACAGGCCACGGCGGAAATCGAGACGGCTTTCATCGATTTCCCGTTCTTCTCCGGAGCTTGCAGCATGCCGTTTACTTGGGAATGGACGAGCCCGATATTTTCGAACACCAGGACCAGGACCAACGAGAAGCAACCCGTCAAGAACGGAATGCTGGCCATATGGCGGAAGTCTGCGCTCATCCAGACGTCACCGTAGCTGCGGAACGAAATCGGCTCCGAAGCGAAAGAGCCTAAATCAACAATTCCGAACAACCAGGCCACCAGCGTCCCCAAAATGATGCTGATGAGAAAATTCCCGGGAACCTTCTTCAAGAACAGAAATAACGTAAGGACCAGATTGATAATCGAAGCTAGAACCAGCGGGGCCGATAAGTCGCCAAGCGCCACAAAGTGGCTGGTGTTGCCGGTGACAATGCCGCTCTTCTGCAATCCGATAAAGGCGATAAACAGGCCGATTCCCACGGTGATGGATTCCTTTAGGGAAGCCGGAATGGCTCTGGAAATCAGGGAGGACAAGCCCGTAAAGGCGACCACCACAAACAGGACGCCCGCCAGCACCGTTGCGCCCAAGGCTTCTTGGTAGCTGAGTCCCATCGAACCTACGATCGTATAAGTGAACAAGGCGTTGATCCCCATGCCGGGGACGAGAATCAAGGGCGCGTTCGCCACAAACGCGACCAGTAAACAGCCGACAAGCGAAGACAACACGGTGGCCAAAATCCCGGCCTCCAGCGGTATTCCTGCATCCTTCAGGATGTTGGCGTTGACGGCGATAATGTACACGATGGAGAAGAACGAGGTTAATCCTGCGACGAGTTCTCTTCTCACATTGGTTTGGTGTTGCTTAAGCTTAAATACTCCTTTCATGATTCAATCACACTTTCAAAATATCCCTCTCCCACCCGCATCAAACGAAGTGAAATTCCTTCCGCTCGTTTATGCCAGAGGCTATTATACCACGGTTTGTGATGGATTGCCTTTTACAAGTTGTTCCTTGGTAAAGTATCGACAAAATGTGACATCTGATGGTATCATTATCCACTAACAACAGGACTCAAGGGGGAGAGTAGGATGAAAGTACTAAAGCTAGTTTGGATTCCCGTTATCGCAGTCTTAATTAGTTTGCCGAATCTGGTCTTGACGGAATCGGCGGCTGCCGACAATGCCGGGCACTTGTATGAGCAGGAGGAAATATCCTCCGAAGTCGTATTCGGATGTGCGCGGGGAGGTTATTACATTGACCGTTACGTGTATTCCGACGGCTATTCGGTCTCCGTGGAGAACGAGCGCTTTGGTTTTATCGATCAGGCAGGGGATTCTGTAATTCCTCATACCTATGCTTACGCCCGGAACTTCTCCGAAGGGTTGGCTGCGGTGCAAAGTGCAGATACCCAAAAGTGGGGGTACATCAATAAGCAAGGCGAAGTCGTTATCCCGCTTGCCTATAGCCGGGCGGAGCCGTTTACCTATGGGCTTGGCGCTGTAAAGGATTCCAAAACCGGAAAATGGGGATTTGTCGATTTGAAAGGCAACGTAGTTATTCCTTTTACATATGAAGATGTCAATCTGTTTGCCTATGGGACGACGGAAGCGCAGAAGAACGGGCTCTGGGGCGTAATCGATACCTCAGGTAAAACGGTCCTCCCCTTTAAATTCACGGAGGCCCCTGTATTTGGGGATTGTGTGAAGAGTCCTTACCCGGGTGAGTTTTTGACATTCCGGCTCATTGACAACGCAGCCCATACGAATACCGTAAGTATGTTCAGCAAACGCGAGAAGAAGCTCATAGTGCAAGGTGCGGACAGCATCCTGAACCCTGAAGATGGCTTGATCCGTGTGGAGCGGAACAATAAGTTCGGCTATGTAGATTTGTCGGGCAACGTGGTGATTCCACTGAAGTATGATCAACTGGAGCCTTTCTCTGAGGGATTGGCTTTAGCGGGCATCATTGACCTCAAAGCTGGATATCCGAAATACGGCTATATCAATCGGGAAGGGAAAACCGTTATCCCCTTGATTTATGGGCGGGGTGAGGATTTCTCGGAGGGTCTGGCCGCCGTAGGGGTTAAATTCCTCGATGCCCTAGGACTATGGGAAATGAAGCTAATCGATCCTGCCGGACGTACGATCAAAGGCGGTTTGAATTATATCAGCATTACGAAATTCCTGAACGGGAAAGCGGTTGTCGATCGCCTTGACCCTATCACAAAGTTAAATAAATACGGATTGATCAACAAATCCGGGCAGATCGTAACGCCGTTGGAATACGACCAGTATGATATCGCCGTAGACCCGGAGACGGGGAAAGAAGATTGGGTCTTAACCAAGAACGAGCCTTCCGCAACTACTGATACCGGATATCAACCGGTTCCATCGGGGATGATCGACTCGCATGGGAACGTGATCGAATTCGCTCAATCTCCCGCGCCGGAACCACAGGTTGGCGTTCGGTTGAATGGGGAACGCATTACCCTGCAGCCAGCGGCGAAGGTTATCAAAGGCAGCACGTTTATTCCGCTTCGCGGCGTCTTGGAGAAGATGGGGGCCAAGGTTCAATTCAACTCAGCGGATCAATCCATCGACATTACGCAGGGAAGCACTACGATCCATTTGAAAATCAATAGCAAGTCGGTGAAGGTTAACGGCAAGGCCGTCCAGCTGTCGACTGCTCCATTTGTGGACAAGCGCTCCAGCTCTACATATGTACCGCTGCGCTTTATCAGCGAAGCGCTTGGCGCGAAGGTATCCTGGGTTGCCGAAGAGAACCTAGCGGAGATCGAGTCTTAAGTCCCGTTAAAAAAATAGGACCAATTTACCGATAACAAATTGTGTCAACATCATGACTTTTTACATCAGGAGGAGAACATGAAGAGAAAAAGCACGTTAGCATGGGTTGTCTGTCTGTCGTTGGTTTTATCGTTTTGGGTTCAGCCGGGGTCTCGGGTTGAGGCATCGGACGCGTATCCAACGATCGATTCGATTACGCTCCAGGAATCGCCGATCTCAATGGGCGAGGGCTGGACGCTGAACACGACCTTTAGCTCGAATGCGCCATATTCCATGATTCAAGGGAAAAACAACGAGTACTTGGCTGTGGGCCCGTATGGCACGGTCATGAAGTCAGCAAACGGCGTCAATTGGGCGGCCTTGTCCAAGTTTGGCAACTATCATTTGACCGCGGTTGCTTGGGACGGATCGAAGTATGTGATGTTCGGCAATAACACCGAATATGCGATGAACCTTTACAGCAGACCTGCCGAAGGGTTTATCTCCACGGACGGGTTGACCTGGACGAAAATTGACTTTGATCCGGGCGAGACCATCTATCAATTGGAGTGGGGGCAGGCCGGGTTTGTTGCTGTGGGGCAGAAGCATATTTTCTATTCGAAGGACGGGGAGAACTGGAGTACCTCGCGTTCTCTGTTTAACGATTATGGAGCAGACATCCTGCGAGTGGTGAACGGAAATTACTTCATCTCCAGCAGATACGATAGTCAGTTTGTGCTTGTCTCCAAAGACGGGCAGAATTGGTCTGCCAAAACGTATAACGCATCCGCTGCGATTCAGGATCTAATCTGGACTGGGAAGCATTACCTCGGTGTGGGCAACGGCATTTACACGTCCGCCGACGGAGTCAACTGGACGAAACAGGCGAAATCGCCCACAGGCATCGAGTTAAAGACCATCGTCAAGGGTCACAACATGTACATCGTAACCGGCGCTTCGGCAACCACCGAAGGGATCGATAAGAACGTCGCTTACACGTCGAAGGATGGGGCTACGTGGACCAAAGTGGATTTGTCCTCCTTGCAGGCGAATATCTATACGCTGTATCCGGTGAAAAGCGGATTTGCCGGCATCGCGTCAAATAATATGCAGGGGCATGCCGACGGAACGTATTCGATTTATACCACGGACGGCAAAACCTGGAGTTATCGGCTGATCGGCACTTCGCTCGGCGGCGATTTTAACGCGATTGCCACCAACGGGAAGCGAACCGTAGCTGTTGGGTTATCCGGCAGTGTGGTCTATACGGATGACGGGAAAACGTGGAGAAGCAGCAATCCGTTCTCCTATAAATCGAAGATCGGCAGAGCCCACTTGTTTGATGTCGTCTGGGGCGGGAATAAATTCGTGGCCGCCGGCAACGGCGGGATATACTACTCCGCAGACGGGTCCAGTTGGAAGCAAGCCAAGGTGCCGTTTAGCGACCAGTACGGCGGATTACGTAACATCCTGTGGACCGGCAAGTTTTATGTTGCTTCCGATCAGGTGTATGGCGTGTACACCTCTAAGGACGGTTTAACCTGGAAACGTGTGGCCAGCGTCAGCAACAATTGGCTGACCTCGATGGTTTATGACGGTAAACGGCTGGTTGCCGCTTTCCGGGTTCACAATTACAATACCGGGGTCGGAACAACGAAAATCATGCAAACGACGGACGGCACGAATTGGAAGCTGCTGAAGACGTTGGATATGGATGAAGCCTTCCTGGCCTGGACGAGCAGTGGCTACGTCGCCATAAATCAATATAATCCATCCAAGGTGTGGGTGTCGAAGGACGGCTCCAACTGGTCGAAGAAGTCGACGAATTTGACGGCCTCACAAAATATCCATTTCCTGACTACGATGGACGGCCAGTTTTTCGCGATGAGCCAAGTCCATGAAGAGTCCGGAGAGGATGTGACCTATTCCGATCGCTACATCGTCTCCAAGGACGGGGTGAATTGGCAGAGCTATTCGCTTCCGGATAAGCATCCGGGCGTGAATATTTTTGGCACGGAAACGATGGAGGATGGGATCAAGGCACACGGCAAATATATCTTTGTCGGTACGTACGGGGAGATTATGACTACGGACCAGCTGGCGAGCTCCAAGTAAAACGGAAAGAGGAAAGGATGGGCGTGAGGGAAACCCGTATGCTCATCCTTTTTTTGCCTATTCCTGTGTAAAATGTCATGTTATTATACGACAAAGAACCCTTGCATCTAGACGCTTCTGCTTAACCCTAAGTCGAAGGAGTGAGGTCAATGGATTACTTGCATCACCCGTTTCCGTCCAAGCGTTACACGGTATTCGCTAAAAAAGGGATGGTAGCTACCTCTCAGCCGCTGGCGGCACAAGCCGGGCTGGAGCTGCTGCAGCAAGGAGGGAACGCCATTGACGCCGCGATTGCGGCTGCAGCGGCGCTGACGGTCGTGGAGCCGACCTCCAATGGGATTGGCGGAGATGCGTTTGCTCTCGTCTGGACGAAAGGGAAGCTCCACGGTTTAAACGCGTCCGGACCGGCGCCGTCCTTGCTGACAGCCGAGGCGGTCAAGCGGCTTGGGCATGAGCGCATGCCCAAGCTGGGGCTGGTGCCGATTACGGTGCCCGGGGCTCCGGCGGCTTGGGCGGAGCTAGCCGGGAAGTTCGGCAGACTCCCCTTGACGGAGAGCTTGAAGCCGGCGATTCGCTACGCCGAGGAAGGGTACCCGCTGACGCCGATCCTCGGCAAGAGTTGGTCGCGGGCGTACCCGGCGTACCGCAAACAAGAGGGGCCGGAGTTCGAAGCCTGGTTCCAAACCTTTGCCCCGCAGGGCCGGGCTCCCGAAATCGGCGAAATATGGAGCTCGAAGGGGCATGCGGAGAGCCTGCGCCGGATTGCCGACAGCGGGGCGCGGGATTTTTACGAGGGGGAGCTGGCTCGGCGTATCAACGACTTTATGGTGGAGCAGGGCGGCTTTTTAAGACAAACCGATCTGTCAACGTACCAGCCGGAATGGGTAAAGCCGATATCGGCGAATTACCGGGGTTATGAGGTTTGGGAGATTCCGCCAAACGGGCAGGGGATGGTGGCCTTAATGGCCTTGAATATCTATGAGCAGCTGGAGCAGCCCGAGTGGCTCACGGCAGATACGGTTCATCGCCAAATCGAGGCGTTAAAGCTTGCGTTTACGGATGGCCAGGCCTGGATTACCGAACCGACGGATATGCCGGTCACGATTGAATATCTGTTGTCCAGGGAGTACGCCGCCTTACGCGCCCAACAAATCTGCGAGACGGCGCTTGATCCAAGACCTCTCGACCTGCCGCAGGGCGGAACCGTCTATTTAGCAACGGCCGACGAAGAGGGAAATATGGTGTCCTATATTCAAAGCAACTACATGGGCTTTGGCTCCGGGATCGTCATCCCGGGGACGGGAATCAGCCTGCAAAACCGCGGGGCCGATTTCTCCTTGGATGAACGACACCCGAATTACCTGAAGCCGGGGAAACGGACGTATCACACAATCATTCCCGGGTTCGTGACAAAAGATGGAGCGGCCGTGGGCCCGTTTGGAGTGATGGGCGGCTACATGCAGCCGCAAGGCCATATGCAGGTCATTATGAATACAGTTGATCATCGGCTGAATCCCCAAGCCGTGTTGGATGTTCCCCGATGGCAATGGGTTGGCGGTAAGAAGGTGCAGGTGGAGGCGGAATTCCCCGGCGAGTTGGTCGAGGCGCTTCGCCAGAAGGGGCATGAGATCGAAGTGATGCCGGATGGCGGGAGCTTTGGGCGCGGGCAAATCATTTGGCGGGATCCGCAAACCGGCGTATTGGCCGGCGGTACGGAATCCCGAACGGACGGCACGATCGCGGCATGGTAAAACATAAGGAAGTGACTATTCCTTGATCGCGGCGGCTAAGGACGGAGGCTGGGTAAACGTGGATTCGCAAGCTCCCAACCCGGTGGCGTTTGAGGCGCTGAAGGCGGGGCAACTCGCGGAGATCGGAGAGGTCAACTTCGTGAAGCGAGAAGTGACTTACGGGGATTCCCGGTTCGATCTCTACTATGAAAAAGACGAGGAACGTGGGTTCATCGAGGTCAAAGGCGTCACACTCGAGCAGGGCGGTATCGCCATGTTCCCGGATGCGCCAACGGAGCGGGGAACCAAACATGTGCTGGAACTGGCTAAGGCGGTTCAAGGGGGGTATACCGGGACCGTGCTATTTGTGGTGCAGATGAAGGGGTGTCGCGGGTTTACGCCTTACCGCGACATGGATCCGGCCCTTGCAGACGCCTTGGAAGAAGCCTCCCGCCAAGGGGTGCGGATCTTGGCCTATGAAGCGGTTGTGACGGAACAGGAGATCGTGCTGGGGTGCGGCCTCCCGGTTCATCTATGAGAATTGCCTGTCATCCTGCGGCGGAATTGCATTATTCCTGACTTTATGATGAAATTTACGAAGGCGGACATTTCGCCGCCCTCGCAATTTGGGAATAGGAAAGGGGAGCCCCATGAAATTAAGAGTATCCGCTGTCCAATATCATCTGCATACGATTGGCAGCTTTGATGAGTTCGCCCGTCAGGCCGAACATTATATTAAAACCGCGGAGGAGTTCAGCGCCGATTTCGTGCTGTTCCCCGAGTTCTTCACCACGCAGCTCATGTCGATTGGAACGCCGGATGGCAGAGCATTGACCATCCGGGAGCTGCCGGATTTTACAGAGCAATATCGCACGTTGTTTAGCGGATTGGCCCGGCAGACCGGTATGCATATCATCGGCGGGACGCATGTACTGCGCAAGGGCGACCGGTTGTACAACGTAGCTCATCTGTTCTATCCGGATGGGCGGATCGCGGAGCAAGCCAAGCTGCATATTACGCCTACCGAAGTGACGGAATGGAACATGACGCCGGGCGACGGCCTGGAAGTGTTCGAAACCGACAAAGGTAAAATCGCCATGTTGACTTGCTATGACATCGAGTTTCCGGAGATCGTCCGGATGGCGAAGGCGAAGGGAGCGGACGTTATTTTCTGTCCATCCTGCACGGACGATCGCCATGGCTTCCATCGGGTGCGTTACTGCTGCCATGCCAGAGCGGTTGAGAACCAGGTGTACATCGTCACCACGGGTACGGTCGGTTCGCTGCCAACGGTGGATTTTATGCGGGGTAACTTCGGTCAGGCGGCGGTGATCACGCCAAACGATGTTCCGTTCCCGCCGCGCGGCATTCTGGTGGAAGGCGAGATCAACGACGATATGATCGTAACCGCCGATCTGGATTTGGAGCTGCTTTATCAGGTCCGGGAGAAAGGCTCTGTCACCACATGGCGGGATCGTCGGACGGATCTGTACACCGATTGGAACTAAACCAGGCTGAACGCAGGTTGTCCATGGAGGAGAGACGCGATGTATCGGAAAGAATGGTATGTGTTTGATGATCAAGGCCGGCCGGTACCGGCGGTCATTCGGAACTACGAAGAGAAGGATTTTCCGGGGCTGATCCGTATTCAGCAGGAGAGCTTCCCGCCTCCTTTTCCTTCGGAATTATGGTGGAACGAGGAGCAGCTCAGCAACCATGTGCGATTGTTCCCTGAAGGCGCGTTATGCGTGGAAGTCAACGGGGAGCTGGCGGGCTCAATGACCGGGCTCAAGGTCGATTTTGACCCCAACCAGCCGGAGCACGCATGGGCGGACATCACCGATGAAGGGTACATCCGCAACCATCGACCTGACGGGAACACCCTGTACGTCGTGGATATCAGCGTTCGTCCGGCCTACCGGAAATGGGGCCTGGGCAAATGGCTGATGTTGTCCATGTACGAGCTGGTGGTGCAGCAAGGCCTCGAGCGATTGCTGGGCGGCGGCAGAATGCCGGGCTACCACAAGTACGCAGAGGAGATGACGGCGGAGCAATACCTGAACGCGGTGGTGAGCGGTGAGCTGAAGGATCCGGTGATCACCTTCCTGCTTCGTTGCGGCCGTACGCCGGTGACGGTCGTGCGTGATTATCTGGAAGATGAGGAGTCACGGAATTACGCCGCATTGATGGAATGGAGAAACCCGTTTCTCCAGCGCAATTTTAAATAGGAGCTATTCCTGTAATGAATTAATTTGCGGTTTGAACACAAAAAAGCGCCTCCTGGCACAATACCATCCCGCAGCGAAAGTTTCGATTACAACCAACGGTACCTTCCTCACTTCCCAAAATGCGGACAGATTATTAGACAATCCTAATGTATACAGTATTTTAGTTTCGATAGAGTCGCCAAATCCCGATAGATTCAGGTCTATCCGCGGCGGGAATCTGCCGAAAATCATCGATAATATGCTGGGGTTTATGGATAAAAAACAAAAGAGAGGAAGGGCTCGCCCCGTATTGGGTTTTGCCGTTACCTTGCTGAATTCAACATTTCACGAATTTAAGGATATCGTCCGTTTATATCGGCAATTATCGCTTGACGGCGAGTTTACGATTCAATATTTGCAGAATATGGACACCTATACCGAAGCTTACAACGATGGCATGATGAAAGAGATACCTTCGGTCGAAACGATCAAGCAATTTCAGTCGGGATTGGAAAAGGACGCCGAGATTCAAGAGCTTCTTAACGGGATCAAGGTTAGAGGTTTTTTTGACGAACTGTACGATAAGGATTGCGAAGCTAAATGCACATGGCTCAAACAAGGGATTTTTATCAATCACCGGGGTTTTGCCTCGGGATGCTCCTATATAAAAAAAACGGATTATGCTTTTGGGAATGTCGGGCAACAATCCATGGATTATATATTAAACCAGCGAAACGGAGTACTGGAGAAACTTGATCAGGGGACACCGGCCTCTTGTGCGAATTGTCCCGATCTGATGTTATCTTAAGGAGCGCTGCGACCGTGAAAACCAAACCGCTTATAAGCGTCATCATCCCGAGCTATAATCGGGCGCTTTTGTTGCCGAGAGCTATACAATCCGTTTTGAATCAAACGTATTCAAATTGGGAAATGATCATTTCAGATGATGGCAGCAGCGATAATACCTCCGAAATCGTATCGCGTTTTATGGAAATGGACAAGAGAATCAAATTTACAGCTTCTTCCGAGAATTTAGGGGTGAGTTCGGCAAGAAATCGAGGGATTGCCCAAGCCGAAGGAGAGTATATTGCATTCCTGGATTCTGACGATGAGTGGTTAAGCCATCATCTTGAAGAATGCGCCGCGATTTTAACGGAAAATAAGGTCGGGGCGGTTTTGTCTCTGTGGTACGAGGAAAGGCAAAACAAGCGGTTAAAAGTTGACGAACCTTATGAAGGGGAAGATTATTTTCAAAACGCTGTCGATGAGTTGAAGCCGGAGATTCAAGGGAATCGCTACTTCTTTCGGCAACGTTTCTATGAGTATTCTTTGCTGGAATACTTTTATTTCTACCATATTAACACCGCCGTAATTCGAAAAAGTGTAGTTGTACAGGTCGGCGGTTTTAACGAAAGCTTGATGGCTTGTGAGGATACGGAGTTTTTACTGAAGGTGTTTCAAAACAGCGATATTTGCTTTATCAAAGATTACCATTTTATATATCATCATGGTGAAGATAATCTGTACGCTTTTCTTGATCGGCAAAAACTCGATTTGGAACAGCTTGCTCTAAACCGTGAGTTGTTGGATAAATGGACGAAAATTGAATTGTGTAAAATAAGAGTTCGTAATAAAGAGAAGAAAAAGAAGTTCTGGAATAAGAAGGATCCATTTCATCGGCAATGCCTTGACGCGTTAGGGGCAAATATTGCGGAGAAATATTTTACGTTGGGTTACGCAAATAGGTACTTGCATAAACTTAGAGCGCTGAAGTTTTATATTCGCTCCCTGGAATCCGGGCAAAGGGCAGCCAAACTGGTTTATATGGGGAAAATTGTTTTTCCTGGATTATTTGATAAAATTAAAGTTGAACAGCCTAACTTAAATATATGGTGAACCGCAGGTGAGCGAAGTTGATTATTAGCGCCAGCAGAAGAACGGATATCCCGGCCTTTTTCGGAGATTGGTTTATGCGCAGAATTGCCGAAGGGTATTTTCACCGGGTGAATCCGTTTAATTACAAGCAGGTAACGGCCTTTAGCTTATTGCCCGAAGATGTGGACGGCATGGTGTTTTGGACTAAAAATCCCAAGCCGTTCATGAGGCACTTGTCACAATTGGACGATAAAGGCTACATGTACTATTTTCAATACACACTAAATGATTACCCGGAAATTTTTGAGCCTAATTTGCCCCTCGCTGCGAGCCGCGTGGACTATTTCCGTGAGTTAAGCGAGCGGCTTGGGGCAAACCGGGTTATCTGGAGGTACGATCCGATCATCATCAGCAATATCACCCCGGTGGAGTACCATCTTGAACGCCTGGAACGTTTAGCTGGCCAACTGGAAGGGTACACCCATCGATTGGTGATAAGTTTTATGGATTATTACGGGAAAACGGTGGCGAGATTCAATAAACTGCAGCAAAACCATGCGGTATTATGCACCGATATTACTTTGCCCGAATACAGAGAACAACTGGACGAATTTGCCGCGAACATAAGCCGTATTGGAGCCGCTCATGGTATTTCCGTAGAGACTTGCTCGGAAGCCGCCGATTTGGAGCACTGCGGAATTCGTCATGGCAGTTGTATTGATGCCCGGCTCCTCTCGAGCATCATCGGGCGGGAGCTGGACTATGCCAAAGATAAAAATCAGCGGAATACCTGTCTTTGCACCGCAGCGGTAGACGTGGGCGTGTACAATACATGCAAGTTTAACTGTCAGTATTGTTACGCGGTTCAAAGCGAAAACGCCGTAGTCAAAACTTTGCAAAATCATATCATAGACAGCCCGTCTCTAATTTATAAATACAGTGAGGATTTGAAAATTCACAAGAAAAAGAAATAGGCAAAGAAGGTTCCGGCATGTATCATAAATCCTTTTATTATTTATGGAGTACGCAAACCATAGCCAACATGGCCGATTTGTTATATACGCTCGCTTTAACGATATTGGTGCTGGATACTAGCGGCTCGATTATTGTGACTACGTTAATCCCGTTTATCACGGTCATTTCACGTCTGATCAGCGGTTTTTTTGCCCCGCTTTTGATCAACCGATTCAGGTTGCCTGCTTTGTTGTTCATCTCGCAAATGGGGCAGTTTGTTCTTTTCGCTTGCCTGACGGTATATCTATGGTTTGATCAATCCGGGGGACCGAACCTGATTTTTATCCTCATTATTGTTTTGCTTTTATCATTTCTTGACGGCTGGTCTACGCCATCACGCAATGCTTTGGTTCCCCGGTTGGTGGATGACAGCGGATTGATGAAGGCGAATACGCTGATTTCCACCTCCGATCAAATCGTCCAATTTGCCGGCTGGGCGCTTGGCGGGATTTTACTGTCCTTTGCCGGGCCGCTCAACGTTATAGGCGTCGTAGCGGTTTGTTATGGATTAGCCATGACGTTCACCATTTTTGTTACGGATCCAACCGAGACCCCGCGAACCTCCGTATGGAGCCTGAGAAGCAGGCGGAAGCATGACGTTGCCGATTCCTCGGATTGGCAGGCGCTGAAGGAAGGCTGGGTACTCCTCTGGGAATCGAGAAGGCTACGCTCACTGCTGATTATGGATGCCACCGAACAATTTGGAGGGGCGGTTTGGGCCGGTTCCTTTATGCTCGTCTTCGTGATCGATGTCTTAAAACAAGGCGAACGGTGGTGGGGTTATATCAACGCGAGTTATTTTGGCGGGTCGGTATTGGGCGGCATCGTCCTAATTATGTTGGTTAAACGGTTGGAAAATAAAATAGTTGCAGCCTTGCTTTTTGGAACTTTCGGTTACGCGGCAATTACAGCATTGTACGCCGTTAATACCGTGCCTGTCATAGCTCTGCTCATTATGTTTCTGACCGGACCGATGACTGAGATGTCCAATATCTGCAGAAGAACGTTGGCGCAAAGGAGTGTTGACCCGCTGTTGTTGCCCAAAGTGTTTAGTGCGCAGTACACGGTTTTAAGTTTAATTTATGGAATCTCCTTAATGGCAATGAGTATCGTTGCGGATCTCTTTGGCGTGGCGTCGATATATCTGCTGGCGGCTGCGGTTAGCGCAATTGCTGTTGTTGTGGGGTGGACGAACCGCAGAGCGTTTGAACCCGCACCAGCGGCGGAGAATATCCCATTGTCGAATTAATGACCCAAAAAATCCAATAATGCAATGAAGGAATTGCCACAGCCTTTCCGCTTCCCGTAAGGGGGCGGAAAGGCTGTTATTTTAGCTGGAGCCGTATTGGTGGTATATAATATAAAAATACAAAAAAGGAGGCAATGTACCTTTATGGAATACATCCGAATTACGAATATTCAGGATCCTTTATTCAAATCGATGCATCAGCTGATGCAAAACGTGTTCCCGCCGGAAGAAGTGCTGGAATTCGACCTTTGGAAAGAACCGCTGGAAGACCCCGGCATCCGCGTATTCGTTGCGGTGCACGAAGGCCAGGTCGTAGGGGCAACGGAGTATCGCTATTACGAAGATTTCAACGTGGCGATGACCGACTTTACGATTATCGGCCAAGCCGGGCTTGGCATCGGCCGCTTCCTGGCGGATCGCCGGCTGCGCGATTTGCACGCCTTGGCGGAGGAGAACGGGAAGAAGTTGCGCGGGATGTTCGCGGAAATTTACGATCCTTACCGGGTGGAGCATCACGAGTTCGGCGGCGTGAAGCCGATGGATCCGTACGTGCGCCGCGAAGTGTTGTCTCATCTCGGGTATATGCGTCTAGATTTCCCTTACGTACATCCCTCCTGGAACAATGACGGAGAAGCGGTCAGCGGGCTGGACCTCTGCTTCCTGCCGATGGACGGCAGCGACGACAGCCTGGAAACGGCGCTGATCGTGCAATTCCTGCAGCGGTATTACACGGTGCTGCCGAACAAGCCGCAAGCGTGGTATGACATGGTGGAAGGCTTGAAATCGCAGGATCGCGTCAAGCTGCTGCCAATTTAAAGATCTCCCCAAAAAAGGTCGGTCAGGAATCTCTCTCCTGGCCGACCTTTTTATGATTATCCCATTGCATCAGGAAGGGATGTTTAGCGCAATATCGATGTTTTGCAGGTCCCGTCCGATTTGATCCTCCACGTCGTAGGGTTTATAGAAGCCGCGCTTCATCATGTAACCCATGATCATTTCATGGGCGTCGATGGCCTCCTCCAGCTGCTTGGTTAGGACGTTGCGAACCTCGGGCGTAGCGCATTCCGTGACAGCCATGGCGTAGTTGCGGACGGAGGTTTTGGCGTTCAGTAAATAATCCATCGCCACGACCTCGTCCGTTAATTTGTCCAGTCCCATCAAATATTCCAGCACAGGATTCATTGCTCGACTCCTCCCCTCGGATCAATGGACAGCAGCCCGCTCAGCTCGTGCAATTGCTGCGTGGATATTTGAACATCATGCTGCAAGATTTGCTTCAGCTCGGGATCCGAGACCAAGAGCTGCATCGTTTTCGCTTTGGTTAAAGCGATGGTTTTGGAGGCGGCCAGTTCATGGACCTCCAAGGTTTCGTGCAAAGCCTGGTTCGCTCTATTCATGGTGGTTGTCCTCCTGCTCGGGTGTCGTAAGGATTACGGTTTCAAAATCACCTTGATACATCCATCGGTCTTGGTATCAAAAACTTCGTAGCCGCGTTGGGCTTCGTCCAGCGGAATCACATGGGTGATGATGTCGCCGGGATCGACCTTACCGGAAGAAATCAGCTCGTACATGTACGGCATATAATGGATGACCGGGGCTTGGCCGGACCGGATGTTCACGTTCCGCTGCATCAAGTCGCCGAGCGGAAACCCGTTATATCGTCCGCCGTACACGCCGGTAATTTGAATCGTGCCGCCTTTGCGGACCGCTTGGGAGGCGATTACGATGGCGCTCATGGCTCCCCCCTGCAGCTTCAGGCCACTGGCCAGAAACTCCAGGTTGGTCATTTTTCCGTCCATGCCCACCGCATCGATGACGACGTCCGCGCCGCCTTTCGTGATTTCCTTAAGATAGGATCCGACATGATCGTATTGCTCGAAATTGACGGTTTCCACCTGGTTCGTCCGCTTGGCATGCTGCAGCCGATAATCCACGTAATCCACGGCGATCACCCGCTTGGCCCCCTTGAACCAGGCGAACTTCTGCGCAAGCAGTCCAATCGGGCCGCAGCCCAATACGATCACGGTGTCCCCTTCCTTTACCCCCGCATTATCCACACTCCAATAAGCCGTCGGCATCGCGTCGGAGATGAGGGCTAGCTTCTCGTCCGGCTGTTCGCAGCTTTCCGGAATTTTATAGTGGGTAAAGTTGGCGTACGGCACGCGCAGATACTCGGCCTGCCCGCCGGGATATCCGCCCGTATTGCCGGAGTAACCGAAGTATGCGCCCATATCGCCGTTTTCGTTTGCGTTGTCGCATTGGCTTTCCAAGTGGTTTTTGCAGTAAAAACATTCCCCGCAAGCGATCGTAAACGGGATAATGACCCGGTCTCCCTTCTTCAGATGGGTTACCTCAGGGCCCACTTCCTCGACAATCCCCATCGGTTCATGGCCGATGATATAGTCCTCCTGCAAGTTGGGGATCATTCCGTGGATTAAGTGAAGGTCCGAGCCGCAAATCGCCGTGCTGGTGATTTTGATGATCATGTCATCGGGCTTCTGGATCTTTGGAGCGGGGACCTCTTTGACAGTCACGTTTTTGATTCCCTGATAGGTTACGGCCTTCATGCTTGGCTCTCCTCCCTCTGCTCGTCCGGCGTCCGATCAAACATGCCGATCCGCCGCGTGTCCGCAGGGAACAACTCCATTTGTCCAATCATCATCGTGTTCTTGGCCGACAGTTGATCCAGCTGATATTGCTCGGACAAGTCGTAGGGATGGAACCATTTCTTGCGTATCATCAGTTCCGTAATCTCCTGGTGCATGGCGATCCCCTGTCTTAACAAGTTCCGCAGTAAAATTCGGGCTTCCGGCGAGGCGGTCTCCGTCAGGGCGATCGCAATATTGCGCACGCCTTCCTTGGCCCGAATCAGGAAGTCCGTGGCGAAGGTCATGTCCGCGATTTCCGGCATATTCAGCGCATTAATCGGGTCTTGATAGTCATGATTCATATATCGGTACTCCTTCTACTGGATAATCGGCTTGGGCCGGCTTTCGGGAACGGGGGCCTGAAAAGGAACCTGGCCATACAAGGCCTGGAGATCCTGCAGGGCTTGCAGCGTTTGCTCCACGTCCTTTTGCATCAAATCCTTTAGGTCTTGATCGAACACGAGGCCTTGCATCAATTTGGACTTCGCCAGGCAGAGCGTCTTGAAATTGAGGATTTCATGAAGGTCTATGGATTCATGGGGCGCTAAAACTTGCTTGTTCATGCGGCTCGGACAACCTCCTGTTTTTAAGGCATAGCTTACCCTTGAGCTGGAGAGTTATGCCGATTTTGGGTGTGAAAAAAAGACGGCACCGGTCAAAGACCGGTACCGTCTTGATTCTGTGGATCGGGATCACCAGTTATTTCCCGCTCCCCGGATCACGTGGAAGTTCGGTGATTGGTTCTCGCCATAGATGGCCGTAATGCCCGGGTTATTCACCTTGACATTGGTGAAGCTTGCTTCGCCAACGGCAGGCCCCTGGCCGTCTTCGGCTCGAACCACCAGTTTAATCCCGTATCGAGTTGGGTTGTTGATCGTAATGTTCTCCAGCCGCACGTTCTGCATCGGCAGATTCTCCGGCGATTTGGATTGGAACATCAAGCCGAAATACACCGGGTTATTGATGTCGACGTTCTTCACCAGGATATTCTTGAAGTCCCGGTCTCCGCCGTAGAACCAGATCGCGCCAAAGTTCTGGTAATCGTTGATCTTGTCGTCGGCCCCCACACTGGTCCAGAAGTCTCCGCCGGTGCGGTCGAGCGTAACGCCGTCGATAACGGTATCCTGGTCGCCGAAGCCCAGCGTATTGTAGCCAAAGCTTAAGCTGCTGATGGTCACGCCGGGATACGTGAGCGTATCAGCGCCATACAAGTTCTGGAACAGGTTGTTCTGGCCGCCGTAGACAGCGAAAGCGGCGGCGCGGCGGACGTTGACGGCGGTGAGGTTGGTGTATTTATTACCTACATTATAAGAGCCGCCGGCGTCGATCGCGCTAAACAACGCAAATGAGTCGTCGCCTGTCCCGCGGGCATAGTTATTGTCGATCACGTTGTAAGAAGAGCCGTTGGTCATGTTGATGCCGTCTGCAAACATGTTTTTGATGCGGTTGTTTTTAAACGTATTGTGCGAGGAGTTTACCCCCCAATACAGGCAAACGAAATGTTCAGCCCAAACGTTCTCGATGGTGACATTCTGCATGCCGTTTCCGTCGATAAACTTGCCGGGGCCGTCTTGCCGGTAGATGTAGTTCCCCCAGGCGGACAAGTCCTTGATGGTGGAGCCGTTTGCGGCAGAGCTGATGTTAAAGCCAACGTCGGTGTTGGTTTGGTCTTGCGGAGCGACCAGCTTGGTGTGCCAAGGACCCGCCCCAATAATTTCGGTAGCCCGACCGTACAGGAAAATTTTCGAGGAGATCGTCCACTCCCCTGCCGGAATGAAAATCCCTTTCTTGGACGAATCCTGACGGAATTCGTTCAGCGCTTGTTCAATCGATTTGGTGCTCGACACTTGAACGTATTTACTTGGATCCGGGTTGGTTGCCGGCGGTGCCACATTTTCCGTCTCGATCATGTCCACATAAATCCACGGAACATCTCCGGCGTCCTTCTGGATTCGGATTTTGGTTCCAGCCGGATATACTTGATCGAGCAAGAGCTGGGAATCTTCGTATAACCAGTAAGCCTTGGAGCCTGAGTTGTCATAACCAAGCCGCCCGAGCGTAGAAGGCGTTGCATACAGGTAAGAGAATTTAGAGGTCACGGTGAAATTCCCTTTATCCACGCCGTTGGCGTAAATGCTGACCGTGCCTGTCGTATTCTCCGCGACGGCATTGCGCAACACAAACGCATTGGCCGGCGAGGTTAACGTAAACTCCACGTACTCTCCTGTGGCGTCCAGATAAACGGCGGAACGCCCGGAAGCTTCACCGGCAAAATCGCCCGGCGTAAAGTTTGGCGCCAGCTTCGTTCCGTTGGTGTTGTTGGAGGAAGCTTCGGCCTCCAGAACGGTGAACGGCATGTTCGCACCCCGTCCGGAATATAAGCTGGCAGTCGCGGTGTTGTTGTTCCGTTTTACGGCCACTTCGTTCGCATCTGCGGCTACCGTTGTCGTCACCGTATAGCTGCCGTTTACTGCGGTCCAAGTTCCCATCGTCACATTGGTCGACGCTCCCGGAGCGAGAGAACCGGTATAAGAACCGCTTAAGGTTTGTACGGTCGCCCCTGAGCCGTTCTTCAGTTCCAACGTAATGGCGTGTGCGCCGCCGGCGGAAGCGATCGTCCCTTGATTTTTCAGATTCACGGTAAAAGTAACGGTGTTACCTGCGCTTGGATTGGAAGGCGTCCAAACCGCCGTTGCAATCAGATCCGAGCTTTGTACCTGGCCGATCGTCAATTGCGAGGTGTGGGTGTAGCTGTTGTTCCCCTCATTGGTTTCAAAAACTGCGTTGTTCTCATCCACCTTGGCGACAACCGCGTACGACCCGGCTTCCTTCGCGCCGATATTCGCGGAGACGTTTGCCGTAGCGCCAGGAGCAAGCGCGCCAACGGGAGCCGTACCCACCAGCGTGCTGCCTAAGTAGAAGTTCACATTCGTAGCCCCAGATGCAACGGTACCTGCGTTACGGACGGTGGCATTTAGTGTAACGGCTTGCGTTTCGTCCGGAGAAGCCGGGGACCAAGAGAGGTTGGTTACAGTCAGATCGGGATTGGGTGCGGGCGTACCAAAGATCTGGAACTCGGCCACTTGCCCGCCCGGTGCACCGGTATTGGCCGTAAACCGCAGTTGAACCTGACTCACCGTGGCGCTCACAGGAATCGTGACGGTGTTTTGTGATGCGGGATTAAACGTATAGGAGGCCGCCGAAACCAAGTTGGTGAAGCTAGTTGCCTCTTGGTTGTGTCCCAGCACTTGAATGGTTTGCGTGCGCGTTGCCCAGTCGCTGGCAGGGTTCAGCTTGAGGACAATCGACGTCAGGTTCGCATTGGCACCCAGGTCCACGGTAAGTGTGCTTGGATGGCCGTTGCCCTCCCAATAGGTAGAGATATCGTTATCATTGGCATTTGCGGCAACAAAGGTGAATGTTGAGGAGGACGCGGTGATCGTCTTGCCGATGGCAAGATTGGATCCTTCTTCTCCTCCTGTGGATCCGGTCCGCGTTACGGTATTGCTTGGTGCGGATGCATTGCCGGCTGCATCTTTAGCCACAACGTAGTAGGATACCGTAACCCCGTCAGGCTGCGAGTCCGTATAAGTTAATGCCGATCCGTTGACGCTGGCGCGAAGCTGTCCATTGGCATAAATGTCGTATCCGGTGACGCCTACGTTATCGGTGGCGGCGCTCCAGGTCAGTTTGATCGAGCCGGAGGTTGGCTGCGTAAACGCCAGGTCGGCCGGAGCGGTTGGCGACTGAGTATCCGCGCCGCTGGTTCCAGCCGTAAACGCAATCCAGTTGATATTGAAGTCATAGCCGCTGGCGTAGACTCTAAGGGTTTGCGTTCCAGCGCTGAGCGTCACGTTGGCCGTGACGGTCTGCCAATTTTGCCACCCTCCGGTGTTCGGAACCGTCGTCGTAGCCAGCGTCGTTCCGCCGGATTGCAGCTGGATCGCACCTGTGCTGACATTGCTCGCTACACGGTACTCGACGGTGTAGGTGCCTGCGCTAACGACGTTGACGTTATAATCCAGCCAATCGCCGACATGGATCCAGCCGACATTCAGACCGCCGCCCGTATCCGAGGTGGGCTCCGTCTGGATGCCGTTCATCGCGGTGAAATTTTCGGCCTCGATCTTGCCCGGAATCACGGAAGGTGCGGCCGGAGAAGCGCCGTATACCTCCACTTCGGAGAGCTGACCAGCCGGCCAGACGGTATTGGCCGTAATCTGGATGCGCACGTACCGGACGCTGGCGGTAGTAAAGTTGATCGTCACCTGATTGGCGGCGGCAGGATCAAACGTATAGCTGGCAGAGGCCTTCAGATCCGTAAAGCTGGATCCGTTGGTGCTTCCCTGCACGGACAAGGTCTGTGACCGGCTCTCCCAACCGGCCGGCAGCTTCAGGACGACTTGATCAATCTGCGTCGCGCTGCCGAGATCGACCTGAACCCATTCGGGAAACGCGTTGTTCGTACTTTCCCAATACGTATCGGCATTGCCGTCGGTGACGTTGGAGGCGGTATAAACATCGGCATGACCGGACTCTGACGCGGTCTTGCCCGCAGCCAGATTCGATCCCCCTGCCGCTTGAACCGGTGGGGTCCACCCTGCCGAGGTGAAGAAGGTTGCGGCGAACAGGGTGACGACACAGATCCAGGCGATAATGCGTCTTTGGCTTTGGCTTTTCACGAAATTCATTCTCCTTTCAGAATAAAGATTTCTCGATTCTTACATCTGGCAGAGTAGGTCGTGGTGAGCCCCGCAGAGTTTCCTTGACGAAATCTGTACAGGTTACCAATGTAAGCGATATCATAAAAAGGCGCATTCCCCCCATTCGCCAGGATAGGTATAGGTACCGCAAATCCATCATAAATCAGGATTGTTTTCCAAATAAAGGTGTATTTCTATGAGGATAGTGTGCAGGACTATGGTTTTGGACAAAAAAAGGACCACCCGTCAGTCGTCAATCTCCTGACCGGGCAGTCTCCATTTCAGCGATCGAGGCGTCTTACGCCAACCGCATCTTAAAATCTTCATACCCAAACTCATGCAGAATTTCGCAATCGCCGTCCTTACGCTGCAGCACGAGAGCTGGTAAAGGCATCCCGTTGAAGGTGGTGTTCTTCACCATCGAATAGATCGCCATGTCGCCGAACACCAGACGGTCGCCGGGCTTCAGCGGTTCGTCGAACGAGTAGTCGCCGATATTGTCCCCGGACAGGCAGGTTGGTCCGCCCAGCCTGTAGGTATACGGCTTCTCGCCGGCTTCGCCCGAACCAAACAGCGGCGGACGGTATGGCATCTCGAGCACGTCCGGCATATGGCAGGAAGCCGAGGCATCCACGATGGCGATGTCCATGCCGTTCTTCATTGTATCCAGCACGGTGGTGATCAGGTAACCGGCGTTCAGCGCGACGGCTTCGCCCGGCTCCAGATACACCTCCAGACCGTATTTGTCCTGCATCCGACGAATGCAAGCTTCAAGCAGCGGGATATCGTAGTCCTCGCGCGTGATATGATGGCCGCCGCCGAAATTAATCCATTCCATTTGCGGCAGCCACGTTCCGAACTTCTCCTCGATCGCATCCAGCGTTGTCGCCAAATCGTCCGAGTTCTGCTGGCACAAGGTATGAAAATGAAGGCCGGATACGCCATCCAGCAGCTCCGGACGGAAATGCTCGATCGTCACGCCAAACCGCGAGCCCACCGCGCATGGGTTATAGATGTCATGCCCTACTTGCGTAGAGCATTCCGGGTTGATGCGCAAACCGATTTTTTTGCCGGCCGCCAGCACCCGATCGCGATATTTCTCCACTTGGGAGAACGAGTTGAAGATCACATGGTCGCAGAGCTCGATGATTTCGTCCATCTGATCGTCGCGGTAAGCCGGGGCAAAAACGTGATTCTCCTTGCCCATCGCCTCGTGACCGAGCCGGGCTTCGAACAGGCCGCTGGATGCCGTACCGCTCAGATACTGTCCGATCAGCGGATAGGTGGTGTACATTGAAAATGCTTTTTGCGCCAAAATAATCTTCGCGCCCGTCCGCTCCATGATGCCGCCCAGGATCTTCAGGTTTTGTTCCAAAAGTTTCTCATCGACCACATAACAAGGTGTTGGCAGTTCCTCGAAGCGCATATTATCTAACGTACTCCGTTTCTTTGCGCTCTGCGGAGGTCTCCTCTTCCGGGAACGCGTCTACCAGCTCTGGATTGAAGCTTTCTTGCCATGGCAGACCCCATTTGTTCAGCGCATCCATGAATGGATCCGGATCGAACTCTTCGATGTTGTAAACGCCTGGTTTGTTCCAAGTACCGTTCATCAGCATCATCGCGCCGATCATCGCCGGTACGCCGGTCGTGTAAGCAACAGCTTGGGAGCCGACTTCTTTATAGCATTCTTCGTGGTCGCACACGTTATATACATAGTACAGCTTATCTTTGCCGTCTTTTTTCCCTTTGAAAATACAACCAATGTTCGTTTTGCCCTTCGTACGCGGTCCAAGCGAAGATGGATCCGGCAGTACGGCTTTCAGGAACTGCAGCGGTACGATTTGCTTACCTTCGAATTCGATCGGCTCGATCGAGGTCATGCCGACATTTTCGAGGCATTTCAGGTGCGTCAGGTAGCTTTGGCCAAACGTCATGAAGAAGCGGATCCGTTTGATACCCGGAATATTGAGGGCAAGGGACTCGATTTCCTCATGGTGCAGCAGGTACATATCTTTCTCCCCGATTTCCGGGAAGTTATAGACGCGTTTGATCTCCATCGGCTCGGTTTCAATCCATTCGCCGTTCTCCCAGTAGCTGCCCTTCGCGGACACTTCGCGGATGTTAATCTCCGGGTTGAAGTTCGTCGCAAACGGATAGCCGTGGTCGCCCGCGTTGCAGTCGAGAATGTCGATGTACTCGATTTCGTCGAAGTGATGTTTCAGCGCATACGCGGAAAATACCCCGGTTACGCCTGGGTCAAAGCCGCTGCCCAGCAGCGCGGTAATGCCGGCTTGCTCAAAGCGCTCACGGTATTCCCATTGCCATTTGTATTCGAATTTCGCGGTATCTTCCGGCTCATAGTTGGCGGTATCCATATAGTTCGTCTTGGTTGCCAGGCAGGCATCCATGATCGTCAGATCTTGATACGGCAGAGCCAGGTTCATCACCACGTCCGGTTTTACTTCGTTGATCAGTGCGATCAGCTCGTCGACGTTGTTGGCATCCACTTGAGCTGTCGTGATTTTCGTTTTGCCGCCGTCCAGTTTCGCTTTCAGCGCGTCGCATTTCGACTTGGTGCGGCTCGCGATGCAAATTTCTTCAAATACCTCGCTGTTTTGAACGCATTTGTGGATGGCTACAGCAGCGACGCCGCCGCAGCCGATGATCAGTGCTTTTCCCATTTTTCCATCTCCTAACCTTCTTTGAATTTTTGCATAGCGGGCGTGAAACGTAAAAAAAGCAAGTGAACATACGCATACCTGCGCATCATCACTTGCTTCTGATATAGTCAATATTAAGAAAAGCTCCATAACGACGGACGAACGCCCGTCTGTATCGCCGTACGAAATCCTCGCACGAACGCACGTAGTGGAAGTCTTAATATTCAATATATCATGCTTTGATCAGAGTCTATTTAGCAAATAATTCGCCTTTACCACTCTTATTGACCGTTTCACAAGTTGATGTGCATATGCACTGGTTGTAAAGTAACCAACTTATAAAATTTGAGCTTTTAACTCAATCAATAAGGCAACTAAGTTGCCAATCGGCATTTGACCCGGCTGTCCGTATGGCCTTAACTTCCCTTGGGAAGTGGTCAAAAATTATCTGCTTGGAAAGACTCGCGATATATTGAATACAACCTTTCCAAAAATCATGCTCCTTTATATTAGCAGGAAGTGTTTCGGACGGCAATAGCTAATTTAAAATAAATTTTTTCCGGTAGGGGAGGGGCACTGGGCGCGGATTGATTAGGCTAACGCCTGCCGCCGAGGAATAAATTCGGGTTGTCCGGGGTGGCCGGGCTGGGCTGTGTTAGGGTCTCCGGTTGGTGAGTGGCAGGGTTGTTGCGGTTACGTGGTTGCTGGTTGCATGGTCGCTAGGTCGCATCGTTACTAGGGGCTTGGTTGCTTGGTCGCTTGATAGGTCAGTCCCCCGGTTGCTCGGCCATTTGGCCGGTCGCCGGTTGATGGTGACTTGGTTACTTGATCGCCCGGCTGGTTGCATAGTTGCTGGTTGGTTGTTCGATTGCCCGGATGCTGGTTCTTGGTTGCTCGATCGCTTGGTCGGTCACCGGGTTGCTGGTTTTTGGTTGCTCAATCGCTTGGTCGGTCACCTGGTGCTGGTTCTTAGTTGCTCGATCGCTTGGTCGGCCACCTGGTGCTGGTTCTTAGTTGCTCGATCGTTTGGTCGGCCACCTGGTGCTGGTTACTTAGTCGCCCGATCGTTTGGTCGGCCACCTGGTGCTGGTTACTTAGTCGCCCGGTCGCTTGATGTTTACGCTAACGCTTACCACGAGTCTTATTTGGCGAAAAACAGGGGGGTTGGCGTTCTAACGCTTGTCAGCGTGCTTATGTACGGAAAAAACACTGCGAAACACGGGAATTTGACCAAATAAGGTGTTTGGCAAGCGTTACATTTGGAAACACCCTGTTTTGGGGCAAATAGCGTTTGTCACAAGCGTTAGACTTACCGAGAGGTGGCACCACGCTCAATAGGTCGCAAAGAAGTGGAATCCGGCGATCAATCTGTCGGAAGAAGTAGCATCAGCGATGAATCTGTAGCAAGAGCGGACATCGCAATCCATCCACCGCAAGAGCGGGTATCACATTTAATCTGTCGCAAGAGTAGGCATCAGCGTTCAATCTGTCGCAAGAGGCGGAATCTTGGGTGTGCGAGGCGGTATCGCGAAAATATCTGTTGCGAGTGGCGGCAGCCCGATTACGTCGTCACGGTCGCGAGTGGCGGCAGCCCGATCAATCCGCCGCTCCACCACAGCTGACCGGCTGGCGTAGGATCTTCTGATCTTTTGGTCATCCTTAAATTGACGCGAATCAAGGAAAGCCCCTGGAACCCGAGTTACGATGGAGCCATCGATAACCGAAAGGGGATATGTCCAATGATCACCGTCAAATGGAACGTAGAAGAGTTAACCTGCCCAAGCTGCATCAAGAAAATCGAAAGTGCACTGTCGAAACAGCCGGGGGTACAGGAAGTTAAAGTGTTGTTCCACTCCAGCCAGGTCAAGGTCCGGTTTGATGAAAGCCTGGTGCAGGAGGAGCTGTTACAAAGTATGTTGGCCAAGCTCGGGTATCCGGTGTTGGCGGGAGGAGGGCGCGGCAATGGCCAAACCTCGTAAAACGGCGGCACTGTTGGTGTCGGGGTTGCTGCTGGCCCTGGCGGGGTTGTTCCACCTCCTGGGATGGGAGGTGGCCCAGAGCGCCGCACTGCTGCTGGCCTCGGCTCTATCCGGTTGGGCGATCGCGGTGAGAGCTTTTCGATCGCTCCTCCTGCGGGTCTTCAGTATCGAGCTGTTGGTGACAATCGCCATGATCGGTGCGGTCATCCTCGGCGAATACGTTGAGGCGGCTGCGGTGGCTTTCTTATTCCAGCTCGGGGCATATCTTGAGGCGATCACGCTGGGCAAGACGCGCTCCGCCTTGAAAGCCCTGATCGACCTGGCCCCAGCAGAAGCCATCGTCCTGCGGGACGGCGCCCAGGTCAAGGTGCTCGCATCCGAAGTGGTGCGCGGGGACCGGGTGCTTCTGCCGTCCGGCAGCAAGATCGCGGTCGACGGCCAGGTTGCTTCCGGCCAAGCCCTCGTGAACGAGGCGGCGATTACCGGCGAACCGGTACCTGTTGCGAAGCAGGTCCACGACCGCGTGTTTAGCGGAACAACCGTGGATACAGGCTACCTTGAAGTTATTGCCGAGCAGGTTGGGGAGGACACCACTTTTGCCAAAATCATCGAGCTGGTGGAAGAAGCCCAGGAGTCTAAGGCGAAGACGCAAAGGTTTTTGGACAAATTTGCTTCTTACTATACGCCGGGCATGCTGCTGTTGGCGGTTCTGGTGTTCCTCATCTCTCGGAATCCCGAGCTCGCGCTAACGTTTCTGGTGATCGCTTGCCCTGGGGCCCTGGTGATTTCCGCACCGGTGTCGATGGTCGCCGGATTGGGAAACGGCGCGGCTAACGGCTTGCTGATCAAGGGCGGGGAGGTGCTGGAGAACCTCGCTAAGGCAGAGGTGGTTGTGTTCGACAAGACCGGGACCTTAACAGAAGGGAGACCAGCCGTCGTTGCGATTCACACCTATGGCGGCGTGCAGGAACGCGAGCTGTTGGCGTTGGCGGCTTCAGTGGAGGCGGCGTCGGAACATCCGCTTGGACAGGCGATTGTTAACGCAGCGAGGGATCGGGATGATATGGAGCCGGCGGATCGGCCAGAGAAGGTGGAGGTGTACAAAGGTAGCGGAATCCGCGGAACAGTTCGCGGGCAGGTGGTTCGGGTCGGGAAGCGGGAGTGGTTGGAGCAGCAAGGCGTTGCCATCAGCGAGGAGGTGTGGGTCGAGGCAGAACGTCAAGAGAAGCGAGGGTATACGGTTGTGTTCGCGGCTGCTGACGGGATGCTGATCGGCGTCATGGCTATCGCAGACCCGGTTCGTGCTGAGGCGCAGGAGGCAATTCAAGGGCTCAAGCAGCAAGGGGTGAAGCGGGTAGTGATGCTGACTGGCGACAACCGGTATGCTGCCCAGCAGGTTGCGGACCGTCTCGGGGTTGATCAGGTACATGCCGGGTTGCTTCCGGCAGATAAGGTGGCGTTTATCCAGGAGTGGCAGCGGCAGGGCTACCGAGTGGCGATGCTCGGCGACGGCATCAACGACGCGCCGGCCATTGCGGCCGCGAACATCGGGCTGGCGATGGGAGGAGCGGGGACAGACATCGCGATTGAGACCGCAGATGCAGTCATTATGGCCGACCGGCTGGATAAACTCGTATATACCCGCCAGCTGGCGAAGCGCACGGTCCGCAATATGAAGCAAAACGTCTCGTTTGCCGTAGCGGTCGTGGTTCTGTTGCTGGCGGGCGTATTAACGAGGCATATTTATTTAGCCTCGGGGATGTTTATTCATGAATTCAGCGTGATTTTGGTGATTTTGAATGCCCTTCGCCTGTCGCGGCACGGGAGGGGTTCCAGTATCAACCGGGGCGTGCGTCGGATCGCGGGATCCTAAGATGATGATTACAGCTGTCTCAACCGCTCCAGGATGTCCTCCGGATCAGGGCGTTTCATAAAGTCCGGCTCGATGTGGGCAGAGCGGATGATGCCCGACTCGTCGATCATAAACGTGGACGGAATCGGCAGAATCCAGCGATTGGTGGCATTGTACTCAGCCAAATCCAGGTTGAACTTGTTCAGAAAAATATCCTGAATGTAATCCGGCAAATCGTACAAAATGTTATACGCTGCGGCAGTTAACCCATTCGTATCACTGAGTACCTGAAATTGAAGTTCTTCCTTCTCTTGTTGGGTTAACGTGTTGTCCGGACTTTGCGGGCTGACGGCGATCAGACGGGCGCCGATTGCTTCGATTTGCGGCAGTAACTTCTGGTATGTACGCAGTTGCATATTGCAGAACGGGCACCAGCCGCCCCGATAGAAAGTCAGCACGACCGGACCTTGGGACAGTTCGTCGTAAAGATTCACGGGTTGCCCCAACGAGTTGTTTAAGGTAAAATCCTTTGCTTTCTGGCCCTCTTGTAAGCCGAATGCATTTCCTGCTTGTTGCTGTTCAAGGATCAAACGGTTCAATTCGTTATACACATCAGCCGGGGTATTTGCAATCATCTCTTGTTTCATTTGTTCCAAAGTTTGCGTGAATGTCATTTTCATACACCTCTTATAGTTGGATACGGCGGCCCGTTTGCTGTCCGGTACAGTTTACGTACCTTGATGATGGTCCTTCCGCTCATTTTTTTGGAGTGTCCACTCCACTTTCTAGGTTGACCTCATTTTATTTAAAATTTTCTGGATTGTCAACTCCATTTTTAGGTTGAATGCAAAAACCCCGCAACCAGGCACTTTTCGCCGGTTGCGGGGATATTCAAACGGATGATTTCCTCCTTCCATATGGCTGAGTTGATGGGGGAACTTTAGACGAGATGGGAGCGAATATGCTCCAGCATCGCGTCAAGCACAGCCTCCAATGCGCAGATATCCTTGCGGACCTGCGTCATGAGCAGGCCGCCTTGCACCGCGGTCAACAACGCCAGTGCCAGTCGGTCCGGATCGGCATCGTCTCGCATTTCTCCACGCTGCCGCATCGCATGCAGCCCTTGGCTGATCGCTTGCTCCCACTGGAGGAAGCCCGCGGCTAGCGCCATCCGGGCCGCCGGTTCCATATCCGCCAGCTCACTGGCCAGCGAACCGATTGGGCAGCCGCCTTGATAATCACGGTCAACTTGCGACTGGATTACGGCATCACGCCAGGTTTGCAGAGCCTCCATGTTGTCCAGATGGCTGAGCAGGGGCTCTTGCGCGCCCAGGACTTGCTCGGTCTGGAACAGGATGACCGCCTGCACCAGCTCCCGCTTCTCCTTAAAGTAGTGATAGAGCTGTGAGGAGCTAACCTTGGCCTTCTTTTGCACATCCTCCACGCTCGTCCCGGCGACTCCGCGTTCGAACATCAGTTCAGCGGCGGCCGCGACGATGCGGCTGCGCGTTTCTTTTCCCTTTTTCGTAAGCTTCGGTTCTGAATTTGTCATAGTTATGGTCGGTTTCATAGCCTTAGTATAGCAAAAATGGAGTCCTTCATCCAGAAATGAATGACCTCATTCCGGTGCAAACTAGGGGAGAGAGTGACTTGTTCGCGAAGGAGGTCAACCCTATGAAACCTAGGATGAAAATGAAGCATCGACTTTGCCTCATCGGCGTGTTGGTATTGGTGCTTGGACTTTCGTCGTTTGCGCTTTACGCTGAATCAGGGAGTGCTGCGGCTTCTCTGCCGGACAGTCGCCCGACTTTGCTGCCGGCCTCGCTGCGGGACAAACTCCGCCAGGGCGGCTACGTAATCTATGTCCGGCATGGCGAAGCTAATGTCGGGCAGGACCGGCCGGGCATGCGGCCGGAGGATTGCACGGCGCAGCGCAATTTGTCCGCCGTCGGCCGAGGCCAGGCGCGGCGGTTCGGCTCCCCTGGCTCTTTTTAACCACTTTGTTTGTATAAAAAGCAGATCCTCGGGGTTTTCGTATCGGGGTTTTTGGTGCAAATGCCCGGTTGGGAAAGGACACGGCTGAACCTCGTGGCCCGCGTCCCGCTGGACGCTTGGGCCGACCTGCCGGCCCGGTAGGCCGCGCCAGCAAAAGCTCCAGGCTGCCGCCTCATTGGCAACCTGGAGCTTTTTTTTGTTGTTCGCAAACGAGCCGTCGTTTCAGCTAACGGACCGTAGAGCCCTTATTGTCCAATTTCCCGGCCATTTCCCGGTTTAACGGACTGGAGAGCCCTTATTTTGCGGATAAAGGCAAGAAATCGGTCAAACGCACCTCAATAAGGGCTGTGGAGTCCGTTAGAATTAGAAATCCAACTTTTGCCCCCCAATAACGGCTCTCGGGTCCCTTAGCGATGGGGAGAACGGTTGACTCTCTTGGCCTGGGCCTCACCACACCAGCTCAACCAGCCTTCCATAGCAATGGCGAGAACGCTAACTCTCTTGGTTGTCACGGTTCACTTGCCCCAGCCCCAGCAGCACCCGCAGCACCTCCAGCACCCGCAGCACCGCAGCGCCCCCAGCACCCCCAGCACCCCCAGCGCCCGCAGTACCCCCAGCACCTCCAGCACCTCCAGCCCTCCGAGCATCACCAGCTCCCAGTACCACCAACCCCCCTTAGCTCCCCCAATCCTCCCTCAGCGCCACCAATCCTGCGTACTTCCTCACCTCCCCCAGTTACTTCTCTCCCATCCCTCTATCCAAACTATTGTGTTTTCGTTAACCTATGTTATTATTAACATATGTTAACGAAAACGGGAGTGAGTCGGATGTCGATCAACTATGCAATATTAGGGATGCTGAGTGCCCGGTCTTTGACCGGTTACGACTTGAAGAAGATCATTCAGGATTCGCCGTTTATGCCTTGGTCGGGCAACAACAATCAAATTTACAAGGCGTTGGTTGAGCTGCTGGAGAAGGGCTGGGTGACAAACGAGGTTCATCATCAAGACAGCGCCCCATCGAAGAAAATTTATACGATCACGGATGCCGGGCGGGAAGAACTGAAGGCGTGGGTGCTGTCCCCGCCGGAGCTGCCGGAATTCAAAAGCACCTTCCTGGTGCGCCTCGCCTGGGCGGATTTGCTGGATCCCAGCGAGCTGAGTGCTCTGCTTACCGGGTATGAGCATGAGATTGAGCTGCAGATCGCCGCGGAGAAGGAGAAGCTGCGCCGAGGTGAGTTTTCTCCGCGTCGCACGCCCCGGGAGACTTACCTTTGGGATCAAATCCATGGCCGGATTCTGATGCAATACCGGAGCGAGCTGGAATGGATCCGCCAACTTCGCGAAGATTTGGGGATCGATCCGATGAAGGAAGGAGACTAACCTATGAACTATCAACTCGTGGAAAAAAACAGCCAAACCATCATCGTCGTCACGTCCGCCGAACCGCCGATCGCCACCGGTAAGGAGGCCAATAGCTTCAATGAAGCGTGCATGGAGCACAATGCCCTTCGGCTCATCGTTTATGCCGAGGCATTGTCCGAGGACTTTTTCAATCTGCGAACCGGATTGGCCGGAGAAATTCTGCAAAAATTCGTGAACTTCTCGCTCCAGGTTGCCATTGTGACCACCAACGGGAGCTTGATTCAAGGGCGGATGAAGGAACTGCTCGTCGAGTCCAATCGGGGTAATATGTTCCGGGTGTTCGCCAGCCAAGCCGAGGCGGAGATTTGGTTAGCGGGAAGCTAAGGGGGTTAACACACGCCCCCGATAAGCCTCGCTGGTGATGCGTGTCCCGGGGGTGGTATAATTTGCTTATGGACAAAGCGCTTGGGAGGCCAATCGATGAGAGAAGAGCTATTGGAACAGCTGCAAACGTGGCATGAAGAAGATGAATACGAACAGATCGTGCAAGCCGTCATGGACGTGCCGGCGGAGGAAAGAGACTATGAGCTCGTCAGCCATTTGGGGCGGGCACTCAACAATTTGGAGCGGTATGACGAGGCGGTTGAGCAGTTTCTGAGCATTGCTGAGGAAGGACAGGACGACCCGCTATGGCATTACCGGATCGGCCTGGCGTATTACTACTTGGAGCGGTACGACGAGGCGCGGACTGCGTTTGAGAACGCTGATCGGCTAGAGCCGGGGGACGAGGATACGCTGGAGTTCCTGAGTTGGATCGCGGAAAAAACCGCCGAGGGCGAGAGCGAGGCTGCCGAGTCTGCGGGCTCAGAAGCGGCACCGGAGGCGTCCGCACCTGAAGCGGCGAAAGCGGGGCAGTCCCCGGCGGCCTCGGTCGCCTTCGAAGGCGACTTCGATGCGGCGGGCTTCTGGGAGGACGGCAACCCTGCGGCGGAGAAGTACATCTCCGCACCGCCAACGGAGGCGCTGATCGAGTCCGTAGAGGAGTCGTTGGTGTTCCGGTTACCGGCTTTTTACGTGAACCTGATGAAAGTACATAATGGCGGAATCCCGCGCTACCGGTATTTCCGCAGCGAATCCGGCGAGACCCTCGAAATCCTGGGTCTCATGGGCATCGGGCGCGACAAGGCGCATTCGCTGTGCGGGGCCGCCGGGAGCCGCGCGACGATCGAGCGGGAGGGGTATCCCGAATTTGGCGTGATCCTTTGCGACACCCCGTCTGACCAAGGGGTGGTCATGCTCGATTACCGCGAATCCGCCAACGACGGCGAGCCTGAGGTGGTTTACGTCGAGAAGGCGAGCAAGAAGGTAACCCGTCTGGCGCCAAACTTCGAGGCGTTTGTCCGCGGGTTAACGGGCGGGGCGCAGTAAGGTTAGCCGCCAAGCTCAAGCTCAGGAGGGGTTGGATCGCACGTGCGACAACAAGCCCGGATTCAAGTAAAGCCGTCAGGATCGCTCGATCCCGGCGGCTTTTTTCGAATGAACTCGATTTTTCGCATAGAATTCGCCGTAAACGACTGGAATTTCACATTTTATACGATTTTTCATATAGATTCCCGGGTTTCGGCCCCTTTAGGGCCAAATCTATATGAAATTTCATGCTTAATGCCCCCCAATTAGCGAAACTGGCGAAATGAATTCGAAATTTCATTTACATCTCTCAACTCACCTCCCCAAGACCGGGATTAGGGAGTTCCTCGTTCCGCCAAAAAAGGGTAGAATGAGAGAAGAAAGAGAGGTAGCCCATGGCACAATTGGTCTATAAGCAAATCATCGACGACCTGAAGAAGAAGATCTTCTCCGGTCAGTTTGCCAATATGAGATTACCGGATGAACGCAGCCTGAGCGAAACGTACCAGGTGAGCCGAAGTTCGGTGAAGCGCGCGCTGACGAAAATGGAGCATGACGGGATTATTTTTAAGAAGCGCGGTTCCGGCACGTTCATTAATCCCTTATACATAAAAAACGAGTCCATCTTCAACTACGAAGGCTCCAATCTCGGGGTCACGGACAACTTCCAGATGCATGGGAAGAAGCCAAAGGTGAAGGTGCTGAGCTTCGAGGTGATTCCGCCGACGGAGGAGCTGCAGCGCGATTTGTTCCTGGAGCCGCATGACTTCGTGTACAAAATCGTCCGGCTTCGCCTCTTCGACGAGGAGCCGTTTATGATCGAAACGGGGTACATCCCGATCAAAATCGTGCAGGACCTGAACCAGACGATCATCGAAGGTTCGATTTTCAACTACTTGGAGGACTCGCGGAACCTGGCTGTGACCAAATCGTTCCTGTCGATCTTCGCTGAACCGTCCAATCCGCAGGACCAGGAGCTGCTGCATTTGGCGCCGCACGAGCCGGTGAGCATTATGGAGGGGATCTTTTTCCTCGATAATGGCACGCCGTTTGAGTTCTCCCATATGCGTCTGCACTACAAATATTCGAAATTTAATACGTTTGTTTCGGTACAGGAGCGGTAAGTCCGAAGCAAAAATTTGACTCTGCCCATTTAATCCTGACAACGATGTTGTCAGGATTATTTTTTTAGGATAGAAATAGATCATCGAACATTACGGACCAAGGGAGTGCCTGCATGAGACTAGATCGTTTGCTTGGAATCACGCTGGAACTGATGGCCAAGAGAAGGGTCACTGCGGCGGAGCTGGCAGAGAAATTCGAAGTATCGATACGGACCATCTACCGCGATGTGGAGCTGATTAATCAATCCGGCATCCCGGTGGCCTCTTTCTCCGGCGCGGACGGAGGGTTTGAGTTAATGAACGGGTTCTTCTTAACGCGGCAACACTTCTCGGTTGAGGATTTGTCGGTGATCTATACGTTATTGAAGGCGATGGAAGGAACGATGGGCCATGCGGTGACGCCCGCCATGCGGAAACTGGTTAGCCTGAATCCGAATCTGGCGAATGAAGCCAACCGAGAGGCGGTCATTTGGAGTGCCAGTACGTCGGAGGAGGAACGGGCGAACGTTCAGGCGCTGTTTCGAGCGGTCCGGCAGTTTCGCGTCGTTCGGCTGACCTACACCAGCGCATCCGATACCTTATCCGAGCGCAGCGTGGAGCCGCTGAATCTCCTGTGGGAGAAAGGGGCTTGGTATCTGGAGGCGTATTGTCGATTGCGCAGAGGGAAAAGGTATTTCCGCGTGTCGCGGATCGTCGCACTGGAGGTATTGGAGGAAGCTTATATGCCTCGGCAAATTCCGGATGAGCCGCCTGAAAATGAATCGGAGGACGTTCAAGGGATTCAGGTCCATCTGCGCTTCAGTCCAACGGTTCGCCTCAGGGTGCTGGAGCAGTTTCGGGGGGAATGCACCTATCAGGCCGAATCGATCGAGGTGAAGACGACCTTTTACAAAAAGGACTATGCACTGTCGATCATCGTCAGCTACGGAACGGACGTTGAAATTGTGTCCCCGGCTGAGCTGCGGGATGCCGTCATCGCCCATGTCGAATCCATTCGTCAACATTATGCGAAATATCAAGGAGGAGAGGGAACGTGACGACGATTTTGGTTACGGGAGCGACAGGGACGGTTGGGCAGCATGTAACGAAACTATTGGTGGAGCGAGGGGGCTCTGTCAGGGCACTCACACGCAACCCGGTACGGGCTGCGGCTAAACTGCCCGGAAGGCGTGCAGATGGTGACCGGGGATCTGATGAAGCCGGAGACGCTACAGGAGGCGCTGCAGGGAGTTAAGGAGATCTTCCTGATTACCTCCAGTGATGAACCCAACGCGGATTTAAACACCGACCCGGAAATGGTGGCGTTGGCCGAGGCCGCCGAAGTCGGGCGTGTTGACGTTCTGGTGGGGGATGAAGAAGGCCCGGTTGAGGACAAGCTGCGGGCAAGCGGCATGCAATGGACGCTGGTCAAACCAGCGGAGTTTATGGCCAACCTTTGCCCGGCACGTACGTTAACCGAGTGGGCTGCGGAACACCAACGGGAATTTCTATCCTAATGGCCAAAGGAGGAGGCGAAAAGATGGCCTACGCCATTGAAGCGCAAGGTTTGCGCAAAACGTTTAAGCATCACGAGGCTGTGCGCGGAGTAGATCTCACGATCCGGCAAGGGGAGTTATTCGCCTTGCTGGGACCTAACGGTGCCGGTAAGTCGACAACGATTCATATGCTGACGACGCTGGTGCGCCCGGATGGAGGCACGGCCAGCGTATGCGGGTATGATGTCGTGAAGCAGGCGGCCGCGGTACGCGAGCGCATCAGCGTCACAGGGCAATATGCGGCGCTGGACGAGTCGCTGACGGGCTGGCAGAACCTGCTCCTGTTCGCCGGGCTTCACGGCTATTCCGGTAAGGAGGCTCGCGGGCTCGCAGAGGAGCTGCTCGACTCGTTTCATCTGGCCGATGCCAGCCATCGCCCGGTTAGCACGTATTCCGGAGGCATGCGCCGACGCATGGATCTTGCGGTTGGCACGCTCTCTCAGCCGGAGGTGATGTTCCTGGATGAGCCGACGACCGGACTTGATCCCCAAAGCCGCTTGGAGTTGTGGCAGTCGGTGCGGCAACTAGTGAAGCAAGGGACAACGGTGCTGTTAACTACGCAATATCTCGAAGAGGCGGACCAATTGGCCGATCGCATTGGTTTTATTACGCAGGGACGTGTCATCGCTGTCGATACCCCAGAGCAACTGAAGGAGGCAAACGGTGGCAAGAAGCTGACGATCCGGTTGTCGGAAGGGGCGAAAGCGGAATCGGCCAAAATCCGTCAACTGCTATTCAGCAAATACGGACTCCCCATCCAGTCGGATTATGAAGAGCGGGTCATAAGCGTAAGGTTGCAGGAGCCCGCGCTTGCCCATTCGATCATCGGCACCTTCATGGAGCAATCGATTGGGTTTGAAGACTTCGCCCTCCACGATCCCACGCTCGACGATGTCTACTTTGCCCTGACGGCAAATGGGGAGAAAGAGGTGGTATTGTGAGTGAGCTTCAGTTCGCTGTCGCGAGCAAGCCGAGAAGAAGTCCCGGACCCTTAATCTCAACGGCGCTCTTTATCAAAAGAACGCTGTATCATATCAGGAACAACGCGATGGGATTGGTTTTTGAGGCGGTGTTGTCGCCTGCGATCATGATGTTTATTTTTACCTTTCTGTTTAGCGGGGCGATTGCCGGCTCCTTAAGCGAGTACATTCAGTATTTGCTGCCAGGCTTCATCCTGGTGACGGTTGTTCCCATGACGGTGTATAGCGGCTCAACGATATGTACAGATATCTCCAAAGGGGTGTATCACCGGTTCCGCACGATGCCGTTTTGGCAACCCGCCCCTCTGTTTGGGGCCATCCTCGCGGATGGAGTGCGGTACGTGCTGGCGCTGGTCTCGGTCATCCTAGTGGGAATGAACCTTGGCTTCCGACCGGAAGACGGGGCTAGAGGAATTGTGCTGGCTGCCCTGTATGTGTTGCTGTTCACCTATAGCGTCAGTTGGGTGTTTGCGTACATCGGCAATTTGGCCAAGCAAGCGGAAACGGTATCAGGCACCAGCATGATGCTGATCTACCCCCTGCTTTTCGCCAGCAACGTGCTTGTGGACCCCGCGACGATGCCCCGGTGGTTGCAGGTCATTGTGGAGATTAACCCAATCAGCATTGCCGTTACGCTAACACGCGGACTGTTGCACGGAAATGCAAGTGCGTTTGGGCTAGCTACGGGGCTGGGAGTTTGCTTGCTGATGATCGCCATTTTTGCTCCGCTAACGATTTGGGTTTACTTGAAAAAGCAATAACAAAAGCCTTGAATATGGCCGACTCGCTTTCCAAACGGAACGAGGAGGCCTTTTTTTGTTTATTCCGTGGACCGATCAATTTTCATAGTATGTTCAATATTTCACATAATTGGACCGTATCAATTTTCAAAAAGGACGCTATTATATAAATAGGTGAAATTATTCACAATATAGATGTGTCGAACAGAATCGGAATGAGAAAACAAAGGGAGTGGAAGAAATGGCATTTACGATGTCGCAAGTCGATTATTCCTCCAAAACGTATCTGGCCAAGCTGGACGCTTATTGGCGCGCAACGAACTATATCTCGGTTGGACAATTGTATCTGAAGGATAACCCGCTGCTGCTGGAACCGTTGAAGGAATCGGACGTGAAGGTGAAGCCAATCGGGCACTGGGGTACGATTCCGGGGCAAAACTTCATTTACGCCCACCTGAACCGGGTGATCTGCAAATATGATTTGGATATGTTCTATATCGAGGGGCCGGGCCATGGCGGTCAGGTCATGGTGTCGAACGCTTACCTGGACGGCAGCTACACGGAAATCTTCCCGGAGATCACACAGGATCTCCAAGGGATGAAGAAGCTGTTTAAGCAGTTTTCATTCCCGGGTGGGGTTGCTTCGCATGCGGCGCCGGAGACGCCGGGGTCGATTCATGAAGGCGGGGAACTGGGGTATTCGCTGTCGCATGGTGCGGGTGCCATTCTGGATCATCCCAACCTTATCTCGGCCGTTGTCGTTGGCGACGGGGAAGCCGAAACTGGACCGCTTGCGGCATCCTGGTTCTCCAACCGATTTATTAACCCGATCACGGATGGAGCCGTGTTGCCGATCCTGCACTTAAACGGATTTAAGATCAGCAACCCAACGATTCTGTCCCGTCAAACGAACGAGGAAATGACCGCTTACTTTAAGGGCATGGGTTGGGAGCCGATTTTCGTTGAAGGTGAAGACCCTGAGTTGATGCATCCGGCGATGGCCAAGGCGCTTGACACGGTTATCGAAAAAATCCACACCATCCAGAAGCATGCGCGCGAGACCGGGGACGCTACGCGTCCGGTATGGCCGATGCTGGTATTCCGTTCCCCGAAAGGCTGGACGGGACCAAAGGAATGGGGAGGCGTGCCCAACGAAAATTCGTTCCGTGCCCACCAGGTGCCGATTCCGGTGGATCAGAAGAACATGCAGCACGCTCCGGCATTACTGGAATGGATGAAGAGCTACCGTCCGGAGGAGCTGTTCTACGAGAACGGCCGCTTGAGAGAGGAAATCGCCGAAATCCTGCCGAAGGGCAACCGCCGTATGGGCAAAAATCCCGTCACCGACGCCGGCCGTCTGGTGAAGGATCTGCGTCTTCCAAACTTCCGGGACTACGCGCTGGATAACTCCGTTCCGGGGAAAATCGTCGCTCAGGATATGGCCGTGTTGGGCAAATACGTAGCCAAGGTTGTAGAGCTCAACGAAGCGAACAAGAACTTCCGCATCTTCGGACCGGACGAAACGATGTCCAACCGCCTTGGGCCGGTGTTTGACGTCACTAAGCGCCAATGGCTGGACGCCGTGAAGGAGCCAAACGACGAGTTCCTGGCTTCCTACGGCCGCGTCATCGATTCGCAGCTGTCCGAGCATCAGGCGGAAGGCTTGCTGGAAGGTTACGTACTGACCGGACGCCACGGCTTCTTCGCCAGCTACGAAGCGTTCCTGCGCGTGGTCGATTCGATGATCACCCAGCACTTCAAATGGCTGCGCAAAGCAACGGATCACGGTTGGCGCGGAAAAATTCCGTCCCTCAACGTCGTGGCGACGTCCACGGTATTCCAGCAGGATCACAACGGCTATACGCACCAAGATCCAGGCTTGCTGGGCCATCTGGCCGACAAGAAGCCGGAATTCATCCGCGAGTATTTGCCGGCGGATGCCAACACGCTGCTGGCGGTATTTGATCGGATTCTGAACGATCGCCAGAAGATCAACCTGATCGTCTCGTCCAAGCACCCGCGCCCGCAATGGTTTACGGCGGATGAAGCGGCTGAACTGGTGGAAAAGGGCTTGAAAGTTATCGATTGGGCCAGCACTGACAAAGGCGGCGAGCCGGATATCGTATTCGCTTCTTCCGGCACGGAGCCAACGATGGAAAGTTTGGCGGCGATCAGCATCTTGCATGAGAAATTGCCGGATCTGAAAATCCGCTACATCAACGTTGTCGACCTGTTGAAGCTGAGAAGTCAGAAGCTGGATCCGCGCGGTTTGTCCGATGAGGAATTCGATGCGTTTTTCACCAAAGACAAACCGGTCGTGTTCGCGTTCCATGGCTATGAAGGCCTGATCAAAGATCTGTTCTTCGACCGCCACAACCATAACCTGCACGTACATGGCTACCGCGAAAATGGCGACATCACAACGCCGTTCGATATGCGCGTAGTGAACCAAATGGACCGGTTCGACCTGGTCAAAGAGGCGGTGCTTAACCTGCCGAACGCCGAGCAATACGCCGCGATCGCTGACGAAATGGATGCGATGGTGAAGAAGCACCATGCCTTTATCCGCGAAGAAGGTTACGACCTGCCGGAAGTGGAAAACTGGGTTTGGAAACCGCTGAAATAAGCGGATGTATGATGAAGCCTGCCCCTTATGGGGGTGGGCTTTTTTTGCTCAAAAATGTTGTATAAAATGCAGCATTTTAGCTCGCTAATGGGACGGATAGGGTGGAATGTTGCAATTTGTACAACATTACAAGCTTAATCCGTGGGTTGGGGATCAAAATGCTGCACTTTTTGCAACAAAATTCGGCCTCCCGCCCCCAATGGTGCATCAAAAGTTGTACATAATACAACATTATTCCACTAGTCGCGCCTAGAATGGTTAATTTTGCCCGCCGCGGTTCACCCTAACGGAGTAACGTTCAATCTAACAACCTTATATGGAGTGAACTAGTCATGACAAACGACCATGCGGCGCATCAGGAAGCCGTGGAGACGGTTCGGAAATTAATCAAGGGGATCGACATCGCCATGCTGACGACCGTCACGGAGGAAGGGCTGGTGTCGCGTCCGATGAAAACCCAGGAGGTCGAATTCGACGGGGATCTCTGGTTCCTGACCAAAACGGAGACGGACAAATTTGACCAGCTCAAGAAACATCCGAAGGTTAACGTATCGTACGTGGGAGACTCCTACGTGTCGGTACGCGGAACCGCGGAAGTGGTGAACGACCGGGCGAAGATCGATCAGTTCTGGAATGCGGCCTATGCCAAATTCCTGCATACCACCAGCGACGACCCGAATCTGATCCTGATCAAAGTGAAGGCCGAAGCGGCGGAATACTGGGAAACCGGCAATCTCGTCAAAATGATCAAGCGCATGTTCTCCCAACTGACCGGCAAGGAGACGGAAGCCGAGCTGAACAAGACGGTGAAGTTGTAAGGCCGGTGAAGATCGCAAAAAGAGCAGCAGGAGTTTCGACTCCTGCTGCTCTTTTTTTCATGCTATCGGCTTCGGCTTCTTCGGGAACCACCCGGTAATTAGGAGGGCGGCATGCCACACCAGCACCCAAAGATAGATCGTTTTATAGCCCGAATAGAGGCTCAGCACGCTCCACACATAACCCGCGCAAAGGAGCGCGGAACCGGTCAGCAGAAGCAATAGCGAGCGGACCGCCAGCCGGATATAAGGTTTTTTGGGATGGGTGACGATAAAACCCCTCCGGCCTCCCCTAAGCCGCCAGATGAACACCAGCCCATATGCGCCTAACGCAATCCCCAGGGCCATCGCGATCATGTCGTTCGTTTCTCGCATCTGCTTGATCGCATAGTAACTCTCGGGAAATTCGCCGGTTTCGTATTTTAACCAAGCGGTGTAGATGTTTTGCCGGAGATCCACTCCGTTTTCGCTGTTCGTCAGGATAACTAAGCCGTCCCGGGACGCCGGGATCCAGCCGTAAAAAGAATGCCACCCCCGGTTGCTGCCATCGTGGTAAATCAAGCTTAGGTTTTGCGGCAGCTTGCGCACGAATACGCCTAATCCGTTCTCCCCCAGTACCGGTGTCTGCATCTCATTTATAAGTGGGGTAGGCAGCAGCCCCCCTCCTAAAGGCTTCCGCTCCCCCTGGCCCATACTAGCCAGAAGGACATTCACCAGATCCGCCACATTGGTTCTTAGGCCGGCCGCAGCCTGCTCCGCGAACCGGTAATCCGGCAGCACCTGACCGAAATAGCCGTAGGTCTTGGCCATCTCGGGGATATCTGTGTCTTGCTGGAACGTGCTCGACGCCATTTTGAGCGGCTTCAACACTTCTTCGTCCATATAACGTGCAAAAGGAAGTCCAGTTGCTTCTTCGATCACCAGCTGCAACAGGGTATAACCTGCCCCGGAATATTCGGCTTGTTCACCGGGAGGATTGGTGAGGGTCACGGGTTTGTTGTACCCTCCTTCTCCCGACAACGATTCCTCGAGCGTGGGAAGCCGCTTCCCGGGAGCCAGCCCCAAGTACCCCCGATGCGCCGGCAATCCGGCGGTATGGCTCAGCAGTTGGCGGATCGTGACTTTATCCGGGTCGAGGCCATCGGACGCTTGGAGTTGCCAACCGGACAGGTGCTTGTTGACGGGATCGTCCAAAGACAGCACGCCCTGATCGACAAGATGCAAGATCCCCCAGGCGGTTATGCTTTTGGAGATCGACCCGGCTTGAAACACCGTCTGGTCTGTGACCGGAAGATCCTTGTCTTGATCCGCGTATCCGTAATTCAGTTGGTAGGCGAGTTCTCCATCGTGTACGATGCCGACGGCTACGCCCGGGACCCCGTACTGTTTCTGCCATTTGGGGATCTGATCGTCCAATTGCGTTATGAAATCCTCGAGGTTCCTTTCGGCTACCCCCGGAGCTGGCATCGCAGCCGCTTCGTTCACGTTAAGGCTTCCGATGATACACCCCAATAGCAACAAAAAAGAGCTGCCTCCCAGGTCCATTCATGACCATCGGAGACAGCTCTCTTCATGATGCGTCGCAGCCGCCCGTTACTTCATCGGAATCAAAATCTTCTGTCCGATCCGGATCAGGTGCGGGTTCGTCAGCTTGTTGTATTTGGCCAGCACTTGCCACGTTGTGCCGTGCTCTAAGGCGATGTCGTACAGGGTGTCACCTTTCTTCACGACGTAAATGATGTCCTTCTCAGCAGATGGAACCGGAGCGGGAGCCGTTGGCTTCGGCGTCTCCGGAGCTGGTACCGGTGCAGGTTCAGGCGCTGGCGTCGGTGTTGGTACTGGCGTCGGTGCAGGTTCAGGTGCCGGTGTTGGCATCGGCTTCGGCGTCGGATTGGCCGATTCGGCCGCCGAGCTGAGCTGGAAGGTCGCATAACCTTCTGCGTTGTCGGCCAGGTACTTCAGGTTGCCTGCTTTCGCTGCCGTCTCCTTGGCGGCCGGCGAAGTCTCGAACGTGACGTTGGCCTTACCAAATGGAGCGAGCGACCAGTTGCCGTCCGCGGTTGGGTTGATCGTGCCGTTTTCGCGGATGTAGTCGATGATGACCTGGCGGTTCTCGTCCGGCGACGCTAGGATGATCCGCTTGCCGTCCGGGTTCGCGAACTTGCTGGATGACGCGCGGTAGTTGTTGCTGGCGACGACGAATTTTTGCGCGGGATCCATCGGTTTGCCGTTATAGGACAGGTTGACGATCCGGCTGGATTTCTCGTTCAACACGCCGCCTTTGGCGTCGTATTTGGCCGGCTGTGTCACATCGATTTGATACGTCACACCGTCGATCACGTCAAAGTTATAGGTTGGGAAGTCATAGTTCACCAATTCTTGGGCTTCCGTCTTGGACGGATCGATTTGGTTAAACTGACCGGCAGACCACTCGAGCCATTCCTTCACCTCGGCGCCGGTCACCAGCACGGCGTTCACCGTATTGGAGTACAGGTAGAGGTCGGCAACGTTCTTAATGGCGATATCGCCAGCCGGAATGTCTGTATAGTAGTTTGCGCCTTGGCGTCCACCGGCTTTGAACGGAGCTCCGGCCGACAGTACAGGCAAGCCTTCGTACTCTGTACCTTGCAGGTGTTTCTCGACGTACCATTTTTGCGCGTTGGTTACGATTTGAATCGAAGGATCGTCCTGAATTAGGGCGAACCAGCTGTTGATCGGTGCGCTGGTCTTGCCAACCGGGCCGCGAACGTACTCCAGGGTAGCCTCATGGTCTTTCTCGATGGCATCCCAAATCGTTTCGTCTGCGTCCACCAGCGGCTTTTTGTTAACGGTATCGTAAATCGGCTTTACCTCGACCTTGGAGTTCTTCACCGACCAGGTCTCGCCGAATTTCTCCAGCGTAAGGTCGATGATCCCCAGGTTGTTGCCCCAATATCCCGGTTCGACGGCCGGCACGCCGTTGATCGTGCCTTTGGCGAGGTCTACGCCCGTCTTGCCTTCGAAGGAGGCGTCCGGGAACACTTTATGCGCGTGGCCGAACAGGATCGCGTCGATGCCTTCCACCTTGCTCAGGTAGAGGACGGAGTTCTCCATCAGCGGCGTTTGCGGGATGTCCTCGAAGCCGGAATGCGGTACGGCGATGATGAGGTCGGCGCCTTCTTTTTTCATCTGAGGCACGAATTTCTTCGCCGTTTCCACGATATCCTTCGTGATCAGCTTACCTTCCAGATGCGCCTTGTCCCAAGACATAATCTGCGGCGGGACGAAGCCGATGATTCCCACCTTCAGCGTGTGTTTCGCGCCTGTGCTGTCGGTGACCTCTTTGTCGAGGATGAGATACGGAGTGAAGGCGTTTTGGTCGTTCGTAGGGTCTTGGTCCTTATCGTCCAGATAGATGTTGGCGTTGACGTAAGGGAACTCCGAGCCTTTGACGGCAGTCTTCAGGAAGTCGAGGCCGTAGTTGAACTCGTGGTTGCCGAAGTTGCCGGCATCATAACCGAGCAAATTCATCGCTTTGTAGACCGGATGGGTCTCGCCTTCCTGGAGCTTGTCCACCGTAGCGATGTAATCGCCGAGCGGGTTACCCTGGATCAGGTCGCCGTTGTCGATGAGCAAGCTGTTTTTCGCTTCCGCGCGGGCTTGCTTGATCAGCGTGGCGGTCTTGGCCAGGCCGTACTCATCCGTTGGCTTGTCCGCAAAATAATCGTAGTTCACGATGTTCACGTGCAGGTCGGTCGTCTCCATAATGCGGAGCTCGACGGTTGCCGCTCCGGTTGCGTCCGCCGCAGATGCCGAGAACGGCAGGGCCGCCAGACTAGCTGCCAACAGGGATGCGATCAGGATGAATTTTGGACTGCGAGGTTTGTTCAAGTTCATTCCTCCTTCGGATTTGGGGTACTCCCCGACATGCGTCTTGCGAAGCTTCGTGCCGAAAAATATTTTAAATTGACTTTAATATTTTATATGAATTGGTAGGGAATGTCATGGGGGAATTTTCTATTTCATTCATGGGATTAGCAGATGGTGCAGGAGGTACAAAGTGGGGGGGGGGATATGCGTTTACGGTAAGGGTGGAGGTAGGGAGGGGGGAGTAAGTGCGTAAGTACATAAGTATATAAGTTACACAAAGGCGTAAGTGCCAAAGTGCCAAAGACCGGCGGGTATGGAGCATTCTATATGAAAAATCATATACAATTTGCGCTTTGGACTAACGGAACAGGAAATCTATATGAAAAACCGAATAGAATGGGGTATTACCGCAGACTTGCGGCGAAATATATATGAAAAACCGAATAGAATGGAGCGTTATCGCAGATTAGCGGCGGATTATATATGAAAAATCGAGTAGAATCGGCTACTTCCGGGGCTTAGACTCGAATTGTATATGAAAAACCGAATAAAATGGGGCGTTACCGCAGACTTGCGGCGGATGATATATGAAAAATCGAGTAGAATTGGTCATTTCCGGGGTTTAGACTCAAATTGTATATGAAAAACCGAATAGAATGGGGCGTTACAGCAGACTTGCGGCGGATTATATGTGAAAAATCGAGTAGAATTGGCCATTTCCGGGGCTTAGACTCAAATTGTATATGAAAAACCGAATAGAATGGGGCATTACCGCAGACTTGCGGCGAAATATATATGAAAAATCGAGTAGAATTGGCCGTTTCCGGGGTTTAGACTCAAATTGTATATGAAAAACCGAATAGAATGGGGCGTTACCGCAGACTTACGGCGGATTATATATGAAAAATCGAGTAGAATCGGCTACTTCCGGGGGTTAGACTCAAATTGTATATGAAAAACCGAATAGAATGGAGCGTTATCGCAGATTAGCGGCGGATTATATATGAAAAATCGAGTATAATCGGCTACTTCCGGGGGTTAGACTCAAATTGTATATGAAAAACCGAATAGAATGGAGCGTTATCGCAGATTAGCGGCGGATTATATATGAAAAATCGAGTAGAATTGGCCATTTCCGGGGCTTAGACTCAAATTGTATATGAAAAACCGAATAGAATGGGGCGTTACCGCAGACCTGCGGCGGATTATATATGAAAAATCGAGTAGAATCGGCTACTTCCGGGGGTTAGACTCAAATTGTATATGAAAAACCGAATAGAATGGGGTGTTACCGCAGATTTGCGGTACCGGCGAGCACCCGGAAATCAGCCAAAGGCGGCTGGACCCAGTGTCCAGCCGCCCTGCATTTAGGATTCTTTCACGGGTTGTTTTGCCGCCTCTTTAGTCCCTCTCGGGCGGGCTTCTCCCTTGCGATTCGGCATAAAGATCGTGACGGCGAGAATCAAGATGCTTAGCACGGCCATGCAGAAGTAAGCGTCGTTCGTGCCAAGGATCGTTGACATCTCCTTCAGTTGAGCTTTGGAGAGCGCCTGGCCGGATTCCACCAAAGCGGTGGCGTGCAGCTTCGTTCTCGTTGTATAAATCGTGACGACCAATGCCGTCCCGATCGCTCCCGCCACTTGGCGGACCGTATTCGTAACCGCGGAGCCGTGCGCGTTCATGTGCTTCGGCAGGGCGTTCAGCCCGGCGGTATTCAGCGGCATCGTGAGGAAGCTCAGACCGATGCGCAGGATAATCGTCCGTACGACCAAATAGGTATACGGCGTCGTTTCGGTTAAATGCGTGACACCCCAGATGGCGGGGATCGTAAAGAGCAAACCGATGATCGCGATAGGTTTGATCCCGAACTTATCCAATAAACGCCCGGATACCGGCGACAACAAGGCATTAATCAAGGCGCCAGGCAACAGCAGCAAGCCGGTTTCCAGCACCGAGAATCCCCGGCTGGTCTGCAAGTAGATCGGCAACAGGATCATATCCGCATACATCACCATCATAATCAAAATACTGATCACCGTCGTGACCGTATACATTTTGTCCTGGAACACTCTCAAATTCATAAGCGGGGCGGAAGAGGTCAATTGGCGACGGCAGAACAGGATCAGAAAAATCCCCCCAACAACCAGACACGCCAGCACCTCTGCGCTGCCCCAGCCTTTATTGCCCGCGTTGCTGAAGCCAAACAGGAGCCCGCCAAAGCCGGCGGTCGAGTAAACTATGCTGACGAGGTCCAGCTTCGGTTTCGAGGTCTCCGAGACATTCACCAAAAATTTGAGCGCTAACGGAATGACGATCGCCACCAGCGGCAGCATCCCGATAAAAATCCACCGCCACGAGAGATGCTCAATAACAAAGCCAGCTAAGGTTGGGCCAATGGCGGGAGCGACGATCATCGCCAGGCCGATGAGGCCCATGGCTGCTCCGCGCCCTTCTTTGGGGAACACCACCAGCACAACCATCATCAACAGCGGCATGATGATCCCGGCACCTGCGGCTTGGATCAGCCGCCCCGTTAAGAGAAACGGAAAGCTAGGCGCTATGGCATTGATCAATGTACCCACGAGCAGCAGGAGCATGGAGGTCACAAACAGCTGCCGGGTCGTAAACCGCTGCATCAGGAACGCTGTGACCGGAACCAGAATGCCGTTGACCAGCATAAAGCCGGTGATCAGCCACTGCACAGTGGTAGCGGTAATGGCAAATTCCTTCATCAAGTCGGGCAAAGCGACATTCAGAATCGTTTGGTTTAGGATCGATAAAAATGAGCCCAAGAGCAGGACGGGCATCAGGATTCTTTTATTCACCTGCGGGGTTGAGGGATTCAAGGTATTACTCCTTTCAAGGGGTGCCTAATTGACGGCACGTCGACTAATTGATATTCTGTCGATAAAAAATAGTATCACGCCCGCCGGAAAAAGACCATTTACACTTTACAATGAACTGTAGACTAAACGACAGATCCGCTGGATGCTGTCGAACAAGTCGCAGATGATCATCAAAGGAGAGTCGAGATGTCGACCAATCAAGAGGAGAAGGTTGATCCTCGAATTACGCGAACGAAACGCATGTTTCGAGAGGCGCTGATCGCGCTGCTGCAAGAGAAGGCCGACCCGCACAAAGTTACGGTTCAAGGCTTGGCCCATCGTGCGGGGTTAAACCGGGCTACGTTCTATTTGCATTACCGCGACGTGGAGGATCTGCTGGAGCAATTAACGAAGGAAGTGCTCGACGAGCTGGCTCGAAGAATGCGTCCGCTCACCGAGAACGGCTCGATGAAGGATCAATCACCGCTGGTTTCTTTTTTGGAGCAAATTTACGAGAATGCGGCCTTATTCCAGGTATTAATGGAAAATAAGGAGTTCCGCCACCGGTTGTTCGTGATGCTTACCGAAATCGTGTCGGTTCGGAGGGAGCGGAGGAAGCCGGCGGATCCCGCCAAGCAGGTGCCCATCCAAATCATAGCCGCCTCCTCGCTGGGGATCGTCTCGTGGTGGATCGAAGAAGGCACCCCGTATAGCCCCGCATATTTGGCTGACCAAATCAACCAGATGTATCGAAGAAAGTAAGGGGCTGCACTAAGTATGACAAACAGGACCTTACCAAAATCGCGGTGTCGCGGGGGTGGGGGCTTTTTGGTACGAAGCGGATTCGTCGATTCAACACAGGAGTTTGCCCGGATCAAGTCGAATGTATCCCCTAATGTTGGAGTATCTATGTATCTATGGAATGAACCCAAAGGAGGAGAGGTTGATGTCGGTAGGCATACTGGCGCATTTGCTTGGAAAGCAGCCCTTTCGGGAGTTGGCGGCGAAGGTAGAGGCATTTGATTTCTCGTATGTGCAGTTGGCATTGTCGAAGGCGATTTCGGATGTGGATAGCTCGCTTGGCAAAATCAGCCCGGGGTTAGCCTCGGAGATCGGGGGCGCGTTTGCGGACCACCGCGTACGGATCGCCGTGTTAGGCTGCTATGCCAGCCTGATCGACTTGGAGGAGGAGAGTTACCGGCACAACGTGGACCGGTTTAAGGAGCATCTGCGCCATGCGCGGCATTTCGGCGCGCCGATCGTGGCGACCGAGGTGGGGAAGCCGGCGGACGTAAGTCGCCTACCGGATTATTGGGAGCGCCTTCATCGGGCGCTGGAGGAACTGGTCGAAGAAGCAGAGCGCTGGGGCGTCACCATCGGCCTCGAAGCCGCGCAAGGCCATTTGATCGATTCGCCGGAGACGATGGCGCAAACCCTCGAGCGCTTCCCGTCCTCTTGCGTAGGCGTCGTCATCGACCCGTGCAATTTGATGAATGCCGATAACTTCGCCCGCCAGGACGAGGTCATCCAGACCGCCTTTGATCTGTTGGGCCCGCGCATCGTCAGCGCCCATGCCAAGGATCTGCAGCGCGGCGCCAACGGCGAACTGATCGAAACCGCTGCAGGCCTAGGAGAGCTAAACTATCCGCTCTTCTGGAGGCTGCTAGAACAGCATAAACCCCGCGGCTTTGTGACGTTGGAGGCGGTGACGGAAGAGCAGTGCGCTGCTGCCGCGCAGTTTGTGCGGGACGGCAGAGCCGTTGCGACGGCGGACGCTACTATCTAAGGAATCGAAACATAGGCGTCGTTCAAATGATAACGCCCTTTGGGCACCACCAGCGGAGACCCCGATACGGGGTCTTTGATGACCGTGCAATCGAGTCCAAAAATGTCCTTCACCCGCTCGCTGGTAATGACCTCTTCCGGTTTCCCCTCCGCCACCAGCTTCCCTTGATGAAGGGCAAAAATATGATCCGCATACCGCGCGGACAAGTTGATATCATGAAGCACCATCACAATGGTGGTTCCCTGTTGCCGGTTCAGATCCGTGAGCAGATCGAGAATCTCAACTTGATACGTAATGTCCAAGAACGTGGTAGGTTCATCGAGAAACAGGATGTCGGTTTGCTGCGCAAGAGCCATCGCAATCCAGACGCGTTGCCGTTGACCACCGGACAGCTCATCAATATGGTAGTTGGCATACTCCGTAATATTCATAATCCGCATCGCCTCCGCCACGGCCTCGTAATCCTTCTTTGTCCATCCGCCGAACAGGGATTGATGCGGGAACCTTCCGCGCCCCACGAGATCCGCAACGGTAATGCCCTCCGGAACAATGGGGGATTGCGGTAACAGCCCGAGAATGCGGGCGAGCGGCTTCGGCGGGATTTTGGCCAGCGGCTTCCCGTCGAGCGTAATGTTGCCCGAAGTCGGTTTGATCAGCCGGGCCAGCGTCTTCAGCAGTGTCGACTTGCCGCAGCCGTTGGCTCCGATCATCACGCTGATTTGATGGCTGGGAATCGCCAGGTCCACCCCGTGGATGACCGTCTTATTCTCATAACCCGCAACCAGTTGTTCAGCCTGAAAAAGATGCGTCGGTTTCATTACAATTCTCCCTTTCGATTCATCTGGATCAGCAAGAAGATCAGATACGGCGCTCCGAGCAATCCGGTGATCACGCCCACGGGGAAGCGGTATTCAAAGGCAAATTGCCCGATGAGATCCGCCGCCAGCACCAAATTCACTCCCACTAAGCCTGCCGGAATGACGTTGGAGAACCCGGCTCCCGTTAACCTCCGCGCAATAGGTCCCGCCAGGAAAGAGACAAAAGCGATAGGCCCTGTCGTTGCGGTGGCGATCGCAAGCATAAAGACGGAGCTCAAGATCAGGATGATCCGTGTCCGGTCGGTGGCTACCCCAAGAGAGGAAGCCGATTGCTCCCCAAGTTCCAAGAGATCCAGATGTTTACCTAGCATGATAATGACGGGGGCAAAAACAAGCACCGCCACCACAAGAGGAGGCAGCTCCCGCAGCTGCGATCCGTTCAGACTGCCGGTGAGCCATCTCAGTGCGGCGGGAATATCCTGCTGAGCACCTACCAGCAGCAGATAGGAGATCACCGCATCGAGCATGGCTTGAAGCCCGATCCCGATTAGAATGAGGCGTCCGATGGAGAAGGCTCTGCCCCTCGATAACAGATAGATGATCGTGACCGTAACAAGCCCGGCAATCACCGAAGCGATTGAAACAAACGTTTCGCTGGCATGCAGTACGACGATGCTGAATACGGCCGCTGCACTGGACCCCGAGGTGATGCCGATCACATTCGGGTTCGCCAAGGGGTTGCGCAGCATGGTCTGGAAGGTGTAGCCGGCGATCCCGAAGGCGAATCCGGCGAATAACCCTGCTAGCATCCGCGGCAAGCGTATCGTGTTCACCGCAAAGGACACGCCCTTAAGTTGTTCGCCCGACAGCGCGCGGATGACCTCCTTCACCGGGTAGATGGTATTCCCCAACAGGAGCATCGCGCAGCATAAGGCAATAGCTAATACGGCTAAAAGACTGGTGACAACGATCCAACGGCGGCGTCTTTGACGTCGGCCCGCCATAATGAATTCAAGCGATTGGTCTCTCATAATGAACGCACTTTCGCTTTCTTCGCTAATAAGATGAGGACAGGTGCCCCGATAAACGCCGTAACGACGCCGACCTCCAGCTCGCCAGGGCTGCCGATCAGCCTGCCGAGAACGTCGGAGATCGTTAGAATGATGGCACCGGAAACGGCGGACATCGGGATCACCAGCCGCAGGTCCGGCCCCAGGATCAGGCGAACCAGGTGCGTCGATAACAGGCCGATAAAACCAATCGGCCCGGCGAGCGCCGTCGTTACACCGCATAAGAGGACACCGGCAAGCGCGGCAATCAGCCGCAGCGTCCCTGTCCGAACGCCAAGACCGGTGGCCACATCGTCGCCCAGGGCCAGCGCATTCAGCGCGGGAGCGGTCAGGAAGGCGACGAGGACGCCGATGATCAGGAACGGAAGAAACGCGCCAATCCCGCTCCAGGTCCCCGATCCTACGCTTCCGACTTGCCAGAACCGGAATTGGTCCATGGCGTAGGAGCGCGGGATCATAATGGCGGTGACCAGCGAGGATAACGCGGCGCTGGTGGCAGCACCCGCCAAAACAAGCTTAATGGGCGTGGCTCCGCCACGCCCCATCGAACCGATCCCGAACACGAACACCGCCGTTACGGCGGATCCTACCAAAGCCAACCCAATATATTGATTTGCGGTGTTGATGTTCAAGAACGCAATGCCGCAAACGACAAAAAGGGAGGCCCCGGTGTTAACGCCCAAGATGCTGGGGTCCGCCAGCGGATTGCGGGTAACCGATTGCATAAGTGCCCCGGCCACCCCCAGCGCGGCTCCGCAGAACAAGCAGAACACGGTGCGGGAGATTCTTTTCCGTATAATATTGGCATCAAAGGAATCGATATCTGGATGAAACAACCCGTCAATTAAGGCTTGCCCATTCACGGCCTTGGAACCCAAGACCAGCGAAGCGATGATGCATAGACCCAGCAAGACCAGACAAATCACCAGAACCGCGGTAAAATACCGCGGCAGGTGCAAGGCGGGTTGTTTGTTTTTTAGCTCCGAATGGCTCATTGTACCTTATCGGCTGCTGCGCCGATCAATTTCAAGTATTCGTCAATCGTATAAGCGATCGAGAGCGGGTTCGGCGTGCCGGCTGCCACGAGCGGGGTGTCGCTGTCGATGAAGGCAACGGAGCCTCTGGCGACGGCAGGGATTTTGCCCAGCAATGGGTCGGCTTTGATGGCTTGGTACAACTCGTCATTGCCATAGCCTACGATCAGATCGGCATCGTTTAGCGCTCCAGCATTCTCCGCACTTAGCTTCAAGGAGTAGCTGGAGGGGTCGGTGATTTGCTGCGTTACACTTTCGGGATACTCCATCCCCAGCTCATACAAGAAGGAGACGCGGGAGTCGACCGGCGTGTAGATGTGCAATTGCGACATATCTTTGGCCGAGAAGTTGACCCAGACGACTTTTTTTCCTTCGATTTGCGGATATTGGCTGAGCTTCTCTTTGACCATATCTTCGGTATCCTTAATCAGTTGCTCGCCTTCGGCTTCCATGCCCATCCCAGTAGCGTTCAGCAGAACTTGCTCCCGCCAAGTGGTTGCCCAAGGGGCATTCGGGTAAGCGACGACCGGAGCGATTTGGCTCAGCGTATCGTAGTCTTCCTGTGTAATACCGGAGTAAGCGGCCAGGATGACATCCGGATTCGCATCGGAGATCGCTTCAAAGTCAAGACCGTCCGTATCCTGGAACACGTTTGGATCCGTAAAACCAAGCTCCTTCAGCTTCTCCGCCGTCCAAGGCAGCAGCCCGCTGTCGTCCTGAACGCCAAAGTTCGCGGCCGAGAATCCTACAGGAACGACGCCCAGCGCAAGGGCTACGTCATGGTTCGCCCATTGAATCGTTACGACCCGTTTCGGCTTCTTCTCAATCACGGCTTCGCCAAGCGCGTGCTTGATTACGATTGGGTATTCGGTGGTTTCCGCAGGTGCGGCCGCCGTAGTGTCGGTCGTAGTGGAGCTATTGGTTGCCGCCGTATTGGTAGCTGCCTCATTTGCCGATTGTTTCGAGGAACAGCCAACCAGCGCGAGGATCAGCAGAACTGGAATAACGAGTGGTTTTAATGAGAGCTTGCGATTTACCTTCATGTATAACCCCATCCTTTTATGTATGATATCGACTTGCCACCGTCTCACATGATAATGATTCTCAATGTCAATTAATATACCTTCTCGTTAGGGCGGGTGTCAATAAAAAAGATGAAAAAAATCACAAAGGGCAGCCTTTTGACTTTATTACATTCTCATATTAACGTGGAGGGAGAAGAGCAAAAATCGGTGAAGGAGACAGGTTGATGCATACCCAGGAGAGTTTGTTGAATGATCTGAAGGCGCTAGGCTTGGACGGTACAGGAACGGTGTTGGTGCATTCCTCCATGAAAAGCATAGGTGAGGTAGAAGGCGGTGCAGATACGGTATTGGATGCGTTTACAACTTATATGAAAAAAGGGCTGCTGGTCTTGCCTACGCATACCTGGTCGTATATCAATCAGGAGCAACCCCGCTTCGAGGTAGCGCAATCGCCGGTGTGTGTCGGCATTCTGCCGGAGCTCTTTCGCAAACGGCCGGGGGTTGTGCGATCGTGGCATCCCACGCATTCGGTTGCAGCGTTAGGGCGGGAGGCCAAGGCGTTTACGGCGGAGGATCATCTTTTTGATACCCCGTGCGCCCGGGGCTCCTCTTGGGGGAAGCTGCTTGACCGCAAAGCGACGATTCTGCTGGTTGGGGTGGATTTGAAGCGGAACACCTTCATTCATGGGGTCGAGGAGTGGGTGGATATCCCGGGGAGACTCACCGACGATCACGAAATGTTGTACACGATCACGCCGGACGGGACGGAGATTTCGGTGCCATCCCGCAGACATTGCGGGTTGCCTTGGTCGGAGCATTTTTGGAAAGTGGATGAAGTGCTTGAGGCTCGAGGGGCGATGCGGAAGGGAAAACTGGGGGATGCGGTGGTTCGGGTCTGCGATGCTGCCTTGGTGGCTGAAGTCATTACGGAAATGTTAAAGGAGGACCCGGATTTGTTCTCCGATAACGAACCGCTGAAGGATCCGGAACGCTGGATGGGAAGTCGATCGCAATAAAACGCAAGGAGGCGAATCAGATGAAGACGATCACCGTACAGAAGCTGGTGGACACGTTTAAGTTGGAGGTGCTTGCGGGGGAAGGGCGCATGGATCGCGAAGTCTCTCGTCCCCGTGCCCATCGGCCGGGGTTGGAGTTCGTGGGATATTTTGATTTTTTTCCGATGAATCGGGTGCAGGTGTTGGGCCGGAAGGAGATCAATTACTTATTAACGTTAAGCGTAGAGGAGCGTAAGCTGCATATCGGGAACATCGTAAAATATCACCCTCCGTGCTTCATCGTGACGTCTGGGCAGGAGGAGATCCCTTATCTGGAGCTGTATTGCGAGCAGGAGGGCATTCCGCTGCTGCGTACCGAGGAGACGGCAACGGAGTTTATCGCCAAGCTCGACGCTTATCTGGTTAAGGCGCTGGCACCGGAGATCTCGATTCATGGGGTGTGCGTGAACGTGTCGGGTATCGGTATTCTGCTTCGAGGCAAATCCGGAATCGGCAAAAGTGAGACGGCGCATACGCTGATCCGCAGAGGGCATCGTTTTGTCGCGGACGATATCGTGGTGTTGAAGAAATTGAGCCCCACCACGCTGCTCGGAACCCATAACGAGACGACTCGCGAATTCCTGGCTTTGCGCAGCATCGGTCTGATTAACGTGGTGCGGCAGTACGGACGCAGGGCTTTTCAGGATGAGACGCGGATCGTTCTGGATATCGAGCTGGTGCCGTGGCAAGAGAATGCCTTGAATAATGAACTGGAGACGGTCCCGCAGTGTACGGAATATTTAGGCGTCCAAATCCCGCATATCGAAATCCAGCTCCAACCCGGGCGGGACGTCGCCGGCCTGATCGAAGCCGCCGCCAACAACTGGTACCTGAAACAGCTGGGCTATAGCGCGGTAGATGAGTTTATGAAGCGGATCGAGGGGGAGATGGGTTCGTAGGAGCGGAGGGTTCTTATGTCCCCGACGAACCGTAGGGTAGGGGAGGTTTGATTCCAGGGATGAAGATGTTCTGGAAAGTAAATGGCGTGAGCGTGCTATATGCAGGTTCCCTATTTGTTCAAGTAGAACTTCTGATGAATGTCTATCGGCTTGAAAGAGTCATGGGGATCACCCCCATGGATCGTTATGTAACTGTGGCGGTTCTTCTTGTTCTGATGATATCGTCTGTTTTCGCATATGTTCTTACGCGATTCCGGCTGAACCCGGGAAAGCTCAAATACCTGACAACGATCTTGTGGATTCCGTATTTCCTGCTCTTCATCAAAGGGTTTGCTTACATCTATCCGATCACCGATCCCCAAGAGGTGCCGCTTCCGGCGATGGGTTTGGTGATGATCGCGGCATGTGCGCTGTATCCACTCTACATTGCGGTTTTGACCTTTTGTACGGATCTTAGAGCTAAAGAGCCCCGTTAAATTCCATCGACGAGCGCACTTTCTTCCACTTGCGGATTTTGCTGCGGAAGGATTTGAAAGGCGCCACGGTATTGATGTGGACCCATTTCCAAATCGGCCAATTGGAAGGCGTGGAGGACGCCCACTTTCTACCTCCCGGTGTAAATAATTCGTCGTCACGGAACCCCTCCAGCCATGGCGTCAGCTCTTCGACAGCCGTGATAAACAACGCCCTAAGTTCGGACAGGGACTGGTCCTGATACTGGCCGTAGAAGCTTTGATATAATCCACCCAACTGATTCCACTTATATCCGAGCGCTGGCGTAACCACCTCTTTGCCCTCCAGCTCGTCCCGATCCCAACCCCGGATGAGGTTGATCCAGCCCAGCTGATAGGCAATCATCTCCTGCGGCGTGCGGTCCACTTCCTCCACCCGCAGGGCTTTCTCCGCTTCGGGGATCCCTTCAAATTCATCGATAAATAATCGAGCGGTTTTCTGGATTTCAGAGATTAGGGCTTGTTTGTTGGGGTAGGGTTGCATGGGGGGATTCCTCCTTTTTATGAGAAACCGAATTTGTTAGAAAGATTAAGGTAAGGGCATTTTTTTAGATACCCTTAAGGCTACTCGTATCGTTTCCAGTACAGAGCACATGTCTCGGACCGAGAAATTGGACAACCTTCCATGACTCGTCTTTTGCGGAGTGGGTTGGTCATGCTGATGAAAGTGCCTGGTCGTTGGCCAATAGGCCTCTGGATGAAAAGTATCGTAGTGGAACCTCCAACTGGCATTTGGGTCAGCGGGGTCATACTGCCAATCATATTCAAACCGAATCACATGAGGGGCCTCGCCTTTACGGTCTTGTATGTATTCAGAAGCATGAAGGGTACCCCCGCCATATTTGATTTGGATGGCTTTACGGACTTGGGGGTACCGTTCGGGTCCTTCCTTGTTTCCTGCAATAATCGAACCATCAATAATATCATCAAACTCATGACGCACGTAATCCCAATCGGTGGGGACAAGGGGAGGCCGAGGCACGTGCTTCTCAACGTATTCGCTATAACGACTCATGAAAGCTCTTTAAGTCGCGCCAAGTAAAACCGCCAACGTGAGGCATCGCTTTCCTGTTCGCTAGTCAAACGTTCAGAATCAAAAGCTTCACTAAAATTCTTCCCACCGTATTTTTGTTGAAGGGCTTCGATTTCATTTAAAAGCATAGCCATTTCATCCGCATCGGCAAATGATTTATGCTCCTGTTTCATGTATCTTTCCACCACTAATCCCAGAGGTTCCACGCTTCCGTCCCGATGCTGAAATGGCGTAAAGTGCGGAATACGCGCGTGTTTGCGTGGCTGTCGTTCATAGCCAATGAAACGCCCCTCGTCAATCCAATTGTTGATCGCGGTGACGGAAACTCCAAAGATTCGGGCAAGGTCTGTGGTTCGATAAGTAGGGGTGCCGGAACGATAACTTGCAGAGTTGTCGTTGATATCGACGTAGTCAACTAGTGAATCCACCACCGTCGTCATTTCGGCGTCCGAATTTGTTGCGTGGGTAAGGACAGCGTAATCTCTCATTAACCCAATAAGGCCTTTAAGAGAACCTGCGTCGATCGTAATCAACTCTTGGTCGGGCTTTTGTGCGATCTCTCGAACAAGCAACTGAGCCTGTTTTCGAATCTCCATGGTTGTCACGAGGCTCCCCCCCTCTTGCTTCATGTATTTTCACCCCCTAGCATATCAAACTACAAGTTGAATTACAATTAAACTGCAAGTTAAACTACAAGTAGTTTATGTTTCTATCCTGTCCGATATGAGGCGAAACATACCATTGGAACAGAATGATATAGTATGATGTCGGTGGAAACAGAAAATACAAGGCGGGGTTTACGATTATTTACAAACCAACGGTCTGTATGTATAATGAAATTACATAAAATTTGAAGTAATACCTGGAGGGTTTGATTTTGAAACAGGAGGAGCGCAGACAACAGACGTTAAGACGGCTGGTCGATGCAACGAAAGAGTTGATTCAGGAGAAGGGATGTCACTCAATTACGATGCAGGATATCATGGGCAGATCCGGTCTGTCCAAAGGTGCGATTTTCCATTATATCAACAGCAAGGACGAACTCTATGTGATGCTTCTGCAGGAAGGGCTTGAAGAAACCAACCGACGCTTCATGAATGAGATCGAGGAAGGCCGCCGTAATTTTGATGATCCGATGCAAAAAATCAAGGACAGTATTGTCGAATTCGAAAATCCGCTGAACGTGACCAACAAAGTGCTCGTGTACTTATTCGGTAAAGAAGAGGACCCAGCGGTTGCAGAGGCCTTGAAGCAGTATTATGACCGAACCGTATTTCTATCCCAGCTCTGGATTGAAACCGGTCAGCAGCACGGCGTCATTCCCGAAACGGTTGAGGCGGATAAAACCGCGGAGTTGTTCACTCTGATGACCCTCGGATTCCGACTTCGCGCAAGAATCCCGAATGTGCAGGCTTTTGTTAAAGCGCAGGACCTAACGGCGCTGATGACGGACATTTTGAACCCCGGCCAAAAACGGGAAGAGAAAGGGTGAGTGAACGTGGAATTATGGTTAACTTTGCATTTAATCGGTGTCTTACTGATGGTTGGAAATATCGTAACGGCGGCGTTTTGGAAAATACGGGCCGATCGAACCGGGAATCCACTAATTATGCACGATGCTGCTAAGAATGTGATGATTGCTGACTATGTTTTTACGATCCCCGGACTCGCCCTGATCGTCCTTTCCGGTAGTATGATGACGGGGAGTTTGGGCTACTCTTTGGCGGGTCTGAATTGGTTGACCTTCTCCTTAGGCTTGTTTGCTGTGACCGGACTGATCTGGCTGCTTATCCTCATTCCCATGCAGCGCAAAATGATCCGCCTGAGCGCCGAAGGTATCAAGAGTGGCACCGTCACAGCGGAATATCATAAGGCTTCTCGGAACTGGGCGGTATACGGCACGATGGCTACGTTGCTGCCGCTCGGGATTCTTTACCTGATGATCACCAAAGGTTTCTAATGCCACGGAATTCGCTTCATTTGAAAATAACGGAGGTCTGCTCATGGAACCCCTGATTACCCTTGTCGTTGTTACGCTGGTGATCCTTGCCCTGGGAGCTGCGGGAGTCAAACGACTGCGCACTTGGCCCGTTGCCCTTCGGGGTGGGGTTGCAATGATGTTTGTGTTGACCGGCACGGTACATTTTGTTGGGATGCGGGAGGAGCTAATAAGCATGGTGCCGCCGATCTTGCCGTACCCTGGTTTCATCGTTTCGCTTACCGGTGTGTTGGAATTGGCCGGAGCAATTGGCTTGCTGTGGCGTCCGACGGTCATCTGGGCGGCGGGGGGACTTTACGTAAGACGAATTCAGGCGGGATTTGACGAATCTTGAGGAGAGAGTAACCCTGTCTTTGGAAAAGTAATGCTGAGCGAAGAAGGGAAGGAGGAGAGGAGCAAATAACTTGGAATACGAGCAATATTACATGATCTATCATAAGTGTCACTTACAAAGTCTCCCCCTATTATTAATAGGTTATGGTTCTGATAATAATATAGCCCCATCCCGCATGGGAGGAGCTATACTCGGTTTTTCACAAGTTGTACTCTTTTATTCGGAAGAAGCAATTAGTTGAAGTACTTTTTTAATTCTTCAGTCAAATGTTCACTAAAAGCAATATTTTTTGCAATGTTAATTAGCTCCTGACGTGAACTTGACCTTTGATAATCAGAAAGTATCTCCTTTAGAATAGAGAAAGCATCCCTAATCTTTTCATCGTTGATTTCATTTGTATCAATTCCAGCAAATTCGCGATCATTATAGTCCGCTTTATTTAATAGTATTGATACTAAAATTCTCCCCACGTGAAAAGGGTAGTTAGTAGCAATCGAATCTTCTTGAGAAGTAGTTGTAATCATACCTCTTAATGCACGTTCAACCTGTTTCATAATTTCAATACTTTTTAGGTATATTTCTGGTTGTCTGTTTACGGGGAAAAGCCTTCTATAGTCCTTTTCGTTTTTCGTTAGAGTTGTGGGGTTTGATCTAGCTTTTGATGGATTTTTTTGTACAAGGGAAGTTAGACATTGTGATAAGTATTTAATTGAAATAATTTTATTTCTTGGCTTTCCCTGATTCTTATAGAAGTTTTTTCTTCTATCATAGTAAAACCCTTTGGATATTAAATACTCCTCGATATTTCTTTGTATTGTGTCAGTAGCTCTTAATGTTGAAGGAGGAACATAATTTTGAGAATTTGTAGATTTAATTATAGCATCAGAAGTTTCCTTTTTTCCTGTAATAACTATTTTTAGTAGTACTGATCTTTTATCATCCTCAAAGGAACCGTTTTTTAATGCATTAAATATTGTGTATGAAGTTTGAAGACCGTTGACGATTTGAATATTATCTAGGTGAAGGGTTTTCCCGGCCAAAGTTCCCTTTTCGGCAATAATTGTTACCCCATTATTAAGCCACCAAAAGTCAAATTCAGGCTTCTCGGTAACTGTTTGCCCAATTTCTTGATTCACATCTGTATTATTTTGATAGTCTCTAACATTTGATTCAAAAAGATATTTACGAAGCGTTCCATCCGAATCTGAGAGGAATTTATAGTATTCATAAAGAGTTGTTGATGCTATATAACCGCCTTGTTCTTGCTGATAATCGATTGTTATAGGTGTCTCATTTAATTTTAATGGCAGTGAGTAGGTTGGATTCTTTCTAGATAACTCCATCAACGACTCGGAATCTACAATGTTATATGAGTACTCTATAATGTTCCCACCAGTGTTTTTAACCTTCTGCGATAATAAAGTCATTTTTCTAAGATATGCATCATTCTGGATGTCGGGGCCTAATATTTTGGTCTTGTCGCCTTTACACACATGATAATACTGCACAAGAATCTTTGGATGTCGCCCAGCAACCTTCATCCATGTATTGTGGAATAAACTTATCTTTTCTATTAGGGCTGGATTATAGATCTCACTGAGAGTACTAAAATTAATGCCAAGCTGGAAAATATGTTCTGATGATGCAATAAAGCGATCTAGGACTAGTTCCTCTACAGAATTAGTGTTTTTAAATTGCATCAGGTGGAGTTCAAGTGTAGGTTGATTAGAAGACTTTATTTCATCTGGATCATAAACGAACTCACCATTCATGAAGACGAAAAACCCATCAACTCCACCATCTCTCGCAGCCCCAATAAGGCCGGACTCTATTTCCTCGGGACCAATATCTTTATCCTTTAGTATTTGCTCTGCTGAGAAAAATTCGAATGCCTCATCGGTGCTTTTGAAGGAGCCAGAATTCTTATAATCATCAATTATGCTATTCAAAAGATACAGCTGTGTGCTCGTAACAGTCACGCTTCCTTCCAATATATGATAGCTATATATTATCAAAAAATATTGGGTTGGTGAATATTGGATAAGCGTGGTTCCAGAATAGTGATAGAATTTCATTTCAACCACAAATAGCTTTTTCCTTTCCGGGAAGGGCTATTTAAACGCCCTCAAAACCTCCTGATTCACCCGTCGCAAAATCTCAATCTGCTCCTCACTCAATCTCTCAGTATTCGCAATGAACTGGTCAACAGCTTCCCAGCGGACAGATTCCTTTGCACTCTGCTCTATACCCAAATAAGCAAGTTCATTTAGAGAAATCTCTAGTGCCACAAGGACCTTCTCCAAGGTATCGATAGAGAAGTTCCTTCCTCCCCTTTCAATAGCTCCGATGTATCTATAGTCCAAACCGGACAAATCCGCCAAGTTTTGTTGGGTGAGGCCTTTTGCGTTTCGTATGGCTCGGATTCGATTTCCTAGAGAATTGCGCAAATCTGGCATAGCATCACCTCAGTATGGGAGCTACTATAGAAAAGCTTCTAACTCTTCATCCCCATCCCCCAAATTACTTCCCGCGTGATCTTTGTAATCAACGCAATCTCCTCTGCACTTCTGGCGCTTACCAACTTCATATGTTCATCCAGCAATTGCTTTTTATCGAGTACCACTTCCGGACGAAATAGTTCCCCAGCCGGAATATCCAAAGCAGTAGCAATCTTCTCTAACGTCTCTAGCGAAATATTCCGATCGCCTCGTTCTACGCCGCCTATGTAACTGTAATGAAGTGAAGCCGCTTCGGCCAGTTGTTCTTGGGTCCAGTCCTTTTGTTTTCTATATTCACGGATTCGTTTTCCAACGATTTCTGGTAAATTCATAGATTACCACCTCTTCTTTTAGGTTAGGTAAGGTGGTTGGGCAAATACAGATAAGTATACTAGAAATTAATATCATTATATAGTACTAATAAGTACTATTTTTCTTGACTGTACTTAAAAAAGACTATACAATCAGGATGAAATGGATAAATTAGGGTGCGAAATAGAAACGTTTTACGTTTTGCACACGGGGGGAGGTATTCCCATGAAACCTGCAACCACGGTCAGACAAGAGTTGGAGAGCTATTTAAGGCGGGCGGGGCTCACGCTTCAGCAATTTTCTGAGATTTCCGGGATTAATCAGGGGACGATCAGCGCGATGTTGAGCGGGTATCGGCAAATTTCCATACATAACTTGGATCTCATCACGGAGGGGATGGGGCTGGAGCAGGGGGCCCTTTACGAGATTTACTTAGAAGAATGTCTGCGTGGGGTGCCGCTGCATTGGAGACGGTTGGGGCCGTTTATCCGGCGGTGCGCGGAGTTGAACAAGCTAGGTTGCTTGGAGCAGCTGGTGCAGGCGGTGGCAGATCGATTATCGTATATGCCAGTGTTGTTTGAAATGGCGGAGCAGTTTTTTCGAGAGGGAAAAAGAAAGGCAGCTGCATTGCTATACCATTGTGTTGCTGAGTGTGAGAAATACCAGCATTCCGAACGATTGGCGTTAAGTCGATATCGCTTGTTTACGATTCATCTTGGAGAGAATCAAGAGGAGAATTTGCGCGCCGCCGTTTTGTTCGAAGACTATGTGGATCGATTGGACGAAAGGGTTCAGTTAGATGCATTGAAGGATTTGGCAGATGTGTACGCTTCTTTGCATCGGTGGGATCGGGTTGAATCCCTGGCAGAGAAGCTGGAGCAGAAGGCGACGATTCAATACCGCCATCGGGTAAATCGAAAACGGAAGGAGGCGATGGATAAGGGGGCGTCTCGGCCGGAGCTTTTTTATCTGCTCTATGCGTATTTGTTGAAGGCCAATGTGTGTGATGCCAGACAAGAGTATGCTCAGGCTTTGGAATATGTGACTCTATACAGCGGCGATGCGCTCCATGGGATTGCTGCAAGCGACGAGGAAGAGCGACGGGTCGTGGAGCAGTTTCAGGAATGGGGCCGGGCCAATGCCTATGTGTACCGTTTAATGTTGGGGGAGGTACAGGTGCTGGCGAATTATGCGGATTGGGTCGCATCGAATGTGCAGGAGGTTGTTCCTGCGATGTACCGGATTCTGCAGGCGGCTAACCAGTTTGGGTTGAACGTGGATCATCTGCTTGATCGGTTTGGGGCACATCTTACGTATATGGATCGGTCATGCCGTTTCGGTAAATACAACATGCAAATCGTGGCGGATCAATATGTTCGGTATTTGTGGGAACTGGCGCATTACTATTTTCGTACTCGGCGGTATGAGATGGGGTTTCGGCAGCTTTTTGAAGGAATGGAGCTTGCCTTGAGGTTCAACCATGAATCGATGTTGATTCGTTACGCTCGGTTGTTTGAGAAGTTCAGGCATGAAGCATCTGGGGAGGTTCAAGATCAGTACAAACATCTATTCTGTGAGGTGGAAAAGAACTATGAGAAGAAGAATGTTCTCGTGGATCATACTTAGTGGTTGGATTGGCGTTGTGGCGGCGGGGAACGTTCCGATCATGCAGACCTTGATTCACGGGTTGGGTGGTTAAGTGTTTATGGGGGAATCCAAAATGTACATTCACTCAAAAAGGATACTTAATAAGTAGAAATTAAGACTGTTAAAAAAGATTTGGCAACCATTTCTATTAAGGCTGGAATAACGCCTTGAGATAAATAAAAGTTTGGGTTTGATGAAACAAGTAGATCAGTAAATTTAACGTGCATCCTAACTCGATTCGATAATGAGTAGACGAAAGGTACAATTTCGTTTAACACTACGAGATGGGAAAAAATGTTTAACTTTACGCGACAAATTCCATAATATACTATTTTTACAATATAAAATGATATATAATCATTTTGTGGTTTAAAATTACATTAATATTTTATAAGGGGGGTTATTACTAGACAGTGGGTAGTGTGAAAATTGCAACAAATTAAAGATTAAAAAGGAGGCGCCAAACTTGAAAAAGTTACTTAGTTTATTATTGGCAACATTATTGCTTTGTTTGTTTAGTGTGAATGTTTTTGCAAATGAGGCTGTCAGTGGTGATCTAAGTCAAGCAAAATCAAATGAAAGATTTGAATACAAGATTACGCCTGATGATCCAGAGTGGGCCAACTTATCAAGTAAGCAGGAAATGCTAGATGCAACCCGAATTCCAAATGATATTTTAAAACGAATGACCACGGAAGAAGTTGTTAGCGCAGTACTGGAATACCCTCTAGTTATAAATATCTATGCTTATGATTCATATGAAGCTGGACTCAAAGCACTGGCTAAAGATTCAGATGCATTTAGAGAGTTGTTAACTCGTGCTGATGCTGGAGATGCACTACTAGCGAAATTACAGGTTAACAAGACATTCAGTAATGATCAATCTCTGGAAGAGTTAACTCTAAGCGTACTCTTGTCAGAAAAATCTATTTGGCAATCGGTATCTAATAAACCTTTAGCCAAGGATTTGATTCTTACTGCGACGAATAGCACTGTAAAAACACCCAAGGGTACAAGTGTACCAGTGATCATTCGAGGAGAGGAACTATCTGCTACTTTAAAAACGCAACTCAATAATGCATATATCAATTCATATCCAAACGCTACATTTGTTTCGACTTCAACTACCAATTACAACTGCCATTCTTACGCTTGGTATTCTGATTCTACAAGTAACACATATTGGATGAACGACCCAAGTGCGTATATGACGGATGGAAGTTATTCTAGTTTTACCAACCTGATTAATGCCGTTATAGGAACACGCGTATACTATGATAATGGTGAGCATTCTGGAATTGTGTATCAAGCTGGTGGGCCACTAGCGAGTCCAAAATATTTAAAAGTGATCTCAAAATGGGGTATGGCTCCTCTTATGAAGCATCAAGCAGACTATGCCCCGTACGCATCAGATCATTTAACACTGTGGAAAAAGAATTAGGTCGAAATGTAAAATTAATATATTTGTTGGTATAATATAAGAGGTCCTATCTTCGAACGTGGATAGGACCGATTTTAAATAATAAAGGAAGTGAGATAGATATTGAAAAAAATCGTGCTTCTGGTTTTCAGTTTGGCGCTACTCATCACGGTCACGGCTTGTAGTGGTGATAACAATTCTGCCAAGGCTGGTGGTGAGGGGAATCCTGTAGAAGTAAAGGCCAATAATCAGGATATTAATCCGGTTATTATTTCAAAGAACGTGGAAAAGTCGGATTACAGTAATATGACTCCTTTTCAATCCATTATGGAAAATAACGTTGCAGATCTTCCCTATGTTAAATTAGGAGAAACGATTCAAATAAAATTTCAAGACCAAACAACTGAACCAGGCTCGTACGAGCTGATTGATTATATTTTGACGGAAGAAGGGAAGATGAAATATAAGATACCCGAGTTTAGTAGGCTTGAGTTGAAGTTCGATCATGGTACAGCTTCGTTTGTTCTTAAGGAGAATATGCTGGCCTATGCGAGCTCAGACAGTAAGGATTATGAACCAGGCGCTGTCTTGAGAGGTTTCCGGCTGTTGTGTAGTTGGGATCACGACATCCAAGAGTTGGCTTTTGTAATTCGAACCGATGCCTTTTCCGAGAACGGACTGACCAAATAATTAAAAACTGGTGCAAGAATTGAAGTGACTTAATTATGGAGAGAATAAAAACCTCCTGGGCACAGCCAGGAGGGGGAGCCATGTAAGAAATTTATGGATACACCGGCACCTCCATCGTCACCTCGCCCCCGCCTGTCACCTGAGAGTTGGCGAGATGCAGTTCACCCCCATGCAATTGGGCAACAAATTGGGTGATATAGAGGCCCATGCCGAAGTGTCCGTTGCTTCGGCGGGAGGGGTCGCCCATATAGAATTGTTCGGTGGCGTACTTGAGCGCTTCGGGCGAGAAGCCCGGACCTTCGTCAGTCACGCGGAACTGAATCCGATCGCCTGCAGCCTCCACCGATAGCGTGATTTTGCTCTTCGCCGGGGTATGGTCCATGGCATTGGCGATGACGTTCATGAGGGCGCGCTCCAACAAACCCGGATCGGCATTGAGCTCGTCCGGCAGTGCGCCAACGAAGTGGACTTCGACGGTAAGTTCCTTAACTGCGGCGAGGGCTTGCATCTGCGCTTCGAGCGTATGGATGAACTCCTTCAGTTCGAGGTTTACGGGCTGATAGGAAGCCGTCGTCTCCGTATTCGTGATTTCGATCAAGGTCTTGATATAAGTCTCCATCTGACGGGCACTTTGGGAGATATACTCGGTGTATTCCCGTTGCTCCTCCGACTGCTCTGTTTCCGAGAGAAGTTCAACATTGCCGCGAACGATGGTGAGCGGGGTTTTGACGTCATGGGCGAGCGCTGAGATTTGAGCCCGGCGGCGGCGCTCCAGATTCCATTGCTGCTCCAGCGAATTCTTCAAGGCATCCCGCATCTGATCCATGGACCGCAGCACCTGGTCAATTTCAGCGATCCCGCTGTATTGGATGGCGAAGTCCAGCTCCTGCTCCTGAATGCGCTGGGTTGCCTCCTGGAGTCCGCTCATTTTGCGAGCTAACTTTCGTCCAAACGAAGAGGCCAACAGAACGGCTTGAAGCAGAAAGAGAAGGCAGAACAGCACAAAAAAGGCCAGTTCCGCACTAGGCATCAAGCGGCGCAGGGGCTCTAAGTTAAACTGGGCCGCAAGAGAATACCGGAAGATATAGACCTCTTGGCCATGCGTCACCTTCGTATAATGATATAGAAAAGAGTAACCTTTCGCTTGGCCCCCCTCCATACGCTTCCACGCCGTCTCACTTTGCTTGGCGGATAAGCTGTGTTCCAGGAGCTTCCCGTCCACCGTGTACTTCGCATATTGGTACAACGCAGAGGGAGAGTCCAACCGTACCTCCTGTCCCGCCGTGAGACGAGACTTGACGTCCTCCACCTGCTTCTCGGCATAGTCTGCAGGGAGAACGGCTCCCGAGAACAGCAACCCCATAAAGATCAAGGCTAGCAATAGGGCAAGCCCAATCGTTCCCAGACAAAAAGCGGCTAAATATTTAAGAAACAGCGTACGCAGCTTGGTTTCTTTCGGTCCTGGCGTGACTCGGGCTATTTCCATCGGTAACCTATCCCCCACACGGTTTCAATCGGATTCACGTTCATTTGGTTCAACTTGGCACGGATATTTTTGACATGCTCGACGATAGTAGAAACTTCACTTTCTCCATCGAATCCAAACACGGATTCATAAATCTGATCCTTCGAGAACACTTGCCCCCGATGTAACGCCAAAAATTCGCAGATGGCATATTCGCTTTTGGTCAACGGGATGAAGGTATCCCGCACCCGCATCTCCTTGCCCGACAGGTTGAAATGTACTTCGCCGATCAAGAGAACGCTGCGCCGTTCCCGGCTTTCCCGGCGGAGGTGGGCAGCAATTCGCGCCCTTAACTCGCCTGCGCCAAACGGCTTGATGATATAATCGTCCGCCCCGATGCTTAAGCCTTCCACCAGATCATTTTCCATGGATTTGGCAGTCAGAAACAGGATGGGGCAGTCGACCTTGCTGCGAATTTGCCGGCAGAGGGTGAACCCGTCCAGCTCCGGCATCATCACGTCCAGTACAATCAGGTCAAAGCTTCCCAATTGCAGCGTTAACACATCAGAAGGAGCGGAGAGAGCTGTGACGAGATGTCCTTCTTTTTGCAAAATATTCCGAATCAAGGTCAGTACGGCGGGATCATCATCTACCGCAAGAATATGGGCCATGTTCTATCCCTTCTTTATTGATGAGATCTAAGTTTAGTCCAGCGATCTCGTACCTTCCCATCGCCGGAACCACACTCCTAAGAATACCATGATTGCCAAGGTTCCTGTAAGACAAGTAAGGATTCCGGGTTCAAGCAAAGAGCTCGCCGGGATCGGGAGGGAGGCAGTGTTCGCGACCCCGTATTGCATCCAAAGGCTAACGAACCGGGCAGCCCAGGCGCAAGGGATATAAATCCAGTTACCATCTCCAAGCCCGGTTAGCAGGAGGGCGGACACGAGGCTCTCCAGAATCCCAAGACCGATGGATGCCCCTTTGCCAAAGCGCAGACCCACGTAGAGGTGCAGGGCATAGAGAAACATACTGCTTCCGAACAGGAGCCCAGCGGCTTCGATATAGAATGTGAGCCCATACGGCGATTGAGACAATAGATAAAGGAAGCCAACTCCGAACCCCACCGAAGCCAGAATTGTGCTGCCCAAGCCCAGCAGGAGAAGTACGGTCAGCTTACCAGCCAGGGCGATGAGGCGGTTCGGCAAGGTGAGAAGCTGTTGATAATTTCCGGCGGCAGCCTCCTGGTCTGCAGCGATGGCACAGATGATACCGATCATCGTTGGAAAAGAAACCGCAAGCACCTGCAAATAACCGCTCACTTTAGAAGCCGGCGTAAACGGAGTATAGGCGTAATAACCTAAGAAAATCACAATCACGACCAGCGGGACGAGTAAGTGCACCCACAGGGTCGGTTGTCTGTGGAGCTTGATAAGTTCAGATCGGAGACAACGGAAGTAGGTGCTCATATTACTTGGCCTCCCAATGGCGGAATACACGCATCGTCAAGATGCACAGCAGGAAGAACAGGACGAGCGTGATCAACACCCCTGGCAAAATCACACTCTTATCCCACAAGGCATCACCTTCGGGAACCGGCAACCCGTTAGGAAGCACGCCGATCGCGGCGCACATCAGCCGAGACGGAATCGCATAGGGCACAGCCCACCAATACGCAGTCGTAGCCAACAGAACGTTGCAGGCGATGTTCCCCAGCACATTCACGATCATCGTAGCAAACATGCCGATCCGGTCGGTTAAGAACAGACAGAGCGGGATCTGCCAAAGGAAGGTCAGAAAGAGCAGCAAGCTGCCCAAAGCGTGATCCGCTAAAGTCAATCCACCAGGGAAGACTAGCTCGCTAAGCGCAATCCCGAGCATTAAAATGACCGAGGAAACCAATAACAGCCCGGCGATCACGCCGATTTTACCGAGCCAAATCTTGGGCAGAGGCACCGGCAATCCGAGGATCGCTCGATATTTTAGCTTTTTGCTGTCTTTTTGGATTACACCCGTGCACATCAAAGTGAGCGCTCCGGGAAGCAAAAGGGTATACCACCAGTTGTAGCTGGCGATTTGAAAGAACCGTCCGCCCATCAATACTGCGCATAACAGCAAGGTGAGCAGAGGAGCCAACCAGGTCAGTTTTCTCGTAAAGGTTCGTTTCGTTTTAAGAAATTCTGCACGGAGGTAAGCTTGCATCTTATTGATCTCCTTTCTGGTGTTCACGAGCGATTTGCATGAACAGGGATTCCAGATGTTCTCCCGGAGCAACGGCCTCTTGATAAGCCAGCACGCCTCCGGCAATAATGCCGATGTGGTCCGCGATTTGCTCTACTTCGGACAGGACGTGGCTGGACAAGATAACCGTGATCCCCATCTTTGGAAAAGAGCGAATCAGCTCGCGCAGCTCCTGAATGCCAAACGGATCGAGACCGTTGGTGGGCTCGTCAAGAATCAGCAGCTTGGGGCGGTGGAGCAGGGCAATGGCGATCCCCAGCCGCTGCTTCATTCCCATGGAGAACTGGCCGGCGCGTTTTTTTCCAGTGTTTGTTAAACCCACTGTCTGCAACACTTCATCGATGCGAATGTCCGGTAGACCAAGAAGTGTAGTCCGCACTTTGAGATTTTCTCGGGCCGTTAAATTCTCGTAGAGCGGAGGTGACTCAATAAGAGCGCCGATTTGGGATAAATGCTCGCGCGACCAGGGGGCGCCTAGAAATTGAATCTCACCGGAAGTCGGCCGCAGCATGCCGGTCAGCATTTTAAGCAAGGTGGATTTCCCAGCACCGTTGGGTCCCAGCAATCCGTACACGGAGTTCTCCTGAATCGCGAGCGAGACGTTATTGACGGCTTGCTGCCCCTTAAAGCTTTTACATAGGTTCTGCGTCTGCAGAATAAGGTTATGGTTCATGTGTACTCATCCTTTTCATCCATTCTGGAACCTATGGTAAGGGGGAATTATAAGAATTTGATAAGGATTGCGGAGCTAATTCGAAATAAAAGAAGCCTGATTTACTCCAACGTAAAATCAAGCTTCATCTGAAGATCCGTGCCGCGTTTGAAGTACAAGGTGTACTCTCCGGGTTCCCACTGCAGATTGTTCAGCCGCATTTCAAAGGCTGCTAAGTCCGCCGTCTCTCTCATGTTCTCAACCTGAAGGATTTCGCTGTCTCCGCGTTTAGTGACATATAACTGAGCCTGACGTAGGCTTTCTTTTTTGTCCGGGTAGATAGCCATAGCTATGAGTTGGGCATTGTTTTTAAAATGATCCGAATGATCGTTTATTTTAGGAAATTCCTGATTTTGGGTGTATCCGATTTGAAGATCATATTTTGTGTTCCTGGCGAGTATAGGGTATAGATTTAGAACAAGAATAATTAAGCAGAGAACTCCCAGAGCAGCAAGTATTGGAATAGTTTTCTTGTTCAAAAATACGCTCTCCTTTCGTTACCTTGAAGATTATTAACCAGTTTATAATAATAAGCTGGACTAGGAACCGATTTGAGCAGTTCCTAGTCCAGTTGAAAATTAATATTTATTCAAACGTTCGTCACCATTTAGGAAGGTGAAGCTTGAGCAATTATACCCCATATTCTTATACCCTTTATAGTAACCACTGCTTTTAGGTTTGTGATTACAATATGAATTTGCTTCATTACTATCATCGCCAGAACCCATTGCTTCTTGTACACAATAGATCCCTTGAATATACCGATTGTATAACGATGGATTACTGAGATAAAGCACGCCTCCAGCAACAGCTTTTGTACAATCAGCTCCATTGAAAGGGAAGTTTGCACCATGATCATAGTCTGATTTATTGCAACTTACGTGCCCTTCAGGCGTTAGCATTTTCATCTTACCTTTACCTTCTCCAAAGTAAGATCCAACTTTTATTCCATTATAATATTGATCGGGATCATAAAATGGAGAGACTAGTTTATTATTTTCATCTTTACTGATAGTTGAATTCATTTTAACTCCTGCATTTAGAACTAGATTGTTAAAATCCAGATTCAGTTCTAGAGGTATATGATTTAATCCATAATCTAATGTATATTCCTTTTCAAATACCAAAGAATTAGTGGAATACAGCTGAATTTTGTGAGTTCCGTTAGTCAGGTGGTTAATAAAAAACTCATTATTAATTATAGGTACTATGCTTTCGTCTATTTTTAGTATCACATTAGGCATACTGATATTTATTTCTGGTATACCATTATTTGATTCTAATATTGCATTCTCTTCGGATGTAAGATCAACGCCAATTGACTTATACAAGTCTTGAACTTGCTCTAAAGTTCTACCAGGAAATTTTACAACTGTTTTAACATGACCATGAATACTTGAGTCTGTGTTCACTATCTCTTCTGCACTGACTTGAATTGAAAACGAAAGAAGTAAAATAACAGGCAATAAAACTCTTATTAGTTTCTTCAAGATCCTCGAACCTCCTAATTTGGTATATTACTTAACAAATACCATTATAGACCATTAAATAAAGATCTCATATTAAATTAATCACAAAATATACCAATTATGGATGTGATCCCGATTCACTTAAAATGGCTAACTCGTAAATTGCAGGAATGAAACAGCCGTGATAGGATTAGGATAGAATAAGGAGCCGGACGACCATCCGACTCCCGGTACAACATTTTGGGTGGGAAACCTCCAAAGTGTTTGGATCAATAACCCGCACCCGTGGCGCTAACCTGGGCGGGTTATTTTCGTTCACACGACATAACTAGCATTTTTTACTCCAATGTAAAATCAAGCTTCATTTGAATATCCGACCCGCGTTTAAAGTACAAGGTGTACTCGCCGGCTTCCCACTGCAGATTGTTCAGCCGCATTTCAAAGGCCGCTAAGTCCGCTGTCTCTCTCATTTTCTCAACCTGAAGGATTTCACTGTCTCCGCGTTTGGTGACATATAGCTGAGCCTGCCGCAAGCTTTCCTTCTTGTCCGGATAGATGGCCATGGCGATGAGCCCGGTGTCGTTCTTAAAGTGATCCGAAGGATCGTTGATTCTGGGGAATTCTTGGTTTTGGACAAACCCGAGCTGGAGATCATATTTCGTGTTTTTGACCATCGTGGGGTACAGCTTGAGGAAGAGTACGATCATGGCGAGAATCCCTAGGGGAATCAAGAGCAGCATAGTTCTTCGTTTCATATTGGTTAGTGCTCCTTCGTCTCCGTTTTTTCACTCTGTTCTTTTGGATCATTTGGAGTCTTCGAAGAGGGGAGCTTCGCGTAAATAAAAGTCAGCAACCAAAAATGCACCCTAACAATATCGTGACTCCGTAATTTTCGCTGGTTCCAAGCATTAATCCCGTAAGAATACCGAAGAGAATACACAGAAAAACATCAACGCTCTTATCTCTCCTCAAATTTCCCGCCTCACAATTCGTGCGTAACTTGATACTCCACCCATTTATCCATCTACGCCCTCCCAAATATTAACAACCAAATCTAGTATAAGACATAGAAAAATGGATACCAAGTCATTTCTTCACAGATGTTCTGTTCCCTCTCTCTCAACTATTCTCCTGCAATAGCACCTGCTCGTGAAACAGCGCTTTGATTTCCTCGGTTTGTCCTTTTCGCGCCAGAACGTACAAGGTATCACCGGCTTGCAGGCGGGTGTGGCCCCTTGGGGTGATCATTTTCTGGTCGCGGATAATGGCGTTGACTAACGAATCCTGCGGCATTTTCAGCTGCCTGAGCTCTTGTCCGTCTGCGGCGGAATTTTCGCTGACTTGGATTTCTACAATTTCGTGATTGGTTTTGCCCATAGATACCAGCTCTAGTGCATGTGGAACTATGGTTTTCTTGCCTTCGGACAGGCCTAGAAGATTTGCTAAAGGCGAGATCGTCGCCCCTTGAATTAAAGCGGAGGTCAACACAACGAAGAAGACAACATTGAAAAAGAGGTGGCCATCTTCAATGCCGGCGATAAGTGGGTAGGTGGCCAGCACGATCGGCACTGCACCGCGCAGTCCGGCCCAAGAGATCAGGAGCTTCTCTTTCACGTTAAATTTCATGAACATCGTACTGAGGAAGACACCAATCGGCCGGGCGACAAACATCAATAAGATGGATAACGCCATGCCTTGCCAGATGATATGAATGAGATCAGCGGGGAAGACCAGAAGTCCAAGCAGAATAAACATGAGGATTTGCATCATCCAGGCAAAGCCTTCGTTAAACCGGAAGATGGAGTGGCGGTAGGTGAGGTCGGCGTTACCAACCCACATCGCCATGACATAGACGGCAAGAAGTCCGCTCCCTTTGAGCAGGGATGTGGAACTGTAGGTAAAGATCGCAAAAGCCATCGCTAACACGGGATACAGCCCGGAGGAATCGAGGTTGATTTTGTTGATGCACCAAACCGCGATTTTTCCTAAGAGCAAGCCCATCGCCAACCCCAAGCCCATCTGCCAGAAAAAACTCAAAATCATCGTGAACATACTAGCGTTCGGGGATTGGATCAGCTGGATGACTGAGACGGTTAAAAAGACAGCCATCGGGTCATTCGACCCGGATTCAACTTCAAGGGTGGAGGTGAGCTTCTGCTTGATGTTTTTCTCGCCGAGCACTGCAAATACAGCCGCGGCGTCCGTTGAACCGACGATCGAACCAAACAGCATACCTTCCAGCCAAGTGACGTCCAGGATGTATTTTGCGCAAGCCCCAATGACCAGCGTGGTCAGCACAACCCCGAGGGTCGCCAGCGACAAGGAAGGAGCCAATACGCCACGGACGTTCTGCCATTTGGTTTGCAGCCCGCCTTCAAACAAGATGACAATCAGTGCCATGATGCCAAAGAGCTGGGTGATCACGGCGTTGTCATAGTAAATAAACTTACTTAGGATCATGCCGACAGCAATAAAGAATACGAGGGAAGGCAAGCCGAGCCGCGAGGAAAACTTGGTGGTAAACACTCCGATGAACAACAGCAGGGAGAAGAGAAGAATCGTATTGTCAATGGTAAAGGGCAAACGATCACCTTCCTTTATCTGCTTGATAACTATATTTTACCTTTCGACTATGGAGCTCGACAATTCATTTATATGCCTTGTACGGATTTTTTCGACCTTATGTGTTGATTTAATCCATAGATAGATCCATGATAAGTCATCTTCTATACAAAACTGTCCGTTATTCGACCGCCTTCTGTCCTTTGCATGTCCGCTTATAGACCGATAGAGCTGGATGATAAAGAATAAAATGTTAGTGTCGGTCACATAACATTAACTTTGTAGGGCTGCGATAGATTTATCGTGGTTCTTTTTTTATTGCAATTAAGGGCACTGCAATGAGAAGAGCAAGGTTCGGAAGGGAGGTGATGAAGTTGAGCTAAGAACATGTAGGTACAATATTCCTATTTATCAACTAAATAGGAGATCCGATAAGAGATATGAATCAAAAATCCTTAATATGGAAGGAGAGGGAAATTGTATGAGGAGGAGCAAAGCAATATTAACTTGTCTTGTCGCCCTGTTGTTTTTAGGAAGTTTGGGGCCGGTATCGTTAAGGGCAGAAGGAGAATCCAGCTGGAATTCCCTTGGGGTGGTAAAGCCACCTGTTGAACACGATTCTAGCCCATCCGTGACGAAGGATGTATATACCGTAACGAATAGCGTTTATCTACTCGCTGCTGAGAAGACGGAATTAGTCATCTATCCGGGGGAGAGCGTCCGATTTACAAACGATACATCCAACTTAATCTCGATTACAACGGATGCCAAATCCAGCAATGATATTCGCTATGATTATGTTTCTTACAACAGTGAAGGCAAGGTAACTTATGATGATCTCGCCCATACTGGCAGTGCAAGCGTGCTATCCAAAGGGGGTACCACGGTCATTACTGTGGATTATCCTTATCCTCTGACGGTCAGTTTTAATTCGGAACTTTCATATGCTTACTCCCCGGTTCCTGCCCTGTTAAAAAAGACGTTACGCCGAGGAGAGAGCTACTTCATTTCCAATCAAGCTTATGCAGGTCGATCTATTATGAGTGACGCGACTTCAACAAACGGGAAACGTTACGATTACGCGGTTTATAAAGAAGATGGGTCCCTAGAGAAGTCAAGTTTTGACACATATACCAAGCCTTCCTTCAGCGTGGGTGATTCGATTATTTTAACCGGAGCCTCAGAAGAACCAGTAACGGTAGGTGTCCCTTACGAAGGCTTCATTGGGTATGAAACGGATGAACCAGCCTATGACAGTGTGCTGCTGTATCCGGGAGAGAGCTATAAGTTTACAAACGTAGGTACGAAATCGGATCGAATTGAACATTCTGGAACCACCAAGGACAAATTTGACTATGTAGTTTATGACGCGAATGGTACGGAAACCTCACGGGGAACGAATACCTCGACCATGCCTTTGGTAGCCGTGGGAAGGTATATGACGCTAACTCTTCTTACCGATAATCCGGTCCGGGTTGGGGGTCCGTACAGATCCTTTATGGGCGGTAATCGCCAGGATGACGCTATTAGCCGAGTAACATTATCTCCAGGTGTTTCTTACAAATTTACCAATAATGGCACACTTCGTAATCCTGTGAATAACAATGCCAGAGAGGTGGATGGCCTGTACGATTATACCGTTTATGAGGCGGATGGCAGCTACTACTCCCAGGGCTTTGACTCGATCAGCACACCGCAGCTGCCGGCCGGCGGGTTTGCGATCATTACCGTGCAAGGGTCGGTCCCAGTGACTTTTGATTATACGGATGATTTTTCTGCGGAGGTCAGTACAGAGCCATCCCATTTCCGGGTGACCCTCTCGCAAGGAGAGAGCTACGAATTTACGAATATCTCTTCGAAGCTTCGTACCTTGCGATCCGATGCGACCTCCAGCAACCGATTTGATTGGGTAGAGTATTATCCGGACGGGACGCAGCAAGCCAAGCGGGCAAATACGTACACCGACCCTCAAGTATCCAGCGGGAACTCGATTGTCGTCACGGCCGTTTCGGCTCCGGTAACCTTCGGCGCGAACTATCGCCTGTTCTCGTGGAAGGACAAGCCCGGGGTGGCGATCTCCAAGCAGATCGTTCAGTTAGGGGAGTCTTATACGTTCAGCAACTCAGGCACCAAATCGATTATTATCAATAGCGATGCGCGGGATGTGGGGGGCAAATATGATGTCGCCGTTTACCGCGCGGACGGCAGCGTCTATCACGTATCGTTTGAAGAGACGGAGAACGTGACGATTCCAGCCGGAGGGTACGCGAGAATTACAGGCCAATCGGCAAGTCCGGTGACTATCTCTTACACGGATACGATTACGGTGGACTTATCGGCGAATCCTGCATTACTTCGGGCCACGGTTGCTCCAGGCAGCGCGTATACCTACAAAAATATTAGCGGTGAAGCAGAATCTCTGTACAGCAACGCTACCCTGAATACGAATGAATTTGCCTATGTCATCCGGCGTCCGGACGGGACCGTGCATAGTGAAGGCGCAAGCCGGTACACGTCTGTGCAAGTTTCAGCAGGCTACACCATTACGGTAACTCCGCTGGCGGCTCCGATTACGTTCGGGGCGGTATATACCTCGTTCACAGGCACGGCGGGCGAGGATCCGACGGTTAAACGGGTGACTTTGTACCAAAACGAAAGCTATCTATTCACCAACTTGCAGGCTTCCCCTCAGACCTTGACCAGCGATGCGAAGGCTAGTCTGGGTACGGGGTACGACTACGCAATTTATCGGGCGGACGGTACGCCGGATACGGCGAAATTTGATCAGGACGGTAATCTCTCCGTACCCGCGAACAGCCAGGTTGTGGTGACGGTAACAACGGATCGTGCTGTAACCTTCACCTGTGGACAAGCTTTTCAAGCAAGCCCAAGCGCAGAACCGGCATTGCTGAAACGCGTACTGGAACCGGAACAACGGATCGGTTTTGAAAACATCGGCAACTTTGAGGCGAAGCTGACGACCAACGCCAACACATCGGCTAACCGCTACTTTGACTTCACGATTCTGGATGCGAACGGAAGTATCATCCGGCAAGGGAATCAAACTGCGGTCTCGTACGCTGTTCCTGCCGGAGGGATGATCCAAGTGAAGACGACTTCGGCCAATGCGGTTCTTTTCACGGCTCCTTACCGCAGCTTCAAATTTGTAGAGGGTCAGGATTACGTGTTTGAGGACTTGCTGCATCGTCAGGTTTTATACGTGTATAAACAAGCCGGACAGAATGGCTATTACCGGTTTACGGCCCCGGAAACAGGACGTTACCGTTTTGCTACCAAAGAGCTGCAGAATTTTGCGATTCAACCGATCCTTTCGCTGTACGATCAGCCAGCCTTGGTTATGGCGCTTGCCTCAAGCAGCGAGGTGGAGCAGGAGTTCGGACTCGATTACACCGTTCTGGAGTTTGATCTGCAGGGCGGCAAGACGTACTACTTGAAACTTGAGGAGAAGAACGCTCTACCCCTTGAACTGCAATTGATGGCTTCGGTCATGACGGTGGTTCCGGAAGCGAAAATGAATTATCGGCCGGATGGGCGGCTTACGGAGATTATGTTCCCAACCGGAGACAAGTTGATTTACAACTACGACTCGAATGGGAATCTGAAGAGTCGAACGAAGAAAGTGTTTCCGTTCCAGTAAAGTGTCGCAGTTGAACCAATACGAAACTCACGGGGTGATCAAGGATGTTTAAGAAAGTCATAGGCCTGGTCCTATGTTTATCGCTGATTAGCACAAGCTTGTTGGAGACCGTGTCTTTTGGCGCGGCTGCGGATCGTGGGGGAACGGAGAATACCACTGCCGGTTCCCCGGCTCCCGCGGAGTTCCTGACCGTATCCGGGATCATGCGTCAATTTGACGTTCATGAAGACTGGATGGACGAGCAGTTGTCCAAAGGATATACACTTTATCAGATTTATAAGGCATTACTTGGCGGGAAGGACGGTTATGAATCGGCTATTTCTCAGTTCAAGCCAGCATGGGGGGTCGAACAAGCGAAGGGTTCGTCCCCGGCGTCCGGGCGGACGAAAGAACCATTGGCGCAAATGGATAGCCTGCCCACCGTTTCCGCCGTTGCAACCGATTACGATCAATCGGCTATCGAACAACTGTCGCTGCTGGATGAATCTTCGATGTATGAAATGGGTTATGCCGAGGATTCGGTTGACGCTGCTACTGGCGACGTGAAGCTTCGTGTTACGGATTTAACTCTGCCCGGGGCGCTTCCTTTTGGGCTAACGCGTATATATGACAGTGCGCGGGCCAGCGAGGAAATCGGCGTTGCTTTGGAAAACGGAGCTTATGTGAACCGGACGGCCGTCCGCCGGGAAGAGCGGGATTCTGCGCTAGGCCGAGGCTGGAGATGGGCGCTTCCCTTCATCGAAGAACGGGAAGGTGCGCGGATTTTGGATTTTCCGGGGATTGGGCGTTATTTGTTATCGGATGATCTTAAGCTGCAAGGGTATCCCTGGAAGGACCTGTTGCTGACCGCGGACGCAACCAAGACGGTTGGAGGTCTTGCCAGCGCCACGAAGGTTTCGGTGTTGAACGGGAACCAGTATTACTTCAGCACTTCAGGTCATCTCATGCTAATTGCCGACAATTATGGGAACCAGGTTGAATTCAACTATACTTCTCAAGATAACGCAACGGTCCTGTCCCGAATCAAGAATAGTGACGGCAATGAATTGGCCTTCGCTTATGCAGCAGGTCAGGTTACCGTAACCCAAACAGGTACGGACCGGAAAATGGAGTTCTACACGGCAGTGGATAACGGCCAATCTGTATTAAAAGAGGTTAAAGACGCGTTGGGCCGAAGTACCAAGTATTTTTATACCTATCCGGAATCTCGTTATAATTTCTTGGCGGCTTTAAAGGATCAAGAGGGGCAGCAGCCGGTTAAGCATTCAGCCCTTTTGATGCGTGTGATCTATCCTGCTTCGGGAACGGCGGAGTTTGATTACGCACCCGCCCGCAAGCAAATCGGCGAATATGCGACGGACTTTGTGTTTAAAGTGAAGGAACGCAAAAATGTCTACTCGACGCCGCTTGGGGATGTTGTTCTCCATCCTGCGGAGTTTAGCTATTCCGGGGAAGACTTGAACAGCTTTGGTCAGGCCGCAGTCTGGACCATAACCATTCAAGAAGCTCGTACTACAGATACGTTGAAGGTTCGGAAGGCTTTTCAAGGCAACGGTCAGCCGGATCGGTTGTATCTTGATGAGCAGAGAAGCGAAGAAGCCACCACGGGATTTAAGCGGCAATTTCGTTATGATGAGGTGACGGGCTGGAATGTGCCTGTGCAGGTTACAGAGGGCTATTCGCAAGGAGGCAGCGAATCGCAGCCTCTGACGGCAACCTACCGGTACAATGAGCAAGGGCAGCTGTTGTCGGAAAAGTGGAGTACGGGACAAGAAACGATTTACGAGTATGCCGGTTCCTCCGCGCCTTACTTCTGGTCTTTGCCGAATGAGGTTCAGACCCAAATCAGTGCAGGACAAAAGCGAATTGTACGTTACCAATACAATGACCGGGGAAGCGTGTCACAATTTGCGATCAGAGAAAATAACGCTGCCGGCAAGCTGCTGGCGCAAACCGACTGGGAGTATGATGCTTACGGCAATCCTTCCGTAAAGAAGGTCAAGGATGATAAGCGGACGAATGCGGTTTATTTTGCATATGCGTCTCCTTACGGGAAGCACTTGCTCACCCAACAATCGATGGTCATCCATGCGGTTGACGGAACCTCCACCGAATCGAAGCAGAACTTTACCTATACGGCGGCGGGAGATCTCCTTACGGCGGAAGATGAAGCGGGTGCGGTCACGACATACACCTACGATGCACTAGGACGGGTGATCAAGGCGCTGTACAGCGATCAGACCCAGACAACGGTTCAATATGACGATGACCATAATATTGTCACAACGACCGGGCCGGAAGGCATCGTCACTTTGGAGAAATACGACCCGTTTGGCTTCTTGGTTAAAGAAGTGGTGGATGACGCCATCTTCGAATACACCTATGATGAAGCGGGGAATTTGGACCAGCAAATCGATGCCGAACAAAACATCACGAAATTCACTTATGACGGGTTCAGCCGACCAACCAAGACGCTTTACGCTGACGGTTCGCAGGATGTAACCAACTATGATATGGTGAATCGCATGGTAACTTACACGGACCCGGCCGGAGTGAAGCAGCGGCAGCAGCTGGACTTGCTCGGGAACACGCTAGCCGTGGAAGAATGGAAGAACGGTGTCTTTACTCCACTGCAACAGGCCACCTATGATCTGGAGGGGAATGCGGTATCCGTGACGGATGGCAAGGGGCAGCAAACCCTCCATCAGTATGATGCTTTGGGACGGGTGGTGGCCATAACCGATCCGGAGCAGCGCATGACGAAATATTCGTATAGCTTGGCCGGCAACTTGATCAAGATCGAATACCCGGACAACACATACGTGGAAAAAGAGTACAACGAAGCGGGCAGCTTGATTCGCCAAATGAACGAAGAGCATTTGGTGGAGGCTTATTTTTACGATTCGAGAGGGAATCTAATCAAATCGCTGGACCATTCGAGCCGGTTTACGGAGTATCAATATAACAGCGATAACTTGCTTACGAAGATTCAAGCTCCGGATCAGACGATTCAATACACCTATGACGCAATGGGTCGCCGTACGGGAATGACGGATGCCACGGGGAGCACGACTTACAACTACGACCCGACAGACGGATCCTTGACGTTCATTCGTTATCCGGATGGCACGCGTATCGACTATACCTACAATAAGCAAATACGTACAGGCTACACGCTGACGGACGCCACGGGGAAAGCGGCTGGCGCAAGCTACACGTTAGATAAAATGAACCGGGTCAGCACATTGGGTGTAGTGCGAAATGCAGCGGGGACTCGAATGTCCGCGTTGGCGGCTGCCCCAACGGCTTTGTCGGAAATCGACCGGATTGCATTTGATTACAAGGCCAACGGATTGCTGGAGCAAGGAGCGTCAGTTAACGGACCAAGTACATCCTACAGCTATGAAGGTTATGATTTGACGGAGATGACGGTAGACGCTGGAGCTGCGGCCACTGCGAAGAAAGCGGCTGTCAACGCAAAAGAAAATGCCGCGACCGTAACTGAAGCGGCATATGGCTTGGCCAAGATGAGCGTAGCTACCGGGCATACGTTTAAGTATGATTATGACCTTAACAAGAACATCATCAGCCGTACGCAAAACGGTGCTGTCGATACGTTTACGTACGATCCGCTGAACCGAATTCAGACCGAAAGCGGACTAACAAGCAAAAAGTACGCTTACGATGAACGCGGCAATCAGTTGACCGTGGAAGGCCGGGAACTCCGGGGCTTGACGAATGCGAATTTTACCTTCGACAGCCTGAATCGCTTAACGAAGGTGAAGACGGAAGACGGCAAAGAAGTGAGCTATACCTATAACGGGGATGGCTTACTCTATGAGCGTGTGGAAGGGACCAACCGAACCCGGTATTATTATGATGAGGACGCGAAGCTGATCGCCGAGGCCAACGTCAATGGCAGCACGCCAAGCGTAACGTATACTTATATCTACGACCTGAGCGGCCGTCTATGGTCTCGCGTGGACCAGGCCACGGGTGAGGTGCAGTATTACCAACTCAATGGCCACGGCGACGTCGTTGGCTTGACCGACAGCCAGGGCAACCAACTCAACACCTACACCTACGACATCTGGGGCAACCCGGAAACTGAAGAAGAGACGGTTCCGAACGTCTTCCGTTATTCGGGCGAATACTGGGATAGTGTGACGGATCTGCAGTACCTGCGCGCCCGCTGGTATGATCCGAACGCGGGCAGATTCGTCTCCAAGGACCCGTACCAAGGCAGCATCGCTAACCCGCTAAGTTTGAACCGGTATTCGTATGTGGCGAATAATCCGTTGATTTATGTGGATCCGAGCGGGCAATATATCATGCCTATGGGGCCAACTCCTTCGTTAACTTGTGCTGTAGACATGGAAAATTGTAAGACGAATCTTGATGCGCAGATCAAGGGAGGACAACAGGCCTTTGATATGGTTTATCTGGATGATGCCAAAACCTTAATGAGCAAAGATGCAAGTGGTCTCGAAAAAGCTGGGACGCTTATTCAGGTTATTCCGGTCTTCAAGGCATATAAAGTTGTCAAAAAGACAGAAAAGGCAATAGACTCAGGTAAGGAAGTTATTAAATACACTAAAAAAGCAAAGAAAGCATGTAACTGCTTTACAAGTGGAACTAAGGTTCTCACAGACGAAGGGGAGAAACCTATCGAGGAAATTGAGGTAGGGGATAAAGTCCTAGCCAAAGACGATGAGACTGGCGAGATGGCTTACAAGGAAGTCGAATGGCTCTTCCAACGTGATGTTGAGGAAACGTATAATATTACTGTTGGTGACGAAGTCATAACGACTACTGATGAGCATCCGTTTTGGATTGTCGGCAAAGGTTGGGTAGAATCCAAAAACCTTGTGTTAGGCGATGTTCTGACAACTTCGGATGGCAAAGAGTTAGCCATTGAAAAGATTGAGGTTAAAAAGGAACATAAGACCGTCTACAACTTTAAGGTGAAGGATTTCCATACGTACTTTGTTTCTAACCTCGGTATTTGGACGCATAATAGTTGTGGTTTAGAATTCAAGAAGTATTCACCTGACCAAATTGAGAAAAACTTTGGACTTAAGAAGGGTTCTTTCCATCCAAGTGGAAGTAAAGGGATTAAATTCGACATATTAAAGGACTTAAAAAACGACCCTGTATATGGAAAAGAACTACAGAAGTTAGGTAAAAATCCTGATATTCATCTAGCAAGTGACGGGACAATAAGAGTTGTTTCGACAGTTAATAAAGGAAAATCTTTTGATACGACTTGGAAAATAGGGGATTATGCTGATTGAGAGAGGAGAAAGTATGCCATACGATTTTAATGTTTTGGTTGTTAACCAAAGGGAAAAAACTATACTGCCATTTTCATCGTCAATATCTGTTTTGAATGAAATTGATGACGAAGATGGAAAAAGGTACCATACCATTTATCCATTCATGACACAAACCTCCGGGATTTGGTATTCTCTTATTAAAGAAGATGATGGGGTGGTATATGCCTCTTTTTGTGACTCTGATTTTGAACACGTCCAAGAAGATACTGCACTTCCGTATTGGATGAAAGATGAAGATGTTAAATATCATTTAACGCCACTTATAATCAAAAAAGGTTATGAAGAGGATGTAGTAAAAATAATCTCATATTTAATTGAACAGTCTCCAATAAAAACTGTAATGCTGTTAGCGAGGTATCAGAGCGAAGACAGAGAAATAATATGTGGTGTTATATCGCCGGAAGAATTTTGGACTCTTTTAGGACAGGGAAAAGTTTTGTTCAATACCTGCTATATCATCCGTAAAGAATAATACGATTGTAAATAAGACCTTGGGGGCTAAAATCCTCAAGGTCTTTCTTTTACACCACCCAGTGCCGAATGAATCGGTCGGCAAAGCCCGAAAGAACTTAACCCCCATCACCCCCGTATGATATTCCCCTAATATGCCTGTACGCACAGAAATGCTTGAATTTTATTACCTAAATAGCGCTATTCCGTTTCATATATCAGGTTCATTATGGTCAGATACCACCATGATTGACCTGTTTTTTGTTATCTTCGCTTTCTTGCGGTTTTTCTAATTTGAGCCGCAACTGTACTATATCTTGTCTCGATAGGGAGGGTGAAAAGGTCAGAAGTCGCATCTTCTAGGAAGGATAACACGACTATTTATATTGGAGGCGGCAAACGTGAAGTATTTTGATTCTGTTTGCAACTGAACTGACCTTTACTGCGATTGTTACATCGTAAGAAAGAAATCTGCTGACGAGCAGTTGACATATACAGGTAAGGCAACGTGAAGGCTAGCCACCTTGCCCTCTAATTATAGACGGAAATTCGTTAAAAAATTTCCGATGGGGGGCTGAACATGGAAGGTGTGAATGTATCAATCGACCGCATTGTAGTGGACTTTACGAATGTGTACTGGACATTCTTCAATCCACTTCGTCAGAGGCTATGTGAATACTACAATGCCGTATATTACTTGAAAGACAAAGGGTTCAAGTATCGTGTAAGAGTAAGGGAGGGCAAGCACTGGGCATATCTTTCGTATCAACTCTTTTATGCCCGCCCTTCAAAGAAACATACACTTCGGCTTGAATGCCCGCCCGAATCATTAGTTCATTTCCAGTCTTGGATTTCAACGATTGGAGATAACGCCACGGACATTCTACATGTTCGTTCCGAAGTGGCATTTGGCATCCCCTTGCCTTTATCCGAATTGTTCGTTCTTTCGTTAACTGGGCGGAGCATGAAGAAAAGAAAGGGAACGTTTTACTCCAACAAGGGACATCAGCGGCAAGTAGCCGGATATTGTCGAGTATATGACAAGAAGTTGGAACTGTTGCAAAGGCGTGGGGTGCGAATCGAAGGCGAATTAACGAGGTTTGAAATCGTGTATAAGCCGGATGAAAAAATCCCAATTAGCGTATTGGTTCAGTATCCGCCGCTATTCAATAGGCTTTACCTTTGTGCTCAAGCCACTTCGCTTGGACTACTGAAACCGAAACTGCAACAAAGGGTGCATGGATTGATGCGCGGCGAACTGGAACAGCAGGATGTTACGGCTTATTACCGTAGGGAAATCGTGGAGCAAATGCGGCAACGCCCGACATTGGACTTCGACCGACTTGCGGAAGAACAGTGGGAGGAAGCAATTACTGTACCTTGTGCCATACTGGGCGACTTGATTAGCAAAGTACCAGTTGCCCTTTAGCCTTACTTGTCCTCCAAGATAATTAGTTCATGTAGTGGTATGTCGAGCGTTTTGCAAATAACCTCGAAGGTACTTAGATGTACTCTATCCACTTCACTTGAACATAAATGGCTGATGGTATTTGGTCTTAATCCGGTTAGTCTAGCTAACTCTCGTTGAGACATATTCCTTTCAGCCAAGATTTCCTTGAGTTTAACGATTACAGGCATTAGTCAACCTTCTCTCTATCCAGTCATTCCTCTCCATTATACGTTCTGTTCTACGGTAATAAAAGTGATTGAATGTATCGTCTAGTCGATATATAATTAAGTTGTATCTACTAAGCGTTACAGAGATCAAAGTTATCGTAACGGAGGGGAGGAAACAACATGAATGTCATCGGTTACGTTCGAGTTTCAACAAGCGGACAAGCCAAAGACGGTTACAGTTTAGCGTACCAACAAGACGAAATCCGTTCCTTTTGTCAGGAGCAAGGTTGGAACTTGCAGGACATCTTTACGGATGAAGGAATCAGTGGGGCGAAGGTCGATGAAGAAGCCCTTGAAGTTGACAGAATCGGCTTTCAAAGCATGCTATCCGCACTAGCCACCCGAACCTATGACGCTGTTGTTGTCCTCAATACAAGCCGTTTATGGCGGTCAGACATTGTGAAAGTGTTGGTGCATCGGGAGTTCAAGAAGTACGGCGTGGATGTGAAAAGCATCGAGCAACCGACTTATTCCATCCATAAGAAAGACCCAAGCGATTTCCTTATTAATGGTCTGATGGAATTGCTTGACCAGTACCAAAGGCTAGAAATCGCCCTCAAGCTAGGCAGAGGGCGCAACAAGAAAGCCCAAGAGGGCGGTTACGCAGGAGGACGGGCGGCATTTGGCTATAAAGCCCGTAAAGGACAGAAGGCAATTGAAGTGTACGACAAGCAAGCCCAAGCAGTGAAACGGCTCTTTGACATACGGGAACAGAACCCGAATTGGTCTTTATCAGAAATCGCATTTCAACTGAACCAAGAAGGCTTTACGACACAGCAAGGCAAGCAGTTCACCAAAGTACAAGTCAAGCGGATACTTGACCGCAGGGAATTTTACAAAGGTCAGTATCAATATGGCGGCATTACCGCAACTGGACTACATCAAGCCATCTTATAGCGATTAAAGAGGAAGAATGGACACGCTTACCCTTCAATGTATCCCTTCGGGAGAATACTAAACAGACGATGCGGCTATTCTTTTTCCCTAATCGCTATAAGCGGCGAAGGGGGATAATAACCATGAGACATCGTAAAGAACAGTTTATATATGTTGGCGTTGATTTACATAAGCGGACGCATACTGCTGTTGTCATCAATTGTTGGAATGAGAAGCTAGAGGTCATTGAGTTTGAGAACAAGCCATCGGCGTTCCCTGCGGTGGTAAGCAAGGTCAAGAAACATGTGCAGGAAGGCATGACGATAGTATTCGGACTTGAGGATGTGGGCGGCTACGGAAGGTCATTAGCCGTTTACCTTGTGGAGAATCATTTCCTAGTCAAAGAGGTCAATGCCGCACTATCTAACTGGAAGCGTAAAAGCTATGCCATGACAGAAAAGCATGATAGTTGGGATGCGGAGAACATTGCCAAGCTGTTATTGGATGAGTTGGACAGGTTGCCAAACGCCCACCCACAAGACGATTACTGGATTCTGAAACAGCTAGTCATGAGGCGGTACAGCTTACGAGATACCCTTGTCATGCTCAAGAATCAGCTTCACACGCAGTTAAGCTATAACTATCCGAGTTACAGCAAGTTCTTCTCCGAAGTAGATGGAAGAACGGCTCTAGCCTTTTGGCACGAATATCCTTCACTGTATTTGCTTGAGGGGGTCACGCTAGAAGACCTAACGCCGTTCCTTCGAAAGAATAGCAATAACGTCTGCTCGACCAAGAAAGCAACCCTCATTCTCGAAGGTGTTCAATCTGACGGGAATACGAAGCGGAACGGTCAGGATCATCGGGATTTCCTTGTCCGAAGCCATGTGAATCAGATTCGGGACGTCCATCGTGAAATGAGCGATGTGGAGAATCACATTCGAGAAATCATGCAGAAGCTAGACTTCAAGCTGAACTCAAAGGGACCGACTACAAAGACTACACGTATGACTTGCGCGGCAACCTGCTGCAAGTAGAGGGCGTCGACCGCGCTGCGGCGATGATGCGTATCGCCCCAAGAGTGTGCAGCAGGATGTTTATGGTAATGGTGACACGGACCCGCTGCTCCCGGCGGATATCACGGGAAAACCGGATGTGCTGGATACCGTAAATCCATTGGCGGACGCTTATCCGAAGTTGTTGGATCCAATTCCCAACGACCCGTCGCAGATGGACCCAACACAGGCCGCCTCGACTGAAATGGATCCGGCTCCCTTGGAACCTGATCAGTCTGCCGTAACGGACCAAGTCTATGGACTGGATGTTTTTGACCCGATGACGGCTGCGGCGCTTGCAGGACCTGGCGTGCTGGAGACGTACACATGGGATGCGGCAAACCGCCTGATCGGTCACATCAACCCGGCGGGCGACCAGTCGGTATACCGGTATGACGGGGACAACAACCGGGTATACATGGGCATATTTGTAGGAACCGGCAGCCGGCAAGACCGTTATCCATCCGGCCATCCGGCAGGATCGCGTGGCGGCTGGGAACCGCAATTCAAGAAGCAGCAGAGCGAAGTCTATTTCACCTACGACTTGACCAGTCCATGGCCGGAGCCTTTGTATGCGACAGATGCCAGCGGCACGAAATGGGAGCAATCTTACGTTTACGGAGCAGCCGGGGAACGGCTCAGCATGAGCTATCTGCCGAGTGCGGACGGCAGCTCCGACTGGGAGCCAACCCCTGGGGCAAGTGGAGCGGCACCGAACACAGCGCCTGAAACTTTGTACTATCTGAACGACATGCTGGGCAGCCCGCTAGCCTTGCTGAATCGGAACGGAGAGGTAGCGCTTCGCTATCATTACGATGAGTTCGGCACACCGAAGGCACCGGAGAAGTTCGACCTAAACTATCCAGGACCGGACAACCTGTTCGGTTACACGGGACTAGGTTACGATGCCTCGAGCGGACTCTCTTACGCAAGAGCGAGATACTTTGATTCCGGAATAGGGCGGTTTGTGAGTGAGGATACGTATGAGGGCACGCTGAGGAACCCGCAGAGTCAGAATGGGTACGTATATGTAGAGAATAATCCAGTAGCTTACGTAGATCCCAGTGGAAACTTCTGTGTTTCCCCAGATGGGAAAGATGCACATTTAGGGCAGTGTAATAGAAGCGACCCTACAAAATACTACGTTCCGGACTTTATGGTAAATGCATTCCCGTATCTGCGAGATGGTATAGTATACGGATATTATAATTTAGATATGAATAAACCAGGCTATCAAGCTCTTAAAACGCCATACTACTCGACATTTTGGGAAGCGTCTGGCATAAGTAAAGCAGATTATTTTGAGCAGTGGGTATTAGCAATACCGTTAGCAGGCGAGACATATACAGCTGGCTCAACGCATGTCCCAATAAATGGATTAAAGATTCCGAAATCATCGGGAGGAAAAAAGTCAAAGGCACCGAAGAGTAATGCTGCTCAGGGGACGGGTAATGTTAAGAGCTACGAAGGTCAACCATTCCACTACAGTCAAGAACCAGTGAAAAAAGGTGGAAAGAGTATTGCAGACCAAATAACAGAGCGTGGATGGAATGATAAGAGGATTGGTGAAGCAATAAATGAACCTGTCGGAACGGTGAATTGGACAGACCAAAGAAAAGGTCAAAACAATGCTCCTGTAACTGCTTATTATCATAAGGATGGCGGTTATGTCGTCAGAAGGAATGATACTGGTGAAATTATTCAAGTCAGTCAGGTTGGTGACCCAAATTGGAGTACCTATTGGTCACAAGATGCAATAAAATGGAATAAGTAGGTTCATAGCGGATGGTAATTCCTAATTATCATCCGCTTACTAAGTAATGAGGAAGTGAAGCCATGGGAAATAAGATTGAATGGCAATCGGGGTACAACCCTGCTGATATAGATGTAATAAGAACTGTAGAGAAGAATTTTGGAATTTTATTTCCTGATGACTTCCTTGAAGTAGTTCAAAAATACCAAGGGGGTCAACCATCTTCAAAAATACTTGAAGTCAACGATAGGAAAGTTGTCTTTGGTTACTTATTAACTTTTTTAGCCTTTGATGAACTTGATATTTTAGATAAATACAACTCTGAGAGATATACCTTGCCTCCAAAGCATTTTCCATTTGCAGTTGATGAGGAAGGAAATATGTTTTGCTTTGATTATAGCGGTAGCGATTCTCCTGTTGTCGTATACGTTGAATCAAATAAAGGGAGTACAGCATCTACAATATATCTCGCACAAAACTTTTTGGGATTTGTTGAGCTGTTGAAATAACTTCATATTTCGATGGGACACCCAGTGACGAACGAACCCATCATTCAACCAATAACACATCTAACCCATGTAATACCCGTATAAGATTTCGTCATTTCAGTTGTACGTACTACGTAAAGGGTTGAATTTTATACCCTAAATAACGCTATTTCGTTGCATTATACAGGTCAATTATGGTCAGATACTACCATGATAGACCTGTTTTTTGTTATCTTCGTTTTCTTGCGGTTTTTTCAAATTAACGCAACGTTGCGAATACATACCCCGATGGATATAGTGTCGAGAGCATCGCAACCAATTCGCAGGATAGTCCGACAACTATATTGTCAGGACTGAACTGAACATTTCACAACGGGAAGGTCATGTGTTAAAGGCTAGCCACCTGCCCTCTAATTAAGCCTGAAATTCATGGAAAAATTTGGGAGGGGGCGACACATGGAAGGGGTCACTGTATCCATTGACCGCATTGTCATCGATTTTACAGATGTATATTGGGACTTTTTCAATGAGTTCCATAAGCGCATCTGTCACTTTTGCGGAGTCAGAATGACGGTGGGGGAAAGAGGATTTCAGTACGGTATCACAGAATCAATACGGGAGAACACTTCCTGCATATCTCCTATAAGTTGATTTTGGCTCCGAGAACTCAGAAGAACACGCTGAGGATTGAAGCCTATCCGAAGTCTCTTGTTTACTTCCGTCATTGGCTCGAACAAATTCGAGACTATGCGAAGAAAGCGCTGTTCGTGCGATGTGATGTTGCTTATGACATCCCTGCCCCTATCCAAGACGTGTTTACGATGTCTAAGGCGGGGCGAAAGTGGCACTCGTTATTACAATGGGAAGCATACCTGTTCGGCTACACGGGGCTCGGCTATGATGATGTGAGCGGTCTTTCTTTCGCGCGGGCAAGATATTTTGACTCCGAAATCGGGCGGTTTGTGAGTGAGGATACGTATGAGGGCACGCTGAGGAACCCGCAGAGTCAGAATGGGTATGTATATGTAGAGAATAATCCAGTAGCTTACGTAGATCCCAGTGGAAACTTCTGTGTTTCCCCAGATGGGAAAGATGCACATTTAGGGCAGTGTAATAGAAGCGACCCTACAAAATACTACGTTCCGGACTTTATGGTAAATGCATTCCCATATCTGCGAGATGGTAAAGTATACGGATTTCATAATTTTGATATGAATAAACCAGGCTATAAACCTCTTAAAACGCCATACTACTCGACATTTTGGGAAGCATCTGGCATAAGTAAAGAAGAATATTTTGAGCAGTGGGTATTAGCAATACCGTTAGCAGACGAGATATATACAGCTGGCTCAACGCATGTCCCAATAAATGGATTAAAGATTCCGAAATCATCGGGAGGAAAAAAGTCAAAGGCACCGAAGAGTAATGCTGCTCAGGGGACGGGAAAAGTTAAGTTCTCACCGAATAACTTACCAAAAGACCCGCAGGAACCAATCAAAAATGGGTGGAAAGATGTTACACCTGAGGGGATGGCAAAGAATACAGCTTCTAGGGAATTTATTGACCCTGAGACTGGAATGAAGGTAAGGTTTGACCCAGGAAAACCGGGAGCGAATGGCTTTGAAGGCAAAGACCATTACCATGTTACTAATCCAAATGGTACTACAAAAGCGGATTATTACCTTGACGCAAATGGTAATCCGGTTGCTAAAGGCTCAAAAGCGTCTCATATCGTCCCATAGGAGGAGATTTTTATTAAACCAACTGAGTTGCTAGCGACTTTTGACTTGCACGATAGCGTTGTAGAGAATATTGAATATTTGCTTAATGAGAATAAGGTTCAAATTAGACTCGACTTGTGTCAGTGGAAGCAAGCAAATTATGATGAATCTGAATCCGAGATGCAGGCGGGGATACTGACTTTCACTGATGTAGGCTCGTTTCAGATTGAACCGCTAAAGTTTATGATTAACAGCAATGAGATTCTCGAAGTGAAAGTCCAAGATGATAAGGGGAATATAGAAATCATTCTTGCAGGTAATGATGATGTGGGGAAGGTCTGCATTGTAGCTCAGGACGTTTACTGGAAAGAATGTGACTAAAAGCAGCGAGGGCTACCCGTGCCGAATGAACTTATCATTCAACCAAAAACACAATTAACCCATGTAATACCGGTATAAAGATTTCTCCAACTCTCTGTGCGCACGTCAATGCTTTACTTTTATACCCTAAATAACGCTATGCCGATACATCTAACAGGTCGATTATGGTCAGATACCACCATGATTGACCTGTTATTTGTTTTCTTCGTCTTCTTGCGGATTTATAAACAAACGCCACCATTTAAGCATCTTCAACGATAGTTACGGTGCAAGGAATTGATCGCATCTTAGGGAGTTTGAAAAGACTCGTAAATAGGGGAGTGTTATGAACAAATACCTCGATAGTAAACGCAAATATTCAAACAGCTTCAGTTACATTCGATAATTATCCAGATCGTAATTATAACCATGTAGTTATAACCATCCCTATAAGGTATAGGGAAAAAAGTAAGGGGATCTATAAAGTTCCATTTACTTTTGATGGAAGTACAGAGGATGATTATGTTTATCATCGACTAATTTCATACTAGTGCCGATTTGCAGAGCTTCCCGTGCAGGTCGGCACTTTTACTTTTTGGGGAAGAGCTTTCGAAATAACGCCAGAAGCTACCGGGAGCTGTAGTCTATAGAAATCTACTAATCAAAATAATTACAGCGATGACCCCGGCTAAAATCAGCAGGTTGGTGGTTTGTCTCCAAAATCCAGGTACTCCAGAGGAGTGTAATTTATGTTCATTCGTATCAAAGTTAGCCTTAGCCCCGTGGGGATCGGCAGAAGGGGAGAAGGGTTTTCCATGATCGTCATTCATGTAGGGTCCTCCTTATCGTTATTGGTATCAGTATACCAATGATTTACTTTCTCTACATCGTTATAAGCTATACTATATTCAAACGAGATGGGAAATGGGGTGCCAGATGAACGAGGAGCGGAAAGACGAGATCGGGCGGAGGTTCTTGCTAACGCCGGAGATTTCGCAGGAAGTGCTCGGCGGGCTGGAGATTCAGGAGCTGATTTTTTTGGTGCATGCGGCCAAGCGGTTTAAGGCGGAGGAGGCTTTTCCGGATGTGTATTTGGATGAACGGATCAAGGCCTTTACTGGCGTACTGTACGAAAAAATAAAAAATACCGAAACGCTCTATCTCGCGTACGACCAGGCGACCGGATATCCCTACGTGGATGGAGAAGATCGGGTATGGATGTTCTCGCAAGAGGCGTTCGCCGCGAACGCAGAGGATTATTTCCGGCAGCAGCTGCTGATGCTGGAGATGAAACCGATCGGCGGGGAAGACGTGCTGAGGACGTTTGGGCAGCTTCATATTCTGGGTTTACCTAAGGTCCTCGTGGATAACGGACAGTATCATATCGAACTCCAACGGGATGAGATCGTACCGCCGCCGGATTGGACCGGGACGCCGGAAATCAACATTCCCGTAACGAATCCGGGGCTGCAGCGGGCGATGATCCGTTTCTTCCAAACGCTGCATGCGCCGACAGGAGATCCGAAGGCCCGAGACCGGGAGCTAAATGCGCTGGAGGCCGAGATGCTGAATGAAATTCTACAGGCGAAGTATTTGCTGCCGATGCAGTTGAAGGAAGCGGACCCCTCGCCAACGGATGAGCAGGGGATGAAAACGTTAAAGGAAGGGACGATCCTTCAGTTTGGCGTGCTAAGCGCGGAGGATGGCTCGGCGTGGCTCCCGGCGTTTACGGATTGGCCCGAGTTCGAGAAAGTCTACGATAAAACAACCTGGAGCAGCAACATCGCCGCTTACGACGACCTGTTGGCAGTGTCCGGGAATATGGATGGCGTTGTCATTAACTGCCACGGCATCTCGGTGCGAATCGACGCAAATAACCGGGAGCGCATCGAGGCTTTTCGTCAGGAGCGTAGCTTGAAGTAGCAGCCCGTAGCAGTCCTGCCTTTTTGTATAAATCGCCGGGCTTTGGCACAACCTTCCTGGATGGAAGTTATTCATTCAGAGGAGGGGATTCACCCGATGATGTGGCTATTTGTCCTCATTTGTGTAGTTGTGCTCCTTGCTGTGGGATTGGATCTATTCGAGAAGGTATACCCTCCGTTTGGCGGGAAGCCTTCCCCCGAAGACATGAAACGCTACCGGAAGTCCCCAAATTATAAAGGGACGAAGTTTCAGTATCCCCTGGAAACCAAAATGTTCAAGCCTTCGCCGGGCACCTTGATTACGGCGATTCGCGAATACGTGCAGCGGAAGCCCCAGCTGAAGCCGGAGCGTGCCCTGCCTCAGGTCAAATTAGACCGCAAGACGATGGAAGAATTCCAGGAGGATACGGTCGTTTGGTTTGGCCATTCCTCGCTTTTTCTGCAAATGGGGGGAGTGCGGCTGTTGGTAGACCCGGTGTTTGGTGACTCCACGTCGCCGATCGGGGGTTCCAAAAGATTCAGCGAGCTGCCCTTCAGCAACCTGGACGAGCTTCCGCCGATGGATGCGATCGTGCTGTCACACGATCATTTTGATCATCTGGATTACGGCACGATCCGGCAGTTGAAGGACCGGGTAGGACGGTTCATTGGACCGCTGGGCATTCGCTGCCATCTGGAACGTTGGGGCGTCGCTCCCGGACAGATCGAAGAGTGCGATTGGGGGGAGGCGCTGGAGCTCCAAGGCGTTCGGTTGGCGTGCGTGCCGGCCCGGCATTTTTCGGGGCGGAGTCTGTTTAAACAAGGCGGCGGCGGGTTATGGTGCTCCTGGGTGATCGCCACGTCGGAGAAGAGGGTTTATTTTAGCGGGGATAGCGGGTATGGACCCCATTTCAAGGAAATTGGCGAAAAATTCGGCCCGTTCGACCTCACCCTCATGGAGTGCGGCCAATACGACGACCGGTGGTGGGATATTCATATGCTCCCGGAGCAAACGGCGCGGGCTCACCTCGATGTCAGGGGGAACGTGCTGCTGCCGATCCATTGGGGGACGTTTGCGCTGGCGATGCACAGCTGGTACGATCCGGTTCGTCGGCTGACCCAGGAGGCCAAGCAGCGGGGGATTCCGCTGGCCCTGCCAAAGATCGGGGAGCCTGTACGGATTGGGGGATTCGACTACCCGACGGAAGCTTGGTGGAAGACGGTAGACTCGGTGCAGAACGTTCCTGGGTTTCGCGGAGCACGTCCATCCCGTACAATGAAATAAATCAAGTCCTGCATTGAGACCCGAACGGGACGATAACCGATAAAACGATAAACGAAAAAACGAAACACGAAGGAGAAGCCGATGAGCGAATCAAACGGAAACCTGCAAACCGGATGGAATTTCGATAATACGTATGCCCGCTTGCCGGAGTTCTTCTACACGAAGCAGGAGGCCAAGCCGGTTCGGTCGCCGAAACTGATCGTGCTGAACGACAAACTGGCGGCGGAGCTGGGCTTGGACGCGAAGGCGCTGCGGAGCGAAGAGAACGTAGCCGTCTTCGCCGGCAACGCATTGCCGCCCGGGGCGGAGCCGCTGGCCCAGGCTTACGCGGGCCACCAGTTCGGGTATTTCACGATGCTGGGGGACGGCCGGGCCCTGCTGCTCGGCGAGCAGATCGCGCCTGGTGGCGATCGCTTTGACATCCAGCTCAAGGGCTCCGGCCGGACGCCGTATTCGCGCGGCGGCGACGGGCGCGCCGCGTTCGCGCGGCGGCGACGGGCGCGCCGCGCTGGGCCCGATGCTGCGGGAGTACATCATCAGCGAGGCGATGCACGCGCTGGGCATTCCGACGACCCGCAGCCTGGCGGTGGTGACCACCGGGGAGACGGTGGTCCGCGAAGAGAGCCTGCGCGGGGCGATTCTCACCCGCGTAGCGGCCAGCCACGTGCGCGTCGGCACGTTCCAGTACGCCGCGCAATTTGGCGAGCCAGCGGACGTCCGCACGCTCGCCGATTACGTGATCCAGCGCCATTACCCGGAGCTGGCCGAGCTCGCCGACACCGGCGAATCCGGCCGCTATTTGGCGCTGCTGCGGGAGGCGACTCAGCGTCAGGCCGCGCTGATCGCCAAGTGGCAGCTCGTCGGTTTCATCCACGGCGTGATGAACACCGACAACATGGCCCTGAGCGGCGAGACGATCGACTACGGGCCATGTGCCTTTATGGACGCGTACGACCCCGCGACCGTGTTCAGTTCCATCGACCGTCAGGGCCGATATGCCTACGGCAATCAGCCGTCCATTGCGGTATGGAACCTGTCCCGATTCGCCGAGAGCTTGCTGCCGCTGCTGCACGAGGAGGAGGATGAGGCTGTCCGACTCGCCGAAGAGGCACTGAAAGGCTTTGCTTGGCAGTTTGAGGCCGCCTGGCTGCAAGGAATGCGGTCGAAGCTGGGGTTGTTTGGCGAACAGGACGAGGATCCCGCCCTCGTCAAAGACCTGCTCGACCTGATGCACCGGCATCAAGCCGATTTCACCAATACGTTCCTTGCCTTGACCTTGGGCCGGCTGGAGGAGCCGCCGATGGCCGGCACCCCCGAGTGGGTGGAATGGCTTACGCGGTGGCAGGCGCGGCTCGCCAGCCAGACCGAATCCCAAGAGGAGGTCCGCGATTCGATGCGGCGCAGCAACCCGGCGGTGATCCCGCGCAACCATCGGGTAGAGGAAGCTTTAGAAGCCGCTGTAGAGCGAGACGATTACAGCGTGATGCAGCGTTTGCTGGACGCTTTGCAGCAACCCTACGCCCATACGCCGGAACAGGCAGAATACGCAGAACTGCCGGCTGCTTGCGACCGGCCGTACCGGACGTTTTGCGGGACCTAATAAGTCGGAAGGGTTGCAACCTTTTTACGTGGAGGAGTGAATTTTCGTTATGAGTCTAATGGAGAAACTGGACAAGTCCGAAGCTAAACAAGCCATCTTGGAGGCTTATCAATTCCGTCATGCCTGCAAGCAATTTGATCCCGACCGGACTCTTCCCGAGGAAGACTTTCGGTTTATCCTGCAGGCGGCTCGGTTATCTCCCAGCTCGGTAGGTTTGGAGCCGTGGAGATTCGTCGTCCTGCAGAATTCGGAGCTCCGCGAGAAGCTTCGCGCCATCTCCTGGGGAGCCCAAGGACAATTGCCGACCGCCAGCCATTTTGTTGTTATTTTGGCTCGGACGATAAAGGATCTGAGATACGATGCCCCTTACGTCACCCATATGATGAAAGAGGTTCACCACATCCCCGAGGAGATCGTCGACCAGATGCTGACCGGCAATTATCGTACTTTTCAGGAGTCCGACTTCCGTCTGCTCGAAAGCGACCGCGCGATGTTCGACTGGTCCTGTAAACAGGCCTATATCGCACTGGGCAACATGCTGACAGCTGCGGCGCTGATCGGGGTGGATTCCTGTCCAATCGAAGGGTTCGACAAAGTACAGGCGGAACAGCTCCTCCGGGAAGAAGGTTTGTTGGAGGACGACCGGTTTGGCATCGCCTGCTTCGCCGCCTTCGGCTACCGCGTAAGGGAACCACGTCCGAAATCGAGACAGGCGCTGGACGATATCGTAACCTGGGTGCGGTGACCGCCTACCCTTCTTCTACGCCTTGTATAAGTTCAGCAGAATGTGGTAACATTATCGTCGGCTTTATTCTTGGTGCTGCACGATCAGAAATAGACCGTTTCCCTGGTGATTGGGCGGTCTATTTCTTTTTTAAGTAGGTGAGCGCTTCCCCTCATTTGGCAACACCCCCCGTCATGCAGTATACTCTGCTTGAATCCATCCATCCTGATCCACTCTTACTCTTTACACAGGAAAAGGCGGTATCTTACATGTACATAGCTTTAGGGATCTTACTCGTACTTCTCATCGGTATTTCGTTGTTTCTCCGGCTGTACCCCGCCTTTGGCGGGAAGGCTACGGCTGCCCAAAGAACGCGTTACGCGTTGTCTCCGCAATGGCAGGGCAAGAAGTTCGCCTACACCGAGCCAACGGCCTCCTTTCAGCCCTCGTCGGGCAATATGGTTTCGCTGCTAAGGGATTACCTGCGCGGCAACCCGCGGGTGAGGCCGGATCGGCAGCTGCCGGTCATGCCGTTGACGCCAGAAACGCTGAGTGACCTAGACCGCGACAAGGTCGTCTGGTTAGGTCACTCGGCACTTCTCCTGCATCTCGGAGGCAAGCGCCTCCTGCTCGATCCGATGCTGGGGCCGTCGCCCACGCCGGTTCCTCCTTTCGGCGGCAAGCGGTATAACCGGCAGTTGCCGGTCGAGCCGGAGGATCTGCCGGAGATCGATGCGGTGATCCTGTCCCATGACCATTACGATCATTTGGATTACGGCACGATCCGGAAATTGAAAGATAAGGTCGGGCGGTTCTTTGTCCCGCTGGGGGTCGGCAGCCACTTGGAACGGTGGGGTGTGGCGCCGGAACGAATCAGCGAGCATGACTGGTGGGAGGAGCTGGAATGGAACGGTTTGAAGCTCGCCAGCACCCCCGCCCGCCATTTCTCGGGCCGGGGGCTCACGAACCGGGACGGCACCCTATGGTGCTCCTGGGTGATCGCCACTCCGGAGCGGAAGGTCTTCTTCAGCGGAGACAGCGGATATGGCCCGCATTTCAAGCAGATCGGCGAGAAGTATGGCCCTTTTGATCTGGCCTTGATGGAATGCGGTCAATACGATCCGCGTTGGAGCGAGATCCACATGCTGCCGGAACAGACGGTTCAGGCCCACATAGATGTACAGGGAGGCTTGCTTGTTCCAATCCATTGGGGGGCCTTCACCTTGTCGCTGCACGATTGGAACGATCCGGTCCGCCGCGCAACCGCCGAAGCGGAACGCCTAGGCGTGCCCATCGCCACGCCCAAAATCGGCGAGCCCGTCTACATCGGAGACGCGGCTTATCCGAAGGAGCTATGGTGGACCTAATGCAGGTTCTAGCGAGCGCGAAAGAAAGAGGCTTTCCCGAGGTGGAGACACTTCGGAAAGCCTCTTTTTGCCCACATAAATCAGAAACTGCACGACGATGAGCGCGCGGCTGTGGGTTTGTCCGTATTCGCGGCCTCCCTGCGCTTTGATTCGCGCTTCATTGCGCCCCGAGATGATGGCCGACGGGATGTGCAGCAAAGTAAGTACGATGAGAATGATAGCGGTCACCATGAGCGATTCCCCCTTAGGATTGCACGATACCGGGGAAATAGAGGCCGTGTCGTGCGGAATGAGAGATGCTTATCCGCTATACCGCCTAAATGTTATCGATAGGTTATGTTACATGAAATCAAAGAAATAACGCGTCACGTGAAAGAAGACCGGCGACGTATACGTTAAGCTGTCGACCAGGCTCAGGTAGCTCTTCTTCAAGGCCTGGGCCTTGTCGTCATCCCCGATGAGCAAATCCCGCTTCAGCACGGAGATGGTGGTACTGCCGATAAAGCCGCCCAGCCCGATCAGCATCCCGGCGAACAAGCCAAACGAAGCCCCCAGCGGCGTCAGAACCGGGGCCAGGAAGTAAGCCGTGATGGACGTCACCGCAAACGAGCAGGCGAAGCCTTCCCACGTCACGAACGGATTGGCCGTCGGCACAACCTTGCGTTTGCCGAAGTACGACGAAGCCGCATAGTGAACGATATCATTGAGCTGGGTCAGGACCACCAGATAGAGTACCAGACCGGCCCCATACTGCGACGTGGCGAACGGAAAATACGCGAGATGGCTGAGACCAAACACCATCAGCATCAAGCCCCATTGAACCCGGCTCACGCTGCGCAAGAATCCGGCCGTTCCTTTGTTGATCATGCGGGGAAGCGGCAGGAACAGGAACACGTACACCGGGATAAAGACGATAAACATCCCGTACCACTCGATCAAAACCCAGTAGAATTGGGCCGGAATCGCTAGATACGCCCATAAGTACAATCGGCGCTCGGATTTGCGTGAACGGATCATGGAGAAATACTCTTTTAACGCGAAAAAAGACAGCAGCATCACCGCAAGCAGCGACACGACCGGATTAAACAAGGTCGCCAGGCAGAGAATCAGCCACATGCCCCACCAGGTGCGCAAGCGCTGGCGAAAGGCAAGATACGTCTCGTCACCGGAATGCTTCCGCTTAAGGACGAAACAGATGAGGTGGATGGCCGCCAAGGCCACGAAGATCACGATCATCGTCCATTGCAGGTTGTTTAACATGTCAAATCCCAACTTCCTCAGGAGGTAGATTCCACCAAAGGAATCATATGTTATTATGGAGGAATAGTCCATAATTAGTCTACCTGGGAGAAGAGGAATTTCGTCCATGGCCGCGGAATGCTCGGTGTTTATTTTGCTTACGAATACGGGAACGCTTTTTACCAAAATGATCAAAGGATACACGAGGGCGCCCTACAACCATGCCTCGATCTCGTTTAATCGCGAGCTGTCGGAGCTGTACAGCTTCGGGCGGAAGCATCCGAACAACCCGTTAAACGGCGGCTTTGTGAAAGAGGATATCAAGACCGGTACGTTCAGCAAATATCCGAACACGACCTGCGTCATTTACGAGCTGAAGGTCACCCCGCGCGAGGTGGAAAAAATGGAACGTGTGCTCCAGCTGTTTATCCGCAAACGGCAAAAGTTCCTGTACAACATTCTCGGTATCATCGGCATCGCTTTGAAGGAGCCGATTGAGTTTAGCAACTCCTATTTCTGCTCGCAATTCGTGGCGGAGATCCTGGAGCGCTCGGGGATCAAGCTGTGGAACAAGCTGCCCGCGCTGGTGACACCGGACGATTTTCGGCAGTGTGACCGGCTGCAGCTCGTGTACGAAGGGAAGCTCAGCGAATACGAGCCGTAGGCGGCAAGAAAATTTCTTCCCTCCCCTTCCCCTCTTCGTTTGGATATGGTACGCTGACGTTGACTTATTAAAGATGTTTAAAAAGTAAGTGGAGGTGCTTAAATGACCGAACTGCCGGCGACTCCCAAAGACATGAAGCAACTCATCCACAGCGGCATCCGGTCCACCCTGCTGGCTCTGGGCAGCGCAACAAAAGCGGAGCTAAGCGCGAAGCTGGGGGTAAGCTTTCCGACCGTCAGCAAATTTCTGGCCGAAATGAAAGATACCGGGGAGATCGCGGTCGTCGGAATGGATAATTCCAGCGGCGGCAGACGGGCGGAGCGGTATGAATACAACCCGGAGTATATGCTGGGCCTTGCCGTGTTCCTGGAGCGGACGGAATCGAACTACATCGTCTACAACTGCCGCGGGGAAGTGAAAGATGAAGGTCGAGGCCCATGCCTGTTGACGGATGCGGGCGACAGCCTTGCCGAACTGATCGAGGAGTGCATCCGCCGTTTTCCGCAGATCCGATCGCTGGCGATCGGCGTGCCGGGGGCGGTCAATCAAGGGAGGATCATTCATATCCCCGATTACGAGGCGCTTCAACACTTTGATTTGAAGGGCGCTCTAGAGCGGCGGTTTGGGCTGCCCACCGCCGTGGAGAATGATATGAACGCTGCGGTAATGGGTTATTCCCGCAGCCTCGATTCGAGCGATAATCCGTCGCTGGTGTACCTCTATTTTGGCCAGAACGGACCGGGGGCGGGGATCCTGATTAACGGGGATGTCGTGCGGGGGAATACGTTCTTCTCGGGGGAGGTTTCCTACGTTCCGCAATACGAGGAGCGGAATTTCGGGCAGGCCCTGCAGACGCGCCCCCCTAAGGGACCCGGCTACGCGAGGGTAGGCGAAGCGGGAGCGGATGCCGTCAGCCGACTGATCGCGGCGTGTACTGCAATAATCAACCCGCATACGGTGGTGTTTTGCCATGATGAAGTCAGCGTGTCCTTGCTGAACGACATTAAGGCGAAGAGCGCGCAATACGTTCCGGCGGAGCATCTGCCTCGGCTGATGATGAGCGATTGGCGGCGCGATTATTTGAATGGTCTTACGCATCTGGGGCTCACCTTGATGATTTGATTTGGATAGGAGAAGGAGAAGGAGAAGGAGAAGAGACAAAAATGGCGACATTTTTTTTATTGATCATTTATTTGGCCTTTATTAGCTTAGGGCTGCCCGACTCGCTGCTGGGCTCGGCCTGGCCGATCATTCGAGGCGACCTGGGAGCTCCGCTAGGCACCGCCGGCGTATTATATATGATCGTAGCTGCCGGCACGATCGTTTCGAGCTTGGCCAGCGGATCGCTGCTGGGCCGGTTCGGCACGGGCAAGGTGACGCTAGTCAGCTGTCTGATGACCGCCGCGGCGTTGCTTGGCTATTCGGCGGCGCCGTCGGTGTTCTGGCTTGGCGTTTGTGCGATTCCGCTTGGCCTGGGTGCGGGGGCGGTTGACACCGGGCTTAACAACTATGTGGCCGCGCACTACAAAGCGCATCACATGAGCTGGCTGCACTGCTTCTGGGGCGTTGGCGCCACACTGGGGCCGGTTATTATGGCCGGGTTCATCTCCGGCGGGGGCCCGTGGCGGAGCGGATACTTGACCGTAGCGATCATCCAATTCGCGCTGGTGGTGATCTTGTTCCTCACGCTGCCGCTGTGGGATCGTGTGGCCCGGATCGCCGGCGATTCCCGGAAGGAGGGGCCAAGCGAGGGGGAAGCAGAGCCGCCGGACGCCAGATCGGTGAAACCGCTGCGGATTCCCGGCGTCAAACTAGCCCTCGCCTCGTTTCTGTTTTATTGCGGAGTGGAATCGACGGTCGGCCTATGGGGCAGCAGCTACCTCGTTGGCATCAAAGGGGTGGATGCGGCGACGGCGGCGAGTTGGGTTTCGCTGTATTTTGCCGGGATCACGGTAGGCCGCTTTATTGCCGGGTTCGTCACGTTTAAATTGAGTAACCGCGTGATGATCCGCGCAGGCCAGATTATTGCTCTGCTCGGTGCAGTTGTGCTGGTGCTGCCGCTCCCCGCAACCCTGTCGCTGGTCGGCTTACTGATCATCGGCCTTGGACTCGCTCCGATCTTTCCCTGTATGCTGCATGAAACGCCGGTCCGATTCGGCAAGCGGCAATCGCAGACGATCATGGGCTTCCAGATGGCCATGGCGTACACCGGCAGCACGTTTATGCCGCCGCTGCTGGGATTCCTGGCTTCGCACTCCACGATTGGCGTGTTCCCGGTGTACATCGTGTTGTCGGCCGCAGCGATGTGGCTGTTCTCCGAGCGGCTAAACGTCTTCCTGAAAGCGAGAAGCCAGGCTCCGCAAGAGAGTGCGATCACCCCGACCCCGCAATAATTGCGCAGTGCGCGGTAAGCGAAAGGGCTTGTTCTAAGGTGGATTTACCTTGGAACAAGCCCCTTTTTCATGCAGGGAATCCATCATTTGCATGATTGATTCCCTAACCGGAATACTAACATCATCAGGATGGAGGAGCAAAGTGATGAAGATTCCGATGCGGATGAAATCCAAAAACAAAACGGTGCCGCGAAATCCATTGGGCCGCCCGCCGCGCAGTGACCAAACCGATGAAATCTCCGACGATCTCTCTGCCAACGAGCAGGTTCTTAAACAAATATTCCGTAACAGTTCCGATCTCATCTATCGTTCGTTTACGATTCCCGAGCAAGCCCGGGTGCTCTTGGTTTATGTCGACGGGCTGGTTAACGCGGACATGCTGAATCAAGTTGCCTTGCAGCCGCTGCTGTTTGAGGGTTTGCCTGGCAGTGCGGAGAACGCAGGATCGCTCGGGACGCTGTTGAAGGATCGGCTAGGCGCTGTTGCTCAGGTCAAGCCGGTTCAGAAGATCAATGATATCGTGGCAAGCATCCTCAAAGGCGAGCTCGCCGTACTGATCGACGGGGAGCCTCAAGTGTTGCTGCTCAGTTTGGGGGGCTTTGAGAAGCGGGCTATCGAGGAGCCTAGTGCTGAGCTGTCTGTTCGCGGACCCCGAGACGGATTTACCGAGGCCCTGCGAACGAACACCAGTCTGATTCGCAGACGGATTCGCAGCGAGAAGCTCAAGATGGAGTCCCTCACCCTGGGCCAATACTCCAAAACCGATATTGTCATTGCCTATCTTGAGGGGATCGTATCGGAATCGGTCTTAAAAGAAGTCCGTCAGCGGCTGGAACGCATCCAGATTGACGGGGTGCTGGAATCGGGGTATATCGAAGAATTCATCGAAGATGTACCCTGGTCTCCTTTTCCCCAAATTCAAAATACGGAGCGGCCTGATGTCGTCTGCTCCAGCTTGCTGGAGGGGAAGATCGCCATTTTTATTGATAATACGCCGTTTGTCCTGATTGCTCCGATGTCCTTTTGGTCCGGGTTACAAGCGGTGGAGGACTATTATGAGCGTTCCATATATACGTCGTTTATTCGACTGATTCGCTTTGCTTTGCTGAACATTTCCCTGCTGTTTCCGTCGCTGTTCGTCTCGCTGACTACCTTCCATCAGCAGTTGGTTCCGACGAATTTGTTGATCAGCGTTGCCGCGGCCAGGGAAGGGGTTCCGCTGCCAACCGTAATCGAGACGTTGCTCATGGAGTTTATGTTTGAAGGCCTCCGCGAAGCGGGGATCCGCTTGCCGAAGCCGATTGGTTCGGCGGTTAGCATTGTAGGTGCGCTTGTCATCGGACAAGCCGCGGTTCAAGCCGGCATCGTGTCCGCCTCGGTCGTGATTATCGTGGCCACGACGGGGATCGCCTCGTTTGCGATTCCACGTTACAATCTCGGGACGGCCTTCCGGTTGCTGCGGTTTCCGATGTTGATTTTAGCTGGTGTGCTGGGTTTGTACGGGGTTATTGCGGGCATGTTTCTCATCGTCATCCATCTTCTGGGCCTCCGTTCGTTTGGAGTTCCATACATGACGCCGATCTCGCCCCATACTCCCGAGAACATGAAGGATGTATGGATCCGTGCGCCCCGATGGAGCATGCATCGACGCCCCTTGCTCTCCACTGCAGGGAATAAACGGCGTGTGCCGGAAGGCCAGCAGCCGAGCCCGGATCGGGGGAGGAACGAATCATGAATCCAATGCGGAAAGTTGGAAGGGTTGCTTTGGCCCTCCTGACGTTGGTACTGTCGGCGGGCTGCTGGGACAGCTCGGAGGTGAACGATCTCGCGCTGGAGTTGGCCTGGGGGATCGATACAGCCAAGAACGAAGACCTGATGATCAGTGCGCAGGTGATCGCCCCTTTTCGTATGGGCAGCGCCGAGGGCGGCAGCTCCGGCGGTGGGGGCGGCGGCCAGGATAAGCCGTATTTCGTCATGTCCGGCATAGGGAAGGACACGCTGGATGCGGTGCAGCAAATGCAAACCAAGCTGTCCCGGCAAGTCTACCGCGCCCACCGGCGCGTGATTGTGATTGGAGAGGCACAGGCTCGCAAGGGGCTGAAAAAGGTGCTCGACACGTATAGCCGGGATCCGAATCTCAAGCTGCGCAGCGATGTTTTTATCGTCAAGGGAGGGACGGCTAAAGAATTTCTAAATGTGGCCTATCCGCTGGAGGACATCCCAGGTATAGGAGCTTTAAAGGAATACAGCCAGATCGGCACGCTCAAGGAAATGGGCTTGATCAACTTGCTGATCTCTTCGATTAGCGATGGGAACTGTCCGGCTTTGCCGGCCATTGCGATAGGTTCGGACACGACGGGGCCGGAGGACACGGATCAAGACGGAAGCTCGGGGGGAGAGGGCTTTCGCATTGCAGGGACTGCGATTTTCGACAATGAGCTGAAGTTGCTCGGATATATCAAAGGGAGCGAAGGGAAATTGCTGCGATGGATTAAGGGGGAACTAAGTAAGCTGATCGTTACAGCCCCAATCGAGGAGGAAGAAGGCGAAGTGAGCTTGGATCTGAATAAGCTCAGGAGCAAGGTGCTCCCGAGGTTTGAAGGCGATCAGATCAAGATCCAGGTCATTTTAAAAGGGCAGGGGATGATTCGCGAGAATAATACGAATCTAGATCTCATGCAGCCGCATAACCTTACCATCGCCGAGGAAGCGTTGGAGAAGCAAGTGGAAACAAGCGTATCCCAAACGATTACCAAGGTGCAAGAGGAGTTTGGAGCCGACGTATTCGAGTTTGGCGAGGTGATCCATCGAAAGTACCCGTCACGCTGGAAATCCCTAAGAGAGGACTGGGACGCGGAATTCCGGAAAGCGGAGGTGTCCGTGAAGGCGGACCTGACGATCCGGAGAATTGGCGTCACGGGTCCCTCGCTGCACCTGAAGGAGCGGAATATTCAAAAATGAAGGGCTCCACGGTCGGTCATTTCTTCCGTACCAAGGTTCGAATCCAAGACAAGAGCAGCAGAAGTGCCGGAATCCCTAAAAACATCGGTACCCAGAAATAGGGCACGAGGATTTTATAGTGTTGGAAGTAAATATGCTCGCTGATGTTCGTGGACATCGTCATCCCCAGGATGAGGGCGGCGCCGGCTCCCGGGAGGATCAAGCGTCGGTAGCCCTTCATCTTCGTGAGCTGCTGAATGCCTTGGAGTGCGGCGAGCAGGTTAAGAGCACTTTTCATCAATGCCGTCGCAAAAAAATAAAGAATGCCAAACATCTGCAGGTTCTCGACGAAATTCCCTACGCTGATCACACCCAGCAGAGTATAGAGCGGATATACGAAACGGGAAAACAAATCGTTATAGACCAATATAGCTAAAACATCAAAGCTGGCGATCATAAACCCGGACAACAAGGTGGCGAGCAGAGTGATTTTGGTGATTTTCCCTTGGTCTTTGACATCCGGCCAGAACATAGCGAGGGCGATGGTTTCGCCAAATCCTTGGGTGATCCCGTTCGGATACACGACATCCCAAATGGGGGCCCACCCTTCATCCAATACCGGCAGGATATGATGATAGTGCAGCACGCCTGAGCCGATGAGCAGGATGGTTTCGGTCAGAAACATGAGGACAACGATGGGAAACACCAATTCCCCCATCCGAGCAGTGATCTCGATTCCACCGTAACAGCAATAGGCGATAATCAAAGTGAATACGGCCGTGATCACGAGCAGCGGGGTTCCGGGTAAGATCGCGGTCGAAACCATATCTCTCGTATCGGCGATAATTCGCCCCGTAAGGTACAAAAACATGAGCGGGTATAAGAACGCGATCGGCGTGCCAAGCCAGCGCCCCAATTGGGCCGGGAACCATTGAACCAGCGTTAAGCCCGGGTTCAGGTGCCTTAAAGCCGTGTACATCGCAACGACGACAAGTCCAAGCGTTAAGGAAAGCAGGTCGCTCAGCCAGGCATCTCGACCGGCCTCGCCGCCAAATCCGAAGATAATCGTCGTTCCCAGTTGGAAGATGAAGGTCATCGTAAACAATTGATATTTGGAAATTTTAAAGTCCATGTCCCCACCTAACCTCCCCTAAGCAGCACAACACAGGAAAATGGATGCTACTCATTGTTACCATTGGGGCGGGGGCACAAACCCGTACAGGGTGCCCTTCTTTGCGGGTTCAAGTTAGGGGGATGTCAATCTGTTCTAGCGTTTCTCCGCCATAAACACGCCGTAATCCAGATGTGCCCGGTAGCGTTGCAGAAAGGCTTCATTTTCTTTAAAAAACGTCCGGACGGCGGGATCCTGCAGCGCCTCCAGGTCGAGGATGCGGTGCGGGTCCCAGGCGTTCTGCCAATCGAAGGACGAAGCTCCGCCCTGGCGCGGGTTCGTGTCTTTACTTGCGTTCGGGCTTACGCCTTCCTCCGCCGCGGCTCCTGGCTCCCACTGACGAACGTTGCGGAAGCCAGCCTCCTGCATCATCCGCATCCAAGCGGCAGCGTCCGGGAGATGCGGATTGCCGTACAGCTCGCGCATCTCCCGCTCCAGCGCCGGATGGGGCAACGTCCGGAACAGCTCCCGATCCCAGACCTGCCCGTCTTTGCGCAGGACGCGGTGATATTCGCGGAAGGCCTTCACCGGGTCGGCGGCAAACACCGTCACCGACTCGGCGATCACCGCATCGTAGGTATCCGACCGCAGCGGGATCGCGGTGATATCGCCTTGAATCCACTCGATCTGCAGCTGCTGGAGTTGCGCCCGGCGCTCGGCTTTTTCCAGCATGACGACGCTGTGATCCATGGCCGTAACATGAGCCCCCAATTGGGTCAGCAGACAGGCCGTTCGGCCCGTTCCGCACCCCACCTCCAGCACCCGCAGTCCCGGCGTAATGCCAGCAAATCGGATGAAGTCAACGGTTCCCTGGTATCCCCCCGGATGCGCCGAACCTTCCCCGACGGCGGCGATGATTTCGTGATAGTTCATCCCTTTGTTGCCCTCCTTTATGAAGCTCCGCCACTCCTCTCTCAGCAGAATATGCCGCCGCGCTTCGAGCGCGATTAAGATAGGCTTCCATCCCTGTGGAAGACCCCGGCGAAGGATTTTATGCAAGGACCGGGACATCCGCCCTGTGCAAATTACCCGCCCTTGAATAGGATAAATGAGCATTCGAGAGGGGAGGCACGAGTCCATGCAGCAGATTTATCCGCTTGGCGTTGACACCTGCAAACCGCACATCGGCAAAACCGTATGTGCCGTAATGCGGGATGGCCGCTATTACATCGGCACGATCACGGACGTCAACGAGAACGGCATCCAACTGAACGGGGGATACGCTTCGGAAGCCAATGTTCTCTCCACCCAGCCCGCCAAAGCCAAGAAGCAACTGAATCAGCTGAAGTCCAAAAGCAAGGGCGCGAATAAAGCCGTGACCAAAGCCAATGCCCAGGTTCAAACGAAAGCATTTGGCTACGGACCGGGGTATCCGGGTTACGGTTACGGAGGAGGATATCCGGGGTATGCTTACAACGCCTATGCGTTTGATTGGGCGGCGATTGCATTGCTGTTCCTGATTCCGTTTCTGTTTATCTAAAGAAGCTTGGGTTGCCATGCGGCCATCGAGTCAATTTCGTTTCGGCGAAATTCGGCTCTTTTTTTCTGCGCGAAGGGAAGAAAACGCTTCAAAAAAGGGCTTTCCGTTGTATAATGGACTTGTTGTAGACAAGTAGACAAGATTACACGGAAAAGAGGTTGAACCATGTTCAGAGCCACGGAGGACCAGGAATTCTACGAGTTGCTGAGCCCTACGATCCTGCCCAAGGCGTCGGGATTCCTATGGAACGAAACGATGATGATCCACATGAACTGTCGCGGATATGCGGTCGCCCAGTTCATGCAGCCGGAACCGGCGAAGTATTCGCATGCGCCGAATCTGGAAGCGAAGACGTTTATGCAGCCGGAACAGCCGTATTATGCGCATCACCCGGGCCGTTTCGTGTATGTGAAGGACGAGGAGAACAACAGCGTTTTTTCTGCGCCGTATGAACCCGTGCGGGTGAAGACCGATAGTTACTCCTTTGCCTTGGGTCAGAGCCGGATCGTCTGGAAGGTGGAGCATCAGGGCGTGTTGATCGAGATGAGCCTCAGCTTGCCGAAGGAGGATCCGCTTGAGCTCTGGCGGGTCAAGGTGACGAACGTGTCGCAGCAGGCGCGGAAGCTGAGCGTTTACCCTTACTTTACCGTTGGATATATGTCCTGGATGAACCAATCCGGCGAATATCATGAGGAGCTGCAGGCGATCGTCTGCTCTTCGGTGACACCGTATCAGAAATATCAAGATTACGACAAGATCAAGAATTTCCGCGACAAAACGTTCCTGATTGCCGAACAAGCGCCAACTTCCTGGGAGGTCAACCAGGAGGCGTTCGAGGGCGAAGGCGGGATCGCAAGCCCGTCCGCCCTGGAACAGGCGGAGCTGGCGAAGGGAGACGCGCGCTACGAGACGCCGGTGGCGGTGATGCAATACCGGATGGAACTGGCGGCTGGCGAAACGCGGGAATACCGCTTCCTGTTTGGACCGGCTCGGGATGAGCGGGAGATCGCGCAAATTCGGGGGACGTATTTCGGCAAGGCCGGCGGGACCGGCGAGGACGGCTTTCAGGCGGCGGAACAGGAATACGATCGATATATCCGGGAGGGCCGGGGTTGCTTAACGATCTCCACTCCCGACCCGGATCTCGATCTGTTCGTCAATCGCTGGCTGCCCCGGCAAATTTATTATCACGGGCAAACGAACCGCCTGACCACTGATCCGCAAACCCGCAATTATTTGCAGGATCATATGGGGATGAGCTACATCAAGCCGCAGGTGGCGCGGGCTTCGTTCCTGACGGCGCTCGGGCAGCAAAAAGCCAACGGCGCCATGCCGGACGGCATCGTGCTGCACCCGGACGCCGAGCTGAAATACATCAACCAGGTGCCGCATACCGACCACTGCGTGTGGCTGCCGATTTGCCTCAGCACCTATTTGGACGAAACGGGAGATTACTCCATCCTGGAGGAGAAGGTGGCTTATGCCGACAGCGAGGAGGCCGAACCCGTCTATGTCCATGTCGATAAAGCGATGCGTTGGCTGAGGAACGACCGCGACGGGCGGGGGCTGAACTATATTAATCAGGGCGACTGGTGCGATCCGATGAACATGGTTGGCTACAAAGGCAAAGGCGTGTCCGGCTGGTTGACCATCGCGACGGCCTACGCGTTCCAGGTATGGGCTGGCATTTGCGAGGACAGCGGGCGGCCGGAGGTTGCGCGGGAGTATCGCACAGCGGCTGAGGAGACCAACGAGGCGGTGAACCGCTACCTGTGGGACGGCGAGTGGTATGCACGGGGCATCACCGATGATAACGTCGTGTTTGGAGTTAGCACCGACCAAGAGGGCCGGATCTTTATCAACCCGCAGGGCTGGTCAATGCTGAGCGGCGCGGCCGATGAGGAGAAGCGGGCGAAGCTGATGCAGGCGGTACGCGAACAGTTGGAGACGCCGTATGGCGTCGAGAAGCTGGCCCCTTCCTACACGGCGATGCGTGAGGACGTCGGCCGGGTGACGCAGAAGCACCCGGGCTCGGCGGAGAACGGCGCGGTATACAATCATGCCGCTGCCTTCTACATCTACGCCCTGTACGTCGTGGGCGAGCGGGAGGACGCGTTCCGGCTGCTGCGCAAAATGCTGCCCGGCCCGGACGTGGAGGACATCGTGCAGCGGGGGCAATTGCCGGTGTTTATCCCGAACTATTACCGCGGCGCTTATCGCCAGTTCCCGCGTACGGCGGGGCGTTCCAGCCATTTGTTCAACACGGGAACGGTGCCGTGGGTGTACCGCTGCCTGATCGACGGGCTGTTTGGGCTGCAGGGCACGAAGGACGGCATCCGCGTGAATCCGCAGCTGCCGAGTCATTGGAACGAGGCGGCGGTCACGCGCGAATTCCGGGGCGCTACGCTGCATGTCGAGATCCGGCGGGATGCGGCAGCGGCGGGGACAGAGGTATACGCGGAAGGCGAGCTGCTGCCGGACGGCGTGCTGCGAGACGTGCAGCCGGGCAAGACTTACCGCGTACAGGTGAAGCTGCCGGCCGGAGCGTAAACACAGCGGACCATGCAACAAAGCGCAAGTACGAGGGAAGGAATCCCGGGTACTTGCGCTTTTTTATGCTTCTGTCGTAAACGGAAAAGCCGGCAGCCCTTCGCGGTTGGTAAGCATCTCAACCCTAAGCATACTTGAGGAGTGCGTGTCCATCTAGCCCAAATTGAAAGCCTTTTCCTTGGAAATGTTAGATGCGGTTAAGCCACATCCATTTGATCGATCTTACGGAAGCTGAGGTAGGTGATGAGAATCCCCAACACCGACAGCGACAGCGGAATCGCCAGGATGGAACTCAGGCTGAAGCCAAGGTTATTGGAGCATACGATCATGACGATCACAATCGACGATACGATTGTCGTTGGAACGGATTTGTTCCGCAGACCGGCGACCAGGGGCAACAAGCACATCCCAGCAGCTCCGAAGGCCTGCATGAATACGGTGAGTCCATGCTGAAGGAGCATTTCCGTTTGCAGCGGGTCGGACAGATACCCCCAGATCGAATTGATCCCGATAAAGAGGCCGCCCACAAGCAGGTTTGCGACAATGACATTAACAAATGTCCAGACGAATACCATCGCCAACTTGGCGAAAATCAACTTTTTACGGTTCACCGGATAGGCGAACAGCAGGGCGATCGTCTTGTCTTTGAATTCACTGATGATCAGCTTCGATAACAGCACGGAGGCATATACGATGAAGGTTGCCCGGACGAGCAGATCAATCATGGACAACATTTCGGCTTGACTCCGAAACGAAGGGTCTTCGAGATTCGCGGGGTCTGCGAAGTAAATAACCGACATGGCTCCGGCAATGCACAGGTAAGCGATGAGCGCCCCCCAAAGGTAGCTGGTTAAGCGCCCCTTCTTGAGTTCCAGTTTAATAAGTTGAAGCATGGCTTTCCCCTCCTTTGACCATATCGAAGAAATATTCCTCTAGACTCGGATGTTTGCGGTTGATCGATTGAATCGGCACATCGTTGGCGATTAGCCCTTTGGTCAATGCCTCTTGGGACAGCTTCGTGTCATAGATGCGGATGATGTTGTCGCCGATTCGCTTGATATTCTCAACCTCTAACGTATCCACGAGGACAAAGGCAGCCAGATTTACGTTCGAAGTCACAATTTCCACGTATTCCGTCGTGGAGGCATGCACGGATTCCATCGAGACTTCGCGAAGCAGTCTTCCCCCATCGATGACGCCGATGGTGTCAGCCACTTGTTCAATTTCTCCAAGCAAATGGCTGGAAATCAACAACGCAATGCCCCAATCGTCACGCAACCGACGGAAGAGTTGGCGCATGAGCTGAATACCTTCGGGATCCAGGCCGTTGATCGGTTCGTCCAGGAGCAGCAGCTCCGGCCGGGTTGAGATGGCTCGCGCAATCCCCAGCCGCTGCTTCATACCAAGAGAGAACTGTTTGACCGGCTTATCCTGGGTGCCGATCAACTGCACCATCTCCAACGCCTCGCGAATGGCGTCCTTCTTGTAGTAACCCATATACTCGGCATGCAGCTCCAAATTTTGCTCTGCCGTCAGCTTTTCGTAGAACACTGGCGTTTCAATCAAATGGCCGATGCGTTTCAAATGCTCCGTAGCCCCGGGCATCAGCTTCTCCCCGAATAGCTCGATTTCCCCGCCGGTGGGTCTGACCAGCCCCAGCAGCATTTTCATAACCGTGGATTTACCGGCCCCATTGGGTCCGAGAAATCCGTAGATCTCGCCCCGGCGCAGGGTCATGTTTACGCTGGAGACTACTTCTGCTGTCCCGTAGCTTTTGGTTAGCTGATACGTTCTTACGATTTCATTCATGTTCTCACTCCCCTTGTTTCTGTACTCTTAGCTTAATTGGGGAAACTCTCTTTTCTATGTCATAGATCTTACTTTTTTCTTACGTCCGGAACGGAAAGGAACGGAAACCGTCAACGCCCCCCTCAGGCCCGCTTTGAACGAGGGAGGGTAAGGGTAAAGCAGGTGCGGACTCCCGGCGTGCTCTCCAGCTCGAGGGTGCCATTCAGCCGCTCCGCAAGCCGCTTGGCGATGGTCAGTCCCAATCCGCTGCCCTGCATATTCCGATTGCGCGAGTCTTCCATGGTATACATCCGATCGAAGACCCGAGCTTGTTCGGTTCTCGAAATGCCGCGCCCCCGATCGATCACCTGGAGGGAGACCTGATTCTCCGAAGCCTGAAGCGTCAGCCCCAAATACCGGCCTTCCGCTCCATATCGCATCGCGTTCGACAGCAAGTTGTCCAGAATACGGGATAACGCCTCTTCATTGGCATACACCCAGACCGGATGCTCCGGCAAATCGATATCGACCTGAAAGCCTTGCTCGGAGAGAAGGTCGAAGTAAGCCAGGATCCGCTGGCGACCGGTTTCTCCCGCATCGATTACCGATAGAGGGAGGTCCAGATCGCCCGATTCCAGCCGAGCCAGATCAAAGAAGGTGTTGATCAGCTCGTGGACCTGAGCCGTCTTCTTATAGAGTTCCCCCAGCATCCGCCGGCGTTCGTCTTCCGACAGGTCGGTCTGCTGGGAGAGCATCTCGGCATACCCCATGATGACGGTCAGCGGCGTCTTTAAATCATGCGAGACGTTGGATAACATCATTCGCATCGCCCGCTCCATGCCAGCATAGTCCGCGGCCGATTGGCCGGCTCGGTCCAGCAGGTCGTTGATCGCCCGCAGCAATTCCCGCAGCTCGGGAAGGGGAGTGACGGTCAGGATACGTTCCTGCGTTAAGGGATGCTTAGGATCGGTAAAGGGGATGAGCTTCCGGTTGATATAAGCGAGCTCCTTGCGAAGCGCAAGGTTCGTCCTGCGTTGGTTGAGATACAATATTACCAGCACAGCGATGGGAAGGAGCAGCAACCACCCGTAACCTAGCATTTACCCTTCCCCCAATCGATACCCAATTCCCCAAAGCGTTCGAATATAACGGGGGGTTGACGGATCGTCCTCAATCTTCTCTCGCAGCCTTCTCATATGTACGTTAATGACGTTATCATCCTTGAAATAGTCCTCGTTCCAAACCAGTTGATAGAGCATGGCTTTAGTGTATACCCGGGTTGGATGCTGAAGGAACAGCTTTAGAATTTGAAATTCCTTGGACGTCAACGTGATCTCCTGCCCCCGCTTGGTGACCGTAAAATTATCGGGATCCAGCGTCAATTCCCCGACGGACAGCAGTTTGAGTTCCGGCGTCTGACCCGCTTCATCCGGGTTCGAATATAACGTAGCCCGACGGATGGAGGCTTGCACGCGGGCGGCCAACTCGATGAGGGAAAAAGGTTTCGCGATATAATCATCTGCACCCAGCCGCAGGCCCAGCGCCTTCTCGACTTCGCCGTCTTTAGCGGACAAGATCAGAATCGGGACGCGGCTTTCTTTTCGAATCTGCTCTAAAATGTCGAGCCCGCTCCGTTTGGGTAACATGAGATCCAGTAAGATCAGATCATAGCTGGCGGATGCGAACTCGCGAAGCGCTTGCTCGCCGTCCTCAGCCACGGTAATTTGATAGCCTTCTTTGGCCAAGTAATCCTTGACCATCGTGCTGATGGCTGGATCGTCTTCAATGATTAGTAGATGGCCTTCCATGACTTCGCCTCTCCTCTTGGAATTTACCCCCTATTCTAAGCGAAGCTCCGATTTAAGAAAAACTTTATTTTTTGCCCCCGTTCTTCTTAAGTAATTTTACCTATGCTAAAGAGGAACAAAAGCTAGGAGGAAACAAACGTGAAAAAGTGGGTTCTTTGCCTGATGATCCTGGTGCTGCTGGGATTTGGGGTTACGAAATTTAAAGCGAGTATGGCCCGGACGCCGCAGGACGAGACGCAGCCATTAGAGATCAATGAACCTTATAACGCAGATTCGTCTGCCGCCGGAGCCGAAGAGGGACTAACGATCGATGTTACCAAGGAGATGGTGTATCAAGGTGATTTGCTGCTGGTGAACAAAGACCATCCCGTTCCGAAGGGGCTGCACCCCGACAGCGAAGCTGTGAGTTTGATTCGGAACGCCGAGTTGATCGACGGATTTGGGGTGTTGGATAACAAGGTGCTGTTGTCGCCGCAGATGGCGGAGCGATTTACTGCGATGGTCAAGGCGGCCGGGAAAGAAGGAATCAATCATTTTCTGATCAGCAGCGGGTACCGGGATGAGCAGAAGCAGGACGAGCTGTACCGCCAAATGGGTTCCAAGCTGGCTCTGCCCGCCGGATACAGTGAGCACAACCTGGGACTGTCGCTGGATATCGGGTCCTCCCAGGCAGAGATGAACAGCGCTCCCGAAGGCCAATGGTTGAAGAAGAACGCGTGGAAATATGGGTTTATTCTACGATACCCGGACGACAAAACGGCGATCACAGGCATTCAGTTCGAGCCTTGGCATTTCCGGTATGTTGGTTTGCCGCATAGTGCGATCATTCAGGAGAACGGGTTTGTGCTGGAGCAATATATGGATTACCTAAAGGAACAACAGTCGGTGAGCTTGAAGGTGCAAGGCCAGAAGTATCACGTGTTTTACTACCCGGTATCTAAGGATCGGACCCTTCAGGTACCGGTGCAGGGACAATATGAGATTTCCGGCAACAACATGGACGGAGTCATCGTAACCGTACGCGAGTAGACAGCGGCGAGGGAGAACATCAGGAAAGCGAGGAGATCCAATGGAAACGGAAAGCTGGCTGAAGTACGCAGGGGTTCGAGTGCTGTTTGTCTTATATTTAGGTCTCTTGGTCAAAATCATTCTGTTCAAGTTTCACGATTTCGGATTCGATGTGCTTTGGAGACAATTCGAATTTAGCTTGAACTCTCCGGGACTGGTCTACAGGAGATTGCAGCAAGGCAATCTGGTTCCTTTAAAAGAAATTACCCGGAGCCTGGAGGGGATGACACCACATGATATGGTGAACGTCTTCGGTAACGTGGCTCTCTTTATCCCGTTTGGGATCCTCCTGGGGGTTATGTTCCGCCAAAAAGGCATCTCCAGCATCGAGACGATCCTGTATGCATTCGCGGTGAGTCTAAGTCTGGAAAGCGCCCAGCTGCTGCTGGCGATGGGGCAGTTTGACGTGGATGACCTGCTCCTGAATACGGGAGGGGCGTTGCTTGGTTATTTCATGTACCTCTTCCTGTCTACGGCGCTCGGGACACAAGCCTTCGTACGCACGGGAGAGGGCTGAATATTTGAATATATAAGGGAGCGAACTCGCTCCATTCAAGGGCTGCCGGATTTGGCAGCCTTTTATTGCGGCTTTAGCCGGTTGAGCTCGCGAAGCGTGCGAAACAAAAAACCACCCGCTATGCGGGTGGAGGGACCTAGGGTTTGACCAACAAGACCATTCCGATAAAATTGAGATGTTCAGGCTCAAAATGAAAGGAATGGTCTTAGATGGCAAACAAGAATTACAGTCTAGCTCACACAAAGTGGATGTGTAAATACCACATTGTGTTCACCCCGAAGTATAGACGGAAAGAGATCTACAATCAAGTGAGAAAAGATTTGATCGAAATATTCAAACGTCTATGTAAATACAAGGGGGTGGAAATTTTAGAAGGTCACATGATGCCAGATCATGTGCACATGCTGGTCGCGATTCCACCAAAGATATCGGTAGCATCGTTCATGGGATACCTAAAGGGGAAAAGCTCGCTGATGGTCTTTGAAAAGCATGCCCAACTGAAGTACAAATATGGGAATCGAAAATTTTGGGCAGAGGGCTATTATGTGAGTACAGTAGGCCTAAATGAAGCCACAGTAGCCAAATACATTCGTGAACAAGAAGCACACGACCAAGCCATAGATAAATTGAGTGTAAAAGAATACGAAGATCCGTTTAGCAGTAATAGCAGCAAAAAGAAATAAACCCGTTTAACGGGTGAGTGAAGGTGACAAATTACATTGAGCCTGAACAACCATGTTGTCAGGCTGGCGTCTTTAGGCGCAGTTTGGTAACAGGGGGTTATACCCCAAGAGCAAACCACCCGTTGGACGGGTGGTTATGATTTGGATGCAAAGGGAACAATTTCACAAACTTTTTGTAAGCTACTTGACAAAAGGAACTGGGGCGGATATCATTATCTCTAGTTCGAATAATCCAAATTTAAACAATTGGAGAAGTTCGGGAAGGATACTTGGTGGTGTGACAGATGAGTTTTTGGGGCAAATTGTTAGGTAGAGCAACGAAACCAATTGAGGAGGAAAAAACCATGTCTAAATTAAATATCGGGATTATTTTGGGAAGTACACGCGAAGGCCGCGTGAGCCCGCAGGTCGGAGAATGGGTGAAAAAGCATGCGGATGCCCGCGGCGACGCAAACTATGAAATCATCGACATCGCGGATTTCAAACTGCCGCTGCTTGGCGAAGCCGATGCCAGTGAGCAAGCCGCCGCTTGGAACAACAAGCTGAACGGTTTGGACGGCTTTGTATTTATCGTGCAAGAATACAACCACAGCATCACCGGTGCTCTGAAGAACGCACTCGACTATGCGCGTGAAGCGTGGAACAACAAAGCGGCCGGGATCGTCAGCTATGGTTCTGTAGGCGGCGCTCGTGCAGCTGAGCATCTGCGCGGGATCCTGGGCGAGCTGATGGTAGCCGATGTGCGCGTACACGTTGCCCTCTCGCTGTTCACCGACTTCGAAAACTACAGTGTCTTCAAGCCGGCAGATCTGCATCAAACGAACTTGAACGACATGCTGGACCAAGTCCTCGCTTGGAGCGGCGCGTTGAAAACGCTGCGTTAAGCTTTATTCCGAGCTTCTAATAGGAACCCTTGCGCCTAATCTATGGCGCGGGGGTTTTTTGCATGACTGCGGGAGGTGCAATTACTGTGAGATTTGTCATATCGACGAGCTGACTCATTTGTTAATTGTACCTTTAGGAGGTGGACGACTTATGAAAGTCAATTATCCCTTGAAAGGGACTGCAGATCTCAAAGAGATCAAGGAATCCCTGAAACCGTTCGGCGGACGTTGCGCCAAAATCGTAGATGGAACATTGGAGTATCAGGTTAAAGATGAGAACGAAAAAGCCGCCTATGAGGCGATGAAAGAAAAAGGTTATATCGGCTAAGCCGGCGATCGAACAAGTAGGGCGTACCCGCCATGTGATTTGGCACAGGGACGCTCTTTTTTTTGTCGAAAAATGGGGATTGACGGATTTGTATATACAAGCTAAAATGAAAACGCAAACAGAAACCTGTATATACAAGTTGATCGAAAGCCGGATTTGGCATCATTTGCAAGCGTTTGCTGCAAAATAAACTGTTCATCGGCTCACATCACGAAGGAGGAACCATCCATGAGCAACTATACTCAACCGGCAAACGATTTGCTGAAGCATGTCGGCGGCCGCGATAATATTTCAGTCGTGACCCACTGCGCGACCCGCATGCGTTTTGTCTTAAATGACCCGCAAAAAGCGGATGTCGAGCAAATCCAGGCCATCAAACTGGTCAAGGGCACGTTTACGCAAGCCGGCCAGTTTCAGGTTATCATCGGCAACGAAGTGGCCTCATTTTATAACGAGTTCATTAAAATCGCGGGCGTCAGCGATACCTCAAAGGATGAAGCCAAAGAAGCAGCCAAGAAGAATATGAACTTCCTGCAGCGGATGATCGCGCATCTGGCGGATATCTTCACCCCGCTGATTCCAGCCATCGTGGTCGGCGGTCTGATCCTCGGCTTCCGCAACATTATCGGCGACATCAAAATGCTGGAGGACGGCACGAAAACGCTGGTGGAGGTCTCGCAGTTCTGGGCCGGTACCCACGCGTTCCTGTGGCTGATCGGCGAAGCGATCTTCCACTTCCTGCCGGTTGGCATCACCTGGGCGGTCGCACGAAAGATGGGTGCTACGCCGATTCTCGGCATCGTGCTGGGGATCACGCTCGTCTCGCCGCAGCTGCTTAACGCTTATGGCGTTGCCGGGGCAACGGACATTCCGTATTGGGATTTCGGCTTTGCCAAGGTGCAGATGATCGGTTATCAAGCGCAGGTGATTCCGGCGATCCTGGCGGGGCTGGTCTTGTCCTTCCTGGAGCTGAAGCTGCGTAAAATCGTTCCGCAGTCCATCTCCATGATCGTGGTTCCGTTCTTCGCCCTTGTTCCTACCGTTCTGCTGGCGCACACCGTGCTGGGCCCGATTGGTTGGGAGATTGGCTCCGTCATCTCCAACGTTGTTTATTCCGGCTTGACTTCGTCGTTTGGCTGGCTGTTCGCCGCGATCTTCGGATTCGCGTATGCGCCGCTGGTCATCACGGGGCTGCATCATATGACCAACGCGATTGACCTGCAGTTAATGAGCGAGCTGGGCGGGACGAACCTGTGGCCGATGATCGCGCTCTCGAATATCGCCCAAGGTTCGGCTGTACTGGCTATGATCTTTATTAATCGTAAAAATGAAGAGGAGAAACAGGTCTCCATCCCGGCGACAATCTCCTGTTACTTGGGCGTTACCGAGCCGGCGATGTTTGGGATTAACCTGAAGTACGGGTTCCCGTTCCTCGCTGCGATGATCGGTTCGCTGGTGGCGGCCGTCATCTCGGTTGGCACCGGCGTGATGGCCAATTCCATCGGCGTGGGCGGCTTGCCGGGTATCTTGTCGATCCAGCCGCAACACATGGTGACCTTCGCTTTGGCGATGGCCGTGGCGATCGTGATCCCATTTATTTTTACAATGATCTTTGCCAAAGCGAACATCGGCAAAGTCTCGTTTAAGAAAAATTAAGCCTTATGCGGAGGAACAGGAGTGTTCCTCCTTTACCATTTTTTCAGGAAAGGACAGGTGTTGGACATGACGGAACCTTGGTGGAAGAAGTCGGTTGTTTATCAAATCTATCCGAAGAGCTTTAATGACACGACCGGTAATGGAGTAGGTGATCTGCAAGGGATCATCCGCAAGCTGGATTACCTCGCGGAGCTAGGCGTTGACGTGATCTGGCTGACGCCGGTATACGACTCGCCGCAACGGGACAACGGATACGATATCCGCGATTATTACCGGATTTACGAGTCTTACGGCACGATGGAGGATTTCGACCAGCTGCTGGAGGAAGCCCATCGCCGCGGCCTTCGAATCCTGATGGATATCGTCGTCAACCATACGTCCACCGAACACCCGTGGTTTGTCGCCGCCCGGTCGTCCAAGGACAACCCCTACCGGGATTATTACATTTGGCAGGACGGAAAGGAAGACGGCCCTCCGAACAACTGGGTGTCCAAATTCGGCGGGAACGCTTGGCAGTACGACGAAGCAACGGACCAATACTACCTTCATCTCTTTGATGTGACCCAGGCGGATTTGAATTGGGAGAATGCCCGGCTGCGTGAGGAAATCTACGGAATGATGAAGTTTTGGCTGGATAAAGGCGTAGACGGCTTCCGGCTGGACGTGATCAATCTCCTTTCCAAGGACCCGCGCTTTTTGGATGACGACGGGTTGGTTGCTCCCGGGGACGGCCGGAAATATTACACCGACGGGCCTAAAATCCATGAATATCTGCAGGAGATGAACCACGCGGTATTTGCCGATTACGAGATGATGACCGTTGGGGAGATGTCGTCCACTTCCATAGAGCACTGCGTTCGCTATACGCATCCGGAACGCAAAGAACTAGACATGACCTTTAGCTTCCATCATTTGAAGGTGGATTATCCGAACGGGGAGAAGTGGGCGAAAGGTGAGCCCGACTTCTTGCGGTTAAAGCGGATTTTGGCCGAGTGGCAAACCGGGATGTACGAAGGCGGCGGGTGGAATGCGTTGTTCTGGTGCAATCACGATCAGCCCCGCGCCGTGTCGCGGTTTGGGGACGACGGGAAGTATCATCGCGAATCGGCGAAAATGCTGGCCACGGCGTTGCACATGATGCAAGGGACGCCTTATATTTTCCAAGGGGAAGAATTTGGGATGACGAATCCGGGCTTCGACCGGATTGAGGATTATCGCGATGTGGAGTCGCTGAACATGTATGGCATCCTGAAGGAGCGTGGTTTAGCGGAGGCGGACATCCTGGAGATCCTGGCCCAGAAATCCCGCGACAACGGGCGGACCCCGGTACAATGGAATGACGGGCCTAACGCCGGATTTACGACCGGTACGCCGTGGATTCGCCCAGCGGACAACTATAAGGAGATTAACGCGGAGCGAGCGGCAGCGGATCCGGACTCGATTTATTATCATTATCAGAAACTGATACGGCTGCGGAAGGAATATGACCTGATCACAACCGGACGGTTTGAGCTGCTTCACGAGGAGGACCCGGCGGTATTTGCTTATGTACGCGATGGCGGGTCGGAGAAGCTGGTTGTCGTGAACAACTTTTTTGGTGAGGAAGTGGAATTTGGTCTGCCCGACTTAGAGGGTTGGCGCGGGTACGAAAGCCGGCTGCTGCTGTCCAATTATGCGGATTCCCCGGCGGACCCGCAACGGATTCGACTGAGACCCTACGAATCTGTGGTATATTATCTTCATAGAACGTAAAAAAGTTGGGGTCGGAAGCATGACAAACAAGTATTTAGCGATTCATAATGACATCGCGCGGCAAATTGAAGCCGGGGAGATCGCGCCCCATTCGTTGCTGCCGTCCGAGCATGAACTGAAGGAGCGTTACGACACATCGAGGGAAACGATTCGCAAAGCCTTGACCCTGCTGGCGCAAAACGGGTATATCCAGAAGGTGCAGGGGAAGGGCTCCATCGTGATCCGCAGCAGTATGGTGGATTTTCCCGTGTCCGGTTTGGTGAGCTTTAAGGAGATGACCGGCAAGATGGGCGAGAAGCCTCGAACTCTGGTGCATGAGCTGTCCCGGGGGAAGCCGGATGCGTTCGTGAAGCAGCAGTTGAACCTATCCGGTAAGGATGAGGTGTGGAAGGCCGTGCGTATCCGGGAGTTTGGCGGGGGAAAGGTCTTGCTCGACAAGGATTATTTGAACGTAAAATTCGTCCCGGCTTTGACCCGGGAAATCTGCGAGAACTCGATTTACGAGTATTTGGAGAATGAACTCGGACTAAAGATCAGCTTCGCCAAGAAAGAAATCGTCGTGGAGGAGCCTACGGACGAGGACAAGCAACTGCTGGACCTGGAAGGCTTCCACAACATGGTTGTCATCCGCAGCCATGTCTACCTGGAGGACGCCAGCTTGTTCCAGTACACGGAATCCCGGCACCGGCCAGACAAATTCCGCTTCGTGGATTTCGCGCGGCGGATTCATTCGGGCGGTGGAGCGTAGTCGTTGGAAAGCGAGCCATGGAAAAGGCCGCCCCTTGATTGGGGCGGCCTTGTTCGTGTTGACTGTGGGATTGCTGGTTGTTGGCGTCAAATCAGCTTATGCGCGTACCACTTCTTCCCGCGGAAACGCCAGAAGAAGACTGCTCCGCGTACGCCCCATTCGCTGCACATCGCCAGCCAGACACCGAGGATACCGAGGCCCAGTGTGATCCCGAGAATGTAGCCGAGAATCACCCGGAACAGCCACATCGTCAGCATCGAGGTCATCGAGGTGAAGCGCGAGTCGCCTGCCGCCCGCAGGGCGGACGGCAGGATAAAGCTGATCGGCCAGAGCGGCACCTGGGCGATGGAGCTCACCAGGAGCACAAGGAAGATGTCGCCGACGATGTCGGACGGCGGCGAGAAGATGCTCACGAGCGGCCGGAACAACGGCAGCAGGATCAGGCTGATCAGCGCCAGCGATCCCGAGCCGAGCCAGAGGAAGGACTTGATGAACTTCCGCGCGTCGCCAACGCTGCCGCTGCCGATACATTGGCCAACGACGGTGACAATCGTCAGGGACAGGGCGCTGGCGGGAATCTGAAATACCCCGGCCAGTGAGCCGCCGATGGCATTTGTTGCAATCGCGTAGGTGCCCAGGCTGACGATAAAGACCTGGGTCAGCAGCTTGCCGCCGTTAAAGAACAGCTGCTCGGCCGCAAACGGAATGCCAATGAACAGGATTTTGCGCAGCATCTCCACCGGGAAGTGGAACAGGTCGCGCAAGCGGAGATGCAGGGACGCTTCCATTTTGAACAGATAATACAGCGCGCAGATCGCGCCTGCGAACCGGGCGATATTGATCGCCAGCGTCATGCCGAAGACGCCCATATCGAGAAGCGTGATCAGCAAAATGTTCAGCAGCACGTACAGCAGGTTCATGATCAGCGACAGGGCTAACGAGGCCCGGGTTTTGCCGATGCCCCTTAGCGCGGAGCAGACCGCCTGGACGATGGCCAATCCGGTGTAAGAGATGCTGCTGCCGATCAGATAGACGCGGGCATTGTCCAATACGTCGGCGGATGCGGCGCCAAACAGCAGCTTAAGAATCGGATTGTGAAAGCCGATCAACAGCAGGGCAATCCCGACAGCAAGCAAGGCCACCGCCGTGACCGTCGCTGCGGAGGCGCGGGAGACGTTGCGATCGTTGCGGCTGCCTTTGTATTGGGCGACCACCACCGTCCCCCCGGTCGCGACGGCCACAAACACGCTGATCAGGAAGATGTTCAGCGAGTCGACGATGTTCACCGCGCTGACGGCGGCGACGCCGGACGAGCTGATCATGGCGGTATTCACCAGATTGAGGCCAACGATGAACGCCTGGTCGATGAGGATCGGCAGAAACAAAGCAAAGATCTGCCGGTAGTCCATGGATTCGCCGGACAGATGCTTCTCCAGGAAGGCGTTATTTTGCAGACGGGCGAAAATCGGCTTCAATAGACATCACATTCTTTTCTTTATAATTGTTAACGCTTTATTCCTATTATCGGACATTTCGCGCAAAGGCTAAAGCAACAGAGCAACCCCGCCTTTTCGAAGGCCGGGTAGGGTTGAAGATACCATTTTTGCAGGAACGATGTCAATGCGATAAGGCATCCGGCTGGGTTGTTGGGCGATGAGGGTCAGGTCAGTTGGAAAATGTGAGGGGAGGTGTTACCATGGAGGGGATTGGGCGAATTGGACTTCACTTGACTTAGGAGGGGATTGTTATGAAAGCGCTATTTATCGGAGGCACGGGGACGATCAGCTCGGCGATTACCCGACAGCTGGCGGAAGACCGCAACTGGGAGCTGTATCTGCTGAACCGGGGGAACCGGAACCGGGAATTGCCGCCCGGCGTGCATGTCATTGAGGCGGATATTCATCAGGAAGCCGAGGTGGCCGCGAAGCTCGAAGGGCATACCTTTGACGTGGTGGCGGATTTCATCGCCTTTGAACCGGCGCAGCTGGAGCGGGATGTCCGGTTATTTGCCGGCAAAACGAAGCAATTTATGTTCATCAGCTCGGCTTCGGCTTATCAAACCCCTTTGTCGGATTATCGAATCACCGAAGGGACGCCGCTGTCCAATAAGTATTGGGCTTATTCCCGCAACAAAATTGCTTGCGAGGAATATCTGCTGAAGGAATACCGCGAGCAGGGCTTCCCGATTACGATTGTGCGGCCGAGTCACACCTACGATGAGCGGTCGATTCCGCTGGGCGTTCACGGTAATAAGGGGTCCTGGCAGGTGGCACAGCGGATGCTGGAGAACAAGCCGGTTCTGATCCATGGCGACGGATCGTCGTTGTGGACGTTAACGCATAACAGCGATTTTGCGCAAGCTTTTATCGGGCTGATGGGGAACGTGCATGCGATTGGAGAGTCCGTGCATATTACTTCGGACGAAAGCGTGACCTGGAACCAAATTTACGAAATCATCGCGGATGCGTTGGGCGTGAAGCTGCGTGCGGTGCATGTCGCTTCTGAATTTTTGGCGGAGAACGGCCCTTACGATTTCCGCGGCGGACTGCTGGGCGACAAGGCAAATACGGTTGTCTTCGACAATAGTAAGCTGAAGCGGCTGGTGCCTGGCTTTACGGCTACGGTTCGCGTGGATCAAGGGGTCCGGCGGACGGTGGAGCATATCCTGGCGCACCCTGAGCTTCAGGTGGCGGACCCGGAATTCGACGCCTGGTGCGATCGGGTGGTCGGGGCGATGGAAGCGGCTGCGAAGTTCATGAAAGAATAGGCGAGGGGCACCGATGAGTTTGACACGGCAACCCACGTTCGTGTTGGCGCCGGATTCGTTTAAGGAGAGCATGACGGCGAAGGAAGTGTGCCTGGCGATGGAACAAGGGCTGCGCCAAGCGTTCCCGGAGGCGCATTTTGTCCATGTCCCGATGGCGGACGGCGGGGAAGGGACCGTTCAGGCTTTGGTTGACGCCACGGGCGGCAAGCTGTGCTCGCTGGAGGTGACGGGGCCGCTGGGTGAGTCGGTGACTGCGCAGTACGGCCTGCTGGGCGACGGGGAGACGGCGGCGATTGAGATGGCCTCGGCCAGCGGGCTCCAGCAGGTGCCTCCGGATCGGCGCAACCCGCTGCAGACAACGACGTACGGCACCGGCGAGCTGATCCGCGCCTGCCTCGATCAGGGCGTGCGCCGGATCATCGTCGGCATTGGCGGCAGCGCGACGAACGACGGCGGTGCCGGGATGGCCGAAGCGCTGGGCGCGCGCTTCCTGGACGCGGCGGCTCAGCCGAGTGGGCGGCGTGTCTCGGTGTACGCCTGGGCCGATGCTTGAGGGGCACCGGGGTTCACTCCGAAGGCGGCGGCCGGTTGCAGATTACCGCAGAGAGGAACACCACACGTGTAGAGCGGCACGCGCCGGGCCCTCCCGGGCCCCGCTGGCCCGCGTCTACGCGCTCGCCGCGCCCCAAGGGAGAAATGTTGTATTTCCTACAACATTTCTCCCTTCTTTTTGCCCCTGCGGGGCGAAATGTTGCATAAACTGCAACATTTAAGCCCCCGCGGGCCGTTCCCGGCGATAAATGTTGCACTTTATGCAACATTTTCACTCCCCCGGCCCGCCAACCGCCCCGAAATGTTGCAATTTTTACAACATTTCGGGGCGTTCCGCCGCTCACGCGGGGGCCAACACCCCCCCCGAGTGAGCGTCTACGCGCCACACTCACCCGCGCGGCTCCCCCGCAGCCCGCACGTACGTATAGGTGAACGTCAATGCGCTCAGCTTATGGACGACGGGACGCGTATGCGGGGGGGCGCTTAACTTTTGCTCATATGAGAAAAGTATAGTAAAATACAAAAATATAGTTAATAGATGAAGCGGAGGAACGAAACATGGAAATCGGGATCAGCACGTTCGTAGAAACGACGCCGGACGTTGTCACTGGCGAATTGATTAGTCATGCGCAACGGCTGCGCGAGGTGGTGGAGGAAATTGTGCTCGCCGACAAAGTTGGGTTGGATGTGTTTGGTGTAGGGGAGCATCACCGTCAGGATTATGCGGCTTCCTCGCCTGCGATGGTGCTGGCCGCCGCCGCACCGCAGACAACGCGCATCCGGCTGACCAGCGCCGTAACCGTGCTGTCTTCCGATGATCCGGTTCGCGTGTTCCAGGACTTTGCGACGCTGGACGGTCTATCCAACGGGCGTGCAGAGATCATGGCTGGACGCGGCTCTTTTATCGAGTCCTTCCCGCTGTTCGGATACGATTTGAACGATTATGAAGAGCTGTTTGAGGAGAAGCTCGATCTGCTGCTAAAGCTGCGTGAGTCGGAAAAAATAACCTGGCAAGGCAAGCACCGTCCTGCGATCAGAAATTTAGGCGTCTATCCGCGTCCCGTGCAAAACCCGCTCCCAGTCTGGATCGGCAGCGGCGGCAATACCGAATCCGTCATTCGCGCCGGAGTGCTTGGTTTGCCGCTGGTGCTGGCGATCATTGGCGGCCGGCCAACTCAATTCGCGCCGCTTGTGAAAATTTACAAGCAGGCCGCAGCTAAGGCCGGGCATGACGTCTCAAAGCTGACGGTGGCTTCCCATTCGCACGGATTTGTCGCTGAGCGAAACGATGTGGCCGTGGAGAAGTTTTTCCCTTCGACGCAGGCGGTGATGAACATCATCGGCCGTGAACGCGGCTGGGGCCATTACGGTCGGGCCAGTTACGATGCGGCTCGCAGCCTGGAAGGCGCACTGTATGTCGGCGATCCGGAGACGGTGGCCAACAAGATCATCTATCTGCGCAAAAATGTAGGCATCACTCGGTTCTTCCTGCATTGCCCGCTTGGCACCATGCCGCATGAGGACGTAATGCGAGCCATCGAGCTTCTCGGTAAAGAGGTGGCTCCGCGCGTGCGTGAGGAAATCGCCCGTTGGGAAGCCGAGGGCGGGGATACGGAGTAAATAACCGTAAGCGCAGCGTTGGATCTACCGCCTCGTAACACTCCCAGGTTCCCCACCCCCTCAAACCTCCGCCCGAAACGTCCGCCCCAACGGCTCCCCGAGGCCGAAGTAGTGGCGGAAGTTGTAGATGAGCGGGCTCCATTGGCGAGGGTCGATGTGGCGGTCGCCGATGACGAGGTCGCGGTGGGCGTGGACGATCACGGCATGAGTCTCGACGATCGCGAAGAAGGGGGCGTGCGCCGGCACGCGGAAATCCCTCACTACCGCTTCGATCTGCAACGGGCACTCGCGGATGCGGGCGGGCTGGACTTGTCGGGAAGGCTGGGGCGTAAGACCGCTGACCGCAAACTTATCCTTTTGATGAACAAAACCTTGTGCGGCTTTTACCGGCGGTACGGGGTTTTTTCCCGTTGTAGGGGCTAGGCGCTCAACTTGTTCCCATAAGGAAGGATCGGGGAGATTGATCACGCACTCCGGGTGACGTTGTAGGTTCTCGGCGGCTTTTCCGCCCAATCCGAGGCCGAGGACGATGTGGTCCCCAAGCGCCCAAGAGGATGAGATCGGACTGATGTTGGTGCTTCCGTCTTCATTTTGGGTTGTGAGCAGGACGACGGGCGTTCCGTAATACAAAATTTTGGGCTGGACAAGCAAGGTGTCCTCTGGCGGAATTGGCGCTTTCGAAGAATACAAATAAATCCCCTCCTTGGTTTTCCGTCACTTCCTGTTCATTGTATAATGGCAACATTACGATGAGCATCGAAATATGGATGCATCCTCAAAAGGGGGAGTTCATTGCCATGAAAGTCGCACCGATGCAGACGCAAGCTGCGGTGATCGCCTCGCTCGTCAGCGACTCCAGCCGGTCGGCGATGCTGACGGCCATGCTCGACGGGAGATACCATGCGGCCGGTGAGCTGGCGCGGATGGCCGGGATTCAGGCGCAAACCGCCAGCTTTCATTTGGCCAAACTGACGGAGGCTGGCCTGGTGGCCGTCGAAAAACAAGGCCGTCACCGCTACTACGGGATCGCAAGTCCGGAGGTCGCCCGGGTGCTGGAGTCGTTATTGTCGATCGCACCTCCGGCTCCGATTCAGTCCTTACGGCAGGCGACGGAGGACCAGGCATTGCGGGTTGCCCGAACCTGCTATGACCATTTGGCGGGAAGTCTTGGTGTTCGTCTGACGCAATGCTTGGTGCGCACAGGGGTTCTCGCCGAAGGAGACGGGACGTTTGAAGTTACCGCGGAGGGGGAAACCGTGCTAAACCGATTTGGGGTCGATATCGACCGGGCGAGGAGCAAGCGCCGTTCTTTTTCCCACAAATGCCTGGATTGGAGCGAACGCCAACACCACCTCGCCGGGGCGCTCGGCAATGCAATCTTGGAGCGGCTGATGGAGCTGGGGTGGGTGGAGCGAAGTCCGCAGAGCCGGGCGGTCAAAGTGACCGCGAAGGGGCGGGCAGGATTAAAGGACACCTTTGCGTTGGATGTGAATGCAGAGGAAGGAACCAGCTAACCCGCTAACTGAAACGCAATCTCTCCTCAAAAAAGAAACAACCCTCTCTCCTAAGGGAGAGAGGGTTGTTTCCTTTTCACCGCCGGTGCCGCCGTCGACTTCTTCCGCGCAACACGCTGGCCCGAAACAGGCGAAGGCTCCGCAGGCTAGTCTTGCCGCGGGTACGGCCAGCGGCTTTCCCGGCGGCCCGAATTATCCGCCGGATCCCTCTTCTGCGGCGTACCTCTCGGTGCACTAAACGTTTGCGATGTCGCCGGTGCCGGGACGGTTTCGCCGAGTCCGGCCACAGACTTTGGCAAGCCTAAGTCAGAATGGCCTTGATCGGTAGATCCGTCATTGACGACCACCACTTCAAATTGATCGTGCGGATAGTCTGGGTTTCAAACGCGGTTAATGTCAGCATCAGTGGCAGCGCCTTATTATAGCTGGGGATGATGACACTGTATTTCATGGTCAGGGATCACCTCGGGCATCTTAGTTTCGTACCCATTAGACGAATCCCCAATAGGATCGAAAGGGACAATGAACTACGCCCGCTTATTTTATTTTGTAGCGTACCCGTCGGATCGTGGCCCAAATGATCCCCAGTGCAATGCCAACCAGAAGCAACGCCCCCAAGATAGAGCCCCACACCGGGATTTGGCCGATATACACAACGCGGTTAATCAATTCCTTAAGCTCTACATCCCACATCGCCTCGGATGCAGCAAGCACTCCAAGCGCCAGGACGATATACAGCATGCCGACGAGCTTGCCAAACCGGTAAAAGCCGATCCCGATAATATACCCCGCCAAGTAGTACGCTAAGGCATTCAGCATATATACGATGACGGTAAGCAACCAAGAGGCGTTTTCCCCCAGGAAGAAAGGCTTCGAGGGTGCGGGGATCAGCCATTGCTGCAAGCCGGCAAGGACCCCGACGCCCCCCATCAACACGAGGGCCACGATCGCCGCAGCCAGCGAGGAGCCGTAGAAATAAGCTTTTCGTGTAACCCCATGTCGGGCATAGAAGCTCAGGAAACCGGATACCGAAACAATCCCGATCACGAGCATAAACACCTTAGCCGGTTGAAAAGCGAACGTAATGAAGTTTTGCGCATTGATTTCGATTAACGCATACGCCAGGATCACAAAGCTGATAAACCAGGCGGACCAGCTCAGCTGAAGCCGGGACATATCCGCAGCGACCCGAAGGGCGCGACCGGCGTTATTGACGGATTGACTTTTAGAACTCGGAATGGTTGTCATGGGAACCCTCCTCCCCCGTTAAGTGAATAAACAGATCCTGCAGCGGGACCGGGCCGATGTCGAGGCCTTTGCTCGCAGCGGCCCTGCGCTGGGCCTCATCGAACTCCCCATAGACTATCGCCGATTTCGTTCCGCCCAACTGCTGAACGTTCAGGATTTTCATGCCGCGGACGAACGCGTCGACTTCAGCGGACGCTCCGGTGATGGAGGCGCCGCGGTCCAACAGCCGGTCAATCGGCTCCTTCAGCAGCATCCGTCCTTTGTGCAAAATCACCACGTCTTCGAACAAATAATCCATTTCCGAAACGAGGTGGGTGGACAGGATCATCGTCCGCGGATGGTCTGCCTGATCCTCCAGCAGCTGCTTGTAAAAAATCTCCCGCGTAGGTGCGTCCATCCCGCGATAAACCTCGTCAAAGATCGTTACCGGCGTCCGGTTTGCCAGGCCGATTACGGCATTGAGCGCCGACTGCATCCCGCTGGAGAATTTCTTAATCGGGATGTTCATCGGCAATCCAAACAACTGGACCAGCTCCTCAGCATAGGCCCGGTCAAAATGGGGGCGGTACCGCTCAGCCACCTGCAGCATGCCCTTTATTTTATCGCTTTCCTCACTATAGTTGGTTTCGTAAATGAAGCTGACCTGGGCCATCGTCTCCGCATGCTCATACGGGTTATTGCCGCCAATCCGCACCCGGCCTGCCGTCGGCTCCATATAAGAGGCCAGCAGGGAGAGCAGGGTCGTTTTCCCCGCACCGTTTCGGCCCAGCAGACCGTAAATTTTCCCGGCTTCCAGCTCCAAGGTAATATCCGACAGCGCGCGCTTGCCGCCATAGTTGACACTTACCTGCTCCAGCGTAACGTTAAGGCTCATGTTTGATCCCTTCCTTTGCTTTGGTGATCAGCAGATTGATTTCGCCGTCGGCAATCCCCAGCTTGACGGCCTCCCGCATCATCGGCAGGACGTACTCATCGAGAAACCGTTCCTTGCGCTGCGTCAGCAGCATTTCCTTGGCCTTCTCCGCTACAAACATGCCAACCCCCCTTTTTTTGTACAAAATACCGGCATCCACCAGCAAATTGATGCCTTTGGAAATCGTCAGGTGATTGATTTTGTAAAATTGAACCAGCTGCGTTGTGGACGGAATTTGCTCGTGTTCCTTCAATTGATCGTTTACGATCTGGTCCTCAATGAGCTCTTTGATCTGTAGAAAAATCGGCTTCTTATCGTCAAAAGACGGACTCAACGGGAATTCACCTCCGTGTCTCTTAGTTATTAGTTGTATGGTTATATAGTCTTGTATATAACTATATAAATAAATTTCTCTCTCGTCAAGCTTCATCAGCCCAGCTCTGCTCAAAGCGCAAAAAAACGGGCCGCCCAGCCGTATTTGGCCGGGACAACCCGCTTCCATCTTAGATTTTATCCTGCAAAAAGACCTTAATCTTCGCCAACGTCGCGGCGGGATCGATGTTTTGCAGCAAATAATCGGATTCCTTCTTGTGGATCACCTGCTCGGAGTAGTTCCTTAAATACTCCTCAATGACCTCGGTGGGCGCTCCTTCCCGCTCCTCGCGCAGTCGAATGTCCTCCTTCGTCACGTAGAGGAAAATCCGAATTGCCTGGGGCCCAAACCGTTTCCGCAGCGTCTGCAAGCCGTCGTGATTCACGACGACAACCGCCGCGCCATACTGCTCCAGCGCATCGCTCAGCTCGCGTTCGGCGATGCCGTAGCTGCCTCGCTCCAAGCGGACGCTTTGGCTGAACTCCAGTCGTTCCACCATCGCCTGAAAGTCGGCTTCCCCAATAAAACGGTAGTGCTCGCCGTCCCTTTCACCCACACGCATTGCACGGGTCGTGTATGGCAGCACATAAGGAAGGCCCAGATCAGCGCTTAGCCGCTTAGCGATGCTCTTGCGGCCGGAGCCGCTTGTGCCGGTAATGATGATAACCTTCGGCTGCGGGGGGAGATCATTTGCCAGGGGCGTGTCCATCTGGCTTGTCGCGGCGGCTTCGCTGCGGGCAGGATCAAGGGTTGCTTTCGAGCCTTTCAGCCATTTCCACATCGCGTCTCCATGCGCTTTTTCCGGTGTAACTTCATCCGTTCGTACATGCCCGGCAAAACCACACGGATTCACCTCCTTCGCCAACATCTTTACTTATTATGTCGGCAAAATCGGATGAAAACTGAATGAACTCGATCTAGCACCCGCAGATGCTTAGAACAGTCGCCGTGCGGTCACGAACCGCTTGGTCCACTGGCCGTCAAACGCCTCGATATGAACGCCTTGCTCTTTGGAGTAGGTATGCAAAATTTGGTTGTCCCCGATGTAAATACCCACATGACCGATATCCAGACCGCGCGCGCTGAAGAACAGCAAATCCCCTTTGCGCAGCTCGTTTAGGCTGACCTCCGTACCCTCTTTCGCTTGGTCATAGGAAACGCGGGGCAGCTCGATCGAGAGAACGTCCTCATACACCCTTTTCACAAAAGAAGAACAGTCGAACGTCTTCGTTTGGTCAGAGGATGCCCCGAATTCATAGGGCGTGCCTTCAAACGTTTTGCCATAGGCGATCAACTCGTCGGCCTGCTTGTCCGCCAAGGAATTGCTGCGATAATTGGTGTATTTCGGCTTGGCCGAGACATACCCGGAGCGCCCGTCGGGAGTACGCACCTCCAACCAGAGCGGGCTGGCCTCGCGAACGACATGCAGCTTGTTGCCGGTGGGGAGCAGCTCCTCGCCAACCGTATCGCTGCTCGCATCCGGTGAACTGCGCAGATTAACGCCCCAGGTGACCGTGGTTTCATAGTTCAACGTCGAAGTGATCCGCACCGTACGGCTCTCCCCGTCCCAAGCGACCTCGCTGCCCAACGCTTCACTGACGAACCGCAGAGGCACCAGCGCATAACCGTCCGCAATCTGCCCGGGGACCGGCAACGTCAAGGTCTGGCCGTTCAACAGCGCCGTTGGGTCGCCGATGCGGTAAACCAGTGTCATTTGGCCTTGTGTGGCCGTAACGGTCTTGCTGCTATCGTCCCAGGCGAGTGTGGCGCCTAGCGCTTCAAAAACGTCGCGAATCGGCAGCAGGACGCTGCCGTCCACCAGGATCGGCGGTGTCTCCGTCTGCAGCGGCCGACCGTCCAGTTCGATGGCGATGCCGCTGGTGGAGGTGGTTTGGGTTGCTGAGATCGCGGTCTCGGTCAAGGCTCCCGTGGCCGTGCCGCCCGCGGGCTCCGCACCGGCCGTTCCCGCTTGAGCGGCCAGCACCAGGGAAGCTGCCAGCAGCCAGGTCAGTTTTCTTGTATGGAATGGTTTCGTCATTACAAATCACCTATTTTCTGGATGGTTTATATAATTGGACGAAACCCAAGCCAATTTGTTGTGTGGGAAATGTTTCCTACAATTGCAAGCTGGTTGGTGTCAGGCGCTCCAGCCCGTTCATATATTTGCGCAGCGCCAGCGGAATCCGGATGCTGCCGTCTTCTTCCTGATGATTTTCCAGCAACGGGATCAAGATCCGCGGCGAGGCAACCATGGTGTTATTCAGCGTATAGCCGTATTGCAGCTTGCCGTCCCGATCCTTATAGCGGAGGTTCGAACGACGTGCCTGAAAATCCAGCAGCTGCGACGACGAATGGGTCTCCCCGTAAGCGCCGCGGCTGGGCATCCACGTTTCGATGTCGTATTGCTTATACGTTTTTTGCGACATGTCGCCGGTACACACCGCCATCACCCGATAAGGCAGCTCCAGCAGCTGAAGCAGCTCCTCGGCGTTTTGGGTGATTTCCTGAAACAGCTGCTCCGACCGTTCCACGTCGTTCTCGCAGAGCACAACCTGCTCGACCTTCGAGAACTGATGTACGCGGTACAAGCCGTGCACGTCGCGGCCTGCCGAACCCACTTCGCTGCGGAAGCACACCGAGGCAGCTGCCAGCTTGATCGGCTGGGTGAGGTCAACGATCTCGTGGTCGTAATACGACACGAGCGGAACCTCGGCCGTGCCAACCAGCCAGCGGTCATCGTCAGCTATCCGGAACGTTTGATCCGCGCCCAACGGGAAAAACCCGGTGTTCTCCAGCGCCTCCGAACGTACCATTAACGGCACCTCCAGCAGGGTGAAGCCCTTGGCCATGAGGAGATCCATGGCCAGTTGCTGTACCGCCCGGTGGAGCAGGACCCCCGCACCGCTTAAGTAGTAGTTGCGCGAGCCGGCCGTTTTGACCCCGCGGGGGATGTCGATGATCCGGTGGAGCTCGCCTAACGCGACATGGTCTCGCGGTGCAAACCCAAACGTGGGCGATTCGCCGACTCGCTTCACCTCGACATTATCGAGATCCGACCGGCCCTGGGGTGTATCCGGCGAGACCGGGTTAGGGACGAGCAGCATCAGCCGACGATATTCGCGGTCGGCTTCCACCAACTCCTTCTCCAGCCCTTGTAGTCGCCGGTTTAGCTGCTTGACATCGTCTTTCAATGTGACGGCGGCGTCCGGTCCGTGCTCCCGGATCTGCGCCTCAATCTGCGGCGTCAGCCGATTGCGCTCCTGTCGCAGCCGCTCCGTCTCCTGCAGTAAAACCCGGCGTTGGTCGTCCCAGCGCAAGAGCTCTGGGACCGACAATTCGATCCCTTTTTCCTCCGCGGCCGTTTGAACTTGTTCTTGATGATCCCGAATCCATTTGATGTCTAACATGGGTGATCCGCTCCTTTTCGATAAGAATACAAAAAGCGCCCTTCGTCCGATTGGGACGAGGAGCGCTTATCGACTCGCGGTGCCACCCAAATTGATTGAACCGATTGGGTCGGTTCAATCCCCTTTAGTTCCGCGGTAACGGGCGGACCCGGTTAGCTTAGGAGGAGATAACCCCGCGTTGAACGCGATGTTCCCCTTGACGAAAACGCCTCCGAGTTGGATGCTCTTCATAGGCATGATTCCGAGATTTGATTTGTATAGCAGTATAGCGCAAGGGATCGATGGATTTCAAGAGGAGGAGGGAGTTTGGATGAGAAAATTGTTGCTGACCGGCTTTGAACCCTTTGGCGGAGAACCCATTAATCCGGCGGTGGAAGCGGTGCGACGGCTGCAGGGCCGCGTGATCGGCTCTTTGGAGATCGTAGGCCTGGAGCTGCCAACGGTGTTCGGCAAATCCACCGAGCGCTTATTGGAGGGGATAAAGGAAACCGAACCCGAAGTGGTGATCGCGCTGGGGCAGGCCGGCGGACGAGACGGGATCTCGTTCGAGCGAATTGCCGTCAACTTAAGCGACGCCAACATCGCCGACAATGCCGGATTCCAACCGGTCGACATGCCGGTCGTGCCGGAGGGCCCGGCGGCGTATTGGACCACGCTGCCAGTTCAGCGGATGGCGGACCGGTTGAAGAAAGCGGGAATCCCTGCGTCGCTATCGCTGTCCGCAGGAACCTTCGTGTGCAACCACCTCTTTTACGGGTTGATGCACCATCTCGCTGTTAGCGGCAAGTCCATCCTAGGCGGGTTTATCCATGTTCCTTACCTGCCGGAGCAAGCGGAGCGTCACCCGGGGGCCCCAAGCATGACGCTGGAGCAGCTGGTCACCGGCTTGGAACGGGCGATCGAGGTCTTGGGGGAATGACTAAGGCTGTAAGCATACGGTGAGCCGTTTGGGGCAACATCCAGCTGAAGGAGAAAATTAGGTGGTAGCTAGTTAGTTGGTGGTAGGCAGAATAGGGAGCAGCAGATGGTCGGTGATAGGTAGAATGAGGGGTAGTAAATGGTGGGTGGGACCGGGTAGGGAAGAAGAGAATGTTGCAAAAAGTACAACATTTTTATGCGTATTGCTGGCTTGGGGGCAGAAATGTTGCATTTAGGAGTCAATTTCATAATTCAAAGCCGTTGATCTAGCTGGATATTTTGGTCATAGAAAAGGGAGTACCTCCCCAAATCTCGAATTAACAGGTAACCAAACCAAACCCGAGAGAAAAAAAAGGAGGTAACCCCTATCTATTCAATTCGCCAAATAGAACTGTTTTCCTTCGAGGAATTGTTACAAATGCAACCTGAAGATAGATATAGCCAGATCTTCGAGCATTTGAACCTCGCTCCGGTTATGCAATCGCTAAGTAAAAAACACGGCCGTGGGCGACCGGAGGAATTGAACGTGCCGGCCATGATCTATTCGCTGCTCATCGCAAAAATGGAAGGTATAGAATTTGTGTCCGCCCTGGTTAAGCGGCTCAAGTCCAGCGAAGAATTTCGAATCCAGTGTCGGTTTACCGGTTCCAATCGCATACCGAGCGAAGCTTCCTATTCGAGACTGATCCATGCGCTGCAACAAAATGGACTTCTTGAGAAGTTACAGGACCGTCTAGTACTGTCCGCCTTAGAAGAAGGATTCGTATCTGGTACGCATATCGCCGTCGACTCCTCGATCGTCGAAGCTTGGGACTGCCAATTCAGCGAGTCCGCATCCAAGCGACGGGCCGCTCGACGTTCCAAAAAACAAAGTAAGACACCGGAGTTAGAACAACTCAAATTGGATGTCACCGAGTCGCAACCCCCACCCGTGAGCGAACGGCCTAGGAAACCGACCTACCCGCGCGGGCGCGCCTCTGCTGAAGAAACAGAGCGTCGGCGTAAGGAACGGGAGGCTTACGAAGCGAGCCTAGGGCCGTTTGAGAAGAAAGTGGAGGACATGCTGTCCTCCACATACGATGAACTGCTCGCTGCATTGCCTAGGCAGGCCGCACGCTGTGACAAAAAGAACTCTAAAGGCAGGCTCACCAGCTGGTATGGTTTCAAGGCGAATATATTAGTGGATACCGACAGCCAATACATTCTCAGCGGTGTGTTCAGCTCGGCGAACCCAAACGACCAACGAATGGCGATTTTGCTGCTTAAGGGCCTGCCGCTGAAGTTCCCTATGCTTAAAGTGAAGCACGTCTTAGGAGACAAAGGCTACGACAGCAAGGCGGTCTACCAGTTAATTCACTCGCTAGGCGCCTACCCGGTCATTGATATAATCCACCATACGGAACCTCCCGAGGGAATGAACCGGGATTACAGTCCCGTTTGCAAGGAGGGGCATGCCTACCGCTATGACAGTTTTGACACCAAATACGAGACACTTCGATATACTCGGCCAAACGAGTGCAAGGATTGCCCATTTGCCGAGTCCAGCTGCCAGAAGGTCTTTAAGATCCGCATTGAAACGGATCTGCGCAAGCACACCTATCCGGCAAGAGGAAGCGAGAGCTTTGTGAAGCTGTACAAGAAACGAACTGCTGTGGAGCGCGTATTTGCCTACCTCAAGGAGTATTTCGGAATGAGACGCACACGTCACCGCGGTGTTCGAGCGAGCGTCGACTTTCAGTTAAGCACGTTGGCTTATAATCTCAGTAAGTTTGCCTTAGACAAGTTGAACAAGCAGTTGAGTCAGCACCGGCAAGTCGCCTGATTTTTATAAAAAACGATCTCGAATTTTGGGCAAGCATGCCCTCCAGCAAACTGAATTATGAAATTGACTCTTTAGTACAACAATTTAGCGCGATTCCAGCAAAAAGGGGCAAAAATGTTGTATAAACTGCAACATTTTTGCCCCAATTTCGATGTACCCCGTGAGAAATGTTGTACGGAATACAACATTTCTTGCCGCCCAGGGCTTATGCTGGCCTCAACTTCGGGCCGGGGTCACGCTCCGCGCCCCACGGCCCCATAGCCCACAGCCCATAGCCCACTGTCCCATAGCCCACGGCCCATAGCCCAAATAGCTGCCCGTGTCGCAGCCTGGCATCACCGCTCCGCGCCACAGTTCAACGACACCGTGTTGCGCTAAGCTCCGAGTTATAGCCTCGCACCACCGCTTAGCGGGCCACCGCCACCGCGCAGGGCTACAGCCTCGCTTCACCGTCCTGCGCTACAGCTTCGCACCGTCCGCTCTGCAGCCGACGGCGTCCTGTGTCACCGCTGCTGGCTACCGCCTCACGTCAACGCCCGCTCTACAGCCGACGGCGTCCTGTGTCACCGCCGCTGGCTACCGCCTCACGTCACCGCCCCGCGCATCACCACCCGTGCGTCACCGCCCGCGCTTCCGGCCGGCCTTCTTGCGGCGGCCGTACTTGTTCGCGGCCACGCTGCCGCCGTGCTGCTGGCGCGTCCCGGGGCTGCTGATGGCGGAGTTGGTGCCGCCGGTGCTATATCGTCCGCCGCCGCTGGCCACTTGCGTGGCGCCTGCGTTTTGCTGGCCGCGGGGCAGCTTAACCACCTGGTCGTTCACCACGATCACGACCTCTTTACCGCGGTGGCTCAAGCCGTGTCCATCACGCTGGCCTTTGCGGCTCCACCGTCCCCCCATCGGACCGCTTTTGCCGTCCTTATTAAACGCTTTGCCGCCTGCGCCAACGCTCTGTTGCTGCCGCACATACGGCGAACGGATCGCCGCATTGCTGCCGCCGGCGCTGCTATGCCCCGCACCGCTGGCGATCTGCGTTGTGTTAGGCGCGTTGGTGAACTGGCGATTCACGACCACAACCACCCGATCCACCCCCGGAAGGGGCGTTTTGGCGACCAGCCGTTGTCTGCCTTTTCTTAAGATAATCGTTAATTGGTCCTTGCGAGATTTCATGGAACCCTCTCCTTTTAGATTACCCTATGCCAAGGACAATAATCGGAAAGGGATAAGCGACCGGGAGAGGCAAATAAGGCTGATTCCATTAGGCGGATCCTCTAAAGCTGCTTGATTAGCTCATTTAACTTGCCCCGCCCGGCAAGCTCAATTGGCTTGATTCGAAAAGGCTTTATAAGCTCCTCCTTTTTGGTTCTCGTGCTTCAGCAGCCAGCTTTTTCGCGACAGTCCGCCGCCATATCCCCCGAGATCGCCATTCGCGTTGATCACGCGGTGGCAGGGGATGACGAGGGCCAGCTGGTTGGCTCCGTTGGCTTGAGCGACGGCACGGAAGGCCGACGGGCGGCCGACCTCTGCGGCAAGCTCGGCGTACGAGCGCGTCTCCCCCGGAGGGATTTGCCTCAGCCGCGCCCACACCTGCTGCTGGAACGGCGTACCGAGCAGGTGCAGCGGGGTGGCGAACTCGGTGAGCTGCCCCTCGAAGTACAACGCGAGTTCCCGCTCAATCGAGCGGATGGGGCCGGTCACCCCCGGGATGATCGCGGATTTCGTCCGCAGGCGCAGCCGCTCCACCTCGCGTTCGAGACCGCGGCGGTCGACGAACTCGAGCAAGTACAACGCTTCCTCATCAGCGATGGCAATCATGGGTCCCAACGGCGTATCGATCCACGTCGCCCGCAATACCCGACCCTCCTCCAGGCGGGTTGGCGCCGCGCCCATTATCCGGGAGAAGGCGTCCCGGAAGCCGCTGCTCGACTCATATCCCATGGAGAGCTGGGCGTCGATCACTGGGCGGCCGGAACGGATGTTTCCAAGCGCCAGCCCCATGCGCCGGGCGCGGGCATATTCCACGAAGGTCATACCAAAGCGCTTCTTGAATTGGCGGCGTGCCGTGGACGCATCGATGGACAGCTGCCGGAAATCCTCGTCCCTCCAGCGCTTCTCCGGGTTGGCCTCCACCGCTTCCACCAATTGGCGAACCAAATCGGAGACCTGGTTCGGGTGGGACAGCGGGCGGCAGCGTTGGCACGGCCGGAACGAGGCAAGCAGCGCTTCCTTCGCGGTTTCGTAAAATTCGCAGTTCTCGAATTTAGGTTTTCTGGCCGGGCAGGTCGGGCGGCAGAAGACCCCGGTCGTTTTTACCCCGACGTAAAACACCCCTTCATACTCCGGTTTTTTCTCCAGCAAAGCTTGATAGTATGCTTCTTTTCGTTCGGCGGGAATCATGACAGTCCGGGTCCTCCTTAGCTATCCTTTTGATTTCCCCATTATATCGCTTGCGACGAGACGGTGCCGCCGAAAATCAGGCATTGATTTTTCGGGCAACACTTCCATTTGTAGGTGCGGAAATTTTGTTATATGATATCATGGTAAATTGGGTGAACGCGCTAGAATTTTAGGCTCTTCCGCAAGTCTAACGCTTGCCACAGCGCTTAAGTCGGCTCAAATCGCCGATTTTTCCTTTTAACGCTGCTCACCGTGCTTAAATCCTATTTTCCGAGCCGAAATTGGGCGGTTTGTTGGAAATAACGATCTACAGCGTCGTTAGAAATGGTACAACAAGGAAATCCTTCAAATAGCGTGACTCATCCGCGTTAGAGCATGGGGAACAACCATCAGGGGCATCCGTGGCATGGAGAAGCCATTCGGAGTAGGCGGGCCGCCCCGAAATCTAGTTTGAAACGATAAATTCTTTGGTAGTGGAGGAAACGATGTATCCTAAAGACTTAAACTATAAAATGCCGGCCGAATGGGCGCCGCATGAACGTACTTTTATCTCCTGGCCGGTGCAGGAGTCCATGGTCTATCCCGACCGGTATGCCGAGGTGTGCGAAGGGTATGCCGAATTCATTACGGCGATCGCCGAGTTTGAACCGATTACAGTTGTCGTGAACCCGGACGATTTGCACAACGTGCAGGCTCGTTTCGAGCAGGACCCGAACGCGGAACGCATCTCTTTTATGCCGATTGCGCATAACGATGCCTGGCTGCGTGACAATGGGCCAACGTTCCTTGTCCATCCCGAAGGCGAGCTGGCCGGGGTTAATTGGGGCTTTAACGCTTGGGGCGGCAAATATTCGCCATGGGATCTGGACGATGCGGTCGCGCCGCAAATTCTCGAGGCCCTGAACGTTAAGCGGTTTGATGCTCCGCTGGTGCTGGAGGGCGGCTCCATTCATACGGATGGAGAAGGCACGTTGCTGACGACCGAGGAGTGCCTGCTGAACAAGAACCGCAACCCGCACATGAGCCGGGAAGAGATCGAGGCGGCGGTCAAGAACTTTACGAACGTCGACCAAATTATCTGGCTGAAACGCGGGCTTAGCGGGGACGAAACGGACGGTCACATCGACAACGTCGCTTGCTTCGCCGCACCGGGTAAGGTGATCCTGCAGGTCTGCGACGATCCAAATGATGAGAACTATGCCATCACGCAGGAAAATATCGCGATCCTCAGCGCAGCAACGGACGCCCAAGGCCGCAAACTGGAGATCATCCCGATCCCGCAGCCGCCGCAGGCGTTTTACGAGGAGAGCCGGTTGACGTTAAGCTATTTGAACTTCTATTTCGTCAACGACGGCATCATCTTACCGATCTTTGGCGGCGCCGCGGCGGAAACCGACCGCAAGGCCGTCCAAGTGCTAAGCGAGACGTTCCCGGATCGCAAAATCCGCACCGTCGACGGCATGGCGATTATCCGCGAAGGCGGCAACGTCCACTGCACCACACAGCAAATGGCGGCTAGACGCCCATAAATCATAAATGATAATGAAGGGGGTTCGACCAACGACATGAGAAACGTGAAAGTGGCAGCGACGCAAATGAGCTGCTCATGTAATAAAGACGAGAACATCGCGAAGGCGGATCGGCTGGTCCGGGAAGCGGCCCGGCAGGGGGCGCAGATTATTTTGCTGCAGGAGCTGTTCGAAACCCCTTATTTCTGCCAAAAGGAAAAATCCGACTACTACGTCTATGCGACCGAGATGGAGGAGAATGCGGCGATTCAGCATTTCCGCAAGGTAGCGAAGGAGTTGGAAGTGGTCCTGCCGATCAGCTTCTATGAGAAAAAGAATAACGCCCGCTACAACTCGCTGGCCGTGATCGACGCCGACGGCGAGGTGCTCGGCCGTTACCGCAAAAGCCATATCCCGGACGGGCCGGGGTATGAGGAGAAGTTTTATTTTAATCCGGGAGACACCGGGTTTAAAGTGTGGAAGACCCGCTATGCCAAAATCGGCGTAGGCGTCTGCTGGGATCAGTGGTACCCGGAAGCGGCTCGCTGCATGGCCCTGATGGGCGCAGAGCTGCTGTTCTACCCGACGGCGATCGGCTCCGAACCGCAGGACGGCTCGATCGACTCCAGGGATCACTGGCAGATGTGCATGCTGGGGCATGCCGCTTCCAACCTGGTGCCGGTCATCGCCTCGAACCGCGTCGGCACGGAAACCGATGAAGAATCGAGTATCACGTTCTACGGCTCGTCCTTTATCGCCGGCCCGCAAGGCAACAAAGTGGCGGAAGCCGACCGTACGGAGGAGACCGTACTTGTGGCGGAATTTGACCTCGATCAGTTGGAGATCCAACGTATCGAATGGGGCATCTTCCGCGACCGCCGGCCGGATCTGTACAAGATCATCACCTCTTACGACGGCGAGCTTCGCATCGACTAAACCGCATAAGCAACGCTAGATCGTATAAGCCCCCAACTCACCGAAGATTGGGGGCTTTTGCCGATCCTGCGGGTCAAGCTGAGCCGGGATGGATGTCCGGGTTGGCGTCCACGATGGTCAGCGCCGCCGACATGAGGCGGGGCAGATAGTGGAGCACCTCGTCCGCTCGTCGCAACAAGGCCTCGGTTGTCCCGACGCCAAGGTCGGTCAGCAGGGCCAGGAAATCCGGGGCGAGCCGCTCCCCTTCCTCGGGAGCATCGGCCGCCAGAATTTTGTGGCAGCGTGCAAATGTGGCGGTGATCCAGAACACCGCCTCCTGATGGCGGCCGCGCTGAATCAGCTCGCGGCTGCCGTCGATGGCGACTGAACGCGCGCTGGGGGTGATGTCGCTCGAGAAGGGGAACGGCGTGGCAGCCCGCGCTGCCGCCGTGTCAAACGTGCGCTCCAGCGCCTCCCAATGCTCCTCCGTCCTCCGGGCGGTGAGCTGGGAGCAGCCGAGGAGTTGCAGCAGTTCGGCGTAGGTCGCGCCAAGCCCATACGCTTCGAGCACCTCGCGGACCGCCAGATAGCGAAGCCGTATGGTGGGGTTGCGAAGCGCGGCGGTCAACAGCACATGGGTTGTAATCCCGGTCGGGAACAACCAACCCAGGACCTGGTCCTGCCGGGGTGCCGCGAGATCGATTCCGCGCAGCCCGCGTTCGATCCGGGCCAGCGCATGCCTGCAACGCCGCAGGACCCAAGGCTTCTCGGCGAAGCGGGGGGCCACTTCCGCTTGGAGCCGGCGCAGCCGCCCCGTGGGGTCGGCGATGATCGTATCCGTCCGGAAGCTCCCGGCCAGATGGTAATCCGATAATACGGTTTCTGCGGAAGCCAGCTGGTTCCAGGACAGGTAGGTTACTTCAAGTAACGCCTGCTCAAAACGGAATTTACCCGGTTTCGCCGGAGGCGCAGCCAACGAGGTGACGACGATCAGATCGATGTCGGAGCTCTCCGCAAGCTCGGCTTCTCCCGGTAATCCTACCGTGGAACCGCTGAAGTAAGCTCCCCGGAAACCGGCTTCCCGGCTGGCGTGTTGGGCGACCCATCGGGCGGCAACTTTTCGAGCTTCCTCGACTTTCATCTATACCTCCTCACCATTTACAGGCATGCTTCGATGAACATCGAGGCATGCCCATGATACAATCAAGATCATGAGAGATCCGGGTTACGTTATTAGATATGCCCGAGCGATCCTAGAAAGAAGGGATAAGAGTGGGACGTACGCTGTATTTTGCATTAATCTTGCTTAGTTTAATTTGGGGTGGTTCGTTTTTCTTCATCAAAATCCTGCTGCCCGACTTCGGCCCCTGGACCGTAGCGTTCCTGCGTTCCGTCTTTGGGTTGGCAACGATTACGGGCGTGATGCTTGTCTTGCGCAAGCCGTTTGGGTTCCGTTCGATTCCTTGGCTGGCGATGGTCATTATGGCGTTGATCAACACGGCGATACCGTGGGCATTGATCGGTTTCAGCGAGACGCGGCTGACGAGCAGCCTGGCGTCGGTGCTCAACGCCACGACTCCGCTCTGGACACTGGTCGTGGGCGTCATCTTCTTCCGCGTCGCCACGACTCGCATGCAGTGGGTCGGGATGGGGATCGCCTTCCTGGGCTTGCTCGTACTTGTGGGCGTCAGTCCAACCTCGCTCGCCTCGGTGGACCTGCTGGGGTTCGCCTGCATGCTGGCGGCGACGTTGTGTTATGCCGTCGGCACGCACCTGTCCAAGCGGTTGTCCGGTGGGCTGTCAATGTATCAGGTGACCTTCGGCACCTTGATCAGCGCGATGGGCGGCAGCGGCTTGATGGCGCTGATCGTTGAGCGGGACTCGCTGGCCCCGCTGGCTCAGCTCCCTACGCTAGGCGCGGTGATTGGGCTTGGCGTGTTTGGTTCGGGGGTGGCCTATATTTTGTTCTACTTTATGGTCCAAAAAGGCACCCCGCAATTCGCCACCACCGTCACGTATCTCGTTCCGGCCAGCGCGATTATTTGGGGGTTCACGCTGCTGAATGAACCGGTGAGCTGGCGATTGCTGGCCGGGCTGGTGTTTATCCTCGGCGGGGTGTACTTGGCGAACCGAAACGGCTCCCGCAGCGCCGGGCAGGGGGCCAAACGCAAGGAGATCCCGGCGGTTTCCGAACCAGATGCGGCGGCCATTCCCGCTGAGCCGTCCAGTTGAGTTGCCACTAATGAACGAACGCACGAAGGAGGGGAAGCGATGCTGCATGTGGTGAACGGCGATGGGGTAGCCGATCAGCTTCGGCAAGGGGTTGTTCAAGGGGACCTACAGGTATGGGAGGCCTATGCCTCGTCAGAACCAGAGGGCCTGATTGCACTCCTTGAAGAGGATCTGTCCCCGTTGCCTTATATGCGCGAAGCGATCCTAAGCCATCTCTCCCGGCTGCCTTCCACGGTGAACGGGCTTGGCTGCGTTGAGCAGGCGGTGCTGGAGTTGGTCGCCCAAGGGACCCAACGCCCCTATGACCTGTTTCGCGAAGTGGGGCGTCGGTTGAGCAGGCTTGGCTTGGGGGATGTGGAGTTCCGTTATCGTCTGGCGGCGCTAGCCAAAGAGCCCTTTGCGCTGTTAGGCATCAAGGGCTGGGAGGAACCGCCGAGCATAGACCGGCCACTGGCGGGGGATGCCGACAGCCTCGTGGCCCTCACCGAGCTCGGTCGCCAAGTGCTGGCAGGAGCGAAAGATTGGGCTGCGCTTAAGCCCCTGGATGAATGGTTCGGCGGGATACATCTGCAAGGTCTCCCTTGTCCCTGGCGGTGGGATCCGGCAAGCGAAACCATTCGTCCAGGTTAATTCGGGTTTCTTCGCGCCGGTGGCTCCACTCGTTGGTTCGTGGATCGTAGGAATAGTCCCGGGCCCCATCTCTACCCTGCGCGACCACTTGACGGAGCGCGTATCCGATAAAAGCGACTTCGTCCGCCGTCATCATCGGATGCAGGGAAATCCGGACCCAGCCGGGCTTGGCGGTGAAATCGCCGCTGGCGATCCGGCGGGCGATTCGCTGCGAGGCGGCCTGGTCGATACCCAGCAGATAATGGCCGTACGTACCCGCGCAGGAGCAGCCGCCGCGGGCCTGGATGCCAAAGCGGTCGTTCAGCAGCTTGACGGCCAGGTTATAGTGGACCGGCTCCAAGGTGAACGAGACGATCCCGAGACGCTCGCGGCTATGCCCGCCCAGGATGTTCAGGCCCGGGACGGCTTCAAGCTCCGTCAGCAGCCGGTCCGTCAGCTCCCGTTCCCGGCGCAGCAGGCGGCCGACGCCCATCTGCTCCTTGAGCCGCAGGCATAACGCGGTACGGGACGCCTGCATCACCCCCGGCGTGCCGCCATCCTCCCGCGATTCGGCGTCGGCCAGGTACTGGACTTCGCCCCAGGGGCTGGTCCAGGACACCGTGCCGCCTCCCGGGCGGTCCGGCGACGCCCCGGCGGTGAGCCCCGCATCCATCACCAGCACCCCGCTCGTGCCGGGGCCGCCCAGGAACTTATGCGGGGAGAAGAGGATGGCGTCCAGCCGCTCCTCCGGCGCTCCCGGCGGATGCATGTCGATCGGGACGTACGGGGCGCTGGCGGAGTAATCCACCACGCAGATGCCGCCGTGCCGATGCATCACCCGAGCGAGCTCGTGAATCGGCGTTACGAAGCCGGTCACATTGGAGCAGGCGGTGAACGCGCCGATTTTGATGCGGCGGTCCTGGTAGCGGCGGAGCAGGACGTCCAGCCAAGCCGGATCCACGCGGCCGTCGGCTCCCGGCGGGATACCTACGACCTCGCCGATCGTTTCCGCCCAGGAGATATGGTTGGAGTGGTGCTCCATATGCGTGATAAAAACTACCGGCCGCTCCTGTTCGGCCATTCCGCTCCGGTAAGCCGCCCGCCAAGCGGCGGGGGCTTTTAACCCAAGCAGCCGCTGCAGCTTGTTCACCGCCCCCGTCATCCCTGTCCCCTCGAATAACAGGATGTCGTTGGGGCCGGCGTGGACGTGGTGCTTGACGATCCGTTTGGCCTCCTCGTAAGCGGCGGTCATGGCGGTGCCGGTCAAGCTGGCGGCGGTGTGGGGATTGCCCGCGAGCGGACCCAGCTCCCGGGTCAGCTTCATTTCGATCGGCCGATACAGGCGGCCGCTGGCAGCCCAATCGGCATACAGCAACGTTTGCGTCCCATACGGCGTAACGTATCGGTGGCGGTAACCGATCGTATTTTCACGGTAAACCTCGAATTCCAATTCTTCTGTCTCCAGCAAGCCGAGTCTCCCCCTGTTAAGGAACTGTAATCACGCTTTAGGTTATGTGTATTCGCCTAGGGGGGTCAGGGTTAAGGGAGAGAGTTCAAAAAACGTCCACAAAGGGGACGAGCGGCTTGCTTAAGACCGCCTCGGTTTCAAATAAACAGCTGGATGTCCGATTCCAGCGCGTCGCGCAGGTACGTTTGGGCCTCGATGATCTCCAGCTCCGGGAGGAACTCCTCCGGCTTGAAGCCCATAATCTCCACCGACAGCTTGCAGCCGTAGAACTTGATGTTTTTCTTGCGGGCTCCTTTGAGGAAGTGGATCAGCCGGGGAGCTTCCTGGTCTTCGATCATTTCGTTCAGCATCCATTTGCCAAGCCCGCTGTAATTCATTTTCGAGAGCGGCAGCTCGTCCGGCCCTTTGGGCGTCATCCAGGTCATCAGCTTCTCGTACAACGTCTTGTCCTCCAGCGTCATTTTCTCCGGATCCCGCACCAGAAACAGGCCCCAGAAGGCAAAAAACATCGTCACCTCCACGCCGATATCCCGCGCGCTGTTCGCCAAAATCAGCCCGGCCATCGCCTTGTCGTAATCACCGCTGAACATCAGCAAGTTCATTCTTTTTTGCTCCATTACGGCCAGCCTCCATCGTATGTGGTTTGGATAAAGCTGGTATTAGTATGGTTTCGGGGAGGCCGTCTATTCCCGGTTCATAAATCGCTCAAAATTTACTGCAATTTGGGATTTCTTTTGATCATTCAAAAGTAGCTGCGTGATCCCGGTTCATTTCTTCGCATAGGAAACCGAATAATCTTCCCCATATTTGTGGTCCTCTTCTTGAAGATAAAAATATATCGCATTCTTACACTATCGTAAGACACTTTTTAATCATTCCTATAATAAACAATAATCCCATATCTTGTAATCTAATATCTATTGGATTATAATAGACTTTGATATTAAAGGTAAATTAATCCTTTGTATCAAAATTTATGGAAGGATGGGTGCCTTATGAAAAAAAATCTTGCCTGTATCTTTTTTTCTCCTCGTATTTATTTTAGTTCTTTCCCCAGTGTCAGCTTTCGCTTCGATTAGTAGCAGCAACAATGATATTGGTATTTTTGTTGATCCTGATTTACCTAACAAGTCAAACGACTGGGCAAACATTATGACTAGTAATTATTACAACTTTGATAACCAGACGTCCTACTACTGGACGGCCCCAGAATATGCTCTTATAAGCCCCTACGGAAAAGATACACTTTGTTATAATTATTTCCTTCAAAAGGTTAAATCCGGAGGACCGTGGGATTATAAAAGAACTTACGGTTATTCAACTTCCTATGGTTTTTTTGGTAAAAGCCTAACTGGTGAAGACTTCGGAAACATTCACTACGGTTTTGTAGGAAAAGCATACTTCACGGATACCACGTTATATGCTGCTGCAGGGCTTGCCTCCATTGTTGATAATGGTGGTTTCAATATGGGTGATTTTAATTCTTACTATGACGATCCCAAGGATCAAAGAATGATTAAAATTGGTATTGAACTTTACAAAAGAGTTGTGCTCAATGGGCAACCATGGAATGCTACAACAGTAAATAGTGCCTTTAATGCAGTTCCCTAATTCAAAAAGAAAGAAAGCTCTATTTGCAAATAGAGCTTTCTTTCTTTTTAGTGTCTCCTTCCGTCAAACACCTGATTAGGTAACTTAATTTGATGTCCATTGATTTCCACTGTATTATTGTCAATCCAATTTACTTGTGCTTCAGATTCCCCTGGATTCCAATAGATATTTTTGCTTCTCTTGCCATTATCCCAGATTAGTTCGCCTCTAATCGAAGGATCTGATGTAGCCAGAGACCCCCAATATATGTATGTTTGAATTGCATATTCACCATTAAATGATTTACTTTCATTTAGGAGTTCTCCTTCAGGTAAACATCTCATACAGTACCCTTTATACCAAATGAACCCTCCAATTAACCCCAAAATAACGGCAAAAGACAAAACTATAATAGCGAATTTTTTCATTAATTCAGCCTCCGTTTATTCTTGTCTTATTTTTTCTATATTTTATCATAATTTCAAATGAAACGGAAAATAATGGTCTCAATTTACTGCTTTGGAGGTAACAGAAAGGAACACTAATTTGGGCCTTTTTATGTATCCTTAGTTTGACATTTGTACTTAGCCCAAGGTTTTATACACTTTGGTTATCGTAATCATGGTTCCGATCGAAATCATATTGACTATTGTAGCGGCCGTCATTTGCGAGATGGATTTCCTCCCGGCGATCCGCAAGAGCACCATGCCGGCCAGCGCCAAAATGACGGATTTCCAAATCCAATCCAATTCCATAAGGTAAATCCCTCCATATCCGCATAATTAACCGTAACTTGCGCATCCTCCGTCTTTTTATGCAGCCCGCTTTCCGCCCGTGATGGATCTTCCAGAATTCACCGCTTATCCCTCCTTCCGATTTCCTGTAAAATGGAAGTAGTCCAACAATTTCATCTGCTAGGGGTTGACATCATGGGTAACAAGAAGTGGATGCTGGGCATCGCCGGGGCGATCATCGGCACCCTGCTGTTTGGGGGCGTTTCACAGGCTGCATCGTATACCGTCAAGTCAGGGGATTCCCTGTGGAAAATCGCAAATGCCTACCGAATCAGCACGACACAACTTAAAACGATGAATCAGTTAACCGGTGACTGGATTTATCCGGGACAGGTGTTGCAGGTTCCGGGAACGACCGCATATACCGTGCAAAATGGGGAAACGATGTGGTTGATCAGCTTGAAATTCAATGTCACGCTCGACTCGCTCCTGAAAGCGAACCCGCAATTATCGAATCCGAACAATATCTGGGCCGGCTTGCAGATCAACCTGCCGGCCGAAGCGAAAATAACCAGCACCGTAGCCAAGCCGGACCGGTTCGAAAACGGCTTCTTCCCGCTTGCGAAAGGGACGTACACGCCGATGACGAACAGTTATGGCGATGGCCGGGCCTGGGCGGAAGAGGGATCCGCGCAGCGTACGCACGAGGGCATCGATATTTTTGCCGAGGAAGGAACCCCCGTGTACAGCGCGATGGCCGGAGAGGTCATCAACTATGGCTGGAACGAACTAGGCGGTTGGCGATTGACCGTGCGCGTCGACGGCTCCACCGCATTTTACTACGCGCATCTATCGCGCTATGCGGAGGGAATCGGACCGGGCAGCAAGGTGACGAAAGGCCAGCTTATCGGTTATGTCGGCAGCACCGGCTATGGCCCGGAAGGGACCTCCGGCCTGTTTTTGCCGCATCTACATTTCGGAATCTACCAGACGTCGCCTTGGAAAGCCCTAAACGCCTACCCGTACTTAAGCTGGTGGGAAGCGAACCGTTAATCCGCCGGGCCGGCCTAAGGCCCTCCCTTGATTTCGGGGGTACCTTTGGGGTACCCTTTCTTTACACCGCTTGCCGCATAACAGGCGGGATCACGTTTTTTATTTCGAGGTGGTATGTTTTGAAAAAATACGCGCTAGGTTTGACGGTCGTGCTGTTATCGCTCCTGCTTGCCGGATGCGGCACCTTCGATCCGGTCAACAAGGCGTTGAACCAGCTGAGACCAGCCGACGCCGCGGATCCGGCCCAGGATGCGGAAGGCCCCTTCACCGTAGAGTTATCCGTTCCGAAGCGCGCCGGTTTAGACCAAACGTTTACGCTGATCGCCAGCCTGCATAATCTGTCCAAAACCCGGTTTGAGCTGCAGAGCCGGCCCCGGGTGTTCCATTACCTGATCGTGGACAGCTCGGGCAACCGGGTGAATACGATTTCCGAAGTGGACAGCGCGGTCGTTCGCAGCATGGGGGGAGAAACGGATATTAACGAGTTTTTCGAAACCCGGATCGATCGGATCGGGACGTATGAAATTTATGCGGTCGCCGAATTCTCGGTCAAAGAGAACGGCATCTACAAGGACCACACCTACGAGACGGAGCATCACCGAATCGAAATCGGCCCCTACAGCTGATAAAGAGCAGACCCGAAGGATCCAGCGGATCCACGGTATCTGCTCTTTTTTGGCGTGTTTAGAAATCGAAGTGGTCGGGGTCCGGGCCGACGCGAAGGTTCTCGTTCAAAGCGCTGATCCGTTCCATATCCTCGGCCGTTATCGCAAAATCGAATACGTCCGCGTTCTCCGCTATCCGGTGCGGCTTGGTCGACTTCGGTATCGTGACCACGCCGTTCTGCAAATCCCAGCGGAGGATGATTTGCGCGACGGATTTCCCGTATTGGCGGGCAAGCTCCTGCAGGAAAGGATGATCCAGCAATTGCCCTTGCATCAGCGGGGACCAGGCCTCCATCTGAATGCCGCGCTCGCGGCAGAAGGTTTGCACTTCCCGCTGCGTCAGACGCGGATGGTATTCGACCTGGTTAACCATCGGCACGATCTCCGCGTCCGCCATCAAGTCCTCCAGATGATGGACCTGGAAGTTGCTGACGCCGATCGCTTTGACCTTTCCGGCTTTGTAGAGCGTCTCCAGCGCTCGCCAGGCGTCTTTGTATTTGCCCGCCACCGGCCAGTGGATCAGGTACAGGTCAAGATAGTCCAGCCCAAGCTTATTCAGGCTTGTTTCATAGGCGGCCAGCGTCTCTTCGTAACCGAGGTCGGCATTCCAGACTTTGGAGGTGACGAACAGCGCTTCGCGCGGGATGCCGGCTTGCTGCAGGCCTTCGCGGATGCCTTGGCCGACGCCCGATTCATTGCCATAGATGGCGGCGGTATCGATGCTGCGGTAGCCGTGCGTGATCGCGGATTTGACCGCATTCACCAACTCTTGTCCTTCCTCGACCTGGAATACGCCAAGGCCAAGCCAAGGCATTTTGACTCCGTTGTGCAGGGTAGTGGTATCTTGTAAATGGGTAATCATAACCATGAAACCTCCTGTTGAGTTTGATGTGGAATGGCATGTTGAACTTGTGTTCCTTGTTGATCTTTCTTTTCCAAGGCACGGCTCCAGCCGGTGAGAACCACGGCAGCTGCAACCATCAGCGCGCCGATCCATGAAGTATGGATGAGGCCGATTGAATCGGCGATGACCCCGCCCAGATAAGAGCCTAGGGCGATCCCGGCGTTAAAGGCCGCGATGTTGATCGCGGAGGCGACATCGACGGCGGACGGGACAAACCGCTCTGCCAACATGACGACATAGACCTGCAGCCCCGGGACGTTCATGAAGGCCAGCAGCCCCATGAGGAAGATGGTCACCAGGCCGGCGGTTTTAAATGGAGCCGTAAACAGCAGAGCCAGCAGGATCAACGCCTGAACGAGAAACATATAAAACAAAGCCCGCACCGGCTGGCGATTGGATAGCTTGCCGCCAACCATGTTGCCGATGGCGATGGCGACGCCGTACACGAGCAATATGACGGCGACGGCGCTTTCTTTAAAGCCCGTAATTTCAAGCAGGATCGGCGACAGGTAGGTATAAACGACAAAGGTGCCGCCATAACCCAAGGCAGTGATTAAAAACAATAGCAGCAGCCGCCCGTTCGTCACCAGCTTCACCTGGTCGCGCAACGCGGTTCGCGTCCCTTTCCGCAAGCCGGACGGAATCAGCAGGCTATTGGAGATGAAGCCAAGCAGTCCGACGGCGACGATCAAGATAAATGCCGCGCGCCAGCCCAGCTGCTGTCCGATAAAGGTGCCCAGAGGAACGCCGGTGACCGTCGCTACGGTTAAACCGGTGAACATGATCGATATAGCGCTGGCCCGGCGGTGTTCCGGCACCAGGTCGGCGGCAATCGTGGAACCGATCGACATGAATACGCCGTGCGAGAAGGCGGAGACGACCCTTGCGACGAGCAGCATGCCGATCCCGGTCGCTGCAGCGGCCAAAACATTGCCGATCATGAACACGACCATGATCCAAAGCAACAATGTTTTGCGCGACATCCGCGCCGTTAACGAGGTGAGTACCGGGGCGCCAAAGGTCACGCCTAATGCATATAAGGAAACCGTCAGTCCTGCCGTCGTGGTGGCGATGTGCAGGTCTTCGGCGATTAAAGGCAGCAGACCCACGCTGATAAATTCGGTAGTCCCGATGGCAAAGGCGCTGATCGCCAAGGCCAGCAGCGCCAAGGTGCTTTTTTGAGGATTCATAAGCTTCCCTAACCTCCTATGTTGATGTGGTTTGATGTTCGCCGCCATCTGCGGGACTTGTGCAGAAGCGAGCGACAAATGCTATTATGGGGGATAGGGTTCTTTGTGAGAAGTACGCACTTTAAAGTGATATAGGCACCAAAAAGTAGTGTAGGCACCTTGAAGTGCCTATGAAAGGAGCAAAATATGAAAGCGAAGAAATACAATATCTCCGTGGAGGCGACGCTGGAGGTGATCGGCGGGAAGTGGAAATGCGTGATCCTGTGCCACCTGACGCACGGCCGCAAACGGACCAGTGAATTAAAACGGCTGATGCCCGACATCACCCAGAAAATGTTGACCCAGCAGCTGCGCGAGCTGGAGGCCGACGGCGTCATACGGCGAATCGTCTATCAAGAGGTTCCACCTCGGGTTGAATATGAGCTCAGCGAATATGGGGAGAGCCTGCGCGGGATTTTGGATGCGCTGTGTGCCTGGGGCGAGCAGCATATCTGCAAGGTATACGGCGGCTATGACGTCTTGGAAGAAAACGTGCTGAACGAACATTTGAAATCGTGAGCGCTCTTCGGTTATGCTGTCCATGAAAAGGAGCGATGATCGATGAAACCCATCACGGTATTGATTGCGGACGATGAGGCGGAAATCGCCGACCTGATCGAACTGCACCTGGCTCGGGAAGGATACCGCTGCATCAAGGCGTATGACGGGCAGGAGGCGCTGGACGTCATCCAGACGCAATCCGTGGATCTGGCGATCTTGGATATCATGATGCCGAAGATCGACGGGTACGAGGTGACTCGGCAAATCCGCGAGAAGAAGTATCATCTACCGATTATTTTCCTCAGCGCCAAAGCCAGTGACCTCGATAAAATCACCGGCCTGGTCCGGGGAGCGGACGACTACATGACGAAGCCGTTTAACCCGATGGAGCTGGTGGCTCGGGTGAATGCCCAACTGCGGCGCTTTATCCAATTGAATCCTTCGGTCGCCGCTGCGGTGGACGAGACGGTGCTGGAAGCCGGAGGGCTCGTAATCCATCCCGAGCAGCGGACGGTGTTCCTGTACGGCGAGCCGGTGGAGCTGACGCCCAAGGAGTTTGATATATTAGTGCTGCTCGCCAGCCATCCGAAGAAGGTGTTCAGCTCGGAGCATATTTTCGAGAAGGTCTGGGGCGAAGCGTATTTTGAAGGCGGGAACACGGTCATGGTGCATATCCGAACCCTGCGCAAGAAGCTGGGGGAAGACCAGCACAAGAACAAGCTGATCAAAACCGTCTGGGGAGTAGGGTATACGTTCAATGGATAATTACGCGGACAAACCGAAATTTCGCAGTTTTCGCTTCCAAATGATCCGGCTGTTCGGGCTCAGCATGCTGCTGTCCGCCGGGACGACCTTTCTGGTTTACCTGGCGCTGCGGGAATACTATCATACGCTGCTCCGCGAGGACCCGCTTTATGACGTCCGCCGGGTCATGCGTGAGATCGGCGACATCAACGTATTTCTGATTATTTTTATCCCGCTCTCGTTCTTATATTTTTATCTGCTCACCCGGCGTTACGTCGCTTACTTTCGGGAGATTTCCCGGGGGATCAACCAGCTGGCGGGAGGCGATTTCAACCACCGGGTTCATGTGCCCTCCGGCGATGAATTCGGGGAGATTGCGCGGGACATCAATCTGGCCAGCGAGAAGCTGCAGCAAGCGGTGGAACGGGGCGACTTTGCCGAGAACAGCAAGGAGCAGCTGGTGCTCAACCTGGCCCATGACCTGCGTACGCCGCTGACCTCCGTCATCGGATATCTGGATTTCATCCTGCAGGGCAAGGATCTGACTGCGGAGCAAATGAAGCATTACACGACGATTGCCTACACCAAGTCGCAGCGACTGGAGAAGCTGATCGATGAGCTGTTCGAAATTACGCGGATGAATTACGGGAAGCTGAACATTCACCGCCGGCCGCTTGACCTGAGCGAGCTGCTCGTTCAATTAACCGAAGAGATGTATCCGGTATTTGAAAAAAACGAGCTGACCGCCCGCCTGCAAACCGAACCCCAGCTGATGATCTCCGGCGACGGCGACCTGCTCGCCCGCGTCTTCGAGAATCTGCTGTCCAATGCCGTTCGTTACGGCAAAGACGGGGAGTACGTCGACGTCCGCGGGACGCTGGACGGGGAAGAAGTGGTCGTGCGCGTGACTAACTACGGGGATTCCATCCCGCAGGAAGAGCTGCCGCATGTGTTTGATATGTTTTTTACGGGCGACCGGGCGCGGACGCACCAGGAGGGCAGCACCGGGTTGGGGCTGTTTATCGCCAAAAATATCGTGGAGCAGCATGAGGGCTCCGTTTCGGTGCAAAGCGATCTGATTCGCACGGAATTTGAGGTGCGGTTGCCCTTACTCACGGGAAGCTGAATTTAAGGAAAAGTTTAAAATTACCCCACTTTTGATTTTAACAGTCCACCTTAAGCTGGAAGAGCAAGAACAGCAGGAGGATTGGGAAATGAAAAAGTGGGTTTTTTGGCGTGCGCGCCAAAGCCGGGCCTTGTCGGGATTGGCCAGATGGCGTTGCAGGGATGCGGCGGCGGCAGGGATGTTCCTGGCGCCAAGCGTAGTGGGGTTCGCGCTCTTTTATCTAATCCCGTTTGGCATGAGTCTCTTCTACTCCTTCGAGAGCGGCACCTCTGGCGGAAGCTTTGTGGGCTTGGCAAATTACCGCGACCTGCTCGCCAGCGCTTCGTTCCGCAAGGCTGCGGCCAACACGCTGTATTTCAGCGCGCTGGGTGTCCCGCTGCTGCTGGGATTGTCCCTGGGACTAGCTCTGTTGCTGAATCGGCAGGTTTACCTGCGGAAATGGCTGCGCACCTCTTATGTACTGCCGCTGGTTGTACCGGTGGCATCGGTTATTCTGATTTGGCAGATGGTGTTTGACTGGAACGGGGTTTTCAACTACCTGCTGGGCCACATCGGCATCCAACGCGTGGACTGGATGAAAACCGGAGCAGCTCGTTATGTCGTCCTGATGGTGTATTTGTGGAAGAACCTCGGCTACAACGTCATTTTGTTTTTGGCCGGCTTGCAGCAAATTCCCCAGGACTATTACGAGACCGCCCAGGTGGAAGGTGCCGGCCCGGCCCGCCAGTTTTTCGGCATTACGCTGGTCTACTTAACGACAACAGAGGAAGCCGCGAAGCTGATGCAAAACCGGGCGACGACTTTTTTGAACGAATAAAGCAAGCAGACTAGTGAATTGAAAATACCGGAAGATCCTGCCTCGCTCACGAGGCGGGATCTTTTTTACATAAGCCTCTAAAAAATAATTGGTGGCGCCCATTGCTTGATGTCAAACAATAGTGTATGATGCATAGTATAAGACATCATGTACGACATACAGTATACGAAAAACAGGATGAAACAACGAGGTGGGAGAATGAACGACTTATTGAACTCCTTGATCACGGAACTCCGCCGCGGAACGTTGACCTTGGCCGTGCTAAGCCAGTTGCGGACGCCGCAATACGGGTATTCGCTCGTTCAACGGCTGGAGCAGTCCGGGATCACCATTGATCAAAGCACGTTGTATCCGCTGTTGCGCCGGTTGGAGAAGCAGGAGCTCGTGACGAGCAGTTGGGACACAACGGAGAGCCGCCCGCGCCGTTACTACGTGCTGAGCGCGTTTGGCTTAGAGATTTTCGAGAAGTTGAAGGCGGAATGGGAGAAGACCTCCCAGGAGCTATACACGTTATTGAAGGGGGAGAAGGATAATGAAACCAACGGATCTGATTGAGCTTTACGTTTACGAAGTGACTCGACGGCTGCCGGAACGGAACCGGGACGACATCGCGCTGGAGCTGCGCTCCACGATCGAGGATATGCTGCCGGAGGAACCTAGCGAAGCCGAAGTGAAGGAGGCGCTCACCCAATTGGGTGATCCGGCCGTATTGGCTGCTCAGTATCGGGATCAACCGGCGCATCTGATCGGGCCGCGTTTCTATGACACTTATGTTCAGGTATTAAAAATGGTTGTCCCGGTCGTGGTCGTGATTACCTTCCTTTCGCTTATCGCCAACCAAATCATCACGTATTCCGGTGAAGTGGTTCCGGCGGATGCCGCGGCGAGCTTGCTCAGCAAAGCCATCGAGGTGGTGCTTGGTGCAGGGGTGCAGACCGTTTTTTGGATTACCCTGGCGTTTGTTATTCTGGAGCGTACGGGAACCGGCAAGGAACTGCCGCTGAACGGCAAGTTCAAGGCTTGGACACCGGATGACTTGAAGGATACTCGTTATGTCCCCGCAAAGAAAGTGATCAAGAAAAGCGAGGTTTTCGCCAACCTGATGTGGACGGCGATTTGGGGAAGCGTCTATTTTAACGCAGATCGGTTGATTGGCGTCTATGAGCCGGGTCGATTCGGCATCGAGATGACCACTCCGGTCTTTAATCAGGAGGTCCTGGTTGCGTATTGGCCGTTTGTTGTGCTGATTCTCGCATTGGATGTGATTCTGGCCATCTACAAATGGATCGTTTCCCAATGGACGGTGCCAATCGCGTTCCTGAACGTGGCGAACCACGTCCTTTCGCTGGTGGTGTTCGCCGCCATGATTAGTAATGCCGATTTGCTGTCCTCAGGTTTCACTGCAAAAATGGAGGATATTTTTGGACCTGAACTCTCGGGAGTGTCCGGTTTCAGCTCCGGATGGATTATGTGGCTGGCGTTGTTCGCCTACATGTTGGCCGCCGTCCTGGACAGTTACCAAGGGTTCCGCAAAGCGAACCTTACCCAACCGGCGAAATAAAACGTCGATAGAAAAATCCCCACTCTCTTGTTGAAAGAGGGTGGGGATTTTCGTCTGCTGATTTGGCTTAGGCCGCTGTTTTTCGGGACCGGTATAGCAGCAGCCCCAGCAGGATGACGAAATAAACGAACAAGGCGGCGAAGGTGTACAGGTACATCACCGGCTGATTCTGCAGGTATCCGACGATCGGAATGTTCAAAATCAGCAGCAGCGGAAAGCCGAATAGGATCGCGCTCGCGCTGCCCATGACCAGATTGTCCGTCGTATTCGATTGGAATTTCGGATCGACAGCTTTGACAAGCGCGAGCCCGGTGGAGATCGTTCCGGTTAACATGCCGTAAAAACCAAGGATATTCGGCAGTTTATCCTCCGGCAACACCCGTGGCACTAACCAAATGATAAAGCACACCGTGACCAGTCCGCCAACCGTTGTTAGGATAAGCACCGGGGTCAGGTATTGCTTCAGCGCGTAAATCGAGATCGCGGCGATGGAGGCGGCGATCATGTAATCGAAGGAGAAACCGGAGATGCGCTGCAACAGATAGTTGTTGGGGGAATGCTCCAGTTGGAAGCCCGCTTGCTTCCAACGGTTGAGAATCCACCGAAACAACATCGCATACAGGCTGCCGATGAGGAAGTGGAAGCCGATCAACAGTTGAGCCAGCGTTTCGCCATAGGTTCCAAGCGGCGTGAGTACCGCCTCCAGCCCGCGTAACGTCAAGTAGGTGACGAGATAAATGAAGCCGATCAACGCGATTTGGTAGGTCAGCTTGTCGATCGCGTCACTCAGCGGAATTTCGCCCTCTTCCGATTTTTCCGTGACCTCGGTCCGCTCCTTGTGGGAGTCGAAGGCCGTCCGTTTATATTTGGGATGGCGGATCAGGAAATTCATCAGGATAATCCCGGGAATCACCGCCCAGATGAAGCCAAACCCGGCGATCGTCAAGCCGAGATTTGCGCCGCCTTCCAGTCCCAGTGCCTCCCAGCGGCTGCCGATCGAATAGGCTTGTCCCGGACCTTGTCCGTAGCCCAGTGGGAGCAGCAATCCGATACCCGGAAACATGTCGGGATAGAAGAACTTCGTCAGGAGCAGAAGCAGCCCAAACCCCACCAATCCTTGAATTAGGTACGTCGATACGATCAGCATGCCGGATCGCAATACCGCCGGGCTGTTCGATACCTCCCGTTCCTTGAGGGAGAGAGCGATAAACCCGATGGCCATCAGGTGATAGACGAGTTGACCCAGACGGTCGAGATCAAATTGGAGCCAGCCGAGCAGCTCCGGGCCAACAAGCAATCCCAAGATACCCGCGACCATGGAGGTGGGGACAATGATTTTGCGCAGCAGCGGAATGCGCGCCTTGAGGATGGCCGATACGACCATCAACAGAGAGAGAAAGGTAAAGTCAATCACGAAGGACCATGAATTATCCAAGGGGAGAACCTCCTAGTTGTGCCGTGGTGTACGCGGTTTCAGCGCGTTGATAAATTGAAGCCATTTGTAAGCCGAGGTTCTTGGTTGGAAGAACAGGAACCGGTACAGCTTATCGCCAACGTAAAACTCGAACTTGTGGTGAAGCTGTACATTGATGCCCTCCATCTCCTCAAACGGGAAGGTATACGTTTGTCCAGCCTCCGCCTGATAAGAAAGGGAAGCTTCCTGGTCGGCGTTCCATCGCAAATGTCCCGTTCCCCGGAATTGAAAGGGTTGCTCTCCTTCCGAAACATACAGATGTACCCGATCGTGCATGACGGGTTCCCAGGCAGCCAGCTGTCCCGGTTCTTGGATCGCCTGGCTGAGCCGGTGCAGCTGCCAGCGGTTCCAGTCCCGCGTGGTGGGGAAACGCAAGAGATGGGTAAACGGGGCGAACTTGCCCTGCGGCGTATAGCGAACCGTGTAGCCGCAGGCCGTGCAGCCGAACAGGTCTTGTTCGGAGCGAAGGCGGCCCGGTACCTCACAGTGCGGGCAAATAAACAGTAGGCGCTCCAGGTAATGAGCCGGGGCTTTGCCGTAGTAAGCGGACCCGGTTTGGGTTTGCCATTCCGCGTCGTCATGCGCCAACGCTTCCGTCAGCAGGTCATGAATCGCTTCCGGCGTATGGTTGGTGAATGCGCCGGCGTCCCACTTTTTCACGAGGGAGATCCGAATGGGGCCCCGGCGATGGCTTTCGGCCCAACGAGGGAACGACAGGTGGCCGCCGGAAATCGTCGCGATGACGACCGGAAGATCCAGCAGCTTCACCAGCTTGGCCGTGGAGTAAATTAGCGGCTCGGTTGTCCCGTCCCAGTTCCGGTTTCCCTCTGGGAACAAGCCGATGACCCGCCCGTGCTGCTTGGCTTTCATCATGCCGCGGATCGTGCGCGTATCGTTTTTAAATTTGGCTTTGGGGATCGCCCCGGTATAATTCAGCAGCTTGGCGAGCAGCGGGTTACGGAACAGGGATGCCCCGGCAACGAAGCTGATCGGCTCGTCCACGTAGCAGTTGATGTACAGCGGATCCCAGTTGGTAACATGGTTCGCCAAAATCAGATAAGGCGGCTTCAGGCCCACCGTATCATTCCGCTCAACTTTCATCCGGGAGCGGCTCCGGATCATCGCGCGCACCACGGACAACACTAGGCGCTGCACGAATTTACCTGGTTTTTTCTCTATACTCACAAGTTCACTTCCTGAGGAATCATTTTCATCAAACACATTAATATTGTTATATCATATTTTGGTTTAATTCGTCGGCGAGAACTTATCGGTTCAGAAAAAAGAACGGCCGGGGGCCGTTCTTGGGGTGGGGTGATTAATTTATTGTTTCTTCGATAATCTCCATCGGATCGAAGCGATTCCCGGCATGATCGTATACCGAATCAGCTTTGATCCGAACCTTCACAGGGGAAGTAAGAGCAGAAAGGAATTCCGTCGTCAGTTCGATTCGATAAGTACGATGATCTAATGTGATTAGGTTGTATTCATGTCCAGGTCTCATCTCTTCGCTGGAGGCAAAGTCATCAGAAGAATACGTGAGGATAAGGTTCCGTACTAGGACCTCCTCATCGAACTGTAACGTGATTCCCCCATCTACGTAAGTGCTATCAGTTACAGTAGGGGGCTCTTCATCGAATATAATGGGAAGCTCCGTACTGCCTAAGTTCCTGCCACTATCGCTCCAAAGCGTAAACACGAGGGATTCTTCACTATCCTGATCGGCTGCCTCGACGGGGGTGATCGTCATTCCTGTAGCCGTTGGATCTTCAGACAACTCAATCCACGGTCCTTTTGACTCAACAACAAGGTTAGCTACCTTGTGATTAGACGAATCCAGCACTTCGAAGCAATAAAAGTCCAAGTAATCCCCGATTCGTAACGGGGTTGTACCTTCCGTAATTTCAATCAGATCGTTGATGTTGCGCGTGTTGTGGGATAATGGATCCGAGGATACACTATCCAATAGAACCGAGCTAGTCGAAGCCCCGCTGTTCAGCCAAAAACGGGCTTCCGGTTTCACCGACAGATTTAATTCACTCAACCCTTCGACAAGCTCGATCCCATCGGAGGGAGTGGACACATTCCCCGCGGCATCAACCGCAAAAACTCGGTAGGTCCGCTCCGACAGTCCGGAGGTTGGGATCAGTGTAGTTTCATTGGCCGAAGCCGCAGCGACCCCGCGGCCGGAGCTAAGCGAATCCAGTTCGGATCGCGTTCTTGGAGTGTTGGGTCCGGGAATGAGATAGAGCGTACCGGATTCGCTGCTTCGCGCGGCCACCGTACCTCCGATCGTAACCGGTGAAGAAGACAAAAGTGTTACCGTTGGTGCCGTCACATCAGGCTGCGGGGAGCTGCTGCCACCGCCGCTGCTTCCCCCAGAACTCGGGACGGAGGGAGTTGATGGGGTTGTAGGTACAACCGGCTTGTCCGCTTCAGCCGGTGGTGTAGTGGGTTCATCGGAGGACGGAGAATCTCCCGCCGGCGGTTGACTTTTGTATTCTTCCGCTTTTTTTAGAAAGTTGCTGGCGACTAAGGCTACGGCCTGTCTTTCCGCATTTCCGGTGGGGTCAAACCGACCGTTACCGGTACCGGAAAGTAAGCCAAGCTCCACAGCGGCGCCCACCGCGTCTTTGGCATAATCGGCGATGGCGTCCGCATCGGAGAAGGTCAGGTCGGCTCCTTTGCCGGTGGCGTCGACTCCAAGGGCACGCACGAAAATAACCGCCATATCCTGCCGTGATAACTGATTGCCCGTACCAAAAACCCTATTCCCATAGCCGCTGATCAGTCCAGCCCTCTTTGCCGCTTCAACATAAGCATAAGCATAGTGTTCCGGAGGCACATCACTAAATGTAGCGGATGCCGGGGCTTGATCAATATCCAAGCTCAAGGCTTTGGCAAGAATAATTGCGAAATCCTGACGTTGGATTTTCCCCGTTGGATTGAATTTCCCGTTCCCTGTACCGTTCAGAATCCCCGCGTCGACCAATTCCTGAATGGCATCTTTGGCATAAGAACCCTGGATATCGGTCAATTCGGTGGCTGCTTGGGCGGGCAGCGCGATTGCACTGAGCAGCGCGGCGCTGGTCATCACCTTGGCGTATAGATTTTTCTTCATTAATAGTCTCCTTTCAATGTTCTCCAATCATTTACATCGAAGTCTCGCATTTTGTCTAAAATTAATATATCTTAATTTTTAAATCTTGCAATCTAATTTTGAACCATGGATTTGGGAACAACAAAAAAGCCCTTGCTGCAAAGGGCAGAAGGGCAAAAGGGAAGAATATTGGAAGAGGAAAAGTCCATCCATCAAAGGAGTATCATCGGAAATCCGGCGGGATACGCCGGGCGACGCCGGTGGCCATCGCCGCCTCGATGACGGCTTTACGCACGAGCGGGACGACCTGATCATTAAAAATACTTGGAATGATATACTGCTCGTTCCGCTCCTCGTCGGTGACGGCGGCCGCGATGGCTTCCGCGGCGGCCAGCTTCATCGCTTCGTTCACCACACGGGCGCGGCAATCCAACGCCCCACGGAAGACGCCGGGGAACACGAGCACGTTGTTGATCTGGTTCGGATAATCGCTCCGGCCGGTCGCGAAGACCCCTGCGTGAGCCAGCCCTACCTCCGGATCCACCTCCGGGTTCGGGTTAGCAAGGGCAAACACGATCGGCTGCTCGTTCATCGTTTGCAGGTGCTCGCCGGTCAGCAGATTTCCAGCCGAGACGCCGATAAACACATCGGCACCGGGCAGGACGTCCTGCAGCGAGCCGGGTTGACTTTCCACCTGGGGCTGCTCCGCCAGCCACTGCCACATCGGGTAGCGGTACGTTCCACCGTGGACAATCGCCCCCTCCTTGTCCACCGGAGCGAGCTTCGTCACGCCGGCGGCGAGCAGCATTTTGCAGATGGAGACCCCGGCTGCCCCCACGCCGCTTACCACGACCCGCACTTCGGACATCGATTTGCCGACGACTTTCAGTGCGTTGATCAGCCCGGCGATGACGACCACTGCCGTACCGTGCTGATCGTCATGGAACACGGGGATGTCCAGCTCTTCAGCCAGCCGCTGTTCAATTTCGAAGCACCTTGGCGAGCTGATGTCCTCCAGATTAATCCCGCCAAAAATCGGGCTAACCGCTTTGATGGTTCGGATAATTTCTTCGGTATCGCTCGTATCGAGGCAGAGGGGGAACGCATCAACCCCGGCAAGCTGTTTGAACAGCATCGCTTTGCCTTCCATCACCGGCGCCGCGGCGTAAGGGCCGATATCGCCAAGCCCCAACACGGCGGTTCCGTCCGTGATGACCGCGACCGTGTTGCGTTTAATCGTCAGCGAAAACGCTTTGTTCGGGCTCTCGTGAATCGCCGTGCAGATTTTCGCGACCCCCGGGGTATACACCTGCGACAGATCATCACGGTTGCGAATCGGCATCGTGGGTTCGATGGCGATTTTGCCGCCGAGATGCATGAGGAACGTGCGATCGGAAACGTTGATCAGCCGGACCCCGTGCAGCTTGCGCAGCGCTTTGACGAACTCTGTCTCATCCCGGTCGCCCGTATCTACGGTAATGTCGCGTATCGAGGAGCCTTTGGCCGAAGAGATGACGTCGATCGACGTAATATCGCCGCCGGCCCCGCTCACCGCTGCGGCGACATCGCCGAAGCTGGCCTGCTTATGGTCAAGCTCCAATCGGATAATAATTAATGTACGTGCCATAACTTAAATCCACCCCCGCCATTTAACCGCCTCGGTCATTCGCTTCAGCCCCACGATATATGCAGCCAGACGCATGTTCACCCGGCGTGTCGCCGAAGTCTGATAGACCTTGTGAAACGCGTCCACCAGCAGTTGCTCCAGCTTCGCGTTGACTTCCTCCAGCGGCCAGTAGTAACCCTGATTATTTTGCACCCATTCAAAATAGGATACGACCACGCCGCCCGCGCTCGCTAGGACATCCGGCACAATCAGGACCCCGCGCTTGGACAAAATTTCAGTCGCCGCATACGTTGTTGGACCGTTGGCCGCCTCGACGATCAGCTTCGCTTGGATGTTCGGGGCGTTTTGCTCGGTGAGTTGATTTTCGATCGCCGCCGGCACGAGGATATCACATTCCTTCACGAGCAGCTCCTGATTCGTGATCCGGTTGGGATAGAGATGGGTCACCGCGCCAAAAGAATCCCGTCGATCCAGCAGCTCGAGGATATCGAGTCCATTCGGATCGTACAGCGCGCCGCGAGCGTCGGCGATGCCAACGATGACGGCCCCGGCGTCGTGCAGAAACTTCGCCAGGTAGCTGCCGGCATTGCCGAAGCCCTGGATGATGACCCGCGCGCCTTCCACCGCCATGCCGGCCATCTTGGCCGCCTCCTTCAGCACGATCGTGACGCCGAGGGCCGTCGACGATTCCCGCCCGTAGGAGCCGCCGAGCACCAGCGGTTTGCCAGTGATGAAGCTGGGGGAGTCGAACTCGCGGATTCGGCTGTACTCGTCCATCATCCAAGCCATCACCTGCGAGTTGGTGTACACGTCAGGCGCGGGAATATCCTTGGCCGGCCCGACCATTTGGCTGATTGCCCGCACGTACCCGCGGCTTAAGGCTTCCAGCTCCCGCATCGACATCGTCCGCGGGTCGCAAGCGACCCCGCCTTTGCCGCCGCCGTAGGGCAGCGACACGATGCCGCATTTGATGCTCATCCACATCGACAGGGCCTTCACTTCCTCGGCCGTGACGTCGGGGTGGAATCGCACGCCGCCCTTGGTCGGCCCAATCGCATCGTTGTGCTGGGCACGGTATCCGGTAAAGACCTGGACGGAGCCGTCGTCCATCTTCACCGGAATCCGCACGGTCAACATCCGCAGCGGCTCCTTAAGCAGGTCGAACATGGCCGGCGACTCGTTCATCGTCTCCAGCGCCAACCGGATCACCTGTTGGGTGCCAGTCAACACATCCGTATTTTCCGAAAGTTTTCGTTTCCCGTTCATAATCATGGGTTACCCTTCTTCCGTTCCGTATTGGGGCATTTGCCACAAACCTTAAGTCTGTTGGGTCCGCTTCCCGTAGCACTAACGATTGCCACAAACCTTAGGTCTGCTGGGCCCGCTGTCCATAGCACTAACGCTTGTCACAAACCATAAGTGTGCTGTGCCCGCCACCGTGGCACTAACGCTTGCCACAAACCTTAAGTGTGCCGTGCCCGCCACCGTAGCTCTAACGCTTGTCACAAACCTTAAGTGTGCTGTGCCCGCTGTCCATAGCACTAACACTTGTCACAAACCTTAAGTGTGCTGTGCCCGCCACCGTAGCTCTAACGCTTGCCACAAACCTTAAACCGGCTAAAATCGCCATTTTGCGATTCTAACGCTGATCACAGAGCTTATTGCGCCATTTTGGAGGTGAAATAAGGTGTTTTTGCCCAAATAGCGTGTCTCAGCGTCGTTAGAATTTGTTTAGCGCCGAAATTGCCACAATAGCGTTTCTCATCAGCGTTAGAGTATGGGAGTACCAGCGGCGACAAACCGAGCACGATAGCGAGCAACAAGGAGCACCAGCAGCGACCAACCGAGCACGATAGCGGGCAACAAGGAGCACCAGCGGCGACCAAGCGAGCACGAGAGCAACCAGCAACGAGCACCGGTAGGGGACCAAAGTGAGCACATCAAGCGAACGTCAACCAGCGACCAGCAAGGAGCAACCGTGCACCCTACATGCCTGCGAATCCTTCAGAGAGCTCAGTCGTTCAATGCTTCCTTATGTTACAACTTCCGGGAAGTCAGCTTGGCTTGGGTGAACAGCAGCAGGTAGTCGTAGCCGCCGGCTTTCGAGTCGGTCCCCGACATATTAAAGCCGCCAAACGGTTGGGCGCCAACCAATGCCCCGGTGCATTTGCGGTTGATGTACAGGTTGCCGCAGTGCATCGTTTCCAGCGCTTCGCCGATCCGGTCCTCATCCCGGGAAAAGAACGCCCCCGTCAGCCCAAACTCGGTGTCGTTGTACATCTCGATCGCTTTACGCCAATCCTTCGCTTTGCCGATCGCCAGCACCGGCCCGAAGATCTCCTCCTGCATGATCCGCGCCTTTCCGTCAACACCGGCGAACACGGTAGGTTCGATATAATAGCCGTTGCCTTCGGCTTGCCGTCCGCCGGTGAGGAGCTGACCTTCCTGTTTGCCGATCTCGATGTAATCGAGGATTTTGCGGAAAGAAGCCTCATCGATCACCGGTCCAACCGCCTTATTGTGCTCGGGTAATCCAACCTCCAGCTGCTGCGTCAAAGACACGACTTTCTCCACCACCTCGTCGTAAACGGACTCTACGACCAAGGCGCGGGATCCGGCGGAGCATTTCTGCCCCTGGTAGCCAAAAGCCGAAGCCACGATCGCCTGCGCCGCCGCATCCAGATCTGCCGTTTCATCCACGACGATGCCGTCTTTGCCGCCCATCTCAGCCACGAGGCGTTTGATCCAGATTTGCCCCGGCGCCGTTTCGGCCGCCAGCTTGCTGATGCGAAGCCCTACTTCCTTCGAGCCGGTGAAGCTGATGAACCGTGTTTTCGGGTGCGTGGTCAGGTAATCGCCAACCTCGGCACCGCTGCCCGGGATGAAGTTGAGCACCCCGGCCGGCAAGCCAACCTCCTCCATCAGCGCGGCGAATTTGTAGGCGATCACCGGCGTGTTGGAGGCAGGCTTGAGCAGCACGGTATTCCCGGCTACCATCGCCGCCGAGGTCATGCCAACGCAGATCGCCAGCGGGAAATTCCACGGCGGAATGATAATGCCTACGCCAAGTGGGATGTAGGTCAGCCGATTACGCTCCCCGGGAACCGGAGTCAGCGGCATCGTCTCGTTAATCTCACTCAAGCGAATCATTTCCCGCGCGTAAAAATTCAGGAAGTCGATCGCTTCCGCCGTATCGGCATCGGCCTCTGCGTAATTTTTGCCGGCTTCAAGCACCATTAGGGCGGAGAATTCATGCTTCCGCTCAGTCATGACCTCGGCGGCCTTCAGCAGGTATTGGGCGCGTTCGCGGGGAGGGACCTTTTTCCACGATTCAAACGCCTCGAGCGCAGCCTGCATAGCTTGCTCCGCCAGCTTCTGATCGGCTTTGCTGACATCCCCTATCGTTTCCTCCAGATTGCCGGGATTCACCGAACGGATCTGATCCTCCGTAAAAATCTTCTCACCGCCGATCAGCAGCGGAATCTCCCGTCCCAGCTCCGACTTCACTTGGGCGATTGCGGTTTCCATGGCCTGGCGGGCCGGCTCCTGGCGAAAGTCGGTAAACGGTTCGTTGCGGAAATTATCCAGTTTTGCCGTTGTGCTCATAGGGCGTGCTCCTTTACGGTTGGATTTTCGGATGATTCGGATTATTTAAATAAGTTCTTCAATACAAACCAGACATTGGCGGGACGCTCCGCGAGGCGGCGCATAAAGTAACCAAACCAATCGCTGCCAAAAGGAACATATACACGTACCTTGTAACCTTCGCGAACGAGCGCATGCTGCAAATCCTCGCGAATGCCAAATAACATTTGAAATTCGTAGCGGTCTGGCGGAACCCTTAGTTCTTGAATTGCTTGCTTGGCGTAATCGATAATCTGAGCGTCATGGGTTGCAATGGCGGCATAGCCGCCGTTCTTGAGGTGGGTGGAAATGAGGCGTTTAAAGTTTTCGTCGACGTCCGGCTTGGCCGGGTAAGCCACTTTAGGCGATTCCTTGTAAGCTCCTTTTACGAGGCGGAGGTTGGGTTTGAGGGATTTGAGGGCCTCGATATCGTCCAGGGAGCGGTAAAGATAAGCTTGGATGACGATGCCAACGTTGTTGATTTGTTCGCGGAGTTGCTTGTAGATCGAGATCGTTTTTTCACACTGGGCAAAATCCTCCATGTCGATGCGTACGAACAAGCCGTGCATCCGGGCCCGGTTCAGGATTGCGGTCAGATTCCGCAAACAGACTTCCTCGCTGATCCCGAGACCCAGTGAAGTGAGCTTCAGCGAGAGATTGGCTTGCACCCCGGCGTCGGCGATGGCATCCAGCGTCTTGAGGCACATCCGCGTGGAAAGCTCGGCTTCGGCCTCCGTAGAGACGAACTCGCCGAGATGATCGAGGGTCGCTTCCCGACCGGTCGCATTTAAGGCACGTACGGCTTGGATCGCACCTTCGACGGTTTCCCCGGCCACAAACCGGCCGGCGCCAAAGCGAAGTCCATAACGGCGGGCCATGCGGCCGACGGATTGGCTTTTGGCGAACGATTGAAACAGGGTTCGGAGTAACGCATCCATAGGCATCCATCCTTTTCCAATTCTCATTGTACACAAAATATACAATATTTTAGATTTCTGAACAATATGTATTCAAAAAATAAACAAAAAACATTTTAATTAACGCAAAAGTGTTCATAATTGAACAGTTTAACGAAAGGTTGACGCCTAACTTTGCCGCAGAATGATTGAACGTCGCCAGCTTTCGTGATAGATTTACAAGTAAAATTTCATTACGTGCGAGGTAATTATGTTCAATCATGAACGGATAACATACCGGCGGGATCTGACCTTACTAAAGCCGGAAGAGGAGAAAAGCAAGCTGCTAGACGTGCTGCAAAGCGGCCGGTCAGCGGCGGTTACGTTGGGCGGGGCGTGGTATCTCTTGATGCCGGACGACGCCGGACCGTTTGAAGCCTTAGGGGGCGCGGGGAGCGTCGGCGAAGGGCTGCGGCTTGACGGAGCGAAGTTCGCCGCTTCGATCGTGTTCCGGGAGTCCGAGCTAGCGCTCCCGGTTAGCGATCTGGCCTCGCGCTGGTCTACTGCAGGGGCCGGCGGTCGGTCGGCGTTAGTGTTGGAGGACAGCCTGGAGCAGGAGCCGGTCGGCTACCTCCCGTTGGTCGACCTGCTGAAAGCGGCGGCGGACCGGCAGCAGCGAGCGGAGGCGTATTTCGACGCCTTGCTGGAGACGGTCAGCGACGCCGTTACCGTCGTGGACCGGAACGGGACGGTGATCGGCTGGAACGCGGTGGCGGAGGAAGTGTACGGGATCGCCAAAGCAGACATCGTGGGCCGCACGATCGGCGAGCACTTCGACCCTGATGCGCTGGTCGTGCTGGGCATTCTGGATGAAGGCCGGCGGCTGCGCGGGGCCTACCATCGTCCGCGGGAAGGTACACATGTGCTGATCAATGCGTCGCCGATCGTAGAGCCGGGCGGGGGGATCATCGGCGGCGTGGCAACCGAGCAGGATATTACACATCTCGTGAAGCTGAACGATGAGCTGACGGTGGCGACGTCCCGGCTGTTGACCCAGCGGATCAACGACGAGGATCCGTTCGCCTTGATCAGCGGGCGCGGCGAAAGCATGGGGAAGGTGATCAAGCTAGCCAAAAAGCTCGCCGAAACCGACTCCGCCGTGCTGTTGATCGGAGAGACTGGGGCGGGCAAAGAGCAGCTAGCCAGGGTGATCCATCGGGCCGGCGCGCGGCCGGAGGGCCCGTTCCTGTCGCTCAGCTGCGGGGCCGTTCCGGCGGGATTGGCCGAGGCGGAACTGTTCGGCTACCAGGGAGGCACCTTCTCGGGACAGCCGTCGGGCCAGGCCGGTCGGTTGGAGGCGGCGGACGGGGGTGCGATTTTTTTGAACGAAATCGAATGTTTGCCGCCCGACGTGCAGGAGAAGCTGGCCAATTACATCAAGCGCCGCACGTTAACGCGGATCGGGGCTTCGGAAGCCGTGCCGGTCTCGGCGCGGATCTTCGCGGGCACCAGCCAGGATCTGGGGCAGCTCGTCCGGGAGGGCAAATTCCGGGCGGATTTGTACTATGCGCTGAACGTGGTGTCGCTGAAGGTGCCGCCATTACGTGAGCGGCGGGAGGACCTAGGCGCGTTGGTGCAAATGTATTTGCGCGTTTTTTCGCTGCAGTACCAGAAGCCGTTGCCGACTGTTTCGCCGGAGGTTTTGCTGGCATTTGTGAATTACAACTGGCCGGGGAACGTAAGCGAGCTGCGGGCGGTGATCGAGCGCTGCGTGATTTTAAGCGACAACGAGCAAATCATGCTGGAGCATTTGCCAGAGGCGCTGCAGCGTCGGCAGGCCCAGCTGGAATTCGCAGCGGCGGCGAACCCTGCGGGTATGCCGGTTAGCGGCGGTGTCGTTGCCGGTTCCGACTCGGGGAGCGGGCCGAAGCTGTCGTCTTCGGAACAGACAGATCGGCTGGACAAAATGCTGCGTCCGCGCATCACCCCCGAGGAAGAAATGGAACTCATGAAGGAAGCGCTGGAACGCACATCGGGGAACAAGAGCAATGCAGCCAAGCTGCTGGGCATCTCCCGCGGCACGCTCTATAAAAAAATCCGCGAGTATAATTTAGTGTAGATAAAAAACAACCAGTAACAATCATGCTACCATTATGTATTGGTCCCGTTTTTCGATTCAAAATAGGGGCGCACGATACTCATATCACATCAACTTTCCTTGTTTTACGCTGCCTTCTATGAAAATGCAAACTTGTAAAATGCTTGATATTTATAGCCTGTAAAAATTAGCGGCTGTTGTATCTAAAGTTCAAGGGAATTAATTGAACTTATTTTATCATTGCTGTACAGCGCTTCATCTTTTTAGGCTCTAATTTACAATGTCCAGCCAACCATCTAGGGTCAAAATTTCTGCGTTTTGGGTTATAACATTAATTCTTACTGGAAACCTGCCATTTTCAGTATCCAGATACATATATTTATAAAAAGAAGGATATATGAAAATACTGTAAAGAACAATTATAGCTAGAATAAATATTAGCAAATAAATTATACTTTTTTTCATATATTCAAGCTCACTCCCTCAATGAATCTATATTAATTTCATAACGAAGCACATAGCTTTTATTATAGTACTCAATTTTTTTTAGAAGAATACCAGTATCCTTATCGTACCAAAGCTCCGTCTTCATTGGAATGTTCGTCTGTAGCTTGAAAGTATTTTTTTCAATTTTTTCATTTATTTTCAATAACTCTTGGCCAGTACTTTCTACGTATCCTGATGAACCCTCTAAATCAGTATAAAAATGGTACTTCCCACTAAGTTGTTGCTCTAAATAAGGATATAACACATCTTTATAACTTGGATTAATCTCCCATTTAACAGTACTACCACTTGTTGTTTTTGTTGTTCCTTTGGGGGACCAATCTATCACCTCATAGGCAGGTTCTTCAATCCAATGAGACTCTTTAAAACCTACGAAATTAATTCCAGACTTTGGTCTTGCATTAGATTGAAACTCAAAAGTAACAATATCATCGCCTTTAGTTACGGATTTATACATTTTATAGACAGCATAGGAATCCGCATATTCAGTTGTCCCGCCTCCGGTAGTTGTTAATATAAGTTGATATTCAGAGGAGGCATAAGTTTCAGAGTTGTTGAAGAAATCTGGATGTTCCGACAACGGAATCAGGCCATATCCTTGTTGTGCAGCAAATTTTTTATTTAATACTGGGTCGAGGGACATCTTTATGACAGAGGTTGATTGAGGAGAAATCTCACGGGGCGATTCCATATTCTCACTTTGATCACCTTCTGCCGAAACATTTCCTCCAGTTGAAAGCAGTAAGGCACAGGATATTAGTAATGGAAAAGAGAGTTTTAAAGACTTTATAAAACTCATTTTAAACCTACGTTCTTTTTTATTGATAAAACCGGCCGGGCATTCTTATTATACAAAAATAATCATTTACTTCTATAAATTCTCATGTAATATTTTAACATATTTGTGACGGCGGCATCATCCTACCTCGACATGGGCCGAACCCTTGCTTGGGCTCCTGCATAGCATATAGCACATTTGCAGGAAAAGGGGCACGACTCCATGATAGGGATAGAGCTGTCGGCGATTCACTATGTATACCTCGCGTTTATCGTCTTGATTATGGCGTTGTTGATCAAGCGGCGCGATACGACGATGATCTGCGTGGTGGGGATTTTTACGCTGGGGCTGCTGGCGACGGAGACGCTCAGCGGTTCGGTTTCGGGCATCTTTAACTCGTTTATTTACGCGACCAAAGAGTTAATGGGGACGATTATGATCATCTCAATCATCGTGGCGATGAGCCGGGTGCTGATCCGCACGGGTATCAACGAGACGATGGTGTCCCCGTTGACGCGGTTTATCCGGACGCCAACGATGGCGTATTGGGGGATCGGGGTCATTATGATGGTGACCTCGCTGTTCTTCTGGCCTTCGCCTGCGGTGGCGCTGATCGGCGCCGTCCTGTTGCCCGTAGCGATTCGCGTAGGGCTTCCGGCGCTGGGGGCGGCGGTGGCGATGAACCTGTTTGGGCATGGCATCGCCTTGTCCGGCGACTATATCATCCAGGGAGCGCCGAAGTTGACGGCGGACGCGGCGGGCTTGCCTGTCAGCAGCGTCATGTCGGCTAGCGTGCCGCTCGTTCTTGTCATGGGCCTGGTGAGTACGGTGACCGCCTTTTGGCTGATGCGCCGTGATCTGCGGAACGGGACGTGGCGGGATGGCCTGGTGGCCGGGAAAGGTACGGGCGGCGTGCTTGGCGAGGATCGTCCCGCGAGCAAAGAGGATCGCGCAGCCATCTCCCCGCAGGCCAAAAAAGGGCTAGCCATCCTGATCCCGCTGCTCTTCGCTGCCGACGTTGTCGCCATGTTCCTGCTGAACTTGCAGGGGGGCGACGCAACGGCGTTGGTCGGCGGCACGGCGGTGCTGATCCTGATTGGCGTGACGCTGCTGGCGCACCGGAACCGGGGCCTGGAGAAGGTCACCTCGTATCTGATCGAAGGGTTGACCTTCGGCTTTAAGGTGTTTGGCCCCGTGATCCCGATCGCCGCGTTCTTCTATCTTGGCGACGCGGCGTTTCAGGAGCTGTTCGGGCAGGTGCTCCCCGAAACGTCGCATGGGATCGTGAACGACCTCGGCGTGGCGCTGGCCGACGTCGTTCCGCTGAACGGCATCGTCGGCGCTGTGACCCTCGCCGTCACGGGAGCGATCACCGGCCTGGACGGCTCCGGCTTCTCGGGCATTTCGCTGGCCGGCTCGATCGCCCAGCTGTTTGGCACCGCCATCGGCTCCGGCACGGCCGTATTGACGGCGCTGGGGCAGGTCGCCGCCATCTGGGTCGGCGGCGGCACGCTGATCCCGTGGGCGCTCATCCCGGCCGCCGCCATTTGCGGCGTGAGTCCGTTCGAGCTCGCCCGCCGCAACCTGAAGCCGGTGTTCATCGGCCTGGCCGTAACCACCGTGGTGGCGATGTTTCTGGTGTAGCTCGGGAAGGGAGAGCAGGACCGGGTTGGTACTTGACGCAGGAGGCGGGCATCCGCCTCCTTTGTTTGTACTCCCATTTGCACCAAACCTCATCGTTTCCTCTCTCCACTTACATACTCTTTGACTACTTTTACTAATTTAGCTCCAAAACCTACAGTTAGTTTGGCAGGTTTGGTTCGAGATTACCATTTACATGTAAATCCTACCGTTAATATTGCTTGTTTCTGCCCAATCCCCGTTTCTGGCCGAATTAACAGTAGGTTTTACCGCTAATCATGCAAAAGCCCCACAATTCGCCTAAATTAACAGGAGGTTTTACCGTTAACTCATTCCCCAGCGTCGCGAAAGCCACCCACCATTTAACTGCATTCCGTCTACCATCCCCTCATCCTGCGCAATTACCTCCTCACTCTGCTTCATTTCCCCACGTCACCCTCACAAATAGTCCATCACCCCACGCACCAACTCATACTTAACGATCCGTTCCCCTTTTCCGCGGGGAACCGGCCTCATCCACCCCTTGGCGGTCACTTTTTGCAGCATATGGACCGCGGTTTTATGGTTCAGCTCAAAGTGCCGTTCGACATCCACCGGCCGCAGTGGACGCGCGAGCTGTACGGCGAGCCGGATGACCTCCTTCTCCGCCAGCAACCTCCGCGAGCCGGGGGCACGTTCTGGATGGTACCGGCTGAGCACCATACGCAGCAGGTTGATACAAAGCTCTGGCCGTTGCTCAATATCATCGTACGCGAAGGAGATCACCTGGAAGCCCATGGCGTGCAGGAACGTTTCACGGTTGAGTTCGTGGCAGTACTTCTGCCGGTCCATGTCGCGGACGTGTGAGGCGTAGCCTTTAATCTCAAATAACAGCTTCAACTCGCCATTCCCCGGTAGCCAGGCGAAATCGGCAAAATACGACCGCCCCCGCCAATCGCTGACTTCGTACTCCGGATGGAGGTCTTCGAAATCACTGCGCAGCGGCCACCAGACCTTCCGCAGAAACTGCACCTCTGCATGGGCATGTCCCCGTTCCAATCGGCCTCGCCGTTCCCCGGATCTCCGCGCCAAATGGAACTCCAGAAACGCTGCATAGTTTTCATCAAAATCCATAGAACTCATCAAACCAGCCCCTTCCTTAACCCAAATAAAAACGCCCCGCATTCACTCCTTGAAGAACTAGAGCGATACGGGACGTGCTTCGTCTTACCTTCAGTATAGTGCAGGCATTCGATTCCGTCCACCGAGGGAGGGCGTTAGAGTTTTGATCCATTTTCCATTGCATTTCGCCATCAACGGTCGTAAGCTAACGGAAGGGTTTTCCAATAGAGGGTATCGGTTCATTCCCACCTTCTCCCTGCGGAAAGGATGAAACGAAGCGGGACTCGGTGCGTAACATTAGATAGTGTGTACATGGAAAGGGTGACTGCATTGGATAACGGCATGAGCGTTAAATTGTACGAAAAGCTGCCGGACGGAGAGCTGCGGGAACTGGAAGAGCGCGTATGGAGCGCTAATATGGTGGCGGCGTTAGAGCATGTGAACTACCTGGTCGTGGGCAACCGAGAATTCGAAACGGTGGAAGGCCGGCTGAATGTAGACGAAGGCACGCTGGAGCTTCTGCTCGTTCCAATCGTGCACGAATAAGATCGTTTTTTCGTAAGGAGGGAATCGGTTTTGGCAAAAGAAGAGGAAGCAACACGGACGGACACGGCCGCCGCACAAGACACGGCGCCAAAGGAGCCGTTCGCATCCAAGTTTTTTACTCCAGAAGGGAAGCCAATCCGCGTCTTGTCGACTTCGCTGGGGATCGCGCTGTTGGCGAACGCGTTCCTGATCCCGGGTGCCGGGGCTACGGCTTCGGGGAGCGCTTCGTCGGCGGATGAACCGAAGCTGGTCGCTTGGTCGACGGAGGAAGTGAAGCAATATTTCGACAAAAACGTGGACTGGAACATCCCGCTTCCGCTCGACCAAGAAGAGGGCACAGGGGAGGCATCCGGCACCGGCGGAGCGGGCAACTCGGACAGCTCCAACGGTTCGGGTGGCACCACTGTTATCAACCATTACGGAGGCGGTTTTGGCTGGGACGATATGCTGCTGTACCACCTGCTGTTCAACAGCGGTTCCAGTTATTCGTCCAGCCGCTGGTACGACAACCATCGCGGGTATTATGCTGGCTCGTCAACGCCGTATAAACCCAAATCATATTCCAGCGAGACATTCCAAAATAAACAAATGTCCGGTTCGGTGGTTCGACCTAAAACGTCAACCTCTTCCACCGGCTCGATCGTCCGACGCTCCACCTCCTCGAAGGCGGGCGGTATCGGCGGGAAATCGAGCTCGCTAGGCTCGTCGTCGAGCTCGTCGTCCGGCTCCTCTAAGAGCTCGATTTCCGGTTCAAGATCCAGCGGCACCAGTAAGGGGTTCTTTGGCGGATGATGGACGGGAGCGGGATTTTCGAAGTCGTAGGGCAGCCGCATCCCGACCGGAGCGAGCGGGTGGAGAAGCTGGCCGAGCTGGGCTTTACCTGGGCGAACCTCGAGGAAGAAGAGTATTGGATCGACCAAATGGTGTTGATGCCAAAGGCGACCTACGCGGAGCTGGAACAGGCGGCCGCCGCACTGTGGCGTATCCTCGACAAGGCGGTTCGCTACGTCCATCGTCGACCGGATCTCTATGAGCTGATCGGCATTCCGCCGATTTTGTGGACGATGTTGGATGAGCTGCCGATGCCGGAGCCGGGCCTGATCAGCCGCTACGCGCGGTTCGATTTCGCCGTGGCAAACGACGGCACGATCAAGTTGCTGGAGCTGAATGCGGATACGCCAACCGGTTACGTCGAGGCTTCGATCGCTACTCCTTGGCTGATGGAACAGGCGGGATACGCCTCGCCGAACGCGCGGATGAAAGACCTGGTGGCGGAAGCCTGGGCTGTCGAGCGGCCGGATACGGCGGCTTGCGTCGATTACGGCTGGCATCTGGAGGATTCCGGGACAATTGAAGCCTTGGGACGACATAGCGGGCTGGATTTGCACTACGAAGATTGCCTGGAGCTCTGGGTGGACGAAGGAACGCTGAAGAATAAAGACGGTCGGACCATTGAGCGCCTGTTTGCGTTGTATCCGAAGGAATGGATGGCGGTGGACGATGCCGGGGAGGCGCTGAGTTACGCGATTGAAACCGGACGGCTTACGATTTTTAACGGGCCGCATAGCATTTTGCTGCAATCCAAAGGTCTGCTTGCCGCTGTCTGGGGACTTTACGAGCTGGGTTTGCTGTTTGATGAAGAGGAGCGCCAGGCGATCGCCAAATACGTGCTGCCGACCTACAACAAACCGGTCTTCTCCGGTGATTTCGTGTCCAAGTCGATGTTTGGCCGCGAAGGGGGTTCGGTCCGCCTGTTCGACGAGGAAGGCCGGCTGGAGCTCGAGGATCAGGAGGGCTTTGACAGCAGCATCTTGTTCCCAACGGTGTATCAAAAAAGAGCCGAGCTGGCTCGGATCGAAACGGTTGTGGGCGAGCGCCATTTGCTGATCGGTATGTTCGTCCTGAACGGGACGCCTTGCGGCTTGCTGGGTCGTGCCGGCGGACCGATCACCGGCAATACCAGTCATTTTATCGCGTTAGGAGTGAAATAAATGCAAGATCTAAAGCAGCCGTGGGCGCGGCGGTTCCTCGTTACGCTGATGCTGGTGTTGTCCGTGGCCGTACTCGGAGCCTGCGGCAATACGACCAGCGTCTTCTCCACGGGTACCGGTTCGGAGTCGGAGCTAACAACCGCCCGCGTACCCTGGGATTATAAAATCGTGGAAGCGACGGTTGGCGATCTAGTGGGCAGCGATATGACGATTTTGCCCGATAACGATCTGTTGCCCAACGATAACAATTACGCCACCGGGGACAAAATTTGGATCCTTCAGTTCATGGATGCCGAGTTGACCACGGACGAGAACCAAAAGAACGAGGTACGCTTGTCCTCTTGGACAACGCTGAAGTCTTATCCGGATCAGGCGTCTGCCGAGAAGGATATGGCCGAGCTGAAGGTGTCAGTTACGACCGATGTGGACCTGGTTGGCGTGTACAAAACGGAATACCAAGGCAAAACGCGGAACTTCGCCGTATTGGAGCTGCCGACCGGAAACCGGATCAAGCAGCCGATCGATGATGCGCGGTACGCGGCGTTGGAGAAAGCGAAGACCACGTCGGTCGTGCTGGAGGAAGTACATGATTTTGCCGATTATGATTTGGCATTTGCGAAATTTCGGGGGTGGGCGAAGTGACGATCGTTTTGAATATCGTAGTTAGTGTGGCCGTAATGATTTTGCTGCAATTGCTTGGGATGGTGATCTTTAATTGGATGACCCCGTACCGCGATATGGAGGAGCTCAAGAAAGGAAATGTCGCTGTAGCCCTGGCGCTGGGCGGCAAATTCCTGGGGACGGCCATCATCTTGGGCGTGTCCGCCTTCACGAACACCTCGATCTTGCATATGATCTTGTGGTTTGCTGTAGGTTATGTGTGCCTCGTGGCGTCCTACTGGATTTTTGAACTGGTGACTCCAGGATTTAAAATTTCCGACCAGCTGAAGAACGGGAACGTTGCGGTAGGTACCTTGCTGTGCTTGGTGTTTATCGGCATGGCGTTTGCCGTTAGCAGCCTTATTATTTAATCGCGTCTGACCTTCTCCTAACAGACTTCTAAAATATTCCCCGGGGAATTAATGATGGGGATACAAAGAAACCCCCGTATTCTGCTTGGCGGCTATGGCTGTCGCTTGGCGGAATGCGGGGGTATTTGACTTTGCGTAGGAAGGCGGATGGAACTGACCGTACTTAGGGCGTTACATCAGCTCGTTGCGTTTGCGCAGATAGCTATACAAGATGATGCTGCACACTGCGCATAACAAGGCGCATACCCCAATGAAGGCGTATCCGGCTTGTAGCCCGCGCAGCAGGCCTAAGCCGCTGTTGGCACCGCCGGCAACGAGCTCCTTGATCCCGTCGGTGATCGCGCCGATCAGATAGTTGCCGATCACGCTGCCGACCCCCATCAGCGTTACGATGAAGGTGATGGCGGAGTCGCTGGACGAGCGGTACTTCTTGGCGATCAGCGCCATGACGGTCGGATAGATCGGGGCGATACCGATCCCGGCTGCCGCGAACAGGAAGGCTCCGGGCTCGCCGGCCCAAATCGCGATCAAGGTGCATATTCCGGAGAAGGCGGAGAACAGAATTAAAGAAAGCGTAAAGCCGATTTTATCTGTGACGGGTCCCAGCGCCAGCCGCGCGAACGTAAAGCACAGGAAGAAGGCGGACAACATGCCTGAAGCGCTGGTGGTATTCCATTGGTAGGCTTTCTCTAGAAAGTTAACCAGCCAGCCGCCAACGGCCATTTCGGAAACAACGCCAAACGAGAGCACCAGCACGATCAGCCAGATCGCCGGATCGCGCATGAGTTGAGTGAATGGAACCCGCTGGCCGCCGTGCTCTTCTTCGCCCGGGAATCGGCTCAGCAACGTCGGGATCATCGGAATGACCGAGAGCGACAGCATAATTAGATACATCCCGCGCCAATCGAGGACATGTCCGCCGATCGAGACGGTCATCAGCCCCGAGGCGATCATCGGCGCTACCGTAGAGCTCAGCCCATAGAAAAAATGGGAGAGGTTCATCATCGTGCCGGTGTTGCCGACGAAAATACGAGCGGCTAGGATAGCCAGCGCGATTTCGAGCATCCCGTTGCCGATGTACATCAGGAAATAGGAGCCCGACAACGCCGGGAAGCTGCGCGATGCGAAGATGAGTACCCCGGACGCGGCCATGGAACCAAAGGCGAGCATCGTCACCGTTTTGGCCCCCCATTTGCGGGTCAAGTAGGCGGTGAACGAACATGCCAGCAAATACCCCAAGGAGTTGAGGGAGAGCAGCGTCCCGATCTGCATCTCGTCGATGCCGAAGTCCGTTTGGATGCGCGGGATGGCGGGACCTTTTATATTTTCTGAGAAGCCAAAAATAAAGAAACCGATAAAAACGGTTAACAGCTGAAAGAGATAATTCCGTTTGACGGAAGCGGAACGGGCGGCGCTGGTGGGCGTCGTCTCCGCGTTGGATTGCGATTGCGCTTTCAAGGGTGATCCTCCTGATGTCCGAAATGGAAAAGTCATGGATGAAAAAGAGTCGAACAGCCAAATCGTAACACATTTTTGGGCTTCGTTCTATCCTTTAGTTTGTGGAAGGGGACTTGGGGTATGATATGGACTTCCTGAACCATAATAAAACACGTTGATTATAGATATAGGCATGCTAAGGAGCGGATCGAATGAGTTGCAAATCTCGTAATGCCTTCCGTGTCGTCGGCTTGGGCTTGCTCATCTTGGTGGGCACATTGTCTGCTGTCGGATGGGCTGACGGGGCGCCGGTGGTTGAGGACCCTTTTCAAGGGCAACAGCTGGAGCCGCCGCAATTCGTTGGGATCGGAAAGCTCAACCCGTCATCCCCGGGAGAACTGAAGGCGGAACGGATGCGGACGGATCTGTGCTCGTTATGGAGTAATCACGCGAAATGGACGCGGGAATTCCAGTTCAGCCGTCTAGCCCGGTTGGAGGGGAGCGAGGTGCTAGAGGCCCGGCTGCTGCAAAACCTGCAGGAGATCGGGGAGGCGCTGAAGCCCTACTATGGGGCAGACGCGGGCAACCGGTTGATCGAGCTGCTGCAGGAGCATCACCGCATCGCCGTAGAGCTGACGGAAGCAGTCCAAAAGGGACATCGGGAGGATACCTACAAATATCGATCCGATGGGCACCTGAATGCCGAGGATCTAGCGATTTTTCTGAACCAGGTGAACCCGAACTGGCCTACCGAGGAACTGAAATCGCGACTGGATCGCTACCTGGAACTGACGGAAGATGCCTTGAATGCAAGGCTAAGCGAGGATGGGGTCACCGAGAACCGTCTCTATGAAGAGGCGGAGGATCAACTGATTCAGCTGGCGGAGGTGCTGGCCGAAGGGATTATCAAGCACTAAACAGACAAAAAAACACCCGTTTACCGCGCTGATTAAGCTTGCGTAATCGGGTGTTTTTCCATCTTAATGATGAATGTCGCATTTGTTCATGATAAACGCGATTTGGTTTTCGAGCCGATTGATTTGCTCCTGCGTCTCCGGGTCGGCCTGGCCCATGCCCCGCATCGAGGCGAGCTCCTGCTTCAACTTGTGTAGATCCTCGCCGGCGTTGGCGCAGTTATAGTTGCTTTCGAGATTTTCCAGCATGTTGATTCTCCTCCATCGGTTACTGGGTGATCCTTCCCTATTATGGAGGGTTTAGGGGGCGCTTATTCAGGTTGTTCCGGTTGGGCGGAGCCGCCGCTGATTTTGTGGAGAAAATCGTGGATCTGCTGGTGCATGGCGGTGATGTCCTCCACCTCGGCATCGGTACCTTCAAACAGCCGCATCGGGACGGTGCAGGCTTTGTCCTTTAGGGCTTTGCCTTCTTCGGTTAATTCGATGATGACGCTGCGCTCGTCGGCTTTGTCACGCGTCCGGGTGACGAGGTTCATCTGCTCCAGCTTTTTCAGCAGCGGCGTTAATGTGCCTGAGTCGAGATAGAGCATCGCACCAAGCTCTTTGACGGTGACGCCGTCCCGTTCCCATAAGGCAAGCAGGGTAATGTACTGCGTATAGGTCAAGCCGAACTCCGCCAGTAAGGGCCGGTACAGCTTCATGATCTCCCGGGAGCAGGTATAAAAAGCAAAGCAAAGCTGATTATCCAATTTCATGATTTCGTCGGTATTCATTTATATCCACCTGCCATTTAATTGTATGCAATGTATTTTGCTGTTGAGCCATTATAGCATTGCTTCTTCTTTTGCGTAAAGGGGCGTGGGTGGGGGCTATCGTTAATGAAGGTCCTCATTTGACACTGTAGTAAAGATTGTATACAATTAAATTACGCTTAATTTAAATGGGTGCTGGAGGTGCCGTGGATGTCCTTATTCGATATTGAAGTAAAAACAATTCAAGGCCAGGTGCAAACCTTGGAGCCTTATCGCGGTCAGGTAATGCTGATTGTGAATACGGCGACCAAATGCGGGTTTGCTCCGCAATTTAAAGGGCTGCAGAAGCTGCACGACACGTACAAGGAACAAGGGTTTACCGTGCTGGGATTCCCCTCAAGCCAATTTGCTAACCAGGAGCTAGGGACGGACGAAGAGGTGGCGCAGGCCTGCGAGCTGAATTTCGGCGTGTCGTTCCCGTTATTTTCGAAGATCGATGTAAATGGAAAAACCGCTCATCCACTCTTCAAGCACCTGACAAAGGAAGCTCCGGGCTTGTTAGGGTCCAAGCTGATCAAATGGAACTTTACGAAGTTCCTGGTGGATCAGGAAGGCAAGGTCGTGAAGCGCTTCGGCCCGACGGACGAACCGGAAAGCATCGAAGGGCAAATTCGCGAGCTGCTTGGCGTTGGCGTGTAAAGCAACGTAGCGCAGCGCGGGGACGGCCAAGATCCTATTGCGCAACCTTTTCTCATGTGTCACACTAGGAGTAGCATAATTGAACTTACGTGAGGCAAAGCCTGCCCCGTTTCCTTTCCTTGATGGAGAGGAGCGGGGCTTTTTGTTTTTACTATGGAGTGGTGGAGGCGATAGGCATGGGATTTCAAGCGGAACATGAGATTTGGCTTCAGGAGCATATGAAATGCAGAACAGGTGAGCGGCTGGATGCACTCCGGCGAGGGCATGGGTATGGGAATCAGTTGTTCGTCGAGCGGGTTTGGTGGCCGTTGGTGGGACATTTTGACGGGTTGCATCCGGAGTACGAGGTGAAGGATTGGCGGGGGCGATCCTATTTTGCTGACTTGGTGTGGGTGGTTGGAGCTGTACGGATCGTGTTTGAAATTATGGATTACGGCTCGCATGGCACGGATCGGACGAAATATCGGTTGGATCTGAATCGGGGGCTGTTTCTGCAGTCCCAAGACTGTCTGCTCTACTATATTGCACTGGACGAGTTGAAGGAGAATCCTGCGTTTATTCTTTCCTCTTTGCGGAGTATATTGTCACCCTATTTGTCCGTCGTTCAGGGGAACGCTCTACGGACCTATACCAAGATTGAGAGGGATCTGATGCGTGCCGCTGTTCGCCATCATCGGGTGATTCGCCCGGTGGAGGTAGCGCGCGAACTGGAGCTGCACACGATGACGGTCATTAAATACTGCCGGATCCTAGTGGAAAAAGGAAAGTTCCGCCCAATCGCCACAGGGAGCTCCGGGCGAGTGACTTCTTATGAGTATCTGGGCTCTCTACAGAGCCCGGATTTGGTCTGAGGGCGAGCCCATGCCCATTGGGCCGAATTGAGGGTGACATGGCGAAATGTATTCGAAATTTCATATACATTGGGTCCGCGGCGGGCGAAAAAGGCCCAATATATATGAAAAATCATATACAATGGGCCGAATTGAGGGTCACATGGCAAAATGTATTCGAAATTTCATATAGAATGCGCCTGTTTGGCGGGGATCCGGGGGAATGTATACGAAAAATCATATACATTGGGTCCGCGGCGGGCGAAAAAGGCCCAATATATATGAAAAATCATATATATTGGGCCGAGTTGAGGGTGACATGGCTCAATGTATTCGAAATTTCATATAGAATGAGCCGATTTGGCGGGGATCCAGAGGAATGTATTCGAAAAATCATATACATTGGGTCCGCGACGGGCGAAAAAGGCCCAATATATATGAAAAATCATATATATTGGGCCGAATTGAGGGTGACATGGCGAAATGTATTCGAAATTTCATATAGAATGCGCCTGTTTGGCGGGGATCCAAGGGAATGTATACGAAAAATCATATACATTGGGTCCGCGGCGGCTGACGTTAAAAAGGCGAAGGGTGTCCGAGTATCGAAGTCGAAGATCTAGGATTACACCAGCTTCTTCCGGAGATAACCGGATATCCAATCCACGAGGGTGATCATTACGATAATGCCGAGCAGGATGATGCCAACGCGATCCCAATCTCGCGAGCTGAGAGCGAAGATCAGCGGAGTGCCGATGCCGCCGGCGCCGATGACGCCAAGGATCGTTGCGGAGCGCAGATTGATCTCGAACCGATACAGCGTGTAGGACAGGAAACCCGGCAGCACTTGGGGCAGCACGGCGTACCACAGGATTTGCAGGCGGTTCGCCCCGGCTGCGATCAACGCTTCGGTGGGACCGTGATCCATGTTCTCGATCTCGTCGGCGAATAGCTTGCCGAGCATGCCGACCGAATGCAGCCCCAGCGCCAGCACGCCGGCAAAAGCGTTGGGCCCCACCGCCTTAATGAACAGCAGCGCCATCACGATTTCCGGGAAGGTGCGGACAAAGCTGAGCAGCATTTTGCCGGAGCCGGAGACGAAACGGGACTTGCCCCGATTGGCCGCCGCCCAGAAGGCGAACGGCAGGCAGACCAGCGTGGACACAAAGGTGCCCAGAATCGAGATGGTCAACGTCTCGAGCAATCCCCGCAGCAGATCCTCCCCGTCCGGCAAATAGACGTAGTTCCAATCCGGTGAGAACAAGCCCGAGAGAATGGACTTCGTAATTTGGCCGGCGGTTTCCTTGATTCCGTCAAACGGGATACCGGCAAACGCCCAGATATAGAGAAGAAGGAGCAGCACATAAATTAGCCAGCGGTAACGGTTCTTTTTTGGCTTCTGCACTTTGTGTCGCCAAGTTGTTGCGTTTGTTGTCATAACATTTTCTCCCGTAGTTTGGTGCTTACATAATCAATCAACAGGACGACCGCGAGCGTGAACAAGATGATCATACACGTCTTGTCATACTCCAGGAAACCTAAGGTGACTTCGTAGTAATGGCCGATCCCGCCGGCCCCAACGAGACCCAGCACCGCCGCGGCGCGAACGTTAATTTCGAACGTGTATAACACGTAGGAAATAAAATGGGCCTGGATTTGCGGCACAACGCCAAAGGCGATCCGCTGCACGGACGTGGCCCCGACGGACGTCATCGCTTCCAGCGGCCCGCGGTCGATCGTCTCCAGCGCTTCGTACGTCAGTTTGGCGATCAAGCCAAACGAGAAAACGGTCAGCGCCATCATGCCGGGCAGCGGGCCAAGTCCAAAGATGGCGACAAAGATCGCCGCCAGCAGCAGGTCCGGAATCGTCCGCACGAGGTTTAGCAGGAATCGGACGGGCTGGTAGATCCAGGCGCTGCGGCTGAGGTTGGAGGCGCAGAGCAGCGCCACCGGTACGGCAAGGATGGCGCCGAAGGTTGTTCCGATCAACGCCATGCGGATCGTCTCTAGCATCGCCGGCACGATATTGTCGAAGTAGCTCCACTTCGGCGGGAACATCTCCCGCAGCAGGTCCAGCATGTTTGGCGAGCCCTGGATTAGCTTGCTCAGCGAGGCGTCGGTGTCCACAGCGCTCCCCCACAGCAGGAGCAGGATGATCGCGGCGGTTAAATAATGCTTCAGCTTACCGGGAGCTGGCGGCCGACTGCGGTTTAAACCGACTTGGCCGGACAGGTTAGTGCTTAGTCTGGCGTTAGTGTTGGCGTTAGTGTTAATGCTGGCGTTATGATTGGCGCTAGTACTAGCGCTGGCATCGGCTCTAGTATAGATATTGGTGCCAGTATGGGCTTTGGAATTCGTAGCATCGGTATTCGTAGCATCGGTATTCGTAGTCTTGGTATTTGCACGTGGATTCGTGTTCATCAAGCCTGCGCCTCCAGCACCTGCGGCCCCGGGAGCCGGCTGGCCAGCAGCTCTTCCCGGTCGATCGCACGGCCGTAAATTTCCGCGAACCGCTCGTCCGTCGCCTCCGACACGGGCCCGTCGAAGACAACCTGCCCCGCGCGGAGCCCGATGATGCGTGTGGCGTAGCTGCGCGCTAGATCGATAAAATGCAGGTTCACGATCGTCGTAATGCCAAGCTCAACGTTGATGCGTTTCAAATCATCCATAACCTGCTTGGTCGTCAAAGGATCCAGGGACGCCACGGGCTCGTCGGCGAGGATGATTTTGGCCTCCTGCGCCAATACGCGGGCGATCGCCACCCGCTGCTGCTGCCCGCCGGAGAGCTGGTCGGCCCGGGCGTAGGCTTTTTCCACGATATTTACGCGCTCCAGCGCCTGAAAAGCTAACTCCACATCGGCCTCCGGAAAACGGCCAAACAGCGTACGCAGCGTGGAATGGTAGCCAACTCGGCCGGCCAACACGTTGCGCAGCACGGAGGAGCGCTTCACGAGATTGAAGCTTTGGAAGATCATGCCGATGTTGCGGCGAATCAGCCGCAGCGGCTTGCCGGCGGCTTGCGTGATCGACTTGCCGTCGATGAGGATGTCGCCTTCCGAGATATCGTGCAGCCGGTTCATAGACCGCAGCAGCGTCGACTTGCCGGCACCGGACAAGCCCACGATAGCCACGAATTCGCCGGGCTCGATCTTCAAGTTGATTTGATCCAGCCCTTTGGTGCCGTTCGGATACGTTTTGGAAACATTGCGTAGTTCTATCACGTTTGGGCTCCTTTTTTCACAAAAAATAATCTGGAAAAACGCACAGCCAGCCGGGAGCACACGGCGCTCCGACTGGCTTGCAAGGGATATTCGACAAATTTCGTATAATCGCCTATTCCGTTTTGATCTTTTCGTTATACTCGCGGACGATGTCGAACACGCTGTCGTTGGATTCGACATAACCTTCATGCGTGTAGATATCCGCGATGATTTGGTGCCCTTCCGGATCTTTGCCGATTTCGATGAAGGCATCCTTCAGCTTTTGCACCCATTCAGCGTTCATGTCGGAACGGACGGAGATCGTATCGTTCGGGATCGGCTCCGTAAAGGCCAATACGCGAGTGTCTTCAAACACTTTCGGATAATCCTTTACAACGGTGTTGCGGGCATCCTGGAAGATCGCCGCGGCATCCACATCGCCGTTCAAGACCGCAATTACGCCTTGGTCATGTCCTTTCACGGTGATCGGCTCCACGTCGGACAACGGATCTAAGCCCGCTTCTTGAAGCTTGGCAGCCGGCCATACATAACCAGCGGAAGACGTTACGTTTTGGTAGGCGATTTTTTTGCCTTTCATGTCGGCCACGGATTGGATGTCGGAATCTTTTTTGACGATGATCATCGATTTGTAGAAATCCACCAGCTCATCCGTAGGTGCACCGGTCTCATCCTGCACCCCGTAGCGTTGCGCCTGCAAAATCACTTCGGCAGCGCCCTTATCCTTAGCCAGCACGTAAGCCGTCGGAGGCAAGAAGCCGACATCCACTTGCTTGGAAGCCATCGCTTCGATAATCGTATTGTAGTCCGTCGACACGCTGACTTTCACTGGAATCCCCAGACGGTCGGACAGCAGCTTCTCCAGCGGCTTGGCCTTGGCTTCGAGCGTATCGGCGTTTTGCGAAGGCACGAATTGGACGGTTAGCGTTTCAGGAACATAGCCGGTATCTGCAGGTGTAGCTGCTGCATTCGCGGCTGCGTTCGTTCCGGCGTTAGATGCGGCGTCCGTTTGGCCGGATTCGGCCGACGCGTTCCCGCTGGTGTTCGCCGGAGCGTTGCTCCCGCAAGCGCTCAGGATCACGGAGAATGTCAAAAATAAAGGCAAAGCAAACTTAGCAATCTTGTTCAAGCGTATGACCTCCACTATTCTCATTTTTAGGTTACGAGATCACTATAAAAGAGATTTATTAACCCGCCGTCAAAGGGAAGGTGGAAGTATGTAAAAACTCCTTTTTCAGGAGTTTACAAACTTTGCGATCTTCGTTGCTAGAATGAGAAGTGCAATGAATTGAAATCCGAGGTGAAGGTGATGGAACAACATACGGATCGTAAAACAGGGGTTATCCCGTTGAGTCAGGAGGAAGTCCTCTGCAAAATCCTTGTCACGAGCGACATCCACGGCTACATTTATCCAACGGATTATCGCACGGACGAAGAACGTCCGCTCGGTCTGGCCAAGCTGGCCACCCTCATAAGGCGCGAGCGCATGCATACGCCTGGCTTACTGCTGATCGATAACGGGGATGTCATTCAAGGGACGCCGCTCTGCACATTTCATGTCAAAAATCACCCCAACGACGTCCACCCGTCCATCGCGGCCATGAACCTGCTGGGGTATGACGCCGCGGTGCCCGGGAACCATGAGTTTAATTACGGGCAAGAGCTGTTGGGGAAGGCGATAAAGGATGCCCGCTTTCCGTGGCTGTCGGCGGGGATTTTAACGGAAGAGACGGGGGAAACAGCGTTTGGCAAGCCGTACGTGGTGAAGACCACCCCAGAGGGCGTGAGAATCGCGGTCTTGGGCGTCACAACGCACTATATCCCGCACTGGGAGCACCCCCGGCATATCGCCGGTTGGACGTTTCAGGACGCGCTGGAGACGGTGAAAACCTGGGTTCCCCGCATCCGGGAAGCGGAACAGCCGGATTTGATGGTGGTCAGCTATCATGGCGGGTTCGAGCGGGATTTGGCGACGGCGGAGCCGACAGAACGGTTAACCGGCGAAAATCAAGGCTACGCGATATGCCTGGAGGTACCAGGCATCGACGTGTTGATTACGGGGCATCAGCACCGGATGATTGCGGGCGAGGTCGGCGGGGTTACGGTGATCCAGCCGGGGACAGGCGGACAAGCGTTAGGCCAAATCTCCGTCCGCTTTAAGCGCGGGGCGGATGGACAATGGAGTGTCCGCAACAAAACGGCGGAGCTGCTCGTTCCGGATGCCGCCCTGGAGGCGGATGCCGAGGTGCTGGAGCTCGCACGGCCGCTGGAATCAGCCACGCAAGCCTGGCTGGATCAGCCGATCGGCCGGGTGGAGGGCGATATGACGATCATGAACCCGTTCGCCTGCCGTTTGGCGGACCATCCGTTTATGGAGTTCGTCAACCGGGTGCAGATGGAGGCCGCCGGGGTAGAGGTCTCGAACGCCGCGTTGCTGAGCGAGGCATCCAAAGGATTTGCCGACAGCATCACGTTGCGGGACGTACTGACGAACTTCATGTACCCCAATACGTTAACCGTCCTGCGCTTGATCGGGAAGGATATCCGGGAGGCGTTAGAGCAGACGGCGAACTATTTCGTTTTGGACGCGGGCGGTGAAATTGCGGTGAATCCGGCGTATATCCAGCCGAAGGCCCAGCACTATAATTACGACATGTGGGAAGGTATCGAATACGAGTTAGACATTACCCGGCCTGTTGGACAACGGGTCGTGAAGCTGACCCGGAACGGAGCGCCGCTGCAGGACGAGGCTGATGTCGATGTCGTGATGAACAATTACCGCGCCGGCGGGGGCGGCGATTACGAAATGTATCGAGGCAAGCCGGTAGTGAAGGAGATCCAGACCGACATGGCGGAGCTGGTGGCGGAATACATTCAGCGGTACGGGACAATCCATGCCACCTGCGATGGGAACTGGAGAGTGGTCAAGGGATCGCCTTGAGACGGCGTTTTCTGGTACAATGCATGCATGGATACCCAACGTCTAGGAGATGTCTCTATGCCCGCTTCTGCCTCCTCCATCCTGACCGCCGTTTTGCTCCTCTTCCTGCTGATGGCGGCGGTGGCGATCGTTTATCAAAGCTGGCGAAACGGCATTTCGCCCATGCCTGCTTCCGCTGCAGTCCGTCAGGCGGTTGTCCGGGAGCTCTTAGAGTTGGCACGTGCCGCGCCTCTTGAGGGAAAGGCTCCGCGGGTTCCTATCTCCCCCATCGTGGAGGCGGGAGCCGGCTGGGGAACGCTGGCCTTGGCCTTAGCGAAGGTCAATCCGGACTGGCGGATCGTTGGGATTGAGAATTCGCTGATCCCTTGGTTATTTTCCCGATTGGGTTTGCCGAGGAGGGTCTATCCTCAAGTTCAATTTGTACGGGGAGATTTATACGAGTTTTCTTACGAGACGGCGGGGACGGTGATCTGTTACCTGTACCCTGCGGCGATGCGGCGGCTGGATCCCCTGCTTCGCAAGCAGCTCGCCCCGGGTGCCCGGGTGATTAGCATTTGCTTTGCCCTGCCGGGCTGGCAGCCGAGAGAGGTCGTCACCTGCGGGGATTTGTACCGGACTAAAATTTATATCTACGAGAAAGACTAGAGGCAAATGGAACCTAACATGGCAGGAGTGAACCTAGTGAGCGATCAAATCAATGAACAGGAGCTTGTCCAGTTTATCGCCGAACGATCGAAGGCGAGTGCGGACAACATTCGTTTGGTGCTGAAGCACGAAGCCGATTTTATTAATCAGGCCCATCAAAACGCCAAAGGCGACGAGGTAGAGATCGACGGCGATGAGTTGGTGGATTATGTTCTAAGCCGGAGCGACGTGAAGCTCGACGAATTAACCGTGGAAACCATCCTGGACGTGGAGATGGATTATTTGACGGAGCACGGGCTCGCCGGATACCTCGATTAGTCCGAAAAATATTTATAGCCCAGGCCCCTAAATTCTGGGGGCGCTGGGCTTTCCTTTTCTACAAAAAGTAAACGATCCCCCTTATGATTATTTCAAAGTTTGTAAGGGGGCGAGACCTATGCGCATTCGAAGCATCGGGACAAAGATCAATTTCATCGTTATTGGCATGTTGGTAGTCGTATCGGGGGCAATCGCTTTGGTTGCCGTTGAGCAAATGGAGAGCGGCATCAAGACGTTTGCCACCGCCAAGGCGAAAAGCGATCTGGAGCTGGTTAGCCATTACTTGGACAGTAAGTATCCTGGTGCTTGGCGCATAGAAGGCGAGCAGTTGACTAAAGGCGACACGATCCTGAGCGGGAACTTCGAAATCGTGGACGAGATCGGAGAATTGACGGGGGACACGGTGACGATTTTTCAAGGGGACACGCGCGTTTCGACTAACGTATTGGCCGATGGGGAGCGGGCCGTTGGTACGAAGGTATCCGATAAGGTGGCTGACATTGTCCTAAAAGGCGGGAACAGCTACTACGGGGAAGCGGTGGTGGTCGGCAAGACGTACCAGGCTGCGTATCAGCCAATCCAAACCGAGAACGGCGAGGTCATCGGCATCTTGTACGTGGGAGCACCGCAGCACTTAATCGATACGATCCGCGGGACGTTTATTCAGCACTTTGCCATCGTTTTTGCTGCTGCACTTGCGATTTCGATCCTGTTGATTTTGACCTATATGCGCGGTATGAAAAAACGGCTTAGCCGGTTGGCCGTAGCGATGGAAAAAGCGGGTGCCGGTGATTTTACGGCCTCGGTCCACGACAAGTCGGGGGATGAGATTGGGCAGCTTAGCACGGGCTATAATCAGATGGGCGCCAACCTGCGGCAACTGGTGCAGCAAGGGCTATTTGCCTCGGACAAGGTGACCGAGGCGGCGCGGCAACTGCACACGGTTGCGGAGCAAACCAATGCGGATTCGGCTCGCATCGCGGCTTCGATCGAGCAGGTCGCCGCCGGGGCGGAAAGCCAGACGATGAGCACAGCGGAGAATGCCCGTGCGATGGAGGAGATCGCGATTGGCGTGCAGCATATCGCCGAGCATGCCTCCGAAGCCGCCGAGCTGGCGGGGCAATCCCGGCAACAGGCCGCTGACGGCGGCGATCAAGTTCGCAGAACGGTGGCGCAGATGGAATCGATCGACCGCTCCGTCCAAGCTAGCAGCGCGCTCGTTCGGTTGCTGAACGAAAAATCGCAGGAGATCGCCATGATGGTTGAGGCGATTCGGGGTATCTCCCAGCAGACGAATCTGCTGGCGCTAAACGCATCGATCGAGGCCGCTCGTGCCGGTGAGGAAGGACGTGGCTTCGCCGTTGTCGCCTCCGAAGTCCGCAAGCTGGCGGAGCAGTCGGAGGCATCGTCGGAGCGGATCGCCGAGGTGATGACGCAGATCGATACCGATATCAAGCAATCGCTGGATGCGATGGATCGAGTGATCGAGGAGGTCGAGTCGGGCCTCGCGTTAACGCAGGAAACGGATCGCAGCTTCGCCGGCATCGCCGCCTCGAACGGAGAGATCGCCGACCAGATCGAGCAGCTCGCCGCAACGGCCCAGCAGATGTCCGCCGGCATCGAGGAAGTGACGGCTTCCGTCCACGTCATTGCGGACATCGCGCAAAGCTCGGGCGCCGCCGCCCAGGAAGTGAGCAACGCCTCGGCTAACCAGCTGTCATCGATCGCGGACATCAACGCCTCTTGCGCTTCGCTCTCGGCAGTATCGGACGAGCTGCAGCGGGTGTTGGGCAAGTTTAGAGTGTAAGTGAATGGTTGTAGGGCCGTATGGCCGCATGTCCGGTGCCCGCGTCGAAGCTTCCAGAGGGGGGCTTTTGCGCGGGCATCGTCGTTTTATTAGGCAACCCCTGTCTCCGTCCCGAATTGCCGAAACAACGACGCGCGGGTCATGACCAGCTTCATCGGGACCAGCTTCTCCGTATGGCCGGTGATGCGTTTGCGGTTGCTTGGATGGAAGACGGCAAGCAATAACCGCAGATAGGAGGTCGTTAATGCACGGAAGGGCCCTTGGTCGACGCGATGCGTTTCGAAGCCTAGTCCGTGTGTGATGCCGCGGTGCAGCAACGTAATCCCCTGCAGCGCTTTAACTTGGCTGAGCTGCGGGTTTCTTTGCATTTCAGCGCAGATTTGCCGCATGGCGCTTCTGGCTAAGCGGGCGACTCGTAAGGCGACCCGGTTCGCTTCGTTGGATTGCAGCATGTCGAGGATCTGGCGGTTATCCAAATGCAGCTCCCCGATCCAATCGCCGTCCTGAAGCCATGTGCCGTCATCGCATTGCAGGCTTTTTCCGCGATATTTGGTAACGAACATTTTGCAGATGCCGAACTCTCCGGCGTAGTTGGAGCGCATTCGGCTGAATAGCTCGAATACCCGCTCCCAGCCCATCCAAACACCTTGAACGGCTTGTTTCATCTTTGAATCAACTTGCATCGTTTATCCCCGCTTTCTTCTTAGATCGATCGTTTGGTTAAGCGCTTACACCGGAAATTCCGGCTGTGTGTCTCACTCCCCTAAGTCCTCCCTGCATCCCTGCAGTAGAAATGTTGTAAAAACTGCAACATTTTGCGGCGGAACAAGCTGTGGGTGGGAGAAATGTTGTATTTTATACAACAATTTTGAGGATTCGCGCGTGATCTTCTCGGAAATGTTGCAGGAAATACAACATTTTGGCGGCTCCACTTGATAAGTGGCGTAAAATCCTGCATAAACTGCAACATTTCTCGGAGAGACCCACGGACGGTGGGAGGCTCGCGCACGCCCCATGGACATCAACCGTTTGTACCTTCAACCGCTACTTACGCCATCCCGGCGCCCAAAACAACGAGGAGGGCGGTTACGCCTCCAACCAGGCCGCCGGCCAACACGTCGGAGGGATAATGCACTCCGAGGTAGATTCGCGACAAGCCAACAATGAAGGCCAGCGGCAGCAGCAACTGCGCCAGCCCGGGGGCCGCGAACAGGAACGGGACAAACGTGGAGAAGGCCGCCGTCGTATGCCCGGACGGGAACGAGTAGTCCTTGAGCGGATGGATCGAAATTCGCGCGTCCTGCAGCGCTTCGTAGGGGCGGGTGCGTTGAAACCGCTTCTTGATCACGACCGCGAGCAGATGGCTGAGGGTCAGCGCGATCAGGCTAAGCCAGCCCGCCCGTTGCCACGTCCCCGTAGCGAAGACGACCACGGATAGGGTCAACGCGATGGTAAACGCCGCGCTTCCCAGATGGGTTAGTCCCTTCAGAATCCGATCCAACCACGGGTGACTCAGCGAATGATTGCACCACAGAAACAGCCGGTTGTCGAACTCGCGCAGCCGAAGATAATAGCGATGTCTCATTCCAATCCCTCCACTCCCCCAAAATATTGCGTATTACCCGCGCTGTCCGTATTGCTCTGGCTGCTGGCGCACTGGACGGATCCAGTAAAACAGCATGATACCAAATAACAGCAGCGCGCTAATTCCCACGGTTACCGTTTCGTTGAAGCTTTCCGCCATCCAGCCGCCCAAGATGGGGCCGAGGATGACGCCAATGCCTTCGATGCCGGAGAGAACACCCCAGCCGGTCGCTTTTTGCTCGGTGGGAACGAAGTGAGACAGGATCGCGTTCCATGCCGGAAGCACGGCGGCATACGCTGCGCCAAGGCAGACGGCAAGCAGCATCGTGCTGAACATCTGCCTGGAGTAAATCAGCAGTCCAAGACAGGCGGCCAAGGCGCCAAAACCGGCAACCAACAGCCATTTGTGGCCCCATTTGTCGGCGAGCCGGCCCATCGGAATTAACAGCAGCACGGTCATGAGGCCTCCGGCCATCAGCACGATGGAGTATCCCGAGTAATCCAGCGCCAAGTATTCGGAGGCAAAGCTCGGCAGGACGGGCACCAACAGGCCGGCGGCCAGCGTCTGCACGATCATGCCGGGCACAAGCGGCTTCATTTGGACCAGCTTGCTCCCGATTTGGCGCATTTGCTGCTTAAACGGAATCGTGTCCTCCATCAAGTGCCGAGATGAGAAGTCGATCCGCTTCAGGGCGGCCAGCAGCCATCCGGCGGTCCAGCATCCGGCCAGCAGCCAGAACGATAGAGCATAACTGCGATCGATCAGAAAATTAACGGCCACCGGGCCTAGCCCCAGCGAAACCAGCCAAATCGTGTAAATCGACCCCATTTGCGAGCCGCGGCTGCCCTCCCGAATCTCGGATAAGCAAAGCAGCCAGACGGGGGAGACCCCAATCCCGATCAGGCCGGCTCCAAGGACGATCGCCCAGGGAGTGCTAACCCCATAAGAGACGAACAGGCCCAGCAATCCGAGCAACAGGAAGATATTCAAGATCAGTCGGGCCGGGAACCGGTCCAGGACATAACCCGCGAGCACTTTGATCAACGTGTCGGCCAAATAGTGAACCGAGATGGCTACACCAACCGCCGCCAGCGTAATCTGGTGCTCTTTGGCATAAGCGGGCAGGAACGAGATGAGAAAAGCGCTGCGGGCGATCTCCGTCAAAAACAAAATAGCGGCACCGTGCAGAAATGCAGGAGTAAGATGGTTTCCTGTTATCCCTTGACTAGTACGTTTCATATTTGCAAGACTCCTTGCTTCTTAATTGTGCGCCAGCAATAGCCTGGTAGGCGAACTGGATCATTGGCCGTCCGCCATAGCTTGAAGACGGCCGGTCAGGCGCAGCACGTCCCGAACGATCGTCTCGGTGGCGCATCCTGCGGCCAGTTCGTCGTACTGTTGAAGCATCCGGGCCCTGCGGACCTCGGAATCGATCAGCTCGTGCACCTGCTCTGCCAAAGCTCGCGGCGAGATGGCTACTGCGGCCGCGCCTTTGCGCTCCAGGTACCTCGCGTTTTCCCGCTCCTGGCCGGAGAACGGCTTGTAGACCACGATCGGGGTGCGGATCTGGATCGCTTCCGAGAGCGTGATGCCTCCGGCCTTCGTCACGATACATGCAGCTTCGCGCATGCGGTCGTGGATCGCTTCGACGTAACCGAATAGCTGCAGCCGTTCGTGACCGGCAAACCGCCGCTCCAGACGCCGCCGCAGCTTATCGTTGCCTCCGCAAACGAGATCCACCCGTACGTCCGGCAGCGCCAACAGCTTGGCGGTGATGAGCTGGACGTCGGGCAAGGGAATATGCGCTCCCATCATCACGAGAACGGAGCGGGATCGCTCTGAGGCTCGCGGTGCCTGTGCCTGCGCCTGCGGGTTCGCGGATCGCACCGGCTCGTAAAACGGCTCCCGGACCGGGATGCCGCTGACGACAATCGCCTCCGCGGGTACGCCGCGCTCGATCATTTCCCGCTTCAAATCCGCGGTGGCTACGTAATAACGGTCCGGGCGCGTGAATAACCAGCGGTTGTGCAGGCTAAAGTCGGTGACGACCGTAAATACCGGCACCCGAATGCCGTGTTTTTGCAGCTGGTCCGTAATGCCGCCGAAGGGGAACGTGCTGATGATGGCGTCGGGCCGCTGCTTTTGGAGTAGGGTGATCAGCTTTTTCATGCCCAACTGGTTTCCCCATTTCGCTATAGCGCTCGTCTTCTGGAGATCCCGGGTTGCGTAGTAGCTCCACCCGTAATAATCCAGGCCGTAGGCCGAGAACCACGGGCTGTATAAATAGAGAGACCGGGAGACGGAATTCATTCCCGGATGGGCTTCGCGGTAAAGGTCAATCACGCTGACCGAACGGACGCCCGAACGAATCAGGGATTGCTTCAGCGTCCGCGCCACCTGGATATGGCCGTTGCCGTACCCGGCGGTCAGGATGACGATATGCATGTTTTGCTTCATGGTTAGCTGCCGCCTTTCCACCGATATAGAAAACGCACGGTTCGTTCCGTTGAATCATTCCGAGTCCCAGTATATAGGAAGCCTGGAAGAATCAAACCGGCCGCGCGGCGTGATTTCGTTCCGACCTTAGTCCAGTATGTAAGCCGGACCGTTTGCTCGTTCCGACAGACTTTATCCTCGTATCATGGAAACATTAACGTACCTTCACTTTAGGGCACCAATGTTAACGTTCGTTTAAAGGGGAAGGCAATCTGTGTAAACGAACCTAGGGAGGGGACGTTGTGCGATTCGTTTTTTTACCTGTGGCAATGGGGATGGCGGATTAGGTATAATTAGAAAATGACTTGAGTTCGTTTAGAAAGAGGATACGCATGAATAAACAATCAATTTATGGTTTGACGAAGGACCAGTTGGCCGCATGGCTGCTGGATCGTGGACATAAAAGAGGCCGAGCCGAACGGGTGTGGGACGGCTTGTACCGTAAACGGGTCACTGATTTCGAAGCGATGGAAGGCGTTCACCCGGAATGCATGACGCTGCTGAATGAGCAGTTTGCCATTGAAACCTTGGAGGAGCACGTCCGCCAGGAGTCGATCGACGGGACGATCAAGTTTCTGTTCCGCCTGCAGGACGGCAACCTGATTGAAACGGTGCTCATGCGCCATAAATTCGGCTTGTCGGTTTGCGTGACGACCCAGGTGGGCTGCAATATCGGCTGCAGCTTCTGCGCCAGCGGGCTGTTGAAGAAGAGCCGGGACCTGACGAGCGCGGAAATTGTGGAACAGGTGATGAAGGTGCAACTGCACCTGGATCGGCAGGGTAAAGGAGAGCGCGTGACCCATATCGTGGTGATGGGGATCGGGGAGCCTTTTGATAATTACGAGAATATGGCCGATTTCCTGCGGGTGATCCAGGACCCTAAAGGACTTGCGATCGGTCCACGTCACATTACCGTATCAACCAGCGGGCTGGCGGACAAAATCATCGAGTTTGCTGATTCCGACCTGCAAGTGAATTTGGCCGTGTCTCTGCATGCGCCTAACAATGAGCTGCGCACGCGGATCATGAAGATCAATAAAGCGATTCCGCTTGAGAAGCTGATGGCGGCAATTGACTATTACCTGGAGCAAACGAACCGGCGGCTTACGATTGAATATATTTTGCTGAAGGGCGTCAACGACGGTACGGAGCATGCGCAAGAGTTAGCCGACCTGCTGGGCGACCGGTTCGTGAACGTTAACCTGATCCCGTATAATCCGGTGGACGAACACAGCCAGTATCAGCGGAGCGAGCAGGATTCCGTGCTGGCCTTCTACGATGCGCTAAAAAAACGCGACCTCAGCGTCAGCGTTCGGTTGGAACACGGTGCCGACATCGACGCGGCCTGCGGACAGCTGCGCAGCAAGCAGTTGAAGCGGCCTAGCTGAGCGAACGGGATAGTGGCAATTACAAAAGGACTTGGAGGATGGCTCCAAGTCCTTTCTTTTGTGGGCAAGCGGGAAAGCAGGGTGCTGGGGCTCGCCCGTTCAACTGTAAAAGTACATTTAAAAACGAGCTGTTTTCGAGAAATGGGGCGATCAACTGTAAAAGTACATTTGAAAATGAGGTATTTGGAGTCATCCACCCGATATGGGGAAAATGAGCTGCACTTTTACATTTGAGCCGCCGAATAAGCCCGGATTTGGTGCGAATGGAGTGTACTTTTACATTTGGTGGGTGGACTGGTGGTTATGATGGTGGTTGTGATGGTGGTAGTGGTGGTGCGACAAGCAAAAAGGGTCTCTATCCCCACAGGTCTGTAAGGGACGAGATTTCCTTGATATACAGTTTGTTTGTTATTTTATATTATAGGTACAAATTATCAAGAAGAAGGAGGATTCCTGATGCTCCTGGAAGTCATAGTAACTTGTGTGGAGGACGCCATCATCGCGGAGGCGAACGGGGCGGATCGGCTGGAGCTGATTACGGCGATAACGGAAGGTGGACTCACCCCCGGCATTGGCATGGTGCAACAAGTAGTAAAGGCCGTGGCCATTCCCGTCCACGTGATGGTGCGTCCGCATAGCCGGTCATTTGTGTACGGGGAAGCGGATATGCTTACGATGGAAGCGGAAGTCCGGGCGATTGTCGAAGCGGGGGCGGCGGGGATCGTGTTTGGCGCGCTCACCGCGGAACGGACGATCGATGAGGCTGCGCTGGAACGGATTCTGGCGCTGACCGGCAGGCTAAACGTTACGTTCCATCGGGCTTTTGACGAGTTGGCCGACCTGCTGTCCGGGTTGCGCACGCTTATGCGGTACCCGCAGGTGAACCGGGTGCTGACGTCGGGCGGGCTGCGGCCGGCGCCGCAGGCGGTTCCCGCCGTTCGGGAGCTCGTGGAGCTTGCTAAGGGCAGCTCGCTGTGCATTTTAGCCGGACACGGCTTGACCCTGGAAACCGTCTCGCAGTTCGTCAGCGAAACCGGCGTGACCGAAGTGCATTTCGGCTCTGCCGTACGCGTAAGCGGGGAGGGGTTGGCTCCCCTCGACCCCACTAAGCTGTTGAGCTTATCCCAGCTGCTTCACGACGGAAGCCGACAGGAAACTCCATAATCTACCAACAATTTACTGGATACGAAACCTTTACTGGAGATAAGATGTCATTATATCCCAGTAGAGGAGACTTCTTCGGAACTCATGACCATCTATTTCGAGATCAAACGGGCTTTAGTGTATCGTTGTCTACTTGCCTTCCTGTGTTTTTTGGTGTTGCTTGGATCCGCTCGTTTTCCCGCTGCGGCAACAGCTGCCCCCGCTTCCCCCGCCTCGTGCGGGCCGGGCTGTACCCGGTATGACGTTGTTGTGATCGGCAGCGAAATCGAAGGGGTACTCCTGGCGAAGCGGGCGCATGAGGCCGGGTTAAGCGTGCTGATCCTGGATCCGCGCGAGAAGCCGGGCGGGGAACTGATCCAAGGGCAGATGCTCGTATTGGACGAGCCTAACGACAATCGCAAACGCAGCTTGGTACAAGGCGAAATGAAATTCTTGTACGACGGCTACAATGCCGGGACGATTCGCAAATGGTCCGCCTTTGAGAACTATTACCGCAAGCTCATTCGCGGGATTCCTATGCGAAGCGGCATCACCCTCGACGGGGTGGAGGTCGAAAACGCCGGCGGGGAAGGAAACGGCAAGACGCTGAAGTCGGTAACTTATCTGGCCAAAGACGGCAAGCTCTATCAGGTGCAGGCGGGGTATTTTGTGGAAAATACCGATTTTAGCGCACTCACCGTCCATCTGGGCAACAAACGGATTCCGGGCATGGAGAGCTTGTACAACGGTAAGAAGCCGGACTATATGGCGGCTACTTATATGCTGCGGTTCAAGGGCGTCAACTGGGGCAAGCTGCATCAAGCCGTGCTGGAGGATTATCCGCTGACGAATGTCGTCAAAAAATACGGCTCCAATACCTATGTAGATTGGGATTTCGCTACCGGCTTCAGCAACATTACCTACCAGTACAAGCCGCGGGATTCCCAGTTACTGCTGAGAGGGCTGAATGCCACCTACCAGAAAGACGGCGAAGTGATCATCAATGGCTTGCTGATTTACGATGTGGATCCGTCCGATCCGAAGTCGGTCCGTTCCGCTGTGGCGAAGGCCAAGGCCGAAGCGCCGGACATCGCCAAATTTTTGCGCCAGCATATTCCTGGCTTTAGCAAAGCCGAGCTGAACGGGTATCCCGATTATCTGTACATCCGCGACTATAACCGTTATGAAACGGAGTACGTGCTGAACTATCAGGACGTGATGTCAGGCCGGATGTTCTGGGACAACGTAACGATTGGAGGTTATCCCGTCGACTTGCAGGCCACCCGCGCCGTGGCGAAGGGGATCGGCTACGGCAAGCCGGACCGCTATGGAATTCCCCTCCGTTCCTTTGAGTTGAAGTCCTATGACAACGTGCTGGTTGCCGGCAAGAATATCGGCGCGGAAATCAAAGCCTACGGAAGCGCCCGCGTCATTCCCACTACCGCACTGGCTGGGGAAACGATGGGCATCCTGCTCGCACGCGAATGGAAGCAGGGGCATAAGCGGTTAAGCGAGCTAACCCCGGCGGATTTTCGGCGAATCGATGCATACTTGAAAAAGGATTACGGAATTCAAGTCACCCCATAATCTGCGCGCAGGTGTTATTGAAGGTAAGGCGACCAGGCCTGATGCAGCCGGGCCACGCCTTCATCGATCTGCTCCGCCGCAATGCCGCCGAACCCCAACATAAACGACTTTTGCTCCGTTTCCGGCGGCGCGTTCCAGAAGAAAGCGGCGGAAGCGATCCGCACGCCAGCCTGCCTGGCCATCTGCAGCAGCTGCGCCTCTGGCAGGCGGGATCGGAGGCTTAGGATCACATGCAGACCGGCGCTATCGCCCGTCACGGCAGCCCGCTCCCCGAAATGAAACGCGAGGGAAGCGACGAGCTGACGATTTTTTTTGCGATAGAGATTCCTCATCCGCCGGATATGCCGCTCAAAATGCCCCTCCTGCATAAACCGCTGCAACGTGCGCTGATGAATCCCCGACGCGGACGCTTCGAACAGGGTGTGCCGCCGCAAGGCATGGAAGCGGGCCACCAGATGCTCGGGCAACACGAGATAATGGATGCAAATATCCGGTAAAAGTACTTGGGAGAAACCGCCGAGATAGATGACGCGGTCGTTTGGGACCAGGCCTTGCAGCGCCGGAACCGGTTTGCCTTGATAGCGGAACTCGCCGCCGTAATCGTCTTCGATCAGGTAGCCGTCCACCGCCTGGGCCCATTCCAGCAGCTCCAGCCGGCGGGACAACGGCATGACGAGGCCGGTGGGAAATTGATGGGAAGGCGAGACGCTGGCGATACGCGCTCCGCTCGTCCGCAGCAAATCCGGGCGAAGTCCGTGCTTATCGAGGGGGATCGGATGGACCGTGAAGTCCAGCGCGGCCAGCGCGGCAGGGACAATCCGGTATCCAGGTTCTTCAACGGCAACGGAATGAATCTCACCCTTCAGCATTTGCCCCAGCAGCAGAAGCAATAAATGCTGCTCCGCGCCGATAACGATCCGGTCCGGGGACGCATGAACCCCGCGAAACCGGTTTAAATATCCGGCGATCTCCCGCCGCAACCCCGGATCCCCCTGAGCGTCCCCGTAGAACAGCAGGTCGGCGGATTCCGGGCGGAAGAGCGGGTTGTGCAGTTTTTTCCATGTCGTAAAGGGGAAAAGGCTGAAATCGTTCTTGGACAGATGAAAATCGTAGAGAGGGACTTCGGTGCTCTCCGCATCGGGCGCCGGATGCGCCTTCTGCAAAGCGGGTTCCGGCAGAAGCTCGCGTCCTGGTTTTTTGCCGCTCAACTCGAGCGCCTGATAGGGCTCCGGCAGCTTAACGACGAAATAGCCCCGTTTCGGTCGGCTTTCGATAAAACCTTCAGCGATCAGCTGCTGGTAGGCCAGCTCGACGGGCGTTGTGCTGATTCCCAGAAACTCCGCCAGCTTGCGGATCGAAGGCAATCGCTGCTCCTCCTGGAACGAGCCGGCAATGATCTCTTGCTTAAACGACTCGTAGATTTCAACATATCGGTAGGTACGCCCGGTTTGTGGTGCTCGCTCGTCATTATGGGGCGGCAAAATATACATCGGCATATCCCCTCTTTTTTGCTTGTACTGTCCTTTATTTTTCGATTAAATTGTACATTTTTAAGTATACAGCATTGTGTTAAGATGCGAAAAGAGCACCAAATAGGGCTAAATTTCCACAGCAAAAGACAGAACAGCAAGAGATGAAAAAGGGGAAGATAACGATGAGTTACGCAGGTTTTTTAATGGGAGACAACGTGTATTTACGCCCGATGAACGTGGAGGATGTCGATTGGTATTTTCCTAGCTTGCATGAGCCGGAAATGAGAAGATGGACGGGCACGAAACGCCACTTCACCAAGGAATTTATCGCGGCCTACCTGGAGCGGAAAGGGCAGGACGACTCCAGCGTATTGCTGGCCATCGTGCGGCGGGATGATGATCGGCCAATTGGCGACATTGCGCTGCAGGACATCGATCCGACCAATCGCTGCTGCAATATTCGAATCGCGTTGAACCAGACGGCGGATACCGGAAAGGGTTACGGCAGTGAGGCAATGAAGCTGATGTTGGATTACGGATTTGGCGTGCTGGGACTGCACCGGATCGAACTAAATGTATTCGACTATAATGAGCGGGCGATGCACGTTTACGAGAAGCTGGGGTTCAAGCGGGAGGGCGTGCAGCGGCAAGCGTTGTTCTACGATCACAAGTATCATGATTCGATTCTGATGAGCATGCTGGAGGATGAATTCCGGGCATTACACGTTCGAGGTTAAGTTAATCGAGTTGAGCTACAGCTGCTTCCCATGGCGATCCCCGTCGTGTCGTGATATACTAGTGGAACAAATGTTCTCTAGGAGTATCGGCGGGTGACAAAGAGGAATATGGCAAACGAGTCTACGGTTACGATCGCGGTGCGGCCTTTGGTGGAGTATGTGTTCCGCAGCGGCAGCTTGGAAGGCGGCTTTCGCGCGGCGGTTTCGCTGACGGAAGGCACGAAGGCCCATCAGCAGGTACAGAAGCAGTACGGTGAAGGCGATCAAAAAGAAGTGTATTTGAAGGCGGAGATTCCCTGCGGGGATCTCCTCTTTGTCGTGGATGGGCGTGCCGATGGGCTGTTGGCCGGCGAGGACGGGAGCCTGACCGTGGACGAGATTAAATCCACGGCTGGCGATCTGGCAGCGATCCGCGAGGACACCTACCCTGTCCATTGGGCTCAGGCGAAATGTTATGCCTATATGTACGCCAAAGCCAACGGGCTTAGCGAGATGGGAATTCAACTGACTTACGTGCAGCTGGATACGGGAGAGCGGAAGCAGTTTCGGACACGCGCCGGGATGGACGAGCTGGAGACCTTTATGGATGATGTCGTTCAGCAATACGCCCCGCATGCCCGACTGCTTCGCAACCAACGGCGTGAGCGGAATCGGAGCATCGCGGCGCTGGCTTTTCCGTTTCCCGGGTACCGGACCGGACAACGAAAACTGGCGGGCGCGGTGTATAAGACAATCGAAGAGGCCGTGGGCTTGTTTGCTCAAGCGCCGACCGGGATCGGCAAGACGATCTCCACCACGTATCCGGCGCTCAAGGCGATGGGGGAAGGCAAGCTGAATCAGCTGTATTACCTTACGGCCAAGACGATTACCCGGACTGCGGCGGAGAACGCCTTTGCGCTGATGGAAGCCCAAGGACTGCAAGCCCGAGTTGTGACGCTGACCGCCAAGGAGAAAATCTGCTTCCGCGAGGAAGTCCGCTGTACCAAGGAAGACTGCATGTATGCCGACGGTTACTATGATCGGATCAACGGGGCCGTCTTGGATATCTTGACCAACGAGACGCAGCTCGCCCGCCCGGTCATTGAGGCATACGCCCGAAAGCATCGGGTGTGCCCGTTCGAATTCTCGCTGGACCTTTCCTATGCCGCCGATGTCACGATCTGCGATTATAATTACGTGTTTGATCCCAAAGTGTCTCTGCAACGCATGTTCGCCGAGCAGAAGAAAGAAACCGCGCTGCTGATCGACGAAGCGCATAATCTGGTTGACCGCGCGCGTGAGATGTATTCCGCTGAGCTGCGGAAGTCCAGTTTCCTGGCGCTGCAACGGGCCTATAAACAGAAAAGCCCTTCCGTCTCAAAGGCGGCGAAGGTGGTGAACGCCGAGTTTATCGAGCTGCGGAAGCAGGCGGATGAGTCGTTTCGGGTGGATCGAGCCGCGCCGGAGTCGCTGCTGCAGCGGGTGGAAGCCTTTGCCGAGGCTGCTGAACGGGAGCTGGCGATCGATCCGTCCGCCGCCGGACAAGCGGGGGCTCCGGGCAGTCCAGAGGCAGAGGGACGGGAGCTGCTGCTCCAGACATATTTCGATGCCCTGCATTTCGGCCGGATCGGCAAGCTGTACGACGAACGGTTTGTCACCTACGCTGAGGTCACTAGAGAGGAAGTACGGATCAAGCTGTTTTGCCTGGATCCCTCCCATTTGCTGCAGGAAATGAGTAAGGGGTTTCGTTCCCGCATTTATTTCTCGGCAACGTTGTCGCCGATGGGATATTACCGCGATATGCTGGGCGCGGGGCCGGACGATTATACGGTATCCTTGCCTTCCCCCTTCTCCCGGGATCAGTTGGAGGTCATCGTGGTGCCGCTGTCGACCAGGTATCAGGACCGGGAGCAGACGCGGGGCCCGCTCGTACGTGCCTTGCAGGAAGTGACCCGCGGCCGGCCGGGGAATTATCTGTTTTTCTTTCCTTCGTACGCTTATATGAACCTGATTTACGAGGACTTTGCCGCTGCTGCGGACAAAGGAACGGAGCTGCTGCTTCAGCAATCGGGGATGACCGAGGAGGATCGGGAACAGTTCCTGGCCGCTTTTGTTCCGAACCCTGAACCGGGGCGGACCTTCATCGCTTTTGCCGTGATGGGCGGCTTGTTCTCGGAGGGGATCGATCTGGTTGGCGATCGGTTGACGGGCGTAGCCATCGTTGGTGTTGGCTTGCCGCAAATCGGACCGGAGCGCAATTTGATCCGCGACTACTTCCAGACATCTGGGCGGAGCGGCTTCGATTATGCCTACGTGTTCCCCGGCATGAACAAGGTGCTGCAGGCCGGCGGGCGCCTGATCCGCTCGGAGACCGACCACGGCCGTTTGGCTTTGATCGACGACCGCTACCTTCAACCGCATTATGCACGGCTGTTGCCGGAGGAGTGGCGGTAGAACCCCTTCTTCGAATATTCCCTTCGATTGTGACATATTTTGAACATGTAAGGATAACTTGTTCCTATTGGAGGGGGCGACGGGTTTGGGGATCACGTATATTAAGGTATCGGTTGTTTATTTTGTTTTCGGTGTTTTGCTTGGCATGTACATGTCCATGCAACATGACTACACCTTAGCGGGCGTGCACGCCCATGTGAATCTGCTCGGATGGGCGTCCTTCGCGCTGGCCGGCGTCATTTATGTGTTGTTTCCGGGGGCCGGGGAGAGCCTGCTGAGCAAAATCCAGTTCTGGACGTACTCCATCGGTCTTCCGCTCATGATGATCAGTTTATCGCTGGTGTTGAACGGCTCCGAGCAACTGGAGCCCTTGGTGGCAGTCGGCGGTACGCTTGTCGTGATCAGTGTGATCGTATTTGCGGTTAATGTGCTGACGAATGTGCGGACCAGTGCGTCAGCTCGCGGCAGAAAGTAGCTATAAATCGAGGTGTAATTTGATAGGGCTATCCGGGGGAGTGATCCGGGTGGCTTTTTTTTGCAGAGACAGGTTGACACCTATCTCGATATCATATATCTTAATATTAAGATAACTCATATTAAGAATAAACCATGACGTTTGAGGTTACGCTATGCTATCATTTTCGGAGAAGACAGGGAGGTGAGCTCCAATGGCGGATCAAACGAAAAACGACGCGCTGCATCTGTTTGTCGTCTTGTCCCGGGCCAGCGAGTGGGTGCACGCGCATAGCGACAGGGGAATTCGGCAATACGGCTTAACCCGAACCGAATTTGGCGTACTGGATCTGCTGTATCACAAAGGCAGACAACCGATTCAGCAAATCGGCAGCAAGGTGTTGATGAGCAGCGGCAACATCACGTATATCGTGGATAAGCTGGAGAAGAAAGGGTACGTGACTCGTCAGGACTGTCGGGAAGACCGGCGGTTGGTCTACGCGGAAATCACCGAGCAAGGACGCCGATTCATCGAAGAGGTGTTCCCGCAGCATACCCGCATCATCGAGGAAGCGGTCAGCGGTCTTTCTCCGGAGGAGAAGGAGATTGCGGCCATGCTGTTGAAGAAGCTTGGAAAATCGGCGCAGGAAGGGTTTAAGTAGCGGCAGGCAACCCCAAGAGTGCGAAGCATCACACGCCAATAGAATGACTTAACGAATTCGATATGCGGTGAGGAAGGGCGTCAGAAGGCGTCTTTTCAGCCCTGATATCTTAATATAGAGATTCATGAAATTAAGAAGTCATAAGGAGTCTTTCATCGAAGTGCAAGTACACGTTCAAAATCAACCCTAAAGGAGTTAATAAAAATGACGATGGCCTTGGCCTTATTAATCATACGTTTGGTGCTGGGATTCACGATGATGGCGCATGGCGCGCAAAAGCTGTTTGGCTGGTTTGGCGGCTACGGCCCCAAAGGAACCGGCGGTTGGATGGAATCGCTGGGCATCAAGCCCGGGGTGTTGATGGCGGTGTTGGCCGGTCTCGCTGAATTTGGCGGCGGCTTGCTGGTGGCGGCAGGTTTGTTTACACCAATTGGCGCGGCGCTGCTGATTCTAACCATGATTGTAGCGATCGCTTCCGTTCATGCCAAGAACGGGTACTGGTCGACGGCAGGCGGATATGAATACAATCTGCTGTTGATCGCCGTTTCGGTGGGTTTGATGTTGTCCGGTGCGGGAGCTTATTCTCTGGATGCCCTGCTCTGAGATCCATTTGATCACGAACTTAACTATTTTTCTAATCTGGAAGGAGTCCAGCCATGCATTCGAATGAACATGATTTTACCACGATCGTTAAATCCCGCCGTTCGGCGAATAAATTTGTCCCCGGTGTGGAAATCCAAGACAAGGAACTGGAAGAAATCTTCAATCTTACGAAATTCGCGCCGTCAGCGTTTAATTTGCAGCATACCCACTATGTCGTGGTGAAGGATCCCGAGTTGAAGGAGCAAGTGTATGAGGCTGCGGCCAAGCAATACAAAGTCCGGACCGCTTCGGCGGTAATCCTGGTACTGGGAAAACGGGATGCCCACAAGGATGCCGAGGCAATGAATGAGGGGCTGTTGAATTTGGGTGTGCTCAGCAAGCAGGAGTACGACCAGCTCGTGTCCGACACGATCGGCTTCTATGAGAGCCGGGGGAAGGCCTTTATGCGGGAGGAAGCGATTCGCAGCGCCAGCCTGTCGGCTATGCAAATGATGCTGATTGCCAAGGACCGCGGCTGGGATACGTGCCCGATGATTGGGTTTGATCCGGAAGCGATGCGCCGGCTGCTGAACGTCCCGGACAATTATGATCCAGTGATGCTGATCGCAATCGGCAAGGAGGACACCTCGAGCTTCCGTCCGCGCGGCTACCGCAAACCTGTTGGCGAATTCGTCAGCTACAACCGTTTCTGAGCCTATCTGCAAAATAAGGAGGAGTTACTCATGGTACATCCAACATCAGGGATTCATCATATCACCGCTTTTGCGACCGATCCGCAGGCGAACGTCGACTTTTACGCAGGGGTGCTGGGACTTAGATTGGTCAAAAAAACGATCAACTTTGACGCGCCGGAAGTATACCATCTGTACTTCGGCGATGAGGACGGGAATCCGGGAACCATCCTGACCTTCTTCCCAACCCCCGGGGCCCGGCGCGGCAAGGTCGGAGCTGGTCAGGTGGGCATCACCACCTTCGCCATTCCGGTCGGCGCTATGGCTTTCTGGCAGGAGCGGCTGCACCAATTTGGTATCTCCACGACGGAGACTCGCCGCTTCGGTGAAACCTATCTGCATTTCCGCGACAAGGATGGACTGCAGCTCGAGCTGGTGGAACGTGCCACCGGTCCGCAGAGCACTTGGTCGTTTGGCGGCGTCCCGGCTGACAAGGCGATTAAAGGTTTTGGCGGCGCAGTGCTCTACAGCGCAGCACCGGAGAAAACCGCTGCGCTGCTCGAAACCGTGCTGGGCTTGCAAAAGCTCGGCACGGAAGGCGACTATGCCCGCTTTAAAGCCGAAGGCGACCTTGGCGATGTCGTTGACGTCAACGTCAAACCGATGGAATACGGCGCGGGCGGGGCGGGGACGGTGCATCATATCGCCTGGAGAGCCCGGGACTTCGCGGAACATGAGGAATGGCGAAGCCGGGTTGCCGAACACGGTTATCGTCCGACACAGATCGTCGACCGGCAGTATTTTCACGCCCTCTATTTCCGGGAGGAAGGCGGTATTCTGTTTGAGATTGCCACGAACCCGCCGGGATTTGCCAATGACGAGTCGCCGGAGCATTTGGGCGAGAAGCTGATGCTTCCGGCATGGTATGAACCGCATCGCGAAGCGATCGAACACCATCTCACCCCGTTTGAAGTCCGGGTGTTGAAGGAGGATCTGCAGGGATGAAGCATATCTTCAAGCCGACTCCGGCAAGGGCCAGCGGCGAAGCGGCGGCACCTACGCTGCTTCTGCTCCACGGCACCGGCGGGACGGAGCGCGATCTGCTGCCGTTGGCGGAGAGAATCTCCCCAACATCGGCGGTGCTAAGCGTTCGAGGCAATGTGCTGGAGAACGGGATGCCCCGGTTCTTCCGGCGGTTAGCGATGGGCGTGTTCGATGAAGCGGATTTGGTGCTGCGCACGAAGGAGTTGCACGATTTTCTGGACGAGGCATCCTCGCAATACGGCTTCGACCGGAGGCAGGTCGTTGCCGTGGGTTACTCGAATGGAGCGAACATCGCGGCGAGCCTGTTGTTCCACCATGCGGGCGCATTAAGCGGGGCTATTCTACACCACCCGATGGTGCCGCGGCGCGGGGTACCGCTGCCGGAGATGACGGAGCTTCCCGTCTTCATAGGAGCGGGACGGAATGATGCGATGTGCAAGCCGGAGGAAACCGAGGAGCTGGAAGGTTTGTTTAGAGGAGCGGGTGCCCAAGTACACGTACATTGGGAGCCGTATGGCCATCAATTGACCGAAACCGAAGTTCTGGCCGCGTCGGAGTGGTTTCAGAACCACCTGCTGAAGGATTAATACCAGGCTAGAGAAAGTAAAAAGGCAGTTCGGAGCAACCCGCTCCGGACTGCCTTTGTTTGTTGGCTAAATTAAGTTACCACGATTGAAGTAAAATGTGCTAGCATAAAATGTGTGCGCTTACATGTTCAGATTAAGCATCTATATATAAAAGGGAAAAAGCTTGTAGAGGAGGAATCGCGGTCATGCTGCAAGTGCTGCTGGTAGATGACGAGCCTTGGGTGCTTGAAGGGCTCCGAACTATGGTCAATTGGGAAAAATACGGCTTCCAAGTCTGCGGCGAAGCGCTGGACGGCCCCGAAGCGCTATTGAAGATGCAGGAGCTTCAGCCGGATCTGGTCGTCACGGATATCCATATGCCGGTCATCAGCGGCTTAGAGCTGATCGAACGGAGCAAACGACTGCTGGTGAAGCCGCCCAAATTCGTGATTCTAAGCGGATACGATGATTTCAACTACGCGCTTACGGCGATGCGGCAGCGAGTAGCCGAATATTTGCTGAAACCGATTGACGAAGAGGGGTTTGAGGCGATTCTCGATCGTCTTGCGTTGACGATTGCGGAGGAGCGAGAATTGGAGCGTTCCTCCTCCCGCAAGCAGTCGTTGTTCAAAAATAACATCCTGAATCGATTGATTCAGGGGGAAGAAGGGGCACAGTTGGAACAGGAAGCCGCCGCGGCGCTTCAGCTCGAAGGGGATCCTGAGCTGTGCTGTTTGCTGATCGATGCTGGTGCTTATCCACCGGATCTGAAGCAGCGGGTGCTGGGGTATTTCCCGCTTAATGCGGATCGTTCATTCCTGGATGGCCTGGGCCGAGTTGGGGTGATCGTTCGGACGGATGAATTGCCGCAGACGCAGCTGGAGGAGATCGGGTTGGCGATGAGCGGCGGGTTATCGGGTCCCGAATCACCGGTTATCGTGGCGATGAGCAGCGCCGGAAAAGGCATTCGCTCGATCCGGGAGCTGTACCAGCAAACGTTGGAAACCGTTAAGGCAAAGCGCGAGCAGGGGAAGATCGGCTTCTTCCTGCCTTGCCATCATCCGCAGCCTATGAAAACGGAAGAGGTGCTCAAGGGGAAATTCGAGCAGCTGCTTGACGCCGTACTGGAAGGGGATGCCGGGACCGCGGAGGCGGCGGTGGAGGAGGTGTTTGGCTCCTCCGCTTGCGGCCTGGCAGGCGTCGAGTCCATTCGGGCGTTTGCCGCCAATATGGAGCTGACGTTATGCCGCAGAATCAAGAAAGCCGGCGGAGACGCTGATGACTTTATGGTCCGTGTGCAGTCGAACGAAGGGGATTCTGGAGGCATGAACGATTACCCATCGTTAAAGCGCTATCTGCATAAGCTGTGCCGGGAGGCTTCGCTGGTGCTGGCCGGTTTGCGGCGGCAGAACGAGAACAATACGATGTTTCGGGTCATTCAGTACGTGGACGAGGAATTCCGCAGCAAACTGAAGCTGCAAACCCTCGCCAAGAAGTTCCATATGAATCCGACCTATCTGGGACAGGTGTTCAAAAAAGAAACCGGCAAAGCCTTCAACGAATACCTAAACGAGAAACGAATCGAGGAGGCCAAACGTCTGCTGAAGCGCACGCCGATGAAAATTTCCGATATCGCGCTGCAGGTGGGTTATCCGAATACGGACTATTTTATCAGCAAATTCAAACAGGCGACCGGGATCCTGCCTTCCGTCTTTAAATCCGAGTTTCTGAATGACGTTTCCAAGTGAGAGGAAGGGCCCAAGCCGGCCGAATAAGCCCGAGGTGGTGCAAGCATGAGAAGATGGAGATTCCGGGGGAAGATTAACGATATTCCGCTGAACACAAAATTTTTGCTGATCTACCTTATTGGCGTGCTGCTGCCGATTCTGGTCATTAACCTGCTGTTCATGGGAAGAATGACTGATTTCATCAAAGAACGTGAAGAGCAGAACCTGGAGATTTCCATGGAACGCGCCCGAAAGGACATTCACGATTTTATCGACGGCGGGGTAGCCGTCAGCCATGCGCTCAACACGGATAAAACACTGTACGAGAATATGGATCGCATGTATGCGGACCCGCTTGATTTCTACGCCACGTTTGACGAACAGCTACGCAACCGGGTCACCAGCTACATTCCGGTCAACAACCAGATTCTACGGATCGGGATTTACACCACCAATCCGACGATCATCCCCGGCGGCAATTATCATATGCTAGATGATGAGGTGAGAGACAGCGATTGGTACCGGATTTGGCAGAACTCGAGCGACCCGGTGGTCGTCGCTGCATATCGCGCTTCGCAAGCTATAAACCCGTCCATAACCGAGCCATATTTCAGCGTAATTGAGAAGATGGATTATTATGATTCCTACAACACGTTCGACAAGGTGCTGCGGATCGACATCGACCTTAGCAAAATCTACGACGTCATTGTTCGGGAGAAGGATTATCTCAACTTATATCTGGTCAACGGAAACGACGAGATCATCGTATCGGCCAACAGCGGGTACCGGCAGGATGCTAGCATGGGTTACCCTAAATTGGAATTGTCCGCAGAGGATACGGAGAAAGGCGTGGAGTCCGTCGCTATTGGCAACGCAAGGTATGTAAAGGGTTGGCGCCTGATTGGCATTCCACAAGGGACAAGAGTGTCAAAGGCGATGCTTGATATGAGGCTGTTTTTCGGAATGATGGCGGCCGCTATCACTTTGTTTACCTCGATTTTTATTTACATCATGCTGAGATCGTATCATTACCGGGTAAAACGGTTGTCCCGCCACATGCAGAAGGTGACAAACGAGAAGTTCGACCTGATCAATATCGATGAGGGTCGCGATGAGATCGGCGGTTTAATTCGCAACTTCAACATGATGACTGCCCGAATCAACGCCCTGATTAACAACGTTTATAAGTTGGAAATTCAGCAGAAGAGCCTCGAGGCTGAGCGGATGCGGGCTGAATTGAATTTTTTGCAGAGCCAAATGAATCCGCATTTCCTGTTTAATACGCTGAACGCCATTCTGGTCGTCTGTACGAAGAATAACTATTCCGACGTGACGGATATCATCAAGAACCTATCGAGACTGCTGCGCCGGTTGCTCCGCTGGAAGGAGGATCTCGTCACGCTCGAGGAAGAGATTCTGTTTATCGACATGTATTTGAAAATTGAAAAATTCCGCTTTCGAGACAAATTTGAATATGTCTTTGACCTCGAACCGGAGGCGCTGCACTATAAAATCCCGAAAATGAGCATCCAACCGCTGGTCGAGAACGCCTGCAAGCACGGAATCCAGGCGGTTCAGAGCACCGGACTTGTTACCGTCAAAGCCCGTGTGGCAGATGGCCGGCTGCGCATCGTCATTTCGGATAACGGCAAAGGCATCGAACCAGAGCAACTGCGGGAAATCCTTCTAGCTGTACGAAGTGAGAGCACCTCCGAGCACAGCATTGGCATCCGCAACGTCTATCGTCGGTTCGAGTTGTACTACAACGATCAGGTTCGCTTCAACATCAACAGCAAGCCAGGGGAAGGAACGGAAGTGTCCTTCGAAATCCCGATTAAACTGCTTGAACACCAGGAAGGAATGATCAGGGAGGAATAATATGAGATTCAAGGTGTTATTGGTGGATGACGAGCCGGCAGCGCTGGAAGGGATGCAGCTATGGATCAACTGGCCGGAGCTTGGCTTCGATATTTGCGGGACCAGCAGCAACGGTGCGGAGGCGCTGGCGAAAATCGGTGAACTGCAGCCCGATCTGGTTGTCACGGACGTGCGGATGCCGGTGATGGACGGACTGGAGATGATCGAGGCTTGGCAGAAGCAGAATGCCGGGCAGGTCAGCTTTGCCATCGTCAGCGGCTACAGCGAGTTTCAATATGCCCAAAAAGCGCTCCGTTTCGGAATCACCCGCTATTTGCTGAAGCCGATCGATGAGGAGATGGCCGCCGAAGAGATCGGGGCGATTTACGAAGAGTTGCTGGAGGAACGTGGGCGTCAACGCATCAACCGGATCGCAACTTACGAAGAAGCGGTCAGTCTGCTCAAGGCATTGCTGATTCAACCGCCGAGTCTTCCCCAGGATGCGAAGCGGATCGCGGAGGTGTCGAGACTCCAGGCAGCATGGAACGTCTGCCTCATTCATCCGAAGAGCAGCAGTTCGGCAGAGGTACGGGAGCTGGCCTCCGCTTATGCTGAGGAGCGGGAAGCGATGTACCTTATCGACCTGGATTTCGGAAACCTTGCCCTGGTGTACGGATTTGACCCCGATCAAGACGGACCGGACGGCCTTGCGCGGATCGGCGATTTGGAGAGCCGGTGCCGCAAGCTCGGCGCCTTTGCAGCTGTCGGAGAAGGAACTGCGGGTCTGCAAGGGATTGCGGAGGTGTACCGTCAGGCCCAAACGGCGATGATGCATCTTTTTTACACGAACGGCCCAGCCGGAATTACGGTTTACCGGGATGTGGCTGCGCTTGCGTTTCACTGCCAGTACGATCAAACAGAGCTGGCGGATCAAATCGTGGGAGCGTTACAGCTGCTGGATAAAGCCGGCTTAGAGGAGGGGTTGTCCAAGGCGGAGGACAATTTCCGGGGGCATTACCTGACGCCGGACATCGTGCGTAAATTTGTGATCCACTTGTCGTACTTGATGGTCGAGCATATGGAGGAGATCCCGGACAAGGCCGCAGAGCTGCAGAGCAAATACGATATCCCCGGGAATGCAACAGCTGTATGTACTTTGCGGGAGCTGATGGATCTCATCCGTTCCTTCGGTACAGAGTGCATCGATCTACTCCTTGAAGATAAAACACTGCGTTCCCAGGGCATTGTCCAAAACATTAACACTTATATCCGGGAGCACTTCCGCGAGCCGTTGACGATTAAAAGGTTGGCGGAGGTCTTTTATCTCCATCCAGTCTATTTAGGCCAGCTGCTGCAGAAGAAGAACGGGATTCATTTTAACGAGATGATCCACAATTTTCGTATTGAAGAAGCCGTGAAGCTTCTTCGGGACAGAGACCTTAACAACGGTGAGGTAGCTGAACGGGTCGGTTATGCAAACTATGGCCAATTCCTTAAGCAATTCGAAAAAAGATTACAAATGTCGCCCAACGAATACAGAAACAGGAACTGAAATTTTGAAGGTTAAAACTTTAATTGTGAACTAGTTGCGGTTTGGTAGCGCTTTTAGAATAAAAGATAAGTTGATGAAAGGGCTTACAATTTAACCCGAGCATCAACAAATCATGACGGAGGTGCTTTACATGGGGGGCAAGACAAAATCAATGCTCCGGCTCAGCGTGATCCTGCTGTTATCGCTTAGCGTCATCCTGGCGGGATGCGGCGGCGGAAACAAAAACGCTACCAAAGCCGAAAACAACACCGGCAATCAGGCGGCAACAACTGAGAACAACGCCGGAGATAAGGTTGAACCGTTCGAAATCACGGCGTTTATCGGCGAAGCCGGTCAGCAGCCGACACCGGACAACAAGATTTACAAGAAAATTAAGGATGAGCTTGGCGCAACCTTCAAATTCGAATTCCTTGCTGGGGACATCAACCAAAAGCTAGGCGTTATGATCGCGGGCTCTGATTATCCCGATATTATGACAGGCAATACGAAATTGACGGCGGCGGGTGCTTATATTCCTCTGGAAGACCTCATCGAAGAACATGCTCCGAATTTGAAGAAGCACTATGAGAAGTACTGGAACATGATGAAAGACCCGAACGACGGCCATATCTATATCTTGCCGAACTACGGGGCTTATAACGGGGAAGTCAGCACGACCTGGTACTCGGGACCGGCCTTCTGGATTCAAAAAGCTGTTCTGGAGGATGCAGGTTATCCGCAAGTGAAGACGCTTGACGAGTATTTTGACCTGATCGCGAAGTACAAGGAAAAGAACCCAACCATCGAAGGCAGTCCAACGATCGGTTTCGAAATTCTGAACTATGACTGGAGAAACTGGGGATTGTTTAACGCTCCTCAGCATCTGATCGGACATCCAAACGACGGCGGCGTCATCGTCAAAGACGGCAAAGCCGAAATCTTTGCAGATAAGGATATTGCGAAGCAATATTATCAGAAGTTGAACGAAGTGAATGCGCAAGGTCTCATCGACAAAGAGACATTTACGCAAAACTATGACCAATATCTTGCGAAAATTTCAAGTGGTACCGTACTCGGGTTTTTTGACCAGCACTGGAACTTCCAAGATGCGGAGAACGTGCTGATCACGGCGAAAAAGCATGAAAGAACCTATGTGGGCTTGCCACTGGTTTACGATACAAGCATTACAGATCACTATCTGGACCGTCCGGCATTGAACCTGAATAACGGCTTTGGGATCAGCGTAAATGCAGGCGAGGAGAAAGCAATCAAGATTCTCAAGTTCTGGGATCGCCTGATCCAGGAAGATTGGCAAAAGATCATGTCCTGGGGGATTGAAGGCGAGGATTACATCGTTAACGAAGAAGGCCGCTTCATGAAAACTCAAGAGCAACGTGACACGTTTACGGATGCGACTTGGAAGCTGGCGAATAAAGCGGATGCGCTGCACAAATTCAGCCCGAAAATGGAAGGTTACTTCAGCGATGGCAATGCTACCGATGCGGCAGCACAACCTGAAGAATACCAAGCAGGGTTGGAAGAGTACGATAAGAACTTCCTGGCAGCCTACGGTTATAACAGCTACGTTGACTTCTTTACGCCGGCACCGGAAAACGAAGTTTCTTACCCGGCATGGTCCGTTGACTTGGTAGAAGGTTCTGAGGCGAAGATTGTGAACACCAAGCAAAATGACCTGTCCACAAAATATCTGCCAAAAGCGATTTTGGCTAGCCCGTCCGAATTCAACAAAGTCTGGGATGAGTACGTCGGAGAAATCGGCAAGCTCAATATCAAGGCCTATGAAGACCGCATCAATGAAGTGCTGAAATGGCGTATTGATAGCTGGACCGTTAAATAAAAGAATCGAAAACACTCGAAGTGGAAGGCGTCCCGCCTTCCACTTCAAAAATCATAGGATTTGTGGGGAGAACAATTATGGATGAGACCTTATTGCAAGAACCCATTGTCCCAAAGGCAAAAAAGCAAAAACGGCAGCGGATTACCTGGTCCATGATTAAAGATCAGAGACAGTTGATTTTCATGTCGGTCCCGTTATTGGCATATATCATCTTATTCGCTTATGTCCCGGTGTGGGGCTGGACGATGGCGTTCCAAAACTATAAACCTGCTAGAAGCTTTGGACAACAAGAATGGGTTGGTTTTAAGCAATTCAAGTTTTTATTTACGGACGACAGCTTTATGCGTGTGCTTCGCAACACGCTGGGCATGAGTATCATCAACCTGATACTGGGATTTGTAACCGCTATCGTTTTGGCTTTGTTGCTGAATGAAATTAAGAAGCTTTTCTGGAAAAGAACCGTGCAAACGATCTCCTATTTACCGCACTTTTTGTCCTGGATCATTGTAACCGGGATCGTTGCGACTTCCCTCGCTTCAGATGGGATCGTCAATGATATCCTGATGCGGCTGCACTTCATCAAAGAGCCGATTCTTTGGCTCAGCGAAGGCAAGTACTTCTGGGGCGTCGTGGGGGCCTCGCATGTGTGGAAAGAGGTTGGCTGGAACACGATCATCTACTTGGCCGCCATGGCTGCCATAGACCCGGCGCTTTACGAAGCTGCGGATATCGATGGGGCCAGCCGCTATCGGAAGATGTTCCACGTCACGCTTCCCGGCATCAAGCCGACGATTGTCATTTTGCTGATCATGTCCATCGGCCATATCCTGGAGGCTGGCTTCGAGGTGCAATACCTGCTTGGTAACGGGTTGGTTGTGGACTGGGCAGAAACGATCGATATCTTCGTGTTGAAATATGGGATTGCCCAAGGTAACTATTCACTAGCTACTGCCGGCGGTATATTCAAAACGGTCGTTAGCGTAACCATGCTGCTCTTCGCGAACTGGATAGCCAAACGACTAGGGGAAGAGAGGCTGTTATAACTATGGCAAACCAATCGGTCACCCCGGAGCGAGTATCTGCTGCTGCGTTGCAAAGCCGGGTCGGAAGAGGAAAGCTGGAGCCGGTTATTTTCAATACGCTGAATACGCTGTTCATGATATTTCTTGTTGTTGTTACGTTGTATCCTTTTCTAAACACGATTGTGGTGTCCTTGAATGCGGGGAACGATACGATTCGAGGCGGGATCTACCTATGGCCAAGACAATTCACGCTCCAGAACTACAAAGCGATCTTCGTATCGGGCACGATTTACGATGCTTTCCTGGTATCCGTGGCGAGAACGGTACTGTCCACGATCCTGAACCTCTTCCTGACGACGATGCTCGCCTATACGCTCAGCCGGCGGGAATACGTGTTCCGTAAGTCGATTACGTTCATCTTTGTGCTTACGATGTATTTTAACGCCGGTTTGATTCCAGGGTATTTTTTGATGAAGGATTTGCATTTGATCAACACTTTTTGGGTTTACGTCATTCCGTCGATGATCAGTGCATTTAACCTGATCGTCATCCGGACGTATATTGGCACGATCCCCGAGAGCTTGGTGGAATCGGCAAGAATTGACGGTGCAGGCGACTTCAAAATTTTCTGGACCATCATCTTTCCGCTATGTAAGCCGGTATTGGCGACGATCGCTTTATTTGTTGCCGTAGGCGCTTGGAACTCGTGGTTTGATGCGTTCTTGTATACATCTTCGAGGCAGGAACTCAGTACCTTGCAATATGAACTCATGAAATTGCTGTCCTCGAGTATGAACGCAAACAGCAATCCGGCCGTCGCGAACGGCGCCGGCATGACTCAGGATTCGGCCGCATCCATGGTCACTCCGTTGTCCATCCGGGCGGCGGTAACGGTGGTCGCCTCTGTTCCGATCCTGCTGGTGTATCCGTTTATGCAGAAGTATTTCGTTGTAGGTCTTAACGTAGGGAGTGTCAAAGAATAATGTTAAAATCCCCAGTCACTTACACGAATCCGATTTTACCCGGATTTTACCCCGACCCGAGCATCACTCGGGCCGGGGATGATTTTTATTTGGTGAACAGTTCGTTTGAGTATTTTCCGGGCGTACCGATCTTCCATAGCCGGGATTTGATCCATTGGGAACAGATTGGACATGTCCTGGACCGTGCAAGCCAGCTGGACCTTCGAGATCGACTTAGCTCGGACGGCATCTATGCGCCAACGATCCGGTATCATGACGGCGTGTTCTATATGATCACAACTGATGTGCGGGGCATCGGCAATTTTTACGTGACGGCAACCGATCCTGCGGGGCCTTGGTCCGATCCGATCCGCATTCCGTATGGTGGCATCGATCCGTCGTTGTTCTTCGACGACGACGGCAAGGTTTACGTGACCGCACAACAGGGCGCCGACTACGATTCCCACGCCATCCAATACGAAATCGACATCGCGACCGGCCAGGCATTAAGCGAACCGGCGGTGATCTGGCGGGGGGACGGCGGACCTTGGACGGAAGGGCCGCATTTGTACAAGATCCGCGGCATGTATTACATCATGACCGCCTCGGGCGGCACTGCTAAGGAGCACCGGGAAATCATCGGTCGCGGGCCCACGCCGTACGGGCCATTTGAGTTGTATCCGGAGCCGATCCTAACCCACCGCAGCATGGAGCATCCGATTCAATATCTCGGCCATGCGGACCTCATCGAAGCGCCAAACGGGGATTGGTGGGCTGTATTTCTTGGCGTGCGACTGGTGGGTTCCGACTATAGCGTGCTGGGCCGGGAAACGTTCCTGGCGCCAGTCGCCTGGAGCGAGGACGGCTGGCCGATGATCGACAATAACGAAGGGCTTGTGCAACTGCAGATGAGCGTGCCGCGGGTGCCGGGGAGTCCCGTGGGGAGTCCGGCGGAGCACGCCGGAGAACCTTCGTTGGCTGAGAAGGAAGAGTTTGAGGGGGGGACGCTTTCCTTGGCTTGGACGTTCCTTCGTAATCCGGCGGAGGACAGCTGGTCGCTGAGCGAACGTCCGGGTTGGTTGGCTTTGCGCGGGCAGGCGGCGGGGTTAAACGATGTGGCTCCGGTGGCTTTTGTGGGTAGAAGGCAGCAGCGGACCACGGCGGAATGGAGCACGTTGCTGCAGTTTAAGGGCATCCGGGACGGGGAAGAGGCCGGTCTGTGTGCCCGCCGCGATGAGGCTGCGCATCACGAAGTGTTTTTAACACGGGAGGACGGCCAGAACAAGGTGGTTGCCCGATTGACGGTTCGCGGGGAGACGCGGATTGCGGTGATCGTGCCGGTATATACGGATCATGTGTATTTTAAAATCCGCTCGGACGAAGAGCGCTATACGCTGTGTTACTCTTTGGACGGCCGGCACTGGACCGAGTTGGCTTCGGAAACAGCACGTTCGTTGTCGCCGGAGGATTACGTCCGGAAGATGTGCTTTACCGGCGTTGTCGTCGGACTGTATGCGTCGGGCAACGGGACGGCCTGCGAGGCGTCGGCTTGCTTCGATTGGTTTGAAATTCTATAAAGCCGTATGAACCGGTGAGGGGGAAATTCATCATGGATTCAACGTTCAGATCAGTGCCGGCATTAAAGCAGCTATTTGCCGCGGACTTCAAAATCGGGGCGGCGGTGAATCCGGCGACGATCCGTTCGCAGGCGTCTTTGCTGGCTTATCACTTTAACAGTATTACGGCCGAAAACGAGATGAAGTTCGTCAGCGTGCATCCGGAAGAACAGGCCTATACGTTTGAGGCTGCGGACCGTTTGGTCGCTTTCGCCCGAGAGCACGGCATGGCTATGCGGGGACATACGTTGGTATGGCATAACCAGACATCAGATTGGCTGTTCCAGGACCGCCAAGGCGGGAGGGTAAGCAAGGAGCTGTTGTTGGAAAGGATGCGGGAGCACATCCATACCGTAGTGGGTCGCTACAAGAACGACATCTACGCCTGGGATGTTGTGAACGAGGTGATCGCGGACGAAGGGGACGCGCTGCTGCGGGCCTCCAAGTGGACGGAGATCGCAGGGCCCGACTTCATCGCCAAAGCGTTTGAATACGCGCATGAGGCGGATCCGCAGGCGCTCTTGTTTTATAACGATTACAACGAGTCAAATCCACTGAAACGCGACAAGATTTATACGCTTGTCCAATCGTTGCTGGAGCAAGGAGTGCCGATTCATGGCATCGGCTTGCAGGCGCACTGGAACCTGTTTGATCCGTCGCTGGACGAGATTCGGGCGGCGATCGAGAAGTATGCGTCGCTTGGGCTGCAACTGCAACTCACGGAGCTGGATGTGTCGATGTTCCGCTTCGAGGACCGGCGAACCGACTTGACCGAGCCGGAGCCGGGCATGCTGGAGCAGCAGGCTGAACGTTATGAAGCTGTGTTCCGGTTGTTACTGGAGTACCGTGACGTAATCAGTGGGGTTACCTTCTGGGGAGCGGCGGACGATTACACCTGGCTGGACGGTTTCCCGGTTCGCGGCCGGAAGAACTGGCCATTTCTGTTCGATACCCAACATCGGCCGAAGGCGGCGTTTGATCGCATTGCGGCATGGGCTGCCGAGAAGCGGCCATGAGCATGAACGAAAGCACGTTATATAAAGCATGGCTTCAATATGGCAGCAAGCCGGCTGGCGAGCCCTTTGCCACCTATCGCCAACTGCTGGGGCAAATCGTCATCTTGGGGGAGCAGGATGAGGTATACGCGACAGCGGTTGGCGAGCTAAAAGCCGGTTTGCAGGCGATGCTGGGAATTCAACCGGTGGTGCTAAACGAGGCTCCGCTTGAAGGCTCCTGCCTGATCCTGCGGACAGCGGGGAAAGCGGTGATTGGGCTGGTGCCCGAACGGCAGGGCTCCGAACCGGCAAGGTGGGACACCGGGCGCGATGCTTTTACGCTGAGGTTGGTTTCGGCGGACGGGACTCTGCGGTTGGAATTGGTGGGCGGATCGACCCGCGGCGTGTTGTACGGTGTTTTTCGCCTGCTGTTTGGAATCGCGCAGGGCTGGGTACCGTCTCGTCTGGCTGCCAGAGAACAACCGGTAAACCAACTGCGGATGATCAATCAGTGGGATAACGCCGACGGTTCGATTGAACGGGGATATGCGGGGGCCTCCATCTTTTACCGGGACGGCGAGATCGTGCAGAACCTGAAGCGCGTCCGGGATTATGCGCGTTTGCTTGCTTCGGTGGGGATCAATGCGATATCGATTAACAACGTAAACGTGCATGAACGGGAGACACGGTGGATCACTGAGGCAGTGCTTCCGGAGGTTGCGCGCGTAGCCGAAGTGTTCCGCGCTTTTGGCATTGGGGTGTTCCTTAGCATTAACTTTGCGGCGCCGTTGTCGCTGGGCGATCTGGAAACGGCCGATCCGTTGGATCCCGGTGTACGCCGATGGTGGACGGAGACGGCGAAGCGGATCTACCGGCAGATCCCGGATTTTGGCGGCTTTGTGGTAAAGGCCGATTCCGAGCATCGCCCAGGTCCGTTCGCCTACGGGCGAGACCATGCGGACGGCGCGAACATGCTGGCCGACGCCTTGGCCCCGCACGGCGGGCTGGTGATCTGGCGCTGCTTTGTCTACAATTGCATGCAGGATTGGCGTGACCGTTCGACGGATCGGGCCCGCGCGGCCTACGATCATTTCAAGCCGCTAGACGGGAATTTCCGCGGCAACGTGCTGCTGCAGATCAAGAACGGGCCGATGGATTTTCAGGTACGGGAGCCGGTTTCCCCGTTATTTGGCGCGATGCCGCACACCAATCAAATGATTGAATTCCAAATTACCCAGGAATACACCGGACAACAACGGCATCTGTGTTATTTGGTCCCGCAGTGGAAGCAGGTGCTGGACTTTGACACACATGCGGCGGACGGCGGGGCCGCGGTGAAGCGTGTAGTGGACGGGACGTTGTTTGGCCTAACATACAGCGGCGTGGCGGCGGTGTCCAACATCGGCGACGACGAGAGCTGGACCGGACATCCGCTGGCGCAGGCCAACCTGTTTGGCTACGGCCGGCTGATCTGGAACCCGGAGCTCTCTGCAGAGGCGATTGCCGAGGAATGGGCCGGTTTGACCTTTAGCAGCGATCCGGAGATTACAGATCCGATCCGCGACATGTTAATGGCCTCCTGGCCGATTTACGAAAGCTATACCGCTCCGTTAGGCGTCGGCTGGATGGTGGTGCCGCATACCCACTACGGCCCTGACGTCGACGGATATGAATACTCACGCTGGGGGACGTATCATTTTGCCGATCGGGACGGAATTGGGGTCGACCGAACGGTAAGCACCGGGACGGGATATACGTCGCAGTATGTTTCGCCGAACCGGGAAAGATATGAATCGCTGGCGCAGTGCCCGGATGAGCTGCTGCTTTTTTTTCACCATGTGCCTTACAGCCATCGGCTGCACTCGGGAAAGACGGTCATCCAGCATATCTATGATTCGCACTTTGCCGGAGCCGAGGCGGCGGCGGAGCTGAAGCAGGCCTGGGGAGCGCCTGCGCTTCAGGATCGAATCGATCCGCTGCGGCACACGGCGGTGGCGAATCGGTTGGCGGAACAGGCGGAGCATGCCAAGCATTGGCGCGACGTGATCAACACGTATTTCTACCGCAAATCCGGGGTGCCGGATGAGCAGGGGAGAACGATTTACTAGAGGGTATTTTAAACGGTAATATAGACGGCAAACCGCGATGGCGGAAACGCTTTAATTTAGTGTAAAATAGGGAGAGGCCCTTCTGGTTGGAGGGGCCTCTTTTTGAAGCATGCAGGACCTGTTGGAGACAGACTTAGGCATAGCAAACCTTAAGGAGGGAAGTCCGATGAAATATCGGGAGCTCGGAAATACGGGGCTGCACGTCAGCGAGGTCAGCTTCGGCACTTGGGCCATCGGCGGCAGCTGGGGCAACACGAATGATGATGAAGCCTTAAAAGGCTTGGATAAGGCGATCGGCGAAGGCGTCAACTTCTTCGATACGGCGGACGTTTACGGCGACGGACATGCGGAGCAGCTGCTCGCCAAAGCGACCAAAGGGAAGGAAGACGACATTTATATCGCGACGAAGTTTTGCCGTGCCGGCGATATTCACGATCTGGAGACGTATTCGGAAGCGCGGGTGCGGGCTTACTGCGAAGCCAGCCTGAAACGTCTGGAGCGCGAGCGTATCGACCTGTACCAGATCCATTGTCCGCCGTTGTCTGTGCTGAAGGACGGGCGGGTGTTCGAGGTGCTGGACAAGCTGCAGGCGGAAGGCAAAATCCGCCATTACGGCGTCAGCGTGGAAACGGTGGAAGAAGGCTTGTTCTGCCTCGACGTTCCCGGGGTGAAGGCGCTGCAGGTCATCCTGAACCTGTTCCGCCAGAAGCCGCTGACGGAGCTGCTGCCAAAGGCGCAGGAAGCCGGCGTCGGCATTCTTGTGCGGTTGCCGCTGGCCAGCGGCCTGCTGACCGGCAAGTTCAAGCCGGACACGACGTTTGATGCGGACGATCACCGCAGCTTTAACGCCAATGGCGAGCAGTTTAACGTTGGCGAGACGTTTGCGGGCTTGCCGTTCACCAAGGGCGTCGAGCTGGCGGCGCAGCTAGGCTGGATCGCCGAAGGCCGCGGGGACATGGCCCGCGCGGCGATGCGCTGGATCCTCGACCAGCCGCAGGTCACCTGCGTGATCCCCGGCTTCCGCAACGTGCGCCAGGTTGAGGACAACCTTGGCGCGATCGATGTGCCTTCCTTTAGCGAGGAAGAGCTGAAGCGGTTGGCACACTTCTATCAGAACGAAGTCGCGCAGCACATTCGCGGGGCGTATTGATTCTGACGGCGCGCCGGGGCGAAATAAGGTGAAAAAATGTTCTTATTTCGCGCGAATCCCGTCCGGACGCCCAGATAGAGGTAAAAAATCACCTTATTCACCGGTTGAGGCCATCATTTTGGCGTTTTAACCGGGAATAAGGTGAAAAAGTGGCGTTATTTTTGGCCAACGGGCCAAGTGACACGAAATAAGGTGAATCTTTACCGCTATTTCGATGCTATCGTGAGAAAGCCTCCCACAGGGCCATGTACATCAGGCCTGATGGGGGGCTTTTGCGCGTTCTGCGGCGGCGCTCTGTTCCAGGCGCAGCGTATCGCGCCAGCTGCAGTAAGTCGCCCATGGACCGCCGTCGTCCAGCAGCGCTTTGCAGGTGTAGATGCCCTCCTCGACCGAATCGACGCGCCCGGCAAGCTCCAGGCGGACCGCCCCGTTCAGCAGCACCTGATTCACGTAAGCCGGGTGCGCCCGGCCCTGCAGCACCTGCTCGGTGACGTGCAGCTGTTTGGCTGCGGTCCAGACCGTATCGTCCTCCTCCGGCAGCGGGGTGTCCAACCCGTAGGCCTCCGGGTTAACGACATGCAGCTTGGCTTCGCCGTCTCCCACCACATAGGTGCGCGTCGGCCGATCGATAAACAGGTCCTCCGAACCCTGGGCCCCTTGGACGATCAACGCTCTCCGGTAATCCAGCTGCTCGATGAGCTGGGCCATCCGGTCGAACACCGTATTATGGTATACGCCGTATACCAAATAAGGCGAATCGCTGAAGTCCAGCAGCTTCTCGATCGTATTCAGAATCGTCCGCAGGCCCAGCTCCTCGCGGATCGGGCGAAGCTTCGCCAGCGGCGGGCACCAGACCTCCGACGGCACGAATCGGACTCCGGCAAAATCAGCCGGACGGGCGGCGGGCGCCCATTCCATCAACCGGCTGTCGACGCCTAACTCGCTGAGCAGATCGGTTAGGGTCACGCCCCACTTGGGCGGAAGCGAAGGGGTGCCGTGCAGCGTGACAGGCAGTCCTCCCGCTGCCAGCAGGAAGGAGGTGGCGAACGTCGCCATAAAGGAGGTGGTTCGGCCGTCATAAGGTCCGGCACAGTCCAATCCCTGCGGAATGGGCGAGCGATGGGCGTGCTTGCGGAAGACCGTCACGAACGCCTTCAGCTCCTCCACGCTCTCCAGCTTGATCCGCTGCGCCATAAAGAAGGCGCCGATCTGGGCCGGAGTCGCTTGGCCGTCGATCATCAGCTCGGCAGCTTCGCTTGCCTCCTCGTAAGTCAGGTCACGGGCGCCTCTTTTGCCTCGGCCTACTTCCTTCAGGATTTCTGTCATCGTCATCGGGAGCCCCCCTTTATTTGTAAGCATGGAATACGATGCTACTCAAAATTTCAATTGCTGGTGGGCCTTCACGACCGAGGTCGCTACATCCACCATCCGTTTGCGTTCGTTCATCGCTCGCTTGCGCAGCAGGTCGTAAGCCTCGGCTTCGGACACTTTGTTGACGTCGCACAAGATGCTCTTGGCCATGTCGATCCACTTCCGTTCCTCTAACCGAGAAACCAATTGAGCCCGTTCATTCTGCCAAGTTTGGCGCTCAAAAAAATGATTGGCGCCGAAGTGCAGCGCCCAATGCAGCTCCGATGCCGTCATGGACGGGGAAAGCAGGCCGTCTACGGGGACCTCGGTTTCGCATGCCTCCAGGGAGGAGCTAGCCGTTTCGGGGCTGCACCACCATAGAAGCGGGAGCGCCTTCCACTTGAGCAGCACGGTCCCCCAGCGCTGCATTCCTTCGATCGACATATCCAGCACCGCGGCGTCTATCTCTTTGATCCGCTTGCGGATTTGGGTCTCTTGACAGGAGGCGAAGACCTGATACCCGCTCGTTTTGAGGAGGGTTTCGGGTTCAGCCAAGGGCAAAGACTTCAGGGGATCTGCCGGCGCAGTCCCAGGGATTGCAGCTTCGCGAATGACCAGTAAGAAGCGCATCGAGAGGTGATCCCTCCTATCCATAACGATGTGTTTCTAGAATCCAAGCGGGTTCTTAGCTTTAAAGCGATAAAGGATCAGGGCTAAGGGTTACGCTATAAATGGTAAAGCGATACTGCGAAGAGAGAAGAGGAAAGAAAACCTAACATCACATTTCAAATTTTAATGGTTACATGTATTTTCGCGCCTTTTTTCAGAAAAATCAATACATATGTTATAAAAACTTACATAAAAATTTTTGATAGCTCAATTTTATGTAATGTATATTGACATCACTGCCATCCTCATTATATAGTAAATGGCAACGAAACGATTGATTTAAATTTGCTTAATTCAAAATTCGATCATGACCATGCCGGGTACAATGGGGTGCCCGCAAGAAGCGGCAATGGAGCCTGTCTTCGCAAACCGTGGAAATAACGCACTAGCTGTAGCTGCGTGTTTCTAGGGGCGAGGCGGGCTTTTTGTGTTTTTTGGCGATTCAAGAAAGGGGAGATGGAGATGAACCAAAAGAAAAAAATGGTGCTGATAGGAAACGGGATGGCGGGAATGCGGACGGTGGAGCATGTGCTGAAGCTGGCTCCGGAGGCGTATGAGATTACGGTTTTTGGCGCGGAGCCGCATCCGAACTATAACCGCATTATGTTGTCCTCGGTGTTGGCGGGCGGAGCGGACATGAAGGAGATCGTGATTAACGACTTGCCTTGGTACGAGGAAAATCATATCAAGTTGCACCTGGGGGATGAAGTCGTCCGCGTCGATACGAAGAAGCGTAAGGTCGTATCCGCATCCGGGGTGGAAGCCGATTATGATGCGCTGATTATGGCCACGGGTTCAAACCCGTTTATCTTGCCGATTCCCGGCGCTCGCAAGGAAGGCGTGATCGGGTTCCGCGACATCAAGGATTGCGAACGGATGATGGAAGCCTCTCGCAAATATAAGAAAGCCGCAGTCATCGGCGGCGGATTGCTGGGCCTTGAGGCGGCCCGGGGCTTGTTGCATCTTGGCATGGATGTCTCGGTCGTGCACATCCATCCTTATTTGATGGAGCGCCAGCTTGACGAGCCGGCGTCGAAGATGCTGCAGCGCGAGCTGGAGGCGCAGGGGATGAAGTTCCTGCTGCAGAAGCAAACGGCCAGCATTTACGGCGGACGGCGGGCCGAAGGGCTGGAATTCGCGGATGGAAGCCGACTAGAAGCGGATTTGGTGGTGATGGCCGTCGGCATCAAACCTAACATTGAGCTGGCAAAAGAGGCCGGGCTGGAGGTTGCGCGGGGCATCATCGTAAACGACTATCTGGAGACCAGCGCACCAGGCGTGTACGCTGTTGGGGAATGCGCGGAGCATCGCGGCATCGCCTACGGGCTGGTGGCTCCGCTCTATGAGCAAGGCAGCGTGCTGGCGAAGCGCCTGGCTGGCGCAGCTACAGCCGGGTACGAAGGTTCCGTAACTTCGACGAAGTTGAAGGTCTCGGGAGTGGATGTCTTTTCCGCCGGGTATTTCAATGATGCTCCAGGATCGCGCTCGCTGCGCATTCAGGACGAATTGGAGGGTACGTACCGCAAAATCGTCCTGCAAGACGACAGGCTGATCGGAGCGGTACTGTTCGGCGACACGACGGATGGCCCCTCGTTATTTGCCAAGATCAAAAGCGGTGAATCCGTGGTCGGGAAAGAGAAAGAGCTGCTGCTCGGCTATGCTCCAGGTCAAGCCGGGGGTGGAGCGGCGTCCCCGAATGCCCGGTTGGCAGCGATGGCCGACGATGAAATCATCTGCGGGTGTAACGGGGTAACCAAAGGCACCATCGTCGAAGCGGTGAAGGGCGGTTGCTCCAGCGTGGGCGAGATCAAAGCGTGCACGAAGGCGTCCGGCTCCTGCGGCGGGTGCAAACCGCTGGTGGAGGGGCTGCTGCACCTCTACGCGGAAGGCGATGTCAAGGCGGTGAAGGAAGGGATCTGTGGCTGCACGCCGCTGGGCCGTGACGAGATCGTCGCCAGCATTAAGGAGATGGGGCTCAAGAGCGTGCGCGAGGTTATGAACGTGCTGGAATGGCGCGAGCCGGAGGGTTGCTCCAAATGCCGCCCGGCGCTGAACTACTATCTGGGGATGTTGTGGCCAGCTGAATACGTGGACGAAAAAGAGTCCCGCTTCGCCAACGAGCGTTATCACGCGAACATCCAGAAGGACGGGACCTTCTCCGTCGTGCCGCGGATTTACGGCGGCGTCACCTCCCCAGCCGAACTTAAACGGATCGCGGCGGTGGCGGAGAAATACGATGTGCCGATGGTGAAGTTCACCGGCGGGCAGCGGCTAGACCTGCTGGGCGTGAAGAAGGAGGATTTGCCAAAGGTATGGGAGGAACTCGACATGGCGTCCGGCCATGCGTACGGCAAAGCGCTGCGGACGGTGAAGACCTGCGTGGGCTCGACGTTTTGCCGGTTCGGCACTCAAGATTCCATCGGGATGGGCATCCGCTTGGAAAAAGCCTTCGAGCGCCTGAACACGCCGGGTAAAGTCAAGCTGGCGGTATCGGGTTGCCCGCGGAACTGCGCTGAAGCGACAATCAAGGACCTTGGCGTCGTCGCCATCGACGGCGGATGGGAGCTCCATGTCGGCGGTAACGGCGGGGTGAAGGTTCGGGCGGCGGATCTGCTCTGCGTGGTGAAAACCGAAGACGAGGTGGTCGAATGGACGGCGGCGTTCCTGCAGCATTACCGCGAGCAAGCGAACTGGAACGAGCGCACCGCGCAATGGGTTGAACGGGTTGGGCTGGACGCGATCAAGGTGGTGCTGGAACAAGACGAAGAACGCAAGGCCCTGGCGGCACGGATTGAGGATACCTTGAGCCGGACGATCGACCCGTGGAAGGAAATTATCGACAACCAGGAGCTGCGCAAAAACTTCGAACCGCTGCAAGACGTGCAATTGCAAAATTCGTAATCTTTTTGGGGGGGAGAAACAATGATTACAAAAATTCAGGTGGCTCGTTTGGACGATATAGATCGGCTTGGCTCGCGTACGGTAATCGTCGAGGGGAGGGAGGTCGCCATCTTCCGCCTCAGTGACGGCAGCATTCATGCGATCGAAAACCGCTGCCCGCATAAGGGCGGCAAGCTGTCGGAAGGGATGGTGTGCGGTTCGGCCGTGCATTGTCCCCTCCATGATTGGAAGATCAACCTGCACAACGGGCGCGTCCAAGAACCCGATCATGGCGAAGTTACCGTTTATGAAACCGAAGTGGATGAAGCAACCGGAGCTATCTATATTTCGCTGTAGCGCATAGAGATCACGCTGCAATTAAGGAGTGGACGAATCATGGATTACGTCAAACCAGGAGAAGTACTCGGAACGATGATTGAGACCGGAGAAAATAAAGCCAACCTCAGCATTCTGCAGCTGTTGGTGAAAGGCTTTTTGGGTGGGGCGATCCTCGCCTTTGCCACTACTTTGGCCTTCTCCGCAACGCAGCAAACCTCGCTGGGGATCGTGGGGGCGGTGATTTTCCCGGTCGGCTTTGTCATTATCGTCCTGCTGGGCTTGGAGCTGGTGACAGGCAGCTTCGCCTTGATCCCGCTGGCCGTGCTGGAACGACGCGTGTCGCTGATGCGGATGCTGTCAAGTTTCGGTTGGGTGATTCTGGGGCACCTGATCGGCTGCGCGGTTTATGCGATTCTGTATGGGTTAACGATCACGAAAATGGGCACAGACCTGTCCCACCCGCTCGTGCAGGTGCTGATCCAGACAAGTGAAGCGAAGACGCTGGCATACAAGCATATGGGCGGGAGTGGGCTGGGGCTCGTCATCATTAAAGCGGTGCTGTGTAACTGGATGGTGACGCTGGGTGTGGTGATGGCGATGACCTCGAAGTCGACGGCCGGCAAAATCGTGGCGATGTGGCTGCCGATTCTGATCTTTTTTGCGCAGGGCTTTGAGCATGCGGTGGTGAATATGTTCGTCATCCCGGCGGGGATGCTGCTGGGGGCGAACGTCAGCTTGGCGGACTGGTGGCTGTGGAACCAGATTCCCGTTTTGATCGGCAACTTCCTGGGTGGCGTCGTGTTTACCGGTTTGATGTTCTATGTGGCGCAAAAAGGGACCTTGCGGCGTGGAGCAGAAGCGCGGGGCGTTGGAACAGAATTGGTTGAGCCGGAGGGGCGCGCGTTGTCCGTGGCGGGGGAACGCCTATGAAAGCGCCTGGGACGGTAAGTATCGTCGGAGCGGGCCCTGGCGACCCCGAGTTGATCACGGTTAAGGCGGTGAACCGGCTGCGCGAGGCTGAGTTCGTGTTGTACGATCGGCTCGTTAGTGAAGAACTGCTGGCGTATGTGGGGCCTTACGCGGAGCTGGTGTACTGCGGCAAGGCGCCGGGACGCCATGCGATGCCGCAGGCGGAAATCGAGCGGCGGCTGATCCGCTACGCCTTGGACGGGAAGCGGGTGGTGCGCCTGAAAGGCGGCGACCCGTTCGTCTTCGGGCGCGGCGGGGAGGAGGCGCTGGCGCTGGCGGCGGCGGGGATCCCCTATGAGGTGATTTCCGGCATCACGTCGGCGCTGGGCGCGGGCTTCTTCTTTTATACACCTAAGAGTTGATTAAAGGACGGGGGGTGGGGGTGGCGATGGACTTGAAAGTGAGGGGGCGGCAAAAAGTGGCGGTGGGGGGGGCGCGTATTGGGATCGGAGGGGGGGGGGGTGGGGGAAGGGGGTGGTGTTGGGGGGGCGCGGGCGATCAGGCGCCGGTCCGCTGGGACCTGCTGGCGCATGGCGTCGACACGCTGGCGATCTACATGGGCGTCAGCCAAATCGCCGCCATCCGCGGCGAGCTGCTCCGCCATGGCAAGCCAGCCTCGACGCCGGTGGCGTTGATCGAAAGCGGCACAACCCGCGGCCAGCGCACGTTCACGTGCACCCTGGACGACATGCACAAGCTCGCCGCCGCCGTAAAGCTCAGCAACCCAGCGCTGATCCTCGTCGGCGAGGTGGTGCGCGTCCGCGAGCAGTTGCAGCTGTTCGAGCACCAGGCGGAGGTGTATTACGGGTCGTGAGATGGGGGCGTGGGTGGGCGGTACGTAAGTACCGTTCGACTGCCAGCCAACTAACCTTCACCAATCGCGCAGCCTCCCCCACACCCGTCGCATGGCGCCTGCCGACTCGTGTCTGCTGTCTCGCCACTTGCTGCTGTCTGCACACCGCAGCAGTCTGCCGTCCTCCGCGCACCTTCACTGATCGCGCAGCTCCTCCACACCCGCCGCGCGGCGCCTGCTGTCCTCCGCACACCGCCTGCTGCTCTCCGCACACCACCTGCTGCCTGCCGTCCTCCGCGCACCTTCACTGATCGCGCAGCTCCCCCACACCCGCGGCGCGGCGCCTGCTGTCCTCCGCATGTAGCCTGCTGCCCTGGCTGCCGTCCTCCGTTCTATCGCTCAGCTCTCCGTCGCTCTTCGCCCCCTACCCTCGCAGCCTCCGCCCTTCGCACACCGTCTGTTGCTCAACTGCAAAAGTGCAGTTAAATTCGAGAAAAATCGGCTTTTTTGCGGGATGAAGTGTAAAAGTGCAGTTGAATGAGTGGGTTTCGAGGGGAAATGGGGGCTTGGTGGCAAAATGAGCTGCACTTTTGCATTTCAGCGACGTTTAATAGGTACTTTTGACAAGATTCAACTGCACTTTTGCAGTTCGCCAATAGTTGCTCTTTCGGATTACCGTTAAAATACACTTACCTTATGCTCAATGCCCTTCCGCCTACGGTTCAACCCAGCACTTAATTACCGTTTACCGCTCAAGTACGGTTCAACTGCCGTCCAAAATTACCTTCCAACTTCTGTTCAAGTACTGTTTGACACCGCTTAATTTTAATTACCTTGCCTACTTTCAACAACGTCTAACTAGCCTTCTTCGTCTATCGCTCAGTTCCCCTTCGCCCTCCGCCCTCCGCAAACCGCGCACCGCACACCACAGCAGCCTCCCGCCCGCAGCCTCCCGCCCTCCGCTCGCCACCTGTTGCTTTCCGTGCACCGCCTGCGGCTCAATTGCGTCTGGGCTTTCCGCTCAACTGCAAAAGTGCAGTTAAATTCGAGAAAAATCGGCTTTTTTGTGGAGTGAAGTGTAAAAGTGCAGTTGAATGAGTGGGTTTGGAGGGGAAATGGGGGGTTGGTGGAAAAATGAGCTGTACTTTTGCATTTCAGCGACGGTTAATAGGTACGTTTGACAAGATTCACCTGCACTTTTGCAGTTCGTCGAAAGGTTAGCTAAGCAAAATATGCGAAAAAGGCCAGAAGGAGCGTATAATCGACGCGTTCCTTTTGGCCTTTTTACTAGAGCTATTGCAACTTACGATTTGGCAGCGCTCATCGCGAGCAGTTCGCTGACTGTGACCAACCGATACCCGGCAGTCGTCAGTTCAGCGGCCAGGATCCGCACGGCTTCAACGGTTTGGGAACGATCGTCGAAGCCGTCATGGAACAGCAGGATGCTGCCCGGGCGAAGCTGCTCCCGCGTTTTTTCCACGATGTGCGCCACGCCGGGCATTTCCCAGTCCGTTGCCGCGCCGTTGACGGCCCCGATCGCGGGATAGTTAAATTCCCCGGCGGTGATCGCGGCAACCTCGTCGGAGGTAGCGAGATAAGGCGGGCGGAAGACCCGCGGTTTCGCCCCGGTCACTTGCTGGATCAGCGCCTCCGTCAGCTGCAACTCCCGGCGGCATTCCTCCGAGCTAAGTTCAGGCAGGTGCGGGTGTGTATAGGTGTGGTTGCCGATCTCATGGCCTTGCTCGTGAACGGTTTTCGCGGTTTCCACGCTCTTCTCGATCTGTGTGCCAATCATAAAGAAGGTTGCCTTCCCCTGCACCTCCCGAAAGATCTCCAAGACCTGCGGGGTATAAAGTGGATTGGGGCCGTCGTCGAACGTGAAGGCAACGGCTTTTTCCCGGACGGGAACTTCATTGATCACATGAAAATTAGACATGACCTATGCATCTCCTTTTTGAGTGTTCATGCGGACTCAGACTCACGTACCGGTCCGCCACTTCCGCATTCCACAAAAATCCTCATAAAACGTGTTATCCCACATCGCCGGTCACCTAGGGCGTACCGTCCGGACTGCACGTACAGTATGGCTGGTTCATTCGCTCGGTTCCAGCGCCTCCAGACCGCGGCCGCCGCCGGTAACCCGGTCAATATCGGCCTGCAAATCCCCAGCCGCCCGGATTACGCCGGGGTGATCATCGGACGACACGTAGAGATTAGATCGGCTGCCGCCCCTTGGTAAACCAGCTGGAGGAAGGCCTGACCCTCCTCCGGGAGATGCCGGATATAGCTTGGTCCAAACATCGTTTTCCCTCCGCATCGCTTAAACTCCTGAATACGCCATAAATCCGCCGTCAACCGGGATCACCGTACCGGTCACGAAGCCGGATGTCTCCGCATCCGCCAGCCACAGCAGCGTACCCAGCAAATCCTCCGGCACGCCAAAGCGGCGCATCGGGGTATGGGTGATGATTTTATTTGAGCGTTCGGTCAGGGATCCGTCCGGGTTTTTCAGCAAATTGCGATTTTGTTCCGTCAGAAAAAATCCCGGCGCCACAGAATTCACCCGGATCCCGGATTCAGCCAAATGCACGGCCAGCCACTGGGTCAGGTTGTTGATCGCCGCCTTGGCCGCGCTATAAGCGGGAACTTTTGTCATCGGGCTATAGGAGCTCATGGAGGAGATGTTGATGATCGTTGCGCCAGGACGCCCGATCATTTCTTTGGCAAATATTTGCGTTGGGATCAACGTCCCCGTGAAGTTTAAGTCGAGAACACCGCGAACGCCGGGGATGCTAAGGTCAAAGAAGCTGGTGACCTCGGGATTGGCGGCATCCTCCGGCCGAAAAATCTCGTTGCTCGTATTGGCGCTGGCATTGTTGCCGCCGGCCCCGTTGACCAGAATATCGCACGGGCCAAAAAGCTCCCGAACGGCCGCCTCCGCCGCCTTTACGCTTTCCACGTCCGTCACATCGCAGGCAAATGCGGCCGCCGTACCGCCGTCGGTGCGAATTTGGTCCACCACAGCTTCGCCCTTGGCGAGTGTGCGGTTCAAGATCGCCACTTTCGCTCCCTGGCGGCCCAGTTCACGGGCCATCGCCCGGCACAAACCCCCGCCCCCGCCGGTAATAACGGCGGTTTTGCCGGCCAATGCGGGATGTACTGGCAAGTTGCTCATCGGTTGCTCCACTCCTTTTTTTACCGTTAATGAAGGATGATTCGAGATTAGTTCAGTTGACCGGCTTGTTTGGCATACGCATCCCACAAGCCCCACAGATACATAATGCCGAGCGCCCGGTCATAAAGGCCGTACCCCGGACGGCATTCTTCGCCCCAAATGTGGCGACCGTGGTCAGGGCGGGCATACCCCGTGAAACCGGTGTCATAATAGGCCTTGACGATGCCGGCGATATCGACGGTGCCGTCCTGGGTCCGATGTGACGTTTCCATAAAATCGCCGTTGTCGAACACACGCACGTTGCGAATATGGGCAAACGGAATCCGGTCATGGAATTCATGGATCATCGCGATGATATCGTTGTCCGGATTAGCCCCCAGTGATCCGCTGCATAACGTGATTCCGTTAGAAGGGCTGTCAACCAGCTTCAGGAAGCGGCGCAGATTTTGCTGACTCGTGATGATGCGCGGCAGACCAAAGATCGACCACGGCGGATCGTCCGGATGGATCGCCATTTGGATCCCGTGCTGCTCGGCCACCGGTACGATTTCCTTCAAGAAATACTCCAGATTACGCCACAGATCCTCTTCCGTAACGCCCCGATACGCCTCGAACAGGGAGGTTAGCTGCTCCAGCCGCTCTGGCTCCCAGCCGGGCATCGTCAGCGCGCTGTTTTGGTTGATAACCCTCACCAGCTCAAAAGGATCGATATTATGAATACGGGCTTTTTCATAAAATAACGCCGTCGAACCGTCCGCCCCCGGTTGATGCAAATCCGTCCGCAGCCAGTCGAAGATCGGCATGAAGTTGTAGCAGATCACTTTGACGCCAACCTGGGCCACCTTTTCGATGGTCCGTTTGTAGTTTTCGATATACCGGTCGCGCGACGGCAAACCAAGCTTAATGTCCTCATGCACGTTAATGCTTTCCACGACATCCAGGTGAAAACCGTAACGGTCCGCTTGCCGCTTCACCTCTTCGATTTTGTCCATCGGCCATTCTTCTCCGGCAGGGACGTCGTGCAGCGACCAGACGAGACCCTCTACACCGGGGATTTGCTTGATCTGATCCAGCGTGACCGTGTCGTTGCCCTCGCCGAACCAGCGAAATGTCATACGCATACCTTCACCGCCTATCTTTGTTTTGGGAACCTTTTAACCTTGCTTAAAATAGTCCGGATACCGCTCCTGCAGCACCGGCAAATTGGAGATGCTGAGCTGCAAATGCTCCATCATCAAGCGGTCGGCCCGGTTGGCATCGCCGCTGGCGATCGCTTCGTACATGGCTTGATGCTGCTCGTAAAGATTCTCCCAATGGGGATCGGTCGTCAGCCACAGCACCCGCGTCCGGTTGAGATGGGCGTTCATCTGCTGGATGACGTCCCAGGTGCCCAGCTTGCGACAACCGGCAAAAAGAATGCGATGGAATTCCTCATCCAACGCAAACATCGCGTGGTTGTCGTGCTGGCGGATGCTGTCTTGCTGGCGGGCCAGATTATCGGCCAGCGCAGCTAGCGCATCCTCCGGGAACTTTTCGCAGGCGAGCCGGATCACGGCGCGTTCCAGCTGTTCCCGCATAAACCGCGCTTCCTCCACCAGCTCGGGATCAATCAGCGATACCCGCGTGCCGCGCTGCGGCAGGACGACCACCAGCCCTTCCTGCGCCAGTCGCACGAAGCTCTCCCTAACCGGGGTGCGGCTCACCTGGAAGGCGAGGGACATTTCTTTTTCGGATAGCGTTGTTCCCGGCGGCAGCTCCAGCGTAACGATCTGCTCCTTCAACTTGGCGTACACCGCGTTCCCTGCCGACCCCGGCTGGGATAGCCACTTGTCGCTCATTCCGTCACCTCCTTTAACGTTAGGCTTACTCTTGCTCGTGTTGTTCTTACTCCTATCTGATCTCCGGCACGTTCGCGCGCTAGTTCAAGCTCATGTTCTCATACGCGCTCATTCTCACCCTCACCCTCACGCTGAACCACCTCATCTACCATACTTGTATGGTAGTATGGAACCTAGGTGTTTGCAAGTGAAAAATCATCGCCTCTGCAAACTTCTGAATACGCATACATCACAGGGGGAGATTGGCTTGATTTGGATAAATAAAAGCGTGAAATGCACATGGAATCCCGCGGGGGTGCGTGTTACGTTTACGTTGATGTTACGACAATACCAGCTGAAAATAAGGGGGAGGCGGTAACGACATGATGGAGCGCCAAGGGGCTTACTATACTGGGATGTATCGAAACTTGTTGGCGGAATACGGGTATGGGGAGGAAACGGTTCAACGCCGATTGGACAAAGTGTGGAAGGAATTGTTCGAGGGAGACGAGGAGACGCGCTTCTATTACCCTGTCGGCGAGGATTTGGGGTATATGCTGGATACGGGGAACCTCGACGTGCGGACGGAGGGGATGTCGTACGGGATGATGATGGCTGTTCAGTATGACCGTCAGGACGTGTTTGATCGGCTCTGGAAATGGACGATGACCTACATGTACATGACCGAAGGGGAGAATGCCGGGTATTTTGCTTGGTCCTGCGCACCGGATGGAAAGCGCCTATCGAATGGGCCGGCGCCGGATGGGGAGGAGTATTTTGCCCTGGCGCTGCTGTTTGCGTCCCATCGGTGGGGGGACCGTGAAGCGCCGTTCGACTACGGTACCCAAGCCCGGGATTTGCTGCGCACCTGTCTGCATCAAGGCGAAAACGGCATAGGCTATCCGATGTGGAATCCAGACAACAAGTTGATCAAGTTTATTCCGAATTGCGAGTTTTCCGATCCTTCGTACCATTTGCCTCATTTCTACGAGTTGTTTGCGCTGTGGGCCTATCCGGAGGACCGTATGTTCTGGAAAGAGGCGGCTGAGGCGAGCCGTCAATACCTCCACCTGGCCTGTCATCCCGTTACGGGCCTTGCGCCGGAGTATGCGTATTATGATGGAACGCCCAATAACGAGCGGGGGTTTGGTCACTTCTACAGCGATGCGTATCGGGTGGCGGCGAATCTTGGCCTCGACTGGGAATGGTTTGCCGCCGATCCTTGGCAGCGGGAGACGGCGGGCAAAATCCAGTCGTTCTTCGCCGATAAGGAGCCGGAGGATTATCGCCGTTATACGATATCAGGCGAGCCGTTCGAGGAACCGGCGTTGCACCCGGTTGGATTACTGGCGACCAACGCGATGGCTTCGTTGGCAGCCGAAGGCCCTCAAGCGAAAGCGAGCGTTGAGCTGTTCTGGAACACCCCGGTCCGAACCGGCAAACGTCGCTATTACGACAATTGTCTCTACTTGTTTGCCCTGTTGGCGCTGAGCGGGAACTTCCGGATTTGGATGCCGCAGAGAGAGGCGTAAGGCTAAGCCAGGTACGGCGGCAGGCAAGCCAGGTATGACGGCAGGTAATCCAGGTACAGCGTCAGGTTAGCCAGGAACGTCAGCAGGTAATCCAGGTACAGCGTCAGGTTAGCCAGGAACGTCAGCAGGCAATCCAGGTACAGCGTCAGGTTAGCCAGGAACGTCAGCAGGCAATCCAGGAACGGCTCGGCAACCTAACGGACTCCAGCGCCGCTATTTAGCCTGATTTGAAGGTTAGTGGATTCTAACGGACTCAGGAGTCGTTATTTCATCGCGTTCTACCTCATAATCCACAGTTAGGGGCAAATAAGGGCTTTCGTGTCCGTTAAACCGGGAAATCGTCGGGAAATGGAGAGATAGCGTCCGTGAGGTCCGTTACAGCTTCCGAAAACGCATAATACGCAAAAACGCGAGCCCGGAACTCCTTCCGTGGCTCGCGTAGTTTGTGCACCCGGCGATAGGTTGGATCACGTGACAACATGTTAACGGGCAGGAGCGGCCTGTATCCCAAAATGTTGTAAAAAGTGCAACTTTTCGCGGGGCTAAAATGGTATTTCTCAAATCATGTTGTAAAAACTGCAACATTTTGCGGTGTTTTTCGCCATTGGCGAGAAAATTGTTGTACAAAGTACAACATATCTGCTCATCCCCGCTCCGACCACCTCAAAATGTTGCATCAAATACAACATTTCGCTGCGTCGGCGGTGGGAAGTAGCCCAGTACCCAAGTACCCAAGCATGCGGGCTTGCACAGCTAATTCGTGCGCGTGAGCGAGTGGAGGGAGCCCCGGATGCCACGGGAGCCCCGTGAGTCTAAAAAGTAACGGGCTCCTCGCGGCCCCCCTTGCTCACCCCTTCACTGCACCGGCGGTTAAGCCGCTGACGATGTATTTTTGGCCGAACAAGTAGAGGATAAATACCGGCAAGGACGTCAGCACGAGGTTGGCGAAGATCAGGTTCCACTCTCGGCTGTACTTACCGTAGAAATTGTAGATGGACAACGGCATCGTCCAGGTCGAGCTGTCGGTCAGGAAGTAGAGCGGAATCGTGATGTCGTTCCACACCGACATGAAGACCATGATCGCAACCGTAGCGTTGACCGGCAGGATCAGCGGCGTCACGATCCGGAAGAATACGCCCAGCACGCTGGCCCCTTCCAGGAACGCCACTTCGTCGAGCGCTTTCGGGATCGTTTTGATGAACCCGCTGTACAGAAACACGCTAAAGGCGGTGTTCAGCGAAGCATAGATCAGAATAACGCTGGTGATGCTGCCGTAGAAGCCCAGCGCCTGTACGATCCGAATCGTCGTGATGGTCGACATCGGGGCGATCAGGCCCATAAAGAAATACATGTACAGCGTATTGGCGAACTTCGTCTCCCGCCGCGCCAGAATAAAGGAGGCGGCTGAAGAAGCAACAATGTTGATGATCGAAGAAATGCCGGTGATTAATACGCTGTTCCAGAACGCCCGGGAGAGCCCACCTTCTTCAAAGACGCGCACATAGTTGGAGAACATCCACTTTTCGGGCAGCTTGAGCGAGAAGTCGAGCACTTCGGCGCTCGTCTTAAATGAACCGAAGATCATGATTAAGACCGGCAAAATAACCAGCAGCGAAGCCAGAAGCAGAAGGCCCTCGACGATATAGTTACGGATGGCGAGTTTGCGTGTGAATCCCATTATTCGGTGACCTCCTTACGCCGCATGAAGATGAGGAGCGGGATGGCGATGATCGTGACTGCCACGAACAGCAGCGTATTGATGGCGGTACCTAGTCCCCAGCTGCCTTCGCCGAAGGACCGCAAAATGATCGTACCCACGACCTGAGAAGCGTTGCCCGGACCTCCGCCTGTTAGGACGAAAACCTCCGAGAAGACCTTAAGGCCGCCGATGAGCGTGAGCATCAGGTTAATATTGATCGCTGGCAGCAGGAGCGGCAGCGTAATTTTCGTGAATTTCTTCCAGGAACCAGCTCCGTCAATGGTCGCGGCTTCATAATACTCCTGGGAGATTGATTGGAGTCCGGCCAAGTAAATCGCCATCTGAAAGCCGGCGTGCTGCCAGATGGAAATGATGGCGATGGTCCAAATGACGAGGTGCGGATTCGTAAGCCAAGCCTGGCTTAACCCGTGCAGCCCCACCGCATCAAACACCCGGTTAATCGCGCCTTCCGTGCGCAGAATCGGCGTAAACACGATGCCGATGACCAGGATGCTAAGGATGGACGGGGAATAAAAGATCGCGCGCAGCAGATTCCGCGTCTTGAGCCGCATGTTGAGCGCAACCGCCAGCACGATGCCGATCAGGTTTTTCCCGACCACGGTGACAACCGCAAAGATCAGGGTGTTTTTGAGCGCTAACACCAGCGTTTTATCGGAGAAGATTCGCTGGAAGTTCTCCCATCCGACGAAGTTGATGGTCAGGCGATCCAGCCGCCAATCGGTAAAGGAATAATAAAAGCCCGTAAACGCCGGAATGACGAAAAAGATCGAGTAGATCAATAACGCCGGCAACACGAGATAATAGGAATATAGATTTTTGACCGATGCTTTTGATTTCATGTTCTCCACCCCACTATAGACTGGGGCAGCATAAAACCCCGGACGGGACTTTATGCTGCCTGCCATTCTTCCGATTTAGAAACCGGGGATTTCTTTATCTTTCATCAGTTGGCTGAACTTCTCGTCCCAAGCTTTCAATACTTCCTCCGGCGTTAAGCCGCCGGCGAATTGATCCTGGAGCAGACGGTACAGCTCGCTGCGGTCAACCAGCATGAAGGCGTCGGTTGTCAGCACGGTTTTCTTCGGCGTGATGTAGTTATCGACGATCTCTTGCTTGTAAGCCGGCAGTTCCGGTGTATTGACGTCGTTCAGGTTGGAGACATAGCCTTTAGAGTCGACGATTTGCTGCGCGATTTCTTTCGATCCTAAGAAGTTCAGGAATTCCTTCGCTTCCGCCAAATGCTTGGCTTTCTTCGGGATGAACAGCTGTCCGCCCAGCGGGCTGGCTCCCAGGCTGGCATCCTGCTCGGAAGGGATCGGGAAGACGCCGAGATGCATGTTTGGATCCTGCTTGAGAACGCCTTCGATCAACCAGTCGCCCATAAACATCATCGCGACTTCCTTGTTCAGGAATTTACCCACTGCCATATCGTAGCTGTCGCTCAGGACGTCGGTATTGGTGTAGCCTTGTTTATACACGTCGTACTGCTGCTGCAGGAATGTTTGGAATTCCGGGATGTCGGACCACTTTCTCTTGTTGCTGTTCAGGTCGTCAAAGAAGGTTGGATCGCTTTTGGATACGAAGTTGGCAAAAGCGGCAGCCGGCCAAATATTTGCGGACCAGTTGTCTTTGTACGGCATGAATACCGGAGTAACTCCGCTGGCTTTGATCTTTTCGCAGACTGCCAGGAACTCTTCGAAGTTCGTCGGAATGGATAGGCCAAGATCATCAAAGATATCCTTGTTGTACACGACACCTTGCATCCCTGTATCCTGGCTGACATGGAAGCTGTAGACGTGTCCGTAAGCGGACAGGACGTCTTTGTTCAGAATCCGGCTAGCCCAAGGCTCGTTATCAAGAATCTCGAAGTTGCGCTCCAGATTCAGGTCCGTGGTGGCGCTGGCCAGATTGTATTGAATGATGTCCGGTGTCTCCTCAACGGCCAGCTTGGTTTGCAGGACGGTTGTCGTTTGTTCAGCTGGAATCAACTGAAGATTGACTTTAATGTTCGTTTGTTTCTCAAACTCATCGAGCAGGTCTTGCTGAATGAAGGCGGAGTCTTGCGAGCTTTTGGAGATGGCTAACTCGATGGTGACTTTGTCGCCCTTCGCGGCGCCGCTGTTCGTGCCGTCTTTCGCCGCATTGTTGGATTTTGCGCCTCCGGAGCCGCAGGCTGCGAGCGATACCGCCAGCAAACCGGCGATGATCGCGGTGGTTGTTCTTTTCATTGCGTAATTCAAGGCAAATCCCCCCGTCTGTATGATGTGTCTTTGAATGCGCTTGCAATTTGATTATAGATTTCAGAGCGGCGAAGGTACATGTCTGAGAGTGACTGATTAGGTGTAAAATTGTGAACTTGTAACCGTTGTCATGATGGGAAGCGAAATGGTACAGTTAAACCATCCATTACGCAAACAAGGCATAGCTACAAGGAGGCCGAAACCAACGACATGAGATCTTTCTTTCCCCGCAGAGACCAGCTCAGCCTGCAGAACAAAGTCTTTTTAACCTTTGTGGCCTTGCTCTTATTTATACTGGGCTGCTTTATCGTCTACGTGAATCTGGTCGTGATCAAGCCGTTGAAGGAGAAGACGGTGGAGGCCAAGCTGGCGGCAGCGACCAAAGTGAGCCAGCAGCTTGACGATTACGTGGACAGCCAAAACCAACTATCCCAGCGGATCCTGTCCAGCAAGGAGATCTTCTCGATCCTCGACCGAGGGTATCAAACCGATGTGAACCTCGAACGGTTAAATCAGAGCCGCAAGCTCAAGGATCTGATGTTCCAGGCGATCGGCCCCAGAATGAATATCAAGGATATGGTGATTTACGACAAGGCCGGCCGTACGATCGTATCTTATATTGGGGAGCAAGGGGATGCAGCTTCTTTCGAAAGCTATCTGAAGAAGAGTCTGATCGACGGGAGCTGGAGCGGCAGCGGATTTGTCCTGGAACGGCAGGGAGAGGCCATCTCGTTTATCCGCTCGATCAATAATCAGAACGGCAAAGTGTTCGGCTACCTCAGCATCCAATTGGACGAGGCGCTTCTGCAAAGAATGACGCAGGGCGTGGGTGCCGGTGAGGTGTATATCCTGGACCGGGAAGGCCGGCCCGTGGCCGCTTCCATCCCGGAGGTGGAGCATGCGGAGCTCGCTGCGAAAAGTTCGGATGATGGGGTTTATATGGACGATTACCAGAATTACGTGGCATACGCCCGGTCGGAAAGCACCGGATGGACGACCTATCTCGTGACGCCGAAGCAGGATGTGCTGGGGCCCGTCAACTCGGTGAAGTATCTGTCCATTCTGCTGATTTCCTCGTTGATGCTGTTGTCTTTCATCTATATTTATTTTTCCTCGCGAAATCTGTTATTGCCCATTCGTAAGCTGCGTAGCCAGATTTGGCGAATTAGCTACAGTAACATGAATATTAAAATGGATAACCGCTCGCAAAATAACGAGGTGATTCTGCTGAATGAGGCGTTTCAGGATCTGATGGAGCGTCTTCAGGAATCGATCGAACGGGAGAAAATCGCCCTGCACGAGGAGGTTAAGGCGCGGAACTCTGCGCTCCAGGCGCAAATCGCGCCGCATTTCATCCATAACGTGCTCTACTTGATCAGCATCGCCGCTCAAGAGGGGAAAACCGACGTCGTCTCCGATATGTGCAAGCATTTATCGGAGAGCTTGCGTTACATCGTATCCTCTCCTTATGCGCACGTGTCCTTGGCGGACGAGCTGGAGCATACGCGGCATTACTTGTCCCTCGTTCAGCAAAAATACGAAGAGGATCTCGTTTGGGAGATTCATGCGGACGAATCGGCGCGAAACGTGCAGCTGCCTCGGCTGGTGCTGCAGCCCTTCGTAGAGAACTGCATCGAGCACGCCTTCACCCGCAGCGACCCGCCTTGGCGAATCGACATTACGGTGAAGCAGTTCAACGGGTTATGGGCGGTGGAAATCAAGGATAACGGAGACGGGTTTCCGCCCGGGAAAATCGATGAAATCATCGACAACCTGCGAAATGCCGAAGCCGCTGCCGGTGAGGGAGAGGAACGGGGCGTGTCGATCGGCAACATGGGCATTGCGAACAGCGTGGGCCGGTTAAAACTGATGTACCAGAATCGGCTGTTCTTCAACGTGTTTAACCACGCGGACGGGGAAAAGGGTGCGACAGTGCAAATCATCGGATCGCAAACGAAGGACTTCTACTGAACGAGGAGGGCACCGCATGTACAACGTGATGATTGTGGAAGACAGCAAACCGATTTTGCGGAACATTCGAACGCTGCTGGGTTCCTTGGAGCTCCCGGTCCAGGTCGTGGCCACGGCGGCGAACGGGGAGGAAGCGCTGGAGCTGATCCGGCAACAGCCGGTTGACGTGGTGCTGACCGATATCCGCATGCCAAAGATGGACGGCTTGGCGCTAATCGAACAGGCTAAACGGCTCCGCCCGCGGCTGTTATTCATTTTAATCAGCGGGTATAACGATTTTGAATATACACGTAAGGCTATCAACTTGCAGGTCTTTGACTATTTGTTAAAGCCTGTCGAGCGCAAGCAGCTGGCAGAGGTTATGGATCGGGCGCTCGAGCGGCTCCAAAGCCGGATTCCCAGCGAAGCGGAGCTGTTTAAGGAGATTGTGGAGCCGGGGTTTTACGAGGAGCTGCAGCTCGGTGACCAGTTCCGCCATTACGGGAAGATGCTGATCCTCATCCGAAGGCAGCCGTTTGTCGGCGGGCGGGAGCGGTGGAGTGCGGAGGGGATTCAGCAGAGGTTGGATGTTTTGTTCGCTCCGCATTTATGCTGGGTGTTTCCGACGCAAATGCCCGGTCAGTTCCTTGCCCTGGTACAAAAAACGGCGGTGGAGTCATACTCCTCGGTCTATGAATGCCTTGAGTCCATTCGGCGTACTCTGGAGAAGGCGGGGCTGTCGGCCACGGTTGGCGGGCAGCAGCAGGCCGGCGACCCGGACCGGCTGCCCGAGCTCTATCACCGCGTGTCGGGGATCCTGGACGAAAGGCAGCGCATCCACCAAGGCGTAGTTATCGATACGGAGATTTCCCCGGCACCGGCGCTAGGCGGCTCGGACAACCTGGATTTGGATCGGGCAACCGCTGCAGCCTTTACGGAGCTCATTCTAGGGCGGCGGAAAGAGCAGTTCTTGTTAAAGCTAAACGAGCAGCTGATCAAATGGACCGGAGAAAATATCCGTCTCGCGGAGCTGGAACGATTCGTTGCGCTTCTGGTGGATGCTTTTTCACAGGCCGGGGGCGATCTGGGAACCGGGCACCGTCTGGAGCTTGAAGCTTCTTCCCGGCGCTTACTTGAGGTAGACGACTTCGAGCGGTTTTGCCAGGGGCTTGAGGAATGGGCCAAGCAGGCTTTTGAGCGGGTGCAGGCGCAGAACCGGAAGAGCGGAGAGGAGCTGTTTCGGCAGATTGAGGAGTATGTCAGGGTAAACCTGTACTCCTATCTCTCGATTGCCGATGTGGCGCTGAAGTTTCATGTCAGCCCCTCGTATATCAGCCGGGTGATGAAGAAATACGCCCAAAGTACGTTTGTACAGTATTATACGGGCTTGAAAATCAAAGAGGCCTGCAGGCTGATCGCCTGCAAGCCGGAAATGCGAATCAAAGAGGTATCTGACGCCTTGTCGTTCAGCGATCAGCACTATTTCTCCAAAGTCTTTAAGGAATACACGGGGTATAGTCCTTCGGATTACAAGGAGCGATTTCCTCCAAACAACTCCGACAGCAGTTCGTAGGAACGCAAGCGGGCCTGGTGGTCATAGACCTGGGCGGCGACGATAATTTCATCGGCTTCAGTCTCCGCCAGCAAGTGCTCCAGCCGGTTCCGCACCGTCTCCGGCGAGCCGATCGCCGAATAGCTGAGCTGACGTTCGACCAGGGCTTGCTCCTGCGGCGTCCAGTCCAGCTGATCGACCGGCGGGCTAAGCTGCGCGGTGCGCCGGCGGATCAGGTTGAGGAACTGCTGGATCTGGGAGGTCGCCAGACGGCGAGCCTCCGCGTCGGTATCGGCGACGATCACGTTGACGCCGATCATCGCATATGGCTTCGCCAGTTCCTCCGACGGGCGGAAGTGCGTGCGGTAGAGATCCAGCGCCGGGAGCAAGTAATCCGGCGCGAAATGGCTGGCGAAGGCGAACGGCAGACCGAGCTGGGCTGACAGCTGCGCGCTGAAGCCGCTGGAGCCGAGCAGCCAGATCGGGATGTGCAGGCCTTCGCCGGGAATCGCCCGCACGCGCATCGATGAGCCGGAGACGGGCTGGAAATAATTCCGCAGCTCGGAGAGCCGCTCCGGAAAATCCTGCCCGTCACTGCCCGGTCCGCGCCGCAGCGCGTGCGAGGTCAGCGGGTCGGAGCCGGGCGCCCGGCCAAGGCCGAGGTCGATCGGCGCCCGGCCAAGGCCGAGGTCGATCCGCCCCGGGTACAGCGATTCCAGCGTGCCAAACTGCTCGGCGATGACGAGCGGTGCATGGTTTGGCAGCATGATGCCGCCGGAGCCGACGCGGATCTTCTTCGTGCCGCCGGCGATATGGCCGATGACGACAGAGGTCGCAGAGCTGGCGATGCCGGGCATGCCGTGGTGCTCCGCAAGCCAATATCGATGGTAACCCCATTCTTCGGCGTGTCGGGCCAGATCCAGCGAGTTGCTCAAGGATTCCGTGGCGGTGCTGCCAGCGGTGATTGGCGCCAGGTCGAGAATGGAGACGGGAATATGGGATAAACGATGCGATGGATCGTGGGATGTCCGTGAATCGGGCATATAATCGAGCCTCCTTAGGCATAAATGAAATGTGAAAGCCTAATTTCTATTATAATCGAATTTTAAGTAATGAGCGAAAAAACAATCACCAATCCGATAACAGTTTTAAATGGGAGGAAAAAACATGAGCGAATTAAGCGAACGTCCGTTGATCACCAATCCGATATTACGCGGCTTTAACCCGGATCCTTCGATCCTGCGGGTTGGAGACGACTACTATATCGCGACCTCAACCTTCGAATGGTTCCCGGGCGTGCAGATCCATCATTCCCGAGATCTAGTGCATTGGCAGCTGATCGGTCATCCGCTGACGAGAGTGTCTCAGCTGGATATGCTGGGCAACCCCGGATCCTGCGGCGTATGGGCTCCCTGCCTCAGCTATGATAACGGCTTGTTCTACCTGATCTATACCGATGTCAAAAGCCGCCATGGCGCGTTCAAAGATACGCCGAACTATTTAGTCACGGCTCCCGATATTCGCGGCCCTTGGTCGGAACCGATCTATCTGAACAGCAGCGGCTTCGACCCTTCCTTGTTCCATGACGACGACGGGCGCAAATGGCTGGTCAACATGCTGTGGGATCACCGGAAAGAGAAAAACCACTTTGCCGGGATCGTGTTGCAGGAATACGATCCTCAACAACGGAAGCTGGTTGGTCCGGTCAAAAATATTTTTACGGGTACGGAGCTTAGGTTAACCGAAGGCCCGCATTTATATAAAAGAAACGGCTATTATTACCTTCTCACGGCGGAAGGCGGTACCTATTACGATCATGCGGTCACGATGGCCCGGTCGCGCAGCATCGACGGCCCCTACGAGGTCGATCCAACCAATCCGATCCTGACGTCGTCGGGCAAACCGCATCTGACCCTGCAAAAGGCGGGACATGGCTCGTTGGTCGAAACGCAGACGGGCGAATGGTACATGGTGCACTTGACCGGGCGGCCAACGAAGGACATCTACTGCACGCTCGGCCGGGAAACGGCGATCCAGCGGGGCGTCTGGACCGAGGACGGCTGGTTCCGCCTGGAGACCGGCGTCAACGATCCGCAGGTGGAGGTGCCCGCCCCCGCTTTGCCGCCGCATCCGTTCGAGCCGGAGCCGGAGCGGGACGACTTCGAAGCGGAGCAGCTCGGGGTCCACTGGAGCACGCTGCGCGTCCCGGCAACGGACGATTGGCTGACACTGCGTGAGCGTCCCGGCTTCCTGCGCTTGTATGGCCGCGAGTCGATGAACTCGCTGTTCCGGCAGAGTTTGGTGGCACGGCGGCAGCAATCGTTCCATTGCCTGGCGGAGACGGTGGTGGAATTTGAGCCGGAGACGTTCCAGCAGATGGCGGGTCTTACTGTCTTTTACGATACGAACGATCATGTGTATTTGCGGATCTCCCGAGATGAGACGAAGGGGAAGAGCCTGAACCTCATTCAGACGAAAGATGGGGTGTACGACGAGCTGCTGGACGAGGACATCTCGATCGAGGGCGCTTCGCGCTGCTGGCTACGGGTTGTTATCGAACGTGAACTGGCGCGTTTCTATTACAGCCTCGACGGGGAGACCTGGCAAGTCGTCGGCGATGCCGTTGACGTCAGCCATCTGTCCGACGATCCGGCGGAGAAGGTACGCTTCACGGGTACCTTTGTTGGTGTATGCGCCCAGGACCTTAGCGGGATGCGCAAACCTGCCGATTTCGACTATTTTATTTATAAGGAGCTGGATTCATTCTCAAATTGAAGGGGAGTCTGAGAGGTGTATTTAAGAGAGGTAACACTATTGAAAGAGAAGATGTCCTCATTTCATCAGTATCCTTTCTCTCTCCCGCTGGTCCGAAAGATGAACAAGCTTCGTCTCCGCCGTCCGGTCACATTTTTTGTCGGGGAGAATGGTTCGGGCAAATCCACTTTGCTGGAGGCGATCGCCTACCAATGCGGGTTTAATCCGGCCGGGGGCGGGAGAAATAACGTCTATGAGGTGGACCGGTCGGAATCGGCACTTGGCGACTACCTCCGTCTCTCCTGGAACCCGAAAGTCACAAACGGCTTCTTTTTGCGGGCGGAATCGTTTTATTCGTTTGCCTCGCATATCGATGACGTTGCGGCAACTCGGGCCTACGGCGGCTTGTCCTTGCATAGTCAATCGCATGGAGAGTCGTTCCTTAGCTTGTTTAAGTATCGGTTTGGCAGCCGGGGCATTTATCTGCTGGATGAACCGGAGGCGGCTTTGTCCCCAGCCCGACAGCTGGCGTTGCTGCGGATCATCCGCGATTTGTCGGATCGCGCCCAGTTCATCATCGCCACCCACTCGCCGATACTGATGGGTTATCCGGATGCGGATATCCTGAATTTTGATGGTGATCAGCTGGATACGGTTCGATACGAGGATACGGATCATTACCAAATCACGCGACGTTTCCTCGAGAATCGGAATAGCGTGATTCACACGTTGTTTGAGGATGACGACGAACATGAAGGGGACTTGGTTTAAGCAAATGAGGGAGACCTCTCCTATTGTTGAGTTATCTACGTGTTACAAAATCATGTCAGTCCCAGTGCGGGTTTGCTGTTGCGGTGAGCGAGTGCTGCCACATGAGCAAGCCACTGTAGCCTGAGCGAGTCACTGCATTTGAGTGAGTCACAGCATTTGAGTGAGTCGATCTCGCGGTGAGTGGGCCGCTGACTCGGTGAGGGAACTCGTGGGCGTTGATGGGCTCCGGCGAACACCGTTGAGGCGAACCTGCGCACTAACGCTTGCCAGCAACGCTAATGGGCCCAAAACGGGGGCGTTGAGAATCTAACGCTTAGGAGCGAGCTTATTTGCTCGTTTCGCCCTCGAAATGGGGTCTTTTGGTGCAAATAAGCTCGTTGGCAAGCGTTAGAAGTGAAATCCCCCTCATTTGGCCCCGATAAGCGCTGTGGCAAGCGTTAGCCGGAGCTGCACGTGTCGCCTGGTGGTTCGTAGCAGGTGAGCGCAGTTAGGAGTCACTATGAACAGTCAAAAGTAACTTGTGCGACGGCGGCGTCAATAGTTGGTAATAAGGAACTCGCGGAGTAACTAAATTAGCGGCACCGGAATCACTGCGGAACAACAACAGTCGAACTGCAGGAATAGTGACAGAAGTGACTGTGGCAGTGAGAGTGGCAGTGACCGTGACCGTGACAGTGATAGTGGCTATGGCAGAGAGAGACTGTGGCAACAACAGCCGAGACATCTGCAGCAACAACAGCAACAACAGCAACAACAGCAACAACAGCAACTGCAGCAACTGCAGCAACTGCAGCAACTAACAGCAGCGACAGCCGAGACACCTGCAGCAACAGCAACCTGAGCTCTAACGCTTGCCAGCAACGCTATTGGGCCCAAAGCGGGGGCGTTGAGAATCTAACGCTTAGGAGCGAGCTTATTTGCCCGTTTCACCCTTGAAACGGGGCCTTTTGGTTCAAATAAGCTCGTTGGCAAGCGTTAGGAGTGAAACTCTCCTCGTTTGGCCCCGATAAGCGCTACGGCAAGCGTTAGCCGGAGCTGCACGTGTCGCCTGGTGGTTCGTAGCAGGTGAGCGCAGTTAGGAGTCACTATGAACAGTTAAAAGTAACTTGTGCGACGGCAGCGTTAATAGTTGGTAATAAGGAACTCGCGGAGTAACTAAATTAGCGGCACCGGAATCACTGCGGAACAACAACAGTCGAACTGCGGGAATAGTGACAGAAGTGACTGTGGCAGTGACAGTGGCGGTGGCAGTGACAGTGGAAGTGACAGTGATAGTGGCTATGGCAGAGAGTGACTGTGGCAACAACAGCAACAACAGCAACAACAGCCGAGACACCTGCAGCAACAGCAACCTGAGCTCTAACGCTTGCCAGCAACGCTATTGGGCCCAAAGCGGGGGCGTTGAGAATCTAACGCTTAGGAGCGAGCTTATTTGCCCATTTCACCCTCGAAAGGGGGCCTTTTGGTGCAAATAAGCTCGTTGGCAAGCGTTAGCCGGAGCTGCACACGTCGCCTGGTGGGTTAGTAGCAGGTGAGCGCAGTTAGGCGCAATGGCGAACCTGAGCTCTAACGCTTGCCAGCAACACTATTGGGCCGAAAACGGGGGCGTTGAGAATCTAACGCTTAGGAGCGAGCTTATTTGCCCATTTCACCCTCGAAACGGGGCCTTTTGGTGCAAATAAGCCCGTTGGCAAGCGTTAGAAGTGAAATCCCCCTCATTTGGCCCCGATAAGCGCTGTGGCAAGCGTTAGCCGGAGCTGCACGGGGGCGTTGAGAATCTAATTTTGACACGTTTGCAGTTGCTGTCTAATAGCGTAAAACAGCCCCCGATCCAATGGACCAGGGGCTGTTTAGTTATCCTTTCACCGCGCCGGCGACAACGCCTTTGACGATGTATTTTTGCAGGAAGATAAAGACGATGATCGAAGGCAATACTGCCATCACCATGGCTGTCATCGCATACTGCCAGTCGGAGGTATATTGTCCGACGAAGGTGTACGCGGCCAGCGTCAGCGTTTTGGTTGCCGGCGAGCCGTTCACCATGAGCAGCGGGAGCAGGAAGTCGTTCCAGATCCACATCACGTCGATGATGATAATCGTGGTAGTGACCGATTTCAGCAGCGGGAAGATCACGCTGAAGAACAACCGGAAGCCGGAGGCCCCGTCGATCGTGGCGCTTTCGTCGATTTCCTTCGGAATCCCCTTCACGAAGCCGTGGTAGATGAACAAGGCGAGCGGAGCGCCAAAGCCCCAGTACAGAATGCCAAGACCCCATGTGCTGTCGGAGAGATGAAAGTTCTTCGCCATCTGCAGCACCGTCAGCATGATCGATTGGAACGGAATCAGCATCGGCATGATACAGATAAAGTAGATGATCGAGCTGGCTTTGGATTTCGTACGGGCCAGCTTGTACGCGGCGATGGATGAGATCAGTACGATCCCGGCCAAGCCGAGGATGGTAATAACCGCATTATTCAGGAATAGCCGCGGATAGTTGATAAACTCCCAGACATAGCTGTAATTTTCGAAAGCCAGTTTCTTTGGCAAAGCGATCACGTCAGTCATGACCTCGGAGAAGCTCTTCAGCGAGTTGATGATCGTTAGAAACAACGGATACAGGAACAGGATCGAGAGCAGCACCATCGCGATTTCCAGGACGATGCGGCCTGCCGTATTCTTTTTCATTACGCCTCAACCTCCCTGCGTTTGAAGATGGTGAGTTGAATCACCGTAATAATCAGCACGGCGACGAACAGGATCAGCGCTTTGGCCGTACCGTAGCCGTACAGGTTGTTCTGGAACGTGTCGCGGTAAATGTCGTATGCCACACTGTAGGTCGTTCCGCCAGGACCACCGCCGGTCAAGGACAAGATGACGTCGAAAACCTTGATCGAGTTGGTTAATGCCATAAACACGGAGATCGTAATCGATGGAGCAAGCAGCGGCAGCGTAACATTAAAGAATCTGCGGAACGGGCCGGCGCCGTCCACCGTAGCCGCTTCCTTCAAATCGTCCGGAACAGATTGCAAGCCCGCGATGTAGATCACCAAGTAAAACCCGATCGATTGCCAGATGGATACGAATAACACGGAGATGAAGGCGAGTCCGGGTTCACCCAGCCAGCTTAAGTCAAACACGCCCCAACCTGTGCTTTCGCCAAGCGACTCGAAGCCTTGCATAAAGATGAACTTCCAGATAAAGCCAACGATGACCAAGCTAAGAATGTACGGAATAAAGAAGGCCGCTCTCAGCCAATTGGTCGTTTTCAGCTTCATATCCAGCACCAGCGCCAGCAAAATCGCCAGCACGTTGATCAGTACGATATAAAGAATGGCGTATTTGATCGTAAACCAGGCGGCCTGCGAGAAGTTCGCATCGCCCATGAAAATTTGCTTAAAGTTGTCGAGTCCGATAAATTTCGGATGTTTGGATATCCCGTTCCACTTGGTCAGGGAATAACGGATCGTCATGACAAACGGATAATAGAAGACGGCGATGATGGAAATCAGAATCGGCAGCGTGAACACGCCAAACTCTATTCTTTCGCCCCGTTTTCTCCCTAGTTTGAACATAATGGCACCTCTTTTTCGTGACGTATTGGTTAAAGATCGGGTGATGCCGGTTCCCTGCACACCTTTGCTTTTTCGGCTATAATGATTATAAAACAGCGGTTTTGCCGCCAAAATGGATTTAAGAAAACAGTTAAGGGTAAAAAGGTGAACTCGCTTTTTTTCCCGAGGTACTAGAAATGAGGGGCCATGTTCAACCGCATCCTAAGCCTGTTAACGACGCTTACTGACCGGGTTTCGCGCCGACTGGTCAATAAGCTTATTTTGTTGTTTACGACGATTATTATTCTAGTGGTGGGACTCCTGACGGTCATATCCTATCAGATGCTGGAGCGGGAATCGGTGAACCACAGCATGGCCAGCACGACAAACAACCTGAAGCTGGTCAATCAGAAGCTGGAGGACTACCTCGCCGGCGTTGAACAGCTGTCTTTGCCGCAAATCCACTATGAGGAGATCCTGCAGGCGATCACGAGCGAAGAATCGGATTATGCCGCGAAAATGTACCTGGAGGACTATCTGCGCGAGCTGTTCTATTCGCGAAACGACCTGGAGAGCATTTATTTATACCTGATCGATCAGCACAAATACTACTCCATCACACGCGAAACTTATAACGTTACAGTTCGGGCGAGCTACCAGGAAGGGATTCCGGATCAGCCGTGGTACAAGCAGGCGATGGCGAGCCGGCATAACCAGTCCTACCAATCGTTTATCGTACCGGGGGCGAAGTCGGGGTACAGCATGGCGAAGGAACCTGATTTTATGGGGTATCACCGCGTGCTGCGGGCTTTGGTGACTCGCGAACCGAAGGCGGTAATCTCGTTCTATTTAAAACCAACGGTGAAGGATCAAATTTTGGGGGACGTGCCGTTCGAGAACGGCGAGCACCTGTTGTATCTGGATCCGGAAAACGTGCCTTTTCATGTGGACGAACCTGCCTTCCTCGATCAGGTAAGCCAAGCGCCATGGCTGGCCCAGCTTGGGGAGGATAAGGCGATGAAGCCGCTGACTTGGAGCGACGAAGAGGGCCGCCGCTACCTGATCGTTTATAACGTAGAAGCTAACGGGGGCTGGAAGCTGGTCAAGCCGATCCCGTACAGCAACATTTACGCAGCGGCCAAAGCAACGCGGAATCTGGGGTATTTGATCGGGTTGATTTTTCTGCTGATTTCGATTGTTCTGGTCACGTTGTTTTCCAACAAAATTACGAGCCCGCTCAAAGATTTGTCCCTCCAAATGCGCCGCTTTAGCGAAGGGACCTTTGATGCGGAAATTCCGGTAAAGGGGAGGGATGAGATCGCTTATCTCTCCCGGCACTTCAACCGGATGGTGCGGCGGACAAACAATTTGATTAATGAGCGCTACAAAATGAAGCTGGTGGAGAAAAACGCGATTCTCAAAGCGCTTGAGGCGGAGATTAACCCGCATTTTCTGTATAATGCGCTGCAGGCAATTTCGACCAAAGCGTTGAAGAGCGGGGACGACGAAGTGGCGGACATGGTGGATGCTCTGGCCTTAACGCTGCGATATTGCATAAGTGGAAAAGACATCGTAAACGCTAGGGACGAGCTGAAGCACATCGAGCGTTATCTGGCGCTGCAAAAAGCCCGGTTTGGCAGCCGCTTAGAGGTAACGATTGAGTGGGAAGAGGCGCTCAAGGAGCTGCAAATTCCCAAGCTGTCCATTCAATCCCTGGTTGAAAACTCCATCAAACACGGGCTCGAGAAAATGTCGAGCGGTATCTCCATACGGATCCGTGCCGAGCTGAACGATACCCATGCCACGATTTCCGTGCGGGATAACGGACCGGGGATCTCCCCGGAGCGGATGGAGCAAATTCGAGCGTCGTTCCGGCAGGAATGGGAGGAGCAGGAGGGAGAGAACATCGGGCTCAAAAACCTGTATACCCGCCTGAAGCTTCTCTACGGGGAAGAAGCCGAGCTTAGCGTCCAAAGCGATGAGCACGGTACGGAGATGCGGATGTTGATACCTCGGGGGGGCAGCAGTCATGTATAAAGTATTGATTATCGACGACGAGGAACCGCTTCGGGAAGCGATTCGGATCCTGGGCAATTGGCAGGACCTTGAAGTTGACGAAATATGGGAAGCCACGGACGGCAAGGCCGGCCTTCAGATGCTGGAGCAGTATAAGCCGGATATCGTGATGGTGGATATGAAGATGCCCGAGCTGAACGGGGTCGAGTTTTTGCGGATCGTCGAGCAGGACTATCCCGAGCTGTTGACGATCGTCATCAGCGGATATAACGACTTCGAATTCACCCGCCCGGCCATCCATGCCAGAGTGGTGGATTACTTGTTGAAACCGGTGAATCGACAAGACTTGAACCAGGCGCTTCGCAAAGCAGTCGACGTGCTGAATGCCAAACGTCAAATCCAAAGCGAGTCGATTACTCGGAATATTGCCTTTAATCTCTCGCTTCCGAAATTGAAAGAGAAAATATATCTATCCATTATTGAACGCAGCTTTAAAAAGCAAAGCAGTCAGGCATTTCTTCCGCTGATCGGCGCGGATGATCCGAATCATCGGTTTGGGGTGCTCGTGCTGCGGATCTTGAATATGGAGGCCGTACGGGACAGCCGGTTTAACCATGACCGGGAGCTGCTTTATTTTGCTGTGGCGAACGTCGTCAACGAGGTGGCCGTGAACAACCTGCAGTGCTTCAGCTTCGCTAATCCGAAGCAGGAACGGGAAATCATCGCGGTCTTTACCGCACAGGGCGGCTATCCGCAAGAGATTGCCTTCCGAGCAGGGGAATTGATGCGGAAGGTTGTTTCCACGCTAAGCGATTTATTTGACGTGCAGGCGGCCGGGGGGATCGGCCGATATTGCGAGGATGTCTTGAACTTGGCCGTTTCCTATGAGGAGGCGGTCGCCGGGATCCAAGGGATTGACCTCTTGAAACTCAAGGGGAATGCCGTGATTGGAGAGTCGGATAAGCCGGCGCTGAAGGAGACGTTCTCTTTCTCTAGCCGGATGCCGATTCTGCGGGGAGCCCTGGAGGCGGGCAATCTGAACCATGCCAAATCGGTGATGGCCGAATTCGCCAAGAGCATCCGGGCTTCTGGCTTCTGCAGCATCGGTGCGGCTGACCGGTTGCTGCGGGAAATCGTCGTGCTGATCAATGATACGGCATCGGAACTTGGCGTACCCGCGGACAAGCTCCCCGCGTCCGGCGGAGATCGTCCGCTGCAGGCGCTTGGCATCGGGACCGATGTGGCCACATTTGAACAATTTGAGGCCTTGCTGCTCGGTTTGACGGAATATTATCACGAGCAAGTTCGCCGCTCGGTGGCGGCGGGACGTCCCTTCAGCGTCGAGGATATCAAGGCGTATATCGACAACCACTATTTTGAAGATATCAAGATTTCAATGTTCACGGAGAAGTATTTTTTGAGCCGCGAGTATTTGATGAAGCTGTTTAAGCAACAATATGGCTGCGGTATTCACGAATATGTGCAGAAGGTTCGTATGGACAAAGCGAAGGAATTGCTGGATGATTCGTCACTCAAGATTCAGGAAATCTCCGAAATGCTGGGCTATAAAGACAAAAACTATTTCAGCAAGGCGTTCCGAAATTACTATGACCTGTCGCCGTCCGAATACCGTCAACAGCAGGAGGAAAGGGTCAAAAAGTGAACTTGCGGGAGGACTCCACTTTTTTACCCTTAACTCACCACATATCTACATTTTTTCACCCGACCCTTTTCTTTAGAATAGGGGCATAACAAATTCAACCAAAAAAGAAATTGGGGGCGTTCGTAATGAAGAAAAAAATCCTGGCCTTGTCATTCAGCTTGGTGCTGATCATGGGCCTGTTATCCGCATGCGGAGGCAACAATAACGCAGCGAATAACGGAGCGAATAACGCAGGGGCTGGTAACGGTGGTGAGACGGATGATTCCAAACCGGTAACGATCAATATGTTTACAGCTTCTCCGGAATACACCGATGCGTTTAACGCCTACATCGAGGAATATAAGAAAGTGAAGCCTAACGTCACGATCAACTTGGAAATTATGCAAGCGGACTACAACACGGTATTGAAGTCGAGAATCGCGGCAGGCAGCACGCCTGACGTATTCCAAACAACGGCAGGCGGGGACATCGACACCTTTGCCGAATACAGCGCCGATTTGACGGATCAGCCGCTGGCAGCAGCGATGACCGATGCCGTTCGCGCCAACATGACCTCCTCCGACGGCAAAGTGCTGGGATTGCCGGTGAAAGGCAATCTGTTCTCCTTGATCTACAACAAGCAGCTGCTGGATGAAGCGGGAATCACCACATTCCCGAAAACGACGGCTGAACTGGACGATGCAATCGCCAAGCTGGATGCCAAAGGGATTACACCGTTCGCGAATGCGTACAAGGAATGGTGGGTGTGGAAGCACGTATTCCAGCATTTCGTGAATGCGGCAGCACAAGATGCCGGTGTAACAACGCAAGACCTGGTGAACAGCTTTATTGCTGGGGATGCCAAAATTAAGGATTATCCTGTTCTGTACAACAACTTCTTTAGCTTCATTGATACGACGGTAGAACATGGCACCGATAAACCTCTGGAACGCGACAGCAACGCGCAAGTCAGTGACTTTGCATCCGGTAAAGCGGCGATCATGATCGGTAAAGGCGCATGGGACGAAGAAGCGATCAAGAAAATTACCCCGGATATCCAAATCGGTATCGCCGGGTATCCGGTCAGCGACAAAGCGGATCAAGCAACGATCATCACCGGTGCGGACCAAGCGCTGCGCATTAACAAGGACTCCGCCGTGGTGAATGAAACGATTGAGTTCTTCAACTGGCTGTACACGTCCGACTACGGCAAGAACTGGTTCTCTAGTGTAGCGAAGGTAATTCCTCCGATCAAGGACGCTCCGCTTCCGGATCTGGATATGCCGAAGCAAATGAACGAAATCCTGAAATCCGAGCCATCGGGTGACCTGGCGATCAACTACTCGCTGGATACGTTCCATCAAAAATTCGGTGAAATCATGCAAGCCTACATCGGCGGCAGCAAGTCGAAGGATCAAGCGGTAACCGAAATCGAACAAGCTTGGGTACAACTGGGTTCGGCTGAATAAACATCGAAAATCTCGGTTGTTCTTGAAACGGAAATGAACCCAGCACCACCTCTGGTGCTGGGTTTTGTTTTTACTTAGGACTGGTGAAGGGGAGTGCGAGGGTGATGAGCAGAATCGAGATTCGGGAAAACGGCTTACATCTGGTATTGGAGGTCACCCAGGAGCAGGATGTGCGGCTGCTTCATTTTGGGGCTAACCCGCTGAACGAGGCGCGAATCCGGGAGGAGCGCAAACCGGGCTTTCGCTTAATGGAGCTGCAGTTGACCGGAGAGGACCGGGCTGAATATCATGGACGAACCCACCGGGCCTCGTACCCGGGGCTGCGGATGGTATACGCCGGACATACCAACTGCCGCAACGAATTCGGGCGGAAGCTGGAGGTTGCGCTGCGCGATCCGAAGACCGGGTTGGAGGCGGTGCAGCACGTGCAATTCTACGGCGGAGTGCAGACGGTCCGGGCTTGGGTGGAATTGTACAATGCCGGGCCAGCAGCGGTGGGCTTGGAGTACGTTTCTTCCTTCGCGTTGACTGGCCTGGATAAGGAAGGCAGCCAAGATCGGGACGATAAAATGGTCTTGTCCCTCCCTCATACCGGATGGCAAAGCGAGCTGCAATGGCGCACCTATCGGTTGCCGGAGCTGGGGTTATCCCACTTGACCGACCGCAGCTCCAAGCGGATTTCCTGCAGTAATACCGGCTCCTGGTCGGCTGCCGAGCATATTCCGATGGCCGTGCTGGAGAACCGGGAAACGGATCACAGCTTGTTCTGGCAAATCGAACATAACGGCTCTTGGCACTGGGAGATTTTCGACCAAGTGGACCATTTAACCCTGATCCTCAGCGGGCCAACCGAACACGATAACCACTGGTGGGTATCGCTTCAGCCGGGAGAGCGGTTCGTCAGCGTTCCCGTTGCGTTTGGCGCGGTGAACGGCGGCTTTGAGGAGGCGATTGGGCAGTTGACCGCGTACCGCCGTCGAATTCGCCGTCCGAACGCCGATAACCGGGAGCTGCGGATTATTTTTAACGACTATATGAATTGCTTATTTGGTTCACCAACGACAGCGAAGCTGCTGCCGTTGATCGATGCCGCCGCCGAAGTGGGCTGCGAATACTTCTGTATCGATGCTGGATGGTACGCACCGGGAGAATGGTGGGATGGCGTTGGGGAATGGCTGCCGTCTTCGGAACGGTTCCCGGAAGGAATCAAATATGTTCTCGACTACATCCGGAGCAAAGGGATGGTGCCGGGGTTATGGCTCGAGTTGGAGGTTATGGGCATTAACAGTCCGAAGCTGGCGGACACGGATGACAGCTGGTTTTTCCTGCGGCATGGCAAACGGGTGATGGATCGCAGCCGGTACCAGCTGGATTACCGCAACCCGAAAGTAGTGGCCCACGCAGATGAGGTGATTCGCCGGTTGGTGGAGGATTACGGGGTCGGTTATATTAAGATGGATTACAACATCAACGCCGGGATCGGGACGGAAACGGATGCGGACAGCTTCGGCGACGGGTTGCTGCAGCATAACCGCGCTTATCTGGCATGGCTGGATCGCATCTTCGCACGTTATCCGGAGCTCGTGATCGAGAACTGCTCCAGCGGCGGGATGCGGATGGATTACGCCATGTTGAGCCGTCATAGCATCCAGTCGACCAGCGATCAGGAGAACTACGTGAACTATGCGGCGATCGCCGCCGCTTCACCGTCCGCGCTGACGCCGGAACAGTCTGCCATCTGGTCGTATCCGCTGCGGGAAGGCGACGACGAGGAGGTCGTCTTCAACATGGTCAACGCCCTGCTGCTGCGCGTGCACCAAAGCGGCCACCTGGCCGAATTAAGCCCGCGCCGCCGGGAGCTCGTGAAGGAAGCGCTGGATTATTACAAGACGATCCGCGCGGACATTCCGGAGGCGTTACCGTTCTGGCCGCTGGGGCTGCCGAAGCAGCAGGACGACTGGGTCAGCCTGGGCCTGCGCCGACCGGGCAGCGATACGGTATACCTCGCCGTATGGCGTACCCGCGGCGAAGCGTCGTCCCAGACCTTGCCGCTCCCGTCCCTGCAAGGGAAGGCGCTGGACATCCGCTGTGCTTACCCGCAGGACTTGGATGGCGCCTGGAGCTGGGATGCCGCAGCGGCTGAGCTGACGGTGACCCTGCCGTCTGCGCCGTCGGCCCGCTTGTTTGAGCTCCGCCTGATTTGATCATCAAGATCCGCATCGCTGCGTTCGCAGGGGATGCGGATCTTTTTTAGTGGGAGGGGAAATGCTGCACTAAATACAACAATCGGGGTGAAGTGGTCCGCCAACCTTTTGAAGATCACACTCGAAGGGGGTCCGCTAGACTGGAATTGGGCATCAAGGGATGTTTTTCTACCGGGAGAGCATGTTACAGTGTGGCGGGGGCGATGCTAAAAGGGAGCAGCCTTACTAAGTTTGATCCTTTGTTGACATGAAACCAAAAGGTGTCATATAATCACTTTAGTTAGGAAACCATTTGGTTTCATATAAACTTGAAGATGAGAAAGAGGAGAATCCATGATGGATCAGAATAACACGAAAATGCTGCCGGACATCCGGCACACGATTCTGCTAAATGCACCGATCTCCCGGGTATGGGAGGCCGTTGCCACGTCGGAGGGGATTGCCGCTTGGTTTATGCCAAATAGCTTCCAGCCGATCGAAGGGTATGAATTCGTCCTGCATGCCGGCCCGTTTGGAGACTCCCCGTGTAAAGTTACGGAATTGGATCCGCCGAATCGGTTATCGTTTAATTGGGGCAGGGACTGGACGCTTACGTTCGAGCTGGAGGAAAAAGGCGATCAAACCGAGTTTACGTTGATTCACGGCGGATGGACCGCCGACCAAGTCACCGAGTTTGGCGAAACGCACGAGCTGGTTCGCGGACGCATGGATCAAGGCTGGTCGGGTATTGTTGGCAAGCTGGCTGAATACGTACGGGTGTAAACTATGGCGGAGACAGCTTCTGCAAAGCATGACGTATTCCAGGCGATCGCCGACCCGACGCGCCGGGAGCTCCTGCAGCTGCTAGGCGGGCGAGAGCTGCCGTTGAAGGACATCAGCGGTCGGTTCCCGATGAGCCGAACGGCGGTATCCAAGCACCTGCGTATTTTGGCCGAAGCGGGACTGGTGCAGGAACGCAAAGTCGGCCGGGAGACGCGCTATCGCCTGGACGCCGATCCGCTGCTGGAGCTGAAGCGCTGGCTGGCGTATTACGAGCGTTTCTGGGAGAACAAGCTGTCCCTGCTCAAGCACTATGTCGAATCCGAGCCGGGCGCGGAACCTACGGGTCTTCGCACTGTCCCGAAGCCCCCGTCCGACGGCACAAGTTAGCGAGCCTCCGGGCCAATAAATGAAGCCTCCGGCAACACCTCTACAGGTGGGAAGCCGGAGGTTTCTTATGTTAACGGCGGATTACCCGGTCGTTCCTTCCCCACCGGTTCCGCCGGGATTGTAAGGGGAGTAAGCATCGAAAGAGATACCGCGATCTCAAAGCTTCATTGATTTGAACCGTTTCGTCGATCCGATACCGCACAAGCCGGTTCGCTCCGGGAAAATCATGGAGCCCCTCCCCTGCACTTCTTCCTCCCACAAAATCTCCGCCGTACCGGACAGTTGCAGAACATGCCCGCCCTCGAAGTCGAGGAACAGCAAGCCTGAGTGTATTCTGCATTTCTATGATCACAGCCGCAATGGCTCCCACCGTTGGTGCGATGTCACCCAATGCGGCAATCGCGTCAAGGTGAATGAGCATTATCATCGCAAGAAGGCGCAACCCTCTCCATAAGAAGCTGTCCCTACCTTGATAGCTACCTTTCCCGTGTTCCTCCTCTGGTATATAATGGGTGTGGACTTTTTCATCATGGCAAGCCTACTTCCAAAAAACGCCCTAAGGAGGTTGTTGACATGAAGTACGTCAGTTTGGGAAGAACCGGATTGAAGGTCAGCCGTCTGTGCCTAGGAACGATGAATTTTGGGCCAACGACAGACGAGAAGGAAGCGTTTCGCATCATGGACGCGGCGATTGACGCCGGCGTTAATTTCTTCGATACGGCCAATGTCTACGGTGGAACGTCGCATCGCGGCTGGACCGAGGAGATCATCGGGCGTTGGTTCGCGCAGGGCGGCGGCCGGAGAGAGAAGGTTGTGCTGGCCACGAAGGTGTACGGGGCGATGAGTGAACCTGCTGCTGCCGATCCCAATGAAAGCGGTCCCGGCCTATCGGCTTATAAAATCCGCCGCCATTTGGAGGATTCGCTGCGCCGGCTTGGTACGGACCATATCGAACTGTACCAGATGCATCATGTCGACCGTAACGTCTCTTGGGATGAGTTATGGAGCGCTTTTGACGTTGCGCAAAAACAAGGGAAAATCGGCTACGTCGGCTCCAGTAATTTTGCCGGGCGGGATCTGGTGAAGGCGCAATATGAGGCCAAAGCTCGCGGAGCGCTGGGACTGGTTTCGGAACAGCATAAATACAGCCTGTTGTGCCGCTTGCCGGAGCTGGAGGTTCTTCCTGCAGCCGAGGAACTGGGGATCGGCGTGATCCCATGGAGCCCGCTGGACGGCGGGATTCTCGGCGGGAATCTGAATCCGCAGCCAGGCTCGCGGTCGGCTAAACAGACCGAGCGGATCGAGAAGCTGCGCCCGCAGCTGGAGCGGTTCAGCCGGCTGTGTAAAGAACTAGGCGAGTCGGAAGCTACAGTGGCGCTGGCTTGGACGCTGGCTCATCCGGCCGTTACGGCCCCGATTATCGGACCGCGAACGCTGCAGCAGTTCGAGGAAACGCTGCGGGTCGTGGACGTCGAGTTAAACGAGGAGACGCTTAAGGCGATCGACGAGATCTTCCCGGGTCCGGGCGGAGACGCGCCTAAAGCCTACGCCTGGTAAGGTCATACGAGGAAGGGGAACGAGACGATGATTCGATACGAACGGGGCACGGACCTGGAAATGAGCACGATTTATCAGGCGTTTCAGCGCGGATTCGCCGATTACATCATTCAATTTAACTTGACCGAAACGGAGTTTGCGGATCGTTTCTTTGGCCCGGAAGGCAATGCGCGGGAGCATTCCTTCGTGGCTCTCGACGGTGATGATGCCGTGGGCGTTGTCCTTGGCGGCAATAAGGTTTACGAATCCGTTCAAACGATGCGCTGCGGCGCACTGGCCGTCAGCCCGGAATACCGGGGCAAGGGCGTAAGTGCAGGCCTCATGGACCTGCACCGGGAGGAAGCGCTGCAGGCCGGTTGCAAGCAGCTGTTCTTGGAGGTCATCGCCGGGAATGACCGGGCGATTGCTTTTTATCTAAAAAGAGGATACCGCCGCGTTTACGACGTCTCGTTCTATACGCTTCCCGATGCCTCCCGATTGGAAGCCCCAACAGGGGCTTCTGCGGGAGCGGGGGTAGCGCGGATTGAGTTTGAGTCCTTTGCCGAAATGGTGGGTCCGTGGAAATATTTTCACATCAATTGGCAAAACGATTTGGAGTATCAAGAGCGCAGTCCTTCCAATGCCTATTACGGTGTCCGGGTAGACGGCGAATGGGCGGGGGGCCTCTCCATCAGTGCGAACGGCAAAATCAACCTGCTGATCGTCAGCAACCGCCATCGGGGAAAAGGGATCGCCACCCGGCTGCTGGCCGCGGCCCGCGAGGAGTTGGGGTTCGTCAAATTTACGGCCTCTACGCCGAATAATGCGCTGCTGGAAGGGTTACTGGAGCGGCGTGGATTCGTTCGCGACAAGATCAGCCTGCATGAGATGTACCTTCGGTTATAATATGCGGCATCCCAGACCTAAAGTGTTGACACCGGCCTGGGATTTCGTTTATCATCATGTAGACCGATCGGTCTAATCTATGCGGAAAGGTACCGGTATACATGCCCAATCCGAATCAAACCCGGCAACTGCTCATCGAAACAACGGCAAAGCTGCTGCAGAGCCAAGGCTATAATGCCACGGGGCTGAATCAAATCACCCAAATCAGCGGTGCGCCCAAGGGGTCGTTGTATTATCATTTTCCGGAAGGCAAGGAACAGCTGGCGTGTGAAGCCGTTGGGTATACCAAAAACGTAACTTTGGTGAGCTTGCGCACCGTGCTGAACTCCACGGAGGATGCCGTTGGGGCTGTGCAAGCGCTGTTGCTCCTCATTGCTAACAATTACGACCGCGAGGATGCGGAACTGGGGGTGCCGATTGGCATCATCGCTCACGAGACCGCACGCAGCAACGAGAATATTCGTCAGGCCTGCTGCGGAGTCTACAACGCCTGGATCGCCGAATTCGAGAAGAAATTTATCGCCTCCGGCTACAGTGCGGAAGAATCGGCGGATTTAGCAGTACTGATTAACGGAATTGTGGAAGGCTCAATCATCATGTGCTTAACGCAGAAGAGCAGTCGACCGCTCCATACGGCAGCCCGACTGATTCCGCGGCTCTTTCCTTCCTGAGCGCTGTTGCTTGGAGGGCCCTGACGGGCGGTGAGGGAGGAGAGATTCGCGACCCTATATTTAAAATTTTATATATAGAATGGTCTATTCCAGTTGATAGAGCTAACCCCAAGGCAAGCCTTGCCTTGTTCATATATATAAAACCTAAACAGAGACGTAAAGTCCAAAATAGGAAGATGTGGAGGTAACCCTACAAATGAATACATCAACAACGGCATCGGCTCAAGGAGCCGGTGTGGAAGGGATCAGGCGTCTGCCTATTACGATTGCCCTGGTCATCGGGGCCTTTGTGTCCATTCTGAACGAAACCTTGCTGAACGTAGCCTACACCGACCTCATGCAAGAGCTGAAGGTGGGGCCTTCAACGATACAATGGCTTTCTACTTCTTATATGTTGGTTATTGGGATTCTGGTGCCCATTACGGCCCTATTGATTCAATGGTTTACGACGCGACAGATGTTCCTGTCAGCAATGATCCTGTTCCTGGTCGGAACCGTCGTCTGCGGCATCGCCCCTTCATTTGCTGTCCTGCTGTTGGGCCGGATCATTCAAGCGATCGGGACGGGACTGCTGCTTCCGGTAATGATGAACACCATTCTAACCATCTACCCTCCGGAAAAAAGAGGCGCGGCCATGGGGACAATTGGCCTCGTCATCATGTTTGGACCAGCGATTGGCCCAACCTTGTCCGGTCTCATTCTGGACGCGTTGGATTGGCGTTGGCTGTTTTATCTGGTGATCCCGCTCGCGGTATTATCCATCGCCTACGGTGCGCTGTATTTGCGGAACGTCTCGGAATTGACGAGACCCCGGGTGGATCTGCTGTCCATTCTGTTGTCGACAGCCGGATTCGGCGGCATCGTGTACGGCTTTAGCCACGCAGGCGAAGGCGAGGGCTGGTCGAGTCCCGTCGTTTATGCCTGCCTGATCGTTGGATTTATCTCTTTACTCTTATTCGTTTGGCGGCAATTAAAAGTCTCCGAGCCGACCTTGGACGTTCGCGTCTTTAAATACCCGATGTTCGCTTTATCTGCGGTGCTGTTGATGGTCATGATGATGACCTTGTTCTCGACGCTGATTATCCTGCCGATGTACCTGCAAGGTGCGTTGCTGTTAGCGCCGTTCGCCGCCGGCCTCGTGCTGCTTCCCGGCGGGGTGATCAACGGTCTGATGTCGCCGGTGGCGGGCCGGTTGTTCGATAAATTTGGCCCGCGCGCACTGATCGCACCAGGACTTATCATCGTCATCGCCACATTGTGGTTCATGCGCGGCTTGTCGACGGACAGCTCGACCGGCGAGATTATCGCCCTGCATATCACGCTGTTGATCGGCATCTCTCTGGTGATGATGCCGGGCCAAACGACAGGGCTTAACCAACTGCCGCGCAGCTTGTATCCGCATGGCACCGCGATCATGAACACGCTGCAGCAGGTGTCTGGTGCCATCGGCACCGCATTGTTCATCAGCATTTTCTCGCATGGTCAGGAGCGTTACCTGAAAGCTTCGGCGAATCCGCAGGATCCGGCCGAAGTGGGGAACGCGCTGGTGTCCGGGATGCAAAATGCCTTTACGATCTCGATGTACGTCGGCGTAGTGGCGCTGCTGATCGGCTTGTTCCTGAAACGCACCTACGCGCCGGATGAGGCACAGGGAGCGATGAGCAACCATCCGGAGTTCAAGCCGGAGGTTAAACCGGAAGTACGTTAAGCTTAAGAAGAATGCGGCCGTCTAGGTTACAAGCGGTCGCGGACAGGGGCCGGTTCGGTGGAAAACTTCCACCGGGCCGGTTTTTTCCGTTTTCACAAATGTGAACATTATGGAAAACTTGCCGATTTCGATTGAACATCCGGCGGTGAACAGGGATGATGGCATAGTAGGTTTTTGCATCCCGTGAATGGATAGCTAGCCAGATCCCATTTGAACGGAGTGAATCATTTGTGACTAGACCCTCCCACATGATCGGCGTACTGCTGGCGCAGGTCGGCACACCGGCGGAGCCGACCGCCAAGGCGGTGCGGCCCTTTTTGCGCCGTTTTCTATCCGACCGGCGCGTCATCGATTATCCGCCGCTGCTGTGGCAGCCGCTGCTGCGCGGCGTGATCCTGGCCGTCCGCCCGAAGCGCTCGGCCCGGCTGTATGCCCGCATTTGGGGCGAGGAGGGCTCGCCCCTGCTGGCGATCTCGCGCCGGCAGCAAAGCGGCCTGCAGCAGCGCCTCGGCGATCGCTACAAGGTCGAGCTGGGCTTCGCCTACAGCGAGCCGGACATCGCCCAGGCGATCAGCCGCTTAGAAGCGGCGGGGGTGGAACGTATCCTCGTCCTGCCGCTCTACCCGCAGTACTCGTCAACAACCACCGCGGCCATCTATGATGCGGCTTGCTTTGCCGCCCTCGGCAAGAACCGGCGGTCGGGGCCGTCTGCGAAGCGGTTTGTGCCGGAGCTTCGCCTGGCGGGCGCCTTCTTCGACCATACCGGCTACATCCGCGCGATGCAGACGCATCTGGCCGCGCTGCTGCAGCGCCTTCCGCAGCCGCCGGACCACGTCCTGCTCAGCTTTCACGGCATTCCGCAGCGGTACGCCGACAGCGGCGACCCGTACCCGGAGCAGTGCCGCGAAACCGCGCGCCGCTTAGCGGAGGCGATGGGCTGGCCGCCGGAGCAATGGGATCTCGCGTTCCAATCGCGGTTTGGTCCGGAGACGTGGCTGGGCCCCTCCACGGGGGAGCAGCTGCAGCGCTTGGCTGACCGTGGGGTGAAGCGGCCGCTGGTGTTTGCTCCCGGATTCGTGAGCGACTGCCTGGAGACGTTGTACGAATTGGGCGTTGAAGCGAGGGAGGATTTCAACGCTCGCAGCGCCGGTGCCTCGGACGCTGACGGGTTTACGCTCGCCCCCTGCTTAAACGATCAGCCGGATTGGCTGGATGTCCTCGCGGAGGTGGTTCGGGACCAAACCCAGGGCTGGATCAACGGCTAGACGATGTGCGGCCAGAAGCCGCAAGCCTCTAAGGGAAGACAAACTCCCGGAATGGCTATACTGACAACAAGAGTGTAGTGTACATAAGGAAGGGGTATTCGTTTTTTATGGAACGATTTTTTAAGCTAAAAGAACATGGAACGACGATACGAACCGAGCTGCTTGCCGGATTAACAACGTTTCTGGCAATGGCGTACATCCTGGTGGTCAACCCCGCGGTGCTGAGTGCTGCCGGCGTTCCGTTTGACCAGGTGTTTATGGCTACGGTCATCGCGGCCGTCACCGGTACGCTGTTTATGGCGTTGTTCGCCGGTCATCCGATCGCCATCGCCCCCGGGATGGGGTTAAACGCCTACTTTACGAGCGTTGTCGCCAGCACGGGGTTATCTTATCAGACAGTGCTCGGCACGGTGTTCTTTGCCGGGGTGCTGTTTCTGCTGCTGAGCTTGACCCGTCTGCGGGAGGCGCTGATCCGCGCGATTCCCGATTCGTTAAAGTTCGGAATTACCGCCGGCATCGGGTTGTTTATCGCTTTTCTGGGGCTCAAAATGTCCGGCATCGTCGTGGCGAATCCCGACAACCTGGTGACTTTCGGTGATCTGCACCGTTCGGTGACCTTGCTGACTTTGTTTGGCGTATTTGTCACGCTGGTGTTGATGGCCCGCCGCATTCCCGGCGCACTGTTTATCGGCATGGCGCTGACCGCGGTGCTTGGCTATTTCACCGGGCAACTGAAATTGGACGGCTTCGTGTCCGTTCCGCCGGCTCCGGTGTTCTTTGACTTGGATTTATCCGGCGTCTTTAGTCAAGGGCTGTACACGACGGTATTCGCATTCCTGCTCGTCACGCTCTTCGATACGACCGGCACGTTAATCGGCGTCACCGAACAAACCGGCGCGATGAAGAATGGCGAGCTGCCTCGGGCAAAGGCTGCGCTGCTTGCGGATGCGACGGCGACCACCGTCGGCTCGATGTTTGGCACGAGCCCCACGACCGCTTACATCGAGTCGACCACCGGCGTAGCCGCAGGCGGCCGTACCGGCCTAACGTCGCTCGTCGTTGCGGTTCTGTTCCTGCTGTCGATGTTTATCTCGCCGCTGGTGGGGGCGATTTCGGGGCTTCCGGCCATCACCGCACCGGCCTTGATTATCGTCGGATGCTTTATGATGGAAGGCCTGGCTCGCATTCAATGGAAATCGTTTGACGAGGCGTTCCCCGCCTTCGCCATCCTCTTAATGATGCCGCTCACGGCAAGTATCGCTACCGGCATCGCCGTCGGGTTCATCACGTATCCCGTCATGAAGCTGGTCAGCGGCAAAGGGCGGGAGGTTCATCCGCTGCTTTACGTCTTTGGCCTGATCTTCATCGTTCAACTGGCCTTTTTCCCGGCGCATTAAGGAAATTAAGAAGAATTTGTTACCCGTTTTAACCAGGGTGAGACCCTTTTTTCAGCGGGCCGTCATATAATGAACCTGTAAGCCATACAATGGATATCCTGAGGCGATAATTTCGCCTGATGGGCTAACATGGAAAGGCGGACCTAAGATGAAAAATTGGTTTGCAGCGCTGCTTCCCTTGGCGCTGGTTGTCATGCTTCCCGCGCTCGACGCCAAGGCCCCAGAGTCCGTAGAATTTCTTGCGGGAGCGGGGAACCAGACGGCTGCTGTCGGGACGGCGGAGATCCGGGTACCGGAGACGGTCACGGTGTATCTGAATGCGGTGGATCTTGGAGCAGGCGGCGGAACGCTGTCCGCAGATCCGATCCTGTGGTATCAGGGAGAGGAAGCGGCGGCGATCATGGCGGAACGCGAACCGGAGGCCGGGATCGACGGACCGCCAAACGGTTATTATATCGTGAATGACGAAGAGGAAGCGGTCACTTACCCGGTTTCCCCGGATGCGGAGGTTCGGCTGCAAATTTATGACCGCACCGGCCAGCCGGAGGATATTGAAATCGTGGCGAATGAAGGGGTATCCCTTCAGAAATTCGGCGAGTTGTTCGGAAGAACAGAGCTGCTCGACCTCAGTCAATTTCCTTACCACGTGACACTTCAGGACGGGAAAGTCGTACGGATTGTGCAGCAATACGTGCCGTAATCCAAACCTGCCTGATCAAATGAATAAAACCCAAAGCCGGAGGGGAACGCCGGCTTTTTTTGTTTGAACGTTTGTCAATAAAAACGTGTAGCACTATTTTATGGTTGTAGTATAATAATTCCTTAGACGCAGTACTTTGTACCTAAAAATTCCCAGCGACAGGGCTGTGGTATAGCCTCGGATCAAGGAGGTATGGAACAGATGGATGCCCATCACATTCATAACAAAAACGTCTGGATGCTGAGACTGCTCGCCGGCTTTTTTGCCATTGCCAGCGTGATTCACGTGCTCGCCAGCCGGAATATCGATGCGGCACAACCGATTTTGGGGGGTTCCATGCTGCTGGTTCTTGCCGGTTTTGTCGGAAGCCGCCGTTGGCCGCGCTTTACGATGATGTTAACGCTAGTGATGTTATTCATATATCTCAACGTCATGGTATTAACGGATATGTCCGTGACAAGCTATATTTTCCTGGGGTTGCTGCCGCTTCTCAGCTTGATCTATCAAAATGTTGTGGCCGTTGCCGTAGCAGGCACGCTGCATCTCATCTCAATGTTGTTTTTTGTACTCGTCTATCGAGAATCGTTATTCAACGGGGAACTGGACCGGTCTGACGCCAGTTATTTTCTGGTGTATGGCCTGTTGATCCTCTCGTTTTGCTTAATCTACATTCTAATTACAAGAAGATTGTCCCAGCGCGCCGAAGACAGCGAACAGCGCTTGCGCGACATCCTTGAAAGCGCATCCGTAGGGATCTGGACGTATGATTTCACCACGATGGAGCTGGAAGTGTCCGATAGCTTCGAACAAATTACCGGGTATTCGCGCCAATCCTTGAAGGGGCACATCAGCCGGGTACAAGAGATGATCTATCCTGATGATTTAGGCCTGTTCTACGAGGTGCAGCAGGAGATGATCATCCAAAAAAGAAGCTCAAATAAGGAGTATCGGATTGTCCGGCCGGACGGCGAGATCCGATGGATTCAAGGCCGGGGACGACCGTATTTTAATGCGCTGGGAAATCTCGTACGTCTGGAAGGCGTCATTATCGAAATCACCGAACGGAAGCAATTGGAGGATACGATTCACTTCCTGGCCTTCCATGACGAGTTGACCGGACTGGCGAACCGAACCAAATTTAATGCGAAGTTTGAGGAAACGAAAGGCCACGGTCAGCCGATTGCTTTGATGTTCCTGGATCTGGACAATTTTAAGGAAGTTAACGATACATTCGGGCACGAAGCCGGGGATGAATTGCTGAAGCATATTGCCAGCCGACTAGTGTCTTTGGTACGGGCCGAGGATATGGTTTGCCGCTTGGGCGGAGACGAGTTTGTGATTCTGCTGGTGGACTTAAATGAGGACGGGGTCATCAAGGTCATGGACCGGATTCGCTCCAGCCTGGCCGAGGGGTATGTGTACCGGGGAACGCTCATCGGCGTTTCGGCAAGCATCGGCACCAGCATGTCACTGGACGGGAACGCCAGCTTGGAGGACATGCTTCGGCTCGCCGATGCCACGATGTACGACGTCAAACGGGGCGGCGACTCGATCCGGGTGACCACCGAACGGAACCTGCCGCTGCCCAGCTGACTACTTTTTCGATCCCTTGTTTTCCTTGCGTTCCAAATAGACGGCGCCCAGCCACTGGCTAGCAGCAAACAGCACCACCAAACCGAGAACCAGCAGAAAGCGGTTGTCCCCTTTGCGAAGCAGCATTTGCAGGAGGAATAGGGCGACCGCCACCTCGGTCCACATCAAACCGCGTTTGCGCAGCGCCTTGAGGTCGTACGCCCCGGAACTCATTTTCCGCAGATTCCAAACGGCAACGACGGCAAGGATCAGAAGAAAAATCAATGACCCGATCAGGTCTTCTCTGGAGAACATAGACAATATGCGAACCCCTCTTCAATACTTGGATAGGTACAACTTACTTTGCATTTTAGCTTAACCAAACAGGTCTGGCAAACCAGCCGGAGTTCCGGCTTCTTGCCTACGCATTTTCCACCTCGCTCCAATGCTTCAACCGCGCCCTCAGCCTAAGATTGTTCTCTTTTTCACTTTGTCAAGGACATATCCAACAGCCATTATTTCAAAAATAAGATATCTTCTTTTTAACTAGACAAAAGAGGATGATGGAGAATGGCGATCACCAAATTTCTCAAGCTGGTCGAAATCCAGACCAAAGCGGCCAGCATGATTCCGCTGCTATTCGGCACGATATATGCCGTTTATCGGTTCCATGTTTTTGAGCCCTGGCATTTTGCCCTAATGTTCATTTCCCTGCTAAGCTTCGACATGACGACGACGGCGATCAACAATTATTACGATTACAAAAAAGCCACTCGCAAGCATGGTTACGGCTACGAAAACCACAACGCTATCGTGAAGTACAACATGAATCCGGCTGCGGTGCTGGTTTTGATTATCGTGTTGTTCACCATCGCGGTGACTGCCGGTATCTTGCTGTTTCTTCAAACCGGATGGCTGCTGCTGCTGCTCGGCGGGTTGTCGTTTGGGGTGGGTATCCTGTATTCCTTTGGGCCGATTCCGATTTCCCGGATGCCGCTGGGCGAAATTTTTTCCGGCTTGTTTATGGGATTTGTTATTATATTCGTATCGGCTTATGTTCACGCAGGCGACCGATTGGCCTCGCTGTCGCTGGAGGGCGGCACGGTGACGCTTCAAGTTCATTTGCTGGAGACGTTGCTGGTGTTCCTGATCTCGATTCCGGCGATCCTTGGGATCGCGAACATCATGCTGGCCAACAACATATGCGATATGGAAGAGGATATTGAAAATAAACGCTACACCCTGCCGGTGTACATCGGAAAAGGGCCGGCGCTGATCCTGTTTAAGCTGCTGTATTATGCGGCCTATGTAGATGTGATCGTATTGGCTCTCCTTGGAGTTCACCCGATCATTCTGCTGTTGGTGCTCCTTACGGTGGTCCCGGTATCGAAAAATATCAAAACGTTCACCGCACAGCCAACGAAGCAGTTTACGTTTGGTTTGTCGGTGCAAAATTTCCTGCTGACTAATGCGGCGCGCATTATCGTGCTGGGCCTTGCGATCGTTCTCCCCTTCTGAAACGTGTTGCCGGGGCATCAGGCGATGAATGCCAGCCGCTGGATTGGCTGGAGTTCAGATGGAGGCGAAGGACGAAATGGACAAGGTGCGGTTTGGCTTAATCGGCGGCGGATGGCGGGCGGAGTTTTATCTGCGGATTGCCCGCGCGTTGCCGGAGCGGTTTGAAGTGAGTGAAATCTATATGCGGGATGAAGCAAAAGGCCGGGAAGCCGCCCAAGCCTGGGGCGTTCCGGTCACTTCGCGCTGGGAGGCGTTCCTTGAGCGGCGAAACTTCGACTTTGCCGTGATGTCGCTGCCGCGTGTGGTGACGCCAGAGTTCCTTATCCGGCTCTCGGCCGCGGGCACCCCCGTCCTGACGGAGACGCCGCCGGCAGCGGATATGGAAGGCCTGCTGCGGTTGTATGAGACGGTGGGCTCCGCTGCGCAAATCCAGGTAGCCGAGCAGTTCCTATTCCAGCCGATGCATACGGCTCGCCTTGCCGTTGCCCGCTCCGGCCTGCTGGGCGAAGTTTCGCATGTGCAGGTGTCCGCAGGGCATGGCTATCACGGTATCAGCTTGATCCGGCAACTGCTCGGGGTGGGATTCGAGGAAGCGGAAATTCGCGGGGAGCAGGTCACCTCCCCGCTGGTGCAAGGTCCCGGCCGCGGCGGTTGGCCGGAAGAGGAACGGATCGTCTCCTCCGCCCAGACGATCGCGCTGCTGCGTTTCGGCGAGCGGACGGCCTTGTTCGATTTCACCTACGACCAATATTTCTCGCCGATCCGCCGCCACCGCGTGCTGGTGCGCGGGGCCCGGGGTGAAATCGATGGCGTCGAGCTCCGCTATCTCCGCGACTTCCGCACCCCGGTCGAGCTGCAGCTGCGCCGGGTGGATGCCGGCCAGGACGGCAGCCTCTTGGGGTATTACCACGAGGGTGTGCTGGCCGGCTCCGAGTGGGTGTACGAGAACCCGTTCCGTCCCGGACGGTTAAGTGACGAAGAGATCGCCATCGCCACCAGTTTGGAACGGATGGGGCGTTATGTGCAGGGTGGCCCTTCCTTCTACAGCTTGGCTGAAGCCGCCCAGGACCAATACCTCTCGCTGATGCTTGAGGAGGCGGTTCGCTCCGGGCAGACCGTACAAACTAAGCGTCAGCCTTGGGCTTTTTAGCTTAGGAGTTCATTTTTCGGTTATAAACCACTCTTGACCAAAAATAAACGGCACAACCGATTAATAAAATGGTCAGTTGCCATCCAGCTTCACCCTTAATGACAAAGTCGTATAACGACCAGGCTAAAAGGGCGATCGTATAAAAGATAAATCCGTATTTGGTGGATTTCTCATTTTGATATTGTTCCATTTCATCCGCCTTGCGCAGCTTCATATCGGTTCCTCCTCATAATGAAATAACTTCTCGATGGGTGTGTTTAGGTGCTTGGATAACTTATACGCCAAGGATAACGTAGGGTCATATTTATTGTTTTCAATGGCATTTATCGTTTGTCGGGTCACTCCGCATTGCTTAGCCAGTTCTTCCTGGGAAAGTTTTAAACCTTTTCGAATCACGCGAATGTTATTTTTCATTCAACCACCTAAACCAATGGATATAAAATGTAAAGAGCTTTTTACATTTCTCATTATATAGTTGTATTCATCAAAATGTCAAATATCTTTTACATAATCGATCATAGAAAAAGCAGGCTGAAGTGATTTAAACACTTTCATCCTGCTATTTCTGTGGCTTGAGCGAAAGGTTACAGTCGTTTCTTCGGAGCGATCATCACGCCTGCACCGATGGCAATCAATGCGATGGCTAGAACCGGCTGGCCAAAGACCAGGCGGTTATACAGCGAACCCAGCGAGAAGACGGCGAAGAACAACAGCGAAAGCACCGTCAGAATGTTGATAGGGATCAAGAGGTATTTGTTGCGGTTGCCAAACCAATAGAACTCAAACAAGCCGACAGCCGGGGCCAAAATAAAGCCCGGCCATAAATACTCCCAACTGTTGAACAACGTGGCTAGCTGGCAGACCAGGCCGACGGTGAAGAGGATTCCCCCGGGAATCAACAGGCCGGTTGCTCTGCGATCGGTGACCGAAAAATACATCCAGTGGAAGAACAGTCCGAGCGGAAGGATGAACAGGGTAGGCCAGAAGGTGCCGAAGAGCGTTCCCGCGCTGATCGCTTCCTTGCGGAAGAAGAGGAGGTAGATACCGAGCAGGACAAGCGCGGGACCAATCCATGATTTTCTATTCAAATTCATATCCAATCTCCTTTGCCTATGTACTCAACTGATAACAGCATACTACAAAACCGCAAGGATGACTTCAGTCTCTAGGGGAGCCGTGAAACTGGACCTAAGTCCAGTCTATTGCCGAGAATAAAAACAACCCGGGGAAGAAACGCTAACCCAAGGAATAGGCAGAGCGACCATTCCATCCATCACGAAACGCTCAGGAGGTTAGAACGATATGGAAAATAACAAGCAGCAACGGAAGCCGGGCACGGGAAACGGCAGCAGCAACGAGCAGAACCAAACGACCGGCAACGGGGGAGAAGCGCATAACGGACGCTTGGCTACGGTCAAGAACCACCGCACCGAAGGCGGAGAGACGCTAAACGAATTTATTACCGGCCAAGATAAGTACGAGGGTTAAAGGATAAAGCCAAAAGCCGCTGCACAGCGTACTGTGAGCGGCTTTTTTGCGGCGATTTATTTCTGCGTGCTGTGCTGCTTGGTGGGAAGCTGGCCAGCCGGGTTGCCGTGGCCGCGTTTTTTGTTCTTGGCTTGCTTCTGCTGCTGATCCTGAACCTTCTCGACGAATTCGTGCAGATTTTCCATGAGGTCGATCGACTCCTTGGCTGAAGTATGGTTGGTTTGTTGATGTGGTTGAGGTTGTAGACGATGGTTCGGGATTACTATACCCCGTTCCCCCGATTTTCATCAGGCGAGGTGATCTATACTTGTCCGTACAAGACAGGTACAATGAAGGGGACAATCACGGGAAAAGAGGGTGCATGTCATGGAACATACGAACAACCGCCAGCTGCGATGGGGTATTGTTGGCTGCGCAGGGATCGCGATCAATGCAGTGATGCCGGCCATTCAACAATCCACAAGGGGGAGCCTTGCCGCTGTCGCCAGCCGCAGCCTGGAGAAAAGCCGGGAGGTCGCCAGCCAGTTTGATATCCCAAAAGCCTACGGCAGTTACGAAGAGCTGCTGGCGGACGCGGATATCGATGCCGTCTATATTCCACTGCCTAACCATTTACATAAAGAATGGGCGATTCGCGCGGCCGAAGCTGGCAAGCACGTATTGTGCGAGAAGCCGCTCGCGCTAACAGCCGCTGAAGCCGAAGAGATGGCGGCTGCTGCTGCCAAAGCCGGCGTTGTGCTGGCGGAAGCGTTTATGTACCGCCATCATCCGCGATGGAGCCGGATTCGCGCGATCCTGGACGGCGGCGAGATCGGGGAGCTCCGCGCCATTCGCGGGGCGTTTACGTTTAACAACGCCGAGGATCTGGTCAACATCCGGCTGAAGCCGGAATGGGGCGGCGGCTCGCTGTATGACGTCGGCTGCTATCCGCTCAGCGCGGCGCGGTTCCTGCTCGGCCAAGAGCCGGAAGCGGTTACCGTGTTAGCCCAGTTCTCCGACCGTCACGGCGGCGTCGACATGATGGCCTCCGGGCTGGCGGAATTTCCCGGCGGCATCGGACTGACGTTCGATTGCGGGATGTGGACCGAACACCGCCAACTGCTGGAAATCGTCGGCTCGGAGGGGACGATCGAGCTGCCGTTGGCCTTCACCGCCGGCGGGGAGGACGCCGCGTTTACCGTCACTGTGCGCGGGGAGAAACGCACAGTGGTGCCGGAAGCGGCCAATCCTTACGTGGCCGAGCTGGATGATTTCGCCGCCGCGGCTTTTGGCGAACGTTCGCCGCGCTTTACGCCAGCTGATGCCGTTAAAGGCATGGCCGTGCTGGAGGCGTGCTTGATTTCGGCGAGAGAGAGACGGCGGGTCGAGTTGTAGGATTTGAAGAGCTTCGAAATACCGGGCATTCGCTCGGCTCAGGATACTCCGACAGGGGGCTGGGCCAGAGGGGATGCCTTTTTGGTAGGCATCATTTTCATTTTAAAATGGTTGACAGTGCCAAAAATGAGACGGTATAATTCAAACTAATTGATAATGAATATCATTATCATAAAATCGTCTGTCCTGCCGGCAGCGAGAAACTTGAACTTCCTCCTGGCCAGGGGAAGGAAAGTAAGGACGAACACTATGAAGAAAACTTATATGGCAGTGCTGTTGGTTCTATTATCCCTCGTTTCCTTGTTTATCGGCGTCGGGGAGGTATCGCTTGCGGCGCTGCTGCGTTTTGATCCGGAGCAATGGGAGCTGCTGCGAATCAGCCGGGTTCCCCGTTTGATCAGCATCCTTATCGCCGGGGTCAGCATGAGCATCGCTGGATTGATTATGCAGCAGCTGACCCGCAACAAATTCGTATCCCCGACAACGGCGGGTACGATGGATTCCGCGAGCTTTGGCATTATGGTGTCGCTGCTTGTTTTTACGGCCGCGGGGCCGCTTGTTAAAATGTCCGTCGCCTTCGTTTTCGCCCTGCTTGGCACTTATTTATTTATGGCAATTCTCAATCGGGTGAAATACAAAGATGCGATCTTCATCCCGCTGGTCGGGTTGATGTTTGGCGGTATCGTTGCATCGGCAACCACTTTTTTTGCATACAAATACAATTTGATTCAGAGCATGTCCGCCTGGCTGTACGGGGATTTCTCCATGATCCTGCAGGGGCGTTACGAGCTGTTGTATATCAGCGTCCCGCTAGTGGTGTTGTCCTACATCTACGCCAATAAGTTTACCGTGGCGGGTATGGGCGAGGAATTTTCCGTGAATCTCGGATTGAACTACAAGCAGGTCGTCAATATTGGCTTGGGCTTGGTGGCACTGGTGACCGCTGTCGTCGTGTTGACGGTCGGATCGATTCCTTTTCTCGGACTGATCATCCCGAACCTCGTCACCCTGTTCCGCGGTGATAACTTGAAAGACAACTTAACCCATACGGCTTTGCTGGGTGCGGTTTTCGTGCTGGCCTGCGACATTTTGGGCCGTGTGATCATCTATCCGTACGAAGTGTCAATCGGACTTACGGTTGGGGTGATCGGAAGCGGGATTTTCCTGTATCTGCTGATGAGGAGAAAGACATATGAGCCTTAAAGCCAAACTTTGGACCCTTGCCGGCATCGCCGTTCTGCTTGCGGTCGTCTTCATGACGATCGATGCGGGAGGACAGTGGGACTACATATTGCCGCGGCGTGGCAAGAAACTGATCGCTATCCTTCTCACAGGTACCGCCATCGCTTTTTCCACGGTTGTGTTTCAGACCATTACGAACAACCGGATTCTTACGCCGAGCATCATTGGACTGGATTCGCTCTACATGCTGCTGCAGACGGTGATCGTCTTCTTTATCGGTGGTACGGCTCTGACGTTGATGAGCAGGAATCTGCGTTTCGTCATGGCGGTGGGGCTTATGGTTGTGTTTGCGATGGTGCTGTATCGGATGCTGTTTCGCAAGGAGGGGCGCAACATTAACCACCTGCTGCTGATCGGGATTATTTTCGGCACGTTTTTTTCCAGCGTGACCTCCTTTCTGCAGAAGCTGATCGATCCCAATGAATTCCTGGTGATCCAGGATAAAATGTTCGCCAGCTTTAACAATGTGAATTCCGATTTGCTGTTGATTTCGCTGGCAGGGGTGCTGCTGGTGGCGCTTTATTTTACGAAATTCGCCAAGTATTTGGATGTGTTGTCTTTAGGGCGGGATCATGCGGTCAACCTCGGCGTCAGCTATGAGTACGTCGTCAAGAGGATGCTGGTCGTCGTGGCGATTCTCATCTCCATTTCGACGGCATTGGTTGGGCCGATCACGTTCCTGGGTTTGCTGGTTGCCAATGTGGCGTATCAATTCCTGAATACCTACCGCCATAAAATCCTGATTCTCGGTGCTTCCTTGATCGGCTTTATCGCCTTGGTCGGCGGTCAACTGATCATTGAAAGAGTGTTTACCTTCTCCACTTCGCTTAGTGTCATCATCAACTTTGCCGGCGGGGTGTATTTCATCTATCTGCTGCTAAAGGAGAATAAATCGTGGTAAAGGTCAGTGGAGTAACCAAACTATATGGCGGCAAAAAGGTCGTCGACAACGTGTCGTTGGAGATCGCCAAGGGCAAGATCACATCCTTTATCGGACCAAACGGCGCGGGGAAGAGCACCTTGATGTCCATGATCAGCCGGCTGATTGCCAAGGACGAGGGCGAAATTCGGATCGAGGACCGGGAAATCGGCCAGTGGAAAAGCGGGGAGCTTGCCAAGAAAATATCGATTCTGAAGCAGTCCAATCACATCAATATTCGGCTTACGGTAAGGGATCTCGTCAATTTCGGGAGGTTCCCGTATTCGCAGGGGCGCCTGACGAAAGAAGACGAAGCGTATGTCGAGGAAGCGCTCCGTTATATGCACCTGGATGCCATGCAGCACAAGTTCCTGGATGAGTTGAGCGGAGGGCAGAAGCAACGGGCGTTTATCGCTATGGTGATCGCGCAGAACACCGAATATGTGCTGCTCGATGAGCCCTTAAACAATCTGGATATGAACCATTCGGTGCAAATCATGAAGGTGTTGCGCCGATTGGTGGACGAATTGGGGAAAACGGTGATTTTGGTCATCCACGACATTAATTTTGCCTCCTGCTATTCCGATTACATCGTAGCGCTGAAGGAGGGCAAGGTGGTCAAGGAAGGGCCAACCGCGGAAATCATCGAACCGTCCGTGTTGCGGGAGGTTTATGACATGGACATTCCGGTCCAGGAGATCGGCGGCAACAAAATCTGCGTGTATTTTAATACGATATGACAAAATGAGGGGGAGTTTTCAAAGTGAAGGCAAAGAAAATTTCGTTACTGTTCATGAGTCTAATGTTGGTATTCGCGCTTGCCGCATGCGGGAGCAATAATAGCAGTAGCAGCGGGAATACAAGCGGGGGGACGGAAGCCGCGTCCAGCACCAATACGACGGAGCCGGTGGCCGCAGCGCCTGCTGAGAATGAAGAGATGACGATCAAGCACCAGCTTGGCGAAGCCACCTTGAAGAAAAATCCGGCGAAGGTTGTCGTCTTCGACTACGGTACGCTGGAAACGCTCGACAAGCTGGGTGTGGAGATCGCTGCGGTACCGCAGGGTAACTTGCCGAGCCACCTGGAGAAGTACAACGACAGTAAATACACGAATGCCGGCACGTTGTTCGAACCGGATTTCGAGAAGCTGAATGCGTTGAAGCCGGACGTGATTTTCATCTCCGGACGCTCGTCCGAAGCTTATGAGGAATTGAACAAAATCGCCCCTACGATATTTATGGGGGTAGATACGCAAAACTATATGGCTTCCTTCACTGAGAATGTAAAGACGATGGGTGAACTCTTTGGCAAAGAAGCGGAAGTCGAGCAGGAGCTGGCTGCCATCAATGATTCGGTTAAAGCGGTGAACGATCTGACCTCGGCAAGCGGCAAAAAAGGGCTGATCATCCTGACGACCGGCGGCAAAGTCAGCGCCTTTGGTCCAGGCTCGCGCTTTGGCATCATCCATGATGTATTGGGCGTCACGCCGGTGGATGAGAGCATTAAGGTCGATACGCACGGGAACTCGATCTCCTTCGAATTCGTTGCCGAGAAGAATCCGGATTACCTGTTTGTCGTAGACCGCGATGCGGTCGTCACCGAAGAAGGCAAACAGGCGACATCGGCCAAGGAAATCGTCGAGAATGACCTTGTGAAGAAGACGAATGCCTATAAAGACGGCAAGATCGTCTATCTGGATCCGAGCTACTGGTACCTTTCCGGCGGCGGACTGATCTCCGTTCCGGAAATGATCAAGGAAGTACAGGAAGGGATTCAGTAATATAGTTGTGCTAGAAAAAGGCGGATTGCTTGGGAACTCCCAGGCAACCCGCCTTTTTGGTATGCTAACGGACTCAGAAGCCCTTATTAGGGTACAAGTCCAGGTTTCACTTTTCTAACGGACTCAGGAGTCCTTATTCCGGCCTGCAACGGTGGATTTGCCTTCATAGGAGTCCAATAAGGTCATTGGAGTCCGTTACAGCGGGAAATCTCCGGGAAATGAACCGATAAGGTCCGTGGAGTCCGTTAGCCAAGCAATCCCAGTCCATTGACCCGTGCAACGTGTCCTTAACGCACGTGCATCTCATTCGGATGCGAGCCTTTGCGACGGTTGAGGTTCAAACCGTTGATCTGCTCCATTTCGGCGTCGGTTAAGTTGAAGTCGAACACGTTGAAGTTCTCTTCGATCCGCGCAGGGGTGACCGATTTCGGGATAACGATCGTATTGTTCTGCAGATGCCAGCGAAGCACAACCTGAGCCGGTGTCTTGCCATGGGCTTCAGCAATGGATTTCACAACAGCATCAGTGAGTACCTCGCCGCCTTGCTCCAGCGGGCTCCAAGCTTCAACGAAGATGTCGTGCTGGGCGCAGAAGGCTTTCAGCTCGTTTTGCGCCAGATGCGGGTGGCATTCCACTTGGTTCAGCACAGGCTTGATTTCCGTTTCCTTCAACAGGCGCTCCAGATGCTCGATCTCGAAATTACATACGCCAATCGCTTTGACGCGACCGTCGCGGTACAGTTTCTCTAGCGCTTTGTAGGTTTCTACATACTGATCCACTTGCGGCATCGGCCAGTGAATCAGGTACAAATCGACATAATCCAGTCCAAGTCTCGCGAGGCTCTCGTCATAGGCGCGGAGCGTACGGTCATAACCCTGATCGCTGTTCCATACTTTTGTGGTAATAAACAGCTTCTCGCGGGAGATGCCGGACTGCTTGATCGCTTTGCCGACGCCAACCTCGTTGCGATAGATCATCGCCGTATCAATCGAGGTATAGCCTACCTCCAGCGCCTTGGCTACTGCGGCGGTAGCCCCTTCGTCGGGCACTTGCCATACACCAAATCCCAGCTGTGGCATTTGTAATCCGTTATTTAAAGTGACGAAATTCATGAGATGTCGCTCCTTCTCTTGTCTACTTCCTTAATTTCAGGGTGAGTATAGCATTCCCAGGTACGATTTTCAAATTGCAATCCCAACAGGCCAGGCGGAAGATGACATACTCGCGTTGCTCCGCCCATATTCTCATAATAACGAAGGAGAAAAAGGAGGAGGCTGAACTTTCTTCATTAAGCCCTCATGGAACCTTCATGCAGCCCAGAGGCGGACGTGGTACTATTTATTATAGATTTTAGAATAAGTCTAAGTGCAATAATAAATTGAAAGGAATGATAGGATGGATAACCGGTTGACAACGAATCAGGGCGCTCCGGTAGGCGATAATCAAAATTCTCGGACGGCGGGGGGGCGTGGGCCTACGCTGTTGGAGGATTACCATTTGCTCGAGAAGCTGGGGCATTTCGACCGTGAACGGATTCCGGAACGCGTCGTGCATGCGCGCGGTGCAGGCGCCCATGGCGTTTTCGTTACCGAGCGCAGTATGGCGGAGTTTACGAAAGCCCATTTCCTGCAGGAGGCCGGACGCGAAACCCCGGTGTTCGTTCGCTTCTCCACGGTGATTCACGGGCAAGGCTCGCCGGAAACGGCGCGGGATCCGCGGGGATTTGCCGTGAAATTCTATACCGAGGAAGGCAACTACGATCTGGTGGGCAACCATATCCCGGTGTTCTTCATCCGTGACGCGATCAAATTTCCGGACATGGTCCACTCGCTGAAGCCGGCCCCGGACACAAACATTCAAGACCCGGCACGGTATTGGGATTTCATGACCCTGTCGACCGAATCTACGCATATGATGACGTGGGTGTTCTCGGACCATGGGACGCCGGCGAATTACCGCCAGATGGACGGCTTTGGCGTTCATGCCTTTAAGTGGATTAATGCCGAAGGCAAGATCACATACGTTAAATACACCTGGAAATCGAAGCAGGGAGTGAAAACCCTCTCCGCCGCCGAAGTCCAAGAGGTGCAAGGCCGGGATTTTAACCACGCAACGCGGGATCTGTATGATCACATCGAAGACGGGAATTTCCCGCAGTGGGAGCTGAACGTACAGCTGATGCCGGTAGAGGATTTGGATATCTGGAGCTTCGACCCGCTGGATCCAACGAAGGTATGGCCGGAAGACCGCTATCCTTTGGTGAAAATCGGCACGATGACGCTGAACCGCAACCCGCAGAACTTCTTCGCGGAAGTGGAGCAATCGGCGTTCTCGCCAAGCGTGCTCGTCCCCGGCATCGAACCGTCCGAAGATAAGCTGCTGCAGGGTCGCTTGTTCTCCTACCCGGATACCCAGCGTTACCGTCTTGGTGCCAACTACTTGCAAATCCCGGTCAACTGTCCGTATGCCCCGGTGCGCAATCACCAGCGGGACGGCTTCATGAACGTGAAGCAGGATCCGTCGCCAATTAACTATGAGCCAAACAGCTTTGATTCGAGTCCGAAAGAAGATCCGGCTTATCGTGACAGCGTAGTACCGGTCAGCGGACAGATTGGTCGCGAGAAAATCGCCAAAACCGACGATTTCACCCAAGCGGGCGAGCTGTACCGGAGCTTCACCGCTGAGGAGAAGGATCATCTCATTCACAACCTGGTGAACGATCTGAAGCAGACGCCGGAGCAGGTTCAACTGCGCGCCGTATGCAACTTCTTCCGTGCCGACAAGGAGTACGGTATGCGACTAGCGCAAGGGCTTGGCGTGGATATCAGCGGCTTCATCCCATCCAATTCTCAGGGATAATCAATCCCTTTTCTATAAAGAGGGCATCTTTCGTACCGCTTGCGGTTCGGGAGGTGCCTTTTTGTGTGAGGAAAACCTCCGCTAGCGATGGGAAATTTATGGTAAACTGAGGGCAGTTGAAAGGAGTTGAGTCGATGACGACAACAACGAGTCCGGTGATTAAGCTGAAGGATTTACGCATGAGTTATGGAGGAAACCCCGTCTTGAACGGTGTTGATTTGGAGGTGTATCCAGGTCAGATTATCGGGTACATCGGGCCTAATGGTGCGGGAAAAAGCACAACCGTCAAAATCATGCTTGGCCTGGTCGAGGGTTATGAAGGTGAGGTACAAGTCTTTGGCCAAAATCCCAGCGATGGCGGCGTTGATTACAAGAAGCGTATCGGATACGTTCCGGAGATTGCCGAGCTTTACGATACGCTGACTGCTCGCGAGTACCTGACATTTATCGGGGAGCTGTACGGCTTATCCGCCGATGAAGCGGAGATGAAAGCCCGCCGAATGATGACGGAGTTTGGGTTGGGGGATGTGATTCATGCCCGAATCTCTACGTTCTCCAAGGGAATGAAGCAAAAGGTGCTGCTGATTTCCAGCCTGCTTCACAATCCGGACGTGCTGTTCCTGGACGAGCCGCTCAGCGGGCTTGATGCCAACAGCGTCATGGTCGTCAAGGAAATGCTTGCGCTGTTGGCGGCGCAGGGCAAAGCGATCTTTTACTCCTCTCATATTATGGATGTCGTCGAGAAGATCAGCAGCCGGATCGTCCTGTTGGACGGGGGCCGGATTGTAGCCGACGGCAGCTTTGACGAGTTGAAGGCCCAGAACCATGAAGGGTCGCTGGAACAGATCTTCAACCAATTGACCGGGTTTAACGAGCATCTGGATATTGCCGGCCGGCTCGTGTCCATCGTACAAGAGGTGTAGCGGATGGAAGAGATGAAGAGCTTGCAGGTGTTGGACCGATTCCGCGGATTATTCGAGAAGATGGGCGTGGATTATCCGGTGATGCGCCGAATCGTACAGGTGAAACTGGCGATGGATGCGAGAAGGGTGCCTACATTGACCAAAGGTTCGAACAAGAGGCAGAAAGAGGATGCCGGGGATAGCAACCAGTTTCTGCGTTCGCTCTGGTTGTACGTGATTTTTGGCGGACTTAGCTCGATGTTTGTATTGATGGGGGACCATCTGCTGTTTCAGATGAGCCTCCTGTTTGGGATTATGATGTTTATGGTCATGACCTCGATGATCTCCGATTTCTCCTCGGTGCTGCTGGATGTTCGGGATCGAAGCATCCTGGCGACCAAGCCGATCAACCGCCGGACGATCACGATGGCGAAGACGGTACATATCTTTATCTATTTATTCTTTCTGACCGGAGCCATCGCGGTGATTCCGCTGGCGGTTGGGCTATTCCGGCAGGGGATCGGATTTTTTGCCTTGATGCTGCTGGAGCTGATCCTGATGGATTTGCTGATCGTAGTGCTGACCGCGCTGTTGTATCTGGTTGTACTGCGGTTTTTTGACGGCGAGAAGCTGAAGGATATGATCAATTACGTGCAGATCGGGATGACGATCACGATTGCGGTGGGGTATCAGGTGTTGGTCCGGCTGTTCGATTTTACGGCGATGGACATCGCCTTCAAGCCGGCGTGGTGGCAGTACCTGTTACCGCCGGTCTGGGTTGGCGCTTCCTTTCAAACGCTGCTTCATCCAGGCGAAGGCCTCACGTATGCCGGGCTGGCGGCGTTGTCCATCGTTGTTCCGCTGGCCGCTTTCCTGCTGTACCTGAAGCTGATGCCGGCGCTGGAGCGCAACCTGCAGAAGCTGGCGGAACCTAGCGTTAAGGGCGGCCAGGGTTCGGGAAAAGCGCTGCGCCGAATCTCCGATTGGCTCTGCTCTACGCCGCAGGAGCGCGCCTTTTTCCGGTTTGCCTGGACGATCATAGGGACGGAACGCGAGTTTAAACTAAAGGTATACCCTTCCTTAGGTTTCTCCATCGTGTTTCCCTTCATTTTCTTATTCTCAAACGGGCTGGATCAGGGTTTGGACGGAATCTCCGGTTCCCGCTCGTATTTGTTCATTTATGCTAGCGGCATTATGCTGCCAACGCTTATCATGATGCTGCGTTACTCCAGCCGATATAAAGCAGCCTGGATTTATCGGACCGCCCCGATCTCCGGCGAAGCGCCCATTTACAAAGGGGTCCTGCTGGCAAGTTTGGTTCGGCTCATGTTGCCTTTGTATGGGGTGGAGGCAGCGATTTTCGCCGTGCTGTTTGGAGCTTCCATTATCCCTGATTTGATTGTGGCAGGGCTGGCAATGCAAGCTTATGCCCTTATCTGTTTCCTGGGCTTACGCAAGGGGTTGCCCTTCTCCGAGCCGTTTGAAGCGGCCGGACAGCAAAATCAAACCTTTGTAATCATGGGGTTGATGCTGTTGCTTGGCGGGTTTGGCTTGCTGCATTGGCTGGCGACGACCCTTCCGTTTGGGATTGTGGCGTATGGGATTCTGTTGATTGCAGGGACTTGGCTTGCGTGGAGACTAGCTTTCCGGACGCGCGGAACGCGGAAGGAGGAGACGCCGGATGGCCTCTAGCGTCGATGGGCCGCGGATTCGCCGGGAGAAGGCCACCGTGGCCCGGATGATCGCGTTGTATTGCCGCAAGGTTCACGGCGACAGGGAGCGGACCCGCCGGAGGGCGGGGGACCGTTCCACAGCAGCCCCCTTATGCGGCGAATGCGCCGAGCTTCACCGATATGCTGAGCAGCGGCTGGACCGCTGCCGGTTCGGTGAAGGGAAGAGCACCTGCCTTACGTGTCCCGTGCATTGTTACGCGGCCGACCAGCGGGAGCAGATCCGCCGGGTGATGGCTTTTGCCGGACCTCGAATGCTGTGGCATTACCCCGTCCTCACAATGCTGCACCTGCTCGACGGAATCAAGAAGTCCCATTCACAGTAATGTCATATTTTTTTGACCCTCAAAAAAAGCTGATTTGCCGCGGGTTTGGTCCTTGTGTACATACTTGTGACATTTCTCATGTGATTTCTGTCACAAAATTATTATTTTTTCCCCGTTCGTTTTCATGATCCGGTGATAGAATTCACATTAGATAATAATTATTAGAAAGTAGGGAAAAGAAATGCTGGATCCGATTCTGCTTGCTCGCCTTCAGTTTGCAGTCACAACGATTTTCCATTTCTTCTTCGTCCCTGTATCCATCGGTCTGGTGCTGCTCATCGCGATCATGGAAACGATGTATGTGACCAAGGGGAAGGAAGAATACAAACGAATGGCGAAGTTCTGGGGGAAACTGTTCCTTATCAATTTCGCGGTAGGGGTCGTGACGGGGATTCTCCAGGAGTTCCAGTTCGGCATGAACTGGTCGGATTACTCCCGATTCGTCGGGGACGTCTTTGGTGCGCCGCTGGCGGTTGAAGCGCTGTTTGCCTTCTTTATGGAGTCCACGTTTATCGGACTTTGGATTTTCGGTTGGGACCGTTTGTCCAAGAAAGTCCACCTGTTGTGCATTTGGTTGGTTGCTTTGGGAACGACGGTTTCGGCTTTCTGGATTTTGGCCGCGAACTCGTTTATGCAGCGTCCGGTCGGCTTCGAGATCAATAACGGACGTGCGGAGATGAACGACTTCTTCGCCTTGATCGGCAATGGCCAGCTGTGGGTGGAATTCCCGCATACCGTGCTGGGGGCTTTTGCAACCGGGGCCTTCTTAATCGCCGGGGTCAGCGCGTATAAAATGTTGAAACGCCAAGATCTCGCTTTCTTCAAAAAATCGTTTACGATCGCCGTCATCGTCGCTTTGCTTGCTTCGTTTGGGACGGCGATGTTTGGTCACCAACAAGCGCAATATTTGGTGAAGACGCAGCCGATGAAAATGGCCGCCTCCGAGGGTCTTTGGGGCAAATCGGGCGACCCTGCACCTTGGACGTTGTATGCACATATTGATTCGAACGACGAGAAGAACAATTTTGAGATCAAAATTCCTTACCTGCTGAGCTTCCTGTCTTACAGTAAGTTCTCCGGCGAGGTGAAAGGCATGCACGAGCTGCAAGCCGAATATGAACAAACTTACGGTCCCGGGGACTACATTCCTCCGGTTCGGACGACCTTCTGGAGCTTCCGCATCATGATCGCCGCCGGTTGCTTGATGATCGTATTCGCTTTGTACGGCACGTATTTGGCTTGGCGCAAAAAACTCGAAAAACCGAACAACAACTGGTTCTATCGCGTGATGTTGTGGTCGATTTCGTTGCCGTTTATCGCCAACACGTCCGGTTGGGTTATGACCGAATTCGGACGTCAGCCGTGGACGGTATTTGGCCTGATGCAAACGAAGGACAGCGTATCCCCAAGCGTAACGGGTGGACAGATTCTGTTCTCGCTGATTGCCTTTACGGCGATTTATACGGTTCTTGGGGCCGTATTGGTTTACCTGTTCGTGAAAGTGATCAAGAAAGGACCCAATGAGATCACCAGCACCGGCTCGGAGCAGTTGGCGGATCCATTTGGTAAGGAGGGATATCATGTCTCTTAATGAACTTTGGTTTGTCCTTGTCGCGGTGTTGTTTGTTGGCTTCTTCTTCCTGGAAGGCTTTGACTTCGGGGTGGGAATGAGTACCAAGTTTTTAGCCAAAAATGATATGGAACGCCGGGTTCTAATCAATTCGATCGGCCCGTTCTGGGATGCGAATGAGGTGTGGTTGTTGACGGCCGGCGGCGCGATGTTCGCCGCGTTCCCGAACTGGTACGCCACGCTGTTCAGCGGTTATTATACCCCGCTTGTTGTCCTGCTTCTGGCTTTAATTGCGCGCGGCGTCGCTTTCGAGTTCCGCGGGAAAGTAGGCCATGAGAAATGGAAAACGACGTGGGACTGGGCGATCTTCATCGGCAGCCTGCTGCCTCCGTTTCTGCTGGGCGTCGTCTTCTCCGGCTTGCTGAAGGGCTTGCCGATCGGCGAAGATATGGAAATGAGAGCCGGGTTGTTTGATATGGTCAACCTGTATACTTTGGCTGGCGGCATCACGGTCGTGATGTTGTGCCTGGTGCATGGCTTGCTGTTCGCGTCCTTACGGACGACTGGAAGCTTGCAGGAACGGGCGCGCAAGCTGGCCCGCAAGCTGTTGATTCCGCTCGCCGCTTTGTTCGTGATCTTCGGCGTGCTGACGGTCTTCGAAACGGATGTATTCGAAGTGCGCGGCGTGCTGATCGGCCTGGTGGCGGTGCTGGGCGTAGCCGCATTTGTGTTGTCCGGCTGGTTTATCTCGAAGCAAAAGGACGGCTGGGCGTTTGGCATGACCGGCACGATGATCGCGCTGTCGATCGCCGCGGTGTTTATCGGCTTGTTCCCGCGGGTGATGGTCAGCTCGATTAGCGAAGCCTTCTCCTTAACGATCGATAACGCCGCTTCCGGCCACTACTCGTTGAAGGTCATGACGATCGTGGCATTAAGCCTGCTGCCGTTCGTACTGGGTTATCAAATTTGGAGTTATTTCGTTTTCCATAAACGCGTACACGAGAAGGAGCATTTGGAATATTAATGGGACGCGGATTGATGAAAATCGCGGGGATCAAGCCGGTCATGGCGATCATGGCCTTGCTGACCCTGGTTCAGAGCTTTGCCATCATCTGGCAGGCCAAATGGCTGGCGGAGGTCGTCTCCGCTCTGTTTGCCGGAGCCAAGCTGCAGGAACAAGCCGGTGGGGCCGGCTTGTTCCTGCTTGCTTTTATCGTGCGACAGGGCTGCGGCATGCTGCAGCAGAAGACGGCTTACGCCTTCGCCGATGAGACGGGGCGGAGCCTGCGGGAACGGGTGCTGGAGAAGCTGTTTCAACTGGGACCGCGTTTTGCCGGGACCGAAGGCACCGGGAATTTGGTGACCTTAGTGCTCGAAGGCGTAACGAAATACCGCAATTATTTGGAGTTGTTTATTCCGCGCATGTTGGCAACGGGCCTAACGCCGATTTTGATTTTAGCTTATGTATTGAAGCTGGATCTGGCTTCCGGGATTATTTTAACGATCACCATGCCGATTCTGATCGCCTTCATGATCCTGGTTGGGCTTGCGGCGCGGAAGCAGACGGAGCGGCAGCTCAAATCCTACCGCACGTTATCCAATCATTTCGTCGATTCGCTTCGCGGGCTGGAGACGCTGAAATTTTTAGGGCGCAGCAAGTCGCATGTCTCCTCGATCGAACGGGTCAGTGACGCCTACCGCTCAGCTACGATGCGAACGCTGCGAGTGGCGTTCCTGTCCTCGTTTGCCCTGGATTTCTTTACGATGTTGTCCGTCGCTTCGGTGGCGGTTAGCCTGGGGCTGCGGTTGGTGAATGGGGAAATGGTGCTGCTTCCGGCGTTGACCGTGCTCATCCTGGCGCCGGAATATTTCCTGCCGGTTCGCATGGTTGGCGCGGATTTTCACGCGACCCAGGACGGCAAGGCCGCCGGCGAAGCGATGAACGAGATTATCGCCGCTGCGGAAGAGGAGGCGGCGAAAGCTGCGCCGATTCCGCCAGGAACAAGCTGGATGTGGACCCCGGACAGCACGTTAAGCTTACGCGGGATTGGCGTCGTCCACGAGGAGGTAAATGCCGCGAATAAGCCTTCCTTAGCCGAGGTGAACCTGACGCTGGGCGGCATGGGTAAGATCGGCATTATCGGTGAAAGCGGAGCCGGCAAATCGACGCTGATCGATGTGCTGGGCGGCTTTCTGCGGCCGACCTCGGGTCGAGTGATGCTGAACGGTACGGAGTTGGGGGATTTGACCGCGCAGGGCTGGCGGGAGCAGATCACCTATATCCCGCAGAATCCGTATATTTTCAGCGGATCCTTGGCGGACAATATCCGCTTTAACGCGCCGGAAGCCACGCGGGAAGAGGTGAAGCGAGCCGCGGCGGCCGCCGGGCTGGACGGGCTTATGCGCAGCTTGCCGGGCGGGCTAGACGAGCTTATCGGCGGCGGCGGTCGGCCGTTAAGCGGGGGGCAGGAGCAGCGCGTGGCGCTGGCCCGGGCGTTGCTCAGCCGGCGGCCGATTATTTTGCTCGATGAGCCCACGGCGCATTTGGATATCGAGACGGAATACGAGCTCAAGAATACGATGCTGCCTCTGTTTGAAGGGAAGTTGGTGATTCTGGCAACTCATCGGCTGCACTGGATGCGGGAAATGGACCGCGTCGTGGTGATGGAACAGGGCCGAGTGGCGGAAGCCGGGACACATGCCGAGCTGATGGCCAAGCGGGGAGCTTATTATCGGCTGGCGTCGGCGCAGCGGGGGGAGATCACATGAAGCAAGGGTCCTGGATTCGTCCCTATTTTCGGTTGTATAGTGGAAGGTTTGTCTTATATCTGATTTTGGGCGTGCTTACGCTGCTTGCCGCAGGGATGCTGATGTTTACTTCCGGATTTCTGATCTCCAAGTCGGCGCTGCAGCCCTACAATATATTATTGGTCTACGTTCCGATCGTTGGCGTGCGCACCTTTGGGATCGGCCGGGCGGTTATTCATTATGTCGAGCGGTTGGTGGGCCATGATACGGTACTGCGGATCCTGGCCAAAATGCGCGTGCGTCTATACCGCGTCCTGGAGCCGCAAGCGTTATTCATCCGTTCCCGGTTCCGGACGGGGGATATTCTCGGCGCGCTTGCCGACGATATCGAGCAACTGCAGAACGTTTATATCCGCACTGTGTTCCCGAGCGTCGTAGCGCTGATTCTGTACGCGGCAGCGGTGGTTGCCATGGGCGTGTTCGATGTGACGTTTGCGTTGCTGTTGGCCGCGTACATCTTCGTGCTCGTCGCGGTGCTGCCGTACCTGTCGCTGCGGTTGACGCGCGCGACAAACGAAGAAGTGAAGCGCGAGCGGAACGGGTTGTATCAGAAGCTGACCGATGCGGTGATGGGCATCGGCGATTGGGTCATCAGCGGCCGGACCGCGGAGTTCTTGGCCTCCTATGCGGAGGATGAGGCCGCGGTGGCTCGCAAGGACCGCAAGCTGCGGAGCTGGGCCCGCTGGCGCAGCTTGATCGGCCACTTCGTCGTGGGCCTTGTCGTCGTCTCGATGGTGTATTGGGCCGGCGGCGAAGCGGCGGCCGGACGGATGGACGCCACGCTGATTGCGGCGTTCGTCCTGATCGTGTTCCCGCTGTCGGACGCGTTTCTGCCCGTGTCCGAAGCGGTGGAGCGCACGCCGCAGTATCGCGTGTCGCTGGATCGGCTCGCCCGGATCTCGGGCGAGGGGGGCGACGCGCCGCTGCCGCAGGGGATGAACACGCCGATGCGTGAAACGGGTCGGCGGTTCTCCGGCGGCGAACGGCAGCGCGTAGCCCTGGCGCGGATCCTCCTGCAGGACACGCCGGTGCTCATCCTCGATGAGCCCACCGTCGGCCTCGATCCGCGTACCGAACGCGAGCTGCTGGCGACGATCTTCCGCACGACGCAAGGCAAGTCGCTGATCTGGGTGACGCATCACCTCGTTGGCGCCGAACGCATGGACGAGATCGTGTTCATGGAGCGCGGACGGATCGTGATGCGCGGCAGCCATGCGGAACTGCTGGCCCGCGAGCCGCGGTACCGCAACTTGTACCAGTTGGATTGCCCCGAGGAGTAAGACGCATACTGAAGCTAGACGGCGATGCCTGGGAAACCGGCATCGCCGTTTTGTGTATGCACGGGGGTTGAGGGGAAGAAGGGATGGGCTGTATGGACAGCAGAAAGGTTGCTAGTCGGACACCTCCAAAGTAGCAAAATGACGACACAAGGTAACTGGACACCCTAAGGTAGCAGAATGACGACAGAAGGTAACTGGACACCCTAAAGTAGCAGAATGACGACACAAGGTAACTGGACACCCTGAGGTAGCGGAATAACGACAGAAGGTAACTGGACACCCTAAGGTAGCGGAATAACGACACAAAGTAGCTGGACACCTCCAAAGTTGCTGAACTGCAAAAGTACATTTCATTTTCGCGGAAATCGGCTATTTAGGCGGTTAAGCTGCAAAAGTGCAGTTGATTTCAGTCGATCTTGCCCCAGAACCACGAAATTGGCGAAATGAACTGCACTTTTACATCTCAGTTGCGTTTTTTGGGCGGAAACGGTCGAGTTGAACTGCACTTTTACATTTGAAGAGGGAGTCAGCGAGCCATTTGGGTCATCAGGGGGAGTCAGCGGGCCATTTGGGTCATCAGTGGTTTTACTTTACTCATCTGTACTTAACAAATTACCATCTGCGCTTGCTCATCGGTAGCTCACCATGTTCATCCACAGCCTCACTCTTCCATCTGCAGTAACGTTTTACTCATCCGCCAACCGCAGTCTACCTTTGTCCATCTATCGCCTTACTTCGAGCACCAGAACCATGCTTTACACCTTTGTTCATCAACAGTCCACTTTACTTTCTGCCGCCAACTCTGCCTATCCGTAACCTCTCCTTATTCATCAACACTCTCAATCAACCATCTGCAGTCTGCTTCGCTCATCTTTAACACACTTTTCGCTTCAGCGGCTTCGCTTCGGCCTTCCTCGACCTTGCTTACTCATCGTTCCTTACTCATCATTCCTTACTCTCATCCCTAACTCATCTCCAGCTAGCCCATCCCTAGTCTTACTTCGACCATCCCTGATCTCGCCTTACGAATATCAGCCGTTCTCGCTCACCCCTCCCCGCTCTTTTTGGCTCATCCTCCCCCACTTCGGGCATTATAGCAGCAGGAAACCTCAACTTTCCTAAGGAAAATACCTTTCGTGCTTCCGTTTTCGCGGGGGAGCCGATATAATGGTTTTTAATATATTTACATGAGGTGTAAGCTATAAACTTTGACCCAATCGGGTTTAGCCACAAAAATGCAGCGAACGGGGTGAGGGGATGGAGCTCAGGCAAATCCAATACTTTATTGAGGCGGCGAAGCTGGAGCATGTGACGGAAGCGTCGTATGCACTGCATGTATCGCAGTCGGCGGTCAGCCGCCAAATCTTTAAGCTGGAGGCGGAGCTGGGCGTCGATCTGTTTGTCCATGAAGGCCGGAAGGTGAAGCTGACGCCCATCGGCCGGCAGTTCCTGCAGCACATGGAGCAGATGATGAAGGTGATCGAGCAGGCGCGTCAAGAGATCAACGAATATCTTGATCCGGAGCGCGGGACGGTTCGCATCGGGTTTCCAAGCAGCCTGGCTGCCAACCTGGTCCCAACGGTCGTGTCGGCGTTCCGGCGTCGGTATCCGGAGGTGCATTTTCAGCTGCAGCATGGATCGTACCGGGAGCTGCTGGATTGGGTCGGCGGCGGCGTAATGAATTTGGCCATGATTGGCCCGGTGCCTCAAGGAGAAGTGCAGGTGACGGGCGAGGCGTTGTTCCGTGAGAAGTTCAAGGTGCTGCTGCCTGCCGGACATCGGCTGGCCAGTCGCCAGTCGGTGGGGCTGGATGACTTGAGGGAGGACGTATTCGTACTGTTTCCGAAAGGTTTTGTTCTCAGGGAAATCGTCGTGGAAGCCTGCGACAAAATCGGGTTCCAGCCCAAGGTTTCGTTTGAAGGGGATGATCTCGATGCGATCAAAGGGCTGGTGGCTGCCGGGTTGGGCTTAACGCTGCTTCCAGAAATCGCGTTGGGCGAGCATATTCCGTCCACGATCGTGTCGCTGCCGATGATGGAGCCGCAGGTAACTCGGGACGTTGGGGTGATTGTTCCGGCCAATCGGGAGCTTGCACCAACGGAAAAACTCTTTTATGACTTTCTGAAGGAGACATTACCGTCCTCTTACGGAATTTAGAATTCATCGAAAATTGATATCAATCAGGGCCGTGAAAATTGTCACTTGCACGGTCCTTTTTTGTTGAAAATGTGTTACAATTTATTCGGATTGTTCAAGGTTAAGATGTGCAAATTTTCACTAACTTAATGCGGTTAGAGGCATCCAAAGGAGGAACACTATGCATGAACTGAAGTTCGGCAGGGTAGTCCTCAGATTATCGCAAAGGAGAATCGTATATGTCAGAAACAGTTACTGAAACGAAGGCGGAGCAAACCGCGGCCCCGGCCGCAAGCGGGCAGCAGGAGCTCCTGGAGCAGCTCTTGAAGCCGGAGGTGCAGCAATCGCTGACCGCGCTGGTTGAGCAGCTTCCCAAATTAAACGAACTCGTTGGGGCTTTGACGAAAACGTATGATTTTGCCAAAACAGTGGCTTCCGATGAAACTCTGAAGAGCGACACCGTTGGCGCCATCTCGGAAATTGCGGGACCGGTTGTGGGGAAAGTGAAGCACCTGGCCGCCAACGTGATCGAAGCGAAGGACCGTGCCGAGGATAGCCAAGAGGTGATCGGGGTGTTTGGGTTGATGAAGATGCTAAAGGATCCGCAAACCCAAAAGCTGCTTCGGTTCGTGAACGCTTATCTTCAGGTTTCCGGTGAACGGGATCGTCATCAAAACTAACGGAGGAAAACGATTATGTCTAAACATATTTTGATTTTGGGTGCCGGCTACGGCGGCGTGCTTAGCGCTTTGTCGGCTCGTAAGTATATGGATAAATCGCAAGCTCGGATTACGGTAGTGAACCAATATCCAACACATCAGATCATCACCGAGCTGCATCGCTTGGCGGCGGGCAGTATTTCCGAACGTGCGGTGTCGCTGCCGTTGGAGAAGCTGTTCAAAGGCAAAGACATCGACCTGCGGATCGCGAAGGTTGAGAATTTTTCGGTAGATAAAAAAGAGGTCAAACTTTCCGACGGCACCGTCTTGTCTTATGACGCCCTCGTTGTAGGTCTGGGCAGCATCACCGCTTATTTCGGCATTCCGGGCTTGGAGAAGTACAGCATGGTGCTGAAGTCGGCAGACGACGCTAACCGGATCCATGAGCATATCGAAGCGCGCATTCGTGAATATGCGAACTCCGGCAACGAAGCGGACGCTGCGATTGTGATCGGCGGCGGCGGATTAACCGGTGTCGAGCTCGTTGGGGAAATCGCGGATAAACTGCCGGAGCTGACGAAGAAGTACGGCGTACCGCAAGGCGACATCAAGCTGATGCTGGTTGAGGCGGGACCGAAGATTTTGCCGGTGCTGCCGGACGTGTTGATTGAACGTGCCACCGCCAGCCTTGAGAAACGCGGCGTGAAGTTCCTGACCGGTCTGCCGGTGACGAATGTGGAAGGCAACACGATCGACCTGAAGGACGGGCAAAAGCTCGTGGCGAACACCTTCGTTTGGACGGGTGGCGTGCAAGGCAATCCGCTGGTTGGTGAATCGGGCTTGGAAGTCAATCGCGGCCGCGCTTCGGTTAATGAGTTCCTGCAGTCTGTATCTCATCCGGACGTGTTTGTGGCCGGCGACAGCGCTGTCTACATGGGACCGGACGGTCGTCCTTACCCGCCAACCGCGCAAATCGCATGGCAAATGGGCGAGCTGATCGGCTACAATCTATTTGCTTACCTGGGCGGCAAGCCAATGAACACCTTCAGCCCGGTTAACTCCGGTACGCTGGCCTCCCTCGGACGCAAGGATGCCGTGGCGACGATTGGCGCAAGCAATACCCAACTGCGTGGTCTGCCAGCAACGATGATGAAGGAAGCAAGCAACATCCGGTATTTGTCCCATATCAAAGGGCTTGATGCTTTGGCTTATTAATCGGGATAGCCACTAACTAAAAAGCCTGTAAATACAAAAGAGTCGCCGGGAGGATCAACCTCCCGGCGACTCTTTTTACTATAGATCTGATTTACACGATCCCGTGAGCTAGCATGGCATCCGCAACCTTCAGGAAACCGGCGATATTCGAACCTACGACCAGGTTGTCGGTATAGCCGAACTCCTCTGCCGCATTCACGCTGCTTTGGTAGATGTTGTGCATGATGTCTTTGAGCTTCGCGTCTACTTCCTCGAACGTCCAAGCAAGTCTTGCGCTGTTTTGCGCCATTTCCAGCGCGGAGACGGCGACCCCACCAGCGTTAGCCGCTTTGGCCGGTCCGAAGTAGATTCCGTTGTTCAAGTAAACCTCGATGGCCTCCAAGGTAGACGGCATGTTCGCGCCTTCGGCCACGTATTTAACGCCGTTTGCGACCATTTGCTTCGCTGCGGCTTCGTTGATTTCGTTTTGCGTCGCACAAGGCAAAGCGATGTCGCAAGGGATATTCCAGATGTTCTGGCAGCCTTCCACATATTCCGCAGTAGGATGTTCGTTCACGTATTCCTTGATCCGTTTGCGCTCCACTTCCTTCAAGCGCTTCACGGTTTCAAGGTTAATTCCGCTCTTGTCGTAGATATAACCGTTCGAATCACTGCAAGCCACGACTTTCGCGCCAAGCTGTTGTGCTTTCTCAATGGCATAGATCGATACGTTCCCGGAACCAGAGACGACGACGGTCTTTCCTGCGAAGCTGTCACCGCGGCTCGCCAGCATTTCACTGGTGAAGTAGACCAGTCCGTAGCCCGTGGCTTCGGTTCGAGTTAAGCTGCCTCCGTAAGTGAGGCCTTTACCGGTTAATACCCCAGTTTCATTGCCGTACAGCCGTTTGTATTGGCCAAACATGTAGCCGATCTCTCGGGCACCCACACCTATATCACCTGCAGGGACGTCCGTATCCGGACCGATATATTTGGACAGCTCCGTCATGAAGCTTTGTGTAAAACGCATGACTTCGAGGTCGGATTTGCCTTTCGGGTCGAAATCGGATCCGCCTTTGCCGCCGCCGATCGGTTGCCCTGTCAAGGAGTTCTTGAAGATTTGCTCGAACCCAAGGAATTTGATGATGCTGCCGTTCACGGAAGGGTGGAAGCGGAGGCCGCCTTTATAAGGACCAATCGCACTGTTGAATTGAACGCGGAAACCGCGGTTGACTTGCACCTTGCCTTGATCATCCACCCAAGGCACGCGGAAGCTGATCATTCTTTCCGGCTCAACGATCCGCTCGAGAATTCCCTGCTCCTGGTATTTCGGATGTTTGGCGAACACGGGAACCAGCGAGTCAAGGATTTCCTTGACGGCTTGGTGAAATTCAAGCTCCCCCGGATTGCGTTGTTGGACGGTTTCGTATACCTGATTGACATACTTGCGAGCTGCCTCTTGGCCTGCTTCGCGCTGCTGTGTTAAAGCCATGATCCACTCCACCTTTCTTGTGTCGTAATCGATTGAGTACGTTCACCATTTCACGATATTTATGACCTCTATTGTAATATTGATGTAAGCTATTAACAAAGCTAATTTGAGATCAAGTTGATGATCGAATGAGATGAACTGGAGTGGAGATCGGCCTTGCGGTAAGGTGGATCAGGAGTATTATGTCCGGGAATAGGCGGTTCAGACGAAAAAAAACGGCCCACTCCGCAAGCGTGTTGGATGCGGTTTGGACCGTTCTTTTGGGGTCTGGTAATTATTTCTGGAAGGCGTTAAAATAAGTCACCCGGTCCGCCGACAGACGTGGCGTCGCATGAGCCGGTTTCGCGGCCTTGCCGATGGCGATTAACAGGATCGGCTTCAAGGTTTCCGGTACCTCGAAAGCCTCGGCGAATTGCTCGGCGTTATATCCACCCATCGGCACGGTGTCATAACCTTTAGCTTTGGCGATCAGCATCAGCTGCATCGACACCAGGCCGGCGTCCAACAGACTGATTTGATACAAACGATCCGTTCCCATGCTGCCATAACCTTTTTGTAGGCGCTCAACAAAGTTAGCTTTGACCTCTTCCGTCATGGCGCCAATCCGAACCGCCTCGGCATAAATCTCTTCGGCGCGCTCGTACGAGCGAAGATCGCCCAACACGGCAATCACGGCTGCCGAATCCACAACCTGTTGCTGATTGTTGGCGATCGGGAGCAGCTTCTCCTTTAACTGCGGCTCATCGATGATCAGGAACCGCCAAGGCTGCAAATTGGATGAGGATGGAGCGGACAAGGACAGCTCCACGATTTCTTTGAGTTCCTCGCGGGGGATTTTTACCGTCGGGTCGTAGGCGCGGACGGAATGTCTTTCCTTCAGGACGGTATAAAAATCATTTAAATCCACTTGATTTAACGTGCTCATTTTAACAGCTCCACCCTTTCTATTTCGTTTTCTGTATGTGACCAGTATAATCCTCAACTGTTACGATTACAAGTACAGTTAATGGGGACAGGAAGTTAAAAACTTGTGGTTCCTTAGGATAACCAGTATCTTAAAGAGGGAGTTGAACGACTTCGATTTTTCAAATACAGGGAGGGATTCACATGACATTGCAGATCGGAATCGTGGGTACGGGGTGGTTCAGCAAGGTGCATGGCGATATATTGGCGGGCTTGGACGGCGTTCGAGTGGCAGCGGTTACAGGGACGACGGCGGCGAAAGCGCAGGCCTTGGCGGACCGCTATCCGGGGGCTATTGGCTTCGGCAGCTTAACGGATATGCTGGACTCGCAGAAGCTCGATGCCGTGTATCTCTGTATCCCGCCAGCAGCGCATGGGGAGATTGAAGCCGAGTTGATCGAACGGGGCATTCCCTTTTTCGTGGAGAAGCCGCTGGCTGCAGATCTGGAGACGCCTCAACGGATTCTCGCACGGTTACAGCAAAAACCGTTGGTTCATGCGGTAGGCTATCATTTTCGTTATAAAGAATCGATTCGTAAGCTGAAGGAATCCCTGGAAGGTCGGACGATCGGCATGGCCCTGGGCGCTTGGATGGGCGACATGCCGCAAGTGGCCTGGTGGCGTAGCCTGGAGGGGTCCGGCGGGCAGTTCGTGGAGCAGACGACCCACATCGTTGACCTGCTTCGTTATACGGTTGGCGAGGTCAGCGAGGTGTACGCCGCCTACGGAAACCGGGTCGTGCAGGAACGCTTCGAGAACGTGACCGTCCCGGACGTGGGTACCGTCACGATGAAGCTGCAGAGCGGAGCGGTGGCCACCATCTCCAATACCTGCATTTTGCCGGGCGGCATATCCGAAGTTGGGCTGCAATTGTACACTGATGGCGGCATTCTGGCCTGGAGCCCGGAGCGGCTGGAGATCAACCTGCCGGGGACGAAGACGGTTTATACGGGACAAGATAATCCCTACCTCGCGGAGACGGAGGCGTTTATCCATGCCCTGCGTACTGGCGATACCTCGCGGATCTTGTCGGACTACGCCGATGCCATGCGAACCCAGCAGATCACCTGCGCCGCCTTGGAGTCGGCTCGGACGGGGAACCCGGTACGCGTTGGAGAATAAGGAAAATTTGAAATATATGTGATCTTTTTCGTTGTGGAAAGATAAAGAAATCCAGATTTGTAATCCGAATCACAATTCCCTTCCTTCTGAAATCTTATCCTGAGTCTGTCTAGAGGAAAGGAGAGACGAGGGAATGAAGGGAAATCAAGCCCAAAATTCATTTTTGAAGGGAATTCTGATCTGTGTCCTTTTGCTGAGCTTTACGGTACTGATTGCCGGAGGATATTGGATTTTTAAATCGCAGGCACCTACGCCGCTGAAGGTCGTGAATAGCTCAGGTGAAGTGTTGACGACCCAGGAGCAAATTACCGGGGGGCAAGCAGTATTTCAGAAGTATGGCCTGATGGACTACGCCACCGTGCTAGGGCATGGTTCTTATTTGGGGCCGGATTACACGGCGCAGGCGCTCAAAATCATCACGGATGCCATGCATGATACGCATGCGCAAGCGGAGTACGGGGTGGATTATGCCAACCTGGCTTCGGAGCAGCAGACGTTGATTTTTGAGAAGGTCAAGGCGGAAATGAAGCAGAACCGCTACGACAAAAACGCCAAAACCTTGGTTCTGACGGACGGCCAGGCGGAAGGTTTGGAGCGGGTTCGCGCCTATTATGATCAGGTCTTCACGGAAGGCGACGGGCGTGGCATTCAGCCTGATTTGTTCGGAAACGAGACGATGCCGGAGGAAAGCCGCGCATATGTGGCGCCGGGGGATATGCGCAAGCAAATCGCCGATTTCTTCTTCTGGACCGCATGGCTGTCCGGGACGCAGCGGCCGGGCGACACGATTACGTACACGAACAACTGGCCGTATTTCGAAGATGCTGGCAATACGATGAGTTATTCCGCTATTTTATGGAGCGGCGTCAGTATGACGGTTTTGATACTCGTGCTGGGATTAATCTTGTATTTCTACAACCGCTACCGGCTGTATATGCAGGAAGCTTATGAGCCGGGCAAATTCCCGGTATTGGATCTAAACCGCATGCCGGTGACGGCAAGCCAGGTCAAAACGGCGAAATACTTTCTCGTCGTTGTGCTTCTATTCCTGATCCAGGTTGGTTTCGGGGCGTTGCTGGCGCATTATTACGTTGAACCTAACGGCTTCTTCGGATTGGATTGGATCGTTAAGCTGTTCCCGTTTAATATCGCCAAATCGTATCATTTGCAGCTGGTTATCCTTTGGGTCGCGACAGCGTGGCTGGGTATGGGGATTTACGTGGCTCCGCTCGTCGGCGGGAAGGAGCCGAAACGCCAGGGGCTGCTGGTCGACATCCTGTTCTGGGCACTGGTCGCGCTCACGGCGGGGAGTACGATCGGGGAATGGCTTGGCGCCAAAGGCTACCTCGGCAACCTGTGGTTCTGGTTAGGTCATCAAGGCTGGGAGTACCTGGAGTTAGGTCGCTTCTGGCAAATCCTGCTGGTGGTCGGCATGGCGATCTGGCTGTATATCGTGTACCGCGCCATCCGCAGCGCGCTGCGGAAGGAAACCGATAAGGGCGGGTTAACGCATTTGCTGTTTTATTCAGCGATCGCGGTGCCGTTCTTCTATATCTTTGCCTTCTTCTTTAATCCAACGACATCGTTCACTTACGCCGATTATTGGCGGTGGTGGATCATCCATTTGTGGGTCGAAGGGATCTTTGAGGTCTTTGCCGTTGTTGTTATCGGCTTCCTGATGGTGCGTATGAAGCTGGTGACGAAGGAATCCACGGTGCGCTCGTTATTGTTCCAGCTGATTTTGCTGCTGGGCAGCGGCGTGATCGGGATCGGACACCACTACTACTACAACGGATCGGCGGAGATTTGGATTGCCTTGGGCGCGGTATTCTCGGCGCTGGAAGTTATTCCGCTGACGCTGTTGATCTTAGAGGCTTACGACCAATACAAAATGATGAAGGATGGCGGCCAAACGTTCCCGTACACCTCCGCCTTCCGATTCCTGGTGTCGACGGCGATTTGGAACTTGGTTGGCGCAGGGGTGCTGGGCTACTTGATCAACCTGCCTGCAGTCAACTATTTCATGCACGGCTCCACGCTGACGACGGCGCATGCGCACGGATCGATGATGGGCGTGTACGGCATGTTTGCGATCGCGGTGCTGCTGTACACGATGCGCAACATCGTGAAGCCGGAGCAATGGAACGACAAGCTGCTGCGGATCTCCTGCTGGGGATTGAACATCGGGTTAACAGGGATGATCGTGATCACCCTCCTGCCGGTCGGCTTTATCCAGTTGAAGCATTCGTTTGACTTTGGCTTCTGGTCAGCGCGCGATTTCTCCTTCTATCAACAGGATACGGTAAGCCTGCTGTTGTGGCTGCGGATGATTCCGGACACGATCTTTATCGTGGCGGGGATTGTGCCGCTGGTGTACGTCGTCGTCCGTTCGATGTTCCACCTGCGTAAACCCAACGTCGCCGAAGAAGAAAGCTTCGAGTAGGAGGCGGGGAGTATGGCGCATTCCATCGAGTTGTTGCGCTCCTTCCCCTTATTTCAAGGGCTCCCCGCAGAGGAGGTCGCCCGGATCGCCCGGCTCACCGTCCCCCGGCTGCTGCCGCGGAGGGCGGCGGTATTCCGGGAGGGGGATGAGGTGGAGTCGATTTATTTTGTGGCGAACGGTTTGATCAAAACAAGCCGGACCGACGAGAAAGGCAATGAACAGATCTTCTCGTTCCTGAAGCAAGGCGACATGTTCCCGCTGACAGGCCGCTTTGATGCGGAAGTCTCGCCGGTAACCGCCTCAACCGTCGTCGAAACCAGCTTGCTCGCCATCCCGCTTCGCACCTTCGAGCAGCTTCTGGCCAGCTCGCCGGAACTGGCGTTTAAGATGATGGGGCTCATGAGCAGCAAAATCCGCGAGCTTCAAGACAAACTGTTGAATTTCAATCAACGGAGCGTAGAAGACCGAGGGATTTCGTTCCTGATTTACTTAGCGGAGCATTTCGGAGTGGAACGGGGGGAGGAAGTGGTTGTTCCGATCCCGGTCACGCATCAGGAGCTCGCCAGCACGATCGGATTTGCACGGGAAACGGTGAGCCGCCTTCTGACCAGTCTCCGCAAGGAAGGCATCGTTCAGGTCAGCCGCAAAGGCTTTGTCGTTCGGGATCTTCAGGCTTTGAAGGAAAAGGTGTGCGTCAAAGAAAATTGCCCGCATTGCCGCAGTCTGAAGGGTGTAAGGCAAGGGTAGAAAAGGTTGAACCAGCGTTGCTGTCCCGCTTAAGCTATGATAAGCCGCTCGCCGTAAGGCGAGCGGCTTCTTCATTCTAACCCACAAAAAAACAGCTCCGCCGAGGCGGAGCCCAAAGCAATCCATATAAAAAATTAGGAGGAACCTCATAGTAAATAGTGCCAACCCCCGGGGCTTAAAAATGCAGCACGGTGATCAGCATCGGAGCAACCCCTAACGTAATCAGGGCAGCCAGGATCATCGAGATACTGGAGATGGTCCCGGTCAAAGAGCTCAGCTCGAACGCTTTGGACGTCCCGGTCCCGTGGGCACTTGTCCCAAACAGTACGCCGCGGGCAACCTCTCCTTCAATGCGGAACAGCTTCATGACCAGCGGCCCAAGCATGGCGCCAAGCAAACCGGTCAGAATAACGAAAACTGCGGTAATATTCGGAACACCGCCGATCACCTGCGACACGTTCATCGCAATCGGCGTGGTAACCGAGCGGGGGATTAAGCTGGAGATCAGCTGATTGTCGAGATGCAGCCATTCCGCCAGAAACGCGGAGGAGAACATCGCGACCACCGAGCCGCTCAGTACGCTGATGAGAATTTCTACCGCATGTTTTTTCAGCACGTTGTAGTATTTGTACAGCGGAATCGCAAACGCGATCGTGGCCGGCTGCAGCAGGCTGCTCAGCCACTTGCCGCCGGAATGATAAGCTTCATATGGGATTTGCGCCCACAGCAAGCCGATGACCAGAATCAACGGAGTGATCAGCAGCGGGGATAAATATACTCTTGGCCGAATCCGATACAGCCGTTTGGTTAATCCGTAAATGATTAAGGTAGCTGCTAAGCAAAGTATGCCAATCATCATGAGACTCGGCCCTCCTTTCGTTTTTCGATACGCGAGGCGATGAGCCCGGAACTCACCATGACGATCACGGTGCTGAGGATGACTACGATCAGAATCCGCACGCCTTCACTTTCAAGCAAGGGAATATATTGCATAACGCCGACGGCAGCAGGAACGAAGAAGAGCAGCAGCTCGGCCAACAGCCAATTGGCTCCCCGTTCAATCCATTTCAGCTTGACGACGCCTGTTTTCAATAACGTAAACAAGAGAGCAATGCCGAGAATCGAACCTGGAATGGGTAAATGGAGCAGCTCTGCGACCTTATTCAGGGCCATTGCGGCGAAGAACAGGATGGCTACTTGAACGACCCCTATGCCGACTTCTTTCATCTTGTTCATCTGAGCAGCTCCTTTCTGTTTTTGGTTGGTAATGAAATTTTACACCGATTGTTTTCATGAGTAAAATGAATATACTGAATGTAGATCATTCCATTTGGTTATAGATAATTCGCTGAAAAGGAGAGCAGGCTGTTGGATATCCGACAAATGCAGGTTTTAATTGAGGTTGCGCGGCTGCGGAGCTTCACTAAGGCGGCCGAGGCGCTGTATATTACACAACCAAGCATCAGCAAAACGATCAAGGCGATGGAGGAGGAGCTTGGCGTCGTGTTGTTCGACCGGGTCGGCAAGAAGATTGAATTGACCGATGCGGGGCAAATCATCGTCACGCAGGCGCAGCAGATCGTAACGTCCTTTCAGAATCTGATGGCGGAGCTCGACGATTTGCGTAATTTAAAGAAGGGGCATCTTCGCATCGGGCTTCCGCCGATGGTGGGGGCGAGCTTTTTTCCAAAGGTGATTGGGGAGTTTCATCAACGTTATCCCGATATTACCATCCAACTGTTTGAGGACGGGGCCAAAAAAGTTGAGCAGGACGTCGCCAGCGGAGCACTGGACGTTGGGGTGGTGGTGCTGCCGACGGTGGAGGCGGAGCTGAGCTGTTTTCCTTTTGTGGAGGAGAAGCTGAATCTGGTGGTGCACCCTACGCATCCGCTCGCAGAGCGGGAATCGGCGGAATTGGCCGAGCTGGCTCAGGACGGCTTCGTGTTGTTCCGCGAGGACTTCACGCTGCATGACCGCATTATCGGGGAATGCGCCAAAGCCGGGTTTCAGCCGCACGTGATCTACGAGAGCTCGCAATGGGACCTCATCAGCGAAATGGTTGCCGTTGGCCTCGGCATCACACTGCTGCCGGAAACAATCTGCCGCGAGATCGACGATGAAGGTGTACGGATCATTCCGCTCGTCAAGCCCGTTATTCCGTGGAAGCTCGGGATCGTATGGCGCGATGACCGGTACTTGTCCTTCGCCACCCGCGAATGGATTCGATTTGCCCAAGAAGTGCTGACACCCCGGATTGGATGAAAATCCCCTAAATGTCTGAGTTCTGACAAATTTAGCGTCTCTGGGCTACTTGTGTAACCGGTTAAGCCTACCTATAATAGCGAAATGATTCACAAATTGAGACTAGGGGACAGGGCTTAGATGAGTTTGTTGCGAAAAAAATCAATTGCTTCGATGTTACAAGAAAAAGTGACCGGTTCCGGGGTTGGCGGGATGAAAAAGGAGCTGGGTGTCTTTGATCTGGCCATGCTAGGCATCGGCTGTATCGTTGGGACGGGCATCTTCGTGCTCACGGGAGTAGCTGCCGCCCAACACGCCGGACCGGGCCTGATCTTATCCTTTATTTTAGCCGGCATTGTCTGCGCCTTCTGCGCGTTGTGTTATGCGGAATTCGCCTCCATGGTCCCGGTATCGGGAAGCGCCTACACCTACAGCTACGCGACCTTCGGTGAGTTAATCGCCTGGATTCTTGGCTGGGATCTGGTCCTGGAATACGGCTTTGCCGCTTCCATGGTCGCCAGCGGATGGTCGGGATATTTCCAAGGCATGATCTCCGGCATGGGGATTCAGTTGCCCACCGCGCTAAGCAGCGCTTTTGACCCGGCGAATGGTACATACGTCGATCTTCCGGCCATCTTGATCGTGCTGGTGTTGACGTTTATTGTCTCCCGCGGCTCCAAGGAGTCCTCCCGGCTGAACTCGCTGATGGTTCTCGTCAAAATCGCCGTGATCCTTCTCTTCATCGTGGTTGGCGCGTTTTACGTCAAGCCGGGCAATTGGACGCCGTTTATGCCGTTTGGCTTCAGCGGGGTCGTAACCGGAGCGGCGACGGCGTTTCTCTCCTATATCGGGTTTGATGCGGTGGCTACGGCTGCGGAGGAGGTCAAGAACCCGCAGCGAGATTTGCCGCGCGGGATATTATGGTCCCTCGTCACCTGCTCCCTGTTATATGTTCTTGTGACAGCCGTGCTGACGGGGATCGTTCCTTTTGCCGAGTTAAATGTAAAGAATCCCGTAGCCTTCGCTTTGCAATATATCAACCAGAATTGGGTTGCCGGCTTTATCTCACTAGGGGCGATCGTTGGGATCACGACCGTATTGTTCGTATTGCTGTTTGGGCAATCGCGGTTGCTTTACGCCATCGGGCGAGACGGTTTGCTGCCGAAGCCGTTGGCCCGGTTGAACCCCAAAACCGGTGTCCCGGCGAACAGCACGTGGGTGACCGGTGTGGTCGTCGCGATTTTTGCCGGATTGATCCCGCTCGGAAGGCTCGCCGATCTGGTTAGCATCGGGACCCTGTTTGCGTTTATTTCCGTATCGCTGGGCATTATTATTCTGCGCAAGTCCCGCCCGGATCTGAACCGAACGTTCAAAGTGCCTTTGGTTCCTTGGATCCCGGCACTGGCGGTGCTGACTTGCGGGTATTTGTTGACCAGTTTGCCGGCCGTGACCTGGATTGCTTTCCTGATCTGGATGGCCCTCGGGTTGGCCGTTTATTTTGCCTATGGGTATAAACATAGCGAGCTTTCAAGGTAACGCGGCGATAGGCTTGCATCGCAATAAGGTTCATTCATATATTCCCCTTTGGACCAGCGGAGTGTCCGTGCTGGCTTCCAAGGGGGATTTTGCATATTTCCCGGGAATTCGGCAGATAGTAAAGGGCGTGTCGAAACATGTTAAACCACAAGCAACGAAGGAGAGACCGCTGTGAAGTTTGCCTTAATCTGTTCATTGCTGGCCGGCTTGCTGTTCGGAATGGGGGTTCCCGTTACGGCGGCCCAAGCGGACGTCGCTCATCATTTCGGCTTTAAGAAGAGCGTGGGTGGCCAGCTTCCCTCGATCAACGAGGAAGGGTTCAAAGACATCATCGATAAGCACGGTGCGATATTCTTTGGCGATTCCTCACGCAAGGAATTGTTTCTGACGTTCGACAACGGTTATGAGAACGGGTATACGGCTCCGATCCTCGATACGCTGAAAGCAAAGAAGGTTCCGGCCATCTTCTTCGTCACCGGTCACTACATCAAAGATCAGCCGGAACTGATGAAGCGCATGGCCGCCGAAGGCCATCTAATCGGCAATCACTCTTGGAGCCACCCGGATATGACGACGATTTCCGATGCACAAATCCGGGAAGAACTGGAGAAGGTCAAAAGTGCGACCGCGCAGGTTACGGGCCAGTCCAAAATGGACTATCTCCGCCCGCCTCGCGGCATCTTCAGCGACCGAACCTTGCGGGTCACAAAGGGACTGGGGTATACCAACGTCTTTTGGTCCGTTGCCTATAAGGACTGGGACGTGAACGACCAGCGCGGGTCGGAATATGCCTACCAGAAGGTTGTCTCTCAGCTGCATCCCGGTGCGGTGATCCTGCTGCACTCCGTTTCCAAGGACAATGCAGCGGCCTTGGGAGCTATCATCGATGAAGCGCGCCGGCAGGGCTATGAATTCAAAAGCTTAGATGAGTTGAAACCGGGACAACCGCTTCCACAACCTTAAATTTCAGACCGTTTCAGGCGGGGGAATCAGCCGCATGGTGCGGTCTTTTTTTGCTTCATTTGTCTGAATTTTGACGGCGCTTGACTTCCTTATTGCAGGCTCTTATAATTAGGCATGCGAATTAATAGTAGTGCTAATAATTAAATAGTGAAAATAAATAGGGGGGGGATTGGTTTGTTTATCGGTGATAACCCGCAGGCGCATAGGCTGCTGAAGGCTTTTCACCGCTTTCGGAGGTTGGATCTCAGCAAACTAACGCCATCGGCGTTTAAACCAAGCGAAGTGCGGTTGATGTTTATCATCTTGCGCGGCATGGAGTTGGATGAGCGTGGAGTGACCGTTTCCGAGCTTAGCGCGATGATGGAGGTCGCTTCTCCGACCGTAACGCCGCTTGTCCGTAGTCTGGAGGAGCATGGGTTGGTCTTGCGCTACAACGATAAGGAGGACCGCCGAGCCGTTCGAGTCAAGCTGACGGAGCAAGGTCTGGATCAGATCCGGGAGATCGCCCGGAAGCGCTCCGCCCAAATTCAAGAGCTGGTTGAGTATTTAGGTGAAGAGAAGAGCCGGCAGCTGATTGAGTTGCTGGAGCAGGTGTATGAGTATGTGGAAGAGCAATTAAATACAAAGAAAAGCCAAGAGTAATGAAAGAATTGAACATGTGGAGATGATGGAATTGATCAAACTTTTCCGCAATTTGAAACCATACCGCTGGCTTGTGGCCGCGGTGCTCGTATTCGTCTTCTTTCAGACGTTATCCGAGTTGTATTTACCAACGCTGATGGCAGACATCGTAGACAAGGGCGTCGTCAACGGGGACACACCTTATATTTGGAGAATCGGCGGGCTGATGCTGCTGGTCGCGCTCGGCGGGATGGCCTGTTCGATCGCTGCCAGCTATTACTCCTCCCGGGCGGCAACGGGCTTTGGGAAGCTGCTTCGCGGCAAGGTGTTTAAGCATGTCTCGAACTTCTCGCTGGAGGAGTTTGACACGATTGGCACCGCCTCGCTGATTACCCGCACGACCAACGACATTACCCAAGTGCAGCAGGTGTTGATCATGATGTTGCGAATGATGGTCATGGCGCCGATGATGTGTCTGGGCGGCATTATTATGGCCGTCTCGAAGGACGCCACCCTATCGTTAGTTCTGGTTGTCATCCTTCCGGTATTGGCCGGAGCCATTTTCCTGATTGCACGTAAAGGGCTGCCTTTATTTAAAGCGATTCAGAAAAAAATCGATAAACTCAATCTCGTCATGCGCGAAAGCTTAACCGGGATTCGCGTAATCCGTTCGTTTAACCGGACCGGCTATGAAAGCAAACGGTTCGACGCAGCGAACCTGGATTTGACGGATACGTCGATTAAGGTGAATAAAATCATGGCCTTTATGATGCCGATCATGATGCTGGTGATGAACTTGTCCTCCGTGGCGATCATCTGGTACGGCGGGCTGCGGATTGATGCGGGAGATATGCAGGTCGGCGACCTGATGGCGTTCCTGCAGTATGCCATGCAAATCATGTTCTCGCTTGTCATGGTATCGATGATGTTCGTGATGATTCCGCGGGCATCGGCTTCGGCGATTCGGATTAATGAAGTGCTGGATATGGAGCCGGTGATCAAGGATTCGGCAATGGGCAGCAAGGCAACGGAAGCCAAGGGACTCGTCGAGTTCCAAAACGTCTCCTTCAGCTATCCAGGTGCAGAACAGCCGGCGGTTCAGGATATTTCATTTACTGCCAAGCCGGGACAAGTTACGGCGATTATCGGCGGAACGGGGTCCGGGAAATCGACGATGATCAGCTTGATCCCGCGGTTCTACGACGTGCAGGAAGGCAGCATACGGGTTGACGGCGTGGATGTCCGCGATATGACGCAGGAGGAGCTGCGGAATAAAATCGGCTTTGTCCCGCAAATGGCGGTGCTGTTCTCCGGAACAATCAACGAGAACATCCGTTACGGCAAGGAAGATGCCACCGACGAGGAAGTGCGGCGGGCGGCGGAAATTGCTCAAGCGTCCGACTTCATCGGCAAAATGGAGCAAGGCTTTGAGTCCCCGATCGCTCAAGGCGGCACTAACGTGTCGGGCGGTCAGAAGCAGCGGCTGTCGATTGCCCGTGCACTGGTACGGCCGGCGAAGATTTATATCTTCGACGACAGCTTCTCCGCGCTTGACTTCAAGACCGATGCGAAGCTACGGGCAGCCTTGAAGCAAGAAACGAAGGAGTCCACCGTAATCATCGTGGCTCAGCGGGTCAGCACCGTGCTTGATGCCGACCAAATCATCGTCATGAATGAGAGCCAAATCGCGGGGATCGGCACACATCAGGAATTGATGGAGACCTGCGATGTCTATAAAGAAATCGTGTATTCGCAGCTTTCGGAGGAGGAGATCGCATGAGCCGGGAACAAACAGACAAAAAACGCGGATTCGGCGGCCCTCGCCGCGGGCATGGCGGCCCAGGTGGACCCGGAGGTCCGGGCATGGGCATGCCGGTAGAGAAAGCGAAGGATTTCAAAGGAACCTTAAAGCGGTTGATCCGCTATTTGAGACCGCACAAATACCAACTGGCCGCCGTATTGGTTATGGCGATTTTAAGTACCGTGTTCAGTATCTTTAGCCCAAAGGTGATGGGGAAAGCGACCACCAAGCTGTTTGAAGGCATTATGGGCAAAATTCAGGGGGTTCCCGGGGCGGAGATCGATTTCCAGTACGTCTGGCATATTATCCTGATTCTGATTGGACTGTACGTGCTTAGCGCGCTGTTTGGTTATGTGCAACAATATTTGATGGCTGGCGTCGCCCAGAAGACGGTCTACGACCTGCGGAAGGACGTGAATGCCAAGCTGAATAAGCTGCCGCTTAAATATTTCGACGCCCGGACGCACGGGGAGATCTTGAGCCGGGTTACCAACGACGTCGACAACATTGCTGGCACGCTACAGCAAAGCTTAACGCAGCTGATCACGTCGATCCTGACGATCATCGGCGTCATTGCGATGATGTTGTCCATCAGCCCATTGATGACTTTGATCGCCGTGCTGACGCTGCCGCTTAGCATCGTGGCGATCACCTCGATTGCTAAACGTTCGCAGAAGCAGTTCGTTCGCCAGCAAAAAGAACTCGGCCAGCTTAACGGCCACGTCGAGGAAATGTATACCGGCCACAAGGTCATCAAGGCGTTTGGCCGCGAAACGAAGTCGTTGGAGCAGTTTGATCATATCAACGAACGGCTGTATGAAGCCGGCTGGAAGGCACAGTTTATCTCCGGCGTGATCATGCCGATCATGAGCTTTATCGGGAACATCGGGTATGTGCTGGTGTCGGTAGTCGGCGGGATTCTCGTCACCAAGAGAACGATCGAAATCGGGGACGTGCAAGCGTTTATTCAATACGCCCGCCAGTTTACGATGCCGATTACGCAAACGGCAAATATCGCCAACGTCATCCAGTCGACCGTTGCTTCGGCGGAGCGGGTGTTTGAAATTCTGGATGAGGAAGAACAGGTGCCGGAAGCGGCCAAACCGGTCGTCTTGGAACAACCTCGCGGCGATGTAGCGTTTAATCACGTTCAGTTCGGTTACGATCCGGAGCATCTGCTCATCGAAGATATGAACATCGATGTGAAACAGGGGCAAACGATCGCGATCGTCGGACCAACCGGTGCCGGCAAAACAACGCTGATCAACCTGTTGATGCGCTTCTACGAAGTGAATGGCGGTTCGATCACGGTGGATGGGGTCAACATCGCTGAGATGAAACGCGGCGACTTGCGCAGCCTGTTTGGCATGGTGCTGCAGGATACATGGCTGTTTAACGGCACGATCCGCGACAACATCGCTTACGGCCGTGAAGGCGCCACGGAAGAAGAAGTGGTGAACGCCGCCAAAACGGCGTATGCCGATCACTTTATCCGCACCCTGCCGGGCGGGTACAACACCGTGCTGAACGAGGAAGCTTCGAATATTTCGCAAGGCCAGAAGCAGCTCTTAACAATCGCTCGGGCAATCCTCGCCGATCCGGCGATCCTCATTCTCGACGAAGCCACGAGCAGCGTCGATACCCGGACCGAAGTGCATATCCAGAAAGCGATGAACGAGTTGATGAAGGGCAGAACAAGCTTCGTCATCGCCCACCGGCTGTCGACGATTCGGGACGCGGACCTCATCCTCGTGATGAACCACGGCACCGTAATCGAGAAAGGCACGCACGAGGAACTGCTGTCGCTGGGCGGCTTTTACGCCGATCTGTACAACAGCCAGTTCACCAAAGGCGGTTTCGAGCCGGAAGCGGTATAAAAGGAAGCCGAGTTTCAACTCGCTACTTATCGTTAAATATGAACGCCACCGGAAAAGCTCCCGTACTTACGGGGGCTTTTTGGCATGAGTCGGTCCGCAGGAATGGGGAGTTGCTGATTGTCTCCCGAGCGTCTTCGCACCATGATCCCTTTCGGTCAGGGAAGGTAGGTGAATAGGGAGAGTAGTCTCTGTGGCCCCTTGCACCATTATCCCTTTTGTTCAGGGAGTAGATAGGTGGGGGAGGTGGGGGAGTCCCCCCAGCTCCTTTGCACCAATATCCCCTTTGATCAGGGAGTAAGTAGGTGGGAGCTGGAGGTCATCTCCGGAGCTCCTTTTCACCATTATCCCCTTTGATCAGGGAATGGGGAGATAAGAAGATGGCGGGAGAAATCAAGCAACTGGTTGGACCATACTTAGCAAACTCGCAACAAGCAAGTAGCGAAGATACTCGGTGTTGACCTGAGCCAACGGGATAATCGTGCAAAGGGGCGTACGGACAGCAGAGGCTCGGCCCCTAGGTCGCCCCGGGGAGGCATAGCAGAGTAAGGGGGGGGGGCAACTCGGTCTACTCGGTATTGTCCTGAGCCAACGGGATAATCGTGCAAAGGCACACACGGAGAGTAGAGGTTCGCCCCTCTAGCCCTCTCCGGCGAGGCGTTGCAACGCTACTTCATCGCGGATGAACAGCTGCCGACCTGAGACGGTGAGCACACCGTCATCGCTGAGTTGACGCAGCTTGCGGCTGAGCGTTTCCGGCGTTGCGCCGATGAGGCCGGCGAATTCTTTTTTGGATACAGGTAGCGTGAATTTTTGGGAGTTTGGCATGGCTTTGCGGCGGAAGTACAACAGCATCTTGGCTAGGCGTCGATCGGTTTCGAGCAGGGTGAGCACGGACGCCCAGGCGTCGGCCTCCTCCAGTTGGGCGCTGAGCGCGGTCATAAACCGGGCCGCCGTATCGGGATCGCGGCGCAAAATATCAAGAAAGTCGCTGCGGAGAATCCGGCAGATGCCGGTCGCCTCGGCGGCAATAGCGCTGGCATAGTGAGGTTTTTCCTGCAGCAGGGCGAACTGGCCGAAGAAGTCCCCGGGAAACAACAGGCGTACGATATGCTCTTTGCCGTTATCCTCCAGCTTGGTCAGCTTAATGATTCCGCGATTGACTACAAACAGCGCATCCGAACGGTCGCCTTCACGGAAGATGATCTCGCCTTTAGAGTATTGCGAGGTTCGCATAACAGAATGAAGCAGCTCGACTTCCGCTTCGCGCAGCTGTGCAAAGACCGGGACGCGAGCGAGACAGGATGGTCCATGGGCCGTTTCTCGGGCATGACAATCGCAAGAATTCATCAGAGACCCTTCCTTTCTAGAATGACGGAGTTATTTACTTTTACCGTAACAGCCAGGGGAATTGGAGGTGGTGATTATTATCACAATATTTCTGTCCAATTCTTGATCCGGATCAAGGTTCTTTGCTTGCCAGTATGGCAAATTAATCCTATCGACAACAAATTTCAGATGGACATGATAGGAGGAAGTAGAATGAACAGTTTTACATTTGATGATCTGCGGCAAATCGACCGCTCCCGACTGGGAAATGAGGTGCCGCTGGAATTGTTCCGGGCAATTCGCCTCATCGGGATGCAGCAGGGGCTGCCTTTGGACGGAAAAGCAACAACCGCTTCGATCGGTCGGAAGATCGGCGAGAGCTTGCCCGTGACCACGTTGGAAGAACTGCTTGGCATATTCGAGGAATTGCGAATCGGTTTACCGCGGGTTTTAGAGCAAAGTGAACGGCTGATCCGGATCGCTGTGGATGATTGCTTTTGTAAAGGGTTGCCGGAAATCGAGGAAAAGAAGGTGTGCGACCTGGAAGGGGCGATTTTGGAAGGGGCGCTGGGTAAAATGTGGAACCGTAAAGTCAACGTACGGGAGACGAAATGCAATGTTTGCGGTGACGAGCATTGCGAGTACGAAATTCGGATTTACGGGTAAGGTTGCCCCTAGGGATAGAAAGGAAGAGAGGCTTGGTGAAAATTTGTCGAAAAATTAGTTAATCATTAGTAAATAATTCTACAAAAATCGACATGTTCTGCCGATATTGATCTCATACGTCACTATTTTTGTGAAATTCACAGGAGGTCATGGAAATGGCAGGGCATGAGGTAAGTGATTTTCTGTACAAGGATTTTCGAAAGAGAAACCTGTTAATCTGTTTGACTCTAACGACCACGGTTATTCTGAGCCTCGCCATTCTGCTAGGGTTACATACGAGCGCCATGGTGACCTTGCTGATCGTGATCCCGAACGCACTGATCTTGTCGCTGGTTTGGGGGGGATACGTGACCCGAAAGAAAGAAAATTGGATCCCTTATATCGCTATCGTGGGCATATTTATTACTTCGATAATTACCGTTCTTCAAGGAGGCGGGGGACCGCTCGGCGCCGTTTCGGCTTTCTTCGTTCTAAGCGTCGGCATCATGTATAATGATTTCAAGGTGGTCATGACCGGACTCGTCGCGGCTTTGGTGGTGATTCTGATCAAATATACGGCGTTTCATGACCCGGCCGGCGAAGGCTCCAATATTGCGGTACTGCTGTATTTCTTTGCCGTGACCGCATGGGTGCTGCTGGCCCAATCCTCACTGGGACGCAAAATGCTGGATAACTCGGCAAGAATGAATAAGGAAACAACGGAGCTCTTGGCGCGTGAGCTGGAGCGAGAGAACGTTACGTCCGAAGCGACCCGGACGATTGCGGTTAGCATCGGGGAAATCCGCGGCAACAGTCAGGACAACTACCATGCGTTTCAAGAAATGGCGACGGCCTTTCAGGAGATGGCTTCCGGTGCGGCCGCGCAGACGGAAACGATCGGCGGAATCTCGGATCATATCGTGACCTCAAACGGGTATATCCGCCGGATGACGACCGCCCTTGACGATCTGGTTGAGACGGTATCCGAAACGAAAGCAGCTTCCGGAGAAGGCGCGGCGGTTATCGGTCAATTGATGGGAACAATCGACCGTTTCCATATGAACATGAATGCGATGAAGGAGGATATCGGAGCATTGATCGGAAATATCCACCTGATCGCCGAATTGACCGCCTCCATTCGCGAAATCGCCGAACAAACCAGCCTGCTGTCGCTCAACGCAAGCATTGAAGCCGCTAGAGCGGGCGAGCAGGGACGTGGTTTCGAGGTGGTGGCTCATGAAATCCGTAAGCTGGCGGATTTAACGAACGAATCCGCGAAACGGATTACGGATAATGTCGGCCAAGCTACGCGTCAGGCGGATTTATCTCAGGTGCGGCTAGAGGAAAACGTTAAAGATATGGAACAGAGCCTGGCACTGGTGAAGCAGACAGAAGGTGCGTTTATGTCGATCAACGCTAATGTTGAGGACCTGGCGCAAGGGGCGGTTGACATGACCGACGTGGCTGGCTCGGTACAGGAGAAAACCAATGAGATCGAGCAGGCGGTGAATGACTTTGTTACCGTGGTGGAGCAGTCTTCAGCGACGCTGCAGGAACTGTTGGCTACCGTTGATACATTGACTTCACAGAACCTGCCGATGGTCCGCCGGATCGAAGAAACCGATCAGGCCGTCAAGCAGTTGGTTGATATGAAATTGCAGGCAAAGTCCTAAGAGGATATCTAGAATAAAAAGGCTTGGTCCAAGGGACCAGGCCTTTTATGATTTAGGATTTTGCCAGTAGATATACGCCGAGTAAAATGACGGCAACACCCGCTAATTTGGTTAGCGTGATGGATTCGTGGAACAGGAAGTAGGCCGGAACCAGCGCCAGAACGTAAGCTAACGCCTGAAGCGGATAAGCGACACTCAGCGGAAGGCGGGATAAAACGGCAAACCACAGCAATGTAGCTAGTCCGTACAAGGCGACGCCGCTTATCACCGCCGGCGAGGTCAACAGCTTACCCCAATGCAGTCCTCCGGATCGACCCAGGCCGATCTTAAACAGGACTTGGCCGGTTACGAGCAGCAGGATGTTGCCAAGCAGCATCAGATAACTAATGGTTTTGTCCATGTTCGCCGGCTGCCTCCCGTTCTTTAAGGATGACGATTTCCTGGGTTAAGCGCAGTACTTGGGCCGTCAATCGGGTAATCACGATCGTCAGGTGTAGAATAAAGGCAAAGCAGAAGAGCAGGCCGAACAGGAACAGCACCGCCGGGGCATATTTTACGCCCAGCTTGGAGGCAAGCCACTCGACGAGATGCACGTTGATCGAGCAGACCAGCAAAACTACGCTGAATAGGATCCAGAGCAGGGAGTACTGCTCTCGAAGTTTTTGACGGCGCACCAATTCCAGGACGAAGATGAGGAACAAGGCGGCAATAAACACGGATAAAACATATATCGCCATTACTCCGTCACCGCCGTCCTGCGAAGTGGGCGACGCAGCGCACTCATAAGTACGGATAACGTCACCTTCACCATATAGTAAGCGGACCGCCACGGGGTGATCGACGATCGTCCGGTTGTGCGGGGGCGCATTTCAACCGGGATTTCGGCAATCCTGCAGCCTTGGCGTTTCAAGTAGACGATGGATTCCACTTCGGGATAATCGGTTGGATAATACCAGGCATACAGCTCGATGACTTTGCGGCCAGCGGCCCGAAAGCCGCTGGTCGTATCGGTGAAGCGTTCGCCGGTCACCCAGGAGACAAGCCGGGAGAAGAAGGCGATTCCCATCCGCCTCGCCGCGGAAGACCGGAAGGACGTTGTCTCCAGGAATCGGGAGCCGATCACGAGGTCCTGCTCCGCGACTCCGGCAATCAGCTTGCGCAATTCTTCTGCCGGATGCTGGCCGTCGGCGTCCATTTGGATGGCGATGTCATAGCCCATTTGCTTGGCATAGAGATAACCGGTCTGCATGCCTCCCCCAATGCCTACATTGTAAGGCAGCGTCAACACCTTGGCTCCAGCTTCCCGGGCACAGCTCTCCGTGCGGTCGGAGGATCCGTCGTTAATCACGAGGATATCGGCTTCCGGCGCGAACTTCCGCACATCCCGAATCACGAAGCCGATGCTGGCCTCCTCGTTATAGGCCGGTATAATGACAAGAATGCTTAACCGATCCGGATTCATGAGGCGGCCGCCCCCTTTCGTGTCGACTGCTCCTGCGGTCGGCGCTGGAATCGAGCAGCCAAGTCTCCAAGCAAAAACGATCCGAATAGGATCAGCAGCGTCATATTGGGATAACCGTAACGGTTAAACGCTACGAACGGAATGTAGATCAGCGTGAAATACGCCAGCGCCAACAAGAGCGGAAGCAAACGGTCTAGCTTCAGGCGGTGCTTTGTCACAGCCCATAAGATGCCAGCCATGTTGACGTACATCAGCACTTGCTGGGCAACGTTCATCACCGGGCGGCTGACCGGCCAAAACGGACGCGAATAAAACGGATGGAAATACAGCTCCACCCATCTCCCCAACGTATACCAATACAAGTATTTCATCGGCTCATGCGTAAAACCGTAACGTAGGATGTCCAATCCTTTGTGGATGGCCGCTGCGTCGGCGCCTTCGAATATCGTTTTGGGATCGTACTGGGGGTAAGCTTCGAAGAAGCCGGCCGGCGGCAGCTGCCAACGGATACGTGTGCCAAGCAGGAACGGACTTCCGCCGGAATTGGTAAAAAGGATAAATTCATGAAACGTCACCCAGTTGCGGATCCACCAAGGCGTCAGCAACAGGGCATAAGTAACCCCCATCAGCAGGGTATATTTGAGCATCGTCCGCCATGGAAGCTTCATCCGCAACCAGATTACGAGAAGAACAGCCGGATATAGAGAGGCGTGCGGCTTCAAATAGGCCGCAGCGGCGGTAAGGACGCCGATCAGGATGTACAGGGCTTGTCCTCCGCGCTCTTGGGCTAAGATCGTACAGCAGACGAGCAGCAACAACAACGTGCGGAAGGTTGTTTCTGAGAGGATCACCCCGGAGGAAAAGTAATCGGGTGGATATAAGGCGGACACCGTACAGGCGATTAATGCCGCACGAGTATTGAAGATTCGCCGGCCGATCCAGAAGATCAGATAGATGCATAATGCTTGCAGAAGACACTGGAAGAGGCGGAAGGCGACGATGCCGCCCTGCTCTTGGCCGAAAACGGCCATAAACCCGGACAGCATCAGCGGCAGCCCGGGCATGATAAAGGCGGAAGGCTCCTCCTTGGTATTGTAAGCAAGGACGCCTTCGTTCAGCAAAAGACGAGAGGACTGAATATACTTCACGTCATCATTGTTCGGGCGGACCGGGTCGCCCAAGAGGAAGTAATCGTTGTAGATCAGGACGATGAGACTCGATATAATCCCCACAAATACCATCAGACCGAACAGGTACCACTTGACCGGGCGACGGACTTCGGATAACGACAACACAGCGATTCAACCCCACTCCATGGATATTTTATCTAAAAATAGGCACTAGCTCCTTCCATTTTATATTATATCCAATATATTCCTGTGACAAGCTTAATCTATTTTGAGGCGATCCGCCCGTTCGGTAAAGGTCTCACCCGAATCGACATGGCCCTGATTGATGGACTCCCACAAATATAGCGAAGCGATCGAGCCATAGGAGGGCCAGCCCGCAGCGGCTTGCTGCAAATACTTGCGGTCGGCCCGCTCCTCCATGTCGTATACCCATTTTGCCGCCCGCTGCAGACCGGCATCGCCGTATGACACGACATGCTCCCGGCCCAGGGCGAAGATCAGGAACATCTCCGCCGACCAACGGCCGATGCCTTTGACGGAAATCAGCTTCGCGATGACTTCCTCATCGGTAAGCTCCTGCAGCCGGTCGAGGTCCAGCTGTCCGGACAATACCTTGTCGCTTAAATCCTTCAGGTAAGCGACCTTGGAAGTGGACAGCCCGGCGGCCCGCAGGTCGGCGTCGCTTTGGGCCAAGAGGGCGGCCGGGGCGAGCTCCCCGGCCAACTCGATCACCCGGCCGCGAATGGTAGAGGCGGCCTTGACCGAAATCTGCTGGCTGATGATGGAGCGGGCCAGCTCGGTGAACAAGGGGCCTTGCGGTTTGGTCGCAAGGCTTCCAATCAGGGCGATCAGCCGGCTCATCCGGGGATCGGCGCTGGCCAGTGCCTGAACCCGAGGCTCATTCGGGTGCAGCTCGAATACGGGTTTCCCGAGTTTCATGGGACAACCTCCTTTAGTTTGGATGCTCCTCCAGCAGGGTGACGTACTGCTGGAGGAGTTCGTCGGCGCGGAGCTGCAGGGCGTCACGCCGCTCCTGCAGCTCCGCGAGCCGCGCGGCGTCACAGGCCACCTCCGGTGCCTGCATCGCCGCGAACGTGCCGGGAAGCAAACGAGTACATAAGGGCTTCCCCGAACTGAAAGAAAAAAAAGGCGGACAACGCGTTACTCACAACCCTCCCGAATACCGCTAGGCCGGTCTTTAACACCCACTGAATTTTATAAAAGACAAGGGGGGAGCTCCGCCCGGTAATCCTCGTACCCGCCGAGGGTGACGGTCAGGCGGCCGCCCGCCAGCGCCCACACCTGCCCCGCTACTTTATTAATGAAGTAGCGGTCATGGGACACCGCGAGCAGCGTGCCCGGGTAGTCCTCGAGCGCCTCCTCCAGCGCTTCGCGCGAATCGATGTCGAGGTGGTTGGTCGGCTCGTCAAGCACTAGCAGGTTCGGCTTCCGGTGCATCAGCACCGCCAGCCGAAGCCGCGTCCACTCGCCGCCCGACAGGCTGCTCACCTTCTTGAACACGTCGGCGCCGTAGAACAGGAAGCGGGCCAGCTGCCCGCGGGCTTCGCCCGCTTCGAGTCCGATCTCGTCGCGGAAATACTGCAGGACCGTCTCGTTATGATCGGCTGGGGCGGCCTGCTGGGCCAAGTAGCCCGGTTCGATCCGCGAGCCGAGCCGGACTTCCCCTTCCTGCGGCGGCTCGTGGCCCAGGATATTTTTGAGCAGGGTGCTCTTGCCGGCACCGTTGTCGCCGATCAGCACGGCTGCCTCACCATAGCGCAGCGTATGGGTCAGGCTGCGGTACAAGAGGCGCCCGCCGCGAGCATCGCCCACCTCTTTCAAGACGATGGCGTCCTTGCCGGAGCGATCCGTGTGGTCGAGCTCCAAACCGATGCGTTTACGTTCCAGTATCGGCCTTTTGAGCTTGACCATACGATCCAGCGCCTTCTGCATCGAAGCCGCCCGCCGGTGAAAGCCGGGATTCGGCGGGTTGGAACGGTTGCCCCATTCGATCAGCTGCTTAATGGTCTCCTGCATCTTCTTAATCTTCTTCTGTTGCTCCTCGTAATCGGCGAACTGCTGCAGCAACCGGCGTTCCTTTTCTTCCTTGTAATAGCTGTAGTTGCCGTGGTACGTGAACGCTTCTCCGTCCTCCAGCTCAATGATTCTGCCAACAACGGCATCCAAGAAATATCGGTCATGGGAGATGATCACGCAGGTTCCCGAGAAGGCGCGGACATATCCCTCAAGCCACTCCGTCGCCGCCATGTCCAGATGGTTGGTGGGTTCGTCGAGCAGCAACAGGTCCGGCTCCCGCAGCAAAATCACCGCCAAACCTACCTTTGTTTTTTCACCCCCGGACAACGAGGCGAACGGGCGGATGAATTGCTCCTCCGGAATGCCGAGACCGTCGGTAACCCTCGCGATTGATGCTTCAATTTCGTAGCCGCCGCCGCGCTCGAACGCCTCCTGCAGTCGGCCATATTGCCGAAGCAGCGCATCCAGCGTGTCCGCCTCGTTGGTTCCTGCCATTTCCGCTTCCAGCCGCCGCATCTCCGCCTCATGGCTACGCAAATCCGCGAAGGCCGCAAGCAGCACATCATAGACCGTTTCTTCCCGGATATAGTCGGGGATTTGCGCCAGGTTGCCGATTCGGGCGCTTTTGGGTATCGCGAGTTGCCCTTGGTCCGGCCGCTCGATACCGGCCAGCAGCTTCATCAGAGTGGACTTGCCTGCGCCGTTGCGGCCGATCAGCCCAACCGTCTCGCCCGGCTTAATTTCAAAGGTGACATCGCTCAGCACCAATTCGGCACCGTAATACTTCTGTATATTTTGACCCTGGATCATCATGGTTTCGTTCTCCTTTAGTCCCATGCCAATCCTACAAAAAAAGAAGGCAGCAGGAAATCCTGCTGCCTTCAAAGCTCACGCGTAAGTGAGGTTAAGGTAGGAGCGGCATTTCGCAAATTGGTTTGGATATCGAGTTTCCGAAAAAGGACAGACTTCTCCCGTTGTCGGCTGCTGCATGAACATTGCCAAACATTGCCATCGGCAGTTGGCTCACTCGACTCCACGCAAATTTGCGATCCACTCTACCCACCTCCTTCACGAAATAATTACGACAATTATATGCGTTAATTTCTGGGAAATCAAGTGTTGCTCTATTGAGCATACTAAAGGAACAAAAAAACATTTGACGATCCATGGCGATCTGTGTAATATTCAATTAAACCTAGTGATTTTATAGGGAATTAAAAACAATTAGATAGACGGGGGATGGATTCAATGAAAAAATGGAGTTTACTGCTGTTGACGCTGGTGCTGACTGTACTGGTTGCAGCTTGCGGCAACAATAATTCAAATAATCAGGCGACGGGCAATGCAGGCGCTGACCAAGGAAGTGCTGGGAATGCAGCCAACGAGCAGCCGGCGGAGTCCAATTTGCTAGAATCCGTGAAAGCCAGCGGCAAGCTGCGGATTGGGACGGAAGGCACGTACGCACCGTTTACGTTCCATGATAAGGACGGCAAGCTGACCGGCTTCGACGTGGAGATCGCAGAAGAGGTTGCGAAGCGCCTGGGCGTGGAGGCTGAATTTATCGAGACGCCGTGGGACGGCATTTTTGCCGGACTGGATGCCAAGCGGTTTGACGCGGTATTCAACGAAGTGACGATCCGCGATGACCGCAAGGAGAAATACGACTTCTCGGATTCTTATATCGTATCTCGTGCGGTGCTGATCGTGCCGGAAGACAACGAGGACATCAAGGTCTTCGCGGACCTGAAAGGCAAGAAAGCCGGACAATCGCTGACTAGCAACCTGACGGATATCGCTAAGGAGAACGGGGCGGAAATCGTTGCGACGGAAGGCTTTAACCAGGCGATCGACCTGTTATTGTCCAAACGGATTGACGCGACGGTCAACGACGGTTTGTCCTTCCTGGATTTGAAGAAGCAAAGACCGGACGTGAAGCTGAAGGTCGTAGACGAAATGCCGGATGCGGCGGAGAGCGCAGCTTTGTTTAACAAAGGCAACGAAGAGCTGGTACAAGCGGTGAACGAGGCGCTGTCGGCAATGAAGTCCGACGGGACCTACTTGAAAATCTCGGAGAAATATTTCGGGGAAGACGTATCGAAATAAGCACTTCAACTATCGGAGGCGGCCCGGGAGGGCCGCTTCCTTCGGAAAAGGATGCTTGAGCGATGGATGAACGCATTTGGAATATTATCGTGGACTCTTTTCTGCCCCTGCTAAAAGCGGGGGTGGCTTTTACAGTTCCATTGACCTTAATCTCATTTGCGCTGGGGCTGGCGGTGGCGGTTCTGACCGCCCTTGCGCGGTTATCGAGCATCGGGCCACTGCGGCAGCTCGCCAGATTCTACGTATGGATCATTCGCGGGACGCCGCTGCTGGTGCAGCTTTTTATTATCTTTTACGGCCTTCCGTCCATCGGGATTATTCTGGATCCGTTCCCGGCGGCGGTTATCGGTTTTACGCTCAGCGTTGGCGCGTATGGCTCGGAAATCGTGCGTGCGGCGATTCTGTCGATTCACGAAGGTCAATGGGAAGCGGCTTATTCGTTGGGCATGACCCGGCTGCAGGCGCTGCGGCGCATCATCCTGCCGCAGGCTTCGCGGGTTTCAGTGCCGCCGTTAGCCAACTCCTTTATCAGTCTGGTTAAGGATACCTCGCTGGCCGCTACCGTGACGTATACCGAGATGTTCCGTACCGCCCAACAAATCACGTCAACGACCTATGAACCGTTGATTGTTTATACCGAGGCAGGCCTGATTTATCTATTCTTCAGCACCATCCTATCGGCGCTGCAAAATCGACTGGAGAAGCGGCTAGACCGCTTCACCGCCCGATAAGGAGGATTGGCATTCATGATACGAGTTCACAATCTGCATAAATCGTTTGGCACACAAGAAGTGTTAAAAGGGGTGGATCTTGAGGTTGAGCAAGGCCGAGTGATGGTGATCATCGGGCCTTCCGGCTCGGGGAAGACCACCCTGCTGCGCTGCTTAAACTTGCTGGAGACCCCAACGAGTGGAACGCTCCGGATTCGCGATGTTCAGCTGGAATTTAGGGATGGGCGAAAGCCGAAGCCAAGCGAAGTGCTGGCTCTGCGCAAAAAGACCGGTATGGTGTTTCAGGCGTATTATTTATTCCCGCATATGACGGCGCTTCAGAACGTGATGGAAGCCCAGGTCCAGGTGTTGAAAAAGAGCAAGACCGACGCGCGACAAATTGCTTTGGAGCTGTTGAATAAGGTGGGGCTTGGCGACCGGGCCGATTTCTATCCGCATCAGCTGTCAGGCGGGCAACAACAGCGGGTCGGGATTGCGCGGGCCATGGCCATGAGCCCGGACGTGTTGCTCTTTGACGAGCCCACCTCGGCGCTGGATCCCGAGTTGGTCGGCGAGGTGCTGAAGGTGATGAAGGAGATCGCCCTCGAGGGGCGGACGATGGTTGTCGTTACCCATGAGATGAAGTTCGCGGCCGAGGTGGCCGATCGGGTGGTGCTTATGGACGAAGGGAAGATCATCGAATCAGGGACGCCGGACCAGGTGCTGAATCATCCGTCCAGCGAGCGGGCCCGGTCGTTCCTGAACCGGATTACGCAACGGGAAATCGAATAAATCAAGAGGGGCCGGAGTTCACAAGAACTCCGGCCCCTCTTATGGTATTAGCGAATGCGAATGTTACCGGAAGTCGCCCGGACCTTGATCAGATCCTGCGTTTGTCGCGGCGAATCCGGCGCGGTAGTGCTTCCGCTAGCCGTATGCAGGTCATAGTAACCCTTGAACTCGGCATCGGTCGACAACGTTGCATTGCCGGAGCCTACGTAAATGTCCAGGTTATCAGAGCGTTGATCGGCCAAGGTAATATTCCCTGAGGTGGACTTAAAGCTTCCGTCGCCCGTAAACTGTTCAAACCGGATATTCCCGGAGCTAACCATAGCTTGGACGGTCCCTTTGACCTGTTTGGCGGTGATGTTGCCGGAGGTCGATTTCGCGATCAAGTCGCCTTGTAGCGTATTGATGCGGATGCCGCCTGAAGTCAGCTGGATCTCCGTATTCCCCTGAATATTCTCGGCCGTAATATTTCCAGACGTAGAAGTTAATTTTAATTGTTCCGCGCTGGCATTCTCCACACGAAGATTCCCTGAGTCGATGGCCAAATCGATATCTCCGGCACGAAGACCGCGGAACGTCCCGTTGCTGGAACTGGACTTGTAAGCGATGCGGTTCAGTGCCCCCTTGTCGCTAAGTGCGACAGTGATTTGCTGCTTGGTGGACTGAAAGCTCACCGAGAAGAAGGACCAATCGAACTCCTCCTGCAGGTCCAGCGTTAGCGTATCTCCCGACATCTTCGTCGCTTTCAGCGTGTCGATCGTTTTCCGATTCATTTTCCCGTTGATTTCCACGTAGTTCGTCCCATCCGGACTGTCGATCAATTCCAGTTCAACGTCATAGTTGCTGTCAACGAGCAGTTGCTTCAAGGCGCCTTGCTCAAACGTCCATTTCTGCTGATGGGCGGGCAACTGATCGCCGAAATCATAATGCTGGTAGGCCATGCCGGCGAACCCCGCCAATATTAGCAGGATCCCAATAAACGACCATTTTTTCGTATTCATGCTTGGTGACCCCCTTTTGCCATCCGGACATTCCAGCGCAAGTAAGCAACGCTCAGCCGGAGCATTCCTTTATATGCATATCGCGTGACGACGGCGAGCAGAATGCCCATTCCGACGGCAGCAACCGAAGCGAATATCTTTGCCGTGAAAATTTCCCCATGCCACAAATACTCCAGACCAAGGAGCAGGGGACTTAGGATTCCGGCGGCAGCACTAACAGCTAGGCTGAAGACAACCGACCAGAGGGAGATCAACGGCGGGATGATGACAATGTTAAGAAAGAACAGGCCGATGTAAACCATCACGCTGGCAAAACTGTTGCGCCGTCGCATGTCGCCTTCGCTCCCGTAAACTCCTGCAGCAGCAGAGGGGGCCGGAGCGTCCGGCACCGGAGCGGGCTCCGCGCCGCCAAACCAGTACACATGCTCCCGAGGCACATAGCGGTTACCGATCGCCTCCTTGGCCAGCTCCGCCGGATCGCCCAGCTCCAGAACGATATCTTCCTCCGTTCGTCCGCTCTCCAGCCCAAATGCGAAGTGGGCTTCATAATCCTCAAGCAATTCGTTTTGCTCCTCCGGTGGGAGAACCGACAAATGGGCCCGGAGATTCGCCAAAAACTCGCTTTTATTCATAAACGGCTTCCTTTCTCGATTAATGTCGAAACATTGTGCACGAACTGCTTCCACTCAACGACAAGTTTCTGGGTGTACGCTTCGCCTTCGGGTGTTAATTTGTAGTATTTGCGCGGGGGACCGCCCGTGGATTCCTGCAGGTAGGTCGTGCAATAACCTTCGTTGACCAGTCGGCGCAGCAGGGGATACAGGGCCCCTTCGGCCACCTCGATGTGCTTCGATACCGACTGAGCCAGCTCGTAGCCGTAGCGGTCGCGGCCTTGGATCAACACCAGCACGCATAGCTCCAAGGCGCCTTTTTTAAACTGGATGCTGATATCCAAACATGCTTCGCCTCGTTTCTTCTGGAATGGGGTACATTCTCACTAGTACTGAACATTAATTAGTATCAATGAAAGCATCATATCACACAGTACTGATCAAAGCAAGGTAGTGAATGAAAAAAGGCATCTGTTCCAGCTTGCTTCCTCGGGTTTAAGGAAAAAGGTTGGACAGATGCGCTTAAATAACTTGCTCAACTTGGCGCTTGCTCGGGTTGGCGACGAAGACGAGGAAGCGACTCGGTGGCCGGTCCTTCGATCACTTCGCCCTTGTAATCGAATCTGGACCCGTGGCATGGGCAGTCCCACGAGCGCTCGGCTTCGTTCCATTTGACCTCACAGCCCATATGGGTGCAGGTCGTATCCACCAGATAGAGCAGGCCGTCCTCGTCGCGGTAAGCTCCGGCGCGTTTGCCTTGGTGCTTCACCACACCACCTTGGCCGGGGACCAGATCCTCCGGTTTTAGATGGACGAGTTCAATTTTGCCGGTCACGAACTCCTTAGCTACGTCCGCGTTCTGCGTCACGAAATGCTTGATCGAAGGGTCCGCTTTAAACCGGGAAGGCGTAAACAGCTCGGTATAGCGGTTTTCCTTCTCCAGGATGAGATCGCGGATCATCATCGCGGACAACGCGCTGGTCGTCATCCCCCACTTGTAGAACCCTGTAGCAAGGTAGATATTCGGATGGTTTGACGTAATCCGGCCGATATAAGGAACTCCGTCGAGGGTGACTAGGTCCTGGGCCGACCAGCGGAACGGAATCGATCGGATCCCCAGCACGTTCCGTCCGAATTTCTCCAGGGTTTCGTAAGACTGAATTGTGCAGTCGTTTTTGCCGGTTTTATGCGACTCGCCGCCGACAAGGACCACCTGTTTCCCGTTCAGTTCTGCCGAACGGAGAGAGCGCGTTGGGGAACCGCTGTTAATATACATCCCTCCGGGGTATTCCTTCTCCGGCTCGATCGCAACGACATACGAACGTTCGGCATGCAGCCGGGTGAAAAACAATCCCCTTCCGTCAAAAAACGGATAATGGGAGGCGGATACCGCGTGGCGGCATACGATATGGCGGCCATCTTCCGTGGTTAGGCGAAGCCGTCCGTCCGGCTCCGGTTCGGCGGCATCCTGCAGCGTCGTTTTCTCGTAGGCGGCGCCTCCGTGAGATGTAACATAGGCCAGCAATTCGGTCACGAAGTGAAGCGGGTGGAATTGGGCCTGATTTTTCATCAAAATGGCTCCTTTGGCTTGCAGCGGCAAATCGAGGGAGTCCCGCCACTCCGCAGGAAGCCCCAATCGCTCATAAGCTCGCCACTCGGCCTCCAGCTTGTGGAGTTGCTCATCCGAATCGGCATACAGATAAGCATCCTCCGGTTGGAACTGGCACTCGATTTTGCGTTCCTTTACCGTCTCAGCGATCCAACGCAGCGCTTCTTCATTGGCTTCAAAATATAACTTTGCGCCTTCCTCGCCAAAATGGTTCATCAGCTTGTCGTAAATCAGCCCATGTTGAGCGGTGATTTTAGCCGTCGTATACCCGGTCGTGCCGTCCAAGATGGTACCCGCCTCCAGGATCGTGACCTTCACTCCGGCTTGCGCCAACAAATAAGCGGTGGTGATTCCGGTAATCCCGGCGCCCACCACGGCGACTTCTGTCTCCATGTCCTCGTTCAACTTGCCAAAGTTCGGCAACGATGTCGTTTGACGCCACATCGATTCCGGAAACCTTGGAAGTCCGCCGGACATAAAGGGGTTGTCCTCCATTTTAGGCTTCCTCCTGTCCTATTTTTTTCCTTAAACTAGGGAGCCGTGTCAGATACATTATTTCCCGCTCCAGACCAGAAAAACCACAAGATTGTCGTTTGCGGTGATGTCGATTCATGTCGCATGAAAAAGGCAAGAAAAGCAAATAATGGGGACAAGAACTGCAGAACAGGAGTTGCTGACATGCTGCGCCAATCATCCCGAGGCCGCTCTGACCGGCAGAAGAAGAGCAATGGACAACCACAGATGACTGGCGATTTGCAGCAAATGCTGGAGCGCATCGTCGCGGAATCCGGTCATAGTCCCGATATCGTGATTCGCCATCTCAAACTCGGCGGCCCCGTTCCGGCTCCCGTCAAGGCGGCGATCGTTTACCTGAATGCGCTCAGCAACCAGCAAATGATCAATAATTTCGTCATTAAGCCCTTAATCGGGCTGGATCCCGATAAGGTCAACAAGTATCCTCCCGACCGCCTGATGAAATATATCCTCGAGGATGCCTTAAGCCTGGGAGAGACCTCCGTCGTGAAGGAATGGAACGATATCATGATGGCGGTTCTATCGGGGGACACCGTGCTGCTAGTCGAGGGCAGCGACCAAGGGATCGTCTCCGGTACAGCGGGCGGGGAATGGAGGGCGGTCAACGAGCCAACCTCGCAATTGGTGGTGCGCGGGCCCAAAGACAGCTTCGTGGAATCGATCGCGACCAACATCTCGCTGATTCGGCGGCGCATTAAATCCCCCGATCTATGGCTGGAATCGATGAAAATCGGCTCTGTGACCCACACCCATGTCGCGATGATGTATATGAAAGGCAGTGCGGATCCGGAACTGGTAGCGGAGATCCGCCGCCGACTCAAAGGGATCCAAATCGACGGCGTTTTGGAGTCCGCCTATATCGAGGAGTTTATTCAGGACAAGACGATTACCCCTTTTCCAACAGTCTATAATACGGAACGGCCCGATGTGGCCGCCGGGAACCTGCTGGAAGGGCGAGTGGTGGTCCTCGTTGACGGTACGCCGTACACGCTGATTCTGCCGACGGTATTTGCCCAATTCTTGCAATCGCCGGAGGATTACGCCCAACGCTTTGACATCAGCATTCTGATGCGCATCATCCGTTATATCTGCTTTGTCATCTTGCTGTTGGGTCCGGCGGTCTATGTGGCACTGACCACCTTCCATTATGAAATGATTCCCACGCTGCTGTTGGTCAGCTTAATGGCGCAGCGCGAGGGGGTACCGTTTCCTGCGTTTGTGGAGGCTATAATTATGGAGGTTGTTTTTGAGATTTTACGCGAGGCAGGGGTGCGAATGCCGCGGGCGATCGGTCAAACCGTCTCGATCGTTGGCGCGTTGATCCTGGGGCAGGCGGTTGTCGAAGCGGGGATCATCACGCCGATCATGGTCATCGTTGTGGCGCTGACGGGAATCGCGAGCTTTGCCTTACCCTCGTATAACCTATCGATCGCCGGCAGGTTGTTTCGATTCTACTTTTTGTTTCTAGCCGGGTTGTTTGGCTTTTATGGGATCACGCTGGGGTTGATCATGTTGATTGCGCATATGAACAGTATTCGTTCCTTTGGTGTTCCTTATCTGTCCCCGTTTAGCCCGTTCGTGCCACAGGCTCAAAAGGATGCGATCCTGCGGTTACCGATCTGGATGCACGGCTGGAAACCGCTGATGTCCTCAAGCCAACGGGATATGAGGAAAACAGGGGAAATCGAACCGATGGGTGCCGGTCCATCGGCACAGGGGCAGTCCGTCGAGGGGCAGGAGGGCCAAGAGCAAAGCGGCGGGGGCAAATCCGGTCAGGGAAAGAAGGCGGAACCCAATGAAGAAAGTTAAGGGGATGTTGCTGCTGGCGATGCTATGCGCCATCCTGCCCCTGTCCGGCTGCTGGGATGCGGAAGAATTAAACCGGCGGGCTGTCGTTTCCGGAATCGGAATCGATCTGTCCCCGGACAAGAAGGATTACCTGGTGTCCTTTCAAGTCATTATTGCCGACGAGATTTCCGGGAAAAGCGGGAGGGGAGCTACCCCGACGATGGTTTACTCCGCTCGGGGGCGGTCAATTATAGAGGCGATCCGCAAAGCTTCGCTTTTGGTCCCGCGGCTGATGTCGACGGCCCATGTACGGATCGTGGTCATGTCCGAGGAACTGGCCCGGCAAGGGATTTCCGATATCCTTGATTTTTTGGATCGCGATTCGGATATTCGGCTTACGGCCAGAATCTATGTAGCAAAAAATGGGGTTAAGGCTCACGATATCTTGGCTGGGCTATCCGCCATGGGCAAAATTTCAGCTTATACGTTGGCCCAAAAAACCGAAATGACCTCTCAGGAGTTCGGCGCCAACTATCCTGTGGAAGTGGATGACTTGATTCGGGATATCCTTGTCCCTAATTCGGGACCGATTATTAACGGTGTTGAGATTTTGGGGAGCGTCGAGGAGGTTCGGAAGAAAAGCAACCTGGAAAAGACGGACAACCTTGGGCTTGTTCGCATGTCCAATATGGCTTTGTTTAAAGGGGATCGGCTGAAGGGGTGGCTAAATGAGGAGGAAAGCTTAGGGCTGATCTGGATCAAAGGCATCCTCGACAAGACGTCTATCGTGATCACACCGGACGATCTGGGAGAACTCTCGCTGGACGTGCGTAGAAGCAAAACCTCGACACAGGTGGTGCTCAAAGATCCGGAGCATCCCGTTGTCGTCGTGAAGGTGACGGCCCAGCTGTCGGTTCGAGAAATGAACAGCACCATCGACTTGCGTGACCCGAAAGCTTTAAATGAGCTGGAGGTTTACGTCAACGAGGAAATTCTCAAACGGATGAAGTCGTCTGTTAAGAAGGCGCAGTCCCTGAACTGCGACATCTTTGGTTTCGGACAAACGCTGGAACGCCAGCATCCAAAGGCATGGAAGCATTTAAAAGGGAAATGGCCCGACCTTTTTCCCAAGCTGGAGGTCGAGTATCACGTGGACTCGATTATCCGCAACTCCCAAATGAGAGACCGTTCCTTCAAATACGATATGAAAAAGGAATAGGAGGCTAGATCCGCATGGAAACGACAAAGCTCAGTCCGCTGCAATTTTTCTCCCTGCTTGTCTTGTTTCAGCTTGGGACCGCCCTGGTTGTCAATTTGGGAATGGAGGCGGGCAAGGATGCCTGGATCGCCGTTCTGTCCGGGATGGTGATCGGGGCGGTGCTCTACCTGGGCTACGCCTTCCTCTACAATACCTTCCCGGATAAGCTGCCTAGCCAATACAGTCGGATTCTGTACGGCAAATATGTCGGCGGGGCGATCGGCTTCGCCTATACAGCATTTTTTATGAATAAAGCCACCCGCGATTTAATGGACGGGGGGTTGCTCGTTCTTGCCTCGACCCTGAAGGAAACTCCGCTGTTCATTACGAACATGATGATGATGCTGACGATCGTTTACGTGCTGCACAAAGGGATCGAGGTGCTGGCTCGAACGGCATTTATCCTTCTCTGGGTTGTGGTCCTGATCGGAATCATTATTTTGCTGCTGGTGGTGTTCTCCGGTATCATGGACTTCACCCGGCTATTGCCGGTGCTGAGCCATGGATTTCAGCCGGTGCTCACATCCGTCTATCGCCAAAATTATCAATTTCCGTTTGGGGAAATCATCTGCTTCACCGCGCTCATGCCGTATTTGAACAATCAGAAAGCGGGGACTCGGGCTGGTTTGATGTCCGTATTGCTATCCGGCCTCATTTTATCGGCAGCGATGGCGATTACGATTTCGGTGCTTGGTGCGGAGATTGCCGAACGTTCGATTTTTCCGTTATTAACGATGGTCGGAAAAGCTTCTATCGCTGATTTTATTCAACGGATGGACATCTTGGTGGTGATGGTGCTGATCATCGGCGACTTTTTTAAAATATCGGTCTACTTCTATGCGGCCGTGATCAGCGTCTCTGACCTCATGAACATCCCCTATCGGAAAATTCTGTACCCGCTGGCTTTGATCGTGCTCTTCTCTTCCCTCACCATCGCCCGAAACTATAGTGAACATGTAAAAAAAGGCGGACAGGTGCTGTATATGATGGATCCTCTATTTTACGTTGTTCTGCCCGCCGCCCTGATTGTTGCCGCCTTGATTTACCGATTGCGCTCCCGTCGGCAGGCCGGAGCCTGATTCATCAAGAGCCGTGGAGGAATCTGTATCGGTCGTGGTTGACAGAGCCCCCCCATGAGAGGCCTGCCCTTTACCGGAGTTTTGCCCGTTCCCCTTCGATTTGTGGCTTAGGAGATGCAGAAGATCCGGTGCTACCAGCAACAGAACCAGGAGATAAGCCGCAATCTGTTCGGAGGGATCAGTCAGTGAATAATTCCAGTTAATCATGAAATTATTCCAAGGGAGCCCGATCAGCAAATCCACCCCAACGTTATACCCGATGGCGAGCGCGGCGATGAAGAGGGTAATCAGATATTTTTGGATCAGCAAAGGAATCGCCTCCTTGCTATATTATGGGGGAAAGGCGGATGGAACATGCAGGGAATCGGGATGCCAAGGAATTGACGGATAATAAAATAAGACTTATACTAATTCTAAAAACAACTGCAGGGATTGATGATAGATGAAATCTTTAAATTTGACGACGCAACGTCAAGCGGTTTACGATGTCGTTCGCAATGCTAACGATCATCCGACGGCGGCGGAAGTGATGAACCGCCTGGTGGAACAAGGATACAACTTCGCTTACGGCACGGTCTACAATTCGCTGCGGTATTTGACCGATAAGGAGCTGATTCGCGAATTGAAGCTGGGCGAGGCGGCCAGCCGATATGACGCGAAGCTGGATGATCACCAGCATATCTTATGCGAGGTTTGCGGACGGGTGGATGAGGTGATGTCTCATGTGCCTGAGGAGTGGAACCGGACTGTAGCGAAGGAAACGGGCTACGATGTCCATCATGCTCATGTCGTATTCGGGGGGGTGTGTCCAACTTGTCAGCAGAAGAAGTGATCCGAGAAGGGGTTTCCGGGACAACCGTGCCTTTTCGCCGGCCGCCCGGCGTAGAAGTTGCCGAGCACGAGGAGCTGGAAGCAGGAAGGATCGCCTGTCCGGTGACGCAGCGGGTGATTCTGATCAGTCCATTCCCCAGCGATGTTCATGAACTGGTACGCGACTTGTCGGAGAGCTGTTTTGACGTCCTCGTGTTCCACCATTTGGAGCAAGGCATTCGCAACGCTCTGGCCGCGGACTTGCTGATCTTTGATCTGACCTCCTACCGGGAAGGCGAGGAGACGGCGGCGATTCGTTCGCTGGTGGGACAGGAAACTGGCGGAACGCCTTCGCTCCTGCTTGTGAAGGAATCCATGTTGGGCCAGCTGGATCACGGCCTGATGAATCAAGAACTCTTGGTTTGGCCGGCTCGGCCAATGGAGATTGTTTACCATGCGCAACGAATTATCCGGAACAGCGGGCCTCGGCCATTGTCATCCCGGTTGCTCGCCGGCACTTCACCAGCCATCTTCAAAGATTTATGGATCGACCGCAAGAAGATGGCGGTGTACCGGAGCGGCGTCAAAATTGAACTGACCAAAACGGAATACGAGCTGCTGATCAAGCTTTTGGAGCAGGAAGGAACCGTGTTGTCTCGGGAAGAGTTGTTATCCGAGGTATGGGGGACTTCGTTCCTGGGCGGCAGCAATGTCGTTGATGTTCATATTAAGAGTCTGCGCAAGAAGTTGGGGGACAACGCGGCCAACCCAACATACATTACCACCGTTCGCGGTGTGGGGTATCGGCTGGCCGATTAATCCGTGCCCTAACCTGAAGGAAAACCGTTTGTCTATACGACAAACGGTTTTTTGCATCTATATTCAATTCTTGGAGGACCGAGTATAATTTAGGCTATAAACCTATTATTATATGAAAAGAAGGAAGGGTCTGCTATGAAAAAGCGCGTAAGGCTAACCCTGATCGTGACTACGGTAATTGTGGCGTTGATCCCCTGCATTCTAGAAGGGGCACTGAAGGGTGAAGTCGGACCAACCTGGTACCTGATGACGGGCATATCCATGGGGATAGGGGGCTTGGCAGCCTGGGTATTGATTCGGATGTTCGCCGTCCCGCTGGACCGCATCACGGAAACGACTCGCCAAATCCGTGAAGGGGATTTGACTCAACGGGTTGACGGCTTAAACCGACCGGATGAAATCGGTGCGTTGGCGAGCCAGATTCAGCGGATGGCGGACGAGCTTCGAGGCATGATCGTGAGTGTTCGGGATACAACGAACCAGGTCGTCACCTCATCCAAGCAGCTGACGGCCGGAACGGAACAAACGACCCAAACACTTGAGCAAGTGACGACAGCCATCCAGGAGATCGCAGCGGGCAGCGAACGTCAGCATGCGGAGCTTGAAGCCGGAGCCGATAGTATGGGCGAGGTGTCCCAACATGCGAGCATCATGGCGGAGCAAATGGATACCGTTAGCGAAACGATGGAGAAAACGACGGTTGCTGCCGAGGAAGGGAACTCTTCCGTGTTGAGCGTCGTTGAGAAAATGGAACGCATTCAGCAAACGGTGGATGAGCTGGGAGAGGTGATCCAGACGTTGGGTGAGCATACCGCGAATATCGGAGGGATCGTCGAAGTCATTACAGGCATCGCCCAGCAAACCAATCTACTGGCGTTAAATGCCTCGATCGAAGCGGCACGGGCCGGCGAGGAAGGCCGGGGGTTTGCGGTGGTAGCGTCGGAGGTGCGCAAGCTGGCGGAGGGATCCGAGCAATCCGCGAAGCAGATTGCCGAATTGATCAGCAGCGTGCAGGCCGAGGTCGAGCGGGCGGTCGTTTCTATGGAGGACGCCAAGCAAGGTGTGCATGAAGGAATTCTCGCCGTCGATACTTCCGGCCGTTCCTTCTCACGGATTCGCAAGGCGGTGCGCAGCGCCGCTGAGAAGATGGAGGGGATCGTGGCGAGTGCGAAGGGGATGACCCACGGGACTGAACTCGTTATGAATTCCATTAAGGAAAATCAACGGTTATCCGAAGAACTTGTCAGCCAAACGCAGACGGTATCCGCGGCAGCCGAAGAACAGCTCGCTTCGATTGAGCAGATCGCGACCTCCGCAGCCGATTTTTCCCGGATGGCCGAGCAAATGAAAGCCATCGTGGACAAGTTTCAAGTGGACCGGAACTAACTTCATACCTGAGTTCTCTTCAGCTCTCCGGCTTGACGCCGGGGAGCTTATTTTGTCTACATAGATTTTCCAAAATGGTACATTCTACATCATATCAACCATGAAGTGGCAGAGCGGCAAGGAGTGTTCCCATGAAGACCAAAGAACGAAAAGAAGAGAACAAAATTAGCCGTGATCTGGCGGAGAACGTCAAGCAAGTAAAAAGCGTATTCCAGGACTGCTCCGATGTCGTTTACCGTGAGATCCAATTAACCGAGGAAATCCGCGGTCTGCTTGTGTATATCGAAGGGATCATTAAAGTCGAGGACGTTCAGCAGCACATCCTGCGTCCGTTGATTGAGGGACTGGACCAACAAAAAGAAGTCGGCCAGGACATTTATCCATTATCGTTCACAAGGGTCTCCCTAAGCCAAGCGCAGGCCACTACCGATTGGCCAACGGTGATTAACGGGGTGCTGACGGCAAACGTCGCCATCTTTATGGAAGGCATGGAAGAGGTGCTTCTGTTTAGCGTAAAGGGCGGTTCGCGGCGAAGCGTCCAGGAACCGCAGACCGAAGCGGTGATCCGAGGTCCGCGCGAAGGCTTCACCGAATCACTGCGGATTAATACCGCCTTGGTCCGGTTCAAAATCAAAACAGAGAAGCTGAAGCTAATCGATATGGTCATCGGAAAGATGACCAAGACGGATGTTGCGATGGCTTACATCGACGGTGTAGCCGAGGAAAAGCTGATTAATGATGTGAAGGACCGGCTGGAGAGCATCGATATCGACGGAATCTTGGAGTCCGGCTACATTGAGGAATGGATTGAGGATAACCCGTCCTCCCCGTTTCCGCAGATGCAATACTCCGAGCGGCCCGACTCGGTCGCCGCGCAGCTGTTGGAGGGAAGGATCGCCATTTTTGTGGACGGGACGCCGTTTGTCCTGATCGCACCGGTAACGTTATGGCAACTGCTGCAGGCAAGCGAGGATTATTACGAACGGTTTTTTATCAGCAATATGATCCGCTGGATTCGCATCTTTTTCCTATTCTTGGCCTTGTTTCTGCCCAGCTTGTACATTGCGGTGACGACATTCCACCAGGATATGCTGCCTTCGACCCTCATTTTAAGCATCGCGGCCTCCCGGGAAGCGATTCCGTTCCCCGCTTTGGTGGAGGCCTTCATCATGGAAATTTCCTTTGAAGCGTTGCGGGAAGCCGGCATCCGGCTGCCGAAGACTGTGGGGCAGGCGGTGAGTATCCTGGGCGCACTGGTCATCGGCCAAGCGGCGGTCCAGGCCGGAATCGTCTCCGCGCCGATGGTCATCGTCGTCTCGCTGACCGGGATTGCATCCTTTACCATTCCCCGGTTTAGTCTTGCGGTGACGGTTCGGATGCTGCGTTTTCCGATCATGCTGCTGGCCAGCGCGTTTGGATTGTTTGGCATCGTGATCGGGGCGATTTGGATCGTCGTTCATCTGACGCAGTTGAAATCGTTTGGCGTCCCTTACATGAACGGGGTGGCCCCCTACGACGCAACGGATATGAAGGACATTTTCAGCAGGGTGCCGATGTGGAAGATGAACAAGCGGCCTTCCGACGCAACCCGCGGCAATGTTCGCCGAATCGGCAAAACCCGCCCGATGGGAAGCGACTCCAATGAAGGATGGTGAGCGCTCGTGCAAGCGAAATTAATCCAAGCCCGGGCCCTTGGCGTAGTTCTGCTGCTTCCCCTACTCTTAACGGGCTGTTGGGACCGTATCGAAGTGAACGATGTTGCTTTTGTTCTGGCTTCCGCCACCGACATGGAGCAAGGTGAAATTCGTTCAACCGCTCAAATCGCATTGCCCAGCTCGTTGGGCGGGGCCGGCAGTCAAGGGGGCGGAGGCGGAACCTCGGGCAGCAAAACCTACTTGATGGTTTCCCAAACGGCGCCTTCGCCTTATCAGGCCAATAAGCAGATTCAGGCTAAATTATCCCGGATCATCAACTTCTCACACCGGAGGGTCACGATTATAGGGGAAGAGTTTGCCAGATCGGGAATTGGGGAGGGCATCGACGTTTTGGGTCGGTTTCCGCAAAACCGCTTAACGACCTATGTCGTGCTTAGCCGCGGGCCAGGGTATAAGTTACTGGACGTTGAAGCCCCGATTGAGCAATCGCCTTCGGAAATGATCCGCGAGCTGGCCAAATCGGCCATGCAGGACCCCGTCTCCATCCAAAGCATGACCAATACGCTATTAACTGAAGGGATCGACCTAGCCATCCCGGTCATGTCAACGACGGAAAGTGTTCCTGAAAAAGTTGGGAATGGGCAAAGCCTGGTCAAGCTGGATGGATTGGGCATATTTCACGATGACAAGCTGTCGGGTTATTTAACCGCAGAGCAAACGCCTATGGCGCTGATCGCCATGGGACAGGCACTGAATCCTAAGCTCACGATCGTTATGGGGGACCATCATCCGCAAGAATCGGCGTCGATCGTATTAAACGAAATCCGCCGAAAGCTGCGTCCTCATCTGGAGGAAGGGGAAATCTCATTCGACTTGGAGGTCAAAGCGAACGGTCTGATTTTGGAAAATGTGACTCGCCAGGAGCTCCAGTACACGATGATGATGCCGCTGGAGAAGCACGCCAATGAGTATCTGGCTAAAGAGATGCAGGCAATTATCAACGAAACGCTGCATAAGCATCGATCCGATATTTTTGGGTTGAGCACCGCCTTCAAAAACAAGTACCCTGCCGCATGGAAAAAAATCAAACACCGCTGGCATGACAAGCTGCCGGAAGTTAAGGTTCGAGTTCGTGCGAATATTCATTTGGAGAACAGCGGGGAATTAATGAACTCGTTGGGGATCAGAGAGGAGTATCTCAATCATGACTAGTTCCTACATTACCTTGTTGCTGTTGATCGGTTTTAGCTGTTTCCGGGATCGGGATGCGCTCCGGGAAGGTGGGGCGCTGAGCCGATGGGTATTTTATGCGGTATTCGCTGTTTCCTTCGGGATTCTGATCTATGTTACACGGGCCTCTCGCGTCTTCTATCTGACGGATTGGCTGGGCCGGGTGCTGGGGCCATGGGTGCCGTTTCATCAACTTTGATAACCCAACCGAATCTGGAGGAGTGTGGCCTGTTATGAAAATAACCAAACGGCAAATCATTCTGCTGGGGATCCTGTACATCGGATCCATTTCGTATCTGCAGACGTTTTCTCTGGCAACGCAGGCGGCGCACCAGCATGCTATGTTGAGCTATGTCATAGGCGGGCTGATTAGCATGGTAGCGTTGTGGATGGTCTCGATGACGTTGAAGCGATTTTCCGATCGTAATTTGCTGCAGGCTTTGGCCGGCCGATTTCCTATTTTCGGCAGGTCATTGCTCGTATTTTACCTTTTGTTTCTACTGTTTATTAGCGCGAGAGACATCCGGGTCATCGCGGACTTCACCAATACGGTGCTGCTGAACCGGACACCAATCCCGATTCTCGGATTGATGGTCACCGCGACGGCGGTATACATATGCCAGGGAGGGATTCGGGCTTTTCTGGGCCTCAGCGAAATTTACATCCCGATTTTTCTCGGCGCTACGTTTTTTATCGTTCTGGTATTGGCACGAGATCTGCACCTCAATTACCTGATTCCTTACTTCTCCCCGGATTGGTCCGGCATCATGAAGGGGACGTGGTTCGTTTTCCCGTATCAGGCTGAAATTCTGGCGCTTCCGCTTGTAATCTCCGGGAAATATTATAAAGCTGCGGCGGGTTATATCAGCCTGGCCATCGGCAGTGTCATGATGATCGTGCTGCTGCTGAATTCGCAGATGGTTCTGGGCATTCCGCTGGTCGGAAAATTGATTCATCCCGGTTACGAGATGATCCGCCAAATCCAGATCACCGATTTTATCGACCGTTTCGATTTGCTGCTGATGGCGCTTTGGTATCCGACGGCCTTGGGTAAAATCGCTTTCGATCTCTATGTGCTGTGCTACACCCTGCAAATCGTTGTTCCCAAGCTGTCCGGCCGCCTGATGACGGCTCCCGTCGGCGCGCTTGCATTTGCCTGCTCCGTTTGGTTTTTCAGAAATGCACTGCAGCAATTCCATTTTAACTTCATGTTGCCGTTCATTGCGCTCACCTTTCATCTCGCCCTTCCGATCCTGTTCTTTGCCGTGCTTCGTCCACGCCGAAATAAACCGGAACCCAAGACAGGGTAACTTCCGATCGGCCGAAAAGGCAATTTACTTCGCTCTCTCCGTCGTATAAGCTGAAGGTAGCGAATAGGATCAACCTGGGAGGGATACGATGGCACGGAGACTGGAAGGAAAAAGAATCGCACTAACCGGGCCCCGACGGGCGGAGGAATTGGGCAAGCTGGTGGAGAACATGGGCGGTACTCCAATGTATCGACCAGCACAAGGAACCGTGCTGCTGGACGATCAGGTCTTGCGTAGCGGTATTGTGGATTGGGTGAAGCAGCCGCCAGACTGGTCCATTTTTACGACGGGGATGGGGCTGGATGCGTTGTTTGATATGGCCGAGGAGATGGGCGTTGCCGATCCATTGCGGGAGCATCTTCAAACGGGGAAGATTGCAGCTCGGGGCTACAAGACGGTCAATGCGCTGAAAAAGCGGCAGCTCACGCCAATTGTACGCGATGACGATGGCAGTACCGAGGGGCTCATTCGCGGGCTGGCGGATCATGATCTGCGCGGTGCCAGCGTGATGTTGCAGCTGCATGGGGATCCGGCACCGCGGCTGGTCACTTGGTTGGAGGAGCAAGGGGCGACCTGCCGGCAGCTTCTGCCTTACCGGCATATTGCGCCTCCCGCAGAGGCGTTGGAGCAGCTGTTAAGCGATATCCTCGCCGGGCAGGTTGATGCCGTGACGTTTACAAGCGGACCGCAGGTGCGGTTTCTGATGGAGCATGCGGAGCGACAAGGGCGGCTTGAGGTTTTGATGGACGCGCTGCAGGGGCCGGTATTGGCGGTGGCCGTGGGCAAAGTGACGGCAGCCGGGCTATACGAAGCCGGGGTGCCCCGCGTGCTGGCCCCCAAGGAAGAACGCATGGGCAGCATGATGGTTGAACTGGCCCGTTATTATGCGGGCGAAGCCGAGCTGCTTTTTGCGGCCCCTCGCAGCAAGGATGAATAATGCGCCTAATTGGGTAATGATAAGTGTAGGGTAGGCAATACCAAACCTCGGATGGAAAGGAAGATGGGTAATGAGCGATTTACTGAAAAAAGCGATTTCCCTGGGATGGGGTTTGACGATCACGAGCAAGGAGAAAGTGGAGAGCATCGTAGACGATTTGGTGAAGCGCGGCGAGTTGGCGCCTCCGAATCCAAACAGCTGGTGGAGAAGCTGATTGACCGCGGCGCTGAGGAACAAACCAAGTTCAAGGAGCTGGTGAATGAGCAAGTCCGGGCCGCGCTGCAGAACATGGGCCTAGCCTCGGCCAAAGAGGTGGAGGAATTGACGCGGCGGGTGGCGGAACTGGAGATTAAGCTCGCCGAGATGCAGCAGCCGTAAGCGATGAGCAGCTTTGTCCGACATACCGGCCGTTATCGTGATATCGCCATGGCGCTTGGGCGCCATGGCTTTGGCTATTTGGCCGAAGGAATCGGCCTGACCCGGCTGATCCGCCTGCCGCTGCGCCGATTGCGCAAGGACGAGCCGAGCGCGCGGACTTTGGCGGAGCGCATCCGGCTGGTGCTGGAGGAGTTGGGCCCAACTTTCGTGAAGGTCGGGCAGTTGGCCAGCACGCGGTCGGATTTGCTGCCGGAGGCGATTATTCAGGAGCTCGTGAAGCTGCAGGACCAGGTTCCGCCGTTTCCGGCCGAGGAGGCCCGCGGCATACTGGAGGCGGAGCTGCACCAGCCGCTTGCGGAGCTGCTCCAGAGCTTCGACGAGACACCGCTTGCCGCTGCTTCCATCGGCCAGGTGCACCGCGCCCGCCTGATCTCGGGGGAGCCGGTCGCGATCAAAATCCAACGGCCCGGTATCTCTCCGGTGATTGAGCTGGATCTCGACATTTTGCAGCATCTGACGATGCTGGCGATCAAACGTTGGTCTTGGGTATCCCGGTATCAAATTCCTCAAATGGTCGAGGAATTTTCCCGTTCGATTCGGGCGGAGCTGGATTACAGCTTTGAAGGCCGGAACATGGAGAAGATTCGCCGGCAATTCCAGGCAGACGAGGGGATTTATATCCCCGGGGTCCATTGGCCGTTGACGACGTCCCGCGTGTTGACGATGGATTTTGTGGAGGGGGAGCATCTCAACCGTCTGCTGGCTATTGATGAGTTGGGGTACAACCGCAAGGAGCTGGCGGAGCGGCTGGTGAACGCGCTGCTGCGGCAAATTTTTGAGGGCGGCTTCTTCCATGCCGACCCTCATCCCGGCAACCTGCTGGTGACCCGCAATGGCGAGCTGGCCTTCATCGACTTCGGGATGGTCGGGCGGCTGAGCGGGGAGATGAAGGATCATTTGTCTTCACTGGTGATCGCCTTGATGCGGCGAAGCACCGAGGGGATGGTGCGGGCGATTCTGCGAATGGGCCTTGTCGGTGAAGATGCCGATACGTCCGGGCTGCGGATGGACCTGGAACGGCTCCGCGAACGCTACTACGATATCCCGTTTGCGGAGATTCAGATCGGTCAGGCGCTACAGGACCTGTTCGCGACGGCCCAGAAGCATCAGGTCGTGCTGCCCGCCGACCTCTTACTGCTTGGCAAAGCGCTGCTGACGGTGGAGGGGGTCGCGCTGGCGCTCGACCCGGATTTAAGCATTCTAGACCTGGCTGAGCCCTTTGGGCGTAAGCTGCTGCGGGAGAAATACGCCGCTCGCCGCCTCGGCAAGAGGCTGTTTGACGAAGCTGCCGAGTTGACGGATTCGCTGGTGGATCTCCCGCAGCAGGTGCGTAAGCTGTCGAGTACGCTGGCTCGCGGCAAGCTGAAGATGGATATGAACGTCCCGGAGATGGAACAGTTTCTTCGCAAGCTGGATCAGATCAGCAACCGCTTGTCGTTTAGCATTGTGTTGCTGGCTTTCAGCATCATTATGGTTGGACTTATTATCGGTTCCTCCCTTTCACGGATGCCGACCTTGCTCTGGGACATTCCGGCGATTGAAATCGGCTTTGTCGTCGCGACGCTGATGTTCTTGTGGCTGCTGTTCTCCATCTTCCGGTCGGGAAGGTTCTAAGGTTGTGTTACAATAAGGAAGCTGAAGAAGATGAGGTGAAACCTGTTGACGACTTTTGAAAGTTTAAATGTATCGCCTGTCCTGCTCCGCAAGCTGCAGGGACAAGGCATTGTGAATCCGACGCCGGTTCAGTCGGCGGCGATTCCCGTGCTGCAATCTGGCGAAGATGCCATCGTGCAAGCGCAGACCGGCACGGGCAAAACGCTGGCGTTCCTGCTGCCCATTCTGGAGAAAATCCGTCCGGATCGCCCCGAGGCGCAGGCGTTGATCATAACTCCGACGCGGGAGCTGGCGATTCAAATTACCGCGGAGGCCCGGAAGCTGGCGGAGGCCCGCGAGGGATTATCCGTGTTGGCCGCATACGGCGGCCAGGACGTCGAGCGGCAGCTGCGCAAGCTGAAGAACGGCACACAGCTGGTTATCGGCACGCCGGGCCGGCTGCTCGATCATTTGCGCCGGGGCTCCCTGACGCTGGGGGCCGTTCGCATGCTGGTGCTGGATGAAGCGGATCAAATGCTGCATATGGGCTTCTTAGCCGAGGTAGAGGAGATTATTTCGCTCGTTCCGCGGAGCCGCCAAACGATGCTGTTCTCAGCGACGATGCCGGACAATGTCAAGCGCTTGGCCAAGGCTTATATGGACAAGCCGCGCGACATCCGGATCGCCGAAACCTCGCGCGTGACGCTGGACAGCATCCGGCAGATCCTGGTGGAGTGCACGGACCGCACCAAGCAGAGCGCGCTGATCGAGACGATCCGCAGCCAACGTCCGTACTTGGCGGTGATCTTCTGCCGTACGAAGCGCCGGGCCAGCACGCTTAACGAGGCGCTGCAAGCAGCGGGCTTCCAGTCGGACGAGCTGCACGGCGACCTGTCGCAGGCGAAGCGCGAACAGGTCATGCGCGCGTTCCGCGACGCGAAGCTGGAGCTGCTGGTCGCGACAGACGTAGCGGCGCGTGGGATTGACGTGGAAGGCGTCACCCACGTCTTCAACTACGACATTCCGCACGATGTGGACAGCTACATCCACCGCATCGGGCGGACGGGCCGCGCCGGGGAGAAGGGCGTGGCCGTGACGTTTGCGGCGCAGAAGGATATGGAGGCGCTGCGCCTGATCGAGCGGGGCATCGGCCGCAAGCTGGAGCGGCAGCGTTATGAGAAGAGCGGCGCCGGTTCGGGCGCCGAGAAGCTTGTCGCCGTAGGCCGCACCGGGACGGGCTGTGTCTTATACTCATCTAGTGGTGGATTAAGGGGGCAGGCGCCGATTGGGAGTTAAATTTGATGTGAAGTCAATGGCGGCTTTTTTTTCAAACCATCTAGTTGTGTATGCGTTTAAAAGGATAGAATCAACAAAACATACAAAAGGTGTCCCAGGATACGATTTGCCGGGGCACCCGCCATAGGGGAGGAACCAGGATGTACAGCAAGAAAGGCTTGATCACCGCGGCAGTAGCGCTGATGTTGACGTCGGTTCTCATTGCCGGCTGCGGGAAACAAGCGGCGGATGCTCCGCAGACGCCGGTAGAGAACGGCTCAAACGCGGCTGCCGGCACCAATGCCGATTCGGGGAATGCGGCCGGCGCCAAGGATGACCAAACGGCCGAAGGCAACAACGCAGCAAATGGCGATAGTGCCGATAACGGGGATTCCGCGAATCCAGCGCAAGAGCCGGCTGGTTCGGATAGCAGCAGCGGAGGGGACCGTGCGGCGATGGCTGACCCGGAGAGTGTGGCGGTGTTGATTAACAAGCAGTTTGCTCTGCCTGACGATTATGAGCCAAAGGATCTGGTTTATCCGGATGTTCGGTTTACATTTAAGGAACAAATCGAAAAACGGATGATGCGCAAAGAGGCTGCTAAAGCGCTTGAGGAGCTGTTTGCAGGGGCCGAAAAGGACGGCATCTATCTGGCCGGCGTGTCGGCGTATCGTTCGCACAGCACCCAGACATCGCTATTTAACCGTTATGTAGCGAAGGACGGCGAGGAAGTGGCCAAGACTTACAGCGCCGTACCTGGCCACAGCGAGCATGAGACGGGGCTGGCGATCGACGTATCGGGAAGCGATGGCAAATGCGCGGCGGAAAGCTGCTTCGGCGACACGAAGGAAGCGGCCTGGCTCGCGGATCATGCAACGGAATATGGATTTATCATTCGTTATCCGGAAGGCAAGGAAGACATTACCGGCTATAAATATGAGCCATGGCACCTACGCTATGTGGGGAAAGAAATCTCCACCGACATCGGAGAACGGAATATCACGTTAGAAGAATATTACGATGCCGTGCCGGTTTCGGGTCAATAAGCTTTGAAGACCGCCCGAGTCGTATGCATGGAGTGGTAAGACGCCTGCGGGCGTCTTTTTTATATTTCGCCAGTACAGTATCCACTAAAATTAACAGTTGACACCTGATAATGATTATCAGTATCTTTAAGAAGATGAAGTTTATATGAATTCATGATGAAGCCGTTATTCGGACTCTTAATTTAAGATGATACATTTGGCGGATTTATTCAGTTGGACACGGAAAGGAAGAGTGCCATGGTCTCCTTAAAAACTTCGCATTTGGACATCGCCTATGAGGATCGTCTGATTGTCGAAGACTTAAACATTTCGATTCCCGAGGGGAAAATCACGGCGTTGGTTGGAGCGAACGGCTCCGGTAAATCAACGGTCCTGAAAACGATGGCCCGGATCCTTCAGCCGAAGTCCGGCAGCGTGCTGCTGAACGGTAAGTCAATCCATAAGCAATCGACGCGGGAAGTCGCCAAACAGCTGGCTATCCTTCCGCAAAACCCAACCGCCCCAGAAGGGTTGACGGTTTATGAACTCGTTTCTTACGGGCGTTTTCCGCATCAAAAAGGATTCGGCGGTCTGAAGTCCGAGGACCGAGAAATCGTAGAGTGGGCGATTGAGGCGACGCGGATGAGTGAGTTCAGCGACCGCGCGCTGGAACAGTTGTCCGGCGGTCAGCGGCAGCGGGCCTGGATTGCGATGGCGCTGGCACAGGAGACGGATATGCTGTTCCTCGACGAACCTACGACGTTCCTGGATATGGCGCACCAGTTGGAAGTGTTGCAGTTGCTCGAAGAGCTTAACGCCTCCTCCAACCGGACGATTGTGATGGTCGTCCATGATCTGAACCATGCCGCCCGCTACGCTCATTACATGATCGCGATCAAGCAAGGTCAGGCAGTCGCTACCGGCACGCCGGAAGAGGTTGTTACTTCCAATGTGCTGCGCGACGTTTTTGGTATTGAGGCGGACATCGTCACGGATCCGAGAAGCGGCGTTCCTCTGTGTCTTCCTTACGAACTGTACCGGGCAGCAGCAGAAGGCAAAGTACGCAAAGGCAAAAACGATGGACCCGAAGAGGCTTCGCCCAAAGTGGTCTCGTTCCTGTAGCGGAGGAACCAAACATGAGTATCGATTATCAGCTGCTTGAGCAGCAATTAGGAATCGTCATACAGAAACGAACGGATGCGCTGTTCACGATGCCGGCGGTAAAGCTGCTGGATCGCGAGCAGCTGGTTTCTTTTTTGGAATTGTATCAGGAGCAGATCAAGGGGCTTGATCTGCAAGTGTCCGCGACGTATTTCGCAACGAGCTGGCGAGTGGTATGCGCAGCGCTGCAATACATGGTGTCCGTCACGCCGGGAAGGCTCCACTTTTCGCTGGAAAATCTAACGATTCAGCTCGTGATGGTAAACGGGTTTCCTTGGGTTTATTTTGTGCTGGACGATAAGTCGGCACACCCTTGGCCTGCTGGTGAGCGTTCGTCTGTACGGGGAAACGAGCTCGGCCGTTTCTACGGGGAGGTGCTGCGTCCGCTCATGGAGAGTATCGCGGCCGTCTCGGGGTTGCCGATCGCCCAGTTATGGGGCCAGCTGCCATTGGGAGTTCAATTTTATGTGAACGCTATAGCGGGCCGTCTGGAGAGTGAAGCCTTACGCTCCCGGTTAATGGAGGATTATGAACAGGTTAAGCAGATGCCGGGAGAGGCGTTTGGTTTGAAACGTAATCCTTATCAAATCAAGGAAGTATTGCTGGATGATCCCTATCGGCCAGGCGAGAAGTCGCCGATGAAGCCGACCTGTTGCTTGGCTTATCGAACGGATAGCGGCCATGGCTACTGTTACGGGTGTCCGAAGCTCTCCAAATCGGAACGGGAGGCCAAGTACGCCGAGATCCGGGAACAGCTCACTGCAGCTCAAGCGCAGTGATGCTCCGCTAAAGCTGCAGAATTAGGGACCATACAAAAGCAAACAAACAAGACAAAGCACTTGTCAGACCTGAAGATGAAAGCTTCAGGATTCGGGCCAGGTGCTTTTTTATTTTTGCCGATCCCTGAACCTTCCTGCTTAACATTCTAGATGGCCGGGAAACCTGAGATAGGCTTGTTTAGAACATTTAAAATGTGAATATTTTAAAAATTCGCTATTACCCCCTTGCAATGTGAAAAAAGTCACACTATAATAAAGGACATGAGGTGAAAGTTTTCACAAGAACATAAATTTATAAGTGATGGATTTCACAAATAATCCGTTATCTCTTTACAAATTACAGGCAATGACATTGGAGGAGGAAGAAATCATGAAAGTAGCAGTTATCGGATGTACCCACGCAGGCACGGCAGCGATCGTGAATACGGCAAAACTTTATCCGGAAGCGGAAATCACCGTCTACGAACGAAACGACAACATCTCGTTCCTGTCGTGCGGCATCGCCTTATATGTCGGGGGAATGGTTAAAGATCCGCAAGGGTTGTTCTACTCCTCGCCGGAGCAGTTGGCTGAACTGGGTGTAAAAACAAAGATGCAACATGAGGTCGTCTCGGTCGATACGGATGCCAAAACACTCCAAGCCCGTAATCTGGGGACCGGCGAATTGTTCGAAGATACGTTCGACAAGCTGATCGTCACGACCGGGTCGTGGCCGATCGTACCGAAGTTTGAAGGCAGCGACCTGGAGAACATCGTGCTTTCGAAGAACTTTAATCACTCCAATACAATCATTGAGAAAGCGCAGCAAGCGGAGCATATCGTGGTGGTTGGCGCCGGCTACATCGGCGTGGAACTGGTCGAAGCGTTCCAGTTGAACGGCAAGCAAGTGACGTTGATTGACGCGGAAGACCGCATTTTGAGTAAATACCTTGACCCGGAATACACGGATAGAATTGAGCAATCGCTGAGCGAGCATGGCATCCAGCTGGCTTTAGGCCAAAAGGTGACGCGGTTCGAGGGCGAAAACGGCAAAGTGGCCCAAGTCATCACCGACAAAGGCGCATACGCTGCCGACCTCGTGATTATGTGTATCGGGTTCCGTCCGAATACGGAACTGCTGAAAGGGCAAGTCGACATGCTGGGCAACGGCGCGATCATCGTTGACGAATATATGCGTACCAGCAAGCAGGACGTGTATGCAGCGGGTGACAGCTGCGCGGTATTCTATAACCCGACAGGCCAGCATGCGTATATCCCGCTGGCTACGAACGCCGTTCGGATGGGGACGTTGGTGGCTCGTAACCTGATAGTGCCAACGGTGAAGTATATGGGCACCCAAGGTACTTCGGGTATCAAAATCTACGAGGATAATATAGCGGGAACCGGGTTGACGGAAGCAGCGGCGAAGGATGCCGGATTGGAGGCAGAAGCGGTGTTTATTACGGATCATTACCGGCCGGAATTCATGCCAACCCACGAACCGGTCATGCTGAAGGTAGTGTATGAGAAGAACACCCGCAGAATCCTGGGGGCGCAGATCATGTCCAAGGTGGACCTGACCCAGTCGATCAACACGATTTCGGTGTGCATCCAAAACGGTATGAAGATGGAGGAGCTCGCTTTTGTCGATTTCTTCTTCCAGCCGCATTACAACAAACCGTGGAATTTCCTGAACAGCGCAGGCTTGGGGGCGCTGCCGGAAGTACCGAAACGGGAGACCGTTCACGCTTAATGGCGATGACAGAGGCATAAGACGAACTAGACATCAACTTCCAGCCGGACAAACGGGGCGATCTGCTCCTTTGTCCGGCTTTTTTTGGCCCAAGGGCGATGGGTTCATAGAGATGTGAATAATTTCACCATATGAAAACGTTAACGTGATCAATGTTACTTATCCGGGGCAAATCGGCACGCTACAATAGACACGGATCAAAAGCAAGAATGACACGCAACAAGTCAAGCAATTGAAAAAGGAGAATGGATCATGGCTTACTATAAACCTGCGCAAATTGCCGACGTAACCGTGGAAAACGGCATCAAAAAAGCGCATAATCCATTGTTGACCGTACTCGTACTTGGTTTTTTGGGCGGGGCGTTTATTGCGCTTGGGTTTCTGCTCGATATTCGCGTCATCAGCAGCGCTCCAGCAGAATGGGGCAGCATTGCGAACTTTATCGGGGCTGCGGTGTTCCCGATCGGACTGATTCTGGTGTTGCTGGCGGGCGGGGAGCTCTTGACCGGTAATATGATGGCCGTTCCGTTAGCGCGGATGGCGGGTCGGATTTCCACCGGGGAGATGTTCAAGAATCTCATCCTGATCACGTTGAGCAATTTCGTTGGCGCTTTGTTTGTCGCTTACTTTTTTGGGCATGTGGTGGGTTTGACCTCCAGCGGCCCTTATCTTGATAAATTGGTGGATATGGCCGGACATAAGCTGGATGACAATTTCCTGCAAGCGTTCGTATCCGGCATCGGCTGCAACTGGTTGGTTGCATTGGCGGTCTGGCTCTCTTACGGCGCAGATAACATGAGCGGCAAAATCCTCGGCATTTGGTTCCCAACCATGGCCTTCGTCGCCATTGGCTTCCAGCACGTCGTCGCCAACATGTTCCTGATCCCGGCGGCGATTTTTGAGGGATATTATTCCTGGGGGGAATACTTGAAGAACTTCGTACCGGTATGGCTGGGCAATCTGACCGGCGGCGCCATCTTCGTGGCTGCGGCATATTGGACCGCCTACCTGAAGGACAAGGGCCAGAAGGACGCATCGGCAACCGAGCCAGCGACCTCCCCATCCACCCCAATGAGCAAAACTTTATAAATGTGAATAGACAATGGTTAGCTCAGCCGTTCCCCCAGCTAGGGGGAGCGGTTTTTTTGCGTTTTCGCGGTTGAAGAGGAGAGGGGGGACGTTGGGCGATTTGTACTAGTGGGGCCCCCTTTGCGTGATTATCCCGTTGAATCAGTTAGTCAGAAGGGAAGGATTCGTTCAAGTAGATCATAAAGAAGCAGAAAAGTCACAGAGCTTCTAATAGATGAGGTGTGCCTGAGCGAAAGGGATAATCGTGCAAAGAGGGGCCAGGAACAGGGAAATGGTGAGCGGGGGTTTACGCCGGGGATGTTTTTTCCTTACAATAGGCTACAGACAGGAGGGGTGGAACATGATCCATGAACCAAACGGGGTGTTTCCGGCGGTATGTCCGTTGGATTGTCCCGATACGTGCAGCTTGCTGCTTCATAAAGAGAACGGAAAAATCGTCAAGGTGACCGGCAATCCCGATCACCCAATAACACAAGGAGCAATCTGCAACAAGGTCCGCAATATGGCGGAGCGGGTCTACCATCCCGAACGGGTGCTTTATCCCCTGAAACGTGTTGGAGCCAAGGGGGAGGGGAAGTTTGAACGCATCACCTGGGACGAGGCCGTTCAGGAAATTGCCGGGCGTTACAAGGCGCTAATTCAAGAGCATGGGCCGGAGTCGATCCTGCCGTATAGCTTTTACGGCAATATGGGGATTTTGAGCGTTGACGGCATGGACCGGCGGTTTTTTAACCGTTTGGGGGCGACCCAGCTGCAACAAGACATATGCAACTCCGCGGGCAACGCGGGATGGAGATCTACGATGGGATTCGGCGGCGGGACGAGTCCGGAAGAGACGGTTCAGGCGAAGCTGATCCTCGTTTGGGGCGGCAACCTCGTCAGCACCAACATGCATCAGGTCGCCCTGATCGAAAAAGCCCGCAAACAAGGTGCCCAGCTTGTCGTTATCGACGTGCACCGCAACCGAACGGGGCAGCGGGCCGACTGGTTTATTCCGCTGCATCCCGGCACGGACGCGGCGCTGGCGCTGGGGATGATGCACGTGCTGTTCGAGCGTGGCCTGGTGGATGAAGCGTTCCTGGAACGCTATACGTTTGGCCATGCCGAGCTGCGCGAGCACGTGAAGCAGTACACGCCGGAGCGCGTGGCGGCGATTACCGGCGTGCCGGCCGAGGCGGTCGTGAAGCTGGCTGTGATGTACGGCGAAACCTCGCCCGCCTACATCCACATCGGCAACGGGCTGCAACATCATGATAACGGCGGTATGACGGTCCGCACGATCAGCTGTTTGCCGGCGCTCACCGGCCAATGGCTCGTGCCGGGCGGCGGCGCGTTCAAGTCCAATGGGGCGTACGGCAAGATGAATGCAACCGCGCTCGAGCGCCCCGACCTGCGGCCGAATCCGGGCGCGCGCACGGTGAGCATGAACCAGCTGGGAGACGTGCTGCTGAAGCTGGATCCGCCGATCCACGCGCTGTACGTCTACTGTTCGAATCCGGCGGTCGTGGCTCCGGATTCGGGCAAGGTGGAGCAGGGCCTGCTGCGGGAGGATCTGTTCACCGTTGTACACGACTTGTTCCTGACGGACACGACAAAATATGCCGATATTGTGCTGCCGGCGACGTCATCCTTTGAGAATACGGATTTATACGGTTCTTATTGGCATCATTATATCCAGCTCCAGGAGCCGGTGATCGCGCCTCGGGGCGAAAGCAAAAGCAACGTCGACACGTTTAAGCTGCTGGCCGCGGCGATGGGGTTTGAGGAGGAAGCCTTCCTTGACACGGAAGAGGACATGATCCGGCAGGCGCTGGATTTCCGCCACAATCCGTATCTGGAAGGCGTTACACTCGAGAAGCTCAAGGAGCAACGGGCGGTGAAGCTGAACATGGAGCCGCAGCAAACCTGGCTGGACCGTCTGCCCACCTCGTCGCGGAAGATCGAGCTGTACTCCGCCACGCTGGAGCGGGCTGGATTGCCGCCGTTGCCCACCTATGTGCCGCTGGTGGAAGGTTATGACGGTGAACGTCGTCCCGGCAAGGACGCGCCATACCCGCTGATGTTTGTTTCGCCGCCGAACCACAGCTTCCTGAACTCCACCTTCGGTAATGTGGAGAAGCTGCAGGCGCTGGAAAAAAGCCCGCTGCTGCAGATTCATCCCGACGACGCTGCCGCGCGTGGGATTTCCGATGGCGACGAGGTTACTGTCTGGAACGACCGCGGCAGCTACGATGTCAAGGCGTCCGTTACCGACAAAATGCTGCCGGGCACGGTCGTCAGCCAAGGGCTGTGGTGGCAGCAAGAAGACGGGAAGCCTACGCGCGCGAATGCCCTTACCCCGGACCGCCTGTCCGATATGGGCGGCGGGGCGGTGTTCTTTTCCACCGTCGTTGATGTAAAGCGGCGATAGATGTACTTGCCTGACTTGCGCTTTTAGGCGATACTATTCTAATCTGGGCGTTGTACAAGCAAATTTTGCATACCGAAACGGTAGTAGGAGAGCCCCTGGTGGCTCTCCTTTTTTGTACATATTGCAGCAAAGGGGGAGAAGAAATGAGATGGCTGCAGTCTTATCCACGGGAAGTCAAAGTGTTCTTGGTGGCGAGCTTGATCAGCTCGGCCGGCGGTTCGTTGATGTGGCCCTTGGTCACGATGTTTGTGTTTAAGGTGCTGGGACGGACGGTAACGGATGCCGGTCTGGTAATTCTGGTCATGTCGGTCGGCGGGATTGCCGGGCAGCTGCTGGGCGGGGCGTTGTATCATCGGCTGGGCGTAAAGCGCCTGATCGTCGGCGGCCTGGCATTAAACGCGCTGTTTTTGCTGCTGCTGCCTTACGGGAGCGGGAACTGGCATCTGTTTATGCTGCTGATGCTGCTTGTTGGCTTCTTTAACGCAACGTCGATGCCGGCGATTCAGGCATTTATCGGCTTCCGTTTTGCGGAGCGGCGCGGGGAGCTGTTTAATGTCATTTACGTGGCTAACAATATCGGTGTAGCGTTGGGAACGGCGATCAGCGGGTTTTTGGCGCAGATCTCGTACGATCTCAGCTTTATATTGAACGGATTGACTTCGGCTGCGTTTGCGTTGTTTTTCTGGTTTTATTTGAACAGGGTTCAAAAAAGCCAAGGCGAGCTGCACGTGCAGAAACGCAAAAAATCCGTGGAAGGACAAAGCGTCTGGCCGCTGCTGCGGTGGTATCCCGTCTACCTGTTTATGGGGGTGGGGTCGTTTTTTCTCTGGCTTGGCAATTGTATTTGGAACAACGGCGTATCGCCGTACACCATATCCCAAGGCATGCCGGAATGGAACTACAGCATTCTATGGACGCTAAACGGGCTGTTGATTTTTGTGGGACAACCGTTTATTTTGTGGATAAAGCGGACGTTTGCCGGCTCCCCGCAAGCCCAAATGATAGCCAGTGCGCTGTTCTATATGCTGGGGTACGCGACGATCCTTGGCTTCCATACGTACTCAAGCATGGTGGCGGCAATGGTGCTGACGACCTTCGGGGAGATGCTGATCTCGCCGGCGATCCCGTCGTTTATCTCCGACCGGACTGGAAAAGCTGCGCCGTTCTACCTTGGTTTGGTCGGCGGGATGGGCGCGGCGGGCCGCGTTGTTGGCCCGTACGCCATGGGCATGCTGTTTGACTGGAATGGGCTGATTCCGGTCGCTTGGTTGGCGGTGGGCATCGCCGTGCTGTCGGTCGCCGCTTTCCTGGTGCATGCTGCCATGAACCGGGACGACCGTCCACAGCCATCCGGCCTGCCGTCTACATAGGCGGCGGTCGCCCATGGCCCTTACCTCATACGTCGAAGGGATGGATATCATGAACCAACATCACATTTGGACGCGGCTGTCGGAAATGCGCGATGCGGCTGCTTTAATAGAAATTGATCATTTAACCTGGGACCAAGACAATACCCCAGCGGAAAAAATGAAGTGGGATTCGCGAGAGCAGTTCCTGCAAAGCTGCCCCCCGGGGAGTCAAATCGTGGCCGGCATCGGCGAGGACATCTGCGGTTATATCGGCTTTAAGCCGCCGACCCCGCTGCCAAGCAACCGGCATGTGCTTGAGCTCAACATCGCCATCCATCCGGCTTACCAGCGACAGGGCATCGGGCGGGTGCTGATGGAGGCCCTCCTCCAACTGGCGGCAGAGCAAGGCGTCCGCAAGCTGTCGCTGCGCGTGTTGGCCAGCAATCCCGGGGCGATTGCGTTTTACCAAAGCTGCGGATTTGTGGAGCAGGGCCGGTTGGTCGACGAGTTTTGGATAAACGGAGCGTATGTAGACGATATTTTAATGTGGCGAAAGGTTTAGCAGGTGAAGGTTCCGGCATTGAACTATTCGAAAGATATCGGTATATTTAGAAGAAGAAAAATCGGGAAGCACTCGATTGGAAAGGTTGATATTCGTGGAGAACAACTTTACCCCTCCCAATTTTATTAAGAACATCATTTCGGAAGATTTGAAATCCGGCAAGGTGAAGACTGTCATTACGCGGTTCCCTCCGGAACCCAACGGTTACCTACATATTGGACACGCCAAAGCGATTTGGATTAACTTTGCATTGGCGGACGAGTTTGGCGGACGGACGAATCTGCGGTTCGACGACACCAACCCTGTTAAGGAAGATGTAGAATACGTGAATTCGATTAAAGAGGACGTCAAATGGCTGGGCTTCGATTGGGAAGAGCTGCATTTTGCGTCGGATTATTTCGAGGAGATGTACAACCGCGCGGTGCTGCTGATCCAAAAAGGCAAAGCCTACGTCGACGACCTTAGCGCCGACCAAATCCGCGAGCTGCGGGGAACGCTAACCGAGCCGGGGAAAAACAGCCCGTACCGCGACCGTTCGATCGAGGAAAACCTCGACCTGTTTGAGCGCATGCGTGCCGGGGAGTTCAAGGACGGAGAAAAGGTGCTGCGCGCCAAGATCGACATGGCTTCGCCGAACATCAATCTGCGCGACCCGGTCATTTACCGGATCGTCCATGCGTCCCACCACAACACCGGCGACAAATGGTGCATCTATCCGATGTACACGTTCGCTCATCCGTTGGAGGACGCGATTGAAGGCGTAACGCATTCGCTGTGCTCGACCGAGTTTGAGGACCAACGGCCGTTCTACGACTGGACGATTGCCGAAACGGAAATGCCAAACGTGTCCCATCAATACGAATTCGGGCGCTTGAATCTGTCGCAAACCGTGACCAGTAAGCGGAAGCTGAAGAAGCTCGTTGATGAACGTATCGTTGATGGTTGGGACGATCCGCGGATGCCGACGATTTCCGGGCTGCGCCGCCGGGGCTATACGCCGGAGGCAATCAAGGCGTTTATTTACGAAACCGGGATCTCCAAGAACTTTGGGAATATAGATCCGAAAATGCTGGAGCATTTTATCCGCGAGGATTTGAAGATGAAAGCTCCGCGTACGATGGCCGTGCTGGATCCGCTGAAGGTTGTCATCACCAACTATCCCGAAGGACAAATCGAATGGCTGGAGGCGGAGAACAATCCGGAAAATCCGGACATGGGCAACCGTCAAATTCCGTTCTCGCGGGAAATTTACATCGAACGCGACGATTTTATGGAGAATCCGCCAAGCAAATATTTCCGGTTGTTCCCGGGCAACGAAGTCCGTCTGAAAAACGCCTACTTCGTGAAGTGTAACGACGTGATCAAGGATGCGGAAGGCCATGTGGTGGAGATCCACTGCACGTACGACCCGGAGACGAAGAGCGGTACCGGCTTTACCGGCCGCAAGGTCAAAGGCACGATCCATTGGGTCGAAGCGACGCAAGCGGTGCCTGCCGAATTCCGGTTGTATGAATCGCTGATCCTGGAAGAGGAAGCTGAGGAAACGGCAAATGTGGCGTTGGAGGAGACAGTGGAGGGTCTGGTCGATGACGCAGCATCCGAAGCTGGGGATGCGGCCGCAGATCCTGCCGAGGAGAAAACGTTCCTCGACCTCATCAACCCGAATTCGCTGACGATTTCCCACGGCTTCGTGGAACCCAACATGAAGGATGCGCAGCCGCAGGATAAATTCCAATTTTTCCGGCATGGGTATTTCAACGTGGATACGAAATATTCGAAGCCGGGAGAACCGGTGTTTAACCGCATTGTTTCGCTGAAAAGCTCGTTCCAGTTGCCTAAAGCGTAAGACGGCGGTTCAAAGTTCAGGTGAAATCAAAAGGAGCCTTGCGGAAGATGCAGGCTCCTTTTTGTTATATTCACACGGTGCTTCGCTCGATGAACCGGAAGCGCAGCTCCTCCGAGCTGGGCTTGCTCTCGCCGTCGGTAATTTGCGTATGGACGGTGGAAAAAGCCCGCTCCCCGATCTCAGACAACCGATTGTCGATCGTCGTTATGCCGAGCAGGCTAGCGATCGGCTGGTTATCGAAGCCGATGACGGCGAAATCGCCCGGCACCTCGATCCCGCGGAGGCGCGCAGTGAGGATGAACCCGGCGGCGACTTGGTCGCCGGTGATCAGCAAGGCGTCCGGGCGCTCGTTCATCGCAAGCAGCCGGTCCACCAACTCCGCGCCATCCTCCCAATCAAGGCAGCCGTCCAGCACCCAATCCTCGCGGGCTTGTCCGCCCAAAGCTGCGAGGGTGTCAGCATAAGCCTGCAGGCGGCTGCGGCTGCTGGGACTGTTGCGGCGGCTGATCGTAAAGGCGATGCGGCGGCGCCCTTTTTCCCAGAGATGGCGGATGGCGGTTTGAAAGCTGGCGTAGTGATCGATATACACCGAGGAGAGGTTGCGGCCGCTCACCCGCTCGCATAATGCGATCGGCCCGTAGTCGGCATACTTCTCGATCTCGCCGAGCGACAGCGCCCGCGAACAAATGATCAGCCCGTCCATCTGCTTATTGCGCAGCATCTCCAGCACCTTGCGCTCCTCATTTGGACGGTAGTCGGTCTGGCACAACATCAGCTGATAGTTGTGTTTCAGCGCTTCCTGAGCCATCCCCTCCATGATCCGGGCAAAGTAATAGTGGTTGATGTTGGGCAGGATGACGCCTACCGTTTGCGTAATGCCTTTGATCAAATGAACGGCGTTCATATTCCGCGAGTAATTGAGCCGGCGGACGGCGTCTTCAACCGCAGCTCGTTTGGCTGCGCTGACGTAAGGGTGACCATTCAGCACGCGAGATACGGTCGTGACCGAGACGCCGGCGGCTTCCGCGATCTGTTTGATGTTCGGCAAGGCAAACCGCTCCTTCCCCGAAAGAGGTCAAAAAATATCTTGCTATGGAATGCATTTCATATTTTACACTGGAGCTGCAGTAAAGAAAACAATGCCCTCTGCCGGCGTCACCTCGTTTGAAGACGAGGGCGTTACAGCATCAGGCATTGTTTTCTTTCGTATGGCGGAGGGAAGCCCGCCGTTCTTATTGCTCATCCGGCCCGAGATTCGGTGAATATCCGTGATGGCGAACCTGGTACCAAATGGCGGCGAACCCCAGCGCACCAATCAGCGTTAAGGCGACTCCGGACCGGTACATGACGACAGATCCGAAATTTTGGAACAGCCACCCGCCCCAAAAGCCTGCAATCACGCCGGCAAGTCCGCTGGCGGCAAACGTGTATACCGCTTGTCCCGCGGACCTCAGCGGGCGCGGCAGCAGCAGGGTGATCAGCTTGGTGCCGACGTAGAAAAATCCGCCAAACGTTACGGAATGCAGCAGCTGAATAAGCAGAATCTGGAGCGGATTCGTCGCTTCGGACATCAGATCCCAGCGAACGGCAAACAACAGGCTGACGATGGTGATACAAGCGAGTAAATAGGACATTTTCCGCTTCAAAAATCGATCCAGCAGGATAAACGCCAACAATTCAAACGCCGTTGATAAGAACACGGCACCGCCAACCGCCAGCCGCGACCCGCCCAAATCGGTCATAAATAACGGCATGAAAATGCCATTCATCGCGTTTGGAACCGCCACCAGCATGCTGAACAATACGAAGGCAAGCAGGTATTTGTTCTGCAGCGCCCGCCGCAGCTCCACGCCTTTCAGCCAAGGCGTTTGGGACGGTTGGCGAATGGAGGGCAGCAGGAGGGTCGCGCCGATCGCGAGCATCAACGTCACGCTGAAGAGCAGCGAGCTGCCATTATGGCCGATGGCGTCGATAATCGGCCCGGCGGCCAGCGCGATGAAGGTCCACCCGAGCGAACCCCAAATGCGGTAGGTGCCAAATTGATTTTCCGTGCCCGCGGTATATCCGAGAATGAGGGTGTTGCTTTGCGAGAGCAGCGGACTTAGGAAAAAATAAAGCAGAATCATCGTCAGGTACAACATCGAAAACGTGTTGACCTTAAACATCAAGTGGCCCATGAGGAGTAAGCCCAGCATCATGACCAGCAGAACGGCCCGCGGATTTTGCCTTTGGTCGCCCAGGTATCTCCAGAAGGGGTGAGCCAGCAGCGAAATTAACGGTCCGATTGCCATTAGGCTTCCGATTTCCAGCTTGTCCATGCCGATGTCCTGCAAATATAATTGAAAAAAGGCAGCAAAAATGACCATGGTTCCGTAGATGAAAAAGTTAACTAGCCCTAGCGGTAATAACGAAAAGGACGAATGTCGTTTTTTGTCCTGCAAACGCGCCATTCCTTTCTGTCCGGGTCCAAGTGGTCACAAAAGGAAGCTTGTGACTATGATCCCAATGTAACACACAGGTGAAAGGGGATACAAACCAAGTTTTATTGGAATTACCATAATTTATGCATCGGGGGAAAATGGATGAATACAACAGCCATCATTTTGGCCGGCGGACGATCCAGCCGCATGGGCAGCGACAAGGCGCTTCTTGAGCTTGGCGGGTTGACGGTACTGGAGCGGCTGATCCGGGAGCTGGAGCCGGTAGCTTCAAGAATCGTGATCGCAGCCGGCAACAAAGAGGCCTACGACCGGTTCGGCTTCGAAGTCGTGACCGACCGCTTCCCGGGGGACGGTCCGCTGGCCGGCCTGCACGCCGGGCTGGAGAGCTCGGCGACCTGCTGGAGTCTCGCGGTGGCGTGCGATACGCCGTTCGCGAACAGCGGCTTGTTCCGCGCGCTGCTGGAGCGGGCCGAGGCGGCGGAGGAAGCGGCGGCCCGGGCGG
>NZ_LN909063.1:536882-541862 GCF_001486505.1 Paenibacillus rubinfantis
GCCGCGGCCGAGGCGATCCTCGCCCGCACGCAGGGGCGAGCGCATCCGCTGCTGGCGGCCTACCGGCGCAGCGTGCTGCCGGGCCTGGAAGCACGGCTGCGGGCAGGCCGCCTCAAAATGACGGCTTGGACGGAGACGCTGCGCACCGAATATATCGAAGGGGAGGCCCTCGAAATTGCTTCGGGCCTCCCCTTGGAGTGGTGCGCGTTTAATATGAACAAGCCGGAGGATTACGAGCAGGCCCGAATTCGGCTGGAATCGGGCCGCTGGAAGGACTAACCGCCGATCTGAGACATCCGGCGGGTCGTCGGCGTATGGCTTTGGTGCTTCTGCTCCAAAGCCAGCGCCATTTCGTGGTTCTTTGGCTTGGCTCCGAGCGCCTTCAGGAACAGGGAGCGAATGCCTTCAGTATCGCCGGCTGCAGCAAACGGTCGCACATGCAGCTCATCGGACCAATACAAGCAAGCCTTGATATGACCGTCGGCGGTCAGGCGCAGCCGATTGCAGTTGTCGCAGAAATGTTCGCTGACCGGATGGATTAATCCAAACGTTCCGGCTGCGCCCTTTATGCGACGACTTTCAGCAGGACCGTTGCCGCGAGGGCCCTCGACTGCCTCCACCTCCCAGCCCGCTTCACGGCACACGTCTTCGACGGCCGTCAGGGGCAGGTAGGTTTTGCGCCAGGAATCGCTGGCACTGCCGATCGGCATGTATTCGATGAAGCGCACATGCAGCGGCCGTTCCATCGTTAACGCGAGAAAATCGCGAATTTCATCCTCGTTGATTCCCTTCATCAGGACCACGTTGAGCTTAATCGGCTCGAAGCCGACATCAACGGCGGCCTGAATCCCTTCCAGGACCTTCTCTACCTCGCCGCCACGGGTAATCATGGCAAAGCGGTCTTGCCGCAACGAATCCAGACTGATGTTCACCCGCTTTAAGCCCGCTTGCTTCAGCAGCTCCGCTTTTTTGGCCAGAAACATGCCGTTTGTCGTTAATGCGATATCTTCAATGCCCGGAATGTCGGAGAGCATGGCAATGAGTTGTTCCAAATCCTTACGCACCAGCGGTTCACCGCCGGTCAGCCGGATTTTGCGGAGGCCCATCGGAGCAAGAGCGGATACCGTCTCAGCGATCTCTTCGTAGCTCATGATTTCCTCATGCGGCTGAAAAACCATTCCCTCGGCAGGCATGCAGTAAACGCAGCGCAAATTGCACCGGTCGGTGACGGAGATGCGCAGGTAATCGTGCTTTCGCCCAAAAGGGTCAAGCAGCTGCTCCATGTGTATGCCTCCTTTCGTACTAAGTGCTTCAAATTTTATATATATTCATACTGAACGTCAATGCGTTGACACACACTGTTCAAGTATATTCTGTGGCGGACATAGATACAATGGAACTAGAGAACAATGTAAAAAAGATCACATTAAAGCGCTTACATTGGGAGTATAATACAAGTAAGCGATACGTGATCCCCCTTAATCATGTGTCGGTATATGCACTCTAGATGATTTCCGACACGTTTAAGGAAGTCATCTTTTTTTTCGCATGATCGCGAATAGGGATCATAGAAATCATAGAAGGAACACATACAGGGAGATGAATTCAGATGGCTATGCTGTTCAAACCTTTGGTCTACACGCAGGAGCAGGTTCAGTGGCTGGAAACTCGTGGGATGGTCTATCAGTTATTGATGGATTTTCTGAGCCGTCCGCCGCGGATGTCCTTAATCGCTCAGTGGCGCCGCAAGGTGGAACGGAACCCGAAAGCGGGGATCAGCAAGGGAGGCCGAAGGCTGATGGCCTATCTGGAAAGCATTCCCGAAGAAGGATTCCGCAGCGTATGCCATCAAGAAGCGAAGGAGTACGAGCGCCTGTTTTCGGGCCGCGAGGCGATCATCCCGTCCTGCGAGAGTTTGTTCCGCAGCCGTCGAGAAGGTGCCGGGGCGATGGCGTGCAGCTCCGAAGTCCGCAAGCTATATATGGATAACGCGGTGGTGTTTAATAAATTAAACGGGGAGCGCGACGACCATATCGCGTTGGAGCTGGAGTTTATGGCAGTGCTGGCCGAAGGTATGCTGGCCAAAGCCAACCTGCAGCAAAGCTGCCTGGCGCTGGCGGACGCACAGATTCACTTCCTGGAGTCGCATTTGCTGAAGTGGGCGCAGCCGTTTGCCCAAGAGTTACTGCAGGCCACAAAGAGTCCGCTCTTTACCGGATTGGCCGAAATGATGGATGAATTTCTGGTTAGCGATTTGCAGCAGCTTCGCGCTTGGCGTGAGAGCCAGCCGCCCGCGATAGGATAGAGAAGTAAAAAGGACCTCAGCTCCGCAGAGATGCGGGTTGAGGTCCTTTTTGCTGGCCGTTAGGAATTCTAACGCTTACCAAGAGGCTTATTTGGCCGAAAATCACCGTGTTGAGATTCTAACGCTTGGGACAGCGCTTATTAGCTAATTTCTTGGTCGAAAACGGTTGTTTTGACCGAAATAGAGTGGCTCATCGGCGTTAGAATCTCTAGCCCGGCGGATTTGCCCAAATAACGTTCATCATCAGCGTTACAGCCTGAATAGGGTGCAGCGATTAATCCAATTCCTTAGCCAAGTCGCGGCGGCGGAACTTCATCAGGAATTCGTATACGATCGGCACGATGACCAGCGTGAGCAACGTCGAGCTGATCAAGCCGCCGATGACGGTGATGCCAAGGCCACGCGAGATGATCCCGGCGCTGTGCTCCCAACCGAAGACCAACGGCAGCAGTGCGCCGATCGTGGCCAGGGCGGTCATCAGAATCGGGCGAAGCCGAGTTGTACCCGCTTCGAGCAAAGCTTCGCGGGTCGACAACCCTTCGCGTTCCTTATGGATCACGCGGTCAATCAACACGATGGCGTTGGTAACGACGATCCCGATCAACATCAGCACGCCCATCAATGCTGAGACGTTCAGCGTCTCTCCGCCGATCAGTAGTCCCACCATCGCACCGATAACGATGAACGGCAGGGAGAACAGGATCGTAAACGGAGCCAGGCCGCCGCCGAAGGTGACGACAAGGACGAAGTAGACGATGGCGATCGCCGCCAACATCGCGATGCCGAGCTGGCCGAACGTATCGTTGATCTGTTCGGTTACGCCGCCGAATTTAACGGTGACGCCGTCCGGCAGATCCAGCTTGTCGATTTTCTCCTGCAGGCTGGACGAAGCTTTTTGCACGTCGGTGGACGTGATTTTGGCGCTCACTTCAACAACCATCTTCCCGTCGATCCGCATGATCGAGTCCGGGGAGGTGCCTTTTTCAACCTTCGCCACGTCCTTGATCGGGACCTGAATGCCCAGCGGCGAAGTTAGCGTTGCGTTTTCGATCTCGGTAATGCTGCTGTAAGTTTCGCTGTCGGCCTCGATATACACATTGTATTTCTTACCGTCAATGGCGACTTCCGTCAGCACCGGACGGTCCCGGACCGGACTTAGCTTCAAGGCCAATTGGCCCGGTGTCAGGCCGAGGGAGCTCAGCTTTTGTTGATCCGCAACCAAGGTGTATTGCTCATAGGTTTTGGACAAGCTGGTGTCGCCTTTTTCGAAGTTCTTCGTATCCTCTTGAATCAGGCTGAGGATTTGATCCGATACCGGCTTGATTTGCTCCAGCTCGTCACCAAACACGTTAATGCTAAGCGAGCCGCCGCCCAGACCACCGGTCATGAGTTCGGACATATCGCTCCATTCGCCCTTTGGAAGCTCGGTTCGCAAGCCTTCCATCAGCTTCTCTTTCACATCGCTGAAATGGGCGGTGTCCGGATCGTAAGCGATGTAGAACAAGGCCGAGTTGGAGGAGCCCATCCCCAGCGGGTTTTCGCCGCCGATGGAATACTGCATCCGGTCGACGCCCGGTTGATCCAGGATGTATTTCTCGATGCTGAGCATATTCTTCTCCACATCTTCCAACTGGGCTCCTGGTTCAGGAGAGTAGGTTGCCATTACATATTTATCTTCCTGCTCAGGCAGGAAGCTGACGCCGACCAGCGGGTACAGGAACAAGCTGCCGACCAGCAGCACGACCGCAAGCCCGAAGGTGATCAGCTTATGAGACAGCGACCATGCCAGGATGCTCCGATAACTGCGGGCGATGCCTCTTGGTTTCTCATCGTGGTTATGCTTCTTGCCAAGGCCTTTCCGGAACAACGTATGCGCCAGTGCCGGCACGAGGGTAATCGCAACCAGCAGCGAGGCCAACAGCGAGAAGACCATCGTCAAGGCAAACGGCTGGAACAATTCCCCGACCATCCCGCTGACAAAAGCAAGCGGCAGGAAGACAGCGATCGTAACGATCGTCGAGGACATGATCGGGACGAACATCTCCCGCGTCGCTTCGATGATCAGCTTGCTGCCCTTCAGCTTCTCGCCGGTCAGAGACAAGCGCCGGTAAATGTTCTCGATGACAACGATCGAGTCGTCGACGACGCGGCCAATGGCGACGGTCATGGCGCCCAACGTCATCATATTCAGCGTAATGTCCATCTGCTTTAATGCCAAAATGGCGATAAGCAGGGACAATGGAATCGAGATAATGGAAATGATCGTGGAACGAATGTTACGCAGGAAGATCAAAATGATCAACACGGCGAACAACGCACCAAACAGGGCTTTGGACAACATCGTGTTCACCGAGTCGGTGATCGGCTGCCCTTGGTCCAGCAGAACCGTGAAGTTGATATGGTCGTATTGCTTGCCAAGTTCTTTGGCGGCGTCTTTAACTTGGTTAACGACATCGACGGTATTGGCATCGTTGGACTTGACGATTTGAATACCGATCGATTCCTCCCCGTTGGTCCGGGAGATCGATTCCGCTTTGCCAATCGTTTCGATGTCGGCGATGTCGCCCAGCTTTACGGTCGGGATGCCAGTGGGCACAGCGCCCATAGCCCCGTTAGCCCCACCGCCGGTAGCTGCACCGCCGGCCGCACCCGCGCCGTCTGCACCGCCTGCAGGC
>NZ_LN909063.1:542038-555457 GCF_001486505.1 Paenibacillus rubinfantis
CCGTCTGCACCGCCTGCAGGCATACCGGCGCCGCCAATCGCGCCTGCGGCACCAGCGGCCGCGCCGCCGTTAGCCGCGCCCGTCGAGCTGGGTACAACCGGAATAGCCAGGTTCTCCAAGTCCTCCACCGTCGTGATGTTACCATCTACGACAACGGCCTTTTGGGATTCCTCCAGGCTAAACAATCCAAGGGGAACGCGGAGCGCGGAGCCCTGCACGATCCCTTTAACGGTATCTTCGGACAGACCCAGCTCCTTCATCTTGGCTTGGTCGAATTTCAAGCTGACCTCGCGAACGAACTGACCGGCGATTTGAACCGAAGCCACGCCGTCGAGATCCTCCAGCACAGGTTTAATGTCGGTTTCTGTAATGCGAGTCAGATCCTCAAGGCTGCCGGATTCCTTATCCGACAAGCTGAGGGACACGACTGGCATGGAGCTCAGACTGAACCGGGTAATTTGCGGTTTCTGTGCATCTTCCGGCAACTGCACGTCGTTCAGCGCTTCGCGAACGGCTGCAGTCGCGTTGTCGAGATTGGTGCCGTATTCGAATTCGATGATCAGCGAGGCGGCATTCTCCATCGAGGTGGAGGTCACCGTCTTCACGCCGTCAACGTTGTGCAGCCGCGTCTCCAGCGGTTTGGTGATTTCCTCGACCACGCCCTCCGGCGCAGCTCCAGGATATACGGCCGTTACGCTAAGGTAAGGCACGTCGATGTTTGGAATGGTCTCCTGCTTCATGGTTAAGCCGCTGTACAAACCAACGGCGGTAACGATGATCGTCAGCAGCCAGATGGCGAACTTATTGCGCAGGGAAAACTGGATTATACTCTTCATAAGCGGGTTTCTGCTCCTCTCTTTCTATGGGTGACAACATCATTTACGAGTGCTGGGTATAACCCTGCAGCAGCTGCGCCAGTTCCGCCGAATGAAGGGCCAGCTCCGGCATGGCGGCCAAGTTGGCCAGCATGCCCTTGATGATGGCGCGGCGCGGGCGAAGCTCCAGGATTTCGCGCTCAAGAATTTGCAGCGTTTCCTGCGCTTCCTGCTGTCTGTCTGGATCGACGATGACATCGCTAAGCTTTTCGCGGATTCGTTTGATCGCAATCAAAGGATGCTGCTGCAGATCCAAACTGCCCGGAGCACCTTCGGACATCAGCCGTAGCGTCTCCTTGGAAATCAACGGGACCGGACGATGGGTCAGTTGGTGCTGGACCGAAAGGTCGAGCAGACCTATCAAATGGTCCGCCATCCGTTCCGGCGAGGCCGAAACATGAGGTTCAACCAACAGGCGGATGTAGATGCCGACCATACCGTAAGCGATCGTTAAAAGGTCGCCCGTATACGACTTGATCTCCGGTCCGTAGACCGCTTCAAGCTTATTCATGCCGTGTCGCAGCAGCTTGGCATTGTGGGCTTGAACCGCATCCGGCTCCTTATAAGGCGTGCCGTTCTTGTGCCAGTCTTGGAACTGCATAATCAGGAACTCCCGCAGCTCAAGCACCAGCTCGAGCATGACGACCAGTTGGCGCCGCAGCTTCTCTTTTGGCGTTAACTCTTGCTGCAGCTCCACCTGGGTCATCTGGTCAAGCAGCATCTGATAGCAGTAGTCGAACAAGCTCTGCTCCAGCTCTTCCTTCGATTTGAAGTGAAGGTACAGGCTGCCTTTGGACATCCCGCAGGCTTCGGCAATTTCCTGCATCGACGTGGCGGACGAGCCTTTGGTTGCAAATAACTGCATGGCCGCTCGTAAAATCAGCTTCTTTTTGTCGATGGATGGATGGGACAAATAAGACCGAGCCTCCTTCCTCTGACTCGTGGGTTCTATTTATGACTCATGGGTCACTCCCGATTATAGTACAAAGCCCAGGCGGATTCAAATCGGTATAGGCGTACATTTTTCCCTCACACCAGTAGGAAGAATTCGAACGTTCATGTAGAATATAATCAAGCATTATTAGAAAAAGAAGGAGTACAACGATGAGACGGGGACTTCAAATCATTTTCATCGCCGCGATTTTATTTGCTTTCTATTATTTCGGATTTGGCGTCTTCGGTAAATTCGGGGGTACACTCGTTAGTATTTTCCAAACGCTGACCGTTATCACGATCGGCCTCGCCATTTTTATGGAGAACCGCAATCCGTCCAGCACGGTAGCCTGGATTATCGTGCTTGCTTTGCTGCCGGTCGTTGGGCTGTTGCTTTATTTTCTGCTGGGCCAAAACTATTTCAAGCGGCGTAAATTCGATAAAAAAGCGGAACAAGACCGCCTCAGCTACGAACGGATCGACCGCAGCGGCCATTTGCTGCCCCGCGATTTGTCGCAGTTCAGCCCGGGCCAGCAGCGCTTGCTGCATCTGTCGCAGCGGTTGGCCCGTACGCCGTATTCGATGGCGACCCGCACGCAGGTGTTGACCAACGGCGAGGAGACTTTTACCAACCTGCTGCGCGAGCTGAAGAAAGCCGAGCATCATATCCATATGGAGTACTACATCTACCGCGCCGACGATATCGGGCGGGAAATCCAGAAGACGTTGATGGAAAAAGCGCGGGCCGGAGTTGAGGTCCGGTTCATGTTCGATGCGGTCGGCAGCATTGGCCTGCCTAAGTCGTTTATCGCGGAGCTGCGGGGAGCCGGAGTCAAGGTTGGCGTTTACGGACAGATGCGTTTTCTGGCCCTGTCGAGCCGGGTGAATTATCGCAACCACCGCAAAATCGTCGTCATCGACGGCAATACTGGATTCATCGGCGGACTTAACGTCGGTGACGAGTATTTGAGCCGCAGCAAAACGTACGGCTTCTGGCGTGATACGCACATGCTTGTAAAAGGGGAGGCGGTCCGGTCGCTGCAGATTATTTTTCTGCAGGACTGGCAGTATGTGACCGGGGAGAAGATCATGGACCTGGCCTACTTGTCCCCTGAGCTGGAGCAGGGCTGCAGCGGTGCGGTGCAGATCGTGCCCAGCGGACCGGACAACGAAAGCCGGACGCTCAAGAACATCTTCTTTGCGATGATAACGTCGGCGAAAAAATCCGTGTGGCTGGCGACGCCGTATTTTATCCCGGACGAGGACATCCTGACCGCACTGCGCGTGGCCAGCTTATCGGGGATCGACGTACGCATCCTGTTCCCGGCCAAACCGGACAAATGGCTGCCGTTCCTCGCGTCCCATTCGTATTTTCAGGCGCTGCTGGAGGTAGGAGTCAAAATTTTCGAATACGAAAAAGGCTTCCTGCATTCCAAACTGCTGATCGTGGACGGGGAAGTCGCTACTGTCGGGACAGCCAATATGGATATGCGCAGCTTCCATTTGAATTTCGAGGTGAACGCGCTTCTAGTACAAAGCGACAGCGTCGCGAAGGTCGTGAACAACTTCGAACGCGACCTGCTGTCGGCGAAGCTGATTGACAAGCATGATTTTATGAATAAGAAAATCCCGGTACGCCTGGCGGAATCCGCGGCTCGGCTCTTATCTCCGCTCCTGTAGCGGAGACGTAAGGGGCGGGCCGGCGATGAGCCGCCCGGCGTATTTCGCAATCAAGGAGGGACTACGGCATGGAACCGACATCGGAACGTAAAACCGAGCATATCCGGCTCTGCCTGGAAGAGGAAGTGAACGCGGAGGGGATCCGCAACGGGTTTGAAAAATACCGCTTTCGCCACAACGCGCTGCCGGAGTTAGATTTTGCTGAAATCAGCTTGAAGACGGCATTTCTCGGCGCTTCGCTGCGTACGCCGCTGCTGATCAGCTCGATGACCGGCGGCAGTCGGTTGGCCGGCGAGATTAATACGCGCCTTGCGGAGGCGGCGGAGCGGCGCGGCTGGTCGATGGGCGTCGGCTCGGTTCGGGCCGCCGTAGAACGGGACGAGCTTGCGCCTACCTTTGCGGTAAGGAAGCTGGCGCCGTCTATCCCGATCATCGCTAATCTCGGCGCGGTGCAGTTAAATTACGGCTACGGGCCGGAGGATTGCAAGCGGGCGGTGGAGATCGCCGGAGCGGACATGCTCGTACTGCATTTGAACAGCCTGCAGGAAGTGTTCCAGCCGGAGGGAGATACGAAGTTTGGCGGGCTGCTGCGGCGGATCGAGGAGGTTTGCCGCGAGCTGCCGATTCCGGTTGGCGTTAAGGAGGTCGGCTGGGGCATCGACGGCGCTACGGCGAGACGGCTGCGCGAAGCAGGCGTCGCTTTCATCGACGTCGCGGGCGCCGGCGGCACCTCGTGGAGCCAGGTCGAGAAGTTCCGCGGCAGCGACCCCGTGCAAAGCGCTGGCGCTTGGCGCGGACCTGGCCGGGTTCGGCCGGGCGCTGCTCGAACCGGCGGTGCATTCGGAGGAGCGGCTGGACGCGCTGCTGGAGCGCGTCGAGCTGGAGCTCCGCACCGCCATGTTCGGCATTGGCGCCGGCAACATACCGGCGCTGCGGAATACGCCGCGGCTCGTGCGCCGCGAGTAGCTGTCGAGGGTGGTGCCGCTCTTCCGCCCACCGATGCAACGCGAAGGGCGGCGCAGGCCTGGTGTGCCCGCTCCGTATGTTGCGGCTGGCCCCTTTGCGTGATTATCCCTTTTGCTCAGAAGCCGGGCAGATGCTAGAAAAGGGCAGGTAATACTCTGAACCTTGCTTGTGCGCCGTGAGTAGCAGTAGAAGGTGCCGCTCTTCCCCCCACCGATGCAACGCGAAGGGCGGTGGAGGCCTGGTGTGCCCGCTCCGTATGTTGCGGCTGGCCCCTTTGCATGATTATCCCTTTTGCTCAGGTGCTGAGAAGTTATGTTCTGAAATAGTTCTCCGAATGAGCCTGGCCCAAGTGATCGAACCATGAGTGGACTCCTGATTGAACGGGATAATGGTGCAAGCAACTGACCATGAGAGCAGCGCCTGATTAAATGGGATAATAGCGCAAAGCGACTGGGCCGTGATAGTGATGCCTGATTAAAGGGGATAATGTGCAAGCGACTGGGTCGTGATAGTGTCACCTGATTAAACGGGATAATGGTGTAAAGCGGCAAGAGGATGATCGGCTTCTGATTAATCGGGATAATGGTGCAAAGCGAGTGGGCGGCGAGCTAACACCTGATTGAGCGGGATAATGGCGCAAAGAGGGGCTGAGCTATGAGGATGAGAATGAGAATGAGGGCGAGGGCGGCAGCCTGATTAAAGGGGATAATGGTGCAAAAAGCGACGGGGACGCGGGTGGGGGGATGAATTCCAACTAAACTTGTAAGAATTTGTTGCAATCATACGGAATCCCTATTATATTGAAGGTGAATACCGGTTCGCCTGGACGGAGTTTGGACCTATTTGATAAGGCAACGGCGGCGGGTCAATACATAAATCGGCGGCAGATCCCGTGGGCGATATGGCGGGTTTTGGCGTACGGAGAGGGAGTTGGATATGAAACCTTCATTGTGGAAGTGGAGCACGAGAACGGTGGTGACGATCGGGATTGGAGCCGCCCTGTACGGAGCGACCAGCTGGATCGGCATCCCGATCGCGCCGGATACGCAGCTGCGTCCGGCTATCGCTTTGCTGGCGATTTTCGGCGCGTTGTTTGGGCCAGTCGTTGGCTTTGTCGCCGGGTTTATCGGACACGTGATCAACGATTTGATTACGAGCGGCACCGTGTGGTGGGGCTGGGCCCTTGGCTCGGGCATCACCGCGGCTTTTATGGGCCTGATTTACTTGGCCAAGGACTTCAACGCCCAGGAAGGGCGGATGAAGAAAAACCACGTGGCTTGGTTTATCGTTTACGGCATCGTGGGGATCTTTGTTTCGCTGGCTTTTTCCGGGTACTTCGACATTCTTGTGATGGGTGAACCCAACGATAAGATCGCGGTTCAAGTCATTTCTGCGGGTCTGGCGAACCTGGCCGTGTTTCTCATTCTGGGGCTTCCGGCGGTGTTGGCTTACGTGAAACGCAACCGCAGCAACTCGAATTTAAGCGTAGACAGATAAAAGGAGCTTACTGAAAACATGCAAGCAGTCATAACTTTCCGACAGTTCAGTTTCCGCTACAAAAATCAGAGTGAACCTACGCTAAAGAACATCCATCTGGAAATCAAGCGCGGCGAGAAAATATGGATCGCTGGCCCCAGCGGGTCCGGCAAGTCGACATTAGCCCATTGTATCAATGGGCTAATTCCCTTTTCGTACGGCGGCGAAATGTCCGGACAACTGCTGCTGGACGGCCAAGATGCCTCGGCAATGACGATCTTCGAGCGCAGCCGCCGGATTGGGACGATCCTGCAAAATCCGGATGCTCAGTTCGTCGGCCAGACGGTTGGGGAAGATGTGGCTTTTCAACTGGAGAATGAAGGGGCTCCGCTAGATGAGATGAAAGCGGCCGTTTCGTCGGCGCTGGATCTCGTTGGGATGCGAGCGTATGAAGCGCAAGGTCCGCATGAACTGTCCGGCGGGCAAAAACAGCATGTCTCGCTGGCCGGCGTATTGTCGACGCAAGCGGATATTTTGCTGTTTGATGAGCCGCTCGCCAATTTAGACCCTGCCAGCGGTGCCAAAGCGATGCGGCTGATCGACGAAATCCACCGCAGCCAAGGGAAAACGGTGATCCTTATCGAGCATCGGGTCGAAGACGTCTTGCTGGAGCATATCGATCGCGTTGTCGTAATGAACGGGGGGGAGATTGCGGCGATCGGCACGCCGGATGAGCTGCTGGCGGCCGGCATCCTTCCCCGGTACGGCTTACGCCAGCCGCTGTACTTGGAGGCGCTGAGCCATGCGGGACTGCCATTGTCGGCATTTACCGGTTTGACCGGACCGGAGACGCTGCGGCTCCAGGAGTCTGACGCGGTAGAGAACGACGGGGAAACGTCCGCTTCCGCAGGGCTGAACGAGCCGCGACTGAACGAGCTGCAACTAAGCGAGCTGCAGCTAAGCGAGCCGCAGCTGCGGGAGCGGCTGGAGTCGTGGGCGGCGTCCGTTCCGCCGGCGGCACGGAGCAGCCTTGGTGAGCCGCTGCTTGAGCTGCGAGGCGTGTCCTTCGCCTATAAGCCGGGCAAGAACGCAGTGGAGGACGTCTCGCTGACCGTCCGCACCGGTGAAACCGTGGCCCTGCTCGGCAGCAACGGAGCCGGTAAATCCACGCTGTCGGGGTTGATTACCGGCTTGCTTAAGCCGAGCGCGGGGGAGGTTCGTCTGCGCGGTGAGGCGATCACCGGCTGGTCGATCCGTCGACGCGGCGAAGAGATTGGTTACGTGATGCAACATCCCCATCACATGTTGACCCAACACATGGTGCGGGACGAGATTCGCATCGGCCTGGCGGCGCGCGGAGTCCCCGAAGGCGAGCGAGAGCAGCGTACGGAGGAAGTCTTGCAGATTTGCGGCCTGTATCCATACCGGAACTGGCCGGTTTCCGCACTGAGCTTTGGGCAAAAGAAGCGGCTTAGTATCGCGGCGATTCTGGTGCTGCAGCCCAAGCTTATGATATTGGATGAGCCCACAGCAGGCCAGGATTATCGGCATTATACCGAATTTATGGAATTCATCGACCGGCTAGCTGCTAAGGGAATGGCGTTTCTGTTCATTACGCATGACATGCATTTGGCGCTGGAATATGCGGACCGGGCGGCCGTGATGGTGGAGGGCCGAATCATCGCTGAGGACGCGGTGGCCCGTATTTTAGCCGACGGAGCTATCACCGCGCAGGCCAATCTGCGGGAGACGAGCCTGGCGCGTTTCGCCGAGGCCCGGGGGCTGGCTTCACCGGCGAGGTTCGTTGAGGCTTTTATCGCCGCGGAAAAGAAGGTGAAGCGAGCATGAGCCAAACGAGTGGATTATACGCAGCGGGGGACTCCTTTTTTCACCGGATGGATGGGGCGGTTAAGTTGATCCTGCTGCTAACCTGGACGGTTGTCACCTTCCTGTTCATGGATTTGCGTGTGTTTGCCGTCATGCTGGCCGGCGGGGTTTCGATGCTGTTGCTGGCTCGGGTGCCGTTCCGCAAAATGGCGCTGTTGTTCTGGGCGCTGACCGTTTTTACCGTCATTAATAGCATTTTTATTCTTCTGATCACACCTCGATTTGGCACGACATTGACCGGAAGCAATACGCCGTTAATCTCGCTTGGGTATGACAGCATTAATGCGGAAACGTTGGTTTATGTGCTGACGCTGTCGTTTAAATATTTGACATTGCTGCCGATTACGCTGCTGTTTATTTTTACGACGCATCCCAGCCGCTTTGCTGCCAGCTTAAACAAACTGGGCGTTCCTTACAAGCTCGCTTATGCCGTCAGCATCGCCTTTCGCTACATCCCCGATTTGACGAAGGAGTTTCGCACGATCCTAAACGCGCTTCAGATGCGAGGGTTAGGAATCTCCCGTGGAGACGGGACGCTGCTCCAGCGGGCGCGGAATCTGACGCAGGCGGTTGTGCCGCTGCTGCAATCCTCATTGCAGCATATCGAATCGGTCTCCGATGCCATGGACCTGCGTGGATTCGGTACGAAACCGCGGCGAACCTGGTACATGGGCACCGTGATGAAGGGAAGCGATAAGCTGATCGCGTTGCTGTGCGCGGTTTTGCTGGCGGGTGGTATCTGGTTGAAACGCAGCTTGTTTCAGGGATTTTGGTATCCGCTCGGATAGATGATCGTTGTTTATTAGGGTCCGCTAAGGACCGGTAGGGAGAGGATACTTATGGTTCAATTGGTTCCCATGACGAAGACGGAATATCAGGCGTTTCGCAGTCGATCGGTCCGCGAATATGCAGAGGAGAAAGTCGTAGCCGGCACCTGGAAGCCGGAGGACGCGCCGGCGCTCGCCGAAGCGACGTTTCGCAGATTTCTCCCGGACGATCTGGAGACAGCGGGGGCCTATCTGTTCAGTGTCAAGGAGACGGAACAGCAAACGCCCGTGGGTCATCTTTGGTTTAATGTAATGGAGCAGGAAAAAGGACCGATTGTGTTTATCCTCGATATCCTGATCTATGATGAATTCCAGGACCAGGGTTACGGTCAAGCGACGATGACCGCGTTGGAGGATCAGGTGCGCGAGTTGGGGCTGAATAGGATTGGCCTCCATGTGTTCGGGCATAACCAGCGGGCTTACCGGTTGTATCAAAAGATGGGTTACATCGCCACGGACATTCAGATGAGCAAAACCTTGGAGGATCGCGGCTAGAATGCGGACCCGGGCACGACCCTGAGCACGGGGGGGAGATCGTTATCCTTGAAATATTCCCGGCGTATCGTTACTATGGTTGAAGGAAGCTGAGCAATTACATGAATGAGGAGTTGTCAATCATATGGCTTTAAAAGCAGGCATTGTGGGTTTACCGAACGTGGGGAAATCCACACTGTTTAACGCGATAACCCAGGCGGGGGCCGAATCCGCAAACTATCCGTTTTGCACGATCGACCCGAATGTCGGCGTGGTCGAGGTGCCGGATGAGCGGCTCGACAAGCTGACCGAGCTGGTTGTTCCGAACCGTACGGTACCAACGGCGTTCGAATTTGTTGATATCGCCGGATTGGTACGTGGCGCAAGTAAGGGCGAGGGATTGGGTAACAAATTCCTGGCGCATATCCGCGAAGTGGATGCGATCGTGCATGTGGTCCGCTGCTTTGAGGATGAGAATATTACGCACGTGGACGGCAAAATTAACCCGATCAGCGACATCCAAACGATTAACCTGGAGCTGATCTTGGCCGACGTGGAAAGCGTCGAGAAACGAATCGAACGCTCCAAGAAAAATATGAAGGGCGGCAACAAGCAATACGCGCAGGAGGTTGAGGTCCTGGAACGGATCAAGGAGGCGCTCTATAACGATCAGCCGGCGCGCAGCGTGGAGCTGACCGATGAAGAGAAGCAAATCGTGCGCGATTTGCACCTCTTGACCTTAAAGCCGGTGCTGTACGCCGCCAATGTCAGTGAGGACGGCGTGACCGAAGCCGACAGCAATCCTTATGTGCAGCAGGTGAAAGAGTTCGCTGCGGCTGAAGGAGCCGAAGTGGTGCCGATCAGCGCCAAGGTGGAAGCGGAGATTGCGGAACTGGAAGGCGAAGATAAGGCGATGTTCCTGGAGGAGCTGGGTCTGAGCGCTTCCGGATTGGATCGTCTGATCCAGGCCGCTTATCGCTTGCTCGGCCTGTATACGTACTTTACAGCCGGCGTGCAGGAGGTTCGTGCCTGGACGATCCGCAAAGGGACGAAAGCGCCGCAAGCGGCGGGCGTTATCCACTCCGACTTCGAGCGTGGTTTTATCCGCGCCGAGGTGGTTTCTTACCATGACCTGGTTGCAGCCGGTTCGATGAATGCGGCGCGTGAACGCGGTCAACTGCGGTTGGAAGGCAAAGACTACGTCGTCCAAGACGGCGATGTCATGCATTTCCGCTTTAACGTATAATTTAACTTCGGGTATTAGCGGTGGATCGCTGCCCCAGGGATCGCAGAGTGAGGCGAGCCTTGGGGCAGTTTTTTTGTAATTTGCATTTTTTTATTTGTAAAATAAGGAGTGTATATAAAGAGAATGTCCGGCATACCTTCATTTAGAAAGATGAACGTATGGTAATAATTTGCATTGTTTTCATAGAATCGAGTTTGTATACTTAATTCAAGTTGGATTCATTCTTACATCTAGGGGGAGTTTTTGTAATGAGTATGGATTACGCCTTGCACCGCAAGTCCCAGTTGGATACCCGGGAATTGCTGTTGCTGGAATCCGAAGTGAAAAACCAGGGGAAAAACATGTTTGTAGCTTATATCCTATGGTATTTCCTTGGAATCTTCGGGGGACATCGTTTTTACATGGGGAAGATCGGAACAGCCGTCACTCAACTGATTTTGTCGCTGACGGTAGTCGGACTGATCGCAACCGGGATCTGGTGGATCGTGGACGCTTTCCTGGTGCACACTTGGGTGAAACGTCATAACGGTGAGGTAGAGAACCGGATTATCGACCGGATTTTCTATGATCGCGGCAGATCTCCGGAGTATCCAATCTAATCATGTTGACGAAAAGCGATCTGACCACGAGCGAGCTGTTGCTCCTGAATTCGGAAATGAATAAGCGTGAAAAATCGCTGGGCCTGGCCTACCTGATGCTGCTGGCTGGTCATTTGGGCGTGCATCGTTTCTACTTGAAGCGGATTGCCAGCGGGGTCGTACAGCTTTGTTTAGCTATCCTGGCGATTGGACTCTACATTGGGTTTGCCATTGCGGCGGGGATCGAAAGCGTGGAATCGCCGGAGACGGCCTACTCGCTGCTGCTGCTCATTCCCGTTATCCTGTTTGGGTTGGCGCTGACCGTGTGGGTGATCGTCGATGCTTGCTTGCTTCCGGGTATCGTTCGTAACTGGAACGCCAAGCTGGAGCAGTCGCTGATCGAGCAAATCGCCGCCCTCCGTCCGCCGGCGGGGTTCGCAAACCCGGGAACGGAACAGATGGATGGTGGAGGCAGTCGTTCGCTTGATTTATAGGCGGCCGTTTATGCATGTCAAGGAAAGGCGCCTTTTGGGCGTCTTTTTTTGCGGGTGGAAAGGTTCAGGTTGGCAGCTAGGGATCTGGGCGAAGCTGATCTAGCCAAAACACGACCTTCATGGTATAATAAAAAGTCGTTTATCCCTGATATAATAAGGCTGCGGATGAGCGGCTTTTTATAAAGATAATGTGATTGAATGAAGAGAGGTGACATCCCTTGTTGGACCGACTACAATCCCTGGCTGACCGTTATGAGAAGCTGAGCGAGCTGCTCTGTGATCCGGACGTGGCGAACGACTCGAAACGGCTGCGGGATTACTCCAAAGAACAATCGGATTTACAGCCGGCTTATGAGGCGTACACCGAATATAAGAATGTTGTTGAAGAGCTGGAAGCGGCAAAAGCGATGCAGGCCGAGAAGCTGGATGACGAAATGCGCGAAATGGTGAAGATGGAAATCGAGGAACTAAGCGCACGCCAACAGGAATTGGAAGAGAAAATCCGCATTTTGCTGCTGCCGAAGGATCCCAATGACGATAAGAACGTCATCGTGGAAATCCGCGGTGCGGCCGGAGGGGATGAAGCGGCTTTGTTTGCCGCTGATTTGTACCGGATGTATACGCGGTATGCCGACTCGCAAGGCTGGCGTATCGATGTGATGGATATGAATGAAAGCGACTTGGGCGGGTTTAAAGAGGTTATCTTTATGATTAACGGCCGGGGCGCATATAGCAAACTGAAATACGAGAGCGGTGCGCATCGCGTACAGCGGATTCCGGCGACGGAATCCGGCGGACGGATTCACACGTCGACCTCGACGGTGGCGGTCTTGCCGGAAGTTGAGGATGTGGATATTGAAATCCTGGATAAGGACATTCGCGTCGATACGTTCTGTTCGAGCGGCGCGGGCGGCCAATCGGTCAACACGACGAAGTCGGCCGTGCGGGTGACGCATATCCCGACGGGAATCGTGGCGACATGCCAGGACGGCAAATCGCAAAACTCCAACAAAGAGAAGGCGCTGCAGGTGCTGCGCGCCCGGATCTTCGATATGAAACGGCAGGAAGAGGAAGCGAAATACGCTGGCGAACGGAAGAGCAAAGTGGGTACCGGGGATCGCAGTGAGCGGATCCGGACTTACAACTTCCCGCAAAGCCGGGTGACCGACCACCGCATCGGCCTGACCCTGCACAAGCTGGACCAGGTCATGAACGGTGAGATCGGGGAGATTGTGTCGGCGCTGACGATTGCCGAGCAAGCCGAACTGATGGATAAAGGAGAATAACGTTTTGCACAGCGAAGGATACCGGATGTCCGGTGCAATGACGATTTGGGAAGCCCGTAAAGAGGCTTCTTCTTTTTTAGGGGCGGCGGGCGTGCGGGAGCCCGAGTCCAACGCGGAGCTGCTGCTCCGCCATGTGCTGGGCCTGGCGGGTGCAGCATATTTGGCCGCGCTCCGCGAGCCGTTCCCGGCGGACAAGCAGGACGCCTGGGAAGCGGTAATCCGCCGCAAAGCGGCGGGCGAGCCAGCGCAGTATATCATCGGGGAACAGGAATTCTACGGGTTGACCTTCCGGGTCAACCCGGCGGTGCTGATCCCCCGCCCGGAAACGGAGCTGCTCGTGGAGCGCATCGCGCTGGAGGGCGATGCGCTGTGGCCCGGCGGCGCGCCGTACGCCGCCGATATCGGTACGGGCAGCGGCGCGATCGCCGCGGCCCTGGCCCATCTGCGCCCAGCGTGGCGCGTGGCGGCGAGCGATATCTCGCCGGACGCCCTGGCGGTGGCGCAGGACAATGTCCGGCGGCTCGGCCTTGCGGTGACGTTCAAGCAGGGGGACCTGCTTGAACCTTTTGCCGGCGAGCCGCTGGACATCGTAGTGTCGAATCCGCCGTATATTCCGGCGGAAGACATCCCGCACCTGCAGCCGGAGGTGCGGGACTTCGAGCCGCGCGGCGCGCTGGACGGCGGCCCGGACGGGCTG
>NZ_LN909063.1:555641-743503 GCF_001486505.1 Paenibacillus rubinfantis
GCTCGCGCGGCTGCCTCGGCCGCCTCGCCTGATCGGCTTCGAGCTCGGCCAGGGCCAAGCCGCCGACGTCGCGGCCCTGCTCCGCGACGCCGGCCATTGGGACGAGATCGTGACGGTTCCCGATCTCGCCGGCATCGACCGCCACGTGCTGGGCATCGCGCGCGGGCGGTGATTTTCCCGTAACGAGACTCTATGAAAATAGGTGAATCTCCTCAACCAAAAGCCGTTAACTCTGGAAGGATAGTTTCATAGAATGTGGTATCTCGAACCGAAAGGAGGAGATTCCACATGGCGTTTACGCTGACGTTTCCGTACGCGCAAGCTGCCGGCGTCGGCCAAGGGTATTTCGTGGCCGCCGACCCATTAGGCCCAACCGGGATCGTTACGGTTCAGGCTACGCTGGGTAACGTCGAACTTCGCATTACCCGGTACAACGCACCAGACTTTATCCAGACCGTAGTTCAAGGCAGCACCTTTACCGTTCAGCTTAGCAATATTCAAACGATCGGTATTTTCGCTCTGACGGCCGCCACGGGCCTCATCACGTTGATCACCCCTGTGTAACCTTACCTCCCCTCCCCCCATTTCATTTCCTTCCTATCCCGACCCCCATTTTCGGGCGCCAACGCTAAGCGTTGGCGTTCTTTTTTTGCACCGATGGGTAAAATAACACCAAAAAGGAAACCTTTTAGCCGCTTTACCCGTTATTTGGGTCAAAGGGCTCATTTGTAGTTAGGGTGGGTTTCTTTTAAAGTAAAGGTACGGGGTTTCTAGATAAAGAAAAGAGGATGTACATGCTGAGCAAACTGAAAAAAATCGATTACTCCATCGTCCTGATCTTGGTGCTGCTCATGATCATCAGTATCGCGGTGCTGTACAGCGCTACGTCGAATACCCAATATCATGGCTATCACCTTCGTATGCTCGCTTATTACGCGCTGGGGTTCGTCGTGTTTTTCGGGGTCTCCATCGTGGATTATCGTCTGCTCCTCAAATACGCGCCTTATTTATATCTGTTTGGCTTCGGATTGTTAATCGTCGTGATGTTTATCGGGAATACGTATTACAATGCCACGGGTTGGTTAACCATTCCCGTCATTAATCAAAGCTTTCAACCGGCGGAGTTTTTTAAGCTGCTGCTGGTGATCTTCCTCGGGTTTATGCTGCTTCGCAAACGCAAACCTCGGCTATCGTTCTGGCGTGATGTTGTGCCGATCTGTCTGTTGACCTTCGTTCCGTTTGTCGCCGTCATGGCGCAAAACGATTTGGGGAATGCGCTCAGCTATGTCATCATTTTGGCGGGGATGCTGTGGATCGGAAACATTAAATACTGGCATGCGCTGATCGCGCTGGTGATCTTCGCCGGTTCGGTCATCGGTGGGATTACGGCTTACAAGGCTTATCACGATCAAGTGTATAACTTCTTCGTGGAAATCGGCCGGGAGCACTGGATTAACCGGATCGATCCGTGGCTGATGCCGGAGAAAGCGTCGGAGGACGCCTCCTATCATACCCGGAACGCCAAGCTGGCGATTGCCTCCGGCGGCATGACCGGGGAAGGCTACATGAAAGGGGAGACGGTCCAGTCGGAACGCGTGCCGCTCACCTATTCGGACTCGATCTTTGTGGTGATCGCCGAGGAGTTTGGGTTTATCGGAAGCTCGGCCTTGCTCCTGCTGTATTTCGTGTTAATCCACCGGCTGATCCTGATTTCCCTCGAGTGTCGCGAGACCGGCGGGCCGTTCTTGATCGTGGGGATCGTGGCGATGCTGCTGTATCAGATCTTCGAAAATATCGGTATGTTTATCGGCCTGATGCCTTTAACGGGGATTACCTTACCGTTCATCAGCTATGGCGGTACCTCGCTGCTGATTAATATGGCCAGCATCGGTGTAGCGATGAGCATTCGCATTTACGGGCAGGAGAAGGAAGAGGAAAAACCGGTGGTATCATCGTCGGCGTCCTCCCGCTACTCCCTGCTCCGATCGAAACGTCGGCCGGAAAGTCAAGGTTAACCGAGCTGAGCGAAGTTGGGTGATGTTGTGTGATGTTATGTGAGAAGGAAAGCGGTGGCTGGAGAGCTGCACGGACGTGTCGTGCCGGTGTTTGCGAGTGTGCGAGAAGTGGATTGCTTATACGCCTAAACACGATGAAGATAACACACCTAGTCCGCTCAGGCGGTTAAGTCGGTCAAGGCTCTCAAGGCGTTCAAGACGTTCGAGACGTTCGAGACGTTCTAGGTGTTCAAGGCGTTCAATAGAGTTACGATTTCACCTTATTGCGGCGCGGAGCGAGGATTTGCGCTGGAATAAGGTGATTTTTTATGCTTATTTGCTGCTGTAGGGGCCAAATCGGCGCACTTGGAGGGGAATAAGGTGATGATTTCCTCTTATTTGGCTCAAAAACGGGAGATTCTCGGGAATAGGGTGATCGTTTAACTCTATTTTTCGCTGAGCAAAAAATTACTAGATTCTTAGGTTTAGAAGTCTCTTAACCGGACATACTGATAGACATCAGCTGCTGAAATACCGGTTTGGTTAGGAGCAAGAATCATGAGTCAACGTACACCTTCCCTTAAGAAAATCGCACTTTTCTTTTTTTCTATTGTGATGTTGTTGATGTCCTGGGAGGGACAGATGGTCGATACCGCCGCTGCGGCAGGGACGCAAGGGATCATTCCGCAGGAATCGATTCGGCTGCGCATTTTGGCCAATTCGGACGGAACCGGCGATCAGCTGGTGAAACGCCGCGTTCGTGATGCCGTGGTGGAGCAAATGAACGGTTGGGTTGCGCAGCTGGACAATCCGCAGAGCCTGGACGAGGCTCGCCGGGTGATTCGCGACCATCTGCCTGCAATCGAAGAACAAGTTGGCGAGACGCTCCAAAAGTATGGGAAAACTTACGATTTTCAAGTGGAGCTCGGGACGGTGCCGTTTCCGACTAAAATGTACGGCGGCGCGGTTTATCCGGCCGGCGATTATGAAGCGCTGCGCGTGACGCTGGGCGAAGGAAAAGGGAAGAATTGGTGGTGTGTGTTGTTTCCGCCGCTATGCTTCATTGATGCCGGGAGCGGGGACGCGTTGGCGAAGGACACCGGGGCGGCGACCGCGACGGTGGTGAAGGCTTCAGCTGCCGGGATTTCGGGAGATGCGGTTCAGGTGGAGCCGGAGCAGGCGGAGGTTCGCTTCTTCCTGTGGGATATGCTGGTGAACTTCTGGAACTGGATTACTAGTTTATTTGCTTAATTGCATCGTTGATGTGAGGAGATACCGTTCGGAGGAATCCGGACGGTTTTTTTGCGGGCTTGACCAAGGCGGGCTATGCGCATGGACGGGTTCGGGTATAATAGTAGAATATATCGATATCGAACAGTTTGGGATGAGCGAGAATGAACCGAAATCAATCTATGGAAAATAAAACTCTTCGCGCCGGAGATCTGCCTGCTCTGGGGGAGGTCGCGCCAAAGCTAACCCGCTGGTGGCGGGTTGAGCCTGGGGCTGGAGATAATCTGAAGGAAGCCGCCGAGGTGTTGGCCTCCGGCGGAACGGTGGCGTTCCCGACAGAGACGGTGTACGGGCTTGGCGCAGATGCGCGGAATCCGGCGGCGGTGGAGGCGATATTTGCCGCCAAGGGACGCCCGTCCGATAATCCGCTGATCGTGCACATCGCCGACGTGAGTCAGCTGGACGGACTCGTCACGGAAGTGAACGAGACGGCACGGCGGCTCATGGAGGCGTTCTGGCCCGGGCCGCTGACGCTGGTGCTGCCCGTGGCCGAAGGCTCCGTCTCGCCTCGCGTGACGGCGGGGTTGTCCACCGTGGGCGTGCGCATGCCCGCCCACGACGTGGCGCTCCTACCGCGCCGACTGCGCGCTTTCGCTCGGCCGCGAGGCCGAGCTGGAGACGGCGGCGCACCGTCTCTACGCAGCGCTCCGCCGCTTCGACGAATGCGGCGTCACCTACATCCTCGCCGAAGCCTGCCCCGAAGAGGGGCTTGGCTCGGCGGTGATGAACCGGCTGCTGAAAGCCGCCGGTCACCGGGTGATTGACGCCGGCGGAGAAGTCGGAGAAGGCAGGGGGTGAGGTCATGATCCGCATCGGCTTAGCCGGCTGGGGCGATCATGACGATTTATACCCTGCCCGCACGCCGGCCCGCAACAAGCTCACCGAATACGCGAAGTATTTTCGCGTGGTGGAGGTCGACAGTTCTTTTTACGCCGTGCTGGGGGAAGAGGTGTATCGCCGCTGGCTGGCGGAGACGCCGCCCGACTTTACGTATATTATTAAAGCCTTTCAAGGGATGACCGGCCATAGCCGGGGCAAATCGCCGTTTGGTGGACCGGGCGACATGTTCCAAGCTTACCTGGATTCGATCCGTCCGGTGGTGGAGGCCGGCCGGCTTAAAGCCGTCATGTTCCAGTTCCCGCCTTGGTTTGATTGCACGCCGGAGCATGTTCGGCAGCTGCGGGCCATCCGCAAATGGATGGGCAACCTGCCGCTGGCGCTGGAGTTTCGCCATCAAAGCTGGTTTGCGGCCGGGAATCGGGAGCGCACGCTGGAGTTCATGCGCCAAGAAGGCTGGATTCATATTGTTTGCGATGAACCTCAGGTAGGGCAAGGGTCGGTCCCGACGGTGCTGGAGCCTACCGATGCCGAGTTAACGATCGTCCGCATGCATGGCCGAAACGCCGCGGGCTGGAGCCAAGCGGGAGCGGCAAACTGGCGGGAAATTCGCACGTTGTACCGCTATTCGCAGGAAGAGCTGCAGGAGTGGATCGAGATGCTGGACCAGTTGCTCAGCCAAGGCACGAAGGAGATCTGCATGATCTTTAACAACAATTCCGGCGGAGATGCAGCGGTGAATGCGCTGGAAATGATGGGCTTACTAGGCCAGTCACCGCGCGGGCTTCCGCCGCGTCAGATGGATTTGTTTGGCGGCTGGGAGGAAACGTGGAATTAATGCGGCTAAGAATTTAGCGGTATTTTATGGCGTTATAAATTGTGAAATGTACTTACTATGGGGAAATAGCGGTAATTCATGGCGTTATTTCTGCGGGGATGCGGCGGATGGCCAACTTTTAAGAGAATTAACGCCACAAAATACCGTTATTTGAGCGGGATTTCCGCATGTTGAGCCCAATAACGCCACTTTTTACCTTTATGTTACGAGGGTGGGAGGATCGGCATATCACGAAGGTGGGGGATCGGCTGCTATCTGGTCTAAAGTGGTTTCCCCGCTCCGTTCTCCCCAGTTCCCTCATCCCGCCAAGTCATGAACTGTAACCTGTCCGCATATGGTTGTACAAAAGACTGGACAAAGGGGACTAGCGGTTATGACAGAGGCTTATGAGCGGCTGGGAGAGCTGTTGACGATCCTGCTGATGGCGGCTGCGCTCGGAATGGATGCTTTGTCGCTAGGCGTAGGCATCGGCATGAAAGGAGTCCGGCGGAAAGACGCGCTCCGCATCGGAACGATGGTCGCTCTCTTTCACGTGCTAATGCCTCTGCTTGGCATTGCGGCGGGACAATATGTCGGGGCGCTGCTGGGAAGCCTGGCGCGGTACGCCGCGGGAGGGCTCTTGTTCCTGCTCGGCGCCCATATGATCATCAGTTCAGTCAAAGGCAGCGGCGTGCATTCAATCAACCACCGGACGTGGTTTGGCGTGCTGCTGTTTTCGCTTAGCGTCAGCATCGATTCGTTTTCCGTTGGCGTGTCGCTGGGCATGTTCCATGGAGACTGGCTGTTGACGGTGCTGGCGTTTGGATTTTTTGGCGGCATCATGTCCTTAGTTGGGCTGGCGATGGGACGAGGGATGGGGCGTTCGCTGGGCGATTACGGTGAGGCGGCCGGCGGAGCGATTTTGCTGGCGTTTGGACTGTTGTTCATCTTTTGAATCAGCGGCGATTCGTGATAAAATAAAGGTTCAAACGCGGGAACACTTCTCGCTTAACATGGAGGTGAAAGGGCATGCGCATCTTGTTTGTATGTACCGGAAATACGTGCCGCAGCCCGATGGCCGAGGGAATGCTGCGCAAGCTGGCGCGGGACCGGGGGTTGGAGGTGCAGGTTCGTTCGGCGGGGGTGGCCGCCATGAAAGGCTCTTCCATTTCCCGTCATGCGGAAGCGGTGCTGCGGGATCGGGGGGTTACGGATGCCTTTGAATCTACCCCTTTACATGCCGAATTGACAGACTGGGCCGATCTTATCCTAACGCTGACGCAAGGGCACAAGCGCCAAGTGATTCACACCTTTCCCGGCACAGCCGATAAAATATTCACGCTTAAAGAATACGTTGAGGATGACGCTACCATTCTGGCGAACCTAGAGGAGTTCCGGCGTTTGGCGACGGATCGGGAGCTCGCCCGGGCGCTGGGCAGCCCGTGGACCGCGGAGCAGCAACGGCGGCTGGAGGAATTACACCGGCGGTTGCCGGCCTACGACATCTCCGATCCGTTTGGCGGGTCGCGGGCAGATTATGACCGCGCGGCGGCGGAGATCGGGGCAGCGCTGGAGAAGCTGATCGCCAAGCTGAAGCGCGGCGAAGGGCATTAGTAGGGGATGAAATCCTGTTGCATTTGCCACGCGGATGCTTTATTCTAATAACAGAAGTTTTAGTTCCGATGTAACTGGCGACAAGAGTGGATCAAACCACGATGGAGCATCGGAGGATACGGCCGGTCGCCTGGGCAAAGAGCACGACGCACGTAAGCTGCGTTATGCTCTTTTTTTGTTGGTCAGGTCTTTCGTTTGCCGCACCCCTTTCTCTGATATAATAAGGACAGTCTTTGTGAAAATGTTCTGGACAGTGGAGAAAGGAGCGGGGGCTTAATATGGAGCAGGAAGAGCTCGAAGGGATTCGGGCGCAGGTGGCAACGATTGCGGAGGAAGTTGCGATCGCGGCGAACCTGGGTCCGGGCAAGCTGCTGGTCGTTGGGGCCAGCACCAGCGAAGTGGCGGGGAAACGAATCGGCACCGGCGGAGCGGAAGACATCGCGGCTGAGCTATGGGCCGGAATCGAACAGGTTCGGGCCAAATACGGCTTTGACGTCGCGTTTCAATGCTGCGAGCATTTGAATCGCGCGCTGGTGGTCGAACGGGCCCTGTTGGAGCGACTTTCGTTGACGGAGGTGGCCGCGGTGCCCGTGCCGAAGGCCGGCGGATCAATGGCCGCGGCGGCTTACCGGCGTCTGTCGGCTCCGTGCCTGGCGGAAATGCTCGAGGCTCATGCCGGAATCGATATCGGCGAAACGCTGATCGGTATGCATTTGCGCCGGGTGGCAGTTCCGTATCGCCCTTCCCTGCGGAAGGTAGGGGAGGCGCGCGTCACGGCGGCTACAACCCGTCCGAAGCTGATTGGCGGGGAACGAGCCGTATATGCGCTGCCGCCGGATTCGGATTCCACGCTTTGCGATTAAAATAGGATTTCATTACTAAGGAGGACAACGGAAGATGGAAAATTTAAGAAACCAAGACCCAGCTGTGCTGGAGGCCATGAACCTGGAGTTGAAGCGTCAGCGCAACAACATTGAGTTGATCGCCTCCGAGAACATCGTTAGCGAGGCAGTTATGGAAGCCATGGGCTCCGTACTCACAAATAAATACGCCGAGGGATACCCGGGCAAACGGTATTATGGCGGCTGCGAACGCGTGGATATCGTGGAAAATATCGCCCGCGACCGGGCGAAGGAATTGTTTGGCGCCGAGCATGCCAACGTACAGCCGCACTCCGGTGCACAGGCGAACCTGGCTGTTTATCTGGCCGCCCTCAAAACCGGCGATACGGTGTTAGGGATGAACCTGGCGCATGGCGGCCACTTGACTCATGGCAGCCCGGTTAACGCTTCCGGTTTATTCTATAACTTCGTAGCTTACGGCGTACAGGAAGACACGTTCCTGATCGATTACGATGAAGTGCGTAAAGCGGCGTTTAAGCATCGTCCGCGTCTGATTGTGGCCGGAGCGAGCGCTTATCCGCGGATCATCGATTTCGAGAAGCTGGCTTCGATCGCCAACGATGTAGGCGCGTTGTTTATGGTCGACATGGCGCATATCGCCGGTCTTGTGGCTGCGGGATTGCATCCAAATCCGGTGCCGCATGCTCATTTTGTGACGACCACCACCCACAAAACCCTGCGCGGACCTCGCGGCGGGATGATTCTGTGCAAGCAGCCATGGGCAGCCGCCATCGACAAAGCGGTCTTCCCGGGAACGCAAGGCGGCCCGCTGATGCACGTCATCGCTTCCAAAGCGGTTGCGTTGGGCGAAGCGCTGCAGCCTTCTTTTAAAACCTATGCCGAAAACGTCGTGAAGAACGCCAAGGTTCTGGCGGAAACGCTGATAGCCGAAGGCTTGAACATCGTGTCCGGCGGCACGGATAACCACCTGATGCTGGTGGATACGCGCAACCTGAACATCACGGGCAAAGACGCCGAGCATGTGCTCGATTCGATTGGCATCACAGTGAACAAAAACGCCATTCCTTTCGACCCAACCAGCCCATTTGTGACCAGCGGAATCCGGATCGGTACGCCGGCGGCCACTTCGCGCGGGATGGACGAGGAAGCGATGAAGGAAATCGGCCGGATTATCGCCGTCGTGCTGAAATCGCCGAAGGACGAAGCGCTTCTGGACAAGGCTCGTAAGGAAGTGTCCGCGCTGACCGACCGTTATCCGCTGTACCCGAACCTGCAATATTAATTGTGCGGGGGTCAAGGCGGCCCCTATAGCAAAACCGGGAGCATTTCGCTCCCGGTTTTTTTGGCGTTTCCTGATTTACTCCGTCGCCTTAACTGCCATGATCCGCAGTCGGCTGGTATCGAGCATCCATTGCTCTTCCTTATATAATACGGGCTTGGCGACTCTTATCACTTCGTCGTACAGAACTACCCGCTCCGTCGGATCGATTTCCGGGAAAAAATACCCCGCAAAGCTATTGAGCCACTTTCGTAACCCTTCCTCGCCTTTGAGCGGTGTAGGGGCGTCGAGATGCCGGGCGAAGGTGACGCGGAAGCCGTTTTGTTCCAATAGGCTTGCGTACTCGCCGATGCTGGGATGGTACCATGGATTTCGCCCTTCCCAGGGATAGCCGTGGGCTCTCAGTACCTGTGCGATGGCCCCGGTTAATGCGGCGACATTGCCTTTTCCGGCAAACTCGGCAACGAAGCGGCCGCCTTTCCGCAGGGCGAGTCGGATCGTTTCCACGACGGCAGGGGCATCTGGAATCCAATGCAGGGCGGCATGGGAGAACACGGCGTCAAAACGCCTGTCGCCCCGGTAATGCCGAGCATCTCTCATTTGAAGGTCCAGTTCGGGATACATCTGTTTCGCCCGAAGGATCATACCTTCGGACGCATCAATCCCGGTGGCGATGGCCCCAGTGGCGGCTATAGCTGCCGTCAGGTCTCCATTCCCGCAGCCGAGGTCAAGGATTCGTTCTCCTGGCTCAGGATGCAGCCAAGTTAACAGCTCGATGCCAGGTCGGGCGGTTAAAGCATGGAAATTTAAAGACCCTGGGCTGGTGGGGGTTGAGCCGTCTAGGGAGATACTCATCCGTGGTTCCTCCAGGCATCCAGATTTAATTCGTTGTTTAGTGCCGCGGCAGCCATGGCTCCCGAGGAAGCCGCCGCGATGGCTTGATGCCGCATCGTTACGGCGTCGCCGGCGCTATAGACCCCCGGCACACTGGTTCTACCGAATTCGTCGACGACAACCGTTCCCGCCTCGGTCACCTCGCAACCCAAGGTTTGGGGGAGATCCGAGCCGATCCTGAGATCCGGTCGAAAAAAGATCGCCCTGCACGCAATAGCCGTACCGTCTTCCAAAAGGACCTGCTGTACGATCCCTTCTTCCGACTCAATGGAACGGATGGGGGTGTCGTAGAGAGGGACTCCGTGCCGTCGTAAGTCCTCGCGTTCCGCTTCCGTCAGCCCGTCCGGGCCATTCGTGCATAACGTAAAGCGATCCGTCCAGCCGGCAATCAGCGGGATGAAGTGCATGGCATCCGCTCCATTGGATAGAATCACCCAGGGCTCGTCGCGTAATTCCCAGCCGTCGCAGTAGGGGCAGACAAAGGCGCTTTTTCCGTAAACCTCCGTTAGCCCCGGAATATTTAATGGCCGATCCTTCATGCCGACAGTAAACAGTAGCTTTTTACAGTGAAGGATTACCCCTTGGGAGGTGGTGATCTGAAAGTTGCCATCCGCTCCGGTCACCCATTGGGCTGTATCTTCCATAAAAGTGATGCCGGGATAGCGACTGATTTGTTCCTTGGCAATCCGCCGCAGTTCCCCTGGAGCGATCCCGTCGCGGGTCAGGAATCCATGGGCCTCTCGGGTTACTGCATTGCGCGGGCGCCCTTCATCGAGGACCACGGCATTCTTGCGGGCCCTTCCCAACATCAGGGCGGCATTCAGTCCGGCGGGTCCACCGCCGATAATGACGGCATCATAGATTGGTTCATGCATTCTTATTACACCTCCATGGATCTTTGATATCCATAATTACAAAGCAAGAAGCGACAAATCACTTCTTGTGAGCAGGGAACTTTCCGGCGGCAACGGCCGCATCCACCACCGTTTGAATCGTATGCTCTTGCAGGTATTGATTGAGCTGACGTTCAGCGCCGTCCATGACCTGCTTAACCAGGCAGACGTTACGGTCAGGATCCAGGCTCGATGGTTCGTGTTCCTTCACGTCTTCTTCGGCAAGCATGCGATGTTGATGCGATGCCATATTGGAACATTCGAACAGATGCTGCCGTCCCTCGATCACTTGAATGACTTCGAGAAAAGTGATCTGGTCCGCGTGGCGGGCTAACTCGTAACCGCCGTTTACGCCCGGCACCGCGCGAACGATACCGTCCTGCCGCAGTTTGGACATGATTTTGGAGAGATAACTCTCCGATACGCCTAAGGTTGCGGACAACGACTTGATGCCGATGTGCTGGCGACGTTCCGCCCCTGCCAGGTGAATGAGGGCGTGCAGCGCGTAGTCGGTGCTTTTAGAATACTGCATGGCGCTCTTCCTTTGTTGATTATGGATTCAGTGTATCCATAATAGCGAAATTCAATCCAGGCTGTCAAGGGCCTTGGATAGGTAGTGGGACTGCGTTTCCTGCGCGTTGCTTCATATATAAGCGGTTTCTTTTTGACGGCTTTGCAACATGTTGTCGCAAGGGTGAAAATGCCAACTTGGAATGATATAATAGACAAGATTTGTGGAGCGTTCGAAGAATGGGAACGAGAAAGCAAGTAAAGACTTAGCTATAAAAGCGGAGGGACGACGAAATATGGGAAAACTGGTGGTATGCGATCACCCCTTGATTCAACACAAACTGACTTTTATTCGCGATATGCGAACCAACACGAAGGATTTTCGGGAATTGGTGGATGAAGTGGCGACTTTGATGGCGTACGAAATTACGCGGGACATTCCGCTTGAGTCGATCAAGGTTCAAACGCCGGTGGCGGAAGCCGAGTCGAAGGTCATTTCTGGACGGATGCTGGGACTGATCCCGATTCTCCGTGCCGGGTTGGGGATGCTGGATGGTGTGCTGAAGCTGCTTCCTGCGGCAAAGGTTGGACATGTTGGGTTGTTCCGGGATCCGGATACGCTGCAGCCGGTCGAATACTACATCAAGCTGCCTACGGACGTACAGGAGCGTGAGTTGATCGTAATCGACCCGATGCTGGCCACCGGGGGATCTGCGATTGCCGCCATCACTGCATTGAAAAACCGCGGCTGCACTCAGATCAAGATGATGAACCTGATCGCCGCGCCGGAAGGCGTTAAGGCGGTTCACGATGTGCATTCTGATGTAGACATTTACGTGGCGGCATTGGACAGCCACCTCAACGAGCATGGTTATATCATCCCCGGCTTGGGCGACGCCGGCGACCGGTTGTACGGCACGAAGTAAGGGATGGAGTAAGGATGCTGCAATCGTACACGTACTTCTTGCATGGTATAAGTTTAGGTAGCAACTTGGTGGATGTTGAAGTGTACGTGTAGGAGGGGGTGTCGCGGGGTGACGAATGGTTGTTACCTCCGGCCCCTTTCGGCAATTAGCGGTAAATCCTACCGTTATTTTCGGCGATTTGCACGATTGGGTGGAATTAACGGTAAATCCTACCTTTAATTTGGCCGATATCATCGGAAACATCGAATTCTAGCGGGAATAACGGTAGTTTTTCCAGTTAAATGTGACGCCAATACCGGATACACAGAGATTAACGGTACTTTTTACCGTTAGCTACTCCGTGCAGGAGAAGTAATGTGATCCGACGACGGGCTCGCACCGCTGAATTGGCATCGTGATGGAAAGACGATTTTAAAGCAACCTCTTAAATAAGAGTTAAAAAGTTGGGTTTTCAGCGCCGAGAAGGTTGGATGAAGTCGGGGATTGAGCAGCGGAGCGTAGATGGATCTACGTGAGAAACGGAGCGACCGGCTGAATTCAAAGATTCGACGTCGAGTTCACACCTCTGAATTGGCATCGTGAAGGAAAGACGATTTTAAAGCAACCTCTTAAATAAGAGTTAAAAAGTTGGGTTTTCAGCGCCGAGAAGGTTGGATGAAGTCGGGGATTGAGCAGCGGAGCGTAGATGGATCTACGTGAGCAGCGGAAAGCCCAGACTGAATTCAAGATTCGACGTCGAATTGGCTCCTAGAGAGGCTTCGCGATCAAAACACAACTTTTTGATTACCTCTATAAGGAAGGAATTGAGTAGGGTGGGTAAGATTAAGGTAATGACCATCTTCGGCGTCAGACCCGAAGCGATTAAGATGGCGCCATTGATTCTCGAATTGCAAAAGCATCCCGAGCAGATTGAATCGGTCGTTTGCGTCACGGCGCAGCACCGCGAGATGTTGGATCAGGTGCTGGACGTATTTAAGATCGTTCCGGATTATGACTTGGACGTGATGAAGCCGAACCAGACGCTGAACGAAATTACAATTCGCGTGCTTCAGGGGCTGGAAGGCGTCCTCAAGGAAGCCAAGCCGGATATCGTGCTGGTGCACGGCGATACTCTGACGACGTTTCTGGCGAGTTATGCCGCGTTCCTGCAGCAAATTAAGGTGGGCCATGTCGAGGCTGGACTGCGGACTTGGAATAAGCTTTCCCCTTATCCGGAGGAGATGAATCGTCAGTTGACCGGCGTTCTAGCGGATCTGCATTTTGCTCCGACGGATTGGTCGGCTGGAAATTTACGTAAGGAAAATAAGCCGGAGTCAGCTATATATGTCACAGGCAACACGGTGACGGATGTGTTTCAATATACAGTACAGCCGAATTACACGAATTCTGTGCTGGACTGGGCCGCTGGAAAGCGGCTTATTCTCATGACGGCGCACCGCCGCGAGTCGCAAGGCGAACCGCATCTGAATATTTTCCGTGCCGTAAGAAGAATTGCCGATGAGTTTGAGGATATCGCCCTTGTTTATCCGGTCCACCCAAGCCCTGCGGTTAGGGAACCGGCTTACGAAACTTTGGGAAATCATCCCCGTATTAAACTTATCGATCCTTTGGATGTGGTGGATCTGCACAACTTCTATCCTCATACGCATTTGATACTTACGGATTCGGGCGGTTTGCAGGAAGAAGCGCCTTCTTTTGGCGTTCCGGTGCTTGTGCTTCGCGATACGACGGAACGTCCGGAGGGGATCGAAGCGGGGACGCTGGAATTGGTCGGCACAAATGAGGAGATGGTTTATGAACGGACTAAGGCGCTGCTCAGTGATCAGAACTTGTATGAATCGATGAGCCGGGCGGCCAATCCGTATGGCGACGGTAAGGCGTCGCAAAGAATTGTCAATGCGATTCGTCACCATTTCGGAATTTTAAATGAGCGTCCGGAGGAATTTCACAGAAAGTTCACAAACTAACGAAAATTTGTTTTGATCGCGAGCCTAAAAAAGTATACAGTATTACTGTACGCTGTATGCGTTTTATTCAGGATTGCAAGGGCAAAATTAGCATTTCAGGGCTTTAAATCACTAAAAAACCTCAATTGACAAGAACTCTTCACAATTAGTAAAATAAATTGGGATTATTAGGGTGATTGAAATGGAAGACCCGACAAAACCTGGTAAAAACAACGGCGTGTGGAAGGCTGTCGCTGTGGTAACCGCTTTAGGAACGAACTTTGCCGTGTGCGCTGTGGGAGGTTACTTCCTCGGCGCCTGGATGGATAAGCTGTGGTTCAAGAATGGCTTGGGCATCGGCCTGGGCGTCTTGATCGGCATTGCAGCGGGAATTCTGGGCATCGTCGCACTGATTAAGTCGGTTGTGGGGGGAAATGATGGATGAGCTGTCGAAATACAGCCGTGCTTTGACAGCCGGAACCCTAGGTTTCTTGGCCCTGTGTTTTCTCGGAGGCGCTTTATTGCCGGAAATTCAAAGCATTATGCTTGGCATAGCGCTCGGCTCAGCGGTAAGCTGGATTAATGCGGTTTACTTGAGCCGCAAGGTCCGGCAGGTGCTGGATGCCGCGGTAAACGGCGGTTCGAAGCGGTTGAACATGGGGTTTTTGACCCGTACAGCACTGGCGGTTCTAGCGGTATTTGCCGCGATGAAATACCCGCAGTACCTTAATGTGTATGCGGTTGCCGGCAGTCTGGTTTTTGCGCAATTTTTTCTTCTTTTTATAGGCATTCGTTTTTCTCGTAAGCCTTAGGCTGGAAACATTCAACTTTGGAATGGGGGTGAGAAAACATGCATGAAGCTCCGGTCATAGAATTGGGCGGCCTACATATAGACCTGTCCATCATCTTGATGCTGGTGGTGACCTGCACAATCGTGTTCGTCATCGCGCGTCTAGCGACTCGGAACCTATCCGTAGAGAACCCCGGTAAGCTGCAGAATTTCATGGAATGGGCGACGGAATTCGTTCAGAACTTGATCTCGAGCACGATGGATCTGAAGAAAGGGAAGCCTTTTCTCTCCCTGGCGATGACGATGATTATGTTTATTTTTGTCGCAAATATGCTAGGGTTGTTGTTTGGGGTCGTAACTGAGTATGATGATCCGGCGAAAGCAACGGTCTTCGGTCAAGAAATTACTTCGGTGACGAAGATTCTTACGGAGGAGCACGCGAAACACCCGGGGGAGGAAGCTCACGCCGAAGTGGCCTGGTGGAAATCGCCGACGGCTGATCTTAGCGTGACGATGGCGCTTGCCTTGTTGGTATTCGTAATCTCTCATGGCCTTGGTATGATCAGGAACACCAAAAACTATTTTAAGCATTACGTACAACCGTATCCGTTTTTCCTTCCGATTAACATCATCGAGCAATTGTCGAAGCTGTTGACGCATGGCGTTCGTCTATACGCGAACATCTTCGCGGGCGAAGTATTGATCTCCACGATCATGACTTTGGCCAAAGCAAGCGTGGTTGGTGCGATCTTCTCTGTACCGCTTCTGATGGTTTGGGACGGATTTAGTATTTTCGTCGGTGCGATCCAAGCTTTTGTCTTTGTTATCTTGATGATGGTGTATATCTCGCAAAATCTCGAAACACACGAGGAAGAGCATTAACGGACTGGGATTTAGTAGAACCCAAGCTTCAAAGAACAGCTAAGTTTCAAGTTACGGATTGGAGTGTTTCTTCAACCTGACTGAACTATAAAATTTGATTTTACATTTAAGGAGGATATACAAAATGGGAGCAATGGCATTATTGGCAGCAGCTATCGTAGCAGGTTTGGGTGCGTTTGGCGCAGCGCTGGGTAACGGTATGGTTATCAGCAAAACGGTTGAAGGGATTGCGCGTCAACCTGAAGCGAAGTCCACTCTGCAAACAACGATGTTTATCGGCGTAGGTTTGATCGAGGTACTTCCGATCATCGGCGTGGTCCTGGCGTTCATGTTCTTTGGTCAGGCTTAATAAGATCTTTAGAAAAGAAATGGCGGGGAAGGCCACAGCCGTCCACGCCTTCTTTTTAGCCCAGGACGGGCGATACGCGAATGCGGATAGGCTTCGGAAAGGAGTGACTTTAGTTTGGAAATCGTATGGGAAAACACCGTCATCGCGTTGATCGCGATCGGGATTTTATACTTCTTGTTAAACAAATACGCTTTTGGTCCGTTGTTTTCCGTCATGGAGAAACGTCGTGAACTCGTGCAGCAGCAGCTGAGCGAAGCGGCGCAGACTCGCGAGCAGGCAACTGCCTTTGTGGAGGAACAAAAAGCGGCCCTCCAGCAAGCGCGTAAAGAGGCGTATGACATTATCGAGCAATCCAAGCAAACCAGCAGCAAGCAAGCGGCTCAAATGCTGGAGCAAGCCAAGGACGAAGCTTCTCGCTTGAAAGATGAAGCGGTACGCGACATTCAGAACGAGAAGAACCGCGCCGTGGAACAGCTTCGCAGCGAAGTGGGCGCCGTTTCGGTGAAGATTGCATCCAAGCTGATCGAGAAGGAAGTCAGCGAAGAAGGCGTTCAAGGCGAGCTGGTTGACAAGTATCTTAAAGAGGTCGGTGGCCGCTCATGAGCCGCGAGACCGTAGCCGCAAAACGGTATGCCAAAGCGCTGTATGAAATCGCCGCGGCAGAAGGCCGGACGCTGGAGGTCGAAGAAGAACTGAAGGCGCTGGCGGCAGCTTTTCAGTCAGGGGATGACATTGAGCATTTCATTGACTCGCCGAAGATTACGGAAGCTGCGAAATGGGAAGCCATATCCCGCGCGATTGAAGGCAAGCTGTCCAAACCCGTGGTTTCGACGGTGAAGCTCCTGGTGGAACGCGGAAGAATCGGGCTCTTACCGGATCTGGTGGACGCTTACGTGAGCATTTCCAGCGAAGCGTTGGGGCTTGCGAATGCGGTGGTTACGACCACTTACCCGCTGAACGAGGACGAGAAGCAGCAGGTTGCTGCGGAGTTCGGCGCACTCGTGAACAAGAAGATTCGGGTCGAGAATGTGATCGACACATCGCTGCTCGGCGGAATGAAAGTGCGGATCGGCGATACGTTGTACGATGGAAGCTTGGCCGGGAAACTGGAACGGCTCGAAAAGTCTTTTCGAAGACAAGCACTGTAGATAGGGGTGAAACACTTGAGTATCAGACCTGAAGAGATCAGTACACTGATTAAAAGTCAGATCGAACAATATAAATCGGAAATCGAAGTGGCCGAAGTAGGCACCGTTATTCAAGTTGGTGACGGTATCGCCCGTGTCCACGGATTAGAGAACGCCATGGCGAACGAGTTGCTTGAGTTTGAGAACGGCGTTTTTGGTCTTGCCCTTAACTTGGAAGAAAGCAATGTCGGTGTCGTAATCCTCGGCCCTTACAGCGAAATTCGCGAAGGCGACCAAGTGAAACGCACCGGACAAATCATGCAGGTACCGGTTGGCGATGCCATGTTGGGTCGCGTAGTAAATCCGCTTGGTCAACCGATTGACGGTAAAGGACCCATCGACACGACCGAATTCCGCCCAGTAGAGAATAACGCTCCGGGCGTTATCGACCGGAAATCGGTGCATGAGCCAATGCAAACTGGGATCAAGGCGATCGACTCGATGGTTCCAATCGGCCGCGGTCAACGGGAATTGATCATCGGTGACCGTCAAACCGGTAAAACGGCAATTGCCATTGATACGATCATCAACCAAAAAGGCAACGGCGTGAAATGTATCTATGTTGCCATCGGACAAAAGCAATCCACCGTTGTTAACGTGGTGGAAACCCTTCGTCGCCACGGCGCGTTGGATTACACCATCGTGGTTTCGGCTTCCGCATCGGAACCGTCTCCGCTCCTCTACATCGCTCCTTATGCCGGTGTAGCTATGGCTGAGTACTTTATGTACAAAGGCGAGCATGTCCTGATTATCTATGACGACTTGTCGAAGCAAGCGGCGGCTTACCGCGAATTGTCCTTGCTGCTTCGCCGTCCACCGGGCCGCGAGGCGTTCCCGGGTGACGTCTTCTACTTGCACTCCCGTTTGCTGGAACGTGCAGCTAAACTGAGCGATGAGCTGGGCGGCGGATCGATCACGGCGCTTCCGTTTATCGAAACGCAAGCCTCCGACGTATCGGCGTACATTCCGACGAACGTCATTTCGATTACCGACGGTCAAATCTTCCTGGAATCCGACCTGTTCTACTCCGGCCAACGTCCGGCGGTTAACGTAGGTATTTCCGTATCCCGGGTAGGTGGCTCCGCGCAAATTAAGGCGATGAAAAAAGTTGCCGGTACCCTGCGTTTGGACCTGGCCCAATATCGCGAGCTTCAAGCGTTCTCCCAGTTCGGTTCCGACCTGGACAAATCGACGCAAGCCCGGTTGACCCGTGGTTCGCGGATGATGGAAATCCTGAAGCAAGGCGTCAACCAACCGTTGGCTGTTGAGCTGCAAGTCGTCAGCTTGTATACAGCGGTCAAAGGTTACCTGGACGACATTCCGCTGGCCGACGTTCGTCGCTTCGAATCGGAATTCCTGTCCTTTATCCAAAATCAGCATAACGACGTGCTGCAATCGATCCGCGACACGAAGGACCTGACTGCAGATAACGAAGCGAAGCTGAAAGAAGTGATCGAGCAATTCAAACGCGGTTTCGCGACTACGGCATAAATGTTCTTGCGGCACAAACCGGCTGTGGCTAAGTGCAACGCCGGTTTACGGCTGTGTGTGTAAAAAATACTTTGGGGATGCCAATGGCTAGAGTGAAACCTAATGGGTCTTTCGGCAAGGGGATGTAAATGATTCTGGAGAAGCGAAGCGTTCGCCTTTGTGAGCGGATTTCTACTATATTTGAATTGACAATTCAAGAAATCCGCGAGCAACAGCGATCGTAAGAACATTTCATTCTCGCCGCCCCTATAGACCCAAATGGTTTGCACCCAAGCTTGGCCACGCCAAAGTTTAAGGTGGTGAAATCATGGCAAAAGGGATGCGCGAAATCAAGCGTCAGATCAAAAGCGTTCAAAATACCCGGCAAATCACCAAAGCGATGGAAATGGTAGCTTCGGCGAAGCTGCGTAAAGCGCAGGAGAGAGCGCAAGCTGCTCGGCCTTACGCGGAGAAGCTGAAAGAGGTCGTTTCCAGCATCGCGGCGGGCTCTCAAGGCGTCAGCCATCCGATGCTCGTGACGCGTCCGGTGAAGCGAACCGCCTATATCGTGATTACGTCCGACGGCGGTTTGGTGGGCGGATATAACGCGAATATTTTGCGGAAAGTGACGGATTTGGTCCGTTCCCGCCACGCTTCTTCTTCGGAATACGAGCTGTTTGTGATCGGCCGCAAAGGCAGAGACTATTTGAAGCGCCGCAACTATCCGGTGGTTCACGATGTAACCGAGCTTTCGGATACGCCGAGATTCGCGGATATCAAGTCCTTGACCTATGCAGCGGTGCAAGGCTTTGAAACCGAGCAATTCGACGAGATCTATGTTTGCTACAACCGGTTCGTTAATGCGATTACCCAACTGCCAACCGTGGAGCGCTTGCTTCCATTTGATTCCGTTGAGAGCGAGGGTCCGGCCAGCAGCTACGAGTATGAACCGTCACCAGAGGGCGTATTGGAAGTTCTGCTTCCGAAATATGCCGAAACGTTGATCTTTGGTGCGCTTCTTGACGGCAAAGCGAGTGAGTTGGGTGCAAAAATGACCGCCATGGGCAGTGCGACCAAAAACGCGACCAAAATGATCAATGAACTTACCCTGACATACAACCGCGCGCGTCAAGCGGCGATTACGCAAGAAATCACGGAGATCGTTGCCGGAGCAAACGCAGCACAAGGCTAATCGATCCGGAAGCAATTTTAGGAGGGAAACGAAGATGAACAAAGGACGCGTTGTCAGCGTAATGGGTCCGGTTGTTGACATTGAATTTCAACGCGGTCAACTGCCGGAAATCTTCAACGCTATAAAAATTGAGAAGCAAGAAGGCCAGTCTGCGCTGGTTCTGGAAGCTTCCAATCATCTGGGCGACAACCTCGTTCGCTGTATCGCCATGGCCTCGACGGATGGCCTTGTGCGCGGTACGGAAGCGATCGATTTGGGAGCGCCGATTTCGGTTCCGGTTGGTGAAGCCACGCTTAGCCGCGTATTTAACGTACTTGGCGAACCGATCGACAAAAAGGGCGCCGCTAGCACGGAACTGAAATATCCGATCCACCGTGAACCGCCGAAGTTTGAAGAACTGTCGACGCAAGCGGAAATGCTGGAAACCGGGATCAAGGTGATCGACCTCCTGGCGCCTTACGCCAAAGGCGGTAAGATCGGCCTGTTCGGCGGTGCCGGCGTAGGGAAGACCGTAACGATCCAGGAATTGATCCGTAACATCGCGCACGAACACGGCGGGATTTCCGTATTTGCCGGCGTAGGGGAACGTACCCGTGAAGGGAACGACCTTTACATGGAAATGACGGAATCCGGCGTTATCGAGAAAACCGCGATGGTCTTTGGACAAATGAACGAGCCGCCGGGCGCACGTTTGCGCGTTGCCTTGACGGGCCTCACGATGGCTGAATATTTCCGCGACCAAGAAGGCCGCGACGTATTGCTCTTCATCGACAACATCTTCCGGTTTACGCAAGCGGGTTCTGAGGTTTCCGCCTTGCTCGGACGGATGCCGTCCGCGGTAGGTTACCAGCCGACGCTGGCAACCGAAATGGGTCAACTGCAAGAACGGATCACTTCGACCAAGAAAGGCTCCGTTACTTCGATCCAAGCCATTTACGTACCAGCGGATGACTACACGGACCCGGCTCCAGCTACGACGTTTGCTCACTTGGACGCAACGACCAACCTGGAGCGGAAAATTTCCGAAAAAGGGATTTTCCCGGCCGTGGACCCGCTGGCATCCAGCTCGCGGATTTTGACGCCGGAAATCGTGGGTGAAGAGCACTATGCCGTAGCCCAAGGCGTAAAACAAATATTGGCCCGTTATAAAGAATTGCAGGATATCATCGCCATCCTCGGTATGGATGAGTTGTCCGACGACGATAAAACGCTGGTAGCCCGTGCTCGTAAAATCGAACGTTTCCTGTCGCAGCCATTTAACGTCGCTGAGCAGTTTACGGGGATTCCCGGAAAATACGTTCCGATTGCCGAAACGGTCCGTAGCTTCAAGGAAATTCTGGACGGCAAGCACGACGACCTTCCGGAAGCAGCGTTCCTGTTCGTAGGAACGATCGAAGAAGCCGTCGAAAAGGCAAAAACGCTGTAATTCCAAGCCGAATCCGGATGCTTCAGAAATGAACTGTCCCACGAACAGGAGGGATAAACTTGAGCAGCTTTTTATTGGAAATCGTTACGCCGGAGCATGTGGTGTTCTCGAAAGAGGTGGACAGCTTGACGGTCCGCGGTCTCGAAGGGGAGCTCGGCATTTTGCGAGGCCATATCCCGCTCGTTACACCGCTGCAAGTTGCTCCGGTGATTGCGAAGACCGGCAAGGATACGACGACGATCGCGGTACACGGCGGTTTTATCGAAGTGCAGGGCGAAAAAGTGATCGTCCTTGCCGAAAGTGCGGAGCTGCCGGAAGAGATCGACCTGGAGCGGGCCATTGCGGCTCGTGAACGCGCCGAACGCCGATTGGCAGCTCGCAGCAACCAGGACCGCGTCGATCATCGCCGCGCGGAGTTAGCGCTGCAAAGAGCGGTTACCCGGATCAATGTATCCAGCCACCGCAATAAGAAATAATAGATAACGGGCACCTCTTGGGGTGCCTGTTTTTCTTTCAGAATGACGTGACGCTGACATTTAGGTAATAGTTGAATTTGGAAACCTTTGCATGACAAAGAAAAGCTGGATTATTGCTGCGATGGCAAGTATGATATAGAAGGTCTATAATTTTACAAGTTCATAACCGATATATATTACATGTTGTGAAACTTGGTTCAATGCGTTAAAAGGTAAGATTAACCGTTTAGGTACTTGCTGCATAAATATAAACGTGATGGGGGATATAGTCATGAATCCGGTCGACCAGGTAGCGACTTCGGTCGGTGTGGGCGGCTTGACGGCCATCCTCGTCTCCTTGGCATGCATCGCGCTGTCATGGTATGCGCTGCAAAACTTGAAGCTGGATCTATTCATCCGCCACCCCAAGGGACCTCAGGGCAAGCTGCTTCAGCTGCTGCTTGCGGTTGTGTTGGGCCGTTTTGTAGCCGCGTTTGTCATGGATTATTGGGGATATACCCAAATGTTGAAGTACATGTTTGGATGACGACGAAATGAAGGTTTGTGGGGTTAGTCGGTAAACAGATCAGGAAGTAAATTGTCGAATAACATCATTTCATTGTGTCAACAATGGTGAGTAAGGACTACGACTCGAAAGCATGTCCATAAACGGGGCAAGAGGCGATTTCTGCGCTAAAACACGCTTTTTCGACAGGATTAGAGCCTTGTGTGCCTTAAATGACCGGTGATATGATGAAATTTAGGGAATGAACAGGTTGATCTTTTTCCAAATCGGGAAATAAGTGAAAATGAACGCGCGGAGGGAACCATGATGAGCAAATTTATCGTCCGCGGTGGCAATGTTTTGGCCGGGAACGTAAAAGTCAGCGGTGCTAAAAATTCAGTGCTACCGATCATTGCAGCGTCTTTATTAGGGGAAGAAGGGGTCAGCATTATTCGTGATGCGCCGCCTCTTGACGATGTAATGACCATTAATAAAGTGTTGGAGTCGCTGGGAGCGGCCGTGACCTATGACCGGGAAGTCATTACGGTCGATGCACGGCAAATCGCTTCATGCGAAGCGCCTTATGAATGGGTGCGAAAGATGCGGGCGTCTTTTCTTGTCATGGGTCCGTTGTTGACACGGATGGGGTTCACCCGGATTTCCCTGCCGGGCGGCTGCGCGATTGGAACGAGACCCATTGATCAGCATTTGAAGGGCTTCGAGGCGATGGGCGCAGAGATCACCCTTGGTCATGGATTTATCGAAGCTAAGGCGAACGGCCGCCTCCGCGGTGCAAAGATATATTTGGACGTTGCCAGCGTAGGTGCTACGGAGAATATTATGATGGCAGCAACCTTGGCGGAAGGCACAACCATTATTGAAAATGCGGCCAAGGAACCGGAAATCGTCGATTTGGCCAACTACTTGAACAGCATGGGCGCTGTCGTACGCGGTGCGGGTACAGGCATGATTCGGATCGAAGGCGTTGAGCGACTGCACGGCTGCGAACATACCGTGATCCCTGATCGGATTGAAGCCGGTACTTTCATGGTGGCTGCGGCGATTACCGGCGGAAATGTATTCGTTGAAGGGGCCATTGCCGATCACTTGGGTCCGGTGATTTCTAAGCTGGAGGAAATGGGCGTGACGGTGGAAGCGCAGGAGAACGGAGTACGTGTGATCGCGGATAAGCCGCTGAAAGCCGTTGACGTGAAGACACTGCCTTACCCGGGCTTCCCGACCGATATGCAGTCGCAAATGATGGCTCTGCTGCTGGTGACCGAAGGGGCTAGCGTCATTACCGAGACCGTATTCGAAAATCGCTTCATGCATGTGGATCAATTCCGTTTAATGAGCGCCGACATTAAGGTGGAAGGGCGCAGCGCAATCGTCTCCGGGGGCAGCAAGCTCAGCGGAGCCAAGGTATGCGCCACCGACCTTCGTGCCGGAGCTGCACTGATTCTCGCCGGCTTGGTAGCGGAAGGTACAACGGAAGTCAGCGGTACGCATCATATCGACCGGGGTTATGTGGATCTGGCTGAGAAACTAACCGGTCTGGGTGCAGACATTTGGCGTATCACGGTCGAAGAGACCGCTCCGGAAGCCGAGAAGGTGTCGGCTAACGTCAAAGAGGAAATCCCGGTATTGAAAATTCAGCCATCTTGGGCTTAACCATGGCTTAATTGAATAGAGTACGGAAGAAACCATACCGAAGGTGTGGTTTCTTTCTTTTTCCCCCTCCTTATGGATAGGGATAAACGTTAGCGAAGACCCGGGAAACCGGTTTTTTTTATTTGGTTGGGGAGAGCTGGTGGAGGTTAAAGCAGGCTTAAAATGATGTACCTAATACATCAATATTATAGTCAGCGGCCAAATAGGCCACGAAATGTTGCAGGGAATGCAACATTTTAGCGTGCATCGCTTAAGAAGGGAGAAAACGGGTTCTAGCAATTCGCCAAAACTCATATCTATAAGTATAGCGGGTAAACGATATAAGGAGAGAAACGCTAGGTTAGTAGCTCGCTTTAGGTGATAGGTATTCGAGGCAGCACGATCAGAGGCGGAGGTAAATCAAACGATGCAGGAGCGAAATCAAACCGTAAGGATAAATGTAGCGCCACGCCGAGAGGTGAAGCGTGGAGAAGAAGAACGCAGAGAGTTGGAACACAGAGAGGTAGAACATAGAGAGCTTCCGACTAGCGGAAGGGTACCGTTCCGGCCGTTAGGGCAGAACGAGAACCAAGCGGGCAGTGGGAGGAGTCCGGGCGAGGCGAAGGCGGCCCGGGGGCTTGCCCCGGCGGCGGCACCACCCCAGGGGGTCACGCGCACCGGCGCGGTCGAGACCGTGCCGCTCGAGCAGTACGTCACCGGCGTCCTCGCCGCCGAGATGCCGGCGGACTTCGAGCTCGCGGCCCTCAAAGCGCAGGCCATCGCGGCGCGTACTTTTATCGTTCGGCGGCTGGCAGCCGAAGATACCAGTGGCACCGCGGGCGGCAAAGCCGATGTCAACGATACGGTGGAGCATCAAGTCTACCTCTCCCGCGCTGATTTGGAAGAGTGGCCAAGTCTAGGTAAGGCGGCACAGCTCGATAAGCTGCGCCAGGCCGTGAAACAAACGGAAGGGATCGTAATGACCTATCGCGGTCAGCCGATCACCGCTTCCTTCTTCTCCTCCAGCGGTGGTTATACGGAGAACTCCGAAGAGTATTGGTCCCTGAAAATCCCTTACTTGCGCAGCGTACCGAGTCCGTGGGACGCCGCGATCAATCCCAAAAACCGCGAGACCCTTGAGATGCCCCTCTCCCAGCTGTACGGCAAGCTAGGGCAAAAGGTGCCTGAACCCGTGCAGACCGCTTTGGCGGCCTTGGATCAGGGAGACAGCAAAGCCGCGGCGGCGAAGCTGAGTGCAGGCAAGCTGTTTAAGACGCTGTCTTGGACCTCCGGACGCCGCGTTAAGGAAATTCGGATCGGCGATCAGGTCTACACCGGACGCGAAGTTCGGGAGAGGCTCGATCTCCGCTCCAGTCAGTTTACGCTGGCGGTGACCGGCGATACCGTGAAGATCACTACCTACGGCTACGGCCATGGGGTGGGGATGAGTCAGTGGGGAGCCAACGGGATGGCACAAGAAGGATATACGGCCACGCAAATCCTCAAACACTACTACACGGGAATCTCGTTTCAGCAAGCCTCCCATTTTCTCAAGTAACCTTGTGAAAAACGATGATTCTCTTTTTCTGAAAAAAAGTATAAAGCCGAAGTATAAAAGAGTTCGCCCCGGTAACACTGGTTACTGAGGTGATGAGCAAATGAATGAAAACCAGAAAAAAACAGGACACGAGGAATCTCCTAAAATTGGATTGGGAGAGCCGGTCAAACCGGTATCCGCGTGGAAGAGATTATTGTCCAAGAGATGGGTTTACCCGGCAGCATATGTGGCGGCAGCGGCAATTATACTAACCTTAGTGTGGGTCTACCAGGATGCGAGCAACAAGCCAATGGACTCGACCCCCGCCAGCGTGACCGACACCGTAAACCTGTCCGGCGATGAGGAAGCCGCAACCGGAGAGGGAACGAAAGAGGAAGAAGCGACCGAGGTTATCGCCTCCTCCGAAGATCTCACTTGGCCGGTAGCGAATGCCGCCGAAGTTGCCGTCGTGAAACCGTTCTATGAGAAGGAAGGTACGGCTGAGCAACATCAAGCCGCCCTGGTGCAGTACAACGATACGTTTACGCCAAACACCGGGATCGACCTGGCCCGCGAAGACCGCAAGCCTTTCGAGGTAACGGCCGCCATGAGCGGAAAAGTGACGCGGGTTGAAGAAGTTCCGCTCCTCGGGTATGTCGTGGAAATTACCCACGCCAACAACCTGAAGACGGTTTACGAAAGCTTGGGCGAAGTGAAGGTGAAGAAGGATGCCGAAGTGAAGCAAGGCGACATGATCGGCAGCGCCGGCCGTAACGAAATCGAGAAGGACCTCGACAATCACGTCCATTTCGCGATTTACGAAAACGGCGAGCTGGTGAATCCGGAAACCGTACTTCCGAAAAACTGAGGTTAACCCATCCATCCCTTTATAGGCACTGCCGCCGATCCAATCGTTCGGACAGTTGCGGCAAGCCTAACGGAGAGCAAAGAGCTCTCCGTTTTTTTCTGTTCAGATGAATGAAATAGCGTTATGAAATCATCTTATTTCACGAAAAAGCAGGATTAACGAACGAATAGGGGGAGTTTTTAACGCTATTTTCTCAAAATGAGGTTCAAAGCAGCGCAAATGCTGGAAATAAGGTGATTGGATAACGCTAGTTTCCGAAATGAACCCGAACACTCCCCAATAAGGTGATATTATCACGCTAATTCCCCTTCATTTCACACCCCTCACTGAACTTGTCCCGCCCTGCTGCGCCTTCCTATGAAGTGACCGGAGGTAAAATAAATGGCCTCGCCCAGGCTTGTCAGGCTTGGAAACAAAGAATATCTAGGCCCGCCCCTCATATAATGTACCAAACTATCTCGAGTTGAGGGAGGCGGGAGCGTGCACGATTACATCAAGGAACGGACGATAAAGATTGGACGGTGCATCGTGGAAACGCGGCACACAGTTCGAACGATCGCCAAGGAATTCGGCGTTTCCAAAAGCACGGTGCACAAGGATTTAACGGAACGTCTGCCGGAGATTAATCCGGATTTGGCGGATCAGGTGAAGCACATTCTCGAATATCACAAATCGATCAGACACCTGCGCGGCGGGGAAGCGACGAAGATCAAGTATAAGAAAAAAGGCCAAACCAAACGCGAGGTGATTAGTTCCGTCAAATAATGGGTAATTATTTAGTTCACCCATCGAACGATTTTCATTGAATCATTCCCCTAAAGTATGGTATTTTTAAATATGGTATAAGATGATGTGGATTTTCATCCATTTATCCCGAAATTTCGCGATATTCTTCGACTTTTGTCGATTAACAACACCTTGGTTAGCGGGACACTTCTGCCATATTCCATGGGGTAGGGCCGCTACGTCCTTTCCGTGATTTACAAAAATACGCTTTGGGGGATCGAATGATGGGCAAGGATATTGGGATTGATTTAGGCACGGCCAATGTGCTGATTCATGTGAAAGGGAAGGGAGTCGTTCTTGACGAACCTTCCGTAGTCGCGATTGACAGCGACGGAAGACGGGTGCTGGCCGTCGGTGAAGAAGCCAGAAAGATGGTGGGCCGGACGCCCGGAAATATCACTGCAATTCGTCCCTTGAGGGACGGAGTCATTGCCGATTTTGAAATTACGGAAACGATGTTGAGATACTTTATTGACCGGGTGGGCGGTAGAAGCTGGTATAGCCATCCGAGAATTCTGATCTGCGCGCCGACGAACATTACCTCGGTGGAGCAGAAGTCGATTCGCGAAGCCGCCGAACACAGCGGTGCCAAAGAAGTCTATTTGGAAGAAGAACCGAAAGCGGCTGCAATTGGAGCCGGTATGGATATTTTCGAGCCGAGCGGTAACATGGTTGTCGATATCGGTGGCGGAACGACGGATGTGGCGGTGCTCTCCATGGGGGACATCGTCACCGCCTCGTCGCTTAAAGTCGCTGGGGACAAGTTTGATGCCGCCATCATTAAATATATTAAAACGAAGTACAAGCTATTGATTGGCGAACGGACGGCGGAGGATATCAAGATCGGGATCGGAACGGTATACCCGAACGGACGGGCGGCCGAGATGGATATCCGCGGTCGGGACATGGTGTCCGGGCTGCCGCTGACTGTGACGATTACGGCGAACGAGGTTCAGGAAGCGCTGGCCGATCCGGTATCCTCCATCGTAGCCACCGCCAAATCGGTGCTGGAGCGCACTCCGCCGGAATTGTCCGCCGATATTATCGACCGCGGCGTGATTTTGACCGGGGGAGGCGCTCTGCTGAACGGACTGGACGAGCTTCTTGCCGAAGAGCTTCGCGTGCCGGTGCTGATTGCCGAAGATCCGATGCACTGCGTGGTGAAGGGAACGGGCATCATGCTCGATAATTTGGACAAGGTGCTAAGAAGAAAGCTCTAATCGTCCGATATAATAAGAAAGAATGTGTTGCCCGGTTAGTTAGGGCATTGAATATACAGTACGTTTGGAGGGAAGGCCATGCTTAGAGGTCTCTATACCGCAGCATCCGGCATGATTGCCGAGCAGCGGCGGCATGATACAGTTACGCAAAATATCGCCAATCTCAATACACCAGGCTATAAATCGGTGAACACGGTGGCGCACTCTTTTCCCGAAATGTTAATCTCTCTGATGGGGGACAAGCAATCGGGAGCCACTTCGCGCATCGGGAAGCTTGTGACCGGGGTATTTGCGGAAGAGAGCTTGCCGGCGTTTACGCAAGGGGATTTAAAGGAAACCGGGAACGGAACCGACTTTGCCCTGATCTCAGAGCTTGGCCTAACCAACCCGGCAACGGGCCAACCTTATGCTTTTGACGCATCGGGCAAATTTGTGACGGAGGACGGCGAGGTGATTTATCAGCCTCAGGCTTTCTTCGCCGTGGAAGATAACGAGGGGAATGTTCGGTATACCCGAGATGGCAGCTTCTCCGTCAATGCGGCGGGAGAACTGAGAACGTCCACCGGCTACCGAGTTCTGGATGCCACCGGCACGCCGATCGTCCTCGATGCGGGACTGTCCGTGAATACGCTGACCAGCGATGAAGCCGGGAACTTAACGGCGCTGGACAATACCGGTGAACCGGTTAACTTGGGAACACTAGGAGTCACGGTGATTGAACAGCTTTACCAGTTGGTCCGGGAAGGCAACGGCGTTTACCGCGTTGCAGATGAAGAGGCAGCGGGAGTTCGCGAGTTGGTGCCTGGAGCGGATGGAGCCGTGGTACGCCAAGGTTATTTGGAGGTATCCAACGTCGATTCAGCCCAAGCAATGGTAGACTTGATGGCAGCCCAACGGGCTTATGAATCCAACCAGAAAATCATTCAATATTACGATAAAAGCTTAGATAAAGCGGTGAATGAAATCGGCCGCGTGTAAGTTAAGCGACCAGCCATTACAGGAGGTGCGGCATGAATAACACCATCATCAGCGCGATGGTTTCGATGAGCGGAATTCAACAACGTCTGGACTTGCTTGCGGACAACATCGCGAATGTGGATACGGTAGGCTATAAACGAAAACAAGCCAATTTCGAAGATACGTTGACGCGGGTACAGCAGCAGACCTCCGATCTGAATTTGCCCGGCCGCGCCACACCATCCGGCTTTACGCTCGGATTCGGTTCCAGAATGTCGCAGGTTACGGTGAATTATACCCAAGGCTCCATCAAGGAGACCGGGAATCCTACCGATCTGGCGATTGAAGGGAATGCGATGTTTAGCGTGTTAACCCCGGATGGGGTTGTCGCTTATACCCGCGGTGGAGATTTTCACGTACAACCGGATCCGGATGACGCCGATGCGGCTTTCTTAGTGAATCAACAAGGTTATGTGGTGTTAAATGCCGATGGCGACCCCATCACATTCCCTTCCGATGCCAAGCTGAGCGTTGACTCCGAAGGGAACCTTCTGGCTACAAACGGGGAGGGAACAACGGAAGTGGGGCGAATCGCCCTGCTGACGGCAGGACGACCGGATGCGCTGGTTCAGAAGGATGGTAACCTGTTTGTCCTGGCTGCAGGCTTGGATCCTGCCGAGGCGATGGTGGATACACTCACCCTGCCGCAGGAGCAGCGGGCTAGCCTTCGTCAAGGGGCGTTGGAAGCTTCCAACGTAGACTTGACCGAAGCGATGGCTGAAATGATTCAAGTGCAGCGCGCCTATCAATTGACTGCTCGCGCGCTGACGTCCGGCGAAACGATGATGGGTCTGGCCAACAACTTGCGCGGATAGGTGGGAAGCTTCATGAGTGAAGACAATCAACCGATGGCTGCTAAACGCCCGGCCTGGATCGTCATCCTGCGTATCGTCCTCGTGTTGCTGGTTCTCGTTGTGGCTTTGGCGGCGGGTACCGTCGTAGGCTATGTCGTTTTCGGCAAACAGGACGCTTCGGACATCTGGCAATGGTCGACGTGGAAGCATGTATTCGACCTGGTGTTTGCTTCGTAAATGACGGCGGAAGCGGACACTTGCGTTTTTGCGTAGGGAACGCATATATAATAGAAGAAACTCAATGAATTTAACATAATTGTCCACGAACTCTCGGCTAACGGGAGTTTTCTTTTTGTAGGCGAAAAATGTATAATGATGGGGGACTATCCGGCTAAAACAAAGTCAAAAGGGCTATATCCGTAACCGACCTGGGGGTCGTTTGCGGATAAGCCCCTTATCTTAACCTTCGCTTCTGCAGAGGCGAAGGATAACTACAGTGTGACCGGATGCCTGCGCTTTTATTCAAATGTGGAGCAGCGCAAGCTCGGAACACCTGCGACAAACCGAAAGGAGACGTACATATGTTAAATACGAATGAAATTCAGGAGATTCTTCCGCATCGCCCTCCGTTTCTGCTGGTGGATCGAATCATCGAGTTGGAGGAAGGGAAACGCGCCGTCGGCATTAAGAACGTGACGATCAACGAGCCTTTCTTCACCGGACATTTCCCGGGATACCCCGTCATGCCCGGCGTGCTGATTACAGAAGCATTGGCACAGGTTGGAGCCGTGGCGATACTGAATGTGGAAGCGAATCGCGGGAAAATCGGCTTTTTGGCCGGGCTCGACGAGTTCCGGTTCCGCGGGCAAGTAGTTCCAGGGGATACGCTGCGTCTGGAGGTCGAAATTACTCGGATGAAGGGCTCTATCGGGAAAGGCCACGCGATTGCCAAAGTGGACGATAAGATTGTCGCTGAAGGAGACATCATGTTCGCCTTGTCGTAATCGGGCTCAAAGTATAAGGAGATCACTAAGGAGGAGAAACAACCATGACTGAAATCAGCAAGGCGGTAAGAGAGAAGCTGGAGAACTGGCTGCAAGACCCAACGATTGATGACGCCACCAAACAGGAACTGCGCGACTTGGAAAATAACCCGTCCGAACTCGAGGACCGTTTCTATCGGGATCTGGAGTTTGGTACAGGTGGTTTGCGTGGCGTGATCGGCGCCGGGAGCAACCGCATGAACCGCTATACGGTTGCCCGTGCTTCGCAGGGCTTTGCCGAATATATTCTGGAAGCGCATGCGGGCCAAGCCGGAGCACCTTCCGTGGTCATCGCGCATGACTGCCGCCACTTCTCGCCGGAGTTTGCGCTTGAGGCGGCGTTGGTGCTGGCCGGCAACGGCATCGTTGCCAAGCTGTTCCCGTCGCTTCGCCCAACGCCGCAGCTGTCTTATTCGGTGCGTGTGCAGAAAGCAACCGGGGGGATCGTTGTGACGGCGAGTCATAATCCGCCGGAGTACAACGGCTACAAAGTCTATAACTCAACGGGCGGCCAACTGGTTCCGCATGAAGCGGAGCAGGTTATTGCTCGGATTCAGGAGATTGCCTCGTTCGCCCAAGTCAAGCGGTTAAGCCGTGAGGAAGCGGAAGCAAAGGGGCTGCTTGTTTGGCTTGGCGCAGCCGAGGATGAGGCGTTTGCGGATACCGTAGCGAACACCAGCGTGAATCGCGAACTGATGGCCGCAGGTGCGGCGAAGGATCTCGTGGTGGTCTTTACCCCGCTGCACGGAACAGGGAACCTGCCGGTTCGCCGTGCTTTGGAGAAGATCGGGTTTACCCAAGTGCATATCGTGAAGGAACAGGAATTGCCGGACGGAGATTTTCCTACCGTGAAATCGCCAAACCCGGAAGAACGGGAAGCGTTCACGATGGCGATTGAGCTGGGCAAACAAGTGGGGGCGGATCTGCTGATCGGCACGGACCCCGATGCGGACCGCATGGGTGCAGTCGTGCGGACACGGGACGGCGAATATGAAATTCTTACCGGTAACCAATCGGGTTCCTTGCTCGTTCATTATGTATTAAGCCAATTGAAGGAAAAAGGTGCGCTTCCGCAGAACGGTGCCGTCGTCAAAACGATTGTCACCAGCGAATTTGGCGCCGCCATCGCCCGCCATTACGGAGCAACGGTGTTTAACACGCTGACCGGCTTCAAATACATCGGCGAGAAGATGAACGAGTTTGAAGCTTCCGGCGATTATACTTATTTATTTGGTTATGAGGAAAGCTACGGGTATCTAGCGGGCAACTATGCGCGGGACAAGGATGCCGTCGTGGCCTCGACCTTGATCTGCGAAGCAGCGGCTTATTATAAACGCCAAGGCAAGACGTTGATCGATGTACTCGAAGAGCTGTACGGACAATTCGGGTACTACCGCGAAACGCTGGCTTCCCGTACGTTGAAGGGCAAAGACGGTCTGGCTCAAATCGGCGCGCTGATGGAAGCGTTCCGCAGCCAACCGCCGCAGGAAGTTGGAGGCGTGCGTGTATCCGAGGTCCTCGATTACTCGCTGGGCCTTGACGGTTTGCCGAAGGAGAACGTATTGAAGTTTTTGCTGGAGGATGGTTCGTGGTTCTGTCTGCGGCCGTCGGGGACGGAACCGAAGATCAAATTCTATTTCGGCGTTTGCGGTACTTCTGCGGAAGACGCCAAGTCGCGCTTGGATCGGATTCAAGACGATGTGCTTGCGCGAGTTGAGAAGTAAAGGCAAGTTCGAGTTCGTTTGGGACACAAATAACAGATGTGGATTTATGCATTTTTGAGGAGGTACCTTAGTGATTCGAAGTTGGCAGCGGTGGAATAACGCTTCCCGCAAATGGTTGTGGGTTTTGGTGATTGTCGGAATCCTGGCATCCGTGCCGGTGATCGCGCAGCGGGTTCAAACGGAGTCATCCGCGAACCAAGTGGAGTTCGTCATGAATTATCGAGGTTTGTTGGATATCGCTTCGTATCAAGCGGACCCAAAGGCATATCTTGACGAACAGCTGGATCGGCTGAAGGAAGCCGGCATAGGCACAATGGCGATGTTTGAAAGCACGCTGGACGAATTGTCGAAGACGCGCCGGATTATGGTGTTTAGCTCGGTGGAAGCCGCGAAGCTGAACGGAGCCGTCATTGCAGAGAACGGCAATTATACGTACCTGGCGTTTACCAGTGCGGAGAACGAAGCGGAGCTGAAGCCGATGATCGAAGCGGCGTTCCGCAAGCTGGACGTGCCGGTAGCGAACTGGCAGTATCAGGACCTTGGCGGTCTGGTGATCGGCATGGGGATGGAAGAAGCGGTCATGAAGCCGTTGCCGCTGGATCCGATCGCTTTTGCAATGCTGCGGGAGAAGGGCTTTACCATTTTGCCGCGACTTTCGGACAATATCCCTTATGATCAGGCAGAGTTGGACCAGCAGTTGGCCTATTTTGCTGAAAATGGGGTGACCCGCATTTTGTTCGACGGCGAGGCGGTGAAGGGCTTCACCGAAAATGAGTCGAAGAACAGCCTGCAGGGCTTTGCTGATTTGCTGAAGAAGCATGGTATCGGCATCGCGGCCATCGAAAACCTGAAGGCTCCGCAAAAAGGATTTAATAAGCTGGCCTACTTGATCGACTATAATGTGGTGCGCCTGCACTCTTTGGCCGATACGGAAGCCTCCCAAGATAAGGCGACCTTGGCCGACCGGTTCGTGTTGGCCACCAAAGACCGGAACATCCGGATGGTTTATCTCAACGCTTCTGCTTCCAAGGATCTCGCGAAGGCAGCGATCACCAATCCGATCGACAATCTGATTGGTTCGTTGCAAGCTCCGGGGAAGGCGATTGAGCGTATCGAAAACAACGGGTTTGAGCTTGGACAGGCCGAAGCCTTTACGATTCACGACGCAAGCTGGCAGCGATACCTCAAAGCACTGGTAGTCCTTGGGGGCGTAGCGTTTGTGGCGCTGTTGATCTCTTGCTTCTTGCCATCGCTCACGCTGGCTGCGTTTGTCCTCGGTTTGGTGGGTTCAGCCGGTCTTTACGTACTGAAGCCGGTACTACTTGAGCAAGCGCTGGCCTTGTTTGTAGCCATCAGCGCGCCGACCATCGCGATGGTGCTGGCGATCCGCAAGGTGCAGGAGCTGCAGGAGAAACATTCGAATTTTTCGGGTGGTCGACGGTTGACGCATACGATCGTGTTGTTTATCAAAACCTCGCTGCTGTCGCTGACCGCCGTACCGTTCGTTATTGCTCTTTTGAACAACATCACGTACAGCTTGGTGCTAAATCAGTTCCGCGGCGTAAGCTTGCTGCATCTGGGACCGATTTTGCTGATTGCGATCTATGTCTTCTTGTATCGAGGTAACTCGGTTTGGGAAGAGCTGCGGAAATGGCTGCGTATGCCGATCACGGTGTTATGGGTAGCGGTTGCCGCCGTACTTGGGGTTGCAGCGTTGTACTACCTGTCCCGGACCGGCAATGCCGGCACGCTGCTGCCGGGCGAAGCGGCTTTCCGTTCCTTCTTGGAGAACACGTTTGGCGTTCGGCCGCGGAACAAGGAATTTTTGCTGGCGCATCCGCTCTTTATCGTAGGGTTGTTCGCTGCATTCCGCTATCGCTGGGCGATGTTTGCGATGATTATTGCGGTGATGGGCCAACTGTCGATGGTCGATACGTTTGCGCATATTCACACTCCGGCAGTGCTTTCGTTGATTCGCGATGTGCTTGGTCTCGGACTAGGTCTTGTGATTGGTTTGATTGCCGTTCTGGTTTGGCAAATCATTGAAAGGTGCTGGGATAAATGGTCGCCACGACTGCTAAAACTTTAGTCTTGTCGGGGTATTACGGATTTCGCAACAGCGGGGACGAAGCGGTGCTTCAGTCCATCCTGTTGGCGCTGGAAGAAGAGGGGCTTACCACGGGGGTGGATATTAAGCCCATCGTGCTCTCGATCGATCCGGAATGGACAAGTCGGACGTATGGCGTGGAATCGGTACACCGGATGAAACTCGGCGAGGTAAGGAAGGCTATAAAGAGCAGCGACGGGTTGATCAGTGGAGGCGGCAGCCTGCTGCAGGATGCCACGGGGATCAAGTCGATCCCGTATTATCTGGGCGTGATCAAACTGGCGCAATGGCTTGGCAAGCCGACCTTCGTCTATGCTCAGGGCATCGGACCGGTGAACCGCAAGCTGTTCCGGCCGCTGATCGCTTCGGTGTTCCGGCGCTGCGACTATATTTCCGTACGCGATACGGAATCGGCTAGCTTGCTGCGGGACATGGGCCTTCGCGGGAAGGACGCCGTTCAGGTCGTACCCGACCCGGTGATGGGGCTGACGCTGCGGGAAAACGCCGGCGGGTCGGAAGGGAACGGCGATGTTGGCGAGTCCACCGCCTCGGAGCTGCCGGTGGTTGGCGTATCGGTTCGCTTCTGGAACGAAGCGCGAACCGAGCTAACGCAGCTGGCCGAAGGGCTCTCGCTGCTCTGCCGCCGCAAGCCGGTGCATATCCGGTTCCTGCCTTTTCATCTCCCCAGCGACGTCGAAGCTTCACGCTTCGTGATGGAGCGGCTGGGGAATGTGGCGGAACGCGGCTGCACCGTAAGTATCGCGCCAGAGACGGAGCACCCGCAGGATATGCTGCGGGAGGTGAGCCGGTGCAGCCTGCTGGTCGGCATGCGGCTGCACAGCTTGATCTACGCCGCCTCGCAGAACGTCCCGCTGCTTGGCGTCTCGTATGACCCGAAGATCGACCATTTCTTAGGTCGCATCGGAAGCGTCCCGGTCGGGACGGCGGAGGAGCTGGATCCGCGGATTTTAGCCGCGGAAGGGGAGCGCCTCCTGCAGGAAGCCGGGACGTGGCGCAAGAGCCACGCCGCGCAAATTGCCGAACTGAAACGGGAAGCACGGGTGCCCGCGCGGCGGATCGTTGAATTTTTACGAAAGTGATGGGTGAACAGGTGATGACCAAGATCAAGGAAGGGATTCCGACGGTTTCGGTGTTTGGCGTTCCCGTTAGCAAATGGGGGATGAAGGAAGTGGTCGCCCATTTGACGGAGGCGGTTGCGTCCAAGACGCCGAATCATGTGATTACGGCCAATCCAATCATGATGATGGCGGCGATCGAAAACCCGGAATACAAAGCGATGATGCAAACTGCTGAATTGATCGTGCCGGACGGAACCGGCCTGGTGTGGGCGGCGCAAAAAGGCGGCGATCCCGTAACGGAACGCGTGCCGGGGTACGACTTGCTGCATGAATTGATGAAGCAGGGGGAACGGTTTGGCTGGAAGGTGTACCTGCTTGGCTCTGCACCGGATGTCGTGAAGGAGACCGCACGCCGATTGGCGCTGCAGTATCCCGGAGCGACGATTGCAGGTTACCGCGACGGCTATTTCGGGCCCGATCAAGATCGGGAAGTCATCGATGAGATCGTCAAAGCCGCACCCGATCTATTGTTTGTCGCCCGGGGGGCGGACACGCAGGAGCCTTGGATCGCCAAGTACAAAGATGTTCTGCGCGTCCCTGTCATGATGGGAGTTGGGGGCAGCTTCGACGTCATTTCCGGGCGCACCAAAAGAGCTCCCATGGCTTTCCGGAAGCTTCGACTGGAATGGATGTACCGGTTGTTAAAGGAACCTACCCGCTTCCGCAGAATGCTGGCGCTGCCGAAATTCGCCGTTCGCGTACTGCGGGAGAAAGAAAACCTTACGAAAATGGGCTAAATGTCTCGATTTCCATGAATAACTGCGGTTTTTTGCGCAAATACGGGGTTGGTGTTTCTCCTCAATCGGAGTATAATCATTCCGGTGCAGAACAATTGGAGGTCGAAATTTAATGTTGATGATTTATATCATCGGGTTTATCGTTTCACTTGGCTTGGCTTTGGGCCTAACGCCGCTCGTAAAGAAATTCGCGATTAAGGTTGGCGCTGTGGATGTACCCAATGCGCGCAAAGTGCATACACGAATTATGCCGAGACTCGGTGGTTTGGGGATTTTCTTATCATTTGTCATCGCGTTTTTTCTGCTTCTTCCGTTCCTTCCGGACGTCTTCACGGTACGCGAAGTGAACTTTATCAAAGCTTTTCTGGTCGGAGGCACGATTACCGTCCTGCTGGGCGCTTTGGATGATCGCTTCGATTTGCCGGCCAAACTGAAATTTCTGATTCAAATCGCGACGGCCTGCGTGGTCGTGTTCGTGTTCGATATACGTATTGAATTCGCAAATATTCCGTTCCACACGTATGCGGCAGTGGAGACTTGGGTGGCGATTCCGTTCACCATTCTGTGGATCGTTGGTGTAACCAATGCCATTAACCTGATCGACGGCTTGGACGGACTGGCTGCCGGTGTATCTGCCATTGCGATCGGAACGATCGCCGTCATGGCGTTCTTGATGGGCAACGTGATGGTGGCGCTGTTGTGCTTGCTGCTGTTGGGTAGCATTATCGGATTCCTGTACTTCAATTTCCACCCGGCCAAAATCTTCATGGGCGACTCGGGCGCTCTGTTTCTGGGTTTCTGCTTGGCACTGTTATCGCTGCTGGGCTTTAAGCAGATCGCGATCGTGTCGTTCCTGACACCGCTGATTCTGATCGGCGTGCCGCTCTCGGACACCCTGTTCGCGATCGTCCGCCGCTGGATGCAGAAGAAGCCGATCTTCTCGCCGGACAAGGGTCACCTGCACCATTGCCTGCGCGAGCTCGGATTCAGCCACCGCCAAACGGTGCTGATCATTTATGGCATCGCCGCCTTCTTTGGCGTACTGGCCGTAATCCAGTCGTCGGCCGCGATGTATAACGCCAACTGGGTGACGTTTGTCGTCATCTGCGTGATGGTCTTCTTCCTGCAAATCGGTGCCGAGGTCATCGGCCTGATCGGCAAGACCAAGCGCCCGGTGCTCGACTTCCTCGCTCGTCTGCGTATGAAGGTGTCGGAGGAACGCGGTACGAAATAACAGGACAAGGAACCAAGGGCAGTACGAAATTATAGCATCCCTAAATGGTGGGCAATTATGCATTTCTTGACTTGATAATTGGACAACCCCTGATGGCTTGTAGGCCGCAGGGGTTGTTTTTTTGTCTGCCGCTTGCTCTGGAGTTGTCTAACGGACACTAGAGTCGTTATTTGCACGTTGGTTCGCCCGTTCGTATTCTAACGGACCGAGAGGACCTTATCTCAGGCCGTAGCAGCGCTTTGGCCCTAAGAAGAGCCGAATAAGGCCTCTGGAGTCCGTTAGAACGGGAAATCTCCGGGAAATATGCGAATAAGGTCATTCAGGTCCGTTAGCGATGACCCATCCGGGGCCAACCCGGGGAGGCCAACTCAGGCAGCCTAGGTCAACCCATGCCTAGTTAGGCACCTCCAGCAACCCCAGCAACCCCAGTAACCCCAGCAACCCAGCCTGGCAACCTGGCAGCCCAGCACCTCAGCAACTAGCACCTCAGCAACTAGCACCTCAGCACCTCAGCACCTCAGCACCTCAACAACTCAACAACTCAACAACAACTCAACAACTCAACAACTCAACAACTCAACAACTGAACAACTCAACAACTCAGCAACTAGCACCTCAGCAACTCAACACCTCAGCAACTCAGCAACCCAACACCTCAACAACCCCAGACTACCCCCCGGAACCCAGGCCCCCCCTAGCCAGAAGTGCAACGACATCCCCGCCGGAACGGCGTTTTTTTGACTCCCGCGTTTTTTATTGGATTCTTCTTCATGTTTTCCTAAAATTCTTCCACTTTTCGACCGATAACATATGTAAGTGACGCTTTTGGGCAGTCCCTGCCGAACTTTAGGGGGGGACATCAACACACACTACACAACAAAGGAGAGATTAATCCATGCAACGCTTCAAGAAGCCGTTTCTATGGCTGGCTTTGCTGTCTTTGATTGTTACGCTGATTCCAGTGGGGCTGACTTCCACGGCTTATGCAGCAACAACTTATTTTGCGCCGGATGATCGGGATATTCTGAAAACGGCAAACTACGAATTAAATGCCATTGGCAATGATGCTAACTTGAGAACAAAGGTTAAGGTGACGAATAGTCCAACCATAACGGTTTCGGGGGCCTACTCCAAGGTTTCTGGCGATACCCTTAACGCTCAGGTGGATCTGCTGGCCTGGGATAACGCGAAGGCCACTTGGGTCGTCGACAAGGTCCACACTGCTCCGGGGATCGTCGCGAAGGATCCGGCTAACGAGAACCGGTTTATTGCCTCCAACCTGACCTTGTTCCCGGGATTGAACCGGATTACTCTCAAAGGAACATTTGGTAACGTGGAAGGCTCCGAGACCTTCTTCGTCTTGTATGATAAAATTCCTTATTACTCGAATCTTGCGATCTCGGGAAGCGGCTTCCTTTCGGATATCAGCTTGAACGAAGGAACCCGGGTTGTAGTAAAAAGCCCTCAGATTTCCTTGGTGGGACAAGTATTCAATACAACAAAAGCGACTGTAACGATCGACGGGAAGGAATTGTCGACGGACATTTATAACAATCAGTTATCCACTCCGGCCTTGAAACTATCGCCTGGGTTGAATAAACTGACAATCAAATTCACCAACGGTTCAGATTCGATTGAAATTGCACGTGATGTGTATTACTTTACGGATACCAATCCGTTCATCGATCTTCATGTCGTGGACAAGAACAATAGCTCAAAGACATATGACCTTTTAAAGACCATTCCGAGCTTGCGCGGCGGGGTTACGGACAATGATATTATCGTACAAGTGATGGTACCTTTCAGTGCGGGTAATAAAGAGTTTGAGGAAGATTACGAGGTATCTGTGGATGAAACGGTTATTCCGGCAGCCGACATTAAGATGCTTGCTCCTAACTTATACGATACCGCAGGTAACTTTGTCATTCCTACTGGAGCGGCCGAGGAAGTAATTATTGAAGACTCGACAGGTCCGGTCTACCGACTCGTAACGTTCCAGATCACGGGAGTACCGACGCAGAAAGAGGCGGACGGAACTACGAAGGCGACGCAAGCACCAAAGATTGATGTGAAATATGGGAAGTCGGTTACGACGGACACCCCTCCGGTCACGAAGTGGGCGTTCAGTACGTCTTATACACCTGTCTATCGAGTTTCCGACAAGACGACGATTAAAAGCATAAAATATCTGCCGGATTATGTGGCTGGCGATGCCGGCAAGCTCGATAATCGAACCCAGCTTCCATTAGGCACTGTCGATAAAGGCGACTTTTATATTTTGGTTGAAACGGATGGCGGTATCGTCGCTGCAGATGCGCTGACAGGGAAATACTTGCCGCTCGGAACCAAAAACCTAACGATCTCGACACCTGGAGTCCAAGCGACCTTAGGTGGTACTAACGTTACGAATACATTTATTTATCAAGTCACCGGTTTCGCAACAGGAAGTCAAACGGTACGTTTCGAGTACACGGGGAAGTCAAATCCTTTTGACGCCACGATCTCCTATTCCTCAGTAAGCGGGATATTGGTAGACAATCTAGTAGATGGTCAAACGTATTACTTCAATTCGAAAAACTCTGGGACCGGAAAAACGGATTTTGTGGTTTCCGGGGAATATTTTGGATTCAAGGCATCAACTACTGATGAGATCACAACTCTGAACCCTGAGTATTTCGTCAACGGGATTAATGTAGGTGAGTTAACCGAGGACGAACAAGCCGACTTCGGTACAGATACGACACTGGTCCAAAAAGGTGTAGCGGGGAAAGCAGAGTTCCCTAAATTTGATTTGTCGTTGTATATTTCGGCGAGCGGTCCGCTCGTTGCTGGCGAGAATACCATCGAATTTAGAGGGCAGTATATCGATGCCGCCGGCAACCGGGTTCCGGTGTCCAAGAAGCTCCGTATTTATATTGTTGACGAGAATGTAGCGACAATTACTCAATTCCATCCGGGCAAGGTTCCTCAGACGTCTGTGACCGGCGATATCCGAGCACCGTTCCCGGCGCAGGATGACTTCCTTCTTCCGACGAGTACCACCGTAAAGGATGCCGTTGAAGAAGTGGTGGCAAAAATCACACAAATTCCTACTGAATTTACGCCGAAGGATAATGGGACGTATACTACCAGTGAACTGAGTTACGATATGGTTGTTCGTGGCAGCGGTGCAAGTAAAGTGAACTTGTATCTGGGTTCAGAATCCATCTTTTCACTTATCATTCCTAAGAGCCCGGATAAATTTACCGAGACTAGCGGGTATTATCCTGCTGATACGAAGAAGTACTATTATGAAGTTATCGGGAACAGCAACGATTTCTTACTTCGGATCATGAACAACGTTCAGACGGATGCCAGCGGGAATGTAACCTATTTAGGGGATTTTCAATTTGAAAAAGATACCACGGGTACGCATGTTTACAATCTGGAGTTGATTAATGAGACAGGTGCCCGAACAAACCAGCGGGTAGAAGTTACTCGGGAAGCGGCGCCGTATCGCCTGTTGGCACCTCAGCCTACTGTTGGTGACCAGTATGTGGTGAACAAGAACTTCGTCCGCTTCGATATCGAAGCCGAAGGCGCGACAAAGGTGATCATCGGCAAAGAAGAGGCTACGCGCCGCACTGAACCGGATAAGCAAAATCGTTTTGTTTACGATTATGTTGGTTTGAAGCCGGACAAGGCAAACACGATTAAAATCCAGATCGTTCGGGGTAATGATACGATTGATGATAGCATCAATGTCTACTACACCAGCCAGGTTACTATAGATACGCAATTCATGGCTGAAAAGACGGCAACAAAATATTCGGTATTCAATAAACAATTAGAGTTGACCTTCCCTAAAGGAACGATTATGAGGTCGGCAACAGCGGCCGGAAATACTGTCGCTAAGTTCTATCCGGATACGAAGCTGTTGTTCGGTATTGCCGATCCGAAAGACGGGGTCGTTGAACGTCGGAATGACTACGGGGTTTATTTTAATAACAATACCGAAATCAATGGCAATAATAACTTGTTGGACTCGCTAAAAAGCAATTTCACGTCCACCGTCGATACTTTTAACTTCACGCGGATCTCAAATATTTATTGGATCAGCGGAGGCGTAGGAGAATTAGGCGATAAAGGCACCACGGGCTATAAGCCAGCCACGAACGGCTTGGCACCCTACTCGGTCGAAGGGTTCTTCACGAAATTCGAACCGGAGCGAAAAATCGTTCCTTCCCAGCGCGGGACATTGGAACTGACTTATGACAGCAATGTCGTAGACGATGCGGGCACACTGGTCACGGTATTTAAATACACGGAAATTGACGGTGTCGGAAGATGGACCAGAGTTCCTGGCGAAGTCGATACTAAATCCCATACGGTTTCGGTTCCTTTCGATGAATTTGGGTACTACGCGGTTTATAAGTTGAACCGAAGCTTCACTGACATTACGAACCATCCGTGGGCACGCAATATTCTGAATGGTTTGTATTCTAAAGGAATCATGGAATATCTTCGCTCGGACGCATTCGGTGCCGACGACCTGACCACGCGGGGTGAGTTCGCCACCTTGCTTGTTAAAGGGTTGAGCTTGCCGTTGATACCAGATGATCAGAAGCAAACATTCTTCGATGTTCCTTATGGCGCAAAAACAACGACTTGGGATTATAGACATCTGGAAACGGCAGCAAGAGCCGGTATTATCACAGGCCGGACGGAAGGTTTCTTCTCACCGAACATGACGATTACGCGTCAGGACGCTGCCGTGATGATTGCTAGAGCGCTCAAGTTGAAGCTGGCACTGAACGATCAGAAGCTGAAGGATAGCGTGGCTAAATCGTTCCTGGATGCAGGTAGAATTGATTACTACGCACTGCCTGCTGTCCAAGCCGTAACGAAGGCTAAAATCATGTCCGGAAGTCCCGTCACTCTGCCGGGTGCAAAGAAAGCTTCATATAACTTTAATCCGACCAGTGAAATGACGCGGGCGGAGGCAGGGAAAATCGCCGTTGAACTGTTGAAGAAGAGTACGAGTATTTTCCCGAAGAACTTTAGCTAATTGATCTTCACAAAGAAGCGGCCGGAGTCGTATCCGGGCCGCTTCTTTAGTGCGCCACGCATGGCGCGTAGCTAGGCGGTGAAAGTCCGCTATGGGGGCTGGCAGTTGCCAACCATTAGCCAAGAGCAAGGGTGTCCATCGTGAGGTGGAATCTGAAGGAAGCTGGAGGCAAAGTCCCGGCCTGAGGAACACGAATCGCATCAGGCATCCAAAGTGGGATGAGTCTGCTAAACAAGACGAAATCCAATAAACTGCACGGACACGCGGATGTAAATGCGGCGGGTATACGGGATGAAAGTTACGCGTCTTACCGTGGGAGGTCTCATGGACGTGAGGAGATGAATTTCAAATCATGGTTGAAACAAGATTTATCATGAGAAGTCAGCAGACGCCATAGTACCTCGGTTAGTCGACAACTTGAGGGAAGGGCTGAACCTAAGGAGGTGTGGGTTAATGAATGGTACCGAAACAGGAGTCAAGTGCAGCCAACTTCGAAGAGAAGGCTCGACGCAAAACGTACATGCGGAACATGGAGAATATGCGGGAGCGCACAGTCCTGAGCGGATACCTGAAACCGACAGCACCGACGCAACCGAGTCGAAGGACGAGTTGCTTGAGAAAATCGTTAGCAGAGACAACATGAACGAAGCGTTCAAGCGGGTCAAAACTAACAAAGGATCTCACGGAATCGACGGGATGGGAGTAGATGAACTTCTACAATATCTCCGAGAGAACGGAGAAACCATCAAGGAATCCATTCTGGACGGAACCTACCGTCCGAATCCTGTTCGAAGGGTAGAAATCCCGAAAGAGAACGGAAAGAAGAGAAACCTGGGAATTCCTACGGTTGTTGACCGAGTTATCCAACAGGCGATCGCTCAAGTGCTTACCCCGATCTACGAAAAACAGTTTTCGGAGAACAGTTTCGGATTCCGACCCAAGAGAAGCGCACATAACGCTATTCAGAGAAGCCAATCAAACATCGAAGAAGGGTACAAATACGTGGTCGATATGGACTTGGAGAAATTCTTTGACACCGTTAACCAAAGCAAATTGGTGGAAGTCTTATCCCGAACCATTAAAGACGGGCGGGTCATCTCGCTCATCCACAAGTACCTGAAAGCCGGCGTTGTCGTGAAGCACCGCTTCGAGGATACGGAAATCGGCGTACCGCAAGGGGGCAATCTGAGTCCAATTCTCAGCAACATTATGCTGAACGAACTGGACAAGGAACTGGAAAGCCGCGGGCACCGCTTCGTGCGCTATGCGGACGATCTCCTGATCTTCAGCAAAAGCAAAAGGAGCGCGGAACGGACACTGGAGAACATTCTTCCCTTCATTGAAAAGAAGTTGTTTCTCAAAGTGAACCGGGAAAAGACAGTGGTGGACGAGGCGTGGAAGGTTAAATTTCTTGGGTTCTCCTTCTACAAAAGGAAAGGAGAGACACGAGTCCGCATTCATCCGAAATCCGCTGCCAAGATGAAAGCCAAAGTAAAGGAGCTCACGTCCAGAAGCAACGGGATGGGAAATGAAGAACGAGCCGAAAAGCTTAGACGCTACATCATGGGGTGGATCAACTACTACAAAATAGCGGATATGAAAAGTATGCTCCAATCCACGGATGAATGGATGAGAAGGCGGATTCGCATGATCTTCTGGAAGCAGTGGAAACGAGTGAGGACGAAATTCGAGAAACTGCAATCGCTCGGAATCCAAGGACAAAAAGCATGGGAATACGCAAACACGAGAAAGGGCTACTGGAGAATCTCCAATAGCCCCGTCCTCTCGAAGTCCCTCGGAAATAACACTCTCAAGGGCTTAGGATTTCTCTTCTTCTCGGATTATTATCGACAAGTAACTGCGAAAACTTAGGAACCGCCGTATACCGAACGGTACGTACGGTGGTGTGGGAGGTCGGCTACTCAATTAATGGGTAGCCTCCTACCCGATTTTCCAATTACATCATTTTGTGTTTTCCCCAGCTTTACGTTAAAATAAGCAGAGTAATAGACAATACGCAAAAGGGTGAACTTGAACAGATGAAACCGATTCTATCTAAACCGCAGTTGGGTTATTCAAAAGCGAAACGCAAATTTGAGGATAAATCCAAAGTTTTAGAGAAGCGCATTGAAGAAACTGCAAAACTGCAAGAAGTAACCCAAGAAGTAATGGAAGGCCTTGTTCTGGAAACGGGTTTCCATGATGCATTCACCGAGCTGCGTGCAGCCGAGAACGAATTGATCGAGTGGTCTCATATCACTATGAAGCATGAGAAGACATACAAAGACAACAAGCAAGCGATCGATGAAATGTATGAGAAACTGAATACCGATCCGCAAATGCGGGCTCGTATTATCCAATTGGCCATGAGAGTAAGATAACTTCAAAAGCCTATTGGTACGAGATTACCTATAAGGCGTCCCATTTTGGACGTCTTATTTGTCGTGTCCGAACATACAATGGAGATAGTGTGAAAATGGGAAAAGTTGCTTAATGACTGACATATTCCGGCATGATATACTAATTTCCGTCAGGCGGCAAGGAAGTCAAAAAGGCGTAACTGAGGGGAATCTTAGAAAAAGTTACAATCTCGCAATTTTTTTTAAAACCCCCGCAACTTTTTGGAACCTGCTGCGTTTAAGATGTAGAGCATTGACAATGGCGACCAAATTAGACATGGCAACGTCTTCCTCGTAGGGAAACTTGTCTATCTATTAGAAAAATTAGCTTTACGGCTATGGGGACCCATTGTATAATGTTTAGGTAGGATTAGGAAACTAGTCTATTTCTACATTCTATCAAATGAATAAGGTTACAAGTTTCTGCAGTTTTGCTGCAGACCTAATTTATAGGAAACTTGCTCAAGCTCTGGAAAGGGGGTGCAATGGCTAATGAGTAACACGAGCTATTCATTTAAAGAAAATTCTCATGTGATAGTTAATCAAGGAGGAGAAAAAAAGGTTATGAAGAAAATTTTGTCCGTAGCTTTGTCTACAGCAATGGCATTCTCCATGTTTGCTTCCGTAGCATTCGGTGCTGATGCCAAACTGACTCCAGAGCAACAATTTAACGCTCTGAAAGAAGCAGGTATCGTATCTGGCTTCCCAGACGGCCTGTCCCACTTGGAAAAAACGTTGACTCGCGCTGAACTCGCGAAAATCATCGTTAACTCCCTGAGCTTGGAACCAGTTGACGCTACTTCTTACAACGATAAGAACTATGCAAATCACTGGGGCCGCACTTACATTGAAGCTGCTACACAAGCTGGCATCCTCAATGGTAAAGATGCAGCTAAGAAACTGTTCGATCCGAACGGCGCAGTAACTGTACAAGAACTGGCTAAAGTTCTGGTAACTGCTCTGAAACTGGAAGTTCCTGCTGACGCTAACAACACAGCATCTGCATGGGCTAAAGGTTATGTAGCAGCAGCTGTTAACGCTGGTTACCTGGCTGACGGCATCAACTACCAAGCTCAAGCAACTCGCTCCCAAGCAGTTGTAGCAGCTTACGCTATCTACGAAGCAGCTCAAGTTCCAACGGTTAAATCCTACAAAGTAGTTGACAGCAAGAACGTTGAGTTCACGCTTTCCAACGACGAAGTAGTGAAAGTAACTTTGGAAAAAGCTTTGGAAGCTAACAAAGAAACTGAAGTTACTTTCAAAACTGCTGCTGGTGAAGAAGTTACAGCGAAAATTACTTGGGTTGTAACTGAAGCTACTAAGGTTGAGAGCGTGTCTGCTAGTAACTTGAAACAAGTGGTAGTAACTTTTGATGGAGAAGTTGACAAAGCAACTGCCGAAGATGCTTCCAACTATACTCTTTCGAATAGCTTGACTGCTGAATCTGCTTCTCTGTCTGCTGACGGAAAAACTGTTACATTGACATTGAAAGGCGATAAGCCTAGCGATGTGATGACAAATCAAAAAGAATATAAATTAACCATCAGCAACGTTAAAGCTGGAAGCAAGGTGTTGAGTGTTAAAGACTTCAAATTCACTCCGCTTGACAATGCCGTGCCTACAGCAACTGCCGTTCAAGCTCTTGGTAATAAAACGGTTAAAGTAACATTTAGCGAACCGATTTACAGAGCGAATGCATCGAGCATCACTATTGACGGTAAAGCGGCAGTTGGCTATGCTGAAGTTGCAGGTAATGTTGTAATCTTCAAATTGTATAGCACTTTGGAAAATGCTGAACATACAATTTCGATTGCAAATGTAGAAGACTTTGTTCCATTTAAATCCGCGCCTCAAGAACTTAAATTCACGGTTGTAGAAGATAAAGAAGCTCCTACAGTGGCAGCTGTTGAAAAAGCTTCCTTCGAAACGGTCCGTATCAAATTTAGCGAACCTGTAGATAAAGCGACAGTACTTGGATCCAATGTTTACTGGCTGCAAGGTTCCACTAAGAAATATGCAGGTACAAACGTAACTCAAATCAGTGATGATACTTATGAGTTCGATTTCTCTGCTAACCGTATTCAATATGCAACTGCTCTCTATCTGAATGGTATTAAAGACTACTCTGGAAACACTATTGCAGCTGATACAAAGGTTGAAGTGAATCCTGTAGTTGACCAAACTCGTCCAGAAGTTGTAAATGCTGAACTGAATGATGATAACAAAACTTTCGTAATTAAATTCAGCAAATCTTTATTGACGTCTTCTGCTAATGATGAAGCACATTACATCGTTCGGGATGCAGATGGAAATGAAGTTCGCAAATCTAAAACAGCTGTTCTGAGAGCAGATGGTAAGACAGTTGATGTAACTCTGGTTCAGGCTTTGGATTTGGGCAAGACTTACACCTTGGAAGTAGCTGGGGTACAAGATACTACTATCTTGGGTAACTCTTCCCTACCTTTCAGCAAAAAATTTGAAGTTGCTAACACTTCTAAAGCGACTGTATCGATCGATAAGCTTTCATCTGACAATAAAATCGTTGTGAACTTCAGCAAGACGGTTGCTTTGTCGGGCGACGGTGCTGCTACATCTTTTGACAAATACTACTACTCCAAAGATAGCGGAACTACCTGGAATAAAATCCCGGATAGCACTGATTTGAGAGTAAGCCCTGATAGCAAATCGGTTATCTTAACATTTGATGTGGATGATCTGGATGTAGATGTCATCACAAACTTCCGCGTTCAACTGATTAAAGATACAGATGATCAATATATCGCAGGTTTGTATCAGGACTTTAATAGTAGTTCTATCGGAACAGGTACTGCACCTGCATTGAAAGTGACAGATGCTGTATATGCTGTTGCAGACAATAAGATTGAAGTTGAATTTGACAAAGATCTTCTTGCTGCTTCCGTCTCTGCTTCTGACTTTGAGGTTAAAGCAGGAGTTGCTAAACTTTCCGTTATCAGCGCTGCTCTGAAATCCGATAACTCGAAAGTTGTTGTTCTGACATTGGCTGATGGCAATAAAGTGGATTCTAATGGTAATTTCGGTGCTTACGGTAAACCGACTGTAACCATCAATGCTAATGCTAGAACTGCAACTGCTGCGGGTATCGCAATTGCTCCTAATGCAATTGGTCAAGTTGCTGGCGATAAGATTGCTGGTAGTCTGACAAATGTTACAGCTACAACTACAGCAGTAACACTTGCCTTCTCTGAAGATCTTGCAACTGTAACAGGTGCTACTAATCTGGCTAACATTGCAACAGATCTTGAACTGAAGAAGACTAACGGAGATTCTGTTGGCTTTACAGTTACTTCGGTTTCTGGTACAACTGTAGTTCTTAATATTACTGGTGGAACTACCGAAAATGTTCTGCAAGTAAAAGTTAAGAATGACGCAAGATTCCTGAAGGATGTATCCGGTAACTTGATCAAAGGATCTGACTTGGTTGAGTTCGTCGTTGTTACACCATAATTAGCAAGACATAAAAAGGAGAGCCCTTAGGGGTTCTCCTTTTTTACATAATGGAAATTTTTGATAAAGGGGTGTTTTGAGAAGAAGCACAAGTAAACTCTTGAAATCGATCCTTGGATCTTTTAGTTCATGGCTAGACTTTAACTCTCATATAATATGCTGGTGATTTTGCGGAGAATGAAGGTAACCAGAAAGCGGAAAACATACAAATTCACTCCGTTGTTTAAAGGGGAAAATACCTAATCAATTTTTTTATATACGAAACCTTTCTGATTCAAATACGTTTAAATTTGTAAGAACAATTATGCATGGGAGGAAAGGCTTTGAAAAAGATACCAGTGACCGCCGCTGCATTAAGTTTTAGTTTGTTGCTTTCTGGAACATCAGGAGTAATGGCTGCGAGTACGACCACTCCGAAGACAACAACGAAACAAACAAAAACGATTGTAAATACTTTGGAAAAACTAAATCCTATTAAAATTACAGCAAAAAGTACGGTTAGATTGACCGATGTAAACATCTTAACTTTAGATGATGAGAGTATTCTAACTTATACATTGACAATTACAAATGGAGATAATAAGTCGCTAGATTTGCTCGATTATTGGTCGAAGTTGAAAACAAACAGTGGTACAACGTATAGTACGTCACTGATGACCAAAGACAAAGATAAGAAAAAACTGTCCGCGGGTTCCTCAACGACATTAACTTATGTGGCTAAAGTAGGGAAAAACATAAAAGTAAACAATTTAGTATTTCAAGTTATTAAATGGGATTTCAGCCAAGCTAATTATGAAAGTTTGAAAGGGCAGATTAAGATTCCTGCTACATATGTAACTTCAACACCTTCGGATCAATCGAAGACTTTAAAAGTTTTTGATACACCTGTGAAAGCGAAAGTAAGCCAAGTGGCAGCATTTGCATCAGGTGATTATAATTATGTGAGTATTGGATTAGATCTCAAAAATATAGGATATAAGATTTTTGAAGATCCTAAGGTTAAATTCGTAATTAAAACAGACAGTGGTGCAAGTTACCCTATGTCCGCAGACACTTCAAGTGTTGACTATAAAATACAGCCACAAGACAGTAAGACATTAAATTTAATGACCGCCATTCCTAAGAGTATCAAACTAACGAACATGCAATTACAACTTGTGCAGGATGATGAAACTACGAAGCTAAGTTTACCAATCGCAACAATGCAACTTCCCAATGCGTCTAACAAATCTCTAGCGGTTCAACCTAATGCGGAAAAATACATTTCTTTAGGTAGTGGCAAGATTGCTGTGAAAGTTTCTGGGGCTACGTTGCTACAAAGCCTTAATGAGCACGATCTATCAGTTCGCTTTGCAATACGGAATACAACAGGTACGACTATTACCATTCCTAAGTATCAATTTGAGCTTCAAACTTCGGATGGATATCGCTTACCAATTACGACAGCCAGTATGGAGAATGTAGTTTTACAGCCATTAGAGGAGAGAGTAATTAATCTGCCAGTAAGCATACCGGCAAATGTGAGCACGAGTAACCCACAACTTTTTATGAGTCTCCCTGCGGCGACAGATTCTAAGGATTTGTTTGCTTACCCGGTTGGAATTTTTGCGCTTCCGGCAATGCAACCTATGCAAAATATGATTGGTCAAAAGCAATTTATTCAAACGAGTAATGGAATTCTTGGAGTTACCTTGTCCTCCGTGCAAAGATTACCTTGGAGTGACGGGGACTTAGTCTCTGCGAAAATTAAAATCGATAACACAGGGTTTAAAACAATTCAACTACCTGAATTGACTGGCGTTCTAAAAGTAGATTCAGCAATGATGACATCTACAACTCAGTTAATTACTACGCAAAGTGTAGGTTTGCTTGGTGCTAATATGTCGACAGATGTGTATGTTATAGCCAAAGTTCCTAGTTACCTAGATTTTAGCCAACTTCAGATATCGCTGTTGGAAAAACTCAAGGAGAATGCTACTACTGAATGGATTCAATTTAGCAGTGCAGGAACCGCAACAGATATTCCTGAAATCAGTAGTGGTGAAACATACAAGATTGAGACATCTGGCCGTAAACAAGAGTTAAGGGTATTGAGATCCTTTGTTTTTTCTGGTACTACCTCTGATATCATATATACTGAGTTGGAATCAAAGAATATGGAGGATCATCAACTTGATCTGTCACAATTAGCTGGTGCTTATGAAAGCGCGAGTGGCCTAACTTTCAAGGCCAATGTAAGCCAGATCGATACTTCGGTGGGGCCGGAAGAGAAAGGCATAGTAACTTTGTGGTCTAAGATCCCGAAAACTATTTCAGCAAATGGTATGAAATTGATTGTTGGTGAGGGTATAACCGATGGGAAATTGACTCCTGTTAAGGAGGCTTCGACAGGTTATGTGAATGCTGCTGCGCTCTCATTAGCTATCGTACAACCAACTGTTAATAGTACGTTAAGTGCACTAAACATACCGCCATATAACCTAACTGTGAGGAGCGTAGGAGCAAGTCTTAGTGGTTCGTCTTCGGTTAGTGTTAACTTTGATTATAGCTTATCCAGGGATATGAACTATGCAGTGGGTGAGTCCGAGCACAAATATCTATTCGAAATTGTAGATTCAAGTACTGGCCGGACCTTCGAACAAGAATTTACTCCAGAAAAAGACTTGAAATTAACTACGAGTGGTAGTAGTAGTTTTAGTATTAATGATTCGGTCTTTGAGGGTAAAACATCAGGTTCGTTCTACCTCAATGTTTATGATTTATTCCAGGGGCAGAAAGTTAAACTGGGAAGTCAAGCTTATTATTATGCTTCTAACAAAAATGATTAAAACAACAAGCCCAAATCCCCTCCGGATTTGGGCTTGTTCCTTTCTACCAAAACCTCTATCATAGACAGTAACAGAGTCATAGAGGAGGAACATAATGAAGACGGGTTGGAAAATAGCAACGGCCGTGGTATTGATTGGCGGCAGTGTATGGGCAGGATCGCTGCTAAATATGCAAGCGGAGGGTGCGGGGACGACACCGGGAACGGCGGATGATCCGGTGGTGACCAAGAGCTATGTGGATCAGGCGATTCAACAGGCGATTGGAGGCGGAGGAGGCTCCAGCACACCGAGCACGCCTTCTACAGGCGGTTCTGGGAGCAGCTCCAGCGAAGCGGGGATTCAAATCGTTGATGTCAAACCAGGTAAGATTCTAGTCGCTGCTGCAGGGGCAGAATTTATTGTCCGTTCTGGCAAAGCGGTTATTTATAGTGCGGATTCCAATGGGGTCGCGGACCTTACCGATGGGAAGGATATTCCGAATGGAGGCACCGTGGCGAACAATCATCTGTTGTCTTTTCCTAGAGAGGGCCGGGGGATTCAAGTGCAAGAAGGGGATACCCATAACCTCACAGTCATGGTACGCGGCGGATATCAAATCAAATAACCCGGTTAGGCAAATGGCATGATTGGGCAGAAGAGACAAACATTCCTGAGCGTAGGGAAGGCAGAGGGATGCCATACTACCTCTTGAAAACCAACTTTTCAGGAGGTGCTGAAATCATGGCAAGAAATAACCGTAAAATTGTTCCGGAAAGTCGTCAGGTGCTGCAACAATGGAAATACGAAATCGCCGCTGAATTCGGGTTGCCTGTAGGTTATGGGGCAACAGGAGCAGCGGACACGGAGTTTGCTGGAGAATTAGGCGCCTTAGGTGGCACGCAAAGCAGCGGTGGAGGCTGGGGACATCTGACCTCTCGTGAAAACGGCTCCGTTGGCGGAGAAATTACGAAACGCTTGATTGCTCATGCAGAGCGGAACTTTATTCTATAAGGTGATAAGTTCAAAAAGACAGGTTTTCAGGACCGAGAAGGTTGGATGAAGCTAGGGATTGAGTAGCGGAGCGTAGACAGATCTACATGAGCAACGCAAGGCCGGGCTGAATTCAAGATTCGACGTCGAATTTACTTCAAATGCTCTACTTCGTCATGAAAAGAGGCTTTTTGAACAACCATTATAAATTATTCCACAAAAGCCATGAATTATTTTGACATGACTTGGCAAATACGATACTATTTCCTTTAAGGATGCTAATCCAACCTTTTCCGATTTGGGAAAGGTTCATTTTTTGATTAGGCATGACATTGTATTGGATAGACAGGCTGCAGCCATACTATCCATGGGAGGTTGAATCTATGTCCGTACAAGGGCGACACCTATTTACTTCCGAGTCTGTAACCGAAGGGCACCCGGATAAAATTTGTGACCAAATTTCCGATGCGGTGTTGGATGCTTTTTTGGCGAATGACCCTTATGCTCGGGTAGCCTGTGAAGTATCGGTAGCTACGGGATTGGTGCTTGTGATCGGGGAGATCAGTACGAAATCCGAGTATGTCGATATTCCGGCGATCGTTCGTAAGACGGTCAAGGAGATCGGGTATACGCGTGCTAAATATGGCTTTGACTACAATACCTGCGCCGTGCTGACTTCATTAAACGAACAGTCTGCGGATATTGCTCAAGGCGTGAATGCCGCGCTCGAGAATCGGGATCCGGCTCAGGTCGACAAGGAAACCGAAAATATCGGGGCTGGCGACCAAGGCTTGATGTTTGGATTTGCTACGAACGAAACACCGGAGCTGATGCCGCTTCCGATTGCGCTCTCGCACCGGATCGCACGCCGCTTATCTGAAGTCCGCAAGGATGGTACGCTGGAATATCTTCGTCCCGATGGCAAAACCCAGGTGACGATTGAATATATTGACGGCAAGCCAAAACGTGTCGATACGATTGTTGTATCCACACAGCATGCCGAGGAAATCACTTTGGAACAAATCCAAAGAGATATTAAGGAGCAAGTTATTCTCCCGGTTGTTCCAGCTGAACTGCTGGACGGGGATACGAAATATTTTATTAACCCAACGGGACGGTTCGTTATTGGTGGACCTCAAGGGGATGCCGGTTTAACCGGACGGAAGATCATCGTCGATACGTATGGCGGATATGCTCGTCATGGCGGGGGAGCCTTCTCGGGGAAGGACCCGACAAAAGTGGACCGTTCCGCAGCTTATGCGGCTCGTTACGTAGCCAAGAACCTGGTTGCTGCCGGATTGGCCGATAAGGTGGAAATTCAGCTGGCCTACGCCATCGGTGTAGCGAACCCGGTGTCCATCAACGTGGATACGTATGGCACCGGCAAAGTATCGGAAGAGAAGCTGGTTGAGCTCGTACGTGAGAACTTCGACCTTCGCCCAGCGGGAATCATCCGGATGCTGGATCTGCGTCGTCCTATTTATCAGCAAACCGCCGCTTACGGGCATTTTGGCCGTACGGACATCGACTTGCCTTGGGAAAGAGTGGACAAGGCGGAGGCGTTAAAGGTGCAAGCGGGGATCTAAAAGGATTTGATACGTCAAAGGATACCTTATCTCACTTGGTGAGAGTAGGTATCCTTTTTTTGTTCGCGCTATTTCTAAACTTGTAGGGAAAATCTGCCGTTAATAGATATAGGTATGCGCTTCGTTGCCGATGAGGCTGACTTATATACAGAACTTGGCTTCAGGGAAGGGGAAGGTTACTAGACATGAAAAAGAGAGCATCCGCAGTTATAGCTATCTTACTGGCGGCAAATTTATTCGGTGGTGCTTTAGCAGGAGCGGCTTCCGGCGTGACAGCATCTTTTACGAATCTATCTTCAAAGACGGCGGTGGCTGCTTCGAGTATGCTGGGAGGAGCAGTGAAGGTTAGCCCGGGGGACGGCGACCGAGGAGTCGTTATTAATACTTCTATTAAAATAGAATTTGAAAAAAGGGTGACATTCACTTCCCAAGACATCGCAATTACGGACATGAGTTCCGATACGCTATATGGTGAAATTCAATTGCGTCCAGCCTCGGGAGTGAATCAGGATTACCACGAGTTGAATTTGACGCTACCTACTCTAGCATATGGCAAGGAATATAAGATCTCAATTCCGGCAGGAACGTTTATCGAAGTAGATGGGAATAATCCGCTTCCTATTATGGAATGGACGTTCACGACTGTATCCTCAGGTAATATCGCTCCAACGGCTACGGCATTTACACCGAATAATGCAAACGTAACGTTGGCTGCAGGAAACCTGCTTACCTTGAGTGCCACGTTCAGTGAACCGATTGAAGCCAGCAGCGGGAGAATTCTGATCAATCGGGTTTCTGACAATAAGACAATCGAAACAATTGCGGCTACTTCGGTTAGTTACCCAGACCCGGCAGATCGAACGAAAATCCAATTTACAGCAACGAAACTATCGGGCGGCGAACGGTATTATGTACTTATCGAAAATACGGCATTTCGCGATGCGGATTGGACACCTTATGCCGGGATTAGCAATGCGAATCAATGGACGTTTACTGTAAAAGGTTCGCCGGTTACGGTGACGCAATATACACCTACGGGTTCGGGGGTAAATCCGCAAGCCGCATTGCAAATTAATTATAGCCGGAATGTGTATCCGGTCAGTGGGAATATTACGCTCAAAACCGGATCAACGACTCAACGAACCATTAGCGTTACTTCTCCTGAAGTAACAGGTGGCGATTCTCGAACCATCGTTATTCAACCAGCAACTGCATTAAGTATGAATACCACATACACTGTTGAGGTACCCGCAGGGGTGTTCGTGGATAGTGACAACAATCCTGCTCCAGCTGCAAACTGGACATTTACAACAGGAACCACGACGTCGACGACATTGGCCGTTAGTTCATTGTCACCGGCCGATCGCAGCACAAATCATCCAGTAGCAGGTAATTTGATTGTGACATTTAACCGGAGTATCGCACTGAATAATGCGTCCGGGATTAGCTTGTACAAGCAAGGAACTGCGACTTCTGTACCTGCAACCGTACAGGTGAACCCTTCGAACAATCGTCAGTTGATTATTGATCCGACGAGTAATTTACAGGAAGGATCCACCTATTACGTGAACATTGCTCCCGGGGCTGTCTTGGATTTAGCAGCAGGCGGTACTTCCTTCGGGGGATTGACCGGATCGAGCAGTTGGACCTTTGAGACGGTCAGTGCAGATAATACTGCGCCGACCCTGCAAAGTGCGACCATGTACAGTAACTCGGTCATTCAACTCCTGTACAATGAATCCCTGGACTCTTCGATTAGCTTGTTGACTTCCAGCTTCTCCGTAACCGTAAACGGAGAGACGCGCCGACTAAGCAACGCGTACGTCTCCGACAACAGCGCCTATGTAACCCTGGAAACCGGCGTAGCCGTCGGACAGAAGGTGACCATCGCCTACACCGGAAACAGCGTCAGACCGATCCGAGATTTGGCAGGGAATGCGGTCGCTTCCTTTTCCAGCCGGGAAGTGACGAACGGGGTCGATTCGGTTCTGCCAAAACCTAAGGACGGTTATGTCTCTGGAAGCACGCTCGTCTTGATTTTTAGCGATACGTTGAAGAGCGTATCGAGTTACGCTTATCAACAATTTTCAGTAACGGCCGATGGTTACTCCAAGGGTATTAATAGCATTTCTCAAAGCGGGACGACAGTAACCCTGTATCTTTCCAGTTCCGTATCCAATGGAGAAATCGTGAAAGTCTCCTACTCACCAGAGTCTTATCCGCTGGAGGACTACCGGGGACAGAGCATTCCGGGTTTTTCCGATTATTTCGTAAGGAACTACAATGATACCCGTCCTCCCGAATTTGCGGGGGTGGAGGGTTCAGGGAATAAGCTCGTACTGACCTATAACGAAGCATTGCGAACGACGAGCGTTCCGCTGAAAAGTCAATTTTCGGTACTTGTGAACAACTCGCCGGTATATGTGACGAATGTAGAAATCGTAGGGAGTCAGGTCTACTTGACGCTGGCCTCCTCATTTACTCAAACGCAAGCCGTGACGCTCTCTTATGTGTCTGGAGTAGGTGGCATTGCCGATTTGAATGGAAACTTGGCGGGATATATCAATCTGCAGCCGGTAACCTATAGTACCATTACGGAAGGCATTCGTTCCGCCATTGTGCGCGGTGACACCCTTACGGTGACGTATAATACATCACTCATGGCGTTGAGTTATATTCCGGTTAATCAGTTCTATGTTACGGTCGATCAAACGAATCGTGGCCTACAAAGTGCTTCGATCAGCGGAGATACCTTGACGTTGAAGCTGACTTCGGCGGTTACGCCAACCCAAACCGTCAAGCTATCTTATATGACAGGTGCAGCGCCTTTATATGACTATCTAGGGAACATCCTAAAGAGCTATAGCGATATGCCTGTTCAAAACTTAACGGGAACGGGGACCGGCACTCCAGGAACCGGGGGAGTAAATGGACAGCCTTCCTATCTTACGGCGTTGGCAGCAGCCGATTATGGAAAGGCCGGGTTCATCCTGGGAACAGGTGCAGCTCAGGTCTCCGGAGGTAGCACACAAAATGGCCAAATCGTGAACAAATACACTCTGGATAATGGGAAATTGCAAGAGTCGTTCAAATATCTGGCCAATAACAACGTCAATAGCCGTATGCTGGTATTTGAAGTGCCGTCCAGCGAGAAAGCGGCGCTCGTCGCGGCACCGATGGCCGGATTCATGGATTTGTACAATAGCGGAAAGACGGGTTCCTTTGCCGTAAAATATGGAAACGTGCTCTATGAAGTGCCTGTAGAGAAAATCCCGTATGCTGAGCTTTCTCGCTCGCTAATGGCGGATACGCTGAATTCCGTTAACCTGCTGGTCGAGTTGGAGACCGTTTCACGGAATCAGTTGCCTTCGGCAGGCGCTACAGGTAGCGTGACCATAACCCCTTTGGCCGACCCGGTTCAGGTTAGCGTGTCAGCCTTTAACACCTCGTCTCCACAAAACGATGTGGATGTCTCCCATAAGGGTCAGATTCACTATCGTTTATCGGGACAGGCATCGGTAGCGGACCAAGCCTCCTTAGTTCAGTACGATGTGAGCAACCGGACATTGGCGCATTTGCCTTCCAGCACGACCGGCAGCGGCGGGATGCTTTTGTTTGAAGGAACGACCTCCGGCAATGCCTTGATTGGTCCGGTCATCGGTTACAGCTATTTCACGGATACAACTAAGCATTGGGCTAAAAACGACATTGCTGAGCTGACTAATAAACTCATTGTTGGTCCGAGATCATCAGGCTCCAACTTCGAACCCGAAAAAAACATCACCCGCGCGGAGTTCGCGGTGTTTATTGCAAAGGGGCTGGGGCTGGCCGGTGATGAGACGAATGCTCGCCGCTTCCCGGACGTGTCGTCGGGAACGACGGCGGCGTACATCGGAGCGGCGGCGAAAGCCGGGATCATCAACGGCAACGCCGACGGTACGTTTAAGCCGAACAGCAACATCACGCGGGAGCAGATGGCGCTGATGATGGTGCGGGCGATGGAATACGCCGGCTACGATACGTCGATGAACGGTGCGAGCACCGCAACGTTAACAAAGTTTAAGGACGCAGCCAAGATCCAGTCTAAGGACACGGTAGCCAAAGCCGTGAAGGAAGGGATCATCCAGGGCGTGTCGACGAATACGTTCCAGCCGCAAGGCAACGCGACGCGCGCGCAAGCGGCGGTCATGCTGAAACGGGTACTGGATAAACTGAACTACATTTAATCATCCACAACTTTTCCCGGCACTGGGGGGTGAACCTTGGTGTCGGGATTCTTTTTGCCCACAAGTTATCCACGAAATTCACATTATCCACAAGCGTCGAGCCCATTGATTGGGACTTGCAAAAAAAAGTTATCCCAGTTTTCCACAAGTTTTATCCCCAATATCCACATTACCCACACGCAACATCCTCCGAGTTTCAACGATTCAATACATTCCTTCAACAATCTTGCTATTTTTCGTAACTTTTCCGCTTCAAAGTAGTCTATTAATAAGAGGCTAGCTTTAATAGAAGCACGTTAGAAGCACAAAAGATGGGAGAGTTGTCGAACAAAATGGTAGTCAGACGAGAGGATACCGGAAGACATCAAGCGGAATCGGATAGGGAAGTTGTCGCACGTCAAAACTCAAAATTGGCCCACCTGGTGGTAAAGAGCGGGAAGCGAATTGCGCTCGTCACGTTGGCGGGATTGATATGGATTCAGCCTGTGATTGGGGTAGGACCGATCGCGGGACCGGCTTTAACCGCGGCAGCGGCAGCAAGCCAAACCGTTAAGCTTGGCGAAGAGATGATCACGTCCGGGGCTAAGCTCGTCAAGTATGAGTACACCGTCACTCGATCGGGCAAGCCGGTGAAGGTGCTAACCGATGTGATTGAGGTGGATTTGACGAATCCTTACGTCCAGTTGGATGTGATGACCGGCAAAGGGGGACAAGTAACGACAAGACAAAGCGTTGAAGGTATGGCTAAGGAAACCGGTGCTGTCGCTGGCGTAAACGGCGACTTCTTTGCGACAGGCGGCCAAGGCGTGCCGATGGGAGCTGCTGTCAGCAAAGGTACCTTGGTCACCAGCCCGGCGCAGCTGCAGGGGATGTATGCCTTTGCTGTACGGAATGACGGGACCCCGCTGATCGATCGGTTTGGCTTCAACGGGACGGTTTTTGCTGAGGACGGCTCGACGTTCCCGCTCACCGGGATCAATCAGGAATCCTATATGACGGAGCCGGAGAAAGCTTACAGCCACGTGAACAACATGTTTATTTATACCAGCGCCTGGAAGGCGGAGGAGCGGCCGGCGGCCAGCTCGACAACGCCAACCGAGGTTCTGGTGCAAGGCGGCGTGATTACGCAGGTTTCCATCAAAGCGGCGATTCCGGGACCGGTGCCGGCGGATGGATTTATTTTGCGTGCGCATGGGACGGCGGCCGATTATGTGGCGACTCACTTGCAGGTGGGTCAGCGCGTGGATGCCATCTATGAGCTGCGCTCTTTGACGGACGGGCAGATCGTGAACCCGGCGGATCTAAAAGTGATGATCGGCGGACACACGCTGCTGGTTGACCAAGGCCAAGCATCGGCGTTTACCCGTTCAACGACCTCCATTAGCGGAGGCAGCGCCGTTGCGCGGACGGCGGTGGGATATTCCAAGGACGGTAAAACGGCATATATCATTACCGCGGAGAAAAATAGCAACAGCACCGGCCTCACTCTGAAGGAGCTGCAAGCTTTTATGACGGGGATCGGTGTCTGGAAAGGCTTGAACCTGGACGGCGGCGGCTCGACGACGATGGTAACGCGTCCGCTGGCGGAAACCTCGGCGCAGCTGACGTTTACGACGTCCAACGGGTCGGCGGGGCAACGTGCGGTGGCCAACGGGCTTGGCGTCTTTACGACGGCACCGCAAGGTACGCTGCTTGGACTTAAAGTCAGCGGCTCTTCTACGTTATTCATCGGCCAAACCTTGCCGTACAGCTTAAAAGGATACGATACGTACTACAACCCGATCGATACGAGCGGCATTCAAGCTTCCTGGCAAGCCAGCAACGGCAACGTCGTTTGGACCAACAACGGATTTAAAGGTGTGAAGGCGGGGACCGCCAAAATCACAGCCTCCAGCGGTCAAGCAAAAACTAGCATGGACGTGAAGGTGCTGGGCGGAACCGATCTGGAAAGCTTGACGGCGGGAACAACGTTTGCACCGCTGGAAGCGGGAACCAGCGTTACGGTAGCCGTGTCCGCCAAGCTGAAGGACGGTCGCACCGTGGACGTTCCAGCCGAATCGGTCAAATGGACGTTCAGTGGGATGAAGGCCAGCGTGCAAGGAGGCGTACTGACGGTGCAATCCGTCAACAACGGTGCGAAGTTTGCGTATGCTACGCCAACCTATGACGGCTTCACCGGAACGCCGGTTGTGCTGTCGGCTTCGACGGAAACCATCTGGGAGAGCTTCGAAAATACAGCTTACCCGATCTCCTTCACCGGATTGCCGGCGGAAGCCCAAGGAACGGTTGCTATTGTGCAAGGCACCGGCGAACACGCCAATTCCAAAGTGTTGAAGCTGGACTACGACCTGACGGGCGGAAGTGGCGGTAAGTTTGCTTATGCACAAATCAACGGGACGACCGGCCGAGCGATTCCGGATAACGCAACAACCTTAACGGTTGATGTGTTGGGCGATGCCAGTCTGAACTGGGTACGGGCTGAGTTGTCTGACGCCGACGGTAAGCCAGTGTACATTGACCTGGCACGGCCGATGGACTTCACCGGCTGGAAGACGCTCACGGCTGATCTGACGGCTAGCAACATCAAGTACCCGGCCAAGCTGAAGCGGCTCTACGTTGTTAACGTAGAAGAAGGTCAGGATGAACGGGCGTTGACGGGCAGCGTATCTTTTGACAACGTACGGTTTACGGCTCCCGCTGCCGGTGGCGCCAACCCGGACTTCCCAAGCGCAACTGCGGTGATGGTATTGGGTCAGAAGTCGATGACAGTTAACGGCAAGAAGCAAAACCTGGAAGTTGCGCCGTTACTCAAAGATAACACGACGTACGTGCCTATCAAATATGTGTTGGACGTGTTTGGCGGGAATGCCGCATGGAACGGTGCCGCCAAGAAAATCACGGTGACGCGCGGGGCTACGATCCTGGAACTGACGGTTGGACAGAAGGCATTTTTGCTTAACGGAGTTTCTTCCAAAGCCGATGTATCTCCAATTATTGTGAACGGAAGGACTTTAGTCCCATTACGTTTGGTCTCTGAACAGCTTGGAATTGGCGTAAATTGGGAGAAGAAAACCAAATCCATTACCCTCGAATCATGATATGATTAGTCTGGGACTATACGGACTAAGAAACGGAGAAGGATTGCGTGGATTTTCAAGCGGATGCCATAGATCGCGTTATTAATAATGCTGTAAGCGTATTGGAAAATAGCAAGCTGCAGATTCTTGAGATCCTAGATTCGGCCCGCAATGAGCTGAAGACGCTTAGTAATGAACTGCAGAATGTCATGAAGGAAACGGCGGAAACGGTGGAGAAGGTCGACCAGCTCGAGGTAAACTACCGGAAATCCCGCATCCGGCTGACGGAAGTCAGCCGGGACTTCGTGCGTTATACCGAAGAAGACATCAAACAAGCCTATGAAAAAGCAACCCAACTCCAGCTCGACCTGCTCATTTATCGCGAGAAAGAGATGTATCTGAAGGCCCGCCGGGACGAGCTGCAGAAGCGCGCTCGCAATGTGGAGAAGTCGGTGGAGCGTGCCGAAACGATCAGCTCGCAGATGAGCGTCGTGTTGGAGTATTTTTCCGGTGAATTAGGACAAGTGACCCGAATTTTGGAGTCGGCGAAGAATCGTCAGCTGATCGGATTAAAGATTATTTTGGCCCAGGAAGAGGAACGAAAGCGCATTTCCCGGGAGATTCACGATGGTCCTGCCCAGCTGCTGGCGAATCTAGTGCTAAGGACGGAAATTGTAGAAAGAATGCTTGCTAAGCAGGAATTTAAGCTAGTGCAGGACGAAATAGTAGATTTAAAAGCGCAGGTTCGCTCGAGTTTGGAAGAGATGCGGAAGGTCATTTTCAATCTGCGTCCGATGGCGTTGGATGATCTCGGGTTGATTCCGACACTGCGCAAGTATGTGCATGACTATGAAGAGAAAACGAAAATCAGGGCAACCTTCGAAACCCGGGGCAAGGAGCACCGAATGTCCTCTCCGATGGAGGCGGCGATTTTCCGACTGGTCCAAGAAGCGCTGACGAATGCGGCGAAGCATGCTTTTCCGACTTATGTCGGCGTGGAAATTACGTACCAGGCGCAAATGATCCGCATTGTGGTGACGGACAACGGGCTGGGCTTCAAGGTGGAGCAATTAGAGCAGAAAACGAAAGAGCATACGCACTTTGGCTTGATTGGCATGCGGGAGAGAGTGGAGCTCCTCGAAGGTCGGATGGAAATCGAATCGGCGGCCAACTTGGGCACAAAAATCATCATTCATATCCCAACCAACTCAGATAAGAGAAAGGAGTACCAGGATGGATAGTCTTACTAGCGGAACCAGACAAGTGATTAAAGTTCTCTTGGCGGATGATCATCAGTTATTTCGTGAGGGTCTGAAGCGGATTTTGAATATGGAGGAAGATATCGAGGTCGTTGGCGAATGCGGGGACGGCACCCAGGTGCTGGAAAGCTGCTTGCAGCTTCATCCGGAAATCGTACTGATGGATATCAACATGCCACTGCTTAACGGTGTGGACGCTACGGCGGAGCTACGCGAGGCGTTGCCTGATGTAAAGGTCATTATCTTATCGATTCATGATGATGAAAGTTATGTTTTTGAGACGCTGCGCAAAGGTGCTACGGGTTATCTGCTGAAGGATATGGAAGCGGAATCCCTGATCAACGCGATCCGGACGGTCGCCGAGGGGAATGCGTTCATTCATCCGAAGGTAACGGGCAAATTGATCCAGCAGCTGCGCCGCATGGAATACCTGAGCGAGACCGGAGCGATTGCCGAGGATACCGCGATCCGCGAAGCGGGCGTGAAATTCGTAGCTGGCGACGATAATCCGTTGACCCGCCGTGAAGCTGAGGTGCTTCGTTTGATGGCGGAAGGCCGCAGCAACAAGATGATCGGTGAGCATTTGTTTATTAGTGAGAAGACGGTGAAGAACCATGTCAGCAGTATTTTGCAAAAAATGGACGTGGACGACCGGACCCAAGCGGTTATTAATGCGATTAAGTTTGGCTGGGTGACCCTGTAAGATAGCGATCTCGGATACTTTTGTGGATAACGTCCCGCGACCGTAATTGGAGTGCTTCGCGGGATGAGGGGGAGAGAGTTTTTTGCTGTCTGGGATTACCATTTTATTCATGATCTTGAAAAGAGAGGCGGGTGCCCCGCTGGCGTATCCTTCGCCCGTCCCTGATAATGGCACCAGCCAAATACATAGTTGGCGAATCCCGACTTACGTGTCGATGTGCTTTGCAACGCGGCTCCTTCCGTGCGAGCCCAGTAACCGACCTTTACGCGGCGGCATATATTGTCGCTATAAGGGAGGGTTCAAGAAGATCTACTTCGGGATCGAAAAGTCAGGTTTGGAGCACCAAGAAGGTTGAATGAAGCTAGGGAGTGAGTAGCGGAGCGTAGATGGATCTACGTGAGCAACGGAAGTCCCGGGTGAATTCAAGATTCGATGCCGAATGCCCTTCATGGAGTGCTTCGTGATCCGAAGATGACTTTTTGAACTACCTCGTTAAAGATGAGGGTTCGAAAAGTCAGGTTTGGAGCACCAAGAAGGTTGAATGAAGCTAGGGAGTGAGTAGCGGAGCGTAGATGGATCTACGTGAGCAACGGAAGTCCCGGGTGAGTTCAAGATTCGATGCCGAATGCCCTTCATGGAGTGCTTCGTGATCCGAAGATGACTTTTTGAACTACCTCTAATTAGGAGGTGGGTACGGTGGTTCCTTATGTTGGCTGGATCCTGCTCAGCTACGGAATGGCCGCTGCGCTGGTGCATGTACTGCACAGTTTGTATCGGCAGGGAAAACGGAAGGATCGCGCGATTCATTATATTCTCGTTACGAGCAATCATGAGAATCAAATGGAGTGGTACTTGCGGGCACTTTCCTGGTATGCGCGGCTGCGCGGTTTACCGTTGCGGGTGACGGTCCTTGACGAGAGCTCGCAGGATGACACCCTGGCGATTATGCGTAAGCTCGAAACGCAAGGCGAGATGGAACTCACGGTTATCGGCTTGGCGGTGGTTCGGCAGGAAGATGTGGAAGCGCATGCGGCCTTGCTGGCCAGTGACGCGCCGGTCTGCATTGACCTTCGCGTACCGCGGGAGGCGGACAAAATCCCATATGTTCATGTGTAAGCCCCTTTCCGGAGCAGAGGGTTCCGGAGCTGATGAATGGCAGTTGATACAGGAAGGACGACAACAGCATATGAGCAAGCTGGCGCATAATGATGCGCGGTATAAAGTGTGAAGCACACTCTTAATGGCGAGAAGCCGAGGAGTGTGCTTTTTTGCGTTTCGGGGAGGGGGAGCGGCGGGAGGTGAAGATTGATTAGGGGGAAGGGGCAGTTGTGATGGTGAGAGAGTAGTGAGAGTAGTGAGAGTAGGGAGAGTAGAAAGAGTAGAGAGAGTAGAGAGTAGGGAAAGTAGGGAAAGAACCAAAGATGCTGGTAATCTGGGAAGAAGTTGAGAGAGGAGGCGAATGGAAAAGCGGACGATAACGGAGGGATGTTGGAAGGGACCATAGGTATTCAGAGTTTTGGTGTAATCCTCGAGTGGGAGAGGGGCATCGCTAACGGACCTCAGGGGCGTTATTTGCCCAAGGGAGTGAGAACTCTGATCGTAACGGACCTAAGGAGCCTTATTTGCACCTTGCTTGGCTAGATAGCTTTCTTTTGAGTCGAATAAGGTCTGTGGGGTCCGTTAGCTCGGGAAATAGCCGGGAAATCGGCATATAAGGCCTCTCCGGTCCGTTACGTAAGACGATGTCTATGATGGGGCGAGGGGGAACCTCAATCGGCGTTATTTCCCGGACAATATGCGACAAAACGAACGTGGAAATTGGTGAAAGAAGTCGAAGTAACGGAGCGAAATCATTTATCAAAAAAACAAATATCAGAAAAAGAGGAATTATCTGAAAATTGTTGAAATATGGATAACATTGCTAGAAATTAGGAGGGTGGTGGGAATTGTGAGAGGGAGTTTGTATGCCATTCGAACTAAGTTAGGCTGGCGGTTGCGTGTGAGTTTGGATTTGAAGGTTGATTTGATGTGGTGGTTGGATGATGGGGTGTATGCCATCTATTTATTGTCGGACGGGTTACCGTTCGGCTGGGCTGTTGAGGTTCGGGATTGGTTCAAGTCACGGGGGGAGATGGATCGTTGGTCTGGGCGGGAATGGAATCAATGGTTGAAGCGGGAATTACAGGAGGAGTTACAGGCAGAGGCGAGGCCAACTAAGCTGGGAGAGCCGCAGGAGGAGACTGCTTTACTGGGCAAGCTTCGGGGTTGGTTGTTGTTGGAGGGACGAGTGACGGAATGGGGACGGTCGCTTATGGAAAAGGAGGGGACAAAGATGGAGTTGAGCGTTTCGGGAGGGATGCACAAGGAGATGGAGATGGGGTTGGGGACAAAGACAGCCGATCTGGTGACGGGGCAGGTCGCGACAGCGCGGGGAGTAGCCATGGGTCTGGGCACCACGGGAGCTTGGGATAAACTCGTGGAGCGGGGAGCCGCGACCGAGGAAGCGCGGGGCGAGGCGAAAAAACGGAGCGAGGGATCCGCGTGGCGTGCAGCGGGGGCGTGGGGCGAAGCCACGCCCCTGGCGGAAGCGCGGGGCAGGCGCTGCGCTTCCTGGCGCATGCGCAGGAAGCTCCCTTACCTGGCGCAGCCCGCGGAAACCGCACGCTTCCGCTGCCCTTGCGGCGTTCCTTCTCGCGCCAGAAGGAGAGCTCGGCCCGACCGCCTCGTTTCTTACTCTGGGCTGTCACCGGAGCTGGCAAAACCGAGATGATCTTCCCGCTGCTGCGCTACGCATTGGATCAAGGCGGCCGCGTGCTGGTCGCAACACCGCGGCGCGACGTTGTGCTGGAGTTAGCGCCGCGGGTGGCCCGGGCTTTTCCCGAAGAGCCCATGGCCGTCTTATATGGCGGGAGCCCGCAGCGCTGGGAGGAGGCTCGTTTGATCTTGGCCACCACCCACCAGCTGTTGCGATTCCATCATGCGTTTGATCTAGTCGTCATCGACGAGCTGGATGCATTCCCCTACCATAATGACCCGATGCTGGGGTTTGCGGCGGAGGCCGCCTGTAAACCGGAGGGCCGGTTTATTTTTCTCTCCGCGACACCTCCCTTACGTTTACAAAAAGAGACCCGAGCCGGACGTCTGCCGCACGCCAAAGTTCCCGCGCGATATCACGGCAGTCCGCTACCGGTTCCGGATCGGATCAAAGCTGCCAGCGTGGAACTCTGCCTGCGCCGCCATTCCCTGCCGCCTGCACTGCTTCGTCCTCTCCGGCAGTCGGTGCAGCGAGGGGCGCAAATTTTTATTTTTGTAACACGGATTCGTCAGATTGCTGCCTTCACGGAGCTCCTGCGTTCCTATTTTCCAGGGATCCGAATAGAAGGGACTTCCTCCACCGATCCGGGCCGAAATGAGAAAGTATTGGCTTTCCGGGAAGGACGGATCCGAATGCTGATTACGACGACGATTCTGGAGCGCGGTGTAACCGTGCCCAAAAGCGATGTATACATAGTAGACGCGGACAGCGCCTTGTTTGATGAGGCCTCTTTGGTGCAAATGGCCGGGAGGTCCGGCCGTTCCAAGGACGATCCCAACGGAAAAGTCGTGTTTGCCGCCCCAACGTGGACCCGATCCCAGAGAGACGCGATCCGCCAAATCCGGATGATGAACGCCGCTGCTTATAAAAACGGTTTTTTAAAGGTAAAGGAGGTTCAATAAAATGATGAAGTCATCCCAGCAAGTTGCAAATGACGGTTCACGGACGCGAAGCCGAGATTGGCACCGGGCCAAACCTTGTCGAAGTCCCTTTACAGCTCCCTATGGGCCTGTCGGTGACAGATTTTTTTCGGGGCAATTGGACGGGGAGGCTGCGGCATGGAGTAGGCCTATTCCGAAACGGCCCCTTCACTCCGTGCGGACCATTTCAGCAGGAAAAGTGGAACTAACGGCAATTGGGCTCCCTTCTGCGGATGATATCTCATCAAACGCCTTGTCCTCCAGCACTTCCTGTTTTAGTGGAGGGAATAGCTTTTCTTGGAACGGCTTGTTAACCCCGTTGCAGCAATTGCTGGCGCCTCCCGCCATCCCATGCTTAACCTGCGGCAAAACGATATCCGAGCGCGTACGGGGCTACCCGGAAATATGCTTATCCTGCTATCTCTCGATCCCTTGGATCAAAAGCCCCCGCTGCCGCGTCTGTGGCCGTCAGGTAGGGTGCCCGGACTGCACCCGAACGGGACAAGCGCCACGCAGCTTCGTGATGAATCGAAGCGCTGTGGCTTATAGCCCGGCGATGCGTGAATGGCTTGCCCAATATAAATACCGCGGCAATGAAGCTTATGGTACGATTCTAGCCCGAATGACGGGAGTGGCTTACCGGCAAATGGCTAAGGAGTTAGAAGAAGCAGACTTTATCGGCAACGGAAAAGTAGGCGGGACGCCCTATCGTTTCCATGCCGTAACTTCCGTTCCAGTCAGCATCGACCGCATGCAGGAGCGGGGGTTCAATCAAGCGGCCCGACTAGCTTATGGTGCTGCGACTGCGGGACGGATCCCGCTGTTAAATCTGCTGGAACGTTCCCGGCACACCGAGAAACAAAGCTTCAAAACTCGCTGGGAGCGCCTGCACGATCTGCACGATGTGTTTCGCCCCTCTGCCCTGGCGGCGGAGAAGCTATTGGCAGCCGTGGACGAGGTAAAGCGGAAACGAAGCAAAATTTCCTTACGGGCAGGAAGACCGGAACCTTTTTCCCAAATCCTGCTCGATCCAACCCCCGAGCCGGTACGGATCTTACTGGTCGATGACGTTTACACAACGGGAAGCACGCTTGAGGCTTGCTCCCGCGTATTGCATGAGCTCTGCGAGCAAATGGGGAGACGCGCGGAAATTTTTTGTCTAACCTGGGCGCGGTCTTAACCTAAATTCTTACAAATTTCTGCATTTCTGTTGACAAACATATAGACGAACCCCCCTCAAATAAGGTAATCTAGCATCAAATGAAGATTTGACGAAAGGACGTAAGAGCATGGGGTTGAATCTTGCGAATTGTCCACGCTGCGGAAAATTGTTTGCCAACAATTTCAGAGACATTTGTCCTTCTTGCATAAAAGAAATCGAGGAAGAGTACGAAAAGTGCTTAAAGTTTTTGCGTGAGGAGAAGCTGGCCACGATTCAAGACGTTTCCGAAGGCACGGGGGTCTCTATCCGACAAATCACCAAGTTCATCAAGGAGGGGCGCATTTCGGTTGCCAATAACCCGAACATGATGTATCCCTGTGAGGTGTGCGGCGTGCTGATTCGGGACGGGAATATGTGCGATTCTTGCCGTAACCGGTTGACCCGCGATCTTGCGGCAGCTGCCAGGGATGAATCTACGAAGAGACCGGGACAGGACGATCGACCCGGCAGTGGAGCCTATAGCGCTGTCGACAAATTCCGTAGTCCCAAATGACTAAAACCCTGATTCTTTGGCATAATATTCTTAAACAACCAATGCTTCGCTATTAAAAATAATTTCAGTGCCGCCGATAAACTTAGTAAAGATTATCGGCTTTTTCTATTTGGAAGGAAGGTGGAGCCCATGAAAATTAATGAAACCGGACGGGTTGGAGCCATCAATAATTATCAACGCCAGGTTGAATCTCAACGTAAAGATACAGACAGCAAAGCTCGCCGCAAAGATGAAGTTTCGATCTCGGCGGAAGCGAAGGAACTGCTGAAGGCGCAGGAGGGCGGAATCAGCCCCGAGCGGGCTGAGCGGATTGAGGAGCTGAAGACGCAGGTCTCTTCAGGCACCTATCACGTGGAAACGGGCAAAATCGCCGACAAGCTTGCTCCGTACTTTAAGTCTTTTCTGAACGAGAAATAGGAGGCGGCTATGGCGATACAACGGCTGATTGATGTTTTGAATCAATTGGATGATGTCCATCAAACCATGTTAGCGTCGGGACAGGCGAAGAAGGAAGCCGTCATGAAGGATGACATTGATTCCTTGATTCAAATCATGAATCAGGAGTCACGGGTGTTGAAGCGGATCGCCGCTCTGGAAGAGGAGCGGGTTGCCGCTTGCCAGGCATTTTTGCAGGAGAAAGGGATCAAGTCGGCGCTTAACCTGAACATTACGGAACTGGCCCGGCTTGTGTTTGATCCAGAGGAGAAAAAAGCCCTGCTGCACACCCAAGAGTCGTTATCCAAGACGCTAAACGAACTCAAATTTATGAATGATTTAAATCAGAAGTTGATCGAGCAGTCGCTCGCATTCATTAATTATTCAGTGGAGTTGTTAGGAGCTTCGCCAATGCAAGAAGCAACCTACGCCCCACCGACAGATAAACCGACAGGCTCCAAGGGACCGGGATTTTTTGATGCCCGGGCTTAGCTGTTAGCCGACAAGGAGGAACTTATGACATCGACATTCCATTCGCTCGAAACCGCGAAGCGAAGCTTGTTTACGCAGACGATGGCTTTAAATACAACCGGCCATAATATTGCCAATGCCAATACGGACGGTTATTCCCGGCAAACGGTTAAAATGAGCGCGGCCCGGCCATTGGAAGCCTACGGAGTCAATCGCTCCGTCAATCCGGGGCAATTGGGAACCGGGGTAGAAGTTGTTTCGGTTGAACGGATCCGGGAGCAGTTCCTGGATGAGCAATTCCGAAATGAGAACAAATCGCTAGGCGCGTGGAATATTCAATACGATACGCTGGATAAGCTGCAAACGATCATTAACGAACCGTCCGATACTGGGATTAGCGCGCTCGTTAATAATTTCTGGAAAGCCTGGTCCGACTTAAGTAAGGACCCTGAGAACATCACGAACCGCAAAATCGTCAAGGAAACAACGCTTGCTCTGACGGATGCATTAAACCATACCAGCAAGCAGCTCAGCGATTTGAATTCGGATTTGACGAACAACGTGACGGTTAATGCTTCCGATATGAACTCGATCCTTTCTTCGATCGCGGACTTGAACCGGCAGATTACCCGGATCGAAAGCTTGGGGGATAAGGCCAACGACCTCCGGGACCAACGGGATTTGTTGACAGATCAGCTGTCCAACCTCGTAAATATCGAGGTTACCGAGCTTCCGGAAGGGTACCAGATTACGATGGGCGGGCAAGTGCTCGTAGCAGGCGAGGCGCCGACACCAATAACCGCGGATTACCTGCAAAATGCCTATGCTGCAGGAACGCTGAATAACGGTGAAATCTACGGGATGATCTATTCCCGCGACACGTATGTGCGGGATTATCAGAATCAACTGGATCAATTCGCTAATACTCTGGTTAACGGAGACATTACGGTCACGATCCCAGCCGGAGCGATTTTACCGGAAGGTACAGTCATCGGGGATCAAACCTTCTCGGGACCTACTCGTACACTGACTACAGACCTGACCGTGACAATTAAAGGCATTAACGCATTGCATAAGCTTGGTTACAGTGCAAATGACGGCACCCCTGTCGCCGGCGGCGATTTCTTTGCCGCCAAAGACGGTGGAACGACGATCACGGCAGGCAATATCACGATGAGCCAGGCGATCTTAGACGATCCCAGCTTGATCGCGACCTCGCTAAGAACAACAGGCAACGGCACCACGGAAACCGTTGTTAAAGGGAACAACGGCTTGACGCTGCTCATGGCCGACCTTAAGGATGTGAAGTTCACTTTCGGCGGAGGCCAAACGGCAACGTCCACGATTGATGACTACTTCAAGGCGATCGTAGGCCAAGTTGGTGTACAAGCCAATGAAGCCAAACGGCAGGCTGATAACGCTCTGGTCCTGACCGACCAGGTGAACGCAAAACGCCAATCCGTCAGCGGCGTCTCCCTTGACGAAGAAATGTCCAACATGATGATGTTCCAACATGCTTATTCCGCAGCCGCGCGCTTTATGACCACATTTGACGAAGTGCTGAACAAGCTGATTAACGGCACCGGTGTGGTAGGACGCTAAAGGATATAAACTTTTTCTGACAAGTTTCAGAACGAACCTGTTTCGCAAGCTAAGGAGGTTGAATCAATGGCTCTACGCGTCACATCCAATATGATGAGCAACCAGGTGCTTCGCAACCTGAATCGCAACCTAAACAAAATGGCCGAGCAGCAAAACCAGCTGTCCACCGGCCGCAAAATCAATAAACCCTCCGACGATCCCGTCGGCGTAACCTATGCGCTCCGCTACCGTTCGGAGCTGTCCGCCAACGACCAGTACAGCCGTAACGTGAATACAGCTTTGGGGTGGTTGGATACAACGGATTCGGTGATGTCTCAGGCGGAGGATGTAATGAACCGCTTGAAAGAGCTAGCCGTGCAAGCTAGCACAGGGACCAATCCACAAAGTGCGTTGAACAGTATTGCATCGGAGTTTCAGGAATTAAAGAAGCAACTTTCCGATTTAGGCAATACTCAGATTAATGGTAAGTTTATTTTTAATGGACAAACCTATGACATTAAACCGTACGATTCTAACGATCCAGCTGCGGCAGAGACGGATACCGGCGCAGTCGAGTACACGGTGGGGCAAGGAGTTACCTTCCAAATTAATACGTCGGGGAACGACTTTTTTGGGGAAAAGGATGGAACGGATAATGTATTTAGCATTATTGATCGCATGCTAACTGCGATGAGCACCAGTAGTTTTCCTGACATCGCCAAGGAAGTAGACAATATTGATAAACGTTTGAATAAGATGGTGTCGGTACACGCTGAAACAGGCGCACGTACGAACCGTGTTGAGTTGATGCAGTCGCGTCTTGTAAATGAAAACTTGGGGTTAACTGAATTGCAGTCTAAGACCGAAGACGCTGATATCGCAGAGCTTATGATTAAATCCAATGTCTCGTCCAATATTTATCAAGCTTCGTTATCTGCGGGGGCCAAGATCATTACACCAACACTGGTTGATTTTATTAATTAACTAAATCGTATCTTATGAAAATGGAGTCTATAATGAAGCTATGAACTTGATCGTTCATGGCTTTTTTAGTACAAGGAGGAATTGAAAGGTTATGAATGCATTAACTCATAATGATTTAAATCTTGACGAAGAGATGGTGTTTATATTCAATAAAGGAATTCCTGGATTTGAGCAATATACTAAATATATGTTTATTAAACATGATGAAAATTTTAATCTGCTGCAATCCCTCGAGAATGAAGAACTTGCGTTTATTGTTACGAATCCATTTACCTTTTTCTCGGATTATGAATTTGCGCTTACGGTTCCGGATCGAGAAGAACTAAGACTCACAGATCAAAGTGAGGTTGGAGTTTGTACGATCGTCACCTGGGGAGATGAGCTCTCCAGCGTAACTACGAATTTAATGGCGCCTATCGTGTTAAATACGAGGGAACGGCTGGGAAAACAAGTGGTATTAGTAAACAGCGGGTATACAACGAAACACCCTTTGGTGAAAAGTAAACCAGCTGTAATAAAGGGGGATGAGCCTCGTGCTAGTATTGAGCCGTAAAAAAGGTGAGTCCATCATGATTTCAGATAAGATCGAAATCATCATTCTGGAAACCGAAGGTGACATTGTGAAGGTTGGAGTAAAAGCTCCGAAAAACGTGGAGATTCACCGTAAGGAAATCTATCTTGCGATTCAGGAGAGCAATAAAGAAGCCTCAAATGATCGAAACGCCCTTCTCCAGAAATTGGCGGGTTGGGAAGACCGGTAGTGGGATCAAAGATGGAGGCAGAATAACATGAGAATTGCATACTTTATCATGGCCCATCATAAGCCATCGTTGTTATTAAGGTTAATTAACGCAATTTACACAGAGGAGAATGTGTATCTGATTCATATTGATTCCGGTGCAGCGCTAGAGGTGCATGAACTAGCTTGGAATCTAAGTGAGAGTAATCCCAATATTCGGATCCTTCCTTCACGTTATTTATCATGGGGGGGCTGGTCACTTGTTCAGGCTGAACTCGATGCAATGGCTTATCTAATAAGTTGGGATCGGGGCTGGGAATACTACATCAATTTAAGTGGACAAGATTTCCCGCTAGCTAGGCAAAATATTATTGATCAATTTCTATCTGGTTCAGAAGCGAATTATTTAATGGCTAGGGAGATAAACTTGGATCCTGTACAGAAAAAAATGACCCAAGCTTATTATCGAGTAGAGGACTGCGGAACGGTTCTGAATATGGGCGAACGTAAACCTTTTGAGGAGTATTTTGCACCTCATATCGTGCCCTATTATGGATCTCAGTGGAAGCTGATCACACGTTCGTTTGCCAATTACTGTGTTACTTCGCACCTTTCTTTCGAAATGCAGGATTATTTTAGGTATACCTTTATCCCGGATGAAGCCTTTTTTCAAACCTTATTGTTAAACAGTGAATTTAAGGATACACATATCAATGCTAATTATCGTTATTTTCAAATGAAACAATATGAAGAAGTTTTTCAGCGCCCAATCATTTTCGATACCACACATCTGCAAGCCTTATTTCAAAGTGATGCTCTTTTTGCTAGGAAATTTGATGATGAAGTGGATGAAAATATATTAGCAATGATCGAAAAGTCTTTGCACATCTAGCGAGTTATAATTTGCCTAATTTATTCAAAAAAAATTTGAAGTCCTATTAAATATTGAATTAGGACTTCCGATATAATTCATAGAAAGGTTTGAGACGGGCGGCCGACCCTTAAACCAATCACCACATGGACGTGGGCTAATTTAAATTCAGGGAGGAAACTTTCAATGATTATCAACCACAACGTACCAGCTTTGAACACTCACCGCAACTTGGGTCTGAACACAACAGCAGCAAGCAAAAACATGGAAAAACTGTCTTCCGGTCTTCGCATCAACCGTGCAGCTGACGATGCAGCAGGTTTGTCCATCTCCGAATCGATGCGCGGTCAAATCCGCGGTCTGGAGCAAGCTCAACGTAACGCTCAAGACGGGATCTCCTTCGTACAAACGGCAGAAGGCGCGATGAACGAAGTTAGCTCCATGCTGACTCGTATGAAAGAACTGAACGTTCAGAAGAAGAGTGGTACTTACAGCTCTACAGATACCAAGAACATTGATGAAGAGTTGAAAGAACTGGGTGCTCAAATCGATAACATCATGACGAAAACTACTTTCAACGGTATCAGTATCACTAAAGGTGCTACCATCACGGTCAATGACAAAGCTTCCGGTTCTATCACGATTGGTACAATTTCGACTAGCGGTTTCAGCGGTCTTGGCTCTGGAACAAGCCTTGATTCTATTGAAACTGCAATCAAAAACGTATCTACGCAACGCGCTAAACTCGGTGCTGTTCAAAACCGTTTGGAGTACACTTCGAACAACATCGGTACAACTGTAGAAAACCTGACGGCTGCAGAATCCCGTATTCGCGATACGGATATGGCTAAAGAAATGGTGGCCTTGTCGAAGAACAACATCTTGCTTCAAGCTTCTCAATCGATGTTGGCACAAGCCAACTCCGCGCCACAAGGCGTATTGTCCGTACTTCGTTAATAACCTGTTATCTAAAAAAGAGGCCTTGTTTATCAAGGCTTCTTTTTTTGTTTCTCTTAAAAACTGGCCCTATTATACCGATATAATCTGTAACAACAGTGAGAATCCGCAACTTTAGACCGTTCCAATTTATGAAGAGGAGGGGCAGCGGTGAGTAATAGAATATCAGGGAATGGACCTGTTTACGGAAACAATGCTGGTATAGCCAAAAGCTACAGTGAAACCTCGGGTGATGCTGCCACTAACCCGTTAGGTATTCAACCGAGCTTTTCACAAGAACAACAACAGGCTGTTGACCAGCTGGAAAAGATGATAAGAGCGGTCCAGGGACCGGAAAAGTCCTTTAAAATCTCAATACACCAAGAGACACATACGATTATGGTTAAGGTCTTTGACAAGGATACGGGGGACTTAATCAGGGAAATTCCCCAGGAGAAACTGCTGGATGTTGCTGCGAACTTGATGGAACTTAATGGATTAATAATAGATAAGAAGGCTTGAACAGGAGGGTATTATGAGAATCAGCGGTTTTGCTTCGGGATTAGATATTGATGCAATGGTTAAGCAGTTGATGACGGCCGAAAGAGCTCCTTTGGATAAGCTGAACCAGCAGAAGCAACAAACGGAATGGAAACGTGAAGGATACAGAGAGGTTAGTACGAAACTGGTTAGCTTTAATGAAAAATTGACGAGTTTAAGTCTAAGTAGTGCGATCGATTCGAAGAAGGCGGTTGTCAGCGGTGCGTCTGTTGTGACGGCTACTGCAACCGGTGCGGCTACAAATTCCGTATTTAACATTCAGGTCAAGAATCTGGCTTCGGCTACTAATGTGATCTTTAAGGGAGTAGCAAATGCCACGAAAATTTCCGATATTTATAGCGGAACCCAAACTAGTCTTCAAATTGGATCGGCAACTATAGATTTTTCGGCCAATGATACGATTGATTCATTAGTTTCCAAAATTAATAGTAATAAGGATGCCGGGGTAACCGCAGTTTTTGATTCGGCAACCGGAAGCTTGTCTTTAACTAGTAAGAAGACCGGCGGGGCTGCGATTAGCTTCGGTGCCACTTCTGACTTCTTTACAAGCGCTAATACGAAGCTTTCAACCTCTGGGCAAGCCTTAGGGAAAGACGCGACAGTTCTAATTAATGGCATTGAAACTAAGCAATCTTCGAACCACTTTTCAGTGAACGGGGTTGATTTTACACTTACTGGTGTGACACCTGATGGGCAATCGACACAGGTTGAAGTGGCGCAGGATGTCGACAAGGTCGTAGAGACCATTAAAGCTTTTGTTGATACCTATAATGAAGCGTTGGCGTTGCTCAATAAAAAGACAGGTGAAGAACGATATAGAACATATCTGCCATTAACAAGTGAGCAGAAGGAAGCGATGAAGGAAGACGAAATTAAGCTCTGGGAAGAGAAGGCTAAAAGCGGTATGCTCCGAAATGACTCGATCCTGAGTAAGACCACTAGTGATATGCGAACTTCATTGTTTGCTGATGTTACACTACCGAATGGAACGAAGGTTAATTTAGCCCAATTTGGTATTACTACAGGTTCGTATAGTGAAAAAGGCAAACTTCACATCGATGAAACAAAGTTACGCGAAGCGATTGAAGCGAATCCAGATGGAGCTTATGCTTTATTTGGACAAACGGATTCTAGCGCCACAGTGACTAACAATTCCAAAGACGGTATTTTTAATCGCATCAAAAAAATTAATTCAGCGGCCCTTCAAAGTCTATATGACCGTGCAGGTACATCTAAATTTAGTAGTGATTTAACTACTGCTTTCCTTCCGGAAAGTGAACTTGGATTGCAATTAAGAAATTACGATGATCGCATTGCGGATATGAATCGAAGATTAACGATGATCGAAAATCGTTATTATCAGCAATTTACCGCAATGGAAACCGCCATGAATAAATACAATAGCATATCCAGTAGTTTGTTTAGTTCCTAAGAAAAGGAGAGATCAAGTTGATTAACTCGCCATATCAAAAATACCAACAAACTCAACTTCAAACTGCTCCGCCTGCACAGCTGCTGCTTATGTTATATGATGGTGCTATTCGTTTTGTTAGAACCGGCATTTCGGGGATTGATGAGAAAAATTATGAAAAAACCAATACTAATTTATGTAAAGCACAGGCGGTCATTCATGAACTTATTGCTGCTTTAAACTTTGACTATCCTATCGCCAAGAATTTGTCGCAGATTTATGAGTACATGCTTCATCAGTTGATTGTGGCTAATTTGAAAAAAAATACTACACCGGCTAATGAAGTGTTGTCCTATTTACTTGAGCTTAGAGAAGCTTGGGACACGGCAGCGAAATCTATTGCTGGAAACTTGGAGAGCGGACAATGACGTTGGCGAAGGATTATGTCCTCGAACTAGAGCAATTAACGTTACACGTCGTGCAACAGATTCATCAAATTAGTTACGAAGAATTAGCCGACTTTTCTGACCATCGGGAAGAGTTGGCTAACCTCATCCTTCCGCTAAAGGATTCTTTAGACGATCAAGATCGAAATCGACTTCTGAACTTAAGGAAATACGATGAGATGATATTATCTCGTATGGCGCAGTATAAAGAAGAAGCGAGTGATTGGTTGCTGAAACGAGGAAACATTAAGAACCAAACCTCGGCCTATAATGTAGGATACACCCCCGACAGCATGTTTTTTGACTATAAGAAATAACCCAAAGGGCTGAATCTAATGAAGCGACTAAGTGTCTGTATGATTGTTAAGGATGAGGAAGAGTTATTGCCGCGCTGTTTAGAAAGCGTTCGTACCATTGCGGATGAAATTATCATTGTTGATACAGGTTCGACAGATAAAACGAAGGACATTGCGGCCCAATATACGGACCAAGTATATGAGTATTCTTGGACGAATGACTTTGCTGCTGCACGAAATGAATCCATTCGACACGCTACCGGCAAGTGGATTCTTATTCTGGATGCCGATGAGTATCTTTCTCCAGATGATCAGGACAAATGGGTTGCTTTCATGGAGCAAGAGAAGCCGTTGGAGTACTTGGCCTATACCTTACCGATCATAAACTTTACAGGGGATAAGGGTTACGAAGATGAAATCAGTACTTCGCCCGTCACGCGACTTTTCCCGAATTTTAAAGGCATATACTTTGAGAGACCTATCCACGAACAACTAACCCGCGGGACTGCAGGGGAGCTGTTTCATAAGAAACTGGATTTAAATATATATCATACAGGGTACCAGAATCTCCGCGTTGATGAGAAAAATAAACATGAGCGTAATATGCAGATCTTCAATCAAATGCAGCAAAATGGAGAGATGAGTGCATACGACTGGTTTACCTTAGGCAATCAGTATAGATATGCCAAGGAAGAGCAAAAGGCATTGGAATGTTATGAGCTGGCAATAAAGGATGCTGGAACTAAAACGGTATGGTATCCACATTGTCTAGTAGGACTCATCACTCTATATTATAAGCAGAATAAGTTAGATAAATCGTGGGAATGGACCGAATCTAGGCTTGCGGAGTACAGTGAATTTGCTGATTATTATGCTATTAAAGGCGTACAATATGAAACTTTGGGTTTCTTTGATGAAGCTATTGCCTGTTATTTGAAAGCAATAGAGACCGCTGAATTAAGAGCAGTAAATAATCAGGAAATTTGGCTTGTAGATCCGATGTATAGTTTTGATATGCCAGTACAGCAACTGATCGAGGTCTATTCCCACACAAATGACAATCAAAAGGCTATTTATTGGCTTTCGAAGCTGCTCAACAAAAACAGGAAGAACCCCACCGTCCTGCTTAAGTTAGTTGAATGGTTATGTCATAATGATGCCCCGGAATCCGTAATTCAATTGTTGAATCAGATCTATGATGTAAACGATCCTTCGGATGTTTCTTTGTTATTTAAAATATCTCTAGCCTTAGGTCAAGAAGAGTTGGTAAATTACTATAGACCTTATCTGGATATTGATAGCCAATTAACATCGGGGGACCGGATTCGACTTTCCCTTGTACAGCAGGACAAACAAGATTGGATGAAAAGTATTCAATCTGCTATTGGCCATGAAGAAGATCGTCCGTTCTATATGTGGTTACAGGGACTTATCGGGGCAATGCTATGGAATGAGTCTGATTTGCTTCATCGACTCACACTGAGCATAAAGGATGAAGAGGTTCAAAAACTACATCAATTCGTAATGAGTACTCTTTTGACTAACCAGCCTTCCCCGAAGAGTTCAGACTATGAAGTTAATTCGGAAAAGCTGTTTATTATCGCTAGACAGTTGTTCTTGCTTAAACAATACGAGTTATTTGATATCTTCATGAAGAAATTTCAAACCAATAACTTAGTCAATCAATTGGCGAATTATTTTTATAGCATCAATGTGCTGAATTTGGCGATGGACTATTATTCGATATTGTTGTCTAGTCAAGCGTTAAACTTTAACAGCCTGGAGAATTTGGGTTTATATCATGCCAATCAAAATTATAAAGAAGACGCTGTGGAGTTCTTGAGTTCTGCCTTAAGAGAGGAGCCTCAAGCAAGGCATCTTTATTACTTTCTCATTAAAAATGCGAGACAGGAAGAGAAAACACACTATATAGAACTGTTTAAAAGTGAGTTTCCCGAGTTCACCACGATCTCCTTTATTGCTGACTTCCTTCATAAACAGATTCATGGATAATGAAAGAAAGGGACTTCCTTAGAGGAGTCCCTTTCTATTCATTAGAACTTTTGCAAGTTGGTTTTAATGGAGGTCGTTGAAATATCCGGTGTTCTGGGTAAATAGACGACTTTGCATAAGGTACTTAACTCATCAAATTTTCCTCGCCAATCATCCCCCATGACAAACACATCAATCTGGTGTTTCTGAATATCTGCACTTTTTTGCTCCCAGATGTGCTCCGGTATGACATGATCTACATATTTAATAGCTTCCAGCATCATTTTTCGTTCCTCATAGGAGAAATAGGCTTGTTTCCCTTTAATCGCATTAAAATCATCCGTTGACAGAGCCACAGTTAAATGATCCCCAAGCTCTTTAGCTCGTTTTAAAAGAAGGATGTGTCCGTAATGAAGAAGATCAAAGGTGCCGTAGGTGATGACCTTTCGCAAAGCTAAAACCTCCTGTTATTTCACAGATAAAGCTGCTATTCTTTCATCGAGCAGTGCGATTAGTTGGGGCTTCATGGTTTGTTTTCTAGCCTGAACATAATTATGAAGAGCCGATTCTCTTTCACCAAGTGATTCATAAACATACCCCAGATTATAGAGTAAGTCCTCATCCCAAGGAAAGAATTGATACCCTCTTTCGAACGTTTTAATCGCTTCATGAGGATTATCGGTTAATAGATGAAGCATACCATTCATTGCGAAAATATCTGAATCTGCTGTATTGGTCTCCAAGTACTGATTGATGGCCTCATTCGCTTGTGCTAAATGCCCCTGCTCAATCATCTCATTTATTTTTTGCTTAATCTGCTGTTGCATCCTTTTATGGGTTTGAAGGAGTTGTCTTCTTTCATAGATTAGATTTAGATTCTCCTGAATGTATTCGTCAATCATTCCCCATATACGCTTAGAGGCTTTATTATCTTGATAAGTATGGCATAAGTTAAGAATGGTTTGTCGCTTGTCCGAATAAGAATCCTGGCCTGAGATGAGGTTGTAAATAGTACCCTGCAGTTCCTTTTGTGTGTATACCTTTGGACCCGGAGTCCAAAAATCATAAGGCTCAAATAATAAACCGCGGTTTCCTTTATATTCCTCCAAATCAGTTGGTAAAAATACAATGGGACGGTTTAGCAGTAAATAATCAATGTACACCGATGAATAATCGGTAATTAGCATATCCGCCGCGCTTAACACATCGTAAAGATCTAAATTGGCTTGACCTAACATCCCATCGTTAAGTACAAGGATTTTTGGGGATTTCAATTGTTCCAATTCTTCTGCAAAATAGGCTTCTTCAAACGGGTGAAGCTTAATAATTAACGTAATCTGATTTTCTTCGAGAAACTTCAGTAACTCCTTTTGCTCGAACGCAGGAAGACCGAAAAGATTCTTGGAGTTTTTGGATCCTTCCACCTTGTTTGGAGTCATCACAGACTTTCGGAAAGTAGGCATAAAGAAAATGAATTTCTCTTTAACCACATCCAGTTGTGGATATAGGGTGTTCAAATTGGCTTTGCTCCCGTTCGAGAAAAGAGCATCATTCCGCGGTACCCCCGTTACCCTGTACTGACGGATGTTAGCGCCATTGCAAGCATTCATCGCTGTATTGTACAGCGGGGAATAGGACATGATCATATCCATCTTGGCCCAGTGCTGTTGGATGTGTTCATCGGGAACTTGCTCTTGCTTGTCCATTTTCGCCATGCCTTTTAATGGGAAGCCGTGCCACAGATCAATATTGATTTTGTCATAAGGAGACAAGTACTCGCCATGTGTTGTAATATACACGTCACTCTGATCGATATAGCGATTGTGGCGGAATTGCTCCTCCGTCAGCAGTTCAATATCGTATTTAGTTCTCAGTTCATCCGAAGCAGCACGGTATAAGTAGTAGTTGTTTGATCCTGATGAGGATAAGTGAAAGAGGGTGATTTTGATTTTATCTTGGTTTTCCATTTTAGGTCCTTTCCGATAGCTATGGACAAAATCTCTTTATATATTTTATCGGAATATAGAACAATGTACTTAATGAAAGCCTATATTTAAAAAATGGAAAACAATACATTGGGGAATGTACATAAATGATCTCTTTGAAATCGATAATAATACCGATAATAAAAATAATAATATTTTCGAAGGAATCAGGATTATAAGGAGATAAATATGAAAAAGACTAGTATTATTTTGGCTGGTTTTGATGAGGAAATTGAATATTTGAAGGATTCTATTGATAGCATACGACGCTATACAGAAAAAGGCTTGTATGAACTGATTGTGGTTAGTTCGTTTGGATCGATGAAAGTGAGTTCCTGGTTATCGGAACAAACAGACTTAAGACCTCTCTTTATTGATAATGAAGATCTCACGCTAACTCAAGCTTGGAATCAAGGCGCTCAATTTGCTCTTGGGGATTTTATATTATTTATGCATGCTGATAATATAGTGACTGAAAATTGGTTAGTAAAGTTAAGAGATGCGATAGAAAATAATGATGGAATTGGAGCAGTAGGGCCTCTTACAAATTATGCAACAAACAATTATCCAACTGAAGAAGTGAAATTTTCCTCAATTAATGATTTGTTATCATATTCTAACCAAATTGATGGGGCTGAGCTTGAAAAAGTATTGGTTTTATCGGATTTTATGGTATTTATGAAAAGAACGGTTTTCGAAGAGGTTGGTTTTTTTGATGAGCAATTTAGCGGGAGTTCCCTGATTGTTGATTACTCAATGAGATTGAGTAAAGCAGGTTGGAGTATAGCGGTTTCTAAAAATACTTTTATTTATCATTATGGTTATAACGAACCAAGCCAAAAAAAGATATTTATGGAAAACTTCAAGAAAAAATGGGGTTTCGATATTGATTATACAAGTCCTTTAGATAGAGTAATAAGATATATTCATAGAGAAAAAGATGATATTTTTAGTGTTTTAATAATAGGAAGTGGAATTGGTGCAACAAATCTAGAATTACTCAAAAGGTTCCCACATGCGGATGTTTATGGGTGTAATATTGAAGATGGAGTTCCTCATATTTTTTCTTATAATGTGTTTGAAATACTACTTAATGACTGTGCTAGGAAATTCGATTATATCATCCTTAATCCAAAACTCGAATTGGATAAAATACTAAATAAAGCATTTAACCTTCTGGATGACTCAGGAAAACTATTAATTGAAATGCCTAATTTGAACTATTTCGAAAATGTGCGGAGTTTACTTTGTGGTAGTGGATTCCAGACAGATAAGCGGTTTTGGAATCTGACAGACATAGTATCGTTGTTTGAAAAAGAGGGATTTGCAGAGTTAGATGTGGATTATGTCACCAAGCAATTAATTGATGAGGACACCTATTTTATTAAAGAGGTTGAAGCGTTGGTTGATGAACTTCCTTATGAGTTTGAAGTTGAGAGTTTTGTGATTACCGCTCAAAAAAACTCTCGCAATTATATCTTGCACGGTTATTTTAAGGAGTTACTCACTAAACCTCAGGAAAGGTTACTTTCATCAATATATTCCCACTCTACTGAACAAATTTTGGCCTCTCTGGATTCGTACGAAGGAGGGGGGCGAATTAATATAATGAATTATCTGGGGATTTATTATCTTGAAAAAAAGCAATACGACAGTGCATTAGCATTTTTTAATAAAGCATATGAATACGATCCTGAAGAGGCCATTACAATTACTAATATAGCAACTTATTTGTATACGATTGGTGAAGAACAGGACGCATTATGTTGGCTGAATAAACTAGAGGATAAAAGTGATCAGATCCTAAAGTGGATGAGCGAAATAGAATTAGGCATATATAAAAACAAATATGAAGAAAACCAATTAAAATTTCTGCTTCGACGTATAGAAAATGACGTGGAGAAAAGTGAAGCGTGCAATTCTATTCTGCAATTAATAGAACTAGGTAAAATTTCAATTGATCAGATTGTAAACAATGTTAATTTATATGTATTTGATAAAGTAGGGGTGTTTAACCAAATATCGGCCATGTGTTTTGATTCTGAACTATATGATTGGGTTTTGCCTTTTTTAGAGCACGCATATGATAAAGATAGTAATAACCCGAATACCTTATATAATTTAGGTATGGTTTTATACAGTTTTAATGAGTACAATCTTGCGCTTAATTTTTTGTACCAGATAAATGGTATAGATGAAGATATTGAGTTGCTAAAAAGGAAGATTAAGGAGAAAATACAATGAATGAGAATAAAATAGCATTTATCACTTGTTCAACAGATAAAATCTTATATGAAGAATGCCTACGATATATTAAGGCTTTAAATGTACCTGAAATGATAGAAGTCGAGATCATTAATATTACCGATGCGGAATATTTATCTGTAGGGTATAATCGTGCATTAAAGCAAAGTGACGCAAAATTCAAAGTTTATATTGATGAAAAAACATTAATAATTAATAAGGATTTTATCTTTGATACCATTAATTTATTCAAACTGAACCCTAGAATTGGTGCTATTGGAGTAATTGGATCTAAGACTCTACCGACAAATTGTAGGTGGGAGATATCACCAGAAACGTATGGTTGTATTCTCCACAATTCTAATAAAAGTAATATGGAACTTCTAAGTTTTAATCCAATTGAGAAAGAGTTTGAATTGGTAAGAGTACTAGATGGGCTTCTTATGGTTACTCAATATGATATTCCATGGATAGAAGATAAATATCGTAACAAAGATATATACAGCATTTCACAATCAGTTTCTTATAGTGAAGAGGGGTATCTTTTGGCAACTCCAAAACAAGAGAACCCATGGTGCATATACGATGACGAGTTAATTCATGAATTCGATAGAGATAGTATTAATTTTATTTTAGATAAATATAGGTCATTATTCCCGCTAGTAAGTATATTGATTCCAACGTATAATCGTCCAAACTTTTTCTTACAGGCATTAGAAAGTGTGATAAATCAATCGTATAAGAATATTGAGATTATTGTTTGTGATGATAGCACCAATAACGATACAGAACAAGCTATTATCCCCTATTTACTACAATTTGAAAATATTAAGTACTATAAGAATGAAAAAAACTTAGGGCAGTTTGAAAACGACCTAAAGTGTCTTGACTTAAGTAAAGGTGATTTTATTAACTTTTTAATGGATGATGATTTATTTCACCCTCTTAAAATTGAAAAAATGATGGACTATTTGATACGTGACAAGGATCAAAATATAAAACTTGTGACATCCCATCGTCAACTTATCAACTCAGAAGGAGATTATTTAGAAGATTGGGCCGCGACTGAGAGACTATTTGAAGAGGATACAGTAATAGATGGAATATCTTTAGGAGAATTTTTACTTAAAAACATTGTGAATTCTATTGGTGAACCTACAACAGTCTTATTTAGAAAAAATACACTGATTGAACGTTTTGGCTATTTTGCTAATAGGAAGTATGTGTGTAATGTGGATTTGGCTAGTTGGATGGGCATACTTCATCAAGGAAATGCTGTTTACATTAGTGAGAGTCTAAGCTTCTTCAGAATTCATAATGGTCAACAGTTACAAAACAGAAAAATGTTGATAAATGGAAGAATTGATTTCTGTAATCTTCTCTTAAACGCAACTAAATTCGGATATTTTAAAGATAAGGCTGAGTATTTGATGGCATTAGAAAATATGTGGCATTTTTTGAATGATATCGAAAAAAGAGTAGGTTACGTTACATTTGATGACGAGTATGATGATTTGATTTCAATCAAAAAAGTGCTGCAAGATGAAATATTTACGATTAGAACTAATAATCAATACGTTCATAAAACGGAGAATCATCAATTAGATAATAACAATGCTTTTGCTTTTCTTCCTGAATTTGAGTGTTATGTAAGAAAAGATATAACTAATATTGACTACGCAGATGGTAGTGAAGATTATATAATTAATATTTTCAAAGAGTTAAAGCATATTCGTGAAGATTCTCAAAATTTGCTCCCCTTTATAAATAGTTGGGGAAGTAAGTATCATTTATCACCAGCTAGACATAATTTGTTTGACTTTATCAAAGAATTGTTGCTAGAGAAAAAAGGGCCATTATTGGAATTAGGAGGTGGAATGGGGGCAATTACATGGTGGTTAGCTCAGAATTTTAAAGAAGTTGATGTTATAGAAGGAAGCTTAAAGAGAGCACACGCTAATGTGTTGAGAAATAAAGAGTTTTCTAACGTCAAAGTTTATGTAGATAATCTGCTAAATATGTCTTTCCCTCGAGAAAAGTATGATATTGCAACTTTAATAGGGGTGCTAGAGTACATTCCATTCTATGCCAAATCAACCAACCCTCAACAAACATGTGTAGAGCTTTTGAAGGAGGTAGGTGATCACCTAGAAGACGATGGTATATTGGTTGTTGCAATTGAAAATAAGCTTGGAGCGAAGTACTTCTCAGGATGTGCGGAAGATCATAATAATCAACTCTTTTCAGGTATATCTGGATATCCAGAATCATCAGCTATTACCTTCAGTAGGAAAGAACTTACGGAAGTTCTAAAGAATGCCGGATATGAGAATATTCAATTTTATCATTGCTTCCCTGATTATAAATTCCCAAGCACTATAATTAAAGAGAGTGAAAACATGTATGACTGGAATTATGGCGGAGTCATGAGAGGGTTATTCCCTAGCAATGGACAACATAGAGAATATTTAATGCCAGATGCGTTATTAATTGATTCTTTATCTTCAGCCCAATTACTTCATGAGTTCTCTAACTCATTCTTAGTCCTGTGTTCAAAGTCAACGTCAGTTAATTTAAAAACTAAAGTAAGTATGACTAAATACTCTAACAGGGATGAGGTTAAGCCAATATATCATCATAAAGTGAATTTTCTATTTGATGATAATGGATACAAAAAAGTTGAAAGAACGCCGTTATCCTCAGTTTCAAAGAGCATTATATCTGATAGACACACATTTGAGCTACGTAATGAACCATATATAGAGGGGAAAAGCTTAACTTTAGAAGCATATAGGCATTTACTGAGAAGGGATAATTATAATGAGTTAGTATTTCTTATTAAGGAAGTAAGAAGACACCTTCTTAATGATTTTAGTACTGGGAAGTTAGACCCGAATAAATTTTATTATGTTAAAGGTGAGAGTATTGACTATTCATACAATAATTTAATTCGAGATAAGGAAGGTAGAGTAAGGTTTGTGGATAGAAAGTGGATTTACTGTGACAATATCACAGAAGATTACGTGATATTCCGAAATCTAAATTCATTATTCCAAGAAATGCACCCATATATAACTTTCTCGAAGGCATCTGACTTTATTCTATTTATCATAAAACAATTATATTCGAATTTTGATGAAAATCGCTTATATCAGCACTATCAAATGGAGTCTATATTCCAAAATTCAGTAAATAGGAAAAATGAGGGGATTGTAAATTTATCAAGCACAGCAAAGCAAAAATCTTTTGTAAATAAAATGGGACTAAATTAATTGTAGGAGTTATTCTATGACCTGTGTAAGTTTACTTACTATTCTACTAAGCTGGAATAGACCTGAATTGTTGGAACAAACTATAAATAGTTATCATAAAACAATTACGTGCACTTTCAAACTAGTGGTAGTTGACAATGGGTCGGATACTGAAACTACTCATTTACTGTCTGAGTTATCTCAAAAATTCGACTTTGATGTTCTATATTTGGAAGAGAACATAGGAGGGGAGGCTTTCAATTTAATACTTGATAGAGATTATAATTATAAATATGTGCACTTTTCCGAAAATGATCTAGAGTATTTACCGGGATGGGATGAACAAATAATAAAAAAATTGAATCTTTTTCACCAAATTGGACAGATATCTCTCTTCTCTCCAGTCCCTCAAACGGAAATAGGAGAGATTTGGGAAGCCAAAAATGCTAAGCTTATATCCCGTGAGGGATTGTCCTTCTATATAACAGATCAAAATGTTGGAACTTCTTCTGTGGTGAGAAAGGAACTAATTGAACAGGGGCTTAGATGGAGTAATTTTGAATCTGGCCAATGGAGGTTCCCAGCAGATGGACAATTCTCAGGTGATGTTAGGAGACTTGGCTGGTACGTAGCTTGGAATGATAGATACTTAGTTACAAATTGGGGGCATAACATCCAAGAGTTTGAAAAAAACTTGGAGTATTACTTATCTAATTATAAAGCTAAGACATGGTTCTCTATTGAAGGATTAAAAGAAAGGCTACTTAAAAATGGTTATAGATTGGTAGAAGATGGTGAAAAAAGCAAGCTAATTAAGATAGATTAACATAAGCGGGGTAAATATATGGAGTTAGAGATCAATAAACTTGGAGTTGTGTTCAGCGTCAACATCAAAGATGAAATTCCTAAACATGCTGATTTTTGGAGATATAACTACAGGCATTGGGAAGAAGAGACCTTTCGGATATTTAATAGATTTTTAGAATCTACGTATGATTATTTGGATATTGGTGCATGGATTGGACCTACTGTTTTATATGGATCACAGAAATCCAAGCATGTATATGCTATTGAACCTAATAAAATGGTTTATAATGAGTTAATTGAAAATGTTAGGCTTAATACTATGCACTCGCATAAAGTTACTTGTATTAATGCAGCGCTGAGTCCAAAATCAGGTAGTATAAATCTTTTCTTGAATTCAAATAACGGGGATTCTATGTCTTCAGTTTTATCCAGTGATTCCTCAATTGAAAGTTATGAAATCCCAGCAATAACCATTAATGAGCTGGCTGAACAATATAATTTGGATGATGTTAATTTTGTGAAAATTGATATTGAAGGTGCGGAGTATGAATTACTTCCTTCATTAAAATCATTTTTTCAAAAGAATAAGCCTACATTATATTTATCGATACATCCGCCTTATTTGAAAAAGTATTTAGAGAATAAAGCTGATTCTAATATAACTGATGCATTTGTCAATTCAACCAAGAGGATGCTAGATACATTAAGTTCGTACAAATATATATATAATACGAACCAAGAGTTAATTATGATGGATGCCATCTATGAAGAGAGTAATTTTAACTCTTACGTATTTACCGATGAACTTTGGTGAATTTGACAAAGGATAATATGATTGTTACTACAAGGTGGTTTTTTAGATGTTAACCAATATAACCAGCATCATCCTCCTCACATACAACAAATTGGAATACACCCAAGCGTGTATTAACAGCATCCGTCAATACACCCCTCGAGGAACCTATCAATTAATAGTTGTGGACAACAACTCGACAGATGGGACCCGCGAGTGGTTGGCGGAACAAACGGATGTTCTAACAATTTTTAATGAAGAAAATGTGGGGTTTCCAAAGGGCTGTAATCAAGGCATTGAAGTAGCTACGGGGGATAGTATACTCCTTCTTAATAATGACGTTCTTGTGACCGATCAGTGGCTTACTCTGATGAATGACTGCTTATATAGCTCAGACGATATCGGGGCAGTAGGTCCTGTAACGAATAGTGCTTATGGAGATCAGGAGGTACTAGCGAATTACTCGACATTAGAAGAAATGTGGGACTTTGCTAACTCTTATAATTCCAGCTCCGCTCCTAAATGGGAGCAACGGTTAAAATTAATCGGCTTTTGCATGTTAATCAAGAAGGAAGTTGTTGAAAAGGTTGGGCTACTAGATGAGATGTTTAGTCCTGGAATGTGTGAAGATAGTGATTATTCCGTTAGGATTATGCAAACAGGATATAAGCTAATGCTCTGTCAGAACGTCTTTATTCATCACTTTGGATCGACTTCATTTGGGGAAATGCCGGAGCAAAGACAACAGTTATGGAATAAAAATAGAGTTTTGTTTGAAGAAAAATGGGGTTTTCATACTGCACACCATATGCAGCCACGAGAAGATTTGATCGACCTCATGAACGAAGAGGATGCCGACAGGTCATTGAATATATTAGATGTAGGCTGTGCATGTGGGGCAACATTACTGAAAGCAAAATATAAGTTTCCTAAGTCGAACTTGCAAGGAATTGAGAAAAATGAAAGTGCTGCATCTATTGCTAAATTAGTTTGCGATGTTATTGCTAGGGATGCGGAGCATTATTCATATCCAGAGGGTTATTACGACTATATCCTTTTGGGTGATGTCATAGATCAACTGGTTGACCCGGAAATGGTTTTAAAGAAGTTAGTTGCCTCCCTTAAACCAGGCGGGAAAATGATTGCCAGCATCCCAAATTCAACACACTATAGCGTTATATACTCATTATTAAAAAATGATACATTATATAGTGGTGGCGTAGTGAACCGTAGTAGCTTACACCTCTATTCATTACCTGAAATCCAAAAGCTGTTCTTAGAAGCTGGATTTACGGAAATCAGATACAAGACAGTACAGAGTACAATGACTGATATAGAAGAGGGCTTTGTAGGCCATTTAAGTTCACTTGTAAATCTAGAGGATAATAATCACCTTAAGTCGGTCAAATACTTGATTAGAGCTTCAAGAACCTCAGAATCTGATACACCTCAATTAGAGGAGTTACTCAAGAGAGTTGGGAAAGAAGATTCTTCGGATGCCATTTCGCTTATCGTTGGTATGATCAAAAATCACGAAATTGACAATAGAGATATTATAAGAGTCATTCACACTGTGAGTATAGATAAACAGCAAGTCTTTAATATTTTAGCGACCTCTTTTTTCGCTCAAGGTTTATTTAACGACATTATCCCACTCTTGAATGCATCTCTAGAGATTGATAGTAGACATCATGATACATTGTATAACTATGCATATGTCCTATATCAGATTGGTGCACATGATCAAGCTTTGCACTACCTGAATGCGATCGATGTTAGAGATGACGCTTCTAACCAACTCTTAGAAATAATTATGAGAGCTCTTAATTCAATTTAATAGACTTTAAAAGGGTCTAAGTGAAGCCAGGTGATCTAATGGGCGTTTCCGCCGCAATGATAATAAAGGATTCATCTCGTTGTATTGAACGTTGTTTAGATAGCATATTAACAGCTGTTGACGAAATTGTAATTGTCGATACTGGTTCAACAGACGGTACTGTAGAAATTGTAGAAGCCTATTGCCAACAGTATAAACATATACAACTTTATCATTTCCAATGGATCAACGACTTTTCTGCAGCTCGTAATTTTTCCTTGTCTAAGGTAACTCAGGAATGGACCTTTGTCGTTGATTCAGACGATGTTCTTCCTGAACAGGATCAATCTAAAATTCGAGAATATACAAACCAAATGGATGCCCAAGGGAAAAAGTGCGTATTTGATATCGTTTACGACAATACCGTAGACGGTAAAATTGTTGAAACCATCCCTGTTGGCTACGTCAGATTATTCCCTAGTTCATTACGTTTTCAAGATAAAATCCATGAGCAAATTGTTTACCATCCGTTAGAGCGAATCCAGAGCGATATACATCTTCTCCACGATGGATATGATTTTAATCAGATCGACCTTCGAGTCAAGAAAAAACGCAACATTGATCTTTTGATCCAAAGCTTGCAGGAAGATCAAGAGAATGCTAGGTTATGGATGCATTTAGGACGAGAAATGATCGGATTGGATAATGATAAAGCCATTAGGTATCTTAATATCGCGGAATCGAAAGCGAAAAGCCCAGAAATGCTGGATTGGATCAGAAAGTCAAAATTAGAGATGAGTTGAGGAAGCTATGGAGCCGACTGTTTCTTTGGTAATGATCACAAAAAATGAAGAGGCCGTACTTCGTCGGTGTCTTGATAGTGCAGTTAGGTATGTGGATGAGATCGTAATCGTTGATACGGGGTCCACGGATAAGACTAAGGATATAGCCCGGGAGTATGGCGCCCGGGTGTTTGATTTTGAGTGGGTTCAGGATTTTTCGGCCGCCCGCAACTTTGCTTTGTCGAAGGCGACAAGCGACTGGAGTTTAGTCTTGGATGCGGATGAGTATATTGCGAATGATTGCGGAGAAGCCATTCGTGAATTTATTGGTTCAAAAACTGCAATTGGCAAGGTGAAGAGAATCGACAAGTTTCTGGCAGAAGACGGGGATAATTACGAGCAGATTTATATTTCGAGGCTTTTTCCAACGTCTTGCAGATATAGCGGAAGAATTCATGAGCAGATTGAATCGGGGCTTCCAAGATATAAAGTTGATGTCGAAATTATGCATGATGGATATTATGGTCAGACAAAAAGCGACAGAAACATCCCGATATTGCAAAGTGTCATAGCCGAAAATCCTGCGGATCCTTACTATCACTATCAAATAGCTAAAGAGTACCGGGGACTGGAGAAGCATTCTTTGTTTTATGAACATCTTAAAACGGCTTATGGTTTAATTCATCGTACTGAAGGATACGCTCCAAGCATCATCGTGAACTATTTATATGCAATGATTGCCTCGGGAAACTTGGAGAATGGCCTTGATGTCATTGAGGGGGAGCGTGAGTTTCTGTGGGAATATCCCGATTTCTTTTTTGCCTCAGGGTTGTACCTGCTGGAGCTCATTTCAAGAGACCCCGATCGATTTGGTGAGCTACTTCCGCTAATCGAAAAGTACTACCAGCGAGCTCTCGAAATAGGGGATAGTGATCTAGAAGGAAGTGTGCTGGGAACCGGGAGTTTTGCGGCATACCATAATCTCGGGGTTTTTTACGAGGTGACAGGTAATGTCAGCCAAGCTGTGCAGTATTATCAGAAGGCAGCTGCAATGAAATACCGGCCTTCCGCAGCTCGATTGAGCCGACTAGGTCATGAATCCTGAGATTTTGAAATTTCTTGTTTCACCCCCATCCTTCAAGGTTAATTAGGGTTAAGAGTGACTCCATTCCCTCTGTAGTGTTCAGACTAAAATCCGACAAAACTTTACAAATTCCTTACAATAAAACCTTTTCCTTGGTAATTGACACTGGATAAGTTCGGGTGGTATAGTCAGACATGTGGGGCTTGGTTACAAGGATCACACTCTTATTTGATAATGAAGGGAATGTTAGTGCATGCAAGGTAAAGTAAAATGGTTCAACGCAGAAAAAGGCTACGGTTTCATCGAAACTGAAGAAGGCGGCGACGTATTCGTACACTTCTCCGCGATTCAATCTGAAGGCTTCAAAACGCTGGAAGAAGGCCAATCCGTCGAGTTCGAAATCGTTGAAGGCGCTCGAGGTCCACAAGCCGCTAACGTAATCAAACTGTAATCATCCGGCACAGCCGACCTACATATGAACGGTACGATGGTTAACAATTAAAGATTCGCTAGCAACTCCCCGGGGAAACCCGGGGTTTTCTTATGTAATCATTTCGCAAACGAACGAGGTGACCCTCCATGCACAACCTTCGGCCCTGGCTCCGCTGGCTGCCGGCGATCGCGATGATGGCGATCCTGTTTGCGTTCTCTTCGCAATCGTATCAAGAGCAGTCGTTGGTACCGGATATCGAAAAAAACACCTCGGACCAATCCATCAACGACTGGTTCGGCGGGATCCGGTTCAGCTACGGCGGGCATGAGATCAGCGTGGAGAGCGTGGGCGGGGCGAGCTTTATCGAGTTCTTCATCCGCAAGGCGGCGCATTTCGGAAGTTATGCCCTGTTGGCGGCGCTCCTGGTTTACGCCTTAGGCGGACGTGGGCGCTCCAACCGCCGGCGCCTCCTCCTCGCGATCTTGATCGCGTTCCTCTATGCCTGCACGGACGAGCTGCACCAGAGTATTACCCCGGGGCGGACCGCCTTGGTGCAGGACGTGGTGTTGGATACGATCGGGGCAACCTTCGGCGCGGCGTTCACGATTTTGTTGAAACGATGGCGCGATGCCAAGAGACACCGTCGGGCCTGACAGCACAGGTGATTAGCCGGAATGTAAACATTTTTAGAGGGGGATGGTGTGCTTAACGCCCTCTTAACACTTTTTACTTTGCCTTTACACCATGGTATAATGAAGGTGCAAAGCAAAGGAGGAGTGCCCTATGAATTTTAGTATTCGAGGACAGCAGATTGAAGTGACTGAGGCCTTGCGTGACTACGTAGACAAGAAGCTCAGCCGGCTTGACAAGTACTTTGATGCACCCCCCACCTCAGACGGTACTGTCACATTAAGTGTGGTACGAGGTTTGCACGCGGTCGAGGTAACGATTCCTCTGACAGGCGTTGTGCTCCGCGCGGAAGACCGCAGCGATGATATGTATGCATCCATTGATGCGGTTGTGGACAAGCTTGAACGTCAAATCCGCAAGCACAAAACGAAAATCAACCGTAAACTGCGCCAGAAAGGCGTGAAGAACAGCCTCTTTGTAGAGGGCGCAACCGCAGGCTCCGTGGCTTTGGATGAAAGCGACGAAGAGCTGGAAGTGGTTCGCACGAAACGCTTCACCTTGAAGCCGATGGACGTAGAGGAAGCGATTTTGCAAATGAATATGGTAGGACACAATTTCTTCGTTTTCTCGAACATCGACACCAAGGAAGTGAACGTCGTTTACAAACGCAATGACGGCAAATACGGTTTGATCGAACAGGATTAACCCCTTGCACTCCGTGCAATCATGGCAATGGATTGAACTAGGTGGTAATTCCTGTGATCCCAACACTAAGGAAACGAGCCTTATCCGCCCGCGGATAGGGCTCTTTATTCGTATACAAAGGCGCTTTACCGCAGTGCAGACGTGATGGGGCGTGTTGCGGCGTGCCTTACAAACTGTTACAATTTAGGCAAATCATCTGTTTATGCGTGAAAGGGGTAAATCATGCTGGGATTAGTAAAGAAGATTTTTGGCGACACGAACGAACGTGATGTCAAACGTCTGATGAAGACGGTAGATCATATTAATTCATTGGAGCCGCAATTTGAGGCACTTTCGGACGAGCAGTTGCAGGCGAAAACCGCCGAGTTCCGGGAACGGATCGAGAAAGGCGAGACGCTGGATGAGCTGCTTCCGGAGGCTTTTGCCACGGTACGGGAAGCTTCCAAGCGAACGCTGGGCATGCGTCATTTCGACGTGCAATTGATCGGCGGTATGGCGCTTCACGAAGGCCGGATCGCGGAAATGAAAACCGGTGAAGGGAAAACGCTGGTCGGCACCCTGCCGGTTTATTTGAATGCGCTCCTGGGGCAAGGCGTGCACGTCGTTACCGTCAACGACTACTTGGCACAACGCGACAGCCAGCAGATGGGGCAGATTTACAACTTCCTCGGCATGACGGTTGGGGTGAACCTGAACGGCATGGAGCATGAGCAGAAGCAGGAAGCGTATGCTTGCGACATCACGTACGGAACGAACAACGAATTTGGGTTCGACTACCTGCGCGATAATATGGTGCTTTATAAGGAACAGATGGTACAGCGGCCGTTGTATTTTTGTATTATTGACGAAGTGGACTCCATTTTGATCGATGAAGCACGGACACCGCTTATTATTTCCGGTCAAGCTCAGAAATCGACCGAGTTGTATTATGCAGCCGACCGATTTGTGAAGACGTTGACTCCGGAAGAAGATTTTACAGTAGACATTAAAGTCAAGGCCGTTTCGCTGACCGAAAAAGGGGTCGCCAAAGCGGAGCGCGTCTTCGGCATTGATAACTTGTACGATCATAAGCACGTTACGCTGAACCACCATGTGGTGCAAGCGCTCAAAGCGAACGTCATCATGCGCCGCGACGTGGATTACGTCGTGACAGATGACGAAGTGCTGATCGTCGACGAATTTACGGGGCGGATCATGCAAGGCCGCCGTTACAGCGACGGGTTGCACCAGGCTATCGAAGCCAAGGAAGGGATCGAGGTTCAGAACGAAAGCATGACGCTGGCGACGATCACATTCCAGAACTACTTCCGGATGTATCGCAAGCTGGCCGGGATGACCGGTACGGCGAAAACAGAGGAAGAGGAATTTAAGAAAATTTACGGCCTGGAAGTACTGCAGGTGCCGACCAACCGGCCGAACCAACGCCAAGATATGGCGGACGTTGTTTATAAGAGCGTCGACGGCAAGTTTAAAGCGGTTGTTGATGAAATCGTTGAACGTCATAAGAAAAATCAACCGGTACTTGTCGGTACGATCTCGATCGAGAACTCCGAACGCGTATCCGAAATGCTCAAGCGTAAAGGCGTACCGCATAAGGTGCTGAACGCAAAATACCATGCGGAGGAAGCGGAAATCATTTCCCGCGCCGGGGAACCGGGCTCCGTGACCATCGCCACGAACATGGCGGGCCGTGGTACCGATATTTTGCTTGGCGAAGGCGTGGCCGATTTAGGCGGCCTGCATATCATAGGTACCGAGCGTCATGAATCGCGCCGGATCGATAACCAGCTGCGCGGTCGTGCCGGTCGTCAAGGTGACCCGGGTTCCACGCAATTCTACCTGTCGCTGGGCGACGAATTGATGAAACGGTTTGGTGCGGATAACGTGCTGAACATGATGGATCGCCTCGGTTTCGAGGAAGATCAGCCGATTGAGAGCAAGATGATCACCCGTGCCATCGAGTCCGCCCAAAAGCGCGTTGAAGGCAACAACTTCGACGTGCGTAAAGTCGTCCTGCAATATGACGACGTGATGAACCAACAGCGCGAGATCATCTACAAACAACGCCGCGAGCTGCTGGAATCTGAGAATATTAAGCAAATCATTCTCGATATGATCAAACCGGTCATCGAACGGGTTGTTGAGGCCCATACTGCTGACGAACTCCCAGAGAACTGGGAGCTGCAGGAAGTCGCCGATTACGTCAACAGTAAGCTGCTGGACGAGGGCGCCATTTCTAAGGACGATCTATGGGGCAAAGAGCCTAACGAGATGGTCGAGTATATTTTTGAACGCGTCCTGACCAAATACGATGCTCGCGAAGAAGCTATTGGTCCGGAATTGGTCCGCGAGTTCGAGAAGGTTATTGCACTTCGCTCCGTTGACAGCAAGTGGATGGACCATATCGACGCGATGGATCAGCTGCGCCAAGGGATTCATCTTCGGGCTTATGGCGGTACCGATCCGCTGCGCGAATATCAATTTGAAGGCTACGAGATGTTTAACGCAATGATCGCCAGCATCCAGGAAGAAGTTGCGACCTACATCATGAAGGCTCAGGTTGAATCGAACCAAGAGCGTCAAGCGGTTGTGGATGAGAGCAAAATCTCCACCAGCGGCGAGCCGGCGGAGAAACGCCCCGTGAAACGCGGCGATGCCATTGGACGCAACGACCTGTGCCCATGTGGCAGCGGGAAGAAGTACAAACACTGCCACGGCCAGAACGCTTAGGTGGAACTTTCGCTAAGTTAACGGACACCAGTGACGCTAGTTAGAGTGGTTTGAACTTGTTTCGATTCTAACGGACCTGAAGGACTTTATTGGGTCAAACAACGTTACATTTGCCGCTATAAGTGCCTAATAAGGTCTGTGGAGTCCGTTACAGCAGGAAATATCCGGGAAATGGGCCAATAAGGTCATTACGGTCCTTTACGTTTAGCTCAGCGTAGGCAAAGTGTAGAAAAGAAACAACGGGTGGCCTGGGAATCCCCGGGTTGCCCGTTTTTGCCCGTTTGGGCTGCATAATTGAAGAAAGAAAGGTGATCTAACGTATGATCGATCCGAACGTGAAACAGGACATGCGCGAAATCGCGAAGAAATTAACCAACCTTAGGGGGTCTCTTTGACTTAGATCTGAAGCAAGAGATGATCGCCAACTATGAGGAAAAAATGGCAGCTCCGGACTTCTGGGACGACAACGAGAAAGCCCAGGGGATTATCGCCGAGATGAACGCGGTGAAATCCTCCGTGGATCAGTACACGGCGCTGCAGAACGAGTATGATGAAATGGAAATGATGGCTGAGCTCGCCGATGAAGAAGGCGACGAGTCCTTGGCCGGAGAGGTCGCCGATTCCGTTACATCGCTTGTAAAGAAGCTGGAGGAGTTTGAACTTCAGCTGCTGCTCAACCAGCCCTACGACAAGATGAACGCGATTCTCGAACTGCATCCCGGCGCCGGCGGCACCGAGTCCCAGGACTGGGGCCAAATGCTGCTGCGGATGTATACCCGCTGGGCGGAGAAGCGTGGCTTCAAGGTCGAGACGCTGGACTATCTGCCGGGCGACGAAGCCGGGATCAAGAGCGTTACGCTGTTGATCAAAGGCTACAACGCCTACGGCTATCTGAAGGCGGAGAAAGGCGTACACCGCCTGGTGCGGATCTCGCCGTTTGACGCTTCCGGACGCCGGCATACGTCCTTTGTCTCCTGCGACGTCGTGCCGGAGATCAGCGATGACGTGGAGATCGAAATCCGTACCGAGGATTTGAAGATTGATACGTACCGCGCCAGCGGCGCCGGCGGCCAGCACATCAACACGACCGACTCGGCGGTGCGGATCACCCACATCCCAACCGGGATCGTGGTGACGTGCCAGAACGAACGCTCGCAGATCAAGAACCGCGAACGGGCGATGACGATGCTCCGCTCCAAGCTGTACGAACGCAAGATCGAGGAACAGCAGCGCGAGCTGGACGAAATCCGCGGCGAGCAGTCGGAAATCGCCTGGGGCAGCCAGATCCGCTCGTACGTGTTCCACCCGTACAGCATGGTGAAGGATCACCGGACCTCCGTGGAGACGGGCAACGTCGGCGCGGTGATGGACGGGGATCTGGACGCTTTTATCGACGGTTATCTGCGCAGCCAGATTAAGACGGAGAGCTAAGCGGCGTCGAGAGCGCCTAGGCGCAACTTGTCCGAGCCGTTGTTTCATACGACCCACCTTGGCCACGCTTGGTACGGGTGGGTTTTTCTTTTTTACATATTGAGATGCATGTAAGGAGGGGCAGGAATGCCGCCGAAAGTCCGAAAACGTAGATTTCATGATTATATCCCGGTCACCGGGCCGGTTCGTCACATCCTGGATACGGCGATGATCATCGTAGGTTCGTTGATCACAGCTTTGGCGTTTAACCTGTTTCTTGTGCCCAGCAATATCGCCTCGGGCGGAGTCTCGGGGATTTCGATCATCGTTCAGTCACAGCTTGGCATTGAGCCGGCTTACACGCAGTGGGCCCTGAATATCCCGTTGTTTATCGCCGGTTACCTGCTGCTTGGACGTGATTACTCCATTCGGTCCTTACTCGGTACCGTGGTGTTGCCTTTCTTCGTCTTCTTGACGCGGGAGATGCCTGTACCAACGACCGATCCGTTGCTGGCTTCTTTATATGGAGGCATCGGTGTAGGGTTTGGGCTTGGCATCGTGTTCCGCGGCCGGGGATCCACCGGCGGGTTATCCACCTTGGCGCAGATTATCCAGAAATACAGCGGCCTAAGCCTCTCCGTCTGCGTTGTGATGATGGATGGGATTGTGATCGCGTTGGCGGGATTTCTGCTATCCCCGGAAAAAGCGCTGTACGCTTTAATCGGCTTGTACATCACCGGGAAGATCATCGATGCTATCGAGCTGGGCTTTAATTATACGAAGGTCGCTTACATTATCGCGGAGCGGACGGAGGAAATCTCGGAGGCGGTGCTTCATCACCTAGACCGGGGGCTGACCAAGCTGGACGGCCGCGGCGGTTACACCGGGGATACGCGGACTGTGCTGATGGTCGTCGTTGGGCAAAGCGAAGTGACGCGCCTGAAGACGTTGGTGCAGACGTTAGATCCGACTGCTTTTGTGATCATTACGAATGCACATGAAGTCTTAGGCGAAGGGTTTAAAAGGACGCTTGAATAGTGGATAAGGTAAAGATATAAAAGAGCAAGCGCCTTTGCAGGTGCTTGCTCTTTTTGAACATCTTATTTTACTCGCTGATGACGACTTCCTTCGTATGGCTATCATCAAACCAGTATGGATTGTAGGAGCTCTCGACGACCCATTCTCCATCTGTATAAATAAGCTCATAAGTCATCGGGTTCGCTTCTTCAACAGCGGCTTCCGGCGTTACGCCTTGATCATAAGCAACTTCTTCCGCATAATTCTGTACCGTCACTCTTGCGGTATAATTTCCGTCTCCATTTGTACCTAATCCGATACTGTCAAGATCAAATACGACTTTATTCAATTTCCCCTGATAGGTCCGGCCGCTATCCTTATATTGTTGAACGTACCCGGTTAATGATTCCAACATGTAGTCGGACAGATTACGGGCCTTTGTAGGATCCAGCGTGTTCAATGAATCGATCCAGCCGAGAATAAATTCTTTAGTTGCCTCCATAATCGCTTCCTGGAAGGCATCATTAACAGGATCCAGTTCAACGTACATATAGGAGTCAGTGACCGGGAGGCTTTCGCTTTGTACTTTTCCCCAAGGGAATTCCTTCTCCACATACAGTTCATTGACCCCCTCCATAGAGATCGGTCCAATTTCAACCTCTTCTCCCGTTGCTAGCCCGGTGTTCTTCCCATCGATATAGATGGAAGCCTCATCGTAGTTGGAACGGACCATCATATAACTGCCGTCCAGATACATATCAAGCTGTTCATGGTCATCATCGGAACTTGTTAATACCTGATCCTGTTCATTCCGAAGGGAAGTATACTCACCAGCAAACTCGCTCTTGAAAGTATACAGTCCTGGAAGCAACGGTCCGATGGTTGTCTTGAAATCCGAAGAATCCGCTACAGCGACCTGAAGATCATCCAAATAAATCGCAGCCGCTTCATAGTTGGTTGTGACGTCGACATATACGGGAGTCATCTCCAAGACATAATGGTTAAAAAATAGCAGCTGCTTCCCGTCCTTACGCAAGTGAATCAGGCTGTTATAGAACGTATCCCCCGTTACTTCTTCGGAAGATGTCTCATGATAATAGGATGCTTGATCGTTCAAGCTGTCAATCAGTTCATCCAAAGCATCTGAATCGGATTCTAGATAACGCATGAACGGTTGTAAGGATTCCTCATTCAGGGTCAGCGTAGTTCCTTTTTCAATCTGTAGCAGCGTTGCCAGCTTGGCGGCATCCTTCTCCAATAGTGCACTCTCTGTTTTGGCAACTAATCTGTCCACATCGGTCAAATATTTTCCGATTTGAACGAATCCCACGACAAGAAGGATGACGGCAAGCGCCGCGGTCAACCCCCACTTGTAACGTTTAATCCAGGCCCACAGGCGGGAACCGGTTTGGTTCCAGTCGATGGACTGAATCTCCACGGCAGGAATGTAGGAGCTTGATTGAGTTGGATGATTCGAGGAAGGCTGAGCGTTTAAGTTCGCTTCAGGCGTATGTACTCTTGTGCCGCACTCTGGGCAATGTTCGTAATGACCCTCCAGCTTCTCCCCACATTCGCGACAATAACTTATCGAATTTTGCACTTATAGAAAACCTCCGTACATTCCGTAGCCGCCAAAGATATCCGAGAGAATGGACGAAACGCTGTATTCAATAAATTTGAAAAAGATATAACCAAATACGAGATTCGCAATCATCGCTCCATAAAGCGGATCCAAACCTGTGATGCTTTCTTTGCGTGTACTGAGTACAACCGCTGTAATTGAACTAAACACAATTAGGATTGAAATAATCAGGAACAAAACCGGGATCGTTTCCTTGATATCCAATACGATAGTGAGAATGGCCAGGACAAGTGCGGCGACGGCGGGAACGAGCATGGTGCCGAACTTGGCCGTTACCGATACATAATTCGTTGAAACCCGAGCCAACCGGATCACAGCAAATGAGATCGCGCTAGCGAGCAGCAAGGCAATCCAGATGAGTAAGAAAGGTTTCAGGAATCCGCTGCCAAACGAGACATGTCCGCCGTACTTGGATTCACCAATAATAAAGACGAGCGGGAAGAACAGTGCAGTCAACACTATAGTAATCATGCCGTTCGTAAAATGATTGGCCGTGACGTTCTGCGTGGTTTGGAAAGGATGAAGCAGCGCTTTAAGAAAATAAGTCCAATATTGCTTGCTGATCATCAGTCCTTGCTTAGTCGTTTCGCTTTGCTTCACCTTGTTCCAGCCATCTGCCAAAGAAGTGATGGCGGGTACCCCCTGGCCTGGATCGCTGGCTGCTGGAGCAGCTTCAGCTGCGCCTGACGGTTCATTCCCTGCCAGCAGCGGAGAACCGCATTTTACACAAAATCTCCCTTTCTCCTGTGGATAACCACAATGCGTGCAATTCATGAAATATCCTCCTGTAGTTCTATTATATTCTTATTAAATTTAGTTCTGATGAACCAAGCCGTCAATGAGAAAAAATGACATTTGATGAGATGTTTGTTGAAGACTTAACGTTCGAGTATGGGGAATTAGGAAGGGGATGGAGCAAAAAAACCATCCGAATTAGTAAGAAATTCGGATGGTTTATTCTGCTCAAAACTTTATAGCAATCCGTCGTAGATGGAGGTCTCATTAACTTGCGGATACCGCTCGCCCCGCTCCCAAACTAACTCGAACGATTCGATCTCGAAGCCCGGCGGGACCATTGGTCCCAAGACGCCGAACACCCGCTCTACGCTCCATACTTGCGATTCATGGGCGGCCAGTGCTTGACGTTTGGCTTCCCAGCGATCGCCGCCATCTACGCGCAGCACGCTCGAATGCTCCGATGTATACGACCCCAATTGGTTGTAGTATAACTTCTGTACGGTTGGCGCATGACCGCCAAGCACCACCTCGTTGACGGCGTAATGGATCGCGATATGATCCGGATGGCCGGATAAACCGTCCTCCGGGAACGTGATCACCACCTCAGCTTGATGGCGCTGCAGGAAATCGGCGATCTTTTCCCGTAGCAAGGTTGGGTCTACCTCACTCAGCTTACCGTCCGGCAACCCCAGTTGCTCAACAACGGAGATGCCCAAAATCTCAGCAGCTTTATCCAATTCCTTATCTCTGCGGGCAGCCAGCTGCTCGCGTGTCATTTCTCCCAAATGCCCGGTTTTCCCCGCATCTCCCCGAGTCGCCGTCAGCAGGACGGCCTGACCTCCTTCGTCGGCGATCTGCCGGATCAGATAAGAACAGCCAAACGTCTCATCATCGGGATGGGCGTATAGGAATGCGATCGTTTTACGGTTCGACATGTTGTTGCCTCTCCTCCTTTATCTGCAGCCTAAGTGGTAAACTCCTTCTTACTATACTTGAATCAGAATACAGAATAAAAGTGGCTGGGAGAGGCCTGACATGCAAAGGGAAATTTTTTGCGAGAGTTGTTGTATTTATATAAGTTCAACCGTATAATAATACATATTTACAACGGAATAATGCATATTGTTGATGTCATAGGCTTTTACATCGGGAGAGGAAAGCGAGGTTAGCATGGTGAACGGGGAAAAGATGAAAGTAGCCATTGTCGGTTCCACGGGGTATGGGGGCGTGGAGCTGATTCGTTTTTTATGGGGACATCCGCAGGCCGAGATCGTTTCGGTCATTTCCGTCTCCAGTGCCGGGGAGCCCTTGACGGACGGATTCCCGCATTTGTCGGAGATCATCGTTCAGCCGCTGGACGGTTTAGATCCCAAGGAGCTCGCGGCAAAGGTGGACGTCGTGTTTACGGCAACCCCGTCCGGCGTCAGCGCCAAGCTAGTGCCGCAGCTGCTGGAAGCAGGGCTGAAGGTGATCGATTTGTCCGGCGATTTTCGAATTCAAGACGGCCGTGAATACGAGGCATGGTATAAGCATGAAGCTCCGAAGGCAGAGTTTCTTGAGCGGGCCGTATACGGCTTAGCCGAAATTTACGGCGATGAAGTCAAAGGCAAGGAGTTGATCTCCAACCCGGGCTGCTATCCGACTGCAACTCTGCTAGGCCTAATCCCGGCGCTAAGCGCAGGCTGGATTGACTCGGCTAGTATTATCATCGACGCCAAGTCGGGCGTATCCGGCGCGGGCCGGGGCATGAACCTAACGAGCCATTATGCGGAAATCAATGAAAATATGAAAGTGTATAAAGTCAACAAACATCAGCATATTCCTGAGATCGAGCAAACCTTGGGGCAAATCGCCGGCGAGCCGGTGACGGTGACGTTTACGACGCACCTGGCACCGATGACGCGGGGGATTATGTGCACGATGTATGCCCAGTTGAAGGGTGCCTATACGGAGGAAGATTTGATCCAGCTGTATCGGCAATACTACGAGGGACGTCCGTTTGTCCGCATCCGGGACAACGGCAAATGGCCGGCGACCAAAGAGGTGTTTGGCTCCAACTACTGCGACATCGGTTTTGCGGCGGATGCGCGTACGGGCCGACTGACGATCGTATCGGTTATCGATAATTTGGTGAAAGGCGCCGCAGGGCAGGCCATCCAAAACCTGAACCTGATGATGGGCTGGGAGGAAACGACTGGTCTGAAGCTGACGCCGGTTTACCCATAGGGAAAGGAGTACGTCATGGGAGTGGTTAGTTTATTTCGTACAGCGCCGGAGGGGAGCATTACCTCGCCAAAAGGATTCCAAGCCGGCGGGCTGCATTGCGGTTTGAAGAAAACGACGCGCAACGATCTCGGCGCGATCCTCTGCGAGGTGCCGGCGGTGGCCGCGGCGGTTTACACGACAAACGTATTCCAGGCCGCCCCGCTGAAAGTGACGCGCGAAGTATAAGAGGCAGTCGGGGGTGGCCCAAAACTTTGCAGGTTTTTTCAAATTCTTATCTTTTCGGGCCGGCCAGTGCCCCCCGGTCATTTCCTTCTAATGCCCGGTTTTCCCCGCATCGCCCCGAGTCGCCGTCAGCCGGCCGGCCTCGCCTTCTTCGCTGGCGCGCGTGCACGGGCGCGCAAGGCGAAGCCGACGCGTACGCGATGCGCGCCGCAGCGGCGGAAGCATTTGGGCTCGGCGAGAACGAAGTCGCCGTTGCCTCCACCGGTGTCATCGGCGAGCTGCTGCCGATGGATCGCGTCCACGCCGGCATCATCGGATTGCCGGCGGCCGTAGCGGCGAACGACGAGGGGGCCGAGCAGTTCTGCCAGGCGATCTTGACCACGGACCTCGTGAAGAAAGAGGTGTGCGTGAAGCTCGACGTGGACGGCCGCGAGGTGACGATCGCCGGGGCCGCCAAAGGCTCGGGCATGATCCATCCGAATATGGCCACGATGCTGGCGTTCGTCACGACCGATGCCGCCATTGAGCCGCAGGCGCTGCAAGGCCTGCTCGGGCAAACGACCGACGTGACGTTTAACATGATCACCGTCGACGGGGATACGAGCACCAACGACATGCTGCTGGCGATGGCCAGCGGATTGGCCGGCAACCGGGAGCTGTCGCCCGGGCATGCCGATTGGGATGCATTCGCCGCGGCGTTCCGCCACGTGTGCGAGACACTGGCGAAGGCGATTGCCCGCGATGGCGAAGGCGCAACGCGCCTGGTGGAGGTCACAGTACACGGTGCCGTGACCGACAACTCCGCCCGCGCGATCGCCAAGACGATCATCGGCTCAAGCCTTGTGAAGTCGGCGGTGTTTGGCGCGGACGCCAACTGGGGGCGCATCATCGCGGCAGTGGGCCGCGCCGGCGAGCCGGTGAACCCGGAGACGGTGGACATCAAGCTGGGGGAGATCGTTGTGCTGGAGGGCTCGCGCCCGGTTCCTTTTGATGAGGAAGTGGCGCTGGCGTACTTGAAAGGCGACACAGTTCACATCTCCGTCGACCTGCATAACGGCCAAGGCGCAGCAACCGCCTGGGGCTGCGATCTGACCTATGACTATGTCCGTATCAATGCGGCGTATCGAACCTAATAATTTCATAACCTAAATGATTTATCAGATGAGATAAACTCCGGAAAGGAGCCAACTAAGCAATGTTTGTGATGAAATGTGGCGGCAGCACGCTCGCGGAGCTGCCGGATTCTTTTTTTAAAGACTTGGTGGAGCTGCAGAAGGACGGGATAAAGCCGGTCATCGTGCATGGCGGCGGCCCGGCCATCTCGGAGAACCTTGGCAAGCTGGGGATTGAGAGCAAGTTCGTCGGCGGGTTGCGTTACACGAGTGAGGAAGTGCTGGACGTCGTGGAAATGGTATTGGCGGGCAGCATCAACAAAACGATCGTGCGCCGCATCAATCAAAACGGCGGGAAAGCATTGGGCGTGTCCGGCGTGGACGGCGGGTTGCTTCAGGCCAAGCCGGTGGCGAATTACCAAGAGGTTGGACTCGTTGGCGACGTCACGGCCGTTAATGCTGAACTGATTGGCGGGGTGCTTGACCTCGGGTATATCCCGGTAATTGCTCCCGTCGGCATCGATGCCAACGGCGGGCAGCGTTATAACATCAACGCGGACACGGCGGCCGGGGCGGTCGCTTCCGCTCTAGGCGTCTCGCGGATGATCGTCGTTACCGACGTGCCGGGAATTTTGAAGATGACAGGTAACGAAAAGAAAGTGCTGGAGACGATCACGGTTCAGCAAATCGAGGATATGATCTCAACCGGAGAAATCTACGGAGGAATGATTCCGAAGGTGCGCGCGGCGGTGGCCTGCATCAGCGGCAGCGTACAAGAAGCCGTGATCGTGGGCGGCAGCGAGCGGGGCGTGCTGGGCAAGGTGTTGTCCGGCGAGCGCATCGGGACCCGAATCGTACGCATGGCGTAGCGAACTGGTGGAGACGAGGTTATATTAGTATTTAAGAAGATGGGAGTGGAAAAAGACGATGGCGCAAACGCAAAGCGATCTGAAAGAAGCAACCACGGTTCCGGCAACTGAAGTCGGTGCTGCAGCAACCGCAGCGGCCGCGGCGGAAGGGAACAATCCTAGTGCGATTTTTCCGAGCTATGCCCGGTATCCGATTCATTTGGTCAAAGGGAAGGGCAGCTGGTTGTGGGATGATAAGGGCAACCGCTACCTCGATTTCATGAGCGGCCTTGCGGTCGCCAACCTGGGCCATGCGCCCGAAAAGGTGACGGCCAAGGTGAAGGCGCAGCTGGATGAGCTGTGGCATGTAAGCAACCTGTTCCATATTCCGCAGCAGGAGACGGCAGCCCGGAAGCTGACGGAGATCAGCTGTGCGGACGTCGTTTTCTTCTGCAACAGCGGCGCCGAAGCAAACGAAGCGGCGATCAAGCTGGCGCGGCGCTACCATCAGAAGATCAAGGGAACGAACCGCTACGAGATCATTACGTTTGAGCAGTCTTTCCATGGACGGACGTTGGCCACGCTGACGGCAACCGGTCAGCAGAAAGTCAAAGACGGCTATCTGCCGCTTCCGGAAGGCTTCAAGACCGTACCTCTGCATGACATCCCCGCGCTGAAAGCAGCCATTGGCCCGCAAACGGCAGCGGTTATGTTGGAGATGGTGCAGGCCGAAGGCGGCGTGTATCCGGTCGACCCGTCGTTTGTACAGGAGCTGGTCGCGTTGTGCAAGGAGCAGGGTTTGCTCCTGATCATCGACGAGGTGCAAACCGGTATGGGCCGTACGGGCAAGTGGTTTGCGCATCAGCATTACGGCATTGAGCCGGATATTTTCACCTCCGCCAAAGGGATTGCCAGCGGCTTGCCGGCCGGGGCGATGCTGGCTAAAGAATATCTGCGCGATGCATTTTCTCCGGGCAGCCACGCTTCGACGTTTGGCGGCAACCCGATCGTCGCGTCGGCCATCATCGCAACGCTGGAGACGATGCAGGAGGAGGGCATTCCGGAGCATGTCCAGGAGATGGGCGATTACCTGGTAGGACTCCTGAAGGAGACGTTTAAGGATCAGCCTTTCGTCCAGGAAGTTCGCGGCAAAGGCTTGCTGATTGGCATCGGGTGCGCGGGCCCGGTGGGCGACATCGTTCTGCTCGGGCAGAAACACGGATTGCTGTTTGTCACCGCCGGCCCTGACGTGATCCGCCTGCTGCCGAACCTCAAGGTATCGAAGGAGGAGATCGACCAAGCCGTGTCGATTTTGGCCGAGGTTGTGGCCGCCTATACTTCCAAGGAGGGGAACTGAACCATGGCATTGTTGGAATCATCGAAACGCAGCAGCATGAATTTAAGCGGCCGCGACTTTATTGAACTTACCGACTATACGACTGAAGAGATCCACTATTTGATCGATTTAGCCATTGAGCTGAAGCGCAAGCAGAAGAACGGCGAGGAATACCAGCCGCTGAAGGGGAAAACCGTTGGGTTGATCTTCGAGAAATCGTCAACGCGGACGCGGGTATCTTTTGAGGTGGGTACGTATCAGTTGGGGGGGCACGCTCTTTTTCTCAGCAAAAACGATATCCAGCTCGGACGCGGCGAAACGATCGCCGATACGGCGGGGGTTATGTCGCGTTACCTGGACGGCATCATGATCCGGACCTTCGGACACGACAAAGTGGTTGATCTGGCTCGTTATGCGACCGTACCGGTTATCAACGGATTAAGCGATTTGGCCCATCCGTGCCAGGTGCTGGCCGACTACCAGACGCTTTACGAGCATAAAGGCACGCTGCAGGGCCTCAAGTTGGCTTACATCGGCGACGGCAACAATATGGCGCATTCGCTGATGATCGGCGGGGCAAAGCTTGGCGTTCACGTGTCGGTCGCCAGCCCGGAAGGGTATGAGCCGGACCCGCAAATCGTGGCGGACGCGCAGGAAATCGCCAAAGCGACGGGGGCCGTGATTGAAGTGGTGCGCGATCCGAAAGCGGCGGTACAAGAGGCGGATGCCATTTATACCGACGTGTGGGCGAGCATGGGCTTTGAGGAAGAACAGAAAGCGCGTGAAGTTGCCTTCCGGGATTACCAGGTCGACGAGCAGTTGGCGCGGTACGCGAAATCGGATTATGTCTTTATGCATTGCCTGCCGGCCCATCGGGGCGAGGAAGTGAGCGAAGGCGTGATCGACGGGGAGCATTCGATTATTTTTGACCAGGCGGAGAACCGGCTTCATGCGCAGAAAGCGCTGATGGCTGCGTTGTTGGGATAATTTTTCGGGGAGGACTAGGAATCATGGCAAAGGAAAAAATCGTACTGGCGTACTCCGGAGGTTTGGATACGTCGGTGATCCTGAAGTGGTTAAAAGAAACGTATGACGCTGAGATCATCGCGTTTACAGCCGATATCGGCCAAAAAGAGGAGTTGGACGGGCTCGAAGCGAAGGCGCTTGCGACCGGGGCTTCCAAAGTCTACATCGACGACCTTCGCGATGAATTTGCTAAGGACTTCATTTACCCGATGTTCCAGTCGGGCGCATTGTATGAAGGGCAATACCTGCTGGGCACCAGCATCGCCCGCCCGCTGATCGCGAAGCGGATGGTGGAGATCGCCCGCGCAGAAGGCGCTACGGCCATCGCCCACGGCGCAACCGGCAAAGGCAACGACCAGGTGCGCTTTGAGCTGGCGGCGGCTGCCTTGGCGCCGGAGATTCGCGTGATCGCCCCTTGGCGGCTGAGCGAATTCCGCGACCGCTTTCCGGGACGGGCCGAGATGATCGCTTACGCGGAAGCGAACGGCATTCCGGTTACGGCCTCGGCGGCAAAGCCGTATTCGATGGACCGCAACCTGCTGCACATCAGCTACGAGAGCGGCGTGTTGGAGGATCCGTGGTTCGACGCGTCTGCGCCGGAGAACAAAGACATGTTCCTGCTCAGCGCTTCGCCGGAGGATGCGCCGGATCAGCCGGAGTATTTGGAGCTGGAGTTCGAGCAAGGCAACTGCGTGGCGCTGAACGGCGAACGGTTGAATCCGCTCGCGGTGATGGAGAAGCTAAACGAGCTGGGCGGCAAACACGGCATCGGCCGCGTCGATATGGTGGAGAACCGCTTCGTTGGCATGAAGAGCCGCGGGGTGTATGAAACGCCGGGCGGCACGATCCTGTTCACGGCCCATCGCAAAATGGAATCGCTGACCATGGACCGCGAGGTGATGAACCTGCGCGACAGCCTGATCACCCGTTACAGCACGCTCGTATATAACGGCTTCTGGTTTGCGCCGGAACGTCTGGCGCTGCAGGCGCTGGTGACGGAGAGCCAAAAGAACGTGACGGGCATCGTGCGCGTGAAGCTTTACAAAGGCAACATCATCGCCGCTGGCGTGAAGAGCCCGGTGAGCTTGTACAACCCGGACATCGCTACAATGGAAGCCGATCCAACGCAGGCGTACGACCAAGGCGACGCCACGGGCTTTATCCATCTGAACGCGCTGCGGTTGAAAGTGGGTACGGGAGTGGCGCAAAACAGCGGTAAGTAAAGGGAGTACCCCAAATCTATTCGAAAAACCGAATACAATTCGCCGATTTCCGGCGACTCGACCCCAATGTGTATGAAATTTCGTATATAATTGAGCATTTTGCGGGGATGGGGCGGGAATGTGTATGATTTTTCGAATACAATCTACAATTTCGATGGTTAGTGAGGAAATGTAGTCGAAATTTCGAATCCATTTCCTTCTGGTCGGATGGATTGGATTAACGATCAAGTTTCAAAGTTAAGGAGTGGGTCAGGTGAGCAAGCTGTGGGGTGGCCGCTTTACGAAGCAGACCAACCGTTTAGTTGAGGAATATACCGCCTCCATCGGGTTTGACAAGGCGTTGGCGGAGGAGGATGTGCAGGGAAGCTTGGCGCATGTCACGATGCTGGGGAAATGCGGGATCCTGCCGGAAGAGGACGTTGAGAAGATCAAGGAAGGCCTGCATCAGGTCCTGCTCAAAATCCGCCGCGGCGAGCTGGAATATTCCGTGTCGGACGAAGACATCCATATGAACATCGAGAAGCAGCTGATCGATGAGGTGGGCTCGGTTGGCGGGAAACTGCACACCGGCCGCAGCCGCAACGACCAGGTGGCCACAGATATGCACCTCTACCTGCGCAAACGGGTGGTGGAATTCGTAGGCTTGCTGCAGGAGCTGCAGGAAGCGCTGTTGGGTCAAGCCAAAGCGAACCTCGACACGATTGTGCCGGGATACACTCATCTGCAGCGGGCGCAGCCGATCCTGTTCGCCCATCATCTGCTGGCGTACGTGTCCATGTTCCAGCGCGACATCGAGCGCCTGCAGGACAGCTACAAGCGGATTAACGTGTTGCCGCTGGGCGCAGGGGCATTGGCCGGGACAACGTTCCCGATCGATCGCCATTTCGTAGCGGAGCAGCTGCATTTTGACGGCGTGTATGAAAACAGCCTGGATGCGGTAAGCGATCGCGACTTTATCGTCGAGTTTCTGGCTGACGCCTCCATTCTGATGATGCATCTCTCGCGCCTCAGCGAGGAGCTGGTCCTGTGGAGCAGCACGGAGTTCCGCTTCATCGAGCTGGACGACGCGTTCTGCACCGGCAGCAGCATTATGCCGCAGAAGAAGAACCCTGACGTGCCGGAGCTCGTCCGCGGCAAAACGGGCCGTGTTTACGGCAATCTGATGGGTCTGTTGACCGTGCTGAAGTCGCTGCCGCTGGCGTACAACAAGGACATGCAGGAAGACAAGGAAGGTATGTTCGATACGGTTGCTACCCTGCAGGGGGCGCTGCAACTGTTCGCGCCGATGATTGCCACGATGAAGGTGAACAAAGAGCGGATGCGCGAGGCGGTGAACCAGGACTTCTCCAACGCGACCGACATCGCCGACTTCCTGGCGAACAAAGGTCTCCCTTTCCGTCAGGCGCACGAAGTCATCGGCAAAACCGTGCTGTATTGCATCCAGAACGGCAAATACTTGCTGGACCTCACCCTGGAGGAGTTCAAGCAGTTCTCGCCGCTGTTTGATGACAGTATCTATGAAGTGCTGCAGCCGGAGAGTGTCGTAAATGCCCGTAACGTGTACGGCGGGACGGCAACCGCTCAGGTTACGGCGGCGATTGAACGCGCGGAGAGCAAGCTGGAAGCGGGCCGGGAATGGACGCAAACCTACGCGGAAAAAAGTAAATAATCGAACGCCCCTTCAAAAGGGATCGGGCACCCTTGATAGAACAGCCTTCGTCGCAGGACGAACGGCTGTTTTTTTGCTGTCTTTGATCAGGAGGATATTGGAAATATATGTTGAAAAGTGTCGAAAAAAAGTTCTGATATTCGAAAATCTCAGGAAATCACCCAAAAAGATCATGAAATTTACGAAAATTTCAGAAAAACACTAAAGAAAATATCGTATTTTGTCGAAATAAATGTTAGATTCATCACTGCCAACGCGGTAAATCTATTGTACGGAACTCAAACGAAATCAGAATTGGTTGACATCCGCTATAGTTTTCTGCAGTTGATCAACCCCTGGCACACAGCAAGAACCGACAGGATGCCCCAATTAAAATAAAAGGAGAAAACAAAGCATGAAGCAACGATTTACAAAAATTCGGAAATTGGTGGAGGTCCGGTCCTTGCGCAACCGGCTGCTGATTATTTTTGCTGTGCTGCTGGTGGTCCCCAACCTGGTGACATCTTTTACGAGCTATACCCGGGCCAGCGGGCAATTGCATGAGCAAATGGACGCTAGTACCCGATCGAGTGTGAACCTGTTGAATGACTCGCTTACCCACATTGTGCAGGCGGAGGTTCAAAACGTGGAGCAATTGGCCCAGGAGATTGAATCCGCGCAAGTGGATACCCAGTCCCCCGAGCTGCGTCAATTAATTGAATTGTTCGTGGAGAAGCATCCGGAACTGGAAAACCTGGTTGTCGGCAATCAAAACGGAGCCTGGATGAAGGCCCCCGATCCCGGTAAGCAGGATTACGATCCACGGGTACGGGACTGGTACAAGTCCTCGTTGGAAAGTCCGGAGGAAACGGTCATTATCGATCCGTTCCAATCGGCAACGTCCGGCAATTATAACCTGTATATCAGTCACGCATTAAAGGACCATCAGGGGGCGGTTACGGTCTCTCTGGACCTTGCGAATCTCAACCAGGAAGTCAGCAGCATTCGCTTGGGCGAACGTGGATATATGTTTATCGTGGACCGCACGGACAAATTCGTCTCTCACCCAACCCGCACGATCGGCGAAGAAGCGGCTGAAGACTTCATACCTCAATTGCATGCGGCGGAATCAGGTTCCCTGAATTATATTGATTCGGCTACCGGTCTGGAGAAAAGTGCCTATTTTACCACGAACCCGCTGACCGGGTTCAAAATCGTCGGAGTGCTGGACGTGCAGGAATTCAGCGATGCCTCCAAGCCAATCATGTGGACCTCCCTGATCGTTCTGGCGATCTCGCTGGTTGTCGCCGGTATCCTGCTGTTATTGGTGATCCTGAGCATCACGCGACCAATTGAGCAACTCAATCGTTCAGCCAAACGGGTTAGCGAAGGTTACTTAAACGAGGACGTAGCCACGAAACGTAAGGATGAAATTGGTCAGCTGGCCGAGAACTATAACGGAATGCTGGCCTCCTTGCGGGTAATGGTTCGTGAGATGTCGGAAACGGCAAGCCAACTGGCTTCTTCGAGCGAAGAGCTGACGGCGGGCACGGAGCAAAATGCCAAGGCTGTTGAATACGTCACGGAGCTTGTTCAAGATGCATCGGACAACGCGGAGAAACAAGCCGCCGCTTCATCGGAGAGTGCCAAAACGATGGATGAAATGTCCCAAGGGATCCGGAAAATTGCTGAAGCGTCCAATACTATCGTTGAATCGTCCATCCAGACGGTGGGGGATGTCAAGGAAGGAAGCGAGAAGGTCAACCTCGTTGGCTTACAGATGGAGGAAATCCGCCGCTCCACATTGGAATCGGTGGAGCTGATGCAGCAGATGAACGAGCTCAGCGGACAGGTTGCGGGGATGAGCAGCGCAATTACGGACATCGCGAACCAAACCAACCTGTTGGCATTAAATGCGGCGATCGAAGCCGCACGTGCCGGCGAAGAGGGACGCGGCTTCGCGGTAGTCGCCGGCGAGGTACGGAAGCTGGCGGAGCAATCGGGAGCAACGTCGGAAATGATTCAGCAGAACATCGGGCGGATGGCTCAATTAGCCGGCAAGGCCTATGAGATGATGAATCAGAAGGTTAATGCCAACGTAGAGCGTGGGATGTCCGTGACCGAGGAAGCGCAAACGGCCTTCCACGCGATCGAGCGCTCGACGCAGCGGATTTCGGAGCAAATCCATGAGGTATCCGCTATTACCGAGCAAATGTCGGCAAGCGCCGATGAAATTGCTCATTCCGTCGAACAGATCGCGGCGACTTCGGCCAGCAGCATGGAGAGCTTCCAGGGCGTGACGGCCGCTACTCAAGAGCAGTTGGCGTCCATGGAGGAGATCTCCTCCGCCTCGGAGGGCTTGGCGCGAATGGCAGCAGATATGCATAACCAAATCGAGCGGTTTAAGTTATAAGCGAATCGTTGAAGTTCTAGAGCCTCCTGAGCCAAGTATATTGGCGCAGGGGGCTCTTTTGCATCCCGAATTCCACCCCGGGCCCGGCGTAGAAATCCGCCTCGAGACGGATGGAGGGACCGGGGAAGTGAATTAAGATGAATAACAGCAATGCGATTGCTAGGGATCCGCTTCTGCCTACTTTACAGCGTAACAATGTTATGTTACGTTGTTAAAGCGAGAAAGGAGCATGACAATGACCGAGGAATTAATCTCCAAGAAGGAATTGCTGGATCTGACAGGGATTTCGTATGGACAGTTATACCGATGGAAACGCAAGAACCTGATTCCGGAACAGTGGTTTATCCGCAAGTCTTCTTTTACGGGGCAGGAGACGTTTTTTCCCAGGGAAAAAATGCTGCAGCGCATCGACCGGATTCTAGGTATGAAGGATGATTTATCGCTGGATGCCTTGGCCGATGTCTTCTCACCAAGTCCGGGGGATATCCGTTTAAGCGTGGGTGAGCTTCTAGAGCGAAACATTGTTACATCGACATCATTGAACTTATATATCGAGACTGCGGGGAAATCTGAAGGGATGTCGCTGTTGGGCTTCGATCAGATGCTCACCGTTTACGTGCTCGACAAACTGCTGCAAAGCGGGGATATTTCGTTGGAGGAAGGGCGCTTATTGGTTCAAACTCTGGAGGAATATTTACCGGGCTTGGCCGGAAAGGAATGCGGCGTGCATCTCACCCGTAAAATGGGGGTGGCCGCTTTTATCCTGGTGCCGGGAGATGTTGAAATTTACATGGACCGCAGCGTCAGGACGGTTGCCCGTCTATCCCTGGCGCGCTGTACAGAGGAATTGAAACTATTGGTGAGCGGGAGTGAGGGGTAATGGCGGAACGAAGCGTTAAGGATCTGAAAATTAACGGCGTGGGTCAAGCGTCGGGCGGCGCGTATCGGAAAATTCAATCGGAAGGCATTGCAACGCTAAACGGTGAGATCACCTGTGAGGCGCTGAGCGGAAATGGGACGCTGAAAATCAAAGGAACGCTCGAAGCGGGAGAGTTCAGCCTGAACGGGACCGGTTCATCGGATGGGGCACTGCGCGGGGGGAAGTTTGAACTGGATGGAATGTTTAAAGTTAGCGGGGATGTCCGATTCTCCTCCCTGCACGTCCGGGGGATTCTTAAAGCCGGGGGCTCTGTCATTGGGGAGACGGCCAAGGTGGACGGCGTCCTAAAGCTGGAAGGGGGCGCTGAGTTTGAGGAAGCGGAGGTTTATGGTCACCTTCAGGTTGGCGGGATGCTGAATGCGGGAAAGCTGACGATTGACCTGAATGGCCCCAGCCATGCCAAGGAAATCGGAGGAGAGTTCATCCTTGTTCGACAGCGCAAAAGCAAACGGCTGCTCGACTATCTCTCCCCGCACTGGGCCTCCCGTTTAACAGCAGGCGTGATCGAGGGCGATGACCTTCGGCTGGAAGGTACGAAAGCGGACGTGGTGCGCGGTAACTCGGTTGTAATTGGTCCGGGCTGCGAAATTGGCCTCGTGGAATACAAGGAGCATTATGAGGTATCGCCGCAGGCTTCGGTCGGGCGCGCGGAGCAGAAATAAGTCTATTTATCTATTGGAGGGATTGGGATGACCGCACAAGTCTCGGACGACCGCCGCGCAGATTTGAAAATCGTGGGCAATGGAACGTCGAACGGCGGGATTTTTAATAAGGTTAAAGTCGTCGGCGAAGGCGAAATCAACGGAGATGTGGATTGCCGTACCTTGAACTGCACGGGGACGCTGGAGGTCGATGGAGGTTTGCGCATCGAGGTCCTGAAGGCGAAGGGGACGATTGCGGTGACCGGTCCGATGAGCGGGGAAGAGCTGAACTTGACCGGCAACCTGAGTGTCCGCAGCGGTTTGAAAGCCGGGAAGGCCCGGCTCAATGGGGAAATACGGATTGAAGGCGGCATCGCGGGGGAGGATATTGGGCTGTTTGGCAGCTGCGAGTTGACCGGGAACTGCCAAGCCGAGCGTTTACGTATCAAGGGAGCGCTGCAAACCCAAGGAACGATCAACGCCGAGCAGGTGGAGCTTGCGATGTTTGGCCGCAGCCAGGCCGGTGAAATCGTCGGCGGGCAAATCCGCATCGCCCCACATCCCACCTGGAAGTGGGTGTCGCTCTTCAAATCTTGGGGGACACCCGAACTGCAGGCGACGGTGATCGAAGGGGATGTCATCCGCTTGGAAAATACCGTAGCCGACATTGTGCGCGGCGGGGACGTCTCGATTGGTCCCGGCTGCCGGATCCGGCTCGTGGAATATACGAAACATTATCACCAGGACCCGAATGCCGAAGTGGGAGAACACCTGAACGTCTGGAGGAATGAGGAATGAATGGGCAAAAAAACAGCCGACTAGGCTTCGTGGTCGCGGGCTTACTGCTGGGTATTTTAATGGCCGCCATGGACAACACGATCGTATCCACGGCGATGGCGACCATCGTATCGGAGCTGGGCGGCTTGGACAAATACGTCTGGGTTACCTCAGCGTATATGGTCGCTGAAATGGCGGCGATGCCGATCTTCGGCAAGTTGTCCGACATGTACGGACGCAAACGTTTTTTTGTGTTTGGCATCGCGATGTTTTTGCTGGGATCCGTGCTTTGCGGCACGGCCGACACCATCGTACAGCTCAGCATTTACCGCGCGATCCAAGGGATCGGGGGCGGTGCGCTGATGCCGATCGCCTTTGCCATCGTGTTTGATGTGTTCCCGGTGGAAAAACGCGGCGCCATGGGTGGTTTATTTGGCGCGGTATTTGGGATCTCCAGCTTGGCCGGTCCGTTGCTCGGCGCATTCATCACCGACCATCTGAACTGGCGTTGGAATTTCTACATCAATATCCCGCTCGGCCTGCTTGCCTTGTTCCTGATTTTGGCCTTTTACCGGGAGTCGACCGTCCATGCCAAGCAGCGCATCGATTGGTGGGGCGCATTTACCTTGGTCGGTTCGGTGGTCGCGCTGATGTTTGCGCTGGAGCTGGGCGGGCAGCTGTACGCTTGGGATTCCGGACAGATTCTCGGATTGTTCGCGGCCTTTGCCGTGCTGTTCACCGCTTTTCTGTTGGTTGAACGCAAGGCAGAGGAGCCGATCATCTCCTTCGGGATGTTCCGGAAGCGTCTGTTCGCCAGCAGTAATCTGGCCGGGTTGTTTTACGGCGCTGCGTTTATCGCCGCTTCGATCTATATCCCTTTGTTCGTGCAAGGAGTCACGGGCGGAACGGCTACCAACTCCGGTATGATCCTCCTTCCGATGACGTTAAGCTCCGTGGTGGCTTCCCAAGTTGGGGGCTTCCTCGTGCAGCGCACCAGCTTCCGCAATGTGATGGTGCTGTCGGCGGTGATTTTTATGGCAGGGATCGCTTTGCTGGCGACGATTACGCCGGACACGACGAAGACGTTGCTGTCGATCTATATGGCCATCGCGGGATTTGGCGTCGGGTTCTCCTTCTCCGTATTGGGGATGTCTGCGATTCAGGACTTCGGGCCTTCGCAGCGGGGAGCCGCCAGCTCAACGATGTCGTTTATTCGCTCGTTGGGGATGACGGTGGGGATTACTGTGTTTGGGATCGTACAGCGTAACTTGTTTGCGAACCGGTTAGGCGAATCGCTGTCCGCTATGGGCAGCGGGGCAGAAGGTCTGCCTTCCATGGACGATCCACGGACGTTGTTGGCATCCGAGGCGCGTAAGGCGATACCTGCCCCGGTCTTGGAGCAGATCGTGGGGGATCTGTCGAAGTCGATCACGACGATGTTTTGGTGGACGCTTGTTCCGGCTGCGTTAGCTCTGATCACAGTATGCTTTATGGGCAACGCCAAAATGATCGGGCACGGCCCGGGAGCGGCCAGTCGTCCGGAAGCGAAGCCGGCGGTTTCGGAGTGATTTTTTCCGGAAAAGAAAGCCGGTAATCAAAGAAACATTTGACATCCCTCCAGGAAATATGGATAATCTATAGTTCATCCTAGCAATAATGAGGTGTTTACGTGAGTAACGATTCACAGGTTTTGCCCGCTTCCGGAAGCTTGTTTCGGAACCGGTTCTACCAGACGATCCTAATCTCCAATCTGTTCTTGCAGATCGGAATCTGGGTCCGCAACTTTGCAATTTTGATGTTCGTAACGGACCAGACCAATAATGACCCGCTGGCGATTTCGCTGATTTCCGTTGTGGAGTTTGCGCCGATCTTTGTGTTTTCGTTTATCGGCGGGGCTTTTGCCGACCGTTGGAAGCCGAAGCGGACGATGATATGGTGCGACTTCCTGTCCGCCGTCTCGGTATTCGTCGTGCTGCTGACCTTGCTGTACGGTTCATGGGAAACGGTCTATTTTGCCACCTTTATCTCGGCGATTCTGTCGCAGTTCTCCCAGCCATCGGTCATGAAGCTGTTCAAGCAGCATGTCCAGCCGGAGAAGGTGCAGCAAGGAATGGCATTATTCCAGTCGCTGGTGGCGATTTTTATGGTCATCGGACCGTCGCTGGGAATTTACTCCTATCACCAATTTGGGATCTACGTATCCATTGGCGTGATGGGCGTAGCGTTCCTCATCTCCGCGGTGGTGCTGTTCCGGCTTCCACCGGATGTGGAGCAAGAGGTAAACAAGGAGAAGACCGCAAATATCCGCAAGGAGCTGGCGGATGGCTTCCGCTACGTATGGCGTAGTCCTGTGCTGAAAGTGCTGGGTGCGACGTTTGCGATCGCCGGCTTCTCCGTGGGGATCATTCAGACGTTGGGGTTGTTCGTCGTCACCGAACGCTTGGGACAGCCTAAGGAATTCCTGCAATTTTTGCTGGCGGTTAACGGTGTAGCGATGCTGATTGGCGGCGGTTTGATCATGGGCCTGGCCAAAAAAATCCCGCCCCAAGTCCTGCTGGCGTTCGGGATGGCGATCAGCGCCATCTGTATCGTGGGTATGGGGTTGTCGACCAGCGTTCCGCTGACCTTGGTGCTGCAGTTCCTGAACGGCTTGACGTTCCCTTGCATCCAGATCGGGATCAACACCATGATCCTGCAGTGGACGGAGCAATCCTATGTCGGCCGCGTCAACGGCGTACTCAGCCCGATGTTTATGGGCATGATGGTGATCATGATGTCGTTGTCCGGCGTGTTGAAGACCTTCTTCCCGCTCGTTGGGATTTACGCCGTATCCGGCATCATCATGCTGCTGGGTGCGATGATTTTGGTGCCGATCTTCAAGCACAAGCCGGCGGCGCAACCGCAGCCGCAGCCGCAGCTTGGCGAACAGCCAACAAGCTGAGGTTGGGCTAAAAAAGGAAGCTGTCCCTGGGGGCCTGTGAGGGCCCAGGCCAGGGACAGCTTTTTTTTGTGTTGGTTTATGCGGTGGGGCTGTGCGCGCTGAAGTTCGGGTGAGGTGCGAATTGTTGCAAAAACTGCAACATTATGGCTTGGCACGCTGGGTTTCCGGCCAAAATGTTGCCGAAAGTACAGCATTTTTAGGCTGCGGCGTTTGGCCGTCCGGAATTTGTTGTATGGAATACAACATTTCTCGGATACACAGGTGATCTGGGTTGGAAATGTTGTACTTCTTGCAACATTTCCGTTGTCTGATGAAGCACCTGGGAAGTCGTAACCCGTTAAACCGTGTCTACTGCGCGTCGACATATCCTTTGCGGCCGGCCGCGTAGCCGAACAGGGCGGTTAATACCGACACCCCGGTGATAACAGCAAGCGGGGTGTCCCAGCTACCGCTGAGGTCGTGAAGATAGCCGAACAGCGTTGGCCCAAACGCGGCCAGCACATAGCCGACCGATTGGGCCATGCCCGACAGGGCGCTGGCCTGCTCGGTCGTCTGCGAGCGCAGCGAGAAGAAGACGATGGCCAGGCCAAAGGTCGAGCCGGATCCGATCCCAAGCAAGAGGATAAAGACGGCGGCCAGCGAGACCGGTCCGGCCCAGATGCCGCCGAAGCCGATTACGCATAAGGCGGCGGTGGCGGCGGTCAGCCATTTCTGGCTGTCGGACCGTGCCGCAAGCAGCGGCATCAGGAACGAGCCGGCCATGCTGATCAGCTGCATCAGCGAAAGCATCCAACCGGCTTGTTCCGGACTCATCCCGCGTTCCTGCAGGATATCCGGCAACCACGAAATACTGACGTAAAACAGGATCGACTGGAAGCCCATAAACATCGTCACCAGCCAAGCGACCCGGGAGCGCCAAATACCGCGGCGCGGGCCGTTGGATGCCAAGGACGATGAGATGCTGGCGCGGCCCGTGGACATCGCGGCCGGTGCCTTGCCGCCAACGCTGCGCCGCTGCAGCAGCGGCAACCAGACGAGGGTGCTGACGGCCGTCAGCACCGCCCAAATGGTCAGCGCACCACGCCACCCCAGCGCCCCTTGGGACAGCGGAACGCTGATGCCGGAGGAGATCGCCGCCCAGAACGTTAGGCAAGTGGTGAACAGGCTGGTCATCAATCCGACTTGCTGTGGGAACTCCCGTTTGATCAGCCCGGGCAGCAGCACGTTGCAGACGGCGATAGCGATGCCGATCAGGGCGGTGCCGGCAAATAGCGCGGCGACTGACGGCAATGCGCGTACGAGGATGCCGACGGTCATCAGCAGCATGCTGTAAAATAACGTCCGCTCCATGCCAAGCCTTGCGGACAAACCGGGTGCCACCAGCGCAAACACCGCAAAAGCGATCAGCGGCAGCGTGGTCAGCATACCCGACATCGTGTGCGACAAGCCCGTGGCCGCTTCGATTTCCCCGATGATGGCGCCCACCCCGGTGATGGGCGACCGCAAGGCGGCGGCGGTCAGGAGCACCGCGGTAACCAGCAACCCAACGGAGGTGCGTGTGGGGTTCAAGGCTGGAGCGATCGATTTATTCATAAGTAAAGGAAGGCCTCCTTCAAAATTTAACGATTAAGGTCATAAACGGTTGATTGATTAGATGAATTAGCTAAAACGGGGTGAATGAGTCGAAGTAGTTGGAATTAGCCAGACTCTCCATAGTCCCTAGGCCACCTACTCCAGAATTCTAAACTCTAAACTCTAAACTCTAAACTCTTAACTCCGAACCCCGGACACCGAACCCCGGACACCGAACCCCAACTCCAAACTCCAACTCCAATTCCAGACTCCAACTCCAGACTCCAACTCCAAACTCCAACTCCAAACTCCAACTCGGAACTCCGAACTCCAAACTCCGAACTCCGAACTCCAAACTCCAAACTCCAAACTCCGAACTCCAAACTCCAAACTCCAAACTCCAAACTCCAAACTCCAAACTCCAAACTCCAAACTCCAAACTCCAAACTCCAAACTCCAAACTCCTCCATTTAGTCGAACAAACTAAAACTTGCCGAAGCTTGATACCCTAGTTTAGAGATGAGTCAAATTATTTTATACAGTGAATTTAGCACTTTTTGGAGCATGATCTCAGACGCTGTTCAGTATACTTCAAGTTTACATCGTGCGGCAACATCGAATAAAGTGTGGGGATTGGTTGGCGGGACGGCCGAACAACCAGAATGAGGTTGGAAGTAACTGGCCCCTTATGGTAAAATCTTCAGTAGAACTTAATCAATAAGTCGTGAAGCACACGCCTTTTGTTGTTGGATGATGAAATACCTCATCCGTCGACGAAAGGCGTTTTTTATTTTTCTATTGGAGGAGGTATAGTGAATGGGATTTCAGAAGGCGTATGCGCAGTGGCTTGAGGATCATTTGGGCCGCCGGCAAGGGGAGCGGGAGCGAAGACTTCGAGAGGGGCACGGTCATGCGGAGAAGGCATTTGTCGAAAAAGTTTGGTGGCCCGCCTTCGGGCAATTTCGGCAACTTCATCCTGAGTATGAGGTGACCGATTTCAAAGACGGCTTCCGCTATCTCGACTTTGCTTACCTTCGCTACGGGCTGCGGTTAGCAATCGAAATCGATGGATACGGCCCGCATTTGCGCAATATCAGCCGCGACCGTTTTTCAGATCAAAGCCGACGTCAAAACGACTTGATCCTGGACGGCTGGAAGGTACTGCGCTTCACCTACGACGACGTTACCGACAATCCGCGCTACTGCCAGCAAACACTACAGCAGTTTATGGGAAGGTGGTTGGGGGAGGGGGAGAACATCGAGGCGATACATTTCATTGAAAAGGAAATCCTCCGTTTATTCCTACGTGCTGAGAGCCCAGTCACTCCGTCTGAGGTTTCCCGCGGTTTGGGGATGAAGAATCAGACGGCAAGAAAATGGCTCCATCATTTAGTAGGCAAACAGTGGATTCAGCCGGCGAGTGGCACAGAACGAGTCCGTACATACATTTTGGATGAACGAGGGAGAAAGATCGTCAGCTAGTTGGGAGAATAGAGTGATTTTTTGTCTCTATTTGGGCTGGAAAGACAATTTCCGGGGAAATAAAGTGATAAAATGTCGCTATTTCCTTGACTGGACCCTATTATGCTGAAAATCGGTGGAATAGCGTTATTTATTAACGCTAAATTGCGCAAATTTCGCAGGAACGACAAAATAGGGTGAAGTTATACCGCTATTCTCTGATCAAAAGTGAAGCGGGGGCATCGCCCCCGCTAGTCTCACCGAAAATTCGGCCCCGTCACGCCGTCCTCCAATATTGGATTAGGGGGGCGTTCCGTGGAGGTGCCACCGGCGCCATTTCCGCTGGCCCCGCCTTTGCCGCTGCCCGTACCGCTGCTCCCGCGATTGCTCCCGCCACTCCCGCCACTCCCGCCACCGGCCGCGCTTCCCTTGGTGTCGCGCACCGCGACCACCGTGGGCTGGGCCGGATAGGTGTCTTTGGAGAGCAGCGTACGTTCGACTGCCTGGCCGTCCACCTTTTTGATGCGATACGTTTCTACGACATACCCCTGTTTCCCGCGTACGAGTATCTGGCGACTCCCGGCCGGGAGCGAAGTGTTCGCCACATACTTGTTAGGTGGAGGGAGGATCTCCGTCGTGCGGGATTCCAGCGAGTAGCTGACATTCTCCGGCATATCGCCGAACAGCTTCACAGTGAGTTGGCGGTTTTTGACCTCGGCGCGGATGAGGAGATGGTGGCCGGAGGTGTTTTTGAAGCGGAAGTTGATGTAGCCCTTGGCAAATGTGGCATCCTGGCCTTTGGGCAGGTAGCTGACCGGCAAGGAGTGATTACGCCGCTCCACGATCGACAACCCGGCGCGAACCGCTGCATTGTATAGCGTGCTCGACACCTGGCAAATGCCTCCGCCCACTCCGGGCACCAGCCGGCCGCCAAAAATCACCGGCGCCTCCTGGAACCCAAACGTCTTCTCCGCATATTCGATCGCTTCGTTATAATCGAAAATCTCACCGGGAGCCAGCACCCTCCCATCGATGCTGCGGGCCGCCGAGTCGACATTATGCACCCGCCCGGTTCCGCTTGTACTCAGACTCGTGGAGAACTGTACGATTTTGCGGCGGATGCCTTCTTTTTTTAACATTTCCACGGTGATCTTGGGCTGCACCGTCTTCAGCGGTACGGTAATTTGCAAGGTGGCTAGCTGCTTCGACAACGGCACCGATAAGTCCGCTGGACGCGACTTCTGCCTCGATAACGATTCATGCTGTGAATTTTTCTCCAGTCGGCGTACTTCCCCACTAATCCGCTTCGGCACCACCTCCAACAAGCGATCCCAGTCGATTCGCTGGACCGACGTTCCCGGCAGGTAGCGGATCTGATCGTTGGTCGTAATGGTCCGCACGGCGTTGACCGGTGAGCCGAACTGAGCTTTTTCCCACTCGGGCGTGAAAACAGCTTGCAGTTTCTTGGAATCGAAAGTCATGTTGAGCATCCACTGCCGATCAAAATGGTTGCGTGTCCGCACCCGCTCCCATAGAGCGCCCTCCTCCAACCGTTGTACCTCCTCACGAAAAGCCCTCGCATCAAACGTGATCCCGGCTTCCTCCCAGGTCATGTTTTTTACGTTGCCGTCCACCGTAAACACCACTTGCTTTCGGTTTAAAGCGGCGATTTCCTGGTCGAGCAGCTGCAGGGCTTCATCACGGTGGCGTCGGCCCAACTCCAATCCGGCCACAAACGTACCCGGGGGCAAAGTGTCCTGTGAGACATATAAAGCGAATGCTCCCCACAATGCCGTGCCGAGGAGCCCGACAGAGAGGAGGATGGCTGCCAAATGTTTCTTTTTCATATCCGTCTCCTTCGTGTGAAGACCTTTATTTAATAGAAAAGAACCTTGTACAACCATATGTATGATCCAACTGCCGGAAACTTTCGGGTACTCAAGAGGTAACATCTTTGTTACAATAAAGATCGGACTTGAAGGAAATTACTCAGGTTTTAAAGGATTTGGCAGGAACATGTCGAATGTTAAAAAGGGCCATCTATAGAGACGGAATCATAGATTTAGGACGTGATCAAGTGATAGAAATGCAGGATGTCTGGAAGACGTATCCGAATGGAACCCACGCCCTTAAAGGCGTTTCGGTCAAAATCGACCGTAATGAATTCGTGTATTTGGTTGGTCCCTCCGGCGCAGGGAAATCAACTTTTATGAAACTAATTTACCGGGAAGAAGTGCCTACCAAAGGGCAGATTTCCGTTAACGGTTTTAATATCGGCAAACTCAAACCTCGCAAAATTCCCTATGTGCGCCGAAACATCGGGGTGATTTTCCAAGATTTTCGGCTGCTTCCGAAGCTTTCGGCATACGAGAACGTTGCCTTTGCTTTGGAGGTTATCGAAGCCCCCAAGAAGGTCATCAAGAAACGCGTGATGGAAGTGCTCGACCTCGTCGGGCTGAAAAATAAAGCCAATCGCGATCCATCCCAACTATCCGGTGGAGAACAGCAACGGGTGGCAATCGCCCGGGCGATCGTTAATAACCCGTCCGTGATCATTGCGGACGAGCCTACGGGGAACCTTGATCCCGAGACTTCCTGGGGGATTATGCAGCTGCTGGATGAGATCAATTTCCGCGGCACCACCATCGTTATGGCTACCCACAACAAAGAGATTGTAAATACGATGCGCAAACGCGTCATCGCGATCGAACACGGCAACATCGTGCGAGACCAGCTGAGAGGGGAATACGGTTATGACTATTAGCACCTTCGTGCGGCATTTGCGGGAAGGCGCGAAAAGCGTGTTCCGTAACGGCTGGATGTCGGTAGCGTCCGTGACCTCGATCATCGTTTCGCTGCTGATCCTAGGCGTGTTCACCTTGCTTGTACTGAACGTCAATGCGTTTGCCGATGAGGCGGACAGTCAGGTGCAGATCAAGGCCTACTTGAACTCGGATGTGACCGAAGCTGTACGCGACCAGATATACAACGACATCGGCTCGATGGAAGAAGTCAGCAAAGTGACGTTGATCCCGAAGGCCGAAGGCTTGAAGGATTTCCGGGAGAAGCTGGGTGAGGAAGGCAAGGACCTGCTGGAGGGATACGACGAGACAACGAACCCAATCCCTGACACATTTGAGGTTCAGGTCATCGAGCCAACAACCGCACCTTACGTAGCCAGCAAAATTACCGCACTGAACGATAAATATGAAGAGAAGCCGATCTACAAAGTCAATTACGGACAAGGCACCGTGGAAAAATTGTTCAAAATCACCCGGGCAATCCGCAATATCGGGTTTGCTTTTGTGGCTGGTCTAGGGTTGATGGCGATGTTCCTCATCTCCAACACGATCCGGGTGACGATCTTGGCTCGCCGCCGCGAGATCGGCATCATGAAGCTGGTCGGAGCGACGAACACCTTTATTCGGTGGCCGTTTTTCGTGGAAGGTGCACTGATTGGACTGATGGGTTCGCTGATCACCGTAGGCGTGTTGTTCTTCAGTTACAACGAACTGGTGTCTTCGGTGAAAGCCGATGTTACATTGGCCATCCAGTTGGTACCCCTAAGCGAGATTGGTATGGAATTGGGCGGATTACTCGTTGGTCTTGGCCTATTGATCGGGATTTGGGGGAGTACGATGTCGATCCGGAAGTTTTTGAAGGTATAGTATAGTGCACCGCGATCAAAAGCCGAGCTTAAGAAATTTAATGAGGTTAAAAATCCGGCTTTTCAGCGCCAAGAAGGTTGGATGAAGCAAGGGAGTGAGTAGCGGAGCGTAGCTGGATGCTACGTGAGCAACGGAGCGACTGGCTGAATTCAAGATTCGACCTCGAGTTACTTCGGAGCGTTACATCGCGATCAAAAGCCGTATTTTTAACTACCTTATATGAAGGATGGGGAAACGAAGTTGAAGAAATGGGTAACCACGATCACCGTTGTCGCATTAGCTGCTTTAATTTTCCAACCGACTGAAGGCTTCGCCAAAACCATCAGCCAGATCGACAAAGAACTGAAGCAGCTTCAGGAGCAGGCCAAGCAGGCCAAAAAGCAGCAGGAGAAAGCCGCCAACCAGAAGCAGGAAGCACAGCATTACGTCAATAAAAACACCAATTATCTGAAACAATTGATGGGTCAGATCGAGGTCGTTAGCAATGAGCTCACGCAAATTTCGCTGAACATCGAGAAAACGGAGCAGGACCTGCGCACAACTGCGGAAAAATTGGACGAGACCCAAGCGCGGATCGAGGAGCGCTCTCATTTGCTCGATACCCGCGTTCGGTTGATGTATACGGATGGTGTCGTTTCCTATTTGGACGTATTGCTCTCCTCTACCAGCTTTACCGATTTCCTGGAGCGGGCTGACTCCCTGCAGGCGATTGCCGACCAGGACCATGTTCTTTTGGATGAGCATAAACGGGACAAGGAACTTATCGTACAGCAACAACAACAGCTGGAGCAGGATTATGCGAAAGTGAAGGAACTCTACGCCGAGGCCGAGACTCGCAAAAGCGACTTGGAAGCCAAGGAGAATGAGAAGCAACAGCTGATTGCCAAATACAACGCCGACATTGAAGAATCCGAAGATATCAGTGAAGAGCAAGAAGCGCTCCTGGTTGAGCTGGCAACGAAACGTGCGGCGCTTGAGCAAGAGAAGAACAAGCTGAAGGCCGCTCAGGTTTACAAATATAAAAAGAGCTCCACCGGATCCGGTGGATTTAAGGGTAACGGCGGTTCGTTCGGATTGCCCGTGGACGGCGCTCGAATTTCCTCCGGCTACGGTACGCGGATCCACCCGATCACCGGCGTGAAGAAGAAGCATACCGGCGTGGATTTCGCGGCACCACAAGGTACGGATATCCATGCAGCGGAGGATGGCGTCGTGATTGTCGCAGAATGGTGGAGCGGGTACGGCAATACGGTAATCATCGACCACGGCGACAACGTATGGACGCTTTACGGTCATATCCGCAACGGCGGGATTAAGGTGGAAAAAGGTCAGCAAGTCAAAAAAGGCGAAAAAATCGCTGAAGTGGGAAGCACCGGCAACTCCACCGGCCCACACTGCCATTTCGAGGTCCGGATTAACGGGAACCCGGTAGACCCGATGCCGTATTTGTAATAAAATAGCTATAGTGTTCGAGCGAAAACGGATACCGCCTTTTTGGGGCTGGGTCCGTTTTCCTCTTAGATTCGAGTTTTCAAATCGGGGGATGAGCACCGAGAAGGTTGGATGAAGCTAGAGACAGAGTAGCGGAGCGTAGTCGTAGGCTACGTGAGCAACGGAAGGCTCGCTGAATTCAAGATTCGACGTCGATTCAGCTCCTTAGAAATGCTTCGTGATCATAAGCCGATTTTAAAACCACCTGACTAGGATGGAAGTTTTCAAATCGGGGGATGAGCACCGAGAAGGTTGGATGAAGCTAGAGACAGAGTAGCGGAGCGTAGTCGTAGGCTACGTGAGCAACGGAAGGCTCGGCTGAATTCAAGATTCGACGTCGATTCAGCTCCTTAGAAATGCCTCGTGATCATAAGCCGATTTTAAAACCACCTTATATTGTAAATATTTCTCATGGGCGGGACATATACTATGGGACGTTCAAATTCGGACGGGCCGGGCGCGTTCCCGGGATCGTTCATCTTTTTGGAGGCGGTGATGAAGGATGTTTAAAGGTCGTACGGTAACCCTGCTCGTTGTCGCAGCCATGCTGGTCAGCAGCTTGTTGACGTTAACGCTGACGGGGGAATGGAGCTTTGCCGGAACGGGACCGCTGCGCAGCGGAAATTTTGCCGACACGGCCGGCACCGGCTCAAAAGCGGACATCAAAAAAATCGAGACGGCACTGCAGCTCGTCCAGAAAAACTACGTCGAAGACGTGGATACGAACAAATTAATCAACGGTGCCATCGACGGGATGATGAATGCGCTGGAGGATCCGTTTTCCTCCTACATGGCCCCGGATACCGCGCAGCAATTTTCGGAGCAGATTGAGGGTTCTTTTACCGGAATCGGGGCGGAAGTGTCTATGGAGAACGGCAATGTGGTTGTCGTCTCTCCGATCAAGGGCTCTCCTGCGGAAAAAGCCGGCATTCAGCCGAAGGATATCCTGCTGTCGGTGAACGGTGAATCCTTTGAAGGCTTAAGTCTAAACGAGGCGGTGGCGAAAATCCGCGGCCCGAAAGGGACGAAGGCCAAGGTGAAGGTCAAACGTGCCGGGACAGCCAATACGCTGGAATTTGAGATCGTCCGCGATGACATCGCGCTGGAAACCGTGTACGCCGAGATGAAGGAAGGCAAAATCGGGGTAATCGGGGTCACCGAATTTTCGTTAAATACAGCCGATCGCTTCAAAAAAGAACTAGCCGCCTTGGAGAAACAAGGCATGAAGGGCCTGGTTATCGATGTGCGCAACAACCCGGGCGGTGTGCTTGACGTCGTTGAGACGATGGCCGAGGTGTTCGTGCCGGAAGGCAAAGCGATCGTCCAGATCGAAGATAAGTACAAACGCCGGCAGCAGTCGGTTTCCAAAGGAAGCGGCAAATCCTATCCCATCGTTGTGGTGACAAACAAGGGCAGCGCGAGCGCCTCGGAGATCTTGGCTGGAGCTTTGCAGGAATCCGCGGGAGCGAAGCTGGTTGGGGAAGCCACCTACGGCAAAGGCACGGTGCAATCGAGCTACAGCCAGGAGATGGGCGACGGCAGTCTGCTGAAAATCACTATCGCCAAGTGGCTGACGCCAAACGGCGAGTGGATTCACAAAAAGGGGATCAAGCCGGATGTTGAGGTGTCGCAGCCGGATTATTTTACGGTAGCCCCCATTAATAAGGAAAAAACGTACCAATACGATATGCTGGGTGAAGATATCAAAAGCGCCCAAACAATGTTGAGCGGTCTCGGTTATGATCCGGGCCGGAAGGATGGCTACTTCGATAAAAATACCGAGAAGGCGCTGAAAAAGTTCCAGTCCGACCAGAAGCTGACGGCGAACGGGGTCCTGGATGCGAAAACCGCCGAGGCGTTGGAGAGCAGTGTTATCCAACAAATCCGCGATCCGAAAAACGACGCGCAGTTAAATCGCGCGCTGGAGATCGTCCGGAAGGAAATCACCTCATAGTTGTCGAAACCCTTAGAGGGCTGAAATCCGGCCCTCTTTTTTTCTGATTAGCGGAAGGAAGTACATAAGTTAATCATTCCTGATTTTCATAGAGCAAGGTTTAACTTATACCGATTAAAAGGAGCGTGAGTACCTCTTGGATCTCATTCTGGAAGGATTATGGAATCTGGCGGAAGCAGGGGCGCAGCTATTGTTGCAGCCATTCTACTATATTTCGATCATCATCGTCCTGCTGATGTATCGCAGGCAGGTGGTGCTGGAGCGCCGGCTGTTTCATGTTCGCCTGCACAGCTGGGGCTTGCAGACCTGGCGTACCGTCCTTAGCGGATTATTGGCCGGGTTGGCGGTTTCCGTCGTCTTCGTATTCCTCGGAATGAATCTGACGATGGAGGGGTTGCTCTGCCTTTGGGTGGTTACGTTCGTGTTGATGCTGTTCGGCATCCGTTATTTATGTCTGGCCTATTCGGTGGCCTTGCTTGGCATGATCCAGTTTGTGCTGAATTGGTTCCCGGGATTTACGGGCAGTGGCTTTGGGGGCGACGTCATTCGGATCGTTCGGGAAATGGACATTCCGGCGCTGTTGTGCCTGGTTGGGCTGCTGCATCTGGCCGAGGGCCTGTTGGTCCGTTGGCAAGGGGCTTCATTTGCCGGTCCGTTGTTTTTTGAAGGCAAACGGGGCCGGCTGATCGGCGGATACCAGATGCAAACCTTGTGGCCGGTGCCGCTGTTCCTGCTCGTGCCGGCGCAAACTACGGGCGGGGTGCTGCCGTGGACGCCTTTTTTTGGCGGGGATGCCTGGCAGGGTGGATTTAGCCTGATGGCGCTGCCAATCATGCTGGGGTTCTCCGAGATGACGGTGACTCTGCTGCCGAAGGGGAAAGCCCGCATCACATCGGGCTGGCTGCTGGGGTATGGCGCGGTTATCACTGTGCTGGCTTTGCTGGCCGCTTGGTGGAGCCCGCTGATGCCTGTGGCCGCGATCGCAGCGTTCGTGTTCCACGACTCGCTGATCTGGCTGAGCCGCTATGGAGAGCAGCAGCGCAGCCCGGTGTTTGTCCATCCGCAGGGGGGACTGAAGGTACTGGCGGTGCTGCCGGGCAGTCCGGCGGAGGAATTGGGCATCCGGACCGGCGAGACCATCATGAAGGTGAACGGCGTGCCGGTGCCAACCAAGGAAGATCTGCATGCGGCGCTGCGGATCAACCCGGCTTTTTGCAAGCTGGAGGTGCGTAATCTCGCGGGCGAGAGTAAATTCCTCCAGCGCGCCATCTACGCCGGCGACCACCACCAGCTCGGCGCGATCCTCGCGCCGGATGAGCTGGCGCCGGCGGCGGCACTGTCCCTTTTACACATCTCGATGTGTATAAGAGACCGCACCCGATCACCGGTGTGAAGAACGAGCATGCACCGGAGGCGGCGCGGGCAACAAAACCCCGCCTGGGAGGGTTTTCTCTCCCAGGCGGGGTTTTTGCTGCTTTGCTAACGGACCTAGATGCCGCTATTTGCATGGGATAGGCAGCTATGGGGTTTTAACGGACTCAGATGCTCTTATTTGCCTTGTTTTGGGTGCAGTTCACCTGTTTTCGCCGAGATAAGGTCTTCTCGGTCCGTTAGAGTGGGAAATCATGCGGGAAATAGCAAATAAGGTCCCTCAGGTCCGTTAAAGTTCTGCGGAGTGGGGTGGGGGCAACGGTATGTCAGGCCTTCAAGCTCACAAGCCCCCAAGCCCCCAAGCCCCCAAGCCCCCAAGCCCAAAGCTCACAAGCTCACAAGCTCACAAGCCCCCACAACCCTCTAACCCCTCAACGCACAAGTCGATACGTCCGGTAGCGGCTCTTCCCGCTGGCAACAGAAAGCTCCTGTTTGTGTGCTAACCTATGCAAAATTCGTCTGGCGTGACGGTCTGTGATCCGCAAATGTTCCGACAACTCAAGTGGACTAATGGGACGCAGTGCCCGTCGTGCAAAACGTACCGTTTCCGCCTCCAACCAATCCAAGTTGGGTTGTACCGCTGCAGTCAGAAACTTACCAATCAACGACAATACCAGCTGCTGGCATTGCTTTGGCTCCTCCACGATCGATAAGTATGCGATGGGGAGTAACGTCCAACCGTCTAGGGCTAGCAAGCTGTGACGCCAGCACAAATCCTTGAAACGCCGTACGTCCAAATCCCTTGCGTGGGGGCCGTATCCTTGAATTTCAATCGCTCCTTTCACCGACCCTGACCCAGGTAGATAAGCGAGGTCCAAGTAACGGTAGCCGTTGTTGAAATCCCGCACCTCCCATTCCGGGTATAGGTGATCGAAGTGTCCAACAGCAGGGAAACAGACGAATCGCAAAAATTCTATCGTGCCATGTCCCAACCCTTTTTGCAGGAGCTCCAACCGTCTAGGGTTCTTCTCCTCCTCCAATTGACGCGCCATCCATGTCTCAAAAGCCTGATCAAAGTTCATTCCAGCCCAACCTTCCTCTATTGGTGAAAACAAAACGCCGCCCCGATCCCATTCCACCCCATAAGGGTCGAAGGATCAAGACGGCGTGTGCTTCACGGCGTATTTGAGAATAGTGTATCGTGCTCATCCCATTCTGGCAATGGTTCTGTAGGAGGTTCCAGCACTTTGTTACTTCTAACGGACCGAGTGGCCCTTATTTCACCACTATTCTATCGAGATCAACTCTAACGGACTCCAGAGACGTTATTTTGTCCAATTTCGAGCGTTAGCACCGTTTGCCTAGCCAATAAAGGCTCTCAGGTCCGTTAGCCGGGGAAATAAGCCGGGAAATGGTAAATAGCGTCATTGAGGTCCGTTAGAGCAAAGTGGAGTACAGCAGAGCACAGAGCAGAGCACAGCGCAGATGAGAACAGCACAGCAGAGCTGAGCACAGCAGAGCACAGCAGGGCTGATCAGGGCACAGCAGAACTGAGCACAGCAGAGCACAGCTGCCTGGTCCGCTCCGGACCGTTAGGCTTCGAGGGAAGCCCAACCCTCCGTGCGAACACCCCCTGTCGCATCCACTCCTACTGCTGCAGCTGCCGCAAAACCGTGATTTCCACCCGGCGATTCTTTTGGCGGCCTTCGGTGGTGTCGTTGTCGGCGGCGGGGCGGGTGTCGGCGTAGCCCGCGTATTGGAAATGCTGTGGATCCAACTGCTCCTTATCCACAAAAAACCGCAGCACCGACAACGCTCTCGCCCCCGACAGCTCCCAGTTGTCCTTATACTCTGACGCGTATACGATCGGCAGGCTGTCGGTATGGCCTTCGATGCTGATCACCGTGTCGAGCTGACGGAACAAGCTGGCCAGCTTGGCTAGAGTCTTGGCGGATCCGCTCTTGAGGTCGGCCTTCCCGGTGTCGAACAGGAACCGGTCGCTTAATGTGATCGAGATCCCTTTGGGCAAGTCGGCCACGCGAATTTGATCCTCGAGCGAATTATCCTTGATGTACCCCTCAATCAGCTTCATCAAGTTGGCGAGCTCTTCCTCCTGCTTGCGAAAAGCGAGCTCCCGCTCCGTTAACGGAGCTTGTCCCGTGCTGTCGGCTTGCCCCGTCGTGCCTTGTCCTTCGCCTTGCTTGCTTCCGCTCTCGGCCGAGGCCGGCGGATTCTTGTGGTTGTAGCGGCTCTCCGATCCTATAATGCCGCTTCCCAGCTCCAGGATGGAATCCCCGCCTTTGAACGTCTGTTGCAGGGAGGAGGTTACCACTTCATATTTTTCCACGTCTAACCGGCTCATAGCATACATCATCACGAAAAAAATCAACAGCAGCGTAATCAAATCCGCATAGGTGATCATCCAGCGGTCCTTCGTATCGTTTCGCTCCGCACGGCGTCCGCGTCGGCGGGATTCCCGCGGTATACGGTCCGGTTCGTTGGGCTTGCTCGATCTGCTGGACGGTCTCATAGCTCATTCTCCTCGGAGCCGCGAATACGGGCACCGCTTCCGAATCCGGTCGGTTGTTCCGGCTCCGGATCTGGCAGAAGCCGCGAGGTCTCTGCAGTGAAAGACTCCAGTTTCCGCCGCACGAGCAAAGGATGATCTCCGTTCTGAATCGACAAAATCCCCTCCAGCATCATATCCATCCGGTCGAGCTCGTCGTCGCAGCGGGCTTTGATCTTGGAGGCGATCGGAAGAAAGATCAGGTTGGCACTAGCCACCCCGTACAAGGTCGCCGTAAAAGCAAGCGCAATCGAAGGACCCAGCGCCGTTGGTTCGGACAAGCTGCCGAGCACGTGGATGAGTCCCATCACCGTGCCGATAATCCCCATCGTGGGGGCATAGCCGCCGGCCGATTCGAAGATTTTGGCGTAGCCGTCGTATTTTTTGGATACCGCATCGATTTCCAGCTCCATAATCTGCCGTACCATCGCACGATCCGTCCCGTCCACCACCAGTTGAATTCCCTCGCGCAAAAAAGGATCCCGATGTTCAGCCGCCTTCTTCTCCAACGCCAACACACCTTCGCGGCGCGAAATCGACGACATGCCGACGATATCCTCGATGACGTCATCCTGTGCCGGAGATTTGCTCATAAACGCCAGCGCCAGCGCCTTTGGCACCGTACGAAGCTTGGCGACGGGGAAGCTAATCAGTACCGCGGCAAACGTTCCGCCAAACACGATTAAAGCGGCGGTGATCTGCAGTAAGCCGGCCAATTGACCGCCCTCCAGCATAAATCCGCCAACCAGAGCAGCTAGTCCAACAATGATGCCAATCAACGTTGCAATATCCATGGATTGTGTACAACTCCTATTCTCGACTTACCGTTTGCATCTATAGGATGAAAAAGGTATAATACATGGGAACACCCATTCCTATTTTGATAAATTTAGGAAGGGCCTCTAGGATAAAGCTTGGTTTATTCATCGGAATGATGACGATCCTAGTTTATATCCGTAATTAAACATTTGAGGCAACCATCTCATGTATATAAATAGAACGAATACCGGAGACGCCTCTAGTATTCCATTTTAGACGATAGGGTGATGTTGGACAATGAGTGAAATCGTGGTTAGCGACAATAAATTCGAGCTGATCTCCGAATATACGCCACAAGGCGACCAGCCGGAAGCGGTGCGACAACTGGTGGAGGGCGTGCTTGCCGGAAAAAAACACCAAACGCTGCTCGGGGCGACCGGGACGGGCAAAACGTTTACCATCGCAAATACGATAGCGAAGCTCGGACGGCCCACCCTCGTCATCGCGCACAACAAGACGCTGGCGGCGCAGCTGGCTAGTGAGTTTCGCGAATTTTTCCCCAATAACTCGGTTGACTACTTCGTCAGTTACTACGACTACTACCAGCCGGAAGCCTACATTCCTTCCTCTGACACCTACATCGAAAAAGATTCCAGCATTAATGAAGAAATCGATAAACTGCGGCACTCGGCGACAAGCTCACTGTTTGAGCGGCGGGATGTCATCATCGTGGCGAGCGTGTCGTGTATCTATGGTCTCGGTTCGCCGATGGAATACCGCAATTTGGTGCTGTCGCTGCGGGTAGGAATGGAGAAGCCACGAAACCAGATTTTAAGCCGGTTGGTGGATATCCAATATCAACGGAATGATTTGAACTTCGTGCGCGGGACGTTCAGGGTGCGCGGCGATGTGCTGGAGATCTTCCCGGCTTCACATGGGGAGAGAGCGATTCGCGTGGAGTTTTTTGGCGACGAAATCGAGCGGATCACGGAGATCGACGTGTTGACCGGCGAATTGGTTGGCGAGCGGGAGCATGTGGCGATTTTTCCGGCGTCTCACTTCGTAACCCAGGAAGAAACGATGAAGGTCGCTATCCAGAACATTGAGCGTGAACTGGAAGAGCGGCTGGAGGTATTCCGTGCGCAAGGCAAACTGCTGGAAGCCCAGCGGCTGGAGCAGCGGACGCGCTACGATATCGAAATGATGAAGGAGGTCGGCTTCTGCTCCGGGATCGAGAACTACTCGGGACCGTTAACTTTCCGTGAGCGGGGGGCGACGCCGTATACGCTGATGGATTATTTTCCGGATGATATGTTGATCGTCATCGACGAGTCTCACGTCACACTGCCGCAGATCCGGGCGATGTACAATGGGGACCAGGCGCGCAAAAACGTGCTGGTAGACCACGGGTTCCGTCTGCCGTCGGCGTTGGATAACCGTCCCCTGCGGTTTGAGGAGTTTGAGGAGAAAGCGACGCAGCTGATTTACGTTTCGGCGACGCCGGGGCCGTACGAGATCGAGCATTGCAACACGATGGTGCAGCAGATCATTCGTCCTACGGGCCTGCTGGATCCGATCATCGAGGTGCGGCCAACGAAGGGACAGATCGACGATCTGATCGGGGAAATCCGCGACCGCATCGCCAAGGACGAACGCGTGCTGGTGACGACGCTGACCAAGAAGATGGCGGAGGACTTAACCGATTACCTCAAGGAAGTGGGGATCAAGGTCAGGTATCTCCATTCCGATATCAAAACGTTGGAACGGATGAGTATTTTGCGCGACTTGCGGCTGGGGACATTCCATGTGCTGATCGGGATCAACCTGCTGCGGGAAGGACTGGATTTGCCGGAGGTGTCGCTGGTTGCGATTTTGGATGCCGACAAGGAAGGGTTCCTGCGCTCGGAGCGTTCGCTGATCCAGACGATCGGGCGGGCTGCGCGGAACTCGGACGGCCGTGTGCTGATGTACGGCGACTCGATCACCGAGTCGATGGATAAGGCAATCAAAGAAACCGAGCGGCGGCGCAGCATCCAGATCGCGTACAACGAGAAGCACGGCATCACGCCGCAGACGATCCGCAAGAAGGTTCGCGACGTGATCGAGGCCACTAAGGTAGCGGAGAGCAAAGCGGACTACCTGGCCGATGCGAAGGGTAAATTGTCCAAACGCGACCGCGAAGCGATGATCGGCCGTCTCGAGGCCGAGATGAAGGAAGCGGCGAAGAACCTGCAATTCGAACGCGCCGCCGAGCTGCGCGACGCCATTCTGGAGCTGCGGGCGGAGTGAGTAGCGGAGCGTAGGCAAACCTACGTGAGCAACGGAGCGACCGACTGAATTCAAGATTCGACGCCGAATGAACTACGAAGAATTGCTTTGTGATGCAGGGCCGGTTTTTAAGCATCAGTTCAATCTAAGCTTAAAAATCGGGTTTTCAGCACCGAGAAGGTTGGATGAAGGAGAGAGTGAGTAGCGGAGTGTAGGCAAACCTACGTGAGCAACGGAGCGACCGACTGAATTCAAGATTCGACGCCGAATGAACTACGAAGAATTGCTTCGTGATGGAAAGTCGATTTTTAAGCATCATCTATAAAAGGGAGATGAAGTTGTTGGGTAGCGAGAGCATCGTCATAAAAGGCGCGAGAGCGCATAATTTGAAAAACATAGATATCACGATCCCGCGCGATAAATTTGTCGTGCTTACGGGACTGAGCGGATCCGGGAAGTCCTCGCTGGCTTTCGATACGATTTATGCGGAAGGGCAACGCCGCTACGTTGAGTCGTTATCCGCGTATGCACGGCAGTTTTTGGGGCAAATGGATAAGCCGGATGTGGACTCGATCGAAGGGTTGTCCCCGGCCATTTCCATCGACCAGAAGACGACAAGCCGCAACCCGCGTTCGACGGTAGGGACAGTTACGGAAATTTATGACTATCTTCGCTTATTATTCGCCCGGATTGGACACCCGCATTGTCCGGATCATGGAATTGAGATCACGTCCCAGACCGTAGAACAGATGGTTGACCGGATTATGCAGTATCCGGAGCGGACGAGATTGCAGATCTTGGCCCCCGTCATCTCCGGCAAAAAAGGCGAGCACAAAAGTCTGCTCAGTGAAATCGCCAAGCAAGGCTTCGTCCGGGTTCGGGTGGATGGAGAACAACGCGATTTGTCGGAGGACATTGAACTCGAGAAGAACAAAAAACACACGATCGAGGTTATCGTTGACCGGATCGTGGTGAAGGAAGATGCGCGCAGCCGTCTGGCCGACTCCATTGAAACGGCGCTCAAAATGTCCGGCGGGCAAATTCTCGTCGATATTATCGACCAAGAAGAGCTTCGCTTTAGCTCCAACTATGCCTGCCCAATTTGCGGGTTCAGTATCGAAGAGCTGTCGCCGCGAATGTTTTCGTTTAACAGTCCGTTTGGGGCGTGCCCGGAATGCGACGGACTTGGCGTAAAAATGATCATCGATAAGGATCTGCTGATTTCGGATCCTTCCAAGTCGATTGAGGAGGGTGCCTTTGCAGCGTGGGCGGGTGGCACCTCCAACTACTATCCGCAGTTCCTGAGATCGGTTTGCGAGCATTTTCATATTCCACAAAATGTACCGGTCTCTGAGTTGACGGCGGATCAGATGGACAAGCTGCTGTACGGGACCGGCGATGTGAAGGTTCGGTTCCGGTATGAGAACGACTTCGGCATGAGTCGGGATGCTTACGTTACGTTTGAAGGGGTTATTCCTAACCTGGAACGGCGTTACCGGGACACCGCCTCGGAGGGGATTCGCGAGTTTATAGAGGAGTTTATGGGCTCCAAGCCTTGCGGTACCTGTCATGGACATCGATTGAAGAAGGAAGTCTTGGCGGTAACGGTGAACGACCAGAACATCGCGCATGTGACGTCTTTGGCGGTAGGTGAAGCAAGGGAGTTTTTCAGCAACCTGGAGCTTTCGGACAAAGAAAAATCCATCGCCAACCTGATCTTGAAGGAGATCAACAGCCGGCTTGGGTTCCTGGTGAACGTCGGTTTGGAATATTTGACGCTGAGCCGTGCGGCTGGCACGTTGTCCGGTGGTGAAGCGCAGCGGATTCGACTGGCTACGCAAATCGGTTCCAGCCTGATGGGCGTTCTGTACATCTTGGACGAACCCAGCATCGGGCTGCATCAACGGGATAATGATAAGTTGATCTCAACGCTGACTCATATGCGGGATCTCGGCAATACGTTGATCGTCGTCGAGCATGACGAGGATACGATGATGGCAGCCGACCATATCATTGATATCGGGCCCGGCGCAGGCATTCACGGCGGCCAAGTGATCTCGCAGGGGACGCCGCAGGAGGTCATGAACGACCCGCGCTCTTTGACCGGCCAGTATTTAAGCGGCAAGAAGTTTATTCCGGTGCCATTGTCACGCCGCAAGCCGGATGGCCGTTGGCTGGAGATCAAAGGAGCCAAGGAGAACAACCTGAAGAACATCAACGTGAAAATCCCGATAGGTGTATTTTCGGCGGTAACCGGGGTATCTGGCTCGGGCAAGTCGACGCTCGTGAACGAGATTTTGTATAAAACGTTGGCTCGCGATTTGAACCGGGCAAGAGTGCGTCCAGGGCAATACAAGGAGATCAAAGGGCTTGAGCACGTGGATAAGGTTGTTGATATCGACCAATCCCCGATCGGCCGCACGCCGCGCTCCAACCCGGCAACCTATACCGGCGTATTTGACGATATCCGTGATCTGTTCTCGCAAACAACTGAAGCGAAGGTGCGGGGCTACAAGAAAGGCCGCTTCAGCTTTAACATCAAAGGCGGCCGGTGCGAAGCCTGCAAAGGCGACGGCATCATCAAAATCGAAATGCACTTCCTGCCCGACGTGTATGTTCCTTGTGAAGTCTGCAAAGGCAAACGGTACAACCGGGAGACACTGGAAGTGAAATATAAGAATAAAAGTATCGCCGATGTGCTGGAAATGACAATCGAGGATGCCACGGACTTTTTCCAAAACATTCCGAAAATTCATCGCAAGCTGCAAACGCTGCTGGATGTCGGTTTGGGGTACGTCACCCTGGGGCAACCGGCGACCACGTTGTCTGGCGGGGAAGCCCAACGCGTGAAGTTAGCCTCGGAATTGTATCGCCGCAGCACCGGCAAAACGATTTATATCCTAGACGAACCCACAACTGGCTTGCATGTCGACGATATTGACCGGTTGCTGAAGGTACTCCATCGTCTGGTCGACTCCGGAGAAACGGTGCTCGTGATTGAGCACAACCTGGACGTCATCAAGACGGCCGATTACCTGATTGACTTAGGTCCGGAAGGCGGGAGCGGGGGAGGTACAGTGATCGGTACCGGAACGCCGGAGGACATCGTGAAAGTGGAACAATCCTATACTGGGCGTTACCTGGCCCCTATCCTCAAGCGGGATGCCGAACGCACTGCGGAGCTAAACGAAGTGGAAGAGAAGGATCGGGAAGTGGTGTAGAAGAAAGAAAAATGTAGCGGTCTCTATGATTTGAGACGGCTACATTTTTTGTTTATAAACAGAAGGGCTATAAGGGCGGTTGGCTCGCGCATCTCCGCTCTTTATTTATCACATATTTTACTTGAAAGACCAACGTTTACGAGGCGATACCCGCCTCAAGAATCTGACTTAACTGCTCCTGGAACGTTGGGACTCCGACGCGCAGGACAAACTCATGGAACGATTCGGAGGGATTCCGATTCGTTTTGTAGAACAGCAGCAGCTGCTCAAGGACATAGGCGACTTGATCGCCTTTAACGCGCCCTTTGAGCGCTTGGTTAAACTGAGCTTGAGGACCGTCCACCCCGCCACCCAAAGTACCGCCTACGGCAATATCAAATGCGTCGACCATACCTTCCGGGGTCTTGACTAGGGAACCCTGCAGTCCGATATCGGCGATATGTTTCTGTCCGCAGGCATTAGGGCAGCCAATAAAGTGGATACGGACTTTTTCGTCCAATTCCACATGTTGGTCCAGGTACTCGGCCACTTCGGCCGCACGGCGTTTCGTTTCTACGATCGCCAGGTTGCAAAATTCATTGCCCGTGCAAGAGACGGTCCGGCTCATAAAATGCTTCGGAAACGGCGTTAACCGCTGCAGTACGGGCGCTTGGAGCGCTTCCTCGACCTTGTCGTCCGGAATGCCGCTGAGCAAAATATTTTGCGACATGGTGGTGCGGATTTTGCCTTCGCCGTATTGGTCAGCCACATCGGCGAGTTGCTCCAGTTCCTCGGCATTCAGTCGACCAACAGGTACATTCAGGCCGATGTAATTCAGGCCTTCTTGCTTCTGCGGATGCACCCCGTCGAAATAGGCGGCTTGCCAGCCGACGGTTTTGTCTTCCCCGCGTGACTCGAGCTCGCCAACTTGTTCGACCAGCTTCTCCTTGAATTTCTCCGGTCCCCAATCAGCAACCAGATATTTCAGGCGGGCGTGGTGGCGTTTTTCCCGGTAGCCATAATCGCGGAAAATTGTGGTGACCCCTATCGCAACCTTCAGCACTTCTTCTGGTTTAACGAAAATATCCAGCGGTTTGGCCAAATGCGGCTTCGCGGATAAACCGCCGCCAACCATGGCGTGGAACCCAATGACCTCTTTTCCATCAATTACTTTAACCGCCGGGGTAAAGGCCAGATCGTTGATTTCTGCCTGTGCGTTATTGTAGATATTTGCGGAGATCGACATTTTGTATTTTCGTGGCAAGTTGGAGAAGTCGCGGTTCAACAGGAAAAATTGGTTAACCTCTTCAACAATCTCCGTCGTATCGATTAACTCATCTTTGTCGATTCCGGCGAGCGGATTGCCGACGATGGTCCGTGGGCAGTCGCCGCACGCTTCGAACGAATACAGCCCTACATCCTCCAGCCTTTTGAAAATATCGGGCAAATGCTCAACCCGCAGCCAATGGAATTGGATGGCTTGCCGCGTCGTCACGTCCACTAGGTCGCGGCCATACAACCGAGCGATATCCACCAGAGCACGCGCTTGCTGCGTGGTCATGATTCCGGAATTGATACGCACGCGCATCATGAAGTGTCCATCCTTTGGTTTCTGCTGATACACGCCGGCCCATTTGAAACGGTCCATATCGTCCGCAGGAATGGAGTCATAGCCTTTAACCGCATACTCCTCAATAATCGTACGGATGACGTCCAGCCCGTCTTTTTCCAATTTGACGAATTCGAATTTGTTTAATTTCTCCGGTTCCGCGGTCCATATCGGTTCATAAGCCATGCGATACCCTCCCTTTGATCCCTGTGTGGTAATGAATCCTTAGCTGGATTCCGCTTTATTTAATTCCGACAACAAAACTATGAATAATGTTATTTTTCATGGTACCATAGTTAAGAATTAGCGTAAATAAAGAAAGGGACTTCTGGATATAAAACTTACTTATGAAGAGTTAAAGATCTGGTGATAATGTATTTGTCAATGACACCTGACGTAAAATAAGGGGTAAATTCGGCGGCAAGCATGTGATTTTAGCGAAAAGTTTGACAAAATCTTGTCTTTCCTCTTGCATCCGAACCGGAGGGAAGATAACATAGAAGAAGAGTTGTGATTTCGTGGATTTCAAGAGGAGGTTTCGCGATGTTGCTCGAAGCAGCGCAAGAAGCGGCAAAAACGACGACATTTAATGGGTTCGATATTTTTATGATTTTGTTTACGATCATCATTTTGATCGGCGTCATCCGCCTGGTGACTGAGCGTCCAAAGAAGAACTTGTTCGCCATCGGTTTCGGGATCATCAGCCTGTTGGTCTTTTTGGCGTCAGATGCGATTATGATCAAAACTTGGTTCAGCTAAAACCAAACCCAAGTGAGTGATACATATTTCACGATATGAATAAGCCAAGACACCTTGTTCCTGAAGAAGGGATAAGGTGTCTTTTCAATTTACAGGATCTGGATTATAATAAGGGACAGGTGAAGCACACCTTGACATCATTGGATGGCGAGGTGTGTTTTTTATTTGTGATAATTGGATGAATTTATCAGAAAAGCAAGAACGAAGGAGGTTGATGGAAGGAGGAAAGCGAATTAGTGAGGATATATATACCGAGTTACCTGCCAAAAGTAAATCGAAGGAGAGATGGATTTGAAGAAACTACTTGCTGTTTTGCTGGTTGGGAGTGTCTGCTTAGGGTTTGTGAATAGCAGCGATAGCGTAAAGGTGTCCGCCAAACAAGCGAAGTCGAATGTGGCCGTGCTTGTGGATGGTCGCAAAATCAAATTCCAAGGCGGCGATCCTTTTATGGTAAACGGACGTGTCCAAGTGCCGCTCCGTGGGGTTGGGGAAGCCCTAGGGGCGCGTGTGGAGTTTAATGGGCCTGAGAAGAAAGTGAAATACGCCAAGGGAGACAAATCGATCGAATTAACGATCGGCAGCCAACAGGCGGTTGTTGATGGCCAATCCGTAACTATGGATACAACAGCAAAAGCAATTCAAGGACGCACTTATGTCCCGCTAAGATTTGTCAGTGAAAATCTAGGGGAGAGCGTAAGTTGGGATTCGGTTGGACAGTGGGTTTGGATCGGGGAAAAGACGCTGCCAAATACGGATAATCTGCCGATGCAATCTTTGGATAAGTTTAAGAAGTATTACACCAAGGATACGAAATTATTGAACAACTTTAGAAGAGTGCCATATGAAGGGATTAAGGTTTTCCAAAGCGAGCAGCTTCCGTTGAGACTAAGTAAAGGAAATGAGGTTTACAGCATCTCCAAAGTGAAAATTGACGGTGAGAATTTTGTTGCTGTACGCAGCAATCAAATAGGTACTCCAATTTACTTTATGGTTGAGAATGGTTCGGCTAAATACAGAAGGGAGGTACTGTGGAGAACAGAAGAACATTCTGACGGTACCGTGACCAGTTATTTCTCTGTAAAAAGTGAGGATGATGTTTTTGTTAATGGGGAGCTTGTTGGTGGAGACTGGACTAAGTTTGATCTTAAATCTGCGGATTATATAGCTTTTAGAACCGAATTTCCTGATGAGTACATTGTAGCGATTGTAAACCCATTTAAGTAAGTCAAAGTGAGGAAATAGAGATGCTTAAAAGAGGGATGAAGGTATCTTTAAGTCTATGTATCTTCATCAGTTCGTTCTTGCTTTTTTTCGGACAGGCTAGTGCTATTGATAAAAACAGAATGTACCAAGACCCCAAAGATCCAAACGTTTGGTATTTTGTAGGGATGGTGTATTACGAAGTGTGGAAATATGCAACAGGGGATGAAAGTGACCGAAGCAGTTGGACTTATGGGGTTATGCCTGGTGATTCTGTACCTGTCGATGGTTTTGACTATGAATTCGTCTTTTCTGCTGGAGAGAAAGTCAAGAATGTGACTGTATCGAAATTTGACTATAATGGTCAGTATTCTTCAGAAATTTTCCAAGCGGCTAGGCCGGAAAATAAACCAATGGACTATTTTAGTGATGCGACCTCAACAATTTATAACATCGTGCAGCCTGCACCTGGAAATTGGTCGGGTAAGGGAACCAATGTGGTTAAAGTACCGGCTTATGTGAATCCAGGATTGCTTAAGGCAGAAACGCGTCCTATTAATCGCAAGCAAGAAGAAGAAGACAACGGACAAGTATTTGCCCCAGGGGTTCAGGGCTGGCGTTATTTCTTTCCGACACTGTTCAAGATTGAACTGGAACCCAATGAAGGGAAAGCGGTCGTTAAACATTTACGAACGGATAATACTTCATTAAATGGCGTTGACGGGTTTAAGGACTATGAAATGAAATTGGAGTTGAATAAAACCTACTCCATCAAGCCATCCCCTGATTCGGCGAACTACAAATATAAATACTACAAGAAAAGATCGGATGCCGATCCTTCCAATGAGAATCCGTTCTATGGTGATCCGATGACCTTTACCTATGAGGGGAAGTTCCAGGTTTACTATCTGAACTTGTATTATGAAGGATCTGGAGGATCGGGGAATCCAACGGATCCGCCACCTGGTGGTCAATGCACCTCTCCAGCCCCCAGCGGCAACGTCATTGACGTTCCGCTAAATGATCCGGCGGTTAGCGCGGTCATTAAGGCAGATAGCCGCGGGGCTGAACGATTTAATGTGCTGGATGGCATTCCAACATCGGAGAGTTTATACGGCAATGTTCTTGCCAAAAGCTATTTATCCAAAAATAAATTTGTGGAAATGAGCGGGACATGCAGCTTTGAGATTACGGTGAACCGTACCTATGAATTGACTTGGGATCCCGGAAAAGAAGTGACGGACGAGAACGGGAACAAGCATACCGAGCCTGACCCGCAGTCGGCCAGCGAGACGCTGACGAAGTCGTATCCGATCGAGAGGAAGTATTCCTTCTGGGTGATTGATAACCTGGAGGTGTACAAAATCAACGAAGCGGCGCTGCAAAATTACGCTTTTGAGGGGAATGGCATCCGACTTTCGCCTAGCGGGTATTCGCCGCCAAGCTATGCGGCTTCGAAATCCAGCGGGTATACTCCACCTTCACCGCCGAATACGGTAGAAGCCCCCTCTGGGAGCAAATCGGGCGGGAAGACGAAACCGGACGTCAGCGGGGAAAACCTGAAGTCCTATGCTGAGGACGCTGTAGATGAGGTCAAGGTGAAGAACGATAGCCTCACCTTTAACGGAAGTACGATTATGAACGGCGCCCAAACGGAACGGGCGGGACAACGACCGGGGCAAATCCCGATCGCCGCTCCCATTTCCAACAACGTGCTGTATAGTCCGGGACACGTCATTCCCACGAGTAAGACGAATAAAGCGGATCAGCCTAGTACGGGGACGATTTATTATGGGCTGATGAGCGGCAATATCAACGGCGGCTCTGACAGAAGCTTTCCCATCTACGGTATCAACCGCATTACTGTACATACGCCCGTGGTGATATATCCCGGCGTCTCCGACGATCGGGCGCACAATCAGAAGACCACTCCGGCGGCGGGGCGATCGGCGATCATTTTGGATCGGCCTTTTACGGTTATGATGCCAAACAACGGTCAGCATACGAATTATCTGGGGTACGGAAACCGGGACTACTTGAAATACATAGGCAGCAAGCAGGTGCGGTTCCCCTTTGATGTGTATGAAGGGACGAAAGCGGCCTTTTATCCGAAAAACACCTGGATCGAAGTGGACAAGTCCCGGGAGCAGTTTGCCTTCTTCCTGCCCGTTTGGGTGGATGAAGGGTTCTATACCGTGGAGTTCCGCACCATCGCGCACAACGCGCCATCCGGAGCCACGGAGCAGACCAACGCGAACTTGAACCTCAGCCATCACATCGCCTACGGCACGGTGCCGGTGGATGTGATCGGTCGGGTGTATGATTTTCAGGTAACGGATATCGCCGATTATTATTGGGAAGGGGTTTTTCGGACGGCGGCGGGAAGTCGGACACCAACCGGGGCTGCCTATTGGGTCGGGCTAAACGAGATTGATGGAACGCCCCGTGGGAACATCTCACGTTTCACATTGCCGATCCGTCCGGGAAGCCATCCGTTGTACAAAAACGCGGTGATCAAAACGGGGTACCATTTCAAATTCGACCTCAAAACCAAAGGGAATATGTTTGGCCCGCTCGACCAAATCGTGATTACGCCAACGTTTGATTTCATCGACGCAACGAGTGGAAGTCGGCAACCCGTCGATTTGTATTACCATACCGGAAGTCGGAGTTACGTACGGATCGGTTCGGCATCGGACCAGGTACAGCGTTACGTCATTCTGAATGAACGACTGCGGAATGTGCCCATCGAGGAGATGACGGATACGGCGCTCTACCAATACGATCATGACTACAACTTTAATCAAGTAGCCGGAATCGGGCGCAGCCAGTTCGTGGATTGGTTTATCCAGAAGCACTCGCAGCAAAAAACACCCATCGGCAGCTTCAGCCAGCTGCGATTGCCGGAAGGGGTGCGTACGCTGATCGGCCCCAAGACGGGAATCCCATCCGGCGTGGACTCGGCACGAGCCAATGCCGCGGTGCAACGATGGTATGGCGAATACAGCTTGCCAGCGGAATTGTACGCCGTTCCGGCGGGCACGAATGTAGCGGAGTATGGGCGGACGCATGGAGGGTTAACGGATCGGTCGGCGATTTTTTTGAAAAAAGGGTATATCGTAGTGAACTTCAACATCGAGACGGTGCGAAACGGAGAGACGGGGAAACCACATCTTCAATATATCCGCGCGCCGCTAATGAACCAATGGACCGGGATGGAGGGATTCGCGCGGAGCGTGATCGACCCTTATGGGCGCCGCTTCACACTGAAGGACGGGGACGTGGCGTTTTATCATGCGGATCTGTCGAGCCGTGATGATTTTCGGCCGTTGGTGACGCACTAGATAAGGAATAGATTCGAATAGAGGGACCGGGGTGCTTTGCGATCGAGCTTTTTTTGATGCGGGCGACACGGTTCCCTTTTTTTCGCTAAGTTCTCCCCACGAATTCGTGAATTCTATGTTACAATGTTCTAGTCTATTTTTCAGGCAAGTGAGATGTGGGAGGACCATCAAGTGAAGAAGCCATGCCCGTTTATCGCCGTGGAAGGCGCCATCGGAGCCGGAAAAACCACGTTGGCAACGATGCTCGCCAAGCGGTTTGATTATCCGCTGTTGAAGGAGATCGTAGACGAGAATCCATTCCTGGACAAGTTCTATCAGAATATCGAGGAATGGGCCTTTCAGCTGGAAATGTTCTTTTTGTGCAACCGGTACAAGCAATTGGAGGATACGGTGCAAAATTATGTGTCCCGGGGGTTGCCGGTTGTTTCGGATTATCATATTTATAAAAACTGGATTTTTGCCCAGCGCACGCTGCATGGGGACAAACGGGAGAAATACCGGCAGATCTATCATCTGCTGACCGATGATTTGCCTAAACCGAATGTGATTGTGTACATTCAGACGGAGCTCGCCACCTTGCTGAAGAGAATCGAAAAACGCGGGCGCAGCTTTGAAAAGGACATCGATCCGGGGTATTTGGAGCAACTGATCGAGGATTACGAAACGGCGATTACGCAGCTTCGCACGCAGGAGCCGGAGACGACCATTATTACGATCGACGGAAATGCGCTGGATTTCGTTGAGCATCCGGAGCATTTTGAGCAGATCGTTGCCAAGATAAAGGAGCACTTATAAAGATGAGTTATGAATTGTACATCCCCCAGGACGCTTTGATCACGGTAGCGGGGACCGTCGGCGTCGGCAAATCCACGTTGACCACCGCGTTGGCCTCGCGCCTGGGCTTTCGCACCTCCTTGGAGAAGGTCGATAATAATCCGTATCTGGAAAAGTTCTACCACGATTTCGAGCGGTGGAGCTTCCATCTGCAGATTTATTTTCTCGCGGAGCGGTTTAAAGAGCAGAAGGCGATCGTTGAAGCGGGCGGCGGGTTTGTCCAGGACCGTTCGATTTATGAGGACACCGGGATTTTTGCCAAAATGCACGCCGATCAGGGCACGATGTCGAAGACCGATTACGAGACGTACACCAGCTTGTTTGAGGCGATGGTGATGACGCCGTATTTTCCGCATCCGGATGTGTTGATCTACCTGGAAGGCAATCTGTCCTCCATCTTGAAGCGGATTCAGCAGCGGGGCCGGGAAATGGAGATTCAAACGGACGTCTCCTACTGGGAGCATATGCATGAACGGTACGCAAAATGGATCGAAGAGTTCACCGCTTGTCCGGTGCTGCGGCTGAACATCGATGAATACGATGCGACGGATGAAGCGTCGCTGGACGAGATCATCCGCCAGGCAGGGGAGATCATTCAGGCGTCGCGGGCGAAGCGAAACGTGTAAGGATAGCAAGAGGTCAATGGAGCTGCGGCTTTCGTTGGCTTCTTTTTTATTGACGCTCGGAAATTTATAGGACTACGTGGGGTGTCTGCTGTCTGTCTTTTAGCGATTATCCCGTTGCATCAGGTTGTGGAGGAAGTGGATTGATAAAGGCTCGGGATAACCTCGAGTCCCTCGTTCTGAACGAAAGGGATCATCGTGCAAAGGAGCGTGAGAAGGACCATGAGGGGAGCTGCCTTGCGGCTCCTCCATGTTTTTCCTTGCGAATGGATGGAAAAGCTAGAGTGCACGGGCAATGTCTGCTAGAATATATAAGTTGGTTGACACTTTAATTTTGAAGTTTCGGTAGTGAAGTAGAATAGATGCTGGTGAATGCCGGCTTGGGAGGCATATATGAGTAAGACAACGTTAACGCGGCAGGATGTGGAGCTGCTGGCGCCGGCCGGCGATTGGGATTGCATGCGGGCGGCGGTGGCGAATGGAGCGGACGCGATCTTTTTTGGCGTAGAGAAGTTTAATGCCCGGGCGCGGGCGAATAATTTCCGGATGGACGAGCTGCCGGAGATTATGGCGTTCTTGCACAGTTATGGGGTTAAGGGCTTCCTGACGTTTAACATTCTCGTGTTCGAGGATGAGCTGCGGGATGCGCAGGAACTGATCGAGGCGTGCATGAATGCGGGCGTGGATGCAGTGATTGTGCAGGATCTTGGGCTGGTGAAGCTGATCCGCGAATTGTCGCCGGATTTTCCGATTCATGGCTCGACGCAGATGACGATCACTTCGCCGGAAGCGGTGGAGTTCGTGAAGCCGTGGAATATGGAACGCGTGGTGCTGGGCCGGGAAAATAACCTCAAACAAATTAAGGTGATCGGGGAGCAAGCCAAGCTGCCGATGGAGGTGTTCGTGCATGGGGCGCTGTGCGTATCCTATTCGGGGCAATGCCTGACGTCGGAAATGTGGGGTGGGCGTTCGGCGAACCGCGGCGAATGCGCGCAGGCGTGCCGGTTGCCGTACGATTTGATCGTCGACGGGGAACAGAAGCCGATGGGGGATGTCGCCTACCTCTTGTCGCCAAAGGATTTGGCGGCGATCGACATCATGCCGGAGCTGATCGAGGCGGGCGTGACGTCTTTTAAAATCGAAGGCCGGATGAAAACCCCGGAGTACGTCGCCAACGTAGTGAGCAAATACCGGAAGGCGATTGATCGGTATTTTGATGGGGACGATACGCCTCCGTCGAAAGAGGAGATTCGCGAGCTGCAGCAGAGCTTTTCGCGCGGCTTTACGCATGGCTTCCTGGAAGGGACAAACAATAAGAAGCTGCTGGACGGAACGTTCCCGAAAAGCCGGGGCGTGTACCTCGGCCGCGTAGAGAAGGTGCTGCGCGACGGTGTAGTCTGCAAGCTGGATGCGCCGCTGAAGCGCGGGGACGGGATTGTGTTTGATGCCGGGGATCCGACGCAAAAAGAAGAGGGCGGCCGCGTCTACGACCTGCGCCGTCAAGGCGTGAAGCAGGAAGGCGAAGCCGGTGAAGGCTGGATCGTCGATATTGTGCCGGGTCGCAATGACGTGGATCTGCGCCGCGTGCATGTCGGCGACCGCATTTGGAAGACCAACGATCCGGCGCTCGACAAGCGCCTGCGCCAGACGTACGAGACGGAGAAGCCGTACCGGGTTTTCCCGGTGCATGTGCGGGCCGTGGGCCACGCCGGCGGGCTGCTGAACACCTTCTGGACGGATGTGCAGAAGGGAACGACGGTGCAAGTCGACTCGGAGCTGGAGCTCGAGGTCGCGCAAAAACGGCCGATGGACGCCACCCTGCTCGAAGAGCAGTTCGGGCGTCTCGGCGGCACGGTGTTTCAGCTCGAGAAGCTGGATGCGGAGCTGTATGGCGACGTCATCCTGCCCATGCGAGAGCTGAACAGCATCCGCCGGCGCGCAGTGGAGCTGCTCGCCGCCGAGCGGCCGAAGCCGCCCGTGTGGACGCGGGCGCTTGCCGCGTTGTGCCGCAGCCTGCCGCAGGTGCAGGCTGCGCTGGAAGCCGGCGTATCGTTCATCTACGCCGACTTCGAGTTTATCAAGCAGTTCCCGGCAGCAGTGGAAGCCGTTCGCGCAGCCGGAGCCTGGATTGCGCTGGCGACGCCGCGCATCCACATGCCGGGCGAGAACGGCTACCACAACAACATCCTGCGCCTCCAGCCCGACGCGGTGCTGGTGCGCAACACCGGGGCGCTGTATTACTACCTGCGCCACCGGCAAGAGAACCCGTCGGCCGTGCATCCGCAATTGATTGGTGATTTCTCCTTGAACATCGCCAACCACAAGACGGCCGAGCTGTTCCTGGAAGTCGGCTGCGACGTGGTCACGCCGTCCTACGACCTGAACATCCAGCAGATGGTGGATCTGCTCCGCGTCAGCCCTACGGCTGACATGGAGATCGTCATTCACCAGCATCTGCCGATGTTCCATACCGAGCACTGCGTGTACTGTACCTTCCTCAGCGAGGGTACGGACTACACCAACTGTGGACGCCCGTGCGAAGAGCACCGCGCCTCGCTGCAGGACCGAATCGGCATGTCTCACCCCGTCCGGGTGGACGAAGGCTGCCGCAACACGGTGTATAACGCGATCGAGCAATCGGGCGCGGAGTACCTGAGCCATTTTCTCGAGCTGGGCGTATCCAAATACCGCGTCGAGTTCCTCGAGGAAACGCCGGAGCAGGTACACGAGGTCATCGACCTCTACAACAAAGCACTGCGCGGAGAAATCAGCGGCACCCAGGTGTGGAAAACGCTCAAAGCGACCAACCAACTGGGCGTTACGCGCGGACAACTGGTGAAATAAATAATTAAGGGAGCCCCTTGGTTCGCGGTTGTGTACCGCACGGGGCTCCCTTTTTGCTTTAAAATGCGAGAATACCATTACTTAGCAATTATGGGGTATAATATTAGATAAGCAATAGAATAGGCTTGCAAGGGCGGTCGGCTACCTCTCATTCTCTAGGAAGGGAGGGATGCCAAATGGAAGTATATCAAGCATTGACTCTAATGATCTCATTTGCGACATTAATGGTCCTGATACTTTCCTTCCATAAACGCAAATAGACCGCCCTCGGCAAAGGAATCGGTCTATTTGTACTGAGATCCTACACAGCCTGCCGCCCTTAAAAGCGGCTATTGCCCGGGGCCGTGCCCTGCAAGCACGGCTCCAAAATAATTACTTCCATTGTATCACAATCGATACAAAATATACACGTTCGCGAACATTTTCGCAGAGGAGTTCAATAATCCAATCAAGGCTGCGAATCCGAAGTTAATGACTCTAACGGAACTGAACGACCTTATTTGCTTATTCCCGGACATTTCCCACTCTAACGGAACTAGAGGGCGTTATTCGGCTCCATGGGGGGGTTCGGCAATTTTGGGGTCAATAAGGTCTCCTGGTTCCATTAGCAATCATCCAGTAACCTACCTAATAAATCTCCCGATACAACTCCACAATCTCAGTGATCGACGTGTCGCGTGGATTGCCGCCTGTGCAGACATCGGCGAACGCGGAGTGGGCCAGGGCAGGGATATCGTGCTCACGCACGCCTACCTCGCGAAGATGGGCCGGGATGCCGACGTCCAGCGATAATTGCCGTACCGCGGCGACCGCGGCACTACGCGCCTCCTGCAAGCTCATGGCTTCGGTTCCCGGAACGCTCATGGCTTTGGCGATATCGCGGTATTTTTCACCGGTATAATCCGCATTGTAGGCCATGACCGTAGGGAGCAGGATCGCATTCGCTACCCCGTGCGGCGTATCATAGAAAGCCCCCAGCGGATGCGCCATTCCATGAACCAGCCCAAGCCCCACATTGGAAAAGCCCATACCGGCAATGTACTGGCCCAGCGCCATGCCTTCGCGTCCGGTTGGCTCATTGTTGACGGCACCACGAAGAGAGCGGGAGATGATCTCAATGGCTTTGAGGTGGAGCATATCCGTTAGCTCCCAAGCAGCTTTGGTGATATAGCCTTCGATGGCATGGGTTAAGGCGTCCATACCAGTCGCAGCGGTTAAGCTTTTTGGCATGGAGCTCATCATGTCGGGGTCGACGATCGCCACGACCGGAATGTCATGAGGATCCACGCAAACGAATTTGCGTTTGTTTTCGGCATCGGTGATGACGTAGTTTATCGTGACCTCGGCTGCCGTACCGGCGGTTGTGGGGATGGCGATGATGGGCACGGATCGATTGGCCGTAGCTACCGCGCCTTCCAGACTGCGAACGTCTGCATATTCCGGGTTATTAATTATGATCCCGATGGCTTTGGCCGTATCGATCGGCGATCCGCCACCGATGGCGATGATATAATTGGCTGCCTCTGATTTAAAGGCTTGAATTCCTTTTTGCACTACTTCGATGGTAGGGTTAGCTACTGTTTCATCGAACACGGCGTACGGCATTTTGTGTTGATCTAGCAGCTTCGTGATCTTGGCCACTACTTGGTATTTCACGAGCTCCTTGTCCGTGACCACCAGGGCTTTGCCTAAATGGCGGCTCTTCACCTCATTTACGAGGTTCGCGATGGCTCCGGCACCGAAATACGAAGTTTCATTCAAAATCATCCGTTGACTCATTTGCCCATCCTCCTATAATGTGAAAGTATTCACTTATTCGAAGCTGCCGGTCTCTGTGTTTACGTCTTTGGACGGTGATAGACCCTATCCTCGGTAGGGGACTTGGCAACTTCCGTCTGCTTTCATCATAATCGCTGGATGTTGGGGAATCAACATAAAACAACATAATAAATGTGAATTTATTTTGTTTTGTGAGACGGGTTGAAGATATAGAAACACACGAAATACAAAAGTGCAGGTGGTTTCCGCCCAATCCCCCTCAATCTTGCCTATCAAATGTAAAACTGCAGTTCATTTCAGCCCATAGCCCCCTTTTTTCACAAATAGGTTCAAAACAACTGTACTTTTACACTTCAATCGCTCAAAAAGGCATTTCTGCGGAAAATGAACTGCACTTATGCAGTTCAGAAAGAGCCCAGCCAGCCGAATGGATCGGAGCGGCTAACCGGGCTCTCTGGACCTAATTCCGCCGTTCGTTCACGCCCCGTATTTAGAGGGATGAGGTTGGGCGGACAAGCTCGTCTTTTCCATTGAAAACTTCCGCGAAGAGGGCCGCTCCCAGCTTGAAGCCGTGCGAAAACACGGCCGCGGCATGCATCGCATTGGCTTTGGCATGCAGGTCGAGCAGGTATTCCAGTTCGCTGAAGGCCTCTTCGCCCAGTTTCTTGTGCCAGTATTCGGTGAGATCGGAAATTTGCCGGCACACCGGACGGTACCGGGGGTCACGGGAAACGATCATTTCATCCGGCATCATATGACCGGCATACAACTCTTCCAATAGGTTTGGCATGTAAACCCTCCCTTTCCATGTAAGAGGTCGCCTCCTTGAAAGGATAGATTGCACATGGTAGGATATTTATGCAACTTTCCATTCTTGGGGGTTGCCTCTGGGGGAAGTGGCGTCGTTCTTTTGCGAGATTGCGCCGCTTCCTTTTACTTTTGTTCGGACAAAAGCTTCTTGATCCCCAGCCGGATTGCTTCGGTGATGGTAATTTGGTGCTTGTCGCAATAAGCGTTCAAGGCGTTGTACGAATCCTCATCGAAGCGCGCTTTGATGTTGTACTTCTTGGGATTTTCCGCTTTTGGCCGTCCTGTTCGTGGACTCAAGGTACTCACCCCACTTTCAGTCCCACACAAATAAACTATATAATTTGTCCCACGTTAAGTCAATTAAAAAATTACAAAATATTGAAGAAAAACACCCCACAAAGACACCTGTTTTCCTATCAAATACAACTTGTGGAGGGTTTGTGAACTTGGCAGGTAAAGGGGCGATAACCGATCTTTATCGATTATCAAAAAATCGCTGATATGCTATAATGAAAGCGTAAACAAATGAGGTGTATCAAGGGTTTAATGGAGGTTTGCAAACTGCCGAAACACCTCGTTTCCCAAGCTTTGCTCACAAACTTTTAGGAGGGTGAAAGTGATGTTTGAAGGATTCCTCGAGATGCAATCGGTCGTGACCCGTGTACAAGGACGTCTGGAAATCGGCGGCGAACAAGAATACCGCAAAATCGAGTTTGGCACCGAACGTTTCCTGCACACGCCAGAACCGGGTAATCGCATCCGCAACGAGGAACAACTTCCTCAGCGCTTCACATGGCGGAAATTTTGGATCCAGTAAATTCGATTTACTGATCCACTTAGATGAAGGTCAACTAACTTATAACTTAGGTCGGACTCGGGGCGAAACCTCGGGTCCTTTTTGCGAACCGCCACTTGGGATATGGTATAATGACACCAGGTAAATCATATAGGAACGAGGGAGCCACATTTTCATGAAAATACGCAAAGCGATCATCCCCGCAGCCGGGCTTGGGACACGCTTCCTACCGGCGACGAAGGCGATGCCTAAAGAGATGCTGCCAATCGTCGACAAACCTACGATTCAATATATCGTGGAGGAGGCGGTTGCTTCCGGCATTGAGGATATCATCATCGTGACGGGGAAAGGCAAACGGGCGATCGAGGACCATTTCGACACCTCTTTTGAGCTGGAATATAATTTGAACGAAAAAGGGAAATATCAGCTGCTGGAAGAGGTACGCAGATCTTCGGAAATGGCAGACATTCATTATATTCGGCAAAAAGAACCCAAAGGCCTTGGCCACGCCATCTGGTGTGCACGCAAGTTTATCGGCGATGAGCCGTTTGCGGTGCTGCTCGGTGATGATATCGTCGAATCGACCACGCCTTGCCTCAAACAAATGATCGAGGTGTACGACGAACAACAGGCTTCCATCGTAGGGGTTCAGCCGGTGGGCTGGGATGAGGTATCCCGTTACGGAATAGTTGATCCCGTGGCAATTCGTGACCGCGTCTACCAGGCAAAGCAACTGGTGGAGAAGCCCGAAACAAGTCAATCTCCGTCCAACCTGGCTATTATGGGGCGTTATATTTTAACCCCTGCCATTTTTGATATTTTAGAGAACCAACGCATCGGCGTTAATGGAGAAATCCAGTTAACCGACGCGATTTCGCAGCTAGGCGAAACCGAACGGGTACTGGCTTATCACTTCGAAGGCACCCGCCACGACGTCGGCGAGAAACTGGGCTTCATCAAAACTTCGATCCACTACGCCCTCGAGAACCCCGAGCTCCGCGACGAACTGATCAAATACATGTCGGAGATGATCTTGGATAGCTTGAACTAAAAAACGGCCTCTCCTTTTTGATAAGCTACCCCTATATAGGACAATGAAATATAACATGTCCTATATGGGGGTATTTTTCATGTCCAAATCAATGAAAGGGATACCGACAGAGGAGAAAGTAAATCTGGTTGAAAAGTATCTGAAAGGTGAAATAAGTAGAGCGTATGCAGCAAAAGAAGCAAATGTGGATCCGGGTACCATTGCTCTATGGGTTAGACTTTACGAGGCAGATGGCCCTACTGCTTTAATGGATCAGAAGCAGAATAAAAAATATTCGACGGAGCTGAAGCTAAAAGCTGTTACTGAATACCTATCCGGAGTTGGAAGTCAAAGTACAATTTGTAAGAAATACCATATACGTTCACGAGACCAACTCCATCAATGGTTAAAGGTGTATAATTCTCATGGGACTCTCAAATCCACGACTGGAGGAAGTTACATGAGTAAGGCAAGAAGCACCAATCCGGAAGAGCGGTTAAAAATAGTCCAGGACTGCCTGACAAACAATAAGAATTATGGGGCTATTGCCCTAAAATACAGGGTTTCCTATCAGCAGGTACGTAACTGGGTGAAAAGGTACGAGGCGATGGGCTCTGCCGGTCTTGAGGATCGACGGGGACGGCGTGCCGGTACGTTACCAGGCAGAACGCCCGAAGAGGAATTACGCGATCGTATTGTTCAGTTGGAACGTGAAAAACTTGACCTGCAGATGGAAAATGACCTGTTAAAAAAAGTAAGGGATTTGGAGAGGGGGCGACGACACTTACTCTGATCAGGCATCAATGCGAATACGAAGCCATTAAGGAGCTTTCTGAAGAGAAGCATTATCCTGTCCATAAACTGTGTAAATATCTGCACATCGCGCGATCCGCTTATTACAGATGGCTTAAATGCCCGAAGAGTAGACATCAGATCGAGAATGAGGAAATTGCTAGAGAAATTCGGGAGATTCACGATGAGCATCCGGATATGGGATACCGCAGAATCCGTGATGAACTTGCAATATATCATGACATCAAGGTTAATGACAAAACGGGTTCTAAATATCAACCGGAAGTTGCAAATTCACTCCTGTATAAAGTACAAATCCAAGAGCTGTACTAGGGGTTCTAGCAACCCATACCATATCGCCAATAACTATCTGAACAGGGAGTTTCATGCCGAGGCTCCAAACCAGAAGTGGCTGACAGACGTATCCGAGTTTAAGTACCGCACGGGTACAGAAGTACGTAAGGTCTATCTGAGCGCTATCCTCGACCTATATGACCGCAGAATCGTGGCTTTTAAAATCAGTGACCATAATGATAATCTACTGGTGATGAACACCTTTGATGAAGCGATACAGCTTGAGCCGGACGCACACCCGCTCTTCCACAGCGATCGGGGATTCCAGTATACAAGTAGAGAGTTCTATACGCGGCTTCAGCAGTCGCATATGAAGTAGAGTATGTCGAGAGTGGCACACTGTATTGATAATGGACCGATGGAAGGCTTCTGGGGAATACTGAAACGTGAGATGTATTATGGGCATCGCTTTACTGACCATGATGTTCTTGTAAAGGCAATATCGGATTATATCATTTACTACAACAACCGGCGTTTACAGCGTCGACTGAAGATTATGACACCGATGGAATTCCATAATAATTATCTGCAAGCTGCATAAACACACTGCCCGCCGTAAACCGGCAGGCAGTGTGTATAAATCTTATAGTTTTTCATTGTCCTCTTGACGGGTAGCACACCATTTGGGAGAGACCGTTTTTGTGTTTAAAACGTCAGGTCAGTTAACTGATCAATCGAATCTTTTTCGGATGGGTCGACCTGTAGCAACCGGTCATATACGGCTTGGTCGCTAGCTCCGGTTTTCTGTAAGGAAGCCAGATACCAGCGAGCAATCTCGCGGTTTGTGCCATCGGTCAAATCATCCTTAATTCCCACTTTGAAGATCTCCGCGGCCTTAGCCGGTTCATTCATCATAAACTGCATTTTGCCGGCATTCAGGACCATCGTCTGCGTAATCTCAAACGGATTCCCTTGCATTTGCCCTTTAGGCAATGTCTTCAGGTGCTCCACCCCATCCACAACATGCTGGTAGGCAGCCAGCCCGGTTTGGAAATACTGCTCCTTCTGGGCGACATCCTGTTCGCCTAACTTCTGATACCCCAGCTCAAAGGATTGAACGATCAGGTTCTCGTACCAACTCATATCGTATGCATAACGATCGGCGTTATCGCGGTACACCGCATACGCTTTGTCATATTCACCTTTGGACTGGTAAAGCTTAATCAGCTGTTTGTACATATCCTTGTTAAAGGCTTCTTTTTTTAGCGCATTCGTAAGGAGCATTTGTTCCTGATTAGCGAACGCTTCATCCTTGGTTTGATCAAAGCCGGCCTGCAGCAGAGAACTCAGATATAGTACCGCATCCGGTTGACCGCTGCGTTTCTTTAATGCTTTATCCAGCGGAGCTTTGATTTCCTGGAAGTCCGTGCTGGTCGAGATCAGCGCCTTACCTTTAACCGCAGCTCCAGCAGCCTGAATGTTTCGGATCGAAACGAAGATCAGGATCAAGGAAGCGACCACCATGATTGTGCTGTACAACCCGCGCATTGTACCTGGCTTAACGGAGAACTTTTTGACGGGACGGTTGTCCATGGCCGCAGCCATCCCCGCAAGCCCCAAGAAGACCAAGATGCCCAGGAAGACATAACTCATGTTAAAGTCCATTAAGCTGTGCATCAGAATCGAGAGAACGATGATGAAGTAAACAAAGTAGGAATCCCGATTTGGTTCATCCGCTTTGAGATACCCACGGATATATTTATAAAAAATAAAAGCTAAGAAAGCAATCAGCACCAGGAAACCTACAATCCCAACCTCAACGAGGTACTGCATCACAAAGCTATGCGCCTGACGGCTGGTGTAGGGGTTGTTCTGGTACTTCTCATAGATCGAAGCCCAGGCGCCACCGCCAGCCCCGATGATCGGGTAGTCTTTAACCACCTTCGCAGCATCCTTATAGAAGGTCATCCGTTCCAGGAAGCTGTGCTGCTGGAGGTTCAGGTTTTCCAGACGTTCCCCGATATTACCGGGCAATACATGCTTCAAGCTTGTCCCGAGGAATAACGCAGCCAAAACAGCTAGCGCCACAACCGAAATGAGGGGCAGCCACATGCTAGCAAGCTTTTTGCTCGCCCATTTGCTAGTTCCGTTCTCCAAACTCGGAGCCACAAAACGTTGAATCAGCCAAGCGATCATAGCCAAAACGATCGAAGCGGCCAAGACATAGGACCATCCTTTGGCCGGATCTCCGATCTGTCCAAGATGGAATTGCTGCCCCAGCTCGGTTACGGGCTTGGCAATGACTAGCGTGCCAACTCCGGCAATGAGGCAGTACACGATCCAGAGGATCTGCTTAGCTGGCTTCAGGAACAACAGCAAGATAATAAATACGATGGGCAAGAACACCAAACCGCCCCGAGATAACGTCAGCAGTATCGAAAGGGCAATCGGTACGAGCATAAATGCGTGGATGGCTTGGCTATACCATTTTTTCGAACGCGTAATGGCGAAGACGGCAACGAAGAAAAATGCCATCAAAAAGGCCGCATACGTATTCGGATATTGGAACACCGAAGCGAGTCGTGGACCGTTTGAATCCACCCAAATGGCTTGCGTGTATTGCCCATTAACAACCGTTCCCGTAAACCACCCGACGATGGCCGATACGGTTCTACCTTGTCCGAGCCAATTGAATAAACCGAAGAGAACGATGACATATCCAACCGTGATTACCGTTGTTTCGACAACACGGTTCGATTTCCGGTTTTGCAGCAAATACAATGAAATGACAAACATGAAGGCATAAAGCGACTGAATCAGCACCATATTGGATGCAAAGTACTGGCTTGCTGCCGGAATCAGTGCGATAATGTAAGTTATGGGAATAAGCAGAACGAACAGGGCCGTCCAATCCCGCTGGTCTTCCAGCTTGAGGCTTTTGAAATAGGCGGCAACCCAGCCTAGCATCAAAAGACTGCCAACAAGAACCGCCCAATAGATAGGTTTTTCAAAATCTAGGACGAGCCCATTAAACAACCCGGCTTGGAACGGCGCCCAAACCAAGAACATAATCAACCCAATCATCAACACCAACAACGCCGCAGGTAACTTTTCCCCATTTCTCGACGCTGCGGCCATTTTCCCGTATACTGGTTTCGACACGTGTTTATCTCCTTTGCGTTTGATACGTTGTTATTTTAGCATAAATGAATTACCGACTGCTAAATAGGTTTTTAAATTAATAGATATTATTCTAGGAGTTTGATATGAGAAGATATATGGTTAACTTTTGGAAATATAGAGACTTGTTTATAGAGTTGATTAAGAAGGACATAAAATTAAAGTATAGGAATTCTTTTCTTGGTGTACTATGGAGTATGCTGAATCCTTTATTAATGATGATAGTCTTAAGCATTGTTTTTTCTAGTTTGTTCAATCGACATATTGAAAATTTTCCTGTTTATGTATTGTCAGGAAGGTTGATATATCAATTTTTTTCAGAATCGACAAGTTTTGCAATGGACTCAATTGTTATCAACTCGCAACTAATACGGAAGGTTTATGTACCTAAGTACTTATTTACAATTTCTAGAATATGCTCATCTTTTATAACTACGTTAATAGCTATTGTTCCCTTAGTTTTAGTGATGCTGGTAACTAAGGTTCAATTTTATTGGACTAATTTTTTTGTAGTAGTACCACTGATAATTTTGTTAATCCTGTCTATGGGTGTCGGACTGTTACTGGCGACAATCAATGTTTTTTTTAGGGATATGAAACATCTGTATTCTATCGTACTAACAGTAATTATGTATCTCACACCTATCTTTTATCCGGCTGAAATAATCCCTGAAAAATATAAAGTTCTAGTAGAGTTAAACCCTTTGTTTAATATAGTAGGAATGTTTAGAGGGATCCTTATGGATGGAAATATTCCTGCTTTTCAATCTATTTTTAATTCTCTTATTTATTCAATGATTGTTATGTTGCTAGGTTTTTTTATTTTCTATAAAAAGCAAGATAAATTTATATTCCATATATAGGGTTGTGATAATATGAGAGATCCCGTTTTAGAAATAATGAATGTATCCATGAAATATCGTTTAATGACTGAAAAAGTTGATACAGCCAAGCAGTTTTTTGTAAAAAAACTCAAAAAAGAAATTACTTATGAGGAATTTTATGCCTTAAAGAACATTAGTTTTTCTGTTTCTAAGGGAGAGGTTTTTGGTATTGTTGGCAGGAATGGTGCTGGTAAAAGTACTTTGCTTAAAATTATTTCCGGTATTCTTAAACCAACGGAGGGAGAAGTAGTACGAAAGGGAAGTATAGCACCATTAATTGAACTTGGTGCTGGTTTTAATGGTGATTTATCTGGATTGGAGAATATATTTCTTAACGGTTTAATATTAGGTCTTTCAAGAAAGTATATTGACCAACACAAAGATGAAATTATTGAATTTTCTGAATTAGGTAAGTTTATCCACACTCCTATTAAGAACTATTCCTCTGGAATGAGGGCAAGGTTAGGGTTTTCGATTGCTACAATAGTTAAGCCCGATATTCTAATACTAGATGAAATTTTATCTGTAGGTGATATTAATTTTAAAGAGAAGAGTGAGAAGAAGATCAGATCGATGATTGAAGCTGGGACTACTGTTATATTTGTTTCTCATTCAACTTCGCAAGTAGAGAAATTATGTACTCAAGCGCTTTGGTTAGAAGATGGAAAGGTAAGAGAGATAGGTGTAGCGAGAGAAATTAGCTTAGGGTATAAAGAAGCTAGCAGGTCAGTTTAGATCAATTGGAGGCGAGTTCGGTGAATCGATTGTGGGAAAGTGTTATATCTCCAATAATTCAACATGTTTCACCTAAACATATCGTTGAGGTGGGTTCTGAGGAGGGGAAAACGACTAGAAAAATACTAGAATATTGTATCGAATCTGACTGTATTTTATCGGCGATTGATCCTAAGCCTCTATTTAATGTACAGGAACTTGTTGAGCAATATAATGGGAAGTTTTTCTTTTATAAAGATCTTAGTTTAAACAAGATTTATGAACTTGAAAACTTCGACATTATTCTTCTAGATGGGGACCATAACTGGTATACAGTTTTTCATGAATTGAAAATGATTGATAAACAAAGTGGGAAATCAAAGTTCCCTATTGTATTTTTACATGACAGTGGATGGCCTTATGGAAGAAGGGATTTGTATTATAATCCAGAATTAATACCGTCGAATTTTCTTAAACCCTATAAGAAACAAGGGATAGTTCCATGGCAACACGATTTGGTTGATATAGGCTTTAACATGAATCTAAACAATTCAATTTATGAAAATAATGATAGAAATGGTGTTTTCACGGCTGTCGAAGATTTTTTAAAGGAAACAAGCAAGGAAGTATACCATTATAATATTGAGGCATTTCATGGTCTAACGATTTTGTTTGGAAAAGAAAATAAAGACATTATTGATTCAATTGATGTGAAAAAGCTAACTGGCGACTTGGAATACGAACGAGTGAATCTTTTAGCAAAAAATAGAATTAACATTCTTAAGAAGAATGAGTTAATGCAAGAAATGAAGGAAAGCAAAAAACTTGATGTTTTGAATGAAGAAATCAAAAATGATATTGATGATAAGATAAAGGAAATTGAACAATTAAAGAATAAGGAATTAGTGCTTACGAAGCAAATCAACGAATATCAAGAAATAATTGATAAGTATAAAGAGAAACAATTGCTCCTTGAAAATAAAATTACCAGAAGTGAGAATTTATTAGAAGAATTAAGAAAAGAAAAGGATAAGCTTGAAATCGTCAATCGAAAACGAATACATGAATTAAAAAAAAGAATAGCGGATGTAAAAAATGAAATTAGAGAGTCTGCAAGCTATAGACTAGGAAGTATATTGGTTAATGGACTTCGTAATCCAATAGCTTTTGTTAAAATCCCATATAATATCCTTAAACTCTATAATGAAAAACATAACAGACAGAAATCTATTGATCTTGGTGTTGAAAAAATCGATATAACAGAAGAAAAAAAGTATACTCCACCAACAATTATAGTACCTATTTATAACGCGTACGAAGAACTGAAAGATTGCCTAAAAAGCATTATCGATAACACTTCTGAAAAGTATAACCTTTTATTAATCAATGACTGTAGCACAGATGAAAGAATTGAGAGGTTTTTAGAGTTGTATAGAGACTTACCTCAAGTAACAGTTATTAATAACACAAAAAATCTAGGCTTCATAAAAAACGTTAATTACGGAATGAATTCTGTGCAAACTGATGTAATACTTCTTAATAGTGATACAATTGTAACACCTGGATGGGTAAGGAAATTAATAGATGCTGCTTACTCATCTTCTAATATAGGGACCGTTACTCCTCTTTCAAATAACGCTGGCCCATTTTCAGTTCCAGAGCCCAATTATAATGTTTTGCCAAATGATTTCACTGTCAAAAGAATGGGTGAAATAGTAGAAAAAGCTGGAGTGAATTCCTATTTAGAAGTACCTACAGGTCATGGGTTTTGTATGTATATTAAAAGAAGGACCATAGAAGACGTAGGACTTTTCGATGATAATACTTTCGGAAAGGGGTATTGTGAGGAGAATGATTTCTGTATGAGAGCATTGAAAAAAGGATGGAAAAATATAGTTGATGATAAAACATATATATACCATACAGAAAGTGCATCATTTATGGAATCAAAAGCCAAAATACGTGAAATAAATAGATTAAAACTGGTAGATAAGCACCCGGAATATCCAAAACTAGTTAAAGCATTTGTGACAAGTAAAGAATTAAAACAGATAAGAGAACGGGTAAAACACGAATTAAACAAAAATGTAAAACATTAAAGGCGTGATCAACGAATATGTCTATATATGATAATGTTCAAAATATAAAATCACAAATTAATAGTTCACTCGCATCTAAGTCTATTAAGTGGGGAAATGCTTTAAGTTTAGAATTATGGCGAATGCAAACTACACCATTTAATATTATCAAAATATTAATTGGCACTTTATTGTTTGAATATAATGATTTTACACTGAAAAAGTCTAATAGTGATATTTTAGTTGAATATTCCATTAGGCAGTGGAAAAGGAAAGACTATGACTATATTATTGATAATCTTAAATCAGAATTAGATTCTTATGATGAGTTAAATGTCTACCCAAGAAGAAAAAAATGGTTGAATGTGTTTAAAGTTTTCGAAATAATTATTCTCTTTTTTTCTCTGAATAAAGTTAGAAATATTAAAAATAGATTTATTATAGCAAATCTAATAGCTAGAAGAAGCAATTTAGTGAATAAGATTAAAAAACAATTAAATGAGGAGAACTATAAAGTACTAATAACTTTTTGTGATGCCCATATCATTTCTAATATTATTGCTCAATTAGCAAATAATCATAATATTACTACAGTAACTCTTCAACATGGCCAATATGTATACTATGAACCAATCCAGGCAGTAGTTCATTGCGAAACTTATGAAAATTTTTTGAGTAAGTATATGCTTATTTGGGGGGAACATACATTATCTGAAATGAAAAAGGCAGGTATTGATGAATCCAGACTTATAAAATCGGGTGCTATTAAAGAATATGTATTTAAAAATGACTTTAATAAAAAATCAGATACTTTTGGTATTGTTTTAAGTAACTCAACTTTTAGGGAATCAAATGTAAAACTACTGGAAATTGGTAATGAGATCGCTCGTGCTTTAAGTATGAAGTATATTGTTAAACTACATCCACTTGATAACATAAAACACTACAAGAAATATATCAATGCAGAGTATGTGCGAACAGACATATCTCTTAACTTGCGGTTGGATGAATATATAGATAATATTGATTTCTCCATTATTCATTTTAGTACCATGTACATTGATCTAATCGGAGCGGGCTCTCCTGTTTTTATTTTCTCTGATGAAAACAATAAAAGTATGTTCGGCGATGAAAGAGAAAAATTTATGAACATTCATGAATTTTTTAATATGTACAAGGATTTTAGCAGAAGTTCAGAATTATGGAAAAGTCAGATGGAATGTAATTATAGAAAATTTATAGAAATCACCAAAGAAAGTGCAGTAAAACACTCTGAAAATATATATATTATAAGACTTTGTTCAAATTATTCATATTAGGAGCAGTGCTAAATGAAAACTGATAATATTACTGTACTGGATTGTACTTTGAGAGACGGTGGATATATCAATGATTGGCAATTTGGGGAATTTAATATAAAACGAATTATTACAGCACTAAGTTCTTCCAATATAGATATTGTTGAATGTGGTTATTTAAATACTATTAAAGGGCAAGGATTCTTTAATAGCACGATGTTTCAAAGTATTAATCAGGTTGAGAATATTCTGCAATCGCTTAAAACATCAGCGCAACATGTTGTTATGGTAAATCATGGGGAGTACGATTTAACCACACTTCAACCAAACCTCGTGAGAGGGATTAGATATGCTTTCCATAAAGCACAATGGGAAGAGGCTCTAGAACAAGTAGCTTATTTAGTAAATAAGGGTTTTTATGTATTTGTACAGCCAATGGTTACTCTTAATTACTCCGATGACGAACTACTAAGACTAATATCTGAAACTAATAAAATTAATCCCTATGCCTTCTATATAGTAGATAGTTTCGGGGCTATGAAGAAGGAAGATATATTAAGATTAACTACATTAGTTCACCATAATCTTAATACAGACATACAACTGGGTTATCATTCTCATAATAACCTACAATTAGCCTTTTCCAATGCACTAGAGTTTTTAGAGTTTTCATCAAAAAGAAAGCTAATTCTTGACACATCAGTATTTGGTATGGGAAGAGGAGCAGGAAACTTACCAACAGAATTATTAGTGAACTATTTAAATGAAAACACGGAAAAAAACTATAAAATTGAGCCTTTATTGAATATTATGGATAAATGTATCGCTAGAATATATTCTCAAAAAAAGTGGGGTTATTCTACCGCCCATTACTTATCTGCAATTTACAACTGTCATCCCAACTATTCGAATTATTTGATAAATAAGAATACGTTATCTGTGGGGGATATAGAACAAATATTAAAAAAAATGGAGCCTAGTAAGAAAGTTTCATTTGATAAAAAATATATAGAAGAGCAATACATTGAGTATAACTCGAAGCTTTTTATTGAAAATGATGATCTGATTGAATTGAAGCAATTAATGATGTATAAAGATATACTAATAATTGCACCGGGGATATCAGTAATTAGTAACATAGATTATATAAAAAATGTTCAACAAGGAAAACTGTCAATATCTATAAACCATGCTGTTGATAGTATAGTAACAGATTATTATTTCTTTAGTAATCAAAGAAGATTTGATGATTATGTCGAAAAAATCACCAACAATATACTACAAAGTAATGATAAAACATTTATTTTTACATCAAATATAAGACACCATAGTATATCAAATAAAAAGATTATAGTTGATTACCAAAGTGTTTTAGATAGAAATATTGAAGGATCGGATAACTCTGCTATCCTATTACTATCACTCCTAAAAAGTATGAGAGTTGATGAAGTTTTTATTGCTGGTCTTGATGGTTATTCACATAAAGATTCTAGCTATATATATGAAGATATGGATTTGATTATGGATGTTGAGGAAGTTGCCATAAAAAATAAGTTACTGAAGACAGCTATAGATTATTTAAGTAAAGAAGTGAGAATTCACTTTATTACTGAGTCAAAATATCAACAATAAGAGGTGAGCGGAAATGAAAATAATAGGTGTAATTCCAGCAAGATATAAGTCCTCTAGATTTGAAGGCAAACCCTTAGCAGATATTTGTGGAAAACCAATGGTATGGTGGGTTTATGAACAAGCTTTAAAAGTTAAGGAACTTACAGAAGTATACGTTGCAACTGATGATTCTCGTATTTATAACAAATGCGTGGAATTGAATATAAATGTTATTATGACAAGTGAATCTCATCCAACAGGTACAGATCGCGTGGGGGAAGTTGCCAGAAAGATACCAGCCGATGTTTACATTAATATCCAAGGTGATGAACCATTAATTAAACCTGATACAATAAGTGATGCTATCAGCCCCTTTTTTAAAAATATTGAAGATATTTACGTTACAAATATGATGACAAAAATAAAACGTGATTATGAAATTATCGATAATACGGTTCCTAAGGTTGTTGTAAATTCCACTGGCAAAGGTATATATTTATCAAGATTACCGATCCCTTATCCAAAGGGGGATGTGACTAACTATTATAAACAAGTTTGTGTATATGGATTTACTCCTAAAGCTTTAGAATTTTATTGTGACACTCCTAGAGGAGTTGTTGAAAAAGCGGAAGATATTGAAATACTTAGATTCATCGAAAATGGCCACTCTGTGCAATTCATTGAGACCCTACATGATACTGTAGCAGTTGATACCAAAACCGACTTGGAAAGAGTAAGAGAACTTATTGGAAGTAAACATATCTAAAACGATTGTGACACTCTTTGAACCCTATTAGTAGAACAAAAGCTTAGGAATTTTGTGATAAGACTAACATATGGTTTACTTTACTAGTGGAGGTAGTATAGTGAAAGGTATAATTTTAGCTGGTGGTACAGGGTCACGGTTATATCCTCTTACAAAAGTTACAAATAAACACTTGCTTCCCGTCGGTAAATATCCAATGATATTTCACGCGGTTGCAAAATTAAAGTATGCGGGTATTGATGATATTTTAATAGTTACTGGTAAAGAACATATGGGCGATGTAGTTAATCTACTTGGAAGCGGAACTGATATTGGGGTTTCCTTCACATATAAAGTACAAGATGAAGCCGGAGGTATTGCTCAAGCTCTTGGTTTAGGTGAGCAATTTGTTGGACAGGATCAAATGATAGTTATTTTGGGTGATAATGTTTTTGCAGATGATATTACTCCATACATGTTTAATTTTATGAATCAAAAAACGGGCGCTAAAATACTTATACAAGAAGTCCATGATCCTAAGAGATTTGGTGTTCCCGAGCTCCAGGGGGATCGTATCGTTTCCATTGAGGAGAAACCTAAACATCCCAAGTCGAACTATGCGGTAACAGGCGTTTATATGTTTGATCACAATGTATTTGATATTATTAAATTTTTAAAACCATCTGCTCGAGGTGAATTGGAAATCACTGATGTTAATAATGCATATATTGAAAGAGGGGATTTAACTTTCGACATTCTGCAAGGATGGTGGACAGATGCGGGGACGCACGCTTCGTTGGCTCGAGCAAATGAACTAGCTAGGGATCTTGAATTCGGAGAAGAGTTCGGTAAACTTAAGCTATAGGTTGGGAGGACTTTATTATGAAATTAACCTCACTAAAGCTAGAAGGTGCAGTATTACTTGAACCGGTTGTACATGGGGATCACAGGGGTTTTTTTTTGGAAAGTTACAATGAAGCTGATATGCAGAAACTTGGTCTTTGCTATAACTTCGTTCAAGACAATCAGTCACTTTCCGTAGAGCCAGGTGTATTGCGGGGGCTACATTATCAATTAAATCCAAAGGCACAAACGAAGTTAATTCGTGTACTTACTGGGGCAATTTATGACGTAATTTTGGATATACGCCGGGATTCCCTAACTTTTGGGAAGTGGGTTAGCGTTATCCTTAGTGAAGATAATAAACGTCAATTATTGGTTCCTAAGGGATTTGCTCATGGTTTCTGTACTCTTACTACCAATACCCAAGTTCTTTATAAAGTGGACGAATACTACTCTCCAGAACATGACCGAGGGATATTATGGAATGACCCGGATTTGAACATAGATTGGCCAGTGACAAAGCCTTTGCTTTCAGATAAAGATCAGTGCCATCCCGTTCTTGCGGTAGCAGAAATTGATTGTTAAAGGAAAAGGGAGATAATGAGCTTGATAAAGGCAAATGTTCAAGTTTTACTCTCAACATATAATGGTGAAAAGTATTTAAATGAACAGCTAGAAAGTATTCTTGCCCAGGATGTTGTGGATTTAGGATTGCTTATTAGAGATGACGGTTCTACGGATCATACCATAGACTCTCTGTGGAAATATTATGAAAAGCATCCTGAAAAGATAAAGGTGATTGAAGGAGACAATCTGGGAGTAACGTCTAGTTTTTTTGAGTTGATAAAAGAATCATCTGATGATTATGATTTTTTTGCTTTCTGTGACCAGGACGATGTTTGGGAAAGAACAAAGTTGTCTCGAGCTATTTCTCTACTGAACGATGAATCTCAAGAGATACCACTCCTGTATTGCTCGTCTACTTCTATGGTAGATGAAAGTTTAAAGTTTTTAGGTAGTTGGCCCAGTTCACCCAGAAGACCTGTCAATATATACAATTCACTAGTTGAGAATATCGCTGTAGGCTGTACAATAGTAATGAATCGTAAAGCGATGCAATTAGTCAAATCTTCCTTGCCCCCGAATATATCGAATGTCACAATGCATGATTGGTGGTCTTACTTGTGTGTCGGAGCATTTGGGAAAGTTGTTTTTGATAACAATTCATATATACTTTATCGTCAGCATAAGAATAATGTTCTTGGGGGCCAAACAGAAGGTACTTTCGAAAGGTGGAGTGAAAGATTAAATCGTTTTATTAGTGGAGAAAATAAATATGTCATTAGTAAACAAGCCTATGAATTTCTTCAATGTTTTTATCATTTGCTTAACCCTGTCCAAATACAGCAGATCGAACGTTTTTTAGCTGGTCAACATAAGAATATAGTATATCGCTTTTTTGACGTATTAATTACACCTTTTTATAGACAAAAACGTATAGATAATGTTGTTCTTAAGATTTTATATGTGACGAGACGGATATAAAAAATAGGAGGCTTACTTTCATGAAGCTGCTTGTCACAGGCGGTGCTGGTTTTATTGGTAGTAACTTTGTTTTATATATGCTAGAGCAGCATCCGGATTTTCAAATCATCAATGTGGATGCACTTACTTATGCCGGAAACCTGGAGAACCTGAAGTCGGTGGAGGGTAATCCTAATCATTCGTTTGTCAAAGCGGACATTACGGATGCCATGGCAATGGATCAACTGATCGGCCAAGGTGTTGATGTGGTTGTCAATTTTGCGGCAGAATCGCATGTGGATCGCAGTATCCTGGAACCGGATGTTTTCGTAAAGACAAATGTGCTTGGGACACAAGTTTTACTTGATGCGGTGAAAAAACATGGGGTCAAGAAGTACGTTCAAGTGTCTACCGATGAGGTGTACGGAACTCTGGGTGAGACTGGACTGTTTACGGAAGAGACGCCGCTTGCACCCAATAGCCCTTATTCGGCTAGTAAGGCCGGCGGAGATTTGCTTGTTCGCGCTTATCACGAAACGTTTGGGCTGCCTGTTAACATAACGCGTTGCTCCAACAACTACGGACCGTATCAATTCCCGGAAAAGCTGATTCCACTAATGATCTCCAAAGCATTGGCTGATGAGCCGTTACCAGTCTATGGGGACGGTTTGAACATTCGTGACTGGTTGTATGTGGAGGATCATTGCAGCGCAATCGATCTTGTGATCCATGAAGGCCGGGATGGCGAAGTTTACAATATTGGCGGTAATAACGAGCGAACCAATTTGCATATTGTGGGTACGATTCTGGAGCAGCTTGGGAAGCCGGAATTGTTGATTAAGCATGTCGAGGATCGTCCTGGGCATGACCGTCGGTATGGCATCGATCCGACGAAGACCATGAAGGAGCTTGGTTGGAAGCCAAAGCATTCGTTTGAAACCGGAATTAAAGAAACGATTCGCTGGTACCTGGATAACAAGGAATGGTGGACCCGGATTCAAACAGGGGCTTACCAGGACTATTACGCCAAACAGTACGGCAACCGTCTGGGTGACTCTATATGAGAGTGCTTGTAACCGGAGCTAAAGGGCAGTTAGGCCATGATGTCGTGCGTCTCTTTGAGAATGCAGGACACCATGTGTTGCCATGCGATCGAGATTCGTTGGATATAACCCATTATGCGATGTGTTTGGAACGTGTACAGCAGTTTAAGCCGGAAGTGATCATCCATTGTGCGGCCTACACTGCTGTTGATCAAGCGGAAATTGATGTGGATACGGCTTATGCAGTTAATGCGGTTGGTACGCGTAATATGGTGGTTGCGGCTGAGCGGGTGAAGGCAAAGTTCTGCTATATTAGTACGGACTATGTATTTGATGGAACTGCAGCGAAACCCTATCACGAATACGATAACACTAACCCTCAAAGTGTTTACGGAAAGTCGAAACGAGCCGGCGAGATCGTAGTTCAGAGTTTGTCTTCTGCTTTTTTTATTGTAAGAACCTCCTGGGTTTATGGGCTTCATGGAAATAATTTCGTAAAAACGATGCTTAAACTAGGTCAAGAGAGACCGATCCTTCATGTGGTGAAAGATCAAAAGGGATCGCCGACGTATACCGTTGATTTAGCCGTTTTTTTACTAGATCTGATTCGAACGGAGAAGTATGGGATATACCATGCTTCAAATTCAGGGGAATGCACCTGGTATGAATTCGCACGGTCTATATTTGAGGAAGCTCGAGATATATTAGAGTATAATTACCCAGTACGTGTCGAGCCATGCGCAACTGAAGACTTTCCACGCCCTGCTCCGCGTCCTCGGAACTCGACTATGGATCACTTATCTATTCGTACAAATGGAATTAGAGATTTACGACCTTGGCGGGATGGACTGCAGGATTTTTTAAGCATACTGAAAGTAAGTAATATTAACCAATAATGCAAAATCGCTGGTACTTGTGAAACCAGCGTTTTTGCATTATTGGTACAATGATAAACCTGGCAAATGGTTTAAGCCTTTTTGTAATGTTTTTTAATAAAGCCATCAATATTGCTATCCATGAGCAAGTCCCATTCTTTTGAAATCTTTTCGAATGTCCATTCCCACCAAGCTATCTGAAGTAACTTTTTTATTTGGTTTTTCGAGAACCTATAATTTATTATCTTCCCCGGATTACCACCAACGATTGCATATGGTGGCACATTCTTTGTAATTACGCTATTGGCAGCAATTACTGCTCCGTCTGATAAGTAACACCTGAAAGGATTAGTGCTCCTTTTCCGACCCAAACATCATTCCCTATGACAACGTTACCTTTGGATTTCGGGTGCCCAATAATATGGGTTGCATCTTGGAAAATAGCATTAAAAGGATATGTAGTTACCCAATCAATTCGGTGTTCTCCACCTAACATAATTGTTACATCTTTTGCTAATGAACAAAACTTTCCTATTTTTAGTGTGGTTCCTTCTCCCCAAGAAAGTACTTGAGGATCTCCATAAGTCCAATCACCTATATCATAATTTTTATTTTTATCTAGTCGATTAGTAAAAACCGTTTTTTCGTTCAACAGTTTGACCATCATCCTACTCCTTTACCATATACTATCCACAATCGATTGGAATAAAATTATCTTATCAAACTCTATAATATAATTGAGAGGCTAGTTGGCAAAACATAGGCAATAAAATGTAGAAGGACCAAGAAAAAGCAACTCCTTTATAGTTTGATGTCTCGATTTTAACTTTTCAAAATCTCCTATACAATAGAAAAATCAGCGGTTCGTTAATTGTTTTATACGTTGGCTTGCTTTGAACTAATTTTGCTCATTAATGAAAAGGAACTTACTTTATGGCATCAAATCCAACTGTTAACGTACAAATCGTAACCTATAATAGTGCAAATGATATCGCAGAGTGCCTGAATGCCGTACAGCAGCAGTCTTATCCGATTAAAGAAGTCGTCGTTATCGATAATGCTGCTAGTGATGGGACTGTTGATCGGGTGAGGACCTACATGAAGAATGCAAATATCAATAATATACAGCTTGTTCTCAATCCAAGCAACACCGGCTTCGCTCCTGCCCACAACCAGGGGATTCGCCTAACGCAAAGTGATTATGTTTTAGTATTGAATCCAGACGTGCAGCTTGGAACTGAATATGTCGAGCGTCTTGTGGAGGTCATGGAGCATCGTCCAGAGGTGGGGAGTGCTACGGGACTGCTCATCTTAAAGTCAACTCCGGATATCGTCGACAGTACCGGTCTGGCGATGAACGGGATTTGGCGCGCCTTTGACCGCGGAGCTGGGGAACCGGTCAGTCAATGGAGGGTATCCGGCGAAGTGTTTGGCGTATCCGGTGCGGCTGCCCTGTACAGGCGTGCGATGATCGATGAAATATCGATCGCCGGCGAGTTTTTTGATGAGGATTTTTTTGCCTATAAAGAGGATGTGGATGTGGCTTGGCGGGCTAACTTGCTTGGCTGGAAAGCCTACTATTGTGCGGAGGCCGTGGCCACTCATGAGAGAGGCTGGAAGAAGGGCAGCCGCCATTCGCAGCCCCTGTTTATTCGCCAATATTCCTATATTAATCGCTACAAAATGATCTATAAGAATCTGTCGGGATACCGTTGGATCAAATCTCTGCCGAAGCTGCTTGCTTACGAGCTGGCGAGTAACGGGTATATGCTTTTAAGAGAGCCTAAGGTACTAGGAGCATGGAAGGGCTTCATTCATAAACTGCCGGAATTGCGGGAGAAGCGGCAGGGGATTAAAAAAAGGTTGAAACTCTGATTTACTCATATTATGTGGAAATAGGGCACCATGATAATCTGTGCTATAATGTCGATAGACTACTATATTTGTAGATTCGGAGCGCATAAATCATGGATTTAAGTATATTGATTGTAAATTACAATACGCGTCAGTTGACTTTGGACTGTCTGCGGTCGGTATACGACGCGGAGACGGTCTATTCGTACGAAGTGATTGTGGTCGACAATGCTTCGGCGGATGGTTCGGTGGAGGCGATTCGCAGCGAGTATCCGAATGTGGTGCTGATCGCGAATCAGGACAACACGGGATTTGCCAAAGCGAACAATCAAGGGATGGCCATCGCTCAAGGGCGCTACGTTCTGCTCTTGAATTCGGATACCGTAGTGCAGCCCGATACGTTCCAGACCATGGTTTCTTATATGGATGAACACCCGGAACTCGGAGCCTCGGGGTGCAAAGTTATCCTGCCGAACGGTTCGCTGGATAAAGCGTGCAGAAGGGGATTTCCAACTCCGTCTGCGTCCTTTTACTATGCCTTCGGATTCTCGAAGTTCTTTCCGGACAATCCGAAGTTTAACCAGTATCAGTTGGGGTACAAGGATCCGAACGAGACTTACCCCGTCGATTGCTTGGTTGGCGCCTTTATGCTGGTGAGACAGGAGACGATCCGTCAGGTTGGAGGTCTGGACGAAACCTTCTTTATGTACGGAGAAGACATCGACTGGTGCTACCGCATCAAGCAAGCGGGCTGGGGCATTCATTATCATCCGGCTACATACATTGTTCACTATAAGGGAGCCAGCAGCCGGCGCAAGCCCTTTAAGATCATCTATGAATTTCACCGCGCGATGTGGGTCTTTCACCGGAAACATTATCTTCGTCATTATTCCTGGATCACGAACGCAGCCGTTTACAGCGGCATTTCGTTGAAGTTCCTCTTATCCCTAGCCAAAAACAGACTGCTCCCGCTAGGTGCGAGAACGCCATCTGGAGCGGTCAAGCCGGAGTCGGCGGAAGTTAAAATGGAGGTGAGATCATGATCCGTAAGAACCAACGGTTCTTAACCCAACTGTATATTCTGACGGATTTTGTGTCCATCCAGATTTCCTTCCTGCTTGCTTGGTGGGTGAAATTCGAAAGCGGCCTGATCGCTTACGAGAAGCCGCTGCCTGTAGAGATATATGCTTTTTGGAGCGTTGTTTATGGGGCAATTGCGGTTTTTGTCGGCGTCTTAATTTCCCTGTATACCCCTAAACGCAAAAAACGCTTCGCCGATGAAGTCTGGAAGATCGTTCAGGTTCATGTGGCGAGTTTATTTCTCTTGTTTGGCCTGATGTTCTTCTTCAAGCAAGTGGATATTTCCCGTCTTTATTTGGCGATCTATATGATGTTCAACATGCTCCTGATCTTGTTCTATCGGTACTTCTTGAAAAATAGCCTAAAGCAGCTTCGGAAGAAGGGGTACAACAAGCAGTTTGTCCTGATTCTCGGAGCCGGGTCCTTAGGCCAGCGTTTTCACAACAATCTCAAACAATACCCGGAGCTTGGCTATGAAATCGTCGGATTTCTGGATGATCATAAGGCCTGGGACGGGATCGAGGCGGCACGCTATAAACCGATTCTGGGAAGGATCGATCAACTGGAGAGCGTCTTGCAGGACAAGTTGATTGACGAGGTCGTTCTTGCGCTTCCCCTGGAGGCGCATCACCGTTATGCCCAGATCATTTCTATCTGTGAAAAAGTAGGGGTCAGAACGCTCATCATCCCGGATTTCTTCGATTATCTACCGGCCCGTCCGTATTTTGATAATTTTGCCGGAATGCCGATGATTAACGTCAGGGATATTCCGCTGGACTTGACCGGGAATCGGGTGGCCAAGCGAATCTTCGATATCGTGTTCTCCCTGCTGGCGATCCTCCTTACTTCTCCGGTGATGCTGTTTGTGGCCATTGGGGTCAAGTTAACCTCGAAAGGTCCGATGATCTTTAAGCAGGAGCGGGTAGGGTTAAACCGGCGGACGTTTCAAATGTACAAGTTCCGTTCGATGCGGGTGCTGTCCGAGGGAGTCGAGGACACAGGGTGGACGACGGAAAACGACCCCCGGCGCACCAAGTTCGGAGCTTTTATCCGCAAGACGAGCCTTGACGAGCTGCCGCAGTTTTTCAATGTACTGGCCGGACATATGAGTGTGGTTGGTCCCCGCCCCGAGCGGCCTTATTATGTAGATCAGTTTAAGGAAGAAGTGCCGAAATACATGGTGAAGCACCATGTTCGGCCAGGCATCACCGGTTGGGCGCAAACCCATGGGCTTCGTGGAGATACGTCGATCGAGGAACGCATTAAATACGATATTTTCTATATTGAGAACTGGTCGATCTTATTGGATATCAAGATTGTGTTGCGCACCGTCGTGAATGGCTTTATCAATAAAAATGCATACTGACCGGGAGACAGTTCCCGACAGCAGAAAACGGTCTTTTCACCTAGAAAAGACCGTTTTTTCGATTCCCGCTTACCCCGCCACCCCTCGGTCCACACCAACTCGCATCCTCCGCCAACGATCTCTCATTTTGCGGTAGCCGATGCACAAGCCCACGCTGATGCCGGCGCATAGGATAAACGAAATTAGCGTCTGGGCGTATACGCCCAGGAAACCGAGATAATTCAAAGCTAGCAGGTTCGTGAATCGCAAAATAAACGCATGGACCAGATAGGCACCAAACGAGTACCTGCCGATGAGGCTTAAAGCTCTGCCGAGCTTCGTCGGCGTGGCGGTCAAGCGTTGGGCCGCATAATACAGAGCCGGAAGCATCGCCAGAACGGCCAGCATCATCAGCGGTCTGAGCGGTCCTGTTACGTAGGAGCTGGTCAAATAGTTGCCGGCGGACTGGCCTTCGTTGATGCCCCAGATTTTCACACCGATATAAATCAGAAAGAGGATGGTAATTGCAAGACTGACGCCCCATAGGGACTGCATCGCCTTTTTCCAGCGTTCATAATACAAGCCGGCCAACCCGCCTAATACGAAATAAAATGTCCAGAACAGAAAGTTTCGGTCCAGGTAGGTGTAGAGGGTTTGCAGAATCGGTTGGTTCGATTGAAAGTATCCCTTCGACAGTACCTCAACCAGAACAAGGTTGGCGGCCAGGAATACCAAGACGACTGCCAAATTGGCGGAAGCCGGCCGTTTGCCCGACAGAATTAAACGGAAGACGGGAAACAGCAGATAAAACGGAATAATCATGACCATAAACCACAAATGGTAGGAGGCTTTTCCCGTAAAAGCCAACTCTACGACATGGAGGAACTCGCCCCAATGATGAAAGACAGCCCCCCCGCTAAGCATACTCACCCAAACATAGTAAAAGAGCGTCCAGAACAGATAGGGAAGGACTACTTGCTGCCCTCTTCTTTTTAGGAATCGTCCATATTGAAAGGACTGGTCGTAGTTGTAAAACAACACTACGCCGGTGATAAATACAAAGAGCGGTACAGCGAACCGAATCAATCCCAGGAAGGTCGTCCCCAGGCTCACGGAGAACGGCGACAAACCGGGCTGAACAAATAATCCGGCGATCGCATGCTGCAGCGCAACGGCCAAGAAGGCCGCACCGCGAAGCGCTTCGATCTCTTCCAGCTTCGTTTTTCTCTTCATGAATTATCCTCCACGGTTGTTTTGCATAGAATGACCATAAAGAAATTAGGCGTATTCGTCAACCGTATTCCCTGAATCTACCGGGGGCGGGAGGCGAAAGGGAGCGGTGCTGACCCATGCCGAGTTCAAGGCGGCAAAAATCCGATAAAAACGGATCTTTTTTTCTGTTCGCATCCGACGCGAACATTGACAGGGTACCCCCGGTAACATAGACTAGAAACTGAACTAAAAACGAGTCATCTTCCTGATTGATAGATCAGATGGACGAGCAGGAGCGGGGCGGAGCAGAATGCCCCGTTTTTCGCGGTCCTTCTGCCGAAATAGCCGTTGGAGGAATGGAAATTGAAGCAGATGATACGTGCCTGGCGGCATGTGTTTAAGCTGGATCCGGACCGTGACTTGGACGATGCCGCATTGGAAGCGGTGTGCCAGTCGGGCACGGATGCCGTGATGATCGGCGGATCCAGCGGGGTGACCTATGAGAATACGGTAGATTTGCTGTCCCGGGTACGCCGTTTTGAGGTGCCTTGCGTATTGGAGATCTCCGATCTGGAGGCGGTCGTGCCGGGATTTGACTTATATATGATCCCGATTGTGCTGAACGCCGGACACCCTGACTGGATCATTGGGCAACATGCCCGAGCAATCGAGCAATACGGCCACCTGATCCCTTGGGAGCTGCTTATGCCGGAAGGGTATCTCGTGCTGAATCCGGAGGCGACGGTCGCCAAGGTCACGGAGGCGCAAGCCCCGTTGGATTCGGCGGAAGCCCGGGCGTATGCCCAGGTGGCCGACCGTTTGCTGCAGCTGCCGATTGTGTACTTGGAATACAGTGGCCAAATCGGCGACTTTGAACTGGTGGCGGATGTGCGGCGAACGCTGGATCAAGCACGCCTGTTTTATGGCGGCGGGATCGCGGACGCGGAAACCGCGCGCCGCGCCGCTGCCGTGAGCGATACGGTGATCGTAGGCAACGCCGTGTATGAGAACCTGGAGCAGGCGCTGGAGACAGTGGAGGCGGTGAAGGGCACCGCTACCGCTGCAGCTAAGAAGAGCTAGAAGCGGTAAAGAGGTGGCCGAACTGAACAAACGTCACCACTGCCATCTGCGTCGAGAGGAAGGGTCTCCAGCTTTGTAACGGACACCAGTGACCTTATCGCTCGGAACAACGAGGCCCGGCGCAGCTAACGGACTGAGAAGACCTTATTTGTCCCAATTTGGCCCCTCCCGACTCGGTTGGGGTGAAATAGCGTCGTCTGAGTCCGTTACATCGGGAAATCCGCGATAACTGATAACGCCTCTGGAGTCCGTTATCAGTTATCGCGAAGACGAAGATAAAGAAGATGTGTGTCTATAAAAGGAAGGAGCAAGTTTGATGCAACCTGTGAACATCCAAGAGGCGGTAAGCCGCCTCAATCCGCAGCAAAGACAAGCCGTAGAGGCGACCGAAGGGCCGCTTCTTATCATGGCCGGCGCAGGCAGCGGCAAAACGCGCGTGCTGACGCACCGCATCGCCTACCTGATTGCGACCCGCAAAGCGCCGCCTTGGGCGATCCTGGCGATCACCTTTACGAATAAAGCCGCCCGCGAAATGCAGGACCGGGTATCCCGGCTGGTGGGCGGTTCGGAGGGACGGGACATTTGGGTGTCCACGTTCCACTCGATGTGCGTGCGGATTTTGCGGCGGGATATCGAGCGGCTCGGGCTTAACTCCAACTTCTCCATCCTGGATTCCACGGATCAGCTGTCCGTCATTCGCAACTGCATGAAGGAACAGAACCTCGACACGAAGAAATTCGAGCCGAAGGCGGTGCAGGCGGCGATCAGCACGGCGAAGAACGAACTGATCACCCCGCAGCAGTACGAGCAGAAGGTAGGCGACTATTTCGAAGGGATCGTAGCCAAGATTTACAGCATGTATCAGAAGCGGCTGCGCCAAAACAACTCCCTGGACTTCGACGACCTGATCATGAAGACGATCGAACTATTTAAGGAAGCGCCGGATGTGCTGGATTTTTATCAGAAAAAATTCCAATACATCCACGTCGACGAATACCAGGATACGAACCGCGCACAGTACATGCTGTGTCGGATGCTGGCGGACAAGCACCATCGCATCTGCGTTGTCGGCGATAGTGACCAGTCGATCTATCGCTGGCGGGGAGCGGACATCAGCAATATCCTGAACTTCGAAAAGGACTATCCCGAAGCCAAGACGATTCTGCTGGAGCAGAATTACCGTTCGACGTCGACAATTCTTGACGCGGCCAACGAAGTGATCGGGCAGAACACCGGGCGTAAGCCAAAGAAGCTGTGGACCGACAAGGGCGACGGCGACAAGATCAAGGTGTATCGCGCGGATTCGGAGCATGATGAGGGGTATTTTGTCACGACGGAAATTCATAATAGTGTGAAAAACGGGCGCAATTACCGCGAGCACGCAATCCTCTATCGGACCAACGCCCAGTCGCGGGTCATCGAGGAAATTCTGATCAAATCGGATATCCCGTATCAGATCGTCGGCGGCATCAAGTTCTATGATCGCAAAGAGATCAAGGACCTGCTCGCTTACCTGCGCCTGCTGTCCAATCCGGACGACGACATCAGCTTAACGCGGGTGATCAACGTGCCGAAGCGGGGGATCGGCGATACGACGGTGGCGAAGCTGGCGGATGCGGCGGCGCAGCGGGGAACGTCGATTTACCGCGTGCTTGAGGTGGTGGACGACCTGGGCTTTGCCGGGCGGACGCGCAATGCGTTGGTGGAGTTCTTTGATATGATCCATGGGCTGCATAAAATGGTGGAGTTTCTCTCCGTCACGGAACTGACCGAGAAGCTGCTGGAAATGACCCAATATCGGTTGGAGTTGCAGAATGAGAATACGCTGGAATCCCGCTCGCGGTTGGAAAATATCGACGAGTTCCTGTCCGTTACGCTGGAATTCGAGAACAATAATGAAGACAAATCGCTGGTCTCCTTCCTGACCGACCTGGCGCTGATCGCCGACATCGACAGCATGAACGACAACGGCGATGCCGACAAACCGAACGACGACGCGGTTGTGCTGATGACGATGCACAGTGCGAAGGGCTTGGAGTTCCCGGTCGTGTTCATCATCGGCATGGAGGAAGGGGTCTTCCCGCATAGCCGCGCGTTTATGGACAACGAGGAACTGGAGGAGGAGCGCCGCCTGGCGTACGTGGGCATCACCCGTGCCGAGGAGAAGCTGTTCCTCTCGTGCGCGCAGATGCGCACGCTGTTCGGCCGCACGACGGCGAACCCGCCGTCCCGGTTCCTCGACGAAATCCCCGAGGAACTCAAAGAGGACGGCGGCCGCGTGCCGCGCGACCGCTACGGCCGGGGCGGCACGGCGGGAGCCTCCGCCGCCGCCAATACAGCCCCCGGCGACTTCAGCGCCGGGGACAAAGTCGCCCACGCCAAGTGGGGCGTGGGCACGGTCGTTGCCATCAAAGGCACCGGCAACGACACGGAGCTGCAGATCGCTTTTCCGGCGCCGGTGGGCGTCAAGCGACTGCTGGCCGGATTCGCCCCGATCACGAAGGTGACCGACGGCGAATAACCGGGTATATTTACTTTAATCCGGGGAAGGTTGAGGGTAGCTGGGCGGCGATGGGGTGTGATTTGGCTCTATCAGTAGAAAATAAGAGTAATTTTTGTCCCTATTTTCGCGGAGCTGCCTCCTATTCGTGAAATAAGACCATTTTATGTTCTTATTTTGCCACTATAGCCCCGATCAGCTAAGTTTGGCGACGAATAGCGCCATATTTTACCCTTATTCCCCGCAGAATGCAGCATTCCCATCATAATAGCGGTAAAAAATACCCTTATAATCAATCAGAGGCGGCATGTGGTGCACCTCGAGCCTAACCTAAGGAATGCGCCTCGCACACTCCGCCGAGCGTCCGCCGCGCTCTTCCCAATCGATCTACTCCACGGAGCGAACCCAATCGGGTTCCTCCGTTTCTATACATATCACACCTAATCTAAGGAGGGTTGTCCCTGCATGGACGCGATGCAACAAATGGAGCAGCTCGTCGAGCAGCTAAACCGGTACAACTATCATTATTACACTTTGGATGAACCGCTCATTAGCGACAAGGAGTACGACCGGCTGTATGATGAACTGACCGCGCTTGAGGCGCAGACCGGGATTACCCTCCCGCATTCGCCGACAGGGCGTGTGGGCGGCGAGCTATTGGAAGGCTTCAAGCCCCACCGCCATCTGGCTCCATTGTGGAGCCTCGATAAAGCGCAGAACGAAGAGCAACTGCTGAACTGGAACAACCGGGCGCTGAAGCTGATCAACGACTACAATAGCAAGAATCCCGACACCCCGCTGCCGGACCCCACTTACGTGGTTGAGCTGAAATTTGACGGGTTAACGCTGAACCTCACGTATGCCGACGGGCAGCTCGTTCAGGCCTCCACCCGCGGCAACGGCGTTGTGGGTGAAGGGATTTTGCCGCAGGTCAAAACGATCAAATCCGTACCGCTAACCATTCCTTACCGGGAAGGCACCATTGAGGTGCAGGGCGAGGGCATCATGAATTTGTCCGTGCTGGCCAAGTACAACGAGACGGCGGCCGAGCCGCTGAAGAACGCGCGTAACGCGGCGGCTGGTGCCTTGCGCAACCTGAATCCGCGAACGACGGCGGAGCGCAAACTGAACGCTTTTTTCTATAATGTAGGGTATTCGGACAACCTGAAATTTCAGGATCATCGGGAGATGATGGCCTTCCTCAAAAACAATCTCTTCAAGGTAAATCCCTATGTGTCTTACCATGACAGCTTTGATAAGGTCATTGAGGCGCTGCAGGAAATCGTGGACAAGCGCACGACCCTCGATTACCTGATCGACGGAGCCGTCATCAAAATCACCGATATGCGCACGCGCGAAGTGTTGGGTTATACCGATAAGTTCCCGCGCTGGGCGGTCGCCTTTAAATTCGAAGCGGAGGAAACCACCACGATCCTCGAATCCGTCTCCTGGAACGTAGGGCGGACCGGCAAGATTACGCCCCTGGCCAAGGTCGAAGCGGTGGAGCTGGCCGGCGTTACCGTGCAGAACTGCACGCTGAACAACATCGGCGACATCGAACGCAAAAACTTGAAGTTCGCGCTAGGCACCCGCGTATTCATCCGCCGGTCCAATGACGTCATCCCGGAAATCCTTGGCAAGGTGCCGGATGAACCGGAAGGCGGAGAGATTGTTTATCCCGAGGTTTGTCCATCCTGCGGTACGCCGCTGGAGCAGCGCGGAGCTCATTTGTTCTGCAACAACCGGCTGGGGTGCAAACCGCAGATCGTCGCCCGGATCACGCATTTTGCTTCCCGGGATGCGATGGACATTGAGACGTTTAGCGAAAAAACCGCCGAGCAGCTCCACGACGAATTAAACCTTCGCGAGCCCGCCGAATTATACACGTTGACGTTCGACGATTTGATCAAGCTGGAGCGCTTCGGTGAGAAGAAGGCCAACAACCTTCTGCAGGCGATCGAGCAGAGCAAGGGACGGGATTTGGCTTCCTTCCTGTTTGCGCTGGGCATCCCGAACACGGGGAAGTCGACGACCAAGGTACTGGCTGATCATTTCGGCAGCTTAGACGCCGTATTGACTGCCAGTGTAGAAGAGCTCACGTCGTTGCCGGACATCGGCGGCATCGTGGCTGACAGCATCGTCACCTTCTTCGCGGATCCGTTCTATCTGGCCGGTATTCGCAAAATGTTGGAGCTCGGCGTTTCGCCGAAGGCACCAGCCAAACCGGCTGCACCGGTGACTAATTCTTTCTTCTCCGGCAAAACGGTCGTGCTGACCGGGACGCTGCATCAGATGAGCCGAGACGAAGCTTCCGAACGGCTTGAGGCGCTGGGGGCCAAGGTAACCGGCAGCGTTTCGAAGAAGACCGATCTCGTCATCGCCGGCGAGAAGGCCGGCAGCAAGCTGACCAAAGCGCAAGAGTTGGGCATTCCGGTCATCGAAGACGAGAACGAATTGATCCGGCTGTTAAACGAGAATGAGATCAACTAAACCCTAACTTTTTCAATATCCCCAAGACGTAAGCGGTAATCCGCCGGCGTGCTTGGGGATTTTTTTGCGGCTGCTTGTTGGAAAAGTGACCAGGATCATGGCAAACCAGAGGAGTTTTCTTCATCATAGGGCGGTGGATCGCAAGATTCTCATTTTCAATTTGACCATAAAAGGATGGAGAACACATGAATCACGACGCGTTACAGTGGAAGCCTTCGCGCTTTAATGCGCAAAGCGAAACGGACGACGGTGGCCTGATGCTGTACAACAGCTATACCGGCGCGATCGCCGCCTGCTCGCCAACCGAGCGGAATCAAGTCCTGGAGTGGCTGGCCCCAGCCGCGCCCGTTCCCGAACCCGCCCCTCCGCTGTACGAATCGTTGATTGAACACGGGTTTCTTATCCCCGGCGATACGGACGAAATGCGGCGAGCGTTGTTTCTGCACCAATCCATGCATGCCCAAGACGCGATGCATCTGGTACTGCTGGTCACGGAGGCGTGTAATTTCCGCTGCACGTATTGTTATGAGTCGTTTCCTCGGGCTACGATGCGCGAGGAGGTGCTTCGGGGATTGGCAGCTTATATGACTGAACGGGCTCGCACGTTAAAGCATTTGACGATCAGTTGGCATGGCGGGGAGCCGCTGTTGGTCCCGCACGTCATTGAACGATTATCCCGTTCGTTCATGGCAGCCTGCGAAGCAAACGGCGCGGTCTACGGCGCGGAAATGTCAACCAACGGCTATTATTTGACCCGTGATCGGTTTGAGCAGATGCTGGATCTCCGCGTGGAGCGCTTTATGGTGACGCTGGATGGAGAAGGGGACACGCATGATGCTCGTCGCGGCCTGAACGGAGGCGGAGGAACCTATGAGACCATCGTCACCAATCTGCTGTCTTTGAAGCAGGTGGACCGGCCGTTTGAAATCAATCTGCGAGTGAACTTCGATAACAGTAATCTGGAGGCGGTTTCCCGATTTATCCCGGTACTGCGCGATTTATTTGGGGATGATCCGCGGTTTAAAGTCTATTTCCGCCCCGTTGGGTGCATGGGTGGGGAGAATGACCTGAACCTGCCGGTATGCGACGAGCGAACGAAAGACCATCGCATTTGGGCGTTTAACGAGCAGGCGATCGCAGAAGGCTTAACGGTCAGTTCGTTTATTTCGGATATTTTGCTGCCGACCGGAGCGGTTTGTTATGCAGCGAAGCCCAACTCCCTGATCGTTGGTTCGGACGGCATGCTGTATAAATGCTCGGTTGCAATCGAGCAGGACAATAATCGTTTGGGCCGGATTCATGAGGATGGGACGATGGATCTGGATTATGACAAGCTGGCGCTGTGGACGACGTCCGGCGAAGAGACGGATGAGAAATGCCAAGCCTGCTTTTTCCGGCCGGCCTGCCAAGGGAATCATTGCCCGCTGTATCGGATGCGGACGGGGAATCGCCCTTGCTCTTACGAGAAACGCCAGATTAAGAAGACCTTACGTACGATTTGGCTTCAAGAACAGCGGGAAGCTCTGTCTTGACGGAATTCGCTCGCTTGTCGCTTGGATTTAGTACATCCTTGGCAAGGAGGTGATAAGCATGAAGGTCATCCGTACCGCGGCTCAGCCCGCACACGTCAAAACCGGCAGGGTCTCCAAATCCGTACCGGGCAACTTAAGCTAAATTCCGCGTCACACGAGGAAAAGCCGATTCCTGCGGCAGGTTATGCTGCGGGAAATCGGTTTTTTTTGCCAAAAAAAGAAACTATCTCTCCTTCTTGAACGTTCTATCTATAAAGGCATCATTAAAAAATATTCATATGGAGGTCGTAATGAGGAGGAATTGGTTACATAAAGGGATGTTGGTGCTGCTAGCCTGCACAGTGTTTGCAGGTTGTACCAGCCGCCCTGCGCAGGAGACGGAGCAGAAATCCAGCTTAAAGGTCATGTTTTGGGACGAGCGCTACTTTTTCCAGGAGTACGGGGATTTATTTTCGATTGGACATCCCAACGTGGATATCGAAGTGGTCAGCACAAGCAAAATATACAACAGCTCGAATGGCGAGCAAATCGACTACGAGAAAGCTTTCGCCGAGTTCGTCGAGAAGGAGCAGCCGGACGTCATCTTATTGGACTCGTCCAATTACGATAAATTCGCGAGCGACGGGAAGCTAATGGAGCTGGATACGTTGATCGAACGGGATAAATACGATACCGAGTCGATTTATCCGGCCCTGATCGAAATGCTGAAGGAGAAAGGCGGCGGCAAGTTATACGGTTTGTCTCCGACTTTTAGCGGGAGTGCAATCTTTTATAACGCGGATTTGTTTGCCAAGTACGGCATTGAGGTGCCGCACGACGGGATGACTTGGCAGGAAATTCTCGACCTCGCCCGCCGCTTCCCGACGGAAGGGGACAAGGATACGCGCGTGTACGGCTTTGGATCAGAATATGGGATGTCGATGGAGAATCTGGCCTCATCAATCGCCTCCGCTCAAGGCCTGCAGTTCTTGAATCCGGACACGATGAAGGTGACGATTAATACGGATTCGTGGAAACAAGCTTATAAGCTGGCGATGGACGCCGTGGATTCCAAGGCTGTATATATTCCTGAGGGCAATGGTTTTCAAGGCGGGACGATGGAGGAATACTACAAGAGCCAGCTTTTTGTGATGGGGCGGATAGCGATGTCCGTAGAGAGCATCTATATGCTGCAGAATGTGAAGCAAGCCCAGGATCAGCTCAAAGACTATAAACCATTTCAAATAGGTATCGCTGCGGGGCCGGTAGATCCTGCTGATCCACAAACATCTCGCAACCTCTACTTTAGTGATATTTTTGCGATCCGAGCCAATTCGCCGAATTCAGACGCAGCTTGGGAATTTATTAAGTTCATTAATGGCGAGGAATTCGCTCGGGTCAAATCGAGATCAATGAATAACGGTCTGTTGTCCCGCATGGGAATTGCTACGGAATATAATGGGGTGAACCTGGAGCCGTTCTACAAACTGAAACCGAAGCTTGACCAGAACGCAAGCCGCAGCTACGAGAAGATTCCAAATGATTTTTATATGCAATACCAGCCGGTGCTTGACCGGGAGCTGAAGCTGGTCCAGGAGAAGAAGAAATCGATTGATGAAGCTTTGCAAACCGTGCAGGACGAAGCTCAAGCCCTATTGGATAAGGCCGTGAAGGATGAGGCCGCCAAGAAGGCTTCCGGTGAATCGACCAGTTCCGGAAATGGCGACTCTGCTGAAAGCGAAGGCAGCGTGATGATCATCGAATCCGGATCGACGGATACGTCTACCAGCAATTCGGGCGAATAAACAGCATTCAGAAGAAGTGACCCTATATGAGGGGGATCCCTGCGGAAGCGGGGAGGCCCCCCTCTTTTTTTATGCCAACCTGAGAAATTTCGGCAGATCGTCATCATTAGGTTTGATTGTTGAGGTGTCGGCGGGAACGTTATATCGTATAATCTTCAAAGATCAAATGAGATAGGAGAAGAAGATGCCAAAAACGAAATGGTTGTTAAACACGCTGGTTCTCATTTGCTTCATGGACTTATTTATCCAGTTGCCGGTGATGGGGCCTTTGGCGTTAAGTTTGGGGGCTGGTTCTTTTCAAATAGGGCTTGCCGTTGGAATGTATTCCCTGACGAATATGGTGGGAAATATGCTAGCGGGCTTCTGGATCGACCGGTATGGCGGGAAAAGAGTTCTCCTCACGGGGTTAATAGTAACCGCCGGCATTCTGCTCCTTTATACAGTCGTTCGGCAGCCTGCCGAGCTTTTGGCGGTTCGCGTGCTGCACGGGCTCTCTGGCGGACTGCTGGTGCCGAGCGTTTTTACGTTGGTATCGCGCGTGTCTTCGGCGCGGGATCAAGGGCGTTCCATGGCTCACTCCGGCGCGGCAGTTGGCGTTGCGGCCATCTTGGGGCCCGCTTTAGCCGGCATTCTGAAAGCTAGTGCGGGATTGGATTGGTTGTTTGTGGTGGCTTCAGCTTTGCTGGTTGCGGGGGGAGTATTGGTAGTGTTCGGAAAGTATGGGGATCGCCAAACTCGTCATGAAGACTTGAATGCCTCTTCCACTACCACGAAACAAGCATTTATTGCTACGCTGCGGAACGAATCGGCGGCAATGGCTTATTACGGTGCTTTTGCCTTAATGTTTGCCATGGGGGCATTGACGTACAGCCTTCCTCTCAAAGCGGAAGCGTTAGGTTTGCCGGATCAAGCCGCCGGCTTGATGCTTAGCGTATTTGGGGTTGTTGCCATCAGCTTGTTCCTCCTGCCGAGCAACCGCTGGTTCGATCGGATCTCCCCCTTGCGGTTATGCACTGCGGGCGGAGTGATCGTGATTTTTTCGCTTACCTCCCTCTCAATGGTTGGACAACAAGCGGGGATGTTTGCTGTGATGGCGGTTTACGGATTAGGGTTCGCACTGCTTTTCCCTTCCTTAAACGCGTTGCTTGTTGGCCATGTTGACCCGGAGCATAAGGGAAAGGCGTTTGGAATGTTTTATGCCTTCTTCTCTCTGGGTGTTGTTGCTGGGTCGTCCGGGCTAAGCGTCTTTACCGGCGATTATGATCTTGCGCTGCGATTAGCCGCAGGCTTTTTGCTCGTGTCCTGCAGCGGGGTCGGCATTTGGGCGGTTCGTCGGAAAAGGCGCGAAATCAGGAGAATCAACCCGTCGGCAAACTAAAAAACGGCAGGTCATCGGCCTATGGCAGGCATGGAGAATATTTCATATTGCAAAAAGTTTACCGGCGTGATAAATTATTACTTGTCGCTTCGGACGATACCGTGTAGAAAAGCCTGCAGGGTTGTCGAAAAAGAAGTTGACATGATTCGACTGATTGAGTATAATAAATAACTGTTCGACAAAAACTGAATTTGATTCAGAAATTGCCGAATACGCAAACAAGTTCTTTGAAAACTGAACAAATGGAACACGTCAATAATAAACGATTAATTTTAATCGTCAGATTCAAAATGAGCTATCAGCTTATTCAATAAGTTTAAACTTTATTGGAGAGTTTGATCCTGGCTCAGGACGAACGCTGGCGGCGTGCCTAATACATGCAAGTCGAGCGGAGTTAATCGGGAGCTTGCTCCTGATTAGCTTAGCGGCGGACGGGTGAGTAACACGTAGGCAACCTGCCTGTAAGACTGGGATAACTACCGGAAACGGTAGCTAATACTGGATACGCAAGTTTATCGCATGGTGGACTTGGGAAAGACGGAGCAATCTGTCACTTACGGATGGGCCTGCGGCGCATTAGCTAGTTGGTGGGGTAACGGCTCACCAAGGCGACGATGCGTAGCCGACCTGAGAGGGTGAA
>NZ_LN909064.1 GCF_001486505.1 Paenibacillus rubinfantis
CCCCCCTCAAGATGAGATTTCCCAATTAGTAAGACCCCTTGAAGACGACGAGGTTGATAGGCCTGAGGTGGAAGTGCAGCAATGTATGGAGCTGACAGGTACTAATCGGTCGAGGGCTTATCCAATTAACTAACACGCAAATTCGTTTCGTATTCAGTTTTCAAGGATTAAACCTTGAATTTATGGCTTGGAGAGATACCCAAGTGGCTATAAGGGGACCCTCTGCTAAGGGGTTAGACTGCGTAAGCGGTGCGAGGGTTCGAATCCCTCTCTCTCCGCCATTTGTACAAGCTTATATTGTGGCGGCGTAGCTCAGCTGGCTAGAGCGTACGGTTCATACCCGTGAGGTCGGGGGTTCGATCCCCTCCGCCGCTACCATAACATCCTGGAGGCTTAGCTCAGCTGGGAGAGCATCTGCCTTACAAGCAGAGGGTCGGGGGTTCGATCCCCTCAGCCTCCACCATCTTTAAAACCTTGCACAACAATCATTTACACCGTGCCGGTGTAGCTCAACTGGTAGAGCAACTGACTTGTAATCAGTAGGTTGGGGGTTCAAGTCCTCTCGCCGGCACCATTTACTTCACGCGGAGCCGTGGTGTAGAGGCCTAACATGCCTGCCTGTCACGCAGGAGACCGCGGGTTCGAATCCCGTCGGCTCCGCCATTTATTTCAATATTTCCACCGTAAAGTGGGAAAGTGAATAACTTCACCGCTTTATTTTTTTGGAAATTTTACCGTAAAACCTACGGCTCGGTAGCTCAGTCGGTAGAGCAGAGGACTGAAAATCCTCGTGTCGGCGGTTCGATTCCGTCCCGAGCCACTTTTATGCTCCTACATCTTTTTCACGGGAATGGGGAAGCATAATTCATATGGAGGCTTAGCGAAGTGGCCAAACGCAGCAGACTGTAAATCTGTTCTCTGACGAGTTCGGTGGTTCGAATCCATCAGCCTCCACCAGTTTTATGAGCCATTAGCTCAGTTGGTAGAGCACCTGACTTTTAATCAGGGTGTCGAAGGTTCGAGTCCTTCATGGCTCATGCCTAAAACCGTTAACCCTAGGGTTAGCGGTTTTTTTTGCGTTGAGGCGGGATTTACGTTTCCTCCGACGGGTATGATAAAATGATTTTAATGAACCTTAAAATGCTTGGAGAGAAAGGCACCGCTATGGATATCAAATGGTTAAAACAGCAAGTGGAGAGCGTGGTCGGCGCATCGCTTTCAGAGAATGTCTGGGAAACGCAGGTCTGGAATAACGCCATCGCGGAATTGGACGAGCGGAAAGTCGGTCCTTATCGTATTGAACAAAGATGGGTATGGCTCGTGGAGCGCCAACAAGGAAGCGTACGCGTTCTTGAAACGGAGGCCTCCAAGGTGACCGAGGCGGAGGCCCAGTTGATCCAACTGCTGCTGTCCGCGGCTCGCGAATCGTCTTCCCCCGTAACTAGCTTAAAGCGGGAGGATGAGACGCGCAGCCTCCAGCTTGGAGAGTGGCTGCAGGAACGTTTAGAGCTGGGCGAGTTAAACCAGCCGGTGCCGGATCGTTTGACCTTAAAGGCGAAGCTGAAGGGGAAAATGCTGCCCTTTTTGCTGAATTGGGAAAGTTCGGGTCAAGGGCAGGCAATTTCTTTTTCGAAGCTGAACAAGCTCTTGAAGAGTTATTTCGGGGGTGAAGTCATCTTGGTCCCGTTGAAGGACGATTGGCTGATCCTGCTGGGAGAAGAGCTGTTTATGAGCGTGCGGGAGGAGAGCGAAGAGGCGGCCGAGACGGAGCGGGATTTGCTGAGCGCGTTATGCCAAGGCTTATACGAGCTGGTGACCAATGAGTGGGTTGGGGGATTTCATCTTACAGTTGGGAATACTTTAATTGTTGAGACCGAGTTGGCTTCGGCTACATTGTTCTTGCGTCAGACGTTGGCCCTTGGACGAGTATTTAATGTAACCGATCAAATCCATCTGCCTTGGGAATTGAAGCTGGAGCGGCTGGTCTATAGCATTCCGGAGGAGCAACGCCATCAATTCGTACAGGAACTCGGAGATCGCGCCGGCCTGCTGCAGGACGAAGAGACGTTAACGACGTTGGAGACGTTTTTTGCATTGGACTGTAATGTCAGTGAAACCGCCAAGCGGCTTTATATTCACCGGAATACGTTATTATACCGTATGGATAAGTTCAAACAGGAGACCGGGCTGGATGTGCGAACGTTTAAAGACGCCGTATTGGTCAAGCTGGAACTGCTATTGTATAAAGTGACGAAAAGGTCCTGAGTTTTTTGTGCAGTTTGTGGATGGATGGGTGAACTCCTATCGACTAATATATAAATATAAAATGTATCCGATTTCATAACAGGCATAGAACCTTTAAACACCACCAAATTTAATTCATGGGAGGCCAAACACATGGCAGGCGTACGCTTAGAACACATTTTCAAAAAATATCCGGGTGCTGCAAAAGCAACCGTAGAAGACATCAACCTTGATATCGCGGATAAAGAGTTTCTCGTGCTGGTTGGTCCGTCCGGTTGCGGTAAATCCACGACCCTTCGGATGATCGCTGGTTTGGAAGAAATTACGGAAGGTAAACTGTACATCGGCGACCGCGTCGTGAACGACGTTGCTCCGAAAGACCGCGACATCGCGATGGTATTCCAATCCTACGCGTTGTATCCGCACATGAACGTATATCAAAACATGGCGTTTGGTTTGAAACTGCGTAAAGTGAAGAAAGACGAAATCGACCAACGCGTTCGCGAAGCCGCAAAAATCCTCGACATCGAGCATTTGCTGGACCGCAAACCAAAAGCTCTTTCCGGTGGTCAACGTCAACGGGTTGCCTTGGGCCGCGCAATTGTCCGCGATCCTCAAGTGTTCCTGATGGACGAACCGCTTTCCAACTTGGATGCGAAGCTGCGCGGTCAAATGCGCGCGGAAATCACAAAACTGGTTAAACGTTTGGAAACGACTTGCATCTACGTAACACATGACCAAATCGAGGCCATGACGATGGGTGACCGGATCGTGGTTATGCACGACGGTATCATTCAACAAGCTGCTTCTCCAGAAGAGCTGTACAACCAACCAGGCAACATCTTCGTAGCTGGCTTTATCGGTTCGCCTACGATGAACTTCGTAAATGGTACTTTGGCTGAAGAAGCCGGTACGGTTCGTTTCAAAGCTAACAACATGGATGTTGTTGTGCCACAAGGCAAAGCAACCGTTCTGAAAGAAAAAGGCTACATTGGCAAAGAGGTAATCATGGGTATTCGTCCTGAGGACATCCATGAAGAGCCAGTATTCCTGGAAGCTTCGCCACAAACGACATTCACTGCAAACGTGTACCTGACAGAAAACCTGGGTCACGAAATGCAATTGTACCTGAACGGTGCTGGCGGCGACGGCCTGATCGCTCGCGTTGACGGCCGCTCCAACACGCGTGAAGGCGATAACGTAAAACTGGCGATCGATATGAACAAAATTCATATCTTCGACAAAGAAACAGAACGCAACGTGTTCTTCAGCTAAACCGTTAAGCGATGAAGAAACCGCCCTTCGGGGCGGTTTTTTTGTTAAATGGGAGAAATGACTGCTCCAAAGTTAAGGACCCGGGGCTGCTCCCGGGGCAATGATTGATTTACGTGACAATTTCCTTTACGATGAATACATTAAGTGATCCAGTAACAAGATGAATGAATGCCGTCAAGGCAGCTTATATTGGAGCCGGAGTCCGTTTCAGACGGGCAGCCTCATCTTGGATGACGGCAGGGGAAAGGAAGAACACCATGGCTAAAAAAGTGAAAGTTTCCGAATTAGTGAACCAATTCGGACTCGAGGTGGTTTCCGGAGAGCAGGGGTTAAAGCGTGCGATCACGGTTGACGACCTGTATCGACCGGGCCTGGAGATGGCTGGTTATTTTGAATACCATCCGCCGGAGCGCGTTCAGATTCTGGGGAAAACCGAGCTCGCTTTCTTTGAGATGCTTCCGGAGAAAGAGCGGAGAGATCGGATGGAACGGCTCTGCAGCAGCGAGGAGACGCCGTGCATTATCGTCACCCGGTCTTGGAATGTCCCGGAGGAACTCATTGAAATCAGCTCATTGAAGCAGATTCCGGTCCTTCGCAGCAGCATGGCGACAACGATCCTGTCCAGCCGGATCACGAGTTTCCTGGAGCGGAAGCTGGCACCAACGGCAACCATTCACGGGGTACTCGTCGATGTTTATGGCGTCGGGATGCTAATTACCGGCAGCAGCGGTATCGGTAAGAGCGAGACGGCGCTCGAGCTGGTGAAGCGCGGCCACCGTCTGATTGCGGACGATGCCGTGGAAATTCGCCAAACCTCGGATAACCAATTGCACGGGACGGCCCCCGAGCTGATCCGCCACCTGCTGGAGATTCGCGGCGTTGGGATCATCAATGTCATGACGTTGTTTGGCGCCGGGGCGATTCGTAACAACAAGCGAATCTCGCTGGTCGTGAGACTGGAAGCCTGGCAACAGGAGAAGCAGTATGACCGACTGGGGCTGGATGAAGAGACAACACGAATCATCGATACCGATGTACCGTTGGCGACGATTCCGGTACGTCCCGGACGGAACTTGGCTGTCATTATTGAGGTGGCTGCGATGAACTTCCGTTTGAAGCGAATGGGGTATAACGCCGCGCTTCAGTTTACTACTAAACTGACCGAAACGATTGCGGAAGATATCGACGATTTGGATTAGGAGCGTGAACGATGGGCACTTTGTTATTGGACCCGATCGCATTTTCCATCGGGGGCTTGAAAGTACACTGGTATGGCCTGATTCTAGGAAGTGCCGCTTTAGTGGGCCTTCTCTTAGCCGTATGGGAAGGAAAGCGGTTCCGCATCCCTCAGGAATTTTTTATGGACTTGCTGTTGCTGGGGGTGCCGTCGGCGATTATCGCCGCTCGGATTTATTACGTTGCGTTTATGTGGGATGATTACAAGAATAATTTCTGGGATGTCTTTAAAATATGGAACGGCGGTATTGCCATCTACGGGGCGTTAATCGGCGCGATTATTTGCGCAGTGATTTTTGTTCGGCGCCGCGGTTATAACTTCTGGCGAATCGCCGATATCTGCGCACCTTCGCTGATTATCGGACAGATGATCGGACGTTGGGGGAACTTCGTCAATCAAGAAGCTTACGGCGGACCTACGACGGAGGGCTTCCTCCGCGACAACCTGCATTTGCCTTCGTTTATCGTGAATCAAATGAACGTGCAGGGGACGTTCCATCACCCTACGTTTTTGTATGAATCACTGTGGAACCTGGTGGGCTTGATCCTGCTGCTCATCCTGCGCAGACAGAAGTTTATGCGAGCAGGGGAAATGTTCGCCTCCTATTTCATCTGGTATTCGATTGGACGCTTCTTTATCGAAGCGCTGCGGACCGACAGCTTGGCATTCCAAGGAGCGGACTGGCTTGCGTCGTTCGTGAACGGGCTGTGGGCGCCGATGACGTGGCTTGGCTTTGAACAAGGGTATCTGGCGCCGTCTTACGGCAACGTACGTATTTCTCAGCTGTTGGCGATTGGCATTGTCATCGCGGCCCTTATCTTCATTATTGTACGCCGCCGCACGGTACGCGACTTGCCGTATTACAGCGACCCGATTATTTCTACGAAAATCGCAGCGGCAGAAGCTTTGCCGGGAGCAGTCGAAGTGAACGAACCGGAGAAGGTGGAAGCAGCCCGGCCGGCGGAGACAACGGTGAAGGAGCAACCGGAGGTTCCGGAAGATAAAAAGGAGTAACGCCCCCATGATAGACACCGTGTTATTTGATCTGGATGGAACGATCATCAATACCAATGAACTGATTATTACGACATTCCTGCATGTCATCGAAAAAAACGGCTTGAAGCCGCATACCCGGGAAGAAATCATTCCGCATATGGGGATGACGTTGGAGCATCAGCTGCAAATGTTCTCTGGCCGCGAGGATGTGGCGGAACTGGTGGCGGATTACCGGAAATATAACCGGGAACGCCATGATGAACTGATCCGTGATTTTCCGCATGTGAAGGAAGTGATCACCAAGCTGCACGAACGGGGGATCACGATGGGCATCGTTACCACGAAAATCAAGGAAACGACGCTGCTCGCCTTGGACATGTTCGGGTTTAAACCGTATATGAAGGCGATCGTCACGGTGGAGGACGTGAAGCACCCCAAACCGCATCCTGAACCGATTCTGACGGCGCTGCGCGAGCTGAACGCCGATCCCGCGCGAACGCTGATGGTTGGCGATAGTGCGGCCGACCTGCAATGCGCGAAGGCCGCAGGCGTGCAAGCTGCGGGTGTGGCTTGGTCATTGAAAGGCGAAGCGGTGCTACGCAAATATGATCCTGACTACATCCTCCAGGATATGACCGATTTATATGGTATCTTAGGGTGGGAGCCGGTGAATTCGTGAGACAAGTCAAGCGGTATCCGGTCGAAGGGCCTAATGCGCTTTGGCAGCTATACCGAACGGTAAGCCCATGGAAGGGCGTTCGCAACTTCATATTTATCCAAATCGCCCGGTATTGCCCGATCCTTTCGGTCAAGAACGCGATTTATCGCCGGGTGCTTGGCATGAAGGTGGGCGAGCACACTGCGTTTGGGCTGATGGTGATGGTGGACGTGTTTTTTCCGGAACTGATTACGGTCGGACGCAATTCGGTGATCGGTTACAACACGACGATCCTGGCCCATGAATACTTGATTAAGGAATACCGGCTAGGCGAAGTGCGCATCGGCGACGAGGTGATGATCGGAGCGAACAGCACGATTCTCCCGGGTGTGACGATCGGAGACGGAGCGGTTGTTGCCGCTGGATCGGTGGTACATAAAGACGTGGCTCCCGGTACGTTTGTGGGCGGCAACCCGCTGCGGGTGCTGGAGCGGAAGAATCCCTAGTTGATGTACTCGATGTACCTTAACGAAACTAACACGTGCTGATGGCTTGCGTGCTAACGCTGATCAGGATCGCTATTGGGACGATTTTGGCATTGTGGAATTTCCAACGACGCTGAGAAGCGCTATTTCGCAGAGAACAGGGGATTTTGGCCACAGAAAACAACAATAAGCATTGTGGTCAGCGTTAGAATCGTAACACGTTGATTTTGGTGGATATAAGCTTTGTGGTCAGCGTTACAGGTGATTAGGTACACGGTAACGACGGACGAAAGCGTAAAGAAAAGCGGTCTCGAACCCGGCAATTCGCCGGTCGGGACCGCTTTTTGTTGTTATTTCAGGGGAATCTTGATGGCTTGGGGTTTATAGGAGTCGTCTAATTTCTCCATCACGGTGATGCGTAATGGCTGGGTATATTCGCGTTTATCTATTTCGAACCGTATCGTTTCGTTGTCCCCGTCCAAAGTATACATTGGGGAGCGGTCATCCTGAAGGATACGATAAACGGATTTGAATTGATTGTCGTTGAAGTACTCATCCACGGTAAAAGGCGAACTGACCTTGTTTCCCGGAGTTTGGTTCATATGGAGCAGAACCTCAATAGTTTTATCGTGTTCGAGCACTTCCACTTGCTTGACTGACGGTTCGGAATAAAGAAGCTGCTCCTTGTCTGTGTCTACCCACAGGCTAATGGATCGTTGTTTCTCCGGATAAACGCCAAAGTTATCAATTTCGAGCGTCACCTCATTCCAATCCTTATCATAGGTGCTCCCAAATTCAAGCCCCATGAGATACACATCGGTAGACCCCGTCTGATAGTCATAGATCAGGCTTCGGAGCGGTGCATACCGCTGGAATTCCGCTTCGCCCTCTCCACCTAAATAGAGCTTAGCTTTGACGGATTGGGACATCCATTGGTCCACGCTCTCCTGAGGTTTGAACAGGATCGTCGTACTCAACGGCCGCATAACGATTTGATCGATCGTTAGGGGGTGACCGTAAATGGTGGCGATCTGGTTAACGGGAACAGTTTTCTTCATCCCTGTATAAGGTTGGCTGCTCCACTCCATCGGGATTTCACTAATAGGTTGGTCGCTGGACTCCTCCGTACTAACGGATAACAACAGACGAGTAGGTGCGTCAGGATCCTCAATATTCAACGTGTATTTTAAGTGAGTGACAGTGTCGTCCGGATAAGTGCCGGTGGGAAGAAACACAGGTAAATAATCAAACGTTTTCCCAGTGGCATCCTTAAGCCCCAGATGAACTTCGGTATCTAGCTTTTTGCGATGGATATTCTCCAACGTATAGAAAAACACCACCGTCCTCCCATCCGCTAGTACACCGTCTACGGTCACCTTCGTTCCCGCCACTTCCGTCGACTTCCCGATGGGTTGGTACAAGCCGAGTTCGGTAGCCCGCTCCATCTCGGAGGTCATTAAGGACGAGATATAACTTGGATAGTTTTCGTTCTGACTGGCTGTCGTAGAAGGGGATGGTGAGCCATCAAACATCCCTCCACTCGGCCACATAAATAGCAGCAATAGACAAACGGCTAGCGTACCTGCCACGCCAGCTGTCCAGGTCAGTCCCCGGCGCAGATGCCATATCCTGCGTTGAGTCCTCCCCTGCTCCAACCCCCGGCGGATTGCCGCATCCAGCTTCTCGTCCCGGACTTGGTTCTCAGCCAGACCCAATCCTTCAAAATAACGAGCCCAAAGCAGGTCTTCCTCCCGATCAACCATAATACAATTCACCTCCCACATCCATATGGCGGCGAAGCTGCTTCAGGCCCTGATGCAGCCAAGTTTTAACCGTCCCCTCCGGGCGGTCCAGCACCCGGGCGATCTCCGCCAAAGTCATATCTTGAACATATTTCAGCGTCAAAACATGGCGGTACTTCGGTTTTAACTGATCCAGGGCCGAGTCCAGATCCATTTTGTATACGCTGACCATTTCCCCGGTAGGCTGCACCGTCTCCGCAACGTACGGAAGAACCCGTTTCCGCCGTTTCAGCTCATCGATACAGCAGTTGATCAGTATCCGGATCAGCCATGGGATGAAGGCCTCGGGATCTTTTAAGCGCCGGCATTTGATCCAAGCCTTGCAGACCGTCTCTTGAATGGCGTCCAGGGCGTCCGATTCGTTGCGCAAATAGCTGTAAGCGATGCCGTAGAGCTTGCGCCGGTGTAAGGATATCAACTGATAAAAAGCTTGCTCGTCTCCGCTGCAGGCAGCGGCAGCCCATTCTCTCTCTTCCAAAGCGGGCCCCTTCCTTCCAATGTAAAATGCAGCGTACAGGGATTACCGGCCGGTAATTTGATTCCCTATGTTAAAGACGGCCAAGAAGGCCAAACGGTTTTACGATTTACCAACTTCTGATATAGTGAAAAGAGTAGCAAATAGAAACTTTTGCTATAAAAAGGCGTCTAGTACATGAGAAAAGCCTTTCTTAATTATGATTAGGAGTTGGTTGAGTGAGCAAGGTGGTCAAGGAACGTTTGCCGCAACTGGATATCTTTCGGGCGTTAGCGATCTTTAGTGTCATCCAGGTGCATGCTTCCTCGTTTGCGGCAGCTGAACAAGCGCTAAATTCACCGGTCTACTACTTTTATAATTGGATGAACATTTTTTTCAAAATCGGGACCCCATCCTTTATCTTTCTGAGCAGCTTCGTGCTCTTCTACAATTATTACGATCAACCGATCAGCCGCCAGTTGGTAAGCAAGTTCTATAAGAAGCGACTCACTTATATCATCTTACCCTACCTCTTGGTCTCCTTCTGTTATTTCGCGGTGGTTGCCATCTACCGTCATGATTTTGTCAATAATTCCAAGCTGTACGAGCTGAAATCGCTGGGGACGGCGTTGCTAACCGGCACGGCCTACACTCATCTGTATTTCGTGTTTATCAGTATCCAATTTTACCTGTTGTTTCCGCTGTTTTTGTGGCTGTTTCAGTCCTTCCGGAATCACCGCGTATTGCTGGCGCTGATTTTCCCTTGTGGTCTGGCGCTGCAATGGGGATTTGTGTTCTGGAACAAGTATGGGCTTCAGCTCCCGAATAAAGGAAGCTATGCGCTTAGTTATTTAGGTTACTACATGTTTGGTGCAGCCTTGGCGATCTATTTCGGTAAAATCAAAGCCTGGCTCACGACGGAGTGGAAAGCCCTGTCGAAGGTCCAAAAAGGCTGGACAGCCGCTTTATGGATCAGTTGGCTGGCGATCGCTTTTGCTCATGTCCAACTCTGGTATTCGTACCGTCAGGGCCATAGCTCGCCAAACACGCTGTGGTTTGAGTTGCTATGGAACGTGCACACCTTATTTTCCGCAATGGTGCTGATGAAGGCGGCCTTTTACATCCATCGAAAAGGTTCGTCCTTCTGGACCCGATCGCTGACCCGGTTAGGGGAGCTCTCCTTTGGTATTTACTTGTTTCACCCGTTTGTGTTGTTCGTGTATCGGTACTTCTGGAGCGAACAGAAATTGCCCGGCGCCTCGCTTGGCTATCTGATCTACATCATTGTCGGCTCCATGTTGGCGTTGTTCCTGTCGTGGGGGTTCGTGCAGCTCTGCTTCCGGCGGCTGCCCTTTGCGGCGTGGTTTCTTGGGAATGTCCCAGCTTCCTTGCGCAAAAAGAAACCGGCCGGACGGCGGGAAAGCGGACAAAACCCTTCCATTGGCGCAAATACGTAACTATGAGGAGTTGAACCGGCCCGGGTATACCCGGCCGGTTTTTTTGCATAGATTGGGAATTCGCAAGGGTTTTGACCCTTGCTTGGGGAATACTGTAGGGCAAGCAAAATCAAGGAGTCGACCGGGAAGAAGCGATTGACGGTCCAAAAGAAAATATGATAAAATTGGGCTACTCTTTACTTTGGTAGTATGGTAGCACTTTAATATAATAAAGGGAATCGTGTGAGAGAGAACAACGGTGAGGTGAATCACTTGTCGAAACCAAAGGGCTTTGAAAAACCGTCGGGGGTCCGAGACTATCTGCCTTTTGCGGTGGATAAACTGCGAGCGATCGAAGGGCGTGTCCTGGATTGTATGGCGGGCTGGGGTTACCGGCAGATCATGACGCCAACGATGGAATATTACGATACGGTTGGCGTGGCCAGCTCGACGTCGGATCAGAAGCTGTTTAAATTGTTGAATAACCGGGGGACCACCATGGTGCTCCGTTCCGATATGACGGCGCCGATCGCCCGGGTCGTCGCCTCCTTATTGAAGGAAGAACCGCTGCCGCTGCGCTTGTCGTATCACGCCAATGTGTTCCGGGCCATTGAGGAAGAGGCGGGACGGGAGGCGGAGTTTTTCCAAACCGGAGTCGAATTGGTTGGAGATGATTCCCCGGATGCCGATGCCGAGGTGATCGCCTTGGCGGTGGCTTCGCTGCAGGCGGCGGGCGTTAAGTCGTTTAAGATCGCCGTCGGGCATGTCGGCTTCTTGAACGGTCTGTTGGAGGACGCCGTCCCGGGTCGGGAGGACATCCAAGAAGCGTTAAAGGCAGGGCTCCTGCACCGCGATTTTGTAGGTTACCGGGAAACGTTGGCCCAGTTGTCGCTATCTTCGGAGCAGCGGGATGAGCTGGAAGGGATTCTCCGCCTGCGCGGCGGGAAAGAGATTTGCGGCCAAGCGTTGGAGCTGAGCGGCAATTCGCTAGCCCAATCGTCGGTGCGGCATCTCAGCCAGGTGTGGGATGCGCTGGAGGACTTCGGGGTGGCCGAACACGTGATGATCGACCTGACGATGATCGGGGATTTCTCGTATTATACGGGGATGACCTTCGAGGGATATGCAGCGGAGCTGGGCTTCCCAGTGTGCAGCGGCGGACGATACGATAACTTGCTGCAGCAGTTCGGACGGCCTGCGCCGGCTACGGGATTTTCGCTGAAGACGAACCGGATTCTTGACGGAGTGGGCGGGCTAGAGAGCGAACCGGAACTGCCGGTGGTTCTGCAGTATGACGCGCCCAACCGGAAGCAGGCGTTCGCCGAAGCGGAGCGGTTGCGCGGTGAAGGTCGCAGTGTGCTGATGCGCCGCGCGGAAGGGCCGGAGGATCTGCTTAGCGCGCCGGATTCGGCGCGGAAGGCGGGGCCGCTGGGGCCGGCGTACGGCGACATCCTGACGTTCGTGAGTTTTTGAGTCAAGGCAGGGCTGCCTGGAAGGAGGGCACAATCCATTGAAACAGATCATCAAAGTCGCCATGCCCAAGGGGCGTATTTATAAAAAAGCATCCGCCTTGTTCCGCGAGGCGGGGATCGAGATTCCAGACGATGTGGACGAAACGCGGAAACTGGTGATTCCGCTTCCCGACATCGGCATGGAGTTTATTCTGGCGAAGCCGGTGGACGTACCGACCTACGTGGAATACGGGGTGGCCGATATCGGAATCGTTGGCAAAGACGTGCTGATGGAGGAGAACCGGGACGTTTACGAGCTGCTTGATCTCGGTATCGCACGCTGCCGGATGTCGGTGATCGCGCTGCCGGATTGGAAGCCGGGAATTCAACAGCGGGTCGCCACGAAGTATCCGAATGTGGCGTCGCAGTTTTTTCGCGAGCAAGGACAGCAGGTCGAGGTGATCAAGCTGAACGGCTCGATCGAGCTGGCGCCGCTGATCGGCCTCGCTGACCGGATCGTCGACATGGTTGAAACCGGGCAGACACTCAAGGAGAACGGGCTGGTCGAGATGGAGAAGATCTTTGAGATCACCAGCCGTTTGGTGGCCAACCGCGTCAGCTACCGTATGAAAAACGCCGAAATCCAGGCCGTTTGCGATGCGCTGAGCAAGGTGATTCGGCGGGATGAGGTTAAACAAGCTTAAGATGAACGATAAGCAAAGATGAAAGCAGGGGGATGCCGGATGATGAAACTGGTATCGGCACAGGATTTTGATTTGCGGCGGGAAGTGGAATACGGTTCGCCGGAACAAAACGAAACGGTGAAGATGATCGTACAGGCGATCAAAACGGAAGGCGATGCGGCGCTGCTTCGGTACACAGAGCAATTTGATGGGATGAAGCTGGAGGCGTCCGGGCTGCGCGTGACGCAGGAGGAGCTGAAGGCAGCGTACGAGGCCGTGGAGCCATCGTTTGTTACAGCGATCCGCGGAGCAGCCGAGAATATCCGGGCGTTCCACGCCCGGCAGAAGCGCAACTCCTGGATGGATTTACAGCCGGACGGGAGCTTGCTGGGGCAGATCATCCGGCCGCTGAAGCGCGTCGGCGTGTATGTTCCCGGCGGGAAGGCGGCGTACCCGTCTTCCGTGCTCATGAACGTGATTCCGGCCCAGGTGGCGGGCGTGCCGGAGATCGTGATGGTGACGCCGCCGGCGACGGGCGGCACAGCGGGGATCGACCCGTACATCCTCGTGGCCGCAGCGGAAGCTGGCGTACATGAGATCTATCGGGTCGGCGGGGCCCAAGCGATTGCGGCGCTCGCTTATGGCACGGACACGATCCGGCCCGTGGATAAGATTTGCGGGCCGGGCAACATTTACGTCGCGCTCGCGAAACGCGAAGTGTATGGTGTCGTCGATATCGACAGTATCGCCGGTCCTAGTGAAATCGCCGTGCTGGCCGATGACAGCGCTGATCCCGCCTATGTGGCGGCGGATCTGCTGTCCCAGGCCGAACACGACGAGATGGCGTCAGCGATCCTTGTGACACCGTCGGAGGCGTTTGCGAAGGCGTGCCAGGCCGAGGTGGAGCGGCAGCTGGCCGCGCTGCCGCGCAAGGCGATTGCCGGAGCTTCGATCGAGCGTTATGGCGCGATTATCCTTGTCGATTCCATCGAAGACGGGATCGATGTGATTAATCAGCTGGCGCCGGAGCATTTTGAGCTGATCGTCGAGAATCCGATGGGCTATCTGGGTCGGGTGGAGAACGCCGGAGCGATCTTCCTCGGGCCGTACAGCTCGGAGCCGGTGGGTGATTATTTTGCCGGTCCGAATCATATCATTCCGACCAATGGGACGGCGCGGTTCTCGTCGCCGGTGGATGTGGACGATTTTATCAAGAAATCCAGTTTGATTTACTATAGCAAGGAAGCGCTCTTGAAGAACGGGGCAACCATTATGGAGCTGGCGCGGCGGGAAGGCCTGGAGGGTCATGCCCGGGCGATCGAGGTGCGGCTGCAACAGGAAGGAAAGGCGGGAAATCAAGATGGCCAACAATCATAACGGGGGAGCGGCGATTCGCCAAGCGAGCGTCAGCCGCAAGACCAACGAAACCGACATTCAATTAAACTTTACGGTGGATGGAAGCGGGAATTCACAGCTGGAGACGGACGTGCCTTTCCTGAATCATATGCTTGATCTGTTCACCAAGCACGGACATTTCGATCTCTCAGTGCAGGCGCGCGGCGATATCGAGATCGACGACCATCACACGGTGGAGGATATCGGCATTTGCCTGGGGCAGGTCCTCCGGGAAGCGCTGGGCGATAAAAAAGGGATTAAACGCTATTCCAGCGTGTTTATTCCGATGGACGAGGCGTTGGCTCAAGTGGTGATCGACGTCAGCAACCGGCCGCATTTCGAATACCGTGCGGAATACCCTTCCGACCGGGTCGGCAGTTTCGACGTCCAGCTCGTGCATGAGTTTCTGTGGAAGCTGGCGCTGGAGGCACGGATCACGCTGCACGTGATCGTGCATTACGGCCAGAACACGCACCACATGATCGAGGCGGTGTTCAAAGCGCTCGGGCGGGCGCTCGACGAGGCGACGAGCATCGATCCGCGCGTCAGCGGGGTGCCGTCGACGAAGGGAGTGCTGTAATGCGATGAATATCGCCATCGTCGATTACGGGATGGGCAACCTGCATAGCGTGAGCAAGGCGGTGCAGCGCCTCGGCTACGAAGGCCGCGTTACGGCGGACGCGGCGCAGATCTTGGCGGCGGACGGCGTGCTGCTGCCGGGCGTCGGAGCTTTTGGCGACGCGATGGAGCACCTGCGCGCGTCGGGCCTGGACGCCGTGGTGCGGCAGGCGGCCGCTGGGGGCACTCCGCTGCTCGGCATCTGCCTCGGGATGCAGCTGCTCTTCGGCGAGAGCGAAGAGCATGGGCGGAACGAGGGACTCGGCTTGCTGCCGGGCCGAGCGGTGCGGTTTGCGGGCACCGAGGGGTACAAGGTGCCGCATATGGGCTGGAACCGGCTGGCGTTCCGGCAGCCGGAGAACCCGCTGCTCGCGGGGCTGGAAGAGGGACATGTGTACTTCGTCCACTCTTACCACGTGTTAGCCGAGCAGCAGGAGGATGTGCTGGCCGTCACCGACTACGGCCATCCGGTGACCGCCATCGTGGGCCGCGGCAACGTCTTCGGGATGCAATTCCATCCCGAAAAGAGCGGCGAACTCGGCATGGCGCTGCTGCGCAATTTCCTGGCGCTGGTGGAACGGCGGCAGGCGTAAGGATAGGCTGAAGCTGGGGCGAGTCTTGAGGCGAGGCTGAGTTGAGGCGGAGTTGACCAGCCCACCTACATGAGATTTAGCGGTAATTTATGGCCTTGTTTTTGCGGATAGGCTGGCTGGGCGGATGATTAGCGGTAAAAAGTGGCGTTATTCTGGGGGAAGTTGCCCTCTTGCAGGTGATTTTGCCGAAATAGCGCCATGAAATACCGTTATTTTGCCTAAACGCACAAATGCGCTAGAAATAACGCCATAAATTACCGCTATTTTGAAATGGAATCTTAGGGCGGTGCCTTACGAGCATTCAATGTATGGACGATAAACGGCAGGAGGTAGGATCATTGATGTCATCTTTTATTATTTATCCGGCTATCGATATTCGCGGCGGGCAATGCGTGCGGCTCGTCCAAGGCGATTACGACCGTGAAACGGTATATAACGCGAACCCGGTGGAAGTGGCCCGTTCTTGGGAAGCGCAAGGCGGGTCGTTTATTCATTTGGTCGACTTGGACGGCGCGAAGGCCGGGCATCCGGTCAACGACGAGCTGATCGGCGAAATCGCCCGCAGCGTGCAGGTGCCGGTCCAGGTTGGCGGCGGGCTGCGTACGCTGGACGATGTCAAACGCCTGCTGTCGCTGGGCGTCAGCCGGGTCATCCTCGGGACGGCAGCGATCGAGGACCGCGCGTTTACCGAAGCGGTGCTAGGCACCTACGGGGATCAGGTGGCGATTGGCATCGATGCCCGGAACGGCTTTGTGGCTACGCGCGGCTGGCTGGAAACGTCCGAGGTCCAGGCCGAGGTGCTGGCGAAGGAACTGGCCGCCAAAGGGGCGGAGACGTTTATTTTCACCGATATTTCCCGCGACGGAATGATGCAGGGGCCTAACGTGGAAGCGATCCTGTCGCTGGCCCAGGCGTCCGGCAAAACGGTGATCGCTTCCGGGGGGGTGACGGTGCAGGACGACTTGCTGCGGCTCGCGGCCCACGCGGGTCAGGGCGTCGGTGGTGCTATCGTCGGCAAAGCGCTGTACACCGGGAACATCGATTTGGCCCAAGCCATCGCGGCGATCGGGGCTTTGAACTAAACGGAACCTAGAAAGGATGTCGAACCAGCATGCTCGCAAAGCGAATTATTCCCTGCCTTGACGTGAAGGACGGGCGGGTCGTCAAAGGTGTGAATTTTGTGAACCTGCGCGATGCCGGGGATCCGGTGGAGCTGGCGGCGTTATATGACCGGGAGGGGGCGGATGAGCTCGTGTTCCTGGACATCTCGGCGTCGCATGAAGGACGGGCGACGATGGTCGAGGTCGTCAAGCAAACGGCCGGTGAAATCGCCATTCCGTTTACGGTTGGCGGCGGGATCTCCCAGGTCGACGACATGAAGCGCCTGCTGCGGGCCGGCGCCGATAAGATCGGCATCAATACGGCGGCGGTGGTGAACCCCGAGCTGATCTCCGATGGAGCGCGCCGTTTTGGCTCCCAGTGTATCGTGGTGGCGGTTGATGCCAAGTTTAACGCCGAGTGGGGCGAATGGGAAGTGTACACCCACGGCGGACGTAAACCAACGGGCATCCGAGCGTTAGCCTGGGTACAGGAGGCCGAGAAGCGCGGTGCCGGCGAAATTTTGCTGACGAGCATGGACGCGGACGGCACTAAGGACGGATTTGACTTGCCGCTGACCAGCGCGGTGAGCCGATCTGTGGGGATTCCGGTGATCGCCTCCGGCGGAGCCGGGAAGGTGAACGATTTTTACGAGGTATTTACCGAAGGACAGGCGGACGCGGCGCTGGCGGCGACGATTTTTCACTATAAAGAAATTGCAATACCGGATTTGAAACAAGAGCTGAAAGCCAAAGGGGTGGAAATACGATGACCGTAGGGAATCAACAACCGCTGCAATTGTCGCTATCAATCGAGGAGCTGGAGCAGGCGGTGAAGTGGGATGCATCCGGACTGGTTCCGGCTATCGTGCAGGAGGCAGGCAGTAAAGACGTGCTGATGCTGGCCTACATGAACCGGGAATCGCTGCGCAAATCAGTTGAGACGGGGTTGACCTGGTTCTGGAGCCGGTCGCGGGCCGAACTGTGGAATAAGGGGGCGACCTCCGGCAACACCCAGCGGATTACGGCATTGAAATACGACTGTGATGGGGACACGCTGCTCGTGGAAGTCCTTGCGAACGGACCGGCTTGCCATACTGGGGAGCCAACGTGTTTCTACCGGACAGCGGCAGAAGCCGAAGTCGCGGCGTCATCGACAGGAGCAAGCGGCGGGGCCGATGAGCGCTTTAAGGTGCTTGCCGAGCTGGAGCAGCTAATTGCCGAGCGTTATGCGGAGCGTCCGGAGGGGGCTTATACGACGTATTTGTTTGAGAAGGGCCTCGATAAGATCCTTAAGAAAGTTGGCGAAGAAACCGCCGAGTCGATTATTGCGGCCAAAAACGGCGACAACGACGAGCTCCGTTATGAGGTGAGCGACTTGATTTATCACCTGCTGGTGCTGCTGCGCGAGCGCAATTTGCCGCTGGATGACATCATGCAGGAGCTGGAGCGGCGCCATGAACGGCCGCGGCGCGACTAGGCAGGGGGCGTAAACCGATGTTGATCGATTATCATACACATCACGAACGCTGCGGCCATGCCGTTGGCGCGTTGGAGGATTACATTCGCCGGGGGATCGAGATCGGTTTGTCCCAGCTGGGTCTCTCCGACCATATGCCGCTGCTGCATGTCGATCCGGCCAAGTATTATCCGGAGATGGCCATGCCGATGGAGGAGTTGCCTCGCTATGTCGAGGAGGCTTTTCGGCTAAAGGAGAAATACCGCGGGCAAATCGAGGTCCGAGTTGGCCTGGAAGGCGATTATATCGAAGGATGGGAAGCGCGGATCGAGCAGATTGTCAAAGCCTATCCTTGGGATTATGTGATCGGATCGGTACATTTTCTCGGGGAATGGGACGTCTCGGATTTCCGTCAGGTGCATCACTGGGAAGGCCAGGACGTGTTTGCGGTGTATGAGCGGTATTATGATGCCGTGACAAAAGCTGCGCAAACCGGGTTTTACGATTTCCTCGGCCACCTCGACGTCATCAAGCGGTTTGGGTACAAACCGGGGCCGGAGCGGGAGGAAGAGACGATCCAGCTGGAGCGTCGGGCCCTGGCTGCCGTGAAGGAAGCCGGGATCGCGATGGAGCTCAACGCCTCGGGGTTGTCCAAGCCGTGCGCCGAGATGTTCCCAAGCGAACGGATCCTGCGGGCGGCGATCGAGATGGGGATTCCGCTCACCGTCGGATCGGACGCCCATGATCCGCTGAAGCTGAGCGAACACCTGGATCAAGCGCGTGCCCTACTGTACAATTTGGGCGTGCGGGAGCTGGCAACCTTTGAAGGACGGCGGCGTACGATGATTCCTCTGGGGGTCGGGAAGTAAGCCGACGGTAGTGACCGTAGGTGTGGCGCTGGACGGCAAACCTGAATCCATGTACGATAAAAGAGTAGGCATGTCCAAGTCATAAATAAGGATTCGGGAGGATGTTATGGAAGCCAAAATGCGCATGTTTTCCGGTTCGTCCAATCCGAAGCTGGTGTCGGATATCTGCGGCCGGCTGGGGATTGAACCCGGAAAGGTCAAGTTGTCGCGCTTCAAAAGCGGAGAAATATATGTGCATTATGAGGAAAGTATCCGTAATTTCGACGTGTTTCTGGTCCAGTCGCTGTCCCATCCGATCAATGAGCTGTTCGTCGAGCTGCTGGTGATGATCGATGCGGCGAAGCGGGCCTCTGCTAGAACGATCAACGTCATCATGCCTTATTACGGTTACGCTCGGCAGGAGCGCAAATCCGCGCCGCGGGAGCCGATTTCGGCCAAGCTGCTTGCGGACGTGCTGACGACGGCGGGGGCCAATCGGGTCGTCACGATCGACTTGCACGCGCCGGCGATCCAAGGCTTCTTCAATATTCCGGTCGATCATTTGACCGCGCTGGACTTGATGACCGATTATCTGAAGGCTCAGCAGATCCCGAACCCTGTGATCGTCTCGCCGGATGCGGGACGCGCTTCGATGGCGGAGAAGCTGGCCAATGGGTTGGACTCGCCGTTTGCGATTATGATCAAGAAGCGCCCTACGCACAACGAGTCGGTGATCACGCATGTGATTGGCGATGTTGCCGGACATACGCCGATCATTATTGAGGATTTGATCGATACCGGGTCCACGATCGTCAACGTGGTGGAGGGTCTGAAGGAACGGGGAGCGACGGATGCTTACGTGTGCGCGACGCACGGACTCTTTTCCGAAAATGCCCTGGACAAGCTGAAGCACCCAAACATCCGGCAAGTGGTGGTTACTGATTCAATCGCGCAGCCGGAGTTGCATTCTTCGCATGTGCAGGTGCTCTCGGTCGCGCCGATGCTGGCCCGGGCCACGCAGTTTATCCTGGAGGGCGGATCCATCGCCGCTTTGTTTAAGGATCGTGGAATTTAATAGATAATTCTAAGCCGCCGTACGGGCGGCTTTTTTGTGTGCGCGTTTTTCCCCTGAGCCGGCTGGTGATTCAGCGTTTCTTTGCGGCTTTTGCTTCAGCGATCCGACGGTTTTCCTCCAACCGAAAAAGAACGATTCGGCGAATCAGCTCCAGCGGCAGCGGCTGATCCAAGGGGAACTGTACGGACCCTTTGCCGCCTTTATAAGCGGACAGCTCCTCGGTAAATTCCTCCGTACCGCTGGGGGTGGGGTAAAAGCCGATGTGCTTCTTAAAAGCCGCAAAATGCACCAGGATTTTGCCATCCGACTCAAACGTAGGCATTTGATAGCTGATTTTTTCAATTGCGGTCGGTGCGGTCTCTTGGATCAGCTTGCGGATCTGCTGCAGTCGATCCTGAATCTCCGGCGGGAATTGAATGATATATTCGTCGATTGTGGGAAATGGGGGTTGCTTGGCTTCCATAGATTTGATGGCTCCCTTCTTCTTGTCACTGCGATCCGAGCGGCAATTAACTTATTATCGGTTCTTTTTATTTCGGAAGATGGACCAGATGACATAAACCAACAGGGCAAGGAATAATGCGGAGACGACGATGTTTTCCCAGACAAATTCTACATACACGATGGAAATAACTCCTTTCTCTGTAAATATCTTATTTATTCGGTTGGGAGCGGCGGTTTTCCTTCCGGCGTTGGCATATCCGTTATTTTCCGTCAGGATTCCCCGTGGGAGGACAGCTTCTCCTATGTTATACTGGGGAATGGAGAGTTTACCTGAGAGTGCGGGAAGTAGACTGAGAAGAATGAATTCTAAGGAGGTGCCTTGCTTGAAGGAAAAGAAGCGACCGGCCAAAACCAAACGGGCGAAAGTGCTGCCCATCTCGATGGATGCGGGGTTTTTCTTCGAGAGAGCTGTCTCTTCGTTGGACCGTTATCGCTATGACAAGGCATTGAAATATTTTCGCAAAGCCGTGGAATATGAGCCGAGCAACCCGGTGAACCATTGCAATATGGCCGGGATTTTATCGGAAATGGGAGATTACGAGGCTTCTAACGAAGTATTGAACACCGTGCTGACGGAGATTGATCCGGCCATGACGGAATGTTATTTCTATATGGCGAACAACTATGCCAACATGGATCAGTTCGAAGCGGCGGAAGAAGCGCTCATCCGTTACTTGGAAGAGGATGAACATGGGCAGTTCCTGAGCGAGGCCGAAGAGATGATCGACCTGCTGCAATACGAACTGGACCGGCCAACCAAATTGAAGAGCATCAAATCCCGGCATGGCGTCTACGAGCATGATCAGGCTCGCGCTTTGCTGGAAGAGGGGAAGTTCGCTCAAGCGGTCAAAATGCTGGAGGAACTGGTGCGAAACCGCCCCGACTTTCTGGCGGCTCGCAACAACTTGGCTCTAGGTTATTACTACCTGGGCTTGTTCCGCAAAGCACAGGATACGGTGGGTGAGGTGCTGGAGCAGGATCCCGGCAATTTGCACGGCTTGTGCAATCTGGCGATTTTTTATCAGCATGAAGGGAACCTTGAGGCGCTGGAGGAGCTGGCTGGACGATTGGAAATTATCGTGCCCTTCCACCAGGAGCACGTATTTAAGCTGGCGACGACAATGGGGATTCTGGGCCGTCATGAAGCGGCCTTTGGCCATTTTAAACGGCTGCTGCGCAGCGAGGAGACGCTTTTGGACGCCAGTCTGTACCACTATGCGGCGGTAGCGGCGTACCATACCGGGCGGTCGGCTGAAGCGGAGCAGCTGTGGAAGCTGGGCAAAAGGATGGATCCCGGCTCAAGTGTAGCCGACTATTACTTGAACTGTCTTGCCCAGGAGCGTGCGCATCCCGAGGCAGGGCCGTTCCCGGTGAATTATCAATACCTGCTCCCGTTTGAGGAGCAAATGAAGCGCTGGGAGATCACGGAGGACGGCATCCCGGCCGATTTGAAAGAGAATCCGCTGATTCGCTCTTCGTTCTTCTGGGCGCTGCGCCACGGTGATACCAAGACGAAGCTGCAGGTGATCCAGGCGCTTGGCCTAATCGCCGACCAGGAGGTTGAGGAAGCGCTGCAAGCCTTCCTGCTCGAGCCGGAGGAGGATGCCTACCTGAAGGAAATGGCATTGTTCGTGCTCCGGAATCTCGGCGTGAACCAGCCGCTGCCGGTTCGATCGGGAGCGACGACCACTCTGATCGATCCCAGACGTGTGACGACGGAGCTGCCGGTTTGGCGGAGCGAATGGCAAGCGGTCGTCGATTTGGCGATGGACCAAATGAAGCGAAGCTTTGACCTCCAACAGCAGCATGATATGGAGACGTTATGGGCGGATTTTCTCACCCGATTATATCCGGATACGCCGGCAGTCTCGCATTTGGAGGGCTGGGCTGCGGCGCTTGAGTATTTGACGGCCAAAATGCACGGTCACTCCGTCACCTACGAGCAAGTAGCGCAGAAATACAATATTTCGGCGTCCACCGCGCGTCGTTATGTTCAACGGGTGGATGAGGTGTGTGGCGTGAAGGAGAAGATCGCGGCGATTTTTCCATCAGTCCAATAGTTTGCGGGTAAAGCGGGTCCAACTTGGGGAAAATTTGATGGAGTATTCTATTTACATAGGAATCGAGGGTCGAGCCATTTCCTAGGAACCAAGGAGGTACGAACGTATGCATAAAGTGTTGGTAATCGGAACGGGGCCGGCTGGTCTTACGGCGGCGATTTATTTGGCGCGGGCGAACCTGAGCCCGGTTGTGATCGAAGGGCTGGAGCCCGGTGGTCAATTGACTACGACTACGGAAGTGGAGAACTTCCCGGGCTTTCCGGAGGGCATTATGGGGCCCGAGCTGATGGACAATATGCGCAAGCAGGCGGAACGCTTCGGCGCGGAATTTAGGAACGGCTGGGTCGAGCAGGTCGATTTCTCGAAGCGGCCGTTCCAGGTGACGCTCGAGGGCGGCAATGTCCTGGAGTCCGAAACGGTCATCTTGTCGACGGGGGCGTCGGCTAGGTATCTGGGTATTCCTGGCGAGCAGGAGAATGTGGGCCGAGGAGTCAGCACCTGTGCGACTTGTGACGGGTTCTTTTTCCGCGGCAAGAAACTTCTTGTCGTCGGAGGCGGCGACTCCGCGATGGAGGAAGCAAACTTTCTGACGCGATTTGCCACGGAGGTGACGATCGTGCATCGTCGGGAGGAGCTGCGGGCCTCCAAAATCATGCAGGATCGCGCCAAGGCCAACGAGAAAATTCGCTGGGCGTTGAACCGGACTCCGTTGGAAGTGGTGACGGACGAGGGCGGCGGCCAAGTGAAGGGGTTGAAGGTGCGGAACAATGCCGGTGCCCAGGAGGAGCTGCTGGAGGCCGACGGGGTGTTCGTGGCGATTGGCCATACGCCCAACACGAAGTTCCTTGGCGGCGCGGTGGAGACCGACGACCACGGTTATATCGTGGTGAAGCCGGGAACCACGGAGACGAACGTGCCGGGCGTTTTCGCCTGCGGCGACGTGCAGGATACGCGTTATCGCCAGGCGATCACGGCGGCTGGATCCGGCTGCATGGCGGCGATGGACTGCGAAAAGTTCCTGGAAGGCAGCATGGTGCACGATTGGAGCGGCCCGACCGGGAGTTGAAGTAGAGGTAGGAAACACGGGGACAACGGAACAAACTATATGAAAAACCGAATACAATGCGCCAAATCCGAGGATTCCGGCAAAATGTATTCGAAAAATCATATAGAATGGGGCCAGGTAGGGCCGAAGTCGAGAAATGTATATGAAAAATCGAATACAATGCGCCAAATCCGAGGATTTCGGCTAAATGTATTCGAAAAATCATATAGAATGGGGCCAGGTAGGGCCGAAGTCGAGAAATGTATATGAAAAATCGAATACAATACGCCAAATCCGAGGATTCTGGCTAAATGTATTCGAAAAATCATATAGAATGGGGCCAGGTAGGGCCGAAATCGAGAAATGTATATGAAAAATCGAATACAATACGCCAAATCCGAGGATTCCGGCAAAATGTATTCGAAAAATCATATAGAATGGGGCCAGATGCGGCCGAAGTCGAGAAATGTATATGAAAAATCGAATACAATGCGCCCAATCCGAGGATTTCGGCTAAATGTATTCGAAAAATCATCTAGAATGGGGCCGGATGCGGCCGGAATCGAGAAATGTATATGAAAAATCGAATACAATACGCCAAATCCGAGGATTCCGGCAAAATGTATTCGAAAAATCATATAGAATTGGGCCAGGTAGGGCCGAAATCAAAAGGACGCCGAGATCGGCGTCCTTTTGCGCGTCTACCGTGTGCGCCTAGATCCAGCCGTTCTCCTCGGCGAGGCGGACCGCTTCGATCCGGCTTTTGACCTCTAGCTTGTTCAAAACTTCCGAAATATAGTTGCGAACGGTGCCGTAGGACAAGTGTAGGGAGGCGGCGATCTCCCCGGCGGTTCGGCCTTCGGCCGCCAGCCGAAGGATTTCCTGCTCGCGAGCGGTCAAGGGATTGTCCCGGCGGAGGCTGCCGAATACCAGCTCTGGCGAAGCCTCGCGGTGGCCAGCCATCACCCGGCGAATCGCTTCCGCCAAGCGGTCGCTGGACTCGTCTTTGAGCAGGTAACCTTGGACGCCGGTTTTCACCGCTCGCTCGAAATAGCCCGGCCGGGCAAACGTCGTCAGGATGATGACACGGCAGGGCGATCCCTGCGCCTGCAGCTTCTCGGCGACCTCAAGCCCGCTCATCAGCGGCATCTCGATGTCCATCAAGCAGACATCGGGGTGCAGGGCTTCGATGAGCGCCAGCGCCTCGGCGCCGTCCCCGGCCTGGCCGACGACCTCGAGGTCGTCCTCCAGGTCCAGCAGGGAAGCGAGGGCTCCCCGCAACATCCGTTGATCTTCCGCAATCACGATGCGAATCATGCGGTTTCACCTTCTTTGTTGGCTTCTTTCACGATAAGCGGGATGGCGATCCGCAGGCGGGTGCCTTGGCTGGAGCCGGAGCCGGAGTCGGAACCATGGCCAGGGGGCGATTCCGCAGTGGGATCGGCCAAGTGCCCCGGCCCGACGCTTAACGCTCCATCGATAAGCGACAAGCGCTCGGCCATGCCTTTCAGGCCGTTGCCCGCGGCGCTGTCGCCCCCGGCTCTTATACACCTCTAGATCTGTCTAAGCGACAGGGGATGGGAGATCGGAAGAGCGCTCCCGCACCTGCCGCAGCGCCGCCCGCGAGGTGCGCTGGATCTCCCGCGCCTCGGCCTGGGCCCGCTCAGTGTCCTTAGCCGCGAGCTTCTCGACGAGCTGGCTTTTGAGCGTGATCAAGGACAACGTATGCCCCAACGTATCATGTAAATCGCGGGCGATCCGCATTCGCTCCTCGCGTTTGATCAGCTCCTTGATCTGCTCATTAGCCCGGTCGAGCTCCTGCTCTAGGTGCTGCCGTCTCGCCATCGAGCGGATCCCGTACGGCATCACCAGCATGATCACCAGAAAGGGGACCAAGAACGGCAGATCGCTGGGCACCAATTCCCGGTAACCGCTGAGGAGCGACAGCACCTCCACCGCGGCAAAACACGATATCGCCACATTAAATTTCTTGTGATCGGTATACCAACCGATAAAGTTCGAGGTGAAGAAGCCCATATAGAAGTTGTACGGACCGTAAAACACGCAAAGCGCCAGAATCAGGGCCATTTGCAGCGCAAGCCACAAGTTAAAGGTTTTGCCGGTCGTCCAATACATCTGGCGGTACGTCACCGCAAAGAGTACAATCATCGCATAACCAATGAGCAGCTTAACCCCTTGCTCTCCGCGAATGTTGACGGCAGGAAGAGCCAGATAGATCGGCCAGATGTAAGGGAACCAGCCGTATTTTCTCGGAAATAATTCGAACCTGCCGAACCTCATGCTTCATTACACCGCTTCCTGTTTTTTTCGGATATAAGTGGATAGTACCATAAACAGAAAGAGGTAGCCCAGCAAAATCAAGACGTTCCGCCAACTCGGAACCTTCCCCTGAACGATCGCCCAGGCCCCGCCCCCAAACTGGTAGGAAGGCAGCCACTTGCCGATGGCCTGCATCACCTTGGGCAGCGATTCGATCGGCATCCACATGCCCCCCGTTACCGCCAAAGCCAGGTATAGTGCGTTGCTGACGCCGCTCGCCGTATCCACGCGCTTCATCAGCCCGACCAACGTCCCAAGTGCGAGAAAAGGAAGCGAAGCTGCTACAATCCATAAGCCGCTGTAGATCCAGAGGTGCCAAGGCAGCGATACTCCATTAATCAGATAACCAGCGATAAAAATAAACACGACGGAAAACAGGTGCATCATGGTCTGGCCGAACATTTTGCCGAAGAAGTACACCGAGCCGGGCAACGGCGTGATTCGCATGAAGGTCGACCAACCCTGGGTGCGTTCTTGAACCAGCCGGATGCCCAGGGTCATGATCGCCGAACCCATCACGCTAAATGTTGTCATCGACATCAAGTAATGCGCCTGCCATGCTCCCACATTGTCGGCGCCGGTATCGACCACGCGCGTGAAGATAAAGTAGAACATAACCGGCATCAACAGCGACCAGAATACATAATAGGGATTGCGGAACACCCGTAGCAGCTCCGCTTTGCATTGCATCGTAATCGTACGCATCGTTACACCGCCTCCTCTTCATGGTTTGCCGTAAGCTGCTCAAAGGCTTCATCCAGCCGTCCCTGCTCGATCCGTATGTCGTGCACGGGCAGACCGGCGGTAAATAAAGCGGCCAGCGCGGCGTCCGTATCCTCTGTTGTGACATGGATGCGGCCGTCTTTGCTATAGCATTCCGAGACCGGGGAGAGCGCCAACAGCCGGCTGCGAAGCTCGGGGCCATCGCCTTCGACGAGGAAGGAAACCGAGCGTTTGATGATCCGCGATTTGATCGCTTCCGGCGTGCCGTCCGCGACCAGGTTACCCCGGTTAAACAGCAGGATCCGGTCGGCGATGTCGTCGGCCTCCTGCAGGTAATGCGTTGTGAAGACGATCGTCTTCCCTTGCCCGGCCAGTTGGCGGACGCTGTCCCAGAAGCGCCGCCGAGCGGTGATGTCGAGCCCAACCGTCGGCTCGTCGAAGAAGACCAGCTCGGGGTTGCCCGCCAAAGCAAGGGCAAAGCTTAGGCTGCGCTTTTGTCCCCCGGACAGCTTCTCGGCATACCGGTTCAAATCGGCGGCTCCGAGGCCGGTCAGGCGAACCAGCTCCGCCAGCTCCATCGGGTTCGGATAATAGCTGCGAACGAGCTCCAGGATCTCGCGCACTTTAAGCCGGTCCATCACGCTGACCTCCTGCAGCATGGCGCCGGTTTTTTCACGGACCGTCCGGTCTTTGGGATCTCTGCCGAATAGCTTAACCGTTCCCGCGGTAGGCTCCAGCAAGCCAAGCAGCATCGAGACCGCCGTTGTCTTCCCGGCACCGTTGGGGCCGAGAATCGCGGTGATAGTGCCTTTGGAAATGTCGAAGGACAGGTGATCGACGGCTTTTTTATCTTTAAATATTTTGCTCACGCCGCTCATTTCAATTAGGGGTTCCATGGAATTTCGCCTCCAATTTTTGGTTCCTCATCTATTAACTCTAGAATAAAGGAACACGGGGTCTCCCGTTAGTAAGGACTGTCATGACTTACAGATGACAATTGTCACCCAAACTTTGGATTGGAAGAGGTTGGGTACCAAGACCCAAAAATAGTTGAACTTTTCCCAATAAGCGCTTACTTATGGAGTGGGGCAAGATGTATTAAAATATGAATGCGGTTACAAAATACCGAGAAATACACAAAAAGGGGAGGCAAAGCATGAAACGCATGAAACGTATGAAACACCTGTTGATCGGGATCTCTGCATTGCTGGTGATGACTACAGCCCTCACGGCTTGCGGAGGCAACTCCAAGAATGAGTCGTCCTCGAACACGACACCAACGGAAACGAATTCTTCCGCAGGTACAGGTTCTAAAGGTGAAAAGGTTACCATCAATCTGTGGAGCTTTACGGACGAAATTCCGAATATGACGACAAAATATTTGGAAACGCATCCGGACGCGAACGTTGAGTTCAAAACTACGGTTATCGCAACAACGGATGGCGCTTACCAACCTGCGCTTGACCAAGCTCTCGCAGGCGGCGGCAAAGACGCTCCGGACATTTATGCAGCTGAAGCCGCGTTTGTCCTGAAGTATACACAAGGTGATGCTTCCGGGTATGCAGCGAACTACGCTGACCTGGGCTTGACTGACCAAATGGTTAAGGATGCAGGCATCGCTCAGTATTCCGTAGATATCGGTAGCAAAGACGGCGAGTTGAAAGGCCTTGGCTACCAAGCAACTGGCGGCGCTTTCATCTACCGTCGTTCGCTGGCGAAAGACGTTTTCGGAACGGATGATCCAGCAACGATCAAAACCGAAATTGGTCCTGGTTGGGATAAATTCTTCTCGGCAGCTGAGAAGCTGAAAGCTAAAGGCTACGGCATCGTATCTGGTGACGGCGACATGTGGCATGCGATCGAGAACAGCTCCGACAAGGGCTGGATCGTCGACGGCAAACTGCATATCGATCCGAAACGCGAAGAGTTCCTGGATCTTTCCAAGAAGTTGAAGGACAACGGTTTCCACAACGATACAACGGACTGGACGGAAGCTTGGTATGCTGATATGTCCGGCTCCGGCGCTCAACCGATCTTCGGGTTCTTTGGACCAGCTTGGTTGATCAACTACGTTATGAATGGGCAAGTTAAAGATACGAACGGGGACTGGGCCGTAACTGAACCACCAACAGGCTTCTTCTGGGGCGGCACTTGGTTGTTGGCTAACAAAGACGTAACGAAAGACGAAGCGAAGAAGAAAGCAGTTGCTGACTTCATTAACTGGATTACCCTGGATACTTCGGAAACTGGCCTTCAATATTTCTGGGCTAACGGTACGATGAAAGAGGGCGAAGCAGGAACGAAGGATAGCGTAGCTTCCTCCGTGGTTATGTCGAAGTCGAATGGTGAAGTTCCATTACTCGGCGGTCAAAACATGTTTGACGTATTCGTTCCGGCGAACGCGAACGCTTCCGGTAAGAACTTGACGCAATACGACGAAACCATCAACAAACTGTGGCGCGATCAAGTTCGTGAATACACGGCAGGCAACAAATCCCGTGACGACGCGATCAAAACCTTCAAACAACAAGTGAAAGACCAACTTGGCATCGACAGCGAATAAGAATACGCAGGAGATGCGAAGGGGCGGGGAGTAACCCGCCCCTTTATATCCATGAAAGAGGTGAGAGCATGCGCCGCAAAGGTGTCAACTATTCCAGATACGGCTACATTTTTACATTGCCATTTGTATTGGCATTTTTGGTTTTTTCACTGTATCCCATTTTGTACACGGCTGTTATCGGATTTACGAACATGCAGGGGATCATCCCTAAACCATTAGAAATTTTGGATAACCCTTTTCAGAACTTTAGAGATCTCATTTTTGAGAATGCCTCGTTTAAAAAATCATTGATTAACACAGGTCTGCTCTGGGTTATCAACTTTATCCCGCAGATCGCACTTGCGCTTCTTCTCACCGCATGGTTCACGAACAAACGCCTGAACGTTAAAGGACAAGGCGCGTTCAAGATCCTGCTCTATATGCCGAATATTATCACTGCAAGTACGATTGCAGTGCTTTTTAGCTCTTTATTTGCTTACCCGATGGGGCCAATCAACAGTTTGTTCCATTTGTTAGGGTGGTCGGACGCACCGATCAATTTCCTTCAGGATAAGACGACGGCGCGGGGGATTGTTTCCTTTATTCAATTCTGGATGTGGTACGGGAACACCATGATCGTTCTGGTGGCAGGCGTTATGGGCATTAACCCGGCGCTCTTCGAGTCTGCATCCATTGACGGTGCGAACGGTTGGCAAACCTTCTTTAAAATCACGTTGCCAAGTCTTCGTACGATCTTGCTGTATACATTAATCACGTCGATGATCGGCGGTTTGACGATGTTCGATATTCCGCAATTGTTCCTGCAAGGCGGACCGGACGACTCCACGCTGACTACAACGATGTTTATTTATGGGCAAGCGTTTAAAGGAAGCTATTTGTACAACCGCGCTGCAGCGGCAAGTATGCTTCTGTTCATCGTCGCAGCACTTCTGTCCGCCGTATTGTTCTACCTGATGCGGGACCGTGATGCAGCGAAATTGAAAAAGGTCCTTAAAGAACAAAGAAAAGCTGAACGTGCGGCAGCTAGAGGGGAGGTCTAAGCCATGGAAAAAATTAAAGAAGGCAGTGCCGTAGCCCTTAGAATTAATCGGACGATTGTTTATGTCGTATGTATTCTGTTGGCGATTCTGAGTATCTTGCCGTTCTGGATCATGTTTGTCAACGCTACACGTTCCACGGCGGAAATCCAAAGCGGTCTCTCGCTTATTCCTTCGAGTCACATGATGAGCAACTTGAGGGTGTTGTTAGACAAGAGCTTTGATCCTATCCAAGGCTTCTTAAACTCGTTTATTATTTCAGCATCGGCGACGGCTTTAGCGGTTTATTTCTCATCCCTGACCGCTTACGGGCTTGTGGCTTATAATTGGAAGCTGCGTCAATCGTTCTTTACCTTTATCATGTGCGTCATGCTGATTCCGGCTCAAGCGAGCTCGATCGGCTTCTATCAGTTCATGTATAAATTGCATTGGACGAATAACTTATTACCATTGATTTTGCCGGCGATTGCGGCACCCGCGATCGTGTTCTTCATGCGTCAATACCTGCTGGCAACCCTCTCGTTGGAGATCGTAGAGGCTGCGCGGGTGGATGGTTCCGGGGAATTCAGAACCTTTAACCGAATCATCCTGCCGCTGATGATGCCGGCGATTGCAACGCAAGCGATTTTTGCCTTTGTGGCCAACTGGAACAACCTGTTTATGCCGCTCATTTTGTTGACGGATAAGAGTAAATATACGATGCCGATTATGGTCAGCTTGCTGCGCGGCGATATTTACAAGACGGAGTTTGGTTCCATCTACATGGGGCTTGCGCTGACGGCGTTGCCGTTGTTTATCGTGTACTTCTTGTTGTCCCGGTATATCATTGCCGGTGTTGCATTGGGTGGCGTTAAAGAATAAACCAGCACCCGTAGCCAGTCAGTTCGTAATAACCTCCCCTATTAAATAAAAGCCTGTAGATTGGCTAGGATGAGTGGAAGGCTCATCCGGCTAATCTACAGGCTTTTTGTCGTTGCGTTACACAGCCTTGCGTCGGAAGTACAACATGCCGGCTACCAGGAACACCAGGAAGCTGCCCAGAACTGTAATCAACAGGCTTTCGTAGGGGAGATTGAAGGCGCCGTACTCGGCTTGACCGCGCGGCATCATGGCCAGAAGCGGCTGGGCCCACGGGTAGAAGGGGCCAACCTTATCGGAATTGATGATCAGCAGGTTCGGGATCGTCAGCGAGACATTCACCGCCAGCGGGGCGGCAAAGCTGGACCACACCAGCGATACACCCAACTGCAAGGCGACCAGCGGTAAGCAGGCAACCAGTCCGCCGATCAGGCTGGTGGCGATCATTCCCCAAGGGAATGGCCCGGTGATGCCCTGGACTAGCGCTACGGTCAGCAGCGCGGCCAAGAACAGCAGTTGAGAGATGGCCAGCAGCCCAAGGGTGACGGTAAACTTGGCCAGGTACACCGCGCTGCGTGAGACAGGCAGTACCAACAGCTGCTTCCAGCCGCCGCCGGTGTGCTCGTAACGGCACAGGAACGACGGGAACAGGCCGGACATGATCGGCAGGAACAGGAGCGCGTGCAGCATCGACATGCCGCTGATCAGCAGCGGCCAGGCTCTTGCATCTAAGCTGTCCGGCAGATCAAGCAGGACGCCGATTAAGGCGGACAACGCTGGACTGGCCAAGAGGACGAGCCACACGCGGGATCGTGCCATCTTGAGGCGTTCGGCGGCCAGGACGTTCAGGAAGGTTCTCATCTTAGTCCACGTCCTTTCGGTTGAAATGAATGAGCCCGATCAGCAGGATCACCGCTCCGACGGCGAGGCCGGCGGCTACGAACCACTCGCGGTGCGGGCCGAAGAACCCGAATAACGGCCAGTTCAGCGGAAACCATTCCGACAGATTCATCGTGAACGGTGAAATAATTGAGATCGTCACGCCAAGGGATACCGGAAGCGCCTGATTGCGATACGCCAGCGACAGCCAAAGCTGCAAGGCCAACAGCGGAAGCGCGGCAAACAGCGGATAAAAGCCCTGGCGTGCTAAATCCAGATAAGGGAGCGCGGAGAGGTCGAAGCCAAAGATCAGCCCCAGAGTCACCGTGGCGGCTGATAACAACGCGCACGATACGCACAGCAACAGAAAGCACAGCAGGAACTTGGCGCTAAACACCGCGGTTCGGGTGATCGGCAGAGCCAGAAGCTGCTTTAAAGAGCTCACTTGGTGCTCTACATTGGCGACCAACGAGCTAATTAGCGTACAGCCGAGATATAAAGCGATCGGGACGAAAAACGAGATGTTTTCCAGTAGACCGCCCCACGGATCACTGGCGTGCTGCTTCATCATCCAATCAAAGCGCAGCCCGTAATTCAGCGCCTGCATGGTAACGAGTCCAAGCGGCGCGAGAAAGATCAGGAACCAGATGCCTTTGCGCCGGATCTTCAGGAAGTCGGCCGAGAGGGAGCGCAACATCATACCGCGGCCCCCTCCCCAATCACCTGCATGAAGATATCCTCAAGCGATTTCTTCTTCTGCTCCACGCGGTAGATGGAATGTCCGTTTTCTACCAGCCGTTTGACCAGGTGGGCGACTTGGGCGTCGGCCATGCCTGGGAACGAAAGGGTACCGCTTTGCAGCTTGCCAACTGCGCCCAGATCGCGGGCAATCCACAGCGCTTGATCCGGCTCCGAGACGACAAGCTCCATGTCGTGTGCTGATCTCAGCCGCAGATTGTCGATCGTATCCTGGAACACCATCCGGCCTTCGCGGATGATGCCTACCTTGCTGGCCATCAGCTCCATTTCGCCGAGCAGATGGCTGGACACCAGCACGGTGATGCCGTACTTCTGCGGCATGCTCTTGATCAATTCACGGATTTCGTGGATGCCGGACGGGTCCAGCCCGTTGGTGGGCTCATCCAGAATGAGCAGCTCGGGATGGCCGAGCAGCGACGCTGCGATACCCAGGCGCTGCTTCATCCCGAGGGAGAAGCCTTTTACCGGCCGACGCGCTTCGCTGGTCAGCGAGACGATGTCCAGCACCTCATCGATACGTGACTTCGGCACCTGAAGAATGCGGCGAATGGCCTCCAAATTATCGATGGCGCTCAAATGCCCGTAGTAAGAAGGGGATTCGACCAGCGAACCGATGCGGCGCAGAATCGCCAGCTTGTCTCGCTGCAGCTCGCTGCCGAAGATGTGAATGGAACCCGAAGTCGGCTGGATTAAGCCAAGCAGCATGCGGATCGTTGTCGTTTTCCCGGCGCCGTTGGGCCCGAGGAAACCGTAGATGTCCCCTTTAGCGATTTCCAGGTTTAAATGGTCTACCGCGGCGCGGCCGCGGTATTTTTTCGTTAAGCCTTCCGTTTGAATGATCATTTCACTCACGATTTATCACCTCGGAAATGATCATATCGTCCGGAGGTTAAAGACAAAGCCAGGGGAAGTTTAAGATTCGTTTAATTTTTGAGAGGGATAAAGATATACTTTGGTTCCCGTATCTGTGGATACCGTGTCCCGGGCCAGCCCCATTTCTCGCAGCAGCAGATCTACGATCTGCAGGCCTAACCCCGCTCCTGAGGCGGAGGAAACGGCCTGCATCCCGGGGCCCTGGTCGCTGATGACGAGGGCTCTGGCACCACCCCGGGGTTCTACTGCAATCCCGGCATAACGTCCTGAACCGGCATGGCGAACCAGGTTTTGAAACAGATTATCCAGGACTCGGCGGAAGCCCTGGGCGTCAATCTTCCAGTACAGCGGCTCCTCGGGCAACTCAATATCGGCGGTGATACCGGCTTTCTCCCAGACCGGGTACCAGGCAGCAGCGCTCTCCCGCACCAGCCGCAGCACATCCAGCCGCTCGATCGTCATGGCATACCGTCCGCTGGAGAGCAGGTTGTACGATAATAGATGGTCCATCAGGCCGGATAAATCGCTGATTTTCGTCTCCATCAAGGCCAGCGATTGCTGGCCCTGCTCCGTTAAGGACTCCTGGCGGAGTGAATACAAGTGGCTGCCCAGGACGGTCAGCGGCGTGCGCAGGTCATGCGACAGGTGGCTGATGAGACTTTTGCGCAGCTCTTCTTCCTCGTGTTCCCGTTGGCGGCTGTCCTTCAGTTCGAACACCATATCGTTAAAGGCTTGCTCCAATCGGCCGATTTCGTCCGCACGCCCCTGCTGAATAGGAGAAGGCAGCCCGTCGGGGCCCTGGCGGGTCATCCCGGCTTCCAAACGCAGCAGCCGTTTGCGGATGTCGCTGAAGAACAGGTAGGACAGCAGTACAAACGCCCCCAGCAAGATCGCTAAAAATACGCCGTAAAAACGGCTGTCGCTTGACCGGCCGTCGGCTTGGATCACCATAAATTTACGCGGAAGCTCCAGTACCATGAAGCCTTGCTTAGCCTGTTCGTCCCCGCCAATAAAAGCAACGACCGTAAAAGGGTCGGCATCCACGCGTTGCTTCATAAAAGCGATGGTGTCCTCCAGGGACCACTGTTTGGGCACCGTTTCCTGTTCGGGCAATTGCAGGCGAGTCTGGCCGGCTGTGTTGACCCAATAAAGTGCAGCGTCGGGATACCGCTTCTTCAGCTCTCGGAGCTTACTGTCGACCGCTTCGGGGGAAGCCCCTTTCAGCTCGGCGGCAGCTTGGTGCCAAGCGGATTCGATGTCGTTCCCTGTGCCGTAAGGGCGTTTGTTCTGGATCACCTGATCCGGGTTCATCAATAAATTAACGCTCCATGAAGCGAGAAAACTAACCGGAATAAGGACGGGGATAAAAACGAAGGCCACCACCAGGATCAGGACGTATCGCGTCAGCAGCGATTTACGGAATTTACGAACCGGTCGGAACTTCATGCTCTCACCCGATAGCCGATCCCCCGGATCGTCTCGATTACTTCGGGATTCGCGGGATCCTGCTCCAGCTTCTCGCGCAGATGGCGGATATGGACCATCAAGGTTTTGTCCCCGTCTAGGTACGGCTCGTTCCATACCGCCTCGTAGATCTGCTCCTTGGTCAGGATTTGCCCGAGATGGCGCAGCAAGTAGGCAAAAATGTGAAACTGCTTGCCGGTTAACACGATTTCTTCGCCGGTGTTCTGATCGAGGATCCGGTTTTCCTTCTCATACACCAGCAAATGCTTAAGACGCAGCGGTTCCGGGTCAGCGGAACCCCCGCTGCGGCGCAGCAGCACCTCGATTCGGGCTGCCAGCTCGTCCGGATGGAACGGCTTCGTCAAATAGTCGTCGGCGAATTTGAGCCCCTGCAGCTTGTCGTCGATCGAGGTTCGGGCCGACAACATGAGCACCGGAAGCTCCGGGTATTGCTGCTTTAACCGTCCTCCTATCGTGAACCCGTCCAGACCCGGCAGCATGACATCGAGGATGACAAGCTGGCAGTCGGCGGCCTTCTCCACGGCTTGTTCCCCGCTCTTTAGCCAATTAACGGCATATCCACGGTCCTGCAGGTTGGAGCTCACCCATTCTCCGATTTCGAGATCGTCTTCAATATATAGCAAGTTCGTAATAGGCATCATAGCATTCCTCCTGTTTCTATTTTGGCAAAAGACGAAGCAAAAAGAAACGGGAGTATACACGATTCGCTTGAATAATTTGTGATTGCAATCACAAGTTGCTCATTTTCCCTATGCTACCTTGATGTTGAGAATGGTTATCAACGAGAGTTATCAGAACAACACGGAGCGGCATGCGGTTGATTATATAAGGAGGGCTTGAGCAATGAGCGAATTGATCAATAATCGGGAAATGGGCGCACCGGAACAAAGCCGCCGTCAGCAGTTGTTAAAGGAGATCATCAAGGAGCTGCATGAGGGGAAAAGCGTGGAGGAAGTGAAGGCGCGGTTTGAATCAGCTGTTGGCGATGTAACGGTTGCGGAAATCTCTGCGATGGAGCATGCGTTGATGGAGGAGGAAGGGATTCCGGTCGAGGAGGTTCAACGGTTGTGCTCGGTGCATACGGCGATTTTTAAGGGCTCGATCGAGGACATCCACCGCTCGTCCAAGCCGGAGGAGCAGCCGGGTCACCCGGTGCATACCTTCAAGCTGGAGAATCGAGAAATCGAACGGCTGGTCAACTTCAAGCTGCAGCTGCATCTAGACAAGTACCGGAAAGACGTCAGCGACGAGCTGGTGTTTAAGCTGCTGGAGGATTTAAGCCTGCTTCTGGACCTCGACAAGCACTACAGCCGCAAAGAAAACCTCCTATTCCCGTATCTGGAGAAGTACGGCATCTACGGCCCAACCAAGGTGATGTGGGGCGTGGACGACGGTATCCGCATGATGATTAAGGAAACGAAGGGCAAGCTGGTGGACGGCAGCGCGGACCGGGAGACCGTCATTATGGACATCGAACGGATCATTAAGGAAGTCAACGAGATGATCTTTAAGGAAGAGAATATTTTACTGCCGATGGCCCTGGAAAAGTTAACGGAAGACGAATGGGTCAGCATTGCCCGGGAAAGCGATCAGATCGGCTTCTGCTTGACCGCGCCGGAGCGTGAATGGATTCCGGAGCGCGTGCCGCTGACGATTTCGGACGAAGAGGGGGAAGGAGCCGCACCGCAAGGTACAGATACGGGCACGGGGACAGGAGTTCCGCAAGGCTTCGTGAAATTCGAGACCGGCGTCCTTTCGATGGAGCAACTGGAAGCGGTGATGAACCATCTCCCGGTGGACCTGACGTTTATTGACGAGAACGATGTCGTCCGGTATTTTTCGCATGGCAAGGAGCGGATCTTTGCCCGGACGAAGGCGGTCATCGGCCGTACCGTGCAAAACTGCCACCCGCCGCAAAGCGTCCATGTCGTCAACCAGCTGTTGGAGGACTTTAAGGCGGGGCGGAAAGATGCCGAGGATTTCTGGATCCCGGTGAAGGATAAATTCGTGTACATCCGCTATTTCGCCGTACGCAGCGAGGATGGTCGTTATCTGGGAACGCTTGAGTTCACGCAGAACATCGCTCCCATCCGCGAGCTGGAAGGGCAAAAACGAATCTTGTCCTAGACATCGGCTTCCCCTCCGGTTGTTTTTGGTTCCCGGCTGACACCCGGCGTTCGCCTCCCGCGAATGCCGGTTTTTTTGTGGAGGGAAATGGTGGAATATCGGGCGGCTGAGGCCTGTCTGTGATCTACATCATTTACGCATAATCCCTTATCGCTATTGGGATTGCCGTTTCTTCCCTTCTCTTGACCGAACCGAAGGGTTCGCTTATAGTTGGTACGTAGGAGAAAACTACTTGCGAAGGCGTTTTCAGTCATGGCGCGGACAGCGCGGTGATGGATCGAGAATGGCCTTTTTGCACGTATGGACACGTAATTCTATTATTATTTAAAAAAAGGTGGCTTGTGAACATGTCTGATAAAATCTACATTGGCGTTGACTTGGGCGGTACGGCAGTCAAAGTCGGCATTTGCAATGAGGAAGGCCAGCTTCTTCATACGTATGAAGGCCCGACCGAAGTCGATAAGGGTGCGGATACGATCGTCGCTAACATCGAGAAGTATGTCCGGCGCGTCGTGGAGGAATCGCCGTTCGCCTGGGAGCAGGTGGCAGGGGTAGGCGCCGGCGTGGCCGGGTTTACGAATGTCCGCGAAGGGATCATTATTTTGGCGCCGAATGTAGGTTTGAAGGACTTCCCGATCCGCGAGATTTTGGAACAGCGACTGGGCAAGCCGATCAAAATAGACAACGATGCCAATGTCGCGGCGTTAGGTGAAGCCTGGGGCGGCGCCGGCAAAGGGATCGAGAACTGCGTTTGCTATACGCTGGGCACCGGCGTAGGCGGCGGGATTATCATTAACGGCAAAATTTATCAAGGTTTCTCCGGGATGGCCGGCGAGCTCGGGCATATGTCCGTTGTACCGGACCTGGAAGCGATCGGTTGCGGCTGCGGACAAATGGGCTGCCTGGAAACCGTTTCTTCGGCAACCGGTATTATTCGGATGGCCAAAGACGCCGTGGCGCGCGGCGACCGGACGTCGTTGTCCCTTGTGGAGAACATCATGGCTAAGGACGTCTTTGACGCGGCCAAAGCCGGTGACGAAGCGGCGATCCGCATCGTGAACCGTGCGGCATTTTACCTGGGTAAATCGATGGCAGCCGTGGCGGTCGTCCTGAATCCGCAATTGTTTATCGTCGGCGGCGGCGTATCCAAAGCAGGCGACATTCTGTTTAACGAAGTTCGCAGCGTATTCGCCAAATTGACACCGGAACCGGTGCAACGCGGCATGCAAATCGTGCCGGCTACGCTGGGGAATGATGCGGGGATGGTTGGCGCTGCCGGCTTATTCCTCCGCTCTTAATCATAAGCTAGTTCAAGAGGTTGTCTTTCAATCACGAAGCATCTAACGGACACCAGAGTCGTTATTTACTGTCGTGGACGGATAACCGTTTCTAACGGACCTAGGAGACCTTATTTGCGGGAAATGCAGCTCAATGGCCGTCCTCAGAGCCCGATAAGGTCTCTGGGGTCCGTTACAGCGGGAAATGGCCGGGAAAACGGCAAATAAGGTCATTCCGGTCCGTTATAATTAGAATATAGGACAAGGAGAATTTCGCGAGGAGGGAACAACAATGCCGGAGAAGGAAACAGGTTCGGTCGCCAATCTGATCATTATCACGGGCATGTCGGGGGCGGGCAAATCGCTGGCCGTACGCAGTCTGGAGGATCTCGGATTTTTTTGCGTGGATAATTTGCCTCCGGTGCTGATTCCCAAATTCGCCGAATTGATTGAGCAGTCCAAAGGGAAAATCGCCAAGGTTGCGCTCGTCATCGACCTGCGCGGCCGGGAGTTCTTCACGGCGCTGTCGGAGTCGCTGGGTTACATTAAGGAGCATTTCACCATCAAATGTGAAATCCTGTTCCTGGATGCTACCGATTCGATTCTGGTGCAACGGTATAAGGAAAGCCGCCGCCGCCACCCGCTCGCCCCGGACGGGATGCCGCTGGACGGCATTCGGCTGGAACGTAAAATGCTGGACGAATTGCGGATGTCGGCGACCCAAGTGATCGATACCAGCAACATGAAGCCGGCGCAGTTGAAGGAGAAGATCATTTCCCGCTTCTCGCATCTGGAGAGCAGCAATTTATCGGTGAATATTACTTCCTTCGGATTTAAATACGGCATTCCAATTGACGCCGATTTGGTGTTCGACGTCCGCTTCCTACCGAACCCGCATTACATCGAGCAGCTTCGTCCGCACACGGGACAAGACAGCGATGTATATGAATATGTTATGAAGTGGCCGGAGACCCAGACGTTCCTGGCCAAGCTGCTGGATATGCTGCATTTCCTGCTGCCGCAATACCATAAAGAGGGGAAAAGCCAGGTCATCATCGGTATCGGCTGCACCGGCGGCAAACACCGTTCGGTTGCGATCGCCGAATACCTGGGCCGGATGCTTGGCGTCAGCGAAACGGAAACGGTTCGCGTCAGTCATCGCGACGAAGGCCGGGACCGCTGAGCAAGCTCCCCTGCAAGTATAGAGGCCATTCAAGAGGAAGCTCCGATCTCTTCTTGAACCCTCATTAAGAGGTGAATCAAGTGATACATCGGGCTAAGGAGACTAGAGTTCCGCGGATCGTCGTGATGGGCGGAGGCACGGGATTATCCGTCATGCTTCGCGGGTTGAAAGAGAAACCGCTCGATATCACGGCTATCGTAACTGTAGCCGACGATGGGGGCAGCTCCGGGATTTTGCGCAACGAATTACAAATGCCGCCACCCGGCGATATCCGTAACGTATTAACCGCGCTGGCCGACGTCGAGCCGTTGCTGTCGGATATGCTGAATTACCGGTTTGCATCGGGTTCGGGCTTGGCCGGCCATAGCTTGGGTAATTTGATTTTAGCGGCGATTACGGACATTTCCGGCGATTTTGTGACAGCCGTGCGCGAGCTCAGCCGCGTCTTTGCCGTTCGCGGGCGCGTGTTGCCTGCTGCCGGTCAAGCGGTGGTACTGCATGCGGAGATGGAAGACGGCACGATTGTGACCGGGGAATCCAAGATTCCCGAAGTCCGGGGCAAGATCAAGCGGATCTTCCTTGAACCGGAGGAGGTTGAGCCGTTGCCGGAGGCCGTTGAGGCGATCCGGGAGGCCGACGCGATTCTGATCGGACCGGGTAGCTTGTATACCAGCATTATTCCGAATTTGCTCGTACCCAAGCTGGCCGAAGCCGTATTGGAAAATACCTCCGCGATCAAAATATTCATATGTAACGTCATGACCCAACCGGGCGAGACGGATGATTATACCGTAAGCGATCACTTGCAGGCGGTGTACAATCACGTCGGCAAGCATTTGTTCGACTACGTTATCGTCAACGACGGCGAAATTCCGCCGCAGGTTCAGGATTTTTACGCGGAGAAAGGCGCCAAGCCCGTCCAGGTGGACTGGGATAACGTGACCGGTCAAGGGTACAAGGTCATCGCCGATACGCTGGTGTTGTTCCGTAGATATTTGCGGCATGATGCCGATAAATTAAGCCATCATATTTACCAACTGGTTGATAACTGGATTTTACGAAAGAGGTGAGTCCCTTGTCTTTTGCGGCGCAAACCAAAAAAGAGCTGACGATGGTCGAAGCCTCAGATTGCTGCGAGCAGGCCGAATTATCCGCCTTGATCCGAATGAACGGATCGGTACAGGTTTCGAACAAAAAGATCGTTTTGGATATCTCCACTGAAAACGCCGCGATCGCAAGGCGGATCTACTCCTTGCTGAAGAAGCATTTCCAAATTCACACGGAGCTGCTGGTCCGCAAAAAGATGCGCCTCAAGAAAAACAACGTGTACATCGTCCGCATTCCGGCTCGGGTGGAGGAGATCCTGAAGGAGCTGAAAATCGTCTCCGAAGGGTTTATTTTTAACCCGGGGATTAATCCGGAGCTGACCCGGAAAAACTGTTGTAAACGGGCTTATCTGCGCGGGGCGTTTATGGCCGGCGGTTCGGTCAACAATCCGGAGGGATCGTCTTACCATCTGGAGATTGCCTCGATGTACGAGGAGCACTGCCAGGCGCTGGTTGATCTGGCGAACGAGTTTCATCTGAACGCGCGCTGCATCGAGCGGAAGAAAGGGTTTATTTTCTACATCAAGGAAGGCGAAAAAATCATCGAGCTCCTCAGCATCATCGGCGCGCATCAGGCGTTGTTCAAATTCGAGGACGTGCGGATCATGCGCGACATGCGCAATTCCGTGAATCGCATCGTGAACTGCGAGACGGCCAACTTGAACAAAACGATCGGGGCTGCCGTCCGGCAGATCGACAACATCAAGCTGCTGCAGAAGGAAGTGGGTCTGGAGAACTTGCCGGAGAAGCTGCGGGAGGTCGCTGAGGTCCGCTTGGCCCACCCGGATATGAACCTGAAGGAAGTGGGCGAGCTACTGAAAGGAACGGTCAGCAAATCAGGGGTGAACCACCGGTTGCGCAAGATCGACGAGCTTGCCGAAAAAATTCGCGGGAGCTAAACTGGTTTTGCTGCTAGTGTCTTTTGTACTCCGTATGCTATAATGATAGAAATTATAATGTCTACGAATGTGACGAAATGGATTGAATTCGTATAGGGGGTAAGTTTTCATGGTTAAACACCCGGTTACCGTTCGTTTGAAGACGGGGCTGCACGCCCGGCCGGCTGCGCTTTTCGTTCAGGAAGCGAATAAATATTCTTCAGAGATTTTCGTTGAAAAAGACGATAAAAAGGTCAATGCCAAGAGCATTATGGGGATCATGAGCTTAGCGATCAGTACTGGCACCGAGATTTACATCAGCGCGGAGGGTGCGGATGCTGAGCAGGCTGCAAACGCTTTAATCAATTTGGTCAGCAAAGAGGAGCTGGAGAACCAGTAAACGCTGGTTTTTAGCCTTTCGGAACAAGGGGATGTTTCCGTGGATGTTTCTGCGGAATCATCCTTTTTTTGCGTGAGCTGCAACATTTGTCCGCGGTTTGCGTTTAGAGGGTAAATTACCAGGGCTTATCAAAAAAAATATTGGAGGTCATGAAGATGAAAACATGGTTAAAGCCGGCGGCTTCGCTGCTGGTTGCTGGAACGTTGATTACCGGAGGGATGTTTGTAAGCGGTGCCCTTAACGCGCCGGTGCCGGTTTATGCGGATGGCGAGATGCAGAAGAATGTAGTCACGGTGGTGGGCAGCGGGGAATTGTCCGTGAAGCCGGATGTGGCGTATCTGTCGATCGGCGTGGTGACGGAAGCGAAGACAGCCAAGGAAGCCCAAAGCGCCAACGCGACCAAAGTGGCCGCCCTGACCAAACTGTTGAAGGAGACCTGGGGGATTGCCGACAAGGATATCCAAACCGGCCAATTCTACGTTCAGCCGAATTATACGTATAGCGACAAGGAGGGGCAGCAAATCAAGGGATACTCCGCCCAACATTCGCTCGAGGTGACTTACCGCGATTTGGCGAAGGTCGGACAGCTGCTGGATGCAGCCTCCGCGGCGGGAGCCAACCGGATTGACAATATCCGCTTCAGCACCGAAAATCCGGATCAGTACCAAGATCAAGTGATCCAAAAGGCGATGAATGACGCCAACAAAAAGGCGGCATCGATCGCGAAAGCCGCGAATCGCCAAGTGGGCATCGTGCTCAGTATCAGCCAGGCAAGTGCCAGCACACCGATCTTCACGCAGAATTATAAAATGATGGAAATGGCCGCGGCGGATTCCGCAGCGAGCACGCCGGTGGAACCGGGCGAAATCGACCTGCAAACGACGTTAACCGTGATGTATGAGCTGAAATAGGGGGCGCAGAACCCTTGGAAGTTGGGGTCTGGGCAAGTCATTACTTCATGGAAAGGTGATTTGAAATGCTGAAAAAACATGTAGTGTTTTTACTCACATTTACAGTTATTTTTTCCAGCATGTCATTTGCCTACGGGGATACATCTCAACTGCATATCGAGCCATCAATAATCAATAAGAAAGCTTTGAAAGAATCTGTGAAGTCTAATGTAGTTCAATTGGAGCAAATGCAACCAAGAGGGTTAAATGGGAATGCGCAGGAATTAAAGATTGAAAAAGAAGGAAAAATCCGATTGAATTTACAAGAGGAAATTTCCAAGTTGGATGACGTGAAGACGAAAATTCCGGTGCAAGTCTATTTGCCCCACGGTGATGAATTTGAAGAAAAATTTAGTGAAGAAATCAAATTGGCCTTTGGAAACGAAATGACCTTCGAGAAAGTGGGATACAACACGTTCAACTTGTTAGTTAGCATAGATCAACTGAGGATTCTTGAGTCCTTGTCTACTGTTGAAGATATTTTTGCTCAACCTAAAAGCGATGAAGAAGTTTATATATTATCCGAATCTCAAGAAGAAGTGATCCCGAATTTCTAGAGTAAGCCTTTTTTGTCATGTTTCAATGAGCATCTAAAAAGCACCTCGATAGGTCTATTGCCAATCGAGGTGCTTTAGTTTGTTGTGCAAGGAGGCAGTTTATATCCATACATAAAGGCTGCTTCAGCGTGCATGGAGTCGGCTTGAGAGCGTAAATCCAGCAATTCTTCGAGCTCTAGGAAGTCGTGTTCGGGCAGCTTGTCCCTCCACACTTTCATCGTCTCGGATATTTTGCGATTTAATGGGCGATATTCCAGGTTTCTTGAAACGATGAGCTCGTCCGGTAAATACCGCCGCTAAAAAGTTCTTCCAAGATACTTTTCATTCGCTCCATCCTTTCGTCTCTTACGTTTGCAATTCCTTGAAAGGGGGGACCGCACATGGTAGGATATTTATGCAGTCTGCCTTTTAGGTGATTGCGGGTGGGAAGTGGCGTGGTCTTGGTTAAGAGGGCGCCGCTTCCTTTTATTTTTTCACGTCCAACTGATGAATACCTCGCCTAACCCCTTCTGAACGCTCAATATCGTTGTTTTTACAGTAATCATCCAGTTTTTCAAGCGTATCGTTGTCCATTCTGATAGTAATTTTGTTAGGCTTCGGGTTGTCGGTTGGACGCCCCATTTTCTTGTCGGCCAAATACTCACCTCCTACTTTTGCCGGACATAATTATTGTATATTTTTGTCGGACAAAAGTCAAAAGACATATCCAGGTTAGTTATAGGGAACGGTGGGAAAGTGCAACGCTTGAAGATGACGCTATTTGGCCCGAAACGGGGAACTTCAATTGTAGCGTTTACGAGTCGGCGATAACGCCCGTATAAGCAGAGTGGCAAGCGTTAGCGCATAAATGCCGGACAGATCGGCCGCCTATCTCCCTCATTTGTCCAGCCGGTGTCGATCGCCAAGATCCAACAAAAACTATTGTAACCCACGCCAAAACAAGGTATAGTGAATATGCGAAAAAATGATCAAGGACCGTTAAGCCATACCAATGGATATGGCTTTTTTTTCTTAGGAAGACAAGCCTACATTGAAGGAGTTGATGCAAAGATGATAGAACTGGCCGCGGTGGAGAAGCACTTTGCGGGACAGGTCGCCTTGCATCCGCTATCGCTCACGATTAAGGAAGGGGAATTCCTCACCTTGCTGGGCCCAAGCGGCTGCGGCAAGACGACGATTTTGCGCATGATCGCCGGGTTCGAGCAGCCGACCTCAGGGAAAATCCTGCTGGACGGAAAGGACCTGACGAATTTGCCGCCCAATCGCCGGGATTTGAACCTTGTTTTCCAACACTATGCCTTGTTTCCTCATATGACGGTGGAAGAGAATGTCGCCTTCGGGCTTAAGATGAAAAAGATGCCGGCGAAGCAGCAGCAGGAACGCGTGCGGGAGGCGGTCGAGATGACACAGCTGACCGCGCTCACCAAGCGGTATCCGCACCAGCTGTCCGGCGGGCAGCAGCAACGGGTCGCCATCGCGCGGGCAATCGCCAACAAGCCGCGGGTGCTGCTGTTGGATGAGCCGCTGGGCGCGCTGGATCTACAGCTGCGCAAGAGTCTGCAAGCCGAGCTCAAACAGCTGCAGCGCAGTCTGGGCATCACGTTTGTCTACGTGACGCATGACCAGGAAGAAGCGATGATGATGTCCGACCGCATCGTCGTGATGAACAGCGGCCAGGTGGAACAAATCGGCACACCGCGGGAAATTTACGCACAGCCGGCCACGTTGTTTTCGGCCACCTTTGTTGGTGAGAACAATATCTTCTCCCGGGACGGGCGGTTGTTTGCCGTGCGGCCGGAGAAGCTCAAGGCCCTGCGAAGCGGCGAAGGCGTCGAAACGAAACGCAGCGGTGAGTTGCTGGACGTGTTATACCTTGGCGGCGTGCACAAGCTGATCGTGCAGCTCGACAACGAACCGATGACCGTCTCCATCGTGCTAGACGTAAACGATGAACGGACGTGGCAAATCGGAGAGACGGTTGGGGTGGATTGGAAGCCGGAGGACGAGGTGGTCATCGGATCATGAAGAAATCTGGCTTGAGCATGCTGCCGGTAATCCTGTGGTTATGCCTGTTCCTGGTCGTGCCGATGCTGATCGTGGTGGGCATCTCCTTTATGGGCCGCGACGAACTCGGCAATGTGGTGCTGGACTTTAATCTGGATGCGTATGCGTTATTTTTTGACCCGTTATATTTGGGGATTTATTGGGATACGATTGTGCTATCGGTGCTGACCACGGCGTTGTGCCTGCTGCTCAGTTACCCGTTGGCCTACTATATCGCGAATGCCGGCCCGAGAATGCAAACCTGGGGCCTGGTGCTGATTACGGTGCCCTTTTGGATCAACTTCCTGATCCGCACCTACGCTTGGGTGCTGCTGCTGCGCACGCAGGGCATCGTTAACGAGCTTTTGCTGGGTATCGGACTGATCAACGAACCGCTGCAGATGCTGTACACGAAAGGCGCGGTGCTGCTCGGCATGGTCTATACGTTTATTCCGTTTATGGTGCTGCCGATTTATGTGGCGCTGGAGCAGATGGACAAGAAGCTGCTGGAGGCGGCCAGCGATCTTGGGGCGACGCGCTGGAGATCGTTTTGGCACATTACGTTGCCGCAAACCAAGTCCGGGATTATGACCGGATCGGTGTTGGTGTACGTTTCGACGACCGGGATGTTTGTTGTGACCGACATCCTGGGCGGGGCGAAATCGGCCATGATCAGCAACATCATCCAGAGCCAGTTCCTTGGGGCCCGCAACTGGCCGTTTGGTTCGGCGCTGTCGGTGATTTTCGTGATCACGTCGTTGATTCTGATCGCGCTGTTTAATCGGGCGATGACATCCCGGTATCAAAAGGTGCGGGAGGTGCGTTCATGAAAACCAAAAGCCATCCGCTGCTGGGGATTCATTCGGTTGTGATGATGATTTTTATCTATGTGCCGATTCTGTTTATCGTCGCTTACTCGTTTAACAGCTCCAGGCTGGCGGCCGATTGGAGCGGTTTTACGTTTGACTGGTACGTGTCGCTGTTTGACAATCGTCATGTCATGGAGGCCCTGGCCAACAGCTTAACCGTGGCGATCGTTTCGACGGTGATCTCAACGGTGCTTGGCACGCTAGCTGCACTAGCTATGCGGAAGATCGGACGTCGCTTGAAGTCGGGCATGGGCGGCTTGCTGTACCTGCCGATTATTATTCCGGATATCATCATGGGCTTGTCCTTGCTGGTGCTGTTTAACCAATTAAATATGCCGCTGGGCAAAATGACGATTATCATCGCGCATATTACGTTTAGCTTGTCCTATGTTTATGTGGTCGTCAGCACCCGCCTTTCCGGGATGGGTGGTCAATTGGAGGAGGCGGCACAGGATCTGGGGGCGAGCTCGTGGCAAACGTTCCGTCACGTGACGTTGCCCCAAATCGCTCCGGGTATTATCTCCGGGGCATTGATCGCGTTTACGCTGTCGCTGGACGACTTCATGGTCAGCTTCTTCGTCAGCGGGCCGAATTCGACCACGTTGCCGATTTATATCTATGGGCAGGTAAAACGGGGTATTTCCCCGGAAATTAACGCACTTTGTACGATTTTGATCCTGGTGACGGTCACCTTGATTTTCCTGGCGCAATTTGCGCTGAATCGCGGCAAAGGCCAGAAGAAACAATCCGTGCTGCCGTTCTAGGATCATTGGATCATCTTGATAGATTCGTAAATGACGTAACCGAAGGGAGATTGGGAATTGAACAATAAGAAATGGGCCGGCCTCGTGCTGGCAGGGTTGATGGTTATGGGGTTGCTGTCCGGCTGCGGATCGTCGAAGGAGACGCTTAACATTTATAGCTGGGCGGATAACTTTGACGAGGAAGTGCTGGAGCAGTTCGAGCAAGAGTTTGACGTAAAAATCAATTATGACGTGTTCGCCAACAATGAAGATTTGCTGGCTAAAATCAAAGCGGGCGGCGGTGGTTACGACCTGATTCAACCGTCTGATTACATGGTGGCGACGATGATTAAGCAGGATTTGTTGGCACCGCTGGATATGAACAACATCCCGAACTTCGCCAATGTGTCCGAGGCGTATAAAGATCCGTCTTATGATCCAGGTAATAAGTACTCCATCGTCTACACCTCTGGTGTGACGGGGATTGCCTACAACAAGAAATACGTTAAGGACGAGATCGACAGCTGGGAAGACCTGTGGAATCCCGAGTACAAGGGCAAGGTGATTCTGCTGGACGATAACCGCGAAGTGATTGGCATGGCTCTAAAGAAAGCCGGTCACTCCAACAGCTCCACCGATGAAGCCGAAGTTACGGCTGCCGTGGAGGACTTGAAGAATTTGCTGCCAAGCGTGTTGGCTTTTGATACCGACAACATCAAGCAAAAGATGATTCAAGAGGAAGGCTGGATCGCCACCGTATGGTCGGGCGACGCTTCCTACATTGCGCAAGACAACCCGGACGTGGCTTACGTCGTTCCAAAGGAAGGCGGCACGATCTGGTCGGATAACTATGCGATTCCGAAGGATTCGAAGCATAAGGAGTTGGCCGAGAAGTTTATCAACTTCATGCTCGATCCGGAAGTGAGCGCGAAAAACTACGAATCGATCGGTTACAGCGATCCGAACACGAAAGCGACGGAGTTCCACAGCGAGGAATACCGGAACGACAAGATGATTAATCTGTCGGAGGACGAATTGTCCCGTACCGAATGGCTTGGCGACGTGGGCGACAAGCTGCAGCTGTACGACCGGTTCTGGACCGAATTGAAGAGCGGCCGCGAGTAATTTCGGTTAGCTTCCGCGAAAGCGCCAGGCGCTTCCCATTGGGGAAGGCGTGCTGGCGTTTTTGCGTACATGAATTTTTGCCACCAGGGTCATAATTTAGGTATTAACTTAAAGAGGGTGGCGATAACAAGTGAAGCGTAATGCGGTAAAAATGATGACTTCGCTGATGACCGCAGGCCTGATGATTTCTGGCGTGGCCGTTGTTTCGGCCGAAGCGGCGCCGCCGTCGCCGGTGGAGCTCAGCGGGGGGCTAAACGCGGCGAAACCTGCACTTCAGCAGGAGCGGCAAGGTGTGAAGATCACGAACCATACGATCGAGAAGAAAATCCCCGAAGCGTCGATCAAAGTGGATTATCCGCAAATCAGCGGGTTAAAGCACAAATCGTTGCAGAAGAAGATCAACAAGCTGTTCAAGGAGAAGGCGGAGACGTTTGTGGCGAACGCGCTGAAGGAAGCCAAAGCGGGGCAGCCCACAACGCCCAGCGGGAACCCCTATGAATATGTAGGTGCCTACAAGGTAACGTACAACCAAGACGGGGTGCTGAGCCTGTACCAGGATCAGTACTCCTATACTGGCGGGGCGCATGGCATTACCGTACGAGAGGGCTTGACGTTCCGGCTGGATAACGGGAAGCTGTTGACGTTGGACGAGCTGCTTCGGGCCAACCCAAATTATCGCAGCATCGTAGATCCGGCCATCGCCAAGCAGCTGCAGGAGACCGACGGGTACTTCGGCAACTTCAAGACGATTGGCCCGAATCCGTCGTACTTTGTGCAGGGGGACGGTGTCACGATCTTTTTCCAGCTGTATGATTATGTGCCTTACGCGTTTGGGTTTCCGGAATTTCATTTCCCGTTCTCCCAACTGCTGCCGCCGGGTACGAATCCGTTTGATTTCAAAACACGCTAATTTCTTTACCGTCCTCTTGGGCCGATGGTTGCCGGGAGGGCGGTTTTTTGTGTGGGCGAGGCGGGGCACGGCGGCGGTGAAATCTTGCATTTTGTACAACAAATTTGCCGGGTTCAGGGCATTCAAGGCTGAATTGTTGTATAAAGTGCAACATTATCGCGGCATCTGGAGTGATGAGCCTGGAAATGTTGTAGGGAATACAACAATGAAGGCGCAGCGGGCCCATCCGGGCCCAAAAATGTTGCAGGAAATACAACATTCCGCTCTCGACGGTGCGCACACACGGAGACTTCGGGTTACGTCCTGCTAGCGCCGATAAATCTCCTTGCATTTTACCGGGAAACGGTTACAATAGGAATCAGCAGAATAATGTTAACGTGAACATTGGTGAGTAAGAACATACGTGAGTAACGGATCTGATTGAAGGGAGAACGGGAACATGGCGAAACAGTTTTTGGGGAAAAATTTTCTGCTGAACAGTGATACGGCGGAGAAGTTGTATCATCAATACGCAAAGGACCTGCCGATCATCGATTATCACTGCCATTTGAGTCCGCAGGAAATCTACGAGAATAAGACGTTCCGCAACCTGACCGAGGCTTGGCTGGGCGGCGACCACTACAAATGGCGGGTCATGCGGGCTTGCGGCGTAGACGAGGAGCTTATCACCGGAGGGGCAGACGATTACGACAAGTTCCTGGCATGGGCTAAGGTGGTGCCTCAGTTGCTCGGCAATCCGCTGTACCATTGGACGCACCTGGAGCTTCAGCGGTTCTTCGGCATTGAAGAGCTGCTGAACGAGCAGAACGCTCCGATGATTTGGGAAAAAGCCAATGCCAAGCTGCAAAACGAAGGGTTTGGTGCAAGAGACCTGATTACGAAGTCGAAGGTTACGGTGGTGTGCACCACCGACGATCCGGCGGATTCGCTGGAATACCATTTGAAGATCAAGGAGCTGGAGGGCTTCGAGACGGCCGTGCTGCCAAGCTTCCGTCCCGATAAGTTTCTGGAGATCAACCGCGAGACGTTTAAGCCTTGGCTGGCGAAGCTGGAGGCGACTACGGGGAAGGCGATCTCGAACTACGAGGCATTGTTGGATGCCTTGCGCGAACGGATCGACTTCTTCCATGAGATCGGCGGCCGCGTGTCCGACCATGCGTTGGATACGCTGGAATACCGGGAGACGACGCTGAAGGAAGTGGAGGCGATTTTCGCCAAGGCGCTGAGCAAGGGCTCCGTAACGCCGGTGGAAGAACGGAAGTATAAATCGTATACGATGCAGTTCCTCGGCAAGGAATATGCCGCCCGCGGGTGGGCGATGCAACTGCATATTCATGCGCTGCGGAACACGAATACGGCGATGCTCAAGCGGCTTGGCCCGGATACGGGCTACGATGCGATCAACGACGGACCGCTGGCGGAAGCGCTGGCCGGGCTGCTCGACGCCCTGGAGCAGGACGGCGGGCTGCCGAAGACGATCCTGTATTCGTTGAACCCTAACGATTACTGGGCGCTTGCCAGCATCATGGGCAGCTTCCAAGGCGGCGGCGTGCCGGGCAAAATCCAATTCGGCACAGCCTGGTGGTTTAACGACAACAAGGACGGGATGATCCAGCAAATGCGTACGCTGGCCAACTTCGGCGTATTGTCGCAGTTTATCGGGATGCTGACGGACTCCCGCAGCTTCCTGTCGTATACGCGGCACGAATACTTCCGCCGCTTGCTGTGCGATGTGCTCGGCGACTGGGTCGAACTCGGTGAGGCGCCGAAGGACTATGAGTTGCTGGGACGCATAGTGACTGATATTTGCTATGGGAATGCCCAGCGGTATTTTGCTTTTCCGGAACAATAGAAAGGGTTGACGCTGCTTCATGTCCGCAACGATTAAAGACATCGCCAAGCTGGCGAAGGTCTCGCATATGACGGTTTCCCGGGCGCTGAACAACAGTCCGCTCATCAAGGAGGAGACCAAACGCAAAATTCTGGAGATCGCCGAGCAGTTGAACTACGTGCCGAACTACAACGCGAAAAGCCTGGTGCTGCAGCGCTCGCATACGATCGGGTTGTTCTTTACGAGCATGGTCCAGGGAACGTCCTCCAGCTTCCTCGCGGAGGCGATTCGCGGCGTGGGTCAAGAGGTTGGCGTCCAGTATAACTTGTTTCTGCGGGGGATCGACGATTTTCAGGAATTTAGCTCGATTCACCACCGCCGGTTCGACGGCATCTTGCTGATGAGCCAAAGCGAACGCGATGATACGTTTATCCGCCATGTGCGCGAGCAAGAGATCCCGCTGGTCGTGTTGAACCGGAATGTGGGTGATCCGGGCATCGTTAATTTTGTCTCCAATGACCGGGAAGGGGCTTACGAGCTGACCCGATATTTGGTTGAGCAAGGTCATACGCGCATCGGTTTGGTCGAGGGGATCGCCGGCTACAAATCGACGCAGGAGCGCAAGGAAGGGTATCTGCGCGCCATGACGACCGCTGGCTTGGAGGTCCGGGAGGAATGGCTGATCGAGGGGCGTTATGATGTGGAGAGCGGCTACCTGGCGATGAGTCGGCTGATGGCGCTGTCGCTGGAGGAACGGCCAACGGCGGTGTTCTGCTGCAACGATGATATGGCGATTGGCGCGATGAAGGCGGCCGCGGAAGCGGGACTGCAGATTCCTGCGGACGTCTCGGTTGTCGGCTTTGACGACATCGGCTTCTCGCATTACACGAATCCGCCGCTGACCACGGTGCAGCGACCGATTGAGCAGCTCAGCCGGATGGGGGCGCGCAAGATCCTGGAGCTGATCGAGGAGCCTTCGGCTGTCGGGGAGTTGGTGCTGCTGGACACGCGGCTGGTGTGCCGTGAGTCGGTGGGAACGCTGCGCTGAAAAACTGCAAAAGTAACTTATGCGAAAAACCCGCCAGAAGGGATCCTCTGGCGGGTTTTATCAGGATATGGGATGCGAGATCGGTTCACCGCGAGTGTAAACCGGGTTTAACCAACTTCCACTGGAACCAACTTGAACTCGTTTACGTCGGCCAAACCGCGGTTGGTGATGCGTAGCTCGGGAATGACCGGCAGGGCGATCAGCGAGAACGTCATAAACGGCGCGTTCAGCTGGCAGCCGAGCTGCTTCCAGGCGGCCTCGAGGCCTTTCACCTGGGCGACGACTGTCTCCAGCGGCTGATCGGACATCAGGCCGGCGATGGCCATCGGCACGGCAGCGAGAACCTGGCCGTCCCGTACGGCGATCATGCCGCCGCCCAGCTTCGCCAGCTCGTTGGCGGCAAAGGCCATGTCCTCGGGATTCGTCCCCATGACGAGCAGGTTGTGGCTGTCATGCGCCACGGTGGAGGCCACGGCTCCATGCTTAAGACCAAAGCCGCGCGCGAAGGCGAGCGACAACTCGCCGGACCCGCGGTGGCGGTCGATGCAGGCCAGCGTGGCGATGTCCTGCTCGGCGGCCGGTCGCACGACTCCGTCTCCGTCAACCGGAACGGTTGCCGTCCCCTTCGCCGTGCGGGCGCTGTTCTCGATCACGTCGATGACGTGGATCGTCGTTTCCGCCTTGCCGCTGGCGCTGCTGCGGTAGAGGAAATCGGCGGCGGTCAGCGGACGCGCCAATTTCACCGAGGCGCGCGCCTGCGCCGGGTATGGGTACGCCGGGAACGGGACGCGGAGCTGCCCGGCGTCATAGGCGACCTTCCCGTCGGCGATGACGGTCGACGGTTCCATCCGCTGCAGATCGCCGATCAGCAGCAGGTCCGCGCATTTCCCCGGCGCGATGCCGCCCAAGTCGCCGTCGACCTTGAAATACCGCGCGGTATTGATGGTCCCCATCTGAATCGCGGTCACCGGGTCGACGCCCTCCTCGATGGCCCGGCGTACGACATGGTTCATTTGGCCCTGCTCGATCAGGGTCTGCGGGTACACATCGTCCGTGACCAGAAGGATGTTCGAGGTGTTCACATGGTTCTCGGTGACCACCTTGATCACTTCTTTGACGTCATGCCAGGCCGAACCCTCGCGGATCATCAGGTGCATGCCGAGGCGCAGCTTGGCGAGCCCTTGCTCCCGGGTCACCGTCTCGTGACAGGAGGTGACACCTGAGGCAATGTAGGCCTGCAGCATGCGCTCGTCATCGCTCGGAAAATGCCCGGTGACGGTCTTGCCGGCTTCCATTGTCGCCTGAATTTCGCCGAGCATCTTAGGGTCACCGTATACGACGCCGGGGAAATTCATGACCTCGCCCAGCCCCTCGACGCCGTCCCAGGTCATCCCATCGGCGATATCATGGGTGTCCAGCGACGCGCCGGCATCCTCCAAATGATCGGTGGCCGGGACGCAGGAAGGGAATGTGGTGAAAACCTTCAGCGGCAAGGCCTGCCCTTCCTCGTGCATCCAACGGACGCCCTCTGCGCCAAACACGTTGGCGATTTCGTGCGGATCCATAAAGATGCCAGTCGTCCCTTTGGCCAGCGCGGCCTTGGCGAACTCTGCTACCGACAACATGGTGCTCTCCACGTGCATATGTCCGTCCAGGAGCCCGGGAACGATGTGACGGCCCGCCGCGTCGATAACGACGGTATTCTCGCCGATCGTATGCGCCGCGTCTCCCACGAAGGCGATGCGTCCTTCAGCAACGGCGACGTCCGTCTGCGGTTGCAGCTCTCCAGTATAGACGTTAACCAAGGTGCCGCCTTTAACGACCAAATCGGCTTTGACTTTACCCATGGCGACATCCGCCAAGGTGCGGCTTACTTCATACAGCTTCTTCCTTCCAGGTTGTTTCATCTCCCGATTCACTCCTTTAATTGAGGTAGTTGCTAATCACACCAAATCGCTCTCCAGCTCTAACGCTTGCCACGAAGCTTAAATGGGCCCAAATCGCTGTTTTGGAATTCTAACGCTTGCCACAACGCTTATTATCTAATTTACAGCCGAAAACAGTTACTTAGGTGACAAATAGCGCTTCTCAGCGTCGTTAGCGTTCGGAACCCGTCAAAAATGCGCAAATAGTGCTTCTCATCAGCGTTAGAGCAGGAGGGGGGCAGGCTACGGGGACTCCTGGGCCCGCGGGACTCGCAGGACTCACAGGACTCGCAGGACTCGCAGGACTCACAGGACTCACAGGACTCACAGGACTCACAGGAGTCACAGCACTCACAGCACTCACAGGACTCACAGGAGTCACAGGACTTACAGCACTCACAGGACTCACAGGAGTCACAGGACTTACAGCACTCACAGGACTCCCGGTCCTAACGGACCTCACGCCCCTAACGGACCTCACGCCCCTAACGGACCTCACGCCCCTAACGGACCTCACGCCTCGCGATCTCACGCGCCCAGTGCCCCGGAATCCCCGCACCCTAGCCTCACGGGATCTCTGCGCTCCGTGCCTCCGCTCCCCCGGAACCCGCGCACCCGAGGCTCCCGGGCCACCAGTGTCCGGCGCCCAGCACCCCAGTCTCCCGGGCCACCAGTGTCCCAGCGCCCGCGCCCAGGCTCCCGGGAGCTCGGAGATGACTCGCCTCTCCCCGGTGACTTATTTTAAAAATAAATATAACAAGAAAGGCCGCCCTTCGAACAGAACTTTCTGTTCAAAGCGCAGCCTTTCAGTTTAGCCTTAGGCTTTGGCGGTTGGATTCACTTTGTCGATGACTTGATCGACCAAGCCATATTCCTTCGCTTCCGCCGCGCTCATGAAGTAGTCGCGGTCGGTGTCCTTCTCGATCCGATCCAGCGGTTGGCCGGTCCGTTCGGCAAGGATTTGGTTCAACTTATCGCGCATTTTGAGAATGCGGCGGGCGCGGATTTCGATGTCCGTCGCTTGCCCTTCGGCTCCGCCGAGCGGCTGATGGATCATGATTTCACTGTTCGGCAGCGCGTAACGTTTACCCGGTGCGCCAGCGTTCAGCAGGAAGGCCCCCATCGAAGCGGCGAGTCCGACACAGATCGTGGAGACGTCCGCCTTGATGAATTGCATCGTATCATAAATCGCCATGCCGGCCGTGATGGAACCGCCAGGGCTGTTAATGTATAGGGAGATGTCCTTCGTTGGATCTTCCGCGTCCAGAAACAGCATCTGCGCAATGATGGAGTTGGCGACCACATCGTTCACCTGAGAGCCCAGGAAGATGATCCGGTCCTTCAGCAGACGGGAATAAATGTCGTAAGCGCGTTCGCCGCGGTTGCTTTGTTCAACGACCATAGGAATATAACTCACCGATAAAACCTCCTTAAATTTAGGGCGCTCGCACGGAACGGCCCATCTATTGGAATGGTTGTGAAAAATCGCCTCAATCAATTTAAGAATTGACGGAAACGATGAAGATTAATCTCATCATAAACAATTTATTCGAGAAAGTCAAAGAAAGTCAAACTCATAAAAATAAAAAAAGCCCAAAAGACGTGAGTCAGGACTTGTTAGCGAAAAATCAAATATATAATGGCGCGCCCGCGAGGAATCGAACCTCGATCTCAGGCTCCGGAGGCCTACGTCATATCCATTGGACCACGGGCGCACGAATTTAGCGAACAAAAATTATTATATGATATCTGAAACTAAAACGCAAGCCGCAAATCAAAAAGGATTACTGGAAGTTCCCGGGCTTCCTACGAGGGACGGTGTAGTCCAAAAAAACTAAAAATAAGGATTGTCATGAAAGCGTTTCTATGATAACTTGTTGAATATATAAAAACGTTTTTATAGATAGGGTGTATCAAGAGATGGGGAAAGTCACCATTAAGGATGTCGCCAAAGCGGCGGGCGTTTCAATCTCCACGGTTTCCAACGCGTTAAACGATGTGGACGTGCTGAACCCGGAGACCAAATCCCATGTGCTGAAGGTGGCCAAACAGCTGAATTATGTCCCAAATCTAAACGGGAAGCAGCTGAAGTCGAAGAAGACGAATATGCTGGGATTTTTCACGACCAGTGTATCGGGGCCTTATTTCTACATTTTGGTGGAGTCGATGGCGCGCGAGAGCGAGCGGCTGGGATACGGTCTGCACGTGATGGTTACCGCCGATAAACAAACCATTATCAGCAATATCATGGGCCGACGGGTGGATGGCGTCATCATCTACGAAGAAATGCGGGTGGATGACCAGGACATCGCCATGATGGAGAAGGACAAGATCAAGGCGGTATTTCTCGATCGGGTGATTCAGAAGGAAACGATGGGGACGGTCATTTTCAATTCTTATGCTTCCTCTTATGAAGCAACCAAGTATCTGATCAGTTTAGGCCATAAGAAGATCGCTTACCTCTCCGGCGTAGATACGATGTACGACAGTGTGCAGCGGAAGGAAGGGTATCTCGCGGCATTACGCGAACACCAGTTACCGGTGGACGAGGATTTTATTGTACAGGGGTATTTTGAAGAGGAGAGCACTTATAATGCGGTTCGGGCGTTTGTTCACAAACATCCGGGCAAAATACCGGACGCGATTCTGGCCGGGAACGATTTGAGCGCTATTGGGTGTATCAAGGCGTTGCGCACCTATGGTCTCGAAGTCCCTAGAGATATCAGCGTCGTTGGCTTTGACGATATCGATATTGCCCAGTATTTTACGCCGCCGTTAACCACGGTTCGGAATCAGATCGCCAGACAAGGGATTTTGGCCGTAAATCACTTGGTGAACATGATCAAGAAGCAAGAGCAGGGCAAAGTGCAGAAGCTGGATGGAGAGTTGATCGTGCGTGGCTCGAGCCATGTCCGATTAAGCTGAAAATTCACGGGTCGAAATTGTAAGCGTTTAATAACAGGGGTCTTTTCAGCGAAAATAAAAACGTTTTTATTCGCACGAAATAAAGAGAGGAGCGCATGACATGGCGAAGTCAGCTGCGGCAGCCAAGAAACCGATGGGATTAAGAATGAAGCAATTCTTTATCGACTTCGGCAGGCAGTGGGAAATCCAGTCGATGATCTGGCCGGGCATCATCTTTATGATTATTTTTTGCTACGTGCCCATTTACGGGTTAACCATCGCCTTTAAGAACTATACGGTGATCGACACGTTAAGCTCGGCCCCTTGGGTCGGTCTGGATAACTTCAAGATTATCGCAAATGACAAATACTTCTGGGATTCCGTGGTGAACACGCTGGGGATCAGCTTCCTGAAGCTGGCGATCGGCTTTGTTATCCCGATTATCCTGGCGATCATGATCTACGAGGTTAGCTTGGGCCGGTTCAAAAAAATCGTGCAGACGATCTCGTACCTGCCGCACTTTTTATCCTGGATCGTACTTGGCGGGATGCTGATCACTTGGTTCTCGACCACCGGGATGTTCAACCAGCTGCTGCTTGACCTGGGCTTGATCTCGAAGGCACAGAACATTTTGCTCGATCCGGGCAAGTATTGGTGGATCGCCGTGCTGTCCGATGTCTGGAAAGAGGCGGGCTGGGGAACGATCCTGTACCTAGCCATTATGGCGAAGATCGATCCGACCTACTACGAGGCGGCCAAGATCGATGGGGCGAGTCGGCTCCGGCAAATTTGGAACATCACGTTACCGAACATGAAGATGATTATCAGCTTGAACCTGATCTTGACCGTAAGCGGTTTGCTGGGCTCCAATCTGGACCAAACTTTGGTGCTGATGAATTCCCAGAACCGGGAAAAAGCCGAGGTTATCAACTCCTACGTATACCGGATGGGCTTGACCCAGGGGGACTTCTCCTACGCGACTGCCGTCGGACTTGGCGTTTCGGTCGTATCGGTCATTCTGTTGGTGTTGGCCAATAAGGTGACGAGCAAACTCAACGATAATCAATCTGTCCTGTAAGGAAGGAGCAGCAGCCATGAATCGAAAGGCGGTCAAACAGGATCTCGACAGCAGAATTTTTGATACGGTGAATGTCTCGGTCCTGCTTTTATTTACGATTATTATTGTCATTCCGCTCTGGAACGTTATCGTGTCTTCCTTCAGTTCGGGGCGTTCGCTTGCGGAAGGCGGCTTTGTCTTCTGGCCCAAGGAGTTTTCCCTGGAGAACTACCAGGCGGTATTTCGGGATGATACGATTTGGCAGTCGTTCCTGATCTCGGTGCTCAAGACGCTCCTCGGCGTGGTGACCCACGTTTTCTTCTGCGCGATGATCGGTTACGGTCTCAGCAAAAGCAATGTGCGCGGCCGCAAACTGTACGTGACGATGGGTGTCATTACGATGTTTTTTTCGGGCGGGATGATCCCGACGTACCTGCTGATTAAATCCCTGGGGCTGCTTAACAGCTTCTGGGTATATATCATTCCAGCTTTGTTCAGTTATTACGACGTCGTGATTCTGATGAATTTCTTCCGTAACGTGCCGGATTCCCTGGAGGAATCAGCCAAGATCGACGGTGCCGGCGATTGGAGAATCTTCCTGAAGATCTTTATCCCGCTGTCGATGCCGGCTATGGCGACCATCGCTTTGTTCAACGGCGTAAATCAGTGGAACGATTTCATGACCACCAAGCTGTACATCACGGATGAATATCTGTATCCGCTGCAAATGAAGCTGTACGAAATCATCGTACAGTCCCAGACCCAATCGATGCAGAACATCGCGGGTTCCGTCGTGATTGAAACGACGACCAAAGGAGTTCAACTCGCAACAATTGTGATTACGACTTTGCCGATTGTTGTGATTTATCCATTATTACAAAGATACTTCATCTCGGGCATGATGCTGGGAGCGGTGAAGGAGTAACGGATCAGCAACTCAGATTTAGGCCTGCTACTGCGCGTTGAACTAAGTTGTGCTTACACAAAAAGGGAGGGTACACGAATGTTAAAGTTGAACAAAAGTCTTGCCAAAAAAGGGATTACGGCTTGCGCCGCCCTGCTGACCGCTGCGCTGATCGTCACCGGTTGCGGAGGTTCCGGCGGCGGCTCGAAAGGCGCCCAAGGGGAGGTTTCCTTGGAGAATCGCTATACGTTGGATGCCAATACCCCGGCTTGGAAGCTGGATAAGAAAGAAGAACCAACCCAGCTGACCTGGTACGTAAACGCCGATTGGTGGAACTCCGATTTCGGCAATGATGTGGTCACGAAAAAAATCAAAGAAGATTTGAATATCGACATTAAATTTGTGACCGGGGATGACACCAAGCTCAATACCTTTTTTGCAGGCAGCGATATGCCGGATTTGATTACGGTGTTTGATTCCAACTCGGCCGTCGTACAGAAGGCTTCTTCCTGGGCCTTGCCGCTGAATGAACTGGCGGAGAAATACGACCCTTATTTCAATAAAGCGGCTGCGCAAGATACGCTGAACTGGTTTAAGCAAGCCGACGGCAACACGTACGGTTACCCGAACTACTCCAACACGCAGGCGGATTATGACAGCGGTAACATTCCGGCCAAAACCGCCTTCGTCATTCGTAAAGACGTTTATGAAGCTCTTGGCAAGCCAAACCTCGGAACGCCGGAGGAATTTAAAAACGTGATGCAGCAAATCAAAACCCAATTCCCGGATCTGATTCCTTTCGGATTTAACTCGATTGGCGAGGGTACGGGATCCTTGGGCGACGTGTTCCAGGACTTCCTTGGGGTGCCGCTGGAAACCGAGAACGGCGAGTTCTATAACCGCAACCTGGATGAAGACTATCTAACCTGGCTCAAGACGCTAAACCAAGTGCATCAAGCCGGCAATATCAGCGATGACAGCTTTGCCGATGACGGTCCGGCTTTTGAAGAGAAAGTGAAATCCGGCAAATACGCGACGATGCTTCTAGACGGAACGCCGCAGCAGGGCGGCAACTTGCAAATTTTCGCGAACGCGCATCCGGACCAAGCGTATCTGGCCATCGACGGACCGCAAAGCACGGTAGGCAACGCGCCAAAACTGAACCAATCCGGCATTACCGGCTGGATGATCAGCTTCATTACGAAGCAATGCAAGGATCCGGCAAAAGCGATTCAGATTTTCACCTACCTGTTGGATGAAGAAGGCCAAATGCTGATGAACTACGGGATCGAAGGCGAAACGTACACGAAAAACGCAGACGGTACCGTTCAATTTACACCGGAAGTGAAAGAGCTGCAGCAAAAGGATGCCGACAAATTCAAGAAAGAATACCGCATGGGCGAATTCATGTTCTTTGGCCATGACCGTCACAAAGCGTTAAGCGCTGATGCTTTCCCTGAATCTATCAAGCAAATGCAAGAGTGGGGCAAAGGCAAGCTGGTTCCACACTTTATTCTGGAAAATATCAATCCGGATGCGGGATCTCCAGATGCTCGCGCCTTGACGGTAATCAACACCACTTGGAACACAACGATGGTTAGCTTGATCCGCGCCAAAAACGACGGGGAATTTGAAAGCACGTTGAACAACTATAAGAAATTCCTTGAGGACAACGGGTGGGATCAAATCGTGAAGATCCGCACGGAGAAAATGAAAGCCAATAAAGAAAAGCTCGGCATTCAATAAACCGAGCTCATCAATCGAAGTGGAGGGAACATCATGCGTGAGCTCGAACTTTATTATTCCTCTGGAGAGTCGTCACTCTTCGTCCGCAAAACCGAGGAGCAGTTGCAACCGCAGGATTCAGCAGCCGTGGAGGTTGCCGTCCGTTTGGATGAGTCCGTGAGCTATCAGGTGATGGACGGGTTTGGGGCGTCTTTTACCGATTCGGCCGCCTATCTGATCCACCAAGTGCTTACGGAAGAGCAGCGTTCGTTTCTGATGAAGAATCTGTTTGACTCGGAAGAGGGGATTGGCCTGTCCGTGCTTCGCAACCCGATGGGGGCTTCGGATTACGCCCGGTTCATCTACAGCTACGACGACTTGCCTGAAGGAGAGACCGACCCGGAGATGCGGCGGTTTTCAATCCGCCATGACGAAGCCGATGTCATTCCGCTTTTGAAAGAAGCGTTATCCCTAAATCCGTCGATCAAGCTGTTTGGCTCGCCCTGGAGCGCGCCGGGCTGGATGAAGACCAGCGGCTCGATGATCGGCGGGGAACTGAAGCGGGAGTATTACGAAGCTTACGCAAACTATTTCGTCCGCTATGTTGAAGCCTACGCCAAGCAGGGGTTATCCATTTATGCGGTGACGCCGCAGAATGAACCGCTCTATGTTCCGGGGCATTATCCGGGAATGCTGATGACGGCCGAGATGCAGACCGAGTTCGTGAAGGACTATCTGAAACCGGCTTTTGTGAAGCACGGCTTATCCACGAAGATTCTGGCGTATGACCACAATTGGGATCGTCCAGATTATCCGCTGTCCGTGTTGAAGGAAGCGGCGGAAGCGGTCGACGGCGTGGCTTGGCATTGGTATGGAGGGGAAGCGTCGGCGCAAGGCCAAGTGAAGGAGACCTTCCCGGAAAAAGAGGTACACTTCACCGAAGGCTCCGGTGGGGAATGGATTCCGGCGTTTGAACCGGCATTCTCCAATGTCATGCGGACCGGAATCGAGATTTTGCGGAACCACAGCCAATCGTTGGTGCTTTGGAATATGGCGCTGGATGAGCAGAATGGACCCACCGTCCCCGGCTTTGGTCGCAGTACCTGCCGTGGGATCGTGACGGTCAACCAGCAGACCCGCGAGCTCGAGTATACGCTGGATTACTATGCCCTGGCCCATTTCAGTATGGTGATTCGCCCGGGCGCGGTCCGGATCTCCGCTGAAGCTGGGGAGGCAGCGGTTCGCTCCGTGGCCTTCCGGAATACGGACGATTCGATAGGCGTCGTATTGTTTAATGATGGGGAAGAAGCAAGGACGGTCGCGTTGGAGCTGAAAGGAACGGAAGGCACCCGATTCCGGCTCGAACCGAAGAGCGCATTGTCTCTCCGCATCCCTAGAGCTTAAGCCCTGTTATTGAGGTTAGAATTATACGAAATGAAGCACGCCCCTTTTTGCGAGAGTAGACGAATGCGAAGTCTATGTCCTGCGGAAGGGGCTTTTTTATGTGAAAAAAGGTACCTAGAAAGGCTTTATGTATAAGGGAAAAGGCAAAAGTAAATGATACGGACGTCAGGCTTGCAACAGAACTAAATATTGGGTAGAATATGAGTGGGACTTAAAAAGTTAACCCGGGACATTTTAAGGCCAAGGAGATGGAGAGAGAAGACGAAGCTTGCAGGAGTGGAAAGCATGCGAAACATTATAGAGATTCAAAAGCAGCTTCTTCCTGATCTCATGGACATTCTCAAGAAAAGGTACACCATACTTCACCAGATCATGTTGTCTGATGTCATTGGCCGCAGAACCTTGGCGAATTCGCTGGACATGACGGAGCGTGTGTTGCGTGCCGAGACGGATCTCCTGAAGGCTCAGGGCCTGATAGAAATCGAGAATATAGGCATGAGAATCAGCGACGCGGGACGCGAATTGCTGGAGGAGATGGAGCCGGTCGTGAAAGAGTTGTTCGGCCTCTCCAACTTGGAGGAGACGATCCGTCAGCATTATGGGCTGCGTAAAGTAGTGATTGTACCTGGGGACTGCGAGGCCTCGCCGCTGGTGAAGCGGGAGTTGGGGCGCGCAGGAGCCAAAGCGCTGTTAAGCGCGATGCGTGGGAACGATGTGGTTGCAGTGACGGGAGGTACGACCCTAGCGGAAGTTGCCGATCAACTGAACCCTCCGTCGAACGTCACGATGAAGCAAAGCTGGTTTGTTCCGGCTCGCGGAGGACTAGGCGAAAGCCTGGAAATTCAAGCGAATACGATTGCTTCCGGTATGGCAAAGCGGGTAGGCGCAGGCTATCGCCTGTTGCACGTCCCCGATTTACTAGGCAAGGAAGCCTACGAATCGCTAGTTAACGATCCGAACATTCAAGATATCGTGAACATGATCCGCCAGGCGCGTATTGTGGTTCACGGGATCGGAGACGCTATGGAGATGGCGCGGCGCCGGAAGTTGGAGCCGGTCATGGCCGAGGAGATTCAAAAGGAAGGCGCGCTCGCGGAATCATTTGGTTATTACTTTAATGAAGACGGCGTCGTCGTCCATAAGATGTTGACCTTAGGCCTGCGTCTTGAAGACATCAAGCAAACGGAGACGGTGATCGGAATCGCGGGAGGTAAGAGCAAAGCGAGAGCGATTCACGCTGTATTGCGTTTCGGTCATGAAGACATTCTGGTGACCGATGAGGCGGCAGCGAACGAGATCGTTAGCGAGCTTGGCATGAAGTCCGGGAAGTAATGTTTACTCATGACGGGTTTAATCGACCTGTCTTGAATAATAAAAAAACGAACACTGGGAGGAACTATTCAATGAGTGTAAAAGTAGGGATTAACGGTTTTGGACGTATTGGACGCCTGGCATTCCGCCGCATTCAAAACGTGGAAGGTATCGAAGTCGTAGCGATCAATGACCTGACAGATGCTAAAATGTTGGCTCATTTGTTGAAATATGATACAACGCAAGGCCGCTTTGATGGCGACGTTGAAGTCCATGACGGATTCTTCAAAGTAAACGGTAAAGAAGTTAAAGTTCTGGCTAACCGCAACCCAGAAGAATTGCCTTGGGGCGAGCTTGGCGTTGACATCGTTCTGGAGTGCACAGGCTTCTTCACAACGAAAGAAAAAGCTGAGCTTCACCTGAAAGGCGGCGCGAAGAAAGTTGTGATCTCCGCTCCAGCTACCGGCGACATGAAAACCGTCGTTTACAACGTAAACCATGAAATCCTCGACGGTACGGAAACGGTTATCTCCGGCGCATCTTGCACAACGAACTGCTTGGCTCCTATGGCTAAAGCGCTGAATGACAAATTCGGCATCGTTGAAGGCTTGATGACGACGATCCACGCATACACTGGCGACCAAAACACTTTGGATGCTCCGCATGCAAAAGGTGACTTCCGTCGTGCTCGTGCAGCTGCTGAGAACATCATTCCTAACACAACTGGCGCAGCAAAAGCAATTGGTCTGGTTATTCCAGAACTGCAAGGCAAATTGGACGGCGCAGCTCAACGTGTGCCTGTAGCTACAGGTTCCTTGACGGAGCTGGTAACGGTTCTGAACACGAAAGTAACAGCTGACGAAGTTAACGCTGCAATGAAAGCCGCTTCCGATGCAGAAACTTTCGGTTACACCGAAGACGAAATCGTATCTTCGGACATCAAAGGCATGACTTTTGGTTCCCTGTTCGACGCTACGCAAACCAAAGTCTTGACTGTTGGCGACAAGCAACTGGTGAAAACCGTATCTTGGTACGACAACGAAATGTCCTACACGGCTCAATTGGTTCGTACGTTGGAATACTTCGCGAAAAAAGTGAAGTAATTTCGGCCGCGGCCATCTAAATGAAAAATACAATCCAAAGAGGAGCAACCTATTCAGGACTCCTCTTTGGTTCTTGCATGCAATACGGCATTCACACACACACCGTTTTTTTATAAATAGAGATAAGTTTCATGCGTCATAGGAGAGAAATCCGAACAAAGCCGTAGATGCGCATTTTCCAGGTCCAAGAGACCCCGCGCATACCGTTAGGAGGAACGTGGAGATGAACAAGAAAAGTGTACGTGATGTGGAAGTAACCGGCAAACGCGTGTTTGTCCGCGTAGATTTCAATGTACCGATGCAAGACGGCCAAATTACCGACGACACCCGGATCCGCGAAACGCTGCCAACGATCAAATACTTGATCGAAAATGGCGCAAAAGTTATTCTTGCCAGCCACTTGGGTCGTCCGAAGGGCCAAGTGAATGAAGATATGCGTCTGACGCTGCCGGCGAAACGCCTGGGCGAACTGCTCGGCAAAGAAGTTGCCAAAGCCGACGAAGCTGTAGGCGAAGCCGTAAAAGCCAAAGTAAATGCCTTGAACAACGGCGACGTACTGGTGCTTGAAAACGTACGTTTCTATCCGGGCGAAGAGAAGAACGATCCTGAACTCGCGAAGCAATTCGCTGAGCTGGCCGACCTGTTCGTCAACGACGCGTTTGGCGCAGCACACCGCGCACACGCTTCGACTGAAGGCATCGCTCATTATCTGCCAGCCGTATCCGGCTTGCTGATGGAGAAAGAATTGTCCGTACTCGGCAAAGCGTTATCGAATCCGGATCGTCCTTTCACCGCAATTATCGGCGGGTCGAAGGTTAAAGACAAAATCGACGTCATCGACAACCTGCTTAACATCGCGGACAATGTGTTGATCGGCGGCGGCTTGGCTTACACCTTCTTCAAAGCCCAAGGTCATGAAATCGGGAAATCGCTGCTGGATGATACCAAACTGGACGCTTCCCTTGGTTTCATTGAGAAAGCGAAGAAGCTGGGCAAGAACTTCGTCCTTCCGGTGGACTGCATCGTAGCCGACGATTTCAGCGCAACGGCGAACCATAAGGCCGTGGACATCGACAGCATTCCTGCAGATTGGGAAGGCGTGGACATCGGGCCGAAAACCCGTGCCAAATATGCCGAAATCATCAAGAACTCCAAATTGGTGGTTTGGAACGGACCGATGGGCGTGTTCGAAATCGATATTTTCGCAAACGGGACAAAAGAAGTGGCTCAAGCTTGTGCAACAACGGAAGGCTACACCATCATCGGTGGCGGCGACTCCGCAGCAGCAGCTGAGAAATTCAACCTGGCTTCGCAAATGGACCACATCTCCACGGGCGGCGGCGCTTCCCTGGAATTCATGGAAGGCAAGGCGCTTCCAGGCGTTGTAGCTTTGAACGACAAGTAAGAATGAAGATCAAAGTTTAAAAAATGGGCTTTCAGCACCGAGAAGGTTGAATGAAGCTAGGGATTGAGTAGCGGAGCGTACGTTTTGGGTACGTGAGCAACTGAGATGTTTCCGCAGGAAACATACATCGGAAGCATCTGCTTAGGCCCGGGTGAATTCAAGATTCGAAGTCGAGTTAGCTTCACGAGTGGCATCGTGATCAACGTCCATTTTTTAAACTACCTCTATGAAGAAGTGAAGGAGTGGGCTCTGTGAGAACACCTATTATTGCCGGGAACTGGAAAATGTTCAAAACCGTTTCCGAAGCCAAAACCTTCTTCGAAGCCGTAAAAGGGAAAGCGGAGGTTGCCGGCGTAGAGAGCGTTATCTGCGCGCCGTTCACCAACCTTCCGGCTTTGGTAGAAGCAGCGAAAGGCACGTCGATCAAAATCGGCGCGCAAAATATGCATTTTGAAGACGAAGGAGCCTTCACCGGCGAAGTCAGCGGTCGCATGCTGAAAGAGCTTGGCGTGGATTATGTCATCATCGGCCATTCCGAACGCCGGGCGTATTTCGGGGAAACCGACGAAATCGTCAACAAGAAGATCCTCGCAGCCTTCAAACATGGCTTGACCCCAATCCCTTGTGTCGGCGAGAAACTCGAAGAGCGCGAAGCCGGCCAAACGAAGGATGTCGTGAAGGTACAAACTGAAGCGGCTTTGAAAGGGTTAACTGCAGAGCAAGCGGCGCAAGTCGTGATTGCTTACGAACCGATCTGGGCGATTGGTACAGGCAAATCTTCCACGTCGCAAGACGCGAACGAAGTGATTTCCTATATCCGCAGCCTGGTGAAAGGCCTTTACGGGGACGACGTCGCCGCGAAGATCCGTATCCAATACGGCGGCAGCGTGAAACCGGAGAACGTGAAGGAGTATATGGGCCAAAGCGACATCGACGGCGCGCTCGTCGGCGGTGCCAGCCTGCAGCCGGAATCTTACATCCAGCTCGTTGAGGGGGCGAAATAAATGACGGCTCCCAAACCAGTAGCTCTGATCATCATGGACGGGTTCGGGCTTCGCGATAAAGTTGAAGGCAACGCGGTTGCCCAAGCGAACAAGCCGAACTATGACCGTTATTTGAAGCAATACCCGAACACCACGTTAACCGCCAGCGGGGAAGCGGTTGGTTTGCCGGAAGGGCAAATGGGGAACTCCGAAGTCGGCCATTTGAACATCGGGGCCGGCCGGATCGTGTACCAGGACCTGACCCGAATCTCCAAATCGATTCGTGAAGGTGAATTTTTCTCGAACGAAACCCTGGTGAATGCGGTGCGCAGCGCGAAAACAAAGGGCAAAAAGCTGCACCTATATGGCCTTCTGTCCGACGGTGGCGTACATAGCCACATTGAACATATGTTTGCGATGCTCGAGCTGGCAAAGAAGGAAGAAATGCACGAAGTGTACGTGCATGCCTTCCTGGACGGACGCGACGTAGCTCCGGACAGCGCGAAAGGCTTCCTGGAACGCCTGATCGCGAAGATGAACGAGCTTGGCGTTGGTAAAATCGCTACGGTTCAAGGTCGTTACTATGCCATGGACCGTGACAAACGTTGGGATCGTGTAGAGAAATCTTATCGGGCGATGGTATACGCGGAAGGTCCGCAATATACCGACCCGATTCAAGCCGTAACCGAATCCTACGAGAAATCGGTATTCGATGAATTCGTGATGCCGACCGTCATCGTTGACGGCCATGGCCAACCGATCGCTCAAGTCGAGAGCGGCGACTCCGTCGTGTTCTTGAACTTCCGTCCGGACCGTGCCATTCAGCTGTCCAACGTATTTACGAATAAGGATTTCCAAGGCTTCGACCGCGGACCCAAATTCCCGACAGACCTGCACTTCGTCTGCCTGACGTTGTTTGCTGAAACGGTTGACGGGTACGTTGCGTACAAGCCGAAGGATCTCGACAATACGTTTGGCGAAGTTTTGGTACAGCATGGCAAGAAGCAATTACGCATCGCCGAAACGGAAAAATATCCGCACGTTACGTTCTTCTTCAGCGGTGGCCGCGATGTTGAGCTTCCAGGTGAAAAACGTGTGCTTATCAACTCGCCGAAGGTTGCAACCTACGACCTGAAGCCGGAAATGAGCGCATATGAAGTGGCAGAAGCGTGCGTGAAGGAAATCGAATCGGATCAACACGACGCGATTATCCTGAACTTCGCTAACCCGGACATGGTTGGACACTCCGGAATGATGGAGCCAACGATCAAAGCGGTTGAAGTAACAGACGAATGCGTGGGCAAGGTGGTTGACGCCGTTAAAGCCAAAGGCGGAGTGGTTATCATTATTGCCGACCACGGGAATGCCGATATGGAAATCGACGACCAAGGCCGTCCATTTACCGCGCATACGACCAATCCGGTGCCGTTTATCGTGACCGATGAGAACGTCGTGCTGCGCGACAAAGGCATCCTCGCCGACGTCGCTCCAACGCTGCTGGACCTGATGGGCCTGCCGCAGCCGCCGGAAATGACCGGTAAATCGATGATTGCCAGCCGCAAGGCGTAACTTACAAATAAACCTACTAAAAAGGAGACTGTATTTCACATGACGATTATTTCTGATGTATACGCTCGCGAAGTCCTTGACTCCCGCGGGAACCCTACCGTTGAAGTTGAAGTTTATCTCGAATCCGGCGCGATGGGCCGCGCTATCGTTCCTTCCGGTGCTTCCACCGGTGCGCACGAAGCGGTTGAGCTTCGCGACGACGACAAATCCCGTTACCTCGGCAAAGGCGTATTAAACGCCGTGAAGAACGTAAACGAGATCATCGCTCCTGAAGTGATTGGCATGGACGCTCTGGACCAAGTTGGCATCGACAAAATGATGATCGAACTGGACGGCACGCCAAACAAAGGTAAACTGGGCGCAAACGCCATCCTGGCGGTTTCGATGGCGGTTGCTCGTGCGGCTGCTGACGCTCTGGATCTGCCGCTGTACGCTTACCTGGGCGGATTTAACGCGAAACAGCTTCCAGTTCCGATGATGAACATCGTAAACGGCGGCGCGCATGCCGACAACAACGTAGACGTGCAAGAATTCATGATCCTGCCTGTAGGCGCTCCTTCTTTCAAAGAAGCTCTTCGCACAGGCGCTGAAATCTTCCACAACCTGAAATCCGTTCTGAAAGCAAAAGGCCTGAACACAGCTGTAGGCGACGAAGGCGGTTTTGCTCCAAACTTCACTTCCAACGAAGACGCTTTGTCCTCGATTATGGAAGCTATCACGAAAGCCGGCTACACGCCAGGTAAAGACGTATTCTTGGGTATGGACGTTGCTTCCACCGAGTTCTACAAAGACGGTAAATACCACCTGGAAGGCGAAGGCAAATCCTTTACTTCCTCGGAATTCGTAGACCTGCTCTCTTCTTGGGTTGATAAATACCCGATCATCACGATCGAAGACGGCTGCGCTGAAGACGACTGGGAAGGTTGGAAGCTGCTTACCGAGAAATTGGGTAACAAAATTCAACTCGTGGGCGACGACTTGTTCGTAACCAACACAGAACGTCTGTACAAAGGCATCAAAGAAGGTATCGGTAACTCGATCCTGATCAAAGTAAACCAAATCGGTACGTTGACAGAAACATTCGACGCGATCGAAATGGCAAAACGCGCGGGTTATACGGCAGTGATCTCCCACCGTTCCGGCGAATCCGAAGACAGCACGATCGCCGATATCGCTGTGGCAACAAACGCTGGCCAAATCAAAACGGGTGCTCCTTCCCGTACGGACCGGATCGCGAAATACAACCAATTGCTTCGCATCGAAGATCAATTGGCAGATCTCGCTCAATACAACGGCTTGAAATCCTTCTACAACCTGAAAGACCATCGTTAAGAAGGACGGCTCGGATACGAACTCCGGCCTAACGATAAACAAGGCCCCCTGCTCGTGAGAAGCAGGGGGCCTTGTTCTTTATTTGGGTCTGTATTCGGCGATGATGCTAATGGCTTGCAGTTGGGCGGCATGTTTTACAAACTGTCTGCGCATCTCCAGCACACGCTGACGCGCCTGCCGGTTTCTGAGAAGATTGCCGCTGATCTTCAGAAAGCCGGATATCCCTTCGTCCTCAAGGAGGCGCTTCAGATGCAGCAGATGCATCGGCGCAGTTTGGACGGCCAGCACGTGAAATCCGTGGTTTTCGAGCAGATCAATCCATTCTGCGGAGGTGAGGGGAGCGACATTCACTCGAATCGCCCGGGCCAGGTCCTGACGAACCTCCTTACGCCGCTGAGGATCGATGGTGGGGTTGGCTAAGCTCATCTCATGAATGCCATACTTGCCGCCAGGTTTGAGCAAGCGGGCGGCTTCCCGGATGATCTGTTCTTTTTGCACAGGTGATTGCATGGTAAGCATCGCTTCGCCATAAATGACTGTGGCGGTATGGCTCTCCAGCGGGACATCCTGTGCATCGGCGACGATCACCTGGCGGCGATCGCCTGAGACGTAGGAGCGAGCGGTATCGGCGGCCCGCTCATCCTGCTCGATCGCCACGTAGCTGCGGGGGTGGCGCTGGAGCGTCATGCTCGCGGTTACCCCAAGGCCGGGGGCAAATTCAATAACATCGTCATCGTGGCCGATATGGAGTTGCTCCAGCATGACCCGGGTGAGACCGAGGCCGCCGGGGCGAAGCACTCTTTTGCCGAGACTTGCCAGCACCCAGTGTCCCGGCATCCTTTGAAAATCGGAAGCTAACGTATTCAAATCAAATCCTCCTTTAGAATTGGAATGGATGATCGTTGGGTTTGGGTAGGAAACTATAACCATTTTAAATGATAGTGATAATCATTATCAATTGTTATTTTTAGAATAGGATACATTTACATGCAGATGACGGGCTTCTTCTTAGCAGGATGGGATCTGTTTCGTTGACAAAATCTTGGATTGGGAATATAGTTTAAGTAAACGTTTACGTCCGTGAAATTACTATGATCTTGGGCTGCGGAGGTTATATAGTGAGCGCAACAATTAAAGATGTCGCTAAGCTGGCTGGCGTATCTGTCGCCACCGTCTCGCGGGTGCTAAATGACTTGCCTGGATATTCGGAAGAGACTCGGGCGAAAGTGTTGAATGCGGTTACCGAGTTGGGTTATCAGCCGAACGCGATCGCCCGTGGTTTGGTGAACAAGCGAACCCAAACCATTGGGGTGCTGTTCCCAAGTGTATCAAGCGCGTTCTCCTCGGAGATCCTGCACGGGATCGAGGAGGCGGCGCAGGAACACGGCTACAGTGTTGTGGTCTGCAATACGGCTGAGGACGGGAAGCGGACGATGAAGTATTTGCAGGTGCTGCGGGAGAAGCAGGTGGACGGGATCATCCTGTCGAGTGGCGTGCTGAAAGAGGAGTACTATGAAACGCTCCGGAAGATGGGAATCCCGGTGGTGTTGGTAGCTTCGAAGTCCGAGTATGCCGACATCCCTTACGTCAAGGTGGATGACCACCAGGCGGCGTATGACGCCTGCACGTATTTGATCCGGCAGGGGCACCGCCGGATCGGGATGATCAGCGGCCCGGCCCACGACGTCATTGCCGGCGAACCGCGGATCGCCGGGTTCCGGGCGGCTCTGGCCGATCACGGCCTGCCGGTGGATGAGGCGCCCGTGCTGGACGGGCGCTTCAGCTTCGCCGGCGGTTGCAAGGCGGCGGAGGAGCTGCTGCGCCAAGCGCCGGAGGTCACGGCGGTGTTCGCCGCCGGCGATGAGATGGCGATCGGCGTGATCTACACGGCGTTGCGCTTGGGGGTTGCCGTTCCGGCGCAGCTCTCGGTGATCGGCTATGATAATCTCAAGCTGGCCGAGATGAGCTACCCGCCGTTGACCACCGTCGCCCAGCCGCTGGCCGGAATGGGCCGCCTGGCCGCATCCAAGCTGTTGACGCGGATCGAAACAGGCCAGCCGGAGGCCAGCGAATTCGTACCGCATCAGGTGGTCGAGCGAGGAACGGTGAGCCGGCGGGAGTAGGGAAGCTGCGATGGAGTGGGTGCGGAAACGGCTGGCGAAAGCCCCTTCTGTACCGCACACGATCGATCGCGGCATTGCGATGGCAGAGAGGGTAATAATAGCGGGATAAAATCCCCTTATTCACGGGAATGTGGCGTGTTGATCCGAAATAAGGGGAATAAATCCCCTTATTTCGGCCAAAACGTGGTGAAATGGCGTTCCCGGGCTCAAATAAGGACAATAAATACCGCTATTTTCGCCAGAAATCGAATCTGGGGCCAAATAAGACCATAAAATGTTCTTATTTGTTCGGGTTACCCAGGTTCGTATCTTTTTCGGCCAAACGTAAACGTTTACGTCCAATTGGGCAGAATGAGTAAATGACAAAGATGAGTGAGTACGTCAAAAAAGAGTAAGTTCGTCAAGGTGATTGGGATCGTCAAAAATGAGTAAGTTCATCAAGGTGAGTGGGATCGTCAAAAAAGAGTAAGATGACAAAGAGGAGGACCTATCGTGGACAAAAAGTGGTGGAAGGAAAGCGTCGTATATCAAATCTATCCGCGTAGTTTTATGGACAGCAATGGGGATGGGATCGGGGACTTAAGAGGGATTATCTCCAAGCTGGATTATCTGAAGACGCTGGGCGTAGACGTGGTTTGGTTATGCCCGGTGTACGAGTCGCCAAACGACGATAACGGGTACGATATCAGCAACTATCAATCGATTATGGATTCCTTTGGCACGATGAAGGATTGGGAGGAGCTGCTGGACGGACTGCATACGCGGGGCATGAAGCTGATTATGGACCTGGTTGTTAACCACAGCTCGGATGAACATCAATGGTTTGTGGAGTCGCGGAAATCGAAAGATAATCCGTACCGGGATTATTATATCTGGCGTCCGGGCAAGGAGGGGGAGACCCCGAACGACTGGGGTTCATTCTTCAGCGGACCGGCTTGGGAGTATGACGAAGCTAGCGGTGAATATTACCTTCACATGTTCTCCAAAAAGCAACCGGACCTGAACTGGGAAAACCCAAAGGTGCGCCGTGAAGTGTACGATATGATGACCTGGTGGCTCGATAAAGGGATCGACGGATTCCGGATGGACGTCATCAACATGATCTCCAAGCCGCCGGGGTTGCCGAACAGCGCGGAAGGCGGGACGTGCATCAATGGACCGCGGGTCCATGAATTCCTGCAGGAAATGAATCGCGAGGTCCTGTCCAAATACGATATCATGACGGTGGGCGAAACGCTGGATGTCACGCCGGAGGATGCTGTCCTTTTTGCCGGAACGGATCGGGAAGAGCTGAGCATGGTGTTCCAGTTCGAGCTGATGGGCATCGATTCGGGATCGGACGGCAAATGGTGGGGCAAACCGTGGACGCTGGTCGACTTCAAACAGATTCTCTCCAAGTGGCAAACGGAGTTGGAAGGGAAGGCGTGGAACAGCATTTATTTGAACAACCATGACCAACCGCGCCTGCTGTCGCGATTCGGCAATGACCGGGAGTATCGTCTCGTGTCGGCGAAAATGCTAGCCACGCTACTGCATACGCTGCAAGGGACGCCGTACATTTACCAGGGGGAAGAAATCGGCATGACCAACGTGCGGTTCGAGTCGATCGATGAGTACCGCGACATCGAGACGTTGAACATGTACAAAGAGTACCTGGAGAAAGGCCGCACGCCGGAGGAAATCATGGAGGCGATTTACGCCAAAGGGCGGGACAATGCCCGTACGCCGATGCAATGGGACGGCAGCAGCGCACATGCCGGATTTACCACCGGCACGCCATGGCTCGCAGTGAACCCGAATTACCGGGAGATCAACGTGGAGCGCGCGTTGGCGGATGAGAACTCGATTTTCCACTATTACCGTCGGCTCATCCAATTGCGCAAGCAGCATGAGGTGATCGTCTACGGAAAATACGAGTTGCTCAATGCTCAGGATGAGCAGGTATATGCGTATACCCGCATGTTGGGGCAAGAACAGCTGTTAGTTGTTTTGAATTTCTATGATCAACCGGCGCAATTTGCTTGGACGACGCCGGAAGCAGCGGCGCTTAGCGCCGACAAGGCCAAGGCGGCGGAGCTGCTCATTGCGAACTATGACGATGTGCCAACCGGCGTAGATGTGCGGAGCTTGGATCTGCGGCCGTACGAGGCGCGTGTCTATAAGCTGACCTATTAAGCCAAAAGAAGAGGACGCCTGAAATTCAGGGCGTCCTTTATTTATTCGTCCATATTTTCACAAGCTAGTGTAGTTAAGGATGATTTAACATCAAATGAACGGCCGTCATGGCCATCAGGTTATCAGGTTATCAGGCCTTAAGCTTTAAAGACTCGAATTTGCTCCTTCAGCTCGTTCATCAGTTGGTTCAGCGATTGCGCCGAAGCTTCGATGCCCTTGATGATCGCAGCTTGCTCTTCAGAGGAGCCGGCCACCGATTGCGCACTTAAGGCCGAATCCTTGGCGGTATTTAGCATGTCGCCCACCGAGGCGGCAATCTCTTCGGTGCCTGCGGAGATTTGCTGTGTTGTTGCCGACACGTCTTGAATTTGCGAGGAGACGTGATGGATAGACTCACGAATCTGGCCAAACGACACGCCCACGCTCTCCATTCGATGGATCCCTTTGTTGATCTCTTCGATGCTGGTTTTCACCGAATCCGCCGCCTGGGATGTGGAGCCTTGGATGAATTGAATCAATTCGACGATATGCGCGATCGATTGGCTGGTCTGCTCCGCGAGCTTCTTAACCTCCCCGGCCACAACGGCGAAACCTCGCCCCTGCTCCCCTGCCCGCGCCGCCTCAATGGAGGCGTTCAGGGACAGCAACGCCGTTTGGTTGGAGATATCGGAAATCACGTTAACGATCTCTCCAATTTCGTTGGAATGAGCGGTCAGGCGTTCGATATCGGTCGCGGTTTGATTGGCGGTGGACTGGATGTGCGCCATTTGCTCGATGGCCGATTGAATTTGCACGTAGCCGTTCTCCACCTCGCTGGCAGCCGCTTCAGCCCGCTCGGAGACGTTGCCGGACGCTTCGGCGATCCGCTGGACGCCAACGGCCATCTCTTCGGTTGCCCGCGCCGACTGCTCCGCGCCCTGCAACTGCGTTTCGGTGCCGCTGGCAACGCCTTGAATCGCATGCGTAATTTCGCCGGTTGCTTCGGTCGATTGGCGGGTGGCGTTAAGCAATTCGTCGGAAGCAGCCGCGACCTCGCCGATGGTACGATCGATTTGCTTCACCATCGTCGCTAAAGAATCGATCATCAGGTTGATATTGCCGCTCATCTGCCCGATTTCATCGTTCGAGGTGACTTTCACCCGTTCGTTTAGATGCCCGTCGGCGACTTGTTTCATGACAGCGGAAACGGCGTGAATCGGCTTCACGATTTGGCGTGCCAGGAAGTAGGCGATCCCGAAGACAAGGATCACAGTGGCAACAGCGATCGCGATGGACAGGTTCCGCGCATTGTTGACTTCAGCGAAAATCTCGCTCGTTGGCACGGTAATGACCATCTTCCAGCCGGTGCTGGGCACCGTACCGAAGTATGTAATCACTTCCTTCCCTTCCTCGCCGCGGTAGGTGATATGCCCGTTAGGCTGGTCGAGGAGGGTTTGGATGGCCTTCTTCAGCTCCGGTGTCTGGGCGTAATCCTGGATGTTCTTGTTGAACCGTTCGGCGTCCGGATAGCTGTAATACACGCCGGTATTGGAGATGACGTAAGCATAGCCGGTTTTGGCGATCTGAATCTTGCCGCTCAGCTGGGACAGCACGTCTGGAGTAACGGAGAAGGCCACCCCGCCCAGGAACTGTCCACTTTTATCGCTTACGGGAACCATGGCGGAAATAATGTACTTGTCCAAGGGTTCGAGATAGCTCATCTCGGCATAGGCTGGAGCCTTGTTCTGCTTGGCTTCCACGAAATACGGGCTTTCGGAGGAGTCCGCCGTCATGCCCAGCATATTCGTCAGCACCCCGTTCTTGTCGATGACGCTAAAGCCTTCCGATTGGTCGTCGCTTTGCTCGAGCACGTTCAGAATCGGAAAAATCCGGTCAGGGTGGAACGTCTGGAACTCCGGCTCCTGCTGGATCAGATTCTCTACAGCTTTGGTTTTGCTCGAGATCCATTCGTCGATGTTGGCGATGTTCATATCCAGCGTGGATTGGACCAATTCCTCGTTGTTTTGCGTCATGACGTCTCCGAAATAACTGACGAAGAAGAAGCTGGCGCCGAGGAGCGGGAAGAGGGAGGTCGCAAGAATAAGGATCAACAGCTTCCGTTGAAAAGATCCGGACTTCCCTTGGGACTTGTGTTTCTCTTTCCGTTTCTCTGTCTTGAACTTGAACATAAGTTACCCTCCTGAGGCTTGTGAAAATATGACTTAAGTCCATCGTAGCACGAAAAAAAGGGGCAATTTGGCACAAAATAGAGAAATCCGGGACTCAAATTTCGTCAATTTTTGAGGAATGATGACATATTTCGTTGACCGACCCGGGTCGCTCGTTTTGTATGGATCAAAGGAGTTTAGTACAGAAGGAAAACGGTTGTTATTCCGTGGACGCTATGGTACAATAATAATGCTGTTTTTGTATCGTAAATCTCAGAGTTATGGAATAGATGAAGGATGCTTCTCACTTAGGAGGTGGATTGAATGGATATTTTGCTCAAGGTATTGCTCGTTATTTTCTCGATCGGTTTGATCGCAGTCGTGTTGCTGCAGAAAGGGAAGAGTGCGGGTCTTTCCGGTGCCATCTCCGGGGGTGCTGAACATCTTTTCGGAAAAACAAAAGCGCGCGGCATGGAACTCGTCCTCGAACGGGTTACGGTTGGATTGGCTGTTGGGTTCTTCGTATTGTCGATCGTCGTTGCCGTTGTGCTGGACTAACCTTCAATTCTAGTCAGCGTAAGCCCTCGTTTCCTTCGGGAGACGGGGGCTTTTTTGCGTGCATTTTTGAAATGTATTGTAACAAAATTGAAAGGAATTTAATAGTAATAAATGTTAGATTATGTAGTATTTTCGTGGTTGTCAGGAGGTAAAAATATTACAATTTTGGTACATGCAATGAGAGGAGGAAGGAAATTGTACAAGCTAGTAGAAACGCTGGAGGAAGGAACCTTGTTTCACTCGATTTGGATGGAAGCCTGGATGGAAAAAGGCTTTGAACCGGAATTCGCCGACAACGTCTTAGGGCGTTGCCTCGTTTATGACGGGGCTGGGGTGCCGGTGGGAACGGTGGAGTTCAAGCCCTATGTTCCGCAATCGGACGAGCTGTTGAACCAACTGGTACCGTTTGACGATCACCCCGACATTAGGCTCGCTGGGCCGGGGGAAATCGCCGAGGTGGATAAAGTGGCTCTGCTGAGGCGGTATCGCGGCCGCAATCTCAACCGGTTGCTCGCAACGATCGTATTGTTTGCTCAGCAGAACGGGATCCGTCATTATGTCACCCTGCTTGAGCCTACGTTGTTTCGGGCGCTGAGAATCTCCTTCCATGTCCCGATGACCCAGGTTGGGGAACGTCAATTCTATAAAGGGGACGACGTCGTGCCAACGATTATTCATGTCTCTGAGTTTTACGAGAATCAGGAGCGTTACGAATGGTATATGGACACGCTCGAGAGCTTGAAAGAGGAAACGGTACTCACTACATAAATGGTATAAAACAAAAGGCTTGCCCGCGGTGAACTGCACCCCGTCAAGTAGACAGTATAAAAAATAAAAGCTCAATTAGGCGGCCTTGGTCCTGTACTCCATCGGACTGAGGCCGTTTAATTTTCTCTGTAATCGTTCGTAATTGTAAAAGTGGATATAGTCATCAATGTCGTTCTTCAACTGGTCAAAAGTCCGATAATTATGCAAATAATATTTCTCGCATTTCAATGTTCCCCAGAAGGATTCCATGGGCCCGTTATCAATGCATCGGCCTACTCGGGACATACTCTGCTTCATGTTGGCAGCATCCAGCTTTTCTTTAAAGTATGTTGAAGTGTACTGGAAGCCTCGGTCACTGTGAATCAATGGCTTACATTCGGACACAGATTCCAGTGCCAATTCTAGCGTCTTAAACACCAGTGGATTGTTGTTGGAGTGCCCCAGCACGTAAGATACAATCGTATTATCATGGAGGTCAAGAATCGCGCTTAAATAAGCCTTTTGTCCATGACCGTATTTGAACTCCGTTACGTCCGTCACCCACTTCTCGTTTGGCGCATCCGCCTGGAACTCGCGATTCAGCAAATTCTCGGCCACATGCTGAGGGGTGGAGCGTGGATATTTCTTTTTCTTTCGGCGGATCACCGATTGGATCCCCTTGATCTCCATTAATCGCTGTATGCGTTTGTGGTTAATTCGCTTTTCAAGCATTCTACGTAAATGCAGCGTGAGTTGACGGCAACCAAAGATGCCTTCGACCTTGTGGTACAAAGACATCATGACTTCCGTCAGCTCTTGGTTCTCCAACTGTCGCGGACTGGGCTTGTGGCTGAGCCATTTGTAATAACTTGACCTTGGTATCCCTGCCACCTCGCACAGAAGCTGTATGCTGAGCGACTCTGCCTGGTGCACGGCTTGTATCGCGAGATAGACGTTCTCCTGTCGATGCTGGCTTAACGACGCCCCCTTTGGAACTCCTGTAACTTTTTTAGGAATACATTCTCCGCTCGAAGCCGCTCAACTTCGTACTCCAGCTTCCTCATAGCAAGCTTCTGTTGGTCGGCCTCCGTAAGCTCCTCAGGCGCCTTCTTGCGCCCTCTGCCGTCGCGAAGAGCCTCTGGTCCACCGGCTTCGTACTTTTTAACCCACCCATATACTTGTTGGTAAGAGACCTTGAATTGGTCTGCCGCCTGGCTGTAATCTTGTCCATTCGCAAGGCAGTGCAAGACAATGTCAAGCCGCTCCTGCCACGTTGTAGAACGTCCCTTGGTCATAGCCGTCTTTCCCCCATTGTAAGCTCGTAAACTGCTATGACCATTATACTTCTTAATCCAATCGGCGAGTTGGGTTCGACTGGAAATCTTGTACTTATCGATGATCTGGTATTGTGACAACTCACCACGAAAATAATCCATGACCGCTTGTAATTTAAGCTCAGCAGAATAACTACGATTGCAAGTTCGAATCGCTAATCCCTCCATACCATACAGTCGATAACGATTTCGCCACTTCATTAAGGTGGACTTGCTGAACCCGAACTTCCTTACAGCGGCATTAATACCGATATGTCCGCCCTCGATCTCCTGCACAATGGCTAATTTCTCTACATCGGTAAGCTTTTTATTTGGCATGAAAAATGCTCCCCCTCACGGTAAACAGGTTTTATTATTTCACCTGTCTACCGTAGGGGGAGCATATCACGGGCAAGCCTTTTGAGCGTGGATTAGCCGATGGCAACAGGTTCTTTGGCCGCCTCCGACGGAAGCGAAGCTTCTGATTCGGGAGTCGCTTTTGCCTCCGGGACTGCAGGTACCGAAGAAGAAGGTACCGCCCCTACCGGTACCGGCTTAGCACTTGCGTTTGGCTTAGCTTCTTGTTCGGTTTTCCCTGCGGCGGTGACCGACAGCGAGAGAATCAGCGCATCAAGATCCTGGTAGTGCTGAACAATCTCGTGGATTTTGCCATCCTGGGCTTCGATCCCGGCCAAGATTTGCTGCGCTGCACTCATATTGTGCTCGGTGCTTTCGGCCAGCTCCATGATCTCTGCCATAATGCGGCCGTATCGATCCTGCATTTGCCGTACCGAACGATCGACCTCATCGGATTGCTGGTTCACGGTGCGAGCATTATCGGACACCTTCTCCACATAGCTCTGAACTTCCTGCGCTTCCTCCTGTCCCGTATGGATCGCGGTAGAGCCCAGCGTAATCTGCTCGGCGACGTTATTGATTTGCCCGATGACGTCCGCCAGAATGTCGTTAATGCTTTGGGTCGCTTTCTGCGAATTTTCCGCCAGCTTGCGGATTTCCATGGAGACGACGGCAAAGCCTTTGCCGTGTTCCCCGGCGTGAGCCGCTTCGATGGCGGCATTCATGGCCAGCAGGTTCGTCTGCGTGGAAATGCCATGGATCGTCTCCACGATGTGGCTGATCTGCTCATTCTGGTCACGAAGCTTCTGCATTTGCGTAACTGTGCCGGCGATGACCTGCTGCAGATGTTCAATATGTACGGATAAGGAATGCATTTTTGCGCCGGCGGCTTCGGTATTTTGCAGCATGTTGGTCGACAGATCCTGAAGCTGGGCCGAGATTTCAGCCGTCACCTCCACCGCTCCACCAACCTCCTGCACCGATTTCGTTGTTTCTTGCAGCCCTAACGTTTGCCGTTCCAGCGTTGAGGAGACGCTGCCAAAGGTTGTTGTGATCTCCTTGGAGATCGAGCCGGTCACGTTTACGTTGTCCCGCAGCTGTGTGCTTAGGCGTCCCAGCACGTCCAGCGAAGACTGTAAGTTCGTCAGCAGCTCGTCGCTGCGGCGTTTGGCCTCAGCGGTATCCTGCTGCTTGGCTAATACATCCTTCTGCAGGCGCTCGCTAAACCGGGCTGCAAAAGCTAAAGCGACGGTCAGAAATCCCAGGAACAGCAATAGATAACTGAGCGACTCCCGGGGGAATAATTTATCGTGGTAGAAGGGAACGTTGAAGAAATAAACCGTGATTCCCATACCCAAAACACCCGATAAAATGATCGGCTTGTAGTTTGAATACAACGTCATGATCCCGATCGACACATAGACAAGCAGATATGTACTGACGATCGGATCCGGATCGTGATAGATCAACAGAAAGGTCAGCAGCGAGGTGATGACGGGAATGACGAACATGACATATCGTGTTCCTTTGTTGGCGTAAGTCATGTAGGTCGCGATGGAGCAGCAGATTCCGCCGACGATGATCAAGGTGTACAGGACTTTGCTGTCGACTTGAATCATGATGTCGGTCAGGACGCCGAGGGCGACCATTCCCCAGATGATTTTGACGAATAACTTATTACGTCGTTGCAGAATGCTATTGTTCTCCATACCTTCTCCCTCTCCTAATTCGTGGAATTCCTCCATTATATTGTCGGCATCATTTTCATAAAAATTAAGCCTTTTTCATGAAATCCATGCGATTTCACGGATCCCCCGGCGAAAACGGATGCCGACGGCGAAATTCGTGTATACTAGGGGATATACGGATAGAGGAATATCATGGAAATCCGATGTAAAATAACACCCCGGCACCGATAGGACAGGCCGGGTTTGAGGTGAAATCATTTGAAATTAATCACAGAAGCAGAGCTGCTCGCTTTTATGCGGGAGACCGCGTATAAACCGATGACGTACCAGGAGCTGGAGGAGCATTTCGGCATCACGGATGCCGGCGAGTTCAAAGAGTTCCTGAAGATGCTGAACCGGTTGGAGCAGGAAGGACAGATTATATTAACCCGTACCCATCGTTACGGCGTGCCGGAACGGATGGATTTGGTGCGCGGTCGTTTGCAGGCCCATGCCAAGGGTTTTGCGTTTCTGATCCCGGAGGATCGCGACCACCCGGACGTCTACATCCATGCCAATGATTTAAAAAGTGCGATGAACGGCGACACGGTACTGGTGCGCGTCAGCTCGAAAAGCGCGGGCGGCGGCAAACTGGAGGGCGAGGTCGTGCGCATCGTCAACCGTGCCATTACCCAGGTCGTCGGCGTCTTCCAGAACAACGAATCGTTTGGCTTTATCATTCCGGATGACAAGCGGATCAACAAGGATCTGTTTGTCCCGCGGGAAGGTTTTGGCGGGGCGGTTGACGGCGAGAAGGTCGTGGCCGAAATCGTGGAATATCCGGAGGGACGGTCCGCAGCGGTTGGCCGGGTCATTGAGATTCTAGGACACAAGGACGATCCGGGCGTGGATATCCTGTCGATCATTCGCAAGCATCAGCTGCCGGAGGCGTTCCCGGACGAAGTCATGGCGGAGGCGCAGGAAGCGCCCGATGTCATCGATGAGGCGGATATCGTTCGCCAGGGGCGGCGGGATTTGCGCGACAAGGTGATCGTGACCATCGACGGCGAGGATGCAAAGGACCTGGACGATGCGGTTAACGTCGAGCGCCTGCCAAACGGGAATATCAAGCTAGGCGTGCATATCGCCGACGTTGGATATTACGTGCAGGAGGGCTCCCAACTCGATCAGGAAGCCTATAACCGCGGCTGCAGCGTGTACTTGGTGGACCGTGTCATTCCGATGCTGCCGCACCGGCTGTCGAACGGGATTTGCTCATTGAATCCGAAGGTGGACCGCTTCACGTTGTCCTGCGAAATGGAATTTAACGAGCAGATGAAGGTTGTGAAGCATGACATCTTCACGAGTGTGATCCGCACAAAGGAACGGATGACGTACACGAATGTGCGTAAAATCCTGCAGGGGGAAGATCCCGAAGTCACGGAACGGTATGCCGACCTGGTAGAGACGTTCCAGCTGATGAAGGAGCTGGCGCTGAAGCTGCGGGCGAACCGGATGCGGCGCGGCGCGGTCGACTTCGATTTCGAAGAGTCGAAGGTGATCGTCGATGAGAACGGCAAGCCGGTTGACATCGTGAAGCGCGAGCGTTCGATCGCCGAGCAGATCATCGAGGAATTTATGCTGGCGGCGAATGAAACGGTGGCGGAGCATTTTCATTGGCTGAAGGTGCCGTTTATATATCGGATTCACGAGGATCCGGATCAAGAGAAGCTGATGAACTTCATGGCGTTTGTCGCCAATTTCGGATATGCGGTCAAAGGCGGCAAGGGCAACAAGGTGCATCCGCGCTCGCTGCAAACGCTGCTGGAGGACATCCAGGGCACGAAGGAGCAGACGGTCATCAGCACGATGATGCTGCGTTCGATGAAGCAGGCGAAATACGATGCGGAAAGCACCGGGCACTTTGGCCTGGCGGCGGAGTTCTACACGCACTTCACGTCGCCGATTCGGCGTTATCCGGACCTGGTGATTCACCGGGTCATTCGCGAGGTGGCCGAGAGCGGCGGGACGTTAATCGATGCGCGGATGGAGTATCTGGCCAGCCGCATGCATGACATCGCGCAGCAATCGTCCGAGCGGGAGCGGATTGCCGTGGAGGCGGAGCGCGATACGGAACAGCTGAAGAAAGCGGAGTTCATGCTGGATAAGGTCGGGGAGGAATTCCCGGGCATTATCAGCAGCGTCACGAGCTTTGGCATGTTCATCGAGCTGGAGAACACGGTGGAAGGGCTGATCCGGCTTAGCGCGATGACGGATGATTATTACCATTTCCACGAGCAGCATATGGCGCTGATCGGGGAACGGACGTCGAAGATCTATCGGATCGGCGACGAGGTTAAGATCCGCGTGGCCCGCGTGAACATGGACGACCATACGATCGACTTTGAGATGGTCGATATGAAGCCGCGGCAGCGCGGGGATTTCGGCGGCGGGCGCGGAGGCTTTGACGGCGGCGGCGGAGGCCGCGGCGGGCGGCAAGGGCAAGAGCGGCGGCGGGAACGCCACCGCCGCGTTTGTCCGCAAGAAGAAGAAATAAGCGAGCCACGGGCAGCACGGCAGCATGAGAAGAGGGTCGATCAGGAGTGTTCCTGATCGGCCTTTTTTTGTTCGATAGGCTTGGGCCGGAGGAGGAAATAACTGCAGGAGTGCAGCTATTTCCGCGGATTATTGGCATTAACCTCAAATAGCTGCAAGAATGCACGTATTTCCAAGGAAAAAGCCGATTTTCTCAAAAATCGCAGAAAATAACTGTATTTACGCATCTATTTAGCCGGTTGAGCCCCGTTTGCGAGGAAATAAGTGCATTTACGCAGTTATTTCGCTGATTCCGTGCAATCCACATTCCGTCCATGCGGTCCATGCGGTCCATGCGCGCTACTCCCGGCGCGCGTTTCTGGCGGCACGAGGGGCGGTCAGGCCATATGCGTGGCTAACTTGATCCACAGGGGGCAGCTCCCTACGAACGGCTGTTTCCTACAGTGGCTTCATGACTTCCTCATAGACAAAATCCAAATAAACAATATACTAAGTATATATAGTATATCTGGATAAGATGGGAGTGGCCTGATTTGAAAAATCTGCCCTTATATAAACAGATTCAGGATGATATCAAGGAGCGGATCCAAGCCGGGGAGCTGCGGCCGGGAGACCGGATTCCGTCGGAGAAGGAATTGGCCGAGGAGTACCATGTCAGCCAAATCACCAGCAAAAATGCGTTGATCGGCCTGGCGGACGAAGGGATCCTGACGCGGCATCAAGGCAAAGGGACTTTCGTGAATAACGAGGTGTGGAGTTATTTGAACGCGGCCAGTGCCGCGCAGCGCATGGACCATTCCCGCAAGGGAACGATCGGCTTGATTATCCCTACGTTGCAAACCAAGGTGGAGCAGCGGATCGTCGACAATATCGAGCGGTTTGCCTGGGCGTCGGGGTATCAACTCACGCTGAGTATCTCGCGGGAATCGCAACGCAACGAAAGCGAAGCGATTGAAGCCTTTCATCGCAACGGTGTGAAGGGCATCGTGATTTTTCCGACGGAAGAGGAGAACTATAACGAGGATATTTTGCGCCTGTCGATTGATAAGTTTCCGCTGGTGCTAATTGACCGTTACCTGAAAGATATTCGGACCTACAGCGTAAGTGCGGACAACGAAAAGGGAACCTTCGACGCCGTCAGCTACTTGCTGGACCAGGGGCACCGGGAAATCGCCTTGATTTCGCCCGTGATCACGAACACTGTAACGGAAGACCGCGCCGCCGGCTTTGAACGGGCTTTCTATCAGAACCAATTGCCGATCAACAAAAACCAATGGTGCGTTCTGAATATCAACGATATCCATAACGGGAACGGCGAAGCGATGATCTATGAATTTTTCCGCGCCCACCCCGAGATTACGGCGGCCTTCGTTATGAATGCGCAGCTGACGAAGTTTGCTTATCAAGCCCTGCAACGGTTGAATAAAAAGGTGCCGGAGGAATTTGGCCTCTTTGGCTTCGACGAGCCGGGGCGTCCAGGGGCTCATTTCGTGCAGCAGGATATCGAGACGATGTGCAAGCATACTGTGGAATGTTTGTTGGAGCAGTTGGAAAGTCTTTCAAATCCGCGCAGAGTCACGGTACCCGTAGAATTAATCATATAAAATATATTATATACTAAATAAAGTATACTAATATCTATTTGGATATACTAAAATGCAAATGTAAAGCGGTTACATCCTACGCAGACACCCAACATTCGTAATCGCGATTCACTATTCAGGCCAATTCAATAGGGAGGTTATGCACGTGAAAACCAATCGCTTGGCAATCATTGCGGTGTCTTTGGTCATGTCCATGTTGGTAGCGCTTACAGGTTGCGGATCCGGCAACAATGCCAACTCGGCCAATGCCTCGAAGGAACCGGCAAACCAGAATCAAAACACTTCGAACGGGCAGCAAGCCGCTTCGGATGAGAAGGTTGAGATTTCCTTTATGGGTCATGGGGATCCCAACGAGAAGAAGATTTTTGCCTCATTAATCAAGTCCTTTGAAGCTAAATACCCCAATGTGAAAGTGAACTACACAAGCGTGCCGCCGGCCGAATACAACCAGAAGCTCACGACGCTGGTCGCTTCGGGCAAAGCGCCGGATATCTTCTATCTGTCCGGACCCGCCTTCTACAAATATGCGGAAGCTGGTACGATTCTGAACATTCAAACCTATTTGGACAACACGGAGTTATTCGCTCAAGACAACGTTTGGAAGCAAGCGCTCGACCGTTATCGGTATGACGGGGAGTCGCTGGGAACGGGAGACTTGTACGGGCTTCCTAAAGACGTGGGCCCATGGGCGATGGCCTACAACAAAGACCTCTTTGATGAAGCAGGGGCCGAATATCCCTCGGCGGAGCCGGGCGGTTGGACTTGGGACGATTACCTGAAGGCCGCTCAAGCCGTCACGAAGGATACGAATGGCGACGGCAAATCCGATATTTTCGGTGGAGCGGGCTTCCCGCTGGAAGCTGCGGTATGGGGCAACGGCGGCGATTACATCGACTATACGACCGGTACCATCAAGGTGGATACGCCGGAGTTTGCCGAAGCGATGCAATTTATCGCCGATTTGAATCTGAAGCATCATGTCAGCCCTTCCGCGGACGATGAGAAGGCGATGAACAGCTATTCGCGTTTTGTCGCTGGCAAAATCGGTATGTTCCCGCTGGGGCCTTGGGATCAACCGGCTTTCTGGGATCTGCCTTTTGGCTGGGATATCGCGCCGTGGCCGGCCAGCCCGAACACGGGGAAAACGTCCACTTGGCTGGGATCGATGGGCTTTGCGCTTTCCAGCAAATCCAAGCATCCGCAAGAGGCGTTTAACTTGGCTGCCTTCTTGTCCCTGGACCCTGAGGGTCAGAAGCAAAACATGGAGATGGGGCAGGCCGTACCGAACTTGATCGACATGGCGACCAACGATTATCTGAATAACGGTAAAGCGCCGGAGCACAAGCAGGTCTTCCTTGACATCATCGATTACGGACATCCACCGGTGGAATACGGTTCGAAGGATACGCAATGGCTGGATACCTTCAACCAAGAGGCCAGCAAAGTGTGGAACGGTAAGCAGACGGCGGCGGAATGGGTCAAAGAGATCGCACCGAAGCTGCAAGATTTGTATGACAAAGCGAACAAGTAATTCGGGATAACATCTACAAAGGAAGGTGGAAGCCAGGCGCGTACTGCTTTCACCTTCTCTTAATTCTTTCGCGGGAAGGAAGAGGGTCATGACCAATAAAATCCCCGGTTTTCGGCGCAAGGAGATCCTGTGGGCTTACGGGTTCGTTGCAGTGCCGCTGCTCGGATTCCTGATCTTCGGGCTTGCACCGTTAGTCGCTTCGGCCGTTCTAAGCTTAACCCAGTGGGACATGGTTTCATCCCCTAAGTTTGTCGGATTGGCCAACTACGTGGACTTGTTTAAGGATGAAAAGGTATATAAATCGCTGTTTAACACGGTGTTTATGCTGATTGGCATTCCGCTCGGCATGGTATTGTCGCTGCTGCTGGCCATTCTCATGAATCAGAAGATCAAAGGGATTTCGGTATTTCGGACGATCTATTACATCCCGGTGATCTCGCCGATCATCGCAGTCTCGCTCTTGTGGCAATGGATTTTAAACCAAGACTACGGGCTGTTAAATCAGATGTTATGGAATGGGTTCCATATTAACGGACCCAACTGGCTTGGTGATCCGCGTTGGATCAAGCCTTCCCTGATCCTGATGGGGCTGTGGGGCGGCATCGGGGGCAATATGGTGCTTTATCTGGCTGGGTTGCAGTCGATCTCCCGAAGCTACTACGAGGCGGCCGAGGTGGATGGGGCGAACGGGTTCCAGAAATTCACCCGGATTACGTTCCCGCTTCTGTCGAATATCCATTTCTATATCGTGGTGATGGGCGTCATCGGGACGTTCCAGGCGTTCAGCCAGATTTATGTGATGGCGGCGGACGGAGGACCCGAATTCAGCGCGGCGACGGTGGTCTTCTATATCTACCAGCATGCGTTCGAATACTTCAATATGGGCTACGCCAGTTCGTTAGCTTGGGTACTAGGCATTATCATCTTCATCTTAACGCTGCTCCAATTCCGTTTGTCCAAACGTTGGATATACAACGACTAGGAAAGCGTTCTGAGATTTTAGCATTGGAGGCGTGTTTATGCTGCTGAGACGTCGAATTACCCTTAGCATCAATGTTTTGATCTTACTCATTGGTTCCATTATCATGCTGGCCCCGCTGGCCTGGTCGCTGTCCACCTCCCTCAAGGAGAAGAAAAATGTGTTCGACCTTCCGCCCAAATGGATCCCGGATCCCGCCACGTTTGCCAACTACAAAGGGGTTTGGGCCGAGGCGCCGATTCTGCACGGGTTTCTGAACAGCGCGACGATCGTGGTTTTTGTCTTGACGATCGGTTTATTCGTCTCCACGATGGCGGCTTATGCGTTTGCTAAGGTGGATTTTCCGTTTAAAGAAACGATCTTTATGTGTTTGCTCGGTACGATGATGATTCCGTATTCGGTGATGATGATCCCGCAATTTATCGGGTTCTCCGAATTGGATTGGGTGGACACGTTGCTGCCGTTGATCGTTCCCGGGCTGTTTGGCAACATCGTGGTGGTGTTCTTTTTACGCCAATTCATGCAAGGGTCGATTCCGACTGAGTTGATTGAAGCTGCCAAGCTGGACGGGAGCGGATTTATTCGCACCTTCGTGCAAATCGCCCTGCCAATCGCTAAACCGGCGATCGCCGCTCAAGCGGCACTAGGCTTCATGGGGATCTGGAACGATTTCCTCGGTCCCTTGATTTATCTGCACACGCCGGAGAAGCAAACGATTCAGGTCATGATTGCTTCCCTTCAATCGATGTATATCAGTAACTCCGATTATCCGTTGATTATGTCGGCTTCGGTGATCGCTATGGTTCCCGTCATCCTGGTGTTCTTTTTCTGCCAGAAGTATTTTGTCGAGTCGCTGGCGATCAGCGGGTTGAAGGGATAGGAAGCGAACATGGAACAGCACATGCCCAGGAGTAGGAAGAAGTGGATGCTGGCAGCTCTGTGTTCTGTCGTCTGGATGGCTCTTATTCTCACATCATGCAGCTCGAACGAAGAGGTGAAGGTCAAATTGTATAGCAAACAGGATCCAACCTATCAGAACCCTTTTACCCTGCCCGAGGAATGGGAGGATTACGGAATCGGCGACCCCTATATTCTTCGCCACGACGGAATGTATTATCTCTATTGCAGCACGAAAGACGGCCGGCCCGGGATCAAAGGCTGGAGCTCGGAGGACCTGATACATTGGACCCCCGAGGGGCTGGTGACCGAGGATCCAATTACGACGGGGGCGTATGCGCCCGAAGTGGTGTATTGGAACGGTTATTTCTATATGTACACTTCGCCCGCCGGGAACGGGCACTATGTGTTACGGAGCGAACGTCCAACAGGGCCGTTCGAGGTCCAGACGGAGAATTTGGGACTTAGTATCGACGGTTCGGTTTTTATTGATGATAACGGCCAGTGGTATTTCACGCATGCAGGCGATCAGGGCATTGTCATTCATCCGATGACGGATCCCTACACGATGGATTTTGGGACGACGACCAACGCGTTTCTCGGCCACTGGACGGAAGGCTCGACCATTATCAAACGAAACGGCACTTATTATATGACCTACACCGGAAATCACGTGTTCAGCAAAGGCTATCGGATCAACTATGCCGTCGCCCACGACGACCCCACCGGGAATTATCAGGTACCGGAAAATAATCCGCTGGTCATTCACACGTCCGGCTCCTTTGTGGGCTTGGGCCACAGCTCCAGCTTTATGGGGCCGGATCTGGATTCCTACTATATGGTGTATCACAATTTGGTTGGCCGCTCCGCGGAGGGCCCGCCGGTTCGGCAAATGGATATCGATCGCCTCGTCTTTAACGGCGACCGGATGGAGGTGTTGGGGCCGACGAATACCGCGCAGCCGGTGCCGAAGCAAGCGGATTTCCACAGCCGCTTGGATCAGCCGGAAGCTGAGGCGAACTGGGATATGGAGACGCGGGTGGACGGCACAAGCCGATGGGTAAGCCAGGCGGAAACAACCGCCGGGTTTACCGCCGAGTACAACCTGAGCCTAAAGCAGCTGACGGATGAGGAGCAGGCGTATGTGGAGGCGATTTTTTCGTATACCGATTCGGAAAATTATTGGTCGGCGCGCTTAAAACCGGCGAACGGCGAGTTGTCCGTAATGCAGGTCCGCGAAGGACAGGTACATCCACTCGACAGCCTCCAATTGCCGGAAGAGTTCGATTACACGAAGCTTCATACGGTGCGCGTGGAAAATGACGGAAGTGCGGTACGCGTGTATTTTGACCAAATGCAGAAGTTTAACCTCCCCGTGCAGGCGAGCGTTACGGGCCGGATCGGCTACGCGGCGTTCCAGGTTGATCCTTCGTATTCGTACACAGCTTTCTCTAATGATGTTAACGGGAGCAGCGATTTCGAGGTGTATAAGCCGATTCCGGGGACGGTGGATGCCGTTCATTATTTGAAGGAGCCCGGCCGTGGGTTCCAAGTGAACTCGGCGGATTCCGCTGCTGAGGTGGAGTACCGTAAGGCAGAGGGAGTTTCCATCGGGTTGGCGGAGGATCGCAGTTATTTTGTGAAGCTGAAGCAGGAACAGGATTGGCTGTCTTATAAGATAAACGTGGTTAAAAGTGGAACCTACGGCTTAACGATGCGCCTGTTGACCACGGAGGAAGCGGCAATGGTTGAGGTGAGCAGCGGGAAGCAGAAGCAAACTTTTAAGCTTGCGGCAGATGCCGAGCCGGGATGGAAAACGATCCAGCTTGGGACGATGGAGCTTCCGGAAGGCTACCATACGCTAAAAATCAAACTGCTGAAAGGCCAGATTGCCTTCAGGGAATTGAATCTCTATGCATCGGCGAAAGTGCCGAAGGCCGGGGGAAATCTGCTGGACGCGGTGGAAGCCGAGGAGATCTACGGGGCTTTTGAAGCGATTGACGGCGGGTTTCAAGGAAGCGGGATCGCGGATGATCGCCTGTTTGTGGGAGATGCCGCTTGGGGTGATTACGAGTTATCCGTGCAAGTTGGCATTCCAGAGAGCTTGAGTGGGGAAGGCCAGGTGTTTGTCCGCACGACCAACGAGTCCTACTTCCAGCATCAGGTCCAGGACTCGGCGATGGGTTACGCGATCAGCCTGACCGACGGACAGCTGCAGCTGTTGAAGCTCAACTATGATTCGCTGGCGGTGAGCAGCGGTCACGCCGAGATGGAACCTGGACAGACCTACACGCTGCGCGTGGTGATGAACGGTTCCCGGATTCAAGTTTATTGGGGCGAGGCGGATGAACCGGTTATTGATTTTACGGACTCCGATCCTTTTTTCCATGGAAGAGTAGGGCTTCGGAGTATCGGTTCGACGTTCCGCTTTAGCGAGATGCAAGTGAATGAGACCAGATAGATAGAGGAAAAGGAGTAAACCCATGACAACCCATATGTATATCAAGGATTACCCCAGACCGCAATTGGTGAGGGAACAATGGATCAATCTCAATGGAGAGTGGGACTTCCGCTTTGACGATGGCAATCTCGGCGAACGGGAGAAATGGTACGTGGATCTGCAGGCTGATCGCAAGATCCGGGTGCCGTTTACGTACGAAACCAAACTGAGCGGGATCGGAGAGGAGAGCTTCCACCCCCAGGTCTGGTATGAGAAAAAACTGACCCTCCCGGCTGATGCGGCGGGGCGGCGGGCGATGCTTCACTTTCAAGCCGTCGATTACCGGGCTAAGCTGTGGGTGAACGGCGTTTACGTCGGGCAGCATGAGGGCGGTTATGCCGCGTTCTCTTTTGATATCACGCCGTACGTCACCTTCGGCAGCGAAAACGTGCTGACGCTGAAGGTGGAAGACAGCGAGAGCTGCACCCAACCTCGCGGGAAGCAACGCTGGCAGAGCGAAAGCTTCGAATGCTTCTACGTGCAAACCACGGGGATCTGGCAAACGGTATGGTTGGAATTCGTAGACTCGGCGCATGTGGATGCTGTGAAGATCACGCCCGATTACGATCAACGGACGGTGGCTTTTGAATATCAGGTGGCGGGCGACTTGACGGGCGGCCAACTGGAGCTGGAAACTGTTATCTCCCTGAAAGGGAAAACTGTCAAACGATTGCGTCTAGCCATCGACCGGCCTTGGATCCGCGTGGATGCCAGCTTGCTGCATGAAGCCGGAGGACCGTGGAAGTTCAGCGAGTGGTCGCCGCAGCATCCGAATTTGTATGATGTGGAATTTATTTTATACCGGGACGATCAGGTGGTTGACCATGTGTACTCCTATTTCGGGATGCGGAAGATCTCCATCGAAAATGGCAAAGTGCTGCTGAACAATACGCCGATCTATCAACGTTTGATCCTGGATCAGGGGTATTGGCCGGATTCGCATTTGACGCCACCTTCCGAGGAGGCGATTCTCAAGGATATCGACAGCATCCTGGCGATGGGCTACAACGGCGTGCGCAAGCACATGAAGATCGAAGATGCTCGGTTCCTGTATTGGTGTGACGTGAAAGGGCTGCTGGTTTGGTCGGAAATGGCGGCCACCTTCGAGTTTAATGATCGGGCGGTCGAGGCGTTTACGAAGGAATGGGTCGAAATCGTCCGCCAGCAATATAATCACCCGAGTATTATTACCTGGGTTCCCTTTAACGAGTCTTGGGGTGTCGCGAATATTTTACACGACCGGAAGCAGCAGAAGTTTACCGAAGGCATTTATCACCTGACCAAAGCCATCGACCCATATCGCCCGGTGGTGACGAACGACGGGTGGGAGCATACGGTTTCGGACATTTTAACGCTGCATGATTATGAGGAATCGGGAAGCCGCTTCCTGGAGCGGTACAAGGACATGGAGGCGGTCACCGGCAATAAGATCTCCTTCAACAATTGGAAGTATGCGATGGCTCAAGGGTACGCCTACCGTGGTCAACCGATTCTTGTAACGGAGTTCGGCGGGATCGCTTTCCAATCGGAATCCGGCTGGGGGTACGGCAACCAGGTGAACGGGGACGAGGCGTTTATCGAACGGTTCGAAAGCATCACGAAAGCGATCAAGTCGATCGATTCCATCTGCGGCTACTGCTATACGCAAATTACCGACGTGCAGCAGGAGGTTAACGGCTTGTTAACGGAGTCGCGCGAGCCGAAGGTGCCGATCGAGACAATTCGGCGGATTAATCTGGAATAGGTTTTATAAGCAGAACCCCAATCAAGAGGCTGGCGGCATGGACCGCGGGCCTCTTTTTTTGGGTTGAGCGGCGCGTGTTGTCCCAGTTTCTTCCGGGGTTGTGTGCTGTTGGAAGATTAACGATCATATAAATTAAATTAGATCAGTATTAACGTTGGCCAAACCTTCCGAAAACACTCGCTTAACATTTGTCCCCTACAGTAGGAAAGGTGGGTTTGCGGCCGTGTGTCTTGCAAACAAATTGATAAGGAGGAATGATCTACATCATGAACAAGGTAAAAACAACCATCGTATCCACCCTACTTCTCTCGCTGGCGATGGCAAGTCCGCTGGGCAGCGCCGGCGTGGCGAGTGCGAACGTCTCCGCTCAGGCTCAGGTGTACCCTTCTAGCGTGGCTCCGGTTGAGGCGTCTTCGGGGGCTTTTGTGGATCGGTACCAGAACAACGTGAAGGAGAATGCAACGGTTGAATCCAACCCGGCTCTAAAGGTACTCTCGGGTTATCTCGAACTGTGGACCCCAGGGAAGACCTGGGATGGCGGCACGGTGTTGAATCAAACGGTCCTAAACGCCAATATTCAGAAGGTTGTTGAGATCACGACGAAACGTACGGAGGCCGAAGGGAAAGCCGCGTATCTCGATGACCGGCGCAATCAAAGCTACAGCGTGATCGACGGATTGGGTCCGCTGGCCGACGTGTATCGTCAACTGGCGGGGGCGAAGACCACGATCCTGGATATCCCTGCGGATGCGACCGAGGTCAAATATGACGATAAAGGAACGGGCGAAGGCGATCCTGAATCCAAGCTGGGGAACATGGTGAAGCTGGTGAAAACGTTGCGGGGGAACTATTCCTCGACGAATCCGTCCAAAGGGTATTATCAATACCCTCGTCCGTTCCGTTGGAGCGAGGAGGTTAGCGTACTACCGACGCTGGTTCCGGCCAAAAATCCGGATCCGACCAATGACGGCGGATTCCCAAGCGGACATACCAACGCTGCGTACCTGGCGGCCATCGCCATGGCTTACGCCGTACCGGAGCGGTATCAGGAGCTGCTGACACGCGCCTCCGATTTGGGCCATGACCGCATTGTGGCCGGGATGCATTCTCCGCTGGACGTGATGGGGGGACGGGTGATGGCTACGGCGTTATCCGCCGCGATCTTGAACGATCCCGAGAATCAAAGCCTGAAGGAAGCGGCCTACCAGGAGGCCCATACGACGCTGCTGAACCAAGTGGGCACGGGCACGGATCCGTATAGCGATTACGAGAGCAATAAGCAGAAATTCACCGAGCGGCTGACGTACGATTTTCCGCTGATTCACGAGCAGGGCAAAGCCATGACGGTACCGGAAGGGGCCGAAGTGCTGCTGGAAACGCGCTTGCCTTATCTGGACGATACGCAACGCCGCTGGGTGCTGGCGACGACGGGACTGCCGTCGGGCTACCCGCTGTTGGACGATGAAGAAGGCTGGGGCCGTCTGAATCTGTTTGCGGCGGCGGATGGTTACGGGGCTCTCGTGAATGATGTCACGGTAACGATGGATGCGGCGAAAGGCGGATTCCACGCGGCTGACCAATGGCGTAACGATATCTCCGGTTACGGGAAATTGATCAAGCAAGGAACCGGGACGTTGGAGCTTACGGGCAACAATACGTTCCTGGGCGGAGTGCAGCTGGAGCAAGGCACGTTGATCGGCAGCTCGGCAACGGCTTGGGGGAACGGGCATGTCGTGAACAACGGCGGGATTTTGCGCAAAAACGTTCCCGGCGAGCTAATCGTCTCCGGCAACTTCAAGCAAACGTCGAAGGGGACGCTGGAGCTGGCTTTAGCCGGATCGGATGGCGGACCGCTCCGCATTAAAGGCAACGCCACGTATGGCGGCAAGCTGCGGGTGGATCTGAGCGGCATGGAGCTGTCGGAGAACCAGCGGATTACGGTGATCACGAGCGGCGAGTATGATGCGAAAAGCGCCTTCGCTTCCGTTGAAGTGAACGGCTTGCCGGCGAAAACGCAAGCGAAAACGATCTATAACGCACATAGCGTGCAGTTGTTGATTACGAAGAAGTAATGGTGAGATAAGATCAGCCCCCGGAGTGTTGGCTCCGAGGGCTGGTTATTTTTAGGCATCGGCCAACGTGGGGGTGGGCTCTTCCAACTGGGCTAGGCGTTTCAGCAGCTTCTTCAACATGACAGAGGCTTTGACCTGAAGGGGCAGGCTGTCGGCAACGCGGAGCTCGTAGGCCCCGGTTAAGATGGCCTGCTTCAACTCGGCGACGGAATCGCAGGGATGATGCAGCTCGTTGTACAGGCTGCCGTATTGCAGGCACTGATGGGTGTCGCTCCCGGCGGTCACCGGCTTCCCGAGCTCGGCGGCGAAGCGTTCGACGTTGGCGCGATTCACTTCGTTGCCGTATTCGTACATATCCTTGGCGTTCAGGTCAAAAGCGTCCAACCGCCGCAGCTGCTCCGGCTTCAGGTGATGAAGCGGGGTGGAGACGCGGAACGGATGCGCGCCGATTTTGAGCAACGGGTAGTTCTCGGCTAACGTCATCAGCTCGTTGAAGGGGATGAAGGAGCCTTTTTCCGTATATGGGGCCAGTGCCCCGCGAACCTCCAGAATAGGCTCCTTGCGCCCGATCAGCAGAATATGGCCGGTCTCGCGGATATCCACTTCCATCCCGGGGAAGATGCGGAGGCCATCGGCCTCGTAGTATTCGCCATTAAAAGGGTACAGGCGGTCGAGGTTCTCGTACACCTCATGGAAGTTGCGCGTATTAAAATGCTCCGTCAAAGCGAGGGCATTCAGCCCGTTCGCCTTGGCTTCGGCAATCATTTCCTTATAATAGGCCGGCGAGAAATCGGTGGCCTTGGATAATTTGGCGTGGGTGTGCAGGTCGATGCGCATCAAAACAACTCCTTGTTGGTTAGTTAAGAGTAGCGGAAGTCCAGAACAATAGCGCTACATAAAGCGCCGATCCGCCTAGAAAAAGTACATCGCGCCGCTGCAGCTTCAAATGCGACAGCTTGAGCTTCTTGGCGGCGGGGTTGTTCATGCCGTACGAGAAACCGCGCGTTTCCAACGCTTCTACGGTGGTGCGGGAGCGCTTGGCCGTCGCCAACATCAGCGGGAAAAAAGCGTACACCAATAGCTTCAAATAATAAGCGCCTAGCCGCCAGTAAAGGACGCCGTGCCGCTCGGGCGCTTTGCCGCGCAGCCGGTAGGAGAGCAGCACGTTGCGGAACTCCTCGAACAACACCGGCAGAATGCGGTAGCCGTAGGACAAGCTAAACGAGAAGGCGGCGGGGACGCCCAGGGCGAGCAGGCCGTCGCTGATTTTTTCCGGATCCATGCCGGAGAATACGGTGATGCTGGCGAGCGAGACGATGGACAGCTTAAGCGTAAGCTTGAGCAGCGGTAGGGCAGAGGAGATGTCTCCTCCGAAGAACAGGGAAATGATAAACAGCCAACCCACCTGTCCGATTAAGCCCAGGCAGAGCACGAGGATGATAAACGGCGTGACCCGGGACAATACGGTCGTGATGATGACGAACAGGCACATCCCGGCCAGGACGATGTAGCTGTTAAGGAACCAAGGGACGATGGCAAAAAACAGATACCAGATCAGGAGTCCCCGCGGATCCAGCCGGGAAAGGGAAGCATAGCCGCTGCCGTAGGCCGTGTTCATTAATTCGAGCTGGATGCGGTCGAGCGAGATTTTGTTAAACCAGTTGCGGACGAGCTGCATGCGGGTGGTTCTCCTTTCCGGTGAAGATACGGTATAGGCGGTCGGCCAGCTCGGTCGGCGATCCGCATGGCGGTTGGAGTCCGAGGGCGGCGGACAGCTCCATGCTTTGCGTTAGCGCCAGTCCGGCGCGGCGGATCAGCTCCGGGCTGGAGAAGACCTGCGCCGCCGTCCCGTCCGCCAGCACCCGGCCGTCGTGCATGACGATGACGCGCGTCGCCCAGCGATGGACGAGCTGCATGTCATGCGTCGCGATCAGCACCGTGCGGACGTGCTGGTTTAGCTCCTCCAGCGTGCCCAGCAGCTCTTCGCGAGTGGCCAGATCAAGGTTGGCCGTCGGTTCGTCGAGCAGCATGATCGCGGGCCGGATCGCCGCCCCGATGGCGAGCGAGACGCGGCGCTGCTGGCCGCCGCTCAGGAGGCGCGCGTCGCGGTCCTGCAGCGACTCCAGCCGGAAGCTGTGCAGCATACGCCTTAGCGTGTCGTCCGCGTCCGGGTAGCCGCGCCGTTTCAGGCAATACGCGATCTCTTTGCGCACGCTGTCCTCGATGAACATGTCTTCCGGGTTCTGGAAGACAAAGGCGACGTCCCGCGACAGCTGCTCGATGGAGATGCTGCGGGTATCCTGCTGGAGGACGGCGACGCTGCCGTCTGATGGCTTGGCAATCCCGGCGATGAGCTTCAACAGCGACGACTTGCCCGCACCGTTGTTGCCGATGAGCGCGATCCGTTCGCCTTCATAAAGCGTCAGGTCGATGCCGTGCAGCACGGTCCGCTCCGCTTTGCGGATCGTGCGGTAGTTGAGGGAAGCGCCGTTGAACCGGATGACGGGGTTCCGTTGGTCATAATCAGGCTGATGCTCATCATCAGCGGATAGAGAACGGGGGCTGGCCCATGGGGCAGGCGTTTCATCCGGTAGAGTCAGAATCTGCCGCTTAAAATAAGGGATCGCGGCTTCGGTCGTGATCGGATAAATCGCCTGCTGGGGTTGCTTCTCGTTGGGGTTCCGCCGTATAGAACCATTGGTGTCCTGTAAGGCTGATAAGTAGGCCGCGGTCTGGGTCACCTCGGGCGGCTGAATGCCTAGCCGCTGTAGATCGCCCAGGCGGTTCAGGGCTTCGGAGACCGTGCGTTTCCACAGCACCCGGCCTTGATCCAGCAAGCAAACTTCCTGACAGTAGTCGGCGATAAACTCCGAATGATGTTCGATCACGATAATCGTCTTGCCGTGGTTCTGGTTCAGCTCCCGCAGCACTTCGTAGACCTGCCGGGCATGGCTCGGATCGAGCTGGGACACGGGCTCGTCGACGATCAGAATCTCTGCGCCAAGCGAGAGGGCTCCGGCCAGGGCGAGTAGATGCTTTTGGCCGCCGCTCAGCTCCCATATATAGCGTTGCTGCAAATGGGTGAGGCCGCACAGCTCCAAAGCGTGGAGCGCCCGATCCTTGTAGTCGGGCAGCCCGTAGTTCAGCGGGGCGAAGCAGGCCTCGTCCAGCACAGTGGGACGTACAAGCTGGTTGTCGAAGTCCTGATAAACATAGCCGACGTGGCGGGAGAGTTGGGCGACGGTTTTTTGCGCGGTGGATTGGCTGTGAATGTGCACCTCGCCTTCGAAGTCGCCGGAATAATAATGCGGAATCAGCCCGTTGAGCAGCTTGCATAACGTTGATTTGCCGGAGCCGTTGCCGCCGATGATGGCGGTGAAGGAGCCCGATTCAATCGTCAGGTTCACCTGGTTCAGTACGGGCAGCTCCGAGCCCGGGTAAGTAAACGATACGTTGCGAATTTCGATCACGGGGCTGCGGGATGCGTTGTTCGTCTTAAGCATATGGCAGGTTCTCGGACTCGTCCCCGGTCTGGATGCTGCGCGTCCGCTTGGCCCGCAGGATCAGCAGCACGATGATAGCTACGACGGCAGCAGCCGCGATGCTAAGCCAGATGGCTCCGGAGCCCAGTCGGTCGGCCAAGCCGCTGTCCCACTCGCCGAAGTTCCAGTCCGTCTCGGACAGCGATTCCGCGCCGAAAGCGATCAGCGCCAGCGCGATCCCGCTTAACACCAGCTTCGGCGAAATGACGCCGGCGGCTTCGTATTTGGTGGATTTGTCGCGTGGTTTGATGCCAAGGAGCGGTTCGATTTTTCCATAGAGTCTAGGAACCAGGTAGAGGGTAGGCAGCAGGGCGAACAGGATGCCGGAGAACAGCACATCGTTCAGGAAGCCCACGCCTTCGACGATCACGACGCTTTGCGCCAGCCCGGGCACGGCTTCGAATTCTTCAACGCCGATCCAGACTTTGCCGATGTCGACCAGGCTGCTGCACAGTTGGTGGATGATAACGCCGGTAATGGCGGCGGTGCCGACTTGCAGGCGGTTTTGCGGGTTACGGACCATCCGCCCGGCGACGTACATGGCGAAGGAGAAGGTCAGGAATTTTTCCAGCTCGCCGAGTCCGCCGAATTGTCCCAGCATCAGCTCGCCGAAAATCACTTCGCCGAGCGCCGCTCCGACTGCCGCGTACAGCGGATGGAACAGCATGCACAACGTGAGCGGGATAAACGCGAAGTATTCTACCGAGAGCTCGATGGGCCCGAGGCGAAACTCGGGGATGAGCTCGGTGAACATGTTGGACAAGCCATACAGGGACATGGAGAGGACGAAGATCATCATTTTTTGCGAGGACGTGAGGGTGTACAGGGTTTTACGGTTCATGAAGGGAAAACCTCCTTTAATGAGTCGTTCTTCCCAAAGTGTAGAGGCCGAGTATTAAATGAGGCGTGGGTGTATGTCAACGGATTGTAATATTTTTTACATAGTGAAAATGATGTAAATAAATTTACATAACAATTGGCTGCTAGGATAGGGGAAGAACAGAACGAGATCCTAAGGAGCGGAGCCCATGTCGAAGTATCGGAATCAAATTTTTGCGAAGCAAGTGAAGTTCTCCCCTGGCCATCAAAAAATCGCCGATTTCATCGAGCGGCATCCCGACGAGGCGCTGTTCATGACCGAGCAGGAGTTGGCGGATCGGGTGGGCACGAGCATTGCCACGGTGTCGCGGTTTTGGCGGTCGGCGGGATACGAGAACGGCAAGGACTTCCGGTTGCGGCTTCGCCAGGCCATCGATACGACCCCGGCGCATAAGCTGGAGGCGACCATCTCCCGGCTCGATCCGTCGAGCTTGCCGCTGAAGCTGCTGGAGCAAACGAGCCTTCACCTGCGGGAGTCGGCGGAGCGGACCAACCCGGAGGAACTGAAGCATGCCGCCGCCTTGATGGCAGGAGCCAGACGGATCTACGTCTACGCGCCGGGGCCTTCCGTGGCGTTGGGAGAGTTGTTATTTTACCGGCTGTCCCGATTCGGGATGTCGGTGCGGATGATGGCGGCCAGCGGCCATGAGCTGCTGGAGTCGCTCGCGCATGTGCAGCGGGAGGATGTCGTGCTGCTGTTCAACTTCACCCGACTGCTGCCGGAGACCGAGGTGATCCTCGACTGCGTCAAGCGGATCGGCTGTTCAGCGGTGATGGTGACAGACCGCGAGGAGTTCCGGTATGGGGCGCAGGTGGATGCGGCTTTTTACGTGAGCCGGGGAGACTTGGGGGAATTCCATTCAATGGTGACGCCATTGCTGCTCATCGAGCAGATGATCTTAAGCATCGGGCTGCTTAATAAAGAGAAGGTGCTGGCCAAACTGGAGTACTTGGGAGAACTGCGGGCCAGGTATGCCGAGAAGTTGCCGCGGGGGAAGGCTTGAGCTTGGTGGATAGAGGGCGCTCATCCTTGCTTTTGACCGCCTAAGTTGGTACAATAAATGTCTGGTAAACTGCCCTGTGGGGGATTCAGAGGAGAGTGAGAACATGGGTAAGAAAAGTGACGGTAAAGTGCTGGCGCAGAACAAAAAAGCTTCCCATGACTATTTCATCGAAGATACCTACGAAGCGGGCATGGTGCTGACCGGCACAGAGATCAAGTCGATTCGGAACGCCCGGGTGAACATCGGGGATGCGTTCGCAACGATCCGGAACGGCGAGATCCATATCCACAACATGCATATCAGCCCGTTCGAACAGGGGAACCGGTTTAATCCGCTCGACCCGACGCGGACGCGCAAGCTGCTGATGCATAAGGCGCAGATCAACAAGCTGCTGGGCTTATCCAAGCAAGAGGGGTATTCGATCGTACCGCTCAAGATTTACATCCGCAACGGATATGCGAAGCTGCTGCTGGGCCTGGGCAAAGGGAAGAAGCAATACGACAAGCGCGACACGGCTGCGAAGCGCGATGCTCAGCGTGATATTCAGCGGGCGCTGCGCGAGAAGCAGAAGGTCGCAAGATAAAGTGGGGCGAATTCGTTCCCAGCGTTTCCATCAAGTCCATAAACATGAAGTAAGGCAAACATGGTATACTAATGAATGTAAGAGAGGATCACGTTCCTGATATGGAGAAGGAATTGTGATGCGAACAACAGCAGGCCCTTGCAGGCTACACCATGATCCAGCACCCTTTTTAATTCGGGGGCGTTTATGGATTCGACGGGGGTAGATCGAGCATGGGTAGCGGGTAGTGGGGACGCGTCCACTTCATCAACGCTAAAGCCAATTAAACGGCAAACAAAACAACAACTTAGCTTTCGCAGCTTAATAACCTGTGAGCTAGCTCTATCCCTGCATCGCCCATGTGCCGGGAATAGGGCCCAACTTTAGTGGGATACGCCGTCTGGTCTCCGCCTGGGGTCAACGGAAGAAGATAATCAGGCTGACCCGAAGGGAATCCGGTGACAGGGAGTCTCTAGGGTGACATCAAATCTGTCACTACACCCGTAGAAACCTATGTGGCGTTGCCTTCGGACAGGGGTTCGACTCCCCTCGCCTCCACCAACCCATGAGAAAAGCGACCGTGATAGGTCGCTTTTTTGCTTTAAATGTACCCTAAGAGGATATGCGGCAATATGACCTATATGTTATAATAGTAACGACTAGTGAGTATACTTGTTAAAAGTCGGAGGCAACCTTGTACAATATATTGTTTTATGAAGATGAGGCTGGTAATAAGCCAGTCGAAATTTTTATGGATAAACTAGATGAATCGGCCTCAAATAATAAGCATGCGAGAGTTCAATTAGAGCAGATTATCTATTGCTTGAATAGGTTAGAAGATAAAGGGACGCGAGCGGGCGAGAAATTTACGAAACGTATCTCTGGTGATATATGGGAGTTGCGTCCTGGAAATAATCGTATTTTATTTTTCGGTTGGAGTGGCAATCAATTTGTTTTATTGCACCATTTCTCAAAGACAACTCAAAAAACACCCATGAGAGAAATTGAAATTGCTAAAAGAAGGATGGAGAATTGGTTGTCTAGAAAATGAAAGGAGTGATCGCATGAATAGCTGGGGCGAAAAAAAGAAGACGTTAAAGTCCATAGATCCAATTCGAATGAATGAGCTTGAAGCTGTTGCGCAATTAGTAAATGCCATCCACCAAAGAAGAGTAGAATTGGGATGGACTCAAAAGGAGTTGGCGGATAAAGTGGGCCTCCATCAAGAGTCAATTGCCCGCATCGAGAATGCGGGAACTGTTCCTCGCCTTGATACCGTTTTTAAGTTAGCAATGGCTATGGGCATGAAACTAAGCTTACATGGAATAGAAGAGGCCGCATCCGCTAGTGTAGGCTAAAATAAGTAGTGAATTATTTATTCAGGGAGTCCGAGTATCGCTTACGATGCTAGCATTGCTCTGCAATGCTTTCAGGTGACATCAAAACCGTGACTACACCTGTAGAAGCCTATGTGGCGTTGCCTTCGGACAGGGGTAAGGGCTCCCCTCGCCTCCATATGCAGTACTAAAAAAGAAACCTTAAAAGGTTTCTTTTTTAATTTCGCTGTACTTAAATAGATTCGCAATGTTTTCGTATTGTTTTGGTTAATTCTTCAAATGTGTATTTGTGGTTTACCATATCTACTACAAAGTCTTCAGCATACTTCTCATCCATTTTTAAATGTAAATTGTTATACCGTAAAAACAAGACAAGGGCTGTAAAGGCTGTTCGTTTGTTAGCATTATAGAAAGGATGATTTTGACCTAATGACTCAAACAATGCAGCTGACTTTTCAAAAATAGTTGGGTAAGCATCTTTTTCAAAAGCCGAAGATAGAGGGCGAAGAATTGCCGACTCAAGCATTCCTGCTTCTTTCACGCCTTTTTGTTCAGATGGACTATATCGTTGGATCATAGCAATATTAATAGCAATAACCTCTTCTACGGATAAATAACGTATATTTTTCATCGGTCTTTAAGGTTTTTCAATGTCTGGTCATACTGTTGGATTACATTAGTTAATGTATCCATAAAATCTTCACTGATTCCATCAGGTAAAGCTACCTTATTCGATTTTTTAATAATGATTTCTCCAGTATCTTGGTTAACATCAATCAAAACAGTATCTCCCTGACTTAATCCGATCTGTTTGAGTGCATCAGTCATGGTTATACCCAAACTGTTGCCAAACTTGCCTACTTTTCGTTCCATGTCTATCACCCTATTCATATTCAATTGTTATAACAATTATACAGTATCTATTAATTTAATTTCAATTCAATCGTTATTGGTATTTTTGTTGTTTTCTCCGCTCCTCCGCGAGGCATGGGAATGGAAAGAATCCTTCTCCCATTGGTATGACTATTCGCCGGGTTTCGAAGTGGCCAGCTTGGATTTGCCCGTTGGTGCCAGCAAGGGGGAGGGATCCAGCATGAGGCTGTGCAAAACACGTTGAAAACGATGCGGAATTGGGAAGGCATTCGAAAGCGACACGGATCAACACGTGACCGTTAGAGTCATTAAACTATCGGAGGCAGCCATGTCGACGGTCGGGATTTAAGAGATCGCCGTTAATGCGAAAGAGGGGATTAAGCCCACTCCGGCAAACGCACACCAAATTGAATTTATCGGCGATTCTATTACGTGCGGTTATGGGGTTGACGATGACAATGTGTCGGGTACTTTCACCACAGCCACGGAAGACGTCACGAAGACCTAAGCTTATCTGGCAGCCTAGCAGCTTCAGGCAGATTACAGCATGGTTTCGTTAAGCGGCTACGGCATTATTTCAGGATATACGGAAAACGGCGAAAAGCTGCTCACCCATCTCGTTCCGGATTACTACGAAAAGGTAGGCAAATCCGAAGGGAAGTTTGACGGCACCCTAGTGCCTCAATCTCTGAACTGGGACTTCAATAAGTTTGTACCTGATCTGATCGTCGTGAATCTGGGAACAAATGATGACAGCTATACCAGGACGGCCCCGACAGACAGGCGGATTACGTGAAGCAGTATGTGGAATTCCTGAAGATGGTTAGAACCAATAATGCGAACGCTGCCATCCTATGTACACTCGGGATGATGAGACAGACTGTATCCTTTTGTTGAACAAGCGGTCGGCAATTATACAAAAGAAACGGGCGGTACGAAGATCTCAGCCATGAGGTTTGAAATGCAGTCGGAAGCGGACGGTTACGTCGTTAATTTCCACCCTTAGGAAGTGACTCATCGGAAAGCGGCGGAGAAGCTGGTTGCGGAGGTTAAGAGAGTGATGGGATGGGCTCTTTCCTAGTCTGCTCATGGGATGGTGTATCCGCCTCAAGAGAGCTTTAGAAGCTATCTCGAGGGGGATTGAAGAGGGCGGAGATGAAGAAGATTAGGATGAAGTTCTGAATTGCTTGCGATATTCATTCGGGGTGACCCCGGTAGCTTCGCGAAAGGTTTTCGTAAAGTAGGAGAAATTACTGTAACCCACATGCATGGAAATCGCATTAATCGGAAGTGAGCCGTTACGCAGCAGCTCCTTTGCTGTTTCCAGCCGTTTATTCAGCAGATAGCTTCCTATGGACATGCCCACCTCGCGTTTGAATAGTCTAGATATATAATCGGGATTTAAGAATACAATTTCCGCCAGATTGTTACGGGAGACCTCCTGGTTAAAATTTTGGTTCAAATAATCGAGCAGCTTATCAATAACGGAGCGGGAGCTTTCTGCAAAAGCTGTATATTGTAATGCATATTTGAACAAATGGCGGACATAGACCTTCATATTTTCGACCGACCGGATGGACCGCTCGTACAATTCATCATGATTCCCCCGATTCGCGAATAATTTGTGGGCGAGAATCTCCTTCCGTTTCAACTCGGAGTAGACAAGCTGCGTCACATCCAGACGGAACAGCTTCAAGGTGTCTGCATTAATCTTATTATGGGCTGCCAGGTTGTCCAGATACAGCTCGGCGTTCTGCTCTAAAGCTTCTCTGTCCCCGTTGGCCAAGAGCGACTCCCACACGTTCATGGACGGGCTGTTGTAGGGGATTTCCCGGTGCCGGTATTCGCACAACAGAAAGGTACAGTTCTTGCTGTTTACATTATCCGCACTCATCGCTTGGAGACTCTTGATATTCGGATTGACCCCGTTTATATCGCAGGCGTCTCCAATATTACATCGAACATCCATCTTCAAATAACGATTCATCTTCTGAATATAATTTTCGCAGAGCGGCCGGACCTCCAGCGGATCATTCTGCGGACCTGAACATTTTAGAATGGCGGCCCACACCTTTTCCTGCAGACGGATGACACTCTCAACGGTAAATATCGGGGATGCAAAGATCTCGGACACGGCGTTCTTTAAAGTGAATTCAAACAGTGAGCCCCCCCAATGATTGTAAATATCGTCCCTGTAAAATACATCAATCAATATAGGAATAAACATGTCTTCTTCCCTGTAATTCAAATGTTCCTTCTCGATTCTCTCTTGTAGGGAGAGGGGGTCGGCAGCTATTTTGTCGAGCAGAAGGCTCCACCAAAAATGTTCTACGATATGCTTCCGGTTGTTGAGCCAATAAAGGCTGTTTTGTTCGTGTTCCTGCTCCTTAATTCTAGAGGTAATGTTACGAATAGCCCTGTGAAGGGCTTCTTCCAGCAACGAGTAATCGACGGGTTTGAGTAAATATTCCAGACTCTGTAATTGAATGGCCCGCTGTGCATAAGAAAAGTCGGCAAAGCTGGTCAAGAAGATAGTGTCAATCTCTATTTGATGTTCCCGGACCCATTCCAGCAGATCCAACCCGCTTCCTTGGGGCATTTCAATATCGCAGATCATGACTTCAATCGGGACGCTCTCCAGTACAACCTTAGCCTGGCGGATATTATGAGCGGTATAAACACCCTCGAAGCCAAGTCCCGGCCAATCCAGGGCCTTCTGAATACCTTTTATCATGTAATCATCATCATCCACGATTATAATGTTCATGCTCTAGGGCGCTCCTTTCTCTGTGGTATATGAATTTCAACGACCGCTCCCCGGATGGGGCTGTTATAAAAGGTAGTCTGCACATCCTCCCCGTAGAAATAATCCAGTCTTTTCAGACAATTGTTTATGCCGATCCGTATGCCGTTCTCGTTCGGGAGGAGTTCTCCGCTCTCCAATTGAGCTAAAATATCGGCGTCGAAGCCTCGACCGGTATCTGCGATAAAAATCGCCGCGTAGTCTCTGCCGTCCCGTTCTTCCGGAAACACCGTGACAGAGATCTCTACCGGTTGGTCCAGGGACACCGTATGCTTGACTGCATTCTCGACGAAGGACTGAATAACTAACGGGGGAATCTGACAATTCATCGTATCCGGGTCCTGTTCCAGGTAATAGGAGAAGGCAGAGCGGTAACGCATCTTCTGAATGTCGAGATAGTTCTTAACATGATTCATCTCGTCTTCGACATATACATAATCCAGTTTGCTCTTGAAGAGATACCTCAAATACTCGGATGTCGTTCTGGCCATTGTCTGGATATCAGGATACAACTTCAGATCAGCCATGTGGTATATGAAGTTCAGGCAGTTGAGAAAGAAGTGCGGCTTGATCTGAAGCTGCATATAGTCCATTTGGACCCGCTGTTTCTCCAGTTCTTTCTCATAAACTTCGATTTTCAAGGCTCTGACCCGTTCAGCCAGAAATGCAAAACGGGCGTTAGCGAATTCCAGTTCAGTGATTCTGCTGGTTTCCGGTCCAAACTCATCTTCTTCCCATTTATCATTTTCAAGCACTTGAGTGAAGTGACGAATGGGATTTAGCACATTCCTTTTTAGATAAACGGCTACGATCCGCAGCGTGAGGAGTGTGATTAAGGTAAGCAGAAATAAGAGCAGTTGAATGGTAACCGCCTTCTCAAACAGACCAAAGTTAGATATATAGAGACGAATCCGGAAGGGCGCAGAGTTAAAGGCGCGGTCCAGAATCAGATTATTGGAGAGCAATCCTTCACCAAGTCCCCACAGATTGGCAAGCCATGCAGAACGGGACGCAGTTACTGAGGCGGGGATTCCGGTAAGAGGCTCATTGTCTTCGCCCACAAGCATAGCATACCCTTCTTTTCCCAACTCAAGCTGTTTTAAAGGCCGTAACAGGTCTTCCGCGCTAATCCAGCTCCCGATATATTTATTATTATACCGATACAGCTTGACCAGATATTTCTTTCCGTTGACAGCAATCCTGTTCCAGCTTTGGCTGGCGGAGCTTGCCTGGATACGGTCAGAGGCGATCAGGGAGACGATCTCCTTTTGCACCTGTTTTCTCTCCTCATAGGAAAGGGCGCTGGTGCAGGGAACATAAGTTTCTTTATCTTCAAAGTAGAGAAAAAAATTGTAGTAATCGCCATATTCCAATAAATAATCGTTAAATTTTAGCTGTAGATCATGAATAGCAGAGTTGACCTCGATCTGGTCGGCGCTATTTTCGATCGTTTCGATGAAAAGATTGGTATCCTTGTCCGTACCCTGACTCCCGAGGAGAATGGTCAGCATGCGGCGATTGATATTTGTAAAATTGTCGTTAATCCGTGAAGCGTACAAGCCGGTCATGTTGTCCAGATATTGCCTCGTATCCGATCTTATAAAAGTAATGGTTACAAGGCTGACCAATATGTTCAAAAGCAGAACTGGAAACAGCAGCAGAACGACTAGCTTTGTCAACTGAGCAATAGGTTTTCCTTTTCGTGGTTTACGATTTGTCACTTCTTTCACCCTTCCCCAAAACAGCTTTAACCAAATGCCTGGAGAGGCATTTGGTTAAGTATAAACTCAACTGGGGTTGAACATTCCCTATTCCTTAACTGCCCCAAGGGTAATCCCTTTTTCAAAATACTTTTGCAAGAAGGGAAACAGCACCAGGATCGGAATCATCGCTACAAAGGCAATAGCCATACGTATGGATACCGACGGCATTTTGGCCGCCTGCGCACCTCCGCCGCTGAATTGGGCATTCGCGAGATATTGAATATCCGTAATCAATTTGTTCAGGAAGTTTTGTATAGAGTAGAGGTCCTCCCCTTTGGTTCCTGTTAAATAGTATAATCCATTTGTCCAGTCATTCCAGTATCCCAGGGCGGCGAACAGACCCAATGTTACAAGAATCGGCTTCCCGAGGGGGACAATGATGGAGAAAAAGATATTAAACTGGCCGGCCCCGTCGATTTCAGCCGCTTCGATCAAGGCTTCGGGAATGCTTGTTCGGAAATAGGTCCGCATAAGCAGCACATTCATGGCACTGAGCAGCAGCGTAGGAATCAGCAAAGCAAATATCGTATTTTTAATGTGGAACGTATTTGCATACATCAGGTAAGTCGGAACAAGACCACCGTTGAACAACATGGTGAAAATAACATAGAAAGAAAAGAATTTCTTGCCGGGAAGATCCCGGCGTGATAGAGGATAAGCCAATAAAGCCGTAAGCAGCAGGTTGACAAGGGTTCCCACAACGGTGATGAATAGTGTGATGCCGTAAGCACGCAGAATCTTATCGCCCTTCTGTGCAATATATTCATAAGCATATAAACTGAACTTTTGCGGAAATAAGGAATACCCGTGAACGATCAGAGAATTCTCTTCCGTGATTGAGGACATAAACACCAGAAGGAAAGGCAGCACGGAGATCAGAACGACCAGCATCATCACAATATGGGCAGTCGTTTGAAACACACGATTTTCTCTCGTATTTAGCATAATTTATACCACCCCATTAGAACAGAGCACTATCTCTGTCAAGTTTTCGGACCAGCCAGTTGCATCCTATAATCAGAAGGAATCCGATGACAGACTGGTAGAAGCCGGCGGCGGAAGCCATTCCCGTATCCCCCAACTGTAAGAGCGCGCGATATACATACGTATCGATTGTGTTGGTGACACTATATAGAATGCCCGAGTTCTGCGGCACCTGATAAAACAAACTAAAGTCCGAAAAGAAAATGCGGCCGACATTGAGCAGTGTCAGCGTGATTACGCTTGGAAGCAGCATCGGCAGGGTAATAGTCCGGATTTGGACCCACTTTCCCGCGCCGTCGATATCCGCAGCTTCATATAGGGAGCGGTCGATGCCGATAATGCTGGCAAGGTAAATGAGGCAGCCGTAACCGACACCTTTCCATGTGTTTACAATAATTAGAATGTATGGCCAATACTTCGTTTCCGAATACCACGAAACCGGATCCTTACCTGCCATTGGCAGAACCGTCTTATTCATTAATCCGGTTTCCGGGCTGAGGATCGCGTACACAATATAACTGACGATAACCATCGACATCAGAAAAGGAAGCAAGACAGCGCTTTGGTACAACTGTTTCATATGTTTGTTCACCATCTCGCTGATGAAGATGGCGAAAATAATACCCACCACGATATTCACAATAATAAAAGCGAGATTGTACAAAATGGTGTTTCGGGTAATCACAAAGGCATCCGGGGTAGTGAACAAGTATTTAAAATTATCAAAACCGACCCAATCGCTGCCCCAAATCCCTTTGCGAAAATCCATTTTTTTAAAGGCAATGACTAAACCTGCCATCGGGATATAGTTATTAATGAAAAGATAGATTAGTCCTGGAGCCATCATAATAAACATAGGCGCCCATTTACGTACTTTCACGGGAACTCCTCCTTATTCAGACAGCCGCCTCAAGGCCGGTTTCAACGGCTTTGAGGCGACTATATTCTGACGATTGGGGTTACGGCTGCTTTGTCGCAAGAAATTCATCTAGTTGTTTTTGTTGAGCCGCAATAACTTTTTCGATTCCCGCTTTTTTCAGAGCTTCGACATATTTAGGCAAATATTCGTCAGGATCTACGGAACCCGATTCCAGGGAACGTGAGTATTGCTCATTCACATTGGATATCGCTGTAATTTCAGCTTCGTATCCTTTCGGATCAAACATAAAGCCGAAGGCTTTGGATTTAGGGGCTTTATCATTGAATTCCTTCATACGGTCCCATACATCTGCAGGCTGACTGCCTTCCCATACGCTTGCAATAAACTGGTTGGGCAACTGCCAGCCCAGGTTAAGGTGATACTCAGCATTGGAATCATTGACACCTTCGGGATAACCGATCGTATTGTTCTCTTTATCGATGTAGACATAGTCGGTGCCTTCCATCCCCCAGTTGAGGAGGTTCATGACTTCCGGACTTCCATAAATGTAATCAAGAAGCTGCATGGCTTTGTCCGGATCTTTGGAATTTCGGGCAATGCCCAAGGTTACATAACCGGAAGAACCGGAATGCAGCACGTGCTCACGCAAGGGAGCAAAGACGACGTCATAATTACCTTCCTTGTTCTGATAAGCCGGATGCCAGCCGACAATCGTCGAGAATGTGTTGCCCGCTTTCATGACGACGGAAGGCTCGTCCTGGGAAGTCGGGGCATCTTTATTGATATAGCCCTTCTTGTACCAGTCATGGAAAATATCCAAAGATGCTTTATACTGTTCCGTCGCAGGACGGATTTCTACTTTAGTGCTCTCCAAGCCGTCATTGGCCAATACGCCTCCGAAGCCGCCCAAGGAGTCAAAGCCGCCATACCGGGTGGCCGGCTGATTTACACCGCCTGCGCCGAACAGCATCGTCATATTCGGCTCCCCCGCCTTAACCTTGTTAAAGATCGGTTCCAGGTCTTCGAGAGATTTAATCTGAGTGATATCGATATCGTACTTTTCCACCAAATCTTTGCGCATTTCAATCGATGGCGTGCTGTCCCGCTCGATGTTAGTCGGAACCCCATAGACGAACCCGTTGATATTGGCAGACTTGGCTATTTCTTCCCCCAATGCTTCCTTGATGTTCTTGCCATACTTATCAATCAACGGTCCTAAATCCTCGATTTTACCGCTGGAGATGTAACCAGCCGCCTCACCCGATCCGAGCCGGAAAAGATCAAGAGGTTCCGTGCCCGTCAACATCAGTTGAATTTGCTGATCCGTAGAACCCCAAGGGAGAATCATCAATTCAAGCTCCATATTCAGATCCTTTTTGAGAATTTTATTGACCTCGGCCATTACTCTTTCTTGTCCGGGCTGTTGTTCCCCGGAGATGGCCATAACGACCTTGTGAGCCGTATCCTTTGCGCCTGTATTGTTGCCGGAAGCCTCCTTATTCCCGCCGCAACCCGTTAATGCCGTGAGAGTCAACATGGTAGAAAGGACCAATGCGCCTACTCTCTTTTTCATACGATCACCCCGTTAAGTAAGATTATGTTGTTTGGATAGCATCAGTATATCGATTCATGGGTTAGCGATTCTATAACTAAACTGACCTGTTTCTATCATGAAAGCTACCTGTCTTTAGATCAGATGAAATTCACCCTCGAGCAGGTTCCGGTCATCCGAATCTGTTCCCACATAAACGAGAAAGCGGCCTTTCTCCGAGTTGTAACAGCCCTCCAGATCATAGAACCGCAGCTGTTCTTCCACGATCTCAAACGTCACCTGAACGGATTCACCCGGCTGCAAGAAGATCTTCCGGAAGTCCTTTAATTCTTTGACCGGCCGCACGATACTGGCGGCGACATCCCGGATGTATAGCTGAATCGTCTCCTCCCCGGCGAGGTCCCCCGTATTGGTAACTGTTACAGATACTTTAAGTGAATCCCCGGCAGTGATCCGATTCCGATCGAGCTGAAGACCAGATACGTTAAAATTCGTATAAGACAATCCGTAACCGAAAGGGTACAACGGAGTGTTGGGCCCGTCCAGATAACTGCTCGTAAAAGGATTATCTACTCCTTGTACGAATGGTCTGCCCGTATTTAAGCTATTATAGTAAATCGGAATTTGCCCCGTGTGCCGGGGGAATGACATAGTCAGCTTGCCGCTCGGGTTATAATCCCCCGATAGAACGTCCGCAATCGCATGTCCTGCCTGGGAGCCCAGGAACCAGGTTTCCAGAATAGCATCCATGTGCTGGTCGAACCAGTCCAACAGCAGGGGACGGCCATTGGTCAGAAGGAGAACAACCGGCTTGCGGGTTTGTCGAATGACTTCGGCAAGTCTCGACTGAACTTCGGGAATAACGATGTTCTGCCGGGAGGAGGCTTCTCCGCTCATCGTGCTGTCTTCGCCCAGAGCCAGAAGTACCACGTCAGCTTCCCTTGCAACCGCTAATGCCCGTTTCATTCCGCCCGGCAGTTCGTCATGAATAAGGGTGCCCGGTTCAACCAATACGTTATAGCCGGCTTGCTCCAACCCTTCCCGGACCGATACCGTATTCTCCCCATATTGGCTGAACTGCCAAGTTCCGAGCAGATCCTTGCTGTCGCCCAAAGGGCCGATGAGCGCAACTTTTTTATCTTTTTCCAGCGGCAGGACTCCCTTATTCTTCAGCAAGACAATGGACTTTCGGGCAAGTTCGCGGGATAATGCCAGATGATCCACGCAATAAATAAGCTTCTCTGCGTCCTCTTGGCGAAAATGCCGGTAGGGATTCCTCATAAGACCTAACTGGAATTTCAAGGTTAAAATGCGGCGCACGGCAGCATCAATGACGGCTTCCCCAACATCTCCCGAGCGAACGGCTTCAGGCAGATGTTGATTGAAATGAGAGGTCGCCATCTCCACATCCAGAGTGGCATTGGCGGTGCGAATGGCCGCTTCGCGGGTGTCTTCCGCTGCCCCGTGTGCAATCATTTCCTCCACCGCGGCATAATCGGAGATGACAATGCCCTCAAAACCAAGCTCTTTGCGGAGCATGTCCTCCAGCAACGCCCGGTTACCCGCGGCCGGAACTCCATTGACGACGTTGAATGCCGTCATTACCGAGGCGGCGCCAGCCTCTATGCCTGCCTTAAAGGGTGGCAGATACACATTTCGCAGCGTTGTTTCATCCATGCTGACGGTATTGTAATCTCTGCCGCCTTCTGCGGCTCCATATCCGATAAAATGCTTGAGACAAGCCGCCATGCTCCCTTCCTCATCCAATGCACTTCCTTGATAGCCTTCCACTTGGGCTGTGGCAATCAAGGAGGCCAGGTAGGGATCTTCACCGGCGCCTTCCGCGACCCGGCCCCAGCGGGGATCGCGGCCGATATCAAGCATCGGGGAGTAAGCCAGCATCGTTCCCACCGCCGACGCTTCTCTGGCGGACGCCTGTACCGATTTACGGATCAGTTCCGGATCGAAGGAACACGACCAGGCCAGCGGAATGGGGAAGATAGTCTGGAACCCATGGATGACATCCTGACAGAACAGCAGTGGAATACCGAGCCTGGATTCATCAACGGCGATCCGCTGGAGCTTCTGAGCCTCTTCGGCCGGCATCCCCAGGTTGATCACCGAGCCGATCTTTCCTTGGCGAATTTGTTCCGATAACGGATCCGCCTCGACATGACCGCCGATGGCGTCCGTATTCAACCCCCCCGATTGAGTCATCTGCCCAATCTTTTCCTCCAGGGTCATGAGACTTAACAAACGTTCTACAGCTGCAGGTATGTCCTCTTCAGCAATAGGAAAGGCGGAGGCACCTGCTCTATTTTGATCTTCCATTATTATTTCCCCCCGTCTATTTTTCTATTTGGTCTCACTATAGAACGGAGCAGAGCTGCAATCTATAAGCAAACCGACTTGTTGATATAAGAAAAGCGTACAGAAAAGACTGATTTGGCAGAGGATCACCCCACGCAAGGGATGATGCAGCTAGCCCATAGAGAGCTTTAGAACTCTCTTTTTTATGATCTGCTACTTGGCGTACCGTAACCTAATCAATACACTAAGACGAATTGTGGTTTTACACAGCCACGGTTCGCCTACATATGTAGTATCGAAAAAGCGACCTTAATTGGTCGCCTTTTTTCGTAGGTAGATTTCTTTAAATTGAATGCAGGCAAGTTTACCCTATATGGCAATCATTACAGCAGAAATAACAGCCATCAAAATTATTTTTGCCTGTATCCTTTTTGACCCGCTGAATAGCAGATTGGCAATTGTTTTCGTAACCGATCAATACTCTATTTGATACATCAGGTTTGTAGGAACAGTCTTCTGTATGAACCTCATGATTTCCTTTGCTATCAGTATTCTTGTTATAGTAGTAAAATTTTGCCAATGTTATTCCTCCTAATATTTGATAGAAATCTACTTTATAATCATCGTAGCAGAAGTTTATTCACAGGACAAGAACAAGTGTTCGTTTTATTGGTGTGTACCTTGGGTATTTTTGGTCAAGAATGATGTATAATGAGAATAATTTGAAAGTAGAGTGAGGTGATAGTCTTGAGTCGGGCAGAAGAATATTTAAGAAGTTTACTAAAAGAATTATGTAGTTTGCCGAGCGAAACTGGTTGGGTAGAATTTAAACTTAATAATAAGGACTTTGAGAGTATTGGAGAGTATATATCTGCTTTGAGTAATTCTGCTACTTTGGATGGGAAAAGTCATGCTTTTATGATTTGGGGAGTCAAAGATCACTATAAAGCCCCCTAATCACTTTGGACACTTTCAGGCTAAACAATATACAATAAATATAGCTGGAGGTAGTCCGTATGAGAGTTCAGCACAGCAAGTTCGACGAATTAAGAATACAGGTCGTCGAGGAAGCACTGGACCGGGGGAATGTAGCTTTAACTGCTCGTAAACATGGAATCTCCCCCTATTCCTTGTACAAGTGGGTGAAACAATATAGGGATGAGGTGGAGATAAACATGGGTAAGAAAAAGAACATAAAGCAACTTAATGATCCACAGACAGCTCAAGAGTGGGAGCAGAAATATGAACAGGCAGCGAAACTCCTTGGCGAGAAAGAACTGGAGATCGCGATACTTCGAGATCTTGTAAAAAAAAAGTATCCCCACATCCAATTCAAGTGGCCCGAAAATGGATCCTAAAGGGCTACAAGGTAGCTCCTGTGCTTAAGATCTGTGGTGTTCCGCGTTCATCGTATTACTATTCGCTCAAGCTTACGAATCCTAAACAAGCCCCTCAAGGCGGGCGTCCCGTACCTGGATACTCCTATACCTTTGATGGGAAGAAAGTGGCCGATACGCGGATTAAACACCTGATTATGAAGCTGCTGGAAGGTGAGGAATCTGCCTATGGATACCGAAAACTCACGATTGCCTTACGCCGGCAGCATCATCTTAAGATTAACAAGAAGAAGGTGTACAGGCTCTGCAAGGATCTCGATATCCTAGGCAAGTCGGTAAAACCTAAACAGTCTTATCCACGCCGTCTGGCCAACAATATGGAGGTTACAGGACCCAACCAGCTGTGGCAGATGGATATTAAATATGGTTATATAGCCGGCCTGGAACGTTACTTTTATACCGCTAGTATTATCGATGTATACGACCGAAATGTGGTTGGACAATACCGCGGTAAGGAGTCCAAGACGAAGGATCTGCTTACCACACTACACAAAGCCCTCTTAAAAAGAGGCGTGTACGGCCAAGAAACGCCGCTGGTTGTACGTACCGACAACGGTCCACAATTCAAGAGCCACAAGTTTAGAGAGTTTTTCGAGAACAACAAAGAGTTACTGATCCATGAGAGAACACCGAACCGAACTCCAAACAAAAATGCGTACATTGAGTCATTTCACAGTATCTTGGAGCGTGAGTGTTTCAAGCGGCACGTCTTTATGAGTTTTGAAGAAGCGTTCGATGTTCTTGACCAATTCATGGACTTTTACAATAACCACCGAATTCACATGAGTTTATACGGCTACTCTCCCACTGAATTTGCAGCGAAATTGGAGAGAAACGAAGTAAACGCGTTTAAAATCGCCGTTTAACTGCGTCTATCTTAGGTTTGATCCTAAAGTGTCCAATATTCGGGGGCCCGGCCGATCAGTCGCATGACATACTTGGCACTAACTTTAACCCTCACTCAAGCAAAGTCGGAAATGAAGAATTGGAGAGTTGGTTATTAAGACAATTATCACCTCGTATTTATTTCGAATTCTATGAATTAGTTACGGATTCTGGAAAAATAGTCATATTAGAGATCGAAAGGGCTACAGATAAACCCGTACAATTTAAAGGAACAGAGTATATACGAATAGGGTCTTACAAAAAGAATCTAAAGGATTTTCCTGATAAAGAGCGTGCTCTATGGAGAGCTTTTGATAAAATACCGTTTGAAGAAATGATTGCTGCTGAAAATGTCACGGATTCTGAGGTGCTTAAGCTTCTTGATTATCCAACTTACTTTGAGTTATTGGATCTAGAACTACCGGAAGATAGAAAACGGATTTTAGAACGTTTATCAAACGACAACATGATAAAGAAATGCGATGCGGGTGGGTGGAATATTACAAATCTAGGAGCGATTTTATTTGCCAAGAGGTTGTCAAGCTTTAGTCATCTAAAAAGAAAATCGGTACGAGTTATTATATATAGCGGCAAAGACCGCACTCAAACTGAACGGGAACAAGAGGGGGTTAAAGGTTACGCTGCTGGATTCGAAGGACTTATTGGATTCATAGATAATCTTTTACCGAGGAACGAGATAATCGGAAAAGCTTTAAGGAAAGATGTTTCAATGTATCCCGAATTAGCCGTTCGGGAATTGGTGGCTAATGCTATAATACATCAGGACTTTTCTTTACGAGGTACAGGACCAATGATTGAAATTTTCTCAGATCGTATGGAAATAACGAATCCAGGAATACCGCTCGTTCAAGTGGAACGATTTATCGACAGTCCTCCTAGATCACGAAATGAAGCGATTGCCTCATTCCTACGTCGTGTTGGCGTCTGTGAAGAGCGAGGCAGTGGATTTGATAAAGTAGTGTCGCAAACAGAGTTCTATCAGTTACCAGCTCCAATAATTGAGGTTACTGAAGAACACACTCGAGTAATTCTATTTTCGCATAGGCCTTTTGCGGATATGGATCGCGAAGAACGGGTCAGGGCGTGTTACATGCATGCCTGTTTAAAATATGTAACTAGAGACTTTATGACAAATGCAACTTTGCGTCAACGTTTTGGAATGGATAGTAGGCAAATCTCCATTGCCTCCAGAATAATTAAAGATGCAGTAGAAGCATCAAAAGTTAAGGCAAAAGATCCTGATACTGCTCCAAAACATATGAAGTATGTGCCCTACTGGGCATAGGTGGCTTACTTGACGGTAACTTGCACGTAACTTGCATATGGCTCCCACTTTAGGGGGGGAAGTAATGAGAATAATGCAGCGGATACTTTGTTTTGGGGTATTCAGAACTTCAAAGTATCATTTATTTAACTTGCACGTAACTTCATAGAATGAGCTGGGTGTATTAGTAGCATTATCGAGTCTAACTTCGAATGGAGTCTCTAGGGTGACATCAATTCTGTCACTACACCCACACGAAGTTCGCCTATGTGGCGTTGCCTTCGTATAGAAGTTCGACTCTTCTCGCCTCCATTAAAAAAACAGGGAGCATCCACTCAAAAAGGTATGCTCCCTGTTTTTTATGCAGATGTTGCATAGATGGGTCATTTATAGTTAGTTTCCTTGGGGCTAAAAGAGAGGAGTGAATACCTTTCCCAATCTTACAGCATTACTATCTTGCCTCCTGAATCTTTGACAACTCCAGATCCAATTAAATACTCACAAGCTTGCTGCATGGCATGATTAATGTTGCCGCCAGTTCTGCTGAATCCAAATGCACGTGCAGTAACCACATAAAGATCATTTGATGTGATTCCAAAACTCTTGCTCACAATCTGGAGCATCGCTTCAGCAATTTCTTCCTTTGAGATATGTGCTATTGTTCTAAAACCAATGTTATTCGAAAAGGGTACCCTCGCTTTGATGGTATCAGCCCCTTTAATCCAGAGAAAGTCATTCCTTTTTTCTATTTTATCTGCGAGGTACTTACCGATCACGTACTTGACTGAGTTCCGGACTTTGACTGTCACCTTCTGATTTCCAAATAACCCGGCTACTCTTTTGCACAGCAAATCTAAATGAATAGGGTACTCCTGCTGGACAACATAATCAATGACATACTTTAGATACGTAGTATTATCCGAGAAACGTTTCACCTCATGAATATTGGCCTCTTCGTAAAAATCAAAAGAGTACGGGTCTTCGTAAGATTGTTCGTCTTTTGATATGGCACTCTCAATAACCTCAATGCTTATCGTGTCTTTTGCGAGATTATCTTGAGCTCTTTGTATCCCTCCAGAATTTGTACTACTTTCGTCCAAATATCCCGCTATAGCCTTATGGACAGCTTCGAGTAGTTTATGTCCCTCTGTTAAAGGATCTTTAATCCAGTCGGTGGACCATATACGGTAAATCTTCCAACCTATATCCTCCAGAACAGTTTGACGCAGCCGATCACGTTCTCTAGCTGTACGAGCTGAGTGGTAAGTAGCTCCATCACACTCTATCCCTAGTACGAACCTGCCGTTTAACGTGGGGTGTTTAACGGCAAGATCAATTCGATATCCAGAGCAACCCACTTGAGTAGCTACAGAGTATCCATTCTTTACTAAGAAGTCATAAACAGATTCTTCAAATGGGGAATCTACGTTTACTGTATCGGTATACGTTATTTCGTTAATGATTGCGTCCGGTCCATTCATAGCAAACTCAATATAGTAACGGAGCATTTTGACACCTTCAGCGTTTGTACTCTCCAACTTAATATCAGTTGGTCGGATTGATCCCACAAGTTTTATATTATATTTGGCACGGGTAATGGCAACATTTAACCGACGGAAACCGCCCGATCTGCTTAATGGCCCGAAGTTCATATACATTACACCATTTGGATCTTTTGCATATCCTATGCTGAAGATAATAGTATCGCGTTCATCACCTTGAACATTTTCCAGGTTCTTGATGAAGAAAGCTTCTTCTTTATCCTCATTGAAGAATTTCTCGTATTCTCTGTTTTGTAAACGCAACTGACGAATCGCAGCTTCAACAGCTTGTTGTTGTGCTTCGCTGAAAGTGACAACTCCTAAGGACCTGTCGGGATAATAGCGGAAATGCTCATAAACCATTTCTGCTACACGTACAGCCTCGATAGAGTTACATTTCTTGCCTCCTCGATCATAAACCCCATTTTCCACATAAATGTATTCGACGCCGTGATCAGGAATCTTGTCGATGTGAGAGGGAAATGTGATTAAATCGTGATTGTAAATCTTGGCATTCGAAAAGGCAATCAGATGTTCGTGGCGGCTTCGGTAATGCCACCTTAGTGTACGCTCTGTAAGAACTGTCAAAGATTCATCAAGGATTGACTCAAAGGCGTCTGTATCGTCAACACTATCTTCATCAGAATCGTTCACATCAAAGTCACCATCTGATGTACTAGCGGCGAAGAAACTCGTCGGGGGTAGCTGTTTATTGTCACCGGCTATAATTACCTGACTACCCCTCATAATGGCTCCAATTGCATCTTCTGTACAAACCTGAGAAGCTTCATCAAATATTACAACATCAAAATTGTATTCATCTGCATCGAGAAATAAGCTTACAGATAGAGGAGACATCATAAGACAAGGCTTTAAAGTAAGTAGTAAGTTAGGTATCGCTTTAAATAACTTGCGAAGCGGAAGTATTTTACGCTGTTTACCCAATTCGCGTTTTAATATCCCAACCTCATCTACGGCTATTGTAGCCGTGTTTAGATCCGGTAACCTCGAGACTAATCGTTCTTTAATCCTTGTCCGAGCTAGATTAAGCTGAGTTAGATCAAGGCGATTAAATTCACGAATGATCTCATCGTGACTCCGACTACGGAATGAGTTAACCGTAGGAAACTTAAGGATTACGGAGTCTACCCAAAGTCGATAAAATCGCTTTAAGAAAGTACCTATAATCTGGTTCTTTTCGATCTTAAGCACTTCTATCTTCTGGACATACTCCGCCAGGCCTTCTTTATTACACTCATCCCGACAACTACGGAAATCAATCCATTCTTCCAATGAAGAAATGTTATTTAGACAATTGCGGATTTTAAACGTCAACGCTGATAAGTCAGTTTGGTGCAACTCTTCTTTGTTGTCAAAGAGGTCTGCATACCATTGCCATTCCCTTTGTATCTGGGACAAGATGTCCTTTAGGTTCTTATTGTATGTGGAGGCATTAGAGATGAATGATGTGTCGGAACAAATGCGATTAATATAATCCATTGGTAAAGTGTACTTTTCGTGTATCTTTTTGAAATCACCTGTCCAAGATAATGAACCTAAGATTGAATTCCAGTCCGTCTGGATACTACCATTGAAGAAGTTCTGATAAGTCTCTTTAAGAAGTTCACTCTCCGAATTAATCGTAAGGTCAGTGATCTGAATGATCTCGAGCTTGGAGAGATCGTCCATTACTTCATCATAAGATAGTTCTTTGCAGCTGTATCTGGTCACATCTGTAAATAGCTCAACTAGATCATGTAGTGAATTTGTTACACTAGTAATCATTTCAAGGAGTACTGTCGAATCCATGACCTTATAATCTGCAGTTGTTGAGAATACTTTCTGAAGAATAAGCGGTAGTTCATTATCGTTCATAATTCCAAGTTTCTCATGGTACGTTTTAAGGCTTTGATAGGTCGAACCACCGCTAATAAGGAAGTCCTTAACACTTGATGATATTGGTTCACCCGAGAACGAGCGGATGATACTTGTAAACTGTTCAAGTGATTGTACCAGCAAGCCCCAATCGGTTAATTTCCCCGCGTAATGACTTCCAAGCAATTCAGTCAAGAGGTGGTCATTCTCTTTTAGCCAGGTATGCTTATCAGAAAGATCCTTTAACTGATTTAATACGGTAGTAATTGTTTGATCGTCGATCTTTTGATTACTACCCTTCATTAGGCCAAGGACTTGTTTTTTATCTGATCTGTAACTCTTTTTAAGATGTTTTAACCAAGAGGTGTATTCCACTTTGAACCTTTTAAGCATAGAAGAGAAATCCAACTCAAAGATTTCTTTATCAAAGATATTGCTAATAGAAGCTGTAATTGCATTGATTTGGTCGTAGGTATTCTTAGCTTCTAAGGAAATCTTTTTAATTGCAGTGTATTTGCCCGGCTCAAACCAAGCCTCGGTTGGCCTCGGATTAAGAAGTATATGACTAATAAGAACGTGTAGGCTCTCTAAGCCGGCAATAGAAGATTTGTATGGAATTTCCAGTGATTCAGTAATGCTATCCGCCGCGGCAGAAGCGGTTTCTAATTTTGTTGTAACCGTGGATAGTTCATTTATGATAGATTTTGCAAACTTCATGACATCATTTTCAGTAGGAAAACTACCAGAGTTTAAAACTGGCTTAATGGCTAAGTTTTTTGTTTGGAGCTGTGACTTTCTAACTTCTGCTTGCATTGTGAAGTAATCAGAATGGTACACCTTACGCAGTTGAGCCTGATAATCCTCATACTCCTGTTTCATCTCGAGGTATCTCTCTGCTTGCTGAATAAGCGAGGAAATATCATCCGTTGTTACCCAATTGATCGGAATACCCGGTGATTTCTCAGATACATTCAGGATCTCAATGAGATCATCTATCTCGGATAAGTTCGATCCCCTATTCAAACCAAGTGTTGTGTTCGTTTTGTTGAAAGTCTCTAACAATGTTTCGAAGGCAGGGGCTAGCTTCCTTAGGTTTGTTTCAATGTCATGTCTTAATTCGTGGGAAACATTGGTGACATTGCAGTTTTTCCATGGGTTTAGAGCATAATCAGCGGTCATTTTTCCGATTGTCTTGGATAACTCGTTCAGGAGGCATTTATATCGATTCAATTGTTCCGGTGTTGTTCCAGCAACGTTATTAATGGTAAATATAACGTCGGGGGTCTCATACAATTTTGCCAATTTCCCATTAATCATATATAGAGATTGATTAAGTGGCTGGATGATCGTATGGAGTTCCGAAACATAAAGGTTCAATTTCTCCCTTTGTCTCTCAAGTAATTCAAGCTGTGAGATTGCCTCTTCATGAACCTTAAACCTATTTATAGTCAGTGTTCGTCCAAGATCATTCAGTACCTCTTTCTTGTTGGCTTTATGGCTGTGTAGGGTCAAGCAAAAGTCTGAAAGGCCGGCGTGAGATAGACGTTTATGTACTACCTCAAGAGCAGCCATTTTCTCAGACACAAAGAGGACTCGCTTACCTTCAGCAAGACTCTCAGCAATTATGTTTGTTATGGTCTGGCTCTTTCCGGTGCCTGGAGGGCCTTGCAGAACAAAACTGACACCCTTCTTTGAGTAAAGAATGGCATCCTGCTGGCTGGAATCGGCATCGACTACTTGAAACGTATCTATTGCTCGTGTTTTCTTATCATGATCATAGTTATTGAATTCAGCAGGTAATGTTTTGATTTGAGTTCTGTCTCCCGATAACCCGAGAAGAACGGGATGGGCCTTAATTTTTTCTTGATTCTTATCAAGGTCTTCATACATATTTATTTTCAAAAATGAGAGTAGGCTTAAGCCCGTTTCGAGAGCCACTTCCCATTTGTTCTTAATAACTGTTTTGCCAAGGGTCGAGAGATAATCCGAAATGCTGTCTTCATGTGCATCAAATTCAGGCAGAGTTACCCCAAATTCGTTCTCCATCTTATACATTAATGTTGGGTTGATAACGACCTCGTCTTCATGTAAACGTAAGACGAAAGGGGATGAAATGGATTCAAGTGTAAGTGTAACGGGAACAAGCACGATAGGAGATGTGATGGTTTGGTCGGAGTCCAGGCTTTCTTTCCATTTGAGAAAGCCAAATGTTAGATATAGGATATTGACGCCCTGCTCCTCAAGTGCTGTCTTGGCTTTGTTTCTTAGATTTCTTAAAGTCTTCTGTTGCTCTTTGATGGATTGGTTAGTTTGGATATCACCAAGTGAAGTATATGGCTCTGTAGCTTCATCATCCTCATCTTCGAGTTCTTCATATGGGAAAGGAAATTCCAAGGCTGACTCATTCACGACTAGCAGCCTGAACAATTCGGCAAGATCAGGACTTACTATCTTTATGTTGGAACGCTTGGTTTCCCGATAATTGATGAGTCTGTTTTTCTTGCCCAAATCAAGGAGTCGTTTTTTCCATTTATCTATACGGACATCAATTGCAGCCATAGTAACACCTCAGTCATAAAAATTAATCATTAGAAGGTAATAATGAAAACCTAAATATATAGTTTCAACAGTATACAAAAATCTCCTTCTTTCGACTCAGGACATCAAACGAAATATATTGGCTCTTCGCTCAATTGAGTGGCTAACGCTGAATTATGTAGATTTCATAGTGTCGCTTAGATGTGAGAGTTTTTGAAATCTGATAGAAAGGAAAAAGAGAAACGAAGTCGTGCTTTGTTAGCGGTCATGTAAACCATAGCAATCAAATTATTCACGTTTCAGTATTCACGAGCTTTTCGTTTTGAGGCTTGAACAAGTCCATTAATGAGTCAATTTCATAATTCAAAGCCGTTGATCTAGCTGGATATTTTGGTCATAGAAAAGGGAGTACCTCCCCAAATCTCGAATTAACAGGTAACCAAACCAAACCCGAGAAAAAAAAGGAGGTAACCCCTATCTATTCAATTCGCCAAACAGAACTGTTTTCCTTCGAGGAATTGTTACAAATGCAACCTGAAGGTAGATATAGCCAGATCTTCGAGCATTTGAACCTCGCTCCGGTTATGCAATCGCTAAGTAAAAAACACGGCCGTGGGCGACCGGAGGAATTGAACGTGCCGGCCATGATCTATTCGCTGCTCATCGCAAAAATGGAAGGTATAGAATTTGTGTCCGCCCTGGTTAAGCGGCTCAAGTCCAGCGAAGAATTTCGAATCCAGTGTCGGTTTACCGGTTCCAATCGCATACCGAGCGAAGCTTCCTATTCGAGACTGATCCATGCGCTGCAACAAAATGGACTTCTTGAGAAGTTACAGGACCGTCTAGTACTGTCCGCCTTAGAAGAAGGATTCGTATCTGGTACGCATATCGCCGTCGACTCCTCGATCGTCGAAGCTTGGGACTGCCAATTCAGCGAGTCCGCATCCAAGCGACGAGCCGCTCGACGTTCCAAAAAACAAAGTAAGACACCGGAGTTAGAACAACTCAAATTGGATGTCACCGAGTCGCAACCCCCACCCGTGAGCGAACGGCCTAGGAAACCGACCTACCCGCGCGGGCGCGCCTCTGCTGAAGAAACAGAGCGTCGGCGTAAGGAACGGGAGGCTTACGAAGCGAGCCTAGGGCCGTTTGAGAAGAAAGTGGAGGACATGCTGTCCTCCACATACGATGAACTGCTCGCTGCATTGCCTAGGCAGGCCGCACGCTGTGACAAAAAGAACTCTAAAGGCAGGCTCACCAGCTGGTATGGTTTCAAGGCGAATATATTAGTGGATACCGACAGCCAATACATTCTCAGCGGTGTGTTCAGCTCGGCGAACCCAAACGACCAACGAATGGCGATTTTGCTGCTTAAGGGCCTGCCGCTGAAGTTCCCTATGCTTAAAGTGAAGCACGTCTTAGGAGACAAAGGCTACGACAGCAAGGCGGTCTACCAGTTAATTCACTCGCTAGGCGCCTACCCGGTCATTGATATAATCCACCATACGGAACCTCCCGAGGGAATGAACCGGGATTACAGTCCCGTTTGCAAGGAGGGGCATGCCTACCGCTATGACAGTTTTGACACCAAATACGAGACACTTCGATATACTCGGCCAAACGAGTGCAAGGATTGCCCATTTGCCGAGTCCAGCTGCCAGAAGGTCTTTAAGATCCGCATTGAAACGGATCTGCGCAAGCACACCTATCCGGCAAGAGGAAGCGAGAGCTTTGTGAAGCTGTACAAGAAACGAACTGCTGTGGAGCGCGTATTTGCCTACCTCAAGGAGTATTTCGGAATGAGACGCACACGTCACCGCGGTGTTCGAGCGAGCGTCGACTTTCAGTTAAGCACGTTGGCTTATAATCTCAGTAAGTTTGCCTTAGACAAGTTGAACAAGCAGTTGAGTCAGCACCGGCAAGTCGCCTGATTTTTATAAAAAACGATCTCGAATTTTGGGCAAGCATGCCCTCCAGCAAACTGAATTATGAAATTGACTCTTAATACCTTCAAGCAAACCATTGGTCATCTTACTGTGAAACCAGAAGTATGCCCTCTTCATGCGTTTTAATGGTTTATGCAAGTTTAATCATGGGTTCAAGTTGAGTCATATCATGAATTTTAAGCTGTCCCCGAAATTCATCGAATAAAATGACATCCTCACCTTTATAATTGTCGAAAGGGTGAATATAGTCTGTTACTCTATAGACATTTTGGTATCCGAACTTTTCCATAACATGTCTAGTTTTTCCAACTCCAGTTTTTCCCCAAATATAAGCAACTTCTAATTCACGGAACTTATCTTTATATTCCTCAGCCTTAATGATTTGTCTCACTCTCTCTATCTTATCTGTATGGAGTAGATATTCAGGGGCCGATTCCATGATTTGATAGTTTGAGGCTCCAGACTTAATCATGTCGTATAAGTCAGCCAAATCGTTTCTTGCGCCAGGTCTTGAGTTGAGGACTACTTGATCAATGTACTCTTGAAGAACTTGCTTCTTTCGTCATCTTTGGCGGATTCTGCTTGTTTTTATAGATAGGCTTAAAATGTGATCGATCACCCAGTAGGTGTTTACAGAATTATTTCTGCCAGATGCAGCATTTTTAGAACACGCGATGGAGAGGCCCAATGGTTATTTTAAATATATTACGTGTGAAATGGGTTCTTAATTCATACATTTCGGTGTAGATGGATAAATACCTATGAATATTGACCGTTACCGCTGCATATACTATAATGGATCTAAGTGATCTAGCCCATGTTCCTTACGAGGACTGGGCTTTTCTATTGGAGTTGACATTATGAAGCCATTCAAGACGCATCGGCAGCAATTAACTATTTTACGCGATCGTGGACTTTTGATATCAAGTGGATCAAAGGCGATGAGAGTATTAGAAAGAGAGAATTATTATAGCTTAATAAACGGTTACAAGGACTTATTTTTGTTGCGGGATCTCCATGATAGGACTGTTGACCCCGAGCAATATAAGAGCGGTACAACTTTTGACGAGATATATAATCTATATTCTTTTGATCGTGAATTGAGGAATATCTTGCTTGAAAGCTTGTTAAAATTTGAATCAAGTATCAAATCAAAAAGTTCTTATCATTTTACGGCTAAATACAGGGAATCAAGTGCATACCTTGAAATGACAAACTACTCTCGGGATCCAGTAAAGCTGAAGACAGTTCTTCAAGTAATAGCTACGATATCCAATGAAATTTCTAAGAAAGCGGATAAAAGGGGTCCTATCAAACATTATCTTGATAATCACGATGGGGTTCCATTCTGGGTTCTCATAGGTTATTTAACTATGGGGAATATGCAGTACTTTTATGAGAGTCTTGACGAATCCTTAAGAAACACGATAGCTAAAGATTTTGGTGAGTCTTTTAATCGTGAATATATTAAGTCTATTCAATTTACATCCGATGAGCTGCAAAATATCTTAAAGGCAGCCACATTTTATAGAAATGTGTGCGCTCATGAAGAACGGCTTTATAATTTTGTGATGCATCGGCCTCCAAGAAGTTCATCGAGTGCTGGCCACTTAGGAGTCCCCACAGATATTATTAGTAAGGGTAATTTATTCGCAATGGTCGCGTTTCTAAAATTAGTTATTGCTAAAAAGGACTATAAATTATTAATTAGCAAACTTAAAAAACTATTTGCTTCCTACGAAACGAGTTTCACATCAGTAAACTTTTCTGACATACAAAATAAAATGGGATTCCCTCACAATTGGCTGAATTATTTATAAATATACCTTGGTTTGGAATGGCTGAGTTTTATCGCCGGTAATCTATATACAGGGTTTTAAAAATGTAAGTTTACCTCCATTGAAGAAGTATGTAAAAGCCATCAACCAGTGATCTGGTTGGTGGCTTTTCAACTTCATACACCATTAGTGATAAGGGATATACCTCTTAGGTTATCGTCACAAACATAGACGAAAGTTCCTTTGGTGCCACGAGTTGGAAAGGCCGCGTATGAATTACTTTATTGTCATAAAAGGTATCCTTTTTACTTATATCATACTGTCCAGGTTATCTAAATAGAGTTATGGATCAATAATAACTCCTGCATAGTTTAGATCAAGACCAGGTAAAGTATAGATACTCCCCATCTCTTTTTTAGCATCTAAATTGCTTAACCAACCTCCTGTCTGGCTGTTCCATTGGAGCTATTAGTCGCCGCCCCCTTGGGGCATGAGAATCTTTCAAACATTTTATGTGGTAATATATGTATGATATTACACAGCTATTTGACTTAACAAACGTGCTTTAATTTGGAGACTATTCTCTCTTCCGCCGCCCATAGAAATTCTATAGTATTTCTCATTCTTTCGTCTTGATATTGTAAAACTTCTTTTGTTAGTTTCAAATATACATGTTATGTCATTATAATCTAATATAACTATTTCACTTGTGTTTAGTTTTTCCTTCCCACAAATCAACAACATTATAAACTCTTTATTGATGTTTTTCTTAATTTCAAAAATATCATCCTCTGAAAAAGTGAACTGCCAACTAGAATAGTCATTGCTTCCAGTTGTTCTTTTCGATCTGTATTTCATATAAATATCATAAGCGCTAGTATCAGTTGAAATTTTATAAATTCTTCTATTATCGCCCCCTTCAACTAGAGCTGGTATCATATTGTTATTAAATAGAATTGATAACGCTGCCCCAAAATAAAAGTCTGCTTGTGTTACTTTCGCCATTGCAATTACCTCATTTCTAATTTGATTATTAGGATTGTGTTAGGTTGTAGCGCATAATTGTAGTGTTATACGGAAGATTGCGCTTCTATAATTTGAATTCAATTACTAAGATTCTCTATCCATTTAATGAACTGTTCTTTTGAACAGTTGGCGATATATTTATGCGAATTAGTATCATCTACCTTTAAGAGTTTTTCTTTAACCAGGACCTTAAATGTAGCGTATACAGGAATCCTAGGCGTCTTTTTATAATCACTGTGAGAAATAATTTCATTTTGTAGCAAATGGAGAACATCGGACGTTTTCACGAACTTCTTTTTAAAAACAAAATCTGATGCAGCTGTAGCTATTTCTTTAAATACCGCTAAAGGGAACACATTTGAATAGGGGCTTCCTTCCAATCTTTTGGTTTCGATCTTTACAGATTCATCTGCGGTCCACCATTCAGTTCTTTCATGCACTCCTTTCTTTTCATCCTCAATAGTTTTATAATCGATGAGCTGTTCTCCGCCATTAATATTCAACCATTCAGTTTTAAGTTGTTCGACTTTAACAGAAAAATCCTTAATTTTCTCCGCAATTATTAATTGCTTTGTTATTAAATGTGGTTTTCTTTCTTTCGCCAATTGGGCGACGGAATCCATTAGCGAATCTTCAAACTCCATAACAGTTGAAAGCAGATAGTCCAATCCATCAATTACATCATTTAAGAAATCCGCGTTACTTTCCAACTTATCCACTCCAATTCAACTCGATTCATTTGTTGATGAAATAATACATTAAAGGTTTCACTCCTGTCAATTACAAAATCATTATAATTTCAATAAATTAATAAAATAACGAAAACGTAATTGGGCTTGTGTTATTCTTTTTTTCATCTTCACGACCTACTTGAATACCTTGATAGGCCTACTATTAAGCTTACCTGTAGTACTGCAATGCTCATTATAGCTCACATCATGTGCTTCTTTAATTGAAATTAGCGCATTCTTTGCGAGCCATTTCTACGGATTATGCCATCAGAATATGCGTAATAACTTCTCCATGTGTTTATGAGGAGTCTCTCCAAATAATCAGATAATAATAAGTTTCACTCACCAACACTAATCTAAAGACTTTTCCGCTATAATATACCTATCACTATCCCGGAGGGCAAAGCATGTCACTTCCAATCGAATTAGTAAACATATTCCGTGTAAAGCAAAAGTCCTACAAAATGGTGCTTGTGCTTGCGATGATTGATACTTGGCAGGAAACGCATGATCAGATGCTTAAGCTTGATGATGTAGCAAGACGGTTCCTGACTTACTACCAGTATAGAGAGATCAACGGTCTTGTTGTGGACTCACCTCCCAATAAAGTAGCAACACGATGGGAGTTTATGAGCGTTCCGCAAATAAAGACTCATATTCTCGATACTCCAATAGAAGCGCTTCGTTCGGTTGTTGTTAAACAAGCGGACGGGGCTTTTTTGACGTTTGCGGATTCAGTATGGGCGCAAGGGGATGCGGTGTTATCGGAGCTTCAGGATGATGCTAACCGTGAATTGGACCTATACCATAACCAGCTTGGACAGGAGCCGCGCTTCTCGCTTCACGACAGCTTGGTTCATATCCTACAAACCTATCCTCAAGCTAAGACCGAATCTTTTACGAATCACGCGCTAGGTACTTTATTCAGAAAGAAGTTGCCGGAGCAGCTTCGTTTGCTTCCATTTGTTTCGGAGCATATCAAAATTCAAGGTTCAGTGGGGATGGGGAACTGGGCAACCGTACCTTGGCTAGCTCTTATGGATACCCGAATTACGAAATCTACCCAATACGGGGAATATATCGTTTACCTATTTGCTGAGGACATGAGCGCGGTCTATCTGACTTTTAACCAAGGGGTTACGAAACCTATTCAGGAGCGAGGTAGAAAAGAAGGGTACAAGTTCCTACAACAAAAGGTGACGGAAATAAGAGAGAGCCTTGATTTTCAAGCTTTCTCCAAAGATGAAAATATCCAGCTTACTTCAGCTGGTTTGGGCCGTGATTATCAAATATCGACGGTTGCCTACAAGCGGTACGATGCGTCTCATATTCCGAGCGATGATCAGCTAGTAGCTGATCTTGAGCAATTGATGACGACCTACCAAGAATACGTCGATCGGAAGCTTCAAACCGAACAGGTCGAAGATCCAGAATATCCTTTGGAAACGGTGGAAGAAAACATGGATGATGAGGCAGTTCGCGGGCATTTGGATGGTATCCAATCGTACATTAAAAATAAGGGGTTTGCCTACCCGCCTGGATTGATCGAAAACTTCTACCTCTCCCTCAAAACCAAACCTTTCGTCATCCTAGCAGGCGTATCGGGAACCGGGAAAACCAAGCTGGTCAAGCTCTTTGCAGAGGCGATGGGGGCGACTTCGGAGAATGGGCAGTTTACGTTGATCCCAGTCCGACCGGATTGGAGTGATCCGTCGGATTTGATTGGCTACAGTGACTTGTCTGGTAAGTTCCGTCCTGGGCGTGTTACCGAGGTATTGTTGGAGGCCTCCCATAACCCGATTAAACCTTATTTTATCTGCCTTGATGAGATGAATTTGGCACGAGTAGAACACTATTTCAGCGATATGCTTAGCATTCTGGAGACTCAGGAATGGCGGGATGGACATATTGCTACCGACCCCATCATTCACGGCAGTTCGCTTGTGCAGGATGAGGATCGAGAGATATATGGTAATCTGTCGATTCCGGAGAATGTGTACTTGATTGGGACGGTCAATATGGACGAGACGACGCATCCTTTTAGTAAAAAGGTGCTCGACCGGGCGAATACGATTGAGTTCAATGATATCTTCTTGGCTCAATTTCCTGACGAGGAATCAGAGGTGGGGCAACGTCCAGAGGCCATGCCAAATCTGTTCTTAAGATGTGATTATCTGCAGCTAGTAGATGCCTATAACGTGGAATCCAAAGCACTGATTACGAAGACGACCGATACGTTGGTGCGGATCAACGGCATTTTGGAGGAGATCCATGCGCATATAGGGTTTCGAATTCGGGATGCGGTGTGTTTCTATATGCTCTATAACCAGCGGTTCGGGTTGCTTACCGAGGATGAGGCGTTGGATCACCAGTTACTCCAGAAAATATTGCCTCGCATTCAAGGCAGCAGCGCTTCGATCCAGAGGGTTCTTCTGAACTTGATGCGGGAGTGTGTGGGTTCCTCTTTTGCCGTCAATGAGTATGTAGAGGATACGACTTCATTGTTCGAGGGTAATAAGCTTAAATCACTGCTCGATCAAGCCAAGTATCCGCGTAGTGCAAGGAAAATCGCTTCGATGTTACGGAGGCTTGAAGAAGATGGATTCACCTCTTACTGGTTATCGTAATGCGCCGATGGAGTTACTACGCATTGAGACCAATCTGTTTGATTTAAATATCAAAGGGAAGCCATTTCATCCGACTGTCGAGACGATGCAGCTTCATCGGCAGGAGGGGGAGGTGTGGGTGGACGCCCATTTTCAAGTAGAAGTCCCCTCGCCGAAAGTGGAGATGAACTCGATTCAAGTCTTTTCGCATGAGTCCTCGGGTCTCCAAGCTTGGAATCCTGGCGATCCGGCAGAGCCCCTGTTTTATGAAACCCAAGCTTATGAAATCGTAGTAGAGAAGAAACAGAAGGATCTACCGATCGTATTCTTCCATGAAAATCTTCACTTGCGGCAAGCGGTTAAACCTGTAGGCCGTCTTGGCCGTGTTATGTCGGGGATTCTTAATTTTCAGAATGAGGTTGGTCTTTCGGAACTGGAGTTACGCCTGCATGGCGAAGTCATCTTCAAGCTGCAGCTCGAAGTGTTCCCATCCAAAATGGATTACAAGCGCGATTACGAAGTGATTTTGCGAGAGGTGAATGAGCAGATCTATAATCTGTCTTTTGACTTTCTGCGCAAGACGTTTCATCTTACCGGGTTGAGGGAGACCCGGCATCAGAGTGTGACGGAGTTTTTTACGATATTACAGCAGGTTTTTGGGCAACTGACCCAAGGCGTTGATCGGATCAAAAATACCCCCCACTATAAAATGCGCCGTGAATCTCATCTGGTGGAGGCGTCGAGGGCGAAGCGGGTGGGGAAGGAGAATATCGCCTTTTTGCGCAAAAGGCCGGAGCTGTTTGTTCCGGGGCAGGAGCTGCCTACGCATGTGCTTGAAACCCGGCGGTATATGGACTTCGATACGGCGGAAAATCGGTTCATCCGCTGGGCGTTGCTGCGCATCACCTCGAAGCTGAAGGAGCTCAGGTCCCATGCAGCGAAAAAAGGAACCGCGGATCCCGTCTTGCTGAAGAAAATTGACGTGATGCGTTCACAGTTGCAGCGGCTGTTACAGCAGGATTTTTTACAAATTGGGGATATGAAGCAAGTTTCGATCACGCTGGTCCTGCAGATGGCTCCGGGGTATCGGGAGGTCTATCGGATTTATCTCTTGCTGATGAAGGGGCTCTCGATTCAAGGGGATCTGTTCCGGTTATCGATGAAGGATCTGGCGCAGTTGTATGAGTACTGGTGTTTCCTGAAAATCCACGATTTGATGCGGCGGAAATATGAGCTGGTGAGCCAGGATCTGATTAAGGTGAATCGGACGGGTCTGTTTGTGACGTTGGATCGCGGGCGGAAGGCGAAGATGGCCTATCGGAATCCGCGAAATGGGGAAGTGTTTACGCTCTACTACAATTCCCTGCCTCAGGGAGACGGCCACTCTACGCTAGCGCAGAGACCCGATAATGTGCTGACTTTGAAAAAGAATGACGCGGCGATTGAGTATAAGTATATTTTTGATGCGAAATACCGCTTGAACCCCGCTTATGAGGGGACGCCGTACTGGAAGAAGTACAAACAGCCGGGGCCTGAGGAGGACGACATCAACACGATGCACCGATACCGGGATGCGATTGTGTACCAGGATCTACGGAACGGCGAGTATGAGCGGAGTATGTTTGGGGCGTATGTGCTTTTTCCGTATCCGGATGAGGTGAAGTTTAGGGAGCATCCTTTTTACAAAAGCATTCAGCTCGTCAACATCGGGGCGATCCCGTTTCTGCCGAACACGACGGATTTGATGGACCAACTGCTGGAGGAGATCATCCAAGACAGCCCGGAGAAAGCTTACGAACGTTCCACTCGCCCCCGCGGGACGAAGGAATATTACTACAACAAGTTTGCGGGCAAGAATGTCCTGGTAGGTTCGCTCAGGGAGCCTTCCCAACTGGAGATGGCTTTGAAGCATCAGTTCTACCATATGCCGCTGAAAAATATCGCCGACCACAAGCTGCTGACTCAAATCGAATACATTGCCATGTGCCAGTCTCGCAAAAAGTTTCAAGGCCCAGGGAACACGGGTATTCATTGGTTTGGACGGGTCCGGGATTGGAAGGTGGTCCGGAGACGAGAAATCACGGAACGGCCGGCTCGTCCTGGGACGGAAGAGGAGCTCTATTTGAAGTTTACGATCGAACGTTGGGAGCGGCGGGACCAGCCGATTGCTCTTGGAGGGCAGGGGATTTACACCTGCCTGTATACGAGCAAATACATGTTTGATCGGGCCAGTGAAATCGCCGAGTTGAAGCTGGAGAATGAGGAAGACCTGCGGAAATGGCGCGAAGCTCGCAGGCTTGGCAAGGTGAAAGTGCATCTGGATCATACGGATGTGGACTTGGCGGAGAAAGTGGTGGAAATTCGGGTGGAGGAGTATAGGGGCACTACAGAAAAGTATAGTTAAGACGCAATGAAAACCCGCTCACTGAGCGGGTTTTTGTTTTTCTTTTTTAATAAACTTAATCGTTCGTAGAATCAATAAACTTCACATTCTTAAGGGCATATTCCAACGCCATGTTTATGATTTCATTTCGGGAACGATTGCTCTTTCGGGCAAGCTCATCTAATTGTTCTTGAAGGATTTTTTCAATGCGGATCGACATGGTTACCGTCTTGTCTTCCCTTGGAGTTATGATGAACTCGTCATTGCTCATTTGAATCACCTCACGTATCAGTATAGAAAGAAAGTGAGGGATTATAACATAACACAATTTATGTTATTTTATGAATACAAATTGTATTTTAACTATGATATATTTATGAATACATACATTTGTGCACGGACCCGAGTCGGTATATTTCGTATTGGAGGGCAGCAATGATGGAGATTGTTGTAGATTCCATTCCAGGTGGAGCCTTATTCTATGAAGAATACGCAGACGATTTGTTTAAAGTTAAAATTTATTTGGAAGACCACAAGATCGTTGGCCCCATTCAAGGCTATGGTCCAAATTCAGAAGAAGAGGAATTCGAAGTTGAACGATATTTCAGTAGTTTGCTGCCCTATGTTCATGATGTTTGGGTCAGGAGAATTTTACTAGAAAATTTGATCGTGGATGCCAGGCTTGAATTGGATGCCTATGATGAGGAACTAAACACAGCTAGTCCCGAAGAACTCGCGAAAATTTGGGAACCACGCGACAGGAGTAAATGGTGGACATTGCTATACCTAACAAAGAGGGAAGTTCTACAATACAGTAAGTACGAAGCACAAAGGAAACTTCATAAATACGAGAAAATGCTAAATGAATTGTCAAACGATGATAATAACCATTGGAAAACAAGGACCATATAGCTGTAAAAGGCAAGTTCCAGGTTACCCTGAGCTTGCCTTTTTTGCTTCGCATCTGTGTGATTGGAATCTAGTTCAAAACACAGGCTATTTCTAGTATACTCACAATATGGAATTTATTACCTCTGTTGTTAAACATTATTCGACGGATTTTCTGACCGTTGGGTCCTTTGCCAGTCCAGCATCTAGGAGGTTTATAGGTGAGTTATCTTAAAGTGGATTTCGTTAGATTAATAAGAGACAAGAAAGTAATTATTGTAGTGTTGATAATGCTTGCCATTGCCATTTTTGACCCCATTTCAGTAACTCGACACTTTGATCAATACCCGGGTTCCGTGGAGACCATTGGTCTAAATCCATTTTAATTCTGGATGTTGATGAATTCGGTAAGTTGGGGGAACAACTTTTATCATCAGATATTTTGGATCATGTCGGTTTTACTTACCGGGTTAATCTACCATGAAGATAAGAATACCTCCATGTATACCTATCAAATCATTCGAAAAAGTAAAATTCAGTATATCCTCTCCAAGTTTATCTCAACAGGAGTATTATCATTTGCGATCCTATTTGCAGCCCTAGAAATCAATGTATTCATGACGTACATTCTATTTCCTGATACGACTCAAATGACCGAGTATTACCATAACTTAATTCCGCAAGAGGGAAGCTTTGTATATCAGGCATTTCTTTCGAATCCGATGAAGGAGGTTCAAATCTATACGTTTCTTAATGCGCTTGCGGTAACGATATTTGTTATTTTTTCACTTTGTCTCAGTATGCTGTTTCATTTTAAAAATCGATATGTTGCCCTGTTAGTTCCCGTCATTATTTTGTATGGCATTACTTATATTTTTGATTCATTTCCACCGTTATTCTCTTATAACATTCGGATGATCCTCCAACCTATGGCGGTTAGTGCGATGACAAATATGATTGGATGGGAGAACGTGGCTGTTGCTTTTGGGGGCTGGATGACACTGAACATCATCATGATATGTATCATACTGATTAAGTCGAGAGATAGTTATGAATAGAGTATTATTTTTATTTGGGTTCACGATCTACATTGCCTTCACTGGAATCATCTTGATGTTGAAAATACCCATGGGTCATTCTTGGTTTGATCAATGGATATTTAATAAATTTTTTGTATTTCAGTTTATGTCCGTACTTACAGTCGGACTGGCTATTGAAAGCAGCCGTTTTCATCATACAACGTACGTAAGAATAGGAAGTCGAAGAAAAATACTTCGAAACGAGTTAGTTGGTTACTATATGCAAGGAATTATCTGTGTGAGTATTATCTTCTTTTATATTTGGTTGGGGGCAACCTTACTGAGGGAGAGCAGGTCGCTGTTCTTCCTGTTTGAATGGTATATAAGATACTTACTGGGAACCATCGTTTTTATCAATATCATGTCATGTCTGAAATGGTCAAACCAATTAGTTTTAAGTAAATACTGCCAACTCATCGTTTTTACGTGGTTAGCTTTGGAGAGTATTGTATTCATTCCTTATATAAAAAGGTTCTCCTCATATAATGTAAACCTAATATTCTCTTGGGTCTTTCATCAGGAGAAAGCAAGCTATCTGGTTTTAGTCGTATTCATTCTTTTAACGATATTCCTAAATATCAAGTTAAGTGATAAGAGGGATTTTATATGACAGAGGTGTTTAAGAGCGTAAGACCCATTGCTTATGTTATCTTGCTAGCCAGTATCCTAATAAGCTATATCTTCTTAAAAGCTTCGGGCATGAATGATCCTTTAACAATGTATCAGACGATCTTTGGAGGCAAGCCTTTGAGCAGTCCCATGTTACAGAGCTTATTCGTCATGCTCATTTTTTTAATACAATATGTGTGTATTGATTATATTGTCTTTTATATCGACAATTCGGATACTTTATCCATCCGATATGGAAGCAAAAACAACTGGCTCAAAGCTCTACTGAAAGGGACTTCAGCACTTCTATCTGTATTTTTAATATTGTTTTACATAGTGTGGGTATTTTTGGATCTAATTTGGGGAAGTTCAAAAGTGATTCAGTCCATAAACTTAGATACAGTTGGGGTTCTAGCGAGAATTTATTTGTTTTGCCTGATTGTGGTTCTCGCTCAAATCTACCTTCTTCTGAAGCAATCGAAAGCGGGTACTTTTATCATTATGGGGGGGATTTCAGTCCTCTTAGCAATGACTAGCCACTATCAGAATTTTGCATTTCATATCTTACCCCAAATAAATCATCCTACAATGACTTTCATGAATGTGATTGCAAATCTATCCGTAATTCTAGTGCTTCTAGTCATGATTCAAAGGAAAAGCACAAAGAAGGAGTTGTCATTCCATGAAGATTGAAGTAACCAACTTCACCAAGACGATCGGAAAAACAAATGTTCTTGAAAATATTAGTGTTACGCTCAATAGTGGGCATATTTACGGGGTGGTGGGTAAGAACGGAAGCGGAAAAACCATGTTCTTGAGGATGATTTCTGGTTTGATCCTCCCCACAGAGGGCCAAGTCCAAATAGATGGTAAAGTATTAGGTAAGCATATTTCATTTCCCGATCATCTAGGAATTTTGCTTGAGAAGCCAAGTTTTCTCGGTCATCTCACAGGCTATGAAAATTTGAAAATGCTGGCTAAAATCCGAAATGATGCGAGTGATGAAGATATTCAATCCTATATGAATCTGTTTGATTTAGACTGGCAAAGCAAAAAGAAAGTCAAGCAATATTCACTGGGGATGAAGCAAAAGCTAGGTATTATTCAGGCGATGATGGAAAATCAACAAATCATTATTCTGGACGAACCATTTAATGCTTTGGATGAGGCTTCGGTTGAAACCTTAAGACAAGTATTAAGAAAACTGAAAGCAGAGAAAAGACTAATCGTCATGACATCACATAACAAAGAAGATATTCAATTACTCTGCGATTATACATTTACGCTTTCTTCTGGAAAAATGATGAGTCCAACAAACGAGAGTGCTGTACTTATTGCCGAATAATTTCTGTAACTGCCCGATCAAAAAGACGACCTATTTTTGACCAGTCGAATATAGAAACATAGTAATAAAAGAGCTGACCGTGCCGGTCAGCTCTTCTTGATTGGAGGTGTCTATGGCGGATCGTTAGTATGAGACGCTGTTTGAGCTCGTGATGCGAAAGGAACTCTATGACCTCTTATATGCCTGGTTAAGCGAACAAGCGGAGCCTTCCGTTACAACAAAGACGGTAGAGATGATCGCTCGGATTGCAAGCCGGGGCATCTTTAAACCCTTGCAGATATATTTTGCTTTCTAGAATGGCTTGCAAGGTAATTTGAGTGTCCTCATAGGGGGAACTGCGTATGCTGGAGGTTGTCAGGAAGGGATCCTCGGATGGTCTTCATATAGTGTTCAGATTCACTCCATGCTTGGTAGAAACCAGAGTCGATCACAACCCATTCGTTTGGATAAAGGTGTTGTACCTCGTTCCACTTCATGACAATCACCTCCGCACAAACATTAGGTGAATTATATACTACCCCATGTGGTGGGGACAATGCTATCATGGGGTGACTCTTGGGTGACATAATCGGACAGGAGCTCGACTCCCCTCGCCTCCATATAGTAACTCCACAACAACGAAAAAGAGCTTCGCTACAGTAAAATGTAGAGAAGCCTCTTTTCGTTTGGGTTATGATTTCCGAATTACGGGGATCCATACTTCGACTTCTGCGTCGGCCGGATTTCCGTTTAACAAGATTTCGGCAATGGGACCTCCGTGATATTCGTAAGGGAAGTTCTCGGTCAAGACCTCCGTGAATGCTTGATCTTCAAGTTTGTCAAAGGCAAGGCGGGACAACCCGCCTTGGCCGCTCAGAATCAGATAGTGACTTTGGGGGAATAACACCTCTTCCGTTCCGTCGATAGGGGGTTGGGTGGTACGGATACCGGCATAGTAGTACGTACCGCTATCCTTCGCGGCGATTACTCCATACCCATACTTACTCTCCGAGAGGGGGCGAAGCAAGGTCAACTTGCCGCTCTGAATGACAGACTTGAAGAACTCGGTCTTTCGGATGGAATAACTATCGGTATGGATGATTGCCTCTCCACCCAGCATAGTAGGAAATCCTATGAAACGAAATGCATCTTTCTCTTCCACTCTGTAATTGCTCATTTTGATCAAAATCCTCCTCTAAAAGGTTGAATTCAATAGTCCAGCGGCACAAGGTCCAGCTTGCTGATATTTACGGGATCGGAGATCAAATCGATTTCGGCGATCCTTCCCTGCCGAATGGTGTATTGGAGCACGTATTGCAAGTGACCTTGAGGGGCCACGATTACACCGACGGAACCGTTTATCAGAGCGGTTTGTGAAGCCTGTATGCGCCCGGCAACCTGCTGGGCTAGATGGTGGGCTCCATGAGTGATCCGCAATCCTCTACGCTGACGGTCGTCCCGAAGCACAACATTCGGATCAAGCAAAGCCAACAACCTGTCAAAGTCAGCATCCCGCGCCGCGGCGAGGAATGCTTCGATCAGCTCGCGTTGATCAGCCAGAGAAGTCTTGTCTTTTTCTGGGTTCCCCCCTTTCACACGGCGGCGTGCACGACTGGCAAGCTGTCTAGTCGCTGCCTCGGTTTTACCCAGGATTGAGGCAATTTCAGTAAAGGGAATAGCGAATATGTCGTGCAGGACAAAAGTGACGCGCTCGGATGGACTCAGACTGCCAAGCACTACCAGCATTGCGAGTCCGACCGAGTCTGCCAGCAGGGCCTCTTGTTCAGGATCGCTATCCGAATCATTCATGAATGCATGGGGCGAAGGGTCTTCCACCGACTCCTCTCGCCGCGATTTACGTGCCCGAAGCATGTCAAGGCAGATTCGGGAGACCACGGTAGTCAGCCAACCGCCTAGATTCTCAATATTTCTGGAATCGGACAGGCTTAGACGCAGCCAAGCTTCTTGAACCGCATCCTCTGCCTCGCTCCAAGATCCCAGCATTCGATAGGCTATCGCGAGAAGGTTCTTACGATTCTGTTCAAATTGTTCCGCTATCAATTCCTGTGCGTTCATCACTCCGCTTCCTTTTCCCTTAAATTGTGTTCTCATTAGTCTGACGTATGGCTATTGGATTATGTGACAAGTATCCCCGATTCGAGTGAAAAACAATTTGTCTCGGAGTGGGGGTAGGCGCTGGGAAGAAGTGCAGGAATGTCTTCCCGAAATCTGATAAAAAGATATTGGATGTACCTTAATGGGGCTCGATGCCTTTCGCCTCCATATGTAAATTAAAGGCCCTGACCTAACGGTCGGGGCCCTTCTTCTATCTAAAATTCAAAATCAAAGCCACCTTCTTCTGTCAATTCAAACGGACCGGGTGTGACATCTGCATCAGGTCTCTTGGTTCCGAAGAAGTCGGAGTCGAAACGATAAGGAGTGCCGTCCGGCTCCTCGTATTTCATCTCGGCGTGATAAGTCTTGCCCAGCAGATCGGTGGTCACCAATAGGGCAGAGGCTCCTCGAAGCCATTCGGGCGTATTGACCTGAATTTTCACTTTGCCTTGCGCAGGATGAACCTGAACGGTGATGCCTTTCTGCGTATCCATTTTCGCATAGGGCTCATGACTGCCTGGAACCGCATGGTTAAGATATACATTTCCGCCCATCGCCACTGGAAGAACGGCATTTCCGATAAAGAAATCCTTGGCGGCGTCGCCAAGCTCTGCAAGCTCCTCTTTGGTGTATTCCCACCATTTCTTATCTTTGGCATCCGGATGGTTGTCGTAGCCTCCCAGTCCCACAGGATGCAGATAGCAGATGGAATCGTCCGGAACCCCATCCATGACCGTCTTCCCGTTCTCTCCCACTTCATCCCTTGGTTTAAGCGGAAGATGCTCGAAAAAGGTAATGGGAACCGGCTCCTGATTCGCACCCTCATCCCCCAAAAAGATATTGTTATAGTACCTGTCATCGCCTCCGGTGATATTGGAGTACCCTGCCATTGCGGTCTCGTGAGGGAAGTGATAAGGCGTCGTACGGGTAATCTCGGAACGAACGACAAATCGGCCTGCAAACAAATTATGGACAAATGCGCCGCCTTGCGCCATATTTCGGAAGTTCATAGGAGAGAGGAACAGATTATGATCCGCCATATACGGACCATGGCAGACCTCAACGAACAAGTCTTCAGATAGGTTGTCAAAAAATACATTGCGGCTGATGCGGGTGCCCTGTGCCTGCCAGTCAAGCCAAAGTGCCCGGTAACAGCTATAGATGATATTTTCACAAATTTGAGTATCCAGAGAAGCATGCAGTTTGATTCCGGCGACTTCGGCACCGTGTCTGAGCCGTTTGTGGTGAATATTGTAAATGCGGTTCTGATAAATGCGGCTGAAGGCGGCTCCCATATGGCCCACAATCCCTGCCTGTTCGCAATCATGAATCACATTACCTCGAACGATGTGACTGCCGACGCGATCTTTATGCCAACCGGAGTGTAATGCCCGTAAAATAACCTCCTGCTCGCGTTGCGTACCGCCTTTAATATGCTTCCCGGAAGACTTAGCGTGACCTGTACCGATTGCGGTACCCAGGCTGATCCCCACGCATTTGGATTCACTGATGATATTGTTTTCAATAATCCAACCCTTGCTCCAGTGAGGCCCGATCAAACCCTCTTGGTAGTCCGTAGGCGGCGCCCACCCCGGAGAGGCCTGGCGAAGCGTGAATCCGCTTACAGTTATGTAGTTAAGTCCGGGTTTCTCAGGCCAGAAGCAATAAGGACGGACATTGATTTCTACATTTTCCTTACGGGGATCTCTCCCGCCAAAATTGGCCCAGATCTTGGTTGTGGCAGACCCAACTTCGGCATACCACGTTAACAGGGAGTCTTTGGGATATTTGGCTTCGGGCCAAACCTCGGGCTGGTGAACCTTCTCGACACGATCGCATTCATACAGAGATTTGCCATCCAAATAGACATCCCCGAGATGGACCGGGAAGGGCCCGTCAAACACCCAGTCTCCACGGAGCTCTTCTTCAAAGGGATTACGAACGGAAAACAGGGAGTTAGGGACTTCGGTACTCCAAGCATGGCCCCCCTCCGACTTCCAGTCCGTAATCCGTTCAGCTCCTGTAATGACGACTTCCCCGTCGCCTGCGGATCGATAGAGGATTCGATGCTCCTCTGTCCCTCCATGAGCCGGGTTCACCCATTCCCTGTATACCCCGGCATGGACGATAACCGTATCCCCAGCCAGGGCAAGGGCCGCAGCGCGTGATATCGTACGAAAGGGTTGATCGATTGTTCCATTTGCCTGATCACTCCCATGTATGGATACATGGTATTCCATAAGAATCTCCTTCTTCCCGCCTATCGAATGTCGCCGGTTCAAACGGCTATAATTATTTTACAAATGATGGCCGGAATGGTCAAAAAGTGTCCCCAAACTCATACCTCACCTGCGTCAGCTCCTCCGAAACCGCCCACAACCGCCGCGCGGCGGCTTCGTCATGCGAGCGAGGACTCGATTCGACCTTCTTGGGGAAGCCGCGCAATTCGAGAAGGCTTGGCCCAAAGTAATCTCCGCCTTGGACGTCTGGCGCAGTGGCCGCATAAAGGGTCGGCAAGACGCCCATTTTCGGGGGCTGCGCGAACATCGGGTTCAGGCGTCGCATGAAATTGGAATGCCGCAGCGCATTGGTCGCGGACCAGCCCGGATGTGCAGCTACGGCCAGCGTGGATTGGCCTGCGGCCACAAGCCGACGCTGAAGCTCGTAGGTGAACAGGAGATTCGCCAGCTTGCTCTGAGCATAGCCGAGCGATGGCTTGTAATTCCGTTCCAGGTTCAGGTCATCAAAGTGAATGACTCCCGACCGATGTGAAATGCTGCTTACGGTCACAATGCGTGCGCCCGGTGTCGCGCCAAGTAGATCAAGCAGCAGACCGGTCAGCGCAAAATGCCCCAGATGATTGGTCCCGAATTGCTGCTCGAAGCCCTGTGCGGTCTTCCCGTAAGGGGGATGCGCCACGCCGGCGTTGTTGATCAGGAGATCGAGCCGCTGGTAGTTCTGGCGAAAGGCCGCCGCAAAAGTACGGACCGAAGCCAGATCGCCCAAATCGAGCGCCATGACTATGACTTGGCCCGATGGCTTAAGTGCTTGAATCCGGTCAGCGGCCAGGTTGGCATTGGCGATACTGCGGCAGGCCATAATGACCGTTGCCCCTTTGCTGGCTAGGGCCCGCGCCGCTTCCCAACCAATCCCGCTGTTGGCTCCGGTTACGATAGCCACTCGTCCGGTCTGATCCGGTATGTGTTCTTCTGTCCAGGGTATTGTCATATCGTTTCGTCCTTCCTTGTTCATCCTACCTACTTTATAGATTTCACAGATTACTTGGTCTGTGCTAATCTTATCTAAGCGATTTGGCTTATACAACCAATAAACTAGCGAATTCGTGGGTTATCCAACACACGCTCTAATTTGTTGCTTTTTTATCCTGAGAGAGGAGAGGCCTAACATGCTCACGAACCCCAACGATCCCCGCGTGAAAAGAACCCGTCAGCTTTTGATGCAAGCTTTCATGGAATTGCTGGAGCAGAAGAACAACGTCTCTTCAATTACGATACAAGACATTACAACTTACGCGACGGTGAATCGCTCGACGTTCTATGCGCATTTTGAAGATAAATTCACGTTTCTGGAGAGCTGGATGAGGGAGAAATTCCTGGAGAAGCTGAAGGATGAGCTGCCGAATGCGGCGTTATCCGATATCGGGAGCCTGCGGACGCTGATTCTCATCGTGTTCGATTTCCTCTTCTGCACGCGTCCGTATATGTCATTGGCGGATCGTCAGTATGAGACGCTGTTTGAACTCGTGATGCAAAAGGAACTCTATGACCTCTTATATGCCTGGTTAAGCGAACAAGCGGAGCCTTCCGTTTCAACAAAAACGGTGGAGACGACCGCCCGGATCGCAAGCTGGGGCATTTTTGGGTCAGCCATGGAGTGGAGCAGGCAACCGGAGCGGAGTTCCGCAGAAGACACGGCGCGAGATGTCCTGGTGGTCATTGCTGCAGGTTTAGCCCCCGTCACGGGATAATAGAAGAGCAGCATTTCGAAATCCCCCTCATGTTATAACTTGAGTGAAACCGAAGGGTTCGCTGAAACATATCGAGGGAGATGAGGATATGAGCAAGTTGAAGGGTAAAGCCGCATTGGTGACCGGCGCAAGCCGCGGGATTGGGCGTGCCATCGCATTGCGATTGGCTGCAGAGGGGGCAATGGTTGCGGTTCACTACGCCAGAAATCATGGCGCTGCGGAAGATACGGTGCGTGCAATCGAGCAGCAAGGGGGATCCGCGTTTTCAATCGGTTCCGAGCTGGGCTCTGAACAAGCCGTGCGCGATCTTTTTGAGAGATTGGATGATGCATTAATGGAACGTACAGGGGAGCCTCACTTTGATATTCTAGTAAACAATGCGGGGCTTCCCCTAACCACTTCGATTGAGGAGACCACCGAATCCAGCTTCGATGAAGTGATCGCTATCAATATGAAGGCTCCCGGCAGTCACCGCCTATAACATGACCAAGGGAGCCGTGAACGCGCTAACGCTTTCCCTTTCAAATCAGCTCGGCCCCCGCGGGATTACGGTCAATGCCATCTTGCCCGGGTTCGTGGCCACGGATATGAATGCGGCCATGCTGGAACATCCGGAGAGCCGGAAGTTTGGTGCCGAATTTTCGATTTTTAGAAGATGGGGGGAGCCGGAGGATGTGGCCGATATCGCTGCTTTCCTCGCTTCTGCTGAAAGCCGGTGGGTCACGGGGCAATTGATCGATGCCAGCGGGGGATCCCATTTGTAATCAACGAAAAATCAGTCAAAGATTACTTACTTACAATAGCTTAATAGAATGGATGGTTCGTCCCCAAAAGCTCAGGCGTATTGAACGCCTGGGCTTTTGTTTCGGCAAAAAAGGTGTTGACATTCCAATGACTATAAAATAACATATGTAGTATAACAACAGTTATATAACGTAACAAAGGAGGAACGCTCATGCCCCCAAAGCCGAAGGTGACGCGGGAGATCGTATTGGAGGCGGCGCTGGAGCTGTTGCGTGAAGAGGGGATGGATGCCATCAACGCGCGGAATGTCGCGAAGAAGCTGGGTACCTCTACGCAGCCGATCTTTAGCCATTTTGCCTCGATGGAGGAATTGCGGGAAGCGCTCTATGCTGATGCCGAACATCTATATAACTCGGGGATGCTGGAGGCGATGCAAGGCGGCGGGAACGGCTTCCTGGAGATGGGGCTCGCTTATATCCGATTCGCACGAACGGAGAAGAGGCTATTCCAGCTTCTCTTTATGTCCAACCGGCTTCAGCAGGAGAAGGTGAACGAGATTGCCGGCTCCACGGAAGGCGACGATCAGGTGATTGCGATGATCGGCAGCCTAACCGGACTTTCGCCCGATCACTCGCGCAAATTATACGCCGGGATCTGGTATACGACCCACGGGATTGCTTCATTACTCGCCACGAACAGCAGCACGATGGACGACGCGGAGGCGCGGGATGTCTTAGGTCACGTATTTAAAGGCTTACTGGCTGTACTCCGAAAAGAAAGTGAGGAACTTTAACCATGTCCGAAAAATATATCACTAAACATCCTTATCTCGCGGCGGTCATCGCCGCCTTGATCTGCACCTTTCTGACCGCTGTGGGTTCCGCGGCGGCCCAAGTTGCCGAATTGGCGGAAGTCCCGGCTTACCTCGTGATGACAGCTTCCGTGGTTTTATCCATCTTGGTGGGCCTGTGGTTGCTGCGACGTTCCCGGATTTCGAGTGAAGAAGCGGGTTTTCGCCGTCCTGCCTCCGGCAGCTTGCGCTCCGTTTGGTTCTGCGTGCCGCTGCTGTTGCTGGAGATCATTCCGCTGGTCGCCTATGGTCCCGATGCGTTTACCCGCCCGGGCACCGAATATGCCGTGCTTGCCTTGTTCACCGTGGTGGTTGGTTTGAATGAAGAGCTTTATTTTCGGGGATTGGCCTTCTCCTTCCTCGCGCGAAGAAGCCGCAAACAGGCCGTGATCGGCTCATCCATCGTCTTCGGCGTGCTGCATGCCGCTAACGCCCTGAGTGGAACGAATCCGCTCGAAGTACTGCTGCAAATCGCCTTTGCTATTCTTGCCGGACTTATGCTGGCACTCCTCGTCAGTATCACTCGCAGCCTTTGGATTGGCATCGTCTGGCATGCGGTACATAATTTCCTCTCCTTCAGCACAGAAATCGTCTTTGACCAAACGGCGTTGGTGGTGGTTTCGGCCCAGGTAGTGATTCTGTTAATCTTCGCGGTTGGTTTATGGAAACGCGGTACAACCGCTGCCTAAACCGAACCCAAGTTGGCCCCCGCCCTAGCCTAAAGTCTAGTTTTCAAACACCACCTAAGACGGTTATATCGCGCCAACACGCTAGTTATAATGGGTTTATAAACTTAGCGCGTGACTGATGAAGGTAAAGGAGTGTTTGAAAGTGAAGGCAGTTGAAGCAACAAATGTGGCGAAAGTGGGGAAGGTCCATTGGGTGCTGTTTAATCCCAAAACCTATGCAACGATTCTCTATCTATTGCTCTCTCTCCCATTGGGGATTATCTATTTGACGTTAGCGATCACGGGGCTGGCCCTTTCCATTGCCTTAACTCCGGTATTTATCGGGATACCGATGTTTTTTGGAATGGCCAAGCTGTTGAATGGGATCGTAAGCTTTGAGCAAAGTCTGATTCGGCATATTCTGGGGTTGCCGGTTCCGCCTTCGGCGGTTCCCAACCCTGCCCAGGCGGAAGCGGGACAGAACTGGTTCCAACGGATGGTGAAGGGGTTTGACGGCACATTGTTCATCCGGAACCTGATGCTCGTTCTCCTGCGGTTTATCACCGGTGTTGTCTTTTTTGCCGTGATGGTTACGGCCCTGGCCCTGGGAATCGGATTTATCGCCCTTCCTGTGGTGCACATCATTCTGATGAATGAAATGAAGCTGGATATTTTGGAAAATAACCTGTTCACCTACTTCCATATCAACTGGACCTATAATCAGCAGTACCTGTTATACGTAGGCGTGGGGCTCTTCCTGTTCTGGGTCGCGCTTCGCGTGGTGAACGGACTTATGCAGGTCCAACGGAGAATCATGTATGTGGACGAGGCTTATCTGCAGCCAACACCAGTGCCAGCCCCCGCTCCCGTTCAATTCCAAGCCCCTGTACAACCGCAATATGAGGAGTATCTCGACGAGCAGCCGGGGCAAGAGAAGTTGTGGCTCGCTTAAAAGAGAAAAGCGCTATAGAAATAGTAATCCAAAACAAGTTCTAGCTTAGGCTAGGGCTTGTTTTCTTTATGACACTGTCATATCAACCTCCTGACAGCTGTGAATTCCGCCATCCCGGCGTTCGAAGGTAAAATGAAGCTACCAAGAGAACGAAGACGAAGGGACGGGAAGAGGATGGAGAATCGCGGCGGGAGAATTCGCTTGCTCGATATTTTGAGAGGGTTTGCGGTGTTGGGGACGCTGGGGACGAATATTTGGATTTTTGCGCATTTGGGAGACGTGAACTATGTCTTTACTTTTGTTGATGCGGCGTGGTGGTCGTCATTCCAGGATTTCGTGCGGATATTTGTGTTGTTCCTGGTTAACGGCAAACTGCTGGGCTTGTTGACGATCATGTTTGGCGTTGGGCTGGAGATGAAGTATCGCCAGGCCTTAAAGCGGGGGAACGCGTGGCCGGGAATGTATCTTTGGACATCGTTTATTCTGATGGCGGAAGGGTTGCTGCATTTTACGCTGGTGATGGAGTATGACATTCTGATGAGCTACGGGATCACGGCGGTCATCGCCGCTTTGATCGTTAAAGGCGGGGATCGGGCGATCCGGCGAGCGATGTGGATGTTCGGTGGGGTACAAGGAGGAATCATGCTGTTGATCCTGGGCTTCGGCATCTACCTCGGAATCTCCGGGGCGCATATCTCCATGGGGGATCTGAGTGAAACGACGGCCTTATATGGCGGCGGCAGCTGGATGCAGCAGGTGCAGGATCGGCTGGCGAATTTCGTGGCGCTCCGGTTGGAAGCCGTGTTTGTGATTCCGCTGAATCTATTTTTGTTCTTGCTGGGCATTCGGATGATGCGGTCCGGGGTATTTGCCCCGGATGAGCAGGGGCGGCAGCACCGCAGAAGGCTATTGAAACTTGGGATGGCGGTGGGGCTTCCGCTGAACCTGCTGATTTTTATCCCGGGCGGGTATCTGGATTTCCCTGTGCGGTACTTATTTGCCCCGATTCTCTCGCTGGGGTATCTCGCGCTCATCGCGAAGCTGGTGGAACGATACGAGGGGCTGTGGTTGTGGAACCGGTTGGAGCAGGTGGGCCGGATGTCTCTTAGTTGCTATGTCTTGCAAAATATCACCGCTTCCCTTATTTTTTATGGATGGGGTCTTGGCCTGGGAGGCAAGGTGGACGCATTTACCACGGTTCTCATTTGGATGGCCATCTCCAGTCTCCAAATCGTCTTTGCTTCGCTATGGTCCAAGCGGTTCCGATTCGGGCCGATGGAATCGGCGAGAAGGTGGATGACGAACCTCGCGGGTAAGCTGGCCGGCTGAGGATCAAGCATAAGGTGGGGATGCCCATTGTTACGGAAGTTGTATCCTGCGGACCAAATCGAGAAATTTTTGCTGCTGGATGTGATTATCCTTGTATTTCTAATCTATCGCGTGTGGGTGCTGGACGTTCCCTATCCGATCCTCGTCAAAATCGGGTTTCTCCTCCTGTTCCTAGCCGCTTATTATATCTGTCTATGGCAACGTCGGTGGCTGCTGCTCCTGGGCAGCTATGTTGGCTTCCTGCTAATTCTCGCGCTAAGCGTCTATGAAGGGATGGGGGCGTTGCTGTATGGCTTCGTGTTTGCGGATCTATTAGGCAGGGCAGACCGCAAGCGGGTGATTGGCTTCGGCATGGTTGGCATTGCCGCGATGTTCCTTATGGCCGGTTGGATCCATGAGGGGGAGCCGGCGGGGGTTTTTCGGACGGTTTCTTTTCCGGTGATGATCATTCAACTGGCGGTCCCTCCTATCCTTCAGGCTCGAGAGGGGAATAAAGCGCTGAAGGAGAAGCTTAACCTCGCGAATGCCCAGCTGGAACGGTATATTCAAGAGGAGGAGCGGAACCGGATTGCCCGGGATCTACATGACACGTTGGGACAGACCTTGACGATGATTAAGATGAAAAGCGAGCTGACCATCCGGTTAGTCGATCAACGTCCCGATCAAGCGAAGGAGGAGCTGCGGGATATCGTGAACACCTCCAGGCACGCCTTAAAGCAGGTGCGGGAGCTGGTGACCGGGATGAAGTTTGTTCCGCTGGAGAAGGAGATCGAGGTGGCGGGGGAGCTTTTGCAAAAAGTAGGGATTCAGCTGCTCGTCTCGAATCAGACGCCGTTAACTCCGCTCTCCCCGGTGGCCGAAACGATGCTGGCGTTATCCGTCCGAGAGGCGGTCACGAACATCCTCAAGCACAGCGGGGCGAGCGAATGCACGATCACCCGGGATGAACGGGATCAACGTCTTTATCTTGAAGTGAGCGATAACGGGAATGGTCAGCTGGAGCCGGGAAAAGGCAACGGCGTGCAGTCGTTCCAGGAACGGATGGCGATGCTGCAAGGGGAAGTCGAAATAAAGCAGCGTCCGGGGCAGGGGACCTCGATTACGTTTATTGTACCGCTTCTGGAAAATAGGGGGTGAGCCGGATGATTCGAATTGTGATTGCTGAGGATCAACAAATGCTGCGCGGGGCTTTTAAATCGCTGCTTTCTTTTGAAGAGGACATGGAGGTTGTCGCCGAAGCGGAGGACGGGGAAGCCGCCTGGGAGGCGACTCTGCGCCTGAAGCCTGACGTGTGCCTGCTGGATATTGAGATTCCGGGGCTGAGCGGGTTGGAGATTGCCGAGCGGCTCAAGCGGGCCGGAAGCCCGGCGAAAGTCATGATCGTGACGACCTTTGCCCGTCCGGGGTATTTGCAGAAAGCGATGGACCTCAAGTTAGAGGGGTATCTCTTAAAAGATGAGCCAATCGAGTTTCTGATCGACGCCATTCGCAGAGTGATGGGCGGGGACCGTGTGATCAGCAAGGACCTAGCGGAGGTGCTGTTCCTGAATGAGGACAATCCGCTGACCGAACGGGAGACCGAGGTGCTGCGGTTATCACATGCCGGACGGACAACCCGGGAGATCGCCGAAACGTTGTACCTAACGGAGGGAACGGTCCGTAACTATCTGTCCCTGGCGATTCAGAAGCTGGAAGTGGAGACGCGGCAGCAAGCCACCGAGCGGGCGAAGGAACGGGGCTGGATATAGATAAGGTGGGGAACCTTTGGCAATATCCCGGTTAAATAGGAAGAAGACCTTACCGTTGCACGGTAGGGTCTTCTTTTTTTAATCTTGCATTATCCGGCTATGAATCTCCTGAAGCTGCTGTTCGATTCGCTTTAGTTGAAGCTGTGTCTCCTGCTGAGTTTGCTCGGCGGCCCTTTGCGACTTGGTGTTGATAACTAAGACGACAATGGTCAGACCGGCACTGAAGATCGTCAGGCCCCGGGCTAATTGGTCGACACTGAGTTGCTTAACCGCCAGAAGGCCATCGGCCACCCCCGCCCCAATGAGGAATCCCCCGATAATCATCACCGTATTCAAGAACCATTTCTGATGAGTGAAGGTACTTGGGTAGGTTGTTCTGCTGAACCATTTGGATAGGGTGCGTTTCATGTAGAATTCCTAGTCTCCATTTCAAGTAATATCTTCTTCTATTCTACCAGAGGGGAAATTCGGACGGAATAAAAAGAGAGATCCCTTTGACATAAAAAGTAGTATACTATATGACATGATGAATATATTATATATAATTAAAATATAGTTATGTTTTGGGAGGGATACACTTGAAGAACACAACCGCTCGGGGAGATCGGGATTGGGCAGCGTACGTTAATACGAATATCGGGACGTTGTCCTACAAAACGTGGTCGACGTCTCCAACCGTGCAGCTACCTCATGGGATGATGGAGATCGATCCGGTCACTACACCGGGCATTGGAGACAAGTATTTGGCGGATAAAATCTTCGGATTTTCCTTTGGTCCCACAACCGTGACGGTTTCCGGCAGCCCTTTGTCCGATCAACTGGAAGCGCTTGCTTCTGCCTTCGATCATGATTTGGAGGAGACTCGACCTTACAAGTACCGCGTCTTCCTGGAGGATTCTGAGATCGATGCCGAGATGACGGTGGCTCAGCGCAGCGCTTATTTTCGCTTTCACGCCGACGGGCCGCTCCATGTCATCCTCAACGGCGGCGAGACGACGCAAATCCATAAACACGATGGCCGTGTGATCGAAGGACAGCGCGCCAATAAGGGATATGTTTGCTATTTCAGCTTGGAAATGAGAGAGGCCGCATCGTCATGGGGCTCCATCGGAAACAGCCCCGCCATCTATTTGACCTATGAGCCGCAGCAACAGGAACAAACGATAGAGTTCAAGGTAGGGATCTCCTATATCAGCTTGGAGCAAGCCCGGAAGAACCAACAGCAGGAGCTGCCGGATTGGGACTTCGAGGCTGCCGTTTCCCGAGCCCGGGACGCTTGGAACCATGCGCTTTCGGCAATCGAGGTGGAAGGCGGGACGGAGGAAGAGCGGACGATTTTCTATACGGCGATGTACCGTACGCTGCAACGGATGCGGAATATGACGGAAGATGGCCAATATTACAGCGGCTTTGACGGAAAAGTCCACAAGACGGAAGGCCGGGACTTCTACACGCATGACCAGCTTTGGGATACGTATCGCTGTGCCCGTCCTTTGCAGAGCCTTATCGAACCCCTCGTCTTCGAAGATATGGTGTACTCGTTGGTCCGCATGTACGAACAAGGCGGGTTGCTGCCCAAATTCCCTCATCCGGGCGGAGATCACGCGGTGATGATCGGCCATCATGCCGCTTCGCTCATCGCTGATGCCTGTGCGAAAGGGCTGGATGATATTCAGGTCGAGAAGGCCTATGAAGGAATGGTCAAGGATGCCACGGAAATGTCCCTGATCCCTTGGCGGACGGTGCCGGCTACGGAATTGGACCAGGTGTACTACGAAAAAGGCTGGTTCCCTGCGCTCCCTGTTAGGGAGGAGGCGAAAGTCGCCGACCCGGACGAGTGGAGAAAAAAGTTATGGAATCTCGTCATGGAGAAGATGCCAAATCAGATTACCTGGGTGCCTGAGGTTGGCGTTGACGAATGGGTGCCCGAGGTCGATCCTTGGCACCGCCGGCAATCCGTGTCCGTGACGCTGGAGCGGGCTTATGACGATTGGTGCGTCGCCCAAGTGGCCCATAAGCTGGGGCGGGAGGAAGAAGCCGAGCGGTTCCTTCAACGGGCGGGTAACTACCGCCATCTGTTCCGCCCTGACCTCGGCCTGATGGCGCCCAAGACGGCGGAAGGGGAATGGGTCGAACCGTTTGATCCGAAGCTGTCCGGCGGGTTCGCCGGGGAGGGGTATTTTGCCGAGGTGAACAGCTGGATCTACACCTTCCATGTGCAGCACGATGTCGAGGGGTTAATTCGGCTGATGGGCGGAAGAGAGGCTTTCGTGCAGAAGCTCGATGCGTTGTTTACGGAGCAGTACACGATGGAGAAACCATGGTTTCTGGGGCAATTCCCGGATATGTCGGGATTGATCGGGATGTATGCCCATGGCAATGAACCAAGCTTTCATATTCCGTACCTCTACAACTATGCAGGGGCTCCTTGGAAAACCCAGCGGCGCGTCCGTGACATCCAACACCTGATGTACAACGACGGGCCAGCGGGCTTGTGCGGGGACGATGATATCGGTTCGCTGTCGTCCTGGTATGTGTTTAGCGCGATGGGCTTCTATCCGGTGTGCCCGGGGCGGCCGGTCTATGATATCGGCAGCCCGATTTTCGAGAAGACGACCCTCCGTGTGGGGGAGGGCCAAACGTTTGTTATTGAAGCGCGGAATGTCTCCAAGGCGAACAAGTACATCCAATCCGCCGCCTTGAACGGGCAGCCGTATTCGCGGCCTTGGCTCAGCCATCAGGACTTGGTGAGCGGAGGAAGCCTTGTGCTGGAGATGGGCCCGCGGCCAAACAAGGCCTGGGGAAGCTCCCCGGAGGATGCGCCGCCTTCGATGACAACACTTTAGGATCTTTACCTTGTGAAACGGAGGAATCCGGCATGACCCTAACTACGCGCCGCAATCGATGCTGGCACCGGACGGCCGCCGGGCACGGCTTGGCGATGAAGTCCTTTTCCGCCTGGAATTTACGCCGCATTTGGGGATGAACGGCCTTTCTATTTTCACGTTGTCACAGAATGAATCCCCTCCTCGTTATATGGACGTACGTAATCCTACAGGGAGGTAGATGAATGATGTCGCAACGTCTTAATTACATGCAAGAATCGCCGGAATTCTTCAACAAGATGATGGAGTTCAGCGGGGCCGAGAAGAACAGTTCGATCGAGGAGAACCTCCGTCACCTGGTTCATATCCGCGCTTCGCAGCTGAATGGATGTGGATTTTGCTTGGATATGCACGTGAAGGAGGCGAAAATCCACGGCGAGAGCGAGCTGCGCTTGTACCATCTCGCGATTTGGCGCGAGTCCACGCTCTTTAGCCCACGCGAACGGGCGGCGTTGGCCTGGACCGAGATCCTGACCAAGTTGCCGGAGCATGGCGTGCCGGATGAGGTCTACAACCGGGTTCGCGAGCAGTTTTCCGAGAAAGAGCTCTCCGATCTCACCTTCTCGATTATGGCGATTAATGCCTGGAACCGCGTGAACGTGGCCTTCCGAACGGTGCCGGGTTCGGCCGATGCGGCTTACGGCTTAACGAAAGCGGGCCTCAGCTAGGTTCAGCGAGCAGCATCCCTGCATAATAAAGAAGCACCAAGAACCTGTGAGGGTTCCGGGTGCTTCTTTTTATTCCCCGACCTGCGTCAATTTGTCCGGGTTTCGAACAATATAGATGTTGTGAATTCGCTGGTTCTCCACATGAAGGATCCCCACGGAATGAATCCCCTCACTCGATCGAATCCGGAAGGCGGGGTGTCCATTCACCCGAATAACTTCAAGCTGAATGCCCTCGATCGTCGTAGCTTGCCGGAAGGGTCCCAGCAGGAACTGAGCGACCCGCTCTCGGGTTGGGATCGGCTCGGCAGCGGCCAAGACCTTGCCGCCTCCATCGGCCACAAGGACAACCTCTGGATCCAGAATCGCTAAGATTTGCTGGAGATTCCCTTGCTTAAGCGCGCTCAGGAATTGATGAACGTGTTCGGGGGCGGCTCCTTCGGTAACCACGGATTGATCGGGGGACATGCCCATCTTGGCGTGAGCCCGACTGAACAGCTTGCGACAGTTGACTTCGCTCTTCTCCACCAGTTCGGCAATTTCCCGATAGTCAAAACCAAGCGCCTCTCGCAGCACAAACACGATTCGTTCCGTTGGAGATAACCTTTCTAGCAGCACAAGCATGGCGTAGGACAGCTGCTCGTCGCGGACAACCTCCTCCATCGCATCGTCGTTCAGGTGATGAAGGGGCTCGGGAAGCCATTCCCCGTAATATTGCTCCCGTTTCCGGCGGGCCGATTTATACAAGTCCCGGCAGCGGTTCGTGACCATTTTGCATAGATAAGCTTTCGGTTCCTTCAGCTTCTCCGGCGGGACGTCCACAAGCTTCACAAATATGTCTTGGACCACATCTTCCGCATCCGTAACGGATCCGGTCAGTTGGTAAGCGAGCTTAAAGAGCAGCTTCTTATATTTCTCGTAGAGCTCCTTCATGGTATCCCTTCCTATCGATTTTCTATTTAATAACCTATACAAAATAGGCCCTAATGATAAGACGAGGTAGCGTGTGATTTCGTGACAAGGGAAAGAGGGGGATTCGGCGGGTTCTTCTTTTGAATGTTCGAATTTTACAAACCAATGCACGTTTTGTGAATGTCGTCCTCGCCCAGCTCTCCCTAAAATAGGGGTGAAGCTCATGTTCCTTAAAGGAGGTTAATTATGAAAGCGCTTCGAAAACCATCGGTAAGGGGGTGCCGGCTGAAAGCCGCTTACGGGCTTGTTCACGTGAGATGAATTGTGAAAACCGTGGAACCACCCAGAACCCATGACCGGTTAAAGGAGGAGATTTTGTTGAAGAGAAGAACGAAGCTGTTCCTGCAATCCTTAATGATGATGTTGATCGGCGTATCCTTGGCGTTTGCAAATGTTCCGGGCGCGGGAGCAGAAGTTGCCGCGGCACCGAATCCAGGCAAGCCCGCCCCGGGAGACAAGAGCGGGTTCGATGCCCAGGGCCGAATGGTCGCCCACTTCGGTTCGCCTGTAATCGATGGCAACATCGACAAAGTCTGGACCAAAGTGCAAGCGGTTACACCTAAATTTGCTTTGGATCAAGTAGAGGCTTCCGCCGGATTTAAGGCTTTGTGGGATGACCGCGCCCTTTATATCCTGGTAGAAGTGAAGGATAAGCAACTCTCTTTCGAGTCAGTAACTCCTTACATGCAGGATTCCTTAGAGATCTTCCTGGATGAGAATCACGACAAGACACAGGAATATGGTTTGGACGATTTGCATTTCCGCGTCAATGTTGAGAATGCCCAGTCCGTGGACAACGGAAAGGTGGAGAGGTTCTACACTGCAGCGAAACGGGTGGATGGCGGGTACATCATCGAAGCCAGAGTGGCACTCCAATCCAAACCGGAGAACGGAAAGGTGATGGGCCTCGAATTGCAGATGAATGATGCCAAGGATGCGAATCGAATCGGGACCTTGAATCTGTTTGATGCGACAGGCAGCGCATGGAACGATACGAGCAAATTCGGCGAAATCGTGCTCACGGGCAAGACCAAGGGGGATGTCAGCGGAGTTAATCCCTATGATCTTCTGAATCTGATGAAAAGTACGCTAGATCTGGACTTTACGCTTTATAAAAACCCCGATGTGGTGACGGAGGCTCTGATGAGGGTAGTAGCTGCCAACGTGCTGAACGACAAAAAGGCTACTCAACCCCAAATTGATGCGCAATATGCCGCCATCCAGGCGGCGGTCAGCAAGCTCGAAATGACGGAAGAAGCCGCAAACGAGAAATACTTCAAGGAAGTTCCGGACGCCTACCGAACCGAGAGCGACAAGCCGGGGACGATCGAAAGCTTGACGTACCAGACACCTAACTTATCCGGCGGGATGGATGAGAAGAAGCTGAACGTGTATCTTCCACACGGTTATGACGCATCCGATTCGAGTAAGAAATATAATGTGCTTTATCTGATGCATGGCGGCGGGGAGAATGAGAATTTGATCTTCGGCGGCCCCGGCCAAAGCAAGGAATTGAAGAGAATCATCGACCATATGATCGCAAACGGCGACATTGAACCGATGATCGTGGTAACCCCAACCTTCTACGGCGGGAAAAATGATACGGCCCTGTTCCATGAGGAGTTAATCCAAACCATTGTTCCGTTGGTGGAAACCAGGTACCACACCTATGCGAAATCCTCCAGCTTGGACGATTTGAAGGCCTCTCGGGCCCATCGGGCATTTGGCGGGTTCTCGATGGGGTCGGTGACGACGTGGTATACCTTCATCCATAACCTCGACTACTTCAAATATTACCTGCCGCTAAGCGGGGATAGTTGGATATTGGGTCAAGGGGGCGGAGGCAGTAAGCCGAAGGAAACGGCGGAATATCTGGCCAAAGTCGCCAAAGATGCCGGATATCAACCGCAGGAATATTTTATTTTCAGCGCGACGGGCAGCTTGGATATCGCATATCCGAATTTGAAGCCGCAGATCGATGCGATGAAGCAGCTCACCGATGCCTTCATCTATTCATCGGATCCGGCCAAGGGGAATTTCTACTTCATCGTAGGCGATGGCGGAACACACGCCTGGAATTGGGTGAACCAGTATATTTACGATATCCTGCCGGATCTGTTCCAATAGGATAACTGCAGGCGTAACCTTGAACGAGGCCTCTTGTCCTAGTGTGACAGGAGGCCTTTTACACGGATGTTCTAACCTTTTCCGTACTTCCAGTTGGGTTTATCAATTGTTTGGCTTGGCGGTCTGCCGATATAATGAAGGAATGTGAGATTTGCGGCATAAGAAGGGGGGCTGACGGTGAAAACGCGGTTGATAGAGAGTATACGTTCCTTAAGTTACGGCAGGCCGAAAAAGCTAGCTTTTAAGATTCCATTCGCCTATTTCGTGGTGATTTTGCTGACGGTCGGATTTAGTTATATGGTGCTGGACCAAATGGCGACGAATTCGGCTCAGAAGAAAATTAATGAGGCCTCGCTGCAAACGGTGACATCGATTCGCACAAACGTAGATTTAATGATTGAGAACGTCAACAACTATTCGAAAATGATCTTCTCGGATCGCAATTTACAGAACCTGCTCCGGCAAGGGGACGTTTACGCCAACCTGCAAACGCAGTCGAAGGTCAGCTCTTACCTGTACAATCTCATGCAAGCGGTTCCGATCATCGACTCCGTGCACATTTATGATCAGGCAGGGCATCGCTTCACCGTAGCGACCCAGGAATTGCCGACGTACATGGAGGTGGATATCAAAGATGCCCCATGGTATGACCAGGTGGTGAGCAACAAAGGAAAATATATTCTGAGACTGGATCACCGCCGAGGACTGGCAGAATCCGCCGACGGCAATATCATCTCTTTTATTCGCTTGATTCGCGACATCGACAATACAGCCCCACTCGGGGTGTTGGTTATAGATATCAAGGACGACGCTTTGGTTCAGGCTTATTCAAACCTGCAAAACGGGAGCTCCTTGCAGATTGCGATTTTAGATGAGAACAATCAAACGATTGTAGCGGATGCCACCAATGAGCAAGGCAGTGCCGCATTGGATGAGCTGCTTGAAACGAACAAGGGGATGCTGGCGGAACAATTTCAGCAGATGGACTCCGGTTCTCTGTCCATGGAGTTGGGTTCCCGGAAATATACCGTGACCTATCTGTCGGGCGGACCTTATAACTGGAGGTTTGTGAGCATCTCGCCGCATAACTCCATGGAGTCGCGCAACCAATCGCTGGTGGTATTGACGTTGGTCTTGTTGATTATTAACGGCACCATCTTCTTCGTCAGCTCCTTCGTGATTTCACGCAGTATCATTAAACCGATTCAGAAGCTGCTTCGGGCCATGAATAAAGCGCCTAGCGGCAATTTCATGAAGGTCCATGCGGAGCCGAACAGCTATGAGCTGGATCAGCTGTATACCGGTTACAATCGGATGATCGAGCAAATGGATCAGCTGCTGAAGCGCGTCATCGAAGAGCAGAAGACGATACGTAAAGCGGAGCTGAATGCGCTCCAATCCCAAATCAAACCGCATTTCTTGTATAACACCCTGGACTCGATCACATCACTTGCGTTATTGGGGGATAACGAACAGGTCTGTGATTTGATTGAGGCGTTGGGGAGCTATTATCGACTCAGCGTTAGCAAAGGACAGGACGTGATCCCTGTCGAGGAAGAAATTGAAATCGTTCGCAATTACTTAAAAATCCAAAGCGTACGTTATCCGGATGTATTTGAGGCCCAGTTCCAGGTGGAAGCGGAATGCGGCCAGACCTCAATTCCGAAGTTGGTCCTTCAACCGCTGGTAGAGAACTCGCTCTACCATGGCATTCGGCCTAAAGGGACGAAAGGGGTCATACGGATCACCGCGAAGCAAGTGGACGGATCGGTGATCCTCTCGATCGCGGATGATGGCATCGGCATGTCACAGGAGGAGATCGAGCAAATTCTGTTTACGGAAAGACAAGGTCAGATTAAGAGTTTTGGCTTGTGGGGCACGATGGAGCGCCTGCGTATTTTTTATGAAGACAAGGACGTATTCCATATCGAAAGCGAACCGGGAACAGGAACTACGATAACGTTAATTCTGCCGAATGGAGTAGATTCGCCATGGAAAAGTTGAAGGCTCTGATCGTTGACGATGAACATTTGATTCGGAAATTGATTCGCATGCGCATTAACTGGGAACAGGAAGGCTTCGAAATCGCTGGGGAAGCTTCGAATGCCCAGGAGGCCATGGAGCTGGTGGAACAGCAGAAACCGGATGTGATCCTCACCGACATTTATATGCCGGTCATCGACGGGATTGAGTTTAGCCGAAGCGTAATGGAGAAGCACCCGCAGATCAAGATTGTCGTAGTGAGCGGTCATGATGAGTTTGAGTATGCGCAGCAGAGCATCAAAATTGGGGTGTTCGATTTCCTGCTCAAACCGATCCGGGCGGCGGATTTGTTGCATGTCACCCGCAAGCTTAAACAGAAAATCGAGGAGGAACGATCCCGGGAGGGGGAGCTGGCGAGACTCAAGGAAGAGCTGGCTCGGAATCTTCCTTATCTCCGGGAGAAGTTCCTGCTGCAGTGGTTACAAGGGACGCTTTCCCGGGAGGAGATCCGGGAGCAAGCGGAATATTTCCAGCTCCCCGCCTTCCGGCAGGAATCTCCCTATCAAATCGCCGTTGTCGAAATCACTCCGCTGGCGGAGAAACACACTGAAGAGCAGTTGATTCTGCTTGGGATGGCGTGCAAGCGAAAGATGGAGCTGTTCTTTCAAGGGGATCCTTTTGTCACCACGCTGTCGGACACGCGTAACCAGTTTGTTCTGATTTCCTTTCGTCCAGAGGGGGATCTGGCCCGGATCTGCGAAGCGTTGATCAACCGGTTAACCGGTTCTCCGAAAGGGCTGGTTACCATCGGAATCGGGCGGAAACGCCATCGCCTGCAGGAGGGTCATCTAGGATACCAGGAAGCGTGTAGTGCCATCCGCTATAAAGCGTTCGTGGGGAATAACCAGGTGATTTGCTATGAAGACATGGTGGATAGTCGTGAGGAAACGTATCGATCTAACCCGGAGCTGCTGCGGCAGCTGCAATTCTACATCAGCGTGGGTTCCTCAGATCGTGCCGCGGAGATGCTGGAGCACATCTTTGACGTTGCCTTCTCCAGCGTGTCCCAGTTTCGTATGGCGGCGATGGATGTTATTCATGAATGCCAACGCGCCGCGATGGAGCAGCAGCTCGAAGGTGAGCAGGGGCTGGACAAAGAAACGCTGGTGTCGATCATTACCGCCGATAATTTGCCGGAGCTGGTGCAGACCTTGAAGGGCTATATCCTTACTGTCTCGGAGGCCATCCATGCAAGAAGGCAAACGAAGGAAGGAAACTTGATCCATCAGGTGCAAGCGTATCTGGAACAGAACCTGGGCGACCCCGGGGTCGGATTGGCCAGCACTGCGGCGGCTTTTTTTGTCAGTCCGGGTCATTTGGGCCGGCTCATGAAGAAAGAAACGGGGCAGACCTTCGTCGAGTACTTAACCAACCTGCGGATGAAGAAGGCGGAAGGCCTGTTAAAAACTACGGATCTCAAAGGTTACGAGATTGGCGAACAGGTAGGCATTACGGATCCGCATTATTTCAGTATCCTCTTCAAAAAATCAACCGGTCGATCCATGAATGAATATCGAAACGCAAGATGACGAGAGAGGAATGCTTGAATTCTCAAAGGGGATGCTCGATTTGTGAATGGAGTAAGCGCTGTCATTCCCCTTAAAATAGCCATAGATGCATCGAATCTAGTTGGGAGGTCAAAGAGATGAAAGCGTTGTTAAAAAGATCCATGAGTATCGTTCTTGCATTAGGTCTGGCCGGAAGCTTGGCCGCATGTTCGTCCAATTCTTCCGAAGGAAAGTCTTCGGAAGGAAGTGGAGGCGGCTCCATCAAGCTGACACTGTGGGACCAATCTGTAGGGAACACGGACCCGTCAGCGAAATTGCTGCCGCAAATCATCGAGAAATGGAACAGCGAGCATCCCGACGTCCAAATTGAACGGACCGGTACAACCGGCGAACAGTACAAGACCAAAATCAAGACGTCGCTGGCGGCGAATGAAGCACCGGACATTTTCTACGGCATGGGCGGCGGCAGCTTCATGCAGCCTTATATCGAATCCGAAAACGTACTGGAGATCTCCAGGTATCTGACCGATGAAATCAAGTCGAAGATGGCACCGGGGATGGCGGAAGCGATCGAAACGGACGGTAAAATCTATACCCTGCCTGTTTACACCCATATTGCCAACCTTTACGTAAATACCGAGTTGTTTGAGAAAGCGGGAGCTAAAATCCCGACAACCTACACCGAACTGCTTGATGCGGTAGAGAAGCTGAAAGCGGCGGGAATTACGCCGGCACTCATCGGCGAGAAGGACCGTTGGCCGGGCATGTATTGGTACGACATGATCGCGATGCGTCAAGCTGGACATGACGCCGTGATCGAAGCCTTTAAAGATCCAGCCAAATGGGATTCGCCGGATTTCGTTGCTGCCGCGGCCAAAATGCAGGAGCTAGCGAAGGTGGGCGCATTCAACAGCAGCATGCTGAGCATGAGTTATGATGAGATGCTGGGCGCATTTAATGCAGGCAGCGGCGCGATGATGTTCCAAGCGAACTGGGTGAATGCCGGGATTGAGGACCCGTCCTCGGCGACCCAAGGCAAGGTTCAAGTCATTCCATTCCCGGTGTTTGAAGACGGGAAGGGCCAAATTACCGAAATCTTCGGCGGAGCCGTTGATGGGTTTTATGTCAGCAGCACCACGAAACATCCGAAAGAAGCAGTTGATTTCTTGATGTACCTGAGCGAGCAATTGGGCACGCAGGGCTATCTGGCGGGGGCAGGCCTGCCAAGCTGGAACATCGATGGGCTGGATACCTCGAGCCTGTCCGAGTTGGACAAATCGGCAGCCGACATTATGAAGACGGCTACCTCGTTTATTACCTGGTGGGATAATATTCTTCCTGCTGAATCAGCGGAAACGCATAAGAACCTGATTGCCTCGCTCCTGGCCGGCGACATTACGCCAGAAGAGTTCTGCAAACAGATGGCGCAGCTTAAACCAACGGAACTAACTCTATGATCCTTGAATAATCTCAAATCAGACGTGGTCAGGGGAAACCCTGACCACCATCTTTGAGAGGAGAACTCACGATGAATTCAGTTTTTTCGAATAAGACCGCGATAGCGATATTTGTTCTTCCTACCCTTCTCATCTTTTGCGGGATTGTATTAGTTCCGATTTTCGTTTCGAGTTATTACAGCGTGTTGGACTGGAATGGTGTCGGCAAAGGTACTTTTATCGGACTGGATAACTATGTGGAGATGTTCACCGATGCCCGAGCGCTCCATTCAATCCGGAACTCCTTCCTGTTTGCGGCAGCGTCCATCTTCATTCAATTGCCGATTTCGTTGTTGCTTGCCTTGATCCTGGCCTCCTCGGTAAAAGGCGAAGGCTTTTTTCGGACGGTGTACTTTATTCCGGTATTGATTTCTACCGTGGTAATCGCGCAATTATGGTCCAAAATCTACAATGCGGATTACGGACTTTTAAATACATTGCTGAATGATATCGGTCTTTCCGAGCTGGCCCAAGACTGGCTTGGACAGAAGAAGACCGCGCTTGCCGCATCGTTTATTCCGACCCTGTGGCAGTACGTCGGATATCATATGCTGCTGATGTATGCCGGAGCGAAGTCGATCTCGCAGGATATTCTCGAAGCGGCCAAAATTGACGGGGCTTCCCGCATCCGAACCGCCTTTTCCATTATGATCCCGCTGATGAGGCCAATCCTTAAAGTCTGCCTCGTCTTCTCGGTGATTGGAGCCTTTAAGGTATTTGATCTGGTGTATGTTCTCACGGGCGGGGGTCCGTTGTTTGCAACCGAGGTGCCAAGCACCCTGATGTACACGACGATTTTTAATACGTATCGATATGGTTACGGCAGTGCGATATCCGTCTTTATTATCCTGGAATGCTTAATATTTACGGTATTGATCAATAAATTCTTTAAGACCGAATAGGGGTGAGCGTGTGAATACTGCAGAAGCAAGGTTGCCCAAGAAACCGTCCTTCCTTGGGAAGTTCCTGTTGCAATTCTTTTTAGTCATCGTGGCGATTGTTCAGATTTACCCCCTCATTTGGCTTGCGTTCTTCTCCTTGAAAGACAATAGTGAGATCTTCAGCGGGGATGTGGCGGGATTTCCGAAGAAGCTCCTCTGGAGCAACTATGCCAAGGCGTTATCGGACGGCAACGTCATGAGTTACTTCGCAAATAGCGTGTGGGTGACCGCTGCCTCCATTATCCTGGTATTGATCTTATCTTCGATGGCGGCTTATGCCATCACGAGAATGAATTGGAAGCTGAGCAATTTGACGATGACGTTGATCCTACTTGGGATGATGGTTCCAATCCATGCAGCGCTGCTGCCGTTGTTTATGGTTCTAAAGAATCTGCATCTGCTGAATACCTACTGGTCGTTGATTATTCCCTATGTCGCTTTCGGAATCCCGATGGCCGTGTTCATTCTCGGCAGCTTCTTCAAGGGGGTTCCCCGCGAGATGGAGGAATCCGCGGTCATCGACGGATGCGGCATCTATAGAACCTTCTTTCATATTATTCTTCCGTTGATTCGTCCCGCCATCGCTACCGTAGCGATCTTCACGTTCCTCTCTTGCTGGAACGAGCTGATGTTTGCGGTGACTTTCATCAATGACGCGCACTATCAAACATTGACGGTCGGGATGATGTCGATGGTCGGAACGTACATTACGCAATGGGGAATTATCGGGGCCGGGTTGATGATTACGACCGTTCCAACCGTAGTCATCTATTTGCTGCTGAATAAGCAGGTTCAACAAAGCATGATTGCAGGCGCAGTCAAAGGATAAAGTCGTGAAGGGAGAACAGAGGATGAAAGCAACGATCACGGTGAACGCCGACCAATCGGTGGGTACCATCAGCCGCCATATTTATGGGCACTTTGCCGAGCATCTCGGCCGCTGCATTTACGAGGGCATTTGGGTAGGTGAGGATTCGCCGATTCCGAACACTCGCGGCATTCGGAACGACGTACTTGAGGCGCTGCGGGGTCTGAATATCCCGGTTCTGCGCTGGCCGGGAGGCTGTTTTGCCGATGAGTATCACTGGAAAGACGGAGTGGGCCCGCGGGAGCAACGTAAACGGATGGTGAATACGCATTGGGGCGGCGTCGTGGAGAATAATCACTTCGGTACGCATGAATTTTTTGATCTGTGCGAGCTGCTGGGCGCAGAGCCGTACATTTGCGGGAACGTTGGCAGCGGTACAGTGCAAGAGATGCAGGAATGGGTCGAGTACATGACCTTTGACGGCGAATCGCCGATGGCGAACTGGCGGCAGGCGAACGGACGGGAGAAGCCTTGGCGGCTGAAGTACTTTGGCGTCGGGAATGAGAACTGGGGCTGCGGCGGGAACATGCGGGCTGAATATTACGCCGACGAATACCGCCGGTACCAGACGTACGTCCGGAATTACGGCGAGAACCGGCTCTACAAGATCGCAGGTGGTGCCAATGTCGATGACTACCACTGGACGGAGACGCTTATGCGCCAAGCCGGCGCCTACATGGACGGCCTCAGCCTGCATAACTACACGGTGCCGGGAGGATTTGAAGTTAAACGTCCGGCGCTGGGCTTCGAGGAAGCAGAGTGGTTCGAGACGATGAAATTGGCGCTTCACATGGACGAGTTGATTAAGCGGCATTCGGCGATCATGGACCAATACGATCCACAGAAACGGGTTGGCCTGATTATTGATGAGTGGGGGAACTGGTTCCAGGTAGAGCCGGGGACTCATCCGGGCTTCCTCTACCAACAAAACTCGATGCGGGATGCGTTGGTTGCCGCTTTGCATTTTCATATTTTCCACCGTCACTGCGACCGCGTCCATATGGCCAATATCGCCCAGACGGTTAACGTGCTGCAAGCGATGATTCTGACGGAAGGCGAGAAGATGCTGCTCACACCAACCTATCATGTGTTCGAGATGTTTAAGGTTCATCAGGATGCCGAGGCGCTGGCCCTTCATCTTGAGGCGGAGGAGTACCGACGGGGGGAGGAGGCCATTCCTCAAGTTAGCGGCTCGGCTTCGAAGCGGGCGGACGGTACGATCGACATCAGCCTGTGCAACGTGGACCCGCAGCAGGAAGCGGCCGTAACTCTGCAGTTGCGCGGATGGGCTGAGGGCAAGAAGGTCACAGGCCGTATACTGACGCATGCCGATATGAATGCACATAACACGTTCGAGGAACCGGAAACGGTGAAGCCGCGGGCATTTGACGGGTTAACATTAAATCATGGGGGCCACTTGGCCGTAACGCTTCCACCGATGTCCGTCGCCGTGCTGACCCTAGCCTAGGTAAGCAGTCACCTTTAATAGATGGGAGGGATGTCGTCAGGATGACCAAGGGTTCGTTAGTGCATCGGGTACCCACTCGGGAGAAGGCGGTCGCTTTTACGTTTGATGATGGGCCGCATCCCATATATACGGAGCAAGTGTTGGAGATTTTTCGGAAGGTAAACGGGAAGGCCACTTTCTGCATGATTGGACAAGAAATAGATAAGTTTGGAGACATCGCAGTGAAGGTTCATACCGCCGGACATGAGATTGCCAATCACACGTATTCACACCCGGATTTGACACGGTTGACACTGGAGGAGGCGCGAGCCGAAATCCTGCTGGGTGATGAGCGAATCCGCCGAGTCACAGGGAAGCCGACAGGTTGCTTTCGACCGCCGTATTTCGCTGTGAATGATGAGATTCTTTCCCTGGCCGCTGAGTTCGGATACGATTCGATTGGTTGCGTTAACGGAGAGGCTAGGGATTGGGAGCAGCCACAACCCGGCGTAGATTATATTCTGGAACATACGCGACCGACGGTCGAGGGCGGAAGTATCTTTTTGTTCCATGACGGATACGGCAACCGTGGGCATACGATCGAAGCGGTCCGGGCACTGGTCAGCGAGCTGGCTGCTGCGGGGTATCGGTTTGTAACCGTTAGTGAGCTGATCGGATTGGCCGAAACCTCATTTCGTAACCGATAACCTTTCTCTGCATCAAACAGGGATCCTCTCAAGAGCAGGTTGATCTAACCTTTTGAGAGACCCTGTTTTTTTTGTTTCTAAAAATAGGTATAGTCCATTTGTTATGTTACATAATATATGCTAGTATTAAATTAAGTAACATTATTCGGAGGGATTCTCTGTGGAGTACGTTAATCCGATTCGAGATCTAGAAACGATACGGGCAATGAAGGAGGAGCTGCGGAAACACTCGGTCAGGGATTTGTTGCTTTTTGTACTGGGGATCAATACGGGGATTAGTTTGATTGACCTGCTTCATCTGACGGTGGAGGATGTGTGTGACGGCCAGAGCCCGAAACAGTTTCTCTATATCAAGGATGAACGAACCGGGGAAGAGCGAGCCCATTATCTAAATAACAATATTCAGGAGATCCTGAAGGAATATGTGTCCATGATGGATTGGAAGCCGGGGGATTACTTGTTTAAGTCCAAGAAGGATTGCGGTCCGATCACCCGCCAGCAGGCTTATCGCATTATCAACCATTCGGCCAGAGAGGTGGGCATTTCGGAGAAAATCGGCACCCATACCTTAAGGAAAACCTTCGGTTATCACGCCTACTATAAAGGGGTGGCCATCTCCATCATCAAGTCGATTCTGCATCATCATTCGACCGCCGAGACCCTGAAATATTTAGGGATCGATAAGAATGAACGGCTGCCGATCAAGGTGGATGTCAATTTATAAGCGTGCAGATGTGAATATGAAAAAAAGAACCCTCCGCACCAAAGGCGGAGAGTTCCTCTATATGAATGGTGTTTAGTTCAGTTGTCCCTCGATTTACGATTCATCAGAACTTTCCCGATGCATCGCGGTTTGAAGGTCCACGTTCTTCAGCTCCGTGACGATGCAATCCGTCACCTGCACCTGAAGCGTCTCATCGTCCTTCATGAATCGGAAAATCCCATTATTGAAGTCGGTATCGGCTTCTTTGAAGAAAATGCCTTCATAAAGCGTATCTTTATGGTGGTTGAAGCTTAGGTTATAACGATCCCCATCTTTGATCAAATAAGCGCGGATTCCCTTTTCATAAATTCCCTCTTCGTCCCGGATATACCGGGCAACCGAAATGAGGTGCAGGTCGACAAAAGGGATTTCCCGGACCAAAGCATTAATGATGGATCCCTTCGTAATTTGTTCCCAACGACTATGGGCGGTTTGCCCCAAAATAATCTGCGTAATGTTGTTCTCACGGGCAACTTCGGCAATGACCTTGGAGACAGGGCGGCTCTCCTTGTCCTTCATAATAAATTGGGCCGTAGCATGGGTATTCGCATATTCTTTCCACTGCTCGATATAGAATACCTTCTCCGCATCCAACTCATCGAAGGGTTTAGGATCAATGGTCAAAATATAGAGTGGAGCCTGCATCAGGTTCGCGATCTTACAGCCGCGTTTGATTAGTCGTTCCCCGTTGGGACCATAATAAACGCAGACTAAAATGCTTTCATTACACGGAGTATCCATTTCGAACTTTCACCTCAAGGCTTATAGTAGAGCTTCCTTTAAACTACGTAAGACTATAATTGATGTTTCATCCCGAGTCAAACCCAAATTGACAGGAATCATTTTCAAGTAAGGAGGAGTGCGTTTGATCCCATTTTATGCCTTCATTTTCCTGCCGTTCATCTTTGCCATTATAGTCCCGTTTCTGTACAAGTATTTAAATCGTCAAGTACATACCGGATGGTTTGTTTTGCTTGTACCTTTATCGATCTTTCTCTATTTCCTTCAATATATCCCCTCCGTGGCCGCCGGGGAAACTTATATGTACACGCTGCCGTGGATCCCAACTTTAGAAATCAATCTGACCTCTTACTTGGATGGGCTAGGCCTGATGTTTGGGCTGCTCATCTCCGGCGTAGGGGCGTTGGTGATCCTCTACTCTATTTTCTATATGTCCAAGGAGCGGGAGGCGCTTCATAACTTCTACGTGTATTTGCTGATGTTTATGGGAGCGATGCTTGGCGTCGTGTTCTCGGACCATCTTTTGGTCTTCTATGGCTTCTGGGAACTAACCAGCGTCTCTTCCTTCCTGCTGATCTCGTATTGGTACGAACGAAGAAGCTCGCGACAGGGCGCGTTGAAGGCCATGTTGATTACCGTGTTTGGCGGGTTCGCGATGCTGGCCGGGTTCATTATGCTGATCCTGATGGCGGACACCTACAGCATCCGGGAGTTAATTGCCAATTTGAATCTCCTCCAAAATCATGAATTGTTCCTTCCGGCTATGCTGTGTGTTTTGGTGGGGGCTTTTACGAAATCCGCGCAGTTCCCGTTCAGCATTTGGCTGCCGGATGCGATGGAAGCTCCAACTCCGGTGAGCAGCTATTTGCACTCCGCCACGATGGTCAAAGCGGGGATCTATTTGGTCGCACGGATGACGCCGATCTTTGGCGGCAGCTCCGTGTGGTTCTGGCTGGTGGCCGGGGTCGGGCTGATTACGCTGCTGTACGGCTCCTTGACCGCACTGAGACAAACGGATCTCAAAGCCTTGTTGGCCTATTCGACCATCAGCCAGCTGGGGTTGATCATGTGCTTGCTTGGCGTTGGTTCGCTTGCGGTCTACTTTGGATCGGGCGAGGAAGGTACGGTCTTTACGGTGGCGACGTTTGCGGCGCTATTCCATCTCTTTAACCACTCTACCTTTAAAGGAAGCTTGTTTATGGTCGTTGGGATTATTGACCACGAGACGGGCCGGCGGGATATCCGCTTCCTGGGCGGGTTGATGCACGTGATGCCGGTCACATTCACGATCGCGTTGGTGGGTGGTTTGTCGATGGCCGGGTTGCCGCCGTTTAACGGGTTCTTAAGCAAGGAAATGTTCTTTGGGGCGGTAAATGAGGTGGCCCATGCCGGGATCTTTGGGCTTAGCAGCCTCGGGGTGTTGTTCCCGATTATCGCGTGGGTGGCCAGCATCTTCACCTTTGTTTATTGCATGATCTTTATCTTCAAAACCTTTGGAGGGAACTTCCGCCCGGAGAAGCTGACGCGGGAGGTGCATGAAGCGCCTTTAGGGATGTTGATTCCTCCCCTTGTGCTGGGCTTGCTCGTCATCCTGATCTTCTTCTTCCCGAATCTGCTGGGCAAGGCGATCCTTATCCCGGCCTTAAGCGCGGTGCTGCCGATGATGGACGTGGCACCCTACGATCTCAAAATCAGCGCTTGGCATGGCCTGAACCTGGAATTGTTGATGACGGTTGGTGTCATTGGGTTCGGGTGGCTGCTCTTCAAAACCGCAAAGCGGTGGATCACGTCCCTGCGCGGTTTCCCGAAGGGGTTCATGTTATCCCACTGGTTCGACCGGGGGATTGAGGAGACGGAGAAGCTCTCAGGTTCGCTGACGAATCGTTACATGACCGGCTCATTGCGGCATTACCTGATTTATATTTTCTCCTTCTTTGTCCTGTTGCTGTTGGGTTCATTGTTAGGGCTTCACGGCCTGCACTTCGATTTCTCGCAGGATGCGCCGATTGGGTTCTTCGAGACAGGGCTGGCAGTCGCTATGATTCTCGCCGCACTTACGGTCTTGCTGGCTGGCAATCGAATTGTGGCCATTGTAGCCCTGGGGGCAATGGGTTATATGATTTCGATGTTCTTCGTCATCTTTAGGGCGCCGGATCTGGCTCTAACCCAAATGGTGGTGGAGACGGTGACGACCGTCCTGTTCCTGTTATGCTTCTATCATTTACCGAAGCTGAAGAAGAACATCGAACGCATATCCTTCAAGTTGACGAATGTGATCATCTCGTTGGCGATGGGCGTAACGGTCAGCCTGCTGGCCTTAGCCGCGAATGGACATAAGCTGTTTGAGCCGATCACCTCCTTCTTTGAAAATGCGTATGAGCTGGCCGGCGCCAAAAATATCGTCAACGCCATCCTGGTGGATTTCCGCGGCTTTGATACCATGCTGGAAATCTCCGTGCTGACGATCGCCGGGTTGGGGGTTTATCTCTTGGTTCATCAACGCGCCAAAAGGAGGGAGTCCAATGAAACCGAATGACGTGATCTTAAGAAGCGTAACCCGCGTTGCTGCTGTGATCATCTTGACCTTCTCGATTTATCTGTTCATGAGCGGGCATCACCATCCGGGAGGCGGGTTTATCGGCGGGTTGAGTACGGCGTCCGCCATTGTGCTGCTTTACCTTTCCTTTGGCATCGAGAAGGTTAGAGAGAATATCCGGCTGGATTTCAAGAAGCTTGCCGCCATCGGCGTGTTGGTCGCGGTAGGGACCGGACTGGCGGGGATCGTTTTTGGTCAGCCGTTCTTAACCCAGACCTTTGGTCATGTTGACCTGCCGATCTTCGGGGATACCGAATTGGCATCCGCCTTGATTTTTGACACGGGCGTAGCTCTGGCGGTCATCGGTACGGCGGTGAACATTATTCTAAGCATAAGTGAGGATCGATAATATGGAGACGCTTATCGTGATTCTTGTCGGAATCTTAGTATCGATCGGAACCTATCTGATTCTATCGAAACAATTGCTGCGAATCGTGCTGGGAGCTTCGATCGTGAGTCATGCCGTGAACTTATTGATCATGACCTCCGGCGGCCTGAAGAAGGGGAGCGCCCCCTTGCTGGGGGAGAAAATGGCCGGGTTTACGGATGCGATCCCTCAAGCTTTGATCCTGACGGCGATCGTAATCAATTTTGCCGTGACGGCGCTAGTCTTAGTTTTGTGTTATCGGGCCTATCAGAACTTCGGGACGGATGACATGGAGCAGCTAAGGGGAAATGAGAATGAATAATTGGTTGATTGCTCCGGTGATTATCCCTTTATTAACGGGGATGCTTCTCATCATTTTTCAGAAAAATATCAAGCTCCAACGAACGCTTAGCTTTCTGGCTTTGCTCGCGGTAGGTGTCATTTCCGTGCTGCTGATGGTTCAGATCAAGGGGAGCGGCATTCAGACGCTGCAATTGGGCGGCTGGGAGGCCCCTTACGGGATCAGCTTTGTGGGCGACATGTTCAGCGCCTTGTTGCTGCTCGCGACGTCCATCGTCTCGGTCTGCTGCTTAATCTATGCCTTTCCTTCAATCGGCCGGAAACAGGAGAAGCTCTATTTCTATCCTTTATATTTGTTTCTGATCACAGGCGTGAACGGCTCATTCTTAACCGGGGACTTGTTTAACCTATATGTCTTCTTCGAGGTGTTCCTGGTAGCTTCGTATGTGCTGATCACCCTGGGCGGAACGAGGCGGCAACTGCGCGAGTCGCTTAAATATATCTTCACGAACGTGATCGCATCGGCGTTCTTCTTGATGGGCGTGGCCTATTTATATTCGATCACAGGCACGCTAAATCTCGCAGACCTGTCGCTCCGTGTAGCGGAGGCGGGCCAGGATGGGCTGATCACGACGGTGGCCTTGTTGTTCCTGATCGTATTTGCCCTCAAAGCCGGGTTATTGCTCTTCTTCTGGTTGCCGGGCTCTTACAGCGTGCCGCCTACGGCCATTGCGGCCATCTTTGCGGCGCTGCTGACGAAGGTGGGGATCTACGCGATCTTCCGAATGTTTACGCTGATCTTCTATCATGAGCCGCAAATCACGCATCTATGGATTGGGCTGCTGGCGGCCGCCACGATGATTTTAGGGGGACTGGGCGCTGTCGGATTTGGGGATATCCAGAAAATCTTAACCTATAACGTGGTGATCAGCGTTGGTTTTATCATGCTGGGGCTCGTTTCTTCCACGCCGGAAGGCCTGGCGGGTTCGATCTACTACCTGTTGCACGATATCCTTATCAAGGCCTTGATCTTCCTTATTGGCGGTACGGTCATCCATTTGACGGGCACTAGCCGGCTGAAGGACATCAGCGGTTTGATCCGGCTGCGCCCTGCACTCGGCTGGATGTTCTTGATCGCGGCGCTTTCGATGGTTGGCATTCCTCCACTAAGCGGGTTTCTCGGCAAAGTATTTACGATTCAAGGGACCTTCGAGGCGGGGGATTACGGGTTTGGAGCCATCGGGCTGGTGGCCAGCTTATTTATCCTGTTTTCCATGATCAAATTGTTTATGAACGTGTTCTGGGGAGAGACGGTCCTGTGTGAGGACGAGGAGAAGGGATCGATGAAGGGGCTCTTGCTCCCGATCGCTCTGCTCACTTTCGCCAGCCTTGCCTTGGGGATTGGTGCGGAAGGAATTGCCCCGTATGTTGCTCAAGCGGCGGAAGAATTGCTCGATCCAAATCTGTACATCCAAGCCGTGATGGATTAAAGGGGGGAGATCACCATGCCCGTTCAAGTGCTGCTTAATATCGTTATCGCTTACCTGTGGATGTTCCTGAAGGATGACATGAGCGTCTTAAACTTTATCAGCGGGTATATCGTGGGGTTGTTCATTTTACTCTGCATACGCCGGTTCTTCAAGAAGCCATTCTATGTCTTTACGCTGGCGGCGGTTGGCAAGCTGTTTGTTATCTTCATTCATGAACTCATTACTTCATCGATGATGGTCATGAAGCATGTGCTCCGGCCGAAGGTCGACGTGAAGCCGGGCATCTTCAAGGTGGAGACAGATTTGGAGGGGGATCTGGAGATTACGCTCCTCTCGTTGCTGATCTGCTTGACGCCGGGTTCGGTCGTGATGGATATCACCCCTGACGCAAAGACCTTGTACATTCATGGGCTGAATATGCCGGAATCCAAAGAATCGGTCCTCAAATCAAAATCCGTATTCGAAAAAGCGATAAAGGATGTGACCCGAAAATGATCTTTCATACGATCCTGATCATCGCCTTAGTTCTGCTGTTAGCGGCGATCTTGTTCAACTTATACCGCGTCATCAAAGGGCCATCCAGTGCGGACCGGGTTCAGGCGCTGGATTCCGTGGGCATTAATTTAATCGCAAGCATTGCGGTTTATTCCGTGCTGCTGCATACGCATGCCTTCTTCGATTTGATTTTGCTGATCGGCATTTTATCGTTCATCGGGACGGTAGCTTTTGCCCGGTTTATGGAAAGGGGTGCGGTCATTGAGCGGAAGCGGTGAAATGGTTGGCGCGATCCTGATTCTCCTGGGGGCGGTCTTTAGCTTGATCAGCGCGATCGGCAATATCCGGTTGCCCGATGTATACACCCGGTCTCATGCGGCCTCAAAAAGCTCGACCCTTGGCGTATTATGCGCGTTGGTGGGAACTTTGCTGTATTTTCTGATCGCCGAGGGATACTTCAGTATTCGACTGATTTTGGGCATCTTCTTCGTGTTTCTCACGGCTCCGGTGGCAGCTCACGTCATTTGCCGGGCCGCGTATCGTCACTGTGTCCCGCTGGCGGAAGGAACCGTCGAGGATGAGCTCCGGGAGTACTACAAGCCGGCCGAGGACTTTGAAGGGGAGGATCAGGTCGAAGCACAGGGGAATGAGATGGAGACCCCCACGCAGGAGCCTCTTCAAGTGAATCACATGAGTTAAGCACCCGCAAGGGTGCTTTTTGATCGTGTGGGATTAAGTCCCATGCCTTCTCATGTATGCGCGTATCTGATTGAGAAACCCTATAGCTACTACATTGACAAGTTGGGTGACTGAGATGAAAGTAGCGATTATGGGGGCGGGTTTATCGGGGTTGGCCTGCGCGATTACGTTGGAGCGAAACGGCATCGAGCCGGTGATTTTTGAGAAGCGGAGCCAGGTTGGAGATCGGTTTGTGAACGCGGAGGCGCTGCTCTCCATCTTTGTCCACCCCGTCCAAGATTGCATCGCATCGCTGTCGGAGCAATATGGCCTGTATCTTCAACCAACTGCGAGCATCCAGCAGATGACGATCACGTCCAGTCAGGCGAAAGCTATACTGGAGGGACCGTTAGGCTTCACCAACATTCGCGGGAGGGAAGCGAACTCGTTCGAAGCCCAGCTCAGTCGGCAAGTGAAATCGCCTATCCGATTTCATTCGGAAGCAACGTACGAGCAGCTGCTGGCGGATTACACGCATGTGGTGATGGCGACGGGGGACGGGGATTACGCCAAACAAACCCGCAACTTCCGGAAAGACATCAGCGTCTCCTTAAAAGGAGTGACCGTGGAAGGTCAATTCGATCGCTATGCCGTGAAGGTTTGGTTGGATTATGACTATGCTCCTTACGGTTACGGATACCTCCTTCCCTTCTCGGAGAAAGAAGCCAACGTGGTCATCGGCATCCCCGATATCCCCGCGAACCGGGGCGTGGAGCTAGAGAAGCTGTGGGAACCCTATTTTCAGCGGGTACAAAGCGAGCTGAACCAGGCGCTGCGCGTGACCGACGAATTTCAGATCACGCATTACCCGGTGGGGATTTGCGACAGGGGGCGGGTCGGTAACACCTTCTATGTAGGAAATTGCTTCGGCAGCTTGATGCCGTTTCTCGGATTCGGCCAATATCATGCGCTGCTCACCGGGGTGTACGCTGCTTACGATCTCTGCGGACTCGGCAATTATGAGGAGTTGACGGGGGCGTTTCGTCAAAGCTATGAGCATTCCCTGGTCCTTCGCCGGGTAATGGAGCAGTTGGACAATGCGGATTTGGATTGGATGGTCCGCGCGTTAAGTGGAACCTTGGGGAACAAGCTGTTTTTTGCCAAACGAATTAACCCCTTGAAAGTAGCTAGTTATTTGATGCGTCCTTATGTGAAAATCAAACAAGGAGTGACCTCCTGATCCAACGCGAGGAGGGGATCGGTTGTGATTACCGTACTGAATCTGGATGGCCGGGAGTTAACCCCGTGCACGCTGGACCGCGCCAGGCGGGAAGTGAACCGGGACCGGGCGGTCTGGGTGGATGAGCAGACGATTCAATTGCTCTATAACCCGTTCTTGTTCCGGGATTATCGGAAGATCGCCTTGAAGCGGGATCGTTATATTTGCTTATGGTGCGGCGAACCCGCAACGACGGTGGATCATCTCGTGCCCTCGAGCAAAGGCGGCTCGGATCTGCCCCATAACCTGATTGCTTCGTGCAGCGAGTGCAATTCGAGGCGCGGGAACCGTTCAGCGTTTAGCTATCTCCAGGAAAAGAAGGCGGGCGTCCCTCACCCCCTAAAGCTGCGTTACCGGATCCTGAGAGCGATGATGGGTCCCTATCTAACCTCTCAATGGAGAAGAAAACCTAGATAAGCCTGGCGGATGCCAGGTTTTTTGCGATGGCCGTGTGAAGAATCTCACAGAAGAAAGATATTAAAATTTAAGATAATTAGAGCATGGCAGTAATGCCTGTTGAATCTTCGAAGGGAGAGAGGGATGGACATGGCGTTAAATCGGGGTCCCGTCGAGCAAGATATCGTTATTGAGCGTGTGCAAGAGCTGTTTTCTTGCCGGGTGTTATGGAGCGAAGGGCGTCCTTGCTTGGAGTTTGATCGTGCGGAGGAGTTAGTAAGAATCTCCGATTACATAAGAGCGAACTTTGGGGTGGAGATGCTGGACGTATTTTTTACGGCCATTGAGAGCTTGCCTCCGGATGACGAAGACTAGCATGAGACGGCAAATAAGCTTCCGATGACTGATTTGTGAAAATTCGACCGGAACGGTTATATTCAGCGAGCGCGGGTATATTATTGAGGGTGACTAAATTATGAAGACTTGGTGAAGTAGATTGACGTTGAGAATGGTTCGCATATAATAATTAATATAAATAACTGCTGAAACCAAAAACAAAGGAGAGTTCAAATCATGTCATTGATTGGAAAAGAAGTCCTGCCTTTTAAAGCTCAAGCGTATCACAACGGAAATTTCATCGAAGTATCCGATGCGGATTTCAAAGGAAAATGGAGCGTCGTATGCTTCTATCCAGCCGACTTCACATTCGTATGCCCTACGGAGCTGGAAGACTTGCAAGATCAATATGCTACTTTGAAAGAGCTGGGCGTGGAGGTGTATTCCGTATCTACGGACTCCCACTTCGTGCACAAAGCTTGGCACGACAGCTCTGAAGCGATCGGCAAGGTTACTTACATTATGATCGGCGACCCATCCCACACGATCTCCCGTAACTTCGACGTCCTGATCGAAGAAGAAGGCGTGGCAGACCGCGGTACCTTCATCATCGACCCGAACGGTGTGATCCAAGCGATCGAAATTACGGCTGGCGGCATTGGCCGCGATGCAAGCACGCTGATCGACAAGATCAAAGCGGCTCAATACGTACACAACCATCCAGGTGAAGTATGCCCGGCGAAATGGAAAGAAGGCGCCGCTACTTTGAAACCAAGCCTTGATTTGGTTGGCAAGATCTAAGGAGAGAGAATTATGAAACTGGATGCAGACATCAAACAGCAATTAGAGCAATATATTCAGCTTCTGGAAGGGAATGTTCTGCTGAAAGTCAGTGCCGGAACCGATGAGGTTTCGAACGAAATGGTGGACCTCGTCAACGAGTTGTCCAGCATGTCGGATAAAATTACCGTCAAGCAAACGACTTTACCCAGAACCCCAAGCTTCAGCGTAAATCGCGTTGGGGAAGACACCGGCATCACCTTTGCCGGTGTTCCACTGGGCCATGAGTTTACTTCCCTGGTACTGGCTTTGTTGCAAGTCAGCGGAAGACCACCGAAAGTTGAACAACCTATCATAGATCAGATCAAAGGAATCAAAGGCGAATACCGCTTTGAAACCTATGTGAGCTTGTCTTGCCACAACTGCCCGGACGTCGTGCAGGCATTGAACCTGATGAGCGTGCTTAACCCTGGCATTTCCCATACGATGATCGACGGCGCGGCTTTTAAAGACGAAGTCGAAAGCAAAGAGATCATGGCGGTGCCGACTGTATTCCTGAACGGCGAGCTGTTCGGCAACGGTCGGATGTCCGTTGAGGATATCCTGGGCAAGCTCGGCGCCTCGGATGCGACGGCCTTCGAAGGCAAAGAGCCTTACGACGTGTTGGTCGTAGGGGGCGGACCTGCCGGCGCCAGCGCGGCGATCTATGCAGCGCGCAAAGGCATCCGCACAGGGATCGTAGCGGAGCGCTTCGGCGGGCAAGTAAACGACACCCTGGGCATCGAGAACTTGATCGGCGTGAAGTACACGGAAGGGCCTAAGCTTGCGGCCAATCTGGAAGAGCACGCGAAGGAATACAACATCGACATCATGATGTCGCAGCGGGCGAAAGGCCTTCAGAAGAAGGACCTGATCGAAGTGGAATTGGAGAACGGGGCCGTGCTGAAGAGCAAGACCGTAATCGTATCCACCGGGGCACGCTGGCGCAACATGAATGTACCGGGCGAAGCGGAATTCAAGAACAAAGGCGTGGCGTATTGTCCGCATTGTGATGGTCCGTTGTTCGCTGGGAAACGCGTCGCTGTCGTTGGCGGAGGCAACTCCGGCGTTGAGGCGGCCATCGATCTGGCGGGCGTCGCATCCCATGTGACCGTGCTTGAATTTATGCCTGAGCTGAAAGCCGACTCCGTCTTGCAGGATCGCCTGAACAGCTTGCCGAACACTACCGTGATCAAGAACGCGCAAGTGAAGGAAGTCACGGGGGACAGCAAGGTGAACGGTGTGACCTACATCGATCGGGAGAGCGGCGAAGAGAAGCATCTCGAGCTGGAAGGCATCTTCGTTCAAATCGGCCTGGTTCCCAATACGGAATGGCTGGAAGGCACGCTGGAACGCACCCGGATGGGCGAGATCATCGTCGACAACCGTGGGGCAAGCACCCTGCCGGGCGTATTTGCCGCCGGCGACTGCACGAACTCGGCCTATAAACAAATCATTATCTCCATGGGATCGGGCGCAACCGCAGCTTTAGGCGCCTTCGATTACCTGATTCGCAATCAATAACATCACGCGTTACTTCTTAAGGCCTGCTCCTCGAGCGGGCCTTTTTTGTCGTCTAAACCTAAAGTTTGTTGACTATAGTCTCAAGTTTATGGTCTGGATGAAAGCGCTATCTTCCCGATAAAATGAAGATACAAGAGGCGCACACGCTAAAGGAAAGAGGTGACAGAGCATGAGCTCGAAGGAAACTAGAAAGCGCTTGCATACGCGTTGGCGCAAGCAAGATACGGAGCTGACGTTACTGGCCCTGCCAACGACCCTGTGGTACATCCTGTTCAGTTTCCTGCCAATGTTCGGGATCATTATCGCCTTTAAGAACTTTAAAATAACCGGGGGTTTCCTGAGCAACGTATTCAACAGTCCATGGGCAGGCCTCAAAAACTTTGAATTCCTGTTCAAATCCAACGATGCCTGGATCATCATCCGAAACACCCTGGGCTACAACCTGATCTTTATCGTCCTAGGGATTGTCATTCCCGTGGCGTTGGCCATCCTGATCGGGATGCTTCACAACCGCCGGGCAGGGAAAGCTTATCAAACGATGATGTTCTTGCCTTATTTTCTCTCATGGGTTGTTGTTTCAGCCGTTGGTTGGGCGTTCCTCAGCTTTGACAAAGGGATTCTGAATCAAATGCTGGTGGGAGCCGGAAACGATCCGGTGAACTGGTACATGGAACCGAAATATTGGCCTTACTTCTTGATCTTCATGAATGTGTGGAAGGGGCTTGGGTACGGGATGGTCGTCTATCTGGCGACGATCGCCGGCATTGATAAAACCTACTATGAAGCAGCCGTCATCGATGGTGCTACACTTTGGCAGCAAACTCGTTTTATTACGTTGCCGCTGATGAAGCTGGTCATCGTCATGATGTTTATCCTGGCGGTGGGGCGGATCTTCTACACGGACTTCGGGTTATTCTTCCAGGTGCCGCGGGATTCCAACTCCCTGTTTAATGTGGCCACAACCATTGATGTCTTGGTTTATAAGCAGCTCAAGACGGCAACCGTCGGCATGGCTTCGGCCGCAGCTTTTGTCCAATCGGTGCTCGGCTGCTTGATGATTCTGGCGGCGAACTGGACCGTCCGCAAAATTGATCCAGATAGCGCGATGATTTAAGGGGGTGCGTTTATGGCAACAAGAACGGTTTACGAGAGCGGTCTGGATCGCTTTAATCGTCCAAGCAAAGGAGTGAATGTGCTCCTTCATCTCCTCTTCTTCTTCCTTGCAGTGATTTGTGTCGTACCGATGCTGGTGGTCCTGTCCATCTCGCTGTCGAGTGAGGATTCGATCCGGGAAAACGGCTATCACCTGTTCCCAACCGCATTCTCGGGAGATGCCTACGGATATATCGCGAAGCAGGGGACGATGATTTTGCAAGCCTTGGGGATCTCCGTCTTCGTCACGATCGTCGGAACCGTGTTGGGGATTCTGCTCACCACCTCAATGGGGTACGTGCTTTCCCGGCCGAATTACAAGCTGAAGGGCTTCCTGACCTGGGTTGTCTTTATCCCGATGGTGTTCAACGGGGGCTTGGTCTCCAGCTATTATATCAACGCGAATCTGCTGGGGTTAAAGGACACGGTTTGGTCGCTGATTCTGCCCCTGGCGGTCTCCTCGTTTAACGTCATTATCTGCAAAACCTTCTTCAAAAGCACGATTCCGGACGGGTTAATCGAATCCGCCGAAATCGATGGAGCCGGCCAACTGCGGATCTTCTTCTCGATCATCCTGCCGATCTCCTTGCCAGTGATCGCAACGATTGGGTTGTTCCTGTGCTTTGGGTACTGGAATGACTGGTTCCAATCGATGTTGTACATCAATAATCAGGATCTGTTCTCCTTGCAGGCGCTCCTGAACAACTTGATGAGCAATGTGGATGCGCTGGCCAGAAATGCCTCTAGCTTAGGGATTAGCTACGCTGAGCTGGTTGCTACAATGCCTAAAGAGTCTGCCCGCATGGCGGTTGCCATCGTGATCGTGCTTCCGGTCGCATTTGCCTACCCGTTCTTCCAGCGGTACTTCATCTCCGGTTTGACGGTAGGCGCGGTCAAAGGATAATCCGAAGTAAACTGAGCTTGTCTCGGTTTATGTATAAATTTAGAACACAAAAGGGAGGAAATATTTTATGAAAAGGTCTTTGAAGCTCATCTCTACCTTATGTATTATGATGCTTCTCATGTCCGTTCTAGCTGCCTGCGGTTCGAAATCCAATTCTCCGTCGGCGAACAATGCTTCAGACGCTTCGAACAACACGTCTACAGACACCTCCACATCAACGAACTCGGGAGAAATCCCAACTCTGGTCTGGTGGACGATCGGCGGGCAAATCCCGGATAACTTCGAGAAAGCTATTGAAGCGATGAATGAATATACCGCCGAGAAAATCGGCGTAAAGATCGACATCAAGGTCGCGAGCTGGGGCGATTGGGATACGAAAATCAACACGATCGTAAATACAGGAGAACCTTTCGATATCCTGTTCACCAACGTTTCTAAATACAATCAACAGGTGGCGATCGGGGCGCTGGCGGACATCACCGATCTGGTGCAAAGCGAGACGCCGGAACTGTACAAGTTCATTCCGGAGAAGGTATGGGATGGGACGAAGATTGGCGGCAAGCTTTACTCCGTGCCAACCTATAAGGATTCCTCGTTGACCCAATATTGGGTATTCGACCATAAGTATGTTGAGAAATACGGCATTGACTTGAGCAACATCAAGACCTTGAAGGATCTGGATAAACCGTTCCACGACATGAAAGCTGGAGAAGGCAAGAGCTTCTATCCATTGCCGATGACGCAAGGCGACGGATTTAACGGATTCTTTAACCGGTACGACGATCTGGCGTTGGGATTCCCTCCGGTTGGCGTGAAGGTGGATGACGCTTCCCGTAAAGTGGTTTCCGTTCTGGAACAGCAAGATGTGATGGACGAACTGAAGATTTTGCATCGATGGTATAAGGACGGCATTATCAATCCGGATGCTCCAACCAAACCGGAAGCGGACAAAGGCCGCGCGTTCTTCAGTGCCCAAGGCTTCCCTGGAGCAGATATCACTTGGCAAATCAACGAAGGCGTAGAGAAGTACGACATGACGCAGATTTACGGTCCGCTCTACACCACTGCTACGATCCAAGGTTCCCTCAACGGAATCTCGGCAAACTCGAAATATAAGAAGGAAGCTCTGAAATACCTGGAGCTGGTTAATACGGATCCGAAGCTTCGCAACATGCTGGCCTTTGGTGAAGAGGGCGTTGATTACGTGAAGGTGGACGGCGAAAAAGTCATTGAACGGACTTCCGATACTTGGCCGCTGGCAGGGTATACGCAAGGAACCTTCTTTAACATGGCCACCACTAAAGGTGCTCCTGAAGATCAATGGGCACAGGTTCAGAAGTTGAATGAAGTAGCAACGGCTTCGTCCCTGCTGGGCTTCTCGTTGGACACGACCAACCTGACGACCGAAGTAGCAAACGTCAAAGCCACATGGGATAAATACCGTTATGAATTGCTTACAGGTGCATCCGATTCGGAGAAAATGGTTCCCAAAATCATCGAAGAGCTGAAGAAGGCGGGAATGGATACCATCATGAAGGCCGCTCAAGAGCAGATCGATGCCTACTTTCAATAAGAGTTAAGCTTGATGCGACGGCCCGGACGGAAGAATTATCTACCGTCCGGGCTTTCTATATGATGCTATAATGATAGTGAAGGATGGCAATGGAATCAGCGCCGTAGGATCAAGGACGAAGGAGGCGCGAGAATGGGTTCCTTTTGGCAGATTAAAATCTATCGCAGCAAATTCATTGCCTACATGGTGTTTGTCGTGACGATCGGTCTGGCGCTGGGCATCATGACCTGTGCGGTCCTCATGTATCAGTGGATCGAAGGTGCCCGGAGCGAGGCGGTCAGCGCCTTCGGCCGGATCGAGAATGAACTGCAGTATGATACCGATCGAATTGAAGCGTACATGCAGCGAATCTACTCCAATGATCGTCTGATGAAAGATGTGCGTTATTTTCTGGGCAATACCGCGGAGGGTTATCTGACGAACAGGTTAGAATATAGCATGTACAACGAACCGCTGGTTTCTTTTCCGGAAGATATGAGGGCTTTCTTATACAGCTCGATGAAGGGGGATCTAACCCAAGTCAGCTTGCACACCGAGACCGACAGCAATATGGTGCGGTTTGATGAGAACGGCAACGCCAGCTTTCGATTTAACGTGTCGAACAAAGATGAGATCTTTCGCGAGAAGCTTGAGAAGGGATTCGTGTACCGCAAGAAATTGTCCGATCCTAATCAGATCTCCCGTCAGATCGGAGAATTTCGCTACCTGATCGGCAGCGAGCCGCTCTTCCGAAAGGTGCAAGGTTATAAACTGGATATCGCCGCCGCCGTAAGTGCTTCGGGAGATGTGTATATGATCTCCGGCATGGATCACGGAACGAAGGAGATGATCCTTCGCGCCACGGAGGAGAAACGCAACAGCGGGTATTCCTCGTTGGGAGGAACCAGGAACGTATTTTTCATGACCTTTTCCTCCACGAAGTTCGATTACCGGTTTGTGATTCTCGTGGATTTGTCGCACCTGATCCGGCAAAAGGCGGGGATTCTGATCACGGTCGTAGCAATCGTTCTGTTGGCCATGATCAGCGTGCTGATGCTCATCGTTTACAATATGCGGGATGATGCGAGGTTCTTAAAACAAATCATCCATTCGATCAAACGCGTGAAAACGGCGGATTTTACGTCGAGTTCCCCGGCCCGGTATCGGCGCAACGAATACGGCATGATTGCCCGCGAATTGGACGATATGGTGCATGAGCTTGATAAACACATCCGCACCGAGTACTTGTTGAAACTAAAGCAGCAGGAAACCGAAATGAAAGCGCTTCAGCATCAGATCAATCCGCATTTTCTCTATAATACCTTGGAGTCGATCCGTTCTACCGCTTTGCAACACCGGGATGTGGACACCGCGGACGCCATTGCGACCTTAGGTTCTCTCTATCGCGATATCGTTCATAAGGATAATCTGATCTCCATCGGCGAAGAGCTGGAGCTGCTGCAGAAATTCCTCAGCATCATGGAGCTGAAGTATCCCGGTAGGTTCTACTACCAAATCAATGTGGATGAGACGCTCTTGTCCATCTTAACGGTTAAGTTCTGGATGCAGCCGCTCGCGGAGAATTTCTTCGTACATGGTTTTAATCCGAGCAGCGAGTTTAATCTGCTTGTCGTAAATGGCTGGGAGGAGGACGAACGTTATGTTCTGGAATTCGTGGATAACGGCAAATGGATCCCGGAAGCGCGGTTGGAGGAAGTAAGGCGGAACCTTTATTGTAAAGAGGATACGCCGGTACCGGGTATCGGGTTACGGAATGTGTATACGCGGCTGCATTTTTTCTATGGGGAAGTCTTTGCGATGGACATTGAGAATAACGAGGAAGCCGGCGTTAAGATTACCGTGATGATCTCAAAGGGGTGACTTCTGGATGTATAAACTTCTGATCGTGGATGACGAACCGCAGATACTGGAGGGCATGAAGCGAACCTTGGATTGGTCCGAATACGGATTCCACCAAATCGAGACCAGCGAAACGAGACAAGACGCGATTGCCAAGTCCGTGGAACTCCTGCCGGACATCGCCATCTTTGATGTCTGTATCGGCACCGACCTTGGCTATGAGATAATTCATCAGCTCAATGAGCTGCGTCTTCCCACTAAATACATCATTATGAGCGGGTACAGCGAGTTCGAATATGCCCAAGCGGCGATTCGCTGCGGCGTGAAGGACTATCTGCTTAAACCCGTTGATCGTTCCAAGCTGCAGAAGGTGATCGAGAAGATCATCGTGGAGGATCTGAACGGAACGTTAGACGGGATTCACCGGAACGACCTGAGCACGGACCCGATCTTGGGGATTCCTTACGAGGAGCTGTCCAAGTTGACCAACCGCATCCTGCTGATGGTGAAGGCGGAATATGCCCAGAACATCACGCTGAAGTCGGTGGCCGAGTGTTTTCGCATGAACAGCACCTATCTGGGGCAGCTGTTTCTCAAGGAGACCCGCATGAAGTTCTCGGAATATCTGATGGCTTACCGAATGCGATGCGCGAAGGAACGGATTCTGGCCACGAACGAGAAGATCGCCAGCATCGCGCATGACGTGGGGTACCCGAACCTGAATTATTTTTACACGCATTTTCAAGGCTATTATGGCCTGTCCCCCTCGGATCTGCGAAAAAAAGGTTAAGTTCCTCGTAGCGGAAAGGAGGATGTTATGCAGCATCCCTCTTGGTTCAGTCGCTTGACCCTTTGCGTGGTGGGGGTCAGCTTGTTCTTCCTGCTTGCCGCCGGCTGTTCTCTGTCTTCGGATCATCGGGATACGGTGCCCCGCGGGGACATGGTGAATCTGGTCTACTATACGATTGGCGAGCCGGATCCGGATCTGGAGATGGTGAATGACCAAATCAACGAGGTGCTGGCCAAGAAAATCGGCATCACCCTCACCTATGTCAAGATCGGATGGCAGGAATACGAAAATCGCCTGAACACGATGGTCTCGGCCGGGACTCCCTTTGATATCGCCTATGCCCCGGAATTTACCACGTATGTGAAGCGTGGGGCCTGGCTGCGGCTGGATGACTATCTGTCCAGTACGGGCAAGGATATGTACGATGTGATCGACCCTATTTTTTGGGAAGGGGTGCGCATGGACGATGGGGGGATTTACGGTGTGCCGACCAATAAGGAATTAGCGGTGCGCCAGCAGTGGATGTATCCGGAAGAGCTGGTGAACAAGTACAACATCGATACCACCCAGTATAAGACCTTGGAGTCGTTGGAACCCCTGTTTCGGATGATCCAGCAGAAGGAACCCGATTACTTGCCGATGGAGCTGGATAAGGACTCTCACAATTTCTTCGCCTTGTACGGATATGAGTACGTGATTGACAAGGAGCTTCCGTTAATGCTGAAGTCGCTGGACGCGAACTCCCGGGTCGTGGATATTTTTGAGACGCTGGAAGCCCGGCGGGTGCTGGATACGCTTCGGCGTTATTATCAGGCAGGCTACATCAACGAAGATGCGGCTTTGCGGGAGAGTCAGCAGTTGGAACGAGGGAAGAAGGTGTTCTGGAAGGCATCCAGCGGCGGCCCGCTATCCGAACATAGCTGGAGCAAGGATCGCGGCTACCCCGTGGTAGCACAGCCCGTAACGACCGAGGTGGTCACGACCGAAGACGTACGGGGAGGCGTCATGGCAGTGAGTGCGGATACGAAGTATCCGGTCGAATGCATCAAGTTTCTGAATCTGCTAAATACCGACCCTGAGGTGCGGAACTTGTTTAACTATGGGATCGAGGGCGTACATTACACCTTGGACAAGAACGATCAAATCGTGCTGATCCCTCGAAAGGATGCCGACGGGAACCCGATTCCGGGTGCCTTGCCGGGTTATACAGGCGTGACGTATACCCAAGGGAACTGGTTTATCTTAAAGACGAGGGGCGGCGAGGATCCGGAGCCGTTGAACAAGTGGGAGGAATTTCGCGCCTCCAACGCCCGGGCCGTGAAATCCAGCACATTTGGGTTTACGCCGGATCTATCGATGATGCCGATCCAGCTGCAGAACATCAAGATGGTCTGGCAAAAATACTATCCGAGCCTCATGACAGGCAGCGTGGACGTCGACACGGAGTTGCCGAAGTTTAACGCGGAGCTGAAGCAGGCCGGCTTGGACGAGGTGCGGGCCGAGGTGCAGAAGCAGTTGGATGCTTGGCGGGCTTCGAGTAAGCGGTGAGTCCGCGGTTCTAAGGTGGAAATGGAAACGGCGGTGCAGGGAGAACTCCCGGGCACCGCCGTTTTGGGTTTATTGCAGAAGGAGATGTCTCGGGAACGGAGAATAACTCTAAATCAGCAAAATTATCGAACTAGCGGAGGGAGCCATTTTGAAGCAGATTTTTCGGTATTTTCGATTTCACGTTTTCCTAATCCTCATCTTAGCCTTGAGTCCGATTCTTCCTCATGATGCGTATGGTGATAACGTTCCAACGGGAAGCGGCTCGGAGGTTTACTCCATTCTCAAGGAGCTTTCGGATGCGAAGTATAAAGGGAGAGTACCCGGAACGCCTCAGTATAAGCAAGCCGCCACTTATGTCAAAGGTTTGTTCAAGAAGTGGGGAGTGGCTCCTTTGGGGGTGGACCATCTCTTAAGTTACCAGACCAATCTGGCCACGTACATAGATCAGCCCAGCATGTCGTTAGACGGGAAGCCTCTGACGATCCTGCAAGACTTTAAGCCTCACGGAAGCAGCGGTTCCGGAACGATCAAGGGCGAATCGATTCTCTATGCCGGCATGGGGTACCCCGAGGACATTGCATCGCTTAACCTTAAGAATCAAATTGTTCTGATGGATGCCAATACTAAGCCGGATAAGGCCATGGGCGTAGCGGACCGAATGATCCTGATGAAAAACAAAGGAGCCAAAGCGGTGCTTCTGCTGCCAACCCGGTTTTACCCGATTTACTCCTATGAGCGGCCATTAAATGGCGCGGAGACCGGTATAGTCTCGGTATATATCCGCGAGAAGTTGCTGGATACCGCGAATTTGAAGGTAGGGGATTCGTTGGCCAAGCGTATCGAGATTCATGTCAAGATCGACCGGAAAAGCTCCGTGGAGGCGCAAAACGTGGTTGGCTTCGTACCCGGGAAAGACCCGCATCGTACGGTGATCGTGTCCGCGACGCTGGATGGTTTGGGGTACATCCCGAATACGGCGGCCTTCCAAGCGGCAAGCATGAACGGGAGCGGCGTAGCAGCGGTATTGTCACTGGCCCGATACTATCAAGAACATCAACCGGAAACCAACGTCCTATTTGCCCTGTTCGGCAGCGAAACCACAAATCGCGACGGGGTTACTTCCTTCTTGAAACAGTATTCTTCACTCTCGAAGGCCAAAATCATCGGAGTCTACAATCTATTTGATCTAGGCGGCAGCGAGCAATTTCCGAAACTGTACGGAACCGCAACGGATGGCAGCCCGATAGCCGAATCCATGAAAACAAGCCAGGACGTGGCCTATACGGACCATGGCGTCAAAGAGCTATACAATTTCACCAACGGGGTTTTTGAATCCAAGGGGATTCCCAATGCCTTCATCCGAGGCTCCGAATCCATCGATACCTTGAAAGATACGATTCAGGCCATCAACCTTTCGGCCTTGCAGAAGCATATCAAGACCATTCAAGGCCTTGTCGACCAGTTGATGAAGGATCCGGGTTATGCCCTTTATGTGTCGCCCTCAAGCGTGACCCCGGATGAACGAGGCATGGTATACGTACCGGAAGTAAACCATAACATGAGCTTCTTCTCAACCGAATACTTTGATGTCTATTATGAAGCGGACCGTTGGAAGAATCCCGAGGGCCTCGCCAAGACAATCGACAAGGTCTACGAACAAATTTCCTGGTGGAACTATTTCCCGCAGGATCATGAACGCATCAAGGTATACTATACGAATAGTTATGAAGACAACTGGGCGACGGCCCATCGAACGCCGGAACCTCAGAATAAAACGTCGGGCGGGCTGCAAAGTCCGGATAACCATAGCATAAGCGTGGTTTATGTCCCTAATGTTCCGGAGGATCTGGTCAACTCGCTGGGGACGATCTATCATGAGCTTAATCACAATCTCGTGACCTATAAATTAAAGGAATTGGGATACGGGAACGGGTACAAAACCGAGGTGCAGGAAATTCAAGGGCATGCCAATAACTATGAATCTCAAGAAATGGGGTATCGGGCACTCCGTTCTTCGCTAGCGGGCCTCCTCCAAAAGCCGCTGTCCAGCATCAGCTGGGATCGGTATGTCACAGACCTGGAACCGGGCAAGGAGCTGGATACGACGTATAATCAATCCGCCAGCCTGATCTTCTACATTTACAGTAAGTATGATCCGGAGAAAGGGCGGGAGTTTGCTTACCGCATGTATACGGAGGATAATCAACCGCTGAAAACCATCGTGAAGGAAACCTTGGGCGTCGATTTCGATGATTTTATTACAGGATGGTATGATTGGTTTCAGGGGAAAGAGGTAACCCCCCTTCCCTATAAGAAGGGCGTTTATTCTCCTCCCTCAAGAAGCGCGGCAGGGGATCCTTCGGGAGGAACCGCCTCGAACGGTCAGTTTCAGGCTATCGCGGGGAATATCGCCCAAGGAAATATCACGAGCCAAGGCTTGAAAATTTCCTCGGTTACGGTTGCCCAGAAAGGGACGGATGCGATCTTCTCCATTGCTTATACAAGTCAAAGAGAGTTTTCCTTCTTGTTGTTTGATCCGCCAAACGGCAATCAAATCAGCGTGAGGGATAAAGTAAAGCCAGGAACGAATAAGCTTCAGGTCAAGGTGCCCGTAAGCAAACTGCGATCCGTTGAGAATCTAACCATGAACCTATTTGATAACAGCAGCAATAATTTTATGTCCATCGACATGAATGAATTGTGGAAGATCTTAAAATAGTGGGCGAAAAACAAGCACTGACCTTGTGGGTCAGTGCTTGTTCGTTCCTATTTCTTCTTTCCCTTCGGGACTTGGACCGTAGTGTTGGCGGTCGTCTTGTTGCCGGCCTTGTCGGTAGCTTCGTAGGTAATGGTGTAGATTCTTCCGTTCCCTTTGCCCGAACGCTCCGCCCGAAGCTGGAATTCCTGATCGGCGGTTCCAATATCGGCGCCTTGGATGTCGTTCGGTTTATCCCCGTCGCCGAGGCCGTTATCGCTCTCATTGCTGGTGATGGATACCAACTTGATCGACGCGAGGCCGGAACCCGCATCGGTCGCCTTCCAGTTGATCCGGATCGGAACCAGCTTGTGATTCGGCGTCGAGAGAACGGCGGGGCTGGCGGTAATCTTCAAGACGGGCGGCGTTGTATCGGCAGGTCCCTTGCCCGCCAGCGTCAGTACGCCGTAAACGGAGGTGTCCTGATACCCGTTGCCGGTCGTGTCGTTCCAAGCGGCCACGCTTTGGCGCGCGCCGTCCTTGGCATCGTTGATCTGCGCGTCGAAGCCGATTTTCACGTTGTTCGCCGGGCTGACCGTTTTAAGCGGAATCTTCATTTCGACCGTATAATTCGTGCCGTCGACCTTGGTGGCCGATACGAAACCAGTGGCGAGCTTCTCTGGATTAAAGCTGGCCTCATTCGCATAGTTGACGCGGTATTGTCCATCGTCGTCTTGGTAGAACGAGGTCTTGGCATTGTTTTCGTCCACGAACACCTCGACCGAATCCTGCTCCCAAGGGTTTGGACTGTTCTTATCCAGCTGCGCGTCGCTGACTTGGATCAGGACGTACAGGTTGTGATCGTCCCAGAGGGCCTTAGCCGTACCGGTTGCGCCTTGCCAAGCCGTTTGGTAACGCTGGATCGGCATCGCCGTTGCCTTGCTCCAAACCGCATCCGCCGTTCCATCTACGGTAGGCGTACCATAGAACGCGGTAGACTGGTTGGCTTCCGATACATCCGGTTGATGCTCTGCGATGAATTTGGCCGGATCGATCACGCCGTAGTAAGCCGGTTTGGCCTGAAGGTTCTTGTCGAACAGCAACGGGTTGGACGAGGAGCGCCAGCTGGTGCCATCATCCAATCCCCAGAAGGTGACGCGGGCAATGTGGTCCGCATGCGCCTTGAAGATCTGCATCAATTGCGCGTACAAATAACCTTGCGCGTTGGCCAGCTTCTCGGACAGCTGGTAGTTGCTGCCGGCTTGGATGTCCAACTCGGTGATGCTGACCTCCACGCCCAAGGAAATGAATTTCTCCAGGGACAGTCGAACGTTCTCCGGATTCGTGTTGACGTTATAGTGCGCCTGCATGCCGACGCCATCGATCAGCCGTTTGCCAGGATGGGTCAGCGCATATTTGTCGTTCAGCGCTTTGACCATGTTGTAGATGGCTTGGGCCTTGTTCTGGTTATCTTCGTTGTAATCGTTGTAATACAGCTTGATATTCCATTCCGGATGCCGGTCGAGCACTTCCCGGGCGGCGAGGAACGCCTGCTCGACATAGTCGGCGCCGATCGCGGTCTTCCACGGGGCTTGCCGCAAGGAGGCTTGCCAATCCGCCGGATTCCCGGGGTTATCGTTCATCGCTTCGTTCACGACGTCCCAAGAAATCACCCGGTCGCCGAAATGTTCCATGACGGTTTGAATATGGGTGCGCAAGTTCGCCAAGGCTTCCTCCCGGCTTAAAGGCACCACGTTCCCTTGCGCATCGGTAGCGGTATTCATCCAGGCCGGCGATTGCTGATGCCATACCAATACGTGGCCATGCATTTGCATGCCTTCCGCCCGGACTTTATCGACCATGGCATCCGCCGCGGTAAACGTAAAGTTGCCTTTCGTCGGCTGCAGGCCGTCGGGTTTCATGGCGTTGCCGGCCGTGGCGACGTTATGGTGCATGCCAAGCAGCTCCAGGCGCACGCCTTCCAAATCTTCTGCCGAGATGGCGTTACCGATCAAGAAGTCGTTTTGGTAAGCCGTTTTAACCGGGATCAGGTCCTTTTGGATGGCAATCGGGCCGGATCCGGTGCTTTCGAAGCTCACGTCGTCAATGTAAAAAGAAGCGGTCGCGTTATTCGAACTTTCGACGTAGATCGTTAGGAATTCGCCGCCTACGCTGTTGTAACGGTAGGTTCCTTCAAACTGGACCCAGTTGTCCCCGGTGCTGAGGGTCTTGGGAGAAAGGGCGACGTAATTCGCGCTGCTGCCTTCGCCGATTTGGGTGGACAGCTGGAGTTGCGAGCTGGCGGGATCGATGAGCTTCACCCAGGCCGAAATCTTGTATTCGGCGCCTTGGTCCACGTATTTCTCCACGCGCAGCGTGGGTCCGTGCCAGGTGTTGGTGCGGCCTTCCACCTTCAGCGCATAGGAACCGCCCGGCGTATGGTTCGCCTCGTTCGTCACGGTCAGCGTTTCCGTACCGGCTCGTCCCGTGAACCCGCCGGCGGTTTGATCTTCAAAGGTGATCGTGGAGAAAGGCAATGCCGGGTCTCTTGGCGGTTGCTCGCCGCCGCCGGAGCCTGCTTGTTCCGTGATGCGAATGTCTCCGATGTAGTAAGAGATTGCAGCGCCTTCAGCGTTGGAGTTGATGCGCAGCGCCTTGTCCGCGCCCGTATCCACGGTAAACTCCTTCGTTAACGTCACGGCTTGGCCGGCGAGATAATCCGCCTCGGCATAATTGCCGTAGCTGTCTACGGTTTGGAGGGCGGCTTTGGCGCCGGCAGGCACGCTAACGGCGGCGTCCACGTATACGGTCACGTTGACCGTATAGGTTTTGCCGTTAGTCAGGCCGATGTCGCTAAACCGGAAATCGGCTGCATCCCAGTTGTTCACCCGGTTGCTGACATAGAGGGCGCCTCCGTCCTCGTTGCCGGCAAACGTCTTGCCGGTGACTTGGGTCAGGGTTGCACCTCCCGATTGGATCGCCTTGCCTACTCCGGTCGCGAAGTCCTCATGATACACCGTGACCGTGCCGTCCGAAGCCGAGGTATCGGCCTTGGTTACCGAGATCGGCCATCCAGCAGGCAACAGCAAGACGGCGGCGATCAGCAGCATGAGGGCACGTTTCATCGTTTGATTCATTCGATCACTCCCCTTTGTCAATGAATGTGATGGTTAAGCGCTTTCATTTTGTTGGAAGGCTCCTCCTTTCCTGCCTCAAATAATACCACCCCGCCGGGAAGCCTGGCTTTCTCGAAATTAAAGGGAATACCGTGCTTTTTTTATATAAATTGGTTGGGGTGGCGGCCATGTGCATGATTGTTCCAGCGGTGAGGGAACTGGACCGCCAAACGAGGAAACGATCGAACCCAAATCGTAAAACGAAAAAGACACCCGAAAGGGTGTCTTTTAGTATCATGATTATCCATAAACCCGAATCTCGATCACCTCGGCATGCCGCGCCCCGTTCGTTTCTTCGACGATAAGCCGGATGGCTTTGACCAGGACGGCGGTTTCCAGGCGGTGCACTCGCTTGCGCCAACGATTGTTGGTTTCCGTGATGAGGGTGGTCCAGTTCCCGGCGGGATCCTGGGCCTCGAGCCGATAGCTCTTGACCAGCTCAGGGATCACCTCGAACGGCGTGCGGTGGTGGTGCAGGTTGATCAGGTCCTCGTTGACGTCGTCGTTAAATATCAAATGAATTTCACGGACGGCTTGCTCGTTCTCCCAGGCGAGCTCGACCCAAGGTTGGGCATCCCGCGCCATCGGCTCCGACAGCCAGAGATGCGGCCCGCCGTAAGGCCGCTTATAACCGTCCAGAATCTGCTCAGGGCGATAGGCGTCGGTGGTGAAGTCTGCGCGGAAGCAAAACGTTTTGCGCACCAGGCGCTTCATGCTCCATTCCACGACGGGCTGGCTGTCGTCATGGTCCTCCAGATCCTTCGAGACGCCGGCTGCCGCGCCCCGTTCGAAGGCAAGCAGTCCCGTCAGCGGCGTATGCGACAAGTAGAGTCGGACCGAGGGGTTGCTGCGGATGATGACAAAAGCGTTCTGCGGCTCTTCCGGCGTCCAGTCGAGCCGGACGGGCACCCACTGTCCGTCGCCCTTGGCCACGGCTACGGTCGCTTGGTATTCCAGGGCGGCAGGCACGTAGTTTTCCGGTCTTCCGGTGCTCCACACCTCGACGGTGAGCTCCGTGTCTTGCGCCGAGTCCACCCGCCATTCGATCGTGCCGGCGAGGCCGGGATCGGCCGGAAGCAGCAGGGCGACGTCGCGTTCCAGCGGATACGCCTCATCGGCCGATTCCACCGCCAGCCGGGACAGGAAGGAGGAGGCGCTCAGCTTCGCGCTCCGGGCCAAGTCCGTGGCGTCCTCGTTGGCGACGCCTAGCACGGAGGCATCCCTGTCTCTTATCCACTTCTAGATGGGTTTAGGAGCCAGGGCAATGGGGTCCGCATGCGCCTTGAAGATCTGCACCAATTGCGCGTACAAATAACCTTGCGCGTTGGCAGGCTTCTCGGACAGCTGGTAGTTGGCAGGTCGCCATGACCCGCGTCGTGCCGAACGCGACATGCGTCGCGCTGATGTTGCGGCCCGCAAACAGCAGATTGGACACGTTCGCGGAGTAGAGCGAGCGGAACGGGATATGGTAGTTCCCGTCCGCGTGCAGATGCTTTGAGCCGCTCTCCGTGGCGTACATCCCTTGCGGCGGATGCAGGTCGATCGACCAGCCGCCGAACGCGACCCGGTCCTCGAACGGCTCCTGCGCCAGAATGTCGTTCTGGGTCAGCGTGTAGTCGCCGAGAAAACGGCGGTATTCCCGCTTGCCGGGGATCGAGCCGACCCATTCCAGGGTCATGTGGTCGGCATCGAACTGTCCGGAATTTTTGATGTAATCCCAAATTCCGTAGATGACGGCCGACAACTCGTCGCGGATGCGCTCGTTGTCATGCACGGTGTCCAGCTCGCCGCCCCATTCGATCCACCAGTAGTGGCAGCCCGAGTCGCCGCTGCGGATCACGCGCTTGAGCGGGATCGGGGTCTGCGTAATATCCTTGGCGAAGGACGGCGGGACGAATTTCACCGGGTGCCCGGCATCCTTCGTGTAGAACAGCAGCGTGCTGCCGAGCGTGATGTCGTCGGCGACCTCGGGCGCCCAGGCCTCACCGAATTCGTGCCGGGCCTCCCGGCCGAGCCGGTACTTGGCGCCGGCCAGGAACCCGACCAGCCCGTCCCCGGTGCAGTCGAGGAAGATCGGGCTCTCGAAGCGGATACGCCGCTCCGAGCCCATCATCCAGCCGGTGACGGACCGGATCTGCCGCGCCTCCTCTTCGCCGTCCGCCTCGACTTCGTGCACGTCGGTGTTCAGGTATAACGAGAGGTTCGGCTCGGCCAGTACCGTTTCCAGCACGATCATATCCCACAGATAGGGGTTGCCGTCGGGATTGCGGTACTGGTTCTCCACGAACATTTCGCCCATGATCCCGGTCTCGCGGGCGTACCGGTTCGTGCCGTGCGCGGTCGCTCCGCAGACCCAGACGCGCACCTCGCTGCTGGAATTGCCGCCGAGCACCGGGCGGTTCTGCACGAGCGCCACCTTGCGCCCGAGCCTGGCCGCCGCCACGGCGGCGCAAACGCCGGCCAGTCCTCCGCCGACGACCGTAATGTCGCTGTGTACCGTTTCGTTTCTCATTGGTTTGTAAACCCCTTTCGTTTGACTGAATTAGTTGAAGGAGATGCCGAAATGATGATCCGACGAGCCCTAAGTGTGAGTGCCGAGCCATAAATGCGAGTGGCGAGTAATATATGCGAAAAACCGAATACATTTCGTCTCTTTTGGTGATTTTGGCGGATTGTATATGAAATTTCATATATAATCAGCGCTCAGGGGGACGGAAGCTGGGAATCTGTATGAAAAATCGAATACAATTCGCATTTTTGGTCGTTAGCAACGAATTGTGTTCGAAAAACCGAATACAATTACGGACGAAGAAATCGCCTCACCCCTTCACCGCCGAGCTGGCCACGCCTTCGATAATGTACCGCTGGCCGATCAGGAAAACGACGATCATCGGGATAATGCCGGCGGCGGCAGCGGCCATCATGCCGTTGTAATCCACGGTGTTTTCCAGGATGAAGTTTTGCAGGCCGAGCGGAACGGTAAACAGTTTATGGTCGATCAGGAAGACCAGCGCGTTCTCGTAATCGTTCCAATGCCAGGAGAAGTCGATGATCGCCAAGGTCGCCAGCGACGGCTTGGCCATCGGCAGAACGATGCGGGAGAAGATGCGGAAATGGCCCGCCCCGTCGATAAACGCCGCTTCGGAAATTTCCGCCGGCACGGAGAGGAAGAACTGCCGCATCATAAATACGCCGAAGATCGTGAACATGCCGGGCAAAATCAGCGCCCAATGCGTGTTGAATATCCCGACCCAGTCGAACATGATGAATTTCGGCACGAACAGTACTTGCGGCGGGACCATCATCATCGAGAGGGAAATGAGGAACATCGCGTTCCGCCCCTTGAATTCGATGCGGGAGAACCCGTAAGCGGCGAGGGACGAGAGCAGGACGGCCCCCGCCGTGCTGATGACGGCGACCTTCAGCGAGTTGGCGTAATACTGCACGAAGCTGTTGTCGCCGGACCAGATTTTGACGTGATGGCTCCAATTGAAATGGGCCGGAATCCACCGGATCGGATATTCGAACACCTCTGCAGGCGTCTTAAACGAAGTGCTGATCATCCAGAGGAAAGGAACGATCATCACGATGCTGAAGAACAACATGACAACGGTTAGGATCGTTTTGCGGAGCATGGCTTTGGACATGTCGGTTTCCTCCTCCTTTTAGTAGTGAACCCAGCGTTTTTGGCCCAGCCACTGGATGACGGTGAAGATCAGGATAATCGCGAACAACGCCCAGGAAATCGTGGAGGCGTAGCCCATTTCGTAATAGCGGAAAGCGTTCTGGTAAATGAACAGCGACAAAACGGTGGTGCTGTTGCCCGGACCGCCTTGGGTAATCGCCTGAATGATCCCGAAATGCTTAATCGACATAATGAGGCCGGTAATCAGCAGCAGGAACGTGGTGGGGCTGACGAGGGGCCACAAAATGCTGCGGATCATCTGCCAGGTCCGTGCACCGTCGATCTTGGCGGCTTCCAGCAGTTCGCCGGACACTTCTTGCAGCGCGGCCAAATAGATGATCATGTTGTAGCCGAGCATAAACCAGATCCAGATGATGTCGATCGCGTACATCGAGGATTCCGTCGTCGACAACCAGCCGGGGGGATGGGCGATGCCGATCGACCGCAGGATTCCGTTAATCGGCCCGTTGTTCGGGCTGAACAGCAGCATCCACACGAACGCTACGGCGACGCCGCTGGTAATGTAGGGCATGAAGTACAGCGCGCGAAGCAGATTTTTCAAATAGACGGAACGGTTCAAGATGACGGCCACCACGAAGGCCAGCGCGATCGAGACCGGGACGGACACCAGGAACAGCAACGTGTTTTTGATTGCGATATAAAAAACCTCATCCCCGAGCATCCGTTGAATATTAGCGAGTCCGACAAATTTCGTGTCCGGGCTCATGAATTTGTAATCCGTAAACATGAGGTAAAACGAATAGAGGGCAGGCAGGATAAAAAACAGGATCACGCCGATCATGTTCGGCCCGATAAACAGATAGCCGAGATACTGCTGCCGTTTCATCCAGGAACTTCTCACGCGGGTCTCACTCCTTAACGTCGTATGCTTGCTACTCCAGCATATCAATCGGGGCTTAGGCGGTTAAGGAACAAAACCCCCGACTTCATGCTACAGAAATACGCAATTTCAGGGCTGGGGCGAGCGGACCGGATCATAGTTTTGTTCTATCGCAAGTGCTTGTTTACGCGAAAAAAAACAGCGGCACTCCACTGGAGCACCGCTAACCGCGAACAGGATTCGCTTATGAGGATACGGCCGTTTCGGAAGGTCTCCCGGTTTTGGCCGTTTGCCGGTATTGGCTGGGCGTTTGGCCTGTCAGCCGTTTGAAGATTTTGATGAAGTAGTTGTCGTTCAGGAAACCCACGCGATGGCCCACCTCGTATACGGGCAAATCCGAATGGCGGAGATAATGGATCGCATGGTTAACCCTTACCTGATGCAGATAATGGATCAGGGTGTGTCCGGTTTTCTTCTTGAACAAGGTGCTGACGTAATTCTCGCCCATCATTACCAGCTGGGACATCGATTTGACGGTAATGTCCTCCGCATAATGGGCATGAATGTATTGCAGAATTTTCTGGATTTCCGGGTGGGAGGTGACCTCTTCATGGAGAAGAGGCAGCGCTCCCGGCTGGCGATCCGCCGCCACCTCGGCAGGCAGGGTTCCGGAGGCTTGCGGTTCCCGGCTGAGCAGCTCGCCGCGGATCTTCCGCAACGTATCCCGCAGCGAGTTGACGCTCATGGACAACTTCAGAATATAGTTCGACGCCCCGTATTCCATCGCCTGCCGGACATATTCGAAATCGCTCATGCACGTCAGCATGACGAACCGGGAGTCGTGTCCCTCGGCCCGCGTCTGCTTCAGCAGTTCAACGCCGTCCATGTCCGGCATGATGATGTCGGTAATCACGAGATCGGGTTCTTCCCGCCGGATGAATTCGAGCGCTTCCGTGCCGGTTCCGGCCTCTCCGCAGACGGTAAACCCCAGCTCTTCCCAGGCGATGATCTCCCGCACGGATTCCCGTACGAAGACTTCGTCTTCTACCAGCAACACTTTCCACATGATCAACAACCTCCCGTTGCAAAGATGATTAAGCCGGATGCTCGGACCCGTAAGGCGTGGACAGCAGGAACGGGATCGCGAACCGCACGGTGACGCCCTGCTCGGACGACAGCACTTCCATGGTGCCTTGATCGCGGAACAGGAGCCGCAGTCTTTCCTTGACGTTGCTTAGCCCGATGCCTGGACGCTTGCGCTCGGCCTGGTTTTTTCGCGAGGGGTCCATCCCCACTCCGTTATCCTGAACCTCGACGATCAGTCGGCCCGAGTCCTCCAGGTACACGCAGAGATGGATGAACCCTTGGCCGCGCAAAGGGGCAATGCCATGGATGATGGCGTTCTCTACCAGCGGCTGTAGGCTGAGTTTCGGTACCAGCGCGAATAGAATATGGTCTTCGTATTGATACGTGACGTCGAATTTATGCGAATAGCGGACCTGCTGGATGTGCACATAAGCCTGCACCAGCTCGATCTCGTCCTTTAGGTAAATCAGGTCCTTCTCGGTATTCAAACTGGCTTCCAGCAGTTTGCCGAGAGATAAGGTCATGTTCGTAATCTCGTCGTTGTGCTGGCGGATCGCGATCCATTTGATCGTGTTCAGCGTGTTCAACAGGAAGTGGGGGTTCGTCTGGGCCAGCAGCATCTGGAAATGGACCGCTTCCTTCTGGCGTTCTTCGGCGTTCAGCTTCTGGATCAGGAGATTGGTGTCGTCCAGCATCGTATTGAAGGTGCGCGTCAGGTCCAGGACTTCGCCATGGAATTTGTGCTCCGGCAGGCGGATTTTCAGGTTCTTCTGAACGGCGGCTTTCATCTTGGCCTGCAGATGGGATAAAGGACGGGTAATCGTCGTCGAGATGACGAAGGTCATGATCAGGAAGACGCCCATCAGCGCGAAGAAGGTCACGAAATATTGGCGCTTCAGCTCCTCGATTTCCACGAACAACACGGACAGCGGGATGCGGTTGACGATATACCAGTCCAACGACTCGACGTAAATGTAATTAATGAAGGAGTTGGAATCCTTGTCGATAAAATACTGCTTCCCCGGTTGGTTGGCGATTTCCGCTTTTACCTTTTTCGGCAGCGCCGTATCCGGAACCGACTGGGAGATGTCCTCTCCCGCGCTCGTCATGATAAAATACTGCTGCTGCAAATCCGATTGCTTGTGAATGGTTCGCAGCCAAGACGAGTAGTCGATACTGATGCGGGCTAACCCGTAGGGCGTGTTCCGGCTGTCTTCCAAATACGCGTAGAGGGACAGCAGATACGTACTGGTCGAGACGTCCCGCAGGACGTAGTTCGGATCATTGGGCACCCAATGGTAGGCACTTGCGTTCATGAGCTCTTTGCTGAAGCCCGGCAGGCTTCGGAGCTTGTCGTAGGCCAACGGCTCCCTGGGCAGATACGAGGTGTATGCGTTTTCATTTAGGTCCAGGATCAAGAAATATACCGAAGGATTATACAGGAAGAAGCTATTGTTCAGGTTGTTGAAAATACTCTCCATCTGCCGTTTGTTCTCCAACTCATCGTGCTGCTCGGGATAGCGAAGGACGGATTTGACCGTGTCTTCCTGCTTCAGGAAGATCAGCGTTTTGAAGGCGATGCCGATCTGGTCCTCCAGCGTCCGGTACATTTGCTCCAATTGGGAGTGGCTTTGTTGGCTGATTTTTTGCTGGACCAAGGTTTCGATGCGTTGGTAGTTGTACAAATTCAGGGCGCTGAAGGGGAGAATGATCAGACAGACGAACGCCATGAACAGACGATATTTCAGCTTCTGCGGGATCAGGTATCGCAGCAGTTTGGACATGCGGAACGCCCCCAATACGGTGTAACCGGTGTTTGTGTCCATTATATCACACGCCTAATCCCGCAAACGCCTTCTCGAAAATTGCATAGTTTTGTATCAATCATGCAAAGATTTGTTCTATTCCGATGTCATAAGCGCCGGCTTTTGAAGCAACGGCCCCATGAAAGCCGCCAGCCGCTCGCCGATGCGGACCATGCCGAAATTGCCGGGATGCAGCAGGTCGTGGGACAAGCCCCGCCAGTCATCGAGAAGCTCCTGTCCGTCAACGTAATGGACCTGGGGTTGCCCGGAGCATCGCACGATGTCGCGCAGCGCGTCCCGATACTCCCGGCTGGCGGCGTTGACCTCTCTCTCCGGCCAGGCCCAGCCTAAATCGGCGAAGCTCGGAAACAAGCCGATGCAAACGAGGAGTTTGTCCGGGTGGGCCTTGGCGATGGTCTGCACCATATAGGCGGCCTTTGCTTTGAACTCCGCGGCGGATATGCCTTGATTCAGCATGTTGACCGAAAGGCATAACGAAGCGATGGCCCAATCGTTCCTTGCGGCGATATGGTCGGCCATCGCCGGTTCGCAGAACGCGGCCCCCGGCATGCCCAGGTTGATCGGATCCAGCCCTAACCGCCAGGCCGTTTGGCTGACGTAGGAAAGGTCCGGCGTCGAAGCCGAGATGCCGAACGTAATCGACGTACCGTAAGCCAAGTATTTGAGGGCGGGCATCTCATGTGATTGCGGTGGGCGGACCCTGCCGCTCGGAAGGTCGATCAAATGAACCTCAAATCCCTGCAGCACGATCCGCCAGATCGGGCCATACGCGGAGCGGGGGACTTCCCCGCGCCAGGGCGCCGCGAACTGGAACATCGGCTCCCGTTCTTGAAGGCGGATCGTCGTTGGCGCCTCGCCGAGGCGTACGTCCTCCACCCAGTAATCGCCGTAGTATACCTGGGCCAGGCTGATGCCGCCATAGCTGGCGAGCGTCACGGGCACAGCCGTGCCCACCTCTGCGCCAAACCGGATTTCGATGGCGGATGCCCGGCGGATTTGCTCTTGCCCCTTCTCCAACAGCCCGGCCCGTACCGATTCGGGTACCCGCTGCAGCAGCAGCCCGGGACGGCCCTCCACGGGGACGAGTTCCGCGACGTTATGGAATTCGGCATTGCCGTACAACATGTTACCTGCCTCCTTAGTCCTTATGAAAAATGCCAAAAGAGGAGAAGGCCGCCTTAGGATGCGGCAACGTTCCTCCTCTTTATTTTGAAACTGGCTGCGTTTATTGGTTTTGTTTCAAAAAGCTGTTATGCCGGGCGACCATGGCTTCGATCGTCTGGTCAAGCGTTTGGGCACCGAGGAAATACTTCTCGTATTCCTGGGCACGCAGGTCCATGACTTCCTGCGGGAGGCTGCGCACGTAAGTCGGCGTCGTGTTGTCGAACATGACATACATCAACGAGTCGAGATCGTACGTATCGCGTTTGTCGCCCAGCAAGCTGTTCAACGCGTCGTCTTGGTTGGCGTCCTTGGAGGCGGGTAATCTTCCGCCTGCGGCCATCGGGGCCATGCCGCCGTCCGAATACCATTTCAGGAATTCCCAGGCTTCCGCCTGATGTTTGGATTTGGCGTTAATGGAAATATAGTCGCCCAGACCGCCGCGGGTCACGTATTGATCGGCGCTGTCCACCAGTCTCGGTACCGGTGCGAAAGCGATGGTGAAATCGCGCGGGAAATCCGTGAAGTTGTTCGAGCTGCGCAGCAGCCAGGCGCCGATATTGAGCATCGGCACTTCGCCGCTCAGGAATACCTGTTCGACCGGCATTTTGGACGTGAGCTGCTCGCCGAGCGGTGGCGTCGTTTTGTCTTCCTTCATCATCGTGTTTAGCGTTTCCAGCCATTTGGTCACGAGCGGGTGGTCCAGGTTGGATGTGCCGTCAGCCTTGGTGTAACCCTCTTGGGATAACACGGAGTCGATCGGGTCTACGAAAGGCTCCATATTTTGAATGAACCCGTATGGGTTGCTGCCCTTCAACTTCTTGGCGTATTCGCGCAATTCATCCCAGGTCCAGTCCTTGGGGACCGGCAAACCCGCCGCATCCAAGGCTTCCTTGTTCATCGCGATGAAGAAAGGGCTTTTCGTGGTCGGCACGCCGTAGTATTTGCCGTCGATTTTCCAGCTGGCTGCGTCCCCGCCCATTTTCTCGTCGATGTTGTAATCCGTGAATTGACTCAGATCCAGGGCCAATCCCGAATCCTTGCGCTTGGAGGCTTGCGAAATCGTGTAGTTGACGAACAAATCGACGTCTTGACCGGTGATCATCGCCGTATCCAGCTTCAAATTGCCGTCATCGTCATTCACGAAGCGGACATATTCGATTTGAACGTCGGGATGCTCTTTGTTCCAGTTGTCGATCACTTCCTGCGGCCCCGACTCCGGCGGAACGCCGCCCCACATGGTTAACTTGACCGGGCTTTTGGCCGTCTCCGCGCCTCCGTTGCTAGCGCTTTCATTCTTGGCGGCGGAAGAGCCGTTGCCATTGCCGTTCCCCCCGCAGCCTGCCAAGAGGCCCGTCAACAGTACAAGCGCCGCAGCCCCGGCGATCCAGCGTTTTTTCTTATTCACAATTGACACCCTCCCTAAGCAAACTCGTTATTGTCTTTGCATCCTCAGCATAACAAACCGGGTAAACCGTCATAAGTAACAAAATACCAGAGAATATGGAACAAACCTGTGCATTTTGCCGGGAGGCGGGGAGGGGAAATGTTCTATCGGACTAGAGAAATAAAGTGTTAAAGTCATCTTGACTTTCCAAATCCGAATCGCTACGATGTTCTGGTTGTTAGGATAGAAATGTGGCAGAGAGAGGATTAGAGTTGGAATGAAAAAGAGAATCGCGGATATTGCTATTATTATTGTGGGGGCCTTTTTGTTTGCGTTGGCCGTCAACTTGTTTATTATTCCGAACGACTTTGGTGAGGGGGGCGTTACGGGGGTCACGATCATTTTGTACTACTTGTTTCAGTGGTCGCCGTCGCTGGTCAATATCGTGATCAACGGGTTGCTGCTGATTGTGGGATACAGGTTCCTGGATCGACGGACGACGATCTATACGGTGATTGCGGTAGCATTTAACTCGTTGTTCCTGCATTTGACGGAAAACTGGCGGATCGATTCGCACGAGCCTACTATCAATGCGGTGTTCGCCGGCGTGATCGTAGGGGTAGGTATCGGTCTGATCGTACGGGTCGGCGGGACGACGGCAGGAACCGTCATTCTGGCGCGGATCGCCAATAAATATCTCGATTGGAATATCAGCTATGCGCTGCTGTTTTTCGATCTGATCGTGGCATTCTCCTCCTATTTCATCATTGGCGCGGAGAAGCTGATGCTGACGATCGTGATCCTATATGTAGGCACGAAGGTGATGGACTTTATGATTGAGGGGCTGAATCCCAAGAAAGCCGTCACCATTATCTCCGAGAAACAAAACGACATCGCCGAGATGGTCATCACCCAAATGGACCGCGGCGTAACCGTCCTGTCGGGCCATGGCTACTATACGAAGAACCCAAAAGAGGTTCTCTACATCGTCATCAGCAAGCAAGAGGTATCCACCTTGAAAAAAATCGTCCGCTCCATCGACCAAGCTGCGTTCCTGACAATCCACGATGTGCGGGATGTGTTTGGGGAGGGATTTTTGGATATATCGAAGTGAGGTTTCGGCTGGGAAATTAGCTTTGAATGTGACGATAACAAAGCCCCGGCAGATATAGGCTTCCGGGGGCTTTATGCATCGAAATCTCTGACCTTTCTTGCAAAAATAACGAAATCATCAAGGTGGTGCTCAAGAATGGCCTGGACGATTTCAATTTGTATGCTCCGGTAATCATGTACGGCTATATTACGGAAACCAACCATAGCCTTCAGATTACGGTTAAGCTCTTCGTCAATCACCCCATTATCCAAGAGCAGATCAAAAGCCTCCCGACTGCTCTGAGGGATTCCCCATTTATTTTCAGAGATCAGATGCATGGCCAGATCGATACAAGCTTCACAGGCGCGCTGTAGGTTCAAGATTATGGAATCCTGTTTAGTGTAGTTTTCGAGGTTCTCTTGCTTTCCTTCATACTCTTCATGGATCCGTTTCAGGCAACGGTTGATCGTTTCTGATTTGTTTGTTAGGATATCGCGGTTCAATTTGCTCACCCTCTCCGGTAATTCTCCATGATTTCTTTGCGTTCGTCGTTAAGTAGGGCGTATTCCTTGAGGGCTTGCATAAATGCAGTCTGCCGGACATACGGCTCGACATCTTGCAGTACCTCGCCTGTTCCAATGATTTGTGCTTTGAAGACGGGATTGGCCAGAGGAAAATAAATCAGATCAACCTCGCGCCCTACCAGATTGGCAAGTTCAGAAGCGGCCATAAATAGTTCATACGCGGAGGGAGAGAGTTCCTCGGATATAAAAGCAATATCTACATCGCTGTCTTGGCGCATCTCTCCCCTTGCAGCCGACCCGAATAATATTACGGTATGCGCTTTGAAGTGCTCGTTTAAATAATTGATTATGGCGGATTTTTGTTGTGGTTCAAGTCTTGGATTCGGCATAAGACACCATCCATTCGTTCAGTCAAATTGGAACCTTATCTTGAGCGTATCCAAATATGCTTGAAAATACAAGTGAGGGAATCAGACGGGTACTTAGGTTACTTACTCAAATATCACTTCCTGATCCGCATTATAGATATGAACCGACGAGCTTACTTGGACTGCTTCATCATAATCCCCTAGAGCAATATAGCTCTTTCTTGAAGGGTCCATTTCTTGCCGATGCCATTCGTTCTGGTTGAAAGTGGCCTGAATGAAGCTGCCTTCCTGAAGTAGCTGGTCATCATGGATTCGAATCATGAGGTAAGGATATCCTGATTGAATGCCAAACACCTGAACGGGCTGGCTGTCGTCTCGTTCAGCATGAGATCCATATGATAATCCAGCTTCTGGTTGATTACGCTGACGACACGTCGAGAATTTCGAAGTTCTCTTTTTCTTGCAACTGCTGGATATGGGAGTTGGTAACGGGGCTGTAGGATTCGCGTTGAGACAGGTAAACTAAGAGAATAAGCGTTATAAGAAAGAGTAGGGGGAGTCCGCGGGTCAGCCATGGTGTATTGAGCATAGTTTTACCTCATGTGTTCAAAATGTTAAATGGTCAAATATCGAAAAAGGCATCCTAACGATCCTTTAGGCTATTTAATGTTTCATCGTACTCAACTATCACACTAGAAAGGGTTTCGAGAAACTCAGCGCTGATTCCTTCAGGTAGAGTTACATTTTTGATCTTATGGATAATAATTGCTCCTTCAGTTTGCTCCAGCCCGATTTGCTTCAGAGCTTCAGTCATAGTAATTCTGAGCTCTTTTTCTAACTTCGTTACTTTACGCTCCATTTCGTACATCACCTTCGCCTTTCATAGAACTTATTATTATACTATTCAACCGTTATAACAACACGTTGGAATCCGATTGCAACTTTGTTTTAACCACTCTTACACCATAATTTATTTACGGGCAAGGCTTAGAGTGGCGCATGACCGATTCAAAAGATTCCCTAGATTTAGGGAGATGATACGTATATACGTACCACATGCCGCCTCTATTTTTGTTATTTTCTTGATAAAAAGGAGGCCTTATTATGTTACCTATTCTCGAGTCTTTCTACTACGGCCACCTCATCTATGAGGAGAAGAGAGCCCCGAAAGATCCGCAATACTACCAACTCAGCAGAGAGCTATCCAAAGCTACGATAGCATGGAAGGAGAAGTTATCTAGTGAGGATTTCACAGAATTGGAGGTACTAATCGACTTGCAACAGCAAATTCAAGGAATGGAGATGGCGGCAGCGTTCACGCATGGTTTTAGATTGGGTGCTGGATTGATGATCGAAGTGCTCTCGGGAAATGACGGGGAAAGGGGGTAAATTAATCGCTAAGTCGATTGGGTAACTCGATGAAAAAAAGGCATATGGTCTCTGCATACGCCTTTACTATGCAAATCGGTTGCCTCTCCTAAAATACCCTCAAAACCACCCACAACCCCACCAACGTCGCGAACAATATCGGAATCGTCAGCACGATACCAACCTTGAAGTACGTTCCCCAGGAGATGCGGACGCCCTTCTTGGCGAGGACATGGAGCCAGACCAGGGTGGCGAGCGAGCCGATTGGCGTGATCTTCGGGCCGAGGTCGGCACCGATGACATTGGCGTAGATCAGCGACTCGCGGATCGGGCCGGAGGTGGCGGTTTCGGCGATGCCGAGCACCCCGGTCATGACGGCCGGCAGGTTATTCATGATCGACGACAAGAACGCGGTGATGTAGCCCATAGCCATCGTGGACACGAACAGGCCTTGATCCGCCGCCGCTTGGATGAGGTCGGCCAAGACCTCGGTCAACCCGGCATTGCCGAGGCCATATACGACGAGGTACATCCCGATCGAGAAAACGACGATGTTCCACGGCGCGCCTTTCATGACGGCCTTCGTGTCGACCGCTTGGCTCCGGCGGGCGATCGCCCAGAAGATCAGGGCCACCGCGTCGGCAAGCAAGGAGACCGGGAGATGAAGAAACTCGCTCACCAGGTATCCGATCAACAGAACCCCCATCACCACCCAGGACAGGCGGAACAGATGCAGGTCTTTGATCGCCTCGGTCGGTGCTTTCAGCTGGGATGGATCATAGGCCCGAGGAATGCTTTTGCGAAAATAAAGCAGCAGCACCGCAATCGTCGCCCCAAGCGAAAACAGATTCGGAATCATCATCCGGGCGGCGTATTGCGCGAAGCCAATCCCGAAATAGTCTGCCGACACGATGTTAACCAGGTTGCTGACAACAAGCGGCAACGACGTGGTGTCCGCAATAAACCCGCTAGCCATGATGAACGGGAAGATCATTTTTTCCTCAAATTTCAAATGTCGGACCATCGCCAGTACAATCGGTGTAAGAATCAAGGCTGCCCCGTCATTGGCAAAAAATGCCGACACCACCGCTCCCAACAGGCTGACATAAATGAACATGCGGATACCGCTGCGTTGTGCCGCCCGAGCCATGTGCAGTGCTGCCCATTCAAATAAGCCGATCTCGTCCAAGATCAGCGAAATGATAATGATGGCAATAAACGTTAAAGTGGCGTTCCACGTGATTTGTACAACTTCCCCCACGTCGTCAAAGCCAACGACGCCGGCCAGTAGGGCCAGTACCGCGCCGCCACAAGCAGACCACCCGATATTCAGCCCTTTTGGCTGCCAAATGACAAAGGTCAAGGTTATCACAAAAATAAGCGATGCTGCCAAGATGTCAAAGTCCATCGGTTTCTCTTTTTCCCCCAAACGCGCTCTATCAATCTCTTTCTATCTATAAGCCGTTAATCATTGTCTCACTGCTTTTCTCTTTTGTACATAGGGGAAATAGGAACGTTGCGGACAAGCATCATTTCAATATTATTTACTGTGCGGAGGGGTGCATATGCAGACTATTTTAAACGCAACGGACGTAAGAGCTAACTTTGGTGGATTTATTGATACGATTGTGAGAGAGAAGCCGCAAGCGATTAAACGCAATCGGGATGTCATTATGGCCTTTTCCAAACAGCAGATGAAAGAATTGTTATCGGTTTATGAATTGACTTTTGAATATGAACAAGATGAAGATGGCCGTTATGCAGGGTCTATCGAGCAGATTGAGGATATTGTTGCAGACGGTGAGACACTTGATGAGCTTCGATTAGAATTAGCCCGTCAATTGGTTGAATATGCGATTGATTATGAAAATAACTACTTTCGATACTACAATACACCTAACCGCCATAATCATGCCCCATATATATTACGCGTGCTGATCGAGGATGACCTTGAGTCGGTTGCAGGGATGCTGCATGCCTAGTAGGAGTGATCTGGAGAACTTCCTTAAGCACGATGGATGGATTATAGTAAGTCAGAACGGTAGAGACAAAATTTATGAAAAACGTTGCCTGATGGAGAAGTGTTGCGGACGGCCGTGTCCAAAGGGACAGGTGAAATCGGCAAGGGACTGTTTAATCGGATTCTCAAACAGCAACTGCGCGTTGATAAGGAATATTTTAATTCTAAGAAGTGATGCTAAATACCCAAGACCAGCGCTTTGGTTCTATTTAGGAACTACCTCGCGCTGGTCTTATTTTTAATGAACAGTACCCTCTCACAACAATAACCAAACAACCACCGGCGCCAGCACCGAGCCGAATACCGCGCTAAAGGTCAGCGCCACCGTACTGGTCGAGACGACGGTGGGTCCAAACTCGGCGGCTTTGCCTGTTCCAAGCGCGTGGGAGGCAGCCCCAAAGCCAATGCCCCGCCCATACTCGCTGGTGATTCCCAAGCATTTGAAGACCAGCGGCCCCAGGATCACGCCCGTTAGCCCCGCGATCATCACCAGGGCGGAGGTGACGGAGGCGTTGCCTCCCAAGCTGCTGGAGATTTCCATCGCTACCGGTGTGGTGATGGATTTGGGCAAGAGGGACAGGATCAGTTCACGGGGATACCCTTCCCATAGGGCCAATCCAATCCCGCTGATCATTCCGGCCAAAATCCCAACGAAGGTGCCGGCGAGGACGGCTTTCCATTCTTTGAGCAACGCGTCGAGCTCTTTGTACATCGGATAAGCGAGAGCGACGACGGCGGGGCCAAGAGCATACTGCAGCCAACGTCCGCCACGCATGAAATCCCCGTAGGAGTTCCCCGTCGTCATGAGCAAGCCGATGACCAGCGTGGAACAGGTTAAGACAGGGACGAGAATCGCCCATTTCAGCTTGCGATACATCCCGCTCATCAGAAGGTATAAGAAGACAACGCCCAGCACTATGCCTGTTTCGTATAGGACTTCACGCATGTAGCCGCCTCCTCTGGTTGAGCTTTTGGAGTTCGTTGGGCCGCCCATTGCGTCGTCAACCCCGCTAGAACCAAGGTTAAAAGTGTGCTGAATACAACAATTACAATCAGCCATTGTCCACCATGAGTGAACACCTGAAAATAGTCCATAACCCCAACCGTAGCCGGGACCAGAAATAAGGGGATGTATTTTTGCATAAACCCGGCCCCTTGTTCGATCCACTTTGCAGGGACGATCCGTAACTTAAGCGCGAGGAACAGAAGGACCAGGCCGAAGATGCTGCCGGGAATCGGCGCCTGCGTCCACATCTGAAGCAACGTACCTGCACCGTAGAATAAAGTAAGCAACGTAATCTGTAAGAAGAACTTGATGACTTTCATAATTGATGAAGAGGGGTCCCTTCATTCCGCCTCCCTTACTGCCGAAAAATGTCATGGCTATCTTATCCCAATCCCGAGCGCACTTACAAGGGCAAATTACCGAACAAAATTGTAAGCGCTAATCATGGTTCGCCTGGTGAAGTGCGAAGTGATAAGGGTAAAAAAGGGCTTTATTTCCTCTAAAGATCGAGTTTGGCGCGAAATAGCTGCATTTTTACCCTTATATCATAAAAGTAGGCTGGAAAAGAGGAGTTTGGGTGGGGATCCGGCAAAATAACGCCACAAAAGTCCCTTATTTAACGTACCGCGAGTTCAAAAGTCCACATAAGACCATAAATGTCCGTTATTCCGCCCACCGCCCACCGTTACTTACCTCCCAAGGCTTCCCGTTTTTCTTCAATCCCACCTCCTGCCTCCCCCCATCCCCCGACACTCCCAATTTAATAAACTTCGCCATTTCCATTAATCCAGCGCAAACAGTCAAAACCTATACTCTTCTTGGGTCGAACTCAACAGAAATACATGGCGAACCCACAATAATCCACAGGGAGTGCATAGAAACCATGAAATTTGGGTTAAAAAAGCAGGTAGTGCTGGGTCTGGTCTTATCCTTGTTCGTATTGATGCTTGCCGCTTGTGGAGCAGGGGGTAACGGCGGCAACGGGAGTAGCGCCGCTGCAACGGATACAAGCGGATCGGCACAGGCGGAAGAGCTGTCGCTGGCCGATCTGGAAGCGAAGGCCAAAGAGGAAGGTTCGGTTGTGAGCGTCGGTATGCCGGACACGTGGGCGAACTGGAAAGATACCTGGGCAGATCTGAAATCGAAATATTCGCTGGATCACACGGACACGGATATGTCGAGTGCCGAGGAGATCGCCAAATTTGAAGCGGAGAAGGATAAGCCAACCGCGGACATCGGCGACGTCGGTATCGCGTTTGGTCCGGTTGCAGTGGATAAAGGCGTAACGCAACCGTACAAAACCTCGTATTGGGACGAGATCCCGGATTGGGCCAAGGACAAGGACGGCCACTGGGTCGTCGGTTATCAAGGCTCCATCGCGTTTTTCACCAATACGGAACTGGTCAAAAATCCGCCGCAAAGCTGGGAAGACCTGAAGAACGGCGACTATAAAATCATCGTTGGTGACGTGACCAAAGCCGCGCAAGCGCAAATGGCCGTCCTCGCGGCCGCCATGGCCTATGGTGGGGACGAGACGAACATCGAGCCGGGGATTGCTTACTTCGAAGACTTGGCGAAAAAAGGCCGCTTGTCCAGTGCGGAAGCTTCGCTGGCGAACATCGAGAAGGGCGAAGTGCAAGTGACCTTGTTCTGGGACTTCAATGCCCTGAATTACCGCGATCAACTGGGCGGTGCGGGCAAGTTTAACGTGGCGATTCCGAAGGAAGGCAGCGTGGTCAGCGGCTACGCCACGATCATCAACAAATACGCGCCGCATCCGAATGCCGCGAAGCTGACGCGGGAATACATCTTAAGCGATGCCGGCCAAATCAACCTGGCGAAGGGTTATGCCCGTCCGATCCGCGAAAGTGTACAGCTTCCTGAGGAGGTTGCCGCCAAGCTGCTGCCGGCGGAGGCCTATGCCAACGTGAAGCCGGTCACCGACTACAAAGCCTGGGAAGAAACGACGAAGAAGCTGCCGCAACTGTGGCAGGAGCGCGTGCTCGTTCATATGAACTAACCGGGCAAATCACGGGTCCGTGTTCAACCCATTGAGGGGGGGCGTCAAACGTCTGGGACGGGGGACGCCCCTTTTTTCTAACCAAGGAGGGTGTGGCGTGAAGCGAAAAAATCGCTGGTTTTTGCTAGGGCTCGTTCCTTTCGTCGTCATGGTGGCCCTGTTCCAGCTGGTGCCGATCGTGTCGATGATTACGGGAAGCGTCCGCTCGGAGGAAGGCGCCGGAATGACGCTGGGGTATTACGCCCGTATTTTTCAAAGCGAGTATTATCTCAAAGCGATTCAGAACAGCTTGCTGATTTCGGTCTTCTCGAGCGTGATCGGGATCGTCGTCGGATTGGCGTGCGCCTATTCCGTAACGCGGTTTGCGCCGAAGATGCGGGACCGCCTGATCATGGTGTCCAATATGACTTCGAATTTTGCCGGCGTACCGCTCGCCTTTGCGTACATTATTCTGCTGGGCAGCAATGGGGTATTTACTTTGCTCTTTAAGCAGTGGGGCTGGGATGTATTTGCCGGTTTTAACTTATATAGCTGGTCGGGACTTGTCCTGGTGTATGTCTATTTTCAAGTTCCTTTAGCGTTATTGTTGCTGTACCCTTCGTTCTACGGCATTCGAGAGCAGTGGAAAGAGGCGGCGTCCCTGCTGGGCGCGAGCCATTGGCAGTTTTGGAGAACGATCGGGATCCCGGTGCTGATGCCGGCCGTGTTCGGCACGCTGGGAATTTTATTCGCCAATGCGATGGGCGCTTACGCGACGGCTTATGCCCTCGTCGGCAGCAATTTCAACTTGCTTGCCGTGCGGATCGGGAACTTGGTCTCGGGCGACGTCGTGACCGAGCCGCAGCTGGGGAATGCGCTGGCGGTCATTCTAGGCCTGTCGACGCTGCTGGCAGTTTACCTGAACCACAAGATGACCCAGCGATTACACCGGTTCCAACCTGGCTCGGCGGAGCGGAAGGTTCGCAGCCGGAGGAAATGGCCCAAGCTGAAATCGCCTGCCCTTAAGGAGGAATTGTGATGCAGACGCCAAGCAAGAAGGCGGGCTGGGCTCCGCGTTCCCTGATGCTGCTCGTGATGATTTATTTGCTGCTTCCCTTGCTGGCAACGATGATTTACGCGTTCGCGAAGGAGTGGCAAGCGACCCTGCTGCCGCAGAGCTGGACGCTGGAATGGTTCAGCGGGATGTTTCAGGATGTTCGTTTCCTGGACGCGTTATGGAAATCGTTGTATCTCTGCGGGATCAGCATCGCGCTTAGCCTGGCCGTCATGCTGCCGGCCGTGTTCATTATCACTGTCTATTTGCCCCGGTTGGAGAGCTTCATGAAAGGGATTGTGGTGCTCCCTTATGCCGTTCCGGGCGTCGTTGCCGCAGTGGGGTTGATCCGCGCGTACTCCTCCGGCCCGATCAATATTTCGGGGACCGCGTACATTTTGATCGGTGCGTATTTCATCATCGTTCTGCCTTATATGTACCAGGGTATCCGCAACAGCCTGTTGACCGTATCGGCGCCGGAACTGCTGAATGCCGCGGAGATGCTGGGCGCGGGCCGCATGCGGGCGTTCGTGACCGTGATTTTGCCAAACATCTGGCCGGGGGTGGTGACGTCGACTCTGCTGTCTTTTTCCGTCCTTTTCGGGGAGTTTGTGATGACGAACATGCTGGTGGGCGGACACATTCAGACGATTCAGGTGTATTTGTCCCGGCGGATGAATGAAAGCGGGCATTTAGCCAGCGCGATCGCGATTTCGTATTTCTTGTTTATCCTGGCGTTGTCCATGGTCTTGATGAAGCTCGGCAAAAAAGTAAACAGGGGGATTTCGGAATGAAGCCATATCTGAAGCTGGAAGGGATCCGCAAGCAGTTTGGAACGGCTACGGTGCTGAATCGCGTGAACTTGGAGATCCGCGAGGGGGAGTTAGTCACGCTGTTAGGGCCTTCAGGTTGCGGAAAAAGCACGCTCCTACGCTGCATCGCCGGCCTGACGGAGATCGACGAAGGGCAGATCTGGCTGGACGACAAGGACATTGTGAATCTGCCCCCTCGGAACCGGGAGATTGGCATGGTGTTCCAATCGTACGCTTTGTTCCCGAATATGACGGTCCGCGAAAATATCGAATACGGGATGCGGATGCGCGGCGTTGCCAAGGAAGCCCGCCGTCAGAGATCCGGCGAACTGCTAGAGCTTATCGATTTGGCCGATAAGCGAGACGCTTATCCCGCACAGCTGTCGGGGGGACAGCAGCAGCGCGTGGCGCTCGCCCGTTCTCTGGCTATCCGTCCGAAGGTGCTGCTATTGGATGAGCCGCTGAGCGCGCTGGATGCGAAGATCCGCAAAAATCTGCGCACGGAAATCCGCGAGATCCAGAAGCAGTTTAACATGACAACGATCTTCGTCACACACGATCAGGAGGAAGCGTTAACCTTGTCCGACCGGGTCTGCCTGATGAACCAGGGGAATATCATACAGCAAGGGACCCCGGAGGAGTTGTACGCCAAGCCCGCTACGGAGTTCGTGGCGCGGTTTATGGGCAGCTACAACGTGCTGACGCGGGCTGAAGCATTACGGTTGTTTGGTGCGGTGCCCGGCGATGCGGAGAGCTACGCCATCCGGCCGGAGGCGCTCTCGTTGGTCGGATCGGAGCAAGCTGCGGACCCGGTCTATTCGGACAAACCCATCGTGGAGGGCAACGTTCACTCGGCGTCGATTCTCGGCAATGTCATCCGTTACGCCATCGATGCGGCCGGCATTCGACTGACGGTGGATATGTTGAACGACGGGAGATCCCGGCGGTTCGCGGAGAACCATCCCATCGCCCTCGCTTTAGATCATACGCAACTGCTGCAGCTGGAGAAGGAAGGAGCTTAAGCAAGTTGTCCATTTCATCCGAAGAACGCAAACGCGTCATCATGGAGCAGTTAAAGCAGGAGGGACAGGTGAAGGTTCCGGAGCTGTCGCATCGTTTAACCGTGTCGGAAGAGACCGTACGCCGCGATTTGATCCTGCTGGAGAAGGAAGGTTTGGCCAAAAGAGTCTACGGCGGCGCAGTCCTCACCAAGCTGACCAGCTATGAACCGCCGTACTTGCAGCGCCAGAAGGTCAAGGCGGAGGAGAAGGAGCGGATCGGCCGCGCCGCCGCCGAGCTGATTGAATCCGGCGACACCATCGCTATCGACATCGGGACGACAACGCTGGAGATGGCCAAGGCGATCGCCGGCAGGGAGCGGCTGACGATCCTGACGAACTCGCTCGCTGTGGCGTATCACCTGATGGAGTCGTTGAACGGCGGGAGGTTTTCCGGGAAGATTTTTGTGGTGGGCGGAGAATTAAATCCGGAGCAACAGTCCATGTCAGGGACGATTGGCGAGAGCATCCTGTCGCAATTTAGGGTCGATAAGGCGTTTATCTCCATTGGCGGAATGTCCTTGGAGCGGGGGATCAGCGATTACGATGTCGACGAAACAGGCATGTCGCGCCGGATGATTGAGGCCGCGTCCCGCACGATCGTGTTGGCCGATGCGTCCAAGCTAGGTAAGGAAGCATTCGTGGAGATCGCGCCGCTGAGCCGGGTACACGCCATTGTAAGCGACGTTGCCGTGCCCAAGGAATGGATGCAGGCGCTACGCGGCCATCGCATTCAATGGATTGAGGCCACCAATTAAAGGGGGAGAAATGAATGTCATCAGCAAAAGCAGAAACCGAACTAGAAACAGAAGCCAAGAAGCTCGTTGTGGTTGTGTTGGACGGCTTAAGATATGATGCAGCTCGCAAGTATCTCGGGTACATGGAGCATCTCGTGGAGCAGGGAGAGGTGGCCTGCTATCAAGTGCAGTCGCAGCTTCCGAGCCTGTCCCGCCCGCTCTATGAAGTGTTGCTGACCGGTACGCCGGTTGCCAGAAACGGCATTACGGCCAATCACATCGCGCGGCTGAGCCGGGAGCAAAGCGTGTTCCATCTTGCCGTAACCGCTGGATTAAGAACGGCCGCCGCCGCGTACCATTGGGTCGGCGAACTGTACAACCGGGCGCCGTTTAACCCGGTGACCGACCGGCATCAGCATGAGGAGAGCCAGCCGATTCAGCATGGAATCTTTTATTTCGAGGACCACTATCCGGATAGCCACCTGTTCCTCGATGCGGAGCATTTGCGCACGGCGTACGATCCGCATTTTCTCTATATCCATTCGATGAACATCGACGATATGGGGCATAAGCACGGCGGGGAGAGCAAGCAGTACGAAGGCGCCGTCCGCGCGGCGGACGGGATGCTGGCTACGCTGGTGCCGCTTTGGAGATCGCAAGGGTACGAAATCATCGTCACGTCCGATCACGGCATGAATGCGGCGGGACAGCACGGAGGCACCGAGCCGGAGGAGCGAAACGTTCCGATGTATGTATTTGGCGAGTTACCGATCCCGTCGCCGATGCTCCAAGGGAATCAGGGCTTGTCCCAGCTCTATCTGGCTCCGCTGATGTGCCATTATCTAGGGATTAAGCCTTCCGAGGCTATGGTGAAATGGGAGTAGACAAGGAGGCGTTTGCGGTTGAAGGTTGACATGCATTTTCATTTGGAGGAAGGCCCGTATTCCATGCGCTGGTTGTCGCGGACCTTGCAAGGGCTGGCTTCGACCGAGCCGGGGCCGGACCCGGCGCTCGGGCATCATACGATGGAGTATGCCGAGGAAATGGCGAAGCTGTTGTCTCGGCGAATGGAGCAGGGGAGTTATAGCGAGGAGTGGCTGGATCGCTACTTGATCCGGGGGCGCGAACGCGGGATTCAGGAGTTTGGCGTGGTTGATCATTTATACCGGTTTCGGGAGTGTCGGCCGTATTACGAGAAACACATGCTGCTGGATGACAGCCGGGTGGGTAAACTGCAGCGGGCTTGGCTGGATCAGGTTTGCGTGGCTTCCATCACGGATTTCGTCAACTTTGTTGCGGAAGCGAAAAAGACGCGGCCCGATCTCGCGCTTGGCATTGAGGCGGATTTCTTCCCCGGCGGCGAAGCGGAGCTGGGCGAAATTTTGGCAGGTTACGATTGGGATTACGTGATCGGCTCGGTGCATTTTTTGGAAGGCTGGGGGTTCGACAATCCGGAGGCGAAGACTGGCTTCGATGGCCGGGATCCCGTGCAGACCTATGCGGACTATTACGAATTGCTGCGGCAAGCCTGCGCCTCGGGGTTGTTTCACATTATCGCCCACCCGGACAACTTGAAAGTGTTTGGTTTTCGGCCGGCCGACGAGAAGAAGCTGCTGCCGTATTACCGGAGCATCGCCAAGGAAATGGTGCGCAGCGGTGTAGCCACCGAGATCAATACCGGCCTTGCGTACCGCTATCCCATCGCGGAGAGCTGCCCGAGCCCGTTGTTCCTGTCCGTACTTGCCCATTACGAAGTTCCGTTGACGTTATCCTCGGACGCTCATTTTCCGGACGATATCGGCACTTTGCTAGATACAGCCTTGTCCGATGCGATCGACCAGGGGTACAAGGAGTTGGCGGTGTTTCGGGATGGGAAGCGGCGGATGGTACCGATCTTCGCGAATAAAGCAGCAGCCAAGGAAGTCGGAGGAGCCCAAGCCAGCCCCTGACTGCATAGAACGACGTATTTCCGTGCAAGTTACCTACAAAAACGGTTAGGAGCGTGCGTCATGCAGCAGGATTACGAGTTCACCGATCTGGAGGGACGGGAGTCGCTAGTCCAAGAGATTCGGAGGCTGGAGGAGAAGATCGAGCAGTCCCTCGGCGAAAAGGTCAATCTGATCGCTTACTCTGAGAAAAGAGAAGAGTCGAGCCACTAGTACGAAAATGCGCATGGAGGATCGGTTTATCCCATGGTTCAGACGGTTTGCGCTAGCGCGAATCCGAGAGAACGCCCTTAGGGGCGTTTTTATTTTTGCCATGCCTTCGTTGGCGACAATGAAACCAATGGGTTCGATATGATGTATTATTAAGTAAATGACCATCTGAAGGAGGGACGGGAAGTGGGAATCTTGTCGAGGTTTAAGGATGTCATGCGGTCGAATCTCTCCGCCATGCTGGAGCGTTCACAGGATCCGGCGGCGACGGTGGATGCCTACCTGCGTCAATTGAGCCTGGATATCGGGCAGGTCAAGGCGGAGACGACAGCGGTTCAGGCGGAGGAGGACCGGGCCAAGCGAGCGCTGGATGAATGCGCCGAGGAGGTTCGGAAGCTGCAGCGTTACGCGGAGAAGGCCGTGGGATCGGGCGATGAGTCCGCCGCGTTGAAGTTTCTGGAGCGCAAGGCGAAGCAGGCGGAGCGGCTGCAGGGGTTGCAGACGGCTTATGACCAAGCGGCGGAAAATTCGTCCAAGATGAAGCAGATGCTGGGGAAGCTTGTCTCCGATTTACAGAAGCTGGAGGCGCGGCAAGCCACGCTGAAGAGTAAGCTGGCGGAGGCAGAAGCGCTAAGCCGGGCCCAGGCTTCGGGCGGCTCGGAAACGGCGCTTCGCGAGCTGGAGGCCAAGGCCGAGCAAGCGCTAAACGAAGCGCTGGCTTTGGCGGAGCTTCGGGCCGGGTCGCAGGAGGATGATCTTGATGCGATCTTCGCGGAGTTGGAGAAGAACAACGCTGCGGGGATGAAGTCGGACGAAGCCCCGGGATCTGGACCTGAGAGCGAACTGGCGGCGCTCAAAGCGAAAATCAACAAACAGGATTCCTGAAAATTGAATTCGGATGGATCGAGGTGAACGAATTGCCGGTTATTGAATACAAATGCCCGAACTGCGGCAGCGGCATGACGTTTGATAGTACGACGGGCATGCTGTCCTGCCCGAGCTGCGGCCGCAAGGACAATATTGAGCAAATTCCCGACCCGCTGAAGCAGCAGGTGTTTGCGGAGGATGAGGTCCGGGAGTACCACTGCGAGAGTTGCGGCGCGGTCATCGTCACGGAGCCGGAGACCAGTGCAACGACCTGCAGCTTCTGTGGGTCCGCCGTGGTGCTCAGCGATCGCTTGACCGGGAAGCTGGCCCCGCAGCGGGTGATTCCTTTTGCGATCAGCAAGGAAGAGGCGATGGCAGCCTTCAAAAAATGGTGCCGGAAAGGGCTGCTCACCCCCCGCGGATTCATGACCGCGGATCGCATTCAGGGCATCACCGGGATGTATGTCCCGTTCTGGTTATACGATTTACTCAATAACGTGGATGTCCGCGGGCAAGGGACCAAGGTAAGGAGCTATCGGCGAGGCGAATATCAATACACGGAGACGGATTATTACGAGTTTTACCGGAGAATTCGGTTAAATTATGTGCGGCTGCCGATTGATGCCTCGGCCAAAATGGACGATCAGCTGATGGATAAGCTGGAGCCTTTTCCCTACGATCAATTAAAGACGTTTAAGACGCCGTATCTCGCCGGTTACATTGCCGAAAAGTACAACTATACCAGCGAGCAGCTCACGCCGAGAGCCCGGGAAAAAACGATGCCTTATATCGAATCTTATATTTCTTCAACCGTTTCTGAGTACACTACGGTAAGTTATGCCGGCAAACAGATCGACACGATCGTTAAGCGAGCCGACTACTCGCTGCTGCCGGTGTGGATGGTTTATTACAACTACAAGGGCAAGCAGTACACCTTTGCCATGAACGGCCAGACGGGGAAAGTGGTCGGGAAACCGCCGCTAAGCAAAGGAAAAATGGCGGCATGGTTTGCCGGCGTTTCGGCGGTATCTTTTCTGGGGCTGAAAATCGTGGCCTGGGTATGGGGAGGCGTATTCCTATGAACAAGCGAGGGGTAGCCGCGTTCTCGTTCCTAATTCTAATCGCGTTAAGTATGCTGACTCCATTGACGGCTCAGGCTGAATCATCCCCAGCCCACAAGAAGCTAATCTACGATGAGGCCGAACTCCTGTATCCGGAATATCTTGATGATTTAGACGCCTTGGCGAATGAATATGGGCCCAAAAGAGAACTCGACATCATGGTCTATACGACGGATAACCCCGAAGACGAGGACGTCGTGAAGCTGACCGAGGCTTTCTATGACGAGCGAGCCCCGGGCTACGATAAAGCGCATGGAAACGCCGTGATTTTGACGTTGGATATGCGTAATCGGGATTTATATCTGGCAGGCTTCTATAAAGGCGAGGAAGTTCTGGATGACAGCCGTTTGGACAAAATACGCAACAAAATCGCCCCCATGCTAACCGCAGGCGATTATCACGGCGCGTTTGCAGAATACATACGCACGGTTTACCGGTATGCGGGGTTCCGACCGGGAGTGAATCCGGATAATCTCCTGTTTGATACCAGCGTTCAACTTCTGATTGCGTTGATCGTTGGAGCGTTGGTCGTTGGTGTGATGGCGTTCCGGAGCGGCGGCCGGGTGACGGTGAACAGCCGTACCTATGAGGACTCGGGTGACTCTGGCGTCATTTGGCGACAAGACAACTATCTCCGCACGACGGTCACGAAAACGAAGATCGAGAGCAGCAACAATAGCGGCGGTGGTGGCAGTGGAGGTGGCGGCGGAGGCGGCGGTACAACCAGCGGCGGACACTCCCATAGCGGAAGCCGGGGATCATTCTAAAGGAAGGGGCAGGAAAGCCGATGAGTTTTTTTAAAAGCCAATTTGCCAATGTCGTGGAATGGGAAGAATTCCGGGACGACATGATTTTCTGGAAATGGAGCAACCGTGAGATCAAAAAAGGGAGTAAGCTGATCATCCGCTCGGGGCAGGATGCGATCTTCATCAATAACGGGAAGATTGAGGGGATTTTTAAGGAGGAAGGCGAGTATAACATTGCTTCGGAGATCGTGCCGTTCCTATCCACGTTGAAGGGGTTTAAGTTTGGATTCAACAGCGGGATGCGGGTTGAGGTGTTGTTCGTCAACACGAAGGAGTTTACCGTTCGCTGGGGCACGCAGAATCCGGTGTTAATCCCTACGCCTCAGTTGCCCGGCGGGATGCCGATCCGCGCGAACGGCACGTTTAATTTCAAGGTGAATGACTACGTGACCCTCATCGATAAGGTGGCGGGGGTCAAGCAAAGCTATCTGGTGGAGGACGTCAAGCTTCGCATTACCTCCGTACTCGACCAGTTGCTGATGAAGTGGATTAGCCGGGAAGGCAAGGACATGTTTAATCTGCAGGCCAATGCCGTGGATATCGCGAGGGGCATTCAGGAAGACCTCGATATGCAGGTGATGGACGATGGGCTGGCGATCACGGGGTTCCAGGTGATGAGCTTCAGTTATCCGAAGGAAATCCAGGATATGATCACCAAGACGGCATCGCATGAGATGATCGGCAATCTGCCGAAATACCAGCAGGTCAGCATGACTGACGGCCTCGCCTCGGGGAAGGTGCAAGGCGGCGGGGCGGCTTCGGATATGGCGGGTATGATGATGGGGATGAACCTGGCCAAGGAAATGATGAAGAACCTGAATCCGGAACCGGGTCAGGGGAAAGATCAGCCGCAGTCGCAAAAATCAGAGGAGAGCCAGCCGCCGCGTCCTTCCGCACCCGAAGCGGGCTCCAAGCGCCCTAACTTCTGCCCCAATTGCGGGGCCAAGAACGAAGGCGCGAACTTCTGTCCGAATTGCGGGCAGAAGTTGGCGTAAAGAAGCAGACGAAAAACCGCCCGAGCGCAAATGACTCGGGCGGTTTATTTGCTTCCATGGAGTGGAGTCACTTCTCCTCCAACGCTCTTTGCTTCAACAAATCGCGGATTTCAGCTAGCAGCTCCTCTTCTTTGGAAGGGGCGGGGGGCGTTTCGGGCTTTGGCTCCTCTTTCTCTTTGCGTCTCAGCCTGTTAATTCCCTTGACGAACAGGAAGATGGAGAAGGAGACGATAAAGAAGTCGATGACGGTTTGGAGGAAAGCGCCGTATTTCAGCACCGTGTCCCCATACTGGAACTGCATCTCCTTCAAGTCAATACCGCCCACCAGCAACCCGACGACCGGCATCAGAATGTCGTTGACCAGGGAGGTCACGATACTTCCGAAGGCGGCACCGATAATGACCCCGATGGCTAGATCAAGCACGTTCCCTTTTAGCGCAAAGGCTTTGAATTCTTTCCACATGATGTCGGACCTCACTTTTGGCATAATATTAGCAGTATACCATGAGCGGACCGAAGGTAGTCCATAGGAGGAAAGGCGGGATATGAGTTCTAACGGACACTAGAGACGTTAAAGGGGAGTCATCAGGCACTTCTGCAACGTAACGGACTGAGATGACGTTATTTCCGGGAAGTTCCCGGGAAGTGCAGCTTTCCGAGGCAAATAAGGCCCGTGGAGTCCGTTACACGGGGAAATACTCGGGAAATGTGCGAATAAGGTCATTACGGTCCGTTACAGCGGCTGGCTCATCGATTGACCCGTTCCAGGCTCGTCGCTCCCCCTGTCGCCAGAATGCTGGGCCCATCCCAGGTTGGCTCATCGCTAGGCCCACGCCCGTCCCACGCTCAACCATAGGAGCGCCCGGAAGATCGGACGGATGATCGGGATAGGACGGCCCATTCGTCACTCGGTTTGGCCTCTCACATGGCTCACGTCTCACCATGCCGGCTCCCGTGTCTCGCCTTGCCGAGGACCTGATTCCGCTGTTGCCGAGCACTCACGTCATGGCCCGTCTTGCCACGGCCCCGCGATTCCCCTACAGCTCGTCCGCCAACCCCAGCAAAGCGATCCCCATCAGCACCAGCACGACGACGGCGTATTGCAGCCGACTAAGCCGTTCCTTGAGGAACAGGCGGGACAGAATGACCGAAAATACGCTGTACGAAGCGATCAGCGGGGCCGCGACGATGGCGTTGCTAGCCATGGCGAACACGTAGAAGAATTGGCCGGCCGTCTCGAAGATTGCAGCAACCCCTTTGACGCGTTCTCCCCAGAAGTTGAAGCGTTGTTTTTTGACCGCAACCAAGTAAATAAACACCGCTGCGGCGCACAGGAAAAAGGTAAACTCGTAAGCCAGCAGCGCCGCATCTTCCCCGATCAGCTTCAGCTCGTCCAGGTAAATCCCGTCGGCAAACGTGCCTAATCCGTCAAGCAGGCAGTACAACAGGGGAAACGTAATCGCCATCATACCGATTTGGTATTTGGCATCGATTAGCTCCTTCCCCGACTTCAGGGCCATCCGTTCCCCTTGCTTCTCCAGAATTGCCAGCCCCACTACGCCGAAGGTGATGATCGCCACCCCCGCAATTTCCACCCAGCCCAGATCACGGGGGAAAAACAGATACAGCAGGATCGCCGTCACCGCTCCAGAGGAGTTCTGCACCGGCGAAGCGATGGATAGCTCCATGTACCGGAGCCCGAAATAGCCGATTGCCATCGATAGGATGTACAGCGCCGATACCGGCAAATACCGAATCATATCCATCGGATCGAAAGACAACCCCTTGATCAGAAGATAAGCCGTGCCGTGAATCCCCATCACCAGACCGACCATGACGACGATTTTTAGATGACTGAACCGGTCTTGGCTGTCACTGCCCTTTTTATAGAAAAGATCAGCGCCCCCCCACGCTAAAGACGTAAGTAGTGCGAATAAAAACCACATGTTGTTGCTCCTCCCCTAAAAATAACAATCTTTCTGATTATACAAACCGGTCCACGGGGATTGTCTATGACAAAATTTACCGGAGGGCGGCCCGAGCTGCCGGGGAGGACAACCCCAAATCCCCCCTTGAAAAAATGCAAACGCTCTCTAATTGTGTTACAATGCTTCTAATATGAAATCATAGGAACGATAACAAATGATAGGGGCGGGTGGGTCGCTGAATGAGAGGATATAACCTGTGGCGTCCGATATTTCTGATTTTAATCGCGCTGCTGACGAATAGCTTGGTCTCGAACCTTTGTATATTGTTTGGAATGACACCTGAAGCTGCCAAGAATATCGGATTTGTGGCGATGATGCTCGCCGCGTTGGTCGTGTATACCCGATTTTCGAAAAACCGCCGCAAGTAAGCAAGGAAGAGAAAAGAGACGCGTCCCGCGTCTCTTTTTTGTTGGTATCCGTTTATAGCAGCGGTTCCCGAATCAACGGCAGGGTGCAGCAGTGGATACCGCCGCCCATCTTGGCGATTTCGGAGGTCTCGACGGGGATGACCTGAACGCCTTGGCTCGAGAGCAGGTCGATCGTATGCTTCCCGTCTGCGGAGAACAGAACCTTCCCCGGAGCTAGGGTTAAGCCATTGATGGTTAGTGCTGGATCGCGGGGATCGACATGGAGCAGCTCGAAGCCGCGTCCGTGCAGCTCTTCCAGAAACCAATAGGGCAGTAAGGCGATATTCACCAGCGCTTTGCGGCGGTCGACCATCAGGAAGGCTTCGTCCAGGTGAATGATCGAGGCGGGCAAATCGATGACGAGGAGTTCGATCTGCTGCAGCGACAGAATATGGCGTACCTGCTCGATGCCTTCGGGGTTTACCCGCTCCGACCGGCCAAGAACCGCCGTTTGCCGATCCAGCATGACAAAGCTGCCGCCCTCGGCGAAGCCGCCGCCTTGGATCATGCCGAGGATTGGGACGCCGGCGGCGCCAAGGGTGCGGGCAGCCAGCGCCGTTTCCCCATACCGGACGTACAAGGCAAGCCGGGACAAAATCACACCGCCGGGGATAACCATCCCCAAATCGCGGGTATACATCATTTCCGGCCAAGGCTTGTCCGGCGGGTCCAGCCAGAGAATCCGAACGCCCTCCTTCTCCAGGGCGGCGGCTAAAGCTTGATGCTGCGCTTGCAAGCGTTTGAGCTTGGGGGCGGCGGTGCCGTTGGATTTACTTGGCTTCCCCCGGATATGCTGAAGCAGGACGGGACCGGATTCGATTGCGCCGGCGTGATCATGGAGCTGCAGCACTTCCTCGCCCGGTGCGTGCATCAGCACCAGACGAAGGGGACCTATCGGATTATCCGCGCCCCAACGGGATGTCCAGACGGCCTCCAGCAGCTCCGGGTCATGAAACGGTTCAAGCACTAGTTTTCGTGACAAATAGGGATAAGAAGACGGCATACGGTGCTCCTTTCCATGCCTGAGAGTAAGGGGGTTATGATCGCCCATCCTTTCAGCGTTCCCATTTCAAGACCTCGACAAAACAGGCAGCCGTCGAAGGGGCGACGACTGCCTTACGGTTATACCATCAGGGCCTTGATGCCGTTAAACAACGGGATAATCGATTTGATGGCGTTGTAGCCCATTTTCATCAGGGGCATGTATTTTTGGACCTTTTGCACCATGCCGAATATTCCGGGCCGACGGGGTCTTTCCGGGATTTCACCTTCCAGGCCCTGTTCCTGTGAACCGCCGGATTCTCCGCTTGCGCCTTCCAGGCCTACCCATCCAGGTCTTCTCGGCCGCCCCTGGCCTCCTGCGAAACCATAGCCGCCATAGGTTCCGGGCCCAGGTCCCGGTCTTCCGGGATTCCCAAGAAAGTTACCGTACCCTCCCCCAGGGCCGCCGCCATAACCCCAGCCCCCTGGACGAATGCCGGTGCCTGCGTATGGATTCCCCGGAACGCCGCTGCCGAATAACGGCTGGAAGGCCGATACCCGGGCTTTTTTGCTGCGCGCCGCCGCTTTTTTCTTTGATTTTTTCTTATGGCGCGGAGGGACGGACAGAAGAAGACCGTTCGGATCCAGCCCGGCGATCCATCCGATATAAGAAGATCCGTCGTGCAAAACCACACGAACCGGCTGGCCTTTCAGCTGCTTCGCGCGATTGCGAATGTGTGCCGAACTTGCCATGCAAGGATCACCTCAGTGCTTGAGATTTTTTCGGTAGACGTTTTGCTCGTTATATCTTACTCGGATTTTTGCGCGCTGCCTGTGCTTGTTCCTTAGTTTTTGGCCGATTCGTGATATTTGCCCACACCTGCATAAAATTTGGGCAACTTGGAAATTTAACTAATGAATAAAAATTTTCGACCGAGGAGTTGGCCCGGAATGAAAACGTTGAACGTTGTAGCGCTCACCTTACTGATTGTGGGCGGGTTAAACTGGTTGTTGATAGGGCTCTTTCAATACGATTTGGTAGCGAGCATTTTCGGCGGGCAAGACTCAACCCTGTCGCGCGTGATCTATACCATCGTTGGCATTTGCGCTATCTACGCGTTTAAGTTCTTCAACGATGTCACGGAAGACGAAGTCGCCAGATAAGTAATGCCGGAGAAGAGAAGTCCGTGCAGGTAAGCGGTAAGTCCGGGATGCGGAATGCATCCCGGTTATTTTTTTTTCGAAGAGACGTTGGTTTTCGGAAAAAGATACGGGGCAAGCCCGTTTGCGATAACTCGGTGGCCCCGGTCGTTCGGATGAATCGGCAGCGTGCCGCCGAGGATATCCTCCAGCTGGCCTCCCCGGTACCCGTCGATCAGTTCGGCTTGCTTGCCTTCGAACCATTTGTGCGCCGGTGCGATTTTGGCGCCGTGGGCCGCGGCGATGGTTTGGGTCGTCTGGTTCAGACGGCTGATCCACTCGACCGCGATCGAGCTGCTCGGAAACGGATTATACTGCGTGCAGCAGACGATCCGGGCCGAGCTGATTTTGCGGATATGCTCCAGGATGGCGCTTAGATTTCGGCGGAACTGCAGGAGCATCTCCATATTCGGAAACGGCCCGCCATTCACAAGCGGCGTAATCGCCGCATTGGCCAAATCGACGCCGCCGATCCAAACCGATACGACCGAGGAGCGTTTAATCATTTCCGATCCCTGCCACAGCACGGCGTCCAGCAGATTGCTGCTGGTCCAGCCGGAACGGGCCAATACATAACCCCTGATCATGCGGGGGTTTGAACGATTATAAGTTGATACGGCCAACTGGGGATATGCCAATCTCGGCGAGGAAGCGTTATCGCCATACGTAATGGAATCCCCAAGCGCGGTGTAAATCATCTGCAGGTCACCCACCCAACATAGACTTTACACCTATAGTATTGCGAACCGGGTGGGGAGGTGCGGTTTATCCCAAAGAGAGCCGACCCGATGGAACGGGCCGGCCCTTCATTATCTATGCTGCGCAAGGTGCTGCAATTCCGAGCGGTCTTGCCGGGAGTGGCGAACCAGCTCTGCATAGTAGCCGCCCTGGACTAGCAGCGTCTCGTGCGTGCCCTGCTCGGCGATGCGGCCGTCCCGGATGACGAGGATGCGGTCGGCCTGCTGCACGGTGGACAGCCGGTGCGCGATGACCAGCGTTGTCCGTCCGGCAGACACCACGTTCAGCGCGTTTTGGATCAACTGCTCCGTTTGCGAATCCAGGTTGGCTGTCGCCTCATCGAGAATCAGGATGTTCGGTCGAAAAGCCAGGATCCGCGCGAAGGAGATCAGCTGCCGCTCTCCGGCGGACAGCCCGCTGCCTCGGTTGGACAGCCGGGTGTCGTAGCCGTCCTTCAGCCGCGCGATCATGGGCTCGGCGCCGATCCGGCGGCAGGCCTGGATCACTTCCTCGCGGCTGATGTCCTCGCGGAAGAGGCGGACGTTGTCGATGATGGACCCGGCGAACAGGAACGGGTCCTGCTGCACCAGTCCGACGATGCGATGCAGCGAGGCTTGCGGGAGACGGCGGATATCCGTGCCGTCGATTTCGACGCTGCCATCGTCCACGTCATAGAACCGCGTCAGCAGGTTCACCAGCGAGCTCTTGCCTGCGCCAGTTGTGCCGACGATGCCGATGAATTCGCCTTCTCGGACGTGGAGGTCGAGGCCGTGCAACACCTCCTGCCCCTCCGTGTACGAGAAGCGAATGTGATTGAAATCGATCCGCCCGCGCACGGCAGGAGCCAGCATCGGCTGGGTTTCCTTCGGCACAGGGTCTTTCACCTCCGGCTCGGAGGAGAAAATCCGCCACAGCCGATCGACCGACACGATCGTAGATTGCAGCGTGTTCCACTGCTGGGTAATCTGGTTGATCGGCTGGAAGAACTGGCGGATATAGCTGATAAAGGCATACAGCACGCCAAATTCGATGCGCTCTCCGAGCACCGCAGAGCCGCCGATCCAAACCACGAAAGCCACCGATAAATTGCCGAGGATATCAAAGGATCGGTTGAACAGGACGGTCGCCCGCACTTCCCGCAGGTTGGCTTTTAAATACGCCGAGTTCCGCTCCCCAAAGCGGGAGATCTGTTCCCCTTCCTGATGGAACGACTGGATCAAGCTCATGCCGTTCAGATTTTCCGCCGTAAACGCGATAAGCCGGGACAGCAGGGAGCGGGCCCGCTGATAGCTGGTGCGCAGATACTTGCGGAACGCAACGGCGATCACGGTAATGATCGGAAAAAGAATCAAGCAATATAAAGCCAGCTTCACGTCCAGCGCAAACATAAATACGACAACCAGGATCAGCGATAATCCGTCGCGCACCAAGCTCAGCAGTACTTGGGTGAAAAACTGGTTGATCGTCTCCGTGTCGCTGGACTCATTTGTAACGAGGCCGCCGGCGGAGTTGCGGTCGAAGAAGGACATCGACTGCCTCGTGATCTGCTTAAATAAATCCTTGCGCAGCACGGCAACAATGCTTTGCCCGGCCCGTTGCAATAGGTTCGCTTGCCAATAAGAGAAGACGCCGCTCACGGCCTCAAGTGCAAGGTAGGCCAAAGCCAGACCCAACAGGATGCTAGGGCCATGGGCACCAAACAGCACCTTTTCGTCGATGGCGTATTTAATCAGGAACGGCTGCAGCAAGTCGGCGGAAATGGCCAGGAAAGCAAAGCCAAATACGGCGAGGAACGCCTTTTGATGCGGTTTGGCATAAGCGAGCAACGCCGTAAACGCCTTTCGCCGCTGCTCCGGGGTGATCTCGTATTTCTTGCGGGTGTCCGCCGCTTCCGAGTTAGACGGCATCGCTGTCGCCTCCTTCCTGGAGGTGATACAGACTGGCGTACAAGCCCCCGGCACGCAGCAGCTCTTCATGGGTGCCTTGCTCGGCAATCCGCCCATCGTCCAGCACGAGGATCCGGTCGGCGTGTTTCACCGCGCTGATGCGATGGGCGATGATCAAGGTTGTCTTGCCCTGCCGGGCTTTGCGCAGACGGGATAGGATCCGCGTCTCCGTTACGGCGTCAACGGCGCTGACGCTGTCGTCCAGCAGAAGAATCGGGGCGTCCTTGATCAGCCCCCGGGCCAGGCTGGTCCGCTGGCGTTGTCCGCCGGACAACGTGAGGCCGCGTTCGCCCAGCTCGGTGTCAAATCGCTTCGGGAAGCCGGCGACGTTATCGTAGAGATCGGCCAATTTAGCGGCCGCCTCAATCGCGCTCAGCTCCGACGTCCGGTCGTAGAAGGCGATGTTATCCCGCAGCGTCGTGCTGAACAGGAAGCCGTCCTGCGGCACGTAAGCGATGCGGGTGCGCAGGCTCTCCAACGTCAGGCTGCGGACGTCGCGGCCGCCGATGAAGACCGTGCCGCGAGGCGGGTCGTAGACCCGCAGCAGCAGCTTGACAAGCGTGGTTTTGCCGCTGCCGGTCCGGCCCACCACGCCCAGCGTTTCCCCAGGGTTGAGCCGGAGATGGATATCCTTCAGCGACTCGCGTGCGGCGTCCGGATAGGTAAATGTTAAGCCGCGGATGTCGATGCGCAAGGCTTGCGCGTCCTCCGGCAGCAGCAAGGCTCCGTCTTCGTCGCGGATGTCCGGCGTCACGGACAACAAGCGGTTCAGCCGGTCCAGCGAAGCCCGCGCCCGCTGCATGAAGTTGATGACGTTGCCGATGAGCCGAAGCGGGTTCATGATCATCCGCAGGTACAACGTCAGGGCGACGAAGCTGCCCAGCGACAGCTCGCCGCGCGCGACGAGCAGGCCGCCGTAAGCGATGGCGACGGCCATCGAGATCGCGCCGGTAAACGGCAGCAGCACCTGGAACAGCGAACTCATGCGCACCAGCGACAGCTGGCTGCTCAGGATGCGGTCGACCGTTTGGCCGAACCGGGCGCGGGCGATCTCTTCGGTCGCAAAGCTCTTCGTCACTTTGATGCCTTCAAACTGCTCCTCCGCCGCTTCGGTCATCGCCGCTAACGACTCCTGCACCTTCCGCGAGTTGTCGCGGATTTTGGGACCGAAACCGATCACGATCCACGGGATGGCGAGCAGCGGCACTACGCAAACCACGATCAAAAGCGCCGGAATATCGCTGACCGTCATCATCGTAATGACGGAAATCAACAACACCGACGCATTGGTTAATTGGTTCAACCCGTTGGCGATCGATTCCCGCACGCCGGTGACGTCATTCATCACGTAGCTGAGCAGCTTGCCGATCCCGTTTTTCGAGAAGAACGCTTCGCTTAATTGAGTAAAATGCCGAAACAATTGGATCCGGGCGCGAAATTCGAACATTCGCCCCAGGCGATGGTTGATGTATTGCCCGAGTCCAAAACACAGGCCGTAGACGACGGCGATGGCGGCCAGAATGAGCGCGTATCGGCCCACACCGCTTCGCGTCAGCCCGCCTTGCTGGAGGTGATCCGTGAAATCCCCCAGTACCTTTGGAAAATACGAATACGTCACGTTGGCGGCCGTCAGGCATAACGCGGCCGTCACATACAGCGGCAAATGCGACTTCATGTGGCCAAGCAGCAAGGTTTTTCCCCGCATCGGGCATCCCGTCCTCTCCCAGAAAAGTTTGCCGGTTCTCTCCATCCTCCTATTTTCCAGTCTCAGCCTTTTTATCATACTGCGAATCACGGGATCCATCAAACCGTAGGACACGCGATTTTGCATATTTATACACCTCGGATGTGCAGGTGGTTTGCAATAAGCCACGCGTTACGCTCTAACTCGCAACATTTGCATAAAACCCGTCCCCCCGCGGAAACTTATAGGAAAATCATTGCAATGAAGGAAGATGCTTGTGGACCATTCCGACGAAAAGAAGCGGCAAGACGGAGGGCGCTTCACCCTGGAGCTGGCCCGAAAATCCAGTGATTTTCATGAGTTTTCCCCCTTTGAGGACGACGAGGGCTTGCTTCAAATCGCCTTCTACCGTTCGCTGGTGTCGACGGACAAAGTGACGCATTTTCTGCTGCCTGCCCTTCAGCAGCATCGGGACCGGCTTCAACACCCGGAGGGGATTCGGGAGTTTCTTCCGTTTGCCGAGGTGACCCAGACGGACGAGGAGTCCGAGGCTGTTACCAAGATCATGGAGGGGTTCGTCCTGCTGCGGATAAGGTCAGCGGGTGGCAGATATCTCCTGGCAAATCTGGTAAACAGCCAATCGGGGCAGCGTCAGAGTAACGATACGGAGAACGAGTCCAGCGTGATTGGACCTAAAGCCGGATTCGTGGAAAACTTGGATACCAACCTGCATCTCCTGCGGCAAAAGCTTCCGACGCCGCGGTTGATCATCGAAGCCCTGACGATCGGATCGCACTCCAAAACCCAAGTTGCGCTCGTTTATCTGGAGGGGGTGACGAACAAGGAGTACGTCCAGACGATGAGGCAACGCCTCCAAGCCTTTGATATTGAGGCGCTGTACGATACCTCCCAGTTGGAGGAAATCCTGTCGGACGACTCCAACACCTTGTTTCCTTTGTTCCTCTCCACCGAACGGATCGATCGGATCGTATATGCGATTACCTCTGGACAGGTCGTGGTGTTCTCGAATGGCTCCCCCTACGCGATGGCAGCCCCAGCCAATTTTCTGGGGTTTTTCGCGTCCCCGGAGGATTATTACATGCCTTGGGTATTGGGGAGTTTTTTTCGTCTGATCCGCCTGTTGAGCGTCATGTTCTCGATCTTTGCCACCCCGATGTACGTGGCGGTGATGACGTTTCATTATGAAGTGATTCCGGAAAGCATCCTGGGGCCGCTGATCCAATCGCGTATTCATGTGCCGTTTCCGCCTGTGGTGGAGGTCATCTTTCTGGAGATTACTATCGACCTGCTTCGGGAGGCGGGCGCGCGCCTGCCGTCTAAAATCGGCCAGACTCTGGGCATCGTTGGCGGGATCGTGATCGGCGAAGCCTCGGTACAAGCGGCGTTATCCAGCAATATCCTGCTGATTATCGTGGCCCTTTCGGCGTTGGCTTCCTTTACGACCCCGAACTATAAAATGGCCAATACCATCCGGTTGCTGCGGTTTCCCTTCGTTTTGTTGTCGGCGTTTTGGGGAGGGCTTGGCATCACGGCCGGTTTTCTGTTGATGATGGGACATTTGATCCGGCTTAAATCGCTGGGGATGCCTTATGTTGTCCCGCTGTATCCCTTCCGCAAGGGGAATTTGGACGACAGCGTGATTCGCGCCTCCTATCAATACTCGTATCATCGAAACCTGTTTCTCCGTCCCTTGTCGGGGTTTCGTTATCGCCCTCGTTCCCGAAAGGAGGATCGCGATGTGGAATAAGCGGTATCAGTGCCGATGGTGGTTACAGATCGTTTCGGCTTTCCTTCTTCTGGCTCTACTTCTGACGGGCTGCAGCCAAACCCGGATCGTTGACAACATCAAGATCCTCTCCGTGCTGGGGGTGAACCGAGATAACAAGCAATACCAGGCGGTTGGTCTGTACCTGAATCATTTGCAGGGCGACCAAATCATGTCCCTTCAGGGGAAAGGCGAGAACATGGAGCTTCTGCTTAGCCAAATGAATATGCAGTCGCCCCATCCGATTCATTTGGGGAAATTGCGGCTGCTGGTTTTAGACCGGCATATGGCCGAGCAGGGAATCGCCCACTTATTGCATACCTTTTGCCGAAATCCGCTGATCAGTACAAGCATGATTGTGGCGATCTCTGAGCAGGCTCCTGAACGGTTATTCCGGAATTTGGAGGGGAAAAGTCGAGAGACGCTGCCTTATTACTTAATCGAGCAGAATGTTAAATCCGATAACGTGCCGCTGAACAATCTGCATATTTTTCTGTACAACTATTACGGCGAGGGAAGGGATCCCTTTGCCCCTCTACTAAGTGAGAATCACGAGGGTAAGATCGAACTGACAGGCCTCGGCATCTTTCAGAATGACCGCTTAAAATTAGTGCTTAGACCCAAGGAGACGTTACTCTTCAAGATGCTGAAAGGTCGAGGAACGGGCGGGGATCTTCCGGTATCCGTACCCGCAAGGCAAGGGGGGTATGAGGTGGCCGCCTTTAGTGTGTTTAAGGGCATGCCGGTATTGCGATTGTCTCGGGAAGGCGATGCGATGAAATTAACGATCCATCTGCATCTGGAAGGCATGTTGAAGGACCCTCCTGTGGGAATGAATATGCGGGATCCAGGGCCTTTCAAAGAGATCGTGTCTGCCATGGAGCAGCAAATTGATGAAGGCGCCAGGAAACTGATAACCCTGCTACGGGACAATGGCGTGGATCCGCTCGGGGTAGGCGATTTTGTCCGGGCGCATCACCGGTCTTGGGAGGAAGAAGCTTTTTATAAGAGGGATTATCCGAAGATGCACTTTGAGGTTCATACCGAAATTACCCTGAAAGAATCGGGGATCGGAAACTAGAAAAGAAGGCAGGGAGTCGGATGAGCGGTACCGTCAAGGAAAGCAATCAAGTGTCGGGCTACTTTACCTGGTTCCTGGTTCACGCTGTCCAGACCGGGATAGGCATCTTGAATTATCAGCAAAAGATCGTGCACGGGGCGGAGCAGGATGCCTGGGTATCCGTCCTCTTCGTTGGCGTCTGTATGCATTTGGTGGTTTGGATGATGTTCCGTCTGCTGCGAATGGCCGATGGCGGGGATATCCTGTCCCTTCACCGCCAACTGTTTGGGCCCATCGCGGGGACCTGCGCATCCGGGCTCCTGTTCGTTTATTGCGTCTTGTTCTGTGCGGGGCAGATCCGTCAGTATGGGGAAATCCTTCATGTTTGGGTATTTCCTGATGCACCGCTTTGGCAATCTGCGTTAATCATTTTTGCGGTTGCGGGGTATATCGTTTCGGGCGGGTTTCGCGTCATTACCGGCATCTGCCTTGTTTGTGTCTTGATCCCCAGTCTGATCCTGCCAACCTTGTATTTTCCTCTGCAATACGCCCACTGGCTGAACTTGCTTCCTTTATGGAACCACAGGCTGGAGGATTATGCCCAGTCGGCCATCCATTCGATTAATCTCTACTTGGGACCCGAGTTCCTCTTGTTCTTTTATCCCTTTATCAAAAACAACACCAAAGCCCAAAAATGGGCGCATCTCGCGGTATTTCACTCCACGGTCATCTATATGGTCATCCTGGTGGGCACGTTCGTTTATTTTAACATGCAGCAATTGAGGCATACCGTTTGGCCATCGCTGATCCTCTCCAAGATTATTCGTTACACGATTGTGGAGCGATTTGACTATATTTATATCTTTAATTGGTTGTTTGTGATCTTCCCCGGATGTTGCATATCGATTTGGGCGGGAGCGCGGATTTTGAACCAAACGTTAAAGCTCCCGAAAAAATGGGCGTTATGGGTCACCTTGCTTGTGATGATCGTCGCAGTACTTTGGGTGCGATCGCCTGTGCGCATCGAGCGGCTGGAGAATATCATCATGCTCTTTGGCGGCACCTTGACCTTCGCCTACATTCCCCTGTTGCTGGTGATTGCCTCAGCCGTGCAGGCGGTCAAACGACGACACACGGCCCGAAGCGATTGAATTCGGTGCAACTAAAAAACACCCGCAACCTGTGCAGGTGTTCTTCGTAATGAAATGATAAGAGACGCTACGGCAGGAACCGTCTCCTTAAGCTTGGCTTCCGCCGGAAAGGTGCTTCTCCGTCAGGATGGTCAGCATTTGGATGCCCACTTCGTTATGCCCGCCTTCGGGGATAATGAGGTCGGCGTATTTTTTGGAAGGCTCAATAAACGCTTCATGCATCGGCTTCACCGTTGCAAGATACTGTTGATGGATCGAATGGATCGAACGGCCGCGTTCCTCCATGTCGCGCAGCACACGCCGGAGGATGCGCACGTCGGAGTCCGTGTCCACGAACACTTTAATGTCGAGCATCTCCCGCAGCTTCTCGTCATACAGGACAAATAACCCCTCAACGATAATAATGTTGTTGGGCTGCAGCTTCACCGTCTTGTCCGAACGGGTGTGGATCGTAAAATCGTACACCGGCGCATAAGCAGCTTGTCCGTTCTTGAGTTGGGTTAAGTGCTCCACCATCAGCTCGTTATCGAAGGCGAAGGGATGGTCGTAGTTCGTTTTCTCCCGTTCGGTCATGCTGAGGTGAGATTGATCCTTGTAGTAGTTGTCCTGCGAGATAAACGTGACTTTATCCGTGTCCAGCTGGCCGATAACCGAGCGGGCGACCGTTGTTTTCCCGGATCCGGTGCCACCGGCGATACCTATGATTAACATGAAATTGATTACCCTCCTAAAATACATCCCTCTAAACGTACCCGTTTAACATTCCAGTATTGTAGCATAGCCCGGGCTTTTTTTCACCTTGTTGGGGTGGAAACGGGGTCCTTCATATTATGGCAAATTCGTGACGGGATATCGATGGATGGGAGGGTCACTTTTTCTCATAAATTCCCGTGGATTAGGTTTACAATAATGGTAGGTCAAAGCCTACCAAATTTAAATAAAGAGGTGCTGTCGATGTGGCATACCAAAACCCGGGAGGCCGTCCTGCAAGAGCTGCAGGTGGATTCCGCGGCCGGAATCTCCTCGGGAGAAGCCGCGAAGCGTCTGTCTACGTACGGGCCGAACCAGATTAAAGGCAAGCCCAAACCCAGCTTGTGGTCGCTGTTCTTCGCCCAGCTTAAGGATATGCTGATCTATGTGCTGCTTGGCGCCGCCGTCGTTACGCTCATCGTTGGGGAATATATGGATGCCGTTATCATTCTGGCCGTTGTCCTGTTGAATGCGATCATTGGGGTCATTCAGGAGCAGAAAGCGGAGAAAGCGATCGAGGCACTGCAGCAAATGACGACGCCTAAAACGCTGGTGCGGCGAGACGGCGACGTCAAGGAGATCGATTCCGGGGAGATCGTCCCGGGCGATATTGTGATTTTGGATGCCGGACGCTTCATCCCGGCGGATCTTCGACTGCTCGAAAGCGCCAACCTGCAAATTGAGGAGTCCGCGTTGACCGGGGAGTCCGTTCCATCCGACAAGAACGCGGAGGACCTGCACCAAGAAGCTCAGACGCCTATCGGGGATCAGAGTAACATGGCGTTTATGTCCACGCTTGTGACCTATGGCCGCGGCGAAGGGGTGGTCGTTGGGACGGCGATGAACACCGAAATGGGCAAAATCGCCAAGATTTTGGACGAAGATACCCATGAGCTGACCCCGTTGCAAAAGAAGCTCGAAGAGCTGGGCAAAATGCTGGGTTATATCGCCATCGGCATCTGTGTCGTGATCTTCGTGATCGGCTTGATCCAGGGACGGGACCTGTTCGAGCTGTTCCTGACGGCGATCAGCCTTGCGGTTGCCGCCATCCCAGAAGGGCTGCCGGCGATCGTGGCGATCGTGCTGGCGCTAGGCGTCACCCGGATGTCCCGCGTCAACGCGATCGTGAAGAAGCTGCCTGCGGTTGAGACGTTAGGTTCGGTGAATATCATCTGCTCCGACAAAACCGGGACGCTGACGCAAAACAAAATGACGGTTGTCAAGCATTTTACCGCAGAGCCCTTAGGCGACGAGGCACCGCTTGAAATGATCAAGACGTTTGTGCTCTGTTCCGACGCCACGTATGAGAACGGCCAGGGCACCGGCGACCCGACGGAAATCGCCCTTGTTGCTTACGGAGAACAATATGAACTGTTGAAAAAATCGCTGGAAGCGGAATACAAGCGGGTATCCGAGAAGCCGTTTGATTCCGACCGCAAGCTAATGTCCACGCTCAACCAAACGCGGGAGGGATATCGCGTCCATACCAAAGGGGCGATCGACCAGCTGCTGCGCATTTCCAATTCCGCCGTGCTGAACGGGGAGGTCGTTCCGCTTACCGAGGAGCTCAAGCAGCGGTATTTGCAGGCGGCCGAGGTGATGTCGGACGATGCGCTCCGGGTGCTGGGGGCGGCCTACAAGGATACGGACCGCGTCTTGCCGCCGGAGGAGATGGAGCAGGATTTGACGATCCTGGGCTTCGTTGGCATGATCGATCCGCCGCGGATCGAGGTGAAGGATTCGATTCGCGAAGCGAAAGCAGCGGGGATTACACCGGTGATGATCACGGGCGACCACCGCAATACCGCGGTGGCCATCGCCAAGGAGTTGGAGATCGCCAGCTCCTTGGAGCAGAGTATGACCGGGGCGGAAATCGACGAGCTTTCGGACGAAGCCTTCGCTCAGAAGATCAACAACATCCGCGTGTTTGCCCGCGTTTCCCCTGAGCATAAGGTCAAGATCGTCAAAGCCTTCAAAGCGAAAGGCAATATCGTATCGATGACCGGGGACGGCGTTAACGATGCGCCTTCGCTTAAGACGGCCGACATCGGGGTCGCTATGGGGATTACCGGTACGGATGTATCCAAAGGCGCCAGCGATATGATCCTGACCGACGATAATTTTACGACGATCGTCCAAGCGATCCGGGAAGGGCGGAACATTTACGCGAATATTCGCAAGACGGTGACGTTCCTGCTGGCCTGCAATTTCGGGGAGATCGTGGCGATTCTCGCTTCCATTCTCTTCTTCTGGCCTTTGCCGCTCCTGGCAACCCAGATCCTCTGGATCAACCTGGTCACCGACACGCTGCCGGCCATTGCATTGGGGGTGGACCCTGGCGAGAAGGACGTGATGAAGCGCAAACCACGCGATCCGAAGGAAGGTTTCTTTGCCGGAGGGGCGGCATTGCAGGCGGTGCTGGGAGGATTGTTGATCGGGGCGCTGACGCTGGTGGCTTTTTACGTAGGGCTACGCGAACATGGCTATGGGCTACGTTCCGACAACATTCCCGAGGACGTGATGACTTACGCCCGGACGATGGCGTTCGTGGTGCTGGCGGCGTCGCAGCTGTTTTACTCCTTCTCCAAGCGCAGCGCAACCAAGTCGATCTTCACAATTGGGTTATTCTCAAACCTGCTGCTCGTTGGAGCGGTCGTAGCCGGATTGCTGCTACAGTTCCTATCGATCTCCATTCCGTTCCTGGCCGCGGCGTTTAAGGTGCAGAATCTCAGCTTGGCGGATTGGGGTTTAGTGATTCTGCTGGCGTTGATCCCGTTGCTCCTGAATGAGGTCGTTAAGATCCTAATGCGAGCGGCGAAAACAAAAGAGGCGTAGCGAAAGCGAGAAAGATGAGAATTTTGCTAGAACACAGGAGAATTTTGAATTCCCCTCCCGCTAGGGTTTGGTAGATGATACAAGTGAATAAACAGAAGAAGCAAAGGCCGCGGATGACAAGTCTCGCGGCCCTTGTTCGTTGGAACAAACCGAGGGGGGACAGTAGATGAAGAATCAGGGGAGTCCGCAGATGAAACGAAACGGGAAGCCGGCATTTTCGCTGGGGCGGAAGCTGACGGCCGCTTTTATTACCGTATCGCTGCTGGTTGGAGTGATTGCAGGAGTGGCCTACGTGTTTTTGAACCGGCTGGATCAGAATTACTCGGAGCTGCTTCAACAAAACACGACCGTTCTAGATCAAGTGGCCCGGCTGGAGATGGAGACGCAGCGCCAGAACAGCCTTCTGTTTGGGTATATCGTGGAGCCGACGTCCGAGAAGGAACAGCAACTGACGGAGGCTAATGCGGAGTTGAGCGCGTTCATCAATGAAATCGTAAGCGCTTCCGCAAAAGAGGAGCAAGCGGCAGTAGCCTCCTCGTTGTTGGAGTCGAACGCGACTTTTGCCCGTCTGTTGGTCAAGGTCCAGGATTACGTCCATTTGGACAAGCTGGATCTGGCGAAAGCGGAAGCCCTGATGTGGGCGATCCCAACGTCGGATACGATGATTCAGGGGGCTGGTGAACTGCGGACGCTGCAGGAGAACGAGCTTCAGGCCAAAATGGATGAGTTCCAGAAAGAATCGGCCTTAACGATGTGGATTTTGGTGTTATGCGGCGTAGTAGCAATTACGTTCGCCATTTTGACCGGCGTGATGCTGTCGTGGCAGATCGTCAGACCGATGCGAGTGATGGTGAAAGGTGCGCGCGAGCTGGCGGACGGCGATTTGACCCTTGCGGAGACGGTCGTGAACAACCGCGATGAGATTGGTGAACTGGCGGCGGCGTTTAACCACATGAGACGCAGCTGGCAGGATATGATCGGCAATTTGGGGCGTCATGCCGGTCGGGTTGCCGAATCGGCTGACCAGCTGCGCCACCAGTCGGAGCAGTTCCGTGCCTCCTCCGGAGAGATTTCCAACATCATGGGCCAAATCTCGTCCGGAAGCGAGGAGCAGGTGCAAAGCGTGGAGTCGGGCGTGGCCCAGGTGACGGAAATGGCTGCGGGAGCTCGGGAGATGGCCGGCTTGGCGGATGGTGCCCGTCAGCAATCGGCAACGGCCGTGCATGAAACGAGAGCCGGTGAGGAGATCGTAGCGTCAGCAGCGGCGCAGATGGCGTCGATCCAGCGGCAAATGGACGAGCTGCGGGCGTTCATCGAGCGGCTGGGCGTACGCTCCGAGCAGATCGCGGCGGCGGCCGAACTGATCGAAGGCATCTCCAAGCAGACGCAGATGCTGTCGCTGAACGCCTCGATCGAAGCGGCACGGGCCGGGGAAGCCGGCAAAGGATTTGCCGTGGTCGCCGGAGAGGTGCGGAAGCTGTCGGCAGAGACCGGGGCTGCAGCCGCAGGCGTGGCCGAGATGGTGGAAGGCGTGCGGAGTGAAATGGAGCTGGTGATGGAAGCGGCGCAGGCCGGATCGCAGGAAGTGGCCACCGGCATCGCAACGGTCCATCAAGCCGGAGAGGTGTTCACCCGCATCCGAGAGGCGGTCGAGCAGGTTGCCGGCCAGATCGGCCGGGTGGCCGGACAGGTTGAGCAATTGTCCTCCCAATCGGATGCCGTGGTGCAGGCGATTAACACCATCGACCGAGTTGCCCAGCAAACGGCCGGCGGTTCTCGGGAGGTATACGCGCACACCGAAGAGCAGTACGCCGGCGTTCAGGAAATGATGGCTTCCATGGAGGGGTTAAGCCAATTGTCCGATGAGCTGCAGGCGTTAATCGGGAAATTTAAATTGTAAGCGGCAGTCGGGTCTGAGTCATTTGCACGGACGTTCTGGGCACGTCCCCCTTTTAGACATCTTCCGCTGGTTAATGTTATAATGGCCCTTTATCTAAGGGGGTGCTATAACAATGAATGATGGGGGAGGATTCTTGGAGACTCTCAAGCAGCTTGACTGGACTGAGATCGGGGTTGCCTTCGGGATTATGGCGCTATTCGCTTTGTTTAGCAAAGGATTTGTGAAATTGGCCTTCGCCCTGCTGAATCGTCGGAAATCTGCTGCATCGACATCAAACCGGGGAGACCTCTGGAGGCAAGTCCTTGAACGGCCTTTTCGGTGGTTGTTTATCTTAATTGGCCTTGAGCTGGGGTTGAAATATTTGCTGCCGCGCAGCTGGGAAATCGCCATTGGCTTGGATCCCTTATTCCGCAGCGGCGTCATCGCCTTGATCGGTTGGGGACTGTATATTCTATCCGCTCAATCTTCGGTGATGCTGGAGGGACTCAGCCGCAAGATCCGATTAGATGATGCCAGCATGCTCATTCCGTTCTTATCGAAGGTCCTGCGGATCGTTGTGGTGATCTTAACCGTGGCCTTAATTGGGGCGGAATGGGGATTCAGCATTAACGGCTTGGTGGCTGGCATGGGATTGGGCAGCTTAGCCGTCGCCTTGGCGGCCAAAGACACATTAGGGAACATCATCGGCGGGATTGTGATTATTTTGGAGAAGCCTTTTGCGAAAGGCGATTGGATTCTAACGCCAACCGCTGAAGGCGTGGTGGAGGACATTACCTTCCGCAGCACGAAAATCCGCACGTTCGCCGATGCGTTGATTACCTTGCCAAACGCCGCGCTGGCGGATCAGCCGATCACGAACTGGAGCAAAATGGGCAAGCGGAGAGTGAACTTCACACTTGCAGTAGCGCTGGACTCCGACCGTGAGCAGCTGTCGGCCGCTGTCGCCCGAATCGAACGACTGCTCCGTGAGGACGAGAAGATCGATCCAGGAACGATTCTGGTCAAGTTTACGGATTTTAACGAGAGCAGCCTAGGCATCTTCATCTATTATTTTACTCGCTCGACGGTTTGGGCGGAGTATTTAACGGCGCGGCAGGAAATGAACCTCGCCTTTATGCAGGTGCTGGAGGAGGAGGGCATCAAGCTGGCTTATCCGGCGCATCGTGTATTTCTCGAAGCGGCGCCAGGAACGTCCGGCGAGATGAATGTTGCCTTATCGAGGCAATATGAAGCTTGATTATCAAACATCCCGCGGGGCTGCTTGCCCGCGGGATGTTTGGCGTTAAATCGTATAAGGTACCGCTTCGAACGTCTCCGCCTTGGCAATGGCTTCCTCCAGCGACAGGCCGGTGAAGCTTTGCGCAGGGAAGTAACGTCCGCTCTTCTTGTCGTCGACGAAAGCGCCAACCACGATGCCCGGCAGCACGCTTTCTACCGAATTCGGAGCTTGCGGGCCGCCTAAGTCGGTCCGGCACCAGCCCGGATCGTTCAGATTGATCATGACGTCCGTGCCTTCAAGGCGGGAGGCCAAATCTTTGGTGAACTTGTCCAGAGCTGCCTTGCTGGCTGCGTAGCCAGCTTGTTCCGGCTCGTTTTTGATACCGCTGGTGGTGTTGATCACCCGGCCGAAGCCGCGTTCGATCATCTTGGGAATCAGGCGGTTGCAGATCGTTGCGATGGAAATGAAATTAATTTGAAAGCTTTGTTCGAAATCCGAAACCGGGGTTTTCCAGTAATCGGTCCGGTAGGCGATTTGCACGGCAGCATTATTAAAGACGATGTCGACCGGCGTGCCCTTGGCTTCGATTTCATCCAGCATAGCCATTACTTCCTCGTGGTTGGCCAGCTCAGCTTGGACGGAGTAAGCCTGGACACCCCGTGCCCGGATCTCTTGCTCCATCTGCCGGGTATGCTCCAGTTTGCGGCTGTGCAGAATCAAGTTGCATCCCTGCTCGGCCATAAACCTTGCGGTCTGGTCCCCCACCCCGCGGCTTGCTCCGGTGACGAGCGCCCATTTGCCTTTCACATTAACCATTCCGATATCCTCCCTGTTTGCGATTCTTCTAGGTTGGTGTCCTAACGAATCTCATTTTACTAGACTTGTAAGCGGTTTACCATCATCCAGTCTTAAATTTGACTGTAGTGAAATGGAACTATATAATGGACATCACATGTAATATATGGAACTTATGACCTATTTGAAACTAGGAGGAGATACCCGAGTCTATTAAAAATTTTACTAAAACAATGTTGATATCATTTCTACCATACTACGATCAAGGTGATGCTAAGATGAATCGAATTCGTAACATTTCTATCCGTACCCGGATCATGGTGCTTGTCTTCTTGGCCATGTTCGTCTCGAATACCGCATTAATCGTCACGTTGTCCTATAGCCAACATCATGACTTTTTTAAGCTGATTACGCCCTCTTTGGGATTAAAGGCACTGATCATTTTTATCATCTTTGAAGTGGGGGCGGCATTCATCTCCGAAGCTTTGCTGGTTCGGCCGCTCAAACAAGGCGTGAAGCTGGCCAATTCGATGGCCGAGAACGATTTATCCGCCGAGATCCGGACGACGCAGCAAGGGGAAGCGGGGCAGATGATCCAGTCGCTTCAGAAGGCCAGAGATAACCTGAAACACCTGATCGCGACGATCCAGTCCTCCTCTGAACGGGTGACGTTGTCTTCGGAAGAATTGAACCGGATTATTGAGCAGGCCAATGGGCAGGTACACGAAATCAATGAGGGTGTTAAGCATTTGCTAAACGTGTTTACCCAAAACGCGGAAAGCATGAAGCAAACGGCCGTTGCCATTTCAGAAATAACGAACCATTCCCAGACGACGGCAGAACTCGCCAATCAAATTGCCGAGCGGGCTCAATTGGTCATGAATTCCGCGGAAGGCGGAAAGCAGTCGGTAGATTCCATCGTCGAGGCCATCAACGAACTGGCGGCGAACACCCAGCATGTCAGCGGCGAAGTACTCGCGCTGGAGGAACAGAGCCAGAAAATCACCGAGGTTGTCCGTATCATTCAACAAATTTCCGAGCAGACCCATCTGTTAGCCCTCAACGCGGCGATCGAAGCCGCCCGGGCCGGGGAAGAGGGAAGAGGATTCGCCGTCGTCGCCGGACAAATCCGGAAGCTGGCGGAGGATACGAATCAATCCTTGCAGGAAATCGGCAACCTGGTCCAGAATATGACCGTCCGAACCGGCAGCGTCGTGGCCGCCGTTGCCCAGACCGGGGAGAAGGTCCGAGAGGGCGTAACGCAATCGGAGAACGTGAAGACCAATATCGAGCACATCATCGACAATATGGAGAACACCTTCGCCATGTTGACCGAAATTTCCGGCGGCGTGAACACTCAAGCGGCCTCGCTGGAGGAAATGACCGCAACGCTGGAGGACGTCAACGGCACCATCGAGTCGGGGCTGCAGGTTTCCGGCAAGATCCAGGGGCAGCTCGGCACGCAGGAGAAAATCTTCGGCGAAATTGAGAAAACGTCCGGCAAGCTGGTCGAACTGTCCGAGAATATGAATGGGCTGACGAATGTATTTAAGCTGTAAGTACTAGTTGATTTTTGATGAAAAAGAGCGTCTAATATGAGAGCCCTGCAAAAGCCTCGTTTTTAGGGTATTGGGGCTCGGAACTGGAAAATAAATTTGATAAGACGGAAAAAGCAGCTTCATCCTCACCCGAGGATGGGCTGCTTTTGCTCTTTTAACTTCACCATCCGTTTTACGTTTACCACAAACGCGGTGAGGTAGGCTTGTATTCGCATGCGGAAGAGACCCCGGTATCTGGCTGTATCCATACCGTGGAATCTCTTCATTTCCGCATTCTTGTGTTCAATGATCGGTCTGCGCTTGATTCGTTCCTTGAACGTATCACTGAATTCGAACTCGATCTGTTCCTTATAGTGTTCAGCGATGATTCGAATCGAGTAAGTCTTACTCTTGGCGCCCGGCTTGTAGCATCCTTCGCGCAGCGGACAGGTTTTACACTTCTCGACGTCAAAGTAATAGACAAGCGAACGACTCTCTCCGCTGGTCTTGCTGCCTTGAATCGCCTTGCGTTTGCTTCGCTCACCGGCCGGACAAACGACGAAATCGGCATCTTTGTTATATTCGAACCCTTCTTGACGCTCGCCCCCTTCGTGGACAATCGGGTTTAAGGGCACGACAGGCGATATGGTTTCCTTTTTCATTCTGGCCAGATTATCCTTGCCGGAATAGGCGGTATCCGCTATGATTTCGTTTACGGTTACGCCGTTAGCTGTGGTTTGTTCGAGCAATGCCGGTAATTGCTTGCCGTCGTCGGTGCTTCCCGGTGTTACCTCCAGCGCGGTAATGATCTCTTCCTCCGTCATGGCGATATGTTCTTTGTAGCCAAAGAACGATTTCGAACTACTCTTCCAGCCGAAACGTGCATCCGGGTCGATGGCGGAGAGAATCCCCTTGTGTGAGAGTAATCGCTCATCCTCGATGATTTGTTTGGCGATGCCCAGTTTCTCGCTCACCGCTCCTTCATGGTCCGGAAGCAGTTCCTCCACAGTCTCTCCCAGCTGTGCCAAGTAGCTCAGCATGGTTTTCTCCGCCTCCGCATCTTCGCTTTTAACAGAGGGCAGCTTAGGTAGTTTCTTCTCCAACTTGGGGTGGCGTTTGACTACGACGCGAAACAGACGCTTGGCCGCGTCACGCAGCACTTCGAATGGCTTTTGTTTTGGGCTGCCGGCCAGTGTATGCGTGGCATCCATGATGATAGTTTTGCTTTTGACCAAGCCTTGCTTGATACATTGACTGACCACATGCTTCAGTATGTCTTCGACCTGACTTGCTCCTAGCCGGTGATTACGGAACCGCGATAGCTGGGAGGCGTCTGGCAGCGGATCCTCCGGATTGATCCCGAGAAACCACTTGTAAGCTAGATTCACCTCAGCTTCCTGAATCATTCGCTCATTCGAGAGGTTGTACAGGAGCTGCAAAAACAGCAAACGAAACAGCAGTTCCGGCTCATTTGCCGGCCTGCCGTAATACTTGCAGTAGGAATTTTCCACTAATTCATATACAAATCCGAAATCCACCGCAGCATCGATCTTGCGAAGCAGATGGTCTTTCGGCACAAGCTGATATAGCTCCGCATGGAATGATGCGGTTAGTTGTCTGGCTGGCTGCAGCAAAACGGCTCAACTCGCTTCTTTTTTTCTTCCAGTATACAGCAAACCCAGTACCGAAGGGGTACTGGGTTGCTTTTTACAGAAACTGTATTCGTTTTGCAGGGCTCTCTAATATGACGCTCTTTTTCTTTTTCGACTTTATTTAAATAGGGACAAAATATCTTATGGTAATAATTTGTATTAATAGGATATAATATGAGTTGAAAATGAGAAATAAAGGATATTTTGGCATGTAAATAGGAGGTGAGTCTGTAGGTTGTTATCCTTTTGTTGAAAACGCATACACAAGAGTAGATTTTTTAAGGAGGGACGTTTTTTGAAGAAAGTACTAACATCATTTTTGGTAATTTGTTTTCTGTTAGTCAATTTAGACATTCCTTTCACTAATGCCAGTTCGACTCAAGAAACATTATTGGGCCCTGCCGAATCGGAGACGCTTCCCCTATTGAATGAAGAGCTAGTACCGAATGGTGATGCAATAAACGAGAGTGTAACTGAAATTGTATATAATGAAGAACCACGAGGAAGATTTTTAGTCCGATTTAAAGAGAATTATCCAATAGGGGATTTGAGTGTTACGGATGGTGTCTACCAAGCCGTAGGGACATACACTCGAACTCTTAATAATACTACATCCCCCCCCGCTCAAGTAAATGCTGATAATTTGGAAGTTCAAAAAGTAATCACCTTAGAAAGCATTAACGCACTTTTTATGGAATTAACGGTGGACGAAGTTAATCGGTTGCTATCAAGCCCTATAGTAGACTCCATCGAAGAGGATAAGCTGATTGAAATCGCCCAGGATCCAGTTACGGTAGTAGAACCCCAGTCTATTAAAGAAACGTCACAGACTATTCCTTGGGGGATTCATTCCACAGGCGGCTATATGACTCAAGTAAAGAAGGGGGCCGGTACAGGCACGATAAAAGTTGCTATTTTTGATACCGGTATTGCTTCTCATTCTGACTTGAAGCTTGCCGGAGGGGTATCTTTCGTTGAGTCATCAAGTGATTATAATGACGAACAGGGACATGGCACCCATATTGCCGGCACCATTTCTGCGATTGATAATGGGATTGGTGTCGTTGGGGTTGCCCCGAATGCTGATATATTTGCGGTCAAAGTTGCAGATTCTTCCGGAACAGGCTATACAAGCTCGGTAATTCAAGGGATTGAATGGTCCATTGAAAACGATGTGGATATCATTAACATGAGCTTTGTCTCATCGCAATACAGCGAAATGCTACATGAGGCTATACAACAAGCAAGAGCAGCAGGGATCATTATTGTAGCTGCAGCCGGGAATACCGGTCTTGGAGAAAATACAATCTTATATCCCGGAGGGTACCCGGAGGTGGTTGCAGTTGGTGCTATTGACCGGTCATACCATCGTCTGGATTTCTCAAGCACAGGAGAGCAACTTGATTTAGTTGCGCCTGGATTCGGAATTACTAGTACATCTTTAGACGGCGATTATGGAGTTTCGTCTGGTACTTCGACTGCTGCCGCCCATGTAACCGGGGCCGCCGCTCTACTTTGGGCGCATCATCCATCTTGGACAGCTGACGAGGTTCTATCTAAACTTTACGAAACTGCTACGCCACTTGGTGGTGTAGAGGAGTATGGAAAAGGATTAATTAACATTGCCAAGGCGGAAGGGGTTATTACTGGTTACATCGCTCCATTGTCAGATGAGAATCTCACGGGTTTAAATTCGATTATTCCAACAAGTACGGACAGTGATTTGGAGATTGCTTCATATGACAAGAAAAATGATGGAGCTACGATATACCCCGGTGATTCGATTACTGTCTCTTTAAAACTTGAAGGGGATCAGAACGGACAAAACCCGCATAATCAAATCAATATTGAAGTGACCTCAGTTTCAAACCCTAATCAAATCATAGACTCCAAAACGATAACGAATCCAAGGTTGGATGTTGAGATCCCCTATACATGGAATACTACTCCATCAACGCCGACAGGAACTTACTTAATAAAATATCGTTATCCTGCATTGCCAAACGGATCATATGATGACACGTTTATTATCTATGTTGCACAACCTGGTATAGGTCCGGATACTTACGAACCCAATGACACCGTGAACTCCGCTAAGATCGTCTTACCGGATAATAGTTATTTATCTTATATTTCCTCAAGTAGCGACGTAGATTACTATAAGTTAGTTGCCGATAAAGCAGGGGAGATTACCTTTGATTTAAGCATCCCTGCCTCTGTTGATTTTGAGTTGTCCGTTTTTGATGATTCCGGAATTCAAGTGGGCAGATCCTCAAATGGTACGGGGGTAGACGAACAGATTGTTTTGCAAGTAGCTGCTAATAAAACGTACTTCATTAAGGTCACTGGCTTTTTTGGGCAGTTTAGTACTTTACCATATACATTGTCGCTAAGTCCAATTGAGGCTCAAAGGTTCCCTGCGCCTACAGGGTTAGAAACAGTATCTTTTTCAAATAGTATTAAATTGTCTTGGGACCCATTGCCTGACGCCAAATCTTATTTGTTAAGGATTAATGGGAAAGAGGCAGGTAATTCTTCTACATCCTCGTATACGTTTTTAAATTTAACCGCTTCACAAGCATATACTCTCGAAGTTGCTGCAGTATATCAAGAAGGGACAAGCAAGTTTTCATCCATAGAGGCTTCTACTACCATCCCCGAATTGATCTTACATGAACCCCAAGATATTGAACAGGTCTCAGGATCCAGCCAGCTTTTCAGCTTTAAACCGGCGAGTACGGGGGTGTACCGATTTTATACCAGTCCGTTTAAAGGGACGGGTTCAGCTGTAGATACACAAATCGGTATTTATTCCGACTTGCAATTGAGTAAAGTATTGGACACAAATGATGATGCTAACGATTCTGTATTTTCTGAAATCATGATTAGTTTGGTAGGCGGAGAGACTTATTATGTCAAGGTTCAGGGCTATGACACTACTCCATTGCGTGCCCGTATAACTGCAGATGTCGTTAGTTCTACCATTCCATATATCTATCTCAATCAACCAGTAGATATAAATGAACAAAGGAATGATAGCAACGTTTACGTGTTTGTCCCCGCCGAAAATGGAACTTACAGATTCACTACAAGCAGGTATCGGGGATTATCCGGGTCCAAAAATAATGATACAGATTTATCGGTGTATGCAGATCCTGAAATGGAGTCAACTATTGGATATAATGACGACAGTCCAACCTCATCATTTTCCGAAGTTGCTGTAAATCTTAGTGCTGGCACACCCTATTATGTACGCGTGAAGGAAGTAAACGGCGGAAAGGTCTATGCCCGTTTATTAGTGTCTTCCGCAGGAAGGACTTCTTTTACTCCATTACAGTTGGATACTCCACTTGATTTGACAAAACCAAGCGGTGAACATGCCTACTTGCAATTTACGCCTAATTATACCGGGAAATATCGCTTTTTTACATCTAACCTGAACGCCACATCTATGTTAAATGATACTGAAATCAGCTTATACAGTGATGTAGGTTTGAAAAATTTATTGGATTCGAATGATGATGTCAAAGGATATAAGCCATACGGTGAGCTTTTTTCCAAACTCGAGGTGAATTTGACAGCAGGCGCAACTTATTACCTGGTAGTAAGAAATGCCTCATCGAGGGAGGGGCTGCAGACACGGCTAACCGTTGAGGGTATGGTACATGATAAACCTGCGAATGCTCAGTTCATCCCGTTTGATGAACTTATTGAAAGAGACTCGACAGGGAATTTATTGTTTGTTTCGTCATTGTATGATGTCGATTATTACCAAATCGTTTTAAGTCAGCCAGAACAAATTAGCTTTTACTTGTCTGAAGGCGAAGGGGTTATTGAAGATGCTAATGGCAATGTGAGGGGCTACTTTAGCCTGGATAAACGGCAGGTTTTTGAACTTGGCGCGGGCACCTACTATTTGAGAGTCGAAGATGAGGTTCTTCATTACAATAGACAATCTTCGGCATGGGGATTTATAGGTTACAATTACGAATTGTCAGTTAATATCAATAGTATTGAGTATATTCGAGGAGATTATGGAGAAACTTCCAATCTTCGAATTATGAGCCTGCTTAATGATACTAGTCTTGATGCAACTCCAGGATCCGGTGATCATGCGAAGGTAAAATATAAACTCACAAGAGATACATCAATAATCTATGTGGAGGTTTATACACAACATGGCTTCCCAGTATATAAAACCCAAAAAACGGGGAGCTATAAAAAGAATGCCTCTATTGATGTGACTTGGAATGGTGTCGTTAATCCGTATACGCCTGCAAAAAATTATTATGCTAACTATTCAGAAATTTATACTGGAATGCCACAGTATTATGCGAAAAATGGAAGCTATCATTTATATGTTTACAGTCTTGACTCCAAAGACCGCAAGAAGAATGTTCAGCAATATATACTGAATGTATTTAATGATCCGTTAAACAAGCTTAATGTTGTTCCTCCTCCACCTGAGAAAATGAACAACAAAAAAATAACGGCAAATGACAGGGACAAATGTCAGGTTTGTCAAAACTACTTCAACACTTATGTTTTAGGTCCAAATGACAATGTCGCGCTCACAAGTTATGATGCCTGGTTCTCGGAAATGTACGGTATGACTGGGTTGCAACAGTTCTGGAAGGGCGCAGAGGATCTATTTCTTTGCAATAAAGGAAGTGCGGCGGATCAACTCCAATGTACGCTGGATACCATTGGCTTGGTTCCGGTTATTGGGGACGGTGCTGATGCGGTTAACGGTGTTATTTATCTCATAAGAGGTAAAAACGCAGAGGCACTGTTATCAGCGGGGGCAATCGTACCGGTTGTCGGAAGTTTTGTTACAGGAGGAAAAAAAGTAACTTATACTGGAGCAAAAGCATTTAAGCGGATTTATAGAAATAATCCGTGTGGATGTTTGCCCGAAGGAACCAGTATAACAACTAAAGACGGAATTAAGCCGATTGAACAGATAAGAGTTGGTGATCTGGTTCTTGCCAAAGATACAGAAACAGGAATCCAAGCATATAAATCGGTTGAGAAACTCTTCAGCAGCGAGTCCGAGGAAATATATACTGTAAAAATTGGCGATACGCTGATAGATACTACAGGGAACCATCCTTTCTGGGTAAAAGGGAAGGGCTGGGTACCTGCCGAGGAGCTGCAACCGGGCGATCAACTGGAAACGGAGGATGGTAAACTCCTTGCGGTTGATGCCTTAACGGTAAATTATGAAGCCACGAAGGTTTACAACTTTACCGTAAGCGACTTCCATACTTACTATATATCTGATCTGAGTATATTAACGCACAATCTTTTAGAAGTTTGCCAGATTCAAAATTATGCTGGTGTAAAAACAAAAAGAATATCCGGTAGAAATAGCGGAGGTCCTTCAGTGATATTGGAGGCAGAAATCAAAAAGGCAACGGGGATGGATAAGCCAAACGGTTGGGCTGCCCATCACATTGTACCTCATGGGGCGTCGAATAGATTTGCCAAGGATTTGCAGGATATATTGAAGAAACATAACATTGACCTAAATTCCTCAGCCAACGGTGTTTACCTACCTAGAGAAAAAGGGGTTTCAACTACGGTAATAGATGGGCAGACGATGGCAACGCATAATGGTAGTCATGTAATAAGTTATTATGAGTTTGTTTGGAATCAAATTAACCCTGTGAAGAATGATAAAAATAAAATCCTTGAAAGATTAGATTATGTCCGTGAAGAATTACTAAACGGCAGATTAAAACTTGGGAATATAGACAATTGAAAAGGAGAATAACATGAAAGTTTATCGATGGAAAAGCCATGTTAAATCAATGGTGCTCACTTCAAATAATGATGAAACTCATCCGATTTCCTCTGATTTTGATGGAAAACCTAAAATTGATTTATGGTCACCAACAAAAGTTGAAACTGTCAGCAAGAAGAATTTTCACGATTTTCCGATATATTTAAGTTCAAAACCTGTAGTTTCTGCTCGAGTCAAAAAAGTGATCGAACCTTTTGTAAAAGATGAAGTTGAGTTTTTACCATTGTTACATGAAGAAATTAATTTATACATGATTAATGTAACAAATGTTCTAGATTGCGTAGACTGGGAGCGATCAGATGTTCAAACCTATAAAGATGGATCATTAGCAGGATTTAATAAACTTGTATTTGATTTTACAAAAATACCTGAGGGGACGTACATTTTCAAATTTAAAGAACGTGCTTCTACATTGGTATTTGTCACAGAGTTATTTAAGAACTTAGTAGAAAGCCATAAGTTTAAAGGATTAGACTTTTCCGAGGCTTACGATTCAGAATTCACCGAGGAGAAGGAACAGGAACAGAAGCAGAATTACGAGTTGGCTCTTGAAGAAATTGAACGTAAAAAAGGAGAGGAATTCTCATACGAGGAAGCCAGGGAGCGAGTTGATAAAGGACAGGCTGTAGCCAGTGGGAAATGGAAGATGCAGTTGGATGAGAAAGGGCGATTTTGGCTGGGTGAGCTTACTTTGGATTTAACTTATCAATGGATCATGCCGATCTATACTCCTCCGATACTGCTTGGTTATTTATGGCATGAAGTAGAGAAGTCCGAGATTAAATAATTCGATGTGGAGGATTTCTATGAGACGTTATTTAAGCATTTCTATATGCTTTGCACTATTTTTGTCCATCCTCTCCCCCATGTACGGGGGAGGGGGGACGGTAGCTACGGCAGCAGCGGCAAGTTCTCCAATTACGACCCATTTACTAACGGGGAATCGGCATGTGAGTGGTATATATTACGGGAGTGTTGAGCTTCAATTAACTGTATTGAGTTCAGGCTCGGGGATTAGCGAGACGCGGTATAGCCTGAATGATGGGGGGAGCTGGGTAACTTACACAGAGCCTGTGATTTTCTCGGAAAAAAAGGTTTATCACATACTTTATCAATCCGTTGATAGTATGGGGAATATCGAAGATCCTAAAGAAGTGGGTTTTACGATTAAGCAGGATTATTTTCCGCCTGAGACAAGCGTTGAGGTGATAGGGACAAAGGGACAGAACTCCTATTACATTAGCCCGGTGACCGTCGCTTTGAATGCGGTTGACGGGCACTCCGCGATAGACTACTCGGAATACAGTCTTGATGGAGGACAGACATGGAATCGCTATGTTCAACCCATTCCGATAAATGATCAAGATAAGACATTCATTTATTATCGTTCCAGGGATATTGACGGTAATATTGAGAAAGCGCAGAAATATAAGGTTAATTTAGATCTGATCCCGCCTTCGGTACCTGAATTCGCAATCAGTCCGGACCTATGGAGTAATTCTAGCTTTGTAGTGACTATTTTTGATGGGATTGATGGACAGAGCGGTACATTGAAATCGCAGTATCGTATTGAAGGCTCGGAAACCTGGCTGGACTATACGGCGCCGGTTACGGTTAGCGGTAGCAGCTTCAAGAAGATCTATGCAAGAACGGTTGATTATGCCGGAAATGTGAGTGAAGTTGCCGAGTATACCTTGCAATTTGAGACAGTGGCTCCCGGAAAGCCAAATATAGAACTCAGTAAAGCGGTATGGACTAATGAACCCGTCTTTGTCAATATATTTGAGGGCAGCGACGAGGACAGCGGAGTTCGTGGTTACGAGTATAAAATAGGATCCGAGTCGGAGGATTGGCTCGTTTATGGTGGGCCATTCTCTGTTAAAGACGAAGGAATCACCAAGGTCTATGGCCGGACGGTTGACGTTGCGGGGAATATTAGTCTAGCTAGCGAGGCAGAAGTTAAAATCGATCTAACCCCCCCTGCAGCCCCAGCTAATATCTATAAAGTGAATCAATTGGGTACCTCCGTATTTATTCGCTGGTCCCCCGGTTCCGACAATCTATCAGGTATAGCTGAATATGAGATTTATAATGGGGATGCTCTTTTAGGAATTACGCAGGATACTAAATTCAAACTAACAGACCTTACCCCAGGCGAAGATTATACCGTAACGATAAAATCCATAGACGTAGCAGGTAACGTATCTGAGATTGGTAGTTCCATAACCTTTTTTGTAAACAATATGACCGTTTCAGCCTACCGTGACCATAATTTTGCCTGGAATGCACAAGGTGATGTATGGGGATGGGGGTTAAACAGTAGGGGACAATTAGGAGATGGAACTCGAGTTGATAAACAAGTTGCCACAAGCAATCCGAAATTAAACGGTTTTTCCATGATTTCGACAGGTTTGACGCAAAATATAGCCCTTCGCTCCGATGGAACCGTATGGACTTGGGGAGAAAGTTACCGTGGACAAGAAATCCCGCTTACCAAAGTTGAAGGCCTAGAAAATATTGTTTCTATATCGTCAGGCTTGCTTCATTACTTGGCCTTACGGGAAGACGGAACCGTCTGGGCTTGGGGAAGCAATGATTTGGGGCAATTAGGTGACGGCACGACCAACATCGCCACAACGCCTGTCCAAGTTGTTGGCTTGGATTCTGTTGTATCCATCGTAGCTAGTTATTACAATAGCATGGCTTTAAGAGAAGATGGAACCGTCTGGATTTGGGGATATGGTATCCGAGGTGTGCTTGGATATGATGCTCCAACTGAACATAAGCAACTTACACCACTTCAGATTCCGAACCTGGAGGGCATCACGCAAATTGATTTGTCATATCTTCATGGAGCTGCATTGAAGGGCGACGGTACTGTATGGACCTGGGGATTTAATGAGAGTGGCCAATTGGGGGATGGTACCTTTTTTGATCATGCAGCGCCCCTACAGGTTCAAAACTTGAATGGGGTCATCAAAGTATCGGCATCCTATTCCCAGACCCTCGCACTTACCCGGGACGGAAAAGTCTGGGCTTGGGGGAACAATTATTATGGGGAAGTTGGGGATGCATCAGGTATCCAAAAACGCCCAAGTCCCGTTAGGACAGCGCATTTAGAAGGGATTGTTGATATTGAGGCGGGAGAGTTATATAGTATGGCAATTAAGAGAAACGGTTCTGTTTGGGCCTGGGGAAATAATACGTATGGTCAATTAGGAGACGGAACTAAAGTTGCTAAAACTACCCGTACTTTGGTGAATGGAATTCCTTTCCCAACAGATGTATTATCCCCAAGTGCACCTACGCAATTAAGAACAACTGGAAAAACTTCTACAACAGCGGTATTGGCTTGGGAGGAATCGAATGATAATCATGCGGTAAAAGAATACCTGGTATACCAAGGTAATACCCTGATAGATACTTTAGAGGTTGACGCTCATCCCATTGATTATACTACCGGCTATACGGCTATAGGTTTAGCCCCTGAAACGGAATATAAATTTACGATTAAGGCGCGAGATTACGCTGGCAATATTTCCGGCGGAAGTAACGAAGTTACTGTTAGGACAGAGGCTTCTTTACCAATGGCAATATCAGCTGGAAGCAATCACACTTTAGCCCTTAAGAGCGATGGGTCTGTTTGGGCTTGGGGAAGTAATAGTGCCGGTCAGATAGGCGATGGGTCATCAATAGGACGATTGACACCAAAACAGGCTACTGTTTCATCAATCACGGCTATATCCGCAGGAGGCTCATTTAGTTTAGCATTAAAGAGTGACGGGACGGTTTGGGGCTGGGGTGAAAATACAATCGGACAGCTTGGGAATTCACAATTGACTTCTCAACAAAAGGTGCCCAAAAAGATTGAGAACCTGGACTCGATTGTTGCTATCTCCGCAGGTCATACACATGCACTTGCTTTAAAAAGCGATGGGACGGTGTGGTCTTGGGGCTCCAATTTTAGTGGTGAGTTAGGCATTGGCACAACCACTAATTCTTATGTTCCCGTTAAAATACCTTCGTTAAGTGAAGTTAAGGCGATAAGTGCAGGGATGTTCTACAACATAGCTGTAAAGACAGATGGAACTGTGTGGGCATGGGGGATGAATAATTATGGTCAACTTGGTGACGGTTCAACAACAAATCGTTTAGTTCCAGTAAGAATTACAACTCTATCCGGTGTTGAAGGGGTTGCAGCAGGGTTATACCATGCCCTTGCATTGAAACAGGATGGTTCAGTGTGGGCATGGGGATACAATTATTATGGTCAGCTTGGTGATGGTACGATCACGAGCCGGACAACACCAGTACGAATTGGAGCGTTGAGTGGCATCAAACAAATTTCGGCAGGGATGTACCATAGCATGGCCAAGTCTGACACCTTATTATATACATGGGGATCAAATGCATATGGTCAACTTGGAAACAATGGAACATCCAACTCCTCTACCCCTATTGTTATTTCGTCATTGAGTCAGACCAAAGAGATTGATGCTGGATATAGCCATAGCACCATTTTGACCAATAATAACGCGATGACCTGGGGTATGAATGGTACAGGACAACTTGGTGACGGTACCACAACCGATAAAAGAATACCGGTTGCAGTGAAGGGTCTTGTCTCCGGATTAACAACAAAAAATGTACGAGATTCTCTCATGATAGGTGAAGGAATATTTGCTGAGGAATCATTAATACTTCCGGATATGTTCCATTTTCCGGATTTGATTGCTCCATCTACCCCAGAAGATGTTATTGCTGAAATTTCTGGAGAAGGAATTTCCCTAAGATGGAAGGCATCAACTGATAATAATGGAATAAAAGAGTATTGGGTATATGCGGATCAGGTACTAGTAACTAAGACGGCTACCAATTCATCAATTATTATGAATCCAGAAAGAGACTTTACTTTATGGACTATTAGAGCGGTTGATGAGGAGGGGAATTTTTCGGATCAAAGTATTCCGATTTCATTGTAATTAAACACATCAATCTGGTTGCTTTATAAAAGTATAATAACCAACAGATCGATTTCTCTTCTTAGAAAAGAACGCTTGTGGAATTGCAGGCGTTCTTTCTTTTTTTGGTGATATCGAATAATGTCGATAAATATAGGTCTTTAATACGTGGTATTTGTCGAAATAAGACGTTTTGTGTCTATAAGGTTTCGATGTTCTAGCCGATATATGAATCAACTACTTGATACTACTGACAACCAAAATAAGGAGGGGTTATATTGGGAGCCTGGATCAATCGAATAAGAAACATCAAGATCGTGCACAGCGTAGTGATGTTGTGGGTACTCTCCTTGCTTGCCACCACGGCCATCGGCGTGGTTGGAATGAACTCGATTCTAAAGCTGCACCAAACGACGGAGGAGATTACCTCCGAAATTATTCCTAAGCTGAAGGATTGGGAAGATGTGAACGGTCATATGGGGAATCTACGAAATACGGTGACGAAGATCATCGACCGCGATTACGATGAGGCGATGATCCAAACGTTTGAGGGTTTGGACCAGCAAATTACAACGATCCTCGAGCGGAATGTGGCGGCGTCGCAAGGGAACCCGGAAGAAAGTGAACTGGCACAGAAAACCGCTCAAAGCTATCAAAAGTACGTCTCCTATCTTCCAACTTTGATCGAACAGCGCAAGCAAGGCCAAGTGGCCGATAAACAGCTGACGAACGTGGAAATGACGGAAGCGGGGAATGAATTAACCCAGGACATTTTGAATATCGTGGATTACCAGAAACAAGTGGCTGATGAGAAAAGCGCGGCCTCAAAGCTCCTTCATACGAAAAGCCTGCGGCTGTTCACGATCATCTTTGTTGCTTCGCTCCTTCTGATTAGCACGATCTCGATTTTTGTGCTCCTGATGATCCGCACTTCCATGAAGGACTTTATCTCCCGGGTAGAGCTGGTTGCAGAAGGCGATGTGACGGTTCAATTTAACGGAGAGCTCGGCAACGAGTTCGGGATGATGAACCGCGCTTTGAATAAGACCATCGGGGCGATTAAAACGATTCTGCAAACCATCGGACTGGATTCGCAGAAACTCACCGACCAAACCATTGCACTGACGGCCTCCTCTGCAGCGATGAATATGAGCGTAAGCGAAGTCTCAACGGCCATCCAGGAAGTGTCCTTAGGCTCCGTCAATCAGGCGGAAGAGTTGGCTTCTATGACCGAGTCCTTCCAGGCGTTTGGTGACCGGCTGGACGAGATCACCCGCTCGCTGGAGACGGTGGATGAAGTTGCGAAGCAGGCGGATGACAAGGCCCAGAACAGCAGCGGAAAATTGGCCGAATTGGTGACCTCCGTGCAAGGAATTGCCGAATCGTTTAGAGAAACGCAAACCAAGGTCGAAACCTTGACGGGCAGTTTGGCCCGCGTGACGGAGATTACCCGTCTAATCAGCGAGATTTCCACCCAAACCAATCTGCTGTCGCTTAATGCGTCCATCGAAGCGGCGCGTGCCGGTGAGGCAGGCCGGGGATTTGCCGTCGTGGCGGGGGAAATTCGCAAGCTAGCGGAACAAACGCAGTATTCTTCCCAGGGGATCGACGATCTGTTGCAGGAAATAGGACGGGAAATGGACGGGGTATCGGCAACGTCGGCTAAAACGGGCGAAGTGCTGGCTCGTCAATCCGAGGTCGTGAATACAACGATGGAGGCGGTTCAGGAGATCATCCATTCCATTCGGGAAATGATGCCGCAAATCGAAGAGATCACTACCTCTGTTGTGGCGGTTAATGAAGATAAGAACCGCGTCTTGCTCACCGTGAGCTCCGCTTCGGCTGTAGCTGAGCAAAATTCGGCCTCCGCCGAGGAAATTTCGGCATCGGCCATCGAGTTGAACAGCTCGACCGGGGATATCGCCCAATCGATCAAAGAGCTTGAATCGCTTTCGTTCGAAATGATCCGGGAAGTGGAGAAATTCAAATTGGCGTAAAGAGGACCAAGGCCGCCTCGACCCAGCATCGCTTCCTCCTCCAAATCAAGCTATAATAAGCATAAATAAAATCATAGTTTAGGTTGACGACCCGGAGAGGAGCAGCGAAGAGCGATGTACGGAAACGAAGGAATAACAGACAAGAAGACGCTGAAGACGGCTTTCGACCGGACGGTTTATCAGGTGGGAGGTCACGGCAAACGGAATATAGAGGTGCTGAAGCAAGCTTTTGCCGAGATCGACGGGCAACTGGACAGTGACATGTATGGTAACGGGCTTGCTTTGGAAGCTTTTGAAGCGAAAATGGCCGGGGTGCTGGGCAAGGCTTCGGCTGTGTTCTTCCCCAGCGGTACGATGGCGCAGCAAATCGCTTTGCGGATCTGGTGCGAACGTAAGGGAACGAAACGCGTAGCCTACCATCCCTTATGCCATCTGGAGATTCATGAGGAGGACGGCTTAAAGGAACTGCACGGGATCGAGCCGATCCTTCTGGCGGACAAGGACCGGCTAATCAGCTTGGAGGATGTTCAGGGTTTGCCCGAGGGGGTCGCTTGCCTGCTGCTCGAGCTGCCGCAGCGCGAGATCGGCGGACAACTGCCACCGTTTGAGGAGCTTGCGGCGATTTCCGAATACTGTCGGGAGAAAGGCATTCAGCTGCATTTGGACGGAGCCCGGCTATTTGAAGTCCTTCCGTACTATCAGAAAACTGCAGCAGAAGTCTGCGCCTTATTTGACAGCGTCTATATCTCCTTCTATAAAGGCATCGGCGGAATTGCCGGAGCGATATTGGCCGGGGAACCGGAGTTTACGAAGGAATCCAAGGTGTGGAAGAGACGACACGGCGGCGATTTGATTAGCTTGTATCCTTATTTTTTGAGTGCGGATTATTATTATGAGCAACGTGTCGGGAACATGGATGTGTATTACCGGCAGGCGCAGGAGCTCTCCGGTCTGTATAACCGGTGCCATCATCTGAAGACCGTACCGGATGTCCCGGTTTCAAACATGTTTCATGTCCATGCGGATCTCCCTAAGGATCGGCTGGAGTACATCCTAATCGAGGTCTACCGGGAAACAGGGGTTGGCTTAACCCCCTCAGTCAAGGAGAAGGTTGATCAGGGCTGCTCCTTCGAGGTAACCATCGGAGACCGGTATGGCGAGGTACCGAAAGACCGGCTGCAACTGACGTTTGAATTACTTGATCAGAAGCTGAGAGGGGAATCGCTATGAACCGTAAAGTCATTTTTTTGACCACGGACAGCATGGGGAACGGCGAACGGGAGCTCGGAACGCAACTGCTGGAAACGTTCTTGACGTTGTTGAAGCAACGGGAACCGGAGCAGCTGCCTGCAGCGGTTTTTTGTGTGAATCGGGGTGTACTGGCCTTGACTGAACAATCGTTTGCTTCACTGCATCTGAAAGAGCTGGCCAGTCGAGGCGTACCGGTATTGGCCTGCGGGACTTGTGTCAATTATTACGGCATTCAGGATCAACTCGCAGCCGGTGAGGTGTCTAGCATGGGATACTTTATGGAACTGGCAGAGCAATACGAGGTGCTGACCTTATCCTGAACAGGCATCGAATCGAAAAAACACCGTAAGAATACGGCTTCTGCCGTCCCTTACGGTGTTTTTTTATTTCGGACCCTCGTCTATTAATGACTCTATTCCTCGATAATTCAAGCCTGTTTGAAATAATCAAAGCAGGAAGATGATGTATGCGCTTACCTGAACAAGGCGGATCACAAAATCCTGCCAATCGGTCATTTACACTTCTTTACACATTTCGGAGCCGGGAGTATGATGCATCAGTAGCAATTTTATATCTGACAATGACCTGATCGCTGAATTCTGCATGCAGAAACGGGGGAACCAACTGAGACGGGCTTAGTGCCGGTTTCCGGGGTGAATCGCTTGCTTGGCCGTTTTGGCCAAACGGGCGTAGGGCTGCTTTCGTGCCCGAATCCGTCAGCTAACTCCGTAAGCGTCCGAAAGAGGGAACTGTCGCGACTTTTGCCTATGATTTTTAAAAGCGGTCGCGGGAAGGTCCAACTTTCCTGCGGCCTTTTTGCGTTGTTCTTCGCAGGAATGGAGAACCTATAGAGCACCAAATAAGTAGGGCAGAAGTTATTTTGGGGATGAAAAGAGGAGCTCATCATGGTAAACAAAATTAAGCGTGTACTGATCGGGAGACCGATGAAAAGTACCGAAATCGAAGGGGAGAAGCTGGGCAAGTTAAAGGCATTAGCCGTATTATCCTCGGACGCTTTGTCGTCGGTGGCTTATGGGACGGAGCAAATTCTGATCGTCTTGATGGCGGCGGGATTTTCAGCGATCTGGTATTCCATCCCGATCTCGTTTGCGGTGCTTGGACTGTTATTGATCTTGATCCTGTCATATCGCCAAACGATTTTCTCCTATCCAACCGGAGGCGGGGCCTATATTGTGGCGATGGATAACCTGGGGAAATCAACAGGGCTTCTGGCCGGCGGCTCACTGCTGGTCGATTATGTCCTAACGGTGGCGGTAAGCTCCTCGGCGGGGACAGACGCCATCACATCCGCTTTTCCGGCGCTGCATGATGATCGGGTGTTGATTGCGCTCTTGATGATTACTCTGCTGACGCTGATGAATCTGCGCGGGGTGACGGAATCGGCTTCGGTATTGGCTATTCCGGTTTATCTGTTTGTCGTGTCGATCTTTGTCCTGATTCTGTCGGGGCTTTTCAAATATCTGACCGGCGGCATTCACGCAAGCGTACCGGAAATGGGAACCGCGGTTTCGGACATTAGCTTGTTTCTGCTGCTGAAGGCGTTCAGCTCCGGTTGTTCAGCCTTAACCGGGGTCGAGGCGGTGTCCAACGCCATCCCGAATTTCAAGAAGCCAGCGGAGAAGAACGCGGCGGCGACGCTCGTAATGATGGGTGTCATTTTGTGCGCCATGTTTATCGGAATTAGTGCGTTGGCTTATTGGTATGGCATTGCTCCAAATCCAAAGGCAACCGTCGTTTCTCAAATTGCCGAATCAACCTTCGGCCGGGGCGTATTGTATTACGTGATTCAGGCTATCACGGCGCTTATCTTGTTCCTGGCCGCCAATACGGCTTACTCGGCCTTTCCTTTACTGGCGTTTATGCTGGCCAAAGACAAATACATGCCCCATGCCTTTATGGTTCGCGGAGACCGGCTTGGCTTTTCGAACGGGATCATTTTTCTCGGCGTAGCTTCGGCTTTGCTGGTTATCGGATTTCATGGCAACACGGAGAGCTTGATTCCGCTGTACGCGGTGGGTGTATTTATCCCGTTTACGCTGTCGCAGCTCGGCATGATGGTTCGATGGCTTAAGCTGAAGCCGCAAGGCTGGGGATTCCGGTTTGCAATCAACACGATTGGGATGCTGACCACGCTGGGAATTACACTTATCTTCATCATCACCAAGTTTTCGCATGTATGGGTCGTTTTTATTTTCTTACCGCTCGTCATGTTTATCTTTTACCAAATTCATCGTCATTATTTAAATATTGCCGAACAGCTTCGAATCCGGATGGACACGGACAAACCCTGCATTAAAGGCAGTACGATTGTGGTTCCGGTTGCCGGCGTCACCCGCGTCGTCATGAACTCCTTAAGTTACGCCAAATCGCTGACGGATAATGTTGTTGCCGTGTATGTTGGTTTTGATGACGAAGAAATTGACCGCATGGAGAAGAAGTGGGAGGAATGGGATCCGGGGGTTCGGTTAATTACGCTGCGCTCCAGCTTCCGCAGTATTATCCGTCCGATTATGAAGTTTATTGATACCGTGGAATGGAAAACGGCGGAAACCGATCATATCACCGTCTTGATTCCCCAGTTTATTACCAAGCACTGGTGGCAGAATATTTTGCACAATCAATCGAGCCTGTTGCTCCGAGCTTATTTATTTAATAAAAAGGATATTGTCATTGCGACCGTTCCTTACCATCTACAAAAATAGTTCGTTTTGCCGGCTTGACGTATACTAACCTAAATCGAGGAGGTACTCAGGTGCTTCGGACAAAAATCATCTGTACGTTAGGACCCGCCTGCGATTCGGTATCCGTGCGACGGGTACGAGCGCTGATTCTGGCGTTCGCCCCATCATCCGGATAAGACAACCGATGAGATGTTGGCATCGGCAATCGACAGCGCCCGCCGATCGGGTTACATCGAGGACGGGGATACCGTCGTCTTCTCCGCCGGATTGCAAGAAAGGTCCCCCGAAGCCGTTGTCGCAACGGCACGAGGGACCTTTACTTTTGTTAGTGGATTTGATCCAGCAACCGGTAGGCTTCCTGCTTGGTTTTCACCTGAAGCAATTGCTCGCGGAATTCGTCATCCATCAGCTTGCGGGACAGCATTTGCAGAATCTTCAAATGCTCGTTACCTTTGTTTTCGGCGGGTACGGCGATCATAAAGATCAGTTTAGCGGGGGTACCGTCCGCGCTGCTCCAATCGATGCCTTCTTGCTTGATCCCAAACACGACCCGGGGCTTCAGCACCGCTGCCGATTTACCGTGCGGCACGGCTACGTTCATGCCGATGCCGGTAGAGCTCTCTTGCTCGCGCTTTAGAATCGCCTGCTTGAATTCGGCTGAGGTGGTGAGCACACCTTCGGCGTCCAGCTTGGCGATCATCTCATCGATGATTTCGTCCCGCGTCGAGGCGGAAAGCGAAGGCTCGATGAGATCCAGGCTGATGATATCGGTCAGTTTGTTAACCGGATGTTGGGCTTCACTTGTCGGCATGCTTACCGGGCGAACCGCTTCCGAACGCGGCGTTTCGATAGCCGGGGCCGCCTCCGCCACCGCACTTGCCCCAGCGAGTTGAGGTTCAATTTGGTCTTTCTTCAGCAGCTTGATCATCAGGGCTGTGACGATGGAACCAACGATGACGGCGACGAAGAACATCAGGATATTGTCAACGGCGCCAAGCACGGCAACGATCGGTCCGCCGTGGGCGACACGGTCGCCCACGGCGCCCAGCATGGCGATAACGGAGCCGGCCATCGAGCCGACCATGATACTTGGAATAACGCGCAGCGGATCTTGGGAAGCGAAGGGAATCGCCCCTTCGGTAATCCCGAACAAGCCCATGGTGAACGCCGCTTTACCGGACTCTCTTTCCGCGTTATGGAACTTGCGTTTGAACAAGAACGTAGCCAGACCCAAACCAATCGGCGGAATACAGATCGCCACCGCGATCGGGCCCATGATTTGATAGTTACCCTCCGCGATCATCGCGGAGCCGAACATGAACGCCACCTTGTTGACCGGTCCCCCCATGTCGAAGGAGATCATGGCGCCAAGGATCAATGCCAGCAGTATCGAGCTGGCCCCTTGCATGCTGGCGAGCCAGCTAGTGAGCGATTCGAACACCTGAGCGATCGGGCCGCCCAGCAGGTAAATGAAGGCGAGGCCAAGGATCAGCGAAGACAAGACCGGAATGATGATGATCGGCATGATCGGCGTGATGGCCTTCGGCACTTTCCACTTTTTGATCCACAGCGCGACGTAACCGGCCAGGAAGCCGGCGATGATCCCGCCGATAAAACCAGCACCGGCTTCACTTCCGTAGAAGCTGCCATTCGCGGCGATATAACCGCCGATCATCCCGGGAGCCAGACCCGGACGGTCAGCGATGCTAAACGCGATGAACCCGGCTAACACCGGAACCATAAACGTAAAGGATGCGGCCCCCAGCTTCTCGATCGTTTTCCAGAACGAGTCCTCGGGAATTTGCAAGCCGCCCGGCGTAGGGACGCCGCCGATGGAAAGGGCGATAGCGATCAGAAGACCGCCGACGACGATAAACGGAATCATATAGGAGACGCCGCTCATCAAGTGGCGATAGAAGGCATTTTGCTGCTTGGCGCCGGTTGGTTTGGACGGTGTGCCTTCCCCGTTGCCCTGTCCTTTGTAAACAGGCACATCCCCGGAGATCATCTGTTTAATCAGCGTTTCGGGGTTCCGAATGCCTTCTTGCACGCCGACGGCAATCAATTTCTTTCCGACGAACCGGCTTTTGTCTACCGTTTTGTCAGCGGCGATGATGATGCCGTCCGCTTGGCGGATATCTTCTTCCGTAAACTGGTTTTCCACTCCGATCGAGCCTTGGGTCTCGACCTTCATGGCAATGCCTAGCTTATCGGCGGCTTTTTGCAGATTTTCCGCCGCCATGTACGTATGGGCAATCCCGTTGGGACATGAGGTAATCGCCAGTAATTTCATGGATTTTTCCTCCTGTAATATAGATCGAAATCGTTTACATGACCCATCTTAACGTAAAAGGAACGGCGGAAAAGAACTTTATCTTACCGGAAGTTCCGGAATAAACAGATTATTTCCCTATAAGCAACTGAGAAGCTCCTCGGGGGTTTGTGCCTGCACGAGCCGTTCGACCGTCGATGGCTGTTCGCTGAGCAGGGACAGGCGCTGGAACAGTTTTTTCGTCATCTCTTGCTCCTGCGGGGCGAGCGCCAGCATAAATACGATGGACACCTTCTCTTCCTGCCATTCCAGCGGCTCTTGCAGAGTGGCAACGGCGATCCGCGAGGTTCGAATCAGCTTAGGATCCCCATGCGGAATCGCGATACCGCCGCCGATGGTTGTAGACGAAATTCGTTCCCGCAGCAAAGCTTGATGTGCGTAATTTGTCTCGACATACCCCTGCTTCGCCAACTCATTTGCCATCAGCTCGATGAGCTCAAATCGATGACCGATGGCCAGCCGCGGAAACACGAGCGACGGCTGGGTGTACAAGCTGAGAATTGAACCGGCATGTTCCGCTTGCCCGGATTCTTGATCCAGCTTGCCGATGAAGTTGGCGATCTTCTGCACTTCCCCGGGCTCCAACAGCGGGGACACCGTGATGGACGGGCGGGTGACATGTTCCAGGGGAACCGTGGAGATGATGAAGTCGACCGAATGGTGTGATAAATACCCAGGGAGGTCCGCTACCCGAACGGAATCCAATACTTGCAGTTCCGGGAACTTCCGCTCCAGCTTGGAACGCAGAATGTGCGACATGCCAACTCCCATATGGCAAACGGTCACGATTCGCTTCCTATCCTCGATAGGTTGGCTGAGCCGCTCTACCGCAGCCTGAAAATGCAGCGTCAAGTATGCGGCTTCCTCCTCGGGAAAAGCAAATGGATACCCTGTGCTTAACTCCCGGGTCGCATCAATCACCATGTCGAACATGTAGGGGTACATTTTTTTGATATCCTGCAGCATCGGGTTCGATACTGGGAGTCCATAGCTTAACCGATTAATGGTGGAATATAGATGGATGCGCAGTCCTTCCATCAAGACCTCATCTTTACTAAAATCCACCCAGGTCAAGGCGGACATCTTCCGAACGAGCGTCTCCGCCATGCCGCGGGCTTCGGCCGTATCCGTCGTCGAAGCCGCTCCGGGGTCCGCCGTTTCGATCCGCGCCTTGGAGCGGATCTTCCCGCCCAGAATATGAGCGGTTAGATAAGCCGCCTCATCCTCCGGAAACCGTACCGCAAAAAGGCGCTCCAGCTTACGGATGAAAGTTCCGGTCCAGCGAAACTCCTGCTTCCCGCGAACAAAGATTTTCTCCTGCTCGGAGAAGGAAATGGGCTGCTTCAGCTTCGTGCGCCGAACCATCAGCAGCGTATGAATCAGCAGGTTGTCGAACGCCTCATCTGTAAACGCCAGCTGGGCGTCAAGCTCAAGCTGCTTGAGCTCCCGGGTGACCATGTCCAGTTCATGGGGAGCAAACCGATCCTTAATGAACGACTGGCCGGCTTCGCCGGTGAGTTGGGACAACCTGGACAACGCCGCCCGCTTATCCCGTTCCATCCCCTCGATCAACACGCCGACTTTTTGCTTGGAGACAACGGTTAGATCTCGTTTATCAAGCCATTCCCGCAAGGTGTCTAAATCCTTTTTGATGACGGTCTTGCTGGTATAGTGTTTGTCAGCCAGCTCTTGAATCGTGACCGGCTTCGTCTCCATCAGCAACTGGTACGCCACGGCGATGAGTCGCTCCTCTTCCGTCTCTTGATCCTTATGTTTTGCGGAATTACGTAGCTCTGCAGCGATTGCGGCTTTGTCCGACTTCGAAATGTCCAAGGTGACCCCTAATCCGGGTTTGCGGACCAGACGGGCGTTTGATGATTGGGTCAAATACCTGTCGATTTCATCCAAATCGTTGCGTATGGTTTTTTCCGAGCAGCCAAAGTGCAGGGCGATATCCCGGATCACCAAGTGAGGCCGGGTTTCGGTCAACAGCATATGTATTAAGTCCTTCTGACGGTTGTTCATCGTTTCGCGTCACCCCCTTGCTATGGGATTAAAGTGTTCGATTCGCGCCATCCTTCACTTCGTGTAGCATTTCTGGATCCGGCAGATTCGATACGGGCGGGCACCAAACCTGGCCTCCGCACGTACACTAACCTAGATTCACCCGAATATTGACAAGGAGGGGAACAGGTTTGATCCTTCTGCCGCCAAAAGATAAGAGGCAGCTGTCCCAAATCCAAATGACGCTGCCTGCGCTTCAAAGGGAAATCGTGGAGGCTCAAGAAAGAAGCCCGGTGCCCTATCGTTACGGTTCTTTAGATGAATTGCTGTTTGAGCTGAGCCTGCGGAACTCCATCGTTGATTCCGCGCTGGCGCTCAATCAGAGCGGTGCCCAATTTGCCGTCTACCGTAAATCCCGTTGCAATGAGATGTACTGGAACCGCACGGAGGAAGGAGGGTTTCGGCTGAAAAACGGAGTGGCGCCGTCGGATGCTATTATGGACATCTATCGGAACGGTCCACTTTACGGCTTCGAATGCTCCATGGCCATGATGATTGTGATGTATAAGGCGGTGCTCGATCAAATCGGCAGCCGGGCGTTTAATACGTATTTTACGAATCTGCTTCTTTACGATTGGCAGTATGACAGCGATCTCGGTTTTCGTCAAGGAAGTCTGCGGTTAGGTCCTTATCCCGGGGATATTCTCTATTTCAAAAATCCGGACCATAACCCCGAAACCCCGGAATGGCAAGGGGAGAACGTGATTATGCTAGGGGAAGACCGCTACTACGGCCATGGCATCGGTATTCGTTCTTCCGCCGGAATTATCGAAGCGCTGAACCGCCGAAGAAAACCCGGCAGCCGAAAATCGGCGTATTTGCTCGATACGATCATTTACCCCAATTACGAGCATATCCGTTCTTTGCGGGGCGTGTATGCCCGGATCGGCAGCAGCGTATATCGCCGCCGCGGCACGGACTCCGGCCAGGCTTAAGCAAATAAGGCCTCCTGCGGTTGCAGGGGGCCTTATTGCCGGCTTGCATGTGATTAGAAGAAGAAGGGGAAGAAGAATCTTCGGAAGAAGAAAAACGGGTAAGGCCGGCGAATAAAGCGGCGGAAGCGGCGCGGATAGCCATAGCCAAAACCTCCGCCGAAGGGATAACCGCCGCCATAAGGGAACCCAAACGCGCGATCATCCATATCCCCGACCGGAACGAGCAGGTACACGTGGTCATCGTCCATTCCGTCGATGATCCCTTCATACATTCTGCCGTCGGACCCTTCCATTTGCATCAGATGGTGGTGATACTTTTTACACATTTCCATCATTTGTTTCTTCTGGTCGTACCCCATCGGTTCTTGACTCATCGGGCTAACTTGGCTTGGCGTGCCGCCGTAAGGCGAATACATCGTGGGCATTCGAATCCATTCCTCCTTTGTTCTTGCTGCAGTATATTCGCGGATATAGGCATTTGTGCGATAGGTTCTTGTACCCGTTTTGCCACGATCGTCTTGTACCGGAATGGACCCGAATATGCTAAGATGGGGATGCATTGGGCATGGCCTTATCCAACGACATTTAGGAAAAAAAATGAGGAGCGATCACACATGGACAAACAACCGTTAGGCACCAAAGTGATTACGCAAATCGGAATTATCGTTAGGGATATCGAAGCCGTTTCGCAAGCTTACGCGGATTTCCTCGACGTGGAGAAGCCGGCATGGTTTTGGACCGACGCCGTGGAAGTGGCGAAGACGGAATATCAGGGAGCGCCGTCCCCAGCCCGGGCGAAACTGGCGTTTTTTGATTGCGGCCAGCTGCAGTTGGAGCTGATCGAACCGGATGAGCATCCGAGCACTTGGCGGGACTTCCTGGAGGAGAAAGGGGAAGGCATGCACCACATCGCCTTCGTGATCGACGGGATGAAGGAGAAGATTCAACTGCTCGAAGGGCGCGGCATGCCACTGTCGCAAAAAGGGGAGTACACCGGCGGACGTTATGCTTATATGGACGCTACGCGTGACCTGAAGCTGTGGATCGAGCTGCTGGAGAACGACAAGAATGACAAGTAAGCGATGATCGTTTCAAGAAATGTAAACGGATTCATGAACAAACCAAGGAGGCAAGGTAGGATTATGAAACTGATTGTGACGGGAGCGGGCAAGGGACTTGGACAGGAGATCGTTGGCGAAGCGCTGCGGCGCGGCCATGAGGTGGCCGCCGGCATTCGCTCACTGGAGACGAACGTGGAGACGTTGGAAGCTCTGCAGGAGGGGGTGCCGGGGAAACTGACGCTGCTGGAGTTGGATGTAGATGAGGAGGAGTCGGTCGCCCAAGCGAAGGAGGCAATGGCCGAGCGCTGGGGCACGGTGGATGCGCTGATCAACAATGCGGGTATTTTGCTGGCACGGGAGCAGTCGATCGAGCGTTTGGAGTTCGCCGCCGTGGAGAACACTTTCCGCACCAATCTGTACGGCCCGATGAAAATGGTGAAGCATTTCCTGCCGTTACTAAAGGCAGGGAACCGCCCGTTGATCCTCAACGTCTCTTCCGAGGCAGGCTGTTTGGCTGGAGCGTACGGCGGAGATTACCCATATGCATTGTCCAAAGCTGCGCTGAACTATTTCACCGCCCAGCTGCGCAAGGAGCTGGTGCCGCAAGGGTTCGCGGTGTACGCCATGCATCCGGGCTGGATGCGCACCCCGATGGGCGGCAGCCAGGCGCCGGGCGACCCGCGGGATTCGGCGCGGTCGATCCTCGACCTGGCCGAGGGTAAACTCGAGGCGGACACCAACGCCGTGATGATTGGCATCGACGGGAAGGCGATGCCGCTGTAGGCTGTAGGCTGCGGCGTCCCGGTGGACACGCCGCCGTGGAGGGCAGAGGGCAGCGGGAAGGCCGGATGTGTGGCGGTGCCGGTGCAGGGGATCCGGTGGCTTGCGTGAACCGTGGCGGGTGGCTGGCTCACCATGGCCGGTGGCACATCCCGAGCCCGGTGCGTACCCGTTGGCGCAACCTGGGTCCGGTGCCTATAGGGGTACCCGTCAAGCAACTAGTGATGCAGCTTCCATTTTGGATTACTTTTGTGCAAATAAGGCCCTTTTGGGGCCTTATTTTTGTGGGATCGACCGCTATTATTACCGCCCATCCGACCGCCGGGTACATGTCCATTACCCCTTAATCCAATCACCTTCCTCTAATCGCCGAACCCTCTTGCCCTTCACCGTACGTTTCTGCAAACCCGCATCGCTACGCGGTTTTCTCGTGGACAAGCCGGGAAAAATGTACGCTTCGCTACCCAGGAGTACCTATCCAAGCGGATCAAACCTCGATATGCTTGGAATGATGGGGCGCATTTGCTGCCGCTAGACAGAATAAAACAGAACTAGATATAATGATGGAACCGAAAAGGCGGGCGGCTCGGCCTAAATGACAACGCTTCCAAATTTAGCGCTACCAATTCAGATGGGGGGGTCATCCCATGCTTCGGCATTCCCGGGTTTTCCGCAGCTTTCTGATTTCTTACGTCGCCATCTTGCTCATTCCCTGCATCGGAGGGTACATCTCCTACCGGACGTCCATCAGTGTTACCGAGTCGATCTCGATCGAGAACAGCGTCATCCAGCTGGAAAAAAGCCAAGAGCTGCTCGAGCACCGGATGGCGGAAGTGGAGGGCATGACCCGGCAGCTGGCGATCAGCCAGGAGATTAACGCCCTGATGAACGACCGCGGCACTGAAAGGGACGTCTACGGCATCTGGAAAGCGATGCGCAACGTGCTGACGTTTGGGCAAACCAACGATTTTTTGCGGAACTACTTTATCTATTTGGCCAACTACAATTTGATCGTGACCTCCGGTTCCTCTTTCCGGCCGGAGCATTATTATGAATACTTCCATTACGACAACCTGTCATTGGAAGATTGGGAGCAGCAGGTGCTGGGCAAAACCCACCGCAGCGAAATCAAGCCGCTGACGCCGTTTACCGAGCGGGACGCGAAGACCTCGGTCATCACGTATATGCAATCGCTGCCGCTGGACAGCTTTAACGATACGTCCCCGGCGATTGTCGTTGTCCTCATCGACCAGAAGACGATCGCAGGTCTCCTCTCCGGCCTGACGGAACAAAGCGGCGGCTGGGTTCATATCTACGACGCGGAGGGAAATACGATTTTCCTCCAGGGCGAAATGGTGCCGGATATCGCCAAGCTGCACGCCAATCCCGGATTTGATGAGAACAAGACGAGCCAATTCTATGGCCACGATCTGGTGATCACCACCCGCTCGGATAAGAACGGCTGGGTCTATCAGGCCGGTATTCCACGAAGCATGCTTATGGAGAAGCCAAACCAGATTAAGCAAGTTTCGTGGATGATTACCGGCGGCGCGATGGGCATCGGCCTGCTGGTGGGCTTGTTCCTGGCCTACCGAAACAGCCTTCCGATCAATCGATTGATCAGCGTGATGAAGGAGCAGTTTGGCAAGGACGAGGACACGGGACGCAACGAATTTGACTTCCTGAGCGGGAACATCGCAAGCATGATTACGAAAAACAAGCTGCTGGAGTCGGACCTTCACCGCCAGCTTCCGTTGGTGCGCGACGCCTTCCTGAGGCGGTTGATTGCCGGTGAATTCGAATCGCGGGACGAAATCGCCTCGGCGGCGGCCCAAGCCGATATCGCGTTACGTCAAGGCGAGGGTTACGTGGGGATTCTGCAGATCAACGGTTATGCCGGGATGGATACCGTGGAGGTGCTGAACGAGCTAAACGCCGCAAGGCTGCTCATGAAGCAAGCCGTCACGGAGCTCGCCGGGCCCGTACCGATGATCGATTCCGGGTCGGACAAAATCGTCCTGCTGTTCTTCTCCGAGGCCAACCAGCTTCCGGGTCCGGCGGAGGAGGAGCGGATTACGGAGCTGATGGAGTCGCTCGCCCAGCATGTGTTCGCCGAGTACAAAATCTCCCTGCAAGCCGGCTTCGGCGAACCGTTCGCCAGCGTGATGGAGGTGGGGCAATCCTTCGATCAAGCGAAGCAGGCGCTGGAGTATGCGGTTTACCTGAACAGAAAGGGTATTCTCTGGAGCCATGAAACGCAAATCGAAAACACGACCTACTACTATCCGCTGGATACCGAGCATCGCCTGATCAGCACGATCCGTGCCGGGGAGCTGGAGGAGGCGCAGAAGATCATCGATTCGATCATCGCGCACAACCAGGATCAACGCGAGCTGTCCGTCGAGATGAAACACCAGCTGGTTGGTGAAATGAAGGGCACGTTCCTCAAGCTGCTGGATCAGAAAATCTTCCTGGAGTCCCCGCTGTTCGAGAGCGTCAAAAAGCGAATCATCGACATCGGATTCTCCGAGCCGCTTGAGTCGATCCAACAGGAGTTCCATGCGATTATGCAGGAGTTATGCGGCTTTATCGCCAACAAGAAGAAGGATTCACACGCCCAGCTGATCAAACAGATTTATCAGTATACGGCCGAGGCCTATGCCGACCCCGATCTAACGTTGTATAAGGTCGCGGAACAGGTGGAGCGACCGGAGAAATACATTTCCCAGCTGTTTAAAGAAGTCACCGGGGTGAACTATTCCGACCATCTGATCAAAGTGCGGATGGACCAGGCCGCGGTCCTGCTGAAGGAGAGCAGCTATACCGTCGACGAGATCGCCGCCCGGGTTGGGTACAACAGCTCGCATTCGTTCCGCCGGGCGTTCAAGCGGTTAACAGGCATTTCGCCAAGCGCTTATCGGCAATCTTGCCAGGATTGATCCACAGTTCCTCCACTCCCGTTTATCTATATCACACCCGCCATTGCAGCGGCTGTACCTTCCGATCTAGGAAGGTGCGGCTGCTGCTTTCTTTTTTAGGAATAATGGCTCCCGGCCCGAAGGATGACCCCCGAAAAACAGGAGATCTGTACGCCAAAAGACGGAAGTGTACCTGTTCAACGCCGCCAAACATGCCCTATGATGACCTCGTAAAGAAAACGCTACCAACCATCGCAGGCCATCTGCTAAACCTATGCTTCCGAAGTAAGTTTTGTTTGAAGCTGTCTTTAGGAGGTGGCGCTTACAAAACGTTTTAGGGGGAATTGTTCTGGAAAAACAACTTGCTTTCAAGCCGGATTACGTCCCGGACGCCACGCGCAAGGCGAGCTACTGGCGGGTTGCGCGCCGTAACATCAAGAAGCACTGGCAGCTGCATTTGCTGGTGATTCCTCCGGTCTTGTTCTTTCTCATTTTTAAATATTATCCGATGCTGAATGCGGTGCTCGCGTTCAAGGACTACAACGTCATCAAAGGCATTTGGGGCAGCCCGTGGGTGGGCTTCAAGCATTTCCAATTGTTCTTCGAGAACCCGCAGTTCTGGACCTTGGTGAAAAATACGGTTTTCCTCAGCGGTTACTTGATCCTGGCCGGATTCCCGATCCCGATTCTGCTGGCGCTGATGATTAACGAAATTCGCGGCGGCCGTTTTAAGAAGTTCGTGCAGTTGGTTTCCTTTGCCCCATATTTCATTTCGACCGTTGTAATGGTATCGATCATCATGCTATTTCTGGCGCCTCGGCTTGGCTTTGCCAATATCGCGCTCAATTACTTTGGACTGGAGTCGATTAACTTCCTGGGCGAGCCGGGCATGTTCCGTTCGATTTACGTTTGGTCCGACATTTGGCAGACTGCGGGCTACAATGCCGTGATCTATCTGGCGGCGCTAGCAGGAGTTGATCCCACCTTGTATGAAGCGGCGAAGGTAGACGGGGCCTCGCGATTCCAAAAAATCCGCCACGTCGACTTGCCCGGCATCGTACCGACCATCGTGATCATTCTGATTCTGAACGTCGGCAACGTAATGGCACTGGGCTTCGAGAAGGTGTATCTGCTGCAAAATCCGCTGAACCTGGTCAATTCCGAAATCATCGCGACCTACGTTTATCGGATCGGTTTGCTGAACGCCAACTACAGCTTCGCTACCGCGGTTGGCTTGTTTAATTCCATCATCAATCTCGTGTTGCTGCTGACCGTCAACGGTTTGGCCAAGCGGCTTACGAAGAACAGCATCTGGTAGGAAAGGAGTGAGGGTATGGCAGCTACAGCAATCCCCAAGAGAAGAATCAAAGAATCGGCGGGGGACCGGATCTTTATCGGCGTCATCTACGTCATCCTGACCCTGTTGGTGATCGTCGTGCTTTATCCGCTGGTCTATATCATCAGCAGCTCCATCAGCAGTCCGGCGGCCGTCACATCGGGCCGGGTCTGGCTTTGGCCGGTGGAGATATCCTTTAAGGGTTTTGAAGAGCTGTTCCGCCGAGGCGAGGTGATGACCGGGTATCTCAACTCGATTTTCTATACGACGGCCGGGACCCTCATCAGCGTCACGTTAACGATTATGATTGCTTATCCACTGTCGCGCCGGGCGTTCTTCGGGCGGAACGCGCTGATGATGGTGATCACGTTCACCATGATCTTCAGCGGCGGCCTCATTCCGACCTATATGGTGGTGAGGGGGCTAGATCTGATCGATACGCGTTGGGCGCTTTTGATTCCAAACGCGATTTGGGTTTGGCAAGTCATCATTGCCCGTTCGTTCTTCCAGTCCTCCATTCCGGAGGAATTGCTGGAGGCCAGCGAAATCGACGGCTGCAGCGACCTGCGGTTCATCTGGAGCGTGGTGCTGCCGTTGTCCAAACCGATCATAGCCGTGCTGGTGCTGATGTACGCGGTGGGGCAATGGAACGCGTATTTCGACGCCTTGATTTACTTGAAATCGGCAGACCTGTTTCCGCTGCAGCTGATTCTGCGAAGCATTATTATCCAAAACAACAGCGGCAGCAACATGGATGCGATCGCCATCGTCGAGAAGCAACAGCTTGCTGAGTTGCTGAAATACTCGTTGATTGTAGTCGCCACGTTGCCGGTGCTGATCATTTATCCGTTTGTGCAGCGGTATTTTGTCCAAGGGATGCTGGTGGGTTCCGTAAAAGGCTAATCATCGTACCGCGTAAGCCCGGAAATGGCGGTTGCGCCTATAGGCTTCTGACCTCATTATAGAAGGAGGTGATGCTCTCGATTGGCACCAAGAGAGTTGCGGAAGGGAAGCGAATGACATCTATCAAAAAGGGAGCGATCAAATTTGAAGAAAACCCTGTTAAGCATGTTCATGCTGGTGCTGGCGATTACGCTGGTTCTCAGCGGCTGTTCGGGCAAAAATACAGAGAGCTCGAACGGTGCCCAAGGCAACGGCTCGTCCGGGAGCGCCGAATCGTCGAAGCCGGTGGAAATCAGCGTCTTCGCCGTTCAGGAGTCGGGCATCGACATTCCGACCAACAAGTTTACGAAGTTTTTGGAAGAGAAATTCAACATCAAGTTTAATTGGCAGATCAACCCGTCCGACGGCGCGAAGGAGAAACGCCAAATCTCGTTGGCGAGCGGCGACTATCCGGAAGCTTACCTGCTGACGGCTTACATCGACGAGTTCTCGCAAGCGGACGTGCTTAAATACGGGCAACAGGGAGTATTGATCCCGCTGAACGACTTGATTGACAAATACGGACCGAATATCAAAAAAGCGATGGAAGAATCTCCGGAAATGAAAGCGCTGTATACTGCCCCGGACGGAAACATCTACGGGCTGGGCGCTTACACGGAGTGCTTCCACTGCTCCTATCCGAATAAAATGTGGGTGAATACCGAGTGGCTCAAAAAGCTGAACCTGGAAGAGCCCAAAACCATCGAAGAATTTAAGGCCATGCTGCAAGCGTTCAAAACCCAAGACCCGAACGGCAACGGCAAGGCGGACGAAGTGCCGCTCAGCGGTTCCATTGAGGATTTCGGCGTACGCATCGTGCCGTATCTGATGAACGCGTTCGTGTATGACGACGACCGAAACTATTTGAACATGGAAAATGGGAAGGTGGTCTCGGCAGCGATCAAGCCGGAATGGAAAGAAGGTTTGGCTTACATCAAATCGCTGTATGATGAAGGGTTGATCGATCCGGGGGCCTTTACGCAGAACGCTGAAGCTTATAAGAAAATCGGCGAAAATGCGGATGCGGAAATCCTTGGTGCTGGAGCGGGGATGCACCCGGCGATTTTCGTCAACATCGATCCAGGCAACACCCGTTCCGCACACTACAATCCGCTGGCACCTTTGTCGGGACCGGCCGGGGTTTCGTTCGCCACACATGATGCTGGCGGTGTTACTTCTGGAGCTAAGTTCGTGATCACGAATAAGGCCAGTGAGGAAGTGCAAGTTGCTTTAATTAAAGCGATTGACTACATGTATACGCCGGAAGGGCAAACCAACGCCGGATCCGGTCTGAAAGGCGAAGACTGGACCGATCCGGAGCCGGGGGATAAAGCGCTGGGCGAAGGCGTCACGCCGATGGTCAAACAAATTCCGTTGAAAGAAGGCGAAGCGCCGCGCAACGCGGGCTGGAGCGGGATGGGCCATTTCTATATGCCAAAGGAATACCGCGATACCTGGGTTCAAGGCGAAGACATTTATGCATCGGACGGTTATGAACGCAGATTGTATAACGCCACGCTGTTGTATCAGGGACATGAACCGAAGGAGATTTTCCCGATCTGGTCGATCTGGATTGATCCCAGCGTGATCGATGAAGCCAGCATGCTGCAAACCAACTTGAAAAATTACATCGAGCAAAGCCAGCTGCAGTTTATTACCGGCAACAAGGATCTGAACAAGGATTGGGATAGTTATGTGCAAGGCTTGAAGGACTTGAAGCTGGACCGCTATCTGGAGATTTTGCAAAATGCGTATGACCAATCGGCGAAATAATTCGATACTCTCGTTGTCGCGTCTACCCTTGGGTGGATCGTGGCGCGGATCAAGGAAGCCGGCCTGTCGGGCCGGCGTTCCTATTTTTCAATCGTGTAGGGGGAGCGGCAAAGGTTCAAGCCAGCCTCTTGCGTAAAAGGACGTTTTCAGGTATTTTTCTTCCAAAACAGAGATGGATGGGGAGGAATGGATGTGTTATGTTGAGCGAAGATCGTGCGATCGTAATCTCCTTGGGCGATTTCGGGGCCTCGCCGGATACGGATGAGGATGCGCAGCCGGCCATGCGGATGGCGCTGGAGGCGGCCGCCCGAGCGGAGGGTCCGGTTGTACTTGAGGTACCGTACGGGCGGTATCATTTTTATCCGCAATCGGCCATCCGGGCTCCATACCCTGTGACCAATACGGCCAGCGAAGAGGAGTTGACCAACGTCACGAAGACGATCGGGTTGCTGCTGAAAGGGCAGCGGCGGTTGACCCTTCGCGGGAACGGGGCGCTATTTCTGTTCCATGGCAAGCAGACGATGCTGGTATTGGACGGCTGTCAGGACGTGGCGATCCATGACCTTCACTTCGACTATGCCGTGCCGACGGTAACGGAAATGACGGTGGAGCGTTGCGAGCAAGGGGAGGGCTGGATAGAGGCGGCGGTGCATCCGGACTCGAGATATGACATTCAGGAAGGCCGGCTGGAATGGGTTGGCGAGGACTGGCGTTTTCGGGAGGGGCCGATGCAGCTTTACGATCCGGCGGAAAATACGACCTGGCGGGTAGATAACTGGCTGGAGCAGGGGGGGACACGAACGGAGGAGATCCAACCCGGGCGGTTGAAGTTTTCCTTTACCGGCGGTGTACCCGAGGGGTTGATCCCCGGTCGTATTGTGCAGATGCGCGACGGTATCCGGGATCAGGTGGGCGTTCTCATCAGTGAAAGCGCGGGCATTATGTTCTCCGGCTGCGGCCTGCATTTTATGCATGGGCTTGGGATGGTGGGACAATTTAGCGAAAACCTGGTTTTTGAGCGCTTGGACTTATCGCCGCGTGCCGAAAGCGGACGGACGGTTGCCGGCTTCGCCGATTTCATCCACCTGTCCGGCTGTCGAGGGCAGATGCAGATCCGAGATTGTCGGTTTGCTGGGGCACATGATGATGCAATTAACGTCCACGGCACCTATCTGCGCATCGTTGGCCGCCCGTCGCGAAGCCAGATGGTCGTGCGGTTTATGCACCCGCAAACCTACGGCTTGCCAGCCTTCCGCGCCGGGGATGCGGTTGGCTTCGTTGATGCGAATACGCTGGTGACGTATGAAACCGGCTTGGTGGTGGACGTTCGTCGGTTAAGCTCGCGGGAGCTGCTGCTTACGTTGGAGCGGCCTGCGCCGGAGCAGATCGGCCCGCAGGACGTGCTCGAGAACATCACCTGGTCGCCCGCGGTGGACATCACGGGCAACCATTTTGCCCGCATTCCAACTCGTGGAGTGTTGGCCTCCACACGCGGGCGGACCGTCATCCGCGACAACGTGTTCGAACGGATGCGGATGAGCGCCATTCTTGTCGCAGCCGACGCTAACTCCTGGTATGAATCAGGCGCAGTCACGGAGATGGTGATTGAAGGGAACCGGTTTATCGCCTGCGGCGGGGAGGCTCATGCGGTAATAGCGATCGCGCCGGAGAATCAGGAAGCGCTCTCAGACGCACCGGTTCATCACGGGATTACGATCGTTAACAACCGTTTCGAACGGGAGCACGGGCGGCTATTATCCGCGCGCAGCACAATGGGATTGGTGTTTCGCGGGAACGAGATCCTTCAGACGCCGTCTGGAGAACTTGATCCAGAACAGCTTGTGCAGTTGGAGGCTTGCTCGGATGTGGTGATTGAGGATCCTATCTTCCGCGTGGAGGATGCACAGGCAAACGAGAAATAGGAATGGGACAGGGGAGGAAGAAACGATGGAGCAAAATACGAAGCTGCAATACCACAGGCCGGCTGCGGTCTGGACCGAAGCGCTGCCGCTTGGAAACGGGCGTCTCGGCGCCATGGTTTACGGCGGGGTTGAGCGGGAAACGATCAGCCTAAACGAGGACACTTTATGGTCGGGTTATCCGCGGGATTGGAACAATCCAGCTGCCCGCCAGGTCTTGCCCGAGGTGCGGACGCTCGTGCGGGAGGGGCGATACGAGGAAGCGGATCAGCTGGGACGCCAAATGCTGGGACCGTACACCGAGTCCTATTTGCCGCTTGGCGATTTGCTGCTCACGTTCGAGCACGGGGCGGCCTGCCTGAGCTACCGGCGTTCGCTGGACTTGGCGGATGCCATCCACCTGACGGAATACGCAATCGGAGGGGTGACCTATACGCGGGAAATGTTCGCCTCCCACCCGGATCGGGTTATCGCGCTGCGGCTGACGTGCAGCCAGCCGGGGGCGCTGGCCTTCCATGCGCGGCTCGACAGCCCGCTTCGACATACCGCCGCCATTGAAGACGGTGCATTCGTGCTGCGCGGGACGGCACCGGAACGGGTGGAGCCGAACTACGTGAATGCGGATCGACCGATCCGTTACGGCGATCCGGCCGTTTCACCGGCGATGGCTTTTGAGGGCCGGTTGGCGATTGCTGAAACGGACGGCCAAGTTCGGGTCGACGGAGCCGGCATCCATGTGCTGGACGCGACGGAAGCCGTGTTGTACTTCAGCGCCGCGACCAGCTTCGACCGGTTCGACCAGATCCCCGGCGCGGGACGACCGGGGGCCACTCCAGCCGAGGTGGCGGCGGCACGCGCCAAGGCGGACTTGGCCGGTGCGCTGTCCGGCCCGTATTCGGAGCTTCGAGCTCGACACCTCGGGGATTACCGGGACCTGTTTGGTCGCGTTAGCCTGCGGCTGGGGGAATCCAAGGCTCCACAAGGCATGGATACGGAACGCCGGATCGTAGAATATGGCGCTTCCGACCCTGGCCTGGTGGAACTGCTGTTCCATTATGGCCGGTATTTGCTGATCGCCAGCTCTCGGCCGGGCACACAGGCCGCCAACCTGCAGGGCATCTGGAACGCGATGACCCGGCCGCCTTGGAGCAGCAACTGGACGCTGAATATCAATGCGGAGATGAACTACTGGCCGGCGGAAGTATGTAATCTGGCGGAATGCCACTGGCCGCTGCTGGAGATGATCGGCAATTTGGCCGAAAACGGAGCCAAAACGGCTGCCGTCAACTACGGCACGCGCGGCTGGACGGCCCACCACAACACGGATCTCTGGGGGCAAACCGCCCCGGTGGGCGATTTTGGCGACGGCGATCCGTCGTGGGCATTTTGGCCGATGGGCGGCGTGTGGTTAACGCAGCATCTGTGGGAGCATTACGTCTTTGGCGGGGACGTTGCTTATTTACATGATTTTGCTTATCCCCTTTTGAAGAACGCCGCATTGTTTGCCCTCGACTGGCTTATCGAAGACGAGTCGGGTTATCTCGTGACCTCGCCGTCTACCTCGCCGGAGCATAAATTCCGTACGGCGGAAGGTGTAGCGGCGATCAGCGAAGGGGCGACGATGGATTTGTCGCTGATCTGGGAGCTGTTCACGAACTGCATCGAAGCGGCGGGTGTGCTTGGCATCGATGAAGCGTTTCGCGAGGAGCTGCGACAAACCCGGGAACGGTTGCTGCCGCTGCAGGTCGGGAAGTATGGGCAATTGCAGGAATGGAGCCGGGATTTCGAGGACGAGGATGTGCATCATCGGCACACCTCCCATCTGGTGGGCGTCTATCCCGGCCGCCAGCTGTCGGCGGCGGAGACGCCGGAGCTGTTCGCCGCCGCGCGCCAGGTGCTGGAGTGGGCGGGCGGCGAACTCGCCGAGGCGGAGATCGTCTCGACGCTGGGGCATACGTGCCGCGTGCGCGCCGGGCTCAACGGGGACACGCCGCTGGCCGTTTATCACGGCGATGTAGAGCTAGCCGTGGAACGGACCATAGACGGCGACATCCAATTTGCGACGGAAGCCGGAGAAACGTACCGGCTGGTGCGGGATGGCCGGGCGGCCGGGAAGGAGTGAAGGGGATGGAGATGCGCGGAGCGGAGCAAGGTATCCCCAAGCTCTGGTATGACAAGCCGGCCGTGGCCTGGCCGCAAGGGTTGCCCGTGGGCAACGGACGGATCGGCGCCGTCGTGATGGCCGCGCCGGATCGCGAGGTCTGGAACCTGACCGAGTCGACGTACTGGTCCGGCCAGGCGGAGGAAGGAGCACCTGCCGCGACGGGAGGCAAGGCGGCGCTGGCGGCGATCCGCGAGCGGTTGTTCGCCGGCGATTATGCCGGTGCTGACCGGCTGGCGAAGCAGGCGCTGCAACCGCCCAAGCCGAACTTCGGCACCCATCTGGCGATGTGCGAGGTGGTGATTGAATTTGCCGGGGGCGGGGAGGAGATGGCGGGAAGCGGTATCGGTGTCTCCGATCGCTCCGGCGAACTCGCCCCGCTCGGTGATTCCAAACCGACCGGGGTGGTTGATGCGTCCTGCCTCCCATTCCGGCGCGAGCTGGACCTATCGACAGCTTTGCTGAAGACGACCGGCGGTCCCCCAGGATCAACCTTGGTCCGGGAGCTGTTTGCTTCCCACGCCGACGATGTTCTCGTCTCGCGGATAGGGAGCGAAGCGGCGGGCGGTGTCTCGTTTACGCTCGGGATTGCGGGTCTTACACCCGAATTCGCGGTTTCGGCGGAGGGGGAGACGGCGCTCGAATTCCGCGGCCGGGCGACGGAGACGGTGCACAGCGACGGGGCCTGCGGCGTCAGTTGCCGCGGCCGCGTTGAGGTTGAGACCCGGGGCGGCCGCATCCGCGTCTACGACGGCCGGCTGGTTGTTATGGGCGCGGACGAAGCCTGCATTTATCTGGCGGTCGCCACGGATTACCGCAGGGAGTCGCGCGCGTGGGAGCGGGCAGCCCGGCTGCAGACCGCCTTGGCGTTATCCAAGGGCTATGATCGCTTGAGAGCGGATCATATAGCCGACTACGCGCCGTTGTTCCGGCGGGTCTCCATCGAGCTGGGGCCGTCCGAAGAAGCGGCGAAACTGCCTACAGACCAACGGCTGCAGCGGCTGCGGGAGGAAGGCAGCAGCAGCGATCCTCAGCTGTTTGCTCTATTTCTGCAGTACGGCCGCTATTTGACCTTGGCCGGCGCGCGGGAGGATTCGCCGCTCCCCTTGCATCTGCAAGGCATTTGGAACGACGGTGAAGCTTGTCGAATGGGCTGGAGCTGTGATTACCACCTCGACGTGAACACGGAGATGAATTATTATCCGACCGAGGTGGTTCACCTTGGCGAAAGCCACATCCCTTTGATGCGATACCTGGAGGAGTTGGCCCATGCGGGACGCAAAACGGCTCGCGACGCCTACGGTTCGCCGGGGTGGGTGGCGCATGTGTTTTCGAACGTATGGGGATTTACGGAGCCGGGCTGGGACACCTCCTGGGGATTAAACGTCACCGGAGGGTTATGGCTTGCCATGCAGATGATCGAGCATTACCGATACGGACTGGACCAAGAGTTTCTGAAGCAGCAGGCGTATCCGGTGCTGCGCGAAGCGGCGTTGTTCTTCCTCGACTATATGACAGTTCATCCGAAATCCGGCTGGCTTGTGACCGGGCCTTCGAACTCTCCGGAGAACCATTTTTACCCGGGGCGGCCGGAAGAAGGGGATTGGCAGTTATCGATGGGAACCACGATGGATCAGGAACTGGTGCGGGAGCTGTTTACGTTCTGCCTGGAGGCGGCCGAGCTGCTGGAGGTCGATGTCGAGCTGCGTGCCCGCCTGACCTCCGCCATCTCCCTGTTGCCTCCGCTGCAAATCGGTCAAAACGGCCAACTGCAGGAATGGCTTGAGGATTTCGCGGAAGCGCAGCCGGAGCATCGCCATTTGTCGCATCTGTTCGCATTGTACCCGGCGCATCAAATCACACCGGAGGAGACGCCGGAGCTGGCGACCGCCGCCCGGGTGACCCTGGAGAACCGCATGCAGCAGGACGAACTCGAGGATATCGAGTTTACAGCGGCGTTGTTCGGGTTGTTTTTTGCCCGGCTGCAGGACGGGGATCGCGCTTTGAAGCATATTTCGCATCTGGTCGGCGAGCTGTGCTTCGATAATTTGCTTAGCTACTCCAAGGCAGGGATCGCCGGGGCCGAGACGAACATTTTCGTCATCGACGGCAATTTTGGCGGCACCGCAGCGATCGCGGAAATGCTGCTGCAAAGCCGTCCCGGCGGCGAAATCCACCTGCTCCCGGCGCTGCCGGCGGCCTGGCCGACGGGCCGGGTAACGGGCCTGCGCGCCAAAGGAAACGCCGAGGTGGATCTCGCCTGGGAAGCGGGCCGATTAACCGGTGCGGCCGTGCGCACCTTTTCGCCGGGCATGTTTACGGTATACCTTGGCGGCCGCCGGGCGACCTTCGAGGCGAAAGCCGGCGGAGAGTATCGGTTTGACGGGACGCTGACGCTGCAAACGGTGTAGCCGTGACTTCACTTCGCAAGAGGGAGGGGCCATTTCGAAACGGGATCGTACCCCACGAATCCCCGCGGAATGGCCCTGTTCTTTTCTCCGGGAGGCCCATTGAGTTAACTAAATAAGTGCGTCACTGCAGTTATTTTCGCACTTTTCAGCCCAATCGGCGGATTAGTTGCAGGAATACCGTTATTTTCGGCTGATTGCCGACAATCGGGCTTTTTCCAAGAAAATAAGTGCATAAGCGGCGTTATTTTCGCCAAAACCCCTTCCTTTCGGAAAAATAAGTGTATTCCCGCCCTTATTTCCCCGCCATCCGTTGTCCTTCCCCCTCCCTCCAACAGGGAAAATGTACGCCCCACACCGCAAAAGTACCTTTACGCTCCCGACCTTACACGGTAACATCATCCCTGGAAAGCGCGGTGCTTCGAAATCGCCACCTATCGGATCGATCCGCAGGTGCGGTCTATTCAGTCGGTGGATTTAGGTAAGAATTCAATTCCAGCAAGAAGCAGCCGATTGTAAAGGCTCATAAGCTACTTCGTGCGATGCTTTTCCTCGCTTGGCTTGTCATGATATAGTTACACCAGATACTGTGCGAGTAAGGGGGAAGGGTTGTGTATCGTAAACTGGTTGCGTATTGCTTGTCCAAAAAAGGGGCTGTCCAGGAGTTTCCTTTTGGTCCGGAGACGGCGGTGATGAAGGTTGGGGGGAAGATGTTCGCCTTACTTCCCGTCAAAGCTGAAGATGAGGTGGCGAGCATTTCCTTGAAATGCGATCCCGTGATCGCCGACAATCTCCGGGAGCAGCATGCTTGCGTGAAGCCGGGATATCACCTGAACAAAAAGCACTGGAATACGGTCACCGCCGACGGCAGCCTGCCGATGGACGATTTGCGGGCCATGATTGACCATTCTTACGATCTGGTGCTCGGCGGGTTAACGAAAGCGGCCCGTGAGGCGGTCTTGATGCGCATCGGCGGATAATGCCGGGTTGGTACAGGAAGCCTTCGGCCGCTCCGGAGCGTTATCCCTTCGGAATACGGCGGTATTCGGTGGGGGAGTACCCCATGATTTTCTTGAATAATCGCGAAAAATAATACGGGTCGGACAGGCCGACCGCACCGGCGATCTCTTTAACGCTTAAGCCGGTGAGGTCGAGGAGCTGTCCGGCCCGCTGCATTTTCAGCCGCAAAAAATACTCGATCGGCGGAAGCCCCGCCTCCCGGTTAAACAAGTAAACGAGATGCTGCTTCGACAGCCCGATCTGCTTCGCCATTTCGGAGAGCGTGAGGCTCTCCGTCAGCCGCTCGGTCATGTAGCGGACGGCCTCCTCGAAATAGCGCTCGCGTTTGCGGTCCTGCGCCGACCGCTCGGCGCTGAGCCCGATGCTGCTGAGCAGGTGGCGCATCGTCTGCGCGACATGGATCTGTACGGGCAAGGAGTAGTGCTTATCGTGCAGCAGGCGGTAGCATTGCTCGAATAACTCCAGCAATTGGGCGTGTACGCTGAGCGGCAGGCGGACCGGTCCGTCCTGGGGCAGTCCGTACGTGCGAATCAATGCGGCGGTATCCTCGCCTTGCAGATGAAACCAGTAGATACTCCAGGGTTTGTCGACTGAAGCCCCGTATCGGTGCGGCATGCCCGCCGGGATCACCGCTAGCTGGCGTTCCGTCAGGAGGTAGCTTTGCTGCGTTTTGCTCATCGTCGTTCCCAAACGCTCTGCCCTGCCGTCCTCGGCTTCCTCGCTCCATTCCACCCATCCTTCGCCCTCCACGCAATAGATGAAGATATGAGCATCCGCTCCTTCCGGGCGTTCCCGAAAATGATGCCGCGCCTGCGGGAAAAAACCGATATCGCTGACGAACAGCGGGCGGGTGAGGGCGGATTGGCTTAATTCTTTCAGCATATAGTCCGGTTGAACGAACAGCTTTTGCGCCTCAAAACCATCAGGTTTGCGAATTTGATCTTCCATAGAAATCCCTCCTCATAAGAATATAGTCCATCATCTCCCGTATTTCGTCAATTGGAATTCCTTCAGGTCCGGGGTACATTGGGGTTACAAACCATTACACCATTACAACCATTACAACAACGAAGGGGAAAAAGGGAGGATTGGATATGAACGTTCAACCACAGGGTTCCACGCAAACCACCACCCCGGTACAGGTACGGGTCTGGGAAGAGGATCAACGGATTCCAACCTACGGGGTTGGGGAGCCGGACAAAAACCCGATGTTTTTAGAAAAACGCGTGTATCAAGGCAGCTCCGGACGGGTTTACCCTCATCCGGTCATCGATAAGATTTACGACGAGAAGCAGGAGGTCTGCTATCGGCTGGCGATTTTGGAGAATGAGTACGTGCGCATCGAAATCATGCCAGAGCTGGGGGGGCGGATCTATCGCGCGCTCGACAAAACGAACAACTACGATTTCGTATACTACAATCGCGTCATTAAGCCGGCGCTGGTTGGCCTGGCCGGACCGTGGATTTCCGGCGGCATCGAGTTTAACTGGCCGCAGCATCACCGGCCGAACACGTTTGGCTCGGTTGAGTATCGGCTGGAGCAAGGCGAGGACGGCAGTGCCACCGTCTGGGTCAGCGAAATCGACCGTATGTACGGCACCAAGATGACTGCCGGGTTTACGCTTTACCCTGGCAAGGCGTATCTGGAGATTTCCGCGCAGCTGTACAACCGGACGCCGGAGCCGCAAACGTTCCTGTGGTGGGCCAACCCGGCCGTGGCGGTGAACGATCATACGCAGTCTGTGTTTCCGCCGGACGTTACCGCCGTATTTGACCATGGCAAGCGCGACGTCTCCCGGTTCCCGATTGCCACCGGCACGTACTACAAGATGGATTATTCCGAAGGTGTCGACATTTCCCGTTACAAAAACATCCCGGTTCCCACCTCCTACATGGCTTACAAATCCGATTTCAACTTCGTCGGCGGATATGACCACGGCGTGCAAGCCGGTTTGCTGCATGTTGCCAATCACCACATTTCCCCGGGGAAGAAGCAATGGACCTGGGGGAACGGGGAATTTGGCCAGGCTTGGGACCGCAATCTGACGGACGAGGACGGCCCGTACATCGAGCTGATGACCGGGGTGTATACCGACAACCAGCCGGATTTCACTTGGCTCCAGCCGTATGAGGAGAAATCGTTTAAGCAGTATTTTATGCCCTACAAAGACATCGGGGTCGTCAAAAATGCTTCCATCGAAGCGGCCGTTAACCTCGAAGTTGACGAGACCACGCGGACGGCGACGGTGCTGGCTTATGCAACTTCCGTATATGAAGGGGCGGTCGTGGAGCTCAAAGGCGCACGCCGGGTCTACGTATCCGATACCGTGACGCTGTCGCCGACGTCGACCTACAAATCGGTGGTCTCGCTGGATGAAGGCGACCAGCCTCATGACTTGCGGGTGACGGTGCGCGACCGCGAAGGGCGGCTGCTGATCTCGTATCGCCCGGCCGAACCGTCGATCGAGCAGGTGCCGGAAGCCGCCAAGCCGCTGCCGAAGCCGCAGGAGCTGAAGACAAACGAGCAGCTGTATTTGGCAGGTCTTCACCTGGAACAATACCGCCACGCTACGTTTGAGCCGGAGGCGTATTACCTGGAGGGCCTGAAGCGCGATGCCGGCGATATCCGCATCAATGTCGCTTACGGTACGCTGCTGCTGCGCCGGGGCCGGTTCGCCGAGGCGGAGGCGCATTTCCGCACGGCGGTGAAGTCGCTGACCTGGCGCAACCCGAACCCGTACGACAGCGAAGCGCTGTACCAGCTTGGGTTGGCGCTGCAGTTGCAAGGGCGGGACGAAGAGGCGTTCGCCGCCTTCTACAAAGCCGCCTGGTCCGCCGCCTGGCAGGACAGCGGCTACTATTCGCTGGCCGCGATCGCCTGCGGCCGCGGCAGCTATGCGGAAGCGCTCGAGCTGGTCGAGCGCTCGCTAATCCGGAACAGCCGCAACTACAAGGCGCGGCTGTTGAAGGCGGCGCTGCTGCGCAAGCTGGGGCAGCCGGGGGAGGCGCTCGCCTATGCGGGCGAGACGCTGGCGCTGGACCCGGCGCGCCGCCGCGCCGGCGGACTACTGCTTCCCGAACAGCCTGACGGATCTGCTCGTACTGCAAAGCGCGATCGCGGCGAACCCGGGCGATGCGAAGGCGCATTACTACCTTGGCAACTGGATGTATGACAAGAAACGTCCGGACGACGCGATTGCCCACTGGGAGGCGTCCCGGAAGGTGGACGCCGGGTTCCCGACCGTGCACCGCAATCTGGCGCTGGCGTATTACAACAAGCGCAACGATGCCGACGCTGCACGGGAGGCGCTGGAGAAGGCGTTTGCGTTGAACCCGAAAGATGCCCGGGTGTTTTACGAGCTGGATCAGCTCTACAAGAAGCTGGACCGTCCGGCGGCGGAGCGGCTTGCGGGGCTGGAACGTCACTTGGCGCTGGTGGAGAAGCGCGACGATCTCTATCTGGAATACGTCACGCTGCTGAATACGCTGAGCCGTCATGACGAAGCATTACGGGCTTTGGAAGCCCGGAAGTTCCACCCTTGGGAAGGCGGCGAAGGCAAAGTGACCGGACAGTACCGGTTCGCCCTCGTCGAGCTTGGGAAGCAAGCGCTGGCGGGCGGGAACGGCGATCGGGCGATCGAGCTGCTGGAACAGGCCCTCGTCTACCCGGAAAATCTCGGGGAAGGCAAGCTCACCGGAGCGCAGGAGAACGACATCCTGTATTACCTGGGTTGCGCCTACGAGGAGCTGGACCGGATGGAGCAGGCGACACCGTATTGGCAGGCCGCCTCGCAAGGGCTGGAGGAGCCGGCCGGCGCGATGTATTATAACGATCAGCCGCCGGAAATGATTTATTACCAAGGGCTGGCTTGGCGGAAGCTAGGCGTGGAGAAGGAAGCGAAACGCCGGTTCAATAAGCTGGTCGACTATGCGGAGAAGCATTTGTTCGACGAGGTCGAGTTCGACTACTTCGCCGTGTCGCTTCCGGACTTCCTCGTGTTCGAAGACGACTTGAACCGGCGCAACGTCACCCACTGCCGCTTTATGCTGGGGCTTGGCAAGCTGGGCCTTGGCCGGGCGGCGGAAGCTGCCGAGCGCTTCGACGAAGTGCTGTCCCTGGAGCCAAGCCACCAGGGCGCGAGGATCCACCGGCAGATGTGCGGATTGCCGGGGACGTTACAAACTCTACGCTAACGCTTGCCACAACGCTTATTTGGCCTAAAATGACGATGTTGACTTTCTAACGCTGATCAGCGTGCTTATGGGGGCGATGAAGCCCCCTTTTTGCTCCAAAATGAGCAAATAAGGTGTCTGGTAAGCGTTAGATCTAAAATCTCCTCCTTTTTGCGCAAATAGCGTTGGTCACAAGCGTTAGACGATTGTACTCCCGCAGCGAAAGGGAAAACTGTGGAAAATGGGGGCGAATCGCGTGTCTTCAACGTTTCACCTCAATGTTTCACCTTACAGCGATCCGGTTGGAGGAGGAATAGGCGAATGAACCAATGGCGAAAGTCGGAAGTGGAGGGCTGGGACGCCTGGACCGGGGAAACCGAGCAACTAGCGGTGACCATCGTTCCAGAGCTGGGCGGCAAGGCCGTATCGCTGCAGAATCGCAAGACGGGGCGTGAATGGCTGTGGCGGAGTGATAAGCCGCTGGGGAACGAGGGCTACGGCACGTCCTTTGCGGCCGGCGACGAAAGCGGCTGGGACGAAATGTTCCCGGCCATCGATGCCGGGGCATACCCGCAAGCGCCTTGGCAAGGCCGGGCGATCCCCGACCACGGGGAGGTCTGGTCCCGGGCTTGGGAGCATCAGACCACGAGCTCGGCCCTGACCTGCCGGATTGGCGGCGTGCTATTTCCCTATGTCCTGGAGAAGACTTATACGTTCCCGGCCGCAGACACACTTCGCACCGAATACACCGTGGCGAACTTGTCGGGAGCGCCCTTCTCCTTTTTATGGGCGGCGCATCCACTGCTGCAGGTACGGGAGGGCATGAAGCTGCACGTTCCGAACGATCTGAAAGAGATCGAGGTCTCTTACTCTGCGGAGGGAAGGCTAGGTGCGTTCGGATCCAAGCAGCCTTGGCCCCTGGCGCACAGCAGCATATCCGGAGGGCCGGTTGACCTGAGCACCGTGGAGCCCAACGCCGGCCGATTCGCGGAGAAGTATTACTTCACCGGCCGGCTTGGGCTCGGCTTCGGCTCTGGCTCCGGCTCCGGGTACGCCGGCATCAGCGATCCCGCGACCGGCGAGGCGCTGACGTTCTACTTCCCCGCAGATAAAGTGCCGTATTTAGCCGTCTGGGCCAACTACGGCGGGTTCGGCGGTAACTATCAACTTGCCTTGGAACCGGCCACCGGGCGTATGGATGAACTCGCCCATGCCGTCCGCCGGGGTGAAGCCGCTGTTGTTCCCGGCCGGGGCGTGTACCGTTGGCATTTGGATGTCACGTTAAGCTGAGTTCGATCCGTGTGTGACCTTTGTTACTCCCCTGCCGTGGGCCATACGCTAGAATGAGGACGAAACTAATCCATATGGAGGTAGGATGGCGGATGGCCCAGAACAAGGGTAGCAATCGGAATGGCAGCGAGAAACCGGCTTCCAACAATAAGACGGCGTACAACCGAACAAGCCCTGACAAGAAGAACGCCGGCAAGGGGACGGCAGGCAAATCTCCCAACGGAAAAGGAAGGGACCCGGGGAAAACAAAATCCGGTCTGATTTTTGTCGCTTCGTTGATTTTGATTGGCGTCTTGGTGATCACGCTGGCTATCGTTTTCCTGAAGGGTTCGGATTCTTCCGGGTTGAAGGATCTCCCGAACTACACGGAAATCAAAGGCGATTACACCGCCGAGGGCTTGAAATATGAGAAGCAACCGCATCTAGGTGATCCGAACGCCAAGGTTAAGGTCATCGAGTTCGCCGATTTTAAATGCCCGGCCTGCAAGAAATGGGATGAAACCTACATGACTCAGCTGCAAAAAGACTTCATCGATACCGGCAAAATCGAGCTGTTCTTTACCAACTACGCGTTTATCGACCGGGATTCGATCATGGCGGCCAGCGCGGGCGAAGCGATCGCGGCGCAGAGCAACGAGAAGTTTTGGGAGTTTAAAAGTAAGCTGTACGAACACCAAGGGGATGAAACGAAAATCTGGGCAACACCCGGCTTTTTGCTCGACTTCGTGAAGAAGAACCTCGAGGGGATCGACTATGAGCGATTCGAGAAAGATCTAAAGGAACACACCTACATGCTTCCGGTCAAAGAGGATTTCAAAACCGCCGGCTATTACGGCGTCAACGGAACCCCTCAATTTATGGTGAACGGGGAGCTGCTGCCAAGCGCCTCGTACGAGGAGTTGGCGGCGGCGATCGAAGCGGAGCTGGCGAAGGCGGGCGGACAATAGGATCATTTCGGACGCTTTATACGATGATCCCCTTTGATCAGATCGCCGAGAACTGGCGAAGAGCTTAACTCACTCCGGTCTTTGGCCCTCCTGAATGAATGGGATCATCGTGCAAAGGCAGCACGAGAGACATCAAGATGCGCTGGAAATCGGCGCTGATGCATACGAGGTAGAAGTTAACACCGGCCGACTGAGGATATCGGCCGGTTTTTTCTTATGTCGTAAGCCGGTTATGAGCGTGGTTTGGGCTTTAGTCGAACAGGGATCCAAATTTCCACCTTGCACCTATCCGAGGCCTCGTCCCATGCCGCGTATTTTTCGATCGTGGGGCCGGATTTCTCGTATTTGCTTTGGGGCAGGAACTCGGTGTTGATCCGTTTCCATACGTTTCCGAGCGTATGCCCTGAAATGCTGCCGTTCGCTTCGAACTTTAACCACGTGCCTTCCGGATATATGTAGCTCTCGAATCCGGGCACGTCTTCCTGCTCCCACTCGATCGCACACATATAGTCGTTGCTGCCCGTCTCGTCGAACCCAAAGCATAACCCCAAATCCAGGGGACGGCCGCAGCGCTGTTGGATGGCCTCATGACTGCCGTCGCTGTGGACCACCTCCCAAGTTCCGCCGCCAGAAGAAGTTACGCGCCGGATGCCGATGACTTTAAAGCCAGGTTTTACCATAACCGTATAATCCATTTTATCCACCCCTTCCATTGCTAAAGTAAAGCGAAGTCGACCATAAAAGGCCAACTTGACTCCCGGACCACGGGCCTGCATCGGTGACACTCCGTGGAGACGCTTGAACGCGACGGTAAAAGCATCCGCCGAGGCATAGCCATACCGCATGGCGATATCGATGATTTTCTCGTCGGTATTCTGAATATCGTAAGCGGCGCAGCTCAGTTTTCGACGGCGGATATACTCGGACAAAGGGAGCTCCGTCATCTGCGTAAACGCCCCCTGAAACAACGGAAAGGAACAAGCCGCAATTCGGCTGATTTCCTGTTCGTCGATGAGGTCGCACAAATGCTCCTCCACATAGTCCATGACTTGATTCACTCGCAGAATCCAATCCATACCTCTTTCACCTCTTTGAGCTTTATTATAGAAGGCCCAGATGGCCGCAACCCGTTAGTTTATGAAGAAAAATCAACGGATGGAAGGAACGAGTAATTCAGGAGAACTAGATTTAAGGTCAAAAAAGGTCAAACTCGCAGATTGATGGACCTCGGACCAAAAAATAAAACGAAAATCGCCGCCTATGGAGGGATTTGGCTCGAGATGGTTTTTGTCACTTTGGAAGCGGGGGCATATAATGAAGGTGTAAGGTCAAATAAGGTCAAACCAAAGAAAGGGGAATACATGATGTTTGATTTGATTCCATTTGGCAGACATAGAGAAGACGCGTTCAGCCAGTTGGCGAAGACGTTGAATGATGTGTTCCAGGATGACTTTTTTGCCCCGTTTCAAAATTCACCGCGTGCCTTCCGAACCGATATTCGCGAGGCGGAGGATGCGTATCTGGTTGAAGCGGATCTGCCGGGTTTCCGCAAAGAGGACATCGAGATCGATTATGCGGCTCCTTACTTGACGATCAAAGCCGTTCGCAATGAGGACAGCAGCATGGAGGATACCAACCAGCACCTCGTTCGCAAGGAACGCCGGTACGGCGAATATGTGCGGCGATTCTACGTGCAGGACATTGAGGAAGACAGCATTCGCGCGTCCTTGAAGGATGGTGTGTTGAAGCTGGAAGTGCCGAAACGGCAGCCGACCCGCTCCAAACGCATTCACATTCAAGACGGCGATTAATATAAAACAGGGGCTATCCCTCCAGCAATAAGCTGGGGAGGATAGCCCCTTTGGTATTTCATCCATCCTTAGCCCCGTTCATGGCGAGATGCTGCCAGGGCTGCCGGATCGCCAGTGTGTTCATCGGTGCGTTGCACGGCGGTGTAGTTGGCCTCCTCTGGTGCCACCCGTTCGGCGCGGACGGCGCTGATCTTGAACTCCGGCATCCGGCTGACGGGGTGGAGGGCATCGTTCGTCAGCCGGTTAACCGCCTGGTCGCCGCCCCAGTGGAACGGGACAAACATCGTGCGCGGATGGATGTCCGCCGTCACCTTGGCGGCGACCTCCAGCGACCCGCGCCGCGAGGTCAAGCGGACGCGGTCGCCCTCGCGCAGGCGAAGCTGCTCGGCCAGGTCCGGGTCTGGCCGGGCCCGGGGCACGGCCAGAACAGCCCCTGCGCTTCCTGCAGGCGCGGGTAGCTTAAGCCGCTGTAGTCGGCTTTGCCCCCGGCGGAAGCGCGGCACAACTCGTCGAATACTTCGCTCATCGACGAGTAAGAGAAATAGCGCCCTCGGCCCAGCCGTTCGGCGAGGGCGCACAGCAGCCAGGCGTCCGGCATCGCCGCGCCGGCCGGCTTAAACACCTGGGGCCGGTAGAACACCCGGCCCTCGAGGTTCGTCATCGTCCCTTCCACTTCGAGGAAGGACGTGCCGGGCAGCAGCCAATCCGCGTAGGCCGCCGTCTCCGTCTCGAACAGGTCGACGACGACGAGCAGGTCCAGCTTCGCCAGCGCCTCGGCGACTCGGGCATTGTTGGGGCTGGACACGACCGGATTGGAGCCGAGGAGGATCATCGCTTTGATGTCGCCGTCCAGCACCTTCCCGAACAGCTCATACGCGGAGACGCCTTTGCCGGGCAATTCACTTGGATCGATTCCCCAGACGCCGGCGACATGCGCCCGAGCATCGGGGTCCTCGATCGAGCGATAGCCCGGCAGCTGGTCGGCCTTGAGCCCATGCTCGCGGCCGCCCTGCCCATTGGCTTGCCCGGTGACGGAGCCGAAACCGCTGCCTGGTTTCCCGATGTGCCCGCATAGCAGGCACAGGTTGATGTACTGCAGCGTATGCTCCACGCCGTTCACCTGCTGCTCCAGGCCCCGCGCGGTCAGGACCATCCCGCGCTTCGCCCCGGCAAACCCGCGGGCCACCTGGCGGATCGTCGCCTCGGGGATCCCGGTGAGGGCGGCAACCCGTTCGGGCGGGAAGGCCCGCACCGCCTCCTGCACCGCTTCAAACCCTTCCGTATGCGCGGTCACAAACTCCGCGTCATACAAGCGCTCCTCGATGATCACATGCATCATTCCGCTGATGAGCAGCGAATCCTGTCCAGGCTCAATCATCAGTTGGTGGGTGGCGATCTTGGCCGTCATCGTCCGCCGCGGATCGATGGTGACGATGACGGCCCCTTGCTTCTTGGCGGCCAGTAAATAAGGCATCAGCGTGGGTTGGCACTCGGCGATATTGGTACCGGCGAGGAGGAGATAATCCGTTTGGGGGATATCCTCAAGCGGAAAGGGGAGACCGCGGTCGATCCCCAACGCCAGTTGCTGCGCCGCCGCCGCGGAGGACATGCAGTATCGACCGTTATAGTCCACGTAGCGGGACCGCAAGGCGACCCGGGCAAATTTGCCAAGCAAATAACACACTTCATTCGTCAGGGAACCGCCGCCAAACACGGAGACGCTGTTGGGACCGTACTGTTCCTGAAGCTGCCGAATCCGGTCGGCGATGTCGTCCAGCGCTTCGGGCCAAGCCGCTTGCGACCAAGCGGGAGAGGTTCCTTCAGGGGACAAAGACTTCCCCTTAAGACCGCCCGACATCCCCGCTTTATTGCTCCGACCCGAGTTCTGCTCCGCAAGTCTGCGCAGCGGCTGCATCACCCGTTCCGGATGAACCGTATGCTCAAAGGCATTGAAGCCCTTTTGACAGAGCCGGCCGGTGGCTACGGGGAAGTCCAGACTTGGCTTCACTTCATACCCCAGCCTGGACCCGGGGGTAACGTGCAGGTCCAGGCTGCACTGCATACTGCAGAAGGGACAGTGGGATCGCAAACGCTGCTCAGGAAGGGCGGCTGTAGGGGTAAGCATCATAAGTCGCCTCCTTCCGCTGCAGGAACGTTCGTTTCCACTGGCCTTGAATGAGGGTGACGGTGAGGATGCAAGCCAGCGCGATGCCGCTTAGAATGAGAAAACCGGGGGTATAGGAACCGGTCCACTGCTTTAGGAGGCCAAGGATATTCGGCAGGAAATAACCGCCCAGCCCGCCGGCCGCCCCCACAATCCCGGTGATCACGCCGATTTCTTGCTGGAACCGCTGCGGGACGAGCTGAAATACCGAGCCGTTGCCCATGCCCAGGCACATCATGCCAACGAACAGCAGCACGGTGACAACGGACAGCGGCGGCAGCGACGAGACGGAGGCCATCATGAGAGCCACCCCCGCGTATAAAGCCAGCAGCATGCGGACTCCGCCAAGCTTATCGGCCAGCCAGCCGCCTACCGGACGGAAGAAGCTCCCGGCGATCACGCATAAAGTGGTGAAATCGGCGGCCCGCACCGCGCTAAGCCCGTATTGTGTATTGAAAAAAATCGTCAAGTAGTTCGACAACCCTACAAAGCCGCCGAACGTCACCATATACAACAAGCAAAACAGCCACGTATCCCGCTCGCGAAGCACGGCGGCGTAGTCGCGCAGTTTTTTGGGGTCCGGCTGGTTGGGACTGTCTTTCGCCAGCAGTGTAAAAACGAGGAAAACCAATGCAACCGGAAGGAGAGCGAATCCAAACACGACCTCCCAGCTCCCAAAATACTGGGCGATTCGATTGGCGAATAAGGTGGAGAAGACGGTGCCGCTATTGCCAGCCCCGGCGATCCCCATCGCTAATCCCTGGTATTGCGGCGGGTACCAGCGGCTGGCTAAAGGCAGGGCCGCCGAGAAGGAAGCGCCAGCTACGCCCAGAAGCAAGACGACCGTGTACAACTCGCCTAGCGAATCGACGAATTGCCAGCCCCAGACGAGCGGCACCATGGTGACGGCCATACCAAGCTGGCCGGTCCGTTTGGGTCCGATTCGGTCAGCCAGCACGCCAAGCACCAGGCGAAGCACAGAGCCGCCAAGGATCGGCAGGGCGACGAGATTGGCTTTTTGCGCGGCGTTCATCGGGTAGTCCTGCATCATGATGACGGCTAGCGGCCCGATCAGGACCCATACCATAAAGCTAACATCGAAGTACAGAAAAGCGCTCAGCAGCGAGGGCTTATGCCCGCTCTTCAAAAAACCGGTACGTTCCATCCTTCCATCTCCTCTCCAGGTTCCATCCTCTTTGTCCGGGATGTTTCTGTTCTCTTAGGTACGGCCAAAACTGGGCGCAAAACAAAAAGGAGCCCCGCGCAATCTTGCGATTGCCCGAATGGCTCCTTTGCCGACCGGCGGCACTACGTTGTGCGAGACCGGAATATGAATAGGGTTGCGCCACGACGTTGTGAACGTAGTTAAATTATATGAGTTTTAGAAAGAATATGTCAATATAAATAACAAAAAATGTTCATAAATTTAACTGAAAATCATCTTGACGATTGCAAAAACGTAGTTTTCACGACGAGAATTCATTTTTCCGTGGATTTAATGTAAGGAAATATGACATAAGCGTATTTGACAACACCACTCATTCCGACGCCAACCCCATGAAGAAGGTCCTTCCTTGATACATGTCATCAACTCGATTTCGGGTTACAATAGAAGGTACAGACAAGCGAGACGAAGAATTCGAGAAAAAGAGGGATCCGCCTTGAGTGAAACCGAAGTGCCCACCCGAACGCCAAGCCAAGATCAACCTGTTGCCGCGTCCGTTGCAGAGATCGTTCGCGCCCAGCAGCAATTCGTCCAGTCCGGTGCCACACGCCCGGTTGAGTTCAGGCTGCGCCAGCTGGAACGTTTGAAGGCCGCTATTACCCGTTACGAAATGCGAATTTTGGAAGCGCTGCAGCGGGATTTGCGCAAACCTGAACTCGAAGGTTACAGCACGGAAGTGGGTTATGCGTACGACAGTATCGGTTACGTGATGAAGCGGCTTCGGCAATGGGTCAAGCCGGAGCGGGTACGAACACCGATCACCCATGTTGGCTCCCGCAGTTACATTTACCGGGAGCCTTACGGCTCGACGTTGATCATCGGCCCGTTTAACTATCCGTTTATGCTGGTGATCGATCCGTTGATCGGGGCGATCTCCGCGGGGAACGCCGCCATCGTTAAACCTTCGGAGTTTACGCCTCATGTCTCTGGGGTTATTGCCGAGATGCTTGGCGAAACGTTTGATCCCGAGTACATCCGGGTCATGGAGGGGGGGCAAGAGGTGACGTCCGCGTTGATTCACGCCCCGCTGGATTTAATTTTTTTCACCGGAAGCATTCAGGTTGGGAAAATTGTGATGGCGGCAGCCGCGGAGCATTTGGTTCCGGTGGTCTTGGAGCTGGGCGGGAAAAGCCCTTGCATTGTCGATCGGGAAGTGGATTTGGAGCTGGCCGCACAGCGCATCGTTTGGGGGAAATTCCTCAACACCGGTCAGACCTGCGTGGCGCCGGACTATGTGCTCGTTCACGAGTCGGTGAGAGCGGAGCTAATCGCCAAAATGAAGGCGCAGATCACGGCCTTCTACGGGGAAGATCCGCAGCGAAGTCCGGACTATGGTCGGATCGTAAACGAACGGCACTGGAACCGGTTGATGGGATTATTGGATCCCTCTAAAGTAGCGGTTGGCGGGACGGGGGAGCGCGAGGATCTGTATCTGGCACCAACGATTATGGACAACGTGAGCTGGGAAGACAAAGTGATGCAGGAGGAGATCTTTGGGCCGATTTTGCCGGTGCTGGAATATCGGGAGTTGGACGCGGCGCTCCGGAACATCCGGGAACACCCCAAACCGCTGGCGCTGTACTTGTTTACGAGCAACTCGGCAACGGAACAAAAGGTGATGGAGTCCGTTTCGTTCGGCGGGGGATGCGTAAATGATACGATCATGCACTTAGTGAGCCCGTATCTGCCTTTTGGCGGCGTAGGTTCTTCCGGGATGGGCGCTTATCACGGCCGGTACAGCTTTGAGACGTTTTCGCACCGGAAAAGCGTGTTGAAAAAGTCGCGGATCAACCTTAGCTTTATTTATCCGCCCTATACCGCCGGGAAGCTCAAGCTGATCCGACGTTTTATAAAGTAGGGAAGTTTGATGGAATGAAACTTTCATGGGAGGGGTATTCATGGAAATGAGTCCAAGCCGCAAATTCGCCTGGACCTGGCGCGTGAAGGAAGATCAGCTGGAGGCTTATGTGGAGATGCATTTGAATCCCTGGCCGGAGGTGCTCGAGGAGCATACCCAAGCGGGTATTCGGAATTATTCGATCTTTCAACAAGGGAATCAGTTTTTCTACTGCTTCGAATGCGATAATCCGGATGCGGCGTTCAAGTACATTGCGGACAGCGAGGTGTGCCAGCGGTGGAATGCGATCACGTCGGGGATGGTGGAGGGTTCATTTGACTTTAATGAGCCGCAGCCAATCGTGCCGATGCGCGAGGTTTTTTACTTGAAATAAATCCAATCACATCAGGAGGATTCGGAACATGAAATATCGCAAATTAGGGAAGACCGGTCTAAACGTTTCTGTGGTGGGCATCGGAACCTGGCAGTTTGGCGGGGAGTGGGGCTTGAACTACACGCAAGCGGAAGTGGATGCGATTTTGGATCGCGGCCGGGAGCTTGGCATAAACTTGATCGATACGGCCGAGTGTTACGGCGATCATTTGTCCGAATCGTTCATCGGGGATTATCTCAGCCGGCGCAACCGGGAGGATTGGTTGGTAGCCACGAAGTTTGGGCATCAATTCCATGAGCGGTTCACACGGACGGACCGTTTTGATGCCGCAGCGGTCCTGCAACAGCTAGACGCTTCGCTAAAAGCGCTGAAGACCGAATACATCGATTTATACCAGTTCCATTCCGGTCCGGATGCGGCTTTTGACAATAATGAACTGTGGACGCTGCTGGATAAACAAAAGCAAGCCGGGAAAATCCTTCATCTAGGCACGTCGATCGGCAGCAACGACAACCTTCATCAGACCGAGGCCTCGACTAAAGTGGGTTCGGAGGCGATTCAGGTGGTGTACAACCGGCTGGACCGCGTGCCGGAAGAGCGAGTGTTCCCTTCCTGCGAGCGCCAACAATTAGGTGTGCTTGCGAGGGTGCCGTTAGCGAGTGGCTACCTCAGCGGTAAGTATAAACCGGGTGCGGTGTTTAGCGAGACCGATGTGCGCCATCGTCACGATCCGGAGAACACTCGCCGCAAGCTCGAAGAAGTGGAGGAAATCCGGCGGAACGAACTGCCGGAAGGCGTGGACATGGCTCAGTGGGCTTTGGCCTGGTGCCTGAAGAATCCGATTGTCAGCACGGTGATTCCGGGCTGCAAGAATCCGGCGCAAGTAGAGGCCAATGCGGCTGCGGCTGAGCTGGAAATCTAAGAAACTTCAAGAAGACCGATAAGCAGACAAAATGTTTGCTTATCGGTCTTTTTTCTTATTGACGATTGTCAAATTTAGGATTATTATGTAACTATAAATTGGTATTTTTGAAGTATATGGTGTTGCTTGATGTCATTGGATGTCGTTTGGTGCTCTACTAGTCGAGAAACTTTCGACTCGTAGAAGGAAGCGGGATTGGGGGGCGATAATTTTTTGATATCCACAACCACGATTCGCGCAGAACTAGAAGACTACATCAAGAGCGAAAGGACAACCCTACATCGTTTTTCGGAAACTGCCGGGGTTAACGTCGGTACGTTAAGCGGAATCATTAACGGGAACCGGCCGATTGCCATCGGTCAACTGGACCGAATCACGGCTGCGATGGGCTTGCCCGAAGGACACTTTTACGATTTATACGCAGATGAATGTTTTACTTCAACCGCTCCGCATTGGAGAAGGTTGCGGCCGTTCCTGATAAAATGCGCCGAGCTGGAGAAGTACGATTGTATCAATGTGGTATTAAGCCGATTACTAGAAGACTTGAAACAGATTGCGGGAATTTTCGAAACTGCGGAGCAAATGTTTGAGAAGGGTCTAAAAAAAGCTGCCGTAATTCTATATGAAGCTGTAATTGAAAGCGAGAGATCTAGCCATTCCGAACGGCTGGCCATGAGTTACTACAGGTTGTTTAAAATTCACAGCATGGATAGTGACAAGGGATTTAAAACTGCAATGCAATTTTTGCCCTACAGACATCGTTTGCCGGAAGTGTATGCGCTTGATGGAATACTAATGTTGGTCGAAGTTTATTCGCTTAAATTTAATTGGTCTGAAGTCGAAGCATATGCAGATGAACTTTGCGCATTAGCTAAAGCGTTGTACGAAAGAAAAGTATGGAGATACAGCGATTTCAAACCACTCCGTCCTCTTGTTTATTATTATGGTAGGGGCTATCTTTTCAAGTCTGGCTCTTATGAATATAGAGGAATGTTTGAGGAAGCAAAGAAATGGATTGCAGAATATGCGGATTTAAGTTGGTTTGATGCCGATGATGAAACCCAAACTGCCGTTATTGAACAATTTAAAATGTTTGCCCAGGCCAATTATCTTTGTATGGATATTAAAACGGGGGATCGTTCAAAAATTCCTAAGTATGTTCAATTCTTGGAAGAAGAACCCGATGAACTGGTGGAGGGCTTGATAACATTAGTAGAATCGGCCAATCGCTATGAGTTTTACATTGATGATATTCTTGATCGATTTTCCGAAGAAATTGAAACATACAGGTTGATTGGAAAAGATAAGTGGTTTCCAGAATCCGTAGTCAGTGTGAACCGTTGTTCCGTTTTTTTTCAGAATTACGCAATTTATAATCTGAGAAAAAGGAATTATGAAGAAGGTATAAGGAGCTTATTATATAGCTTAAAACTGGCAATTTCCTTGAATAATAAATCTTTGATCGTGAATTGCATGACTTTATTTGAACTGAATCGCAGGTTCGTAACTGAGGAGCAATATAATAATTTTGAAGAACTGTGTAGAAAGGTGTGGGAAAATGAAAAAGAAAATGTTTTTTACGGTTTCGGCTTTGACAATGGTTAGTTTGGTAGGTTTGGCAAGTGGTACTGGTTTAATTGCAACATTGTCACATGGCTATTGGGGTTAATCTATTTTGTCTTGAACCATTCAAAAAAGTAGGGGTCAGCCCTTTTGGGTTGACCTTATTTTTATTTTATAGCGTATCTAGAGACAGAGTGAGCAACTTTCCGGGCTGTAACATCTCAAAAAATGGAATTTTTTTGTTTCTTGCATTAGGTTTCATTATGTAATATTTGGCAACCTCTTCTAATATGTTCCTAGGGTGATAGCTATGAACAGTTCTGAAAAAATCAGATTCCGAATTGAACTGGAAAGACAAGAATTAAATCGGTTAGCACAGAGATATGGCTTGCGGCATGCGCGGGTTCTCCATCAGTCGGTGGTTCTTGACCGGTTGTTGAATAAATATAGTAAAGTCACATACTCTGATTACCGAAGAAAAAAGCCCATCGCGTAAGATGAGGCTTTTTTACTTTGTTCTTTATCCTCTGGTCAAATTTCTTTAGTTCATAATTTTCTGATTTCCTCGATAGGCAATTGGGTCGTGTCGGCCACTTCCCTTGGAGAGAAGCCCTTGGATAATAACCTGCGCGCGATATGCTGGCGTTCGAGAAGGGTGCCTTGTGCGATCCCTTTTTCAATCCCTTTTTCAATCCCTTTCTCTAAGCCCTCTTCCAGGCCTTTCTCATAACCTTGCCGCATCCATGCGGGCATTAATTCCATGATCACTTCACTCTCCTTTGCGTATTGATTCGCCAGCTCCCGAAGCATTTCCTCATCCTGCCGGGGATCCGGTTCAAAATACAAATCAGCGATGGACATCACCAGGGCCAGACGGGCATTATCCAGTCTTTGGCTGAGCTGCAGCAGCATGCGCAGATAAGCCAAACGCAGCTCCCGTTCCTCCCCTTTATTGTAGCCCATTTTAGCTAGTAATGCAGCAGCCACAGGGTTGTTGGATTCGATAAACCTCCGCCAGGGTTGGTTGATGAGCTCGAATTTCAGAAACCGAAATTGGAGGATGTCCTCTCCCAGAATCGACATGCTTAAGGAATTTCGCTCATTTTTGCTCTCCGAGGAAGTAAAGATGGCGATAGGGATGATGAGTTGATGTTCTTTCCGGTGCCGTTCAAAGAGTCGGCTGAAGTAGATAAACATTCGCTCATGGAAGTCTGCTTGTCGATACGATTGAGGTTCAAGATGGATGAGGATGAAGGCATCCGTACCGATATATTTGGTTTCCAGCAGTAGATCGAGCGTACGCGCCTCTTCTCCCACCACATCTACAAGCTGCTCTTGCATGAGGAAACGGGTTTGGCTGAAGTCTAGCTGCGATTCAAGTTCAGGAAAAAACAATGCGATAAATTCCGCGAAAAACGTATGCAACAGCTTTTTAAATGCTTCATCATGGGGGATGTTTTTTCTCCCATAGTTCCCGCTTTGCGGTTCCTCCCCGACTTGTTGGATCCAGGATAATTCGGTTGCCACAGACGGATCACACTTCCTTTCCGAACGCAAAAAAGCACACCACGCGCGCCAAGATTGGCGGATGCGTAAGTGTGCTTCACTTTGCTTCTGATGAGTTCTGTTACGTTTAGCTTACCTGATATAGAGTATTATGGCAAATCTTTCACCTGCCGCTCATCCTATCCGGTCTTACCGGAAAGAAGTCATCAAGCCCTGCAACAGTGTCCGTACATCGTACTGGTATTGATTGATCGGCGCGATCGGCTTGTTCAACCCCAATAGGCCATATACCGCCATGCGGGCGGCACGGACGGAATATTCTTCGGTGAAAACGACATCGTCCGGAATTTCGCAGAATTGACTAATAAACGCTAAGTTCGTGGAGCCGTCCGGAATGACCCTCGGCCGATCTTCGATCGCTCTAGGCATGAACTGTGAGGTGATGAACGGCATCATACATGGAATACAGTTGGCGGTAGAGAGGATCGCCTCCATGTCTTCTTCAAAGTGGAGATGGTGCAGCAATTCGGTGAGAATCTCCTCGCCGGTACACTCGGACATTTTTTTAGGCACGTAATCCCCAACGCGATCCGGGAATAATCCGTATCCCCAGAAGACTTTCACATGCTCCGGTTGATTGCGGAAATGCGGCTGATGAGCCAGCACGATGGACATGAACCAGCTTGAATCCTTAAAGGTCACCAGTGCACCGGTTCCCGCCTTGTTGCGGGAAAAAGCTTCCATCCGGTCAAAAAACCGCGAGTCCTGACAAGTCACCGTAAACGATTCCCATTTGGACTCATCGATATGATCGTCGAAGGAGGAAGGACAACCAAGGTTGGTTTTTTTGGCGGCAATCCGCTCCCATAACTGCCAAGAGCTTCCCTTGCCGTTCAGCTTCGGCGCTGTGCTCATGGAGCCTAGGCTGTAGCCCTCCGTCATTGAACCGTTGGTGACGATCACCAGATCCCCTTCACCCAAATCCAGGAATTGCGGCTCTCCGTCCTTCAGATAGTGCATTCGCGTCACCGTGATCCCCTCGCCTTCGCGGAAGTCTAGATCCGTGACCGTGCATTTCAGTGAAAAGTCTACGCCGTGCCCCTCCAAATAGGTTTGCAGCGGGAGAATGATCGAGTCGTATTGGTTATAAGGCGTGCGGGTAACTCCCTCCAGCGTGTGGATGCGCGGGAATTCATGCATAAACCGGAGCATGTATCTTTTAAACTCTACGGCGCTGTGCCAAGGCTGGAAGGCAAAGGTGGTTGCCCACATGTACCAGAAATTCGTTTGGAAAAAATGCGGGCCAAACCAGTCATTGATCCGCGCTTTGCCCATTTTCTCTTCCGGGGTCATGATCAGCTTGACCATGGCCATACGGTCCGCCATATCAAAGCCCATGGAGGTCACGTCCTCCACTTGGCCGTCGCGGTTTACTAACCGGGCGTTGGAATGGGTCGGGTGGGCGGTATCAAACGCGATGATCTCATCCCGAACCGAAAGCCCCGGGTGGTCTACGGAAGGGATGGAACGCAGCAAATCCCAGGTATTTTCATACGTCTCATCATTCAGCATCCGGCCACCGCGGATCACATACCCGCGCTCACCGTCTCCGGCACCGTCGTTACTGCCGCCCAGCACCTTCATTTCCTCCAACACATGAATATTTTGGCCAGGAAAATTGCAGTCCCGAATCAGGAATGCGGCCCCCGCCAGCGAAGCGATTCCTCCGCCAACAAAATAAACGTGATTCGTATGACGATCTGCAGACATAACTTTCGCCTCCAAAGAATGTGATGAATGGAACAATCTTAATGTAATCTGTCTTTGGAGCAAACGAAATCAACAATGCAGCACGCCTGTATAAAAAAACGACACTCCTCAAGGAGTGTCTAGGAATCCGACGGAAAAAGCCAGGTTTTGCGCCGCTGAAAGTCTTCTTATCTTCACTTCTGTAAAACGGGCGGTCGCTTGGCTTTGTATTCATACCGCTGCAATGCTTGCTCGAAATGACCATCCACCAATTCGCTGAGCTTAACAATGAGGGTCTCCGGGGGCTCCTTCATTCCGTCCCGCATCCAGCTGATGATCAGCCCGGTAAACGCCAGCGTATAAAAGTTGGCCAAGAACCGTTGATCCTCCGCATCCACGTGCATCCCCGCGGACACTTCTTCAACCACACCCATGACCAGGCTATTTGTTACGTTATATAGGTAAGAATCCAGATGGCTGCGCGCCAGCGAATTCAGGGTGTTCAAACAAAACGCCCGGTTGTCTTCGATGTATTTGAATATTTTTAAGAAGCCGTTGGTCCAAGTCCGATAGCTGCGCTCCCCGGCGATGGCATCTACTGCTTCGGTTTGGTAAATCCAGCCGAGCAGCTCGAAAATATCCTGGAAATGATAGTAGAACGTTTGCCGGTTTAATCCGCAATCGTCTACGAGATGCTTCACAGTGATTTTGTTCAAGGGAGCAGAAGTCATCCGTTGCTTTAATGCGGCGGCGAGCGCCTTCTTAGTAAGGTGGGAACTAGACATGAGAATCACCTGCTTATGGTAAAAATAGGTGGATCATCCTGTCTTCATTATACTCCCGCTTAGGGCAGCCTTCAAAAAGGTAACCCCCGCCCAATCGATAGCGGAGGTTTAGGCAAGGTCTTAGGATTAACTCGTCTTCGACTTATTGTAAATATCGAAGGCGACGGCGAGCAGCAGGACCAGCCCTTTGATGCCTTGCTGCCAATCGACCCCAAGTCCGATCAGCGACATGCCATTGTTCATCACGCCCATCACCAGGCCGCCAATGATGGCGCCGATGACGGTGCCGATGCCGCCGGAGGCAGAGGCACCGCCGATAAAGCACGCCGCGATCGCATCGAGCTCAAAGTTCGTTCCAGCCTTCGGCGTAGCCGAGTTGAGGCGTGCGGCGAAGATCAGACCGGATAGTGCGGCCAGGGCGCCCATGTTAACGAAGACCCAGAACGTTACCTTATTGGTTTTGACACCGGACAGCTTGGCGGCCTTCTCATTGCCTCCAAGCGCGTAGATATGGCGGCCGGCCACCATTCGGTTCATAACGAATGAGTAAATGACAATCAAGAAGAATAGGATGATCAGGATGTTCGGCAGCCCATTGTAGGTTGCCAGCACAAAGGTAAAGATGTTGATGACGGCAACGAGTAACACGAGCTTTGTAACGAACACCCAAATCGGCGCGACCTCAAACTGATATTTGAGCTGAGTCCGCCGCTCCCTCCATTCCTGCCAAATGAGGAGAAGGGAGAGAGCCAGACCCAGCAGAATCGTCAGGGTATGAAGGCTGCCGCCGCCAAACCAGTCGGGAATGAAGCCGGAGCTGATGCGTTGGAACGATTTCGGGAATGGCGCGATCGACTGGCCGCCAAGCACAATCATCGTTAAGCCCCGGAACAGCAGCATCCCGGCCAACGTAACGATAAAGGCGGGGATTTTCACATAAGCGACCCAAAATCCTTGCCAGGCGCCAATAAGTCCGCCAATCACCAGCGAGATGATGATGGCAAGGAACGTAGGCAACTGAAGCTCCACCATCATGATGGCGGCCAAAGCTCCGATAAAGGCGGCGATGGAGCCGACGGACAAATCGATATGTCCGGTGATGATCACAAGCACCATCCCGATGGCTAGCACCAGGATGTAACTGTTTTGCAGGATTAGATTCGTAATATTCAATGGCTTCAGCAGGATGCCGCCCGTCAAAATTTGAAACAGCGCCGTGATGAAGATCAAGGCGATAATCATGCCGTACTGACGTATGTTTTTTCTGAAAAGTTCGCTAACCGCTTGCATCGGTCTACCCCCTGCCTCGAGTCATGGATTTCATCAGTACTTCCTGGGTGGCGTCCTCGCGCTTGACTTCCCCGGTAATCCGGCCTTCGCTCATGACGTAGATGCGGTCGCACATCCCAAGAATCTCTGGCAGCTCCGAGGAGATAAACAATATACCCTTGCCCTCGTCCGCCAGTTGATTGACGATCGAATAAATTTCGTATTTGGCTCCAACATCAATGCCGCGTGTCGGCTCATCGAGAATCAAGATTTCCGGCTGTGCGTAGATCCACTTGCTGAGGACGACCTTCTGTTGATTGCCGCCGCTCAGGTTGACCGTTTTCTGCAAAATGCTGGGCGTTTTAATGTTTAGCTTGCTCCGGTATTCCTCCGCGACCAGCACTTCCTCCCGTTCATTAATGACGCCGCGGCGGGACAGCTTCTTTAAAGAAGCCAGCGAGATGTTGCGTTTAATATCGTCGATCAAAACTAAGCCGTATTGCTTGCGGTCTTCGGTGACATAAGCGACGCCATGTTGAATCGCCTGGCTGATGTCGTGAAACCGCACCTCTTTGCCGTGCAGGAACAGCTGACCTTTAATATGGCGACCATAGGATCGACCAAATAAGCTCATCGCGAGTTCGGTTCGGCCTGCACCCATCAAGCCGGCGATCCCAACGATCTCCCCGCGCCGGATATTGAGGTGAATATTGTCCAGCACTTTACGCTCGTCTTGCTGCGGGTGGGTTGCCTCCCAACCCCGCACTTCAAAGATCACCTCACCGATCCGGGGAACCCGCTCCGGATAACGATGGGTGAGATCGCGGCCCACCATCCCCTTGATGATGTGATCCTCGGTCACCTGATCGGCTTTCGTATCCAACGTCTGAATCGTCCGGCCATCCCGGAGAATGGTGATCGAATCGGCAACTTTGCTGATTTCGTTTAATTTGTGCGAAATGATGATGGAGGTGATGCCTTGTTTTTTCAGTTCGAGGATTAACTCCAGCAGGTTTTCGCTGTCATTTTCGTTCAAGGCGGCTGTGGGTTCGTCCAAAATTAACAGTTTGACCTGCTTGGCTAAAGCTTTGGCGATTTCCACTAGCTGCTGCTTGCCGACGCCCAGCTCCAATACGCGTGTCGCCGGCGATTCGTTTAAGCCTACTCTTTTCAAGAGCGATTTGGTCTTGACCGTCGTTTCATTCCAATCGATTAGTCCGTGTTTGCTTTGCTCATTACCGAGAAAAAGATTCTCCGCGATCGAGAGATAAGGGATCAAGGCCAGCTCCTGATGGATAATGACGATCCCCAGCTGCTCGCTTTCCTTGATGTCCTTAAATTCGCATACCTTGCCTTCGAACAGGATCTCTCCTTCATAGGAACCATGCGGATAAACACCGCTAAGCACCTTCATCAACGTCGACTTTCCGGCCCCGTTTTCCCCGCATAAAGCATGGATTTCCCCGGAGGCTACCTTTAGGTTGACATGGCTTAGCGCCTTAACCCCCGGGAAGGTCTTCGTAATGCCCCGCATTTCCAAAATCGTATTGCTCACATGTGCCACCTGGCCTTTCGCTCACGGGAAGCGGATAGCGACGGTCGCCCGAATCCGCGTCCGCCGCTATGCGGTTACCCTAAGTTAATGAGGATTAGAGTCCCAGATCTTCCTTGGAGTAGTAGCCGGTGTCGACGAGCGCCGGTTCAACGTTGTCCTTGTCGACCGAAACCGGTTCAAGCAGGTAAGAAGGAACAACCTTGACGCCGTTATCGTAGGTTTTCGTGTCGTTAACTTCGGCTTCCGTGCCTTCCAGAATGCTTTGAACCATGGAGACCGCTTTTTTCGCCAACTCGCGTGTATCCTTAAAGACGGTTTGCGTTTGCTCTCCAGCAAGGATCGATTTGACCGATGCCAGCTCGGCATCCTGGCCGGTTACGATCGGCATCGCTTTGCTTCCGGAGCCGTAGCCCACGCCTTTAAGCGAGGACAGAATGCCGATACTGATGCCGTCATATGGGGAAAGCACGGCGTCCAGATTCTCCGTGGAATAATGAGCGCTCAGTAAGTTATCCATGCGGGCCTGAGCGGTAGCGCCATCCCAACGCAGCGTGGCGATTTGTTCCATTTTGGTTTGTCCGCTGCGTACGACAAGCTTGCCGGAATCGATGTACGGCTGCAGTACGGACATGGCACCGTCATAGAAGAAGTAGGCATTGTTATCGTCCGGAGAGCCCCCGAACAGCTCGATATTAAACGGGCCTTTGCCTTCTGTAAGTCCGAGCTTTTCTTCAATATAGGAGGCCTGCTGTACGCCAACCTTGAAGTTATCGAAGGTGGCGTAGTAGTCAACGTACTCGCTGTTCATGATCAGCCGGTCGTAGGCGACGACTTGAATGCCCTGGTCATGGGCTTTTTGCAGAACGTCAGTTAGTGCGCCGCCGTCGATGGCAGCAATAACGAGGACCTTCACGCCCTTGGTGATCATGTTTTCGATTTGCGACACCTGGTTTTCGATGACGTCTTCTCCGTATTGCAGGTCTGTGCCATAGCCGAGGGCCTTAAACTCCTTGACCATGTTGTTTCCGTCGTTTACCCAGCGTTCGGACGATTTCGTTGGCATGGCAATACCGATCGTTCCTTTCTCACCATTGCCCGATCCGCTGCTGCTGTCGTTTCCTCCGTTGGCGCAAGCCGCGAGGGCGAATACCATCGCCAAAGCAAGTAAAATGGCCGTTACCTTCTTCAAAGTTGATTCCCCCTATACTTAAAATGAATGCGTTTACAGATCGGAGTATAGCAAGCGAAGGGGGCGGTCGTATTTACAGTGGATTGACTCTTTTTATAAAAATCGAACCTTTGTGGGAGGGCTGATTCAGAGATGGGGGCCTATGAAGGGAGGCGAAAAAATGCACAAAAAAGGGGGAGAAATACTCCCCCTAAGCATCTTCATGTTCAAACGCACCTTTGCGGTATTGCAATGGAGAAAGGCCGGTGGCGCGCTTGAACGCCGTGCTGAAATAGTGTTGGGTTTCGTAGCCGACTTGTTCGGCAATTTCTCCGATCGTCAAGTCGGTGGCGATTAATAGGCGGGTCGCCCGACGGATGCGGAGCTGCGTCAAATAGCTATTAAACGTAGTGCCCAGCTCCTGTTTGATCATGCGGCTTAAATAAGCCGGGGAAGATTGCAGGGCGTGCGCCATCGCTTCCAGCGTTAGCCCGCTGTCGCCGAAATGCTCCAGCATAAATTGCTTGGCCCGGCGCACCAACGGGGAAACAGCGTTCTCCTTGTTTACGGCGGACTTCGCTTTCCGGTATACGGAGGGAAGCTCCAGCACGTCACGAGCGCCCTCGGCCAAGTACACCTCGGCAGCGATCTTTAAGTGGGTGCGCACCAAGGTTTCAATACGGTGAAAATCGGCTTCAGCTTCCAACCCCCACAGCAGGATAACAATCAGTCCGAAGGGGTCGCGGAAGATCGCCCGGGGGTAGGGGGCGAGCACCTCGGCAGCGATATTCTCCACCGCATATCCATAAAGCTGCCGTTCCTCCTCTTTGTATAAAGCGGGGGAACCAGCGGGCTCAGGCAATCGGATCACGCCCAGCCAATCCGGGCAGGCGTCCGGCAGTTGCAAGAACCGCAGCTGTTCGGAGATTTCAGCGGCCGTCATGCCCCCGTCCAGCCATTGCTGGCCAAATCGCTCCCTTAGGAGCGGATAACTACGGGAAATTTGCTGCGAAGCCTGCTGCCATTGCTGCTGTTTGGACGCTTCTTCCTCCAGCTCTCCGCGCACCTGCCGCAGGACCTTCTCTAACTGTACGGGATTGGCCGGTTTCAGGATGTAATCCTTAACCTGAAGACGGATCGCCTTTTGTGCGTACGCAAACTCGTCATGGCCCGTGATGATGATAATCTTACAATCCGGCAGCCGCTCGCGCACCTGCTTCATCAATTCGATCCCGTCCATGATCGGCATGTTGAGATCAACCAACATGATGTGAACGTCGTGCTGGATCGCCTTCTCCAGCGCCTCCTCGCCATCCTCGGCTTCAGCTACTACCGTAAGGCGTAAGCTCTCCCAGTCCACGCTATCGCGAATCCCTTCGCGAATAATACACTCATCGTCGGCGATGAGCACCCTCCAACGAGTTTCTGAGTAGGTTCCACTCATGATTCCATCCTCCCAAGGCGCGTTTGTTCCTCCCGAATGATCGGGTGGGTGACAGTAACTACGGTTCCTCGGCCTTCCTCACTTTGGATCGTCAGGCCATATTTCGGGCCAAAGGTTAACGCGATCCGAGCTTGCACATTCAGCATCCCGTATCCCTGTCCGCCTTCGCCAGCAGGGGATACACCTGCCGCGGTTGGTTCGGCTCCCTTTTCCCGGCCATCCGTGGTGCCTGCGGCCTGCAGTTCTTTTTGCAGCCGGGCTAGTTGATCCCGCGGAATGCCTTTCCCATCATCCCGGATGGTGATCACCAGCATGCCGCTATCTTCGGCGGCTTCAATGACCACGCGGCCCGGCCCCCGGCGTTCCTTGATGCCATGGTAGATGGCATTTTCCACGATCGGCTGAAGGATCAGCTTCAATACATAGACGCCGCGAATATCCGGTGCGATGTGCAGCGAGTAATCGAGTTTGCTTTGATAACGGACGTGTTGAATATGCAAGTAACTTCGCACGTGCTCGATTTCATCGTTTAGGGGGATGATGTCATTCCCCTTGCTCAAGCCGATTCGGAACAGCTTCGACAAAGACTCCGCCATTTCCGCGATGTCCTCCGAGCCGTTGCGGCGGGCCATCCAATGAATCGTATCCAGCGTATTGTACAAAAAATGCGGTTTGATATGCGCCTGCAGGCTTCTAAGCTCCGCCTCCCGCTTCTGACGCTCCTGCAGTTCGGTCAGGGAGAGCAGGCGATGGATCTGCTGGAGCATGGCGTTGAAGCGGCGGCCAAGCAGACCGATTTCATCAGTACGGTCGCTCCAGTGGCGAATCGTCAAATCGCCGGACTGGGCTTTTTGCATAAAAGAAGCCAACTGCCCAATCGGCCTCGAAATCGTGTGGGCCAGGTAGAAGGAAGCCGTCATCCCCAGCAAACAGACGATAAACACAAAGCTAACGACGTAAAAACGAATTTCCCGCATTTCCGTAGCGGATTCAGCCATGGAAAAGACGCCGACCGTCGTCCAGTTGGTGAACGGCGAATGTCGGTAGATGAACTGCAAATCGCGGCCGCCCACCCGTTCTGCGTAGGTTCCCGAGGCGTCCTGACCGAGCCGATCCAGCGGAATGCGATTGATGTAGGGGGCTGGCGGTGAATAGATGAGTTCCCCGTTGCCGTCCACCACCGTGAGATAGCCCGTTTTCCCCAACCGGACGTCCTGCGCGGTCTCGGCAATGACCCGCAGCTTGAGGTCGATTAAGACGACGCCCTTGACCTGCTGGGTTTCGGGGTCGAGAATCGCCCTTACGGCGGAGACGACTTCACTATCCTTGTAGTTGACATGCGTCGTGACATTACGGCCTCGCGGATGACCGATGATTTTGAAGATCCCTTTATTGCGGACCGCCTCTTGGTACCACGCTTCCTGGGTCAGGTTTTCTGAGGTGCGGGCATACATTTCGTTGCTGATATATTCGCCGCGGCTGTTGACGATCAGAATGCCTGCGACTTCCGAATACAAGGTGGTGAAGCCCTGCAGGAACTTGCGAATTTCGTAATGATCGGTATCTGTTGGTGTTGTTGTTCGTGGAGGTGTTTGGACAGACGGTGCCGATAGAACGGGTTCTGCCTCATTGTTGTTTTCGAGAAACTGCAGCACATCCGGGTTAAAGGAGATGAAGAACGTCATGTTTTGCAAGTTCTCCACATACGTCTCCAACGACCGGTTCACCTTGCCGATTAGCTGCAGCGTATTGCTCGTAATCTGGCGTTCGATAATGCGGTCAACCGTCCAATTCGTCAGCACGCCTAGCCCGATCGAAGGAAGGATACTGATCAACATAAAGTGGACGATTAGTTTGTAGCGGATGGGCAAGTTGTTCAGCGAAAAACGACGGATCTCCCAGGACCGCTGACCATATCTATTTCGCATAGTAATCATTCACATTCTGCCGTGTAACGACGGTGATGCCGGTATCCACGCGCTGGGGAACGCGAGGGCCGGGGTGCGAAGATCCTTCCGAGTCATGCTTCAACGAAAAGAGCAGCTGCAGCGACCAATATCCCATGTTCCAGGTGCCCTGGGCCATCGTGGCGGCGATATCTCCGCTTTTGACCAAGTCCAGGGTGCCTTTATCGGTATCAAAGCTGATGATCTTCGGGCCGGAGGAGGCCAAGCTAACGGCCTTTACGGCCTCCGCAACACCGATGCCTCCGTTGGCTTCGGTAGTGAAAATGCCTGCAACGCCTGGGAAGTCGTGCAGGATTTCCTCTGCCGCTTGCCGGGAGTAGAGCTCATCGCCTTTGCCGTTTTTGGTGGCGACAATGTGAAGGTTGGGGAATTCTTGCGTAATGGTATCGGAAAATCCTTCGGTGCGTTCCTGGTGATTTTGTTGATCTGGTACGGTGACGATGGCGACCTCCCCGCGTCCGCCGGTGAGCTCGGCCATTTTACGCGCGGCTTCAACGCCGGCCGAGTAGTTGTCGGTGCCAAGGAAGGAGAAGGCGCGGCTGCCGGGGGCGTCGGAATCGAACAAAACAACCGGAATGCCGGCATCGACCGCTTTGTTAATCGTGGCGGTGAGCTCGGTCGGATGAATGGCGGAGATCGCGATGCCGGCCGGTTTTTTTGCAATGGCTTGCTCCAGCACCGTGATTTGCTCATGAATATCGCGTTGGGTGGAGCCGCGGTATTCTACGGAGACGTTCAGCGCCTGGGCGGCGTCTTCGAAGCCTTTCAGCCCGCTTTTCCAATAGTCGATGCCCCTTTGAAACGTCACCATCACGTATTTCTCATCAATGGAACCTCGAAGGCCCCCGGAACTCCATTCGTCGTTCATCCGAATCTGGGAGCGATAATCCAGTACGTATAACGCGAAGCAAGCGAAGAGCAGCAAGTACACGATCCAAATCTTTTTCATATGAAACCCCTTTCATAACAACGGTCAAAAAAGAGAGGAACTTCGACATCATCATACTATGATTCGCCATAAATGATAATGATGGATTTTAGAGGATTCCTCGGGTTGGGGTTAGCAGAGTCACAAAGCCGTCGATTCTCATCGTGCTAAATTGAGACTAGGATCCTGCTGCTCGATCCGCGGCGGGGCTAAGTCTGTAGAGGCGAGGATGGTTAATGATGTGGAAGATGATGGAGGAGAAAATCGAAAATTTATTTCCGGGGTATTTTTCCATGGCGATGGCGACCGGGGCTTTATCGATTGCGATGGAACTGCTGAAGATTCCGTTTGCTCCAAAGATTCTGCTTTACCTGAACACCTGCATTTATGTCATATTGTGGATGCTCACCTTGATTCGCTTGTTTAAATTTTTCCCGAGAGTGCGAGCAGATTTAACAAGCCATAGCCAAGGCCCTGGTTTCTTTACCTGCACCGCCGCAACCTGCGTATACGGCAGCCAATGGGTGATCGTAGCGCATAACGGAACCATTTCGACCGGCTTGTGGGTATTCGGCATTTTGCTCTGGGTTGTCATTATGTACACCTTCTTTACGGCTGTGACGGTAAGAAAAGAGAAACCAACTCTGGCCGAAGGTATTAACGGCGCTTGGTTGATTGCCGCTGTCGCCACCCAATCGGTCTCCATTCTGGGTACGCTCATCTCATCCTATCTGACGGACGGCCGCGAGATCGTGCTGTTTTTTACGTTATGCATGTATTTGTTAGGTTGTATGCTGTACTTGAACATCATCACTTTAATATTCTACCGATTCACCTTTGTCGACCTGAAGTATGCTGCGCTGACGCCGCCTTATTGGATCAACATGGGAGCGGTCGCGATTACGACCCTGGCAGGCTCCACCTTGATGCTGCATGCGGCAAAATGGCCGTTTTTAACCGAGCTAGTTCCTTTTTTACGGGGATTTACTTTGTTCTTCTGGATTACCGGCAGTTGGTGGATTCCGTTGCTTTTTATCCTGATGATTTGGCGGCACGCCTACCATCGTTACCCTCTGACGTACGATCCCCAGTTTTGGGGAATGGTTTTCCCGCTGGCCATGTACACAACCAGTACCTATCAATTGTCACAGGCGTTGAAATTGCCGTTTTTGGTCGCGATTCCACGCGTCATGATCGTCGTTGCCCTAACGGCGTGGATCGCCGTTCTGGCCGGATTTCTTCATCATCAAGTGCGTTCCTTCCAAAGCGCCGAGAGGTCTTCCTTGAGATAACAAGCCCATTCCTTGTTTAGTAATATCACTAACAAAAATATAACAAATAACAATGGAATTAGTATATAATGGAGCTTATCTTACGACTTTATGGAGGGCTTATGAACAACCGCAGCTATGTGATCAATCATTGGAGCTTCAAAGCGTGTGATGAAACGGAGTGGAAGCCGGCCCGGGTGCCGGGTACCGTGCATACAGATCTGTTTCGCAACGGATTGATTCCTAATCCGTTCGATGGAACAAATGAACATGACTTGCAGTGGATCGATCGGAAGGATTGGGAATACGAGACCTCCTTCGAATTGGACGAAGCTTGGTTCGCCTTGCCTCGGTTGGAGCTTGTCTTTGACGGCTTAGATACGTATGCCGATGTCACGGTTAACGGGGTGCACGTCTTGTCGGCCGACAATATGTTCCGCGTTTGGCGGATCGATGTGAAGCCGCTGCTGCAGCAAGGCACAAACAAGATGGTCGTCCGCTTCCGAAGCCCGATCGCTGAGGATCTGCCCAAATTGGAGGAGCTGGGCTACGATCTTCCGGCACCAAACGACCAATCTGAGTTAGGCGGGTTAGGCGACCGCCGGGTTAGCGTGTTTGCCCGCAAAGCGCCGTATCATTACGGCTGGGATTGGGGGCCGCGCTTCGTGACCAGCGGGATCTGGCGCGAGGTCCGGCTGGAGGGCTGGTGCGGTCCGGTGATCCGCGATTTGTCGATTCGCCAGGACCGGGTCAACGCCTCGGTTGCAGAGCTCACCGCTGTGGCGGAGGTTGAAACGGCGGAGCGTTGGGAAGGTCAACTGAGGGTCACCAACGGCGAACAGACTTGGGAACGTTCTGTAGTGCTGGAACCGGGGACGCAAGCCGTAGAGGTGCCTGCGGTAATCTCGGAGCCGAAGCTGTGGTGGTGCCGGGGGCTGGGCGAACCGGCGATGTACAACTTCCGCGCCGAGCTTGTGGCGAACGGCGGGCAGGCACCGCTTGCCGAAGCGTCCGTCAGAACCGGGCTGCGCGACATCAAGCTGGTGCGGGAAACCGACGCCGCCGGCGCTTCCTTCCGCTTCGAGTTAAACGGCGTGCCGGTATTCGCTAAAGGGGCTAATCACATTCCGAACGACAGCTTTTTGACGGAAGTGACGGACGAACGCTATCGCCATGAGATCGCCTCGGCAGCTGAAAGCGGCATGAATATGCTTCGTGTATGGGGCGGCGGGATCTACGAGCAGGATGTCTTTTACGAGCTTTGTGACGAATACGGGATTCTGGTTTGGCAGGACTTTATGTTCGCTTGCAGTATGTATCCGGGGGATCCGAAGTTTCTGGACAATGTGACGCACGAAGCGGAGGACAATATCAAGCGGCTGCGGAATCATCCGTGTATCGCCCTCTGGTGCGGAAATAACGAAATCGACTCGGCTTGGGCCCATTACCTTGAAGACAAAGGTTGGGGATGGAAACAAAGTTATACGACCGAGCAGCGGGAAAAGCTGTGGGCGGATTACGAAGCGGTATTCCATGAGATTTTGCCTAAAGCGGTGGAGCGTCTGGCGAACGGTGTGGCGTATTGGCCTTCCTCGCCGCTCCGCCGCCTGACCGGGGATGAGTTTCAGCATGCCAATGAACGATCTGGTGAAGGCGACATTCATTACTGGGGCGTGTGGCATGCGGTGGAGCCGTTCGATAACTATAACCTCCGCGTTGGCCGTTTTATGAGCGAATACGGTTTTCAGTCCTTTCCTGAACTGAAATCGGTACTGACCTACGCGCCGGAGAGCGAGCTGGCATTGGAATCCGACATCATGCTGGCTCATCAGAAGAACGGCCGCGGCAACCAGTTGATCAAGGAGTACATGGACCTTTATTTGCCTACGCCAAAGGACTTCAAATCGTTCTTGTATATGAGCCAGGTGCTGCAGGCTGAGGCGATCCGCACGGCGATCGAAGCCCATCGCCGCAACAAGCCTTACTGCATGGGGACGTTGTACTGGCAGATGAACGACTGTTGGCCGGTGGCATCTTGGGCGGGGATGGACTATTACGGACGTTGGAAGGCACTGCAGTATACGGTACGCCGCAGCTTCCGCGAGGTCATGCTGGCGATCTACGAACCGGAAAGTGGCCCGATCTCGGTCAGCGTGGTGTCTGATCTGCAGCATCCGGTGGAAGCGCAGCTGCGGCTGTCGCTTTATGACTTCCAGGGCACCCTGTTGAAAGAACAGACGTTGGAGGTTCGTGCGGCTGCAGATTCCGTCGTGGAAGCTGTTGTGTTCGCGCGGGCCGAATGGCTGGAAGGCCGAGATCCGCGTCAGGTTGTGCTGCATGCGATCCTGGAGATCGAGGGGCAGGCCGTGGACAGCAAGCCTTACTATTTCGCATCGGCCAAGGAGCTATCGTTGCCAACGGCCAACATTACGGTTCAAGAAGAGGCCGGCAGCGGCGGCAGTCGATATACTTTAGTCAGCGACGCCCTGGCGCGCCAAGTGTGGATTTCGGCGGAAGAAGAGGGGATTTTCTCCGACAATTACTTTGATCTGATCCCTGGAATTCCGGTGACGGTGGAGTTCCGTCGGCGGGGCGGCGAGAGCAGCGTGGAGCCGTTTGTAGCGGGGAACCCGGGTAAGCTGACCGTCCGCTCTATGATCGATTTCGTGTGAATTCGACTCTGGATTTTACCGTGTTATAATAAACAAATAGAAATTGCGTGTAATGTAAAAACACGGTAAATTCCGGAGAAAAGAGATGGGGAACATACGTAACTCGAACCGAATTCATTTCGTCATCACGTTCGTGTTGATCGGCATGAAGCTGTTATTGCTGCGTTATTTTTTCTATGGGAGCCTTGCGGTTCAGGGAGTGCCCGGCGAGTGGCTGTCGGTACTGGCGCTGCTGTGTCTGGTTGAACTCCTGACGCCGGCCAAAGGTAAATGGGGGGTCTACCTCGGGTTTAACTTCGTGATCTCCTTTATCCTGTTTGCCGCGACGGTATATCATGCCTACTTTGGCACGGTACCAACCTATGCGGTGCTCAGCGGGCTAAACCAGGTTCCCGAGGTCAAAGCGAGCGTAGCTTCGCTATTGCGGCCCGAACAATTTCTGTATTTCATCGACCTGCCGGTGCTGATTGCCGTTCGCATCTTCCGTGCGGCTCGGCGACGCCGGGCTTCGCGCGGGTACTATCTGTCGGGAAACCTGAGCTTCCGGACAAGCCGGCCGCGGGCCTCATTGACGTGGAAGGTGGGGGTGGCATTCGTCCTGATCGTCAGCCTGATGTTATCCGGCCTTTACATCCGCTCGGGGAAGAGCATCGATAACGAGTTGGTGCGGGCCGAAAGCGTTGGTTTCTTTAACTTCCAGGTTGATGCGGCGATTCGCAACCAGGAGGAGGAGCGGATGATCGCGGAAGGCAACCTGGAGGAGACGGCGGCCAAAGTCCGGCAGTTGGAGAGCACCTATCCATACCAATTGGCTGCGACAACCGGAGAACCTGCTTATTTTGGCGCTGCCCAAGGAATGAACTTGATCGTTGTCCAGATGGAATCGTTCCAGAACTTCCCGATTAACCTGAAGCTGAACGGTCAGGAGATTACGCCCGTGCTAAACGGGTTGGCAAAGGAAGGCTTCTACTTCCCGCACGTATTCCAGCAGATCGGACCCGGGAATACGTCGGATGCCGAGTTTATGTCCAATACATCGATTTACCCGACGGCCGCAGAGGCGATGTCGACCGGTTACGGTGACCGGCAGCTTCCTAGCCTGCCGCGTTTGCTGCAACAGCATGGATACACGGCGAACACGTTCCACATCAATAAAGTGACGTTTTGGGATCGCCATAAAATGTACCCGGCGCTGAACTTTGATCAATATTACGACAAGCCGTATTATACGAACGATCATTTTAACGATTTCGGTGCGTCCGACGAGGAAATGTACCGGGTGGGCGTGGAAAAGCTAGCCGAGCTCAAGGCGCAAAGCAAGCCGTTTTACGCCCAGTTCGTCACCACCTCAAGCCATAATCCGTTTGTGGTGCCGAAGGACCGCCGCCATATCGACTTGCCGGCGGATTTGGAAGGCTCGATGCTTGGGAATTACATCGAGGCGATCAACTACACCGACTATGCCATCGGCAAGCTGATCGATCGTTTGAAGCAAACGGGCATGTGGGACAATACGATGTTGGTGTTTTACGGGGACCACTTTGGCCTCCAGGAGAAGGATGTTCCCGCCCGGGAAATCAGCGAGAAGCTGGGGATCGCTTATGACGAGCGAATCAGCCGGTTTAACATCCCGCTGATCGTTCACATCCCCGGCCAGCAGCATGGACAAGTGGTGGAACGCACCGGAGGTCAGGTCGATATATTGCCAACCGTGGCGAACCTCCTAGGCCTCTCGCTCGCGGAGGAAGGATTTACCGCGTTTGGACATGACCTGCTGAATATCGACCGCAACGTGGTGGGGATGCGGTATTATCTGCCGACCGGCTCGTTCTTTAATGACGAAGTCATGTTCGTGCCAGGGGCGGGTTTTGACGACGGCGCGGCCGTCTCGCTGGACACGCTGCAGCCGGTCGCGGATATTGCGCCGTACCGCAGCGACTATGAATACATCACGGAGCTGATGAAGCTCTCGGATGAATACGTTAAGCTGCTCCCGAAGCGGGGGCAATAACCCAAAAGGCCCTACCGGATACCGCAGGTGCGGGGATCGGGTAGGGCCTTTTAATTTTGATCGAAACGTCAGGTCAACTGAGGATGGTGTATCGGGTTTGAGCGCTGTTGGAGACAAGCTCCGGCAGCTCTTGCAGCTGAAGCTCATAAGCTTCGCGAGTGAGGCTGCCTTCCTTCAGCCTTTGCTGTAGCTGCTCCTGGAGCTGAGCGATTTGCAACTGGATCACCCGATCTGCATCTTGGCCGTTAAGCTCAGCGATGTCAGTCAGAGACTGGCCTTCCAGCAAGGCATCGTAAACCTCTTGGTCGGAGGAGGCGCCCAGCAGTCCGTTCAGCTCGTCCTCCGGACGCTCCGCGTCATTGCTGAGGCTGGACTGCTTGGACGGATGAGCCGCATAGGCCAGAGTGGTCAAATAGCTGGAAAAGCTGGGGTTTATCGTAATAACGAGGGCCATCGTGCCGAGAATGACCACTTTTTTCAATTTAAATTTCATAGGGTTGGATTCCTCTCTATTCAAGGGATAGTTCAGGCAAAAATCAATGACTCTAGTAGTAATACGGATGGGGAGCCTAGGAAGTTTCAATCGAACCTCGCCACTGTCTTACCAAAAATAGGGTGGTATCAGAAGGGTTCCTTTCGTATAATGGAGTTCAACTAAGCGTAAGTTCGGAACAAAGGGGCGTGCAGGGACGAGATGGCAGAGCAAATGGCGATTCGGTCGCTTAACGTAAGCAAGCCGATCGAGGTGGAGCATCAAGGCAAGACGGTACGAACGGGGATTTTCAAAAAGCCCGTGACGGGTGCGCTACATCTGTCGACCGTGAATTTTGCCGGGGACGAGCAGGCGGATCTGCGATTTCACGGGGGGCCGGATAAGGCGGTCTGCGTGTATCCATTTGAGCGGTATGCGTATTGGGAGGCTAAGCTGGGAGTCACCTTGGACCTTGGAGCATTTGGGGAAAATCTCACGACCGAAGGCATGCTCGAGGAGGAGATTTGCATCGGCGACCGGTTTCGTTTGGGCGAAGCCGTCGTTCAAGTCAGCCAGCCACGACAGCCCTGTTATAAGCTGGGCGTCAAGCACGGCCTACCGGAGCTGCCGCTGGAAATCCAGCAAAACGGGTACACCGGGTATTACTTTCGAGTGCTTCGCGAGGGTGAGGTTCGCCCCGAGGATCGGTTGGAGCGGCTCGAAAAACACCCGGCAGGCGTTACATTGGCGTTTGCGAACCGCGTGATGCATCTGGAGAAGGAGGATGCCGAGGGCATCCGGCGTATTTTGGCCGTGGAGGAATTGTCGGATAGCTGGCGTGAGACGTTGACCGCCCGATTGACTCGGCTGACAGAGGAATAGGCTTCTAAACCGCTCCCTATGAGGAAGCGGTTTTTTTGTACCATCCGTCCTAGGCAGAGGGCCGCGGCCTGGGACTTGGGGGCCGTTTGGTTCAAGGTTAGGCATCCGGGGGTAAATTTTTTTTGCGACGGAAAACATAGAAACTTTTACCCGGGATGATACGTCAAATGGGAAGAGTTATTTTTCTTTAGCTCTGCTTATGAGCATGGGGAGGATGAGATTTTTGAAGAAACTATGGGCTTCGCTATTAGCCGCATTCCTAATCATACCAATCTTTCAACAAACGACGGCGCAAGCGGCTACGCCAATCAGCATCTACATTGACGGCAGCCGTTTGACCACGGATCAGGCGCCAGTCGTCATCAGTGGACGGGTTATGTTGCCGCTGCGGGCAATCTTCGAAGCGCTGGATGCAACGGTCAACTATAACCAGACGCTGCAAACCGTCACCGCCCAAAAAGACAGCACGACCATCGTGCTGAAGCTGAAATCGCGTTCGGCTACCATCAACAATGAGGCGGTATTGCTGGATGTGCCGGCACAAAGTATCAAAGGCAGAACAATGGTCCCTGTCCGCTTCGTCAGTGAGGCGCTAGGCCAGCAAGTAGGTTGGAACAATACCACCAAGATCGTCACAATTAGCTCCGGCACGGGCTCGGGCGGCACGGGGGGCGGAAGCTCGGATCCCAGCCCGGTAGCTTATGTTTCTGCCCGCGATGTGGGGAATAACGGAGACGGCCGGGATTTGGAGATTAGCTTCTCGAAATCCTCGAACGAATCGCGTGTTGAACAGTACCGCGTGATGCTCGTGAAAGCTACCAATGCTTCCGCCTTTAATCTGACGGCAGCACTAAAAGTCGGATCGGCCAATTACACCTCGTTATCGCCGTCGGGAACCGACCCGGTTGTGAACCTGTCGGCTAGTGCACGGGACGTCGACGGATCGGCCATTCGTGAGAATCAATCTTACGTGGCTTATGTGTTGGTAATAGGCAAAGGCAACAGCGCCAATTCGTTATCCAACCCGTCTCCATCCTTTACGTTGTCCAATGGAGCGGCGGTAGCAGCTCCGACAAATGTGAAGGTGAGCGATGTGAGCGATTATGGCGATGGCCGTGACTTGAACGTTACTTTCACACGGGCTTCAAACGAAAGCAACATCGCGAACTATCGGGTGTTCGTTGTGAAGACAAAGGACGCCGGAAGCTTTACGCTGAGTACGGCAAACAACGTACCAAGCTCTTATTCCACGGTCGTGTCCAAATCGGGTAGCGGTTCGACGCTGACGGGTCAACTGACCTCTACCACCCGGGATACGTCCGGTGATCTGATCAAAAACAGCGTGTCCTACACGGTTTTTGTGCAATCGGTTAGCAATAACTCGGGATATGCCAACAAATTGTCTACAGCATCATCCGCAATCACGCTTGCCACAGGTTCGGTGATTGCACCAGTCATTACGAAGGTGGAAGACTGGAACGACTACGGCGACGGCCGTGACCTTCGCGTTAGCTTCAACCGGATTTCGGACGAAACGCGGATCGGATCTTACCGCATTTTCGTCGTCAAAGCCAGCGACTATGCAAACTTTAGCTTGTCGAAAGCCAATGCGGTATCCCAAACCAACTATACGCAGGTGAATAAGACTGGATCGAATATCACGTCGTACGCTTTGTCGTCGAGCGCGCGGGATGTCAACGGAGCTACGATTCGCAACGATGTCAGCTACCGGGTGTTTGTCATGGCTGTTGGTACCGGGAATTATGCTGGGACGAATACGTTATCCGCTGCTTCGGGCGCCATTACACTGACACGAGGCAATATGGTGGACATAGTCTCGAACGTGACCGTTGAAGATGTGAACGATAATAATGACGGCCGCGACCTGCGGGTGAGCTTCACCCGGGCTTCGAACGAGACGTATATCAGCAGTTACCGGATCATGGTGGTCAAAACGTCGGATGCGGGCAACTTTACGTTAGCGAAAGCCAACAACGTTGGCAGCGCAAATTATACGACGGTGAACAAAAACGGCTATACCCTCTCTACGGTTCTGAGCTCCGGAGCAAGGGACGTGGATGGAGCCACCATCCGGAACGGAATAAGTTATCGGGTGTTTGTCCTCTCGGTAGCCGCCAATGGGTACAATCTGAGTAACGCATTGTCTTATTATTCCTCGCCGATTACGTTGTCGTACAATGCGGTGGGGACCGTTTCGAATTTGACCGCAGCTGACGTTAGCGATTACGGTGACGGCCGCGACCTGTATGTTTCGTTTAACCGTGCCGCCGATGAAACGAATATCAGCCATTACCGTGTGATGGTGGTGAAATCGGCGAACGCTGGCAGCTTTAATCTAACGAAAGCGAATGCGGTACCTAGTGACCGATACACGTATATCAGCAAAGGCAACTATACGTTAACCGGGGTCCTCGCTGCAGGAGCCAAAGATGTTGACGGCGCAGCCATCAAAAACGGCGTCAGCTACCGAGTCTTTGTTTTGTCGGCTGGCCACAGCGGCACCAATGCGCTTTCACTTGCTTCAAACGTCATTACGCTTTCGGGTAGTGCTGTTGGAGCAGCTTCGAATGTAACGGCCAACGATGTGAATGATTACGGCGATGGCCGCGATCTGCGGGTATCGTTTACCCGGGCTTCGAACGAAACGTACATCAGCCAATACCGGGTGTTTGTAGTCAAGGCATCGAAGTACAATAGCTTTGACTTGAACGCCGCCAATGCGTCTAACTTCTTCACGGCCCTCAATAAAAACGGGGCCACCTTAACCGTTGATCTTACCGGCGCGAAAGACACCGATGGGGAGTTTATCCGCAACGGCGTGGCGTATCGGGTTTACGTCTTGTCGGTTGCCGTCAGCGGTGGTGGATCGAACGCACTGTCGGTGGTTTCCAACGAGGTGACGTTGAATAACAGCGCTGCGCTCGAGAGATTAAAAGTTTCGGCTAATGTTACGGGAGGACGTTTCTCCTACAGCGATATCGTGGTAAGCTTCAACAAACAGCCAAATGAAAACCATGTGCAAGAGTACCGAATCATGGTTGTTCCAGCGGCCAATGTTAGCAGCTTTAGTCTTGAGTATGCCAATACGGTGACTTTGGACAGCAATTTTACGACCGTAACTCCAAACGGACAGAATATCCAGGTTCCGTTGAACCGGGCCAATACCGTCTACGGTACGCCGTTGGATTCGAACACGACCTACCATGTATTTGTGTTGACGGTGGCGACTCCCCAATCGGGCTTGCCAAACGTCTTGTCCGGTCCATCGGGTCAAGTGAAGTTAGAAGTGGACCCAAGCACCGTTCCTGTACCTGCAGCAAGCATTGTTAGTGCTACAGCAAACGGAACTAATATCGATGTAAACTTCAACAAAGCTAATGAAGATCAAAACATCGACAAATATCTTGTTATCGCCGTACCGAGTTCGGGTACTCCAGCGATTTCCGATACAGGAGTAACTGTAGCGAAACAAGGGCCATATTCGGTTTCTGTAAATTTGGATCACCAAGGAAATCCTCTTGATTTCCAAAGTAATACCTATAATATTTACGTTATTTCGCTTCCGGATAAGAGCAAATCGACGAACTTTAACATCACCGGGCCCACTCCGGTTGCACCGTAAGCTAGAAGCAAAATAAGAAATACCTGCGAAGAGCGGTACGCCCCAAGGCGCCGCTCTTTTTTCGCCTAATTCCCGCTGCACTTGGGGCACAAGATTGACAATCTTTTCAAAATTTATGTACCATTAAGGTCAACTAAGGGAGCGGAAAGGAAACGGAATGCGGAATTTGGATGAGGCAGTAAAGACGGATGGAACGCTGGACGATCAACGGATCTGGCGCCGGGAACCGATGTACCTGGGGATGAACGGGCGACGGGTGGAGCGGTTTTATACTGACCCCGAGCATAGCTATATCTTTAAACCGCTGACGAACGGCGAATCGGTGGACCGAGAGGCGTGGGTGAATCGGAACATGCTAACGCAGCTCCCCGAGATTTCGGTGCCTCAGCTGCTGGCAGCCTCGCCGGAGGGGAAAGGAACCGAGGGTTGGACAATCTTCGAGGACCTAGGAGCGCTGCGCCATGAGTACCGGCTAGAGTATGCGCAGGCCGCGGCTCGGCAGGTGGCCCGTTTGCACGCGGCCCCGGCGGAACATTGGCCGGGCCTGACAAGCCAGGGCCCCAAACCGGGCATTGAGGCGATCGCTGGCGATGTGCTGCGGCGGCGGGAAGAGGCACGGGCAATTCTTGATGGGCATGGCCTTCCGGTACAATGGCTCGACACAGAGAATGTTGACGCCGTAAGGGATGGACACGGCTTTCGCGTTAACCATCAGGTGCTGTCCCATGGCGATTTGCATCTGGGCAACTATGCCGTGACGGAGGCGGGGCGCGTGATTCTGCTCGATTGGGAGCATGCGCATCGAAACCTCCCTTATTGGGATCTGTACCATCTGATCGACATGTCGCATCCGCGGTTTCCTAAGAGGATGCCGGCGGAGGATCGGTTGAAGCTGCTCGACACCTATTTGGAGGAAGCAGACAAGCAAGGCACAGCCTGGACAAGGGATGAGCGGGTTCGGGAGTACGCTCGGTTTGCTGCGATCTTTTCCCTTTGGATGCTGCTGTTGATCGAGGGGGATTTGCAGCGGGGAGGTGGCGTTTGGACGATCGAGGGGCTGCTGCGGCAACGGGAAGAGACGGCGGACAGTTTAGCCGGATGTCTTGAACTGCTGGAGAACCAGGGGTAGCATATGAACACTACCGATCTGCTAACGGACTGTATTGACCTTATCGGTTCATTTTCCGAACATTTCCCGCAGTAACGGACCTGTAAGCCGCTATTTGGGCTATAAAGGGGTGTTTCTACCGGGTTTGCCTGCAATAAGGTCTCTCAAGTCCGTTAAAACCTCATAGTCCCAGATTCGTAGCCATTAACGTCTCTCAGGTCCGTTAGCGGTTGACGAAGCAAGACATGACGTGGCAAGCCACACATTACTATATGAACTAGAGGCGGGATTAAATGAAGAAAGTCGGTTTAGTCATGCGAAAAATCCAGTTTGCGGAAGCCCAGGGCCCCCGCGTTTTTGCGGAGCGGCTGCGCGCCGTCGGCCGGGAGCTTGGTGTAGATGTCGTCTTTATCTCCCCGGAGCGTCATGTCAGCGGACATGATTGGCTTCCCGGCTACGAGCACGAGAAAGGTGATCTGGTCAATTACGATATCGTGCTGGACCAAATTTATGCCCAGGACATCGAGCATGTCCTTTATACCGTATCCGGGTTTACTTTTCTAAAAATGTTTCTCCCCAAGAGTGTCCTATTCCCGCATAGCTTCCCGGACCCGGCGCTCACGGGATACGAAATGATGAAGCCGTTTTACGGAATTGTGGACAAAGCGATCGTACAGACGGAGTTTTTGCGGAAGCAAATGAACGACGTGTTCGGGGTGACGGACGTGGACGTGATTCCGATCGGATTTAATGAAACGCTGGCGGAGCGGCATTTTGACCCGGCGGCGATCGTGGATAACCGGGTATTGTGGATCGGACGGGACGAGGAGAACCGGCGGCCGGATCTGGTGCTGGAGTATGCGCGGCAAAATCCGGACAAGGATGTCATCATGGTGTTCGGCGGGGAACGTTACAAGGAAAGCATGAAAAAATACGACATCCCCGGAAACGTCACCTTGCGGTTCGCATTAAGCCAGGACGAGGTGTTTGCCCTGATGAACTCGGCCAAGGTGTATTGGAGCTGCTCTCGGTTCGATACCTTCGCCATGCCGCTGACCGAAGCGTTGGCGATGGGTAAAATCGTCGTCAAGCCGGAGCATCCCTGCTATGGTCACATCAGCTCCCGCCACGCCTTTGCCGGCAATGAGAACAACTGGTTTGAACTCGTTAATATGGCTGCGGCCTTACCGCTGAAGTTTTCCCCCGGTAATCGGGAATACGCCTTCGAGAAATTTTCGGCGACGGTGATGAAGCAAGGGTATGAACGCTTCTTCGGGGAGTGGTTGAAATGAACGGGCTAACCGTGGGCTCGAAGTTGGCCGGCACCATTGAGCAACTGGCAGCGAGTGGCTGGCCGCCGCGTGAACTTGAATCGCTTGGCGCGTGGAAGCTGCGGGCGAACAGGGGAGTCACAACTCGAGCGAACAGCGTGCTCGCAGCCGGGCCGTTTCCAGAGGGGGATTGGCTCGTTGAAGTAGAGCGGTTTTACCGGGAGCGGGGTCTGCCGCCGTGCTTTCACGTTAGTGAATCCTCCCCCAAAGAGCTGGACGGGCGGCTGGCCGCCGCGGGGTACGAAGTGTCGATGAATTGCCTGCTGTTAGCGGCCGACCTCCAGGTAGTGCTTCAGCAATCCGCTGCCTACAGAATCGGCGAAGCTGCAGTCAACTGGACCACGCAGCCGGAGGAGCCTTGGATGGAAGAATTCCTGCGGATGGAGGGATTTCCGAAAGAACGGCGGGCGGGATATTTGGCGATTTTTACCGCAATGCCGGAACCCAAGACGTTTGCCGTCATAGCGGAGGCAGGGGAGCCGATGGGGGTAGCCACAGGGGTGATCGAGAGGGGCTGGGCCGGCATCAGCAACGTGGTTGTCGACCCGCGCCACCGACGCAAGGGCGTGGCGGGTCGGTTGTTGCACGCGCTGGCATCATGGGCGGCCGCGCACGGGGCGGAAGGCATGTATCTGCAAGTGTTGGCGAATAATACGCCGGCGCTGGAGCTATACGGCAAGCTGGGGTTTCAGGCCGTTTCGGCCTATCATTACAGAGTTCGCAAGTAACAGGTAACAGGGAGGCGGCCCGATTGGGCCGCCTTTTTTGCGTAGGAAGGAATTTCCTTGGGCTAGCGCGAAAATTACATTCTAGGGAATTAGTGGCTGGGTTTCTTACATAAACATGGAGTAGATCCATCGATCGAAGAAAGGATTTGGAGTACATGGCACAAACGTTGCTGTATCAATACGGGCCGAATTATCAGGAGCCGCCTAGGCCGGAACGGGATGAACGGAGGGAAATGATCTACCGGGATCCTACCCCGGTATATGTCGGTTTCTGGAGAAGGGTACTCGCTTGTTTTATCGATGCACTTCTTTTGACGGTGGTCGATTGGGTCCTTCCCCTCCCCGATTTTTCGCAAAGGCTGCTCGATCTGCTGTACTTCGTGATTCTTCCGGCCACGGCTTGGCAAGGCACGGTCGGGAAGCTGGCAGTGGGGGCCAAGATCGTGGATGCGAATGGGGATCGAATCTCCGTGTTACGGTCGCTTTGCAGATATTTTGCCCAAATTTTATCCGCATTGGTCTTATTCATCGGGTACATCATGATCGCCTTTAGCGCGGAGAAACGCGGCCTGCATGACTGGATCTGCGATACGTTTGTCATTAATCGGAACTCGGAGCTATACCCATAAACCGAAGAAACGGCTTTGGTTTGAACTCACGAGTTATGTAAGCGTTTTAATCAAAAGAATCTTTAACCATGAGCGGAAACGGAGGAGATGACGGATGACACTGGCAGAGCGATTGGGGTATGAAAAGGACGCGAAATTGTTGATCGTCAATGCGGATGATTTCGGGATGTGTCATGCGGAAAATGCGGCGATTATCCAGCTGCTTCAGGAAGGGGCAGTGTCGTCGGCTACAGTGATGGTCCCTTGTGGCTGGGCCAAGGAGGCTGCGGCCTGGAGCGTTGCCAATCCCGAATATGACGTCGGGGTCCATTTGACGTTTACCAGCGAATGGAGCGGATATAAATGGGGGCCGGTCACCCGGGATGGAGACGTGCGGACGTTGGTCACGGAAGAGGGTTATTTTCCCGGGGACGTAACCCGCTTCGAATTGCAGGCCAGCCGGCCGCAGGTGCGCCTGGAAATGATCAATCAGGTGGAGACAGCGCTGGCGTTAGGTCTTGCGCCTACGCACCTTGACAACCACATGGGCAGCTTGTACGGCTTGTCCACCGGCAACCATTTCCTCGACGTAACATTTGAAATTTGTGCGGACTATGGCTTGCCGTTTCGCTTGCCGCGTTCGTTGCCTCAGATAGGCAAATTGCCGCCGGAGGCGGCTACTCTAGTCCGACAGGTCACCGAACTGGCTGACCGGATGGGCGTCATTCTCCTCGATGATCTCATCGGGCTGCCTTTTGGCAAGCAGCCGGGCGAAACGTACGAAAGCTACAAGCGGGAGATGATTGACGTCCTCCGGGCGCTGCGTCCCGGCGTTTCCGAAATGATCATCCACCCTGCGCTCGCGACGGAAGAGCTGAAAGCGATCCATCCGGAGTGGGAAAAAAGGCATTGGGATTATCAGCTCTTCCGCGATCCGGAGATTAAGGCGGTCCTGGCGGCGGAAGGCATCGAGATGATCCGCTGGAAGGACCTGCAGCAGTTGCAGCAGCAACAACGGTCTTAACGAGTCGAACGGCTTTCAAATGAAGGGGGCAAGGCGGATGAGGCGAACCGTAAATCCGGGAACCCGATCGGAGCTTCAAAAGGTGGCTTACAGTTCAGGCAATTTGGCGGTCAATTTGATGTCGCAGGCTTTTGCTACCTATCTTGTCTACTATTACGTTGACATCCTGGGGGTCCGGCCGGCCTGGATCAGCTTGGCGATGGTTTTTCACGGCGTGTTGAATGCCGTGTTGAACCCGCTGTTTGGCCATCTGTCCGATCGGACCCGGTCACGGTTCGGCAGACGGCTCCCCTATATCGGGTTTGGCCTGGTCCCGTTGGCCGCGGCGTTTGCTCTGTTGTGGATACCGCCGGCGTCCGGGGACGGGGCTTTTCTCTATTTTATCGGAACCGTGATGCTGTACGATGGGTTGTTCGTGTTAGTGGTGCTGAACTACTCCGCTTTATTCCCGGAGATGTTCCAAAGCATGAAGGACCGCGCGTACGTATCGTCCTGGCGGCAGATGTTGGGGATCGTGGGCATGATCGTTGGCGTAGCTATTCCGCCGCTGCTCTATGCGCAAATCGGTTGGGGGGCGATGGGGGGGATCTTTGCGGCGTTATCAGCCCTATTCCTAGCCTTCTCCCTCTGGGGAAGCTGGGAAAATCCCAACGTCCCCCGAACGACATTTCGTCTGACCGCAGCGGTTGGGCATACGTTAGGGAACCGAGCGTTTGTATTCTACGTCACCGGCAGCTTCCTGGTGCAATTTACGTTTGCGCTGCTGCCGGCGGGGATTCCCTTTTATACCAAATATGTGTTGGGTCGTGAGGAGAGCTTTAACACCTTGCTGTTAGGGGCGATCTTTCTGTCTGCGATTCCATGCGTTTTCCTATGGGGGCGAATGACGGCCAAGTATGGAGCCCGGCGTGGGGTACTAACGGCCGTTGTTTGTTATGCGGCGGCTTTGCTGCCGTTCGGCTGGATCACGCAGGAGGGAAGTGCGATCGCCACCGCCGCTGCCGTAGGCGTCGGGCTAGCCGGATTGCTGGTGTTGCTCGACGTCATGTTGTCCGAGGTGATCGACGAGGACGAGCGGCGTACCGGCGCACGCCGGGAAGGCATGTACTTCGGTATGAACGGATTTATCGTCCGATGGGGGGTATCGCTGCAAGCCGCCTGTATGGGCCTGATTCTGGAGGTGAGCGGGTATGACGCCGGCCTAAACGAACAGCCGGCATCGGCCGCAATCGGCATCCGATGGATGCTTAGCGGGATACCGGCTGCGGCGCTGCTGCTGGCGTTGCTGTTTTTTTACTTCTACCCTTTGGGCAATAAGAGGTCTCCTTCGTCGGATCACGATTTTCGCAGCGGGGATTAACTCGATTTCAGCAACCCCACGATCGCTTCCGCGTTCAGCGGACGACTGTAATAGTATCCTTGAATTTGATCGCAGCCGTTTTGCTGCAGGAATTCGAATTGAGCTTTCGTTTCGACGCCTTCGGCCAACACGGTCATCCCCAGCGATTTCCCTAACTGGATGATGGAACGCAGCAGCGAGTTGTCGCGTTCGGAGCACGGCGTTTCCTGCACAAAGGTGCGGTCGATCTTCAGTACCTGAACCGGGAGGGATTTCAAGTAATGAATGGAAGAATACCCCGTCCCGAAATCGTCCACGGACAGCGAGATGCCGCGTTCCTGTAAGGCAGTTAAGGTATCCTTGATCAGCACATGATCGTTCAGCAGCGATTCGGTCACTTCCAGCTCCAGGTATTGCGGAGCGAGGCCCGTTTCGGCCAGCACCTGTTCAACCGTGCGCAAGAAGTGCGGATGCTTAAACTGCACGGCCGAGACGTTAACGGACATCGGCAGCTTCGGAAAACCGGCATCCTGCCACCGCTTGTTCATTCTGCAAGCTTCCAGCAGGACCCATTTTCCCAACTCCACGATAAACCCGTTATCTTCGGCGATGGGGATAAAAGAGACCGGCGGGATGTATCCCTGCACCGGGTCGTTCCAGCGAATCAAGGCTTCAAAGCCGGTTAGCTGCTCGGTGGAGGCATCGATTTTAGGCTGGAAGTGCAGCTCGAACTGCCCGGTGGCCAGCGCTCGAATCATCTTCTTCTCTAAGGTCAATTGGGCCATCAGTCGGTCCATCAAATAATAATCAAAGTAATGCGGGCCTTCCAACGCTTCCTTCTTCGCTTCCTTCATCGCCATTTCGGCGTGCTGCAGCAGTTGGTTCACGTCGGAGCCGTCGTCAGGATAGAGGCTGATCCCCATCCCGAAGCTGACATGGAACGTTTCGCCGGAAAGCGTATAAGGCTCTTGTAATGCGGTATTCAAATCAAGAGCGAGCGTATGTATAAACAAAGGGTCGGACACGTTCGACACCAGCACGAAAAATTCATCTGCAAAGTTGCGACACATCGAGGTTCCATCTGGGAATGCACGGCGCAGCCTGTCCGCGACTTGTCGAAGCAGTTTATTGCCGTCGCTCTCGCCATAGCTCTCGTTGATATGCCGAAACCGGTTCAAGTTGATGCAGATGACGGCGGCCGTTGTATTCTCAGCTTGGGCCGATCGAAGCTCAGCATGCATCAATTCCTTGAAACGATTGGAATTCAGCAGATGGGTGACCGGATCGAAATGGGATAACAGGCGGAGACGTTCTGTTGAGGCCTGCTGCAGCTCTACTTCCCGGGTCACGTCAAACTGAAGCCCGATAAAATAGAGGGGATGGCCCGCAGAATCCATGATCGGGCTGATCACAAATTGGTTCCAGTAGGTACTGCCGTCCTTCCGGTAATTCTTAATCGTTACCGTAGCGGAGCCGTTCTCCTTCACCGCTTTCCGAATAACGTCAAGGTGTTCCTTGTTCGTCTCTTCTCCCTGAAGAAACCGGCAATTCCGATTTAAGACTTCCTCGCGTCTATATCCGGTAAGAAGCTCAAACCCTTGGTTGACGTAAACCAGAGGATTGTCCTCCAGATTGGGGTCCGTAATAGCGAGTCCGACGCCCATCATATCGATGGCGCGCAGCAGGGCTGAGGCAGTGAGCATGGATTCGGGTCGGAATAAGGCGCTTGTCTGGTCGTCTTCCACAATATAAAGCCTCCTCGAAATGAACCGCTTGAGATGTAGTTAACCGACGATGTCCGTCATACGGGAGCGTCCGATCATAGCCAAAGTCAAAGCTTATAATCCCATCATACATGCGGCATGGTGCCGATGGCAATCGGTTTTTCTGAATAAAAAGACAAAAGTCGCATGCCCTTCTACCTAGGGTTGTAATTTTTTTCACGAAAGTGATCTTCCTCATTCTTAACGGTCTGTTCCCGGTGATAACATAACTTTATTTAAAGCACAACCGGGAAGGCGCAACCAGATATTTTACTGCTTTATAGCAATAACGCGAGATAGCGTTGAAAATTTCAGTTCGATTTATGGGAAAGCAAGCGACATTAAGATCAGGAGGTTGAAGATGGGGAAAACTACCGGTTTTTTGGAGTATCGTCGGGAGGTGCCGGGTGAAATTCGACCGCAGGAGCGGATCGACACTTGGGAGGAGTTCACTGTGCCGCTGGCGGAGGAGAAGCTAAGAACGCAGGGGGCGCGATGCATGGACTGCGGAACCCCGTTCTGTCATGCAGGACGGCTGCTGTCGGGTATGGCCTCCGGTTGTCCGTTGCACAATTTAATTCCGGAATGGAACGACCTCGTCTACCGCGGCAGTTGGAAAGAAGCGCTGAAGCGCCTGCACAAGACGAGCAACTTCCCCGAGTTTACCAGCCGGGTATGCCCGGCGCCGTGCGAAGGGGCCTGCACCGTTGGTAAGAGCGGTCAGCCCGTGACGATCAAGAGCATTGAAAGGGCCATTATCGACCGCGGATTTGCGGAAGGCTGGATACAACCTCGAGTTCCTGCCGCATCCACCGGCAAGAAGGTGGCGATCGTGGGTTCCGGTCCCGCAGGGCTGGCTTGTGCCGATCAGCTGAACAAAGCCGGGCATGCCGTGACCGTATACGAACGGGCGGATCGGATTGGCGGGTTGTTGATGTACGGCATTCCAAACATGAAGCTGGATAAGCAAATCGTTCAGCGCCGCGTCGATTTGCTGGCCGCCGAGGGCATCCGCTTCATCCCTGGGGTAGAGATCGGCAAGGACCTTTCGGCCGACCGGCTTCGCGCGGAGTTTGACGCCGTAGTGCTGTGCTGCGGAGCGACCCAAGCAAGGGAGCTGCACATCGAGGGCCGTGAGTTGGGCGGCGTTCATCAAGCGATGGAGTTCTTGTCCCAGAATACCCGAAGTCTGCTGGATTCGGGGCATCAAGACGGTCGCTTCCTCTCGGCCAAGGATAAGCATGTTGTGGTCATCGGCGGCGGCGATACGGGGACCGACTGCGTTGCTACAGCCATCCGCCAAGGCTGCAGGAGCGTGACCCAACTCGAAATCATGCCGCAGCTTCCGCAGTCTCGCCGACCGGATAATCCGTGGCCGGAGTGGCCGAAGGTGCAGAAGATCGATTATGGCCAGGCGGAAGCGGCCGAGTTGTTCGGACAGGATCCCCGCCGTTTTGAGACCTCATCGAAATCGCTGTTGGGGAATGAACAAGGCCAAGTGACCGGAGTTCAAACGGTTCGCGTGGAGTGGAAAGAGATCGACGGTCGCCGAGTGCCGGTGGAGACGCCGGGAAGCGAGCAGGTCCTTCCTGCAGATCTGGTGCTGCTGGCATTGGGGTTCGTCGGACCGGAGCTTGCTTTGTCCGAGCAGCTTGGCTTGGATCAGGATGAACGCACGAACGTCAAGGCAAAACTCGGCGATTTCCGAACGAATGTAGAGGGGATTTTCGCCGCCGGTGATATGCGGAGAGGTCAAAGCCTTGTGGTTTGGGCGATGCATGAGGGCCGGCTGGCTGCCCGCGAGGTCGACCGGTATTTGATGGGTAGAGTTAATCCATAAGCAGCTTGAGCAGCTGTGTCCGGTTGCTGGCACCAACCTTTTGAAAAATGGACCGCATATGCTTCTTAATGGTGACTTCGCTTAGGAAAAGGCGGGAGGCGATGTCGCGGTTGGTCAACCCTTCGGCGGCCAGGGCGGCAACCTCCTTCTCTCGATGGGTTAAATCTGTACGGGCATAAATTGCAGCCTCCGGTTTGCTCTTTGGCATATGCTCCGGCGATAAACCGAAGGAGATCGCATTATGGCGTCCTTGAAGGCTATCTTCGTGCAAGCTGGGGATGGTCAACTCGCCATCTTGCCCGCTAAGCAAAGAGACCAGCCTAAGGGGCAAACCGTCGGTCTGCTTCCAAATGCGATAGATCTGCTCCGGCTCAACGATCCCGTTACCCCGCAGATAGGCGACAACGCTATGAAAGTCCAGGTTCGTGAGCGGCATCCGGTAGATCAAGCCTTTCCAAAGCGGGCATCCCATCCATTTGCCAGACAGCGGATTACGGCCGGAAATGATGCTAAGGCAGCGGTCCTTAATTTGCGGCATAAAAAAATCTCGCAGCCAATCCTCCATCGGTTCGAACAGTTCATACGTATCGATAAAAAAGAACGCTGGCCCAAGCTTAGCTTGTTTATTGATGGCCTCAATGGCGGCTCTGATGATAAAGTCGGGATCGGATAAGGAGGGAAGGGAGTCAAATAAGCCAAGCTGGCACAGGATTTGCCGGCTGAATTCTTCGGGTGTGGTTCTGCACCTCGCGGCGTCTAGCTCGATTACGGTAGCCCCTTGCTTGACAGCGAGCTTTTGAAACTCCTCGGCTAATGCGCTTTTTCCAACGCCGGCTGAGCCGTAAATGTTGATGATTCGTTCCATGCTATCATAGTGCTTTAGATATAAAGAAAAGATCTCCATCTCCCACTCACGACCTAAGAATTGGGTACTTCGTTCCGTGTCCGGAAACTCGTGTGATGTTGAATTCATGGTTTTCCACCTCCTCTCACCTTCTTCAAATTTTAACTATTATTATTTAGAATATCGTTGAATCCTAAGATAGAATAGTGACTTTTTGTATAGTAATGTCGAAAAAAGCCTTTACAAAGTATACTTTGGGGTAATGTCTCAATTGCTGTCGTCATGATAAATTTTATTTTGTCTAACAGGAAATTTCTGTGGTCTGGACTACATTTCTTGAATTATTATAGGAAGAAAGGAAGATACGCCCTGAAGTAAGGATAGGCCGAAAGGCACAATATAGAGACCATGACATAAGGCGAAAGGTTCGTCATAACTAGCTGATCTGCAAAGAGAATGAGGTGAAGTCATGAGACAGGTTCATGTCAGAATGCTCGAACCAGGGGACGTTTTGGCCGAGCCTATACTAAATCAACACGGGATGACGATGCTTGGGGCGGGAACCGCATTAACCGAGAATCACATCGTCCGTCTGAAGAAGCTGGGGATTCAAACAGCCATGATCGGCTTGAAGGAGCCGGCGGGCTCCTTCCGAGATGACGGCGAGCAGGGGACAAGCCCGCTCATGAAGTTTCAGGATCTGAAAGAGAAACGCGAGGCGCGCAAGCACATTCGGCAAATGCTCGTGCGTCTGGCCGACTCCGACCTGGGCTTTGGGCGTCCGTCTACCCCTCAACTAGACGAACAGTTTCGCCGGATGTTCCGCAATATTCTGTACGAAATCACCAGCCATGAACAAGTGTTGGATGGTCTGATCCGCCTGCAGCAAAGCGACCCTTACCTGCTCGAGCATTCCTTCCACGTCACGGCGTATTCGGCGATTCTGGGCATCGCCGGCCAATACTCCGGCGCGGAAATGATCGACCTCTGCGTTGGCGCGCTGTTGTTCGACATCGGGATGACCGAACTGCCGGACCACACGATAAGGCGGAACGGCAGCTTGACGGGAGCTGATCGCGAGGCGCTGCGGCGGCACCCGGAGGCTGGCTTCCAAATCCTTTGCGATATGGAGGGCGTATCGAGACGTTCGGCCCTCTGTGCACTGCAGCATCATGAGCGCTACAACGGAACGGGATATCCTTCTCGGCTGAAGCATCACGAGATCGATGAATATGCGCAGATCGTCGCCATAGCCGATACCTACCATGCGTTGATCTCGCGGCGAAATTACCGTCTGGCCTACACACCGGGCGAAGCGATCGAATATTTGCTGGCCGCCGGGGATCGTTATTTCAGCCTCGAACTGATTCAGACGTATCTGCGTAATATCAGTATTTACCCATTGTCCTCTTTAGTGAAGCTAAGCAATGGCCAACTGGGTATCGTATCTTCCCTGGATTCCAGCCTGGTGCACCGTCCGGTGGTCAAAATCATTCGCGAAGCGGACGGCTCCAACGTCAGATCTCCTTACGAAGTAGACCTCATGCGCAAAACGGATCTGGTCATTACCGAAATCATGGAATCCCATGGGGAAGAGCTCCAGCTGTCCGCACGGCTCTGATCCCAATCCAAATGGAAACCTAAATCAGTAGACGCAAAAAAGCGCGAGCTTGGGAAGCATTCCCTAAGCTCGCGCTCATTTTATGTGGATCCTATCTATCGGCTGACGTCGGTTAGTTCAGACTGCATGGTTTCCAGCTTGCGGATGATCTCCTTTTGCCACTGCTGGTCGCCCAAATGGGCGGCAAGATTGAGCAGATCCAAATAGTCATCGATGTTCAGCCTTGTTTTTCTGCGGGCGGATAGCAATCTCATGGCGTTCGTCTCCTCTTGGCCGTTTTCGGTGGATAAACCCGGGTGATCCCGAAAAGATAATAATGATAATCATTATCAAGTAATCCTTTTTTTATTATGCACAATTCCGCGGCCCTTGTAAATAGTGGCGAGACCGTTTAATCTAAAATTTGAATAAATCATCTAATGACGGGATGGCAAGGGCTCACTGCGGTTAAGCTAAGCGAAAAACAAAACAGACAGAACAATGGGAGGCGTTATGGAGACAGAATCGCTGCTAAAAGTCGAGGAACTGGCACTCAAGAAATACAAAATTTTCAAACAAAGTCATCTCCGTTATATCGCGCGGGCGATGTTGGCGAGCATGTTTATCGGCTTTGGGGTGATTGTTGCCTTCAAAAGCGGGAACTACTTCTACTTGGAGCATTCGCCGCTAACCTATCCGATGGCAGCTCTGACTTTCGGCGCTGCGATTATCCTGATTGCCTACGGCGGCGGCGATCTTTTTACCGGCAATACGTTTTACTATACATACGCAGCTTTAAGGAAACGGCTGAAATGGCAGGATGTCACCAAGCTCTGGGTTTTCAGCTACATCGGCAATATCCTGGGGGCTGCAGCCTTCGCTTTGTTAATCTACTTGACCGGTTTATTTGCCGATGCCTCGGTAAATAGTTTCCTGCTTAACGTAGTTGAACATAAAATGGCTACCCCGGTCACGGAGTTGTTCTTCCGGGCGATTCTTTGTAACTGGCTGGTATGTCTGGCTTTCTTCATCCCGATGGCGTTGCAGGGGGACGGGGCCAAAATGTTTGCGATGATGCTGTTCGTCTTCTGCTTCTTTATTTCCGGCTATGAGCACAGCATCGCCAATATGTGTACCTTTGCTATCGCTTTGGTGCTGGACCACCCGGGTACGATCTCGTTTGGCGGTGTCGTCCACAATTTAATCCCGGTGACGCTCGGCAATTTGGTTGGCGGGGTGCTGTTGATGGGCTTTATGTACTATTTCGCGAATAAGCCGTATTTGGATGCGCAGGATTCTTCCGAATCGTCTTCAAAATAAACACAAGTTGATGGTAGGTACCTCCGTATTGGGGGTACCTATTTTTTACTGGTTTTTCTTTCGCTACCGGGTAATTTAGCCTATGGGTTCCTGCATAACTGTGTTAAGATGAAACAAAATATGCTAATTTTCGCGATTCGATGGGGTAACCCCACTCCTATCCTACCGTAAAGGGTGTATCGCATATGAAGCGGATCCGAATGTTGTTGATCGCAGGCATGCTCGTGTTTTTGATCATGGCGGGGTTAGACTTGGCAACGGTCGAAGCGGAACGAAGGGTGGTTCGATACCAGACGGAGCTGGACTATCCCCCTTACAAATTCAGCCAGAACGGATTTGAAATGGGCTTTGATCTGGAACTAACCCATCTGATCTTTAAAGAGCAAGACTATACGCTGGAATATTCCGCTTCGAGCTGGGAGGAAGTTTATCAGGCACTGGCCGAGGGATCGGCGGATACGGCCGGACTGATGGCGGTTCAAGAGGAACGGAAGCAGGATGTCCTATTTTCCAAACCGGTGATGCGGACCTACGTTGGAGTCTATGCCAGAGAGGATTTCCGAGGCAGTCTGGGGAAGGATGAGCTGAATCAATACACTGTTGGCGTGGGCAAAGGGCAATATTCCGAGGAGATCCTCCAATCGGAAGCCGGCATAGCTACTTACCGTACATACCCTACTGTTGAAGAAGCCCTACTTGCTTTGGAGCGGGGAGAAATCGATCTGCTGTTTGAGAATGAGAACGTCGTCGATTATTTGATTGTAAAGCGAGAAATGACCGGCGAGGTTCACAAGGTGCTGGAGGATCTGTATCCCCGCGATGTCGCTTATGGAATCAGCAAAAAAACACCGGAACTGGTCCATTACATCAACGACCGTATTGACGATCTGAAACGCTCGGGAGTTTATGAAGAGCTCTACTTGAAATATTTCTTTACGCATTCGGATTCGTTCTCGAATGCGATGCGAAACCGCCTTATCCTGATGGTTGGCTTACTGGTCGGCGGGGTGGGGACGAGTTATTGGCTAATTCGGGCGTATATCGTCCGTTTGCGCCGCACGATTCATGGGGAACGGGGATTTTCCAAGGAAGTGCTGGATCATACCCATTTATTTATCTGGGCGGTGCAAAGCGACCGGACAACGGTCCGCTTCAACCGGTACGCCGAATCGATTACGGGCATCCGGGAGGGGGACGCGGTTGGGCGGCCCTATACGGAGCATCCGTTGCTGCAGCATGCTTGCCGGGAGCTGATTCCGCTGTTGGATCAAGCGCTGTCCCATCGCTTCGTCGATAACCGCGAGCTCAACCTGTTCTGCGCGTATCAGGGGAAAGCGAAGGCGTTCTTGTTCCGCACGGCGGTCCTTCCCGGGATGGGAGGCGATCCGGACGTCTTCCTCATGACCGGGGTGGACATTGAGGAGCGGAAGCAATTCGAGAATAAGCTGCATCAAAGCTATCAGGAGCTGGAATTCGCGAATTTAGAATTAACCGCCACGCAGGAAGAATTGAGAGAGAACTACGATCAATTGCTGGAGAATCAAGAGAGGCTGAGACGGAGCGAGGAACGGTATCGGCTCGTGGCGGAAGCGTCGAACGGCGGCATTTGGGAGATGGACTTGGAGCGGAATCGCCGCTTTTATTCTCCACGGTGGTTTGAGTTGCTGGGTTACCGTCAAGAAGATCCGATCACAAGCGAGATGCTCCAGCAGGTGATTCATCCTGATGATTCCCCAAGGATCCAGGGGGAAATGGCCTCCTTACGGGCAGGGGACAAAGAAGTGTTCGAATGCGAATACCGCCTTCGCTGCAAAGACGGGGAGTACCGTTGGTTCCTGGGCCGGGGGAAAGCGCTGTTTGATGAGCAAGGGCGCGCTTACCGGATGGTAGGTTCGAATATCGAGGTGCACCGGCTCAAAATGTACCAGCAGCGCATGCGGCATCTCGCTTATTATGACACGCTTAGCGACCTGCCCAATCGATTGTATTTGCTCGAAGAGATGGATGCGTTGGTTTCCCGGGAAGACGCCAAGGCGGCCTTGTTTTTCGTGGATACCGATAATTTTAAATATATAAACGACACACTGGGTCATAAATTTGGCGACCGTTTGCTGATGCAAGCGAGCTCCCGCTTAACCTCCCTGATTGGGGATGCGGGCATGTTGTTCCGACTAGGCGGAGATGAGTTTGTGATTCTATTGAAGGATGCGGAGAGGGAGCAGGCGACGGCTCTGGCGGACGAGCTGCTGCAAGGCTTTAAGGAACCGTTCCGGATCGACGACAGCGATCTGTTTGTGTCGGTCAGTATCGGCATTTCGTTCTATCCGCAGGACGGCCGCAACACCGAAGAAATTCTCAAGAACGCGGACGTCGCGATGTACGCAGCCAAAGAAGCGGGGAAAGGCAAGTATGTCGTTTTTGACCCCGGATTTTTGCAAGCGTTTAATGATCGGGTCCATTTGGAAAAGAATCTGCGTCAAGCGTTGGCCCGCGGCGAATTCACCCTCCACTACCAGCCCCAAATCGGAGTGCGTGACGGCCACATTTGCGGCTTTGAGGCACTGATTCGCTGGAACAGTCCGGAGCTCGGCTTCGTATCGCCCTTATCGTTCATTAAAATTGCCGAGGACAGCCGGCTGATCGTCCCAATCGGGGAATGGGTGCTGAAGGAGTCTTGTGCTTTCGCCAAACGCCTGGAGGACGAAGGGTTCGGGACTTTTAAAATGGGTGTCAACATCTCCGTTGTGCAGCTGCTGGAGGACGACTTCGTGGAGAGTGTGCTGCGAGTGTTGGAGACTACAGGACTGGCGCCTGAGTGTCTAGAGCTGGAAATAACCGAATCGATGATTATGGAAACAGTGGATTCGCTTGTCCCTAAGCTGAACGAGCTGAAAGCCTACGGCATTCAAATCGCTTTGGATGATTTCGGCACCGGTTATTCTTCCCTGGGATCGTTGAAACAAATGCCGATTACCACACTGAAGGTGGACCGAACATTTATCGAGCATTTGCCGGAACAGGACGATAACCGCTCCCTCGCGAAGGCGATCGTGCTGATCGGTCGTAAAATGGGACTGCAGGTCGTTGCCGAAGGCGTGGAGACGGAGCAGCAGATGCAGCATGTCCGGCGTGCCAAGTGTGATATTATTCAAGGATACTATATCAGCAAGCCGCTTCCGGAGGCCGGCATTCGCGAGCTGCTGCGAAGCTATCAGCCTCCGCCGAAATAAAATAACCCGCAGGATCGTGAAGGGATTTCACGGTCCTGCGGGTTATTTGTTTTAACTTAAAGTCCTGCCGGCGTGTGGCCCTCCTGGGCGGGGACGGGGTCCGGTTCGCTGAGGAACGCGGTGATCGGCATGGATGCCGCGCCGAGCGCTGTGGAACGGGTCCCCAGATTGGCGAAGGCTACCCCGGATTTCTTCCGATGGTAGGACAAGCTGCGGTTCTCCAGGGTTTGGAGCATGGCATCCTGCAGCAGGTCACCGGCGAGAGACAGGCGGTTGCCGATGACGATCAGCTCCGGATTTAGGATATTGACCAAGTTAGCCAAGCCCACGCCAAGCTGAGCGCCGATTTCATTCAAGAGCTGAACGGCTCGGGGCTCGCCATCGCGAGCCAGCCGGATAATCTCCTCCAGGTCGGGATGCGTATCGTTCCAGAGCTTGGCGGCCCGGTCGAGCAGCGCCTTCTCCGAGGCTAGCGTCTCCCAGCAGCCGCGGTTACCGCAGCGGCAGAGCGGACCGTTCTCGGCGACGGTCATATGTCCGACCTCGCCGGAGAAGTTCGACGTGCCGCGGTACAACACGCCGCCAACGATGATACCGGAGCCGATGCCGATCCCGATACTCAGGTAGATCAGATTTTGCGCCTCGCGGCCGGCACCGTAAAGCTTCTCGCCAATCGCGCCGGCATTGGCTTCGTTATCGATATGAAGATTGGCCCCGAATTCGGCGGCCAGCGATTCGTACAGGTCAACCTGGTTCCAATCCAGGTTGGGGGCCGAGATCACGCGGCTTTTGTCATCGACAAGCCCCGGTACCCCAATCCCGATCCCAACGATGCCGTAGGGGGATTCAGGAAGCTTTTTGCTAAACTGGCGGATCGTTTTGCGGATTTGGTCCAGAACGTGATCCGGGGTGAAGTCGGCCAGCGGTACCGTTTTTTCCAGAATGACATGCCCTTCCAGGTCAACGAGCACGGCCAGGAGATCATTTACACGGATATCGATGCCGACGGCATAACCGGCGCTGCGGTTAAAGAGCAGCAGGGTAGGCTTCCGCCCGCCGCTGGATTCGCCGGGGCCGATCTCGGTCACAATCTGGCTGTCGATCAACTCGGAGACGAGGGACGATACGGTCGCCTTGTTCAAGCCGATCGCGGCGGCTATATCCGCACGAGACAACGGTTGACGATGGCGGATCGTATCCAGGACGATGGTTTTATTCATTTTTTTGATCAGCTGCTGATCGCCTGTGATTTTCATGCTCTACTCCCTCGTTATACCCATGCCTTGGGGCATGGCGAATTTATGTCTATACGCATCATAACATAAATGACACGAAAGAAATCAATAACTTTGTTAGTTTACTAGACAAACTAAGTGGAACGTGGTACGATCTAAATATAGAAGGCATGCTTCCATTATTCGGTGGGCATGCTACTTATAATCGCTAGGATGTAAAGGCTTACTTAAATTTAATCTCTGTCTGGGAGGAATTCGTGGTGAGTTATTTCAAGAACATTGGCAAAATTCAGTATGAAGGCGCAGGTTCCAACAATCCGCTGGCATTTAAACATTATAATGAGAACGAGGTTGTTCTCGGCAAATCGATGAAAGAACATCTGCGTTTTGCGGTTGCTTACTGGCACACCCTGACGATGAACGGCAGCGACCCGTTTGGTCAAGGCAACATGATTCGTCCTTGGGAAACGGTAAGCGGCTTGGATCTGGCTAAAGCCCGCGTTGAAGTTAACTTCGAATTTTTGGAGAAAATCGGCGCTCCTTATTTCTGCTTCCATGATGTCGACGTTTCTCCAGAAGGCGCTACGCTGAAGGAGTCCAACGAAAACCTGGACGTCATCGTTGCTAAGATCAAAGAAGGTATGAAACAAACCGGCGTGAAGCTGCTTTGGAACACGGCAAACATGTTCTCCAACCCGCGTTATGTACATGGCGCAGCGACAACTTCCAACGCTGACGTATTCGCTTATGCTGCAGCTCAAGTGAAAAAAGGTCTGGAAACCGCTGTTGAACTGGGCGCTGAAAACTATGTGTTCTGGGGCGGCCGCGAAGGCTACGAATCCCTGCTGAACACCGATATGGCTCTGGAACTCGACAACCTGGCGAGATTCTTCCAAATGGCAATCGACTATGCGAAGGAAATCGGCTTCAAAGGCCAATTCCTGATCGAGCCAAAACCAAAAGAGCCTACAAAACACCAATACGATTTCGACGCAGCAACGACGATTGCGTTCCTGCAAAGATACGGTTTGCAAGACCACTTCAAGCTGAACCTGGAAGCCAACCATGCAACGCTGGCCGGCCATACGTTCGAGCATGAGCTGCGCGTAGCTAGCATCAACAACATGCTGGGTTCGATCGATGCCAACCAAGGCGACATGCTGCTTGGCTGGGATACGGACGAATTCCCAACCGACTTGTATGCTGTATCGTTGGCCATGTACGAAATCCTGAGAAATGGCGGATTGGGCTCCGGCGGCGTCAACTTCGACGCGAAGGTAAGACGGACTTCCTTCGAACCGGAAGACCTGTTCTATGCTCACATCGCAGGTATGGACACCTTTGCCAAAGGCTTGAAAGTAGCCGGCAAAATGATCGAAGACAAATTTATCGAGAACCTGCTTGATGAACGTTACGCAAGCTTCAAATCCGGAATCGGCGCGGATATCGTTTCCGGTAAAGCTAACTTCAAAACGCTGGAAGCTTACGCTTTGGAGCACAGCCACATCGTCAACAAGTCGAACCACCTCGAGCTGGTTAAAGCCCGCCTGAACGAGTACATTTTCGGCACGAAATAAGCGTAAAGACAGGTTTTGAACAACTTTTCCAAAAGGGGACGCGAGCCGTCCCTTTTTTGGTATAAGGGATATGCGAAGGGAGAGTATCGCGATGAAGTATGTGATTGGCATTGACCTGGGGACCAGCTCGGTCAAGACGCTGCTCGTGAACCAGAACGGGGAGATCGCCGGGGAGGCGTCGGCCGCTTATCCGCTGATCCAAGAACGCCCCGGGTATAGTGAGCAAGATCCCGAGGAATGGGTCAAAGGGACATTAGCTTGCTTGAAGCAATTATTGAAGGATACCGGCGTAGCAGCGGAAGACGTAGAAGGCGTGTCCTTCTCCGGCCAAATGCACGGCTTGGTCCTGCTGGATGAGCAGAACAACGTGCTGCGCAACGCCATTCTGTGGAACGATACCCGGACGACCAAGCAATGCCGGGACATCGAGGCGAAGCTGGGCGACAAGCTGCTCGACATTACGCGTAACGCGGCGCTGGAAGGTTTTACGCTGCCGAAGATCCTCTGGGTGCAGGAGCATGAGCCGGAGCTGTTCGCCAAAGCGGCGCGGTTTGTGCTGCCGAAGGATTATTTGCGCTACCGCATGACCGGTCAAGTGCAAATGGAAATCTCCGACGCGGCGGGCACGCTGCTGTTGAACGTGCCGGAAGGCCGTTGGAGCGAGGAGATCGCCGCCGCATTCGGGCTCTCGGCCGGTTTCTGCCCTCCGCTGGTGGGCAGCACCGAGAACACCGGCACGCTGCTGCCGGAGTTTGCCGCCGCGTCCGGCCTGTCGGCCGGCACGAAGGTGTTCGGCGGCGGCGCCGATAATGCCTGCGGCGCGGTGGGCGCAGGCATCGTCCGCAAGGGCGACGCGCTGTGCAGCGTCGGCACGTCCGGCGTGGTACTGACGTACGAAGAAGACAAGAACAAGGATTTTGCCGGCAAGGTGCATTTCTTTAACCATGCGCATCCGGGGGCTTTTTACGCGATGGGAGTGACGCTGGCCGCCGGGTATTCCTTGAGCTGGTTTAAGGAATCGCTGGCACCGGAGCTTAGCTTTGACGAGCTGCTGAAGCCGGTGGGCGACATCGCTCCGGGTTCGGAAGGGCTGTTGTTCACCCCGTACCTAGTTGGGGAACGCACGCCGCACGCGGACAGCGTGATTCGCGGCAGCTTTATCGGCTTGTCCGGCACGCATCGCCGGGAGCATCTGGCCCGCGCGGTAATGGAAGGGATCACCTTCTCGCTGCAGGAGTCGTTTGACCTGTTCGGCGCCGCCGGCATCGAGGTCGAACGCGTTATCTCCATCGGCGGCGGGGCGAAAAATCCAGTCTGGCTGCAAATGCAAGCCGATATCTTCGGCAAGCCGGTGGTGGCGCTGAAGAACGAGCAGGGCCCGGCGATGGGCGCCGCGATGATGGCTGCTGTGGGCAGCGGTTGGTTCGGCAGTCTGAAGGAATGCGCCGATGCCTTTATCGGCTACGCCAAAACGTATGAGCCGATCCGGGCCAACGTGGAGAAGTACGCTCGCCTCTTCAAGCTGTACCAGCAGGTTTATGCGGCAACACGTTCGCTGAACGAAGGTTTGCAGGAGTTCCGCGAGTAGAGAGCCGGGTTCGGATGAATTCGATTCGATTCGGATGATTCGGATTGGCTCGATATGATCCGGACGGATTCGGAGTGGCCGGATGGATGGGGTTGAGCCCGGTTGATCCCCCGACGGATCCGCACCGTTCGAGACCGATCCGGACCGATCCGGGCCGATCCGCCACTAGAAGCGCCTGTTCCTTCATTAGGAACGGGCTCTTTTCATTCGGAAATGTTGTAAATGATGCAACATTGAAGGGTCAAAGGCTTGCGCGATAGCCAAATGTTGCATTTTGTACAACATTTTTGAGTAAACTCGGCTGATACAGCCGAAAATGTTGCAGGAAATACAACATTTCAGCCCATTCGCCGCTTTATGGCCTTAAAATGTTGTACCTTTTACAACAATCGCGGGACGTTCAGCCCGGAGCCTACCGCCACGGTTGCCAACGTGGGCAACCCAAGAAGAGCCCCATCCCATCTAGCCCGAAAGGCATGGTATAATTGTCCTTGCACGAGGAGGGAAGACAGACATGTTCATCCGGAACATTTACCGCAACTACTTCAAGAACAATTTGTTCATGAAGATCATCTTGTTTTTCTCCGTCATCACCATTGTGACGATCATTACGTTTTCGTATGTGATGTTCATGTTTATGTCCGAGTCCGCGGTGCAGAGGCAACTGGATATCCAGAAGAGGGCGATCGAAAGCGTCAGCGATTATATCGGCAGCAAATATGAATCCGTGCAAGCTATGATTCGGGACATCTATCGCGACGAGGAGCTGGCGTCGAATACTTCTTTTTTTCTGGAACATCCGTATCAGGATTACGTGAACTATCGCCTGGACCGTTTTTATATGGAAAATAATTCATCGACGGATACCGTGCTCTACTTCCGCAACGTGGTGGACGACGATCCGGACATCCGCAGCTTGATGTTGTACAGTGCGGATCTGCAGCAGCTGTATTCCTTTGGCAGCGATAATCAATTTAAGATTATTCCGACCAATCAGGCTCGGTCCTTCGTGCCCGACGTGATGTCCCAGCAGGAAAGGACGAACGTGGAAATAGCTAACATTTGGGTGCGCAAAACAGTGGGTTTGCCGGACATTCCGATGTATTCGGTTCGCATTCCGATCAACAATAAGCTAACGCTGCGCAACATCGGGCAATTGGATGTTTATTTTGAAACAGACCAGGTGTGGGGCAGCTTGGCGATGTATCAAGAGGAATTGAAGGGATCGATCCTGATCCTGTCCGCTGACGGCAGCGTGTTGTTTGATTCCTCGGGCACCTATTATGGACAAAAATATCCTTATACCGAACAGCTTAACTCGCTGTATGACACCGGGGTACTGGGCAACGGGCTGATTGCCACGAAGCTGACGCAAAGCCAGGGAGGGTACACGGTGCTCAGTACCGTCCCCAAAGAGGAGCTGGCCAAAACCTACCATGGGCTTCGCAACACGATTGTGACCATCAGTTCCATTTGCATTTTATTCGCCATTCTGATCCCGGCGCTGTTTATCAGCAATTTCGCCAAACGGACGCAGGGCATTATCCGGTTTACTCGGAGAGTGCGCAACGGCGATTTCACGGCGCGGATTGCCGATGTCCGGGAGGACGAGCTGGGGCAGATCTCCAAGAGCTTTAACGAGATGCTGGACGAGCTGAATGTGTATATCGACCGGGTGTTCAAAGCGGAGATCAAGCAGCATCAAACTGAGCTGGTTGCACTGCAGGCGCGGATCAACCCGCATTTTTTGTACAATACGCTGGAAGTGATTCGCATGCGGGCCATTTCCCAAGGCGCCAAGGACGTCGGGGAGATGATCTACAGCTTGTCCGTCCTGTTCAAGAGCATGGTGCAGCAAAAGAAAAACTACACGCTGAAGGACGAGCTGGAAGCCTGCCGCTTGTACCTGGAGCTGTTCCGCATCCGGTACAAGGATCGGTTTACCTATGAGATCCAAGCCGCTCCCGCGTTGTACGGCAAGTCGCTCGTCAGGCTGACTCTGCAGCCGATTGTGGAGAACTACATCGTGCACGGAATTCAAACGGACCAGTTTGACAACCGGATTACGATCGAAGTGCGGGAAGACGGGGATACCTTATTGGCCGTGGTGAAGGATAACGGGAAAGGCATTAAACCGGACCGGCTGGAGGAAATCCGCCGGGAGCTGGAGCGGAAGGAGGAAACCGGGCAAATGTTCGGTTTGCGAAGCGTGCATACGCGGCTGCGGTTCCTGTACGGTCCGGCTTACGGGATTGAGATCGACAGCGTACCGGGGGCTGGGACAACCATCACCGTACGTTACCCCAATCGGGAAGGAACGGAGGTTGAAGATGTATAAGGTGTTTATTGTCGATGACGAGCCGTTTATCATCGAAGGCTTATACGATATCGTCGACTGGCCGCAGTTTGGTCTGGAAATCGTCGGTCATGCGGGGAACGGGCAGCAAGCGCTGGACGCGCTGAGTTCTACGCCGGTTGATGTATTGATCACGGACATCTCGATGCCGGTGATGGACGGGTTAACGTTGATTTCCGAGGCAAGGAAGCTTCATGAGGAGCTGAAGGTGATCATTTTGAGCGGATTCAATGAGTTCGATTATCTGAAAGAAGGTATGAAGCTCGGGATCGAAAACTATTTGTTGAAGCCGATTAATCTGGAGGAGCTGGAGTCGACGCTCCGCAATACCGTGCAGAAGCTGGACAGCGTACAGACGGACGGGCTGTATGATGCCTATGATGTCCAGATTTTGAAGGATAACACCCTGTATCGCTGGCTAAACGGGCAAATCGCTGCTGCCGAATTCGAGGAGCGGACAGAGCTGCTGGGCCTGAATTTGCAGGGACCCAACGTTGCCGCCGCCGCCCTGCGCACCAAAGGCAACTCCGCCGAAGTGTTTGAACGGGCTGAACGTTATTTGAAGGAGCGGAGGGGCGTGACGCTGTTTCGCGATGTGGACGGGGATATTGGGATCGTGGGCTCTCTCCTCCAAGGGGCTGAGGAAAAAAGGACGTTTCCGGAGCTAATGGAAAATCTAGCGTTGGAGCTGTCCGTCATGAACCGGTCGATCCAAATCGGCGTGGGCAGCGTGAGACGGCTGCCGGAGGGAGCTCCCCTCAGCTACAAGGAAGCTAAGCGCGCCCTAGAATATTATCTGATCTATCCCGATCGGCGGACGATCGAATACAAGCAGCTGGAACGCGAACGACTTGGCGACAGCACGCTGGAGGGCGGTTATCCGCTGGCTTGGGACGAGTATACTAAGTTGATTTTGGCCAAGGATCAGGAGGGGCTGAAGGAGCTCATGCGCCGTGATTTCGAGCAGATGAAGCAGCTGGCGGGCATTCGCCCCGAGGATCTGCAGAACGCGGCTTTAGAGCTGGTGGTCCGCTTTAAAATGGAGCTTCAGCATATCAAATATTCGGAAGAGACCGATTTGTTTAAAAAGGCGCTCCAGCGTGTCCAACGCTGCGAAACGTTCCAGGGGATGATCGAAAGCCTCGAGAACTTGGCGGAGGAAACGGTTGGCTCGCTGCTGCAGGACGCCAAGAATCCGGTCGTGCATCAAGTGTTGACTTACATCGATAAGCATTACGCCGACGAGCTGTCGCTGAAAACGCTGGGGGCGCAATATCATATCCATCCGGTGTATCTCGGACAGTTATTTCATAAAGAGACAGGCATGTCTTTTGCGGAGTATATAAATAAGTATCGCATTGATAAAGCAAAGCAACAGCTCAAAAACTCCAATCTCAAAGTGCAGGAAATCGCCCGAAACGTGGGATACTGGGAGATCGGATACTTCTACAAGCAGTTCCGAAAGTATGTGGGGATTTCCCCCACCGACTTTAAAGCGCTGCATTAGATAGGATGGGAATGGGTACCCTGGATCAAGGATGTTTTTACCTTCCAATAAGGGAGGTTTTCCTTGAATCCGGGGTATTGTCCTTTTCTTTAATTTGTACCTCAATTTTTTAAGTTTGTCTTCTTTTTGTAACGGCTTTCATCCGGTAAGGTTAAGTTAGTTAAACAAAACAAAAGAGCTTCAAAAGGGAGGATCACCATGAGTAAAAACAAAAGAAGTTTTTCTTTCGTCCTTGCTACGCTGATGGCGTTGGTGCTTGTTCTGAGCGCATGTGGCGGCAACAAGAACGCGGACAGCAACAGCGGGTCTGCAGCGGGCAACTCGGAAGAAGCGGTTAACCTGATTTGGTATACGATCGGGACGCCGCAAAAAGATGTGGATCGCGTTATGGAAGAAGTCAGCAAGTACACCAAAGAGAAAATCAACGCGACCATCACGATGAAAATGATCGACTGGGGCGATTACACGCAAAAAATGCAAGTGAACGTGGCTTCCGGTGAACCGATGGACATCGTCTTCACTTCCGCCGGCGGTTTCGACTACGTTCAAAACGCCAGAAAAGGCGCGTTCCTAGAGTTGGATGAACTGCTTGAGAAATATGGACAAGATCTGAAAAACACCATCGACCCTGCTTTCTTGGAAGGCTCCAAAGTCGATGGCCACAACTACGGCATCCCTGCCAACAAAGAATTGCCACAACAAGAAGTATGGCGCTTCAACAAAGCGTTGGCTGACAAATACAATGTGGACATCCCAAGCATTCGTACCTTGGAAAGCCTCGAGCCGATCTTGAAAACGGTCAAGGAAAACGAACCAGGCGTAACGCCTTTTGCAATGGACAAGAACTATGTTCCTTACGTGCCTTATGATTACATCATCCAGAACCTGCCGATGGCGGTAAAACTGGACACGACGGATTATAAAATCGTAAACATCTTGGAAACCCCAGAAATGCAAGAAGCTCTGGATCTGATGCACAAATACTACAAAGCGGGTTATGTTGCTCCTGAAGCAGCAACAACCGGTTCCACAAGCGACCTGATGACTTCCGGTCAATGGTTCTTGGACCGTGCGCAAACTCAACCGCTGGCGGATAACCTGTGGTCCGCAAGCTATGGCTACCCTGTAGTCTCCACGCCGGCAAGTGACGCGATCATCACGAACACTTCCGTACAAGGCTCGATCATGGCGATCTCCGCAAACTCCGAACATCCGGAGAAAGCGATGGAATTCCTGAACCTGCTGAACACCGATCCGGTGCTGCGTAACATGGTTGACTCCGGTATCGAAGGCGTTCACTATAACAAGCTGGATGACACGCATTACGAAAACCTGGCAGAATCGAAAAACTACGACATGCCGTCTTACTCCTTGGGTAACAACATGCTTCTGTACTTGAACCCTAACGATGCAGACGACAAATGGGAACAATTCAAGAAATTTAACGCAGAAGGCGTAAACTCGCCGATCCTGAGCTTCAACTTCGACAGCACGAAAGTAGCTACCGAAATGGCAGCCGTACAAAACGTGAAGGAACAATTCTGGTCCTCGCTGATGACGGGTACGGTGGATCCGGCGGATTACTTGCCGAAAGCGATCGAAAAATTCAAAGAGGCTGGCCTTGACAAGGTCATTGCTGAAGCCCAAGCTCAGCTCGATGCCTGGAGAGCTGCAAACAATAAGTAATAATTAAAGAAAGAGTAGGGATCGGGCGGGTGATTGTTGCGCCCGATCCTTTTTCATTATTTTCGACAGGAGGGGAACATCATGGCTGCATTTTTCAAGAACCTGGTTAAGAACAAAGTTATGTTATTTATGGTGTTGCCGGGTGCCGTTTGGTTTTTCTTCTTCTCGTACCTTCCGTTGGTGGGTACGATTACGGCGTTTAAGCAATATCGCTTCAGCCGTGACGGCTTCTGGGCGAGTATCGTACGGAGTGAGTGGGTCGGATGGGATAACTTTAAGTTCCTGTTCAGCACCAATGATGCCTTTACCATCACCCGTAACACGTTGTTTTACAACCTTGCTTTTATTTTCATTGGACTCGTGCTTTCCGTGGCGATGGCGATTCTGCTGTCTGAGCTGGTCGGCAAAACGATGGCCAAAGTTTATCAAACCGGGATGTTCCTGCCTTATTTCCTATCCTGGGTTATCGTCGGCTACTTCGCGTTTAGCTTCCTGAGCATGGACCGCGGGATGATCAACCAGATTCTAGGATGGTTTGGCATGGAGCGGATCAACTGGTATTCGGAGCCGAAGTATTGGCCTTATATCTTGGTCTTCGTCAATCTGTGGAAGTCAATCGGTTACAACAGCGTCGTGTACCTGGCTTCGATCATGGGCATCGACAAATCGCTGTATGAGGCAGCGATGATCGACGGGGCCACCAAATGGCAGCAAATTCGTAACATCACGGTTCCGTTGCTCTCTCCAATTATTATCATCATGACGCTGCTGGCGGTAGGGCGGATCTTCTACGCGGACTTCGGCTTGTTCTACCAAGTGCCAAGAGATTCGGGCACGTTGTATCAAGTCACGAACGTCATCGACACTTACGTATACCGCGGTCTGAAGACAACCGGGGAAATCGGCATGAGTACGGCGGCCGGTCTTTACCAATCGGTGGTAGGCTTCGTTCTCGTTATGGTTTCCAACTACGTTGTGCGCAAAATTGATAAGGACAGCGCCCTATTTTAAAACAGCTGAAAGGAGTGTCAGAGTATGGCGGAGCTGGCTAGAAAAAGCAAAGATTTTCATAACGTCTCTCGCGGCTGGAACGCCGTTTTGCACTTGATCGCAGGCATTTTCTCTTTCTTGTGCGTGTTCCCTTTTATCTTCGTTGTCATTATTTCCTTCACGGATGAAAAAACGCTGGCCACCGACGGGTATCGGCTGATTCCTGCGAAATGGAGCCTGGAGGCGTATCGCTTCGTATTCGAAAGCGGCGATTCCCTGCTTCGCTCTTACGGCGTAACGATCCTGATCACCCTCGTGGGCACCTTGATCAGTTTGGTGATGATCTCGCTGTACGCTTACGCAATCTCGCGGAAGAGCTTCCGCTATCGCAGATTTTTCTCCGTATTTGCTATTGTAACGATGCTCTTTAACGGCGGGATGATCCCAACTTATATGGTAGTCTCCCAGTTGATGGGGCTGAAAGATACGTTGTGGGCGCTGATTTTGCCCCTCGCGATGAATGCATTTTATATCATGATCTTACGTACGTTCTATAGTACAAGCGTGCCGGAAGCGATCATTGAATCGGCGCGGATTGACGGTGCCGGCGATTTCTATATTTTCCTGCGCATCGTGTTGCCGTTGTCGCTGCCGGGTCTCGCTACAATCGGCCTCTTCAGTACCTTAGGGTACTGGAACGACTGGTTTAATGCGTTGCTGTATATCGACAATCCGGATTTGGTGCCGCTGCAATCGATGCTGATGCGGATTGAATCGAGCATCGCGTTTATTCAGCAGAACTCGCAAAACAGCTCGCTCAGCTTGACCGCGCTGCAATCCATTCCGCAGGATACGTCGCGGATGGCGATGGTCGTGCTGGCAACGTTGCCAATTATTTTTGCATATCCGTTCTTCCAACGGTATTTTGTACAAGGACTTACGGTAGGCGCTGTCAAAGAATAATATAGCGGTGGTTCAAAAATTGCCTTTTGATCACGAAGTAGTACCAAGTAGTTTAATCGGCATCGAATCTTGACTAGAATTACTCCCTTTTGAACTCTTTTGGAATGAACGTAAAACTGTAAGGAGCGAGGTGGAGACGTTGTTATACAAAGACAGATCGAAACCCGTCCCGGAACGAGTGGAGCATTTGCTCGGACTGATGACATTGGAAGAAAAGGCCGGCCAATTGATCCAGCCTTTCGGCTGGCAAACCTACGAGCATAAAGACGGAGAGATCCGGCTGACCGAATCGTTTAAGGAGCAGGTGCAAAGCGGCGGGATCGGCTCGCTGTACGGTGTGCTGCGCGCCGATCCGTGGACGGGCGTAACACTGGAAACCGGCTTGTCGCCGCGCGAAGGCGCTGAGGCGGTAAATGCCATCCAGCGTTACGCCATCGAGAACTCGCGGCTGGGCATCCCGATTCTGATCGGGGAAGAGTGCTCGCACGGCCATATGGCGATTGGCGCCACGGTGTTCCCAGTGCCGCTGTCGCTCGGCAGCACGTGGAACGTAGAGCTGTATCGTGAGATGTGTCGGGCGGTGGCCCGGGAGACGCGCGCCCAAGGCGGCGCGGTCACCTATTCTCCGGTCCTCGACGTCGTGCGCGATCCTCGCTGGGGCCGGACCGAAGAATGTTTTGGCGAAGACGCTTATATGATCGGCGAAATGGCCGTGGCTTCGGTTGAAGGCTTACAAGGGGAGAGCTTGGACGGAGAGGACAGCGTGGCCGCCACGCTGAAGCACTTCGTCGGTTACGGCAGCTCCGAGGGCGGCCGAAATGCCGGCCCGGTCCATATGGGGCGGCGCGAGCTGCTGGAGGTCGACCTCTTGCCGTTCCGCAAGGCGGTGGAAGCTGGTGCGGCTTCGATTATGCCGGCCTACAATGAGATCGACGGGGTTCCTTGTACAACCAACGAGGAGTTGTTGGACGGGATCCTTCGCGGCGAGTGGGGGTTTGACGGCATGGTCATCACCGACTGCGGCGCGATCGATATGCTCGCCTCCGGCCACGATGTGGCAGAGGACGGACGGGATGCGGCGATCCAAGCGATTCGCGCGGGCATCGACATGGAGATGTCCGGCGTCATGTTCGGCCAGCATTTGGTGGAGGCGGTACGCTCGGGACAGCTGGAGGAGGAAGTGCTTGATCGCGCGGTACGCCGCGTATTGACACTGAAATTCCGCCTCGGGCTGTTCGAACAGCCGTACGCCGACCCAGCGCGGGCCGAGCGGGTGATCGGCAGCACGGAGCATGTGGAGCTGGCCCGGAAATTGGCCAGCGAAGGCATCGTGCTGCTCAAGAACGAAGGCGGCGTGCTGCCGTTGTCGGCTAAAGCCGGGAAAATCGCCGTCATCGGCCCGAACGCCGATGTGGGCTACAACCAGCTGGGCGATTACACCTCGCCGCAGCCGCGCTCCAAGGTCACGACCGTGCTTGGTGGAATTCGCAGCAAGCTGGCCAACACGCCGGAGCGGGTGTTGTATGCTCCGGGTTGCCGCATTAATGGCGATTCCCGTGAAGGCTTCGACGTGGCTTTGTCCTGCGCGGAGCAGGCGGACACGGTGGTTATGGTCGTCGGCGGCTCCAGTGCCCGTGACTTCGGCGAGGGCACCATCGACCTCCGTACCGGCGCTTCCAAAGTGACCGGTAATACGGAGAGCGATATGGATTGCGGCGAAGGGATTGACCGCATGAACCTCAGCTTGTCCGGCGTACAGTTGGAGCTGATTCAAGAGATTCATAAATTGGGTAAACCGCTCGTAGTGGTTTACATCAACGGACGGCCGATTGCCGAGCCGTGGATTGACGAGCATGCCGATGCGATTCTAGAGGCCTGGTATCCGGGCCAAGAGGGCGGGCATGCCATCGCCGACATCCTGTTTGGCGACGTGAATCCATCTGGACGCCTAACGATCTCCGTTCCGAAGCATGTCGGACAGATTCCGGTTTACTACCACGGCAAACGCTCGCGGGGCAAACGGTATCTGGAGGACGACTCGCAGCCGCAGTATCCGTTTGGGTACGGGTTAAGCTACACGGAGTTCACATATAGCAACTTGTCGCTGGAGTCCGATACGCTTTCTGTAGATGGAACAACGAAGGTGACGGTCGAAGTTACGAACGCCGGCGACCGGGCCGGTGCGGAAGTGGTTCAGCTGTACATTAGCGATATCGCAAGCATTGTAACCCGGCCTTCGAAGGAGCTGAAGGGCTTCCGCAAGATCTTCCTGCAATCGGGCGAGACGCAGAAGGTGGAGTTCGAGATCGGGCCGGAGCAGCTGCAGTATATCGGACGGGATTACAAGGCCGTAGTAGAGCCGGGAGAATTCCGGGTACATGTCGGCAAAAACGTAAATGATACGCTGAGCGCCAATCTCTTTGTGCGGGAGGTTTAAAAATACATGGAACGCATCAGACGTTTTATCCGCGAACTGTCGGAAGCCCAGTGGCTGGATCAAATCCAGCTGCGCGGGTGGGAGATCACTTCTTCCGTCTACCAGGTTCCCGGAAGTTACACGAAGGAAACAGATTATTCAGAGGGGCAAGCCTTCGAGCGGTTCCCAAGCACGCAGGGAACAACGTATTTCTTCCGCACCCAGCTGGAGATCCCGGACGGGTGGCGCGGCGGACAGGTCGGTCTTATCTTTGCTTCCGGCGGCGAAGGGCTGCTGCGGATCAACGGCAAATCGGCGCAGGGTCTGGACCGGAACCATACGTTTGTGACGCTGCCGCAGGAGCAAGGGCAAGGCCCGCTCTCGCTGGAGATCGAGCTGTTTGATCCGATCCCTGAGCCGGTGGATCCACTGAACCAACAAGCGGTCATTCAGCCGCCGATTACACGGATCGACAGCCGGCTAGTGCTGGTGAACCGGCCGGTGCAAAGCCTGATGTATACGGCGACGGTGATCCGCGATTCCGCCGTGCTGCTGCCGGAGCAGGATTTTCGGCGCACCCGTCTGATCGAGGCGCTGTATGCCGCGATGGATGGATTTGTGGCGCTGGACGCGGAAGCGGTCCGCGAAGGCGGAGCAATTGCCGAGCTGGAGCAGAAGCTCGCGGAGCGAGTTAAAGCGATCGGTGGCAACGCTGAGGGCTTGATCCAAATGGTCGGCCAGTCGCATATCGACATCGCCTGGCTGTGGCCGGTGCGGGAGACGGTGCGCAAGACCAGCCGGACGTTCTCGACGGTGGATGCGCTGATGCGCGAATACCCGGAATACCGCTACACGCAGAGTCAACCGCTGCTGTTCGCCTTCCTGAAGGAGAACGACCCCGAGTTGTATGAGCGGGTGAAGGCGCGGATCAAGGAAGGTCGCTGGGAATTGGTCGGCGGTATGTGGGTAGAGCCCGATTTGAACCTGCCCAGCGGCGAATCGCTGATGCGGCAGATGCTGTACGGGCAGCGTTTCTATCAGGAGGAGTTTGGTTTTACCTCCGAGATCGAATGGCTGCCGGATACGTTTGGCTATTGCGCCTCCTTACCGCAAATTTTGAAGCATGGCGGGATTCGCTATTTCATGACGACCAAGCTGGGCTGGAACGACACCAACGTATTCCCGTACGACCTGTTCCATTGGGTGGGCATCGATGGTACGCCAATGTTGTCGTATCTCAACCACGGCGTAAACGAAAATACGCTGCCGAAGGACGTTCATGACCACTGGCAGTCTTATCGTCAGAAGGCCGTTCATCCGGAGCAAATGCTGCTCTACGGACATGGCGACGGCGGCGGCGGGGTCACCCGCGAAATGCTGGAGTACATTAACCGCGCCGAGCTGATGGTAGGTCAGCCGGCGAGCGAATATAGCACGGCGGCGGAGTTCTTCGCCGGAATCGAATCGGCGCAGCCGAAGCTGCCGGCATGGCACGGCGATCTGTATTTGGAGCTGCACCGGGGGACGTATACGACCCACGGGCGCAACAAGCGCAGCAATCGCAAAGCGGAGATTTTGTACCGCGAAGCCGAGCTGTGGAACGCATTGGCCGCTGCGTCGATGCCAGCGGATCAGCAGCGCGAGGCGCAAAGCACGCTGCAGGCGGGCTGGAAGCTGATTTTGCTGAACCAGTTCCACGACATCATTCCGGGTTCGGCGATTACCGAATCGTACGAGACGTCCACGAAGGAATATGTAGAAATTTTTGATAAGGGCCAAACCGGACTGCATCATGGCCTCGCAACACTGGTTCAACAAGTAAAAACCTCCGGCGAAGGTACGCCATACGTCGTCTTCAACAGCCTCGGCTGGACGCGCGATATGGTCGTGGCACTTTCCGATCCAATGGATCTCAACGGCGCGGCTGCTTTCGATGAGCAGGGGACGCGCCTTGAGCTGGACATCCGGACGGATCTTCACGGAGAAGCAGCGGCTTGGGTCCGTGTGCCGGAAGTTCCGGCGCTTGGCTACAAGACGATTTGGCTGCGGCCCAAAGCGGAAGCCATTGACGGAACAACCGCGGCAGCAAATTCCGCAACTGGAAGCCAGGTGTTCCAAGGCGAGTGGGAAACGGAATTCTACCGCCTGAAATTCAATGACCGCGGGGAGATCGTCAGCCTGTGGGATAAGGAAGCGAACCGTGAGGTCGTGAAGTCGGGCGAAAGCGCGAACCGCTTCCACTTCTACCACGACCGTCCGACGCTGTGGGACGCTTGGGACATTGACCCGCGTTATGAACAGCAGCCGGCCGGAGAGGCCGCATTGCTGGAGAGCGGTTTGGTTGCAAGCGGTCCAGTCCAAGACGTGCTGCGCTTCCGCTGGAGCATCGGCCAATCGGAAATCACGCAGGATGTGATCCTGTATCATCACGACAAACGTATCGACTTCCAAACGAAAGTGAGTTGGAATGAAGCTCACAAGCTGCTGAAGGTTGGCTTCCCAATCGATGTCGTTACGGACAAAGCCACCTACGAAATTCCGTTTGGTGCGCTGGAACGCCCAACGCATCGCAACACGAGCTGGGAGCAGGCGCAATTTGAGGTGTGCGGACACCGGTTCGCCGACGTTTCCGAACGCGGCTACGGCGTCAGCCTCCTGAACGATTGCAAATACGGTTACGACATCCAGGGCAGCACAATTCGTTTGTCGCTGCTGCGGGCGCCGAAATGGCCGGATGTGACCGCCGATCTAGGCGAGCATGAATTTACGTATTCGCTGTATCCGCACCAAGGCGATTGGCAAACCGCGCACACGGTGCGCGCGGCAGCTGAGCTGAACCACGCTCCAGTGGTGATGACAGCCGAAGCGCATGAAGGTACGCTCCCTTCCGCGGGCACGCTGCTTGGATATACCGGCGAGCATGTCGTGCTCGACACGGTGAAACCGGCCGAGGACGGCGACGGCGTAATCCTGCGTCTGTACGAATCGGCGGGCGGCCGCGAGCGCGTGGCGTTGAATTGGAACGAGCCGGTTTCGGGCGCGTTCCTGTCCGATGCGCTGGAGCGGGAGCTTGAACCGATGGCGATGGCGGACGCGGGACGGATCGAGCTCGATTTTGCCCCGTATGAGATTAAGACGCTGAAGTTGAAGTAAGATGTGAATATTTGTGGGGGCGCGTGTGGTGGCACGAGAGATTAGCTGGAAAAAGTAACGTTAATTTCGACTGTATCTTGGGATGGGGTGAATTTAACTGGAATTTCTACCGTTAATTTATCGAATATCCGCCGACTTGGGCCAATCATGCTAAATTTACAGCACGATTTACCGTTAAATGAACAATTTAGCGGGAAACCGGTGAATTAGCAGTAGGATTTACCGTTAATTTGCAACTCGTCCGCCCGTCCGCCCCCAAACGTTATCAGCGAAGCCACAAATGAAATCACGATAAAGGAGCGAGACGACAAGCTCATGGAACAATTTAGACTCCCGAAAATTCCGATGCCGCAGCTGGAAATGCCGCAATCCATCAAGGACGTGCTGGCCGAAGCCGAAACGAAACTGGCGCATCGCCCGAAATTGCTGCAGCTGTTCAAGAATTGTTTTCCGAACACGTTAGAAACGACAACCAAGCTGATGGACGACGGTACCACCTTCGTCATCACCGGTGACATCCCGGCCTCCTGGCTGCGTGATTCCGTGGAGCAGGTGATTCACTACGTGCCGTTCGCCAAGAACGATCCCGATTTGCAGCGGATCATCAGCGGGTTGATCAAACGCCATATCAACTATGTGCATATCGATCCATACGCCAACGCGTTTAACGAATCGGCTAACGACTGGCACTGGAACACGACCGACGTGACCGAGATGTCCCCATGGGTATGGGAGCGCAAATTCGAGATCGATTCCTTGTGCTTCGTGGTCCGTTTGGCTTACATGTATTGGAAGGAAACCGAGCAGACCGATATTTTTGACGCTGGCTTCAAGGCAGCGATGCGAAAGATCTACGAGCTGTTCAAAACCGAGCAGCATCACTTCGAGAAATCGCCTTACCGCTTCACTCGTAACAACGGGATTCCAACCGATTCCTTGCGGAACAACGGAATGGGGATGCCGGTGAACTATACGGGCATGATCTGGTCGGGTTTCCGTTCCAGCGACGACGCTTGCGATTTCCATTACAACATTCCGGGCAACATGTTTGCGGTTGTCGCGCTGCGTCAAATGCAGGAATTCGCCGAATGGGTTTTCCGCGACATGGACTTCCTGGCCGAGTTGAAGGAGCTGGAGTTCGAGGTCGATCACGGCATCAAGCTGTACGGGGTTTACCGTCATCCGGAATTCGGTCCGATTTACGCTTACGAAACCGACGGCTTTGGCAACTACTGCTTGATGGACGACGCCGGCACGCCGGGCTTGATGTCCATTCCGTATTTGGGTTATGTTAGCGCCGACGATCCGATTTATCAAAATACACGGCGTTTTGCGCTGAGCAAAGAAAACCCGTTCTATTTCGAAGGCAAAGCGGCAAAAGGCATCGGCAGCCCGCATACACCGGAGAATTACATTTGGCATATGGCCTTGTCGATGCAGGGCATCACGGCGCAAACGAAGGAAGAGAAGCTGGAAATGATCGCGATGCTGGAAACGACCGACGCCGGAACCGGCTATATGCATGAAGGCTTCCACGCCGATGATCCAAACACGTTTACGCGCAAATGGTTCGCTTGGTCAAACAGCTTGTTCTCGCAGCTGGTGTACCGTGCGATGCAGGAAGGTATTTTGTAAACACTTATCCCAAAGGAGACTAGACCATGAGCAAAATTATCGGCGAAGCCTTGAAAAATATCCCTTGGCAAGATAAACCGGCCGGCTTGAATGCCCCGGTATGGCGTTACTCCCAAAACCCGATCATCCAGCGCCATGCGATTCCGAACTCCAACAGCGTGTTTAACTCAGCAGTCGTGCCTTTTGAAGGCGGATTTGCCGGCGTGTTCCGCTGCGATTCCCGTTCGGTCAGCATGGACATTTTCGCAGGATTCAGCGATGACGGTGTGAACTGGAACATCAACCACGAGCCGATTCAATTTGAAGGCGACGAGGAAATCACCAAACGCGAATACCGTTATGACCCGCGCGTCTGCAAAATCGGCGATCGCTACTACATCACCTGGTGTAACGGCTACCACGGCCCAACGATCGGGATTGCTTACACGACGGACTTCAAGACGTTCCATCAGCTGGAAAACGCCTTTTTGCCGTACAACCGCAATGGCGTGTTGTTCCCGCGCAAGATCGGCGAACGTTATGCGATGCTCAGCCGCCCAAGCGACACCGGGCACACGCCGTTTGGCGATATTTTCTACAGCGAAAGCCCAGACCTGACTTTCTGGGGCAAACATCGTTACGTAATGGGGACGATTAACGGCGATGCATCCGCATGGCAATCGAAAAAAATCGGCCCAGGACCGGTTCCGATCGAAACCGACCAAGGCTGGCTGCTGATCTACCACGGCGTTATCAATACCTGCAACGGCTTCGTGTACCGCATGGGCTGCGCCCTGCTGGACCTCGACAAACCGTGGATCGTCAAAGCACGCTCGCGTAACTATATCCTCGGGCCGGAAGAGCTGTATGAATTGGTTGGCGATGTGCCAAACGTAACCTTCCCTTGCGCAGCGTTGACCGACGCCGAAACCGGCCGAATCGCCATCTACTACGGCTGTGCGGATACGGTAACTGGCCTGGCCTTCACCACCGTGGACGAGCTGTTGAAGTACATGGAAGAATATCCGCTAGAGACGGAAGCTTAAGTACAAACCACGGAGGAAAGTGGGGGTTAGAGAAATGAGCAAGCAAAGAACGGCCCATATCATATCCCATACGCACTGGGACCGGGAATGGTATTTGCCTTACGAGAAGCATCATGTTCGCCTGGTTGAGCTGGTGGACGCGTTGCTGGATAAATTGGACGGCGATTCGGCGTTCCGCAGTTTTTACCTGGACGGTCAAACGATCATTCTTGAGGACTACCTACAGGTGCGGCCAGAGAACAAGGATCGCCTGGAAAAATACATCCGCGAAGGCCGTATCCTCATCGGACCTTGGTACATTCTGCAGGACGCGTTCCTGACGAGTGGCGAAGCGAATGTCCGCAACATGCAAATCGGCCACCAGGACGCGTTGAAATACGGCGCGCCGGCGAAAATCGGCTATTTCCCCGACACCTTCGGGTTGGTGGGGCAAATCCCGCAATTGATGAAGCAGTCCGGCATCGGGAACGCCTTTTTTGGCCGCGGCGTAAAGCCAACTGGCTTCAACAATACCGTATCCGACGGCGGGTACGAGTCCTCCTTCTCGGAGCTGATCTGGGAAGGGCCGGACGGCTCCAAGGTGCTGGGCATCCTGTTCGCCAACTGGTATTCCAACGGCAACGAAGTGCCGGTGGATGAAGCGGAAGCGAAAGCGTTCTGGGACCGCAAGCTGGCGGATGCGGAGAAGTACGCCGCCACCGGTGAGCTCCTGTTTATGAACGGCTGCGACCATCAGCCGCTGCAACTGGACCTGCCGGAAGCGATCCGTACCGCAGAGAAGCTGTACCCGGACACGAAGTTCGTTCATTCGAACTTCCCGGAATATTTAAACCAGCTGGAAACGGCGCTGGAAGGCCGCGAGCTGTCCACCGTGAAGGGCGAGCTGCGCAGCCAACGTACGGATGGCTGGGGCACGCTGGTGAACACCGCCTCCGCGCGCGTGTACCTGAAGCAGATGAACCAGGAAGGCCAAGCTTTGCTGGAAAAAGTCGCCGAGCCGCTAGCCTCGATGGCGAATCTGCTCGGGAAGGATTACCCGCATCACCTCTTTACGTATGCGTGGAAAACCTTGATGCAAAACCATCCGCATGACAGCATCTGCGGATGCAGCGTAGACGAGGTTCACCGCGAGATGGTTACCCGCTTCGCGAAGAGCCGCCACGTTGCCGAGGCGCTCATCGACGACAGCAAGCGGGTGATCGCCGATGCGGTGAACACCTCCGTCTTCGCCCAGTATGGCGAAGACCCGTTGCCGCTGGTCGTGTTCAATACGACCGGCTGGAACCGCACGGGCACCGTGTCCATCGAGCTGGACGCTGCGCGCTTGTACTTGCGCGATGGTCTTGGCCTCGAGGAGACCGGCCGCCGCATGAAGGCGGTCGAACTGTCGGGCCGCGAGCTGGTCGACGAGCAGGGGAACTCGGTGCCTTGCACGGTGGAGGATCTCGGGCTGTTGTTCGGCTACGATTTGCCGGACGACAAGTTCCGCCAGCCGTACATGTGCCGCCGTGTGAAGCTGACGTTCCAAGCGGCGGACATCGCCGCATTGGGCCTGCGCACCTATGCATGGGTACGCCGGAATTCGGCGGCAGCATCCGCGAAGCCAGCTTCGTTGTTCACCGGTCACCGGGTAATGGAAAACGCGAACCTGAAGGTAGAAATCGCCGAGGACGGATCTTTTGTGATGACCGACAAAGCGACCGGTCAGGTGTACCGCGATCTTGGCGTGTATGAGAATACCGGCGATATCGGAAACGAGTACATGTACAAGCAGCCGGAAGGCGAACAGGCGTTGACCACGAAAGGGCTGGCTGCGCAAATCCGCGTGCTGGAGGATGCCCCGTACCGCGCTTCTGTGGAAGTGTGCCACGACTGGGAGATCCCGGCTTCCGCCGATGAGAAGCTGGACGAGGAAATGCGCGAGCTGGTGTATTATCCGCATCGCAAAGCGCAGCGCAGCAGCAAGCTGACGACGCTGAAGCTGCGCACGGTGATTTCGCTGGAAGCCGCCGGCAAAGGCGTTCACATCGAAACGACGATCGACAACACGGCGAAGGACCATCGAATCCGCGCCTTGTTCCCAACCGATCTGAAGGCCTCGATGCATCAGGTGGATTCGATGTTTGAAATCGCCGAACGCAGCATCGAGCCTGCACCGGAATGGGAAAACCCAAGCAACACCCAGCATCAGCAGGCGTTTGTAGACGTCAGCGGCGAAGGGGCCGGCTTGACGGTTGCGAACCTCGGCTTAAACGAATACGAAGTGCTGCGCGACGGTCGGAACACGATCGCGGTGACGCTGCTTCGTTCCGTGGGCGAGTTGGGCGACTGGGGCTTGTTCCCGACGCCGGAAGCGCAATGCCTGGGCGTGCACACTGCCCGGATGGAGCTGATCCCGCATAACGGCGACGGCATCGCGTCCGGGGCATTTACGGAAGCCTACCAGTTCCAGATTCCATGGACGGTCAGCCAAACGGAAATGCACGAAGGCCTGTTGTCTCCGGTGTATACCCCGTTCCTGTGGGAAGGCAAAGAGCTGGCGTTCTCCTCGCTCAAAATGAACGAGGCGACCGGCGACCTGCTGCTGCGCTGGTACAACATGAGCCGTGAAGCTTCTGAGCTGACGCTTGGCTTGAACATTCCGCATCAGCATTTCTACAAAACGACGATTCTCGAGGAAGACGCAGCGCCGCTGACCAAGAGCGCGGCAGGCTGTCTGTCCCTGCTAGCCGGGCCTTGTGAGATCGTGACGATCGGTGTTCGCCAGTAACTCGGGGGCACCCCTGAACCGAAACCGAGATGAAGGCTTGAAGGTTATCCTGCCATTACATGTAGTGGCGGGGTAACCTTTTTGTTTTGTCTATGGGAGCTCCTTTGCACGATTATCCCGTTTGCTCAGGAACTTAATCCCCCCCCCCTGATTCAAGGGGATAATGGCGCAAAGCCCCCTGGACAGCAAAGGGGGCGGGGCCGGCTAATAGCCAGCTCATAAAAAAAAGAGGTATACCAAAGTATACCTCACTGTGGATGAAATTGAGTTAGACCTCGTCCCAGATCCTCCGGACGTTGTCGAAGGCGATGCGTGTGCCCTGGCGGCAGTCTTCCATGCCTTCGTACTCGATGGAGAGGTAGCCGTCGTAGCCGGACGCTTTTACGATGCGCAGGATCTCCCACAGGTCGAGGTCGCCTTGACCGGCGATGGCTCCGCGCAGGTATTGGCCGCCCGCGCTGCGGAACCAGCCGGCACCGGGGTTGCGGTTCTCGGGCCGAACGTAGAAGTCCTTGATGTGAACCATCGAGGCGTAGCCGATGTTCTTCTTCACAGCGACGACGGGGCTCTCGTCAACGCAAACGAAGTTGCCGACGTCGAGCGTCGTTTTGTAGTTCGGCCGGTCGACGGCATGGATCACCGCCTGTACCCGGTCGCTGGCCTGCACATAGTAGCCGTGGTTCTCCAGGCTGGTCGTGATCCCATACTGCGCGGCATAATCGGCGATCTCCCGGCAGGCGTCCGCGATCCGCTGCAGGTCCTCCTGGAAACGGACGATCGAGGTGTCCGGCCGGGAGGCGACATCATGCCGCATCAGCTTGGCGCCCAGCGCATGGGCGTGGTCGACCTCGCGTTTGATGCGGGCGATCTCCGCCGCGTAAGCCTCTTCCGAGTCGACGATGAAGTTGGCGCCGATTGCATAGTTGGACACAACGATGCCGGCCTGCGTCGCGCGCTCGCGGATTTGCTCAATGAGACCCGGATCATCGTTGAAGTTAAACCCCAGCGGTACGATTTCGATATGCTCACCGCCGATGCCGGCGACCCAATCGATCACTTCAAGAAGGGTCATCGATCCGGCTTGCATCGCTTGATAGAGACTGTATGAACTGACTCCCAGTTTCATAAAAGGTCCATCTCCTTTAATGGTGGTTCTTAGCTAACGGACTCCAGAAGCGTTATATACCCGCTTTGAGGCGTTTTACATATTTAACGGACCGAGGAGACCTTATTTCGGCTGGAGCTGGTTAGATCGCCGCAGTAGAGGGTGCAATAAGGTCGCTGGAGTCCGTTACGGCGGGAAATCGCCGGGAAATAAGCAAATAAGGTCATCTGGGTCCGTTACGTGCGGCGGCGGAGAAACCGGCCGGTTCCCGTGGGGCTGCGATCGCGAGACCGGTCGATCCAGTAGCGCGGGGCGGTCCGCTAGCACGGGTGGTCCAGTAGCACATGTCGATCCAGTAGCACGAGTGGTCCAGTAGAACGCGTCGATCCAGTAGCACGAGTGGTCCAGTAGAACGCGTCGATCCAGTAGCACGAGTGGTCCGGTACACGGTCGATCCAGTAGCGCATGTCGATCCAGTAGCGCGGGGCGGTCCGGTAGGAGCGGCCGGCTCCTAGGGAGAAACCGGCCGTCTCCCGATCCCTCTGTGAGGTGACTATCCCCGAAACGACTGGATGAACTTCACTGCCTGGCGGATATCCTCCTCCGGGTTGTCGCCGACTTCGCGTTCGATCGTCAGGTAGCCGGTATAGCCGATTTCTTGCAGGGCGGCGAAGTAGGCAGGGAAGTCAACGCTTCCTGCGCCGAGCGGTACCTCCTCAAAGCCCGCCCCCGTTGCAGCCATTTCGGCGATTTTCTCGTGGCTCATCGACTCGTAGCCGAGGAAGCCATACACGTCCCGCGGATCAACCGTGCGGTGGCGGACGCCGTCCTTGACATGCGTGTGGACGATGTAATCCCGCAGCGTTTTGACGCCTTGGACGGGGTCGTCTCCCGTAACCATCACCATATTAGCCGGGTCGAAGTTGACGGAGACGCCGTTGGTGGTGAGGGTGTCCAGGAAGCTTTTCAGATGGGCCGCCGGTTCAGGTCCGGTTTCGATGGCAAAATAGGCGTTTAAGCTCTTCGCATAGACGCCCAGCTCCTCACAGGCTTGCTGCATCGCCGCGTAAATCGGGCTGTTGGTGTCCTCCGGCACGATGCCGATATGGGTGGTTACCACGTTGGTGCCCAGCTCCACTGCCAGATCGAGAATTCGCTTGGATTTTTCGATCTTGGCCGGATTGGCGGCGGCATCTTGAAATCCATGGCCGGCGAGATCGCCGCATAGGGCGGAGATTTCCAGCCCCAGGCTATCGATGTAATCGCGAAGCTCCTTGCGCTTCGGGCCGATCAGCACCGCCGGATCCATCTCGCCCGAAACCGCATAGATTTGTACGCCTTCGGCTCCTGCGGCCTTCGCTTTTTTCAAGCCTTCCTTGACGCCTACACCAAAGCTGTCGACGATAATTCCGATTTTGTTGTTCAGCTTCATTCCGTTCGCGCCTCCTTAGATTCCAAATTAGAATTGGATTTCCCGGCCTTCAGCGGCCGATTCGTAAATCGCGTTCAGGATTTTGATCATTTCCACGCCGTCCTCTACGGGGCTGATCGGCGGGATGTCATCCAGGCAGCTGGCGACGAAATGATCGATTTCGTTCTGGAACCCACCCTGGAAGTCAAACCCTGGGGAGGTGATTTGCGGATCGATGTTGATGATGGTGTTGTGGCGCTCGGTGACGATCGATAACGTAGGTTCGATTTCGGCACCACCCTTGTCGCCATAGATGTTAACGAGCGCCGAATTTTGCTTAGCATGGAGAGAGAAGCTAACGTCAACCATCAGAGAAGCGCCGTTCTCAAAACGGATTAATGCATTGGCCATATCCTCGACCGTGTTGAAAGAAGCGTCGTAATCTGCCGCTTGATAAAAGGTGAAGTTCTCGATATTCGAGCGGTTGCCCAGTTTTGTGTAAGTGTTACCGCTTACGGATTTCACCTTTGGCCGTCCCATCAGATACCAACAGAGGTCGATGACATGGACGCCGATGTCGATCAGCGGGCCGCCTCCAGAGCGGGATTTGTCGGCGAACCAGCCGCCCGGATTGCCAAGCCGCCGGATCAGGCTGGCTTTGGCGTAATAAATTTCGCCGAGGTCCCCGGCATCGATAAATTTCTTCAGCACCGCGATGTTGGAGGCATGCCGGCGTACGTAACCGACCTGCAGCAGGTTGCCCGTCCGCTCTACCGCCTGTTGCATCTGCAATGCTTCGTCCACGGAGATGCAGAGCGGTTTCTCGCAGAGGACTTGTTTACCCGCTTCCAAGGCGTCGATGCTGATGGCGGCATGGGAGTTGTTCCAGGTGCAGATGCTGACCGCCTGAACATCCGAGTTGGCTAACAGGTCACGATAATCCGTATAAACATGGGGAATGTCGTACTTGGCTGCCATGTTGCGGGCGCGCTCTTCATTTATGTCGCAGATCGCCCGGAGCTTGGCTCGCGGGTTGGCAAGGTAAGCCTGGAGGTGGAATTCCGAGATCGATCCGGCTCCAATTAGTCCGATGTTCAGTTCGCTCATCTTTGGCATGTACACCCTTTCGTTCTCCGCGCGAGTCTGCTACAATGAGAGCATTCAATCGCTAGGATATGTTTTATTTATTCAAAGTTATGTTTAGGCACCCCTAATTTAGCACAGGCATTTTAAAGGGAGAATGTTCAGGATGACAAAATATCTGGATTATATGATCAGTCCTGAGCCGATTCGATTGTTCAACCCCGCGGTGGATGCGAGCCGGCGCAAAATCCAATCGTTAGCCGTCGTTAACGCCGGTCATTTACCCGGGCGCACGATGCAACGGAACGACGCAAGGTTCCGGTATTGGGCGTTTGTGGTGATCACGGGCGGGAGCGGGTATTACCAAGCCGGCAGCGCGGACAGGCAGGAGGTCACGGCGGGCTCGTGGTTCTGCCTTTTCCCGGGCGAGACGTTTCATTACGGTCCGTACGAGAATGGACACTGGGACGAGTATTATTTCACGGTGGAAGGTTCGCGAGTTGAGGAATGGCTCGGCAGTTGGCTGCAGCACCCCGATCAGGTCCAAAAGGCGATAATCGATGATTCCATGATCAACCGGATGGAGCTGATGTTCATGTTGATCGACAGCGGCGTTCCCAGCAACCTCGATCGAGCTTCGCTGATGCTGGAGGCGTTCCTGTACGAGTTGGTGTCGCAGGCAGACCAAGCGGAGACTGGGAACCGGGGACGGTTTGTGATGAAGGTAATCGAGGACATCTCCGCTTCGCTGTATGCGAACCCGGAGCCGGAGGAGCTGGCGGCGCGGCATCATATTTCGGTCTCGACGCTGCGGCGGATCGTCCACGAATATTCGGGTTATCCGCTGAATGAATTTATTCACCGGCTGAAGGCGGCGGAGGCGAAGAACGTCCTGCTCAACACGGAAAAAAGCGTCAAAGAAATCGGCGAGGCGCTGGGGTATCAGGACACGTTTTATTTCTCGCGCGTGTTTAAGCGAATCACCGGTTTTTCGCCGCGGAGCTATCGGAGCCGGGGCGGACAGTAAGGTCTGGGCGTAGGGGTTTACACAATAGAGGAGGTTCACGGGATGAAGCTTTATTTTCAAGGAATGGATGAGGAATTGGTTTATGGTGTAAAAGAATTGGGGGCCCAGCTCGGAGTTCAGGTGGACCCGGCGGGAGTGCCGGTGGAAGTTGTACGTTTGCCTCAAGAGGCCGGGCGATTACGGGTTTCGCTTAGCGGCGGGAAAGGCCGGATTGAATACGTAGAGAAAATTCATTTCTTCCGTGCGTTGGGGTTGTTTGTGGAGCAGGCCAAGGCGTCGGAGACGTTTGATCTGACCGAGCGGCCAAGCTTTGACTACAATGGGGCGATGCTGGATGCGTCGCGCAATGCGGTGATGCGGGTGGATGCGATCAAGCAGATGCTGCGCTATATGGCGGTTATGGGCCTGAACGGGCTGATGATGTACACCGAAGACACGTATGAAGTACCGGAATTGCCTTACTTCGGCTATATGCGGGGACGGTACACTGCGGAGGAACTGCGGGAGTGCGATGATTACGCGGCATTGTTTGGCATCGAGATGATTCCGTGCATCCAGACGCTGGGGCATTTATTTCATGCGCTGAAATGGCTTTATGCCGAGCCGCTGCGGGACCATCCGGACATCGTGCTGCCGGGTGCGGCGGCAACATACGAATTCCTGGAGCAGTCGATTCGGGCGGCTGCGGCGCCGTTTCGGTCGAAGCGGATCCATATCGGCATGGACGAGGCATTCCAGGTTGGATTGGGCCGCTATTTGCGGGACAACGGCTTCCGCGACCGGTTTGAGGTAATGAACGAGCACGTTGGGCGGGTGATGGAGATCACCGGGAAGCTGGGGCTGGAACCGATGATCTGGAGCGATATGTATTTCAACCTGCTGTCGAATGATGTGCAGGGCGGGTTGTACAATATGGAGGCGGATTTTTCCACGGAAAATATGGCCAAAATCCCGGACGGTCTCCGGTTCGTTTACTGGAACTATTGGGGGACGGACGAGAACGCGTATAAAGAGGTGTTTGATAAGCATCGGTTGCTTGGATCGGAGCCGATTTTTGCGGGAGGCATTCACATGTGGAACCTGATGGCCCCGAATCACGGCAAGACATGGTCATCCATGCACCCGGCGCTGCGAGCAGCTAAGCGAAGCGGTCTTCGGGAGGTATTTGCCACCGCGTGGGGCGACAACGGGAACGAGGCGAATCATTTTGTGATCCTGCCTGGGCTGCAGTTGTTTGCGGAATACGGCTACCATGACGGCGAGGTGACGGACGAGCATCTGCAGAAGCGGCTTGCTGCCTGCACGGGACTGGATCTGTTCGGGCCACTGGAGGCGCTAAAAGGAATGGACGAAGTGCCGGAGGTCCACGAGGGCAACTATTACGGCGCCAACCCGTCGAAGTTCCTGCTCTGGCAAGATCCGCTGATCGGCTTGTTCGACAAGCATGTGGAAGGCATGGAAGGGACGCTGCCGGACTATTATGCCGGACTCGCTGAGAAATGGCGGGGTTACCGTGAAGGAGAGGGAAGCGGGTTGACGGAGCCGTTTGCCGCGATGTTTACCTTCTACGAAAAGCTCGCCGCCGCGCTGTCCGTGAAGTCAACGCTGGGCGTGACGATCAAGCGCCTTTACGACGCCGGGGACCGGGACGGGTTGCGGCGGCTTGCCGACGAGACGCTGCCGGAACTGCGCCGTCGGGTCGAGGAGCTGCGCGTGGCGCACCGGGAGTTGTGGCTGGGCACGTACAAGGCGTTTGGCTGGGAAGTGCTCGACATCCGCTACGGCGGGGTGCTGAGCCGTGCCGCCTCGGCCCGCGACCGCCTGCTGGATTACGTAAATGGCCGGGCCTCCCAACTGGAAGAGCTGGAGGCAGAACGTCTGGTGTTCAACCAGAACAACGTGTTTGGCACGCTGGATGTGAACGGCTTGTACCATCAGATCGCGACGGCAGGCTCGCTATCGATGTAATCGAACCGGCGTTTAAGAATACTTCTTCAACAGTTCATCTAATGTCCGCTTGAGCGAATTCAACAGCTCCGGCGGTTCAAGGACGGTAACCTCCTGACCAAGGCCGATAAAGAACGTCGCGAGGTACGGAACCTCGCTGGCTGGGATCGGTCCCTTCAGCAAGCCCGAGCCGTCCTCGCGGACGTGCAGCTCCAGGCGGCGGTGGATGAGCTGGCCTTCACACGCCTCGACGCCCAGCCGGGTGAGCTCGACCGCGCAGTCGACCAGCACCGGCTTGCTGCTGTGGTGCTCCTCCCAGTTGCCGAGGTGGATGTGGCGCAGGTCGAGCGGGACCGGGGCGTCGGGTCCCTCGGCAATCTCGGCCGAGGTGATGCGGTCGCAGCGGAACAAGCGGAAATCGCGGCGCTCGAAGCAGTAGGCCGGGCAATACCATAAGCCGCCGCTGGCGAAGATGCCAACCGGTTGGATCTGACGGCAGGTGGAGACGCTGCGGCGCGATTCGTAGTGGATGCGGAGGACTTGCTGCTGAATAGCGCCTTCCAGCAGCAGGCTTAAATACGGGAAGGCGGATTGCCGCGTCGGGGTGACGAAGTCGACGCGATTTTTCATTTGGTCGATGCGGTCCCGCACATCGCTGGACATATAGTGATAGAACTTGCCGAGCGCGGAGGAGGCTTCCGTTTCAAACGGAAGGAACTCGTAATGGCGCAAGGCGTGGCTGGCGAAGAAGATCGACACCGCCTCTTCCTCGGTAAAGGCAATTGGCGGCAGGACCCGCTCGTTTAGCACCTGGTATCCACCGTGCGGACCAACCTCGGAATACAGGGGCACACCAAGCTCGCTAAGCTCCTGGAGGTCTCGAAGAATCGTACGGGAGGAGACACCAAATTCATCAGCCAACTCCTTGACGGTGAATTTCCGTTTGCGGTTAACGGTCATCATCAGCTCCATGAGCCGTTTTGATTTGGACATGGTTTCGTAGCTCCGTTCAAATTTTTTTATTTATGACAATAGTTGTCACTATTATGGGCTACACTGAGTACAAAGTCCAGCGAAGCGGACTTGAGCCTGTGCCACTGCGTGCAGGAAACTGATGAGGATAAAGGAGCGGATTAAGCATGATTTTATTAGCGAGCCCATTGATTGCGATGAATGGAGAAGCGGCGGAGGCGATTGCCTTCTATGAACAAGCGCTGGAGGCCAAGGTGGTCTTCAAACAGACATTCGGCGAAATACCAGATCCCAAGGAGCCGATGAGCGAAGGGATGAAGAAACGCATCAACCACTCGGTATTGAAGTTGGGAGACGCCGAAATGTATGTATCGGATAAATTACCGGGCGAGTCGCACAGTGTCGGCAACCAGGTGACCGTATGTCTCACGGTGGATACGGTGGAGCACGCCCAGCGGTTATTCGATGGCCTGAAGCAAGGGGGAGAGGTGCAGCGGCCGCTCCAGCCCATTTACTTCAGCCCGGCGTACGGCATCGTCACCGACAAGTTTGGCGTCACCTTTTACGTGTTTACAAAACGCCCGGCGTAAAGCCGGTTTCTAGGGCGGCCTTTTCGCTTTTTTGGCGAAAGGGCCGTTTTCCTATGCTATGATAGAAGGTAGGAAACGGACTGACAAGGAGGTGGGAGCCCATGCCCCTACGCGAAATCACCGAGCAGGAATGGCTGACACAAATGGAGAAGAAGGTGGAGACCACGCAGGCGCAGGCGGAGACGGAGACCCGCCGGGAGGCGTTATTCTTCGTAACAACCCTCTGCGGGACTTGCCAATTGGCGGAAAAGATGCTGGAGATCGTCCTGGCGTCCGGCTCCTGCATTCCGGTGTCCAAGCTAAATATCAACTATACCCCGAAGCTGCGGGAACGGTGGCGGATCGCCAGCGTCCCCTGTCTGATCGTGCTGCAAGACGGCGAGCCGATCCGGCAGGAATACGCCATGCGTTCGGTGGTGGACTTAAGCGAGTGGCTTCGGGCCTGATCGCTTTAGCCAACAACAAAAAGGAAAGCGGTAACAAATGGACTTCTAATTTTGCGATGAAGGTGGTTTTTCCTATGGAACTGCGGAAAGCGGTAGAGATAATCGGGCGGATTCGCGCCAATATCGGCGAGGTGGTGGTCGGGAAAGAGGATGTGGTTGATCTCCTGCTCGCCGCCTTGCTCGGAAACGGACATGTGCTGCTGGAGGACGTGCCGGGTACTGGGAAAACACTCCTGGCCAAGGCGTTGGCCAAGTCGCTCGGCGGTGATTTTAAGCGGATTCAGTTTACGCCGGACTTGCTGCCTTCGGATTTGAGCGGCATTAACTTCTATAACCAAAAAACCGGAGAATTCGAGTTTCGCTCCGGACCGGTGTTTACCCATGTCCTGCTGGCGGACGAGATCAACCGGGCGACGCCGCGGACGCAGTCCAGCTTGTTGGAGTGTATGGAAGAACGGCAGGTGACCATCGACGGGGTGACGCAGGAGCTGGCGGCGCCTTTCTTGGTGATGGCTACGCAAAACCCGGTCGATCAGCAAGGGACGTTCCCGCTTCCGGAGGCCCAGTTGGACCGCTTCCTGATGCGGATCGCCATGGGATATCCGACGTCCGACGAGGGCGTATCCATTCTGCGGCGCTTCAAGGAGCGCCAGCCGCTGGCGGAGCTCCGCCCGGCCGCCTCAGCCTCAGAAGTGGCGGAAGCGCAGCGGTTCGCCCAGTCCGTCCGCGTGGAGGAGGACCTGCTTGCTTACATCGTAGCGATCACCGAGGCGACCCGCAAGCACCCGGAGGTCAAGCTGGGGGCGAGCCCGCGGGCGAGCATGAGCCTGCTCCGCGCCTCGCAGGGGTATGCGCTGGTGCGAGGCCGCGATTATGTGACGCCGGACGATATCAAGGCGGTGGCCGCACCCGTGCTGGCGCATCGGCTGCTTCTGCGTCACGGACTGCGCGGCGCGGATCAACCCGGCGCCGAGGTGGTGCGCCAAGCGCTCGAGCAGGTGGAGGTCCCGGCGGAGACGGTGCCTGCGGCAAAGGGGAATTAGGGGGACTAACCGATGTCAATGCAGCTTCCATGGTTACTTGTCAGCGCCGCGCTGATCCTCATGTCGCTGGCGTTGGTTTACCGCTGGCGGGCGCTTAAAGGAATTAGCTACCGACGTTATTTCACCGAACAGGCGGTGTTCGAAGGGGATACCGTCGAAATGGTCGAGGTGATCTCCAACGCTAAGCTGCTGCCGCTGCCGTGGCTGCGGCTGGAATCGAGTATTGCCGCCGGCTTAACGTTCGGGCGGCAGAGCAACTTGAATATCCATGCCGGGGAGATTTATCAGAACCACAGCAGCTTGTTTTACCTGCGGTCGTACCGGCAAATCACCCGGCGTCATGAGGTGGTCTGCTCGCGCCGGGGACAGTACCGGCTGGAATCGGCTACGATGACGACGGGCGACCCGCTGGGGCTGAATGCCGAGGTCAAGCAATTCCCTCTGGATCTCGAGCTCTTGGTGTACCCGCGGATTCTGGAGCTGCAGGAGCTGCCGCTGCCGAACCACAGTTGGCTGGGGGAGCTGCCCGTCCGGCGTTGGATCGTAGAGGATCCGTTCCTGACGGCGGGCATTCGTGAATACCGGCCCGGCGACCCGCTCGGCAACATCAACTGGAAGGCAACGGCCCGTACCGGGGAGCTGCAGGTACATAAACGCGATTACACGGCCGACCATCGGCTGATGATCTGCCTGAACCTGGAGACCAGCGATTCGATGTGGAGAACGGTGATCGAACCGGAGCGTATCGAGCTGGGGATCCGTTATGCGGCAACCGTGGCCGAGCATGCGCTGCGCAGCGGCTTGGCGGCGGGATTCGCTTGCAATGCGCGCCTGGCCGACGGGCCAAAGGATCCGATTCGCATCGAGCCGCATGCCTCCTCCGATCAGCTTACGCTGCTGCTGGAGACGTTGGCTCGGATGGTGCTGGACAAAACCGCTTCAATGATCCGGATGCTGGAAATCGAACTGGAGGCGGGGACAACCGATACCGATTACCTGATCATTTCCTGCCATCGCGGCGAGAAGCTGGTGGAAACCGCCGAGCTGCTGCGGCAAAACGGCAACGGCGTGGAATGGATGGAGATTCCCGCGTTTTAAATAGCCAGACATAGAAGAAGAAGCGCCGGTCAGGAATCCGGCGCTTCTTCTATTAATTTTGCCGTAAGCAGCAATCGTTCCGGGGCAGGCCCGACATAGGTGAACGGGTAGCAGGTAATCAAGGTGAGTATCGGCTCTGTGGAGGCCTGGACGGCATCGGCGTTGTCCGCGTCGACGATTCTCCGACCCGTCACCTCATAGGTGAAGTGCCCGGAGGTCGTTTCCACCTCGATGCGGTCGCCTGCTTTCAGCTTGCCTAGGCTCCGAAAGACGGTATCCCGATGGCCGGCGAGTACGCTGTTACCGTCATCGCCGGGGAGCGGGCTGCCGGGAACATGCCCGGCTCCCAGCTTAAGCGGCTCGTACCCCGTCCCTTCTAGAATCGCATAACGCTGATCGAGAGAAGGGAAGGCGATTTTGCCGAGAAGCTCGCCGTCCGCCACCGTCTGGACAGGCAACGCGGATTCTCCTCCGCCGCCCGTCTGCCGAAGCTTTCCGGCTAAGGCCGGGGAAAGCGGGTTTTCGTCCGCTGCCCGCTTCGCATTGCCATCTTCCGTTTCCCGCTGCAGCTCATCCCATTGCCGCAGGGCTTGCTGCGCCTCCAACGGGCCGCGGATCGCCTGGTACGTGGAGAAGCCCAAGACGACCAGGGAACCGGTAAACACCAGCCATGCAGCCATTCGCAGTAACGAACGTTTAGACCGCATCATTTATTCCCGTCCGGATTTACGGAGGAACATGCCGGTGCCAACCGTGGCGAACAAGCTGATCAGAATGAGGTTGAACCACGGATTCGCCGTTTTAGGCAACTCCCCGATCATGCCGGGCCCACCGTCCCCTGGGCCCGGTCCTGGTTCCGGGTCCACCGGCGGCTGCGGTTGCTCCTGCTGCGGCGGGAGAGCGGGGTCCTCCGGTTGTTCCGGCGTAGAGATATCAGGCTCTTCCCCGGAAGGGTTGCCCGGTGGCTCCTCGGTGGGTTGGCCCGGATTCGTTCCAGGGTTTCCTGGAGGGGTTCCTCCGTTGTCCGGCGTCGGATCATTGGGCTGGGATGGCCCGTCGCCCGGAGGATTGGAGCCGCCGCCCCCGCCGTTTGAAGGCTCCTCAGCATAGGCGGAGAAGGCGAAGGCAATCGTCGCCGTTTTGCCTTGATACTCGTTGCCGGCCTCCTCCGGAAAAATAACGCTTAAATCCAATTCGTTCTCCCCGCCTGCCGCAAGGCGGCCCAAGGCGATATCCTGCTGTTCCAGATGCAATGCGCCGTCATAGATGACGGTATCCCCATCTTTCACCGTTAACTGAAGGACATCAAAAAACGTCGTGTCCCCCGCGACAAAACGCGTCCGCACTTTGTAATCGAAGGCAACGCTGCCATCATTGGCGACCGTAAATGACCGCTCGACCCGATCCCCGGGTTTTAAATTGTCCATTGGAAGCTCGCTGCTTAATTCCGTTCCGATCCGCAGCTTCAGGGTATCTGCGGCGTTGGCCTGTCCGGCATGCCATACCACCCCGGCTAAGATGGAAGCGGCGTAAATCGCCATGGCGTATTTGCGGTAGCCCCGATTCCTCACCCTTTTCAATAGTCCCCATCCTTTCCTTTCCCTAGCGAATTTGCCCCTTAGCCATTCGCTGACACGTTCGTTATAACGAACCGTTACTTATGTCTATTATATCTAATTTTTATTAAATGGGAAGGGGGAAATCGGGTGGACTTTGAGTTCCTTATGTGCGAAGAGTGCCCCGGACAAACCGCAACCAATCGCGCCCCGCGCGAAAAATCTCTTTTACCCCCGGAGGCCGGACAAGATAGTAGGGCGTGACCTGGCCGCCCCAATTGATTTTGGAGTAGGCGACGGTCGGAAGGTTGGCCCCGGCAAAGTCGAATTCGGCAAAGCCGGCGTCCGACAGGTCCTGGAGGGCGAAGCTTTGTGATTGTTGAACCACGCCTCGGTTTAAATGTTCCGTTTTGCTGCCTGCAACCCAGCCGAAGGCGCGCCGGTTGTCCAGGGCAACCACCACGCTGGCGCTGACCGGTTCTCCCGTTGGCGCATAACAGACGTAGGCGCGGAAGGCTTGATCTCCAAGCAGATCCTGGGCCAGCTCAAGATCCTGCAGGGTGAGCTGGTGGCTGAAACCCTGCCTCGATTCCGTGCCTTGCAGGCACGGATGCACCTCGGACATCTTTCGCGACAACGCCGTCCGGTAGCCGGCGGCGGTCGCTTTTTTGATTTTCGCACGGATCTCCGTGCTGGCTTGATCCAGAGTATAGGGGAGCTCCACAACGTACGTGTATTTCACCTCCGCTTTAAACCCGCTCCACAAAAAGGGACGGATGTCGGCGATCTCGGGCGGGAATACGAAGCTGGCGCTGCACTGGGCCTTCCGTAAATCCGGGATTATCACCTTGGCGGTTTCATGCCATTGCCGGTTTAGCTTATAAGGTTTATCCGTTGGCGTTGGATGGAAAGCGAAGGGGTGGTAAGGATTCAAAGGCGGCAAGTACAAGTGGCCTTTCCGGTTGAAGAAAAACAGGCTCTCCCCCCGCGCCGGCGAATTGGGGGCTTCCCAACGGACGAAACGTGCGCTGCAGCCCCATTTTCGAGTATGGAATTCCGCCCATTTTTCCCATAAATCGCGATTGTTCATAGGATTACCTCGGGTTTCTTTTTAAGGCATACCGCGCCTCATTGCCAGACTATGATCTTGTCCCCCCGAATATGCGCAAAGACGTGCGTGTGCGGATCAAGGCACATGCCGCTCCCTCTGGGGAGACTTGGCATTATATATAAGCAAACGAACGAATAGGAGGGAAGACCATGATATCGGTAGCGAATTTCGGGGCGAAGGGCAACGGAGTGACGGACGATACCGCGGCGATTCAGCGAGCGCTCAATCAGGCCGCGGCAACCGGAGATACCGTTTATTTTCCCAAAGGGGTTTACCTGGTTAATCCGGCCAAGACGCTGAAGGTTGGCGGCAATACCACGATCAAGGGTGACGGCCGAAGCTCGGTCATTCGCGCATCGTCCAGCAGCTTTGGCTGGGAACTGATGCGGGTGACGGGCAAAGACATCCTGTTAACCGGCCTTGTCCTTGACGGCAACCGGCGGGTGAATCGGGTGCTGACGATTGCCGGGGGCAGTGTGCGAGTGACGGTTCAAGGGCTGCTCGTTCAAGGAGCCACGCATAGCAATGATCGCCGCAGCGACTATTACGCGGGTGTTGTGTCCGGCATCGTGGTGCTCGGCAATACCGAGTCGATAGCCATTCAGGGCTCGGAGATCGCGGATGTTGTCGCTCAAAACGGGGGCGGAATCGGCCTTGTCGCCCGGGGGATTTACGTCACAACCACCTGGGGGAGCAAGGAGCGGGCTGCAGTCAAGGTATCCATTACGGGATGCACGATTCATCATATCGGCCCGGCCGACGACGGTGACGGCATTTATTATGAAGACCCGGCGATGGAAGAGAATTGCGGGACGGGGGTCGGCAGTCTGATCGTGGGTAACCGCTTCGATTATTGCGCCAAGCGGGCGATCAAAGTGTTTGCCAAAGGGGTCACGATACGCGGCAATTCGATCAACAATCCTTACCGGAGCAATAACACCTATATGGGCGTGGAAAAAGGCCGACGGGCACCGGACATGTACGCGGCAATCAGCATTTACGGAGGCGATAACGTTGTGGAGGGCAATCAAATTGCCGGCAGCGGCAGCTTCTACGCGGCCATCGAGGTCGGGGCCGGGGCATCCGTCGATAACGTAGTTATTCAAGGCAACTCCATCGTGATGGGCAGTCAAAGCGAGATCAAGGGGACAACGGCGATTCGCCTAGGGAATATCCGCGATTTTGTGATTGGAGGCAACGACCTGCAAAACGGCGAGCGCGGAATCTGGACCTGGCAAAACGCCGAAAACGGCCGCATCGAAAACAACGCCATCCGCATGCCGCGGGGCGGCGGGATCGACTTGACGACGTATCTGCGGGGGTACACGCAAAAAAACATTCGCTGCACGGGGAACCGAATTACAGCCGGCTCCTATAAAGTGAACACCTCCTCGTTAACCAATTCGAACATAGTCGTTCAATAGGGATTGTATATGAGATCAATTTTTCAAATTTATACTACTAATTTGGCAGAATCCTGAATATAAGACTATATAGCAATCAACTTAGTAGACGGTAGAAGCCACAGCTTGACCCGAAAAGAGGTGAGTTCATTTGGCGGAGGAAGCGGGAATTTTGGTTGTATCGATTGACTTCGAGCTATATTGGGGCGTCCGGGATCTTTATACCAAGGCGGAGTATGGGGCGAAATGGTTGCGAGAAAGGGAATGGATCCCCCACATACTAGAGTTATTCCGGGCGTCCGGCGTTCACGCAACTTGGGCGACGGTGGGGCTGCTGTTTTTTGCGGACCGGCGCGAGCTGCTGGCAGGCTTGCCGGCGCTTCAACCGAGTTACGACGATCCCGGGCTCTCGCCCTACGGAGAGATTAATTCCGGCTCTGTTGGAGACGGAGAGGAAGAGGACCCCAGCTCCTTTGCACCAACGCTGATTGAGCAAATCCGTCAAACCCCGGGTCAAGCGATCGGCTCGCATACGTTTTCGCACTTTTATTGCATGGAGAAGGGGCAGTCCGTTGACGAGTTTTACAGTGATCTGCAGGCGGCGGTAGCCGCAGCGGAACTACGGGGAATCCCCCTTCAAAGCCTGGTGCTCCCGCGCAACCAGCTGCGCCGCCAGTATATGCGCAGATTGCCGGAGCTTGGGTTTAAGACGTATCGGGGAAATCCTCGCCATTCGCTGTACCGCGGCGGCTATTCCGTGTCCGATCACTTTCTGCGCCGGGCGCTGCGGCTGGCCGACAGCTACCTGAACCTGACGGGGCATCACACCTACCCGGTGGACTCAATCTCGTCCAGGCTTCCGATCGATCTGCCAGCCAGCTTCTTTTTTCGGACGCCTCCCGAACCGCTCCGGCGGCTGGAGCCGCTTCGGCTGAAGCGCATCAAGGATGGCATGACTCAGGCCGCCCGGCAGGGACAGGTGTACCATCTCTGGCTTCATCCCTACAACGCGGCGGAGGCGGAGGCCTTTCGCTCGCTGGAAGAAGTCGTGCGTCACTACCGTTATTTGGCCGAACGATACGGAATGATCAGCTTGAATATGGAGGAGCTTGGCGAGCGAGTTTTGGCGGGGTCGGAGAACCAGGCAGCGGTCATACCGACGGAATCTGAGGAAAAGGAAATTGCCGAGAACCGAAGCTTGCAGGCATTAATCGAATGAGGTGAACAACTATGGATATGGTAGCCGTTTGGAACGCCGTCCGTCGGCATATTCTCGCATTTTCTATCGTTCTGGCGACTTGCGTCGGACTGGCTGTGCTTTTGAACGAAGTGGTGACTCCCTCCTACCGGGCTAACGTAAGTCTGGTCGCCAATATCGCGTCGAATCCGGGATCGAGTACCTACAACGAGTTCTTGGCCAGCCAGATGTTGACCAAAACCTATGAGGATACGATCCAAAGCCGCTATATCGCTACGGAAGTCAAAAGGAAGGTCCCCACCCCAGACACGGTCATTCAAATGCTAAAAAAGGTGAAGGTTCGCACCGATCCCGGAACGTTGGTCATTATGCTGTCCTATACGGGAGACGAGCCGAAGCAGGCGGTTCAGATCGCGAATGCCTTTGCCGATACGTTTATCGCCAAATCGAAGGAGATCGTGGACGGCGCCAACGTCTCCATTTTGGATTACGCCAGCCTGGAGGAGACCCAGAAACCGGTCAGCCCTCGCAAAGCGCTCAACCTCGCGCTCGCTGCCTTCGTGGGCCTGTTCGCGGGACTCAGCCTGGCGCTGATCCGGGATGCCCGGCACCTGCGCAACAAGAAAAACCGCCAGGCGCGGCGGCATCTGCCGGAGGATTACTCGGAGCTTGGCGACGCCCTGGTCCGGATCGAGAAGAAATATCAAGGGAGGGCGGTCAAATGATGAATTTCGCCATCGCGGGCTGCGGGCATATTGCCTACAAGCATATCGACGCGATTGAAAAAACGGAAGGAGCCCGCCTTGTAGCTCTATGCGACCCGAACCCGGACCGGCTGGCGGAGCTGCAGGTGATCACGCCAGCCGCGTCATATCCGGATCTCGGCACGATGCTGGCACATCAGCCGGATATTGACGCCGTCTGCATCTGCGCGCCCAGCGGACTGCACGGGGCGCTGGCGCTCGAGGCGCTCCGGGCGGGCAAGCATCTCGTGCTGGAGAAGCCGGTGACGCTGGATCTGAGGGAGGCGGAGCAGCTGCGCCAAGCCGTTCGCTTAAGCGGCGTAAAGGCGACGGTGGTTCACCCGAATCGGTACCGTCCGGCGATGCGGGTGCTCCAGGCGGCGCTGGCGGAGCAGCGATTCGGCAAGCTGAGCCACGTCAACATGACCGTGCGCTGGAATCGCAGCCAAGCCTATTACGACCAAGCGGCTTGGCGCGGCACGAAGGCGATGGACGGCGGTGTGCTGCTCAATCAAGCGATCCACGGCCTGGACTTGCTGCAATGGCTGTTTGGCCCGGTTGCGGAGGTCAAATCGCTGACGGCGACGAGACTGAAGCGGATCGAGGCGGAGGATGTAGCGATTGCGGCGATCCGGCTGGACAGCGGCGCATTAGGCGTGATCGAGGCGGCCACCACGGTGTACGGACATAACCTGGAGGAGAGCCTCTCTGTATTCGGCGAGGAAGGTTATGCCGTGATCGGCGGCAAGACGGCCAACTGGATCCGCCATTGGGTCTGCGCTTCGATGTCGCGGGAAGAAACGGAAGCGCTGATTCGCAGCGTGGACAAGGATCCCTACGGCGTACCGGGGCATCAATGCATCATCGCCGATCTCGTCCAAGCCGTTCAGGAGGACCGGGAACCGGAAATCACGCTGGAGGACGGCATACGCGCCGTGAAGCTGGCGCTGGACATGACCGGCGGGGGGAGCGGTGAACCTGCTCATACCCTCGGATAGGAAGGAGACGAGACGTTATGCATAGCGGAATGCAGAGTCAATGGATACCGGAGACGGAAGGCTCCGGGAACGAGCAAGCCGGGCTGCTGCGCAAGCTCAAGGACAAAACCGCGGTGATCGGCGTGATTGGGCTAGGGTATGTGGGGCTGCCGCTGGCCGTCGAAAAGGCGAAAGCCGGCTACCGCGTCATCGGATTTGACGTGCAGAGCCGGAAGATCGAGATGCTAAACCGCGGTCATAACTACATAGGGGACGTCGTGGATGAGGATTTGCGCGGCATGGTGGAGGACGGACGGCTGCGGGCGACCGCGGAGTATGCGTTTTTGCGCGAGGTAGATGCCGTGGCGATCTGCGTGCCAACGCCGCTGGATATTTATCAGCAGCCGGATACGAGCTACGTAGAGAATTCCACGCGGGAAATCGCTCGGTTTCTGCACCCGGGGATGCTGGTCGTGCTGGAGAGCACCACCTACCCCGGGACGACGGAGGAGTTGGTGCGGCCGATCCTGGAAGCGACGGGACTGCGCTGCGGGGTTGATTTTTTTCTGGCGTATTCCCCGGAACGGGTGGATCCCGGCAACAAAACCTACAACACGAAAAACACGCCCAAAGTGGTGGGCGGCGTCACGCCGGCATGCTCGAAGGTGGCCGAGGCATTGTATCGCCAGGTCCTGAACGGCGACGTGCACGTGGTATCCAGTCCGGCGGTGGCGGAAATGGAGAAGATTTATGAGAACACGTTCCGTCATATCAACATCGCCTTAGCCAATGAGATGGCCGTTCTCTGCAGCCGGATGGGGATTAACGTGTGGGAAGTCATCGATGCAGCAAAGTCCAAGCCCTATGGGTTTATGGCTTTTTATCCGGGGCCGGGGCTAGGCGGGCATTGTATCCCGGTTGATCCGTTTTACCTGACCTGGAAAGCGCGGGAGTACGGGTATCATACCCGACTGATCGAGTTGGCGGGGGAGATCAATAATGCGATGCCGGAGTTCGTGGTACGGCGGATCGGCGATATCTTAAACGGCGACCGTAAGTCGCTGAGCGGTTCGACCGTCTATTTGCTGGGTGTCGCGTACAAAAAAGACATCGACGATTACCGCGAATCGCCGGTGCTGAAAATGATCGGACTGCTGGAGGAGCGCGGCGCCACCGTATGGACGAGTGACACGCATATTGCGGAGTTCAAACATCAGGGCCTCGCTTATACGTGCGAGGAACTGACCGAGCAGCGGCTGAGGGACGCCGATATTGCGGTCATCACAACCGATCATTCGGGCTTTGACTACGAACTGATCGGGCGCGCCAGCGGCTGCCTGCTTGACACTCGAAACGCCATGAGGGAGCAGGTCAAGCCGGAGCGGTATTACTTGCTGTAGCGATTGGCCCGTGTCATATGGCTTGCGGCCAGCGGGTGGGCTCGGGCGGCAGGCGGTGCATCGACGTCTCTCCGGCCTCTGGCGCAAATGTTGTATTTATTGCATCATTTGGACTCCAAATGGCGGGTGGCGCGCGGAAATGTTGCACTTCCTGCAACATTTATGCTCCAAATCGGGTTGGAGCCGCCCAATTGTTGTACTTATTGCAACATTTCCGGCCAACGCAGCTCATTTTGTCGCTAAATGTTGCACCTTTTACAACAAATCTCACCCAATTTACCTTAAGAGGAGCTAACAAACATGGATGGATCGATTCATGAAACCGCGGTTGTGGATCCGGGAGCGCAGGTTGGGGAAGGGACGAGAATTTGGCATTTTACTCATGTGTCGTCAGACGCGGTTATCGGCAGCCGGTGCAGCTTGGGGCAAAACGTCTATATCGCCAATCGCGTTCGCATCGGCAACGGGGTGAAGATCCAAAATAACGTCTCCGTCTACGAAGGCGTTATTTTGGAGGACGAGGTGTTTTGCGGGCCAAGCATGGTCTTTACCAATGTGCGGACTCCGCGCGCGGCGTTTCCACGTAACCGCAGCGAGGATTATCTCAAGACGCGGGTGGGGCGCGGCGCGTCGATCGGGGCGAACGCCACCATCGTCTGCGGGATCACGATCGGCGAATGGGCCTTGATCGCGGCCGGGGCCGTCGTCACCCGCGATGTGCAGCCCTACGCGCTGATCGCCGGGGTGCCCGGGCGGCGCATCGGCTGGGTGTGCCGCTGCGGGAAGACGCTGGGCTTTAGCGGCGGGGCCGGACAATGCAGCGACTGCGGCCGGGAATACCGGCTGGAGCAGGACGTCGTAGCGATCATGAAGGAAGGGTGAGTGAACGGGATGGAGCCACTACGGATCAAAGGAGATCAAACGAACGGTATCGCTGGAAATCTCAAGGGGTCGGGGACGACGACGGCCCCGGAGAAGCTGCCGACAATCCCCCTGCTGGATTTGAAGCGGGAGGTAGCGGAGCTGAAGCCGCAGCTGCTTCAGGCGATCGAAGGGGTGTTGGATGAGGCGGCGTTTATTATGGGCAATCAGGTGAAGCAGCTGGAGCGGGAGGTAGCCGAGTATCTGGGGACGAAGCACGCCATTGCGCTGAATTCCGGGACGGACGCGTTGGTCATCGCTTTGCTGGCGGCCGGGATCGGGCCTGGCGACGAAGTGGTAACAACGCCGTTTACGTTCTTTGCCACGGCGGAGGCAATTAGCCGCGTAGGGGCGGAACCGGTTTTTGCCGACGTCGACCCGCTGACCTACAATCTCGACTTGGACGATCTGGAGGCGGTCATCACGCCGCGTACCAAGGCAATCCTCCCCGTGCACCTGTTCGGCCGCCCGCTGGACATGGAACGGCTGATGGAGTTGGCTCGCCGCCGCGGGTTGGTCGTTATCGAGGATACGGCCCAAGCGTTTGGCGCGGAGGCGGGAGGACGCAAGACCGGGACGATCGGGGACATGGGCTGCTATTCCTTTTTTCCATCAAAGAATCTCGGAGCGTATGGTGACGGCGGATTGCTGGTCACGGACGACCCGGAACTGGCCGAGGCGGCGGCAATGCTGCGGACGCACGGCTCGAAGCGCAAATATTACAACGAGCGGGTGGGCTTTAATTCCCGGCTCGACGAGATCCAGGCGGCGATCCTGCGGGTCAAGCTGCCCTACATTGAGGATTGGAACGAAGGTCGCCGCCAGGCTGCGGCACGCTATCATGAGCTGCTGCGGAATATCCCCGGGTTGATGCTTCCTAGCGAGGTTCCGGACGGAGATAAGCAGGTGTTTCACCAATACACGGCACGCGTGCTGAATGGCCGGCGGGACGCGGTCCAGGCAGGGTTAGCGGAAGCCGGGATCAGCAGTTACGTGTACTACCCGTTGCCGGTGCATCAACTCCCCGTCTACGCTGACCGCAACCTGACATTCCCGCTGGCGGAGCGGTTGTCGCAGGAAGTGCTGTCGCTGCCTATTTGGCCGCAGATCAGCGCAGAGGTGCAGGAGTATATCGCAGGGCACATTCGCCGACTGATGGGCTAATCTTTTTAATCAAAGGACGATTATGGCAAACATGATAAAGAAACTCTCCTCCCAATTCATCCGCTATCTCAGGCAACTCTTGGAGCTGCTTCGCATCCAGAGCCTGCCCGGCTTACTGCGTAAGCTTAAGAACGACGGGTTCCTGAGAAACGTGGCCGTGCTGGCCAGCGGGACGGTAATCAGCCAAGTCATCGTGATGGCGACATTGCCGGTGTTGACGCGCCTCTACTCGCCAACCGAATATGGCACTTACTCCATGTACCTGTCGATCATCGGGATTTTGCTGATGGTTATCTCTTTTTCCTACGAAAATGCCATTACGCTGCCGGAAGACGACCGAACCGCCTCCAATGTGCTGAGCCTGTCCCTGCGCATCTGCATTGGGGTCAGCATCGCCAGCGGCATCGGGATTCATATCCTGGAGGAGCCGCTGTCCGCATGGTTGCACGAGTCGTATTTGACGCACTACTACATGTTCTTCATCGTCAGCCTGTTCGGTGCGGGGTTTTATCAAATCCTGAACTACTGGTCGATCCGCAAAAAATACTTCAAACAGCTGGCGCGAACGAAATATACGCAAAGCCTCAGCCAGGTCTCCTCGCAAATTGGGCTTAGCCTGTTTCACCTGGGTCCGCTGGGGCTGATCATCGGCGATATCGTTGGCCGCTTCGGTGGATTACTGCCGCAGTGGAAGCTGTGGCGCCGGGATGTGAAAAGTCAGGCCATCACTTCGGATTGGGCCGACTTGAAGGAGAGCGCTTATCGGTACCGGCGGTTTCCGTTCCTGTCGATGGCTGCCGGGCTGCTGAACAGCGTTGTGCTGTACGTGCCTACGATCCTGCTCGCCTCGTTCTACGGCCCGCAGGTGGCCGGCTGGTTCGCGCTCTGCCAGCGCATTCTCGGCTCACCGATGACGCTGATTATGACCTCCGTCCGCAACGTGTATTTAGCGGAATCCGCTGACTCCATGATCAACCATCCCCACAGACTGTATCCTTTGTTCCGCAAAACGGTCCGCAACGTTTTTCTGTTTGGCGCTTTGGTCATTTTTGCCATCGTCGCTGTGGGTCCTTACATGTTCGCCTTCCTGTTCGGCGAGGAATGGGCCCAGTCGGGCAGCTTTATCCGCATCTTGTCGATCATGTACCTGAGCCAATTCGTGGCCAACTCCGTCGGCTCCACGATTGACGTTATGGAGCGTCAGGACCTGCATTTGTATCGGGAGATCATACGGACGGTGCTCATCCTGGGCTCGCTGTACTTCGCTTGGCATACGCAGCAATCGGCGGACGTCGCGATCGGGTTGTTCAGCGCCGCATCCACATTGGGATATGCGCTGCATCTGGGGCTGTCGTGGCATTCGGTACGGAAATACAAAGGAGCGGTTAGCGAGGGAGAGGTTGTTCTGGAAACCTCCGAGGAAGCTTCCGAAGAAGCTTTGGCGGAGAGATCACTACTGGGCAAGGAGCGAGGATGACGGGATGTTGATGATTTATTCGCCTCCAGCAAGGGCCGCCGAGAGAGAATACATCTACCGCGTGATTCTAGGCGAGTTCCTGGGTCTGGATTATACCATCGCCTACCGAGAAGGAGAGCATGTTGAACTGGTATGGACTTCGGATGAGGATACGCCAGCGAAAAAAGAGGGCTCCCCGGTCCGCCGACTCCGAATGCCGGATGTACTTTTGCAGACGCCTGACTCTTTATGGCTGAGCCCGGCTTCCCTGCCTAAGCTGCCGTTGGATCGATTTGCACCACCTGCGGGGGAACCGGAAGGGGAGCCGCTGCCGGTGATCTACGGCGCGAGAGGCCGAACCGGCCGCTACATCGAGCGGCTTGGCGAAGAGGGGGAGGAAGGGTATTATCTCGGCATCGATGTGTTTGGCAGCAGTTTGTTTATGCTGACTCGGTATGAAGAGGTCGCATGCCGGGAGAAGGACCGGCACGGGCGGTTTCCCGCCCGCCGATCCCTGGCTTGGCGCGAGTCCTTCCTGCATCGTCCGATCATAAACGAATATGTGGAGCTGCTGTGGGAATTGCTGCACAAGCTGTGGCCGGGGCTGTCACGCAGGAAGCGGGAAGCGGCCGTCGTCCTCAGCCATGACGTGGATTATCCGTTTTACGTCTATGGCCGGAGTCGGTTGCGTATGATTCGCGACATGAGCATGGACCTCGTCCGCCGAAGGGATTTCGAATCCGCCCGTCAAAAAGCGGGGGTGCTTCTCCGCTCCCGGCGCGCGCTGGACCGAGACCCGTACAACACGTTCGGCTGGCTGATGGAGCTAAGCGAGCAAGCCGGACTGCGCAGCGCTTTTTACTTCATTACCGAGGAGCACCGGGCGAAATCCGGTCTGGACGGGAACTATTCCATCGACGACCCCGCGATCCAGCGTCTCCTGCGGGAGATTCACGCCCGGGGGCACGAGATCGGTCTGCATCCGGGATATCATACCTTTTTGAACCCCGCGCGCATCCGCAGGCAATTCGAAAAGCTGCGGCAGATCGCGGAAACCAACGGGATCCGCCAGGATGTCTGGGGCGGGCGTCAGCATTATTTGCGCTGGCAGGCCCCGGATACGTGGCAGTTCTGGGAGGATGCCGGCCTGGATTACGACAGCACGCTCAGCTATGCCGACCGGGCGGGCTTCCGCTGCGGCGTCTGCTACGAGTTCCCGGTGTTTAACCTGACAACTCGCCGTGAGCTGGCGCTTCGCGAACGTCCGCTTATCGTTATGGATCAGACGATTCTGCATCCGGAATACATGGGGCTTGGCCCCGAAGAAGCCTATGAAACGATCCGCCAACTGTACCTGGAATGCCGAAGATATAACGGCGTTTTCACCTTGCTCTGGCATAATAGCCAGCTCGTGAAATCGTCGGACCGGTCCGTTTACCGCAAGCTGGTGCTGGAGCTGCTGGGACAGCACCAGCCGTAAGGGGGAGAGCGTGTGAGAATCGCCTATCTGATCCATTGGAACGAAGGGCCGGAGAGCGGTGTGTTCAAAAAAATCATCAGCCAGGCGCTCAGTTGGCAAGCGTTAGGCCATGAAACGGCGCTGTTCCTGTTCAGCCGCGAATCCGCAGCCGTATGGACGGAGGCGGAAACCGGGGGGCTGCCTGTCTTCCGTGAGGCGTATCGCGGCAAGCTGGGCCGGACTCCCCGCTTTAGAGCGCTAACCGCCCGGGTGCGGGCTTGGCAGCCGGACGTCATCTATCATCGCTTCGACCTGTATTACCCCTCCCTGCCCAAGCTGCTCCGCGAGTATCCGTCTGCGCTGGAGATCAATACGAACGATGTCGCTGAGTTGGCGCTGGAAGGGGGGGGATTGGGCCGCTTCCGCCGCATGTACCACTGGCTGACGCGCCGCCTTGTGCTGAAGGCCGCCGGGGGTTTTGTGTTCGTCAGCGGCGAGCTGGCCCGGGCGGACGGTTTTCGCCGGTATGCGAATGCGAAGAACCACGTGGTCATCGGCAACGGCATCCCGTTAGAGATGTTTGCGGCGGGACGGCATATGGGGGCACGCCAGGACGAGGGACCCGTCCGCTTCGTATTCATCAGCTCGCCGGGCCAAGCTTGGCAAGGCTTGGACGAGATCGCCCGGCTAGCTGCCAACAAACCGGATTGGCGATTTGACATCATCGGACCGGAGCGCAGCGAACTGGAGGCGTCCGGCCTGCCGGTGCCAAGCAACATGGCGTTTCACGGTCAGCTGACGCGCGATCATTATCAACCGTTGCTGGATGAGGCCGATATCGCCATCGGCACGCTGGCGTTGTACCGCAAAGGCATGGAGGAGGCCTCGCCGCTGAAGGTTCGCGAGTATTTGGCTAACGGCTTGCCGGTGATTGCCGCTTATCGCGAGACGGATTTTCCCGAACCGGTCCCGTTCTTTCTCCAACTGCCGGGCGAGCCGGAGAACACGATCCGCCATCTCCTTGCGATCGAAAGCTTTGCCCGCGACTGGCGTGGGCGGCGGGTGGAGCGCGAGCAAGTGAGCCATTTGGACGTGACCGTCAAAGAGGCGGCACGGGTTGCCTACTTGCACCGGCTTGCCGGAGAACGGAGACGAGGTGACGGAGGTGGGGACGGATAATGGAGCTCAGCCTGCTATGGATTGCATTGCTTGTTATCGCCGTCGTAGGTTTCACGCTCCAATGCCTGCTGTCGCTAAAAATGAAGGTGGACGCCGCCTACCTGTTTGCGTTTTGCATCTATTTCGATTTCTTCGCTTACTTCTACAAGCTGGCCGTTCCCGGCGAATCCTTAATCCTGTTGATTGGGGCACCGTTGCTGCTTGTAGGGTCCGCATGGCTGCTGAAGCCGTCAATCGTTCTTGAGACACTACGGGATCAAGGGATATGGCTGTGGGGGATATTTCTCGCGTATGCTTTGATCTCGATCACCTGGGCCCCATCCGAGTCAAACGGGCTTATGAAAGAAGTGATTCTACTTGCCCACGGGGTCGTCCCGGCGCTTTATGTGTATCTGGTTTACCGAAAATACGGCCGATTCTCCTGGACCATCGTCGCCTGGGTCGGCCTCGCCTATGCGCTGTTGCATCTGCTGCTCGGGGAGTACAGCGAGGAATATCCAGGCCGGTTGACGTTGCCCGGAGGGAACCCGATCTTTAACGCTCGGACCTCGCTGATCACCGTAACGGTCTGTCTATGGGCGCCGCGGATCCCGTTGCCGGTCCGACTCCTGTCGCTGGGCGTCGCGATGGCTTCGGCGCTGGCTACGCAGTCCAGGGGGCCGCTGGCCGCTTTTTTGCTGGCCAATGGGCTTTATTTCGGCGTCTGGTTGATCCGCAAATTTCGCGAGCAGAAGCTTGGGAAACTGTCGCGCTTGGCAGTGCCTTTACTATTCCTGCTGATCGTCGCGGGCGGTACGGCCTCGGCTTATGCAGAGCAGCTAAAAACTTGGGTGGAAAGCAGCCGGTTTATGGTGCTGTTCGATCGGAACCAGCTGCAGGGCGACGATAACTACATCGGCCGAATGGATTTGCAGACCCGGGCCTTGGAGAAGCTGGAGGCCTCGCCGTTTCTCGGCGCTGGACTAGGCAGCGTCACGCCGCCGTTGGCCCGGGATTTTCCGCATAATTTGGTGTTGGAGATCGCTGCGGAAGGGGGATTCGTAGGACTGACGTTATGGACGTTTGCGGTGCTGTTCTCCTTATGGGCCGCTTTTCGACGTACGCCGGTGCTGGCGATTCTGCTGATTCAAGCGGTGGGTTACGCCTTGGCCAGCGGGGACTTCGGCTACAACTACGAATATGTGGTGATGGCCATGACGGCTTTGGCGCTGCTGCCGCTTAAGGAACGGGAAGGAGTGGGGATCCAACGTGAAGCTCTTGTTTTTGATCACCGGATTTGATTATGCCGGGGCGGAGAACCAGGTGCTGCTGCTGTGCCGCGAGCTGCGGGCCAGGGGCTGCGAGGTCCGTCTGGTCACGATGATACCGCCGGTTGCGTATTTGGAGGAGCTGAAGGAACTGGGAGTCGAGGTGGTCAGCCTTGGCATGAAAAAGGGCGTGCCCGACCCCAGGGCTGTTTTTCGTCTAGCTGCCCTGATTCGGCGGATGCGGCCCGACGTCGTCCACAGTCATCTGGTGCATGCCAACCTACTGGCTCGGGTCACGCGGTTGTTCGTCCGTATTCCGTATTTGATATGCACCGCCCATAACGTTAACGAGGGAGGGTGGCGGCGGGAGATGCTGTACCGGCTTACCGATCCGCTCGGAGACCTGCTCACCAACGTCAGCCGGGAAGCGGTGCGCGCTTATACGGAGCGGCGAATTGCTCCAGCCCGGAAAATTCGGCTAATAGAGAACGGCATTGACCTTAGCCGATTTACCGGGGACGAGCGGGGGCGCATGCAGCTGCGGGCGGAGCTAGGGCTGCTGGGTCTGAGGGGGGAGGAAGAGCTGGAGGCGGAAGGGAATGGAGGCGTAGCCCAGCCATCCGTTGCTAGCCCAAGCCCCTTCATCTGGCTGGCTGCCGGACGTTTCGTCCCCGAAAAAGACTACCCCGCCATGCTGCACGCCTTTGCCGAAGTGCGGCGGAGCTTCTCGGACAGCATGCTGTGGATTGCTGGCATCGGACCGGAGCGGCCGCAGATCGAACGGCAAGCGGAGGAGCTGGGCTTAACCGGCCAGGTGCGGTTCCTCGGGATTCGCACGGATATGCCGGCCTTGCTGCACGCCGCTGACGGCTTTGTGCTCTCCTCGAAGTGGGAGGGCCTGCCGATCGTGTTGCTGGAGGCTTGCGCCGGCCGGCTGCCGATCGTTGCTACCGCGGTGGGCGGCAACGCCGAGGTGGTGCTGGACGACGTGAACGGCTACCTCGTACCGCCGGAGGATCCGGCCGCGCTCGCCCGCGCGATGGAGCGAGTGATGGCTTTGCCGCCGGAGGAGCGCCAAGCGATGGGGGACCGTGGCTGGGAACACGCCGCCGCGAATTATGCCATGTCCCGCGTCGCCGGGAAATGGATCGAACTGTACGAGCAGGCGTCCGGACGGAAGCTGTCCGCCGTCCGGGCGGCGATGCCTAAGGAGGCGCATGAAGGATGACGCAGACGCGAAAAGGAAAAGTTGCCTATATCGCCACGGTTTACACCCATCTTGCGGCGTTCCATCTGCCTTTTATGAGCGACCTGCGGGCTGCCGGGTTTACGGTCCATGCCTACGCTGCCCCGGATCACGGGCGGGGGGAGGTAGATGCCGCCGGGTTTGAATGCCGGGATCTGCCGTTTAGCCGCAACCCTTTGGCTCTCGGGAATTTAAGGGCCATGCGGGAGCTCATCGGCTGGTTGAAAAGAGAGCGGTACGACCTGATCCACGTGCATACGCCTAACGCGAGCGTGGTTTGCCGGGTGGCTGCCCGTCTGGCGGGTCAACCAGCACCCCAAATCGTATATACAGCGCATGGCTTTCATTTCTACTCCGGGGCTCCTTGGCGAAACTGGCTGTTGTATTATCCGCTGGAACGATTCCTGTCGCGTTGGACCGATGTGCTGGTCACGATTAACCGGGAGGATGAACGGCGGGCGGTCGCTTTTCCGGTTCGCGGCCGTTCGGTATACGTTCCCGGGGTTGGGGTTGACCGGTCTTTGCACGCGGCTTGGGAGGGCGATGAACGCGAACGGCTGCGTCGCGACCTTGGCTTGGCTCCGGACGAATTCGCCGTGCTTTGCATTGCGGAGCTGAATCGCAACAAAAATCAGGGGCAGCTGATTAGTGCCATCGCGGAGCTGCGCCGCCGGGGCCTCCCCGCCGTGCTGCTGCTGGCCGGGGTTGGCCGGGAGGAAGCGCGGTAACGGATACCTCGTTGCGGTCGGGGACGTGGCGGCGGCAGCCGATGCGCTCGAGCAGTTGCAGCAGGACGCCGCGCGGCGGCGGCGTATGGGCGAGTACAGCCGCAAGCTGGCGGGGCTGTACGATTTGGAGCAGATCCGCCGCGATGTGGCGGCGGTCTATGCGGGGCTCGGGTTGATGGAGCGTACGGAAGTTTGCAGGGAACAGCCTAGCTTGGGAGGCGCGGAGGAGGGGAAAGTTTATGATCAAGCTATACCGGAATAACGGGATGAAGGGAGTGCTCCTGCTGCTGGACCTGCTGGTGATCTATGTCAGTTACCGGTTTGCAGCCGGACTGTTGCCGGAGGGGAATTGGAGCTCGCCCGTCATTCTGGGGGACTCCCCCTTCCGCAGCGCGCCATGGCTGGGGATGTTTACGGTGATGACATATTATTTCTTCAATCTGTACGATTTGGCTGGACGGCGGAAGCCGGCCCAATTCCTGTGGAACTTGCTGTTGGCGCAACTGTTCGTCGCCGCGGGGCTGATCGTGTTCGGCTATGCGAGCAAATTGTTCAGCTTGACCCCAAACCTGCTGTTAATCGCGTTTAGTACCCAGTTGCTGTTGTCGTTTGGATTACGCCTGCTGCTGTTTTATATCCAAAGTAAGGGGTTCAGCCGCAAAAGCACGCTGGCCATCATCGGTAATGAAGCTCCGGGAGACAAGGTGCTGCGCAGCGTGCTGGAGCAGGGGCGGCCGTGGTTCCGCATTGAACGGATCGTTCGAACAGATGAGCGAGGGGATGGCGCAGGGTTGCCGGAGGAAGCTTGGGCGGGCATAGAGACGCTGCTGATCGGTCCGGGGCTGGCCCCCGAAACGAAAGCCGAGTGGGCCCGGACGGCGGGGCAACGGAATATGGAAGTGGTCATTGTTCCGGACTTTTACGAGCTCTATTTAGCCGACGCCGAACCGCAGCAAATTGGCGATCTGCTTGTTTACTCGCTGATGCCGCCGCAGCTGACGCTGCCGGAGCGGTTATTCAAGCGTCTGTTTGATCTGGTCGCATCTTCGCTCCTGCTGCTGGCGGCGTCGCCTGTAATGCTGGCGATGTTCGTTTTGATCCCGTTGACGTCGCGGGGGAAGGCGTTGTATGTCCAGGAGCGTATCGGCCTGCAGGAAAAACCGTTCCCGCTGTATAAGTTCCGCAGCATGGTCGACGGGGCGGAAACGGCGACCGGCCCTGTGCTGGCCGGACGGAACGATGCGCGGGTGACCCGGCTGGGCCAATGGATCCGGGCTACGCGTATCGACGAGCTGCCGCAGTTATTTAATGTGCTGCTGGGTCATATGAGCTTAGTGGGCCCGCGGCCGGAGCGGGCGTTCTTCATTAACCGTTTCAAGGAAGAACTTCCGCACTACACTTACCGGTTGATGGTGAAGCCGGGGTTAACCGGATATGCGCAGGTCATGGCGGGGTATGCGACCACACCGTCCGACAAGCTGCGTTACGACCTGATGTACATCAAAAGATACTCGCTGCTGCTCGACCTCAAAATCCTGTTTCAGACGATCCGAGTTGTGGTTCAGCGAGAACAGGCTAAAGGCGTAGCGGCAGCTGGAGGAGGGGCGGATGCGACCATGGGGACGCTAGGCGGTGCTGGTTCCTCTGCATCCGGCGAAACGGCGGCGGGTACTTAGATGGCTCCAACGTTGAGCTTGCGCCTGCGCTTGCGCCGCTTTAAGGCCCCGTACTCTATCTCTAGCTTGCCGTGCCTACCGGTACGACACGACACTAAGCGAAAATGTTGTATTTTATGCAACAATTTTTTTCGGTTCTCGTGAGTTTAGGCCGAAATGTTGCATAAAGTACAACAATTTAAGGGTGTTATCGCAAATTGGCCCTAAAATGTTGTATAAAAGAGTCAATTTCATAATTCAGTTTGCTGGAGGGCATGCTTGCCCAAAATTCGAGATCGTTTTTTATAAAAATCAGGCGACTTGCCGGTGCTGACTCAACTGCTTGTTCAACTTGTCTAAGGCAAACTTACTGAGATTATAAGCCAACGTGCTTAACTGAAAGTCGACGCTCGCTCGAACACCGCGGTGACGTGTGCGTCTCATTCCGAAATACTCCTTGAGGTAGGCAAATACGCGCTCCACAGCAGTTCGTTTCTTGTACAGCTTCACAAAGCTCTCGCTTCCTCTTGCCGGATAGGTGTGCTTGCGCAGATCCGTTTCAATGCGGATCTTAAAGACCTTCTGGCAGCTGGACTCGGCAAATGGGCAATCCTTGCACTCGTTTGGCCGAGTATATCGAAGTGTCTCGTATTTGGTGTCAAAACTGTCATAGCGGTAGGCATGCCCCTCCTTGCAAACGGGACTGTAATCCCGGTTCATTCCCTCGGGAGGTTCCGTATGGTGGATTATATCAATGACCGGGTAGGCGCCTAGCGAGTGAATTAACTGGTAGACCGCCTTGCTGTCGTAGCCTTTGTCTCCTAAGACGTGCTTCACTTTAAGCATAGGGAACTTCAGCGGCAGGCCCTTAAGCAGCAAAATCGCCATTCGTTGGTCGTTTGGGTTCGCCGAGCTGAACACACCGCTGAGAATGTATTGGCTGTCGGTATCCACTAATATATTCGCCTTGAAACCATACCAGCTGGTGAGCCTGCCTTTAGAGTTCTTTTTGTCACAGCGTGCGGCCTGCCTAGGCAATGCAGCGAGCAGTTCATCGTATGTGGAGGACAGCATGTCCTCCACTTTCTTCTCAAACGGCCCTAGGCTCGCTTCGTAAGCCTCCCGTTCCTTACGCCGACGCTCTGTTTCTTCAGCAGAGGCGCGCCCGCGCGGGTAGGTCGGTTTCCTAGGCCGTTCGCTCACGGGTGGGGGTTGCGACTCGGTGACATCCAATTTGAGTTGTTCTAACTCCGGTGTCTTACTTTGTTTTTTGGAACGTCGAGCGGCCCGTCGCTTGGATGCGGACTCGCTGAATTGGCAGTCCCAAGCTTCGACGATCGAGGAGTCGACGGCGATATGCGTACCAGATACGAATCCTTCTTCTAAGGCGGACAGTACTAGACGGTCCTGTAACTTCTCAAGAAGTCCATTTTGTTGCAGCGCATGGATCAGTCTCGAATAGGAAGCTTCGCTCGGTATGCGATTGGAACCGGTAAACCGACACTGGATTCGAAATTCTTCGCTGGACTTGAGCCGCTTAACCAGGGCGGACACAAATTCTATACCTTCCATTTTTGCGATGAGCAGCGAATAGATCATGGCCGGCACGTTCAATTCCTCCGGTCGCCCACGGCCGTGTTTTTTACTTAGCGATTGCATAACCGGAGCGAGGTTCAAATGCTCGAAGATCTGGCTATATCTATCTTCAGGTTGCATTTGTAACAATTCCTCGAAGGAAAACAGTTCTATTTGGCGAATTGAATAGATAGGGGTTACCTCCTTTTTTTTCTCTCGGGTTTGGTTTGGTTACCTGTTAATTCGAGATTTGGGGAGGTACTCCCTTTTCTATGACCAAAATATCCAGCTAGATCAACGGCTTTGAATTATGAAATTGACTCTAAAATGCAATACTTTAGGGCCTCTGAGCAAATAGTCGTCTGAAATGTTGTACTTAATACAACATTTTCTTGCCAAACAGGCACCTAACAACCTCCCTATTTACTTTAAACCTCCGCACAGACTGATCTAGCCTCCTCCAACTCATCTAACTCCGTACTTAGCCGCCCCCATACTTATCCATCTCTAAACTGCCCCTTGCTCTAATCCCCAATTACTTCCTTCGATATATTCTCCGCCAGCGTCCCGGCTCCGGAGACGAGCGCGGCCTGAGCTTCCTCCGAGAGGCGGATGGGGGTTTCAGCGCCGCGGATCGTGTTTCCGATGATCCGGAAACCGCCGATCTCGCCGAGACGGATTCCGCTCGTATTGGGGAACGGGGGGCCTGCGGCGCCTTCGATGACATTGTGTTCAATAACGACACCGCTTGCCGTGCCGACGTCCGCTTCAATGGCGGCATAGTAGCTGCCGAGTCCCCCGATGATATTGCCGGATACGGTCACATCGCCGGCATAAATGGAGATGGCGGCGTACATGTCCTGCGGCAAAGGGTCCTTAGGTGTAACGAGGTAGTGGTTATCCCCGGAAAACGAGTTTAGGATTCGGTTGTTTTTTACGATAACGCCGGGAGCGGAGATTTTGATGCCGCGTTTAGCGGCGTGATGGATGATATTGTCCGAGATCACGGAATCCGATAACGGCGAGGAGGACGGCGGCTGATCGAAGTAGATACCGTCCGCATCCTCCCGCGGTGAAATATAAGAGATCAGGTTGCCCGTCATGCTGACGCGGCGGGCAATCGTTCGTCCGGGCTCGCTCCACACCATAATTCCCCGGGCGACCGGCGCGGCTTCGCGTGCGGAGATGCTGGTCAGCGTGCAGCCGAGGATCGAGATATTGGTGGTATCGCCATAGATCATGATGCCGGCGACAACGGTGGTCGCCAACGGGTGATGGGGCTCGGCCGGTTGATTCAAGTCCCGGACCGTGCTGCTTACGATCTGCACGTCGGATGAACCGCTATGGATGCCGATGCCGCGGGTCAGCCGTGCGCCACCGTCGATAACGACGCTGTCGATGCGAATCTGGCGTCCCTGTACGGAGAGGGCCTCGAACCCGTATCGAGCCCCGGAGATCGCGCGGAACTTCAATACCGGCCGGCCCAGGCCGCGGAGGGTGACGCCGCTGCGGATCGGCAGCGGCTCGTCCAGGGCGAGCAGGTACGTACCGGGAGGCACGATGACGGACGTGCTGCGGCCGGTGGCAGCGGCCTGTCTCAGCACGCGCAAAAATACGGCCGTATCGTCCGTAACCCCATCGCCCTTTGCGCCGGCCTCCTTCACGTTAAAGGTGGGGGTGGGGAAGGGGGATACCGGTCCCCACCGCAGCAGCAGGGCCCAACTCAAGCCTAGCGTCAACAGGATGAGGAGGAGTATCCGGAGCTGACGCCGGCGCGGGCCGCCACCGCCTCCATTCGGGCGAAACCGGCCGTTAAGTTGGGGCAAGGCCGGTTTATTCATCGGGCGCATCCCCTAGGATTTGACGGGAAAGCTCGGCCCAGGCCGTCATATTCGGGATCCAGTAATAAAGCTCGGCGCCTACTAGCGGATCCTTCGCCTTGCCGCTGCTCCCCGGAAACTGCACGAAATACATCTCCTCGGGATCGACGCCGCGAACCATCCAGGCCAGGCTAAGCATATCGGCATCGGTTAAATTGGAATCCAGGATATCCTCTTTGACTAGGCGGATCAGCTCGGGCAGCCGAGCCAGGTTGTCCGGAACAAGCAGTTTGCGGGCGATTGCCTGAATAACCAGCGCCTGGTTACGCTGCCGGGCATTATCGCCATCATCCAGCGACTTGCGTTCGCGGACGAAATCCAAGGCGGTTTCGCCGTTCCAATGCTGCTTTCCTGCAGGCAGGGTCCGATAGTTATAAGTCAGCTTGACGGGAGTATCCAGCTCGACTTCAATGCCGCCGATCGTATCAACGAAATGCTCGAATCCGTCGAAGTTCGTTTTAACGTAATAGTTGATGGAGCAACGGCATAAGTTGCTGACCGCTTGAATCGCGGCAAGCGTTCCGGCGTGTCCGCCTTGACCGTTCGCTTCCGCCATCGCATGCGCATGGTTGATCTTGGTCAAACCGATGCCGGGCAGGTTGACCTGAGTGTCGCGGGGGATGGATACAAGACTAACCGTATTTTGCTCGGGGTTCACGTGGGCCAGCATCAGCACGTCCGTGCGCGAAGCTTCGTCCGCCCGGGCATCCGTGGCGAGCAGCAGCAGGTTGAAGCTGCCCCGGGCTCCGCGGATCCCTTCCGTTGGTTCAGGCTTCGCCGCCGCGGCCTCTCCGGCAGTCCCGGTGCGGGTTCCGCCGGCTGGCTCGGGGGGTTCCACCTCCTTGACGGCCTCGGTTGCCGGACGCACCTCGATCCCGGCCGCCGACTCCGGCGTAGCCAATACCGGGATATCGGCGTTTCGAAAATGCCGGGACGGCTCGTATTTTAAATAGGCTGTCAGCAGACCGCCGGCCATGAGGAGCAGAAGGATCGCGGGTATCGCAACTTTTTTGCGTATTTTCATTTTCATCTCATTCCACTCCGTCTCTAGCGAAAATAGTAAGGGTCTCGTTAAAGGGATTCATAGCAGTATATTAGCGGAATCGTTATTCTATACGCAGAAAACGAGGCAACGAGACACTTGTCAGTCTCACTTTTTAACTCGTGAATACGTGCGATAATGACGAAATTCCAACGCTTTACCAGTCTATTCCGTTCCCGTCCTACATAAGGTGGTTGAAACGGGGCAAATGCCAGTACTTTTTGGGAATAGGGGAGTCGAGACGATGAAAGTGCTAGTCACAGGAGGAGCGGGGTTTATCGGCCGCCACACGGTTCAGCGGCTGGTAGATCAGGGAGACGAGGTGGTTGTGGTCGATACGGGCCTGGCCGGAAATCCGAGGAAAATGGACGAGTCGGTCCGCGGTTATGCGGTGGATATCGTTTCGGAGGAACTGGAGCGAATTTTTGCCGAGGAACGTCCGGAGGCGGTCATTCACTTGGCAGCTCAAACGAGCGTTCGCCGCTCCTTGCATAACCCGACGGGGGATGCCGAGACGAACATCCTGGGAACGATCCGATTGCTTCAGCAATGCGTCCGGTACGAGGTGCGGCGGATCGTATTCGCTTCGTCGGCAGCGGTTTACGGGAATCCGGAGCATTTGCCGATCGAGGAATCGCATGCGACGGAGCCCTTGTCTTTTTACGGCGTATCCAAGCGGGTTTCCGAGATGTACATTCAATCGTTCAATGAACGCTATGGGTTGAATTATTCCATCCTGCGGTATGCCAATGTATACGGGATTCGGGAACGGCGGACCGGAGAAGACGGAGTATTGACGGCTTTTGTGGAGCGGCTGATGGCGGGGCTTCCCTTGGAGGTGTACGGAGACGGCCTGCAGACGCGGGATTTTGTTTACGTCAAAGATGTTGCGGAGGCGAACGTGCTGGCGCTGCGGTGTACCGGCAGCCAGGTCCTGAATGTCAGCAGCGGCCGCGGGATTTCGCTCCTTGAGGCACTCGGAATGCTGAAGGAGATGTCAGGGCGCAATGTGCAGCCGCAGTTTCGTCCAGCCCAGGCGGGGGATATCGAGCAAAGCGTGTTGGATAACGGCAAAGCCCGGGACGTCCTCTGGTGGGAACCGCGATATTCGCTGTATGACGGGCTGTTGGAGATGATGGAGTTCGAATCGGAAGCGCGTAAAAATCCCATGCTTGTCGAACGAACCAGCTACAGCAAAACCTCAGCGATTTAGTCGCTTCCCCCCGCCTCATCTGCGAGGAGCGGGGTCTTTTTTTGCACAGCTCCCCGTTGTCATGCCACTGATCAGCCGGGGACAAACGACGCTTGCAGTGGTATGATGGTGTTAAGAAGAGGGATCTTCCGTTCGGATGGAAAGAAGGAAGAGGACCTCGCAGGATATCGGGAGGGATTGCGGCATGGGCAGCAGAGGGGAATATGATCCTCGGCATAACGAAGCAGTGAAGAAGGACAGACCTACTGGCATAAGCCATAGCGACGAGAAAAATGAATCCGCTTACCTTGTAGAAACGCTGCGGTTATGGCTGGCCTGCCTGATGGAATACGTCTTGCTGTTACCGGCTTGGATACTGTACGCGGTGTACCTTCGGCCGACGGAGCTCCCGACCGCGGCGCTGGGTCTGCTGCCGTTGTTGTCGCTGGCCGGCATCCTGCTCGGCGGTCGCCTGCTCAAGCTGTGGCAGCGTGGGGCGGCGGCTCTCGCGTTTGGCACAGCTTTCGCCGGGGTCGCCTTCGCTTGGGCAGGAGGCGCGGAGGCGCTTGGTTTCGGCAGCGCGCCGTCCGCAGGTCAGACTCCCGTGCAGACCCTCGTCGTCGCGGTGTTGCAATCCACCGCGTTGCTTGCTGCAGGAGTGTTCTGCTCCTTGCAGGGGATGACGATTCGAAATCGTTGGGGCAGTTTTCGGCTGTATTGGGCCGGGCTGGGCCTTTATTTCCTGGCGGGGATTTTTTACCCGCGGATCGGAGCGCTTCAAGGAACCGTCTCGTTGATCACCTGGTCCGGCGTCTTCTGCTTAGCCACCGCGTTATTTGTGACCAACCACCAGTACTTGCGTTACACCTCGCATTCTGGTGATTCGGGAGAGCGGCTGCCCGCCGGGCTCCGTCGCCATAATCGACTGTTCATCGGCATCATCATTGCGGTAGCCTTACTGCTGGCTGCCGGCGTTGGCCGCTGGATCGGCGGGCTTCTGATGTCGTTGCTCCGAGCGGTTGTGGGCTGGCTGCTCCGGCAGCCGAAAGAACCCGAGCCGCTGGAGCAGTCTGACATGGAGGCCCCGCCGATGGAGCCCATGCTGCCGCCGGTGGAGTCCCATGATTCCGATTTGCTGGTGCAGATCTTAAATTATGCATTTTATGTTTTTGGCGGATTGCTTATAGCCGCATTGTTGGGTTTCGCGTTGTATTGGCTCTACAAGAACGCCGGGGGAATCTGGCGTAAGGCCATAGACCGCTTGCTATCCCTACTGCGCCGGGAAAGTGCCCCAGCGGAGCAGGCGGCCTTCCGCGATGAGGAGACGAGCCTGTTCACGTGGGAGTCGGCCTTGCAGGGATGGCGCAAGATCGGCGAACGACTGCTGCGGACCGGGAAACCTTTGGAGCGGTGGGAGGATATGAAGGACAACCGGGAGCGGGTTCGTTATTTGTACCGGATGTTTTTGCGGAAAGAGCATGAGCAGGGTTACCGGATTCAACCGCATTTGACCCCGCGGGAAACGGTGGAGGAGCTCAAACAGGAGACGGCCCGGCAGGCGGCGGAAGCCGCTAAATCGTCCAGAGCCGGGAAGCGAAAACGGCTTGTGGGTACCGGCGGCGGTACCGAGGCGGCGGGAGAAGCCGTCCGGGGAGAACTGGAGTCCGCGACGGGACCGTTGCTCCAACTGTATTATGGAACTCGATACGGTGAGGAGAACCCCGGAGACGAGGAAGTGGCGGAGCTGCGTCGGCGCCTGCTGCGGTAAGGCCCGGCAGGGGCTTACGTCGGTCTTTTGGACCACCGAACTAAGCGCAAAAAACGCGAGCCTGCAGAGAATTTACTCTGCGCTCGCGTTTATTTTTACATTATGAGCCGTGCTTTACGATCTCAAGCTTCTTGAAACGGTGGGGTTCCTTCTCCAGCAGCTTGAAGGTCAAATCCTCATGCTCCAGTGTGTCTCCTACGTCCATGGACGGGTTCCTGCCGTAGAGCCAGCCGCCGATCGTATCGACTTCCTCCGTGCTCAGGTCGGTCAGCAGCACATCGTTGATCTGGTTCACGGTCACCGTACCGAGGGCCACCACATGCGATTCGTCCAGCTGGACGATTGGATCTTCCTCTTCTTTATCGAATTCGTCGCGGATTTCCCCAACGAGCTCCTCCAGAATGTCCTCCAACGTGACCAGACCGGCCGTTCCTCCGTATTCATCGATCAGGATAGCCATATGGTTGCCTTCCTGTTGCATTTTTTTCAGCAACTCATTTACCGGCGTCACTTCGGATACGGCCATCACAGATTGCAGCAAAGCGGCGAAATCCAAATTCGGATTGCCTTCATAGGACAGGAAAAACTGCTTCGTATTGATGATACCGATCACGTTGTCCTTGCTGCCTTCGACGACGGGGAAACGGGTATATTGCTGCTCCCGGATAATCTCCAGATTCTCCTGCAGCGTCTTGTCCGTATATAAACACACCATATCGGTGCGCGGTACCATGATTTCTTTGGCGAGCAAATTATCAAATGCAAAAATCCTGTTCACATAGCCGAACTCGCTTTGATTGATTTTCCCGCTTTCGAAGCTTTCGTTGATGATGATCTGCAGCTCTTCCTCCGAGTGCGCTTCTTCATGCTCGGAAGCCGGCTTCACGCCGAACAGGCGCACCAGTTGGTTGGCCGAGCCGTTCAAGGCCCAAATAAAGGGGCGCATAATTTTGGTAAAAAGAATTAAAGGTTTGGCTGTAACGATGGCAATCTCCTCGGCCTTGCGGATGGCTACCGTTTTGGGGGCCAACTCGCCCACCACAACGTGAAAATACGTGATGACGACAAACGCGATGATAAATGAAAGCGCGCTGCCAACCGCCTCAGGTATCTCCAGCCTGTGGAACAACGGATGCAGCATGCTCTCCACCGTTGGTTCACCAAGCCATCCAAGCCCCAGCGCGGTAATCGTAATCCCGAGCTGGCAAGCCGATAAGAATCCGTCCAGATTGGAGGTGACCTGTTTCACGGCGACGGCGCCTTTCCGTCCTTCCGCAATCAACTGGTCGACCCGGCTGCCCCGGACCCGGACGATCGCAAACTCTACCGCAACGAAAAACGCCGTTAACGCGATAAGGATCACGACCATCACCAAATTTAAAACCAAATACCTGTCACTGTCCATTCGATGCATCTACTCCTCAATTTTTTAATATAAAGACGTTAAACACTCTCTATTATATAATACAACCCCGGATAAACGCGAATTTCAGATGAGCCATATGACCTAACTTTTCAATGCTAATGTTCGTGATTTGTAATATTGGTGTTAAAATAGCTAAAAGATATCGTTTATAACTCAGCTAAACACGAATATTAATTCGAATTCAAGCTTGACGTATCCGTTTATTCCACTTATACTCAGGTTGTTGCAAAAACGCAGATTATATCAAACTATCAAGTTCGTATATCCTCAGTAATATGGATTGAGGGTCTCTACAAGGAACCATAAATTCCTGACTACGAATAGGGTGCTTTCGCATACCTATGAGGGGTCGGGAATTTTTTTGTAATTGCGCGAATTCATATCATCTCAGGAGGATACAGATGAGCAAATATGATGTCATTGTAGTAGGGGCGGGGCCCGCCGGGATTTTCGCTTGTTATGAGCTAACTCGCAAAGCGCCGCATTGGAAGGTGCTTCTGGTGGACAAGGGGCATGATATCTATCGCCGCCGTTGTCCGATTTTGGAGGAGAAGATTACGCTTTGTCCGCCTGCGGCGGGGCGCAAGGAATTTGCCGGATGCCTGCCGGCCTGCTCGATCACTGCGGGATTTGGCGGGGCGGGAGCCTACAGCGATGGGAAATTTAATATCACGACGGAATTTGGCGGCTGGCTAAGCGATTATATCGCGCCTTCCAAGGTACTAGACCTGATTCAGTACGTCGATGCGATTAACTTGGAGCATGGGGCTACGACTGCGGTCACCGATCCGTTGACCGATGCCGTGCGGGAGATCGAACAACGCGGATACGCAGCGGGACTAAAGCTGCTGCGGGCGCAGGTACGGCATCTGGGGACGGAGCAGAATCTGGAGATCCTGAAATCGATATATGAGTACTTGAATACCCGTTTGGATATGCTGTTCAAGGCGGAAGTTGAGGACTTGATCACGGAGAAAATCGACGGAAGCCACCAGGTGCGCGGCATCACGCTGAAAAATGGCGAAACTTACGAAGCCGGTCTGGTGATGGTTGCTCCGGGCCGGGACGGTTCGGCTTGGCTGACTGATATTCTCAAGAAGCGCCGGCTGAAGATGACAAACAACCAGGTGGATGTGGGGGTTCGCGTCGAAACCTCCGACGTCGTGATGCGGGAGATCAACGAGCATCTGTATGAAGGGAAGTTTATCTATAATACGTCGGTGGGCACGCGGGTTCGTACATTCTGCAGCAACCCATCCGGACATGTCGTGGTCGAAAACCACAGCGGCGTCATGGCGGCCAACGGCCATTCCTACAAGGATCCGGCGCTGGGATCGCACAATACGAACTTTGCATTACTCGTTTCGCACCGCTTCACCGAACCGTTTGATAAACCCAACGAATACGCGCGGGAGATTTGCCAACGGGCGAATGATCTGTCAAACGGCGGGGTTATCGTGCAAAAATACGGCGATATTCTACGCGGACGCCGCTCCACGGCGGCTCGCATCTCCGAAGGCTTCCTGGAGCCAACGCTGAAGGAAGCGGTGCCGGGCGACCTTGGCCTTGTGCTTCCGTACAATACGATGAAAAGCCTGATCGAAATGGTCGAGGCCCTCGATAAGGTCACGCCGGGTATCGCTTCCGAGCATACGTTGTTTTACGGCGTGGAAGCAAAGTTCTACTCGGCCCGGCCGAAGTTAAGCGAATCGCTGGAAACGGAAATCCACGGTTTGTTCTGCGGCGGCGACGGCGCGGGGATCACCCGCGGTTTAGCCCAGGCAGGAGCGGCCGGCGTATGGATCGCTCGCGGGATGATCGAGAAAGCAGGAGTGGTATAGGAACACATGCAAATACGGGTACAGCCCTTGAAGGATGGGGCGGTACCCGTTTTTTTTGCGCATGTGGAGCGGAAGAACCCACTATTATTGCTGCAGTTGTCTGATTTCCGTTTGGATTTGCTTGTAGTAGTGAAGATAAGTGAACGCTCCGAATACGAGGGAGATCAGCAACGGCAGTACAGCTAACGCGATCGGAATATACAGGCTGGTTTCTCCGGCTTGAGCGATTTTTTCCTCGCGGGTATCATTATCCGAGGGATACCGCTGATAAAGTGCGTTGATTTTACGTCTGGCATGACTTAGATACAGCGTATTTGCGGAGATGGCCAAACCGATCCTGATCGCCAAGCAAATGGTAAATAGCGCTGCCACTATTCCGCCTGAAAAGGTATTACCTGAAATTGCATATAATAGGGACCCAGCAAGGTTAATGACTAGAGAGCCCGCAACAAGATAAAGGAGCAGATACAAGTACATTCCGCGATACAACAGCCAATATCCGCCGAACACAAAGGCCGGCCAATTCCAGCGGGAATCTTCTCTCCACTTCTGTAAATAAACCTCCGTCCGTGGTCCTACAAATTGTCTTAAATCCTCTTCAGAGACTCCGAACTCAGCCGTGTTCCGAATGCGTTCGGAAAACGGATCGGTTATGTGTTGGGAGGGTAGAAGGTTATCCGCATCGATGTGCGTCTTTGGCGGCGTGCCGCAGTTTGCGCAAAACCGATCTCCTTCATAGAGGATTTTTCCACAGTAAGTACAGTACATATACAGCCTCCGTCCAGTTCTTCATAGATCGCATGTCGGTAGTTCCAAAGAACTATGCCTAAAATGTTTATCGGAGGATCATGACGGCGGATGTAGAGTGATACTCGATTTAGTGCAGAACCCAAAGGGGATTTTTACATTATTTTAACCTGCAGGAAATAATCTGCAATTCTCTAATAAATATGATGAGGAGGTAAGTCCAATAAAATAAAGCGCATGGGGAGGAATCGATGATTTATGGGTAAGGGCAACGCGAACGCTTGGCGCAACAAATGGCTAGGTCTCTTATTAGCCGGGGCATTGGCCGTAACTGGTCTGCCGGGATGGACACCGCAGGCGGCAGCGCAGCCTGCCGATCCGACGGTCGTGCTGGAGGCGGATGGACCACAGCAGGCTGGAGCAGAAACACAGCTCGAAGCAGCACCAAACGGTGGAGAGGCCTCGCTGCACATCGCGAATGCTTCGCTTAGCGTCGCTGAAGCGATCGCCAAAGGGAACAGCGGTGAAGCCGTGGAAGTGGCCGGCATTATAGTGGGCCATGCGACGGGATCGCTGACCGCGGACTTTGAGGCACCTTTCGGCAATGATTTTAACTTTCTGATTGCCGATACGGCCGGGGAACAGGATAAAGCCAAGCTGATCGACGTGCAAGTCGCTTCCGGCTTCAGAGCCGAGTTTGGCTTGCAAAGCAATTCGGACTTGATCGGGAAGTCGGTGATCGTATCGGGATCGCTTGCGGCGTACAACAATTTTGCCGGATTAAAAAGCGTAACCGCGATTTCTTTATCGCAAGACCAGCCGGGGGATCCTGGCGAAGATCCGGGGGAAGAGCCTGGTGAGGATCCCGGTGAGGACCCGGGTCAAGATCCAGATCCGGGAGATATCCCGCAGCTTCCGGATGGCACCGGCAAAAAGGTGCTGTTTGACAACGCCCACGGTCAAACCGCCGGCGCGGCAGACTGGGTCATTGATGGCGGATTTTCCGACTTTGCTGCGGGGCTGCGGGCCGCCGGCTTTACGGTAGACTCGCTGGATCGACCGATACCGTATACGTTTGGGGAAACGGCAATCACCTACGGGGCGTTGGAGCCTTATGACGTTTTCGTAATCCCCGAGGCCAACGTTCCGTTTAAGGTCGCCGAGCAAGAGGCCTTGGTGCAGTATGTGGAAAATGGCGGCGCCGTATTTTTCATCTCCGACCATTATAATGCCGACCGTAACAAGAACCGCTGGGACGCCTCGGAGGTGTTTAACGGGTACCGCCGCGGGGCTTACGAAAATCCGGCCAAAGGCATGACAGCCGAAGAGGCAAATGCTCCGGCGATGCAAGGATTAAACAGCTCCGACTGGTTAGCCGACAACTTTGGGGTTCGCTTCCGTTATAACGCCTTGGGTGACGTCAATGCAACGGATATCGTCAGCCCGTCGCAGTCCTTTGGCATTACGGCGGACGTAGATGCCGTCGCCATGCATGCGGGATCAACCGTGGCGATTCTGGATCCGAACAAAGCCAAAGGGCTTGTTTATGTACCGACTGGCGTTCCGGCCTGGGGCAATGCGGTTGATGAAGGCGTCTACGATGGCGGCGGTCGGGCGGAAGGACCCTATGCGGCTATCGCCAAGCTGGGCCTAGGCAAAGCAGCATTTATCGGCGATTCCTCGCCGGTAGAAGACGCCACTCCGAAGTATGTACGGGAAGAAAACGGCCAGAAGAAAACAACCTATGACGGCTTTAAGGAAGTGGACGACGGCTTGTTCCTTGTACAAACGGTGAAATGGCTGGCGTATGACGAGAGCTACACCTCCTTTGACCAGGTGCCGGGGCTAGCGCTGGATGTGCCAACCGCGCTGGGTGCGGATGAAGAGCCAGCGGCAACAACGGAGCCGCAGCCCGAGCCGTGGTCGCAGCCGGCCGCCGGGTATAAATGGTATGATCCGGCTACCTTTAAGCCGGGTTCGTACGGCTCATCGCAAGCGCCGGAAACGGAGCCGACGTTTGCCTTTGTTCATCAAGCGCAGCTGCCAAGCCAGCAGGAATTTCAAATCCGCGTGACCGCGGACGGCTTGACCCCGGGACAGACGGAGTCCGATTTACGGGTGGGCATCTACCTGGCCGGCGGCGAACAGATCGCCCGGTTCCAGAATGCGGACGGCAGCTGGTCGGATTACAATTACAGCCCGGCGTTTTCGTTGACGGGCGATGCCCAAGGGCATGCGTCCAAGGACTTGACTGTGCAACTGAAACCGGGGGTAACAGCTACAAGCGCTAACTTGCGTTTGAAGCAAGGCAGCGCAAATGAGATCACGAAGCAGGTCGAGATCGCTAATGTGGATGCCGAGCCGTTGCCGGGCGATCATCCGCCGGTGCCGGAGCTGAGCACGATTGCCGCAGCGCGTGAGGCAGCGGAAGGGACGGTCGTCACGGTTCAGGGAGTGATTACTTCCGAACCGGGTGTGTTTGGGGGTCAAGGCTTCTATTTGCAGGATGAGACGGCCGGCATTTACGTCTTCCAAACGGCGGCGGATTATCATGCCGGGGACCTTATCCGGATCAGTGCAACCCGCACGTTGTACAACGGAGAAGTCGAACTGGAGAATCCGGTTCTAATCGAGAAGCGGGGGACGGCTCTGTTACCGCAGCCGCAGGTCCAGGAGGCTGTGACGGAGGCTAACCAAGGTCAGCTGATCACGCTAACCAATGTGGCCGTGGAGGACGTTGTTGCCGCCACCCCGGCAGGTTCTTTTGAATTTAACGCCGTCCGTGAAGACGGCAGTTTGACCCGGGTTCGGTTTGATGGCCGAACCGGGGTGACGATGGATTCTTTCTTGGCGTTGTATCCGGCAGGTACACGCGTGGATATCAGCGGGATCGCTTCGGTATACCGAGGGACCTACCAGTTGAAGCCGCTGGCCTTGGCTGATGTCGTGCCAAGCCCAACCGAAGCGGATCTAGCAGCTCCGGTGACGGAGCGCGATGTCACCGGTGTTGAGGGAATGGATGTTTACAATCAGACGGAAGTGACGGTGGCTTTTTACGCGGAGGATGAAGGCGGCAGCGGTCTGGACCGGACCGAGTACCGGACGAATGGCGGGGAGTGGGTTCGCTATACCGAACCGCTGGTGTTGTCGGCCGACGGGAAATATACGATCGAATATCGCTCCGTTGATCAGGCAGGTAACGAGGAAGAGACCCAGACTCTGTATATCAATGTGGATCGCCTCGCGCCAGAGGTGACGTTCACCGGGGAGCCCCAAGTACTTCAGGTTGCCTCGAGTGTTCCTTTCACGATTGCCGTAAATGACGCGGTCAGCGGACCCAAATCTACGGCTTACCGGCTGGACGGCCGTACTATTATGGGGGTTGCGGATATCGTTCCGTTCTCGCTGCCGGTTGGTACGCACAAGCTGAAGATCCAGGCAACGGATGCGGCGGGACATACCGCGTCAGTAGAATTTACATTCCAGGTGACAATCGACATTGCGCATTTGGATGAGCTGGTGGATTTGGGCCAAGCTCACGGCTATTTTCTGACCAAGGGTACGGCAACCAGCTTACAAGCCCAGATCACCTCGCTGCAAAAGGCCAAAAACCCGCTGGAGCGAGACATCAAACTCAAGGCGTTGAAGCTGACCATCAGCATCCAGAGCGGATTAACCATCAAGGAAAGTTTTGCTGAGCTGATGTTGGAAGATCTGGAGTATATCGGGGGGAAGGCTGCGTAATTCGTAGGCCACAGTTTATGAAGAACCGCTCAGGATGGAGTTCATTCCTGGGCGTTTTTTTTCTCTTGCGATAGAAAAAAACCAAGCTTGCCAAGAATGAAAGCGTTTTGTATAATGGGTTATGCAACCGGTTGCAGATTAAGGAGAGATCAATCTTGTCAAAGATAACTATTCAGGAAATTGCCATTTTGGCAGGTGTAAACAAAGCGACTGTTTCCCGCGTGATCAACGGGAATCGGAACATTTCCGAGAAAACTCGGAAGAAGGTCGAAGACATCATGAAGCAGTATAACTACGTCCCCAACTCCATTGCGCGTGGATTGGCGACAAACAAGACGTTTACGGTCGGCTTTTGCTTTGATTACACCAATAAACAGGCTTATGCCAACCCGTACTTTTACAAAGTTCTGCAAGGAATTGAAGAGGTCGTATACAATCATGACCACATGTTTCTGATGATGAGCGATCATGACGGGAAGACCGGTAGATCAACATTTGAGCGGGTGGTAGTTGAGCACCGGGTTGACGGTGTCATTATCCCCAATACGCTGCTTAATGAACGGAATTATGAACTGCTAACCAAACATGAGATGCCGTTTGTCGTGTCCGGTGAAAATACGTTGACGCAGGCGGACGCACCTTGGGTGGATATCGATAACGTTCAGGCCGGTCGAATTCTCACGGAGCACCTGATCGATTTAGACTGCCGCAACATCATGATTTATGCCGGCGGGTCAGCCGCCCAGCGGGACAAGTTCCTGGGTGATCGACTGAACGGCTACCAGGAAGCGATGCGTCATCACCATTTGGAACCTCAAGTGATCGAGCACGCCGATGTCCTGAAGAAGCTTTACGACTCCCCACGATCCGGTTCTGAAGCGCAACGGCCCGATGCTCTGATTTGCTGTACGCATGAACAGCTTTTCGAAATCTTGGACTGGGAGAACGGTAACCCCCTCTTGGCCGAGTTGGCTTTAGCTACATTTGACAGCTTTCCGATGTCTAAATACTTGAAATACCCGGTGCATTTCGTGGAGATCGATCTGGAAATGATGGGGAAGCAAGCGGCGCAAATGCTGTTTTCGCGGATGAATAAGGAATCGGAAGTACCGCCATTTATCTCGATTCAGACGCAAATCGGGAAATGATCGAACAAACTAAACATAAGAGGTAATAAATTGATGACCCAATATCTGTATCACGACCCGGTAGTAGATGCTACCCTAATTTCTCTGAATGAACTAGAAGTTCGCTTAAAGCTTCCTGCCGATGCGAATCAAGTCACGCTAAACTATTGGAACAAATATAAGCCGGAGTATGGTATTCGGAAGCAAGCGATGACGCTATGGGCGGAATCGGAGGGATTTAAGTTCTATCGCACGATATTGACGGGTATGGAGTCTCGCATTCGATACCTTCAATATAAATTCGAGTTTGATGCAAAGGGGGAATCCTACTGGCTGGGTGCCGAGGGATTGCGTAAGACGGAGGGAGCCAAAGGCAGCTATTCGTATGCCTATGCGGGAGATCGTGATAGGGTGAACTCTCCGGATTGGATTGGGAACCGCGTATGGTATCAAATCTTTCCTGAACGCTTCTGCAATGGAGATCCCGGGAATGATCCGGAGTCGGTGGAACCTTGGGGAAGCGTTCCAACGCGGGACAATTATATGGGAGGTGATCTTCAAGGAATCATCAAGCAATTGGATTACCTGAGCGGACTTGGCATCAATGCGTTGTACTTAAATCCGATATTTGCGGCTACGTCGAACCATAAATACGACACCGTGGATTACTTGCAGATCGATCCGCAATTCGGGACGGTACAAGACTTGCAAGAGCTTGTCCAAAAATGCCACGAACGCGATATCAAAGTCATTCTCGACCTGGTGATCAATCATTGCGGGTTCTATCATCCGTATTTCCAAGACGTTGTTCAAAAAGGAGAAGCTTCGGATTATAAAGACTGGTTCTATATTAACCGGTATCCGATTCACCGAAGTGAAGATGGTTACGACTCCGTAGGTTATTATCAGTGGATGCCTAAGCTGCGGACATCGAATCCCGAAGTTCAGCAGTACGTATACGATATCGTTTCCTTTTGGCAGAAGGAGACGGGCATCGACGGCTGGAGAATCGATGTCGCAGATGAGGTGGAAATCAGCTTCTTGCGGGAGCTGAAATCCTGTGTCAAGAAATTAAATCCTAACGCTATCATTATTGCAGAAATCTGGGATGATGCCAAGCGCCTGATGGCGTCTGGCGGCGTGGACAGCGTGATGAACTATGAGCTGCGAACGATCCTGTTCGATTATTGCCTGGATCGTTCGATCCCGCTAGCGGAGTTCCACTCCAGATTGGTGAGCTTCCTTCACCGTTATTCCCTGACTGAACTTGATCAAATGTTTAACCTGCTGGGAAGCCATGATACGGAACGTATCTTGACGCGCTGCGGGAAGGATGAAAGCAAATTACAGCAGTTGCTGGCCCTTCAATTCTTCTTGCCGGGGAATCCTACCGTCTATTACGGGGACGAACTGGGAATGACCGGGGAGAATGACCCGGGATGCCGCGGGAGCCTGCCTTGGGAGCTCGTCTCATCAGAACCGCCGTTGTTAAGAGAGTTCCAAACTTGGATTCAGCGTAAAACAACCGCTCCGGTACTGCATCACGGCAACACGGAGCTTAGATACCGGGAAGACTCGGAATGTTACGTCATTCGACGCTACACCGAAACCGAGGAAGCGGTGCTGCTGATTAATTTTTCGCCTGACCGGCAAGATTTGAACTCCGTGATGAAGCGGTTTGACTTAATTGGCTCATATTCAATGAATCATTCACAGCAGGATTCCGGGAACTTGCCCGAATTCATCGGCCCCGGAGAGACGATTCTTTTCCAAAAACGGGATTAAGGAGATCAACCTATGATAAATAAATGGAGCAAACTATTGCCGATTATTCTTGCCCTAACCCTGGTCTTGGCCGGCTGTGGTTCCAAGGGGAACCAAGGGACGGCGAACGAGACAAGCTCGGGCGCGAAGCCAGGCAAGGATGTCACTTTAACGTTCTGGCATCACTACAGTACCGCATCTCCAGAAGAGAAGACGCTGAAAGAGGTGTTGATTCCGAAATTTGAACAGGAGAATCCTGGAGTTAAGGTCAACCCGGTTGCCTTTACTTGGGAGGACCTCCATAAGAAGCTGCAGATCAGCGGCAGCGCTGGCGATTTGCCGGACGTCGCCCGGTTAGACATCATCTGGGTACCGGAGTTCCAGAAGAGCGGATTGCTGCAGGAGCTTGACGCATTCGAAGATTTTGACGAGATTGCCGGAAGCTTGCTGGAAGGCCCGCTGTCTACAGCGAAGGTAGGCGATCACTATTACGGACTTCCTCTCAATACGAATACCAAGGTATTGTTCTGGAATAAGGAAATGCTGTCGCAAAGCGGTGTAGAACAAGCTCCGGCAACGGCAGAGCAGTTCTTTGAAGCTTTGGGCAAAATCAAGAGCAAGTATGCAAAGAGCTGGGGCTTCGGTGAACCGGCCCTTCAGGGCTGGAACGTTTTGCCGTGGATTTGGAGCAACGGTGGGGATGTGCTCTCACCGGACTTCACAACGGCTGAAGGTTATTTGAACAGCCCGGCTTCGGTAGACATTTTGACGAAACTCAAGGATGCCTACAACGCCGGCCAGATTTCCGGATTTAAGCCGGGTGACGTCGCGGTCACAGAAGGTCATGCGAGCGGAAGCTATGCCATGATGGCGGAAGGACCGTGGGCGGTCGCTCAATTCCAGTCGCAATTCCCTGATTTTGACGTTGAAATGGCTTCTTTCCCGGCGGGATCGGCGGGATCCATTCAAGTACTGGGCGGAGAGGATATCGGGATCTTTAGTAAAGATAAACAGGAGGAATCCTGGAAATTTGTGAAGTTCATGGTGTCTGAGGCCGCTCAGATCGAGATGGGCAAAATCGGCCAAATTCCGGTGAACCTCGCGTCGATGGAGAATGCCGATGTCAAGGCGATCGATTATTATCCGCCGTTTCTTGAACAGTTAAAGACGGCGAAAGCTCGTCCGCCGGTAAGCGCTTGGCCGCAAATCGACGGCGTGATAAATGATGCGATGAGTAAAATTTTCATGACGGATGCGGATGTAAAAACGGAGCTGGACGCGGCAGTTAGTGCCATCGATGCTTTGTTGAAGGAGTAGTCCATTATCGGGAGAGCGTTTTCCGCACGGGAGGCGCTCCCTTTTACGAAGGAGTCAACATGACATGCGCAAAAAAAACGGAGCGGCCGGATACTTGTTCTTTTTGCCCGGATTTTTATTTTTTGCCTTATTTATTCTCTACCCGTTGATCCGGAATTTGATCTACAGCTTTTATGATTTTCGCCTCACGAACATCAATCACCTTGAATTTGTGGGATTGGATAATTATAAGCATGTGTTCGGGGATGAAGTGTTCTGGATTTCGATACGAAATATTTTTATCTACGGGATCATATCCGTGCCCGGCCAAATGATTTTGGGGTTTCTGGTTGCCTATGCGCTTTATCAGAATCGCCCCGGTACCAAGACGTTTCGGGTCCTTTATTTCTTACCGGTTATCACGTCGTGGGTTGTAGCTTCTTTAATATTTAAATATGTATTTGCCGACCAAGGCTATTTGAATTACGCCATTACGGATATCCTTCATCTGACGGATCAGACGATCAGTTGGTTAAGTGAACCGGGGAAAGCCTTGATCGTGATTGGAGCTCTGGGAATCTGGAAAGGGGTCGGCTGGGCGATGGTTATCTACATGGCCGCGCTGCAAGGGGTACCCAAAGATCAATATGAGGCGGCTTCCCTGGACGGATGCAACGCGTGGAACCAGATCCGTTACATCACGCTACCCTCGATTCGAAATACGACGTTTTTTATTCAAATGATGTTAATTATCGGTGCGTTTAACGTGTTTACATCCGTGTATCTTGTTACCAATGGCGGACCGATGCATCAGACCGAAGTGATGTTGACGAGAATGTATCAGAAGGCGTTCTCCGAATATGATCTGGGTTACGCCTCGGCGTTATCCTATGTGTTTGCGGTGATCATTGCCGGATTAACGGCGGTGCAGTTCCGTCTGAACAAACAGGAATAGGGGGCGAACCATATGCGCTCGCTGAAAACATTTTGCATCTACGCCCTGCTTGTCGCGGGCGGACTGATTTCCATTTACCCGTTAGTGTACATGCTGTTAACCGCGCTCAAACCTATGACGCTATTGTTTGAGTTTCCACCTCGTTTTTTGCCTTCGGAAATGACCTGGTCCAACTTTCGTGAGGCGTGGGGAAGCCAGAATTTCGCTTTATATTTGTTGAATAGCCTGCTGGTAACCTTGGCTAGCTTTGCGCTGATCTTTCTGCTGTCGTCCATGTTGGCCTTTGCCTACTCGCGGTTTGATTTTAAGGGAAAAAGCCTAAGCTTTGCGATTATTATGGGGGGGTTGGTGATCCCAAGCTTGACGTTGCTGATCCCTCAGTTTGTCCTGATTCGCCAACTGGGCCTATTCGATTCGCGGTGGGGACTTATCGTGGTCTACGCTGCAGGTGCCATTCCGTTTACAACCTTCTTGCTTAAAGGCTTTTTTGATTCCATTTCCCGTGATATCGACGAATCGGTTGAGATGGAAGGGGGAGGTGCGTGGACGTTATTCGCTTCCATTATTTTGCCACTCTCCAAACCGGCATTTGTACCAGCTACGATCTTTAACGCGCTGACAGTGTGGGAAGAGTTCCCTTGGGCGTTGACCATTATCAATGATCCGCTGAAAAGGACGCTTCCCATAGCCCTGGCCAATTTCCAAGGGCAATATACGACGCAATGGGGTATCGTGTTCGCCGGTTCACTGATCGCTGTAATCCCTATCATCTTGCTGTTCCTATTGTTGCAGCGTTACTTTATCGCCGGCATTACGGCCGGAGCGGTGAAGGGGTAAACAAAGGGAGATAAGCGAGTAAACCAAGTGGGAGCAAGCGCAATCCTCCTTTTGTGCAAACGATTGACCTAGTCTTACCAACGGTGATATAATCCAGCACATATAGGAAAGTAAACGTTTACTTTGAGGGTGGAGACAACTTCAACTTTCGTTTGAACAGAGTTGTTGTTCACTTCTCGGGATTGCGGAAGGAGAGAGCTTGGCTTATGGATACCAAGTTTACAAATGGAGGAAACGAGGAAGGTTATACCTGCGGCAAAGCGCCATCGAACAACCGGGCCTACGTCCTGGGGCGTAACACCTGGCGGACGATTGAGGAAGGGAACGAGCGGGAGTGGTTGATCGGCAACGGTATCGGTGGGTATGCCAACCATTCCGTGCCGGGCGGCGGTTACCGCATGTCCCATGGCTACTTGGTGGCTTCGGCGAAAGCGCCGGTGAACCGGATGTTGGTATTTACGCGCTCGCAGGAGCAGGTGGATATCGGCGATCGCAGCTATGATCTGACTTCTCAACAATATATCAACTGGCAAAAAAACGGCCAACGCTACCTGCGCCGCTTCAAGCTAGACACTGTGCCGGAATACGACTACCAGGTCGAAGACGTGCGGATCGTGAAGACGATTGCGCTGGAGTACGGTCACAATACGGTGGCGGTTTGTTACGACATCACCGGAGGCAAAGAACCCGCAAGGATAAAGCTGGTTCCTCTGTTCAATTACCGCTCGCCGGGGGACGTCTCGGAGAAGGGGGAGTTACGGTTTGAGAAACGCCTGGAGGGCCGGTTGCTGCAACTGGTTCCCGAGCGGGATCCGGGAGTGACGATATCCTTCCTAGCCTCGGAAGGGGAATTCCTGGATCGTTCCACGCTGCCGGTTACGATGGCGACGCCAAACTATTTGATTGAAGAAGGGCATTATTATCCGTTTGAGAACCGGAACGGCTTTTTGGGCATCGATAATCACTATACGCCTTACGAAATTCATGTGAACGTGGAGCCTTACGAACGCAAACGAATCTACCTGAAGTGTTCCACCGAGGCGTTGACGCCGGATGGCAAGGACGGCTTCACGATCGTGCGCGAATACCGCGAGCGGATGGAACGACTGGTGCAAACAGCGGGATATGGCGATCGGCTGGCCGACCGGTTGGTGGAGGCAGCGGATCATTTTATCGTGGATCGGGCGTCCACCGGACTCAAAACCGTACTGGCCGGTTACCCTTGGTTCACCGATTGGGGCCGGGATACGATGATTGCCTTCCAGGGGGTGGCGCTGGCCACCAAACGGTTTGCGGAGGCTCGCGAGATTTTGGAATCTTTTGCCCATTATGTGCGGGGTGGACTTATTCCGAATATGTTCCCGGACGACGGACAGGAGCCGTTGTACAACACGGTAGATGCGTCATTGTGGTATGTCCACGCGGTCTACGAATATTTGAAACACACCGGTGGGGAAGATGATTACAGGTTCATTCGCGACAAAATTTACCCCAAATTGAAGGAAATCATCGCCGCTTACCAGGGCGGCACCGATTTCTCCATCGGGATGGATGAGGACGGCTTGATTCATGCCGGTGGCGGGCTGGATCAGGTCACGTGGATGGACGTGCGGGTTGGCGAATGGGTGGTCACGCCGCGGCACGGCAAACCGGTGGAGATCAATGCGTTGTGGTACAACGCGCTGCGGATTATGGCACAGCTGGCGGAACGTTTTGAAGAAAAGCTGCCATATGATGAATTAGCACAGAAAGTGCGGGAATCGTTCTGTCGCCGCTTCTGGAACGAGGCGGATCAATGCCTGTACGATGTGGTGGATGTGCCGCAAGAAGGCGGCGGTTTGGAGGATGACCCTTCCATTCGGCCGAATCAGATTTGGGCGGTATCGCTGCCGTTTACAATGCTGCCTCCCGAGCAGGAGAAGGCGGTGGTGGGTACGGTATATCAGCACTTGTACACGCCTTACGGACTTCGTTCATTGTCCAACCGGGATCCCCGCTTTCAGTCAAGCTACATCGGGAAGCTGATTGACCGGGACGGCGCTTATCATATGGGAACGACGTGGGCTTTCCCGCTTGGCGGGTTGATCACTGCCTATTGCAAAGTGAATGGCTACAGCCGGGAAGCTGTACTTACGGCGAAGGACATGTGCCTCGTGTTTGAGGACCATATGCATGACGGCGGAATTGGCGGTATTGCTGAGATTTTTGATGGGGAACATGCTTTAACCGGGCGAGGATGCTTTACGCAGGCTTGGAGCGTAGGCGAAATCCTTCGCGCCTATACGGAGGATGTGCTGCCGAATTTGACGGGATTGGAGTGAGGACGTTGTCCGTACAAAAAGAATACCATGGCACCATCGATTACGGAGATTTGACGGTCACCGACGGGATTTCCGTGTTCGATCCCGCGTTTGACGAGAGGTTTGTCTATGATGGAGATGATCTGGGGGCGGTATATTCGCCGGAGCGCACGCGCTTTCGCCTATGGGCGCCAACCGCTTCAGAGGCGAAGGTCGTTCTGTATGACACTTGGGATGGTACGGCGGTCAATGAGCTGCCGATGCAGCGGGATGTGAAGGGAACATGGACGCTTACGGTGGAGGAAGATTGCCGGGGGTTATTTTATACGTATCGCGTTAAGGTGGGCCAGTCGTGGAATGAAGCGGTGGACCCTTACGCAAAAGCGGTGGGGGTCAACGGAGAGAAAGCCGCGATCCTCGATTTACGGAGCACCGATCCGCAAGGATGGGAGCAGGATGTAAAGCCGTCGCTAGCATCGCCGGTGGACGCGGTCATTTATGAGCTGCATCTCCGCGATTTGTCGATTCATCCGCACAGCGGGATTCGCCAGAAGAGCAAGTTTCTGGGCCTGACGGAGGAAGGAACCCGGGGACCGGAGGGGATCCCGACGGGCCTGGATCATATCGCCGGGTTAGGCGTGACGCATGTGCAGCTGCTGCCGGTGTTTGACTATTCCCGGGAGAGCGTGGACGAGAGCCGGTTGGATGAACCCCATTACAACTGGGGATACGATCCACAGAATTATAATGTGCCGGAAGGCTCCTATGCCACAGATCCGTATGATCCGGCCAAACGCATTACCGAGCTGAAACAACTCGTTCAGACACTGCATGCCCGCGGGCTCCGGGTGATTATGGATGTGGTGTACAACCACGTGTACGACGGGTATTTGATTCATTTCACCAAGCTGGTGCCGGGGTATTACTTGCGGTATAAAGCGGACGGGACGTTATCGGACGGGGCGTTTTGCGGGAACGAGTGCGCATCGGAACGGCCGATGATGTCGAAATATATCGTGGAGTCGATCCTGCATTGGGTGCGAGAGTACCACATCGACGGGTTCCGCTTTGACCTATTGGGCCTGATCGATATCGAGACGATGAATGAAATCCGCCGCCGCCTGGACGAGATCGACCCTTCGATCCTAATGATCGGCGAAGGCTGGATGATGGAAACGGTACTTCCCAAGGAGCGCCGGGCCAACCAGGAGAACGCCGGCAAGCTGCCGGGTATCGGGATGTTTAACGACGGGATGCGGGATGCGGTGAAGGGGGACATCTTCATCTTTGACCGCAAAGGCTTCATCAGCGCCGGCGAAGGGTTCGAGGATGGAGTGAAGCGCGGCGTGGCCGGGGGGATCGACTATGACGGGGCAGAGCTTAAGCAATTTGCCGTAGAGCCGATCCAGTCGGTCAACTTCGTCGAATGCCATGATAATCATACCTTATGGGACAAAATCGAGCTGTCCACGCCGGACGCCTCGGACGACGAACGCCGGGCCATGCACCGGCTCGCCTCGGCGATCGTGCTGACGAGCCAAGGCATCCCGTTCCTCCACGCCGGCCAGGAATTTATGCGCACGAAGGGCGGCGTGGAGAACAGCTATAAATCGCCGATCGAGACCAACTGGCTCGATTGGGAGCGCTGCGCTGCGCACCAGGACGACGTGTCCTACCTGCGCAGCCTGATCGCCTTGCGCCAAGCGCATCCCGCGTTCCGCCTGCGGACGGCGGACGAGATCCGCGCGCATTTGCGCTTTGAGGCAGCGCCGCCGCACGCCGTGGCGTACACGCTGCGCGACCACGCCGGTGGCGACCCCGATCGCGCAGGGCGACCGGCCGGGAGGACCCCAGCCGGTCGCCCTGCGCGGCCAGCCCCACAAATAAGGGTAAAAAACACCCTTATTTCCGCAAAAAAGCCCTTTTTGAACAAAATAGCGGTATATCATGGCCTTATTTTTCCGCAGGCGCCCCCAAAGGGGCGGTTTTGCTCCTGCCGGACCGAAATAAGGCCATTTTTTACCTCTATTTGTTCAATAAAAGCTAAATCACCGGAAATAAGGTGATTTTATACTGCTATTTCCGAGGCGAAGCCGCCGCGCCCGCTCGCCCGCCTACGCAAAAGCCCCCACCGCCAAGCGGTGAGGGCTTTTGACTTGATTATACCTTTAGCTCAGCGCCGATGGCTCCAAACGCTGCGCTTGCACTTGGCTGTTCGCATCGACCGTGTAGCTTTGGTCGTAGATGCGGATGGCAGCCGGTGTGCTGGACTCGTTGGTTACGATAATGCTGTCCGCAGTGGCGTTCACTTGCAGCAGGGAGCCGCGGAACATCACCTTAAACGAGAACGAGGTCCAGTGCGACGGGATGAACGGACGCAGCACGAGCTCGCCTTCGCGGACGCGCAGGCCGCCGAAGCCTTGCACGATCGCCATCCACGTGCCGGCCATACTGGTCGTATGACAGCCGTCTTCGGTGTCATTGTTATAGTTGTCGAGGTCCAGGCGCGCGGTGCGCAGGTACATCTCGTAGGCCTTCTCTTGATAACCCAGCTCGCAAGCGAGGATCGCGTGCACGCAAGGGGAGAGGGAGGACTCGTGAACGGTCATCGGCTCGTAGAAGTCGAAGTTGCGTTTCTTCGTGTCCAGGTCGTAACGGTCGCTCAGGAAGAACAAACCTTGCAGCACGTCCGCCTGCTTGATGAAGCACGAACGCAAGATGCGGTCCCAAGACCAGTTTTGGTTGATCGGCAGATGCTTTGGATCCATATCCTTGACGGCGATCAGTTCCTTGTCGAGGAAGCCGTCCTGTTGCAGGAACACGCCGCGCTCTTCGTCGTACGGGTAGTACATGTTGTCGATGATGTCCTGCCATTGCTTGGTTTCCGACTCTTCAAGCCCAAGCTTCTCAATCAGCGCCGTATAGTGCGCGGAATCCTGCGACTTAAGCTCAGCCAGCACTTCCAGCGTGTATTCGAGCGTCCAGACCGCGATCCGGTTCGTGTACCAGTTGTTGTTGACGTTGTTCTCGTATTCGTTTGGCCCGGTTACGCCCAGCATGACGTATTTGCCTTTCGCCTGCGAGAAGTTTACGCGTTGCTCCCAGAAGCGGGAAATTTCAACGAGCACCTCCAAGCCGTATTCGCCCAGGTAGGATTTATCGCCTGTATAATTTACATAGTTAAAAATCGCGTAAGCGATCGCCCCGTTCCGATGGATCTCTTCAAACGTGATTTCCCATTCGTTGTGGCATTCCTCGCCGTTCATCGTCACCATCGGGTAGAGCGCGCCTTTCGTAAAGCCAAGCTTACGGGCGTTCTCCTTCGCCTTCTCCAGATGCTTATAGCGGTAGATCAGCAGGTTGCGGGCGATGTCGGACTCCGCCGTGCTGAGGTAGAACGGCAGGCAGTAGGCTTCCGTATCCCAATAGGTGCTGCCGCCGTATTTTTCCCCGGTGAAGCCTTTCGGCCCGATGTTCAGACGGTCGTCCTCGCCGCTGTAGGTTTGGTTCAATTGGAAAATATTAAAGCGAATCGCTTGCTGCGCCGCTACGTCACCTTCGATGATGATGTCGCTCATTTCCCATTTTTTCGCCCAGGCTTCGGCCTGCTCGCGTTTCAGGGTGTCGAAACCGGCTTGCTTCGCCGCGTGCAGCGCTTCCGTCCCGACTTTCACCAACTCGCCTAACCCGTGATCGCGGGAGGTGACATTGGCTACGTATTTATACAACGTAACCGTCTGGTTAGTGGACGCGGTTACCGCCACTTCAGCGGAGACGAATTTCTCCTGCTCGTGGAACGCCGGAGCCAGCTCCAGCCGCTGTCCGCCTTGCTCCACATCAAACGCCATGATCGACGTAACGTGGAAGTCGAGCTTTTTCGTTTTAACCGTCAAATAGGAGAGGTCGGCACCGGCGGCTTTTTCAACCTCCAGCCAGAATTTCTCCTCATAGTTGGAGTCCTTGTTCTTCACATCGCCGTCGAGGTAAGGCGCAAACCGCAGCTCCCCGTTGAAGTTGAGCGGCGTAACCGCATAGCGGATCGCTCCGATTTCATGGCGCACGATGCTGACGAACCGCACCGCTTCCACTGCCAGCTCTTTACCGTCTTTCATAACGGCGGTGAAGCGACGAGAGAGATAGCCTTCCTTCATGTTCAGCTCACGGACGAAATCCTTCACCTGACATTCGGCTAAATCCAGCGCCACACCGTCCACGAACACATTGATACCGATCCAGTTCGTGCTGTTCAGCACTTTGGCGAAGTATTCAGGATAGCCGTTTTTCCACCAGCCCACCCGGGTTTTGTCCGGATAATACACGCCGGCCATGTAGCTGCCTTGCAGGGAAGTGCCGCTGTATTGTTCCTCAAAGTTCGCACGCTGGCCCATATATCCGTTGCCGATACTGAAAATACTTTCCGAAATCTCATGATTCGCCGGATCAAAGGATTCTTCAATGATGGACCACGGATCTACCTTCAAATACTGTTTCACTATAACCGCTCCTTTAGTCTTTTCTAATAGATTATTTATGCAGAAAAAGAACGATAGCTATTCGCCGCGATCGGCTTGCGTACATCCAACGAGTGCGCTTGCGTTTATTTCGCGGCCAGCTGCTGCAGCAAGTCAACCGAGACGTCGCCCAGCGAAGAGACCACCCGGTCGGCCTCGCTGAGGGTGTCCGGGGAACCGATGCCGATGCAGCGCATGCCCGCGCGGCGAGCGGCTTCGATCCCGGCCTCGGCATCCTCGAATACGACGCACGCTTCTGGAGCAACGCCTACTTCCGCAGCGCCGAGCAGGAAGACCTCGGGGTCGGGTTTGGCGCTGGAGGTGCGGGTGCCGTCGATGATCGCATCGAAGTACGGCGTAAGGCCGGTATTTTTCAGGATGATCGGCGCGTTCTTGCTGGCCGAGCCCAGCGCGGTCTTTAACCCGTTCTCGCGGCACTGCTGCAGGAACTCAAGCGCCCCCGGCAGAATTTCCGAAGCATCCATACGGGAGATATACTCGACGTACCAGTTGTTTTTGCGCTCGGCCAGCTCCTGCTTGACGGGGTCTTCCAGTTGAAGGCCGCCAACACCGAGCAAAATGTCCAGCGAAGCCATACGGCTCACGCCTTTCAGCTTCTCATTATCCTGCTCGGTGAACACGAAACCCAGTTCCTCAGCCAATCGTTTCCAAGCCAGGTAATGGTATTTCGCGGTATCGACGAGCACGCCGTCGAGATCAAATAAACAAGCTTGAATCGGATTCATAATCAACCTCCTGTGAAGAGTGAAATTAGCGCAAACGTTTGAACAGAAGTCGAAAAATAAAGGAAGCTTCAGCTTCCGTTTATTTTCATCAAATGACCCCGACAGCCTTCAGGGGTTCTTGGGGACTGAATACATGGACGAATCGCGGACCATTAGGCGGTGCGGAATGATCTGCCGCTTCGGATACACCTTGTCGCTGTTGTTTTGAATCGATTGAATCAACACCTGAGAAGCGGTGTAACCCAAGTTGTAAATGCCGATATCCATGCTGCTGAGCGGTGGCGTAGAAAGCTCCGACAGCGGGATATTGTTGAAGCTGACCAGGCACAAATCTTCAGGCACTTTGAATTTCAGTTCATGCAAGCCGCGAAGCACGCCAAAGGCTACAACATCGTCAATCATGACCAGAGCCGTCGGGCGGTCCGGAAGATTCATGAAGAACGACATGGCCCGATAGCCGCTGTCCTGTAAAAACTCACCTTCGACAATCCATTCGGGCCGGCACTCCAGGCCTGAATCTTTAAGTGCATCCTGATAGCCCTTCAACCGGTCTTTCGAGACGACGAGCTCCGGCGGTCCGCTGACGAACCCAATCCGCTCATGTCCCAACGCGATTAAATGTTTCGTGGCGTCGTACGACGCCTGGATATTATCATTATCCACCGTTAAAATATCAGGATATTCCTCACTGCGTCCGATTAGCACGAACGGGTGACCGCCTTCATGAAGAAAATCGATCACGGGATCGTTTTGCCGCGAATACAGCAAAATGACCCCGTCCACCCGGCGTCCGTTTAATAATCTGGAGACGCTTTCGAGTTCCTCTTTCTCATTAGCTCCAGAGCTGATCAGCACGTCGTAACCTAAGCGGCTGGCTTGGGTTACAATGCCGCGAATCAGTTCCATAAAGAAGAAGTTGGAAAACAATTCCTCGGCGGACTTTGGCAGCATGATGCAAATACTGTTTGTCGTTTTGGAGACCAAGCTCTTGGCCATGATGTTTGGATGGTAGCCAAGCTGGTCCATAATGAGCTTCACTTTGCGCGAAGTTTCCGCGCTGATTCTGGGATGATTGGACAGCACCCGGGACACGGTAGAGGGCGATACTCCGGCCTTTTTGGCAACATCCTTAATGGTGACAGCCATAAAAAACCTCCTCTGTGGAACCGTTTGCTTTACACTGTAATATTAATCTAAAGATTTCGGAAAGTAAATAGAGAATCTAGGGAGAACCCTTACGCAGCCGCGCATTGAACCTCATTTTCCATCGAAAATAGGAATCAAAGGGAATAAATGACTCTTCCCATTGCGCAAACGTTTTACCTTTCGAAAAGAAAGACGGCCGACCTATTCTGAGGAAACATAGGGTCGGCCGTAAGGCGGTGTTGCTTGTTGTCGTAAGTTTTTTTACGCTTGCGTTAATACGGCATAACCGTAAGCCGGAAGCTTAACGGCGAGCTTGCCGTCGGTGGTGCTGTAGGTTTGACCGCTGAAGGCATCGCTCCAGGATTGACCTGTCGCAGGAATCTGGATGGTTTGACCCGCATCGTAGTTATTCAGCAGGACGAGCACCTTTTCTCCGTCTAATACACGTTCGTAAGCCAGCTTCGAGCCGCCTTTCTCCGCTTGCAGGAACTTCAGGCTGCCGGTGCGCAGCGGAGCCAGCTCCTTGCGGACTGCGATCAGCTTCTGGTAGAACGTAAACAAGTCATGGTCCTGGCGTTTTGGATCCCACTCCATGCATTTGCGGCAATCCGGATCCGGTCCTCCGTCGAGGCCCACTTCATCGCCATAATAAATGCAAGGCGTTCCGCTGTATGTAAACTGGAACAGCGCCGCCAGCTTCATCTGGGCTTTGTTGCCTTCGCATAACGTTAAGAGACGTGGAGTATCGTGGCTGTCCAGCAGATTGAAAGCCACTTCGCTGGCCTGCAGCGGATAACGGGACAACTGCTTGCCGATTGCATTCGCGAAGCCTTCGGCATCCAGGGTACCGCGAACGACGAAATCCAGCACCGCTTCCGTAAACGGATAGTTCATGACGGCGTCGAATTGATCCCCTTGCAGCCAGCCGGACGACTCGTGCCAAATTTCGCCCAAGATGTAGGCATCCGGGTTGGCGGCCTTCACCGTTTTGCGGAAATCGCGCCAGAAGGCATGATCCACTTCGTTGGCTACGTCCAGCCGCCAGCCGTCGATCCCCACTTCCTTAATCCAGAATTCAGCAACTTTCAGCAAATATTCTTTCACTTCCGGATTCTCGGTGTTCAGCTTTGGCATCAGCGGTTCAAATGCAAACGTGTCATACGTAGGAACGCGGTCCTTGACTTGCAACGGATATTCACGTACGTAGAACCAATCTTTGTAGCGGGATTTTTCGCCTTTTTCCATCACGTCGACGAATGGGGCAAACGTCTTGCCCGAATGGTTGAATACCGCGTCGAACAACACCTTGATTCCCCGCTCGTGGCAGGCTTGAACCAGCTTCTTGATCGTGGCGATATCGCCGAAATGCGGGTCGATCTTCATATAGTCGGCCGTATCGTATTTATGGTTGGTCGTGGCTTCGAACAACGGGGTGAAATAGATGCCCGTAATGCCAAGCTCGCTTAGATGGTCGAGATGATCGATCACGCCTTGCAGATCCCCGCCGAAGAAGTTGTCGCGTTCCGGTTTGCCGCCCCAAGGCATTACATCTTTTGGATCATTGCTCGGGTCGCCGTTCGCGAAGCGTTCCGGGAAGATTTGATAGAAGATGGCATCCTTCACCCAAGCCGGCGGCGTAAATACGTCAACCGGATTGATGAACGGGAACTCGAACAGCCGCTCTGGGCCTGCCGGACGTTCCTTCGTAAATTCGCTTTCCGTCATCCAGATCTGCTCATCGCCGGATTTCAGCAGGAAGCCGTATCGCGTCCGACGCAGTGGCGGCTGATAGGAGCATTCCCAATAATCGAACATCTCGTCGCTGATCATCAAGGTCATTGGAATCAGCTCTTTGCTATCATCCCACATGTATTTATCCCCCACGTAGGCGTACACCTCGGTGAGGTCGTTCTTTTTGGCGCGCAGGCGCAGATGGAGCGTTTTGTTGTCGTAAGCATAAGTCCAGTTGAGTTTGGGACGGTGATATACCGCTTCGAGTAACATAGAGAATCCCTCCTGAAGAATTAGTGGACGGCTTCGTCGCTAGGCTTCCTAAGCAAAAAAAGCACATCCAAGCCGAGTAGCAGGCCGAGGATGTACCTTTCGATAACAGCGCCTTCAAATTATTGAACCAAGCAACAAAGCTAGTATTGCTCTTATTGATCCGGATTATAACACTGTTCAAACCATTGCACAAGATACGAAAGAAACGACGAGAATTACGGATGAAAATGATCCGAGATCATGGACAGATAGTGCCAAAAATCGCTTGATACATAGAGAAAAAACGCACAATCGTGCCATATGTGCGATCGTATGGCAATGACATAAACCAATAAAAAATGCGAATTATAGAGAAAATGAAAGTAAAAGAGAGATCGGGATTGATTTTACCCGGTTTAAGCTCTGTGCAAACGTTTTTACAAGTTCCATAGCATGATGTATGATGTGTTACGTGGATAAAGCGCTTTCGGGCAGGGAATACTAAACTAACGCAGAAAGAAGCCGTAAAAAGCAAAAAGTTTCAGGTATTTTCTGAAAACGTTTGCGCAACACCGTCTATATAATATTAGGAGGGGTTATTGTAATGAAATTCAAAAAGGCATTGACCTTGATTGCGGCACTGTCCTTGGTGGTTTCGATCACTGCTTGCGGATCAAGCAATAGCGGCAACAACGGAAGCGCGAATGCGCCGGCCAACCAAACCGAAAACACGGGTAATGCAGGCACTGGCGAGAACACTTCGGCTGACTCGATCGTTCCGGAAGACGGCGCTGAGCTGATCATTTGGGAAAGTAAAGAAGAGAAAGTATTTACGGAAGAAATCGCGAAGCAATTTACAGAGAAATACGGCGTTAACGTAAAAATTGAAGAAGTAGCTCCTACTGACCAAATCGGTAAGTTGACGCAGGACGGTCCTTCCGGACTTGCTGCCGACGTCCTGATCGTCCCTCACGATCACTTGGGTAATGCGGCAACCTCCGGCTTAATCCTGCCGAACGACGTGTTTGCCGAAGAAACGACGAAGAACAATACCGAAGCCTCCATTCAAGGGGCAACCTATGACGGCCTGCTGTACGGTTATCCGAGAGCAGCCGAAACGATGGCTCTGTATTACAATAAATCGCTACTTCCTGAGGCTCCTAAAGACTTCAGCGATGTGCTGGAATTTAGCAAAACCTTCACAGATAAGTCCAAAAACAAATACGGCATTATGTGGGAAGTTGGCAACATGTACTTCAACTATCCGTTTATCGCAAGCGCTGGCGGTTACCTGTTTGGCGATAACGGTACGAACCCAGCAGATATCGGGTTGGCAAATGATGGAGCAATTGAAGGCCTGAAAGTATTCCAAAGCATTAAAGCCGCTTTGCCGATCAACAGCGGCGACATCAACCCGGACATCAAACGCAGCTTGTTTAACGAAGGCGACGTTGCGATGGACATCAACGGTCCTTGGGAATTGGCAGGATATAAAGCCGCTCTCGGCGACAACCTGGGTCTGGCTCCGTATCCGACGGTCAATGGTAAAACGGCGATCACATTCTCCGGGATTAAAGTGTGGGTGGTTAACTCCTTTACGAAATATCCAAACGCAGCGAAATTGTTCGCGAACTTTGCTTCTTCGAAAGATGCTCAGCTCTTGCTGAACGAAAAGGTCGGCGCGGTTCCGACGAACCTTGAAGCGCTGGAAGCCGATCAAATCAAAAACGATCCGTACGTATCGGCCTTTGCTGAACAAGCGAAAAACTCGCAACCGATGCCTTCTATTCCGGAAATGTCCAACGTTTGGGCTCCTGTAAACGCAGCGTTCCCAGAAATCTGGAATAATAATGCGGATCCGAAACAAGCTATGGAAGGTGCCATTAAGCAAATTCAAGAGTTGAACAGCGGGGCAGCTGAGTAAGTCAGAACTTACTTTCACCCAGTGAGGAAAGGTTGAGCCCGCCGCTTCTAGCGGCGGGTCAACCTTAATTTCCCAAGGGAGAGGAGAAGGAAGGGAAATGGACCGACACCAACATCGGGATCGGGCGACGCTATTGTCGATATTGTGCATGGGCCTGGGACAACTCTACAATCGACAATATATCAAAGGGTTGTTGTTCGTCCTATTTGAAGCTTTTAGCGTCATTTATTTCATTCGGAACTTAGGATATGCGGTTTGGGGGATCATCACGCTCGGGGAGACGCCTAGAACCGGTGCCAATATGAACGGCAACTGGGATCACTCGATCTTCATCATGATCCAAAGTTTGATTACGCTGCTGTTTGTGGCGGTTTTTATCCTTGTGTATGTCATGAACGTCCGCGACGCCCGCAAAATCGGGCAGGAACGGGACAACGGCAAGAAACCAAATAACTTTAAACAATCGGTACGTTATGTATTGGACTACAAATTCGCTGTTGCATTTTTGAGTATTCCCGCTCTCGGGATTTTATTTTTTACCGTCATGCCGATCATTTTCATGATCTTGCTTGCGTTTACCAACTATTCAGCGCCTAAACATATCCCGCCGGCCATGCTGGTCGATTGGGTTGGATTCGGAACGTTTAAGAATCTGGTGGCGCTCAAGACCTGGAGCCATACCTTTTACGGCGTATTGACCTGGACGATTATCTGGGCGATTTTGTCGACGGTAACAACCTACTTCGGTGGTCTACTCGTAGCTTTGCTGATCAATCAGAAGGGCATTCGCTTTAAAGGGCTGTGGAGAACGATCTTAATTCTTCCTTACGCCATTCCGCAGCTGATCTCGCTGCTTGTGATGAAAAATATGTTTAACGGCCAGTTTGGTCCGATTAACCAGTATCTTGGATACTTCGGGCTGGGCGGACTGCCTTGGCTGACCGACCCGTTCTGGGCCAAAGTAACGGTGATTATCGTTAATATGTGGGTGGGGATTCCGGTCTCCATGCTGCTGATCCTGGGCGTGCTGACAACGATTCCGAAGGACCTGTACGAGGCGGCCGAAGTGGATGGAGCTACCGGGTATCAAAAATTCAGAATCGTCACGCTGCCGATGATCCTGTTTACGACGGCGCCAACGCTGATTACCCAATTTGCCGGTAACATCAACAACTTTAATGCCATCTTCCTGTTGACGGGTGGCGATCCGGTGAAAGGGGATTATCAGTATGCCGGGGCAACCGACCTGCTGGTTACCTGGCTCTACAAACTGACGTTGAACCAAAATAAATACAACATGGCCTCTGCTATCGGGATCATCATTTTCATCATTATCGCTTCGTTCTCGATTTACAACTACCGCAGAACCAAGTCGTTTAAAGAGGAGGATATGATCCAATGAGCGGACGGAAAATACGAAACGCGATTCGGTTGGGCGCCAGCTATATTGTCCTAGTCATTCTGTGTATTGCCGCCGTCTACCCAGTGCTTTGGGTCGTCTTCGGTTCTTTGCGGCCGGGTAAATCGCTGTATAGTAAGACGCTGATTCCGGAGAAATTTACGCTTGACCATTATATCGAACTGTTTACATCGAAAACTTATCTGTTTGGGACCTGGTATTTGAACACGCTGAAAATCGCAGTATTCTCGATGCTCTTGGGCGTACTGCTGACGTTGCTCACCAGTTATGCGATCTCCCGGTTCCGGTTCCGCGGACGCAAAACAGCGCTGTCGGGCTTGCTCGTTCTGGGCATGTTCCCGGGCTTCATGAGTATGATCGCCATTTACCTGCTGCTGCGGGAGCTGCAACTGCTTGATACGCATTTGGCGCTCATCATCGTATATGCGGCGGGTGCGCCGCTTGGCGGGACGTTTATTGCCAAAGGCTTTCTCGATACGATCCCACGATCGCTGGATGAGGCGGCGCGGATTGACGGGGCCAGCAACTTCTTGATCTTCCGGCGGATTATTCTTCCGCTGTCTAAGCCGATGTTGACGTATATGGCGTTAACCCAGTTTGTCGGTCCATGGGTTGACTTCATCTTTGCCCGGCTCGTGCTGCGGACGAAGGAGAATTGGACGCTGGCCGTCGGGATGTGGGATATGGTCAGCAGTAACCAAAACAGTAACTTTACCTTGTTTGCCGCAGGGGCGGTTCTGATCGCTCTCCCGATCACCATCCTGTTCATGTTCCTGCAGCGGCTGCTTGTTGACGGCTTAACTTCAGGCGCCAGCAAAGGATAATGCAGTAAGCGGGTTAAAGACACCTGGGTATGGCCTCAGTCTTGCGGGGCTATGCCCTTTTTTTATACATATTTCAAAAGGGGATGCGGGGTATGAAGAAGCTTCGCGATCATAAAAATTGGAATTCCGTGGGCTTAAAAATGTTTGTCATCGTATTTGCGGCGGTTGTGACGTTATCAGCGGTGTTGGGGTTCAGCTCCTACCGGGCGTCGCGGGACATCATCCGGGAACAGGTGGCCTCGGCTTCCACTCAAGCAGTGGAACAGGCGGCGGACAAGCTTGATTTCCTGTTGGAACAATACGAAGCTTCCTCTCGGCAATTGGCTGTGGATCAGACGCTGCGGAGCGATCTGGAGACGGTCACCCAGCCGGGAATCGGAACGGTCGCTAAAACGCAAGCCGAGGACCGAATCCGCAAAAAGCTTGATGGGCTGAAGGGAACCGACAATCGCCTGCAGGGGGTACGTCTGGTCGCCAAAGGTCTGGAAGACGTCAAGTCGTATAAGTCCTCGGGCGTAAGTTCGATTCGCTCGGACGAGGCGGTGGAAGGCCGGGTGAAAGCCGTGCTGGAGGCGGAAGGCGAACCCGTATGGTTTCCGGCACTGCAGAAAGGCTTCTTCGACGCTTATACCGAGCCTACGATTACGATGGCCCGCCTGCTGCGGAACATGAACCATCCGGAGGCGGAATACATTCTGCTGTTCGAGATCAAAGCGCAGGCGCTGGGGGACATTCTAGGCAACCTGCAAATCGGGAAGTCCGGTCAGGTGCGGGTGCTTACCGCCGACAACCAAATTGTCCATGCGGTCGATCCAACTCTTTTGGAGACGGAATCCGTGATTAAGGTGGATGCCCAGTTGGCTGAAACGGGAGAAAGCTCATTCCAGGCGGTGGACGAGCAGGGGGTACAGCAGCTCGTCGTATTTCGGCCGCTGAAAACGGTCGATTGGCGGATCGTCGGGTATGCCCCGGAGAGCGACTTCTTGAGCGCGGCTGATCGGCTGCTGGTGGTGATGGGATTTGTTTTACTGGGTGCCGTGGTGGTTGCGGTGCTGATTGGATACTTGCTGGTGCGCATGGTCGGTCGGCCTTTGGAGAAGCTCTGCCGGTTGATGGAGGAAGGCGAGCGCGGGAATCTGCAGGTTCGCACGCGTTTTAAGGGGAAAGACGAAATCGGGCGACTGGGACACAGCTTCAATCGAATGCTGGAGCAAATCTCCAAGCTGGTGGAACGAACCAGCGTGTCGGCCGTGGAATTGTTGGCTACTGCGGAGAATCTGACCAAAGCGTCGCGTGACACGTCACAAACCGCCGCCGAAATCGCGCAGGCTACCGGAGAAATTGCAGCGGGAGCCGAAAGCTTGGCCGCGGAGGCGGAGAAAGGAACCGAGACGGCGGAGCGGATCGGCGATCAAATGGGCCGGGTCGCTCGCCTCAACGCTGCGATGGATGCGTCCGCCGGCCGCGTCATCGAGGTCAGCCACAAAGGGGAAGCGTATATGGAGCAGTTGGTGGAGAAGACCGAATCGGTGTCTCACATGACAACGCTGCTGGAGGAAAATTCGGACAAGCTGAGCCAAAGCACCCGCTCAATCCGCTCAATCCTTGCGCCGATGGTGGAGATGACGAAGCAAACGAATATTTTGTCGCTGAACGCGTCGATCGAAGCGTCCCGCGCCGGCTCGGCCGGCAAAGGGTTTATGGTCATCGCCGGGGAAATCCGCGAGCTCGCTGCCGCTTCGGGGGAATCGATCCAAACCGTATCGGCGATTACCGAGGAGATCCAGGAGGCGATTGGACAAACGGTCGAGGTGCTGACGGGAATATCTCCGCTGTTTGCGGCGCAAACGGAGGCTGTCAAAGAGGCGGCCGGCATCTTCCAGAATGTCAAAGGGGAAATGGAGCGATTCGTGACGGAAATCCGGAGCTCGTCCGCTTCCGTTCAGGAGCTGCTGCATTCGCAATCGATCCTGCAGGATTTTGTGGATACAGTGAGCTCGGTCGTAGAACAAACGAACGCCTCCACCGAAGAGGTCGCCTCCATGTCTCAAGAGCAGCACCGGGTCAGCGCCGGATTAGTGGATTTGTCTGCGCGGCTGGAGGATTTGGCAACGCAGCTGCAGCGCTCGCTAAGCGCGTTCCAGGGGGAGGGCGTCGCGAATTCATAACGCAAAAACGCTTCGGCGGAAGGAAGCCTGCGCTTTCCTTCGACGCCGAAGCGTTTTATTTTTGATGGAGCCTTACTCCAAAATTGCTGTCGAGTATGCGGGGAGCGTCAGCGTGTTCCCGCTAAGCCCTGTTCCTTCCCCCGTTTCCGCCAGCACTTGGGTAAAGTTCTTGCCGCCCGCTTGACCCGGGCCCAAGGTGAACGTAAGCTCGCTGCCGGTTAAGTTGTGAGCGACCAGCACGGCCTGATCTTCGGTTACTCGTACATAAGCCGTAATCCCCGGCTGGTCCGTTGGATATTCCTGAATTGCGCCGTCTTTAAGCGCGGGAATCCCGTTACGCATCCGGATCAATTTGCGGTAATGCGACAGCAGGGAGTCGGAGTTACCGGTTTGCTCGCTGACGCTGAGGCCTTTTTTGCCGGCATTGTTCTCTGCGGCCTCCCAGGTCGTTTGCCCTTCGCTGTCGTCCTGCGTCCAACGCATCGGCTCGCGGATTAGCTCGTCAGGCTTCGCGCCAAACATTCCGATCTCCTCGCCGTAATAAATAAACGGATTACCGGGAAGCGTCAGCAGCAGGCTCGCAGCCATCTTCGCATGCGGCACATCTCCCTCCAGCTGGGTCATCACCCGGTTCTGGTCATGGTTGGTCAGGAACGTGGCATCAACGAAGGTGCCGCTGGACTTTTCGCTATACAGCTTATACGTACGCTCCAGTGTAAATGGGATGTTTGCGTCCTTTTCGTTCTTCACGCTGCTGAGGATCGTCTCGGCGAGGCTGAAGTTAAATCCGGAATCCAAGGCCCCGTCCAGATAAGAGGAAATCAGCGCCGCTGAAGGATCCCATACCTCTCCGACGAGATAAACGTCGGGTTTGGTTTCGTTGAGCCCGCTGCGGAACTCCTGCCACCAAGCTACGTTTTTGTTGGTGGTTTCCTGGCTTTTGTCCGTCTGCAGATCTTCGTAGATATGCTTCGCAGCGTCAAGGCGGAAGCCGTCCAGACCTTGCTCCAGCCAGAATTTTCCCGTCTCGATCATTTCTTTCCTCACTTCCGGGTTATCGAAATTGAGATCGGGCATCCCCTCCCAGAAAATCCCGAGGTAATGGTCACCGCGCAAGCTATGCCAAGGGTTGCCGCTGCCTGCGGCACTGGAGCCGGACGTGGCACGACCGCTGTCCTCGGCCCAGACGTACCAATCCCGGTACGGACTGCTTGGATCGGCAGCCGATTCGGTGAACCAAGGGTGCTCCTTGCTGGTATGGTTCACAACCAAGTCCATAATGACTTTGATTCCACGCTTATGCGCTTCTTCCATAAAGGTGCGGAAGTCGTCCAGCGTACCGTATTCCGGGTTGATGTTGCGGTAGTCGGTGACGTCGTAGCCGTGATAGCTTGGCGAAGGATTGATCGGCATCAGCCAGATGCCGCCGATTCCCAGGTCGGTATCGGTGTCCGGGTTCCCGTCGTTTAAGTAGTCCAGCTTGCTCGTCAATCCCTTGAAGTCGCCGATGCCATCGCCGTTGGAGTCGGCAAAGGAACGGACAAACACTTCATAGAAAACCGTTGACGGCTGAGGGTCCACCGCATCGGCTTTTGCATTTTGACTTGAATCTGCTGGTGTCTCAGCGGCGGGTTGGTTTGACTCCGAGGCGGCATCGGAACCGCTTGGAGATCCGGTGCAGCCCGCCAGCAGAAGCAGAATGAGGACAGCGCTTCCAAACCGCCGCAGCACCGTTCGCCGGGGGAGGTTATGGATTGGCATGATCATCTTCCTTTCCAAAGTACCTTTTTTCATCATCATACCTGACCTGACGAGAAAGATAAAACGTTTGCACAAATGAAAACAGCGAATAAGGTGCATTTACCAAGCTTTACCTGAATATATCTTAATTATTCTAAGGGATTCTTCTTATTTCAGAAGAATGCTGTCATTTGTTAAGGTAAAATCAAATATTGGCGCATAATTTAACTCAAAATCATCCAATTATGGAGACTTAACACTAAAATAAGTCTGCGCAAACGTTATGAATGGAGATGACAAGCCTTGTTAAAATTAATCCTATCAAAATACTCGTATATGTGATATCATACGATTTGTAATTCGCATCCGGGCGTTTGCCTAGGTTGGTGCGAATACGAATTTATGGACTATTTTTCAGGGGGAGATTAGGTTATGGATACCTTGCGTATCATCATTAATGTAGCCGTTATGCTGGTGCTGATCGGCGTGCTGATTTGGATGCAGAAGAAGCACGTTTCTTTTACAAAACGGGTATTTACCGGGCTGGGCCTTGGTCTGGTGTTTGGGGTTATTCTTCAATTGTCCTACGGAGCGGGCTCCGAGGTGATCGCGAAATCGACCGATTGGTTTAACCTGGCGGGCCGCGGTTACGTTGGGCTGCTGCAGATGGTCGTGATTCCGCTGATCATGGTTTCGATCATTTCGGCGATCATGAACCTCAAGGGCAAGCAAAACCTGGGGAAAATGAGCGGCTTGATCATCGCGGTACTGTTGATTACGACAGCTATCGCAGCGAGCGTCAGCATCGTGACGAGCTTGAGCTTCGATCTCAAGGCGATCGAAATCCAGGCGGGCGATCGGGAGCAGGCGCGCGGGACGGCGCTGGAGGAACGGCTTGGTTCGGTGGAAGACAAGACGATTCCGCAGCAAGTACTGGACTTCATCCCAACTAATCCGTTTGCGGATATGACCGGCGCACGGAGTACTTCAACCTTGGCGGTCGTGATTTTCTCGGCATTTATCGGGGTGGCGGTACTGGGGCTGGATAAGAAGAAGCCAGAGCAAGCAGACACGTTCCGTAAAGTGGTTGAGGCGGTTTACGCGGTCGTTATGCGGATCGTTACGCTGGTATTGCGCTTAACGCCTTACGGCATCCTGGCGCTGATCACAAACGTGGCAGCCACGACCAATGCCGAAGAGATTTTGAAGCTGATCAAGTTCGTGGGGGCTTCCTACGTCGCATTGATCGTGATGTTTATCATTCATCTGATTTTGTTGGCTGCTTTCGGCTACAATCCGATTCAATATGTACGTAAAGTATTCCCAACATTGGTGTTTGCGTTCACCTCGCGTTCGAGCGCCGCAACGATTCCGCTGAATGTGGAAACGCAGACGAAACGACTGGGCGTTCCGGAAGGGATCGCCAACCTGTCGGCCTCGTTTGGCGCAACCATCGGGCAAAACGGCTGCGCTGGGATTTATCCGGCGATGCTGGCCGTCATGATCGCTCCAACCGTAGGGATCAACCCGCTGAGCTGGGATTTCATCCTGACGCTGATCCTGGTCGTCACCATCAGTTCGTTTGGGGTTGCTGGTGTTGGCGGCGGGGCAACGTTCGCTTCGCTGATCGTATTGTCGACGATGAACCTGCCGGTTGCGTTGGCGGGCCTCTTGATCTCCGTCGAACCGTTGATCGACATGGGCCGGACCGCCCTGAACGTCAACGACTCGATCACCGCCGGCGTGATCACCGGTAAGATTCTGGGCGAGAACGACACCGAGGCGTTCAAACGCGACGTTGATCTGGATGTCGTGACCGCTTAATCAATAGCATAGGAATAGCAAAACGAACCGCTGGGCGTGGCCTGGCGGTTTTTTTTTATTGCGAGTGTAATGAATGTTGTGTTTTAAACGTATTAACATGCGGATGGCTTGAAGGCGGCATCCTGCCGCGCGGGGGAAGCGGCCTTACGCCATCCGTCCCTTGGAGAAAGGAGGGGGAAGAAGCATGCTGCAGCAGCGCGCGCTGTATCCGGCGATGAACGAGCAGGACAAGCGGGATCAGGAAGAGCGGAGAGCCGTAACGGCCGAAACGGAGTTTGACGCGATTTTTGAAACCTACTATACCCGAATTTTTAAATATATCCGCTTCCGGGTGGACTGCGAGTATACGGCGGAGGATTTGACCAGCCAGGTGTTTGAGAAGGTGTTGACCCGTTATGATACCTTTCGTGCGGATCGCTCCCCGTTAGAGGCTTGGCTGATTGCCATCGCCCGCAATACGGTCAACGATTATTACCGCAGGCAGCAGAGACGGAAGTTGTTTTGTCTGGATCTGTTTAGCGAGTCGGCCTCTCGGGAGCAAGGACCGGAGGCTCGATCCCTCACTCGGGAAACCGCGTCGGAATTGAACCGGGCCTTGCAAAAGTTAAAGCCCCAGGAACGGCATATTCTTGCGCTTAAATATGGAGCGGGGCTGAAAAATGTCCAAATTGCCGAATTTACAGGCTTGCGTGAAAGTCATGTCGGCGTGATGTTGTTTCGCGCCACGAAAAAATTAAAGATGGATCTCGAAAGGGAGAATGGAAATGGATAACCAACAACCAGATCGTCATTTTGAGAAGGATTTGGACGCGGTGATGGATGGGCAGGAGGTCCCTGCCAGCGGATCTGGCGATTATGCAGAGGTGCTTGCCTTTGCAAATACACTTGCCGCAGCCGACTTCGGCGCGGGGGAACATAAAGAGGCCGTGAAGCAGCGGATAGTGAGTCAGGCCGCCGCCCGGCGCGTGGCGCGCAGACTAACCGGTCGCAAGGTTGCCGGCGGCGCGGCAGTTGCTGCAGCGTTAGCCCTGGTGATCGGGATCGGATTTGCGCCTTCGTCGTTTGCCAGCGGTCTTCTGGACCGGATCATCTCCACCGTGACGTTAGGGCATATTACCGTTTTTCAGGTAGCGGCACCTTCGGAGGAGGCCGCCTTCCCGTTGCCGGAAGCTTTGCAGGGCAAGGTGTTTACGGAGGACGGCCAACCCATCACCGAATGGAACTCGCAAACGGGGCCGTTGTATACAGCGGAAGGCGAGGAGATTGCCGGAGTGGCGAACGGGGAAATCGTAACCAAGGCTCAAGCCGAGGCGAGGGATAAAGAAGGGATTCGCACGCTGACCAACCCGGCGGAATTAAGCAAATCTACTGCTTTCCAGGTGAAGCTGCCGTCGTACTTGCCAGAAGGGTATGCGTTTAGTCGAGCCGAGCTCTATCTGGATGAACAAGGGATAGCGAGTCCGAAATACATCAGTTTGTATTTTGACGAAGCGGGCACCGGAAACGAAATCTACATGCAACAGCGGCTCGCCGATGAAGAAACCGCGTATTCCAGCTCTACGGAGAATGAGATCAAGCCCATCAAGATTGGCGATGCGGATGCGGTGATCATGGATGGGAACTCGATCGCCTGGGAAGCGGACGGAGTGATGTTTGACCTGGTCGCCCAAGGATTGGACGAGAGCGAATTGATCCGGGTCGCGGAGTCTTTGGAGTAGGGGGAGGTTGGCTTTTGTAGATAGCAGAGAACAAACCGGCTCGCGATAGCGGCCGGTTTGTTTGTGCTGCTGCAGAATCGTAGCAGGAAGTGGCTCGGATGAGTGACGGAATGTCCGGTCGGATGAGTGACGGAATGACCAGTCTGGATGAGTGAAGGGATGACCAGTCTGGATGAGTGACGGATTGACCAGTCTGGATGACTGGGGGAGTGAGCAGTCGGATGACTGGGGGAGTGAGCAGTCGGGTGAGTGGCGGAATGTTTGGTCGGATGACTAAGGGAGTGAACAGTCGGGTGACTGACGGAATGTCAGGTCGGATGACAGACGGATTGTCCAGCTCGATGATTAACCGATTGCCTGACCTTTGTCCGACCGGACCTTTCGCTAACGGACCTGAGAGACCTTATTCGCCTGAAATAAGGCCGACTCCACTTCTAACGGACCTGAGCGCCGCTATTTGACCTCAAAAGCTACGTATGTCGCTCAAAAACCCCAAATAAGGTCTCTCAGGTCCGTTACATTTTGAGATACCGGCTTTTTAGCGAAATAACGGCGCTGTGGTCCGTTAGAGTGTTCAACCGGACATAATCACTTCCTTCATGGCATGAAGCTTTAGCCGGAACGAAGAGGAATCAGTTAATGACGATGTTCTTCTCCTCGAACTTGATCTCGGACGGTTTCTCGGGTGTAGTTGGGGGAGAAGTGGTGCCGTTGATGGTAAGTCCGCCATTTCCATTCATTGCGATTGCACCATTGGAGTAGATAGAACCGTTTAAAACTGCCGAAGAAGAATGACTATCCATAGTGACTGAACCATCCGCATACAGCATAAATTGGTTGTCTGCCCCGCTTAGCTTAGGGTTAACAGCACCAGAGCTATAGAGGTTGCCGGCAACTAGATCGGAATCCAAGTTTAAGGTTTGTTGGGCTAAATAAAGCATCTCCCCGCCAATATACATATCGCCTTCGACCGTAGATTGTCTGTTCACGTCAGACTTTTGGAATGTAAACTGCTTTGCTGTCCAAATATATCCGTCTGCAGATAATGAGCCGTTAAAGGTGACATTTTCGAAGAAAAAAATATTCCCCGAGGCTTTGATCAAGGTTCCGGGAGAGATATTTGCATGACCGCGGATGATTAGGTCCCCATGAACTTCGATAGTCGATCTTCTATGAATATTAACGTTATTAAAAACGGTGGTTTGCGAATAACTTCTAGTCGTATTGGAGTCGTTCGAATTGATTGTAAGATCCGGATAATTGCCGTTCGAATATTTGTTTTTTACGATTGCGGCCTCCGAATTTACTTTAGAGAAAACAGTTGGAAAGTTGATTTTTTCGGGACTTTTTAAGCTGGTTCCGCCCGGTATAGTCGGAGATACGAGAACTCCATTAATGACGGATCGATTGTTGGCGACTGATCCGTGTGAATAGACATTTCCATTGATCTTCATATCGTTTAACGTCAACGCTCCATAACTAACCACCGCATATCCCCCCGTTCCGGTTCCTGGTGAGGGGTTGCCGGGAGTGAAGGAAAGGGTGATCTCCACCTTCCGCCGATAGGTTTGCGTGACTTGGTCCGATACCCCGTCGGCTTTAACAATCGCAATGTACCGCTGGTTTTCGTTGTCCAAGGTTACCGTGCCGGGCTCCACGTATTTGTCGGCGGCGACTTTGACATCGTCGAGCGTCAACTTGTCTTTGTCCTTCAACGCCATCACGGCTGCTCTGAGCTCGGAAAGCTTGATCAACAGCTTCGTTTCGCCGTCGGCCTGGGCGGAGACGATATCTTCGGAGACGTTCACCATGCCTTGGGAGTTCGTTACCGACTGCATGACCAACGTGCCGATCACGAGCAGTATCGCAACTAGCAGCAGCACGGAAACCAAGGCATACCCCTGCTCTTGGCGGATAACGGCTTGTCCTCGTCCTTTCATCCCTTAAGCACCTCACGATATCAGTTTTATCGAAACGAACAGATAGATCGGCTCCACCTTGGGCTCATCCTTCAGCGCCACTCGAAGGTTCACCTGTAAATCGTTGGGGCCCCTGGAGAAAGTAGTGCCGGTCAGGTCCAGCTTTTCGTCACTGAAACGGGTACCGTCCAGAAGAAGCTGGCCCCCATCCAACTTAACGCGGATTGTCTTGGTAGATTCCGTAAGTGCGTCGGTCACCACCTCGGCTTGAAACTGCGTAAACGTGCCGGAACTCGAGATCGACACCGCATTCCGCAAGTTCGCCTGAAGCGCGGAGCTTAGCGTGATCGCTTTATTGCGCAGCTGCGCTTCATGATTCACCCGGCCGAAAGCAAACAGCGACGTCGTCAGCACGGTTGACACTAAAATGACCAGCAGTCCGGATAAAGCTAAAGCGGCCAGCAGCTCTACCAACGTAATCCCGTCTTCTCTACGAAAGAACTGCAAACGCTGCTTCATGGGGCGTTCCCTCCAGCGGCGGACATATAGGTCTTTTTGACGGCGCTGGTTACTGAGACGTGATGCCTATACTTGCCGGATCCCTGGGAAGGATCAGGCTGCCAGTAGGCCGTTACGGTGACATACAAGATGTCGGGATTTGAAGGATATTTAGAACTACGGTCACTGACCTCGGCCTTTAAGAGATAAGGACCTTTAATCTGATCGGGCAGCGTTCCTGGGGGGCGGCTGGCCAAGGCTTGCAGCTGTGTAAACTCCATAACTTGAACCTCATGCAGCCGGGCATTAGCCAAATGCGTCGCAGAGAGACGTTGGTTCGTAAGCTGACTTTGCGAGGCGCTGTTCGTAAAATAGGATAAAAAATATAAGCTGACGATCGAGAGAATAACTAACGCAAGGGCCACTTCAAGCAACGTCAGACCCTCTTCCCGGGCAATCGCATGCCGAAGGGAAGATTTTTTTTGACGGAAGGCGGACATCATGACCATCCACTCGCTTTCAAAACAGGATAAAAAATGTAGAGCCCTGGCACCCGTTAGGGAGTTCTGTCGAACTATGTAGACTAGGTATATTTTACTATAAAAATGATAGCATCGTTTTTGATAAAGGTATATAATCGTTAGTAAAATTGCAATTGTTTAATTTTTCCTCTTGTAATCTATCAATTGAACTGAGTTAGAGAAATAGGTCCTTTGAACTAACTCTGAAACTGGCTGTTCAGCACCTGAAATTTTTAATTTCATAACACTCCGACAGGGATGAGGTGAACCATGTACACGATCAAAAAAAGGTTGGGTGAACTTCTACTGGAATCCGGAATTATTACGGAACAGCAGCTGCACACCGCTCTGGAGGAACAGCAGCAGACGAAGAAAAAACTCGGCGACGTCCTGCTGGCGCAAGGCCACCTTACAGAGCACCAGCTCATCGAAGTGTTGGAATTTCAGCTTGGCATCCCGCATATCACCTTGTCGAGGTTTCAAATTGATGCCAAATTGAGTCAGGTTATTCCGGAGCAAATGGCTAAAAGGTATCAAGTGCTCCCGATCCGCGTAGATGGGCGCAAGCTGATGGTTGCGATGGCCGATCCCCTGGATTTGTTTGTCATCGACGACCTTCGAATGAGCACCGGTTTTACGATCGAACCGGCGATTATTTCACGGGGCGAGTTGCAGCGGGGAATTGCCCGGCTGTATGGCCTGCAGGACTCCATGAACGAAATGATCAAGGATCTCGGGACCAGCGCAGCTCAGATCGACGTTGAGGATTCCGTGATCTTGGGCGAGGATTCGCCGGTTGTCCGGCTGGTACAGCAAATGATTGAGCAGGCAGTACGGCTCGGCGCGAGCGACATCCACGTCGACCCGATGGAGACGCAACTCGCGATCCGCTACCGGATCGACGGACAGCTGCGCAATGAGCGTACGGTTCCGAAGTCGATGCAGGGCGTCATCATCGCCAGGTTGAAGATCCTGGGCAACTTAAACATCGCCGAACGGCGGTTGCCGCAGGACGGGCGGATCAAGATGCTCGTGGACGGCAAGCCGATCGATATTCGCTTGTCCTCCCTGCCGACTGTACACGGGGAAAAAATCGTCATGCGTCTGCTCGACTTGGCCGATGGCGTGAAAGGCTTGGACAAGCTGGGTATGACGGAGTCGGCGTTAAGCCTGTTCCGGCGTATGATCGAGAAGCAGCACGGCATGGTTCTGCTGACCGGACCGACGGGGAGCGGGAAGACGACTACCTTGTATTCGGCGTTGCAGCACTTGAACCGAGAGGAAACGAATATTATTACGGTTGAAGATCCGGTGGAGTACATGCTGGACGGAGTGAATCAAATGCAGGTGCATCCGGCTGCAGGATTGACGTTCGCCAGGGGGCTGCGCTCCATCTTGCGTCAGGATCCCAACATTATCATGGTGGGGGAAATCCGCGACCTGGAAACGGCGGAGATTGCGATCCGTGCTTCGTTAACCGGTCATCTCGTATTTTCAACTTTACATACCAATGATGCGATAAGTACGGTCGTTCGGCTGCGCGACATGGGCATTGAACCGTACCTGATCGCCTCGTCGCTGATCGGGGTTGTCGCCCAGCGGCTGGTGCGCTGTATCTGCCCGGATTGCAGAGCAGCTTATACACCCGATCGGCAAGAAACGATCTATCTGGAACGGCTGGGGATTCAAACGGACAAGCTATACCGCGGCACCGGCTGCGGGACCTGCGGCAAAACCGGCTATCGCGGCCGGATCGCGGTGCATGAAGCGCTGCTGTTCGGCGACGACCTGCGATCTGCGATCGTGGACGGCCGATCGATCCACGAGCTTCGCCGAATGGCGAAGGAGCAAGGGATGACACCGCTGTTTGCAGACGGGATCCAGAAAGCGCTGGAAGGCCGAACCACCCTGCAGGAAATCATCCGCGAAGTGGAAGAGGAAGAACGATGAATCGGGAGGATATCGTAACGAACGAAGCGTTTAACGGGTTGCTGAAGCAAGCATTTGACGCCGGCGCTTCTGATTTGCACGTGACGGTGAATTCACCGCCGGTGCTGCGGATCGACGGGACCCTGCAGGCGTTGGGTGAGGAGCTGCTGTCTCCATCTATGCTGGAGCAGATTGTGCAGGAGCTCATGAGCCCGGAGCAATACAGGAAGTTCTCGGAGCAGGGAGAGCTGGATTTCTCTTACGGGATACAGGGGATCTCCCGGTTCCGTATTAACGTTTTTCGGCAGCGGGGTTCGATCAGTATCGCGGCAAGGGTAATCTCGCCTTCGGTTCCGGCCTTCGAGACGTTACATTTGCCACCCGTGCTGCTGAAGCTGGTTCAGAAACCGCAAGGCTTGTTTCTGGTCACCGGCCCGACCGGAAGCGGGAAATCGACGACCCTGGCTTCGCTGATCGATCATATCAACCATACGCAACGCAAGCATATCGTTACACTGGAGGACCCGATCGAATATCTGCATCGCCATGATCAGTCGATCATCAATCAACGGGAAGTGGGATTGGATACGCTGTCGTTTGATAACGGCCTTCGGGCGGCGCTTCGCCAGGACCCGGATATCATTCTGGTCGGCGAAATGCGCGATCCCGAAACGATCCGTACGGCGATTACGGCGGCCGAAACCGGACATCTCGTCTTTGCCACCCTGCACACCGCCGATGCGCCGCAGACGATCGATCGGATTATCGATGCTTTTCCGCCAGCCCAGCAAGGGCAGATCCGGATTCAGCTCGCTTCGGTGTTACTGGCGATCCTATCGCAGCGCCTGCTGCCGTCCCGCAGCGGGAAAGGGCGCGTCTGTGCGACGGAATTGCTGCTCAACCCGCCGGCGGTGAGTAACCTGATTCGCTCGGAGAAGGTACACCAGATCCGAAGCGTGATGCAGACGAACTTCCAATTGGGGATGCACACGTTGGAAATGAGTCTGCGCGAGCTGCTGCGGCAGGGCGCGGTGGATGAAGCTTCGGCCCGGCCGTACTTGACGGAAAGCTCCCTCTGATTGACAGGGGGCGTGCGAAGACAGATGCGAGAAGCGGAAGGACAGATGCCAGATGCCCCAATACGTATATCAGGGCAGGGACAGGGTGGGGAAACAACGCAAAGGGGCTTTGCAAGCCCCCGATCGGACCACCGCGCTTGCCGAGTTAAAGAGGCAGCAAATCGTTGTGACAGGTCTACGCGAGAAACGGGAGACCGTTTGGAATAAAGAGTTTTACCTGGGCAGCCCGGTCAAAAACGAGCAATTCGTTGTATTTTGCCGGCAATTTGCCACGATGATCAAGGCGGGGATTTCCATCGTTGAAGCCACCGCGATTCTGGCGGAGCAATCCGACAGCAAACCGCTGAAGAAGACGCTGGCCGAGGTGGCGGCCGAGCTTCGCAAGGGAAATACGTTCTCCGGGGCGATCTCGGCGTATCCGCGGATCTTTCCAACGATCTTCGTGCACATGATCCGTGCGGGGGAAGAGGCGGGCAGCATGGAGGAGACACTGGAGCGGCTGGCCGTGTATTTTGAGAAAGCGCATGTCACCCGGGAAAAAGTGAAGTCGGCAATGACTTATCCGCTGATTGTCAGCGTGATGGCCGTGTTTGTTATCCTCTTTTTGCTGAAATTTATGATTCCGCGGTTTCAAGCGATGTTCGCTCAACTGGGCGGCGATCTGCCCGCGATTACGAAGTTTACGCTTTCGCTCAGCCGTAGCCTGGAACAGTATTGGATCGTATGGTTATTGGCCGCGCTGGCGGTGGTGACTGCGGTTTACCTGCTCCTCAGGTGGGAGCACGGAGCGTATACCTGGGATTACATGAAGCTCAAGGCTCCGGTGTTTGGAATGTTGAATCGGAAAAGCGCAATCGCCCAGCTGACGCGGACACTGTCCTCGCTGTTTGCTAGTGCGGTACCGGTGCTGCAGGCCCTGGCTATCGTGGAGAAGGCGGTGGGCAACCGGGTGATCGGAGCCACGTTGCGGGAATGCCAGGCGTCCCTTCGCCAAGGGCGTCCACTGTCCGAGCCACTGCGCCAATCGTGGGTGTTTCCGCCGCTGGTGACCCAGATGATTCGAGTGGGCGAGGAGACGGGTTCCATTGATACGATGCTGGCCAAGGTGGCCGATTTCTACGAACGCGATGTCGAGAACACCGTGGACAAGCTGAAGCAGCTGATCGAGCCGGTGATGATTCTTTTGCTGGCCGGCGTAGTTGGCTTTATCGTAGCTTCGGTGATGATCCCGATGCTTAGCTTATATCGAAATATCAGTTGAAATCGGGTTTAGACCCCAATGACTAATTATTTTAGGAGGTTAATCATTATGACCGCACTTATCCAACGTATTCAACGCTTGCGCAAGGAAGAAAAGGGGATTACGCTCGTCGAATTACTGGCGGTTATCGTCATTATCGGGGTAATCGCCGCGATCGCGGTGCCGTTGATCTCGGGGCTGCTGGACGACACGAAGGCCAACGCTAGATCCGCGACAGCGAACCAGCTGTATGAAGCGGCGAGATTGAGATCGATTACGAAGAATAATGGGGAGATTACGGGGACGCATACGTTGACTGACTTGGTTAGAGACCATTATATCCAAGGCGGCTTGACAGATCCGAAATCGGGGAGAAATTTAGCCGATGCGACAACGGTAAATTTAGGGAATGTTAGCTCCGGGACGCTTGTCACGCTCGTTGTCTCCGGGGGCGATACGATTAACTTCACTGCAGATGACTTGAAGAACGGTAAACCGGGTACACCGAAGACGCCATAATGGACGCTAATCTGCTCCTGACGGTGCTGAATGCTGCCGGCGGGCTGGCCTTGGGGCCGGCCCTGGCGCGCTACGGGCGCGCTGGGCGCGCTTGGCGGCGGCGGTCTGCTGCTGCTGATCGCCCTCCTCACCTCCGGGAAGGGGATGGGGATGGGCGACGTGAAGCTGCTGACCGTCTTTGGCTGGGTCGTCGGCTTTCCCGGCGTGCTCCTGGCCTTGTTTCTGGCCAGTGCGGCCGGCGCGGCCGCCGGACTGCTCCAACTGGCGCGGGGCCGCAGAAGCCGCGGCCAGACGCTGGCGTTTGGTCCCTTTTTGGCGATCGGCACCCTGGTGGTTTACATGTATGGAAAGGAGATCATCCATTGGTATCTGCAAAACGTCATTCCTCTTTACTGAGCCGGCGGCCGGCCCACATCGGCATTACGATCGATGAGGATGGCATCCGTTACGTCAAATACAACCCCAAACGCGGAACCGTGGAACGTGCCGGCTTGCTGCCGGTGGATGCCGAGTTGAACGAGGATGGGGTTCCCGATGTGACCGGGTTAACCGAGATGGTGAAACGCTGGGCGAACCGCCGAGGGATTGCCGGGAAGAAGGTCCGCTTGGCCGCCCCCACCTCCCAATCGTTTATCCGATTGCTCCAGGTTCCCAAGGTCAGCAAAAGGCAGCAGCGGCGCGTCACCGAGCTGGAGATCGAAGGCAGCATCCGTCTGCCGTTTGAGGATCCGGTCATTGATTATCATTGGATGGAGGACCACAGCCGGGAGGAGGAGGGGCTGCTCACGTTTGTGGCCGCCGTACCGCGTCCGGTCATTCAGGAGCTGGTATCGTCGCTGGAACAAGCGGGACTTCGCCTGGAAGCGGTCGATTTGGCGACCATTGCGCTTTCGCGCATCCTCCAGCAGCAGCGCTTGCTTGGGGCGTCCACCAATGTGATGGCGATCAATTTCAAAGCCAAAGAAGCCGAGGTCTACACGTACCATCAGGGACTGCCCGATTTCGTGCGCACGTTTCCCTTGGAGCCGATGTCTGGGGACAAGCTGAATACATGGCGGTATGGGGAGATCGTCTCCTCTGTGACCCGGATTATGAATTTCTATGAATATACGCTGCATGAAGGGCATGAACGGGTGCAGAGCATCGTGATCGCCGGCGCCGCGCCGGACAAGGCGGAGATCGCTCGTCAGTTATCGGCGGCCTTTGATCAGGTGAGCGTGGCCGAAGTCGATTTGTCTCCGTATTTTGCCGGTCAGGAAATCGTCGATCAAGGCAGCTATGCCATTGCCCTTGGCCTCGCGATGAAGGGAGCGGAGAGCCGATGATCGAGATCAATTTGCTGCCTCCCAAACCACGCCCGGCTTCGGCCGGACTATTTCTGCCGGTCCTGCTGCTGCTTGCCGGGCTTGGGATCTGTGCCTACTTCGGGTACGCGTATTGGGGCGTTCATGAAGAGGCCGCTGCATGGACAACGTCAATCGCCGAAACGGACCGGCAGCAGGCTGAGCTGCAAAGCGAGTTGCAAAGTATGGGAGCCTCGGAGTTTGGCGCCGCAGGCATCGAGCTGATCGACAAGCTGAGTGAGCAGCGACCGGATCTCAAGACGCTGATCGGCACTCTGGAAGCTCCGCTGCCAACCGGCGGCACGCTCGAAACCGTTCGATTTAGCGGGACCGGCCTGACTTGGACCTGCCGATTTGCCAGCTTGGGCCAAGCCAGCGCCTACTCCTCTGCGCTCCGTGAACAGCCGGGACTCCGCGGGGAGCTGATTCAATCGGTGAAGGAGCTGCCGGGCCAGGGATACATCGGTACGTTTGAACTCAAGCCGGGAACGGAGACGGCGGAACAGGCAGGTGACAGCGAATGAATGCGGAACATCGCTCTGGAACGGCTGGAGCCCGTTGGATCCTGGCAGCCGCCTTGGTGATGCTGGCGGCGGGATCGTTTTATTTCTGGGGTTACCAACCGGAGGTGGAGAAAATCGCTAGCCTAAAGTCCAATCACGAAGAGAAACGGCTGTTTCTGCAAAAGACCCGGGCGATCGTGGAGGCCAAACGAGCGGAATTGGCGGCGGAGAGTACTTCAGCTGACACGATGGAACGAGAGGCTGCCGTGCCTGGCGAATCCGATCGGGAGGGCATCTTGTTGGATCTCGAACAAGCGGCTAAATCCGCTGGTGTACAAATCCAAGAAGTCGTTTTTGAGGCGCCGGGGATCGGAGCTCTGTCTGAAGCTTCGGCCGAGACCTTGCCGACTGACAGTCTCTCGACGCTGGATGAGAATCTGTCTGCCGGTGTGGACCTCCTGTCCGCCCTCTCAACTTCCATAAACGGCTCTCCTGCCGCGATGGGGGAGCTGGGACTGCTGCAGGAAGTCGACCTGACCGCGGCGGGCTTCTCCTCGCTGTCGCTGCGGTTAACTCTTCGAGGGACGTTAGCCGAGGTCAAGAGTTTTGCTGCAGCTGTGCAAAGTGCCAAGCGATTATACGTCGTCCAGTCCTTCGAATACGGGAAGGAAGAAGCGTTGGTGAGCGAAACGGCAGCATTTCGGTTGGTGGCTTTTTATCGTGAATAAATGGAAACCAGGGCCCTTTTCAGGGCTTGCGAAGCACTCCGGCCGTTGGGTCGGGGTTCTTTTTTTGCAAATCCATATCATTCCTTGATACTTTTTGGTATGTTCACCGTATAAATAACTATAATGCTGAAAGGTGGTGCAACAGGGGGATGGAAATGTGGGCAATTTGGCTCATCGTCGCCGGAATCTTATTAGTGCTTGAGATGATGACGATGACTTTTTACCTGCTATGGCTCTGCATCGGTTCGCTGGTTGCGGCAGCCGTGGCTTTGGTGGCCCCCGAAGCTTACTTCTGGCAGGTTGTTGCGGGCTGTCTGGTCGCTTTGGTCCTGACGGTATTTACGAAACCGCTCTCCAGAAAATTTCGTGCAGCAAAAGGGTTTAAGGATATCGGTACCGAACTGGTAGGGAAGCAAGGCATCGTCGTAGAACCGATTGAACCCGGGCAATACGGCATCGTGAAGGTAGGGGGAGATTCGTGGAGCGCTACGGCGACTGTCCCGATCGGCCGGGACGAGAAGGTCCGGGTGCTGGAACGAAGCAGTACAATAATTGAAGTAGAACGATGGGAGGAAATTTCTTAATGCAATGGGCAATTATCGCGGTCATTGTCGTTGTTGTCGTCGTATTTATCTCATTGACGGTCAAAATCGTCCCGCAGCAACGGGTGGGCGTCGTCGAACGTCTCGGTAAATTCAACCGCTTGCTGACACCGGGTCTGAACGTGCTCATCCCGGTCATCGACCAGGTGCGGACGTATCACGATTTGCGGATTCAACAAACCAATGTGCCACCACAAACCGTAATCACCAAGGATAACGTTCAAGTCCAGATCGACACGATTATTTTCTATCAGGTTGTCAATCCGGAGCAAGCGACGTACGGGATCTCCGACTTCGTCTACGGGGTGCGGAACATAACGACGGCAACCCTGCGTCAAATCATCGGTAAGATGGAGCTGGACGAAACGTTGTCCGGTCGGGAAAAAATTTCGACGGATATCCGGACTGCGTTGGACGAAGCGACCGAGAAATGGGGCGTACGGATCGAGCGGGTGGAAGTGCTCGACATTCGGCCGCCGGTGGACATCCAAGAAGCGATGGACAAACAAATGAAGGCCGAGCGGAACAAACGGGCGATCGTGCTCGAGGCCGAAGCCGCCAAACAAGATATGATCCTGCGCGCGGAAGGCGACAAGCAAAGTAAGATCCTGAAAGCGGAAGGCGACAAGGAAGCGCGGATTCGCGAAGCCGAAGGCTTCCGTCAAGCCCAGGAGCTTGAGGCGCTCGGGGAAGCAAAAGCCATCGAGTCGGTTGCTGCCGCCGAAAAAGCGCGGATCGAAATGCTGCGCGACGCTGCCCTGAACGAAGCGGTCTTGGCGTACCAGTCCTTCGAAGCGTTGAAGGAAGTAGCGAAGGGACCGGCGAACAAGGTGTTCATCCCGTCCAATGCGATCGAAACGCTGGGAAGCCTTGGCGCAATCAGCGAAGTCTTCAAAGCCGGCAAAGACGGCAAATAAACGTATTTACCCTAAGAACCCGGCAAGAGAATGGGGTGGCCCCCATTCTTACCGGGTTCTTTTTTTGGCTACACCGTTCGGAGTTCTCTCTAAAGATCCCCTTCTTCACCCAGGGGTTAACACCGGCAGCTATAAATGTAAGGAGGACATCGCAATGAATGTGTTAGTTATCAACGGCCACCCGGACCCCGAGGCTTATTGCGCCGCCTTGGCAGGGGCTTACCGGGACGCCGCAGCATCCCAGGCCGGCGCAAAGGTTCGGGAAATCGACTTAAGCCGGATCACCTTCAACCCGAATTTAAAATACGGGTACCGCCAAAGAACGGAGCTGGAGGAGGAACTTCAGGAAGCGCAGGAGATGATCCGCTGGGCAGATCATCTGGTGATCGTCTATCCGACGTGGTGGGGGACGATGCCAGCGGTGTTGAAGGGATTTTTTGACCGCGCCTTTTTACCCGGGTTTGCCTATCAACATCGGCCGAATTCCTTGCTTTGGGATAAACTCCTGAAGGGGAAGACCGCCCATCTGATCGTGACCATGGATACGCCGTCTTGGTACAATCGCTGGTTCTATCATCGCGCAGGGCACCGGGTGATGAAAAACAACATCTTGGGTTATTGCGGCATCAAGACAGTGCGGATTACGGAGTTGAATAGGGTCTCCGCTTCCCAGGAAACGACACGCATGAAATGGTTGGAGAAAGTGAAGAAGCTGGGCTCTGCGCTAGCCTAACTCAAAAAAACCGCCCGATGAACTCATCGGGCGGTTTCTCTATATGAACGGCTCAGGAATGCCGGTTCGACAATTGCTCTTTTAGGCGTTCCAGCTCTTCATTCACGGCGCTGGATTGGGCTGTGCCCGCATCCGCGATGCCGGACGTTCCTCCGTAGCTGGCGGAGACTTCCTGCTGAGCTTCCCAGCTCAGGATTTTCTCCTCCATACGCTCGAAGCCCCGCGCAGCTGCACCGCTTTCGATGCCGCGGCTGAAGTTCGGCCGTTCGGCTTCGGTTTTGACTTGGACCTTGCGAGCACGAGCCGCCAGTTCATTCCGCTTTTCCTTCAGGCGGGCGAACTCCGCTTTGCCTTCCGCGAGGCGAATCTCCAGCTCGGCTACGCGGTCGCGGGCCTCTTGCGCTTCCTTGGCGTACTGCTGCGCTTGCTCCTCGTAGCGGATTTTCTCCGCAGCCGCATGGCGCGCCGTCACCTCATCGCCTTGCTCCAGGGCGGTTAAGGCCCGAACTTCGCTTTGCTTGGCGAGATGGGCGATGTCCGCGCTTTTGCGATCCTGGACGGTCGCGGTCATCTGCTGCTCTTTAATCATTTTCTCGGCGGCGGCGATGTCGTCCTCCAGGTTGCGTAAGTATTGGCCGGTCATCAGGACCGGATCTTCCAGTTTGTTTAACACTTCGTGAATCGAAGCCTTCGCCAGATTGGCAATGCGATCAAATACGCTACTCATTCGAATCTCTCCTTTAGGTTGAATTAGGTTTGGGATCTTCTACGGATCAAAACGGGGAAAACGGATCATCGTAGCTGTAGCTGCCGATCGGCTCCTTTGGAACGATCAGGCTGGCGATCAAGTACAAGGCGACGACGGTGCCGAAGCTGAAGAACACTGCCACGACGGCAATCAGCCGGACGACCGTGGAGTCAACTCCCAGCCACTGCGCCAGCCCGCCACACAGGCCACTCACTTGCTTATCCGTTGCGGAACGATACAGTTTTCTCATGTTCAACCACACTCGCTTTCATTTATTTTCAAGTCCTAGATTCATTGGGTTAGAGTTTCAGCTTAACGGATTTGTTGATCCGTTGTTCATGTCTTTATTCTACCGGGAACGGCAGCGGGGCATAACGGGCTGGGGACGGTTTGTGAACTGGACCTTGGTCGGGCCGGCTCCTCGTCTGGAAGTCGGGGCAGGGGCTTAAACCCCGGAGAGCTTCTGGCGCGTAAAATGAAAAAAAGCTTGACGCCACGCCTATGTAAGCGCTTATTGCGGGAATCGGCCGATTTGGTTATAGTGTTGTGCATAAGGGAGGGGCGTCGATGTTTTTTTCGTTGCGCAATCGGCTGATTGCCGTATTTGTCGTCTTATTGGTCATTTCCTTTTGCGTCATGTTCCTGATTAGCTATAACAAATCCAGTGCGATCCTGCGTTCCGACAGCGAAACGGCGGCATTGGAAAAAATGACGGCCTACACCGCACTAATCAACTCCACGATCGGCCAGATCTACGATTTCTCTTCCGTCATCTATAACAGCGAAATCACGAACGAGTGGAGCGAATTCGTCTCCGATCCGATGCAGTCCGATGGGCAGAAGATGCTGAAAAATATTCAGCTCAGCAAGTTCCTGACGCGGACGGTTAATAACTATTCGATCATTGCCACTGCTTCGATTTATCGCAAAGACGGGCTCTACGTTGGTCTGGACAATCGGATCCTGCAGGACCCCTCGTTCTTGGAGGCGGACTGGTATCGGCATTTTTACGAGTCTGAGCAGCACTGGGCTCCGGCGGGCGTCGATCCGTTCGAACCGGTGCGCCTGAAGGAGCATGAGGTGATCAGCTTCCTGATCCCGATCGGGACGTTTAGCATCTCGCAAGCCACCGCCGTAATGAAGGTGAACGTCCGTGCGGAATACTTCAAGGATCCGCTAAGTCAGGTCCATCTCGGGACGCATGGCACGATCTTCCTGCTGAGCGGCGAAGGTGAACCCCTGCTAGGCCAGCCGTTGTCGGATTTCGGCGAACCTGTTCTGAATAAGCTGGGGGAGATCCGGGGGCGGGGGCCGCGGGAGGGCGTTTTTTATGCCAAGCCTCAGGGAGAAGACATGATCTATGTATATAAAAAATTGCAATTTAACGATTGGATGCTGGTGGGGGCGGTTTCCGAAAAAGAACTGCTAGCCAATCTCATCAATTTGAAATCAGGTATCTTGGTGGCAACCGGGACGTTGCTGGTGTTCGCCGTCCTTGCAGCCGTCTGGATTTCCTACAGCATTACCAAACCGCTGGGCGGCTTGGTGGCGGCGATGCGGCTTGTTCAGCGCGGGGAGTTTGCTCAAGCGGAGCAGCGGATCCCTGAGCGGTTACAGGTGAACCATGAGGTCGGGTTCGTGACGGTCACGTTCCGCAACATGATCGTGCGGCTGCGCGCCCATTTGAAGAGCGAATTTGAATTGAAGCTGCGCCGGCAACAAGCGGAATATCGGGCGCTGCTGATGCAGATTAATCCGCATTTTCAGTTCAATACGCTGGAGCTGCTCAGCAGCCTGGTCATTCAGCGGCGGACGGATGATGCGGTGGACGTCATCGAATCGTTGGGTAAAATGCTGCGTTTCTCGCTGAACGCCAAAAGCGACTTGATCCCGCTGCGCGACGAGGTGACGTATACCGAATCTTTTGCCGCCATTCTGAACCATCGGTTCGCCGAGCAGTTGGATTTGAGGTTGGAGAACGCCGTGCTGGACCGACCGGTTCATATCGTGAAGTTTATTTTGCAGCCGCTGGTCGAAAATGCGGTCAAATACAGCCAGGTCAAGAACGACACCGCCGTCGTGCGCATCCGCATCTGGGAGGAAGAGCAACGCCTGCTCTTGCAGGTGGCGGACAACGGGGTGGGTATGGAGCCGGAATTGGTACGGCAACTCAACGAGGAGTACCAGCACTCCCAGTTGGAGCAGGTATTAAGCACCGGCGGAAGACAGATCGGCCTGCGGAATATTTTGGCACGCTGCGCGCTTTATTACGGGGCCGGGTTTGCGTTTTCGATTCAATCCGCGCCTGGGGAAGGGACGACGATCACGTTAAGTTTACCGATAGGGGAGGGGAATGCCGATGTTTAACGTGCTGTTGGTCGATGATGAACGGGAGATTCGTCAAGGGTTACGGCTGAAAATCGATTGGCAGCAGTTGGGCCTCCAGATTGCCGGGGAAGCGGGGAACGGTCAGGAGGCGCTGGAATGGCTGCAAACCGGGGAGTGCGACATTATCATCACCGATATGCGCATGCCGATCATGGACGGGGTGGAGCTGCTTGAAAGCTGTTCCCGGCAGTATCCAGACCTTCGTCTCATCGTGTTGACGGGATATGACGACTTTCAGTACGCGCATGCGGCGATCAAGAACCGGGCCAGCGATCTGCTGCTGAAGCCGGTGACGCGAAGTGAACTGGCCGGAGCCCTGAGCAAGGTCGCCTCCGAGCTGGAGCGGGAGCGTTTGGCGCAGGCGGAGCGGAAGCTTTCCGAGTGGAAGTTGTCCCGCTACCTGGAGGAAATGAAGGAGCAGTTCATTCACAGCGTCATTAAAGCGTATCCGGGTGGTAGACACCTTTGGCAGGAGCGGATCCGATTGTTTGGCTTAAGTGAGCTGGCGGCGTTGTCGGTGCGCTTCGTGGCGATCGGATTGCTGCCCGTGCCCGCGGAAGCGCCGGAGGAAGCGGGCCTTCGCCTGCCATTTGAGCTGCTGTGCCGCGAACTCGCCGCTTCCGATACCGGGCCCGGAATCCCGGTCTTCCGGGAAGCGAAGCATCCCGATTTGTTGTTTGCCATCGTGCCGGAGGATCCGGCGGCCGTGCAGCGCTTTACCGCCCAGGTGGCCGATCGGGTTCGCAGCTACCTCAAACGGGAGGTGGTTGTAGCTGCCGGTGAACCGGCGCAGGGTCTGGAGGCTTGGCGTGAGGGCTACCTTTCCTCCGTACTGGCCTGGTATATGGGACAACATGCGCAGCAAGCCGGGGGCGAGCCGTTGCGGAGTCCGGCAGATCCGGTGCAGCTGGCGACCCAGGACAAGCTGAAGCTGCTGCAGCGGCATTTAGCTGACGGACGCAAGGAGGCGTTCGAGAAGCTGGTGGAGGAGGAGCTCGCCAAGGCGCTGGCTCATTCGCACCCGCAGTTCATCAAGTTGATTTTCCAATGCTGCTTGTCGATTGAATTGACTGCGGATGCATTGGGGCTCGCGCTGCGCGACAAGGATGAGATCTGGATTGATCCGGAGTGGGTATGGGAGCTCGGCACGGTCGCCAAGGCCTGCCGGTTCCTGTATGGCTTAGCTGACCCGCTGTTTGCCCTGAAGAGGGGCTGCGGGACCCGGGAAGAGCCTTCGATCGTGGAGGCGATGAAGGAAATGATTGAGCTGAACTACATGAACGATCTTAATCTGTCGCAAATCGCCGAGCAGTACCACTATAACCTGTCCTATTTGTCCGACCTGTTCAAAATAAAAACCGGAAAATCCTTTCTCCAATACCTGACCGATGTACGCATGAACAAGGCGGTGCAGTTGCTGGACGAAACGCCGCTTTCCTTAAGCGATATTGCGGAGCTGACGGGCTTCTCCAATGCCAGTTATTTCAGCACGAAATTCAAGAAGGTGTTTGGTATCAGCCCCTCCGAGCACCGGCAGAAGGAGAAGCATATCTAAAAAAAGTATAAGTTCAAAGCCCAAAGAAATTGGATTCTTCTCCTTTTATGTATGCGCTACCATTTTAATCAGCAAGACCATTCTCATTAAGGGGGAAGGAAATAGATGAAGAAGACCAAAGCGATGTTATTGGCTAGTTTACTTCTCGTCACCGCGATCCTGGTTTCGGCATGTGGTTCGGGTAGTAACAATGCGGGCAAAGCCAACACCGGGAATTCGAGCCAGCCTTCGGAGGCGGGAGGTGCGGCTACGGAAGAGCAAGTTGAGCTTCGCGTCATGTGGTGGGGGGACCAAACCCGGGCCGACATCACAACGGCCATGCTGAAGAAGTTTGAAGAGAAGCACCCGAACATCAAAGTGGTGCCGGAGTTTTCTCCTTTTGACGGATATTTCGACAAGCTGAATACGCAGCTCGCTTCGGGCACAGCGCCGGACCTGTTTACGTTAGGCAGCAACATCCTGGAATATGCAACGCGTAATGTGCTGTTGGATATCAACTCGTACGTTGGCAATGAAGTGGACACGAGTAAAATCTCCCCGCAGCTTATCAACATGAACACGTTTGACGGCAAGCTGCAGGGCATCTCGATCGGGGCAAACTCGACGGCGATCCTGGCCAACACGGCGCTGTTCGAGAAGGCGGGTCTCCCGATGCCAACGAAGGAATGGACTTGGGATGATTTTATCAAGATCAATGAGCAAATCGCCGCTACAGGTAAAGACACTTACGGGTCTTACGACTACTCTGGTGAGATGGACCAATTTGGTGTGTACCTGACCCAGCGCGACAAGATGATCTACAATGAGCCGGAGCAGAAGTTGGGCTTTGAGGCAGCGGATGTCGCCGAGTGGTTTACCCTCTGGGAAGGCATGCGCAAAGCGGGCAGCATCGTGACGCCGGAGCTGCAAATTTCGGCCGATCCGGACGACACGAGTATGTCCCTGGTGACGAAAGGCCAAGTGGCGATGCAGTTTATTCCGACCAACCAGTTTGCCGATTTCCAAAAAATGTCCCAGGATAAGCTGACGCTGATCCCGGTTCCGATGGGGCCTAACGGCAGCATGATCTCCGTCCAATCCAGCCAAAACATCGTGGGTTATGCCAATACCAAGCATCCGAAGGAAGTGGCGATGCTGATGGACTTCTGGGTGAACGATCCGGACGCCGCCAAAATCCTCGGCAACAACCGCGGTGTGCCGGTCTCCTCGGAGATGCGGGCGGTGCTGAAGGCGGAAGCCTCCGAAACGGACAAAGTCGTGTACGATTACCTGGATATCGTTGCAGTGGATGATGTTGATCTGCTGTACAACGTTCCTGGATCCAACGAGTTCAAGCAAGAGCTGTTGAAGGCCAGCCAAAACGTCGCTTTCGGACGTATGGACATCGCAAAAGCTGCAGAAGAGTTTTATGCGCAGGGACTTAAGATTCTGCAAGCCAACTTGAGCGCAACGACAAATTAAGAGGTCTGTCACAAGGAGAGGGGGGATCCGTTTGGTTCCCCTTTTTCTAAACCTGAGCAATGAATGATTCGGAGGTGCCTACTTATGGATTCAGTGACAGGCGTGGCGACCCAAACCGTCGTAAAGCGGAAAACGCGTCGATCCTTGAAACGGAACTTGACGGGATATTTGTTTTTGCTGCCTTGGTTGATCGGATTTTTTTGCATGGCGATTGGTCCGATTTTGGCTTCGCTGTATTTGTCCTTTACGAATTATAACATGTTAAAAGCGCCCGATTGGATTGGGCTTCATAACTTTACGGAAATGTTTACGGGGGATGCCACGTTTACGCATTCTTTGAAATTGACGTTCCAATACGTGTTCCTCTCCGTTCCTCTGCGGCTGGTGTTCGCCTTGGCAGTCGCGATCATTTTGAATAAAGGGTTACGGCTGCTGGGATTGTACCGGACCGTCTATTATATCCCTTCGTTACTTGGGGGGAGCGTGGCGATTGCCGTTGTTTGGAAAAAAATCTTCTCGGGTGACGGGTTGTTTAACCGGTTTCTCGAAATTTTTCATATCGATGCTCCCGATTGGGTGGCGAATCCGAGCTACATCATTTATTCCATCGTTGCGCTGTCGGTTTGGCAATTTGGCTCGTCCATGGTAATTTTCCTGGCGGGACTGAAGCAGATCCCGGGGGAAATCTACGAGGCTGCGGCGGTGGACGGCGTCAGCCGCACGCGCCAGTTTATGCGGATTACGCTGCCGCTGCTGTCGCCGGTGATCCTGTTTAACCTGGTCATGAACATGATTGGTTCATTCCAGGTGTTTACCTCCGGGTACATTATCGGGGACGGCCACGGCGGGCCGATCGATTCGACGATGTTCTATTCGCTGTACTTGTACTTGAAGGGCTTCTCGTACTTTAATATGGGCTACGCTTCGGCAATGGCCTGGGTGATGCTGGTGATCATCGGCATTTTTACGGCGATCGTATTCGCCTCCTCGAAGTATTGGGTCTATTACGGTGACGGCAAGGACGAAAGGGGCTGAGGAAGATGGTGTTGAGGCTAAGCTTAAGCAAACTGTGGAGACATGTGGTAGTCATCGTGATCGGGACGATCATGATTTACCCGGTATTATGGATGATCAGCAGCTCGTTCAAGCCAAACGCGGAAATCTTCTCGGACCTGGGCTTGTGGCCGGACTCCTTTACGTTGTCCAATTACGTCAACGGGTGGCGAGGGATTCAAGGGTATTCGTTTGGGCATTTTCTGATCAATTCCTTTATCATTGCAGCGCTGGCGGTGATCGGTAACGTGATCTCCTGCTCGCTGGCGGCCTTTGCCTTTGCGCGCTTGAATTTCGCGGGTCAGAAATTCTGGTTTAGCATGATGTTGATGACGTTGATGCTCCCGTTTCAGGTCACGCTTATTCCGCAATATATTCTGTTCCATTCATTTGGTTGGGTGAATACGTTCCTGCCGCTGGTCGTGCCGAAGTTTTTTGCGCTGGATGCGTTCTTTGTGCTACTGATGGTGCAATTTATTCGCGGCCTACCGATGGAGCTGGATGAAAGCGCCCGGATCGACGGCTGCGGACCTTTGCAAATTTACCTGCGCATCATTATGCCGCTTTGCGTTCCGGCGGTAATCACGACGTCGATCTTTACGTTCTACTGGACGTGGGACGATTTCTTCGGACAAATGATCTACCTGAACAGTCCAAAGCTGTTTACGGTGATGATTGGTTTGCGTTCGTTGATTGACTCCACCAGTACCTCGAACTGGGGCTCGCTGATGGCGATGTCCACGGTGGCGGTGGCGCCGGTCATCGTGATCTTCCTGATCTTCCAGCGTTATATCGTTGAGGGGATCTCCACGACGGGGCTGAAGTAAGCGGACAGGAGGGTGAACTGTGCACGACTCGACTTCTAGGAGGGAAGGGTTATGAGCTTAGCGTTATCGGACATCCATATTCGAGATCCGTTTGTCCTGCCGGTTCCGGCGGAAGGCAAATATTATATGTACGGCACGATTGGTGAGACATGCTGGAAAGGAAAGCCTCGCGGGTTCGACGTTTACGTAAGCACGGACCTGGCGGTATGGGAAGGTCCGCACCCGGCGTTCCGGCCGGAGCCGGATTTCTGGTCGGACTTCAACTACTGGGCGCCGGAGGTACATGAGTGGCAAGGCCGTTATTACATGTTCGCCACCTTCAAGGCGGACGGCCGATGCCGGGGGACGCAAACGTTGGTGGCGGACCACCCGCAGGGCCCGTTCCGCCCGCTGGGCGACGGGCCGTTGACGCCGCGCGATTGGGAGTGTCTGGACGGGACGTTTTACGTCGATCCGCAGGGTGATCCCTGGATGGTGTTCTGCCATGAATGGGTGCAGGTGCAGGACGGCGAGATTTGCGCCGTACGCCTCAGCCGCGAGCTGGATCGGGCGGTGTCTGAGCCCGTGCTGCTGTTCCGGGCTTCGGAGGCGCCGTGGGCCGAAGGGATTCGCGGCGGAGCCAACTACGTCACGGACGGCCCGTTCCTGTACCGCGCCGGTAACGGCGAGCTGCTGCTGCTTTGGTCCAGCTTCAGCGATGGCGGCTATACGATCGGCTGTGCCCGCCAGGCTGGTGGAGACCTCGCCGGTCCGTGGGTGCAGGACGCTGAGCCGCTATATAAACGAGACGGCGGCCACGGGATGCTGTTCTGCACGTTCGCGGGCGAGCTGCGCTTGGCGATTCATACGCCAAATGACAGCCCTCATGAACGTCCGATCTTCATTCCGGTTACGGAAAAGGACGGGCGATTAAGCGCACAGCCGATAGAAGCGCAGGGCTGATGTGGGATCAGAGAGCGGGGAGGGATCGGAGAGATGGGAGAGATGGGAGAGATGGGCGTATTGGAGCGGCTGCGCAAGATAGACGTGGTGTCGGCCGTAAGCGTGGAAGGCTTGCATAAGAGCACGGACCAAGCCGTGCTGGAGGAGTTTGCCGCCTCGGGCGTCAAATTCGCGGCTAGCGAAGGAAGCCCGCTGGAGCGGGTCTATTACGCCGGGGTGCGAAAGCTGCTCGACTGCATCGTGCCCTCGGTGAGCGGCGTGCCGGTGCTGCATGAAGGCGGCGTGTACCTCGGCACCTGGGTGGAGAGCACCGGGACGATTAATGCCGAGCTGCTCAGCCGCTTCGTGCCGTCGGTGGCCCAGGCGACCTTTGCTTTGTTTGCCGATTACCAACGGTCCGATGGTCTTATGCCGTACAAGGTGACCGGGGCGGGACCGGCCTATCGGCAAATTCAGATGGTCACGCCGCTGGCCCGCTCGGTTTGGAACCACTACCGGGTGAACGGCCGGACGGACCGGGCTTTCCTGGACAAGATGTACCGAGCGATGGAGCGGCATGACGCTTGGCTGGCTGCGTTTCGTGATACGCGGGGGACGGGCTGCGTTGAGGCGTTTTGCACGTTTGACACGGGGCATGATTTATCCCCGCGCTTCTGGCATATCCCGGATACGCCTCATTTGGGTGATCCCCGGCGATATGATCCGGATTCGCCGGTACTGCCGCTGCTGGCGCCGGATTTAACGGCGAACGTGTATTGCCAGCGCCGATATTTGAGTGATATTGCCGCGGAGCTGGGGGCGGCTGCCGGTCCGGAGTGGACGGCCAAAGCGGCGGCGAGCTTGTCCAGCTTGATGGCGCATTGCTTTGATGCAGAGGACGGGTTCTTCTATGATGTGGATGCGAGCGGGCAGTTTGTCCGTATCCAGTCCGACGTGCTGCTGCGCGTCTTGGCTTGCGAGGTGGGGGACGGAGCGTTTTTCGCCGCATCGCTGCGCCGATATTTGCTGAATTCGCGGAAGTTTTTCGCCAAATACCCCTTCACTTCGATTGCGATGGACGACCCGCGGTTTGACCCGTCGTCGGCTTACAACACCTGGGCAGGAACAACCAACTTCCTTAGCCTGATCCGTACACCGCATGCGTTCGAACACCATGGTCGGTTTGTGGAATTGACCTGGGTGCTGCAGCCGATTCTGTCGGCGATGGTCCGCATGGAGCGGTTTGCCCAATGTCTCAGCCCGTGGACGGGTGAGGAGGGCTTTACGGAGACGTACTCCCCTGCCATTTTGTGTCTGCTCGATTATGTAGAGCGGTTGTGCGGCATACTGCCGACGCCGGAGGAGGAGTTGTGGTTCACCGGACTGCTGCCTTATTCGATGGATCACGGCGAAGTCCCGGCGGAGGAAACCGCTTATGCCCGGACGGTAGACGGCATGTCGTTCGAACTCGTCAATACGCGGGAAGGCAGTACCGTTTACCGGAACGGAGAGCTGTACTGCCGGTTTCCTTACGGCACCCGGCTCGTTACTACTCGCCGCGGCGAGCCCAAGGCGCTGGTCGGCATGAGCGTGCGAACAGTGGAGGGTCTGCTGGAGTATGAGTGCAGAGCTTATCCGGTCCGCCTCGGTGGAAATGAGGTCTGGCGGATGGCTGGGGCTGCCTCCGGCGGAGCAGAGTCAACAAGGCAAGCTGGGCAAGCAGGCGCTTCTGCCGATACTTTGACGGGTCCCGGTGTGGTCCGGCCCACCTATCACTAGACAACCCCTAGCACGTTTCGCGAAAAAACGCCATAAACTTTTTAAGATTGGCATAATATAGGGTGCCTTTCGTATAACAATAAGTAGGCGTAAATTCGGGAAGTTTCGCTTGAGAATTTGGAAGGGGAGTGTAGGGAATGCGCATCGCAGTGATTCAGGGAAGTGCAAGGAACGGAGGGAACACGGAGGAGTTGACACGGCTGGTATTAGAGGGGATTCCCTTTACGAATATCATCCTGCGGGAGAAGGACATCAAACCGATCCACGATCAACGGCACGACGAAGGTGGCTTTGATCCGGTGGACGACGATTACGATGATCTGATCCTGCAGGTGCTGGAGCATGATATTCTGATCTTTGCCACACCGGTCTATTGGTACGGAGCCTCCGGTTTAATGAAAAACTTCATTGACCGTTGGTCGCAAAGCTTACGCGACGTCCGCTTCAATTTCAAAGAAGTGATGGCGGACAAAATCGCCTATGCCGTCGTGGTTGGCGGTGACAATCCACGAATCAAGGCGCTGCCGCTGATTCAACAGCTGCAGTACACGTTTGATTTCGTGGGGCTGCCGTTTGCCGGTTATGTGATCGGAAAGGGCAGTAAGCCGGGCGATGTGCTGAAGGACGCCCGGGCGATCCGGGAGGCGGAAGCGCTCAACGCCGAGCTGCGGAAAGTCGAGCCAGTAGCTGTTAATCGTTCCTGACGGAACGAAAGCTGGCAGTGTGTGAAATTTGCTTGTGGACGACATGAAGACGACGTGCGGCTGCATTTGCAGCGGCACGTTTTTTTCGTCGGGGGAGGACAACCTAAGCAGTCAGGCCTCTTTTGACGATTATCCCGTTGCATCAGGTCGTGGAGTAGCAGAAATACAAGGAAGAGAAACTAGGCGTGAAAAAACCGATTGGTCTGGAAATAGCGCGGCTTAAATGAGTCGAGATAACTCACAGCACTGATTATGCCGCAGCCATAAGGGGCTGAGGCTGATTATGGTGACGTGTGATCAACTGGGGGTAAGGGATCGCTGGAATGGCCATGCACATATATAGCAATTCCTCGCGCATCGATTCTTCGGAACCCAACATGCGCAGGTGGCGGCGTACCGTGTACTCATTTAAATACGCCTGCAAATGCGTCAAGCCCAAGGAGATATACGTACTCTTTAGGGATTTCCATGCCGCTCTCACAACACTCCGTAAGGGCAAATACAGCCGGAAAGTCAAAGGGAATGGCTGTAAGGTTGAGGTGTGGGCATCTACATGGCTTTTTAGGAAACTGTCGAGTTCGGGCCGCTCGGCCCGTACTCCGTCTCCTCTCTTTCGCGAAATCACATGAATCTTTACCCGCTCCGGCTCGCCGGACTCCGTGACCGTGCATCCGGCTACGACCGCTGCGGCATAAGAATAAGGCCGTAAAGGATCCCCGTACTGATCGCTGTTCACCTTCACATCTCCGCTCAAAAGCTCCCTAGCATCAAATTCTCCGAGGGAATGGCGTATTTTGTGCAGCATTAACCATGCGGTTTTGTAGGTCACCCGGATCACCTGACTCAGCCGCAAAGCCGAGATGCCGTCGGGAAGCAGGAACAACTCCAGGGCCTGAAACCATTTCAACAAGGGCAGATGGGTCCTTTCAAAAATCGTGCCCACCAAAGGCGATGCTTGATAGGCGCATCTTCCGCATTCGAACAAAGGAAGACGACGGGAGGACAGTCGAGCGCATTCGGTATATGCGCAGCGCGGACAGATGAATCCGTCAGGCCACTTTTTAGCGATTAGCAGCTCAATACAATCCGCCTCACTGTGAAAACGGCAGCTAGTATAAGGAAAATCCACACTGGCACTTAATTCCACGTCGATCCCTCCAAAAAAAGAATAGGAACATAGGTTCTCTTTCTTGATTATACCAAACATATGTTCTCTTAACAACTATAAAATACCAGAATAACCATACTGTTTTTCATCAGGTTTTGCATGTTCATTTCCGGCAACCTCATGTCGATCCCCTGTTCCTGAACGAAAGGGATAATCGTGCAAAGGGGTGTGAAAGGTACACAGGTCAATTGGATATGTTGCTCTAGGATGTGGATTTTTTTACACAGGCCTAACAATGCAGGATTATAGTTAGGGGATGGATAATATTAATTTTAAATAAATCCCTAGGAGGATGATCCTTTTGAGCGATATTATTAATTTTGCGCATCGCGGGGCGGCGGGGCATTACCCGGAGAACACGATGCTGGCTTTTGCCAAGGCCCTGGAATTAGGGGCGACTGGTATCGAGACCGACGTGCAGATGACGCGCGACGGTCAGTTGGTCCTGATTCACGACGAGACGTTGCAGCGGACGGCGGGAACGCCGGAGTGGGTGAAGGATTTGACCCTCGCTGAAATAAAGCAGCGCGAGGTAGGTTCTTGGTTCCACGCGGATTACGCGGGCGAGCGGATTCCGACGCTGGAGGAGCTGCTGGAGTTGGTCCGCAACACGGACACCATCGTCAACCTTGAGTTGAAAACTGGCGTCGTGTTATACCCCGGCATCGAGCAGAAGGTGATCGATACGGTGCGCCGCTTCGGATTAAGCGAACGGATCATCATTTCCAGCTTTAATCACTACTCCCTTGTGGAATGCAAAAGATTGGCACCGGACATCCGCACCGGCATTTTGTACATGGAAGGCTTGTACGAGCCGTGGGATTACGCGAAGCGGGTTGGCGCGGAAGCGCTCCATGCTTACCAATACGCGTTGACGCCGGAGTTGGTGGCGGAAGCGAAAGCGAACGGAGTGATCTATCACCCGTTTACCGTTAACGATGTGAAGCTGATGCAGGCGCTGATCGCTGCGGGCGTGGCCGGCATCATTACCGATTACCCGGATCGCTTGGCAGAACTGCTGGCGAAACAAGGAGTGTGACCGGATGAAAAAAACATGGCTGCTGGGACTGGGCTTTTTCAGCATTAGCTTGACCTGGGCGCTATATAATGCGTTTGTTCCGCTCTTTTTGGACGACTATTTAAAAAGCGCCGCCATGATCGGGTTTATGATGACGATCGATAATTACTTCGCCATTATTTTGCAGCCATGGATTGGACATCGTAGTGATAAAACGAATACCCGGTACGGCCGTCGGATGCCTTATCTGCTAATCGGCATGCCGCTGGGCGCCGTGTTTGCGACGCTGATTCCGTGGCACACCGGATTCGTGACCTTGGTATTGTTTATGGTATTCATGAATTTGTCGATGAGCTTGTTCCGGGCGCCGACGGTTGCGTTGATGCCCGACATCACACCGGAGCCGCAGCGCACCAAAGCGAACGGTGTGATCAATTTCATGGGCGGCATCGGCTCGGTGCTGGCTTTTGGCATCGGCTCTCAGCTCTACGGGATCGGATCGTATGTGCCGTTTCTGTTTGCCGGGGTGGTTATGCTGATCTGCCTGCTGGTCCTTAAAGCGGTGATCCGCGAACCGGCCGCGTTGGAGCTGGGGCTCGCCGGGAACGCTGCGGCGGGAGAGCAACCACAGCCAAAGCCGCAGATTCGGATCAAGGATCAACTGGACAAGACAACGGTGCTGATTTTAGCGGCGATTTTCTTCTGGTTTGTGGCCTATCAAGGCGTTGAAGCGCTGTTTACGTTGTACGGCACCAAGCAGGTAGGGATGAGCGATGCCGAAGCCTCGTTCTCCTTGACGTTCTTCTCGCTCGCCTTCCTGCTGTTTGCGTTGCCGAGCGGCTGGTTGGGAGCCCGTTATGGGAAAAAGGCGATCATCTCCACCGGAGTGGCCGGATTGTTTCTCGTTTTTGGGGTGATGATTTTTATCGATTCCGTCCTGTGGCTGCGGGTGCTGCTGATTGTTGGGGGGATCTTCTGGGCGTGCATCAACATCAACTCCTACCCGTGGGTTGTATCGACAGGGCGAGAAGAGAGCATCGGGACACGTACGGGGATTTATTACTTCGTTTCGTCTCTGGCCGCGATTACATCACCGCCGCTGCTCGGCTGGCTGATCGACGTGTTTGGATACCCGGCGTTGTTCATCAGCGCATCGGTTGGGATGCTTCTGGCGCTGTGCTGCTTGTTTTCCATTCCTCGGGAACGGCAGAGAGTAGGCAGGGATCCATTGGATCAGACGCCTGTCGGCATGAAATAAATCGATATTGTAAAAAAAGCAGCGGGTTCTCCAGACGCGATAAAGCGTTCAAGAGAACCGCTGCTTTTTGTATTAAGCAGACTTGCGTCTGGCACGTAGAGCCAGCCCTAAAGCGGCAAGCGCTACGAGCAGGGCGCAAGCCGAAAGCACGAGGGCGGTGGTCCCTGTCGTGGAGCCGCTGCTGTTGCCGGATGGGGCAGGATGGGAGGCGTCGGCTACAGGGGTGGTGCTAGCCTCGGCGTTGTCCGCCGCTGCTCCTTCGTTTGAACTAGCATGATTATGCCCCTCGGCAGCGCCATCAACCTGCCCTGCGCTCCCTTCGGTGCTCACGACCGTCAACGAATGCGGCCGATCGGAGCCTTCCGCTCCGGTCCATTCCACGACGCTGCCGTCGCTGTAGTACTGGAAGGCATCCCAAGCCAGTTCGGCGGATGCATCCGGGTTCTGCGCGACGAAGTCAAACTGTTGGAATTGGCCGGGGCCAACGCCTTCGCCTTCGGCCGTCCAGGTGACTGCGGTGACCGTTCCATCTTCTGCCGTCGCCAGCTCCACGCTCCATTCCGGTACCGGACGATACTGTTTAAAGGCGAGGCCTTCCGGGATTTTCAACGCGACTTTCACGGTGTTGAGGTCTTTCTCCACCGGCACTTTGAGGCTGTAAGTTTCCCAAGCGCCCGGGGTGGATTGGCTTGGCTTGACGGTAACATGTGCGCTAACCGTCCCGGTGAAGAAGGTGAGGATCAGCATCCAAGTGATAGCGGAACCGGCCGCGTAACGCCAAAACCGGCTTCCAAGAGATCGGGTTGTAGGGAACATAATAAAGTCTCCTTTTCTATAGTTGTTTGGTGCACCCCTTAGGGGGTTCCTACCGACAGCTCGGTATCGTAATCGTAGCTGTTCAAGGATTTCGTCAGGATATGGACATGAACGTTCCAGCGGCCGCCCATCGTGATCAACTCGCGTACCTCGGTTGGAGAGCTGCCGGGGAAGATGATTTCCGTCGTTCCCATATCCATCTCCTTCGACGTTAGCTGCAAAGTCACTTGCTCCACATCGGTGCGGGGGTGACCCTCCGGCCCGTCTACGCTGACCTGAAAGGTGTTAGTGCCTAAGGCATTTGGAGCTATGCGAATCATTACTGTTGTCCCGTCATCCAGCTGTTTCGTCAAAGTCGCGGGACCGGGGGAGGCCGAAGCCGTAGGCAAATTCGCCAGGACAGCAGCTAACACAAGCACGACTAGGCCGGTTCCAAATTCCGTCCATACGCCGGCGGCGCTTAGCGGTTTGCCTGCCCGTCTTCCACGCAGGAAGGACCAAGCACCGAGCAGCAGGCAGATCAGAGTCAGGGCGATCTTTAGTATCAGGACGCGGCCATACGCCGTATGCGTAAACGAGTACAGTGTCGGCACATGCAGCAAGCTTCCGTACACACCGGACACCATCAGGATGGCTACCATGAGGAAGGCGAGCAGAGAGAAGCGCCGGACTGTACGCCAAGTCAAGGGAAGCTGCGGCGTTCCGGACGGATGAGCCTTGTCTTCGGCAGCGGGCAAAGTTGCCACCGGAAGCAAAAATGCTAAAGCGCCAACGCCGCCCAGCCAGATCAACGATGCGGCCAGGTGCAGGAAGTCCATCGTGATGGCAAGCCCGGGAAGCTCTGCGGTGGCGGCATGTCCGATAAAAGCCTTGGACAGCAGCAGGCCAAGGCCAAATACCAGTCCGCCAGCCAGCGATAGCAGCCGGGGACGGGTGATCCGGCTGGTTCGCAGCAGGAACACCGTCCACAAGAGCCAGCCCCCCAGCAGCAGGAGTTGAATCTTCCAGATTTCCCCGAAGGTCGTATAAACCAGCGTTTGCCGCCAAAGCTCCGGATCAAACGCTTCTCTCCAACCGCCGCCTGCATCGTTGGCCGTTTGCTGCGGCAAACTAAGCAGGATGCCGGCGGAGGCGGCGATCAGTCCGGCCAGCAAGACGGCGCGGCTGCGCCGCTTCAAGCGCTCGGGCCAGGCGTTGTCCAGGCGGGGGAGGAGCCAGGCGTGGAAGACGACAGTCCCAAGATAACCAGCCATTCCGCCATAGAACAACCATCGAACCAGCACTAGACTCCAGCCCGGGAAGGAATTGCCGCTATCCGTTGTCGGATGGATGGGGAGGCCGTTGTTGGTATCGCCGCGTCCGATTTGAAACGGAATCGTTCCGGAGATGGCGTGTCCGTCGCCGGACACGACGTTCCATTTTGCCGTGTACAGGCCTTCCGGGAGGTTCGGCTGCAATGAAGCGGTCAACCGGGAGGGCTGTCGAGGGTCGATTCCCGCTCCCCCGTCATTGACGATATTTCCATTGGGTCCGATGACTTCGAGCTTGTGAAAGCCGGCTTCGATCGGTTCATTAAATTCGATTTCAAAGGTCGCGGGAGACGTGTCCAAGGTTTCGTTAGCCGCCGGTTGCGAAGAAACGACGTAAGCGTGGGCGGAAGCAGAAGCCGGTGCCAGGATGAGAAGGGCGGCGCAAGCTGCAGCCGCGAACAAAGTCCATTTACGAAACAAGATGTTCAATCGCATTCAGCCCTCATTTAGATAGTCTATTAACTTCCTCACAATGATTACCATTTTACATGGATTAATTACGCCTGAGTATGACTAGAATGGGCTATATCGTACCCTAATCTGGATTCACTTGTGTCTGAATTGTGAAGTGTCAAAAACTAAAATTTGCATAAAAGTACAGGTTGATTTGCACAAATATACATAATTTTTAAACAAAAACACTAACTTTGAATGTTAACTATTTCAAAAGTGATAAGGGTAAATTACAATGGGGGTTAGTCCATAGCTTAAGGCGAGTTTGAACATAATGAAGGAGGATATAAAGTGGCAACAATTAAGGTAGGTATCGTAGGTTACGGGAATCTGGGACGGGGTGTGGAGCTGGCGTTAAAACAAAATCCCGATTTCCAATTGAAAGCGATTTTTTCGCGCAGACAACCGGACGAGGTGGCGTCGGCTAACGGCGTGGTGCACATCTCTGAAATTGAAAAATATAAGGGAGACATCGATGTACTGCTTTTATGCGGCGGGTCGGCTACGGATCTTCCGGAGCAAGGACCGCAGCTTGCAGCGATGTTTAATACCGTTGATAGCTTTGATACGCATGCCAAAATTCCGGAATACTTCGCAAAAGTGAACGAGGTAGCGGAGAAAGCGGGAACGATCAGCGTCATTTCAACCGGTTGGGATCCCGGCTTGTTCTCGCTGAACCGTCTCTTAGCCGAATCCGTGCTGCCGGAAGGGAAAGACTATACGTTCTGGGGCAAAGGCGTAAGCCAAGGGCACTCCGACGCCATTCGCCGCGTGGCAGGCGTGAAGAACGGCGTTCAATATACGATTCCAGTCGAGGCGGCGGTCGAGCGTGTGCGCCAAGGCGAAAATCCAGAGTTGTCCACGCGTGAGAAACATCTGCGCGAGTGCTTCGTGGTTGCGGAAGAAGGGGCTGATCTGGCGAAAATTGAGCAAGAGATCAAGGAGATGCCGAACTATTTTGCGGATTACGACACGATCGTTCATTTCATCAGTGAGGAAGAGCTGAAAGCAAGTCACTCCGCGATGCCGCATGGCGGCATGGTACTGCGCAGCGGCCGGACCGGACAAGGCAATACACAGCTGATCGAGTTCAGCCTGAAGCTGGACAGCAACCCGGAATTTACGGCCAGCGTACTGGTTGCTTATGCTCGTGCGGCGTACAAGCTGTCGCAAGCAGGTCAGTCGGGGGCGAAGACCGTGTTTGATATTCCGTTTGGTCTGCTGTCTCCAAAATCGCCGGAGCAGCTGCGTAAAGAACTGCTGTAATCGGTCGTGGGCAAGCTGATCGTTTGTTCATTATAAGCAGAGGTTAAGAGGTTGTCCTAGGTAGGTGAATTTAGCTGCCTTGGGACAGCCTCTTATTTTTTGAGACTAGGATTAAAAGTCACGAAAATGTCGCATTCCACCTTGACACGACGGAGGAGAAGAGGGTGTGCGAAACAAATTGCAACAACTTTTATTGTGAACTAAATCACAAAATACAGAATTAATATGACAATTCTGCGAACTCTGATAGGCCGAAGCTGCATTGTGAACAATTATCAAAATCGCTGAATTTGCCGGATAATGCCCGAAAATCGCCTTAAATCAACTTTCCGAGTTGTGTAAAGGATAAAAGTCACACGAACTACTGTCATTAAATTACAGATATAACAATCTCTATGAATTGTTATTCAACCTCTCCTTTCCTAACATGAAAGTAGCTGATCGAACGAAGCCATTTCCTTAGTTAAGGGGATGGCGTTCATAACGTAGAAAGGGGTATCGGTATCCTATGAAAAGGAAAGGGTTGCTGCTCGCTTTATTTTCAGCCCTCCTTGTCCTCCTGACCGGGTGTAATCAATTAACGGTATTAAATCCGAAAGGTCCGGTGGCCAAGACCCAATCGCAAGTCATCATTTTCTCTATTTTAACGATGGCTGTTATTTTGCTGGTCGTTTATACGCTGTACATTTACATGCTAACGAAATATCGTGCCTCCAAAGCGGCTCCGGATTACGAACCGCCGCATGTGGAAGGAAGCAAATGGTTGGAAATTACCTGGATTACGATCCCGGTGATTATCGTGGCGGTGCTGTCGGTTGTTACGGTACGCAGTACATCGGCCGTGGAAAAGGTGCCTGAAGGCTACGAGGATCAAAAACCACTCGTGATTTACGCTTCCTCCTCCAACTGGAAATGGCATTTCAGCTATCCAGAAGAGGGCATTGAGACCGTAAACTACGTGAACATCCCAACGAACCGTCCGGTTGAGTTCCGGCTGTATTCGTTTGGTCCGATTACGAGTTTCTGGATTCCGCAGTTAGCTGGTCAGAAATACGCGATGAGCGATATGGTGAATACGCTGAACATCGTTGCCGAACACGAAGGCTCGTACATGGGCAAAAACTCCAACTTCTCGGGCGAAGGCTTTGCGCATATGGAATTCGAAGCGCTGGCGATGGCGCCGTCCGAATATGACAAATGGATCGAAGAAGTGAAGGACACCGCTTCTGAGCTGACCGAGCCGGAGTTCGACAAATTGCTGGAGACCGCTCATGTCGGCCGCCTGACGTTTACCTCGACCCATCTGGACTTCCGGCCTGCACCGGAAGGGGAGAATGCCGGCCATAACCATGGCGGCGAGAACGGAGCGGAGGACATGGACCACTCCGAAATGGATCACTCCTCGATGGATCACTCCGATATGGACATGACGGAATCTAACGAACACGAAGCTCATAATTAATCAACGGGAAGGGAGTACCTAAACATGAAATGGGACGAATTTTTCGTCACAGGTGAGCCGATGATCTACGGCGCGATGGTTAGCATCGTGGTCGCATCGCTGGCGATCCTCATCGGACTGACCTATTTTAAAAAATGGGGCTGGCTGTGGCGCGAATGGTTAACAACCGTTGATCATAAGCGAATCGGCATCATGTATATTATTGCGGCGCTGCTGATGCTCTTCCGCGGCGGCGTGGATGCGCTGCTCATGCGGGCTCAGCTGGCAATTCCGGAGAACGGGCTGCTGGATGCGCAGCATTATAACGAAATTTTTACGACACACGGGGTTATTATGATCCTGTTTATGGCGATGCCGTTTATCGTCGGTTTGATGAATGTGGTGATTCCACTGCAAATCGGCGCGCGCGACGTCGCGTTTCCGCGGCTGAATGCCGTCAGCTTCTGGCTGTTCTTCGCCGGGGCCATGCTGTTTAACATCTCCTTCGTCATCGGGGGCTCCCCGGATGCTGGATGGACGGCATACTTCCCGCTGGCAAGCATCGAGTTCAGCCCAACGGTGGGCAACAACTATTACTCGATCGCAATCCAGATCGCAGGGATCGGGACGTTGATGACCGCAGTGAACTTCCTGGTGACGATTCTGAAAATGCGTGCGCCAGGCATGAAGCTGATGAAGATGCCGATGTTCACTTGGTCGGTATTGATCACCAACGTGATCATCCTGTTCGCGTTCCCGGTACTAACCGTGGCGCTGGCGCTGATGATGTTCGACCGGTTGTTTGGCACGCAGTTCTTTACGATGGCCAACGGCGGGATGGATATGCTCTGGGCCAACCTGTTCTGGGTATGGGGCCATCCGGAGGTTTACATCGTGATCTTGCCGGCCTTCGGGATTTACAGTGAAGTCATTTCGACCTTCTCGCGTAAAAACCTGTACGGATATAAATCCATGGTTTGGAGTATGATCGTTATTTCGCTGCTGTCGTTTGTCGTATGGGCGCATCACTTCTATACGATGGGACACGGCGTGATGGTCAACGGGATCTTCTCGATTACCACGATGGCGATTGCCGTTCCGACCGGGGTTAAGATTTTCAACTGGCTGTTTACGTTGCAAAAAGGGCGCATCGAGTTTACGACGCCGATGCTGTACTCGCTTGCCTTTATTCCGATCTTTACGATCGGCGGGGTGACCGGGGTCATGCTGGCAATGGCGAGCGCCGACTATCAATACCATAATACGATGTTCCTGGTGGCGCATTTCCACTACGTGCTGATTCCAGGTACAGTCTTTGCGGTTATCGCCGGGTTCTATTACTGGTTCCCGAAACTGTTTGGCTTCCGGCTGAACGAGCGCCAAGGCAAACTGGCCTTCTGGATTATCGCAATCAGCTTTAACGTTACCTTCTTGCCGCTGTTCTTCCTTGGTTTGAAAGGGATGACCCGGCGGATGTACACCTATTCGGAAAGCACGGGCTTTGGTCCGCTGAACTTGATCGCATCGATCGGGGCGGTGGGACTCGCCATCGGGTTTATCGTTCTGGTGTACAACATTTACTGGAGCTTCCGTTACGCGGAGCGCGATACGACCGGCGATCCTTGGAACGCACGTACGCTGGAATGGAGCACGCATTCTCCGGTTCCGGAATACAACTTTGCGGTTGTACCGAAGGTGGATTCGCTGGATCCGTTCTGGGAAGCGAAGAAAAGCGGCAAAACGCTGTTCACGGACAAAATCGAAGAGATTCATATGCCGAACAACAGCGGCCAACCGTTTATTCTGGGCATGATTTTCTTATTCTTCGGATTCTTTATGGTCTTTAGCTGGTGGGTACCGGCGATTATCGCGGGACTCGGGATTATCATTATGTTGGCGGTACGCTCGTTTGAACGCGACCACGGCCGGCATATTCCGGTCAACGAAATCCTTAAAACCGAGCGGGCTTTGGCCAATCGGATGGACACGGATGCAGGATTGCGGGGTGAACACGCATGAAGGTAGATCATACTTTGCCTTTGGAATATCAAACGGAGGAGAACAGTAACCGGGTTCTTGGGTTCTGGCTGTTCCTGGGTGCGGAAATCGTGCTCTTCGCGACGTTGTTCTCGGTGTATCTGACGCTGTGGAATCGGACTGGTAACGGGCCAAGCGGCGCGGAAATTTTCGAAATCGGGCCGGTGTTGGGCGAAACGTTCCTGCTGTTGACGAGCAGTTTCACCTGCGGGCTGGCGGTACACAGCATGCGTTTGGGGCTGAGAAAGCCGTTTATGGCTTTCTTCGCCATCACGCTGCTGCTAGGCCTCGGGTTCCTCGGCATCGAAATTACCGAGTTTGTCACTTACGTGCATGAAGGCGCAACGATCCAAACAAGCGCGTTCTTGTCGAGCTTGTTCGTCCTGTTGGGCACGCACGGCGCCCACGTGACGATGGGTCTGCTGTGGGGCGGCGGCCTGATGATTCAGGTGAAACGCGAAGGATTTACCCATGATACGGCGAATAAATCGTTTATTTTTTCGCTGTACTGGCACTTCCTGGACGTGGTCTGGATCTTCATCTTCAGCTTTGTATACTTGAAAGGACTGATGTGACATGAAAAAACTATTCCCGATTCAGCACGTCATGGGATATGTGTTCTCACTGATCCTTTCTGCCGTAGCGCTGTCGGTGGTTTTCTGGGATATGTCGTTTGGCGTAGGCATGACGATCCTACTGGTCTGTGCGGCGATCCAGATGTCGGTTCAGCTGTTCCTGTTCATGCACATCGGCGAGAACCGCAGCAAAGGCGCCTTGTACGCCAACCTCGTATATGCCTTGTTCGTCGGGCTGGTGACCGTGTTTGGTACCTTGCTGACGATGATCTGGGGTTATCAGTAAGAGTGAAGCTAGTTATGTTGTTCGGAAAAGGAAACCCGTTGTCACGTATCGTGGCAGCGGGTTTTTTGGCGTTGGCGGGGGATGCTAGTGATGTAAGAAACGTATCGCTCTGCGCATTCATTGGCCGATAGGAGAGTAATTGGTGGTGGGCTGTTTGCGGTCCGTTGGGTGGCGGTCGGCGGTGGATAGTGACAGGGCTAACGGAGCGTAAGTGGTTAGGATTCAAATAGAAGAGCGGGCCAATTAGATAGTAAGGGACTGTAGAGCTGTGGTGTGTGTGGTGCTGGTTGGGGCTAGCGGACTGTGGGGCAGGGGTGAGTGGTGCGGTTGGGTAGGCTAACGGACTGTAGAGCCGTTATGTAGCGTCGGCTGGTCCTGCCTGGGCGCTAACGGACACCACGGCCGTTATTTTGGGGAATCTATGTTGTGAGGGGCCTTTTTCTACTGAATAAGGGCTGCTGGGTCCGTTAGCGTGGGAAATATAGCGGGAAATGACAAATAAGGTCGCTGAGGTCCGTTACGGGGGCGGTCGCGAGGTCGCGTTACGTGATCCGGTGCGCGGGGGCCGTGTTACGTGGTCCGGTGCGGGAGCCGTATTACGAGGTATGTTACAAGGTCCGCTGCGCGTCGAGAAAAAAGATTTGCAAAGCCTCTTTACATACCCCGTGGGGGTATATTATAATGAACATACCACAGCAAACCACGCTGGTTTGGAAAGGAGGAGACGTATGGCGAAGGTCGAGGGACACGAACATCCAGCGTCCGCACACTGCGAGGAGCATGGCGGACATCATGGCGCAATGGAAACGGAGAATGGCAAGCTGGTACGACACAGCCACCATTCCGAAGCGATGAAGAGCAACCTGACCAGTCGTTTGAACCGGATTGAAGGGCAAATCCGCGGAATCAAAGGGCTGATCGAGAGGGATACTTACTGTGACGATGTGCTGAACCAGATCGCCGCCGTGCAATCCGCGCTAAACAGCGTGGGCCGGCTGCTGCTGGAGGGACACATGAAGAGCTGCGTGGTCGAACGGATACAAGCGGGTGAGACCGAAGTGCTCGATGAGCTGCTGGTCACGGTCAACAAGCTGATGAAATAACAGTGGAACCCCCCCGGGGTACGCTGTAAGAGGACGCTATTATCATTTTATAGGAGGAAGATATCATGCAAAATATAACGTTAAACGTAGAAGGCATGTCCTGCAATCATTGCGTGAAGTCGGTGGAAGGGGCAGTCGCCGGTTTGGGGGCTACAGGTAAAGTAGACCTGGCTGCGAAAAAAGTGGATGTCACGTTTGACGAATCCAAAGTAACGGTTGAGCAAATTAAAGAAGCGATTGAGGATCAAGGCTACGATGTTGTTTAAGTCGCCGCGGTTATCGGGGATTGAGGCGTAAAGCCTTTGGCCGCGCGCCTTTGACCCGGGATCGGGCTTGGTGGCCCCCAGTGGGCCGCTACAACCGCGCGCTGGAAGCAACACGTGTTAGGAAGTTAAACGAGTAAGATTTCGCTCGTCTTCTATATACCCCCATGGGGTATTAAATATTGTGGGTTTTGAGATGGAGGAATCGTCATGGAAAAAGCATTGCCAATCAGCGGCGCGGATCACGATCAAACGACGCTGCAAATTACCGGAATGACCTGCGCCGCCTGTGCGGCCCGGATCGAGAAGGGGTTAAACCGGCTGCCTGGCGTCGAGCAGGCCAACGTCAATCTTGCGCTGGAAACCGCGCAAGTCCGCTTTGAGCCGGGGGCCGTCTCGCTGGAGCAGATCATCGACAAGGTGAGCCAGTTGGGCTACGGCGCGGTGTTGAAGCCGTCCGAGCAGGAGTCCGAGGATATCCGCACGCGGGAAATCCGGAAGCAAAGAAATAAACTGATTGTGTCAGCGGTCCTTGCGTTCCCGCTGCTGTGGGCGATGGCTGGGCATTTTTCCTTCACCTCTTGGATCTGGACGCCGGAGCTGTTCATGAACCCGTGGTTCCAACTCGTGCTGGCGACGCCGGTGCAGTTCGTTATCGGGCGCGGATTCTACGTCGGGGCTTACAAGGCGCTACGCAGCCGCAGCGCTAATATGGACGTATTGGTCGCGCTTGGGACGTCAGCGGCGTATTTTTACAGCCTGTATCTGAGCTTGGAGTCGTTGTCGATGCCTCACGGTCATACCCCCCAGCTGTATTATGAAACAAGCTCGATCCTGATTACGCTAATCCTGCTCGGCAAATGGTTTGAGGCGTTAGCCAAAGGCCGCTCCTCGCAAGCGATCAAAACGCTGATGGGGCTGCAGGCCAAAACGGCGCTTGTCCTTAAAGACGGCGTTGAGACCGAGATGCTGATTGAAGCGGTTGTTCCGGGTGACGTGTTGATCGTTAAACCTGGGGAAAAGATTCCGGTCGACGGGTTGGTGATCGGCGGCGCTTCCTCGGTGGATGAATCGATGTTGACCGGGGAGAGCATCCCGGTGGAGAAGAAGGAAGGCGACGCAGTGATCGGCGCGACCGTCAACAAACATGGCGTGCTGCGTGTGCAGGCCGCTAAAGTCGGCAGCGAGACCGCGCTTGCGCAGATCATCCGCGTTGTTGAGGAGGCACAAGGCTCGAAAGCACCGATTCAGCGGGTGGCGGATGTGATCTCCGGGATTTTTGTCCCGATTGTAGTTGGGATTGCTGTGGTTACGTTTTTGGTGTGGTTCTTCTTGGTGGCGCCGGGCAGCTTCGCCGAGGCGCTGGAAAAGGCGATCGCCGTGCTGGTCATCGCGTGCCCTTGCGCGCTGGGGCTGGCGACGCCTACGTCGATTATGGCCGGGTCCGGACGGGCCGCGGAGTACGGCATCCTGTTTAAGGGCGGCGAGCATCTCGAGGCCGCCCAGGGGTTGCAGGCGATCGTGCTGGATAAGACCGGCACGATCACGCGGGGGCAGCCGGAGCTGCGGGAAGTCGTCCCGGCCGAGGGCTGGGACGACGCGGCATTGCTCCGGCTCGTCGGCGCCGCCGAGCGCCCGCGGAGGCCGACATGGCCGCGCTGGAAGCGGCCGGCCAAACCGTGCTGCTCGTGGCGGTAGACGGCGTCTACGCCGGCATGGTCGCCGTGAGCGACACCGTGAAGGAGACGTCCAAGGCCGCGGTGGCGCGGATGAAGGAGATGGGCCTTCACGTGGTGATGATCACCGGCGATAACGTGCGCACCGCCCAGGCGATCGCCGCCGAGGTCGGGATCGACGAGGTGCTGGCCGAGGTGCTCCCGGAAGGCAAAGCCGCCGAGGTGAAAAAGCTGCAGGCCCGCGGCCTGAAGACGGCGATGGTAGGCGACGGCATCAACGATGCGCCGGCGCTGGCCGTAGCCGACGTCGGCATCGCTATCGGCACGGGCACCGACGTGGCTATGGAGGCCGCTGACGTCACGCTGATGCGCGGCGACCTGCAAGGCGTGCCGGATGCGATCGCCATGAGCAAGCGCACGATGGGCAACATCAAGCAGAACCTGTTCTGGGCGCTTGCCTACAATACGATCGGCATCCCGGTGGCGGCCGCAGGTTTCTTAGCCCCGTGGCTCGCCGGCGCGGCGATGGCGCTTAGCTCGGTCTCGGTAGTGCTGAACGCGTTGCGTTTGCAGCGGGTGAAGCTGTAACAGATCAAAAACAACAAGCCTTCATGCGCAAGGTTCCGGGGAATCCCGGTCTTGCGTTGTGAAGGCTTGTTTTTCGTGCGCTATGTTATCGAAGCGAAAGCGAAGAAGATTCTCCGATAATGCCTTGTTCCTCCAGGGCGAGGATGAAACTCTTCATTAGCTCGACGTTGGCCGTGATGGCGGAAATGTCGGGCTTTTTGAACTTCTCCGTAATGGTTAACGTAGCGCGTCCGCTCTTGATTCGCAGCCGAATATGAACGTTGGGATGGGGGGTTAGCAGCTCCTCCACCCCCTGATGCTTTAAGGCGGATCGCAGCAGACTGGGGTGGGAAGCCTTGGCCTGGAACCGCTTGTTCATGGCGGAGTTCGGGAGTGACGTTTCCCGGAGCCTCCCGGTAAACCAGGCTAAGATCGGCCGTTTGGCCGAAAATAAATCAAACTCCAGTTTGCGGCGCGGCCGGAAGCTGTATTTAACGGTGATGACGTACGTATTCCCGGATGACTCGCTACTTGGGTCGGTGACCGTCACCTCGCAGGCTCCGAAGCTGCGGGGGAGCGGTGTCTGCACATGCTGCCCCTTGTACTTCCAGCCTCGGAACTTTCCGGCGGCATAAGCCCCCCCAGAGGATCTAGCGAACTCCTTCAACAGGGTCGTCGACTTGGGTTCCCACCACGGCTTACGATTTTCCTTCGTCTGTGTCATGCTTCTCTTCCTCCTTGCCCGGCGCTCGGGTGGAAGGCAGTCTTCCCTCGCGGCGCAATGCTTCTCGCAGCAGGTATTCGATATGACCATTCACGCTTCGGAATTCGTCCGCTGCCCAGCGTTCCAAAGCCTGATAGAGAGTCGGGTCAAGGCGAAGTGGGAAGCTTTTCTTGCTGGCCATCGTGAATGGATGCCCCTAATTAGTACAACGTGCTGGTGTTGATGACCGGCTGGGCGGAACGGTCGGACACGACGGCGACGAGCAGGTTATTGATCATGGCGGCTTTGCGTTCGTCATCCAATTCGACGACTTGGCCGGCCTGCAGCCGCTCGATGGCCATCTGTACCATGGTGACGGCACCGTCGACGATTTTCTCGCGTGCCGCAATGATCGCTTCGGCTTGTTGCCGTTGCAGCATGGCGCTGGCAATCTCGGTCGAGTAGGCCAGATGCGTCAGACGCGATTCAATGACTTTTACACCGGCGATGGCCAGGCGGTTTTGCAGCTCGCTGGTCAGTTCCAGCGCAATCTCCTCTGTATTGGCACGCAGGGAGAAACCGGAGTCGTTCAACTGATCATACGGATATTTGCTCGCTACGTGACGCAAGGCGGCTTCGCTTTGAATTTCGACGAAGGTTTCGTATTCGTCTACTTCGAACAGCGCTTTGGCGGAGTCGACCACTGAGAATACGACAACCGTAGCGATTTCGATCGGATTCCCGTTCACGTCGTTGACTTTCAACTTGGCGCTGTTGAAGTTACGGACGCGCAGGGACACTTTTTTGCGAGACGAAAACGGGATGGCTAGATAGAAGCCGCTCTTGCGGATGACACCGAGATACCGTCCAAAGAAGGTGACGACTGCCGCTTGGTTCGGCTGGACAATCGTAAGCCCGGTCAAGAGCATGAAGGCAATAACGAAGGAGAGTGAACCGCCAATTACGGGGACCACTTCGCCCAGCGTCACGAGGTATACCCCCAACGCTGTGAATCCCAACAGGAACAGCAGGGCAACAAAACCGTTCAGGTACGAAATTTCTTTTTCTTTCATCTTGTATGACACTCCTTCAATTGCATATTGAATTGATACTGTTATGATATCACTTTTGCAATAAATTGTAAATAGTCGCTCAGGAGAGGGAGGATAGAAGGGCAATGGTTTGAAAACGTGGCTGGAGTGGGAGGGAATTAGTTGGGACCTAAATGGAATGAAGAGGATGGAGAGTAACAGGGCTCGGATGAAACAGAGTGAATGGTGGAAATTACTCTGTACGCGATGAGCTTGATGCGAGTGGAGACTAGTTAGATCACGCCGTGCAGTGTGCGATCGGGGAGAAGGAGATTACTTAGGTAGCTGGATAGAGTGAAGTGGATGCAGGAGGTTCGTTAGGTAACTGGATAGAGTGAAGTGGTGGCAGGAGACTCGTTAGGTGTTTGGAGAGCTATAGGGTAGTTGCAGGAGATTCGTTAGGTGGTTAGAGAGTTAAAGGGATGGGCAGATGGAGACTTGGAGACTAATTAAGGTTTGAGTAGGGAGGGAGTGGAGCGTTTTGAGTTGCCTAAGTGGTTGTGGGGCGGCTGGAGTGCGAGGAGACTAGTTAGATCACGCCGTGCAGTGTGCGGCCGGGGAGAAGGAGATTACTTAGGTAACTGGATAGAGTGAAGTGGTGACAGGAGACTCGTTAGGTAACTGGATAGAGTGAAGTGGATGCAGGGGGTACGTTAGGTGCTTGGAGAGTATGGGGTGGTTGCAGGAGATTCGTTAGGTGGTTAGAGAGTTAAAGGGATGGGCAGATGGGGACTTGGAGACTAATTAAGGTTTGAGTAGGGAGGAAGTAGGAGCGGTTTGAGTTTGCTAGGTGGTTGTGGGGAGAGGGAGGGGTTAATGCGAGTTACTGAAGCTGAATTGTTGTATTTACTACAACATTTTTCTTGGGTTTTGAGGCAAAGTTGCGAAAATGTTGTAAAACCTGCAACATTTATTGGGCTTAAGCGTGGTTTCGGGCTAAAATGTTGTACTTTTTACAACATTTTGTCCGCGGGGGGCGAGACAGCAAAAAAATGTTGCACTTAATGCAACATTTAGGTGAGCCGTTACAACGCAGCAGCCAATCATCAGCGCAGAGCCGCCCGCACCGATGGCAAGCTCGGCCTTGATTAGCCCGGAGCCGCCCGCACCGATGGCAAGCTCGGCCTTGATTAGCGCAGAGCCGCCCGCACCGATGCCAAGGTCGGCCTTGATCAGCGCAGAGCCGCCCGCACCGATGCCAAGCTCGGCCTTGATTAGCCCCAGAGCCGCCCGCACCGTTACCACGGCAGGTCAGCGACTCATATTGGAGCTGCCGCCCCCAGCATCTCCCCCGTATTTCACCCCGCAGAATCGCCCCACCGTCTCAACTAATCCAGATCATCTCGGAGTCGGCTAGCTTCCAGGTACCTTGCTCAAGCTTCAACGTGATCCTGGCGCCGACGGCACCTGTGCCGGAGCGGTACTTGGAGCCTTCGATCCGGGCGGAGTCTTCGGTAATCTCGACTTTGTCGACGCGCAGCAGCACGCCTTTTAGAGTTGGGCTGTTCTGATCGGGATTTTCCTCCTCGATCAGCTGTTCCAGCGTGCGGTCGCGAATTTCGGTGCCGAAGCTTTGCAAATGGTTGATGATATAGGTTTTATCGTCTTCCGTAAGCTGAGTCATCTCGCTAAGGTCGACGGCGATATAGTCCATTTCGTGGTTCAGCGCTTCGTCCAGCTTCATCATGGCCTCAAAGGTCATGGCATAGAGCTGCCCGGCTGAACCGTTCATTTCCTCGTGCAGGGCCTTGGGTTTATCGCTCCCGTTTGCGGCCTTCTCCTCGTCCGGGTCCGGGACATGGCCGCTAGCGTGATCCGGTTCCGTTTGTCCGACTTCGCTGGTGGGCGGATCTTGCTCCAGAACAGGCTGGTTAACCGTCGGCGGAACCGCTGCTTTGTCTCCTTCACCGCTTGAAGAGCAGGCGGCGGCCAAAATCAACACGGACACGGCGGCCAGGCAGATCAGCAGGCAGACACGCAGCCCTTTTCGCAAACGCATGTGAAATTCCCCCTTCGTACATATAAACGATCCAGAAAGGCAAATAGTTTCCTCCTGACCCGCCTAACCCAAAGACCGGACGATCTCACCCAAACGGGCGATTCCTTGTGTCAACTCCTCTGCGGTGGCATAGGCGTAGGAGAGGCGCAAACGGCCGTCTGCCTCGCGGTCGTACAAGTGCCCCGGATTGATTAGAAGGCCGGCTTTCAATGCGGCGTCAAACACTTTGCGTGGGGAGGGGGAGCCATGAAGGTTCAGCCATATATAAAAACCTCCCCGCGGCGCTTCCCAGTCGGCGATATCGCGAAAATGCCGCGCTAAAGCGTCCAACGCCGCTTCACGCCGCAGGCGGAGCGCCGCCCGAAGCCGCTCGAGATGGCGGTCGTACCTGCCGCTCTCCAGCCATTCGGCCGCCACCTGCTGCGAAAGCGCGCTGGAGCCGTAATCGCTTTGCATTTTGATATCAGCTAACCGTTCAATGACGGGCTGCGGGCCGGCGATCCAGCCAATCCGCAGCCCGGGGCTCAGCGATTTGGACAGACTGCCAAGATACAGTACGCTGCCGCTGGCATCATAGGCTTTGAGCGGCAGCGGCGGCGGCTCATCCAGCCACAACTCGCGGTAGACGTCGTCCTCAACGAGGGGCAACCGGGCCGCCTCGCAGACCTCCAGCAGTTGATGCCGACGCGCCTCACTCATGACCGTTCCGCTCGGATTATGGAAGGTTGGGATGGTATACAGCAAAGCGCTTGAATACTGCTTGGCATATACCGATAACAGGTCGGCGCGAAGCCCCTGTTCATCCATCGGCACGCCGCGCAGCTTCATGCCGGCGCTCTGAAACACAGGGACCGAATACAGATAGGATGGCCGTTCGGTGAGCACCGTCGAACCCCGGTGGAGCAAGCCGACGGCAATCAGCTGAAGCGCCTGCAGGGCACCGGAGACGATCAGCAGCGACGACGGCGTCACGGTGATCCCCAGACGGTTTAATCGAGCGGCAATCGCCGCCCGCAGTCGCAGATCCCCGTTAGGCTCGCCATAGCCGAGGTTTGGCGCATGCTTCGCCATCCCGGCCAACAGCTCGGCCATCTCGGCCTGCGGCAGCAGATCCGGGCCCATCTCGCCGGTGCCAAGCCGCAGGATGCCCGGCTGGAACTCCGCCCGGTTGATCTCCTGGACCGCCGGCAAATTGGGGTACTGCACGCCGGCGCTGACGTATTCGTTCCAGTCGGGCGGCGGGGAGGCGGTCAGCACCCCCCAAGTCCGGTTCATGACGCGGGTGCCGCCGCCCCGGTCACCTTGAAGTAGACCAGCAGCGACCAGCTCGTCCAGCGCAGCGACCACCGTGCTGCGGTTGACGCCAAACCGTGCGGCCAACTCTCGTTGCGACGGGATCCGCGTCCCGACGGGCCACTCGCCGCTTGCGATCCGATCGCGCAGATGCTCCATGATCTGACGGTGGAGCGGGATCGGCGAATTCCGGCTGGGACGCCAAGTCGAATGGTTCATGTGGGTAACCCTCCTATTTGCAGGATTGCAGCTTTTACGTGTGAACGGCGTTATTTTCCCTATTATATCGTTTGGTTGGTTTGTAATCCATCCAAATGGCTGGAGCCAAAACCGAGGCGGCCGGTTACAATAAGGTTCTGGGTAGAGGTGGAAAGGGGAGAGAGAAATGTTAGGTGCGGCGATTCATGGTTTTTTCCTGGCGTTTGGATTGATTTTGCCGTTAGGGGTGCAGAATGTATTCGTGTTTAATCAGGGGGCTGCCGGGCGGAAGCTGCGACGGGCCTTGCCGGCCGTCCTGACCGCCGCCTTAGGCGATACGATATTAATTATGCTGGCGGTGCTGGGTGTCTCGGTGCTGATCCTGTCCTGGGCTTGGCTTAAAATCGCACTTTTTGCGGCGGGAGCGGTCTTTATGATCTACATCGGCTGGACGATTTGGAGGGATGCCTCCACGCCGGCTTCCGCCGGGGCAACCGGTTTGCCTGCTAAGAAGCAGGTGGTGTTTGCTGTGTCGGTCACGTTCTTGAATCCGCACGCGATTCTGGATACGGTCGGGGTCATCGGGACAAGCTCCATGAGCTACACCGGCGGAGCGAAGTGGGCGTTTACGCTGGCGACGATTTTGGTGTCGTGGATTTGGTTTGGCGGTTTAGCCCTTGCGGGGAAAATGATCGGAAGCCTGGACCAGGGAGGCGCGATGCTGCGCGGAATTAACCGGGTATCGGCACTCATCGTTTGGGGGATGGCGATTTATATGCTTTACACCGGGCTTATCCGCAACTAGAAGAGGGGCGCTGTGGGGGCAGCCTTGCTTCATATGGAGGAAAGTTCCATAATGGGACTATCATGATGCAAGGAATAGGAGTGTGGAGGATGAACGAGACGATATCCAAGATGATGCAACATCGTTCGATTCGAAAATACAGCGATCAGCCGGTCACCCAAGAGATGGTGGAGCAAATCGTGTCTGCCGGGCAGATGGCCTCCAGCTCGAGTAATGTGCAGGCCTATAGCGTCATCGCGGTAACGGATGCGGGGCGAAAAGCCAAGTTGGCCGAGCTTTGCGGCAACCAAGCTTATGTAGCGGAATGTCCCGTTTTCCTGGTTTGGTGCGCGGACCTGTCAAGGCTTAAACAGGCGGCGGAGCGTTATATCCCATCGCAAACCACTTATGAAGCTACGACCGAAAATTTCATCGTAGCCACGGTGGATACGGCGCTGGCGGCCCAAAATGCCGCGGTGGCTGCAGAATCGCTGGGGCTCGGGATCGTGTATATCGGCGGTATCCGCAATCAAAGCGAACAAGTCGCAACGCTGCTGGATCTTCCGCGCCTGGCGTATCCCGTCTTTGGGATGTGCCTGGGTTACCCGGATCAGGAGCCGGGATTGCGACCGCGGCTTCCGCTGCCGGCTGTACTGCACTGGAACGGCTATGACGCTGCTGGTCAGGACAAGCAGGTGGCGGACTATGATGAGGTGATGTCGACGTATCTGCGCGAACGGACCGGCGGATCGAAGGACACCCCTTGGTCCGAGCTGATGGCCGAGAAGCTGGCGCAACCTGCACGCCTGCATCTACGTCAATTTTTAGCGCAGCGCGGGTTCGAATTGAAATAAGGCAAATAAGCTGTCCCGTTCGGGTCGTAGGACCCGGGGGACAGCTTTTTTTCGCAGTGTCGCTTGGGGGAAGGTGGCATCACAATCCGTAAAAACGTCGCGTGTTCTTATACAACGCCTCAGCCGCCTCTTCCGGGGCCATGCTTTGGAGATTTGCCCAAGCCATGGCAACGTGACTGATCATGCGCGGATGGGTGATCTGTCCGGCAAACGGTCCCTCGAACGGCCAAGGCCCGTCGGTTTCGGCCATCACCCGATCGGGAGGGTAGCGCCGAGCCAATTGCTGAATCTCCGGTTCATAGACGATATCCGGCGTAAATGAAATCGCATAACCGCGCTCCGCCATACGTTGGACCGTCGATTCCGAGCCTTTAAACCAATGGAAGTGAGCCCGGGTAATGCCGTGGCGGTCCAGCAGATCGCAAGCAAGGTCGGCATCCTCATATACCGCATGCAGCACGATCGGTTTATCGACCTCCTTGGCCAGAAGCATAAACTTCTCCAGCAGGTCCACGTAAGGCTCAAGGTCAAACCGGTTTCCTTGCTCCAATGCTTCTTGCCTGGCGTAATAAGGGAGTCCCACCTCGCCTACGGCAATCATATTCCCGGTATGCCGCTTGATCCAATCCAGCAGCGCCTCCATCTCCCGATCCGTCGGAATCGGCTGCTCGGGGTGAAATCCGAATGCCGGATGCACCAGGTTCGGATGTCGTTCCGCCAAAGCGTGGTTCACCTTGCAGGAGGCCAGATGCATCGAAACGGCGATCACGGATTCGACTCCGCATCCCGGCAGTTCCTGCAGAAGGCGCTCCCGAGTGACCTCGTCGTAAAGGTCTAAATGAAGATGAGCGTCGATCAACGGGATATGGATTTCTAACGGTAAACCATGAAGAACGCAGGACATTTCACCAGGCCCTTTCCAAAAACAGGATACAAGCATGCCTTTATTATACCTACTTTTTTCGCGTAAAGTTCAGCGATTTTCGCGGGTTTTCTGCGTTTTTTTTGGAAGGCGGGGGCGCTTCGTAAATGGTTTATTATTACAGCCAAACAGACCATGTCGTACAATAACAATTATACGACAAAACACGTCAACAGGAGGTACATCACAAAATATGGTAACTAATTATTTGTCGGCTGTAGCTCAGCAGTATCCTTTTCACTTCACTGTCCAACAGGAGTATCAGGATGAGCAAATCATCCAGATGTTCCTGACGGCGTGCGCCAAAGCGCCCAATACCCGCAGAAACTACTACCGTGCGCTAGAGCACTTCAGGCAATTTCTATCCGGGGTACCGTTTCGAGATGTGACATGGCGGGAAATTGAAGCCTATAAAATCTACCTGACCAAAGGCTTCTACCGCGATGCCCAAAAGCCGCTTGCTCCAGCCAGTGTGGCTGCCTTTATCGCGCCGCTAAAGTCGTTCTATAAATGGGGGAGCGACCGCGGCATCGGCTTTTTTGATCATAACCCGGCGCAAAATATTCGTATTCCGGCAATCGCCGTGACGAGCCGCAGGCATTATCTCACCCGGAATGAAGTCGGTAAACTGCTGGAAACGCTGCGGCACCAAAGCTTGCGCAACTATCTGATCGGTCTGTCCCTGGTGCTGTTGGGACTACGGGTGTCCGAGCTATGCGGCATCAAATGGAAGGACTTTCACACCGATTTGCTAGAGACTTCCGTATGGTTAACCGTCTCTCATGCAAAACGCGGGAAAACGCGCGAGGTGAAGATTCCAAAAGAACTCTGGAGCATGTATCAGGAACATGCGCGAAAATTGTCGGGTTCTCCCGAACCGGATCCGGAGCTGGCCTTGTTTCCAATCACACCGCGGCAAATCGAACGAATCATTAAGCAAGCGGGAGTCGCCAGCGGCATCCAAAAGCAACCAACCCCGCACTGGTTAAGACATACCAACGCAACGTTGGCCTTGCTCCAGGGCGCTTCTTTGCAACAAGTGCAAGAAACGTTAGGGCATTCGCATATCAATACGACCCAGCGCTATTTACACACCGTGGAGCAGATGAAAAAAGCCGCTCCTGACTTCGTGCAGGACTGCCTGATGGAATTTATGTGAGCATCTTAAAAGTTTTAGTGCTTTTTGTCTATTTTTTTTGCTGAAAATAATGCAAAAATCGCCCTTTTGTCCTATAATGTAACAAGAGTTAATTACAAACCTTGCCATATTTTGACCATTTTTTACCTAAGTGTGTCGTATAATTGTTATTGTACGACATGGTCTGTTTTTCATCCGTTTGCTCTGAATCATCATCGGGTAAAAAGCATAAAAATTTAACTGGATTTTGACGAAAATTTCTTTTTTCTTTGGGGAAGGAAGGAAAATTCAGCTCCAGAACGGGAAAGGCAAATGAAGACACAGGTTTTAGGGGGCAGAACGGTTGACTGTTTTTAATGAGTTCATTGACGACCTGTATATGGACAATAGCCCAGATGCGGTGAAGTGGTTTAACCTGCTCGTGCGCAAACATCCAGAAACCTATCATCATAGTATTCGGGTAGCCATGTTGGCAGAGAAAATCGCAGAACCGCTGGAGATCCGCGGAGCGGACAAGGACATGCTGGTCAGAGGATGCTTTATGCATGATATCGGCAAAACGATGATCCCCCGTGAGATTATTGAACAGCGGGAGCCGCTGACGGAGGCGCAGTGGAGAATTATTAAGCTGCATCCGGTGATCGGGGCGGAGCTGGTTGAGGCGGATCCGGCGTTTGGGCCGGGCATCGCGGATATCGTCCGATGGCATCATGAGCGTTGGGATGGAGCCGGGTATCCGGACGGGATCAAAGGGGAACAAATCCCCTATAACGCGAGAATTTGCGCGGTGGTTGACGCCTTCGACTCGATGACGTCGGACAGGCATTACCGGGAGCGGAAGCTGACGATGGCCGAAGCTAAGCTGGAACTACACCGGCACCGTGAAACCCAGTTCGATCCGGAGATCGTTGATGCGTTAATGCAGCTTTCCGATGAGATGCTAAATATTTATTCGATCATGTGATTTTCGCGGATATCAGGGGGGATGGACATGGAAAAAGGGTCCTGGAGCCGTCCTGTTTCTCCGGCGGAACTGCAGGAAGCGAAACAAGCAGGGAGAACCTTGCTGTCGCTTCGTGTGACCTTAATTCCCGATTGTACAAAGAGGTTGGAGCGTTTCCGGTTAATCGACACAAAATTAAACGCCTACGAACAGGTGTTAAGCCGTATACCGGATCTGGATCAACCGGAGGGGCCGCAGGAATCGATTGAATTCGTGACCTGGCTGATCGCCTTCGCAGGGACAGCCGAATACCTGCAAAGATGGGTCGAGCTGATGCTGGATGTCGATCAAGTTGTTGTCACCGAAATCTTTACATAATAGCAAGCGCAGGAGGCATCTGGATTCAGATGCCTCCTGCTGCTGTTTTTCGCTGTTCCTCCGCCATTCTGGCGGCAATCTCTCGCTTCAACCGAATAAAGTCAGAATCCTCCGTGATTTCCTCGCGCCGCGGTCGGGGAAAGGGAACCTGAATCGTATGCAGGACGCTCGCCGGCCGGTTTGAGAACAAAACAATCGTGTCGGAGAGCATCAGCGCTTCCTCAATGCTGTGCGTAATCATCAGGACGGAGCGCTTGTTTTCTTCCCAGATGTCCAGCAGCCAACGTTGCATTTCACTGCGCGTCAGGGCGTCGAGGGCGCTGAACGGTTCGTCGAGGCACATCACTTCCTGAGGGGCGAGCAACCCCCGGAGGAAAGAAGCCCGCTGCTGCATACCGCCGGATAACATATGAGGGTATGCCCGTTCGAACCCGCCTAGTCCGGCTTTGTCGAGCCAATGCTGGATTTCCGCGCGCGAGCTCAGGATCCCAGTACCGGCGATTTCTTGCGCCAGCACAACGTTGTCCTCGATCGTCCGCCAGGGGAACAGCGCCGGCTGCTGTGGCACATAGCTGATATGGCCGCGCTGACCGGTGACCGGGCGTCCTTGAAGCAGCACCTCTCCTTGCTCCGGAGCAGTTAATCCGCCGATGACGTGGAACAACGTGCTCTTGCCGCAGCCGGACGGGCCGATAATCGAGACGAATTGCCCGGCTGGCACCCGCAGTGAGATGTCGCGCAGGACCGGAACGTCCCGACGGCGGTCGCGGAATGTTTTATGAATCTGCCGAACCTCAAGCGCTGGTACAGCCGTATCCTTTAACGTTGATTCTTCGTTCATAATCGAGCATTCCTTTCCATAGGCAACCTTATCTCCGGTCGTTCGCCGGTTTGTAGCGGACAAGCCATTTTTCGAGCAGAGCGACACAGGCGAACATCGCCAAGCTGATGGCTACGATGATGGCGATGGCGACGAAGATTTTGTCCGTGCGGAACGAGGCCTTTTGCAGCATCATGTAGTAGCCGATCCCTTTGTCCGCGCCGATCCATTCGGCGATTACCGCCCCCATGACGCTGTAGGTCGCGGCGATTTTGACGCCGGACATGATCGAGGGGATCGCGTAAGGCACCTCAAGCTTGCGAAAAATATCCGCCTTGGACGCGCCGATCATCCGCATATAATCCAACATCGCCCGGTCCGTGCGGCTTAGCCCGTCCATGGCCGCCACGGCGACGGGGAAGAAACAGACGAGGGTAATCACGATGATCTTCGGCAGGATACCAAAGCCAAACCAGATCATTAGCAGCGGGGCCAGCGCGATAGTCGGCACGTTTTGGCTTAAGATGATCAGCGGATACAGCGAGGCCTTCAGAAATGGAACATAATGCAACGCAAACGCCACAAGCAGGCCCACAAGCGTTCCGATTGCAAATCCGACCAGCATCAGCCGCAGCGTCGCCAGCGTGTGCTCCCCTAAGCTGGCCGCCCCGGCAGCCGCCTCCCGGCCGATATCCACCGGGCTGGGGAGAATCCACTTCTCGATGTGAAACCAGGCGGTAGCGCCTTGCCAGATCAGCAAAAACAAGAGGACCGCCACGAGGGGCGGCCAAATGTTCTGCCAAAGGCTGCGGAGATTCATGGCCGGTATTTTTCGATCAGCTTATCCATGCTGACGCCCTTGGGATTATACGAGATTTTGATTTGCGAAATAATGCCCGTGCTGCCGAACTCGATAACAGCTTCATTCATTTTTTTCACAATAGCCAGCAACTCGTCGAGCTCTCCCTCCATCGTGGTTTCCAGGGGATTTACCTGATATTTGACGCCAGAAGCTTGAATCACTTCGATAGCCCGGTCAACATAAGGGATTACATCCTCGCCGTTTGGCGTTTTCGGAATAATTTGAATGCTTAAAAGTGCGTTTGGCATCGATTCGTTCATCCTTTCGGAATATAGATTTGGTATGGTGCATACATTGAGGTTATTGGCATTATTCGTTTGGCAAAAATTCATTCGTAAAGGCGGCATCCACATCAAGCGGCTTCTCCAACAGGCCGCGCTCATGCATCCAATCGGAGTAGTTCTGCCACACTTCCCGTTTTTGCTCGCCCCAACGCGGAGCATCGTCCTGGTATTTCGAGCTGAGCCATTTTTGGCTGGCGACCACCAGGTCCTGATCGAGTTCCGGCACGGCTTTCAGCAGGATTTGCGCCGATTCGTCCGGATGATCCATCGCGTATTTATAACCTTTGGAGACGGCGCGCATAAATGCCTTCACCAGTTCCGGGTTGTCCTTGATCGTCTTCTCGTTGGTCACAAGCACCGGCGTATAGTAATCAAGCTGCTCGGAGAAATCTTTGACATAGAGCATATCGATCGGCTCGCCCCGCAGCTCGGCCTCAATGCCGGTCCAAGCATAGAAGATCCAGGCGAAGTCGATATCCCGCTTCACGGCCGTAAAATAATCGGCGTCCCCGATGTTGAGGAACTTCACCTTGCCGACATCGGCGCCTTGCAGGTCCATGATGGATTTGATCACCGCTTCTTCAACTGGGGCACCCCAACCGCCGTAGGCTTTTCCTTCGAAATCCTTCGGCGACTTAATGTTCTTGGCTACAGGTGCAGCGAAGCCGGACGTATTATGCTGAATGATGGCCGCGATGGATACAAGCGGTACGCCTTGCATGCGGCTTTGCGTAACGTTCTCCTGCACGCTGACGCCAAACGGCACTTCTCCGGAGGCAACCATCGCCTCAGCGCCGCCGGAACCGGGGAGGAGGATTTCCACGTCCAGCCCTTCCTCGGCAAAATATCCTTGGTCTTTGGCGACGTAAAGCCCCGTGTGGTTCGTGTTAGGGCTCCAGTCGAGCACGACCTTCACAGGACGAAGCTCCTGGTCGGAAGCTTGGTTTGGCGCAGCGGCTTCGCTGTTTGACCCGCCTTCGTTTCCGGCTGCTTTCCCGGCGCTGTTCCCGCCAGCTCCTCCGCAAGCGGACAAGATCAGCAGCAGGCAGCCGAGGAAGATCGCCAGCGCGGTACGTAGTTGAACTTTCACGACACATTCTCTCCTTCGTGGGTTTATTTTTCCGCAGTTTGTTCTAGATATAACCCGGGATTTGCGTCCTTAAGCGCAATCCAACGTCCGGATACAAAAAAACGTCCCGGATCCGGGACGCGATAGGCGATGGAGATGAAATTAAGAATAAGTTCATAACCATAGTATGACTTCCTACGCTGGCATTACCCAGATCAGGTTAAAGGGTCAGTATCTTGGAGGGATACACTCTCAGCCGGCCAATTCCAGCACCCCTGAACGTATGACTGCAGATTACATCTGTCATTATAGTTTTCGTCTGCCGCTTTTGTCCAGCCCTGCCGGCACTTCGGTCTTGAAAATACAGGGCATTTGCTTTTTATCTGGCAAAAGGCTATAATGAGTTCATCTCGTGTTTTTAGGAAGAAGATATTCATTCACGTATTGAAAAGAGTGTCACTTTTTAAAACTGGAACTTTTTTCAATGTGTGAATTTTTTTTATACAAGTGGTGCATGTTCAATAAAGGTCAGCCTTTTTGAGCGACTTCTGTTAAAAAAATGTAAACATGTTAATCTTAAAAACAGGAGGTAATCCCAAATGGAAACCGGAACAGTAAAATGGTTTAACGCCGAGAAGGGTTTTGGCTTCATCGAAGTGGAAGGCGGAAATGACGTATTCGTACATTTCAGCGCGATCACAGGTGAAGGCTTCAAAACGCTTGACGAAGGCCAACGCGTACAATTCAACGTGGTTCAAGGCAACCGCGGCCCACAAGCCGAGAACGTTGTAAAACTGTAAGCCAAGCCAGGAACTGCTCTTAATGCGTTCTCGCATTAAGGGCAGTTTTTATTCGCTAAGATCATTCATGAGGTTAAATTTTCAGAAGTCCGCTTCTGATCGTACATATACGCTACAAGAAATGACATCTATGCATCCGGTTCGAACGATCACCTTGAATAGGAGGGGAATTTATGAACTACCGTAAAAAAACGTTAGAGGAAATTCCTGAGGAAAATACGCCGGTATGGACCTGCACAAGTGATGACTGCAACGGGTGGATGCGGGACAATTTCACATTTGAATATAGTCCCGTATGTCCGCTTTGCTCGTCCGAAATGGTCATGGGAACGCGTATGCTGCCCCAACTGAGCAATCCGAGCTCCGATCAAAGATCCTCGGCCAAGAAGGCATAAGTGAAGCCGCCTCGGGAATCACCAGGCGCAACCTGCAACGACAGCCGTATTCGCATCAAGCGAATACGGCTGTTTTTGTTTTTTGAGGGAGTGGATCTGGAAGATGATGCAAAAATGAAATATCCACAAAAGGATTGCATCTATATTAAAAATTTAATATGTTTGAGTTACTACGATGATGTGACACCCAGAAGGGAGAATCCCCGCGCCGATGCACGGAAATTATAAAGTTGCTTCTCAAGTCCTTGATATTCCTTCCAGCAGCAAACAAAGGAAGCTGGCCTTTCTCCTAGGGAGTGTAATCACCGCGGCTTCTCTTTCGGCTTTACCGTTTGGGATGACAGCGCTTCCTGCAATGGAGCCTTTTTTGTCGGCCGCCATCGGTTGGCTGATTTTTGGGGATATGCTAACGGCCTTTATTATATACAGCCAATATCGGGCTTCCGGTCTTCCGGGGTTAATGGTCTTATCCTGCACTTATTTGTTTAGCGGATTAATGAAATTTCTTCACGTTCTAACTTTCCCGGATCTCTTTGGTGAGTTTGGTGTCTTCATTGGTGCTGGAGGGCAAACCGCAGGATGGCTGTGGGTGTTCTGGCACGGTGGTTTTTCGCTGGGCATCTTGGTATACGCCGGGGTAAGCCGGAAGTGGTCCAAGCCGTTTAGCTCGAAGGAGCAAATCTTCAATTTCGGGACGGCAGGCATTACGCTAACGTTGTTGACGGTGCTGGGCGTATTTGAGATCGCGGCGTTAGGGGAACGCTGGCTGCCCAATATCATTGAACAGTACGATTACCGGGAAGTGAATACTTCAGGAATTGGTCCGTTCTTATGGGTTCTGAATTTCTTTGCCTTGCTGGCTCTATGGGGAAGGGTAAGGGGATGGTCGATGATGCATTTGTGGCTGGCAGTCGCTTTGCTGGCCCTGTTGATGGACGTGACGCTAACCCTGTTTGCCGGCATGCGTTTTACCTTGGGGTGGTATGTAGCGAAGTTAAATTCGGTGATTGCTTCAACCGTCGTGATTTGCGCGGTGGTTAATGAGGTGAATCGCTTATTTATCCGGTTATCGGAGCAGCACCGTCAGCTCGTGGAGTCAGGCCAGCAGCTCGAGCACGCGAACGAACAGCTGATTCGACTGACCAATCTCGACGGGTTGACGGAAATTCCCAACCGCCGGCGATTCGATGAGATTTTGGCCTGGGAACTGGAATCCCCGGAGGAGCGGAACACAGCGCTGTCGCTGCTTATCATAGATATCGATTGCTTTAAAGCCTATAATGATTACTATGGACATCAAGGCGGGGATCACGTCTTGAAAGAGATCGCATGGACGATCTATGCGGAGGCGAAGAAAGAGCAGGGCTTTGCCGCCAGATACGGCGGGGAGGAATTTGTCGTCGTCCTGTCCGGGCTGGGAACGCAGCAAACCCTAGCGTTTTCCGAGCGATTGCGTCAAGCGGTCGCTGCTCTGTCCATTGAGCATCTGCGCTCCAAGGCGGAGCCACACGTCACGATCAGCGTCGGAGGGTATCGCCTCGCTCCGTTTGATCCGATGTCGGGGGAGGAGTTGATCCTCCGGGCGGATCGCTGCCTCTATCGTGCCAAGGAAGAGGGGCGCAACCGTTCGGTTGTCGAGGGCTGATCTGCTCGCCCCGGACCTTCCTGGGTTTTAGGAGGTTGCGTTTTCGGTCATGGCCCGGTACTGCTTGAACATAAACAGGCGCCAGCGAATAATCATGCCGTAGGCGAGCAGGAAGAACAACGCCGCCGTTTGCATTACGGAGACATATTGTTCCACGGCTTCATGCAGCAGCAGGCGAACGACGAGCAGTCCGATCAGGATAAAGATAAAGCTGCGGGAACGTTCCGCATAAATCTCGCCGTCGATTTTCTCAAACTTGGTTGTCCGGATCAGCGGATAGGAGAACAGGATCCAGCCGAAAGCGAAGGCGATCACGCCCCACAAGATGGGAATATGGGTTTCCGGGACGATAAACATCATGAGTCCCGTGGTCATCCCCAGCGGGGGAATGATGATTTTCTTCACGGTGACGGGTCGACGACTGGCCTTCAGACGGATAAACAAAACGGCGACGGCCATAGCCATTGCGCCGAAGGTAAAGGCGATTTGCATATAAGAGGGATTCAACAGTTTCATGGAGGTTCCCTTTCTGTAGGTAGTTGCGAGCAGCAATTCAACAATAATAGCTACTAGTTAATAGCGATTCGCGAGAACATTATATCATACTCGCCTGCACTTGTTTCAAACTCGGTAAGGGAAAGGGGAACGAAGATGAACAGCGAATTGACGGTCGCCGTCCATTGCTTGTTGTATTTGGATTCCAGGGAGGAGCGCATGGCCAACAGCGAACAAATCGCCTGCAGCGTGGCGACACATCCGGCCCGCGTGCGTAAGGTGTTGAGCCTGCTTCGCCGTCACGACCTCGTGACGACGAAGGAGGGGGCCCATGGCGGATATCAGCTGAAGGCCGAGCTTTCGCAGGTATCCCTCGGCGACTTGTACCGCATCTTCGCCCAAGGTTCGCTGCGTCCAAGCTGGTGTTCCGGCAGCGAACACTCCTCCTGTAACATTTCCTCGAACATACCCGCTGTCATGAACCAAATCTACGGCGGAGCAGAGCAGCAGGTGGAGCTGTATTTTAACCGGCTTTCTTTGTCCGAGGTGAAGCGGTTGCTGCGGGAATCCGAGCAAGGGAAGGGAGAGGATTCGATGAGTCTGGAAAACCAAGAGGTGTGGTTATTTTATACGGGTTCTTATGCTGAAAGCGGGGAACCGGGCATTCATCTATGCGAGCTGCGGCGCAGTACCGGGGAAATGCGGGTCCTTCACGGCTTCTCAGGTCTCACGAACCCGTCCTTCGTAGCTCTGGATGCCATGGGGCTGCGGTTGTATGCGGTAAGCGAACAAAGCGAGGGGCGGGTTGCCGGTTTCGCGGTAGATCCGGGGGATGGGAAGTTGACGCTGCTAAGCGGAGATAAGGCTACGCTTGGCGCGGATCCTTGCCACCTGGCCTTGCAGCCAGGTCCGGAGCGGCACTTGCTGGTCGCCAACTATTCCAGCGGCCATGTTAATGCTTATGCCCTCGAATCGGACGGAGCGCCGGGGGACATGACTTCCCTCATTCGCCATGAAGGAAGCAGTGTAAACAAGGAGCGCCAGGAATCAGCCCATGCGCATAGCGCCGTGCCAAGTCTGGACGGCCGGTTCGCGTTTGTCTCCGATTTGGGAACCGACCAAATCGTGATCTATCGGCTGGAGTGCGGGCAATTCGTAAAGCACGGAACGACGAATCTGCCGCCGGGGGCCGGTCCGCGGCATTTCGTGATCCATCCGTCCGAACGGTTCGCATATGGCATGAACGAGTTGAACAACACGATGACGGCGTATGCGTTGGATCCGGAGGAGGGGAGGCTTGAGGTGATCCAGCACGCCAGCTCGCTGCCGGACGACTTCCAAGGGGAGAACTACCCGGCCGATATTCATTTCTCGCCGGACGGTCGTTTCGTCTATGGCTCCAACCGCGGGCATGACAGCATTGTTCGCTTTCACATCGATCCCGCAACCGGGCGTCTTGAGGACCCGGCATGGGCGAGTGCGGGAGGGAGTTGGCCGCGGAATTTTGCCGTACTGGACGACTACGTGCTGGTGGCGAATCAGTACAGCGGCAATGTCGCCGCCTTGCGCCGCGACCCCGAGAACGGCCGCTTGACGCCAACGGAGCAAAGCTTAAAGCTCGCCAAGCCATCTTGCATCGAGCCACTTTCGGCGAGCCTCGCGGCGGGGATGCTGAAGTAGCTGCGGGGGATTTTTCGTAAAAGCAAGGAACCTCGCAACCGGGAACGGCATATCTCTACAAGTAGGGAAAACGCCCATCGGCCGGCAGGTACCAAGTGAGACAGAAGCTTCATCATCAATCGAAGACGAAATGTTCTAACCCTAACACCCGAAGGCCCGCAATTTGCCGGCTTTCGGGTTTTTTCATGGACGGAAGGGGGCATTCAACGCTCCGTGCCGGGGCCTGTACCGGCTATAAGGGGAGCTTATAAATAATTTGATTTTTTTGCATAAAAAGGTTTGACATTTTTAGGCTACCGCATATAAAATAACACCATAGCATACTAAACAGGTAGGAATAATTAAAAATGTTCTCACCGTACGGACGGAGGAACGCTCTACTTGCCTTGGCAGACACGGGTAGTGGCTCGGTTTGACCGTTGGGGGGTGGGGCGTTTCTCCGTTTTCCTTTTTCAGAATGGAATCTGATGCGGTAGATGCCTGCTCTGCCCTAGTAAAGCGAGAAATGTGAGTATGGGGAGTGATACGATGAACAGAAAGTTGAAGCAAGGGGTTCTAGTGAGTTTGGCGTTAGTATTGGTTGGGGTTCTGGCGGCTTGCTCGGCGAACAAGAGCGGCAGCAACGATGCCGCCAGTGCGGCAGCCGGCAATGCCGGCGGCGGGGAGAAGCCTAAAGCGGTGGAGCTGCTGAACGTATCCTACGACCCAACCCGAGAATTATACGAGAAATATAACGAAGCTTTCGCGGCCTATTGGGAGAAGGAAAAAGGACAAAAAGTCACGATCAAGCAGTCACACGGCGGCTCGGGGAAACAAAGCCGTGCGGTCATTGACGGATTGAAGGCCGATGTGGTCACGCTGGCTCTCGGCTACGATATTGACGCTATTGCGGAGAACGGTTTGATTGATAAGGGCTGGCAGCAAAAATATGAGCTGAACAGCTCGCCTTACACCTCAACGATCGTCTTCTTGGTTCGCAAAGGCAACCCCAAGGAGATCAAGGATTGGAATGATTTGATCAAGGAAGGCGTCGAAGTCATTACGCCGAACCCGCAAACTTCCGGCGGGGCGCGGTGGAACTACCTGGCGGCATGGGGATACGCCCTGCATCATAACAATAACGATGAAGCGAAAGCACGGGAGTTCGTACAGGAGCTGTTCAAACATGTTCCCGTTCTCGACAGCGGGGCACGCGGTGCAACAACGACGTTCGTAGAACGCGGACTCGGCGACGTGCTGTTGGCTTGGGAGAATGAGGCGTGGTTGTCCGTGCAGGAGCTGGGGCCGGACAAATTTGATATCGTCTATCCGTCGGAGAGTATCCTGGCGGAACCGCCGGTTGCCGTGGTAGACAAAAACGTGGATTCCAAAGGTACCCGTGAAGTGGCCGAAGCCTATCTGAAATACTTGTATTCGGAAGAGGGGCAAAAAATCGCCGCGGAAAATTACTATCGCCCGACGCTGGACAGCGTCAAGACGGAGTTTGCCGATAAGTTCCCGGAAATCCAGTTGTTTACGATTGAGGAATTCGGCGGCTGGGCGGAAGCCCAAGCGAAGCATTTTAATGACGGTGGCATTTTCAGCCAAATTTATGTACCGCAATAATCCAAACCGACCGTAACGAATCGGAGGCGAAAAATTATGCACAGTGGCACCACAAAGCGCGGCGTTCTTCCCGGCTTCGGGATGACGATGGGATTTAGCGTGCTATATCTCAGCTTGATCGTGCTGATCCCGCTTTCCGCTTTGCTGCTGAATTCTACGGGACTAACCTGGGAGAAATTTTGGGATATCGCGACCGACCCGCGCGTACTCGCTTCCTATAAGGTCAGCTTTCTGACCGCGGCGGCAGCTGGACTGATCGATGCGGTGCTGGGGCTGCTGCTGGCCTGGGTGTTGGTCCGGTACGATTTTCCCGGCAAAAACGTGTTTGATGCCATGATCGACCTTCCCTTTGCCCTGCCTACGGCCGTGGCCGGGGTTTCCCTTACCGCGATCTATTCGGCTAACGGCTGGATCGGCTCCTTGTTTGAGCCGTTGGGGATTCGCATCGCGTTTACGCCGATGGGCATTACGCTTGCGTTGATGTTTATCGGCATCCCTTTTGTCGTGCGTACCGTACAGCCGGTGCTGCAGGATCTGGATGCCGAGGTGGAGGAGGCGGCGGCAACACTCGGCGCAAGCCGCTTTCGCACCTTCCGCCAGGTGGTGTTGCCGGAGCTGCTGCCCCCGCTGCTAACGGGGTTTGCACTCGCGTTTGCCCGCGGTATCGGCGAATACGGCTCTGTCGTCTTTATCTCCGGCAACATGCCGATGAAGACGGAGATCGCTCCGCTGCTCATCATGTCGAAGCTGGAGCAGTTCGACTATGCCGGCGCGACGGCGGTAGCGCTGATGCTACTGTTGATCTCGTTCGTGCTGCTGCTGCTCATCAACACGCTGCAGCGCCGGATCCGCAAGACCGCGCGGTAAGACAACGCTATCGATAGGGAGGGAAGAGTATGGCCGGTTCTGTGCCATTAGCTGCGAATAAGCCGACTGCCCCGCGCAGGCAAACGGGGAAGGGGTCCGGTGCCGTCAAGTGGGTGTTGATTACGGCAGCCGTACTGGTCCTGCTGTGGTTGATCGTCCTGCCGCTTGCCGTCGTCCTGACGGAGGCGCTCAAGAAAGGCTGGGACGTCTACGTGGCCGCGATCCGCGATCCGGATGCGTTGTCCGCGTTGCGGCTGACGCTGCTCGTTGCTTTAATTACTGTACCGCTGAATACGATCTTTGGGGTGGCCGCCGCCTGGGCCGTCACCAAATTCAAATTTCGCGGCAAGCAGGTGCTGGTCACGTTGATCGACCTGCCCTTTGCCGTATCACCAGTCATCGGCGGCTTAATCTACGTGCTTGTCTACGGCTCGCACGGTTGGTTTGGTCCGTGGCTGGATGAGCATAACCTCTCGATTATCTTTGCTTTGCCAGGGATCATTCTGGCAACGTTGTTCGTGACCTTCCCGTTTGTTGCCCGCGAGCTCATCCCGTTGATGGAGGATCAGGGGCAGCAAGAGGAGGAGGCCGCGGTCACATTGGGAGCCCGGGGCTTCCGGATCTTCTGGAAGGTGACGCTCCCGAACATCAAATGGGGTCTATTGTACGGAATCGTGCTTTGCAATGCGCGAGCGATGGGGGAATTCGGTGCCGTCTCCGTCGTCTCGGGCCACATCCGGGGAGAAACAAACACTTTGCCGCTGCACGTGGAGATCTTGTATAACGAATACCAATTTTCCGCGTCGTTTGCAGTCGCGTCCCTCTTGCTGCTGCTGGCGCTGGTGACCCTGCTGCTCAAGGGCTGGTTTACGCGAAAAAGTAGGCATTAGGGGGCGAACGACCTCTGCCGTTCGGTCTTCTGCCGTTCCGGACCTCTACCGTTCCGGACCTCTAACGGACCGTAGAGCCCTTATTCATTGATTTCCCGGCTATTTCCCGCTGTAACGGACCTCAGAGGTCTTATTTGGCGGAAATGGCGGAGAAATAGCTCCTTTTGCCCGAAATAAGGTCACCTGGGTCCGTTAGAAACTAAGTCCTTCGCCAGGTTGCCCAATAGCGTCTCTCAGGTCCGTTAGCGGGGCGAAAGTTGGTTGAGGTGCGAGGGCGGCATAGTTACAGAGGTTGTTGGAGTTGGTGGAGTTAGTGGTGTTACTGACTTGCTGAGTTACTGGGTTGCTGGAGTCGCTGGAGACGCTGGAGTTACTGGTGTTGCTGGTGTTGCTGGAGTCGCTGGAGTTACTGGAGTCTAACGGACCGTAGAGCCCTTATTTGCTAATTTCCCGGTCATTTCCCGCTGTAACGGACCTCAGCGACCTTATTTGGCGGAAATGGCGGAGAAGTAGCTCCTTTTGCCCGAAATAAGGTCACCTGGGTCCGTTAGAAACTAAGTCCTTCGCCAGGCTGCAAAATAGCGTCTCTCAGGTCCGTTAGCGGGGCGAAAGTTAGTTGAGGTGCGAGGGCGGCGTAGTTGCTGAGGTTGTAGGAGTTAGTGGAGTTACTGGGTTACTGGGTTACTGGAGTTACTGGAGTTACTGGAGTTGCTGGAGTCGCTGGAGTTACTGGAGTCTAACGGACCGTAGAGCCCTTATTTGCTAATTTCCCGGCTATTTCCCGCTGTAACGGACCTCAGCGACCTTATTTGGCGGAAATGGCGGAGAAGTAGCTCCTTTTGCCCGAAATAAGGTCACCTGGGTCCGTTAGAAACTAAGTCCTTCGCAAGGCTGCAAAATAACGTCTCTCAGGTCCGTTAGCGGGGCGAAAGTTAGTTGAGGTGCGAGGGCGGCGTAGTTGCAGAGGTTGTTGGAGTTAGTGGAGTTAGTGGAGTTAGTGGAGTTAGTGGAGATACTGGGGTTACAGGAGCTACAGGAGCTACAGGAGTTACTGGTATTGCTGGATTTACTGGAGTCTCTCTAGTTACTGGAGTTTCTGGAGTTAACGGTGTTACTTGTAATTACTGGAGTTGCAAAAGTTACCGAAGCGGTAGATTTGTAGCAGGTTGAGCTAGAGTTAGGGAACTGGAATCTACAGGAGTGGGCAGAAGGGTCGGCTGAATGCAAGATTCGATGTCGTCTAAGCTACTAAGGAAAACTACGTGATCCAGAGATTACTTTTGATTTACCTATACATGGGGAGGGGTAGGGTGATGGCGAAACCATTGAAAGTCGACGACATTTGGCTGGAACGGATCGCGGAACTGCTGGGCGGCATGGAGTTTGGTTCGCTGAACATCGTCGTCCATGAAGGCCAAATCGTGCAGATGGAACGCACGGAACGCAAGCGTTACGAGTTGAATCCGGGCAGCGCCTCCAGGGCTTCCGGGGCTTCCCGCCATACAGCCAAACCTTTACGTGAATCCGGACAGCGGTAAACCGCTTAGCTATCGGATTCCATCGTAATCAAACACCCCCGGTTCCGGGCGTTCAGGCAATCATTGCCTAGCCGCCTTCGTGGAACCGGGGGTGTTTGCGTTTATTGCGGCGTTTCGCCTTCACTTGGTCGGCCGGGCGCGTGTGCGGCAAGAGGGGCGGCGGCATCTCCTGGACCCGCCCCCGCCTCCACCGGCGGCAGCGGGTCATGCCCAACGTACGGACGCGCCTTCCGCGGCTTGCGGCGGTTCAGGCGAAAACCGCCGAGAAACAGAAGCAGCTGCGCGCCCAAAACATAAGGGGCCAACTCGCTACCCGCTAAATGGCCGGCGGCTAATACGGCGATCAGAGCGGCCAGTAGCCGGGCGGGAATTGCGTTGACATGGCGATTCCGTCCGCCCATCACCGCGAGGTAAAGCAGCAGCAAAGCAAACCAGCACGAGGCCAGCTGCATCCACTCGGCCGCTAGCTCCCATCCCGACGGCTCAACCCCGTCGTAGAGACTTGCCCCCAGTAAACGCCACAACTTTAGCAGCGTAAGGAAAAAGGCAGCCGCGAACAACGCGGGCAAAATGGGCCGAAAAATGCGCCATAGCCAGCTTCCCCAGCCGGGCCGTTCCATCTGGCGAAGCAGCTTGTCCCGCTCGGCGATCAGGGACTCGCTTTCCCGCTCGAGGGTCCTAAGCAACAGAGGCAAGCGGGAGACATCGCCATCCTCGGCGAAGGCGGTGATTTGCGTCAGCAGATTTTCGCTGCTGTAAGGGGCGGCTCGGCAAGCCAGAAGCTTGTCCCGCAGAACGCTTCGGGCGCCTTGTTCCAAAGCGGACTGTGGCGGCAGTTCCAGGGCGGACATCAACGATCCGGCAGCCGCGGCGTAACGTTCCAAGGTAGAGTTGACGTATTTCAGCCGGCTTTGTTCCTCCCGGATCAGCTTGCGCCGCGTCGCGCCGTAAAGCGCGAGGAACGCAGACAAGGCCAGGAAGGCGGCTAACGCGGAAGGTTCAGGCAACTGCAGCCAGGCAATCCATTCCGACAGTGACACGGCGATCACCCTTTCCATATTCCTCCTTTCACTATTGCACACGTGCCGTTGGGATTCAAGCTTGGTTCATGAGTTTAGGAAATATGATATACTTGAAAATTGGTGAAATGCTACAGAAAAATCGGCGATCGGAGGGATCGGCGTGAATGAACAACATTCAGGTGCAGAGGTTAGAATTTTGTACGAGGCACCTAAGGTTAAAGAGTATCTAAAGCTCCGCGAGCAAGCCGGAATGAGTCCGCGCAGTCAGGAAGGGGCGGCGAAGGGGCTGGTCAACTCCCTGTTTGCTGTCTCGTTGTACGATGAAGCGGGATTGGCGGGAATGGGAAGGGTTGTTGGCGATGGCGGCTGCTTTATGCAGGTGGTCGACATCGCCGTACGTCCAGATCTCCAAGGGAAAGGTCTTGGCAAAACGATCATGGGTGAAATCATGGGGTTTCTGGAAGAACACGCGCCGCCGCTAACCTACGTGAGTCTCATCGCCGATGTACCGGCGGACAAGCTGTACCGGCGCTTCGGCTTCGAGTATACCGCGCCCGCCAGCCTGGGGATGTTTTGGAGAAAAGCGTGACAAAGACATGGGGGCGTCCGAAGCAGGGCCGTCCTCATGCAAGTAAAGGGCAAAGGGGATGCCATTGGATTGACTTCCACAGTAATTGAAATTTTTATGATCGCCATTCTGGCGGGGATCGTTGGCTCGGTTCTCGGATTGGGTGGAGGAATCATCGTTACGCCGGCGTTGACGCTGCTGTTTGGTGTGGACATCAACCATGCCATCGGGGCGAGTATCATCTCCGTCATCGCCACCTCAAGCGGTTCGGCGGTGGCGTACATTCGCGACCGGATCACCAATTTGCGCGTCGGCATGTTCCTGGAGATCGCTACGACCGTCGGGGCGATAACGGGCGCTTTTATCGGGGCTTTGATCGCCCCGCGGATTTTGTATATCATTTTTGCGATACTGTTGCTGTACTCCGCATACGCCATGATCAAGAAAGGCAAGCAGGAAGTGCCCGAGAACGTTCCGCTGCATCCGGTAGCCGAAAAGCTCAGACTGCAGGGGGAGTATTATGACAAAGCGCTGGGCAAAACCGTCGCTTATAACGTGGACCGCGTTTATGAGGGGTTCGGGGTGATGTACGGTGCAGGCGTTATCTCCGGACTGCTGGGTATCGGCAGCGGCAGCTTTAAGGTCATGGCGATGGATGTGTTCATGAAAATGCCGCTGAAAGTGTCGAGCGCTACCAGTAATTTTATGATGGGCGTGACGGCGGCGGCTAGTGCAGGCATTTATTTACTCCGCGGCGACATTATTCCGATCATCTCGGCGCCGGTGGCCTTGGGCGTCCTGATCGGGGCAACCGTAGGGGCGCGCCTCATGCAGCGGATGAAGAGCAAAACGATCCGCAAGCTTTTTATCCCGGTCATGGTGTACGTGGCGTTTCAGATGATCTACCAAGGATGGAGGGGCTGATATGGGCGGTAAAAACGAGGCAGGGAACTCACAAAACCGCACCTTCGAGGTGGAGATGGCCATCAGCAAAATGCTGCGGATCGGCGTCATTCTCGCCGCGATCGTCATCATCACGGGACTGGTGCTGTTTCTAGCGACCGGTGACAGCGGATATCCCGGGGATACGTACCCAACCAGCTTTGGCACCATCCTGTCCGGGTTGCTGGCTTTCAAGGCGGCTGCGGTCATCCAGACCGGCCTGTTGCTGCTGATTCTGACGCCGGTACTTCGGGTGTTCGTCTCGCTGTTCCTATTTTGGGCGGAACGGGACTATCGATATGTCATAATCACCGCGATCGTGTTTGTGATCTTGGTCCTGAGCTTCGTGCTGGGGAAAGCGGGGTAAGCGGTAGGGAGCGGTCAAATGTTGCAAAACCTACAACATAATTAAGCTCGCCAGGCCAATGTTGATGAAAATGCTGTATAAAGTGCAACATTTTCGTGCGTTTTCGCCCACGATGACCTGAAATGTTGCAACTAATACAACAAAACAAATCCCCCTAGCCGGAAACGGGCTCAAATGTTGCACAAACTGCAACTATCGGTCCCCGGCAAAGGAACTTGGGGCTTCTCCAGCTGCGCGGCGGCGGGGAGGCCCTGTTTCATTTGGACTTGCTGCAGCAGGATGATTATAATGAGAACAGCAAACTTGGGAATACCATCCAACTGCGAAGAAAGGGAGAACCGATAGATGAATATCGTATTGTTTGGCGCGACGGGCTTAATTGGAAAAAGAATTGCGGCGGAAGCACTGCAACGCGGACATGAAGTGACGGCCGTGGTGAGAGATCGGGTGCGAGCTGACGAGATCGGGCTAATGCGTCTCGTCCCGACAGATTCCAAAAAGGCCGGCCACCTGACCTTGGTTGAAGGGGACATTTTGGTCCCCGATGCGATTGCCCGGCTGGTCCAAGGAAAGGACCTCGTCATTAGCGCCTACGGGCCGCGTTTTGGGGAAGAAGACGAGCTGCAAGAAGCGACGCGTTCGCTGATCGAAGGCGTCAAACGCGGCGGCGTCCGGCGGCTGATCGCCGTAGGCGGAGCCGGCGGCCTGGAGGTCGCGCCGAGCGTGCGGCTGATGGACACGCCGGAGTTCCCGGAGGAGGTGCGGCCGCTGGCCCGGGCGCATGAAGAGGCGCTAAACCTGTACCGAGCGTCGGACCTGGAATGGACGGTGCTGAGCCCGCCGGCACTGATTGAGCCAGGCAAGCGTACGGGCATGTTCCGGCTGGGGCTGGATCGTCTAGTCGTCGATGAGCGGGAGAACAGCCGGATCACGGCGGAGGATTACGCGGCAGCCCTGCTGGACGAGGCGGAAGATCCGTATTATATCGGTGCCCGATTTACGGTGGGGTACTAAGCAGGAACACGAGCGGGGAGGGGAGCTTATGAAATTTGTGACGTCGGAGCAAATGCGCGCCGTGGACCGCTACGCCATCGAGCGGATCGGGATCCCGGCGGTGGCCTTGATGGAGAACGCCGGGAGAGCGATCGCCGAGGAGGTGTTGGTGTTTTGCCGGGGGCGGCGGGATGGTCGGCTGCCGGAGCGCCCGGCGGAGACGATCCGGGAGCGTCCAGCCGGAGCAAACGAAGGGGACCGGAAGCAGGGCGAATCCGATTCATCCTATGACAGCGGAGCGGGGGCTTGCAGGCCGCTCCAAGAGAGCGGCAGCCCGCCGCCTGTGCCGGCGGAGCATTGGCTGATCCTCGTCGGCAAGGGGAACAATGGCGGCGACGGTTTGGTGTGCGCCCGCCATCTGGCGGATGCGGGCGTCCAGGTGAGCCTGCTGTACGCCGAGGAGCCGGAGCGACTCGGCGGCGAAGCGGCGCTGCAGCAAACGATCGCTGCAGCGTTGGGGCTGCCGGGCGAGGTGTATGCGCCCGGCACGGTGGCGGCGGCCCGATCCCGCGGGGTAACGGGGATCGTGGACGCCTTGCTGGGCACCGGGGCGAAAGGAGCGCCCCGGGGGGCCTACGCCTCCCTCATTCGGGAGGCGAATGAGACGCGGCTGCCGATCGTCGCAGCCGACATCCCCAGCGGGCTGGACGCCGATACCGGCGTGGTCCACGACCCGTGCATCCAGGCCCGGATCACCGTGTGCCTCGCCTTCTTGAAGGCGGGGCTGACGCAGTATCCGGGCGCGAAAGCCGCGGGGGACGTGGTCGCCCGCTATATCGGCATCCCCCGCGCACTTCCGCCGGAGATCCCGGCGGCGGAAGTGGGGGTGCTGCTCACCGACCGCTCGCTGCGCGGTGAGCTTGGGGTGGACGTCGGCCGGCGGCGCGAGGCCGGCCCGCATGGGCAACCCGGCGTCGCTGCTCGCCGGGGATATCATCGAGGCATTGTAATCGATCGAGCGGAGTGAGCCTCCTTCGCCCGAGCGGAGCATGGGATACCCCTGTCCGCATTGACTTTTCCAGCAAATCTTGATAGCATCGTTTTAAAATTTAGGGAAATGGCCGGGGTTCGCGAAAAGGGGAACCACCGGAACAGATAAGGGGAGAATCCGATATGAAAGTTACAGTTATTAACGGCAGCCCAACGCCGGGATCCCGGCTGGGCGCGGTGATCGCGTTGACGGAGGAGCTGTTGCGCGGCGAAGGCTTCGAAGTCAGTCATTTGAACGTGGGGGAGCTGCCGCCGGAGGATTTGATCCATACCAAATTTGAAAGCGATGCGATCGTGAAAGCCAATGCGTTGGTTGCCGGAGCGGACGCGGTGATTGTCGCCAGCCCGGTTTATCAAGCGTCGTATACGGGCGTGCTGAAGACTTTCCTGGATCTGGTGCCGCAAAAAGGCCTAGCCGGCAAAGTTGTGTTGCCGCTCTTTATCGGAGGCAGCCTTGCGCACCTGCTGACGATCGATTACGCGCTGAAGCCGGTCTTGTCCGTGCTGGGCGCACGTTATATTTTGGGCGGCGTCTATACCGTTGATGCCCAAGTGGCACGCACCGAAGCCGGCGGTTTCGAGATCGCCGAGGAGCTGCGCAGCCGACTTGAAGAGAATGTCAAGGAGCTCGTCCGGGAAACGCGACTGCGGCAACAGTCTTAAGAATCGCGTAGCGGATCGTGGAGGAAGCGTTAGATCGCCGGCGCCGGGGATGTTCCCGGTGCCGGTTTTTTTGCGGCTTGGCGTCAACCGCGCAAACGGCCAAAAAAATGGTACAATAGGACAAAATACATAACTGCTCGCAATTACCGAAGGAGGATACTTTGACATCATGTTGAAATTGGTCTTTTTCGTAGGAGTCGCCGGAACGGGGAAAACGACGGTGGCCCGCAAGCTGGCAAGACGGATGCCGGCGGCTTTTTTGGACCGCGATACGGTCGGGGGACGCTTTGTAGAGAAAATCCTGGAGATGAACGGCCTGGATGTGAACGACCGGGACTCCGATTTTTATAAGAAGCATCTGCGCGACCTGGAATACGATACGACGCGGGACATCTGCATTGAGAATTTGGCGGCTGGCCAAAATGTCTTTATGATTTCCCCGTTCACGGCGGAGCTGAAAAACAAAGACTGGATGGAAACGCTCCTTCAAGAGGCAGGATTGTCCAAAAGAGAAGTGGACGTGAAGGTCGTCGTCGTCACGCTGAAGGACATGGCAACGCAAAAGGAACGCATCATCGACCGGTGCACGGACCGCGATACTTGGAAGCTGGAGCATTGGGATGATTTCAAACACCGCGTGCAGTTCGTGCCGGAGTTGAACTGGGATATCCCGGCCTCCTCGATCCTCGAATTTGACAACAGCGGCGAGCTGACGGAGGAGAAGGTAGAGGAAGTTTACCGCTTTGTCCTGGGTGGAGAAGGACAAGTTTAATTAACGAAGAGAAGCCCTTTCCGCGGTTGAACCGCAGGAAGGGCTTTTTGATTTTTCTGCGCCCAAATACACAAGCACTCCCAACTGTTTTATAATAAAACAACATAGTTTACCAAATCGGCGATTCTTACAGAATCCCCTCGGACTGGAGGAATCAGGATGACCGTCATGACCTCTATTTTCAAAAAATACCGCATCGCCGCCATTTCGGCGATCGTGATGCTGCTGATCGAGCTGGCGGTGGAGCTGGTTCAGCCGTTAATCATCTCGCGGATCATCGACCACGGGATTCGGCAGCACGACGTGAACGTCGCTTGGATTTGGGGCGGGGTGCTGATGGCGAGCGCCCTGGTGGCGTTTTTCGCCGGGATCGCCAGTTCGTTTTTTGCCTCGCATACCAGCCAAGGCTTTGGCTATGACCTGCGCGACAAGCTGTACGAGAAGGTGCAGTCTTTTTCGTACGAGGTGTTTAACCGCTTCGCGGCGTCGTCATTAATTACCCGGCTGACCGGGGATATCACGGTGCTGCAGGATGTGATTTTCATGTGCTTGCGCTTTGCTTCCCGGGTGCCGCTGGTGGTGCTGGGGAGCGTCGTGATGGCTCTGGTCGTGCATGTGAAGCTGGGGCTGCTGCTGACGGTGACCGTTCCCGTCTTGCTGGTGTTTGTCCTGTGGATGATCCGCAAAGCGTCCGCTTTGTTTCGTACGGTACAGCGGCGCACGGACAATGTGAATGGCCTGATCCAGGAAAATTTGACCGGCATGCGGCTGATCCGCGTGTTTGTCCGGATGTCGCATGAAATCGGACGCTTCGAGCAGCGGAACCGGGAGCTCCGGCAGGGCACGGTTGCCGCGCTGAAGCTGACGGAGACCACAATGCCGTTCCTGCTGTTTATCATGAACGCGGGGATCATCGCGGTGCTGTGGTTTGGTCGGATCGAGATTGCGGGTGGGGGCGCCAGCGTTGGGGAAGTTGTCGCCGTCATCAACTATTCGCTGCGAACGATTGGTGCGTTGTCGGCGTTGTCCTGGATTATGAGCTCTTTGTCGCGGGGAGCGGCGTCCGCCGGTCGGGTGCGCGAAGTGCTGGAGGAGAACGATCCGGCCGCCGAGCGGGAAAGCCGCACGGAGGAAGCTGGCGGTGCTGGCGGTGCTGGCGGTACGGGTGCGGAAGGAGCATCGGCACTGCCGATTCAAGGACGCATCGAATTCCGCGAGGTCTCGTTCCGCTACCCGGGGCGTGATGTCATGGCCCTGGAGCGGGTTTCGTTTACGGCGGAGCCAGGGCAACGCATCGCCATCATGGGCGCAACCGGCTCGGGCAAATCATCGCTGGTGCAGCTGATTCCCGGCATGTACGAGCCGACGGAAGGGGCGATTCGCATCGACGGCACGGATATTCGCGAGCTGGACCGAAAACGGCTGCGCCGCGCCATCGGTTATGTGCCGCAGGAAGTGATGTTATTCTCCGGGACGATCCGGGAAAATATCGCTTGGGGGCGTCCGGACGCCACGCTGGAGCAAATCCAGGCCGCGGCCCGGCAAGCGCAGATCCACGACACGATCGAGCGGCAGCCGCACGGCTACGAGACGCGGCTAGGTCAACGCGGCGTGAATCTGTCCGGCGGACAGAAGCAGCGCCTGTCGATCGCCCGGGCGCTGGTGCGCCGGCCGGCCATCCTGATCCTGGACGACAGCACCAGCGCGCTGGACGTCCGTACCGAGGCAGCCTTACTGAAGGAAGTTTCGTGTCTCTCCTGCACGACGCTGCTCATCACGCAGAAGATCAGCTCCACGATGTCGGCCGATCTAATTCTACTTATGGATGACGGGCGGCTGATCGCCAGCGGTAAGCATGAGGAACTGCTGCAGCGTTCGGAATTATATCGGCGGATTTGCGAGTCCCAGAAAGGAAAGGAGGCGGAAGTGCATGCCGTTCAAGACCTTCACTGAACCGTTTCGCCATCCGTACCCGAATTTGGGGACCTCATCCCAGGCATCGCAAGGGGAAGGGGCCCGTCCAGACGCGTCGGCTCCTGCCTCTCGCCGTCCAGGACATGGTGGGCCCGGCGGCGTAAGGCCTAAGGTGCGGGCCAAGAACTGGTCCGGCACCTTAACCCGAATATGGGGTTATCTATCTACGCATAAAGCCCGGCTGGCCGCCGTTCTGCTGATGGTTGTTTTCAGCTCAGGATTGGCGCTGTTGGGTCCCTATTTGGTGGGTATGGCGGTGGACGAATACCTGGAGGCGGGCGGTGGCCGGCCATGGGCGATGTTCCTGATCGGGTTGACCTTGGTATTTGCCGGCTCCTCGCTCACCTCCTGGCTGCAAAATATCTGGATGATCGGAATCGCCCAGGAGACGGTGTACCGCATGCGTTCCGAGCTGTTCGCCCAGTTGCACCGGCTGCCGATTCCGTATTACGGCAAACGCCAGCAGGGTGAAATCATGAGCCGTCTGACCAATGATATGGACAATGTCAGCTCAACGTTGAATAGCTCGGCGATCCAAATTTTCTCCAGCGCGTTAACGTTGGTCGGCACGGTCTCCGTGATGTTGTACCTCAGCCCGTTGCTGACGCTGTTGACGTTCCTCGTTGTGCCGCTGATGATGGCCGGAATGCGCTGGATCACGAAACGGACGGGGCCGCTGTACAAGCGGCGCCAACAGGATCTCGGCAACCTGAACGGCTACATTGAGGAGACGTTGTCGGGACAGCGGATCATAAAGGCGTTCTCTCAAGAGCAGCGGGTGCTGCAGGACTTCCGCGAACGCAACGGGGCGATCCGCAGCTCCAGCTTCTGGGCGCAGACGATTTCCGGCTTTATTCCGAAGCTGATGAACGGGCTGAATAACCTTAGCTTCGCTATTGTAGCGGGAATCGGCGGGGTGCTGGCCGTTAACGGCCGCGCCGGCGTGACGGTTGGGGTGATCGTCGTATTCGTCGAATATGCGCGGCAATTTACCCGGCCGTTGAACGACCTGGCAAACCAGTGGAACACGCTGCTGTCGGCGATTGCCGGGGCGGAGCGGGTGTTTGAGGTGCTGGATGAGGAGATCGAAGCCAGCGACGAAGAAGAGGCGGTGGAACTGCCGTCGGTTCGGGGCAAGGTGGTCTTTTCAGACGTCTACTTCTCCTATGAGGAAAATAAAACCGAGGGCGGCGACACGTTAGAGGGGATTAGCTTTACGGCGAACCCGGGCGAGACGATCGCTTTAGTTGGGCCGACGGGGGCCGGCAAAACGACGCTGATCCAGCTGCTCTCCCGCTTCTACGAACCGTCCCGGGGGACGATCGCGGTCGACGGCCGCGAGATCCGGGTAATCCGGCGCGACAGCCTGCGTTCGCAGATGGCGTTTGTGCTGCAGGATTCGTTCCTGTTCCAGGGCACGATCCGCGACAATATCCGCTTCGGCCGACTGGATGCGACCGATGCGGAGGTGGAGGAGGCCGCCAAGCTGGCGAATGCGCATTCCTTTATCGTGCGGATGCCGGGCGGTTACGACAAGGTGCTTGGCGCGGACGGCGGCGGCATCAGCCAAGGGCAACGGCAGCTGCTGGCTATCGCACGGGCGATTTTGGCGGATCCCTCGATCCTGGTGCTGGACGAGGCGACCAGCAGCATCGACACCGTGACGGAGATCAAAATCCAAGAGGGCCTGCAGCGGTTGATGAAAGGAAGAACCAGCTTCGTGATCGCCCACCGGTTGAACACGATCCGTCAGGCCGACAAGATCCTGGTCTTGAAGGAAGGCCGCTTAATCGAGCAAGGCTCTCACGAGGAGTTGCTGAAGCGGCGCGGGTTCTATCATAGCTTGTATCATGGCGGGCTGGATGCGCAAAGGGAGGAGGGCGGCGCCTGATGGAGTTGAACGCCTATCTGCGGAGGATCATGTTGCAGCGGGACGAGGTGCCGACGTTTGACGACTATCCTTTCCATTTACCGGCGGTCTCGTCGTTGGGTCAGCTGGACTTCCATCCGCAAGTGACGTACATCGTCGGCGAAAACGGCATGGGCAAGTCCACGCTGCTGGAAGGCATCGCCGTCGCCTTGGGATTTAACCCGGAAGGCGGCACGATGAACTTCAGCTTCGCGACGGCCGAGACCCACTCCGAGCTGCATCGGTATCTTCGAGCCGTACGGGGGCCGATGCGGCCGCGGGACGGGTTCTTTTTCCGGGCGGAGAGTTATTATAACTTGGCTTCGGAGATCGATCGATTGGACCGGGAACCCACCAATAGCCCACCTATACGCAACTCTTATGGCGGGAAATCCCTGCATGAGATGTCGCATGGGGAATCGTTTTTCGCCTCGTTTATGAACCGTTTCGGCGGGCGAGGCCTGTACATCTTGGACGAACCGGAGGCGGCGTTATCACCGTATCGGCAGATGGCGATGCTGGCGCGGATTCACGAACTGGTCGGACGGCATTCCCAGTTCATCATTTCCACGCATTCACCGATTCTGATGGCCTATCCGGACTGTCTCATGTATCAGCTTACGCCGGACGGCATCGAAAGAACGACGTTGGAAGAAACGGATCATTATATCATCATGAAGGAGTTCGTGAATCATCGGGAGGGTATGCTAAGGGAGTTGTTGCGAGATGAGAATTGACTTCCGGTTTTGGTGTAACTATAATAGTTACAGGAAGAGTGATAACAACGATGACGAGATGACAATATGACAAGATGTCAAGATGACAAGATGACAAGATGACAACGATGACTTCGTGGCAACCCAATCGAAAAGGAGGAATTCCAGGATGAAGATGTTGGTGACAGGGGCGACGGGGCAACTCGGAGCTAAGGTGGTCGAAGCGTTGTTGGCAAAGGTGCCGGCAGAGCAGCTGGCGGTCAGCGTACGCGATCCGGAGAAAGCCAGTGCGCTTCGCGCGCGGGGCGTAGATGTGCGGCGGGGGGATTTCGAAGATCCGGCCTCGCTGGATACGGCATTTACCGGTGTGGAGCGACTCTTGATCGTATCAACACAAGGCGATAACGACACGCGGATTCGCCAGCACTTGGCGGCTGTTGCGGCGGCGCAGCGGGCAGGGGTGAAGCTCATCGCTTATACGAGCGTGGTGAATGCATCCCAGAATTCGCTGGAGCTGGCGCCGGTACATAAGGCGACCGAGGAAGCGATCGCGAAGACGGGAATTCCTTATGTGTTCCTGCGCAACAACTGGTACATTGAGAACGAGACCGGCACGATTCAGGGGATTTTGGCCGGAGCGCCGCTCGTGACCTCCGCCGGAGAAGGCAAAGTCGGCTGGGCCACGCGCGAGGACTACGCCCAAGCGGCAGCGGCCGTGCTGACTGGCAACGGCCACGAGAACAAGGTCTATGAGCTGTCGGGCACGCCGAAGACGCATGCTGAGTTGGCGCAAATCATCGGCGAAGCTCTGGGCCGCGAGGTTCCCGTGCAGCACGTCGACGATGCGACGTACGCTGAGGTGATGTCCGGCGCGGGCGTACCGGAACCGGTGGTGCCGTTCCTTGTTTCCATTCAGCGCTCGATCCGCGAAGGCGCCTTGGACGTTCCAAGCGGCGACCTGGAAGCGCTGCTGGGCCGTCCAGCAACTCCGCTGGTGGACGCGGTCCGCAGCATCGTCCAAGAGCTGCAAGCCTAACATCAAAAAGGCCCTGTTCCTATGGTGGGAACAGGGCTTTTTTTGCGTTTTTGCTGGCCTTCACCTTTCAACTGCCGCCGCAGCCGCCAACATCGACTCCGGCCGTTCAACTGCAAAAGTGCAGTTAATTCGGGGGCAAACCCGGGGGAAACGGGAGTTTTCTCGGATTTGAACTGCACTTTTACATCTAACCCCCCGAAATGAGCCCATTTGGCGTAAAGGAACTGCACTTTTACATTTCAGCCGACACGAACAGGCCGGCCAAGTGCAAAAGTGCAGTTGAAATTCCGCAAAACTTGCTTTTTCCGCGTCTGAACTGCAAAAGTGCAGTTAATTCGGGAGGAAATCCGGAAAAGAGGGACATTTATCGGATTTAAACTGCACTTTTACATCTAACTCCCCGAAATGAGTCCATTTGGCGAAAAGGAACTGCACTTTTACATTTCAGCCGCCACCGCCAACATCGACTCCGGCCGCTCAACTGCAAAAGTGCAGTTTGCAGTTCATTCGAGGTCAAACCCGAGTGAAGAAGGAACGCCTCCTCACTGCGCCTACCGGATACCCTCCCCGCCAAAACGGAGCGAATCGGGCCAGACTATACGCTGCGCCTACCGGACACCCTCACCGCCAAAACGGAGCGAATCGAGCCAGACTATACGCTGCGCCTACCGGATCCCCTCCCCGCCAAAACGGAGCGAATCGGGCCAGACTACACGCTGCGCCTACCGGATACCCTCCCCGCCAAAACGGTGCGAATCGGGCTAGACTACAAGCTGCGCCTACCGGATGCCCTTCCCGCCAAAACGATGCGAATCGGGCTAGACTACACGCAGCGGCCTACTTGATCCCCTTCCCGCCAACAGGCCGGAGCGGGATCGACTCCACGCCGGCAATCAGCGGCATCGCGCGCTGGATCATTGTCCGCGTGGCTTCTTCCTGCAGTGAGGCGTCAGGGACCTCGGCGCTGCTCCATACCTCTGTGACCCACACGGTCTCGGGTTCCGTCTCCGAAACGTTGACTACATACAGCTCGCAGTCTGGAGCAGCCTCTGCTCCGGCGGCGGCTTCCAATAAGATGTTGACTAACTGATCGCGCTCTCCGGGCTTTGCCGTGAATTTGGCGTACATGCCGAACTTGTCCATCGTCATCTCCCTGTTCATCCTCCTCTTCATCCACCACATTCTGCTTGCCAGCGGATATGAACTTAGTTTAGAAGCATTATCGCCTAACCTCCTCCGGATCGCAACTTCACCGAGGAAAATTCAACCATTCCCCCCGTGGTATAATGAAACCAAATGTCAGGGCGAAGGAGTGGATCACATGCCGAAAGTGGTATTGGCCGGGGGTACGGGGTTTGTCGGACAGGCGTTTGCAGCGCGGTTTGGAGAACTGGGCGCGGAGGTAAAGATCATTTCCCGACAAGCGCCTCATATCCCTTGGGAGGATCGGAGTGCCGTTGTAGAGGCATTGGAGGGAGCGGACCTGCTGATCAATTTGGCAGGCAGATCGGTGAATTGCCGCTATACGCCGGAGAATCGAAGGCTCATCCTGAATTCCCGGACGGAAACGACACGCCAGCTTGGGGAGAGCGTCCTGGCCTGCCAACGTCCGCCGGCCCTGTGGATCAATTCCAGCACGGCGACGATTTACCGGCATGCGGAAGACCGCCCGATGACGGAGGAGAGCGGGGACATCGGCTCGGGGTTTTCGGTTGAGGTTGCCAAGGCATGGGAGGAGGCCTTCTTTGCTATTGAACTCCCGGCGACACGGCAGATTGCCTTGCGCATCGCCATCGTGCTGGACGACGGCGGTGTGATGGGCCCCTTGCGGAACCTGGTGCGCTTCGGACTAGGCGGGGCCCAAGGGTCCGGTCGCCAGCAGTTTAGCTGGATCCATATGGAGGACCTGTTCCGGATCGTCAGGTTCCTGCAGGAGCATCCCGAGCTGGACGGCGTGTTTAACGCATCCGCCCCGCATCCCGTTACGAACCGGGAGCTGATGGCCAGCTTGCGCGGGGCGATGGGCGTTCCGGTTGGACTGCCTGCCCCGCGCTGGCTGCTGGAGCTGGGCGCACGCCTGATTCGCACGGAAACCGAGCTCGTACTGAAGAGCCGCTGGGTGTTGCCGGAACGGCTGCAGCGGGCGGGATTTCACTTCCATTACGATACGCTCGACAAGGCCTTACACGAAATTATTGCACGGAAATCCAAATAGGAGTGGATCAACATGGATCGAAGTGAATTAAAAAAGCGGTGGGAAGCGGAGGAAGCCAAGGTCTTCCGGGGCTGGGACTTTTCCGAGTTAAACGGACGGATGGAGGAAGAGGCGCTGCCATGGGATTACCCAGCCCAGGTTCGACAACAAATGAATCAGGAGACGATGATGCTGGACATGGGCACCGGCGGAGGCGAATTCCTGTTGTCGTTGTCGCCGCCGCCGGGTCGCACCTTTGCGACAGAAGCGTACCTGCCCAACTATGAGCTGTGCCGGGCCAAGCTGCCCGCCTATGGCATTGAAGTCGCAAAGGTGGAAAAGGATGATCAGCTGCCGTATGAGGATGAATTGTTCAACTTGGTGATCAACCGTCATGAGTCATTCTCGGCTAAGGAGGTATACCGAATCCTGAAGCCGGGTGGGGTGTTTATCACCCAACAGGTCGGAGGGCAGAACAATCGGGAACTGTCGCGTGAACTTCTTGGCGAAGGGGCGATGGAGACGCCGGCTGAGTTCGACCTGGCCCATACGGTTCGAGACATCCTCGAAGCGGGGCTTAACGTCGAGGTGCAGCAGGAGTTTTTTCCCGAGGTGAAGTTTCATGATGTAGGGGCGCTTGTCTATTATGCGAAAATCATTGAGTGGGAGTTTGCCGGTTTCTCCGTAGAACGCTGTTTCGAGAAGTTATGCGAGCTGCAGAACCAAGTGGAGCAAGTCGGATTTGTGTCTACCCGGGAGCATCGGTTTTTGATCCTGGCGCGGAAGGAGAAAAGAGGATGAAATTCGTAGATGTTGCGATTTTGACGGATCAGGTGATGGCGATGGCCCGGTTCTATGAGACGATCCTGCAAACGACGGCGGTTGGGGACGAGATCCATAGGGAAGTGAAGACTGAGGGCACCGGACTCGCGATATACTCGCGGCGGGCAGCGGAAACGGACATGGGGTTTGATTTCTCGACCCACTGGGGATCGGGGAACTTCACGTTGGGATTTAACGTTGCGGACGTCGATGTGGAATATGAACGATTGAAAGCGTTGGGCGTCGAATTCGTGGCCCTGCCGACGACTTATCCGTGGGGAGCCCGATCGATGCATTTTCGCGATCCGGACGGCAATATTGTGTGCTTTAGAAGTAGGGTTTGATAGCCGCTTGCAGGAAAGCAACGGAGAATGCCGCTGATGTCAGCTGCCTGCAATCCGAAATTATTCACCCCTGGTGCCGCGATTCGTCTCCTTATGTTTTGAGAGCGCTAACATTACAATGAGTTTAATCAAAGCAAGGGGGGAATCAAACACAATGAAAAAATGGATATCGATTTTATGCAGCGCCGCGATGCTGGCGTTATTACTTGCCGGCTGCGGCGGAGGGAATGAAGCTTCCGGCAGCGGGGAGAACGGCGGGGAGAAAGTGAGCATCTCCATCTGGCATAACTGGACAGGCCAGGACGCCAAAGCGGTGGCGATGCGGAAGATTATCGAAGACTTCCGGGCCGAGCATCCCGAGATCGAGGTTGTCGACGAAGGGCTCCCAACCGACGGGCTGAAAACTCGCCTGCGGACAGTGGCCGCAGCAGACGAAATGCCCGATTTGTTCGTGATGTGGCCGGATGCGATGACGAAGGAATTCGTCAAAGGCGATCTGCTGCAGCCGATCAACGAGGAGCTGGATGCCAATCCGGATTGGAAGAACAATTTTATTCCGAATGCGCTGGATGGTTATACCGTGGACGGCAAAATTTACTCCGTGCCGATGAACCTGGCGCCAAGCTCTTTTATCTACTATAACGATGCCTTGTTCAAAAAATATAACGTAAAGGTCCCGGAAACCTGGGAAGAGCTGGGGACGGCGATCCAAACGTTTAATGACAACGGCGTGATCCCGATCGCCCTGGGGAACAAAGCGAATTGGGTGGCCCAATCAACCTTCTTCAGCACCGTGGGCGACCGCATTACCGGTACCGATTGGTTCCTGAAAGCCGTGGAGCAGGACGGAGCGAAGTTTACGGACCCCGAGTTCGTTGAAGCGCTCACCACGTTCCAGAAGCTAGGTGAATTAAAAGCGTTCCAGGACGGCTTCAACAGCCTCGATGAAACGCAGATGATGCAGCTGTACTTCCAGGGGAATGCCGCGATGGTCGTTAACGGCGGCTGGGCACTGGCGAACCTCGTCAACAATGCGCCGCCGGAAGTGCTGGACAACACGCATATCACGATCGTTCCTACGATTGCAGGTGGCAAAGGGGCTCCGGATACGACCGCAGGTGTCGTAGGTACGGGTCTTGGCGTCAGCAAGAAGCTGACCGGTGCCCGCAAGGAAGCGGCGATGAAGCTGTTCTACGCGATGGCCGGTCCTGACGGACAAAAGGCGACCCTCGATAGCAGCACTTTGGTCAGCTACAACATCGAGCTCGACAAGAGCAAGGCGCATCCGCTATTCGTGGAGCTATATGACCTGATCCAACGCGTTAAAATCGTGCCGGTCTACGACTCCAAGCTGGGCTCGGCAACGGTGGAAGTGGTGAACAACGGACTCCAGGAGCTGCTGATGGGCGGCAAAGCGGAGGATATCGCCCGCAAGATCCAGGACGCGCAGGCTGCGGCTGTAGCTGCAAATTAAAGCTACCCCCTTCCCCTTAGGGGAGGGGGATTATTTTTCCCCTCAAAAGGATGTGAGAGAGCATGAACGCCTTACGCAGCAAACGCTTCATCATCACCGGGCTGCTGCCCGCGCTGGTCATTTATTCGCTGTTCGTCTTCGTACCGGTGATCTGGTCGGCGTATTACGGCTTCTTTAACTGGTCGGGGATCGGCGAAGCGAAGTATACCGGCCTAAGCAATTATGCGGAAATCTTGCGGGATCCCGTGTTTTGGCGGGCGCTGAAAAATAACGTCGTATTCGTGCTGGCCTCGGTGTTTGGACAGATTCCGCTGGCCCTCGCCCTGGCGGTGCTGCTGCACAAAAGCAACCTGCTGCAGCGCTTCCTGCGCTCGGCTATCTTCCTTCCGATGGTGTTGTCCACGGTCGTTATCGGGATGATCTGGCAGTACATTTACCATCCGCAAATCGGCATTTTGAACTTTCTGCTGGATGCGTTGGGGTTGTCCAGCTGGAAGCTGCAGTGGTTGTCGGACGGCAAGATCGCCATCTATTCGCTGATTCCGCCGCTGATTTGGAGTTATGTCGGCTTGTATCTGATTATTTTCATGTCCGCGCTCCAAAATATTCCCGGCGAAATTCATGACGCGGCCAAAATCGACGGCGTTTCCGGCGTCCGCAAGCTGCTGTCGATCTCGCTGCCGATGATCAAGAACACCGTGCAGGTCGCGGTTGTCCTGTGTATTTCGGGCAGCCTGAAGTCCTTTGACCTCGTCTACATCATGACGAAGGGCGGCCCGGCGCATGCAACCGAGCTGCTGGCGACGTATATGTATAACTCAACGTTCTCGACCTACCGATACGGGTTTGGTAGCGCGATTTCAACCAGCATTATGATCATCAGCCTTTTGTTAATCGGTACCAGCCAATGGCTGACCAATCGGAAGAAAGACGCCGCTTGAGGTGAAAGGAGGAGTCCATCCACATGAACATGAATACGACACCCCCCGTAACGGCGGGAAAAGTAAAGCCCAGCGGCGGCGTACGGATATGGGCCAAACCGGGCCGGGGCTTGTTTTGGGTCCTGCTGACGGTTTACGGGGTGGTGACCTTGTACCCGTTTTTCTGGCTGGTCATCAGCGCGTTTAAGACGAACGCGGATTTCTACGCCCGTCCCTTTGGGCTGCCGCAGGTGTGGCACGGCGACAACTTTACCCGGGCTTGGGAAAGCTCGCGGCTGGGTACGGCGTTTGGCAATTCGCTGATTGTGGCGCTAGGCTCGCTGGTGCTGACTTTGTTTATCGCCGCGCTAACTTCGTTTATTCTGGCCCGCTTCCAGTTTCGCTGGAAGGGCGGGGTTTTGACCTTTTTTGTAATCGGGATGCTGATTCCGATTCATAGCACCCTGGTTCCGCTGTTTATTCTGATGAAGCAGATGTCGTTGCTCAACACCTATTGGGCGCTGATCCTGCCTTACACTGCATTTGCGCTGCCCACGGCCGTGTTCGTGCTGACGGCGTATCTGACGAGCGTGCCGCGCGAGCTGGAGGAGGCGGCTTTTATCGACGGGACCGGGCTGTGGGGATTATTCTTCCGCATCATGCTGCCGATGTCGGTTCCGGCGTTGGCCACCGTGACGATTCTCAGCTTCCTGCACTCCTGGAACGATTTCTCCTTCGCGCTGGTGTTCATTAACAAAACGGCGCTCAAAACGCTGCCGCTGGCCATCGCCAACTTCGCCGACGGCTATCAGACGGACTATGGCTTGTCACTGGCGGGCATGACGTTGTCGGTGATCCCGACGGTTATCCTTTATTTGCTGTTTCAGGAACAAATGATGAAGGGGATGACGGCCGGCGCGGTGAAAGGATAAAGGAGGAACATCCTACACCGAGCAAAGGGGGAGCGTCAGATGCACAAGTGGTTGGCTACATCGCTTCAACGCAAGCTGTCGGTGGTGGTCGCAGGGTCCATGATCGTGCCGATGTTGGCCTTGGGGATATTCGCCTTCGTGATCTCTTCCAACATTACGGAGGAAAAGACGAAGCTAACCGGGAGCGACATGCTGAAGCAAATGGACGCCAATTTGCGCTTTATGCTGGAGGATATCGAAACGCTGTCGATCTTCCTGATCGGGGAGCGGGATTTGCAGGCGTATTTGACCGGCCCGGAGGACGACGAGGCCAAGCGAACGGAGCTGGTCGGACGGATGACCAATCTGGCGGCCTCCAAGCCTTATATCGCCAATATCGCCATCTATCCGGAGCGGTTCGAGGGGCGCCTCTCGACGGCCACCTGGTATGAAAATGAGCTTCCGGCGGAGGCGGCCAAGGCGTTTGCGGGCGGCGGGAAAACGTGGTCCGGCGTGTACGCCATCCGCGATTATGCCGGGATGGAGCAGGTGATGACCTTGTTCCGGCCGATCCGCAGCATCTATGACTTTCGCCGGCTGGGTTGGCTGGCGATCAGCCTGGATGAACAAGAGCTGGCCCGCAACCTGGAATCGCCGGAGTTTGGTCAAGGGATGGGCAAAGTGGAGCTGGTTGGTGTAGACGGGACGATCCTGTCCTCAACCGGCAAGTCCAGGTTAGGTCGGCCGCTGGAAGATTACGCGCCCGGCCTGCTTGCGTTGATCCCGGGCGGAGTTGCGGCTGCGGACGACGGAGATGGACTTCCCAACGCCGCTTCCGTGAACGGGAACGGAAGCGGGAGTGTCATCTACGGCGAAGGGGACGAAAAGTCAACGGTGTTATATCGCCGCGAGCCGCTGACCGATTGGATGCTGGTGGGGCGCGTGCCTTACGACCAATATCGCGCGGAAAACCGCTACATTCTCACGTTAACCGCCGAGGTTGTAGGCGTATCTGTCTTGGCGTGCACACTGCTTATTTGGTTTACGGTGCGCCGGATCACCCGGCCGCTGCGCGTGTTAACCCGCCACTTGTCGCGAATCGATCCGGAGCGGCCGCTGCCGCGTTTTCCGGCGACCTCGGACGATGAGATCGGCCGGCTGGGCCACAGCTACAATATGCTTGGCGCGCATATCGAGCAATTAAAGCGGGAGGTTATCCGCGGGGAAGCGCGCAAGAAGGAGGCCGACCTGCGAGCGTTGCAGGCGCAGATCAACCCGCATTTTCTCTATAACACGTTGTCTTCGATCCATTGGATCGCTTTGATGTCAGGGGAGCGGCGAATCGCCGATATGGTAGAAGGATTAAGCGACTTTTTGCGTATCAGCCTGAATCAGGGCCGGGATTATTGCCCGGTCGAGCAGGAGGTGGCGCATATCCGCAACTATGTGCGCGTCCAATCGATCCGTTTTCCCGATAAGTTTGCCGTTGAGTATATCGTGGACGAGGGGTTGCTGGACAAATGGATGCTAAAGCTGCTGCTCCAGCCTTTGGTGGAGAACGCCTTGATTCACGGGATTCAAAAGCGCGATGGGGTCGGGACGATCACGATCCTGATCCAACCGGAGGGGAAACGCATGAACGTGATGGTCATGGATGACGGTCTTGGCATGAGCGCAGAACGTCTGCGGGAGGTTCGTCAGGCGTTGGCTTTGCCTGGGGGCGAGGAGGCGGAGGCTATGCCGACAGCGACGGGGATGCCTGGAGCGGCTTTGGCCGAGGCGGCAGCTACGAGGGATCCGGCAGTGGCCCCGGTGACTCCGTCTATCTCGTCGGCTTCGGCGACTTCGGGGGGCTCGGTAGCCTCGACAGCCTCGGCGGCGTCTGCTGCTTCGTCAGCGGGATTGGCCGCCGGGTATGGGCTGCGCAACGTCAACGAGCGGCTGCTGTTGCACTATGGACGGGAAGCGGGGCTTACCGTGGATAGCCGGGAAGGCGAGGGGACGCAGGTTTCGTTCTCCATTCCGATCATGGAGGGATCGCCATGAATGTGTTAATCGTAGATGATGAGGTGATTATCCGGACCGGGCTCGCCAGCGTCATTTCCTGGAGCGAGCTGGGGCTTCATCTGCTCTCGCCGGCCGCTTCCGCAGAGGAGGCGCTTGAACGGCTGGAGGCGGAGCGGCCGGATATCTTGATCACCGATATTCGTATGAACGGCAAAACTGGTCTGGAGCTGGCGGAAGAAGCCGCCAAGCTGCTGCCGGGGTTGGAAGTGATCATCCTGTCGGGGTATGGGGATTTTGCTTACACTCAACAGGCGATCCGCCAGGGCGTTGGCGACTATTTGCTGAAGACAAGCAAGCCGGAGGAGATCATCCGTACGGTGCTTCAGGCCAAGCAGCGGCTGCTGGAGCGGCGGGCCGAAGACTCCCGTGCGCAGCGGCAGGCCCGGGAAGAACGGCGGCGGCAGCTGCATAAGTGGGTGATCGAAGGCGAGGCCGGGGCCGTTCCGGCGCTTCCCGACCGCGGGAAGCAGGAGAGGGAAGCGGACAGACCCGAGAGATGGCAGGTTTTGATTGTGTCCGCCGACGGCTGGGGCCAGGAGGAGAATGCGGATTCCCTGCTGCGGTTTGCCGTGCAAAATATGCTGGAGGATTTGCTGCCCGGTTCGGCGGTGTTGATCCATCAAGGTCAAATCGTAGGCGTGACCGATGACTCGAGCTGGGGGGATGCGCACTTTACGGCAGGACGGTTCAAAGGGATGCTGGAACGGATCGAAAACCTGCTGAACTGCCGGTTGCGCTTGGCGGCCGGAATTGCCGTGGAGGAAGCGGATCAGGTGCATCAAAGTTATCTTACGGCGGCGGCCGCTTTTGCTTACCATGATCTGTTGCCCGGCGTAAAGCTGCTGGATTACCGGGAAGTTGCCGAGCGTAAGGGCGGCAGAACGGTGTTGTCACAAGAAGAGGAGAATGGGCTGGGTTCGATTTTGCTGGAGCAGGACCCGATGGCGTTGCGAGCCTGGACGCATCGGCTGGCCGACGAGTTGGCTGCAGACCCGGAATGCACGCCGGAATCGTATCAGGCCTGCCTGCAATCGGCGGCCGTTGCCGCCCACCGTTGGCTGGAGCGAACGCTCCGGGCTTTGGGGAAGGAGGGGGCGGCCCGCTTCGAGCCTTGGCAGCAACCGATTGAAGGGGCCAAGTTGAAGGAGGAGCTGTTCCGCCATCTGCATGCGGTGATGACTTTGTATCATAACCAGCTTGGCGAGGGGCAGGCTTCCCACGTGCAGCGGGCTAAAGCTTATATGGAGTCCTGCCCGGCAGAGGAGCTAAGCCTGCAGCAGGTGGCGGCTTATGTGCATTTGCACCCCGGCCACCTAAGCGAGCTGTTCAAGAAGGAGACGGGCAGCACCTTCGGCGATTACGTCATTGCCTTGCGCATGCGCCGAGCCATGGAGCTGCTGGCCGTCTCCCCGGCCAAAGTAAGCGAAATCGCCGGTCTAACCGGGTACGAGGACGTGAAATATTTTAGCCGGCTGTTCAAGAAGCATACGGGCAAAACGCCTAGCGAATTTCGCGATGAGGCGCTGGGTTACGATCCGGCGGGCCTCACAGCGGGCGGGGGTTAGCCTGCCCAACCAACATCACCATCGGGAAAAGAGGGACGATTCATGATTTTATCGGGGCCATGGAAGCTGCAGCATTTTGATGTTGGGGAGAAGCCACCTCTGGAGCTGGCCGCCCCCGGGTTGGACGATCGCTTCTGGATCGAGGCCGGCGTCCCGGGCGATGTCCATTCGGCGCTGCTGGAGCGCGGCATTATCGAGCCTCCGTATTTCGGGCATAACGATGCCAAATGCCGCTGGATCGAGCGGAAGGAATGGTGGTACCGTACGACGTTTGAGCTGGACGCCGTACCTGGGGAAGAAGGCGAGCGAATCGAGCTGGTATTCGAAGGGCTGGATACGTTTGCGGCCATTTTTGTCAACGGGCATGAGATCGGTTTGGCCTCCAACATGTTCCGTCGTTATCCCTTTGATATCACGCGGATCGTCCATGAAGGGCGAAATACGGTGGCGATCCGATTTGATCCGCTGGAACTGCATTACCGTGACAAAGAGCGGTTCGAATGGTCTTCGTATACGAAGGAGCGCCCGTGGATCCGCAAGGCGGCGATGAATTTCGGCTGGGACTGGGGACCGCGGGTCGTCACGGCCGGCATTTGGGGGCCGGTTCGGCTGGAGCGCCGGAGAAGGGCCAAGCTGACCGGCGTATATGCCGCAACGTTGTCCGCATCAGCGGAGGAAGCGGTCATCCGGGTCAAAGCCGAGGCGGAGGCATTCCGTTCCGGAACGAAGGCGGTTGCTGTCGCGAGGCTGATCGACGCAGAGAGGAATGAGGTAGCGTCCGTTGAGCTTCCTGTGTTGGAGAGCGCCGAGGCGGAGGCTGCGGGCGGGCAGGCCGCGTTGAGGCAAGCTTTCCCCCGTGCGTTCCGAACGCAGGGAGCGGCGTCGGCCGAACTGCGGATCGCCATGCCGCGGCGGTGGTGGACGCATGATTTAGGCGAGCCTTATCTGTACTCGCTGGAGGTAACGCTGGTTGTTGGCGGCGAAGAAGTGGATCGTTATCAGCAGTCTTTTGGCATACGGACGTTGGATTTGTCGCTGCAAGATCCCGATGGCAACCCGTCTTTTGCCTTTATTCTTAATGGCATTAAGGTTTACGCCAAAGGGGCCAACTGGATCCCGGCGGACCATCTGATCGGATCCATTCCAGAGTCCACGTACCGCGAGCTGGTCGAGCTGGCCGTGGAAGGACAGATGAACATGCTGCGCGTATGGGCGGGTGGCATTTATGAAAAGGATGTTTTCTACGAGGAATGCGATCGGCGAGGCGTGCTGGTGTGGCAGGATTTCGCTTTTGCCAATGCGTTGTTTCCGGACTTCAACCGTGACTTTATGGATAATGTGCGGCAGGAAATCGTCGATAACGTCAAGCGGCTGCGGAATCGGGCTTCGCTGGCGCTCTGGTGCGGCAACAACGAAATCGACTGGCTGTATGACATGAAGGCGGCGGCGGGGGATATTACCGGACCGTTTTTTGGGGAAACGATCTATCATGAGCTGATTCCCGGGCTGCTGGCGGAGCTGGATCCACATCGCTCCTATTGGCCTTCGTCACCGTACGGGGCCCAGGAGGGGTATGACGCCAACGATCCGAACCACGGGGACCGTCACAACTGGCAAGTGTGGCACGGTTCGGTCTACCCGCGTATGCAGGGCGAGAAACCGTTGCTGGATTATAGTATCGAAGGGGTTACGTTCAAGAACTTTAAGCAAGACTTCGCTTTGTTCAGCAGTGAGTTTGGCATGCATGCTTCAGCGAATCGGTACACGTTGGAGAAAAACATTCCGGAAGGGCAGTTTACCTGGGGAAGCGCCGAGATGGCATACCGGAACAAGGATACGAACCATCGCAAAGGGATTTTGCTGATGGAGGGGTATACGGGGATTCCGCGGGATATCGAGGAGTATTTGAACTTCTCCATGCTGACTCAGGCGGAGGGGCTGAAGTATGGCATTGAGCATTTCCGACGCCATCGTCATCGCAACAGCGGCGCGCTGGTGTGGCAGCTGAACGACAGTTGGCCGGGGACAAGCTGGTCGATGATCGATTACGAGCGGCTGCCGAAGGCGTCGTATTACTATGGGAAGACGTTTTTTCACCCGGTGCTCCTGTCGTTGGAGCATGAACCGGGCGAGCCGCTGCGCGTCTGGGTCGTCAACGATACGCTGGAGCCGCTGGAGGGGACCGTGACATTAACGGTGCATCCCTTGTCCCTTGGTGGCGTCGTAGCGGCAGAACGGCAGGTTTCGTTTGCGGTGCAAGTCCCTCCGCAAACGGCGCTGCCGCTCGGGAGCCTAGGCGAGGCGGAGGCCCTTGCCGGCTTGGCGCCGGAGGAGGTCCTGGTGGAGCTGAGCGCCACGGGGTTCGCCGCACCGGCCAACCACTACTACCTGCGCGACCCGAAGGAGCTGCGCCTGCCGGTGGCTGAGCTGGACGTGCAGGTCGACGAGGCGGAGCAGACCGTCACGGTCACGGCCTCGGGCCGGAGCGTCGCCCGGCTGGTCAAGCTGGAGCTGCCGCTGGGCGGCGTCCGCTTCAGCGACAACTATTTCGACCTGCTGCCCGGCGAGCAGCGGACCGTCCATCTCCGGCACCCCGAGGGCCGGCCCTTGCCGTGGGCAGCGCTGCGGGTAGGCGCGTTGAACGCCGGAACGCAGCCGGGCATACGCTGCTAGGGGCGGCGCGTTGAACGCCGGAACGCAGCCGGGCATACGCTGCTAGGGGCGGGCGCGACGGAGCGGCTGCGGCTGTGGCTGTGGCTAAGTGGCGATGCCCGGCACAACCTCCCCGCGCCCCGCACCAAAAAGGCGACCCCACATTTGATGTGGGGCCGCCTTTTCACTTTACTCCTCGTGCTCGTAAAGGGTGATGCTTTCAATCTGGTTGATCGTTCGGCGCAACTCCCGGGCTTGTTCCCGGTGGATGTCGCCGTTTTCGAACATCCGGTTGATTTCCGCCCGTTCGGCATCCATCACCAGCAGCCGCAGCTCTTCCTTCTGCGCTTCCGTCTTCTCGTTAAATGGATCACCGCTGCCCTTCAGCCGACCGATCGCACGCTTGTAGTCCAGGATGACGAATTGAACGAGGTTGTCCGATTCGTCCCCTTTTTTCAAGCCCTGTAAATACTCGAGTGCTGCTTGCAGTGCCCGGAGGTGGATGTCCCGCCCTACGACCTTCATGTCGTAATCTTTGTATTTACGTTTCGCACGCCGGAAGTCCCGCACCGTACTGCCGACCATAAAGAAGAAGCGGGCGCGTCCGCTTTGTGACAGCTTTTCTTCCCGGTGATCCAAGGCCTTCTCGAAGGTTTCGTACATCTCTTTATCCATGCCGCCTTCCTGCATGGTCTGTTGAATATAGCTGCGTTCCACCTTCAGTGCGGCCCGGTGCAGCTCGGTGATTTTACCCAGCATGGCCGGTCGATCCAGCCGCTCGGCGCCCCATTGATCCAAGGCGGGTTGAAGCAGGCGGCTGTACTCGTCCATCAGCTGATAGGCCGCAGTTTTGTTATCCTCGTCCATTTCTTCCTTGATCTTGTTCAGCGCTACCCGCAGCACGCGGGTCCGAGCCTCGTTCATATCGAGGAACTCGCCGGCTTCTTCGCCGGATGCGCCCCCCTTGCTCAGGATCGGCAAGAAGATCGTGGCCACCACTAACGTAAACAAGATGACGCCTGCCGCCAAAAACAAAATCAATGACCGTTCCGGAAACGGTCCGCCGCTGGCAACCACATAGGGGATGGATAATACCCCGGCCATCGTAACCGTGCCGCGGACCCCGGTTAGGGTCAACAGCAGACTGGATTTTACCGTAGGTCTTTCAACGTTATTCCCTTTGGCCTTCCGGTGTTCATACATGGCAAAGAGATGCGACCAAATAAAGCGAATCCCCAAGATGCCAATCCCAACGACCAGCACATATCCGATCGCCAGCACATTGTTAATATTCGGGTTATCAACCGTCGCCTGGATCGACGACGGGATGTTTAACCCGAGCAGCAGGAAGACGATCCCGTTCAGGATGAACAGCACGGTGGACCAGATGTTTTCCGTGAGCAGCTGTTCTTTGGCCAGCATCGTTTCCGTCCGCTCCCGCAGCAACGAGTGCACAACCCCGCCCACAACCACGGCAATTACGCCGGAAGCGTGCAGGAATTCCTCAGTGACGATAAAGATTAGGAACGGTGTCAGGATTTGCAGCAGCGAATGCAGTGTGGCGTCCTTAATCCCTTGTTTGAGCAAGGAAAACCGGATCCAGGTCATAATTAAGCTGAGCACCAGACCCAGGATAGCCCCGAGAATGAACATATAGGTGAAATCAAATAAGGCTTCCTTCAGTGAAAAATACCCCGTCACGACGGCAGCAACCGCGTAGTTGAAGGCTACCAGGCCCGAGGCATCGTTGATCAGCGATTCCCCTCGAACGAGATTTAACACCTTCTCCGGGAGATGAATCCGTTTGGCAATCCCATTGACGGCCACCGGATCGGTAGGGGAGAGGATTGCCGCCAGCGCAAATGCAGCGACCAGCGGAATGTCGGGAATGACGGCATGGATGAGATAACCGCCTCCCAACGTTGTTAAAACGACTAGAATAATGGCGTTACCGAGAATCGCCCCGCGCATATTCCATAGCTGGTCGCGGGGGAAGTACCTGCCGTCGTTGTACAACAGGGGCGCAACAAACAGGAGCAAAAACCATTCGGTCTCGAGTTCCAACGAAAAACCGTTGAAGGCTAGCGCAATGATAATCCCAAGGGCGATTTGGGTCAGCGCCGTGGGGATCAACGGGATATAGTGGCTGATGATGTTCGAGGCCACAATACAGATGAGTAGCATGATAACGGTGATGAGTAAATCCATAAAGGTAAACCGTCCTTCCGAAAGATGAGGGATGAGGCACTGGGCCATTTTGGTAGGGTTATTATAACCTGTTTTTTTAAACCGAAGTTAAATAAGAATAATTTTTTTGCGAAAAAAATGCCCTTCCACAGCCAATGCGGAAGAGCTGAATTGCAGGATATCTCTCTTTTACAGGTCGTCGAACCCGTTGTCGTCGCCAACCTTGCCGTAGTTACGGGATTTGGCTTCGAAGAAATCCGTTTTCGTCGCGTTCAGCGCCTCGTCGGAGAACGGTTTAATCCATGGCATACAGTTGATATCGACGCCTTGGTAGGCTTTGTCCAGTCCCATCAACGTCAAACGCTTGTTGGCGATGTATTTGATGTAATCGGACAACTCGTTTAAGTCGATGCCTTGGACATTTTTTAGCGTATAATGGGCCCAGTTCGTTTCCAGCTCCACCGCCCGGTCGATCGTACGGTACGCGTAGTCGATATTCTCTTTCGTATTCAGCTCCGGATAATCGATCAGCAGTTGCTTAAATACCTCGGCAAAAAAGTAGCAATGCTGGTTCTCATCCCGCTGGATATACGAAATCATCTGGCTGGTGCCCATCATCTTCTGATCACGCGCCAGATTGTAGAAGAACGCAAACGTGCTGTAGAAGAAAATGCCTTCAAGAATAAGGTCCGCAACCAGCGCTTCAAAAAAAGTCTGCGGCGTCGCATTGTTGCGGAAGTTCTGATAGATATCGGAGATAAACTTGTTGCGGTCCAGCAGCACCGGATCATGCTTCCAGTATTCAAAAATCTCTTTCTGCTCCTGCTCCGAAACAATCGAGGACAGCACATAAGAATAAGACTGATTATGTACCACTTCCTGTTGCCCGATAATCGCCGAAATCGCCTCCAGCGACGAGTCGGTGAAGTAGCGCTTCACGTCGCCGACGAACATCGTTTGCATCGAGTCGAGCACCGCCAGCAGCGAGATGTTGATCTTGAAGGTGCGCTGCTCCTCCGGGTCAAGCAGGGCGAATTGCTGCGCGTCTTTAGCCATCGGGATCTCGTCGGCGATCCAGTGGTTGAGCAGCAGCACTTTGTACAGCTTGTACATATGCGGCATGCGGATGTCGTTCCAGTTCAGGATACCCGAACATTCGCCGCCGATGATCCGCGTTGATTTATTCGGCGCTTCGGTGTTAAAAATCGTTTGAAGTTGCATGGGATTTCGCTCCTTAATTGTGGTGATTCATGCGGGAGGGGGCCGCCGGCTGAAATGTTCTTACGATCGCTGTTGCTCGCGGATTTCTCTGATTGAACTAGATTCAGAAGTAGTAGAAATCCACTCGCAAAGGCGAACGCTCCGCTTCTTCAGAATCATTTCACCCTCTGGCCCATTCCCCGCATGGATATATGCTCAAAACGTGAGCGCATCCCCGCAGGGGACAGCGCCTCCGAGCAGGTAGTGGCACTACAACCGCCTCCACTGCTCATTAGTTCTTTAAAAGCAAGCGCATCCCTTAGGGGACAGCGCCTCCGAGCACGAAGTGGCACTACAACCGCCCCCACTGCTCATTAGTTCTTTAAAAGCAAGCGCATCCCCGCAGGGGACAGCGCCTCTTAGCACGTAGTTACGCCTAGAAAGGCTATGCCGCACACTCGTCTATTAACTAACTAATCTTTGCTCCAGTAGTAAGTGCATCCCGAAGGGACAACGAGGGTTACGCACGCAGTAGTACCGTTTACCGTCGGCGTCGCAGTCTCCGCTCTCGCAGGAGCGCCGCAGTAGAGCGGGCCCGAAGGGCGACAAGCGGCTCATCCCGCCTATGTCCCTCGGGTGCGCCGAAAGCAGCAGTCCTGAGCAGCACGGTTTACCAGGTGACCCGGGAGCGCCTAAAGTAAGACGTACCCGAAGGGGGAAAAGCGTTCCTAGCACGTAGCCAAGGCGCCTCCCCGAAGGGGATAGCCGGCAGGAGCGCCTCAGTCCCTCCCACGTTCCTCCAGTTTGCGGGAGACCAGAGGGCAGCAGGCCCTCGGGCGCCCTCCCTTACGGTAAGGGAGGGGTGGGGAGGGTTGAGACCCCTATGAGGCACAACTCTCGCACTCCTCAATCGTCAACGCCCGGCTGCGCACATAATACGTCGACTTCAGCCCAGCTTTCCAGGCATGCAGATGCAAGTCCAGGAACTCGGTGGCCTTGATGTCCGGCCGCACGTACAGGTTGAAGCTTTGCCCCTGGTCGACATGGCGCTGGCGGGCGCCGGCCATGTCAATCGACCAGTGTTGGTCGATCAGGAACGCCGTTTTGTAATACCAGATCGTTTTTTCGGACAGGTCCGGTGCCGGGTTCGCGATCTTGTATGTGGTCTTCTCCTCATAGGAGAGCAGCTCGTACAACGGATCGATGCTGGCGGTGGAGCCGGCGATGATCGATGTTGATCCGTTGGGCGCGATCGCAAACATCCAGGCGTTACGCACGCCGTTCTCGCGAACTTCCTTCTGCAGTTCACGCCATTGCTCCGTTGTTACGAATTTACCTTCCCGCGTGCCGTCCGTGTAGTTCCGGGCTTCGAAGTAATGCCCCGTTTCCCAATCGGAGCCGGCAAACTTCGGATATTTGCCTTTTTCCTTGGCGAGCTCCATGCTGGATTTGACCAGCAGGAAGTTGATTTTTTCGTAAAGCGCGTCGTTGTATGCCACGGCTTCCTTGGATTCCCAGCGGATGCCTTCCAGCGCGAGCAGGTGGTGCAAGCCAAACGTGCCCAGCCCGATCGCCCGATATTGGCTGTTCGTGTACTGCGCCTGCAGCACTTCGATATTGTTGATATCGATGACGTTGTCGAGCATCCGCGTCTGAATCGGCACCAGCCGTTCCAGAACGCCCGCCGGCACTGCGCGGGCCAGGTGGATCGAGTTCAGGTTGCAGACGACGAAGTCGCCCGGGATTTTGGATACGACGATCCGGGTTTGGCCATCCTTGGTCACCAGTTCCTCTTGCTCGACCACCGTCGGCGATTGGTTTTGCATAATTTCCGTACACAGGTTGGACGAGTAGACCATTCCGTGCGCGCGGTTCGGGTTAGCGCGGTTCACGGTATCGCGGTAGAACATGTAAGGCGTACCGGTCTCCAACTGCGATTTCAAAATCCGCTTCATGATATCGATCGCCGGCATCGTAATGCGCGAAAGCGTAGGGTGGGCGACGGCCTCGGCGTATTTTTCGCGAAAGCTGCCTTTCCCGAATTCTTCATCGTAGAAGTCTTCCAGACCCAAAGCGCGTCCGTTCGCATCCTTCCAGCCCATCGTTTTCTTCACTTCATGCGGGCAGAACAGACTCCATTCCCCGCGGGCTTCCACCGCCTCCATAAACAGGTCGGGCAGGCACACGCCGTGGAAGACGTCATGGGCGCGCATCCGCTCGTCCCCGTTGTTCAGCTTTAAGTCAAGGAAAGCGAGGATATCCTTATGAAAAACGTCCAGATAAACCGCGATCGCGCCTTTCCGCGTTCCAAGCTGGTCGACGCTGACGGCGGTATTGTTCAACTGGCGGATCCAAGGGATAACGCCGGAGCTGGTGTTCTTGTGGCCGCGGATATCGGAGCCGCGGGCGCGGACCTTGCCGAGGTAGACGCCGATCCCGCCACCCATTTTGCTCAAGCGAGCCACGTCGGTGTTGGAGTCGAAGATGCCCTCAAGCGAGTCGTCCACCGTATCGATAAAGCAGCTGGACAGCTGGCCGGCGACTTTTTTGCCGGCATTGGACATCGTTGGCGTTGCGGCGGTCATATAAATGTTGCTCATCGCCCAATACGCTTCCTTCACCAGCTCCAAGCGTTTCTCTTCCGGCTCCTTGTGCATTAGGTACATAGCGATGACCATATAACGCTCCTGTGGCAGCTCCATCGTCCGTCCATCGAAGTCAGTGGCGAGGTACCGTTCGGTGAGCGTCAGCAGGCCGATATAGTCGAACAGCAGATCGCAGGACGGGTCGATCGTACGGCCCAGCTCTTCGATTTGTTCTTTTGTATAACACTCGAGCAATTCCTCGCGGTAAATGCCCAGCTTGCACAGCTCGGTGATCAAATGGTGGAACGAGCCGTAAGGCTCCTCCGGGTAAGCTTTGTAACGGCGGTTAACCGCCGCTTTTTTATAGAGGGAAGTCAGCAGGGAGCGAGCGGCGGCGAATTTCCAATCCGGCTCTTCTTTTGTGACCAGCTCCAGAGATGACATCGTAAACGCATTGCTGATTTCTTCACCGGTTACGTCGTCGCGACGGAGCTTCGCATTGACACCGCGCAGCAGGCGCTCTTTATCGAGGTTATGTAATCCTTGCAAAATCCGGTCGGCATAAACGCCAAGGCGCTCGCCGTCAAACGCAAGCTGTCGGTTGTTTGGTTTCGTCACTAGAGTGGGCATCAGATGAATCCTCGCTTTCGTGAAATAAGGTAGGATAATTGCTGCATATCGCCAACGTTATCACAAATCGTGAATTTTCAAATTATAGATAATAGGCGAAAAAGGGGGCGCAAATCCGTTTGCGCTCCGTGATGAAGTTTGTCAGACTGTGACGAAGGTCACAGGCTTTTAATTATACCAGAAACTTCTATCCTTCGTGATCAAAAAGTCAGCTTTTTGGTATAGCTAGAATGAGAATATCGACTCCCATAAGACAGCTTGTCCCTGCCGCAGGCTTTGTTGAATATCGATCAGCCGTTGGTTGGAGCTCCCCCGGTAGAGAAGAGAAGGGTCACGAAGCTCCTCGACGAATCGTCCGTCAACCAGCACCTCGCAGCGCCGCAGCAGTTCATATTCAGGGGAGTCAGGACGTTCTATTAATTCTTCGTAGGTATATCCGCTGTAAATCCAAATCGATAGGGGGCCCGTTTCGGCCACCAACCGGTCGATCAACCCGCTGACCTCGGCAGCGGAGAAAAAAGGGTCCCCGCCAAGGATCGATAGACCGCTTAGCAGGGGGTTATTTTTAATGTCATGAATAATCTCGGCTTCGCGCTCTAGGGTCAGCGGTTCACCGTAATCGAAGTTCCAGGTCTTTGGGCTAAAACAGCCCTTGCAGTAATGTCGGCAGCCGCTGATGAAGAGTGCAGCCCGCAGGCCTTCGCCTTCATTAATTGATTCCGGATAGTAGCCGCATAGATTCATGCGTCGTGCTTAACCCGGTCGCGCACTTCGGCTTGTTTGGCGGCGTTAAACCGCGTTTGGAAGTCTCCGGTCAGGTAACCGGTGACCCGGCGCAAGCGGCGGATATGCACCTCATTCTCATGGCTGTCGCAAGAAGGGCAGGTCGCCCCAATGATGCCTTCGAAGCCGCAGGCCGAGCAGCGGTCGATCGGATGGTTGATGCTGAAATAGCTGACCTGCTGCTGCAGGGCGTATTGCACGATTTTCAGGAACGCCGCCGGGTTGCTGCGGGCATTGCCGTTTAGCTCGATGTAAGAGATTGCCCCCGCGTTGCACAGCCCGTGGAATTTGGCCTCCAGCTCGATTTTTCGGGCAGCGCTGAGGTTGTAATAGACCGGAATATGGAACGAATTCGTGTAATATTCGCGGTCCACCACCTCGGGAACCGGACCATATACCGCGCGGTCGCGTTTAGTGAACTTGCCGGACAGCCCCTCTGCCGGCGTGGCGAACAACGTGATATTCAGGTTGTGAATTTGGCTTTGGCAGTCGCAATAATCGCGCATGTAGGCGATCAGATCATATGCTTTTTGATAAACCGCTTCGTCTTCGCCGTGGTGCTTCCCGTACATCGCCTTCATGCATTCGGCCAGCCCGATGAACCCAATGGACAAACTGCCGTGTTTCAGCAAGTCACCTACCGTATCGTCCGGAGCAAGCGCCTCGCCACCTTCCCAGACACCTTCACGCATCATGAAATCGGAAGCCTTCGCTTTTTGCGAGGACTGGATTTTGAAGCGGTGCAGCAGACCTTCCAGCGCGATATCCATATAATGCGTCAACTCGCGGTAGAAGCCGCGCTCGTCGGCCTCCTTGCGATGGCCCAATGCGATGCCGTGCTCCAAGCCGAGCTTGACCAGGTTCAACGTATTAAAGGAAAGGTTGCCTTTGCCGGACAGATGATTCCGTCCAAATCGATCGGCCAGCACGCGAGTACGGCAGCCCATCGTGGCGAATTCCGTGTCCGGATTCGATGGGTCGTAATACATCAGGTTAAGCGGGGCGTCAAGGTTGGCGAAATTCGGATACAACCGTTTGGCCGAGCATTCCGCCGCCTTCAGGAACAGGGCGTAGTTTGGCTCGCCCGGGTTCTGATTGACGCCTTGCTTACATTTGAAAATCTGAATCGGGAAAATCGGCGTTTCCCCGCTGCCCAGTCCGCGCATTGTGGCGGTGAGCAGGGAGCTGATCACCAGTTGCCCTTCCGGCGAAGTGCAGGTGCCATAGTTAATGCTGGTGAACGGGATTTGTCCGCCGGCCCGGCTCGACATCGTGTTCAGGTTATGGATCAGGCTTTCGGCGGCCTGCCGCGTTTCGCTTTCGGTTTCTTTCAGCGCATATTTAAAGGCTTTAGGATATTGGTCGCGCAGGTCGCTGCGGCTCATCGCAATGTCGCCCAACTCGGCGCTTGCATCGCCTTCTTCGAAGTATTCCAGCCCTTTGCGGAAATACTTGGCGAACGATTTGGCAACGTAAGGGGCGAGATCGAAGTCCAGTTTGTTTGCGGATACGCCTCCGTACTGGGAGTTTTGCTGGGATTGGAAAATAATCGCCACCAGCGCCATCGCCGTCATGATCGAGGTTGGCGGCCGTACGCTGCCGTTCCCGGTGTTGAAGCCTTCCCGCAGCAGCTTATCGAACGGGATAAAGATGCAGTTGGTTGTACCGATCGCGTATTGATCCAGGTCGTGAACGTAGACGATGTTGTCCTGAATCGCCTGCACCAAGCGGGCCGGCATGACGAAATGGCTTGCGTACCACTTGGCATACTCGCTGCCGAATTTACTCATCTTGCCGGAGAAGCTCTCTCCGTTCAAATTGGCGTTCTCCCGCAGCACCTCGAGGTTGCGGCTATGCACGATTTCCTCGCCTAATTGAATGACTTCATCCAGCAAGGTATCCCGGCCGGTATACTTTTGGTTTAGCAATGCCATAACAAAGTTCTCCTCCCCAGAAACTAAGTTTTTATCCCATACTAAAAGGGCATGTCCAACCCGACGAGGGTGGACATGCCCGAATGCGCTGCATCATAACGTTCACGTTGGGCATAGAAACATAAGCCCTAAGGTTCAGCGGCAAGCGGACACCATCCCTGTTCCTCGCAGGTTTTCCGTCGGTGTCTTCCAAACGGGCAGGTCTCCTGGCTTTCGGATCGTTGCTGACGCCTTCCCGCAGCCGATGAATCAAGCCGCAGTGGCATATAGGTCAGTCGAACGGCTGGGTCTTAAAGACGAGTTCGATGAACCGCTTCGTCTTCAGAACCTAGCTACCGATTACAGTGGCGGGACCGCAGCGGATTTGCACCGCACTTCCCTTTTAAGGTCCGGCGGCTTGTCCGCCGCCGAATCACCCGTTCACACTATATTTTGTTGCGTTGATCTAAGGATAGCCCAAGATGTTGTGTTTGTAAACGGGGGATTTACGATGAAAAAGGGCTGAAAACCTCGTGAAAATCTCCGGGCCGCGCAGTGATGCGGAGAGTGGGGGACGAGATGAATTGTGAAATTTTTTAATTGAGTCGTAGGAACTAGGAGAATAGTTGCGGGCGCTCTTGTACGGTCGATATTTGTCTAACGGACGGAGAAGCCGTTATTTCCGCCATTTCTGGCGATTCTAGAATCTAACGGACTCCATGGACCTTATTTGGTGCAATGGCGTACGAATTGGGCGATTTTTCGGTAAATAGAGGCTCTACGGTCCGTTAAAATTCAAATTGGGATGATTGGAGACCAATAAGAGCGTTGGAGTCCGTTAGAGTTCGGTTGATCTTCGGGAGCAAGGATGGGTAGAATGGGGAGGTAGGTTGAATAACAAGCTCGTGATTGATAACAAATCTAATCTAGGAAGGAAGCGATCCATAATGGCAATCGCCGAAGTTACCGTTATTCCGATCGGAACGGGAAGCACCAGCCTAAGCGCTTATGTTGCCGACTTGCACCGGGTACTGGAGAAGCAGGAGGGCATCACATTTACCCTCACCTCGATGAGCACGATTATTGAAGGTCCGTTGGACGACGTATTCGCCGCCATTCGCGCCATCCATGAAGCGCCGTTCCAGTCGGGCGCCGGCCGCGTCTCAACGTCGATCAAGATCGATGACCGCCGCGACAAAGCCAGCTCCTCCGAGCAGAAGCTGCGCTCCGTTCGCGAGAAATTGTGATCTGCAATTTTCCAGACATTTGCGCTTGCATTATTTTGAAATCGGGGTATAATAAATTTTGTTCGCTAAAAACGAACTTGCTGGTGTAGCTCAGCTGGTAGAGCAACGCATTCGTAATGCGTAGGTCGGGGGTTCGAATCCCTTCACCAGCATCCTATATGCAAGCGTAACGCGCCTTCCGAGGTTTTCGGGGGGCGCGTTTTTTGTTTCGAATGGCACCCACGGGCATTGATAACTATATTGCGAGTACGGTCATGATGGAAAGTTTACGAACTTTCTTCAATGCGGGAGAGGATTATCCACAATAGAACTCTTCGTCGCAGCCTCCCCTTCATTTACTTCAAAGCCAACTGAACCGCTGCTTTTTCCGCTTCGGAATAGGCTTTCTGCAAAACCTCATTTTTATCTAAAATGTCGGTTCCTTGGACCCGGAGGATGTCGAAATCCTCGATCCCAAGAAATTGAAACATCGACTTCAGGTACTTATAGGAGTATTCGACTTCGGTGTACCAATCGTTGTTGGTATAGATCCCCCCGCTGCCCTGGATGACAACCATGCTGCGTCCATCCTTAAGGAGACCAACGGAGCCATTTTCGGTGTACTTGAAGGTTTCCTTCGCAATCATGATGTTATCCATATAATCTTTTAATTTGGACGGCACGTTAAAGTTATGCAAAGGGTAAGCGATGATATATTTCCGGGCGCTTTTGAATTGCTGAAGGACCTTGTCCATCTTTCGGGTAACCTCTTGTTCTTCGGTTGTTAGCTCTTCTCCGTTTCTTTGTTTTCTCCATGCGTGTAGCACCGTCTTGTCCACCATGGGGACAATGTCCTCGTATAAGTTGATTTGTTCGATGATCTCCTCGCCGGATTGATGCTCTTTATAGATCTTCAAGAAATAATCTAAGACGTTCAAACTAAACGATAAAGTTGAATTCGCCTCTGGGTGTGCGTTAATGATCAGCAGTTTATTCATAGATGGTTCCTCCAGTTTCTATTTTTTGATTACACCTATTAGACAACCGGAGGTATCAATTTGTGACTACAAGCAGCGGTTTGAGATTATAAATAAGAAAAGGGAAGGGAGATTCTCAGCGAACCTCCCTTTGTCTCGAGGTGTTAACCTTCCTCCATCGCATCCCTTTTCGTCCGATGGACCGTGCCAAACGGATGCTCCGGCGGCGCATAAATAACATACACTTTTAGCGGCTCGTTGCCGGTGTTGATGATGTTATGCCACTTGCCGGCAGGGATGAAGACAGCGTCGTCATCATCGATGTTTTGCACGAAAGTTAAATGGTCTGCCCGATCGCCGATTTGGGCGACGCCTCGGCCGTCTTCAACCCGTATAAATTGGTCGGTGCCCGGGTGAACTTCCAGGCCGATATCCTCCCCGACGGGGATGCTCATCAAGGTGACCTGAAAATGCTGGCCGGTCCACAAAGCCGTTCGAAACGTTTGATTTCGCTCCGTTGCCTCGCTAATGTCGATGACAAAAGGCTGTTGCCCATAATCCTGGAGCGGTTGCCGACTCCAAGGGTCAATCGCTCCAGGAGAAGAGGGATATTCAGGATATACGGGGCCGGGTTGGACATCGCCGGGAAAGCGGGCAGGGTAATATGCAGGCTGATTCGCGTGAACGAAGTAAGGATCAGGATAAGGAGAAGGATAATACGGTGAGGAATACGACAAGCCAGGGTAGGGTCCGGGAATGTAATTCATCTTTCACATAACCTCCAAGGTTTATTACCCATCATATGCCTATCGTTCGGCCACGTGCTTAGCTGCAAAAATGAGTCAATTCTACCGATGCAATCATCTAGGAATCTCAAATCTCCCTGACATAGAATAGAACATACCTTAGTAAAGGGGAGAAGATGGTATGGCAAAAACGCTTTTGGATTACAACTCGACGGTGGTCACACCGGTGACGAACGGGGTCAACATTCCGATTCCGGTCGTTGGGGGCGTGCAAATTGCGGCGGTTTCCGTTTTCCTTGATCCGGCTGATCCGGCATCCTTGACGAACCGTGTGGAGTTGAAGGCAACGATCGGCGTTGAAGCGCTGACGGATACGCCCAATATCCTGGTACGGATCTGGAGAGCAGGCACCGAAATTTTCTATGGGTTGGTAGAGCTGGAGGATGCCTTCAACGACTGGGGCCTCATCAGTGTGCATTTTGTAGAACATGCCCCGCTTGGCGTGCAAAACTATCAATTGATCGTAGAAAATCAGGATAATAACAGCACGGCTAGAGTTGTAGGACCGGTTGTCTTCACAGCGATGGCCATTGGCGGATAATTGGGAAGTTTGATTCCTTCTCGATAAGATCATCCCCTCACGGCGAAGCCGGAGGGGATGATTTTGCTTAATTCATGGATTCATTCTTGACGGTTTTCAGATTCCCTTCGTTTTGAATTGTTGTGTTCACGTCCAAGTCCATCTCCATCCGAGGAAGGTAATTTGTACGCCAATGGGCCAACTTATCCCGCGGGATCCTGGTACGGAAATACTGACCAACCCCCAGAATGTCGGCCTCGTGCTGTTGAATGTTCTTGAACATTCTGTTGAAACGCTGGGTTAGTAGAGTGTCCAGCTCGTCTTTGATCATATCCACGGAAGGGTCGCCTCTCGTTTCCAGGATAGACACTTTCAAGTTGATCTGGCTGCGCATATGAGGAATCCCATCTTTCATCGAGACGTGGTGATTCATGGAGTTGCTGACAATCAATACGCTGGCGTGGTTCAAGACTTCGATCTTGCCGTGCGCGCTTTGTTCACCAAACGCGTTTAACAGCAGGGTTTCATCTTCTGTAATCTGTCCGACCATCTTGCCATGCCGGATGATGGCGGCACCGACATTTTCGATAACCGTGCTGGTTCCCGACTTAATGATCGGGATTGCAACGTCCCGGGTATACGAATGAATGCTGCGAAAAATTTGCCAAGTTCGCGTGACCGCGACCGAAGGGCTCCAACCGGCATTTTTCTCGAAGAAGTTGTACAACACCATTTGTTCGGATTCCGACGTGTCCTGCAGATGATGGAAGAATCCTTCTAAATCCTCATCACATATGGCAACCATCGATTTCGCTGAAATTTCGCGGGAACGCATGAAGCTGGAAATACTGTCCGTTAGCCCTTCTTCGGCATATTTTCGCTCAAAAACAATGACTTTCAGATGCAGCAGATCAACGCGGGTCTCCATATTCGAGCTAATCTCATCGACGATCTCGGTAATCGTTTGTCCCGTTCGCATCACCAGCATCGATTGGGTCCCGTCCTGGCTGGATTTCGGGATCATAAGAAACACCTTGTATTTGGAATCGACCCGGGAGATCCCCATGATGACGGGCAAAGAACGGTGATTGATGTCTCGGTTATCCCAGCATCCGCTTAGGGCCAAGAGGCAGCAGGCCGCCAGCGTCATTTTCAGTAGAAGAAGACGGGTTCTCATGGGGCAGCCGCCGCCTTCCGCCGGGAAACCCTTCCCAGAATATAGACCGAAGAGGGAATTGTAAGGTAAATATAGAGTCGTACCCAAGCATTCACTCCAAATAAGAAATCGACATCCCGCCAATCGGGAATGTTGATGCCTGCGAGGAAGGTAAGCAAGGTGAGCCCGATGACGATGTAGGATGTCCGGAAGGTTTTGGGGATACAGCGTCTCAAGATCTCGGTAATCACCCAAGATGTCAAGGCCGTAAACAGCATGACGAACGTGACGGTACAGAGCAGGAAAAATATCGTGATGCGGTCAAACATCAGCCAGGTAATGTCAATGGTATCCACCGCAACGATAAAGGGAAAATGGTACTTGGAAGCGGTGTCCTCCCCAAAGGTTAGCACCGGAATATAAACGGCGATCAAAAAAAACGGGAATAGGGCCAGACTTCCCCATATGACTTTTTTTCGGTTATACCGGACTTTGGTCGAAATGAATCCGAGATACATAAACCCGCCGAAAAAAGCAAAAGAGCTTTCCAGGTAATCGGGGTCCGTAAGGAATGAAAAATCGTTGCTCCACAAAGGGAAGATGTAATGCCAATCTACATTCTGAAAAGCCATGCACAGGACAAAGGTGATGAGTGGAATAAAGATAAAGGCCATCAATACACTAGTCCGAAAGATGACCTGCACGCCCAGGGAGGTGAGGAATGCCGAAATAGACAAAGTGAGCAGCATGACCGCCCATAAGGGGGTATTGGATAGAAAGACAAGGGAGATCGTTTCCGCATAGGCCCGAATCGTCACAGAGGTCACCATAAACATGTAAACGAACAACGGCAACAAGAAGATCACGGCAACGGGCTTACCATAACGCAAATAAATATCGATCAGATTCTCCCCCTCAAAGCGGCTCAACCCTTTCGTGTACACGGAAATCAGAACCCAATGCACCAGGAAGCCCAACAGGATGGGAATCCAGTGGGCGGCTCTCGTGCTATCGATGATATTCGTTGGGAAGATAAAGAAAATCAGCCCGATATGGATTAGGAGATGTACGGACACAACCTGGTGGCTTTTATCCATTGGAATCATCCTTTGGTTTAATGAAGTATAAGAAGGGGATACCGTAGGTTGTTAGGCTGGACAAATAAGCACAGATGATGACCAACCCGGACATCACGCCAAAAACGCCATAAAGAGAAGCCAAGATCAGCGTAAGGTATTTGAACAGGCGAATCGGCAGTGAATTTTGGAATCCAACAACCGCCGAACTGGCGATGGTGGTCGCCGCCAAAATAATGATGAGCAGGCTGCTGACCAGCCGAGCTTCAACGACCGCTTGTCCCAGGATAATCCCCCCTACAACGGTTAGTGTTGGGCCAATGCTTTTGGGCAGCCGGACGCTGGCGACGATAATGAGCTCGAGTACGATCAACAACAGCAGCGTCTCTACGAAAGCGGGGTACGGCACACCGGTACGACTCTCCGCAATGCTGAGCGCAAGCTCGATGCGGAGCACCTCCGGATTCACGGAAACTAGTGCGACGTAAAGGCCGGGCATGATCAGGTTGATCATGATGCCGGCGACGCGCAACCCCCGAATCAAATACATAAACAGGATCGGATAATTTCGATCGTTCTCCATCATAAACAAATCGCCAATCAGTGCGGGAAGAATTAGGGCGAATGGAAAACGATCCAGGAAGAGAACAATTCGACCCTGGCGCAGGGCATGGGCGGCCTCCATCGGAAGCTCGGTGGTGTAGAATTTTGGGACTACGCTCCAGGGCTGGAAGCCCAGCGCTTTGCTGAGTCGCTGAAGGCTGTAGAGATCCCAGCTCTTTCTAGCTTCCAGACGCTCTGAGACCTCTTGGAGCAGGTTAGGCTCAACCTGGTCCTCCAAATACAATAAGGCCAGTTTACGGGGGGAGGTATTGCCGGTGAGGTAAGATTGGGTGCGTAAGGATGTGGTGTTTAGCTCCCTTTTCAACAGGCCGATATTGGTAATGAGATCATCATTAAACGCGCTGGCTGAACCCTGCAGCACATTTTCGTTTAAAGGCTGCTCAATGCTGCGAGTTAAGGTCACCGGGATCGGAACGACATCTAAATAAGTTTCGGGGTCCTCATAGTAAATGATCAGGTGTCCGCTGGATAACGCGGCAAACAGACGCACCTCATCGGGCTCAGAGATCGCCTGCCCCAGCTTGCTGAGCACAAATAAGGCCGGATCCCGATCCGTGACCGGAGCGATCTCCCAGTTTGCCTCACGGACGCGGGATTGCAGATTCGCCCACGTTTTTGGCAGATCGATCAGCGATTTAAACCCCATAATCCGGACAGGCCGTCCGGCCAAAATATGCTCTTCGATAAAAAAATCGTCGTCATGCTCAAATCGCTTGCGAATTTGATCCGGAAGCTTCATAGGACAATCCTCTTTCTCTATGGATTAACCCCATTATTTGTTGGAAGTGAGGGGAATATGTATGTTTATACGAAAAACACCGCCAAGCTCATCGGAGCGCTTGACGGTGTTCTTTTTACATCGGCGGTAGATTGGGCTGGCTTTTCATCACTTGCGGCGGCGTGTTATAAACGCGGGGCGGTGCCGGCGGCAGGTGGGGAGCGGGGGCATGCGGCTGAGGCTGGGCGACGTAATGGAAAGTGGCGCCGTCAGGACTTGGTCCATGTGCCCAAGGACCGGTTGCACTGGCCTCACCCCGAGAGAAGTTGAAGAGTACATGAGAGACTTCCTGTTTCTCCCGTTCTTTCGGGAAGGTGGTGGGGACGACAACGCCGCCCTCTTTGGCCTCGAGCTCTTTAATCGCCGCGATCCATTGGTTTTGATGCATCGTATCCCGGGCGAGCAGCCAGGACAGCATATCCTTCACGCCTCGGTCGTTTGTCATCTCGTAGAGCCGTGCCACTTGGAGCCTACCCTGAGACTCTGCGTTCAAATTGGCCCGGAAATCCGCGAGCAGATTCCCGCTGGCGATCGTATATCGTGAGTTCCAGGGATACCCGTTGCTATCCTGCGGTGCAGCGCCTAGCCCGGTAACGATCGCGTGCTGGGGATTAGATCCCCCGAGAATGGCGGCGATTACCGGATCTTTGGCGGCATCTTCCAGCGTCTCCATCGGCGCGTCGTCGAGCAGGCGGGCGATCATGGTGGCCAGCATTTCGACATGGGCCAGCTCCTCAGTGGCGGTATCCAGCAGCAAATCTCGGTATTTGCCGTCTCCTCGCGTGTTCCACCCTTGGAACAGGTATTGCATGGCTACCGTGATTTCCCCGAATTGACCGCCAAGCGCTTCCTGCAGCTTTCGGGCGTAGACCGGATCCGGACGTTCCGGTTTGGCTTGGTATTGCAGCTCTTTAATATGGAAAAACAAACGCATCCCTCCGTATAGTTCGTCATGAGAGATGTGTATTCAACGGATTATGCCAAATTGCCTGGACCTAAAAATGAACCAAGCTGATCAGCAAAAAAATACCCCGGAAGCTTATGCTCCCGGGTTGTCTATCTCCCAAACGGACAGCTAGCGGTGCTCGATCAAGTCGATCGTACCCAACACGATGTGGGCTAAACCGAATCCAAGCGCGCCGGTAGCGGCAAGCTTATACTTGCTTCCAAGCAGTGATGCAGCCGAAGCGGATACTACAGCTCCAAGAACGGTAGGAATCAAACCTTCGCGCATTTTCATACACCCCTTTGGTTTGGTTGGAAAGACGACGTTAGTCTAAGCAAAACGGGCACCGGCTATTCGCCAATGCCCGCTTCGTCTTCGTATTGTTATCCAAGTCTTCATGTACACGTGAAGACCGGCCTGTGTCCCTGCTTCGACTACAACATACTGCCTGTTTCTAAAACAACAAAAGCCCTACCTCTCATTTGTCCTTGCGGCTCCGATGACCGCGCCAGTGTGAATCAGAAAATCGTCAAAATTCTTACTTTTATTGGGTCATTCAAATAGGAATTTCATACCGGAATGGTATAAGGAGAGTTATAATCTTTTGAGGAACTGCAACGTGGTCATAACAACTAATTTTTAATTATACTTTAAACTATTAAAAAATGCAATACATATCCATAAAATTCCTCCTTAAGTGATGATTTTGTGAAACCCCGGGAAATCATCATGTGGTGAGACATATGTCACACTGGAGGAGGGAAGGCAACATGTATAATGAGTTCATCTAAGATTTATATAATCAAAAAATAAGGGAGTTTGCCATGAAACGCGGAGATATCCTGTTGATCGGACTAATCGTTGCCATCGCGTTGGTATTCTTGGTGCCGAGATGGCTTGGCGATTCAAGTGAAAACAATCACAACAATGAGAACCGGGTAGCGAGGATCACGGTTGACGGGAAGCTGTTCAAGACGGTGCAGTTAACCGGGGAGGAGCAGACCGTGGACATCAAAACGGAGTACGGCTACAACATTTTGAAGGTGCATGATTACGGCATTGAGATGATCGACGCCGACTGCCCGGACAAATTGTGCCTGACCTTCGGATTTATCGATCGGAACGGCGGTACGATTGTATGCCTTCCACATAAGTTAATGGTCGAAGTAGTGGCCTCGGGAGGAGACGATGTCGATGCACTCGTTAAATGAACAGTCCAATCTGATATTAAAAAGAACGGTAATCGTGGCGATTTTTGCGGCGGTAGCGGTCGTGCTCAGCCTGGTGGAATCGGTGATTCCGGTGAACATGAGCGTGCCGGGGGCGAAGCTAGGGCTCGCCAATATTATGGTGCTGACCTGCCTCTACTTCCTGCGGGCCCGCGACGCCTTGATGATGGTGCTGCTGAAAACGCTGCTGACCGCGTTTATTTTCGGAACCTTTTCCAGTTTCCTGTTCAGTATTATGGGCGCGTTGTTCAGCTTTGTCGCGATGTGGTTCCTGCTGTTGGTTGGCCGCAAGCGGCTTAGTGTGATCGGAATCAGCATCGTTGGGGGGATTGCTCATAATATCGGGCAACTGACAGCAGCCGCGCTGTACTTCAATACATCGAAGATCTTCTATTATTTGCCGATGCTGTTGATTATGGGGGTTCTGACCGGAATTGCGGTGGGGATTGCGGTGAGATATATGATCCCGTCGCTGTCGAAGCTGTCTTTATTTGAAGGCTTTTTGGCGGAAACGGCTTAAGCTGGAGGAGCTTTCGTACTTCGCATTCCTGAGGGGGTAGAGAGAAATGGGCGAAACCGGATGGGCTTACGAGCTTCGGGAGGTTTCCTTTGCATATCACCCGACGCATCCCGTACTTCATGAGATCACGTTAGGTATCCCTTCGGGCAGCTGGGTATCGCTAGTGGGGCCAAACGGCTGCGGAAAATCAACGTTGGCTAAATTACTCGGCGGGCTGCTGGCCGTAAACGGGGGGACCATTGACGTGGAGGGAACCCGGTTGGACCGAGAGTCGGTGACGAAGTTGCGTCCGCGGATAGGGATGGTGTTTCAAAATCCGGACAATCAATTTATCGGCGCCACGGTTGAAGAGGATATCGCCTTTGGCTTGGAGGGGCGCAACCTGCCGCGGGAGGTAATGGTGAACCGCGTGCGGGAATACGCGGATAAACTCAAGATCGGCCATCTGCTGAAGAAACATCCCGCCGAGCTGTCGGGGGGGCAAAAACAGCGGGTGGCCGTCGCTTCGATATTAGCGATGGAGCCGGGCATCGTGATTTTTGACGAGGCTTCTTCGATGCTGGACGAGAAAGCTCGCGGCGAGCTGCTCGCGATCCTGCGGGACATGAAGCGTACCGGTCGTTACACGATGGTGTCGATCACGCATGATGCCGACGAGATCCTGGCCTCGGACCGGGCGATCGTGCTGGGCGGAGGGACGGTGGCGGCCGATCTGACGCCGGAGGAGCTATTCCGCGACGAGGTGCTGCTGGCCGATTGCCGGTTGATCGCTCCGTACCGGATCCGGCTGCAGCAGGAGCTGAAGCGGCGGGGGGTTCCGCTTCCTGCCGGATGGGGACCGAACGGCGAAGAGGAGGCGGATCTCTAATGGCCATTCAATTCGAGCAAGTCAGCTTTGCCTATGACGAACGCAGCCTGTGGCGCCATAGTGCGCTGGAGGAGGTTGACCTGCACCTGGCGGACGGCGTGTTTGCCGGAATTGCCGGTGCCTCCGGTTCAGGTAAATCGACGTTGATGCAGCATTTTAATGGCATTCTGAAGCCAACGGGCGGCAAGGTTCACGTCCTGGATGTAACGATGGAAGCCGGCGGCCAAATGCCGCCGATGCGCGAGCTGCGCCGCCGCGTCGGGCTGGTCTTCCAGTTCCCGGAGCAGCAGCTGTTCGAGGATACGGTGGAGAAGGATCTCTGCTTTGGTCCGCTGAACTTCGGCTGTTCCTTAAGCGAAGCAAAGGAGCGAGCCAGCCGCGCGCTGGCGCAGGTTGGGCTGGACGATACGTTCCTCGGCCGCAACCCGTTCCACCTGAGCGGGGGCCAGATGCGCAAAGTGGCGATCGCCTCGGTGCTGGCGATGGAGCCGGATGTGATCGCTCTCGACGAGCCAACGGCAACGCTGGATCCGCAAAGCCGGGCCGAGCTGGCGGGAATGCTGTCGCGGCTGCACCGCGAAGCGGGGAAGACGGTGATTGTCGTGACGCACCGGATGGAGGAGATCCTCCCGTACGCCGAGCAGTGGATCGTGATGAAGGATGGCCGCAAGTCATTCCAAGGCAGCGTTGCCGAGCTGGTAAATGAGGCATCTCGACTGGAGGCCGAAGGGCTGGCGATTCCAGCGTGTATCCGCTACTGGAATCAGGCGGCGGCACGGTACGGCTTGACCGGCGAGCCGCCGTGCTTGACGGCGGAGGCGCTCGGCTGTTTCCTTTAACCAACCTTCCAGAAAGGGAGGGAACAAACCCTCCCGCCTTTTCACACACCCCTTTTGATCGGGAGAGAGGCGTGTAGGGGAAGAGTGGAGGTCTTGGTGGTCTGCCTATCACTACAAAAAAAAAATAGATCTTCTTTAGTACCGCACGGTGNGTGACGCACCGGATGGAGGAGATCCTCCCGTACGCCGAGCAGTGGATCGTGATGAAGGATGGCCGCAAGTCATTCCAAGGCAGCGTTGCCGAGCTGGTAAATGAGGCATCTCGACTGGAGGCCGAAGGGCTGGCGATTCCAGCGTGTATCCGCTACTGGAATCAGGCGGCGGCACGGTACGGCTTGACCGGCGAGCCGCCGTGCTTGACGGCGGAGGCGCTGGCCGAGCGGCTGGCACGGTTGTTGGCGGGGCAGCCGGCGACGCTCCGGGCGGAAGACGCGATCCCAGCCGGCGCTTCTGGGAAAGGAGGCGGTGGACATGCGGAATAAGCTGCTGTTTGGGCGCAGCATTGATACCGGCTCCTGGGTGCACGCTGTGGATCCTCGGGCCAAGCTGACCGGGATGGTGCTGTACCTGATCGCGATCGTGGCAGTAGGCTCTTGGCCCGCTTTGGTTGTGGCTGCTGCGTTTTCGGTCTGCTACATGCTGTCGACCAAGATTCCGCTGAAATATTATCTGAAGGCAGCTAAACCGCTGTGGGTGCTAATGGTGTTCATCTTCGTCGTTCAGTGCTTGACGGTCGACTCGGGGGCTGCGCTCTGGCGCATCGGCTCCTGGACGCTGTACAGCGGAGGGGTGAGCAGCGGGTTGATCGCCGCCTTCCGCATGGGGCTGTTGGTGTCGTTTACCGCGATCCTGACGTTTACAACAACGCCGGGGTTGTTGAACCAAGGCTTAAGCGGTGTGTTAAAGCCGCTTCGGCGGGTCGGCATCTCGTCCGAACGCCTGACGCTGATGATGAGCATCGCGCTGCGCTTCATCCCCACGATTCTGGATGAAACGCACAAGATCCTTAAAGCGCAGGCCGCCCGCGGCGCGGACCTGAAGGAGCTGCCGTGGAAGGAGAAGGGGCGCATGCTGGTATCGCTGCTCGTCCCGGTCACGGTCAGCGCCTTCCGCCGGGCGGAGGAGCTGGTTTTGTCCATGGAGTCCCGGGGCTATACGATCGGCGCGCCGCGCTCGGAATACCACCTGCTGGCCTGGACGGCCCGGGACACCTGGTTCGTGGTATCCTATGTACTCCTCGCGGCGGTGGCCGTGGCGTACCGGTTGATTTAAGGCGGGGGAGTGGGTTGGCCCTCCCCTGCACCGGGGTGGGCCAGTAAGGAAAGCGGGTAGAATGTTGTATTTCATACAACATTTGTAGCGGAATCAGTTGGGGTGGCGCTGAAATGTTGTAGTTTCTACAACATTCTTGCTTGAAACGCGCAGGAAGCCACCGAAATGTTGCAGTTTTTACAACATTTTCGCTCAACCCACTAGGATAGCTGTGAAAATGTTGTACAAAATGCAAGATTCTCCGCGAGTAAAGGAAGTAGACAGAGTTAGATGGGATAGGGTTGCTGGGTTGATCGTTTGATCGTTTGATCGTTTGGTTGGTTGACTGGCCATTTAATCATGTGAGGGGGAAACGACTGTGGCACGTTTTTTTAATGGGAAAGAAGTCGAGCTGCTTGCGCCCACAGGAACATTTGAAATTTTCAAACAAGTGATTGAGGAGAATTGCGACGCGGTCTATTTCGGGGGACCTAGCTTAAATATGCGTTTGATGCGCAAAGGCTTCAACTTTAGTTTGGAGGAAATTACAGAGGCGGTAAAGATCGCGCATGGCCTCGGCAAAAAAGTCTACATTACCGTCAACAATCTGCTCAATGAAGGCGAGTTGGATGAGGCGCGGGCGTATTTGCGATTTTTGGAATCGGCGGGTCCGGATGCGATTATCGTCCAGGATTTCGCCGTGTTGGCGTTGATCCGGGACATGGGGTTGAAGCTTAATGTCCATTCCTCCGTCATGATGAACGTGCATAACGTGGAGATGGTTCGCGCTTTGCAGGAGATGGGAGTGACCCGTGTCGTCACGTCGCGCGAGATGGATTTGATGACGACCCGCTATCTGCAACAGGCGACCGGCATGGAGCTGGAGTACTTCGTGCATGGGGATATGTGCTCGGTGCATGGGGCGAACTGTTATTTTAGCTCGATGGTGTTTGGGATGAGCAGCAACCGGGGCAAATGTCTGAAGCCGTGCCGCTGGGATTACCGCGTGAAAAAAGACGGCAACGTCTATCCGGCGGAATACCCGCTGGCCGTCAAAGATATGTTCATGTACGAGCATATTCCGGAGCTGATCCACGGGGGCATTACCTCCTTTAAGATCGAAGGCCGCATGCGGGATGCCGCGTTTGTAGTAATGCTCGTCAAGGCGTACGGCGACGCCATCGATCGTTATATCAACGATCCGGTGGGCTTTGAGCGCAGCCGGGATACGAAGCTGCTCTATGAAAACCGCAAGCGTGATTTCTCCACCGGGTACGCGTTTGGCCGACCGGGATTGTCCAACATCAACCGGCGGTATGAAGGGACGGGCAAGTTTTACAGCACAGGCAAAGTGTTCAGCACGCCAACGGAGGAGCGGGAACTCGGAGAGAAGCGCGTGGAAGTCATTCGTCAGGCGCTTGCGGCCGTTGGGGAAGAGAAGAAAGCGGCACGGAAGAATGAAACTTCGGTAGGCGTTTCCGTGCATGTCAATAATATGGCGCAGGCCAAAGCCGCTCTGGAAGCGGGAGCCGATCATCTCTATCTGTCGGGCGACGTGTTCGAGCCGGATCGGCCGTTTACAAAGGAGGAGATCAAAGAGCTGGCGGCGCTGAAAGGCAACGCCAAGCTGTATCTCGGCTTGCCGCGGATGATGACGGAGCAGCATTTTGAGCTCTACGAAGGACTGCTGTTCAGCGAGCGGCTGCCGATCGACGGCCTGATGGTAACCAATTTGGGGGCCATCCGCAAGTTTGCGGGCAAAGGGTATCCGCTGGTGGGCGATCTCAATTTGAACGTGTATAACCCGCTGTCGGCGGATTTTTACCGTGGGCTAGGCGTTCGCCGCTTAACGGCCTCGATGGAGCTGCCGCTGAAGGATCTCGCCGGGCTGCTGGCCCATGCGCCGGGTCCGCTGGAAGCAATCGTTCACGGTTCGCCGGCGATCATGTACATGGAGCATGACCTGTACGACAATGCCGAGGTGTACCAGGCGATCGCCGAGGAAGACAATCATTATGTTGACAACAGCATTTTGGTGCTGAAAACGGATAAAGGCGAAAACCCGGTCTACCGGGATGTGCATGGCCGCAATCATTTGATGATGGCCAAGGAATTGTGCCTGATGCCGGTCGTCAAAGAGCTGCTGGAAGCCGGCTTGTCCGTGTTCCGCATCGAAGGTGCGACCTACAAGCCGGAGCAGTTGGCTGAGATCGTGCGCGCCTATAAGGCAGCGTTGGCGAAGCCGGATGCAGCTGGGGAGCTATTTGGCCGGATGACGCCGGTATATGCCGGATACACGCTGGGTGCGCTGCAGTTTGATGGCGGTAGTGCCAGCGGGGCCGCAGGCGCCGGGGCGGAGACTTCGACGGCCGACGGTAACAACAGCGAAACGGCCAAGGAGACCGAGCAGGCCGCGGCGGAGTTGCACGCGCAGGCGCAGGCGGAAGTCGCAGCAAGTCAAGCCTAACGGCGGAAAGGGAGCGAAGGGATATGCAGAGCTATATCGGACCGGAAGAAGTGTTGAAGAAGCGCGAGCAGTATTTTTATCCTTGCACCAGTTATTTTTATCGGAATCCGCCGCAGCTGGTAAAAGGGGAAATGCAGTATGTCTACGGGCATGACGGCAAGCGGTATACCGACTTTTTTGCCGGCGTGTCGGTGGTGGCGAGCGGCCACTGCAACCCGGAAATCGCCGAGCGGACGGCCGAGCAGCTGCGGATGCTGCAGCATACGAGTACGATCTATTTGACGCAGCCGAATGTGGATTTGGCGGAGCGGCTGTCCGGCGTGCTGCCGGGCGAACTGCGCCGAACGTTCTTTGTCAACAGCGGCTCGGAGGCGAATGAAGGCGCGTTGCTGCTCGCCCGCATGCATACGGGGCGGCGGGGCTTCCTGGCGCTGGAGCAAGGGCTGCACGGCCGGACCTATCTGACGATGAGCGTGACCGGGCTTCAGATGTGGCGGACCGATCCACAGCTGGCCCACGACACGGACGTCACGTTTATCCCCCGGCCGTACGAGCGGGGGCTTAGCGCCGATGAGGCGGCACGCCGCTCCATCGCGGCGCTGGCGGCGGCGCTGGCGGAGAAGGGCGATACCTTCGCCGCGATGATCGCCGAGCCGATCCAGGGCAACGCCGGCATCATCGCGCCGGCGGACTGGTATTTCGCTGAAGTGAAGCGGCTCCTGGAGCAGCACGGGGTGCTGCTCATCGCCGATGAGATTCAGACCGGGTTTGGCCGGACGGGCCGGATGTTCGCCATGGACCGGTACGGCGTCACGCCGGACATCCTGACGATGGCCAAAGCGCTCGGCAGCGGCATCCCGGTGGCGGGCTTCGCCACCACCGACGTGATCGCCGCCAGCCTGAACCGGCCATCCGCCTCCACGTTCGGCGGCAACCCGGTTTCGTCCGTGACCGCGCTCGCGGTCTTGGACTACATCGAGGCGCATCGGCTGCCGGACCGGGCCGAGCGCCTCGGCGAGCTGCTGCGCGGCGGCGCGGGGCTGATGCTCGGCGCAGAGCTCTGCGCCGAGGAGCCCGCGCGCGGCGCGAAGCTCGTCGACGACGTGCTGGAGGCGATGCTCGACCGCGGCTACATCATCGGCAAGAACGGCGTGAACCGCAACGTTCTAGCCTTCCAGCCGCCGCTGGTCATCGCCGAGGACGACGTGCGCGGCATGCTGGACGCGCTCGAGGCCGTGCTGGCGGAGCTGGTGTAAACGCCAGCCCAGCCACGGCGTAATCGCCGCAAGCTCCCCAGCCTGAATAGCGGTAAATCTTACCGCTATTTCCCTGCATCGGAGCTGCGGTCGCCCGAATAGCGGTAAAAAGTACCCTTATTTACCGTCAATACCGGCGAAAACCGCCTTGGATCACGAAATAGGGGTAAATAATACCGCTATTTCGGCCAAATCGGCGGTTTTCCGGGAAATAGCGGTACTTTTTACCGCTATTTGGTGGGTGGCGGCGCGGAAGGACTTGGAGGGCCTACAGCCCTTCGAGATCTTGAGAGACCTAAAGGCCCTGAAGCCCCGATGGTCTCGAAAGTTCCGGAAGCTCCTGAAGCTCTGGAAGCCCGAAAGCTCCAGAAGCTCCTGAAGCTCCGAAAGCCCGAAAGCTCCAGAAGCTCCTGAAGCTCCGGAAGCCCGCAAGCTCCATAAGCTCCTGAAGCTCCGGAAGCCCGCAAGCTCCATAAGCCCGTGAAGCTCCCCAAGGGCGCCGTGGCTTCACGCAAATTGTTTTTGAAGGAGAGTGACCATCCCATGGAAGTAGCCCGTAAAATCGGAACCAAAATCCGGTTGTACAGCGAATTGGTGATGTTTTCGCATACGTTGTTTTCGCTGCCTTTCGCCATCATCTCGATGATTTGGGCGGCGGAGGGATTCCCGTCATGGCGTGTGATGCTGTGGGGGCTGATCGCCCTCATCGGCGCGCGCAACGGGGCCAACGCGTTTAACCGCGTGGTCGACCGCGTCTTTGATGCACAAAACCCGCGCACCGCCCATCGTCACCTGCCGAGGAAGCTGTTGGAGTCGAAGGAGGTGCTGGTGTTCGTGGCGGTCAACTATGCGATCTTTATTTTCGCCGCAGGTATGTTAAATACGCTGTGCCTGATCCTGTCGCCGGTCGCCATCTTCCTGATCTCATCCTATTCCTATACCAAGCGATTTACGTACCTTAGCCACTTGTACTTGGGCTTTACGATCGCCTCGGCCCCGATTGGGGCCTGGTTCGCCGTCACCGGCCAGTTTGCGTTTACGCCGTTTATCCTTGGTACGATCGTGATGCTATGGATCGCCGGGTTTGACATCATCTATGGCTCGCAGGACATCGAATTTGATCGCAACCACGGCCTCTGGTCGATCCCCAGTGCATTTGGACTCAAGAACGGCCTGCGGATCGCCGCTGGCCTGCACACGATCATGGTGCTGCTGCTGATGGCCTTGATTCCGATCCGCCATCTAAGCTGGCTGTATATCACGGGAATCATCTTGGCCATCCTGCTGCTGATGACGGAGCATAAAATGATCAAACCGTCGAACCGCAAAATCATGAACGTGGCATCTTATAATTTGAACCAAGTGATCAGCATGATGATCCTGTTCTTTACCCTTGGCGATTACTTTCTGCTGAAATAGCACTTTACTCAAAAACCCCCTCGCGTCCTACTGAGACGTGAGGGGGGTTGCTTCTTATAATCGAATATCGATGGATTGGGAGTAGTCAACTTCCATCTTCCCGATGACTTGAAAAGGCTGAAGGGAGCGATCCAGTTCCTCGATTTCATCCTGCCATGCTTGGGAAGTTCGATCCACTGGGGTTTGACGGGGCTCGTTAACGATCCCGGCTTTTTCTGAAAGCTGTGCCTTATAGTCCGATAACGCAGTTACGGTGTGATGGTACAAATCGCTGATCTCCGCGGAGCTTTTTCCGGCCAAGTCGGCCAAACCGAGACCTTGGGCGGACAGCCCCTCAAATCCTGGCGGCAGCAGAGGGGACTGCTGATTCAGGCGGCTTACCCCCATATAAAACTTGCCGTAAAAATCCGTCATCAAGTTGACCTGATCTTGGATGCGTGATTTGACGAGGGAGATGCCTTGCTCTAGGGCTTCCAGGTCTTCTTGGGTTGTCTGTGAGTTTGCTTGGGCTTCTTGTAAAGCAAGCTCCCGTTTCTCCAGCACAGCTAAATATTTCTCAACAGGCTCAAGTCCATCCAGCAAATTCGTGTAGGTGGATAGGGCTTGATTTAATGGAGAAATAGAACCCCCGGCAGTGATCACGGCTTCGCTTCGTCCGCTGCCCTTTGGATCGGCTTGATCCAGCTTAGCCAAGGTCATTTTCTTAAGCCGAAGATCCTGCTCATCCCCCAGATGGCTTTGTTGAACCCGTTTGTTCAACAGGTCAGCTACCTGATTCGTAGCAGCAGGTCTTGTAAACTGTCCATTCATCCCCGTAATTCGCATAAGTAACCTCCTTCTCAACGCGGAATCCAATATTCATCTTCTAATCCACTTATCGGAATATCATGTGAAAAAATGAACCTACATTAACGGTAAAAACAAAAATCCCTTCGCAGATCAAGTCGGCAAGGGATTTATTGGTTCGAGAACGTATGTTCGAATTGTGGCACATCGCATAGAAGGCGGCCCTTATTCGATTTTCATAATATTAGTATAAAACAGCCGCGAAGATAAGTCTATATTTTTCCAGGGCAATCCCTTATAGTGGGGGTACCCGGCCGGGTATACGTTCACAAATTTTAGGAGGAGCAAGTGCAGTTACGTATCTGGGATGCCAATTTGAAAATCAGACTAGTGGGAGAAGCGCTTTTTAACCTGCTGTTCTGGATGTACTTTCCGTTTATTGCCGTCTATTTCGGAACCGCGCTGGGGAATCGCACAGCCGGTCTCTTAATGGCCTTGCCTCCGCTGTTTAGTATGGTTGGCAATCTGGTGGGCGGTGCGCTAGCGGACCGGATCGGACGCCGCCCGGTGATGCTGGCCGGTGCCTTGATTCAAGCGCTGATGTTTGTCCTGTTTGCGGTATCGTCCTCTCACCTGATCGAGTACCTTGCTTACATCGGCATCGGTCTGGGAGGTGCGGCATACCGGCCAGCGAGCTCCGCGATGGTGGCCGATCTGGTTCCTGCCGAACATCGGAGGCAGGTCTTTGCGACGTTTACGACGGCGAACAACTTGGGGGCGGTACTTGGACCCGCTTTGGGAGCCGTATTCTTTTTCCGGTATCGGCAGGAGCTGTTATGGACCTGTGCGGGAATTCTGCTACTATACTTTATCGCCATCTATTTCGTGATTCGAGAGACGAAGCCGTTCGCGGCCTTGGGTGAAGAGCCGGCCAAGCCTGTATCGCTTCCCCGGTTCTTCCATGAGCAGTGGAAGGGCTACGGCGTCATCCTCCGCGATCGGGTGTTTTTCGTCTATCTACTGGCAGGGGTTTTTGCCCTCGTACCGATCATGCAGTTGGATTTATATCTGGCGGTCTATTTATCCAATGAGGTACCAGCTCAGGCCTTGTTTCAATGGGGCAGGGGTGCCTTGACGTTGTCGGGAAAAGAGGTCTACGGTTGGATTCTCGGCTTTAACGGGCTCTTGTTTGTCCTGTTTGTCCTCCCGATCACGAAATGGCTGCGGCATTGGAAGGAACGCGATATCTTTGTGATGTCCGCGCTGTTATCCGGAGGAGGCACCTTTGCGGTTGGGTTGAATCCGCAGCTCTGGTATCTGTTTGCGGTGACCATTTTGTATACATTAGGGGAAATGATCCGGATGCCCGTTACGCAGAGCTTTATTAGCCGTTATGCGCCGGAGCAGGCAAGAGGGCAATATATGGGGGCGGACAACCTGCAATACACCTTCGGCCGAATGCTGGCGCCCATCACCGTCACCCTGTCGGCCTGGCTGCCCCCTATGGGCGTATTTACAGTAATCTTGGTCTTTGCCTTTGTCAGCGTTGGATTCTACCTTCAGCTCTACCGTATGGCCCCGGAGCCGGAAACCCCTTCTTCGGAGAATTCTTAGTTACTTAATAAAACGCAAAAAAACGCGAACCCAAGGATAGGAAGATCCTTGGGTTCGCGCTTTGGACATCGACGCTACTTCTCCCGCCCGCTAAAATAATCCAGCAACGCCTGCAGATCGCGGTGAGCGGGGTAATGGGTCAACTGGTCGATAATGTCCTGCGCTTCGCTGAGATAGCGGCAGCTTAACGCTTCGGTTTGCTCCAATGCGCCGCTGGCTTGGATCGCCGCAACAACGGCGTCTACTTCTTCGGCAGGGCTGTCTGCCGTAATCGCCCGGATCGATGGCGCCAGCCCCTTATCCTGCAGGGCATAGAGGACGGGGAGCGTCACCTGGCCGCTGCGCAGATCGCTGCCGGCCGGCTTACCCAGCTTCTCCGCCGATTGCGTGAAGTCCAGCACGTCGTCGCGGATCTGGAACGACATGCCCAGCTTCTCGCCGAAGTTGTACAACAGCCCCGCCGTTTCCGTGTCAGCGCCGGCGGCTTTTGCGCCGATTTGCAAGCAGGTCGCCATCAGCTGGGCGGTTTTATTCTTTGACTTCTCCAGGTATTCCGGAATCGTCACGTCGTAATCAAACAGATGGGAGAGCTGCTGGTATTCGCCTAAACATAACTTGGTGGTCGCCATAGAGGAGAGGTCGTAAACGAATTTCTCCCGTTCCGCGGAGTAAACGGAGATCAGCTCAATCACTCGGGCGGACATATAGTTGCCGACATGCAGCGCACCGCTGACGCCCAGCTTGATGTGCATGGCTTTCTGACCACGGCGCATTGGCGAATCATCGATGATATCGTCATGGATCAGGGAGGCGGCGTGAATAAATTCCGCAGCCGCAGCAAGGCGCCATACCTTCTTCGGGTCGGGATCGGGGCCAAAGCGGCTGCCTACGATAACCATCAGGGGACGAACCCGCTTGCCGCCCGAACGAATCAGCTCCACGATGCTCTTCGCCAACTGGGAAGAACGGGGGACGTCACGGTCGTATTTCACCATGTTCTCAATTTCCCGATCGACCGTTTTCAATGAGATGTTTAACGTTTCCTCAAGCTTCATGGCGATCCCTCCGGAGTATGGATTAGCGGTTTGATGGATGCTTAGGTTTAGCCGGTTGCGAATCCTCCATCAGGGAGCTTCGCGCCCTTCGAGCTTCACATCGCCTTGGTAGCGGTACTGCGGTTATTCTCCAGCTGCAGGAACAGTTCCCAAGCTTTGAGCAAGCGCTCGTCCTCGGAGCGTCCCTCCACGCGTTTGATTTGCAACTGCTTAATAATAGGAGCCAGATGCACAAGCAAATCGAATTCTTCCCATTTCAAGCAAAGCTCAACGTAAAAACTGTATAGGTAGTCGCCGTCCAGCACTTTGCGGGTCAGCGCCTCGCCGGGGGCAAGGGAGCTGCATTCGCTGTGGCGCTGCATAGCGAGCTTGATTGCGATGTAAATGGATAACCGTTGACGCTGGCGTGCCGGCGTCATGTCATATTGCAGCAGCAGGTCTGCCAGCGGGGTTGCTTCTTCATAAGGTAAATCGATCTGAATGCCGGCCTCGGGCGATAATTCGCCCTGCAATAAGCGATAAGCGTCTTGAATGAGTTGGAATTTCATTAGGGCACACTCCTCACAGAGGTAGTTCAAAAAGCCGTCTTGCAGGGACCCTGACACCGATTTCGGCAAAGGAGAAAAAGGAGAGTAATGTGCGCCAGGCGCACATTACTCCGGTTCAAGGTTTCATAAGAGCTGTTTATTCGGTATAGAGATACCATCTTCGTACCAGAGGGATTCGTTTCCATTGTTTCTTGAGCCAAGGAAGGACGTAGTAATCCAGGCCAAACGTGCTGCCCGATCCACCGATCAGGGCAACGCCTGCGGTCATATACCACAGCATTTCGGTCGATGCCATGCTGGAAGACCAGATCATGACGCCCAACGCAACGGTCGCTGCCGAGGCGATGGCGGTGAAGAGACCTACGATGATCATGACGCCAAGCGCGATTTCCGCAAAGACCATAAAGAACTGGAATACGGTAGCTAGTGCGGTGTAACCGCCGTCCGAAGTGTAGAAGAACACATCCATAAACCAGCCAACGATCGATTTAATAAATCCAGGCACCGGCAAGGCAGTGACTGCCGTTGAGGCGCTTTCCACGGCCGAAGCTGCCGCTTGGGCATCTACGGTTTTGGTGACCTCACCGGCTGCTTCACTGGCTGCCGAAATGACATCCGCTTTGGGAGAAGCCGGGATCAGGAAGATATTCGATGGATCCTTCCAAACCTTCGGAAGCTTGTCGATGCCTTCTTCCAGCCATTTGTAGCCTACGAAAAGCCGCAGCGGCAGGAGCCAGAAGTTCGGCGACCGCTTCGCAAAATGACCGCCAACGAAGCTTCTGCGATTGTTCACGTGGAAGAATTCGTGCATCATATAAGTCCATACTTTGGCAAAGCCAGCCACGGTGAACAAATAGTACATATTGATCAAGTGCTTGCTGAACATTGCCATGAAGCCGCTCAGCATAAACATTTTGTTCGGAAGACCTACATTCGCTACGCCGTAGCGGCTGCCGATACATACCATCGTGCCGTGGAAGCCGGGTTTATAAGACTTCTTCGGTTTACCGTGAACGTCCGCATAGATGTTGTGCGCGATGAGCGGACCGGCTTGCTCGGCATTTTCAACCATCTGCGGCACCGGACGGGTCTCGCCTTCCGGAATGAAGAAGATGTTGTCGCCGACGATATAAACGTCCTCGTGATCGATGCTTTGCAGCTTATCGTTCGTGACGATCCGTTTGCGGCCTTCCTGCTTCACGTCGAGCTTGCCAACGAGCTCGGAGCCTTCGACCCCGGCCGTCCACACGATCGTGTCGGCTTCCAGCTCTTTACCTTCGCCGAGCTGTACGCTGGTTGGCGTTACGCCGGTGATCTTGGCGCTCGTAATGATTTCTACGTTCATCTTGTGCAGCCGTTTCGCTGCTTTTTCGATCAATTTATCCGGCAGGATCGGCAGGATTTTCGGAGCCATATCGGCTACGACCAGACGGACCTCGCTCGGATCGATAAAGAACTCTTTGCACAGCTCGTCGCGGAACTCGGCCAATTCGCCAACCAGTTCCACGCCCGTGAAGCCGGCGCCTACGACAACGAAGGACAGCATCTTGCGGCGTTTGGCGGCATTGCGAACCTTCGCTGCCTCGCTGAACTTGTTGCGTACTTGCTCTTTCAAGCGTACGGCGTCTTCATAGGACCACAGCGTCAGCGCATGCTCCTCGGCACCGGGAATCCCAAAGAACGTTGGTTTACAACCGGTACCGATTACAAGGTAGTCGTATTGATAAGTCGTTTGCTCGGAACGAAGTTCTTTGGCGTTAAAATCAATGTTATCGATGGAATCCAGAACCACGTCGACTTTTTGTCCGGCAAAAATCTTCTTCAGTTCGATTTTGACCGAATCTTCCGGTGCCCGATTGGCTGCAACTTCGTGCAATTCCGTCAGCAGCGTATGGTAGGGGTTCCGGTCAATCAGCTGGATCTCCACGTCTTTATCTTTTTTGAACAGTTTGGCCAGATGCTTGGAAGTAACAACACCGCCATAACCGCCGCCCAAAACTACGATTTTCTTCAAGTGGTTCACCTTCTCATTTTAGGGTGGGTGGGAATATGCGTTTATTTCGCTTGTTCAAGAGCCTTGGTAACAAGTTCGAAATGCGGTTGCAGCGTGATGGTTGCACCGGCGATGGCATCGGTTTTGCCTTCTTCGTTAAACGTTACGGCTGCCGGATCTTGCTTCTCAACCAGGTAAGCTTCGGCTTTCGCTGCTTCTTCATGCCATTCGCCTTGCGAGCCAGCCGCTTTCATGCCGTATTTGCCATCGATCGAATATTGTTTTTTGTCTTCCCCTTTGTCGTTTACGCCGCTAAAGTTAACTTTAACGATCTTGCCTGCCGCAACGACGACATCAACCGTATCTTTCCAGCCCGAATGCTCGTCGAATGCAGCGCCTTCGACATGGTAGGTGCCGTCTTTGTAAGGACCCGCTGCAACTGGACCTGCGGTCAGCGCTTGATCGGCCAAGTTAAAGAATTCACTTACATGGACAGAAACACCGGCAATCGCGTCGGTTTTGCCTTCGTCATTCAGGGTAATAGCTTTTGGATCTTGTTTCTCGATCAGGAATTGCTCAACCTTCTCGGCTTGCTCATGCCATTCGGAAGAGGCGCCGCCGGCTTTCATGCCGTATTTGCCTTCTTTGGAGTAAGTCACTTTATCGACAGGAGCTTTCTCGCTCAGCGCGTTCCATTTGGCTTCCGTGATTTTGCCACCGGCGACTGTCAGGGTGACGTAGGATTGCCAGCCGGAATCCGCATCCACTTCACCTTGGGCATAATACACGCCGTCTTGATATTTGCCTTGCTCTGCAGATGCATCATTGCTGCCTGCGTTTGTTGCATTGGTGTTGGTGGCAGCCGCGTTGTTTGCCGGCTCTGTTTTGTTTGCGCTGTTCGCGTCGTTGTTCGACCCGCAGCCGGCCAATACACCGAGCAGCAGGGCACTGCTAAGGATAATTGAAGCTTTTTTCATGATAGAGACCTCCAGTGAATGAAATATATATATTAAAATGTGAAGACATTTTAATAACGACAATCAGGCGGGGAAAAGCTTGAAAAGGGCTGATTTTATGAGGGGTTCAGGAGTCCCAAAACCTTTGTTCGATGGAATTTTAGCATATAAGAATAGGTGTTAATGTGAAATAAATCACATGAGGTGTGACATAAAACAACTCCCTAAACCGTCGGAATCTGCGCCACGCAAGGGTTTGAGCGTTTGTAAGCGATTGCCTAATATTTAAAATATTTATTTTTAAGATGGGGACTTAATAGAGATTTGTGAATCTGTTGTTGAAACCCGACTAATTACCTAGCTGCATAGGTGAAAACTCCCGGTTTTTTAAGGTGATCCACCCCGTGGACATCCGTAAAGAGGGCTTATAAACAAAAAGTTCCAAACGGCTTGTGAAAATAGTCATGACAAATGCCGATATAGTTAGAAGCGGGCGCTGCCCGAAAATATCGCGAGACGGAAAGAAGGCATCCTTTTTGACGGTGTATAGGACGTTTATTTCGCGCCTTTTACTTAATTATGCAGCAGGCTCCTTGCTTGCGGTCGTCGCGATCGCGAGTCTTATTACAGCCGCGCCTTTGAATATATCTCCCTCGGAATACGCTTGGTTGATCGGCATCCTGAGCATTTCAATATGCTGTATGCTGGGACTGGAATGGTTTGTATTTGCCCGGCAAATGAAGCCGATCCACAGCGTATTTATGGAGGAGATCGGCAGCTACCAAACGCTTCAGAATGTATACATACGTACGCATCGTTTACCCTCGCTCGCGGTCAAGCGCATCCTCGGGCCTCATTTGTTTGGCCTGGTGGTACCGGGAGCGGGCTTAACGCTGTGGCTCATTCAATCCGGCCACCTGTCGATTCCGCCTTACTACGTGCTGCTTGCCACCTTAGGCGGCATCTTAGTTAGCGGTATGCACGCCTTAGTTGAATATTACTTAACCTCCTATGCGATTAGGCCGGTTCTGGAGGAGCTTATCGCATGGAGCCGCAAGATGTTTGGCAAAGAATTATCGCTTCACGGAAGGGTTATCGTCCCTGTATCTCGAAAGTTAAAATGGAGCTTTGCATTAATGAGCATGGCCCCGTTGCTGCTGTACAGCTTATCGATGCAGTTTCGCTTCGAAGAGCTTGGCCATGGCGCTTATGCTTATTGGCAATGGGCCGGATATATTTTAGCCGTGAGCATCGTCTTTGCGATTATCGGTTCCCGGCTGCTGGCGCGCGAAATCATGCTGCCGATTCAGCATTTGTACGAACGGATGGCCGAGGTGAAGACCGGAAGCATTCGGACCGGGGCCAGCGATTTGTTTTCCGACGAGTTTTCCCGTCTGGTTACGGGCTTTAATCATATGCTGCGGGGGCTGCAAACACAGGCCTCGCGAAACAGCCAATTGGTGGACAGCTATTTCGGCACATTAGCGGCGGCGCTGGATGCCCGCGATCCATATACGGCCGGCCATTCGCTGCGGGTTGCGGAATACGCGGTCAAAATCGGGGAGATGGCCCGTTTGTCCGAAGAGCGCCTTGATGAGCTGCGCAAGTCGGCGCTGCTCCACGATATCGGCAAAATCGGGATCCGCGATGCGGTTCTGCTGAAAGAAGGCCGCTTGACCGAAGAGGAATGGGAGCAGGTGAAGCAGCATCCTGCGCTTGGCGAAGCTATTTTAAAGCAAGTGGAACCTGCGGATGCGATGGCCCCTTATTTGCCGGGGGTTCGCTCCCATCATGAACGGTACGATGGCGGGGGCTATCCGGACGGCTTGTCCGGGGAAGAGATCCCGCTGTTTGGACGGATTATCGCCGTGGCGGACGCCTTTGACGCGATGACCTCCGACCGGCCTTACCGCAAAGGCTTGGAGCGTGATCAAGCGATCGAAATTCTGGAGCAAGGCCGCGGAACCCAGTGGGACCCGTATTTTGCCGAATTGTTCGTGCAGTATTATCGGCGGGGGAACCAAAGCAAAGAATCCGGCTAAAATTGCGAAAGACCAGCCGATTTGGCAATCAGGAGTGGGGATATGGGGATAAGTAATACCTTTGTGTTAAATCTAAGCCTGTTGATCACGGTGGCCTATTTGGCCAATATCCTATATAAATACGGGTTGAGGAAAATGTCGCAGAAGACGCTGCACGTCCTGTCCGTTCTGCTGATGATCTTATCGGGCTGGGTCTGCATGAGGTTTGGGTTCCGGCTCAAAGACGACGTTTTGTTTGACCTGCGTCTGGTGCCGCTGATGATAGCGGCTTTTGTGTATTCCAGTCCGTTGACGATGGTTGTGATCGGGTTCGGGATTGGCCTGGCGCGGCTCACGTTTGGCATCAGCGCAGCGGCTCTGGTGGGTTTGCTGAATCTGACGCTGCTTGGATTCGTTTGCGCCGGGCTGAATTATTGGATGCAACGGACCCATCATCGCTTTGCAGTCAAAGGCTTGGTTACGATTCTTGTCGTGAATGTGATGAACTGCATAAATATCGCCATCTTTGGCGTTACACCAGCGAAGTTTTATTTATCGCAAATTATGCCGGTCGCCCTGCCGATGAGCCTTATGCTCAGTCTGGTATTTGCGCTGATCCTGCGGGACTTTCAGCTTGGGGCAAGGCAAAACCTGGAGCTAAAATACGCCAATGAGCTGCTGCGCAAACAGACCGATGAGCTGCACAAAGCCAAGATCGGGTTGGAGGATCGGGCCAAGCAGCTGGCTCAGGCGTCCAGTTATAAATCGGAGTTCTTGGCCACGATGTCGCACGAGCTGCGGACGCCGCTGAACAGCATCATTAATTTTGCGGAGATGATCAGCGAGTCGGAGGAGGCGGGGGAAGAGATCTCGGGGTATGGCCGCATTATCCATAAATCCGGACAAGAGCTGCTGCAGATCATTAACGATATCCTGGATTTGTCCAAGGTTGAGGCGGGGCGGCTGGAGATCACAAACGAAGAAGTGGTGCTGGCGGAGCTGCCCGTCTGGATGCAAATGCAATTCGAGCGGATCGCCGCCCAGAAAAAGATTGAATTTCATACCCGACTGGAGACAGGCTTACCCGAATCGATCATTTCCGATCCGCAGCGGATTGTCCAAATCCTGCGGAATCTGCTGTCCAATGCGTTTAAATTTACACATGAGGGAAGTGTAGAGCTGGACATCCGCCGAGCTCCGGCGAACGATACGCCTGAAGGGGAATGGCTCGTGTTCACCGTATCGGATACCGGCATCGGTGTTGCCGAGGACAAGCAGTTGGCCGTATTTGAGGCGTTTCAACAGGCGGACGGTTCCATCAGCCGGCGGTACGGAGGGACGGGTCTGGGGCTGTCGATCAGCAGCAACCTGGCCCGATTGCTCGGCGGTTATATCCGCATGAGCAGTAAGGAAGGTCAAGGCAGCGCGTTTTCCTTCTATATACCGTTAAAACCGGCCCGGGCTCATCATGAAGTGATGAGTTCGTAGGGTCCATGTTGCCGTGATGGACGGATTATCGTTACAATGGGGAGAAGAAAGGATGGGATGACAGATAATGGAGAAGCATGTGATTTCCACGACAGCCGCGCCGGGGGCCATCGGTCCTTATTCTCAGGGGATTCAGCTGGGGGATTTGATCTTTACCTCAGGCCAGTTGGGGCTGGTGCCGGAAACCGGACAGCTGGCGGATGGGGTTGAAGCCCAGGCTGCTCAAGCTTTGCGGAATGTTCAGGCCGTGCTGGCTGCCGCCGGGAGCGGATTGGACAAGGTGATCAAGACAACCGTATTTCTTAAGGACATGAATGATTTTGCTAAGGTGAACGAAGTGTACGGTTCGTTTTTTGCCGAGCCATATCCTGCGCGCAGCGCCGTTGAAGTGGCTCGCCTGCCGAAGGACGGGTTGGTCGAAATCGAGGTTGTCGCGGTCAAATAACATGGCTCAGGGTTGTTTGTTGAGCCGGAAAGCTGCTGGGGGCGAAAGCCTTTCGGCGGCTTTTTTTGTGAAAAACGGCAGCCTCCGGTCCCAGGTTCAGGGAGGCTAATCCCGTTCATAGGAACGTATAAAGCAGATCCAGAGCGCGTAAACGATCAACGCCAAGGCCCCGGCGCCGGAAACGAAGCCCACGGTGCGGTGCAGCTGGGTTTCAGCCGCAATGGCGCCATACCCCCAGGCAAACGTGAGCGGAACGATGGCGTCCCGCCATCGGAAGCTAACCAGGCACGCGCCGGCGAGCCCGACGGCGAGAAGCAGGAGCGTGAGCCCGATCTGCCATGGGCCTCCGGAGAGGCGGCCCTCGAGAAGGCGGGTCTGGACTACCCAGGTATCGATGCTGGCCAACGCGGTGACGGAGATCCACCCGAAATACAAGCTAAACGGCAGGCGCACGAACCAGACTTCCGCAGCAGCCGGGCGGAGGATCTGCCGGGTACTGCGGTACATAGAGGCGGCCACGATCACGAGTAAGAGCAATATCACCAGGTTAAGCAGGGGATAATGATCGCCCAGCATCACCCGGACGATGGACAGCAGGCAAGTCAGCAGAAATCGAACCGGCATGGGCGGAACTGAAAACGGCTCCCGGGCCGGTCGCAGGAGCGGATAAAGGACCCAGCCGGTCAACAAACCGTAGATAAGCAGCCAGATCGAGAAGGTATAACCCGCCGGCGTGAGGAGCGCATGCAAACCGTCCCGGAGCTCGCCGGTTCGGCGAACGCCAAACGGAAGCGCGGTTGTAGCCAGGTTTGCCGCCATCAGCGCCGCAAACGAGGCGAGATTGCACCAATATCCGGCCTTGCTGGGCATCACGGGGAACCTCCCTCCTTCGATCGTCTTCGCTACTTTGCAATATTCCCCAATTATTTTCAAAAGATAAGGGTGGGGAGGAAGGCGGTTTTATCTCCTGCGGTTTTCGTATAAGATGTTAGTAATGAATTTTGGGTAGGAATCAGGATAACCGACGGGAGATCATCATGAATCAACGTCTTTATGGAATATGGCTAGGCGATGTGTTGTTTTGCTTCTCCGGAGAAGTCTCGGAGTCGAAAGTGGATGCCTGGACCGCAGTGCTTCGGCGTAAGGAGCTGGAGCCGGGAGTCCGGCCTTTTCAGCATGCCGTACTGCGGCTGGCGGAGGTCAGGTATCCGGTCTCATCCGTGCGGAGGTCCTATAAAAACGGGGAGCGCCGAAGCTTGATCGGTCGGTCCCTGGAGGGGTTGGCTTTGCCGGTACCGGAAGCGTGGCGCCTGCTGCTGCAATGGGACGAATCGGCTTGGGAGGAGCAGGAGATCAAGCCGGGAGCAGAAATGGGCTATTGGAGCAAAGCGGCCCGATTTGCTCTGGATCTGCTGCTGCGCGGCCGGATTGCTCCGACCATACGTCCGGTGACTGCCACCGGAAGACGACGCGGTGCACAGGGTCAAATGCGAGCAGCCTGGGGGCCGCTGCTGACGGAGACGGACGATGCGGCGCGGTTTCAACGTCTGGCGGGTGCGATGCCGCCGATCTGTCTGGCCGCAGTGCAAACGGGGGCGGGAGTTGCTTCTGAAGAGGAAGGTTCGCTTGAGGACCGGCAGATGGCGGTGCTGCATTCGTTTCTAACCGCGATGATCGATCACGAAACGCGCGGGGCGGTTCAGGACTTGGGACGAAAGTTAAATCCCAGCCGGGCCGATTACCACCGGGGCTCTTCGCCGCTCGCCGAGCTGTGGTGGAACGGCCTGCTGACCGGCGGGCCGCCTGCGGATATCCAAGGGAGCTCGGCAGAGCTGGAGCAGTTAAGCGCAGAGATTACCGCCGCCGGGGGCGGTCGTCCCCGGGCTGAGGAACCCGAAGCCGGCGGGGTTGCAACGGGGAGCCTGCGGCTCTGTCTGCGGGTAGAGCCCAATGAGGCAGGCGGGGAAGAGGCAGGGGCTCGGGCAGCTGCCGCAACCTCTGCCTGGCGGTTGAGCTTCTGGGCCGAAGGGGCCGAGGATACCCGCGTGTTGCTGCCGGCTGGTCTGGTCTGGAGCTACCCGGAGCCGGACATGGAGATTTACGGGCTCCTGTACCGGAATGTACAGGAGAATTTCCTGCTGCGGCTGAGCAAGGCGGCCGGCGTCTCCCGGGAGGTGGCCGCTGCTCTGGAGGCCCCGCGACCGCAGGAGCTGCTCTTGGAGCCGGAGGAGCTGTTTGCCTTTTTGAGCAAGTCCGTTCCGGCACTGCGCAAGCATGGCGTGACCGTGCAGATGCCGAGCCGCTGGACTCGAGAAGGGCGGCGTCCCGCTAAAGTCCGCATCAAAGCTCACGGATTTGCGGGTGATTTGCCGGATGGCGGGGCAGCCGGAATGCCGAAGCTGGGCGTGGACCAACTGGTCGCCGTTGAAGCCGAGGTGCTGCTCGGGGGCCGCGAGTTGACCCGGGAGGAGCTGGCCGAGCTGGCATCGGCGAAGCTGCCGCTCGTTTTTTTTCGCGGCGAATGGATTGAAGTGGATGTGAAGGAGATCCGCCAGGTGCTGAAGTTTATGAAGCGCCATGAGAATGGAACCTTGACCTTTCGCGAACTGATGCACCTGGCTTCCGGCGAGGAGGAGGTGCAGCTGGAGGGTGTGGATATCGCCGGCATCGAAACGACGGGGATGCTGTCCATGCTGATGGCCGGCGGTGCAGTTCGGCAGTTGCAACCGCGAGTGGTGCCTGCCGGGCTCAACGGGACGCTGCGCCCCTATCAGGAACGGGGGTATCAGTGGCTGGCCACAATGCGCGAGCTGGGGTTCGGCGCGCTGCTGGCTGACGATATGGGCTTGGGGAAAACGGTGCAGGTGATTTCCGTGCTGTTGGATGGGAACCGGCAGACGGAGGGCAAAAGCCTGATCATCTGTCCCACCTCCTTGTTAGGCAACTGGCAGCGGGAGTTCTCCCGATTTGCTCCCGAGCTGCGCTTGTACGTGCATCATGGGAGCGACCGGTATCATGAGGACCGGTTCCTGCAGGAGTACCGGGCATGCGACGTCATTCTGACGACCTATCAGCTGGCCGGCCGGGATGCCAAGGAGCTGCGTTCGGTCGAGTGGACGACGGTGGTGCTGGACGAAGCCCAGTACATTAAGAATTACGGAACCAAGCAGGCGCAAAGCGTGATGAAGCTCAGCGCACCGCACCGGATCGCCATGACCGGCACCCCGGTGGAAAACCGGCTAAGCGAGCTTTGGTCGATTTTTCAATTCCTGAATCCCGGATATCTGGGCACGCACGCCTCGTTTCGGACGCGGTATACCGGTGCCGGGGGAGAGCAGCAAGCAGGCGAGCTGCAGAAGCTGCGGAAGCTGGTGGCGCCGTTCCTGCTGCGCCGCCTCAAGAGCGATCCGGATATCCGCAAGGACCTTCCGGAGAAAATTGAGCTGAAATCCTATTGTACGTTAACCGTTGAGCAAGCCCGCTTGTACCAATCCGTGACGGCGGAGCTGCTTGGCCGGATCGGCAGCCAAAACGGTATCGCCCGCAAGGGCTTGGTGTTATCTTCGCTGACCCGGCTGAAGCAAATCTGCGATCACCCGGAGCTTGTTCAAGGCGCGCGATTGCCGGAGACGGCTGCGTTTGGGCGTTCAGGTAAAATGGAGCGGTTGGGCGAGCTGCTCGATATGATTATGGACAGCGGGGAAGCGGCGTTGATCTTCACCCAATACGTCCGGATGGGGGAGCTGCTGCAGGCGCGTTTGGCGGAGCGGTACGGCATTCGACCGTTCTTTCTACACGGCGGTGTGCCGAAGGCCGACCGGGATACGATGGTACGGGCGTTTCAGGACGGCGAGGGCTCGCCGATCTTCGTGTTATCGCTGAAGGCGGGTGGCGTTGGCCTCAACCTGACCCGGGCCAATCATGTCGTCCATTATGACCGGTGGTGGAACCCGGCGGTGGAGAACCAGGCGACCGACCGGGTATTCCGGATCGGGCAGCAGAAGAACGTCGAGGTGCATAAGCTGATCTGCCAAGGGACGCTGGAAGAGCGGATCGATGAATTAATCGAGCGTAAAAAATCGCTGTCGGAGCAAGTGGTTGGCTCCGGCGAACAATGGCTGACAGAAATGAGCGACGAGGAGCTCCGCAGCTTGATCGAGCTGCAGGAAGGCGGGCTTTTCCCGGAAGGTGCGTTTGGCTGAACCCGCTTCCGCAAAAGTTACGCATTGGATGTGCGAACGGCGGTAGCGGCGGAACGAGTGGAATGACGGGGCCATACGTTGTCGATTGAAACCGGAAGCATGTGGAGATAAAAAGCTGCGAGGAGGAATACGCATGACCAGGACCCAAACGATAGCGCAGGAATCCGGCGCGACGCAGGTCCGCTATGAAGCGGACGGGCTGCAGGTAGAGCTGGCACCGGATCATGCGGTGCAGATCCCGTTGTCGCCGCCGGCGGAGCGGGAGAAGCCGGCGCTGCTGCGCCGGCTGTTGGAACACACCTAGTGATGTGTAGAAGAGACAGGACCTGCAAGGCGCGGTCAGCGCGGTTGCTTCATCGGGGCAACCCACCCACCTCTATTTCCTCCGCCACAGACGGCCTCCCCTCCCCGCGCCTCTGAACTAGCGAAAATACTGTATTCCCTGTAACCTTTTCGCCCCGTTATCCGTCCTTTTGGGCAAAAAAGTCGTACCCTCTACAACATTATCGTGCTGTCCCGGGGTTGCTCGGACATATGTTGTACTAATTGCAACATTTTGTCCCGAAGGAGGGCCGAGGTCCGCAAAAGGTGAGCGATACCGCGTCCCCCAGAGGGGGGTGAAAAGCCGGAGAAGCCGCGTCCTGAGTCGCAGGACGGTTTCACGGGGGTGCAAAATCTGGTATGATAGTGAATATTTCGCGGGGAGGAATCATGTCATGAATTTTTTACAACGGTTAAAGGACGGTGCGGGCAAGGTTACCGATCGCGCGCAAAATGTCGTGGAGATCGGTAAACTGAACACCCAAATTTCAAATATCGAACGCGAACTGGGTTTATATTTTCAAAAAATGGGCGAAGTGTTCTACGAGGCTTACCGAAATAAGGATATGGCCAATGCGGAAAAAGAGATGCTGGAGCTGGCCAAAACCTGTGATCTGCTCACGGAGGAACGCGACGAAATTCGGTTAAAAATCGCCGAGCTCAAAAATGAACGCCTCTGCGGCGCTTGCGGCCGGAACGTGGCGGAGGATGCTTTGTTCTGCCAATATTGCGGCCATAAGCTGATGAAGGCCAAACCCTCCGTTCCAGCGGAATTGCTGAAGCCGGCTCCAGAACCGGTGCAGCCGCCGGTCTCACGTGAGGCGGCGGTCAGCTCGGAGCCTCCGGTCATGGAGCCGGTAGCGATTAACGAGATGGATACGCTGGTGCTAGCCGCTTCCCTGGTTCGCGAGAAGACGGAGCCGCGGGAACCGGGGGCACAACCGACGGAGGCCGTCGAACCGGTAGATCCGGAGGAGGAGGAGCGTCAGCAACGCGAGCTGGACCGGGAACGCAAACGCCAGGAGGAGCTGGACCGCCGCATTCGCAGCTGGTCTCAGAACGCTGCAGCTCCGCAGCCGGAGAGTCCGGAAGTGGAAGTGATGATCGGCGGCGTGGCCACCGTCAAATGCCAAATTTGTTCCTCTACACTGGTGAAAGGCACCAAATGGTGCCCGCATTGCGGCTCAGAGCAAATTTAGCGAAGCGAAAGTTCATCAGGTTGTCATAAACTCAACTGCCCCGGCAGCGCACTCATTCGTAGTAATAGATAAGCATGCGGTATACGCCGGTACGGCGGCCCAGGAGCAAAGGTTTCGCAGCGGCTCCGCAGCTGTTGTGCCGGCTTCGTTATTTCAACGCCCTCCTCGGATCTTGCCCCGCTTTCGAGCGGATGCTCCCTCTTGAGGAGGGGGATGCTATACCGCATAATCCAGTGAACAGGAGCGTGAGGTACGTGGAATGCATCGTACATTTTGATGTCGTACATAAGGATGAGGTGAAGAGCTTGCGTGGTCTGCTTTTCCTCGATCCCGGAAAGTCTCCGTCCGAAAGCGACTTTCTGCAAATGTTCGAAGAGATGGGATATAAGCTGCGTCTGGAGGATCAACAAAACCTCGTATTCAAGCCGACGGAAGCCGGCGCAGATTACAGCGAGATCCGGGTACGCCGCCTTGATACCGGAGAGAAAACCTACAAGGAAGACGGCGAATTAAAGACGCTGCTCACCAACCTGTTGCCGCGGGAGCCTAAGCCGCTATAGTTTGAAATCCTCGGCGATGTAACGGTGGCGCTGTTTGAAACAAAGCGTTGCAAAGTTTTCACGAAACCCTCAAAATTCCTCTTCCTCTTCCCGGGCGGGATGCGTTATACTTCTAACATTGTGTGTTCATCTATGAATTTTCCGTATAAGTGCAGGGATTGGCCTGCATGTCTCTACCTGATCACCGGAATGATCGGACTACGGAAAGTAACGCCGTGCATAAGCCCGGGAAGCGGAGGTTTCAGGTGTATTTTCGCCTGTTTTTTCGCTGTTTCGGTACGCATCGGGGGCTTTCTGTTTATAGGTCCATTTCCGCTCAGGAAATGGGCTTTTTTGCGTTTTGCGGATAGTTAAAGATGATCGATGGGAGAGGGGATAACCGCAATGAAGCTGTTGAAGGACAAAGTGATGGCAGAGGGGATCGTCCTGGGAAACCAGGTGTTGAAGGTGGATTCGTTTCTGAATCATCAAATGGATCCGGTGCTGATGAAGGAAATGGGGGCCGAGTTCGCCCGGCGATTTGCCGGTGAAGGCATCACGAAGGTGCTGACGATTGAATCCTCCGGGATCGCCCCGGCGATCATGACCGCGCTGGAGCTTAGCGTGCCGATGATCTTCGCGCGCAAGCATCAGTCGCTGACACTCAAGGACAACATTTATGTGGAAAAAGTATACTCGTTCACCAAGCGGGAAACCAACGAGATCACGGTGTCGAAAAAGTTTCTGTGTGCAGAAGATCGGGTGTTGATCGTAGACGACTTTTTGGCAAACGGCGAGGCTGCCTTCGGGCTGGCCCGCATCGTGGAGAAAGCTGGGGCTTCTGTCGCCGGCATCGGAATCGTTATTGAGAAGTCATTCCAGCCGGGAGCCCGGCTGCTCACCGAAGCAGGATACCGCGTCGAATCGCTCGTTCGGATCGCCTCGCTGGAAGACGGTGCAGTGGCTTTCGTCGAGGATACACCTAATCATTCATGGGATTAACTATCAATTCGGGGAGGAACTAGAATCCAATGGAACGCGAACGTATTTTTCAGAAACACCGTCATCCCTTTAAAACTCTATCGCTTGGGTTGCAGCACGTGCTGGCGATGTATGCCGGAGCCGTGATCGTCCCGCTGATCGTCGGAGGCGCGTTGAACTTCACAGCTCAGCAGATGACCTACCTGATCGCCATCGACCTGCTGGCTTGCGGCGTCGCGACGCTGCTTCAGGTGTGGGGGAATCGCTGGTTCGGCATCGGGCTTCCGGTGATGCTGGGCTGCGCTTTTCAGGCCGTGTCGCCCATGATCGCCATCGGGCTGACGGATGGCGCTGGGGTCTCGTCCATTTACGGCGCAATCATCGCCTCCGGGCTGTTTGTATTCCTGTTTGCCGGTTTGTTCGGCAAGCTGATCGCTTTGTTTCCGCCGGTCGTTACCGGCTCCGTCGTCACGATTATCGGCGTTACGCTGATCCCGGTGGCGATCTCGGATTTGGGCGGCGGCAGCCCGGGCGAGAATCCGGACTTTGGCAGCCCGCTGAACCTTGTGCTGGGCTTTGGGGTATTGCTGTTCGTCATTTTGATGAACCGCTTTGCCAAAGGCTTTCCGCGTTCCATCTCCGTTTTGCTGGGGTTGATCGTAGGGACGCTGGTGGCAGCGCTCGCCGGTGAAGTCGATTTGACACCGCTAAAGGAAGCCAGCTGGTTTCATGCGGTACAGCCGTTTTACTTTGGCAAACCGACGTTCCACGCTTCCGCAATCTTGACGATGATTCTAGTGGCGATCGTAAGTGTCGCCGAATCGACCGGCGTATTTATGGCGCTTGGCAAAATCGTAGATAAAGAGATTACCGATAAGGATTTGACGCGGGGGTACCGGGCGGAAGGGCTGGCGATCATGCGCGGAGGGATTTTCAACTCGTTTCCGTATACGACGTATTCGCAAAATGTCGGGCTTGTCCAGATGAGCCGGGTGAAAACCCGCGACGTGATCGTGGTGGCCGGCTCGCTGCTGATTCTGATCGGCTTCGTGCCCAAAATCGCCGCGTTGACGCAGCTGGTGCCGACGTCGGTGCTCGGCGGAGCGATGATCGCGTTGTTTGGACTTGTATTGTCCTCCGGGATCCGGATGTTGGGCGATCAGGTAGATTTAAACCGGCATGAAAACCTGCTGATCATCGCTTGTTCCGTCGGCATGGGATTAGGTGTGACCGTGATGCCCGAGCTGTTTGACCGGCTGCCGGCCGCACTGCGGATTCTGGTGGACAACGGGATCGTGGCGGGCAGCTTTACGGCGATTGGGATGAACTTGCTGTTTAACGGCTGGAGTGGGCAGCGCAAGCCGGCTTTGGCAGAAGAAGCGGTTGAACTTCAAGAACCCGCCAGTGCGACGGCATACAGCAGCGTGGCTCAATGAGAGGCTACATCCGCTGCAGCTGACGCTCGGCCAGCTCGCCGATCCAAGGCAGCTTCAGCCATTTTCCCTGGAGCGTAGCCAGCATCAGCACAACCCAAAGGGTGACGCCAAGCAGGGTCAGCAGCAGATTGACGACAATGCCGATGACCGGCAGGAAGCCGGACAAGGCATGGGCCAACATCAGGCCGCCAAACAGCATGACCGATTGCAGGGCATGGAACAGTACGAATCGGCTGCGCCGCTCCAGTGCGAGAAACGCGACGCCGCCGACAAAAGCGAACAGGTAACACAGGAAGCCGGCGACGTTTTCGTAGAGGCCGGTGGATGATTTGAAAGGGGACATCAGGACGACACCTTCTTTCAGGGAGGATTGTCTTATCCTAATGTATGACGAGCCCTCTCACGAAAGAACCAGCTCGGTCCGATCAGGTGCGAACCACTGCTGTAAAATATCGTCTGCAATAACCTCCGCGGCTTTTGGCCGGCGGAGGTTTTCTATTTTCCGGCGAAGCTCGACCTGCCGGTGTTCGTTCCCGAAGAGAGCGTCGATTTCCTCGGTCAGCTCCGCAGGGGTGCGGGCGATGGAAGCTACGCCTTTTTGCGCAAGGTACCGCGCGTTGTTGAGCTCTTGCCCGGGAACGGGGCGGTACACGAACACCGGCAGCCGGCAGGACAGCGCTTCGGACAACGTGATGCCCCCCGGCTTGGTTACGATACAGTCGCTTTTCCGCATCAAGGCGGCAATCTGTTCGACGTATCCGAGCACATGGACATCGGGATGGGGATTTAGCTGCTCCTGGAGCGAGCGGTAAAGCTCGCGGTTTCTCCCGCAAACGGTGATGATGCGGTAACGTTCCGAGGCGTTTAACCGTTCGATAACTTCGCGAACCCCTTGCATGGAACCGTAGGCTCCTGCCATCAGCAGAACGGTGGTTTTTCCGCGGGTATGGTTCGGGATAAGTCCTTGGAGAGGAGCAGGCAAGTCATCCTCCGCGCCTTCGGGTTGCTGTGAATCGGCAAATTCCGGTTTCACCGGAATCCCGCTGACCTGAATTCGGTCGCCGGGAATCCCGCGGTCGATCATTTCCGCTTTCAAATCGTCGGTGGCAACGTAGTAGCGGTCAACCCCGGAGTGAATCCACCTTCCGTGCAAGTCGAAGTCGGTGATGATATTGGCAAGCGGCAGCGACTGACCGGTTCGTTTGAGCAGCCGGGGCATCGCGAGTTGAGGGAAAGTATGAAGGATGAGATCCGGACGGGCTTGTCGCAATGTCTGCTGCAGTTTGCCGATGCCAAACGAATTGATCACCTCGAGCAGCGGCGCTTCCTGCGGCATTTGCTTGGTGGCATTATAAACCCAGCCGTAGAGGCCGGGAATCGTCTTGAAGCTTTGTAAATACACGAACTTGGTTAACCCGTTGATCAGCGGATGCGCCTCCGCCATTAGATCAAGCAATAGGACGTCTGTCAGGCCTTTGTTCCGCAAGCTGGCCTCAACCGCCTTGGAGGCTTGGTAATGCCCATCCCCGTAGCTGGCATATAAAATGATAATTTTTGGAGGTCGGGAAATCATGGCTGGTTCACTCCTCTTCTTGTCCAGGCAATGGCAGTCAGCTGTTTGTAGTTTACCCCCACATCCCGTTAATAAATATTATTAGGGGCAGCGGATAAAAAATGTACGATTGGAAGAAAGCTGAAACCTAATCCTGAATATGTTACAATAAGGGAATAGGAGGTCATTCCATACAACTGAATAGCCGGCACGACTTCATTGAATGTGAACCTACACTTTTCGGCAGCATTTACCTTAAGCGTTCTGGGAGGGAATCACTATGGCAACGAAAGGTCATGATGAAGTAAAAGAAAGTTTACGGGAAATGACCCGAATCTTCAAACCGAAGGATCCGAAGAAGTTCGTGAAAGAATATGTCCGCAAGTATCGTATTATGGGCGGCTATGAAGAGGAATTGACCCACCTGGTTGAGCATGAGCTCGGGAAATTGGACTCGTCCGTTTCCTGAATCATTTAAATGAAAGCATATTCGCCGTTCCGGCGCCTTGGGCGTACGGGACGGTTTTTTTCGTCCGTTCCCACATATATTAAACTGACGGGAATCTCACGAAAACAATCGTCGGACGGCAGCGGGAGGAGAATCAGGACGTGAAGGTACGATTAAAAACCAAAGAAGAAATCGAGCGGATCCGCGAGGCGGGACGGATATTGGCTGAATGCCACCGCGAAATCGCCAAAATGATTGGACCGGGCATTACGACGTTGGAAATCGACGCCTTTGTGGAGTCGTTTTTGGAGAAACGGGGAGCTACGGCGGAGCAAAAGGGATACCACGGGTTTCCATTTGCAACCTGTGCGTCGATCAATGATGTGGTCTGCCATGGGTTCCCGGGGAACCAGAAACTGGCGGCAGGAGATATCGTGACGATCGACATCGTTGTGGGCAAAAACGGCTGGATGGCCGACTCCGGCTGGTCCTATCGGATCGGGCAAGTGAGCGAGGAGGCGGAGAAGCTGCTGACGACCACCGAGCAGGCCTTGCTGGCCGGTATCGCGCAGGCGGTCCCCGGCAAGAAGGTCGGGGACATCGGGTACGCGGTGCAGCACGTGGCGCAGGCGGCAAACATCGGCATCGTGAAGCCGCTGATCGGCCACGGCATCGGCCGGGCCATGCATGAAGCGCCGGACGTGCCTAACTTCGGCCGGCCGCGCAGCGGGGTAACCCTGCAGCCGGGGATGGTCATCACGATCGAGCCGATCTTCACCGGCGGGGACACCGGCGCCGTGTTGTGGGAGGACGACGGCTGGACGATCCGTACTGCGGACGGCAGCCTGGGAGCGCATTACGAGCACACGCTGGCGATCACGGAGGACGGACCGCGGGTGCTGACAAACGGGGAATAGGAATAAGACGAGAGAGCGCTGCGACGCTCTCTTTTTCTTATTAGGAAAGGCTATGCTTGCGTTGCTCCACTACGTCCCTGCTTAGGTATTCTAACGGACCTCAGCGCCGTTATTTGCCCCATCGGCTAGTGTCCCGATCTCTAACGGAACCAGGAGACCTTATTTCGGGGATTTTCAGTTGAATCGCCCCGAATTAGGCTTAATAAGGTCTCTGGGGTCCGTTACAGCGGGAAATAGCCGGGAAATGGGCAAATAAGGTCATTGAGGTCCGATAGAGATACGCTTAGTTCCCGCGCGAGCTTCAGGATCCTAACGGACCTCAGCGCTGTTATTTGCCCCATCGGCTAGTGTCCCGAGCTCTAACGGAACCAGGAGACCTTATTTCGGAGATTTTCAGTTGAATCGCCACGAATTAGGCTTAATAAGGTCTCTGGGGTCCGTTACAGCGGGAAATAGCCGGGAAATGGGCAAATAAGGTCATTGAGGTCCGATAGAGATACGCTTAGTTCCCGCGCGAGCTTCAGGATCCTAACGGACCTCAGCGCCGTTATTTGCCCCATCGGCTAGTGTCCCGAGCTCTAACGGAACCAGGAGACCTTATTTCGGAGATTTTCAGTTGCATCGCCACGAATTAGGCTTAATAAGGTCTCTGGGGTCCGTTACAGCGGGAAATAGCCGGGAAAGGGGCAAATAAGGTCATTGAGGTCCGTTAGAGTGAAGTTTTCTTTGACGAAAATGAAATAAAGTTTGAAGAAATGTCAAAAATGAAGCAGAGCGAAGAAACGTCACAATTCGCCGGAAAATGTTCGAAATTGGCAGCCTTTTCAGTCGGTGTCGAAACGGAGAAAACGTTCGCAAAACCTTTTGTGATGCGGCTTTTCGGATTTTTGAACAATTTGTGAACTGCCCCTGAATCATTGACAAACATGGGGTTCGATCATATATTTAATAGGTGATTGTTGTAATTGACAGGAATGTAGTTTCCGTGATAGACAGGTAGATTTTCGGGCTGCTTAGGCTGGGAATCTCTGTGATGCTGCGGAAGAAAACGTAAGAAGTGGGGTAGATCAATGATGAAACCGTGGAAGGCTGTTAAGCGGCTGGCACCGATGTTTGCCATGCTGGCGCTCCTCTTGTCCGCATGCGGCCGCGAAGACCTGTCCGTGCTCAGACCGCAGGGTCCGGTAGCCGAAGGCCAGCTCGGACTAATTAAACTGTCGATTACGATCATGGTGGTCGTGATGCTGATCGTATTCGGGATTGCCGCTTACGTGTGGGTCAAGTATCGCCGCAAGCCGGGTCAAACCGATATTCCGAAGCAGGTTGAAGGCAACCATAAGCTGGAGATTATTTGGACAGCGATCCCGCTGGTACTGGTGTTGATTTTGGCGGTTGCCACCGTGCAGAAGGTATTTGCTTTTGGTGAGGACTATTCGAAGGATGCCAATGCGGTGAAGGTGAAGGTCACCTCGCATTTGTTCTGGTGGGAGTTCACCTATCCGGAATACGGAATCACAACGGCCCAGGACATGATTATTCCTACGGGCAAGAAAATTGCGCTTGAGCTGAAGACAGCTGACGTGCTGCACTCCTTCTGGGTGCCTTCGCTCGGCGGTAAAACGGATACGAATACGGACGGAACGATCAACAAAGCTTGGCTGGAAGCTACGAACGAAGGGGTTTACCTCGGGAAGTGCGCCGAGCTGTGCGGGAAATCCCATGCATTCATGGAATTCAAGGTTAAGGCGGTTAGCCAGGAATCCTTCGACCGTTGGGTAGAAGCGATGAAGGCGCCGGTGCAGACGATTCAGGATCCTGCCGTAGCGGAAGTGTTTAAGACGCAATGCTTGAGCTGCCACGCGGTTGGCGATCAAGGCGGACCGATCGGGCCAAACCTGACAGGCATCGGCAGCAGAGAGACGGTAGCGAGCATTTTACATAATGCGGAAGCATCCGGCAAACCGATCGACGGCAAACCGGTCAAGGATAATTTGGTGGAATGGCTGACAGATCCGCAAAAAGTGAAACCAGGCAATAAGATGCCTAGTCCGAAAGAAGATCTCGGGCTGACGGATGCGGAAATCGAAGCGATCGCCGACTACTTGGCAAACAGCAAATTATCTTATTAATCTTGCGTGCCTCTAAGGACGGCATGGATGGATAGGAATTAAAAGAGGGGGTACAAACCTTGGCTCATGCTCACACTGTCAAGCGGCACAAGGGATTAATGGACTGGTTGACGACGGTCGATCACAAGAAAATCGCCATTTTGTATTTGATTGCAGGCGGCTTCTTCTTTGGGATCGGCGGTATCGAAGCATTGCTGATCCGCGTGCAGCTGGCGAAACCAATGAATGATTTCGTGTCGGCGCAGCAGTTTAACGAATTGATTACAATGCACGGCACAACGATGATTTTCCTCGGTGTCATGCCGGTGATTTTTGCTCTGATGAATGCGGTCATCCCGCTGCAGATCGGGGCCCGGGACGTGGCGTTTCCATTTCTGAACGCCCTCGGGTTCTGGACGTTCCTGTTCGGCGGCTTGCTGCTGAACCTCAGCTGGATCATGGGCGGTGCGCCGGATGCCGGCTGGACTTCGTATACGCCGCTGTCGTCAACGACCTACAGCTTGACGCACGGGGTCGACTTCTATACGATCGGCTTGCAGATCGCGGGTCTCGGGACGCTGATTGGCGGCATTAACTTCCTGGCGACGATCATCACGATGCGTGCGCCGGGCATGTCCTTTATGCGGATGCCGATGTTCACCTGGACTACGTTCGTCACGTCGGCGATGATCCTGTTCGCTTTTCCGGCGATCACGGTGGGTCTGGTGCTGTTGACGTTCGACCGGATTCTCGGCGCTAACTTCTTTAATGTGGAGAGCGGCGGCAACCCGGTGTTGTGGCAGCATATCTTCTGGATCTTCGGACACCCCGAGGTTTACATTTTGATCCTGCCGGCGTTTGGGGTCATCTCCGAAGTTGTAAGTACATTCTCGCGCAAGCGGTTGTTTGGTTATAGCTCGATGGTGTTTGCTACGATCCTGATCGCCTTCCTGGGCTTCATGGTTTGGGCGCACCACATGTTTACGACGGGGATGGGGCCGGTCGCCAACGCGCTGTTCTCCATCGCGACCATGCTGATCGCCGTTCCGACGGGGATCAAAATCTTCAACTGGTTGTTCACGATGTGGGGCGGGCAAATCCGCTTTACGACAGCAAACCTGTTTGCTTCCGGGTTTATCCCTACGTTCGTTATGGGTGGGGTTACCGGGGTCATGCTGGCATCGGCGCCAGCGGACTACCAGTATCATGATACCTATTTCGTCGTCGCGCATTTCCACTACGTTATCGTAGGCGGCCTGGTGCTTGGTTTGTTTGCCGGTCTGCACTACTGGTGGCCTAAAATGTTCGGCCGCATGCTGGATGAGAAACTTGGGAAATGGGAGTTCTGGTTCTTTATCATCGGTTTCCACATGACGTTCTTCGTGCAGCATTTCCTTGGTTTGATTGGGATGCAGCGCCGCGTCTTTACTTATTTGCCGAATCAGGGCTTCGATCTAATGAACCTGATCAGTACAATCGGCGCGTTCCTGATGGGTGTAGGCGTGATTTTGTTCCTGGTGAATATCGCGATCACGGCGAGCAAGCCAAAAGGCGTTGCGGGCGATGCTTGGGAAGACGGCCGTACGCTGGAATGGGCGATTGCTTCACCGCCGGAAGAGTATAACTTCAAGCAAATTCCGCTCGTACGCGGTATCGATGCGTTCTGGAAAGAGAAGATGGCTGGCAATAAAGAAATGACGCCGGCGGAGCCGGTAGGTCCGATCCATATGCCGTCGCCGACGATTCTGCCCTTTGTGATGTCGGTCGGCTTGTTCATCGCCGGTTTGGGCTTTATGTTCACCAACGATGATTTCGGCAACGGTCTGATGAACTTCCTGTTCAACAACTATATCGTCGTTGGCATCGGTCTGGCGATCACGTTCCTGTGTATGCTGCTCCGTTCGTTGTATGACGATCACGGCTGGCATATCGAACCGGATGAACTGAATGGGAAGGGGGTCAAAGCATGAGTACGCCAAACACATCACATGTTACAGGTACGCTGCCGCATGAACCGGAAAAGGCGACGCTGGAAGGCCGCAATAAAATTTTGGGCTTCTGGTTATTTCTCGGGGGCGAGGCCGTCCTGTTTGGTACTTTGTTTGCGACCTTCCTGACGCTGCGGAATCAAATCGCGGATGGTCCATCCGCAAGTGAGCTGTTTAACTTGGGGATCACGGCCGCTGCAACCTTTATCCTGTTGGTCAGCAGTTTAACGAGCGTGTTCGCCATTCAGGCGATGCATCGCGGGGACAAGGGGAAGCTGGCGGGCTGGTTGGGTGTTACCGTCCTGCTTGGCCTCGCATTCCTTGTGCTGGAGATTTATGAGTTTGCCGAGTATGTACTGCATGAAGAATACGGCATGACGACAAGTGCGTTTAGCTCCGCGTTCTACACGCTGGTTGGTTTCCACGGGGCGCACGTATTGTTCGGGATTCTGTGGATTTCACTGCTGATCGGGCAACTCTTTAAGAAAGGCCTGAACGTTGTCACAGCACCAAAGATTTATGTGTCAGCGATTTATTGGCACTTCATCGACGTGGTCTGGGTGTTCATTTTCACGGTTGTCTACCTGCTCGGAAAGGTGGTCTAACGCATGGTTAATCAGGAATCAAACGGTTCGCCTACGGTGAAGCATCGCCAACGGCATGAAGGTCCCGAGAAGCATATCATCGCGTTTATTTTCTCCATCGTCCTAACGTTGATCGCTTTCGCTGCGGTTGCGGCCGGCGGGGTAAATACCGCCTTCACCGTCATTTTGCTGCTGGTGATGGCCATCTTACAGGTGTTGGTTCAACTGGGTTATTGGATGCATATGAAGGATAAAGGGCACTTGATCCCGATTATCTTCATGGCTGGCGGATTTTTCGTTGCATTTACTGCGATCATCGCCGCTTTATATTGGATGTGGTGGTAAACGAAAAAGAGGCGGGTTTCGCGGTCAGGCGGGCCCCCTCTTTTGCGGGTTAAACCGCAAGATTTCATAATAGGCTTGGCACAGAAACGGTACCGTCCCTCGGGGACGCTGTCACCGTTTTTGTCGTATTTGCGGGCTTGTTCACAATTTGGACAGAACTAACATCGCTACGGAAGGAGGGTTTGCCGTGCTGGGATTAGAATATTTTAATTTTACGGCGGTTTGGAGTCCGGTGTTTTTAGCCTTTATGCTGCTGGCGACGGCCGGGTACTTTGTGCTGATTGGGCCGGGCGGCGACAAATGGGCGGAGGGGGATTCCCGCGTTTCACCCGGACGGAAGCTATTGTTCGTAACCGGAATGCTGCTGCTTTACCTGGCTCAAGGCGGGCCGGTGGAGCTGCTGGGACATATGATGTTCAGCTTCCATATGCTCAGCATGGCGCTTTCCTATCTGTTGGCGCCGCCGCTGTTGATGCTGGGACTGCCGCCTTGGGTCTGGCGGCGAGTGACCGCTTATCTAGCTGCCAGCCCGCTGAAAAGGCTGAAGGTGTTGGCCCGTCCGGTGGTGGCGGCTGTGGTGTTTAACGGGTTATTTTCGTTTTACCATTTGCCGGTTGTTCATGATTACGTCATGCTTCATTTCGGCATCCACCGGCTGTATTACTTCATCTTGTTTATCGCGGCCGGACTGATGTGGTGGACGCTGGTTAATCCCTTGCCCGAACGGGCCGGAGTTCAGGGGCTTAAGAAAATGGGCTTTATTTTTCTCAACATGGTGCTGTTAACACCGGCTTGCGGTTTGATCATCTTTGCGGATGAACCGCTTTATGCGACCTACAGCGATCCCGCGATCTGGGCAAAGGCGATGGGCTACTGCGTCGCCGGCGATCCTGCGATGCTGCTCCGTCAATTCGGCGGCCCGCAGTTCTTCGGGTACCTGCAGCCGGACGTGGATCAGCAGGTGGGCGGGATTCTGATGAAATTCATTCAGGAATTCATCTTTGCGTCGATGCTGGCTTATGTGTTCTTCCATTGGTACAAGCAAGAGAACCAGGAGAACGAGGAGGAAGAGGAGGCCATGGGTGCGGGGATGCCGAAGGCACCGCTTAATCCACCACCGCCTCAGACTGGATCCTAAGTTCGTCGCAGGGTCACGATAAGAATAAGAAATCAGCTTATGTTACGGAGTATATTTTAGGAGGATGCCAATTGGATCTGTTTACATTATTTCCGACGTTAAGCACCTCGTTTATCGTCATCAGCGCGGTGCTGGTCGCGATCGGCTGGGGGCTGATCATCAAAGGGAAACGGGAAGCCCACAAAAAAACGATGATCGCCGCGGCGGTAGCTGCACTGCTGTTCTTCGTGATCTATATGTCGCGGACCGTATTTATCGGCAATACGTCATGGGGTGGACCGGACAACCTGAAGGGGTATTATCAGACCTTCCTCGTCTTTCATATCGTCTTGGCGACCGTGGCGGCCGTATTCGGTATCACAACGCTGGTGCTTGGCTTTAAGGCCAAATACGCCAAACACCGCAAATGGGGCCGGGTGACCTCGGTGATCTGGTTCTGTACGGCGGTAACCGGTGTAGCGGTTTATGTGCTGCTTTACCTGATGTATCCGGGTGGTCATACCAAGCCGGTATGGGAAGTTATTTTAGGAGTGTAAATGAAAAACGCCAATGGCGGATTCTAACAGAATCGCGCGGTTGGCGTTTTTTTTTTGCGTGGAGGAAGGAAGTGTTGACATGAAAATAAGCACAGTATATACTGTGTATAAAGATATAAACAGTAAGCACAGTGAATATCAAATCCCATCGGCGATCACGAATCATCGGTTTCAAGTAATGGGGTTGAAAAGAGGTTGATCAACTTGGAGAGATGGAAAGACGCTTGGTTTATCTTCATCAAAGATTTGCAGAACGATCGGCTGTATCTGATCTGGAACGTGATCTTCATGTTGTACGTCTCGCTGATGCTCGGCATTTTCATCGGGACGCGGGAAGAAGTCGAGCTCGTCATGAATCCGATGAGCGACTTCATGATGCTGATGATCGTTCCGTTCACGGGGTTCTTTTTTAGCCGGCGATCATTTAACTATATTAAGGAAAACTCATATACCCAAATGCTGCGATATTATCGAGAGTTGCCGATATCGGTGCGGACGGTGTTGCGAAGTCGGCTGATCCAGCTAGGGGCAGCGATGCTGCTGAACGGGATCTTGTTCTACGGCGGTCTTTATCTTGTAACGTACCTGATGAGTAGCAACACATGGGATTTTGGAGCCTTCATCGTGTTTTGCTTCACTTGGACGGGGTACAGTTTACTGATCAACGGGGTGTTCATCTTCTGCGAGCTGCTGATGAGCGGCAAAGTATATTTAGGGTTAACGTTCCTGCTCATGCTGGTGCTGGGGGTGACCGCTATCGTGATGAATTTGAATGGCGTCAACCTGATGACGTTCACCTTGGAAAGCTCCCGGCGTTACCTGGTTCTGTCCCCCATCATGTGGTATTCCTTAGTTGTCGGCGGTCTTGGATTAACCTACCTGTTATCGTTGACGCGGCGAAGACTAATAAAGCGGGATTTGGCCTAGATATGGCACGGAAATACGGGAGTAAGGCGGAGGTGAGCAAGAAAGGTGTGGATTCCCATTCAAATTAACGAAAATAGCGCCGCACCGCTGTATCATCAGATCGAGTCACAGCTTCGATCTTTGATTGTCAGCGGACAAATCGAGGAGGGCACCTTGCTGCCTTCGATCCGGGAGTTTGCCGGCGCGTTAAACTGCAGCGTGATTACGGTACGCCGGGTATATCAGGATTTAGAGACCGAGGGACTGCTTCGAACTCGGCAAGGGACCGGTACGTTCGTCGCTAAGGTTACTGCGGATGAACGCGATGAGTACCGCACCGCAGTCGTGAAGGAAGCGATCGAAAAAGCCGTGGATACCGGAAAATCCCTGCAATATGAGGCGGAAGAGTTAAAGCAGCTGTTTTTGCAAATCGTGAAGCAGAAGTATGATCCATCGCAAAGGAAGGGGGAAACGGACTAATGGAACAGTCGATGGCAATCGAACTGATCGGGGCCGTCAAGCAGGGGCGCCGCAAGCAGATTGGACCGCTGCAGCTCCAAGTGCCGAAAGGGTATATCGTGGCTCTGGTCGGACCTAACGGCTCGGGAAAAAGTACGATGATGAAAATGATCCAGCAAACGCTTCAGCCGGATGCGGGGGAAATCCGCTGGTTTGGGCAAGGGTACTCCGGCATGATGCCGATCGAGGTGCGGCAACAAATCGGCTATGTCCCTGAGGCGCCTGAGCCGGAGGAGAATTATATGACCGCGGAGCGGGCAGCCCAGTTCCGTTCGCATTGGTACCCCACTTGGGACGAGAGATTGTTCGAGGAATTAATGAACCGGTTCGAGATCCCGAAGCGGGAACGCTTAAACCGGATGTCCAAGGGGGAGCGGCGGAAATTTGAAATCGCGGCGGCGCTGGCCGCCCGGCCGAAGTTGCTGCTGCTCGACGAGCCTTCCTCCGGCCTGGATCCCTTTGCTTGGAAGGGGATGATCGACGAGCTTCGGGACTTTATGTCAGGCGAGGATATGACGATTCTGATCGCCACCCATGTGGCCGAGGAAGTGAAGCGGCTAGCGGATTACATCGCTTTAATGCACCAGGGACAGGTGTTAGGAATGGCTGAGAAGGATCAATTATTCAGCAGTTGGAAAGAAATTTGGATCCGGAGCGGCGGGTGCTCGCCGGATGATTTGCCGGAAGGAACGATTCTCCGCGTGGATGGTCCGTCGGTGACGAAGCTGATCGTTCAGGAGCAACAGGAAGGGGAGCTGCAGCAGAGCCTCGCGGCCAAAGGTTTGCAGGTCATGCAGACCCGCAGCCTGGAGCTGGATGAAATTTTGCAGCTTTGGATTCAAGGGCATCCGCCGGTGAAGCCGGCGCTGAAAGCGGCAATGATTTAATGGCATAAATGATTTTGTATCCAAGAAGGAGAGGGAATATGGCGAATCCATTGGTTTTGGAAAAGGTAATGAAGCAATTTGGCGAGAAAACGGCCGTGAACAACATTTCGCTACAGGTGGGAGAAGGCGAGATTTACGGTTTGCTTGGCGCTAACGGCGCGGGCAAGACAACAACGATGCGGATGGTGTTAGGTTTGATCTATCCGGACGGCGGACAGATCCTTTATAACGGCAAGCCTTACGGCCGTGAACTGCAGTCGCAAATGGGCTATTTACCGGAGGAGCGCGGTTTGTACCCGAAGGTGAAGGTCAGCGACCAAATCATCTACCTCGCCCGTTTGCGGGGGATGTCTGCGGCCGAAGCCGACAAAAGCTTGAAATACTGGCTTAATCGGTTCGAAGTGCCGGAATATTACGACAAGAAAATCGAGGAGCTCTCCAAAGGCAACCAGCAGAAAATGGGCTTTATCGCCGCGGTTGTCCATAAGCCGAAAATCGTCATCATGGACGAAGCCTTCAGCGGGCTGGACCCGGTTAACGTTGAGTTGCTAAAAGCAACGGTGAAGGAGCTGCGCGACCAAGGTACCAGTATCCTGTTCTCCACCCACCGGATGGAGCATGTGGAGGAGCTGTGCCGCAACATTACGATTTTGCATCGTTCGAATACCGTGTTGCAGGGCAATTTGCAGGAGATCAAAAAACGTTATCCTCGCGAAGAGGTGCTCTTGCATACTACAGGAGAAGTGACGGGGCTCGAACGCATCGCAGGCGTGGAGAAGGTTGAGCGGAAAGAACGCGGCTACCTGGTGCGTATCTCGCAGGTAACGGCGGCGCAAGAGATTCTGCGCAAGGCGATGGAGGTCAGCGAAGTGGAGCATTTCGAGATTAAGGAGCCCACGCTGAACGAGATCTTTATTAAAGAGGTAGGTGAGTCGAATGAATAAAATGGGGACGGTCGTTGGCTTTACGTTTATGAATAAAGTCAGAACGAAATCATTTATCATTACTACGCTCGTATTGGCGCTGCTCGTAACGATTGGGCTGCATGTGCCTTATTTTATCGATAAGTTTACCGGCGGGGACGATAGTCCAGCTAAGATTGGTCTCGTGTACGAAGGGCAGCCGGAACTAGCGAAGTCGCTTGAGGATTATACGGAGAAGCAGCAGGTAGCGGGTTATACGCTGGTTCCGTACGAACAGGCGGATCCAGACGCACTGCAAGCGGCAATCGAGGCTGGGGATATCGCGGGTTATCTGCAGTTTGCCGAAGGGGATGGGGGCGTATTCCCTACCGTGACTTATACCTCCAAGAAAGACAGCTTGGGCATGGGACTGCAAACCGCTTTGCAGGCCGCATTGCAGAACGTCAAGGCGGAGTACTTGACGAAAGGCATGCTGACCGATGAGCAAATCGCCGCTCTGAGCGCGCCGGTACAAATCGATGCGGTGAAGGCTTCGACGGAATCAGGCGCAGACGGCGCCGGGACGAAGGCGGAAGAGGCCGGTGCAATCAACTTTGTGATCGTGTACGTGCTGATCATCCTGTTCTTTATGACGATCATGATGACGGGCAATATGATCTCGGCTGAGGTGACCGCGGAGAAAAGCTCGCGGATCATGGAAATTCTGATCACCAGTGTATCGCCGCTGGCGCAAATGTTCGGTAAAATCCTTGGGATGTTTTTTATCGGGCTGCTGCAAATTGCGGTTTTTGCCGGGGTGATCGCGATCAACATCTCGCTGCCTTATAACCGGCCGGTGTTGGCGGACTTCAATCTGCATCTGTCCGACATCCGCGTGGAAGTGTTAGTGCTGGGTCTGGTGTTCTACGTCTTAGGATACTTCCTTTATGCGACGCTCTTTGCCGCGATCGGCTCGCTGGTCAGCCGGACCGAGGAGTTGGGGCAAGCGGTGATGCCGATTACGATGCTGTCGCTGGCGGCGTTCTATATTGGGATCTTCAGCTTGAGCACACCGAACTCGCTGCTCATGAAGGTCAGCTCCTTCATTCCGTTTGTCTCGCCGGTCTCGATGATCGTACGGGTGGGCATCGGGGAGCCGCCGGTGTGGGAAGTCGCGGCTTCGCTGGTGGTCCTGGCCATCGCGATCTTCCTGTTCGGCTGGTTGTCCGCCAAGATTTATCGTACCGGCGTCCTGCTGTACGGGAAACGGCCTTCCTTCAAAGAGCTGCGCAAAGCGATGAAGGCGTATAAGATCTAAGGAGTTTAAGGAGGGTTTCTCTATGACGAAAGAGAAGATGCAAGGGTTCCTATTCACAATGATCGGGATGTTGTTCGTTGGTTTGACGATGTACATCCGTAGAAGTGGTGTGGATATGCCGGATTTTGGGATGGGGCTGATGAACGGAGCAGGAATCGGATTTCTGCTGCTCGCACTGCTTCGCTATCGTGTCAAACCTAAGGGAGCGAAAAATGCTTCTTAACCTCCAAAGAGCTCGCACAAAGCAATAGAAGCATATCAAGCCTTGGTGGACTACTCGTAGTCTATCAAGGCTTTTTTTCTTGGTCACCCCAAGTTCACACGGAGGACACATCGCTTCGTTATACTTGGTCTTGCAAGGAGGAATGGAGGTGCAGCCCGAATTCATAGAAGTGAAGGGCAAAGGCCAGAATAGGAGCATAGGTGATGCCGGGATGAAACGAAGCATATTGCTGGTGGAGGACGACGCGCTGATGCGCGAGTTTATCACCGATTATTTTAAGAAAGAGCAATGGGATGTGCATGAAGCGGAGAACGGCCGGGTGGCGCTGGAAATATTCGAGCAAACCCCCGTTGATCTGGTCGTGCTGGACATTATGATGCCGGAGATGGACGGTTGGTCCGTATGCCGGCGGATTCGCGGCAAATCGGATGTGCCGATTATCATTATGACGGCCCGAGCCGAGGACGACGATCAGCTGCTCGGATTCGAGCTGGGCGCCGATGAATACGTCACGAAGCCGCTAAGCCCAAGAGTGCTCGTCGCGCGGGCCACCGCTTTGATGAAGCGGAAGGAAGGCACGGTGGGCCGAACCAGCGAGGTGCAAGTGTTTGGCGACCTGTCGATCAACCGCGATGCGCATGTCGTGACCGTCAAGGGCGAGCCGGTGAGCTTGACGCCCAAGGAGTACGAGCTGCTGATTTTTCTGGTCAAGCATGTCGGCAAGGTGCTAAACCGGGAAGCGATTTTGGATGCGGTATGGGGTTACGAGTATTTGGGGGATGCCCGGACGGTGGATACCCATGTCAAAAAATTAAGAGCCAAGCTGGGAGACGAAGGCCGGTCCATCGTGACCGTGATCCGTTCGGGCTATAAATTCGATGCAAATCCATGAAAAGACATAGTGTTGTTTTCAAATTATTTGTCGTTACTTCGCTGCTGGTCCTGCTTGCTTTTATGGTGGTGATGGCGGCTGAGGGCTTGTTCTTCGAACGGTTCTACCGAAGCACCAAAATCAGCCGGCTGGCCGGAAGCATGGAGAGCTTTGCCAAGCAATACGGTGAACATCCGAACGAGGAAGAGCGGGTGTCCCGGCTGCTGGGCGAATACATGAACCGGCATGACGCCAGCATCGCGATTCTGAATCGGGAGTTTGCCCAGCTTCATTATGAACCTTATTCCATCGATTTGCGGACCCCGGATGGGAAGACGATTAAGGTTGTCATTCCAACGGAAGGGACGACAAGAGAAGAGATCCCGCAGCTTCAGATTGGTGACCCGTTGACGGTTGACGGAATGTTTATGGATCAACTGGATACGATTATGAACCCCGTCAACATTCGGTTGTCGGAGGAGGCGAGCCCTGAGCCGGACTTGGGATTGGTGCGTGCGGAAGGCAAAGTGATAGATCTCCTGCTGCCGGAGCTGAATTCCCGTTCCTACAATCCTTATTACCAGGATACGTTGATTGATGATGCGGTCCAAGCTTGGCGGGCGCAACGGTCCGACGCTTCGGCCTCCGAAACCCGGCTGCTTCAGGGGGAGCCCGTTCGCTTCGAATGGCGGGATCCGTGGAGCGGCGTGGAATACGCCATGCTGCTGCAGCCGCTCGCCAACGAGGGGCGGACCGGCCCGCGATACATGGTAGCGCTAAGCTCGTTGCAGCCGGTGGGCGAGGCCGTGGATATCCTCCAGCGTTATGTGATCGTGCTGGCCCCGCTGATCGTTGTGCTGGTGGTGCTGCTGTCGCTGATGTTCTCGCGGATCGTTTCCCGTCCGCTGCTTGCTCTAAACCGGACGGCGGCCCGGTTAGCGGAGCTGGATTTCTCCGCGGTGCCGGAAGCCAAGTCCAAGGATGAGTTCGGCGAGCTGTCCCGACATCTGGCGCGGCTGTCGCGCAATTTGGACGAAGCGCTGAAGGAGCTAACCCATGCGAATCGTCAACTGCAGCAAGACGTGGAGGAGAAGCGGAAAGCGGAAGAGCTGCGCAAAGAGCTGGTCGCCAATATCTCACACGAGCTGAAGACGCCGCTTGGCATCGTCAAGGGATTTGCAGAAGGGCTGCAGGATGGGGTGGCCGACGACAAGCGAGAGCGTTATCTGGCGATGATCGTCAGCGAAACCGATCGTATGAACGCTTTGATCATGGATATGCTGGAGCTGTCCAAATTTGAGGTGAAGAAGGTGCAGCTGCATCCCCGCAGCTTCTCCCTGACCGACCTTGTTCAGCGGGTAAGCGAGTCCTTTGACCAGCAGTTGGATGCGAAGGGGCTTCGAATCGAGTTAAAGCCAAGCTATGAAGCAGGCGAGCAGTGCCCCGTGCCGGAGAAGCTCACGGTTTGGGCCGATCCGCGGCGGATCGAGCAGGTGATCCTGAATTTATTAAGCAACGCCGTTCGCCATGCCCGGGAGCAGAGTACGATCCGCATCGCGCTGCACCGGGACCTGGACGGAAAGACCACCACGACGATCGAAAATGCCGGCCCTTCTATTGCCGAGGCGGATCTGGCGCGGATCTGGGACCACTTTTATCGGGCGGAGCGTTCGCGGGACCGCAAGTCCGGCGGGACCGGGCTAGGGCTGGCGATCGTCAAGCATATCCTGGAGCTGCATGGCAGTGAATACGGAGCTCGGAATACCGAGCAAGGCGTAGCGTTTTATTTTACCTTACAAAATAAAGAAAACCCAAACGGAGGAGAAACTCATGATGAAACGTAAAACAATGGTACTTTTGACGGCAGCCCTGGCGGCTGTGCTGATGCTGAGCGCATGCGGCACGAAATCTCTTACCGGAGCACCGCAGAATGAGAATACTGCTTCAAATTCGGCAGGGGTCAGCGACCCGACACCGGCCAACTCCGAATCGGAGAATAACGCAGCGAACCCGGATGAGGGGACAGCGACAAACGGCGATCCGGCCGAGACGGCCGGAAACCAAGCCGATGAGAACGGTGCCGCCAATGGCGATATCCTAATCGTCATCGACCAAACGCCCAAGCCGCTGGCCGAAGGGGGCAGCTTTGACTTCACTGTCAAGAAAGCGCCGGAGGGATATATGCTGAAGGAGATTCACTGGAAATCCGAGAAGAACGACATTGTGAATACGCTGGAGGAAGCGATCCAGCATGGACAGAACGGCGGAGACGGCTTCTATATCAGCGGAAATGGACAGTTTATGGGGTTCCTGTATCCCGATGAAATGAAAGGCGAAGAGGGGAAAGTGACCTTCGTATTCGGCAATGAGCAAGGCCAGGAGTTAACCTGGGAGAAAGAAATTACGTTGAAATAATAACAAACGACCCAAGCCATCCGTGTCTTCACGAAGGCTTGGGTCGTTTTGTGTTAACGGGGGATTGGCATCGAACCGATCGAACCGTTCAATCCTAGCGGACCTAGGCTTTGATCGCCCCTTGCGTAATGCCGTTGATAATCCATTTTTGCAAGAACAGGTACACGACCACCATCGGCAGCAGCGCCAGTAAGTAAGAAGCGAACGCCAGGTTGTAATCCGTGCTGAATTGCCCCTGGAACACGTATTGCACGAGCGGCAAGGTGTACTGAGTGGGTTCGGCCAGCAGGATGAGCGGAAGCAGGAAATCGTTCCATGCCGACAAACTGGACAGAATCGCCACCGTAGCGCTGATCGGCGCTAGCAGCGGGAAAATGATCCGCCAGAAAGTCCCCCAGGTGGAGGTGCCGTCTACTCGGGCCGCTTCCTCTAACTCAATCGGCACCGAGCGAATGTAACCGACATAAACGAACACGTTAAACGGCAGGCCATAAACGATGTACAGGATGATCAAGCCCGGAATGTTGTTCATGCTAAGATCGGTGGTGACTTTTACGACGGGAAGCATGATGATTTGAAACGGAATAAACATGGCGCTGATAAAGTACAGGTATAGGCCTTTAAAGAACTTGCGGTTCATGTTGCGGGCAATCGCGTAAGAGACCAGGGAATTCGTCAACAGGATAAAAACCACCGAAACGGCCGTAACCGCAAAGCTGTTCCCCAGAGCCTGAAAGAAGTTGGTGGCTTCGATCGCCCGCGAGAAATTGCTAAAATGAAGGCCGGTTGGCAACGCGAAGAGGGACTCCGCCATCTCTTCCGGATTTTTCAGGGCGATGCTGACCGTCATATAAAGCGGGAACAAAATGAAAAGGGAGCCAAGCGCAATGAGCAGCGTCGCAAGCCAATTGGTTTTCTTTTTCATAGTTGATCCAACTCCCGTCTTTGCAGAACTTTAATTTGGAACAGAGAAATCGCGACGATCACGATGAAGTAGATGACGGCATTCGCCGATTGGTAAGCAAATTCGCCGCCGGTAAATCCGCCTTGATAAATCAGCAGGGCAATCGAACGGGTTGCCGTACCCGGTCCGCCTCCGGTGAGTGCGACGATTTGGTCGAATACCATCAGCCCGCCTTTCATAGCCAGCACCATGTTGATGGTAAAGAACGAAGCGAGCATCGGGAAGGTGATTTTCCAGAACTCCTGCCATTTCGAGGCGCCATCTAGGCTGGAGGCTTCATACAGATCCGTCGGAATCGTTTGGAGCCCGGCCAAGTAAAGAATCGTGTTATAAGCAACAGCTTGCCATACGCCGACAAAAACGATGCCGATCCAGGCCCAATCCGGGTTCCCCAGAAGGTTCGTTGATAACAAATCACTGCCCAGCTTTTCGCCCCAGACAGGAAAGACATTAGAGAACAGATAGTTAAAAATGTAACCGATGATCAGTACGCCAAGGACGTTGGGAAGAAAGTAAAAACCGCGGAAGAAGTTCTTGGCTTTGATCTTGGCGTTCAGTCCCAGCGCAATCAATAAGCTCAGGACGTTGATAAGTACGGTTGCTGCAATGGCATACTTGAATGTAAAAATGTAGGCATCCAGCACGTTGGAATCTTTAAATACATTGATGAAATTTTTCAGGCCGATGAACTCATACCCGCTGCTAAAGCCGTCCCAGTTCGTAAAGGCATAAAAGATGCCTTGAAGGGCCGGATACGTGTGGAACGTAAAAAATAGCAGGAGAGCGGGCAAAGTCATCCAATAAAAGGCCGCGCGGCGTTTGGTCATGGGTTTTCCTCCTCAAAATAATGATCGATCCTTGGATAATGAATGGTAGTAAACGTTTACGTAACAGGCAAATAAAAACGTGAGCGGCTTTAAGACGATGGGTTAGATCCTATCCGCTAACGTTCTTCGAAAGAAGGGCAGCCGGTCAGGGGGATTAGGACCTAACGGCCTAACCGTTTGCCTTTCGATAATGAAGTGATCCATAATAACGCTGCTTTCGGGTTCTTCCGTTGTGATCATGCGAATCAGCTTTTGACAGGCCAGATTGCCCATGTCATACAGCGGTTGGCGAACGGTCGTCAAAGGAGGGACCGACATTCGGGCCAACTTAAGATCATCATAGCCGATGATGGACAACTCGTCGGGTACCTTAATCCCGTGTTTGGCAGCTACAGAGATCGCAGCGATCGCCATTTCGTCGCTGGCTGCAAATATGGCGGTGATATCCGGCGCCTTCGCTAAGAGCTCTCCCATCGCGTTATATCCTACCTCAAAGAGGAAATCACCATAAACGATATAGGCGTCGTTCACCGGGATCCCATGATGCTCCAGGGCTTTTTTATACCCTTCAATCCGGGGCAAGCCCGCGATCATGTCATGTTTCGTCCCGCTGAGCAGGGCGATTTTTCGATGGCCGAAACCGATGAGGTACTCCACGGCATCATAAGCGGCTTGAAAATCATCAACCTTGATATACGGAACGTTGTCGTAACGGCATTCCGTCGAGACCAATACATACGGGATCTGCATTTGCTGCAGGGTCTGATAATACTCTTCCTTCAGCACTTCACTGGAAAATATCAGGCCGTCGACCTGTTTTTCCCGCAAGACTTGCAAGTATTTCAGCGTTCTCTTTCCGTCCGAATCGGTATTGCAGACCATAACGCTGTAGCCGTTGTTTTGCGCCAAATCTTCGACTCCGCGGAGAATCTCGGAAGAGAAGAGGCTGGAGACCGTCGGAAACATCACGCCGATCGTATGGGTCTTTTTGTTGATTAGGCCGCGGGCAATGGCATTGGGCTGATAACCGATTTCCTCAATGGCCTTGTACACCTTGGCTTTCGTCCGATCCGAATACCCTGGCAAATGATTGAGTACGCGGGATACGGTGGCGATAGAGACATTCGCCTTTTTCGCGACATCCTTGATGGTTGGATTCATCCTATTTCCGCCTCATTCGCTATAAATTTGGAACCGATTAGGGAAGGATATCGAACATACGTAAACGCTTACTCAAATCTTAGATCGGCGGCATTTATTTGTCAACGTTGTTTTTGGGATAAGGTGGGGTTGGACGGGGAAGAAATATTTCCAAGTTGAAAAGAGGATTGACAAACAAATAACCCGGCGATATATTCTAGGTAAGCGTTTACGTTCGATAAGGTTCGAGAGGTATCGGGAATTTAACGGATCAGGTACGAGTAGTTCGTAAACGTTTACCTTCAAAGTACCGTTGAGTTCAACACCATGCAAAGAGGTGAAGCCACAAGCCGGGCGAGGTTCGACGAAACATCATGAATGTTAGGAGACAGGGGCTCTTGCAACGGCAATCGCAGACTATTTACGTCGAAAACGTAAACGTTTACGTCCATCTTCTTTTTATCAATTCTCAGTCCAAAAAAATTAAGGATCAGGGGGATTCAAACAATGAAAAAAATCGTAGCACCTGTATTAGCAGGCCTGTTGGCCATGTCCTTGCTTAGCGCATGCGGCAATGGTGGAAATAGTGAAGGAAGTAACGCGGGGGCAGCATCTGGAAACGGAACCGCAAGTTCCGGGAAAAAGGTAGAGATCGAATTTTTCCAAAATAAGACCGAAGCAAAAGAGACGTTTGACAAGCTTGTCGCGAAGTTTAACGAAGCGAACCCGAATATCAAGGTCACCCAGGTCAACCCGCCGGATGCGGAAACGGTACTGAAGACGAGAGCAGCCAAAAACGATATTCCGGACGTTGTAGGGATGGGCGCAACGGATGCTTATAAATCGTTGGCCGCTGGGGGCATGTTCAAGGATTTAACCGGGGACCCGCTGCTCGCATCGATTCAACCGGCATACATCCAGATGATGAACGACTTGACGGGAGCCGAGGTCATTAACGGCATTCCATTCTCCGCAAACGCCAGCGGCGTGATCTATAACAAAGCGATCTTTGCGGAAGCCGGCGTAGAGGTACCCAAAACTTGGGACGAGTTCATCGCCGTAGCCGAGAAGTTTAAAGCGGACGGAAAGAACGCCTTTTACCTGACTTACAAGGATTCATGGACCGTGCTTGTCCCGTTTAATGCCTTGGAGCCAAGCATTGTAGGGACCGAGATCTTCAAACAACGCCAGGAGGGTTCGGTGAAGTTCGCCGACGCCTTTAAAGAAGTGGCAGAGAAGCAATTGAAGCTCCTGGAATACGGTCAAAAGGATATTTACGGCAAGGGCTACAGCGATGGCAACACCGCGTTCGCTAAAGGCGAGTCGGCGATGTATCTGCAAGGGGTATGGGCGATTCCGGAAATTCAGAAGGCCAACCCGTCGATCGAGCTTGGCGTATTCCCGTTGCCGGCTACAAATGACGCTGCCAAGAACAAAGTCATTTCCGGCGTAGACACGTTGCTGACCATTGCTAAAAACACGAAACATCCGGAAGAAGCTGCGAAGTTTGTCCAATTCCTGTTGGAACCGGAAAACGTACAGCAATACATCGATGAGCAAAAGGCATTCCCGGCCATCACCGGGGTATCGCAAAGCGATCCAATCATGGACGGCTTCAAAGAGGCATTTGCGGCCGGGCAAATCTCCGACTTTGCGGACCATTATGTTCCTGGTGCCATGAAGCTAGATGCCATTGTCCAAGACTTCCTGCATAAGAAAGATATCGATGCTTACCTGAAGCAAATGGATGCGGAGTGGGATAAAGTCGCGGATCGGAAATAAATAAGTTATCGTGAAGTGCAAGAGGGCGGGGACTAGGTTCCTGCCCTCTTTTTTGTTGCGGGTACGCCGGGTTGATTTTCGTGAGATTCCTCACTATAATGAATACCCGTGGGGGTATCTAGATTAGATGTCAGGCACAGGCACCGAAGGGTTAGGGAAAGGAGTGCGGGACATGACGGAAGATCATAATTATGCGGAAGAAGTTAAACGACGCTTGAAACGAATTGAAGGCCAGGTGCGCGGCGTGCTTCGGATGATGGACGAAGGGAAGCCCTGCAAGGAGGTCGTGAGCCAATTGTCCGCAGTGCGGAGCGCGGCGGATAAAGCGATGGCGCAGATCGTAGCGGATAACCTGCAGCAGTGCATCTTGGAGGAACAGGCCAAGGGGGGCGACACCGAACATTTGGTGAAGGAAGCCGTCGAGCTGCTGGTCAAGAGTCGTTAATATAAAGAAGGAGACGATACACATGGCGTTTAAGCCAGAAAAGGAAATCACTTCAGCCGAATTGGCAACGCGAATAAAACGGGGCGAACCGGTAAATGTGCTTGATGTGCGCGAGCCGCTCGAATGGGCCGAAGGCCATATTCCCGGGGCGAAGCATATCCCGCTGGGTCAGCTGCCGGAGCGGCACGCGGAGCTGGATCCCCAGGAAGAGCTGATCGTTGTCTGCCGCAGCGGCGGACGCAGCAGCTTGGCGTGTGAGCTGCTTGGCGAAAGAGGCTACAACGTCGTTAACCTGCTCGGCGGGATGATGACCTGGCAAGATGAAGTGGAGTGACCAACATGCTGATCATGGTCGGAGGACTGTTGCTTGTCGCCACGATAAGCGGATATGTGCTGCAGTTGATATGGCCTGTCCCGGGCCTGAAGTTCGTGGAGGCAAGGGCCGCATGCGGGCTCGACCTTCCGCCGCAGACGAAGAAGCTGGATGTCCGGGACGCATCCTATTATGAGGAGTGCCACCTGGACGGAACGATCAACATTTCGTTAGGTCGGCTGCCGTTTGTATGGGATAGAGAGCTTTCGCCTGCGGATCCGGTCCTCATTCTCACGGATCGCCGATTTGCGGCGATGAAAGCGGCCCGGATCCTGAGAAGACGCGGATTCCGGGAGATTTACGCCTTGCGTGGGGAAGTGTGCCGAATCAAGGCGGCGTTACAACCCTGTTTGGAGAAGAAACCCGCCTGCTGATGCAGGCGGGTTTTAGGTGTGTTACGATAGAAAACGCAGTGTTTTATTTGAATTCATTTCGAGTCTCATTGTAAATGACGGTGACGCCCAGGGAAAGATACGTTTCTTCCTTATAGTGGCATTGCGGACAAGTCTTTAAAGAACGATCGGCGTCCCGTTCGGATACCAGCGGCTGGCTGCAATTGGGGCAGCGGCTTTCGAACAGTTTCTTCAAAGTGGCTCGCAAGATCATCACCTATTTCTGATAAGTTTACTTGGTATTTATTATAGCGGTTACTCGCCCGGAAGTACAGAGGAACGATAGGGGAACGGCACGGGGGCTATTAGACAGGAGTCGAAGGGGAGCATGGACATTTTGCTGTTTGCGGTGATGTTTGTTTTAGGGCTGGTGGGTTCGTTTTTTTCCGGACTGTTAGGCATTGGCGGAGCGATTATCAATTATCCGTTGCTGCTATTTGTTCCAGCGGCGTTGGGGGTGGCCCATTTCAGCGGACAGGAGGTCTCCTCGATCAGCATGTTTCAGGTGCTGTTTGCTTCCTTATCCGGTGTGCTGGCTTTCCGACGGAGAACTACGCAAGGCGGCGGTATCCATAAAGGACTTGTCCTTTACATGGGTGGCAGCACCTTGGTTGGGAGTCTGCTCGGCGGGCTGGTTTCAGGTTATCTGGCAAGCGAGGTCATCAACCTTGTATACGGTATTCTCGCGGCGGTTGCCGTTGTGCTGATGTTGATCCCAAACCGCGGAGTGCCGGAGAGCAAAGCGGAACCCCTTTCCTTTAACCGCCTAATCGCTATGGCTGCGGCGTTAATAATTGGTCTCGCTTCCGGCGTAGTTGGTGCGGGAGGGGCTTTTATGCTGATTCCTGTCATGTTGACGATCCTGAACATCCCTCCGCGCACCGCAATCGCCTCGTCGCTTGCCATCGTCTTGTTCTCCGCCGTCGGAGGTGTGGTTGGTAAAGTCGCAACAATGCCGCTCCCTTTGGAGCCGGTGCTGTATACCATCCTTGGGAGTCTGGCCGGGGCTCCGCTGGGTGCCCGGATCGGAGCTAAAATCAGCGTAAAATACCTTCGCTACGGATTGGTGGCAATCATCGCCTTCACTGCGGTGAAGATTTGGTGGTCGCTGCTATAAGAATAGGGCCCGTGATCAAGATTGATGCGATCGCGGGCCCTTCGCGTGGGGATGAAACTTTCGGACTAGAATGAACGTTAAATGTACAGCAAGCTATATTAGAGAGCAAGGGGAGAGACATTCATCATGCCAACGCCTACATTACCCAGCCGCGCGTCGGTGAAGAGGAGAACGGGTGCTAAGAAACGCGCGTCCGTCAAGAAACGGCGGAAGCGTGGATTTTTCTATATGTTTTCCCGGTTTGTTATCGCGATGATGCTGATCGGAACGGCTGGCTTGATCTGGCTGTTCTTCACCCCGTCCGGTAACAATATGCGATATTTGATGGCCGACACGTTGATTACGACGCAGCATCGCCACTGGGCGAAATATATCATCGGGCAGGCCGAACTGGATAAGCGGGTGGCTGCTTACCAGGCTCGATTCGAACAGATGGGAACGGAGAAGGACACCCATACGATCGACTTATCGAACCCAGACAAGGAAGATACGCCAGTAAAGAAGCCGCTTGTTGAAGTCGAGGAAGTTTCGGGGAGCGGCTATCATGGGTACGTGATGACCGTTAACGATCCAACCAAAATCCGTTTAGGTGTGCCGGCGAAACGAGGCAAGGGAGAGAAGGTCTCCAGTATGGTGAAGCGAACCGGAGCCCTCGCTGGAGTAAACGGCGGCGGATTTGCCGACCCGAACTGGAAAGGCAACGGCTTTAAGCCTATCGGGGTGGTGATTTCGCAAGGGAAGCTGTATTACAATGGCATCAGCTCAGGCGCGGCGACGCAGATCGTGGGTCTGGACAAGCAAGGGAAAATGATCGCGGGCAAATACACGCTCGAGGAACTGGATAAGCTGGGCATTCAGGAGGCCGTGACGTTCCAGCCGAGAATTATCGTCAACGGCAAAGGACAGATCCGCAGTCAAAAAGAAGGCTGGGGAATCGCGCCGCGAACGGCGATGGGCCAACGCGAGGACGGCGCCATCCTGTTCGTCGTCATCGACGGGCGCCAGCCGGGCTATAGCATCGGCGCCAGCCTGTACGATGTCCAGCAAGTCATGTTGGATCACGGAGCGGTGATCGCCGCCAATTTAGACGGCGGCTCGTCTACCGTCTTGGTGAAGGAAGGCGGGGATATCGTCAACAAGCCTTCTTCCGAATACGGAGAACGCTATCTGCCAACCGCCTTTCTTGTCTTTGATGACCCATCCAAGGTAACCATCCCGAACATTTGGGAAGGTCTCCGCCCGCAGGATATCGATCCGGGGAAAAAGTGATTCCGCTCATACGAAGGAACTAAATATTTTTAACAATGAGGACTTTTTGACTAGATTTATTTTAAAATCAGGGAAAAAAGTCTTCATTTTTTTCTTGGATTTGCCGAAATAGATAAAGGATAGATAAATGCATACTCTCATGGAAAAAGGCAAACTTGCCGAAAGGTAAGGACGCAAAGCTATAGGGACTAAAGTTCTAGGAACATGTCAGCCAGCTACCCGGACGGTTAGAATCAGACCCAACCGGCATAGGTGAAGTCTGTTTTTTTGTCGAATTCATGAAAGAAAATGTATATTTGTCCACGATATAACAATATGTTCGCCTCATATGAAATCTTCCCGATCATGCGCACGACTATCAGCCTTCCGACATCATGAAGACCTTAATGATAACTTGCCGCCTTAAAGCATGAGAAGGGGAGATTTTGTTTTAACTTGGGGATAGAACAGCGCGGTACAGGGTGCCGCGGCATGAGGTACATAGCGAAAAACAGGGAGAATTAAGAAAACAAGGAGATGATGAGATGGCCGATCCATGGAATGGGGAGGAAGAAGGGCTGTTCCACGATTCTCTCCGGGACAAGTACTTAACTTTCCAGGTGGAGCGGGAGCAATACGGAATCGAGATCCAATACGTCACCGAGATCATCGGGATTCAGCCGATCACTGCAGTGCCTCAAATGCCAGATTACATTCGCGGCATCATCAACTTACGGGGAACGGTGATCCCGGTGATGGATGTGCGGGTTCGCTTTGGTTTGCCCCCCCGTGCGTATTCCGATCGTACCTGCATCATTGTTGTCGAGCTTAAGGAGGTAGCGGTTGGACTGATCGTCGACAGAGTGGCGGAAGTCATGTCCATCCCTGCTGAAGACATCGTGCCGCCTCCGGATATTCGGAACGGGGAGAGCCGTTTTGTGGCGGGGGTCGGCAAGCCTAGCGGTGCGATGTTGCTCCTGCTGGATTGCCATCGACTGATCAACGAGCACTTGGTCATAGCTGGAGCATCTAACTGAATCTATCAACATGGAGGAATCGTCGTATGAAATGGATTTACAACATGAAAATCAGCAAAAAATTAATTAGTTCTTTCGTTCTGGTCGCTCTTCTAGCGGGAGTGGTTGGATTCGTAGGGCTTTGGAACATCCATAATATAGATCAGGACTACAGCGAGCTTTTTACGGATTACGGCATTCCGATTGGGGACATCGGCGAAGTGGGCATGATGTTTAATGATACGCGGGCAACCATCCGGGATGTGTTGATCAGTACAGATGACCAGGAAATCGATGGATACTTGCAAAAGCTAGCCGAACTGGACAAGCAGATTTCTGCTGGATTAACCAAGTTTGAGGCGAAAATCCATACCGAAACGACGCGCACCGTATTTGCCGAATTGAAGGAGAATCTTGCCGCCTATTCCAGCTTAGAGGATCAGGTGGTGCAAATGGTGCGGTCTGGACAACGGGAAGCGGCCACCGAGCAGTTTTACAGGGTGGGAACTCCAATTATCAATGAGGTTGCCGCAGATATTGACCACTTGTTCGATGAGAAGCGAACGCATGGGCAGCAATTATCAAGCGACTTAACATCGCAATCCGATCGGACCATAAACACCATGCTGGCGATCGTGCTGATCTCGATCATCGTAGCGGTGCTCCTGGGAATTCTCATTTCCCGGATGATCAGCAAGCCGGTTACCCACTTGATGACGGCTGCGGAGAGAATCGCTAACGGGGATCTGGATGTGGAGATCGTCAACGCCCATCGGGATGAAATCGGTGTGTTGGCTTCCTCGTTCCGTAAGATGACGGATAATCTGAACGAAGTCATGACACATATTCAGGCCGCTTCCGAGCAGGTGGCTTCCGGATCGAAGCAGGTATCGGATGTCAGCGTCGCCTTAGCTCAAGGAGCTACCGAACAAGCCAGCTCGATCGAGCAACTGTCCGCCTCTATCGAGGAAATCGCATCCCAAACGAAGTTGAACGCCGATAATGCAGCGCTGGCCAACCAGTTGGCCGAGCAAACGAGATCAAACGCCACGATGGGCAGTGAGCAAATGAGCGAAATGCTGAAAGCCATGGACGGTATCAATACCGCCTCGGAGAGCATCTCGCGGATCATCAAGGTTATTGACGAAATCGCCTTCCAAACGAACATTCTGGCTTTAAACGCAGCGGTGGAGGCCGCCCGAGCCGGTCAGCACGGAAAGGGATTTGCCGTAGTCGCGGAGGAGGTACGGAACCTGGCGGCTCGTTCGGCTAATGCGGCCAAAGAGACCACAGGGATGATCGAAAATTCGGTTCGTAAGGTGGAGGATGGAACAAAAATCGCCAACGATACGGCTGCAGCGTTGAAGGCGATCGTGTGTGACGTGGAAAAGGTGGCCAATTTGGTAGGCGATATCGCCACCGCATCGGGAGAGCAGTCGGCGGGCGTGAGCCAGATCAACCAAGGAATCCTGCAGGTCTCTCAGGTCATTCAGGCGAATTCCGCCACTTCGGAAGAAGGGGCGGCAGCGAGCGAAGAGTTGTCCAGCCAAGCCGATTTGCTGCGGGAGCAAGTCGAACGGTTTAACCTGCGGAAAGGCCATTTTCCAAAGGCGCTGAGGGGCAGTGAGGAGATCCATCCGGATGTACTGCGCATGCTGGGGCAAATGTCCGAGAAGAACCGCGAAAGCTATGCGGCGGAATCCCAAGCGGCGGGAGGGAACTCCGCAGCCCCCCGGGGCGGGAGGATCGTCTTGAGCGACCGGGAGTTCGGAAAGTACTAAGCACCGGAAGATAAGGAAAGGCCGAGCCGGGGAATGAAGTGCTCCCTTGCTTGGCCTCTTTTTATTTGATAAAAACCCCTCCGAAGGGAAGCGCTTCGCGCAGAAAACGCCGCACGATACCGTCCTCCGCCTGCAGGTCGCGCTCCAGCTCCTGGCTTCCGGCGCCGCCGGATTGGATCAGAATCGAACCGTTCCCCGTGATTTTCCATTGATACCGCATATGCTGGCTGGCTAAGTGGTTGCCGTAAACCGACAGTTCCAGCTTGGCATTCTCGGGATAAGCTAACACCCGGCCGGCTTCGACGTAAAGAGGCTCCTCCGGATGAAGTGGGAGTTCCAGGACTTGCCCCTGGGTCAGCACGCCGATTTGCCCTTGACCGGTGAACTTCACCTTCACCGCGTCACGTGTGATCATCATGTTCTTCATACTGAGGATGCGGGTTTCCATTTGGATGCCCTCCGTATAGTAGAAGAGCTGGCGGAAGTCGTACAGCCAATCGCTGTCCTCCACCAGCCTTAACGTCTTGAGTCCGATCGAGGGAGGAAACGCGGCCACAAGCTGGCAAGGCCCGCTGTAATCGGAGCGGATCAGTCTGCGCTTGCGGTAGATCCCTTTGACGTCCAGCAGCTTGTCGCTGCGTAACGCGGCGGGGCCGCGGTATGCGATCACCTGGCTGGGGTGCAGGATATGAAGTCGCTCTCCGGGTAGCAAATCAAATGTAACGGCTTGTCCACCCACCGTGGAAGAATCGTGATGCTCGTGCAGGTCCATTTTAATCTACCTCCTGTTCGGGGTCTTAACGTCGAAGAGCAAAACGAATCACCCGAAGCAGGATAAAATATCCGGCAAACAACCCGGCGGCCGTTATGACAAGGATGCGCATCTTGCGCGCGTTGGCGTCCCTGGCTTGCTGGGCTTCGGTTAAGGCGTGAACGGTTGCGGATAACTCTCGGTTGCGCTCCATCAGCTGCTCGTTTTGCAGCCGGAACACTTCCAATGCGTCCTGGGTTTCCGTCAGTGCGCCTTGGGCCTGCTCCAGCTTGTCCACCGTCGCCGCATAGTCGGCTTTTAATGCATTCACTTCGGAAGGGAGCTGCGACAGCTCCTTGACGCCGTCCATAAGATCGTTGAAATAACCCGCTTCGGCTTGGTTGGTGCCAGCCAGGAACAATGCTCCAGCGAAGAAAGCCGTTGAAGCCAAAGCGATGATCCGGCTCCGGATCCATCTCATGATTCCCCACCTCCTCATCACTATTACGTTAGTTTCATTTAAAAAGTTTCCGATGGATCAGGTTGGTTCCAAATGAAGCGTTGACGATATTTTCGCGGGGACATGCCTTCGATCTTGCTGAAGCAGGCCGTGAAATAAGCAGCTTGGTTAAAGCCAACTTGCTCGGCGATCCGTTCGATCGTCAGGTCGGTTTGCAGGAGCAGCAGCTTGGCCTGTTCAATCCGCAGGCGTTGCAAATAAACGGCGGGGGAGCAACCGAACACCTTTTGCATGCAACGAGCGATGTAGACCGGGTGGAAATTGATGCTTTCCCCCAGCTTTTGTGCGGAAAAAGGCTCATCATAATGCTCGCGCAGATAGGAGGCCGCCTTCTCGGCGCAAGCCGACTGTGGAGGAAGTCCAGCCTGGGTTGATGAGGCCGATAACTCTACGATGACGTTTTGAAAAAGAGCCTGCTGACGCAGCCGCACACTGTCCAAATGGATGTCCCGGTTTAAATCGGTTAGCTCGTTCAGCAAGGTGATGATTTTCTGCGGTTGAGTCAGCTTTGCATATTGGGGCAGGGGGACCGTATAAGAGGTGGCCGTGAACGGGGGCAGGGAGATCGCACTAAGCATGTCCCTATCCGGCAGACTGCAACCGCAATGCCGATATTCTTCCCCTTCAATGATTCGCCAATCGCCCATCAACTGAAAATGCAGCCAATGGTGCAGCGTGTCTTCCCGGCAACCTTCCAGCGCATAGTGATAGCAATCCGGACGAAGGATCAGCGCATGACCGGCCGTCACCTCATAATGACGGTCTTCCTCTCCGATAAATAAACGCCCATGCTCGACGACCAGAAGGTCGAAGGCGCCGATATTTTGCCGGCTGGGATGCTTTCCGCCTACCGGGATCACCGCCGAGCCGCTGACGATGTAATGGGGCAGAGGGGGCGCGATAAATTCGATGAACGGAGGCAAAGGATACCAGCTCCTCTTAGGTTGGAATATTGAAAGATTGAGTTGATTCTATGATACACTAAAGTGACCTTAGCATCTATAATGTGTTTCATGCTGACACGACGACAGAGAGTCCGCAGGGCTCCCCGATATCCAGGAGGTTGTAATAATGAAGAAAATCAAGAGCGGTGGGAAGGATAAATTTTCCCTTTGGCTGCTCGCATGGCCTATATTTATTGAATTGTTTCTGCAAATTCTGCTAGGCACCGTCGATACGCTGATGGTCAGCCGCATTTCCGATCATGCGGTAGCGGTCGTCGGGTTCTCGAACCAGCTGTTTAATGCGTTAACCACACTGTTTGCCACCGTAGCCAGCGGGGCAGGGATCGTCATCGCCCAAAAAATCGGGTCGGGCCGTGAAGAGGATGCCCGGACCGTAGCGATTATCGCCTTCAAGGTGACGGCCGCCATCGGCATCGTCCTTAGCATTCTGCTGATCGCTGTACCCGGACCTATCGCCACAATGCTGCAGTTGCCGGACGAACTGCTGCCCTTGGCGAAGGTCTATATCTCCATCGTGGGTGGCGGGATGATTTTGACCGCGATGATCTCCATGCTGGGAACCGCAATCCGTAACACCGGGAATACGAAAGGACCGATGTTTACAGCGATCGGGATGAACGTTATTCATATAATTATGAACTATTGCTTTATCTTTGGCGCTCTCGGATTTCCGCAATGGGGCTTGACCGGGGTGGCCATCTCAACGGTAGCCAGCCGGTTGATCGCAACGATCGTGCTGCTGTTGATCTTCCTAGGCACGTTCCAGCGGCGAATCGGCATCAAGGACCTTCCGCTGTTTGATCGCAAGCTGTTTAAGGAAGTGCTCGTGATCGGCTGGCCGCTCGGCGTCAATTCGGCGAGTTGGGTGTTCTCGCAGCTGGCGATCTTCTCGTTCCTCGCGGTGCTGGGTTCCACTGAGCTGGCCGCCCGGACGTATATGAATACGCTGGAGTCGTTTTGCTTCATGCTGGGGTTCTCGCTGGCGATGGCGGCGCAAATCCAGATCGCCCATCTTTACGGGGCGGGTAAAACGAAGGAAGCGTATCGTGCGGTATACCGGGTACTAGCCTTCGGGCTGCCGCTGGTGATCGTCAACGCGTTTATACTTGTTTTATTTGGTCCGAAGCTGCTCGGACTGTTTACGCAGGATGCTGAGATCCTGGCCCTCTGTGCCGCGCTGCTTTGGCTAAACCTGCTGCTGCAGCCGGGTAAAATGATCAACATGGCGCTCGGCAACTCGCTGAATGCGGTAGGGGATACGCGGTACACGATGATTATCTCCTTGATCTTTATGTCCGTCGTGGCTACCGGCTGCTCGTATCTGTTTGGCGTTTCACTTGGCTGGGGCATCATCGCGATTTATGCCAGTATGATCAGCGACGAATATATCCGCGGGGTCTTTTCATTCTTCCGCTGGAGAGGGCGTAAGTATTTACGCAGGAAAGAGCAAGAGCTGCTTCAAGAACGCGGGTTAGGCCAAGGGCAAGCACAAGGGAAACCGGCAATGGACGGAGCTGCAACTCCAGCGCTCTAAGCGTACAAAAATAGCCGCAGGGCGGTCCCAAAGGGGATTGCCTGCGGCTTTCTTTTTTGGCAAATGGCGTGTTATTCCTTAGTCTCCTTCGCTCGGTCGGGCAGCTGTTGTACGTAGCTGTCGCTGAGGCGGAGCAATTCAAGGGCGCGGTTATATTCGCTCTCCGTCGTTAACGCTTGCTGCACGCCGTCTTTGGCCAGCGGGTATTTCGTACCGTCATCGTACCATACGCCCGGGATAAACAACGCCTGGTTGTTTAAGAATGAGCCGGACGGCAGGTAATAACGCTGCGGCAATAAGTTGTATGACGTCTGGTTCAAAATATCCTCACCAAAGTGGATATGGTTATCCAGCTTCACGCCAAGCAGGTTGGCTACCGTCGGCAGGATATCCACTTGGCCGCCGACATTTTCCATGACGGAAGGGGTATCCACGCCTGGAGCATGGATGAGCAGCGGGATATTAATCATGTCCATATAGCTGTAATCTCGGCCGTAGATCTCTTTCATCAGCTCCAGCCCATGTTTATCCAATGAATACATCGGCAAGCCGAGATGGTCGCCGTAAATGACGACTACGCTGTTGTCCCAAATGCCTTTTTGCTTCAAATCCTGGATGAATTGGCCTAGCGCATAGTCTGCATAGCTTTGCGAACGCAGATAGTCGCCGACCATATTGTCTTGGTAACGCTCCGGTAATTGGATCTTATCCTTCTCATGCGGCATCGTAAACGGATGGTGCGCCGTCATGGAGATGACTTGGGTATAAAACGGCTGTCCGACTTGCTGCATGCGATCCAGCTCTTCGGCGGTCTTCTTGTAGAGCACTTCGTCCGAAGGGCCAAAGAAGACGGTATCTTCGGTGCCAAACCATTTCTGGTCATAGTAGCGATTAAAGCCAATTGCGGAGTACAGTTCCCCGCGGTTCCAGAAATCCACGACATTGGTATGGAACGTAGCGGTGTCATACCCTTGATCCCGCATCAGCTTCGGCAAGCTTGGCAGGTCTTTATCCGGGTAGTTTTGCGTAGCTGCCTCATTGTACGGAATGTAGAACGAGGTGTTGACGACAAACTCGGCATCGGACGTATTGCCTTGTCCGACCATTTGATAGAAATGCTTGAAATAAGTGTTTTCCTTCGCCAGTTTGTTCATGTTTGGCGTCACTTCTTGACCGTCGATCTTCAGGTCGATCAGGAAGTTCTGGAACGATTCCAACTGGATGATAATCAAGTTCTTACCTTGAGCAGCGCCGAAATATTTCGGATTAGCCGAAGTGGCGATCCCTTTAAGCTCGTTGATTTTCGCCTGCGAGATCTGGTTCTTATCGACCAATTCCTCTTTCTTGGTGCTGGAGAAAATCGTGTACGTCTCATAGTTCAGGATGCCCATTTGCTCGGCTTGCTTAATCTCGTTCATGCTGGCCCGGTTCGGCCAAACGTTAAAGATGCACAGCAGCAGCGAAAAAGCGAAGATCCCCGTGATGACACCGGTGCTGGCTTTTCTTAGATTAAAGAACGCCTTGAGCTTCTCGGCGCGTTTCTTCCGGAACAACCAGAAGCCGATAACGACGATGTCCAAAAAGATGAGCAGATAATAAGGGGCCAGCAGAGAGAACACGCTGTTCTTCACGGCGGTCACTTGGTTAACCTGCTGCAGGGCCGTGTAATTTACGATGACCCCATAATATTTATGGTACATAATAGCCGCAAAGAAAATGGCCGTAACGATCAGGTTTACGGTTAAATAAAGGCCGATCTTACGTTTGGAGGAAAACCATTCAATCAAGCAGAACAAAACCCAGATAAAGGGGATTTCCTTCAGCAATGGCCCCCATGCGGGAACTTCATCAAAAATGGCCGTCCAGACAAGATAAATCTTCAAGATCATGATGACGGAGAAAAAAACAAACGGCTTGATGTTGGCGAGCCGAATGCGATTGAATTGTGACACTTTGTTTCCTTCCTTTCCGCAAAAGCTCCTTTTGTTGAATTTCATGCTGAGTTAACAATTTTAACGCCCCATATATAATACATGAAATGATCGTAAGAATAAAATTAATCAATTCACTCAATTAGCAAGATATTCCACTTAAACCGGGATGAAGCTTGCCGTAACCCGGATTCTTGACGGATAACGCCCCTTTTTGGTAAATTAAAGGTATTCCTTCTTTTCAGGAACTTGATTTGTGATCGAAAGATGACGATTAGAACATCCGCTTAAAGAGGAGAGATTTTGATGTCGGTGAAGGTTCTTAACTAGTAATTTCATAAGGACAGTTACACAGGGTATAGGGACGTGCCGCTTGGAGTCTAAGCGAGCCCGTATTTTCCCGTACGCTTGTTTCGGTCTATGAATTAGTTAAGAACACACGCGGAACATCTTGCAGCTTTTCCAGCTGCCGTTATCCCGATAACGACCAAGCCGTGCTGTTTTCAGCACGGCTTTTTTTGATTGATCGGATTCGGCTACAGCGGGAGAAGTATAGGCAAAGGATGGCATACGTGCTGTCCTTTGCCTTTTTTTATGCCGGAAAGAAGGAATAATGATCGATGAAGGAGGTTTTCGTTTTGGAAACTTTTTCGCTTAGTACATTGGAATATGAGAGCATTAAACAGGATTTGCTGGGATACGCGGTATCCTATGCCGGTCGGAAACGAATCGAAGAGCTTGCACCGATGGTGGAAAAACGGGGGATCGAGCGGGCGATTGCCGAAACGGCAGAAGCGCTAGCGCTCTACGGAAAAGGGGCCAGCGTTCCGCTGCCCTCGCTGGAAGGGATTGAGCTGGTCGTCTCCTTGCTGGGCACCGGGTATCTGTTCACCGAACAGGACTTGATGGCGGTGCAGACATTTCTGAAAAGCTGCGGCCAGCTGAAGAAATATATGGTCTCCAAAGGGGAGATGGCCTGGAGAATCGGAATCTATGCAACGGATCTGCAGGAGTTGCCGGCATTGCAGCAGGAGATTCTCCGCTGTATCCGGTTCGGGGTGATTGCGGATGAGGCGAGCCGGGAGCTGGAGAAGACGCGCAAAAAAATCGCCGTCGTCAAAGAACGTATCCAGAAGCGCATCCAGTCTGTGATGGCTCGTCATGCCGCGATTTTGCAGGAAAATATCGTGAGCGTACGCGGCGGCAGATACGTGATTCCTGTGAAAAAGGATTACTACAAGCAAGTCAACGGACGTATGCTGGATCAGTCGACCAGCGGACAAACGGTGTTTATCGAACCGCAGGAGGTGGCGGCGCTGCAAGGCGAGCTGGAGCTGCTTCAAGCCGAAGAAGCCCGGGAGGAAGCGAAAATTCTCGGTTATCTCGCTGGATTGGTCGAACGGGAAGCTGCCGACCTGATTCGGAATATTGAGATTACGGGGACGTATGACTTTATTTTTGCCAAAGCCAAATACGCCGCAACGATCGGCGGGGCTGCGGTTCAACTCAGCGAGACTGGGGAGACCGTGATTCGCGGGGCTAAGCATCCGAAGTTGCTGCAGACGATGGTCCCACTGGACATGGCGATCGGTGCGGATTACCGGACGCTGATCATCACCGGCCCGAATACCGGCGGAAAAACGGTCGTCCTGAAGACATTTGGCCTGTTGTCCCTGATGGTGCAATCGGGGTTGCTGGTGCCGGTTTCGCCGAACAGCCGTTTTGCGGTGTACCAAGGCATCCGCGCCGTCATCGGGGACGGGCAGAACCTGGAGCAGTCGCTCAGCACCTTCTCCGCCCAAATCGGCGCGTTGGTGCAGATTTTACAGACAGCAGGGCCAACCACCCTGGTGCTGATCGATGAGCTGGCGGCCGGTACCGATCCGGGGGAAGGGATTGCCTTGTCCATCGCGGTCCTGGAGGAGTTTGCCCGAAAAAAAACAACGGTTATGGTGACGACCCACTTCAACGAGCTGAAGACGTTCGCCTCTCGGGCTGAAGGCTTCGAGAACGCGAGGATGGAATTCGATGCCGAGACGCTGCGTCCGCTGTACCGATTGACCATCGGGCAGTCCGGTCGAAGTTATGCGATTGAAATCGCCCGCAAGCTGGGCATGTCCGGCGGGATCATCGAACGTTCGCAGCATATCGTCAGCCGCCAGCAGTCCGCCGACGGCAGCGGAAGCGGCGGTTTGCGGTGGGATGAGATCGTTCCACCGAAGCAAGCCTCGTCGCCGGAAACGTCTGGATCCCGGAACCACCGCGACGTAAGGGACGGGAAGCGACGACCGCAGGCGAGCGGAACGGAGCGTCAAGGGAGCGGGGATGGTGCTGCTGCAAACGAAGATGGTTTAGGTTCAGATGAAGAAGCATCCGCGTTACCCCAACCCTCGCGTAAGTTTGAGGTTGGCGACGCCGTTCTCGTGACGTCCATTGGAAAAATCGGCATCGTCGTTGAACCGCCGGACTTTCGGGGAATGGCGTTGGTGCAGGTCCAGAAGCAGAAAATCAAGATCAATCATAAACGGTTAAAGCCCTACCTGAAGAGCGAATCCCTGTATCCGGAGGATTATGATCTAGATATCATCTTTGACTCGAAGGAAAATCGGAAAAAGCGGAAACTGATGAACAAACGCCATGTGGAGGGCTTGGTTATCCTCAAAAAGCCGGGGGAAGATTAACGGGAGGCGACGAAACGTAAGCCCAATCGCGGAAATTGTAATGAAAGAGAGAGCGTGAGCTTTAGGGATATCCTGAAGCTTGCGCTTCTTTTTTTAGGGGACGTGGGTAATGCTGTTATAAGGGATATGTATGAAATTTCATATATAACGAGGCGAGAAAGGCCCTGAATCCGGAATTATATATGAAAAATCGAACAGAATAGGGGCAAACGAGGGGGAAGCGGCGGGATATGTATGAAAAATCGCATAAAATCGACAGAATGAGGATCTTAACGGGGAGAAATACGACGGCGGCGGGCACTGGCACGCATTCACTAAGTTATCTGACAAGACCAAAACAAAAACAAACACAAAGGCCCTTGCGCCGATACCGCGCAAAGGCCTAGGGAACTCGCCAAAAACAAGCCCATTTCGCAACACGTTCCCCTTGTTAAGTGGGGCGGTTAACTACAACTGTTTGGTGAGCGTCGCCACAAATTGCTCCAGGAAGACCTGGTCTTCAGCGTCAAAACGGCCCTTCAGCGGGCTGTCGATGTCGAGCACCCCAATCAGGCGGTCATCTTTAACGATCGGGACGACGATCTCACTGTTGGACGCGGCGTCGCAGGCGATATGGCCCGGAAACGCATGAACATCTTCGATCCGCAGCGTTTCGCGACGCTCCGCGCTGGTGCCGCATACGCCTTTGCCGAGCGGGATCCGGATGCAGGCCGGAAGGCCCTGAAACGGTCCGAGCACCAGCTCTTGGCCGTCAAACAAATAAAAGCCAACCCAATTGATATCATCTAAGAAAAAGTTCAGCAACGCGGCGGCGTTAGCCAAATTCGCTACCTGGTTGCTCTCCTCGTAAATCAGCGCCTGAAGCTGCGACAAGACGGCGTTCTGTCGTTCTTCACGGGAGCCGCTGTATTCGCTGGTATGAAACATTCGTCATTCCCTCCTTCAAGCTGCGGGCTGGCCTAGGCCGCCAACACAGCGATAGATTTATTATAAAGAAGTTTTTTGTCGAGGAATAGCATTCCATCGAAAGGGAGATTATTTTTTCTTACAAAGTCCGACATCGAGTGCTATTTTTTATCAAATTTGCAAAATATGTTTTTTGGCATCATGAGGTAAAATAGGGACAAGATTAATGAAAAGGTGATTTTTATGGTACCTCAAACGATTCGAGGCGCAAGCCGTACCAATAACAAAATCAGCAACGACCTGAAGGCGACCATCGAGCACCTGCGTCTGGAATTGATGAATGCCGCCACCCAAGATAACTTCAGCAGCGGCACGATTCTGGAATTAAGCCAACGCTTGGATCAGTATATCGTAATGGCCCAAAGTCAGATGCTCGGTAAATAAGCGGCCGTTGGTTCATCTGCGCCCAATGCTTTTTCGATGAAGGTCTGGACCTCCTCGGCATACCGCTTGGGGTTGATTCCGTAAGCATTGGCGTGGACCGCGCCTTCGACGAGCAGCAGTTCTTTGGGTTCGGGCTTATGAAGATACATCTCCCGGCTCATATAGGTCGGCACGTAATTGTCTTCCGTGCCGTGGATGAACAACACCGGCAGCGTGCTCTTCTCGACGGCCTTGATCGGGCTGACCTGATCCAGACGGAAGCCGGCTTTGCGTTGCAACATTTTATTAACCAGAGGCAAGAGCGGCTTGGCCGGCAGCTTGTTTAGCTTGGAAATCTGATGGCGCATGAGCTCCGTCAAGTCCGAATAAGGGCAGTCGGCGATAACAAATTTCACATTCGGATGGGCGATGGAGAGATACTCCAGCACCGTTCCGCCCCCCAGCGATTGGCCATGCAGGCCGATTACACTATTTTCTCCGTAATTCTCCAGGATCCAATGAACCCACGTTTGCACATCGTATTTCTCCTGAAAACCATAAGTCGTGTAACTTCCTTCACTCCCGCCATGCCGTCGCTGATCAACCAGCAGGATGTTAAACCCCGTTTTTTGAAACATGTCGATATATTGCGTGGAAGCGTGCAGCGATACCGTATAGCCGTGGACGATAATCATCCAGCGGTGGCTCTCGGGAAACAGCTCCAGCACGTAGCCGTTCAGCTTCAGTCCATCCCGGGACATCACTTGGACCGGCCGTTTGGGCAGCCGTTCGAATTGTTCACGCGTGTAGACGCCGGTTCGCTCCAAGTAATCATAAATGCTCTCCATCGTTTGCAGCCGCATCTGAGTAATCTGACGCACCGCAAAACGCGGCAGGCCACTAACAAATACCAGGACAGCTAGCAGTGTTATCAAAATGACGATCGTAAAAACCATGTGCGCGGGTTCCTCCTTGCGAGCCTATCCGTGAAGCTCTCTATGTTTATAATAGTATCACCGAAAAGTTGGAAGGAAAATCGCCTGTCCGGAAAATTTGCCCGATCCCTTTGACGAGCCGATTCCGATGTGATTAGCTATTAAAGGGTGTTAGGGCAGACAGAAGGGATACCCAATGATCATTCAAACAAGCTAAGTGGAAACGGCGAGGGGAGCTGGCTAACGTGTATAAATGCAGCGGGGACATCCCCGTCCTTGAGGGCGAAAGGCTGCGCCTGCGGCGAATGGAGCGGAGCGATGCAGGGGTCATGTTCCGGTACTGGAGCGATCCTGATGTCATTAAGTACATGAATCTTCCGCCATTCACTTCGGTAGAGGATGTCTGGGAGATGATTAATCTGCTTAACGGTTTAGCCGAGAGCGAAGATACGATCCGCTTCGGCATTGAGCTTAAGGAAGAGAGGAAGCTGATCGGCAGCTGCGGTTTTAACGTTTGGGAGCTGGCCGGAGCCTATCGCGGCGAAATCGGCTATGATTTGGGGCGCGAATATTGGGGACACGGATATATGTCGGAAGCGCTGCGGATGCTGCTCGCGTATGGGTACGAGACGATGGGATTAAACCGCATTGAGGCGTTGGTCGACCCCCGTAATGCAGCTTCTCGCAGGCTGCTGAAGGCGTTTGGGTTCATGGAGGAAGGTCTGCTGCGGCAGTATCAATGGACGGAGAGTGGATTCGTTGATCTGTTGATGTATTCCTTACTTAAAAAAGAGTATTATGCGGGAGGGGCGACTTAACGATGGAGATGCGAAAAGAATCCCGCGGGTTCCTTCATCGACTGGATCCGCTGAGCAAACTGGTCGCTTTAGCCTGCTTGGCCACGCTCGCCATGCATTGGGACGACCTGCTGAGGCAGGGCGCTCTTCTGCTGGCGCTGATCGCGGCGGCCAAGCTGGGGGCCGGAATGAGCTGGCGGCGGCTGCTGCGGCGGATCGCCTGGATTTTAGGCTTTGGCTTGCCCTTATTTGCGGTGACCGCGCTTGCCGTACAGCTTCGGGAAGGCGCTGGCGGAGAAACGCTGTTGGTTTCGAGCACGGCGCTGACCGCCGGGGCAGCCGTGACCTTGCGGATGGTCAGCTTGTTCTTGTCCTCGTTGGCCTATATCGAGTCAACCGATCCCAAGGACTTCGTTGTAATGATGACCACCCGGTTGAAGCTGCCGTACCGCTTTGTGTTTGGCATCTCGATGGCGCTGACGTTTTTGCCGCTGCTGGCAGAGGAAGGCCGACAAGCGGCAGCCGCCCGGAAGCTGCGCATGGGACGGCGTCCGCGAGGTATCGCGGAACGGCTGGCAACGCGGCGGGGACAGCTGGTCACCGTATTCGCCGGGGCGATCCGGCGCGTGGAGCAAACGGCAGGCGCGATGGACGTCAAGGGATTTGGGGCGTATCGGGAGCGGACATTTTTGCGGGATGTACCGCTTGAAGCGATTGGCGTATGGACGATGATCGTGAGCTTGGGCTTGACCGCGGGCCTGTGGTTGCTGTGAAGGAAGGGGATCCGGTAGCCTGCGGGCCCGAGGATTCGAAAAAAAGGACTTGACGCGGATTCATTGTTAACCTAAATTATGATTTATGGTTAACAATTGAAATGACGAGAGGATGGTTCAGGTGAACGGAGCAAGCTCCAGGAAGACGTTCCAGCGCTTTACCACGCTGGATATCGTACTTATGGCGATGCTGGCGGCCGCAAATGCTGTGATGACGGTGTTTCTGTCGCCCTTAAATCAAGCGTTGAACGGGTTGGGGGGACCGATTCTCACCTCAACGATTACCGGCTTGTATATGATTTATGGACTACTGGCGTATTATATTATCCGCAAACCGGGGACGGCCTTAATCACTTACGGGATCGGTGCGGTTGTCCAAGCTTTTATGGGAACGGCGTATGGTATTTTATCCTGTTTTGTGGCTGCCGCTTGTTATCTGGTTATCGTGGAAGCGGCTTTTGCCCTCGTGCGGTACAAAAAATGGAGCTGGCCGATGCTGATGATTACAGGGGGAGCGATGGTACCGTTATGGTTTTTCTTCGCCGCCCAAATGTATGGTTATACGAAGTGGGGCACGGATGTGCTGCTGATCGCGTTAGCCGTCCGGGTGCTGAGCGGCATGATCTTGTGCGGGCTGCTGGTGAAGCTGCTGGGCGACGCCTTGGCCGGCAGCGGATTGCTTCGCCGCTTCGCGGTTGGCAGCCGGGCGGAAGCGTAAGATGACGCAACCGGCACTGGAGCTGGACAACGTCAGCTACGCGTTTGAGGCCGGCGGAGCTCCGGCGGTGCGAAATGTGACGCTCACCGTGAACCGCGGGGAGTGGGTGGCGCTCGTCGGAGCGAGCGGCAGCGGCAAATCGGCCCTGGCGCAGCTGATCAGCGGGTATCTCCCCCGCGCCGGGGGAGGGAGCCGTACAGGCCGATTGCTCGTGGACGGCGTCGATCCCGCGGAAGCGGAGATCGGCGAGGTTGCCCGGCGCGTTGGGGTCGTGTTCCAAGACCCCGACGCGCAGCTTGTGCAGGGCCGGGTCGAAGACGAAGTCGCCTTCGGCCCGGAGAACCTGCGCGTGCCCGCCGCCGAGCTGGAGGGGCGGGTGGCGGACGCGCATCCTGCGGCTTGGTGCGGTTGGGGCGGTCTCTTATGCACATCTAGATGGGAATAAGAGACAGGCTGCGGGACGTCCGCCTGACGCTGTACCCTGGCGAGTGGCGGCTGCTGTGCGGGGACAACGGCTCCGGCAAAACCACGTTGTCCCGCCTGCTGATGGGCCTCCTGCCCCCGCCTAAAGGAACGGTGTTTTGGCAGGGCCGGGACACCGCCCGCCGGACGCTGTACGATCTGGCGTCCGACATCGGCTACGTGTTCCAGCAGCCGGAGCAGCAATTCGTCGCCTCCACTGTGTGGGACGAGCTGCTCTACAGCCCGCGCGCCGAGCTGGGGCTAGGGCCGCAGGACCCGGTGCCGGAGGAACTGCGGCACCGGGCGGAGCGGATGCTCGAGGCGATCGGTTTGGGCGGCAAAACCGGAGAGTCCCCGTATTGGCTAAGCGGCGGGGAGAAGCGATTGCTAAGTGCCGCCTCCGTCATGATCTGCCCGAAGCGGTTGTATATTCTGGATGAGCCTACGGCAGGTATCGATTATGTGGGCGTTCGCCTGCTTACGGCATTGTGCCGCGAGGCGCTCACGCAAGGGGCTGCGCTGATCATGATCACGCACGAGCCGGAGCTGTTTGAAGGCCAACCGGTCCAACGCTGGAGGATAGCGGAAGGGCAGCTCCGGGAGGAAGAGCGGGAGGAAGCGAGCCTTTGGACGAGATGAGGATACGGACGACAAGTCGGGAGGAAGTCCCGCACTTGCCGTCCGTCTTTCTTTTTTTGGGGCATTCTACTATAATGAAAGCTTATGGAATCATCGCCCGGATGGTAAAGAAAGGAAGTCTTGTTCACCATGAATTCAAGCAAGTTGAAACGCAGCTATATTTTGACCGGATTAATGTTGTCCACGTTTTTGGCCGCGATCGAAGGGACCGTCATCGGTCCGGCAGGCCCGCGTATCGTTGGCGATCTGGGCGGAGCTCGTTTGCTCAGTTGGGTGTTTACCGCGTACCTGCTGACCATGTCCGTCACTACACCGATTTTTGGCAAAATCAGCGACCTGTACGGCCGTAAACCGGTATTTGTGATCAGCTCGCTGCTGTTCCTGTCCGGCTCGATCCTGTCCGGTACGGCCCACAGCATGGGGCAGCTGATCGGATTCCGTGCCCTGCAGGGGATCGGGGCCGGCGGCCTGCTGCCGGTGACGTTTACGATCATCGGCGACATTTATTCGATTGAGGAACGCTCCAAAATTCAGGGCTGGATCAGCTCGGTCTGGGGCATCTCCTCCTTAATCGGGCCGCTTCTGGGCGGATATGTCGTAGATTCGCTGAATTGGCGCTGGGCCTTCTACTTTAATGTGCCGTTTGGGCTGCTGTCGCTCTATTTCATCATCGTCTACCTGAAAGAAAAGATCGAAAAACGGAAGGTAAAGGTGGATTATCTCGGAGCGATCACCTTTACGATCGGCGTTTCCGCTTTGCTGATTGGGCTGGCGACAGGCGGGCAGCAGTTGGGCTGGAATTCGCCGTGGCTGTGGGGGATTTTTGCCGTGGCCATTTGTTTCCTGGCCTTGTTTTTTGTCGCCGAACAACGGGCGGAGGAACCGCTGGTGCCGCTGAAGCTGTTCCGCATCCGCGATATCGCCTTTTCCAACATCACCAGTCTTTTGGCAAGCGCTCTGTTAATCGGCTTAACTTCATACCTGCCGCTCTGGATTCAAGGGGTACAGGGGCAAAATGCCACGATTTCCGGACTTGCGCTGGCCCCAATGTCGATCGGCTGGATGCTGGGCTCCGTGCTTGGCGGCCGTTGGATTATCTCCCGCGGCTCCCGTTACACCTCGCTGATCGGGATGGTAATAATCGCCTTGGGGGCGACGGGGCTGGCCACGATCCACGACGGAACGCCAATTTGGCCGCTGTTGATCTTCAACGCGTTGTATGGGATCGGGTTTGGCTTTTCGTTTACGGTCTTTACGATCATCGCTCAGTCCTCTGTGGGCTACAACCTGCGCGGGGCTTCGACGGCGCTCAATTCCTTCGTTAAATCGATCGGGCAAACGATTGGCGTAGCCGCCTTCGGGACCTTGATTAATCTGCATATTGCAACCCAAACGAACAATGGCACAGCGGCTGGTGTCCCGATTTCACAGGACGATATCGACCAGTTGCTGTCTCCCGAAAAAGTACATCTGCTGGCCCCTGAGTTGTGGAGCGAGTTGAAGCATGTTTTAGCACAAAGCCTGCATACGCTGTATATCGTGATGGCCGTCATTGCGGTGGTTGGAATCCTCTGCGCGTTAGGGCTGCGCAACCGGACGCCGGGGCTGGAGGAGGAGGTCACGGCGAAAGCGGGCGATCCGGCCGTGGATAGAGCTTAGCTTAAGGTTTTCTCTATTTAAAGATCTGACGCCTTCCCCAGGCTGCCGTCCCGTTTAAACGGGACGGCAGCCTGTTTTGTTTTGCATAGATCGGTATAAAAAAGCCCGTCTCTTCGCACCTTAACGGGAAAGGGGAGGTGTAACTATGAACAAGGAAATGAATATTGACCAACATACGCTGGTGGATGCCTGGCAAAAGCAATTGCCGGAATACCTGAATCCGGGGGACTCCGCGCAGGTACAAGCGGATGCGGCGAATCCCCAGGGGCTGCGGATTCATATCAATGCGGCGGGACATCAGTTTTATTCCTTTGATTTTCAATGCTCTTATATGGACCCGCGCGAGGTTCGCGTCGATTTAGTTGATGTGGAGCGGGACGGGCAGACCATAGCGGAGGACAGCGTACAGATCCAGGAATTGACCGGAGATTATGTCCGCCATATCCATGAATGTGCGCAAGCGTTATCGTCGATGACGAACCCTTAAGGAGAAAGCGAGGATAAATGCGATGGCACGAAGCAAATCGGGTATCGACAAAAATTTGACCAACGTGGTTGAGGATTTGGACCGGACCCCGGTGAATGCGCAACAAGCCCAGCAGATGCAGCAAAAGGTGAACGATCGTCGGCACCGGGACATCAACAATCGCGACAATAACAAGGATATGGATCCATCCCATTAGGTAAGGGAGTCAGTCAGGTCGGCTCCTGTCCTTAGCGTGATGATTTCACCTTATTGAGGCTGTGTTGGCGGTTCCGGCCTATAATAACGTGAGAATTTCACCTTAATGAAGCCAAAGACGGCAAATCTCCCCCTGAATCCTCTGGATAACGTGAAAAAATCACCTTATTCAGCTTGAAATCCAAGGGGATTAGCGAAATAAGATGATTTTATCTCTCTATTTGGATCAAAAAAAGGCTGCATCCGGGCATCCCGGAAACAGCCTTTTTGGTTTTATTTGCGCAGCAGCGGGGCGAGCTTTTCGGCTTCGCGGCCCATTTTCTTCAACAGTTCAATCATGATATGCTTCTCTTCGTCGTTCAACCCGCTGAGCGCATGGTCGATGCGATCGGCAAACTCCGGATACAGCTGATCCATCAACTCTTTCCCCTTGGGTGTCAACTCGGCATAAATCACGCGACGGTCGCGCGGACAAGGCGTCCGGTGGAGCAAGCCTGCCGCCTCAAGCTTATCGATCACGTAAGTCACGTTGCCGCTTTGGAGCAGAAGCTTGGCGCCGATTTGTTGAATCGGCTGCGAGCCTTTGTAATAAAGGACTTCCAAGACGGCGAAGGCCGTTGGATTAAACCCCTGGATTTTACTCCCCGTTACCGCATGCTCGTTGACGCTTTTAAAAGATTTGGCAAAAACCCGGTACAAATGCAGCGACAAGTCCGTTCCGCGTTCTTCGGTTGTCATCATGTGCATCCCGCCCTTACTTTATAATTGTGAATCTTTGAACAAGGTTGAATTAGTGTAATCTTAAAACACTTGCGAATTAAAAAAAATATAATTTATCACAATTTGCGCTTTTTTTAATGGAAATAAATGTTTACCTCTACGCCCTCAGCCTGCGGGAAATTTCATGCTGCGGCACAGGGAGTGAATCCGCCTCCGGACGGATGGATTCTCCCCCTCAATTCATTAAGATTACCTCATAATCGTGTTGGAGTAGGGGATGAGGGAAAGATGATGGGATTTGGGAAAAAATCATCCGGTCAGGCAAAATCGGGGCTTCTGCAAAACCGCGCCTATTTGGCGCTGCTCTCCGCGCAGCTGGTATCCAATATCGGCGATTGGCTGTATTTGCTCGCCTTGTTGACGATGGTTGGTTTGAAGTGGCAGGCGACGCCTTGGGAAATTACGATGGTTTCGCTGTTTATGGTGCTGCCCGTTCTTTTGGGAGGGCCTTTAGCCGGGATGCTGGCAGACCGGGTCGAGCGTAAAAAGCTGATGGTTACTTCCGACCTCGTTCGATTTGTGGTTTTGATTGGCTTCGTTTTTGTGACGTCGATCTGGCAGGTGTACGTTCTGTTGATCGCCAAGGGAATTATGGACGTCGTCTTCTCTCCGGCGAAAAATGGCAAAATCAAAGAGATCGTGCCGCATGATCAGTTGGATCAGGCGGTTTCCTACAGCGCAATCATTGAACAAGGCACGAAAATTATCGGCCCGGCCCTGGGCGGCATGCTGACGGCTGCTTTTAGCGTCACGGTGTGTTTTGTCGTTGATGCGGGAACCTTCCTTGTATCGGCGTTCTTGTTAAGCAAGGTCCCGGGCAAGCTGCGGGACGTTGCCGAGCGGTTGAAGACGGTGGACGGGGGAGCGGGGGATGCAGCAGCTGCGGCTACACGCAAGCAGGGCTTTTGGACGGAAATGGCGGCAGGGGCGAAAATCATCGGCGGAATTCCGCTGCTGGCTTTTGGCACGTTGATCCTGTGTGCCAGCCTGCTTGTCCTGCAGATTGCCGACTCGCAAGCGGTGGTCCTGTTCCGGGAGATTCCGGGGGTGTCGGACGACCTGCTCGGGTGGTGCATCACGTTTAGCGGGATCGGCACGCTGACTGCGGCGTGGTTCACGCAGCGAATCCGCATCTCCCCCTTGTTCAAAATGGGGATCGGCGGAACGCTGGTGGGGTTGGTGTTCGCAGCGGCGGGGTTCATCGTGAGCCATCTGCCACTGACGGACGGCGTGATGGCGCTGATGTTAACCTTGTTTGCCTTCGCCGGGCTAGGCGCCGGCATGACGTTTATCCCGTTCCAGGTTCTGCTGCAGCAGCGGACCCCGGAAGCGGTGACCGGCCGTGTATTCGGAACAGTATCGAGCTTGACCTCAACCGCAACGCTGATCGGCCCGCTGTTTGGAGGCTCGTTGGTGACCGCCTTTGGGCCGGAGCCCGCCTTTATCTTGTCAGGTTGTTTGATGGCATCCATCGGCTTCGTGCTGTTGATGTTTGCTCCGGCGATTATGAAGCGGGATCGCATGGCCGCCGAGCCGGCCATGGGGGCGTAACGCTAACGGCGGCGGGCTCGCCGGACCGTCTCGGAGACATGTACATGAACGCATGATGATTTATAATGGAAGAAATGACGGATAGATTTGAGGAGATTCATTTTGGAACAAACACAAGCATGGTTGGAAGTGAACATACATCAGGCGGGATACGAGACCGGGAAAGCCGCCATCGAACAAATTTCGCTTGCGGTCAAGCCCGGTGTGCTCACCGGGCTGATTGGGCCAAACGGGGCAGGGAAAAGCACGACGTTGAAGGCGATCCTTGGCCTGTTGCCGTTTACGGACGCGGCGGTGGAATTTCATGGCGGGGCGAACCATTACGCCTATATACCGGAGCAGCCGGTGTTCTATGACACGCTGACGTTATGGGAGCATTTAGGGCTGGCCGCCGCCGTCTACGGCATGGACGAGTCCGAGTTTGAGCGGGAGGCCGGTGCGCTGCTGGAGAAGTTCCGTATGACCGAAGCGCGGGACCTGCTGCCGGGCGGTTTCTCCAAGGGAATGCGGCAGAAAATGATGCTGATGATCGGATTCCTTGGCCGTCCGGACGTTTATATCGTGGACGAGCCGTTTATTGGCTTGGACCCGCGGGCGACCAAGGATTTTCTTGGCTTGCTGGAGGAGGAGCGCCGACGCGGGGCCGGCGTATTGATGTCCACGCACGTGCTCGATACGGCGGAGCGTATTTGCGACGACTTTATTCTGATTTCGGATGGCCGGGTCAAAGCAAACGGTACGATGGATGATATCCGCGATGCCGCTGCGATGCCGGGCGCCTCCTTGTTCGATTGCTTCGACGCCTTAACCTGAAGGCCTGATGTCGGCATAAGGCGAGGATCGGAGAGCGAGAGAGGGGGCTAAAAGCGTTGAGAAGGATGACTACAACAACAAACAGGGCATCCATGAGAAATAGGGTATCAATGACCGCCCGGCGCTTATTTATCCGGCGCTGGCGGGATCGGTTCCGGGAGAAGTTAGGCGTTTTGAAGTTTACGTTTGATTGGACGATTCTATTGTATCTTGGCATTCCCGGCTTGCTGCTGGGCGGCCGAGCGTATTACGGGTTGTGGCGGGAGGAGCTGCCCGTTTGGATGGCTCAGCTGCCGTATCCGGTCATTCCGGTCCTGCTGTTATTGATCCTGTATAGCAGCGGCGGGATTTCTTTCTATATCGAAGCGGCGGACGTGTTGTTCCTGCGCCAGCGGCCGCGTTGGATCAAGGGAATCATGCTGCGCGGGCTGGTCGCATCCGCCGCCGTTCAGGCCGTGGTGCTGGCCGTCGCCGTCGGCGTGTTAAGCCCGCTGCTCGTTCGCGTCTACGGGATGAGCTGGACGGAAATCGCCGGGTTATCTGCGGTTGCGTTCGCCGTCAAGCTGATCCAGATGCTTATCCAGCAACTGCTTGGCGTATTAACTGCGGGCTGGCGCCAGCTCTTGCTGCGCTCGCTGGCTTATTCGGGGCTGGGCGCCGCCTTTGGGGCCTGGGCCGCCTGGGCTTGGACTGCCGCCGCGGCCGGGGGGGCGAACGGGCTGGGGCGCCGTCTGACGCGCTCGCGGCAACCGGAGGCCCGCGTGGCGGAGGCGCTCGTCAAAGCATTCTTCCGCGGCAGCGAATGGAAGCTATACGCCCAGATGACGCTGGCCGGGTTGGCTGCCGTGGTGCTGCCGCCCTATCCCGCGGTGAATCTGATCGTGTATGCCGCGCTGCTTCTCTTGCTGCTTTACTGGCTGGGCGGCCACCGGCGAGCCTTCTTCGAGCGCGAGCTGATGGCGATCCTTCCGTTGGAGGAATCGCTGGAATACCGCAGCGCAGCTCCGGCGATGACGATGCTGCTGCTGCCCGCGGTTGTTGTGCTGACGGCGGCGCTGGGGGCCAAGCTGTTCCCGCCGCTGTGGGGCTTGCCGGCCGGCGCGGTCTGCGGCGTGTTGATCGCTTGGTGGCTCGGCGGTTTTTCCCGCGGATGGGGTCTGGCCTTCGGACGCCGTACGAAGGCCGGCTAATCGGCGCGGGAGAGATCGAATTTAATTTATTCCTTGTTCGATAGGGAGATCGGAACATAGGATATATTGTTAAGCGCTTTACAAAAAGTGTCGAATGGAGCCGAATTTTCCGAGGTGTAATGGGAGCATGGTGCTTCCGTATTCGGCTCCAATTCCTTGGGTCCGTGAATGATCGACAAAAGGCAACAAGCTCGGTATCGTGAATCGACACCGGGCTTTTTCGGTTTAACCGGTCCCTGCGAATCACTCCAACGATTTATCTTTTCAACCAAAAAAATGATTGCGCTTACTTAAAATTTGTAGTAAAAGTTGAATTAAGCGCTTTACTCATCTAGTTTTGAGAATCATTTGTTTTCTTGTAAGCGTTGTATTTTTAAGCGATTAATGAGAAACGGGAGGGCGAAATGCGGACGATCCGGCTTACAATGGCACAAGCGTTGCTGAAGTTTCTGGACAGTCAATATGTTTCCGTCGACGGTGTGGAGACGAAGTTTGTTGCCGGTGTCATGGGCATCTTTGGCCATGGCAACGTCACTGGCATCGGCGAGGCGCTGGAGCGCTGCCCCGGAAGCCTCAAGTTCGTGCAAGGAAAGAACGAGCAAGGGATGGCCCACGCGGCGATCGCATTTGCGAAGCAATCGCGCCGCCGGCGCATCTACGCGTGTACGACCTCGATTGGTCCGGGCGCACTGAACATGGTAACCGCTGCCGGGACGGCGACGGTGAACCGTATTCCGCTGTTGCTGCTGCCCGGCGACAACTTTGCTTCCCGCCAGCCTGATCCGGTGCTGCAGCAGTTGGAGGCGGGCCACGATTACACGATTGCGGCGACGGATTGCTTTAAGCCGGTAAGCAAATATTGGGATCGCATCGTCCGTCCGGAGCAGTTGATGACCGCGGCGCTGCACGCGATGCGCGTGCTAACGGACCCGGCGGAGACGGGAACGGTGACGCTGGCGCTCCCGCAGGACGTGCAGGCGGAGGCGTATGATTATCCGCTGGCGTTTTTTGATAAACGGGTGCATGTCATTGAACGGCACCGTCCCTCCGAGGAGGCGCTCCACCGGGCGGTGGAAGCCATCGCAGCCAAACGCCGTCCGATCCTCGTTGCGGGAGGCGGCGTGCGTTATTCCGGGGCTGAGGCGGAGCTGTTGGCATTCGCCGAACGGTTTGGCATTCCGGTGGTGGAGACGCAGGCGGGCAAAGGCGCCTTGCCTTGGAACCACCCGCTTAACGTCGGCGGCGTTGGAGTAACCGGCGGACTGGCCGCCAATCGGCTCGCACGCCAGGCGGATCTTGTGATCGGCGTCGGCACGAGGTTTACTGACTTCACGACCGCGTCCAAGTCGGCGTATCGGGAAGACGCGCTATTCGTTAATGTGAACGTCAGCCGGCTGGATGGGGTTAAGTTGGACGGCATCCCGCTTGCCGGAGATGCGAAGGCTACGCTGCCGCAGCTTGCGGAAGGTTTGGCGGCGGCGGGGTACACATCAGCTTACGGCGAAACGGAGATCGCAGCGCTTAAGTCCGAGTGGGATCGGGAGGTCGATCGGCTGTATGGGGTCGAACGCGAAGACGGGTTGGCGCAGACGCGCGCGATTGGAGAGATCAACGAGACGATTGGCGAAGAGGCGATTATCGTATGCGCGTCGGGTAGTCTGCCAGGCCATCTGCAGCGGCTATGGCGGACGTCTCGGCCGGATACCTACCATATGGAATACGGCTTTTCCTGTATGGGCTATGAAGTGAGCGGCGCTTTCGGGGTCTCGCTTGCCGAACCGCAGCGGGATGTATATGCCTTAGTCGGAGACGGCGGCTATTTGATGCTTCACTCCGAACTGCTCACCAGCTTGCAGGAAGGACGGAAAATCACGGTGCTGCTGTTTGATAACCACGGCTACCAGTGTATTCACAACTTGCAGCGAGAACACGGGAGCGACGGATTCGGCAACGAATTCCGTTACCGTGAGGACATTACGGGCCGCTACACGGGCGCGGTGCTTCCGATTGATTTTGCGGCGCACGCTCGTAGTCTTGGGGCTGCTTCTTATAAGGCATCCAATGCGGAAGAGCTTCGCGAGGCGCTGCGATTAGCCCAGTCGGAGACGCGAACGACACTGATTGAGATCGCAGTGCTGCCCGGCACAAATACGGAGGGCTACGAGTCCTGGTGGAACGTTGGTGTTCCCGCGGTCTCAACGGGCAAACGGGTCGTCCAGGCCCGTGAAGCGATGAACGAGCGGATTCGGCAGGCGAGAGCTTATTAACGAACACGCAACGGGGAGGGATGGCGATGGCGGGGTTTTCTTTTCGCATAGGCGTGCATCCGATTAATTGGGTTGGAGAAGACGTCAAGGAGCATGGCGATGATACGACATACGAGCAAATCTTGGAGGATATCCAGGCGCTTGGCTTGAGAGGAACAGAGATGGGGCGAAAATATCCGACCGAGATCGGCTTGCTGAAGCAAGCGCTGTCCGGACGAGGAATCCAGCTTGTCTCACAATGGAAGTCGGTGCTTTTCTCCGATCCGGCTTATCGCGAGCAGGAACTGGAGGCGTACCGGAAGCACGCGAGGTTTTTGAAAGACATGGGGGCCGAAGTGATCAGCACCTGTGAAGTTGGCGGCTCCTTGCATTTCGATCCGCGGCGAACCCCAAACGAACGGACCGTCCTTCCGCTGGACGACGCAGGCTGGGAGAGCTTGGCCGAAGGGCTTAACATGGCCGGACGCATCGCCCGCGAGCACGGGTTGAAGCTGACATACCACCACCACGGCGGCACCGTCATCGAACGTCCCGAGGAGATCGACAAGCTGATGGAGCTGACTGATCCGGAAGCCGTGTGGCTGCTGTTTGATACCGGGCATGCGCTGTACGGCGGGGCTGATCCGTTGGCGCTGCTTCGCAAGCATTACGACCGTATCGCCTACGTTCATCTCAAGGACGTACGCGCCTGCAAACTGCGCCAGGCGAAGGAGGCGGGCGCCGACTTCATCACCTGCATCCGTCAAGGCGTATTCACCGTTCCTGGCGACGGCGACATCGACTTTCGGCCGATTATCGCAGAGTTGGTCGGCCGCGGTTATGACGGCTGGGCCATGCTCGAGGGTGAGCAGGATCCGGCGGAACACCCGCCGCGCGAATACGCGGCGAAGGCGCTGGCCTACCTGCATTCGTTGAATTCTGCCCCCAAGGGAGGGGATCATTTATGACCACGTTGCTCTCGCTGTTCCCGGAGAACCGGAGGTTTGACCTTACGGCGCTCGGGCGGCTGTGCATCGATCTTAATGCCAACGAAATCAACCGCCCGATGGAGCAGACGATGACGTTCACCAAATATGTCGGGGGCTCGCCGGCGAATATCGCCATCGGTATGAGCCGGCTTGGCCGACGTGTCGCGTTTATCGGCAAGTTGGCCGATGACCAGATGGGCCGGTTCATACGTTCTTACCTGCGTGAGAACGGCATCGACGACAGCGGCGTCTCGACAGACCACACCGGTGCGGTAACCGGGCTTGCCTTCACGGAAATCAAGAGCCCCGTCGATTGCAGCATCCTGATGTATCGGGATCACGTTGCCGATTTGAAGCTGGATCCGACAGAGGTTCACGAGTCCTTAATCGCGGACAGCCGGGCGCTGCTCATCTCGGGAACGGCGCTGGCCGCAAGCCCGTCTCGCGAGGCCGTATTCGTCGCGCTGGAGTACGCCCGATCTCACGGGACTCCGGTCGCCTTCGATATCGACTATCGGCCTTATACCTGGCGGTCACCGGAGGAGACGGCGGTTTACTGCCACCTTGTAGCCGAGAAAAGCGACATCCTCCTCGGCACGCGTGAGGAATTTGACGGTATGGAGCGATTCGAGGGGAATCCGGACCGCAGCGACCGATACACCGCGGCCAAGTGGTTCAAGCGCGGCGCGAAACTCGTCGTCATCAAGCATGGCAAGGAGGGTTCTATCGCCTATACGAAGGATGGCCTGGAGCATCGCGCTCCGTCGTATCCGGCGAACGTCGTCAAGACGTTTGGGGCGGGTGATGCTTATGCTTCCAGCTTCCTCCACGGCCTGATGTCCGGTTGGGACGTCGCCCGGAGCATGTCGTTTGGCGGGGCGGCGGCGAGTGTCGTGATTTCGAGCCACAGCTGTTCGGATGCGATGCCAACCGCCGCTGCCGTGGAGGAGTATATTCGGCGCTGCGAGCGCGGGGAAATTACAGCCGGTTGACTTGAGGTACAGGTGCATCGGCTATAGAAACGGGGAGAACATGGGTTATGAACGCTACGCTTAACAACTGGATCGGCGGCGATTGGGTCGCGTCCGCCTCCAACCAGACGGAGGAGGTCCACAACCCGGCTACGGGAGAAACGCTGGCAAAGGTGCCGTTGTCCACGCAGGCCGATCTCGATGGGGCGGTTGATGCGGCGACAGAAGCTTTTGCCTCCTGGAGCCGGACGCCCGTCCCGCGCCGGGCACGGGTGCTGTTTAAGTACCAGCAGCTGCTCGTGGAGCATTGGGATGAATTAGCTCGGCTTATTACGTTGGAGAACGGCAAAAGCTTCAGCGAAGCGCACGGCGAGGTGCTGCGCGGCATCGAATGCGTGGAATTTGCCGCAGGCGCTCCCTCGTTGATGATGGGGAAGCAGTTGCCGGACATCGCTTCGAACCTTGAATCCGGGATGTACCGCTATCCGTTGGGTGTCGTTGGCGGCATCACGCCGTTTAATTTTCCGATGATGGTGCCTTGCTGGATGTTCCCGCTGGCGATCGCGTGCGGCAATACGTTTGTGCTTAAACCGTCCGAACGGACGCCGCTGCTGGCGAACCGGCTGGCTGAACTGTTCCATGAAGCCGGCTTGCCGCCCGGCGTGCTGAACGTCGTACACGGGGCGCACGAGGTCGTAAACGGGTTGCTGCGTCATCCCGGCGTTAAGGCGATCTCGTTTGTTGGATCGCAGCCGGTGGCCGAATACGTGTACGCAACCGGCGCGGCAAACGGCAAACGCGTTCAAGCATTAGCCGGAGCCAAAAACCATACGATCGTCATGCCGGATGCGGATCTGGACCTTGCGGTCAAGGAAATCGTCAGCGCGGCGTTTGGCTCCGCGGGCGAACGCTGCATGGCTTGCGCTGTCGTCGTTGCCGTCGGCGACATCGCGGACGATTTGGTCGCCCGGTTGTCTGCCGCCGCGGATAAGCTGAAGATCGGCAACGGCCTTGGCGAAGGGGTGTTCCTTGGCCCGGTCATTCGGCAGCCGCACAAGGAACGGACGATTCACTATATCGAAAGCGGCGTCGCCGAAGGAGCCGTGCTCGTCAGGGACGGGCGCGAGGATGCGGCGGCCAGCGGTGAGGGCTTCTTCCTCGGCCCAACGATCTTCGATCAGGTGAACGGGGAGATGGCGATCGGCAGGGACGAGATTTTTGCACCGGTCCTGTCGGTGATGCGGGCCGGAACGCTGGAGGAGGCGGTCGAGATCGCCAATCGCTCGGAGTTTGCGAACGGCGCTTGTCTGTTTACCCGCAGCGGAGCCAATGTGCGCATGTTCCGTGAGACGATCGACGCCGGGATGCTGGGAATCAATCTGGGCGTGCCTGCTCCGATGGCGTTCTTTCCGTTCTCCGGTTATAAGAAATCATTCTACGGTGACTTGCATGCGAACGGCACGGATGGGGTTGAATTTTATACGCGCAAAAAAATGGTGACCGCTCGCTGGTCGTGACCAGGTCGAAGCAGGTGGGAGGAACGACATGGACAAAGTAAGGATCGGCGTCATCGGCGCCGGGAGAATCGGCAAAATTCACGTCGACAATCTATTAAAACTGCCGCAAGCGGAGATCCTCGCGATCAGCGATTTGTATGCGGACGTCGATTTGGAGGAATGGGCGCAGGTGAGGGGAATCCCGATCGTGACGACCGACAGCGACGCGGTGATTCATCACCCCGACATCGATGCGGTATTTATCTGCTCGTCCACAGACAGCCATGTTCCGCTCATCAAAAGCGCCGCGAGAAACGGCAAGCATATTTTTTGCGAAAAACCGATCAGCATGGATTTCCGCCAGACGAAGGAGGCGCTGGAGGAAGTGCGCCGCGCCGGCGTGAAGCTGCAGGTGGGCTTCAACCGCCGGTTTGACCACAACTTCCGCCGGATTCGCGAGCATGTCGAGTCGGGAGCGATCGGCGATGTGCAGCTTATCAAAATAACGTCCCGCGATCCGAGCCCGCCTCCAGAGTCCTACATCGCGGTGTCCGGCGGCATCTTCATGGACATGATGATCCATGACTTCGATATGGCGCGCTATCTGTCCGGCAGCGAGGTGGAGGAGGTGTTCGCGCAAGGCGGTGTACTGATCGATCCCGCATTTGCGAAATACGACGATGTGGATACGGCGATCGTCACGCTGCGTTTCGCAAACGGTGCTCTCGGCGTGATCGATTGCAGCCGTCAAGCGGCATACGGGTACGATCAGCGCGCGGAAGCGTTTGGCTCCCTCGGAGCAGCCACTGCCGACAACGATTATGCCAATACCGTGGCGCTTAGTACGGCGGAAGGCGTGCAAAGCGACAAGCCGCTTTACTTCTTCCTCGAGCGTTATTCCGAGGCGTACCTCCTAGAGACACAGCAATTTATCGAATGCGTGCGGAGCGGTCAGCCGGTTCCGGTTGACGGCGAGGACGGCCGGCAAGCGGAGCGAATCGCCGCTGCGGCGAAGCGGTCGCTTCGGGAGCGCCGGATCGTCAAGCTGTCGGAGCTGGACGTCGCTGAATCCATCCATGCAGGAAATGAAGGGAGATGAGGAAATGTCGAATTTGATCGTTCGTCCCGACCGAGGAGTGCCGGGCGAGCGCCCCCTGCTGTCGGTGACGCCCGAGTCCGCCGGTTGGAGTTATGTCGGGTTTGACGTGCACAGATTGAAGCCCGGGGAGAAACTCGCACGGAGTACAGAGGATCGCGAGTATTGCCTTGTGATCCTGGAAGGAAAGGTGAACGTATCGACGGCGGAGTCCCAGTGGGAGGCGGTTGGCGAGCGAATGAGCGTCTTCGAGCGCATTCCTCCGCACGCGGTCTACGTTCCGGGCGGCGACCGGTACGAGGTTGAAGCGTTAACCGAAACGGAGCTCGCGATTTGCCATGCGCCGGATCGAAACAGCGGCCATCCGGCGCGGCGGATCGGGCCCGAGGATATCGGCGTAGAAGTCCGGGGGGAAGGTGCAACCAAACGTTATATCCACCATATCTTGCCGGAGCAGCAGCCTGCGGACAGCTTGCTTGTCGTCGAGGTGTTTACGCCTCCGGGAAATTGGTCCAGCTATCCCCCGCACAAGCACGACCAAGACGCCCTGCCGGGGGAAGCGCTGCTGGAAGAGACGTACTATTACAGGGTAGATCCCCCGCAAGGGTTTGCCGTTCAGCGCGTGTACACGGACGACGGCTCGCTCAACGCAACGCTGGCGGTGAAGAACGGTGAGACGGTGCTTGTGCCCAAGGGCTATCATCCGGTATCCGCGCCGCCGGGCTACCAGGTCTACTATCTCAACGTCATGGCCGGGCCCGTTCGCACTTGGAAGATTCACAACGATCCGGACCACGCCTGGACGCTGGAAGCGCCGCACACCCGCGAGGAAACCTGAGATTGAACATTTGCAAAGGGAGAACAATCATCGGATAATAGCTCAGTAGAGAGCGGCAAAGCTCGTACGATTTCATCCGAATTATGAACGAGGTTGGTTATGAAAGCGACGACGATTTACGACGTAGCCAAGGAAGCGGGCGTATCGATTGCGACCGTCTCCAACGTCATTAATGGCAAAGGCAATGTAGGCAAGAAGAAGCGGGAAGAGATATTTAAGGTGATGAACCGTCTCCAATACAAGCCAAGTGTGATCGCTTCCGCCTTGATGGGGAAGAAGACGTATACATTGGGGCTGCTTATTCCCGATGTGTCGAACCCCTTCTTCTCCGAAATCGCCCGGGCCGTGGAAGATATGGCCCATGAGGAAGGATACAGCGTCATCGTGTGCAGCACGGATAACAATGACGAACGGATCGAGAAGTATATCAAGCTTTTGGAGCAAAAAAGCGTAGACGGCCTTTTGATTGGTACCGGCGTGGAAAACGCGAACATCATTGCTCAGCTGTCTGAGAATTCCGTCCCGATCGTCATGATCGCCCGGGAGACGCCGGACATCGCCGTACACAGCGTGCTGACGGACGATTTCAAGGGCGGCTCGCTCGCTGCCGGCCATCTGCTGCAGCTCGGGCATGAGAACGTAGCGATCTTGTCCGAGAATGCCAAGTTCAGCAGCAGCAAAGAGCGGGTGAGAGGGTTTCGGTTCGCCTTGTTTGAGGCCGGCAAAACGCTGGACGACGAGCGGATCATCGCCTGCCGTTCCGCGATCCAGGACGGCAAACGAGCGGCAGCGCTGCTGCTTGAAGGGCCTAATCCGCCGACGGCCATCTTCTGCTGCAACGATATGCTGGCGATCGGAGCCTTGCAGGCAGCCCGGGAATGCGGCGTTCGCGTCCCGGAGCAGCTGTCGATCATCGGCTTTGACAACACGATTTTGTCCACCGTCACGAACCCGTCGTTGACGACGATCGCCCAGCCGACGGACGAAATGGCGAAGCTTGCTTTTGGCTTGCTCGTCTCTTCGCCGGACGAAGAGACAGACGCCATCCGACAACGCATCGTGATGCAACCGAAGCTTGTCGTCCGGGAATCCACGGGACCTGCACTGCACGAAGCCGGCCGTTAAGGCCGGCCCAGGGCTCGTGCGTAACCGGCATCATCGCCATCTCCATACAACAACGCCAACGACTAAAACCATCGCAATTCCCACATATCATCGCATCTAGTCGAACCTATCACAATCTCCGCATGCAATTCATCTAGCCAAACACCATCGCATTTTCCGAACATCGCTGCAGTATGCGTCACTTGATATCCGGTCATAAGGATTTGTTCAAATTACAATGTTAAGCGCTTACATCTAGTGAAGGAAGTGTATATCCGCATCCTGCGGGCCGTAAGGAGTCCATTTGGTATTGCTGCGAACCTTTGGGGAGGTGAGGCTGGAGCACGCGAAGTGCTAACGTGGCAGATAGAAGGAGCAGGACAGGACGTGAAATCATTAATGGAGGGGTTATATGAAAAAGTCCGGAATGTTGGGGGCACTTCTTTTATCGATAGCTGTCATTTTCGCGGGGTGCGATGGGAATAACACGGCGGCGCCCAATGCGTCGAAGTCGAACGATTCCCCGAAGAACGAAGCGTCAAAGCCCGTGGCTGGCGGCGTTCATTCGGACAGCAAGGAAGCTCCCGCGCTCGCGAAGCTTGTGGAAGAAGGCAAGCTGCCGAAGCTGGAGGAGCGGCTGCCGGTCGCAGAGGACGTTATGGTCGAGCAGGTTGTGGAGGAAATCGGCCAATACGGAGGTGACTGGACGATGGCCTGGACGGGACCGGGCGATAAGTGGGCTGTCGGGCAGCCGACGGAGGAGGCGTTGTTCCGCTTCAACGCAGACGGAACCGGGGTGGAGCCTAACGTCGCTAAGAGCTACGAGGTGAACGAGGACTCCACGGTGTTTACGATCCATCTGCGCGAAGGGATGAAATGGTCGGACGGCGTACCGTTTACGGCCGACGACGTGTTGTTCTACTGGGAGCACATGCTGACCCAAGAGACGTTTGGCAAGAAGATCTATGACGCTTACTATTCGGTAGATCCGGTCACGGGCGATAAGGCGCTTGCCGAAGTGAAGAAGGTTGACGACTATACGTTTACGGTCACGCACAAATACCCGAGCGTGCAGTTCCTCGAGCGGGTCGCGATCGATAATAAGTGGTTTTTCGCACCGGCGCATTTCCACAAGACGATTCTTCCCGAGTTCGTCGGCGAGGCGAAAACCGCCGAGATTGCCAAGCAATGGGGGTATGAGGACGCCAAGGCGTTCCTTGTCGACACCGGTTACTACTATTGGCTGCACCCGCAGATTCCAACGTTGCGCGCTTGGGTAGCCCACACGGATCCGAATAGTGATCAGTTCGTGATGGAGCGCAATCCGTACTACTGGAAAACCGATGCCGAAGGTCACCAGCTGCCTTACATGGATCGCATTGTTGTAACGAAGATTCAGGATCCAAGCCAGATCTTGCTCGGTACGCTGGCGGGCAACTATAATCTGGCGACCTATGGCGCAAAGGACTTTACGATATTGAAAGAAAACGAGAAGAAGGGCGACTTCCGCGTCCTGCAATGGACGCAGCCTGGCTGGACGAGTGCGGGCATCCAACTGAACCAGACCACGAAGGATCCGAAGCTGCGCCAGCTGTTCCAGGATATCCGCTTCCGCGAGGCGCTCTCGATTGGGGTAGACCGCAACGAAATCACCGAAATCGTGACGAACGGCATCGCCGACCCGGTGCAGGCTTCCGTTCCGGAAGGCGTGTTTGGCTACCAGGAGGGATGGGCGCAGAAATGGGCCGAGTTTGATCCGGACCGCGCGAACCAGCTGCTGGATGAAATCGGCTTAACCCGCGGCAAGGACGGCTTCCGCACGTTCCCGGACGGCTCGGATCTCACCTTGACCGATATCGAATCGAGTACGAATGCAGACGCCTTCCTGGAGCTTTTGAAGAAGTATTTTGAAGATATGGGATTGAAGTTTAACGTCAAGGTCCTCGAGTCCGGCGCGTATAACGACATGAAGTATGCCAACGAGGTTCCGATCAACACGGAGGCGATCTCCGTCGCGAACGTCGCGTTCCGTCCGGATACGCTAGTACCGCTGCGCGTCATCACGCCATGGTTTGGTCATTACGGTTTGTATACGGAGTCGGGCGGCAAGGAAGGCGTGAAGCCGGAAGGCGATGTCGCCAAAATCCTGGATCTCTGGTCGCAATTGAAAGCCAGCAGCTCCAAGGATGAAATCAATCGCATTGCGAACGAAATCTATAAGGTTCATATGGATAACCAATGGGTGATCGGCTATGCCGGCCCGACGCCAGCACTGGTTGTGGCCAGCAACAAAATGCGCAATGTTCCGGAGAACGCCGTGTGGGCCGATGAATTCCGTTCCTTGGGTCACGGGCATCCAGCGCAGTTTTACTTGAAGCAGTAACTCGGCGACACGGGGAGGCGGCGGGGATGCAAGCTTCCCGCTGCCGGGCCTCCGTGCCGGGCACGCGCGAAATCGCATTGGAGGGGACAGATAACAGATGCTTCAATACATTCTCAAGCGCATTTTATTGGCCATTCCCGTCGTCATCCTGATTTCGTTTATCGTCTTCTATATCATTCAACTGCCTCCCGGGGACTACGTGTCCACCTATGCGGCACAAATGGCGGCCGCGGGCGACAACATGACGGCGGAGGAAATGGAAGAGATGCGGGAAAACCTGGGGCTAAGCGGTCCGGTATACGAGCAATATGCGGTCTGGATCAAAAAAATCGTGCTGCACGGCGATTTCGGCTTTTCGTTTAGCTATAACAAACCGGTTCTCGACGTTGTGAAACAGTATATGGGACTGACGCTTGTCGTCTCGTTTGTCACGTTGTTCTTCCATTATGTCGTTGCGATCCCGATCGGCATCTATACCGCCGTGAAGCAGTATTCCGCCGGGGACTATTTTTTCTCAGGTCTCAGCTTTATCGGCATGGCGACGCCCAACTTTCTGCTGGCGATCATTCTGATGTTTTTCTCCTACAAATGGTTTGGGGACCCGCTGCTGGGACTGTTCTCGCCCGAGTACGTCAATGCGCCGTGGTCTATGGATAAAGTGGTCGATTTGATGAAGCACTTGATCATCCCGGTGATCGTAATCGGGATTGCGCATACCGCGGATTTGATCCGCGTCATGCGGGGCCAGATGCTCGACGAGCTGAACAAGCCCAATATCGTCACCGCCCGCGCGAAGGGCGTATCGAATTTGAAGATTCTGTTCAAATATCCTACACGCGCCGCCTTAAACCCCATTGTGAGTACGCTCGGCTGGTCGCTGTCTTCCATCTTTACGGGTTCGACCATTACCGCGATTGTCCTGAACCTGCCGATCCAGGGACCGGTTATGTACAACGCGCTGCTGGGCCAAGATATGTACCTTGCCGGATCCTGGCTGCTGTTTATGGCGCTGCTTACCGTGCTGGGAACGCTGATCTCGGATATTTTGCTGGCCTGGCTTGATCCAAAAATCCGTACAGAGTTCAGAGGTAATTGACTATGAATCCATCAACGATATTTAAAAGGAAAGTTCCGACAAACGCCAATGTCCCAAGGCCGGGCAAGCCGGACAACAAAGAGGACCTGAACTACAGCTCGCAATGGAAGCTGATGTACTTGCGGTTTAAGAAGCACAAGCTGGCCCGGATTAGCCTGGTTATTCTTGGGGTCCTGTATATTGTTGCGCTGCTGGCTCAATTTATCGCGCCGTACAGCCTGCAAAGCTATGACAGCAAATACGTCAACGCTCCGCCGACATTGCCGCGCTTCGTTGACGCCGAGGGCAAGTTCCATCTTCGTCCCTTTGTCTATGAATTAAAATCCGAGCGTGATCCGGAGACGATGCGCAAAATTTTCGTTAATAACGAGGAGAAGAGATATCCGCTGCAATTGTTCGTCAAAGGCGAGGAATACAAGTTTCTCGGGTTGTTCCGCACCGATGTTCACCTGCTCGGCGTCGAGCAGCCGGGCCGGATCTTCATGCTTGGCACGGACGGGATGGGAAGGGATTTATTCTCCCGCATCGTACTTGGCAGTCAGATCTCGTTGTCGATTCCGCTGGTTGGGGTGGGCATCAGCTTTGTGATTGGACTTATTCTCGGCGGCATCTCCGGTTACTTTGGCGGTTGGATTGATTCGCTTATCCAGCGAATCATCGAGATTATCCGCTCGTTCCCGACGCTTCCGCTGTGGATGGCGTTATCGGCGGCGATCCCGCCGCGCATCCCGGTTGTGACGATGTATCTGTACATCGTCATCATCTTTGCGCTGATCGGTTGGACGGATCTGGCGCGGGTCGTTCGGGGCAAGTTCATCTCGTTGAAGAATGAGGATTACGTTGTCGCCGCCAAAATCGCCGGGGTCAGCGATACGAAAATTATTATTAAGCATTTGCTTCCCGGCTTTATCAGCTATCTCGTTGTCGCGACAACGCTGGCGATTCCTGGCATGATTCTCTCCGAGACGGCGATGAGCTTCCTTGGTCTGGGCATCCGCTCCCCTGCGACAAGCTGGGGCGTGCTGCTGCAGGAAGCCCAGCAGATCGAGAACGTTGCGCTGTATCCGTGGAAGCTGTTCCCGCTGGGCATCGTTATTTTGACCGTGCTGACCTATAACTTCTTGGGCGACGGGATGCGGGATGCCGCCGATCCGTACAAGAAATGATCCAACGATACTATGAAGCGAGCGAGGGGACCGTATGACGACGCAACCACTAGCAACCGAGCAGCCTCTGCTCTCGGTTCGAAACTTGAAGATTCGTATCCAGATGGACAACGGGGTTATGAATGCGGTGGACGGGGTTGACTTTGATATTCAAAAAGGGAAGACCCTGGGGCTAGTCGGCGAGTCAGGCTGCGGCAAAAGCTTAACCAGCCGGTCGCTCATCAGCCTCAATCCAAAGGAGTGCGAGACGTCGGGCTCCATTCATTACCGCCCTTCCGACGGCAAGGGGGAGAAGGGGATCGACATCCTTTCCCTTGAACCCAACGGTAAGGCGATCCGCTCCATCCGCGGCCGCAGAATCTCGATGATATTTCAGGAGCCGATGACGGCGTTCTCCCCGATGTATACGATCGGCAATCAGATCGTGGAGGCGATTCGCATCCACCGGACGAAAGACAAGAAAGAAGCCAAGCAAATTGCGCTCCAGATGTTATCCAAGGTTGGCATCTCGGACGAGGAGAAGCGGTTTGATCAATATCCGCATGAGTTTTCCGGGGGGATGCGGCAGCGCGCGATGATCTCGATGGCGCTGTCGTGTAATCCCGAGCTCTTGATTGCCGACGAGCCCACGACGGCGTTGGATGTGACCATCCAGGCGCAGGTGCTTGAATTAATGCGGTCGCTTCAGCAGGAATTGGGCATGTCGATCTTGCTGGTCACGCATGACCTTGGTATCATCGCCCAGATGTGCGATGAGGTCGCGGTCATGTACCTGGGGAAAATCGTCGAGCAGGCGCCGGTGAAGGAATTGTTCCGCAATCCGAAGCATCCCTACACCAAAGGCTTAATGAGATCGATGCCGCGGCTGGGCGGCGGCAAGGAGAAGCGGCTGGAATCCATCGAGGGGTCGGTGCCGATGGCGATCGACATGCCGCCCATGTGCGGTTTCTATGAACGCTGTAAGGACCGCATCGAAGGCGTTTGCAACGCAGCCGCCGTTCCAATGACCTCGATTTCCGAGGAGCATACGGTCAGATGCTTCCTGTACTCGGAACCGCAAGGAGGTGAATCGCAATGACAAACGCGCTGCTTGATGTTGTTGGGTTAAACAAGGCGTTTCAAGTGAAGCCCAAGTCGGCGAAGCTGTTCGCCAGACCAACGCGGGTTCAGGTCTTAAACGATATTTCGTTTGAGCTGTACGAAGGCGAGACGCTGAGCATCGTCGGGGAATCGGGCTGCGGGAAGACGACGCTGGGCCGTTGCCTGGTCAAGGGCATTCCCGCCACCGCGGGGCAGGTGATGTATCGCACCGAGGAGGACGAACGCGTCGATTTTCTGGCGCTGAAGGGGAAGGAGGCCAAGCGGCTGCGCCGAGATATCCAGATGATTTTTCAGGATCCGTATTCGTCCCTTAGCCCACGCATGAGCGTGTTCGATATTATTTCGGAGCCGCTTGTCGCCAACTTCAAGCTGAGCCGGGCGGAAGTCGAAGACAAAGTGAAGGATATCGCGGAAAAAGCCGGCCTCAACGCCAGTTACCTGCGCCGGTATCCGCACGCGTTCTCCGGCGGCCAGCGGCAGCGGATCGCCATCGCCCGCGCCCTGATCATGAAGCCGCGGCTTATCGTCTGTGATGAAGCGGTGTCCGCGCTGGACGTGTCCATTCAAGCGCAGATTATTAATCTGCTTAAGGATCTGCAGGAGCAATTTAAGATCACGTACTTATTTATATCGCATGACTTGTCCATTGTTCAGAATATTTCGGACCGCGTCGCCGTCATGCACCTGGGACGTATCGTCGAGCTAGCCCCAACTAAGGAGCTGTTCGAGGGTCCAAAGCATCCGTATACGGAGGCGCTGATGTCGGCGGTACCGCAGCCCGATCCGGAAGCGGACCACAGCCGCATCATTTTGGAAGGGGAGGTGCCGAATCCGGCCCATCCGCCAAGCGGTTGCCATTTCCATCCGCGTTGTGCCTACCGCACTGAGAAGTGCATGCAGCAATCACCGGAGCTGCGAGAGATTGCAGACGGCCATTCCGTAGCTTGTCATTATGCAGAACAATTAAACTTAAGAGGTGTACGCCATGATTGAACATGCCCCAGCCAATCCGAATCCGAGAAAGCTGATTATCTTCCTCGATTGCGGAGATACAATTATTGACGAAAGTACGGAGACCCGAGATGAGGAGGGGATCGTGCTGGACGGTCAGGTGATTCCCGGCGCCGACGTGATGGTGAAGACGCTGGCGGAACGGGGATTCCGGCTGGCGATTGTCGCCGACGGCGCAGCGCAGTCGTTCAAAAACCTGCTGACCCGCAACGGAATCTTTGAATGCTTCGAGACGCTTATTTATTCTGAGAACATCCGCGCAATGAAGCCGAGCCCGCGGATGTTCAAGGCGGCGATGGGCGCGATGGAATTGGAGGAAACCGACATTCCTCGAATCATCATGGTCGGCAACAACTTAAGCCGCGATGCCAAGGGAGCAAATGCGCTCGGAATCACGAGCGTATTCCTGAACTGGACGCCGCGTTACCCGAAGACGCCGGCGGACGATTCGGAGATCCCGCGGTATACGATTGAAACTCCGCTTGAGCTGATTGAGCTGGCAGAAAGGCTGGATGCGCAGCTGTCTGAGCAAACGGCTGATGGGGGATGGAAAGAACAACAGCAGGCTTATGACCCAAGTTGACGAGGTGGTGCGGCTGACAGGGAGTCGAAAGGAGCCCCGATCGGAGGGGAGGTGCCGTGATGCGCGAGGCGGGGATGCAAATGGCGGCGTTCTTTTCCGCGTATGAAATCTATTTCCGGGTGCTGATCAGCGCGTTGCTCGGATTCGTCATCGGTTTAGACCGTACGCACAAGAATAAACCGGCGGGCGTAAAGACGTATACGTTTGTCACACTCGCCTCGGCGCTGATCACGATTGTCTCGATCGAAAGCGTCGTGCGATACGGTCATTTGCACGACCGAACGATGATGGATCCGATGCGGCTTACGGCGCAAATCGTCAGCGGGCTTGGCTTCCTCGGGGCAGGCCTCATCATGAAGGCCGGATTCGAGGTGAAGGGGCTGACGTCTGCGGCGATGATCCTGTTTGCAGGGGGCGTAGGCATTGGGATTGGAGCTGGCTTTTACGGCATCGTGATTTTTACATTGGTAACCGCCTTTGTCTTCGTCCGCTTCGGCAGCTGGATTGAGCGGAGGGAGCACGATCGGCTGGAAGCGGGCAAGTACGATATGGAGGATCATGATCCTGCGGATGAGGATGAGGATCCTTCCGTTTGATAGATAGTAAGGAACGGCAACGAATCGCCTTGGCGGAATTTCACCGCCCTACAACGGGACGAAGCGGGCTTGGGCTCCGCGGCGTCCCGTTTGCCGTTCTGCTCGCTTATACACCCGCGTTTTCCGCTGCGCTGCTGCCTGCGGTGTACCCCGTTGAGAAGGCGGCTGTAATGTTGTATCCGCCGGTATAACCGTGGACATCCAGAATTTCGCCGCAGAAATAAAGCCCTTGCATCCGCTTGGATTGCATCGTTTTGGGGTCGATTTCCTTTAAGTTCACCCCGCCGCCCGTGACGAAAGCCTCCTCAATGGATAACGTGCCGTAGACCCGGATCGGGAAGCGTTTGATGAACTGGGCGAGCTGCAACCACCTTTGCTTCGGAATGTGATCGTAAGTTAATTGGGGATCTAATTCCGCTTTTTGAAGCAGGAGCGGGATGACCTTCTCGGGCAAATAAGCTTTTAATGCATTTTTGATCGATTTTTTGGATTCCTCTTCCGCAAGCTTCAGCGTCTCTTTATAGACCTCGTCCATGCTCTTCTCGGGAGCAAAGTCGATGGACACTTCAACATTGCCCGTACCAAACTGCTTCAAAGCTTTGACGACGAATTGGCTGCACCGCAAAGCGATTGGCCCGGATATCCCAAAGTGCGTGAACAGCATGTCGCCTTGGTGCTCGATCAATCTTTTCCCCTTGGGGCTCCATACGGAAAGGGAAACATCTCGCAGGGAAAGCCCTTGCAGTTCCTTGCTTTGAATAAAGGGCTCGTTCGAGGTCAACGGAACTTCAGTTGGAAAAAGTTCCGTGATTGTATGTCCAGCGCGTTCTGCCCAGGCATACCCGTCACCCGTCGAGCCGGTTTGGGGCACGGATTTCCCGCCAACAGCGACAATCACCGCCTTGCTCTTTATCACTTCTCCTGTTTTCAGCTTGATACCGACGGTTTGTCCGTTGTCATAGAGCACCTCCTCGACGGGGCTGTTCACACGGATCTCGACGCCTTGGGACCGCACTTTATTGATCAGCGCATCTACTACGGTTTTGGCTTTATCGGAGACAGGGAACATCCGCCCGTTGTCCTCTTCTTTGAGCCTGATCCCTAACCCCTCAAAGAACGCCACGATGTCCTGATTGCCGAAAGTGGTTAAAGCGCTGTACAGGAAACGCCCGTTTCCAGGGATAAATTTGATCAGCTCATCCAGCTCTTTCGCGTTGGTGACATTACATCTTCCGCCGCCGGAGATGCCCAATTTACGCCCCAGCTTGTCCCCTTTGTCCACGAGTAGAACCTTGGCACCTTGCTTGCTTGCCGCAATGGCAGCCATCAGCCCGGAGGGGCCGCCGCCGATGACGATGACATCAACTTTTTTCATGGGAGTATCCTCTCTATTTGTACTTTCTTACTATTATCTAAACTATGCATTATTGTAAAACTTTGTCGGCTATGATTTAATCGAAACTAGAGTTGTATGCTTGTATTCTTCCGCCAGAGGAGGGAGAACGTGGATGCTGTAAAAGAGATCATGCTTCAAGTGTTGATCGCCAGCTTGCCTGCCTTTCTGTTTCCGTTGACGTTCGAAAAAAGAAACTGCTACGGGCAGCACAACAATCTTACCGCTAAGGGACAATCCTTTGCCATAGGCTTAACGTATACCTGCTTGTGCAGCATGCTGCTTTGCGATATCTTTGCCTCGCGGTTATGGGACGTCATTCCGATCAACTTTGGAATTTTACCCCTATTTGCCCTGATGTTGTATGGCAGGTTGCGCAACGGGGTCGCCCTGGCTCTGATGCAGATCATACTCCATCCTCTGTTTGCAGTAAATTACACCCTTGTTGGGTTTATCATGGAGACGGGAGTGATTCTATACCCGATTGTCCTGCTCACTTCCCGCTATTTCCAAAGAACCGGCCGGCAAGGGAAGGTAGCGATCGTATCCCTCTTCTTTATGATGGGGGAGACGATGATCGGCTTGTCGCCTTTCTTAACCGGCAGCCTGTCGTTTAATTCCGACCTCAGCGCGTTATCCATCTGGGTCGTTAACGTGCTGGTGACCATGCTGGTCGGCAGCGTGTTCGTCTACATGATCGAAAGCACGCTGGAGAAGGAAAAGCTGCGCGGCCAAGTGCTGCAGCTGTCGCGAGAATATTTCAGGGAAGCGGAGAAGCTCCAGCAGATGATGGACGCCGCTCCGCTGGGGATCGTTTTACTAGATCAACAAGGCTATATTATATCGATAAACGACACGTTTCTCCAATTATACCGAACGTACCGGGAGGAGCGGGAGGGGCTGCGCCGCGAGGATCTATTACTGCGTCGGCTGATCGACGTGCTCAGCGGCGTTCCGATCGAATCGATCGCTACCCGGGTCAAGCAGTCGCTTGAGGGTCAGGCGAAAATGACCGAGCTGATTAAAGCAAACGATCATATATATTTTACCAGTACCTCGCCAATTCAAAAAAGCCACTCCAAGGAAGTGATCGGCGCGGTTGCGATCGTTCAGGACATCACCGAACTGGAAACGCTTCGGATGGAATTGAACCATGTAGAGCGGCTCAGCCTGGTCGGTCAAATGGCCGCTGGGATTACGCATGAGATTCGCAATCCGATGGCGGTGGTCCGGGGCTTCCTGCAATTGATGCGGGAGAAGAGTCCGCCAACGTTGGATCATTATTACCGGATCGTGATGGAGGAACTGGATCGGGCGAACGGGATCATTAACGATTTTTTATCCCTGGCGCAGAATCGTCCGGTCGAAAGCGAGAAAATCCATCTCCACGACATCATTAAGGAGCTAACGCCTTTGCTCTGGGCGGACGCGAATCTTCGCGGCCAAACGATCGAGGTGAAATTGGATGAGCAGCTGCAGCCGCTGCTGTTAAACGCCAAGGAGATCAAGCAGCTGATCTTGAACCTGTCGCGTAATGCGATGGAAGCGATGGAGGAGAAGGGGCAGCTTACGCTTGAGACCCGAGTGGCGGATCAAGGCGGGTTGCTGCTCGTCAGCGACACGGGTCCCGGGATTTCTCCCGGACAGCGGGAGAAGCTGTTCGAGCCGTTCTATACCACGAAGGCGAAGGGAACGGGGCTGGGGCTCGCCTTATGCCTCAGCATCGTCGAACGGCACGGCGGCAAAATCAGCGTTGATTCGGCGGAGGGGCAAGGCACCACGTTTACCGTTTTCTTCCCGCTCTCGTAAGCCCGAAGGAGCAGGGGAATGACGAGGGTGAGAGTTGCTTTCCTCTCTTAGGAATGTATAATAAAATTAATCTGGCTAAGGGCGACGCCGTTGCGGCGCTTGGGAAGGGCCATTTTATTATGCATAAGGAGTGATAGATGATGTCGATGTCCTTTGACCAATATATGAGAGACATGGTACAACCGATGAGAGACGAACTGACTGTACTGGGCATTCAAGAGCTGCGCTTGCCGGAGGAAGTTGAAGAGAAGTTGCCAAGCGTGAAGGGAACGGCGCTGGTTGTCGTCAATTCCGTCTGCGGCTGTGCGGCAGGACAATGCCGTCCGGGCGTAGCGAAGGCGCTGCAGCATGACCTGACCCCGGACCACCTGTTCACCGTATTTGCCGGACAAGACAAGGAAGCAACGGCGAAAGCGCGCGAATATTTCGCACCGTATCCGCCTTCTTCGCCTTCGATCGCTTTGATGAAGGACGGGGAGCTGGTTCATTTCATCGAACGTCACCAAATTGAGGACCGTTCGGCTGAGGAAATCGCCGCCGATCTGACCAGCGCCTTCGACCGGTTCTGCCGGTAAGCTGATCTTAGCGGCGGGCCGACCCGCCAGCCGCTATCGCCCCGCCATCCGGTTTGCCCGGATGGTCCGGGGCGTTTTTCAATTTAGGGAATACTACTTACATAAGGTGTAATATTTTGGATGTGGAGGGATTTAGGATGAGTTTACAGCAGGAAATCATTAAACGCTTGGGCGTCAAGCCCGTCATCGATGTGGATGAAGAGATTCGCCGGCGCGTCGACTTCTTGAAGGAGCATGTCAAAGCTTCGCGTACGACCGGCCTCTTGATCGCCATCAGCGGCGGGATCGACAGCGCCGTGGCGACCGGCTTATGCAAACGGGCGACGGACGAGCTGACACAGGAAACCGGGCAGCCGTACATGACGTTGGGTGTATTCCAGCCTTACGGGGAACAGGAGGACATCGAGCACAGCTACGAGGTGGCCAAGGCGTTTGGGCTTGAACATACGGCGGAGACGAACATTGAGGAAGCTGTGGACGAAATCGCCCTGGAAGTCGAGCATAGTCTGAAAAATATCGGGAAATCCCGGCACCTGAGCCCGCAAGGCAAAGGCAACGTGAAGGCGCGGACGCGGATGGTTACGCAATATGCGTTGGCTTTCGAGCTGAATCTGCTCGTTGTTGGCACCGACCATGCTTCCGAGGCGATCACCGGCTTCTACACCAAATGGGGGGATGGGGCTGTTGACGTTACGCCGCTTAGTTCGCTGAACAAACGTCAGGTCCGTCAGTTAGCCGCCCGCCTTGGCGTGCCGCAAAGCGTGATCCACAAGGCGCCTACCGCCGGCCTGTGGGAAGGGCAAACCGACGAGAAGGAGCTGGGGATCAGCTACGACGATAACAGCGATTATCTCGAAGGCAAGTCGATCGACCCCGCTGTCCAAGAGCGGCTGGAGTCATTCTATCGGAAGACGGAGCACAAGCGCAGCCCGATCCCGGGGATTTAATTCATATGGGGCACCGACCAGGAACAGGACGGGAGCCTTAACAGCGGGCAAGATCTACGCGAGCCCGGGCGATAAGCCCGGGGGCTCGCGTTTTTTTATACGGTTTGGGCTTGGACTTAAGTCCAGGATAGATCCCGGACCCAAGCCAGTGGCGCCAGCGGGAGAAGGGGTTATAATGCAGGGAGACAATACAAATTTAGCGGCGAACGGGATAGCATGACTCTTGCATTTGGGCTTGTCCGTGAATCTCTTTTTAACTTTGTCCGTATATATAACATGACCCATGTTATAGTCTTTATTTGGAAATAGTTTAGGATGAAGTTAAGCTAGGAGATTTGAGGGAGGGGTTTCATTTGAAAAATGTATTAACGATTTTTACGGCGCCGGAGGAAACGTTCAAACGGGTACGGGAGAGCAAGACGGCTTGGCTATTTGCGCTTGCGGCAATGGTGGTGGTCTCCATTGTCGTGATCTACATGCAGATGCCGTCGCTGGAGAAGGAGTTTCTACGCCAGATCCAAAGCCAACAGATGGATGCCGCCATGCAGGATACGTTTATGGCCACGGCCAAAACATCCTCTTACGTCATGGGTGCCGTTCTGCCGGTGATTATGTTATTCGTGACAGGCCTGCTGCTCATGTTATTGAACTTGGTCGTACGAGGGGAAGGCAAGTACATGCAGTTCGTGTCCATCGCCGCATTCTCCGCACTGCCGGGCCTTGTGGGCAGCTTGATCACGGGGATTCTGGTCATGACGACGGACGTGCAGTCGGCAACGGATGTGTCGCTTAGCTTAGGCGCTTTTGTCTCCGATAAGTCCAGCCAAATGTATCAATTATTATCTCTAATTAATCCATTTACCATTTGGGGCCTCGTTCTGTACGTTATCGGCTCTTCGGTGATCATGAAGCGGCCGCGCAAAAAGGTATCCACCTGGATTATCGCAGCTTGGCTTGTCATTTCGCTGGGTTCGCTGTTGTTGGTTTAAGTCCGGTATTATACATAATTTAGGATAGGTGATGGACTTGTTCAAGAAAAAATGGTTTTGGGGCGCCCTTGTCGGATTGGCGGTCATCGTGCTGGTGGCTGCTAATCTGATGGGTCTGAATCGGGCTGCCGAGGTGAAGACGGCAGAAGTGCAGATGGGCAAGATCGTCGAGCAGATCTTTACGAACGGCAAGCTGGAGCCGGGGCAAACGACCTCGGTATACGCTCCGGCAAGCGGCGTGGTGGAAGCGGTGAAGGTGAAGCAGGGCGATACGGTGAAGAAAGGCCAGGTCCTGCTGACGCTTGGTATGGAACAGGTTAGGGACCAACTGGAGAAGGAACGGATTAATCTGCAATTAACCGAGGCGGAGCGGCTGGCGGCCAAGAAGCAGCATTTTGAGAGCTTCAAGCAGGCGCGCGGCGAAAACCCGGATCTGGAGCCGGAGGAGCTGGATTTGACCGCCTATGACTTGCGCATCCGCTCCAGTCAGCTGACGATTGAATCCCTGGAGAAGCAGCTAGCGAATCAGCAGGTGCTGGCCACGGCGGACGGCGTTGTTACCTCGTTGGCAGTGAATAAGGGCCAGATGCTGGCTGAAGGTATCGAGATCGCCGCGATTGCGGACTTGAGCCGTCTTAAAGTCAACGCCTTCCTGAACGAGCTGGACGCGGGCAAGGCCACGCAAGGGATGAAGGCGGTAGTTACCGGCGAAGCCTTCGCGGACAGTTATGACGGCACTATCTCTTATCTGGCTCCTACGGCGGGGCTGCCCGAGCCAACCTCCAAGGATACGTCGGTGGAAATGGAGGTAAGTCTGGATCAGATCTCGGCGGAGCTCCGTCCGGGTTATAACGTGACAGTGGAAATGGAGATCCCCGACAAGGAGCGGCTGCTTGTACCGATCGATGCGGTTCAGTATGACGGCGAGCAGGCTTATGTGTTCAAGATTCAGGACGGGGTTGCTGTCAAAGCGCTGGTGACGACAGGGAAGGAAGGCGAAGATCAAATCGAACTGGTCACAGGGGCGGCCGCTGGCGACCTCGTCGTGGTGGAAGGCGGCGACAAACTGCAGGACGGCGCTAAGGTGAAAGTGAAATGATTACGCTAACGGGCATCACCAAAGTTTATAAAAACGGCCCTCTTGAGGTACAGGCCTTGATGCCGCTGGACCTGCACATTGAGAAAGGCGAGTTCGTGGCTATCATGGGCTCATCAGGTTCAGGCAAATCGACGCTGATGAACATTATCGGCTGTCTGGATATACCCACCTCGGGCAGCTATGAGCTGGACGGGGATCAGGTTCAATCCCTAAGCGAGGAAGAGCTGTCCAAGGTGCGTAACCGTAAAATCGGCTTCGTCTTCCAAAGCTTTAATCTGCTGGGCCGCCAAACCGTCCTGCAGAACGTCACGTTGCCGATGATGTACGCCGGAATCTCACGTGAGAAGCGTAACGAACGGGCACTTGATTTGCTGGACAAGGTCGGCCTAGCCGAGCGGATTAAGCATCGACCGACCGAGCTCTCCGGAGGGCAAAAGCAACGGGTGGCGATCGCTCGGGCGCTGACGATGAACGCGCCGATTCTGCTGGCCGATGAACCTACCGGGAACCTGGATACGAAATCGTCCTATGAAATCATGGATCTGTTCAAAGAAATTCATGCCGAAGGCACGACGATTGTACTCGTTACCCACGAGCCGGACATTGCCGAGAATGCCGACCGGATCATCACGTTTGGGGACGGTCGGATTTTGAGCGACAAGCGTAAAGGGAGTGTTAGCCGATGAGCATTTGGGAGAGCATCCTTGTTGCCCTGGACAATCTCCGAATGAACAAGCTGCGTTCCTTCCTGACGATGATCGGCATCGTCTTTGGCGTTGCCGCGGTAGTCACGGTCGTGTCGATCGGGCAGGCCGGACAAAGCTCGATCATGTCCGAGATGTCCAATTATGAGGATGGGTATTTTCTGCTCTATCCGAACTATAGCAACGGTGAGCCGGATGACAACATCTACTTCCGGCAGCGGGAATTGGCCGAGATCCGTAAGCTTCCGGGAGTCCGTTACGTTTCCGCATCGTCGACTTACGGGATGAGCGGTAAATTTAAGAAGGACGATTTGCAGTTCAGCGTGACCGGAACGATGGCCGAATCGCCCAAAATGCAAAAAATCGATATCGTGGCCGGCCGATTCTTCAACTCGCAAGAGGAACGAGCACGTCAAAAAGCCATTGTAGTCGAAGCCAAATATGCGGATAAAGTGTTTGGTTCTCCGCAGGGGGCGATCGGGCGGAAAATCCAGCTTTCCGGAGGGTTGTTCCGGATTGTTGGGGTGTACAAGGTGCAGGAGAGCCTCATGAGCGGAATGGGCGGGGAGCGTTATTCCGCCTACGCGCCGATCACCGCCATGCCTTCGGATGGGGAAGGGCTCAGCGATCGCTTGAGCATGATCGAGGTGCTGCCGACCTCGCCGGAGCGAATGGACGAAACGATCGAGACGATCAAATCCTGGCTGGCGGATCGCAAGAATGTCAGCAAGGATGCGTATACCTCGGAATCTGCGAGGGACGCCGAGCAGATGATCAAAAGCACGTTCTCCATCCTGCAGACGATCATCGGCTCCATCGCCGGCATTTCCTTGCTTGTCGGGGGGATCGGGGTCATGAACATTATGCTGGTCTCCGTGACGGAGCGGACCCGGGAAATCGGGATCCGCAAGGCAATCGGTGCGACGCCGGGGACGATCATGCTCCAGTTTATGATTGAAGCGGTGATTCTCTCGTTTATCGGGGGGACGCTGGGGGCGTTGCTGGGGTTATTGGCCGCCTGGGTGTTCGCGTTAATTTCGGGATGGCCGTTTGTCGTATCCATCTGGGCCATTATGCTGGCGTTTGGATTTTCGGCAGCGGTGGGCATCTTCTTCGGCCTGTACCCGGCCAACAAAGCCTCGAAGCTGCACCCGATTGAATCGCTGCGTTACGAGTAAAATGAAACAACCCGGTCCTCCGTTTGGAGGAGCCGGGTTATTTTGTTTCGCAGGCTGTTGGGCCTGGCGGTTAAGTTGGGTTAAGCTTTTGCACCGACCGGTTGGACCGGGATGTAAATGTCGATCTGCTTGCCTTCCTTTGGCCAACAGCGTTCGTCGTACCATTCGAAATCAGGGGCAGCCAATTGCTCGTAGCCGGAGGTCGGGAACCAGTTCGTAAAGATTACGTCCCAGGTTTGCTGGATGGATGAGGTGAAATCGGCTTCGCCGGCCGGCGGAGTGGTGAAGATCGCGTACGTCGCGGGCGGGATGCGATATTCGGTCATGCCTTCCAGCACTTCGGCCGCTTCGTCGACTTCAAAGCCGATGATGTAGCGGAACGTGCCGTCCTCATCGAGGGTAGAGCAGACGCCGAGTTCAACGTTGGGATGGAGCTTGCCGGGAACGCGGGAGCCCCATTGCTCGCGCATGTATTTTTGCCAAAATGCCGGGATCTCTTTGCTGTTTTCGCCTTCTACGGTTGTCGTTTGAATCGAGAACCCCAGGATCCGCATGGCCGGAATTTGTTCGATACGGTATTGCATGACGTAATCTCCCCAATCGTAAGAAATTTGCGCAACGAAGTCTCGAAGCGGGTTGGCCTTGGGCACCAGGTAAGGCGGGCAGCCGCGGCGGCGGCATTCCGTGGGAAGAATCCCGTACATTTTCCGAAAAGCCCGGGTAAACGCTTCATGGGAGCTGAAGCCGCAGTGCAGCGCGATATCGAGCACCTTCAGGTCGGAATACGCCAGGAGCTCGGCGGCTTTGGACAACCTTCGCTTCCGGATGTAGGATGTCATCGTATCCCCGACGAAATACAGGAACGTCCGATGAAAGTGGTATTCGGAGTAAAACATCGCCTTAGCCACCTCAGCCAACAAGAGCTCCTCGCCCAGCCGTTCTTCGATATAATCGATGCTTTGTTGAATGGTGTTGATTGGATTCATACCTTCCTCCAGACCGGTCTATGGCTTAAGTATAGCGGACCAACCCCTGAGCTTCTTGATCATTCTTGCGGTTGGGGAGAAGTTGGATGAATTTAGTATAACATGGAGGTGAGGGGGGAGGATGTGCTGCTTGCTCCCGTTCAGCCGGCCGTTTGACGATCCCTTCGGCAGGACTCGCGCCTCCACGGGTTCCCTGTTACAATGGGGGAAGCGGCCGTTGATGGGCTTGGCCCGGGACGGGGCGTTTGAAGAGAAGTTAGGAAGGAAGAAGGGCTGCCTGTTGATATTCGGAATCGGACATGACATCGTCGAAATCGAGCGTATTCAGCGTTTGCTAACCAAGTCGATCGGCGAGCGGTTGCGTCGGCGGATCTTAACCGCTGCGGAGCTGGAGTTGCCGGGACAAGTTGCGCGTCCGGCGGAGTTTCTGGCGGGGCGGTTTGCGGCCAAGGAAGCGGTCAGCAAGGCGTTTGGCTGCGGCATCGGTCACGTGCTCAGCTTTACCGACATGGAGATTTTGCCCGATGTGAACGGGAAACCACTGGTGGTTTTGACGCCGGAAGCTTGGGAGCGGTTGGCGCTGCCTGGAGCCGGACGTGTTGAGGGCAGCGGCGGATATGCCATACATCTTAGCATTACGCATGAGCGGCAGTTAGCTTCAGCTTTTGCCGTAGTGGAACGCGTGGAATAGAAGGAGAGCAGCATGCGGGGAAACAGGGAAACACGGAACTTTTTCAGTACGGAGCTGCTCGGTTGGTACGAGCGGTCGAAGCGGGACCTGCCTTGGCGCAGGCACCGCGATCCTTATTATATTTGGGTGTCGGAGATCATGCTGCAGCAGACGCGCGTGGATACGGTCATCCCTTATTTTCAGCGGTTTATCGAGCGCTTCCCGACGATTCGGGACCTGGCGGAGGCCCCGGAGGAAGAGGTGCTGAAATGCTGGGAAGGGCTGGGCTACTATTCGCGGGCTCGCAATCTGCAAGCGGCGGCCCAGCAGGTGATGGAGCGGCACGGGGGGATCGTGCCGAACACCAAGGCGGAGGTGTCCGCCTTGAAAGGGGTTGGCCCGTATACGACCGGGGCGATCTTAAGCATTGCCTTTAACCGCCCGGAGCCGGCGGTGGACGGGAACGTCATGCGGGTGCTGTCGCGCTACTTCCTCATCGAGGAAGACGTCGCAAAGGTCGGGACACGCACCCTCATGGAGGAACTGGCCGCGGAGCTGATCCCGGAAGGGCGGGCCTCCGATTTTAATCAGGCTTTGATGGAGCTGGGGGCGCTGGTCTGCACGCCCAAGTCGCCGCAATGCCTGATTTGCCCGGTGATGGCCCGCTGCGCCGGCCGGCTCGAAGGCGCGGAGGAGCGCCTGCCGGTCAAGAGCAAGGCGCTGTCTCTCATACACACCTCACAACACCCAACGCCTTGCACCTGCGCGACCAACTTACGTGCAGGCTCCAAGGACGCGGCGTCGGGGCCACACGGGGCGGCGCAGCCGGCTCGGCGGCGGCCCCGGTGTTAGCCGGAGGCGGGGCCGCTGCCGATGACACCTCCGCCGAGTACCGGTGGATCACTCGGCAGGACATGGACAACCTCGCGTTCCCGAACGTGTTCCTGCGCATTCTGAACGGGTACTTTGGCGCTTAATGCGCCGTAGCTCTCAGGAAGCAGCGTAGAGGCCACTCGGCAAGCGGATTGCTCGCGCAAGCAGAGAAATAGCGGTAAATCTTACCGCTATTTCATTGGAATCGCCCGTTTGGAGCGAAATAGCGGTACAAATTGGCCTTATTGCAGGCAAATCCGCCTGTTGAGGCGGCAATCCGGGCAAATAAGGCCATAAATTACCGCTATTTGCGGTGGGGCGCCTCCCGAGAGAGAGATAGCGGTATTTTTTACCGCTATCCAACCCCAACCATGCTGGCTGCCTAAATACAGCCAGCCCCGGCCGCGCGATGCGTTTGCATGGCGCGGCTTGTTGTGTAAAGTGTGTGGGGGATGGATGGAATGTTAATGTGGAGCGCTAAACGGTTCTGAACAGCACGGTACAACCAAGGCGCGAGACTAACTAGTGTGTTAAGAAGTAAAAGGTTGGAGCGAAGTGGTCGCTTGTCTGCACAACGGGGGCTTAGGAGGATCGTTCCAACTAGCTTACGTCAGAGCAGAAGCCATAGCGGTAAATCTTACCGCTACTTCATTGGAATCGCCCATTTGGAGCGAAATAGCGGTACAAATTGGCCTTATTGCAGGCAAATTTGCCATCATTGGCGGTAATCCGGACAAATAGGGCCATAAATTACCGCTATTAGCGGCAAGGCGTCTCCCGAGAGAGGAATAGTGGTACTTTCTACCGCTATCTGGCCTTTAGTTTGCTGGCTGGCGTGGAACGCTCATATGGAGCGCTAAAAGGAACTGGGCAGCACGGTGCAACCAAGGCGCGAGACTAACTAGTGTGTTAAGAAGACAAGGGGTAGAGGTAGGGGGGGACTTGTCTGCACGAAAGGTGCAATAGCAGCATAGCGTAACGTGATAAAATCACCTTATTTGGCCACAAACCCCGGTTTTGGGCCAAATAGCGTTATAAAGTGTTCTTATTTTGAGCTTTAGAGCTCAGTTAGGGCGTAAATAGGGTGGATAAGGTGATTGAATCACGCTATTTCGGCTCAAAACCGGATTTCGAGACCAATAGCGTTAAACATTCACCTTATTTCCCGCGAGTCCGCATGGATAAGGAATCGCCCGTTTGCCGCCCCCCCCCTCGCCCGCCGCACACCAAAAAAGGAAGGCGCATCTCCGCGCCTTCCTTTTTCCCGTTGCCACGCAACGTGAATTACATCATCCGGTTTTCTACGGATTTCATATGATTTTGCGTGTCTGGCTCGCGGTGTTCCTCGCCTTCGACTTTGCCGAGGTCGGGAGTGGCCCCGCCGCCGGTTACGCTGTGGGCGAAGTTGGTGAACTGCTTCTTATGCGCATCCTCCGCGTGTTTGGAGGCGAGAAGCTCCTCCGGGTCATTCGTCAATTTACGCTTTTGCTCAGCCATAGATGTATCCTCCTTCGTTCGTAAAGAACATCGCGTTATTTTTTCGAAGCTTCATAACGACGGTTGACTTCGTCCCAGTTGATGACATTCCAGAACGCGGCGATGTAGTCTGGCCGTTTGTTTTGATACTTCAGATAATAGGCGTGCTCCCATACGTCAAGGCCAAGAATCGGCGTCAAGCCCTCGGAGAGCGGGTTGTCCTGGTTCGCTGTGCTGGTGACGGCGAGCTTGCCGTCCTTGCCGACGACCAACCATGCCCAGCCGCTGCCAAACCGGGTTGTTGCTGCTTTGGTGAAATCCTCTTTGAATTTATCGAAGCCGCCGAGGTCGCTGTCAATGGCGGCAGCGACCGCACCGGTTGGCGCGCCTCCACCGCCGGGACCGATAACCTTCCAGAACAAGCTGTGGTTGGCATGGCCGCCGCCGTTGTTGCGTACGGCCGTACGGATGCTCTCAGGAACAGCATCTAGGTTGGAGATCAGCTCCTCCACGCTTTTGTTCTGCAGATCCGGGGCACTTTCCAGCGCGGCGTTCAAGTTTGTCACGTAGGTGTTGTGGTGCCGGTCATGGTGGATATTCATCGTTTGTTCATCAATATGAGGTTCCAAAGCGTTTGCCGGATAAGGCAGCGCAGGTAATTCATGTGCCATGATCGATTTTACCTCCCGTTTAATTTGCTCAAGACTCGTCATCCGAATATTAAGGCCATCGGCAGCAAACCAACCTCCCCCTTAACACCCGCATAACAATCCTATTATTGGTAACGCATAAAAATATATGCATATCTGAGAGGCGTTTAAGGACGTTTTGCAAAAGTTCACAATTGTAAACGCTTAATATAAAGCGCTTTCAGAAGAAAAATGATGTATTTGGGAGATATCTATGGTTTAATGGACAAGGAAAGAGTTTTTTTCTCGTTTTTTGTCTGGAATCAAATATTCGGTTGATGTAAAACAGGGGGGTTCTTTTTACATCGGCCTATCTTGCGTGAAGAAAAGGGAGATCATAGCATGCTTATTCGTTCCTTTCAGTTGAGTGATGTGAATCAAGTGATGGAGCTATTGCAGGTGGCCTTATCGGAAGATTGCTACGAAGATACCAAGTGCGCGTTTGCCAGACAACTTTCTTGGGATTCTGAACTGATTATGGTTGCGGAAGTCGAGGAAGAGATCAAAGGGGTATTGATTGGCACGATCGATCAGAATACGGGATGTATCTACCGCATGGCCGTACACCCTGAGTACCGCCGGCGCGGCGTTGGCCGCAGCCTCGTCTCCGCGATGGAACAGCGGTTCCAACAGCGGAATGTCCGTCGGATTATGGTCGCTGGAGATGAACACAATAAAGCGATCATGCCTCTGTACGAAGCGATGGGCTATGGAGCCAGCAAGTTTTTGGAAGCCTTCCAGAAGCTTGGTATTGCAGCAGCCCGGACGCTGACGGGATCCAATTGATGAAAATTTCCCAAAGCAAATTTGGGAAATGTTGAAGCATATCTTCCATCCATTGCAAATGGGTGAAGGATATGCTTTTCTATTATATAGATTGTTTAAATTTGATGAGGTGCAGGATGGAAACGGTCATGGATTCAGATAGCAAAAGAACAGCGGAACTCGAAAACTCCGCCGGCAAGCCGCAACCGGACAGTCCGCAAGGCCGATGGGCGACGGAGCTGTGGGAGATGCTGAAGACGATCGTCATCGCCTTCGTCATCATGGTGCTGTTGAATATATTTGTTTTTAACTTATCGATGGTGAAAGGGCAATCAATGCAGCCCACCCTGGAGGAGCAGGAGCGGCTATTCGTGGACAAGCTGGTGTACCGGTTAGGTCATCCGAAGCGCGGCGAGGTTGTTGTGCTGAAGGATCCCAGCGTTGATGCGGATCGGAAGCCGTTCCTGGTCAAGCGGATCGTAGCGGTCCCCGGGGATACGGTTGAGGTGCGCGAGGGTAAGCTGATCGTCAACGGGATCCCGCAGGATGAGCCTTATACGGACACGGTAATCGAGGACGGCGACATGCCGGAGATGAAGCTGAACGCCGGGAGTTATTTCGTGATGGGCGATAACCGCCACGCCGGACGGAGCAAAGACAGCCGCTATTTCGGCAGCGTGAAGGAGAAATGGATCGTTGGCCGCGCGGAATTCGTTTTTTGGCCGATTGCCAAGATCCGTGATTTATAAGCCGTTTTCTTGGGAGGATGAACAGTGAAGGAAATTACGATTTATACGGATGGGGCATGCTCCGGAAATCCGGGTCCAGGAGGATGGGGCGCGGTGCTGATGTTTAACGGGCATCGGAAGGAGCTGTCCGGCGGCGAAAAAATGACCACCAACAACCGCATGGAAATTCAAGCGGTGATTTCGGCCCTTAGTCACTTGAAGGAGCCCTGTCAAGTAAAGGTCTACAGCGACTCCGCTTATGTGGTCAACTGCTTTCAGCAGAATTGGATCCGCGGGTGGCTTAAGAACGGGTGGAAGAACAGCAGGAACCAGCCCGTCGAGAACCGCGACCTATGGGAAGAGCTGTGGCGGCTGATGGGCATCCATAAGGTGGAATACGTCAAGGTCAAGGGGCATAGCGACAACGAGCTGAACAATCATTGCGACCTGTTGGCACGGGAAGCGATCAAACGTTTATCTTCGTAAAAATACAGCAGACAGCCATTACGACATCATGAACAGGAAGGAGGGGGAACATATGACAACGGCGGAAACCGGCTTAGCCCGTTTACCGGCTGGGGAAAGCCGCTGGGCGGAGCTGAAGCGGGAGATTAAAGAAGCGGCGGCGGAGCTAGGCATTGACGATATCGGTTTTGCCAGTGCCGATCCGTTCCTGTCGCTCAAGTCAATTCTGCAGGACCGGCGCGACAAGGGGTATGAATCCGGCTTCGAGGAGCCGGATCTCGATAAGCGGGTGTACCCGGAATTATCGCTAGAGCAGCCGGCTTCGTTGATTTCGATCGCGGTGGCGTATCCGTCGAAGATGGAGAATCCCCCGAAGTCGGCACCCGGCGAGCGGCGGGGGATCTTGGCCCGCGCTGCCTGGGGGCGGGACTACCACCAGGTGCTCCGCGAAGCGATGGAGAAGCTCGAGAACTTCATTCGCGAGCGGGTGCCTGAAGCGCGAATCGAAAGCATGGTCGATACCGGCGCTTTGGTGGATCGGGCGGTAGCCGAGCGTGCGGGGATCGGCTTCAAGGGTAAAAACTGCGCCATCATCTCCCCCAAATGGGGCTCGTGGATTTATCTCGGCGAGTTGATCACAAACGTGCCGTTTCCTCCGGACACGCCGGTGGAGGAGGATTGCGGCGAGTGCACCAAATGCATCGACGCGTGCCCGACGGGAGCGTTAGTGGGTCCCGGTGAGTTAAACGCGCAGCGGTGCATTTCTTTTTTGACGCAAACGAAGGGGTTTGTGGAAGAGGAATTTATGGTGAAGATCGGCAACCGTCTTTACGGCTGCGATACATGCCAAGTGGTCTGCCCGAAAAACAAAGGCAAGTCCTGGAACCATCGGCCTGAACTGCAGCCCGACCCGGAGAAGGTGAAGCCGCTGTTACTGCCGCTGCTGGATTTAAGCAATCGCGAGTTCAAGGAACGGTTTGGCGACAGCGCTGCGGCCTGGAGAGGCAAGAAGCCGATCCAGCGCAATGCGGTGATTGCGCTTGGCAACTTCAAAGATCCGACTTCCGTGCCGAAATTAATAGATATACTACTCCATGATCCGCGGCCAGAGTTAAGGGGAACTGCAGCTTGGTCGCTAAGCCAAATCGGGGGCATGGAGGCTGAGGATGCGATCAGACGGGCGCTTGACGCGGAGCAGGACGAAGAAGTGCAGGTCCGGCTTCGGGCTGCTAAGCAGAAGCTGCAAGCTTCCATCGGGGACTGATATCCGGCAAGGGGGATAACTATAAATGCGATTCATCAGTATCGAGGATATCGAACCGGGGCAACATTTGGGTAAAACCGTGTATTCGGCGAACGGAACTGTGCTATTGTCGGCAGGTGTTCAGCTTACGGTTTTCATGATCAACACGCTGAAGCGGATCGGCGTGACGATGTTATATATTAAGGATCCGGATTTTGAGGATGTCGAAGTGGAAGACGTGCTGAGCGAGTCGACCAAACAGGCCGTGTTCCGGGACATGTCCGAAACGCTACAGGCGATCCGTTCCGGTAAGGATTGGAGTACGCGCAAGATCAGCAACAGCGTTGACTCCCTGCTGACCGATGTGCTCAATAGCAAAGAAGTGCTGCTGCAGCTGACCGATATCCGGACGGCGGATAATGCCGGCTATCTTCATGCGGTGAACGTCAGCCTGATTTCGTCTATGATTGGACTTAACCTCGGGTTGGGGTATTCCCAGCTCAAGGATTTAGCCATTGGCGCGTTGCTGCACGATATCGGCAAATCGCTGGAGCTGCCGGAGGGGGCCGATCCCGAAGACCCCAAAAACCATCACACCTGGCGGGGATACGAGCTGCTGCGCCATAAACGTGAATTTAATCTGCTGATCGCCCACACGGCGTTGCAGCATCATGAACGTCCGGACGGCAACGGCATGCCGCGGGGGCTCGCGGGAGATGAAATCCATCTGTTTCCGCGAATTGTCGCGGTAGCCAATATGTACGACAATTTGATCAGCGGCGGAAGCAAGGACGGGCGGGTTTTGCTGCCGCATGAAGCCTGCGAGCATCTGATGGCCTGCTCGGAGCAGGAGCTGGACCACGAGGTGCTGGTGGAGTTTACGCGAATTATTTCCGTTTATCCGAATGGAACCTCGGTCCGGTTGGGGACGAAGGAGACCGGTGTAGTTGTAAGACAGCACCGGGGTTTGCCGGGCCGACCGGTCATTCGGATCGTGCGGGGCACCGGCGACGAGCTGGACGTCAACGAAGTGGATCTGGCGACGGAAACAACGTTGTTTATCGAGGCGGTTTTGGCCTGAATCCTTGAATCGCGGCAGGCTGGATGCTATGATATTTGGAGTGCGCCAGCCCGTAAATCAGGGGCTAGGGGCTGCACGATATTAATTCAGGGGTGGCTGAAGCATGGATATCGTTATTCCAATTATTACTTTAATCGTCGGTCTGGTTGGCGGCTTTGCGATTGGGGTCTTTTACCTCCGCAGACAGCTCACGAAGATGCAGAGCGATCCGCAGATGCTGCAGAAGATGGCCAAGCAAATGGGGTACAACCTGAACGGCAAGCAGATGCAGCGCGCGCAGCAGATGATGAAAAATCAAGGCGGACAAGCGCCGGGAGCGGGACGTCCAACAAAGAAGAAAAGATAAAGTAACGTTTCGCCATACTTTATTGAAAGGAGGAGGCGCTGAAGATGGCTGGATTGAAAGATTACGTCAACAAGCAGGTAGGCGACAATCGGGAGCAAATCGAGCATCATGTTCGGGAAATCCTGAAATTGATCGGGGAAGACGTGGAACGCGAGGGGCTTCTTGAAACCCCGGCTCGAGTAACGCGGATGTACGAGGAGATTTTTGCCGGATATGAAGTGGATCCGCGGGACGTCCTGGGCGTGACCTTTGAGGAAAACCACGAGGAGCTGGTGATCGTCAAAGACATCGTCTACTATAGTCAATGCGAGCATCATATGGCGCCTTTCTTCGGCAAAGCCCATATCGGCTATATTCCAAGCGGCCGGATCGCCGGGCTCAGCAAGCTGGCCCGACTGGTTGAAGCGGTAACCCGCCGCCTGCAAGTGCAGGAGCGGATCACCTCGCAAATTGCCGACATCATGGACGAGGTATTGCAGCCGAAAGGCGTAATGGTCGTCGTCGAGGGTGAGCATCTGTGCATGTGCGCCCGCGGCGTCAAGAAGCCGGGTAGCAAAACCGTAACCTCAGCCGTACGCGGAAGCTTCCGCAAGGATGCAGCCGCTCGGGCGGAGTTTTTGTCCTTGCTAAAGGAATAGAGCCTTTCATGCCAAATGGCAGCCGTTTAAAACGGCTGCCATTTTAATTTTCTTGCGGATTCGAAACGCTTGGCTACGGCCGGCCAGTAAACGACGTTCCACCAAGCCTTGATGTAGTCGGCGCGTACGTTTTGGTGCTTCAGATAATAAGCGTGCTCCCAAACATCAAGCGGAAGCAGCGGGACGACATCCCATTGCGACAGGTTCTGGTGCTTCTCCGCCGTGAGGATCTCCAGACGGTGGGCGCGTGGGCTCCATACGAGAATAGCCCAGCCGCCGCCTTCCACCTTCGCGGCCGCTTCGGAGAATTGCTTATGGAAAGCGTCATAGCTGCCAAAATCGCGTTTGATCTGCTCCAGCAGCTCGCCTTTGGGTTTGCCGCCGCCTTGCGGATTCATAATGTCCCAAAAGATCGTATGAAGGTAATGCCCTGCTCCGTTAAAAGCCAGCTCCCGCTCCCAGTGCTTCACTAAATCGAAGTTGCCGGATTTGCGGGCCTCCTGCAGCTTCAGCTCCGCTTTGTTCAAATCATCGACATATGTCTTGTGGTGCTTGTCGTGGTGAATGCGCATCGTCTGCTCATCGATGTGCGGCTCCAGAGCATTATAGGGGTAGGGCAGCGGGGGAAGTATGTGCCCGCCGATCGGGACGGGGTGTTCTGATGCCGGTACGCGCGCCGCCACCGCTTCAGCGTCATCGGCAGCCTCGGTTGGCTCCTGGCGATGGTTGGCCGCTTCCGGCGCAGGTTCCGCCTCGGGTTGCAGCACGGTCTCGGCAGCTTGGTTCGCTTCATCGTTTGCCTCATCGTTCGATTGTTCAACCGCCGAATCGGACGGCGCTTGCTCCCGATAAGGCGGCTGTGCTCCGACGGCCGCATGATAAGGGTCGGGATACGGCGGTGCTCCGGCCATGCTGCCGGCGATTTGGCCCGGCCGGTTCAGCCGCTCGAGCACCTCGAGGAAATAGGCCGATTCGCGAATGATATGCAGCAACACAACGGGGGCGAGTGGCACGGCCTTGACTGCCGGGCTGTGCTTCAGCATGACCTCGAGGTTGCGGATGAACTCCTGCGACTGTTGAAACGAGGCTTGAAGCAGCCGTTCCGTCTGCCGGATGAGCTCCGGGCTCGCGGGGGCATGGGGGGCGGACAAAGCGTATTGCAGCAGTTTGTCTGCGGCGGCTTCCGTCCTCTCAAAGATCGGTTTCCATTCTTCCAGCAGTCGAACGTAATCCGCCTCCAGGCCGGGGACAATCGCCTGGATCACTTCCGTATGCTCTGCCTCCTGTTGCTTCCAAAAACGAATTTCCTCCAAAATGCGCACAGGCAAAAAAGGCCCGTAAACGAACAACATTGGCCTACCTCCTCAAGGTTAAGAAGTACATTACTACTAACTTATTGGAGAGGAGGGTTGGCTTATGCTACTCGGATACGGACCCTGTTTGCACGTTGGTCTTTTGGGACGCGAGCTTTACATTGCCGAGGAACAGCGACACCTTGCGCAGATACTCCTTGGGATGCTCGCGGAAAATCAATTCATGATGAGCGCCGTCCACGATCCACACGTCGGAATCGGGATTAGTCTGGTTCGCCGCCAATTTCTCAGCGATGGGGTAAGGCGCTTTTTCATCCTTGGTGCCGTGAATGAACAGGATCGGATAAGGATAATCCTCCGATTTGACCTGGGCATACGGGATCTGCCGCAGGCTGGTTCCGTTCAGCACCGGCAGCAGCATGCCGATGATCTCCAGCGACGGATGGCGGGGGAGGTCGATATGCTGGCGGATATTGTGATACATCGTGTCCGGCTCCAGCAGGAACGTGCTGTCGAGGATCATAGCGTCGATGTCCGGGTTTTTGAGACCGGCTTGCAGCGCCGTGCCTGCCCCCATGGAGAAGCCCCAGACGATGATTTCTTGACCGCCCCGCTGCTTGGCAACCTGGATCGCTCCGAGCAGCTGCTGGGCTTCCTTTTTGCCGCCGGTGGCGACTTCCTTGCTGTTTTGCGCGGCAAAACCGTAATCAAACATCAGAACATTAAAATTCAGACGATGGGCGAAATTGGCCAGATCATACATCGGAATCCAGGATTCCTCCCGGTTGGCCCCATACCCATGGCTAAAGACGATGGTTTTGACGGAATCCTCCGCGGGGATATACCACCCTTGCATTATACGGCTCCCGTCGGCTGCGGGAAAAGCGATATTCTCGTACTCAAGATTAATGGACAGCTTCGGATTGGAGTAAAGCGGCGCTACCTTGGGGTTGGACAACACCCATGCGATATATCCATGTAAGGAGACGAAGCAAAAAATCAGGAAAAACAGCACGGATAAAAAAAGAGCGACGAGGATATTTTTTATGCTGATGTGCCGGGCAGCCGCCGCGGGAACATCGCCGGGAACGAAAGCCGAAGAAGGCAAGGGAAGGTCATTTCGGCCGGTGTGGCTCATGCGCATCCCTCCTGTTACTAGATAATATGATGGCAATACTGGACAGTTTCCTATTAATGAAAACGCTTTAAATGGAAGGTTTATCAGAGAAAATGTCGAATTAACACGATTCTCCTGAATTTAATCGTAAGTCGATCTGGTGGTAATGTCAATGGAAGGTGTTTCATTGACGGGAATTCGCTTCTTTCATATAATTTATGTAACCGAGTTTCATATAGTGAAACCTAAGGAGAGTAGATGCCGGATGGAAGACCGAAAGCTGACGGTGCGCGCGGTCGAGCGGGCTTTAGATATATTGGTGTGCTTCACCAAAGCAAGCGATTTGGGACTGACGGAAATCGCCGCCGAAATCGGCCTGCATAAAAGCACGGTTCATCGGTTGCTGACCACGCTGGAAGAGCGAGGGTTTGTTGTCCGCGACCCCGCGACGGAGAAATACCGGCTGGGCCTGAAGGTGTGGGAGCTGTCGACGCATATGGCCCACAGCGACGATCCGGCCGTGCTGCTGCTGCCGCAGATGGAGCGGCTGCGCGACCGGCTGGGCGAGACGGTCAGCCTGTATTTGCGCGACGGCATCGAGCGGCTGCGGATCCAGGCGGTGCAGAGCAACCAGGCGATCCGCCGGGTCGCGCCGGTTGGAGCGCGGCTGCCGCTGTACGTGGGCGCGTCCAGCAAGGTGCTTGTCGCCTATTCGAGCGACGAAGTGCTCCGGGCGGTGCTGGACAGCCCGGATTGGCCGCCGACGGTGGACCGGGCGGCCTATGTGGCGCAGCTGGAGGAGATCCGTGAACACGGATATGCCACCAGCTACGAGGAGCGGGAGCCGGGGGCGTCCGCCGTCTCCGCGCCGATTTTCGACCGGACCGGGAAGCTCGCTGCTGCCCTGTCCGTGTCGGGGCCGGTCAGCCGCTTGACGTTGCAGCGGCTGGAGGAGTACGGGCCGATCCTGGTGGAGGCGGCCCGGGAGATGGGGTTGCTGATGTAGCCGGCGTTTGACGCGGCGAAAGAGGGCCGCTAGGGAAATAAGGTGAAGAAATCACCTTATTTCCCTGGCGGAGGCTGACATCGGGCCAATAGGGTGATCGTATCGTCCTATTGGCCCGAAAAGCGGTGAATTTGGCCGCAGTCCCGGCGAATAGGATGATTTTATAACGCTATTTCGGCTACACCGAGCGAAATGGAGCCAATAAGGTGATTCCATCACCTTATTTTTTTATGCCCCAAGCGGGATAAAGCCAACAAAGCCCACCCTTACTACGGGCGGGCTTTGTTGGCTTTAATGGGGATAGCAAGCGCAGCGCAGTGCGGCTTACTGGATCCCCCGAACCCAAGCGGAGATATCGTCGATGATCTCCTTGGAGACGTTGGACGGCTGGGCGTACTCTGCGCCGATCGAGAGGCCGTCCGCCTTGGCCAGCAGGTGGTTCACCTGCGGATACGATTTGAATGTGACGTCTTTGCGGTTCTGCAGCGCGGTTTTCCAGCCTGCGAATTGCTTCATCGTCACTTGCCAATCGTTCTCGCCTTGCAGAATTAGCATCGGGCCGGATTGCTGCTTGGCGAGCTCCGCTGGCACGTAATTTTTCTGCTCGAACCACCAGTATGCAGGCTGGATCGGGAATTGCTCCGGCATATGGTCAACCGTATACTGCGGGTCGTTAACCATCGCGGCGATCGAAGTATATACCGCAGCCTGCTGCTCATAAGGCGTGGTGTCCTGACCCAGCTGCTTCACGCGGCTGACAAGCTCGGCTTGCTGCTCGGCCAGCACGTCGGCGAACTTGCCGCTGGGCCCGGACAGCAGGATCGTCCCGGCGATGTCGCCGTTACTATCGCCTGCGGTAATTAGCGGCATGGCATAGCCGCCCTGGCTGTGGCCAGCTACGAAGATGCGGGAAACGTCGACCTCCGGCGTCTTCTTCAAAAGAGCGACCGCCTTTAGGGCGTCGTCGACGGTTTCTTTTTTCAGCGTAAATTTCGGATCGGCAGCTACCTTAAACGTATGCTCGTACGTGACTTTGTCGTAGCGAAGCACGGCGATGCCTTGCGCGGCCAGGCCAACCGCGAGGTCGCGGAACGGCTTGCCGCCGCCGATCGCCTCGTCTCGGTCGTTCGTCCCGGAGCCGTGTACGAGCACGACCGCCGGGAACGGCCCCTCACCTGCGGCGGGCAGCGTCAATGTGCCCGGTAGGGCCATGGCGCCTTCGCCAACGGTCACTTCCCGCTCGGTGTAAGCGGCCGAGTCTTCGTACGCCGGCTTCTGATACGCCCCTGAGCTGGTCGCGGCGGCGATATACATGTCGTCGATCTCCCCGGCGGCGTTCAAGCGCAGCGTCAGGTTCATCGGAATGGCCGACGTTTGGAAGGCGTACGTTACGTTGCGATGAACCGAGTTCGCGCTTTGGCTTTTGGACGGAGTGCCGGCCGCTTTGCCGAACACCGTTTCATAATTTGTCCACAGCTGGTTTAGCATAGCGGCCGGGAGGGCGTAGGACGAAGACGCGCTGACGTATTTCGCCGCTTCGGCACCGTCTCCAGCCAGCAGTGCCTTCAGGAAAAGGTCGGCGGGATCTTGGGTCCCGTCGTTGGCTTTGCTCTGCGCGGGGTCCTTCACTTCAAACGCCTCGGTCAGGAATTCGGCATCGATCAGCGCGCGGCCTTCGGCGATGCGAACCGGTTCGCTTAGCGCAACCGGCTTCCCGTCAAACAAAGCTTCCGCTGATCCGAGGGTCAGCACCAGCTTATGGCTGTCCTTCGTGACGAGTATGGTTTGGCTTCCGGACAGCCAGTGGACTTGCGCGCCAAAGCTTTCGGCGGCTTCCCGCACCGGAGCTAGCGACGTCGCGCTTTGCTTCGCCGCGAAGGCGGATGCCGAAGGAAGGGCCAGGGTGAGTGCCAACGTAGCAGCGGCAGCATTTTTGAACAGGGAACGTTTGGTCATGGAAATCTCCTCCTTATATATCATCAAATCAAGAGCTTATTTCTATTTGGCAAGCCAGGCAGACCATGCGATGACGGCGAAAATACCAAGCAGGGTGATCCAAGAGATCGGGTTGGCGAAGTTCATCGTCCAGCCGATGCCGGTTCTTTTCTCCACGAAGATCGTAGGGTCTTGCGGATTAAAGTAAATCGCCCCCAGCTTCCAATGGCGGTCATCCTGTACCGCGGCCGTGCGGGTACCGGCTACGCCCGAACCGCGGCCGATCCGGCTTCCGCCTTGTCCCGTAGTGAAGGACAACACCAGCGCGAACAGCACGATAAATACGGGTACGGCCATACTAACCAACGTGAGGACGTTCTGATCCATCGGACGAATCATGTTCACCTGGATGAACGAGAACATCAGGATCAGCGCCAACGAGGAAGCCAGCGTAAAAACGGACCATCTGCGGCGGAACATGGCGTTTTGGCGGAGCGAACGCTCCGGATCGCTGGCCTGAAGCTGCTGCTTGCTGTGTTGAATCGACCAGTTGACAAACCAGAACAGGACCGTCATAATCACCTGCATCACGTTCGGAAACAACACGATACGATAAGATTTGGCGGCGGTGCTGACGACTTGGCCGGACAAGTCAAACTTCATCGCAACCAGATCCGGTATTGCCGCGTAATGGCTTAACGTCAGGGCGACGCTGGCCGCAATGATGACGGCATGGATCAAGAACCACTTGCCGGAAAGCGCCAGCTTTTGCCGGCGAAAGCCGGTGTCTACCGCCAGCAGGCCTGGAGCGGATGAAGCGGCGGGCAAGGTTGGACGGATTTGTTTCATTCGGGAATAAAAAATGAGATACAGGGCCGTGGAGATTACGATCGTCAGTCCGACAAAAACGCTAAACACGACACCCTGGGTATTTTCGTCCTTGTTCCATAGACTAATCAGGCAGGCAATCAGCAACAGCGAATAAATCGCCCCGCTCATCACGGCATATTGCCGCCGCAACCGCCGGATCGGTTCGCTTTCATACTGCTCCTCGCTGACCGACACGCCAAAGCTTACCGTATTTCGGGTCAAATAAGGCATGAAGGCCAGGGTGGCCAGCAGGGGGACAAACATAAGCAGCAACAGCAACATAGATAAAAGCATCATATTGCACTACTCCTTTCGAGTAATTTCTTGATGAATTTGCTCTACTAGGGAAAGCAACTCGTCCTTCTCCATCCCGCGGCAGATGGCTTCTGCAACGATCGGACGCAGCTCGCGTCGCTGCTTCTCGCGGAATTCGGGAGTGACCGGAGGCATGCTGACCGGATCGACGACAACCCCTTTTTGGCGATGGACTTGGATGTAACCCTCTTGTTTCAGCATAGTGTAGGCTTTGTTTACGGTATGCAGGTTGACGCCGATGTCCGAAGCCAGACTCCGCACCGATGGCAGGGGCTCGCCTAGCTGCAGCCGTCCGCTGGCGATTCCTTCGATAATTTGATGGACCAGCTGCGTATAAATCGGGACGTCCGATTGTAAATCCAGCTGAATAATCACAGTACGGCATCTCCTTTTGTTCTAACTGTTATACTTATAATATAACAGATGGTTTGTGTAGTGTAAACCAGAAGTTAAAGTAGTATATACCAGCAAGGGGGAGTTAAATTGGATTCAACGCATCGGATTGTAAAGTTAACGGAGTTCACGCCGGAATGGCTGGAACCGATCCGCAGGCTGGAGCAGCTTTGCCGTCAGTCGGACGGCTCGAAACTCAAGATCGGTCTGGAGCATTTAACAAAAGAAAGCGGTGATCACGCCTACCTTTACCAAGTGGAGGGGCGATTCGCCGGATGCTTCATTTGGTATACCGCGGATGGGGTGGAGGCGAACCTCAGCGCGATGGTTCATCCGGATTGGCGGCGCCAGGGGGTGTTCCGGCGACTTTTTGAGGCCGCTGCAGCGGAGATGAGCGAGCAGGGGATTCAAACCTGCCGCTTTAAAGTGCCCGCCGACTCCGAACCCGGCCTGCGTTGTGTGGAGCATTTGGGTGCCCAATATGACGGCACGCAGTTTGCAATGGAACTTGCCGCTTTGCCGGAAGGCTTGGCGTCCGATGAGGTTGCCACAACAACGCTCCGTCCGGAGGAGCTCGAGGATTTTGGCTTTATGGTACGCTGTTTGTCACAGGCGTTTGGCGATGAGGAGGAGTGGACGCTCCGGTATTTGGGCCATACTCGGGAGCCCAGTCGCCATAACTATATCGGCTGGCACGGGGAGGAGCGAGTCGGCTTGATTCGCGTGAATCTTCTCGGGAGCGGTACGGCGGTGATCCATGATTTTTGCGTGTTGCCCGCCCACCAGGGACGCGGGTATGGAAGGGAGATGCTGGCCCAAATCGTGCAGTTGCTTCTGGCTCAGGGCTGCACGTGTATTCGCCTAAGCGTAGCCGCAGACAATCGCGGCGCCTTGGAATTGTATCGCAGGACCGGCTTTGAGATCGTAACCGAATCGCGTTATTACACCTGCAACCTAAAAAGAGTTCCCTTCGATTGAAGAAGGGAACTCTTTTTCATTCAAGCCTAGTCGATTTAGGCGTTGGATGTAATCATTTGACGCAAGACGGTTTGTAGGATACCGCCGTTGTGATAGTAATCAACGTCCACCATGCTGTCGAGACGGGCGATAACCGGGAATTGGAACGTGGTTCCGTCCGCGCGGGTTGCCGTCACGGTCAACTCTTGGCCCGGCTTCACGTCATTGCTGAGTCCGTCGATATCAAACGTTTCGGTCCCGTCGATGGCGAGCGTTTTCCAGCTAACGCCTTCCTGGAACTGCAGCGGCAGAACGCCCATACCAACCAGGTTGCTGCGGTGGATCCGTTCGAAGCTCTCCGCGATAACCGCTTTGACACCCAGCAGGTAGGTGCCTTTTGCTGCCCAGTCGCGGGAGCTGCCTGTGCCGTATTCTTTACCGGCGATCACGACGAGGTTCTGGCCCTCTGCTTGATATTTCATCGAAGCGTCGTAAATGGACATCACTTCGTCCGTCGGCAGGTATTTGGTCACGCCGCCTTCCGTACCCGGTGCAACCTGGTTGCGGATGCGGATGTTCGCGAAGGTGCCGCGCATCATCACTTCGTGGTTACCGCGACGCGAGCCATAGGAGTTGAAGTCCTTGCGTTCGACGCCATGGTCGGTCAAATATTTACCTCCGGGGCTGTTTGGCGAAATGTTGCCTGCCGGGGAGATATGGTCCGTCGTGACCGAATCGCCGAGCAAGGCCAGAACACGGGCGTTGCGGATATCGGCGATGTCGGACAGTCCTTCGCCAATCTTCTCGAAGAACGGCGGGTTTTGGATGTAAGTCGATTTCTCATCCCACTCGTACAACTCGCCTTGCGGAACTGGAATCGAGTTCCAGCGTTCGTTTTGCGTGAAGACGTGCTCGTATTTGCTGCGGAACATCTCCGGGCTCACCGATTGGCCAATCGCTTCCTTGATTTCCGCGGAAGAAGGCCAGATGTCCTTCAGGTATACCGGCTGGTTGTCGCGATCGTAACCGATCGGATCGTTTTGCAGGTCGATGTTGACCGTGCCGGCCAGCGCGTAGGCGACGACAAGCGGAGGGGAAGCCAGGTAGTTGGCTTTGACCTGCGCATGGACGCGGCCTTCAAAGTTCCGGTTGCCCGAGAGCACAGCCGCGACGGTCAGATCGTTATCGGCAATCGCCGCGCTGACTTCGTCCGGCAATGGACCGGAGTTCCCGATGCAGGTTGCGCAGCCGTAACCGGCAACGTGGAAGCCAAGCGCTTCCAGCGACTCGATCAGGCCGGCTTTTTGCAAATACTCGGTCACCACGAGGGAGCCCGGGGTCAAGCTGCTCTTCACGTAACCCGGTTTGGTCAGGCCGCGTTCTACGGCTTTCTTCGCCAGCAAGCCGGCACCGACCATAACGCTTGGGTTCGACGTGTTCGTGCAGCTCGTAATCGCCGCAATGACAACCGCTCCGGCTTTCAGCTCGCTGGTTGAGCCGTCCGGGTGCTTCACTGGTACTGCCTGCTCGATCTTCTCTTCGCTGAGCCCGTAGCCGCCTTTTTCAACCGGCGTGCGGATGATCGAATTAAAGCTCTCTTTCATCGCCGTCAGCTCGATACGGTCCTGCGGACGCTTAGGTCCGGCCAAGCTTGGTACGACGGAGCCGAGGTCCAGCTCGATCAGATCGGTGAATACCGGATCCGGCGTATCGTTGGTGCGGAACATGCCTTGAGCTTTGTAATATGCTTCAACAAGGGCAATTTGCTCCTCAGAGCGGCCGGTGCTGCGCAGGTAGGCGAGCGTTTCCGTATCTACCGGGAAGTAACCGATCGTTGCGCCGTATTCCGGGGCCATATTTGCCACGGTCGCGCGATCGGCGAGGCTGATGTTGGCGAGGCCTGGGCCGTAGAATTCAACGAATTTGCCAACGACGCCTTTCTTGCGCAGCATTTGCGTAACGGTCAACGCCAGGTCGGTCGCAGTAGCGCCTTCGGCGAGGCTGCCTGTCAGTTTAAAACCGATCACTTCAGGAGCGACAAAATAGAGCGGTTGCCCCAGCATACCGGCTTCGGCTTCAATCCCGCCAACGCCCCAGCCAACGACGCCAAGGCCGTTGATCATCGTCGTATGCGAGTCCGTACCCACAAGGGAATCCGGATAAACGACCGTTTCGCCGTTGACGGTTTTCGTCGCAGCTACGGACGCCAGATACTCCAGGTTGACTTGGTGAACGATCCCGGTAGCCGGAGGTACGGCGCGGAAGTTGTTAAAGGCGGTTTGCGCCCAGCGCAGGAAGCGGTAGCGTTCCTCGTTGCGCTCAAACTCGACTTTCATGTTGTATTCGAGCGCATCCGGGGACCCAAACGCATCGACCATTACGGAGTGGTCGATCACGAGGTCAACGGGCACAAGCGGGTTGATCTGTTTAGGATCGCCGCCGGCTTTCTTCACCGTGTCGCGCATGGCCGCCAGGTCGACGACAACCGGAACGCCGGTGAAATCTTGCAATACGATACGAGCGGGGATAAAAGGAATCTCTTTGTTCTCATCGCGGCCCTCGCTCCAACCGGCGATTTGCTTCACATGCTCCTGCGTGATGGCTCTTCCGTCGTATTGGCGGACAGCCGCTTCTAGCAATACTTTAATAGAGAACGGTAGTTTGGAAATCTTGCCTAGCCCTTGCTGCTCGAGAGCCTGCAGGTCGTAGTAGCGGTAGCTCTTGCCGCCTACTTCCAGCGTACGGGCAGCGGAGTTAAAATCGTTCGCTGACATGAATGAACCTCCTTGATTCGTGGTTTCACCTGATGAAACATAATTTCAAATTTTATTTGATTTAAGTATACCTTCCCATACGTGGTGAGTAAAGAACTTTTTGTACCCAAATCTCGGCGGTTAAGGCTTCACCCATGCGGATGAATGGGCTTTCAGACCGCTGCGGGACAGGTGCAAAACATACTCCCTCCCGGGCGTTCATATAATGGCTAATAGTGAAAAGGAGGCGTGGACGTATGGCGGATGAATGGAAGAAAACGTTATCGGTTTATGTCAACGAGCACAACCAGGATGAAGTGGACTATCGCACGCCTAGCGGAGGCACGGTCGTAACCGATGTGGATTATTTGCTGCGGCGGGGCGAGCGGAAGCGCAGGCTGGAGAGCTGGTATCGCCAAAGGGGAGCTGCGCCGCTGCGCTGCGAGACCCGAGCCAAGCTGGTGCGTGAGATTGAAAGCCGCGAGGGTGAGATCGAGGTCGATCTGCAGCTATCGAGAAAAATATACTATGAAAAGGGAGGCGCCCGCCACCAGGAGGAGCGAATCGAAAAGCAGCGTCTCACACTAGCACGAGACGGTGCGGGCTGGATCGTCATCAAGGTGGAGCAGCCGGTCCCTGAACGGCATCCGGCAATCACACTGCCCGATGATGACGAAGGTGAGGCGGCGGGACGTAAGGGCGCTGCGCCACGACCATTTTTGAACCGCGATGTCCTTGGTGGAGGGGGCACGCGCAGCATTGCCTACCGGCGTGAGGAGGCCGTGCTGTATGCCGATCGGTGGTGGGATAGCTTCAACCCGGAGTTTGCCGCCTTTGAGGTTGACTGCACGAACTACATCTCCCAATGTCTCTTTGCAGGCGGAGCCCCAATAAACTATACTGGAAAAAGAGAATCGGGCTGGTGGTACAAAGGCTACGTCGGAGGACGAGAGCTGTGGAGCTACAGCTGGGCCGTTGCCAACGCGCTGGAGCGCCATCTCGGCCAGAGTCGTACCGGACTTCGCGCCGAGCTGCTCGAACGTCCGGAACAGCTACAGCTTGGAGACGTTATCGCTTATGATTGGGACGGCAACGGCACGTTTCAGCACAACACCATCGTGACTGCGTTCGACGCCGGCGGAATGCCGCTGGTTAACGCCCATACCACGCCAAGTAAACACCGCTATTGGGATTACCGGGATTCCTATGCCTGGACCGACAATACGGTGTATCGTTTTTTTCATATCGCGGACCGGTTCTAGAAGAACGAAAAGAGGTTAGTTATGGGACAGGATAGAATTACCGTAGGCCTCATCTACGGGGGTAAATCGGGAGAACATGAGGTCTCGCTGCAGACGGCCTTCGCCGTATCTAAGGCGTTTAATTACAACAAATACGAGCTGCTACCTTTTTATATCGATAAGCAGGGGAAATGGAAAGTCGGCAGCAAGTTGAATGCACCGTTTGCCGCGCTGGAGGATTTGAAGCTTGGGGAGCATGCCGGTGATACGTCTGCCGCGATGGGGCTGTTGTTTGGCAAGCTCTCGTCTGGCCAATCGGATATCGATGTGGTGTTCCCGCTTCTGCACGGCACAAACGGCGAAGACGGCACGATCCAGGGGCTGTTCGAAATGGCCGATTTGCCATATGTCGGTGCGGGAGTACTCGCTTCCGCTGCGGGGATGGATAAGGTCATCATGAAGAAGCTGTTCGCCGAGGCGGGACTTGAGCAATGCGCTTACTGCTTTTTCACCGCTTCCGAGTGGGAGCGCGCCAGCCATGCAGTGGTTCAAGGCATCGAGGAGAAGCTGGGCTATCCTTGCTTTGTCAAGCCGGCGAACCTTGGCTCGAGCGTTGGCATTTCTAAAGCGAGAAATCGCGAGGAGCTATTGGCTTCGGTGGCGTTGGCGTTCCGCTACGACGTGAAGGTGATCGTCGAGGAGTTTGTGGACGCCCGTGAAGTGGAGGTTGGGGTACTCGGCAACGACGAGCTGCTGGCCTCTGTTCCGGGAGAAATTGTCTCCTCCGGAGAATACTACGATTACCAGGCCAAATATTTGGACGGCAAATCGCAGATGCTGATTCCGGCACCTGTCGATACCGAACTAGCGGAGCGAATTCGCGATCTGGCGGTTAAGGCGTTCAAAGCCATTGCCGGCAGCGGGTTGTGCCGGGCCGACTTTTTTGTGCGAAGAACGGATCACAAGGTTTGGATTAATGAAGTGAATACGATGCCGGGCTTCACCCCTTTTAGCATGTATCCGCTATTGTGGCGGGAGACTGGGGTGGCTTATGAGGTGCTGTTAGATCGCTTGATCGAGCTCGCGTTGGAGCGTTACGCGGCCCGGCAGGCACTGGAATTCGAAAGCGGCATCTAGTCTGCGGCGGCCATTGCCGCCCCGGACAGCCGGCTGAAGAAAGGAAGGGATGACGGTGGGATTTCAAACGGAATTTAACTCGGTCTGCAAGTTCAAGAAAGAGCAGGAGCTTTACGAGCTGCTGGAATACGGCCGCGGGAAAATGCTCAAAGAGGGGCTTCGCGTGTTCCCGACAGGACAAAAGGTAATCGCGTATTCACCGGATAATAAGGCGGTAGCGATCGTGAAAATCACCGCCTGCGTTGCCGAAATTAACTTCAATGGAGAGGAAGTTACCTCGGTTGAACTGGAGCTGGTCCGTCCGCTGACGGAAGAGGAGTCTGAAGTACAGACCGCTCTGGCGTACGAAATGTTTTTTGGAGATCCTGCAAGGGCATGATTGTACGCTTCGGTTATGTAGCGATGTCCACCGTGATCGAAAACGCGTCGCCTTCCAAGACGATGACGTTAAAGACGTTTAACGGAATTGCCGACCGCGAGGCGGCGATCCGTAAGCTGGAGATGATCGCGGGAGAGAATCTGCATAACACGCTTCGCCTGCTCCGGCATAACGTCGGCAATGAGATACAGGTTTACCGCTTCTCTTCGAAGCTGGTTCCTCTAGCGACCCACGAGTCGCTGTCGGATTGGAATCCTTACGAAGCGCTGCGGGAGCCGTTTGCCGCCGTGGGGAAATATGTTAAGGAGCATGGCCTTCGGGTGTCCTTTCACCCGGATCACTTTACCGTATTAAGTACACCGCGGCCCGAGGTGCTGAAATCCTCGATCCGCGATTTGAATCATCATGTCGCCATGTTTGATGCCATGGGCTTGGACGCCCGGGCCAAGAACAACATCCATGTCGGCGGCGCTTATGGGGACAAGCCCACCGCGGGGACCCGGTTCCGCGAGAATGTGGCGGCTCTTCCGGAACGCATCAAACAGAGGTTAACGTTCGAAAACGACGACAAAACGTTTAACGCAACGGAGACCCTGGAGCTTTGCGAGGCGCTGGGCATCCCGATGGTGCTCGACATTCACCATCAGTGGGTGAACAACGAAGGCGAGAGCCCGGCCGAGCTGTGGCCGCGTATCTTGGCGACCTGGCAAACGCCGTATGCCCAGGCCGATTCACCGGCAGACGATCCGCTGCCGCCGAAGATCCACGCGTCGAGCCCCAAAAGCGCCAGCGACCCGCGGGGTCACGCCGATCATGTCATCGTCCGTCCGCTGCTCGAATTTCTGCGCAGCATCGCCCCGATTACCGATCGGGTTGACGTCATGCTGGAAGCCAAGCTCAAAGACGGGGCATTGTTTGCGCTGATGGAGGATTTGGCGCGATACCGCGAGGAAGGCGTTGAAATTTTGGACGGAGCCAGCGTGCGCATCCAACCGTAATTCATTTGGACAAGCCACAGCTGTCCCCGTCTCTCTTGAAAATTGCAGGGAAATAAGGTAAGTTGTACAAAATGAAACGTGCACTTTAAGAGGAGGATATTCATGGGTGATTTATTAGCGGGGAAAAATGTGATCGTGATGGGCGTTGCCAATGAGCGCAGCATCGCATGGGCGATTGCGCAAAGTTTGGCGGAGCAAGGCGCCCGTCTGGCATTTACATACGAAAGCGAACGCGTTGAAGGCCGAGTGCGCAAGCTGGCCGAAACGATTCCAGGTTCGCTAATCCTGCCGTGCAACGTGACGGTGGACGAGGAGATCGACAAGCTGGCCGACGCGCTGCGCAGTGAGTTTGGCGTGCTGCACGGGCTTGTACACAGCATCGCCTTTGCTAAAGGCGAGGACCTGGCCGGCGAGTTTGTGGACACGTCCCGCGAAGGCTTTGCGCTGGCTAACGACATCAGCGTTTATTCGCTGGTGGCCGTGTCCAAGCGTCTGGCTCCGCTCATGACGGAAGGCGGCAGCATTATGACGATGACGTATATGGGATCGGAGCGCGTAATGCGCAACTATAACGTGATGGGTGTGGCTAAGGCCGGACTGGAAGCTTCGGTACGTTACTTGGCGAACGATCTTGGGCCGAAGAACATCCGCGTTAATGCGGTATCGGCAGGTCCGATCCGTACGCTGGCCGCTAAAGGTATCAGCGACTTCAACTCGATCCTCAAACAGGTCGAAGAAAAGGCACCGCTGCGCAGAACGACGGAAACGGCTGAAGTTGGGGATACGGCGATGTTCCTGATCAGCCATCTGTCCCGCGGAATTACCGGTGAGGTTATTTTCGTAGACGGCGGGTACAATATCGTAGGTGCATAACAAAGAGACCGCGTGCGGTTAATCAGCTGAAAGTTCGTTTCCGGCGGGGCCATGCCTCGCTTTTGGACACGGACTTTTTGCATATAGGAAGAGCGGCTTTCGCTGTATTCTGCGTCAGAGCAGGCGAAAGGACGCAACTTTGCCAAATCAATGACGTATAGTTTTTAAGGAGTAGATTATCAGTTTACGATGAAAGTAGAGTGAATCGATTGGAATCGAATCCGAAAGTTCCATATGTGGTAGGCAGCAAAAGTCCGACGGCCGTAGCGATCAACTGCGCAGCCAAAGCGGGAGAGTTTATCAAGAGCCGGCTTGGGGGCTACCGGGACCTGAATACGAAGCAATCGCCTCAGGATCTGGTGACGGACGTGGACAAAGGTGCGGAGGCGATGATTCGAAAGCTGATTCTAACGCATTTTCCCGACCATGAGATTCTAGGCGAGGAAGGTGTGGCGCCGGGAGCGTCAGCTTCAGCGGCTGCGCTGAAACAAGCCAGCGAGTCGGAGTACTTATGGATCGTCGACCCGGTGGACGGAACGACTAATTTTGTTCATGGATTTCCTTTTTTTTGCGTTTCGATTGCGCTGGCATATAAAGGCGAGGTCATCATCGGCGTGATTTATGATCCGATGCGCGACGAGATGTTTGTGGCGGAGAAGGGCAAAGGTGCCTACATTCACGGGCAACCATCGAAAGTATCCGCCGATACGGCGTTGTCCGGCAGCGTTATCGCTGTCGGCTTTAACCCGGACCGGGAGTTTGCGTTGCCGATGAACATGCGTGGATTAAACGCTTTGTCAGGAGAAGTACGCAGCCTGCGAGCTGCTGGATCAGCTGCTCTGCATTTGGCTTATGTGGCCGCCGGTCGATTAAGCGGCTATTACGAGGTTGGCCTGAACGCCTGGGATGTCGCCGCCGGCGCATTAATCGTGAAGGAATCGGGAGGAATAGTGACCGATACTGCAGGTAACCCTTATCACATCGGCGTACGCCATGTGATTGCCAGCAATGGCAAAATCCATAACGAGCTGCTAGGCGTGATTCGGGCTGCGGACGCAACCGGGCTGTAAGGAATGAACGGCTGCTGCAGCGAGGCCCCTGGCATATAGGCGGGCAGGGATTCGGAAGAATCCGCGGTACGCTTGATCGAGAATACCGGAAGGAGTGTCAAGGATGAGCGATAGCAAGGATTTGGAACGCGAGCTCAGCGAGATGCTGACCGAAGGGGAATACGGCAGCGAGGAAGAACGCCGCGAGGAAGAGCGCAGAAGGTTGTCGCCAAAGTACGAAATCCGCATCCAAACGACGTTGGATCCAATCGTGGAGGAGACGTTGAACTACCGGAAAATAGCCAAGGAAATCGATGGCCGTTATGATGAATATATGAAGAAAACCGGACGTATAGAGGAGAAGCCGGAATAACGGCAAAGGCGCCGGTGTCCATGTAGAAACAACAAGACCTGAGGCCGCAATTTAAACCTCGGGTTTTGCGCGCTTATCCTACCTATTATCTATTAATCAAAGGAGTTGAAAGGCTTGAAGAAGTTTAGCTTGAACAAGACTTCCGTCCTGACGGGAGCGCTCGCTCTAATCCTTTTCCTTTTCAGCGGCGCGGCCGCCGCACCGATCCATGCCGCCGAAGCGGCTCAAGCTGACAGCTACCTTATCGTGGCGTTAGGTGATTCGATCACCGCCGGGTACGAGCCAGGGATGACGGAAACTAGCGTCCCCTACGGGTTTGTAGATCGTTTGAAAGAGCAGGGCTTGTTCCATGGCCGGACATCGGCAGTTAACTATGGCATTCTTGGCTTAACCAGCGAAGGTTTGAAGAATTACATAACGGCGATTCAATCGGGCTTACCGCTCGCTGCTGCGGACATTCAGCCAAACGTACCGGATCCACGGATCGCTGCTTTTGCTTCCGGCGTCGTTCAAGCGAAGGTTGACCTGCAGAAGGCGGATCTGATCACGATCACCATCGGCGGGAACGACTTGCTTAAACTGCTGCCGGATGTCAAAAATATCTCGCTGGAGCAGCTCCGGGCCCAGAGCGAAGAGGTGTTAAAAGCTTATGGCGACAACCTTCGCGAGGTTGTCCGCATCCTGACGGAGCTCAACCCCTCAGCGCAAATCGTCATCGCCGACCAATACCAGCCGGTGCCGAAGCTTGCCGGCGCTTCCATATACGATGAGCTGCAGCAGCTGGCTGGCAAATTTACCGCCATCGTGGATGGCGTTGTTGCCGATCATGCGGCTCAAACGAAGCCGATCAAAGCGGCCCATGTGGCGGCAGCCTTTTCAGGGCGTGAAATTTCGCTGACGCATATTTTCTCGGATACGGACATTCATCCCAATCAAGCGGGATATGAGGAAATCGCCAAGATCTTCGCCGAAACGGTTTGGGGGAGCTTCCGGACAACCGTGGCAAAGAGCGGCGGTGCGCCGATATCCGTCGTGGTGAAAGGACAAGAACTAAACACCCCATATCCGCCGATTCTGAAGAACGGGCAGACGTTTGTGGCGATCAAGGACATCACGGACGCAGTTGGCGCCCAAAGTAAATGGGAATCCCGTAATTCCACCGCCACCATCACTTATGGAAGCCGGACGGTGGTGATCCCGGTGGGCTCGAAGCAAATTCAGGTAGACGGCACACCCGCGGCTACCGCAACACCGGCTTTCCTGCAGAAGGTCGGTAAGGAGAACAAAACTTATGTACCTCTAGCCATACTCGTACAGGGACTCGGGCTTGACGTACAATACAGCGGTAAAATGAAGACAGTCTTTATCAACGAATTGTAGTTGGATATCGTAGCAGCCGGAGCGCCTTAGGGAGCGCTCCGGTTTTTTAATTTTTGGGTCGGTAGCAGTTTCGCAACCCGGCGCTGTTTTGCCTCTGTTTTGGGCTCCTTTGCATGATTATCCCGTTTGGTCAGGTAACAGTGAAAATTGAACTCAGGGGCAGTGAAAAGGGAACCCGTGAGCAGTGAAAGGTGAGCTCAAGAGAAGTTAAAAAGAGAGCTCAGGTGATGAACCGGTCATCACGTGCCGGAGAAGTTCCTATCATAGCTAGATAGGATACAGGGGAGAAAAGGCACATGATGTAAGAGGCGCTATGATGAAGAGATACACTATGGTGAAAAGACTCTAAAATGTAATCTTCACAATAGGCGGCAAAGGGATAAGCAATCTTGGTTAAGCAAAAAGCCTAACCTTGACTGGTTTAGCCGTATGATCAGGCCGCAAAGGCATGAGGGGGCTTCGTCGGCTGGTTCGCAATGAGCTGTCGATAAGAAATGCTCCGAGTTGCCATACACATCCGCAGCAGCTTCTGGCGCATTGAGGTGATCTCTCCGGGCAAGCGAAGTTGGCGTCGTACAGTGAACTCGTTCAGGTAGGCCTGCAGATATTTTATCCCTAACGCCATATAGGTGCATTTCAGCGATTCCCACGCTTGGCAGATCACTTTGCGCAAGGGCACATAAAGCCGATAGGCCAGGGGAAACAACTGTACTTCAGACGCATCAACATCCACATGGTTCGTGATAAACGAGGTGAGCTCGCGGCGGTCTGCTCTTTGCCTGTTTCCTCTCTTATGGGGTAGCAGATGGATTTTCACCTGTTCCGGTTCTCCCGATTCCGCTACCGTACATCCGACAACAACCGCCGTGACATCTGGCTGATCTATCTGGACCCGAGCCGGGTTTCGTCTGTACTGATCGCTGTTTACCTTCACATTTCCGTTTAACAACTGCCGGGCATCGAATTCCACGAGGGCATGACGAATTTTGTGCAGCATCAACCAGGCCGTCTTGTAGGTGACGCGAATCACCCCGCACAACCGAATCGCCGAGATGCCGTCTGGGAGCAAAAATAACTCCAAAGCCTGAAACCACTTCAGCAAGGGCAGATGAGTGCCTTCGAAAATCGTACCAACCAAAGGAGATGTCTGATGTCCACAACCTCCGCATTCGAACAAGGGGATACGTCGGGAGGTCAACCGGCTGCACTGGGTGTGGGCACAACGAGGGCAAACAAAACCGCTCGGCCATTTCATCGCGATCAACGCTTCCACACAATCCTGTTCGTTCGTAAAACGACTGCTGAAAGTTTGAAGATCCATATCCATGCCATTCTCCATGTCCAACTCCCCCTTAATCACCGGAATGCGTACGTGTGTTCTCATTTTTATTATACCAAACATATGATCCCCTATCAAGAAAAAAATACCAACTATTTCGCTTCTCAACATAACTCTTCTCTATATTCCGTCTCTGATTTAAAGAGGGCCCGTCCTTTTTGTGGCTGCCCCTGAGTGAAAGGGATAATCATGCAAAGGGGCGGGCGAGAGGGGGGGACGGGGCAGGACGGGGCAGGACGGGGCAGGACGGGGCAGGATGCGGCAGGACGGGGCAGGGCGCGGCATGACGGGGCAGGACGCGGCAGGATGTGGCAGGATGTGGCAGGACGCGGCGGGTGCAGAGCAGAAGCAGTAGGAGGCAGATGCACGGCAGATGCAGGGCCGGATCCCAACTCCGTATAAACGCACATAAGCTTCTTACTCCTGGACATTTAGCGCCGGCGGACGTTCCGTTAATCTGGAGGGGGAGCGGTCTTGTCGTCTATGGAGGACAGATCGCAAGTGAAGCGCTAAACACAGGAGGAGAGGGCGAAGTATGCCGAAAATCGCGGACAAATATTTGCAGGTCGACCCCTGGAAGGTCGTGGAGGAAGGCTTTGATCCGGGGCGGAACCGGGTCAGTGAGTCGATTTTTTCGCTGGGGAATGAATATATGGGGGTCAGAGGTTATCCGGAGGAAGGGTATGGCGGGGATACGCTACTGGGCAGTTACTTCAACGGGTTGTTCGAGGAGAGTCCGGTTACGGCCCACTACAAAGGGATTATCAAATCGCTGCGGTTCATGGTGAATGCGGTGGATTGGTTGCATACGCGAATCACGCTGGACGGGGAAACGTTGGATCTGGCGGAGAGCCGGTTCAGCGATTTTCGGCGGGAGCTGGATTTCCGTACGGGGATCTATACCCGGGAATTCGTGTGGCATACGGCTAGCGGGAAAGACGTGCGGCTTACGTTTGAGCGCCTCGTGAGCATGAAGGTGTCGTATCTCGGGGCTCAGCGGATTACGTTTACGCCCCTGAACTTCTCCGGTTCGATCCAGGTGCGGACGGGATTGGATCTGGCGGTGATCCATGAGGATCAGCAGCGTTCCTATTGGAAGGAGCTGAAGCAAGGGGAGGCTACCGGCGGGGTCGCGGGGATTCTTGGGGAGACGGTGAACACAGGCAATCGGCTGTTCTCGGGATTCCGCGTGGATGCGGCCGATGCCTTGGAAAATAAGCTGATCCAAAGCGAAAGCTATATCGGCAGGGAGCTGGTGTTGCGGCTAGAGCAAGGCCAGCGGACCACGCTGGACAAACTCGTCGTTAACGTGGCGGAAAAGGACCGTGCGGTTGCGAACGATGAGCTTTGGCGGCGGGGGATCGAACTGGCGGCGCAGCATACGCAAGCGGGGTACGATGCGGTATCCGCTGACCAGTGCGCGTACTGGGCACAAGTGTGGGCGGAGTCGGACATCGCGATTGAGGGCGATCCGGAGAATCAGCAGGGGATTCGTTTTTGTATTTTTCAGCTGTACCAAACTTACCATGGGGATAACCCCGGCTTTAACATTGGTGCAAAGGGGTTGACCGGCGAGGCGTATCGGGGGCTGGCTTTTTGGGATACGGAGTCGTATTGCTTGCCGTTCTATATCTTCAACAATCCGAAGGCGGCGCGGAGCCTGCTCGAATTCCGTTACCGCACGCTCCCCGAAGCATTAAAGCGGGCCAAGGAGTTGGACTGTGAAGGGGCGTTTTATCCGATCGCCACGATCGACGGGACAGAGAGCTGCGACTTATGGCAGCATTCCAATCTGCAACTGCATGTCGGTACGGCGGTGGCGTACGGGCTACGCCATTACGTAAACATTACAGGCGATAAGGCGTTCCTGTTTGAAAAAGGCGCGGAAATGCTGATCCAGATCAGCCGTTTTTACGCGACTCGGGGGCAGTGGGGGCAGCAGTCGGGCAAGTACGGTTATTTTGGTGTGATGGGTCCCGACGAGTTTCAGCTTATGGTTAATAACAACTGCTATATCAACCTGATGGCGAAAAAGCTGTTCGAATATACGCTGGAGGTGCTGGAAGCGATGCAGAGCGAGGCTTCCGCTGCTTATGGTGAGCTGGCCACACGGCTTGGCCTGACGGAGGAGGAGCAGGAGGACTGGCGGAACAAGGCGCAGCACATGAAAATTCCAAGAGATGAACGGACGGGGATTTTCGAGGAGCATGATGGATTTTTTGACTTGCCGCATCTGGACATTCATTCGATTCCGGTCACGGAATTTCCGCTGTATTCGCACTGGTCGTATGATCGGTTATACCGGTACGACATGATCAAGCAGCCGGATGTGCTGATGTTTATGTTCCTGTACAACAGCGAGTTTTCGCCGGAGGAAAAACGCGCCAACTACGATTATTACGAGCCGCGTTGTATCCATGAATCCTCGCTTTCACCGTCGATTCATTCGATTTTGGCGGCGGAAATCGGGCGTTCGGAGGAGGCTTATAAGTTCTTTGAGTTCGCCACTCGGCTGGATCTCGACAACTATAATCGCAATACGCGGGAAGGGCTGCATACGACCTCGATCGCTGCGGCGTGGATGAACATCGTGTATGGATTCGGCGGGATGCGCTCGGACGGAGAACAGCTCGTGCTGAATCCGAGTATTCCTGAACGATGGCAGAGCTACCGGTTCATGGTGACTTACCAAGGCACAAAGTTATTGGTGGAAGTGGATCAGGACCAAGTCTCCATCCGCGCAATGTCCGGCGGCGAAGTGGAAATGACGGTGTACGGAAACCGGGTTACGGTTGGTGAAGCAGGGATTCGGGTGCCGCTGCGAAAGGCGGTAATTCAATGAGCTGGATCGTCAGGGAAAACGGGTTTGACCCGGAACGGATCGCACACCACGGCAACAAATTTATGATTGGCAATGGGGTGCTGGGCTATCGCGGGACCTTGGAGGAGTTCGGCAAAAACGAGTTGACTGCAACGATCGTTGCCGGGCTGTATGATAAGGTTGGGGATCAATGGCGTGAGCCGGTGAACGCACCTAACGGATTGGCGACGACGGTCTTTTGGAACGGCGAACAGCTAAGCGTGCTGAAGGCCATGAACGTGGCCAAGGCTGAGAATGGGGCCGGAGGTAAAGGAGAAAGCGCAAGGGTAGGCGAAAGAGGAGTCGAAAGAGCAGTCGAAAGAGCAGTCGAAAGCGGAAAGGGAGTCGAAGTAACCGGTGAGGAGGGAGCTGCCCGCCTGGTTTTAGACTCTCATGAGCAGTCGCTGGACCTGCGGCATGCGGTACACCGCCGCCGTTCAGTGTTTTGTATGGGCGACGGCACGGAGGTTGCAATCACGTCGGAGCGGTTTTGCAGCGCAGCCCGCTCGGAGTTGATCGTCTGCCGCCTCGTTGTAGAGAGTAGCATGGAAGGCGAGCTTACGATCAACACCGGCATTGACGGCGATGTCTGGGACATCAACGGCCCGCATCTGGAGCGGATGGACAGCGGGGTGGATGCGACCGGGGAGGTCGTGTCGCTGACCGCGTGGACCCAGGAGCTTGGCGTACCACTGACGGTAGCGGAAGCCACGGAGGTACAGGGCAGAGGGGAGCCTCGGCTGCTTCACGGGGACCTGTCCGTCCGCCGCCGCATCCAAGTGCGGTGCCGAGCCGGCGAACCGGTCGAGCTCGTCAAATACGTCGCCGTGTTGACAGGACAGGTCGGCGGTTCGCCGGTTGGCGATGTCCGGGCGGCGGCAGTGCAGTCCGCCCGGGAAGCGCGGCAGCTCGGCTTCGATCGGCTGCTGCGTGAGCACGCCGATCAGTGGGAGCGCAAGTGGGAAGCCTCCGACCTGACGATCGAAGGCGACGAAGAAGCCCAGCTGGCGCTGCGCTACAGCATGTACCAGCTGCATATCATCGCACCGGACCGCTCGGAGCGCGTGTCCATTCCGGCCCGCGGCCTATCCGGCCAGGTCTATAAAGGCGCGGTATTTTGGGATACGGAGATGTTTATGCTGCCTTTCTTCCTGTATACGGAACCGGGGGTTGCCCGTAATTTGATGATGTACCGGGTGCATACGCTGGAAGGTGCGAAGCGTAAAGCCGCGGAATACGGCTACGATGGGGCATTCTATGCCTGGGAGAGTCAGGAGACGGGTGACGATGCTTGCACGCTTTTTAATGTGAACGATGTGTTCACCGGACGTCCGATGCGTACGTATTTTCGCGATAAGCAGGTGCATATCAGCGCGGATGTGGCTTACGGGATCTGGAAGTACTACCTGTTTACCGGCGATGAGAGCCTGCTTCTGGACGGCGGGGCCGAGGTGGCGTGGGAGTGCGCCAAGTTCTTTTACTCGTATGGGTACTTCAATTCGCGGAAGCAACGGTACGAAATCCTCGACGTCACCGGGCCGGATGAATATCACGAGCGGGTGAACAACAACGCATTTACCAACCGGATGGTCAAGGAATGCCTGCGCATTTCCCTGGATGCTATGGAGATCCTGCAAAACCGCGATCCCCGTCGGTACGGGGCGCTGTTGGCAGCGAGCGCCGTCAGCCCGGAGCAAATTCGCGATATGTATGAGCGTTTGTACGTTCCGCAGCCGGATGCCGAGACCGGTTTGATCGAGCAGTTCGACCGCTATTACACGTTAGAGGACGTTTCGCTGCCGGACCTAAAAGCACGGATGCTTCATCCGCATGAGTATCTCGGCGGGGGGAACGGCCCTGCCACGACGACGCAAATTCTAAAGCAGGCCGACGTGGTGCTGATGCTGCACCTGTTCAAAGGCGATTATGCCTCGTCCGTCAAACAGGCGAATTGGGCCTATTACGAGCCGCGCACAGAGCATGGTTCGAGCCTCAGCGCATGTATCTACGCCCTGGTGGCGGCAGATACGGGCTCACCGGATTGGGGTTACCCTTATTTTATGCGAACGGCGACGATCGACTTAACCGGGGAATCCAAGCAATACGTCGGAGACCTCTACATCGGCGGCACGCATCCTGCGGCGAATGGCGGGGCATGGATGGCGGCAATACTGGGATTTGCCGGCTTGCGATACGATGGCAATAAAGCATCGCTCCGGCCGGCTATGCCTTCCGCCTGGCAAGCGATCGAGTTCCCGGTCCGCCTTCGCGGTGGTTCCTACCGGATTCGCGTCAGCCGGGATGAAGTCACCATTTTCGCTCAGGCCGGAAATCCGGAACCGCTGCGGCTTATCGTGGGGGATCTGGAGCTGTCGATCGCGCCAGGGCATGACGTTTGTGTCCCCTATGAAGCCGACTGAAGGTTTGGACAGTCAGCTCGGCCAAATTGAGCTATATACGCTAGTTCAGGCGAGTTATATATGAAAAATCGAATACATTCATCAAAGGAGAATTCTAGCATGCTGGAAACAATGAAAGGCGCAATCTTTGACCTCGACGGCGTGATCGTCGATACGGCCAAGTACCACTATCTCGCATGGCGGTCGCTAGCGCACCGGCTGGGCTTCGAATTTACCGAAGCCCATAACGAGCGGCTGAAAGGCGTTAGCCGCATGGACTCGCTGCGCATTCTGCTGGAGGTAGGCGGCGTGGAAGCCACGGAGCAGGAACGCGAGCAGATGGCCGCAGACAAAAACCGCGAATACGTCGAGTTTATTTCCAAGCTGGAGCCGTCGGAAATTTTGCCCGGAGCGAAGGCGTATTTGCTGCAGCTGCGCGAACGCGGGGTGAAGATCGCTCTCGGCTCGGCGAGCAAGAACGCCGCGTTCATCTTGGATCGGCTCGGCATCGCCGATTTATTTGATGCCGTGATCGACGGCACCAAGGTGTCCAAGGCGAAGCCGGACCCCGAGGTGTTCCTCGCCGCCAGTGCCGCGTTGGCGTTGCCGCCGTCCGACTGCGTCGTGTTTGAGGACGCAGAGGCGGGGGTGCAGGCAGGCAAAGCCGCCGGCTGCCGCGTCGTTGGCATCGGCAGCCCAGACATTCTGAGCGAGGCCGACCTGGTTGTTAGCGGATTGCATGAACTGGTGTAATTGGCACGCGACCGCTTTTTACGAAACCCCAAGAAGTCTCTCGGATACTTCCCGAGGGGCTTTTTGTTTTTTTTAGCTGGCAAGATTGCAAAAATCCCCTACACTAAGAGGTGAGGCAGGGGTCAAGTCCTGCGTGAAGCGAAATCGAAGAAACCGCCACAATCTGCGTAGAATCGCGCATCCTTGCCGGTTTTGATTATTGCTATATTTGAATTGCCGGAGGTGCAAAGCCATTGAAACCAGGCAACCGACTTCGAAATCCGTTCGCCAATTTGAACGTCAAACAACAGATGATTCTTCTTTTTGTCGTGATGGTGATTCCCTTGTTTATCCTGAATGCCTACGGCAATTACAAAGCCGATCAGATCTTGAAGCGCAACGTAACCAATGCCTATATCGAACTGAACAAGCAGAACTTTCGGCTGATCACCCGCGACATCGAAGCGATCAATAAAGTGACGTCCACGGTGTTCCAGCATCCGCTGCTCCAGCAGCTGAACCCCAGCGACGAAGAAGCGGAGTCCGTCCTAGAGCGGGTCAAAACTTACGAAAAGCTGGAGACTTTGCTGTTCAATTACTCGCAGGAAACCGACCAGCGCGAGCCGCTATACTATTCCCTTTACGTGTACGATCCGTCCAACGCGTATTTTTTTGCGCCGTATTATCCGGAGGCGCGGAAGGCCGGCGTCTACTTCTTTCTGGAGCAGGAGAAGCCGGAATGGTTTGATGAAGCCGTCGAAAAAAAGGGAAACGGTTACTTGCGCCTAATCGACCATTTATCCCCGCCTACGAAAGGTCAGCAAAATCAAAAAACGCTCGCTTATGTCCGGGCGATCAACAGCATCTATAAAAACGGCACGATTGGCGTGCTGGTTGTTTCCAATGTCGACGGCCGGATCGGCGAGTCGCTGCAGACCGTCTCGATCCCGGAGGGAGAGCTGTATTTTACCGATTGGAGCAACCGTATCCTCACCTCAACGACGCCGGCGGGAGCGCCGACCGGATCGATCTTAAATCTGCCGCAGGAGGCCGATTTGGGGGACTCCCTGATCGGGGTGAAGGATGTTATTACTGAAGATTTTATTTATGTCATTAATTATAATTACGTCCTGCAGCAGAAGCTCGTCTACAAGGTGCCCGTCAAGGCGCTGCTGCAGCAGCAAAACGAGATCAAACGAATTATCCAGCTGATCTCCATCGCTTATTTTGCGGTTGGTCTGGTGCTGATCTTGTATTTCTGGAGATCGCTGATGACCCCAATCCAGAAGCTGGTCTATTTCGTTCGCCGCTACGAGCCGGGGAACGTGGTGCCGGAGACGCCGTACCGGGATCGCAACGATGAGGTCAGCGTATTAATCTCCACAATCTATGAGATGGCGCGCCGGCTGAATGGGCTGATTCACTATAAATACCAGATGGACATCAAGCAGAAGGAAGCTCAGTTGCAAATTCTGTACCAGCAAATCAATCCGCATCTGCTGTACAACACGCTGGAGAGCATCTACTGGAAAAGCGCGATGGAAGGAAACAACGCCTCCGCTGAAATGATCAAGGAGTTGTCCAAGCTGATGAAGATCAGCCTCAGCCGCGGCCGGGAGCTGATCACGCTGGAGGAGGAGCTGGAGCATGCTTCCGCCTACATCAAGTTGCAAGAGCACCGGTACGAGTACGGATTCCGCGTGACTTGGGACATTCCGGCCGAGTTGCATACCACCATCATCCCGAAAATCACGCTGCAGCCGCTTATTGAAAATGCGATCTTTCATGGCGTTAAACACATGGGAGAGGACGGCGAAATCGCCATCCGTGCCGAATCGGACCTAGCGCAGGGGCAGGGGCGGGTCCGCATCACGATTACCGACAACGGCTATAAGCCGGTGGACTTTGACGCGATCGACAAGCTGCTCAACGATGAAACGCCTAGCCCGTCCTTTGGCTACGGGATCCGCAACATCCATCAGCGGCTTCGGCTGCATTTCGGGCCGGAGTACGGCCTCAAATACGAGGGCCGGCCGGAGGGCGGCACCGCCGTTACGATTACCCTGCCCATGGCGGCCGAGCGGAACGAATAACGAACAGGGGGAACAACGCATGTATAACATTTTGGTCGTTGACGATGAACCGCTGATTTGCAAAGGATTATCCGGCCTTTTGACCGCTTCGGGGCTGGATATCGGCCAGATTTTCACCGCATATAACGGGCATGAGGCGCTGGATTACGTCCGGATGGAGGATATCGATTTGCTGGTTACCGACATCCAGATGGGAGAAATGAACGGGATCGAGCTGATGCAGCAGGCGAAGCTGATCAAGCCCTGGGTGCAGACGATCATCATCTCGGCACATGAAACGTTCCAATATGCGCAGATGGCGATCCGGCTTGGGGCGAAGGATTATTTAATCAAACCGCTGAACAGCGAGCAGTTCCTGGACTCTGTGCGCAACGCTTTGCTGAAGATGGATAAGCCGATGCCGCAGGCCGAGGAGTGGTTGTCTCAGGGAGCGGAGCATTTCCACATGGTGGAGCCGTTGCCGGAGTCCGGCGAACAGTTTAGCCGCCTTTTGCGCGAACCCGCTGAAGGGGACGAGGAGCAGCGGACCGACGAAGCTGAGCGGTTGGGGCTTACGGGGCCTTATTTTTCCGTGATCAAAATCAAGCTGGCCATCCCCGCTGATAAGCAGTTGTCCATGGATCAGGATAAGGATGCCCGCTTGTTCCGCTATGCCGCGCTGAATATCGTGAATGAGCTGCTGCACCAGGAATGGCGCGCGGTGTCCTTTTATATCCGGAACCTGGAGATTGCGCTCATCCTGCAATGGAACGAAACGGAGTACGCTGAGCCGAATCTCAATAAAATCAACCAGCTCGAAATGCTCGGCCGGAGCCTACATCATCACATCCATAAGTATCTTGGCCTGCTGTGCACGGTGGGGATTAGTCAGATTCTCAAGGGCGCGGGATTCCTTGGCGTGCTGAGCCGGCAGGCTGACAAAGCGATGCTGTGGGGCGGGGGACACGGGGATTATCATGTGTTTTACTATGGTGATTTCAACTGGCATAACTATGCCCAAGACCCTTCCACCGAGGAGTTGACGACGCAGAGCAACCGGATTGTGGAGAGCGCCAAGAAGTATATCGAGGAGAATTACCGGCAGAAGGGGTTAACGATCCACGAGGTGGCCCGCAGCAATCACGTTAGCCCCAATTACTTGAGTTATCTTTTTAAGAAAAATACCGGCTACAACCTGTGGGAATACGTCATTAAGCTGCGGATGGAGGAGAGCAAAACGCTGATTCTGAACACGGACCTGCGCCGTTACGAGATTGCCGAACGCGTGGGTTACGAGTCGCCCGAGCATTTCAGCAAGATATTTAAGAAATACTTTGGCGTCAGCCCTACGGAGCTGAAGAAATAACGATGAAGTAAGAACGACCATAGTTCACATAGTTTTAGACATGTTCGCGCGGGGGCCCCTTTTCTAAAATGGGAAGAGACACTACTTAGAAAAGAGGGAGAACGATGGGGGAACCCGTGATTTCGCCGGGGAACATGCAGCAGGACACGAGGAGGGCGGACGTGATGCGGACGCCGCGTCGGGGATCAAATTGGAAAAAGTACATGTGGGGTTATCTGTTTTTGGTTCCGGCGATCGCCATATTTATCGTGTTCTTGTGGGTCCCGATCATCAAAGGGATGGTTTACAGCTTCTACAATATCGATTTCGTCAAAGGCAACACGTTTGTCGGATTCGACAATTACGTGAAGGTGTTTCATAACCCGGACGTGCTGTTGTCGGTTCGCAACACTTTGTATTATATGCTCCTCTGCTTGGTGATTGGCTTTTGGGTGCCAATCGCCGCATCGATCGCCATTTCCGAGCTTCGTTGGTTCCAGGGCTTCGCGCGGATCGCAGCTTATCTGCCGTTTGTTGTGCCGGGTGTCGTCCTGTACGGGATGTGGCGCTGGATGTATGACCCGGTGGGGCCGATCAACGCTTTGCTCGGATGGTTCGGAGCCGATCCGGTTTCGTTTGTCTCCGACGGCAGGTGGTCGATGGTTTCCATCGTCTTTATGGAGACCTGGCAGCAATTCGGCTCGGCGATGCTGATCTATTTGGCCGGGGTGCTGAGCATTCCGCGGGACTGGTACGAAGCGGCCGAAATCGATGGAGCCGGGGTCTGGGCCCGGATCAAATATATCACGCTCCCGTCGATGCGGAACCTGATCGTGCTGATGTTGATTTTGCAACTGATCGGCACTTCCCAGGCCTACCAATCGCAATTGGCTTTGCTGGACGGCGGGCCAAACAAGGTGACGCTGACTTACGCCCTTCTGACGGTCAAATACGCCTTTACTCAGCTCGACTACGGGGCTGGCACCGCGCTGGGTGTCCTGATGTTCCTCGTGCTGAGCGTGCTTGGCGTGCTGCAATACAAGCTGAACAAGGAGGAGTACTGATATGAAAGAAAGAGGCATCCTGTCGCCCTCCGATCTGCATAAGCCGCTCAATAAAGTCGTTTACGGATTTATGGTGTTGTGCATCGCGGTCATGGCTTTTACAATGTTGTATCCGATCGCCATGACGATGTTTAACGGGCTCAAGAGCAATCAAGAGGTGAACTCGTTCCCGCCGCGGTTTTTTCCGTCGGAATGGCATTGGGACAATTTTCCGAAGGCATGGGATTATATCAATCTACCGATGTTTTTGAAAAATACCCTGCTTATCTTCGGCGGCAACCTGCTGATGACCATTCTGGTGCTGGGTCTCGCTTCGTTCAGCATTTCGCGCATCCGGGTACCGTATAGCCGGGCGATTTACTTCTTCATCCTGCTGACGTTGTTTATCCCGGCTTCCAGCTATATGATCCCGAACTTCGTGAACCTGAAGGAGTTGGGGCTGCTGAATTCCTATTGGGCCTTCTGGCTGCCAGCTGGGGCGAACGCGTATTATTTTCTGTTGATGAAAAACTTCTTCGACGGCATCCACCCGGAAATCTTCGAAGCGGCCCGGATCGACGGAGCTTCGGAGTGGACCAGTTACTTGCGGATCGCGGTGCCGCTGTCGGTGCCGATCTTTGCGACGCTGGCGATCTTTATTTTCTCCACGGCTTGGAACGACTGGTTTTGGCCGTCCCTGGTCATGCACACGGAAGATAAGTACACGCTGGCGACCGCGATTTACAAATATGTGATTAACGCGCGGAATATGGACAGCAGCATCAAGTTCAGCATTTTGTTTATGGTGATGATTCCGCCGATCTTCGTGTTCCTTGGGTTCCAGAAGTTTATCATGCGCAGCGTCAGCTTGTCCGCGGTGAAGGGATAGGTAGTCCTAGTGGTAGCGGTTACAGAATCGTAGGCCTGCACATGAAAGTCATAAGATCACACATCGATTGCGATTACGTTCTCTTTTATGATGAACATGCAAGATACATTAACTTTAGGAAAAGGGGAGTTTGAATGCGCAAGTTTTCAGCGGTGTTGATGTGCCTGATGCTGCTTGGCTCGCTGCTCGCAGCCTGCGGCGGAGGGAACAAGGAAGCTCAAACTAACGGCGGGAACAGCGGCGGAAATACGGCTACGAGCAACAACGGGGGAGGCAATGCCGAACCGGCTGCGGGAGAAGCCGATGACATTACGCAACGCAAGGTCACGATTAAAATCCACTACCCGCTGCCGGATGAAACCACACTCCGTCAGCAGGAGGACGATAAAATCGCTCGCTTCCAAGCTAAGTATCCAAACGTAACGATCGTTAAGGACGACTGGCAATACAGCGTAAACGAAATCGGCGTGAAGATGGCATCCAATGAAGCGCCAACCTTCTACAATACCTGGGCGACGGAAGCCCAATTCCTGGTGGAACGCGGTTGGGTCGCCGACATCACGGAGCTGTGGAACAACTGGGAGTACAAGGACGAAATTAACCCGGTGCTGCAAAATCAATTTATCGTTGACGGCAAGGTGTACGGGATCACGCAAAACGGTTACGTCACTTCGACGGTAGTCAACAAGAAGCTGCTGGACGAGAAGGGCATCACCGCTCCTGCGTTCGACTGGACCTGGGACGACATGTACAACGTAGCTAAAGGGGTTGCCGATCCGAAGAAGGGGATTTCCGGGATCGCCCCGATGGGGAAAGGCAACGAAGCGGGCTGGAACTGGACCAACTTCCTGTTTGAAGCCGGCGGTGATATCGAAACGAATGAAAACGGCAAAGTGACCGCCGTCTTTAACTCCGAAGCTGGAGTGAAGGCGCTGGACTTCTACAAGAAGCTGAGATGGGAAGCCAATGCGATTCCACAAGACTGGGCGCTGGGCTGGGGCGATGCGGTGAGTTCCTTCCAACAAGGCCGGACGGCGATGGTGATTGCCGGAGCGTTTGACGTCATTCAAGCGGCGCTCAACGAAGGCGGTATGAAGCCGGAGGACGTTATTGCTTACCCGATGCCTGCTGCTGAGAAAGGCGGCAAGCATTACGGAATTCTGGGCGGGAACTACCTCGTAATCAACCCGAACGCTACGAAAGACGAACAGGAAATGGCGTTCCGTTATATTACGTTTGATTACTTTACGGACGATGCTTTGAAAGCGGTCGAGGACACGATTAATGCTCGCAAAGCCGAAGGTAAGTACTATGTACCGACGCCGCTAGAGTATTTTAGCGAAGATTCCGAATACGCCGGCAAAGTGAAAGCCATTTACGAAAAATACGACAATGTGTACGAATATGATCCGCAGCTCTTCACCTTGCTGGAAGGCAAGCCGGAAGCACAGTTCGGCACGCAGGACTACTACGCGACGATGTCGAACGTCGTACAGGAGTCGTTCTCGAAGAAAGGCACCGACTCCAAGCAGCAGCTGGATGTCGCAGCCAAGTACGTGCAGGAGAATTTCTTCGATAAAATTCAAGCGCAATAATTGGTGAGTTGGGAGGAGTCTCCCCTTGGGTCAGGTTGACCGGGGGGAGGCTTTTTTGGGCTTGGAGGGGTGTGGTGGGTGTAGTCTTGGGGTGGAGGTGAGGGGACGATTGGAGAGTGACGTGGCGCAGGTCGAGTAACGATGAGGGTGAAGGGGCGAGGAGGAAGTGGAGTGTGGGGAGAGCTGGGTTGTTGGTAGGGGGAGAGGTGATGGCGCAGGTCGAGTAACGATGAGGGTGAAGGGGCGAGGAGGAAGTGGAGTGTGTGGGGAGAGCAGGGTTGTTGGTAGGGGGAGTGGTGATGGCGCAGGTCGAGTAACGATGAGGGTGAAGGTGCGAGGAGGAAGTGGAGTGTGTGGGGAGAGTGGCGATGGTGGCGGAGGGGGCTAGTGCTGACATCAGTGCGGATGCTGCTAGTGCCAATGCCGTGCCGAACCAGCGCCAAGGCCAGTCGCCGTCGCCTATTACCATACTGGTGCTAGTTGCGCTCAATTTTGTTCAATGTCAGATGCTGGCGTTAATGTCGGTGCTAGTGCCAATGCCTGTGTTGCTAACGGACCTGAGAGACGTTATTTTGAGGGATCGACTCAGTTTGAGCTTCTAACGGACCTGAGAGACGTTATTTCCCATTTTGAGCGTGATTCAACGCTGGTTTTGGCGAAATAAGGTCATCTGGTTCCGTTAGGCTGGGAAATAGTCGGGAAATGAACAATTAGCGTCATCTAGGTCCGTTAGAGGGTGAACGGGAGAGTGCAGCTGTTAAGCGAAGGGGGATGACCGTCGAGTGAGGAGGACGGTGCTGAGGTCAGGGGGCTGCCGAGTACCAGGTGCTGAGTGCCGAGTTCAGATAGATCACGCGCCGATCCAAAAGGATCACGCGGCTGCCGTTGTTTTGTCCTTCTGCTGGCGGGCGCGGGCTTGCCGTCCCAGCACCAGGCCCACGAGGGAGGCCATCATCTGCTGGAACACCATGCCCAGCACGACCGGGACGGCCACTGGAGCGGGGAAGTAGGTGACGGCCAGCACCGCGCCGGCACTGATGTTACGCATGCCGCCGTTGAAGACGAGCGCGACTTTGTCGGCTTCGTTCAGGCCGATCAGCCGGGACAAGCCGAAGCCCAGCGCGTAGCCGATCGCCGCGAGCAGGACGATGATAGCGGCGAGTCCTAGTAACCGCGGGCTGAAGTCAGTCAGGTAAGGCGCAACAACTGCACCGTTGATCGCCACGACTGAAGCCATGGCGAGCTTGGAGAATGGGTTCAGCCAAGGCCCCCAGGCGGCGATGACCTTGCCTTTGCTCCACTGGTTCAGCAGCATACCGACTAGCGAAGGGACGACGATCATCCAGAACAGGCTAGTCATCATCGCCAACGCATCGAGCCGAACACTGGTGCCGACCAGCAGCGACAGGATGCCGGGAACAACGAATGGCGCCAGCAGCGTATCGATCAGGATGATCGACAGGGTCAAGGCGATGTTGCCTTTGTAGATGCCGACCCACACAAAGCTGCTGACCCCGGTTGGAATCGCCGCGGCGAGAATGAAACCGGTAATCGTATAGAAATCCCCGGGGAAAGCCACATGCCCCATCCCCATGGCGATCAGCGGCATGGCGAGATGGAGGATGAACAGGCAGAGCACCAGGGGAAGTGGTTTTTTGAGTACGTTCAAGAAGTCCTTGAAGCTCAGGCTGATGCTCCCGGCAAAGGTCATGAAAGCAAACAGCCACGGAGACCAGGAGGTATATGCGGCCAGATGGCTCCCGCTAAGGACGCCAATCAATATGCTGGCAGGCGTGATCAAGGGCATCAATCTGTTTAGTTGTCGGTTCAACGTTTGCAGCATGGTGACGACATCCTTTGGTTTATAAGCTTCTTGTAGTATAGAACGTTCGCGGAGAATCGTAAATGGGACGGAGCCACGATCATTTCCCATCAAAAAAAGTCTGCCGGTTCATAAAACAAACCAGGCAGACTTGATGTTTAGCGGGCGATTTCCTTAAACGAAGCCTCGGCGGCTTCCAGCGTGAAGTCGATGTCGGCTTCCGTGTGCGCCGTCGTCAGGAACCAGGCTTCGTATTTAGACGGAGCGAGGTTGACGCTGCGGCGGAGCATCGCGCGGAAGAAGGCGGCGAACGCTTCGCCGTCCGTGTCTTGCGCCTCGTCGTAATTCGTGACCGGGTGGTCGCAGAAGTGCGTCGAGAACGAGCCGCGGATCCGGTTGATCGTCAGCGGCACCCCATGGCGGCGGGCCGACTCGGCCAGCCCGTCGGTCAGCTTCACGGCGAGGCGGTCCATCTCGTCGTAGACCCCGGCGCCTTGCAGCACCTCGAGGCAGGCGATGCCGGCGGAGATAGAGGCAGGGTTGCCTGCCATCGTCCCGGCCTGATAGGCCGGGCCCAGCGGCGCCACCTGCTCCATGATCTCTTTGCTGCCGCCGTACGCACCGATCGGCAGCCCGCCGCCGATGATTTTGCCGAGGGCGGTCAGGTCCGGCCGGATCGCTTCGTGGTTGGAGAGGCCGGCGTAGGTTTGCGCCGAGCCGTAGTGGAAGCGGAAGGCCGTAATGACCTCGTCGTAGATGACGAGGGCGCCGTACTGCCGCGCGAGCCGGCAGAGCTCTTCCAAGAACCCGGGCTGCGGCATCACCATGCCGAAGTTCCCGACGATCGGCTCGACCATGACGGCGGCGACGTCGTCGCCCCAACGGTCGAGCGCTTCCTTCAGCGCCGAGGCATCGTTAAACGGCACGGTGATCACCTCGTGCGCGATGCTGGTCGGAATGCCGGCGCTGTCGGGGATGCCCAGCGTGGACGGGCCCGAGCCGGCGGCCACGAGCACGAGATCGGAATGGCCGTGGTAACAACCGGCAAATTTGATGATTTTGTTGCGCTTCGTATACGCGCGCGCAACGCGGATCGTGGTCATCACCGCTTCCGTGCCGGAGTTCACGAAGCGCACCTTGTCCATCGAGGGGATCGCTTCCTTCAGCATCACGGCTAAACGGATCTCCAGCTCGGTAGGTGTTCCGTACAACGTGCCGTTTGCGGCGGCTTCCTGGATCGCCTTCGTGACGTGCGGATGGGCATGTCCGGTAATGATCGGCCCGTAAGCCGCCAAATAATCGACGTATTTGTTTCCGTCCACGTCCCAAAAGTACGCACCCTCGGCTTTTTTCATAAAAACAGGCGCCCCGCCACCAACCGCCTTAAACGAGCGGGAGGGGCTGTTGACGCCACCTACGATATGTTGCAACGCTTCTTCGTACAATCGTTCCGATTGCGATCGATTCATCTTTCTAAACTTCCTTTCTGATTGAAGAACTGGTGAGGACTAATTTGATGGATGCACCGGCGATCCAACTGCAAAAGTACATTTGATTGGTCTGGATAACCGGCATTTTCGTGCGCTCAACTGCAAAAGTGCATTTCAATTAGCGGGATAGGTCCCTAAAAGCCACTTTTCAGAGGAAATGAACTGCACTTTTACATCCGGCGAGCCGAAAAGAGCGGTTTTTACTAAAATGAACTGCACTTTTACATCTCGTGGCGGTGGCGGTGGTGGAGCAACGGGGCACATGGTGTATTCTGGGCTCAGAGGCTCCAGAGACTCCCGAGGCTCACGAAGCTTCGGGTCTCGCGAAGCTCGCCAGATCACCCGGGCTCCCGAGGCACTCGGGGCTCCAGAAGCACCCAGGGTACCCGACGCACCCGGCATCCCAAGCGTACCCTGGACTTCCAAGTCCCCCGAGACTCCCGGGGCTACCGAGGTTTCCCCAACCTCCAACCACCAACCCCGCCTCAAGGGCTGGCCGCCTCCAGGTTCGAGCCGCCGCCGCTGCCGGCGTTCGCCCCCGTACGGCCCGAGCCGCTCGGGCTGTCGGCGTTGTTGCTGCCGCCTTCGCTGCCCTCGGCTCCGCCGGCATCGCTGCCGCTGTCCGTTCTGTTATCGGCGGCTTTATTAAATACGTCCTGCACGTATTCCTTCAATTCATCATCACTGCGAACGCCGAGGACGGACGAGCCACCAATGGTTTTCTCGACCAGCAGCTCCATCGGCGGAATCTGTTCGCTGGCGACCATTTGCGCGTCATACCCGACGGTAGCCAGCTTCCACATATCCTGAACCGACAGGTTCGTGTCGATGTAAGGATTGATTTTCTCCAGAATTGAAGGCAGCTTCATGATCGAAGTCGTCGACTTCAATTTATCCGCGACGGCCTTCAGGAAGTTGCGCTGCCGCTCGGTCCGGGTGTAGTCGGACATGGCGTCATGCCGGAAGCGAACGTATTGCAGCGCCGTTTTGCCGTCGAGGTGCTGCTGTCCTTTTTTCAAATCAATGTCGTATTCATGGTTATCCGCTTTGCTGGTGTAGTGCATATCTTTTTCTACGTAAAAATCAACCCCGCCGACCGCATCCACGAGCTCAATGAATCCCTGGAAGTCGGTATACACATAATATTGAATCGGGATGCCCAGCAGGTCGGAGACCGCCTGCATCGCCGTATTCGGGCCATGGGTGATCGCCGTGTTGATCCGGTCCGAGCCGTGCTCCGGAATCTCGGTATACGTGTCGCGCAGAATCGAGAACAGGTAAGCCTTCTTGCTCACAGGGTCCAGGGAAGCGACCAGCATGGTGTCCGAACGGGGAATTTCCCCCTTCTTCAAGCCGCGCGCATCCACGCCCATCAATAGGATGTTTACGCGCTCTTTGCCTTCCCATTTGGGCGGCTCCGGCACCTTTGTTTCAGTAGGCTGCACGTTATAGAAAGGAGACTGTTCTCCTTCTTTTTGAAAATTGTCCACTTGGTTATAGATGGCGGTAAAATAGTAGGCCGCGAAGGCGGCGATGACGACGACCACTCCGATCACCGACCAGAGAATCGCCCGTTTTGTGCGTTTGGTCATTAGGTTCGTTCCTTTCAGATCGTACGATGATTTCGGTTTCTATTATAGATATACTACATATCTTTACATTATAATTTTTTTTGTAAATACAATCAATTTCAGGGTTGGAGAGGCCAGAGGAGGAGTTCAGATGTCGGAACAACCGCAACAAGTGCAAATCGGCAAGCCCGTTCCGGACTTTCGACTGCCCGCAGACAGCGGGGAGGAAATCACGCTATCGCAATTTCGCGGCCGCAAGGTCGTGCTTTATTTCTATCCGAAAGATTCGACCCCTGCTTGTACCCAGGAGGCTTGCGATTTCCGCGACCTTGCTCAGGCGTACGGGGAATACGGGGCGGTGGTGTTGGGGATCAGCGGAGATTCCGTGAAATCCCACGGCAGGTTTGTCCTGAAGCAAGGGCTGAATTTTCCGCTGCTCTCGGACGAGTCCCATGAGGTGTGCCGGAAGTATGGCGTATGGCAGCTAAAAAAATTGTACGGCCGCGAATATGAAGGCATCGTCCGCTCAACGTTCCTTATCGATGAAGAGGGGAGGCTGCTTCGTGAGTGGCGGGGCGTCAGAGTAAAAGGGCACGCCGAGCAAGTGCTGGAGGCGCTTCGGGAGACAAATACGAAATAAAATGGGTGTTTATGGGATTTGCGCTGGATCGCCTCTGGTCTGATTGACGAGGGGCGATTTTTTTATGCCAACAACGGTTATAGGGAAGTCTATTTGCGTTTCTACCTTCATACAATCTACCAGATAGGCAAGGGATTCATAGAAAAGAATTTGATCCTAGCTGCGGAGGTAGAAGATCGATGAAACAAAAACGGTTGTCCGGACTTATGCTGGTTCGTATTATGCTGCTAACTTTGGTGCTGATCGCTGCGGTCGGCGCACCGCTGGGCTTTCAGTCGCAGGGCTTGCCCGAAGTGAAGGCTCATGCTATGAAGGAACAAGCCGCGGTGGAAGCCGCGACCCATACAAAGAATCTCGCCGTTACAACTCAAAAGATGCAATCCGTTCATACTTCGGCCACAGGCAGCACGGCTGCGGCGCCAACGGCTTTGGCAGCGGCCAAGCCAACGAAGAAAGCGGAGCCTCCCCAGGACTTGAAGAAAGACGTACAGGGCAAAACGGCTTATCTGACGTTTGATGATGGCCCCAGCACGCATACAGATCAAGTGCTGGAGATTTTGCAAAAAGAAGAGGTGACCGCCACCTTCTTCGTGCTCGGTCAGCAAGCCAAACGCTACCCGGAGGTGATCCGGCGAATCGTCGATGGCGGCCATGCCCTCGGCAACCATACGTATAACCATGATTATGACGCGTTGTACGATAGCTTCGGCCATTTTTGGAAGCAGATCAAGGCAACGGAGGAAGTGCTGCGGGAAATTACGGGGGATCGCACGCCGTTGGTGCGCGCGCCGGGCGGGACGTACGGGCATTTTGACAAGACGTATTTCAACCTGCTGGAGCAGGGTGGATATAAGGTGTTTGACTGGAATGTGGACAGCGGGGATTCCAAGCGCAAAGGCGTTCCGGCGAGCGAAATCATCAGTAACGTGAAGAAGGAGAAACCCCAGGACCAGGTTGTCGTGCTGATGCATGACGGCGGGGGGCATGAGGAGACCGTTAAGGCGCTGCCTGATATTATTCATTACTATAAAAAACTAGGTTATGAGTTCCGGACGCTGTCTGCGGAGCAAAAGCCCGTTCAATTTACGCTGGATCCCGGAATCGGCAAGAAAAACCGCCCAGCCCCTTCCAACGAATGGGTAGCGTCCAATGTTGTTCCGAATGCGGCCTTGTTTGAACCGGAGCTGCCGCTGACGGTGGAGGCAGGCGGGGTGCAAACGCAGCTTGCGGCCGGGGAATACGAGATGCAAGACGGCCAGTATCTGGCGCCCGTCCGCACGGTGATGGAGCGCCTCGGCGCCAAAGTCTACTGGAGCGAGGCGACGCAAAGCGCCTATATCCACTGGGGGGACGCCTCTGTAGTCGCCGATACGCGGCGCGGAGTGTTGACGGCCGAACGCAAGGACGGGTCGATCGTCGAATGGGAAGTAACGTTTGACCGCAAAGCGCAGGCGTTATGGATCCCGCTACGTCCGCTGCTGGAGGCGTTGGACCATCCGATCGTCGAGGCCGTATCTAATGTCACTGGACGGCGGGTCACGGCACTCTAGCAGAGTCACGTCCTTTCCTTTCTTTCTTCCATGTCTATTTCAGCTAGTTTCTGGAGAAACTGGTTGATAGATTACGGCCATGGTTGAGAAATGGAGGGGAAGTCACGATGAATCACGATCAAGCGCAGGCGCTGCTGGAGCGGCTCGTCCACAAGGTGGATCGGGTGATCGTTGGGAAAAAAGCGGAGATTGAGCTCGCGGTGGTGGCGATGCTGAGCGGCGGTCATATTTTACTTGATGATGTGCCCGGAGTGGGCAAAACGATGCTGGTGCGCACGCTGGCGGCCTGCATCGGCGGGTCGTTTGGCCGCATCCAGTTCACGTCGGACCTGCTGCCGTCTGATGTGACCGGCGTAACGGTGTACCATGCGCAAAGCGGTCAGTTCGAGTTCCGACCTGGCCCGGTATTTGCGAATGTAGTGCTGGCCGATGAGATTAACCGGGCGGCACCGCGAACCCAGTCGGCACTGCTGGAAGCGATGGAAGAACGGAAAGTAACGATTGACGGAGTGACGCGGGCTTTGCCGAAGCCGTTTTTGCTGCTGGCCACGCAAAATCCGCTGGAATACGAAGGAACCTACCGCCTGCCGGAGGCGCAGCTGGATCGCTTCCTCATGCGCTTAACGTTGGGTTATCCGAAGCCGGAGCAGGAGGTAGATATGCTTAGCCGGATGCAGGATCCGCCGAATCCCGCGGAAATGAAGCCGGTGTTGCTGCCGGAGGAGATGGCCGTGATGCAGCGGATGGTGCGCGGCGTATTGGTGGACGACGTCATCAAGCGATACATGGTAAGTGCCGCGGACGTGTCCCGGCGCCATCCACAAATCGCGCTTGGTTTAAGTCCACGCGCGACACTCGCCTGGATGGGCGCGGCGCAGGCGATGGCTTATTTCAAGGGGCGCTCGTTTGTCACGCCCGATGATGTTAAGGCGGTTGCGCCTGCCGTGCTGACGCACCGGATCGTACTTAGGACGGAAGCCAAGCTCGCCGGAATCGGAGGAGAGCAGGCGTTGGCCGATGTGTTGGCCAAAGTGAATGTGCCGATTTTCGCGGCTCGGGCGTCGGGGGCTTCGTCATGAAAAGCGCGGGATGGGCATGGCCGATCGCGCTCGCGTTTGTCGCAGCTTTGGGAGGTTGGTATGTTTGGCGCGGCGGGGCGTCGGCTTTATTTTTGCTGCTGCTGGCGGGGTTAATTCTGCTGCAAGGTGTTTTGGCGCAAGCGCTGGGTCCGAGGCGGTTCAAGGTCGAGCGCGCTTGGCAGCCGGTATTTCCGGTCGCCGGGGAGCCGGTCACCATCACGCTGACGGTCCGCTGCGAAGGCGGCCTGCCGCCGGTTTGGCTGCAGGTCGAGGACGAGTTGGCCGTGATCGCGGCAGGACAAGGAACGAACCGCCCGGGAGTCCGGGGCGGTAGTTTGTTTTTCTCCGGTTTTCGCCGCGAATACCGGGTGACGTATACCCTTCCAGGAGGCTTGCCTAGGGGTGTCTATACAGATACAGCCATCCGGTTGATCTGGGGCGATCCGTTTGGCTGGTTCAAACGCAGCCGTAAGGTTGCCACGGCCGAGGTGCTGGTCGTTCATCCCCTGGCTCTTTCGGCGGATCCGCCGAAGGCAGAGGACAGGGGCGATCAGGAGGGCGGCGGGGCTTGGCAGCCACAGTTGGTCGCGTCGTCTCCAGCTCCGGGGCGGTTAAGGCCTTATGCGCCGGGCGACCCGCTGCGGAGGATTCATTGGAAATACTCGGCGAAAAAAGGCGAGCTGCTCTCCCGCATCCCCGAGGAGCAAGGTGTGATGCCGCGTTATTTGCTGCTCAGCGCACGGCAAGGAGACTACACTTCCTCTGCTCGCTTCGAGCTGGCGGTTTCGGCGGCCGCCACCTGGCTTGCACGGGAGGCGGGGGATTCCGACGCCGGCGAACTCCGGTTTAGCCATGGCGCGATGGCCGGGGCCTGCCGGGTTACCGGCCGCGAAGGCATGATGAGTGGCCTAGAGCAACTGGCCGGCCTTCGCTTGGGGAGCGGCTTGTCCGCGGGTGAGTTGCTTCGCCGGGATTGGACCGAGCTGCTCTCCCAAGGGCAAAGCCTCACGATCATCACCGGTGCACTTACGCCGGAATTGGCCGGGGATGTGTTGCATTTGGCCGAAATGGGGGTAGCCGCGGAGGTTTGGTGCGCCGGCGGGCTCGGCGGGTCGGGGCAACCGATCCAACTGGCGGCCCGGTTGCGGGAGCGGGGCGTTATGGTTACGGACTTAACGCAGTTTCGGACGAAGTCCCGGCGGAAGGAGGCGAGCGGGCATGTCAGCGCCTAAACAGGTAGAGCTTACGCCTGGCGGCCAGTTGGCTGTGGGAGCATCATCCCGGAGAGGTGGCCATCCCATGCCTTCGACTGGCTTGCGGATCGTGATCACACTGCTGCTGTTTGGATTGTTTGGGGAATGGCTCTATCCCCTGTATACCATGATGCCTGAAACGCAAACGGGGTTGATTCCGTTGTTTTTCGTCCTCACCGGTGCCTTGCTGTTGCTTGGCTGCCTGGGGCTGCCGACCGGCCTGTTTGCACCGTTGCCGCCTTTGCTTATCGCCGGCGCGATGTTGTATCTGTACGGTCGGGGAGAAGGGATAGCTTGGTTTGCCGGCTACGCACAGACGATTGTTGCCGACCTTGAGGAGTTCCTGGGTTCGGGAAGACTGTATGCCATTAGTATGGAGACGCGGGCGTTGCTGCTCTTGATCGGCTGGACGCTGCTAGTTGTCTCCGTACAAATGCTGGCGCTGTCGCGCCAAAGTATCCTGCTGTTCTTGTCGGCTACGGTGATCTATTTGCTGGTGCTGGAAGCCGCTGTCGGCACGGAGCTATATTTGGGCGTCATTCGTTCGGCGGCGCTGGGCTTAGCGCTGCAAGCGGCGGCGTTCCATCGCGGGGAGTCCGGGCCGAACCGGGGAAGCGGCAGCGTAGCCGGCGGGAGCGTCGTGCTCGTCTGCGTGGGTGAAGCCGCCGCTGCCGTCGCCGGTGTCGACACCGGCCGGGAGTTGATCCGGCAAACGCTCACGTTCGAAGCGCCGTTGACGGGGCGGGTGGCCCTGCTGTCGGGCGGGCTCCCGGTCCAGACGGAACGGATCATCGCCGGCGATGGGAACGTGCCGGTGCAGATCGATGCCCGATTTGATGCCTGGGCGGATGCCTTAATCGTCGACTATGCCGCCCCGGCGGAGCAGATCTACGGCTACGAACTGACGTCGGCGGTACCGACGTCGTCTGCCGCCGAGCTGCGCCAAGAAGAGGGGCCGGACCCCGCGGAGGTCCGGGACCGCTTTCTGCAGCTGCCGGATGCGCTGCCGGAGCGGGTGCGTAAGCTCGGCGAACAGCTGGTCGCCGCCGAAAACAGCCGCTACGATGCCGCCGCCGCCGTCGAGAGCTACTTGAAGCATCGTTATGCTTATAGTCTGGATGCGCATCAACCGCCGGAAGGTGCCGATTTCGTCGACCGCTTCCTGTTCGTCGACCGCATCGGCTATTGCGACCATTTCTCGACGGCGATGGTCGTCCTGCTGCGCAGCGGCGGGGTTCCGGCTCGCTGGGTCAAAGGCTTTGCGCCGGGCGACCCTGTGTCTTCCACCGCTGCGGCTGCTGGTGAAACGGACGGTGGGCTTGTCCCTGCTTCCACCGCTAGTGGCACCGGTTCTACCGAATTGCACCGTTACACGGTGACCTATGCCGATGCCCATTCGTGGGTGGAGGTGTATTTTCCCGAGACCGGTTGGGTTGCTTTTGATCCGACACCGGGTTTTGGCGAATCCATGGCGTTAAGCGTGAGCACTTTGGTGGATCACGGGATTGGCGGCGTAGATGCGGAGGCAGCCTTCCCCCTGCTCGCTAAAGCAACCGAGGTGGCTAAGTTCCTGCAGCCGCAGCTTACTGAGTTGGTCACAAAGGAGTTGGCCGGGATGAAACCGCGGTTGCGTCCGTTGGATTGGGCCGTCCTGGCTCTGTCGGTCGGCTTCATCCTGCTGCTGGCAAGGGAAACAAGGCGGTACAGTCACGTGCTTCCGCTGGCGTTCGATCGGCTTCGCATACGAAGTGCTTTTCCCGGCCGTCGCGAGCTGCTGGCCGCAGCGGACCGGGTGTGGCGCGAGCTGGCTTGGGTTTACGGACCCAAACCTGCCGCCTTGACGCCCTGGGAATATATCGAGTCCACGATTACCGGTGATCCGGCGCAAGCGGAGGTCGCCGAGCAGTTCGTGTGGACTTGGGAGAGGATCTACTACGGCGGCTTGCGGCCGGAGCGAAAGGAAAGCGTGAAATTCCTAGAACTATGCCGGAAGTTGGCTTTTCGCCGCCGCTGAATTTGGCATCCGGGCTTCCTTGACGACCTCTTTTGTCGTTTCGTATAATAGGTGTCATAATTTGAGGGAGGCTCGGTCATGAATAAGCCAAATGAAATGATTGTGGTCCTTGATTTCGGAGGCCAATACAATCAGTTAATTGCAAGAAGGATTCGCGATTTAGGCGTGTACAGTGAACTGATGCCGTATAATACGCCGGTAGAACGCCTGCGGGAAATTGCGCCGAAAGGAATCGTGTTTTCGGGCGGTCCGTCCAGCGTTTACGCAGAGGATGCACCGCATATCGACCCGGCCGTGTACGACATCGGTGTCCCAATTTTCGGCATTTGCTACGGCATGCAGTTAATGGCCCACCAGCTTGGCGGCAAGGTGGAACGCGCGGAGAAACGCGAATACGGCAAAGCGGACGTGGATTTTGCCGAACATTCGGCATTAACTCGCGGACTTGACGCGAAGCAGACGGTTTGGATGAGCCACGGAGACCACGTGACCCAGCTTCCGGACGGCTTCGTAGTTGACGCATCGACAGATCATGCGCCGATCGCAGGGTTCGCGAACCCTAGCCGCCGCATGTACGGCGTGCAATTCCACCCGGAAGTGCGCCATTCTGTGCACGGCAATGAGATGATTCGGAACTTCCTATATGAGATCTGCGGTTGCGAAGGTAACTGGAGTATGGAGACGTTTATCGAGGACGCGGTGCGGGATATTCGCGAAAAGGTTGGAGAGGGTAAGGTGCTGTGCGCTTTGAGCGGCGGTGTGGACTCCTCGGTCGTAGCGATGCTGATTCATAAAGCGATCGGCGACCAGTTGACCTGTATGTTTATCGATCATGGTCTGTTGCGCAAAGGCGAAGCGGAGAGCGTTATGGAGACCTTCGTCGGCAAGTTCGACATGAAGGTCGTTAAGATTGATGCGCGCGAGCGTTTCCTCTCGAAGCTGGCCGGCGTGGATGATCCGGAACGGAAGCGGAAAATCATCGGCAACGAGTTCATCTACGTGTTCGACGAAGAGTCGGCCAAATTCGATGACTTTAAATTCCTGGCTCAAGGGACGTTGTATACGGACATCGTCGAGAGCGGTACCGCGACAGCCCAAACGATCAAGTCCCACCACAATGTAGGCGGCCTGCCGGAGGATATGAAGTTCAAGCTGATCGAGCCGCTGAACACGCTGTTCAAGGACGAAGTGCGTAAGGTTGGCGAGGAGCTGGGTCTGCCTCGGGAAATCGTATGGAGACAACCGTTCCCGGGACCGGGACTTGCCATTCGCGTCTTGGGCGAAGTGACGGAAGAAAAATTGCAGATCGTTCGGGATTCCGACTACATCCTGCGTGATGAAATCGCCAAAGCCGGATTGGATCGCGAGATCTGGCAATACTTCACGGCTTTGCCGAACATGCGCAGCGTAGGGGTTATGGGCGACGCTCGGACTTACTCCTACACCGTCGGCATCCGTGCCGTCACATCCATCGACGGGATGACCGCCGACTGGGCGCGGATCCCTTGGGACGTGCTGGAGAAGATCTCCGTACGGATCGTCAACGAAGTCGACAACGTAAACCGCGTGGTCTACGACATTACGTCCAAGCCACCGGCAACGATCGAGTGGGAATAGGTTGTTGAAATATCAAATGCTCTCTTTTATTCGCCTTCACCGGCGACTAAAAGAGAGCATTTTTTAGGTTTATTTTTGAACGGAGGTTTCGATTATTAGGGTCGTTTTATTGCGGTCCCAGCTCATTTTGGCCCCTAGCAACGCGGGAAGGTCACGAGCCCAGATGTAGGTCGTTCCCGAAAAAGTAAAGAAATGCGGCACCGCTTTCCCATTAAGGGTGGGGGCTTTTTTGACATTGTCGTATTCGATTTCCATCCCCAGCAGGTTGCTGACGGATCGCAGCGGAACGTAGGTGGTACCGTCGAAAATCCGTCCCGGCTCAGCGGCTTTCCCGTTCACTTTGATCTGGACGATCGCTGCCTTCGCAAACATTCGCTCATTTGGAATTCGGGTGACGTAGGCGACTTCCTTTTCGATTAACTCCGGGGCCCCCTTCGGGTAGACCAGGACTTCGTGCTTGCCTGTCATATTGCCGAATGTCACGGTCACCTCTGCTTTTCCTAACCCGATCGCCTGGATGTTTCCGTATACGGGTGCCGTAATGACCTGGTGATCGGTTGTGTCCCATGAAGCTATCCCTGTGATATAGGACGTATCTCCATTCTCAAAAATAGCCAGCGCGTTCAGCTCCGTCCCGCTGCTTAAACTTACTTTGAAGGGATCGGAGGTGGGCGGGAGTGTGCCGCGAACAATCTCGATTTGTTTAGGGAAGCCAACATGCACCTGCGCGGAGGTGGTCCCAAACGCTTTGATGGAATTTCCGGCGGCATCCGTCAGCACCGTTTCTTCAGCAAGAACGTTAATCGAAGATTCCTGAGTCGGAGCTTCCTTGTTCACCGAAAGGTAGAAAGATATAAAAGCTTCATCATTTGCAGAGGAGATGGTCCAGTTATTTAAGGCGGAGATCGATACGATCACTTCTCGTCTGCCATCCGCAGGGTCTAGATCAACCGGATAAGGTGCTTCAATCAGATAGTCGCTGGATTCATAGGTTTTGGAGGGGATGATAAAAGTATCGGCTCTCCATATATACTTTCCGAGCATATCATCAAAGCGTATATTGCCCTCGGTACTAAATGCCTTTTCATCATAGCTTAAGGCAATCAACGCAGACCGGAGGTTTGGGTTCTCCGGCGTGATTTTGGATATCCTGACGCTGACCATCACGCTGTTACCGGGAATCAGAGAGGTCTCTCTCGTCGTAACCTCAATGGTTACCTGATTCGAGTCGGCTGCTGAAGCTGGGCTGGCTATACCTAAAACCGACAAAAGCATAACGTAAGCCAGCAGAGCAAGCGACGCCTTTCTTAATAGATTCATAAAACAACCTCCATACCAGAATATAACAGATATATCGGTTATTCTTGAATTCGATGTAAATTTTCACGATTTCTTCAAATGACGAACAATATTAGCTAAAACTTTATCGAATATTCGTTTTTTATGTTGACAATTTAGAGCCCTCCGCCTAGAATAAATCATGTGATAAGCCTTCGTCACAAGGCTTGTTAGGATATCGACAAAACCACATAGTTCTTTTCGTATAATTCCGGGAATGGGCCCGGAAGTCTCTACGAGGTCACCGTAAATGATCTGGCTACGAAAAGAAGAAACGTATTTCAGGAGTATACTGGGCATGGGTTCGGATTCACCCGGAAGTCATATCGGTATGCTTCGCTGAAGCCTTTGGCTTTTCGAAGTCGGGTAATCACGTTTCTTCTGGATGTACGGTAACCCGAGGGATGTCGCCTCGGGCTTTTTGTCGTTTTCCGAAGGGAATGCAGGCAAAGTGGTGCTGTAACGCCAGCTTTTTGAACCTGGATTGTCAATTTCTAAGGGGGAGTAATTTTATCATGGATCGGTTTTTTAAACTGAAACAGAATGGTTCGACGGTACGTACGGAGATTATGGCCGGCCTAACCACATTTATGGCAATGGCCTACATCCTCACGGTCAACCCTAACACGCTGACAGCTTTTGGTCAGATCGATATGGGCTGGTATTCCGTATTTTTGGCGACGGCGCTTTCCGCCGGGATTTTCACGATCGCCATGGGCCTTTTCATCAACTTTCCTGTAGCGCTTGCGCCGGGCATGGGTCTGAATGCATATTTTGCTTCCGTAATTCTTTCCTCGGCCACAACGGACCATCCGTTTACTTGGGAAATGGGCTTGACTGCCGTATTTATTTCCGGTTTGATCTTCATTCTGCTGACCTTAACTAAGGTTCGCCAAATGCTGCTGGATGCGGTTCCGGATTCGCTGAAGCATGCGATCACGGTAGGGATCGGGTTGTTTATCACCATTATCGGTCTGAAAAACAGCGGACTGATGACCATCGGCGTTGAAGCCGGTAGCGATATTGCTGCGAACACGTTTACCGATGTGCTTTCTTTTGAAACGGTCATCCATTTGGGCAGCTTGGAAAATACCGATGTTCAACTCGCTTTGATCGGTTTGTTGCTGATCGGGATTTTGATGGTGCTGCAGGTTCGCGGTGCGATTTTGCTGGGGATCCTGGGGACGACGATTATCGCCCTGCTGATGGGTGTGGTGGACTTCGGAACCTTGTCCGATCCGCAAACCCCTTGGGTTCCAGACTTCACGCAAATTAACTTTGCACGGTTTGACTGGGACGGCATTTTGCATACCGGTATTATTTCCGCCATTGCAACATTTACTTTCGTAGAACTGTTTGATACTTTCGGTACTTTGGTAGGCACGGCTTCCCGTGCAGGAATTATGAAGAATCCGGAAGAAGGTAAGAAACGCGTCGGCAAAGCCATGCTGGTTGACGCGGCAGCTGTTACCGGGGGCGCTTTGCTTGGAACCTCGACAACGACGGCATACGTCGAAAGTGCGGCTGGGGTTGCTGAAGGTGGACGTACCGGCCTGACCGCCGTGACAACGGGGGTTTGCTTCTTGGCAGCGTTGTTCCTCGCTCCGATCGCGGCCTTAATTCCAGGCTCCGCAACGGCGGCGGCACTGATTATCGTTGGCGTCCTGATGGTTCAATCGATTCGCGAGATTGACTTTACCGATATGGTTGTAGCAATCCCGGCTTTCTTGACGGTAACGATGATGCCGTTTACCTATAATATTGCGAACGGGATTTCGTTCGGCATCGTGTTTTATGTAGTGTTGGCTTGCGCAGCCAATCTGCTTGGCAAAAAGAAATACAGCATCCACTGGTTGATGTGGGTATTGTTTGTTCTCATTATCCTTCGTTACATTTTCCTTGGCAGCCAAGGATAAAGATTAATAACGGCCTCTCAAGCCTGTAGTCCCTCTGGGGATTGCAGGCTTCTTTTTATATAGTAGATTCTCGATCGATTTCTGGCTTCCAGGTATTTCATTTGTGTTTGCGCGTGAGGTTTGGTATATTATAAAAGTCGCTCACAGCGATGAGGGATTTACGTAGAAGGTTGAACTTGATATCGAAAAAAAAGTTCTTGCTTTTGAACGTGATACCTGATATACTATAAAAGTTGTCGCCGATAAGACGATAACGAAGTTGATCTTTGAAAACTGAACAACGAGTGAGTAATAAATGAGATTTTAAATCTCGTCAGTTTTGAAATGAGCAAGTCAAACACTTT
>NZ_LN909065.1 GCF_001486505.1 Paenibacillus rubinfantis
GGATAAAAGCTACCCTGGGGATAACAGGCTTATCTCCCCCAAGAGTCCACATCGACGGGGAGGTTTGGCACCTCGATGTCGGCTCATCGCATCCTGGGGCTGAAGTAGGTCCCAAGGGTTGGGCTGTTCGCCCATTAAAGCGGTACGCGAGCTGGGTTCAGAACGTCGTGAGACAGTTCGGTCCCTATCTGTCGTGGGCGTAGGAAATTTGAGAGGAGCTGTCCTTAGTACGAGAGGACCGGGATGGACGCACCGCTGGTGCACCAGTTGTTCCGCCAGGAGCACAGCTGGGTAGCTAAGTGCGGACGGGATAAGCGCTGAAAGCATCTAAGCGTGAAGCCCCCCTCAAGATGAGATTTCCCAATTTAGTAAGACCCCTTGAAGACGACGAGGTTGATAGGCCTGAGGTGGAAGTGCAGCAATGTATGGAGCTGACAGGTACTAATCGGTCGAGGGCTTATCCAAACAACACCCCAAAAAGTGACGCGAGGCTTCGAAGGTAATTCCGATTACTTTTCGGGGACCCCGGGAACAAGTAGGGGCTAACACGCAAATCAAGTTTCGTATCCAGTTTTCAGGGAGCAAGTATGGATCTGATGTAACCCAAGAGGTTATTTCAGTGAAGTAGGCTCACAGCATTTGGCGATGCTGTTTCCTGTTACATATTTGATGAATCAAAACCCGTTTGGTGGCGATGGCGGAGGGGTTCCACACGTTCCCATCCCGAACACGACTGTTAAGCCCTCCAGCGCCGATGGTACTTGGACCGAAGGGTCCTGGGAGAGTAGGACGCCGCCAAGCAAAAGGAAAAGAGCATTACCGTTGATTCGGTAGTGCTCTTTTTGTGTTTCTGTGTAAAAAACTGCATTTTTACAGGTATTTCAATCAATCTGTGGATCGATGCTCAAAAAGCTGTATTTTTGCAGGAATGTTCCTTGGACCGATGCGACCGTTAGTAAAATAAGTGTGTATATGCAGTTATTTTCGGAGTATTCGCCGATTTTGGGGAAATAGATGCTACAGTGCATTTATTTTCGGCGATTCCAACGAATTCCGGCCCAATGTGCTAAATTAAGTGCATTATTGCAGCTATTGAGCCTAAATTGCCGGAAATGCGCAAAAATAGATGCACTGGTGCAACTATTTCAGTGCTAATGCAGCCAAGGTCAGCCATCGCTCCGAAGGAAAAGAAATTTGGAGGAAAAGAAACATGACTTCATTTCAAAAACTAGGTATGATGAGAATCGTGAAATGGAGGTTCGGCTATACTTTCATCTCCTGGGAAGCCATTCGTGATCTTCAGCGGAACGGCTTGACCTAAGCTACTATGGAACATCAAAGCACCTAATGCGGCACGCTTGCGCAACAAACGATAGAGAAGAAGCGTCTAACTTTATACATCGACAACTAGAGAGGTAGACAGATGAAAACAAAAGGAATGATGATTTTGGGAGCTGTTCTTGGCTCCTTTCTTATTTCAGCAGGAGGTGCGGCTGCGGCCGAACGGTTTTCGGATCTCCAACATGTGAAGTGGGCGGAAGACAGAATAAACTATATGGCTGACAGGGGGACTGTTGCCGGATATGGGGATGGGAAGTTTGCGCCAGACAAGCCAGTGACTCGAGCGCAAGCCGTAACTTTTATGGTGCGGGAGCTTTATCCAGAGCAACTGCAATCCGGAGCGGTTCGCACGAGCTATTCTGATGTTCCAACCACACATCCTTTTTATCGCGAAATTAGTGTTGCGGAGAAAAATGGACTGGCCAGCGGATTTCCCGACGGCACATTCCACCCCGATACGGCGATGAGCCGCGCGGAGACGGCTGCCTTTTTAACTCGCGCCTATGCACTTGTGAGTGGCAAGCAACCTGTAAACTTAACAGATGTCCATGATCATTGGGCCGCCGCGCCGATCCATGTCATGAGCTCTAACGGACTCCTTGGTGGATATCCAGATGGCACGTATCGTCCGGATCGAACCGTCACGCGGGCGGAGTTTTCCGTCTTTCTATCACGGGTGATTCGATTCGAACGCCAAACCGCCATCGTGGCGCAGGATTGGGACAAGCTGATCTCCTATATGACCATCAGCGAGCAAGTAGGCCAAATGCTAATGCCAGACATCAGGCAATGGAATGGCCAAGCGACAACAACAGTCAACGAAGGATTGAAGGACCGCATTCACGGTCAGGACCTCGGAGGACTTATTCTTTTTGATAAAAATATTATCGACGCACGTCAGATCGTAAAGCTCACCCATGATATACAACAAGAAGCAGGGGATATTCCTCTCTTTCTCGGCATTGATCAAGAAGGAGGCGTGATTAAGCGTATCCCAGGGGGAACCAATCTGCCGGGGCAAATGGCGCTTGGGGCAACCGGAGACGCGGCGCTGGCCGAAGCGGCCGGAAAGCTTACGGGAGAGGAGTTGAAGGCGCTGGGGCTACAGGTCAATTTTGCTCCGGTGCTCGATGTGAACAGCAATCCGGATAACCCCATCATCGGAATGCGTTCTTTTAGCTCGGATGCGGACCTGGTATCACGCCTTGGCCTTGCAACGATCCAAGGGCTGCGACAATCCGGGGTGATCGCGGCGGTGAAGCATTTTCCGGGGCATGGAGATACGACGGTTGACTCGCATTTGGGATTGCCTGTACTGACGCATAGTCGAGATCGGCTAGATGCGGTGGAACTCAAGCCATTTCGAGCGGCTATCGACGGTGGGGTGGAGATGATCATGACCGCCCATATCGCCTTCCCTTCGGTAGATCATGAACTTGTGACATCACTTAAGGACGGAAGCAGCGTACCGATTCCAGCGACTTTATCGAAGAAGGTGCTAACCGGCCTGCTCCGGGAGGAGCTTGGTTATCAAGGAATCATCATATCGGATGCCTTCACGATGAATGGGATCGCGGAGCATTTTGGGGAGAATCAAGCGGTAGAACGAGCCGTCAACGCCGGTGTCGATATCATCCTGATGCCGCAGGACCCAGCAGCGGCCCATCAAACGCTGGTTCAAGCGGTGAAGAAGGGAACGATTCCGGCCGAAACCATCCACGAGTCAGTGAAGCGTATCTTGGAGCTGAAATCGAAATACGGGTTGTTTGATCAAAAAGCAAGCCTCACGCAGAAGCTAGGCGCACTGAAAACTATCGGCTCTGAAGCGCACCGCGCGGTGGGAAGAGAAATTGCGGAACGTGCGGCTACCGTTTTGGCCAGCCGTGACGGTGCCCAGCCGGATCCGATTCGATCAGGAGACCGGGTCGTTATTGCCGCAGTCGATCAGGAGCAGGCGGAGCAGCTTCAGCGACAGTTGGCGAAAGCCAGCAGCAACCTTTCGCTAACAACAGAAATTTCCATCTTTGGTCAAGGCAAAATATCAGAGACCCTTCAAAGGATGGAGAAGGCGGATTACGTTATTTTGGCCTCCTATCAATTCCGTAATGTAGCTAGTCAATTCGGTTGGGCCGAGGTTCAGACGATGATTAATGACCTAAACAAGCAAAATACGCGGTACACGTTATTATCGCTTGGCAATCCGTACGAGATGATCTATGTGCAGAACATCAGGTCAGGGCTTGCCGTTTACGGAAAGCAAGAGCCTAATACCCATGCCGGGATCCAAGTGTTGCTCGGTCAGTTGAAAGCCAACGGGAGATTGCCCGTGAGTACGAAATAAATAGAAGCATCAAGGATAAGCCGCGCTTAGCGCGGCTTTATTTTATTACAGGGAAGGAAAAGGTCGGATGATGTGGAAATGGATTAGGTAGTCGCAAAGATGCTTCCGTTAACGATGGTATTTAAAGCGAGGAAATGCAGCGAGTGAGGGATGTAGCTTGAAAAGAAAAGTATTATATATCGAAGATAATGAGAAAATCGGCGGTTGGGTCAAAGAAGAACTGGAGCAGCGTGGATTCTTAGTGCAGTGGCTGCTGTCCGGGGAAGCTGCTGAACGAGAAGTGAGCCAGCATGACGTCGTCATTTTGGATATTATGTTGCCGGGATTAGACGGATTTACGGTGGGAAAACGATTAAAAAAGGCGGCTCCTGCCGTTCCTATTTTGCTGTTATCTGCTCGAACCTCGATAGAAGACAAGGTGGACGGGTTACAATTTGCGGATGACTATTTAACGAAACCTTTCCACACGGAGGAACTGGTGGCTAGATTGGAAGTATTAATTCGTCGAATGGGTGGAACCCCTTCCGAACGCATCTCATTAGGAAATCAGATTGAAGTTGACCCAGAAGGCCAGATGGTATATGACAAACACACCGGAGAGGAAATTATCTTAACCGGGAAGCAACATCAGATCTTGATGTACTTTTTGCGGCACCCCAATCAAGTTTTGCCCAAAGAACAGATCTATGAAGCCATTTGGCAAGAACCTTATATCACAGGGGATAAAACGATTATGGTGCATATCCATCGATTGCGTCAAAAGCTGGAGCGTTATCCGGATTCCCCGGAGATCATTGAAACGTTAAAAGGAATAGGGTATCGGGTGAAGTTATGAAGCAGAATGGATCCTTATTTCGTCGTTTTCTCAAATTACATTTTCTGTTTATCTTTCTTCCTCCAATCATTCTTATTAGCTTCAGCGCGTTTTTTGGGGTTTCCGGTATTCAAGTCCAAGAAATAAATACCTTAAACCTTTTTCACCTTACTGTACTGTTGTTTGGTTTTATTATTGTTGCCTTTGTGATCTTATCCTGGCGATTCTTCTTAAACCTGCAGCGACGTCTCGCCGATTTACAAGGAGTCATGTCACTTTCAGCTAGAAACAATGTGTTCCCTAGCCCCATTCCTGTTCTAGCGGATCGGATGGATGAGATCGACCAGTTAGGGAGTTCTTTTAATTGGATGATTCAACAGCTTGAAGATAGTCGCCGGCAAGCCCAGGAAGAGGAAGTATTGCGCCATCGACTGATTGCGAATCTATCCCACGACTTACGAACGCCACTGACCATTTTGAGAGGACATGTCACCCGATTAAATAAAGAAGTTGTAAGTATAGAAGGTCAGCTCTCATTAACCGAAATGAATCAGACGATTACCAGAGTCGGGGATTTAATGGATGATTTACTTTCCTATACCTTGCTAACCTCAGGGAAACATCCATTTGAACCCGTTTCCACCGACATGGCACGTTTAGTAAGAGCAGCGGTTGCTTCGTGGTATCCTGTTTTTGAAGACAACCAAATCCAGCTTGATGCTGATTTACCGGCGGAGGAGACTTTTTATTGGGAAGTTGATCCGAAATGGATGATCCGGGTCTTGGATAATTTATTTCAGAATATTGTTCGGCATGCAGCAGAGGGGAAATATGCGAACATTGGTGTTAATGTTGAAAATGAACAAATCATTGTTGCCGACAAAGGTCCAGGTATGGACAACACCTCCGATGAACGTGGAGCAGGCATCGGCTTATCCATTTGTCATACCATGTTGAAGAGAATGGGCCTGCAAGCCAACTTTACCTCTAATGAAAAAGGCACAAGAGTCGTTATTATTCGTGTTTAACCTAAAGGTAATCCAGAAGTAAACCTCACGATAGCCGCGATGTAACTTTGCTTCCTTATAATGGCAACCATAACAGGAAAGGAAGTGTTAGGGTTGATAGAAATTGAGAACTTAGTCAAACGTCGCGGAACACAAGAAATCTTATCTGGGATCAGTTTTAAAGCTAGACCAGGCAGAGTGACTGGTTTTTTAGGGCCAAATGGGGCTGGCAAAAGTTCTACCCTACGCATATTGCTTGGATTAGATCGTGCCACTTCAGGGACTGCGCTCATTCATGGCAAGCCGTTCGCTCAATTACATAATCCTCTAACTGCAGTAGGTGCTGCATTGGACGGATCTGGAGCCCATCGCAGCCGAACAGGGCGGGCCCACTTGCGTTGGATGGCTCATGCCGCAGGATTGCCTCGCGTCCGTGTCGAGGAAGTTCTGGAAATCGCAAGTCTTACGAAGGTAGCGAATCAAAGAGTGGGGAAATATTCCCTTGGAATGGGGAAGAGACTCGGAATCGCAGCTGCACTGCTGGGAGATCCCGAGATCTTGATTCTAGATGAACCGGTAAACGGGCTTGACCCGGAAGGCATCCGTTGGATCCGAACGTTTCTGCGTGAACGTGCGGCAGCCGGGAATACCGTGTTACTATCCAGCCATCTCATGGGAGAACTTGCGGAGACGGTTGATGACGTGGTTATCATCAAGCATGGAGTCATCGTTGCAGATGGAACGTTGGAGGAGGTCACCGCCAATTATTCCTCGTTGGAGGAAGCTTTTTTTGCGCTGACATCTGACAAAACAGGTGACGGTGTATGAGAGCATTTCACGCAGAAGTATCTAAATTGCTCTCCTTGCCGGGCATTTGGCTTGCCTTTCTGATTGGGGTTGTTGCTCCTGCATTTATTGCTGCCATGGACGGTCATGCCCAAAAAGAAGAGATTATCGCGGGAATCAGCACGCGGCTGTCGGAAGTGGGTTATATTGGACTAGCTCTTGGTGTGCAAGGTGTCATTATTCTCGGTGTGCTTGCTGTCAGCAGTGAATATTTGACCGAAAGCAGTGAATCCGGTGGAGGACAGCAAATTCGAACGAGTTTAACGGTAGTTTCATCTAGGTTACATTTCATTCTAGCCAAAGCAGCTGCGGTAGCTCTCATCAGCCTATTAATGAGTGTTATTGCGATTTCGACCACTTTGGCAGCCACTCATTTTATCCTTGGGGAATTTACCCCTGTGTTCGAATACTCCAAGCTGTTTGGGGTGGTTTGTTACTGGGTATTTACGGCTCTCTTGGCATTGGGTATCACGGTACTCACAAAGAATGGTATGATTCCGCTTGCGGTCCTCATCATGAATACCTCGTTTGTATCCTTTAGTTTCTTGCTTTCCAAGCTTACCAAGCTGGCGTTATATTTGCCCGACCGAGTTGGAATCGAAATGTTTATGGTAACGGGCGATAGCTTTCTTCCTCCGTTTATGGGAGGCTTAGTGATGTTCACCTGGGTATTGATCCTTTTCATTGTTGCTTCTATTGTCTTCAGTAGGAGGGATATTGCCTCATGAGGAAGCTGACGCGAATCCTGCATGCTGAACTAGCCAAACTCATATCATTACCTTCGGTATGGCTTACACTTATAGGTACATTTATTCTGAATTTAGGGATAATTGCAGCTTATGTTTCGCTTAGTCTTAAAGAGCCAGGAGGATCGAGAAATATACTGAATCTTGGGATTTCCTCTATGGGGTATCTTCAAGTAGGATTCATGATTCTTGGGATCTTGGTAGCTTGTTCGGAGTACAACGGGGGACAGATTCGAACGACCTTAGCGGCGATGCCATGGCGGGGGCTTCAATTTACCAGCAAGCATATAGCGGTAGCCATAATTACGATTCCCGCAGCGTTTTTGATGGTTGCCTCAAGTATGCTATATACATGGATCAGAGTGAGAGAAGGAGCCGCAGGGTTTGAAATCGATGCAATGATCGAGGTATTAGCAGGTGCAACAGGTTATCTGACATTATCTACATTACTCAGTGCAGCTATAGGTGCTTTACTCAGACGAACCACTCCAGCTTTAGTGATCTTGCTTGGCTATGATTTCATCATCAGTCCGTTGTTGAGGAATTCTCAGTTTAAGTCTAAAAACGTTCTACCGGATGCGGCCGGATCTTACATGTATAGGGTGCCTTCCCCTGTGGAGCTGAACGCTCTTACACCGTTGCAGGGGACAGGGGTGTTCTTGATATGGACACTTGTCTTTGTTGTGGTGGCTTTGGTGGTTTATCGTAAGATGGATGCGTAGGTGAAGTGATGAGCTCGGTTATTTGTCCTGGGGTCAAGGAACAATTCGGATTTTGAATAGAATTTTGTACAAAAACTTGTATTACCGGGAAGCAGCTTGTAAAGTTAAATAGATTGTTTTATTCTGTAGAAATGCTTATTTATTTGAAGAGAACGTTTGTGAACGAGGATCAAGATTGAGCCTTACGCGCAAGAAAGCAGAGGTATATGATAACGTGAAGCCGTACCCTTTTACCTATAACCCTGGCATCCCGTTTATTCAGCAAGTAGCGGATTGGGTAGCAGACGTATTTTATGAGCTGCTGCCTGCAGCCGGCTTTGAAGTGCGGGATGAGCAGATTTACATGGCGTTTCAACTAGAGAAAGCATTTGCCGACAAACAAACGATTTTCGCCGAAGCGGGAGTAGGTACAGGGAAAACACTGGTCTATCTTCTTTATGCGGTATGTTACGCGCGCTATACACGCAAACCAGCGGTCATTGCCTGCGCGGACGAGTCCCTGATTGAACAGTTGGTCAAACCTGAAGGCGATATCGCCAAGCTAGCCAGACATTTGGATTTGATCATTGATGCGCGGCTCGGTAAATCGCCGGATCAATATTTGTGTCTCCAGAAGCTGGATCAGGCGAGAGTTCAAGCGAATACGGATGTTGATTGGGAAGAAATCATGACAGGTTTGCCCAGCTTCGTTTATTCTTCTGCGCCCATGCAGTCGTTTCATGCATACGGTGACCGGAGAAACTATCCGCAGCTTACCGACGAACAATGGAATGCCGTTAATTGGGATCCTTTCCAGGACTGCTTCACCTGTGATCGCCGTCACCGTTGTGGACAGACGTTATCCAGGGACCATTACCGGCGAGCTGCCGACATTATCATTTGTTCGCATGATTATTATTTGGAGCATGTATGGACTTACGATGGACGTAAACGGGAGGGTCAACTGCCGCTCCTGCCTGAGCATTCCTCCGTCGTGTTCGACGAGGGACATTTGTTGGAATCGGCAGCCATGAAGGCGTTTGGCTATAAGATGAAGCATGTGATCTTTGAACAATTAATTACACGCCTCTTGCAAAATGAAATCCGAGAATCCCTGGCTGTATTGATTGATGAGGCCATTGTACAGAGCGAAGAGATGTTTAACGCGTTTGGACGATATAACCTTGCCATTGCAGGGTCTGAACGTAGAGAAATCGTCTTGACCGAGACACTGCTCAGCGAGGTGCGCCGGTTCCGAGGTTTGATATCTGCGATTGAAGAGGAACTCGTTTTTGAAGGGGAACTCTATACGTTGGATCACTATCAGCTTCGGATCGTCGAGGAGCATATGGAGATGATGCAACAAGCGCTCCTTCTGTTCGAGCATTCGGAATCGACGGTCATCAGCTGGGTGGAGGACAGCCCGGAAGGGCTTACGCTTACGGTCATGCCGGGTACGGTGAAAGAAATACTCGAAAAACAGGTGTTCCAGTTGCGTATGCCCATTGTATTCTCGTCAGCAACGATGTCGGTGGAGAGCTCTTTCCATTATCTCGCGGACAGTCTTGGTATTGATCATTATCTGTCCTTTTCGGTTGATTCACCCTATGCGTATCAGGAACAGATGGAGGTTATAGCACCACAATGGCCTCTGGCTGAAGGTTTTGAGGGCAAAATGAAAGAAGCGGCGCGCATGCTCCATCGCACCGGTGGCAGAGCGCTGATTCTGTTCCGGACTCGAAATGAGCTGCGTCAATTCAAGGAACAGGTGAAGGCTGAGCCCCTGCTTGACGGGATGTCGTTCTATTATGAAGGTGACGGAGAAATTAGCCACCTGATTTCAGCATTCCAGCAGGAGGAGGAAAGCGTGTTGTGTGCGGTCAGTCTATGGGAAGGACTTGATGTACCGGGACCATCGCTCAAGAATGTCATGGTTTGGTCGCTGCCTTTTCCACCGCTGGACCCTGTATTTAATGCCCGACGAAAAGCGGTTACTGACCCTTATCAAGAGATCGATATGCCGTATATGCTTCTGCGACTTCGCCAGGGGATTGGCCGGCTGATCCGTTCTCGGGAGGATTCCGGCATCATCGTATTGCTGGGGGAAGAGTTGCAAACCAATCCCGTGGTGATGCATAAAGTGATATCCGTACTTCCAAAAGGTGTTGAATTAAAGTCACATTGAAACATCGACCAGTCGAGAGCACGACCTTACTGAAGCTTTTTCCGTCTGAGTTACTTCCCATGATTTGATTGAGGGTATAGATATACGATAGAATTGACTTCATCAGTAGGTGAAACCCGAGGTGATTCGCGTGAGCATTTTAAGATATAGTTATCCTACGCTGTTAAAAAGAAGCAAAAGCTTGTCTTATCGACAGCAAGTTACTTCAATGACAACGGTACTCATGAACTTTTTAGTAGAGCACAAGTTGATTCTAGTAGAACCGTTCCATGAGGATGGTTCGCTCAAGGACGATTTGGTCCTGCACAGCACGGATTTAACGGATGTAGGAAATGAATTCTTCAAAGAGGTCTTCCCCAAATGGTCAGCATATATTGATCGTGGGGGAGATATTCAAAAAACAACTTTGCTACTACAGGGATTGAACAAGTTGCAAAGTAGCGATTAAGCACAAAGAAAAGCCGCTAATTTAGCGGCTTTCTTTGTGCTCATTTATCTTTTATCATTCCGTATGCCGATGTCTTTCATTAAGATATTTCCTTTGGGGGTCTGATCAAAAATAAAACTAATCTTGCGAATCTGTTCGGGCACTAGATGGGTGTTGGCTTTCATGAAATCATTCATATCGAACGCAAAGTTTTGAAAAATCGGTTCCTTTATCGTTTGAAAGAATCCTAACGGCCGCTTGGCAAGAACACCTTCGAACATGGGGAGAAGGGGGGAATATTGGCTAAGTGGCAAGTGACTCACGTTTCCATGTTTATCTTCAACGGAGATCGTTAGGTCGACCAAAGTGTCTGCTGCACGTGCTTCCGGCTTGGCGTCATGGTTAGCAATGGAAAAAACAAGAGTACTTGTGTCAGATATATCGATCCCCGAATCCGGAAGGATGACCTGATAGACCGGAATGGAGGAACCCGATGTGTTATCCCATTCTAAGAAAACCGCGCTAAACTGTTCATCTGACATTTCCATCTTTACTTTGTCTTCTTTCCAGGCTTTGAGGGAGTCTCCTTCCAAATGCCCGCCGGGTAACGTGGTTGTTCCTGGATCGGAATCTTCTTCATAATTCGCGAGGGGGGTAGTGTTTCCGTCCGAATAATTGCTGATGTACATGGTTTCGGGCAACCATTCCTTGCCATACCCAAGATCTTGAAATACCATCCGATAGGAATCATTATTCTTCAATGTGGCCTCTAAAAAAGATGATATCAATACTTCTGCAGCTTGAATTTGTTGTTCGCCAGGAAGGATCTCTGAGTTATTAAACAACAGGTTTCCGATCCCGGCAGCATCGGTTCTACCCCAAACCGTATTGAATTGTCCATGGTTTGCACCATAAATGTACACATAGGTTTTGAAATAGTTACGATCTTCAGTAAAGTGTGTACGATAATACTGATTCGCTCCAAGGAACGAATTGACGTCCATATCATGAGAGCCATGGAGAGACAAATAGTTGATATCTTTGAGCTCAATGGGTTGTCCACCTGGTTTGTATTGCATGTCGGTACCTGCGATCGAGACAAGGGATTGAATATTAAAATGGTAATCAAACTTGATGGTTGCATCTTCAGGATAGGTTGTCATTTGGTTGTATGCGGCTGCTGTCGTGATGGCCTCACCCCCACGGGAATGCCCCATCAGTGCGATATGCTGCATATCTACTTTGTCGTAGAACGGATTTCCTTTCGAAGCGTTCCATGACTCCCACGTTTTTAAATGTTCGAGTAATAACCAACCACGTGCACGATTTTCACCCTTCAATCCATCTAAAATGAACAGATCATCGTAAGGAGAAATGTTCAGAAAGTTCTCGTCGATCGAAGCGAAGATATATCCGCGACTGGCCAGCAATTTTCCCAGATAAGCATATCCGGGATCAGAGAACTCCGTCGCAAGATGGTTCCCATGGACAATAAGGACAAGCGGGAAGGGGCCGTCGCCTTCCGGATACCAAACCGTGCCATTCAGCGGCATTGCCTCTGGACCAAATCCAAAGGTGTTCGTACGTCGGGAAGACCAATTTCCTACAAATGCCGATCCATCCACAGTCTCTGTCATGAGATGGCCTGGGGTGCTAAGATCTTTGCGATACGTTGGATTGCTAGCATAGGTTATGGATTTTACCGGATAGGGCCCCGGTTCAGCCGGATTAGCCACGGAGGTTGAGTAATTGTCCGCAGTCTTGATAGATTGTAAAGGATGAGGAACTTCTAACTCAGCAAACCCGCGACTCGTAAGCCAATATCCGAGTGCACAAATGAAGATGATCGTCACAGCAATCCCCGTACTTGCCGCTACCTTTACCCACCTTGCAGCTTCGCGATACGAACCCTTTATGAATCGATATAACAAGGCTCCAAGTAAAGAAAAGGAGAAGAGCATGCATAAAAGAATGGATAGCGTGAACGGTAGGGGGCCTAAAAAACTAAGATACAATAAACAAATAGAAGCCAGCAGGACCCAAACATACCGAGAAGGCATTTTTCTAGCCCAATGCAACACGCCTGCAATCAGACCCGTGAGTCCAAGTACGGTCAGAATCGATAAGATTGTACCCACGAAGTAGTCCTGAATACCTCGTGACCCAAGGTAATAGAAAGCTTGCACGAAACAAATGAACAACGTAACGATAGAAACTCCCCAAATCGCTCCTTTCCATCCTGACGGAAGGGGAGAAGTACGTGGAAGAGGAAACTTCGACAGCCGTGTTCTGATTGTCTTCTTGTCATTTTTTAAATTAACGTTAAGCATAGGTTACCGCCTTTCAAGTTATCACCAGTCCGCTCACAGATGACTTTTAGCTAGATAAATACATGATAAAGATATTAACGGAGCTTCGTTCAGCTGTACAAGAAAGTATAATATCATGCAGTACTGAATAAAGCAAGGTAGTGAATGAAAAACCACACTTCTTACGGTATTGAGAAGCTTATCAAATGAGGTAAAGGAGAAGGGCTTCAGGATGAATAGAATTCTAACTAATCTCTTTCGGAGGATGGGGGAAGAAAGGATATGTAAAAGCAGATGTGCACGAGGGAGTAGAGGCTGTAATCACCAATGAAAAAATTCTTGTCCTTAAAGGAACAATGTTTTGTCCTCAGACAATCGAGCACAATAAATGTCAGAGGACAAGAACATAGTCACATATTAGCAGTTATCCTTGCGATCAGATGTTCTGACCACCCGAGACTTCGATTCTCTGTGCATTAACCCAGCGATTGTCGGATCCAAGCAGGTTGGCGACTACCGGACCGATATCCTCAGGCACGCCAACTCGGCCAAGGGCAGTCATCGAGGCGAACGCATCATTGTAAGCAGGGATGTCGCGTACAGAACCTCCTAAAAAATCGGTTTCGATTGCTCCAGGTGCAATGGTATTAGCGGTAATACCTCGGTGACCAAGTTCTTTGGCCATATAAATGGTTAGAATTTCAACCGCACCTTTCGCTGCAGAGTAAGCAGAGAATCCGGGATAGGATACACGAGTGAGACCCGTTGAAAAATTCACTATACGACCACCATCAGCAAGAAGCGGCAGAAGGGCCTGAGTCAAGAAAAACACGCCCTTGACATGCACATTGAACAAGCTATCGAACTGAGCCTCTGTTGTTTCTGCGAAATCTACCATTTCCCCGTGGCCGGCATTGTTCACCAGATGATTGAAAGTTGGGCGATCCCAAGTAGATTGCAAAGCCGAACGGACTGTGTTAGCAAAGGACGCAAAGCTAGCGATATTTCGAACACACAGATTACTGAGACTGGCATAAAAATTTGACTTCATCCATCTGAAACGCATTGGGTATACAGAATCTGAACAAAACGCAGAATCATCGGATGACAATAGGTCGATTAGGATATGTGAACAAAATACGGGTTTTGTGAAAAAGTCGATACGGAAAGACCGCAGGAACCTACATTTGAGGCTTTCCAGCGGTCTGATCGCTCCATGCTCTACTTGTCCATATTAATAACGGCTTTGCGCATTTCCTCATCCGTTAAGTGTGTGTAGATCATCGTTGTTTGGATTGACGAGTGACCTAGTTGGTTCTTCAGTCGTGGCACATCGTTGTTCTCCTGATGATAACGCGTCGCGAAGGAATGTCTTAACGAGTGTACCGTTAATGCGGGTTTACCATAAGCTGTCGCGTATTTCTCGATCAGCTTTTCAATAGATCTTGGTGTTAATCGCCGGCTTTTTCCTTTTCTGCCGATCGGCGCAGCCATAAACAAGTAGGTTTCTGATTTTTCCGGTTTATACCGGGCTTCACGAACCTTTATATAGTTGTCCAGATCCGCTTTGGCCTGTTCGCTAAAATACACGTATTGTTCCTTGTTGCCTTTGCGGATGACCCGCACCAAACCCTTGTTCATGTCGAGATCTTCCAGGTTGATGCCGGCGACTTCTGATAAACGCAATCCGGATCCGAGGATCAAAGAAACGATCGCCGTATCGCGTTCCCGGTTAAACTCGTGAAACTGATATAGCCGCTTATTGTCGCGGTTTTGCGCACCATAATCGTATGCGACAAACTGACGGAACAGTTCAAAATCATCCACGCGCAGAATTTTACCTTCAATCCGATTCGCGATCGTTTCTTGGGTTTCCTTCATGGCATTAAATTCTATTTTGGCCATGACATTACGCTCTAGATATGGCTTGAGTTCAGCAGTTTCGGCCTTATTCTGCAGGTAATCAAACAACGACTTTAGCGCCGACAGCTTCCGGTTGATCGTCAATTTGGAGTTACCTAATTGATATTCCAGGAACGTTAAGAAGCTTTCAATTTCACGAACCGTCAGTTTCTCAAGAACCGAGAGTTCGACGTCTTTACGGTTAGGAGCTGCAAAACGTTCGGCCACGAGCCAATCAAAAAAGATGATGTAATCGTGACAGTAATTCAATAACGTCGTATGCGACAGCTTGCGTTTACGCGTATCGATGTATTCGGCAACGTACCAAGGCAAATCCGTTAATTTCTCATCGATGCGGCTCATATATTGTGATTTCATCGTTTTATCCATTTCGAACGCGCACCTCCTGAACCTAGAATAATCCAATTATATAATTTCGTCAAATTATTATTTTACGTAATAATAATACATAAGAGTTATCCGAAGATTCTCTGTCCTCTATTGATTGAAAGCAAATATCCACTTTTTCTGGCGCGTCTCTTGAACGTTATATTCTTCTTCAGTACAGTATAATTTTGTCTTCTTTTTAGTGTATCACTGCTGCCATCTAAAGCTAAAAGTGAAACAATGGTTTCCTCCTTGTGGTTGTGTTACGCGACTTTTAAGCATCTATAGTCTTGTTACCCATATTCAAGAGTCGCCTCGTGAATTGAAATGGCAGAAAAAATGCAAATATTCCAGGAAATACTACATCAGTTACTGTCTATACAAAGTGGCTAGATTAATAAAAAAGCCCGATCGGTAAAGCAGCAAGAACCGCGCTATAGGATTGGTTATCGCGGACACTTCCCCCGTCCAGATGCACTTGTTGAGGAGCGACCTTTATGGTAAGAGTAGGTTTGATGAAGACAAATGATACAAGACGCAGACTAATAACCATGCCTAAAAGCTATTTTCAGCGTATAGGTAGATCACGGAATGGTATCGGAAATTATTATGGTTTAATTGCTTTAATGACAGCCGACAATGTATAATCCTCAATATTCGCACCTGGTACCCAGTCTTTAATAAATTCACGAGATTCGTCTTTAAGTTCGACAACTATATCTGTAAATCCGCTTAGATTTAACATTCCACTGATTTCATCAACCGTAGATGCACCGGATATACAGCTGGCCAGAGAATTAAGATCACCCTTAATTTCTTTCGGAAACTCTGCAGTCGCCACGACATCAGAAATGGCTAAACGACCACCCGGCTTTAACACACGAAATGCTTCACGGAAAACTTGAGGTTTATCCGGAGACAAATTAATCACGCAGTTTGAAATGATTACATCTACTGAGTTATCAGGCATAGGCAGATGTTCAATTTCGCCAAGTCGGAACTCAACATTCTTGTATCCATTAGTCTGAGCATTACTTCGTGCACGGCTCACCATTTCCGGTGTCATATCAACCCCATAAACTTTACCTGACTCCCCCACTTGCTTGGATGCCAAAAAGCAATCAAAGCCGGCCCCACTACCTAAATCGAGAACGACCTCCCCTGGCTTCAGTGACGCAATGGCCTGTGGATTTCCGCAACCAAGGCCAAGATTCGATCCTAGTGGAACGGCCGCTAGTTCTTCATCCGAGTATCCTAGTTTCGAAGATACTTCATTCGGAGTACCGCAGCAACCCGTTTCTGAAGAACTTGGTGTACAACAACTGGATGTAGAAGCACTTTCAAGCACAATCTGTTTGTAACGGTTACGTACATGCTGACGAACTTCATCATCTCTCGTTTGGCTCATCTCATATCTCTCCTTTAATAAATCAAGTTATTTTAATAAATCAATATCACGAAATGAAACCCACGATGTGGGATCATGAACAACAACCACCGCTTGGTCGATCGTCTATTTTCCGGAATATACAACACAGTTCAGGAGACAATAATCGATTTACTTCAGTATGATTTAACTCGTAATAACTCCATGTCCCTCTCGTCTCTCGAGTAATTAAACCCGCATCAAGTAAAATCTTTAAATGATAAGACAGTTTAGACTGAGGCATATTTACGATATCGACCAAGTCGCAGACACATACACTCCCCTTTTGAGTGAGCTCATACATAATCTGTAAACGCTTTTGATCAGCTAAGGCTTTGAACTTGGCTTCATACCCAGCAAAATCAACAGTATCTTGAGTCTGTGAAAGAGTTGGGATTTCTTTAATCACGCAATTACCTCCATTTAGCAGCAAGCTGGACAACACAGTTTACATACCGTTGTGTGTTTTTCGCTGAGGGATGCTTACATCAAATTATTTTGATGAAGGAATCTTAACATAATAATTTGGTAAATTCAAGTATTCATCAAATATATTTGATGAATTGCTTCTCTGGTCTTTCCCTTGCTCTGCGATCACAATTAGTTTTATCTATTTTCCAGGAACATTTTCAAATGTGTTCTCGTTAGTAGAATTAAGAATACAAAAAAAGACAAGCACGAATCATTAAGTGCTGGACCTAGGAGGAGGATTCATCATGAAGAAAAAGCCATCTGCTAAAAATATAACTGCCGCAGTTTTAATCTCAGGCGCAGCAGCTCTTGGATTTACTGGGGTAACGACGTACACGATGCCCCCGGTCTCTGCAGCAACCCATGCCCCAACCACAACAGCAGCTCAATCTAAAGCCAAAGCGGCTCAATCCGTGAACACATTCTTGAACAGCTTTTATAAACCGGCTCTGAAAGGTCAATTCCCGGATGATCTAAACAAGCTCTCCAAAGGACTCACCCTTGGAAAAACGAAACGGGATGAGGTGATCGATATCTTCGGTCAACCCTATGCATCGGGTACCGGGGCTAACGCATTTGATGAATACGAAAGCTCGATGGGCCAACCGGGTTTTGCCTTTTCTTATAAGAAGAACAAACTTCAAGAAATGCGCTATTTCGGTACGGGCGTAGAACGACAAACCAATCTGGGGAGCATCACTCAACACATGTTGATGAAGCAATGGGGAATGCCCAACTCGACTTCAACGATCAAAGCCGGTAAGATCACTCAGAAGAAAATGGTTTATATCCGCGGGAAGTACCAACTGGAATTTATTTTTAACAGCAGCACGGACCTGAATCATGTGAATCTGACTTTTAAAGGTGCGAAATAACCCTTATCACCACCAAAAAAGGAGAGGCCGTCATTGGCTTCTCCTTTTTGCTTCTTAGGATTCGCTTTGAACTGTCGCTAGCGAAACCATGACCGGGCCGGCAAACTCGGGGGCCTCTTCCCCTTTGGGATTGTGAAGAAGGAACCGGAAGGCTTCCCCCGTCGTGGACTTCCACACGATATAATCCTGGATGCCTTTCTCGCTGGAGGCTTGTAGATAAATCTCAGCAAAGCCCAACGGGTGCTCGATCAGCTCGCCGCTGTAGTCGGATACTTCGCCGAATGCCGCGAGCTCATCTCTGGCTTGGGGGATCAGCTGCGATAAGTCCTGATCAGCGGATAACTTTTCAATTTGAACATGGTATTCTGGATTGCTGTTCAGATATAGACGTCCTTCGTCCGCATCAAAACCGAAATGTTCAAAAACGTATAAGCTAAAGCCATCCCCTTGATGCAAGTTAGCCGTTAACGTCTGGTTCCCCTCCCCGGTCAGCAGTTCAAAAGTTTCGACTTCTGGGCGCGTGGATTCCGGGGCACTGCCGCCCTGTTCCGCGTTGCCATTCCCCTCCTCTGGGGCTGGAGTCGTAACCTCTTCTTGGATTGGCGGCGGATCTTCCACATTGGCCGAAGGTTTCGGCGTTCCTTCGGTACATGCTGTAAGCGATAAAATCATCACGAACAACCAAGGTTTCATACGTGTGATATACTTTTGAAGCATGATTAGTCTCCTCCTCCTCTTCATTCGTATCTTTCTAGCGTCTTATCTTCCCTTTCCCCAATACTCTATTCGATGTAACAGGCATTGATCAATAAATGTGCGTTATTTCCGTCCAATATATAAAAAGTGCTCCACTTCACGCATTCCTGCCCCTACAAATATCGCATTCCTGCCCTCGCTCCATCATGCATATTTCGTCCGGACGCGTCCCACACTATCGCGAAAGAACGTTTACGTTCTTCAAACCGCACTCATGAAAGGGGAATAAAGCTCCATGACCAAATCCAATCGAACCAAAGTTAATGCCATGAAAAGCCGCAAACAAGCGCAAAATCCGCATGGTCCCATCAAATCATTGGAGGAATTAGCGGAGGAATACGAACAGAATCCACCAAAAAAATAATCATCACACAACGGGATAAAAAACACCGCCTAACCAAAAAAATGCTGGCTGGGCGGTGTTTGAATTTCGTTCAATTATTTAAGTTTCAATGCAGTTTGAAGGAGTAACACCAGGCTGCTGCGAGTGACCTGGGCATTGACGTCAAGTCCAGCCCGATCCACTTCTTGACCAGAGAGTCTGGCGATCACTTCGGCGGCCTCTTTGACCGATACCGTGTTTTTAGGGAGGAAGGTTTGATCTACCAAGCCTTCAAGGGCGCCGGCCGACTTTAGCGCTTTTACCGCTGGCAAAGCCCAGTTCGGGACATCTGAAATGTCGGTGTATCCGGTAGACTCAGTGGACTCCGGGACATGAAAAGCACGGCTCAGCATAACTGCGAGTTCAGCACGTGTCACCTCTGCCGTTGGACGGAACGTGCCGTCCCCATACCCCTGAACGATCCCGGCTGCAGCTGCTTCTTCGATTAAAGCGGCATGGGGATCGGACGAAATATCACTGAATGTGACTGCCCCCGTTTCCGGAGTGGAGCCTAGATCTGCAGGTGCAGCACCGCCAGCTTCCGCAGGAAGCGCAGCGCCTTTCAGGTCCGTAATCCGGCTTTGAGCAGTTGCCTTCACCGTACCTACTTGATCCAGGTATTCGTGGAATACCTCATAATCCACCAAATTAAGTTCATAGAACCGACCATCGTCTTTCGCTTGTTTCATGGACTCGTAGAAATCCCCGCCCCCTGCCATAAACGAATTGGTCGCTACAATATAATATGCCTTAGGATCGAGATCCGAATAAGTGCCGTCATCGTTTTGGATTTGGATTTTGACGATGCGTTGACCGTTTTGTGTTTTCTTGCCCGTCACGTCATCGATGATTTCGCCCGGCTTCGTCGAATCGTAGTAGAAGCGCAGGCCCGAAACTTGCGGGAACCGCCCTTCCCCATTCTCGACGCCGCTGACGCCATTTTCAAGTGCCGCGGTAATCTCTGCCCCGGTCATCTTCAAGGCAGTCAAATTGTTGCCAAATGGCATTGTCGTCAGTAGATCCCCTAACGTGATGTCACCGGCTTGGATTGAAGCACGGATCCCTCCACCGTTTTGGATCGTGACATATCCTTGAACCCCGGTTTCCTTCACAATGCTCATGACTTTCGAACGCATCCCGTCCGCAATCAGGTCACCCAAATTGGTTTCCTGTTTACGGACGTTGCCTCGTTCGCCATCCAGAATTACTTCCGATTTGCCGATAACGGTTTTCTTCAGCTCTTCCAGCGGAGCGGCGTATTCCTTCAATTTAGCTTCCGCTCCGGCATCGCTCTTGATCACGAAATTGCCGGCGTCATCTTTGGTGTCCAACGCAATCAGCTGACCCTTCCAGGTTGTAAGTTTCCCGGTGGAGTCAAACGTGACATCCAGTTGGCCCAAATTTTGATTATATTCGCCCGTCTGCACAATCAGCGTGGGCTCTTGTTCGGCGTGGTGCACCTCCGGTGCAGCAAGCAGCGTATGGGAGTGACCGCCTACGATGATATCGATCCCATCGACGGCTTCCGCCAGGTCTTGATCCACGGTGTAGCCCAGGTGAGACAAGACGATGATTTTGTTTACGCCCTCCGCTTCCAGAGCATCCACTTGCTTCTGTGCACTTTCGACTTCATCGGCGAATTTGATGTCGGGACCCGGTGAAGATAATACGGAGGTTTCCGGCGTGGTTAAGCCGATAATCCCTACCTTCTCACCCGCGATTTCCTTGATGACGGCCGGATAAATCTGACCTTGCTCTCCCGGCTTGCCTAACCCGGAATGACTTAAGCCCTTCAGGTCAACATCGGCTGTAAAGTCCAGATTGGCGCTGACGAACGGGAATTTTGCCTGTTTGATGAACTCGGCCAAGACCTTGGGGCCTTTATCAAACTCGTGATTGCCAAACGTCATGGCATCATACTTTAGCTCGTTCATGAAGAACAGATCGGCCAATCCGCTAAACTGATTGAAATACAACGTTCCGGAAAAAACGTCCCCCGCATCCAGCAACAGCGCTTGATCGTTTCTGGCCGCGTTGATGGCCGTCACCCTGCGAGCAATGTTATCCAGGTGGGCATGCGTGTCATTCGTATGTAGGACGCGCAACTCGAAGTCTTTTGCCCCTGTGTTCACAGGATCGGCGGCGTTTGCCGGCAACCCGACCGCACCGGAAGCCAATCCCGCTACGATCGTACTGATCGCCAGAAGCTTGCCGAAAGCTTTGTTTCTCCAATTCATCAATCCCATTCCTCCTCTACCATTTATTGATGCACTACTCTATTAAATATAAGTAGTTGAGATTTGAAAGTAAATCATTCAAACCAAATTCATGATGAAATTTTACATTCCCGTGCATTTCACGGTGCATAGAGAATAAAAACGCCAAGAACCGGGTATTTTAGGATCGGCAGAAGAACAGAAACCTATTACGTACAGGAGGTTAGCCTATGAACAGTCAACGGGCAAAAGAGATTGTTGAATCCCCTTCCATGGTAGACGTGACTTGCGATGGCGTACCGATTTACATTCAACACGTTGACGAGAAGAATGACACCGCACGGATTTTTCCGTTGGGTCAACCGGAGAACGAAAAAGAAGTCGCATTATCTCAACTGAACGAGCAGTAAAAAACAATGGCAGAAGCTCAGGTCTTGGACCTCTCTTCTGCCATTCTTCTATCGCTCACGTTATTTAGTTTACATAACATTTGTTATGTCGTTATGATGCTCGCCAGCCAATATCATCGCATTAATTCCGTTTACAAAAGCTTGCCCGCTCGCTTTGATGATATCGGTATCCATGGCGCGCCCCGAATAGGTTTTGCCTCCCGCTTCAAGCTGAATGTTTACGCGTCCGACGGCTTCTTTGCCATGAGAGATGCTATTGATTTTATACGAAGTCAACTTGGCGTCAATCCCGGTTAACGACCGGATCACGCTATATAATGCGTCGATAGGGCCGTCTCCGATGGCGCTGCCTTTTCGCTCTTCCCCATGGATCGTTAAGACGACAGTTGCAGTTGGGCATACCTCGTTGGTGATCACCTGGAACGAAGTTAGTTCAAACAACGGATAGCCGGTGTTGTTCCGTTCTTCATGTTCGCTCAACAGATAGTATAGGTCATGGTCGTACACTTCTTTTTTGGCATCCGCCAAAGTCAAGAATCGCTGAAATAGCCGCTCAAATCCCACCGCATCGGAAGTATCGAAGCCCAGCTTCTCCACCGCATGCTTAACAGCATGCCGTCCGGAGCGAGCGGTTAGGATCAACTCCATGCTTTCGGCCCCCACTTCTTCCGGGGACATAATCTCATAAACCTGCTTATCTTTCAGTAAGCCGTCTTGGTGAATGCCGGAGGAATGGGCAAAGGCGTTGTCGCCGGTGATCGCCTTGTTGACCTGCACATCCAGACCCGTCAAATGAGTGAGCAGCCGCGACGTACGAGTCAGCTCCTTCGTATCGATGTTGGTGCGGCAGCCGTACAACGCCTCGCGGACTTTTAAGGCCATCACCGCCTCTTCCAGCGATGCGTTGCCTGCTCGTTCCCCAAGCCCATTGATGGTGCACTCGATTTTCTCCGCTCCGTTCTTGATGGCACTTAACGTATTAGCCGTGGCCAATCCCAGATCATTATGACAATGCACGCTTAAAATAACGCGATCGTCGAGGTTCTTAAGCCGCTCGTGAATACGCCGGATCAAGTGGCCAAACTCCTCCGGCTCTGCGTAACCCACGGTATCGGGAACGTTGATCATTGTAGCGCCGGCCTTCACCACGGCCTCAATGGTTTTCCACAAATATTCGAAATCCGCGCGGGAGGCGTCTTCCGTGGAATACTGGACATGCGGCAGCAGCGTTTTGGCAAATCTCACCGCATCCACGCCCATCTGCAGCACGGCATCTTGAGATCGGTTGAATTTCTTCTCCACATGGACATTGGATGCCCCCAGCACAATATGAATCAGCGGCTGTTCCGCCTCGCGGATACTTTCGTACACGGCTTCGATGTCGGATTTCACCGCTCGAGCCAACGCCGTAATGCCCACGCTATCCCCTACGCTACGGGCAATTTGCTGCACCGCCTCAAAGTCTCCTTGCGAGGAGGCGGGAAAACCCGCTTCAATGATATCGACGCGGAGGCGCTTCAGTTGCTGGGCGAACTCCAGCTTTTGCCGTACGTTTAACTTGGCACCGGGAACTTGCTCCCCATCACGTAACGTTGTGTCCAATACGATAATGTTGCGGTAACGGTCCATCTGTGCATTCCTCCTGCTTAATATGAGTTGATTGTGTTGAAGCCTTCACACTTGATTGCGACTAAGGATCTATATCAAGCGGGGTTGATTAAACCCGGAATTTAACCAACAAAAAAACCCCGTCTCTGTTATAGAGACGAGGTTGAACCCGCGGTACCACTCTAATTCATTTCATGGCATGAAATGATCTCCTTCGATGGCAAACACCATCTATCCTTGTAACGGCGGAATCCCGGCTTACCCTACATTTCAGGCAGCTGTTCATAGACGAGTTCAACATGACGGACGCTGCCGCTTCGCACCACCCAGCGGCTCTCTGAAAGGTCAAATCACATTTACTATTTCTAATCAACACATTTGGCAATATGGAATTATTGGTTATTATATGCACCTAGGGCTGAAATGTCAACAGGCAGCTTAATTCTCCAGTACGCCTTGCAGTTCCTTGATTTTTATGAGGGCTTGCTGTAATTGCTCTTCGTAATCCGCCCTGTTCTGTTCATCCTTCAGGTAGCTTGACGGGACGTTCAGATCTTGGCACAGCCGGATGACATCAATCATTAATTCCTGGTTATCTTTTGCAACCGTCCATTTTTTATGCGTATCGATCTCCCGGCTAACCCCATCCATGACACTGTTAGTTAATGTGATTAAATCATAGATGGAAGATCGAAGTTCAGCCGGAACGGCCAGATCCAGGGAAGGGCTATCTCCTCGATTTAGGGCGTAAAAAACAAACCAAGTATTTTCAGAGTACCCCTCGATTTTCCCTTGAATATAAGCCAATTCGGCTTCATTGAGCGGCTCTTTCATTAGGCTGCTTAAAATATCTGAAAAGAGATGAAGTTGATTCGAATACTGGTGGAATCATCGAGACTTATTGTAAATGATCTGTTGATACGTGCATGTAGCTCCTTGCTTCTTCCCACGGTACCGAATACGCTTGCCCCTTCGCGCAAAAAATCGAAGCCGAGGTATAGGCTGGATCCGCGTCCTTGTTGTAGTTCTTGCGCTCGATTACGATTTCAGCTTGATGACAAGGCTCGTAGCCGCCGGATTTCAACGTGATGGCCCCTTTCCCATGCGTCATGGAGGCTAGCTCAACGCCGTAATCCATAAAGGTGGCTACCGGGACGATGCCGGTGATGACCGCCGTCTCTGCTGCGGTTTCCGGTGGATCGAACCGGCCATGGGCTTGCTGGATATCGGTCAGCACTTTCCCCAACTGCTTCAAACCTACCTTGATTTTAAATTGATACACCGGCTCCAGCAGCACGTTCTCCGCTTGCTCCAGCGCTTGCCGCAGCGCACGGTGGGTGGCTTCGCGGAAATCCCCGCCGCTGGTGTGCTTGTTATGCGATCGGCCGGTTAGCAGCGTGACGCGGACGTCCGTGAGAGGCGAGCCGGTTAATAGGCCGTGATGCTCCCGTTCTAATACGTGCTGGCCAATCAGGTTCTGATAGCCAACGGACAAATCGTCGGCATGACAGGCGTTGACGAAGGTGACGCCACTTCCCTGTTCTCCCGGTTCCAATCGCAGGTGCACTTCGGCATAGTGCCCTAATGGCTCGAAATGTCCACAACCTACAACCGGAGCGGCGATCGTTTCCTTGTACAAAATCTCCGGCGTACCAAATGTGATGTTCATCTGAAACCGCTCGCGCAGCACCTGCTGCAAAATTTCCAGCTGGATTTTGCCCATTACGTGGATATGCAGCTCCTGCAAGGCTTCATTCCAGCGGGTCCCCAAAGTGGGATCTTCGGCATCCAGCAGCCGAAAGACACGAAGCACTTCCTTCAGGTGTAAGGGCGGTTCAAACTGCACCTTGGATTGCAACGTAGGCGTGAGTTCCGTGCGGATCGGGTCATTTAGCGCCCCAACCGCTTCGCCGGAACCCGCCTCGGTCAGCCCTGTCACCGCAAACAGCTCGCCTGCGCTGACTTGATCCGTTGGAACGAAGCGCTGACCGTTATATTTGCGAAGGCCGGTTACTTTTTCCGTACGCCGAACGCCTTCCTTTTCCGGACCATACGCCATTTCGTCCCGAACCCTTAACTCCCCCTGCAGCGCTTTGATAAACGTCACCCGGGTTCCTTGCTCGTCATGGCGGATTTTGTAGACACGTCCGGCAAACGGAAGCATGGGATCATAGGTGGTATGCGTTAAACGTTCCAACGTGCTGAGGAAGGTATCAATACCGATATCCAGCAGCGCCGAGCCCTGCAAGCAAGGAAAGACCCGTCCCTCTTGAACGAGCCGGGCCAGTTGCGTATCCCATTCCTCATCTGATCCAGATCCGTCCAGATAAGACTCCAGCAGCGCTTCTTCCCGTTCGGATAACCAAGCCTTGTGCGTATCCTCCCATTGGCCGCTCTCTGCCCAGCCGGATAACTCCAGGACATCGCCACTCAGCTCGGAGCGGATATCTTCCAGAACCCGGTCCGGGTCTGCTCCGGTTCGATCCGTCTTATTGATAAAGAAAAACGTCGGTATCCCATAAGCCCGTAGCAACTGCCAGACCGTCTCCGTATGGCCTTCCACGCCTTCCACCGCGCTGACGATGATTACCGCGTAATCGAGCACCTGAAGCGCGCGTTCCATTTCAGCGGAGAAATCGACGTGGCCGGGCGTATCCAGCAAAAAGTACGTAGATGCCCCGTACCTCATTTCCGCTTGATCGGCGAATACTGTGATGCCTCGAGCCTTCTCGATTTCATGGCTATCGAGGAAGGCATCGCGATGATCAACCCGGCCGCGGCTGCGAATCGTTTGCGTATGATAGAGCAGCGCTTCGGCGAAGGTCGTTTTGCCGGCATCGACATGCGCCAGCAGTCCAATCGTCTTGAACATAGCCGCGTCCCCCGCCGCTTAGTTCTTAAAGCTATGGATCGGCGCCGGAATCCGGCCACCCCGCTCGATAAACGGTGCGCAGTTGAAGGCGTTAACCGGCATAATCGGCGCGTAGCCCAGCAAACCGCCAAACTCCACAATCTCGCCGACATCCTTGCCGATCACCGGGATAATCCGAACGGCGGTCGTCTTGTTGTTGACCATGCCGATCGCCGCTTCGTCGGCGATGATGCCGGAAATGGTCGCGGCACTGGTGCTCCCCGGAATCGCGATCATATCGAGGCCGACAGAGCACACGCACGTCATCGCTTCCAGCTTCTCCAGTGTCAACGCGCCGCGCTGCACCGCTTCAATCATCCCGTGGTCCTCGCTGACCGGGATGAATGCGCCGCTCAGGCCGCCAACGTAGGAGGAGGCCATGACGCCGCCTTTTTTCACGTTGTCGTTCAAGATCGCCAGTGCCGCTGTCGTTCCCGGTGCCCCCGCTTCCTCCAAGCCCATCACCTGGAAGATCTCCGCGATCGAATCGCCGATTTCCGGCGTTGGGGCCAGCGACAGGTCGATAATACCAAACGGGACGCCAAGGCGTTTAGACGCTTCCTGTGCGACCAATTGACCTACCCGGGTTACCTTAAACGCTGTTCGCTTGATCGTTTCGCATAATGTCTCAAAATCCTTGCCCTTGACTTCCTCCAGCGCACGCTTCACCACGCCGGGACCGCTGACGCCCACATTGATGACGCACTCCTGCTCCCCAACGCCGTGGAACGCTCCCGCCATAAACGGGTTATCTTCCACCGCATTGCAGAATACGACCAGCTTGGCGCAGCCGATCGAACCCCGATCCGCCGTCCGTTCCGCGGTACGGAGGAGAATGTCACCCATCATTTTTACCGCGTCCATATTAATCCCGCTGCGCGAGGAGCCCACATTCACCGAGGAGCAAACGCGGTCCGTGACGGCCAGCGCTTCTGGAATGCTGTCGATCAGCACCCGGTCGCCGTTCGTAAAGCCTTTTTGCACAAGGGCCGAGAACCCGCCGATAAAGTTGACGCCCACTTCCTTGGCGGCCCGGTCCAGCGCTTCAGCCACCGGTACAAAGGTATTGGTCTTCACCCCGCCGGCGGCGATCGAAATCGGCGTCACCGAAATTCGTTTATTCACGATCGGCACGCCAAACTGCTTCTCCAAATCCTCTCCGGTTTTGACGAGATGCTCGGCCGTTCGGGTGATTTTGTCATAGATGTTCCGGTTAAAGACGTTCATATCCTCGTGGGCGCAGTCCATCAGGCTGATGCCCATCGTAATCGTGCGCACATCGAGGTTCATCTCGCGGATCATCGAATTGGTTTCTTGTACTTCCACGCGTGAGATCATGGTGTCCCCTCCCTTCCTTAGATCCGGTGCATCGTATTAAAAATATCTTCGTGCTGCAGCTTAATTTCGACCCCAATGGAGAGCCCCAGTTCCTGCAGTTCTTCCACCAACGTCTCGAAGTTCTTGGCAGGCGCAGAAATATCGACGATCATCATCATGTTGAAATAACCCTGAATAATCGTCTGCGAAATATCAAGAATGTTCACGTTGTTATCGGCCAAATACGTGCAAACCTTGGCGATAATGCCCACTTTGTCCTTACCCAGTACGGTGATAATCCCCTTCAACCCAAGCTCCCCCTTTAATTTAAAGACTCTCCGCAACGGCGGACGAGCCATCTGCTTCGCTTATTATGGCAAAAGAACGGAAAATCTTCAATAACGGCTTTCACTCGGTGACGCAGAAAAATAGCGTAATTCCGCCGGCGACATCGGTTTGGCCGAAGATCCGCCTATCCCGCTGTCCGTACGGGAGCTTTTTACGCCTTCGATCTCGCAATCCGTGGCACGGTATTTGCCCTGCTGCAGCTTCAGGTCGATAAAATCAACCACCTGCTGCAGCGAAGCGATTTGCTCGACGATGTTAGCCCGGTGCTGGACCATCTGTTCCACCAACTCCGGGTAATCCGCGGGATCGGCATCAGAGGACACCTTTAAGAAAGGCCGCATTTCATCCAGGGGCATTCCGGTTTTTTTCAGACAATTCACCAGCCGGATCGTATCCAGGTCCTCCTTGCGATAAACGCGGTGCCCGTTCTCCTTCCGCTTGGCTCGAGGTAAGAGTGCAATCTTCTCATAATAACGGATCGTATCCTCAGTAATGCCGGTGAGCTCGGCCGCTTGCTTAATCGTGAAGCTGTCTAGCTTGATGGATTGTGTTGCCATGGCTGGATCCCTCCGTATATCGTCTTTTTTGCATTATATAACTTGGAGTCAGCTCCAAGTCAAATCTTCACTGGGACCCCAAATAGAGGCTTGACTTGGAGTCGACACCAAGATCTAGAATCGGCCTGAATACAGGTAAGGCATCAACACCAATCAGGAGGGATCACAACTATGAACCAAGAAAGACAACAAATCGCATTAATTACGGGGGCCAGCTCTGGCATCGGACTGGAGTTAACACGGAGACTGATCAACGAAGGGTGGCAAGTCATCGGTTTGAACCGTTCCGACTGGCCGAAAGAGGATCAAACGCTCCAAATGGCGGCTCAAAGCCGACAGCTAAGAACGTACAAGACCTCGGATTTATCCGACTTTGCCAGCCTGCGGCAAGCACTGGAGCAGATCAAGGCCAATGAGGCGTGGATTGACGTGCTGTTCAACAATGCTGGCGGCAGCTTCCCGGAATTGGATTATTCGAAGCAAGGCCGCGAGCTCCACTATGAGCTAATGACGGTCGTGCCGTATATCATCACGATGGAACTTAAGGATTTGGTCAAGCGGGGCCATCTCAAAACCATCATTCAAACTTCATCCGCAGTCATTAGTAGAGTCAAAACGTTTGATCCGGAGCGGCTGGAGCGTCCGACCCAATTTCGCAAGCTGTTTGGTCCCTATGCCACCTCCAAGCTGGCGCTGTCGTTGTGGACAGAAGCCATCGCCCCGCAGCTTGCGGCGGAGGGCATTGAGATCCGCAGTGTGGATCCCGGGGGGAACAACACCTTGCGCAAAGGCAAACGCTCGGGTCTCCCCATCTTGCTGAAACCTATTATGAAACTGTTCTTCTCCCCGCCAACCCACGGGGCCGGATTGCTGTACGCCGGTGCTTTGGGCAAATATCGCGGGCAAACCGGTATCTTGTTGATCAAAGATCAGATCGTGGAGCCGAAGTTCCGGGAGCATGCCCAGACGGTGTTAAACCGGGTCCACACCCTTTATCAAGTTGAATTTCTTCAGGGGCGCCGCTAAATCCGCGGTGGTCCTTGAAGGGTTACCCCTTGGACGGGGATGGATCCATTTGCTCTTTGGTCCGTAACCGTTCAATAAACTGTCTAGTTTGCCGTTCCTTGCGCTTTCGTTCCTTATCTTCTCCATTAAGGGCCTTGAGCAAGGAGACGCACATCCCCAGCATAATAACGGCAAAAGGCAGCGCCGCAACGATTGAAGCGGTTTGCAACCCGTTAAGGCCTCCACTGATCAGCAGGGTTAAGGCAATTAAGGACTGCATGATCCCCCAGGTCAATTTGACCTTATTGCTGGGATTTAACGTTCCTTTAGAGGATAACATCCCTAAGACGAAGGTGGCCGAATCCGCAGAGGTAACAAAGAAGGTGATGATTAACAAGGTCGCGACCGCTGCGATCAACGTACCTAACGGCAGCTGCTCCAACATGAGGAACAAAGCGGTGGTCACGTCCTCCTGTACCGCTTGGGCCAAGCCGGCTTGCTTGAACATTTCCATATTCAGTCCGGTCCCGCCGAAGACAGCAAACCAAACGAACCCAAAGGCACTGGGAACAAGGAGCACCCCAAGCACAAATTCCTTAATGGTCCGTCCGCGAGAGACCCGGGCGATAAAAGTTCCAACAAACGGCGCCCACGCGATCCACCATGACCAGTAGAATAACGTCCAGTTGCCCACCCAGGTGCCTTGGGTGAACGGCGTCATACGTAAGCTCATGACCACTAGGTTTTGCAAATAGGCCCCCAGCGTTGAAGTAAAGGTATCGAAAATAAAAGAGGTGGGCCCGGCCACTAAGACGAACACCAGCAAGGTAACGGCAATGATCAGGTTGGTGTTGCTTAACAGTTTGATGCCTTTGTCCAGCCCAGATGTCGCGGACAACAAAAACAGGACGGTCACAGACGCGATGATGATGGCTTGCGTGATTAACGTATTGGGGATTCCGAATAAATGTTGAAGTCCCCCGCTGATCTGCAAGGTCCCCAATCCTAACGAGGTCGCTACGCCAAAGGCCGTTGCGATGACGGCAAGCACATCGATGGTTTTCCCCAGGAAGCCTTGGACTCTCTTCTCGCCCAATAAAGGAATGAAGGTCATGCTAATGAGACCGCGATACCCTTTGCGGAATTGGAAGTAAGCGAGGGCAAGCGAAATGAGCGTATATACGCCCCAGGGATGCAGTCCCCAATGAAAAAAAGAATACCGCATCGCCAACCTGGCGGCTTGCGCTGTCCCTCCTTCTGCCCCCTCGGGTGGCGTCAAATAATGCGACAAAGGTTCTGCGGCTCCCCAAAAGACTAGCCCGATTCCCATCCCCGCGCTAAAGAGCATCGCAAACCACGATAAGTTCGAATATTCCGGCTCATCGTCGTCATCGCCTAGTTTAATCTGGCCATGCTTGCTAAACGCCAAATAAAACGAAAAAACAAGAAGTCCCAGCGTGGTCATTAAATAAAACCAGCCGAAACTTCCGATGGAAAATCCTAATACCCGATCCGCCGTCGCTGCCAATTGGTCCGGAGCTAACGCCCCCCAAAGGACAAACAACAGGATGATCAGAAAGGAAATGATAAATACCATTGTGAACCCCCCAGCCTCAGTCAAATTCATATCCTTTTACAGTGTTTGTCGAGACTGGGGAATTATGCATGAATTGCTTTACCGGAACATTCGGTTCCGTTTCGCTTCATATTGCTTCTTCAACAGCGCAAAGAGGACAGCATCCACGAATTGATTCTTCTCGAAGAAGGTTTCCTTCAAATACCCTTCCTCATAAAAACCGATCTTCTCCAGCAAATACCTGGACCGAATATTATCCGGGTCGATAAACGCTTCGATCCGGTTCAGTCCCAAATCCTCGAACCCGAACCGCAGGATCTCCTGCAGCACTTCGGTCATGACGCCTTGACGCCAATAGTCCGGGCTGAGCTCATACCCGACCTCGGCTTTAAAGTGATCCTTTGACCAATTGTGAAACCCGCACGTACCGATGACCCGGTCGCTTTCGGCCTTCACCGTGATCGCCCAGCGAAAGCCCCGTTTCTCCAAATAGCGGCTGTTCCATTTTTGGATCAGCTCCTCGGCTTCCCGAAGCTCCACAAAACGATCCAGATCGTAATATTTCGTCACTTCGTCGTTGGAAAAATAATGGAACAAGTCGGCGGCGTCCTCCGTCGTCAGCCGTCTCAACACAAACCGTTCCGTTTCCAATTGAGGGAACAATTTCATAACGACCGGTCCTTTCCTAAAATATACGTAAATCTATTATAGGTGAAGGACCACGCCGAAAGGAAGAGTCAATTCCAGAGGAGCTGCCACTCTACGTTAAGTTTAGTTGGTAACCGTCAATCGAATGCCGATACCAAACGGATCGCTTAGCCGGAGTTCATTCCCCTCCCGCACATAAGTCACCTTGGCTTCGGCTAGTCGACTTTCGACAGCTTCCAGGGCAGGGACGTCCGGCAGCTCCGTCGTAAAGTAACGAATGCCGACCGCATCCTCCGGCGCTGGCGGCGCGCCTTTGCCGGCCCACAGGTTCAAGCCGATATGGTGGTGGTAACCGCCAGCTGAGATAAATAAGGCCGATGCCCCGAAGTGAAGAGTGACCTCAAACCCCAAAATACCGCAATAGAACTGTTCCGCCTGCTGCAAATCGCCGACATGAAAATGCACGTGACCGATGCGGGTTCCTTCCGGCAAACCGTGCCACTCCGCCTGCTCGGATAACGTCAGGAGGTTTTCGATGTCCACGGGGTCCGTCGTCATACGAATTTCACCAGATGTAGTTTTCTCCCAGGTTTCCCGCGGACGATCCGCGTAGATCTCGATGCCGTTCTGATCCGGATCGCTTAGATACAACGCTTCGCTGACCAGGTGATCCCCCTGTCCCACCGGGATTTGGTGGCGGATCAAATTGCGCAGCGCAAGGCCCAGCGTCACTTGATTCGGTACCAAGATCGCAAAATGATATAACCCGGACACAGACTGCTCGGGTAAAACACGATAACGGGCATCCGCCTCCAGAATCAGCAAGGGATGTTGGCCGTCCGCGGTTAATTCGGCAATGGAACCGCTCTGCCGCAGCACTCGGAAGCCGATCACTTCCTGATAGAAGGCGAGCGAACGGTCGAGATCCCGAACTTTGAGATGAACCACACCGATTTGAGCAGCGGGATGAATCGGTAAAGGATGGGCCATAATTTGATTTTTCCTCCTTCGGATAAAAGCATGATCTATGGATAAATTACGCAATAAAAGCCAGGTGTAACAAACGTTGTTACATTCAAACCATTGTAATCAGTATAGTTACAGGTATGGGAATTGTCAATTCAGCATCCAAAAAAGCCCCCTGCGATAGGGGGCTTATCTCCGCTTCTTGCCTAGGTTCACTTGCGTTACATGGATGGAGTGTTGGCTGAGATCTCATCCACAACATCCTGCAGCGTTACGGCTGCCAGCGTATTCTCCATCGCTTTTTGCGCCGAGGAGAAAATCGGTTCGATGGCCGATTGAATATTTTTGCCCACTGGACAATCCGGGTTGGGATGATCATGGACGGCAAACAAACCGTCTTCCTCCACGACATGCACCGCGCGGTAAACGTCAAGCAGCGTGATCTGATCCAGCTGCCGCGACAGCTTGGCTCCGGCCACCCCTGTACGGACTTCCACCAGGCCCGCTTTGTTTAGCATGCCCATGATCCGGCGGATCACCACCGGGTTCGTGTTGACGCTGCCGGAAATATATTCCGAGGTACTGACCCCGTCCTTGTTGATTTCAAGCAGGGACAAAATATGAATGGCCACGGAAAATCTGGAGCTGATCGTCATGTTAAGCCGATCCCCCTTTCCATCATCTTGTAACCATATTAGTTACTTAAGGAGGGGGATGTCAACCGCCTTTCTCACAAGAGGAGGATGGAATACCTTCCTCCCCTTCTATCTGCCGTCGAGCAAGTTGCCCAGACCACCTAACAAGCTGCCTTCATCCTTACGGCCCGAATACCGCGATGCGGACAACACCCGATCCGCCAAGCGACTGAACGGCAGCGATTGCACCCACACTTTGCCGGGGCCGCGCAGCGTGGCGAAGAACAGGCCTTCCCCGCCGAATAAGGCGGTCTTCACGCCTTTGACAAATTCGATGTCATAGTCGACCGAAGCCGACATGGCGACAAGACAGCCGGTATCGAGACGCAGCACCTCGCCAGGCGCTAAGTCTCGCTCGATCACCAAGCCGCCGGAATGCACAAACGCCAGCCCGTCGCCTTCGATTTTTTGCATGATGAAGCCTTCGCCGCCGAAGAAGCCGGTGCCCAGCTTGCGCTGGAACTCAATGCCGACGGACACCCCTTTGGCTGCGCAGAGGAAAGCGTCTTTTTGACAGATGATTTTTCCGCCGAGCATTTGCAGGTCCAGCGGGACGATTTTTCCGGGATACGGAGAAGCAAAGGTGACACCCTGCCGGTTGTATCCGGCGTTGGTGAATACGGTCATAAACAAGCCCTCGCCGGTCAGCAGCCGTTTACCTGCTCCCATGAGTTTGCCCATAATTCCGCCGCCGCCTTGATTGCTGCCGTCGCCAAAAATCGTCTCCATCCGGATATCCGGGTCCATCATCATAAAGCTGCCGGCTTCGGCAATGACGCTTTCTCCTTGATCCAGGTGAACCTCCACACACTGCATTTCGCTTCCGATAATCCGATAATCGATTTCATGTGCATTCATGGAACGAGTCGCCTCCAATGATTAATTTCTGATCATTTTATTATGTACGCTCAAGAACTACGCTTGTTTCAAAAGCGCCCGAATCACCGAATAGCTGATCAGGCTGCGATCCCGGTATACCGCCGCCACCGACTCGGAATGCTCGCCGAGGATGCCTTTTTGCAAAATGGCTGCGCCAAATTCGCGCTCCACCGCCCCGTTAAACGTGAACGTGACACAGTGTTCGGCGGCAAACCCGCAAACGACCACAAAATCGGTATCTCGTTCGCGCAGCAGCTGCTCCAGGTCGGTTTTCCAAAACGAATTGTTCCATGCCTTGGAAACCCGCAGGTCGGATTCGGTCACCTTCACCTCAGGAATAACCTCGTAGCCCGGCGTTCCGACGCCCCCATCCTGATCCTGGACCACAACGACAGGCCGTCCCACCTCTCTGAACAGGTCAGCGACAGCATTAATGTACTCGCAAACGCCCGGGATTTCACTTTGAATTCGCGGATGGTTCAAAAAGGCTTGCTGCATATCGATGATCAATAAAGCCGGTTTCATGCCTGCTCCTCCTCTATCGCCCGCATTCAGGCGCCCAATTTCTTACATTATACACGATCCGCAGACCCGTCGTCGTAATCGCTGCAGAAGAATTTTTTGCGATTCGGGAAAAAACGGTTGACCCTCACATTAATGTCAGGGTTTATAATGAGTCCAAGAAGGAAGGTGATTTGAACGCGATGAGAATCGGTGAACTGTCCAAAGCCACCGGGGTTAGCATCCGCTCCCTTCGGTATTACGAAGAGCAAGGGTTGATCTCCTCGCAGCGGATGGCCAACGGATACCGCGATTACCACAGCTTTTCGGCCGAACAGGTGAAGACGATTCAGTTCTATTTGAGCCTGGGGCTCACGACGGAGCAAATCGCCGGCTTTCTGCAATGTGTGATGACCAGCAAAGAGGCGTTCTGCCGCGAGATTATGCCCGTTTACCGCAGCAAGCTGAAGGAAGTGAATGACCAAATCGAGCTGCTGCAGGCGATCAAGGCTAATCTGGAGGAGCGGATCAGCCATATTTTAAGCGAGAATCCCGAAATGGAGATGAATGAGAATGGCAACGAAGCGGATTAAAGATGAACAAGAGTTTATGGAGGCGTTACAAGCACCGGGGCTTACGCTGGTTGACTTCGATGCGACATGGTGTCCGCCATGCAAAGTGCTGTCCCCGATCTTAGACGAGCTGCACGACGAGTACGGCGGTGCGGTGAATCTGCTGAAGGTCGACTGTGACGAGCAGCCGGCTTTGGCCGCCCAATTTGGGGTGATGTCGATGCCAACCGTGATCTTCTTCCATCAAGGCCAACCGGTGGAGAAGCTGATCGGGCTGCGGCCGAGAGAGGCCTACAGAAATCTGATCGCGAAATATCCTTCGCCAACCCAACCCGCCTAAATTAACAAGGAACGAACGAAAACCAGCCAGCCGCTGAAAGATCGATCAGCGAACTGGCTGGTTGATTTGTAAGCTTCTTCTCATTCATAGACATGAATATCACGGAGTTGCTTGGCCTGCTCGATATACGGCCCCTCCGACAAGTTATTAAATGCCAGATGGGTCGCCCGCAAACTCAGCAGTTGATCGCCCGGTTTGAGACCAAATTGCCGCCAAGTCGGCAACGGCAGCGTAAAATACCCTTTGCTGTTCAAGTACACCCAGCAGAACGAGCGTTCCTTGAAAGTAATGGCCTCCCCCTCCGGGGTGGCGAATTGCTGTAGCTGAGGAATGCTGGCGAATATGGTGGCAAGCGGTGAGTTGGCGATCTTCTCTTTGCATACGACACTAAAACCTCTGGCCGTATTCCGGCCCGTCATCAAAATAATGTTGGAGTCCGGGCGAATCTGGTACTCATGCAGGGCTTGATCCGGAAGGTAAAACGATCCGTCGGGAAGAATCTTGCTCCATGCGTAAAAGTACTTCCCGCCTTTGGCATGAACTGCCATGTATATCATCCCCCGAGCGTAATGAATATCGATCTAGCGGACATTCAGCAATCCTGATTCCGGCTTATTGAATGTCTACTTAATAGAATAATCATCGCCCAATAACAGGGGCCTGAGATATGATTTTAATCACCTTGGAAATCAATTGGAAAATCTTATTCGGTTAACTCCTCGATTTTTTCCGCAAAATACAGCTTATGCGCTTTGAGCACAATAATCTTCAGCATCATATAGACCGGAATCGCCAAAATCATCCCCAGGATGCCGCCAAAGTCCCCAGCCACCAGCAATAGGACAATGGTTGTTAAGGGGTGAATATTGATCGTCTTCCCATATATGTAGGGGGAGATCAAGTTGCCCTCCACCTGTTGCGCCAAAACCACAATCAGGATGACCCATACCACCATGGACGGGGATACGGTAAACGCCACGATCACACAAGGAATCGCTCCCAGTAAGGCGCCGAAATACGGGATGAAGTTAAACAGCGCCCCTACGACCGCAAGAAGCAGCGGATACGGCAAGCCGATCAGCCAAAACCCGATGAAGCTCATAAATGCCAGCAGCACGGCACTTATCATCCGTCCAGCAATAAAGCCTTTCAGCATGCTGTCGATTTCATGAATGACACCGGCTCCTTCACGTCGGTAGCGGACCGGCAGCATCCGCACCAGCGCGGGCGTGACGCGCTCGTCTTCCTTCAGCATGTAATAAAGCAGAATTGGAACGGTACCCACCACGATGACAAAGTCATTTAGAAAAGTCACCACATGCGATAAATAACCGGAGATGGCCTCCACCGCCGAGTTGAGATATTCCGTCACTTTGTTCATCAGCTCCGGGCTTGTCTCATTCGACACCATCGAGAAGAAACTGTTGTTGCGGAAATCGTTCATCTGCGATTGCACGCCGTTAACCAGCTTCGGCACGTTATTCATAAATTCGATGATCTGCTTGCGCAGCGGCGGCCAGACGACGATCAGGAAAATCGTGATCACTCCGGCAAACAACAGATAGATCAACAGGATGGAAAGCACCCGGCTCAGCTTCTTCCGTTCCAGGAACTGCACGATCGGCCGCAGCAGATAATACAGGAATCCGGAGATCGTCAACGGGACGATCAAGATGGACACCAACGTCACCAGTGGATTAAAGATAAAGCTGACTTTGGACAATAAATAAATGATGGTCAGAACCAGAATAATCCCCAGCGAAGTACGGTAAAACGGGTGTTGCCACACGGTTTGTTCCTCCTCCCCTACTCTTCCGTCCAAGCGGAAGTTTACGGATTAAGCCTCCGGCAACGTATCCAACGCCGCATCCAGCAAGGTATCAAACCATTCGTCGTCTTCCTCGAGCCGCGCGTCTACCGCAAGGAACTGTTCCTCGATGCCCGGCTCGCCGGCATAGTGAAGGCTGTAATCCCAATCCTTCCCCTTCTGGCTAAAGAACGTAATTTCATAACCCGCCTTGTGCGAGGCGACTTCAAAGACGGTTTTGCCGATGTAGGAGCCGTCCTCCTCCCGGCGCATTTCCGCGTGAACAATGGTCAATTCGCTCATATGTAACGTAACTCCTTTTTTAGGACAGTCTCATTGCAATATCGTACCATGTTTTAGGCGAATATCAAATGCGGAAACGGATGCTCCGCCTTCATTGTGCCATTACAAATTCAATCGCAAATGGTGTATGATAAGACAATAACCCATTTCCAAAGTATGGAGGAGACCCGTATATGTCCGATTTTCAAACGAAACTGGAAAAATATGCAGAATTGGCCGTTAAAATAGGCGTAAACGTACAGCCTGGCCAAAACCTTATCATCAACGCGACCATCGATTGTGCGGAGCTCGTCCGACTTATCGTTAAGCAAGCTTATGAAGCCGGCGCGAGATTTGTCAAAGTCAACTGGAGCGACGATGTCGTCACCCGCCTTCGCTATGATCTGGCTGCTGAGGAATCCTTTTTGGACGAACCGAAATGGTATGCTGGCGAAATGCTGGAATACGTGGAGAACGGCGCTGCTGTCCTGCATGTCATCTCGTCCGACCCGGATTTGTTGAAAGGCGTGTCCACTGAACGGCTCACCAACCATCAGAAAACGTACGGCAAAGCGATGAGCAAATACCGCGAAATGCAAATGTCCGACAAGTTCAGCTGGTCGATCGTTGCGGTTCCTTCCAAGGTTTGGGCAGACAAAGTGTTCCCTAACCTTCCCGAAGAGCAACGCGTTCAGGCGTTGTGGGAAGCGATCTTCCGCACGGTTCGCCTGGATCAACCGGACCCTATCGCGGCTTGGAAGCAGCACATCGATAATCTGACGCAAAAGTCCGATTATTTGAACGCCAAGCGTTATAAGAAGCTTCATTATAAAGCGCCTGGCACTGATCTCACGATCGAGCTGCCGGAAGGCCACCTCTGGGTTGCAGCCGAAAGCATCAACGCGCAAGGCAATACGTTCCTGGCCAATCTGCCAACGGAGGAGGTCTTCACCGCTCCGCTCAAAACCGGTGTAAACGGCACGGTGGCAGCGACGAAGCCGCTGAGCTACCGCGGCACCATTATCGACCGCTTCTCGTTGACTTTTGAGAACGGACGGATCGTCGACCATCAAGCAGAAGTTGGCGCCGATGTCCTGAAGCAGCTCGTGGAGCTGGACGAAGGATCGCATTATTTGGGCGAGGTGGCGCTGGTCCCTCATAACTCCCCTATCTCGCAATCGGGGATCTTGTTCTACAATACGCTGTTTGACGAGAACGCCTCCAATCACCTGGCCATCGGCAATGCTTACGCCTTTAACCTGGATGGCGGCAAATCGATGTCCCAGGAGGAATTGGCGCAACGCGGATTAAATTCCAGTCTGGCGCACGAGGACTTTATGGTCGGATCTGCCGAGATGGATATTTTCGGCGTTACCGCGGACGGCAAGGAAGAACCGATCTTCGCAAAAGGAAATTGGGCATTCTAAACCCACCCCAAAACACAAGCGCTCCCGGCAGAAATCTGCCTGGGGCGCTTTTTTGCAACTATCTGCTGAAAAATGACGGATAAATCACAATTCTGTTATAATTATGGTAAATCGTTCCTTTTCATAAGAATGTAGAGTAATATTGGAATAGAGCAATCTCTTGAACTAGGATTGGGACATGAGATGGAGATGGAGAGGTACTTTTATGGCTAGTCGGTTACGTTGTTTGCTTGCCGCTAATTATTTGGATCTGCCTGATCCTGTGCAGGAAGAAGTCTATTATGCTTATTTGGATTTGGTCTACGGCACGGTATTTTATATGGTTAAAGATCATCAAGCGACCGAGGATATTATCCAGGAAGCCTTCCTGATGGTGGTCCTCAAGAAGCCGGCCTTTGATAACGAAAATAGCCTACGCGCTTGGCTGAAGACGGTAACGAGGAATATGGCTATCACTTATTTGCGCAAAAATCGGAAGCATGACTGTACCGTCGACTCGGACAGCGCGATGCAGGAGATCGCCGCTACCGCATGGCATAAGGATTCCGTAGAGGGCTGCGTGGAGACCAAACTGCTGGAAGAGGCCATCTGCTCCTATTTACATCACATCAAACCGGAATATCGAATGCTGTTTGAATACCGCTGGAAGCAGGGGCTTAGCTATAAAGAGATTGCCGAACGGATGGGCGTATGCGAGAATCTCGTCCGGCAGCGGTTATACCGTACACGGGAAGGAATCAAAAAAATGCTGCATAGCGAATGGGACGAACAAAAACCGGATGCCTCGTTATAAGAGAGACATCCGGTTTGCTTTTGATTTAAGCGCCGGCTTCTTCCAACGGCAGCAGTTGCTGTCGAATGAGTTTGACGCGGGAAATTCTCTTGTTGTCGGTTTCCTCTACCATGTACGTATATTCGCCGTATTCTACGGTTTGCCCCACTTGCGGAGGCAGAATATCAATCCGAGAATATAACCATCCGCCAATGGTGTCATAATCGTCGGAATCCAGTTCAAGGCCGAATCGGTCATTGATGGACTCGATTAGCATCAAACCGTCGATGGAGTATTCATGGGTGTCCAACTGCTCGATTCCGGGACGCTCCTCGTCAAACTCATCCTGGATTTCACCGACGATCTCTTCAACGATGTCCTCCAACGTGACCATTCCGGAGGTTCCGCCATATTCGTCGATCAAGATGGCGATTTGTGTTCTTCCCCGCTGCATGCGCTTCATCAAATCGCTGATGGGGATCGATTCCGGCACGGCCATGATCGGTCGAATCAAATCGCGAAGATGGCGGGTTTGGGAGCGAATCAAATCCTTAATATGAATAAATCCGATAATATGGTCTTTATCCTGATTACAAACGGGGTAACGGGTTCTTGTGCCTTCTAAGGCGATCTCCAGGTTTTCTTCCAGCGAATGCTGGGTGTATAAACAGATCATTTCCGTTCGGGGGATCATGATCTCCCGAGCCGTCGTATCGGCGAACTCAAAAATATTGTCCACCAGCGACATTTCCGTACTGTCGATTAATCCGCTCTCGCTGCTCTCCTTCATCATGACACGGATTTCTTCCTCCGTATGAAGCGAGTCCTGCTCCGACACCGGTGCGATGCCAAACAACCGCAAGAGGCCGGCGGATAGCCCGTTGAGCAACCATATGAAGGGATACATCAACCGGTAAAAGAAGCGCATCGGCCAAGCAAACCATAAGGTGATGGTCTCGGCCTTGCGGACGGCGATCGTTTTAGGGGCCAATTCCCCTAGCACGATATGCAGAATGGCGATCAGGATAAACGAAACAGCGAACGAAACGACGATGACCGGCCTTTCGCCTAAGCCCATCATCTCAAACAGCGGGCCAAGCATTCGGGCCACCACCGGTTCGCCGAGCCAGCCAAGTCCCAGTGAGCTGAGCGTAATCCCCACCTGACAGGCCGACAAATACCCGTCCAACCGGTTTAACAGCTCTTTAGCGATCCTCGCATTCCTTCGCCCCTCCTCGGCTAAAGCCTCAATCCGGGAGCTCTTCACCTTCACGATGGCAAATTCAGCCGACACAAAAAATCCGTTAAGCAACACCAATAACACCATGAATCCTACATAATAAAGACTCGGTAAAGGGTCACCCAATACGTTTCCTATTCCCACCGTACCGGCGGTGAATAGGTGCACCTCCTTCGTGAGTTAAAGTCTTTGTGATTTCGTTTCTTTTCATATGAGAACTGCCGCGTTAATTTCCCAAGGGATCCATCTCCTTTTGCCATGCCATGTGCATCCTGTATGATGAATTCTTCTTAATTATATTATTATACACTACACAGTCAAACGCTGCGGTATTCCTGACGAACAGGCATGTCGAGCTCCAAAAATAAAAAGGCCCCCATTTCGAGGGGGACCTGGCTGAATCTTATCGAGTTGGCGGCGGGGAACCGATCACGCCGGGATATTGATAGACAAGCGGTTCGTCGAATGTCGCATAGTCGAAATTGACCATCAGCATGACCGTACGCACGCCGGTAGTGGGATCGCTGATGATGATATGGTCGCGGCCAGCAGCTTCCAGTACGCCTTTGAATACCTTTGCGTTCCATTCGCTGTTGTTTTCGTAAGTCATATAAAACGTCCCGATTTTGCCCAGATTCAAACGGAAGATATTCTCGATGTAAGATTGTTCAAAGTTCTGCATCGGCATGGGCATCACAGCGCCCCCTGGCGTCATCGGACTCCCGCTCGGAACTTGGGGCGGCATGCCCCCACCGGTTGGCTGCGGATATCCGCCTCCCATGGGCATTGTCGGATAAGTACTATGGCCTGCGGGATACGCGGCCGGCCGGAATGGCTGAGTAAACATGTAATTCATTCCTCCTCATGATTGGTGAAGCGAAACGTGAAATTAAAACACGGAAGGGCAATCCTCCTGGGATGGAGCAAAGAAACAGTGGGCTTTAAACCTGCCTGTATTTCGCTGGTTATACCAGGTTGCGGGACAATCTCCCGCCGGCCGGAAAAACCACAAAGCGTTGGAGGCCGGCCAGACCCGTTCGCCATTGATGACACGCTGAGCCATTCGAATGTCGCGATCCCGTGCCCGTTGGTAGAAATAGCCTTTCACCGTTGCCTCAAACCCGCCGGGATTCTGAAACACCATCCGATTCATGTCGCGGATATCACGAAAATCAAGACAATTGCCCAGAATTCGGTTCACGCCGACATTGCCGACCATCAACATGCCCTGTTCGCCTTCTCCTTCCGCTTCTGCGCGCATCAGGCGCGCCAGCAGCCTAACGTCTTCGGAGTTTGCTTTAATGACGGCCAAATTGGCTCCTCCTCCCTCTCTGCTGAACGCTATATTCTATGTGCATCCGCCTATGGAGGTGCTTGTAACTGGAAAAAAATCGGTGTCAAGTCTCTAGTCATTCGTTTACTTGTGAATACGGTTACAACCTTGAACATTTTGTGTCTATTTCTATGGACGCGCTTACATGAATAGCATATACTGTAGATGAATAATGTTTTTTTATATGTTTTTGCTGGTTTCTTTATAAAACGGTTGCTTCATTTTACCTTTTAGGAGGTTACCTCATGAGAATCGCGATTATTGGCGGCGGTCTGGCCGGGCTTACGGCTGCCGCATACCTGTCGGATCACAATGATACGTCCGGAACAGTGTTTGAACGGAGCCCGCAACTCGGCGGACGGGCTTTCACTTATGAGAAATCGGGATTTACGCTGAACTACGGAGCACACGCGGTATACGGTATCGACAGACATACGCTCCATACGATGGAAGAAGAGCTGCATTTGAAGTTTCAAAGCAAACAGGTGGATAAACGTAAAGTGATGTACGCCAAGCACGGACGTTTAACCCCTGCCCCGCTCGATTTCTTTAATATTATGAAGACGGATGTCCTGAGTGCAAAGGAGAAAATCCGGTTCGTCGCTGAAATCGCGGCCGTCATTGGTAACATCCATCATTTGAAGCAGCATCGGACCCTCGGTGATTATCTGGACCACTCGCACGCTTCGGCGGACGTAAAGGAGCTGTGGGAGCATCTCGTCTGCTCCAACTTTTTTATCACACCGGAGGAAGCGCGCAAGGTATCCGGTGAAGTGATCGCGGAATATTATCATAACCTGTTCCTCTCCGGCCGGCCGGTTAGCTACATTTTAGGCAGCTGGGCGACGATTACCGATCAGCTGATTCATAAAATCGGCGAGAACAAAGACTGGGAGATCGCCGTGAAGGAACCGGTCGAATCGATTACGATGGAAGACGGGAAATTCGTACTGAATACGAAAACCAGACAGCAGCTCGTTTATGATCAAGTGATCTTCGCCATGCCGGTCCAACAAGTGACCAAACTGCTGGAGAATACGCCATGGGCCAGTTCGCTGGAACCGTTTAAGGACTGCTCCTCAACCGAGGTGCTCGTTTACGACGTGGGCTTCTCCAAAGTCGTTAACCGTCCGTTCCACTATATCAGCGATATGGATCATAAGATTTTTATCAGCGACGTCTCAGCCACTGATTACACGGTCGCGCCTGTGCACGGTCAGCTGCTGCAAGGAATCGCCTACCTAAATGACGACTTCACCGATGAGGAACAGAAGAAGCAATACCTGGAGCAGAAGACCCAGCAAATGGAGGCGTTGTTCGATACGTACTATCCGAACTGGCGCGAGTTTGTCGAGGTCAAACGCGTGTCTAAGAAAGCGATGGTCGCCAGCGTCAAAAACATCCATACAAACAAGCTGCTGCCCAACCGTGTGGCAGGCGTGCCTTTCCTCTTCTGCGGAGACGGCTGCGAAGGCAAGGGCGAGTTAGCCGAACGCGCCTTCTCCAGCGGCCGCACTGTCGCCCAGGCGATTCTGGAGCAAGCCCAAACTAAGGCCTTATCCTATTAAATCAAACAAAAACAGAAGCGTATCCGCAAAAGTCGTTTTGTTCGACTCGTCGTTACGCTTCTGTTTTTTTCTGTCCGGCCTGTTTCAATCTTGCCCTGCCTGCCTTTCTTGTTAGATTCGGTTCTCAGACTCATATTACCCGGAGCTATGCGATTTCCGGTATTCCTGCAGCTCGGTCCGATAGGTTCGGCCCGCCCGCTCGAATCCATGGTAACGGCGACCCTGGAACGTCAGCTTGCCTTCGTCCCCCTCCGCACATTGCCCGTATTCGATTCCAGACACGGCAAACTCTAAGCGATCGCCGCTCTCGACCTCGAAGGTCACATAATACTTCGTGTCGGAACGATTCACCGAGGTGTCGGTGTCATGACGGTGGCTGACCTCGGTCCGCTTCCCGACAATGACGGACTGAACGCTAAGCACCGGCTGTCTGTTGTTTCCGATGGAGCGAATAAAGCCTCCGGCTACCGTTACTGCCAAGATCCCGATGATGACAATGAACAAGATCGGCAGCGCCGTTTCCACCACGCCAAACATTTCCGTCCAAGACTGCATCGCGTTATCCCTCCTTCAAGAGGTTGCTCCGTACCGTCGTACTCCCCTTTCCCCCTAAGTATATGCGGCCCGAAATAAAACTTGTTATTCAACGTGTCCAGAAAATATGCCACTCTTGTCCAAGATTCCGATAGAAAAACCAAAAACCCCCAATTCGCACTTGCGAATCGGAGGTTACTTGGGGGCGGATCCGGATCGTTTTGAATCAAGCATAGTATTCGAACAACAGTTGACGGGTCTCTTCGGCACCATCGGCTTCCACTTCGAATGCCTCGTCAAGTCCTTTCTCTGCCCAGCAAGCTTTGCATTGTTCCTCGGTCGTACACAGGTGAGCGTCATCGCAATTGTAGCAAAACTGCAGGTAGTTACGGGTTACGGTTTCTTCATGAGCTGTTTTCATTTCTATCCACTCCTATCGTAATGGGAGCGTGAGCTCCGTTTTGTTCTTGCCTTTGTTCCTGATCTTCCTTACAAGTTAAATATATCACAAAGTCCGAGGAACGCACGTGATAATTTTCACAATATGATGAACGTCACAAGATTTCTTTATTCTATTGCAATCGGGTAGGAGGCTACCCATTAATTGAGTAGCCGACCTCCCACACCACCGTACGTACCGTTCGGTATACGGCGGTTCCTAAGTTTACGCAGTTACTTGTCGATAATAATCCGAGAAGAAGAGAAATCCTAAGCCCTTGAGGGTGTTATTTCCGAGGGACTTCGAGAGGACGGGGCTATTGGAGATTCTCCAGTAGCCCTTTCTCGTGTTTGCGTATTCCCATGCTTTTTGTCCTTGGATTCCGAGCGATTGCAGTTTCTCGAATTTCGTCCTCACTCGTTTCCACTGCTTCCAGAAGATCATGCGAATCCGCCTTCTCATCCATTCATCCGTGGATTGGAGCATACTTTTCATATCCGCTATTTTGTAGTAGTTGATCCACCCCATGATGTAGCGTCTAAGCTTTTCGGCTCGTTCTTCATTTCCCATCCCGTTGCTTCTGGACGTGAGCTCCTTTACTTTGACTTTCATCTTGGCAGCGGATTTCGGATGAATGCGGACTCGTGTCTCTCCTTTCCTTTTGTAGAAGGAGAACCCAAGAAATTTAACCTTCCACGCCTCGTCCACCACTGTCTTTTCCCGGTTCACTTTGAGAAACAACTTCTTTTCAATGAAGGGAAGAATGTTCTCCAGTGTCCGTTCCGCGCTCCTTTTGCTTTTGCTGAAGATCAGGAGATCGTCCGCATAGCGCACGAAGCGGTGCCCGCGGCTTTCCAGTTCCTTGTCCAGTTCGTTCAGCATAATGTTGCTGAGAATTGGACTCAGATTGCCCCCTTGCGGTACGCCGATTTCCGTATCCTCGAAGCGGTGCTTCACGACAACGCCGGCTTTCAGGTACTTGTGGATGAGCGAGATGACCCGCCCGTCTTTAATGGTTCGGGATAAGACTTCCACCAATTTGCTTTGGTTAACGGTGTCAAAGAATTTCTCCAAGTCCATATCGACCACGTATTTGTACCCTTCTTCGATGTTTGATTGGCTTCTCTGAATAGCGTTATGTGCGCTTCTCTTGGGTCGGAATCCGAAACTGTTCTCCGAAAACTGTTTTCCGTAGATCGGGGTAAGCACTTGAGCGATCGCCTGTTGGATAACTCGGTCAACAACCGTAGGAATTCCCAGGTTTCTCTTCTTTCCGTTCTCTTTCGGGATTTCTACCCTTCGAACAGGATTCGGACGGTAGGTTCCGTCCAGAATGGATTCCTTGATGGTTTCTCCGTTCTCTCGGAGATATTGTAGAAGTTCATCTACTCCCATCCCGTCGATTCCGTGAGATCCTTTGTTAGTTTTGACCCGCTTGAACGCTTCGTTCATGTTGTCTCTGCTAACGATTTTCTCAAGCAACTCGTCCTTCGACTCGGTTGCGTCGGTGCTGTCGGTTTCAGGTATCCGCTCAGGACTGTGCGCTCCCGCATATTCTCCATGTTCCGCATGTACGTTTTGCGTCGAGCCTTCTCTTCGAAGTTGGCTGCACTTGACTCCTGTTTCGGTACCATTCATTAACCCACACCTCCTTAGGTTCAGCCCTTCCCTCAAGTTGTCGACTAACCGAGGTACTATGGCGTCTGCTGACTTCTCATGATAAATCTTGTTTCAACCATGATTTGAAATTCATCTCCTCACGTCCATGAGACCTCCCACGGTAAGACGCGTAACTTTCATCCCGTATACCCGCCGCATTTACATCCGCGTGTCCGTGCAGTTTATTGGATTTCGTCTTGTTTAGCAGACTCATCCCACTTTGGATGCCTGATGCGATTCGTGTTCCTCAGGCCGGGACTTTGCCTCCAGCTTCCTTCAGATTCCACCTCACGATGGACACCCTTGCTCTTGGCTAATGGTTGGCAACTGCCAGCCCCCATAGCGGACTTTCACCGCCTAGCTACGCGCCATGCGTGGCGCACTAAAAAAGCACGACACCCTGTGCCGTGCTTGATCTCATCGTCATCCTACAACACTTGCCAGCTCTGTCCCCCATCCTTCGTTTGCATGAGCAGCGAGCGTTGCTGATCTTCTTTGGCCACGAGCAGCCAACCCACCCGAGAGTTGAAGAATTGAAGCTTCACGATTTCGGGATAACCCTTCAGCGTCTCCATCAACTTCTCGCTCTCCGGCAACGCCTCCCAGCTTGCCCCTTGGTCTGTCGTATGATAGACCGTTGAATCCAGAATCGTCCACCCTTCATCCCGGGTCAAGAAGGTGGGCGTGAGCTTTTCGTTTAATCCGGTTTGCCAGGATAATTTAAACGGAGCTAGAGTCCAAGTATTGCCGGAATCATCCGTAAAATAGCCGTTAAATTTCGTTGAATTGCCTCGGCTGCAGCCAACGGGAATCCAGCCCTCCCTCCCATTGCCGGAGAAGAACGATACCGTGCCAATCGTAAAGCTGTCACAGGTGGAGTACTTGTCCAAGTTGAAGAAGCGATCGTTCCGCGACCAGGTGAGTCCCCCGTTCTGTGTGATATATAAGCTTGGGAGTCCTTCCTTGATCTCGCTGACAAATCCTCGCAGCGGACTCGTAAAAGCCATGGAGGAATGTAGACCGGGAGCCCCGCTTGGGTTATCCGATGATAAAAGGCTCACCGGGTCTGTTCCACCCAGCAAAGCTTCGAAGGATTGGGCCCCGTCGTCCGTCGCAAATAAAGACCGCTGACCATTCTCTCGCGAATTCCCCTCGGATAAGATCCATCCGTTAGACGGATCGGCGAACACCATCGCCTTAACTTCCCCATTTCCAGGGAAGGAGGTTACCTTCCACGTGACTCCGCCATCGGTTGTTCGCAGAACGATCGTATCTCCGGAGCCCGCGGGATTACGTACGATAAAGCCATGATTCGGGTCCAGGAAAAAGATATCCTTGCCATACTCCGGTGTGGTCGGAAACGGCACGGAAGCCGCGGGTGAAATATTCGTCCAGGTTTTGCCGTTGTCTTCCGTAATATAGAGCCTCAGCTCATTGCGCGTGCAGCCCCAGGCTAGACCGGTTGTTGCACTTAACAATTGAAAATCAGTTAGACGGGTTTGGATCTGGTAGCGATTGTTTTTGTTCTCCGCCGAAGCGGCGGCGGGATTTCCCTGGTTTTCGGACGATACCGGATTAATCACCGTGATCGTCTGCCCTTCTTCGGCAGGCTCATCCTGCGTTGGGGCGGATGTCGGAGGCGGCTCGGAGGTGCAAGCCGTCAGAAGCAGCGACATGACCAGGGCGGTTCCGGCCAACTTTTGCCACAAGGTCAACCCGAACCACCTCGCTTTCTGCATAAACTTGTATGTACATCATTATACCACAGGTGAAATCCGCGGCTACAGCCGCGGATCATTCCCGAAATTGACGGTAACATGCTGATCGGGTTTATATACGGCAAAGGCATAACCTTTGCTTTGCAGATATTCGATAATCTGCGGCAGAACCTTAACGGTTTGCGCTTTTTCGTGCAGCAGAATCACTTCCGTGTTTCGGTGCGTTTGCCGCTTTACCTCCTTCAGGATCGTGCTGGGGCTGTCCGGATATTTCCAATCCTTCGAGTCCACGGTCCAGTCCCACATCCGAAAACCGGCCTTGGCGATATCGCCCCGAAACTTCTTGTCGATCGCCGGTTTGCTTCCGTAAGGCGCGCGAATCAGCGTAGGCTTCGTCCCTGTCAGCTTCTCGACTAATTTCTGTTCCTTAATGAATTCTTCGATGAACTGAGCCGCCCCTTTCCCTTCATACAACTTCTTCTTGTTGTGACTCATGCTGTGCAAACCAACATAATGACCGGCCTCCACCACATGATTTACGGTTTCCTTGTGGCTGCTAAGCTGATTTCCGATCATAAAAAACGTGCCGTGGATCTGATAACGCTCCAAAATATCCAGCAGCGATTCCGTATATTTGCTAGGTCCATCATCAAAGGTTAAGTAGATGACCTTTTGCTGCTTCGCTGGTGTTTGGACTTTCTTATCGGGTGTCACTGGCGTTTGCGTCTCGGGTGCTTGCGTTTCGACGGTTGGCTGAACAGCAGGTGCCGGCTCAAGTTCTGTCGGAGATACGCTGGGTTCCACGGTGGGCTGGGAATCGACCAGAGTCACGTTTTGTTCATCCCCCACCTCTCCTGCGCTTGCCAGTTTGGCCGGAAGGACTACCCGGGTTGGCTTGGATGACTGAAACGGGAGCGAGTCATGCAGCATCGGAGTGACCGCAACCGCAGTCAGCGCCAGAGATGACGCCGCTAGGACAATCGCTGCCATCATGACGAATTTCACCTGGCGCGTTGCGCCGGTACGCGCAGAGCGGCCTCCATGTTTTTCACTTCGTCTTCTGTAAGGCGACATATCGTTCACCGGATTCCTCTCTCTTTTTCTATTTACTAGAATAATATAAAGCGAGAGTTTCGTCCTTACAGAATCGTTAATCGCTGGTTACAAAGTGATAACAAGTTTCAAATTCGCCATTAAGTTTACATAATATATTTTATGTAACTTCTCTATCAAAACTGAATATTCCACATTTTACTTTAAATTTTGAGCTTCTTTCAGGTACAATGAGTTTGGGCGAAATACATATCGCGCTTCTTCCGGGAAGCGGCGAAGCAGCCTGAACGCATGCGCTGTACCAGGTTAAGAATGCCTGCAATGGCGCAAGCTAAGGTTCGGAGAATATGACGAGGAGATGAAAAAATGAAAAACAAACTGCGTTCCAGCCGGGTCGTGATCATCGGCACGGGGGCGGTTGGCGCAACGACCGCTTATACGCTGCTCTTAAGGGAGCGGATTTCTGAGCTGGTATTAATCGATGCCAATAAGGAGAAAGCGCTTGGCGAAGCGCTCGACATGAACCACGGCCTTCCATTTACAGGTGGAGTTAAACTATGGGCCGGCGATTACAGCGATTGCGCCGATGCCGACGTCATCGTTATCGCTGCGGGTGCCTCCCAACGTCCTGGTGAGACAAGAATCGATTTACTCAAACGAAATGCCGGCATTTTCGACAGCATCATTCAAAATATCGTCAAGTATAACGATCACGGAATTATCCTTGTGGCCACGAACCCGGTTGACATTCTGTCTTATGTCACTTTGAAAAAGAGCGGATTCCCGTCCAATCGCGTCATTGGCTCCGGTACCTTGCTCGACAGTGCGCGTTTCCGTTATTTGATCGGACAGAACAAGAAGATTAACCCGCGCAGCATCCATGCGCACATTATCGGCGAACATGGGGACTCCGAGCTTCCGCTGTGGAGCTTGGCGAACGTAGCGGGAATCGGGCTGGAATTCTCCGATGCGGATCGCGAGGAGATTTTCAACAGCACGAAGAATGCGGCTTACGAGATCATTAACGCCAAAGGTGCGACTTCCTATGCCATCGCTCTGGCGTTGGACCGGATTATCGTCTCCATTCTGCAGAACGAGGCATCCGTACTGAACGTATCGACGCTGCTGACTGATTATAACGGGGTCTCCGACGTTTATCTTGGCGTACCTAGCATCGTTGACCGCTCGGGTGTTCGCGAAGTGCTGGACCTGAAGCTGAGCAATGACGAGCTGACTCAATTCCACGCCTCTGCCAATAAACTGAAATCAGAAATCGCCAACCTGGATCTATAATTTTCGGCGAACTTCGTTCTCTTCAGCGATAAAACAACAAATGTCCGGGCTCGCTATTCTGCGGTCCGGACGTTTTTGATCTAAATAAATTCATGCGGTTAATCATAAGATTTCATGCTATTAACTCTGATCTCTTCAATGACCTGAATTTACAGCATCCACATGTTTGACATGCTTATGATTGAGGGCGATAAAAAACACGGCCAGCAACACGAACCCGGAGCCAACGAGGAACGGTACATGGGGATTAAACCATTCCGCCAGCTTGCCGGCCATAAACGGTGCCAACGCCCCGCCCAGAAACCGCAGGAAGCTGTAAGCGGCCGAAGCCGTGGAACGCTCGGCCGGCGAGGCGTTCATCACTGCCGTTGTAATCAAGGTGTTATTGTTCCCTAACAGCGCCCCGGCGACGATGACGGCAGCGATGATGACCCAAGGAATATCCGTCCAAATCCCCATTGCCAGCAGCATCAGAGCGAATAAGAACAGCATCATCCCCATCGATTTTACCGTGCCGAATTTCTCCTGGAGCTTAGGCGCAGTAAATACGGAAGTGATGGCCAGCAGTACCCCCCATGCCAGGAACACATATCCCAAACCATGTTCATCCAGTCCCATGACAAACGGTGCATACGCCATCAGCGTAAAGAAACCGATGTTATAGAAGCAAGCCGTTAATCCCAACACGACAAGGGAACGATAGCGCAAAGCCCGGAACGGGGCCAATAAGGAAGTACGCGAAGCTTTGGAATCTTTGGAATCGCCGCTGGACTTCTCGGACGCTTTTGGCATCAGGAGGCTAAGTCCAGCAAATGCAATCACCATCAATCCGGCTACGCCAAGGAATGGTCCACGCCACGAGATGGCGCCCAGCCAGCCGCCGACAAGCGGGCCAACTGAAATGCCAAGGCCAACCGCTGCTTCATACAAAATAACCGCTTTGGCCGTTCCGCTGCCGGATAAAGTGACGATGGCTGACAAGGCCGTAGCGACGAATAAGGCGTTACCGAGCCCCCAGCCGCCGCGCAGTCCGATAATCGTCCACACGTCACCGGCCATGCCGCCTAGGGCGGAGAACACCGCGATCACTATGATGCCGGCAAGCAAGGTCCACTTGATGCCGATGCGCGAGGAAATCGCCCCGGTAATCAGCATGGCGACCGCCATCACCGCATTATAGCTGGTGAACAGCAGCGTGACTTCGCTGGGCGAGGCGTTTAGACTGCTGGCTATCGCCGGCAGAATCGGGTCAACCAGCCCCAAGCCCATAAAGGCGATGATCGAGGCAAAAAAAACAGCCCAAACGGCTTTGGGTTGTTTTAATAAGCTGGCGCTTTCAAGTTCCAAACGTTCTGTCTTTTCCGAGAGATTTGCTGTATTTGACGATGATGACATAAAAACTCCTTCCCCGGGTTATAAGAATGATTTAAAGGAATGCCGGATCACATCTCCCCGGCTGATAATTCCGACCAGCACTCCGTTGCGTTCGACCGGGAGCTTCTTGATTTGCTTCTTCCCTAGAATCGCTGCAATGTTCTCAATTTCTTCATCCCATGAAACGGTGTACACTTTTTTCTTGCCGATCTCTTTGACGTTGAGGTCAAGCAGTCGTTTGGCGCGTTGTTCAAAGTCCTCCTGATCCCCTTTAAATACGGCGACGTAGTAAATCGAATCTACCACGACATCGCGATGTTTGCCGATGTAACGCATAATGTCGCCGTCACTAATATAGGACACGATTTCATTCCGTTCGTTGACCACGGGCAGCCCGCTGATGCGGTATTCCATGAATCTCTCGATGACGGAACGTACCGTATCGGTCTCTTTGACTTTGTACACCTGCTTGATCATGATCTCATGCGCTTGCATGCATATCCCCCTCGTATAATTGTATTATACAACTACATAAATTGTTGTCAATTCCTTGGAATGCGTAAAAGCGCTTCCCTTTCACGAAAGCCCGCATTCATTTATTTTCATCTCCATTCTATGATACGATAAACCTATCCTATTGGCTGTGAGGTATTCGAAATGTTGGATGACAAATCGCTCGAAACGATCGAACTGGAGATGGCTGTCCTCTATCGGCGAATCACCACCGTGACCGCTTCCAGAAAAAACGGGAATCTAGACCGTTCCGCCTACCTGCTGCTGCACCGGATCCATGCCCACGGTGCGGTTGGCGTCAAATCGTTGGCCGACGAGTTTCAATTGGACATCTCTACCGTCAGCCGCCAAGCTGCTGCGCTCGAGCAAAAAGGTTATGTGCGGCGAATTCCCGATCCGGCGGACCGCCGCGCTTTTTTTATGGAGATCACGGAGCTCGGCATTAAAGAGTATACGATCTACAAAGCTGCTCGGCTAGCACGAATTCGAGAATTGCTTGCGGACTGGCCTAAGGAAGAGACGGAGACGTTTGCAGCCTTGCTGCAGAAATTTAATCATGCCCTGCTAAATTTCAATTCTTAGCAATACAACAGTTAGTTAACATAATATATATTACGTTAATCTATAGGAGGTAACCCTGATGAATGATATCGATTTGCCTGTTGAAATCATCGAACGTGCGGAAACGCCCCGAGGTGAAATCCAATTGCAGCGGCGTGGCGATGCGTTCGAGATCATCAGCAATGGCACCTTTCTAATGGCGACGTACAATGGTGAGTCGGAGCGCTTGCTGGTTCGCCGTGCGCTGGAATTGGTTCCAGCTCCCGATAAGGTCCTGATCGGCGGACTTGGCGTAGGCTTCTCGCTGCAGGAGGCTTTATGCGACTCCCGTGTTCGGGAGGCCACCGTCGTTGAGATTGAAGCGAAAGTGATTGAATGGAACCGGTCCGTCTTGGCCCATGTGAATGGACAGGCCTTGGAGCATGCGAAGACGCGGTTGATCCATGCGGATTTGATTGCTTGGATTCGCGAAACGGCGGAGTCGTTTGATCTGATCTGCCTCGACATCGATAACGGTCCGGATTGGAAGGTGTTCGACGCGAACGCTTCGTTGTACGATGAAGCCGGCTTGGCGGCACTTCAAAGCCGCTTGCGGCCCGGCGGTTGCCTGTCGTTCTGGAGCGCAACTCCTTCCCCGGATTTTGCTCAGCGATTGCGGGAGGCATTTGGGAACGTGGAGATCCGCGAGGTTCCGCAAACTCACGGCGATCCGGATTATATTTTTTACGTACGTTGATAAGAAAGCCGGACGTTCAGGAGGGACCGATATGAATATCCAAAAAGCCATCGATCGCCGGAAGCTGGACGAGAAGATAGTACATATGCCTTGGTTCGTGCAGCAATTTATCGATTACAAGCTGCCTGATCTCTCCCCTTCTACGCTGCTTGAATATGTTCGGGACTATGAACAGTTCTTCGGCTGGCTGCGCGCAGAAGGATTATCGGCAGCGGAGACGAACGCTCAAGTCACGCTCCTGGAGCTAGAGACGCTACACATGGAGAGCATTGTAGGTTACCGTCTTCACTTAACCACTCGGACTGAGGGCACTAACTCTAAAATTACGGTTTCGCGAAAAATGTCGTCATTGCGCTCGTTATTTCATTACTTGAGCCAAATTGCTGAGGACGAGAACTTCTACCCGCTGTTAAAGCGTAACATCATGGCCAAAGTGGAAATCAAACGCATCCATAAACCCAAGGACACGGCAGCCAAGCTCAAGGGCAAAATTTTGGAAGAAGACGAATTGATGGATTTTATCGCCTATATCGCTGAGGGGTACGGCCTGGATGTGGCGGACAACAAGCAGGCGTTGTATGCCTACGAGCTGAACAAAGAACGCGATGCTTGTATTGTCAGCCTGATCCTGAACTCCGGGTTGCGCGTCTCCGAAGTCGTGAACTTGAATGTAGATGACCTGGATCTCGCGAATAAACTTATCTACGTTTATCGGAAAGGCCACAATGATGAGACGTTCAAAACTCCCGTTTACTTTCGGGAACAGTCCAAAGATGATTTGGCTGCCTATATGACGCTTCGACAGATACGGTACCACACGCCCAAACGTGAGAAAGCCCTGTTTGTCGCCGTTCCGAATGGACAAAAGGAAGGCAAACGGATGACCAAACGCGCGATGCAGGCGATGATCATCAAGTACGCCAAGCGATTCGGCAAGCCGTACCTGACCGTCCATAAGCTGCGGCATTCCTTTGCGACCGACTACTATTTGCAGAACGATATTTATAAGACGAAGGAGCAGCTCGGCCACGCCTCAACGGAAACAACCGAGGTTTATGCGCATCTTACGGATAAGACAATGTCCGAGGCGATTGAACGCCGGGTCAACGGCTGACGCCGGATGAGAATACGGCTACACTGCCAACAACAAAAAGGACTTCCTGCAGTTTATGCGGGAAGTCCCTTTTACGTTGATTTGCGTTGAAGAAGCTACAACCAGGTTTGCCGAATGTATTCGGCAATGGGCTCGATTTCGTCGCGTTGGAACCGAGGGAGACCATTCTGCCCGGAGGTCCCCGCCTCTTTCTGAACGATTGCGAAGACCTGGCGTAATTCCCGAACCAACGGTTCATCCTCCGCGGAACGCAACAACACCATTTTCGGGTAGGCTTCCTGTTTAAACCCTTCGACTAAGATCAGATCATAGCTGGCAAAATGCTCGACCAGCTCGGCCAGCGGCGTCTCCCGCTCTTCGAAGATCGCCGTACGCCAAGGTGACGTGATCGCCGCCGCTGCCGCTCCAACCTCCCGAAAGCGGTATGAATCGGTCCCCTCTCGATCTGCTTCAAACCCGTGCAGGTCGTGTTTGATCACGGCTACCCGAAGATTCATGCTATTAAATAACTTCGCCAGCCGAGTAATTAACGTCGTTTTTCCGCTGTTTTTGTACCCCACGATTTGTATCACCGGTGCCACGCGGATCCCTCCTTCGTCCTTCCAACGATTGTGACTGTATCAGAAGCTGCCACCCGGCAGCTTCAATACACGGACTTGAACGCCCGCCTCCATCCCCTTGTTGGAAGGTGGAATGATGATCAACGCATCGCTGTCTTTGATCGTGATCATCACGCCCGATTCGTCCAGCTCCGCAGGAATAGCGTAGAGCTTGCCGTCTCGAAGCTCCAAGCGACCGCGTACAAACCGGGTAAAGTTGTTGATTTTTCCGTAGGGCCGAGCCAGCTCGGCTGTCAACTCCGGAAGAAACGGGTGAGGAATCCCCATCATTCTGCCGATCGCCGGGCGAGCGAACAGCTCGAAGCCAACAAAACAAGCGCCGGGATTGCCGGACAATGCAAACAGCAGCTTGCCGTCCTTCACCGCCGCGGTCGTTACGCTTCCCGGACGCATGGTGACTTTGTTGAACAGCATATCCACGCTGCCGCCCGACACCAAGTCAGCCATGATATCGTAGTCGCCCACGGATACGCCGCCGGTGGTCACGACCATGTCGTAGTTGGCGAAAGCCGCTTCCACTTGCGCTTTGGCTTGCGCCAAGTCATCCTCGATCGCATCGAACAAAATTGGTTCTCCGCCCGCTTCAATGATTTGGCTGTACAGCATATACGTGTTGCTGTTGCGGATTCGGCCATCCTGCAGCGGTTCATCTATGCGCAGCAGCTCCGAACCGGTGGAGAAGACCGCGATCCGCGGCCGCTTCCTCACGGGAACTTGGTGTAGGCCAAACGTGGCCAGCACCGAGATTTCGCCGGCCGACAGCTTGCGCCCCGCCTCCAGAATCACGTCGCCTTGCGACAGTTCTAGGCCAACCGGTGTGATGTTTTTACCTTTCTCGATCTCCCGGATCAGGCGGATATAGGTTTTCCCCTCCTGGACGACGGATTCGGTCATTTCAAACATCACCACGGCGTCCGCTTCATCGGGAACTTTCGCCCCGGTCATAATCCGGGCCGCTTGACCCGACGTCAGCTTCACCTTCGGAACGGATCCGGCGGGGATCTCGTCCACCACCTCCAGGAGCACGGGTTGTTCCGCGTGGCAGCCTGTTGTATCGCCGCTTAAGACAGCGAATCCGTCCATTCCCGAACGGCGGAAATGCGGGTACGGATGCGGCGCAGTAACACGCTCCGCCAGAATCCGTCCCAACGCTTCCGGCAGCGGGACGATTTCCGTTTCCGTTTCTTTGGCGTAGGGCATAATTCGCGTTTGGGCTTCGGCTACGGGCAACGCTTTACGGCGAAATTTAGCCTGATCTGCTTCGTTCATCGGCGATCCGCTCCATTCGCTTGCTGCTCTAGCAAATATTCATCTAACATTGAAGAGGTTCGCTTGGCGATCTCCATGATTTCTTCTTTGCTTAAATTATCGTAATGAATCCCCATGACCACGGTGACGGTTCGTCCCAGCGCCGCCGATGCGCGGCGGGCATAATCCTCGCTAAGGGTGTGCTCCTTATGTCCCGGTACAGCGGAGGTCAGCGCCTCAATTCGATCCCCAGCCGGATAGGCCGTGGATGCCGCTCCGATATGAGAGACGCCTCCGGTCATCAACAGCAGCAAATCGCGGCCCACCGGGATCGCTTCCAGCTTTATATCCTCAAATGACAATTGCCGCAGCTCCTTCCACAACAGTATGCCCTTTATTTTATAGGATTCCGCGGATTTCGTCCAAGGTTTGGATGCCTTCACGGCTCATCCATGCCGTCAGGTCATCGACTAGCTGCTCTCCTGCCCGGAGGTGGACGAAGTTATAGGTTCCCACTTGAACAACGGCAGCCCCTGCCATAATAAACTCGACGATGTCCTCGGCGCTGCTGATCCCGCCCATCCCCATTACCGGAATGGTGACGGCTTGACAGACTTGATGCACCATCCGCAAGGCGATCGGCTTGATCGCCGGACCGGAGAGGCCTGCGTACATATTGTCAAAGACGCTCCGTCGCTTGGTAATATCGATTTTCATCGCCGAGAACGTGTTGATCAACGAGACGCCTTCCGCTTGTTCTTCCTGGCACATCACGGCCATCCCGACGATATCTTCGGCGTTAGGCGACAGCTTCACCACCAGCGGCAGCGAGGTTGCCGCGCGAACCTCGCGAACGACCTGCCGGGCAATATCCGTCTTGATCCCGTACGCCACCCCCCCTGCCTTCACGTTCGGGCAGGAGATATTCAGCTCGATCATGTCGACGGCGGTTCGGCCTTCCCGCTTCCGCCAGGCTGCATCCTCGTCAATCAACCTTGCGCCTTCCACATATTCATCGATCGTATTCCCGCCCAAATTCACGATTCGCGCCAAATGAAGCGTCTCCCATCGCGGACACTCCTCACGCAGGAAAGCCGCTATGCCCGGATTTTCTAATCCAACGCTGTTTAACATGCCGGAAGCCGTTTCCGCAACCCGAATCCCATCGTTCCCCGCCTTCGGATGAAGCGTCAACCCTTTGCCGGATAGGCCGCCAAGCTTGTTGATATCGTAAAGAGCACCGTACTCCTTGCCGAAGCCAAACGTCCCGGAGGCCATGACGATGGGATTCTTCAAAGAAACCCCTGCGAAGCTGCACGAGATATCCGTCATTCAAACACCACCTCCTCCGCCAAAAACACCGGCCCGTCGGCGCAGGCTTTCTTCCGGCCGTCTTTGCATTTCACACTGCATACAAGGCAGGCGCCAATTCCGCAGGCCATGCGATTCTCCAGGGAGACGTATACTTTGGCTCTTCCGTTGCTTTGCCCCTGCTTGCGTTGAACGGCATGCAGCATCGGATGCGGCCCGCAGGCGATCACCGTATCATAAGCGTTAAAATCCACTTTGTCCAAAATCACTCCGCCCACATCCACCGTCACGTTTCCCCGGGATGCAGAACGGAACTTCTCCACCATGTAAGCCTCCCGGCTATATCCGAGATAGACGTCGGCCTCCGGGACTTGTCTCAGTGCGTAATAGAACGGGGCGATCCCGATGCCGCCGCCCACAAACGCCGTCTTTCCTATCTGCTGCGGGAACCCGTTGCCAAATGGCCCGTCCAGCGTCAGCGTATCGCCTGTCTTTAGTCCCGCTAACAACGCGGTTCCTTCCCCTGCAACCAGGACAAGGAAATCGATTTGATTCTCGGTGATATCGAAAATACTGATCGGCCGAGACAATAGCGGGTAGCGATCCCCGGCGCGCAGCATGTAGAATTGCCCCATTTTTCCCGTAAACCGTCCTTGCACCGTAAGCTTAAACACCCCTTGTGCGACTTCTTGGTTGGCCACTACCGTTGCCATGAATCCACCTCATCCCTTCGTTTCTGCTTCATCAAAGGATGCAATTTTTCGCCGGGATCGTCTGTGATAATCCTCACAACATTAGACGTTAGGTAAAACGAAGGTCTTATTTCTCGTTTTCAATCATTTTCTGCAAAAGATTAGGGAATACTTAAACACAGCAGCTACTGTATTCGGATTAAGGAGGTCTTACATTGCTTTTCATGGTTAAGAAAGCAGGGGTTTTGTTTATGGCCGCATCGTTGTTGATGTGCAGCGCCAGCTTCGGAGCTTCCCACGTTGATGCCTCCACCGCCGATCACGAAACCCAGAGCGCGGGTTCTCAGGGAGACCTGAAGCAGCACCAAGCGGCACCCGTTGGCGCCAAACCTGTAGATCTGGGGGAACTGCGGCGCAAATATTCGGAGACCTTCAAATTCCGAGGACCGGAGGTGAAGCAGATTGCATTGACCTTCGATGATGGACCCGATCCGCGATTTACACCGCAAATTCTGGATGTGCTTCATCGTAAAGGGGTCAAAGCGACCTTCTTTGTGATGGGAGTTAGAGCAAAGAAATTCCCCTCCCTGATGAAACGGATTCATCATGAAGGTCATCTGATCGGAAATCACTCCTTTAGTCATCCGAATTTCCATAAACGCTCGGTCAAACAGTTCCAAAACGAAATTCTGCGTACGGAGAAAATCATTCAAAACACGGTGGGCTACCGTCCCAAGCTGATCCGTCCGCCCTATGGGGAGATTACGGAAGCCCAGGTGCAGTGGGCCAAGAAAAACGGGTATACCCTGGTGAACTGGAATGTGGACTCCCAGGATTGGAAAGGCTTAGGCAAGGATAAAATCAAAGCGAATGTCATCGGTACAGCGGGACCGGGCTCCATCATCCTTCAGCATTCGGGCGGCGGTGTCGGCTCCAACTTAGAGGGTACTATTCAAGCCTTGCCCGAGATTATTGACACCCTGCAGGCGCAAGGGTATCATTTTGTCGATCTGGCCGAGATGCTGCAAACCACCAAATACCGCTAATGAAAAAGAGCTCCCTCAACGAGGGAGCTCTGCTTGTGCCCTATTTCAATACGTATAGGGTCACGTCTTGATAACCAAAGGTTTTGGCAGCAGCCGCGCTGCCGGGAATAAAGATGTCAATACGGTTGCCTTTGATCGCACCGCCCTGATCCGTGGCCGTCGCCACAAAAGCTTGATCCGGCAATCCGTCATGGCTGTGCCCGGTCACCAGCACTTTCGTGCCCATCGGAATCACCTTCGGATCCACGGCGATGGTGCCCAGCTTCAGCGGGTTGCCGAAGTAGTCCACCGCGCCCCATTTCCCGTTTTCGCTGGCCGATGCGGTATAGGCAGATGCCTTAACATCGATGGTTTGCGAGTAAGTAAAGGTTTTGCCCCAAGCCTCAACGACATTATCGCTGGACATCACCTTCAGCTTGGAAGCGGTAGCCGTTGTTGTCGGGGTTGCGACCGGCTCGGCCGAAGCCATTGCCATGGCGCGGGTTTCAGCTCCCGGAATGGTAATTTTCAGGCCTTCATATATATTTTGTGGATTTACGGATGGGTTAGCGGCCATAAGCTTCTTCAAATCCACGCCATATTGCTTAGAGAGGAGATAGAATGTGTCCCCCTCCGCGGCTTTATGTACCGCGTCTGCATGGACGGCAGCCGTCTGCAGGGAAATCGTTAAACTTGCGGCGATCAACACCGATGCTGCAATTTTAGACCAAATGCGACTTTTCAATGAATTGCCCTCCTTTTTGCTGCGCCTGCGGAGTTAGTTGTCGGATTCGGGAAAAAGGAACGTTCCCGGCGCATCCTTTGATGCGCTTCACCCCAAGAATACGAATTACGTTTAACACGGTTCGTTTTCAACTTTCGTCCCCCGCACCTCAAGATCAGGTTTCGGCCTATTGAATATATCACAATTTTGTAACCAGTTGTTCAGGTAATTCCCACCAAGTAGCGAAAAACCTTGATGGGACGGGTTACATTTTTGTGTTCAATCGTAAAGAGAAGGTTAAAATCGATCATTTGTTCGGTCGCGAAATGAGCATGAAAAAACCGTCCAAAACGAAAATTCCGGACGGTCTAACAGGTCTATGAATTATAATACCTTGCTCAAAAAATCTTGTGTCCGCTGATGCTTCGGCGCGCCAAACACCTCTTGCGGCGTGCCCTGCTCCAGGATGACGCCTTGATCCATAAACAGAATACGATCACCTACTTCACGGGCAAACCCCATCTCATGCGTTACGATGACCATCGTCATCCCCCGCTCCGCCAAGCTCTTCATCACATCCAGCACTTCCCCAACCATCTCCGGGTCAAGCGCAGACGTGGGTTCATCGAACAGCATGACATGCGGCTCCATGGCCAGTGCGCGGGCAATGGCGATCCGCTGCTTCTGTCCGCCGGAGAGCTGGGCCGGATAGGCATCCCGCTTATCTTCCAGTCCGACCGTGTGAAGCAGGTCCATCGCAATCGCTTCCGCTTTGCTTTTGTCGAGCTTTCTAACTCGAATCGGCGCGAGCGTAATGTTGTCGATCACCGTCTTGTGCGGGAACAGGTTGAAGTGCTGGAACACCATCCCCATTTTCTCGCGGGTTTTATTGATGTCATGTCCCTTGCCGGTAATTGAAGCCCCTTCAAACGTAATCTCGCCATCGGTCGGGACCTCCAACAGGTTCAGGCAGCGGAGAAACGTACTTTTCCCCGATCCACTTGGCCCGATGACAACAACGACTTCGCCTTTTTGGATTTCCAGGTCGATGCCGCGCAGAATATGAAGTTGGCCGAATTTTTTATGCAAACCTTTAACGGTGATCACTGGTCTTCAACTTCCTTTCGAACACGCCCAAAATGCGGGACAGCGTGAATGTCAGAATAAAGTACATGATTGCGATGATCAAGTATGGCGTCATTCCGTCGTATGTGATCGTTACAACCGATTGCGCTTGATAGATCAGCTCGGCCGTACCGATGATCGAGACGATTGAGGATTCTTTGATGATGGTGATAAACTCGTTGCCGATGGCGGGAAGTACTGACTTGATCGCTTGCGGGATGATGATATGGCGCATGGTCATCCCTTTCGTCATCCCCAAGGAACGGGCCGCTTCTCCCTGTCCTCGATCCACGCCTTGAATACCGGCACGAAATATTTCCGCTAAATAAGCGGAGCTGTTGATCGACAACGTAATTGCCCCCGATTGAATCGGCGAGAAGTTAATGTCAAACATAAACGCAAACCCGTAGTGAATAATCAACAATTGGACCATCATTGGCGTGCCGCGCAGAAATTCCACCCAAGCATGGCCGAGAAAACGCAGAATCCCCCAAGGCGACATGCGCACCAACGCGATCAACAACCCCAGGACAAAGCCGCAGAACACACTGATTGCCGCCAAGAGCAGCGTATACTGTACACCGGCCAAGAAGTAACTGCGGTATTCCATAAACATTGAAATTAAGTCCATAACGTCCTTCCTTCCTCCTCCTTTACCTCAAACCCTTACGCAAAAAAACAGAAAATAGCGAAATGGGCTTCGCTATTTTCTGTGAATGGATACCGTGATTATTTCTCGGCCAGCTCGCTAGCTTCGGCAACGAATTGATCGATGCTGCCCGCGCTAATCAGGCGATCGAGCGTTTGATTCACTTGATCCAGCAGCTCTTGGTTGCCCTTCTTAATACCAATCACGTAACCTTCATCCTCGGTCACCGGTTTGGCATCGGTGATGACCAAGCCTTTTACGTTCTTGACGAACGATTCTGCGACCGGACCTTCCAAAATAGCTGCATCTACGCGGTTCGTGTTTAATTGCATAATGATATCGTTGATTTTGCCCAGCGAAGTTAATTGGGCATTCGGGATTTCCTTCGCCATATCTTCTTGAATGGAACCTTGCTGAACGCCGATTTTTGCCCCTTCCAGCGATTCCATTGTGCTGAATTTGTCTTTGTCTGCCTCGCGCGTCACGACGGCTTGCTCGGCTTTGTAGTAAATTTGCGACATATCGATTTGTTCGGCACGTTCCGGCGTTGGGCTCAGTCCAGAGATGACGAGATCAACGCGTCCGCTCGACAGCTCGTTCAGCAGCGTATCGAATTTCAAGTCCTTAATCTCCAGCTCAGCGCCCATATCCTTGGCGATCTCTTTGGCGATCTCCACATCGAAACCAACGATTTCGTCTTCGCCTTTGTCGTTTTTGATGTGGAACTCATACGGCGGGAAGTCCGCGCTCATGCCAACGATCAGTTTTTGGGCCGGTTTGGTTTGTTCTCCGCCCGCTTGGGTTTCGTTTTGATTCGCGGCTTGCCCGGCGTTGTTCGCTGCATTACCGCTGTTATTTTTTTCCTGGCCGCAGGCAGCCAGCACCAACGTGACCATCATGACCGTTATGAATAACATACCCCATTTTTTCATGGATCTCTCTCCTGTTCTGCTTTGCTTATTTTCATTCTAAGATGATTACTGGGCTAATTATAAATCAGAATGCATATATATGCAAAACAATTTTCATAGCATTCCTGATATTTTCACAGTTCAGACTTGAACCTGCCCCGCGAATCCGCCTTTATCATACTTTGGTCAATTCAATGAATAATTATGTTCATTATTCGGTTCATGCTCTGCCCTGTCTTGGGGAATAATGAGCACAATCATCTCAGCGAGAGGAGGCGCCAATCGGTGCTGCTTGAAGCGCTCTACCATGTGCCCCGGGACAAATGGGCTTATGCATACGATCCAACCACGATCCACCTCCGCATCCGAACCAAGCGGGACGATGTGGAACAGGTCTACGCGATGACCGGGGACAAATACGACTGGGCGGGGACCTACCAGGAGCTCCCGATGGAAAAAGCGGCCCATGACCGCATGTTCGACTATTGGGAGGTAGCCGTGCGTCCCAAGTTCAAGCGCCTCTCCTATGCGTTTAAACTCACCGCGGGAACGGAATCGGTCTACCTGCTGGATACAGGCACGCAGTCGGAGGCCCCTCACCCCCCCGGCGAATGCTTCGAATTTCCGTACATTCACGAAATCGAGGTGGTCCGAGTACCGGAATGGGCTAAGCAAGCCGTATTTTATCAGATTATGCCGGAGCGATTCGCTAACGGGGACCCTTCCAATGACCCGAAACCGGTGGAGCCTTGGGGCGGCAAGCCAACGCGTGAGAACTACTTTGGCGGCGATTTGCAAGGGATCATCAATCATTTGGACGACTTGACCGATTTAGGGATCACCGCGCTTTATCTGACACCTTTATTTACGGCTCCGTCCAACCATAAATACGATATCGTGGATTACAAGCGGGTAGATCCTCAATTCGGCGATAACGAGCTGCTGAAAACCTTGGTTGAACGCTGCCATGAGCGAGGAATCCGGGTTGTGCTGGATGCCGTTTTTAACCACTGCGGCGAGCACTTCCCCCCGTTCCAGGACGTGTTGAAAAATGGAGAAGCCTCCCCCTACGCCGGCTGGTTTCACGTAAACTCCTTTCCCGCGAAAGTGGAAAACGGGGTTCCTACTTATGATACGTTTGGTTTTTTTCCAAATATGCCTAAATTTAATACGGCCAACCTGGATCTGCGTAATTATTTGCTGGGCGTGGCCGAATATTGGATTAAAGAAATCAAATTGGACGGCTGGCGGCTGGATGTAGCCAATGAGATCGATCATCCGTTTTGGCGCGAATTTCGGCAGGTTGTGAAGCAGGCTAATCCGGAAGCTTATTTGATCGGGGAAGTATGGAGCGATTCGCTAAACTGGCTGCTGGGAGATCAATTTGACTCGGTCATGAATTATCCGTTTGCCGATAAAGTGCTGGAATTCTTCACCGGTGGCGTGGACGGAGCGGCCTTCTCCGACGAAATGGGTTCGCTGATCATGCGATATCCACATCAAACGAATGAAGTGGTCTTTAACATGTTGGGCAGCCACGACACCCCGCGCCTGTTGACCCGTGTCGGCGGTGATAAACGGAAGCTCAAGCTATGCGTCGTTTTTCTGTTCACCTATATTGGGACGCCTTGTGTGTTCTACGGTGATGAAGTTGGACTGACCGGGGACGGCGACCCGGACTGCCGCAAATGCATGGAGTGGGACCGCAGCAAACAGGATCGGGAGCTTTACGACTTCTATAAGCTGATGATCGCGCTGCGCAAGAAACATCCGGCGCTCCGGCACGGGCGCTTCCGCTTTTTGCATGCTGAACCGGGCGATCCGTGTATCGTCTATGAACGAATGGACGAGCAAATGCATTTTACCGTATGGATGAACAACACTCCTAAGGCTGTAACATTAACGCATCCGATGCAAACCAGCGATTGGCGGGATGCCTTGACGGAAGAAGCGGTCGCCCCGGCGAACGGGATTATGAGCATCTCCCTCGAAGCCTATGGTTTTCGGATTTTGTACCGGCACATTCAAAATTAACAAAGGAAAAGCGGACGACCGGCGTCCGCTATTTCTTTAGGCTTTCGTAGATCTCGATGTATTGCCTTGCCGAAGCCTCCCATCCGTAATCGCCGGCGAAGGCACTTGCCGTTATCCGGCTCCAATGCTCAGGCTGACGGTAATAGGACACCGCCCGGCGCAGCGTATGCAGCATATCATGAGCATTGTAGTTGCGAAAGGAAAAGCCGTTACCTTCCCCCGTAAACTCGTTATAGGAACGCACCGTGTCGTTTAAACCCCCGGTTTCCCGCACGACAGGGATCGTGCCGTATCGCAGAGCCAGAAGTTGGCTGATGCCACATGGCTCAAACCGCGAAGGCATCAGGAAGATGTCGCTGCCGGCGTAGATTCGCCGGGACAAGGCGTCGCTGAATCTGATTTGGACCGACAATTTTCTCGGATGGCGTGATGCCGCTTCCCGGAACCAGTTTTCATAAGCCGTGTCCCCTGTCCCCAACAGTACGAATTGCACCTCGTCTTCTCCAAGCCATTCATCCAGCACCCGAGTCACCAGATCCAGCCCCTTTGGTTCGGCCAAACGGGTTACCATCGAGACAAGCGGCGTATCCGGCGCCTCCGGCAAACCGAGCTCCCGCTGAAGCACCGGTTTATTGGCGCGTTTTTGCTCCAAGCTACGGCCGTATCGGGCAAACAGCTCCAGGTCGGTCTCCGGGTCGTAGGCCCGGGTATCGATTCCGTTGACGATTCCTGACAACCGCCCGCCCAGCGAACGAAGCAAGCCGTCCAACCCGTAACCGTAATGCTCCGTTTTGATCTCCTCGGCATAAGTTGGGCTAACGGTTGTCACACGATCGGAGTAAACCAAGCCGGCTTTCATAAAGCTAACATTGCCGTAATACTCCACACCCTCCGGCGTGAAGTAATCCCAAGGCAGACCCAACAAATCGCCTAGCACCTCCTCCGGAAAAATCCCCTGATACAACAGATTATGGATCGTATAAACGGTTCGTATATTCCGGTAGTCCGGCCGATCGCGGTAATGCTCCTGAAGCAGCAGCGGTATCATCGCGGTATGCCAATCATGGCAATGGATAATGTCCGGCACGAACCCGGTAAGGGGCAGCAATTCAAGCACAGCTCGGTCCAAAAAGGCAAATCGCTCGCCATCATCCCAATGCCCGTAAACCCCGGATCTGCCAAAATAGTCCTCGTTATCGATCATATACACGGGAAGGCCTTCCCAGTTTAGCATGGAGATCCCGCCGTACTTGGTCCGCCATCCAACCGGCACATTGGCGGTGCCCAGATGCTCCAGACGATCCCGATACACGGACGGCAGTTCTCGGTATCTCGGCATTACGATCCTCACGTCATGGCCGGCTTCGATCAACGCCTTAGGCAGCGCACCGATCACATCGGCCAGCCCTCCGGTTTTCATAAACGGCGCGACTTCCGCCGCGGCAAATAAAATATTCATCCTTTCGCCCTCCTTCTTGGCGCTTGACGCTTCCATACCGTCATGCTCAGCGGAGGAAGCGTAACGATGAGGCTTTGAGTTTGCCCGTTCCAGCCTGCTTTTTCACTTGGAAGCACCTTGGACTGCGGGGTCCCTAAGCCGCCGAAACGAACGTCATCACTGGTAAACACGAGTTCATACCGCCCAGGCAATGGAACCCCAACGCGATAATCACTTCTCTCTTCAGGCAGAAAATTCAACATGACTAGCAAAAGCTCCTCCGGCTGCTTTCCTTTTCGCACATACGCAATAACGCTTTGCTTGTCATCATCCGGGATCATCCATTGGTAACCCTCGGACACATGGTCTTGCTCCCACAATGCCGGCTCTTGGAGGTAAAAGCGGTTGAGCGCCTGGCAGTAGCCGTGAATTTGCCGATGCGACTCATATTCCAGCAGAAACCAATCCAGCTCGCCCTGATCCCGCCATTCGATAAACTGGCCGAATTCCCCGCCCATAAATATCAGTTTTTTCCCGGGAGTCGTCAACTGATACCCCAGCAGCAGGCGAAGTCCGGCGAATTTTTGTTCGTACGTGCCCGGCATTTTGTCCAGCAGCGATTTTTTACCGTGCACCACCTCGTCATGGGAAAGCGGGAGCGTAAAATTCTCCGAATAGGCGTACCAGATCGGAAAGGTTAGCAAGTGATGGCGCTGAGGGCGTTCCCCGAACGGAGTCTCAAAATAATCTAACGTATCGTTCATCCAGCCCATGTTCCACTTGTAATTAAAGCCAAGCCCGCCATGATGCGCGGGAGCGGTAACCATCGGCCATGCACTGGACTCTTCCGCCATCATCAACGCGTGCGGGAAGTAGCGAAACACCGCCGTATTTAACTGCCGCAGGAAATCAATGGCTTCCAAATTTTCGCTGCCGCCTTGTTCATTGCGGGCCGCCGCCCAGGAAGGTTTCTCGAAATCGTATCGTATCATGCTGGTGACCGCGTCCACTCGCAGGCCGTCAAAATGATACTGTTCAAGCCAATATATCGCACTGGAGATCAAAAAAGAACGAACCTCGGGTTTGCTGAAATCAAAGCTGAGCGTCCCCCAACCGGGTTTCTCCGCTTTAGCTGGATCGGCGTATTCGTATTGGGGTGTCCCGTCAAATAGGCGTAATCCGTGATCATCTTTCGTAAAATGGCCCGGCACCCAGTCCAGTAAGACGCCGATTCCGGCCTGATGACAGCAATCCACAAAGTACATCAAGTCCTGCGGCTCCCCGTAACGGCTGGTCGGCGCAAAATAACCGGTCGCCTGATATCCCCAGGATAAATCATACGGGTGCTCGCATAACGGCAGAATCTCGATATGGGTATAACCCATCTCTTTGATGTAAGGGACAACTAAATCCGCCATCTCCCGGTAGGTGTAAAACGTTCCGTCGGGTCGCTGCCGCCAGGTACCAAAATGCAGCTCATAGATATTCACCGGCTGTTCGTACGGAGCGCTGCGCCCCTGAATCCACTCCTCGTCACGCCAGACGTAATCGTCCAGCTTAGCGACAATCGAAGCTGTTTTGGGCCTCACCTCCGCGTAAAAGGCATACGGATCCGCTTTAAACCGCGTTTCCCCATCCGATCCCGTCAGGGCATACTTGTAAAAACTTCCAACCTGAACATCCGGAAAAAAACGAGTCCAAATTCCCGAATCGGGTATCTTATATAGTACATCACGCGTCCCCTTCCAACCGTTCCAATCGGCGACAACGGCGACTTGGCATGCTTTCGGGGCCCATACGGTAAAGCGGACACCGCTTTTTCCCCCTTCGGTTACGGGATGAGCGCCAAACGTGCGGTAGCTTTGGTACAACGTCCCTTCGCGGAACAGGTAGAGATCCGCCGGGGATACGGAGGAACCCCAAGAGGATTCGGAGCTGGAATCGAACAATTAGGCCACCACCCTTACATGATCTGAAATGAAATTCAAGAAAATTTAGCATAAATAAAAAAATTTCAGCATTTACAATAAAATGATGTAATATTTTCGTTTGATTTCCATAATTTATTCCAACTACATTATATCCTTTAATGTATGTGCTACACAGACAAAAACATACGGGAGGGAAATGAAATGAGGAAAAAGGACTGTATTGCGATGCTTCTTGCCGGCGGGGAAGGTCGAAGATTATCTCCGCTGACGACCAAGCAGGCGAAACCGGCCGTGCATTTTGGCGGACAATACCGGATCATCGATTTTCCTCTCAGCAACTGCGTCAATTCCGGGATCGACACGATTGGCGTACTTACGCAATACGAAGCGGCTTCGCTCCATGAGCATATCGGCGAAGGCGATCCCTGGAAGCTGACGCACTCGGAGGACGGCGGGATCACGCTGTTGCCCGCGTTCCGGGAAGGCGTTGAGGAATATGCGGGAACGGCAGACGCCATCTACAAAAATATGGCCTTCGTCGACGCCCATTCGCCCAAATACGTCCTTATCCTTTCGGGAGACCATATTTACCATATGGACTACCGTCACATGCTGGATTTCCACCTCAGTCACCAAGCCAAGGCGACGATTTCGGTGATGCCGGTACCCTGGGAGGAAGCACATCGATTTGGAGTCATGTCCAGGGACGAACAGAACCGCATTACCGAGTTCGCGGAGAAGCCGCCGCAGCCCGCCAGCAATCTCGCTTCGATGGGCATTTATTTGTTCGAGTGGGAGTTCCTGAAGCGGCAGCTGGAGGAGGATGCGGTGAACCCTAACTCCAGCCATGACTTCGGCAAGGATCTGATTCCGAAGATGCTAGCTGGAAGCGAACCGTTACACGCCTATGAGTTCAAGGGCTATTGGCGGGATGTGGGAACAGTGCAAAGTCTGTGGGAAGCGCATATGGATTTGCTCGCCGAATCCTCCGAATGGAAGTTGCATCGCGAAGATTGGCCGATGTTTACCCGGGAACGTCCAATCCTCCAAGGATGGGTCAAAAAACGGAACCTGCACGCCCCATCCTCCCTCGTCCATGATTATTGCGCGCTTGAAGGATTTGCTGAACGATCTGTAATTTTTAGCGGCACGGAAATCGGCCGGTATTCTCGAATCAAGGACAGTGTGATCATGCCGGGCGCTAAAATCGGCCGCAACGTCCACATTGAACGGGCCATTATCGGCGAAGGCGCCGTAATCAAGGACGGGGCTGTCATCAAAGCGGGGCCTGCAGACATCCACGTCGTTGCTCCCTACGAAACCGTGTTTGCCAAACCGTTGAACCGACCGCAGCCCGCTCGTCTGCTTCAAGAGGTTTACGACAACGCTCCCCGGCTGCGCGCCGAAGGTTTGCTCTCGTAACAGAGCAAAAGGGGCCGCTTCGAAAGAATCCATGGATGATCTTTCGAGACGGCCCCTTTTGGGTTTTGATTAGCTCTGATGATACAATTGAGGGTCCAGCTGATATAGATTAAATTCACGGCCGTTTAAGCGGCCCGTGCCTTGAAGCTGAAACCCTAAGCTCTGATACAACCGATTTAGCTTCAGGTTCTGATTCCAGCAATCCAGCCGCAAGCCAGTACGCTGAAGCGCCCGGGATCGTTTGGCCGCATAGCGTAAAATCTCAGCACTCAGCCCGCGGCCGCGATAAGGCAAGCGAATCGTCAAACGATGCAGATAACTGTAGCCGGCGATATTCCGTTCCCCCCAGTAATCCGGGTCAGAATCCTGCAGCGTAAACATTGCCGCCGTTTCACCGGAGAACCTCAGCAAATAGATTTCCCGTTCCTCGTAATACGCCCGGACCAAATCTGACGTGAATTGCTGCGGGTTCCACTGCTTCACACCGTTCTCCTGCATCCAGCTTGCGGCTTCAATCAATAGTTGCCGCACCTCATCTAAATCGTTCTCGCCCGCTAGTGAAACGGTAAATGTCCCTTGTTCCGTTTCCAGTGTATCCGTCAGCTGTTTCATCCCCAGCTCCCTCCTTCCTTGACTTTCTTCTCTCTACGTTACAGTTAAGGTTGTGACTCGTCCGTGCCGCTTGCATCTTGGGTCTCACGAAGCAGCGGCAGCGTCACGGAAACGGTCGTCCCAACGCCAAGCTCGCTTTGAATGTCCATTTCACCGCGATGCAGTTCAACCAGTTGCTGGCTGATTGCCAGGCCCAATCCGGTTCCGCCGCCCTGGTGATTTACCTGGAAGAAACGATCCTTGACTTTGTTCAAATACTCCTCGCTGATGCCGATCCCGGTATCGATGACTTCAACCCGAACCCGCTCCTTCTCTAAAGGGTTGATCACCAGATGAATCCAGCTTTGTTCATGGGAGAACTTGATCGCATTATCCACCACATTCAGGAACACCTGCTTGAGGCGATTACCGTCCCCGCTGACGATGGCAGACCCTTCGGTCTTGTCTTCCAGCTTCAGTTGAATTTGCTTCTGTTCCGCCTTGGCCCAGACGTTTAACATCGTCTCCTGAAGCAGCTCTTTAAGGTTCACCTGGCCGATCACCAGCTTCATTTCGTTGGATTGCAGCTTCGAGAAATCCAGGATCTCCTCGACGAGACCGATCAAACGATCGGTTTCCTTCGCGATGATCCCCATCCCGATCTTCGTCTCCTCAGGATCAAAGCCGCCGGAAGTTAACGTCTCGCTCCAGCCCTTGATTCCGGTCAGCGGTGTGCGCAGCTCGTGCGAAATCGAGGAGATGAAATCATCCTTGATTTGGTTGCTTCGGACGATCTCCTCGGCCATATAATTCAAGGTTGAAGCCAGCTCGCCGAGCTCGTATCGGTAGTTCCCTTTGATTCGTGCATCAAATTTCCCGCGGGCCATTTGCGCCGATACGGCGCGAATATTATTAATGGGCTTAACGATCGAATTCGCTAAGCCAATACTAAACAACGTAACCAGCGCCAAGACGGCCACCGAGACGGCGATCGACATAAATGTCAGGTTTAACAGCTTGGAGTTCACCGACTCCATCGAGGTGACGTAACGGACGATATATTGCGTCTGGCCTTGGATCTGCAGCGGCCTGGATACGGACATGACCAGCTCACCGGTCGCCGGCTGCCGTCCGATCCATTTGCCTACACTGCCGGCTAACGCTTGCGGTACATCGCTGGTTTGAATCGCTTTGTCCGCCTGGAAGGCGTTTGTACTCGCTTTAACCTCGCCGCTGCGGTCCAGGATCATCAACTCCGTGTTATCTAGCTCAAAGGTGCGAAGCATCTCCGTAAAATAGTCCGGATCCCCTTCCGCATTCAACCGGACGAACTTCTGGAAATAATCCGAAGCCCACATGGAGTGATTGGACATATGGTTATAGATCGTATCGTAGTAATACATGCGAATGGCCAACGTAAAAATGACCTCGACCATAAACAAAGTTACGAATACAACGATGAAATAGTGTAAGACGATTTGCCGTCCAATCCCTTTCTTGATCATTGTCCCTCGCCTTTCCACTTATAACCGTGCCCCCACACGGTTTGCAGGAAAGCCGGTTCGGACGGATTGGTTTCGATTTTCTGCCGCAAACGGCGAATGTTCACATCCACAATCTTCGGATCGCCCATATATTCCTTGCCCCAAACATGATCTAGGAGTAAATCGCGGCTCAGCGGCGTGTTCTCCTTCTCCAAGAAGAACTGGATCAATGAAAACTCCGTAGGGGTCAGCTCGATTAGCTGCCCGTTCTTCTTGAACTGCTTGGAGATCAAATCCAGGGTAAAGGGTCCGGACGTAAACGTCACTTTCGCGCTGCTCTCACGGTAAACGTTCACCCGGCGCAGCAGCGACTGGATCCGAGCGATCAGCTCGGTTGGGCTAAACGGCTTGCTGACGTGATCGTCTGCCCCAACAGACAAGGCGTATACCTTATCTTGCTCCTGAACCTTAGCAGTAAGGAAAATAATCCCGATCCGTTCGTTCGTTTCGCGGATGCGTCGGCACACTTCAAAACCGTCGATGCCCGGAACCATCACATCGAGGAGCGCAATGTCGATGTCCGGAACGCTCTGCAGCTTACTTAACGCTTCGTTGCCGTCCGCAGCTTCGAGGACATCGAAGCCGTTACGTTTCAAGTTAATAACGATAAAACTGCGGATGGACTCTTCGTCCTCCAAAATCAGCACTTTACTCAATTTGGTTGCCCCCTCTTCAAAGAAAACGACTTAACGCTTGATTTCCGTCTCGCCTTTGTTCACCTTCAGATCCGTATGGCTAAGGAACCCGATCACCTTATCCGCATCCCGTGCGAGCAAATCCCAATCCGATTTGTTCCGTTCCCATTCCGACAGCGTAAAGAATCGGATCTCGGCCACCGGTTCATTCGTATCGATCTTAACGAAAATCAGGTGCTCGTTCTTATCCGATTTCGTATCGATCGTCACATTTCCTTGCCATTCCTTCGGAAAGTTGAAGTAGAAACGTCCGGCCATATCCATGTACTGCTGCATCACGAATTTGAGCCCTTCCTTCTCATCCCACTGATAATACGAAAACAACCACGGGATTTCATCGAATGAAATATATTCCCAGCCCTTCGGCTTCTCCAACATGCCGATTTCAAGCAAGCCGTCGTTATTCACATCGCCGCTGAGGATCGGATAACCTTTTAATGTCATATCCTGCGAAGGCAGCAGGTTGACGAGTTCCCCGTCTTTCATCACGACCACGGTCGAAAACGCTGAGTGGGTTCCTACCGTTGCGTCGAGAATAATGCCCTTGAGATTCGGCGTAATGTTACCGCTGACCGCATTATAATACTCGCTGATCGGGTCGTCGAGTTCCAGATGGCTTAATTCTTTAAAAGATCCGTCATATTGGTACGTTGTAACCGTCGCATGTTGCTCACGCTTCAAGTTCACAACCGTAATGTCCGGAATATCGTCCTTGTTCAGATCGTCCACCATAAAATAATGATAAGGCAACGCGATCGCCTTCTCGACCTCTTTGCCATCGTAAGTATATACGGTTAACCCTTTTTGAAGTTCATCGGATCCGCTGGAGAAGCCGGCGATAATCTCCAAATTCCCGTCACCGTTCAAATCCAGAAGGTCGAACGTCTCGAGCACCTGGCCTTCGCCGTCAAAACGGACCTTCAGTACCCAGGAGTTCCCCTGACGCTCCAAAATCATCCCGTGGATCCGCACCGCTTCATCCGGCGTCTCATAGAACACTACGGCTTCCTTGATTCCGTCGTTGTTTAGATCGGGCGTGCGGATCGAGCTGATATTTCGGACGTCCCGCGGCGAGACGATTTCCCCGCCCTTCAGCTCGGCCTTGATCACGCTGATCAGCGAGGCGCGATCGGTGGAGAGCTGTGGCGTTTGCATCAAGGACTTTGGATCGCTGATAAAACTGCAGCCGCTCAAGATCAGGAGCAAGCAAGCTCCGGCCCAAGCGGTCAACCTCCTTTTGGTAAACATCCTCATCACTCGTTTCATACCAGATCAATCAGGCGTTTATCTTCCATCGTTAAACGTCGTCCAGACACATCAAGCTTAAGCTCGCCTTCATGGAGCCCCCAAATCCGCGTGCAGTACCGCTCCGCTAATTCCAGCGGCAGCGCCGCAATCACGATCTTATTCTGCTGCGTGCAGAGCTCTTTCAGCGTTTCCAATACGCGTTCTGCGGATTTCGGATCCAGACCGATCACCGGTTCGTCTGCGGCCAGGAAGTTCGCTCCGTGCACCAACGCCCGGCAGATCGCCACGCGCTGGCGCTCACCGCCGCTCAGTTTGCCCGCGTTGACATGGGCTTTTTCAAGCAGGCCGTATTTCTCCAGCTCGTCCATCGCTCCCATATAATCGTCCGAGCGGACCATCCCGGTTAGACGGCGCAGCAGCGGCGTTTGTCCGGCTTGTCCGATCAGGACGTTTTTCAGCGCGGTTTTTTCGGGATACATGGACGGGTTCTGTTCCAGATAAGCGCATTGGGAGCGGTATTTCTGCGAACCGCGTCCTCCGCCCTCGATCACTTTATCCCCATTCCACGTATAGTCTCCCCGGTTCCAGCGCTCGCGCAGCGCCAGGCAGCGCAGCAACATGCTTTTTCCGCTGCCGCTGGCCCCAACGACGCCGATCATTTCCCCGGCTCCAAACTGTACGGTCACGTCGCGGAGGACCTTCTTCTTATTCCCCTCCACGGATTTCTGCAAGTGACTGACTCTGATCATGTCCGATTTCTCCTTTACCTATTAAGAGGTTGCTCACCTAGCTGAGGGAGCAAACACTTGATTCACATCCCAAATCCTTTATCTTTTAGTGTATTGGAAAAGCCGGCGAAAATCCATTACAGCCTGTTCATATTTACGCTTTTTTTGCTGGATTGCGCTCGGAAGGCTAGCCCCGACGCGGAAAACAGCAGATACGCCGAGCCCAGGAGAATGAACAACAACGGCGCAGCTCCCAGCTGCATTGCGGCTCCGCCAAGATTTGGACCAACGATACTCCCGAAATTAAAATGGAAGGAAGCGATCACGTTAGCCACCGGCAGCAAATGGCGCGGAAGCAAGTCCGCAGCATAGGCCAGGCCTAACGAGAAGAACGAACCGACCAGCCCGCCTGCGCCCATAAACAAGAGCAACAACGCTATAAAATGATTGCCGGCCAGCGGCACGGCCAAAAATAGGAGACCGCCGGACAAGCCTGCGGCCATCAGCACCTTTTTGCGGCCATACCGATCGCTGAGCATGCCAAGTGGAAGCTGAAGTATCAGGCCGCCGATACCGAAGAACGGCAGCAATGCTGCGATATCCGCAGCGCTGAGGCCCGACCGTAAGCCGTAAATGGGGAAGTTGCTGTTCATAGAGGATTCCATATAGCCGTAAAGCAGCGATGGCAGCAACGCAAACCAGGCCAGCCGGTAGATCTGTGGGACTTTCCGCGGTTCACCGGCTTCCTCTTGGCGAACCGGTTCCGGCGCGCGATCCGGCAAATACAAAGCCGCTAGGATCACGATGGTTAGAAACAAGATCGCCAGCAGGACGAACGGAATCGCCTGCCCGTATTCTAGTAACCGGATGCCCAGGGGCCCGATGCTGAAGCCTAGCCCGTAGGACATCCCGTATAACGAGATGTTTCGGCCTCTTTTTTCCGGAGGAGACACTAAAATGATCCAGAGTTGCGAAGTAAAATGAATCGCGCTATCCCCGATACCAACCAGCAGCCGCAGGATAAACCACAATTTTAAATCCGATACCAGCGGAAAGACCGGTAAGGCCAGCATGACCAGCACGACGCCGCCTAACAGCAGGCGCTTAAACCCGGTGCGGCTCAGCAGCTTCTCGGCAACCAGCGACATGGCAAACGAGCCGACGTATAACGCAGCGGCATGCAACCCGTTAACGGAGGAGGAAATCCCCCTTTCTTCCATAAATATAGACAGCACCGGAAGCAGCAGTCCTTGGCTGAGTCCGGCGATGATGATCACGGCGATCAGAATGAAGGTTGGCGAAAATAGACGTTGGGTTCTTGATGTTGATTGAATCAAATAAAGCACTCCTTTATAAAAAAACAAAGAAAAATCGTCAAAAATTCGACGACTTTTCCCCAAAAGATCTTTTCCGAATAATCCTTAAACATTATAGTAGACAATCCCCTCCCTAACAAGCCATAATGAATCTGAATGCTAAGTTCTTTGGGAGGTTTGTTCTGTCATGGCCTATGATGTGAAAGTGGACCATTCCCTGGTCTACGAACTGATCAGCAGCTTTATGATATATACGTCGCAAAAATGGGTGAACAATCTGGATGTGGGTGCCGATTGGATCGCCGAAATCGATGCCCGCCTGACGCCGGAAGAGCGGCGCCAATTTACCGAAGCAGCTCGGTTTCCGTTTACGGATTACGATGTGCTGTACGTTTGGGCTTTGGAGCGAAACGGCGCTGACGAGGTCGTCCGTTTTTTGAACGAGTTGGCGGAAACTTCTGTCGACACCCTTTACCAACGCACTAAATCCTACATTCCCACTGTGAATAATGAGGCTATTGAACGGATTCGCAGCAGCTACATCTCTTTGCTTAAATGCTGGCAGCGATTGTATTTCGGCCCGATTGAAAACCAATTTCTCCCGCTGCTGGAGGAAGATGCTGCCGAGAAGCACACCTTACTGCAAAAGATGGACACCGATGCCTTGATCGAATACGCCTCCGGCGGTTTGGTGCTTGAACCTCTGAAGCCGATCACGCAGGTTGTGTTGACCCCTTCGATCCATTTTCGTCCGATAAATACTTATGTCTTCTATGAAAATGTACTGTTTATTCAATACCCGCTGGATATTCCGGAGCTTGACGAGGATGAGCCGCCGATGGTGCTCAAACGACTGACCCGGGCTCTGGCCGAGCCGCAGCGGTTACGCCTCCTTCGCTATGTCGCCGATGAGCCGAAATCGATGCAGGAGATGCTGAAGGATCTGGGCGAACCCAAGGAGCAGCTGATGCACGACTTGATGCGGCTGCGGGTCGCTGGCTTGCTGCGCATCCATCTGCTGGCCCAAGATACGGAGAAGTTCAGCATCCGACCGGACGGCGCGGCGGAGTTGCAGATGTTCCTGGAATCCTACATCCGATTGTAGCTTTGCCCGCGAAGGGCGGGTTGCTTTTTGGCGGGACCCTCCCTCCTGTGTTAGGATAGAGATATACGTAGAGACAAGCGTTTCTTGGATAAAGGAGTGACCCTTCAATGAATAGCACCTTGCGTCAACAAATCCTGTTTGATTTGGACGATACGCTGGTCCATTGCAATAAATATTTCGATTTGATTCTTGATCAGTTTGCCGACCTGCTGACCGACTGGTTCAAACCCTACGGCATCGCTACGGAAGAAATCCGCGAGAAGCAAACGGAAATCGATGTGGCCGGTGTTCATCAAATCGGTTTTGCCAGCTCGCATTTTCCCGAATCGCTGGTCGACACCTACCGTTATTATGCCCGGTTGACGGGGCGGAAACTGCTTTCCGAAGAGGAAGACCGGCTGATGAAGCTGGGGCTCAGCGTGTATGAGCAGCCCATAGAGCCGTATCCCGGGATGGTCGAAACGTTAAATCTGTTACGCAACCAAGGCCATGAGCTCCATTTGTACACCGGCGGTGAAACCGGAATTCAACAGCGCAAGATCGAGCAGATGCGGTTGGCCGATTATTTTGAGGATCGGATCTACATTCGTCAGCACAAAAATATCGAAGCATTGGAAGACATTTTACAATCGCGGCGGTTTGATCGTTCCCGCAGCTGGATGATCGGCAACAGCTTGCGTACCGATGTGATGCCGGCCCTATCCGCTGGAATCAAAGCGATCTATATCAAAATTCCTAATGAATGGCTGTACAATATCATGGAGCTCCGGCATGACGGGGATGCGGAAATGCACACGGTCACTTCGCTCGAAGAAGTACCTAGAGTGATCTTTAATCATCTCCATCAAGCGGAACGACAAAAACGGACCTTATAAAGGTCCGTTTTGTTTGTTCACTTATGATGTTCGGGAAGGCTCCGACTCCAGCAGTTCCAGCTTACCGGTCGTATGGTCAGCCAGGGAAATGCGGGCTTTCACCTCGCCCTGTTCACCTTTGAATGATAACAGCTGCGTTTGGCCTTTGGTCAACAGCGCGTTGAGCATGGCCTGAGAAATCTTCTTGCCGCCAAACTCCTTCCAAATGACGAAACCGCAGCCCTGCTTGTAATGCGTGCAGCCATACCCTTTGCGGCCTTCAATCAGCTGGCCGCCGCAGCCTTCGCGCGGGCAAGGCGCGAGCGGCTGCAGGCTGGCTGCAGGTTTCTCTTTAGCCGTCGCCGTGGCAGAACGACGCTCGCCTGTCCCGGAGCGGGCGGTTTTGCCGCTGCCGTTGCGCCCTCCGCTGCGTCGGCCGCCTTTGTCCGCCTCCTCCGTCCCAAACATGGAGGCGTCCGCTTTTTGCTGCGTGCGCACCTTATCGATGATCGAGATCGTAAATCGGCGCACGTTCTCCATAAACTTTTCCCGGGCGGCTTCACCCTTGGAAATCTGATACAGCCGCCGCTCCCATTGTCCTGTCATCTCCGGCGAGGTCAGCAACTCGACGCCGGCCCGACGGATCAGTTCCACCGCCGTCCGGCCTTTTTGCGTCACGGTGATTTTCTTGCCCTGCATCGTTATATAACCTACGTTCTTCAGCCGCTCGATCGTCGCCGCCCTTGTAGCCGGGGTCCCCAGCCCGGCATCCTTCATCGCCTCGCGCAGCTCCTCGTTCTCCAGTTGCTTCCCGGCACTTTCCATCGCTTTCAGCAAGGTACCTTCCGTATAATGCTTTGGCGGCTGCGTCGCCTTCTCCTTCGCTTCCGCGCTGAGGCATTGCACCGGACGGTCCTTGTCAATCTGGAACGGTTCGCTGACCAGATCCTCCGGCTCTTCTTCCTCGTCCTTCTTCTTTCCCCGCCCGCTTCCGGATTTCGTCCCATCATCGCCTGGCAGACATACCTTCCACCCGAGGGATAACAACTCTTTCACATTCGTTTTAAACGTTTCGCCTTCCACCTCGGTCAACACTGTATGCTGCTTATATTCCGCCGCCGGATAGAAATGCGACAGGAAGCGCCGAATCACAAGATCGTAAACGTTTTGTTCTTCCTTGCTTAACGTGCCTGGACGCCGCAGCGTTGGCAGGATCGCATGGTGATCCTCAACCCGCGTTGGGTTGCACACCGCTTTATTGCCAACATGCACTAAAGCCGGCCGACCGCCTTCCGCCAGCTCTTTGTAGCTCGACGACTTCAGCATGTGATGTACTTTGTGCATACCTTCGATATTTTGCTCGGTCACATAGTTGGAGCTCGTCCGCGGATAGGAGATCACCTTATGGCGTTCATAAAGCGCTTGAGCGATGTCCAGCGTTTTTTTGGCGGAATAACCAAACTTCGCATTAGCTTCCCGCTGCAACAAGGTCAGATCGTACAGCTTGTACGGATATTCCTTCGTCTCCTTGACCTCGTATTCGGTAATTCGCCCTTCCTTACCGCGTACCTTCTCGGCAATGGCTACCGCTTTCTCCCCGTCTGTCAGCCGATCGCCCTGCCAACTGCCCGTATACTTGCGGGCGTCTTGCTCGAATTCCGCTTTGATCTCGTAGTAGGTCAGCGAATCGAAGTTCTCGATTTCCTTCTGTCGGTCATAGATTAGCGCCAGCACCGGGGTTTGCACCCGGCCCACCGACAGCAGTTCCCGGTGTTTCGTCGTAAATGCTCGCGTGGCGTTCATCCCGATCAGCCAATCCGCTTCGCTACGCGCCCGGGCGGCCATCGTCAGGTTCTCGAACTCCGTTGCATCATGCAATTCGGCAAAGCCTTTGGCGATGCTCTCGCTGGTCAAGTCGGAAATCCACAGCCGTTTGACAGGCTGGGTTAACTTTAACTGCTGCTGGATCAGCGCAAAAATATACTGTCCTTCGCGCGCGGCGTCGCAGGCATTTACGATCGCGTCACAGCGTTTGGCCAGCTCACCGATTGTTTTCAACTGATCCTTTGTGCGCGGGTTCGGAACAATCTTGAATTGATCCGGCAAAATCGGCAGGTCGCCGAAATTCCAGCGTTTGTACTTTTCGTCATACGCATCCGGCTCAGCCAAACCTAGTAAATGACCTATCGCCCAAGTAATGATGTAGCGCTCTCCCTCCAGATAGGACCGGTTGTTCTTCGCTTTGGGTTCAATCACCGCGGCGATCGTCCGTCCCATATCCGGTTTTTCGGCAATTACGAGCGTTTTCATGCTTAAGCGCCCCTCTTCCTCTGTCTCTCGAATCTAAAAAAGAGCCGCGCTTCGCGCAGCTCTAGTAAGCTATTACCTATTATAGCATATTGACTTTCGATCGTCCTGCAAAAAATCCCGCGTCCCCACGAAACGTTACACCAGCACCGTTGAACCCATCAGGTATTTATCCACTTCACGGGCCGCCTCGCGGCCTTCGTTGATGGCCCAGACGACCAGGCTTTGACCGCGGCGCATGTCGCCGGCAGCAAACACTTTATCGACATTCGTTTTGAATTGGCCGTATTTCGCCTTCACATTGGTGCGGCGGTCTCTTTCCAAGCCCAATTCGTCCGCCAGCGTCGATTCCGGTCCGTCGAAGCCGATGGCGATCAACGCCATTTGTGCCGGGAAGACGCGCTCTGTTCCCGGAATCGGCTGATAGATTTTGCGCCCGGTCTCATCGACGATCCGTTGGATTTGCACCGTGTGCAGCTCCTTCAGGTTGCCGTTCTCATCACCGACGAACCGCGTTGTCATAATCGAGAATTCACGCGGATCGCTGCCGAACAACGCTTTGGCTTCTTCTTGTGCATAGTCGAGCGTGTAAACGTTCGGGAACTGCGGCCAAGGGTTGTTGATCGAATCGCGTTCGAGCGGCGCTTTGGCATGGGTGCCAAATTGCGTAATGCTGCGGCATCCGTGGCGCAACGCCGTGGCTACGCAGTCGGAGCCCGTGTCACCGCCGCCGATGACGATGACATCCTTCCCTTCCGCGGACAAATATTGCCCGTCGGTTAAGCCGGAGTCCAGGTAGCTCTTTATCGTCCCGTTCAAGAACGGCATCGCATAATGCACTCCGTTCAGGTCGCTGCCTTCGATACGAAATTCGCGAGGTTTCGTAGCCCCGCCGCACAGCACCACCGCGTCGAATTCATCGACGAGTTGCTGCGCTTGGATATCCTTGCCGATCTCCGTATTGGTGACGAATTTGACGCCTTCCGCAGCCAAGAGGTCAACGCGGCGCTGTACCACCGATTTGTCCAGCTTCATCGTTGGGATGCCGTACATCAGGAGGCCGCCGATTCGGTCGGCACGCTCATAGACAGTCACCTCATGGCCCGCCTTGTTTAATTGGGCTGCACATGCCAGACCGGCGGGTCCGGAGCCAACGACCGCAACTTTACGGCCTGTCCGCTTCTCCGGAGGTTCGGGTACAACCCAGCCTTCTTCAAAACCTTTATCGATAATCGCCTGCTCTATCGTCTTAATCGTTACCGGCTGCCCGATCAACCCTACCGTGCAAGAGCCTTCGCAAGGCGCTGGGCATACCCGGCCCGTAAATTCCGGGAAATTGTTCGTTTTGTGCAAGCGATCAAGCGCTTCTTTCCACAAATCGCGGTAAACCAGGTTGTTCCACTCTGGAATCAGGTTGTGCACGGGGCATCCCGCTGTCCCGCCGACCATATCGATACCCGTATGGCAATACGGTGTGCCGCAATCCATGCAGCGCGCGCCCTGGGTGCGCAGTTCCTCGTCGGACATGTGCTTATGAAATTCTTCCCAGTCCTTCACCCGTTCGGACGGGCTACGGTCTCCGGGAAGCTCGCGTTTGAACTCCATAAATCCTGTTGGTGTAGACATCAAAAAGTTCCCCCATCCGTTTAGCTTATCAAACGAAACCAAAGTCAACGCTCATCCAATTCGGAAGAAAATGTGACTTTTTTTACGCCGTCATCAATGTATCTTGATGTTAGCATTCGGAGGAAATGTTATTAATGGATTAATGATATGATAATTTGTACTTATTATCACATCATTTACGGCGTTCATAAGTCAGAAAACGGTAATTATAGGGATTCTTCTCGTCACGTACCCCCTGTTCTTCATGGACTAATTCAAAATCTTCCCATCGGAAGTGAGGGAAAAATACGTCCCCTTCGATGTCTTCTTCGATCCGGGTCACCAACAGCCGATCGGCCAGAGGCAGAAAGTGCTGGAACACGCCTGCGCCGCCGATGACCATCAGTTCCCCGCGCTCCGCATAGGCCAGCGCCTCATCGACCGAATGAACGAGTTCCGCTCCTTCCGCTTGGTAAGAGGCATCGGCCGTAATCACGACGCTATGCCGGTTCGGCAGCGGTTTGCTGCCCATCGATTCCCAGGTTTTGCGGCCCATTACGATGGTTTTCCCCGTTGTATTCGCCTTAAAAAACATCAAATCCGCCGGCAGCCGCCAGGGCAGCTGATTGTTCCGGCCAATCGCTCCATTTCGGGACATCGCCCAGATCAGCGTAATTCTCGCCATACCATACCGCCCCTCTCATTTATTTTATACAGCAACCGTCGCTTTGATTGTCGGATGAAACTGATAATCTACAAACTCGAAATCCTCGTAGACATAATCGAAAATCGAGTCCGGTTTACGTTTGATGACCAGCTTCGGCAGCGGATAAGGCTCGCGTTCCAGCTGCGTTTGCACTTGCTCGACATGGTTGTTATAAATATGCACATCACCGCCGGACCAGATAAACTCGCCGACCTCCAAATCGCACTGCTGCGCGATCATATGCGTCAACAGCGCATAACTTGCAATATTAAACGGCAGGCCAAGGAAAGTGTCTACCGAACGCATCGTCAACATACAGGACAGCTTGCCGTTGGCTACATAAAATTGGAAAACAAAATGGCATGGCGGCAGCTTCATTTGATCTACCTCGGCCACATTCCAAGCGCTGACCAGATGGCGCCGCGAGTCCGGGTTCTTCTTGATCGCTTCCACAACAGCGGAGATTTGATCGATTTTCCGTCCGTCCGGGGCTTCCCAGGAACGCCATTGCGAGCCGTACACCGGCCCCAGATCGCCGTTTTCATCCGCCCATTCGTCCCAGATGCGAACGCCATGCTCCTTGAGATAAGCTATATTCGTATCGCCGCGCAAAAACCACAGCAATTCATGAATCACCGATTTCAAATGAATCCGTTTGGTTGTCACCAGCGGGAAACCTTCGTTTAAGTCAAACCGCAGTTGCCGGCCGAAGACAGAGCGTGTCCCGACACCGGTCCGATCCTCTTTGGGTGTCCCGTTCTTCAGAACATCCTCCAGTAAATCCAAGTAATTTCTCATCGTTCTAACACCCCGTCACATTGGTCTTTTCATCCATCCTATTATAGCAGATGTTGACCAAGCGATGTCGCACCCCTTAGATTTATTTCCGGCCTTCCGTCTGCAGCAGCTCTATGAAGTAAGGCTTCAAATCGACGATACGCAAAAAATCCGGTTTCTTATCCGTACCGTAGATGATCAGAGGCACCAATGATGTCGACGCATCCAGTCCCCCATGGGCCCCTCCTCCGGGGTGTGTGGGCGACCCGGCTTCCGCAAGCTCATACCCCGGTTTCGCGGTGACGATGAGATATCGCCCTTCGTGGGATTGCAACGCGCCTTGAAGTCGACGTAGCGGATCAGGATATTTCCCGTAGGTGATCCGGAGTCCCCCCGTTTTCTCAGCATGGCTCTCCCGCCTCAAATCGAGAATCTTCTCCGCCCCGTGCACGGTCCAGGATTGCTTGTAAGGATCCTTTAAATCCCCGCCTGGTTTGAATTTCATCGAGGCTGAATCCCTCGCTTTGATGCAATGGATCCATCCCTCATCTAGCCACGAAATGATGTCGAGTCGCGGGTCGCTCCTTAGCGCCTCGGCGATCTCCTTCAGCGACACCTCTGGTTTCAAACTGTAGACGTAGGCCATCGTATCGTTTACAGCAAGCGCTATTTCCGTAGAATTGTCGATGGTTTCGCCCGTCGGCAGCACGTGATACCGCTGTAACAGCTTGGGTAGATCAATCACCGGCTGTTGATCCTTGGGCAACACTTGGCTCATTCCACTATCCCCCGCAACGATCAAAATCGTATCGTGTAACGTGCGCGCTCGAGCTTCGTAAGCCTCCAGCAGTTCCTTTAGCCGACGATCCGTCTCTTGGATGCCTTCACGATCTGCGAGGCCGTGTTTGTGCACTTTTCCATCCAAGTCAGGTAAATAGATCAGCAGAAAATCCGGCAGTTCACCGGTTCGGATCAAGTATTTTGCAACCCCAACCGCATATCGATCATTAAAGCCCAGCCGATCCACAGGCCCGTCAGGCAAATCCGTTACCTCGTCAAGTGGGTTCGATAATGCCCCAAAAGCCAGAAAATCCGGCCCTTTCACTTGGAATGGCAAGGCCAGCGGCACAAGCTCGCGCAGCGGTTGCGGCAAGTTGATGAGATGCTTCGTCATCCCACGGTAAACCAATCCGTTCACCGACCCGGAGGTGAAGCCCAAACGCTTCAAATCCTCATATATCGTTGGTAGATGGGGGTTCAAATGTTTTCCGTTCAAATCTTTTAACGCATGGGTCAAAACCGGCTTCGTCCCGCGGCGCAAAATTTCAAGGGGACCCGAGCCATAACCGATGACTCGCTTTCCATGATGCGGATACCAGGTTAAGCCGGGCACATGATGAGCATCCGGATAACGTCCGGTAAGCAGCGTGCTGTCGATCGATATCGACATGGTCGGAAAAGAGCTAATCATATCGGGATAATATTGGCCATGTTGAAGGAGATATTGAAAGGTGGGTAACTCCTTGTGCTTGATTCCACGTTGAATCGCTGCGTCCATAAGGGAGTCGACCAGGACGAAAATGACCTTTTTCTTTCCAACAGAGGTATCGTTAATCGATTGGATATGTAGAAGATCTTGTTCTTTAGGTATGGGGGTTGGACGACGACATCCGCTCAACAGCAGGCATAAAACCATAAACAATAGCCAGAAATCAAGTCGCCCGCCCCGGAAGAATTTCCATAACATGTTGCCACCAGCCTTAAAGTTTAAACATAGTATGTCAAATCTTCTTGTGCAAATACCCCAATTCAGGCTACTTAGAACATGAGTTCGCATAAATGATTGACTTTTGAGATCTGGTAGTTTATAGTTAAATATGCCAATATCATATAAAATCAAGCGAGTGAAGCACCTCGTAAGTCAGGCGAATATCGCCTTTCTTGCGGGTGCTTTTTTTCGTTCCTATGAGGATGGCAAATTCGTAGAGGTGGGAGTTGACGGTTTATGAAATGGAGAATGTCGATTAAACTGCTGTTGCTGGCGGTCATCACGTGTTCGTTGATGCTGGGCGGAAACCGGCCGATGTATGCTGCAAGCGCTTGGGATGCCGCCCTGGACGGAATCGACGCGATGTATGATGGGTTAACCGCTGTACAAACGCTGGTGAAACAGGAAAGCCTCGAAATTTCAGCGCTGCGCAAGAAAAACAACGACGCTTTGGCAGCCATCCATGCGAAGCTCAAAACGATCGATCAAGCCACAATCACTCGCCTGACTCAAGAATCCGAGTCCTTGCAGCGGAAGCATGCTTCCCTATTGGAAGAGTACAAATCATTAGGCAAGCAAGCTGCAGCAGCCAAGAAACGTAAGGATAAGAAATCGGCGGAACTGCTGGAGCTTAGACGCAATCAAATCAAGCCTTCGGCAACGGCTGCCGCGGCAGAAATCAAAGCGAAGAAGGATTTGCTGGCCGCAGCAAAGAAAGCCAAAACCGCCAAAGCGAAAGTGGTCAAGGACGCGTTGGTCCCAGTTCAGACGTTAAAAAAGCAGATTACCGCCGAAAACAAATCCGTCGCCGCCGCGCGAAAACACCTTTCGGCGGCGGATAAGCGGTATAAGGCCAGCGTAAAGCGAGGTGATGCCATTGGAGCTGCACTCGAGTTAAAGACAGTTTACGACCAAACCAAAGCCATCCATACTTCATTAACGAAAGTGTACGATTGGGAAAAACAAATTGCTCGGTTGATCACCGTTGCCTCAGCGAAGTTGCCTTAGTAGAGGCACGAAATTCGAGCGAGTCTGGGCAATCCTCCAAATTTTCGTTATTTCTCCTGTCGGTTCTATTGACGACGCAGTAAGCCAATTGGTTGCCGACGGGAGAAGACGGAGGAACTAGAGTCTGGAATCCTTCCATCAGTGCTACAACGGAGCCGTATATCTTCCGTATCGGGTCTCGAGTTCGATGAAACGATCTTCCGAACTTCGGAGGAACAACACGTTGATCCCCTCTGCCCCATACCACTCCATGGCGATGAATATCCCCTGCCCGGTAGTTCTAGCTGCAAACAGAAAGGAGAACATCTCCGGGATCACTTCCCCTTGGTCATCTACCCGCCAGACACTGTTCGTATCCTCTACAGTTGCGGGATAATCCAGGACGACCTCACTTTGATTCCGTACCAGAACGAAACTAAACAAATGTTCCTTCCCGTCAGGATGGAATAACGCCAAATATAGCTCGGCATCCGTACCGATTTCCGCAAGCCGCCAGAGTTGACGAATGTCTCGGTCCTTTGCCGATTCGAGCCGCTCCCGCAGATTTTCGTCCACGACGGGTTGGCCATCGAGAGCAACTTCCAATAAGGAGTTTAGCGGAATCTCCTGCGGTTGAAAGAGATAATACGTAGCATTGGGTTCGGCTATACCTTCGGTTACGGTAAAGAGATCTCCGGATAAATGCGCAAAATTGTAGGACGTGTCCCGCCCCGAACCAGCGTCATCTCCTTCTTGCCACATCTCGTGGGTTACAGATAGAATAACTCCGTTCTCGCCGACCGCATGAGTGTTTTGATCCAGATTCTCCCGTTGCCCTTCTACCTCTCCAGTCACGATCAACCGGCTCCCAGTTTCGTCGGCAAACCCAAACACCCCCTGCAGCTTACCTGGATCCACTTCTTCAGGAAGCGCTTTGGTAAGCGGCGGAGCCCCTTCCGCATTGTTTTCTTGTTCCGTTCTAGAGGGTTGCTCTGCCCCCACGCCTTCGTGAGCAGCTGGCTCCTGCCCTTGATCACAACCGGCCAAGGCCAATATCATCAACAACCATAAAATCCTTTTTGCTATGCGCATTCTACATGGCACCTCCGGGATATAACGCGATCACACATTACTTTATATAACGTAGTTCGTTCACTGAAGTTGCTAAATGAATTTATATATTGTAATATTACGGTATAACGATTATTTGGAGCACGAGGTGAAGCTACAATGGATAACAATTTCAAAGCCTATCAAGAAACGGCTGAAATGCTCAAAGCCTTGGCGCATCCGGTCCGGTTATGTATCGTGCGCGGCTTGCTGGAGAAGAAGCAATGCAACGTCACGTACATGCAGGAATGTCTGGAGCTGCCGCAATCCACCGTATCCCAACACCTGCAGAAGCTGCGCAGCTTAGGGATCGTCGAAGCCGAACGCAGCGGATTGGAAGTTAATTATCAGTTGGCGAATGAGCGAGTTATTAAGCTGGTTCGCCAGCTGTTTGAGGAGGAACAATAAACGATGAGCCAAAAAGTATTGATCGTCGGAGGCGTAGCCGGCGGAGCCTCCGCGGCTGCAAGACTTCGCCGTCTAGATGAAGAAGCCCATATCGTCATGTTTGAACGAGACCCTTACATTTCTTTTGCCAACTGCGGTCTCCCCTACTACATTGGCGATTCGATCAAGGATCGCTCGAAGCTGCTGGTGCAAACGCCGGAAGCGATGCATCGCCGATTTAACATCGATGTCCGCACAGAAAGCGAAGTGATCGGGATCGATCCGGCCTCCAAGACCGTGCGGGTCCGCAGCAAAGAACGCGGCGAATACCAGGAAAATTACGATGCCTTGATTTTATCGCCCGGCGCTAAACCGATTCGTCCGAATCTTCCCGGCATCCACAGCAGCCGGATTCATACGCTGCGGAATATTCCGGATACCGACCGCATTAAGCAACGGGTTGTGGAAGAGCGCGCCGCTTCGGCCATTGTGATCGGCGGCGGATTTATCGGTGTGGAAATGGCCGAAAACTTAAGGGAGATCGGGCTTGAGGTGACATTAATTGAAGGCGGTCCGCAAATCTTAGCGCCGTTTGATCCCGAAATGGCGGGTGTTCTGGCTAAGGAGTTAGAGGATCATGGCGTTAAGCTGCGGATGTCGCAGACCGTTACTTCGTTTACGGAGCAAGGGAACCAGATTAAAGTGCATACGTCAGACGAGCTTGAAATAGCTGCCGATATCGTCATCTTAGCGATTGGTGTAACCCCGGATACCGCTTTTTTAAAGGACACCGGTATGGAGCTCGGACCGCGAGGCCATATTCTTGTGAGCGATAAAATGGAAACCAGTCTTCCCGACATTTTTGCCGTAGGAGACGCGGTTGAAGTGGTTGATTTCGTCAATGGCTCCAAAACGGCGATTCCTCTCGCCGGACCGGCCAACAAGCAAGGACGGATCGCCGCGGACAACGTTTGCGGCCTTGGAACCACTTATAAAGGCTCGCAAGGCACGTCCATCATCAAGGTGTTTGGATTTACCGGAGCGGCCACCGGGAACAACGAGAAAACGCTCCAACGGTTGGGCATCCCCTACCAAGTTACCGTGGTCCACCCCAACTCCCATGCTTCCTATTATCCAGGTGCAACCCCACTCTCGATCAAGCTGTTGTTTAAGCCGGACGGGACGGTGCTCGGTGCACAAGCTGTTGGATATGACGGAGTGGATAAACGGATCGACGATATCGCCACGGTGATTCGTTTTCGCGGGACGGTGACGGACCTGTCCGAGCTGGAGTTGGCTTATGCTCCTCCCTACTCTTCAGCCAAGGATCCGGTGAATATGGCGGCATACACCGCAGAGAACGTATTAAACGGGAGAGTTCACGTGTTTGTCCCTCAGGAATTAGAGACCCGTGATGAACAAACCACTTTGCTAGTTGATGTACGTTCGGAGCTGGAGCACGCCAACGGGCATATCCCCGGCTCCCTGCTGATTCCGGTCGACGATTTACGTGATCGCCTGAATGAGCTGGACCGGGACAAGGAGATTTGGGTCTACTGCCAAGTGGGTCTGCGCGGATATACCGCATCTCGGATCCTGCAGCAAAAAGGTTATAAAGTCCGCAACTTAACCGGCGGTTATAAGCTGTATCAAATGGCCAATTACCAGCCTGGCCGCAGCACCCAGTTGCCGGAGCATCCTGCAAGCCATGGGGCAAAAATGGAAATCGCCGCTGCCACATCGGTCCCGGTGTCACCCCAAGGCGCAACGCCTTTCGCGACTAGTGCAGCCCCGGCCAAGCTGCATGCCGACGCGGAGCTTGATGCTTGCGGATTGTGCTGTCCTGGCCCGTTGATTCAAGTCAAACAAGCAATGGACCGTTTGGAAGCCGGTCAAATCTTGCACGTGACGGCCTCCGATCCTGGATTCTATGAGGATGTACAGGCATGGGCAGCCATGTCTAAACACCGCATGATCCAAGTTGCCAAAAACACGAATGGGATGATCGAAGCTTACCTAGGTAAAGAACACCCGGTTCAGGCTGACGCCTCTGCGGCACAACCTTTGGCCACGCCGGAAGGCTCCACGATGATCGTGTTCAGCGGAGACCTGGATAAAGCGATCGCCTCGTTTATCATCGCCAATGGCGCAGCAGCCAGCGGCAAAAAAGTCACGTTGTTCTTCACCTTCTGGGGGTTGAACATTTTACGCAAATCGGAGAAGGTCCCCGTCGCCAAAACCTTCATCGGCCGCATGTTTGGTATGATGATGCCGCGGGGCAGCCGCAAGTTGTCTCTCTCCCGCATGAATATGATGGGAATGGGGGCAAAAATGATTCGCGGCGTAATGAAAAACAACAACGTCTCCTCTTTGGAAGAATTGATGGCCAGCGCCATCAACCAAGGCGTAGAAATCGTGGCCTGCCAAATGTCCATGGATCTGATGGGCATTCGCCAGGAAGAGCTGATCGACGGAGTCAAAATCGGCGGGGTTGGCTACTATTTAGGGAAAGCGGATCAATCCGGAATTAATTTATTTATTTAATCTTTCAACATAAAGGGCTCTTGGTCGCATGACCAAGAGCCCTTTTTAGTGCGCCACGCATGGCGCGTAGCTAGGCGGTGAAAGTCCGCTATGGGGGCTGGCAGTTGCCAACCATTAGCCAAGAGTAAGGGTGTCCATCGTGAGGTGGAATCTGAAGGAAGCTGGAGGCAAAGTCCCGGCCTGAGGAACACGAATCGCATCAGGCATCCAAAGTGGGATGAGTCTGCTAAACAAGACGAAATCCAATAAACTGCACGGACACGCGGATGTAAATGCGGCGGGTATACGGGATGAAAGTTACGCGTCTTACCGTGGGAGGTCTCATGGACGTGAGGAGATGAATTTCAAATCATGGTTGAAACAAGATTTATCATGAGAAGTCAGCAGACGCCATAGTACCTCGGTTAGTCGACAACTTGAGGGAAGGGCTGAACCTAAGGAGGTGTGGGTTAATGAATGGTACCGAAACAGGAGTCAAGTGCAGCCAACTTCGAAGAGAAGGCTCGACGCAAAACGTACATGCGGAACATGGAGAATATGCGGGAGCGCACAGTCCTGAGCGGATACCTGAAACCGACAGCACCGACGCAACCGAGTCGAAGGACGAGTTGCTTGAGAAAATCGTTAGCAGAGACAACATGAACGAAGCGTTCAAGCGGGTCAAAACTAACAAAGGATCTCACGGAATCGACGGGATGGGAGTAGATGAACTTCTACAATATCTCCGAGAGAACGGAGAAACCATCAAGGAATCCATTCTGGACGGAACCTACCGTCCGAATCCTGTTCGAAGGGTAGAAATCCCGAAAGAGAACGGAAAGAAGAGAAACCTGGGAATTCCTACGGTTGTTGACCGAGTTATCCAACAGGCGATCGCTCAAGTGCTTACCCCGATCTACGAAAAACAGTTTTCGGAGAACAGTTTCGGATTCCGACCCAAGAGAAGCGCACATAACGCTATTCAGAGAAGCCAATCAAACATCGAAGAAGGGTACAAATACGTGGTCGATATGGACTTGGAGAAATTCTTTGACACCGTTAACCAAAGCAAATTGGTGGAAGTCTTATCCCGAACCATTAAAGACGGGCGGGTCATCTCGCTCATCCACAAGTACCTGAAAGCCGGCGTTGTCGTGAAGCACCGCTTCGAGGATACGGAAATCGGCGTACCGCAAGGGGGCAATCTGAGTCCAATTCTCAGCAACATTATGCTGAACGAACTGGACAAGGAACTGGAAAGCCGCGGGCACCGCTTCGTGCGCTATGCGGACGATCTCCTGATCTTCAGCAAAAGCAAAAGGAGCGCGGAACGGACACTGGAGAACATTCTTCCCTTCATTGAAAAGAAGTTGTTTCTCAAAGTGAACCGGGAAAAGACAGTGGTGGACGAGGCGTGGAAGGTTAAATTTCTTGGGTTCTCCTTCTACAAAAGGAAAGGAGAGACACGAGTCCGCATTCATCCGAAATCCGCTGCCAAGATGAAAGCCAAAGTAAAGGAGCTCACGTCCAGAAGCAACGGGATGGGAAATGAAGAACGAGCCGAAAAGCTTAGACGCTACATCATGGGGTGGATCAACTACTACAAAATAGCGGATATGAAAAGTATGCTCCAATCCACGGATGAATGGATGAGAAGGCGGATTCGCATGATCTTCTGGAAGCAGTGGAAACGAGTGAGGACGAAATTCGAGAAACTGCAATCGCTCGGAATCCAAGGACAAAAAGCATGGGAATACGCAAACACGAGAAAGGGCTACTGGAGAATCTCCAATAGCCCCGTCCTCTCGAAGTCCCTCGGAAATAACACCCTCAAGGGCTTAGGATTTCTCTTCTTCTCGGATTATTATCGACAAGTAACTGCGTAAACTTAGGAACCGCCGTATACCGAACGGTACGTACGGTGGTGTGGGAGGTCGGCTACTCAATTAATGGGTAGCCTCCTACCCGATTAGTTCAAGCCCATTTTCCTGTATAATCGGTTATAACATTTATCTTTCATATGACAAGGAGAGCGATCCAATGAGCGAACAAGTCCGCCAAAACAACGTTGACCGATTTAGCGGGTTCGGTAATCTGTATGACCAGAGCCGTCCCAAGGCCCCGGTCGATCTCATCAACATCCTCGCGATGTATTTGGGCCGCCCCCTGGAGGTCATCGCGGATGTCGGCTGCGGTACCGGTCTCTCCTCTTTTATCTGGCTTGATCATGCGAAGCAAATCATCGGGATTGAGCCGAACGACGATATGCGCGCCGTCGCGATAACTCGTTGGGAGGAAAACGGTCGTCCGGGGCAGCTTCATTTTATCAAAGGCTTGTCCTATGAACTGCCTCTGGAGGCGGCTTCCGTTGATCTAGTCACTTGTTCTCAATCCTTCCACTGGATGGACCCGCAACCAACACTGCAAGAAATCGCACGGGTCTTGCGTCCTGGGGGTGTCTTTGCCGCCTACGATTGCGATTGGCCGCCGTCTGCCTCAACCGAGCTCGAGCAAGCATATGAAGCGCTCATCCAGGTCGCCGAGAAACGAGCCAGCGATCTGAGCGAATCCGGTAAGGAAGCCTATAAGTGGCCCAAAGACCAGCATTTACAGCAAATCCGAAAAAGCGGCTTGTTCCGATATTCCCGAGAGATCGTTTTTCACCATTGGGAAAGCTGTGATGCGGATCGTTATGCGAATTTGGCCCTCAGCCAAGGGGGACTGCAAACAGCCCTGAAATTGGGGGCGGGCGAAATCGCTACCGCTGCCGAGCAATTCCGCGTTCTAGTGAAGCGGGAATTTGGCGACGAGATCCGCCCGATCCTGTTTGGTTATCGGATGCGCATCGGCGTGAAATAAGGCTCTTTAAGTTATTCCCACTTAAATACCTTCCGGTCATTGAGTGCCTGAATGTGGCGGTTATTCTGATTGTAGTATTTATGGAACTCCTTGAGTTGTTCGCGGGAGATTTGGACGCTGTGCGTCAAGATATACCACTCTACGTTTTCGGTTAGAGGGGGTGTCGTCAGAGAACCCAGATAATGATAATAGCTGAATGGATGCGGGAGTAAACGAGTAAGCTTCAGATGATCGATCTTCACCCCGCCCTGCTCTTTCGGGAGCAATTTTGCCGCATCTAAAATTTGCTGAAAAGCGTCATTGTGACTTCCAACTGTAAACATCACGCCAATGACCGCAATCCGGCCATTCTGAGCGAGATGCACGAAATGACCCTCAAGCGGGAAATGCTTGCCGTCCAAAGTATGTTCACTTGGCGAATGAAAATGGACCTGGGAGACGCTAAACTCCCTGTCATCAATCTCAGCCGTCCCTCGCAGCCCCACCTGGATGCTGTGTCCGTTGTTTTCGACGTAGGTCCCGATCTGCTCATAGTTCAGCTCCAAGCCGGAACCAAGATAATCCACGACCTTCGAGGTATCGATATCGATCGGAGATTGCAGCTTCCCGGACACAAACTCCCACTCCTCCTGATGGTCGTAAGAGAAGTGAATCTTCTCCGGTTGGACGATTTCACCTCTCGCACTTGGAGCAACGGCTTGGATGGACGAAGCTCCCGTTAACAGGATCAAAGACATGATTCCCAGCATGATCCATCTTCTTTTCATTTAAATCCCCACTCTTTCTCCTTAAGGTTTATTAACTCCGTTTTCCTATTTACCAGTATATACCATATGCTGTCAAGGAAAACCAGCACAAAAAAAGGGCAAGACCGTAAAATCGGTCTTGCCCAATAGATTAGGAGATTTCATCCACTCTTAGGAGGAGTGGGATAAACGATCGTTACAAATTAACGAGCAATGATGTGGATCGGATGACCTTCAACCAGCTCTGCGGTTTCCATCACGATTTCGCCCAGGGTTGGGTGAGCGTGAATGGTCAACGAGATATCTTCGAGCGTAGCGCCCATTTCAACCGCCAAGCCCAGCTCCGCGATCAGGTTGGATGCTTCGATCCCGACGATTTGCGCGCCGAGCACCACGTTATTTTCTGCGTTTGCCACGATTTTTATGAAGCCTTCAGGCTGATTCAAGGAAGTGGCGCGGCCATTGCCCGCGAACGGGAACTTGCCGGCTTTCACCTTCATCCCTTTTTCTTTCGCTTCCGACTCCGTCAAACCTACGCTGGAGCATTCTGGATCGGTAAAGACAACCGCTGGGATCGCTTTGTAATCCACGACGGAAGGAAGTCCCGCAATCGCTTCTGCCGCGACTTTCCCTTCGTAGGAAGCTTTATGCGCAAGCGCAGGGCCAGCTACGATATCGCCGATTGCGAAGATTTTCGGGTTGCTGGTGCGGCCTTGATGGTCCACTTTAACCAAACCGCGGTCCGTCAACTCAACACCGGCCAGGTCCAGACCCAGATCGCCATCCGTATTCGGACGACGGCCAACCGTTACCAGCAGGTAATCGGCGGTAACTTCTTTGCTTTCGCCGTTTACGGAATATTTCACCGTAACGTTCTTATCCGTTTGTTCTGCACTTTCGGCTTTGGCATTGGTTACGATTTCGATGCCGGTTTTCGCCATGTTCTTAGCAACCAAGCGAGTCATATCTTTGTCGAAGCCAGGCAATACGGTATCCATGCCCTCGATGATCGTCACTTTCGTGCCGAATTTGGAGAACATTTGGCCAAGTTCGGCACCGATATAGCCGCCGCCGATGACAACGAGGCTGCTTGGAATTTCTTGCAGCTCCAGCGCTTCCGTGGAAGACAGAATACGTCCGCCAAATGGGAAAGGCTTCAGCTCGATTGGACGGGAACCGGTCGCCAAAATGCAATGCTTGAAGCGATAACGCGGCGATTCATGATCGTTAAAGCAACGGGCTTCATTTTCGTTGATGAACATCACTTCACCGCTGAAAACTTCCACTTTGTTGCCTTTGAGCAAACCGCTAACGCCTTGGGTCATCTTTTTGACAACCCCGCTTTTGAATTCTTGCGTTTTCTTGAAGTCCACTTTCACGTTCTCTGCCGTAATCCCAAACGCATCGGCATGTTGAGCGGACTCATATTGGTGTGCTGCCGAGATCAGCGCTTTAGATGGAATACATCCGCGGTTCAAGCAGACACCGCCAAGCTCCGATTTGTCGACGATCAGCACTTTTTGCCCAAGCTGGGCGGCGCGAATGGCCGCCACATAACCGCCGGGACCTGCACCGACAACTAATGTATCAATATCAATAGAAGCATCTCCTACTACCATCGATTACACCTCCATAACGAGCAGCTCAGGGTTCGCGAGCAGCTGTTTGATATAGTTCATAAAGTTCTGTGCGGTTGCGCCGTCAATCAGACGGTGGTCAAAGCTGAGCGACAAGGCCATTACCGGTGCGGCAACGATTTCGCCGTTTTTGACAACCGGTTTCTCGCTGATGCGGCCGGTGCCAAGGATCGCAACTTCAGGATAGTTGATGATTGGCGTAAAGAACATCCCGCCGGCAGAGCCGATGTTTGTGATCGAAATCGTGCTGCCTTTCATCTCGTTAGGTGCCAGCTTGCCTTCACGGCCACGAGCTGCCAAGTCTTTAATCGCTTCGGCGATCATCCAAATGCTCTTCCGATCCGCATCCTTGATGACCGGTACGATCAGACCGTTATCCGTGTCCGTTGCGATCCCGATGTTATAGAATTTCTTATAAACGATCTCATTGTTCACTTCGTCGATCGAAGCGTTCAGAGCCGGGAATTGACGAGAAGCGGCAACCAACGCTTTAACGATGAATGGAAGATAAGTGACTTTAATGCCTTTCTTCTCGGCGATTGGCTTCATCCGAGTGCGGAAAGCAACCAGTTCTGTCACATCCACTTCATCCATAATAGTCACGTGTGGAGCGGTGTAAGCCGATTTCACCATGGCGTTGGAAATCGCTTTGCGGATGCCCTTGAACGGAACGCGCTCTTCTTCGCCATCCGTAGAAATCGCCGTTGGTGCAGCGGCAGCTGGTGCTTTGGCAGCTGCCGCTGGAGCGGCGGCTTGTGCAGATGCTGCGGCTGGAGCCGGAGCAGCGGCGGCAGCTCCGCCTTTTTTGAAGTTGTCAACGTCTTCTCTCGTGATTTTACCGGCTTTCCCTGTCCCTGGTACCAGCGACAAGTCTACGCCTTGCTCACGAGCGTATTTGCGTACGCTTGGCGTAGCGAGAATTTCGCGATTTGGAGCGACCGGAGCGGCAGCCGCTGCCGGTGCACTTGCTGCAGCAGCAGGCGCGTCATGCGATGGCGCCGGAGCTCCTTCTTGTTCCGGCACGTCGCCTTCGGCATCAATCACGGCTACGACATCACCTACGCGGAACACCGCACCGTCTTTGCCGAACACTTCAAGAACCGTACCGTTTACCGGGCAAGGAACCTCCACGACGGCTTTGTCGTTTTGCACTTCCATAATGATGTCTTCGTCCGTTACCTTGTCACCCGGTTTAATGTGCATTTTGATGATTTCACCTTCATGCAAGCCTTCGCCAAGCTCAGGGAACCGGTATTCGAATTTGGAAGAGGAAGCTGCCGCTTGAGGAGCCGGAGCTGCTGCCGGAGCTACCGGAGCGCTTGCTTCTGCAGCAGGAGCCGGAGCCCCTTCTTGTTCAGGAAGATCGCCTTCGGCTTCGATCACAGCTACCACATCACCTACGCGGAAGACCGCGCCGTCTTTACCAAACACTTCTTGTACTACACCATTCACAGGACAAGGTACTTCTACGACGGCTTTGTCGTTCTGTACCTCCATGATGATATCTTCATCCGTCACTTTGTCCCCTGGCTTCACATGCATTTTGATGATTTCACCTTCATGCAAGCCTTCGCCCAGTTCAGGGAACCGATATTCAAACTTAGCCACAGGAAAGACCTCCTATTTGTTCTTCGATTTAGAATTCAAGCACTTTGTTAACGCCCTCGATCACGCGAGCCGGGGACGGCAGCCATTGGTCTTCGATTTGCGCGAACGGATACACGGTATCCGGAGGTGCGATACGAAGTACAGGAGCTTCAAGGTGCAGAATCGCCTTCTCGTTGATTTGCGCGATGACTTCAGCTGCGATACCAGCCGATTTTTGCGCTTCTTGAACGATAATGGCCCGATTCGTTTTCTTCACCGAAGCGATAATCGTATCGATGTCCAGCGGCACGAGGGTGCGAAGGTCGATCACTTCGGCCTTGATGCCTTTGGTTTTCTCCAATTCTTCCGCAGCCTTAACCGCAGTATGAACCATCAAGCCATAAGCAAGAATCGTGACATCGGAGCCTTCGCGAACGATATTCGCTTTGCCCAGCTCAACCGTATATTCCCCTTCCGGCACTTCATCGCGGAAAGCATGATACAGGTTCAAGTGCTCCATAAAGAAGACAGGATCGTTATCACGGATCGCCGAGATCAACAGACCTTTGGCGTCGTAAGGGTTCGAAGGAACCACCAGCTTGATCCCCGGAGTTTGGGCGATTAAGCCTTCCAAGGCGTCGGTATGCAGCTCAGCCGCTTTAACGCCGCCGCCAAACGGAGTGCGGAACACGATCGGGGAATGATAGCGTCCGCCGGAACGGTAACGCATCCGGGCCGCTTGTACGAGGATTTGGTCCAATGCTTCAAAAATAAAGCCAACAAACTGGATTTCCGCGATTGGACGGAAGCCTTGAATCCCCAAGCCTACCGCCATCCCGCCGATCGCCGATTCCGCCAGCGGGGTATCCATGACGCGCTCTTCCCCAAATTCTTTTTGCAGACCTTCTGTTACGCGGAATACCCCGCCGACATTACCTACGTCTTCGCCGAAAATCAGAACGTTTGGATCGCGTTGCAGTTCGACGCGCATGGCGTCGCGAATCGCTTCTTTCATATTCATTTGTGCCATTGCTTGTATCCTCCTCTATAGAACGATCAGACTAGTTTACATGTACGTATTATTGAAAATCGGCCTTTTGCTCTTCCAGATGCTTCGGCGTTGTTTCGAACATGCTGTCGATCAGACCTGGAATCGTCATTTTTTCCGTTTGTTCTGCTTTCTTGATTTGCTCGTTTACTTTTGCTTTCGCCTCTTCTTTCACACGAGCGGTATCTTCCTCGGTCCAAAGACCTTTCTTCTCCAAGTATTTCGCCAGGCGAGCGATCGGGTCCTTCTCGCTCCATTGCCCTTCTTCTTCCTTCGTCCGGTACTTCGAAGTATCGTCAGACAGGGAATGCGGACGGAAACGATAGGTAACTGCTTCGATCAAAGTAGCCCCTTCGCCATTGCGTGCGCGTTCAGCAGCTTCTTGTACAGCGCTGATTACAGCGAATACGTCCATGCCGTCAATTTTTACGCCGCGAATCCCGGCAGCGACCGCTTTATGCGCGATCGACAAAGCTGCGGTTTGTTTGGCGAACGGAGTCGTAATCGCATAGCCGTTATTTTGTACAAAGAAGATCACCGGCAGTTTAAATACCCCGGCATAGTTCAGCGCTTCGTAGAAATCGCCTTCCGAAGAGCCGCCGTCACCGGTATAAGTAATGGCCACTTGTTTTTGCTTCTTGAGCTTATAGCCCATCGCAATCCCCATTGCGTGCAGCACTTGTGCGCCGATAATAATTTGAGGCATAAGTACGTTGACGCCTTCCGGAATTTGACCGCCATGTTGATGACCGCGGGAATACAGGAAAGCTTGGTACAGCGGAAGACCGTGCCATACGAGCTGAGGCATATCACGGTAACCTGGGCAAACGAAGTCATTTTTGTCCAAGGCGAACTCGCTGCCTACCATCGTTGCTTCTTGCCCGGATACCGGAGCATAGAAACCGAGGCGGCCTTGGCGGCCCAAGTTGATCGCACGTTCGTCCCAAGTACGCGTAAATACCATGCGATACATCAGTTCTTTCAATTGATCGTCGGACAGCGCCGGCACTTTATCTTTGTTAACGATTTCACCGTCTGGCGAGAGCACGGTCAAAGCTTCAACTTCTTCCGTGTATACTTCATAAGGAATCTTGCTCATTTTTTTCACCTCGACTGAAAATTTGATTAACTTGTTCCTCTGTTATAGAATTATTATACTCCTGTTTCATTCTAGAAGTCAAAGGAATTAAGGTTTATTGTGTTATATATTTATTTTTGTGTATGTAACAGATTTTCAAAAATAGTATAACACAAACCCATATTGTGGTAAGCTATCGTTATCTCAATTTCACGGTACATGTTACTTGATTCAAAGGGCAAAAGCAAAACTAACTGGGAGTGTGTGTAGAACCATGACGGATTCGAATTATTTGAAACGAACCATCATTAAAGAGGAAATTCAAAGCCAGTTCTTGGGGGAAAAAAGATACCTGCGCGTTTACCTTCCTCCCGGGTACAACGAAATTCTTAGTTACCCCGTCATTTACTGCCAGGACGGTGAGGAGTTCTTTAACTTCGGCCGTATCGCGACGCACGCCAATCGTCTGATCCTGGACGAAGGCCTCGAACCGTTTATCATCGTGGGCGTGGAGGTGAACACCGCGGTTCGCACCGAGGAATATGCCCCGTTCGGAACCCGCTTTGACGCCTATACGCGCTGTTTTACGGAAGAAATTATTCCCTTTATCGAACGCAATTATCCCGTTCGCCGCGAACCTGCGGAAAGGGTGTTAGCCGGAGATTCGTTAGGGGCAACCGTCTCCCTTCATCTCGCTATGAAAAACCCGGAACTGTTTTCCAAAATCATCAGCTTGTCCGGCGCTTACTACGAACCCTCCCTGGAGATCCTGGCGCAGGAAACCGATCTTTCCTATTTGTCGCTCTTTATGATCGTTGGTTTGCAGGAGGATCATTACACCACCGATACGGGCACCTATAACTTTGTCGAACTAAACCGTAGAGCAAAGGCCATGCTTGAGGAACGTGGAGCTCAAGTGGTCTATTTCGAGAAGGACGGCAAACATCTCTGGGGATTTTGGCAGCAAGAACTACCCGATGCGATGGTGCATTTCCTAAAATAGCGCTTTCATGATGTCGAAAATCAGAGGCTGTCCCTTGTAGATCCTTCATCTACTTCGGACAGCCTCTCTTGATGTCTGTTCAATTTCGTCTGACTGTGCGTTAAGGAGTCTGGTCCTGCACGATGGCCCGTTCAGGTTTAGGGTTAGAATCGGAGGCGTTTGTTGGTTCCGTCCCAATATATATATGCCCCGTTGCCAACGATCGTCTCGGCAGCTTCCATTTATAATGGAACGATAACATCCGGAAGAAGACCACGGCTACAAACAGCAAAATCAATTCCACCGTTGACACGAACCAGCCCATGCCAACCGCTAAACCCGCCAGCATCGCCCAGACCGCATAAATCTCGTCCCGCAGAACCAGCGGTTTGCGCCCGGCAAGCAGATCGCGAATGATCCCGCCCCCGATCCCGGTCAGCACGGCTGCGACCAGCACCGCGCTCATTGGATGCTTCATCTCCGTCGCGTACAACGCCCCTTGGATTGCAAAAGCCGACAAACCGATGGCATCAAACAAAACCTCCGTCCGTTTCCAGCGGCGAACCCACGGCATCGGCAGCACGAAGGCGACAAACACGAATAACATGGCCAGCAAAATCAAATCCCCTTGCGCCCATAACGTCGTAACCGGGACGCCGATCAATACATTGCGGATGATCCCGCCGCCAAACGCCGTCACTAAGCCCAGCACCAGCACGCCAAGGATGTCGTATTCCTCTTCCATAGCGACAAACGCACCGGACATGGCGAAGGCCACTGTCCCGATGATGCTTAGAATATCAAAGATGTGCATCTCTTCCGTCCTTCTCTGCCTTTCTCTGTCAGCTTTATTTCATCAATCCCCATTGTAGGCCCTCAAGGTGAAATTGTGCAACCCTAAAATCTGAATTATACTTACTGAAGCAAAGGATTATTTGCGCGAAAGGAAGAAGAAGAAATGACCGTAAACCGGGTGCTTATTTTTGCCGGCGGGCGTTTAGATCCGGAAATGCTTCGGGAGATTCGTCCGGACGATGTGTTGATCGGGGCTGACCGCGGAGCCTTATTTCTAGTAGAGCATGGAATTAAGCCGGATATGGCGGTTGGCGATTTCGATTCCGTAAGCGAAGAAGAGCTGGCTCTCATACGTAACTCTAGTAAAGAACTTCTGGCCTGCGATCCGATCGATAAAGACTTGACGGATACGGAATTGGCTTTTGATTTGGCCGTTCGTAGAAACCCGGCGGAAATCGTGTTAACCGGCGTGATCGGTACTCGACTGGATCATACGCTGGCCAATCTCCATATGCTGCTGCGTGCGGCGGAACAAGGGATCACGTGCGCCATTTGGGACGAGTTTAATTACGTCACCTTATGCGGATCGGTCTGCCGGGTTGAGGAACGAGGATATACCTATGTCTCCCTGCTCCCGCTCACCCCCGTCGTAACCGGCATTACACTGGAAGGCTTCATGTACCCCTTACATAACGCAACGCTTCGAATCGGACAATCCCTGGCCGTAAGCAATCAGTTGGCTTCTCCTATCGGTACGGTGCATGTCGGCGAAGGTTGGTTGCTCGTGATTCAGAGCCGGGATTAGTTCCGAACATATTTCAATTTTGTAACCTTTATTGTTTCTATTATAAATCTGCATATGAATGCAAAAACCCTTGAGTTTTCAAGGGTTTTTTTCATTTCAAATTTTGAAGAAAAATCTCGATATCTTAAAAAAATGTAAACTTTAATGTTATTTTAATAATCCCCTTCAAACCGTTGAGACATAAGGTTTTTAGGAGACTCTACCAGGTTTTAGGAGATTACAGATCTGTTATACTTCATTTACGAACCGGTCAAAACACAATATCTTTGGAGGTACTACAACATGAATAAACGCACTATTTTCCAAAAAGTATTGACGGTCGGACTAGTGTCCGCCATCGGTTTCAGTACGCTGCTTGCTAGCGGGGCTGAACCTGTACAAGCCCAATCGGCAACAAGCACCGCTGTTTCCAAAGGAACGCAGGTTGTAAACTACGGGAAGAAATTTATTGGCACCCCTTACAAATTCGGAGCATCCACATCTACGACCAAAGTCTTCGACTGCTCCTCGTTTACGAAATATGTATTCAAAAAGTACGGCGTCACTTTGCCGCGGACTTCATCCGCCCAAGCTAAAGCAGGTTATGCCGTATCGAAATCGAATCTGAAAGCCGGCGACCTGGTCTTCTTCTCCAGCGGCAGCCGAGCAAACGGGAAGAACGTAACCCACGTGGCCATCTACATGGGCAGCGGAAAAATTCTGCACACCTACGGGAAGCCAGGGGTTACAATCTCCAATCTGAATTCCGGCAACTGGAAGAGAACCTATCTGAAGGCTCGCCGCGTCCTCTAGTCGGACTAGCCCATCTTCATTTCATCAAGAAGTCGTTGCATTGATCACCGATCGCAGCGGCTTTTTGCCCCTTAGGATAACCTGGTAGGACATACCGGGTTATTTGTCATTTAACCCAACATATATCCGCTGCCGCGGACAGTATGGAGCAGCTTTCTTGGATGTCCGCTGTCGATCTTTTTGCGCAAATGCCGAATATAGACATCCACCACATTTGTTCCCGTCGCGAAGTCATATCCCCAGACTTGCTGCAGGATCATCTCTCGCCCACAGACTTTCCCCGCCCGTTTCATCAAAAAAAGCAGCAAATCGAATTCCTTAGGCGTCAATTTAATGGGCTCCTCGTCTCTCCACGCCTTGCGGCTTCGCAGCTCCATCCGTAAATCCTCAAAGGACAGCTCCGTTAATGAGCCATCCCCCAACCGCTTAAACAATGAAATCAAGTGGCCGATCCGGGCATACAGTTCAGCCATGGGAATCGTAACCTGAACTACGTCGTTGGCTCCCCGGGCAAAACCGGCGACAACCGCCTCCGTGCTCCACTCCTTTAACAGCAGGATAATCGGAAACGGAGCGAATCGTCCGATTTCCTCCTGTAGGACCGGTGCCGCTTCATCCGGCAAATCCGTCCCCAGCAGCAATAGATCCGGAAGCTCTTCCTCCAGCAAGCGAAGCACACCTGCACCGATTTGCTTCCAGCCTACCCGATAGCCTGCTTCCTCCAGCCCGGTTTTCAGTCGCTCTCCCTCTCCTGCATCGTCCAAAACCAGTATGATGTACCTTTTCATCGCGCGCGACCACCTTACCTGCATTTACCAATCCATTAATAAGATGGTCATTCTTTCGGCAAACCATTCGGTCGTTTCCGATTCAGCGCGTCTTCACCTTAGTTAACCTAAATAGCGATCATATATGGTTCTAGCTTCAACCGGATCTTGCGTACCGTGGATGAGCGCTCGCCCATCCGTGAACAATACCAACCGGCGTTCACCGATCTTAAAGGAAAGCAAAAACGGATTCACATCAACCGTCCCCTCCTCCAAGCGGCCCAGCTTCTCCGCCATTTCTTGCAGCTCGATCTTCCGCTTGGCTGCAGGTCGGATCTGCACGGTATCTCTACCGCAGAGCACCTCCGTTTTTCGATGGCTGGATGCAGACAAATACGGATAAGTCGCCCCGCTTCCGCAGGAAAGGCAATCATCCCGTTTGGCTGATCCCACTTTGATCGAGGCTTGTTCGTTCCGCCACAGGTCAAATGTTAACAGCGTGCCGCGTAACGCTTCGGGATGCCCGGTTAATAACTTCAATGCTTCCGTTGTTTGATGGGCCACGACCATCTGTACCGCCGGAGGAATTACACCTACCGTGTCGCAGGTGTCTCCGCCCAGCGGTACGGTACCCAGCATGCAATTTAAGCAAGGCGTAACGCCGGGTAAAATCGTATAGGTAATCCCGTAACTGCCAACGCATCCGCCATAGATCCAGGGAATGCGGTATTTTTGCGAGATATCATTGATCATTAATCTCGTATCGAAATTATCCGTGGCATCCAGGATCAGATCCACCCCGGAGACCAAGCCCTCCAATTCTTCCGGGTCGACATCCATCACATAGGCATCGATGTTGACTTGGCTGTTAATTGCGGTTAAGCGCTGCTTGGCAGCGATCGCCTTGGGTACTCGTCCCGCCGCATCCGCTTCGGAAAACAGTTGCTGACGCTGCAAATTACTCCATTCCACATAGTCCCGATCAGCGATAACGAGATGGCCAACGCCCGCCCGCACCAGTGTCTCGGAGATGCCGGTGCCAAGGGCTCCCGCTCCGACGATCAGGACCTTCGCTTGGCCAAGCTTGTCTTGTCCGCCATGACCTATAGGAGCAAACAACCTTTGCCGTGAATAACGGTCTGGTTGCTGGTTTTGATGCTGAAGTTGTTCCGGTTGATTTCTCTCCATTCCTGTCCTCCCGCCCCCACTACTTGGACTTCAATTGAATCCGGCTAATCCACCGATTCGTTGGTTCAAGCATAGTACAGATAGGAACAGAATTCAAAGGTGTTTCCCTCCGGATTAAGGTTGGATTGCTCTACAATCCAGCGGAAAATACCCGCTTTCGGCCGCATCGCGTTCGCCTGCAAATATTTCTTCAACGCGATAACCTAGCCTGTGCGCCGCGGTGCAAGATTCCCGATAAGCATATTTCAATCCCGTCCGCGGATCCACCGCTCCCAGAAGCGTTGGCTTTTGATCCAATCTGCCCCCGCCTAAAGCATAGTTATTATAATCGTGATCCCCCACTGGAATGCCTTGTAAAAACACCAGAATCCCAACGTCGTCCAGCGTGTTGTTCCACTCCTCCTGCGGGATGGTCGGCAACGTGAACGTATAGTTCACGCCTTGGTGCTTTATCAACAGGTTATGTAAATGAATCGTCCGGGCTAGATCCTCTTCGATCCGTCGAACGATCGTTGCACGCCGAACCGCATCAAATTGCGCCTCGCTCTGCAGCAGCGGAATCGAGGTCTCTGCCTTCACTTCGGCTTGCGGTCCACTAACCCAACGTTCGGTGGCCGCATCATAGGCCGTCACTTGGCTGTCCAGCGTAAAAGCGATGCTATTCCCGTTCGCATCCACATAGGTATAAGGCCTCTTGTCCCGCCAGTAGTAAGCGGACGTATCGCTGCTGGGATCCACGTCTGCCGCATACAGGTAGTAACCGTCGTAATCTATGATAATAACCGCCGGGATATAACCCATGAGCGTCTGCTGTCCGACCGGATCGTCGGCGACGCCAAAGTTTAGATACAAACTCCGGAGCAACGTATCCAGCGCTTGCTCTTTATCGACACGCATCCATTTCGCCGAACCATACCCGCTTTCGAATTGCTGCAGCTCATTCCGGTTTAACACGGCAGCTGCATCTTGAACAGCTGTGCGCATTGCGGCATTATACCGGGTTTCGAGGCGGTTCACTTCCCGTAACTGCTCCGTCCGCAAGCCGCTGAGCCAAAGGATAGGGGCAACGATGATCACAAAGAGGGCGGCCCAGTCAGTAATCTTCATTTAACACCATGCCCCCATACGTGAGCAGGGTGGGATGCGTTCCACCTGCACCTGGATATAGAAACTCCGTTAGTATCTCATACGGGCTGCGGGAACGATCCAACGCCGTAACGGCGAAGAAATCCCCTTCCTGCAGTTCGTAGGCCCCGCCCTTTTGTCCGTTTTCGGCTGGAAACATCACCTGAAGAATCTCCGAGGTATCATACGCGTCATAGACGACGGTAAAATCATTCAAAAAAGTAGCGGGATCAGCCGGATCACCGTATTCCGGATGATACGTTTTATGCCGATGCTCCAATTCTACGTCATATCCTCCCCCGGGTGTCTCCAATTCCCGGACAAAATCCTCGTACATCGCTGGCGTCACAACCCCTTTGTTCCGAACGGCGTCGGTAAACTGGACTAAGGTTCGATATGCTGCCAAATACCGGATATCCGCCTGTCGCTGCGCCGCCTGCCATGCTGGAAACAGGAACAGAAGCAACACGGCAAGCAGTGCGGCCGTGATTTTGGACAAAGCATTCCCCATCCGCTGCCACCTACTTTCTGCTAAAAATAATCCGAATTTCTTTTCCCTTGGAATCGTAAACGTGTTGAGTTTGATAATCGATTCTTAGATTCAGCACTTGCAATGCGCGTTTACGGCTTTGCTCCAGTACATCCTGCAGCGGGCTCGTCGGGGTGTCGTTCAATATCTCCCCGTCCACCACGACAATCACGCCGAGATCAATCCAATCCGGAAGACGATGCAAGATCTCATTCCCGCTGAACGTTTCGCTCGCGAGCTCCAGCAGGTTGTCATCCCTGATGCCTGCCGCTGTATCCCGAGCAAGCATCCCTCCTTCATGAGCATAGACGCTTCGCCTAACACCGTGGAGTTGTTCAGCAACCGCGTCATAAGCAACGTTTTGCTCCACTCCGATATCCAAGGTAAACAGGGTGGCTGCGAGAAAAGAACTCACGGAGAAGAGCAGCCATACCAAACTTTTCACATGATTAAACATCTTCGCCTGCGCCCCCCCACCTGCGATCCTTATGGAATCAGCGTCGTTTGTGTAAAGATCAGGCCGCGCACCACGTTAGAACTGTCTTTAACGACCATTGCCTTAAATTTGCCGCTTGGATTAACGTACTCATTTAATCGCTCATCCCAGGCATTACTGATCGGTGCAAGGCTTTGTCCGTATACCGAACCATACCGTTCCGAGGAAACGGGTTCATTGATGAGGAGCACATCCCCATACCATTCCCCGCCGGTGTTTTTACCGGTTTTGACCAAGATCCCAAATTGATCGCGATCTTTAAATTTACGCAGGGCATTGGTCACCTGCGAGCCGCTGACCGTCGTATCATCATAAACGGTAAATGAAGCCTGGGATAATTCAGTTTGGATGTCCGAGAAGCTGTTCTGAGCCGTTTTCGTGGCTTCCTGGGCGGATACGAACAAAATGACAACAATCGTGATCAAAGCGATCGTCAAGAAGATACCAGCTGCGACCTTCAAAGCGGATGAAGCGTTATTCATCGAGAAAAACCTCCTTTAATCTTCATAATTTTTGAAGTTGTTCAAAATATAAGCCCATTTGTTCGAAGCTCATCCAGATCAGCGGAACGACTAAATAGGCGAACACCAGCGCATACATCGGGGTAAACCCGATGATCTGACCCCAGCCGGCCTTAACCTCCAGCGATTTCTCGTAATCCAGCCGCCGGCGTTCGAACTGATAGGACATATCGCTATCGAGGTCATCGAAGGCGTCGGCTACCGTAAGCTTCTCCGAAGCCAGCAACAGCTTGTCCGCCAAACGCTGAAATTCCTCCAGCACCACTTCTCTCTTCAGCTCAATCAGCGCTTCCTCTGGACTACAGGCGTAATTCAGCAAACATTTTTGCATCGGCATTCGAAAAATCACGGCGTAAGACGCCAGCCACTCCAGTATTTCCTCCACGGATATCCGCTCCAACTCCCGCAAGATGGCGATCATCGTCAGGAACTGGTACACCTCATGTCGCATGTCCATCCGCCGCATCCAGCGTTGGAATTTCAGCATCCAAAGCGGCAGTTGGTAACCAACCATCCCTGATAAGAGAGCGAAGCCTACCTCCCACCACTTAAGATTTTCTCGGTTCCAACGCTGCAACTTATCCCTAATTCGGCGGGCGGCCTCAGATAACTCTTCATGGGATATTCCGTTTCCAGCATTCGCCAGCACCGCGGAAACGGAGCGGGCAATCTCGTCATAGCCGGCTCTAGCCGACATATTCAGTTCCCGCATCACTGCCGCATCTCTTTCAGCCACCAGGCGTCCAGACTCCATCACATCCGTGGGTAAAGCGCCAAAAAACGAAGCCACAGCGGGTGGTTCTGTCATAATACGCTGCTGGGCAAGCTGATGGAACACAAGGAATGCGCCAAGAGTTAAGGCTAGGCTTGCACCAAAGGCGCTGATCCGCCTGACCTGAAACCATTCGACCCGCAGCCGATGATTCGTCTCCTTCAGCAATTGGGATAACTGATGATAGGCAAGGGATTCGACTGAAGGGACAAACCGGCGGCACACGTGATGAAGCACCTCATGGGCATACACCCTTGCCTCCCAGGGCCTGCTGGACGATTTGACCCGATAAGCCGATTCGTCTTCGCTCTTAAGCTTTTGCAGCAGCACATAACTCAATAGAATGGCCAGAAAGAGCGCCGCCTTGATCAACATCCCTGCTTTGCTTAAGTAAAACGAGTCCATCAGAGGGAAGTGACCTCGGGCCCATCCCTCGATCGGCTTCGTAAAAAAGACCGGAAGCAAGGCGATGATATGCAACCCTTTTAACAGATAATCCAGCCGTTTTTTACGGATGAGCTCCAATTGGACTTCGCCGGTCAAGCGGCTGATACCGCGCAGATATAATGAACCTTCCGCACGCTTCCGGTCGCCGTATTCCGCCACCAGGCGGGAAATGCCGGCGAACGCCTTTAGAAAACGGCTAGGCGCGGTTTCATAATACTTCTCCAGAGCTTCGTTGGGGGCAGCGTCTTCCATCGCTTCACAAATCCGATGGGCATGCACTCCGATCTCACCGCCTATCGTCTCCCCGGCTTCCTCGATTGCGTCCGTCACCATGCCGTGCCGTTGATACGCGTGCCGAACGGCACCATAGAAATCCAGTAACCGTTCCAGTAGCTTCGTTTCCAATCGGTTTACGTAACCGTCGAGCACCAGACCTTGAAGAACGGCAGACGCTATCAACAGCGACAGGAAGAAAAACAAGTCAGGATTCATCGCAGTTAATGTCGCAATCGCAACTGCAAACGTCCCCATCATTCCATAAGCAAACTTCATCGTTTGGTGCCGCAGCTCCAGCTCGTCATACGGATGAATGACGGCAAAACGTATCCGGATCTTTCCGGCATAGTGCCGAAGCGGGGGAACCTTCATCCACACGGGATACGATGTAAGCAAGAACGCGGATATCCGTTGATTGAGCCAGCGCAGCGATAGATTGGAAGCCGGATCGCTCGTTCCCCAAGCATCCGCCCATAAGGGATTTTCCTTTCTTCCCAGCCACTGCCCCGCAGCATATAGCCCGACGCAGCCGAGCAAAGATAGACCAAACACCCACAACAGGATCGTCCTAAGCTCCAACCGTCTCCCCCCAATACGAGCCGATAAACCGCTTAAATTCCGCGGCGTCTTCCGGTAGCATCTCCCGGGTCATAGCCTCGCGGGATTTCAGCGTAATCGGCTGAACGGCAACATAACGCCCGTCTCGATACTCCAGGATCACCCGCTCCTCATAACCGCTCGAATGAACTGCATCCAAATGGCGCGGCGCGGTGGGCATCCGCTCCCGATCATCCTGGGGCGGGTCATCCTTTGCCCCCCGCCGGCAGCATTCCGTAATCCGTTCGATATAACGGCGGCCTGTGATATCTCGGCGCAGATGGATGTCGAAGTCGATGACGGAAGCGACCTGCAGCTCGGCGATTCGCTCGTCGCGAAACACGCCGGTTTTCAGCAGAGAGTTACGCAGCGACTCGATCAAATCGCGAAACGTTTTGGCGTGATGGGTAAACAAAGTGAACAGGCTGGCAACCTGAGCCATCTGCACCATCCAAGCGGCAACTTCGTCGGTCGCCACCTCTCCTAGGATGTGGACGGTACCGTCCGTCTTTTTCTGCAGATCCAACGCGGCTTGTCCGCTTACGTAATCGGTTTCCCGGAAGCTTAAAATATTGCGCCCGCTGTACAACCGCCGCAGATGCAGTTCAAAAGACATTTCCTGCACGCGCAGGGTATACGAAGCGTAAATATGTTTGACCATCGCCATCAGCAGCGTTGTCTTGCCCGAGCCTTGCGACCCGGTGATCGAGGTGATCCGGCTGCCCTTCATGAAATACTTCAGCAACCCCAGCGGTAGCTCGGCCTGATCGCCTTGAATCAATTGCTCCAACGAAGCGCTAAACGGATCGAATTTCCGCACGAAAAAAGCCCATGTCTCTGCAAACGGCGGCCGTACGACCACAATCCGCGAACCGTCTTTCATTTCGTTCACTTTATACCCGTTGACCTCCGACAATTGACCGGGCAGGTTAAACTTGTAGATGTTTTGGCACACCCGTTTCAATTCCGCTTCGCTGCCAAACGACAAGAAGGCAAGGCGTATACTCTTCCCTTTGTAGAAAATCCAGACGCTGTCCCATGCGCGCGTAATTGGCTCGCCATCCTCGTCAACGCCGGGCTGGGTCCTGTCGCTCCATTCATAACCCAAACCGGCGGCATGCGCGGCGGGCTCGATTCCCGCGTAACCGCCCGGAATTCCGCTGACGCCCCCGCTCAGCCCGTCGATCCGCATTTCCCGAAGCTCGTCCACCACCGAAAAGCCTTTGTACATTTGATAAACACGTTGGACCACAAGATCCAGCTTCTCCTGAAATGTGAGCGCCCGATATTCCAGGAAAAAGACGCGGTCTATATCCTCATCAGTCACTTCATAGACGGGGGAACCGTCGGTTGTTTTTGGCGGTTTTGGCTCATCCAGCGAATAGTCCTCCATCATCTGTGTGAACCCGTTGACACCATAACGTTGTTTATAGAGATAGAGCACGATGTCGAAGCGGTCTTGGGACGTCAATAATTCCCGTTGCTGAAACGGCAGGATCCGGTCGATATTTTGTTCGGTGATCCCATAACCCCCTGCCAACATGTCTCGGATAAATGCTTTAACATACTGTTTATCCTGGACATCCCCGTACGAGCAGCCTCGTAGTGCCTGACGGAGTTCTGCCCGTGCTTTAGCCTTGCGGTTCCACGCCTCTTCGCTGATCCCCCACTCATTGCCGGAGGATCGGCTAAGCTCATGCAGCTTGTCCTTGATGTAGAACACCATTACCGAAAGCTCGTACCGATCTTGATCCTTTGGGTGATCCTTTTCTCTGGTTCCCGCCGTCCGAACCTTCCGCCAAATCCCAAGCAGTGCTGCCAGGACCAAGATCGTAATCAACCATCCGTTCATCCATCCACTCATTCCCTACGCCCCCTTCTCCTTCGGAGTAACGGCTGCGACTTCTTTCCCCGCCATTTCCATCAGCTTATCTCCCAAGTCCCGATACCCTTTGAGCAAAAGTTCGCGAGCTCCATTCCGTTTCGGCCAGAGCGAGGATTTACGAAAATAGCCCAAAATGTCCCGATCGTTCCAAGCATCGGAGAACTCGGTATGATGAGGGATGCCAACCATCGACAAGGAAACCGGGTAACGACGTTTAAGATTGTTTATTCCCCAACGAGACCAGGGATCAAAGGGCGATAGGACGAAGATAAGTTTCGACTTGGGGTCACTGAAGAAAGGAGTCATATCTTCAACCCTCTCGTCTAATACACCAAGCCGGTGGGGTTGCACCACCACAAGTACGTCACCTTCCCTTTGATTCTGCAGCAACTCGCTTAACCGCCGTCCTTGCGCCAGTAAAATGACCCCGTCGTACGATTGCTCCGCGATGACCAGCATATCGGCGATCGCCTGCTTCTCCGCATCCTTCCAAGCCACACCGCCAACCCGTGACCCGCACACCAGGTCAAGGCGGCCGCGCAGCAGTGGAACGGTATAATCGGCAATATTGCTTCCCGAAAGACGTCCGCTCGCCTGTAAACGGAGCAGCGCATCAAGGCCGTGCTCCGGAATCGCATCTTCCCTGTAAATATCGCTGTGAAAACGTACGGTTTGTCTGATCCCTTCCTCCAAGCCAAAACCGGCAGGCCCTTCATTCACCAGAAGCAGCCGCTGTGGAAGCCGCAATCCTAACGTAATCGCTGCAGCCACGGCAGCTTCTGCGGCTCCGCCGAGGCCGCCGTCCCAGAAAATCAAGCGGCTCATGCCTGTTTCCTTTCCGCCTGGCGAACCGCTCGCTTGGCGCTGGCAGGGTCCCAGCCCGCCAGCTCATGCAGCAGTAGGCGTAAAGCTCTTTTATAAGAACGAGAGAAGCTTCTGAGACGCAGCCGCCTGCTATGCTCGTTCTCCAGTTGGACCGCCAGATTGGACTCGTTCCAGGGGATACGCACTTCTGAAGCGCGCCACTCCAGGGGAAGGTCGTCCAGCAAACCCAAGATCAAGCGGCTGTTCACGCCGCTGTCGACGGTTCGGATAAAGACCGGCCGAACAGCTAACCCCCGCAGCTGAGGCCAGAGATGAAATAAGCTGCGGAACCATTCCGCGCTGGCCTCGACCTCGTAACGGTCGAACGTCGTAACCCATACGATGTCATCCGCGGAGGCGAACAGCTCCGGAGTCAGGCCCTGAAGCGTATCGATATCCTGCAATTCGTAATCGTAAGCAGAGACTTTCCCTTTACCGTCGCCCATATTGGCTATCGGGATGGAGGAACCCGTTCTCCCCGCCGCAACATCAAAGCCGTAAAATTCCGTTATGGGGAGGGCCGAATCTCCACCGCCAATCGAATACCGATATTTGCCGCTTTCCGTATTGTCGCGGAGCAGCACGCTGTACCCGGCAGCAGCCAACACGCTGCACAAATACAATATAACGTCGCGCTTATCGCTTTTCCCTACAAACAACCATCGCTTCACTGGTTTCTCTCCTTTCATTTCGCCGGGTCAAGCACAAATCGGTCGGATTCCGCGGACGTACCGTCCGAAACGAGTTGCTCGGGAGGCAGACTTCCAGCTTGAGCCCCAGAGGTTGATCGCTGAATCTGCGCTTGACTGCTCGCGAATTCGGAAGCTCTTTGCGGCGACATCGATAATAAATCCTTTTCCAGACCGGAGCGCGCGGCATTGCTGAGACGAAGCGACTGCTCCGCTTTCTGTACGATATTCGGGTCTTTGCGGATCAGCTCCATGACGCCTTCATTAACCGGGTAGGTCGGAACCGGCTTGCTTTGCAGATTTGGCTCAACATAAGCAAGCGCATAGATCGAGGCTTTATGTAAATAAGCGTCCACAATCGCGCTCGACAGCGAGAGAATTTCCGCTTCGCCAAGCGTCACCGTCAACGTTTCAGAGCTCAGCTTCTCCACCTTCTTTTTCGATAGCAAAATATAATCCTGACCGGTCGGGAATTGGATGCGAATGTCGATAACGTCCAATTCCTTCAACAGCTTCGGCAGTTGGACGAAAGCCATTTCCCGCCAGCGTAAATCATCGGGAACCGGCTCCGCTTCATAAAGCAGTGTTTGCGTTAGAGGCGTCAAAGAGCGGAGTGCAATTTTGGCGTACTTCCCCGCAATCTCCTCCTGAGATTTCAACAGATCCATCGGCACGCTATCGGCGGGCAGCTCCACCTGCTTCAAGTCGCCTGCTCCGATTCGGTTACCGGCCGAAATATCCCGCGTGGGTACCCAGCCCCGGATCGTCCGCTGCTGTGCCTGATGGCGTAAAGTGGCAAGCTGTTCTTCATACGCCTGAACCATCCCGTTTCTCGCGGCATGGAATTGCCTTTCCCGCATGACGCCAACTCCCGTGAACACCACCCCCGCCGCAAATGCTCCAATGCATCCGGAGAGCAGCAGTTGTTTCGTTTTTTGCCTTAATCTTGGCATAAGTTGATTCACATCCTTTCTAGGTTTTGGCTTTGGATTTAGTCAGGAATCTGAAGCTCGTTGATTTGGATTTGGCCAACAGGTTCCCGCACACCTCATGCAGCGCTTCAGTTAACAGCGGCCCAGGGTCAAACGGATTCGGATCGGCGGGAAGTCCGTACACGCACTTGGTACGCAGGGTTTTGCGAATTCGCCGCAAGCCGCTGTTTGAAGCGAACGGTATGCACAACCTCCAAGCGGTGGGTACCGCCCCTCCTCCGCACAAGGCGTGAATGAGGCGCTCCAACTCCTCGGCTTTCCACTCCGCCCCCGAACCTACGATGACAGAGAGATCTGCGCGACGAAACTCCTCCTGTAGCTCTTTGTTTTGACCGATGCCCAAATCACAAACAACGCATTCGAAACCTTCTGACAATAAGGTGATAAAATCCGAACGTGACGTCGGTTTGGCATAAGCCACATGGCCGATGCTGAAGCGCCTCGCTTGGTTTCCGTTTGCAGCGTAAACCTTCTCATCCAGCATCCGAGCTAATTGAAGAAAAGCCGTAGCCTTGGGTTCCATCTCCACAACCGCGACCTTCTTGTAACTGCGGGCCAGCAGATGAGCGAGGGCGATGGCCGTATGGGTCGTACCCGACCCTACGGAAGCGCCCACTACGCTGATTAAAGCCGGTCGTCCGCTGTACGCAAAATGGTCCATCCTCTCCACCGACATCTCTGGACTTGCGGACCTCGGCGTGTCTGACTGCCGCAGCAATGCGATTAAGGCTTCGCTCACCTCTTCGGCAGAAGCAAATCGGTCTTCCGGTCGGACCTGTAACAACTGGGTTACGATCGGTCGAAGCCGTTCGCAGCCGTGTTCCCGTAATGCTGACGCTGCTTCGGAGGTCCAGACCGGATAACGTCCTCCCGTTCCCATATAGAGAAGGACCGCACCTAAGGAATACAGATCCGTACGTGCATCGCTTTGGCGATCGCTGCCATATTGCTCCGGTGCAGCAAATCCAACCGTCCCTAGCTGCACCGTATCCTCTGTTTTCCCGTCCGAAAATGTACGCGCGATACCAAAATCAACGAATCGCAGCTCGCCTTTGTCGTCAACCAATAAATTGGCCGGCTTCACATCCCGATGGATAACCGGCGGTTCATGCCGGTGCAAATACCGCAAGCCCTCGGCGATTTGCAAACCGAATCGGATCAGCAGATCCAACGGCAGCCGCCCTTCCCTGGCGCGTATAAATTGATCTAACGGTACGCCCTGGATATAATCCATCACGATATAGGAATAACCGTCTCGGTCCGAATCGATAAAGTCAACGATCCGCGGCAGCCGATCGTGATTTAGTGTGATCAGCAGCTTAACCTCCTTCGCGACGGATGCCAGTTCGCCGGGCGCGCTTAGGCATTCCTTTACGGCCCATGATTTCCCCGGCAACTTCCGATCTTCGGCCAAATAGACCCGGCTCATGCCGCCTTGACCGATCACTCGAATGATCCGGTATCGTCCCGCCAACAAGTCGCCTGGAGCGAGCTTGGGAACAAACCTCGCCATAACCCCTCCTTTCCTGAACGCAAAAAAAAGGGAAAGCTCCCCGTCATTTCTCGGCCAATCGGCCAAGTGCTAATGACTGGGGATGCTTTCCCTTTTGCGGTCATTGTATAATTTTGGAATCAGTATAGGACGGGTAGCGCCAAATGTAAAGTACTTTTTTCTCTGGATTTAATTCACGCCATTAATACTTAATCATGTAGAGCGTGATTTCATCTCGGTTATGAAACAGCTGTTTTGCCCGCTGTACTTGAAGCCGGGCCTCCTGAAACATGTCGGTCACCTCTTGAATCAACGCCATCGGTTTCTTGGTCAGCAGCTTCACCGTCACGATGGCTGTTCCTCCCGGTGCCAATGCGTACAGCAATTCCGTCACAAGCCTTGCCGTCAATTTGGGGCTCCAGCTCATGTCGCATACCAGGAGATCAAATTGATTCTCTTTAAATTTAACTCGATTCGCATTGCGCTGCAAAAACGTCAGCTTGGGCGAAGACAACAACGAAGGGTGCATTTTCGCCGTATCCACCGCGGTTACGCTTAGCCCGCGTTCCAGCAGGAACGAAGTCCAGCCCCCGGGTGCCGCGCCGATATCCAGCGCTTCGCGGAACGATTCGAACGGGATTCCGAATGCCGTTTCGGCTTCCAGCAGCTTGAATTTCGCCCGGGAGATTTGCCCCTCCTCCTTGCGAAACCGAATCGCCCCGCCGTTCCAATCGGACAGGTTATCCTGCGGATGTGCCACTCCGGCATAAATCCGGTCCTGGCCGGCAAACACGGAAATGATCCAATCGGCGTCCCGAACTACGAACTCCCCGACGGCAACCTCCTGAAGTTCTTCCTGCAATCGATCCTTCAGCTCCGGCGCCGTTCCGTTCCAGAGCCCGTCATCCGACTTCCGCGCTTGCACGGCGATTTTGGCTCCTGGGAGGCGGAAATCGGCCATCAAATACTTCCGCAGCGGTTCCAGCCAATCCTCCGGCTTCCCCTCTGCCGTTTCTCCCGGACACCATTCCCAATCCACCAAGAAGGTATGCCGAAGAAAAATCGGCGGAGCCTGACGCAGCCGTTGCTGTACATCTTCCGGCATCGCCTGCAGCGAAGCCGCAAACACCTCGCCTGGAACAAGCATCGTACTCTTTACGCTGCCGAACATGCGGCGCAGCTCCTCCTGGGCATAGGGGGCAAAGCCGTGATTCGCCGTGCAAATCCATTTTGAATGGGGCGGCACCTTACAGTTTCGAGCGATTTCCTCCAGCCGTTCGAACGGGATCGGTCCATTATGCAGCTTCACCTGCTCTGGCAAGCCTTGGTAGAGGATTTCGTACATGCTTTTTTTCCCGGAGATACTGGAGGTGTGAAGATAAATTTCCTGCGGAAAAAGCCCTTCCCGAACCATAGCGGCCGCCATTTCCGTACCGGTAGGTTCATCCGGCCCCATATCGTAATCCAGCGATAAAATGTCTACTTCCGTCAACCGAAGCAGCTCCAGACACTCCTCGACGGTGCGCGCTAATGTAAATCCCTGCGGACATCGGCGAAAATCGTCCATATATACATGAATCAATAGTGTTCTTCCTTTCCCGCGGTATTTCACTCCAAACGGAGCCTGGTTCCCTATCTAGGCCTCCGCCCACCGTTTCACTCGCTCCATATCCTCTTTGTAGGTCCCATCTTCCCCGGTTTCGCTCTCAAAAATAAGCGGGGATCTCCGAATCGCGTCGATCTGCAGCAGCCAGCGAAAACCGGCTTCGCCGATATGGCCTTGGCCAACTCGGGCGTGGCGGTCCTTGCGCGATAATACCGGGTATTTTGAATCATTCAGGTGGACGGCACATAAACCGTCCCAGAACTTAAGCTCCTCGGCCTTAGCCGCAAAGCTCTCGTCACCTTCGCCTCGCCACATCCCCGCCCCAAAAGCATGGCAGGTATCGAGGCAAAAGCCGATGCGCTCCGTATTCCGGCACAGGTTCCGGATCTGGACCAACTCCTCGATCGTCATTCCCATGTCGCCGTGATCGCCGGCTTGGTTCTCGATCAGCAGCTTTGCCGAGCCCTTCCAGCCGGAGAGCACATCATTAATACATTGTATAATATTTTGATATCCTTGTAAGGGGTTTCCTGACTTAAATGTGCCAAAATGGACTACGATCCCGATGGATCCACACGCTTCGGCGATTTCCAGATCATTTTGCAGCGAATCCACCACACGTCGGTAGCCGTCCTCGTCCGCATCCTTGTCAACGGCTAGATTGCTCGGATACGGCGTATGCGCGATCGAGACCAAACCGTGTTCTTGGCACAGCGTACGGCACTGCTCCGCATCCCGTTTATCAAAGCGTTTAACCGTAAGACTCCGCGGGTTTTTGGGAAAATACTGAAAAGCGCCGGCTCCAAGTTGCAACGCAGCCCTGGCCGCGCCAAAGTAGCCGCCCCTTATGCTTAAATGTCCCCCAACCTTCACCTTAACGGTCATGCTGGCAGCCGGGGCTGTAGAACACTTTGCGCCCGTTCATTTCCGCTTTCACGATCAGGTCACCGCAGCGTGGACAGGTCTCTCCCTCCCGGTCGTACACCCTGCAGGTATCGTTTGCTCCTCCGGTCAACTTGTCGTCCCGGGTCAGCGGCATCTCCATGTACCCGCCGGCTTCCGTCGCTTCGATCAGCACGTCCCGCACGGCTTGGTACAAACGGGAAAAGTCTTCGTCGCTCAAGTTTTGCAGCTTGGCCATCGGCAGAAGCTCGGCGGCAAACGCAATTTCGTCCGCATAGCAGTTGCCGATGCCGGCAATGACGTCCTGATTGACGAGCGTCGTCTTCAGACTCCCCCGACGCTTGCGCAGCAGCATGGCAAACCGCTCTTCGTTCATCCGCCGATCCAGGAGCTCTGGACCGAGGTGCGAGAGCAGCTCCTCTGCCTCCTTGGCGCTGTGCAAATGCAGATGACCGAGGCGCAGCCCGATGAAATACAACACCAGATCTTCACCAAAGGTGATTTCAACCTGCGTGCTGCGATCCGGACGGTCCTCTTTGGAGCCAAGGTAAAGCAATCCTCCCAGCATCAAGTGAAGCAGCAGTCTTCGTCCATTATCCAGATGGAACAACAGGTGTTTGCCCCGGCGCTCAATGAAGATGACCTGTCTTCCCATCAGTTCCTGAGCAAACGCCTCCGCCGGTAAATTCACCGATTTCTCCCGGCCTACAGCGACCTCGGTAATCGGGAGATCCAAAATATGCTGCGACAGCTGTATTCGATAATTTTCCATCTCCGGCAATTCCGGCATGGTACATCTTTCCCTTCATCCTTATAAGTTCGTTCATCCCATGAATTGTGGATGATTTATCATTGATTGGTACCGCAAATCCGCTCGCGGACCTCTTTCAGATCCCGGCATACCATGTTCGCCTCTACGCCGGAGGACTTTACGTATTCCGGCAGATTGTCTACGGTGGTGACGCCGGTAAGCGCTAAGATCGTACCGCAGCCCGCGTTCACCCCGGCTGCGATGTCTGTATGGAGGTTATCCCCGATCACCGCAACCTCCGAAGCCGCTAAACCCAGCCGCGCGATGGCAAAATCCATCAGGGGTGCAGCCGGTTTGCCGATCACCTTGGGCTTAACGCCCGATGCGGCTTGGATGGCGGCGGACAAGGTTCCCGCTCCCGGCATCAGTCCCTCCTGGGAGGGGAGCAGCAGGTCGGGATTGGTTAACACATACCGTGCTCCGCCTCGTATCCAGCGGGCAGCTCGGGTTAGCGTATCATATGTAAATTGGCGGTCAATCCCTTGCACCACCACATCCGGTTGTTCCTGGACCAACTGTAATCCGGCTTCGTTCAACGCTTTTATGAGCCCGGCTTCACCGATGGCCGCAACTTTGCAGCCCGGTTGATCCTCGGCAATATACCTGGCTGCGGCAACGGCCGACGTACAGACCTCCTCCGCCCTTGCCGAAATGCCCATCGTCTCCAAATGCACGGCCACCTCCTCAGGCGTCCGAGAGGAATTGTTGGTAACGAACAGGAAGGGAATCCGTTTTGCTCGCAAGGTAGAGATCAGCTCGTCCGCACCCGGAATCATTTGAGGCCCATGATATAACGTGCCGTCCAAATCAATGAGATAGGCCTTCCAACCCTCTGGCAAAATCCTCATCCTTTCCACTCAACCTGTATCCCTTTTTATTGTACCTAGGATACCCGGGTTCAGGCAAATTTTTCCGTTCCCGGCCGGGGGGATGTCAAAATCAGGCTCCCTTCCGCCGCTTGGCGTCGAACCAACACGAACCGTGAAAAACAGGACCTTTTCCCCTTGCCAAACTTTGAAACGCCCTGTCATTTCCTGCGCTTTCCCGGAAAATAATTAATTCCGCCCGCAGCGACGTGCCACCGGATAAAGCACATGCTCCCTTGCCAGTTGCGTGTTTGGAAATACCGCCCTGGCTTCTTCCTGTAACCGCAGGAGCTGATCCTCCGATTTGTAACGTGAGCTGAAGTGGGTCAGCAGAAGCTGCTGCACCCCCGCTTCCATGGCGGCTTCCGCCGCTTGCCGGGACGTGCTGTGATGATAATCGCGCGCGGTTTTCGCCAGCTCGTGCAGGAAGGTGGCCTCATGCACAAGCATATCGGCATTCTGAGCCAAGGTGATCGCCGTCTGGCATGGGCGCGTATCGCCGAGGATCGTCACGATTCTTCCGGCTTTGGGCACGCCCAGTACATCCTTGGCATGCAGCGTCTCGCCGTTTGGCGCAACTACACTTTCGCCCCGCTTGAGCTTGCCGTACAGCGGCCCTGGACGAATGCCGCAGCGCTCCAGCACGGAAGCGTCCAGCTTCCCCGGCAAATCCTTTTCGATCACGCGGTAGCCGTAGCTGTCGATCCGGTGCTCCAGCAGCGCTGCCTCAACTCGAAACGTATCATCCTCAAATAAAACACCGCCCTGATGCTCAATGATCTCCAGCTTATAGCTAATCCGCGATTCACTAAGCGATAACGACGTCTCTATGAATTTCTTTAAGCCCTTTGGACCGTAAATGGTCAAAGGGGTATCTCCGCCCTGATACGCACGGCTCGAAATTAGCCCGGGTAGGCCAAACAGATGATCTCCATGCAGATGGGTGATAAATATAGATTCCAATTTGCTTAATTTCAGCGGCGAACGCAGGATTTGATGCTGGGTGCCCTCGCCGCAATCAAACAGCCAGAGCGAACGACGCTCCTCCAGCAGACGTAATGCCACCGAGGTCACGTTCCGTTCCAGGGAAGGAACCCCCGCATTCGTCCCTAAAAAGTATAATTCCATGCCTTTTCGTCCTTTACCTAAAATTGTTCGTATTTCGAACAGATTGCCAAAACCCTCCGATGTTCGGAGGGTTTCGCAAAGAGCTTCTGATCGGGATTTAGTTCCCGGCTTTGTCCACGTTGAAATATTGCGCTTCAGGGTGAGCAAATACCATCGCCGAGACCGAAGCTTCCGGCTCCATCATGAAGCCTTCCGTTAAGGTGATGCCGATGTCTTCCGGCTGCATCAAGTCAAACAGCAGCTGCTGGTCCTCGAGATCCGGGCATGCCGGATAGCCAAACGACACGCGAATCCCTTGATAACGCGCTCCGTGACGCTGTTTCATCGTCATATTCGCTGGATCCGGGAACCCCCAGGTATCCCGCATAATATGGTGAACCCGTTCCGCCAGCGCTTCCGCCAGCTCCAGCGCGACCGCCTGCAACACATGGGAACGCAAATAGTCGCCTTGCTCCTTCCACTTCTCGGACAAATCACGGACGCCTTGACCTGCCGTAACGACCAGGAAGCCAACGTAGTCCATTTGCCCGCTGTCCACGGATTTCAAGAAATCCGCCAAGCACAGATAAGGCTCGACCTTTTGCCGCGGGAAGCTGAAACGCTTCAGCACTTTGCCGGGCTCCGCCGGATCGTAAACCAGGATATCGTTGCCGTCCGATTGCGCCGGGAAGAACCGATACATCGCTTGCGTACGAATGATGCCGTCCGTGACCGCTTCGAGCAGGATTTGGTCCACCGTCTCTTTTAATTGCACCGCCTTCGCCTCGCCCGCCGCCAGCTGCTGCTCAACCGAACCGCGAAGGCCAAGATGATGGCCTAACAGCATCTGCATGTTGATATACGGCGTGATATGCCCGATCGGGTAATCGCGGAGTACATGGCGCTCCAAATCCGGCGGAAGATAGACCGGCGCATCCGCTGAAATTTTCGAACGCTCCACACGGGTTAATTCCGGCAACGGCTCCGCAACGGCAACAGCCCGATCGGTTTCCTTTTCCGCTTCCATTTCAAGGCGCATTTGCTCCCGGACCGTCGGATCCATCAGCTTGTTCGCCAAGTCGAGGCCGTCCATCGCATCTTTGGCGTAGACGACCATTCCGTCGTACTCCGGCCGGATCCGCGTTTTGGTGAACTTGCGGGTTAATGCCGCTCCGCCCACGAGGATCGGGACGTCGATGCCGGCATTGCGCAGGTCCTGTGCCGTCGTCACCATTTGCTGCGCCGATTTAACCAGCAGGCCAGAAAGCCCAATCGCATCCGCTTTCTCCTCCCGATACGCCTCAATAATGCGTTCCGGTGGTACTTTTATACCCAAATTGACGATCTGGTAACCGTTGTTGGACAGAATGATCTCAACCAGATTTTTGCCGATATCATGCACGTCGCCCTTTACGGTAGCCAGCAGGATTTTCCCTTTGACGCTGGTTTCGTTCTTCTCCATAAACGGTTCAAGGTAGGCCACCGACGCCTTCATCACCTCGGCGCTTTGCAGCACCTCGGCAACGATCAGCTCGTTGTTATTAAACAACCGGCCAACCTCCTCCATCCCTGCCATCAGCGGCCCGTTAATGACCTCGAGTGCGGTATATTTCTTCAGCGCTTGCTCGAGATCAGGGATAAGCCCTTCCTTCGTACCTTCCACGACATAAGAGGCCAACCGCTCCTCAAGGGTAAGCTGGGTCGATTTCTGAACCTTCTCTACCTTCTTGTTACGGAAAGCGGCCACAAAGGCAGCTAACGTCTCGTCGTTGGTATTATAGATCAGTTCTTCGGCCAGACGGCGCTCCTCATCCGGAATTTTGGCATAACGCTCCAGCTTCTCCGTATTCACGATCGCGTAATCCAATCCCGCCTTGGTACATTCATAGAGGAAAACGGAGTTAAGCACCTCCCGTCCGGCTTCCGGCAAACCAAACGACACGTTGCTGATCCCCAGGACGGTATGAACCTCTGGAAGCGCCTCTTTGATCAGGCGGATCCCTTCGATCGTTTCCTTGGCCGAGCCAATATATTGCTCATCCCCCGTACCTACCGGAAATACGAGCGGATCGAAAATTAAATCTTCCGATTTCAACCCATATTTGTGAACGAGCAAGTCATGCGAACGCTTAGCGACCTCCAGTTTGTCTTCGCGCGTGATCGCTTGTCCGCGTTCGTCGATGGTTCCGACCACCACTGCCGCACCGTATTTATGGATCAGCGGGGTTACCCGTTCAAACTTCTCCTCGCCGTCCTCTAAGTTAATGGAGTTAATGATGGATTTGCCCTGGCAGTATTGCAGCGCCAAATCCAGCACTTTCGGGTCAGTCGTATCAATCATCAGCGGAACCTTGACTTTCTTCACAACCAGCTCGAGGAACTTCTCGATGTCCTCCGCCTCATCGCGATCCGGGTCCTGCACGCACACATCCACGACTTGGGCCCCGTTTTTCACTTGAGCTCGGGCAATTTCCGAAGCTTCTTCATATTTGCCTTCCACGATCAAGCGTTTAAACTTGCGCGATCCCAGAACATTCGTTCTCTCTCCGACCAGATAAGGCCGGTTAGCCGATTCGATGTAGACCGGCTCGATGCCGGAAAGCGCCGGCAAATGACTGCCGGAAAGCTCGCGCGGTTGGTAGTTCTTTAACGTGCTCGCTAATGCAGCGATATGAGCAGGCGTTGTGCCGCAGCAGCCGCCGGCGATATTCAACCAGCCCTGCTCGGCAAAAGCGGACATTTTCTGAGCGAGTGAATCCGGAGATTCGTGATAAGTGCCGTTCTCGTCCGGCAGACCGGCGTTGGGGTGACAGCTGACCGCCGCCTGCGCTAGCCCTGACAAGGTACGGATATGATCGCGCATGAACTCCGGTCCGGTGGCACAGTTCAGGCCGATAGAAATCGGATTTAAATGCTCCAAGGAAATGTAAAAGGCCTCGATGTTTTGACCTGCCAGCGTCGTGCCCATCGGCTCGATCGTACCGGAGATCATGAGAGGCAAAGTGATTCCGGTATCGGCAAACGCCCGTTTGATCCCGATGCTTCCCGCCTTCACGTTTAAAGTATCCTGCGAGGTCTCCAGCATCAACGCATCGACGCCTGCCTCAATCAATGCGGCAGCTTGCTCCGCATAGCTGGCTGTCAATTCGTCAAACGTCACGCCGCCGGTAACGGACAACGTCTTTGTTGTGGGTCCCAGGATGCCCACCACGTAGCGGGGATGTTCCGGGGTACTGTATTTTTCCGCCGCTTCGATCGCCAGTTTGGCCGCAGCCAAATTGATTTCACGCGCCTTTTGCGGAATATCGTATTCAGCCAGCACGACGGAAGTCGCGCCAAACGTATTCGTTTCGATCAGATCGGCACCTGCCGCGAGATACTTCTCATGGATGCCGCGAATCACATCCGGACGGGTGAGCACGAGCATTTCATTGCAGCCGTCCAGCTCATCGCCGCCGAAGTCGGCCGGAGTCAGGTCCTCCTGCTGAATCATGGTGCCCATGGCGCCATCGAGGATCAATATTCGTTCTTTCATTCTTTCGAGCAGGCTTGGTTTACTCATGATCATGTCCCTCCCGTAAAACGTTACGTTTTAGTTTAACAGAATAAAGCATTGAAGAAAAGAGAGGTTTGCGAATTCGATCCACTGTAACCCTTATCATAAGGAATTGTTATCCCATCGATCAACTCAGAATTAAAATCCGAACAAACTTTGAAACAATCTTCTAAAAAATTCGGAAATTTCATATAACGAAAAAAGCCGCTGCCTCCCCGATCAGGAAGACTGCAGCTTAATTTAGGCAGGTTGGCGAGCACTACTCTACCATGAACTGTTTCGACGGCATGGAATGCTGATCGCGCGCAGTCACATGGGAAATCACTTCATAGGCCCCGGGTTCTTGAAACGTATGCTCCAGTACATATGTACCGTTTCCGGCCCCCTTGACCTTCACCTGGTTATGTTTCGCGTTATCGTCGGCCGTGTTCCAAAATTCAAACATGACCTCTTTCGCATCGTCCACCCTTTCACCGTGATGGGTCACTGTTGCGGTAAACGTTACTGGTTCTCCGGTTTTGGCAGCAGATGGCGTCACCTCGAGTTCAACTTGAATCGGCTCTAACATCGCATCCGCCTCAGCGGCCGTTGAGCCACCCTTGCTGCATCCGGCGATGACAACCAGCGTCAACATGATCACGGCAATCAACCCCGTCTTCCCGTTCATTCGCATATCGATTTCCCTCCTTCCGCGCGATATTCGCCTCACATCGTACTAAATACTTATCGAAATACAGCCTTAAGCAAGCTTATCCAAGAGGTCATGCAATTCGGACAAATGTTTGATTTCATAATCCGGTACGATTTCGCCGGTAAGCGATTTGCCATCTCGATTAACCCAAACCGCCGTCATGCCAACACTGAGCGAACCTTTGATATCCGTCGTCAGCTTATCCCCAACCATGATTCCCTCGCTTGGTTCGATGGCCAACCGTTCCAGCGCATGCCGGAAAATGGATGGATCCGGTTTCCCCTTCCCGAAGCTACCGGAGATGATAATCTCATCAAAATAGGGCGCCAGCTCCGGCACCCCGTCCAGCTTCTCCTGCTGCAGCGCCGGACAACCGTTCGTCAGGAGCAGCAGCTTCACTTTGCCCTTCAATTCCTTCAGAACTTGGAACGTTTCCTCATAAACGTGAGGACGGGTGCGGCGTTCACGTCCAAATTGCTCTGCTAACTCGGCCGCCAGCTCATCGTTTTCGATCCCTAGCGCGAGCAGTCCACGACGCCAGGATTCCTTGCGATAGATCGGAGCCAGCTGCTCCAATTGGCGAAATTCCGGTTGTTCCCCAGCGGTGAACGTCGCCCATAACCCTTCGAACGGATTGATCCCAATCATCTTCGTGAATGGATACGTCTCGTAGGATTCATACAAGCTCCGAGCTTCCCGCCGTACCGCTTCTTCCAACTGTTCGGGGTTCAAGCTTCCCGTCTTGGCTGCCGCGCTTCCACAAGTCGCCGCAAAAGCTTCTCTTACGCTCCGCTCATCCCAGAGCAGCGTGTCATCCAGGTCAAAACATACCGCTTTGATCGTCATTTGTCCCAGCCCTCTCCGTTCTATGCTTATTTCTGTATAAAGATTATTCCTTCTCGAATTTCACATGATGGGTATTGGCATACAGCTCCAGCCGCGCTGCCATAGCTTCCGTATCGAAACGGTTGCGCGTGCGGTAAAACACCCATTTCGGTTCCCGGGTTTTGGGTTCAATCACAATCTTGTTCCGGCTCACCTTAATCTTGCTGATATTGCCGGCATCCAGCATCCGGTCACGGTTAAATTTCGAGGTGTACAGCCAGCTTTTGTTGATTCGCAAATAAGGCTTGCGAAGGAAGATGGCCAGTGCCAGCACGATATACAAGAAGATCGTCGCCCAGTACAATACCGAATTCACTTCCGCGGTATTGCCGATAATTCCTACACTGCCATACAAAAGTGCCAACAGAAACAAGGCGGAGGGTAAAATAAAGTTGCGCCCTTTAAATACTTCCCCTTCCCCGTTAGCTCCCAGTGATGACCGCGAGTTTCGGGTCCCTTGCCCGACGTTTGGTCCTTTGCCTTTCTTACTCATTCTTAATTGATTGCGTTCTACTTTACGGTCAAACGAACCCATACCTGTTCCTCCCTATTTATCTACAATCTCGATCGATTCGAGCTGTTGCCGAAAATTTCTGCGAACGTTTTGCAGATACGTTTCCCGAAGCTGGGCTCGTTCCAATAGCTCGTCCTGTGTTAATCCTTCCTGCTTTGCTTTACGGGCCAGCTCGTTAATCCGCTGAACCAACGCATCGATGTCCATAAGTTCCTCCCGCTTCTTTATATACTATGCATCCTATGGTCACACACAGGGCATTAATTCTTACTTTGACATGAGAAAAAGAGCTTGTCAAGGCAACGGCAACCCCGTTCATAGCCTTGAAACAAGCTCCTATTTTCCCTATGAAAATTCATGTCTGACGAACATGATTATTTGCCGGGCAACATCAACGTATCCCCGGCTTGAATCGAGCTGGTTCTCATCTCGTTGGTTCGCATCAGCTTCTGGATGTAGACTCTCGTATCTTGACCTTGCGGCTTATGGGCCACAGCGATTTCCCACAACGTGTCTCCTGGCATCACGACGACATATTCTGCCGGAACAACGGTCTCAGGACCATCGGCGGATGCTGCAAAAGCTTGAACCATCCCGGTGCACGTAATGCTAAGGATGAGTAACAACACAGCGATTTTGGACAATCTGCTCTTCAGGAATGCACTCATATGTAATCTTCTCTCCACGGGACGACGAAAAGAAGGTTGTTCGTAGATGCTTTGATAAGAACTATACTTCAACATTTAACCATCACTCCAAACAAGTGTTCTGATTTCTGATATTCAATATAACACGAACATTTGTTTGTTTCAAGCGTTTTTTCGAACGGTTGTTCCTATTTTTTTGAATTTTGTACTCCTACTATATCTTTTTAGAACTAATGTTTGTACGAACGGAAGTTCTGTGTTATAATTTTTCCAAACGTTACTAAATGGGGTTGATCCGTACATGTCAAAAGTATCGAGCCGACAGCAGGCCATTCTTGAATTTATTCGCAACGAAGTACGCGCCAAGGGATATCCGCCTTCTGTGCGGGAGATCGGCGAAGCCGTTGGACTTGCGTCCAGCTCCACCGTACACGGCCATCTGGACCGCCTGGAGAAGAAGGGCTTCATCCGCCGCGACCCAACGAAGCCGCGTGCCATCGAATTGCTTGGCCAAGAGGACTCGGAGAATTACAATGTGTTTGCACATAGCATTGCCCGCGTTCCCGTTGTTGGGAAAGTGACCGCAGGCATGCCGATCACGGCGACGGAGAACATTGAAGATTATTTTCCGCTGCCCGAGCACTACGCCGCTGACGGAGATGTTTTCATGCTTTCCGTGGTTGGCGATAGCATGATCGAAGCCGGTATACATAGTGGGGATTATGTGATCGTCCGCCAACAACAGACGGCCAACAACGGCGAGATTGTGGTGGCCATGACAGAGGAAGATGAAGCGACGGTCAAGACGTTTTACAAAGAGAAGGACCATATCCGACTGCAGCCGGAGAATTCGACGATGGAGCCGCTTCGTTTGAAGCATGTGACCATCCTTGGCAAAGTCATCGGACTGTTCCGCGACTTGCACTAATTTCGAATCACTCCCTTCATGCGCAGCAACGAACACCAAACAGGACGAAGCTACGGTTTTACATCGGCTTCGTCCTGTTTGTTTTTTGCTGTCTTGCGCCTCCTTCCGCCTATTCCCATTCGAGATCCGAAAAGTTCATCGGATGGTACCCGGTTTTTTCGCGGCGGCCGCGTGTGCCCCAACCAAGTCCGGCCCGCTCCGAGATCCACCATTGCTTCAGCCGATACCGACGTCGTTGGTATCTTTTTAATTCGGTCACGATCATCTTGACTCAGCCTCCTTATTCTTAGATATAAGGTGTCCCAATCCCGGTAAAATCATGGCATTTTTTCGAAATCCAAAAAGTGTCATTCAAGCCATCACAAAAAAACCAACTGCACCGACAGGAAGCCGGGCAATTGGCTGCTTGATTTCAAAGATATGCGGCGAACCTATCCAAGTTTAATCCCAATAGCGGCATTGTCCTCAGGAGATCCGAGCCAGAAGCCGTATTGTGCGGCAACGGTCCTGAAATTTTGCAGATCCGCAGGCTCCGGCGGGCCCGGTTTTACCGACTGGGCAGGGCGGCCGACCTTCTTGAAAAATTCACCCATCCGAACCGTCGAGACTGCGATGACGAAAGTCGATTCGTTGGAACCATTTTTTATGGAATGCTTGGTGTTGGCTGGGACATCGAAGATTTCACCGGCCCGTATCGAGGTCCAACTCCCATCCGACCAAGCTTCAAGCTCCCCGGAAAGAACATAGAAGGTTTCTCGATCTTCATGACTATGAAGAGGCACAAAAACACCCGGCCCAAACTCGGCTCGCATCAGGCAGTAGCCTTCATCTTCCATTAATGTCGTTAGATGCTGTATACGTGGTCCTCCCAGTACAGCCAAAATGTTCTCCATGCCCTTTCCTCCTATGAAAATATTTATTTTTTTTACATCGTTACTATAACATGTCTCAAAATGAGAATTAAATATGAGGCAGTTTCCATAAAAAATAACCCCTGATGGATTCAGGGGTTATCACTTATAAACTTAGTACAGCGTCATATATTGATCGCGTTCCCATGGATGAACTTGCGTTCTAAAGATATCCCATTCAATCTCTTTGAGCTCGTAGAAATGGGTCAACGCATGATCGCCCAGCGCTTCGCAGATAATTTCGCTGCGCAGCAACTCGCCCAGCGCTTCCTTCAGATCGGACGGCAAGCTTGGGATACCCTCCTCAACCCGCTCTTCCTCGGACATCACATAAATGTTGCGGTCAACCGGTTCGACGAGCGGCAGCTCGTTTTTGATCCCGTCCAGACCGGCTTTCAGCATGACGGCTAATGCCAGGTATGGATTAGCAGCCGGGTCCGGGTTACGCACTTCAACCCGCGTGCTGAGACCACGAGAAGCCGGGATCCGGATCATCGGGCTGCGGTTACTCGAAGACCATGCCACGTAACAAGGCGCTTCATACCCTGGTACAAGACGTTTGTAGGAGTTGACTGTCGGGTTCGTAATGGCCGCAAATGCGCGCGCGTGCTTCAGAATCCCTGCCATATAGTGGCGAGCTTCATCGCTCAGTCCCAATTCATCGGATTCATCATAGAATGCGTTCACGTTGCCTTTAAACAGCGATTGGTGACAGTGCATCCCCGAACCGTTAACGCCGAACAACGGCTTTGGCATAAACGTTGCATGCAAGCCATGCTGGCGAGCGATCGTTTTGACAACCAATTTAAAGGTTTGGATTTGATCGGCAGCTTTGATAGCATCAGCATATTTAAAGTCGATTTCATGTTGACCTGGTGCTACCTCGTGGTGAGAAGCTTCAATTTCAAAGCCCATTTCCTCCAGGGTCAATACGATTTCGCGACGGCAATTTTCGCCAAGGTCCGTCGGAGCCAAATCAAAGTATCCGCCTTGGTCATTCAGCTCAGTGGTAGGGTTGCCCTTCTCGTCGGTTTTGAACAGGAAAAACTCCGGCTCTGGTCCAACGTTCATAGCGGTGTAACCCATTTCCTCAGCTTCCTTAAGTGCACGTTTCAAAATAGCACGTGGATCACCGGCAAACGGAGTGCCATCAGGCATGTAAATATCGCAAATCAAACGCGCTACACGATCCTCGGTTACCCAAGGGAAAATAACCCAAGTGTCCAGATCCGGGAAAAGATACATATCGGATTCCTCGATCCGAACATACCCTTCGATAGAAGAACCGTCAAACATCATCTTGTTATCCAGCGCTTTTTCCAATTGGCTGACCGGAATTTCCACGTTTTTAATCGTTCCCAGCAAATCTGTGAACTGCAAACGGATAAAACGAACATTCTCTTCCTTGGCGATGCGCAAAATATCTTCTTTGGTGTAACTCACCCTAACCTCTCCCCACGTTTAGATTATTTTTTGAAAAATCGGGACAGTTCGCCTTGGATCAAAGAAACTTGCCCCGGCTTGCTCCCTTGCACAAGCTGCTGCTTCAACATCCGGTAGATTTGGGAATCCGTCATTTCCTTCCGCTTCTCTTCGGTATCTTTCGTGATGACCGTCGCTTCCTGGGATTCCCGGGACATCGGATTCATCACTTGCTTGATCCCCGCGATATTTACGCCTTTATCGATGAGACCTTTGATTTCTAGCAACCGCTCGACATCATTCAGGGAGAACATCCGCTGATTTCCCGAGGTACGAGCGGGTACTATCAATTCATGTTGCTCGTAATATCGTATTTGTCTTGCCGTTAAATCCGTAAGTTTCATGACGATACCAATAGGAAACAAGGCCATATTTCTGCGAATTTCCTCACTCATCGCTCTCAACCTTCCAGTTAGATTATCATGACCTTATCATATGTTAGTTATCCTAACATGTCAATAGATATGTTAGGATAACTTACAACAAGTTGCGGTCCTTCATCGTCTGAAGTGCGGTGAGGAGGCCAAATTTAACATGAGAATACGTCAACCCGCCTTGCATATACGCGATATACGGCGCTCGTATCGGGGCATCGGCAGACAACTCCAAGCTCCCGCCTTGAATAAACGTCCCTGCCGCCATAATCACCGGATGTTCGTAGCCCGGCATGTCCCAAGCCTCGGGTACGACGTGGCCGTCTACGGCCGCAGCCCGTTGAATACCTTGTACAAACGCGATCAGCTGCTCCGGTGCGCTAAAGGCAATCGCCTGAATGAGATCCGTGCGCGGATCCTGCCAGCCCGGACGGCTTTGAAACCCCGCCCGTTCAAACAAGGCCGCAGCCAAAACGCTGCCTTTAACGGCCTGTCCCACAATCGTAGGCGCTAAAAACAAGCCTTGATAGATTCCACGGGTTGTCCCTAGCATCGCCCCTACCTCGCCGCCGATGCCCGGTGCGGTCAAACGGTAGGAAGCTAGCTTCACCAGCTCTTCCCGACCGCAGATATAACCCCCGGTTTCCGCTAAGCCGCCGCCCGGATTCTTGATCAATGAGCCGGCGATCAAGTCAGCCCCAACCTCCGTTGGTTCCTGTTTCTCGGTAAATTCGCCATAGCAATTGTCCACAAAGACGATCAGGTCCGACTTGATCTCTTTCACCTGACGAACCATCTCGGCAATTTGGGCTACCGTAAAGGAATCTCTCCAATCGTAACCGCGGGAGCGTTGGATCCCGACGACTTTGGTCCTATCGGTTATCTTTGCTCTCACCGCCTCCCAGTCAATCGTTCCGTCGGCCAGCAATGCCGCTTCCTTATACGTGATGCCGAAATCCTGCAGCGATCCACTGCCGTCTCCCGGGGTACCTATTACCTTATGTAGTGTATCATATGGACGTCCGGTCATGTAGAGCAGTTCGTCCCCGGGCCGCAAGACCCCAAACAACGCCGTGGCGATCGTATGCGTACCGGAAGCGAAATGCGGCCGTACCAGCGCGGCTTCCGCGCCGAATACGTCCGCATACACCAGATCCAATACCTCGCGCCCTCGATCATTGTAGGCATACCCCGTAGATCCTGCAAAATGATAATCGCTGACCTGGTGACGCTGAAAAGCTTCAATCACCTTCCATTGGTTGTGATCGACGATCCGGTCGATCTCCCGAAAGCGGCTTTCCGCCTGCGCTTCGGCGGCTTCCAGCCAGTGTACGATTTCCTCCGAAAATACTGCCATCGTTACGTTATCTCTCCCTTAATCCATTCCATCATTTGTCGTGTTTTCCGCTTTGGGCTCTTGCTTTGGAATCGCAAAAGGAGCTAAACGATAGCCATACTTGTTGAAATCCGCTTGGTTTACATCGATTTCATAAATCATGACATCCTCGTCCATTTGCTTGTCCACGACTTCTCCAACCCGGTATAACACAGGGGTGAGGTCGCCTCTTTCCGCAGGAATCCGAAAAGTTTTGGTACCGCCGGACAGTTTCCGCTGCACGGCTTCACGAATCTCCGCCAAATCCCTTTCATCAAACGCGGAAATCTTTAAATACCCCTCGCCCGTCGGCAGCATTTGCAGCTGTTCCGGAGGGCAGATGTCCTTCTTGTTATACAATACGATCTGCGGTTTCCCCCCGGCCCCCAAATCGTTGAGAATCCGATCCACCACTTCAACTTGTTCCTCACGCATCAGCGATGAGGCGTCTACGACATGCAAAATCAAGTCCGCCTCGTTGACCTCCTCCAGCGTGGCGCGAAAAGCGGCGACCAAGTCGTGCGGCAGATTTTGAATGAACCCTACCGTATCGGTCAGCACCACTTCCTTACCGCCAGGGAGCGGGAGCAGCCGGGTCGTTGGATCCAGCGTAGCGAACAGCTGGTTCTCCACAAAGACGTCAGCCGAGGTCAACGCTTTTAGCAGTGTTGATTTACCGGCGTTGGTGTAACCGACCAGAGCGATTTGAACTACGCCATTTTCCTTCCGGCGCGCCCGGTGCAGCTGCCGGTGCCGCGTGACCTCTTCCAACTGACGCTTCAACTCGCCGATCCGCCGGCGAATATGACGGCGATCCGTTTCCAGCTGACTTTCCCCCGGTCCCCGTGTGCCGATCCCCCCGCCAAGGCGGGACAGGTTCTTGCCATGCCCGGACAACCGCGGGAGCAGGTAAGTCAGCTGCGCCAACTCTACCTGAATGATGCCTTCCCGCGTTTTTGCCCGTTGCGCGAAAATATCCAGGATCAGCTGGGTACGGTCAATAATTTTGACATCCAGCATCTCTTCTAAGTTACGTACCTGGGCCCCGGACAGCTCCTGATCGAAAATCGCGGTATTCGCCTCCCGCTGTTCAATCACCTCGCGAAGCTCTAGCACTTTCCCTTTGCCGATAAACCAACGTGAGTCGGGCTTATCGCGATTTTGCACGATCGATTCAGCGACTTCAACCCCGGCTGTCTCGGCTAATTGCACCAGCTCGGCCAGGGAATATTCGGGGTCGATGCCGCTTTGCTTCGTTTCCGGCGTAACCAAGCTGACTAATACAGCTACGTCGGGGCGGTGGGTGGTAGTCTCATGCAACCTCGACATCATCACTACTCCTTTAAAGGGGATCAAAAAAATGGCGGCCCATCACGTGGCTGGTTCACGGAAGCTTATTCGACATCGAATCTTGAATTCAGCCGGGACCTCCGTTGCTCTCGTAGGTTTCCCTACGCTCCGCTACTCGTTCCCTAGCTTCATCCAACCTTCTCGGTGCTGTACCCCCATTTTTTTGCTTTTTATCTTACTGGGATCAAAAAAATGGACGCCCATCACGTGGCTGGTTCACGGAAGCTTATTCGACATCGAATCTTGAATTCAGCCGGGACCTCCGTTGCTCACGTAGGTTTCCCTACGCTCCGCTACTCGTTCCCTAGCTTCATCCAACCTTCTCGGTGCTGTACCCCCATTTTTTTGCTTTTTATCTTACTGGGATCAAAAAAATGGACGCCCATCACGTGGCTGGTTCACGGAAGCTTATTCGACATCGAATCTTGAATTCAGCCGGGACCTCCGTTGCTCACGTTTTTTTAACGTCCAGCTTCAGATCCTCGGTTCGAATGGTCATCAGTTCTAGCTTGCCCGGCGAGCCGCCCCCGTATTGATTCAGCAGCCGCACGGCCTGTTGACGAACGGACCGCTCGATCACGTTGCGGACATAACGGGCATTGCTGAACACCTGCTCGCTTTCGCATTTCTCACGGAGCAGATGCTGCTTTAATTTGAGTATCGCCTGCGGCATCAAGATATAATCGCGCTCTTTCGCCATCCCTTCGGCAATTTGAATCAGCTGGTCGATCGAGTAATCCGGAAAATCCATCTGAATCGGGAACCGGGAAGGAAGACCCGGGTTCGTAGACAGGAAAAAATCCATTTCATCCGAGTACCCAGCCAAAATAAGAATAAATTGATTTTTATGATCCTCCATCGCTTTGACCAGCGTATCGATCGCTTCCTTGCCGAAGTCCTTCTCGCCGCCGCGCGCCAAGCTGTAGGCCTCATCGATAAACAAAATGCCGCCGAGCGCTTTTTTGACCAAGTCCCGCGTTTTCTGCGCCGTATGACCGATGTATTCGCCGACCAGATCGGCGCGTTCGACCTCAATCAAATGCCCTTTGCTGAGCACTCCCATCCGTTGGAACATTTTCGCGACGATTCTTGCCACCGTGGTTTTGCCGGTGCCCGGATTGCCTTTAAACACCATGTGGTAGACCTGAGCCCCGGACAGCAAGCCTGCTTCCGAACGCATCGAGGCAATTTGCAGAAGCGCATATATCTCGTACATTAACTCTTTAATATGATCCAAGCCGATCAGATGATCCAATTCCTTTTGGATTTCGGCAAAAAGCCCCTGCTGCGGCAATCCTTTCGCCGACGCCTGAGGCTCGCTCTCGGCAATCGCCTGCGAAACGACAGGCGGTTCGGTGCTGCGGAGGATCACGTTGATCTGACGCGACGGTCTCTCATCAGAAGAGCCGTTTCTGGCCATGACACGCCCAGACATAGGAAATCACCTCTTTATAAAGGTAGGGCTGAGAGGAAGCTCCAAAAAGCCAACTTGTTGAACACACCTCTAAATGTATTCTCTCTCCCTGTCCGTTATTAGAAGTTTTGTTATCCTATTATGCCGAGGGCCAGTCCCAATTGATCGAGCTTCCACTTCGAATAGGCCAAGATTTCACGGAACGTATTCGGAATCGGCTTCAGCACCTTCGATTCGGTTAACGAAAGCTTAGGCTCCTTGTAGTCTAGAGCTCTGGCGATTTCCAGCGCGCGGTTTCCGTGATAAGTGTGCGTGATGATCAAAGCTGATGCAAAGCCCCGCTCCATCATCATCTCCTGACTGAATTTCAGGTTCTCGTAGGTGCTGGTCGCTTTGTTTTCCAGGAGCATTTTATCTCGCGGAACCCCGTGCTGCTCCAAATAGTTAGCCATGCCCTCCGCTTCGGTATAATTGGAAGTCGGCGTATCCAATCCTCCGGTTAACAGAAACCACTTGAATTTTCCCGCTTCAAAATCCTTAAGGCTTTGCTCTAGGCGCTCGCGAAGCCCCGGACTGGGCTCGTCCCCCCACATGGCCGCGCCAAGAACGATCCCGACCTCAGCCGGCTCGCTTAAGTCGGTATTGGCTGCCGGATTCCGTTCCACACTGCCGATTTGGGCTAACACAAACAACGACCAACCCACCCCGAGCAAAATCAATACAAGTCCCCATCGAAAAATCCGCTTTCTCACACGGCCTTTCCGTTGACTTCCATTTGTACCCCCACGAACGCTTACGTTTGGTTTGGCGTAACGCATCGTTTATCCCCCTGGTTGATTCGGCTCCGAAGTCATAAACCCGCTTTGGTAGTGGTCCAGGGACAGGCGGAAATAAGGGAAACGCCGTTCCTTAATGTCATGAAGTAATTGCTGGGCCGTCTCCGTTGCCAGATCATAATCTTTTACCGATATAAGGCCTTTCGTTAATGCTTCATCAAGTTCGTCTTCATCCAATAGAAAGACTTCACGATTCTTCAGCACAACGATGTCCAGATACAAATCGTCAAACCAAGGCACCCCTTGGTCGGTGACGCCTTGCGTCTTGCAAACATCGATGTACCATTCCACAATCTCGCCATGATCATCAAACATAGCCGTAACGACGTAATGAGCTCCTTTGGGGTAATATTGCAGCCACGTATAACCTTTGTCGGCAATCCGGAAAGTGTGGCCCCCGTAGGTCTTCCATAACGGATCACGCAAGGCAAAAATGCTGTACAACGTGACATATCCCGTAAACTCGTCGCTCTCCACATACTTGGATTTGAATTGACGATGGGTTACACGGCGCCAATTCGCGCGGTCTCCGAATTTTCGCTTCATAAATTAGTTCCCTTTCAACACAATGTAATATCAGCTTACCATATTTGAAAGAGAGTCACAAAAACGATTTTCACTCGAAAAAAACAACCCCCAGCCACGCATTTGCGCTGGGCTGAGGGTTGGCTTTTCAGGAATACCGCGCATCCGAACCAACGTCTTATCCGCCGACTCCCGTGGTTCCATCCGTCGTTCCCGCTGGGATCTCGGGACCGCCGGTTCCGTCACCGCCGTTGTCCGGCGGAACGATGACACCTCCGTCATCCTCATCCATAGGGGGCAGCTCCGTATCGTTTCCGCTGTCTGCCCCATTACCTTGGCCATTACCATTGCCGTTGCCGTTGCCGTTTCCATTCCCGTTGCCGCCACCATGGTTTGAGCCGTTCCCGTTTCCTTGGCCGTTGCCTGGCGGAACACCTTGATTACCGTTCCCACCTCCTGGAAGGGTAGGATCAACTGGAATTCCTGGATCTGTGTCCGAATTGCCCTCGCCTTGAGGCGGCTCTACATGTTCAATCAACACTTGGGCATTGTTGGACGGCTCGCTTTCCACAGCATTCACCGGATCATAAGCTGTTACGTAGTAAACGTATCCCGTTCCCGGCGTAACACCGATATCCTCCGCCTCTGTGGTGACGGAATCCATGATGTGTGTGAATTCCGATTCGGACGCCTCTCTGCGGTAAATGTGATATACCGCATCGGCGGTTTCAACGCCGGTCCATTGGAGCGATACCGCTCCGGTGTCCGCATTGTACGCGGCGGTTAAGCCCGTTGGTGCGGCTGTTTCCGTCTGATCCTCGGGTTCTTCCGGCTTCAAGTTATCCGGAACCGGGAACGACTTCACCGGCTCGCCTTTTAAAGCTTCCTTCATAACGGCGGCGAACAAAGCCGCCGTTTGCCCACTGCTGCCGTTCAGCAGATGGTTCTTGTCAGGGTTATCGTAGCCCATCCAGACGGCACCGGTCCATTCCGGTGTATAACCCACAAACCAAACGTCGCGGTTTTTACTGCTTTTCAGCCCCGGGATCCCGTGCTGCGTTGTCCCCGTTTTACCGGCGACGGGTCGATCCAGCTTCGCCCGTTTCCCGGTACCGTCGTTCACGACGTTTTGCAGCATCGTCGTCATGTAATAAGCGGTTTGTTCACTGATAACCCGTTTGGCCTTCGGCGCATTGTACTTGTATTTTTCCGTGCCATTGTGGTCAACGATCGATTTGATCGAGTATGGCGGGTTATACGAACCGCCGTTGGCGAAAACGCTAAACGCTCCGGCCATTTCCAGCGTGTTTGTGCCATAGGTCAGACCGCCCAGCGCAATGGCCAGGTTGCGGTCATCTTTGTCCATTTTAATCCCCATCGCTTCGGCATATTTAACCCCGGTTCCCACGCCAACCTCATTCAACAGCCAGACGGCCGGAATATTTTCCGATTTCGTCAATGCGTCGGTCAGGTTAATCGTCTTGGAGTACCCGTGCAGGTTCGTTGGACAATAGTTGCCGAAACACTGCTTCTCGTTACTGATCTGTGAATTTGGCGAAAACTTGCCGGATTCAAGAGCCGGCGCATACGAGACGATCGGCTTAAACGCCGAACCCGGTTGGCGGCGGCTGTTCAGCCGGCTGAAGCCTTTGCGCTCGTAGTCCCGGCCGCCGAGCAAGGCAATCAGGCTGCCGTTTTGGTGGTTCATGATCACCATAGATGCCTGCACCTGCTGGTCATCCTTGCTCTTTTCGAAGTAATCATCGTTTTCGAATGCTTTCTCCAGCGCTTTCTGCGCTTTTGCGTCCATGGTCGTATAAATTTTGTAGCCGCCGCGGTTCAATTCGTCTTCGGTTAACCCGAATTTCTCCTCAGCTTCCTCCACGACATAGTCTTTGAAAGCAAGATAGCTTTGATTTTTCGTCGGCGGCTCGTAATCGTAATCTACCGCCTTCGCTTCGTCCCTCTGTTCCGCCGTGATATACCCTTCCTGATACATGAGCTCAAGCACCACCGCGCGCCGTTCTTTGGACAGCTCAGGGTTCTTCAGCGGGTTATACCGGGACGGCGCCTTTGGCATGGCCGCCAGCGTCGCGACCTCCCAGACGTCGAGTTTATTCAAATCACTTTTTCCAAAATAACGGATTGATGCCGCCTTAATGCCATAAACGGTGCCGCCAAAAGGAATCCGATTCAGGTACAACGTCAGGATTTCATCCTTCGTTTTGTGGCGTTCCAGCGCCATGGCGATCGACATTTCCGTTGCTTTACGGAAGAACGTTTTGTCCGCGCTCAGGAAAATGTTCTTCGCGAGCTGTTGCGTAATCGTACTGCCGCCTTCAACTAGGGAGCGGGCCACGATATCCTTCACCGCCGCCCGGCCGATGGACCACAAATCCACCCCGTTATGCTCAAAAAACCGTTTATCTTCCGTTGCCACAAAAGCTTTCTTCAGCAAATCCGGAATCTGGTCCGATTCAACGGGTTCGCTTTTATCGATGGACAGTTCGCCCATCAACACCCCGGTCCGGTCATACACCTTCGTCGTTTCATAAACCATCAGCTTGTCCTCATTCTCCACGAGGATTTTCTCGCCGCTGACCGTAATGTACATATACCCTGCAATCGCGCAAAACACCGCAAAGGCAATCGTAAAAAATGAAGTCCACAATATGCGCTTGGCCGTCAGCTTTCTCTTTTTGTGCGCTTTCGGCGCTTTTTCTTTTTTGTCCGGCTTGCCGCTTCTCTGCAGCCTTGATGGGCTTTTGCTAGACATGGTTTGATCTGACTCCCTTCCTGCCAGTCTGCTTTGCAAGGATGTTCAAAAAATACTACTGATAGAGGTTAATTCGGCTTCGAATCTTGAATTCAGCCGCTTAAACACATCATATCACCGCATGAGCGCGGGTTCGATGACGGATTCGATGACGAAAGAGTGATTTTTTGAACATATCCTTGCTGCATAAATTCATCTGCTTAAGTTTCTGGCCTAAAAAGTCCCCGGAAAGAAAAGAACAACCTTGGTTCAGGTTGCTCTGTTCTCATCCTATACTCTTAACGTATTGAAATTCAAAAAGTTTCAGCCTGAGTTTAATCCTCGTTTTGCGATTCCTGCATGAGCGATACATTCCGCTGCGGCTGGAACGTGGAGATCGCGTGCTTGTACACCATTTGCTGGCGGCCGTCGCTGTCAATGACGATCGTAAAGTTGTCGAATGCTTTAATCGTCCCTCTGATCTGGAAACCGTTCGTCAAAAATACGGTGACGGGAATGCTTTCTTTCCGCAATTGGTTCAAAAATGTATCCTGGATGTTAATGGTCTTATTCATAGCCGTACCCCCAATAGGAATCAATTAGTGTTTAGAATTATATTCAAGATCAGCGGGAAACTTTCCTGCTATTATAGCATGGGCCTCCGCCAAAATCCCGGAAAAATTTTCTCCGTCGCCCACATCGATCCAGGCGATATCCTTCATGTGACGGAACCAGGAAAGCTGTCTCTTGGCAAAGCGGCGTGTATCCCTTTTCAACTTCTCTACCGCGACATCCAGCGGGACCCCGTCTATCAGGTGCTCAACGATTTCTTTATAACCCAGCCCTTGCATGGAAATTGCATCGCGTCTGTATCCTTTGCGGAGAAGCCCGCGAACTTCCTCGACCAGGCCAAGCCGCAGCATTTCGTCAATTCGCCTTTCAATACGGTTATAAAGCATTTGACGGTCCATTGTCAAACCGATTAAGCAAAGCTCATAAGGCGATTGCTTCTGTTGCCTCTCGAGCTGCGACGATAACGTCTCCCCGGTGAGATGAACAATCTCCAGCGCCCGGATCACCCGGCGTACGTCGTTGGGATGGAGTCGGGCCGCCGATTTGGGGTCCAGCTCCGCCAATTTAGCGTATAGCGCCTCGGCACCATGGGTATCCGCAAACATCTGCTCCCGAGCTCGGAATTCTTCGTCCGCTCCCGCTTCCGTAAACTGGAACTCGTAGCAAACGGATTCGATGTACAACCCCGTCCCGCCTACAATAAACGGCAAGTGCCCGCGATCGGTAATTTCCGGGATCAGGTTGCGGCACCATCCCTGGAACAAGGCGACGGAAAAAGGCTGATCCGGATCCAGCACGTCGATCAAGTGATGCGGTACGCCGCCCATCTCGTCCTCAGTGATTTTGGCAGTTCCGATGTCCATCTCCCGGTACACCTGCATGGAGTCGCCGGAGATGATTTCGCAGGACAACGCGCGAGCCAATTCGATGCTGAGCTTTGTTTTGCCCACTGCTGTTGGGCCAAGCAGCACGAGCAGTTTGGGTTTATCGTTTCGGGTCAAGCGAAATCACTCCATAGGCAATTTTGGTATGGGAGCGGTTGGTCGCGGTAAACCCCAGACGATCAAATTCACCGCTTCCCCGCTGCTCCTTCAGGACGACCGATTTCCGGGCAACGCGGCAGGCCTCCTTCACCGCCTCCGGGTCGAGGCGATTCGGATTGGCGAACGTCCGCAGCGGCGATATCGAGGACGATTCCGCGATGGGATCGCGGAACATCGGGTCGAAATAAACAACATCCGCGCTTTTGTCGGCCATCGCCCGCAGTGCATCCAAATGGTTCGTATGTATCGGTTCGATCCGCCGCAGTGCTTCATCAAAGGCCGGTAAGCCGGAGACGTAGTACTTTAGGCCTTCGGTAAGCAAAGCCCATAACGGCAGTGAATCCTCTAACGCCAACACTTTCCCCTCCGCCCCGGCAGCAATCGAAAAGACCATCGCATCGGAACCTAGTCCTGCCGTCCCGTCAATAATGATGTCGCCGGGAACGACCCCGGCGGCGTCCAACATCGCGTCGTTTTCTCCTTTAAAAAGCCGCTTCGCTCGAACAAACGCCATGCTGGGGTGAAACGTCATCGGTTCCCGGCCGGTTCGATGCAGCCGAGCCCCTTGCTCCAAGACCACCAGGATGTCGTTGTCGCTATGACGTTCGGCCAAACGGGCAAGCGAAGTCCGGCTGCGCGGGACGTAAGGAACACCGGCCATGCCGGCTAGTTCCTTCGCCCGCTGGACGGCGGTGGACGTTTCGTGATCTCCCGTAGTAATTAACATGATGAATTCCTCCGTTTGCTGACGTTACATGACCCGCTTGAACAGCTTCTCCAGATCATAGGTGGAAAAGGAGACGATGATCGGACGCCCGTGTGGGCAGGTATACGGCTGTTTACAGGCACCTAGCCGCCGGATTAGTGTGTTCGCTTCCTCCGGTGTCAGCTTTTGGTTCGCTTTGATGGATGCTTTGCATGACACCATCGTGGATGATGCCTCGCGCAGCTTCGCCAGGTCGATCGCCCGTTCGCTCAGCACCCATTCGGCCATCTCCTCGATGATGCTTGCCTCTTCCCCTTGCGGGAACCAATACGGATGAGCGACCACGCGGAAAGTGTTGCCGCCGAAAGGTTCCAGCACGACCCCCACCTGTTCGAACCAATGCAGCCGGTCCTGCAGCTTGGCACTGTCTGACGGCGTAAATTCCAGCGTGATCGGAATCAACAGCTCCTGGGAAGCATCGGCCGGTCGGCCAAACTTTTCATAGTAATACTCGTAATTCACGCGCTCGTGCGCGGCGTGTTGGTCGATTAAATACAACCCCTGATCGTTCTGGGCGATCAGGTAGGTGCCGTGATGCTGTCCGATCAAGGACAGCTCGGGGAACGCCGGAAGCTCCGGCGCCGCCTCCGGCGAGCCGTACAACGCTTCCGGCATCTCTTGCAGCCGCGTAGGTGGCAGCGGCTGCCGTTCGCCGCCGCCTCCGTAGGCGGCGTTGGTTTGGCCAAGCCCGCTCTGCGGCTTGGCCGGGGTTGGCGGGCCCCGCTCCGCGCCTAGAGGCGGCGCGGGGAAGTGGAACTGCTCCTGGATTACGGAGCGGTTCGGGCCTTTCCCGATCGTCTGACGCACGACTTGCGGGATCAGGACCTGGCCGTTTAACACGGCGCGTACGCTGTTCTCCACAAAGCCGTTCAGCTCCGGCTCCTTGCTGAAGCGCACCTCCAGCTTGGCAGGGTGTACGTTCACATCGACCAGGGAAGGATGCATGTCCAGCATGAGCACCACCAGCGGATAGCGGTTAATCGGCAGCAACGTGTGATATGCGCGCAAAATGGCCTGATGCAGCCCCGGATTGCGAATGTATCGCCCGTTCACGATCGTCGACATTCCGCTGCGATTCGACCGCGCCAGATCGGGGCGACCAATAAACCCGGTTATCCGGTAGTCGAGGTCCTCCGCTTCAATCGCAACCATTCCTTTGGAGGCGTTCACGCCGTAAATCGACGCGATCACCTGCAACAAGTCGCCGCCTCCCGGGCTTTGCAGCAGCGTATTGCCGTTATGCCGCAGCGTAAAGGCGATTTCGGGGTGCGCCAATGCCTGCCGATACATCACATCGGAGATATGTCCCAGTTCCGTCTGGATCGTCTTCATATACTTCAGCCTTGCCGGGGTATTGTAAAATAATTCCTTCACCGAAATATCCGTTCCTTGCGGAGCAGCGATATCCTCGTTTAGCTTCAGCGAGCCGCCTTCGATTTCAATCACGCGTCCAAGCCCCGTGTCGTTGCTGGAAGACACAAGCCGGACCTTGGCGACGGCGGCGATACTCGGCAAGGCTTCACCGCGAAATCCGAGGCTGCGGATCTGGAACAGATCGCGGCCGGAGGTAATTTTGCTGGTCGCATGGCGATAAAAAGCCGTCTCGCAGTCCTCCGGTTCGATGCCGGAGCCGTTATCGGTGACGCGGATCAGCTGAAGACCACCTTCTTCGACGGCAACTTCGATTTTCGTTGACCCTGCATCGATCGCGTTCTCCACCAATTCTTTAACCACCGACGCCGGGCGCTCCACCACTTCCCCGGCCGCAATCTGGTTGGCGATATGCTCGTCCAAAATTGCGATTTTTGCCATTGCTATTCCCTCCCGTACTCCGTACTCTCCCGTTCTCCCGTAGCTAAACCCCTACGTTTGATAAATCCTTACCTGCACCGCTTGCCTGTAACTCTAACGCTGATGAGCAACGCTATTTAGGCAAAATCCGGCGTGTAACATTTCTAACGACGCTGAGCAACGCTATTTCCACCAAGATCCCTGATTTCACCCCTAAAACGGGCAAATAAGCACTGTGGCAAGCGTTAAAATGACAATAAGACGTTTTAGGCCGACTTAAGACTTCTCACAAGCGTTAGCGGTCTAGGAAGGCCCGGGAAGGTAAATGTTGAAGGTTAGTCCGACCTTACCTTGAACTTACCTTGACCATACCTTGTTACTTTGACCATACCTGGTTACCTCGACCATACCTTGAACTTACCTTGAACTTACCTTGACCTTACCTTGTTACCCCGACCTTACCTAGTCCATTCCTAACCTTATCTTGCCCGTGTCCTAATCTTGCCCTGCCCCAGCCAACTTACCTTCCTACAAATCCTTCGCCTTCATCTTCAATTCGTTCACCAATTGCATCGCTTGCAGCGGTGTCATGTTCATCAAATCGGCGTTTTTGATTAGGTTGATGATCGTTCGTGTACCCGGATCTTCCGGTGCTTGGACGGTCGTCTTCGCTGGAACCGGTGGCTCTTCATCGCCAAAAATCGAAAGCTGCACTACCGGCCCGCCTTCAGCAGCAAGCGGCTCCGCCACGGCTTCCGCCGAAACCGCAGCTTCCTCCGCCGCGATCGCCTCAGTTGCCGCCTCTGTCACTGCGGTCTCCCGCACAACCTGAGCAGCTTGAGCAGCCTCCTCCTTCGCTTGCGGGCGGACCAGCAGCGAAGAAGCCGCAGCACCAACCGCAACCCTCCCGCCATCAAGCAGCGGGCTTTGCTCCTCCAGCCCCTTCAGCAGCCCGTAGGCCCGGCCGATGATCTCCTCCGGCAAGCCGGCCAGTCGCGCACAGTAGATACCGTAGCTGGTGTCGGCCGCACCGGGGATCAGCTTGCGCAGGAAATGCACTTTGTCGCCGCTCTCCTGCACCGCCATGCTGTAGTTGTTTAGCCCGCGGAGGCTGTGCTCCAGGTGAGCAAGCTCGTGAAAATGCGTCGAGACCAGCGCCTTACAGCCGATCCGGTCATGCACATATTCGATCACGGCTTGCGCGATCGCCATCCCTTCGCTGGTCGACGTCCCGCGGCCCAGCTCGTCGATGATGATCAAGCTGCGCGGGGTCGCCTTCTCCGTCATAATTTGAATGTCGGCCATCTCCACCATAAAGGTGCTTTGCCCGCCGATCAGATCGTCCGCCGCCCCAATCCGCGTGAAGATACGGTCCACTAACGGAATCTCCGCTTTGGCCGCCGGAACAAAGCTGCCGATTTGCGCCAGGATCGAAATAAGCGCGACCTGCCGCATGTACGTGCTTTTCCCAGCCATGTTCGGTCCCGTGATCAGCAGGATGCTGGCATCGTCCTTGCGAAGCGATGTACCGTTGGCGATAAACGCCGAATCCTTCATCACGGATTCAACCACCGGATGCCGTCCTTGCTCCACGACGAGGTCGTAGCCGTCGGTCAGCTGTGGTTTGACAAATCTGTTGTCCGAAGCCACCTGCGACAACGAACGCAACACGTCGATTTCGGCGATTTGCTCGGCAAGCTTCTGTAAGCGCGGAATGTCCTGAGCGATCCGTTCGCGCAGTTCGTTAAACAACGCGTACTCCAGATCGACCATCTTCTCCTCGGCTTCGAGAATCAGCGCTTCCTTCTCCTTCAACTCCGGCGTGACGAAACGCTCGGCATTCGCCAGCGTCTGCTTCCGTTCATACCGGCCTTCCGGCAGCGCGGCCAGGTTCGCCCGCGTCACTTCAATATAGTATCCGAACACTTTGTTGTAGCCGATCTTCAGCGATTTAATCCCGGTCGCTTGCCGTTCGGCCGCTTCCAGCTCGGCGATCCAGCGTTTGCCGTTCACTCCGGCTTCTCGCAGCTCGTCCAACCGCTCATGGAACCCGGCTTTGATGATGCCTCCATCTCGTACCGAAACCGGCGGATCGTCAGCGATGGCCCCATCGATCATCCCGGCCAAATCTGCGCACTCGTCCATACTCAAGGCGATCCGCTGCAGCGTCGATGAGGCCGACCCCGCGCACAGCTCCTTGATCGCCGGCACTTGAAGCAGCGACGTCTTCAAGGCAACCAGATCCCGCCCGTTGGCGTTGCCGAAGGCGACGCGGCCCACCAACCGCTCCAAGTCGTAAATGTCTTGCAGCGCACCCCGCAGATCCTCGCGCAGGATAAAAGCGCCGTGCAGATGCTCCACCGCCTCCAAACGCTCCTCGATCCGCGATTTCTGCAGCAGCGGCTTATCGATCCAGCGACGCAGCAGCCTGGAACCCATCGACGTTTCCGTTCGGTCGAGCAGCCATAGGAGCGATCCCTTCTTCGAGCGCTCACGGACCGTTTCGACCAGTTCCAGATTCCGCCGCGTAAACGGGTCCAAAATCATAAAATGCTCCGGCTCGTAAGCCGATATTTTCGTCAATTGGCCAAGCGAGCGTTTCTGTGTTTCGCTTAAATAGCCGACAAGGATTGCAATATTATCGCGACGTTCCGGCTCTAAGCGGATCCACTCCGCTTCGCCGAACAGCGAACGCCCCGTCTCTTCTTTCGTTTTAACCCATGGCGTATACACCACCGGCTTGCCGATCGCTGCAGCTTGTCCGGCAATCCAATCCAGCAACTCTGCATCCCCGATAATCTCCGCCGGATCGTACAATCCGATTTCGTCACGCAGCCACTCTCGGTTCGACGGTGCGGACGTCGCGTACAACTCCCCGGTGGAAAGGTCGCAGGCCGCCAAGGCCATCAGGCCCTGCCGTTCAGTGACCGAGACGATGTAGTTGTTCGTCCGTTCGCCGATCGTTTTCCCTTCCATAATCGTCCCCGGAGTGATGACCCGGACGATTTCGCGCCGGACCATCCCTTTCGTCTGCGACGGGTCTTCCATCTGCTCGCAGATCGCCACTTTGTACCCTTTTTCAATCAGTCGGTGAATATAATTGTCGGCCGAATGGTAGGGAACGCCGCACATCGGAATTTTCTCCTCGGCGCCCCCGTCCCGTCCGGTCAGCGTAATTTCCAGCTCTTTGGCGGCCAGCACCGCATCCTCGAAGAACATTTCATAGAAATCGCCCAGCCGGAAAAACAGAAACGCGTCCTGCGCTTCCGCCTTTATCCGTAGATACTGCTCAATCATCGGCGTGTAGGTAGCCATGATTCCCCTCCATTTACCCCTGCGCTATCAGGTCTTTCATAGAATCCTATTATACCAGAAAAGGGCAGCGCGGTTATGAAGGATTTTGCAGCTTCCAAGCGGGGCGAATATCCACGCTTTCGTCCCAAGCGCGACCGGACTGAATGGCTTCAAGCAGCGGAGCGACATACCCTCGGTAACGGGAATAATCGGGAACGCCTTGGATATCGGCCAGCAATCGGGGGACCTCCTCGCGGAGCGGCTGTTTGCGGCCAGTGTAAAACGCCGTCCAAACTACGTCCCTCTCCAGCGGCCTCGCATGGAGACGGTCCACGTTCTCAATGATTAAACACGCTAACGCTACAACCCCCTTGGTGACAAGCGGGGAGATCAGGAAGCTGGGCAAGGTGCGATACTCAAAGCCGCCATACTCCTTGATGCGGAAATCGCCAAGGAACCCGTATTTCGGCCGGCGAGGCGCGCTTCGCGGATCCTCCAGCACCGCCAGCAGCAGCGCCAAGTAGTTGTCGAGCGTTCGTAGCAGCTCGGGGGTTAAAGCGATTCCGCTAAAATGCAGGTGTCCGCCCAGCGGAAAACCGCGCTGCGGCATCGCTCCCGCCTGCCAGATCAGCCCGCGATCTTCGATGGAGGCGCGGGCTTCGCGGAACGCGTGCAGCAGATGGACGATCACATCGCGCGGCTCCTTGCCAGGCCTTGGCCGGAGCTCGGCCAGCGGAAACAAGCGCTGCCCGCGATAACGCAGCACGTCGCAGCCCGCTTCGCCGTGAAACTGGAGGTAACGTGAGGCAGGGACCACCTTGCCGTGGGTTGAATCAAACAGCAAAAACTCGGGGTCCATCCCGATCAGCCGCTCCGCTGCCGACTCCCGCAGCTTCTCTTGCTCCTCCAAGGTTTCCCGCATGGCACGGGCGAACCCGGGCACCGCTGCGCTGCCGAAGTCCGAGGCGGGGGTGACGGCATCTACCGTAAACCGCCCTTCCTCTCCGGCCGAAATCACCACCTCGCCAAAATCAAGCCCAACGGCGTATAAGGCCCGAATAGCCGTACTTGTCAGACGTTTATGTAGCGGCGAGTCCGGGGACAGCGGTTCGCTCCGGAGCGGGAGCGTCTGCCCGGCTTGACTAAGCGGCCGAATCTCCCACGCCCGCAAGTGGAACACGGTAACGGCAAAGCGACGCGTGTAGGACGGGACAGCAGTTCGGACCGCATCGGCGCTCCGTTCCAGGGTCGTCGGCTTAAGTCCGGCCGCTTCGAGACGCCGACGCCAATTTTCCAGCGATCCCTTGGGCCGCCCCAGCACGATCTCCTGCACCGGGCCGCCCCAATCGGCTTCCTCGGGGCCATAGCGGATCCATTCCGCAGCTTCCGAAGCAGGTTGGGCAAACCGTCTTCCAGAATAGGCCCCTCCAGATGGCGACCTGCCGGACGATGCCGGTCCTTTCAACACCCGATAGGGTCCTCCCAAACGCTCCAACGCCTGCAGCAGGCGGCTTTTAAACGCACCGGAGCCCAGACGGATTTTCAGTACAAGGTGCTCCTCCTTCACCACCGAGTTCATCCCCTGTCATCGTTAGTGGTTTTTCGAAAAATAAATAAAAAGAGGGCAGCCGCCCTCTTCGACGACGCCCCTGCCGCATATGCTACACTGTAGACTGAAACCTGTGGTACTCACCCATCTGCCCGTTTGCTTCCAACACGAATCACAGTTCGTCGTCGAGGAGATCCGGATCCAAATCTTCATAATCGCCGAGCTCGGAGCCAAAATCGTAATCCTTGTCTTCGATGCCGCTGCTCGGCACCACAAGGACGTTTAACTTTGTTTCGGCAACCAGTTCCACCGCGAACTCGCGTTCCACCCGAATGGATACGCGGCCGTCCCCCGAGACCGTAGCTTCGACGGTGCTGGGTTCCTGCGTGGCTTCAGCGGCCACTTCCACCGTCGACGAACGGTGTCTGGAATCCAGATAGCTCAGCGGAACATTCTCGACGTAAGATACCGTTTCCTTGGCGACCTCGGTCTGCGAGTTCTTGTCGTACGAATACCAGATGTTAATATCGTAAGTACCAATAACTTCAATTCCGTCTCCCGCAGCGACCGCTTCGTACTGGTGGTTGATGATCCAGGCCCCCAGGATGCTCGACGGTTTATGAGGGGGAGTCACGGTATGTGTTACGGTAGAGAACTTACGACCTTTTCCGCAGATCGCTTTCGTGATGATCTCTCTACTTTGATATTTCAATGACATGTTAGAACCTCCTCCATACATCATTCAATAAAAGTGTATGCAGGACATTCGTCTAGGGTGACAACTATTTTATCGGCGCCTGATTTCGTTTGCGCACCCGATTTGCCGCCATTCGAGGAATGGGGGCTTTATTTTTTTTGGAAACGGCTAAATATAAGGAAAGTTCCCGGCACAGCTGCAAGATGGCTGAACGCATTTCAAATTCCTCCCGAGTGGAGGGCATCTCCATTTTCTTGAACTCCTCCTCCAGCTCCGCTAACATCTGCTCCGTAATCCCCGTATACTCCTCTTGATTCACATCCACGCTAAGCCGGTCAAACAACACCGCTACAAATTCGCCTTGCGGTATGCGCTGATACACTTGAGAAATCAGCTCCAGCATCCCTTCGATCCGGCTTAACTGCTCCTTGCGCATGATGAAATAAGCCGTCCATGCCTCGTTGGGTGAGATCATCTGATTTTCAGCCGCCCGCTTAGCGAGCACGTAACCCTCGTCGATCATACGGGCCACATCGGTGAGCTCTTTCCCGTCCCACAGGCGATACGGATCGCGCAGCGAAGCGGCGATTTCCTGAAAAATCCGCGAAAACAAAGCGTCTACATCCCGCCGAGTGTCCAGCAGCTTGTCTTCCGTCTTGGGCATGTACAGAAAATTAACGACCATCGCCGAACCCAGCCCGATGATCAATAACTCCACCTGGGTCAGCAGCACGTGCCAGGAGATTTCCGCACCGCCAAACACGCGAAACACGACGACGGAGCTGGTAACGATACCTTCCTTAAATCCCGCTCGAGCGATCAACGGGAACGCGATGAGTATGTAAAAAGCCAGGACCCAAATATGAAACCCGAGGAAGTAGAACACTCCAAAAGCCAACAACAGTCCCAATATCGAAGCGAAAAACCGTGCCGAGATCGAAGCCAGGCTGCGCTTGCGCGTGACGTCCACCCCGAGAATCGCAAGCAATCCCGCGGAGTTGGCGCCAGCCACCCCGGCAAAATCCGCAATAAATATGGCCATTAACGTAGCGACGGCTGTTTTGATGACTCGAAATCCCATGAAAACCCACCCTTTTTGTCGAAACCGATCTATGAAAATATCCTACTTGATTTCATGCTTCCATACAATGCCATTCTTCCTTGCGCAAGCACCTCACCAACCCATCGCCAGGTCACGCAAAAAAGGGAGCGTTATCGCTCCCTCACCAGCTTCCGTTCGAGATAGACGACCATCTGGTACATCGCCGTCGCCACAATCGCAATGATGACGAGGCTCGACAACACCAGCGTAAAGTTAAACACCTGAAACCCGTAGACGATCAAGTATCCGAGGCCGATCTTGGCGACGAGGAATTCCCCAACGATCACGCCAACCCAGGCCATGCCCACGTTCACCTTCAACGTAGAGACGATGGTGGGGAACGAAGCCGGAAGGATCGCCTTCACAAACACGTCACGCCGAGATCCGCCAAACGTGCGAATCACCTTAACCAGGTTGGCGTCTACTTCATTAAAGCTGTTGAACACAACCAACGTGGTGACAATCACGGTAATCGACAGCGTTGTAACGACAATGGCTGTGAAGCCGGCGCCAAACAGCACGATAAAGATTGGACCCAACGCCACCTTTGGCATGCTGTTGAATACGACCATGTAGGGGTCCAGCACGCGGGACAGAAACGGCGACCACCAGATCAGGACGGCTAATAAGGTCCCGATCAGCGTGCCGAGCAGAAAACCCACCGCCGTTTCCCCTACTGTCATCGCCAGATGCGGCCACAGTTCCCCGCTGACCGCATCCTTGACGATTTGCCGTCCCACCTTCGACGGGTAACTGAAGATCAGCACATCAATCCATCGCAGTTGGCCCGCGAGCTCCCAGCATCCGATGAATAACACGAGGATCAACGCCTGAACGCTCACCACATAGTTGCTCATGCGTCGTTTGCGTTTACGGTACAAGCGCCATTTCTCTTGCAGCCAGGCTTCCTGGTTGTCGGCCGGTTTGGTTACCGATTGCGCCAAGGGCTATCCCTCCTCCCTTTCCGACGTTTCCAAGTCCCGCCAGATTTCATGGAACAGCTCGTTAAAGCCCTCGGCTTCCCGGGCGTAGAACGGCTGCGCCTTCCGAATATTCTCCGGAATTTCATACATGCTGCGAATCCGGCCGGGTCTGGGAGCCAGCACGATAACCCGGTCGCTGACCGCGATCGCTTCGGACAGATCATGGGTCACCAGGACGCCGGTTTTCTCCCGTTGCTTCAAGGTTCCCCATACCAGATCCTCCAGTTGCAGCTTCGTTTGGTAATCGAGCGCCGAGAATGGCTCATCCAGGAGGAGCAGCTCTGGATCGGTCGCCAGGGTACGCACAAGGGCGACCCGTTGACGCATCCCGCCCGACAGCTGATGCGGATACAGATTCTCCGTATCGCCCAGGCCCATTTCTGCGAGCAGCGCCCGGGCATTTTCCGTGCTTTCCGGCGTTAACCTCCCCGTCAGCTCCAGCCCTAGCACACTATTGCTCAGAATCGTCCGCCACGGGAACAAATAATCCTGCTGCAGCATATAACCAACCTGCGGGGTTGGCCCTGTCACCGGTTTGCCGTGCAGCAGCACCTCCCCCCGGGAAGGAGAGAGCAAACCTGCCATGACGGAGAGAAGCGTGGTCTTTCCGCAACCGCTGGGACCAACGAGACTGATGAATTCGCCCGGCTCCACCGTCAAATTCATCCCTTGCAAAGCGAGGACGGCCTCTCGGTCCGTCACGTAGACCAGATCCAGGTTTTTCAGTTCCACGACAGAAGGCAAAAGCGCTCACGCTCCTTTTCCGTTGTTTCTTGTATTACTTCACCGTGTTCACGGCTTTTTCTGCGAAACTATTGTCAACCACCTTCTCAGGGGCAACCCGCTCGTTTAATTCCCCTGCGCTTTCCATCACGTCAAGCAGGTTGTTCCAAGCATCCTCCGCCAATGCCGGGGTTTCGGCATAGCTCCCCTGTTCCTGATAACGCTTGATCGAGCTGACCAAGATGTCCATGTCCGTGTCTTTAAAATAGGGAGCAACCGCCTCGGCGATCTCTTCCGGCGTATGCGATTGGACCCAAAGTTGGGCTTTATGCACCGCGTTCGTAAACTTCTGAACCACTTCCGGGCGATCCTTCATGTAGCTCTGCTTGGTCATAAATACCGTGTAAGGCAGCCTTCCGCTCTCCGTCCCAAAGGAAGCGACGACGTGGCCCTTCCCTTCCTTCTCAACAATAGAAGCCTGCGGTTCGAACAACTGGACAAACTGTCCTGTTCCCGATACAAATGCCGCTGTGATATTCGCGAAATCCACATTCTGGATCAGTTCCAGATCTTGTTGAGGATCGATCCCGTGCTTACGCAGGGTGAACTCTCCGGCCATTTGCGGCATACCGCCTTTCCGCTGACCAAGAAATACGCTGCCCTTCAGCTTCTCCCAATCGAAATCTCCGGAATCCCGGGCAACCAGGAAGGTACCATCGGTTTGCGTCAACTGAGCAAAATTAATTACCGGGTCTTCCGCCCCTTGTTGAAACACGTAAATCGACGTTTCCGCGCCCACCAGCGCCACATCGATCGCCCCCGACAGCAGTGCGGTCATCGTTTTATCGCCGCCGGCTGTCGTTTGCAGCTCGACGTCCAGTCCTTCCTCTTTAAAGAAGCCTTTCTCTAAAGCTACATATTGAGGGGCATAAAAAACGGAACGGGTAACTTCCCCGATTTTCACCTTTGGTGTTTGGCCGCTTCCTCCGCAACCGCTCAGGGCTGCCGTCAGGAGAACGATGAGCGCGAGCCATAACCCCTTTCTAGCGTTGTTCATGCCGTTCACCTCTCCTTCTACATGGAGTTTCATAGCCAATCGTCTGCGAGCGGTTGGCCAGAACATACTAAATACTATGCGATGGCCCAGCAAAAGGTTAAGCGTTGACGAACGATGATAGGGTCCCTGGGGATACGTAAGACAAGAGCTTGGGGAAAGGAACGAAATAAACGCAAAAAGGCCGCCCTGAGCGGATGAATCCGCCCCAGGACAGCCTTGAATGGGTGGCCGGTTAAATGCCGTAAATGCTCTTGAATTTTTGCTCCAGGTAGTCTGCAAGATAATCCGGATTCAGCTCTTCCCCGGTAACCGCGAGGATGATTTCGGACGGCTTGCGGCTTTTGCCGTATTTGTAGATTTTGTCGGTCAGCCATTCCTTGATCGGTTGGAAGTTCCCGTCCGCAACAAAACCTTCGAACTGCGGCAGCTCCTTCTGCAGCGTATTGGCGATCTGCGCGGCATACATGTTGCCTAGTGCATAAGATGGGAAATATCCAAACAGCCCACCCGACCAGTGAACGTCCTGCAGGACGCCAAGCCCGTCATTCGGCGGCGTCAAGCCAAGATAGTCGCGGTATTTCTCGTTCCACACTTTAGGCAGCTCGCTTACCGGCAACGCTTCATTAAACAGCATCTTTTCGATCTCGTAACGGATGATGATATGCAAATTGTAAGTCAATTCATCCGCTTCGATCCGGATTAACGAGTTCTCCACGCGATTGATGCCGCGGAAGAACGCTTCCGGCGTGGCGTCCTTGAGCTGTTCCGGGAAGTGCTGCTGGAGTTCGCCGAAATACCGCTGCCAGAACGGCAGGCTGCGCCCCACGAAGTTCTCCCAGAAGCGAGACTGGGATTCATGAATCCCCATAGACGTCCCTTGGGCTAGCGGCGATCCGGCCAGCTCCGGAGAAACGTTCTGCTCGTAGAGGGCATGGCCGCCTTCATGCAAAGAGCTGAAGATCGCGCTGGCGACATCATCCTGCTTATAGTTGGTCGTGATTCGCACATCGCCATGATTCAGCGTCGTTTGGAACGGGTGGACCGTTTCGTCGATCCGTCCGGCTTCGAAGTCGTAGCCGATTTGCTCGAGGAGGAACCGGCTGAACTTCGCCTGCTGTTCCGTATCGAACAACTGATCCAGGAATGGCGCTTCCGGCTTGTTCTTCGCCGTTGCGACCGCTTCGACCAGCGGCACCAGTCGGTCGCGTAGCTGCCCGAATACCTGATCGAGCTTCTCGACCGTTAGATCCGGTTCATACATATGTAGCAACGTATCATAACGAGTGGCCTTCGGACCCCAATAGTCGATAAACTCCTGGTTTTTTTCCACGATTTGCGTCAAATAAGGTTCAAAACCGGCGAAATCGCTGTTTTCCTTGAAGTCCTCCCACATCGTTTCGGAATGAGCCGTAAGCTCGGTATATTCGCGGAATTTTTGCGGTGGAATCTTCACGCTCCGGTCGTACTCCTCCTGTACATCAAGCACCATCCGGCGTTTAACATCGTCCAGTTCATCCAAGACGGAAGGCTGATTCAAATACCCCAGATATTCACCCATTTCCGCCGAGGTTTGCAGCTTAAAAGCTTCCGTGGACAATAAGCCGATGGTGGCTGCGCGCGTCTCCGCTCCTTTTCGCGGCGCTCCGGTACGCAAATCCCAATTCATCAGTGCGACGGCTTCCCCATAGCTGTGAATCTTTTGCAGAAGCTCTCGAAAGAGCTCCCATTTTTCAACCGTTTCCTGCTTCATGACAACTCCCGCCTTTACTGGTGAAATTTACTGCTACTCTTGATGATACTTTTAACAAACCGTATAATCAAATTTTAAGCGGACGAAATCACTTTTTTGAAATATTTTATTTCCAGGTAAAGGAGCTGTCTACATCCTATGAAAATATCTTTGAACCCGACGGCCGAAAAGCTGATTGCCGACAAACTGGGCGCTAAGCCAGGCCTTCTCCGTCTCGTGTACGATACGGAAAACTGCGGTTGTGGCATGAGCGGCGTTCCGGTACTTCACCTTGCGACCGAGCCCGGCGCTTATGACATCCCAATGGAGAACGAGGTGTATCCGTTTTGGATCGATAAAATGCAGGCGGTGTTTTTCGAAGAAGAACTTACCCTAAAAGGGGAAGAAACCACCGGCACGTTCCGTTTGGATGGGCCTTCTCAATTTTACAAGTCCAATATTCCATTGGTGGACCGCCGATAATTACGCCGAAGTTTTTTACCCAACCCTAAGGAGGCAGGAACCATGAACAAGCTGCAAACGATTCTGGAGTATAACCGCAAATTTGTGGAAGACAAGGAATACGAGAAGTATGTGACGGATAAATTTCCCGAGAAGAAGATCGCTGTCGTCACCTGTATGGATACCCGGCTCGTGGAACTGCTGCCTAAAGCGATGAACCTGCGCAACGGCGATGTGAAGCTGATCAAAAATGCCGGTGCGATTATCTCCCAACCTTTCGGTAGCGTTATGCGCAGTCTGCTGGTGGCGATTTACGAGCTCCACGCGCAAGAGGTGTTTATTGTTGGCCATACCGGCTGCGGGATGGCGGCGTTGAATTCGGACCGGATGATCGGCTCCATGCGGGAGCGAGGCATCAGCGAAGATACGTTAAGTACGTTGGAGAACTCCGGCATCAAGCTGAATAAATGGCTGCGCGGCTTCGAAAACGAGAAGGAAGGCGTTATCCAGACGGTAAATATCGTCAAGAGACACCCTCTGCTCCCCGCCGATATTCCCGTTCACGGGATGCTGATTGATTCCACGACAGGCGAATTGGAGCTTGTCATTGACGGATATCAGCCGCTTCATTAGTAATATCAACAACCAGAACTGAGAGAATTCGCCTGCATGGGGAAAGGATGTAGCAACGAGATGACGTATGATTTCGACGAACGTTTGCCGCGGAAAGGAACCTTCTCAGAGAAATGGGATACGGGCCAGGAGCTGTTCGGTGATCCGGATGTCTTGCCCTTGTGGGTCGCCGACATGGATTTCCGCTGCGCACCGGCCATTGTCGAAGCCGTTACGGAACGGGCTAAGCTGGGAATTTACGGCTACACGACCCGGCCCAAAGAATACCTGGAGGCCATCACCGGCTGGCTGGACCGCCGGCACGGTTGGAGCGTTGACGCGTCTTGGTTGACCGATACCCCGGGCGTCGTGCCTGCGCTAGGCGTAGCCGTCCAGGTATTAACCGAGCCGGGAGACCGGGTGATCCTGCAGTCCCCGGTATATAATCCGTTCTACGATGTGATCCGCAATAACGGCCGCGAAGTCGCCGAAAATCCGCTGATTCTTGAAAACGGGCGTTACCGTATGGATTACGGCCAGTTGGAGTCGCTGATGCAGGACGGCGCCAAGCTGATGCTGCTGTGCAGCCCCCATAATCCCGGCGGGCGGGTTTGGGCCCGGGACGAGCTGGTACGTCTCGGCGAACTCTGCTTGAAATACGGAGTAAAAGTCGTCTCGGACGAAATTCATAGTGACCTGGTGTTCAAAGAAAATCGACATTTGCCGTTTGCTTCGCTCTCGGAAGCCCTTGCTGGCATCACGATTACCTGTGCGGCACCTTCCAAGACGTTTAATATCCCGGGGCTCGCTACGGCGTATACGATCATTCCGAACGCGGCGATCCGCAAACGATTTGCAGAACGGATCAAAGCGTTAGCCATCGGTTCGTTGAACTATTTCGGCCCCTCTGCGACCATCGCCGCGTATAACCAAAGCGAAGATTGGCTTGACGCCGTCTTGGATTATATCCGCGCCAACCGCGACTTCGCGGTTGCTGCTCTAGCGGAACGGCTGCCTGAGGTTACCCCTGTCCTCTCCGAAGGCACCTACTTGTTATGGGTGGACGGCCGGGCGCTGGGCTGGAGCAAAGCTCAGATGAAGCAAGTGATGTACAAGGAAGCCCGCATCGCATTTACCGAAGGCTCCATTTATGGTCAGAACGGCGAAGGGTTCCTGCGCATTAACCTGGCTTGTCCGCGCTCGTTATTGCAAGAGGCGCTGGAGCGTTTTTGTACAGCGGTTACCGCACGCAACGCGAAAGATTAATGCCCCTCTCTTGAAAAAACAACAAAGCCGGATAGACGCCTTGTCTTCCGGCTTTGTTGTATTTAGATTTAGGTACGGCGCATATAGGCACGAACCGTTATCGGGGCAAATACCGCCACGATGACGGCAGCTCCTACGAGGGATGTCACCAAATCCCCGCCGACTACTCCGTTGTTCACTAACTCCCGAACCGCGGTAACCAAATGCGAGATCGGGTTGATATTCACGAACCATTGCAGCCATTTCGGCATCGTATCGACCGGAACAAACGCATTGGACAGGAACGTCAGCGGGAACAACACGATCATCGAAATCCCCTGGACGCTGGATGCCGTTCGCGCAATGACGCCAAAGAAAGCGAAGATCCAGCTGATCGCCCAAGAACAGGCAATCACAAGCAGCGCTGCAAGGGCGACGGAGCCGAGGCCCCCTGCAGGCCGGAAGCCCATGAAATAACCCATGACAAAGGTCAAGACCGTAGCGATCGTATAGCGCACCGTGTCCGCCAGTAAGGCACCGGCCAATGGAGCGATTCGCGCGATCGGCAGCGACTTGAAGCGGTCGAAGACCCCCTTCTCCATATCCTCTCGCAGCTGGACCCCGGTGACGACGGACGTCGAAATGACGGTTTGCACCAAAATCCCCGGGATAATGACCGGCAAATAGCTCATCACATCACCCGATATTGCCCCGCCGAAAATATAAGTGAACATCAGCGTAAAAATGATCGGTTGAATCGTCACGTCAAACAATTGCTCCGGCGTTCGCTTTATTTTTACTAAACCTCGGTACGCCATAGTGAAAGAATGACGGAGCGATTGACGGAGACTCGTGTGATTCCTCAGCGGTCGTGCGGCCTTGGTGTTGACTGCCGGGCTGTTCATGCCATTACCCCCTTCTGCTTGAGTTCGTAGGCGTCCGTTTCGGCGGTATCCCCTTCGACGCCACGCCCGGTCAACGTTAAGAAGACTTCGTCCAGCGTTGGCTTCTGAACGCTTAATTCCAATAAATCCACCCCTGCTTCACGCAAAGCGATCAACAGGTCCGTCACTCGATCCGCCTCCGCCATCGGCGCGGTAATCTTCCCGGCCTCCGCCGAGATGTTTGAAGGCACCTTCAGTACCTGCTCCACAACTCTTCGAGCCTCTGCCAGATCCAACGAATTGCGGATTCTTAACTGCAACAACGAGGCGCCAACCGAGGTTTTTAAATCGTCGACCGTCCCTTCCGCAATCACCTGTCCGCGATCGATAACGGCAATCCGGTCCGCCAGCTGGTCCGCTTCATCCAAGTATTGCGTCGTTAACAGCACGGTCGAACCCGAAGTAACCAGACGGCGGATCGTGTCCCACATCTGCGTCCGCGTCCGCGGATCCAGCCCCGTCGTTGGTTCATCGAGGAAGATCAGCGGCGGCTGAGCGATCAAGCTGGCCGCTAAATCCAGGCGCCGCCGCATCCCGCCCGAGAAATGCTTCAGCGGGCGCTTGGCCGCCTCCGACAAGCCAAACTCCTCCAGCAGGTCCTCCGCCTTACGACGAGCTTCACCGCGACTCAAGCTTAACAATCTGGAGAAGATGATGAGGTTTTCCGTCGCGCTTAGCGTTTCATCTACCGAGGCATACTGCCCGGTCACGCCGATTAACTGACGTACGATATGCTGCTCCTTTACAACGTCATGTCCAAAAATGCGGGCCGAACCTGCATCCGGACGCAGCAAGGTGGCCAACATGCGGATCGTCGTTGTCTTCCCAGCCCCGTTAGGCCCCAGGACGCCGTATATCATGCCGCTCCCCACCTGCAGGTTCACCCCGTCTACCGCGCGGTTCGTTCCGAATATCTTAACGAGACCCTCGGCTTCGATCGCCGGTTGGGTTGCGCCTCCCGTCATGGCTAATGTTTTTGTGTTCATCCGTTTTCTTCCTCCTATCCTACACCCAATGGGATCTACAGTTAGGAGGTTAACCGAGTTAGTTAAACTGAATTTAAACCCTATTCACAATTAAAAAACACACCCAAGACTGGGTGTGTTCGTGTTACTTCGGCTTCGTTTTACGCAGTTCTTTCAGCTGTTCATAAGCTTGCTCTAATGCTTTTTTTCGCTGCTCCATGGATTGAAGGTGCTGGCGTTCGATCTCGACAAACCGCTCGCTGTCAAACTCGATCCATTGCTTCATCAGGGAGGCGTTCGGAAGGGCATTCGCCCGAACTTCTTTTCGTTTTACGGCAACACAACACAAATAGTTATGCTGCAATTCCATTTGCAAGATCTCAAACCAAGGATCCAGGCAATTGCCAAAGTTCCCCGCATAGAAGGTTTGCTTATGATCGTGGAAGGGATGAAATCCATAGGGGACCGTCACGACGAGGGTACCGCCGTCTGCCAGTAATCGATAAGCGTGGGTGAGCAGTAGCGCGGGATTGGCAAAATGCTCCAGAATTTGTCCTAATATCACCGTATCAAACCGCTGTTGACCCGGGAGCTCCGTGACATCGGCCACCTTGAATTGAACCTTGGACCGGACGGGTCCGGATTCCCGGGACAACTCCTTTTGCGCATATTGAATAGCCTCCTCTTCCACATCCACCCCAACCACCCTCCGTCCTTCCCGGCCCAGAAGGATCGAAGTGATCCCTTGGCTGCACCCAACGTCAAGCATCCGATGCCCGGACACGTGCCGGCAAATCCAATGGATTCTGGCACGTGTGGCTTCGTGGGATTTAACCGTATTCACCAACCCGTAGTAACGTTCGTTCACTCGATCATTATTTACCATATACATTCACCTCCTTCAATCGAGGGGAAGCTGCAACTAACCCATGAAATCTTTTAATACCTTACGGATTTCTGCGGGGCTTAATCGATCGCGAGGCGGCACTTTTTTCGCTGAGGTATTGTCTTGATGGATCACGTTGACATAGTTGCGGGGTGCAAGCAGTTCATGCGGTAAATCAATGACGTTGCCGTGCGTCCCCCGCCCTGGAAGCTTCACGCGGTACCCGGACAGATACTCTGCCGTCTTGTATAGGTAAACGTAGAACTGCGGAGAGCGATGGAAGGTGGGAGCCATTTCACCGTGAACGCTATCCCATAAATAGCCGTTCTGATTAATCAAAGCGATCGTTCCAGGCTTCGGCCGGTAATTATGGAGCTGCTGCACATAAGTTTTATGATACAGGTCATCGGAATCCAAACGCGCAACATATAAATCAACGGCATTACCGGCAAAAGCTTTGATTTTCCCAATGCTGTCGCGGTTCGTCCCAAACCAGATATTGCTCGGAAGCGGCGGTTGTTTAGACAAAATATCCGCTACGATCGCTTCGGTTCCTTCGGCAATCTTCAATACCGCCAGAAAGTTCTGATTAGTTTGGGCTTTTAATGATTTCAAGGTAAAGTTGCGAAAGATCGCGATCCGGTTCTCCAGCCACGGCCGTGTAAACCGCTCCGGGTTAAAACCAAACGTATTGAAATTGCTCTCAATCACCACTTTTTTGGACATGCACTTCCCTCCTTGTCATATAGCCCCTGCTTGCTTTGACTTGCGCGAACGGAGCTACCGATCTTTCACTATATGCTAGACAATAGGAGAAGGACAGGGACGCATTCCATAACGCACGATGAAAATAGTCAACCATACTGCCAACTTTACTCCGCGGTACAAGCACACAATTCAAAAAGTCATCGCGAACATAGACTGAAATGATTAAGCATGCGAAAGGAATGAAACGTCCAATGCAACAAATCTACTTAGAGACTCGAGACTTGCTCAAGCAAATCGAAGACGCGGTCGAGAACCGAAAGCAATTCTCGTTGGTACGGATCGGCGATGGAGAGAACTTGGTGATGTCGCAGCACCACGTCTGGCCCATTTCCAAAGTGCTGCAGGAACGGTGGGCGATGAAAGCAAACCGCGGAGAAAAGGGCCTCACCCTTCCCAATTTACCGCTGCGCAACGCCGTAGTTTCTTCGGTAAAGAAGGCGACCGTCGTAGGGATTCTGCCCGCTGGAGACAACACGATCAATGCGCCGGATTATTTAAAAAGACCCTTGACGGATAAAGTATTTGCCCATTACCAAGTTAAACCGGCCGTGATTTGCCATGCCGGTGTGAACCGGGAGTTAGCCCGGATGAAGGAATTTTGGTCGCTGCTCTCCGGGCGGAGGATTCTCGTTATCACACGGGAAGCCGAAAAAATCAAGGAGCGGCTTGAAAAAGAACCGTATCTTCAAAACATCGTGTACGCCCTGCCCTTTGACCAATGGTCGGAGTACCGTAAAACGATCAAATGGGTCATCGCTCATAAAAACCACTTTGACGTCGCCTTGATTTCGTGCGGGGTCAGCGCAGTGGTACTGGCCGAGCAAATTGCCTCACTGACAGGTAAAGTGGCGCTCGATTTCGGCAAGGCGAACAATATCATCTTAAAAGGGCGCCCCAATTAAACTTAGGGCGCCCTTGGTTTGGCTACGATGTAGCCGGTTTATGTTCCTATATGCAGCACGCGATCTACCCAATTTTGATAGAATGCACGCTCATGGGAAACCAGCAGCACGCTGCCGCGAAATTCGATTAATGCCTGACGCAGCGCCGCTTTGGCCTCCTGATCCAGGTGATGGGTGGGTTCGTCCAGGATCAGAAAATTGCAGGGCTTCAGCAGCAGCCGGCCTAATTTCACCTTCGATTGTTCCCCGCCGCTTAGCGTGCCAATCGCCCGGGCCGCCAACGTCTGATTTAACCCGCAGCGGGCTAAATGACGACGGATGTCCTTGCCGTTCAGGTCGGGACGAAGCTCGGCGATCACCTGAATCGGGGTCATCGCGGGTTCCTCCCAAACCAGCTCCTGCTCGAAATAACCAACCTGCACCCGGTCTGCAAAGCGATAATCGCCGGATAAGGCCGGAAGCTGCCGAACCAGCGTTTTCAATAAAGTCGACTTGCCGATACCGTTGAATCCGGAGATCACCAGCTTCTCACCGCCTGTCACCTGGAAATTGAGCGGCGGTAACAGCGGCTGACCATACCCGACTACGAGCCGGCGTGTTTCCAGCGCCACCCGCCCGGGCGGTGCCAGCTCCTGAAACCGGAACGCCGGAGGATGCGTCTGGATTGGCGGACCTAACCGTTCCATTCGTTCCAGCTGTTTACGTCGCCCTTGTGCGATTTTACTGTTCACGCCCGCGATGTTTTTGCGGATATAACTCTCGGTGGCTTCGATTTTCTTCTTCTGCGCTTCGTAACGACGTTCGTAATCCCTATGCAGATGGTCCTTTTGCCGCAAAAAGTCGTTATAGCTGCCCGGGTATTTCCGGATCAAACCAAATTCGATATCACAGATACAGGTCGTCACTTTCTGAAGGAATGTGGCATCATGCGAGACAACGATCAATGCGCCGCGAAATGACGCTAACGCACCAGACAGCCATTCCACATGCTCTCGATCAAGGAAGTTGGTCGGCTCATCGAGCAGCAGCACATCGGGCTGTTCGAGCAGCAGCTTAGCCAGGATAACCCGGGCTCTTTGTCCCCCGCTTAACTCCGACATTGGACGCTCCATCCCCATCGCTTGAATCCCTAGGCCCGTAGAGGTCTGATCGATCCGGCTATCGATGCTGTAGAAATCACCGGCCTCCAGCTTCTCCTGGTATTGCGCCGCCAATTTTAATCGGCTCTCATCTCCCGTGAGCGCCACCTCCCGGTAGATCTCGGTCATTTTTCGTTCTAGTGCATACAGATCCTCATAAGCGGTTCTCATATAATTCCGGATCGATAGGTCTCCCGAGATCCGGGCATGTTGATCCAGGTGTCCCAACCGCAGACGCGGCTGCCACTTGATCCTCCCTTGGTCAGGAATCATTTCGCCGGTCAGCATACGGATAAGCGTACTTTTACCCGCCCCATTTTGCCCGACGAGTCCCATATGCTCCCCCGCGTGTAATTCCATCGAAGCCCCTCGGTACAATTCCTTATCCCCGAAACGGTGCGTCACGTCGCTCATTTCTAATAAACTCATGTCCAACTCCTCTTTTCTTCTGAAAAATAAAAAAGCAGAGAAACAAGCGCCTATCGGCGCCGGTCCTCTGCTTGGGAAAACCCCGTTTAAAAACACAAAGGACCAAGGACAAAACATTGTCCTTGGCCCTTTAATCCATGCATTTACCGGTTCAATGCCACACTCGAATAAGCCTAGGGGTCCTATGCTTTCCGGGTCAAGCGATCAACCGATGAATGCAGGAAGCTAAGCTTCCCGATTAAGCTCCGCACAATGCTTCATCCTGAACATGTGTACGGAGCGAAGTTCCCTAACGAGTTTTCCATTTTGAAGATAAATCATGGCTTGCACCTTCCTATTCCATAAATCCCCTCTATCTTAACATAAAGGGGCACGATTTTCACTTAAATCCTGGACCTGCTAAACCACGCTTACATAGTGGCCTCCGGAGCGCTTGCTATCGCCGGGTCGGTTACCCATATTTCCGGGGGATTGATTGCCTTGGCCGCAAGTGCTTCCTCAATGACCGCGCGATCGTCAAAAGGAATCCGCTGATCCTTCACGATCAAATGAGTCTCGTGACCTCTGCCAGCGACCACAATACAATCCCCGGGACGAGCTCGTTCAATAGCTAATGCGATCGCCTTCCGGCGGTCCGCAATTGCAACATAGCCCTCCTTAGGAATAGGGTTGTCCTTTACCCCGTTTAGCATCTCATTTAATATCGCATCCGGATCCTCTGACCGCGTATTATCCGAGGTAAAGATCGCCAAATCAGCGTACGACGCAGCCACATGGGCCATAATGGGCCGTTTCATCCGGTCCTTATCCCCTTCGCAGCCGCAGACGCAGTACAGCTTGCCTGGGGTTAGCGTTTTGGCCGTTTGCAGCACACTCTCCAAACCATCCGGATTATGGGCGTAGTCCAAAATCACGGTAAAATCCTGTCCGGCATAAATCGGCTCGAATCGTCCCGTCACCCCTCTAAACGACTCCAGACTGTATTTCATGGACTGAAGCGGAAGGCCTTCCGACATCCCCACCGCAATCGCCGCCAGAACGTTGTAGACATTAAAGAAGCCCAACAGCTTTAGATCCAGATGGATCGGCCCCTGGAAGGTGTCCACTCGAAGAGAGGTTCCGTTCGGCTTCATTTGGATTTGGCTAGCGGAGATGTCAGCTTCCCGCTTCACGCCATACGTGATCACTTGAGCGGCAGTTTTACGGGCAAAACCGGCGGCAACGGGATCGTCCGCATTCAGGATGGCATACTTCGGCTCATCGCCGTAGGCGCTGCCAAGCTGCGAGAACAGCAGCGATTTCGTCTCGCTGTACCGTTCCATCGATTCATGATAATCCAAATGGTCATGGGTGACATTCGTCAACACCGCCGTTCGGAACTGGCATCCCCTGACCCTGCCCATGTCAAGGGCATGCGACGAAACTTCAACAACGGCGTACTCCGCGCCATGTTCCAGCATGGTTCGAAAACTTTGCTGCAGCACAAGGGATTCAGGTGTGGTATTCACTGTTTGCTCGCGGTAGTTCCCAATACGCATGTACAGCGTACCAATGAGACCGGTTCGTTTTCCATTGCTATTGAATAAATGCTCAACTAAATGCGTAGTTGTCGTTTTTCCGTTTGTGCCTGTGATTCCGATCAGCTTCAGCCGGTTTGACGGCTGTCCATAGAAGATATCCGCCAGCACAGCCAGCGCGCGACGAGTATCTGGGACCCGCACGATCGTGATGTGGGAAGGGATATTCGGCAGCTCCTTCTCCGTCATCAGGGCAATCGCGCCGGACCTGACGGCTTGGGCTGCATACCGGTGTCCGTCATGTAGAGTGCCCGGCAGGCAGACGAACAGACACCCCGGCATCACTTGCCGTGAATCGATTTCGATTCCGTTGATGTCCAGCTCGACATTGCCTTGCACCTGTTTGATCAACAGCGGATCCAACAGAAGGTTCAGCTTCACATATTCCCCTTCTTTCCAAGGCCTTGTATGCCTTTGTGGTTTCATGGTGCCCGCCGAAAATCCGGTTTATTCCCCATATATTGACTTCTGTCCAAACGAAAAAGACAGATCCCTTGAGATCTGCCTTTTTGTTGATTAGACGGTGCCTTCCTGCACTGCCGGTTTACCGGCTTCCAACAACGCTTGATTCCGTCCGAGAAAGATCGAGAGGAACAAGATCAGGAGTCCGGTCGCAATCAGCAGCCATTCGATCGCGATCGCATCGGCCATCGGCCCGAAGATCAACATCCCGATCGGCATCATCGACGTGGAAATCATGCTGAACACGCCGAAAATTCTCCCCATATAGCCCTCATCGACTTTTTCCTGGATCATCGTCATCGTTGGCGTATTAAAGGCCGGCATGGCCACCCCAAACAAGGCCATAAACGCCAGATAGATCCAAAAGACGGGGACGACGCCAAGTAAAAAAGTACAAGCCCCCATCAGCACGGTAGCCAGTGTCATGGTATGTACTTTATTCTTAAAACCGCCCCATGCAGCAATCAATCCCCCTCCCGCCATCATGCCGACGGAAAAGGCAATTTCGATTGCGGTAAGCCGCCAGACCTCTTCGCCATAGCTGCGGGTGACCTGAAGCGGCGTTAAAAAAGCTGCTGGGGCCATCAGAATAAAAAAGACCGCCATGAAAGCAAAAAAGGATTTTAAATACGCTTGTCGACGAATATAGGCCAGTCCCTCCTTAAGGTCGCCGAAATAACTGGACGACGGCTGGTCGGAGGCTCTTTGATGCGTCGGGATCCGAAAGTAAAGCAGCAGCGTTAATATCGCGATCGCCGCCGTGACCACATCGACAAAAAAGATCGTTTCGATTGTCGCCACGGTGAGCAGTGCAGCGCTGACGATGGGGGATACGAACATAATCACCGCTTGAATGCTTCCGTTGATCCCGTTCACCTTGGTTAATCGGTCGGCCGGTACGATCTGCGGCAGAATTGCCCCAACTGCCGGCGTTTGCACGCCCGAGCCAAGCGCCCGTATCGCAGCCATGACGAACAGCAGTGAAGCTTCCTTATAGCCCATCAGGAATAGGATCGCCAAGATTAGCGTAGCGAATGCGATCATGCCATCCGCCAGCATAATCAGCCATTTTCGGTTGTAGCGGTCCGCCCAGACGCCCGCCACCGGGGATAACAGGAATGTCGGGATAAACCCGCAGATGATGTACAACGTCATCATAATTCCCGATTTCGTATTTAGCGTGATGTACCACATGATCGCGTATTGCACCAGCGAAGAGCCAAACAGCGAAATGGTCTGACTGCTCAGGAAAAGAATGATGTTTCTTCTCCACTGCTCCTTTGGCGCCGCTTGAATTGACCTGTCTGCGTTATTCACGGACATCCCCTCTCGATTTGGAAAAATTTAAATATAATTATACTGTAATCGAACCTAAACCACCAATACAATGGAAGGGATGATTATAAACAAAGAACCCCGTTTCTCGGGGTTCCTTCAAGCATGATTAGATTTTGGCGCCCTCTTCTTTCGCCATGGAGCGAATATAAAACGCCCCCAGCACGGAACACAACAAGAACGAGAAAAAGGCCATCGCCGCCGCCTGCTCGCGCTCCTGAAAGACGCTGAACACCTGCTGCATCGAAACGCCCAGCATTTGCGGAGAGTTCGCACCCAGCAGGAACGGGGCCGTAAAGGAGCCGATAACGCCCATAAACACGAAGGTTAACGCAACAAGGAACGTCTTGTACGAGAGCGGAAAAATAAACCTCGCAAACAATCTCAGCTTCCCTGTGCCCACATCCTTGGCGCTTTCGATGACCGATGCAGGAATCCCGGCCAGCGCGGAGCTAAGCAGCATGGTCGTAAACGGAATATTAAACCAGAGATTTGCCAGGATGATCCCCTTCTCATCGAAGATGATCCGCGGCAGGTTGACGCCGATTTGCGCCAACAAACGCGCCAACCAGCCGTGGTTCCCGAGCAGATTGATCAGCCCATATGTTGCGATGACCCCCGGAATGAACAACGGGATCATATAGGTTTTGCGAATCAGCTCGACGATGGGCCCCTGATTAAAGCGCATGTAGATCGCCAGCGTGTAGCTGATCAGCAGCACCAAAGCGCAGGTAATCAGGGTGATCCGCAAAGTGAACAAGAGGTTCGCTCGCATCCCTTTATCTGCAAAAAGATAATGGTATCGGCTCAAATCGTATCCCCCAACCTCGTTCGTGAGACTTAACAGCAAGGATTGGATGATAGGGATGATCACGACGACCAACAAAATGGCGAAGGAGGGGAGGACCATCGCCAACCCCGCCATCGCTTGTTTCCATTCCTTTCTCATTGCGCAGCAACTTCGCTCTGCCAGCGTTTGTTGATCTCCGTGCCAAGATCCCCAATGTTGAAGGTCCGGAAGCCTTCAGCGACTCCGTTGAACTTATCCTGCGTGGCCTGCGGCATGTTAGACAATTCGATACCCGGGAACCCGTTCATTTTCTCGACGATCACGCCTTGGGCTTCAGGGGACAGGACGAAATCAAGGAACTGATAAATCGCTTCTTTTTTATCGGACTCCCCATTGACCATCAGATAAGTTGGACCGCCGTTAAAGCCAGGCGTGATTTGCTGCATTTTGACCGTATCGGGAAGCAGTCCTTCGTTCACTTGTTGCAGCACCATATCCGACCATGCCGGGATCAGCGATACCTCGCCGTTCATCAGGAGATCCAGCGTGCCCTGATTCTTCTTGGGGTATATGCCGTCTCCGTAGACGTATTGCCCAAGCTCTTTTAGCGTTTGGAATCCGGTATCCCATTTGGTCATCACGGACGGATCGGAGTTGTGGATATCCTCCTCCGGAAGATCCTTGTAAAGCACCGTTTGAACAAAGGAACTGCCGGCACCGCCGGTGGACGGATCATTATAAGCAAATTGCCCCGGGTTTGCTTTAATCCAGGATAACAGCTCGTCCAGCGTTTTTGGCGGGTTCGAGATCTTCGTGCTGTCATAAGCCAGGACAACGGCGGAAGAACGGTATGGAATCGCATAGTTATCCACGTCTTTCATCGTATCGGGATTGACATTGGTTAGATTTGGGATCGCATTGGGGTCTAACTGCTGCCATACCCCGTCTTTCGTGCCTTGGGCCACAACGCCGATTCCATCTTCATACAGATCGATATCTCCCGAGCCTTTGCCGGCTTGCTTGGCGGCCAGAATTCGATCATAGGTCGGCTCCGCGCCGGTCCCAGACGGAATATACACCGGGTTCACATCCACTTGGCTGTTTTGTTTCTCGAACATCGGAATCAAGGTGTCCCATAAATCCTTGACGTTTTGCGAACCCGTAAAATAAAAGTTAAACTTCACCGGCGCGTTCGCCGTTGCCGGAGTTGTCGTGGATTCGCCTTGCGCACCTGAATTTGACGCCGCTCCATTGGTGCCAGTGCCCCCGCATCCGGCAAGCAAGGTCATTGACAATAACGCAGTAGACAACAGAGTTAACCATGGTTTCTTGGATCGCATGTTCGTTTATCCTCCCTTAGTTGGGTTCGCCTGACGGAAACCCGATCAATTTAACGATATTGACGCCAACATCCTTCCCGATGGACAAATGCTGTGTCGCTTCCTTCGATTGGAACGTACGCAGTATCCCCCATCCAGGCAGCTCAACGGTCACTTCGGCATAATGCCCCAGGACCATCACTTGCTTGATTCTCCCATCCAACTTCTCGCTATTTACCGCCGGTTCAGTTAAGATGATGTCCTCCGGCCGGATCGCTGCGGTGATCTTCCCGCAGAGCCGCTTCTCGTTCGGAAAACGAAGCTCACCGATCCGGAGGTTTTCTTCATCCGCCACCCCCTCCAAAAAGTTCATTTTGCCGATAAAGCTGGCAACATATAAAGACTCGGGCGTATCGTAAATTTGCTGCGGTCCCGCGATTTGCTCGATTCGCCCGTGATTCATCACCACGATCCGGTCGGAAAGCGATAGCGCCTCCTCTTGATCATGCGTCACAAAAACCATCGTAAGTCCGGTCTGCATTTGGATGTCCCGAAGTTCCTCACGCATCTCGTGACGCAGCTTCGCGTCCAGCGCCGAGAACGGCTCGTCCAACAGCAGCACGGACGGCTTGAGCAGCAAGGAGCGGGCCAACGCGACCCGTTGCTGCTGCCCACCCGACAATTCGGCGGGATGCTTCTTCTCGTAGCCTGATAACCGGACCAGCTTCAGCGCATCGGCCACTGCGGCCCGGATTTCCGACTTGGGCATCTTACGAATCTTCAGCCCGAAGGCCAAGTTCTCATAAACCGACATATGTGACCATAAATTATAGCTCTGAAAGACCATGGACGTGGGGCGCTTCTCGGGCGGCAGCCCAACAACGCTACGCCCTTCGATCAGGATTTCGCCCGCATCGGGCTCAAGAAAGCCGCCGATACTGCGTAACACCGTTGTCTTCCCGCAACCCGAGGGACCTAGCAGCGTGACAAGCTCGCCCTGCTCCACCGTTAAGTTGATGTCGCTGACTCCATCCCCCGTCTTGTAGCGTTTCGTCAAATTTCGTACCGCCAATTGCATGCGATTACCCCTTTCTTCCTTGGTCGACTTATTTCGTTTGGAATCCGCTGGCCAACACGTCGGCGCTGACGAGCCGTTGGGCCGCAAGCAGCAAGATGATGGTTGGCAAGGTCAGAATGATCGAGAACACCGCGCCGGCGCTGCTCGGAAAATCCGAGATAATGGAATACATGACGATCGGCATCGTCTTGAAATCCGGAATGCCGACGAGAAACGTCCCTTGCGCTTCGTCCAGCGAATTAAGAAATGTAAAGACCGAAGCGACCATAATGCCGGGCATCGCCATCGGCAGCGTGATGCTCCGAAACACCCGAAACGGGGTTGCTCCAACATCCCGCGCCGATTCCTCCTGTGCCTGATGCACGTTGCGGAAAGCTGCCGTAGGGATCCAGGTCATAAACATCAGCACGTTGATCATATGGATCAAGACGACGCCCAACAGGGTGTTCATGAGACCGATCCGGTAGAACAACACGGCGATCGAGACATACAGCCCCATCTTCGGGAACGCATGTGTCAACAGGAATGAGAACAAGAACATCCGCTTCAGCGGAAACTGAATTCTGGCGAACGCATAAGCTGCCGGAATGCAGATGAGGATCGATAACGCCGTTACGATCGCCGCGATCAAAAATGACAAGGAGATCGAGGAGACGATATCCTCCTTGGCCAATACGAAGTTCCACCATTTGAACCCCCAAGTGGCCGGCAGGACGTCCGGATAGTTCCACTTCTCGCTAAACGCCAGCACAAGCAAATTCAAAAGCGGGCCGGCAAAAAAGATCGCAAACACGGTGAGCAGCACAAACTCGATGATTCTTCTCGCCCCTACCTTTTTCCAATACCATCCCATTCGGGTCACTCCCTTCCTTCCGTAGATTGGCGGATGACGACTTGACTCTCGTATTCCACCAGCTTAGGCAAATCCGCCTCGCCGCGGATCAGCTTGTCCAGCAGCTCCACCGCGTCCCGGCCGATGCCGGTTGCATCCACGCTAACCGTGGACAGCGACGGCGAGTACATACGGCCCAGCTCGATGTCGTCGTACCCCATGACCGCAACCTCCTGGGGAATCCGTACGCCGCGTTGAAGCAGCAGCTTCATCGCACCCAGCGCCAACATGTCGTTTGTCGTAAATAGCGCGGTGCAGCCTTGATCGCGAAATCCCGGGAAGTGCTCCTCCATCAGTTGGAACCCATATGCAAAGCTGGATTCCGGAGATGGAATCTTCCGCACGTCACCGGATTGCTCTGTGAGGCCGAGTTGTTCCAAGCGGCGGAGGAACCCCGTCAAACGGAGCGAGTGGCTGCGATGCTCAACCGGACCGGCAATCACGAAAAACTGGCGATGTCCCAACCCGTACAGATACTCGGCCGCTCGGGTGCCGCCGGTCTCATCGTTGCTAACGAGATGGATTACGTCGGGATCGTCGGTTGAACCGTTAACCATGAGATAAGGCAGATGAAATTTTTTGACGTAATCAATCACGTTCTTCTGCAGCCGGCTGACCAGGATCAGTCCGTCTACGCGCTGTTCCAACAAATAATCGGTGGAGCGCAAGCTCATCTCCCGGTCCGTCTTCAAGAAGACGGAGTATCCGCGGGCTTCCGAAGCGAACAGAATTTCGTCAATGATTTTGCCGTATAACGGATGGGAAACGATCGGCGGCTTCTCACGAAATACGATGACACCGAGATTATTTGTTCGTTTAGTGACCATGGCCCGGGCAACGGCATTCGGCTTGTAACGGAGGGTTTCCGCTGCTTGCAGCACCCGTTCCTTTACCTCAGGGCTGGCATATCCGTTGCCGGAAATGACCCGGGAGGCCGTGGACTTGGATACCCCCGCCAATCGGGCGATTTCCCGCAGGCCATGGTTCGGTTTGTTCGTCAACTTCCGCTCTCTCCTTCAGGGTTGATCATGTTGGCTTTCACCGCCAGAAGCGCAGCTACATTCCGGGTCGTGATCGAATCGACGCCCATGCCAGCCATTCGCCGCATGTCATCCGGCTCCGAGACAGTCCACACATAAACCGCCAACCCGACATGTCTCGCCGCAGCGATGAGCTCCGGCCGAACCAACGGATACGGAACGTTTAGCCCGAAACATCGCGCCGCGCGGCCTTCATTACAGGCTTGGGCAACGGCCTCAGCATACGAACCGTTCCGAAAGCTGTCGATGTTTACGTTCAGCAGCTTGCGTATGGATGGAGTGACGCGATCGGCTTCCAAGGCGACCGAGTATTCACATCCGCTGAAGAACGCTTGATCCGTCATGTCCATTGTCAGCAACATCGCCGCCGCCGGTTCCAGGCAAGCCGCCGATTTGAGATCGAGGTTCATCGTTCTGCCCGTCTTTTTGATCCAGCGAAGAACGGATTCCAGCGGCAGACGCTCCTCCTGCGAAAATTCCTCCAGCTCCTCCAACGCCATGTCCGACAAGCGGGTTTGTCGACCGTCCGCAAGCACCACTTCGTCATCGTGAGCCAATACCAGCTTGCCGTCCCGCGTAATCCGAATATCGTCTTCATAAACGTCGACTCCAAGCGCCAAAGCAGCGTTTAGCGAGGCCAGGGAATGATCCGGATGCCCCATACATCCGGTGTGGGCGGTGATCAAAGGAAATTGCTTCATGCCATGAACTACCTCCTTAGTCGAAATAAATCGGATTGGTAAAGGCGATTAATGTGTTCACTTTACGCACCGTTCCCCATAACTCGGCTCGCAGCCATTTTCGGGGCTCGGACGAGAGCGGCAATCCGGATAAGCGGAGCCATTTGTCGTCAGAGCGTTCCCCGTTCCACACGACCTCCGCGTCCAGCTCTTGGCCCCGGTCGGAGCAGAGAATAAGCTTGAATTTCTGTTCAGGTAAGGACCACAACCCTGGCCGAACCGAGAAATCAATCGTGATATCGGCTTGCAGCTCTCCTTGATCTTTCGTTTGTGCTTGCGGCGAAGACTGGATCATGGATCCCAGACCATAACTTTGACCGTCCAAGCTAACCGTCAACAACAGCAGCGGGCCCATCGTCACCGAGGCTCTCCCTTCCCGCAGTGCGTTAACGAGCTGTTCTTCCGTCGTCAACTCGCCTTCCGGGATGCCGAGATACGTGACCGACAGCGGATCCCCCGTCTCCTTCTGCGCATGCCAGTCCCGGCCCGATGTCGCAGAGATTCGCAAGCCTTCGTTTAGCCTATCGGTCCATAGGGCATACGCTCGACGGTTATTGGTCCGGATGGAAGCAAAAGTCTCGGACCAAACCTCGATATAGTCAACCACGGACCAATCCTGAATCTCATATTCCCAGAAGCATCCGGTACAGGCCGGGCTGCCGATTCGGAACGGATGAGCCAATCCGGCAAGCCCGCCGAGGCGATGCACTTCCTGAATGCCTTCATCGATCTGGCTGCGATCCGCGCTTCGCCAATCCACATATTCACTTAATCCTATCGTCACCATATGGCCATGGAACGTGGTCCACTCCATCCCGGGAAGGATCAGCAGCCCGAATTGGCTGGCGATGACATCCTTCCCGGCAAGGCCGGACATCGTGTTATGGTCCGTCAGAGCCATCGCATCAAAACCGAGTTTGACCGCTCCCGCGGCCAACTCTTCCAGCGTTTGGGAGCCGTCGCTGTGCAGCGTATGGGTATGCAGCTCGCAAGCCAGCCATTTCATTGCACCTCCCGCTCCTTTTCCGTCCAAATTTGCAGCTTGTAATCACAAGAGTCCGTCACGATGCAGTGGACGCTCAAGGTGGCCTGCCAAGCTCCGGCAGGGAGGGGTCCCGCCATCAATCCGGGGGAAGCTTGCTCAGCCGAAAGGGTCAGCTCCTGCACCGAGTCATGGCGGTGACACGCTCCCCGATAGCCATTCGGATCGTCCAGCGAGAGCGTGATCAGGTTTTTCAGCGGCAAATAACGGTCCGCTTGGCTCATCGCCGGTTCCCTTTGCTCCGGCAACAGATAAGCATCAAAGCTTTGCTGAAGCAGCTCCAGCGATCGTTTGCGGTCCTCCAGCTCCTTCGGGGTATATTCAAACTTCAGTCGCAGCCGGCGGCAGTCCTCATCCAAGTGAAACGGAATTCGGAGATGCGTCTTGGAATATTCCGGCAACACACGTCCCATCACATCAAGTATCAGCACTACGGCTCATCGCCTTTCTTGTTTATCTTGTGGAGTGACAGTTAGAGGACGAGTTCCCGCGTGGGAACGGTCCCACATGTCTCTCATGGTACAGCTCGAACATCAAGGGGGTATCATCCGTGTGTTAATCTTCTGTAAAGCAACGACAACGCTCTGGATGTCCCTGAAATCGGGTAGGAGGCTACCCATTAATTGAGTAGCCGACCTCCCACACCACCGTACGTACCGTTCGGTATACGGCGGTTCCTAAGTTTTCGCAGTTACTTGTCGATAATAATCCGAGAAGAAGAGAAATCCTAAGCCCTTGAGGGTGTTATTTCCGAGGGACTTCGAGAGGACGGGGCTATTGGAGATTCTCCAGTAGCCCTTTCTCGTGTTTGCGTATTCCCATGCTTTTTGTCCTTGGATTCCGAGCGATTGCAGTTTCTCGAATTTCGTCCTCACTCGTTTCCACTGCTTCCAGAAGATCATGCGAATCCGCCTTCTCATCCATTCATCCGTGGATTGGAGCATACTTTTCATATCCGCTATTTTGTAGTAGTTGATCCACCCCATGATGTAGCGTCTAAGCTTTTCGGCTCGTTCTTCATTTCCCATCCCGTTGCTTCTGGACGTGAGCTCCTTTACTTTGGCTTTCATCTTGGCAGCGGATTTCGGATGAATGCGGACTCGTGTCTCTCCTTTCCTTTTGTAGAAGGAGAACCCAAGAAATTTAACCTTCCACGCCTCGTCCACCACTGTCTTTTCCCGGTTCACTTTGAGAAATAACTTCTTTTCAATGAAGGGAAGAATGTTCTCCAGTGTCCGTTCCGCGCTCCTTTTGCTTTTGCTGAAGATCAGGAGATCGTCCGCATAGCGCACGAAGCGGTGCCCGCGGCTTTCCAGTTCCTTGTCCAGTTCGTTCAGCATAATGTTGCTGAGAATTGGACTCAGATTGCCCCCTTGCGGTACGCCGATTTCCGTATCCTCGAAGCGGTGCTTCACGACAACGCCGGCTTTCAGGTACTTGTGGATGAGCGAGATGACCCGCCCGTCTTTAATGGTTCGGGATAAGACTTCCACCAATTTGCTTTGGTTAACGGTGTCAAAGAATTTCTCCAAGTCCATATCGACCACGTATTTGTACCCTTCTTCGATGTTTGATTGGCTTCTCTGAATAGCGTTATGTGCGCTTCTCTTGGGTCGGAATCCGAAACTGTTCTCCGAAAACTGTTTTTCGTAGATCGGGGTAAGCACTTGAGCGATCGCCTGTTGGATAACTCGGTCAACAACCGTAGGAATTCCCAGGTTTCTCTTCTTTCCGTTCTCTTTCGGGATTTCTACCCTTCGAACAGGATTCGGACGGTAGGTTCCGTCCAGAATGGATTCCTTGATGGTTTCTCCGTTCTCTCGGAGATATTGTAGAAGTTCATCTACTCCCATCCCGTCGATTCCGTGAGATCCTTTGTTAGTTTTGACCCGCTTGAACGCTTCGTTCATGTTGTCTCTGCTAACGATTTTCTCAAGCAACTCGTCCTTCGACTCGGTTGCGTCGGTGCTGTCGGTTTCAGGTATCCGCTCAGGACTGTGCGCTCCCGCATATTCTCCATGTTCCGCATGTACGTTTTGCGTCGAGCCTTCTCTTCGAAGTTGGCTGCACTTGACTCCTGTTTCGGTACCCTTCATTAACCCACACCTCCTTAGGTTCAGCCCTTCCCTCAAGTTGTCGACTAACCGAGGTACTATGGCGTCTGCTGACTTCTCATGATAAATCTTGTTTCAACCATGATTTGAAATTCATCTCCTCACGTCCATGAGACCTCCCACGGTAAGACGCGTAACTTTCATCCCGTATACCCGCCGCATTTACATCCGCGTGTCCGTGCAGTTTATTGGATTTCGTCTTGTTTAGCAGACTCATCCCACTTTGGATGCCTGATGCGATTCGTGTTCCTCAGGCCGGGACTTTGCCTCCAGCTTCCTTCAGATTCCACCTCACGATGGACACCCTTGCTCTTGGCTAATGGTTGGCAACTGCCAGCCCCCATAGCGGACTTTCACCGCCTAGCTACGCGCCATGCGTGGCGCACTAACAAGAAGGACGCGAAGTGGTTCGCGTCCTTCTTGATCCATCCTTATTCAATTTCGACAAGCGGTATGCGCGACGAAAGTTTTTAACGATCTTGCAGCATTTTTTTGAAGGCCGGGTACTGATGAATCGCGATCCCGCCAAAGCCTTTATGCTTCGCATAGTAGGCGGTGATTTCCTCGATCTGGTTGTTCATGTAGGTCGTACCCTTGTTATAGTACGTAATCTCGTTTGGAATCGTCGAGCCGTTGGGCGGACTGGTCTCCGCCCCGATGTATATCTTCTTGCCCAATTTAGCCGCATAATCCGCTTCCGCCAGAGACGCGCGTATTTGTCGATCGGCCGTATCACGATAGGCCATTAAGGATACGGTATCGACGATATCCAATACGAAATAACTCAGCGGCTTGCGTTGTCCCCCCGTTTCCACGATGACCGGATTTTCTCCCGATGCCAACCACCAAGGGATCGCCGCGTTAAACTCCAGGGGATCGCCGCTGGCCTTGATTTCACCCGCGATTCTTCTTAACACCTGGATGTACTGATAATTAACCGAACCCCGCTTGGTTTTGTATACCGGCAAAGTGTGCGGTTCGATATCGTATTGAATGCCGTCAAAGGCGCTGTCCGGGTGGGAGGCATTAAACGACAGAACCTGCCGAAGCTCCGCTACCGCCTCGCGGTGTTGAGCTTCCAAGGCCCATTCCGCCCTTCCGACCAAGGCAAAGACGCGGATTCCCTCCGCATGCGCTCGGGTGATCAGTTCCTCGTAAGTTGCCGGTTGATCCGGCAGCGTCTTGCTTGTTCCAATAAACAACAGGTTGATGTCCTGCTCCTTCAAAAACCTCAATAACGCCGTGATCTTGTTCGAATTCGCAGCCGCTTCATAAAAGTCCCATGCCCAGATCGCTTTGGCTTGCCTCTGCTGTGCTTGGGCCGGGGTGGGTCCGCCGCTGACCAGCGTCATACAGACGACCAGAAACAGCAGGATTGCCTTGTTCTTCACTCGGTCCTCTACACTCCATTCCTTCTCTGATTTCCCCTGCGATGTGCCAAGGGGAGCACCCTCCTCATCACAGGGATATTCGATCCAGAATGAGATTACCACAAAAAGGTAAATTTCCAAATGATCTGTTTGAACTAATCTCAAGGGAGTTCAGGCCTGATTATTGGGCATGCACCCAAATTTCAATCAAGCTGTTCCAGGTATTGATTTCGTTCCCTTGACCGACATACCGGAGAAATTTGGCCGGAGTTGGGGTAAACTCAAACGTCTCCAGCGCAGACTGCTTCTTACTGGCCATACCGGTGAGCACGGGTTCAAAATTTACGCCGTCCACGGAAACTTCCAAATCAAAATAGTTCGAACGAGTCTGGCCGTTATAAAACAGCAGGCTCACCCGATCAACGATCGTTTCCTCTTCCAGCTCCACTTGCAAAAACTGCCCTTTCCCATCGGCCGACCAACGGGTGTCCGAATCACGGTCCAGCGTGTTGAGAGGGATATTGCCGTCGTCCGCGCTGGCCGTTACCTTCACGATCGCCGTCAAAGGACCTTCTGGCTCGGCCATCGGCTCCACTACTTCAAAGGTCTGGCGCGCCTCAACGACCACGCCTTGTAGCTGGCAGCTGGCAATGATGTCGACTATGCCGGGCCGTTCTGCATAAAACGTATTCCCATCAATATATCCCGCCTGCTCGTCGCTAAGTCGGTAGGTTACGGGGATATTTAATTCGGAGGTATTTACGACTTCCCCGTTATCCAGCGTCAAAAAAGCTTGCAGACGCCCGCTTTTACCTGCGCTGATGGCATAACCGGCGGATCGCCAGCCGGGTACACTTTTGTCCGGAGCAATCGTAATATTCTCCGGAAGCACGGGCGTATTCGCCACGCTAAACTGCACGTGCACCGTTTGCGTCTGTCCACGCCGGCTGATTGTAATGACGCCGGTTCCGTTTGTCCCTTTCGGTTGGACGATCTTGACGCGCGCCTCCTTCGACACCGCCTTCGCCGAAAGGATTGGAGTCTCGGTTGTACCAAAGGGCAGCACGTAATCATATTGCGTCCGCATAAATTGCACGCCCGGCACGGCGTCACCGTTCACAAGCAACGATTGCAACCCTAATCCGGCAGGATCCAATCGCTTCTTGGCTTGATCCTTATACAAGCTTTGCGGGAATAAGCGCTCCCCTTGCCCCACGCCTTCGACCCAATCAAACGGCGAGGTATCGGCATCCGGAATCGAACCCACGATGTCAACCTTCACCCCGTTCACTTTGCCTTGCGTCCCAATGATATACCCGTTGCCAAATTGCTCCGATTCGATGATCACTCCAGGTTTGCTCGCATGTGCGGCGACGCCTTTCGTATTCCAGAATACACTTTCGGTCGTCACCACTCCGTGGCGGTTTGTCGCGGACGATCCGTAATCCCGCGTGATCGCGGATATCGCATCCCCGTTCACCGTGAAATTGTCTATCAAGTTGGCCATGCTCAAATACATGTGGAAATCGGTGAGGTAAAAAGAATTCTCGGAATAAGCATCCAATAGCACATTCCCATTGGCCGAGAAATTGGCATAAGTGAAGCTATGTCTCGCCCCGACGGCACGGCTGCCCGTAATCAGATTATCGTTCCCGATGAATTGGTACAGATATCCGTTCCCATTCGCTCCCCGATATTGCGGATACTGCATGGTGACCTTCTCAACGGTGACATTTTTCGTCCGATCCAAAATAACCCCCTTGGATAAAATATGGTACTCGGTGTTCCCCGGCGGCTTATACGTGCCCACGTTGCGGATCCAGCTGTTCGCCGCGGCGATGACGTTGATCGCTTTGGCATTATCGGCTTCGTATCCCGCGGTCCCTTCGACCTTGAAATCATCTTCCCCCAGCCCTGGCTTGGAGTTCTGGACGTTGGCGATCGAGAAGTCCTCCAGCCCAACTTCCATAATGGGCGCTTCGGTCTTGGTAATGGTAATATCGTCGCGAAGCTTTAACGGATAACGGGTGGGGATATCCAGGGTCAAGGTTTTGGCCTCTGGATCAACAGCAATGATCTGCCGATAGAACAGCGGCTCCACTTTACCTAAGCGGGAAGCCCATTTATTCTCCATCCCATGCTCCTTCAGGAAACCTTCCGTCGTCTCAAACGTGATGACAACGAAATCATTCATTTGAAACCCCTCTGTGCTCTCCACGGGCAGCAACACCGTGGGTTCGGAGACCGTTTTGCGCAGCTTCGTCGTAGTGGTCGTCCGTTTCCAATCGCCGCCCCCCACTCGGATGATGTCCTTTTGCTTCATATTTTCCTGCGCATTGAAGAGGTGCGTTTGATGTTGGCCGTCTCCCTTCAGCACCACCCCGCTGGAGTGGAGATTTAAGGCAAAATCCTTCCCTTCCTGCGGGGTTACACGGTACGTTCCTTTGGGAAGGTAGACAACACCTCCTCCGCGGGCCGCTGCATCATCTATCGCTTGTTGAATGGCAAGCGTGGCGTCCTTGCGTCCGGTAGAATCCGCGCGGTAAGGGGCTTTCGTTACATTCATGCCCCGATGCTTATCCACCGCTGGAATCGGCACCTCGCCTCTGCGGTAGCCCGCATAGGAGAAATCATGCAGAAACTGACCCTCTGCCGTCCGATAACCTGGATACCACTCCTTCGGATAAAGCACGCTTCTCCCATCTCGGTTCAAGGACTGGCCTTGATTTGTCGCTGGCTTCGTCTCGTCGGCTGACGCCGGGAGCACTCCCCCTCCCTGAGGCATCGCGATTCCGGCAACAACGGCCACCGCTAGCAGCATCGTCGTCCATCTTTTGCGTTTCTTCACATCATCGTCCTCCTTTGATTATGGATTCACCCCCGATTGTAGGAGGAGGGACGGACATTTTCGATGCTCAAAAACGCCACTCAGGTTGCCATTTTATCCAAATAACGCCATTCATTTGGCAGACAACGCTTGGTTATACCGGTCCAGGGACTGCTGCTGGATTTGAATCGCCCGGTCAATGCCCATGGCATGAATTTGTTCCACGTAACCCTCAAACGCATCCAGCGGTTCGATTCCGTAGATCAATTTCAGCGACATCTCATCCACGATGCGGTTTACGTCTTGCATAATAACGGAGAATTCGGTACTCTCCTCCTCGGTTTTTGGCAAGGTCGGCAAATTGTGAAGCGAAGCGTCCGTATCGGACCAGAGCCGGATGGCCTCCTGCTGCTCCTCCAGTGTGTAATACTGCTCCATATAACGCACATCCTGCACGAACGGCCCAAAATAGCTGGCCCGGGTATACATGGCGAGCGCTTGTGACGGAGCCCACTGATTCGGATTGTTTAAAATAAGGTCAGTATACGCGGGATACCCGTCCTTCATTTCGTAGCTGACGCCTTCGATCCCGAAGTTAAACAGCAGATGACCTTCCGGGCTGTACCCGTAATCCAGCATACGAGCCGCTTCCTCCACCTGTCGGTTGCTTGTGGAAATCGCAACACCGCCGCTGGTTCCAACAGCCGGGGCGAATTGGCCAAATTTAGGGCGATCGCCTGTCTTCATCACCGGATAAGGCGCCGGGGCTAGTTCGACCGCAGGATCGTTTGCTTTCATGATCGGCAGCCATGTCCCGATCCCTGCGCCCGCATTCCAGATGCTTGCGCCGCTTCGCCCTAGAATCATGCTGGTATCTTGGGTTTCCGAATCCACAGCCGCCAGATTGGGATCGATCAACCCCTCTTTGTACCAGTCGCGGAATAACGCCAGAAACGCCTTATACTCCGGCTCGATCGCCCCAAATTTGACCCTGCCTTGTTCTTGGTAAAAATCCTTCTTAATCCCAAAGGCGCCAATGAATCCTCCGCCTTCAATGCCAAACAGCGGATTCGGAACGCCCAGGAACGTCAGCGGCGCTTTGGCTCCTTTACGCTCCTTAAATGCCTTCAGCACCTCATGCCATTCCTCGATCGTCACCGGCACATTAAGCCCCAGCTCATCCAGCCAATCCTTGCGGATAATAGGTCCTTGATAAGTGCGGAGACGCTGATCGCCCTGAATAAACGGAAAAGCGTAATAACTCCCGTTCGCCGTACGCACTTGCAAATCGATCTCGGGGTGCTCGCTGAGGTACTTTTTGAGATGCGGAGCGTATTGGTCGATGATCTCGTTTAGCCGCAGGATATAACCGTCGTTGATCGCCTTCTCGGGCCCGCCGGGATAATGGATCCATTCGTATTCGATCAGATCCGGCAGCTCGCCGGAGGCGAGCAGCACACTTAGCGCTTCCTTCCCTTGATTGCCGGGAGGCTGGATGAAATCCAGCTTAACACCGGTTCGTCGTTGCCATTCCTGAAAGAACGGGACCTCGCCAAAACTAGACTTAATGCTGGCCGCATTCCCGTTTAACTCCGCCCAATAAGTAAGCGGCGACAGATTGGTTAGCGCACTGCCTCCATAGTTACCTACATTCTTAGAAACTCCCGCCGAAGCCGCCGAGTCCATACGGAAACGTCCTTCGGCCAGATCGCACGCCCCCAGCAGAACGGTCAGCATTGCCAGCATCAGCAGTACGGGGAGCCCTTGATGGGCGAGATGTGCCCCGCTTCCCTTCCGTTTTCGCATCATACCGTAGCCTCCTTCCCGCTCATCCCGCTGATCTCCTTATACCTCCCGGGCGTGATGCCTTCGTATTTCTTAAAGACCCGAATAAATGTTGCCGCATCGTTATATCCCACGACCTTGGAAAGTTCGCTGATCGAATCCGGTTTTGTCCCCATGAGCTCCTTGGCTTTATCGATCCGGCAGCGATGGATGCTGTCCAGCAAACCTTCCCCCGTCTGATTCTTGTAGAGCTTGGAAAGATAACTACCTTTCATGCCAAAATGATCGCCAATCGCATTCACATTTAAATTGACGTCGCCGTAATGTGCAGCTATATACGCCGTCACCTGCTCCGTCAAGCTGCGAAGCGAATCTTCGCGCTCTCTTGAAAGATGGCTTACACGTTTATCGGCAGCAAAGACACAAACCTCTTGCAGCAGGTTCTGCAAAGCATCCTGCATGTCCTGCACGGTATCACAGGCTAAACACTCATCTATCCACAATGGATACCCTGCCAAGCGGCAATCGTCCTCATGTCCGCCCAGCTCGTGAATCACCTTTATCATCGTGCTCACCAAATTAAACATGAGGCATTTCGCGACGTTCAACGACATGACCGGCAGTTCCAAATTGCGCCTCATGATCTCATTCATATAACTGCTGGCCTGCTCGGCATCGCCAGCTTTGATGAAGTTAATCAACTGCTGTTCGGCTTGCAGCGGATAGTCGTAACCGTACGGGCCATTCATCGACTCATGACGGATATCGCCATAGGCGATAATTCCTTTTTTGCCAAGCACCATCTTGTATTCCATCGCGTCCACCGCCTCCTGATAGGCTTGGTTGATGCCAAGCCAGGAGGTATGCCGGCCGCTGATTGAGATGGTTAGCTCCATCTCATAGCGCTCCAAGAACCGCTGCGCTTCCGCCGCGATCTCATTTAGCTCCCGACTCCATTCGGAAGATGGGGAACCGGCCTTTAAATTGACCAGGCAGACTATCATCTCATCCGCCTCAGCGACGTACCCGGCGTGCCCTCGACTTGCAACGAGTTCCTCCACCACATTCGCGATGATCAGTTGAATCAGCTTGCTCCTTTCGTTAAGCCCTACGCCCGGAAGCTTGTCGTAAAGGCTCTCCTCGTTTTCGATCACCAATAAAATCACTGAAAAATCCTGAGAATACAGCGGCATTTGAAAAGAACGAAACGACTCTTCATACGGTACAAGGGGATCGGTTTTGCCCTTCAACAGCCGATAAATCAAATTCGAGCGCAGCACCTGCTGATGCTTCTGCAACTGCTGGGCGATCTCGTTCTTCTCGGTCCGCGTTCGTTGGATCATGCTCTGAATAAATCGGAGCTCATTGGGCTCGCCGGGCAAGGCTTGCGTATTCTTATCTTTCAGCGATTCCACCAACTGCTGGATCGGAGAATAATTCCGCCGCATGAAGAACCACGTTAACACCCCCGCGCCAATGAGGCTAACCAGGATGCTGATATACGTAAAATTGCGAACGTAGACGGCTTTTTCCCAAACCCATCCGCTGGGAATGATCAAAGCATATTTAAGGTCGGACACCGTGGATTCCATATAAAACAGCTCGGACTCCCCTGCTTGCGCCCGATCCAACCTGACGCGGTTGCCTTCCATAAACGGGAGCAGCTCGCCAGCATTATCCCGATTGGTCATCAGGATTTCGTTATTCTGATTCAGAATCAGCAGCAACCCGTCACTGAAGCCGGAAATCCCTTCGATGGCCTGCTGGAACCGACGGGTATCGGTCATCACCACGACGGCTCCAGGCACTTGGCCGTTCAAATCCGAGGGGAGCTGCGTAACATAAGCGATGGAGGTATCCGTGGGCCCCGCGTTCAGATGAGGAAGCACCACAAATTGATTTGTATCCGCTTCCAAAACAAGGTGCCGCCAAGCTTCCATACTCAAAGCGCCGGTTTGGTGAATGGTGTGAAAGGCGGTTGGCAAATCCCGGATATTGCCCGCCCGAAGAATCGCATCCCCTTTTTTCCATGCCACATAAAATTCATCGATCGTTGCATACGACGTCTTAAACAGTCGAAACTCCTTGACAAGCTGGTAAGCGGTATAAGGAGCTTCCGCCTCGGATTGGCTGGAATACATCAATGTCTGCAGATTCGGACTCCAGGTCATCTCCATGTTCAGCCGTTTCATCAGGTCGATTTGCGTGTCGATCGTATAGCGCACTTGCTTCAGCAACGAATCGTTCGCCCGATGGATTTCGCTCTTTAGCGCTGTATTGGCTTGCGCATAAATAACGAGGCTGATCAGAATCGGCACAAACAACACTGCACTGTACGAAACGAGCCAGGTTACGATCACGCTTTCCCGCTTCCGCCACAAAGATTGAATGTTCAGCATCCGTTCATCCCCCGTATCCTTCCGGTTTGTAGGTTTTTACAGTCAGCAGTTTCAGTTTGCAGGTTTGTCGGCGCATCGGATCAAGACCTAATTATAACGTGAACCCCTAGCGGAAGCCTATAGATAAAAAGTTCAATTCGATTGACAATAACGGCAGGCGGGCGCTGCTTCTCCCTACCCAACGCAAATAGCCCGAATGGACCTTGCGGTCCTTCGGGCTGATCCTTCCTAGAAGTGTAGTTCGTTCCTAAAAAATACGCCGTTCCCAACCTTTGAGCTTGGCAAAAGCCTCCACCAAAAAGTAATCGCCGTAAATGAGCGAAACGTTAACGTTTTGGTTCGCCGGTTTGTGGCCGGTTCCCTGAACCAAGATGGCTTCATGCCGCGGATCGTCCCAAGTGGCATAATGGGTCGCCAAGGAACGAAGGATTCGTTCAGCGGCCGCGCGGTAAGGTCGGCTGGCGGCGTCTTCCAGCAATTCGGCGAGCTCCAGCAAGCCGGATGCCGCGATGGCCCCGGCCGAACTGTCGCGGGGGACACCAGTATCCCCCGCCTCCTGCGAGGCGCGGAAATCCCACGGCGGCACGCCGTCCTCCGGCAAGCTGGCGATAAAGAAATTCGCCACGCATTGCGCTGCGCTAAGGTAGGCGGGATCTCCAGTATGGCGGTAAGTGTTCGCTAGGCCGTAAAGCGCCCAGGCGTTCCCCCGGCTCCAAGCCGAGTCAGGACCGGCCCCCTGCCCTCCCAACGCCTTCACACGTTCGCCCGTTTCCGGATCAAAGGTGACGATATGATGGGAAGAACCGTCGGCGCGCACGAATTGCTTCACGACCATATCCGCATGAGCTTTGGCGATATGGGCATACCGCGGATCGCCGCTCTCCTCGGAGGCCCAGAAGAGCAGCGATACGTTCATCATCGTATCGATGATCGACCATCCGGCCTGATCCTTGCCGTTCCAGGCCCGAAGGTAGCTGCCCCGCGGGTTGAAACGCCCGGCCAAGAAATTAGCCGCGAACAAGCCCCGCCGCAAGGCGTTCTTGTCCCCCGTCACTTTATACTTGAAGACCGCTGTTGGTAAGTAATGAAATCCAACATCATGGTCAAAGGCGTTCTCCTGCTGAAACAACGCGAACAACCGCTCATCCCAGGACCAGGCGGCATCCTTATACGGTTCTTCGCCCGTCATCTCGTACATCAGCCATAGGATTCCCGGCCAGAAGCCGGAGGTCCACCAATCCAGCTTCGTATCGTCGTAAATTCCGTCCGCCCCCGCAACATGGGGACTCTTGTTGCCCAAGGACTCCCGCATACGGGATACTTTGGCTTCCAACCGCGGCCAGAACTCCTGGCTGAGCGTTTCGCTAGTCGTTGTCATGCTTCTCCTCCTCTACCGTGTATCATCGAGCTTCCTTCCAAACATCTTTATTCTATTACCCTTTCAACGAGCCCACCATAACGCCCTTTACGAAATATCGCTGTAAAAACGGATACACACACATAATCGGAAAAGTCGCTACGATAATCGTCGCGTATTTAATCGTCTCCCCAATCTGAAACCGGTCACCGGCGGAGGCGCCGATCGACATGCTGTCGGTCGAGTTGGAGATTAGGATTTCACGAAGTACGAGCTGCAGCGGAAACAATTCCCGGCTTTTGATGAACACGGAGGCGTAGAACCAACCGTTCCATTTGTCCACCGCATAATACAAGATCATCACGGCAATCACGGGCATGGAGAGCGGAATGATGATGCGGAACAGAATCGTGAAGTGGTTCGCCCCGTCGATTTTGGCCGATTCCTCCAGACTGTCCGGGATGCCCATAAACGAGGTCCGCATTATGATCAGATTAAACGTGCTGATCGCAAACGGTATAATCGTGGACCATAACGAGTCCAGCAGACCAACGCCTTTGACGACCAGATACATCGGGATCAATCCGCCGCCGAAAAACATCGTAAATACGATGAGGAACATAAAGACTTTGTTCCACATCACATTTTTGCGGGACAACACATAAGCACCTAGCGCTGTCATAAAGATGTTGACGGTCACCCCAAAAACAACGATAAACAACGTGTTGCGAAATCCGATCCCGATCCCCGGATTGGCGAGGACGCTCTCATACGCCGCCAAACTGAAGCCAACCGGCTTCCAGAGCAGGCCCTTATAAGCCAGAAGTTGCGCCGCGTCGCTTAACGACGCGAACAATACATACAGCAGCGGATACAAAGTTGCCGCCACCAGCAGGATCAAAAGGGTATAGTTAATCACATTAAATATGCGGTCCAACCAACCGCTGCTTTCCGTCTTCATCCCTTTTCACCTCACCATAAGCTGTTTTCGTTCACTTTGCGGCTGATGTAGTTCGCGGAGATGAGCAGCGCGAGATTGATCAACGAATTAAATAACCCGACGGCCGAGCTATAGCTCCAGCCGAACTCCAGCAAGCCCTTGCGGTACACGAACGTCGAAATGACGTCCGCGGTCTCGTAGGTGACCGGAGTGTACAGCAAAATAATCTTCTCAAAACCAACGTTCAGTAAATTCCCGATTCGTAAGATGAACATGATGGTGATCACCGGCAGCAGCCCCGGCAGCGTGATATAGAACATCTGCTTCAACCGGCTGGCTCCGTCCATCCGTGCGGCCTCATATTGCTCAAGGTCGATGCTCATCAGCGCGGCGATATAGATGATCGACTCCCAGCCGATCCGCTGCCAAATTTCCGATAACACATAGATTGGCCGGAACAGCTCGGGTTTTTGCAGCATGGCCTGCCCATCGTACCCAAACTGCATGAACAGCCGGTTAATTAAGCCGTCCGCGTTCGTAAAATCCGTAATGATGCCGCAGATGACCACAAGCGAGATAAAATACGGCATATACGTAATCGTCTGGACAACCCGTTTAAAATGGCGGCGGCGCACCTCATTAATCAGCAGCGCCAAAATAATCGGTGCCGGAAACTCAAAAATCAGCGTGTACAAGCTGATCATGATCGTATTTTTGAGCACTCGAAGGAAATAATAGCTGCCGAAAAAGTCCTCGAAATGCTTGAGTCCAACCCAATCACTCCCGAGAATCCCCTTAATCGGGGAAAAATCCTTAAAAGCGATCACCGCGCCATACATCGGGCCGTAGTGAAAAATCACATAGTAGGCGACGACGGGGATCATCATGAGATACAGATATTTGTTCATCCGGAAGTCCCGGATGAACCGGCGTTTGAAGGTGGTTGGTTTGCTCATGCGTCTTCTGAATTCACCTCATTTCTAATCGGGAGGACTTGCTCGCCCTCCCGCATGGCAATTACCGGCTGTTATAACGCTCCAGCGCCGCGGTCTGGATCTCGATCGCCCGGTCCAGGCGAAGCGACTTCATTTTCTCCACATAGCTCTCGAACTGGTCCACGGATTCATCGCCTAAAATAATTTTGATCGTCATCTCATCCACCAGCGTGTTCATGTCGTTCATGATCGCCGCATATTCCGAGCTTTCCTCGGGCGTTGGCGTAATCGGCGGCAACTGGTATTTCGCTGCATCGGTATTCTTCCAGATTTCGATGGCATCCCGCTGGGTTTGCAGGGCGAAGAACTGCTCCGCATACCGCTTATCTTGCACAAACGGGCCATTGTAGCTGCCGCGGGCGTATAACGAGATCGCTTGCGCCGGTGCCAGTTTATCCGGATTTTTCATCAGAAGGTCGGTGTATTTCGGATAGCCGTCCACCATCTCGTAGCTGACGCCTTCCTCCCCGAAGTTGAAGAACATATGCCCTTCCTCGCTGTACCCGTAATCGAGCATCTGGACCGCCAGTTCCGGATTCTTCGCCGCCGTCGTAATCGCAACCGTACCTTCGGACGAGTACGCTTGGTTACGTTGGCCGAATTTAGGCTTATCCCCTTTATTCAGCACCGGATAAGGGGTCGCCACCAGCACCGCTTTCGGATCGTTTGCCTCGATCAAAGGCTGCCATTTCCCCATCCCGCCGCCAGCATTGCCGATCGTGGCACCTGTAGCTCCGGAAGCGAGATTGCTGTCCAGCGCTTTACCGTCCACCGTCGCGATATTTTTATCGAGCAGCCCTTCCTTATACCAGGATTGGAACAATCTTAAATACTCCTTAAACCCAGGTTCCGCGGGACCAAACTTGATCTTGCCGTCCTCTTGGTAAAAGCCCTGGATCACCCCAAACGCACCAAGGAACGCCCCGTTGTAGGATTCATTAAAGAAGCGCGGCTTGCTGACCATCGAGAGCGGAGCGGTTGCCCCCTTCTTCTCTTTGAACGCCTTTAACGTTGCGGTCCACTCGTCGATCGTTTCCGGCACCGGCAGTCCCAGGTCATCCAGCCAATCCTTGCGGATCATCGGTCCCTGGAAGACCCGCAGATATTCGTCACCCCGAATGAACGGAAACACATAGTAGCTGCCGCTGTCGGTTTTCACCATTTTATCGATATCGGGATTATCCTGCAGATATTTCTTAAGGTTCGGCGCGTGCTTGTCGATCAGGTCGTTCAGGCGCAAAATATACCCGTCGCTGATCGCTTTCTCCGGTCCGCCGGGAAAACTCATGAAATTGTATTCGATCATATCCGGCAAATCGCCCGACGCGAGCATCACGTTTAGCGCTTCACGGCCTTGGCCGGCGGGCGGGGCCAGAAATTCAAGCGGTACCCCGGTATTCTCCTGCCATTTCTTGAAAAAAGGGACGTCTTGGTGCGTGTTTTTGACGCCAACCAAATTCCCGGTCAGCTCCCCCCAATACGTTAGCGTCGTATCGGTTTGGATCGGATACGTCGCCACTGCCGAGGTCGGCGCGTTCCCGTTCCCTCCTGAGTTGGCTCCGCCTTCGTTTGCGTTGGCGCTCCCCGAATTTCCTCCATTGGAACATGCCAACAGCGTAGTTCCCAACATGCCGATGGCCAAAGCGGTGGAAATCCATCGGGCCATACGTCTTGTGTTCTTCATGAACCTTCCCCCTCCATAAGTGTTGAAATGGGTGGTGATTAACCCAATCCCAGCATACGGGCAGCGGGAGGAGTGAGCCTATGGTCAAAACCTCCAATGGCATGTTGATTTCGCTTCGCATGGATTGATGATTTGTGCAATTGGGTTGATGATCTATATAAAAAGCCCACCGAACGCTTGCGTTCAGTGAGCTTTAGGCTTGCTTGTCCCGCTTAATCCAGATGGGCAACGGCGCTGATTTCGATCAGCTGTTCGGGCGATGCCAGATAAGTAACCCCAAGCAGTGTTCCCGCCGGCCGGTGTTCCCCCACAAACTCCTTAAACAATTCAAGGACTGCTTCAAAATGTTCCTGCGGTCGAGTCAAATAAATCTCCATATAAGCGAGGTTCTCCCTCTTCGCGCCAAAGCTCTCCAGTACACGATCCAGATTGGCAAGCGTCTGCCGGGTTTGGGCCTCGATATCCCCTACGCCTACGAATACGCCTTGCGCATCGTGAGAGAACTGTCCGGAAATGTAGAGGGTGTCATTCACCGCGTACCCCTGAGAAATGCCATGATCCCACAGATCATGATTGTACGTTTGAATTTGAGCCATTGTTTTCTCTCCTTTACATCAAAGTAAGGATAGTATAAACTGGGCACAAAATATGCAGTAGTACGCACTATTTTGATAGGTACTACCTGAAAGGATAGTGTCGCAATGGGATTAGCGGATTATCAGGGGGAAGGCCGGGTTCAAGAAACGCCTTTTGGATATACGCTTTCGGTGATCGGCGGGAAATGGAAAATGCTGATTTTGTACCTCCTCGCTGAGGATCAGCCGGTTCGTTTTAATGAAATGAAAAGACGACTGGGGCCCGTTACTTATAAAATGCTCAGCTCCCAGCTGAAAGAACTGGAGGCGGATGGCCTCGTAGATCGGAAGGAATACCCTCAGATTCCTCCCAAAGTGGAATACCGGCTAACGCCTAAAGCAGAGACCCTCATCCCCGTCATGGAGCAGTTATGCGATTGGGGGCTCCAAAACCAACCTCAAGTCGGACAGCACAAAGGAGAATCCTATGAAATTGGAGCGACTGATCTCCATCATCTATAAGCTTCTGAATCATGATGTATTGTCGGCGGCGATGTTAGCGAATGAGTTTCAGGTGTCGCCGCGAACGATCTATCGGGATATCGATGTGCTCTGCGCGGCCGGCTTCCCGGTCGTTGCTTACCAAGGAACCAAAGGCGGATACGGCCTGATGGACGGGTACAAAATGGACAAAAGCCTGTTAGGCTCCTACGACGTCGCCTCCCTCATTACCGTGTTGAACAGTCTATCCACCGTGTTTGAAGATGAGCGTGCACAAGGAACGATCGAACGGTTACAAACGATTGAACCGGAGATTCGAACGCCAAGCCTGGCTGTGGATTTGGAAACCCGCCGAACGGAAATAGGCGTGCTCCCTCTTCTCCGCACGTCCATCACACAGCGGAGGGTCGTGCGTTTCGATTACATCAATGCTCAAAATGAACGCCGAGCCCGCGAGCTTGAACCGCTGCGGCTTCATTTCAAATTTGGCAATTGGTACGTCTACGGGTATTGTCGGCCGCGGCAGGATTATCGGGAGTTCCGGTTATCCCGGATGCTGAATGTGCTCCTGACCCAGGATCCCTTTGAACCCCATCCCGAAGCCGCGGAGAAGCTCGAAGCGAATAAGCCGTCGTGGGACGGACAAGTGGATGACGTCGTACTCCGGGTGAGTCCAGAGGCGCTCGCGGAAGTGATGGATCAATTTCACCAGGCGGAGAAGCAATTTCATGAGGATGGGAGTATGACCGTGCGGATTCCCGTCTACCAGCCGCTGAGCGCACGCTGGCTTTGGTCGATCCTGCTCAGCTTTGGCGGCGGCGCCGAAGTCCTCGAGCCGATCGAGCTTCGCGGCATCCTCAAAGAACAGCTCCAAAAGGCGCTAAAACTTTATGAAGAAGTATGACAGTCTGTTGTCATACTTCTTTATTTATAATTTAGACATCAACCACCAAAGGAGAAGATCCAAATGACAAAAGAAAATATTCCGTTCGACATGTACAACTATCACGCTTGGGCAAACCAAACGATTCTGGGAAGAATTCGCGAGCTCCCGTCTTCGGTGCTCCATCAAGAAGTAAACAGCTCGTACCCCACCCTTGCCCATGCGTTAAGCCATATTTATGCCGTTGATCAAATGTGGTATCTGGTGCTGACCGGGATGGAAATGCCGGAAGCCTTTCAAGCCACTCTTACGTTAAACGAACGGGTTTTGGAATCCGTGGATGCTTACGAGAGCGTCTATAGCGAGTTGGCTCAAAAGTTCAACGCTTGGTTCCAAAGCCAACCCGATCTGGAGCAGTCCGTACTGTTAAATAATCCGTTCGCCGGTCCCCGCCAAACCCGTTTCTCCGAAATGATCCTTCACGTGGTGAACCATGGGACGTATCACCGAGGAAACGTAACCACGATGCTGCGCCAGCTCGGGCACGCCTCTACGATGAATGACTATGCGCTGTATTGGTATCAGCAACCTGCGGCTTCCCTGGGATAAAAAGGATGGAGATCGATCATCTGCTTCCTGTAAGAACCCGAGTGGAACTGAGGGAATGGCTTCAGGAGCACAGCCGGACTGCGAAGTCTTGTTGGGTTGTCGTACGCATGAAGCCTAGCCTGGATACGCTCTTCTATTTAGATGTGGTCGAAGAAGCGTTATGCTTTGGCTGGATTGACGGCATTAAGAAGAAAGTCAGTGATACGGAGACCGCCCAAAGGCTGTCTCCGCGTCAATCCAAAAGCTCGTGGACGGAGTTAAACAAAGAACGCGTTCGTCGTCTGGAGAGGTTGGGGCTAATGACTGAGGAGGGACGGAGGGTTCTTCCCGATATGGCTCCCGAGGCTTTTCAAATCGATAAACAGATCGAACAACGACTACGAGAAGATCCGCAAGTGTACAAGAATTTCACGAACTTCCCGGCGCTCTATCAAAGAGTTCGCATCGATACGATCCAAAGCGTCATTCACCAACCGGAGCTCTTTCAAAGCAGGCTGGATAAATTCATCACACACACCAAGGATAATCAAATGTACGGCCAATGGCATGATGGCGGACGATTGCTGGAGGAGTAGATGCCGTAAGTGCTAATTTTACTCTGCGGTAACCAAAATCATCTCTTGAGCTTGGGATGTCTCATCACTGCCTAAGGCTTGGACAACGATACGGTCATGCATGCTCCGTTTGCCGAAGTCCCACGTGAATGACCATCCGTCGCTTCCGTCGAGATCATAACCGATAAGCTCCCGTTCCCCCCATGTTTCCGTTCCTGTGGGTACGGCCCAAAACAAAACCGTTTCGGTATTTAGGGCTTTCACCTGAAGGGTCATCGTCGTCGTACCGTTTCGAACGATCCACCAGCCTTCGTTTTGCGGCAAATCCGCGGTGACTTCAAGAATCTGAGCTCGTTGATCCTGGGCTTGGGGTTCTTGAGGTTCCGCGGAATAACTGCATGCCGATAACAACAAGGACACGAATAAACAAATGCCAACTCGATGTAATTTCCTCATCCTAACCTCCTGTTTAGCGACTTGAACGATTATTGAGCATTTGAAAACTTGCGGGATTGATTCCGATACGTTGTCGGGGACAGCCCCTTCTTAGATGTAAACTGTTTGATGAAATAAGTATCATATTCAAACCCCGTCGCACGCGCAATATCGTTCAGGTTCATATCGGTATGGGTTAAGAGTTCACATGCGACTTTGAATCGATAGGAAAGCAAGTAACCCATCGCGGTTGTGCCACATCTAGCCTGAAACAGCTTATTTAAGCTGACGCGGTTCAAATGCGCGGTCCTCGTCAAGTCCTCCAAGATGATCTTGCGGGGATAATTGGCATGGATGTACTCTAGCACCTGATCCACCGGTGAGGGCTCCCGATTTTGGTTTAACTCCTCCAGCAAACCTAGAATTTGAATGAGATATTTCTTGATCCGGCACGCCCAGCGCTCATCACTTTGCGCCATCACTTCCGTCCCCAACACAAAAAACCATTCAAAAATATGCGGATAAGCCTGACTCGTCATTCGGGGGAGGATCGGATACGGATCCACGCGTTGAAAAAACGATTGCCCGGTTTGGATGCTGGGTGCAGAAGGAAAAACCTCCTCCGTTTCAGATAACCGAACGCTCTTCAGAAATTCCGGGTGAAAATGGAATGCTTGCGCAGCGATCCCCTGCATCTCGGTGACCTTCATATCATCGTCTCCAGCCAAACAGAGGACCGCAGGAGCTTCGATTGAAATTGGGTGTCCGTTGAGCGTACCTTGCAGGCGCCCCGAGGTGATTAGTACCAGGGAACGGCGTTCTGGATAAGGAAGTCGGCTTACATCCTCCATCGGGACAAACTCAATATGGACGATGCGATTCTTGTAACGATCTATTTGCGGCATAGCCATCACCTATCAAATCGTATAGTTAGATGCTTCATTTATGCCAGTGTATCACATCTTTCCGGGGGATATAATGATCGATGTAGCATGACAAGGAGGGAAACGTTATGGCACTTAAACCCTATCGCATCCACGTTCCCGAAGAGGTCCTGGATGACCTGAAGCATCGACTTCATCACGTCCGCTGGCCCGATCAACCCGAAAATACCGGTTGGGAACGGGGAACCGAGATGACGTATTTGCAATCGCTCGTGACCTATTGGCGAGATCACTATGACTGGCGAGCTCAAGAAGCTAGGTTAAACCGCTTCTCGCAATACCGCTGCAACGTCAACGGAATCGACATTCACTTCGTCCATGAGCGCGGGAAAGGCCCCCATCCCCTGCCTCTGATCCTCACCCATGGATGGCCGGACAGCTTCCTGCGTTATGAGAAAATCATCCCGCTCCTGATCGATCCGGCTAGTTATGGGGGCCGCGCGGAGGACGCTTTTGACGTGATCGTCCCTTCGGTGCCCGGATTCGGGTTCTCCGGCCGCCCAACACATCCCGGCATGAACAACGCCCAAGTCGCGGAACTCTGGGTCAAGCTAATGACCGAGGAGCTAGGTTACGAGAAATTTGCTGCCGCCGGCGGAGATGTGGGCTCCGGAGTGACCAGGTACCTGGCCGCCAATCACCCCGAGTTGTTATATGGCATTCATCTCACCGACATCGGGATCATTCGGGCGCTGATGAACTCAAGCGAAGAATCGGAACTCTCGGCGGAAGAAAGGCGTTACCAGCAAGCCGCTTCAGCTTGGGTGGCTCAAGAAGGGGGTTATATGTCCATTCAATCAACGCGCCCCCAAACGCTAGCCTATGGTCTATCCGATTCGCCCGTCGGGTTGGCTAGCTGGATCCTGGAGAAGCTCCGCACCTGGAGTGATTGCGACGGGGATCTCCGGCAACGATTCACGGAGGACGAACTGCTCACCCATATCATGATTTATTGGGTCACGAACACGGTTGGATCGGCAGCTCACCTCTATTATGAAAATACGCATACGCTGCCACCTCTCGGGTACATCACTGTCCCAACCGCTCTCGCTTTGTTCAAAGCGGACATCTTGCCTCCGCCCAAAGAATGGGTTATGCGCAATTTGAATATATCCCGCTGGACGTCTATCCCCCGCGGCGGTCATTTTACCGCCATGGAGGAGCCGGAGTTGATGGCCGACGATCTTCGGGCGTTCTTCCGATCGTATAGGGTATCACCATAAGCAAAAAGGCTAACCGAATTCGGTTAGCCTTTTGAATAGAATGACTAAGGTCATCCTTTCTGACAAGACTTAAAAATATCGTCAATCAGCTTCATAACCTTGCGAACTTCCTGATTCTTAACGATCGGCTCAGCGCCTTCACGTACAACCTTATAGAAGTTCTGATAGAACGGAACAAAGTCCGCTTTCGGAGCCGGGAAAGTCAATTTCTCGGTCGCTTCTTCCGAAGGAGGTGCCATCGTTTTGGTGAGTCCAACCCCTGCTTGGATCGGAGTTGGAGCTGCCACATCCGTACGGCCGGTCGCTGCGATGATTTCGCCGGACAAATCCCAATCGTTAATCTTCGCGGTCCCTTCAAGGCCCTTCACGTACCAGCGTGGAAGCTTGGTATAGTTGGTGGTCCCCACTTCAACCAGCGCCTTCACGCCATTTTCAAAGGTAATGAAGCTCATGAACCCGTCGTCCACTTCATCACCCAGGATATAACTCAAATCCGAATGCACGCTTTGGACCGGACTATCGACCAGCCACAGCAGCTGATCCAGCAAATGGACGCCCCAATCCAGCAGCATACCGCCCCCGTGCTTCTCCAAGTGACGCCAATCGCCTGGAATGCCGTTGGCCCCTTGAACGCGGGATTCGATTTGGAAAATATCCCCGATCATCTTGTTCTGATACAGCTGACGAATGATCAGGAAATCCGGGTCCCACCGGCGATTTTGATGCACCATAAAGACCTTACCCGTCTCTTCAGCCACCGCCAAAATTTCATCCAGCTCTTGGGTGTTCATGGCTACGGGCTTTTCGCAAACGACATGCTTCCCCGCCCGCAAGGCTCGAATTGCAATCTCTTTATGCGAATCATTTGGGGTTGCAATCAGAACGGCTTCGATGTTTTCATCCGTCAATACCTCATCCAAGCTCGTGTAGATATGCAGGCCTTTGCCCTTGGAGATTTGCTGTCTTTCTCCGGAAATGTCGTAGGTCCCCGCCACATGGAAGCGAGTGCTTTCCGCAGGGATCAGGTTGTGGGCATGGTACGAGCCCATACCGCCATAGCCGATTACGGCGAAATTAATGATTGACATCTTGCTTGCTCCTTTACGCCCACCACATGGCTGAGGGTTGTTCGTGGATCATAATCGATTTCAAGTTGGTAATGGCACGGGTTAAGCCTTCGTCCACAGACATAATTGGATCTTCATGCTCAATGCTTAACACATAGTCGTATCCATATACGCGCAAGGCGGAAATAATATCCGACCATACCTTCAAGTCGTGGCCGCAGCCTACCGAACGGAAAGTCCAAGCCCGCGTCTTCACATTGCCGTAAGGCTGCATATCCGTCAAGCCATACATATTGATGTTGTCTTGATCGAGATACGTGTCTTTCGCATGGAAATGGTGAATCGCGCCGGCTTCCCCAAGAATCTTGACGGCCGCCACCGGATCAATCCCTTGCCACCACAAATGGCTGGGATCCAGGTTACAACCGATCGCTTTGCCGGTTGCTTCCCGCAATTTCAGCATGGTATATGGCGTATGCGCCAGGAAGCCGCCATGCAGTTCAATCCCGATCTTCACACCTGCCGCTTCGGCTTCGGTGTTGATCTCCTTCCAGTACGGGATCAATTTCTTCTCCCATTGGTACGTGTAGCTGTCATCATATTCCGTTGGCCAAGGCAATACCGGCCAGTTGACCTGCGTATCCCCCGCATTCCCGCCCGATACGCCGGAGAAGCCATTAACAACCGGAACGTTCATCAAGCTTGCCAGCTTGATCGTTTTGCGGAGTAATGCGTCGGCTTCGGCAGCCACTTCCTGGACCGGGGAAATCGGATTGTTATGGCAACTAAGCGCGGAGATTTCCAATCCTTTATCCGCCAATTTGGCTAGATATTCGGATCTAGCTTCGCTGCTGGCCAGCAATTTGTCGATATCCAGATGCGCATTGCCCGGATAGCCGCCAGTGCCGATCTCTACCGTTTGCAGGCCTTTCTTGGCTACTTCCTCAATCATGTCTTCAAAGCTTAAAGCGTTAAACAATGGCGTAAATACACCCAGTTTCATCGACCTTCACTCCTTATTGTTCACGTGCTTTGTAGTGGCCGTAGACCGGATACCCGTTTTGGGTTGGTGCGCACCAGCGGATCCCGTTCTTAATGACCTTTTGCACTTTCTCGTTATAATAGCTCGCATAGGTCTCATGACCCGGTTGGAAGTAGAAAATCTTCCCGTTTCCACGGCGGAACGTACAGCCGCTGCGGAAGACTTCGCCCCCCGGGAACCAGCTGACAAAGACGAGTTCGTCTGGAGCTGGAATATCAAAATGCTCCCCGTACATCTCTTCCTTGTCCAACTCGATGAAATCACCGATGCCCTCGGCAATCGGGTGGCTTGGGTTCACATTCCAAATGCGGCAATGCTTGCCGTCCTCCCGCCATTTCAGATCGCAAGAGGTGCCCATGAGCTTTTTGAATATTTTAGAAAAATGACCCGAATGCAGCACAACCAGCCCCATGCCTTCCAGCACCCGCTTATGCACGCGGTCTACGATTTCATCCCGAACTTCATCATGGGCTACATGTCCCCACCAGATCAGGACATCCGTATCCTCCAACACTTCTTCTGTCAGACCATGCTCCGGCTCGTCTAACGTTGCCGTCTTGACCTTAAACTGGTCTTCGCCCAAGAACTTCGCCAGTTGGCCGTGAATGCCCTCCGGATACATGTCTTGAACGGCTTTATCGGTCTTCTCATGCCGATATTCGTTCCATACGGTCACTTGAATCATGGATATCGCTCCTTGATCTTAGAGGTATACCGGCTCGCCGGTCTTCGAGGATTTGTAGATCGCTTCTAGGATTTCCGTAACGACCAAAGCTTCTTCCGGTTTTACGACCGGTTCAGTGTCATTCAGGATGGCTTGAATCCAGGAATGAGCCTCAAGCACTTCCGGTCTCTCCCCTGCGCCATCGTAGAAGGCAACGCCCCCGGTTTGCAGTTCGACCTTCTTCTCGTACAGCAAGCTGTGGTCTTCCCCGTTGATGGTCAGGCCATTGTTCATATCGGCGCCCGCTTTGGTTCCGCACAACGTCGTTTTCGCTTCCTTCACATCCAGGCTGTTCAAGGCCCAACTGGATTCCAAGAAGATCGTTGCCCCGTTCTCCATCACTACAAAACCAAACGCAGAGTCTTCTACGGTGAATTTTTCCGGATCCCAAGGTCCCCAGGCATTGGCTGCATTTTTCGTTTGGGACAGGGCATGATACGTTTTCCCCACCACATATTTCGGCTTGTAGTTGTTCATCATCCAGAGCGTCAGGTCCAACGCGTGCGTCCCGATATCGATCAATGGACCGCCGCCTTGAGCTTCCTCATCCAGGAACACGCCCCAAGTAGGTACAGCACGGCGACGAATCGCATGGGCTTTGCCAAAATAAATCTCACCCAATCCGCCTTCTTCGCAGACTTGATGCAGGTATCTGGAATCGGTCCGGAACCGGTTCTGATAACCAATCGTTAATTTCTTGCCGGTCCGCTTGGACGCCTCGATCATGCTTCTGGCTTCCTCGGACGTCTTCGCCATCGGCTTCTCGCACATCACATGAGATCCCGCTTCCATCGCTGCAATCGAAATAAACGCATGCGAGGAGTTTGGCGTGCACACATGAACGACATCCAAATCAGTATTCGCTAACATCGCTTTATAATCATCAAACACCTTCGCGTCCGCAGTTCCAAATTTCGCTTTGGCTTCCTCCGCACGTTCCACGATCAAATCGCAAAAGGCTACCATTTCCACTTCATCTACCTTCGAAAGAGCCGGCATATGCTTGCCGTTTGCAATCCCGCCACATCCAATAATTCCAACTTTCAATTTCATCGTATACCTCCTGAAAGCGTTTCTATTTTTGAATTCATTATAGCCAAATCTGAAGCCGCTTTCTTCCCACATTCCCCGCAAAAAACTCCCGGATATTGCCCTTCGCCCAGAACGAAAAAAAGGGCATCAACGAGGGTTCACTCGTCAATCCCCTTTATTCTTACGCCTTATGCAAATTTTTCCGATACTGCAGCGGCGATTGTCCAACCTCATCCTTAAACACATGATGGAACGTTTTGACGCTGGCAAAGCCGGCTTTTTCGGCGACTTCCACCATCGGGATATTTTCGTTGGCCAAGATGAACTTGGCTTGATTCAGGCGATATTCGGTCAAGAATTGCATAAAGGTTTGTCCGGTATTCGTTTTAAAGAAACGCGTAAAATAGTAAGGGCTGAAGCCCACGAATTTGGCGACATCCTCCAACGCTATCACTTCCTGATAGCGATTTTCCACATATTCGAAGACTTGATTCAGCAAATCCAACGTTTCTTTATGCTGTACGGTAGAGCGCTTGCTCGGCAGATGTTTGGCTTGGCGTCTTGGCAAATGCAGGTAGAACTCACCCATCAATTGATGCAGATACCCTAAGGTTAAATAGTTCATGCCCAAGGGTTTGCTCTGTTCCACTTCATATAGACGAATCAACAGCTCCGTAGCTTTCTGCGCCAGCTCCCGAGGCCAATTCCGGCTTAGCGGCTCTCCGGACTCAAACAGATTTAACAACGAATCTTCGGAAGTCCGCAGAATTCGCTCGTCAAACAGCTTGAGGTTAAACTGGTAGACATAGCGCTCACTTTCGGGAGAAGCTAAGAAATAGTGGGCCTCCCCGCTGGGAAAGAAGAAGATCTCCCCCTCCTCCAGCTGAACGATCTCTTCCTGAACCCCGATGTTCACTTTGCCTTTACGGGAATAAATAATTTCAATCTCTTTATGCCAATGCGGATAGACAATCGTCATCCCGTCATTTAAAAACGTGCGAAACGGAATGGAATCCTCGAATTCCGGGATTTCCAAATACTCGCTCATAACCCTGTTGACTCCCCGTTCGTCGTATTTTGTCGTGTCCAGTTTGATTATAAAGGGACGCACTCCTCCAGACAACTTATTTCCTTGATTACTTTGTTGCGCTACGGTATCAACAGGCAAGAAGAGGTCCCAGATGTGCGGAAGCAAAAAAAGGGCCCATTCTCTCTGAATCCAGAGGAATCGGCCCAATGAAGTTTAAACCTCGTTGTCCTTAAGCTTTATGGGGATAAAGGCTTCCATTTGAGCTTCCCCAGTTGCCTTAATGACTTCCGGAGGCGTAATAATATGGCCCATGGGATAATGATCAGCTCTTTGGTCCAACTCGAAAAATTCGGATTGTGCTATCCAAGTCAGAGCATAGACCCATACGAGGCCTTCCTGTTCTGCATCATAATACAAGAAGTCCCTCGGCATAAAGCGATCACGCGGCCCAGGTTCTAACTTGGAAAAGTAAGCATTGAACTTGCCAAGCCCCCCACTTTCCGAGAAATCCTGGTTCGGATCGACCCCAGAGGATACCGCCTGAAATGGCGGGATCGATATGATCCGGAATTGCATCTGTTCCCCTCCTTCAGTTAGATCGAAGCTCATATCGCGATCCACCAAAAGACGCCATAACGGTCGATCACATTCGAGCAATAAGCGTTCCAATCACACGGACCCGGCGGGTCGAGGACCGTACCGCCTTCTTGTAGAAGATCAAACGCCCGCTGGACCGCCTCCTTGCTCCCCATGTCGTAAACATTAAAGGCCATGGTCTGCCACGTTGTTTTGGAGCTGGTATCGCAATCCTTCGGCGCTTCACTGACAGCCATGAACAGCTGGCCGTTTCGTATCAACTCGCAGTGCATGTACTCATTTCCCGCTTCATTTTTGATCTCAAGCCCTTTTTCTAACTCGAAGGCCCGACAATATCGGTCAACCGCATCCAAACTGCCTCTAACATAGACCTGTGAACTGATTTTCATTAAGAGCTTCTCACCTCCACTTGAGTAAGTGCTCTGGGACTGACGAATCGCTAGTAATCTCTTATGTATGCAGTACAGTCGATTTTGTGGCAAAACCCACCTTCGGCGCTAACCTCAAGGTGGGTTTTTTAGGATCAATTAGGCATACACCTCATCAACCATCACTCGAAGCCGCTGGCAATCGATCGCTGTAGCTTCTAGCGGCGGATAACTCTGAAATTCCTCTTGCTCAACAATTAACCAAGGGATCTCCATTCGTTTGGCGATTTGAACGTATTCTTTCATCGGCAGAATGCCGGAGCCAATTTCCGTACTTTCTCGCGGGGAATCCTGCATATCTTTCAGGTGAAAAAGACCAATCCGATCCTGATGCACTTCTAACCAAGGAAATGCATCCACGCCGGCATCAGCCAGCCAGTAGAGGTCCACTTCCAAGTTGATCTTGTTCGTACGTTGAACCATTTCATGTAGGATGTCACGGCCGGGGATCTCCGTAAACTCATTGGCGTGATTATGGTAGTAAAACTCGAAACCTTCCTCTGCCGCCTTTTGCGCGATCTCCTCCATCTCGGCAATAAAACCCTGCCAGCCTTCAAAGGTTTCAAAGGTAGCATAAGGGATCACAAGCCGAGAATTCCCAATCGTTTTTTCGAAAGCCAACGTTTGCTCGAGATCCTTTTTCAGGGTCTCAAAAGAGAGGTGAGAAGCCGCAACCTGCAGTCCCAGTTCCTCAAGGTAACCTCTCACTTCAGCAGCACTTTTCCCATGGTAACCGGCAAATTCAACGCCATCATAACCGCTCTGTTTCACTTTCTTGAGCGCCTCATAAAAGTTGTCTTTGCATGCCTCCTGAATACTCCATAACTGCAAGGCAATTTGGGGTTTCATTAAACCGCCTCCCTTCTCGAGTTCATTATAGCGAAAACCCCTCCCCCATTCTTCCTGCATTCTTCCATAAAACTCCTGAATAATGCGCTTTCAAAAGGAAATAAAATAAGGCTACAACAAACTATCTTGTTGTAGCCTAACCGGACTAACTTTATTAAAAGGTCTTGGCTGTGGATACCGCTTGCTGGATCGCTTGTTCCATGATGCTTTGCGCTTGATCCGGATACTCACTGGTCCCCTCAGCATATATCGCCTGTACATCTTCGATCCCGATGAAGTTCATGGCCGCCTTGATATAACGATGGCTAAATTCCACATCTTCAAACTTCCCATGGGAAAGTACCGTGCCGGAAGCTTGAATATGCATGACCTTCTTCCCTTGCTGCGTTCCTGTCAGACCGGATAATCCCCGCATTCCATTGTTGGCTCGCGTGAAGGTTTTACCCGGAACCAAAACAGCGTCAAGGTACATTTTCAAGATGGAAGGGAAAGAATAGTTCCATACTGGGTTCACAATGACGATTTTATCCGCCGCCATAAATTGTTCTACCAGTTCGCTCATTCGCACCGCTTTTTGCTTTGATTCCTCGCTAAGTTCATCAAAGGAAGGACCACTTGCCGGTTGTCCCCAACGTCTCAGAAGATCCGCGTCGATTTGCGGAAGATCCAGGCGATACAGATCCAGATGAATCACTTCATCATCCGGGTTGGCTTCCTGATAAGTTTCGATAAAATGTCTCCCCACCCGCAGGCTATGAGAATCATCTTGGAAAGGATGGGCGGTCACATACAACACTGTTGCCATTCACATTCCACTCCTTATTTATCTTGTTGGAATAATTGAGGATACACGGTCTGCACGCCGCCAGCAAGATCCTGTTGCACTTTGCGGCTCCAGTCATCCGCCACAATTTCATAGCTGTCGGCTGCTACCCCGTCGATTGCAATTCGGGCAATATCTGCAGGACTAGCTTTAGGTGCTTTTACATTTGCCGTCATATCCGTGTCCATAAATGCCACATGTAACCCGGCTACTCTGATATTCTTCTCGGCCAGAGCCAAACGAAGTGTATTGGTCAAATTCCATTCGGCAGATTTTGCGGCAGGATATGCCGTTGCGCCCACACTAAACCAGGACAGGATGGAAAGGATATTGAGAATTGAACCGCCGCCGTTTTTTTCAATAATCGGAGCAAAAGTACGAATCATCGACAAAGTGCCAAAGAAGTGAGTTTCCATATCCAATCGAATCTGATCAAAATCGCCATCCAGTAAGGAAGCCCCCGAGTGGGATCCTGCATTGTTCACCAACAAAGTCAAATCAGGAATAGCTTTCGCCGCTTCAGCTACCGATTGGGGATTCGTAATATCCAGTTGGACGGGGATCACTCCCGGTAATTGAATGGTTTTGGGATCTCTCGCACCGGCATAAACTTTCGCCCCTCTAGAAAGAAGTTCATTTGCCAGGTGGTGACCCAACCCCCGGTTCGCACCCGAAACCAACGCAACTTGTTTTGTAATATCCATTGTTAAACAGCTCCTTTTCACATATTTAGGATGTATTGATATTATTTCCCTTTTCTTACTAGAACGATCGTTCTTTATTGATTAAAAAAATATTCCTAATTAAGAAGTTGCTGCTCCCCCCTCTGCGATATCAACTTCATATCTAGAATGATCGTTCTCTAATATGCAACAGGAAGTTCAACCTCCTGGGTTATCATACACGATTTAAGAACGATCAGTCAACTATAAAAAAATGTCGTCCCTCTACTGGCGGTTTTCCTAACCTCTCAGATCACAGGATAATGGACATGGCAACTTTAGCGGTATCCTCCAACACCTTGCGGTCTGTAGCTGTTTTAGCAAGCACATAAAGCCCATGTCTCGTCCCCACAAGGAATCTGGCCGTCTCACGGACATTCAGCTTTGCCTTTAATTTACCTGACTGCTGAGCACGCATCAGAAATTTATTAAAAGCCATCTCCATATCTAACGTATAAGCTTCGATCCGTGAGGAAATCGCCGAATCCACTGCCCCCAGTTCCATTGCGGTATTCGCGATAAAACAGCCTCTACGTCCCGTTTCGTTGCTTAAAGCCACATCGATCAAAGCATCGAAAAAACGATGTAACCGTTCCCGAGGTTCCCCGTCCTCCTCAAGAATACGAAAAGCTCGGTCTTTCGTCACTTCCCGGAAGCGATCCAAACAGGTGAGGAACAATTGACTTTTATCGCCAAACGTATCGTATAGGCTTCCCCTATGAACTCCGGTTCGATCGACCAAATCCTGAATGGACGTTCTCTCATACCCTTTCTCCCAGAACAATTCCATAGCTTGTTGAAGTGCGGTCTCCTGATCAAATTCCCTAGGTCTCGCCATTTTACAGCCTCCTCCTTTCTTCGTTTATCATACTGGTTTAAGAATGATTAGTAAAGAATGAGTGCTAATTTGCCAAGCACCTGTATATTCTTCTACGGACTTTCCTGGTTCACTTCTTTTTCCAATTGTGTTATCATATTTTAAAAGAGGCCGAGTGCGGCTAACACTCGGCTCAACAATTGGCTTGGATGGGATATCCCTTCTGAGTTTATGAGGAAAAACCCACCTTCGGCGCTAACCTTGGGGTGGGTTTTTTACTTTCTCTTGTTGTTCGAATTAATGTATGTTAGAAGTGCGAGGATGAACGATCCAAATAAAAACATGATCGTCAACGCATCTTTAACGTCCATGGCTTCACCTCCTTTTGAAGGGAAACCATGACCACCCAAGGTTCAATTGTCTTTCCTATTATACCATTATATACCATAATAACAAAGAACAAATGTTCCGATCATTTAGGTCTCAAATGCCCGTAGTAGGTATACTAAGTGTTATTTGGAAATTTCTATCCCCCCATCCCCATCAAACACCTCCACCATCATCAACGCCCCCATCCTAAACCCTTGCACAAAAGCTTCACTTGTTACCATTGAACTGGATTCACCGTTCAAATCCAAAATTTGCTCAAGAAGTTCGAAATCCCTTTCCGAAAACTTCTTCTTGGCTTCTTCCATTAGGTCGGAAATATGTCGATTAAGTGGCCGATAAGCAGGAGTTGCCGGAATCATGCGTTCTTCAGGCTTCAGGTTGCCGTAATAAAATTCTTCGATAATCCTCTTCATGGAACTTCACCCTCTAATAGCTATGTAGGAAGCTAGCTGCGAACCTACTACCTCACCTTCCTCAAGACAAGTTTAAACCAAGCTATCCTAGTGAATACGATTTTATGCAGGATTCGCATATCTCTCAGAAGTTTGATCAGCACCTATGTTAAAATAGTTGCATTAACCTACAAACCCGAGGTGAACCCATGATCACAGTCAGACCGTTGGAACCCCAGGAGTTTGATTTCTTCACAGATATGCACTACGAATCGATTCATATCCCGAAGGGGAAGCCACCGAAGCATGAGCTATTAAATGAACCACATCTGAAGAAATATCACGAAGATTGGGGACGAAAAGGAGACCGAGCTATCGTCGCCCTGAAGGACGACCAGCTTGCGGGGGCGGCGTGGTACAGGGTGTTCGACGAGGCGAATCCAGGTTATGGTTACGTCGATAACGAGACACCGGAACTCGGAATCGCCATACACCCGAATTTTCGAGGGATGGGAATCGGACGGCTCTTAATGAAGGAACTCATCCAACAGGCCGCACGTGATGGGTACCATTCGCTGTCTCTAAGTGTTGATCCTCAAAATGCTCCCGCCGTAGAGCTTTATCAGAAGTTAGGATTCATCTACTTCGGGATCTCTGGGACCTCTTGGACGATGAAACATGAACTCATTCCTAAAACGAAACCCACGTCTTCATGATAAGACGTGGGTTTCTCTTGCTCCCTTATTTCAACTTCCACAAAGCCGGTACATTGGCAGGTTCCCATCCTGGAAGGGAAGTATGGGCTTGAATACAGATATAAATGCTGCCATTGTAGGATACTTCATCGTTGATATTATAGGATACCCAGGCTTGCCAAGGTTGAGCATCACCCGGAGTGCCGGATGTCGACGTTGTCCCTTGCACGGTGGACCCTGCGGAGACGTTGCCGGCAGCGTCTTTCGCTGTAACGGTAAAGGTATACGTCGTGTTCGGCAACAAGCCGCTAATGGTTGCCTTGGTACTCGTCGCATTCAAATTGCCAGCACCATAAGAAATGGAATAGCCAACAACGCCCACATTATCAGTGGAAGCTGCCCACTCCAGTGTAATACTGTTTGTCGTAACCTCGGTTACCCGAAGTTGACTTGGAGCAGTTGGTGCCGTTGTGTCCGGTGTTGGATCTGGATCAGGATCCGGCCCTGGGTTCGACCCCAAACCGTCCAAATACGCCCGGTGGGAACGGGAGAATTCAAAATTTGCCGCCTTATCCCAGTTGATCGACCAGGTCATCAAGCCTTTGAAGCCAGGATACCCTTGCGGTTGTCGTAAAGTGTAGCTGCCGCCAAACGATTTACCATGGATCAGGTAATCCAATGCCTTGTGTACGTTGGCTGGCGTCGTATAACCTCCCCCTGCTGCCGCTTGCGTGGCCGGAAGGCCGATGAGCAATTGGTCCTGACGGAGTGCCGGGAATTTATAGTTTGCATTGCCACCAACATCAAATCCTTGCAGCAGCATTTCCGCCATAGCCACTTGGAAGTCTGCCGTACCCTGAACATAAGTTTTGCCGTCAAGGGCCGTCATCGGACCGGAGTTGTAATGCTGTACATGGAGATAGTCCAGTTGATCCCGTAAAGCGTAAATAACCGGTAGATAAGCGCCCCAAGGACCGCCATATGCCACATAACCACCTTGAACGTAAGCCGTCTCCGGCGCCATGGTCAACATGAAGTCCGGACCATAGCTGTTCAGAATATCACGCACCCCGGAAATTAAATTTACGATTCTTGGCGTCGTCGGATTTCGAAAATCCACATCTCCCCCGTTTAAGGATAATGAACTTCCTTCGAGGTCAATGTCGATCCCGTTAAACCCATAAGTATCGATGATGCTCTTCATCGTCTGAACAAAGGTTTGCCGAGCTTGCTCCGTAGACAGGTCCACGGTTCCATTAGCCCCGCCAATAGAAATGAGGACCTTTTTGCCTTTCCCTTGCAGTTCACGGATATCCGCTTTGAAGTCGTTAACGGTCGCATTATAGGGAGCAAACGCCATATTCCCGCTAGACGGTCCCCCAATCGGTTCGGCGAACGCAACCTGAATGACATCAAAATCCGGTGAGACTTCCCGCAGTCGAATATTACTGGACCCGTTATCGAAATTATGCCAATACCCAAAGATCTTACGCTCTCCTGCAGCTCCGGCCGGCTTGCCATCCACATAAGCAAGTGTTGAAAAAAGCGGAACCACGAGAGCCATGGCAAGCAACCAAATCTTCGACTTCGATAAAAATCTAGCTTGGATCATAGATATTCCTCCTCGCAGTATAAATTTCGTTTCTCGCATGAAACGTTACAACGATGGGGCTATCCATTAACCTCCTTTGCTTGGATCGTCAATCTCGTAAATATCATGAAATGTGAGATTGCAACACATATCTTATTTTACATATTCCACCATATTTCCTGCTAGATTTTACACATTTATATATTTTTTGAGATTACAGAGCGAGCTAGGAATTGAGGAATTTAAGAGAAACTACATCTAGGATTTGACAGTTTTGGGATTGTGATATAAAATGAAAGCGCATCCTTAATTTGCCATAACATATGGTATAAGGATGGGTGTCGATCCCACAATTTGAGGGCGCTGCTTTCCTGATCTCTCCCTATCAGGAACAACCCCGTAATCTTCTAGTGAAGATTGCGGGGTTCTTTGTTTTTTGGCAGCGGGAAAGGAGGAACCGAAGGTTCATCAGCGGTTGGCTTAAAGTCAAATGAAGTCCGTGTGCAGAAACAGTCTAAAAAGCTGGAAAGGTGGTTTGATCTATGAAACCGTTTTTAAAAAAATCCATTATCACCCTGCTCGCTTCCACCTGTCTCTTTACAGCATGGCTCATCCCCACCGTCGCCGTTCCTACGGCAAGCGCCGCTCCCGATACATCGGTTCTTAACAAACAAAACTTCTCTACCGATGTGATCTATCAGATTGTGACCGATCGCTTCGCGGATGGAGATCCTTCCAACAACCCGTCCGGCGCGGCCTATTCGCCGGGCTGTACGAATCTGAAGCTGTACTGCGGCGGGGATTGGCGGGGAATTATCAACAAGATCAACGAGGGTTATTTTGCCGGTATGGGGGTCAGCGCCCTTTGGATTTCACAACCCGTGGAGAATATTTACAGCGTCATCAACTACTCCGGTGTGAACAACACGGCTTACCATGGCTATTGGGCCCGCGATTTCAAACGGACAAACCCGGCGTTTGGCAGCATGAGCGATTTTCAAGAGCTAATCAACACGGCTCATGCCCACAATATTAAGATCATTATTGACTTCGCGCCTAACCACACCTCCCCTGCTTCCGAGACCCAACCTTCCTTCGCCGAGAACGGTCAGTTGTACGATAATGGCAACTTGATTGCCGGCTACACGGGGGATACCAACGGAATCTTTCATCATAATCAAGGCACGAATTTCTCCTCGCTGGAGGATGGCATCTATCGGAATCTCTATGACTTGGCCGACATCAATCACCACAACAACGCGACAGATACCTACTTTAAAGAGGCGATCAAGCTTTGGCTGGATATGGGGATCGATGGCATCCGGGTGGATGCGGTGAAGCATATGCCGGAGGGGTGGCAGAAGAACTGGGTCGCTTCGATCACAGGGGATCAACCCGTGTTTACCTTTGGAGAATGGTTCCTAGGCGTTGGCGAAAATGATCCGAATAACATCCGCTTCGCCAATGAATCCGGGATGAGTCTGCTAGACTTCCAATTCGGGCAAAAGGTCCGGCAGGTCTTCCGCGACAATACGGATACGATGTACGGTTTGAATAGCATGTTGACCACTACCGCTGCCAACTACAAACATATTCATGACCAAGTCACGTTTATCGACAACCATGATATGGATCGCTTTAAGCTCGGCAACAATGAGCGCCGTCTGGAGCAAGCGCTAGCCTTCACCCTGACGTCTCGCGGCGTTCCGGCCATCTATTACGGTACGGAGCAATATATGGCAGGGAACGGCGATCCGGACAACCGGGGTTATATGAGCGGCTTCTCGACTTCCACCACCGCATATCAGGTCATCGGTAAGCTAGCGCCGCTTCGCAAGTCGAATCCGGCTCTGGCCTATGGAACCACGCAGGAACGCTGGATTAATGATGATGTATATGTTTACGAACGCAAATTCGGAAACAGCTCAGCGCTTGTAGCGATTAACCGTAGCACGACTACCGCCGCCTCGATCACCGGCTTGCAGACCTCTCTTCCGGCCGGTACTTACGCTGATGAGTTAAGCGGACTGCTGAACGGCAGCAGCATTACGGTAAGTGCCGCCGGTACCGTGTCTGCCTTTAACCTGCCGGCAGGAGCGGTCGCCGTATGGCAATTTGCTGCGAACGATTCCGCACCGGTGATCGGTAATATCGGAACGGACCTGGGGAAAGCAGGCACAACACTGACGATTGATGGCCGAGGGTTTGGCAACGCGAGTGGGACCGTCTACTTCGGTACTACGGCAGTCACCGGTAACCAGATTGTGCAGTGGGAGGATACCCAGATTCAAGTGGAGGTTCCGGCGATCACCCCAGGACAATATAACATCAAAGTCCGCAACGCCTCCTCCGTGGACAGCAACAGCTATAGCAGCTTTAACCTTCTGACAGGGGATCAAGTCTCGGTCCGTTTCATCATAAACAGTGCTAGTACACAATTAGGCGAAAATGTCTACCTTACAGGCAACACGGCTGAACTCGGCAACTGGGATCCGAACAAAGCGATAGGTCCGTTCTTTAATCAGATCATCACGACCTATCCAACCTGGTACTACGATGTTAGCGTGCCGGCTGGGACAACCCTGGAGTTCAAATTTATCAAGAAGAACGGGGCGGTCGTTACCTGGGAAGGCGGCGCAAACCATAGCTTCACCACGCCAAGCAGCGGTGTCGGTACCGTCCAGGTTAACTGGCAGCCGTAAAGCTCCAGGTGGGTGACGGCCAATCTCCAAAAGAACCAGCCGGAGAGATATCCTCCTCGGCTGGTTCTTTCTTTTTGGATATCACGCTGGAGCAAGAGTATCCTCTCCAGCAATGGAACAATTGCGGACCGAGTTAGGGTTGCCCAATGCCCCGCCGTTTGGGTTCCATCTCACCCTCGGACGACTTCTTCGCTGAGACTCCCAGCGTTCATTGCCCCCTCTCTCCCGCCGGCATCTGAAAATGACGCAGGAGTAAGGTATACAGCTGATCCACCATCTCCGATGGCGAAAACGGCATGCCCTCCTCAACCCACCATTCCATCAGACTTACGGCAGCGGAAGTCAGAAACTGCACTTCCACCTCCCTGCTTACGGCAGATGGGATGCTATAACTGCTCAGAAAGTCCGTGATCCCTTGCCGCATGAAATCCATCATCCGTTCCCGGAAGATGGGATTCCCTTTTCCGGTCATTAAGATGGAATAAATCGCTGCATGGGCTCGTAGGAACTCGAACGATTGCAGCAGGAGCTGTCTGGACGAAACCGGCGTCATTTCCCCCTCCGGCAGACAACTCTCCGCCAACTGCTGCAAATACGTCTCGATACACTGATCCCGCAAGTCGAACTTATCCGTAAAATGCAAATAGACCGTCCCACGGTTTACATTGGCACGATCAGCGATATCGTTGATGGTCATTTTTTCGAACCCTTTCTCGCCGAGTAAGGAAACGAAAGCTTCCATGATCGCCTGACGCGATTTTTGAATTCTTCTGTCCATGCGGCCACCCCCTTATGCTTCAAAATGAACAAATTCCCATCCATCTGTTGATTTATCAACAACACTCCATCGGATTAACGATTGATGCCCAACCAGCGACAATGCTAAGGTAATTTTATTAGATCATCGTTGATTATTCAACAATTGTTGATTATATCAAGAAAGGATGAACAAGTTCATGAAGATTCTAGTTTACGGAGCAGGAGTACTCGGCAGTTATTTGGCACATGCCTTAATTCGCGGAGGAAATGAGGTTTCTGTGTTAGCCCGGGGAGCTCGAGCCGATGAATTGGAGCGGGATGGCATCGTTCTGCGTCATTATTTTCAACGGAAAACAACGGTGGATTCAGTTCATGTCATTCGGACGCTGGAGAAGGAGGATGTGTATGACCTCATCTTTGTTGTTATGAAATATACCGATTTTCGGGCGGTTTTGCCGATCTTAGCCAGTAACCCTAGCCGGAATCTGGTCCTAATCGGGAACAATGCCGAAGCGAGGGAAATGCAAGCGGAGCTGCTGGAGTCCAGCGAGATGGAGAAAAGAATCGCCTTTGGTTTCCAATTATCCGGAGGACGCCGGGAACCAAGACACACCTTAATTATCCGCGGTCGCGGGGAGATGCTGCTTGGCGGGTTAGACGGGCCGATTTCTTTTCAAGCGGAGCTTGGTCAAGCTTTCGCCCAAACCAGATACAAACTCACCTACATAGATAATATGGAGGCCTGGTTAAAAAATCACCTCGTCCCGATCGTGATGCTAAATTCTCTGTCGCAAATCCATAACGGCCAAATGAAGCGAGTTGCCCGTGACGGCAAGCTAATCCGCGATGCGGTGATTGCCATGGGTGAAGGCTTCCACGTGTTGGAGACGCTGGGAGTTCCGTTGATCCCTGCCGCTCAGGCTTCCGTCATTCGCAAACACAAGCGGCTTGTCCAAGGCTTCCTGAAGCTCTACCACCTGCTGCCGGTCAGCCGAATGATTGACGGGAGCTTTGCCGAAGTCGAAGCGTTGGCCGAGAAATTGCAAGAGTGGTCAAAACAAGCCAAGGTCCGTACGCCCCATTGGGAGGAATTAAACCGGAGGCTGCAATTGATAAAGGCTGGCGAGTAATCGCCAGCCCCTTGAGAGTTAGTCCAAGCTTGCCGTGTTTGCAAGCGGCAACGCCTCTTCTTTGCGTTTCTTCGCATACTCTGCGGTTGCTGTAAACAGCACATCGGAGGAAGAGTTCAGCGCCGTTTCGCACGAATCCTGTACAACCCCGATAATAAAACCTACCCCAACCACTTGCATCGCGATGTCATTCGAAATCCCGAACAAGCTGCACGCCAGAGGAATAAGCAACAGCGAACCGCCAGCCACACCGGAGGCGCCTGCCGCAGAGATCGCTGATAATACGCTGAGGATCACCGCAGTACCGAAGTCCACCTCGATACCTAACGTATGGACGGCTGCCAGCGTCAGGACCGATATCGTGACCGCAGCCCCTGCCATATTAATCGTCGCTCCCAAAGGGATGGATACGGAATAGGTATCCTTATTCAGTCTCAATTTTTCGCTCAGACGCATATTCACAGGGATATTCGCTGCCGAGCTGCGGGTGAAGAACGCCGTAATTCCACTCTCCTTCAAACAGGTAATGACGAGCGGATACGGATTGCGGCGAATGTTGAGGTAAACGATCAGCGGATTAACAACCAAAGCAATGAATAGCATGCAACCCACTAAGACAACCAACAGCTTGCCGTAATCCAATAGGGACTCAAGTCCGCTTACCGTAATGGATTCAAACACAAGCCCCAGAATCCCGAACGGCGCCAGTTGAATAACCCACTTGACGATTTGCGAAACGGCGTCGGATGCCTGCGTGAGTAAGCTTTTGGTCTGATCGCCCGCACCTTTCAACGCGACACCAAGCAGGATCGCCCAAGCCAAAATCCCGATGTAATTGGCATTCATCAAAGCGCGAACCGGATTATCCACCACATTAAGCAGCAACCCCTTAAGAACTTCAACGATGCCGCCGGGCGGAGTTATACCTTCGGTTGCCCCTGCCAAGGACAAGCTGACCGGAAACAGGAAACTGGCTGCCACAGCACTTGCTCCAGCAAGAAACGTACCAACCGCGTACAACAAGAGAATCGACTTCATATTGGTTTGACGTCCTTTTTGATGATTCGCGATCGCGGCCATCACCAGCAACAGGACCAGAACCGGCGCTACCGCCTTTAATGCGGACACAAACAACGTCCCCAGAAGCGCAATGCCGCTGGCTTGCGGTACGATCAACGCCAGGACGATCCCCACCACCATGCCTGCAAAAATTCGCTTCACAAGACTCACTTCATTCCATTTCAGTAAGATTGCCTTCATGTTTCTCCCCCATATGTTTATGATTTCACATCAATGCATAGCGATAGTATACCACGCGCTATGGACACATGTCCTCCTGGTGGAAACATTTGTGCAATACTTTTCACAGATTGTCAGAAGTTGCGGAGGCGAGTGCCAGCTCTAGACGGTAGTTCTCCAATTGGATTTCCGTCACCCGATCAAGCATAATTTGGGCCAGCTGTGCGCCGATATACGGCCCCATCGTTAATCCAGACGCCCCTAAACCGTTGGCCGCATAGATTCCCTTCCATCCTGGCAAAGCACCAATGACCGGGAGAAATCCCGGCGTGAACGGACGGAACCCCACTCTCGCTTCCAAGAAGCTACCGTCCTTCAGCCCTGGCGCTACGGTCAGCGCCTTGTTGATTACCTCTTGCAAGCCGCCCACGGTCACACTCGTGTCATAGCCAGGCAGATCGTTTTCATGTGTCGCCCCAATCACGATCCGGCTATTGTCGAACGCCAGGATGTACTGATCTCCCGGCGGCATGACGACGGGCCAACGCTCGGTCGCAGCATCGGACAGAGTCAAATGAACGATCTGGGCTTTCTGGTACGTCACCTGGAATTCCAAGCCCAGCGGGGCGAGTAACTGACGGCCCCAAGCCCCGGCGCATACGGCAATGGCATCGGCGCCAATCTCTTCCTTACCGATACGGACTCCGGTCACGGACGATTCGTCATGTAGTAGCGTCGCCTCGCCGTGGACCAACACCGCCCCATGCCGAACCGCCGCCCTGAGGAGCGACTCACGGAGTGCACGCCCGTCCACACGAGCGGCACCGCTCACGTAAAGAGCGTAAAAACCTTCATCCAACGGAGGGAAACGTCGCTTCACTTCATCCGGTTCTAACAACTGGATCTCGCCCATCTCTGGGGCTTCATACCTGCGCTCAGCGGCTAGCTTCTCCAAAGCCGCCAGCTTCTCGCGCTCCCTATGGAGGCGGAGCGCTCCGACGCGGGCATAACCGGTATCATGCTCTCCTTCTGCCTCTAGCTCTTGAATCAGTGACCCGTAATAACGCGCCCCAGCTCGGGCCAAGGTATACCAGTCCTGATTGCGCCGCTGCGATATCCACGGGCAAATGATCCCGGCCGCCGCATCGGTCGCTTGTCCCGGCATACCGCTGTCGACGACCGTCACGTCCGCTCCAAGCTTGGCTAACTGGTACGCCGTCGACGCACCCAGAATCCCGGAGCCGATTACGATAGTTTTTTTCACCCTGCCGCCTCCCTTTCACATCTTCTAGTTTAAGCTGAAACCAATATGGTAAACCTGCGTAACATCATGTAACGGTTTAATAATAAGGAGGACACTCGTATGATTATGACCACCACCACAACCATTGAGGGCTCGCCGGTTAGACAATACATCGGAATCGTCACCGGAGAGGTGATTATGGGTGCTAACGTCGTCCGCGATTTTTTAGCTTCGATTACCGATATCGTTGGCGGACGTTCAGGTGCTTATGAGAACAAGCTTCAAGAAGCCCGGGACACCGCATTCGCAGAAATGAACGAGAAAGCTTCGCGTCTCGGAGCCAACGCCATCATCGGCGTCGATATCGATTATGAAGTCATTCGCGAAGGGATGCTGATGGTTTCCGTCAGCGGAACGGCCGTCGTTGTGTAAACCTTCCCCGTCGACCCCGAATAAAAAGCCAAAAACCCGCGAAATGCGGGTTTTTGGAATTTCACGGGATGGCCCCGTTTATATGGCCTTCGTCATAAACACACTATTCGGATCCTCTATATAATCCCCAAAGGGTCCGCAATACGTAAACCCGAAGCTTTCGTACAGCTTACGAGCCGGAGCAAAAGCCTCCATGGAACCGGTCTCCAGGCTGACTCGCCGATATCCGCGCCGCACCGCCTCCTCAAGGAGATGAGCCAGCACTTGTTTGGCAACGCCCTTCCCCCGGTGTGCCAGAGCGGTTCGCATGGATTTGACCTCGCCGTGCTCGCCATCCAGCTCTTTAAGTGCACCGCATCCCACGAGCTCGCCGTTGATCCAGGCACTCCAAAACGTGACGTCCGGCCTCTTTAGTCCGTCCACATTTAACGCGTGGATGCTTTCGGGGGGTGAGTTCTCGGCCATGTTCGACAAATGCTCGCCGATAAAAGCTATGATTTCAGATCCGCTTAAATCATCCAATTGAATCGTTACCAACCGGCTCCCTCCCTATGCTTCGGACAAACTCTTTATTTCGCTTGAATGTATCCTTCCGCCTTCAGCAGTTCGGCAATCAGCACCGCGCCTCCTGCGGCTCCGCGCAGCGTATTGTGCGAAAGCCCCACAAACTTATAATCATACAGCGAATCCTCGCGCAAACGACCGACAGATACGCCCATCCCTTGCTCAATATCCCGGTCAAGCTTCGTCTGCGGACGATTTTCTTCTTCAAAATAAGTGATAAATTGCTTTGGCGCGCTTGGCAAACCCAGCTCCTGTGGACGGCCTTGGAATTGCTGCCAGCGCTGAATGATTTCTTCTTTCGACGGTTTGTTCTTAAACGAGACAAATACGGTAGCCAAGTGACCGTCCGTTACGGGAACGCGGATGCACTGGGTTGTGATTAAAGGCGCGCTTGCCTTCACGATCTGTCCACCATCCACATGCCCCCAAATGCGCAGCGGTTCCTGCTCGCTCTTCTCTTCCTCGCCGCCGATATAAGGAATCACGTTATCCAGCATTTCCGGCCAGTCGGTGAAGTTCTTCCCGGCTCCGGAGATCGCCTGATACGTCGAAGCCACCACGGTTGTTGGTTCAAATCCAAGCAACGCGTTTAATGCCGGCACGTAGCTCTGAATCGAGCAGTTCGGCTTTACAGCAATAAACCCGGTACTCGTTCCAAGACGTTTACGCTGCGCAGCGATCACTTCGATATGCTGCGGGTTCACTTCCGGAATCACCATCGGCACGTCCGGCGTCCAGCGGTGTGCTGAGTTGTTCGAGATGACCGGTGTTCCGGTTTTTGCATAAGCTTCCTCCAACGCTTGGATTTCGGCCTTTTTCATATCAACCGCACAGAAGACAAAGTCCACGTCCGCCGTCACTTCCTCGACCTTGGCCGCATCCTGAACGACGATGGATTTCACCGCTTCGGGAATCGGCGTCGCCATTTTCCAACGTCCCTGTACGGATTCTTCATAGGTTTTGCCTGCGGAATTGGCGCTGGCCGCGATTCCTGTGACCTCAAACCAAGGGTGCTGATCCAACAGCTGTACGAACCGCTGCCCTACCATTCCTGTCCCACCAACGATGCCTACTTTCAATCTTTCACCCATTTGTTACATTCCGTCCTTTCCCTGTACGTATTGGATCTTCCTCAAAATAAAAAATCCCACCTCCAAGACGAGTCTTCCGTCTTGGGGGCGAGATTGGTATGCCCGCGGTACCACCCCAGCTTCGTTAATATGTCGCCATATTAACCTCTTCAAGTACAGCCCGGCCCAGCCAAGCCTATACCCTAGCTCTATAACAGGAGCTCCTGTCACACCATCCCGCCGTTTAAACGTTCCGATGCGCTGCTCAGAGGCTTTCTTCGATAAAGTCACGCTTTGCTCCTTCTCAGCTTACCGGAGCTCTCTGGGAAAGGTTCCATTTACCTACTCTTCTCATCATCGCATTTCATGTTGCGATAATATTACCAGATTCACGCCGGAACGTAAACCGGTTTGAACAAATTTTCTGGGCCCAATTGTTCCCTTAGTCCATCCGAATAACGCGGTATCTTCGCCGGTACGCTCCCGGGGTGAAGGAGGTCTCCCGTTTGAACAAACGGGCGAAATAATTCGGATCCGGGAACCCGCATTGCTCCCCGATCCGTTTCAGCGGTTCATCGGTATGGGCGAGCAGCCGCTTGGCCCGTTCGATTTGCTGATGATGACGGTATTGCAGCGGACTCATCCCCGTATGCTGCTTCAAACATCTTGCCAAATAATCGAAATGAAAATGCAGATCGCGCTCCATCACCCCTGCGTCGAAAGGAAGGTCCAGTCGATCTTCCAAGTAGGTGGCGACCCGCTCGCTGAGTTCATAAGACCTGGACTGCGGACCGCCATGTCGTATCCCTTCTTGCAGTTGGAGAAGCAGCTCTCCAAACCGAAGCTGCAGCTCGAAGGAACGGTACGGCGTGAGCGAACGGTGCAACGTAATCATTTCGTCCAACAAAGGGCGAAGCGTTCGGAGCTCCACGTCGGCAAATTTCGGAATATCCACCAAGGCCGGGCGCGGCTCCGTGTCCTGATCGGTTCGCGCCAGCGGGGCCTGCTGCCCCCCTTGCTTCTCTATCCGCTTAGGCGGGAGATGGTTGGGATGGCAAAAATGGATCCAATACACCTCCGTCTCCTCCTCGGTGGGGTGGTACCCGCGGTGTCTTTTGCCCGGTTCCAGCACCAGCAGCTTCCCGGCATGGATCTCGTAGGTAATCCCTTCCTCTTCCATAAATAAAGCGCCCTTCGTGCAAAGGATCAGATCGTACGCCTCGAAGACCCGTTCGGCATGGGTGACTCCCGGCTTCCATAATGCATAACCCACCGTGGCCAGCAGCGGGAACGGCGGCGCCTCGAACTCCAATACGAGCATGTCATCGCCTCCCTATCTTATGTAGAAATTGTACTATATTTAGTCGCATTTATCAGCTGTATCAAGTAATCAAACCATCTAGAATGGTAGGTATCGTACGATAAATAAAAATGTTCACACGGGAGGAATACCCATGAGATTTCGTCAGGTTCATCTTGATTTTCATACTTCTGAAGCGATCGAAGAGATCGGCAGCCACTTTTCTAAACAGCAATTTCAAGAGATGCTCCAACTCGGTCACGTGGATTCGATCACGGTGTTCTCCAAATGTCATCATGGCTGGGCTTATCATCCCTCGACCGCTAATGAAATGCATCCGCATCTATCCTTCGACTTGCTGGGTGCACAAATCGAAGCCGCGCATGAAATCGGCGTTAAAACGCCGGTGTACCTTTCTGCCGGACTCGATGAGAAGCTGGCGCGTCGTCACCCCGAGTGGTTGATCCGCGACCCGCAGGAGAAGTTAAGCTGGTCGCCCGACTTTATGACGCCGGGATATCATCAATTTTGCATGAACACCCCCTACCTGGACATCCTGGCCGCACAAGTTCGGGAAGTCGTCACCCGTTACGATGCGGATGGGATCTTCCTCGATATCGTTGGAGTACGCGAATGCTATTGTCAATCCTGTGTCGCCGAAATCCGCAGACGCGGCTTCGATCCCCGCGATCTGGAAGCGATGAGAACCCTTTGGGAAGAGACCTATTTCCGTTATGCCAAAGCGATGGACGAGGCCGTTCATGCCATCAAACCCGGCCTGCCGGTCTTTCATAACAGCGGTCATGTCAAGCGCGGTCGGCGGGATCTTGCGAAGCTGAACACCCATCTGGAGCTGGAGTCCCTGCCAACGGGCGGTTGGGGGTATGATCATTTTCCGCTCTCCGCGCGGTATGCTCAAGGGCTAGGAATGGATGTCCTCGGGATGACGGGAAAATTTCACACCTCATGGGGCGAATTCGGCGGCTACAAACATCCAAATGCGTTGAAATACGAGACGGCGCTGAGCTTGGCCAACGGGGCGCGTATCTCCATCGGCGATCAACTTCATCCGACCGGCTTGATGGACCTGGCCACCTATACGCTGATTGGCGAAGCATTCCGTGAAGTCGAAGCGAAGGAAGCGTGGTGCGCGGACGTAACCTCCATTGCTGACGTAGCTCTCTTGTCTGCGGAGGCGGCAGGGGAGCCGGGCACCGCCGGGCAACAAGCTGACACGGGTGCCGTCCGGATCTTGCTGGAAGGCCATTATCTATTTGATGTCGTAGATACGGAAAGCGACCTCAGCTCCTATTCCGTTGTCATCCTGCCGGACGTAATCACCATCGACGAACCGTTGAAGACGAAACTTACGGCGTATCTCGCCCAAGGCGGCAAAATCCTGGCTACGGGCCGCTCCGGCCTGTCCCCGGATGGTTCACGGTTTGAGCTGGATTTTGGGGCCACCCCACACGGGGCTTTCGTATCGAACCCGTCCTATTTTCGGCCGGATTTTGAGCTACCTTCCTTAAGGAACGCTTCCTTCGTCATTTACGCCGACGGTCAGGACATTCAACTGAATTCCAACGGAACCCAACTTGGCAGCCGGGAAAATTCTTATTTCAACCGTGACCTGTTCACCTTTTGCTCGCACCAGCATACGCCATCCAACCTGCAGGACGCCGGTCCCGGAATGGTTGAAGGCCCTGCCGGCATTTATGCGGCTTGGAATCTGTTTGCGGATTATGCCTTGAAGGGCAGCTTGCCCGTAAAGGAGATTCTGCATTACGCCTTAGACCGCCTGCTGGAGCGCAAAACGGTGCGCACGAACCTTCCGGCACAAGGAGTGACGACGCTGCAGGCTCAGACGGACAACAACCGCTGGATTCACCACCTGCTGTATGCCTCTCCGGTACGCCGGGGCCAAAACGTCGAGGTCATCGAAGACCTGCCTGTCCTGAGCGACATCGCAGCAACGGTGACCGTCCCCGCACAGGTACGGGAAGTCTACCTGGCACCTCAGCGGACGCCGCTCCCCTTCCGTCAGGAGAACGGCAGCGTTCATTACACCCTGCCGTCGTGGTCCTGCCATCAAATGGTGGTACTGCAATTTTGACCGTACTTAACGAATCCGATCATTCACCGCAACCTCTCCCCCTGTGAGGACGTAGAACAAGTATCTGAGTCAGGGAGGAACTATTGTGAGGTGGAAACCTTGGGTTGCTCGGTGGATCAAGAATACGAAAACCCAGCTGTTGATTGCACTCCTCGTGATCTTTGGGATTAGCGTCTGGACTGCACCTTATTTTTCGGAAGCGGTGTTTTATATGCACGGGGACAAATTTAGACCCACCCATCAAAAGCCGCAGGCATTAACGTATCGCTCCTATGACGGTCAAGAGATCGCAGTCATGAACGGCAAAGATCATGACCATAAGAGGGTAAGCATCGATCAACAGGAATATATAGTGAACATGCTCAATTCCCCACCCGTTCCCCGTTATGAGGTGATCTATCCATCCGGGGAGCGGTACCAAGTGGAATCACATAACGAGATACTGTTGTGGTTGGACGATCAAGGCAACATGGTCCCGGAAATCTCATGGGCCATCAATGGCGTTCCTCAGCCCATCGACGAGAAAGTTGGCTTATATAGTCCGAGTATGATCGTCCGGGCGGCGTTCTCCGAATATCACACCAAACAGGGGAGCCTGCTGCTCTACTACAGTTCCTATGTCCTTATGGTTTTCGGATGGTGCTTATTCCGTTACGAGAAGCTGCAAAACGTCCTGTTCCACCTTTCCTTGCACAGCTTATGGGTGCGGGATGCGGAACCCAGTGATTTCTATTATGTCTCCAGTAAAATAAGCGGTATTGCGATCATCGGAATCGGGATCTACGTCTTCGTACAATCGTTTCTCATCTAAAAAACAAGGCCAACCGCATGCGGTTGGCCTTCGTTATTGTAAGTATTGGACTTATTTTACTTCCGTTGCACCCGTCACTTTGCCATCGATTTTCGCGGTGGCTTGAACATCGGCATTGGCGAAGTAAAGGTTGCCGTCGATCGTAGAATTCTCGTACAGGTTGAAGCCGTTTGCTTCTACGTAAACATCACCTTTCACGGTACCGCCTTGGATTCTCAGGTTTTCACTTTGCACCGTCAATTTAGGAACCGTTAACGTGTAAGAAGCAGTGACATTGTGATCTTCGTCTTGAGCATACAGAGCGATCTTCCGGTAGATATCTTTCGAAGCATCGTTCTTGTCGTGGAATTCACCGGCAACAACCACATCTTTATCCACCGTCAAGTCGTCTAGAATCGCAATGATCCAAGTCCCTTTCTCGCTAACTGCGCTCGTGAACGCGTCCGCTTGATTCACGATCGAAGCCGTCGTCGTAGCGTCGGTTTGCTCTGCGGGTTTATTTGTATTTGCCGCCGAGTTATCGCTGTTCGAACCACAACCTGCCAGCAGTGCTGCTGCAAGCCCTGCCACTACCAATCCTTTGACCATTTTCATGTTTGTTTCCCTCCTGTTTTTATCTTCAGTTTGAATTATAAAAAAAAGTGCAATTGGATAATGTGATTTATTTCACTTTTAATGTGCTTTTTTTCACATATATAGACACAGCTTGTTCACCTTTAAGACCCCCTCCTCTTTTCTCGTCTAAACAAGCCGACCGGTCACCCGATCGGCCGTGATCTATGTGAACTCCCGGATGGGAGGTATTGTATATTTATCGTTGCGTATGAATCGGCGTTCCCATCGGGGAGGAACCTGCGCCCCCATCTACACTGATCTCCGCTCCGTTGACGTAGGACGAATCGTCCGATGCCAAGAACAGCACGGCATTGGCCAGTTCCTCCGGCTCCCCCATACGGTTCAACGGGATGTCGCGTTTCAAATATTCTTCTTTTGGGTTAAACTCCGGAACTGCGGTATTCCCCCAAATCGGTGTTTTGGTGGCGCCGGGAACGACCGTATTCACGCGGATGTCGCGTGGGGACAACTCCGATACCAAGACCCGGGCCATGCTCGTGACAGCTCCTTTACTGGCGGCATATGCGGAATACCCCGGATGACCGGCCTTCGCCAGCACAGAGCCATTCAGGATGACGGAGCCACCTTTTCTGATATAAGGGGAAGCTGCTTGAATTGTGAAGAACACACCGGTGACGTTAATATCCAGAATATTCTTAAACAGCGTTGGGTCCGCACTGCCGAGTGGCGTACTGCCGCTGATACCGGCATTGGCGAACACGATATCTAAACCGCCAAAAGCGTTCACGGCAGCCGCGGCCGCTTTCTCCGCATTCGCCGGATCAGAGGCATCCGACACTACACCAAGGCTGTTGGCCGTGCCTAGCTTTTCTACCGCTTTTTTCAGGTTTTCCGGATTCCGCCCTGTGATGACGACCTTCGCTCCCTCGGCTACGAACAATTGGGCCGTCGAAAACCCTATGCCGCTGCTTCCTCCCGTAATTAAGGCTACTTTACCTTCCAATTTTCCCATGTGAATCTCTCCTTATTGTAAAATGTATTTTTTGAGAATGTTCATTCTCATTTTGGCAAAAAAAAGATTACTTCAGTGCGTTCATCGTCGTATCGACGATCCGGACAAGCTTTTCCTTGTCTTCCACCGTCTTCACCATCACTCTCAGGCCGGCCAAGGCATTATTAAAATAGGAAGCCAACTCTACCGCGTTCAGCGAAGGGTCTAATTCACCCGATTGTTGTCCCGCTTCAATCAGACCGCGGATCATGTGTTCGGAATGCTCCCAGCCATCAGTAACGAAAGCTCTGGCATCGGCATCTCCCGATGCCAGCTCTACCGCCGTGTTCACCATGAGGCATCCGACCGGAGATCCCTCCTCGGGATAGATCGCCATATCAAACAAGCCGCGGATCGCCGCCTTCGCAGAACGAGCTTCGCTCAGCACCTTTGACATCCGCGTCGAGATCACTTCTTGATACCGGTTCAGCGCCCGGACATAGAGAGAATGCTTATCGCCGAACGTGTCGTACATACTGCGCTTATGAACGCCCATATGCTCGACCAAATCCTGGATCGACGTTCTCTCGTAGCCTTGTTCCCAAAACAGCTTCATCGCTTTCAGCAATACCGTATCCTCGTCATATTCTTTGGCCCTGGCCAATGGGCGGTCCCTCCTTCCAAAGTGAGTTTACCATAATGAGAACGTTTGGTAAAGAATTATTTTAGATCTAACGTTCTTAAATAAATGAGGCCGAAACCTAACAGCCCCCGGCACGGGTAACCCGTCCGGGAGCTGCATTGTTCCCTATATCTATTCCTTACCGATAGAGATTCAGTTCGGCGATCGACCACCACCACTCCGGGGTTGTGGAAGTTTGCACGATTTTAACGTATCGAGCGGTTTGCTGCGGGAAGGTCGTCACGATTTGATTACTCCTTCCGACGTCTTCCGTGACTGTCGTCCAGTTGTCCGCATCTTCCGAGATCAGGACCTGGAAGCTGCGGGCATAATCGTTGTCGCTGCCGCCCGAGTCCATGCTCAACCGGCTGAATTGCCGCTCGCCGCCGAGGTCAATCTGGATCCACTGATCTGGGGACTGTCCCGCGCCGGAGGTCCAGCGGCTGCCCAGGTTATCGTCCAGCAGTGCCGAGACATCGGTATAAGTCGAAGCCGTAACCGTCCAGACCGAACGGTCTAACTCACTGAGGAACAAGTCGTTCCCGTCGATTGGTTCCGGTACCCAAGGCGTCTGATCCGCCGTAAATACCTTCACTTCATGAATGGACCACCAGTGGGAATCGGTGCCTGTTTGCACGACTTTAATAAACCGTGCCGTCTGCAACGGGAACGCTGCCGTTACCAGGGGACCCTCGCCCGTACCCAAAGCGACAGGATCTCCCCAAGACTGACCGTCAAGCGAAACGTACACCTCGTAGCCATGAGCGTAATCCTCATGGCTGTGGCCGCTGTCCATGACGATTTGGTCTACCGGCTGGGCAACGCCCAAATCCAGCTGGAACCATTCGCCGCTCGATTGCTCGCGTCCATTTGTCCAGCGGGAACCTTGGTCGCCGTCCAGCATCGCCTCCGCGCCGTCGCCAGAGGAGGCCGTTACAGCCCAACCGTCAGGCACCAGTTCTTTTTGCTTGCCGATGCCATCATCATTGACCTCAAGCTCAGCGATGGACCACCATCGACTTGCTTCACCGAGTTGGACCAGCTTCAGGTAACGAGCGGTTTGCGTTGGGAAAGTGATCGACAGGCGTCCCGGTTGACCCGAGCCTCCGATGACCGGCTCTCCCCAGTTCTCGCCGTCGTTGGAAACATACAGTCGATATGCGCGAGGGTAATCCTCGCCTGCGTTGCCCGGGTCGATCACGACGGAATCAAAGCGATGCACTGCGCCCAAATCCACCTTCACCCATTGGCCGCTTGCCTGCTCTCTTCCGTTTGTCCAAAGCGTGTCGCGGTTCCCGTCCAGCATATTTGCCGTCACATCCAGACCTTGTGTGGAGGAGGCAGTCACGACCCAACCGGATCGATCCCCAAGTGAACCGTCACCGTCCACCGGCGGCAAAATGACTGGTGTCGAAGCGCCAAACTCAGCCAACTTAAGCTCCGAGATGGACCACCATCTGTCCGAAGGGGCGGTCAGCACGATTTTTACATAACGGGCTTGCTGCTTATTCAGGGAGACAGCCAAGCTTGGCGAAGTTCCGGTGTCAGTCGCTACCGGCTCATTCCAGTTCTCACCGTCAGCCGAGACGTAAACTTCATAGCCATGCGCGTAATCTCCCCAGTTTGTGCCGGAGTTCATAAACAAGGTATCAAAGGTTTGCTCCGAGCCTAGATCCATTTGCAGCCAATCCCCGGGAGCTTGCAAGCGACCCGAGGACCAGCGGGTGGACAAGTCGCCGTCTACAAGGCGTTCAACGCTTTCTGAGCTGGAGGAAGCCGTGATGGTCCATCCGCTGCGATCCAGATATTTTACGCCTTGCGACGGATCCGGACCTTCCAGCACCGTCTCTTCAAGCGGATTGACTTTTACTTGGGCTTTGGCGTATACCGTTGCTGAACCCAATGGCCCGTTCGCATTATAGAAGTGGACCGTTTTGGCACTGTCCGACGGATTCCAGATTTGCGCCGTGTAGACGCCGCCTTTTTCATATACGGTTACGGCCGGATCGTCCGCCCAAATCTCCATGGTGCGGGTCCCCGTCGAAACCATGCTGTGAATAAACCAGTAGGCGTTAAATACTTCGTTTTGCTGCATTTCGCGGGTATCCCACTTCGCCAGCGCTCCTTCCGGATCGCCGATCGATTGGAACGGCCAGATGATATGCTGCCATGAACGCTCCTGCTGGCCGCCGAGGTCTTTGATCAGACCGGCATACAGTTCATTCGTTTTTTTCGGGTCCCGACCATAATAAGTCATCCATTCCGCCGGCGGGAGCCAGTGAATGCCATAAATCTGCTCCGGATCTCCGGAGAAATACGTACCGTACAAATAGGCGCTGCCGTAGACATGGCCTACCGTCGCATGATTGTAGCCTTCCACCCAATTGTCGTGATCATAGTTAAACCAATATTGCTCGGCCGCTTTTTCCTCGGTCGTAAAGCCCCAAATGCCGGTATCCCGATATTCGTCGTTGCCGGTTACGAGGCCCCACATGTATTCGCCAACCCAACTGAACAGGGCTTCTCCGGCCGCTTCCTGATTGTTGCCGCTGCGGTTGTCGGCATAGCCGCCCGCCCAGGAGTGGCCCTCGTACGGGTCGAAGTTGCGAAGCCAAGGGAATTGGCTGTCCGTCTTCGACGGATTCGCATAGTCGCGAATCAATACTTCCACCATATCGCGGTAATCGTGGAGGAACTGCGGATCATACGTCGCGAGTACGGCGGAAGCAAAAATGTAATAACCATAGGTGAAATGGTGATCCGTCAGCCCCGTATTTACGCCAAAGCCGCTGCCATACGGGAAGATAGAGCCCCACTCATCCGAGTAATGGAAATAGTACGAATGCAGCCGTTCCTCCGGCGAATAGGTGTACCAGTCCGTCAAAATGTCCCTCAACTTGGAAAGATAATATTCTCTCCGTTCCGTATCGCCAAGCTGATCACTGATCAGAACGCCTAGTGCCAAGGGATGGAGCTTTTTGCCTTGCCAATAAGGATCATCGCTCATGATGTTCCCCGACACATCCGCATCCAATTGATCCAGGTACGCGATCATCTGTGCCCGGGAATAGGTCGGATCGTTAGGTTCAACGAACTGCGGAATAATTCCGTAGAAACGGTCTTGCGTCGTAAAAGAATTCCCTTCGCTCACCTTCATCAAGCCGCGAATCGATGGATAGCTTAGATCGGTTAGCGGTGTGGCGGCGATTTTCCATTGATGCGAAAGCAACGCCATCAACGTCTCCGAAGAGAAGCCCGGGCGCTTCAGCTCTGTGACCGAACGGAAATCGGTTGTTACGAGCGAAGTTGCCTCATCGTAACGGTAGTCGACGACCGTATCCGATACGAACGCATAGGCATGCTGATAATAGTTAGCAAGCTCGTTGGCAGACGGAAGCGTCGCCAGAGACAGATAATTCCCGCCCGGGCTAAGTTTGATCTTGATCGTATTGCCCAGCTTCATGAACACCGTCCCCTCCGGAGCGAACACCCCGTAATGACGGACGAACGTCTGCGGTTGCGGCGCCTTATCCTGGTTGGTCACTTCGATTCCGATATGGTCGGTTGTCAGGATGTCGCCGTCATTGAGCAGGATCGGCTGGTTGTGATCGTCATACAATCGGGTGATGTACTGCGATTGCAGAATCGCTGCATCCGGATTCTCGAAGGTGTTGTAAAGGAACGGTGAACCTTTAATGAACGTCGTGCTCATTTTTGCCGTATTGTCGTCACTCATTACCACCGTGGCGGAGTAGTCACCATAGCCGGAAATTTTCGTAACCACATCAGCTGGGTTGATGTTATTCGTCGACAGGATCAAATCCGGTTCGCCGTCGGCGTTAATCGAACCTCCATCAGCGGAAGCATAACCGGCCCCCGGATTCAAAATGTTCAGCCCCTGCTTGGTGTACCAGTTCTTCAGCGGGAGCGTCACTAAACCGTTGCCATCGCCCAAATTGGAGATCAGAATCGACTGCCACCAATCGTTGGAAGGAATCGGACCTTGCACGTCGGATGTGCGGAATTTCGGATTTTTTGGCTCCAGCATCGTCACATCGTTGATTTCATAACTGCCCGCACCAACCTGAACGGGGGAAACGGCCGGAATTTCCGGGATGTCGTAAGTGGATTTCGGATCGCCCTCGCGATAAGCGTAGACACCAAATTCGTATAAAGAATAACCATTGGTCGTGCCGCGGCCGAGCCCAGCCATTTTTACGTAACGAGCCTTCGCATAGACCTGAATGGTTTCTCGTCCTCCCGATCCATTTAGCTCACGGTAGACGGTCGTCCAGTGACTCGCATCCTCTGACACTTGAATATCGTAAGCGCGCCCGTAAGCGGTCTCCCAGTTGAAGGATACGCTGCCGATTTCCCGGCTTTCGCCCAAGTCGACGTAAATCCATTCGTTATCCTTATAAATCGAAGACCAGCGGGTATCGTTGCTGCCGTCGGTCGCGTTGATTGCCAAATAGTTTTTTTCTTCCATATTGGCTTTATCTTCGGCCGACTTGCTAGGCTCATCAATTTCCAACGACGAAGCCGTTACCGGCTTACCCAGCGCCAGATTTACCGCCGCCGGTTTCGGAGGTAGGCTGACGCCGCCGGTGCCGTAGACGTTAAACTCGTAAATCGACACTCCGTAGGCTTCCTGGGCCCGTTTCGTGCTAAACACGCGGACATAACGGGCTTTTGCAGCCACCTCAACTTCGGTTAATCCGCCCTTCCCTTCCGTTGTGGAATAGACCGGCTTCCAGTGAACCTCGTCGTCCGACACTTCAAACGCAAACGCGCTGGCATAAGCGTTTTCCCATTTGACAGAAATCTTCGAGATGGTGGCGCTGGCCCCCAAATCGACGTAGATCCATTGTGGATCTTTCTTCCAAACGCTTTCCCACCGGGTGTTCTCATTGCCGTCAACCACCATGTCCGGTGTATTGCCGCCTAACGCAGAAGAACTGTAGACCGGTCTATATAGGGACAGTAAATAATCTCCCTCTGCCGCTTGGGCCACCGGTGCGGGGAAAACTTGTACGCTGCTGATCACTAAAAGGATAGCGGTCAATAAATGCGCCCAAATGAACCTGGACTTATGCTTTCTCACGAACGCTCGCTCCATGATCTCTCTCCTTTTTATTTTGAAACTGTAAAGCGTCCTACCTGTTTTCTATCCGGTTCTGGTTTCACCTCTGCACTCTCGCCATCGCATGTCTCCTAACATTAAAAATTCGCATCGAGCAGTCCTATTGTGGAAAAAAGTACCACTCCAACATGGATTATCGTCCGATGCTGCCCTTTATTGTAGAGGCGATCTCTTCGTTGTCAAAAAACAGGAAAATAGCACTACTCTCGATCACTGGATCGCATTTCGAAAGTCGCAGAACAAACAAACGAACGAGATGGGGTGTATATTTGAATTGACGAAACATATGTATACGTCATATACTGTTTATATTATATACAGTTAATTAGAATGAGGAGGGAATAAATGATATGAATCATGCCATCGAAGTCTGTGGTTTACACAAAAGCTTTGGCAACCAATCGATATTAAACGGCGTTGACCTTGTCGTACCAGCAGGTACGGTCTATGCTTTGCTTGGCCCGAATGGCGCCGGCAAAACCACATTGATCCGTATCCTCTCAACGCTGACCGCGCCGGATGCAGGAACGGTACGGGTAGCCGGGTACGATGTAGTTGCCCAAAAGCGTGACGTCAAGCGCTCGATCAGTCTCACCGGACAATTTACCGCCGTTGATGAGGTGTTAACTGGCGAGGAAAATTTGGTGATGATGGGACGTCTCTCGGGCCTTTCCTCCAAAGCGGCCCGTTTGCGTGCAACAGAACTGCTGGAACGATTCGACCTGACTGATGCGGCCCGCAAGCGGGTAAAGACCTATTCCGGCGGCATGCGTCGACGCCTCGATCTTGCCATCAGCCTGATTGTCAGCCATCCGGTCATCTTCCTGGACGAACCGACGACCGGCCTCGATACACGGAGCCGACGGGTGCTGTGGGACGGCATTACGGAATTGGCGCGGCAGGGCCATACGATTTTTCTGACAACGCAGTATTTGGAGGAAGCCGATCAGTTGGCGGACACGGTTGCCGTCCTCAAGGACGGACAAATCGTTGCAACCGGTACGGCGGAGCAACTGAAAGCTCAAGTTCGCAGCGATCGGGTGGAGCTTCGGGACGCCGAAGATCGGCTGGTTTCCCGAGTGCCAACCGACGGCACCATCCGTGATTTGCTGGGCATTTTGAATCATCTACACTCCCAGGTGCCTGCAGATACGCGTGTCAGCATTCAGCGCCCAACGATGGATGATGTCTTTATTACTCTAACTGCCGGCGAGAAGGAGGTATCCGCATGAGAGAAGCGCAATTCTCCGTTCAACCCGCTTCGTCCTGGACGACGAATTGGGTCTTTATCGGCCGCGGCATTCGCCATAGCCTGAGAGACGTGGACGCGATGGTCATGGCGATCGCACTTCCGGTGATGCTGATGCTGCTGTTTACGTATGTTTTTGGAGGTGCCCTTGACCCTACCGGTAATTACGTCGACTATGTGGTTCCCGGAATTATCTTGCTCTGTGCCGGATTTGGCGCCTCGGGGACGGCGGTCAAAGTCGCCGAGGACATCTCCAACGGCGTGATCGAGCGATTCCGCACAATGCCGATCCAAAGCCTTGGCGTGATCACCGGGCATGTTGCGGCCAGCCTGGTCCGGAACCTGGTTGCCACGGCGATTGTCATTGGCGTTGCCCTCCTTGTCGGCTTCCGTCCTTCCGTTGGCCTAGGGGCATGGCTTGGGGCTGCAGGTGTTATCGTCTTATTTATCCTTGCCATCACCTGGCTGTTCGCCGCCATAGGCTTAGTTGCCGGGAGCGCCTCCGCCGCTAGCGGTTACGGGTTTATCCTGCTGTTCCTGCCCTACTTGTCCAGCGCCTTCGTCCCCACGCGGTCGATGCCCCAATGGCTCCAGGGCTTCGCAACCCATCAGCCGATCACGCCGGCGATCGAAACGATCCGCGGCTTGCTGACCGGCCTCCCTATCGGCACCAACGCCTGGTGGGCCGTTGGTTGGTGTCTGCTCCTTATCGTCGGAGCCTTCGTTTGGTGCCGGGTGTCCTTTCATCAACGGTCAGGGCAACGATAACACCATAAATCGGGTAGGAGGCTACCCATTAATTGAGTAGCCGACCTCCCACACCACCGTACGTACCGTTCGGTATACGGCGGTTCCTAAGTTTTCGCAGTTACTTGTCGATAATAATCCGAGAAGAAGAGAAATCCTAAGCCCTTGAGAGTGTTATTTCCGAGGGACTTCGAGAGGACGGGGCTATTGGAGATTCTCCAGTAGCCCTTTCTCGTGTTTGCGTATTCCCATGCTTTTTGTCCTTGGATTCCGAGCGATTGCAGTTTCTCGAATTTCGTCCTCACTCGTTTCCACTGCTTCCAGAAGATCATGCGAATCCGCCTTCTCATCCATTCATCCGTGGATTGGAGCATACTTTTCATATCCGCTATTTTGTAGTAGTTGATCCACCCCATGATGTAGCGTCTAAGCTTTTCGGCTCGTTCTTCATTTCCCATCCCGTTGCTTCTGGACGTGAGCTCCTTTACTTTGGCTTTCATCTTGGCAGCGGATTTCGGATGAATGCGGACTCGTGTCTCTCCTTTCCTTTTGTAGAAGGAGAACCCAAGAAATTTAACCTTCCACGCCTCGTCCACCACTGTCTTTTCCCGGTTCACTTTGAGAAACAACTTCTTTTCAATGAAGGGAAGAATGTTCTCCAGTGTCCGTTCCGCGCTCCTTTTGCTTTTGCTGAAGATCAGGAGATCGTCCGCATAGCGCACGAAGCGGTGCCCGCGGCTTTCCAGTTCCTTGTCCAGTTCGTTCAGCATAATGTTGCTGAGAATTGGACTCAGATTGCCCCCTTGCGGTACGCCGATTTCCGTATCCTCGAAGCGGTGCTTCACGACAACGCCGGCTTTCAGGTACTTGTGGATGAGCGAGATGACCCGCCCGTCTTTAATGGTTCGGGATAAGACTTCCACCAATTTGCTTTGGTTAACGGTGTCAAAGAATTTCTCCAAGTCCATATCGACCACGTATTTGTACCCTTCTTCGATGTTTGATTGGCTTCTCTGAATAGCGTTATGTGCGCTTCTCTTGGGTCGGAATCCGAAACTGTTCTCCGAAAACTGTTTTTCGTAGATCGGGGTAAGCACTTGAGCGATCGCCTGTTGGATAACTCGGTCAACAACCGTAGGAATTCCCAGGTTTCTCTTCTTTCCGTTCTCTTTCGGGATTTCTACCCTTCGAACAGGATTCGGACGGTAGGTTCCGTCCAGAATGGATTCCTTGATGGTTTCTCCGTTCTCTCGGAGATATTGTAGAAGTTCATCTACTCCCATCCCGTCGATTCCGTGAGATCCTTTGTTAGTTTTGACCCGCTTGAACGCTTCGTTCATGTTGTCTCTGCTAACGATTTTCTCAAGCAACTCGTCCTTCGACTCGGTTGCGTCGGTGCTGTCGGTTTCAGGTATCCGCTCAGGACTGTGCGCTCCCGCATATTCTCCATGTTCCGCATGTACGTTTTGCGTCGAGCCTTCTCTTCGAAGTTGGCTGCACTTGACTCCTGTTTCGGTACCATTCATTAACCCACACCTCCTTAGGTTCAGCCCTTCCCTCAAGTTGTCGACTAACCGAGGTACTATGGCGTCTGCTGACTTCTCATGATAAATCTTGTTTCAACCATGATTTGAAATTCATCTCCTCACGTCCATGAGACCTCCCACGGTAAGACGCGTAACTTTCATCCCGTATACCCGCCGCATTTACATCCGCGTGTCCGTGCAGTTTATTGGATTTCGTCTTGTTTAGCAGACTCATCCCACTTTGGATGCCTGATGCGATTCGTGTTCCTCAGGCCGGGACTTTGCCTCCAGCTTCCTTCAGATTCCACCTCACGATGGACACCCTTGCTCTTGGCTAATGGTTGGCAACTGCCAGCCCCCATAGCGGACTTTCACCGCCTAGCTACGCGCCATGCGTGGCGCACTAAAACAGGGAAATCGAATCGCTTCGATTTCCCTGTTTTCCGTTGATCGCCTTCCTCTTCCACTTAATACGTTCACTTCGCGGCGCTAGTTAAATATTGTTCCACTCCGTCAAGAATCCGCTCCAACCCAAATTCGATGTCGTTCCCCACATCGCTCTCGGCTTCATTTTCACCGGTGTATTCTCCGGACATCACAAGCGGATGCAGATACGGAAAACGCTCCGGGGTGACGAGCTCCTTCAGCGCCGCACTATAGCTGAACCCGCTAAATTCATCCAGGCTCGTACCGGAGCTTATCGCTCGGTCCATATCGCGTTGCAGGATGCCACAGGCCCGCGCATAACTGCTTAACAGCAGGACGATCGACATTTTGGCGTAACCGCTGATGGGAAAGTTCTCCATCCCCTGCAGGGCCCAATCAACGAAACGCAGGCTGTTGGGGGTGATCGGCGCCCCGTAAATCGGAAGATCGGCAAACCAGGGATGCTCCCGATAGACTTGCACCGTACTCCAAACAAAAGTGCGCATCATACCCCGCCAATCATCCGGATCGGGGTTCTCCGGCAGAGGGATGTCACAGATAGCCTCCTGCATCAGCAGCAGCAAATCGTCTTTGCTTGGAATATATCGATACAGCGACATGGCCGTATACCCCAATGCTCCGGCGACCCGATTCATGGACACGGCAGCGAGTCCGTCCTTATCTGCAAGTTCAACCGCGGTACGGACAATTTCCGGGATGCTCATTTCCCGTTTGGGACCCCGCTTGGGTTCCTTAACCAACCCCCAAGTCAAGGCTACGCCGTGAGGAAGGCCCTTGGTGTCGTGGCGATCGTCCGCTTTGTTTCCTTTTTCGTTCATCTCTGTGTCTCCTCATTTTGCATAAGGTCATGCGATAAACTGCTTATTCTATAAGCAATATACCATAAATCGAAGGACAACATCCATGAACGTTGCATCAAGAATCCGTCTCTGCAGCACCCAAGGGAATTCTCCAGAACTCGTCCTGCGCAGGGAAGCTCAATCGCCCAAAGCCGGCGGCGGTTATTTCGACCGGATAGAAGCGAGCCGGGGTCTGGTTAGAGAAGTACCACTCCCGGTGATCCCTGACAACGATCAGCAGCCCGTACTCGTCCCCGACCGGGGTTAGCCCGGGATCGTCCGCTTTCCAGTTCGCGAGTCCGGCCTCGTTCAGCTGGTGAACAAACGGGATCACCTCTGAAGCGATGATGCCGATTTCGCTGACACCCATGATGTCGTCGATCGTAAAATCATGGTTGATCCCGCTGGGCAAGTTATGCCGGGCGATCCATTCCACGATATTGCCGGAGGGGTCCTTGAAATACACGGCATGTGCATTCCAGGAGGTGAAGAACACTTCGTCCTCCTCTTGTTCACGGATCAGAGGGACTCTCGCCGCCAACCATTGCTTGGCTTCCGCGAACTTATTTTCCGGCACATTTAACGCAAAATGATAAAACGGAGATTCGTGTTCCTTCGCCATACGGAACGTAATCAGCGTCGCACCGGCTTGAATCGTAAAATGCTCGAGCCCTTGCTCGACAAGGGCAAACCCCAAGGTTTCGGTATAAAAAACCTCCGTCTCCTGCAGTTGCCCCGATCTTAAGGTCATTTCCGTAAACTTCATGTTCCTCTCTCCCATCTCAGGTGACGGACGATGAGTCTTCCTTTTTACCGAAGAATTAAGCCAAGCTCTCCAGGTATTCGCGGATTTGCCCCGGCGTTTTGGCGAATTTGCTATGCAGGTGGGCGATTTTCTCTCCGTTTTTGTAGACGAGCAGGCTCGGAATCCCCCGCACCTCGTTGGCTTCAGCCAGCGGCTGGAATTCCTCCGCATCCATCGCGTAGAACTCTTTGTCCGTATGCTCTTGGATAATATCTCCGATAAACCGGTCAAGGTTTTTGCAGTCCGGGCACCAGGTCGTATCAAATTTAATGACCGTATACTGGTCTCTTTGAATCAATTGATCGAATTGCGTTTCCGATTGGACGCGTTCCATCCGGATCCACTCCTTTAATGGTAGATTTGATAGTTTAAATTTGAATATTTGCTACACCTTGATTATAGCGCATTCGCGCAAAGACGCCATAGTCTTCATTAAGGTTTCATCTTGGTGGATCCATGGTACAATCTTTGGTAAAAATAACGCGAAAGGATGGGGCACCAACATGCTTCTCGCGATACTCTTATTTCTTGTTGCCGGACTCGCCGAAATCGGCGGCGGCTACTTGGTCTGGCTGTGGCTTCGTGAATCCAGACCGCTGTGGTACGGTATTGTGGGCGGGCTGATCTTGATCGTCTATGGAATGATTCCGACGTTGCAGAAGTTTCCTTCCTTTGGCCGTGTTTATGCAGCCTACGGCGGAGTGTTCATCGCGCTGGCCGTGTTATGGGGCTGGTGGGTGGACAAGAAGACCCCCGATCTTTACGACTGGCTTGGCGCCGCGGTTTGCCTCGTAGGCGTCTCGATCATCCTCTGGGCACCACGACATTAGAAAGGACAATGATGTCATGAATCTCACTTCCATTACCGAAGCCATCACGCCGCTTCATTTGCGAAGCTGCCTTATTCGTCGGGAAGGTCGGCTCGTCTTCGAACATTACCGAAACGCGCAAATCGCCGACCAACTTGCTAAGACCAACTCTTGTACAAAAAGCTTTTTGTCCGCCCTGATCTGCATCGCTTTTGACCAAGGGCTGCTGCCGCCGCCCGATACGGCCATCCGTACCTTCTTCCCCCAATTGGAAAAGGACCCCGACGAGCGGAAACGGGAGATTACTTTGCGGCATCTCCTCACCATGTCGGGCGGTTGGAATTGGACAGAATTCGGCGGGCATAATTCGTTTCCGCGGATGACTCGCTCGCCCGATTGGGTCCAGTTCGCGCTGGAACAGCCGATGGCCGATCGCCCTGGGGACCGGATGGAATACAACTCCGGCGGCTCTCAGCTGTTGTCGGCGATCCTGGTCCAAGCGGCCGGCACGCCGGTGACCCGGTTTGCCGAAGAGTATCTGTTTGGCCCGCTTGGCATCGAGAAGTTCCGATGGGAGCACGACCCGCAAGGCATCCATACCGGCGGGTTTGGCTTGTGGCTCCGACCGGACGATATGATGAAGTTTGGTCTGCTGTATTTGCAACAAGGCGTCTGGAACGGACGCCAGCTGATCAGCCGGGAACGCTTGGCGGAATCCGTCCGGCCCGCCATCGACGTCGAAGCGCCAAGGCGCGGCTGCTATGCCTGGCATTGGTGGACGGACGTGTATCAGAAGGAAGGAGCGAAATCGTTTGATTTCTTCTACGCCCGCGGTTACGGGGGGCAGTTTATTTATGTCATTCCCAGCCTGGAGACCGTTGTTGTCCTGACCGATGATAAGCTGAAACGAGACCGTCCTCCGGCTGAGGTATTCCGATTGGGGATTGCGCCTTATTTATAACGAAAAGAGGGGCTGTTTCGTCCGTAGACGATGAGACAGTCCCTCTTATTAAAGTTATACGGTAGGAATCGTTCCTCCGTCGATGACATATTCGCTGCCGTTAATGGATCCCGCCCGATCGGAGACGAGGAATGCGACAAGCTCGGCAACTTCTTCCGGCAGGTTCGGTTCGAATTAACGCAGGGGAATCTCGGCGTTTGTGGGGCTTAAAAACAACTGCGGGTTAAAGGCTACCATTTTGGACCGGTTTCAAAACACCGGGTTTACGCTGGCATCGACGTACGACGCCGAGGATTTAATCACGGTGGCGGGGTTCATCAAGGCCGGCCTTGGCGTGTCCGTCCTTCCGAAAACGATGGGCTTGGAACTTGACGGGCTCGTGTGGATTCCGATTCAGGAGGAAGGTTGGCAATGGGAGCTGGGCTTGAAATGGCGTAAGGACCGCTACGTGTCGCCAGTAGCCAAGCGGTTTATCGATTACGTACAAAGTCTGTGCTATGATAAAACAAGTAACTAACGAAATGATCATGTGATGAAAAGGAGATCCCAATGAAAGCACTTGTCCTTCCGAAACCGGGGAAACCCGATACGCTGAATATCGCCGAGTTGCCTTTGCCTGAACCGGGTCCCGGCGAAATCCGGGTGCGCGTCCAGGCCGCCGGCCTGAATCCGATCGATTACAAAGTATCGCCCAATGGGCATCCGGCTTGGAATTATCCGTTTGTCCTCGGCATCGACGTAGCCGGTGTCGTTGACGCCGTCGGCGAAGGTGTCACCACCTGGAAGCCGGGAGATCGGGTCGCCTATATGGCCGATTTCACCAAGCCGGGAGGTTTTGCCGAATATACCGTGACCGTCGCCCATACCGTGGCGGCGATTCCGGACGGCGTATCCTTTACGGATGCGGCTGCCTTTCCTTGCGCCGGGTTGACGGCGTACCAGGTTTTAACCCGCAAAATGCAGCTCCGTGCAGGGCAATCCATCCTGGTCCATGCCGGCGCGGGCGGGGTGGGTGGATACGCCATCCAACTTGCGAAGCTGTACGGCGCCTCCCCGATCATCGCAACGGCTTCACCGCACAATGCGGAATATGTCCGCAGCCTTGGAGCGGATCATGTCATCGACTACACAACGGAAAATGTTCAGGAACGCGTGTTGGCCCTCACCAACGGAGTTGGGGTTGACTTGATCCTCAACTCGCTGAACCGGGCAACCGCCCAGCAGGATTTGAGTACATTGGCTTTCGGCGGACAGTTAGCCTGCATCGCCGGGGCGCCGGAGACCGTAGCTGACTTCCAACCGTCCAGCAAATCGTTTACGCTGCACAAGCTGATGATTGCCGGCGCTTATGGATCGGGAAGCCGCAAGGCCGAAGAAGAGCTCGCCATCCTGGCGGGAGAATTTATGGCCCTGCTGCAGCAGAACAAAGTTAGCGCGATGGTGCAGGAAATCATCGAGCTGGAGCAGGTGCCGGACGCCTTAATCCGCCTGTCGCAGCGGCATGTCCGCGGCAAAATCGTTGCGAAGCTGTAACTAGGGCGCTAAGCCATCAGCGTACAAATAAGCCCATTCCAAGAGGTTGGAATGGGCTTATTATTTTTTGGGTGCAACTTCATACTACAGACTTTAGACTCTAGGCGCCACTGCTTGCTCCAGCGCTTCCTGGGTGATCTGCTTGATATCAATCGGGGAGGTTGTCCCCTCGTTGACCATGTCGGTCAAAATTTCGCGAAGAAAGTAATCGACGCAATGGAGCCGAATGTTTTTGATTTTGACCAGTGCATCGCGGTACATCTTCACGAATTCCTTCTCTGTGTTCCCGCGCTGCAGCTCGGCAAATGCTTCATACACCTGATCCAGCTTGTCAGCTACCTCCAGGATCAACCCCTCGACGGTGTTGTCTTTTCCCTCCCGCAGTTGGCTGCGAAAGATCGGTTTAAACTCCTCGGGGATGTGCTCGTCGATGAAATTATGCACCATGCCCTCTTCAACCTGTTGAATTAAGTTGCGCAGCTCGATGGACGCATGCTTGACCGGGGTTTTGATATCCCCGATAAAAATCTCGCCGTAGTCATGACTGCTCGTAATTTCGTATAGCTTCTTCCAGTCAACCGCCACGCCATGCTGCTCTTCAATATCGGCTAACGTCTTGGCGTATTGCACGACCTTCCAGGAGTGTGCCGCCACGCTATGTTCTTCGAACTTGAACCTTCCGGGACAGCGATAGATGCGTTCCAATTCGTTTAAGGAGCGAAAATAAGCATGAATGCCCATCGGATCAGCCATCTTTCTATTTAGGGTTTACCCTCAGTATAGACGGCGATTGTTAGAGCCATGTCAAATCTATCGTTTCCCGCCAGCTTCTCCTTATTCCGTTTCCTCTCCGGCCCCGCCCTCGCGGATGAGCGGCGCGAACTTCCCATTGACTTGTGCCGCAAGCAGCCGGGGCGTTAGTTCCATTTGTAAGCCAATCCGTCCGGCGGACACAAGGAAGGTCTCCAACTGTTCGGCCCGGCTGTCAATAAAGGTTGGGAACAGCTTCTTCATCCCGATCGGTGAGCAGCCCCCGCGGATATAACCGGTGTGCTGCTGTAAATCCTTTAGCGGCAGCATTTCGATTTTCTTCACCCCTGCGGCTTTAGCTGCCTTTTTCAGGTCCAACTCCTCGGCTACAGGCACAATAAACACAAATAACGCCGAGCCCTGATGAGCTACCAGCGTTTTATATACTTGGTCCACGGGTTTGCCGATCTTTTCAGCTACCGCAGTTCCATGAATTTGTCCGTCCTCCGCGTCGTAAGCAAAAATCTGGTAAGGCGTTTTGGACTTGTCCAGCATCCGCATGGCATTGGTTTTGATCTCGGCCATTGGTTGGTTCCCACTCCTTTGAAATTCCAGGTTTCTCTATGGACATAATCCTAGCATTTTCGCAGGAAGGATGACAGGTCCGGGACGGTTTAATTTGTTTTTTCGATGTGGCCTTCAATCGGACTTCTCATTATTAATTTAATTGATTATCTAAAATTAATTTAATTATTAACTTATTTACGCAACAGGATTTACATGATTTAAGATCCCTTCTATTCTAGATGTAATTATTCTGTTTTAGAGAGAAGGATTCCTATGGACATAACTGATCAACGAATTCTTGAGTCACTCAAGCAAAACAGCCGCATGACCGCCTCCGAAATTGGCAAGCGGGTTGGCTTGTCTGTTCCCGCCGTATCCGAGCGGATCCGCAAGCTGGAGGAAGCCGGGATCATCGAGGCCTATACGGTAAAAATCAACCGCACCAAAACCGGCCACAAGCTGCTGGCCTTCGTATTTGTTGGCATCGAACATACTAGGTATATCGAAGCGTTCCGCACCAAGATCATCGCCTGCGGACCGGTTCTGGAATGCCACCATCTCGCCGGTGAATATGATTATTTGCTAAAAGTGCTGGTAGAAGATACCGCGCATTTGGAGTATTTTTTGACGGAGACGTTAAAGAAGATTCCCGGGGTCGTAAAGAGCAACACGATGATCTCCCTCTCTACCCTCAAGGAAAACATCAATCTATGAAAAGAAGCGTGCGCCCCCTCTTGCACGGCTTCAGATTTGGGATGCTGCTGCAATTGGCCGTTGGCCCGGTCTGCTTGTTTATTTTTCAAACCGGCTCTCGGCTGGGCTATCCGGCAGCGGCCGCAGGCGTTCTTGGGGTCACGCTGGTGGACGCCTTGTATATGGCGGCTGCAGTGCTGGGACTCTCCTCCCTCCTAGGCAGGGGGCGCGTGCAATCGCTGCTGAAGGGGTTCAGCGCCATCGTTGTGAGCCTGTTCGGGCTGAGTACATTGCTAAGTGCTTTTCAGGTGGAGATCCTGCCGGACTTTAGGTTGGCGGAGAATGGGGTTGGCGGAAGCTACGGGGGATTCACCGCAATCCTGCTTACCGCCTCCAATCCACTAACGATCCTCTTCTGGGCGGGAGTCTTTGGCTCTAAAATTAACGAGCCGGGCTTCAGCTTAAACCGCATCCAGTTGCGTTGGTTTGCTTTCGGCGCTTTATTGGCGACCTTCATTTTTTTGAACGTAATCGCGTGGATCGGCAGCCTGGCTAATGCCTTTATTGCACCGCAGGTGTCGGTTGTTTTGAACGTTATCGTTGGCCTTGCCCTGATGTTCTACGCCGTGCGTATCGCAACAGCGGGCCGCAGCTCCTAGCCGGAAACCCGTTCTCTATCACTTAGCTCGTCACCTGCGTCTTTCGTTTTGGCTTTGGGGCTTACGCTGCATCCTAGCGCAAAGCGTCGGCTTTGCCTCGATCCAGGTTTAGTTTCATCACGACGGCGATCCCTAGGCCAAAAAACAGCAGCAGCGACAAAATCCCCAGCCGCGGATTGCCAGTGATCTGCCCGATAAGGCCAAACGCAAACGGACCAAAGATGGAAGAGAATTTACTCGTAATGTTCACGAAGCCGAAAAACTCGCCCGTCCGGCTCGCCGGCATCAAATCGCTGAGGATCGAACGGGAGATCGATTGGCTTCCCCCCTGCACCACCCCGACCATAACCGCCAAAATGTAAAAATGTAACGCGCTGTTCATGGCGAAACCAAGAAGCACAATCAGCACATAAATCCCTAGCGAGGCAATCAAGACCCGCTTCGGGCCAAGTCGTCCCGCCGCTTTTCCTAGCAGGATCGTGCTGGGAAACCCTACAAATTGCGTAATCAGCAACGCTAAGATCAAATCGCTCGTGCCGATGCCAAGGGTGGTTCCGTAGATCGTAGCCATCAGAATGATCGTATTGATCCCGTCATTGTAAAACCAGAACGCCGCGATCATCCGAAACAGCTGCGGATAGCGCCGGATATCCCGGAACGTACCGCCGATGCGTTGACTCGCCGCCCGTACATAACCGCCTGCCGTTAGTCCGGACGATTGTTTAGGCAAATTCGGCACCTTGCGCATGATCGGCAGCGAGAAGACCAGCCACCAAAGGCCTACGCTGAGAAAAGAAAGCCGGGTGCCCGCCAACTCGTCGCTCAGACCAATCCACTGCGGCTGTTGAATCATCAGCAGATTCAGTGCCAGCAAAATTCCTCCGCCGACATATCCTGCGGCATATCCTTTGGCCGATATGTCGTCCCGGTCTCTGGATGGCACTAGATCCGGTAACATGGCGTCATAAAATGTCAGGCTTCCGGAAAACCCCACCGTCGTGATGACCAGCAACGCCGAGGCGAGTAGCCAGTCCCCCGGTCCAACCATCGCGAACCCGGTTGTTGCTACGATACCTAGCAGGGCAAACCAGGTCAGGAACGTAGTCTTGCGCCCCGATATGTCTGCGATTGATCCTAACAATGGCGATATGACGGCCACCAGCGCCATACCGATGGAATGCGTATAGGCTAAATAGGAACTCGCCGTAGTTTCATTTAAACCTTGTGCTGCCACACCCGCGTAAAAGATCGGCAGTACCGCCGCCAACACCGTGGTGGAGTAAGCTGAATTTGCCCAATCATACAGAATCCAGGCGCGTATCGCCGATTTGTTCATAGGTAATTTGCCCCTTCCCTCTCAAATGGTTAAATTATAGTAAAATAGCATTAACGGCGTGTTTAGCAAGTGTTTGCGCGGAATAAAACCATCCGTGTAAATTAGAAATCTAACTCTCTCGATTACAGTTTGCAGGAAACGGAGAATGAAAATGGCCGATACTTTAAAATCAATGTATAACGAAGCCTTTTTATGCAGCTTCGGCAACAAAGTGAAGGGGGCCTATGCCCCGTTTGAGGTGGAGCGGTTCGTTGCCGAAGTTATGGACGACACATGGGACAGTCTGGAATTGAAGGCGCGGATGCGCCAGATTACGTTAAAGTTGGGGGCCCTACTTCCGCCTAGTTTTGAAAAAGCGCTAGCCGTTCTATATGCCATTGACGAAACCTGTGAGGGGTTTCCTTACTTGTTCTTTCCCGATTTCGTTGAGGTGTTCGGAAGCGCCGAAACAGACTGGACGCTGGCCATGCAGGCGTTGGAGCGCTTTACGGCGAAGTCATCCGCGGAGTTTGCCGTCCGCTCGTTTATCGAACGGGACCCCGAGCGGATGATGCGGCAGATGGCGGCATGGGCAGAGCACGACAACGAGCATGTCCGCCGTTTGGCTAGTGAAGGCTGCCGACCGCGCCTTCCATGGGGACAAGCCTTGCTGATGTTCAAACGCGATCCGGGGCCGATCCTGCCGATTTTGGAACGGCTCAAGGCTGATCCCAGCTTGTACGTCCGCAAAAGCGTGGCCAACAATTTAAATGATATCGCCAAGGACCATCCAGACTTGGTTCTGGAGCTCGCGCGGCGCTGGAAAGACACGCACCCGCACACCGACTGGATCGTGCGTCACGGCTGCCGCACCTTGATCCGCCGCGGCGGCCCCGAGGCGCTGGAGCTGTTCGGCTACGCCGCCGGCGATGACGGCGTACGCCGCCGGCGATGACGGCGAGCCGCTAGTGGCCGAGGCCACGCTAGCGATCGCCCCGGACTCGGTGCGCATCGGCGACAGCACGGAGCTTCGCTACGAGCTGACGATCCGCGAGGGCGAATCGGCCAAGGTGCGCGTCGAGTACGGCATCGACTTCGTCAAAGCCGGCGGCCGCACCTCGCGTAAGCTGTTCCTGCTGTCGGACAAAACCGTGCCCGGCGGTTCACGGATCGGCGGTACGCGGCGCCACAGCTGGGCCGACCTGTCGACCCGCCGCCATTACCCCGGCGAGCACTGCATCGTGCTGCTGGTGAACGGCGTCGAGGTTGGCGAGACCGTATTGTTGCTGCAAGCGGACGGAGAAGCATAACAAAGACCTGGCCAGGTTGGCCAGGTCTTTTGCTTTTCCACACGCGAACCCCTGCGCGCGTGCCAACTGCAAAAGTGCAGTTATTTGGGCTGAAATCCCTTACTAAGGGCTTTTCAGATGTAAAAGTGCAGTTCATTTCCGCCCAAAACCGCCGTTTCGGCCAAAAACCCCCTCAATGAAATGCACTTTTACACTTCATCCCCCTAAATTCGGGGTTTTGCCCATTTTGAAATGCACTTTTGCAGTTGGAGCTGCTAAGGTTGATGCTTTGGGCTGGGGAGTTGACTACTGCTACTGGGGGTTGAGCTCTTGTAGTTAAGTTAGTTGGTTGCAGTTCCCCTCCCTGTAGTTGGATCTACTGTATGGATTATACTGTTGGAGTTTGCTCTATTGTTGTGGTTATTTACTATTGTTGTGATTAGTTTCTATTGTTGTGATTAGTTTCTATTGTTGTGATCAGTTTCTAATGTTGCGATTAGTCCTACTGTTGTAGTTGGTACAACTGTTGCGGTTCGATTTACTATTGTGGTTATTTCTACTGTTGTAGTTTGTTCTACTGTTTGGCGGCTAGTTCGACTATTGTGGTGGTTCGACAGCTGCAATTAGTTTTACTTGTTTCGATTAGTTCTATCGTTGGCGATTAGTTCTACGATTGTGTTTGGTTCTACTGCGATTTGAACAGGATTAACAGCAAAAGTGCAGTTATTTGGGCTAAAATCCCTTGCCAAGGGCTCTTTAGATGTAAAAGTGCAGTTCATTTCCGCCCAAAACCGCCGTTTCGGCCAAAAACACCCTCAATGAACTGCACTTTTACACTTCATCCCCCTTGAAATCACGATATTACCCATTTTGAAATGCACTTTTGCAGTTGGTGCTTAAGAGGTTAGTTTGTTGCACTTAGGATTACTGCAGTTGTGTTACTGCAGTTGTGTTGCTGCAGTTGTGTTGTTATGGTTAGTGTAGTTAGATTGATCTTGGCCCATTCTGGGTAAAATGGGGAAGGAGTTACTAGTAAATAAGGTGAGATCACGAGGAGGAATAGAATCACATGCCGATTGATGCTTATTTGTATTTCGACGGCAACTGCCGGGAGGCGGTTGCATTTTATGCCCAGGCGTTTGGCGTGGAGCGGCCGCAAATCCTGACGTACGGCGAAGCGCACTCGGCCGAGCCGGAATATACGCTTCCGGAAGAAGCGAAAGACCGAGTCATGCACGCCAACCTGAAGGTGAGCGGCAGTAACCTGATGTTCTCCGACGTGTTCCCAGGCTCCCCTTACACCGTCGGAACCAACCTCAGTTTAGCGCTGGTCAGTTCCAACCGGGAGGAGATCACCTCCGCATTTGAGCGCCTGAAGGAAGGCGGCTCGGTTAAAATGGAGCTGCAAGAAACGTTCTGGAGTCCTTGTTACGGCAATGTAAAGGACAAGTACGGCATCGAATGGCAACTCAGTTATGACGACGGAAGAAACGGCATGTAAGCATGCCGTTTCTTCCATAAACTTACTTTCCGAAGTATTCCCTCAACGCTTCTACAATTGCGTGGGCCGCCTTGTCCTGCCCTGCTTCGCTTAACAGGACTGACTCATTCTCCGCATTCGTCAGAAACCCGATTTCCGCCAGGACCGCAGGAACTTCGCTCGTTCGCAGCACTTTCCAGTCCTCTTGACGTACCCCTCTGTCCCGAAAACCCAAGGCCTCGATTAAGTGCTGATGAATGTCCTTCGCCAGTTCATGACTGCCGTCTCCCTCGTTATTGTAATACGTCTCCGTACCGGACACCGTCTCCGGCCCTTCATACGTGTTGCCGTGAAGCGAAATCAACGCATCGGCATTGAGATCGTTGGCCACCTTGGAACGGTCCTCCAACTCGATAAACTCGTCACTTGTCCGAGTTAAGGTAGGTTCAAACATCGGATCCTGCCGCAGCAACTCATACACTTTCTGAGCTAGAGCCAGCGTAAAATCCTTCTCTTCCTTGCCGCTTGCGCTAGTCGCTCCCGGGTCTTTCCCGCCGTGCCCGGGGTCGATGACGATCCGGTACTTTCCTTCTGCTCCGCCGGGAACCGGCTTATCCTCCCCAGCCGACGGCCCGGACGATAAGAACGGATGAACGTAACCTGCGTTCCCCTCACTGCCAAGGGTAATCACACCTCCTAAGGACAATAAAACAAAAATGATCCCCAAGGTAGCCATAAAATACGCGACTTTCCCACTTTTCCCCATATGCTCTCCTCCCGATTTTCTCCTCTTCACCCTCAATAACGGACACGGCTGCCATCCAGAATCGGATCCGTGCTGTCAACAATCACCAACTGCCCTTCAAACAGCCCGCTGCTGATCGCGGTGTTATGCCCATTGCTCCCCGCCACTTCGACCGAGGTTCGCGCAACGTAGTAGGCATTCCCAAGCGGGCCTTCTCTCGGTTCAACTGTGTACACATAAGCACCGGCATCATCCTCATGAATCGCCGCATTAGGTACAAGAAGCGTCCCCTCGCCTCCTGTTTTCGTCAAAATAACTCGCGCCTTCATTCCGCTGCGCAACAGGTCTCCTTGAAGCGAAATCGTCAAGATTTGATCAGCCTTCCTATTTGGATCCTTCTGGTCTGCCGCGTCACCGGACAAGCCGCTGTTCGCGCCTGCCTCCAGGTTGATGATCTGTCCCTGAATGATGGAGTTCTCCTGATCCGGGAGCAGGACGTCCAGCTGATCCCCGATGCGCAGTAGCTCTGCGACATCATTCGGAATCGGCAGTTCAAGACGAAACCCTTTGGAGTTGTCGGATAAACGGATATCCGCCCCTCCGAGTGAGGCTTGTCCTTCAACCGCGGAGATCTCGATGATGATGCCATCAACCGGAGCAACTAGCTGGCGGTCATCCGCAATCTCTTTTTGTAAAGCATCGAGATGTTGTTCCTGCGTGGTGATATCGATTTTCGCAGTCTGGATGGCGGTCTTTGCAGTTTGCTTAGCCGCTTCATCCCCCGCCTGTGCCGCTTGTTTGTAAGCTTCCTCTCCATTGGCCAGCGACAGCTTCAGCTTCTCAAGATTCGCCTTCATGTCGGCCAGTTCCAGGGCTGCGTCACGATCGTCATACTCGACCAGAACCTCGCCCTTGTGCACCGCTTCCCCTTCTTTTACATGCACCCGGGTCACTTTCCAACCGGCCGGGTTCACCAAATCCCGCTCGACTCCATATTTCAACAGCGCAGTACCTTCATATGAATGCTCCAGCTCGCCAGGACTCGCAACGCCTACCAGCACTTTAGGCAGCGTCAGGTTCTGCAGCGTGTTGCCAAGAAGCGTACAAACCAGCAGCAAGCCGGTGAACCCTCCGGCAAGCCATCGGATATTTCGCTGCCTGACACGTTGCCGCGACTCTTCATTCCATTGCGTTTCCAATGCGATCCCTCCAACCTGCTAACCTTTAATCCCCGACAATTGCACCCCTTGAATGAAATACGACTCCGCATAGAAGAACAGTAACAGCATCGGCGTCATGTACAAGACGGAAGCCGCAAAGCCAACTCCTCGCTCCTCCTCCGCAATTCGCGCCAAATATAACGACAATGGCTGTTTAAAAGAATCCTCAAGAAAAAGAAGCGGTTGTTCGATCATATTCCAATAGTCCACAAACAACAGCACCGCCAGTGCCGCCAATCCGGGCTTGGCCAACGGGAGAACGATTTGCCGGTATACCGTCCATTCCCCAGCTCCATCGATTTTTGCAGCTTCCGTATAGGCACCGGGGATATGCGCCATAAATTGACGCAACATAAACACTCCAAACGCACCAAAGATACCAGGCAAAATAATGGCCGCTTCCGTGTTCATCAAACCTAGCGCATTCGCCACCAAATAGTTCGGCACTAACGTCACTTGAAACGGCATCAGCATCGTCAAGAGATAGAGCAAAAACAGCTTGTCCCTTCCGCGAAAGCGCAGCTTTGCAAAAGCATACGCTGCCAGAGAAGCCACCAGTGTTTGACCGACGATAATGGGCACCACCATCCCCACCGAATTCCAGAACATCCGCAGGAACTTGGAATTCATGATTAAGACCTCCCGGTACTGCCCCAGGCTAAGCCAATCGGGGAGCAACTTTAAATTGACAAAACGGGCAGTGCCTCCCGCTCCCGCCGCGACATCCGTCATCTGTCCGATCAGCCCGTAATTCATGCCGATCTCCTGCTCCGTCATCAACGAATTCGTAAAGGTCACGATCAATGGAATGGACATTAAGGCGGCTATCAAGCCGATTCCTGCCGTTAGCGCCAGCTTCGGAAGCCGCTTCGCCTTTTTCATCGGCCTTTCCCTCCTTTAATCCAGCACATCGCGGAACCGCCGCTCCAACGAGAGGAGAACCGTAACCAGGATGGCGATACATAGAACCATCAAGGTCGCCGCCGCCGTCAGCTTCTGAATCTCCAGCGCCGCAAACATGTTGTTCATGTAATGCTGCAGGATATAAATGCGGTCAAACGGATAATCCCCGGCGAGTAAATACGTTTCGCGGAACACTTTAAACGAGTTGATAATCGAGATCAGGACAACGAAGAACAAGGTTGGCGTCAAATACACCAACGTAATCCGTGTGAACTGATGCCACCTTCCCGCTCCCTCAATTCGCGCGGTTTCGTAGTAATCCCGGGGGATTTGCTGCAAACCGGCCAGAAATAAAATCAAGTTGTAACCGAGGTTCTTCCATAAATAAAGCACCACCAGCACCCCCATCGACGCCCCCGATTGCAGCCAATCCACTCGGCTATGGCCCGCATGATCAAGCCAAGCGTTCAATGTACCGTTCCAGTCAACGAAAATTTGCCAGACCAAGACGACCGATGCGACAGGGACCACCAGCGGCAGGATCAGAGCGGTCTGCAAGCCTTGTCGGAAGAACGGTCCCTTGTTGATCAACAACGCCAAACCCAGGGACAAAACGATCAGGAGCGGAACGCTGATGCTCGTAAATAGCAGCGTGTTGGCAGCGGCTTTGCGGAAGGAGCCGCTGGCCAGCAGCTCCGCATAGTTGGTCAATCCGGTGAAGTGGCCGCCAAGCGTACGGTTCGTCAAGGATTGAGAGATGCCCAACACGAATGGAATCAAGTAAAACACCGAAAACCCAAGGACACTCGGAGCCAAAAACAACATTACCGCCGCGGATTCCCGCCGGAGGGCCACAAGCCGCCGCCGGTTATTCATTGAGATACGTCGTGACCTTGTTTTGGATCAAGTCGGCGACGGCCTCGGCGGATTTTTGCCCGCTGAAGAAAGCTTTGGATTGCTCCGTGATAATCTCCGCCAGCTGATCCGGTTGAAATTTAGACACCAGATGGGTTGCTCCGGTCAGAACCTGTTCAAGCGCATCCAGCTCGTCCGGGTCCACCTTAATGGGAACTCCCTTCAAAGGGCCCTCCTTGGCGGTCTGCACGGAGCCTTCTTTCTTCAACTGTTGGATTTCCTGTGCGTAAAGCTGTTTATTTAGCGGGAAGCCGGCATGGTTTGGTTCGACCGGCACTTGATCGGAGATCATGAATTTTACGAAATCCCAGGCTTGTTCCTTGGCCTTGGAGCTGGCATTTAAGCCAATGCTTCGATACGGTTGGAAATACCCTCCGGTGCCTCCATCTTGGGCATGAGGCTTCACATACAGCTTCATGTTAGGGCTCAGATAGCTTTTTAACGATTCGAAATAATCAGCGGGCGAATTGATCTGCACCGGGAAGAAATAAGGGATTCCTTCCAGACCGATCACCCCGTCCTCGGACATGTCCTGCACTTGCTTCATTAATCCGGTAAAACTGGCCGTGTTGAATTTGGCCGTTCCCTTAGGCTCATCCACGAACAGTGATAAATTGTCGGATACCATCCAGTTCAGCATGTATTGGGGTTCAGTACGAATGACATGCGGATACGTTTGGTTGACCAATTGTTGGGAGAGGACCGCAAAATCGTTCCAAGACCAGGATTGATCGTTGATCTCAACCCCTGCCTTCGCGAGCGCTTCTTCGTCGCCGGCTAGTCCGTGCAGGAAGAACGAAGTGGGCATCGCGTACAAGCCGCCGCCGATCTTGGCATTGTCCAGAATATTCGAGAAATAGTCCGCCTTCTTAAAGGTGGAATCCTGTGCGATCAGCTCATCGAAATTAACCAGCAGTCCGTTCTTCACATAACTCGCCGCCGGCAAATCATCCAGCACCAGCAAATCCGGCCCCTTTCCTGCCAGCATGGCCGTATTCGTTTGGGTCAGATATTTCTCCATTTCCGCCTCCAGATGGGCATCGTCCGTCTGCACAGCCTGGAGCTGAATCTCCACCTCCGGGTGTAAGGCTTCATATTGGTTGACCAGCTCCTGCAAACGATTGTCTGGAAAAAGGGTCGAGAAGACCAACGTTGTCTTCCCTGTCTTGGTGGGAGCTTGGATTGTCGTTTCGGACCCGGGATTCCCGGATTCGCCGATTTGGATCTGGGAGGGTTTCCCTCCCCCGCCGCTGCATGCGGCAAGTGCAAACAACAGGATGAAACTAGCCGCCGCAGTAGCCCTAGTTCTTTTCTTGATGAAGGTCTTCACGTCCATTACTCCTTTCGGCCTCATTACGTTAGAGCGAATCATGTTTTACGGCCTACTTCATCGTAAAGGGGAGATGTCACCATCGTTTAACCAAGTTGTCAACAAAATGTCTCCAAACTGCCGAACACGCAAAAAAACAGGAGCGTTCTCGTTCACGCTCCTGTTCATGGAAAGACGTTATTTCATTTCGATGATGAAGGGCAGCCATTCGGTTTCCTGAACCGCTGTTTCTGCGCTTTGCCCGACGGATGGGGCCGGAGTCCCGCGAAATAGACTTCTCCCACCGAAGATCAGCAGTCTCCGGTTATCCCGGCTCCAGGACATCTGTGATGGAAATACCCCCTGATAGATTGGCCTAGCATTTAGTACATTGTTCCCCTGTACCCTGCCGGCGAGCAAAGTGCCGTCTCCCTTGCTGTAGGCAATGGTCTGACGGTCCCCGGACAACTCAAAGCTGAAGGCGTTGTCCAACAGCACGGCTACCGCCTCATTCCGCAGGTCGTAGGTGTACAACGTCCCATCGTGTGCCAGGAAAGCAACTTGATCGTTATTTAACCAAGCGGCTTGACCGTTTTGGGCTAACTCATGCTCATATTGGGCAACGAATTCCCCCTCCTTCAATTTCCCAATGACCAGCCGCGTTTCATCCAACCGCTGGACAAGAAGGAACCCGTTGTTCCCGTCATCGGTGATATGAACGGAGCTGTACAGCTCTGCCCTTTGGTCCTTAGGTATCGGAATCTTGTAGATCACAGAGGTTCCGTTTTGCGTATCGTACACCCTAATTTCGGATTCACCCTTGGTCCGGGGTTCCGAAGTAAAGTTAGCGAAGGAGAGATACCGGCTGTTATCCGACCAGGTAAACCATTTTGTCGTGAGTTGGGAAGTGTCAAAAGTAATTAGCTTTTGATCCGTCCCCCCGGTAAGAGACAGCAGCTGGAGTTCATATTGTCCCGCCTTCTCCTCAAGCGCGGCAACTCGCTGTCCGTCCGGAGACAAATTGAAAACGAACTGCTTGGCTTTCGTGTTGAGGACCTGCTGCAACTCCTCATAAGGGGGCTTGATTACTTGGAGGCTTTCCGATCCGTTAGGTCCGGAGAAATTCGCAAGCAACGAATCCGATTCAAACCAGCCCAACAGCCCGCCTTTGGCGGCGAGGGGAATTCGGTAGATCTTCTCGACTTCAAAGGGACCCGATGGCCCGTTCGCATCTTGGCTCTCCTCCGTGTCCGGGATGATGATGGTCTTGGTCTGGGGTCTCCCGACGCAGCCGGACAGCAGAGTGACACCGATGAATAACCACACCGCAGTCATCCAAAACCGCGTGTTCATGCCAGCCCCCCTTCCGACTTCATCAAAGGCAAATCCACAACAACGGTTGTTATTTCGTTTTCGCTGGTCATGCGAATGCCCCCTCCATGATCGTCAACGATTGATTTCACAATGCCCAGTCCCAATCCGACGCTTCCCGTCTCCTTGGCACCGTGCCGGTCGGGAATATAATATGGCTCGAAAACTTCCCTTAATTGGTCCGGTGGAATCGTTTCTCCACAATTGGTAAAGAGGAATCGAACCGTCTCCCCCACCCGGGTCGCTTGGACCGTAATCTCCGAATGCGGCTTGCTGTACTTAATCGCGTTGTCCAGCAAATTAATGAAGATCTGACGGATACGGTCTTCCTGTCCGTAGACCTCCAGCTCTTCCTCGATTTCGCTGTGAATCGATTTATGGTAGCGCTTGGCTTTAAACGCCAAAGCCTCGCAAGTGTCGCTCAATACTTGCCCCGTCTCGACCCGTTTGAACTCCTCGCCACCCGAAGTTTCCTGCGATAACTCTAACAATCTCAGCACCATCCCATGCAATCGCTCGCTTTCCTGAACGACATGGTTCATGCCTTTCTCGAAAAAAGCCCGATCCGACTCGCCTTGCTGGCGGATCATCTCCGCATACCCCAAAATGGAGGTGAGCGGGGTTTTCAACTCATGGGTCACATTGTCGAAGAAGGTCTTCCGCTGCCGATTTAAGCGCTCCAGGCGGTCACGGTCCCGTTCGATGCGGGCGATCTGCTGCTTGATCTGCCCGATCATCTCGTTGAAATTGGCGGCCAATCGGCCAATTTCATCGCGCCGCGTCCGTTTGACATCGATGCGCACGTCCAAATTTCCGTTCATTACTTCTCCCGAGGCTTTGCTAAGCTTGACCAAGGGAATCGTCATGTTGCGGGACAGAATATACGAAAACAGGAAAGCGGCAGCCAAGATGCCAAAGGCCAAATACGTGATGGTCTTCAGAATCGTATCGCTTTGCTCATACAGCAACGTGAAATCCTTGGCAAAGCGCAGAATCCCCACCTTGGTTCCGTCGATAATCACCGGGTAGGAGTAACGAACGGCAGCCGTTCCTTGTTCATAGGAAATCGTGTAGGCGGTTTTGCCTTCAAGCGCTTGCTGCAAATCATCATCCGCCACCTGGGTAAAGGCCGCATCCGAGGACGAATGAAGCAGGACCCCGTCCACGGTATAGGCGCTGACCTCGCTGGAGGTCGCCCGCTTCAGGTCACTGACGATCTCATCGGCCATCTGCCCGAAATAGAGATCATCATTCGTGAAGTGATTGATCAAGAACGCCTGTCGCACATAGATATTACTGTTCTTTTTCAGCCCGATCAAATCGTCTGTGATAATGTTCCGGTTACTCTTCTGGATAATGTGATCGACGGTTTGATTTAACAACAGAAAGGACACGGCAAAGATGAGAAAAAAGCCGACAAGAAATTTCCCTCGAATTGTGCGGATCATCGCCTAGTCCACCTGTTTCTCGAATTTATAACCGATGCCAAATACGGTTGTGATCAGATCACCCGCGTCGAGCTTTTTGCGCAATCGCTGGATGTGCGTGTCGACGGTACGCGTATCGCCGGGAAAGTCATACCCCCATACAAGATCAAGCAGTTCTGTGCGCGTATAGATTTTGCCCCGATGATGATACAGGCGCAGCAGCAGATCAAATTCTTTCGGGGTTAAATCGACCGGCTCTCCGTCCTTGCGCACGAGCCTTTCGCTTTCGACGACCTCGATATTCTTGAAACGAATCCGCTCACTTTGCGAGGTAGAATCCATCCCCCCACTGACCGGCTGAACCCGCCGAAGGATCGTGCGGATTCGGGCGACCACCTCACGCAGGTCAAAGGGCTTCGTAATATAGTCATCCGCCCCGAATTCGAGACCGAGAATTTTATCGGTAATATCGGATTTTGCCGTAATCATCAGGATCGGAAGATTGTACGTCGCCGTTACTTTTTTGCAAATGTCCAACCCGCTTTGGTCCGGCAGCATCCAGTCCAGCAGCAAGAGATCCGGCCGGAACGTCTTCATGAGCTCCAGCCCGTCCGCTCCGTTTCCGGCGGTCCGGATGTCGAACCCTTCCTTGGACAACCCGTAAGCCAGCAAATCGGCAATGGCCGCTTCGTCGTCGATGATCAGGATTTTCGTCTTCTCCATACATGCCTCCAATTTTTACATTCCTCGACACCTATTGTACCTGTCCGCAGCCGCTCAGGAAAGTTTGTGCGCATAATCACTCCGGCGCAGGAGACACTACTTGCGGATATCAACCATCGTGCCGTCATTATGCACGATCATAATACAGATAAACGGTGAATTCATGGACATCAACCACCATAGTTTTAAGAGAATCCCAAGAGCTTTCCTGATACTTATGTTGCTTGTTTGCTTCCTAGCGCTTGCCTGGTCTACAAATGCCAGCGCTTCCCCTTCATTACCGATCGTCTCGGAGGAGAGTATCTATTCGATTGAAGTTTACCCTCGGCAGCACCGCCTGACCGTAAAAATTCAAGGGCAGCCCTATAAATCCTACCCCGTCGCCGTAGGCAATCCCTCCACGCCTACTCCCGTCGGAGAGTACCAGGTGACCTATAAAGGCAAAGACTGGGGACCTTCCTTTGGACCAAGATGGCTGGGGCTAAATGTGCCGTGGGGCTATTACGGTATCCATGGCACGAATCGGCCTGATTCGATCGGCAGGCACCTCAGTCATGGCTGCATCCGCATGCGGAATCGAGACGTTATGGAGTTGTATGAATTGATTCCTTTAGGAACCAAGGTGACGATTTATGGGCATCTCCTTGGGGACGTGGACCACGACCCGCGTGATTTGGCCGAAGGGGATGTGGGCGGTGATGTGCAATTGATTCAATCGCGGCTGAAGAGCGCAGGCTATTTCAAAGGGAATTGCAACGGCAAGTTCAACCGGGCAACCGCGGTTGCCTTAACCCACTATCAACGTGATCACGGGCTGATCCCTAATGGTGTCGTATCTTATCGGGTGTACCAGGCTCTGGGATTAACCGATTAATTCCAACAAAAAACAACCCTAGGTTTCGAAACTGGAGACCTAGAGTTGTTTATTTTCGCCTTACACAAACACTTGCATTAATTCGATATGCCGTTCTCTCGACAAATCCCGAAATTGCCACTCGTCAATTTGCACCAGCGGTTTGAAAATATCAGACGGGTTGTTCCATACGATCGTAGCCGTCTCGCCGTTGCTCAGTTTAACCTTCTTTCCGATGAAATTCGGCAGAAGATTGGAAGTCAGCGCCTGAACCGCCTTTTCGTTCAGCTTGCCGAATCCCAGATTATAAATGCTTTTGAGTACGGACAAGAGATCACGCCGCGTTCCCGAAGCATCGGGAGTCGTCATCGCTATGTATTCATTAGCTACCGCAACAATCTCGGCATAAGGATGAATTTTCTCTTTTCGCAGGCCAGCCGGATACCCGGAGCCGTCTTCCCGTTCATGATGCTGTAGTGCGACGAGCGCCGTCACCTCTTCCCCCGACGATTTGCGAATGATTTCATAACCGTAGGAGGTATGGCGGTTCAACTCTTCCCGTTCTTCCCCGGTTAACTCTTGCTCGCGATTACGCAAGGACTGGCGGACCTGGCTCTTGCCGATATCGTGTAAGTAACCTGCTTTACTGATATCGTAACATTCATTGGGCGAATATCCGAGCCAAGTGGCGATATAGTAGGACAATAGGCCCACCTGCAAGGAATGGTTATAAATATTTACATCCTCTTCCGTAAAGGTGATCAATAAGGAAACGACGTCTTTATTCCGATCAAGCACCTCAAGCATAGGAACCAAATGCTGCTCCACCATATCCTGATTGAATTTCCCTGTCGTGAGCGCCTCTAGGAACAACGCCTGATAACCCTTTACCGTAAAATAAAAGTTATCGCGTAATCGCTGGGTGAAGCTGAGGTTGTTCCCGGAACTTTGGGCCTCTTCCCCTGTACGCAGTTCGATATCGACGTAATCGATACTCTGCCGAATCAACAGGGCGATTTCCTCCGTATGAATGCTCGTTCCCTTAGGAAGCACGTGCAAACCAGCCCGGTTAAACACATCGGTTCGCAGCCGATCCCCTTCCTGGAGCTCCATGACGTGAGTTTTCATGTGACCCCTCCCTTCTTCATCTGCGCAAAACGCCGAAATTTCTATCTTTACCTATAAATATCGCGCAAATTCGGCAAGCCCTGAATAGTCCTAAAGGCGTGTTTTAAGAGAGGGAATACCGATGCCCTCCTTGCTCGATCCGGGTCCAAAGGCCCTTACTTGGCGTTCCGTTTCCATGGCGGATCTCCATATCGATGCAACATCTGATTTATCGAATAAATGATCCAGGGAATGACGGCTGTCAGCCCCGCACAGATCCATGTCTTCGCATTGGGAAGCCGATCCAGTAAGACGTCCCACATGAAAAAAACCTCCTTCAATCAATTCGTTTCCAACGTTGAGCCAACGATACGAACTTTGGTGCGCACATCTACCGAGATCTCACTGCGGGTAAACAACTGATCCCCCTGCTCCCAATCATCCTTAATGCTTTCCCAAACCCCGTGATGGTTGCGGGCCAGAAACTCTTTTAGTCCAAGAACATCCACCCCATATTCCTGTTGTACCTTTTGAAGGGTCCTTGAAGTCAATTGGATTAACTGTTTCGCAATTCGTTCTTCAATTTCTGCCAGTTGTCCAGGATCAAGCAGTTCGATTGGTTCCTGAGTTTCCCCAATATTCCCCTCCATATCGAGCTGGAGGTTGAACCGGATCCGCTCCGGATTGGATACATCCGCTTGAATGGTTCGTCGTAAGCCTTTGATTTCGTAGGCCATGAAATGACCGTTCAACCGAAACTCCAAAACCCCGTCCTGAGCGGTGCCCCGCAAAATATTCAGCCCAGACGTTTCATCGTCGTTCAGGAATCCCTTTAGCTTCTGAGAGCCGTCGAACAGCGCGGCTCCGGAAACAACAACTTCCTCGTTTCGTTTCCGCATTTTCGGCAGCACAAAACTGCTTTTGGACAAAATATACGCTTGAACATCTCCGATATTGGTCGGGGGATAAATTCGGGAGCTCTTGGTCGGATTTAGCGACGCGGACTCAAAATACATGACCGGCAGCTTCTCGTTTTTCGGATGCATATCCAGCAGGTTGCGCGCTTCCCCTTCGGTTACCATGATTTTTGTCGCACGTCGCATCTCATGATCGCGGAGGAACAGATCCAGCGTAGTGGCAAGCTCGCCGCTGGCGGCCAGGTCCTGGGAAATCAGGATTATGCGCAAATGCTGTAAATAAGGGCTTCGGCTTGTCATATAGGACATATTCCGAGCCGCCGCAAACATGGTACTCGCCGAGGAGGACAGATTAAAAAACGCGGCGTTTGTCGATCCATTTTTACCTCCGCCATCTTTGGACTGCAGTCCCGCCGGAATCACGAATTGGAATGTCAAGGTAAATTGGCCTTTTTCAGCTTCTTCCTCATGGGAAAGGTCAATTCCGGCCCCAACTACAAAACCTCTTTCCTCAATTTCAACCCGGTCCCAGCAACCGGTCGTAAATACGGCTAGGGACAGCACAATCAACCACCCACGGCAAGCCCTACGCACGTCCCTTCACCCCCCGCATGATCGCCAATAATAACAGAATGGCCGGAAAAACCATACCCAGCCCGATACCGGCATAACTGATCCATTCGCCGAACAGTTCAATTTCAATCAAATTTTGCGGCTGCATCACGATCAAAAATACGAATGGGGCAAGCCAAAACGCCAATGTCGTACGTTTTGCCTTCTTAAATACGGACTCCAGAGCCAACAAGGACACGTCAAAAGCCATCGCAGCCGTGTTGAATAAAGTGAGCACCCATACCGAAAAAAAGATCGATTCAAACCGCTCGAAGAAGCCGCCGGGAACCTCAACCTGTTTTGCCAGCTCCGCGGTAGGATAAAGAACGTTGCCCGTCACCTCAGGTCCAAAGACACCAATGGTGAAAAAAAATACGAGCAAGTAAACCACAAGGGGAATCAGCATGCCCAGCATCGAGGCCTTTGCGATTTTTTTAGGCTGATTAATTATCGTATTATAGAACAGTAATATCTCAAACCCGATAAAAGAAAACACCGATTCTTTGGAAGCCAGTACTAGATCCTGCCAGTCAGTGACGAAAAACGGCATGAGCTGGTCGAATTCAAAAAAACTGATGTTCATGAGAAACAATACGAACAACAACAAGATCACGATCGGCAAAAATAAGGTGTTCAAGCGAAACAACGTGACACTGGGTCCAGCCACGGCATAAATGAGTACCAACAAGAAAACCAGACAGATGACTTCCACCGGGGTCCGATCAAACAAGTAAAGCCGAGAAATGCTTGCTACGCCCCGCGTTTCATAGGCGACAAAAGTCATCATATAACCGGCGAACAGCACGGTAAACAGGTAGGCCAACGGTTTCCCGATCACCGCTCCGGCAATGTCGTGCAGGTTCCGTTTTGGAAATCGCGCCACTAATTTGGCCACGATCCAGGTAAACAGCATTGCACCTAAACCGCCGATGAAGATAGATATCCACCCGTCCACCGAACTCGTCGTTTCTACGATGGAACGGGGCAAGGTCAATACACCAAAACCAATGACCATATTCGCGACGGAGGCAAACACTTCATAGGTTCCTACTTCTCGATCCCCGTACTCAAAGGATTTCATGGCCCCCTCCTCCTATTCCCCATCCTGGAGTCGTCTTTGGTTTGCATAAATTGCGGACGTTTCGTCAGCATCGTATATGGAGCCCGAATCACCATATCCCGCCAATCGCGAGAGAAGCCGGGAGACAGCGGGGTTAGATAGGGTACCCCAAAGCTTTGCAGCCTGGACAGGTGGATGCAAATCATGATCAGCGTCAGAATGATGCCGTATAGGCCAAACATCGATGCTGTGATCATTGTAATAAACCGCAGGATTCGGAAGGCGATCCCCGCGCTGTAAGAAGGAATCGCGAAGGAGGAGACCGCCGTCACCGCCACCACGATGACCATAATCGGACTCACGATTCCCGCCTGTACGGCGGCCTCGCCGATAACCAGACCGCCTACAATCCCGATCGTTTGCCCGATAGGCTTTGGCAAGCGAACCCCGGCTTCGCGCAGCAGCTCCAATGTCAATTCCATTAAAAAAGCCTCAACGACAGCCGGGAAGGGGACCCCTTCCCGCGCTGCAGCGATCGAGAAAGCCAGCTTGGAAGGAATCATCCCCTGGTGAAAGGAAACCAGCGCGATATAAAGCGATGGGAACGTCAAGGAGATGAATACCGCAATATATCGCAGGATACGAATTAAAGATCCGATCAGCCAACGTTCATAATAGTCCTCCGGGGATTGCACCAAAGAAACAAACGTAGTTGGCATGATCAGCGCAAACGGGGTCCCGTCCAGCAAGATTACAACCTTGCCCTGCAGTATGGCGGACGCGACCTTATCCGGACGCTCCGTATGCAAAATCAGCGGGAAGGGAGACAAAAAGCTGTCCTGAATTAATTGTTCAATCGTTCCGCTCTCCGGGGCATCATCAATATCGATCGTCTCCACTCTCCGCTTGACTTCTTGAAGCAGATCCGGATGTACGATGTTCTCGATATAGGCGATCACCAGTTCTTTTTTGCCTCGGGCTCCAACCCGGTACGTGTCAAATCGCAGCTTGGGATCGCGAATCGCTCTTCGCAAGAGAATGAGGTTGGTTTCAATGCTTTCGTTAAAGCCTTCGCGCGGGCCGCGGACCAACGCTTCCGTCTGCGGCTCCTCCACGCTCCGTCCCGTCCATTTTTTGCTGCCAATCAACAGCACTTGGTCTAGTCCGTCAATGAACAGCGCGGCATCTCCCGACAACACAGAGACCAGAATGTCGTCGAGCGATCGGGTGGTTTTATATTTTTGAACGGACAAAAATTGCTTGTTTAATAGACCGTACAGCTCCTGCCCCGACATCTTCTCGGTATGTCCAATCGCAGAGAACGCCTGCTGCAGAGAGGACACGATCTGTTCGTTAATCATATTCAGATCCGACAAGCCTGCGATGCATACAATCGCACAGGAAGGGATGCCGTCTCCCCCACTGACAAATCGGGTAACCAAATCGTCCGGGGCATCCAGAATGCGGACGATATTCGCAACCGCCTCATGAACGCTGCCGGGAATATCTCCTGAAGAGCTGCTGGCTTCTCCTTGTTTAACCCCATCCTTGCGAAGCGGACTACGTTTGTTATGATTCCGGAACAGAAATCTTGGCATTATGACTCATCCCCAATTGTCTGATCATCGCTGATGTCGTTACCCTGTATAACCAAATTGCTCCGAAAATAATCTCCATTCCCTTTTCATAACCCCTTGCTCCGTGTTTGTGAAAAAGAATAAATTACCTGCGCATCGCGCATCTTAACTGGGAATCATCGGTTGAGGAAGGAGGAGGTTCCATGCCTTTCATCAGAAAGCTGCAACGCCGGAAGGCCTCCGGAGGGAGAACGGCAAGCAAGCCCCCGGAAAATCGCCAAGGCCGCACGGATTCACCGGGGTCTGCCCTTGGCGAGGACCTGTCGACGCGGCTGGATTGGCTAAAGCAGGAGCTCAAGGATAGTTCGGACCTGATCTACCGGGAATTTACGATCAGCTCGGGTCAGCGCTGTGCTTTGATTTACGTGCGCGGCATGATTGCGCAGGATACGGCACAGCAGTTTATCGTACGCAGCCTGCAACGAGAATCTGCGCAGCTGCAAGATAAAGATATTTATCAATTCCTGTTTGAAGACGAGGCGTTAAGCGTATCCCAAACCACGGTCATCAATGACTTAAATCAAGCGGTTGAGGCCGTTCTGAACGCTGGTGCGCTGCTGTTAATCGACGGGGATCAGCGGATGTTAACCTTCTCGATTTCGGCCTACCCAACGCGCGGTATCGACGAAGCTCCCAATGAATCCGTCATTCGAGGTTCGAGAGAAGCTTTTATTGAGGATTTGGAGAAAAACCTGACCATGCTTCGCCGCCGGCTCAAAACCAAGCATTTCAAGACGCCGGCGATCAACAAAGGCCGGGATACGCGATCCGCTATCGTGATAGCTTACCTCGAAGACGTTTGTAAGCCTGAGCTGTTGAAGGAAATGAAACGGCGACTTTCCTACATCGACATGGACGGCGTTCTCGGCTCGGCCTACGTGGAAGAAATCATCGAGGATAACCCTTACACGCCTTTTCCGCAAATTCAGTACACCGAACGTCCCGATGTCGTCAGCGCGGCGCTTCTGGAGGGGAGAATCGCCATTCTCGTGGATGGTTCACCGATTGCACTGGTCGCCCCGGTGACGCTGCCCATGCTGCTGCAATCGGCCGAAGATTACTACCAGCGTTATATCGCGGCGAATTGGATTCGCTGGATTCGTTATTTTTTCGTCATGGCTTCCTTAACGCTTCCCTCGATATATATCGCGGTAACCACGTTTCATCCGGAGATGATTCCGGCCCAGCTTCTAATTACGATCGCCGCTTCTCGCGAAATTGTTCCCTTCCCGGCATTATGGGAAGCTTTTGCGATGGAACTGGCCTTTGAAGCACTTCGCGAGGCTTCAATCCGGATTCCGAAATCTATCGGACAAGCTGTATCCATTATCGGCGCTTTAATCATTGGTACCGCTGCGGTTCAAGCCGGCATTGTCTCGGCGGCGATGGTGATAATCGTATCTTTAACGGGGATTGCTTCGTTCATCATTCCCCATTTCGATTTGGGACTCGCTTTCCGGCTGCTGCGTTTTCCGATTATGATCTTGGCTTCGATGTTTGGCTTGTATGGTCTCACCTGCGGGATGATCCTGATTTACATCCATTTGGTGAATTTGAGATCCTTTGGGGTCCCCTACTTGTCCCCAATCGCTCCGCTTGTTACTGAGGATTTGGGTGATACGTTCCTTCGTGCACCCTGGTGGAAAATGCATAAGCGCCCGGTGCAGCTCACGAACAACCAAGTCCGCCAAACCGTTGATCCGCGGGCTTGGATAAAGGAGAAAGGTGATCTGGAGTGACGAGAACCCATCGTGCTGTCGTAACGGCCATGCTGGTCTTCTTGCTCTTCATTGGTGTTGGCGGGTGCTGGTCCGCTCAGGAGCTTAACAATCGGGCGTTCGTAAACACCGTGCTGATCGACATGACGGAAGACGGGCAAACAGAATTGACCGTCGGAATTCCGCTGCCCAACCGGATGATACCGGGCGAGGCTGGCGGGACGGGACAACCTCAGGGTGATCCGTTTAGCTTCGTGACCCGACGTGCGGAGAACCTGAGTCAAGCGTTAAATTTGATCCAAGTTGATTTGCCTCGAAACCTTACTTTCGGTCAAACCCGGATCATTGTGATTGGCCGAAGACAGGCGGAACAAGGTTTGGACAAGGTCGTTGAATTTGTCTTTCGCCAGCCTTCCTTTCGGCTGAGCGCCAGTCTGTTCATCACGCCCGGCGATGTCAAGGAAATTACGAAGGCACCGATGGTGTTTGAACGCATTCTCAGTGACATCCTGCGTAAATACGTGAACAATCATTATACGCTGGACACCACGATCAAGGATTACAAGCTGGCTTTATACCAGGGCGGGGATATTCTGATCCCGCTGCTGAACTTTGGGGAACTCCCGGGAGTCGCGCAGGAGGATCCCAAGAAGAATCGTTGGATGGGTTCGGGAGGCGCCGCGATCTTCAGCGGCGGAAAAATGTCGAAGATCAAGCTTAACCCCTCCGAGCAACAAACAGCGCTTTGGATCAGCTCCCAGCTCAAAAATACGACGGTCACCATCGCCTCCCCTACCGATGACAAGGAAATGAGTTTTTTTATCGAAGGAATCAAGACGGGTATCGAACCGGTTGTACAGGGCGGTCAGGTTTCGTTTCGGATTCAAAGCAACGCCAAAGCTTTCGTGGAAACCTCGCTTTCACACATTGACTTGAAAGACCCCATGGTCCTTCAGCAACTGGAAGAGATTCTGAACAAGCAGGTGGAGGAGCAGTTCATCAGCGTCTTGAACAAGACTCGTCAAGCCCGTTCCGATGCTTTCCTCATGAGCCAGTACCTGGATTGGAGGTATCCGAAATTTTGGCACACGATGCAGGACCAATGGAAGAATTATTACGCCAAAGAGCTGCCGATTGAGGTCGACGTAGATATCAAGTTAAACCGTACAGGTGGTGTATATCGTTCAGTCGTTCATGAAACCAATAGATAGCGAGGGATAGGCGTGTTCTGGATTGGAATCCTGTTTGCGCTGATTATGCTGGCGGACTGGTTTATGCAGAAAAAGGAGGGGGTCCGGCTTAAAACCCGAATGATCGTTCTGATCATCTCCGGCTGTTTTTTAGTTATTTCAGAAGTCGTATTTAATATGAAGGAACAATGGAATCTCACCATTCTGTTCCAATACTTGCGCGAGACGATGCTCGGTAGATCGTTTTGATATGGGGCACTAGGAGGCAGTAAGCATGCTCAAGAACATTACATCAAATCAGATATTTTCACTTTACAGCTTGCAAATCTTCACCACGGTCATCGCCTTTTATACCGGGATGCTGATTGGCGGCAGCAAATATTCCACACCGGTTGCCATCTTGCTGGGCGGCTTGCTTGGCCTGTTGTTGACCTATCCGGCATACAAGGTCGGCTCTTCTCGTCCCGACGAGTTTTTAGTTCAATACGGGAGCAAATTGGTAGGCCGCCCGCTTCATCTCCTGTTCATGCTTTATTTGCTGCTGACCCATCTTTTTCTCGCGGCCCTTGATCTAAGAGAGCTCGCCGACTTCTTGCTATCGGAGTATTTGATCGGTACGCCAGGCTGGGCGGTCGTAGCCATCTTCGGAGCCTGCGTTGCCTACGCCGTACGCTGCGGCATCTCGACGATTTTCCGGACAGCAGAAGGCTTTTTTCTTATTTTTGCGGTTGCCTTCTTCTTTATTCCGTTTATCGGGTTTCAAGAGATGGAGCTCGATATGTTCAACGCCTTGCTCACTCACTTATCTTTTAGAGAGATGGGGCCCAGTATCTATGAAACAACCGCGATTTTTGGGGAGATGGCCTTCTTGTTCCTGCTCTTCCCTTATTTGAAAACACCTAAAAAGGTCTACCACTCCCTGTTCTGGGCAACCGGCACCTCGCTGCTGTTCATCATTCTGCATCTCATCCCGGTTCTGTTGACGTTTGGACCCAACCTGGGGGCCAACCTCATGTATCCGGACATGGAGCTGGTTCGTTTCATTCGCGTCGGCTCGTTTATCGAAACGATGGATCCGATCTTGATCATTTTGTGGTTGACCAGCATCTTTGTGAAAATCTCGTTTATCCTATTTACGGCTGTCATTTGTCTAGCTCAACTGACCGGCGTGAAGGATCATAAGCCCTTCACTTTGCCGGTGGTCGCTTTCGTTTCCATCTTCTCCTTGTCCATTGCCAGAACCCCGCCGGAAATCTTCAATTTACTAGCCTGGGAATGTGCGCCGCTGATGTACATTGCCGAATTTCTCATTCCGGCTATATATTGGCTGATGGGGGCCATTCGCAGCAAATCATCGGGGTCGAAAACCACAAAACCCGCCGAGCGAACCCCGGCGGGTTAAGGCTTATTTCGTCGACAACCAAGCGCGTTCCTGGCTCCAACGCAAGGCGACCGGTGTTTCGAAGAAGTCGGACAACCCCGTCTCGTTCAGCACTTCGTCCGTCTTCCCTTGCGAATACACCTCGCCTCGCCGCAACAACAAGGTACGGCTAAAGATCGGTAGGATTTCCTCGGTATGGTGCGTCACATACAGCATATGAGGTGTGTTTGGTTCGGCGGCGAGTTGCGCAATGCTCTCAAGCAGCCCTTCCCGGGAGATGAAATCCAGCCCGTTGGTCGCCTCGTCCAAGATGAGCAGCTTCGGTGACGCCATCAACGCCCGCGCGATCAACAGCTTTTGCTGTTCGCCCTGGGAGCAAGTCTGATAGGTTCTTCCCCGCAAATGGCTGCAGCGCAACTGATGCATCAAAGCGGCGGCCCGGTCATAATCCTCGGTATGGGGCTTCTCGTAGAGTCCGATAGATGCAAACTTGCCGCTGACGACAAGATCCTCGGCCTTCTGTTCCCCATGCAGCTTGGATTGCATCGATGAACTGACCCATCCGATCGTTTTGCGCAGCTCCCGCAAATCGACCTCGCCAAACCGGTTACCCAGCACGCTGATTTCGCCGGATGTCGGCCAGAGATAGCCGCTAATCATGTTCAGCAGCGTCGTTTTACCGGAGCCGTTTAAGCCGAGCATCGCCCAGTGCTCCCCTTCCCGAACCGTCCAATCTATACCGTTCAAAACCGCTTTTCCTTCCCGGTACCAAGTCACCTGGTTCATCTCAATGATGTTCATCACGTTTACCTCCGAAAAATAGTAGGTTTGCAGTACTCTCAAGCTACCCCCGTCAACGCGGTTTGTCAAGCTCCGGCGGTCGATGATAATTCGTGCCATTTCCCTTTGGATCCGCTAGAATACTAGTGAAAGGAGTTGAGGCATCATAAATAATCCAACATGGACTTGGGCTGATGTGGAAGCCCTTCAACAACTCGTAGAGCAGCATGACGGAATCGCCTTGAAGCTAAATTGGATTACCCTGCACTCCCGTAAGGAAGAGAGTGCCGCAGATTTGGTAGAGTTTCGCGAGGGGAAATTGGTGGCCTTCCTGGGATTGTATCCGTTTGGAAACACGCTGGAAGTTTGCGGCATGGTTCACCCGGCTTATCGCCGACAAGGCATTTTCACCTCGTTGCTGCAACGCGGGTTAAACTCGGCTACTGTGGTTTCGTATTCCACGATTCTTCTAAATGCTCCCGGCAATTCGGATACGGCAAAACCATTCCTTGCTGCCTATCCTTGCCGTTTCGACTTCAGTGAATATCAGATGAAATACGCCGAGGATCCGACTTCAGTTAGAGTAGAATCCTCGCCTAATGGGGTCCAGGTCACGCTTCGCCAAGCTGAGGGCATGGACCGACCGCTGCTCTCTCGCTTCGACCAGGAGGGGTTTGGCCTCACTGCGGAGGAAACAAAGCAGTTCTACGATCCGTTAACCGAGGAGGAGATCCGTCAGAACGAGCTGCTCGTTTACGAAGGCGAGGCTGTAGGTAAAATTCGCGTTTCCCGCCGCAATCAGGAGGCTTGGATCTACGGTTTCGTCGTATCGGCATCCCGTCGAGGCCAAGGCATCGGTGGGACGGTCCTGCGTCAGATTGTTGATCGTGAACGAGCCGGGGGTTTCGACGTCTGGCTGGAAGTCGCGCTAAACAACCCCAATGCCATGAAGCTCTACGAACAGGCGGGTTTTCGGGTATGTCGGTCCCAGGACTATTACGCTTTTTTGCGATAATCTTCGAATAAAAGACCGCAAGCTCCCCAATCTTAAAGGGTTCCTGCGGTCTTCCTTGATTTAGGCGTCCAAATGCCCGAACTGGGCCTGATGCAGTCGGCTGTAGTGACCTCCGGCAGTAATCAGCTCCTGATGGCGGCCCTGTTCCGTGATCCCATCCTCCGTTACCACGACGATCCGGTCGGCGTTTTTAATCGTGGCTAGCCGGTGGGCGATGACAAGTGTTGTCCGTCCGACGGACAGCTCAGCCAGCGATTGCTGGATCGCCAGCTCGGTTTCGGTATCCAAGGCAGATGTCGCTTCATCAAGGATGAGGATCGGTGGATTTTTCAGAAACATCCTTGCGATCGCCAGCCGTTGCTTTTGCCCGCCGGACAGCTTGACGCCGCGTTCTCCAATGACCGTCTCCAATCCTTCCGGCTGCATGCGAATGAAGTCCTCCAGCTGCGCGCGCCGCGCCGCCTCCCAAATCTCTGCTTCCGTAGCCTCTAGCCGGCCGTATGCGATGTTCTCCCGAATCGTCCCCGAGAAAAGATACACATCTTGCTGCACGATGCCAATATTACGCCGCAGGGACGACAGCGTCATGCTGCGGATGTCCCGCCCGTCAATGGTGATCCTTCCGGCATCTACGTCATAGAAACGCGGGAGCAAGCTGCACAAGGTCGTTTTGCCTGCACCCGACGGACCAACAAAGGCGACCGTTTCCCCGGCCCGTATCTTCAGACTAACCTCCTCCAGTACGCGGGATGCACCCTCATACCCGAAGGAGATTTGGTCGAAATGGATATCTCCCCTCAAGGCTCCAGCGTCAACCGCGTCCGACGCGTCGGCCACATCCGGCTCCGTATCGATAATCTCCAAATATCGTTTGAATCCGGCAATCCCCTTGGGATAGCTCTCGATAATCGCATTGATTTTCTCGATCGGCCGAATAAATACATTCGCCAGCAACAGAAAACCAACGAACTCCCCGTACGTCAATTCGCCGCGAATGACGAACCAGGTCCCACACACCATGACGAACAGCGAGACGAGGCGCATGAGCATGTAGTTGATCGACAAGCTCCCGGCCATAATTTTATAGGCCCACAGCTTTGTGGCGCGGTAGGCATTGTTGTTCTCCTCGAACAGCTTTTGTTCGTGCTGCTCGTTCGCAAAAGCCTGCACCACACGGATCCCGCCGATGTTCTCCTCCACCCGGGAATTGAAGTCCGCCAGCGCAGAAAACAGGCCGCGGTACGTTTTGGTCATTTTCCCGTTAAAATAGAGTGCCGTCCACACCAACACCGGCACGACCAGGAATGTCAGCACCGCCAGCTTCCAGTTGATCGCCAGCATCAGCAGGAACGAGCCGATCAAGGTCATTCCGGCGATAAAGATGTCCTCTGGGCCGTGATGCGCCACTTCGCCGATATTGTCGAGATCATTGGAAATCCGCGACATCAGGTGTCCGGTCTTATGGTTGTCATAGAAACGGAACGACAGCTTCTGCAGGTGATCGAACATCTTTTTGCGCATATTGGTTTCGATGTTGACCCCCAGCATATGGCCCCAGTAGGTCACGATATAATTTAGTGCCGTGTTGAGGAGATAGATGCCTAACAGCGCGGCGGAAGCCCAGATGATCAGCGCCCAGTCGCGTCCCGGCAGCAGCTTGTCCACGAACTGGTTGACGGCGATCGGGAAGCCCAGCTCCAGCAGACCCGCCACTACCGCACAGCCGAAATCAAGAATAAACAAATGTTTATAAGGTCGGTAATACGAAAAAAAACGACGTAACATGTTCAAAACTCTCTCCTATCTATCTTGCAGCTCCTAAGGCTTGGGGGTTTGCAGAAAAGACTACCACATTTTCGGAATGAATTGAAGAAGTTTTCACCGGGAAGGTGGCATGCCAATAGAAAAATAAGGTACAATAACTACCGAATCAATAGAACTTATGGACATGCCCGGAAGGGCAGGCCGCATGAGGCGGCGGAAGGAAGGATCAACGCATGTATGTAGCAAACGATTGGCAGGATTATGAAGTCATGGATACCGGAAACGGGGAAAAACTGGAGCGCTGGGGAGACGTTGTTTTGCGTCGTCCCGATCCGCAGATCATCTGGCCGATTGCCGATGAGGACCGCAAGTGGCGCGAAGTCCACGGTCATTACCACCGCAGCTCCTCCGGCGGCGGACAGTGGGAAATGAAGAAGCAACTGCCCGATCGCTGGACGATTTCCTACGACCGGCTGAAATTTTATATTCGTCCGACCAATTTTAAGCATACCGGATTGTTTCCGGAGCAAGCGGCGAACTGGCGCTGGATGATGGACAAAATCGCCGGTGCCGGTCGACCGATCCAGGTGCTGAACCTGTTCGCTTATACCGGCGGCGCCACCGTGGCCGCGGCTTCGGCCGGTGCTTCGGTCGTGCATGTCGACGCCGCCAAGGGGATGGTGCAATGGGCCAAGGAGAACTTGACACTCTCCGGGTTGGCTGACCGCCCCGTGCGTTTTATTACGGACGACGTGTTCAAGTTCGTGCAGCGCGAGCAACGGCGCGGCAATCGTTATGACGCGATCATCATGGACCCGCCGTCTTACGGACGTGGTCCGGGCGGCGAGATGTGGAAGCTGGAGACCAGCCTCTATCCGTTTGTGGAATCCTGTTTGTCGATTTTGTCGGACAAGCCGCTCTTTTTCCTGATCAACTCCTATACGACCGGTATTTCCCCGACCGTCCTAAACAACATGCTGTCGATGACGGTGAAGCAGCGGTACGGCGGACGGATCTCGGCCGGTGAACTGGGATTGCCGATCACCCGCTCGGGGCTTCATCTCCCTTGCGGCATTCTCGGACGCTGGGAGGAGTAAGCGATGGATTCCGAAGCCAAGCGGACCTCGGGACAGCCGGCGATGGCGATCCTTTACGAGGACAACCACCTGCTCGGCATCGAGAAGCCGGTGAACGTCCCGACTCAAGAGGATGCCAGCGGCGACCCCGATCTGTTAAATCTGCTGAAGTCGGATATCAAAGAGCGGTACGGCAAGCCCGGCAACGTGTATCTCGGGCTGGTCCACCGGCTGGACCGTCCCGTCGGCGGCGCGATGATATTTGCCAAGACGTCCAAAGCCGCCTCGCGATTGGCGGAGATGGTCCGCAGCCGCCGGTTCAGCAAAACCTATGTCGCCGTCGTGCACGGGACGCCGCCGCAGCAACAAGGCCGCTTAACCGATACGCTGCTCAAGGACGAACGCACCAATACCGTATCCGTTGTTCCCGCCGGGACGCCGGGCGGGAAAGAGGCTCGGCTTGAGTATCGAGTGCTCGGCAGCTCGGCATCGGAACAGCTTAGCCTCGTTCAGGTGGAGCTGCACACCGGCCGGCCGCACCAGATACGCGTGCAGCTGAGCCAACTCGGCTGTCCTCTGTACGGCGATCAGAAATACGGCGCTTCGTTAAATAAGCCGGGCCAGCAAATCGCGCTCTGGTCGCTGTATGTCGGATTTCCGCACCCGGTCACCAAGGAGCCGGTTGACCTGGTTTCCCTCCCGCCGCGCTCGTATCCCTGGGATCTGTGGGAGGACGGATTATTTAGTCGCCTCTCCGCCCTGCTGCAGGCCGGGGAGAACGGAATGGGCATGTAAAAGAAGCGGGACGCTGGAGCTGATCGATGATCAGTTCGCTAGCGTCCCGCCTTTTTTGTTGCACCCGTTCCTTATTTCGTTCCGGAAATTTTGCCCAGCAGAAATACCAGCAGTTGTTGATTATGGGTGGAGATGCGATCCAGGACGCCGTTTAAATAAGCGTTCCGGACAGCGATGCCCCGCTGGACTTCGGTTTGTCCTTTATCTGTAATCGACACCCATACATTGCGGCGGTCGTTCTCGTCCCGGTCGCGGCGGATCAACTCGCCCCGCTCCATCCGGTCCAGCAGCATCGTCACTGCGGCCGGCGTTGTGGAGAGAAACGGAATCAAATCGGACGGCTTCAGATTGCCCTGCTGCTCCAGCAGCTCCAGAACGGTCAATTGCGACGTCGTCAGCGTTGGAGCCAGCTCCTCCTCCATGTGGGCCTGATAATCCTTCACGATGAGATCAAGCAATCTGGCAAATTCAGCGGTATGCAATCTTATCCCTCCTTGCCTTACATCACCACTTGGATAATTCGCTGCTTCCTGGGCAAATTCCTGCTGGCTTTGCGCAAATATCCAGAGGCTCAAGGCCGATAGGGCAAGACTGCGGTCTCATTAACGTACGGGATACCGCCAGCCAAACGAATCTTTGTGTTCCCCGCGTTGGATCCCCGTCAAGGTGTCGTACAATTTGGCCGACAATTCTCCGGTTTCGCCTCCGGCAATCTCGATGTCGCGCCCTTCCCAGGTCATGCTGCCGATCGGGGAGATAACCGCTGCGGTACCGGTACCAAACGCTTCCTCGAGCCGGCCTTCCTGGTGTGCCTCGAAGAGCTCCGCTACCGAAATCCGCCGCTCGTTCACAGGTACGCCCCATTCGCGGAGTAAGCGAAGAACCGAATCGCGTGTCACGCCGGCCAGGATGCTGCCGTTTAGCTCCGGCGTCACCACTTCCCCGTCGATTTTAAAGAATACGTTCATGCTGCCCACTTCCTCGATATACTGTTTATCGATGCCATCAAGCCACAACACCTGCGAAAAGCCCAGCGATTTGACATCTTCCTGCGCCTTGATCCCTGCCGCATAGTTGCCGGAGGTTTTGGCTTCCCCGGTTCCGCCGCGCACCGCCCGGACGTACCGGTCCTCTACGTAGATGCGTACGGGATGAATCCCTTCCGGGTAATAAGCACCCACCGGCGACAAAATGACGATCAAGCGATACTCCTGCGCGGCCCGCACCCCAAGCCCCGCCTCGGTCGCGATGATGAACGGGCGAATGTACATGGAATTGCCTTCGCCTTCCGGCATCCACTCCTCTTCCAGCACAAGCAGTCGGCAGATGCCCTCCAGCACTTCCTGCGGATCAATCTGAGGAATGCCGATGCGGGAGCACGATTGGTTCAACCGGCGCAAATTCATGTCAGGCCGGAACAACACGAGTTCGCCCTGCGGTGTCCGGTACGCCTTCATCCCTTCAAACACCTCTTGCCCGTAATGAAACACCATCGCCGACGGGTCCAGTGAGATCGGACCGTACGGAACGATACGTGGATCGTGCCAGCCTTGATCAACCGTATAATCCATAAGCAGCATATGATCGGTAAAATATTTACCAAAGCCCAGCCGATCGGTAGACGGCTTCGTTTTCTTAGCGGCGGTTAACGTGATAGGCCATTTTTCCATGATTGATTTCCTCTTTTCCAAGTTATCGAATTACGAATCGTACGAATCGTTTGTTTCCCTGCTATTCACTATACCGATTCTTCGTCCATTGATCAATAACATCGTTTCGATTATAATCATTGACAATATCTATGAAAAAAAGGAGGGTTCCGGGATGGAGCATCGACTGCTGGAGTATTTCATCGCCGTTGGAGAGGACCTGCATTTCACCAAAGCCGCTGAAAGGCTGGGGATCACCCAGCCTACCCTCAGCCATCAAATTCGCTTGCTGGAGCAGGAGCTCGGGATTCCGCTGATCCACCGTGTCGGCAAAAAAAATCACCTGACCCAAGCCGGCTCCATCCTGCTGGAGCATGCTCGCCGGGTCGTGTATGAGGTGCAACAGGCGAAGTTGGAAATCGGCCAGCTCAGCGGCGTGCAGCGAGGCCAACTCCGCATCGGCTGCTCCGGCAACCACCTGCTGGAAAGCAAGCTGATCTCGTTCCATCGCCAGCACCCCGGCATCGAGCTGACGGTGCTCGAGTTAGCCACCGAGGAGACGCGAGCCGGGCTGCTGGCCAATCAGCTTGATCTTGGCGTTGTATTTCTGCCGCTTCAGGACGAGCAAATCATCAGCCGCCCCCTCTTTGACGAAGAGCTGGTGCTGGTCGTCTCCAGCCTGCACGCCTACGCAGAACTGCCCGAAGTACCGCTGGAACAATTAGCCCGCCTGCCGCTCGTCTTATTTCCGCCGAAGTTTTACGTGCGGCAGCTGCTCGATATGGCTTGCGCCGAGCTGGGGATCGAGATCCGACCGGTCATGGAGCTGTCCACGATGGAATCGCAGGTGCAGATGGTCCTTCATCATGTCGGAGGCACCGTGCTCCCCGGCTCCTATGCCCGCACGCTGGCCGGCCCCAACCGCCGCGGGGAAATTACCATTGTCCCGCTAGCGGAGCCCGTTCCGCGCAAAAACGTCGGATTGGTCTACCGCAGCAGTACGTTTATGGACCCTACGCTCCAGGCGTTTATCCACCATTTGACGGAATAAGCGGTAGAATGCTGATGCGCACTCTGGCGCCATTTTGACCGATGGATTGCCAATACTTTTCCGAAACCTCTACCAGCTTCGCGGTCGTTTCCACCAGCGTAAAGAATACCTGCATAGACAATGATTGCTGGGTGCTCCCAACCCGCATAAAAAAAAGTCCCGCCAAGTCGCTTACGCGTCTTTCGCGGGACTGCTTACTTATTCTGATTTGCCTTTGAGCAGAAGCTCGGTGATTTCGTCGTGCTTCTCGAGATGCATCAGCGCTTTCCCAATCGACTTCCGATCGGCTATCGGTGCTTCTTCCGTGCTGAATGTATGCATCTGGCCTTCCTTCGTGACCACCTGCAGCAGCACCGGCTCCTTGCAGTGAATACCTCCGATCAAGCGGCTGCCGTTGGGCTTCACGCGTTTGCCCTCCTTGAATTCGAACGTCTGCACCCCTTTGCCGCCCCGGCTTTGCAGCGGATAATCCAGCAAGAGGCTGCGCTTGCCGTAAGCCAAGTCCGACAAGACGAGAACCTCGCCTTCCTCCCCTTCGACCCAAAGCGCCGAGACAACCTCGTCATCATCCTTCAGGTTAATCCCGCGGACCCCCGCGGATACGCGGCCCATCGGGTTCACTTCGCTCTCCGCGAACCGGATGGCCATCCCCTGCTTCGTCAGCAGCAGGATCTCCTGATTGTTCCGGCTGACGGTGACGCTCAGCACTTCATCGCCGTCGCCAACCTTGCAGGCTGCGATCGCGCCGGAGCGCTTCGTCTCGTATTCCTTCAACTCCGTCCGCTTCACCTGACCGTTCTTCGTGACGAACACCAGGCTGAGTTCCGGATTCTCGTCGAAGCCTTTCACCGGAATAACGCTGATGATCCGGTCCTCTTTGGCAAGCGGAATCACGTTAACGATCGCCGTCCCGTTGTCCTTCCATTTGAACTCTGGAATCTGATGCACCGGCAAGAGGAAGTATTGGCCCCGCTGTGTAAAGATCAGCAGGTTCTGCAGCGTATCCAGCTCAAGCAGATGCTTGATGTAGTCGCCTTCCTTAACCCCGGAGCCGTCCCGCTCCCCGCCGGATCGCGTGAACGACAGCATACTGGTGCGCTTGATATACCCTTCGCGCGAGATTGTGACCAGCACATCCTCCTGGGCAACAAGCACTTCCAGGTTCACCTTCAGCTCCTCGACTTCGTCCTGAATATGAGAACGACGGTCGATCCCATATTTGTCGCGAATCTCGAGCAGCTCTTTCTTGATCAAAGCGATCAGCTTCTTATCGCTTTCCAAGATGCCGCGCAGTACGGTGATTTTCTTCTGGATGTCCTCCAGCTCTTTTTGCAGCGTCGTGATTTCCAGGTTCGTCAAACGATACAGCTGCAAGGTCAAAATCGCATCCGCCTGACGTTCGGTGAACCCAAACATCCATTGCAGATTGTTCTGCGCATCCTGGCGGTTCTTGGACGCTTTGATCGCCGCGATAACCTCATCCAGGATGTTAAGCGCCTTGACCAAGCCCTCCAAGACGTGAGCCCGATCTTCCAGCTTCTCCAGCTCGTATTGCGTCCGAAACGTAACCACCTCGCGCTGGTGGGCGATGTACGCTTCGAGCATCGCTTTGAGGCCGAGTTGACGCGGCGCTTTGTTGACGATCGCCACCATGTTGAAGTTGTAGGTGACCTGCAGGTCGGTTTTTTTCAGCAAATACGCCAAAATCCCCTGTGCGTCCGCATCCTTCTTCAGCTCGACAACGATACGTAGTCCGTTCCGGCCGCTTTCGTCGCGAACCTCGGCGATGCCGTCCACCTTCTTCTCCAGGCGGATATTCTCCATCGCCGTAACGAGGCGGGATTTCACCACCTGATAAGGAATTTCGGTGATGACGATCTGCTGCTTCCCGCCGCGAAGCGTTTCGATTTCCGTTTTGGAGCGCAGATAAATCCGGCCTCTGCCGGTCTGATAAGCTTCTTGAATGCCTTCTTCGCCCATGATGATGCCGCCCGTCGGAAAATCCGGCCCTTTGACGAACAAGCGAATTTCCTCCAGCGTCATTTCCGGCTTCTCCATCAAGGCGATACAGGCGTCGATCACCTCGCGCAGGTTATGCGGCGGAATTTCCGTCGCAAACCCGGCGGAGATCCCGCTGGCTCCGTTGACCAGCAGATTCGGAAAACGCGCCGGCAGCACCACCGGCTCCTTCGCCGTATTGTCGAAGTTGTCCTTGAACGGCACGGTGCGTTTCTCGATGTCGCGCAGCAGCTCCATGGCAATCGCCGACAAGCGCGCCTCGGTATACCGCATCGCCGCAGCCGGGTCATCGTCCTGCGAGCCCCAGTTGCCGTGGCCATCGATTAGCGTATGGCCCATTTTCCACGGTTGCGCCATCCGCACCATACCTTCGTAAATCGAAGAGTCCCCGTGCGGATGATAATTCCCCATGACGTCCCCGACAGTCTTGGCCGACTTGCGGTACGGCTTGTCCGGCGTATTGCCGGAATCGTACATCGCGTACAAAATCCGCCGCTGTACCGGCTTCAACCCGTCGCGAATATCGGGAATCGCCCGGTCTTGAATAATGTATTTGGAATACCGGCCAAAGCGGTCGCCTACAACCTCTTCGAGAAACGCCGGCAAAAAGTTTTCCAGCATGCTCACATCAATTCACCTTCTATTCCTCAAACTCCGTGAAATCCACGTTTTCCACGATCCAGCGCTTGCGCGGATCGACCTTGTCCCCCATCAGCGTAGACACGCGGCGCTCCGCTTTGGCGGCATCTTCGATCTGCACCTGCAGCATGGTCCGCGTTTCCGGATTCATCGTCGTTTCCCACAGCTGCTCGGGATTCATTTCCCCCAAACCTTTGTAGCGCTGCAGCTCGAAATTTTTGCCGAATTCCTTCAGGTAGTTCTGCAGTTGCTCGTCGCTCCAGGCATATCTCACCGTTTCCAGCTTGCCGGAACGGCGGGTGATTTTGTACAAAGGTGGCTGGGCGATGTAGACGCGTCCCGCATCGATCAGCGGCTTCATGTAACGGTAAAAGAACGTCAGCAGCAGCACCTGAATGTGCGCCCCGTCCGTATCGGCGTCGGTCATGATGATGATTTTGGAAAAATTGCTGTCCTCCACGGCGAATTCCGGACCAATGCCCGCGCCGATCGCCGAAATGATCGCTCGGTATTCGTCGTTTTTGAGGATATCGGCAAGCTTGGCCTTCTCCGGATTCATCGGCTTGCCCTTCAGGGGCAAAATCGCCTGAATCTTTGAATCGCGACCTTGTTTCGCCGAACCTCCGGCGGAATCGCCTTCCACGATAAACAGCTCCGTGCGCGAAAAATCCTTGGATTGCGCCGGCGTCAACTTGCCGCCCAGGTTCGAGCTTTCGCTCCGCTTCTTGCCCGTACGCATTTCATCGCGGGCTTTGCGGGCGGCCTCCCGCGCTTTAGAGGCTTGTACCGCCTTCTTGATCAGCGTTTGCGCGACCTGCGGGTTCTCTTCCAGGAACACCGCCATCTTCTCGCCAACAACCGATTCCACGGCGCTGCGCGCGGATGCGCTGCCGAGCTGGTCCTTCGTTTGACCCACGAACTCCACCTCGGACATTTTCACGCTGATAACGGCCATCATCCCCTCGCGCAAATCGTTGCCTTCGAGGTTCTTTTCCTTCTCCTTGAGTATGCCATTCTTCCGGGCATATTCGTTCATCACCCGGGTATATGCCGTTTTGAATCCGGTTTCATGCGTTCCCCCGCCCCGAGTGGGGATGGAGTTCACAAAGGATACCAATGTCTCGGTATAGCCGGCATTGTACTGCAGTGCAACCTCGACCTCGATATCTTCCCGCTCCGCATAGAAATGGACGACGTCATGCAGCACGTCCTTCCCGTCATTGAGGAACTGAACGAACTGACTGGCTCCGCCCTCGTAAAAAAACTCGTCGAAACGGTCGGAACGCTCGTCCTTCAAGGTCACCTTCAGGCCCGAATTCAGAAAAGCGATCTCCTGTAAACGTTCCGCGAGCGTATCATAGTTTAATCCGATGCCGCCGGTGAACACGCGAATATCCGGCTTAAACGTTACCTTCGTGCCGGTCTTATTCGTATTGCCGATAATCTCCAGCCCCGTGACCGGTTCGCCAACGTGCTCGATACCTTGATCGTCAACCCAATATTCGAAGCGCATCCGGTGGATTTTCCCCTCCCGGTATATGTGCACTTCCAGCCATTCGGACAAAGCGTTGGTAACCGAAGCCCCAACCCCATGTAGACCGCCGGATTTCTTGTAGCCCCCGCCGCCGAATTTACCGCCGGCGTGCAAAATCGTATAAACGACCTGCGGCGTCGGAACACCGGTTTTGTGCATGGCCGTTGGAATTCCCCGACCGTTATCGATCACGGTGACCGATCCGTCCTTATTCAGCGTGATGTCGATTTTGGAGCAGTACTTTGCCAGATGCTCGTCGACGGCATTATCGACGATCTCCCATACCAGATGATGAAGTCCCGACGAGCTCGTACTGCCAATATACATCCCTGGCCGTTTGCGTACCGCGACAAGCCCTTCGAGCACTTGAATGTCGTCCGCGTCGTATCCCGAAGACGCGCTTCCGGAACTTGTGCCGGGTACGTCCTCGAACAAATCGATTTGTTCGGCCATTCATGCTCCCCCTTTAAGTCTTATAGTATCTGTATGTAGTCGAACAGATGTTTTGGTGCCTTCGTCCATTTTAATTCAAAATATCTTGTTTCGTAAAGACAAGGAATGAAACGACTAATGAGGCAATGCCCCAAACTGTTAATACAAGCAGCGAAAATCCCAGCGTCATACCCTCGATCGGCGCCGGCGTCCCCGCCAAATAATTGGTTAAACCGAGGTTCACCATAAACAGGTATTTGGCACTCGTCCACGAGGAGGCCATATTGGTCAAAATGTTGCCCGCGATCAATGTCGCCATCATAATCACGATGCTTGCCGACGTGCTGCGCACGAGTACGGACACCATAAACGCCAGAGCAGCCACGATGATGCTAACGAACCAGATCAGCCCAGCCTGCATAAAGATGTACTGCCATTGCGGCACCGCGTGTACGCCTGAGAGGTCCACCTCGACTCCCCTTAGCTGAAATCCGGTAAAAACCGGCATATTCCATCCGCGGTAACCAAAAAACAACCCCGAAATAAGATAGCAGATCAAACAAGTCGACACAATGATTAACGACACGAACATCAGCAAAGTCACGAGCTTGCTCAACAGAATTTTCCATCGCCTTACCGGACGAGTCAGCAGCATTTTGACCGTTCCGCCCGTCCGCTCCGAAGATACGATATCCGAACCCACGCCCATAATTAACAACGGAATGAACAACGTGGCCGCGTTATCCAAGAACTCTCGGGTAAACGAAACGCCGCCCGGTTCCCTGGGGTTCACGTCATGCTCCAAATAATATTTCATCTGCTGAATATAAATTTGGCGGTATTTCTTCCATTCCTCCGGCACCCGGTCGCTGCCCAGCGAATTCTGGTTATCGGTGATCGCTTGCTGCACCTCCCGGCGCCAGTCCGTCCCGAATTTCTCCCGTTTATCCTCGGCCTGCCGCAGCTGCGCGTAGGCAAACATCGGGACCAGCACGAGCAGCACGAGCAAGATGACGTAAAAGCGTTTCTTTTTGATCATCTTGATCGTTTCATTTTTTACTAAAGGAAGAATGTTATTCAATGCTTTCACCTTCCGTCATCTCCAGGAACAGCTGCTCCAGCGTTGGATTGACCTTCTGCACGGCTTCAACCCGGACCCCCTCCTGCACCAGCCCCTGTACGAGGCCGGGGATCAATTCCGGCTGCATTTGGGTCACAATCGCCTGGCCCCGGATTCCCGCCATAATCGTATCGTCCAGCACGCTTCCGGCATCGTTTACCACGCTGACCCCAGCCGCTGACCGTAACAGCCGCTCTCCGGGTTCCCTAGGCTCCAGCTCCCATACCACATAACTCCGATTCGCCTGAATCAGCTCATCCACCTTGCCAACGGCCAGCACACGCCCACGTCCGATAATCGCTACCCGATCACACAGCAATTGAATTTCGCTAAGCAGGTGGCTGGATACGAACACGGCCATGCCTTCTTCCGCCAACCGGCGGATAAACCCGCGCATCTCTTTGATCCCCTTGGGATCCAGCCCGTTCGTTGGTTCGTCCAGAATCAGCAGCTTTGGCCGTCCTAACAACGCCTGGGCGATGCCCAGCCGCTGCCGCATGCCCAGCGAATAGGTTTTCACCTTGTCATCGATCCGGCCTGTCAGCCCAACCAATTGTGTTACTTCCTCGATCCGTCTCGCGTCGATGCCCGGAATCATGCGTGCGAAATGCTCGAGATTTTCCCGTCCGGTCAGATAGCCGTAAACTTCAGGATTCTCCACGATCGATCCGACGCAGCGCAGCGCCCGCTCCGGTTCCCGTAGCACGTCGTAACCGCAAATATGGACTTGGCCTTCGGTGGGTCGAATTAAATCCACGAGCATGCGGATCGTTGTCGTTTTACCGGCCCCGTTGGGACCAAGAAACCCAAAAATCTCCCCGGCATACACCTCGAAATTCACCTCGTGTACGATCCATTTCCGGCCGATCTTCTTCTTCAGCCCTTGAACCTTTAACACAGGATGGTGCTGCTCGTCATGAATTGGCTGCCGTGCCGCCATCACCGTCCACTCCTTCCTTCTACTCCACAACCGACCGGGCTCAGCGCGCGATGCCTTGAACCATCCGTTCAGCGATGGCCTGATAACCGTCACCATTCGGGTGAAAATGATCGCTCGACAAATACCGGGACGAGTTATTCGTAAACAAGTCATACGTCGGTACCACCAAGGTACCATCATAATCCCCGAGCGTTTTCATCGCCATCGCGTTCCAGCGCGCCACCGCATCGTTGCCGATGTCTCGCATCCCTTCCAGGTCGCTGAACGGATTATATAAACCAACGTAAACGAGCAAGGCTTGCACGTTGATTTTTTTGATTTGCGCAACCACTTGCCCAAATTTCGCCGAACTCTGATCGATCGCCGCATCGATTTCCGCTTGGGTTGGGACCTGTTCACCCGTGGTTAACGTTTCCGTACCGTTAAACAAGTCGTTGCCTCCAATGGATAACAGGATGATCCCCGCGTGCTGCAAAGCATACTTTACCCCGGGATCCTCCAGCATCGGCAACAGCTCTTCCGTGGTTAACCCGTTGATCCCCAGGTTATTGACCAGCTTGGAGGTAGCCCCTTCCTTATTTAATAAATCCACCGTCCGGCGGGCAAATCCGCTGCCCGTATCATCCCCGGTCCCTTTGGCCAGGGAATCCCCGATGGACGTCACATCCCAAACCCCGGCCTTCACAGCCTGTTCCATTCCTGACGGGGCCACCGCCTTTGCTCCGGCTTCAGCCGAGGGATGGGCAATATCGGACACCGCATAAACGAAGCCTGCCAGCAGAAGTAAGGTCGACACGGCGGATGCGATCCCTGCCGATCTCCAGATTCGGGACGTCCTGTTCATGCTACTTCCCCCTGTTCCGTCTGAGTCCCTTCATAGCGCTTACCTTGATAAACTCTCCAACTTATGTAAATAACATAAAACTTCTTGTGAAGAGATGCAAATTTTCACGAAAAAAGGACTAGCTTTTTGTAACTTACAGAGTTATAATAATCCATGTTCTCGACAAAAACTTCACATTACGGGTTATTAGCTTAGCTGGTAGAGCAGCCGACTCTTAATCGGCAGGTCGCAGGTTCGACCCCTGCATAACCCATTTATAGCATCCTCCACTGCAATGGCAGTTTGGGGGATGTTATTTTTTGTTCACTTCCGGCGAAAAAAAGCGCGGGAATCGAGGTTACCGCCTCGTTCTCGCGCTTCATTGCGCTTTCTTGCATGAGCCCGCCTAACGCTGCCGCCTTAATTGGCTCGAATGACTTTCACGTCGGCCGGAATCACCTTCACGCCTTCGTACAACATAAATCGCCCGTTCTGCCACTCGATGCGCAGCAGCTGGCCGTCGTCCGATTGGTATTGCCAAACATGCTGCTCCCCGCCTTGAAGGAACGGCGTCTTCCCAACCACGGAGACATAACCGCCATACTCTTCCTCGAGAAAATACATCGTTCCGTCCAGCTCCATTTGCGACGGTACCTCGGTCGGATCGTCTAAGCGTCCATCGATCGGCTGATACAGCTGATACTGCAGGAATTCGCGTTCCTCAACCAGCAGATAGCTGATGCGGCTGCCGTCTTGAAGCGTCAGGACCACCGCATTGCGTCCCCGGTTACCGACCCGGCCGGTCACCTCGTAGGAGACCAAGGACACCTCACAGATGTCACCAGGAGCCAGAGCCAGCATGCTCTTCTCTGCGATCGGCGGTTCCGATTTGGCGAACAGGTTGCCGATTCTTTTCCATACGCTCATGTTAGGTCTAGCCTCACTTTAAGGTCGATTCGCTTATTTTTTATCCTCGTATTGCTTCATCAGTTCAGCCAATTCCGCTTCCACGGCGGCGTCTTTGTTCAGGCTTGCGAACTCCTCATCCAGGGATTTCTCCTTGGAGTTCAGTTCATTGCTGGCTTCCGCTTGGGCTTCCATCTGCAGCATCTTTTCTTCCATGCGCTTCAGGCCGCTTGACGCGGAATCCGCGTTAAACCCGGACATCGTCTTGTTGATTTCATTCTGCGCTTTAGCGGCGTTGTAACGGGCCACCAGCGTTTCACGTTTGTTTTTCATCTCCGTTAGCTGTTTGCGCATTTCCTCCAGCTTCGCCCGAAGATTGTCGGCCGCGGCTTTGTTCTGATCGTAGCTGGCTTTGTATTCCGCCATCTTCGTTTCGGCTGCTTTCTTCTCCTCCAACGCGCGGCGAGCCAGATCAATGTTCTGCGCTTGGGCCGCTTGATGCGCCTGCTGCGTGCGGCGCTCGACCAAAGCCTCCTGCTCTTCGTATAGTCCTTTGAACTTCTTCTCGATCGCGATTTGGGCGGCTACCGCCTTCTCCGCGTCTTCGAGATCCTCTTGCATATCCCGGATATATTGGTCGGTCAATTTAATGGGATCTTCCGCTTTGTCGATCAAAGCGTTGATATTGGACATCGTCAAATCGCGTAGTCTTTTAAAAATGGACATTTGTTTTTCCTCCCGATTGAAATATCAGATTATGCTTATGTTTACGCGGTAGAGGTCGGGAGGTTTCAATAAAATATCACGAATTTCGGATAATAGAATAATTCTTTGTTACTCTGCCCGTATGGAACCTTCCTCTACACCCTAACGGACCGTAGTGACGTTATTTGAACATTTCCCGGCTATTTCCCGTTCTAACGGACCCAGAAGCCGCTATTCACCTCGAAATGGAGCAAGTGAAGCCAAACCCACCCAAATAAGGTCTCCTCGTTCCGTTAGAGTTCCCGCCCTTGCTCCAACAACCAAATAGCGTCTCTCAGGTCCGTTAAAACGTCTCTTTACGCGCCTCTATCCCGTTGAATCACTCTTACGTTGGCCCGTTCGCCTACTCAAACACACTTTCGCTTCCGCTGACTCCGCTAACAACAACAAAGAGCCCGGCTGTCTCGCCGGGCTCTTATCTACTTCCACCACATCTCCGATGTCCTATTGCTTGAAGAAAAAGAATAACGAACCTAAGGGAGTTTACGTCCGCATTGGGGAGCCGCTTGTCTTCCTTCTATCTCATCCTTGGACAAGCGGCGGACAAGAGCGGCCCGTGGTCGTTATTCGCTTCCGCTGACTCCGCTAACAACAACAAAGAGCCCGGCGAATCGCCAGGCTCCTTCTGTAATGCTCGCGACCGAATCGCGAGCCTCATTTCCCGATAAACTCTTGCACCCAATACCCATTATAATACCCGACACCGATCAGCTTGTATTTGGGGTTAAGGATATTCGCCTTGTGCCCGGGGCTGTCCATCCAATCCTTGACCACTTCCTCGGCGGAGCGCTGGCCTTTACCGATATTCTCACCCGCGTAGAGGTACGTGATATTAGACGAATCCATCATATCAAATGGAGAGCCGTATTTCGGCGACGTATGGCTAAAATACCCGGTTTTGAACATGTCGATCGCTTTGGTTTTGGCCATTTTTGTTAAATTGGTATGCACCATTAACGGCTTCATCCCGGCGTTCTTCCGCTCCTTATTCACGAGCTCGACAACTTTGGACGCGTTTTGCGTCTGAATCTGCAAGTAGACCGCCGCCAGCGCCTTTGACTTACTGCTGGCTTTCGCAGCTGCAGCCGCCTGCGCCGTGTTCGCGCCGATTCCGCCTTCTTGCCCCGTCGTCAATACCAAAGCCAAAGCTGCAACGAACAGCCCAGCCGTGCCGATTTTTTTGCTCCATTTCATCATGATGGTTTGCTCCTTCTAGACGTTTTCCGCGGATTGCCGTTTCTTGTCACATTTTAACATATTTCGAGAAGGTCTGCTTGCTTAAAAAATGGAAAAAGAGCGACTCAAGAGCCGCTCCTTCAACACTGACGTATTCTTACTTCTTGCTTGCGTATTTGCGCATATCGAACGCTACGGCCGCGACGATAATCGCGCCTTTGATGATTTGCTGCCAGTATGGACCGACACCCACGAAGGTCAAACCGTAGTTGATAACTGTAAAGATCAGCACGCCGGCCATGATCCCCGGAACCGTACCGATACCGCCTGTTGTAGAAACGCCGCCCACGACGCAGGCTGCGATCGCGTCAAGCTCGTACATGTTACCATAGTTGTTGGTTGCGCCACCGGTTCTGGCGGCTTCCAACACACCTGCCAAACCATACAAAGCGCCTGCGATGGAGTAGATCAGGATCAGGTTTTTGGAGACGTTAATCCCGGATACTTTCGCAGCTTGCTGGTTCCCGCCGATGGCGTACATGTTTTTGCCCAGACGTGTTTTGTTGAACATCACCCATACGATCGCACACACCACAATCGCGATGATCACGATATAAGGAATCGAGAATTCCCAGTTCTTGAACAAGGCCCCGGAACCTAAGGTTGTGAAATCACCGCGCAATCCGCCGATCGGCTGGGATTGGTTGGGCTCCGTGTCGAAGTACAGGGAGTTGATCCCGTAGATCGCAACCATGGTACCTAGTGTAGCGATAAACGGAGGAACTTTAAACTTGGATACGATAACCCCGTTAATCAGACCAAAGACCAAACCAACTGCAATCGCGATAAGAACCGGTACGAACAGCGGAAGCTCCGGCAAATTCGGGAAGAAGCGGCGAGCATAGTCGGCTTCTTGCAGCATCGAAGCGGAGACGACCGCCGTTAACCCCACCATCCGGCCGGCGGACAGGTCCGTACCACCCGTGATCAGGATAAACGCTACCCCGAGGGCGATAATCACCCGCGTAGACGATTGAATCAAAATATCACGCAACGTATTTAGTCCGATAAAGCTTGGTTCATAAACAGCGATGCCAATCAGTAGCACGGCCAAAACGATATAAATGGCATTTTCAGTCACAAAACCTTGTAATTTCTTTGTATTCATGATTTTCTCCTCCTTCGCAATCCTTAGTGCTGGGCTGCCAGACGCATAATTTCTTCTTCCGTAGCCTTGTCTCCATCCACGATTCCCGTAAGACGGCCCTCGGACATTACCATGACACGGTCGGACATCCCAAGCAGTTCAGGCATCTCGGATGAAATCATGATGATGCTTTTGCCTTGCTGTGCCAAATCCGCAATAATGGAATAAATTTCGTATTTTGCCCCGACGTCGATTCCACGCGTCGGTTCGTCCAGCAACAAGATTTCCGGTTCGGTAAGCAGCCAGCGGGCTAGCAGCACCTTTTGTTGATTTCCGCCCGAAAGGTTCATAATCAGCGTTTTGGGTGACGGCGTTTTCGTGCGCAGCTTCTCGACCATTTGATTGGCTTCGGCTTTTTTCTTCCGGTCATTTAACAGGCCGTAAGGCGTCACATAACGATCCAGATTGGCGATCGCCGCATTTTCGTGCACGGACAGGACCGGGAAAATACCAGTGGTACGGCGTTCTTCCGTCAGCAGTGCCAATCCGTGCTTTTTGGCTTCGCCGGCACTGCGGATCTTCACTTCTTTACCGTTAATCGAGATGGTGCCCGACTGGATTTCACGAAGGCCAAACAACGCTTCGATCAGCTCGGTACGCTGAGCTCCAACCAGACCTCCCACGCCAAGGATCTCCCCTTTACGCAGCTCGAAAGAGACTTCCTTAAACGAGTTCGGATTGATGGACGTCAGCTTATCCACCTTCAAAATAACGCCGTTCGGCACGTTATGCCGCTCCGGGAACCGCTGCGTCAAATCACGTCCGACCATTTTGGAGATAATGAGGTCGGTAGTCATTTCCGCCGCCGGCCAGGTGCCGATCTTCTTCCCGTCACGCATGATCGTTACATCGTCGGAAATCCGCAGGATTTCTTCCATTTTGTGCGAGATGTAAATGATCGATACGCCGCGTTTCTTCAAATCATTGATGATCCGGAACAGGTGCTCTACCTCAACGCTGGTCAAGGAGGAGGTCGGTTCGTCCATGACGATGATCTGCGAGTTAAACGATACCGCCTTGGCAATCTCGATCGACTGGATTTTCGAAACGGACAGCTTGCCAACAATCGTATCCGGGTCTAAATCGATATCTAATTCTTTAAACAGCTCTTCCGTGTCCTTGTGCATCTTCTTATGGTCAACGAATTGGAGAGGCCCCCAACCTTTCATCGGGAAACGTCCGAGCCAGATATTTTCCATGACATTGCGGAAAGGCACCGGATGCAGCTCCTGGTGAATCATCGAAACCCCAAGCTTCAGTGCATCGCTGGAATTGTTGATTTCCGCTTTCTGACCATTCAGATAAATTTCGCCGCCGTCCGGCTTGTAAATCCCGAACAGGCATTTCATCAATGTTGATTTACCGGCTCCGTTTTCGCCCATCAGCGCATGAACGGTACCGGGTCTAACCTGCAGTGTTACGCCATCCAGCGCCTTTACGCCGGGAAATTCCTTGGTGATGCCCTTCATCTCGAGCATAAATTCAGACATTGATTTCGCCCCCTGATCATTTCTTTCACTTTAGAGGCACAGCATGGTTTCCTCCGGTGTTCCTATCCCTGCGAAAAAACCGGGAGGTCCGTACCCTTCGGCATCGAACCTCCCATTTAGTCCTTGCGAATATGAGAAGTCCTGCTGATTACCTGATTGCCGTGCTCTTATTTAAAGTCAGCAGCGTTTTCCTTCGTTACTTTTTGGTAAGGAATCCAAACATATTGGTTGTCGGTAATGTCGAAACCTACGCTGTCTTTGCTGATTGCTTCGCCTTTGGCCAGTAAGGAAGCCAGAGTAACCGCTGCTTTCCCTTGGTTTTCAGCATCGTTCAGTACTGTACCCAGCATTGTGCCTTGCTCCAAAGCTTGGAGAGCTGGCGCCGTGGCGTCAACGCCTACAACCGGCATATATTTGTCGCCTGTGAAGTATCCGGCAGCTTTCAAAGCTTCGATTGCGCCGAGAGCCATGTCATCGTTATTGGCAAGCACGGCTTCGATTTTGTCGCCGTTTGCAGCCAGGAAGGCCGCCATTTTCTCTTGACCTTTTACGCGATCCCACATGGCGGTGTCTTCTGCCACCTTTTCCACCTTGATGCCGGCATCTTCAATCGCTTGGATCGAATATTGCGTACGCAGCTCGGCGTCTTGGTGTCCAGGTTCGCCTTTCAGCATGACGTATTGCAGAACGCCGTCGCCGTTTTTGTCGGCTTCCGGATGAGCTTTCCAGTAGTCAACTACGATTTGTCCGGACAGCGTACCGGATTCTTCGGCTTTCGCACCAACGTAGTAGACTTTATCCCATTTCTTCATATCTTCCGGCAGCGGTTCGCGGTTCAGGAACACAACCGGCGTATCTTTGGCTTGAGCTTTATCGATAATGACGCCTGCTGCTGTACGGTCAACCGGGTTTACGATCAACGCGTTGGTTTTCTTCGTAATGAACAAGTCAATTTTATCGTTTTGCGTTGGTTGAGAGTTTTGGCTGTCGACGATATCCACCTTAGCGATCCCACTTGCGTTCTTCTCAATCGAGTTCCGTACGCCCGTCATGAACGTATCGTCGAATTTGTAAATCGCCACGCCTACGCTTGGAGTTGATCCTGCGTTTCCTCCGCTGCTCTCTTTATCCCCGCCGTTAGAGCATCCGACCATGGTCGCCCCAAGCATCGCTGCAGCCAGCATGACTGTTGTCAACTTCTTCATATCTTTGACCTCCTGAATAATGTATTTCTGTGAGTTATCCTCTTGGATACGTTTTCATTATGCATCGTTTTAGGTAGATTGCGAATCCAAAATTCTAAGGTGTTTCTATCAAAATTCTGATGATGTCCATCTGATAATTTCTATACCGATTTCTCCAGCCGACTCGAAAAACGACAAAACAGCAAGCTTTCCGGATGCTCCGGAAACGACTTGCTGTCCGCTCGTCACAGCCTAGACTATAAAAAACACGCCTCGCGGATGTTATTTCACAAACGGGAACAACAGCTTCTGGTTTTCCGGCCATAACATATTGTTCAGGTCGATCAACTTCGTATCTGTCGGGATTCGATCCTCAAGCTTCTCCCCGCGGGCAGCCTGAACGGCGGCGGCAACCGCCATATAACCGTTGTTGAACGGGTTTTGCACGACCATCGCCTGCACCTTCTCCTCCTGCAGAAGCTCCAGCATTTCCGGCGGGTTGTCGAAGGCGATCATCTTCACTTTACCGCCGTAACCCAACTCGTCAACGGCGCGCCCTGCCCCGATCGATGATTCAGCGCTGAGCGACACGATGCCGTCCAGGTCCGGGTAACGCTCCAACATGTCCGCCGTCAGGCTATAGGCAAGGTTCTCGTCCGAACCGCAGTATTGAATATCCACGACATGGACACCGGAAAAACGGGCGATATAATCGAGGAACCCTTCCTCGCGTTGGTTTGCGTTCCGAGCTCCTTTCACGAAATTGATGATTCCGATATCGCTTTCCGGCCCGGTTAACTCAACCAGCCGTTCAGCCGCTTTCTGCCCGGCCTCGTAGTTATTGGTACCCACGAAGGTTTTCACCTTGGTCGAGGCGACCTCCGAATCCATCGAAATGACCGGAATATCGTAATAGGAGGTTCGGTCCGTCACTTGACCCAATGCTTCATAATCGGTAGCTGCCAAGATGATGGCGTCGGGACGCCGTTTAATCGACTCTTCCATTAAGAGGATCTGCCCTTCAACATCGTTTTCGCTCTCCGGCGCCAAAAAATTCAATCGCACATTAAACTCCTTGGCTGCAACCTCCGCCCCCAGCTTGGTCGTCTTCCAGTAATCCCCCCGGTCCATCTTGACGATCATATCCACGTCGGTAACTTGATGATCGTCACCTCTGGCTCCGGGGCGGCTGCAGGAGGACAGCAGCGTAATGAGCAGTGCAACGGTCAACAGCAAACAAGCTGGCTTCACACCCTTCGTCAACCGCTTCATTCCTCTTCCCCGCCTTGTTCCTGAATTTCCGGCCGCACAGCCGGGATGGTGATCGTCACTGTGGTCCCTTCCTCCGGCTCGCTATCGAAATGCAGCCCGTAGCCGGCGCCATAATACAATTCGATACGCTCCTGTACGTTGCGGACGCCTACGCCCGACCCGCTTTCGCTGCGGAGAGTCCCGCGGAATAACTTTTCGACCGTATCCGTCGTCATTCCAATGCCGTTATCCCGGATGCGGAAGATGAGATGCTCTCCCTCTAAGCGAGCCTCGACATAGATAAAGCCCTGCTCGGCCGATGTTTCGATGCCATGATGGATCGCATTTTCGACGAGCGGCTGCAAAATCAGCTTTAAGGTCGTACATTTCAGCGCGGCCTCATCGGCTTCGATCTCGTACCGAAACTTGTTTTTGAACCGGATCGTTTGAATGATCAAATAATGGCGTACATGCTCGAGCTCGTCCTGTACGCTGATCACATGTTTCCCCTTGCTTAAGCTGATTCGGAAAAAACGCGACAACGACGTAATGGTCTTCACAACCTCTTCGTTCCGGCCCAACTCGGCCAGCCGGGTGACCGAATTCAACGTATTATAGAGGAAATGCGGATTTATCTGCGACTGCAAGACATCCAGCTCGCTTTTGCGCTTAGCCTCTTGCTCCTGGATGATCTGATCCATCAACTCGCGAATGCGGCGTAACATCAGGTTAAACCGCTTGGACAGCTGCTCAACTTCATAGGCACCGCTAACGTAGACGTTCGTCCCGAAGTCCCCGCGCTCTACCATTTGTACGGAGCGTTCGAGCTTGCGGATCGGCTGCGAGATTCGAGCGGACACATAAATGCTGATGACCAGGATGATAGCGATCGCCAAGGGCAGGAACCAGGATAAAAAGTCGCCAAGCTCCCTTTTAGTCGTCAAAAACTCATCCGCATAGGCCACCCCAACGATCTTCCATTCGGCTGGCTTCACCGTCTGGATCGTGATGATCCGCTGCTCCCCATCCGACTCGTCAAAATAACGCCCGTACGCATAGTTGAGCACCGGCTCCAGATTCTCGTACTTTAGTCCGGCATAAATCAGCTGTTGCTGCGGATGGTACACGATGTTCCCCACGGCGTCGATGATGTAGACGTACCCTTTTTTGCCCAAACTGATTCGTCCGCTTAACTCGTCGATGGTGCGGAAGTTAATGTCGATCACCAATACGCCTTGCTTCAGCTTTCCATGATCCCGGTAGGTCACGGTCTTGCTCATTGAGACGACCCAACGGTACTGCCATTTGAACAGGTTCTGGATGTGCGGTGGAGTAAACTGCAATTTCCCGGGTTTCCCCATCGCGGATTCAAACCATAATTGCTCCTGCAGCCGCGTGTTTTGCCGCATCGACAGCGAAGGCACGTTACGCACCAGCTTTCCGTCTTCGGTGAACAGCGCCATTGAAACGAGGTCTTCGCGCGTATTGAGCACGGTCTCCAACTGCTCCCCCAACTGGTCGTTGGTGGGAAGATCGGGAACCGCTGCGATTTTTTGCTCCACCAAGTCAAAAATGTCCTGCATCCCGCTAACGTACAGCTCCAGGTTGGAATGCACCTGTTCAATGATCTGCTCCAGGCTTAGGTAGGCATTCTCTTCCGCGGCGCGCGAGAAGCGGTTGTATAGCAAGGTACTGACCAGCACGACTGCAAGAACGGTCACGGCGATCGAGGACAAGGAGATCAGCACTTGGATGTTGCGCACATGGAACCCTTGAACCAACCGTTTGAAGGAGCGCCACGGCTTCATGAGCCTCGAACTCCGGTGCGATATTCTTTCGGGGAGATGCCGAATTTTTTGCGGAAGCAAAAGCTGAAGTAGTTTGGATCGGCAAACCCGACGCGCTCGGCGATTTCAAAAGCTTTCAGATCCGTTGTCGCAAGCAAATCCTGCGCTGCATCCATCCGTACGCCCATCAAATAGTTAACGAAGGTGGTTTTCGTTTCTTTCTTAAAGATGTTGCTGAAGTATCCGGTACTGATATGTAGATGCTGGCATACCTTGGCGATGGAGATGTCGTTGTCACTGTAATTTGCCAAAATATATTCCTTCGCTTCATCTACCAATTGGTTATAGCTGGATTGCCGTTCGGAGGCGATGGAGTGCTTCAGCTTCATGCAGATATCCAAGAACCAGGCTTTGGCTTCATCAGCATGCGAAAATTTAACGAATTGACTCAGGAATCCGGCTTCTTCGCCAAACAATGTATCGAGGTCGACGTGAATATCCTTGGCCACCTTGATTACCGAGGTTAACATCTCCAGCAGGTACACCTGGAAATCCTGGTAGGATGCCTTGCTGTCGGTTAATGCCGAGAACAGTTCCTCCAGCAGTTGGATCAGTTCCTGGTCGCTGCCGACCTTCAGGCAACGGATTAGCTCCTTCTCCTTCAGCTCGTCCATCGACAACGGCACGGTTTGCCGCGACTCGACGTCTTCGATCCAGATCACTTTATTGCCGCCGAGAATCACACGGTAATCCAGAGCCTTAATCGCTTCCCCATAGGAGCCGGCGAGCTCGCTGAGACGATCCACCTCTGAGCCGGCACCAATCGTCACGGTCAGCTTGAGGAACCGCTCCACGCTAAAACGAATCTCTTCTACTAATTGCAGCGTACGGTCAGCCAGTTGCTCCTGCTTGTCCGCATTTACGATGCTGAGGACCACAACCTCGTCATGATGGATGAATACCCGATCTCCCGGATGAAGCCGAACGATTTCCTCAGCGATATTAAAGACAGCAAATAACTGCAACTGCGTGTCATTGGTATCCTTCAAGGAGACGGACGTCAACCCTTTCCCAGAGTCTCCGCTTTCGGTCGGTTTTCGCAGGCTTGCCCCCGCAGAATCGATTCGAATGACGGAAACCAGGTAACGATCGCCGCTCAGGTCCAGATCATAATGCTCGCATTTCTCTTGGATTTCCGCTTCCTGCAGCCGGCGGGACACCAGTGAAGACAAAAACAGGCTTTGCAGAATCGGCAGATTTTTGCGGTAATGCTCAGTTAACAGTTGCACGTTCTCCTTTTCGGCCATCTCTTCGTCGAGTTGCATTTTGACTTTACGCAAGATCTCAGCCAGCTCCCCTGCCGAAAACGGTTTCAACACATATTCGTCGATGCCCAGACGGATGGCTTTCTGTGCATATTCAAACTCCTCGTACCCGGTCAAAATAATGATTTTTGTTGCAGGATATTGCTCGCGAATCCATTCGGAGAGTTGCAAGCCATTCATAAACGGCATTTGAATATCCGTCACGACGACGTCCGGCGTATGCTTCTCTATCAACTCGGCCGCTTCCTTGCCGTTCTCCGCCGTCTCCATAACGGTGTAACCGAGACTTTCCCAGTCGATCAGGCTGAGCAAGCCTTCCCGTACGTCCTCTTCGTCATCGGCCAATATCAACTTATACATCGATGGACCATCCTCTTCTATGCCTGAATTCCCCCCGATTTTAACGTATCGGTCCGCAAATGTAAATCGCAGATCACACGGAGAAGCCGAAAAGAACCAAGACCTTAGTCCAGTTTATTTTCCGCCTTCAGTCCGTTTTGGGATTCCCATAAACCAAGTACCATGTTATTATCCAAAGGAACTATCATCAACTCTAAATGGTGGTCGAATTTATGAACAATGAAATGAAAATTTATGTTCTGCTCAGCAATCCGAAGACAATAGTAGCTAAAATGATCGGTTTATATACCCGTGCGCCTTATAATCACGCATCCATCGCGTTTGATCCTGAGCTGCGGGAGGTCTACAGCTTCGGGCGGAAACACCCGTTTATTCCGATCTTTGGCGGCTTCGTTAAGGAAGACATTCACTGCGGGGTCTTCAAGAAAGCGACCTGCGCGGTGTACAGCTATAAGGTTAGTGCGGAGAACTACATGCGCATGAGAAATTTTGTGAAAACCTTTGAAGATAACGGCGAACTTTACAATTATAACTTTCTGGGCCTCTTGGGCGTGATCTTAAATATGGAGCTTGGCGGAGAGAACTCCTACTTCTGTTCCGAGTTCGTCAGCCGCGTATTTCAGGAAGCTGGCGTTAACCTTCTAGAGAAATCCGCGGGATTAACAACCCCGTCCGATCTCTGCGGCTGCTCGCATCTCCAGCTTGAATTCCGCGGGCGTCTCGAAACCTACCGCGAACAGTATTGCTATTCACGCCGAACGGCATTAGCGTATGAGCAAAGCCGATATTATGCCGCGAATTAAGCTGGATGATGAAGCGGACTTCCCGATGAGATCGATCGCGTTCAGATAGCGTTATTTCTTCACCTTATGGGGTGGAAATAACGCTATTTTTGATGAATAGAGGGATGGAATCACCTTATTTGATCCAAAAAGGCCCCAATAGACGGTTTAGGACCGAATTAAGACTAAAAAATCACCCTATTCTGCCGTTTTTCGAAATTTCCAGGCGGATAAGGTGATTTTGTGGCGTTATTTTGTTTGGTCGGACATCTATCTATTCGACGATAAAGGGTTTGGGGGCACCATACTGTTGCAGCCATTGATTCATTTCTTGATTCCTCTGATCAATGTACTTATCCTCTAATCCATGCTGACCCTCGGGGTATACCACAAGCTTTACGGTTTTACCTGCCTTCTCCATTTCATCCGCAAATAATTGAACGGTTTGCCAAATTAAGTTCTTATCGCCAGTACCCTGCAGCAGCAGAACAGGGGCTTGTATATGTGGAATTCGGTCCAGAATTGTATAGTCCCCTTTGGATTTCTCATGACCATTAATATATCTAAATCTAACATAATACGACAGTTCCCTGTGCTCCTCTACTATCGCCGGGGATGTCACGTCCGAATGCTCATCTAACCAGCGTATCGTTGCATCCCAGCCCACAAACGGACTTATCGCAACAACCGCTTTGACATCCTGCCGTTCAGAAGCCAATCTCAAAGCCACACCACCTCCCATCGATGAGCCGAGCAGGTAAATCGAATTCGGTATTACTCTTCCAGTGGATATCGCCGCTTGTATTGCATTTTCCGCATCTCTCTTATTCTCCGCAATTCCCTGCACATGGCCATCACTTTCCATATATCCGCGATAAAGGGGAAACAAACCTACCACTTGGTCGCTAAAATATTTAAACCCGAGCGTGAAGCCATAGTTATAATGAGACAACTCTTTACGTTCCCAAGCGTATCCCCCATGAAGAGAAACCACCAAGGGATATTTCCCCCGTGCCTTGGGAACGGTTAGATAGGCTAGAACTTTGATATTGTCACTCCTATAAAACATTTTGTAGATACGAATATTGGGATTTTGTCCGGGCAACTTTATTAATTCTTTGGATAAGACTTCTACTTTATTTACCTGTGTCTCTCGAGCATTACATCCGGACATCGCGACAAGAATAAGAATCAATACGAACGCAAACGAATCTCGCAAAACTCCCCTTCTTCTACTTCTTTCAAATCCCTTCACTTATCGGCCCCCCCGATTCCCTAATACAGTCAACAGCATCATAAATGGTTATATATGTATCTTAACCCACAAAAATAGGATAGGCATAGACCTATCCTGTAAACGGAACCTCCTCCGGAATGGGTACCTTCTTTTGAGATAATAGACTATGTAGGACCATCCCGCCGATAACCAGAGCCATGCCGAGCATGGACACAGCCGAAGGTCTCGGAACCGGCAATAATAGCAGCTCGCCGATCGTTGCAAAAACAACTTCACCGGCTTGCGTTGCTTCTACCGCCGCCAAACGATGCGGGGAGCCTTTGGCCATATCCGTAGCGGCAAAAAACAACACGGTCGCGATCAAGCCGGAACAAACGGCCACCGCCAGCGCTTGGCTGGCCTGACCCGCGCTAGGCGGGCTGCTGCGCCAAAAGGCGATTGCCGTCAGCAGCAACCAGAGCGGCAGAGTAGCCAAAGCCATCCCGAGGACTCGCTGGTACGCATCCAGCCGTCCTTCGCAAATCGCCATCATTTTGCGGTTGCCGAGCGGATAAGCGAAAGCTGCAATTACCACAGGCAGCGCGCCAAGCAGAAGATCCCGCCCCGATAGGGCGTGAGCCTGGCTAAACTGCATGATAAATACGCCTAGCAGGATGAGGCTAGACACCCCTAGCCCTTTCCATTGGATCCGTTCCCGAATCTTGACCGGGCCTGCCGGTGTCATGCGAGTTGAACGAAAAGCCGGCGCTACCAACAGGCCGGCCACAATTGTGGTTTGCCACGTGCCGGCGATCAGCCAGCCAGGTTCATATTCCGCCGCAATACAAACGGGAACGTACATCACCCCAAAACCGATGAAGCTCCATCCGATCCAGGCCCAGGGCCGCCTGCGCATCTCCGCCCATAACGGCCTCCACTTCCCCCGAATCGCAACGACGCCAAGCAGCAGCGGAATCATAAACAAGAAACGCAGGGAAGCTGTGTACAACCAGTCTCCCCCTGACCATTTCATCGTCTGGTTAAGTACAAACGTCGAGGAGAAGAACAAGGAAGCCAACAAACCATACAATATCGGGCGCATGGGTTAAGCCAAATAAGCTTCCTTAACCAGCTCGTTGGCGAGCAGCAATTCGGCCTGGTCCTCCATCAAGATTTCTCCGGTTTGCATCACATAGCCGCGGTGAGCAATTTGCAAGGCTTGAAAAGCGTTTTGCTCAACGAGCAGTACGGTCATCCCCTCGCGGTTCAACTGCTGGATAATCTCGAAAATCTGCTCGACGATAATCGGGGCGAGCCCCATCGACGGTTCGTCCAGCAATAAGATCCTCGGCTGCATCATCATCGCCCGGCCGATGGCCAGCATTTGCTGCTCTCCGCCGCTCATGGTCCCGCCTGTTTGCGTTAGCCGCTCCCGGAGGCGCGGGAAATGGTCGAACACCCTCTCCATCCGCTGTTTGATTACTTTTTTGTCCCCCACGGAAAAAGCGCCCATCTCCAGGTTCTCCTTCACCGTCAACCGCGGGAAAATCCGCCGTCCCTCCGGTACATGCGCAATTCCCTCCAGCGCCGCTTGGTGCGGCGGCAAACTTGACATCTCAGTGCCGTTAAAGCGAATGGTACCGGTCGTGTTCACTTGACCGCAAATCGCCTTCAACGTTGTGGATTTTCCGGCCCCATTGGAGCCGATCAACGAAACGATCTCTCCTTCCTCCACGGTTAAGGTGACCCCTTTTAAAGCCTCAATTGCCCCATAGTAGGCGTGAACGCCGTTCAGTTCCAGCAAGCTCATGAAATCACCTCAATTTGGACGGTTTCGCCATGAACGGCGCTTTTCCCCAGGTAAGCCTCAATCACTTTGGGGTGAGAACGAATATGGTCCGGCCCGCCTTCTGCGATTTTCGTGCCATAATCCAACACCAGGATATGCTCGGACAGTTCCATCACCAGCTTCATGTCATGCTCGATCAGGATGATGGTCATCCCCGTTTCCTCCTGGATTCGCCGAATTAAATCAATCAACTCAACCGTCTCGCGCGGGTTCATCCCCGCAGCCGGTTCGTCCAGGAGGAGCACCTTCGGCTTGGCCGCCAACGCCCGGGCGATTTCGAGCCGCCGCTGCGCGCCGTACGGCAGACTCGCCGCCTGTTCGTTCAGCAGCTCTTGCAGCCCAACGAACTCCAGCAAACGGTAAGCTTCCTGATGCACCATCTCCTCCTCATGGCGAGCGGGTGGCAGCGAGAGCAACGTGCCGACGATTCCCGCCTTCAGGTGGATGTGCATGCCGACCATCACATTTTCCAATACGGTCATACTGCCAAACAAGCGGATGTTCTGAAAAGTCCGGGCAATTCCCAAACTAACGATTTGATGGGGTTTAACGCCTACGATGGACGTTCCGTCGAGTTCAATCGTACCTTCGTCCGGCATATAAATACCGGTAATCATATTAAAAAACGTCGTTTTTCCGGCCCCGTTGGGACCGATCACCGCGGAGATTTTGCCGCGCGGAAACGCAAAGTCAACGCCCCCAACCGCCGTTAAGCCGCCAAAGCGCTTCACCAGCTTGCTGACCTTGAGAATCGTCATTGACCTACACCTCCGCTTTGTTGCTTCGCCGGCGGCATCACGGGTAACGCCTTGCCCGAAGACTGCGCCTTCAGCCGCTCGGCATCGACCTTCTTATTCTTGGCGGTGATCAGGCCGTTGGGCCTGAAGATGGCGACAAGCACCAGAATCGCCCCGAATATCAAACGCTGCATCTTGGAGGGCGAGATCGAGCTGGGAATATGAATCACCCCTTGCAGGGTTAACTGGTTTAGCCAGTTGGTGAGTTCCGTCAGCACCTGCAAGTTCAGGAGCGTCACCAAAGCCGCACCAAGAATGACGCCGGGCACGCTGCCCATGCCGCCCAGCAGCACCATCACGAGAATCGTAATCGATTCGAGCAGCGTAAAGCTGGTTGGATCGATAAACGTTTGCTTCGCCGCAAACACCACCCCCATCATCCCAGAAAAAGAAGCGCCGATGGCAAAAGCGCTCAGTTTGGTGCGGATGAGCGGGATGCCCATCGATTGCGCGGCGATCTCGTTCTCCCGAATCGCCTTCCAGGCCCGCCCTAGACGGGAATGCTCCAACCGTTTCACGCTGAAAATAACGATCGCCAAAATAAAAAGGACGATAAAATAAAACTGGTTGGGAAACGTAAAGGACAAGCCAAACAAGTTCGGCGGTTGGATCGAAGACAACCCCATTGCCCCGTTCGTAATATTCACCGGTTTATCGAGATTGTTAAAGATAATCCGGATAATTTCCCCGAAGCCTAGCGTGACGATCGCCAAATAGTCGCCCTTGACCCGAAGGACCGGCAAACCAAGCAGCAACCCAAACAACGCAGCCATAAAGCCGCCCAGCACGATAAAGATCCAGAACGCTCCTCCGGGCAACGGGAACAGTTGGCCGGAGATAAACTCGTTCGCCTGCGGCGTGGCAAAGATCGCATACGTATACGCTCCAACCGCAAAGAACGCTACGAAACCAAGGTCGAGCAGTCCAGCGAATCCAACTACGATGTTAAGCCCTAACGCCATCGCGATATAAATACCGCACTGCGTGGCGACTTCCATATACGACTGATGGGCCGGGCCGCCGGAGGTCGCAAACGGAATGACCAGCAGCAACAGCACCGCACCAATCCCCCATTTGATCGGGGTTTGGAAGGTCGTCAAATAGAGCAGCAGCAAGGATCCGAGTAAGAGCAGAAAGGCAACGACCGACTTATTCGAAAAATATACGCTGGCCGCCGTAACAAGGACAAACAGCGTTAACAACAAGGCTTGGGCGGGTTGGCTTCGCCCCAGCCAGAGCTTTAGTTGATTCATGGCAGCTCACCTACACTTTCTCTTTCACGGCTTTACCAAACAACCCTTCCGGCTTGAAGATCAACACCGCGATCAGGATCAGAAAAGCGACAACGTCTTTATACTCCCCGCCCAACGCGCCGCCGGTGATGACGGACAGGTTCGCAGACGAGAACATTTCCAGCACGCCGATAAACAACCCGCCAAACATGGCGCCCCGGATATTGCCGATGCCGCCGAGAACCGCAGCGGTGAAAGCTTTCATTCCCAAAATGAACCCGATATACGGATCAATGGTTCCATACTGCTGGGCGAACAGGACGCCGGTCCCGCCCCCCAGCGCCGATCCAATAAAGAAAGTCAGCGCGATCACCTTATTGACGTTAATCGACATCAGCGATGCCGTCTCCCGGTCCTGGGCTACAGCCCGCATGGCGGTTCCCCATTTGGTGCGATTCACGAAAAAATCAAGCCCCACCATGAGGACGACAGCCACCGCCACAACGATGATCGTATTCGTCTTCAAAAAAGCATCGTCAAACCCGCTCCATACGAAGGATGCGCCCAGCTTCAGATTCTCGCCGTACAAGGAAATACCGGTGACGATGAAATTCCCCGTCCGGATATCGGCGATAAATCGAACGATGTCCTGCAGCAGGAAGGACACCCCGATCGCCGAGATCAATGAGATGAGCTTGGGAGCCCGGCGGAGCGGGCGATACGCCACCCGCTCGATGCCGATCCCCAACAACCCGGTTGACAGCATCGCCGTCGCCAGGATGAGGAAGTAGGCGAGCCCGGCGGGCAACCCGGTCAGCCATCCTGCCGAGTTCATCGTCAGCAAGGCCGCCGTACCCACGAATGCGCCGGTCATAAAAATTTCCCCATGCGCAAAATTGATAAATTCAAGAATGCCGTATACCATCGTATAGCCGATAGCCACCACCGCATAGACGGCGCCTAAAGTTAATCCGTCCACCAAGACCTGGGGGAGTGTTTGCAGGATCATCTCCATAAGTCCATACCCCTTCTGCGTTATTGCCGAAAGTCTAATTATTTCGGCTGTTCGATTTCCGATACCATCGTGCCAGGGTAGGTTGGTGAATCAAATTTATAAATGAAGACCTTGGCATATTCGTTATCGCCTTTGTCGTCAAAGCTAACCTTCGTGGCGATCCCTTCAAAATCGGTTGTTGCCCGGACCACATCGCGGACCTGCTCGCGCGTCGGCAGCTTGCCGCCGTTGTCTTCGATTGCTTTTTTCACTGCGTTTAAGATGACATTCATCGAATCATAAGCATATGCCGAGTAGTTCTCGACGGATTTGCCAAACTTCTCTTGATATTTGTCCGCCCAATCCTTGTTGGACTTCGTGACGTCCGTAGACACGGAGCTGTACGCCACTTCGGTTAACTTGTCGCCGGCGATGTCTACCATCCCCGAGGAATCCAACGCATCCCCGCCCATGATTGGTACTGTGATGCCTTTTTCGCGTGCTTGTTTGACGATCAGCCCCGCCTCGGCATACATCCCGCCAAAGAAGATAAAGTCCGGCTTCTTGCTGAGCACCTGATTCAATACACCGTTAAAGTCTTTCTCCCCTACCGTGATCCCCTCGTACCCGGAGATGGTCGCGCCCAATTCCTCGGCGGCACTGCGGAACGCGTCGGCCAACCCTTGCCCGTAAGCCGTTTTATCCTGGATGACGAAAATATTTTTCGCTCCCACCGTCTTCACGGCATATTCGGCACCCGCCGGTCCCTGGAAGTCGTCGCGGGCGACAATCCGGTTGGCCGCCTTCAGCTTCCGGTCGGTGAAGTCGGTCGCCGTGCTGGCCGGGGAGACCATTGGAATCCCGTATTTCTCGTACACCACGGAGCTCGGAATCGATACCCCGGAGTTCAAATGCCCAAGAACCGCCAGTATCGCTTGATCGGCGCCGATCAATTCGGAGTTAGCCACACCTTTCTTTGAGTCGCCTTGATCGTCGTAAGGCACGAACTGCAGGTCAAATCCCAGATCCTTAAATTCGGCTTGACGCTCTTCCAGCGCCATCTGCCCGCCGAGCTTGATCGATTCCCCCTGAATAGCCGAGCCCCCGGATAGCGGGGATTGCGATGCAATTTTGATCACCGTGAGTTTGTCGCCTGCCCCTGCGGTATCCCCATTCGCTGGTTTTGCCTCACCGCCGGACGAATTACACGCCGAGAGCAAACCCAGCAATAAACAAATACTAGCAAGCCATGCAAATCTTTTTTTCCCCTTCATACACATCCTCCTCAGATCGATCTTTTTCTAGGGCTTTGCCCCGCTTGGTGTTATGTACGAGTCACTTTACATAACATTAACTGCACTTTAAACTCTTTTATGTTAGTATTCGTGACATTTGAAATCACCTTACCCCATCGACTACGTAAAACTACAATTTCCTACTTCATCTCTAGTTAGGTTCTTAAAAATATTTTGCGGGACGACTCCACCTTCCCGTTGAAACACAAAAAAGCCCCGCCCTTCATCAGGGCGGAGCTTCCATCGCAGTTTGCCATTAAGGTCTATTTATTAGGTTAACTTACCGGCTTATTCATTCGGTAGCCAGTACAACTGAAGCCGCAATGCTCATAAAACGTTTTGGCGGACAGATGGTTCTCGCGGGCCGTGGATAACACCAGATCCGTGCTGCCCCGTTCACGGGCCCACTTCTCCGCTTCTTCGATCAACCGTCTCCCGATCCCCGTGCCGCGGTGTTTCTCGTCAACGACCAATGCCGTAATCCGGGTAACCGGTTTACTCATATCATGCGTCTGATGCTGCTTCAGGAAAGCCGTCGCAATGACTACGCCGTCAAGTTCCGCCACCAGATTACCTAGCAACAGCTGGCCTTCCAGCATCGCTAAACGTTCCTTCAGCACGCTTGCCGTCATCGGATAGCGCAGTTGACGCATTAAAGGAAGCATGTGTTGAACATCGTCGCAACAACCGTTGCGAATGACCAAAGCCGGAGCTAACGCCTCAATACTCAATTGGACCAAACCACCTTTAATAAATTTGCCAATTCACAAATCCCATTCTATTTTCCGGCTTTACGAGCAAGATTGCAATAGTTCTAGTTAAAAATCTAAATATTTTTCGATAAAAAGTTACAAATACCGAAATTGAGCTTCAACTAAGCCGCAATAGATTCCCTTTTGTTCCATCAATTCCCGGTGAGTGCCCGATTCTTTGATCTCCCCATGATCCAACACGATGATTTTGTCGGCGCTTCGGATGGTAGAGAGACGGTGAGCTACGATAAAAGACGTTCTCCCCTTCAACAGCACCTTCAACGCCTCCTGAATCTTGAGTTCGGTCTCCGTATCGATGCTAGCCGTAGCCTCGTCGAGGATGAGAATTCTTGGATTCGCCAGCAACGCGCGGGCAAACGATAGCAACTGGCGTTGCCCCATTGACAGCACATTACCTCGCTCCTCCACCTCTGTACCATAGCCGTTAGGCAGCTTCATAATAAAATCGTGGGCATCCACCGCCTTAGCCGCCGCCTCTACTTCTTCATCCGTTGCGTCCAACCGGCCGAATCGGATATTATCCCGGATCGTTCCCGAGAATATAAACGTATCCTGCAGCACGACGCCAATTTGGCTGCGGAGGCTTTGGACGGTGACGTCGCGAATGTCATGGCTATCGATGACAACCGAGCCGCCACTGGGATCGTAAAAACGGCTGAGCAGATTGATGATCGTGCTTTTTCCCGAGCCCGTATGGCCGACAAGCGCAATCGATTGGCCGGCTTTCACGTCCAGATCGATCCCTTTTAGGGCGGGACGGCCTTGTTCATATTCAAAGACCACCCGGTTAAAGCGAATCGCTCCCGTAATCGCCGGCAGCGGCTTCGCTCCCGGTTTATCGGCAATATTCGGCTCCTCGTCAATAAATTCAAAGATCCGCTCTGACGAAGCCATCGCCACCAACAGCTGGTTATACATTTGACCAAGGCGGTTGATCGGATCCCAGAAGTTGCCCACGTAGTTACTGAAGGCTACCAGCAGGCCGATGGTCAACTCCCCCGACTGAATGAGGTAAACGCCGAGCACAAACAGCACAAACGTACCGATGCCCCCGGTGATTTCGATTAAGGGGCCAAACCCCTGGTTCATCGCAGAAGCTTTATCCCATGATTTCTTGCTGCTTAGGTTCATCGAATCGAAGTAACGCATATTTTCCCGCTCTTGCGTGTAAGCCTGAGTTACGCGAATGCCCTGAATCGATTCGTTGAGATGGGAGTTAATCCGCGAGTTCTTCATGCGGACCTCCTGCCAAGCCATCCGGATTTTTTGCCGCAGTTTAGTGGAGATCAGGAACATAATGGGGACGGTAATCATCACCGCAAGCCCCAGCTTCCAGTTAATCAGCAGCAAAATAACAACGATCCCGGCCAGCTGTACGCAGTCGATCATCAGGTTGACGACGCCATTGGTAAACAGCTCCTGCAGCGAGTTAATATCATTCGTAACCCGCACCAGCACCGAGCCGGCCGGACGTTTGTCAAAGAAGTTAAACGAGAGCTTCTGGATATGCTGAAACAAATCGGCGCGCAAATCATAGATGACCTTCTGGCCGACGATATTCGTGTATTTGATTCGGTATACGCCCGAGATCCATTGGATCAGGTACAGCACGAGGACAGCAGCAGTAATGCCATAAAGCAGCGTTAAGCTCGTTTGACCGTTCTCCGGCACAATAGCCCGGTCGATCGCCAAACTCGTCAAATAAGGCACGGCCAGCTTCGTCACTGTCCCAAGTACCGTCATCAGGATGATCAAGGGCAACATCTGTTTGGCATAGGGGATCATATAAGCAAAAAGCCGACGGAATTGCTGCCAATCAAACGCCTTATCCATGATCTCGTCATCTTGATAGACGAAGCGCTCCTCGATGCTTCCGCGGGGGGTCTCCTTACCGGACGCCGGCTTCGGCCGGGTTGTAGTTTGCGTATTCATGCGTTCCCCTCCCCTTTACGCCGGACCGTTCCGTCCAGATGGTCTGCATATTGGATACGATACACGTCCTGGTATGGACCCGAGGCTTCAATCAACTCCTCATGTTTCCCGCGTTGAACGACCCGCCCTTCGTTTAAGACGAGGATTTCGTCTGCATGACGGAGCGAAGAGATCCGATGGGCGATAATAAACGTCGTTCGGCCCCGCATGACCTCCTGAAAGCCGGCTTGGATCTCCTGCTCGGTCTCCATGTCCACCGCGCTGGTGGCGTCGTCCAGGATCAGGATTTTCGGGTTCTTGAGCAAGGCGCGGGCGATGGCGATCCTCTGCTTCTGCCCGCCGGATAAACCAAGTCCCCGTTCGCCGACCACCGTATCATAACCTTCCGGCAATTCCATGATAAATTCGTGCGCCTTAGCCAATTGGGCGGCGCGGATAATCTCCTCCATAGATACGTTGGTCATCCCGTAAGCAATATTGCCCTTAATGGTCGACGAGAACAGGAACGTCTCTTGAAACACCGTGGCGATTTGACTGCGCAGGCTGCGCACGCTGAGCTCGCGGATGTCTTTACCGTCGAGACGGATATGGCCTTTATTCACGTCGTACGCACGCATCAACAGCTGGATCATCGTTGATTTGCCGGAGCCCGTGCCGCCGAGAAAACCGATCACGGAGCCGGGCGGGGCATGGAAATCGATGTCGACCACCGCCGGCATTTTGTTCCCATAAGCAAACGTAACGCGCTCGAACCGGACATCGCCGCGAACCTGTTCGGGGTGAAGCTCCACCGCTTGCGCTTCGTCCTTCACGTCGATCGGCTGATTCAAAATCTCCAGCACCCGTTCCCCGGACGCCTTGGATTGCGTATAGTTGTTAATATGGAAGCCTAAGCCCCACATCGGGCCGATGATAAACCAGATTAAGCTGAAAAAGGCGACCAGATCGCCAAGCGACAACTGCCCCTTAATCACCAGCGTCCCGCCTACCGACAGCAGTACCGCCACGCTGATGGAAGCCAGCAGCTCCATCACCGGAAAGAACCGGCTCCATAACGTCGCCGCAAAAATCTGATTATCCTTGTAGCGCTCGTTGCGATGCGAGAACTTCTCGACCTCATGCGGCTCCCGAGCAAACGATTTGACAGTCCGCACGCCGGTCACGTTCTCCTGTACCGCGGTCGTCAAGGAGCTGAGCGCCTGACGCATTTCCTGGAACGCCGGATGGATTTTGGACTCGAATTTAAGGGCGACGCCGGCCAGGAAAGGAATCGTAATCATCGTCACCAAAGTGAGCTGCCAGTGAATGGAGAACATCACCGCCGATCCAAATGTCACCATCAGGATAAGATTTAACAGCTGAGCGAAGCCAAACCCCACGAAGTTGCGGATCGCTTCCAAATCCCCGGTTAATCGCGACATTAAATCCCCGGTTTTGGCCGTATCGTAATAGCGGAACGATAAGAACTGCAGTTTTTCGTAGCACGCATTGCGCAGCCGGTACGCTAGATAGTTCCCCAGCCTTCCGCCAAAAAAACCGTGAAGAAACTGCAGCAGCGCCTTCACAGCTACAACGGAAACCGCCGTCGCGGCTATCCATACCACCTCTCCGTAATTCCCCGGCCGAATCACATCGTCGATCAGCTTGCGCAGCAGCATCGGATAAACCAAGCCCAGCCCGGTGGCCGCCGCCAAACATAAAATCGACAATACCAAGTAGTTCAGCCTCGCCTGGTAATATCCCCGAAGTTGCCTGAGAACCTCCATGTCACTCCTCCTACACCCGTTTGTTGAAATAAACTTGGACAACCGTCATAAACCAATGACCAATGATTTCGGACGTTTTGGATGAAGGGGCAGAGGGGAGTGTCTGAACGCCGCGAAACCTGTCACAGCCTGGAAGCATGCGCTTTCATGGCCTTAGCTCCTTGCAGTGTATCATCAGGATTTTCCCGCGGCAAAGCGAAGAAAAGCCTAATATCCCCTAAATTCGGAATATTAGGCCTTGATCTCCGGTTAAACCTGCTTATTATTCATAAAAAGCTTCCATTTCCTCCACATCCCGCCCGATTTGATTCAGGATGCTCTTCCAATGCGCCAGCTCCTCCGGGGAGGCTTTGGAGCCCTGGATGCTCTGCTCCCATTCCGCCCACAGCCCGCGGAACGTTTCGGCGGTTTGCTCCTTGCGAAGCGCGATTTCCCGCTCATAATGCTCCCGGAAAAACGTCTCCATACTTTCTATGATCTCCTTCAGCTTGGCAAGCAGCGGCTCCTCAAGCTTCGCCCGCAGTTGCAAACGGCCGCCTCCTTCAAAAAACGCCTTCGGATTCTTAAAGAAGGGCCAGTAGGTCTCCGGCGTCAGCGTTCCGCCGTCCAGCAGACCCTCGGGGATCTCCGGCGTATTCCAGCTCGATTCCGCGTTTGAATAGCTGAGCGGCATTTCCAGAGCCGCCTCATGCCGGCGGCACCAGGTTTCCGCCTCGCGGCGAAGCAACGCCTCTGCTTTGCGCTCCAAGCGCAGCGTGGTGGCGAGCAGCTCGCGCTCCAGTTCGCCCGAGATTTGATCCAACCAACCGCGCATAGCGACGGTAAAATTGCGTTTCAGCGGACCGTTATGCTCCTGCAGCAAGGAGGGGTGGAAAAATTCGGCGAACAGCTCCAGCGCCTGCAGTCGGACCCGCTGCACAACGTGGAATAACAGCTCGGCGTTCTCCTGACTCCACTCCCGGCCGATATCGACCTGGACAAACTCGGTCACAGCCCGTTCAAAGACATCCCGGCGTCCGCGCAAAATGGCGAGCTGCTGCTCCGCGTTTTCCGCGTTTTGTCCAGCTGCTTCCGTCCATTTGAATAACCGTTCGCGCATCTGCTTCATCATTTCGGCCGCAGAGGAGACTGCGAGGTTCCCTAGATCGTGTTCCAGGAAAGCCGAGAAGCGCTGCCGGAAAAGAGAGAACCCCGGGTCATCCGCGGCATTCTCCCGCCCTGCGGCCATCGCCCGCATGCTGGAAACCGCAAATACATTGGGCTCCTGGATCCCTGCGGTGCGAAGGCCGTCCCGCACATGCGCTACGACGGCAGTTAACTCTTCCTCCGAAGCAGCGAGATCGGCAGCATTCACAACGAAGAACATTTTATCGAGAGCGAAGCTGCCCTTCATCCGGCCCAGCTGGCTTAACAACTGCTTATCGGCCCGCGAAAAGGCATGATTGTAATACGTCACAAAGATGATCGCATCGGAGTCCTTCATATATTGGAACGTCACTCCCGTATGGCGAGCGTGGATCGAATCCGCCCCCGGGGTGTCCACAAGCACGATGCCTTGTTCGGTCAACGGACAGCTGTAATATAAATCGATCTCCGCCACAAAGCAGGCTTTTGCTTCATTCGCAGCATAACTGCGGAACTGCTCCGCCTCCACGATCTCCACCTGACCTAGCCGCTCGGCCGATCCTGCCCATCCCGCTTCCGCCGCTTTCAGGAAGCTGTAATGAGCGCGGCCGGCCGCCGGAACGTCTTCGGGTTTCAAGCGCCGCACCACCTCAAGCCAGGCCGTTTCCTTCCATTCCCCCAAACCAAGGGCTTGGAATGAATAGGCCAGGTCTTCGCGGATCGCCTCGGCGCTTTTGAACTTGACGGCGGCCGTGTGATGGCGCTGGCCTCCGGACGGCGCCATCACGCGGATAATCGCCGCGGTGGTTGGATGCGGCGAGACGGGCAGCACGGCTTCGCCCAGCAAAGCGCTGGCGAAGGACGACTTACCGGCGCTGAACGCCCCGAACAGCGCCACGGTGAAGACGCCGCCGGGGGGATATGGCCCTGCCTCCTATACACATCTTCTAGTGGATCATCAGGATTTTCCAGCTCGGAAGAGCACACGTCTGAACTCCAGTCACGCGCGGCGGAAGCGCGCGGCGATGCCCGCGCCAACCGCCGCCGCGTAATGCAGCGTCGCCTCGCCGGACAACATCGCTCCGCCCGGAAGCGGCTCCGTGATCCACGCCTCCTCCGGCCTCGGCAGCCGCTCGTCCAGCTGTTGCTCCCAGGCTTCGCCCCAGACCTCCAGCTCTTGGCCGATCGCCCGCAGCTCCTGACGTACATGCCAATCTAGCTGCGCTTCAACCTGTTCCCCCAGCGCCTGGAGAAACTCGGCTTGACGCCCCTGCTTCTCCGCTTCCGTCTTCCCACCGGCGAACCAGCCTTTCGCCTTAAATCCCGGCGCCCGACTTTCCAGAAAACGCCCGGCCAGCTCGCGCAGCGGCGGTGTCATCAGTTGGGCCGTCTCCAGCAGGCTCCCGATGCGGCGCAGCCACTCCAACCTTCGCGACGCCCACACCTGCTCTCCCGAGGTTCCAACAACCTCCTCCAGTTGGTGCAGCTCTTCCTCCAACGCCGATATGTCCGTTTCGCCGCCCGCCTCTGCCTCAAGCCGCTCGCGCCGGGCCTGCTCCGCTTCGGACGCCCGGACCAAATACCCTTCGACCGACTGAGACGCTGAGGCATAAGCCCCGTATTCCAGCAAACCGTCCCCACGACCAAACAAGTCGCGGATCACCTGCTTCAACTGAGGCAGCATGTTCCCGGGCGCATCCTCCCGTTTCAAAGAAATATAAAAAATCCCCTGAGCCGCAATATTCCATACCCGAAACGCTTGGCTGACCGACGCTTGATAGTCCGCGAAGGCCAGCTCCGCTTCCCGGTGCTTATCGATCTGATTCACGACCATATAAACCGGCTTCCCGTAATCGCTCAGCGATTTGGCAAAGCTTAAATTCGTCTCCGAGGACACATGGTTATAATCCATCACATAAAACACGACGTCCGCCAAGTGCAACGCGGAATGCGTGGCGATCGCATGGCCGGCGTCATTGGAGTCGACCCCCGGCGTATCCAGCAAAACGCCGCCGCGGGGCGGCAGTTTCACTCGGTCCCACAGCTCTACGCGGGCGTATTCCTCCCCATTGCGGCAATAGTCCGCGACCTGCTCCACCGGCACTTCCACCTTGGCTTTCGTCGGATCCGCCGGCGTCAGCAGCGCACGCGCTTCCCCTTCCCGAATAAGCACCACGTTCGCGCTGGTGGGAAGCGGGCTGGCCGGCATCACCGCCTTGCCGCTTAATGCATTAATCAGACTCGACTTTCCTGCCGAAAAATGGCCGCAAAACGCAGCTACCAATTCCCGCCGTCCCAGCTTGTCGCCAACCTCCCGCAGTTCCGCTGCCGCGGTGTGGTCTCCTTCCCGATCCATCAGGTCCCGCAGCCGCTGCAGTCGCTCCTGCAAGGTGTGCTCCGTTTCCGTCATCGTCCCATCCATCCTAGCCCCTCCGTTTTCCACGCTGCGAAATCCAGTTTCATTTTTATTATTCACATTTTAACATTTCCCTGCGCGCTTGGAAACGCTCCCTTGCCGCGGTTCATCCGGGTTCGGCGGCATACCAAAAACCGCCTCCCAACGAGGCGGTTCAGTTCTACCATCAATTCCACACCATCTAATACAACCCGGCCTCTCGATCGGCCAGCACCTGACCGGTGAGCGACAGGTCATAGTCGCCCAACGACGACAGTACCCCGCGCAGCTCGGTCGATTCCAGCGCTTCGCGCAGCTTGGCGATCCACTCGCGGTTTTCCGGTTTGTTGAGGACAACGAGATCCACCCGCTCGAGGGTGAGCGGAACAAATTCCAAACCGGCGATCCGGGCCGGACGTTCGCTGCCAACCCCCACATCCGCCTGGCCTAGGGCTATTCGTCCCCCAAGCCCCATATGCGAGGTTTCCTCTTGAGAGTATCCGACGATGGTCGCCGGCGTGATCCCGTGCTTGCGCAACTGTTCGTCCAGCAGGACTCGGGCACCCGAGCCTTTTTCCCGGTTGATTAACCGAATTCCGGACCGAGCCAAGTCCTCCCAGGTTCGAATCCCCAGCGGGTTGCCTTGCTTGACGTAAAAACCGGCCCGGCGCGTAGCAAAATTCAACACCATATAAGGAAGGGAAATAAACAGCTTGCGAATGTACGGTAAATTGTACTCCCCGGTATCCCCGTCGTAGAGATGGGTGCTAACGATATCCGCAGAGCCGCTATACATGGCCACCAAACTGTCCATACTGCTGGCAAAGGACCGTAGCGGACGGCACGTACGAAGTTTGGATTCCAACGTTTTGGCCAACAAATCAAGCCCGGGGTCCTGACCGGTGATGACCAGCGTCCTCGCACCGTCCCGCGCTTCCATGCCGCCTTCTTCCGGACGAGGCGGTACAGGGTATGGAACCTGAAACACCGGCATACCGGCGGCAGCGGGCGATACAGCCCCGCCTTTCGCTTTTTGCTTATAAGCTTCCAGGTCGGTGGAGTCGACCCGCATCTGTTTGCCAACTCGGTAAGCGGGAAGTTCCCCTTTTTTGATCAGGTCGTAAACGGTTAGCTTGGACACCTTCAACAGCTTGGCGATTTCTTCTGCCGTATAAGAGATCGGTTCGGTCATAATGTGATGTACTCCTCATCCGTTTCACCAAAGTTCATGCAACTAGACTCATCTTACCGGGGATTCCCCTTTTTTTCAATGAAAACTCCCCCAAGGATCTATGCAGATCGTTATGTTTCGTATAATCTAGATATAATTAGATATAATTGAGGAGGGATACCCATGCATAAATTATTGAAACTGCCCTTTTTGGCGCTGTTCACAGCCCTTATCATGCTTTTACCCGCCGGATGCGGGGGCAACGCAGCCTCTTCCAACAAGGCTCCCTCCGTCAGTGCCGAAAGCAGCACAGCGGCGAACCCTTCGCCAACAACGGCCGAGAACCAATCCGAACCAACTGAGCAGGTCGAACTGCTCGTTTCTGCCGCCGCCAGCTTAACCGAAAGCCTCGATGAACTCAAAACTGTATTTGAAGCCAAGCATAGCAATGTGAAACTTATATTTAACTACGCGGCCTCCGGAACCCTTCAACAGCAAATCGAACAAGGCGCTCCGGCTGATTTGTTCCTGTCCGCAGGGACCAAGCAGATGGATGCACTGGTTGACAAAGACCTCATTAACCACAACCTGAGAACCAACCTGCTGACCAATGAGCTGGTGCTGGTCGTCCCAACGGACGGTTCCGTAAAGGTACTGGATATGGAAGACTTAACCAATCTCGGCGATATCGCGATTGGCACACCTGAATCGGTGCCCGCCGGGAAGTACGCACAGCAGACCCTAACTTCCCATCAGCTTTGGGAACCACTGCAACCCCATCTGGTGCTGACGAAGGACGTCAAACAGGTGTTGTCCTATGTAGAAACCGGCAACGTCGACGCCGGATTTGTTTACGCGACCGATGCCGCCCAATCTGACAAGGTGAAGGTGGCTCTGATCGCAGAGCCGGAAAGCCATGACCCGATTGAATACCCGATGGGTGTCCTGAAGAGCACCGTTCATCCGGTTGAAGCCAAGGCTCTCTATGAATTCTTATTGAGCGAGCAAGCAAAGCAAGTGTTCAGCCAATATGGATTTACCCCGGCGGAGTGATCTAACATGCTTGCACAAGTTAATTCGTCTTCCTTTTGGGAGCCTGTTGGATTATCACTGCAAGTGTCCATTGCCGCCACCGCCATCGCTTTTGCGGTTGGCCTTTTAGTGGCATGGCGCATGTCCGCCGCTTCATTCTATGGAAAAACGCTGGTGGAGACCGTCTTTCTGCTTCCCCTCGTCCTCCCGCCAAGCGTTGTTGGCTTTATTTTGCTCGTGATGCTAGGCAAGAACAGCTGGATCGGGCAAGCCGCGGATACCCTGCTGCACCTGAGCTTCGTATTTCAGCCACTCGGAGCGGTGATCGCAGCAGCCGTCGTTAGCTTTCCGCTGATCTATCAAACGTTGAAGTCCGGCTTCCAGGCGGTGGATAAAGAACTGAAGGACGCCGCCCGTTCCCAGGGAGCTGGGGAATGGCAAGTGCTTGCCTATATCGTGCTGCCGCTGGCCTCCCGTTCGCTGCAAGCGGCGGGTGTTCTTGGGTTCGCCCGTGCCCTTGGCGAATTCGGTGCGACCATGATGATCGCCGGCAACATCCCCGGCCGAACGCAAACGATTCCGACGGCGATTTATTTTGCAGTTGACGCCGGAAATCTACAGCTGGCCTGGGCCCTGACCGGCTGTACGATTCTGCTGTCCTTTGGTCTGCTGCTGATCTCCTCCCGATTAAAAAACGACTAAACCAAACACCCCGCCAGATCCCTTTCTGGCGGGGTGTTTGTTCTAGGCTTCATGCTGCTGGGCTAGCTCCTCCAACGCCCATTGCCTCAGCTCCCAATCGGCAACCGAACGCTTGCGTTCTCCTGCCGTTTGCCGCAGCCGGTGAAGAAGGGAAACGAGGAGTCCTTCGCTGACCTCCACCCCCTCCTTCCGGAGCACCTGACGAACCGAGCTACGCCCGGAATGTTTGCCCAGCAAGAATTCATGGTTCATGCCAAGTTCCTGGGGATTCAACGATTGATAGGTGCGCGGGTCTTTGAGCAAGCCGTCCACGTGAATGCCGGATTCGTGGGCAAACGCCAGCCGGCCAAGCAGCGGCCGAGCTTCGGGAATCCCTCTCCCGGCGGCCCGGGCTACGAGCTCTGCCAGGCTCTTCAAGCTTTCGGCGCGCACTGCGCAAGTCCCGTTGTAGAGATGCTTCCAGGCCATAACGACCTCCTCTAAAGGGGCGTTGCCCGCCCGTTCGCCGATCCCCAGCACGGTTGTGCTCGCCCACTTGGCGCCGGCTTGGATGGCCGCCAGCGTATTAGCCGTCGCCAAACCAAAATCGTTGTGACAGTGAATCTCCAGCTCAATGTCATCGGGACAGCCCGCCAGCAACGCAGCAACTCTTTCTTGCAAACCGCCGGGATAATGCATCGAGAGCGTATCGGCATAACGATAACGGCGCACCCCCTCACGTCCCAGCGCGTCCATCAGCTCGCGCAAAAACCCCAGCTCCGCCCGAGAGGCGTCCTCGAACCCCATCGAGACGGTTAAGCCATTCTCCAAAGCATAGTTCACTGCGGCCTTACCGAGTTCCATGATCTCGGAGCGTCCCGCTCCCAGCTTGGCTTTCATTTGAATGTCCGACACGGGCAGGGAGATATGGGCCCAATCCACCCCTGTCGAAAGCGTCGCGTCGATATCGGCACGCCGCGCTCGGTTCCAGGCCATCCACTGGATCGGGAGGCCTAAAGCCAGAAGGCGGCGAATCGCGGCGCGCTCCTCGCTGCCCATCGCCGGAATCCCCACTTCGGCCTGCTCGATGCCGCAAGCGGCCAAGGCTTTGGCGATTTCCAGCTTCTCCTCCACCGTGTAAGCCACACCCGCCGCTTGTTCCCCGTCTCGCAGCGTGGTATCGCAAATACGCAAGTTTTTCATGAATGAGCCCCCTATTTTATCGCGATTTGCAGCACGCACAATCCGGATTTCGCCGCAGCGCCACCACGAATTGGCTCAGGTCCAATGTATGGAACCGCAGCATTCGATGGACAAGCGGTTGACCGATCCCAGCGATCCACTTGACGGCTTCCAACGCCGCTAGACAGCCGACCAAGCCCGAGGTGGCGCCAAGCACCGGAAATCCAAATGGCTCCCAATCCTGTTCCCGTTCGGGATAAATACATGCCAGGCAAGGAGTTACACCAGGGATAATCGTCGTCAGCGAGACTTCAAACCCATACATCGCCGCTTCGACCATCGGTTTTCTCGCCGCAACGCACAACCGATTTAATTCGTACCGTTCGGGAAAATCGTATCGCGCATCTATTACGAGATCCGCCCGTCGAACCCAGTTTTCGCTTTCTGCGGTGATTTTGGCGTTATATCCTTCAATCACCACATCTGGATTCAGCCGCTTCAAGCTCCGCACCGCGGTTGCCATCCGCTCTTGGCCGATTTGATCTGCATCCATCAGAATCTGCCGGTTGAGATCCGGTTCTCCGATCACCCCTTCATGCGCCAAGATCAACCGGCCGATCCCCGCCGCAGCCAGGTAGAGCGCCGCTGTACCGCCAAGCCCGCCAATGCCGGCTACCATAACCGTCGCCGCTTTCAGCTTGCGTTGCCCTTCCCGGCCAAGCAAACGCAGCTGACGTTCGTACCGAAGGAACTCCCACGATTCCCCCTCGGCATTTCCCCCGTTCTGGCTTGAGACCTTCTCCCCCAAATGCATGTACGACATGCTTTCGCCCTCCTGTTAAACGGCCTTATTCCCCGCAAGCGGCCACATCCTTAAAGCGCGATTGCCATACGAGCGCTTCTTGCATTCCGCTGAGCACAAATCGATCCAGCTTCATCCTTGAAGTGAAGGGAAAACGCAGCCCGGCTCGAAGCGTCGTTGAAACCAGGATCAGTCGCCCGCTGCACACGATCGCCCTGCCGAAGCCTTCCTCGTTCATTTCGACCATACTTTGCACCAGGAAGCCGGTTTCCGTCTCCAGCGCGACCGCCATAGCCTGAAACACGTGCTCCACCTGACGGCGGAGTTTGGGGCTTGGACGGCAATCCCTGCTTAACGCTTGCTTCTCTTCCGACGAGAACAGCAGCAGCCGTTCAATCTTCTCCATCGGCTGAAGCCTGGCAGCCCTTCCCAACCCGTCCCAAGCGTCGATCAAGCCGCATAGGGAGTGATAAAACAGCTGTAGCAACCTTTGTTCCGCTTCATGCTGAGCATTTAAGGTTTCTTCCATCGCTCCCCCTCCTCTTGAGGCGATCCGTTCTCTTGTACGGCGTCCTCCTCGGCTCGGAGTACCTTACTTAGCCACATCGGCGGCTTCCCGCGAAGCAGCTCCAGCAGCTTGCCGACCTGATCCTCGATCCGCACGCCCGATTGCACTTTCACCGGCATCATTTTCCGCCGCGTGACCTTCGCTGCGGCGGAAGCCCCGATTTGAGTCAAAAACACGAGGGTACAATCCTCGATGAGTGTGATCCGCAAATCGATTTTCCCTAGCTCGTCTCCCGCAATGTGCGCGGGAACGCAACGCTTCTCCGAGGAAACGGCGCTGCCTTGGCGAATCTCATAAACCGTAAACATCGGGGCATGGCCGAAATGGGCGTTGACATGTTGCCCGTCATCCGTGGCGAACGCGACCCGCATGGCGTTTCCCCTCCCTTTGCATCAGCCGATTCCCGGCTTTATGAATCTGATCCATCGTCCCCCGATATCCGATCGTTAACGAGGTATAAGCGCCAAGCTCATCAAGAATTGGAAATCCCGCCGCCATAAAAGCCGCCCCGCAGCGCTCGGCGCTATGTTTTCCGTGGGAATTGCTAATCCAGAGCTCGGCCCCCTCCGCCAACCGTTCCGCATCCTCGAAATCGCCAATCAGGATATCCCGCTCCGCTTGTTGCAGGCTTGCCGCATCATACGAAACGACCAAAGCGTTAAACTCAACCCCCATCTCCTCTAACCATACAGTGGATGAAAGCAAATGATCCGGCTCTAAAGCGACCACCGCCTTAGCCCCCGCAAAATAGAAGTGGGCGTCCAGCATCGCGTCCAGCAGATTTTCCCGCTGCCACCGATATCGGACCGGAACCGATTCCCGGCTTAAATCCTGCAGAAAGTGAAAAAAAGCGTCACTGGCCTGAAGTCCCGTGAGGCCGGGGAATACGCGGTACGGAACCCCCGCCCCGTTAAACAGCCGCCGAGCCGGACGTTCCATACTGGAGCCAATGGCGATGGTGAACTCCGAGCGCAGCATCTGCCGCGCCGCATCCAGCGGCACGCCCCCTCGGGTTAGCGGGGTAAACCCGGTCAGCAAATGCCCTGACAACGAGGTTGATACATCAGGAAGGGCGAGCACATCAAAGCCAAAGGAACCGATGATTTCCTTGAGCTCCATGACGTCTGCGGCAGTCAACCAAGAGCCGGGAAGCAAATTGATTTGACGTTTGACCGGTTTTTGCGGTTTCCGTCCCGCTTGCTCCAGCAAGCCGTCAACCACCGCTTCGGTCATCGCGCTAAAGCCCGACTCTAACGAACCACGGTAGTCCGGAAGCGAACAGGCGACGACCAGCATATCCTTAAGGCACCGCTCCCTTTTGAATTTGTTCAGGGTTCCGGCGTAATCGGCTCCCGACGCCTCCGTTAACGCCGTGCTGATCACGCCGATACAATCCGGATGATGCTTTTCCAGCACCGTTTCCAACGCTTCGATCAAGTTTCGGTCGGCATCAAAGATCACATCCATTTCCTGCAAAGCGGTCGTTTGTACCGCCACGGGTTCATGGAAGTGCCGGGTCAGCAGTGTCTTGGCAAACGAAGCGCAGCCCTGGGATCCATGGAGGATCGGCAGAGAGCGATAAATGCCTTGCAACGCCAACACGCCGCCCAGCGGCTGGCTGGTTTTTAACGGATTACAGATCAGCGGTTTCGCATTTGTCCGCAACGTCATGAAGGATTCCCCCGTTCCCATGGGGCTGGCGAGCGAACCAAATCCCAGACGGGATGCTCCATCGCGAGGGTTAGCTGCTTGGCAAGACGAATCAAGCCGTCGTACCCTGCGTAAGCGGTATGCCGTTCTTGATTAATGTCTACGAACGGAATTTGCTCCTTCAGCGCCATATACATATTGCGACCGCCGGCAATCACTACGTCGGCCTTGCGCTCGCGCACCGTCTTCAGGATCCGTGCCGCTCCCCCATCGTCAATGTACGCCGCTTCTTCTCCAACTCGTTCGGCAATTCGCGCAAGATCGCCGGTGGTGCTTTTGTTCGTCCCGACGCCCACAACCTTGATTCCCAGCTCCTGCAGCGCCGTAATCACCGACCAGCTTTTGACTCCCCCCGTATAGAGCACCGCCTTCTTGCCTTTTAGCTTCTTCCGATAAGGAGCCAATTCGCGCCTGACGCGCGCTTCCTCCTGCTCCACCAGCCGGTCAACACGCCGCTCTACCTCCCGCTGATTCAACAAATAGGCCAACTGGCGGAGGGAATAGCTGGTTTCCTTGACTCCGTAAAAAGACCCTTCAAAATAAGGAATCCCGTATTTCCTCTCCATGTTCACGCCGAGTCCAAGCAATGCCCGGCTGCATACGATCATGTTGGCTTTTGCCCGGTGGGCTCCGGCGATTTCCCGAAACCGGCCGTCGCCGGTAATCCTCGCGTGAAGCCGAATGCCCGTCTGATTTAGCAGCCTTTCGATATCCCACAATTCGCCGGCAATGTTATATTCCCCGATCAAATTCACCCCGGATTCAGCAGTAACCTCTGGCTCCAGGCTCCCGATCACATGTTGGAACAACGCCTCCCCGGCCAGGCGGGTGCCCAGGTTTTTGCTGCCGACAAATCCCGGACTATTCACGGGCACGCACACCACACCAAGCTCTTCGGTCGCCTGCTTGCAGATCGCATCGATATCCTCTCCCGTCAGCGCCGAAATACAGGTGGCATAAACAAAAATCGCCGGAGGCGAATACCGCGTAGCGATATAATGAAGCGCCTCACGGAGCTTCCGTTCCCCGCCGAAAATAATATCGCGCTCGCCTACATCGGTGGTGAATCCATACGCCGACAACCGGGGGCCGCTCGACAGGCTACCCCGCGTCCCCCAACTGTTTCCTGCGCAGGCGCTGGGACCGTGTATCAGATGAGCCGCATCTGCAATCGGCAGCAACGTAATAAGCGCGCCGTCGAACGAACATCCTCCCGCAGCGCTGCCCGGTTTGGGTCGCGGGCACGGTTTGCTTTGCGGCGCTTCTTTGCCGCAGGATTCCTGAACTCCTGAATAACCCGTTAACCTGATCGCTTCCATCCGTCCAGCCCCCTCCCGCTTGTGCAAGTTGTGTCGTTACTCTCGCGTTAAATCACCTTTTGACCCTGTACGTTTAACGTACAAGGTCAAAGCTATGAGCCGGAGCTTGCTGATCCAATTGCTCCAACACGGTATTGACGAACATCGTAAGCAAATTCAGCGCTCCCTGATATCCGATAATCGGGTATCGCTGCAGATGATGCCGGTCGAAGATCGGAAATCCAACCCGGAGTAAAGGCACTCCGGCTTCCTTCGCCGCATATTTCAAATGGCTGCTGCCGATGGCAAGTTCAACGGGTTCATCAAACAACAAGGAGCGCAGATGCCAAAGGTCCCGGCCCACATGCACCTTCGCTTCGCTCCCGTAAGGACTGCGGTCCAGAAGCAGCCGCGCCTCCTGCTCAAATTCCGGATCTCCGTTCGAACAGACGATGTGGATCGGCTCCATGCCAAGCTCTAAGCAAAATTCAATCAACCCCAGCAGCAGATCGGGATCGCCGGCCATGGCCACTCGTTTCCCGTGAAGGTAATTATGGGAGTCGGTAAAGGCGTCCACAGCCCGAGCGCGCTCGGTCAATAAGCTTTGCGGGATCGGCAGCCCCGTCATCGCGGCCATCGCTTCAAGCAGGCGGTCGGTCGCACCGATGCCTAAAGGGGTATACATGGACTGCACCCGCTGCTCCCAAGCCTCTTCCATGTAGGTTAGTGTTTTGCGCAAGCTGTATTTTTGGAGCGCCAATGTTCCCCTCGCTTCGGCAGCCTTTGGCACTGCGTCCAACGGAGTACCGCCGTAATAATAGGTATATGTCCCCTCTGCGCCGGAATCGAAGTTCTCGCTGTGATCCCCAAGTACGGTGTACTCCGCGCCAAACTGCTCCAGGATGCGTTTTAGTTCATCGAAATTCCCCGTATACGGCTCGAATCCGAGCAGTACATTTAACTTCTCACTCAGTCCGGCTTGCGTTTGCGCATCGGCTTGATCGTACAAATAGCTCAAGATCGCCTTTAGCATATGATCATACCCGTTGATATGGGAGCCGGAGAAGCTGGGCGTATTGGCGAAGGGAACCGGCAGATCTTCAGGCAGGGCCCCCTCCTTGCGGGCATTCCCGATAAATGCCGATAAGTCGTCGCCGATGACTTCGGCCATACACGTAGTGCTCATGGCGATCATTGCCGGTTTGTAGAGGGCGAGGCTGGTTTCCAGCCCGTCGATGAGGTTGCGCATGCCTCCAAACACCGCTCCATCCTCCGTCATTGAGGAGGAGACCGCAGGCACCGGCTCCTTGAAATGCCGGGCCAAATGGCTGCGGAAATAAGCGGTACAGCCCTGAGAACCGTGCACAAACGGCAACGTCTTCTCAAATCCCAGCGCCGCCATCACCGCGCCCAGCGGTTGGCAGGCTTTAGCCGGGTTAATCACAACCGCTTGACGTTGAAAGTTTTTGTCCGCATATTCCCTGGATCGGGTGTAGGCTGCGGTTTGCAGCACCTCCTCCTCCGGACACCCGTTTTCGAATTGCCGTTTCCGTTCCCGCTGCTGAACATATTTTTCGTCTTCAAACAGCTTGTTGTGATCCAAAACCGGTTTCCCGTCCATCATGCCGTGACCTCCTCTCGCCGCTGTGATTTGACCAACTTCCATACCGGGCTGTTGACGGCCATATCCATGTCGCGGGCAAACACCTTAAACCCGTCGAAGCCATGGTACGGTCCGCTGTAATCCCAGGAATGCATTTGTCGGAACGGGATGCCCATTTTGTGATACACATACTTCTCTTTGACGCCGGCTCCCATCAGATCGATGTTTAATCGCCCAGCCAATTCCTCCAATTCATAGGCACCTGGATCATCCATCAGGATCGTTGCCTGTCGCAGCTCAGGGATGGTTTTCAGATAATCGTCTTTGTGGGCAAATTCGTAGCCGGTCGCTACGATCTCCATACCCAAATCCTCGTAAGCGCCAATCGTATGCCGGGCCCGAAGGCCGCCAACCAGCAGCATGACCTTTTTCCCTTCCAACCGGGGCCGGTATTTGGCGATGACCTTCTCCATCTCCCCTTGATAACGCGCGATAACCTTCTCGCAGTTGGACTGTATCGTTTCATCAAAATGAGCGGCAATGGCTCTTAAGCTTTCGATCGTTTTGGTTGGCCCAAAGAAGTTATACTCCATCGACGGAATCCCGTACTCCTTTTCCATCACCTCACACATATAGTTCATGGAGCGGAAACAGTGAATCAAATTCAGCTTGGCATGATGCGCAGTCATGATCTCCTGGACCGTACCGTCGCCGGACCATTGACCGATCACCCGCAGTCCCATTTCTTCCAGCAGGATGCGCGAAGCCCAGGCGTCGCCGCCGATGTTGTAATCGCCGATGATATTGACATCATACGGTCCAGATTCCTTCAATTTCGCTCGACCCATAAGGAAATCACGGATCGCATCATTGGCGATGTGATGACCTAACGATTGGCTGACGCCCCGGAACCCCTCGCAGCGAACCGGTATGATCGGGAGGTCCAGTTCTTTGCTCATTTTTTTGGCAACCGCTTCAATATCGTCGCCGATCAGCCCAACCGGACATTCCGATTGGATCGTAATGCCCTTGGCCAACGGAAACATTTCCTTGATCTCCCGGCAGATGACCTCCAGCTTCTTATCCCCGCCAAATACGATATCCGTTTCCTGAAAATCACTGGTAACCTGCATCGCCGTAAAATTATTAACGCCAAGCAGACCGTTCGCGTAGTTTCGTCTTGTTCCCCAACTGTATTGACCGCAGCCGATAGGTCCATGGCTAATATGGACCATGTCCTTGATTGGTCCCCACACCACTCCTTTTGAACCGGCATAAGCGCAGCCTCGGACGGTCATTACCCCCGGACGCGACTTGACGTTCGACTTGATCGCACATTTGCCGCAATCTTGCTTGTAGTCCTCCTCCATTACCTCGTAGTGCCTTTTTCGCTCCTTGCCGGCTTTTTCCGGGAAGACCTCCAGGATCTCCTCCACATGCCGCCGGTTGTGAACCACGTCCGCTGTTCCCATCCTCCAACCTCCCTCACTCTAAATCTATTAGCTTCTATATGATTTCGATTTAGGCCATCTTTACGTTATTGCGCCGCTTTTAAAGGGGCTGCAGCGGCAGCCTCCTCGTTCTCGATCACCCCAAATTCCATCAGCAAGTCTTCCAATTCTTCCATACTGATCGGTGTCGGGATCGTCAGCATGTCGTTGTGAAGGATTTTGTCCGCCAGTTGCTCGTATTCGGAAGCTTGCGCATGAGCCGCATTGTATTGGGTTACGGTCATACGCCGCAGTTCGGCATGTTGCACGACATTATCCCGCGGGACAAAATGAATCATCTGCGTATTTAGACGCCGCGCCAGTTCGGTGATCAGCTCATCCTCTCGGTCCGTGTTCCGGCTGTTGCATATCAAGCCGCCCAACCGAACGCCGCCGCTGTTGGCGTATTTCAAGATACCGCGGGCAATGTTGTTGGCGGCGTACATCGCCATCATTTCGCCGGAGCAAACGATATAGATCTCCTCGGCTTTTTTCTCGCGGATCGGCATCGCAAACCCGCCGCATACGACGTCGCCCAGAACATCGTACGAAACGAAATCCAATCCGTCGTATGCCCCTTCCTCCTCCAGGAAGTTGATCGCCGTGATAATGCCGCGCCCTGCACAGCCGACGCCGGGCTCCGGTCCTCCGCATTCCACGCATTGGATCCCCCCAAACCCTTCCTGGATGACGTCCGCCAGCTCGAGATCCTCAACCGATCCTCGTTCCGCAGCCATGTGCAACACGGTTTGCTGGGCTTTGGTGTTGAGAATCAAACGAGTGGAGTCTGCTTTTGGATCGCAACCAACGATCATAATTTCTTGGCCAAACTTTTTGGCCAGTTGGGCCAGCGTATTTTGCGATGTGGTAGATTTCCCGATCCCGCCTTTTCCGTAAAAAGCAATTTGTCTCATCATTAAAACCTCCCTATTTATGATTAAAATTTGGTTTTATCGATCCTCTGATCTATGCGTGTCCAGACGTCTTTCCGATCTTTGGCGCTCGCAGGTAATGTTCATACTTCGCATATTCCAAAATCATTTCCTCAATGGGGCCGGGTTTGACCAGCGGAAGGATCCCCGCCGTTCTCAACTTCGCTTCCGGCGCTTTGCCGATCCCCGTGGAGAGCAGCGCAGAGCAATCGCTCAGGCTGATGACGATTTCCTGAAGTGTGGCAACCTTATCCCCGTTGCAACTGGCACGCCCCTGACAGTAGGCCTGCACTTTTCGGATGCCGAGGAAGGAGACGGTTTCTCCATCGGTTTCATACACCATAAATTCTTTGGCATGACCAAAATGCAGATTTACCCGTCCATCGCCGCGGGAAGCGACAGCTACGCGAAGCAACTCGTTTCCCGCTTGGTCCCTGCGAGTTGGGAAAACATCTCCCTGACACGCGCATGCGGTTGATCTCGCCCGCTTCCCGGCAGCGATCTGTGCCTCTTTGCGTTTCTTCAGCTGCCTAACTTTCTCTTCCAAGTCCTTATGCAGCAACTGGCGGGCTTCCGGATCAAGGGGAGGTGCGGACTCCAGCTTCTCCCAAGTGAAATCGCCGCTGCGGTCCTCACCTAACAATCCGATCGCATCCGCCCGACACTGCCTGCAATGCCGCATAATCCGCGCCCCCTCATCCCCACAGGCTGCTTGCACAGCATGGAGCTGTCGTGGAGTTGGAGCTTGACGCCCCTCCTGCTCGTAACGGCTGCCCGGTGCGATGATCAGAGGCATGATGTTATGCATGAAAGCACCTAATTCCTTCACCGTTTTTGAAACCACCGGCAGATGCTCGTCGTTGATTCCCGGAATCAGGACAGAGTTCACCTTTACGAGTACGCCCTTTTCACTTAAAGCTTGGATTCCCCGCAACTGCCTCGAGATCAAGAAGCTGGCCGCCTCCTTCCCCTCGTATTTGCGACCTTCCTCCTCGTCATAGACCCACCCGTAAATTTGGCTCCCGACCTCCGGGTCCACAGCGTTCATGGTAATCGTGACATGTTCGATCCCAAGCTGTTCGATTTCCTCGATATGCTTTAACAGATTAAGTCCGTTCGTACTCAAGCAAAGCGTGACGTCAGGAACGGCTTTCCGTATTCCCCGGAACGTCCGAAAGGTCTGCTCAGCATTGGCCAGCGAATCCCCCGGACCGGCAATACCAACCACCGACAGCTGAAGGAGCTGCGAGGCGACGCCTGCCACCTTGCGCGTGGCTTGCTCTGGAGTCAGCAATTTGCTCACTACACCAGGACGGCTCTCGTTAGCACAGTCGAATTTCCGATTGCAATAAAGGCATTGAATATTACAGGCAGGCGCTACTGGAACATGCATCCTTGCAAAATAACGGTGCGCTTCCTCGCTATAACAAGGATGCTTGACATTACTCTCGTTGCACGAGGCCTCGCTTGTACGGACCATACCCATCTCCCCTCTCCACTCGGTTCGTTTCATGTCAGATTTTCACATCCCTAAACCAAAACAACTGAAAATTACTGTAAAAATTTATCTTTATCATAAATTCGTGTAAAATAAGCGTCAATTAACATACCACCAAATTCCGGTCGATTTCCGTTCAATCCACAAATCAGCCATATTTTATGTTATATATCATGACACATTAATAACATGGATTCGTTTACATTTGTGATTCTCAATAAAAAAATCCCCTGGAGGATTCGCGCCATCTGCACGAACCCTCACAGGGGATTTCCTAAAAGATTTGGGAATGATGTCCCGCTTAGCTCACAACTTCCGCTGTTTCTGTCGGAAGCAATATTTCAAATACTTTGCCATGCTGTAAAATCGTGATGCCTCTCGTTTTATCCTTCATCACAACAACTTCGGGTTTAACGGACATCCGTTCCAGATAATGCTCAGGCACTTCGCCGGAGTCGCTGACGACCAAGCCTTCGACTTCCCGCTCATCATTTTCGCCTAGTTTCAGGTCGATCACTTGCTCAAAAACGTCCGAGAACTGTTCAAAGTTATCGGTATACACAGAAATGCATCTCATGGGGTCTCTCATCCTCACCTATTCGTTTATCTTACTTTGCCGCATTTTTCTTATTTTTTCTGTTTTGCGGCGTTTTCATACGTTTCTTGCCCTCCCGGCATACATCAAGCAGCGGGCAGACTTCACATTTTGGGTTTTGCGCCTTGCAGTGGTACCTTCCGAAAAAGATCAGGCGATGGTGCGTTAACGTCCATTCTTCTCGAGGTACCCGCTTCATCAGCTTCTTTTCCACTTCAAGCACGGAATCGTTCCAACCGGCCAAAGCTAACCGTTTGCTGACGCGTTCCACATGCGTATCCACGGCGATGGCCGGAACGCCAAAAGCGTTCGACACCACGACGTTGGCTGTCTTTCGCCCAACCCCGGGAAGTTCGACCAGGCGCTCGTGTTCCCTAGGCACCTCACCGCCATACCGCTCCAGCAAAATATGGCACAGGTTTTGAATGTGCTTGGCTTTGCTGCGAAACAAACCGATTTTGCGGATATCCTGTTCCAGCTCCTCGATCGGAACCGAAACATAATCCTCCGGCGTTTTGTACTTCTGGAACAAATCGGCCGTGACTTTATTTACGGTGGCGTCGGTGCACTGCGCGGACAGGAGGACGGCGATCGTCAGCTCGAAGGCATTCTCGTGGTTCAACTCGCAGCGCGCATCCGGAAACATGGCACCGATGGTGTCTAAAATATGGCGGACATCAGCCGCATTCATGTCTCCACCCCTTTCCTGGAGGCCCGGCTGGCAGCTCGGATTTCTCCGCGAAAAAACCGCCTTGATCCGGGAAACATCCCGCATCAAGACGGTTGATCTCACGAAAAATGATTATTGCTTTTCGATTTCAACCAGCTTGTCTCCGTTGAAATACAAAACAATTTTATCATTATTCTGGAGGGATTGCACGGATATTGTCGTGTCACCTTGGTGAATATAGGTGTCCGCCGTTACCGCAAATCGATAATTGTTATCCGAGGTACTGGACCGTAATACGATAATTTCTTTGCTCACCCCGTCATAACGAGAGAACTTGCGTTCCTGCGAGGTCAACACCTTCACAACAACCGAGCTGTTGGTGTCCTTACGAACTTCCACATGATCATTGGTTGTCAGCGATGTGGTGCTCGTGCTTACCTCGGTCCCCCGCTGAACCTTCACACCATTAGCCAAGGAGTAAGTCTCGACGTTACCGGCAAAAGATTTCACCGTCAAAGTCGTACCGTCAACGCTTTGTACCTTGCCTAGCGTCAATTTCACAACTTGTAGCGATACGGCCGTTTGTCCGTTAAACGTCACATCGATGGTTTGTCCAGCTTTCAGATCGCTGACTTTGATCGCCCCGCCATTTTCGCCGAGCAATACGGCCTGATCCACATAGAACTCGCTGGTTACTCCGCCTGTCGTTACCCGAATGCGGCTGTTCGTCGTGTTCACCGAAGCGATTTCGAATTGGATGGAAGTCTTCACCGCTAACGTTTGCAACGCGTCTTGATTTGCCGTCAGCATCGCGGTTACCGGGTCACCCGCTTTGATATCAGCTAATGTGGCACTTGCTTTGCCATAGAGGCTGATCGAAGGCGTGGTCCCCTGATAAGGGATTTCAACGGTTTTCCCGTTGGCCAGCAGGATCGTAATTTTCTTCGTCGACGTATTGGCCGAAACATAAGTGCCTTCGTATTTGTAGGTCACTTCCACATTGACCACACGCGAACCTACAACCGTCAAATCAACTCGGCGTCCTTTGGACAGCAGCGCTTCCAACCCGGATAAGGTTGGCGTTGTTGTGTTATAGGTGTATTTCGTTTTGTCATCAATAACGAAAACATACGGTTTTTCAGCGGCATCCATCACGGTGAGCGCCTTGGTTTTTGCATCATAATTGATCACAGTTGCGTTCGCCAACTGCTCAGACTGGCGTCCGGTTACGACGATTTTAGTCACTTCATCATCCGGGTTCAAGGTCATATCGACCTTGTCTCCGCCTTTTTCATCGGTGATCAAATCGTCCAAGGTCGCATCGGCAATCCCGTTAATTTGCACCGTAACATTCTTCGAGAGCCGCTTGATTTCGTCGCGTCCGCTGGCGTTCGTGTAGCTGAGCAGCGTATCGCCAACGAGATCCAGCAAGGTCCCCTTCACCGTACGCTCCGTTGCTTGGGTGACTTCTAGGGAAGCCAAGACCCCGTTCTTAACCGAATAGTTGACCGAAGCCCCTGTGTTCACTTCACCCATTTGATTAAGACGTTGGTTTTGATAAAGCAAAATCGTCTTATCATCAAACTTAAATATTTCCTCACTGCCGCTGGCGACTTTGATCGTGACGGTTTTTCCAGTGAGGTCCACATTGGAAACCGTACCGCTGCCGGAGACATTCCCTACGGATTGCAGTTGTACGATCACCGGCTTCTTCTCGGCGGTAAACGTTTCGCGTTGGACCACGACCGTACTTTCCGACGTAAGATCGCTTGCCTTGATGGCATTCCCATACTGGTCAACAAAAGACGTGTTATTATCGTACGTTAAGGTCAATGGAGTGTTGTTTACCAACAATAGCAATTGATTATTCCCGAGGTTCCGCAGCAATGTTCCTTCCGAACGTTCCAGTTGCTGGTTCGCATCCGTTACTTCCACGTAAGCCGCAGAGCCCACCTTATCAACTACCAGCAATTTGGTGTAGAGCTTCAATGCGCTTTGGGTCGTTCTCACTTCGGAATCCTTCGTAAAATAAACCGAACGGTTGTCCAGCGTAAAGCTTCTCATTTGACCGTTCGTATACAACGTCAGCTTGCTGTCCGTCAGTTGGGTTACAATCCCTTCGTAAACGTTGGCATATCCCGGGTTTACGTATTCGCCGCCGCGGCTGAAGAAGGTTGCGATTTGAGCCCGCGTTACTTTGCCAAGCGGATCAAAGCGGTTGCCTTCCACCCCTTTGGTCAGGTTCAGTTGAACTGCGACATTCACATACCCACGGGCGTTCGCAGAAATGCTCGATTGATCGGCAAAACCGGTTGACATGGACGCCGAGGCTTTCGCTTCCGTATCCTTACCTAAGGCACGAACAAGAATCTTCGCAACCCATTCCCGAGAAGCCTTCTTCTCGCCCCACGCTTCGCTATCCTTCATGGCCGCGATCTCTTCATTTTTATCGATCAAATTCTTCGAAAGTGCCAGTTCCAAATAAGGTTTAAAATAATTGCCGACTTTGAGGTCTGCCGGAGCACCGGAGCCGCTGCCCAACTGGGAATCCAGGTTCATAAACCGGATCGCCATCGTAATCGCTTCCTGTTGAGTTACGTTATCGCCCGGCCGGAATTTTCCGGCATCGCCAAGCAGAATCCCTTCAGACGCCAGCTTGTAGATATGCTTCTCCGCCCAAAATCCGCTCTGTACGTCACTGAACAAAGAAACCGAAGCAACGTTCTGCGAAGTGGTTACGGCTGGTGTTTCCTCGGCAAATGCGGCCGTTGTTCCGCCTAAGCACATGGCCGTGACCAGCATGGCGGACACCGCTCTTTGAGTACTGCGTTTAAACGAACGTTTATATGATGCCATCAAATTCTTCCTTTCTACAAAAAAGATCTCTTTACCCATTCGACGGCAGACGGGCGAGTTCCTCCCCAATTCCTTAATTTCTTGACAATGGATGCGTCAGTTCGACATGGCCCATAAGCGTATCCACGGGAGCCCCGTCAACCAGCAAATCGATCCCTTGCACTTCATTGAATTGGAACAAGGTCTTTTTCAGCGCATCGAGAGCGAGCGCTTCCCCACCCGCACCAAGGCGCGCTTCATCAGGCAGCGACAAGTCGACGGTTACCGTTCCGTCCTTGAAATCGGCGGAATGAAACTCCACTTTACTCCACAAGGAGAACTGCGTGGTGTTGCTTGGGGTTTGCAGCGATTGGAGGGCCGCCAGATATTTGTCCCCTTCCGCCTGGAAAGTGATCTCGCGACGAACTTGAGTTAACTCCAGCATTTGATCATCCGTAAAATACGTATCGATCGTTTCCGTCATTGGCTGCGATTGATTTGTCCCGCCGGCTCCCTGCGATGCATCCGCATCCTGCGGCGTCGTTACGTTCGAATCTTGAGCGTTCTGTTGATTGGTCTCTGCATTCCCCGCACCCGCATTAGGCGAGGCCTGCGGTTTCTGCCCACAGCCGCTGCTCAAGGCGAGCAGAAGAACCAAAACTCCCAAGATATAGCTTTTTTTGTTCACGGTTACTTCCTCCTTCGCCCGGCAATCACTGAAGGCCGAGATATTCTTTGATGCCGTCAACGATGCCTTGAGCAACCTTATTGCGGTATTCGTCGGTTGCCAGGAGCGCATCGTCATTCTTGTTGCTTAAGTACCCGCATTCCAGAAGCACGGCTGGCATCGTCGTTTCCCGAGTCACGTGCAGGCTTTGCGTGCGGACCTTTCGATCGGCCAAACCGGAGGCTTGAACCAGATGCTTATGCATGACTTTCGCTAAATCCAGGCTTGCTGCCCGGGTATAGTAAGTTTCCACGCCGCTGGCCGTACTGGAACCGGAGTTCGCGTGTACGGAGATGAAGATATCCGCGTTTGCCTTTTCGGCGATTTTCACCCGATCCTGTAACGTCGGATACGTATCGCTTTGGCGCGTCAGCACGAGGTTGATGTTGGGTTCATTCTGCAGCAGCTGCTGCACTTTCAGAACGACTGCCAGGTTAAAGTCCTTTTCCTTCTTTTTCGTAACGCTGATCGCTCCTGGGTCGCTGCCTCCATGGCCGGCGTCCAGTACAACCGTCTTCTTCCCGTCACCGCCGGAGGCTCCCCCTTGGCTTGGGTCCACGTTCAAATTCACGACGATCAAACCGTCGTTTTCGTTGATCAGTTGGTAATTCACCTTATAGTTCAAATCCAGTACGACACGTACGGTCGAGGGATTATTGCTGAACATGGCGTATCTGACCTTGGAAACATCGGGATAATCCGTTACCTCGATGGCTCCACTTTTGTTCACGTCGAGCGGAGCTCCGTTTGCCAACGTTTCAGCGAATTGCGCTTGCGGGAAGTCAATGACCAGTCGTTCTGGACCACTCATCGTAAAAATGGTTGGCGTCACATTCTGATCCACCGCAATCATCAGGCTGTTGTTGCTAAACCCGATCCCGGTCACTTGGGCTAGGTTGTTGGCCGTATCCGTTGGCGGCACAACCGTACCCGGTTGCGATCCATCGGTCCCTGTACCGCTATCGGTGCCGGTGTCGTTGCCGGAACCAGCATTGCCTGTATTCCCGCTGCCGCTGCCCGAACTAGGCGTTGTTAAATAGGCCGCTTTGGCCGCGTTGTCCCAAGACACCTGCAGCCCCATCTGCTCGCTGACGAAACGCATCGGTACGAGGGTTGTATCCTCGACAAGCCTTGGCGCTACCGCCAGTTTGAACTCGCTGCCGTTAACGGAAGCGGTTGTTTTGTTGACGTTGAGAATAAGCGTTGTCCCCGATTGCTTTATGGTTACCGTGCTCGTCTTTTTCTCCCAGTTGACGTCAAAACCCAGCTCCTCCGCGACGACACGAATTGGAATCATCACATTTCCATTCACATTTTGAACTTGTCCATTTTTGGGCAAAGCGAGCGCTTTCCCATCCAGATAAATCGTTGTGCTGCCCGACGCGGCATGTCCCGTTTGCGCCATCACCAACAGCAGCATCCAGGCGAACATCAGCGCCGCCAAACCTTTTTTCTTCATCCGTCACCCCTACCATCCTAGAATTTTTGCCTCATGATGACCGATGACGATTCACTTGCGTTCCGACATCACCAGACGACATATTAGACGCCAAAAGCCATGGAAAGTTGCGAAATTATGGCATTTTTCTGCTTAACTTTTGCCAGCGCTTCCTACGAAAATCCTTGGTTTCCTGAAAGCGGAAAAAGACGCCTCCGGGGCGCCTTTAACTTGAGGGTTTGGTTGCCTCGTTCGCCACGGCTAACGGACCTCAGAGCCGTTATTGGCTTTACTCTCGGGTAGTTCATCCCCTAACGGACTGAAATGACCTTATTTGCTGTAATTTCCACCCGACAGCTCCTAAAAGGTCATAATAACGCCGTCTGAGTCCGTTACATCGGGAAATCCTCGGGAAATAGCGAAATAACGGCTCTCCGGTCCGTTACAAGTAGTTACAATCCCCGCCCCACCACTCTTTTGGGCATGATCTCAATCCAAACAAAAGAAGAGCGCTTCAAGGCCAGAGGGTGAAAGGATTCTGTGAGAACCCATCAGAACCTTTTACACGGCGGCCTTCCCGCGCTCTTCTACATTCAATCATCTACCGGCTCATCGGATGTTCCAGATCGACGTGGCCCATCAACGATTCGACCTGCTCCCCATCCAACGTCAGCTCGATTTGCTTCACTTCGTCAAACTGGAACATCGTCTTCTTCAGCGCTTCAAGAGCCAGCGACTCTCCACCTGCACCAAGGCGTGCTTCGTCCGGCAGGCGGATGTCAAGATTCAGTTGACCATTCGCCGCGTCGAACTTCACGGTATTCAGGATCACTTTCTCCCAGAGGGACAGAAGGTCGTCATCCGCCTGTTGCAACGCCGCAAAGGCGCTTGCGTATTTGCTCTGTTCCGCCGAAAATTCAATCTCGCGCGCCTTCTGCTTCAACTCCAGCAGATCATTGTCGGTAAAGTATACTTGGATCGTTATTTTCTCCGATGCCGCCACTGGCGTCGTTGCATTGGCATCGCTCGCTTCATTCGCACCGTTCCCAGCGCCCTGAACCTCCTGCAACTCGGTTCCCTGTGCACCGCCGCTCAGCGCACCATTCAATTCATTTACCTGATCCGGCGGCGAAGCAGCCGGTTTGTTCCCACATCCTGCGGCTACTCCCAACATGGCGACCATCGCCAGCAAAATCATTCCTTTTTTCATGCCGCTTGCCCCCTTGTCGATTCGGCCTCTGCGTTCTGTCATAGGCCCAGATATTCTTTAATACCCGCGGCAACACCTTCTGCAACACGCTGTTGGAATTCCTCAGTATACATCAGGTTTGCATCGTTTTTGTTGCTAAGGTATCCGACTTCCAGCAGGACAGCCGGCATTTTCGTTTCCCGGGTGACGTGCAGACTGCTCTTCCGAACTCCCCGGTCTGCCAGCCCCGTCGCTGTGACCAAATGCCGGTGCATCACATTCGCGAGCGGGATGCTTTCGTCCCGAGTGTAATACGTTTCCGAACCGCTGGGGTTACTTGGCGGATCGATGCTGTTCCCATGAATCGAGACGAACACTGAAGCCCCTAGATCATTTGCAACCTTCACCCGGTCTTGCAGTGACATCGTAACATCGGTCGTACGCGTCATAACCACATCTAAATTAGCTTCCTGCCGAAGCAACGCCTCAACTTTCAGCGCTACCGCCAGGGTAAATTCTTTCTCCTGTTTCTTGGTGATACTGATCGCACCCGGTTGGCTTCCGCCATGCCCCGCGTCGATCACGACGACCGGACGGCCGTTTCCGCCCAAGCTATTCCCCGGAACGGCAGCCCCTTGAGTTAAGTCAACGGTTATCAGACCGTCGTCAAGGTTGGTTACCGTAAACTCCACGCTCCGATTCAAATCTATCACGATCCGTACCGTTGACGGAGCCGTACTAAACAGAGAGTATCGGATCTGAGATACGTCCGGATAGTCGCTGACTGCAAACTGCCCCATCTGTGTGACGTCCAAAGGATGAATTTCGCCAAAGGTCGACGCAAAATCGGCGTTTGGAATATCAACAACAAGCCGATCGGGGCCGGTCATTTTAAACACGTTTGGCGTTACACTGCCGGAAACAGCCAACATCAAGCGATTTTCGCTGAAGCTGATGCCTTCGATGAACGCAGTGGAATTCTCGATGGAACCCCCAGTTGATGCTCCCGGAACGTATGTATGATTATCCCCCGTCGCCGGTTGCCCTGCCGGAACGCTGTTAGGGGTTCCCTGATCAGGAGCTTGACTTACATTACCCGGAACGACGCCGCCGTCGGAACCGCCTGCAGGACTGGTCAAATACGCGGATTTCGTCGCATTATCCCAACTGACCTGCATCCCCATCTGTTCACTGACAAAACGCAGCGGTACAAGCGTTGAGTCCTCCTGCAGATAAGGAGCGCTGTTCAGCTTAACCGTCTGACCGCCGACCGTAGCCGTAGTTTGGCCAAGCGTCAGCTTGAGCTCCGTCCCCTCCTGCGAGATCGTTATCGTCCCGCTCTTCTTCTCCCAGGCCACCTGGTACCCAAGACCTTCGGCAACCACGCGCAGCGGCACCATCACGTTGCCTCCCACGATACCGGCCTGGGCCCCGGCAGGCTGCTGCAACTCCTGACCGTCAAGGATAATATGCGTCCCGGAGGATTCCGATGAGGCCGCGAAGGCGTCTTTTGCCAATCCCGGAAAAACCAGCAAGCCAACCAACATAAACATCATCAAGCCAAGCTTCTTCATTCGTTAATCCCTACCCCACCCTCGTATTTTGCCGAATCAAGAACTTCATTGGCGGATACGCCTTGCCTTTCGGCACCGTAACCTTTTGTAAACGCCAACTTCCCCAAAACGCTGCTAATTACTTCCATAATATCAGAAAAAGCGCAGCCCTGATAGACTCATATTTTCATAGATTGAATCGGGTAGGAGGCTACCCATTAATTGAGTAGCCGACCTCCCACACCACCGTACGTACCGTTCGGTATACGGCGGTTCCTAAGTTTACGCAGTTACTTGTCGATAATAATCCGAGAAGAAGAGAAATCCTAAGCCCTTGAGGGTGTTATTTCCGAGGGACTTCGAGAGGACGGGGCTATTGGAGATTCTCCAGTAGCCCTTTCTCGTGTTTGCGTATTCCCATGCTTTTTGTCCTTGGATTCCGAGCGATTGCAGTTTCTCGAATTTCGTCCTCACTCGTTTCCACTGCTTCCAGAAGATCATGCGAATCCGCCTTCTCATCCATTCATCCGTGGATTGGAGCATACTTTTCATATCCGCTATTTTGTAGTAGTTGATCCACCCCATGATGTAGCGTCTAAGCTTTTCGGCTCGTTCTTCATTTCCCATCCCGTTGCTTCTGGACGTGAGCTCCTTTACTTTGGCTTTCATCTTGGCAGCGGATTTCGGATGAATGCGGACTCGTGTCTCTCCTTTCCTTTTGTAGAAGGAGAACCCAAGAAATTTAACCTTCCACGCCTCGTCCACCACTGTCTTTTCCCGGTTCACTTTGAGAAACAACTTCTTTTCAATGAAGGGAAGAATGTTCTCCAGTGTCCGTTCCGCGCTCCTTTTGCTTTTGTTGAAGATCAGGAGATCGTCCGCATAGCGCACGAAGCGGTGCCCGCGGCTTTCCAGTTCCTTGTCCAGTTCGTTCAGCATAATGTTGCTGAGAATTGGACTCAGATTGCCCCCTTGCGGTACGCCGATTTCCGTATCCTCGAAGCGGTGCTTCACGACAACGCCGGCTTTCAGGTACTTGTGGATGAGCGAGATGACCCGCCCGTCTTTAATGGTTCGGGATAAGACTTCCACCAATTTGCTTTGGTTAACGGTGTCAAAGAATTTCTCCAAGTCCATATCGACCACGTATTTGTACCCTTCTTCGATGTTTGATTGGCTTCTCTGAATAGCGTTATGTGCGCTTCTCTTGGGTCGGAATCCGAAACTGTTCTCCGAAAACTGTTTTTCGTAGATCGGGGTAAGCACTTGAGCGATCGCCTGTTGGATAACTCGGTCAACAACCGTAGGAATTCCCAGGTTTCTCTTCTTTCCGTTCTCTTTCGGGATTTCTACCCTTCGAACAGGATTCGGACGGTAGGTTCCGTCCAGAATGGATTCCTTGATGGTTTCTCCGTTCTCTCGGAGATATTGTAGAAGTTCATCTACTCCCATCCCGTCGATTCCGTGAGATCCTTTGTTAGTTTTGACCCGCTTGAACGCTTCGTTCATGTTGTCTCTGCTAACGATTTTCTCAAGCAACTCGTCCTTCGACTCGGTTGCGTCGGTGCTGTCGGTTTCAGGTATCCGCTCAGGACTGTGCGCTCCCGCATATTCTCCATGTTCCGCATGTACGTTTTGCGTCGAGCCTTCTCTTCGAAGTTGGCTGCACTTGACTCCTGTTTCGGTACCATTCATTAACCCACACCTCCTTAGGTTCAGCCCTTCCCTCAAGTTGTCGACTAACCGAGGTACTATGGCGTCTGCTGACTTCTCATGATAAATCTTGTTTCAACCATGATTTGAAATTCATCTCCTCACGTCCATGAGACCTCCCACGGTAAGACGCGTAACTTTCATCCCGTATACCCGCCGCATTTACATCCGCGTGTCCGTGCAGTTTATTGGATTTCGTCTTGTTTAGCAGACTCATCCCACTTTGGATGCCTGATGCGATTCGTGTTCCTCAGGCCGGGACTTTGCCTCCAGCTTCCTTCAGATTCCACCTCACGATGGACACCCTTGCTCTTGGCTAATGGTTGGCAACTGCCAGCCCCCATAGCGGACTTTCACCGCCTAGCTACGCGCCATGCGTGGCGCACCAAAAAAAGCCCCGACTGCTTATCGCAGCCGGGACTTTCCCTCTAACTCAGGCGGTTTAGGCCAAATTCGCGAACTTTTTCTTCTCGTAAGCCGAAATCAAATCTTCATGCTGGAGCGTCAAGCCGATGTCGTCCAAGCCTTGCAGCAAAAACTGGCGGCGATGCTCATCCAGATCAAAACTTAAGTTCAAGCCGTACTCGTCGGTGATCGTTTTTTGCTCCAAATCCACCGTCAGCTTGTAGCCTTCATGCGCCGCCGTCCGCTGGAACAGCTCTTCGACTTGCTCTTCGGACAGTTTAATCGGCAGGATGCCGTTCTTAAAGCAGTTGTTATAGAAAATATCCGCAAAAGACGGCGCGATCACACAGCGGAAGCCGTAATCCAGAATTGCCCACGGTGCATGCTCCCGGGAGGAGCCGCAGCCGAAGTTGACGCGCGAGATGAGCACGGACGCCCCTTCGTAACGAGGTTGGTTTAATTCGAACTCAGGGTTCACGTTCCCTTCCGTGTCAAATCTCCATTCATAGAACAGGAACTGACCAAATCCAGAACGCTCGATCCGCTTCAAAAATTGCTTTGGTATAATGGCATCGGTATCCACGTTTACGCGGTCCACCGGACCTACGACACCGGTATGTTTCACAAATGCTTCCATCGTCGATTCTCCCCTTTTCCCTTGATTAGCTCAGGACTTCGCTTTTGATTTCCCATTCGCGCACGTCGACGAAATGACCTTTGATCGCCGCTGCAGCCGCCATGGCTGGAGAAACCAGGTGCGTTCTGCCGCCGCGCCCTTGCCGTCCTTCAAAGTTACGGTTAGAGGTAGAGGCGCACCGTTGTCCCGGTTGCAGGACGTCGGGATTCATCGCGAGGCACATGCTGCAGCCTGCATCACGCCATTCAAAACCCGCTTCCTTAAATACCTTGTCGAGCCCTTCTTCTTCCGCTTGCAGCTTTACGCGGCCCGAACCGGGAACGACGATCGCCGTAACTTTGTCCGAAACCTTGTAGCCTTTGGCGATTTCCGCTGCTGCACGGAGGTCTTCGATCCGGCCGTTTGTACAGGAACCAATAAAGACATAGTCGATCGCGATATTCGTCATCGGCGTGCCTGGCGTTAAGCCCATGTATTCCAGCGCCTTCTCGGCAGCTTTCCGTTCATTATCCGATGCGAAATCGGCCGGATTCGGCACCGTTCCGTTGATATCTGTACCCATCCCTGGGCTCGTTCCCCAGGTAACCTGCGGGATCAACGAATCGACGTCAAATTCAACGACGCGATCGTAAACCGCACCTTCGTCGGAGGCCAGTTGCTTCCATTCCGCTACGGCTTGCTCAAACGCCGCGCCTTGCGGTACATGCTCGCGGCCACGCAGATAGTTAAACGTCGTTTCGTCCGGCGCGATTAAGCCGGCTCTCGCTCCAGCTTCGATCGACATGTTGCAGACCGTCATCCGCTCTTCCATCGACAGCTCGCGGATCGCTTCCCCGGTATATTCGATTACATAGCCGGTAGCGAAGTCGGTGCCGTATTTGGCGATGACGCCGAGGATCATATCCTTCGCGGTAACGCCCGGTTTGCGTTTGCCGACAAAACGAACTTCCAACGTTTTCGCTTTCGCTTGCTGCAGACATTGGGTTGCCAAGACGTGCTCAACCTCACTTGTGCCGATCCCGAAAGCAAGTGCGCCAAACGCACCGTGCGTGGACGTATGGCTGTCGCCGCAAACGATTGTTTTCCCTGGATGGGTTAGCCCCAGCTCCGGTCCCATGACGTGCACTACGCCCTGGTCAATCGTATCCAGATCGTACAATGTAACGCCGAAATCGCGGCAGTTTTGAGACAACGTATCAATCTGCTGCTTGGAGATCGGATCGGAGATGTTAAACCGATCTTTCGTTGGAACGTTATGGTCCATTGTAGCGAAGGTTAATTCCGGACGACGTACCTTGCGGCCGCTAAGGCGAAGCCCCTCAAACGCCTGCGGAGACGTTACCTCATGCACCAGGTGCAGGTCGATATAGAGGATGCTTGGTTTGCCCTCCTCTTGATAAATGACGTGTTGATCCCAAATTTTCTCGTACATGGTCTTTTTGCTGCTCATATTCATTCACCCCACTAAAGGATTCGTACATTGATCAAGGCGGAAGCAGGAGTTGCTGTTCCCTCCGGCCTTGAAGATTGAATTCAATATAACATGATCCTATTCATTGTTCCAAGATATAATAACTATAAATGTAATAGGTTTAACTTATAAGCAGCGCAAAAAAAGGCGGACGGCCATTTCACCAATCCGCCCCGCAGAGCGATCTTGATTTCTCGGCAGATGAGCCTACCGATTCTACTAGCTCTTCTCGACTCCCTATACCGATGGGGGAAACATGGATGCGTTGGATTCGATCGTCAGCTCAACCCCCCAGGCTGTCTGGCCTCACATTAATCATGTGGCCTGGACGAGCACGATCAACGCCGTAAGTGTCAGGAAGGAAGCCAGCGTGGTCCAAACGATACACTTGGACACCAGCCCGGGGGCGGCGTCAAACCGCTCGGCCAGCACCACGGCATTGACCGCGACCGGCATGGAGGCTTGAATAAACAGGACGGAAAACAACAAGCCCGAAATGCCCAGCAGCTTTAATGCCCCAAAAGCGATGAGCGGCGCCAGTAGCAAGCGGATTACCGTACCTGACCAGAATGCGGCAGGCCTCACCTGCTTAGCCTCCGGACGGCCCACCTTCACCATTTGCGCGCCTAAGATCGTCAGCACCACCGGCGAATAAGCATCCGCTACCATGGAAATGCCCTGCTCCAGCCCGGCGGTCAGGTGCAGCCCAAAGCATTTCAGAAACACAGCCAGCGCCGCCGCATAAACCGCCGGCAGGGTAAACACGGATTTCACCGCACTTGGGACGGAAAACCGGGATCGCGCCGCAAAATAAACCCCTACCGTATTTACGATGATCATCTGCGTGATGACGTATACTGAAGCTTTATCTAAGCCCAGTTGGCCAAAGGCCAGCAACACGAGCGGCAGTCCGTAATTGGCGCTGTTGGTTAAGGTGGAGATCAACGTCAGGCCGGCTTGCTCCGTCGAATCCAGCCGAGCGATACTCCCGATCGCTTTGGCGGTTCCCCACATCAGCAGGAGGTTAACGAGGGCGAAGCCGATCGTGCTGAATAGCTCATCCATCGAGATATGAGCATTTCGCAACGTGTCGAAGATAATGGCCGGACTTAGCACGTATAAATACAACGTGAGCAGAGGCTTCGTATCCCAGGTGCGAAACCGGGCCAGCAGCGCCCCGGCGGCTACCGGAACCGACAGCGGCACAAGGACGCCAAGCAGCGTTGCAACGACCGTTTGGAGCATGACGGCACCCCCTTTTTTGAATTGCCTCCTATTTTAACGGCGGATAAATCCATCGTCCAAGACCAGAAAGCAATATGTTTGATAGACAAAACCTATATCCTACCCCAAGCCCCATAAAAAAGAGCAACCCGGCCGAGAACCTTCTCGGACTTCGGATTGCTCCATTTCTTTCGGATTTAAAACGAATCGATTCCCATCACATGATCGAGCGGCACCGGCCCGATGCTTCGGCTATCGTTGCTGTTGTTCCGGTTATCTCCCATCACGAATACGTGGTTGTCCGGCACTTGCCAGACCTGTGCGACGCCGGCATCCATCTGCTCCTTGATGTAGGGCTCCTGCAGCTGTTGTCCATTGCGGAACACGTGCCCGTCCTTCACTTCGATCGTGTCTCCTGGCAAGCCGATAACGCGTTTGACGTAAAACACACCCTCTTCTTCCTCGCCGGACAGCCAGGTAATGATCGGATGCTCCTTCACGTCGTCCCAGAACGTGCGGCTCCGGTCGACACGGCTGTCGATAATGACGATGTCGCCATAGGCCGGCAGCTTCTCCAGCACATGCGTAAACTTCCAGGCATAAATGCGCTGATTGTCGTTTAAGGTTGGTTCCATTGAATGTCCGTCTACTTTATAGGGTTGAATGATAAAAATGCCGATGATCATGCTAAGCACAAACCCGAGGGCGATCGAGAAGCTCCAGCCGCCGATCTCTTTCCACCATTTTTTCCGTTTCAAGCGATTTACCTCCACCCACTTGATGTTTGTCTCTATTATAAGGGCAAACGATATGCCAAGACAAACATCTATATGATATAGTGAGCTTATAGGTTCTACTTATAAGATACAAAGGGGTTAATCACATGGAACTTCGTCAACTTCAATACACCTTGCAAATTGCCGAGGAAAAAAATTTCTCCCGCGCCGCTGACAAGCTCCACATCGCCCAACCGTCGCTAAGCCAGCAGTTGTCCAAGCTGGAGCAGGAGCTTGGGGTGAAGCTGTTCCAGCGCAATACGAGCACGGTTGAGCTGACCTATGCTGGAGCCAGTTTTATCGCGCATGCGCAAAAAATCATGGACGCCGTCGCCGAGCTCCGGCAGGAAATGGACGACATCTCCCAGCTAAGAGCGGGCCGCGTCGTCGTTGGGAGCATGCCGATTACCGGTTCCCACCTGCTGCCTTACGTGCTTCCGGCGTTTAAGGAGAGCTATCCGGATATTCAAGTGACCCTGCTGGAAGACACATCACTTAACCTGGAGAAGCTTACAGCTGGCGGCGGCACCGATCTCAGCCTGCTTTCCTTGCCGTTGCAGGAGCCTTCCCTCTCTTACGTGCCGATCGGCGAGGAGATCATTGATTTGGCCGTTCCGCCCAACCACCCGCTGGCGACGCATCCCGGAGTGCAGGAGCGGGGAGTCGAGTTAGCTCAGCTTCAGGAGGAACCGTTTATCGTACTCAAAAAAGGCCAAGGCTTCCGCAAGCTGACCGTTGAATTGTGCCGAAGCGCCGGGTTCGAACCCAACGTGGTATTCGAGAGCAACAACATCGAAACCGTACAGTCGCTCGTCGCGGCTGGCATGGGAATTACGCTTGTACCGCGGTTTATCGCCCGGGCCAAACGCAGCGAGCTGATCCCCGCTTATTTGCCTCTCGCCGCCCCCGCCCCAAGCCGGACGCTGGTCATCGCCTATCGCAAAGGCCGCTATCTGTCCAAGGCCGCCGAGGCCTTCATCGAGACATTTAAGGCGACGATGGAGCATCGCCAATCGCTTTACCATTCATAAAGCTGCGGCCGGCGGTCGGCAAAGACGGGAATGCGGCGGCGGACTTGATCGACCAGCGTGAGATCGATAATTCCGGTGACGATATCCTCCCCTTCGCCGCCTTCGGCTACGATTTCGCCCCAAGGGTCGATGATCATCGAATGGCCAAAAAATTCATCGCCGCCGCTTGTTCCCGTCCGATTACAGGCAATCACGTACATCTGATTCTCAATAGCTCGTGCGGTGAGCAGGGTGCGCCAATGGTTGAGCCGAGGCTGCGGCCATTCCGCTGCCACAAACAGCAGCTTGGCGCCCCGGAGGGCCAGACTGCGGGCCAACTCCGGAAAGCGAATGTCGTAGCAGATCATCGCTCCGGCCTGCTGGCCGTCCAGCTCAAAAATCATGCTCTGCCCTCCCGGTTGCAGATACTTCTCCTCCTCCATCAGTCGAAACAAATGAATTTTGGAATAAGCGGCAACCTCTACACCGCTGCGATTGAATACGAGCATCGTGTTATACACCTGACCGCCGCGGTTTTCAGCGATGGAACCGCCTACCACATGAATGCCATGGCGGCGTGCAAAAGCAGCCAACCACTCCCGGCTATCCCGCCCTTCCGGATCGGCGATTTCTCCGATTTCCGTTAAGGCGTATCCCGTATTCCACAGCTCTGGCAACAGGATGACGTCCGGCTTCTCCCCGGCGCTCGCCGCCCGTTCCATTGCCAACTCCAGCTTGGCCCGGTTCACTCCGGGTTCGCCTAAAGCGATATCGCATTGGATTAAGGCAATCCGCCATGGAGCCGCTTGGCGAATCGTTGGATTCGACGATTGATTTATCGATTGATCCATCGCTTGATCTCCGCCTTTCGTTCGCGCTTAGACTTCCTTGTGTCTCATCATAGCGGTGCCTTAACGGTTGCGCAAGAAGAAAGGCACCGCGGGCGGATGCGGTTCTTACGCGGTTTCTTGGCGGGTTTCCTTTGCATTGGGGAGAAACGCATGGTATGCTAACATTAAATGAGACCCTTTTACGGATATGATGGAAACGCAATGACGGGACCAGTACGAAAGAATGCGGCGATCCAGAGAGTAAATTCCACCGGCTGAAAGAATTTACAAGCTTGCCCTTTCCGAACCCTATCCCCGAGCGGCCGGCCGAACAAGCTGGACAGCGCCCGCTGTTACCGGGCATTCGAGTTGGATGAGCTCATCTCATCAATAAAGGTGGTACCGCGGAAGTCAAAACTTTCGTCCTTTGCATGCAAAGGCGGAAGTTTTTTTATTTTATCTATCGTTTAGGAGTGATCCCCATGCTGCGACGCATCGTCGTCAAAATCGGCAGCAGTTCGCTGACATCGTCCGAAGGAGGATTAAACCGGGAGGCGGTCGCCTATTTCGCGACCGAATTGGCCGGGCTGATTCAGGCTGGATATCAACCGTTGCTTGTAACCTCCGGCGCGGTTGCCGCCGGTTTCCGTGAAATCGGCTACCCCGAACGGCCCAAGCTGCTACACGAGAAACAAGCCTCAGCTGCCGTGGGTCAAGCGCTGCTGATGCAGGCCTATCGCGAAGAGTTGGCCCATCACAGAGTCTCCGCTGCCCAGGTGCTCCTAACTCGGTCGGATTTCCAGAATCGCAAGCGGACGGGCAACGCCAGCATGGCGATCGAAGAGCTGTTGAAGCGAAACGTGCTGCCGATCATTAACGAGAACGACACCGTGTCGCTGGATGAGTTGAAGTTCGGCGACAACGATACGCTTTCGGCCCTCGTCGCCAACCTGATCCGCGCCGATCACCTGCTGATCCTGACCGATATGGACGGTCTATACACCAAGGATCCACGCCTGGACCCGAAAGCGGCTCGCATCGGACGGGTCACGGAAATCACCGGCCAGATCTATGCGATCGCCGGCGGCGCCGGTTCTTCCGTAGGAACGGGCGGCATGCGGTCGAAAATCGACGCCGCCAAAATCGCTTCGCTGGGAGGCGTTCCCGTCTTCGTTGGCAAGGTCGCCTCCCCCGGCGATCTGATGGCCGCTTTGCGCGGGGACGGGCACGGCACCTATTTCGAAGCCCACGGCGCCGCACTGCCACGGAAGAAGCAATGGCTGGGCTTCTTCTCCACCCCCATCGGGACGCTGACGGTGGATGCCGGTGCCGAAGAGGCCTTGATTCGCGGCGGCCGCAGCCTGCTTCCCGTTGGCGTCAAAGCCGCCAGCGGGCATTTCCATACCGGGGATGTCGTAGAGGTCGTCAGCACCGACGGCGAAGTGCTGGGACGCGGTATCGTCAATTATGATGCCGAGCAACTGCACGGCATCCTCGGGCTCCCTAGCACCGAGGTTGTCAAGAAAATGGACAGCGTCCATCGCCTGGAGGTCATTCACCGGGACGAATGGATCTCGCTGAAATCTTAAATATAAACCCATCTCAAAATCAGAGATTTAAGGAGGTATACCTATGAGTGAAGTGAGACAAAAAGCAGAACAGGCCGGCGGTGCCGTATCCGTGCTGAATCGGTTGACGACAGCGCAAAAAAACGAAGCCCTGTTGGTGGCGGCCGAAGCGCTGGTGCGCAGCACCGAAGCCATCCTTGCCGCAAATGAGGAGGACCTGCAGCGGGGGCGCGACAACGGGACATCCTCCTCCATGCTGGATCGCCTGGCCTTAACCCCGGAACGGATTGAAGGCATCGCGGAAGGGCTGCGGCAAATTGCCGAGCTGCCGGATCCAGTTGGGGACGTGCTGGAGACGATCGACCGACCAAACGGACTGCACATCGTCAAACGCCGCGTCCCGCTGGGTGTAATCGGGATCGTTTATGAAGCCCGGCCTAACGTCACGGTTGACGCGATGGGGTTATGCCTGAAAACAGGCAACGCCGTTGTGCTGCGCGGCGGCTCCTCCGCTCTGTCCTCCAACCGTAAAATCGTGGAGATCATCCACGGCGCGCTCGCCGAAACTCAAGTTCCGGTCGACGCCGTCCAGCTGATCGAGGATCCGAGCCGCGCTTCCGTTGACGAAATGCTGAAGCTGAACGGACTGCTCGACGTTGTCATCCCGCGCGGCGGCAGCTCGTTGATTCAAACGGTCGTGCAAAACGCCACGGTCCCGGTCATCGAGACGGGAGCCGGCGTCTGCCACACGTATTTGGACGCCACGGCCGATCCTGCGATGGCAACGGACATCGCGTTAAATGCGAAAGTCCAGCGGCCTTCGGTGTGCAATTCGATGGAAACGTTGCTGGTGCACGAAGAATTCGCTGGCCGTCACTTGCTTGAGCTGGCGAATCGTTTTAAGGAAGCCGGCGTCGAGCTGCGGGGCTGTGAGGCTGCCAGAGCGCTGATCCCTTGGGCGGTGTCGGCGACGGACGAGGATTTTGCAACGGAATACAACGACTATATTCTCAATGTCAAAATCGTACGTAATCTCGACGAAGCGATGGCACACATCGCCCGTTACGGCACAAAACACTCGGAGTGCATCGTGACCCAAGACGGCGCCAACGCCAAACGGTTTCAGCAGGAAGTGGATGCGGCAGCGGTCTATCATAACGCCTCCACCCGCTTTACCGACGGCTATGAGTTTGGCTTCGGCGCAGAGATCGGCATCAGCACTCAGAAGCTGCATGCCCGCGGACCAATGGGGCTAGCAGCGCTCACATCGAGTAAATATATCATTCAGGGGAACGGGCAAATCCGGCAATAACGGGGCCGGTGCCCCCCTTTTTTTATCCACTATTCCAATCGGAGGTCCTATGCTATGAACACAAATCCAACTTTGTCCGCCTCCACCATCTGTTTCTATGGAGCAGGCTCCATGGCCGAAGCCATCGTGCGCGGCTTACTCCATAAGCAAGTTGCTGGCGCGGGCCAAATCGTCATGCTGAACCGTTCGAACCGGGAGCGGCTCGATTATTTAACGCAAACCTATCAGGTGCAAACGGCGGGCGATGACGATGCCAAGCGGGTCTATCTGCGGGATGCATCGATTATCGTGCTGGCGATGAAACCCAAGGACGCCGGCGAAGCCCTGTCGGGTCTTGGTCCGCTTTTGCGCGAGGGCCAGCTGATCGTCTCCTTAATCGCCGGCTTATCCATCGACACCATTCAAGCTCTGCTTGGCACCCCAGCCGCGGTTGCCCGGACGATGCCAAACACCTCCTCTTCCATCGGACACGGAGCCACCGGAATCTCCTTCTCGCCGGAAACGACTGAGAAGCAGCGCGCCCAAGTTCTGTCGATGTTTGAAGCGGTTGGGATGGTTAGCGTCATTCCTGAAGAGCAAATGGAAATATTGACGGGCGTATCCGGGAGCGGACCTGCATATGTTTATTATCTAATGGAAGCGATGATCGAAGCCGGTATCGAAGGCGGCTTAACGGCAGAGCAATCCCGCGAACTCACCGTGCAAACGGTGCTGGGCGCCGCCCTCATGATGGCGGAGACCGGCGAAGCACCAACCAAGCTGCGTGCGGACATCACTTCGCCGAACGGTTCAACGCAAGCGGCGATTGGCGTGCTGGAAGCCGGCAGCTTCCAGCCAAACGTTCGCGCTGCGGTCCACCGGGCTGCGGAACGCTCGAAAGAAATGGGAGAAGCCGTGAAACAGGCGCTGTTGTAGAATTGTTGCCGTTTAAAACCAAAGCAGCAACGAGCTGATGATCGGCGACGCACTAGGGGTCAGTACGAAAGGGGGACGGCAACATGAACGACGTCGATATCCCATGGGAAGAAAAACAAGCGGCGCTGGGTACCCTCCTCCGCGTGCGGGAGGAATACGCGGTCCGCGGGTGGTTTCCCGCTTCCAGCGGGAGCTTGTCGGTACGGGTCGGCCGTTATACGCCGGACCGGTTTGTGTTTGCCGTTACGGCTGATGGCGAAACGAACACGCCGTCGGAGTTATCCGCAGCGTCTTCCCCACCGGTAGGCGTGTTGTTTGTTGATGCCTCCGGCGCGCCTTGCGAGCCGACGCGGCTGAAGCCATGCGCCGACATGCCGATTCATGCGAGAATCTACCGGATGACCGGCTGCGGCGCGATTATCCATGTACATACCGTGTTTAACAATGTACTCAGTGAATTTTTTGGCGAGGAAGGTGGAATCCCGCTACAGGGAAACGAGCTGCTCAAGAGCTTGGAGATTTGGGAGGCGGCGGCGGAAATCCGGGTGCCGATTCTGCCAAATGTCGCCGAGCTTCCGGCGATTCTTAGGCGAATCCCAAGCGGACTGGATACGCGCGTCCCCGCCCTTTTGCTGCAAAACCACGGGATTTATGCCTGGGGGGCCAACATCGCTGAGGCCAAGCGCCGTCTGGAAGCGTTGGAGTTTATGTTTGAAGTGCTGTACCGTTCCCTACGGCTGCCCCCTAAAGGGCGTAATGCCTGAACACAGCAACTCGCGGCTTGCGTTAGGCGGAAGTCAACTGACTTAGTAAGTTGCTTCCGTCTTTCACGCGGACCGCGAGTTTTTTCATGGGGATGAAATTGAATTATCTCTCGATAAATTCCGCATAAGCCTTCGCGTCCATCAAATTCGCCAGCGCGAGGTTCGGATCCTCCTTCAACCGGATATGCACCATCCAGCCCCCGTCATAAGGCTCCTCATTCACCAGCTCCGGCGCGGTGTCCAGCTCTCCGTTCACCGCCAATACAGTCCCGCTCACCGGTGTAAACAAATCGGCAACCGTCTTGACAGATTCAATCGTGCCGATGCCGTCCTGCGCTTCGATTGCCTGCCCCGGATCGGGCAATTCCACAAACACGATGTCACCCAACCGATGCTGGGCTACGTCGGAAATGCCGATTTTCACCGTGCCGTCCCCCAAATCAAGCACCCATTCATGTTCATCGCTGTACAAAATATTTTCCCTGATCTCACTGGCCAAGGCTAGCTCCTCCTCTTTCCGGATGATCTATCGTACTCTTCCCTTTGCTTACACTTGATCCTGGTGTTCCCACGTTCAGATTATTCCAAACCTAGCTCTCATGTCAATATTATTAACACATTTGATAGACTCTATCAAAATGTAAGCGTAGCCTTTTCCAGTTAACGAAATATATTAAAATTATTATGATAACTTTATTGACATAAGCGCGAATTTTGAGTATTAATGAGATGTGTAAGCTGCGGTTGAGGGCAGGGGGAGAGATTACAATACGCTGTATTGTAACGCCGAAGGAGCAAGCCGCGATGCGGTGAATCTCTCAGGCAAAAGGACCTCTGCCGGACGCAACTCTGGAGAGCATTCACGAAGAGGTAGTTCATAAAGTGATCTAAGTACCTCACGTGAATCACCCAAGGGGAAACCTGTGCGAGCTTCCGCGCTCCAGCAGGGTAACTCTCAGGTACAAGGGACAGAGCCTGGAAAAACTGTCAGTTTAACTGACGGGGTTTCTTTGGCCTGTCCTTTTTGTTGTTCACAAAAATTGGCCGATCCGGCCCTTTCGAGGTGATGGTAATGTCCGAATCCGCATTACGGCGTACGCCGCTCTACCCTAGGTATGCGCGTTTTGAGGGAGCCCGCTGCATCGATTTTGGCGGCTGGGAGCTGCCGGTCCAGTTCAGCGGCATCCAGAAGGAGCATGAAGCCGTGCGCGAGCGCGCCGGACTATTCGATGTATCGCATATGGGCGAATTTTACGTGGAGGGGCCTGAAGCGGAACGCTTTTTGCAGCGCCTGACAACCAACGACGTGACCCTGCTGGAGCCGGGGAAAGCCCAATACACCTTGCTCTGCTATTCCAACGGCGGCGTGGTGGACGATCTGTTGATCTATAAGCTGGATGAGGAAACGTACATGCTGGTGGTTAACGCCTCAAATATCGAAAAAGACTGGGACTGGCTGCGGCAGCACCTTCCCGCTGATGGCGTCACCATGCGGAATGCTTCGGATGAGACCGCCTTGCTGGCTATTCAGGGGCCACTGGCCGCCTCCCTCCTCTCCCCTCTCTGCGAAGGGCAGGATCCCGCAGTCTTGCGCCCGTTCACATTTATCCGGGAAGCGCGGATTTCCGGCATACCCGCGCTGCTGTCCAGAACCGGTTATACCGGCGAGGACGGCTTCGAGTTATATGTGGCGGCCGAGGAGGCGGCAGCGCTTTGGGATGTCTTGCTCGAAGCCGGGGAACCCCACGGCCTTCTCCCCGCCGGGCTGGGCGCCCGGGATACGCTGCGCTTCGAGGCTTGTCTGCCCCTGTATGGGCAGGAGCTGGGCCCGCAGATCTCCCCGCTTGAAGCCGGCTTAAACCGCTTCGTGAAGCTCGAGCAAGGCGATTTCATCGGTCGCGATGTGCTAATCCAACAGCGGGATGAAGGCATCCCTCGCCGCCTCGTCGGGCTGGAGATGATCGATCGCGGGATTCCGCGCACGCATTACCCGGTGTTTGCCGAAGGCTCGGAGGAACCGATCGGAGAAGTGACGACAGGTACGCAATCACCTACCTTGAAAAAAAACCTCGGACTGGCGATCCTTGCCAGCCGCTATACCGAACCCGGCACGACCGTAGAGGTTGAGATTCGCGGCAAGCAGTTAAAGGCCCAGGTCATCCCGTTGCCGTTCTATCGCCGAAACCCAGCCGCCAAGCGGTGAAAGGAGAAAACGAAACAGATGCTAAAACACCGTTACCTGCCGTTAACCGAACAAGACCAAATGGAAATGCTGGCGACCATCGGCGCAAGCTCCGTGCAAGAGCTGTTCAAGGATATCCCGGAGGGCACTCGTTTTCAAGGCGAGCTCCCGGTATCCCCGCGTTTGGACGAATACGCGCTTACACGGCACTTATCCGCATTAGCCGGGCGCAACGCCGATACCGACCGGTTCGCCAGCTTTCTTGGCGCCGGTCTGTATGACCATCATATCCCTTCCGTCATTCAGCATGTCGTGTCCCGTTCGGAATTTTATACGGCCTACACCCCGTACCAGCCAGAAATCAGCCAGGGCGAGCTGCAGGCGATCTTCGAATTCCAGTCTTACATCTGCGAGCTGACCGGTCTTAAGGTCGCCAATGCCAGCATGTACGACGGAGCCACTGCAATGGCCGAAGCGGGCAACCTGGCCGCCGCCGCCACCAAGCGTAAGCAACTGATCGTCTCCCGCACCGTCCATCCGGAAGCTCGTGAGGTGCTCGCCACCTATGCCCACGGCCTGAATCTCGAGATCGTCGAGGTTGGCTGGGAGCAAGGTGTAACCGATCGCGAGGCACTCGCTGCGGCCATTACGAAAGACACCGCTGCCGTGCTGATTCAGAATCCGAATTTCTTCGGCTCCCTAGAAGATCTGCGCGCCATCGGCGAACTGGCGCATGCGCATGGGAGCTTGCTGGTCGTCAGCAGCAATCCGTTAGCCCTTGGCCTGCTGGAAGCCCCGGGTAAGCTTGGCGCCGACATCGTCGTTGGCGACGCCCAGCCGTTGGGGCTGGCCCCTTCCTTCGGCGGACCCACCTGCGGCTTCTTCGCCGTCTCGGAAGCGCATATGCGCCGGATGCCCGGCCGGATTGTCGGGCAGACGACCGACCGCAACGGCAAGCGCGGGTTCGTCCTGACGCTGCAGGCCCGTGAGCAGCATATCCGCCGCGAGAAGGCAACCTCAAACATCTGCTCCAATCAGGCGCTGCTCGCCCTGGCCGCGTCCGTTTACTTATCTGTGATGGGCAAGCAAGGAATGGCCGAGGTCGCGGAGCTGAATTTGCAGAAAAGCCATTATGCCAAGCAGCTGTTCACCGCCATCCCCGGCGTAAGCGCCGCTTTTGCGTCGCCGTTCTTCAACGAGTTTGTGCTTCGGCTGCCTGAGGGTACCAATCCGCTTCAGCTGCAGCGGGATTTTCTCGCCGCCGGATTTATCGGCGGATACGACCTGGGCCGCAGCTATCCCGAGTTGACCGGCCATCTGCTGATCGCCGTAACGGAGAAGCGAAGCAAAGCGGAAATTGACCAATTCGCCCGCGTACTGGAGGAATCGATATGCTCGAAGTAAAAGAGACAATGCCATCCGATGAATTATTGATATTTGAGCGCAGCCGCCCGGGGCGAATCGGCTATTCCCTGCCGGAATGCGATGTTCCGCCGGTCCCGAAGGAAGAACTCGTACCACAGGGGATGCTGCGGAACGAAGGCTTAGCTTTCCCGGAAGTTTATGAGGTGGATGTGATTCGCCATTATACCGCGTTATCCCGCCGGAACTTTGGCGTGGACAACGGATTTTACCCGCTGGGCTCTTGTACGATGAAATACAATCCGAAAGTTAATGAGGACGTGGCACGTTACGCCGGTTTGGCAAAAATCCATCCTTATCAGCCGGAGGAAAGCGTTCAGGGGGCGTTGGAGCTGATGTACCACCTGCAGCAGGATTTGGCCGGACTGACCGGGATGGACGAGGTGACGCTGCAGCCGGCAGCCGGTGCCCACGGCGAATGGACCGGCCTGATGATGATCCGCGCGTATCACGAAAGCCGCGGCGAGAAGCGCACCAAGGTGATCGTGCCGGACTCCTCGCACGGCACGAACCCGGCCAGCGCTTCGGTCGCCGGCTTCGAAACGGTGACCATCCCGTCCACCAAGCGCGGCATGGTGGACCTGGATGCACTGCGCGCCGCCGTCGGCGAAGACACAGCTGCGCTGATGCTCACCAACCCGAACACGCTGGGCTTGTTCGAGGAGCAGATCCTGGAGATCGCCGATATTGTACACGAAGCCGGTGGGCTGCTGTACTATGACGGCGCAAATTCGAACGCGATCATGGGGATCGCCCGCCCCGGCGACATGGGCTTTGACGTTGTGCACCTCAATCTGCACAAAACGATGAGCACCCCGCATGGCGGCGGAGGTCCCGGTGCCGGACCGGTGGGCGTCAAGCAGCGGCTGGTTCCGTTTCTGCCGGAACCGAGAATCGTCAAGGACGACTCTGGACGGTACGCCATCCGCGGTGCCCGTACCGAAGAGGCGGCAGGTGCCGCCACTAGCGGATCGATCAGCTCGATCGGCCGGGTAAAAGCTTTTTACGGCAACTTCGGCATCCTGGTCCGCGCGTATGCGTACATCCGCAGCTTAGGCCCCGAAGGACTCCGTCAGGTCTCGGAGAACGCTGTTTTAAACGCCAACTATATGATGAGACGCTTGGCGCCTTATTACGAGCTGCCATACCCGGATCAACCGTGCAAGCACGAGTTCGTGATGTCTGGCAGCGGGCTGGCGAAATACGGCATCCGTACGCTGGACGTCGCCAAGCGGCTGTTGGACTTCGGCTATCATCCGCCAACCATCTACTTCCCGCTGAACGTAGAGGAATGCATCATGATTGAGCCGACGGAAACCGAAAGTAAGGAAACGCTGGACGGTTTTATCGACGTGATGATCGCCATCGCCAAGGAAGCCGAGACGAACCCAGATTTGCTTCGGAACGCCCCGCACACCACGCCGGTGACGCGCTTGGACGAAACCGGCGCCGCCCGGAAGCCAGTGCTGAACTGCGCATGCGGGTGAGTCTAATCCACCACACCACACCACACCAAAAAGAGATGCTGCTGTAACGCAGCATCTCTTTCTCTTATGGGCCTTTCAACGAAATGTTGCATTTCCTACAACTTTTCAAGCGGTCAAACGGTCTTTTCCCGGCAAATGTTGTACTGGGTACAACATTCTCGCCCCCAACCTCCACAATGAAGCAAATTTGTTGTACAAAATGCAACAATCCGTTCCAGCCCCCAAAAGTTCCCCTTCAAATGTTGCAGTTTTTGCAACATTTCTATTCTATCTTAGAAATACACCACCCAAATCACAATCGCCAACAAGATACGGTACACCGCAAACGGCACCAGCTTGATGCGATCGATCAACTTCAGGAAAAAGCGAATCGACAACAGTGCAAACACGAAGGCGCTGAGGAAACCAACCACAAAGAACGGCAGCGCATCCATCGTGAAATATTCCAGGTTCTTCACCAGGGAAATCAAGCTGGCCCCAGCCATGATCGGAACGGCCATGATGAAGGTGAAATCGGCGGCTGCACGGTGGCTTAAGCCAAGCAACACCCCGCCGGAAATCGTCGAACCTGAACGCGAGAAGCCCGGCCAGATCGACAGGCACTGGAACAAACCGATGCCAAATGCCTGCTTGTACGAAATCTGATCGACGGTCTCGACGCTTGCCCGCTTTGGCGCAAACCGGTCGGCGGCGATCATCAGCAGCGCCCCAATGACCAATCCGATCAACACGGTTGCGGTGGAAAACAGATGCTCATCGATAAAGTCCTCAAACAACACGCCAAGAATTCCGGCAGGAATCAGCCCTACGATGACCTGCATGAGCTTCAACCGTGCCCCGCCCTGTCTAGCCCCCGCGGTCCCTCTCGCCTTCTCCGGCATCCAGCGCGACAGTCCCAGCAAATCGATAAATCGATTGCGGAACACAACCAGGACAGCCAAAATCGAGCCGAGTTGAATCACCACTTTAAACGTATTCGCTACATACTTCGAACCAAGCAGTTCCCCGGTTTTCAGCCACATGTCGTCCACAATGATCATATGTCCCGTGGAGGACACCGGAGCAAACTCCGTCAGTCCCTCCACCAGACCCAGAATAATGGCTTTCACTAGTTCTAACAAATTCATCTCTTTGGATTCTCCTTATTCCTAGGTAGTGATGTTAACCGTTAAGCTCCGCTTTTTCTCCGCCGCAGCCAGAGCAGACCCACAAACAACACGCCTAAAGCGATAACGGCATACGCGATGTGAGAGTATACGTCCATAAACGCGACGATTTCTTCCCATGACCCCCCAACCGCGGCACCAAGCAGCACAAGCGCCACATTCCAAATGAGCGTCCCGATCGTGGTGAACAGCAGGAACAAACCGAATTTCATTTTGGACATGCCCGCCGGGATGGAAATCAAGCTGCGGATCAGCGGAACCATCCGGCAAAAGAGCACCGTCCAATAGCCATACCGGTCAAACCAGGCATCCGCGCGGCGAATGTCTTCTTTTTTCAGGCGCAGGTACCGGCCGTAGCGATCGATCCACCCTTCCAGCCGGTCGACGTTCACCAAATATCCGATCCCATACAGGATCACGGCGCCAAACACCGAACCCAGGGTCGAGAAGACGATCACCCCCGCCGGCGTCAAGCCCGTGTAGGTGGTCATAAATCCGCCGAACGTTAAGATCACTTCCGATGGAATCGGAGGAAATACGTTTTCCAAGGCAATCAGCAGAAAGACGCCAAAATAACCAAACTGCTCCATAAAGTCCGTAATCCAGTTGTCCACGTTGTACCTCCAGAAGTTTAGCGAATCGCTTTTTTGACGTTGCGTAAATAACGGGCCCGAATGAAGAAGAAATAGACCACTTGTACCAGCAAAAAGCTAGCTAATATCAACACCGTTTGCCAAGCGACGGAAAAGTTAAGTAAGCTTTGCATCGCCTTAAACGCGATTAAGCTATGAACGATGGCCAGCGCAATCGGCACGAAGAACAGCAGACCTACCTGACGGGTCACGATCTTGGCCAGTTCTTTTTCTGTGAGGCCCAGTTTCGCTAACGCCCCATACTGTCGCCGATCATACGCCAAATCGCTGTACAGTCGGAAATACAAGAAGCTCCCCGCCGCAATAAAAAAAACAGTTCCCACCAGCAAAGCGAAAAACAGCAAGGCCCGATACGTTGTCCGCTGCACTTCCGCCAAGGTCCCGCTCACGGTCATGGCGTAAGGCCGACCCGACTCATAGGTTACTCTCCCGTTATCGGTCAACTCTGCAGCCAGGCCGCGGGTGAGCTCCGGCGGATCCACGTAAAACCCGGTGAACCGGTCCACAGGCATCCCGCCGTTCTCCTCTGCCAAAGCCGCCATAAGCCGTTCCAGCAAGGCATCGTTGACCACCAGCCCGGAGAACGAGCCTCCGCGGTCGTCGCCGGCGTCCAGGGTCAGATTCTCAGGGAGGGCGACATGCTGCGTGACGCCAATCTCGTGCACCAGCAGCTCCGGAGCGCCCGCAAAGGAATAGGTGACCGGCTTTCGCTGCATCAGCAGCGGCTTCTCTCGCTCCGAATCAAGCAGCAACAGAGCTTCTCCTTCATCCGGAGGGTTCTCGGAAACCGCGATTCCCGCCGCCGCCAACAGCCGCTTATAATCAGCGAACGAAATCAACGGCAGGCGTTCCGACGTCGTGGCAGGGCGGGATGATGCGACTTCCGCGAGGAGAATCGGAAGGCTGAGCGTACGATAAGCGATCCCGTTCGACGCGAGCTCGGCACGTATCGCTTCTAGGTACTCGTCCGCGGCTTCGCTATCCCCCTTAGACACATAAGCGATCTCGACCGGATAGTCCTGTTCGAATTGATCCGCCAGCCGATTGACCGAGGCGAAGGCACCAACTGCGCAGAACGTGATCGTCGAGATGATCGTCACAAGGAAGAACATCCGCGCATTCTCCTTCATCCGGTAAGCCAGACTGGATACGGTGACCAAATTTGTTTTTTTCCAATAATAAGTTAAATGTCGCTTGACCCATTGAATCAGAAATACGCTCAGCTGTGTGTAGAAAAAATACGTGCCCGCAATCGTCATGGCCGTGACCGGAAGCATGCGGATCAGCACGTTGGAGGCCGTCGCAGTGACCGCCAGCAAGTAGCTGGCGCCCAGCAAACCCGCCGCAAGCAGCGATAAAGCCAAGGAAGCCTGGGGCGGCCGGGCGGGCTTCACCTCAGCCTGGAACAACTCAATCAGCCGGTGCGAGCCCAGGAGCATCGTCGTGCAGAGCGAAATAAGCAGAAATAACAGCGAGAACGCCCCTAGCGTCAACAGCAAACCCGGCCAGGATACATGGAACGCCAGCTGCGGAACGCCCAGCAAATTAGAGCCGGCCATCAGAAACAGCTTGGCCAGCAGAAGCCCCCCACCAATCCCGCTAACCAGCGATCCCGCACCGATCAGCATATTTTCCAGGAAAACCAGGTTGCGCAGCTGTTGTTCGGTCATGCCGTGCAGCAGCAAGATCCCAAACTCGCGTTTACGCGAGCGCAAAAAGGAGCCCACCGAATAGATCACAAAAAAGAAAACAAAAATGTACATGATCACTTCAGCCGCCCACAACACCAGCACAGCCGAGCGATACATGACCTCCTTCTGCAGGTCGGGATGAAACAGAAACAACGCGCAGACGAAAAAAATCATGACTGAAAACGAGCTGCTCAGAAAATAAGCGGCATACGTGCGTTTATTCCGGAGGACGTTGTTATAAGCGAATTGACGAAAGGTCATGGCTATCCCCTCCCAGCAGCGACATCATGTCGATGATTTTCTGGAAAAAGGCCTGCCGGTTGTCCCCGCGATAAATTTCGTTATACAGCTTGCCGTCCTTGATAAAAATCACCCGATGACAAAAGCTCGCCGCCAGCGCATCATGCGTGACCATTAGAATCGTCGCCCGGCGGGACTCGTTCATCGCAGCGAACGCCTCCATCACGTCGCGGGAGGCTTTCGAATCCAGGTTGCCCGTCGGCTCGTCAGCCAAGATCAGCGAAGGTTGATGGATCATCGCGCGGGCGATCGCCGTCCGCTGCATTTGTCCCCCCGACAATTCATAAGCATACTTGGGTAAAATCCCCTCGATCCCAAGCCGCCGCGCCATCTCCTGCGCCCTCGCTTTCATGTCCGGGACCGAAACGCCGTCCAGCGTTAGAGGCAATACGATGTTTTCCTCCGCCGTCAACGTATCCAGCAGGTTGAAATGCTGAAAAATAAACCCCAGCTCCCGCCGCCGGAACAACGCGGTCTGTTCCCGGGTCATGCGATGCGGATCCTGCCCTCTCAGCGTTACCATCCCCGAAGTGGGCTCGTCGATCGTAGCGATGACATTGAGCAGCGTCGTTTTGCCGCTGCCGGATGGCCCCATAATGCCGACGAACTCCCCTTCATGGATCGTGAAGCTTACGCCATCCAAGGCTTTAGTGGCGATTTTTCCTTCATAAATTTTCGTTAACGCCGTAACTTCCAATACCGCCATGCTGTTCTAGCGCCCCTTCTCATTCACTCCAAGCTTCGTTCCGGCCTACCGCCTGAACTATCTTGATTATAGTAAAGCCGACAGCCTGCGCTCCATGGCTCAACCTTACAGTTACCTTACTTCGTTGTAAGCTTCGCGGTCCGGTTGGAAGACGATCCGTACGATCGTCCCCGCTCCCTCCTGCGATTCCAGCTCCAACCGGTGCCCTAACTTCGAGCAGATTTCATTCACCAAGTACAATCCCATTCCGGTGGATTCCGGAAAGCTGCGGCCGTTGTCCCCGGTAAAATAAGCGTCGAACACTCGCGGCAAATCGCTGGCCGGAATGCCGACGCCTTCATCTTCGAGCTCCAGCACCGTCTCCCGCCCGCGCGCATAACCGCGGAAATGGAGGTTCGCCCGTTCCTTCACGGTATATTTGACCGCGTTCGTGATGAGTTGGGTGAACACAAAGGCCAACCATTTCTCATCCGAAGCGACTATAAGACCCTCGGGAATCTCGATCACAGGAAAGACCTTGCGCCGGATAAACAATCTTTTCTGTGCCGAAGCAACTGATCGGACCAAGGTCCCCAAATCCAGCGTCTCCACCACGAAGTCGTGTTCAAACGTATCCAACCGGGCGGCGTAAAGCACCATCTCCAACCCCTTGCGCAGCCGATCCAGCTCATCGCCGATCGCCACGGAACGAGCGTCGTCCTCATGCTGCACCATCAGGTGGATCACGGATAACGGCGTCTTCATTTGATGCACCCATTGATTCATAAAATGGCGATGCCCTTCGATCTTGCTCTGCTGCTCGCCGATTTCCTGCAAATAAAGGCGGTATTGCGCCTTAAGAAGCCGCTGCAGGGAGTCGGCCAGCGGTGAGCCCGGTTTGACTTCGGCAAAAGCGCGCAGCGAATCAGGCACTTGTTCCAGCAAGCGATAGAATGAACGGTTTGTCCAATAGCGGACGATCAAAAACACAACGAAGATGCACGTACTGAGCAAAGCAGCATAGACGCTAATCTCCGCATGGCGATAACCGTCAAGCCAATACACCAGAGTAATTAAAGCAAGCTGCAGCAAATAAACCAAGATGAATGACCGTTGATCCCGCAAAAACAAACGCATCGGCTTACTCCCCCCAGTGCGGCACAAGCCGATAGCCTTGACCCCGGACGGTTTGCAGCGCATCGTCGATGCCGAGGGCGGACAACTTCTTCCGCACCCGGGTCACATAGACGTTTAGCGTATTGTCGTCCACAAACGCTTGGTCATCCCATATTTTCTCCAGCAACCGATCCCGGCTGACCACCTGTTCGATTTTGCTCATCAGTTCATCCAAAATTTTGACCTCGGTTAAGCTCAACTCGACACGTTCTTCCCGTAAGCTTAGCGACAGGCGATCCCGATCCAGACGCAGCCCGGCGACCGTTACCGCACGGTCGTCCCCACCTCCGGCATAGGTCCCGTAGGCCCGGCGCAGCTGGCTTTTGATTTTGGCGATCACAATATCGTAATCAAACGGTTTGGTGATGTAATCATCAGCCCCGTTTTCCAGCGCCATCACCTGGTCCATTTTCCCTTCACGCGCCGACAAGAATACGATTGGACAGGTCGATAAGTTGCGAATCTGCCGGCACCAGTAGTATCCATCGTATTTCGGCAAATTGACGTCCAGCAGCACGAGATGCGGGGCATAGCGCTCAAACTCGGTTTTGATCTCACCGAAATCGGCGGCTGCCAACGTATCATAATCAAACCGGTGCAAGTATTGTTCCAGCAGCTCCACGAGCGGCTTGTCGTCTTCGACGATATAGATTTTGAACATAGACGGTTCTCCTTTACGATCCTTCCCACTCCTAGCATTGTATCAGACTCGGGCCGCGGAAATAAAACAAAAGAGGTTCAGCCGCGAAGCTGCAACCTCTCTTTGGGTGTTGTATTTGCTAGATGTCTCCGTCGTTCCAAAACACGTCCCGCCGTTTCGGCCGGGCTAACAGCTTGATACCGCCACCGATCAACAATACGGCAACGATGGTTGGACGGAGGTATTTTTCAATTCGAAACGATAAACGAAGTCCGGGAAAATTGGCGTCGAGCACCGGAACGATCAGTTCGATCCCAACGAAATACACCCCTAGCAGGATAAGCACAACCCCCAGCCAATGCTGATATTCACCACGGGTTTCCAGCAGCGGGTGATCCTCCATCGGCAGAATCCCGTAACGGCTCGTTTGCTGTAAGCCGTCAAAGAAACAATAAAACCAGATGATCGGGATCACAAACAAAAACACCGATAACCGCAGCACGTCGATGATATAGAAGCTGCCCAGGAACAAGACCATCATCTGCAGGCCGCGTTTTTGGAGTCCGAGATACATTTGTCCCGCCCCCGGAAAAGCGGACAGCAACGTCGCCAGCACCTTACTGCGCCGCCCTTCGATTCTTCCCGCCTCCCAATCGTCAAAGGGGGTTCGATCAACCAGCGGTTCGCCCGCCAATTTCCGGTGGACGAGCTGCACCGCGTCGAACATGCTGTACAGCCAAATGATCGGCAGCAAACCAAGGAACAGTAAAAATACCGATTCATGCGTAAGTCCTGTCACAAAAAACATCATTGTGATCAAGCCAAAAAAAGCGATCAAAAACGACAATCCTCGCTGCATCAGACCCAGCTGAAAATGGCCCAGTCCCGGAACAAACGACAGTAAGATCGTATAGAACTTCTCCGACTCTCTCCCTGCCCCACTCATCTGCCGGACATGGTCCCGGTAAGCCCGTTCTTCCGGCGATTCACGCAGCATCGTGATCAGCAGGTCAAACATCGAGATCAACCAAAGGATGATCGCCGTGACCAAGGTCACCATCGCCACCTCCCCGCTTTCCGCAGCGATCGCTAAGACAGTTCCAAACAAACATCCGCCGAAGAACAGAACGAGATATGTGATCCCTCTTCCTTTTTTGCCCCAATAGAGATGCCCCACGCCGGGGATGATGTTTAACAATAAAGCTAACAGTCGATTGCGCTCATACGGCATATCTCTTCTTCCTTTCCTCTTTTTACTATGATAAGTTCATGTGTCATCGTTGCCACCCATCCAACCAGCCGGTCGTCGCCTTCATCATCCATTCGCTTAGGGAGGACGAATTCGGACGATTCATCAGTTGATTGGTTTCCGCCGAGATTTTATCAAAGACCCCGTTGCCGAGCAGCAACGCCGTCAAAGTGGCAGCAATTGCGTAATGCAGCAGCGGATGACGAGTCCAAGACTTGCGCTTGCTGCTTCGAAACCTACGTTCCTTCGTATGCGTTTGCGGAAGCTTCTCTATAATCGATTGCCTATAGGCTTCTTCATCTTTCGGACCCGGAAGCTCGCATTCCATGGAGAATAGTGCGGCGTTATAAGCGGCAAAGGCCGCTTCATCCCCTTGCAGCAGGGCTTCCAAGCGCGACTCCGTGTTCGTATCCAGTTCGCCGCGAATATAACTCCGCCACAACGTTAAATCCTCCGGTCGTTGTTGACTCATCCCCATTCCTCCCTTGTCCAATGATCGCGAATATAGGCTCTGGCCCGATACAGCTTCGATTCAACGGTTTTCACTGCCACGCTAAGCTCCGCGGCGATTTGTTCATGGCTTTTGCCTTCCAGGTAAAACTTGGTGACGATCTGGCGATGTCCCGCCGGAAGCCCGGCAATCCGCCTGCGTACCTCCGTACTCCGTTCGGCATCGATCAAGTCATACAGATGGTCCTCTTCCGAACTCGACACCTGCAGGTCCAGATCCGCCGGGTCCCAATGCTCTTCCTTACGCCGGTCCCTCTTTCGCTTGATGTCGATCGACTTGTTGACAGCGATCCGGGTCATCCACGTCTTAAGACCCTGGGAGCGATAATCCGGGAGAGATTTATAGATTTGCAGGAAGGTTTCCTGTGCCGCATCCTCGGCTTCCTTGGCGTCATGCAGCACCGAATAGGCCACCCGGTACACATAAGCCCCGTATTCCTGGACCAACCACGGAAAGACGCTGCGATCCCCCTGCTGAAATCTTAGAATAAACGACGTTTCATCAATGACTCTCCCCTCCTCCCAAAGAATAGACGCGGGTTGTCCGTCCTGCCCCTGCACGATTTAAAAAACGTTTTTGAAGTGACCAAAGTTTCTACAAACTCCCGTAATTTTAAGTAATGTTATAAAATATTACATTAAATTTGGATATTTTAAATGTTTTAAAAGAACTGTTATTTAGGCTATAGACAGAGAATATGTAAGTTCTAATTGGATTTAAGCGCTTTATCAGCACTATTATGATCTTGTTAGCAAACATGACATCAATCTATAATTTCACTCAAGTTAACGAAAACCACGTTAGGTTTAATTACATAACGTTAACTAAAAACATCTTGGAGGTTGATGGAATGAAGAAGTGGACATCCCGAAGTTTGAAGGCCTTATTGGTCACCGGTCTTGCCGTGACCGCGCTCCTCCCCAATCTATATCTCTCTCCGGCTTCCGCGGCCGATACCGTTACGGGTACCGTTACCTCGACCGAAGTCGTAAAGAAGCTGCCGAAAGTGCAGGTGATCGCTACCGGCGGTACGCTTGCCGGGCAATCCACGGATGAAACGAGCTTCCAAACCTATCGGGCCGGTTCGCTGCCGATTGCTGATCTTGTGGCCTCCCTCCCCAATAAAGACCAAATCGCTGAAGTCACCACGTATCAATTTGGCAACTCCGGTTCTAGCGCCTATACGATTGAGCAATTATATGATCTTTCCTTAAAAGTAGATGAAGCGCTCAAAACCCAGGATGGGGTTGTGGTCACCACCGGTACGGATACCATGGAAGAAATCGCCTACTTCCTGGATCTGACCGTACGTAGTCCAAAGCCCGTCGTCATCACCGGTTCGATGCGTCCTTGGACCGTCATCGGCACGGATGCTCCAGCCAACCTGTATAACGCCATTAAGCTGGCGGCGAGCGGGAAAACGAAATATTTCGGCACCGTCCTGATGCTGAATGATGAATTCCATGCCGCACGGGAAGTCACGAAAACAAACTCCTACCGGACCGATACGTTCGTGACGCCGGAAGTTGGTGCTCTCGGATATATCGACGAAAACACGATCCGCGTTTACCGCGCGCCGTTCCGAGCTCTGAAATCCACCACGGCTTGGGCAACTCCGTTCGATTTGAGCAAAATCACCAAAAAGGAATTAGCTAAGGTGGAAATTGCCTACTCTTATCAAGACGCCGGTGCAGGCGCGATCAGCGGATTTGTTGCAAACGGGGCCAAAGGCATCGTCACAGCAGGCACCGGAGCGGGCGGCATCTCTAAAGCGATGTCCGAGGAACGTAAAGCCGCCATCGAGAAAGGCGTTGTGTTTGTCACAACGACCCGGACCGGTTCAGGCAGCAACTACTCCAGTGGCGACGGCATAATCGCCGGTGACAACCTGAATGCGGCCCATGCCCGAGTTCTCTTGCTGCTGTGCTTGTCCTTCTCCAAAGACTTCGATACGGTCAAAGATTGGTTTACAACCATCGGTTATGGCCAAATTGAACTTCCGGCTAAATAAGCAGTCTTTGATCTCCATCAATAAAGCAGCGTGTTCGTGATGAATGCGCTGCTTCTTTTTTTGATGGATTGACGCGCCTGTGGCGAATCGGTAAGATTTGGGTGGAGGTGTTGTTCCCCAATGACCATACTGCTCGCTTTGGGCGGAATCATGATGTTTCTCGCTATTGCGCTGGGTGCCTTCGGCGCACACGCCCTGAAGAACCGCTTGACCGAGGATCAGCAAAAAACGTATCAAACCGGCATCCAATACCATATCGCCCACGGACTGGGGTTAATTCTGCTGGGTCTTGCCGCCGCACAACTCGGGAGCGAAACGCAAATCGTACTCGCCGGCTGGTTCTTGCTTGCCGGAATCATTCTGTTCTCCGGCAGCTTGTACGCCTTGAGTTTGACCGGTATCCGCAAGTTAGGCGCGATCACGCCAATTGGCGGCATTTGTTTTCTCGCCGGCTGGGTGGTCTTTGTCATCGCCGCCATTCAAGGCTGACGGCTAAGTCTCTTTTTTGCATCAAAAAAAGAGTGCCCTCTCCCATTGAGAAGGCACTCTTTTATTTCATCCTCTTAACGCATTCCTCCGCGGAACCGTTGTGTATAGGTTTTGACGTCCTCTGCCGTACGCACGCGGTTGCGGCTCCACTCCAGCAATATTCGGTCGATATACCGGAAATGAACCTTCCCCGCGAACACCGCTTCCTTCAGGGCTAACCGAATCAGCTCTTCCGGGTAACGGTCCTGGTCCACCCAGCCGGCAATCGTCTCGAGTTCCATCGGCGACAGGGGGCGGGCAAATTCTTTCTCGAAGATCACGAACAGATTCCGTTCCTGTTCCTCCCGCGTTTCGGGAGCCGGATCCAACGACTTGCTGCTGACCGCAGCCGATGGCTGGGCAGCCAGCCATTCGCCTAACCGTTGGTACACTCCGCTTAAATTGTAATGCTCCGAGCGGATGCCGGTCGCTTCATCCACCGCTTCGTCAATGCTGATCCAGCCTTCCTTCAATAAACCGCGAATGACCGGGGCTAGTGTTCCGGGCGCCATGTCCATCCGCGATTCCAGCTGCCCAAGCGACGGAAAATCGTTGCGTTCGATTTGCTGGAAAGCAAGCAGCTGGATCAGAAGCATCGCTTCCGTATCGTTTAAACGGAGCTTACGATAATGGGTTAGCAGCGGATAAGGCACGTTAACCGCCCCCGCTCCCATCCCGTAAGCAATCCCTTTTGCCCAAGCGTTGTTGCCCTCATTCATGGCCATAGATTCAGCTCCGGCTTAAGGATACAGCCGGTACAACATCCGCGGGAACGGAATCGTCTCGCGCACGTGATCCAGACCGCAAATCCAGGCGACCGTCCGTTCCAAACCGAGGCCAAAGCCGGAATGCGGCACCGAACCGTATTTGCGCAGATCCAGGTACCATTGGTACGTTTCCGGCGACAGATTATGCTCCTTGAAACGTTCCTCCATAAGAGCCGGATCGTCGATCCGCTGCGAACCGCCGATAATCTCTCCGTAACCTTCCGGAGCAATCATATCTGCGCACAGCACAACTTCCGGACGGTTGGGATCCGGCTTCATGTAGAACGCCTTAATTCCCGCCGGATAATGTGTGATAAATACCGGCTTCTCATAACGTTCGGCAATGGCCGTTTCATGCGGCGCTCCGAAATCCTCGCCCCAAGGGATATCAAAACCTTGCGTATGCAGGTATTCGATCGCTTCGTCGTACGTGATTCGAGGGAACGGAGCTTGGATCCCTTCCAACTTGGACACGTCGCGACCCACGGCTTCCAGCTCGGTCCGGCAGTTTTTCAATACCGATTGCACCACATGACTGATGAAATTCTCCTGAACCTTTAAGCTTTCCTCGTGATCGGTGAAGGCCATCTCCGGCTCAATCATCCAAAACTCGATCAAATGGCGGCGCGTCTTGGATTTCTCGGCGCGGAACGTTGGTCCGAAGGAGTACACTTTCCCTAACGCCATCGCAGCGGCTTCCATATAAAGCTGTCCGCTTTGCGTCAGATAGGCGTCTTCCTCGAAATATTTCGTATGGAACAGGTTGGTGGTCCCTTCCGCAGAAGTTGGCGTCAAGATCGGCGGATCCACGAGAGTAAACCCGTTTTGATCGAAAAACTCCTGTACAGCGCGAATGATTTCAGCCCGAATAACCATAACCGCCCGCTGCTTCGAGGTACGAAGCCACAGATGACGATGGTCCATCAGGAAATCGACACCATGTTCTTTTGGCGTAATCGGATAGTTTTCGGTCAAGTGAAGGATCTCGATGTCGGTTACCGTCATTTCATAACCGGACTGGCTTCGCGGTTCCTCGCGAATCACGCCCGTGACGTACATCGAAGATTCCTGGGTCAAGCTTTTGGCATTGTTCCAGGTCTCCTCGGATACTTCGTTCTTGACGACGACGGCTTGAATGTAGCCGGTCCCGTCCCGAAGCTGCAAAAATTGAATTTTGCCGCTGGAGCGTTTGTTGTTGAGCCAGCTGCCGATGACTACCGTTTCCCCGACATGCTCATTCACTTGACGAATCACAGTTTTGACCGCCATGCCTTTATCTCTCCTCTAACGATAACTATATTAAAAACACAAAGGTTTAATTTCGCCGTAATTTACTTTGATTCCTGCACGATTTGCAAGGTATCGCGCGCAATCATCAGCTCTTCGTTCGTAGGGATGACCAACACTTCGACCTTGGAATTCGGCGTCGAAATCCGGCGTGGGTCTCCAGAACGGATCTTGTTAAGCTCTTTATCCAGCTCAACGCCCAAATAGCTTAGGTTTTCGCAGGTTTTCTCACGAACGATCGCCGAGTTCTCGCCAACGCCGGCCGTAAAGACGATAACGTCCACGCCGTTCATTGCGGCAGCATAAGCGCCGATATATTTGCGCAGGCGGTATTCGTACATTTCGAAGGCCAGTGTTTCATTGGGTTCGCCGGCTTCCCAACCGTCCGTAATGTCCCGCATGTCGCTGCTGCTGCCGGAGATGGCGAGCAGACCGCTATGCTTGTTCAGCATCGAGTTCACTTCGCTGATGGACAATTCTTCCTTGTTCATAACAAAGGTCACGACCGTCGGATCCAGGTCGCCGCTGCGCGTGCCCATCATCAAACCTTCCAATGGCGTCAGACCCATCGAGGTATCCACCGATACGCCGCCTTTGACAGCCGTCAAGCTGGCACCATTCCCGATATGACACGTAATGATCTTCAAATCTTCGATCGGACGGTTCAAATATTCCGCTGCCATCCGGCTGACATATTGATGCGAGGTCCCGTGCGCGCCATAACGACGAACGCGGTGTTTCTTGTACAGCACCTTCGGAATCGGGTACAGATAAACCTTCTCATCCATGGTTTGATGGAAAGCCGTATCAAAAGCAACCACGTTTGGAACGCCCGGCATATTCGTTTCAGAGGCATTGATCCCCATGATCGCCGGCGGGTTGTGCAGTGGTGCCAAGTCGAACAGGCGACGGATCTCAGCTTTGACTTCCGGCGTAACGAGGGCGGAACCTTTAAACGCTTCGCCGCCATGCACGACGCGATGACCTACCGCTTGAATCTCGTCTACCGAAGCCAGAACACCATGCTCAGCATCCGTCAATTTATCAAGCACTTTACGGATCGCCGTCGTGTGCTCCAGAATTTCACTGACTTCCGTCACTTCTTCCTTGCCGGTTGGCTTATGCGTCAAAATCGAGGAATCCATGCCGATCCGCTCGACCAAACCTTTGGCCAAAACCGATTCATCCGTCATATCGTACAGTTGGTATTTCAGGGAGGAGCTCCCCGCATTAATGACTAACAGTTTCACAGCCGGTCACCGTCCTTATCGTATTTAAAGAAGCCTTCGCCTGTTTTTACACCCAGACTTCCGGCGCGAACCATTTTCTTGAGTACGAAGGATGGACGGTATTTCAATTCGCCGAATTCGCGGAACATGCGTTCCAAGGCAGCCAGGACGGAATCCAAACCAAAGCGGTCGGCCATTTCCAGCGGTCCGTATTGGAATTGGTAGCCCATGCGCATCGCTTCATCGATCTCTTCCGCAGAAGCAACGCCTTCGCCAAGTACATGCAAAGCTTCATTGATCATAACGCAAATAATCCGGGAGGTGACAAAGCCCGGAGATTCATAAACCATGATGCCGCGTTTCTCCACTACCTCTTCCACGAACCGTTTCGTTTCCTCAAACGTTGTATCCGAAGTTTTCAGACCGCGGATAATTTCCACCAGACTTATTTTGGCAACAGGATAAATAAAGTGCATGCCGATAACCCGCTCCGGGTATTTCGTTCCGCCGGCGATCTCAGTTAAACTCAACGTGGACGTATTACTTGCTAAAATGATGTTGCTTGGACAAACTTGATCCAACTGCATGAATACCTCTTTTTTGGCATCCAAATCCTCCGAAATGGTCTCGATGACCATATCGCAGGTACCGAGTTCGGCAAAATGAGTTACTTTATGGATACGGGATAAGATCAGTTTCTTCTCCGCTTTCGTAATTGCCCATTTCTCGAGCTGTTTGTCCAGACTCGTCTCGATCATGCTGTATGCGTGATCCAATTTATCGGCTGTCTCCTCTACGAGCAGCACGTCCAGTCCTTTAGCCGCCAGCATTTCGCTGATGCCCTGACCCATCGTACCGCCGCCGATGACCCCAATTCGTTTGTAGTTCATGGTCCTCTCGCTCCATCCTTTCATCGTCTGTACATAATATGGTTTCCCAGATGTCGAATCATACATCTTCTTACACCCAACATATAATAATATCTTAGCACGAAGAAAAAGTAAAAAAAAATAACCGGCATCATGATTTATGCCGGTAAATGGACGCTGTCACGAAATTGACAACGGAATTGCTCGCCGGAGAGGCGTTCTTCTTTTAATAGGATCTCTAGAGACTTGTCGAAAACCGCCAAATGCTGCTGAAGCATCTCTTTGGTTCTGGTAGCAAGATCCTCCAAAATCCGCGTATTTTCGTTCATTAGCACTTCGGTGGTCACCATGTCCATGTTGACGATCCCTAGCCGGGTCAACCCGGAGGTCATCATCGTATGCACGATCTTCAATGCCTGCTCAAAATCGTTGCTGGACCCTGTGCTGCGGCCGCCGTAATAAATCTCCTCCGCTGCCGCACCCGCCAAAGCGATCATGATCTGGCCTTCCAAATACGATTTCGTATACAAATACTTCTCGTCCTGCGGATTATGCCGAACATAACCCAGCGCTCTCCCTCGCGGACTCAATGCAACCTGGCTTACGCTGCCCGGGGCGACAACCTCCGCCGCAATCGCATGCCCCAATTCGTGGATCGCCACGCGACGCTTCTCTTCTTCAGCAGCCTGGCGGTCCGTTTGCTCGCCCATCAGCACTTTATCGATCGCCATCGACAAATGCGCTTGGGTGATTTGATCCACCTCATCCCGCATCGCATAAATCGCCGCTTCATTCATCACGCTCTCCAACTGAGCGCCGGAGAAGCCGTACGATTCCTCGGCGATTTTGTCCAAATTGACATCCGCCTGCAGCGGTTTATTAGCTGCATGCAGCTCAAGGATATGCCGGCGGCCTTTCTTATCCGGCAAATCAACCTGGATATGCCGGTCAAAGCGGCCCGGCCGCAGCAACGCGCTGTCCAGCATCTCCTTGCGGTTGGTCGCAGCGATCAGCAAAATACGCGGCGTGTCGGACGAATAGATACCGTCCATTTCCGTTAGCAGTTGGTTTAACGTCTGATCGTATTCGCGCTGCTGTCCGCCTTCCCGTTTGCCGCCAATCACTTCGATTTCGTCGATAAAAATAACCGCATTTTCTTTATTTTCTTTAGCTGCGCGGGTTCTAGCCTCTTTAAATAGCTCCCGAATCCGGCTTGCACCTACGCCAACATACATTTCAACAAATTCACTGCCCGAGGCCGCGACAAAAACAGAGTTTGTGTAATGCGCCGCCGCTTTGGCGAGCAGCGTTTTCCCGGTTCCTGGAGGTCCCGTCAAGAGAATCCCTTTGATCGGACGAATGCCAAACTTGCTGATCTCCTCTTGGCGTACCATAAAATCCAGCGCTTCACGAAGCTCCTGCTTCGCGCTCTCCTGACCGCCGATCTGTTCAAAGGTCAGCTTCGCCGGTCCGCGCTTTTTGCGCTTCCGTTCCTGGGCCGCTCCAATCGCGACGCCGCCGCCGCGCATTTTGATGGCCGTAAAGATCGCGCCGAACAACACCATCGCCACGACAAGCGGCACCACATTCACACCGGTCACCGCCAAGAAGACGAGCAGAACCGGAATAACGCCGATCGCAACTTCAATCATCCATTTACGCATTCGGCCATACCCCCATCCGTTCCGGCGTCCGCGGCAAAATCACGAATTTGCTGTATTGTCCGTCCGTCAAGGTAATATAAACGTTCTTCTCATCCATCTCCGCTGTAGCTGTCAGCTGGCTGTTTTCCTGCTCCATCTGTTCCAGAGCCGCGGTAATTTGCGTATATTGTTTGTTTTCCATCGCTTGGGCTACGGTAAACAACGCGTTTTCCCACAATTGATCAAGCTGGGGAGAAGAATGATCTTCCACGTCCAGCTTTAAGGTGCGATCGCCGATTTGCTTTTTCCCGTTCTCTTCAATCTGCCGAACTAACGCACCGAGGTCCGTCCCCGGCTTCAAATTCAGCTTAAGCTCCAACTCAGCCGGTTTAATGTTCATTTCAACCTGATTTACGCCATCCACACTCTTTACGATATTCTCCAGCGGACGCTCAATCGCCCACTGCCGATATAGGAACCATCCACCAAACAACACAAGGGCGGAAATGGCGATGCTTGCCGCAATTGGTCCAATACGCAGTTTCACGTGATGTCCCCCTTATCTATAGTCATTATCTATTTGATATATATCACCGTATATCAAAACTACAAATATGAGTATATCACATCGTATATCAAATATCGAAGAAAAGTGTGAAGATATTTAAAAATTAAAGCTAGTAGTTCTACCCCGAAATGCTACAAATTCTCAAGCATAGCCGGCAGGTCGTTGATATGTTTGGCCAGCCAGTTCATCTCCTGGGCGAATCTGACGGGAGGCAGACTATGAAGCTCCATATGATCATGGATCCACCAGACGCTTTCCATATACCATAGCATTTGCAGAGAGGTCGCTAAGAATGGAGCCTGTTGTGCAGGGGATGGCTGCTCTTGTCTGTATCCCTCCATAAATGCAGCGGCTAAAGACATGTCCAATGTGTTGCGAAAAGCGCAAGACATGACGGCACGAGCCACATCCAGCCGGGGAAAATCATAATTGAGCCGATCAAAATCCAAAATTGCCGCTACTCCACGCTTGTGGAACAGCAGATTATCCATCCAAAGATCGCGATGAGCCCATCCGGACTCTATCGACTCGAAACCTTCTAGATTCAGGTTTTCCGTTGCGACTCGCTGCGTTTCAACTTGGGTTAGCCAATCGGCTTGGACATTTTCGCTATTCTGAGCTCGCTCCTGAAGTTCAATCCAGTGGTTCAAACGCTCTTCACGGGACGGCGGGCAAAAGAGGGCGGAGCTCTTCCGATACAACGTCCCGTCATTCAGCATCAGATGCATTTGGCCCGTGATCCGCCCCAACTCATAGAGTTGCTCCGTATTGGCTTGCCCCGGTGGAACCCGTTGCCCCTCACAATACCCCATGACAATGAACTTCTCACCGTTCGCCGACTCCAGCATCAGCTCTCCGTTCGATGCTAGGAGCGTTGGGCATGGAAACCCCAAGTCACTTAATCGCTTTTGCTGCGATAAAGCGAGCTGCAACGTCTCCGGCTTATAGGACTTAAAACGTTCCTGATTATATTGCTTAAGAACAAAGTCCCCGAGATCCGTGGTGATTTTCCATTTATAATTCAACCAACCTCTTCGAATCGGAGTTGCTTGTCGAATTGGAGTAGAAAAATGATGGATAAACGCTCGCTTAAGCTCATCCAGAACCATCTCCTCCTGAACTGCAGAATCGATCTGCCCCAAAGCCATTCCCTCCTTAAAAATAAAACGGTTCCGCCATTCAGGCTAAATTGCCTAAACATCGAAACCGTTTATTTATGAACGTTCCATCGAGTCCCCATCAGCGGTTCGGCAGGGTAAATACTTCCGGTAAGGGTTCGCCGGTCGTAAAGCTGAAGAACCGATAGTAATGATGGTCTTTCTGCTTGTAAAACAGCTGCCAGACCAGTTGGTCATTATAAATGCCCGGCAGCAGCCGAACAATCCGGATCCCCGGCAACGATTGCTTGATCAACGCACGCATTTGATTTTCGGATTTCCCTTCCGACAGCAAGCGCACCTCAGGTTCGTGCCCTTCACGAAGCCATACCATCATTTTGCGGCCGGACTCGTCTTCCCCCTGGACTACCCAGGTGACTTCATCCCATATCGACTTCCACACCTCGTCGCCCCGGACCAGGTCCGTCTCCTGCTTTGCCTGCTGGATAGCGGCTCTTTCGGCTCTCCACGTATCTTCATGAATGTATAAATAAAACCGGTGAAGGCCCAGGAGCACGATCAGCAGGATCACGATGGACAGCAGAATCCATTGGGTTCGCTTCCTCAACCTACTCTTCCTTTCCTATCCTACGTATTACCGTGCCAGCAATCCCTCGAAAGCCGCTTGGGCATCGTGACGGATCCGCTCCTCGTCCAGCGTCAGGCAAGCTCCGTGTTTAATGACCTGCTTGCCGTTCACCCAGACATGCTCCACGTCTTTGGCTCCAGCAGAATAAACCGTATGGGAGATGAAATCCGTTTTCGGCAGAAAATGGGCTTGCTCTGTATTTAAGGCGATGAAATCGGCCTTCATGCCGGCAGCTAGCTTCCCTGTGTTCGGCAAAAAGACCGACTTCGCGCCGTACTCCGTCCCCATTTTGAGCGCTTCAACCGCAGGAACCGCCGTGGGATCCCCGGATACCCCTTTATGAATCAGCGCGGCCAGGCGAATCTCCTCCAGCAAGTCCAGATTGTTGTTGCTGGCCGGGCCGTCCGTCCCGAGCGATACCACAACGCCCTTCTGCAAAAGCTCCGGCACGCGGGCTACGCCGCTGGCAAGCTTCAGGTTGCTGCCCGGGTTATGCGAGATGGTAACGCTATGCGCCGCCAATACGTCGATCTCTTCGTCCGTTAGATGTACGGCATGAGCCAGCAGCGTTGGGCGGGAGAACATCCCCAGCTTCCGCAGATGCTCCACCGGACGGATGCCGTAATCGTTCACATTCTGCTCCACTTCGGCGCGTGTTTCCGACATATGCGTATGCATCGGCAAATCCAGATCATGCGCAGCTTGTACAAACTTCTCGATAAAGGCCGGCGGGCAAGTGTATGGCGCATGCGGCGACATCATCGTCGTGATACGGCCCTCCGCCTTCCCGTGCCAGTTTTGGGCGAACGCGATCGCTTCTTTTAGCTTCTGGTCCTGCTCCTCCGGCGAGCACAATCCGATCGCCCCGCGCATCAACACGGCGCGAATGCCGGATTCCTCGACGACCTTAGCTACTTCATCCATATGATCGTACATATCCAAGAACGTGGTCGTTCCACCTTTGAGCATTTCCAGGACGGATAACGCCGTTCCGGCGTACACATCCGCAGCGGTAAATTTGGCTTCCATCGGCCACATTTTTTCCTGTAGCCAGGTTTGCAAGACCATGTCATCCCCGTAACCGCGAAGCAGCGACATCGCCGCGTGGCCGTGGGTATTGATCAATCCCGGCAGGAACAACAACCCTTTGCCGTCAAACGTTTCGGCGCCTTCTACGCCCTCCGGGCGTTCTTCGCCGATATAAGTGATTATGTCGCCCTCTACGAGCATGTATCCGTGAATCACTGGACGCTCCGGTTCTAATACGGCAAACGTCCCATTTTTGATTAACCATTTCCGACTCATAACGATGCTTGTTCCTTTCCGTTCTCTAAGTAATACGCCAAGCTAAGCAGATCCGTGGTGAAATCAGCCGCATGAATCCGGACCTCCGGCGGTACCTTCAGAATCGTTGGCGCAAAATTCAAGATCGCCCCGATGCCGGCTCTCACCAGCTCGTCTGCCACACGTTGGGCTTCCGTATCCGGAACGGTGATGATGCCGATGCGGATATTTTTGGCCCGCACCGTATCGACCAGATCCTCAATCGGCTGAATCGTAATGTTGTTGATCTGCGATCCGATCTTGGCCGGCGATGCGTCAAACACTGCGACGATTTTCATATTATCCTTCAAATACGCGTTATAATTCGAAAGGGCTTGGCCCAGGTTACCGGCACCAACCAGTGCAACGTTAATCTGTTGGTCCAGATTGAGAATTTGTTGGATCTTTTCGATCAAGTAAGCCACGTCATAGCCGATCCCCTTGCGGCCGAAATCGCCGAAATATGCCAGATCCTTACGGATTTGCGCGGGATTCAGATCCAGCTTTTGCCCCAGCTCCTGCGAGGACACCGTCGGAACCTCCCGACGGCTGAGTTCGTTCAAGAAACGCAGGTAAACCGGCAGTCTGCGGACGACGGCGTCCGAAATTTTCTCTGACTTCATACTTCGTTTCCCCCTATTCTTTAATGCGATCTATGAAGCGGTTAAGCTTCGGGATTTAGCCATTCCGAGATGCGCGGCACCATTTGGTTCATCGGCATATGCTCCATCTTCGGTCCAGGCAATGAATACAAAAAATATTTCCCGTAATAGGATTCCAGAATGCGGGTATCATAAACAATTACGATGCCACGGTCCTGCGATGAGCGGACAAGCCGCCCGAATCCTTGCTTGAAGCGGATGACCGCCTGCGGGACGGACAGCTTCATAAACGGATTCTTCTTCTCCCGCTGCAGGCGTTCGCTCTTGGCTTCCACCAGCGGGTGGTTCGGCGGTTGAAACGGCAGGCGAACGATCGCTAGGCTCGTTAACGCCTCCCCGGGAATATCCACCCCTTCCCAGAAACTGCTGGTCCCGAGCAGTACCGATGCATTTTGGCCCTGGAACCGCCGGGTCAGCTTCGTACGGCTGCCGCTGTCCATCCCTTGCCCGATCACGGTGATGCCCTCCGCCGAGAGCAACTCCTTCAGCGGATCGTAGACCTGTCTCAGCATCCGGTAGGACGTAAACAGCACCAGCATCCGGCCTTGCGTGGCCACCGCAGCATCCGCCAGCGACCGTACCAACGTCTGAATGAAGTGATCATCCCCCACGCTGCCTTTCACGCTCGGAAAATCACGAGGAATCACAAGCAGCGCCTGATCCCGGTAATTAAACGGCGAGGGCAGCATCGCGGTGATTAATCGATCCTCTTCCGCCGCCTCTGTTAATCCCAATTGCTCGATCATATATTGGAACGATTTATCGACTGACAAAGTCGCGGAGGTCATGACGACGCTTTTTTTCCGGTCGAAGAAAAATTCCTTCAACTGGGCGCTGACATCAATTGGTACCGCGTACATTTGCAGCGATCGGCTGCGGTAGTTCCCGTTGGCTTCCATCCAATACACGGTGTCTTCGCTCTCCAGCTTCATGAAGAATCGCAGCGATTCCCGTTCCGCGGCCAAATCCTTAAACAAGCCGCTGATATCGGTCAGCAAACTCTCTGCCGCATAATCATCCTGCTCCTCCCGAATCTCGGACAGGAGCCGATCCCCTTTCCGAAGCACGTCGCCCAGCCCCACGTAAATCTGGTTCTCGAGCGCGGTTAACGTCTCCCAATCCTTAGGTTTTCGCGCCGGCAGCAGCCGGTACACGAATTGCCCGGGATCGCCGGGGGCGGCATCGCTGCGATCCGGCATCAAACTAAACAGCAGTTCGCTGAGCTTGTCCCAGCTCTCTTTCACGTCCACGAGCGTCGGGTAGATGCCATCGATGACCGAGCACCATTCCGTTGCTTTCTCCGCGGCTGACGCCTCAATCGAGCTTCGGAGGTTGGCCAACTGCCCCGTCTTGCTGTCTTTGAACAATCGAGTCAACGTATGGACAACCGTAAAATACTTCATATGAAGCCCCAGATGCTTGCCGGCCACATCCTCCAGATGATGGGCTTCATCGATGACCAGGCGCTCATAGCCCGGCAGTAGCTGATGACCGGCCTGGATGTCCGTAAACAATTTCGAATGGTTCGTAATGACCACATCCGCTACGCCGGCTTCATGTTTAGCACGATGATAGAAGCATTTGCGGAACCAGGGGCAGGATCGGCCCAGGCAGGAATCCGACTCGCTGGCCACCGTCTCCCAAAAGTCACCGCCGCGATTTCCGAGATTAAGCTCCTCGTCGTCGCCGCTTTCCGTTTGGGTCAGCCACACGACCATTTGTGCGGCCGTCATCACCTCTTCTTTAGGTGTTGCAAAATCTTTCCTATTCATTTTATGTTCAAATTTGCGCAAGCACAAATAATGCTGCCTTCCTTTAAATACGGCGGCGCGGAAAGGAAAAGGCACGACCTCCGTCAATAGCGGAACATCGCGTTCCCGCAGCTGCTCCTGCAGGTTGATGGTGTGCGTGCTTACCATCACCTTCTCTTCATTTTTCACGCTGTGATAAATGGCCGGCAGCAGGTACCCCAAGGATTTCCCGGTTCCCGTTCCGGCTTCGACGAGCAGATGCTTGTCTTCCTCAAAAGCAAGCTTGACCTCATTCAGCATCATGTTCTGGGCTTCCCGCTCCTCGTACTGCGGCAAACGCTCCCGCAGACGTTCCCGGACCTGTTCCATGAACTGCTCGAAGGTTACATCGGCCAGCGGGTTTCGATCCGCACTGTCCCTTGGGGCTTCGATGTCCAGCCAATCCTCTACCTGAAGAGCGAATTGGCGATAGTACACGTAGCCGTCTTCGCTTGGCATCGCCTCGCGTTCCTTCTCCTGCACCATCGCATCAAAAAACCAGCCCAAATCGCTGTCCTCGCCGGCAAACAGATCCGCCAAACGTTGTAAGGTTAAGAGCGGAAGCTGTACGCATTCCTCCAAGCACTTCAGGAAAATCAGCGCGGTTGCCAACGCGTCGCTGTCCGCCTGATGCGGACGATCATGCTCCACTTCAAATTCCGCAGCCACCATCCCCAGCTGGTAGGAAGTTAGCGAGGGAAACAGGATTTTCAAGAAATCCATCGTATCCAGGATCCGCCCCGTAAATGGCAAATAACCCGTTTTGTCCAAAGCACTCTGCAGGTAGTTAAAGTCAAACGCCACGTTGTGCCCGACCAAGACGACGTCATTCAGAAGCGGCACCATTTCGACCATCACTTCGTCCAGCTCAGGCGCGTCTTTCACGTCCTCCTCGGTAATTCCCGTTAACCCCGTAATAAACGGAGGAATCGGGACTCCCGGTTTTACGAAGGAACGGTACACCTGCGAAATCGATCTATCCGGTTCTATAATGGCAAGTCCCACTTGAATAATTTCATCCGTGGACTGGTTACCCGTCGTTTCAAAATCAAGCACCGCATATTTCATTTCTCTTTGTAGTCCCTTCATTCCAGTCTCTTTACAGCATAACAGAAGATAGCCGTTTTGAAAATTAATACAAATGCTATCTGTAATAAAAATCACAAAACAAAACAAGCGATGCGCCGCATTACGCGGAAATTCGCATCGCTTCATATAAATCGAGCTGAAATTAGTGCCATCATCAATGTAACCTACAATAAGGACGTCAATTCCGGGCCGTAGTGCAGTTTCCCGTTGCTGCGAGCGCAGGCCTCCAAATTGGCCAGAGGCTCGGGCAAGGACGGATCGCTGTGATGCGCCAATTTGAAGTACTCTTTTGCCTTCGCAAAAACCCCTTTTTGTGCTTCAATACATCCCAGTGCATTATAAATGATCGAACGAAGCCGTTTGTTCGCCGCCTTCTCCAGCACCAGCCAAAATTGCTTGGCGGCTTGGTCGGACTGTTCCAGGTGCAGGTGGCACATTCCCAAATAAGTCCGGGCAAGCACGCTGTCCGGAAACTGCTGCATGACCAGCTCGAACTGCGTTAAAGCCTGGGGAAACATCAACAGCTTATAATACCCTTGCCCCTTAACGAAGTCGGGGGCATCCAATTCCGGAAGGTCCGGCGTTTCCCTAGCCTCCAGGCTCCCGAACGCATGGCGCAAATAGCCCATTTTCTCCTCGAAGCACAACCATTCCTCGATGATGCCGTCGCTCATATGCTGAAGCAGGCTCCATTTCTTCGCCAGCTCCTGCTTTTGTGCGTTGCCGGCCATGGGATATTTCCGTGTGATTTCGTCCAACATCTCATTCATTTCCGCAAACACATGCTGAAACATCATTCGCATCCCCCCTAACGAAAATGAAATCAGTCCGAGCCTTACGTTCATTTTTTGTTTCGAGGCCGGATTTCATTCCCGCAGGGAGGAATTACACTTTTTGAGGGTGTGGCTTGTTTCCGCTGAAGGGGTGGATGCGGAAAGTGACGGTGCGGGCAATTGTATTCGAAAAATCGAATACATTTTGGGGCTTAATGCCGGATGCGGCCAAATGTATTCGAAAAATCGAATACATTTCAGCGTTTTCGGCGATTTTAGCCAATTGTATTCGAAATTTCATACATATTTGCCTGTTTGGTGGGCAATGAGCTCAATTGTATATGAAAAACCGAATACATTTTGGTTCTAGTGCCGGTTGCGGCCAAATGTATTCGAAAAACCGAATATATTTCAGCGTTTTCGGCGAGTTTAGCCAATTGTATTCGAAATTTCATACATATTTGCGTGTTTGGTGAGCAATGAGCTCAATTGTATATGAAAAACCGAATACATTTTGGTTCTAGTGCCGGTTGCGGCCAAATGTATTCGAAAAACCGAATACATTTCAACGTTTTCGGCGATTTTAGCCAATTGTATTCGAAATTTCATACATATTTGCGTGTTTGGTGGGCAATGAGCTCAATTGTATATGAAAAACCGAATACATTTTGGTTCTAGTGCCGGTTGCGGCCAAATGTATTCGAAAAATCGAATACATTTCAACGACTTGAGAAGTCTAGAGTAGTGCCGGCGTAACTTTGACAGCAAAGTGTACCGTAAGTAGCCTAATGTAGCTTAAACAGTACATGTACCGTAACCAGCTCAAGTGCCTTAAGTAGCTCAGTTAACTGTAGGTAGCTCATTATACAGTAGTTAGGTTAGTTACTCTAGATAGTTCAATGTACCGTAAATTGTTTCAAAGTTCCGTAAATGGCTCTGTGTACTGTAAATGTCTCAGTGTACCGCAGATAGCTCAGTGTATCGTAAACCACACATGTACCTTTATAGCTCAGTTAAGAGTAGGTAGCTCATTGTGGCGCGAATAGCTTCGTTACCTTAGATCGTCCAGTGTACCGTAAACAGCTCAGTTTACCGTAGATAGCTCAGTGTATCGTAAACAGCACATGTACCTTTATAGCTCAGTTAAGAGTAGGTAGCTCATTGTGGCGTCAATAGCTTAGTTACCTTAGTTCGTCCAGTGTACCGTAAACAGCCCAGCCCAGTGTGCCGCAGATAGCTCAATGTACCCTAAGTAGCTCAGTCTACCGCAGATAGCTCAGTATGCTACTGTAGATTAGTGTATCTAGATAGCCCAGTTAACCGTAAACGACACAACACAGCGGAGACAGCGATAGTACACTACTCGGCATAGCCGAAGGCGAGGGGAGCGCACAAAAGGCCCGGCTGTATGCCGAGCCCTCTTCCCCTGTGTCTCCTTCGTGATCCGAAGATAAACCCAATATTTAGCGAATCATAGCGTGGAGTTCTTGGTGCGCTTTCTCCACCGGCTTGTTGTTCTCGTCGACGAATACAACCGTGGGTTTATGGCTGCGCACCTCTTCCGCCGACAGTTGTGCATAAGATATGATGATGACGCTATCGCCCGGCTGCACCAGCCGCGCTGCTGCACCGTTCAAACAAATGACGCCGCTGCCGCGAGGCCCGGGAATCACGTAAGTTTCCAGACGGGCGCCGTTATTATTGTTTACGATTTGGACCTTTTCATTCTCGAGCAGGTCGGAAGCCTCCATCAGATCCTCATCGATCGTGATGCTGCCAACATAATTCAAGTTCGCTTCCGTCACCGTCGCGCGGTGGATTTTCGACTTCATCATCGTTCTATACATCAGTCGTTCACCTTCTTCGTTAAAATAACGTTGTCGATCAAACGCGTGGAGCCAAATTTCACAGCAACGGCAATCAGCACATCGCTTCGCCGTCCGGCCGCATCCAACCGTTCATCGGCAGCCAGCGGGGACAGACCCGGAAAATCGGCGATCTCCACGTAATCGATCACAGCCAGCGGTTCAGCGCCAATCGCATCGCGCAGCTCAGTAAGCAACTCCCCGGCGGTTACACGGGATTCCGTTGTATTCGCCTTTGCCTGAGCGGCTAGCAGATTGCGGGACAAGACCAGCGCCGCTTGCCGCTCTTCCGCACTCAGGTAGACGTTGCGGGAGCTAAGCGCAAGGCCATCGGCCTCACGCACAATCGGACAAGGGATCATTTCGACATCGAAATTCAAGTCCAACACCATCTGTGCGATAACCGCCACTTGTTGGGCATCCTTTTGCCCGAAATAAGCCCGATCCGGCTGCACGATATGCAACAGCTTGCCAACAACGGTCGTCACACCGTCAAAATGACCCGGTCTCGATGCCCCGCACAACACATCCGTCAACCCCTCAACCTTAATATGAGTTCGTGTCGGTTGCGGATACATCTCCTCGACGCTAGGCATGAAGACGAAATCTACGCCCTCCCGCTCGGCCAAAGCTAAGTCTTTCTCCGGATCGCGGGGATATCGTTCAAAATCCTCGTTAGGTCCGAATTGAATCGGGTTAACAAAGATGCTCAATACCACCAGATCGTTCTCCGCCCGCGCTTTGCGCAACAGGCTGGCATGACCCTCATGCAAATATCCCATCGTGGGCACGAGGGCAATTCGCAGAGATTTCCCCTCTCTCGCTGCGCTAAACCGTGCATCCTTCAGCTCGTTGCGGAGCGGGAGTATATTCGTAAAGGTCTTCATGACCGGACTTCCACCTTTCCTTTACCGTACAGCGTGCCCAGAGATTCCTGCACACCTTGATCCGCACGGAAAACATGCTCTTCCGCCGGGAACGAGCGATTTTTGACGTCGGCCACATATTCCGAAATGCCGCGGCGTACCTGCGCCCCGAGGTCGGCGTACGTTTTGACAAACCGTTTGTCCCGATAATCTGCGGTATATTTCAAAACATCATGGTACACCAGCACCTGTCCGTCGCAGCCGCGTCCTGCCCCGATGCCGATGGTGGGGATGCTCAACTCCCGGGAAATCGCCGTCGCCACCTCTTCGGTGACCAGTTCCAGCACCACGCCAAAAGCACCGGCACGTTCCAACGCTTTGGCGTCCTCCATCAGCCGTTTGGCATCCGCAGCGTCTTTGCCCTGTACCCGGTAACCGCCAATTTGGTTAACGGACTGCGGCGTTAATCCGATATGTCCCAGAACCGGGACACCGGCTTTCACAATCGCCTGCACGGCGTCGGCAATCTCTGCGCCGCCCTCCATTTTGACGGCATGGGCATGGCCTTCCTGCATTAAACGTCGGACATTGCGCAGCGTTTCATCGATGCTCCCGTGATAAGTCATAAACGGCATATCAGCAACGATAAACGTATGCTGCGCTCCGCGTGCAACCGAACGAGAATGGTACACCATATCATCCAGCGTCACGGGGATCGTCGAATCGTACCCAAGGACCACATTCCCGAGGGAGTCACCGACCAGCAACAGATCCGCACCCGCTTCCTCAGCCAACTGGGCTGAAGGATAGTCGTATGCGGTGATCATAGCCAGCGGGATGCCGTCCTGTTTCATTTTTTTCATTTTTACGATGTTTAAAGACTGTTTACCTGCCATTTGATCCATCTCCTTCGGTTTAGGCGTGTGCGAGCCCTCAAAAAACGCGCACAACAAAAAAACCTTTTAGTTTGGCACTAAAAAGGTCCGAAGTCCAAAGAAGAGTCCATTCCTCGTTCTTCTGTCTCGGTCCTTCTTACGGCTCAGAGCAGAATCCAACGCAACTTGATGGTGGTTGTTCAACAAGTCAATAAATTAACAAGTCAGCCGACTTGGTGAACCATCACTTTTATACCTCCGACGAGCGCCCGGAGTGCCGTTCGGAACCAAGCCGATACCGCCTCCTGTGCTCAGTATAACAAATTACGTTTGCTTTTTCATCCGCCAAGTTGTACTTCTCCAGAGAAAATCGTGAAATGTTTGCCATTTTGATCCAGAATCAGCGCCCCGCTAGCATCCAATCCGGTGGCCATGCCTTTCAGAACCCCGTTTGGAGTATGGACGGAAACCTCCCGGCCTAGCGTAACCGACAGCGCCTCCCACAAATGACCGACCGGCCCAAACCCTTCCTGGGTGTAGAGCTCGTAAAGCTGTTCCATTTCCTTCAGGACAACACCGATCAGCGCCATCCGATCAATACGACGTCCGCTTTCCAAGGACAGTGAGGTGGCAATGGACTTCAGCTCCTCCGGGATATCCTTCGCCTCCAGGTTCACGTCAATGCCGATTCCGGCGACGGCATAACGAATCAATTCATCCTCTGCAACCGATTCGACGATAATACCGCAAAGCTTCCGTCCATCAACCATTATATCGTTTGGCCACTTGATCCCGGCGTCCACACCGGCGACTTTTCGCACGGCACGGCAAACCGCGACCGCCGCAAGCAAGGTCAACTGCGGGGCGATCGATAAAGGCTGCCGTTCCGGCCGTAGCAAGAGGCTCATCCAGACCCCTTTACCCGGCGGTGAATACCAGCGCCGTCCTTGTCGTCCGCGCCCCGCCGTTTGCTCTTCGGCAAGCACCAGTGTACCGTGCGGCGCGCCTTCTTCCGCCAGCTTGCGCACTTCCTCCTGCGTAGAAGGGGTTGACTCCAACAGCTTCAATTTCTTACCAAACATCCGGTTCCCCTGAAGGGCATGCAGCAGACTTACTTGGCTCAGCTTGTCCGGTTGGCGAGTGAGCCGATATCCCCGCCGCGGGGCGGATTCAAACTCGTAGCCCTCCTCGCGCAGCTTGGCGATTTGCTTCCATACCGCCGTCCGGCTGATCGACAATCGGCGGCTGATCTCCTCACCGGATATATATTGCCCCGGATGTTCCAGGAGCATGTCAATCAATCGGTTTGCTTCCATCTTTCTTCACCACCGTTTCCACATGTTCCAAAAGAGACTGCTTGTCGTTGCGCAGCTCGCCCGCTGCTACGGCAAGCAGCAGCTCCTTCAGCAGCTCGCTAAGCCAGGGGCCGCCTTTGCGACCGGCGGCCTGCAGCACTTCACCGCCGCTGATGGCAAGCTCCTTCAGCGTATGTACCTGCACCTCGCGGTGCCATTGGCCCGCGAGGTGCAGCATGGCCTGGCCGGCCTGCTGCCGCTTCGCGGCGTCGCCTGTGGCCGCTTGCAGCACCTGTCCCTTCTACCCATCTCGATCGGTCTAAGCGACGGTGGTACACCAGCGCAGCCCGCTGCGCTCCAGCAGGGCCAGTCCGCGCAGCGGGTCCGGGCCCAGCACGATCTTTTCCAGCTCCATACGCACGCGCTCCGTCGCGATGAAGCTGAGCTTGTCCCTGCCAGCAAGAAGTGCCTTCCACAAGCTCTTAACCGGGCGAAAGCCAAACGTCGAGGCGAACCGAACCGCCCGCATCATCCGCAGAGCGTCCTCCTCGAAGCGTTCTTCGGCAACGCCAACGCAGCGGATTCGTCCTCGCTCGATATCCCTCCGGCCATCAAACGGGTCAATCAGTTCCCCGTCCAGCCCCCGAGCGATCGCGTTCATTGTGAAATCCCGCCGCCGCAAATCCTCCGTCACCGCATCCACGAACTCCACCGAAACCGGCCGGCGGTGATCCGCGTAGTCCGATTCCTTGCGGAAAGTTGTTACCTCAAACGCATGGTCCTCCATCAACACCGTCACCGTGCCATGCTGGATCCCCGTCGGCACCGTGCGCTCAAACAGCTGAACGACCTCGTCCGGTTTAGCCGAGGTGGCGATATCCATGTCGTGAACCGGGCGTCCCATCAATTCGTCGCGAACGCAACCCCCGACAAAATAAGCCTGGTGCCCGCCATCCTGCAATACGCGCAGCACGTATTCCCCCTGAATCCGCATCAGGGGGTCGACCTGACTCCAACGATTCGTTTTGATTGCGGACACCTCCCTTCCAATCCAAGTATCCCGCTACAAAGCACAGTGCTGTGCCTAATAATGCCCCTGGCACAGCAAGCGCAGGGCACCCCGCCCTGCGCCGATTCATCTTATTTATCGCCTTCACCTACACGACGATGCAACCAACCTCAGCTGCAAGCTGGATTTAACGTCGGCAGTTGACGGTTTAATACGCGGTAATAAATTTCTTCGTATGCAGCCGTCGTCATCTCGCTGCTGAATTCAGTTTTTGCCCGCTTCAAGCAAGCTTCACGCACTCGCTCCGCTAGCTCCGGATTCTTCAACAGCGTGATGCAATGCTCCGCCATCTGCTTTGTATCGCCGATCGGAGCCAAAAATCCGGTTTCCCCATGGGTCACCAGTTCCGGAATCCCTCCGGCGATTGAGCCGACCGTCGGCACACCGCAGGCCATCGCTTCCAGTGCGACCAGACCAAAGCTTTCCTTCTCCGAAGGCAGCAGCAAGACATCGGCCATGGAAATGACATGGGCGATATCGTCCTGCTTGCCGAGGAAATGCACCCGGTCGGCAAGGCCAAGCTCCTTGATTTTGCATTGGATCTTCGGAAGATCCGGTCCTTCCCCCACAAACAGCAGTTGGGACGGAACCTGCTCATTCACTTGATGAAAAACATCAACGACATCGCTAACCCGTTTCACCGGCCGGAAGTTGGAGATATGCATCAGCACCTTCTCGCCCGGCGCGGCGAAATCCATTCGGCAGCTCTTGGCATCCCGCGGATAGTACACGCGCTCGTCAACGAAATTGTACGTCAGGTCAATATCCCGGCTGATATCCAGCACCTCGCGGGTTTCCCGCATCAAATCCCGCGACACCGAAGTCACCGCATCGCTTTCGTTAATCGCCAGACGGATCAAATCCTTCAGCGATTCGTCCTGCGCCAATACGGTAATGTCGGTCCCATGCAGCGTTGTTACGACCTTCATCGAATCACCGACCATTTGTTTGGCCAGGAACGCGCAAACAGCATGCGGCACCGCATAATGGACGTGAAGAATATCCAGGCCTTGCGTCTTGGCCACTGTCGCCATTTTGGTCGCGAGTGACAAGTCGTAAGGCGGATAACGGAAGACATAGTAATCGCTGACCTCAACCTCATGATAAAAAATATTCTTATGGTAACTCCCTAAGCGAAAAGGAACGCTATGCGAGATAAAATGGACTTCGTGGCCCTTTTCCGCCAGCAATTTTCCCAGCTCGGTGGCCACAACCCCCGAACCGCCCAAGGATGGGTAACAGGTGATGCCGATTTTCAAAAATGGTTCCATATGGTGGGGGCCTCCTTTGTTGTTATTCCCTCTTCCAGCTTATGTGCGCAGGGAGCCGAATAGGTTTACCGGATAAGCCGTTTTCGTCATAAACCCTTCCGCAAACGGAATCAGTGAGCGCTGTCCAATCAGGGAGTCACGGGCTTTAACCCGTTCCACATATCCCTGGTTCAGCGGGGTTAAGGCGACGTCTTCGCCTGGCGAACCTGCCTCGAACTGGGAACGGTAGCATCGCAGCGCCCGCTCTTTCTGTTCGTAGACTGCACTCACGTCAACGATCAAATCCGGCGTTTTCCAATCATTAATGAAATAAAAATAAAGCTCCGGCGCAGGCACGGCCGGCTTGTCCGGCATATACCGGCGCAGCTTGGCATTAAATACCGCTGCCTCTACCAGCTTGCTGCAATCGATGTGGTCGGGATGGCGGTCCTCCCAATACGGGGCAAACACAAGCCGCGGCGCAAACCGGCGGATAACCTCGGTCACCGCAGCCAACTGCTCCTGCGTTCCGGTTAACCCCCGGTCAGGCAATCCCAAATTCACGCGCGCCGCCAATCCCAGCACCTCAGCCGCCGCTTCGGCTTCCTGCTTGCGCAAGACGGGATTGCCGTTGGAGGACAGCTCGGCTTCGGTTAAATCACAGATCCCGACGCGGTAACCCGCGGCGGTATGCTTGGCGATCGTGCCAGCCATGCCGATTTCGGCATCGTCCGCGTGCGCTCCGAAGATCAAGATATCCAGCCGTTCGCTCATTTCGTTAACCCCGGCTTATGCAGCTCCACCAGCTCACGCCAACCGAAATCGCCGCGATCCAAGGCACGCACCAAAATTTCTGCTGTAGCCATGTTGGTTGCTACCGGGATGCCGTGTACGTCGCACAGGCGCAACAGCGCGGTGATGTCCGGTTCATGGGGCTGCGCCATCAACGGGTCGCGCAGGAAGATCACGAGGTCCATCTCGTTCTGGGCAATCAGTGCGCCGATCTGCTGATCCCCGCCCAGCGGTCCCGACAGGAACCGGTGGATTTTTAACGAAGTGTTATCCATGATCTGCTGTCCGGTTGTCCCCGTCGAATAAAGCCGTTTATCTTTAAATACATGCTCGTAAGCAATAGCAAAATTAACGATATCCTCTTTTTTGCGATCATGAGCAATAAATGCGATGTTTAACATATGCCTATCCCCTTTAATCTTCCATGAAATGTTCGAACCCGTAAATCATGCCTTTACATTCGACCACTTTCTTGATCGCCAAGTTGACGCCAGGCATGTAACCCGCACGCTCATAGGAATCGTGGCGAATTTTGAGCGTCTGTCCAAAGCCGCCGAAAATGACCTCCTGCTGCGCGAACACGCCTGGCAAACGGACGCTATGTATACGGAATCCATTATAATAACCGCCGCGCGCGCCGTCGATCGTCTCTTCTTCGTTGGGGTTCCCCTGCCGCAGCTCCTTCCGATTCTGAGCAATCAGCTCGGCCGTCTTCACCGCGGTTCCCGAAGGAGCGTCCAGCTTCTGGTCACCATGATATTCGATGATTTCCAGATGGGGGAAATACTTCGCCGCCTGCGCGGCAAAGCGCATCATCAAAATGGCGCCGATGGAGAAATTCGGCGCGATTAAACCGCCAAGTCCCTGGGCGTGGCACAGCTTGTCCAACTCTTCGATCTGCTCCGGCGTAAACCCAGTGGTGCCGACGACCGGCGAGACGCCGTGCCGAATCGTCAGCACGGTATTGGTATAAGCGAACTGCGGCGTCGTGAAATCGACCATCACCCGCGGCTGCGTCTCGCGAAGCGCCTTCTCCAAATCGTCGGTTAGCGCCACACCGCAAGCCGGAAGGCCGACCATGGTACCGGCATCGAGGCCGACATCCGACAAATTGACGGCGGCAACCAGCTGAAGCTCCGGATCCTGGAGCACCATCTTCACCACTTCTCTACCCATTCTGCCAGCGGCTCCTGCCACGGCTACTTTTATTGGTTCCGACATCTTAATCTCCTCGCATTCTCTACTGTGATGATTGCTTGATTTGTTGCTTCAACCGCTGCTCCATCTCTTTCAGTTGGCCGGCGGCACCGGCATCCAACGGAAGAGCCGACGCATCTCGAACCGCCTGCAGCGCAAGCTCATAGTGCTCCAGCTCGCCATAGGCGATCGCCAGCCACACCTGGGCATCCAGCGACAACGGATCAAGTTCTACGGCGCGTTGCAGCATACGGGCTGCCGGCTCAGCCGCGGCTTTTCGCTGGCTGCCTGCCGTCTCCAGCTGCCGTTTGGCCATTTGCGTCAGTTCCATGGACTGCAAGCGGTCGTAATGCAGTTTATATTCGTCCTGCGCGGGCTCCAGAGCCGCTGCCAGGCGTGCATGTTGCAGCGCCTTATCCAATTGCCCGCTTCGAGCGCAGGTAATCGAGTACCGATAATGGATATCCGCGTGATCCGGTTGAACGTCCAGCGCCCGCTCGAACCAGTGCATCGCCTGCGCAAAGTCATTTTCGTAGATGCTTCGGTAAGCTCTTTGCAAATAATCCTCCGCCTTCATGTGCTATCCCCCCTTACTGTAGGGATGATCATACTAACAGCATATGAAGGATGACCCTATTCGGTGTCCTTTTTCGTCCATCGGTCCGCATCGCGGGTTGCGAATTTATGCATGACCTGATTATGGGCCTCGGTCAAGTTAATGCCAAGTGAGTTGGCGAAGCAAATCGTGATGAACAAAATATCGCCCAACTCCAGTTCAATGGAATTGTCCGGTTCGTCCTTCTTCTTTGGCTTCTCGCCAAAGGTATGATTGACCTCGCGAGCCAGCTCGCCCACTTCCTCCGCCATTCGGGCCAGCATGGTCAGCGGGCTGAAATAACCCTCTTTAAACTGCGAGATATAACGGTCTACTTCGCGCTGCATTTCCGCGAGAGATTTCTCTTTGTCTGATTCCAAGCTCCGATCCCTCCGCTTATGTCCCGTTTTCCCCTATGTTATCGTAAGTAGGTGACGAAAACAAATCATTTTTTAATCCGCACGGAAAAAGGTATACTAGGAAAGGCAGATCTAACCAATTGCCGATTTAATGCAACATCTCCATAAAACTATGTCAGGGACAGGTGAGGTTTTTTCATGGCTTCGAGCAAATTATCTGGAATTCTCAAAACGCTGCTGCCCATCTTGCTGGGTACAGCGATCTATGCGTTTGGACTCCTTTATTTTATCTTGCCCAACCAGCTGATGGAAGGCGGGGTTACCGGGGTTACGCTGCTGCTGAACTATGCGTTTGGCATCTCCCCTTCGCTTTCGAACCTGCTGCTGAACATCCCATTGTTTCTATTAGGCTGGAAAATCCTCGGCGGACGGCAAATTATCTGGACGGGAATTGGGATCGGTTCGCTGACCTTCTTTCTGTGGCTGTTCGAGCGGTTGATCCTCGGAGGCTGGATCCTGCCGTTCGAGACGCAAACAGACTATATTCTTGTTTCGTTATATGCGGGGGTGACGCTGGGGGCCGGGCTGGGGATCGTTTTCCGCTTTGGCGGCACAACGGGCGGATCGGATATCGTAGCACGAATTCTAGGGCGCAAATACGGATTTAGTATGGGACAGGTCATCTTGACGCTGGATATCGTCATTATCGGATTGTCGCTCTTCTATATTAGGAAGGAAAATATCTTATACACACTTGTAGCCGTATTTATCGCCTCTAAGGTAATCGACTTCATTCAGGAAGGCGCGTATTCCGCCAAAGCGTTTACGATTATTAGCGATCATGCCCCGGCGATTGCCGAAATCATTACGAAGGAGATGGATCGCGGCGTGACCTTGATCCCGGCGATCGGTGCTTATTCCAAGCAAGCAAAGCATATGGCTTACTGCGTCGTCTCGCGGCAGGAGATCCGGCGGCTGCAATCCATCGCCAAATCGGTTGACCCGCGGGCGTTTATTATTATCAACGACGTACATGATGTCCACGGGGAAGGGTTTAAAGAGGATTAAGCTAAAAAAGCAGGGAGGTTTAGGATATCCTAACCTCTCTGCTTTTTAAGTTCTGCTTGTGAATAGCGGTAAAACATGTCCTTATTATGCTGTAAATCCACTTTCCGCGACAAATAAGGGATATTTAGGGCGTTATTCTAGCCTGCCACCGATTTCGCAATCTACGATCTATAACCGATACGGATGAGCGTCTTCCTCCTTGCGCTGCTCCCGCACCGCCATGACCGTTTGTGAGGCGCGATACTTGCGGATCCCCGTGTAGGTCAACGCAAGCACGATCCAAAGCCCAATCAAGCCGCTCCAGTACCACGGGCTGTCAAAACCGGTGATCGGTAAAAATACGGGTTCATCTCCCCGGCGGCCGAACAACCCTTTTAGCGCCCCTTCCCCCTGAGCGATAGCCCCTTTTAAGGCGGACTCATCCCAGGTTCGTTCGTCGCTTAACCGGCCGGCGTAGGATAACCAAGACTCAAAACGGTTGATGTCGGATGCCGGTCGCCGGATCACTGCAGCGGGACGGACGACTTCGTAATGGCCTTGCAGCGCCTGAAATGCCTTCCGCACTTCCGTCGGTTTCCCGCCGGCGCGCGCCTTGTTCATCTGCTGCAAGTTATCGGCCATCACCTTATAATACTGCTGCCATAAGGCCTTGTCCGGATGCAGCAGGCTGTTAACCGCGAGCCGCAGGCGGGCCGAGGACAGCGCCCATTCCTCTGGCTGAACCTCCACTTTTACCAGCGTTTCCTTCGTATCCATAATCGTTTCCGCTAAGGCATGGATTCCCTCCACCGACGTTAATCCCTTGAAGGACACGCCCTCCAACGCGGAAATCAGCGTCTCCATATCCGCCAGCGATGCCTGGGCGTTTCCCTGCTGCATATGCTCGTACAACTGCTCCGAAGCAGACTCGAGTTGCTTCAACCGCTCGCTGCGCTCCTGCTCTGACAACACAGGCGCGCCAGCCGACGACGTTCCTGCCTTTCCAACGGTTCCGTTGCCTTCCGGTTGAGCCGACACCGCCGTACTCCAGAGCAGCATCACGGCAAGCAGAACCCATACGGCCGCTGTTCCTTTCATCCCCATTCTACTCACGGACATCCCCTCCCTACCATCATGGTATGGCAGGCTGTCCTACGTTAGAACCTTTGCTCTCTATGCGCGTTTCGCCCTTTTTAACGCCAGCCAACCGGTGATGATGCTAGCAAACGTTAAGGCCACGGTAAAGACCGCAACCCCCGACACATCGTCCCACAACGTCTCCGGCAGCCATGGGTAGACCTCATACCTATAATCCACCATATCATTTAGCAGCGTCCAGGCGCCGGCGCCAACTAGCATCAAGGGTCCAAACTTGTACAATCGAACGAATAGCAGTGCTTCTACCGCCATCGCCAAGTGAGAGGCAACCAGCATCCAATCTTGCCAGACGAGCTCCCCGCCTTGAAATGCGCCGGCAAAGATCATCGACACGGCCCAGACGCCATACTTCACGCTGGTCACGACGGCCAATCCCTCAATTAAGGTGCGCAGGCGGTAAAACTTTCCCAGCACGCTCGGGAACAGCAGAAATAGCAAGCTTAACGTAAAAAACAAACTCGCCGTAGGACTATCCGGGACGAACACGATCTGCCAATGCGGATGATTCCGCCAGGTATCGGCCAATTGGGCGTCATACCAGATGTAACCGTAGACCGTTCCCAGCAGATTACACACGAACAAGGCCCAGAGAATGAAGCGGGAGGATAAAAATGATGGACTCCAAAGATCCGTTAGTTTCAACGCGATATCCCTCTTTTACACGAAAATGGCACCGTCTCGATCCACGTCAATCGGTGCGCAAGCTTAAAAAAACCTGACCGCAACACGATCAGGTTTTTGGATTTCTTTTATTTTACTGTTCCGACTTTTGTTTCGCAAGCCATTCGGCCAAATGGTCGATGTCCTGATCCGTTAAACCGGCGTTGATCGCCGTCGTGTACATCTCAGGCATCTTGCCGTTATAGCCTTCTTTGATAATCGAGAGAATCGCTTCCTTGTCATGCTTGTCGCCAACCCCACGCAGCGAAGGTCCGCCTGCACCTTTCAGGTCTGCAGCATGGCAGGAGATGCAAGTCGCTGTCTTATAAGTTTCCATCGCCGGATCATCTTTATCCACGATAGCCACCTCTTCCTGGCGGTTTGCGTTGGAGGTCGGCAAGCCTTTTTCCCGATTCTCACGGGCTTTCTCTTCCCGCTGAATATGTTCAGGCACCTGCCCCGATGCTTCAAGCTCGTGCTGGTAATGCGTCCAAGCGAAGTTCGTCAAGTAAACGACCGCAGCGATCGACACCAGCATCAGCGCCGAAGCGATCGGACGTCTATAGAAGCGGCGCTCCTTCCCCCGATCCAGGAATGGTGCGAGCAGCAGCCCGCCGAACATCACCCCGGGAATCCCCAACGTCCCTAGTACGACGTAATCGCCGGAGGCATACGGATATTTCAAGTATTGGTACAGAAACAGGAAGTACCAGTCCGGCATGGGGATAACCGAAGCGGTTGGATTAGCCGGGAAGCCAAGCGGAGCCGGTTCCGAAATGGTCAGCACCAGGAAGCCAACAAGCACGACGACGCCGACCATCCATTCCTTCAGCAAAAAGTTAGGAATGAACGCTTCCGACTTGCCGGGATAAGCCGTATAATCCGGCGGCGTAATAAAACCTTTGCCCTTGCGGACGCGGGAATCGCCAACGAACACGACTTTTTCCTTAGAATTGTCTTGATGAGCCATGTCCCTTTTGCCCCCCTTCTTTTATAGAGGTATTTGAAAACTTCATTATTCAGATCAAGATGCACGACAAGTGCATTTCGATGTCAACTCTTACAACGGGCCAGAAATCCCTTGTCTGCGGATCATGATAAAGTGACCCACCAAAAGGATCAGCAATACCGCTGGAAGGAAGAACACGTGAATGGCAAAAAACCGAGTTAACGTTTCCGCGCCTACGATCGTACCGCCCTGCAGCAGTTCCTTAATGACCGGGCCCAACACAGGTACGGAGTTGGCGATTTCCAAGGTTACTTTCGTAGCGAAATACGCCTTGTTATCCCATGGCAACAAGTATCCCGTCAAACCGAGACCAATCATGACGAAGAAAATCAGCATTCCTACAACCCAGTTCATTTCGCGCGGGGCTTTATACGAGCCGGTGAAGAACACGCGAAGCGTATGTAAGAACATCATAACGATAACCAAGCTTGCCCCCCAGTGGTGCATCCCGCGGACGATTTGGCCAAATGCGACCTGCGTCTGCAAATATTCCACGCTGGCATAGGCGTTAATGATATCAGGAACGTAATACATGGTCAGAAACATCCCCGATAAAATCTGGATGACGGTAATAAAAAACGTCAGGCCGCCGAAGCAATACACAAACGCGGAAAAGTGATGCGCCGGGTTAACGTGCTCCGGGACCTCGTGATCGGCTACATCGCGCCAAATCGGCGTGATATCAAGACGTTCGTCAATCCAGTTGTACACATTTTTAAACATCCGAATCTACGCCTCCTTATTTCACGATGGTGTTCGGGATGATATCCCCCAGATATACCCAATCGTCCTTAATCATAACCTTGTACTCGTCCAGCGGCTTGGAAGCGACCGCCAACTGTTTGCCTTCTTTCGTGTAATGCGCGCCATGGCAAGGACAGTGGTATTCATCCGGGAAACTCTTGTCGTTATTCCAGCCGACCGTACATCCCAAATGCTTACAAATCGGTGAAAGCGCATAAATATTTCCGCTCTCGTCTTTGCGAATCCAAGCTGTAAGGGAGGCCGTGCTTAAATACCAGCCGTCCTGCTGCTTAAGCTCGAACGAGAATTCCTGCGGTTCGTTGGTGATCTTGCTGACTTCCACAACTTTAACGAAGGAGCCTTCGCCCTTCTTGTGCAAAATCGGATCCACCGCAAAACGAACCATAGGAAGCGTCACCCCACCCACCATGAATGCTGTGGCGCCCCCTAGCGTGTATGTAAGAAATTGCCGACGGGACATCTCTTTGCGAATAGGCGGTTTATGCGAGGATTCCTGCGGGTCATGCTGATTGCTCATATGTCTTCAACCCCCTTTGTCAAGCAATTGTTTCCGAGTTTTACAATGATATTTATCACAACATCGCGTAAGACATATTAATAATATATTAGCGTTTTAAGAGCGTCAAGAATTTGACACATTTTTTTGACCGTTGAAAAGCTTGTCCCGCCTTAAATTGTCGATATTTTGTCACAAACCCGGCCCCTTCTTACTTAACCACAATTCTTGTATAGCCGCTTTCACTCGTCCCCCGGCTCCTTCCCCGGAATCCAGCGCGAATCCGCGCGGTGTCACGATTAAATCAGCATGCGGAAGCTCCTCTGTCTTCCCCTCGAAATCAGCCGAAACGACAATAGCAAACGTAAATCCGCTGGACTTGACATTTCGGCACAGGTCATTTATCGCTTGCGTCATTCCTTCCGTTTGATATTGGAACGCCGGGTAGGTGACCACTCGCCCATTGAAAGGGATTTCCACCCAATCGAGTACATCCCTCAGTCTTTCCAATTTTTCCGTCACTTCATACGGTTGTTCCCGCCCGGTTAATCCCGTAACCGGGATCAGGCAGGTATCCAAATAAGGGCGCAACTCCTCCCAGGAGGATGCTTCGATTTCACTGAATTTCATACCCTAACCCCTTTTCCGATCGATGTCTCCCAATTATAAACAGAGATCCTTGACAAATCCATCCTGTCTAACCTAAAATCGATCTGCAATCCAGATCGTACTGGTTTTTAGATCGATTTATTTTCCAGAACGTGTTCTTACCCACATTCACTTGAGGAGGTTCTAGGATGAGCAGCAGCAAAAAATCCCCGATGCCCATCAACGCTGAACAAAGCAAGCTCTTGGAGAGCGCATTGCGGATCAAAATCCTGAATGTGCTGGCCGAGGAACCTCATACCTCCAAGCAGGTGGCCGACCTTCTAGGCAAAACTCCCGGCAACGTGCATTATCACATTCAGAAGCTGTATGACGGCGGACTGCTGGATTTGGTCAGCACCCAAACGGCTGGAGGCGTTCTTGAGAAGTATTACCGTTCCAAAACTACGTTTTTTAAGCCTGAACCCTTCCCCAGCTTCCATTATGTCGAAGGCATGCCGCAATACCGGGCAGCAACCCGCTTACTGCTCTCCCCGGCGCAATATCAGGAGTTCGTAGACGAGCTGGATGTCCTGATCCGGAAATGGGAAGCAAAGGACACCGACGGCGCTGAGTACGGCGTATTATTTACCTTGGGACGCGTGCAGGATAGTGACTCAAGTTCCGATTGAATCCGAGGAGGACCCGAATCTATGAATCTCGAAACTTCACAAATGGAAGACGGCGCGGCCAGTCTGACTGCCGAGCCTTCCCCCAAACCAACAACCCGAAACCCGTTAGCAGGATTCGCTGAGCCGTTCCGCAAGTCTAATGCCTTCCCCTATTTATGGCTCGGACAGTTGGTTTCCTTCCTTGGCAGCTCGGTTACCTTGGTGATTCTGCCGATCATCGTCTATTCCCTTACCGGATCAACCACAACGATGGGACTGCTTATGGCCGCATATATGTTGCCCAACATCATTATGCTGCCGATCTCCGGCACACTAGTCGACCGTTATAACCGCACGAATTTGATGTTGCTGACGGATATGCTTCGTTTTGCGGTGATGGCTACCTTAGCGGTCTTGTTATTTGCGGATGCTTTAACGATTCAATTGCTGTTTATCCTGGTCACATCATATGGCTTAATGGACGGCTTATTTCAGCCCGCTTATGCCGCGACCCGCGCAACGGTATTCACCCCGGATATCCGTAATTCCGCCAATGCGCTAACCCAAATCAGCAATCAAACGGTTCGTTTGATCGGACCTTCCCTGGGAGGAGTTCTGGTCACGTTCTTCTCTGCCGGTTGGGGAGTTGCCCTCGATGCCTTGACCTATGTCGCTTCGTTTCTCTGTTTGTTTGGGCTAAGGAAGCTTGTCCCGCATCGACCGAGGGCTGCCGACGAGAGCGCAGGAATGCGTGCGGATTTCAAGGAAGGCTTCGCCGTGCTGAAAGCCAAACCTTGGCTGTGGATTACCATAGTGGCCTTTTCGTTGGTTAATATTTGCTTTGGTGCGATTGTCACGGTGGTTATCCCTTGGTTATTTAAAATCCATCTGGATTTACAGCCGTATGTTTACGGTCTTGCTGTGACCTGCTCAGGCGTTGGCGCGATTGGTGCCGGTGTTCTGTTTGGCGCAAAGAGGCACTGGCGGCACCGCGGAGTAATTGCCTATGGCGGTGCATTACTCAGCGGGATCTCCTTGCTGCTGATGGCTACCGCTCCTGCCCCTGCCGTCCTCTGCGCCCTTTTTGCCTTGGAAGGATTCGGTCTGATGATGTTTGGCTTGATCTGGGAGACCAGCCTGCAGGAGCTGGTTCCGCAGGAAACGTTCGGTCGTGTGGCTAGCCTGGATATGCTCGGGTCGTTCGCCCTGCTCCCGATCGGCTATATCCTCGTTGGTTGGTTGGCGGATGTGATCGGGGGCTTGCAGACGATTGCGCTGTTTGCCTCCATCGGCACGCTGGCTGTTTTGGCCGTGATGTTTACCCCGGCTGTTCGCAACTACGATTAATTCCATTTCGCGTCTGCAAAAAAACCGTCCCATCCGTTCATGATCCTCATGAACAGAAGGGGCGGTTTACCTTCAGCGTTCTTCCAATGTTTTCAGTTCATCCGTCAGGAGCCGGAAGGCAACCTCATCGCCATTCGCCAGGGCGGTGTCGATCTCGTTGTAGATCTGTTCCGAGCGATGCTTCCGGAGCGCTTCGTCCCATATCATTTCCGCCGCTAATCCAAGCATTGCTTCATAAGTAACCTTCATCTGATCCATAGGATGCACCTCCAAACCCTCATTCCATGATTTCTTTGCACCCGTAGATGACTTTAGGACTCTCATCTAGGGAATTCGATATTCTTTTCCCTTAACCACATAACTTTCCGTCGTCCGCCGCATTCGGTCCAAATCCGCTTCGGTCAGCTCTCGAACAACTTTAGCAGGTGAACCCAGCGAAAGCGTATAGGGTGGGATCCTCGTATTCTCCGTCACTAAAGAACCTGCTCCTACTAAAGCATATTCACCGATATCCGCGCCGTTTAGGACGATCGCCCCCATGCCGATTAATGTGCCGGTGCCTATGAGGCACCCGTGGATCACGGCGGCATGTCCTACGGATACGTCGTCGCCCACGATCAAAGGCTGGGACGTATTCACATGTCCGATCACGCCGTCCTGCAGATTAGTGCGGCTGCCGATGACGATCTCTGCCAGATCGCCGCGAAGTACCGCGTTATACCAAATGCTCGACTCCTTGCCGATACGGACATCCCCAATCAGCTTGGCTCCTTCCGCAATAAACACGCTGCTATCCACCTGAGGGGATCTCCCTTGATAGGGAATCAACACGCCGATCACTCTCCTCGCTCGAATTGCGAGTGATTGTACCAACTCAGGGCACCCGTGTCAACGGCCCCTCCTCCCGCCCGGATGGCTCGCTGGGCCTAGGCCGGAGCCTCTTTGCTGTAGAAGTTTATGTAGGTGCGTTGATTTCTGAATTCAACGCTTAGGCCTTATGGAGTTGTTGTACCGCTTGTTTCCCAAACGGAGAGGCCTGCACATACCGTTCCCGCTGCTCGTCTTCCCCGAAACGTACCATGCCCAGATGCAACATCATCTGTAAGATTCGCTCATCAAACATCGAAGCCGGAGTGTCGTAAAAGAACGGTTTGATCAGCACCTCAACTCTTTCGAACAACGAAGGTACCGTCACCCAATCTTTCGAGCAGGACAAGATCCAGTATACCAGAGACAGCAAGTTAGGAATGGGCCCTTTATATAGTCTTAACCAGAAGCGGACGAACTGTATCATGGGCTCCTTGCGTTCCTCCGCCAGATAAGCGGCTCCTGCCTCCGTCAATTCCAGGCGATGGTTATTCTCCTGAATGAGACGGGTATGATAGGCATAATCGTAAAGGAGCGCAAAGCGATTCGGGTAATCCTTAAAACGGCGGCCGTACCCAAAACGCCATCCTTTGCCTACCAATCCCTCGGATACGTGCAGCGATTCCAGAATCTGCACCTGGTTTCTCCGATACATGACACCTTCGCTGTTGAGCGGGATATCATGCCGGGAAACGTATTGCAGGAAGAGCAACAGGTCAGCGGACAGCATATCCGGCTCCTCGCGGTACATCGGCGGTTCGGCGGCAGCCGCCTTCACTTCGGCAAGAAAACGGCGTTCCAGGGCTTCCCGAAACCGCCGCTTTAAATCTTCGGGGACCTCGAACAGGTAGCGAGTCTGTTGGGTTGTTCCGTTAAACAGCCAACCCTGCTGACGAAAGCGGGTGATCATTTCCCGCGGACTTTCCCGCTCCTTGGCATCGTCAGTAAAGCGCGAGCCCTGCGCACAGGCGATCAGTTCCTCCAAGCTGAACTGACGGCGTCCATCGAACAACAGGGTGTTCAGGAAACGCAAATCTTCCAAACTCATGCCGCCGATATGCCGCTCGATGAAATCCCGTCGGCCTACCGTCTGCAGGATGGATTGAATCAGTTCATGCTTCGAGTGCCCGCTGCATTCGCAGCGGTAATGATCCGCTATTCTACTGAGTTGACCGATATCGGCAAAAGTGAGCATATCCGCCAGATTCATAGTTTTACCGCCTCGCCGTTTTAATCCCATTATGGGAAGGTTTTCCGGCGTTTATTCCCGTTCTTCGAAAATTATCCCAAAAAATAGGCAAAAAAAATAAGCCGGCCTAAGCCGGTTTACTTCGGTTCCTCCACACTTTCCTTCAGGTGGCGCGTGCAATTATACAAACGCAAATCCCAGGATTGCTCTTTTCTCTCCAATATGGTTAAAGACAAATTCCCAATCCGCTCCTGGCATTGCTCCTGGTACAAAGCGATATATAACTGAGCCAACAGGCCGCCATGCGAAACGACCAACACATTGTTGTTTGCGTAACGCTCCGCCAAATCGCTCATAAAGGACAGAGCCCGCTGACGAATCTCCTCTTCTTTCTCTTGCCCCAGCTCGTGCCGGTCCCAATCCTTCCCCCATAACGTTTCCCGTTCCATCCAGGTCATGCCCTCAACCTGGCCAAATGACCGTTCCATCAAGCGCGAATCGGGATCGTACAGCGGAATCCCCAACGTCTCGGCCAAAATCGCACCGGTCTCCCGCGCCCGCGATAAGTTGCTCGTCAAGACGAAATCCCAGCGGTATTCGCCTTCTTCCTTTAATCTTTTGCCGAGCAGCCGAGCTTGTTGCCGCCCTTCATCATTTAAGGGAATATCGCTTTGCCCTTGTATTCTTCCTATGGCGTTCCAATCGGTGAGTCCGTGGCGAATCAAACCAACGAGCATATGCATCCCCCTTTAGATGTAAAAAACGCCCCGCCCGCTCCAGTAGCGGGAGAAGCGTTTGGTATACCAACGTTTATCTTTTGGTGCGGCGTAGCCCTTTCCAGGAAATGAGCGCCAGCAGCATGCCCCCCATGGATAACACCATCCAGTACTGCGGGTAAGCCGGCCCCATCTGCACGGCAAATGGTTCTACAATCCCTCGCGAGACGCTAGGCAAGGCGATGGAAAATTCCGTATACGCCTCCGACTCCGATTCGGCTGCCGCGACCGCGGTTGGAAGGATTCCCGTCATCGGCTCTGCCGCATTCCGATCGGATGAAGTGTGATCCATTAACAGAAAAACGAAGCTGCATAAGAAGATGGCTATAAAACTAGCGGCCCAAAACACGACTCTCCGCCGAATCCGGCGAGTGACGCCGCGCTTGACGTCGGGAGCCAGCCATGGTGATTCGGCATAAATCCGATCCATGACCCGCCGGTTGACCGCCTCCGCCTGTTCTTCCGTCACTTCCATCGGTATGTACTGCAGCATGTCCAAGCTTTCTTCCCATTGTTGGTATTCGCCCGTGCAAGACTCGCAGCCCAAAAGATGCCGCTCCAGCATAAGTCGCTGAGGGTGTTGTTCGGGCAAATCCCGCAACAATCCGAACAATTCTTGGGCCTCTCTACAATTCATCTGCTTTTCATCCCTTCGTAATGCTCGTAGATGGGTTCATAAAAGTAGGGTTCAAGCTGACTTTTAACACTGCTGCGCGCCCGGAACAACAGCGACTTCACGGCGCTGACGCTCTGCCCCAGAATATTCGCGATCTCCTGGTAATCCAATTGATCGTATTCGCGCAAGATCAAAGCCGATCTTTGCTTCTCCGGCAGATTGTTGATCGCTTCTCTCACCATGCCCACTTTCTCGCTCCGCAATACCGCCTGCTCGGGGGCGATCTCGCTTGGCGCTACGGGAACGATCCCGCTTTCATCCAAGGGGACGTTGCCGTTTCTTTGCTTGCGGAGTTCGCTGAGCACCGTATTCCGGGCAATCGTGTACAACCAGGTTGAGAAAGAAGCATCCACCTCTCTGAAGGAATGCAAGCTGCGAAATGCTTTATAGAACGTTTCCGAGCATAAATCTTCGGCAAGCAGCTCCATATGAGCGCTCTTTAACATGTGATAAACGAAGGCCAAGATCTTCCGCTGATACCTTCGCATAAGCTCCGAGTACAGCTCCGTATTGCCTTCCTTAATCTCGCGAATCATTTGGGAATCCGTCATTTAGGTGCGATCCTCCTCGCGCTTCCATGGGCCATCTTCCCGTTCGATTCCAACAATTATTACCGAACAGGTTTCAAAAAGTTGCGGTGATCTATGTAACTTCGATAAAAAATTTAATCGACATGAAAGCAAATTAGCAGTGTAGCCAAACATCGAAGATATTATACCACAGGAGTTGGATTTATAAAAACATCCAATCCTGCTTAATTCATGGCAAAATTCGAAGGGATGCGATTTATCCTTGCCAGCCGATCCATAAATTCCCAGAGCTCTGCCTATTATGGCAAAGCTCTGGGCCGTCATTTTGAGCCGAAGCTAGGGGCGTAAGTCAGCTGCCGTAGCCGCGTAGAGGCGCGCCGCAGAATCCTGGACGTCAGTCGCTTGCGTGACAGCGGAAATCACGGCAACGCCATCCGCCCCGGCGCGGATCACTTCACCCGCCGTCTCCGTGGTGATGCCGCCGATGCCGACCAGCGGTGAGGTGATACCGCGGGCGCGCAGCTCGCGGATCAAGCCCGGCCCTTGCGGCGCCTTGGCGTCCGCTTTCGAGGCCGTGGGATAGATCGGCCCGATGCCAAGGTAATCGGCGCCATGCCGTACGGCGGCCTCCGCTTCGGCGAATGTGTGCGCGGAGACGCCGAGGATGCGGTCGACGATCCGGTCGCGAACCCGCGCGGCCGCCTCGTCCTCCTGGCCGACATGAACGCCGTCGGCCCCGATCTCGAGGGCCAGTTCCACGTCATCGTTGACGAGGAACGGGACACCCCGCCGCCGGCAAGCCGCCTGCAGCTGGACGGCAAGCGCACGCAGCGGCTCCCCGGTGAGCGCTCCCGGCCCCTTCTCGCGGAATTGCACCAGCGTGATGCCGCCGGTTAGCGCCTCTTCCAATACGCGGAGTGGATGGTCACGGCAGTTCGTGCTGCCAAGCACCAAATACGCGCGCAACAGCTTACGCATGCGGTCTCCCGCAATGCGGCCGCTCCCGACACCGCCGCTCATCGGGAGGCTCCTTGCAGCCGGCGATAAGCGAAATGGTTGGTCGGGCCATGCCCCTGTCCCAACCGAAGCTCCTGCTCGATCGCTGCCTGGATAAAGGCTCGCGCGATTCGCACCGCCTCCAGGGCCGGCGTTCCCTTGGCGAGCTCCGCCGTCAACGCGGCCGAGAACGTGCAGCCCGTGCCATGCGTATGCGGCGTGGGAATGCGCTGCCCAACCAATTCGGTGAAGGCCGCCCCGTCGTAATACAAATCGACGATCCGGTCGCCGGGATCTACATCGTGGCCGCCTTTGACAACGACCTGACGCGCCCCGTAGGCACAGATTCGTTTGGCCGCCTCACGGCGGTCCTCCATGCTGCGGATCGTCAAGCCGGACAATACCTCCGCTTCAGGGAGGTTGGGCGTCACGAGATATGCCAACGGCAGCAGCTGCCCGCGCAGCGCCTGCACCGCTTCCGACTGCAGCAAGGAAGCCCCGCCTTTAGCGACCATCACCGGATCGACGACCACTTGGGTCCAGCCGAAAGCGCGAATTTGCGCGGCAACGGCCTCGATGATCTCCGCGCTGAACAGCATCCCGGTTTTTAACGCATCTACGCCAAGATCCGAACCAACCGCCTCAATTTGCTCCGCGGCGGCTTCCGGAGGCAGCGGGTAGACCTTCGATACGCCTAGTGTATTTTGGACCGTCACCGCGGTGATCGCCGACATGCCGTAAACGTCCAGCTCCTGGAACGTTTTGAGGTCGGCTTGAATGCCGGCTCCGCCGCCGCTGTCCGACCCGGCAATCGTTAACGCTCTGGCGATCCGGCTCATCCGACCCACCATCCGCCGGTGCCGGTCGCCTGCAATTCGGTCACCGCCGCGTGACCCTTGAGTGAATGCGGGTGAAGCTTCGCCAGCTCGTCGAGGAATGCGATCTGGAAGCTGCCCGGGCCGGCGGAAGCCGTCCGCTCGGCCGCTCGGGAGGCGGCGGCGCCGTAGAACGCCATCGGTCGCTTCGGTGCCCGCGGCGTCGCCGGCGTCCACGCCCTTGATCTCGCGGGATTCCCCGAAGAGATGGGCGATTTCCGCCGCATTGCCGCGCACGAGCGACACCTTCACCTCGCGCAGGATGCGCAGGGCCGATTCGGTCCGGAACGCGGTGGCGCCCGCGCCAACCGGATCAAGCAGCACCGGTACGCCGTGGGCGTTCGCCGACCGGCCCGCAAGGATCATCGCCTCAACCTGCGGCGTCGATAGCGTGCCGATGTTCAGGACGAGCGCCCCGGCGATTTTAGCCATATCCGCCACCTCCTCGGGCGCGTAAGCCATGACCGGTGACGCGCCCAGCGCGTACAAGCCGTTGGCCGTAAAATTCGTGACGACAACGTTGGTGATGTTATGGACGAGCGGTTTCGTATTTTGTACCTTTTCCAGGACATCGGAAAGTTCTTTTTCTAACAAGCTCATGGACTTTCAACCTCTCTTTCGATCATTTGACTGGTTTCGCGGAAAGGTCAGCGGCTCGCCGCGACGTCCGGCTGCAGCATCGGTAGGGCTACCGGCCAGTCTTCCAGCCGATACGCCATGTCCCAGAAGAGATATTCCAGCTGGCAGCTCTGCAAAAAATGCTCGGCCATACGTTGTCGCTCCGCCGGATTGGCGGTTTCTGCCCATTGGTCCAACGCCTGTTTGAACTTTTCTGTGACACCTCCCGCCCGTTGACCGTAGAACGTGATCCACTCATAATACGGATGCTCCGGCGTTGGTTGTACTTCCTCCAGCAGCTTCTGACCGATCTCCAGATAAGTCCATGGACAAGGCAGGAGCACTGCAAAAATTTCTCCCAAACTTCCTTCATGGGCCACCGTCAGCATATGACGGATGTAATGATGTGCCGAAGGCGCAAGCGGAAAGCCCTGCAGATCCTCAAAGTTCACCCCGGCGACTCGGCAGAAATTGTGATGTGGATGGATCTCGCTGTTTAAGATGAAATCGATCTGTTGATTGAACACCGCGATCTCCTCGCGGGTGTGACACTTGGAAATCGCGATCCCGTAGATCCGCATATAGGCATTTAAATATTCAAAGTCCTGCTTCACGTAATGAATCAGCTGTTCTTTCTGTAATTGGCCGCTCGCAATCCCTCTGACAAATGGATGATCGAATATCGCTTGATAAATTCCGTCCGCCTGCTTGCGCAACTCTTGAGAAAAACTCAACATCTCCACCTCCCGTCATATTGGCAAGGAAATCCCCCGAGAGGACAACGGCGAACCCCGCGGCCATGAGAGCGCAAAAAAGCCGCTCCGTAGAGGGAGCGGCTGTATCAAGCCCTAGGCAATCCGGTATACGGCAGCCTAAGACCCTTTCACATGGGCCGGCTCCACTTTCCTACGCTAGTATGAACTAGATCAGGTTCAAAGGGTCCAAGATGGTCTCTTGTCTCAGCCGATTACGGCGCCCCTAGTGGATTTCCTATGTAATTCATCTTTTACTCTACCGACCCTTGCCTGGATTGTCAATCCCGTCCAGTAAAAAGAATAGTTGGATTGCTTGCGTCTCTCGTCTACACCAACCCCGCCCGACTGCATAGCATAAATAACAGGGAATTGTTCCCGATCTGTTCCCATGACATGCAACCGGACTCCATCAAGTTAAGGAAGGTTAAGCCATGAACTCAGCCGGAAAGAACAAGTCCTCGTCCTCCAGCAAGAAAAACGGCAAAAAGGGCGGTTTCCGGCCCAAAACCCCGGAATATACCGTAGCAGCGCTGCTGCTCTCCGGCAAGCTTCGCGTGGATTCCGTCCAGTTATACCGCAACGCGACCATGTTCGTCTCCCTCGTTGGCGAATACAAAACGATCAGCAGTGACGCCAATGCCGACAAGCTGCTGAACTTCCTCAACGAAAACGGGGATATCACCATCAACGACATCGTTAATGCTATGAAGAAAAAAGCGGACAATTCCTCCTGAATCGGCTCGCTCATGATTCGCACAGCTTACCGACCGGAAGAACTGTTCACCTTACGATAACTATCCAAGATGCGGGGGTTTACCGATGAGTCAATTTGACGGCGAGGGTTTCTCAGAATTGATTGTGATCATCATCCTGGTGGTTTTGTTTTTCTATGGTTCCAACGATATCGAAACGCTGACGGGCGCCCCCACTTCCGATAACTGACGGAGGCGCCCGTTCTGCGCGGTTTCGTTATTTCAGCTGGAGGCGTATCGTTTTGATTTCATAAGGCGAGACCGTCAATTCGGGCTCTGCCGCCAAAGAGGCTTCTCCTGTCGGCCGTTCCATCAAATCGGTTTCCTGCCAGGAGACCACGGGGATTCCGAAGTGCAAGCGTACGCGGCCCCGGCCCCCCTTATATTCATGGAAACGGACGATCAGGTCGTTACCGTCCTCCGCTTTTTTAACCGAATCGATGATGACATCTGCACTGCCACTCGTCTGAAGCAGCGAGAACGATGTGGTCTGGGCTTGCCCCGGCGTGGTGTATACCGGCTGATTCAGCAGCGCTGCCGCTTGTACGGTGCCGCCCTCGGACCAATGACCTTCATGTGGATACAGCGCATACGTAAACTCATGTTCGCCGCGATCCGCTTGGGGATCTGGATACGTTGCCGATTTCAACAGGGACAGGCGGATCACATGATCCTTAATGTCATGGCCATATTTGCAATCATTCAGCAGGCTGACCCCGTACCCGTGCTCCGACAAATCCACCCATTGATGTCCCACCGTCTCAAACCGGGCAAAGTCCCAGGAGGTATTCCAGTGCGTCGGCCGCTTGACGTTGCCGAATTGGATGTCGTAGGTGGCTTCCGTCGCCCGTACGTCCACCGGAAAAGCGACCTTCAGCAGCTGCTGACGTTCCTGCCAATCGACCCAGGTCCGGAAATCGATCCGCCGGTTGTCGGCGTAAAGGATCATCTGTTGACGGATCGTCGAGCTCATGTACGTCCAGGTAAAAGTAACGACGGCTCGCAGCGTTCCGGTAACGACCTCACATTTCTGTAGTTGCTCGACCTCACGTTGCTTCTCCTGATAGAACACATCGATGTCCCATGCTTCAAACATTTTGGGCTTATCTTCAAAAACCTGCAGCACATTGCCCCGTTCGCCGGAGGCAAGCACCTCCCGGCCCGCGGCGCGGTCGTAGATCGAAACGAGCTGACCGCGATCGTTCCACTCGATGTCATAGAGCGGAGTTTCGATCCCGTTAGACCGGGCTTTAAACGGTTCACTAGCGGCAGCCGCCGCCTGACCGCCCTTCTTGCGCTGGATCGTCACAAAGCCCAGCGGCGGCACGTTCTCCACGCGCACCCAAACCGTGGTCCCGTCGAACTCGGATGGCAGCTCTTGCCCCTCTTGGCCGTTTGCCTGAATCCATTTCGTTCCGGATTCTTGGACTGTCAAGTCCAGGGCCACCAAACCGGTATAGGACCAAGAGGACGGATTCCACACGGTAAACGAATCCCCTGCATCGCTCGTCAAGGCTTGGATGGCCTGCTCCCGGCAGGATTCCAGCAACGATTCAGCCTCTGCATATTCCAGCTTAGAATCGCGATACACCTCCGGAATGGACGAGCCCGGAATGATGTCGTGGAATTGGTTGCGCAGGATCGTTTTCCAGCTTTCGTCCAGCTTTGCTTTTGGATAAGCCTCCCAGCTTCCGGCTCCCGCAAGCAGCGCTTGCAAGCTGAGCAACCATTCGGCATCCCGAGACAGCAGCTCCAGCTTGCGGTTCTGCTTTTTGTTGTACGCCTGGCTGGTGTAGGTCCCTCTGTGGTATTCCAGGTACAGCTCGCCGTCCCAAGTATGGATGTAACGGTCCGCCGCCTCAACGGTCTCATGCAGCTTCGCAAAATAATCGTCCGCTCTTCCCGTCGTCACGCGCGGAAGGCCTGGCATTTCGTCTAGACGCCGCCGCAGCTCCAAATGCTCGCGGTTGACGCCACCGCCGCCATCGCCGTAGCCATAAGAGAGCAGGAGCTCCTTATTTAATTCCTTGTCACGGTACGTTTCCCAAATGCCTTGCACACTGGACGCCTCGATTTGCCCGTTGTACGTATACCACCAGAAATTGCCGTCCTGCGGTGTGGTGATAAAGTGGGTCAGCACCTCGCTGCCGTCAATCCCGCGCCAACGGAACGTATCATGCGGCATCCGGTTGTATTGGTTCCAGCTGATTTTTGTGGTCATAAACGTGTTGATTCCGGACTTGCGAAGGATCTGCGGCAGGGCCCAGCTGTAGCCGAATACGTCCGGAAGCCACAAATAGGTGCACTCTTGACCAAATTCATCCCGTAAAAACCGCGTCCCGTACAGCAGCTGCCGCACCAGTGATTCCCCGCTCGTCAAGTTGCAGTCCGCCTCCAGCCACATGCCGCCGGCCGCTTCCCAGCGCCCTTCTTTAACGCGTTCCTTGATTTGTTCATAGAGCTCCGGGTAATCCTGCTTAATATATTCGTACAGCTGCGGTTGCGTCTGTAGAAATACGTATTCCGGGAACATTTCCATCAAGCGCAGCACGGTGCTGAAGCTGCGGGCTGCTTTTTCCCGCGTATGCTTCAGCCGCCACAACCAGGCGACATCGATATGGGTATGTCCGATGCATTGCACTGTGACCGGCGACGTCTTCTTCATTCCCGCCACCACTTGAGTTAATTGCTCCTCCGCTTCCGTCAACGAGGCATAAAACGCATCCGATCCCGGATAGGACCAATCGATCAGCAGGAACGCGCGATCCAGCGCCGTCAACAGATCGGTCCGCTCCGGCGCGTTTGCCGGCAGGACCTCCACCGTCTGCATCACCGCGCGGGCCGTATAATATAAGCGGTCAACTGTGCCATCGAGCCAAGCGATCTCCGCCCGTTGGATCCGGTGTTCCTGCACTTGCGGCTTTCCGCCGCCCTCGAGTCCGGACCATAAACGGAATTGCAGCTTGACCTGTGTACCGGAAGCCTCTTCCGGGAAAAACACCTCCTGGTGATTCATATCCACCCCTTGGAAGGGATCACCGTTTATATAGAGGAGCGATTCGAACCCGGAGTTGTTTCCTCCACCCGTTTTGCCGAAGTCAAACACGCCGACGATTTGACGCCCTTTCCAAGCTGCCGGAAGCTCAACCTCCGTTTCCAGCCATAAATAAAGATCGCGGCCTTCCCAGCGTTCTCCCGCCTGCATCGTGGACCATGGCCCCTCCTGGGGCGGCCTGGCGCCGATGCGCCCTTCCTCGTCCACTTGCGCGCGGAACGCCTCGATCGGCTGGGCATCGCGGTAACGATAAGCCTCCAGCTCGCGAATCCGTGCATTTAATTTCTCTTCCGTCCAGAACATCGTATCGGGTACCTCCCTGAATATGAGTTAGCCTTCCCCCTCATTTTCCGATTCCGCCCACGCGAAGTAAATTACTTATCCTCATCAACTTTTGTCCTATTATGATATGATGAAGTCAAATCGAACAAAGGAGCAGCGGCTCATGGATTTGAAAAAATGGCGTAACGAAATGGTGCCCGTGCTGAACAAAATCTGCGGTGAGATCGCGGTTGGCGATGCGGTGGTGGACTGGGTTGATATCGTGATAGAACAAACCGGCGGTTCCGGAAAATGCCCGCCCCACGCTCACACCTGGTACGAGTTTAACTACGTCCTGTCCGGCCGGATGCAGACCCGCTTCATCGATCAGGATGTGATGGTGTATGCGGGCGAGTTTTTTTTGATTCCGCCGGGGATGACGCATGCGCATGACTACTCCCGTGATGATCCGCATGAGGGCATCTGCCTGCGATGGCGGTTTCGACCTTATCCCGGTACGGCAAAGACAACCGCGGAGACAACAGTTGAAGTCGCGGTGGAATCAACCCCAGAGGGCATGACAATGGCAGAGGCAACAGCAGCGAACGACAGCTTTCTTCGACGGCTTATCCGCATGAAAGAATGGCCGCCCGGCGCTTACCGCGACGAATACGGCATTCGTTCGCTGTTAATGCAATTTTTTACCGAAGCGGAGAGCGGGCGTTCGCCATTTTATCAACGGCTGCTGCTGGTGCAGTTGCTGGAGGTCTTGTCCGGCGTGACCGACGCACGTCAGACCGTTTCCGCCTCCGAGCCGTTGCAAGCTCAGGACGCGTTGCTTCGTAAGGTGGAGGTTTACCTGGAGGACTTCCGCGGGGATCGGTTAAACGTTGAGGCGTTGGCCGCTTCGCTGCATATGAGCTACGGCCATCTGTCCCGCCTCTACAAGCAGAAGACCGGCCGCACTCTGATCGAAGAGATGAACCGGATCCGGCTGTCCAAAGCCTGCGAGCTGCTGAAGCAACCTTCCCTGCTCATCAAAGAAGTCGCCGAACAAGCTGGCTTCCCCGACATTTACTACTTCAGTAAAGCCTTTAAGAAGAAATACGGCGTTAGCCCACTCACCTACCGTAAGCAGCAATTCAGCCCGTCGAGGTAACGACAGCGGGTTGAGAAATGCGGGTAAAGGGGGGGGAGTTAGAGTCAACATGTAAATTGCGAAATTATCAGTCTTGAGTTACGTGTGCCTGAGCAGATAGTTCACTTATTGGTCCGATGTATGGTAAGAGCCCATCGAATGGCGTGTGAAGTTGTTGTCTGACAGCGGTAAGGTTTGGCGCGTGCGAGGTAACTGGGGAAGTGGGGAGTAACTAAACTTTGCGTGCGAGGTAACTGGTATAGAGGTGAGTAGCTGGACTCGTGCGCGTATGGAGTAAACGGGATAGTGACAAATTACTGGACTCGTGGTGCTAACTAAGTAACCAGTGATCGCGGCGACGAATTGAACTTTGGGCACGTATAAGGTAACTAGTGATGGTGCAGAGTACTGGGCTTGGGGCTCGAGAGTAATCGGTGGTGGGGAATAACTAGACTCGTGTGCATATGGAGTAAACGGGATAATGGCAAGTTACTGGACTCGTGGTGCGAGAGTAATCGGTGGTGGGGAGTAACTGGACTCGTGCGCATATGGAGTAAACGGGATAATGGCAAGTTACTGGACTTGGGGTGCTAACTAAGTAACCGGTGATCGCGGCGACGAATTGAACTTTGGGCACGTATAAGGTAGCTAGTGATGGTGCGGAGTAACTTTCTCATGGGGATTTGCTGCAATGTATTCGATTTTTCGCATATAATTCGCCGTCATCACCCAAAAATCCGAAGTGTATTCGAAATTTCACACACAATCACGCCTTCCGTCCTCATACACCCCCAATAAGCACGAAATTTCATATAGAATCGGCTGAATTCGGCCGAACGGAAAATGTATTCGATTTTTCGCATTTAATTCGCCGTCATCACCCAAAAATCCGAAATGTATTCGAAATTTCAGATAGAATCACGCCTTCCGCCCTCCTACAGCCCCAATAAGCACGAAATTTCATATAGAATCGGCTGAATTCAGCTGATCGGGCGAAATGTATTCGATTTTTCGCATATAATCCGCCGTTATCGCCTAAAAATCCGAAATGTATTCGAAATTTCATACATAATCACGCCTTCCGCCCTCCTTCAGCCCCAATAAGCACGAAATTTCATATAGAATCGGCTGAATTCGGCCGAACGGGCGAAATGTATTCGATTTTTCGCATATAATTCGCCGTCATCGCCTAAAAATCCGAAATGTATTCGAAATTTCATATATAATCACGCCTTCTGCCCTCCTTCAGCCCCAATAAGCACGAAATTTCATATAGAATCGGCTGAATTCGGCCGAACGGGCGAAATGTATTCGATTTTTCGCATAGATTTGCTCGCTTGCTGTGTAAAAAGACAAAAAAAAGACCGCTTCCTTCGAAGCGGTCCTTGCTCACTCACGAGCAAGAAGTTATTGGATAGGAGTGGAGAGAAACCATACTGTACTTTTATTATATGTATACGTTTTCATTCTGTCAACAACTTTTTTTAGCGCTTACATTACCTGATTTAACGGCCTTTAGTCACTTCCCGAAATAACCGTAGAAAACGCTGAAAATCAAGTTTAACTCCTGCGCCTTAGCTCAGTTAATGAGCTTAGGACGACACCCAACGTACCTCGGCACCGCGACGCATCTCTACAGAATACTACCAGAATGTAGTTACTTTTATACAAAAAACCTTAGTTCCCGTTAGAATCGTCTTTCTCTAGCTTGAAAAAGCCCGGCTGAATCCAAGATTCAACGCCGGGCCTTCCCTTCGATTCCACAACGTGTTCAAACGTAAACGATATGCCCTAGAGATTGGAGGTGTGCCTTCGCCCGCTCCATCTCCCCTTCCTGACGGAAGGACAGGCGCAGCACGCCCGGAACGTCCTCGCGGCTCTCGATGATCTGCATGTTGCTCAAGTTGATGTGGCGCAACCCCAGCTCGGTCGCGATTTGCCCGATGATCCCCGGCGTGTCAGGCACGTCGATGTAGATATCGAACAGCGAGGTGATCGCGCCTTTACGCCGTTCCGGCAGCTCGCTGCGGAACTGGTTTGCTTTTTGGAACGCGGCCTCGATCCCTTCCCCGTTCTGCGCTTCAAGCAGTGTGATAAACCCTTCGATCTCGCGGTTCCAATCCTTCAACAGCCCTAGCAGCACCTCGCGGTTGCTGAGCAGGATGTCCCGCCAGATCAGCGGGTCGCTGGAGGCGATCCGTGTGATGTCGCGGAAACCGCCAGCCGCCAGCATCCGGTATAACCCGTTGCCATCGTTGTAATCTCGCACCTGGTTCACCAGCGCAACCGCAATGATATGCGGCAGATGGCTGATCGCCCCGACGATCTCGTCGTGCAATACCGGATCGACGCGCACGATTTGCGCTTTGGTGTGCGTCAGCAGCTGCTCCAAGCGCTGATAAGCCTCCTCCGGCACGTCGGAAGACGGCGTCAGCACATAAAAGGCATTCTCGAACAAAAGCGTCGAGGCTGCCTCCACACCGGAACGTTCCGAGCCGGCCATCGGATGGCCGCCGATGAAATGCACGCCCGGGCGAGCGATTCTCGCCGCGCAAGCGGCAACAGCCGCCTTTGTGCTGCCCACGTCCGTCACGATACAGCCCGGTTTCAGCGGGAGCTCGTTCAGCTTCAGCAGGTAATCCTCCAAGAGCCCCACCGGCACGCACAAAAAAATAAAGTCGGCATCCGCCGCCGCCTCTTCCATGGACAGAGTCACGGCGTCAACGACGCCGCGCTCCTCGATGCGTTTGAGGGATTCCGGACGGTGGGCATGACCGACGACCGTGATTCCCGGCTTGCCTTTGAAGCACAACGCCAGCGAACCTCCGATCAAACCAACGCCAAAAATGGCAATTTTCGTTGTCATCATCTCTCACTCATTTTCTGCGAATAAATTGGGAATTAGACCCGGGTTGCCGACTTGCCAAGCACTTTCTCCAATGCAGCCACGAATTTGGCGTTTTGCTCCGCCGATCCAACGGTCACCCGCACATAACTTGGATATTTGTGGAATCCACCCCGCACGATCATCCCCAGCTTCAATAACGACTCAAACATTTCCCCGGCCGGACGCTGAACGTCGACCATAATGAAATTGCCATGCGCCGGAAAATACTTCAGGCCCAACCGCTCAAACTCGCCGTAAAGATAAGCGATTCCCTCGCGGTTTTTGGCACGACAATCGGCTACGAATTCCTGATCGGCCAAAGCCGCTTTAGCTGCCGCTTGCCCAATCCGCGAAGTATTAAACGGCTCACGCACCTGATTGATCAGCTTGATTACAGCGGGCTGACCAACGCCATATCCGATGCGCAACGAGGCGAGACCGTAAATTTTGGAGAACGTACGAAGGACCACCAAATTCGGATATTGGCTGAGCAATGCGATCCCGTTCGTATAATCCGAATCGGTGACATACTCCGCATACGCTTCATCCAATACGACCAGCACATGTCCCGGAACCCGGTCCAGAAAAGCAACAAGCTCGGCATGAGGCACGATTGTCCCCGTTGGGTTGTTGGGATTGCAAATCCAAACCACCTTCGTTTTGTCCCCGATACGGGCAAGCATCCCCTCCAAATCGTGGGTGCCTTCCTTCAGCGGCACCTCGATGCTAACCGCACCTTCGATGTCGGCGTTACTCTTGTACACGCTGAACGTCTGATCCGCCATCACCGTCTCATCGCCAGGCAGGAAAAAAGCGCGAGCGATCAAAGCGATAATTTCGTCCGAACCGCAGCCAAAAATGATTTGCTCCTTCCCGACGCCAAGCCGGTCAGCTAATGCTTCGGTCAATTCAGCGGCACTGCCGTCAGGATATAAGCTTAAGTTCGCCAGCTCCTGTTCGATAGCGGCGCGGACGCGCGGAGAACAACCAAACGGATTTTCGTTGGATGCCAGCTTAATGACGTCCTTGAGCCCAAGCTCCTTCTTCACTTCTTCAATCGGTTTACCGGGTTGATATACCGGCAAATGGACGATTTGCGGTTTCGGCAACATTTATGGGTTCCTCCCTCAAATAACCTTATTGTGCAGTTCCAATGATCCAAAAAATCTATAATCTCAATTTTGCCACAAAGTCACGAATTTGCAACAATCCTTGCTCCCGGGTTGAAGGCTGAGTCAACAAAGGCAAGCTCTCTTCGATCTTGCGCACGATCGCGCTGCCGACAACCGCCCCGTCACAGATCGCTGCAAACCGCTCGACCTGCTCGCGGCTCGAGATGCCGAAGCCAACAGCGACGGGCAGATCCGTTTGTCCTTTAACCGACGCGATAAAATCGTTGACGCTGGCATGAAACGTAGCGCGCTCTCCGGTGACGCCCAGCGAAGACACGCAATAGACGAAACCGCGGGCGCGGGCCAAAATTTGAGCAATCCGGCCGCTGGAGGTGGGTGCAACGAGTGGAATCAATTTGACGTCAGCCGCATCCGCCAACGCCAGTACCTCCTCGGACTCTTCATACGGCAGATCCGGAATGATTAAACCGCTGATCCCCGCAGCCTTTAACTCGGCAAAAAAACGTTCCGTGCCCATCTGCAGCACCGGATTGTAATAAGTAAACAAGACGAACGGAAGACGGATGCCCCGTTCGCGGGCCTTAACCGCCGTCTCGATGCAGGAAGCAACCGTAACGCCATGGACCAGGGCACGTTCCGAGGCCCGCTGAATGACCGGTCCGTCTGCTAAAGGGTCGGAATAAGGTACACCTAGTTCCACTACATCGGCACCGGCCTCCTCCAGAACCGTCAAGATGTCGAGCGTGATCTCGGGGTCCGGATCTCCAACGGTCACAAACGGAATCAACGCGGTGTTTCCAGCTGCCTTCAGCTTCGCAAACGTTGCGTCAAGCAAATTTTCAGCCATGACACTCATACCGTCTCCCCGCCTTCCGTATACGCCATAATCGACTCCACATCTTTATCCCCACGGCCTGACAGGCAGATGACGATGATTTCGCCGCGGCTCATGGCGGGGGCCATCTTCACGACCTGCGCTACCGCATGCGCCGATTCCAGCGCCGGAATAATTCCTTCGGTCCGGCTCAGCAATTGGAGCGCGTCCAGCGCCTCTCGGTCGGTAATCGGATAATACTTCGCGCGTTCGATATCCTTCAGATAAGAATGCTCCGGACCAATCCCCGGGTAATCCAGACCGGCGGAGATTGAATGAGCCGGCAACACCTGACCGTACGCATCTTGCAACAAATAACTCATCGAGCCTTGGAATACGCCTTTCGTGCCTTTGGTCATTGTAGCGGCATGGAAGTCGGTGTCGACACCTTTACCTGCGGCTTCTACCCCCACAAGACATACATCCTGATCCTCCACAAACGGATAAAACATCCCGATCGCATTGCTGCCGCCGCCTACCGCCGCGACTAGCATATCCGGCAATCGGCCTTCAGCTTCTAAAATCTGCTTCCGCGTTTCATCACCGATCACGCGCTGGAAGTTCCGCACCATCATCGGATATGGATGCGGGCCGGTCGCCGACCCCAGAATGTAAAACGTGTCATGCACATTGCTAACCCAGTAACGCAACGCCTCGTTGCAGGCATCCTTTAATGTGCGTGTGCCGGACATGACTGGAACAACCTCCGCGCCAAGCAGCTTCATCCGAAATACGTTTAGCTGCTGCCGCTTCGTATCCTCCTCGCCCATAAACACCTTGCATTCAAGCCCCAGCAAAGCGGCTACGGTGGCGGTAGCCACGCCGTGTTGGCCTGCGCCGGTTTCGGCAATCACCTTTTGCTTACCCATCCGCTTAGCCAGAATCCCCTGCCCAATCGCATTGTTGATTTTATGAGCGCCGGTATGGTTCAAATCCTCGCGCTTCAGATAGATTTTGGCCCCGCCCAGGTGTTCCGTCAGGCGTTCCGCATAATACAGCGGCGTCTCCCGCCCAGAATACTGCTTCAGCAGATAAGCGATCTCCGCTTGAAACTCGGGATCATCTTTATATTTCAAATAGGATTCTTCCAGCTCGATCAAAGCGTTCATCAACGTTTCCGGTACGTAGCGGCCGCCAAAAGGACCAAACCGTCCATGTTCATCCGGTACCTGCTTCATCATCCCTTCACCCTCTCCACGAATGCTGTCATTTTCGAGATATCCTTCACGCCCTCGGTTTCCACACCGCTTGAAACGTCTACGCCATCCGGCTGCAACGTCTCGATTAACGTCCTAACGTTGCCGGGATGCAAGCCGCCGGCCGCTAGAAACGGAATGCCGCGTTCCTTCGCCCACCCTCGATAAGGCGCCGCAGCTGCCCAATCAAAAGCGATGCCGGAGCCCCCGCCGTACTTCGGGTCGTACGTGTCGAGCAGCAGCCCGTCCAGCACGCCGTCATACTCCGACAAAGTTGCGCCGGCATGGACCGTTCCGTCTGTCTTGACCGAAAAGGCCTTATAAATCTTGACCCCATAAGCGTCCTTCACCTTCCGGCAAAAATCCGGGCTCTCCGTCCCGTGGAGCTGCAGGATGTCCAGCGGCGCCTGCCGCAAAACCTCGTCCAGCTCCTCCAGGGTCGGATTGACGAAGACGCCAACGCTCTGCGGGACCTCCCCCGCACTCCATTCCTGAAGCACGGGAAGCAGCTCCGCCGCGCGGCTTCCGCTAATTTGGCGCTTGCTTCGGGCAAACACGAATCCGACATAATCCACGGGTAAGTTCACCATAGATTTTAGCACTTCAACGCTTTGAAGTCCACAAATTTTTACGGCCACATCACCCATGCGACGTCGTCCCTTCCCTATCAAATTGCGGTTCTCCGGCTTTCAACAGCAGACCCATCAAGTCATATACAGCGTCTCCTACGTTCTCCCGACGCATAAACGTCTCCCCGATCAGCACGCCCCGAGCGCCAGTCCGTTGCAGGAATTCCACGTCTTCCCTCGTTTGAATCCCGCTTTCGCTGATGAGCGTCACATCTGAGGGAACCAGCTCTGCTAACGCAGCGGTTGTCTCCAACGACACCTCAAAGGTCCGCAGGTTCCGGTTGTTAATGCCGATCAGCTTCGCCGCAGGAAGCGTCAGAACTCGCTCTAGCTCCGCGCGATCATGCACTTCAATCAAGGCGTCAAGCCCCAGCGTCGTAGCGATTGACAGATACTCACGAAGCTGTGTATCGCTCAGGATCGCGGCGATCAGCAGTACGGCGTCGGCGCCAAGCAGCCGGGCTTCATAAATCTGCCGCTCGTCGATCACAAAATCCTTGCGCAGCAGCGGAACATGTACCGCCTCGCGAATCGCGCTCAGGTAGGCGCCGCTGCCTTGAAAATACGTTTCATCTGTCAACACAGAGATACAGTCGGTGCCTGCTTCCTGATACGCCTCCGCTAGCTGAACCGGATGGAAGTCCGGGCGAATCAGCCCTTTGGACGGGGATGCCTTTTTCACCTCGGCGATTAACCCCATCTCGCGTTTCCGGCCCGTCGTAAGAGCCGCATGGAACCCCCGCGTTGGCCCCATCACCGCGATGAGGCGCTCCGCTTCGGCGAGGGAGAAGCTTTCCGCCAAACGTGCGACCTCCGTTTTTTTCGTCTCAACGATCCGCTCAAGATACATAACTTAATTCCCCCGTTGTCTGAATCAGCTGTTCCAGCTTGGCATATGCTTTTCCCGAATCAATCGCCTCCGCAGCGATGGCAACCCCTTCACGAACATGGTCCGCCAAACCGGCCACATATACACAAGCGCCTGCGTTCGCCAGCACCACGTCCCGATGAGCTCCATGCTCCCCTTGCAGCACGCGCCGAACGATATCTGCATTCGTCTGCGGATCGCCGCCGATCATCGCCTCCAGCGGATACGTATGAAGTCCCAAATCTTCCGGCTGAAGATCATAGGTCCTGATCTCCCCGTTTTTCAACTCGGATACCCGCGTAGGAGAGGAAATGCTGATTTCATCGAGGCCTTCCCGGCTGCTGACGACCAGCGCCCGCTTCGAGCCGAGCTCACGCAGCACCTCGGCGATCGTCGTCGTTTTGCTGCCGTCATAAATGCCGAGCACCTGGCGATCCGCCCCGGCCGGATTGGTTAATGGGCCTAGCATGTTAAACACCGTGCGGATGCCCAGCTCCTTGCGTGGAGCCGCTGCATGCTTCATCGAAGGATGATACAGCTGCGAGAACATAAAGCAGATGCCGATATCGTCGAGACAGCGCTTCGCCTGACTTGCGTCCAGCTGAATGTTGACGCCCAACGCTTCAAGGACATCGGCGCTTCCCGAACGGCCGGAGGCCGATCGGTTACCGTGTTTAGCAACCCGAACTGATACGGATGCCGCGACGATCGCCGCCGTTGTCGACACGTTGATTTTGTGGATACCGGAACCGCCCGTACCACAGGTGTCCAGCAGCTTCTGTGTTTCCGTCTGTATTCGGCTAGAGGCCCCGCGCATCGCTTCAGCAAAACCGGTGATCTCATCGACCGTTTCTCCTTTAATCCGCAGCGCCGTCAACAAGCTGCCAATCTGGGCTGGCGTCGATTCGCCGTTCATAATCGCCTGCATCACGCCACGCGCTTCTTCCCGCGCCAAATGCCGTCCTTCGATCAAGCGGCCAATGCCCGCCTGAACCGTTTGCTGTCCTGTCATCTCGATTCGCTCCTCTCTTTAGTTCCCTGGGGTATATTCGTAAAGGTAATCCTGGTTGATCACACCGTCGTTTCGGGCTGGCGGCGGAAACATCTGCTCAGCCGTACGGATCGCCGTCAGTAAGGCCTTGGCCTTATTCACCGACTCTTGATACTCGTTCTCCGGAATTGAGTCCCACACGATCCCCCCGCCGGCCTGTACGTAAGCTTTGCCTTGCTTGAACACGATCGTGCGGATCGTAATGCAGGAATCCATGTTTCCCGAGAATCCGAGATACCCGATCGCTCCGGCATATGTGCCGCGTGCCTCCCGTTCCAGCTCGGCGATAATCTCCATCGCCCGCAATTTCGGTGCACCGGAGACCGTACCTGCCGGCAGGCAGGACAGAAATGCATCGAAGAAATCCTTGTCATCCCGCAGCTTCCCGGACACTTTGGAGACCATGTGCATCACATGGGAGTACCGCTCAATATCCATATATGATTCGCAAGTTACGCTGCCGAAATCGGATACCCGCCCCAAATCGTTACGGCCGAGGTCGACCAGCATGAGGTGCTCCGCCCGTTCCTTTTCGTCCTGCAGCAGCTCCGCTTCCAGCGCCAAGTCTTCCGCTTCCGTCGCTCCCCGCGGTCTCGTTCCGGCAATCGGTCGGGTCTCCACCCGACCGTTCTCGACCTTCACCAGCGCTTCCGGCGACGTTCCCACGATAATTTCCTCGTCTAGCTTGAGGTAGTACATATACGGCGAAGGATTCAGAGTACGCAGGACGCGGTAAACGTGAAGCGGATCCACTTCAGTTTCGATATGGAACCGCTGGGACAGCACCACCTGAAAAATATCCCCCGCGCGAATATAATCCTTCGCTTTATCCACATTGGCGATAAATTGCTCTTTTGTCAGGTTGGATTTTACGTCTCCGAGATCTGTCACCGTCGGCAACGGCCGGCGGTTAAAGCTTTCGCCCGGTCCTTCCTGCTGCAGCAGATCCGCTGCCAGTTCCAGCTTCAGCTCCGCTTCCGCATAAGCCCGGCGAATATCCTCATCGCGATCGCCTGGTTTCACGTGTACGTTGGCCACCAGCAGAATCCGCTGCTTGACGTGGTCGAACACGATCACTTGGTCGCAGAACATAAACTGCATATCCTGCAGGTTCAGGTCATCAACCTGATGAGCCGGGAGCTTTTCATAGTACTGAAGCAGATCATATCCGAAAAACCCGATCGCTCCGCCCGTAAACCGCGGCATATCCGGAAGCTTCGGACTGCGGTAACCCCGCAGGATTGCTTTCAGCTCATCGACGGGCCGGGACGCGCGCAGCCGCTCTGTGCCGCCTTTCCGCTCGATCGTGATCTCGCCTTTCTTAGCCGAGATGGTTAGGAATGGATCGGTGCCGATAAAAGAATACCGCGCCCACTGACTGCCACCTTCCACGCTCTCCAGCAAAAATGCCCGCTCCCGCTGAGCGATGCGGCGGAAAATCCGGATCGGGGTTTCCATATCGGCGAGCAGCGTACGGGCAATCGGGATCAGATTGTATTCGTTCGCCAAAGCAATAACCTGTTCTACTTGCGGGGTTGCCATGTCTCTCACTTCCTTTTCGGGTTGGTTTAGAGCCAAATAAAAAAACCTCTACCGAAGTAGAGGTTCTGGGATTTGCGGTTTATGGGAAAGCACAGCTCCAAATGAGGCGATCGGCTCGTCTTTTCCCGGATAAAAGAAAACGACGAAGTACGCACCAAGGAACAGGCTATTCGCTCAGCTAAACTCAGCTCATCTCAACTTCACTCTACTAGGCTCTAGAAATACTCATTCACTCAAAGACTCAATTACTCAACTATACTGCTCTCATCTAACTTGCACTCATCTAAAATCTAAGATAACTATACCTTATCGGTTGCCCGTTTGGCAACCCAAAACTGTAGACGTAAGTGCATCCGGGGATATTGCTTCGCCTTCTGCGCTTAGGAATTGGAGGAGCTCAGGTCCGGGCGCAGGCTGCGGGCTTCGTTTAAATACACATGCTTCATATCCCGCTGTCCTTTGGTGGTGTTGACTTGAATCAACAGGCGGATGCACTTTGGCAGGGCGCCTTTGACCGGGATTTCCGTGGAGCACATCAGCGGAACCATCTCCCAGCCGCTCAACACACGGATGGCGCGGGCCGGGAAGGTGGCGTCGAGATCCGGCGTAACCGTAATCCAGACGCTGCAAATATCCTCGGGTACGATTTCGTTGTGCGCAACAATCTCCTTCAACAATGCGGCTGTTGCATCCAGAATTTCCTGTTCGTCGTTGTGGGCTACCGTTGTTGCTCCGCGAATACCTCGGTTATACATGTTGTCCCTCCTCTTTTAATTCAGCAATCACTTGGCGAACTTCATCCAACGTCATATCAGAGACAATTTCCACTTGTCCAATCGCAATCGGCAAAATAAAGACCATCGTCTGCTCCTTAAACTTCTTGTCGTGCATCATGGCATTAATCAAATCCTGCTCGCTCAGATGTGCCGGCATCGCCGTCGGCAAACCAAAGCCGCGCAGCAAGGATACCGTCTCCTCGTAGATTTGCGGATCCCGGCCCCGGTTCACCGCCAGCTTCGCCGCGGCTGCCATCCCGATCGATATCGCTTCCCCGTGCAAAAATTCGCCATACCCGCCGATCGCTTCGATCGCATGGCCCAGCGTATGCCCCAGGTTCAGGATTGCGCGTAGACCGTTCTCCCGCTCATCCACAGAGACAACCTGGGCTTTAATCGAGCAGCCCTGGGTTAATCCATAACCAAGCGCTTCGGGATCCAAAGCCAGCAAGTCAGCCGTATGCTCACGGCACCAGTCCGCAAAAGCCGCATCCCAAATCAAGCCATGCTTGACCATTTCGGACAAGCCAGCCCGAACGTCGCGCGGAGGCAAGCTTTGCAGGCTGTCCACGTCATACAACACCATATCAGGCTGGTGAAAAGCACCAATCATATTTTTGGCGAGCCGATGGTTAACTGCGACCTTCCCGCCGACACTGCTGTCGTGGGCCAAAATCGTCGTGGGCATCTGTACAAACGCCACGCCGCGCATATACGTCGCCGCCACAAAGCCGGCCAAATCACCAACAACGCCGCCGCCCAGCGCGACCACGACCGAACGGCGGTCCAATCCGCCCTCAATGGCCGCAGTCATGACGTCCTCGTAGACATCCAGCGACTTGGATTTTTCACCGGATTTGACCACCTTGCTAACCGTCCGGTAACCTTTGGCCTGCAATGCAGCTTCGACGACCGGCAAATACTTCGGCGCGACATGGTCGTCAGTGACGATCAGGACAGGGCTCTTCGTCGACAGCTTATGCTGCTCGAAGAAATCCCCGGCCTTCCCCAGCAACCCGCCGCCAATATAAATCGGATAAGAACGTTCGCCTAAATCGACCTCTAGCGTTCTCATCAATACTCCTCCAATTGAGCTAGATATCCTTTATAATTACGCTCGATCTCCTCGATGGAATCCCCGCCAAACTTCTCCAGAAACGCCTTGGCAACCTCCCAAGCGACAACGTGCTCAAGAACAACGCTGGCTGCCGGTACGGCGCAAGCATCTGAACGCTCCACTTGGGCTGCGAAAGCCTCGCGAGTGTCGATATCGACGCTTTGCAGCGGCTTATACAGCGTGGGGATCGGCTTCATTACGCCGCGGACAACGATCGGCATGCCGTTGGTCATCCCGCCCTCGAATCCGCCAAGCCGGTTGGTAGCTCGGTAATACCCGCGCTCCTCGCTGTACAGGATTTCGTCGTGAACCTTGGAGCCCGGCAGCGTTCCGGCTTCAAAGCCAATGCCGATCTCCACTCCTTTAAACGCGTTGATCGACATTACCGCTTGTGCGATGCGTCCGTCCAGCTTCCGGTCGTACTGCACATGGCTGCCCAGTCCAATCGGAACGCCTTCAACGATACATTCGACGATCCCGCCGATGGAGTCGCCTTCCTCTTTGACTTTATCGATGTAGGCTTCCATCTTCTTCTCCGTCTCCGCGTCGGCCACCCGAACCGACGAAGCTTCGGTTACGCGGGCCAGCTCGTCGAGCGGCAAATTATGCGGCGGCGCTTCGATTTCACCGATACGGATGACCTGCCCGGCGATGCGGATCCCAAAGCGTTCCAGGAGCTGCTTAGCCACTGCGCCGACGGCAACGCGTACGGCGGTTTCGCGCGCACTTGAACGCTCCAATACGTTGCGCAGGTCCTTATGATTATACTTCAAGCCGCCGTTCAAATCGGCATGCCCCGGGCGAGGACGGTGGACTCTGCGCTTCTCCTCATCCGTGCCTTCGATCGGCTCGATATTCATGATTTTCTGCCAATGCTTCCAGTCGTTGTTCTCCACGACTAACGCAACCGGAGCTCCAGTCGTATATCCGTGGCGGACGCCGCCAACAATCTGCGCGGTGTCCTTCTCGATTTGCATCCGCCGGCCGCGGCCGTACCCTTTTTGACGGCGGGCCAGTTCGAAATTCAACGCTTCAAAATCCAGCTGCAATTGGCTGGGTAAACCTTCAATAATCGCAGTCAACTGGGGTCCATGCGTCTCCCCGGCTGTTAAGTATCGCAAACTCATGATGTTACGTTCCCCCTTTAAACTGTTAAACTGTAAAGAGCTAAAACCCGATGATATCTTTGCTCATTATAATATTGATTGATGCATTCTGTCACGTGGTGATTCGCTTTTGCGGGAATTTCCTTGTTTAACAGACGGCTTGGCAGAGGAGCCGAAAAAAGTCATAGCGCGCGATCAGCCCCGGGATTACATTCATGGCGTAGTCCAAACTCTGAGGTTGAAAGGACTGATGTTATGAAGCCGCTTGACCGTTTTGAAACCTGCTTTCCTCTCTTAGAACAAAACGCTCGCACCTTCTTGAGCCCGGATGAATTGAAGGACTTCCGTTCCTTCTCCGGCGAAGAAGCGGCACGGCAGCTTAAGAATTTGCTCGAAAAACCGATCGCCGAATTTACGGTCATCAACGAAGTCTATTTTCGGGCACGTTGGGCGCAATTGCTTCAAATCCTCCATCCCGACGAGGATCTGGTCCTGCTGGAGGTCGCTTCGGGCGACGCCGATATGATTCCCCAGGCAATGGCTCGCACGCATCCGAAAGGCTTGTATATCACGGCTAATATGAACCAAGCGCTGAACGACAGTTTAACCCGCAAAACCCAATCGCTTGCCTTAAAGGTGAAAATCATTGAGGATGACGCCGTGCGTATCGCCGATCACACTGGCGAAGGCACCGTTGACGTCATCGCCTTCCAGCATGCCGTCAACGACGTGATTCAGTCCATCCTTTGCGATAAAGCAGGCGTCGACACCGTCCACGCCGATTGGATGGAACTGCTGCCGCGCATGATCGAACTCGTCCAGCAGGAGACGTCGCAGAACGCTTTGGCCGGCCAGGTCAAGGAACCCTTCCTGGAATTGATGCGCGTATTGCTGGGAACCCTGCGAACCGGCGGTTGCGTTGCGTTGAATCACTACATGTTCCAGCTCGACCTGGATTGGGGTTATCCTCCTCAGATCTTCGAGCACATGATTCCGATGACGCGCGAGTGGCTTCGCGAGCTGAATGGTTGCCGCGAAATCCAGCTCGACGGCTTTGACTCACAGTGGTGGATATTTCTACAGAAAACCGACAGCTAGCCGCCGGTTAATCTTCTCGTACCACTTCCTCCAAAACGGGCGCATCGGTTCGCTTGACTGCCGACAGCTTGCGAATCCGATGCTGCCCAACCTCGCGTACGGCGAACACATAGCCGTCATATTCGAATTCCGGCTTCTCATTGATCGTTGGGATGCGTTTGAGTTGGCCGATCATAAATCCACTCAGCGTATCGTAATGCTCGATCGGCAGCTTGATATCGAGGATGTCCTGGGCATCGTCCAGGGACATCGTACCGCTGAACAAGTAGCTGCCTTCGCCAACCAGCTCGTATTCGCGTTCCTCTTCGTCGTGCTCGTCATAGATGTTGCCGACGATTTCCTCCAGCAAATCCTCCATTGTGACGATCCCGGCCGTCCCGCCGTATTCGTCCACAACAATCGCCATATGGATACGATTTTGCTGCATTTCCTCGAACAGTTCATTGGTTTTTTTCGAGATTGGGATAAAATACGGCGGCGTTACCAGCTCCTGCAGGTTCCAGTTCGCCTTCTCCCCGTTTCGCAAAAAGCGGATCAAATCCTTGCTATGCAAAATACCAATCAGGTTATCAACTGTATCCTCATACACCGGGAACCGGGTATACTGCTCCTTATCAGCAATTTCAGCCACAGTTTGCTGGTCGGCATCCACAGGGATCGCCACGACGTCAATCCGGTGCGTCATAATATCGGACACCGTGAGGTTGTCGAAGTCAAAAATATTATTGATCATCAGCCGTTCGCTAGGATGGATCGTCCCCATTTCCTCCCCGGTATCCAGCATCATGCGGATTTCCTCCTCAGAGACCTCTTCATCGTTGGCGTTGGGATCGATGCCAAACAGACGCACGAGCAGGTTGGTAGACGTGGTCAACAGCTTGACGAACGGTGCGGTTGCTTTGGACAACACCGACAATGTCGTGGCTGCGAACATCGCCATGGCCTCGGCTTTTTTCATCGCCACCCGTTTCGGCACCAACTCGCCAAGGACCAGTTGGAAATAGGAGAGCAGCAGCGTAATGACGATGAGCGAAATCGTACTGAGCACGTTCTCGGGAATCGGCAGGCCCAGGCGAATCAAGTAAGCCGCCAAGTCGCCAGCAAAGCTCTCCCCGGCAAAGGCGCTGGCAAAAAAGCCCGCCAGCGTAATCCCGATCTGAATCGTAGCTAGAAACTTGCTGGGCTCCCCAAGCAAGCCGATGATAACCTTCGCTTTCCGGTGGCCCTGTCCGGCCATCGCTTTGATTTTATTATCGTTGAGGGAGATCAAGGCGATTTCCGATGCGGCAAAGAAGGCATTAATCAAAATTAAGATCAAAATGACCAATAGTTCAAACAATCCATTCCACCTCCAAAAATTTCCCCGGTTTAGTTTGAGGATGTCACCCCGCGGATATACGCAAAAAGGCATAACCCGCCGTCAAAAAAATGGACGCAGGTTATGCCTAAACTCCACCGATTTCAAATCGATTCATGTTCAATTGTTCTGTGTTGCTACTCTCCGGGTCGTCCGACTCGCTCATCGATGAAACCTCTCCTGACCTGAATTTATAAATATTATAGAAAGCCACCTACTAACTGTCAAGAACACCCCTTAAGCAACCCATGCAAAAAAGCGCCGGTTCCGCCTATTCCGGCGAAGATCGACGCTGCCGATTCTTTATTGGATTTGGACGTTTTCTATGATTATCTCAGTCCCGAAGCCGATTGATTCTCCAAGGGATCTCCCCTTCTCGGATCCATCGGAAAATCCTCCAGCATTCTTTTTAGATGTGCGCCTTCGATCCCCAACACCTGCGCACATTCCTGCGGCGTCAAGAATCCCCGTCGGTAAGCTTCGATCACTTTGCGCTTGTCCATGACCTGACCTCCATTGACTGTATGGTCCAAGTATAGGAAAGATCCAACCATTCTATACTATCGGCTTTTCATCATGAAGCAAATCACAGAGGTGGATTCGGCTTCGAATCTTGAACTTGACATCCAACCTTCTCGGCGCTATGAAGCCAAAATTGAATAGACAAAAAAACGTCCAAACCAGCCCGGATCGAGCCGATTTGGACGTTTTGCCTTTACCCTTTTTTGCGGTAAAAGAACGTCTCCGCCGCCTCCAGGTCGTATTGGCCTGGGGAGAAGATCTGTTCCGTACTTCCGACGAACAAGATGCCGCCGGGGCGCAATGCGCGAGAAAACTTATGATAAAGCCCGTGCTTCGCTTCTTCGGTAAAATAAATCATGACGTTGCGGCACACGATCAGGTCGAAGCCCTCTTCGAACGTATCGAGCAGCAGGTTTTGCTTCTTAAACGTAACCGCCTTCTTCAGCTTTGGATCAAAACGGTACATCGGTCCTTCCGGCGCAAAATATCGCTCGGCTACCGCTTTCGGCACATCCTTCAGCGAGCGTTCCAGATACAGCCCCTCCTGGGCCTTGCTCAGCGCCCCGTCATCGATGTCCGAGGCGAGCAGATAAGTGTTCGGCAGAAGCCCTAGATCCGCCAGGATCATCGTTAACGTATACGGCTCCTCTCCTGTCGAGCAGGCCGCGCTCCAGACCTTCAGCTTAGGTCGTCCGGCCGTCAGCTCCGGAAGCACCGAATCCCGCAGTACTTCCCAACGGTTGGGGTTCCGCCAAAACTCGGATACGTTAATTGTCATCTTGTCCAAAAATTCATAAAACAACGGCTTATTACTCATCATCGCCGTGTAAAATTCCAAAAACGTCGCATAGCCATTCTTGTTGCGCAACGTCGTGAGACGCCGCTTCATTTGCGCTTCCTTGTATTGGGCCAAATCGATGCCCGTACTCTTCTTGATGTTTTGGATAAAGCAAAGATAATCCGGGTCCGGTGCCGTCTCTGCGTTGTCTGCCCGAGGAAGGTCGGGAAAAATTCGGTTCAGATCCATGGGCTCACGCTTCTTGTATACTGCACAAGCTCCTGCGGCGCAAAGAAATTAGCGATCTCCCGCTCCGCACTTTCCACTCCGTCGGAACCATGAATCAGATTAAACGGCGTATGGGCGGCAAAATCGCCCCGAATCGTACCGGGAAGCGCCTCCGTTACTTTCGTTTTGCCGATGACCATGCGGGACAAGGCGATAATGTCATCCCCCTCCCATACCATTGCAAATACCGGCCCGGAAGTAATGAAGCCGACGAGCTCGTCGAAGAAAGGTTTGCCCTCGTGTTCTGCGTAATGTTTTTTCGCCTGGGCTTCCGTCACCTGAACCAGTTTGCCTGCGATCAGTTGAAAGCCTTTATCCTCGAACCGGCTGATGATTCTGCCGACCAGCCCGCGCTGCACGCCGTCCGGCTTCACCATTAAAAACGTTCTCTCCATGGTTCCCCTCCCGAAAATAAACAGCATCAATTCCGATTTATTAAACGGCCGCCAAGAAGGCGGTTTCACCAGCATTTTACCAGAAACTTGTGAAACAGGTAAAGCTTTTAATAGGAGCGTTTATTCACGAACTCCGCAATATCCTCCAAGTGGGAACGCGCCCCCGTAGCCGGCAGCTGCTTCAAGGCATCAAGCGCCTTCGCGATAAACCGGTCCGCCAGCGCCTCGGCTTTGCCGATTCCCGAACTGGTCCGGATCATTTCGATGGCCCGGGCTACTTCCCCGCTTCCGTCACCGGCCTGGATGCCGCGAATCTCTCGGAGCAGCGGCTCACGCAGCTCCGACTCCTGCAAAGCGAAGAGAACGGGAAGGGTAATGTTACCTTGGCGCATGTCGCTGCCCGGCGGTTTGCCAATCGTCTTCTCGGTACCAAACAAATCGAGCAGGTCGTCACGGATCTGGAAGGCCATTCCCACGTTGTAACCGTACCGATACAGCAGCGCGTTCACATTGTCCGGGGCGTCTGCGGCCATTGCTCCGAGCTGACAGCTGATGGCGATAAGCAGTGCGGTTTTACGCCGAATGCGCAGCAAATAATTGCGTACGCTTTGTTCCGTGTTGAAAAAATCGCGGATCTGCTCCATTTCGCCGATCGACATCTGAACCATCGCCTTGGCCAGTATGCGGTGTATGTATGGGTTCCCAAGCTCGGAAACCTGCAGCAGCGCCTTGGCGTAAATGTAGTCGCCGGTATACATGGCGATCCGGTTGTCCCATTTCGACTTCACCGTGGCCTTCCCCCGCCGCGTATCGGCATCGTCGATCACATCGTCGTGAACAAGGGAAGCCGAGTGGATCAACTCCAGCGGCACCGCGATATACTGCAGCTTCTGCAGATCGTAAGTCCCGAATTTCCCGCCGAGCAGGACAAAGATCGGCCGAAGCCGTTTACCGCCCGCCTTCAGCAGATGCAGGGACGTCTCGCTAAGCAGCTCGTCCTCGCCGTCGATGCTCCGATACAGCTGCCGTTCGATAAAATCCATATCTTTTTTGAGTGTACCGAAAATATCCAGTAGTTTCATTCTTTCACCCGTGTCAACGAATTGTGACTCCACATCTCTAGGTTAACCCGATGGTCCAGCAAGCCCATCTCATAAGCATAGTCAAAGTATAACGAGAGGCCTTGGCGGTGTGATTCATCAAAATCATAACGAATGTTCTGGCTAAAATAATGGCGCCAATACTCCGCCGTACCGCCGAGCTCCGCGCAAGCTTTGGCAACCAGCGGTGATACATCGCTTAAGCTCTTACGTTTGCTATCCACAAAAGCTTCCGTCACTTCAGACAAGTAGTCGCTGTTGGCTTCGGCAAACGACTTCTGTACGGCCCAGACCGCAAAGGTCATGCCATAGCCGGTCCATGATTTCCAAACTTCCCCCAAATCTGTCACGATATAGCCGTGATCCCGCCAGGAGGCCTGAATCGCGTGATCGCCGATCAACAGCGCAGCATCGCTTTCCGCCATCATCAACTCCAAATCAGGCTCACTATCCCAATAGTCAGGTTTGCCACCGTACGCTTTTTCCATAATGATCTTCAACAAGTTGATTGAGGTAGCCGATGTATTCGTCAGCGCGATTCGACCGTTAGCGATTTGCTCCGGCGGCTTCCGTGAGAACAGCAAAATCGAATTGACCGGTCCGTCGGAGCTGACCGAAAGGTTCGGCAGCAGCACGAAGCGATCTGAACCGTACCCATAAGCAAAAGAAGACACCGGGGAAATATCGAGCGTGCCGCCGAGCATACGGCGGTTGAGCTTCGAAGGCACCTCGGTGACCAATTGGCTTGCCTGTGGCAGGCGCGTAACGTCGAAATAGTGAAATACAGGCCAAACGTTGCTATATTTGATTTTGCCGATGAGGATGTTTTCATTCTCCCGGTTGTTCATCTTGATCCCCCCATCTTCTGAATAACGCATGCTCGATCCCCAAATTGTCGAGCACTTTGCCGACCAGGAAGGCGACCAGATCGTCGATCGTCTGCGGCCCGAAATAAAACGCTGGCATCGCCGGGATGATGCGCACGCCAAGTCTAGCCAGCTTCAGCATGTTCTCGAGATGGATGGCGTGCAGCGGAGTCTCGCGCGGGACCAGCACGAGCGGCCGGCCTTCTTTCAGCATGACGTCGGCCGCCCGGGCGATCAGGTTATCCGATGTCCCGTTTGCGATCGAAGACAACGTCCCCATGGAGCAAGGCATCACGATCATGCCATGCGTGAGAAACGAGCCGCTGGCGATTGAGGCGCCGATATCGGCGATCGGATGATAGACCAGCTCGCCGGGGAAGGAGCTGAAATGTTCTTGCAGCGCCGCATCCCGGTCGCTCGTATTCCAACCCAACTCTTCCTTGATTACCCGCCACCCCGCATTTGAAACGACGAGATGAACGAGGAAATTCATACTGAGCAGCGTTTCAACCAGCTTCACCCCGTAAATCGAACCGCTGGCTCCCGTGATCCCGACGACAATCGTTTTCGCTTTATCCATTAGTAATGACGCACCACCAAATCAATCAATGTAAAGGAAAATACCACGATGCTAAGCACGCCGTTCATGGTAAAGAAAGCGGTTTGCAGCCGGCTGAGATCGCCTGGGGACACAATATGGTGCTCGTAAAACAAAATGATATAAGCAATAACCATACCCGCGATATACCACCAGCCCAAATCCGTCATCAGCAACAAGCCGATGAAGCCAAGCGCGGTGATAATGTGGAAGGCTTTAGCAATCTTCAACGATTTAGCGACACCAAACCGAACGGGAATGGAATAAAGGCCCTCTTTCGTATCGAATTCCACATCCTGACAGGCGTAAATAATATCGAAGCCTGCGATCCAAAAGGTAATCGTCGCGTAGAACACCATTGCCGTCCAATCGACTTGTCCGGTGACCGCTGCCCATCCACCAAGAGGGGCCAATGCGATCGTCAGGCCAAGCACGACATGGCATAGCCAGGTGAAACGTTTCGTGTAGGAATACAATACCAGCATGATGACAGCGATCGGCAACAACTTCAGCGCCAGTGGATGAAGCTCGGCAGCTGCCCAGAACAGCAGTGCAAAGGAGGCGATGACAAACACAACGACCTCTCCGATTTTCAGCAGACCCGCAGGAATCGCACGATTTGCAGTACGAGGGTTCTTAGCGTCGCTGACGCGATCGATCAAACGATTTAGTCCCATCGCCGCGCTTCGAGCCCCGATCATTGCCAACAGGACCCAGCCGATTTGTGCCCAGGATGGCAATTCTTGATGAATCGCCACAGATCCCAATAAGGCCGCCATAAAGGCAAAGGGTAAAGCGAATACCGTATGTTCAAATTTGATCATTTGCAGGAAAATAACGATTTTCTTAAACATGTTGCGTCTCCTTCGTTCCGATGTGCAAGGCGGCAATTCCGCCGGTTAAAGGATACGCTTCGACCCGGGCAAGTCCCGTCTCCCGGAAAATCTCCGCCAGCTCCGCGCGGCCGGGAAATTGGACGAGGGAATCGGGCAACCATTTGTATTGCTCATACCGTTTAGCTACTAGTTTGCCAAGCATCGGAAGCATTTTCTGAAAGTAAAAATAATAAAGTCCTTTAAACGGCTGCCAGGTCGGCTTGGACAACTCCAAGCAAACGACCTTCCCTCCGGGTTTCACGACGCGCTGCATTTCCTGCAGCACCTGGCGTAAATCGGGGACGTTGCGCAAGCCGAAGCCAATCGTGGCGTAATCGAATCGGTTATCCTCAAACGGCAGTTCCATCGCGTTCCCCTGAATCAGGTTAATCCGCGAACACAGCCCGCGTTCTTTCACTTTACGGCGGCCGTATTCCAGCATTTGCTCGCTAAAATCCAGGCCGACGATCGGCCCACCGCTGGTTTCAGCCATACTGATCGTCCAGTCGCAAGTACCACAGCACAAATCTAACGCGGTATCCCCGGAGGACATATTCATTTTGGCCATTGTGAATTTCCGCCACGCTTTGTGACGTCTGAAGCTGAGCAGATCGTTCATCATGTCGTATTTCGGAGCGATGCTTTCGAATACAGAATGAACGAACTGTTCTTTGGTCTCGGATGAAGACGATTGACTCATCAGCTGATCTCCCTACCCTTCTTGCACGGAACGGCGTGCCGGCGACAGCGCGGCGATAAACGGCTCAAGGATGTTTTTGAGCTCCGTTCGCACCGTTTCCTTCTTGCATTCATGCAGCAGCGATTGTACATGATCCACCGATTGGTGCAGCATGGACATCAACTGCTCTTTGATGTTGTATTTTACCAGCATCAGCGTCCAGTCGCGTTCAGCGACTTTGCGTGCGGAGAGCGCATCCTTATCCTCAGAGGACCCGGTTTCCATGATTCGCAAATAAGCAAACCCTTTACGATCCTGCGGCAATTCAGAGGAGGATTGGATTTCATCCAGCATAACTTCGCAGCGGCTTAACTCGGTCAACAGCTTGCCCCACAGATTTTGTACGGACTTGTCCAAGACCTCCGTAAAAGAAAGAAAAAGCCCCATTTTGACATGGACGCATTCCTTCAGGTACTCCTCCGCAGGCAATACCACCCGCTTTAATTTGCTGTAGAGCTGAACTTTTAACCGGTTTACTTCACAGATCGCCGAGCTCATCAGCGGAACCATGCCGGTTTCCCCTGCTCCGGCGAGCAGATGATAAAATACGCCGCTGAAATAGTCGCCGGCCAGAACCTTGAGCTGGCGCGAACGCATCGCTCGAGTCGCTTCACCTAGTCCGGATGCCAGATCAATACGATCATGGGTATCCATGCCGAGCTGCACGAGGAAGGCTGCCAGCGCGCACGTTTCGGCTGACTCTGGCGATGCTCCCTCCCGCTCGTTTAAAAATGTATAAAGCAAACGAACACGGGGCACCGGAAACTCCGGAAGCGCCGTGTATGCGGTAATCATGTCATAACTGACATATTTATTGGCCAATTCTGTTATGCGATAAGGTTTCATCCTTTGCCTCCGTGCCGCTGATCTTTCAGTAATAAAGCTGTCACAATCTTGTCTATTATAGCATATGTTTTTTCACTGCGCACAGAGGCAAGACATGAATTCGACTCCTAGGCTGGACAAGTCGGCTACTCCTGAAGAAAACGCGACCTCCACAGCCGGGTCTCCGTTAGCCGCATCCGAACCCGCAGTGCCTCCGGCAGCTCGCCGCTCCCGGCATGCCGCAGCGCGTTCAGTTCCTCGGCCGAAAATTCGGCGCGACGAACATCGGCGGCCACAAGCAAATATTTGGTGCCGAGCCATCGGTCCTCGGCCATCAAACGCAGCAGCAGCTGGTCAATGTTACTCGTATGTTCGAACGCAAAAGAAATCATTTCGGCCATTCCCCGGTAAACGTCATCGGTACCGATCTTGTCGCCGTCAACCTTCAGGTCGACCGACAAGATCCCCCGGTTTAGTTCGACTTTTGCGATGGGCATCGGAAGCTGCAGCGGATCCAAGGCATCCACGAGGTTATCGTCGGTCAGCTCGGCCGGAGTTGGCCCGGCGAACACAGTGGCCGCCTGCCGCGGCTGGGCGGGATGTTCGCTGAGCCAAGCCGCACCCGCCATCGCCAGCGCGCAGCCAAACGTAAGCAGAATAGCCCGAATCGCTAAGTTTCGTTTCATGGGGCACTCCCCCTTCAGGTTCACTTGGACAGAAGGCTCCCCTCCTGTCCAAGAGGTTCTTATACCCCATTCTACATAGAAAAAAAGCAGGCTATGCCTGCAGAATTGAAATTCATTCTTCCGTATCGATCATCCCATGCTTCGTGTAAACGAGTGCTTTCCCGCGAACCTTGACCGCCGACGTATGATCGGTAAACTGGGCAATAAGCACCTCACCCTTGTCCAGTTTCTCGGTGTGATGGAACCGCGTGTCCTTTCCCCGGGTCAGCCCAATGACCGTAACGCCTTGTTCCTTGGCTTTGACCACAAAATAGTCCCCGCCTGTGGCTGCTTGATCGTTCCCACCGCTATGCTGATTATCCATGATGGCGCGCCTCTCCCTTCCTCAATTTGACAGACTGCTCTCCATCTACGCCTTCCGCGAAAAGAAAAAGCCGTGAACGAGAAGCCCACGGTCTTTTGCACGGAAAGATATGTAGAAATCTTTATTTAATTCCGTCTTTGAGCGCTTTACCTGGTTTGAAAGCAGGAATTTTGCTCGCAGGGATTTCGATTTCCTCTCCGGTTTGCGGGTTGCGGCCTTTACGGGCGGAACGCTCGCGAACTTCAAAGTTGCCGAAGCCGACCAGTTGAACTTTGTCTCCGTTTTGCAACGCTTCGGAGATCGCTTCGAAAACGGCATCAACCGCTTTAGTAGCGTCTTTCTTGGACAGCTCAGTGCTTTCTGCGACTTGAGAAATCAAATCGGATTTATTCATGTGTGATTCACCTCCCCATACGGAAAATAATACCACTTGCTATTTGTGTTTCCGTTTTACCGCAGAATATACGTGATTTTTGCAAATTCGTTACGTACAAATTCCCCAAAAACCTGATGAAATCGCACTTTCGGGGGCGCGGAACAAATTTATAGTAATACAGCCCATGCAGAATTTCAAGCTATTTCAAGGCTTCACGGCGATTTTTCCTCATTTCGCCCTACAAAATGGGGGAATCTGTCCCCTAAACAACAAAACAACCGCACGCAGCTAGAATCAGCATGCGCGCGGTCATTGAGGAGGAATTGCCTAAGTTAGGTATTCATTAAAGTTAAGAAGTCGGCTTTTCAGCACCGAGAAGGTTGGATGAAGCAATTCAAGATTCGACGCCGACTCCGTTTCCTCGGGTTAGCTTCGTAATCTTTTAATCACCTTACAAAATGATGGCGATAAGGCCGCCGGAGCCTTCGTTGATGATGCGTCCCAGCGTTTCCTGCAGCTTGTAGCGGGCATTGTCCGGCATCATGGCGATCTTGCCTTGAATGCCTTCGCGTACGATGGAGTGAAGGGAACGGCCGAAGATATCGGACTCCCAGATCTTGATCGGATCGTTCTCGAAATCCTGCATCAGATAACGCACCAGCTCTTCGCTTTGCTTTTCGGTCCCAATGATCGGCGCGAATTCCGACTCGACGTCGACACGGATCATATGGATCGAAGGCGCGGTCGCCTTCAGCCTTACGCCAAAGCGGGAGCCTTGACGAATGAGCTCCGGCTCATCCAGTGCCATTTCCGCCAGCGTTGGTGCGGCGATGCCGTAACCGGTCGTTTTGACCATTTCCAACGCCTCGGCGAACCGGTCGTATTCCCGTTTCGCATGCGTGAATTCCTGCATCAGCTGCAGCAAATGGTCTTTGCCGCGGATTTCCACGCCCACCACTTCCATCAGGATGCGATCATACAAATCGTCCGGCGCGTACAGATCGATCTCGGCTACGCCTTGACCCATATTCAGTCCGCTGAGTCCGGCCCGATCGATGAAATCGTATTCCATGAAGTTTCCGACAACCCGATCGACATCGCGCAGACGGCGAATATCCTTGACCGTGTCGCGGACGGAGTTCTCATAATTGCTGCGCAGCCAGTGGTTCTCATTCAGCACCATGACCCAGCTAGGCAGGTTGACGTTGACTTCGTGTACCGGGAATTCATAGAGCACTTCCCGAAGCACGCCGGTCACATCTTCTTCCGTCATTGTCGCTGCACTGAGCGTAATGACCGGAATGTCGTATTTCGCGGCCAGTTCGCCGCGAAGCTGTTGCGCTTCCTCACTGTTTGGCCGCGTCGAGTTGATCACGAGCACAAACGGCTTGCCGACCTCTTTCAATTCGGCGATAACCCGCTCCTCGGACTCTACGTAAGAGTATCGCGGAATATCGGCGATCGTTCCGTCGGTTGTGACTACCACCCCTAGGGTGGAGTGTTCTTGGATGACTTTACGCGTCCCGATTTCCGCCGCTTCTTGGAACGGAATCGGTTCCTCAAACCATGGTGTAGAGATCATTCGCGGCCCGTTTTCGTCCTCGTAGCCTTTTGCGCCTTCCACGGCGTATCCGACGCAATCGACGAGTCTCACGTTAACCTCGAGTCCTTCAGCCACCTTGATTTGCACCGCATTGTTCGGGACGAACTTCGGTTCGGTCGTCATGATGGTTTTGCCGGCGGCGCTTTGCGGAAGTTCATCTACCGCGCGGACCCGATCGGCTTCGTTCGCGATGTTCGGGAGAACGACCGTTTCCATGAAACGTTTAATAAAGGTCGATTTCCCGGTACGGACCGCACCGACGACCCCCAGATAGATGTCGCCTCCGGTTCGTTCGGCAATGTCCTTAAAAATGTCCACTTTCTCCAATACCAATGATATCCCCTCCTCAAATTTCGCCGAAGGAAAAATGCCCCGAGAGCATCCGCTTCGTGATTCGCCATGATTTTGGGCTTCGCTGCTACGGCAGGAGCGGCAGCCCCTCTTGCCCGTGTCCGCCGCCGCAAACCTGTGGAAGGAACCTGAACGAAGCGGCGTAAACTCGTACATGCATTTGGACTAGTAACATCTTATGTACCAGATGCGAGAATATGACGGTTAACACCGTCCAAGCCCGTTTTTTTTGCGAGGCCGCTCATTCAACCCGAACAAGGCGGGCACTTAACCGCCATACTCCCATTTGTATGAGTCTATCGGAAAAAGTATGACGCCCCGAAGAGAGGAAGAACCTCATTAGCAAAAAGAAGCCTTTCGGAAAGAGTCCGAAAGGCTTCTTCATATTAGCCGGCGTCAGGCACCGGTTCACTCCCGTTCCAACGATAAGGCAGCGATTTGACCGGAACAAACGCCGAGCGGTCCGTTAACCAGGTACGCAGATCCTCATCGCCTTGCGGGGGGGTATCTGACTGATCGATCGCCTGCATCATATCAAAGGCATAATCCACATATACCTGACCCTCTGCATCCATTAGATAGGGGAGGGTCTCCCCGGAGTATACGCTTGGCAGGGCTAGGCTCTCAGCCTGCAGCAACGCGAGACTGACAGTATGTAAGCCCGGATAGGTCTCCTCGGCAGCCTCATGCGGCAGGGCACCCCCATGGCTGGATTGGTAGGTCATCACTTTCCGCTGGATATCGTTCACCTTCTGCACCGTGTTTAAATCCATCACTTTCACCGTGGGGTTAGTCTCCTCATCGATCACGAGAAAATACACGCTCCCGCCTTGCTCGAAGGCCGCGGCCGGTATTTCTTCGAGGTAGCCCTCCCGCTTCAATTGGTTCAAGTCGATCCGGTACTTCTCGTACCGCGGGGTTTCCTCTCCGGCCGTGATGATCGGCAAGATTCCCTTGTCGTCCTGAAAGCGGTCCAAAGCCCGCTGGATCCGGTCTACGCTCTCCATATAGGAAACCGGGCCGCTTTGCTGCCTATCCCCGCGATACAAACACCCCGACAACAGGGAGGCCGTAAACATCAATAAGACAAGCAATACCGCCGATCGGACGCAAGTCTGCTTCAAAAAAGATAATTTCACCATGTTGAAATCCTCACTTTGTCCCCTTCATCCTCACCATAATTCCTCTTCGTCCCGCTGCCGTTCCAACTGCTTACGAATTGCCGCCTTAAGCGGGTCCTCCGGCAGCTGCACGGCCACTTCGCCGCAAACCTTCGCTTGGCATGCCAGCCGAACCCCCTGCTCCAACAGAGGGCCTAGCTTGCGCCGTTCGGCCTCGCTGGGCGGAGATAACGCCACGGCTTGCTCCGGATCAACCTGAACTTTACACATTAAGCAGCCGGCATTACCGCCGCAGCGAGTCGCAATCCGGATCCTCGCCTCGCTGGATGCCCTTAATACCGTCGTTCCCGGCCGAACCTGCACGGTTTTCCCTGACGGCAGAAACGTGATGCGCTCCCCCACCACGCGCTCCTTAAGCTTCCCCGCCGCGATGCTCGCGCCAAGGACGGGAAAGCAGCGGACGGTCCAACAACTCAGCCAGACGTCCAACCAGTTCTGCCGACCACTCATTTCGTTTCAGCAGCTCGTCCAGCAACGGCATGTGCCGCTCCGGTTCCCGGCGGATCATGGCGGCGATCGCCAAATAACGGTCCGGCCGCTCCCTCAGCAGGTTAAAGACCAATTCATGAGCAAGCGGCATCACCGAAAGGGCGGTATCCCGCAGCGTCACGCGCTGCGCTGCCGGCGCCAGTATCAGGTCAACCTCGGTTCGATATAAGGCCCTTGCGGTCCGGACTTCAAAGCCGCCTACCAGCTCAACCGTCGATTCCCCAATACGATAGTGGCTTAACTGAGAGCTGTATAACCCACTCCGGTCATGGCGCGGTTGATCCGTCGCAAACGGTTGGAGACGCTCGTGCAGCCGGGCTGCGGTCGCAAGATCGGCGTACACGTCGATGTCTCGCGGTGCCGCTGCAAGGGAGACTCCCTGCAGCCACAAGCCGCAGCTGCCGCCCAGCAGCCAGGCGCCTTCCACCTCTGCACAGCTGTCGGCTAACGTACATAAGGCTTGCGTCAATTCAGCATAAGCCTTGCTTTCTTGTTGTTGCATTCCTTTTCCTCTTCTCTCGGGTTCCGTGTTGTGAAGGTTCCTCTTAAGTTATCGACACAAGTCCGGTCAGAAAACCCGCCAGCATAATGATAAAGGCAAGCAGCGATAAAACTCCCCTGACAATCCCTTTGGTTTTCGTCCGTGCGAACGTGATCACAAAGACGGAAATCCCCATGATCAACACGGCCGCGATCGATAGCCACATTTTCGTCATTGCATCCATGAGTTTGAATCTCCTACTCTTTTTTTGCTTTAATATGATCCATATTATAGCATTATGCAGCTTTTCAGGCTACGCAACGTTCGGGATTTCCATTAATGGCCGGAACGTAAACAAAGCCCCGCGGCAAACGACCGCAGAGCTTAGGGGCAACAAGGAAACCGTATGATTATTTCTTGATCATTAATTTCATCAAGGCTTCCATATTGGATGGATTCATGCCGCTCTTTTTCACGGCGTTCACAATCTCCTGAATCGTAGTTTCCGATACGGGGACTTTCGCCATCGCCGATACTTGCTTGATTAGCTTCCGCAATTCGGCTTCATTTTGCATCGTTGACGGCTTGACGGTGCTGGCCAGCTTTTTGACCGAGCCTTCCGAAATGGTTTTGCCCGACTTTTTGTTGATGGCATTCAGGGCCTCTTTGGATATTTTGCTCACGCTATCGCCTCCTCCGCTGTCCTCTTCAACCAATGTATGAGGAGGCGAGGGCGATGGTGATATTATCCCAACAAAACGGGCTGTCGTCTTTTAATCACGAAGCCAGAAATTATTACTTCCCATTCAATAACAGTTCAAAAGTCGGCTTTTCAGCACCGAGAAGGTTGGATGAAGCTAGGGACCGAGCAGCGGAGCGTAGGTGAGCCTACGTGAGCAGCGGAGGGCCCTGGGTGAATTCAAGATTCGATGTCGAATCCTCATCTTTGAACTTACTTCGTGATCAAAAGTCGAGGTTTGAACTTCCCCTTGAACTTCCTCTCAGGTGTGCCATTGTTCCCAGGTTTCTAGGGACATGACTTCCATCTCCGTTTTCCGGTCGCGACCCATCAACGCCTCTACGGCGGTACGCGGATCTAGACCCTCGAACAGAACGTGGTACAGCTGCGCTGCAATCGGCATTTGCACTTGATATTTCTCGGAAATGGCGTGAGCGGCTTTCGTTGTGCGGATGCCTTCCACGACCATGCCCATCTGGTTTAATACGGTCTCCAGCGGCTTGCCTTCGCCCAGCATAAACCCGGCCCGCCAGTTCCGGCTGTGCTGGCTGGTCGCGGTCACGACAAGGTCGCCGATCCCAGCCAACCCGGCAAACGTCAGCGGATTGGCCCCCATCTCAACGCCGACCCGCGTAATTTCAGCTAACCCGCGGGTGAGCAGCGCCGCTTTGGCGTTGTCGCCGTACCCCAAGCCATCGGACATCCCTGCGCCTAGAGCAATGATATTCTTCAGCGCCCCGGCGAGCTCCACTCCAACCATATCGCGGTTCGTATATACGCGGAAATAAGGATTCATGAACAGGTCCTGAGCCAGTTCGGCCTGGGATGCGATCTGTGAAGCGACAACAACTGTGGTTGGGCAACGTTTGACCACTTCCTCCGCGTGGCTTGGTCCGGACATGACGACAATCCGCCCCTCCTCACAACCGAGCTCCTCAGCGATCACCGTCGACATCCGCTTCATGCTCTCGATCTCAAAACCTTTGGTGGCATGCACCACCAGCATATCCTCATGCCAAAAGGGCTTTAATGCCTTAGCCACCTCGCGTACGGCCGAGGACGGAGCAACCATCACGACCGCTTTGGCGCCGTGTACGGCAGTCTCCATATCGGTGGTCGCAATTAACCTTGGGGAGAGGTCAACTCCGGGCAAAAACCGTTCATTCCGATGCTTCGTATTGATTTCTTCCTGTTGCGCTATGTTGCGCGTCCACAAGGCGACTTCCATGTCTTTGTCAGCGAGCACGCTGGCAAGTGCCGTTCCCCAACTGCCCGCCACCAGCACGGCGGCTTTATTAGACAACGCGATCTCCTCCTTTGGAACCCAGCTTATTTTCTTTGCCGTGCACGATTTTCACGATATTCGTGCGATGTCTCCAGAAGGCGAATACACAGATGATGAGACTCGTCCAGAAATAAGGGCCAAATTCGCCGGAGACCGCCAGGAAAATCGGCGTCAAAAAGACGAAGATAAGTGAACCAAGCGAGACGTACCGGGTAATAACGATCGATAATATCGCGATAATCCCCGCGTACAACGCCGGGAAGAAGAACAGGGTAGCCATCACACCAATCGTGGTAGCGATCCCTTTTCCACCGCGAAAGCGGAAATAGAGCGGCCAGTTGTGGCCGATGATAGCGGCGATCCCGCAGAGTGCTGCGGTCCATTCCACACCGTCTCCCAGCCAGCGGCCGATCCAAACCGCCGCGATCCCCTTGAGCACATCCAGCGCCAGCACCAGGATGGCCGGGCCTTTCCCCAATACGCGAAGCGTGTTGGTCGCTCCCGCATTGCCGCTGCCGTGCTGACGAATGTCGATTCCTTTAAGCGCCTTCGCCAACACGACACTGAAGCTAACCGAACCAAGCAAATAACAAACGATTACAGCTACTACGGGTAAAATCACTCTATTCTCCCCTAACCTTCATCAGACTTACGACGTGTAAACAGCCGGATTGGTGTTCCCTCAAAATCGAACGCGGCCCGAATTTTATTCTCCAAATACCGTTCATAGGAGAAGTGCATCAGCTCCGGATCGTTGACGAACACCACAATCGTCGGCGGTTTGACCGCGACTTGCGTCACATAGTTGATCCGCAGACGCCGTCCCTTATCCGTAGGCGGAGGATTAATGGCGATGGCATCGGACACAACATCGTTTAACAGATGGGTTTGCACACGTTTGGTATGCTGATCCGCTACATGTTGAACCACCGGCAACAGTTTGTGTAAGCGCTGCTTCGTTTTGGCCGACAAGAAGACAACCGGTGCGTAGGTCATGAATAGAAAATGGTCGCGGATTTTTTGCTCGAATTGATGCATGGTTTTATCGTCTTTCTCAACCACGTCCCATTTGTTCACGACGAAAATGGAAGCTTTACCCGCTTCGTAGGCATATCCGGCGATATGCTTATCCTGCTCGATGATACCTTCCTCGCCGTTGATCAGCACCAGTACCACATCCGCCCGCTCGATTGCTTTCATCGCGCGCATGACGCTGTATTTCTCCGTCGTTTCATATACCTTCCCGCGCTTCCGCATACCGGCCGTATCGATCAGCACATAACGCTGGCCATCCTTCTCAAAAGGCGTATCGATCGCATCGCGCGTAGTTCCCGCAATATCGCTGACGATAACCCGCTCTTCTCCAAGAATCGCGTTCACCAACGAGGATTTGCCGACATTAGGCCGCCCGATCAGAGCGACGCGGATCACATCCTCATCGTACTCGTCATCCGCCAGTTCCGGCAGATTGTCGGCAATCGCGTCAAGCAGGTCGCCGATTCCGGTGCCGTGGCTTCCCGAAACTCCGATCGGATCTCCAAAACCCAAGTTGTAAAATTCGTAGATGTTATCGACGCGGCCGATATTATCCACCTTATTTACGGCAACGATCACCGGCTTGCCCGAACGATACAGCAAATTGGCAACTTCCTCGTCCGATGACGTCACCCCCGCTTTGGCGTCGCACATAAATACGATCACGTCCGCCTCTTCGATGGCCAGCTCCGCCTGCATGCGGATCGATTTTAAAATCGGCTCCTCATCGTCGAGCTCAATCCCCCCGGTATCGATGATGCTGAACGCTTTCCCGTTCCATTCCGATGCGCCGTAAATCCGGTCACGCGTGATCCCAGGCTTGTCTTCAACAATAGCCAGACGGTCTCCAATTATCCGATTAAATATCGTGGATTTCCCCACGTTTGGCCTCCCTACAATGGCCACAACGGGTCTTGCCATAGACATCCCTCCTAATTCGTATTTTTCAACCCTTACAAGTCGTTTTCATTTCTTCTATATAGGTTTCACTCGTTTGTTTGCGGATACACGTTATTCATCATAGCAAAAAAACGATGGCTTGGCTAACTCGGGGAACAAACAAAAAACGGCGAACCCGCTTCTTCAGGGTCCGCCGATGTTCGAGCTACATTTACCTGATTATTTCAGTTTGCTGAGTTTGTCGCCGAAGCGTTCGCCCAGCGTGATGCTCAGGCCTTGGTTGCTCAGCGATACGTTAGGGTTGTCGCCCAAATCTTCTTTTCTCACGCTGCTGCCTTTGGAAGGTCTTTCACTCTTCGGTGCAGGAGCCGGAGCTTCTTCCGTTTCCTTGATGCTGAGGCTTACCCGTTTTTCGCTTGGGTTCACGTCAAGCACCTTCACCTGTACCGTTTGGCCTTCTTTCAGCACTTCATGCGGAGTACCGATATGTTTATGGGAAATTTGAGAGATATGAACAAGTCCTTCTACCCCCGGTGCAATTTCCACGAAAGCGCCAAAGTTCACGAGGCGTTTCACTTCGCCGCTGACGATGTCACCGGTGTGGAATTGCTCGGCCGCAGTATCCCAAGGACCCGGTTGTGCCGCTTTGATCGAGAGGCTGATTTTGCCTTTTTCCGGATCGACTTTAAGTACCTTAACGTTCACTTTGTCGCCTTCGGACAGGACATCAGCTGGCTTGTCGACATGGTTCCAAGCGATTTCGGATACGTGTACCAATCCGTCTACGCCGCCTACATCAACAAATGCACCAAATTGAGTCAAGCGTTGAACCGTTCCTTCGAGAACTTGACCTTCTTTCAAGTCAGCCATAACCTTCAGTTTGTTCGCTTCGAACTCTTCGTCAAGCACATCCTTTTGGGAAAGGATCACTTTGTTGTTCTCGCGATCAAGTTCTTTAACTTTCACGCGCAGCGTACGGCCTTTATAGTCGCTGAAATCCTCAACGAAGTGGCGCTCCACCATCGATGCCGGAATGAAGCCGCGTACGCCTACGTCAGCAACAATCCCGCCTTTAACGACGTCAGCCACCGTTACTTCAAACGTTTCGCCGTTTTGGAACTTGTTCTCCAGCTCTTCCCAAGCGTTCTCGCTGTCGATCGCGCGTTTGGAAAGCACCAGGCGCTCCTTCTCGTCGTCGATGCTGACCACTTTCGTTTCGACTTCCTGACCTACTGCTACAGCGTCTGCAGCGTTGTCCAGGTGTACGGAGGACAGCTCACGGATAGGAATAACACCGTCGTATTTATATCCAATGCTTACGTAAGCTTGGTTATCTTCGATTTTGACGATCGTTCCTTTGACGGTGTCCCCTTTTTTCAAAGAGACGATTTGTTCCATCTCATCCTGGCTTGCGACTTCCGCAGCTTCTTGAACATTTTTTGTTTCTTCCGACATGTCAATAACCTCCTCAATTCAAAAACCCATTTATTTAAACCCGCTCTAAAGGTTGTTCAAAAAGTCATCTTTGGCTCATGAAGCAAAAACCTGACTTTCCAAACTTCCACTTGTAGCGAAGTTCAAAACTTGCCTTTAAGGTATAGCTTCCCTAATGTCTTCCGCCTTCATGCATCCCATCCGGGTAAAGGCAAGAAGAAATTAACGTTTCTTGAGCTCGGCGATGCTGGCCATAATTTTCTCCGTGGCCCGCTCGGCCGCGTCAGGCCCGCCGCTTTCTTTGAATTCCGTTAGATCTACCGGTGGTCCGTATACGACGCGCATTTTTTGAAACATTTTATAAGTGCCAATAATCGCGACCGGAATCACCGTTGCGTCGCTGCGGAGCGCGAAGGTTGCCGCCCCTTTCTTGCCGATCATACTCTCCTCGGCCCCTTTAACCCGTCGGCCTTCAGGAAAAATACCCATCACATGGCCATTGCGGAGCAGAGTTAGCGAGGTCTTGATCGATTCTTTGCTCACGCCTCCCCGCTTAACGGGAAAAGCGCCGAGCTGTCGGATCAGCCAACCGAAACCGAAGACTTGAAACAGCTCCTGTTTGGCCATAAAATGCACCTTGCGTTTCAACATGATACCGATGGTCGGCGGATCAAGCAAGGCGATGTGGTTGGAGCACAAGAGCACTCCACCCTCACTTGGGATATGTTCCAAGCCGGTAACTTCAAGACGAAAAGCCAGCTTGTAGAGGATCCGAAGTACACTTCGACAAAAACGATAGATCATTCAGGTTCAACTCTCACTTCCATAGGTTCTGCACAAAGATACGATATGGTCGGCCACCTCGTCCAAGGTCATGTGCGTCGTATCCAACAATCGGGCATCCTCCGCCTGGCGCAGTGGGGAAACCTCCCGCTCCCGGTCCAGCCGGTCCCGCTCCTCGATCGATCGCACGAGCTCTTCGAACGAAATTTCGTCCTGCTCTTTCATTTCCTTGTACCGGCGGCGTGCCCGCTCCTCAACGCTCGCGGTCATAAACACCTTCACTTCCGCATCGGGTAAAACGCAAGTGCCGATATCGCGTCCATCCATGACGACGCCTTTGCGCAAAGCCATTTGCCGCTGCAAAGAGACAAGCCGTTCGCGCAGCCCCTCGATTTGCGCATATCGGGACACCTGGGCATTCACGGCCAACGAGCGGATTTGCTCCGTAACGTCCTGACCGTTCACCCGAACCTGTTGTCCTTGATCTCCGGGCAACAATTCAATATCCAGTTCAGGTAAATCACGCAGCACTTTGTCCACTTCGTCCGGTCCGACACCCTTCTGCAGAAAATGCCATGTCGCTGCCCGGTACATCGCACCTGTATCGACATACACATAATGCAATCTGCCGGCAACCATTCGAGCTATCGTACTTTTCCCTGCCCCCGCAGGACCGTCGATCGCGATGTTGATTTTATCATGGGTTGTAGACGTCTCGCTTGCCAAAGGGGCATTCCTCCTCAAAACAAATCCTCAAGAAAAAAGCAGGCATTGCCTGCGACGTGAAAATTATACCACAGATAGCAAAGGGATGCAAAAGAATCGCACTCGCGTCTGTGTTTATTCGCCCTGCTCCCGGCGAATCGGTACCCCTTCGTATTTTTCTGCCGAGGCGAGAAAATATCGCAGTTCCGGAACCCGCAGCAGCACCTGAAACAAACATAAGATCGTGAGCAGCACCAGTACCCCCCGCTTTAACCAGGTTTCCGCCTTCTCTGAAAATGACAGAAACAACTCCGTATAGATTTCATCTTCCTGGGGCCGTTTCATTCGGCATCCCTCCCTACTCCCTAAATCGACTCACGCTTATCCGTTTGATCCTGCGCGTTCAAGTCTAGCTTATCCATCTAGGGAAAAAGAGAATCGCCCTCGTGCGGCCGAAATCAGCGATTTTTGAAATCAAACTGCCGTTCGAAGCAATACCGAATCAGCTTCTGCCGCTCCAGATCCGAAATGCTGACGAATTTGAGCATCACGACGGTACGCCCCGTCTCCAGCTTCTTCGTACGGACCACCTCGGCTTCAAATGGAACATGGTCTATCGTACCGTTCTTAAACGGGATTAGCAGCCAACAAAACAGCTGATCCCCTTGAGCCAGCTTAAATTCGCTGTTACAGATCAACGAAACCCCGCCGCCGCCAACATCCTCTGTATGAGTAACGAAGCGGACGCCATCCTTCATGAGAACGGCAATTTCCAATTCCGCAACCACTCGCAAAAAATTACGCCGTTGGATTTTTGTAATTGAATCCGGCTCGGGTTTACGAATGCGCACCAATTGGACGACATCATCAGCGAAGCCCAGCACGTATGTATTAAAGTAGTTTTTCACTCCAGATTCCGTCAAAAAATAAACGGATAACTCGTCCCCGATGTACAGTTTCTTGATGCGTCCGTTACCGCTTTCGATCGGCACCTCGATCAAAAACGACTCTTCCTCTACGTCCGCGATCCGTGATTTACACTCCTTCTCTTCACTTGGCTTGTCCGCCGAAGCGACTTGAATGTATACGAGATCGTTCACTTTAGGAAACAAGTTTCCCCACCGCCCTATACCATGGTAGTATTGCTACCTCCTGATTATAGCATGGCGAGGCGCAGCTGGGCCTAATTTCTTCTCCGCAAACCAAAAAGGAATCTTCCGGAGGACCGGAACATTCCTTGTGATACTGCCTTTAAGAAGGTGTAGCTCCTCCCTTATTGTTGCGGTTTCGAATCTCTTCGACAATCTCTTCGTTGCCGTTCTCGGCGTTGATGTAGATTTTGTATTGCGATCCGTTGATCGCACCGCCGAATTCGTAGGTCAGCACCTTCTCTGACTGCTCGTTCTCAATGAGAGCGAGGCGATGGTATCTCTCCTTATATTCCGGGTTCAAAAATTTACGCGCCTGTTCTAACGTCAGTTTTGGCTTTCCTACTTTTTCGCGGCTTTCTCGTTCATATACATAGTCGCTCGCCTGCATCCCGGTCACTTGCCCGTTATCCAAGGCCACACGAATCGTGATTTTCTCCGGATAAATCAGCACGTCGCCTTGTTTGCTAACGAACGTAAAGTTTCCTTCGTTATCAAACTCATCGTAGGAAACCGCTGTCAGCCCGGGATACCCCTTATTCTCCAGAAACTCGGTGGCCCGTTCCCTTGCGGTACCAACCTCCACCGCTTTAGGTCCAAGTTGGCGATGGTAGACATAGGAGATTAAATGACCGCCGTTCCGGGTAAAATCGAGCGACCAGGACTCCCCGCCTTTGTCGTTCTTCAGGTTCGCGGTATACGAAGCCCACTCCGTACCTTTCCCGTTCTCCACGACCTGGATCGCACCCGCATTCTGAACACCGGTAAAATCCGCCGTTTTGCGTTTGATTTCCTCGACTGTGATCGGACTTCCGCCCAGCTTCTTCACCGAGCGTTTATTATACATGCTGGAGATCGACGGTCCCCAATCCAGTTCCGGATATTCACCGACCTTTTTGTCCACGGTTTTAAAGCCGTCGATAATGGTATTGTCCCGCGGCTCTTTTTCGCTGGCCAGCGCCGTCTCAACGTCCATCCAACGCAGCCGGTTGGCGATAACTTTGTTTTGTACCCCCTGAAGGTCTTGGGCGATTTGCGCCGAACTTTTATATAGCTCCTTCAGGTTCTTCATTTCATTCTCACTCAGCGGCTGCTTGGTTAAATCGCGAATGGCGGTTTGATAGGAAAACTTAGCGATCCGCGACAGAAATTCTTCCGTTTTATTAAACGGGAGCAAGGTTAAGGGGAGTTGGTTGATTTCATTTTGCGCCTCGCTGGTGATCCGCCATACGTTAACCAATCCTTTACGCTGCGACCCGGTCGAGGCTGAATTTACCGCCAGGGTGTTGCCCAGCTCGCTATGGAGCTTATCCACGTGATAGGACAAATCGTGAAAAGCCCGCTGATATTGGTTTTCCGCCTTGATCAGAATCGAGTTTTTCTCCTGGTTCTCTTGATACCCCCATACCAGGGCGCCGATCAACAATACCGCGGTCACCGGAAACAGGATCGCACTCAGTCGTTTGTACATTGGGCTTATGCTCTCTCCCTTCTTCAACTAGGTTGGGATTAGTGTGACAAGAAGGAAAGAACTTTATGCATTATAATAAGGTAGTTCAAAAAGGTGTCTTCCGATCACGCTGCAATTCTTTGGAGCCTATTCGTCATCGGATCTTGGATTCACCCGGTCTCTCCGCGGCTCACGTAGCTTCCAGCTACGCTCCGCTGCGGCCAAACTGACTTTACTGGGCCTCTTCTTCGATCTCGAAGTCGTGTTGATTGTTGCATAAGCATTGCTTGAAGCCGGTATCGATATGGCCGCGTTCTTTTTTGCCGCGCAATACGAACCGCTCGCCGCACGCTTTACAAGTTATTCTAACCTTGACGCGCACGAAAAAAGGCACCCCCTTCTATTCAACTTCGCGCTCCGCCAAACTGCAGACGCGCGAATCGCTAGAATCAGGATGCCCTATTCTTTCATAAATTAGTCTTGCCCCTTGGCTCCGGGCGTTAACCGGAAAGGGGATCGATTGTTGGCCCGGTACACCTTGCCAAGACCTCCATACCATAAGAAGGCCATGAGCGGCACGATAAACCAAATCCAGTATTGTGTCGTGTTGTTTAAAATCCAGTCATATACCCCGTGCCAGAACAACGGGAAAACTAACGAAAAAACCAGGAACTTCTGGCTTGACCGACCGGTTGAAAATTTCGCCCGGCCCAAGTAATACCCCATCATGACGCCAAACATGGCGTGACCGGACACTGGAAGTAACGCCCGAACGATCATGGTACCAATCGAGGCGTGGCTCGCCAAAGCATACAAGACATTCTCGACCGTGGCAAAGCCCAATGAGATGGCGACTGCATATAAAATCCCATCATACGGCTCATCGAACTCCGTATGATTGTATATCATATGAAAGAGCACAAACCATTTCAGGACTTCCTCAACACCAGCCGAAATGCCAAACGCCGTCACCAGAGGGCCATCGCCCAGCCACATCGTCAATCCCCGCTGGATGATCATGACCGGTAATACGATCAGAAAGCCAAGCAGGAACACCTTGATGACCATATGCAACGGTTCCGCATCATACTTGTCCTTGAGATAAAAATAAGTTAGCAGTGCAATACCGGGAGCAACCGCTGCGCTTGCTATTGAGAAAAAGAGCAACGGTTATCCCCCCTTATTCGCCGCTTGCTGTTCTTCGTCTCTCTCATATGAATTCACGAGGATGCCTTCGTCGGATACATCCAAATTAATCCTGGCGCTTGAAGTGGCTGCAAATCGTGTCCACCGCATGGTCGGCCATGATCAAATTCCCGTACTCCTCCAGCATCGCTGTCGTTACTGATGTCGCTTCGCCAAACTCAGCTAGCACCGCGATTAAAGCAGGGTGTTTGCCCTCCTCCAATTCCTCCGGCTCCAGCTGAAGAACCCATTTCCCATTATATTTATACAGTCTGCCGGCATTCTGAAGCATCGTCTTAAGCACATGTGCCGCTTCGATTAAATTTTCGAAATCGTCAAAGGAATACAAAATCGTATCGCTTTGCTCCAGCGTGACTTCCATCTCGTATACTTCTTCCGGCAGTTCATCCTCATAAGGCGAGCCGATCCCGTGCTGATGGTGATCGTATTTGCCGCGCGTTACGATGACGACCATTCCTTGTGCAGGAAGGGCGAACACTTCCACAGCCAAAGGCCCGGTGGCATCAAAGCCCACTTCGTTATAAGCCTGATCCATCATTTCGGTGAACAGGTCATGGACTTTGGGAATTTCTTGCCACATGTCCTCTTTCTGTATACCGCGTTCGCTTAAATCGTCAAACGTGAGGAAAATCCGTATCTTATCCTGGCCTAGTCGTTCTATCTTCATACAGGATCCTCCTCTCTCTATGCCGTGTTATAAACAGATTATGAAACCTGCTGTTAAATGTGCTGGAAATGGTTCTTTGTATGTATGTTATCACTTATTTCCTCTAAATGCACGCTTTAAAATAGACCAAAAAAGAATCATTTTCCGATCCCCCGGTAAGGGGGCAGAAAATGATTCTTGAGCGGGTTTGCGGGCAGTCTTATTACAGTCCTGGAACCGGTGTTTTCGTCTCCTTGAGGATGGCTTCGACTTCACGGCGAACATCCGCATCGCCTTTAATAAAATCCGTCAGCTGCTTTAGACTGTATTCCTTCGAATGATTCGTACCGGTCGCTGATACCGTGCCGGAACTGGGATACACCTGGGCGTTGTCTGCCCCTTTTGCCTTTGTGACGGTTTCAGAAGCTGGACCTTCCGTCTTCAGCGCTGCCGAGATATCTTCGGTGGGGGTTTCATGACGATTCGAGGTCATCCCTGCAAACTTCAGGGCCGACCCTGCGCCGTTCATCACCGACATCAGGCTTTGCTTCCGTCTCGATGCCCACATCGCGGCGAAGACGCCAACCAGGATACCGCCTAAAAATGAGGAAGATTTCACGTAAAAAACCTCCTTGGTTATGTTAAAATCATCTGTAGTGTTCGCGGTTTGCCTTAAACTCATGCGGCATAAATACAGGAAAGCGAGATGACTCCTTTGCTCCACAAGAAACTCCTGCCCATCGCCGCCGCTTGTCTTATTCTTAGCTCATGCGGCCAAACTGATGCACCAACGAAACAAACCACATCCAACCAAAATGTGACTTCCCCTGCTGAAGCGACCGCACTGGGGGACAGCAATGAAGCCGGACAGGCTGACGGACAGCTTGAAAGCTCGACCCCAGCCGATTCGGGAGCGCCTTCCGGCAATTCATCCGGCTCACCCGGCAATGCTGCCGAGGTGGATAGCAATGAGGAGGGCTCCGAAGCAGAAGTTCCTCCGCTGCTGTACCACATTAATAAGGCGTATAACGTTGTTCCCAATGTGGAGACCGTGGACAAGAAGGTCGTGTTACTGACGTTTGACGACGGGCCGAAGGAAAAGGAAATGATCGACGGACTGATCGATACGCTGGATAAGCATCAAGCGAAAGCGATCTTTTTCGTCAACGGATACCGTGTGAAAGCTCATCCCGAATTGCTGCAGCTGATTCAAGAACGCGGACAAATCATCGGCAATCATAGCTGGGACCACATCAACTTGAAGAAAGAATCCGCAGCAAACATGCGCAAACAGATCGAGGACGTGCAAAATATCGTAGAAGAAACGATCGGCGAAGCGCCCCGGTTTTTCCGCCCGCCCTTCGGATCCGGCAACGAAACTACGCATCAAATTGCGGACGACAACGACCTGATTTACATGACCTGGTCCAACGGTTCCCTCGACTGGGACAGCAAAAACAAAAACAAGCCGGAGGCAGTTATCGCCAATGTACTTGAACAGCTTCATGCCGGAAGCAACATTCTGATGCACGAGCTTCCTTGGACCGTAGAGGCATTGGATGAATTGCTGACCCAACTGGAACAGAAAGGGTATGGATTTGTTGACCCGCGGAGCATCGGACCTGCTCCCGTCGAGGCGGAATCCGGAGGTACCAAATAAGAATACGCAAAAAAACCGTCAGGACTTCCCTGACGGTTTTTGGTGTCTTCCCTAAGATAACCCATGGCTCTTCCCCCAAGGAGAATCGCTTACGCCCCACCATAACAAATAAATGAGAATGATGACAAAAATATATAGAAGCGAATTGTAGAACCAACGGGTCATTTTTATACGCTGCGACGGAAACAGTTCTTTACGTGTAGGCAGCAGATCCACTTCCGGATTCACTTCCGGATCTATTCCCGGACTAGCCGGAGTCTCTCCACCCGACATCGTAAACCTACGCCCCAATTTATCGTCCTGCCCATCATCTGTATATGTCATTCTGAAATTCGGGGTCGAAGAGAACGCCGACGAGCGAATCGGTTCCTTCAATTTGGCTAATGCGGCGACGGCGGCAGACTCGAACTTACCCTCACGCGCGGCGCTCGATTTGACCGGCTCCAGCAATGACGGAGCCTGCGGCATTTGCCCCCGCCGTCGTTCCTCGGGGGACGACATCCGCGGGATCAGCAGCCGAACCATCGTCTCGTCACCGATCGCCGGCTTCTTCTCCTCGCGGGTGAGGGGGGGCTCAATCTCAACCCCCGCCAGATCGCCTCTGGAACGAAGGATTGAGGTTGGCAGATCGTCACCCGCTGCCAGCGCTTCCGGGGTAGGCTGAGGCGCTGCTATTCCGGAGGCAAGACTCCATGAGCCCACGGAACCGCCGCTGCGTTTCACTCGATTTGGCTGACCATAACGGTCCTTTCGGCTTAAATGCTCGTTCATGACTCCCTCCGAAATTTAATCACCAGTCCCGATACCAGGTCGATCAGGAAGTGACATAGGATCGGCGCCCAAAGCGTCCCTGTTTGTACATAAATAAACCCGAGACCATAGCTGCTCGCGAACACCCATGCCGTTGGAATCCAGTGCCGAAGATAACGGACATGAATCGCCGCGAATAGGATACTCGTCCAATATGGACCGATCCCATGCTGGATCGCTCCCCGAAACAAGAGCTCCTCGCATACGGCCACAACCGCCGAAATCACGGCGATATGCCAAATCGGCCGTTGGCGAAAGAGCAGCGAGTTAATGCCCCCGTCGTCCATACTCTCCTCAGAGATAAACCGGGATAACAGCATATCCGCACCAAACATCACCGCGGCTAACCCTGCCCCCCAGTACAAAAATTCGACACTTTTCGGAATGTCGAACAGGTGAATCGGGTTTCTTTTCTGAAATAACAGAATCACCAGACCGATAAATAAAGTAAGTCCTTGCGTTAAATACAAATTAATAAGCAGCAAACGATCATTCAGCTGACCGGGGTCGACTTTTTGGATTTTTACGTCGCGCAATTTGAACTTTTTCATAGTTTTTGTCAAACCCTGTCCTTTATATTATATTAGCGTATTCAATTCAAAATGGTAAGGAGCATCCTCATGATTCGTAAAAATAATGCCAAATTTGAAATGCTGTTTGTACTTGGTTTTCTCGCCACTCTGGTGATCGCGTTCGGAACCTTCTTCCTGGGGCTGAACATCGGCATTGACAAGACGGAAGCCAAGTACGCTTATTTAAAAACTACGCCGATTGGAGAAGAAAACGAAAGCTCTTATCAACAACAGGATTTGGTCACGTTCTACTACGTGGTGTTCCAGCCTTATCAACAGTTCAAAGAAGACTATCTCACATTGGTCGATGACATGTCTCGAAGCACCTCGAAATCGGTCTCTGCGGACGCGATGAAGGAAATCTGCGAGAAAGCGAAGGCCAGCTATGAACAAATCGCCGCACAGTCCATTGCAGATTCCTCCCCCTTGCTGAAAGAGGCACAAACTGACTATTTAAGAAGCTTGAAGCTGTTTGAGGACAGTATGGACCAGATCAAAACCAAGGCAGGAAGCAAGAAAGGCGCGGAGCTGGCCAAAGTGGTTAACCAGGACGAATTCACGGTAAGCGCCAAAAACTACGGCCTGCAAGCGCAAAAGAAATATTATTCCTCCATTCTGAAGTGGACCGCGAAAACAAAAACCGGCGTCCCCACCGAATTCACTATTAAAAATAACATCGGGACCAAGGAATGGACCGGATATTCGCTAGCCGTTAAAAACAAAGCAATCACCGACATGATGGTGAACGATCAGCTATATGTATCTTATCTGCCGCAGGATCTGACCGCTAAAATCGATCAATTGATCGGAAGCGGAAAGGCCGATGCACTGAAATTGACCTCCGTTGCCTCGATCGTTAAGGTTTTGACAGAAACGGACGCCGTTAAAAACAAGGAATTCGTCAAATGGAAGTCAACGTATTATGCCTCCGAATCGCTGCCGGAGCTGCCGTTCTTTGCGGAGGATTAGGCCTTGCGGCTTGTCGCCGGAATCAGACGCTTTTCGACATTAGTAAAATCATAACCAAAATTTTAGGCGGATTCAAGTTTAGTCAAAATCCGAACGACAACCGTCTATCTTTATAAAAATGTTCAGGTTAGTGTTGACACTTTGCCGGGGACCGTGTTACATTATGAAAAATTACATTTGATGAAACACGTTGAAGGAAAAAAGTGTTCGGAAAGCTTCCAGAGAGCCGGTGGTGCTGCAAACCGGTAGCGGAACGAATGCTTTAGCGCTCCCGAGTCGCTGCGTTGAATTCTTGAGTAGGCGCAGCCGGTGAACCCGTTATCGTTCTGTCAGCAATGACAACTGAGGCTGCTTCTGTGAAGGCGCAGCGAATTAGGGTGGTACCACGATGAACTCTCGTCCCTTACTACGGAAGTAGTGTGCGGATCGAGAGTTTTTTTAGTTTATCAAGCGCAGCTTGTAAACGAACGCGGACAACGATCTTCACGTCCTTAGGTACCTCCGTTCTTTTGCGCGGTGATAGGACACAGCGTCACTGGAGGACATTTCCTCTGAAACCCGTCAGCTTATGCTTCCGATGAAAGCGATGCATGTCGACTTTCCAGGAAGCCTTGCTATATAAAACTTTTAGGAGGGTCAATAATCATGTTTAAAGTGTTAGTATCGGATCCGATCAGTGACTTGGGAATTCAGCAGCTGATGGATGCAGCCGACGTTGAGGTCGATAAGAAGCCAGGTCTCAGCGAAGACGAATTGGTGCAGATCATTCCGCAATATGACGGTCTTCTGGTCCGCAGCCAAACGAAAGTAACCGAAAAAATCATGGAAGCCGGGACCCGCTTGAAAGTCATCGGCCGCGCAGGCGTCGGGGTCGACAACATTAATCTGGAGGCCGCAACGAAGCGCGGGATCATCGTCATTAACGCTCCAGACGGCAATACGATTACGACCTGCGAGCACGCATTTGCGATGATGATGGCATTGGCTCGCCATATTCCTCAAGCTTACGCCAAAACGATTAACGGCGAATGGGACCGTAAGTTCCTGGGCGTGGAGCTGCGCAACAAAACGTTGGGCGTGCTGGGCATGGGCCGGATCGGCAGCGAGGTTGCCAAGCGGGCCAAAGCGTTTGGCATGGATATCCTCGGGTATGACCCGTTCCTCACCGAGGATCGTGCCGAGAAGCTAGGCGTGAAGCTGGCCACCGTGGATGAAATCATTCGCAATGCCGACTTCATGACCGTGCATACGCCATTAACGCCGGAGACCAAGCATATGATCGCGCGTCCGCAGTTTGAGGTGATGAAAAAAGGCATGCGTATCGTCAACTGCGCCCGCGGCGGCATCATTGACGAAATGGCGCTGGTTGAAGCGATCGATCAGGGCATCGTCGCCGGGGCTGCCTTCGACGTGTTCGAGAAGGAACCGCCGGAAGCCGATCATCCTTTCCTGAACCATCCGAAAATTATCGTAACCCCGCACCTTGGCGCCTCAACTGTAGAAGCCCAAGAGAACGTGGCGATCGACGTCTCAGAGCAGGTTCTCCATATCCTGCGCAACGAGCCGTTCAAAAATGCCGTCAACATGCCGCCGGTAGCCGCCAGCGTCATGAACAAACTGCAGCCTTACTTTGAGCTTGGCGAGAAAATCGGGATTTTCCTGTCCCAGCTGAACAATCAAGCTGTGAAGGAAATCCATGTCGACTACGCTGGGGATCTGGCGGAAGTCGATACCCAACCGCTCACCCGCTACATTATCAAAGGGGTGTTGTCCCGCCATTTCGCCGGAGACGTCAATATTGTCAACTCGATGCATCTGGCGAAAGTCCGCGACATCAACGTTGTCGTATCGCAGGCTTCGGCCACCAAAGGTTTCACCAACCTGATCTCGGTGACGCTGAAGGCTCAAGACGGAGCGGAGCGCCGGGTTGCCGGTACGCTTCTTAACGGGTATGGCGCACGGATCGTACAGATCGACAAATTCCCGGTCGACGTTGCGCCGGAAGGCCATCTGATCTTCATCTCGCATAACGACAAGCCGGGGATCATCGGTCATGTAGGTACCCTGCTCGGCAAGAACGACGTCAACATCGCCTCCATGCAGGTGGGACGGAAGCTGGTTGGCGGCGAAGCCATCATGGTGCTGACCGTCGATAAGGCCGTGACGAAGGAAGTGCTCGACGAATTGACAAAGCTTCCCGAACTGAACAAAGCACAGCATATCATTTTTGCCTAATTGGTTTGAAATTCCGAGGATTGTTCCACGGTGAACAAGATTTATCTGCGGCATTCAACAAAAAAACATCCTTCTTCGCGAAGGATGTTTTTTGTTGATTACGTGGTTTGTCCCGATTCGACAGGAAGCAAGAAATGAAAAGCCGTGCCTTTGCCGATTTCACTATCGGCCCAGATCGAGCCATGATGAGCGTCAATGATATTCTTGACAATCGAAAGCCCCAAACCCGTACCGCCGTTTTCACCGCGAACCCGGGCCTTGTCGGCTTTATAGAAACGATCGAAGATAAACCGTAAATCATCGCTGGGGATGCCCACTCCGGTATCCGCCACGCTCACGTGAAGCTGCTTGCCTTGCGCTCCCGGTTCTATGCGAGCCGTTACCGCCACTTTCCCTCCTTCCGGCGTATGCCGGAAAGCATTGTCCAGCAGGTTGGTCAGCACTTGCTCCAGCCGGTCTTCATCGGCTTGCAGCTTCAGTCCCCCTTCGCTCAGTTCCAGCGCGAGCTCAACGCCGTTCTCCTTAGCCCGCACTTGAAACTTACGATCCACCCGCTCGGCCAACTCGCGGAAGTCAATCTGACGCATGACCATATCCGTATGCCCCGCCTCCATGCGGGCCAGATCCAGCAGGTCACGAACAAGCCGCCCCATCCGCAAGGACTCGTCATGAATGACTTGAGCCAGCTCCGCGCTTTCTTCCGGGGACGACGCCATGCCGTCCAACAACGCCTCGCTGTAGCCTTGCATCATCGAGAGCGGGGTCCGGATTTCATGGGATACATTCGCAACAAAATCGCGGCGCATCTTCTCCAGACTTACCTCTTCCGTCACATCGCGAAGCACAGCGACCGCCCCGCGAACCTCGCCGTCCGAGGATAGCGGGGCCATATGCACGGACCAAACGCCCTTCATGACATGTACGTTCATCTTCTGGTCGTTCTCCTGATTCAGGAGCCGGCGAAACATCGGTAGCAGCGGTTGCGGAACCACCTGCCCTTCTCCAGTAAGCACAGGCCGGTCCTCCCCCTCTTCCTCGGTCAGATCGCCCCACATTTGCAGAATCCGATCGCCCGGTGGATTGGTTAGGATCACATATCCCTCTCGATCTAAGGTGATCACGGCATCGTTCATGCTGCGCAGGACGCTGGACAGATGCTCTTTCTCATGCTTCAGGCTGCGGATCGTATTCTCGAGCTCCTCCGCCATATGATTAAACGTAATCGCTAGTTCGCCAATCTCATCGCTTGTGCGAAGCGACAAACGGGTGTCGTATTTCCCCTTGCGTACCGAATCTGCAGCCTGGATGAGCTGTTGCATCGGTTGGGTAATCTTTGTGAACAGAAACAACGCAAAAAACGTAGTGAGCGAAAATCCGATCATTGAGACGATCACAAACAAACGTTTGACCGCTCCGGAGTTCGTAAAATTCGTATCGATATACGGCAGGAGGAACAGCCCCATCAGCATCAGGACGCAGGCTACCAAGCAAATGATCGTGATCCACAGCTTACCGACGAGCGTTCTCCAGAAGTTCACTTATTTCGAAACCTCCAGCTTGTAACCCACGCCCCATACGGTCGTGATCATGGCGGCGGATTCCGGCGATACCTTGTTCAGCTTCTCGCGCAGCCGTTTGACATGTGTGTCAACCGTGCGCAAATCGCCAAAGAACTCGTAATTCCATACGTCCTTCAGTAACTCTTCCCGGGAAAATACCTTATCCGGCGAAACCGCCAGATAATGCAGCAGCTCATATTCCTTTGGCGTTAAGCTGACTTCTTGGCCGCTGGCGGTTACCCGGTGGGCGTCATGCTCTATAACGAGATGAGGGAACACGATATTGTTGCTAGTCCCGCTTTCTTTAGTTAAATAGGCCGTTGCTGAAGCGCGTCGCATAATCGCTTTGACCCGGTAGATGACCTCTCGAGGGCTAAACGGCTTCACGACATAATCGTCCGCTCCGACCTCAAAGCCCTGGACGCGGTTAATTTCCTCGCCCTTGGCCGTCAGCATCAGCACCGGGGTTGCTTTGACTTGTCTCAAACGGTTACAGACCTCGACGCCGTCAATGCCCGGCAGCATGACGTCGAGCAGAATCAACCCATAATCGCCGGAGGTCGCCATTTTCAAGGCGGTCTCTCCGTCTTCGGCTTCATCGATTTCGTAGCCTTCTTTTTCCAAGTACATTTTCAGCAGCCGGCGAATCCGCTCCTCGTCATCGACTACCAGAATGCGGTTTGCTTGATCTGACATTAACAACAACCCCTTCATCATCTTACCCAATCTGTTGAGCAGTCCATATGGTCTACTTGCTTGGTTAATCGGTACCCGCGTAGGAGTGCAGACCCGCGATGATCAAATTCACCCCTACCAGCGTAAACATTACAACCAGAAATCCCAAGACGGCTAGCCACGAAGCCTTGCGTCCCTGAAACCCTCGCGACAAGCGCAAATGCAGATAAGCACTGTAAAAGAGCCAGGTAATCAGCGCCCAAACTTCCTTCGGATCCCAGCCCCAGAATCTGCCCCAGGCCTGCTGCGCCCAGATCATGGCAAATACGAGCGCCCCCAGCGTAAAGATGGGGAACCCAATCGCAATCGCCCGGTAACTGATCTCATCCAGATCATCCGGATCGATGGCCCGAAGCGCCGGTGATAGGGCCGAACCAAGCGGTTTGCGCAAAATTAAACGAAGCAGCACATAAAGCACGATACCCGTTAGTATTGCCCAAATGACCGTGTTCAGCTTGCGGCCCGCCGTTTCCCCTTTCATCCAGGCAGGTGCCTCGAATAACGGCTTTGTAATTCCAAGGAACGGCTGAATTTGCTCCGGTTCACTTTGATGCGGACCGACGATCGGCGGCAGATTATAGATTTCTTTATCCTCTATTGTACTATCCTGATCTACTTGGCTGTCAATCGTTGTCTGATTTTGTACGAAGACGGCTTCATATCCGGCTGCCCGAAAGGCGAAAACGGAAACAATAAAGCCCAATACTATAATAATAGAAAAAAGCGTAAATTCAACCCACCATTTTTGCCGCCGACCAGGCCGATCGGTAGCCTTGAAGTCCACGGCGCGCAGCAGGTACATCAATCCAGCGATAAACCCGACGGCGAAAAATGACTCGCCGGTGGCTGCCAGCGTGACGTGGATATAAAGCCAAATGGAGCGGAGCGATGGTATTAATGGCTGTACGTCCTGCGGAAAAACCGCGGCATAGGCCATAATTAGAATCGCCAGCGGGAGCGCAAACACCCCGAGCAGAATTTTCCGGTAAATGATAAAGATGATGGTGAACGCCACCATAATCATCATAGACAAGAACGACATAAATTCGTACATATTGCTGACCGGCACATGTCCGCTGTAGGCCCAGCGCGTAGCGCAGTACACAAGATGCGACAACAGCCCCAGCGAGGAGACGCCAAACGACAAACGTCCCCATTTAGTTTCATGGCGCACCGGATCGCGATTACGCCACGTTTTCCCCGTTACAGCCACCACATAGAAAATAAAAGCCGCGCAATATAGCAAAAAGGCCGTCATAAATGCGACTCTACTGATTTCTAGAAAGTTCATGGACGTTTCCCCCTGTTTTCCAATGACTTCTCATCCGCTTCCAGGCCCATCAACTTCAGGAACCCAGACACTTCGCGGCGCATGCCAAACCAATTTTTCGTTGTGTGTCCGCCCAACGTCAACTGACGGTCGTCCACACGCAGCCAAATTCGGCGATGCTGCCAGTAAAACCCTAAAATCAACCCAAGCATCACAATTCCGAGCCCCAACCAAACAAACGGCATCGCCCGGTCGATCCGGATGTTCAAGTAACTGGACGCTTCGATAAAATCCACGTCCTCCATCCCAAGGACGTCCAGCTGCAGCTTCGACTGCACTCCGCCAAGCTGCTGGTTAATCGCCTCCTGCTGAAACCGCTCCTTGTCGACCTGCTTGGGAAAGTAAATGTACTGCGCGCCTTCTGCCGGAAGATCCGGTCCCTGGATCAAAAACAAAAAGGCTGGCGCGTTAGGCTCGCCGGAGATCGATACCGGCTGCCCCTCGTCGTTCAAGGAAAAATCCATATATTTATTTTGCAGCGTTAATCGATAAGGACCCACCTCATACTCGCGTTGTGGATCACGCATATCCAGTTTAAATTTACCGTAGGATTCCCCGGTTTTGGCATCCACCAAGGCCGGCTGCACGGATCTCAGCTTCGGCGTGAGATCGAAATCAAACTGGTACGCTTGAAGACCTTTGTAACTCAGCGGATCATTCACCCGGATCGCATGTCGCTCCACTTCCCGCAATTGAGGCTCCTTGGAAGGATCGTCGCAATCGCCCGTGCATTCATAAAGGACCGCTTGCGTTTCGTACAGTTTCGGCACGACTTTCTCCCTTGCTTTGAAATCCTCGGACATTTCGTCCTCACTGTAATATTCGACCGTAAACTTCTCATTTTTTAGATAAAGGTTAGTTTCCGGAATCCGTGTAATCTCTCCTTCGGGAAACCAGTAGTGTTTGTCCAAGTGAAGACCCGGCAAACCGCGGAACAAGACCGCAAGCAGAAAAATGATCAACCCGATATGAATGATGTAAGGGCCCCAGCGGCTAAATCGCTGCTTCTCAGCCAGTAGAGCGCTACCGTCCGTATACACGCGGTAATGCTTCTTTCGCAAAGGTTGTACGGCCCGCTGAACCCATTCAGCACCATCTTCATCGATTTCCCCTTGGTAGACGACTTTTTGCCGGGTGAGGAAATCAAGGTGCTTACGCACCTTTTGCTTTGAAAGCGCTTTGTATAACGGAAGCACGCGATCCAGGCTGCAGATCACCAGCGAAGCACCGATCATCACGAGCAGCAGGATAAACCACCAGGATTCGTACGTATGGGATAGGCCTAGGCGGTAATAGATTTCGCCGATCGTTCCGTATTTGTTTTTGTAAAAGGTGGACGGGTCGAAGTTGATAAAGTTACTCTCCTGCTCAAATACCGTGCCGAACATCGCACCGATGAGTGTGATGATGATCAGGTAAATGGCCACCTTCACGGAGGAGAAGAAATTCCAGATCCGATCGATTACGTTAGGATTGGCTCGCTGCGATCGCCGGGCGACCCCGTCATAACGCATCTCCAGCAGCCCGCCGGGCTGCTCGTCCTCAATTAGCGGTTTGCCGCAGGCTTCGCATAACACGGTCCCTACCCGATTCTGGTGGCCGCATTCACATTTTGTATTCTGAATCACCGATGATGTCCTCCTCTCGTGGTCAAAGCTCCATCAGCTGCTTGATTTGGTCATCCAACGTATCCAAGTTCAGCTCGCCTTGATGGATGGAGGAGATTTTGCCGTTCTTACCGATAAAAAACGTCGTGGGCATCGGCACGATCCCGTAATCGCGCGTCGTGGTATTATCGGAGTCATATAAAATGGGAAAATCCACACCGGTCTGCTTGACGAAATTTTGCACAGTCATCTCGTCTTCGCCTGTGTTAATCCCCAGCACAACGACGCCTTGATCGCGCCATTTTTCCCACTGGGCTTGCAATGCGGGCATTTCTTTCACACAGTAGGTGCACCAGGTCGCCCAGAAGTTCAGGACCACCGTTTGGCCTTTGTAGTCGTCCAGCGTATGTACCTGTCCATCCAAACCAAGCAGTTTAAAAGCCGGCGGTTTACCGCCTTGCTCTGGTTTATCGGCCTCGCCGCCGGACACCGCAGTCCCGATCGCATAGCCGCCCAGGACGACGATTAGCAACAAAATAACGATTTGGATTGGCCGTCTCGCCTTCCCCATAGTTAACTTCCTTTCTATGACAATAATCATAAGTGTTGAACAAATCGTGAACACTCTATGAACATTATAACGAAATTTGCCACAGTTTCAGCCCGGGGAAATATGAATATTATGTGACGCGCTGGAAATGAGGGGGGAATGTGTGGGGCAATGGCAGTAAAGTGAAAGATTCTTGCGAACATGCTGTCGCTTATAGGCTAATTTGACTTGAACAAATGGTTGGCTACGACTGGGGCAGCCGGGCAAAATGTTCTTACGATCGCTGTTGCTCGCGGAATTCTTTATAATTATGATTTCAAAGTAGAATTCCGCTCACAAAGGCAAACGCTTCGCTTCTTCAGAATCATTTTCCCCTTTTGCCACTCTCCGTGTTTCTGTTCAATCACAAGGCCTTGGCGCTTCGCTTTTTCAGAATCGTTCCACCCCGTTGCCTCTCACCCTCTCTTTCACCGCATTTCTAGCGCTTTGGAGTAGGGGGAGTGGTTGTGCGGGCTTGTTTATAGAGGCTTTCGACCTCTTCCTTGGTCAAATGGCGGTACAGACCACGCTTCAGGTTGCCGAGGTACAGATCGCCAAAGGAAATGCGCTTCAGCTTCGTTACAGGATGTGAGATCGCGTCAAACATACGGCGTACCTGCCGGTTTCGTCCTTCATGAATGGTGATCGAGATCGTCGAGAATTTACCCTCGGGATCGATGTCTTGATACTCCACCTCTGCCGGGGCCGTCATTCCATCCTCTAGCATCACGCCTTGCTTGAGCTTGTCTAGTGCCGAGCCATGCGGCACCCCTTTGACCGTTGCGTGATACGTCTTCGGCACATGATGCTTCGGATGCGTCAGCAGGTGAGCAAACTCGCCGTCGTTGGTCAGCAACAGCAGCCCTTCGGTATCATAGTCGAGCCGTCCTACCGGATATACCCGCTCGGTGATTCCTTTTAGATAGTCGGTGACGATTTTACGGCCCTGGGGATCGGAAGCGCTCGTGATCACCCCTTTGGGTTTGTTGAACACAAGGTACAGCTTCTTCTCCTTGCCGATCGCTTTCCCTTCGACGGTAATGACGTCAACAGCCGGATCCGCTTTTGTGCCCAGCGTCGTGACGGTCTCTCCGTTCACCTGAACTTTGCCGCTCAGAATCAATTCCTCGCATTTGCGACGGGAAGCTACGCCTGCGGCAGCCAATATTTTCTGTAATCTTTCCATTTTCGCTAAGTCACCTCATACACATGATACCCACCGGAGGGCAAAATCACAATAGCCGCGCGGAGAAACTGCAAAAACCGCCTCATCAGCGAAGAGCTGAGGGCGGTTTAAACTTGGCCTCATACAAGATATGTAGGATTTAACCAAATAAGAGCAGGCATACGGCGATCGCCGCGATAAAGCCAACAACATCTGAAAACAAACCAACCTTTAAGGCATAACGGCCATTCCGAATCCCTACGGCGCCGAAATAAACCGTCAAGACGTACAACGTCGTATCGGTACTCCCTTGAATTGTAGAGGCAATCCGGCCGATCATCGAATCCGGACCGTAGGTTTTAATCAAGTCGGTGGTGAACGCAAGTGAGCCGGTCCCGGTTAAAGGCCGAAGGAAGCCTAGCGGCATCACTTCCGGCGGAACCCGCAGCCAGGATAGCAAGGGAGCCATCCATCCGACGAAGAAATCCAGCGCCCCTGAAGCTCGGAACACGCTGATCGCCACCATCATGCCCACCAGATGCGGGATGATGCCGATGGCGGTGGAGAAGCCATCCTTGGCCCCGTCCACAAACGATTCGTAGACCGGTACTTTTTTGAAATAAGCATAAAGCGGAATAAATGCGATCATCACCGGAACCGCCCAAGCGGAAATCAGATTGATCCAGTCCAGCAAAGTGCCTCACCCTTTCAGCGAGATATTGGGCGGCGCCGTGGCCTGTGGCGGCGTACGATAAGTGTTGCGCTTGCGATACCAACGGTCGGCCACAATGGCCGCCAGCGTGGCGATTGCCGTGGCAAGCAGCGTAGAGCCTACAATCTCTGCCGGATTCGCGGAATGAAAATTGATCCGGATCGCTATCAGCGTGGTTGGAATCAGCGTGATGCTGGCGGTGTTGAGCGCCAGAAGCGTACACATCGCAGGAGAAGCCGTCTGTTTGTCCGGATTCAACTCTTGAAGCGATTGCATCGCGCGGATTCCCATGGGCGTTGCCGCATTGCCGAGTCCAAGCAGATTCGCGCTCATATTCGATAATATATACCCCATGGCCGGATGGTTCTTCGGGACATCAGGGAACAAATACCCCACGATCGGTCCAAGCATCCGGGAAATGGTCTTGACTAGCCCTGAATCCTCAGCCAGCCGCATGATGCCAAGCCAAAACACCAGGACGCTGATCAAACCAAAACATACGGTTACGCCGGTCGCCGCACCATCAAACGCCGCTTGCGTGACCACTCCGATGTCCCCTTTCACGGCAGCAAAGAGAAACCCGATGATGATGAGCGCGAGCCATATTTTATTAACCATCCTCTTCCCCTCCTTGCCTTGTCCTGCGAATATTCCTTTAGGAAACGTCAAACAGCAGGGATTTCAGCACTTTCTTCAGCGAGCCGGTCCAGTCGGAAGGCAACCGGATGACCTTGCTGTCCGAGGCAGCTCCAAAGGCTCCATCCGCTTTAGGAGTGCTCCCGTCTCCCGCTTTGGACGAGCTGTAGCTGAGTTTATCGTAGACCGGCACCGTACCGATCTCTTCCCCCTTCAAAAGTACGCTGATTTTCCCGCGGTAACCAAAGGAACCCGTACGCACTTCGGTCACCTTCAGCCTTCTTTCGATTTGCCCCACTTCCTCCGGTGCCAGCGCATATCTGAATTCCGCCCCGGTGACCATGCCTTCCTGTATTTCCTGCCCTTCGCTGATCAACGTTGTCAGCGGATAGTTGGCAAATCCATAGTCCAGCAGCTTCTGATGGTCGTTCCAATCGTCCCCGTCATTTAAAGTGACTACGGCGATTTGCTGACCGCTCCGGGTCGCGGAGCTCACCAAACAGCGTTTGGCGATTTTGGTATATCCGGTTTTAACCCCGTCCGCCCCATCGTAAAATCGCAGCATTTTGTTTTTGTTCAGCCATTTATAATCCCAGGGATCGTTTGGATTGGGCGCGGTTTTGCTGGGTGTGCGAACGATCTCCTTAAAATGCGGGTTTTTCAGCGCATAGCTTGTCAGCTTGGCCAAATCATTGGCCGTGGAATAGTGCCCTTTGGCGTCGAGACCGTGCGGATTCTGAAAATGGGTGTGCGTAAGCCCAAGCAGCTTGGCCTTTTCGTTCATCAGGTACACGAAGCCCTCTTCCGAGCCGCCAACATGCTCAGCAATCGCGGTAGCCGCGTCGTTGCCCGAACGGAGCATCAGCCCGTACAGCATATTTTCCAGGCTCATCTCTTCCCCTAAATGCAGATAGATGGACGAGCCTTCCTTAGCAAAAGCGTTCTTCCCAACCGTCACCGTATCCGTAAGTTTCCCATGCTCGATGGCGACGATCGCGGTCATGATTTTCGTCAAGCTGGCGATCGGCATTTCCTCATCGCCGCGCAGACTGTACAACAGTCGGCCTGAAGTCACGTCAATGACCGCAGCGGACTGAGCATGGATCGATGGCGCGGCAGCGGCAGGAGTGGCTTGTACGGCTTGCGAGCTTGACCAACCAAGCAGCAGCAGTGAAGCCAAGAAACTGCAAAACACGCGAAATCTGCGGTCCTTTGGTTTTTTCCTCATAAGCTGATTCCTCCGGTACAGGTACTGTTGCAAGTACTTGTTTACTTATATGCGAACCTTCGTGAGAGTATGTCCCACCTTCAATCAATAAAAAGACCCCTCCCGGAAGTCCGGAAAGGATCAACGGTCGAAAGACGATTACGCAAACGGGTTGAAACCCGTGCGCGCAGCCGATTCCTGCATTGCGTTTTGGGCGGTTTGCGCTGTGGCCATCGAGGTACCCGCAGTTGCATGTTGGTTCGGGAACATGGACTGGATTCTGTCGATAACGCCAGGCACCGAATCGATGATTTTTTCCACCAGGTGGGTCTGATTATCCAGCGGTACGATGTGGACGCCCGGCTTTCCAACGACGAGGAACGCGATCGGATTAATCGATACCCCGCCGCCGCTGCCGCCGCCAAACGGACGGGCTTTGCCGTGCTCGGACGAACCTGAGGCCGATTTATCTTGACCGTCCTCGATATTGAAATCACTACCCCCGGCGGCAAAACCGAAACCCACGCGGCTGATCGGAAGAATCACGCTGCCGTCCGGCGTTTCGACCGGCTCGCCCACAATCGTATTGACATCAACCATATCCTTGATGTTTTCCATGGCGGTTTGCATTAATCCTTGAATAGGATGGTCAGCCATTTTTTCACTCCTCCCTTCACTTTTAGCACGCGAACTATAAGTACCAGTCCAGCATATATAGCATAACCGCAGCGAATTTTCGCTATGCAGCGAAATTCCGTGGAAAATAACGGCGTACCATCAAATACGGGAACGACGAACAGCTTGGGTCTTTGCTTTAAAGAAATATGATGGGACAGCCACCCGACGAGCGTTGCTTTTACTCCCCATAAAGCTCCGGTTAATGTCGCGGTATGGGCCGCATCCTGTAAGCCAACATTCGTCGACCATTCCAACTGGCGGAACGATACGCGGCGGAGCATAGCTCGAAGCCAAACCCGAAAACCGCTGGTCGCCTTGAGCATACGTTCAAACTCGTCCATCCATTGTTGGACCTGGTCCTTGTTTACTTGGTGGTCAACGCTGGAAGATTCCTTTTGCAATACGTTTTCCGGCCGGTCTTTCTCGACTTGCAGACCGTCGCGCCAGTTCTTCAGGCGAACCGAGGGCACTTGATAGTGCATGCGAACAAAGCCGTAGAGCATCGTAACATCCAGCAGGATCGTATCGTCCCGATTCTTCTTGCGCAGGGTCAAATGGAGCGTGATTGTAGACAGCAAAATCAAGGCGGCTATTAGCAGCAGCAGGATCAGGATGCCTCCGAGCCAAATCCACACGGGAAAGCCCTCCATACCTATCAGATAAAAATTCTCCATCGTAGTATGGCTTGACGAATAGGAAAAAATTCGAATTCAACGCAAAAAACACCGGAGGGCTGCTCCGGTGTTTCCAGGTTCGATGTCAATTAGTCGTTGGTTGGGTTATCGTTATCCGAGTTCTCCACATCCTGCGGCTCCTCCGGCGGCGCCAGAGCCTCGTCGTTGACGTCGTCGAAAGTCAGTTGTTGTTCCTCCAGCCGTTGGAACAGCAGCTGCGTCTCTTCCTCGAGCTGCTCGGCACTCTCGAAATCGGCCATATCTGGCAGATCCTTCAAGCTAGCGAGTCCAAAATAATCGAGGAACGCTTTGGTTGTGCCGTAGAGGATCGGACGCCCAATCGCTTCGGCGCGGCCAACCTCCTCAATTAAATCCTTGTTCACCAGTGAATGAATCGCCCGCTCCGATTTAACCCCGCGAATCTCTTCAATCTCCACACGGGTAATCGGCTGTCGATACGCGATAATCGATAACGTCTCGAGCGCGGCCTGGGATAAGGTCGAACGCGAAGGCGAATAAGCCAGACGTTCGAAATACGGGGCGTGATCCGGAAGCGTCGCCAACTGATAGTTGCCGGCGATCTGCACGATTTGAAGGCCTCGGCCGGCTCGTTCGAAGGACGACTTCATATCGAGCAGGGCATCCGTAACCACCTCCTGCCGCTGCTCCGTCACTTCAGTCAGCTGCTTTAGGCTCAAGCCCTCTTCGCCAGCCAAAAACAGCAGCCCCTCAATAATCGATTTCAATTCCTGAAAATTCATCGATGTTTCCTTCCCCTCTCCACTCCATAACAATATCGTCGAATAGCCTGTTCTGATAACAGACGATCTGTTTCATCTTCATCAGCTCCAGTACGGCCAGGAACGTGACGACGATTTCATGCCGATACATTTCGGGATGCAGCAGCTTGGAAAATAACAGCCGCCCTCCCTTGCCCGCCTGCTGCAGCGCGGATACGACCTCCTTAAGCCGGTCCTTGACGGAAATCTCGTCGCGGTGAATCCGCGCCACCGTATTCCGTTTGGCGGCCTTCCGAATCGCCTTCTGAAAGACGGCGATCAAATCGGCGGCGTGCAAGCCCTTTACCGGGTTTTCCTGCACTTCCGGCATATACGGCGTTAAATCCTCCGGCTCCTTGGAGAAGATTAAGCTGCGCTCCCATTCGCGTTCATGCAAATGTTCGGCAATCCCTTTATATTTTCGATATTCGATCAGCTTGCGGATCAGCTCGTCCCTCGGATCCTCCTCATCCTCAAGCAAATAATCGAATTCATCGTCTAATTCGATGACGGGTGGTTTGGGCAGCAGCTGCTTGCTCTTGATCGACAGCAGCGTTGCTGCCATGACCAGAAACTCACTGGTCACCTCTAGCTCAAGCTCCTGCATGTCTTGCAAATATTCGAGGTACTGATCGGTGATCTCGCTGATGGAGATTTGATGGATATCGATCTCCGCTTTATCAATTAAGTGCAATAGCAAATCCAACGGACCCTCGAAGGTTTCCAGCTTATACGTTACTGTCGTCAATGAACATCCTCCACCCGTAAGCAAACATGTATGTACATAAGTTTACCTTAAAAATCGTTGGTTGCAAAAGAAAAATGTAGTACCCCAACGGATCAGGGGTACTACATTTAGATAAGCACTATTGCAGCTGTTTCGTCAAGTTTGCCATTTCGATCGCCGCCATCGCCGCATCCCAGCCCTTGTTCCCCGCTTTGGTGCCCGCGCGTTCGATCGCTTGCTCGATATTTTCGGTCGTTACGACGCCGAAGATCGTTGGTACGCCGGTTTTGAGCCCAACGGCGGCCACGCCTTTCGCGACTTCGTTGCAGACATAATCATAATGCGTGGTGGAGCCGCGAATGACCGTGCCCAGCGTGATCACCGCGTCGTATTTGCCGCTTTCCGCCAGCTTTTGCGCTGCAAACGGGATTTCAAAAGCACCGGGCACCCAAGCCACGTTGATCTCCTCCTCTTTGGCACCATGCCGTTTCAAGGCATCCAAGGCCCCGGAGAGCAGCTTGCTCGTAATGAACTCGTTAAAGCGTCCAACCACGATCGCATATTTTAACCCTTCCGATACTAAATGTCCTTCAAATACGTTTGCCATGATTCATCAAACCTTTCTATAGGTGGAATAGTAGATAATTTCGGGAGAAGCAACCTTAAACCCGGGAGGATTCATCTTGCTCCAAATCGTCAAATTGGAGCAAATGCCCCAGCTTGGCCTGCTTCGTGTGCAAATAGTTGGTGTTATCTTTGTTTTCCTTCATTTGAATTGGAACGCGTTCGACGATCTCCAGCCCGTAACCTTCCAGCCCTTTGATCTTCCGCGGATTATTGGTCATCAGCCGGATTTGGCGGACGCCCAGATCCTTGAGGATTTGCGCTCCGATCCCATAATCGCGCAGGTCCGCTGGGAACCCAAGCTTCAGATTGGCATCGACCGTATCAAAGCCTTGTTCCTGCAGCTTGTAGGCTTTCAGCTTGTTGATCAAACCGATGCCGCGGCCTTCCTGGCGCATATACAGAAGCACGCCTTGGCCCGCCTCTTCGATCTGGCGCAACGCCGCTTCAAACTGCGGTCCGCAATCGCACCGGTGGGAGTGGAAGACGTCCCCGGTTAAGCACTCGGAGTGTACCCGCACCAGCACCGGCTCGTCGCCGTTGATCTCGCCTTTGACCAACGCAACATGTTCTTTGTTATCCACGTCGTTAGTATAAGCGACAGCGCGGAATTCGCCGTAATCGGTGGGCATACGCACTTCCACCTCGCGCGTGACAAGCTTCTCTTTCTCATTGCGGTAATGGATCAGATCCTTGACGCTGATCAATTTAAGGTCATAGGTTTTGGCGATCTCCACCAAATCCGGCAATCGGGCCATCGTCCCGTCTTCCTTGATCACTTCGCAGATGACGCCTGCCGGATAGGCACCGCACATCCGGGCCAAGTCTACCGCCGCTTCCGTGTGGCCGGCGCGGCGCAGCACGCCGCCTTTCTTGGCGATCAGCGGGAACATATGCCCCGGGCGCCGGAAGTCCGAAGCCTTGGCGTTCGGATCCATAATCGCTTTCACCGTCAAGGAACGTTCATATGCCGAGATTCCCGTTGTCGTATCTTTATGGTCAATGGAGACGGTAAAGGCCGTCCCATGGTTATCGGTGTTTTGCGCCACCATCGGCTGCAGATCCAGCTCTTCCGCCCGTTCTGCCGTAATCGGCAGGCAGACCAGACCGCGGCCTTGGGAGATCATGAAGTTGATCACTTCGGGCGTCGCTTTTTCGGCCAGCGCCACGAAATCCCCTTCATTCTCCCGGTCCTCGTCGTCTACGACGATGATGACCTTGCCTCGCATTAGCTCGTAAATCGCTTCTTCGACGCGGTCTAATACGATATCACTCATGTTTTTCCCCTCCTTAGTAGATGTAGATCAAAAAATCGTTTTTCGATCACGAAATGGGCTCACGCTCCGCTACTTTATTAAACGAACCCGTTCGCGGCTAGAAACGGCAGGTTGATTCCCGACTCGCCGTCGCCAACACTCGCACTCGCCTCCGTATCTACGCTACCTCTGCCGTACTTCAGCAGATGGTCCACGTATTTCCCAAGCACATCGCACTCCAGATTGACTGTATCCCCAGCCCGCTTAAACGCGAGCACCGTCTCGGCCAACGTATGCGGAATGATCGATATCGTAAACGTGCCGCCTTCCGCTTCGACCACCGTTAAGCTGATTCCGTCCACGGCAATGGAGCCTTTCGGAATGATGTATTTGAATAAGGACGGTTTACCCGGTCGGATCTCAAACACAACGGCATTCTGATCCTGGCTGGTGCCAACAATCGTGCCGGTGCCGTCGACATGCCCCTGTACGATGTGTCCGCCAAACCGTCCATTCGCCGCCATCGCCCGCTCCAGGTTCACGCGGCTGCCTGGTTTCAAATCCTTTAGATTCGTATTGCGAAACGTCTGCGGCATCACATCGACCGTAAAGGAGGAAGCGTCGAACGAGGTGGCTGTTAAGCATACGCCGTTCACCGAAATGCTGTCGCCAAGCCGAATGCCTTCCGTGACAACCTTCGCCGAAATGCTTAGGAGCATGGCTTCACCCTTACGGCTAATCGATTTCATCGTACCGATTTCTTCCACTAGTCCTGTAAACATCAGTCGTCTCCCTCCTTTCCCTCAACCTGCGCCCAGACCGGTACTCCCCGGATGCACACATTATCCCCGATTTGCTCCACTTCCATGTCGCGCAAGGTAATGGCATCCCGCATAAGATCATACCCAGCAAAGTGAAAAATCCCGGGCGAGTCGCTACCGCCAATCAGCTTGGGAGCGAAAAACAGCACGATCTCATCAACCAGCCGATGCTCCAGCAGTGAGCCGTTTAAGCGGCCCCCGCCTTCAACGAGAACGGAGGAGATCCCCCGCTGCCCGAGTTGAAGGAGCGCTTCTCGAAGATCGACCTGCGGACCGATACCGCATCGGAGGATTTCCGCGCCCAGGGCGGTTAGACGATTGGCCTTATCCGGATCGGCCTGTTCCGTGGTCAAGATCCAAGTAGGGGCCGCCCCGTCCCGTAGGATCTGTGCCGTCTCTGGAATCCGTAGGGCGGAGTCGGCTACGATGCGAACGGGCGATAACCCCGGAACGGTTAACCGAGTCGATAGCTGCGGATCATCCGCGAGGATTGTGGATACACCAACCATAATTGCCTGATGACGGTGCCGCATCGTATGAACGATTTCTCTCGACTTCTCATTGGAGATCCATTTGCTGTCCCCCGTCCGGCTCGCCAGCTTTCCATCCAGCGTGCTGGCGGATTTAATCGTCACATAAGGCATGCCGCTGGTGATGAACTTGATAAAACGACGGTTCAGCTTCAAAGCCCGCTCGCGCAGTACGCCAACCGTAACCCCGATGCCGGCGGTACGCAGCATGTCGATTCCTTTTCCAGCAACCAAAGGATTCGGATCTTCGCAGGCAACCACGACACGCTGAACCTTCTCGTGAATCAAACGTTCTGCGCAAGGCGGCGTCAAACCATGGTGGCTGCAAGGCTCCAACGTGACATAAACCGTGCTGCCTTCGGCCTTGGAACCGGCCATGTTCAGAGCATGCACCTCGGCATGCGGAGTTCCTCGCTGCAAATGAGTACCCAGTCCTACCAACGCTCCATCCTTGACGACCACGGAGCCGACGACCGGATTGGTTCCGGTTTGCCCAAGCGCCCGTTCCGCCATGTCCAGCGCCAATCCCATGTAATATTCATCGTCGATCACCTTCACCAAACCGTCCTCCTTTCGCCAAACCATCAAGCTAATTAAACCAAAAACACCCCTGCCGCAATCCGGCAGGGGTGTATCATGAGAGTGGTTCTACGCAACATCAAAAAGAGCGCCTTCGCTTGCATCATGCCTGCTGCCCACCTTCGATAAATAGGGTCGACCTTGGCATGACGAAAAGCCAACAACACCAAGCATTCCACTTCACAAACAAACACTTGTGAAAAATGGAACTTGGTTGTTTGAAGCTCTTTAGGTATGAACACCATCGCAAATAAAAAACGAATGTGCTCTCGCGTTTTCCTTCTCCCATCCAGACTATACTGTCGGTCCCGGAATCTCACCGGCTCAGCCGCATGCTTACGAAAGCGCTGCGGGTCACGGACTTGTGCTGCATTGGATGAACTTCCAATGCGCCATCACCGTCGGTAGGGAATTTCACCCTGCCCCGAAGGATTGCTAAATATTAGGTTTGCATAACTGCAAGACGAATGTTAGCACTATTCCCTGCAAAAATCAAGCCTGCTCGTCACAACATAACACCACGATTCCATTCGGGTAGGGATAATCATCCCCCACCCGCGGCGAACCAAAGTGAATAAAAACCTCTCTAAACAGCCAACCTTAAAGTCGATATCGTAATACAAATCTCGATATTCAGGAGGAATGAAACGTGGCTAAACCGGACAACCGCTCTGACAATGTGGATAAGCTGCAACGGAGCATTCAGAATACCATCGAGAACTTCCGCGAGGGACAAGACTACCTCAGCGAGCATGCCGATGAAATCTCCGTCAAGGAGAAGAAGCAGATCGAGGAGAAGAACGATAAACGGCTTCACGCCATCGAAGGCTTCCGCGAAGAAGTGAAGGACGAAGCCGCTCATCAAAGAAAATCATAATATGACCAAAGGGGTGCTCCGCAGCCAAGTCTTGCTTGGTTTTGCGGGGCACCCCTTCACTTTGAACCTGATTAAGCTTCGTCCCAAACGGTAACTTCCTTCATTTTGTCGCCAGGGCGGACATTATCCACTAGCTCCATTCCCGAAGTCACTTTACCAAAAACGGTATGTACTCCGTTCAAGTGCGGCTGCGGCTCATATACGATGAAGAATTGGCTGCCGCCGGTGTCTTTACCGGCATGGGCCATCGACAGCACGCCGCGTTCATGCTTCGTTACGTTCGTATCCGTCTCGCATTTGATGGTATAGCCAGGACCGCCGGTACCATTGCCGATGGGGCAACCGCCTTGCGCTACAAACCCCGGGATCACGCGATGGAACGTGAGACCGTTATAGAATCCGGAATTAGCCAGTTTTTCGAAGTTTGCGACCGTACCCGGTGCTTCCTCAGGCAGGAACTGAATTTCGACCTCGCCGCCTTTTTCCAATACGATTTTACCTTTTTTCATATCCGTGCACACACCCTTCTAATTTAGCGTCATTGGACAAACCTCTTTCAGTTTACTAAAAAAAAGACCGGCAAGCAAAAAAAGGCCGAAAGGGGCCGGTATAACCGGTTCCCCCTCGGCCTTCAAGCTTGCTACACCATCCGCTTATTTCAGCGAAGGCTGTTTAGCGATCCGCTCCGGAATCACGTCACAGGCGATCAAGTCCTGCAGGGACTCCCGTTTCACGACGAGATCGCTGTGTCCGTCTTGAACGAACACTACTGCCGGACGGCGAATCCGGTTATAGTTGCTGGCCATAGCGTAGTTATAGGCGCCAGTACATGCCACGGCGAGCAAATCGCCGCTGTTCACCTTCGGCAAATCCACGTCCCAGATCAGCATGTCGCCGCTTTCGCAGCATTTGCCAGCGATCGATACAGTCTCTTCGTTCACATCGTTCCCGCGGTTGGCGAGCATCGCCTCGTATTTGGAGCCGTAGAGGGCCGGACGCGGGTTGTCCGTCATCCCGCCATCAACGGCAACGTATTTACGTACGCCAGGAATATCTTTGTTTGTGCCCACTGTATAAAGCGTCGTACCAGCGTCACCCACAATGCTCCGGCCTGGTTCAACCCAGATTTCCGGAAGCTGCGGATAGGCCGCGAATTCCCGCTTCACCGCATCCGTAATCGCGCCAACGTAATCGGAGACCTTCAGCGGCGTATCGCCTTCCGTATAGCGAATGCCAAAGCCCCCGCCCAAGTTTACCACTTTGAAGGTCACGCCGAGCTTTTCTTGAACTTGCAGGGCAAAAGCCGCCACCCGCTCAATCGCCATCTGGAACCCTTCCACTTCAAAAATCTGCGAGCCGATATGCGAATGCACGCCCAGCAAATGCAGATTCAGGCTGCGGTTGGCCAAATCCACCGCTTCCATCGCCGAGCCGTTGCCGATATCAAACCCAAATTTGGAGTCGGTTTGGCCGGTCGAAATATATTCATGCGTATGGGCTTCCACCCCAGGGGTTACGCGCAGCAGGACATTCACCGTAACGCCTTTCTCAGCGGCAAGCGCCTGAAGCATATGCAGCTCCGTAAAATTGTCTGCTACGAAACAACCGATCCCGGCGGAAATCGCCATTTCCAACTCTTCCGGCGTTTTGTTGTTGCCATGAAAATGGATTCGCTGCGCGGGAAATCCCGCTTGAAGGGCCGTAAACAATTCACCCTCGGAGACAACGTCCAGGGACAAGCCCTCCTCCTCGGCCAGCCGGCACATCGCCATGACGCAGAATGCTTTGCTGGCATAAGCAACTTGGAAAGCCAAGCCCGATGCCCGGAAGGCATTCATATATTCACGGCATCTTTGCCGCACAAGGGCTTCATCTACGACATACAACGGCGTTCCGAAGGTTTGCTTCAACTCGACCGTATCGCAGCCGCCGATTTCGAGATGGCCTTTTGCATTAATCTTGCTGGTACCGTGTAAATACATCTATGCAGTCCTCCACTTTCAAATTTTACACCAGTATAGCAAACAACCGGCAACCTGAAAAATGGATTTTTCTGAATAACATTTGTGTTATTTGTTGAACAAGCCTAAGCCGTCACCGTTTGCCCGGCATCCGCGTATTGTCCCGCGGCTTGTTGGAGGACGGTCTTTGCTTGGAGGTCATCACCGGAACGCGGAGCAATACCCCGGCCATTGCCTTTGCATTAAAAGGTATAAATGGCCACAAATAAGAAGAGTTGTTGGAGCGGCGCAGAGTTAGCCATAAGATAAACGCAGTTATCCCGACGACCAGTCCGGGGGCACCGAAGATCGCAACCGCCACAAGTAACGCCAGCCTCACGACGCGATTGGCGAGGCCCAGCTCATAGCTTGGCGTCGCAAACATCCCGATCGCTGCGACCGCCATATAGAGAACGACCTCGTTGACGAATAACCCGGTCTGGACGGCGATATCGCCGATTAGTATCGCTGCAATCAAGCCCATCGCGGAAGCCAGCGGGGTCGGCGTGTGCACGGCCGCCATCCGCATCAGATCGACGCCGAACTCAACCAATAGGAACTGGGCAATCAGTGGAATTTTCGCTTGCTCCTGAGGCCCGATAAAGGCAAGCCCCGCCGGTTTAAACTCCGGATGAACAACGATCAGCAGCCAGATCGGCAGCAGGAAGAGCGAGGCGAAGATCCCGAAGAAACGCACCCAACGCAGATAAGTACCCATAAACGGGGTCTGCCGGTTCTCCTCCGCATGCTGGCAAAGATCAAAGAACGTGGTTGGCAGGATCATCACGCTGGGCGAGGTATCCACGAACACGACGACCCGGCCTTCCAGCAGATGCGAAGCGACGACGTCCGGTCGTTCCGAATAACGCACCAGCGGATAAGGATTCCACCCTCGATGAATGATCGCCTCCTCCAGCTGTTTATCCGCCAAAGGAATGCCGTCGATGTTGACCGCTTTGATTTTTTCGCGGATTGAATCGACCTGGGTCTTGTCCACGATATCGTCGATGTAGGCGATACATACATCAGTGCGGGTTCGGCGGCCTACGCTGATCATCTCCAGCTTAAGACCCGGATCGCGCAGCCGGCGGCGGACCAAGGTAATGTTGGTCACCAGCGTCTCTGTGAATCCATCCCGTGCGCCGCGCACGACGCGCTCCAGGGACGGTTCCTCCGGGCTGCGCACCGGGTATTGCCGGGTATCCATCAGCAGCGCCGTTTGCTCGCCTTCGATAAACAGCGCGCTCATCCCGGTTAGCGTCTTGTTGATCGCATCGCTCAGCTTATCCGTTTTCTCAACCTGGATATGAGGAATATAGAGTTCGAAAAAAGAGCGGAGCGCTCCGGTCGTCAGATTCTCCGGCGTCAAATAGGTCAGCCGTTTGATGATCTCCTGCATCACGTCCGTCCGGGCGAACCCATTGATGAAGAACAGGCAGGTACGTTTGCCCCCAAAGGTCATGTCGCGGAACACGACGTCAAAGCTTTCCCCTAGTCCAACGACTTCCTTAAGCGTATGTTTCGTTGTCGTTAGACTCCGGCTGATCGCATCGCTTTGCTGCCAGTAGATGACCGATTCCTCAACGTTATCGGACCGTTCTGCTTCGCGTTTCCGTCGAATGGCCTCCTCCTCCGGATAGTTCTCCTGCAGAAAATTCTCCTCATCCTCGGGTACGAAGTCCGGCACCGCCTGCGGCTGCTCCACTCCATCCTGCATCGTATCTTGCGTATCCTGCTCCATCCAACCTCAACCTCCGTTTCTTCGATTCACGGTCTATAAATAAACCATTCAAACAAGGAGCCCGCCATTTTGCCAAAGACCATCGCGAGCAAGAAACCAAACAAATACCGCTGCATATGCAGGCGTTTAGCCAAAATCGGCAGCACGTTTAACACCTCAGTTAAAGCGGCTGCCAGCATGCCAACGAAAACGCCGTTAAATAAGCCCACCACACCGGTGGCCAACCAGGGCCCGGCTACCCGCCAATCCCAAAAGTCCGCTACCGTCCCGACCACCGCCCCGGCGATCATCGCCCCTTCATACCAGTGCACCTTATCATAAGAGTTCGTCACCTGAGCCAGGCGTGGGATCATGTCCAATACGATAAACAAAGCGATCACGCCTCCGCCAACAGCAATGCCGCCCGCCAGGCCCAGGAAGACGGCCAACCCTGCAGCGATGGGCGACATTAGCTTCGCTTCGCCGAGGTTTCGGCGCGGTGCATTTTTTTGTATTCTTCAGCGACGACGTATTGGTTCAGGTTCTCCTGGTAGAGGAACATCTCCACTTCAAGCGGGGTGGGTTCTTCGTTCCATTTTTTCTTGAATAAATGATTAAAGAACACGATCATCCCGAAACCGATGCCTACGGAATACGCTCCTTGAAACAGATACGGATGCTCGTCCTTCTCGCCCGTGATCATCTCCACAATCCGGACCTGCACCTCCGGCATGCTGACGTCGGCGTGGAAGTTCATGATGGTGAGGGCCGCCCCGAAGAAGAGCAGCAGCCAGACCAAGGCAAACAACAGCAAAGACGGCTTCTTCTCCGGTTTAACCATTTCTACAAGCACATGCGGTTCGCCGAGCAATTCGACACGCTGTCCGGGGAATCGGGCTTGGATGGCGGAGATGACCTGAAGCATATCGATGACGATTAAATTGCCATCGCGCTGTTCCGGCCGGACCAACTCCAGCTCCAGCAGCTTGGCCTCCAGCTTCGGCTCCGCCAGCACGCGGGCCACGTCACGCAGCCGGATCGGCGTCCCGGCGGGTATTCCGACCTGCTTGCGCAGACGCAAATAGACGATGGAAGCGGAATCTTTATCCATGCTGACCACCCTTCCACTAGCGTATTGCCCATAGTATGCCAAGCAAGGAGGGGCTTTACTCTTGATGATGATTTTGCAGCAACAAAAAAAGCATGGAGAGATGCTTTCGCATCGATTCCCCATGCTTGATTTGCTATGCAGCTCCGGAATTACAACGATACCGCCGTGTCCAGCGCCACTTCCATCATTTGTTTGAAGGTCGTTTGCCGCTCTTCAGCTGACGTCTCCTCGCCGGTCAGTAAATGGTCGCTAACGGTAAGAATCGTCAACGCCTTTGCGCCGTATTTGGCGGCCAGCGTATAGAGCGCTGTCGTCTCCATCTCCACTCCCAGCACGCCGTATTTCATCAACAGTTGAGTTACGCTTGTATCGTCGCGATAGAACATGTCCGAGCTGAAAATATTGCCGACGTGCAGCTTCAGCCCCTTTTCCACGCCGCGTTCATAAGCCGCTTTCAACAGCTCAAAGTTAGCGATCGGCGAGAAATCGTACCCGCCGAAGACATGGCGGTTCATGCTGGAATCGGTACAGGATGCTTGGGCTAAAATGACATCCCGCACATGGACATGCTGCTGCATGCCGCCGCAGGTTCCGACGCGAATCAGATTTTTGACACCGTATTCCTTCATCAACTCATTGACGTAGATGGAAATCGAAGGAATCCCCATGCCGGTCCCCTGAACGGAAATCCGCTTCCCTTGATACGTGCCGGTGAAACCCAACATCCCGCGCACCTCGTTATAGCAAATGACGTCGCTCAGATACGTTTCCGCGATAAATTTGGCCCGGAGCGGATCCCCCGGCAGCAGGATCGTTTCGGCGATGTCTCCCGGTTTAGCTGCGATATGTACACTCATGTTTCTGGTATCTCCCTTGCTAACAATTTTGGTGTAGCTGCCACTCTCCTATTATATAGGATGTGACGACCTGAGTACATGGATGCACCTATCGCAAACCTATTAAGGACGGATTAGATTTGATTGATCGTACACGTCCAGCGCCGCCTGAACGGCTAGCCCGGCGGGTACGCGGAAGCCCTGGCGAAGAAGCGCTGCCTCCAGGGCTCCAAGCAGCCGCAACACATTATCTGCGCGGCAGCTGTACCCCATCGTCCCGATACGCCAGATCAAGCCCTTCAGCGGGCCAAAGGAGCTGGCGATTTCAACGCCAAACCCCTCGAGCAGCAGCTTCCGGACTATTTCGCCGTCCACCCCTTCAGGGATATTGACGCAGGTGACCATCGGCATTTTGCAGGCGGGATCGCCGTACAGCGTTAATCCCATCGCGGTGAGCCCCTGCATTAGCGCCGACTCGTGCAGGCAATGGCGGGCAAACCGCGCCTCCAAGCCTTCCTCCAACACAAGCCGGATTCCCTCGCGCAGCGCGTAAAGCATGGAGGTCATTTCCGTATGGTGATTCAGCCGGAGCGGGCTCCAGTAATCCTGAAGCATCCCCAGATCAAAATAATTGCTCCGCACCGGCGTAACGTCATCCGCCAGACCCACTTCCGTCCTTAATCCGCGTTCCACCCGTTTGCGGGACAACAGCTTCTGTTCGGCACGGTCATTGTACGTGATTGGCGCCATGCCCGCCGGAACGGACAAGCACTTCTGCGTTCCGCCGATGACGGCATCCAGCAGCAAGCGGTCCGTATCCACGGACACACCGCCGATCGTAGCCACCGCATCGACGATCAGGAGGGCATCAACCTCGCGGCAGGCCGCCCCGATCCCTTCCAGCGGCTGCAACCGTCCGGTCGAGGTTTCGCCGTGCACCATCGCCACGATCTGCGGCTTGATCCGCCGAATCTCCGCTTGGATCTCGCCGGGCGCAAACACGCTGCCCCAAGGCCGCTCGAGCACATGCACCTCGGCCCCGCAGCGGTCGGCAATTTCATGCAGCAGATGGCCGAAGCGGCCGTAAATCGGGATCAACACGCGGTCTCCCGGGGCGATTAAGCTGACCATCACCGCTTCGATGCCCGAACGGGACGTACCGTCGATTGGATACGCCCAATGGTTTTGCGTAGCAAACAGCTCGCGCAGCATAGCCATCGTTTCGTTCATGATGCCGGTAAACTGCGGATCGAATTGCCCCAGCACCGTGTACGACATCGCCCGCAGCACCCGCGGATCCACCTCCACCGGACCCGGCGTCATGATCGATCGCAAGGACGGCGACAAGTCGTCAAACCGTTTCATGCCCCTCTCTCCTTTCACTTCCTGCTGGCCCAGCCGCACGGTCCTTCGATCCTTCCTCATATCCCAGCTTGTATAAGAGGGCGATCAGAACGTTCAGACCGGCGGCCAGCGCTTCCGGAGGCGTATACTCCTCTGGTGCATGGCTGATGCCGCCCCGGCTCGGGACAAAGAGCATCGCCGCCGGGCAAAGCGGGGCGAACAGCTGGGCGTCATGCCCGGCGCCGCTCGCCATGCTCCGCCAGCTGAGCCCCTGCCCGGCGCAGATCGCCGCAAGTTCTGCTTGCAGGCGGGCATCCATTGGCGCCGGGAGTCGGTATCCCGAATGAGGGTCGACAAAGCCTGGGGAGAGAGACGGAATTGTTGTATTTTGTCGACTTGAAGTTGGGTATAAGGGACAGGCGCAGGCCCATCGGCGTCGTGCCGGCGTGGTTCGCCGTTCCCCGAACGACGGCGGCGAACCGCCGCTGACCACAGATGGCGCTAACAATGCCAAGCTGCGTCCCTTCACGCTCCAGCACGATGCCCTGCTCAATGTGGAGCTCGACGTAAGCGGCCAGGCCGCTGCAAGGTGGCTTAGGCTGCCTCGGCCCAAGCGCACACCCCGCCATTGCCTCCTGCAAGGAGACGCCGCCGGCATCCCGGCAACCGGCAGCTTCGCTGACGTTGTAAAGCCCGGTCACGTGGCCCGACCCCCAAAACGTCAGCGGGAAGCGGCTGCCTTCCTCCTCGGCGAACGACACGGCGGTTATCGTCCGCTGCGGCGGGCCGTACGTGCGGCGCAAATACCGCAGCGCTGCCAGCGCCGCCGCGACGCCATAGGCTCCATCGTACCGGCCTCCGCTGACAACCGTGTCGATATGCGAGCCGGTCAGTACGATCGGCTCGGAGCTGCGGCTCCCGGTCAGCTCGCCATACACGTTGCCCACGTCGTCGGCATACCCCTCCAATCCGCTGTCGGCGATTTGCTCCAGCAAAAACTGCTGGGCCTGCATCCACTCCGGGCTGTACAACAGCCGGGTGACTCCTTCCCCCGGCTCACTAAACTCCGCAAGCTTCTCCAGCAGCCCCTGCATGTAGTTGGCGGCTTCCTCCGCCCCGGTCATCGTACCGGCTCCCGGTTGCCAAGACGGACCGGCTCTCCGCCACCGGGAGCGATCAGTCCATCTTTTAACGTATAAACCAGCCGGCCTCGCAGAAGCGTGGCGGTCACCCGGCACGACAACGCCATCCCCGTGTAGGGACTCATCCGATGCCGGTAATAGAGGTTCTCCGCTTGAAGGATATAAGGCATATCGGGGTGCAGTAACACCAGATCGGCATCCAGTCCGGCGGCGATCTTCCCTTTGCGCTCGGCCATACCAAACCGTTGGGCCGGGGAAGCCGCAAGCAGCCGCGCGATCAAGGGCACCGGCAGCCCCCGGCGGTTGACACCTTCGTGGAACAGGAGCTCCAGGCTGCTCTGTGCGCCGGAGATGCCGCCCCAAGCGGTGAAAAAGGACAACCCCGGATCCAGCTTCAGCTCGGGCGGACAAGGCGAATGATCGGAGGCGACTAGATCGATCTTCCCTGCAGCCAGCGCCTGCCAAAGCTTCTCCCGTTCTACCGGGCTGCGCAGCGGCGGCGCGCATTTTGCAACCGGACCCAGACGGCCCATATCCTCTTCCGTGAGCAGAAGGTAATGGGGACAGGTCTCGACGGACACGTCCTGACCACGCCGCTTCGCGGCCTCGATCAGCTCAACCGCAGCCGTCGTGCTGATATGCACGAAATGCAGTCTGCAGCCGGTTCGCTCCCCATACAGCAACGCCCGCGCGACCGCCTCCAGCTCGGCAAGCGGCGGCCGGGAAGCGGCGAAATCGCGCGCCCCTGTCCTCCCACTGCGTATCGCCGCTTCGCCAAGCACGGCGGTCATCGCATCATTTTCGGCGTGCAGCGCCAGGAGTCCGCCGAACTCCGCGATCTTCGCCATCCCTTCGTACAGCGTGGCATCGTCCACCTCGCGAAAGCGGCCCTCTCCTTCCCCGCCGGGATTGGAGATAAACGCCTTAAAGGCGGGAACGCCTGCGGCCCATAACTTCTCCAGTTCGCCGAGATTTCCGGGAACCAGGCCGCCCCAAAACGCATAGTCAACCGCTGATTGACCGGCGGCTCGCTCCGCTTTTAGCTGAAGCGCCGGAACGTTCACCGTCGGCGGATTACCGTTTAGCGGCATATCGATGTAGGTGGTGCAGCCGCCGGCCGCCAGCGCCGCCGAACCGTTGGCAAAACCTTCCCAATGCCCGAAGTTCGGCTCATTAAAATGCACATGCGCATCGACCATGCCCGGCAGCACGTAATGCCCTTCGGCGTCCAGCACCGTCTTCCCCGAGCTCCGCTCCAGGTCTTCCGTCAACTGGACAATTTTTCCGGAAGACACGGCAATGTCGAGTCGGGCAACCCTATCCGGCAGCACGACTTGGCCGTGTTTGATGATCAGATCGTAAGTTTCGCTCATGCTAAGCTTCCCCCTCTCCGATGACCTTCCGCCTTACGCTTAGCTTCCGCGGTAGGTGCTGTAACCACCTGGTGCCAACAGCAACGGAACATGATAATGGCCGCCTTCAGCGCTGATGTGAAATCGGATGGGAATGTGGCGTAAAAATCCGGGTTTCCCCATTCCTTCAACCGATGCAAACTGACCCATCTGACTGAAATAATCCTCCGCGTCAAATAAAAGCTCGTATTCGCCCGCCGTCATCTCCGGTCCCTCCAGGAGCGGAACGTCCAAGCGCCCCTCCGCATTGGTGCGGGCGGAACGAAGCAATGGGCGATGTTCCCCTTCCAGCCTTCTTAACTCCACATGCATACCTGCTGCCGGAACCCCCCGCGCCAAGTCCAGCACATGGGTCGTCAATCGGTTGTACGGCCCGCGTACCATGCCATTCCGCCCCCTTTCTTGTTCTGGCAAATCGCTTCCGGCTCGGCTCGATTAAGCAACAACGAGATCTTCCAACCGAAACCGGGTAATTTTGCCGATTTCGATCCATGCCCGCTCTTGCTCCAGCTCCAGGCTCGATTCGATCCGCTCGGCGATGGAACGAAGGATCTCGCTCTTGCTTTTGCCCCGTACCGCGAGAATAAACGGAAACCCAAACTTCTCCATATATCTCTGATTGCATTCGGCGAGTTGGGCGTACTCCTCGTTCGACAACGAATCGAGTCCTGCCCCCTGCTGTTCGGCTGCCGAGAGCGGTGATACCTTCATCCGGGTCGCTAAATCGGGATGGGCGCGCAGGAGCTCAAGCTGGGTTGTTTCCTCAGCATATCGTGCCGCTTCCAGCATGACTTCGTGCAGATGGGCCACAGAAGTAAACGGCCGCAACGGAAAAGCCGCTTCTGCCACCCAAGGCGAATGCTCAAAAATCCCGCCCAGCGCCTGCGTAAAATGCTGCCGATCCATGAGATTCAAATCGGTCAGCGTTAAGCAGGAACCTTCAGTTTTCATGAATGTCGCCCCCTTGTTCGATCGCTCGATTTACCGCGCGGAGAATGGACGCATATCCAGTGCAGCGACACAGGTTGCCCGACAACGCCTCCTCGATTTCCTCCGGTGCGGGCTGCGGGTTGGCTGCCAGCAACGCTACCACGGAAACGACCATCCCCGGCGTGCAATACCCGCATTGGAATCCGCCTTCCTCCTGGAAAGCCTGCTGTACCGGGTGAAGTCCTCCAGCGCTGATCCCTTCGATCGTGACGATGTCGGCGCCTTCGCATTGATAGGCCATCGTCAGGCAAGCGTTCACCGGTCGACCGTTCAGCAGCACCATGCAGGAACCGCAGCGACCTAGCTCGCAGGAGCGTTTCGTCCCGGTTAATCCGAGATCCTCACGAATCAGCGCCAACAGCCGCCGTGAAGGCGGCACTTCCAGGGTGACGGGATGCCCGTTTACGCGGAACCCCACCTGAAAACCTCGCCCCGCCTCCATCGTATCCGGGATTTTATCCAACATGCGAATCCACCGCCTTCCCGCTCATAAAAGGCATCTCTTGCAGCAGCTCCGGTTCGATCGGCAGCCGGTTCACCCGTTTGCCTACAGCTTGAAACACAGCGGAGGCTACCGCCGGGGCCAGGCACACCGACCCCACTTCCCCGACGCCGCGCGGACCGTAGGTGTCCTGCTCCGGCAGATCCTCCATCGGCTCGACCTGGATCCTGCCGTTGAAATCAAGAACCGTAGGGATCAGGTAGGTGTCCAAGTTTTTCGTTAGATAGAGGCCTTCATCCATCCGTGCATCTTCCGTCAACGTAAACCCGGCAGCCATTGCGGCCCCGCCTTCGATTTGTCCCAGATAACCTTGCGGATTCGCCACTGGACCGGCGGCAATCGCGTGATACTGATCAACGATACGGACCCTGCCGGTCAGCGTATTCACTTCCACCTTGACCGCAACCGCCGCGTAGGTATATAGAAAATGAGCGCCAACCCGCTCCATTGTCGTTGTTGGGTACGAGAACGCGGTTTCGCTTACGATAGGCTCCGACAAGGCTTGTGCCAGCTCAACGTACGTCATCACCTGGTTGCCGTCCTTCCACATCCCGCCTTTGCCGGGATGACAGCCTGCGCCCCCGCCAGCTCGTTCCACTGCGGCAGTCAGCTTAGCGGCAAAATCGGGTACGAGGCGGCGCAGCGCCATCCACATCATGCTGGTAGCCCGCGAGGCCGTGCTGGAGCCGCTGTTCGGCACCACGTCCGTATCCCCGATGATGATCCGCAAATCCTCGGCCGCGAAGCCGTATTGCTCGACCAGCATCTGCTCCATCGTAGCAATGAGGCCTTGACCAAACTCCTCGTAGCCGAACACCGCTTCGATCCGGCCGTCCGGCGCCAGCCGCAGCAGGCCTCCTGCGGGATCGGGAATGCCGAAGCCAAGCCCGGCCCCGTGCATGGCAATCGCCGCCCCGATGCCGGTTACCGTCCAAGGATCATAGGGCTCTCGAACCGGACTTCCCCTTCGTTCCACCATCAGCGAACTGGCTTCTAAGGCCTCCCACACCTGCCGGGCGCCATCGGTTGGGGCAATCGGCTGGCCGAGCGGACCGGGGTCGCCAAGCTTCCGCAGATTGCGGCGACGTATTTCCCACGGATCGATTCCGACCATCGCCGCCAGTCGATCGATCTGACCTTCCAACGCAAAAATCGCCTGGTTGCCGCCAAAACCCCGGAACTCCCCGGAAACGCCATTGTTGGTATACACGCATACGCTTTTCACATCGATATGCTTGATTTGATATGGCCCGATGACATGCTCCGTGGCGAAGTTCAGCACCTCGGCACCAAGCGTGGCATAAGCGCCGGTATCGGACACGACCCGAACGGTATGGGCCAGCAGTCGGCCTTCCCGGTCGCAGCCCGTGCGCATCGTAATCTTCATCGGATGGCGTTTCAGACCGGCCCGGACGGACTCCGCACGTGAGTTATGCATCCGTACCGGCCGACCCGTGCGCAGTGCAAGAAGCGCCCCATATGGCTGGACATTCAATTCGTCCTTGCCGCCAAACGAGCCTCCGATCGGGCTGGAAACGACGCGGATCCGCTCCTCCGGCAGCGCGAGGATTCGCGAGAGCTGCATCCGGTCTTTTAAGCCGTGTTGGGTGGCCGAATACACCGTTAACTTCCCGTCCGCTTCCGGAACAAACAGCCCGCCCTCCGTTTCCATATACGTATGCATCTGCCGCGGCGTAAAGTAGGTTTCCTCGGCCACATAGGCACAGGACGCAAACGCCGCTTCCGGTTCGCCTTCGCGGTATTCCGCGCGATGCAGCACGTTCCCTTCGGGATGCAGCAGGATGGCCTCCTCCCGCAAGGCCTCCTCGGGGTCGGTCACCACCGGTAACGACTCGTAGTCCACTTCAATCAGGGACAACGCGTATTCGGCCAGCTCCTCGTTCTCCGCAGCCACCGCAGCTATTGCATCACCGGTATACCGAACCCGATCGGCACAAAATACCGGCTGGTGAGGAAACGCAATGCCAAACGCGTTTAGCCCCGGTACATCCTCATGGGTTAACACGGCATACACGCCGGGCACGTTGGCGGCGGCCTCCGTGCGAATCCCCAAGATTCGCGCATGGGGCTTCGCACTTCTCAGCACACGGCCAATCAGCATCCCTTCCGCCGATCGGTCGGTTAGGTATTGCAGTTTGCCCGTCACCTTCTCCAGACCGTCCGGCCGCGTCCGCCAGCGGGCTCCGCTGGACTCTCGATTCAGCAGCATGGTCTCCTCCCCCTTCATGCAATGTCCTCTCCTATTCCGACGCCATTTCCCCCGGTGACACCGGTTGCTCCGGGGAGTGTTCCCGAGGATGAAGCAGCCTCCAGAGCTCAGCGGCAATCAGGTTGGCCGCCGTTTTTGTCTTATAGGCTCCTGTCGCAAATGCATCGCCAGAGGGTGCATATTCCTCATGTACCGTCTCGCAGAGCGAAGACATCAGCTCCGCGCTGAAGCGGCGGCCCTCCAGCAGCGCCTCCGCCTGCTCCAACCGGTGCGGGCGGCTACTTCCGCCGCCGGCGGCGATTCGCACGCCGCGGAGAACGCCGTCCTCCCCGATCGTTCCGACGAGCGCTGCCGTCACCAGCGACGGCGTAAACGCTTCGCGGCGTCCCACCTTGCGGTAGACCTCAAACCGCCGTCCACCGAGCTCAATACAAGCCGACGCCGAAGGCAAGCGTACGCCCGCCACGATCGTTTCCGGATCGTACGCGCTGCCCCAGCGATCCGCCAACCAAGCTGCCACCGGCACCCACGGGCTGGAATCCGGACCGCTCACGGCTAACTCCGCTTCAGCCACCAGCAACGCGGGCAATACATCCCCATAACCGCAGGTGATGTTCCCGCCAATCGTCGCTATATTGCGGACGGACGGAGCGGCAATCCCCCGGGCAGCTTCCCGCAAAACAGGAGAGGCCATCGCAATCTCTCCATGGCTTCGACAAGCCGATAACTCCGTCAAAGCCCCGATATATAGGTGCCCGTCTTCATGACGGACCCCCGAAAAGCCCGCCACACCGCGAAGGTCGATCAGCGCCTCCGGCAGAGCGGCGGTTCCGTTCTCCCACAGCGTACGCAGCAAAGTGCCACCCGCCGCGTAAACCGCCTTCGCCCCAAGTTCCCGCTTCAGCTTCCGCGCTTCCTCCAGGGTGCTCGGCTGATAAAGCACCGGTGTTCGAAGCAAATCTTCACGCCATTGCAACATAACCCTTCCCCACCCTTCCCCCTTATGCGCTAAAAACGCTGCTCCCGAACATAAGGAACACCCAGCGATTCCGGCGTACCCGACGGTTTGCCGCGATCGCGGTAGCCCAGGTACATCAATACAAGAATGGTAACGACGTAAGGGATCATTTTGAGGAAATACGGCGGAATGGCGCTGCCGAGCAGCTGCATCCGGAAGCCCAGCGAATCCAATGCGCCAAAGAAATAAGCGCAAAGCAGCGCCCGTACCGGATTCCACCTTGCAAAAATCACCAGCCCCACTGCGATCCAGCCCCGCCCGGCCGTCAACCCTTCGTTCCACGTCGGGGCAACGGTTAACACCATATCCGCACCGGCCAACCCGATCAACATCGCACCGGCGGTCACATAGCCGTAACGGATCAAGTGAACCCGGATCCCCATCACGTCAGCTGTCGCCGGACTGTCGCCAACCGCCCGCAAATGCAGGCCCCAGGAGGTGCGATGAATCAGTAGATGAAGTGCGATGACAAGCAAGAAGCTCAACCAGGTCAGCAGATCCAGCCTGCCAAAAATCACCCCGATCATCGGAATCGGTTCAAGGAATTCCAGCGGGACTCTAGGCAGCATACCGGGTAACGGGTTGCCGCTGACCGCCTTGCCGAGATAAGCGCTAAGCCCGCTTCCGAACAAGGTCATCGCGAGGCCGCACATCGTCTGGTTAGCCCGAAGCGTGACCGACAGGAACGCGTGTACCATCCCCAGCAGCGCCGTGACCGCCGCAGCCGCCAACAAGGCGAGTGCCAGGTTCCCCGAACGGATGAACACAAGACAGGTCGTCACGGCTCCCATCAGCATCAGCCCTTCGGCACCCAGTTGAATGATTCCGGCCCGTTCGGTAAGAATACCGCCAAGAGTAGCCAGCAGCAGCGGGGTCCCGGCGGTGATCGCAGCAAGCAGCAATTGCGTCACAAAATCCATCAAAGGAACCTCCTTCGCGTTACGCCGCCCTGCGGCGAACCCGGAATCGTGTGATCATATCCCCGGCGATCAGGAAAAACAAAATCGCCCCCTGCAGCATTTCCGACACGGATGATGGCAAGCCGATCGTCTGTACGCTGTAGCCGCCGACGATCAGTCCGCCGAATAATACGGCCGATACGATTAATCCGAGCGGATTCAGCTTCGCCAGCCAAGCAACGATAATCGCGGTATACCCGTAGCCCGGAGAGATGCCCTGCATCAGCTTGTGGCTGACGCCGGAAACCTCCGCCATCCCGGCTAAGCCGGCCAGCCCCCCGCTGATCACCATGACGAGCAAGATATGACGGGTGATCGGGATGCCGTTATATCGCGCTGCGACTGGATTGGCACCAATCATCCGCAGCTCGTAGCCCCAGCGGGTGAACCGAATCATCAAGTAATAGATCAGAACGGCGACAAGAGCCAAAAGCAAACCGATATGCAGCCGCGTTCCGCCTAGTGTAGGCAAGGATTGCGAGGCGGCGAACATCGGCGACCCCGGCATGTTGAAGCCTTCGGGGTCTTTCCAGGGCCCAATGACGAAATAATCCAACGCCAGCAGTGCCACGTAATTCAGCATCAGCGAGGTAATCAGCTCGTTGACCCCAAAATAGGTGCGCGGAATCGCGGTCAGCAGCCCCCAAAACGCCCCTGCCGCAACCCCAAGCACCAGCATCAGCAGGATCGACCAAACCGCGGGGATTCCGGGAAAATAGATCGTCACCGCCGTAGCGGCGATTGCGCCGGCCGTCAGTTGCCCCTCGGCCCCGATGTTCCAGACCGAAATGCGGTAAGCTACGGCGATCCCAAGCCCGCACAGCAACAGCGGAATCGCCTTGACCAGCGTCTCGGTGAGGCCATAGCCGGTTCCAAAGGCGCCGTTCCACATTTTCGCGTACACCGTCCAGGGATTCATGCCGTTGACGGCGATGAATCCTGCGCACAGCAGAAGCGCCAGCAGCACGGACAAGACCGGCGTCCACCAAGGCGAGCGAACCCGTATTGCGTCGAATTCCAGCCGCCAAACCCTGCTTTTTCCTGCGGATGCCGGGGAAATGACTGGCTTCAGCAACGTTTCGGCCCCTGCTTTTTGCCGGCTCATACGACCTTCTCCTCCTCGCCGAGGACTCCCGCCATCAGCAGGCCAAGGCGTTCCCGATCCGCCGACGCGCGGGTCTGCTCGCCAAGGATCCTCCCGTTATACATCACGAGAATCCGATCCGACAGCTGCATCAATTCGTCCAGGTCCTCCGAGATCAACAGCACGCCGCTGCCCGCTGCCCGCAGCTCCAACAGCAGCTCCTGCACGCCGGCTGCAGCGCCGACGTCCAACCCCTGCGTCGGATGCACGGCGACCATCAGCTTCGGCCGCTGCGTCACCTCCCTCGCAAACAGCAGCTTTTGCTGGTTGCCGCCGGATAACTGCTGCACGGGTGTATCCAGTCCCGGCGTCTTCACATCGAATCTTCGCACCAGTTGCTCAGACCACTGCCGGTTTCTGGCTGACTTCAGGATCCCCAGCCGCGAATGCGCTTCGGAGCGGTACGACTTGGACAGTAAATTGTCCACGGCCCCAAGGCTTCCTGCCAACCCGCTTTTCATCCGGTTCTCCGGGACATGGGCGATGCCGGAGGCGATGGCCTTGCGAACCGATGCCGTTTTAACCGGGACACCGTCAAACCGGATGCTCCCTTCCGTCCAACTCCTGAGCCCGGTCAGCACCTCGGCCAGCTCCTTCTGACCGTTGCCGGCTACGCCCGCCACGCCAACGATTTCGCCCCGGTGTACGGTTAGGGACAAGCGATCCAACGCTTTGTGTCCATGCTCGGCCATCGCACTGATCCGGTATACTGCCAGCAGCTCCCCGCCGCGCGTTCGCTCCAGCTCCCGGCGCTCCAGCGTCACTTCCCGGCCAACCATCAGTTGGGCCAGCTCACGTTCGTTCGTATCTTCGGTTCGCAGGGTCGCGATCATTTTCCCTTTGCGCATGACCGATATCCGATCGGAGGAAGCGAGCACTTCCTTCATTTTGTGCGTGGTCAGGATGACGGTTTTTCTTTCCTCTTTCATCCGGCGCAGGGTGCGGAATAACCCCTCAGCCTCACCCGGCGTTAACACCGAGGTCGGCTCATCGAGAATGATGATATCCGCCCCGCGGTACAGCGTCTTGACGATTTCCACGCGTTGCTGCTCGCCAACGGACAGCTGCCAGACCGGCCGGTCGACCGGGATGCTTAACCCAAAGCGTTCCGCGAGCTCGGCGATTTCCCGATGCTTGCGTTTGATCCAGGTTCGGCCGCGCCAGAAAGACGACTTTTCGCCAAGCACAATATTTTCCGCCGCTGTCAGCGTTGGCACGAGCCGGAAATTTTGGAACACCATGCCCACGCCAAGTCGAGCCGCATCTTTGGGAGAGCGAATCTGCACCTTTGTCCCGTGGATCCGGATTTCCCCTGCGTCTGCCCGATAAACGCCGGACAACAGGCTCATTACCGTGCTTTTGCCCGCCCCGTTTTCGCCAAGCAGTGCATGAATTTCCCCCGCATTTGCCGAAAAATCAACTTGATCACTTGCAACCACCGAACCGAAGGTTTTGACGATGCCGCGCATTTCTACTGAACACTCCCGCATGGGGAACGCCTCCTTCCTTCCGGTTGACATTCAGTGGGGAAGGTGCTCTCTCGAGCCCCGCCCCACCCGACGTATTTTTCCTACTTGGGAATCGTACCGACAACCCCTTCCGCCAGCCAGTTCATCCCAAGCACTTCATCCAGGGTCAGCGATTTGCCGGCAGGCACCTGCTCGTTACCCGCATTATCTTTGATCGGCCCGGTAAAAACGTTCAATTCGCCGCTGATGATCTTCTCCTGAGCTTCCAGCACCAGCTTCTGTACGTCTTCGGGCACCTTGTTGCCGAACGGCGCCAGCGTGACCATACCATCGGCCATGCTGCCGGAATATTGCTCATTCGTCCAAGTCCCGTCCATCAGCGCTTTGACGGTTTGGGTATAATACGGCCCCCAATTCCATACCGGGTTGGTCAAATAGTTATCCGGAGCGTACTTCTTCATGTCCGAGTCGTTGCCGCCCGCATACGCCCCTCGTTCTGCAGCCGCCTGCAGCGTCGCCGGCGAATCCTGATACGCGAGCAGTACGTCGGCCCCTTTATCGAGCAGACTGATCGCCGCTTGGCGCTCCGTGGTCGGATCATACCAGGTATTTGTCCAGACAACATCAACTTGAATATCCGGGTTAACGCTCAATGCACCTAAAGTAAAAGCGTTGAGGTTATAAATGACTTCACTGATCGGGAAGGCACCGACATAACCTAGGTGGTTCTTCTCTGTCATCTTCCCCGCGGCGATACCCGTCAGGTAACTGGCTTCATAGTTCTTGCCAAAATAAGTCCCCATGTTCTCAGCCGTTTTGTAGCCGGAAGCATGATCGAATTTAACGTCCGGGAACTTGCCTGCCACGTTTAAGGTGTAATCCATGTAGCCAAAGCTGGTGGTGAAGACGATATCGTGGTTTTGCGCCAGTTCCGTAATAATCCGCTCCGCATCCGGCCCTTCCGGGACGTTCTCGACCGTATCCGCGGTGATCCCGAGCTCCTTCTCCATCTCTTTGCGCCCCAGATCATGCTGGTAAGTATATCCGCCATCCCCCGGCGGTCCGATATACACGAACGCTACCTTGGGTTTCTCGGTTGCGCTTCCTGCATCGTTCGCATCTCCGTTTGATTCGGACGCCGCCGGTTCCGTCGACGCCGCGTTTGCATTCCCTCCTGCGTTGCCGCTTCCCGCATTGCTTGCGGGATTGCTGCCGCACCCCGCCAGACTTAATGTCGCAGTAAGCAGCAGAACCAGACTCCAACCGGTTAACAAACCCCTTTTGTTCATCGTTCTCCTCCTCCATCTTCTTGCGCTTGATATATTTTGATTTTAAATATACGAAGGAGGGCTTTCTGTGTAAATTTAGTTAACATACGTTTGTGCTTCATCCTAAAAAGTACAGGGGTTCTCTGTGCCTATTGCACGAATGCACGTGATTTTCATGAAGTTTATGTCATCTAACTTCACGTTGTTCGACGTTGCCATTCCAGCTGAACATCCCGCAATTGCGTTTCCGTATCCACGTCTTTGGCGAAGGAAGGCGATTCCGGCTCGACGACGATTTGGCCTTTGTATCCCGCAGTGCGTAAAATTCGCGCAGCCCCGCGGTCCCCTTCCAGCCGCTGCAAGGCCGGAAACACCGTTCGCGAGAACAAGGCCGGGACCATGCGGTCCACGCCGTCAGTGCAGGCTACGTAATCCAACTCCGGGAAGCGGTGAAAGGTCTCCAGCAGCCGAGAAAACAAAGCCGCCGTCACGAAAGGCTGATCGGCCAAAGCGATGACGACGGCATCCGGTTGGTATGACATGGCGGCATTGAGCCCGCAGCGGAGCGAGAAGGACATCCCCTGATCCGCATTGAAGCAAATTTCCGTCCGGCGAAGGATAGGGTTCGCAGCAGGCGGAAGCCAATCCAGCGGGTCGTCCGCCCGAACGACTACGATTAATGGGGCAACGCCGCTGTGTTCCAGTTCGCGCAGCGCCGCGCTTCCCAAAGGCACGCCCGGGGATAACTCACGCGAGATTTTGGAGCCGCCCATTCGACTGCCTCTCCCCGCTGCCAGATAGATCCCGCAAACCTTCATCGTAAAATCCTCCTTCATGCCACGGCGAACGGATGACCGCCCGCTTCTCCCGAATCAACTCGGCAACGATGCTGACGGCGATTTCCTCAGGCCCTTCACCTCCGATTGCTAACCCCGCCGGCGCATGCAGGGATAAGCCTTCCGGCCATTCCAGGGCCTCGGTCAACCGGGCGATCCGCGTCTTGGACCCTACAATGCCGAGATAGCGTGGTTGCCGTGGAAGCACCTGCTCGAGAAAATCGCGGTCCCGCAGAAACGAATGGCTGCAAATCAGCACGTAATCGCGGTTGGAAATATCCAACTGCCGAGGCGCCTCACCCGGCGGGCAAAGCACGCTTTCCTGCGCGGAAAATCCGCCCTGCAGCCGAGCTTCGCGCCAATCTGCGACCGCGATGCGAAAGCCGGCACGTGCCGCCAACTCTGCGATGGCACCGCTGTCGCTGCCGGCTCCGAACAATACCAGCCGCGGCATGGGAACCAGCGGCGTGGCGAACAACTCCCCCTCGGTCTTCTGCTGCAACCACTCCCCCTCTTCAAGCCGGTAAGCGTAAGTGTATCCCCGCGCTTGTCGGATGCGCCGCAGCACCAAGCTTTGCCCGGCATCCATACGCCGCTTAGCCTGCCGCAGCAGATCTCGCAGCTCTCCGATCACCGGCTCCAGCACAACCGTGATCCTCCCTCCGCAGCCGACGGCCTCGCCCCAGCCTACATCGTCCGGCGTCCGCATATCATACTCCACCGATGCGGTCCGGGCGGTTTCCCATACCGCTTCAGCCTGCAGGCTCAAATCGCTCTCCAAGCAGCCCGGGCTGAGACTGCCGAGAGTCCCGCTCGGATAGAAGAGCATCGCTGCCCCCGGCTTACGGTAAGAATGCCCTTCTGCAGCAATCAAGGTAGCCAGCACCGCAGGCCCGTCATCGTTAGCGACAAAGGCGCAGATCTCGTACATACTCATGACACTTCCCCCTGCTCCAGCATGTGACGGAACAGGAACGCCAGACGTAACCTCAGCAAATCGTCGGTTCTCTTAAAATCCACGTCCAGCAGCTCGCTCAACTTCTCCATTCGATACGTAGCCGTGTTGCGGTGAATGAACAATTTTTTCGCCGTATCGTTGATGTGGCCGTCATTGTCCAGGTACGCCTCCAACGTGGCCAGCATCTCTCGAACGTACTCCGGTTCCCGGCATAACAATCCGGCAAGCGTGCGGCTGCTGTACTTCCGCATCAATTCAGCAGGCACATGCCGCAGCACCATAGCCAGCTCCAAATCCCGGAAATAAGCCGCCTGCCGACCCGGGGGCCAATACGGCTTCAGCCGCATCGCTTCCTTCGTTTCCTGGTAAGCTTCGCGAAGATCCTCCGGCTTGCACTTCCGGCCTCCCACTACCGCAAGCGGATCTCCCGTTTCCCGGCTCCCCGCCACTCCCAAGCAGTATTCGATATAACCGCCTAACCGTTCCGGTGACATCCGAACCCCGGAATACAACGATAGCAGTCCTTCATCTACCATGAGGTGAAAAGAGTTGAGTTTAGCCAGCTCTGGATGCCGCCCGTACTCCTCCTTCATCCGCGTCAACTCATGGGGCCGAAGCTCACCGGCATCGGGAACGTCGGTGAGAACTAGGTGAAACGGAGCCTGAAGCAGACCGGGGCTTACGTTTTCCGCCGCTTTAACGAGCTCTGCGGCGGAGAAGTCTCCTTTTAAACAACGGCGGAACAGACGGGCGAAATCCCGATGCATCTCCTGCTCAAAATCCTCCCCGCTTCCCGTCCGTATATGGTGAGCAATAAGCTCCGCTCCTTGCACGAATAAGCTCTCCTCCACCGGCAACACCAGCGGATCGATCGGACAGAACACGAGAAAACCAACCGTTTCCTCCCCTTGCACCAGAGGAAGGCGGTACGCCGAAGCTTCGCCGATCCGGACTTTGCGGCGTTTCGTGGTCCAGGGCCAGCCGGCCAGCAGCTCCTTCTCCACCACATCTGAGTTGTTAAACAGCAGCTCGCCCCGCCGTCCGACGACAGCTAACGAGCGGCCGATGCAATCGGACACGGCTTCAAGCAGCGCTCGGCTGCGCACCGATTGCAGCGCGAGGCTCATCAGCCGCCGCTGCTTCTCCAGCACGCTTTGCAGCGCCCCAGTGCTGCGCGAGAGCTCCGCCCGGAACAAGCCGTTCATTTGATCGGAGAAGGTAAACTGAAACGGAAGCTCGATCAACGGAAAACCTAGTTCATCCGCTTCGGCAATGAGCCGCTCAGGTACCGCGTCCCAAAACCGCCCCAGCTTAATCCCTAGCCCTGACGAACCCCGGCGGTTCAGCTTATGGAGCAAAGAAGACGCCTGCTCCGGCTCATCCTTGATCAAATACGCCGTCGTCAGCAGCATCTCGCCTTCTTTGATCCAATCCGAGATATCCGGCGCATCCATCACGTTAATCGATTTGACGATCCGTTTCGTGCCTTTGGAGCCGGCAATCAGCCTGGCTTCCGATAATGGGTATACCGATAACGCCTCTTCTACCGTCAGATGCATACCGACCCCTCCCTACCGTCCTAGTTTGTGGCGACCTAACTTCGTGTTATATTATGTAACATTATAATCACAATAGCTTGTTTTGAAAAGGAGAAAAAACAAATTTGGGCTTATTAATGATATGTTTTATTACATATATATTACATACTCCTATCCTGAATCTTTCATAAGCTACAAAAGATACAAAAAGGCCACCTGACAAGGATCATCAGGCAGCCAAATTCGTAACGCCATTTATGAAAGCCGAACGGTTTTCCATACTTGGTTGATCCAGGCAAGCAGCCGCAAATCCCGTCCTGGCCCGGCGATCACGGATAATCCAAGCGGCAATCCCTCTGGTCCCTCCACAGGTAGCGTCACCTGCGGAAGCCCGGCTAACCCAGCAATGCAGCAGAGGGTAAGCGCTCCGTTTCGGTTACGCTCCAACTCCTCCCCTTTTCCGCCAGCAAGCGGAGCGCCCCCGGGCACTGTAGGAATGACCAGAACCCCGTCATCCCCTAGCAGATCGTAAAGACGCCGTACGATCGAGTGTTGCAGCGCTTCGGCGCGGGAATGATCTTGACCCGCCATTTGCTCCGCAATGGCGAATCTGGCGGCAATGTCAGGGCCAAATGCCGGGTTTGCCTCGCGGATCCAAGCCCCATGGGTGGCCCAAATTTGGCTGGCCTGCAGCACGCGGAACGCTTCCTTCCAAGCTTCCAGCCCTTCCTCCGCCACGCTGATCTCCACGGTGGCGGCAGCCCCCGCCTGAAGGGAACAAAGCGGCTCTGACCACCGATCTCCGCAGGATGGATCGATTAGGGCCCAGGCCTCCTTAGCCAGCAACAGCCTAGGGACGCTCCGGCCGGCATCTTCCGCTTCCGCAGTTTTCGCGGAGGCGAGCAGAACCTCCCCGACGCGCAGCAGCAGCTCGGGCGAACGCGCCATCCAGCCAATCGTATCAAAGCGCGGTGCCAGCGGGATCACGCCTCGCATATCGACGGCCCCATGACTTGGGCGGAACCCGTAGATGCCGCAGTAGGACGCCGGCACGCGAACCGAGCCGCCCGTATCGGTGCCCAGAGCGAAATCGACGCTGTTCGATGCAACCGCGACCGCCGAGCCACTGGACGAACCGCCGGGGATCCTTCCCCGGGCTCGCGGATTGATCGGGGTGCCGTAATGGATGTTTTCACCGCCGAGGCTGTACATCAGTTCGTCCGTATGCGTTACCCCCCGAAGCTCCGCCCCGGCCGCAAGCAGCCGTTGCACCGCTTCCGCATGCTCCTCAGCCGGCTGGTGACTGCGAAGCCAGGCGGGATTGCCTGCCGACGATACATGCCCACGTATAGCGATCACATCCTTCACGGCAAACGTAGTTCCGTCCAGCATTCCGCGGCTCGTCGGGCGAATCACCAGGTCCGGATTCATGTAAGCCCCGTATTTGTTGTTTTGGCCCATCCTTCTCCCTCCTAATCCATTTTCGCCCTCGTCTATGTCCCAGACTAACAAATGGCCCTGCTACCGGCCAATCGCCGCTCCGTCGCAGCGCGGGTCGGTTCCGCCGTACTTTCTGCCGTTCTCATCGATTACGATGACATGGGCATGGCCGGCCAGTCCGTCATAATCCGCAGCTGTCCGCACCTGATGACCGGCAGCGGCGAGGGCAGCCAACACCTCCGGCCCCACCCTTCTTTCCACCGTCAGTGCTTCGGTTGGCTCGCCCCAGGTTCGCCCCCAGACGAACCGGGGCTGGTCAACCGCTTCTTGCGGATTCATCCCGTAATGCAGCAGGCGGGTTAGCAGCAGCGTTTGCGTTTGCGGCTGGCCCTCCCCGCCTTGCGTACCATAAAGAATCGCGGGTTTTCCGTTTCGCATCGCAAGCGCCGGCATCAACGTGTGGAACGTGCGTTTGCGGGGAGCCAGCCGATTGATGGCGCTCGGGTTCAGCGAAAAAAACGAGCCCCGGTTCTGCAGGAGGATCCCGGTTCCACCCGGAGCGATCCCCGCGCCGAATTCGAAATAGAGGCTTTGGATAAACGAAACGGCATTGCCTTCGGAATCAACCACCGCCGCATAAGCCGTATCCCGTCCAACCGGCTGGCTAGTCACCGAAGAAGCCTTATCAAATGAGATGGAAGCGGCCAAGCGGGCCGCATACTTTTTGTCCAGCAGAACCTCCAAAGGGATCTCGGCAAATTCCGGATCAGTGAGCACCGCATCGCGGTCCCGGAAGCTTGCTTTAATCGCTTCAATCAGCAAATGATAATACGCGTAGGAACCATGGGGCACAGCTCCAAAATCGAAATATTCCAGAATATTCAGCGTCATCAAGGCAGTGAAGCCCTGTGAATTGGGCGGTACCTGATACATCGTGTAGCCGTGATAGGTTGTGGATACCGGCTCGCACCACAAGCCGCGATGCTCCGCGAAGTCCGCCGGCTGCAAGTAACCTCCCGACCTCGCCAGCCCGCCGCAGATCCTCTCGGCGATCTCCCCCTGATAAAAAACATCCCGGCCACCTGCCGCCAAAAGCGACAGCGAGCGAGCCAAATCCGGTTGGATGAAATGGTCACCGGGCTGGGGCATCCTTCCTCCCGGAATATAAATGGGGACCGCCTCACCGGATAACGCGGAACCGACCCGCAGCGTGTTCCGATGCTGGTCCGGCGACATCGGAAATCCTTCCGCCGCATAACCGATCGCACTCTCCAGCGCATCCGCAAGCGTTAATCGCCCGTATCGGCTTTGCACGGCCTCCCAGCTGTCCGCCATCCCGGGAACCGTAATCGCCGCCCGCGCACCCCGGCGCGGAATCTCGGATTCGCCTTCATAACACGTCAGGAGAACCTCCCCACCGGAACGGCCGCTCCCGTTATAAGCTCGAACTCGCTCTTCCTCGGCGCTATAGCAAAGCCAAAACGCATCGCCCCCCAGCCCCGTCATGTGCGGATAGACCACAGCCAGCGCTGCGCTAACGGCAACCGCGGCATCAAAGGCGTTTCCGCCCCGTTCCAGCATGCGGGCTCCCGCCGCCGAAGCCAGGTGATGCGGGCTGACGACCATCGATTGCGTGCCGTAACTCGGCTGCTTGCTCATCGGCATCCCCTCCCATGAAATTACTGCCATTTAACCCCACGTCCTCCGGCAAGTCAACGCAGGAGGGCGATCCTCGGTTCACCGGTGACGACATTTGTGTGCGCTGCACAATTTTATGCCGTCTGGCGTCCGTTACCCCCTATAATGAGATTGTGTGGTATTTCTAGGAATGAGCAAAATCGGGTAACTTAAACCTACAAAGGAGGGAACCGCGTGAAACCGCGTCAAAGAGATTACCTGGACCTCGGCGTGTCCATGGCCCGAACCGGGGTGTTGGGATACGGCGGCGGGCCTTCCGTCATCCCCTTGATCCGGCATGATGCCGTCAAGCGTTATCATTGGCTCAGCGACGAGGAATTTGGTGAAATCCTCGCCTTGGCCAACGCCTTGCCTGGACCGATCGCCACAAAGATGGCCGCCTACCTCGGCTACAAACGCAGAGGAGCCTGGGGAGCGGTATACTCTGTTGTTATGCACATCTTCCCTAGCGTCCTGGCGATGCTCCTGCTGTTATCCGCCGTGAATTTTCTGGCCGGTTCCCGTGTCGTCCAAGGGATGATCGCCGGCGTTTCCCCCGTTATCGCCGTTATGCTGGGGGTCATGGCCTATGAATTCGCGAAAAAAGGGATCAAGGGCCTCGGTATCACCGCCGGCATCCTGTTCATGCTGCTGGCCCTGCTGCTGCTGGAGGTATTCCAGGTACATCCGGCACTGGTCATCGTATTGTTCCTCGGATACGGTGCCGTCCACTTTCAAGCGGTTGCCCGCCTGCGCAGGAAACAGGACCCGCAACGGAAGCAGGATCAGGAAGGGGGTTCCCCTTGATTAACTGGCTGGAATTGCTGCTCGGCTTCCTGATTGCCAATCTGCTTGGCTACGGCGGAGGGCCTTCCTCCATCCCCCTGATGTACGAGGAGATTGTTCCCCATTATCACTGGCTGTCCGATGCGGAGTTCTCCAACATGCTCGCATTGGGTAACGCCTTGCCCGGACCCATCGCCACCAAAATCGCCGCCTACGTCGGCTTCGAGGTCGGCGGTTGGGTCGGGCTTGGACTGGCATTGCTAGCCACCGTGCTGCCCTCAGCGGCAGGGCTCATCCTGCTGCTCCGCATGCTCGCCAAATACCGCCAGTCCAACGTCGTCAAAGGCATGACCTTGCTGGTGCAGCCGGTGATTGCGGTCATGATGGTCACGTTAACCTGGCAGATGGCCAAAGAGCCCTTCACCGTCATCGGCATCTGGCAGACGCTGGGGATCGCAGTCATCGCGTTTTGGGCGATGGAGCGCCGCAAAATCCACCCCGCCCTCGTCATCGTGGCGGCGTTCATCTACGGTGGGCTGGTACTCCAACATTATGTCTAAGCCCGCCCGTTCACGATACGAAAGGCCGCAGGGAGTTTGCCCCTGCGGCCTTATGCTTTGTATCCAAGCTACTAGGATTGAGCTTTCGCTGGTGCCGCTGCCGGACGCCAGGTCACGGTAAACTCCGGCGTGTCATAGTTAAAGTAGGCGTCCAGTATTGCCGGCTTGTCATCGGTAAACAGCTGATCCGCAATACCGGCCACCAGTTTAGGGATGGCGTTGCGGGTTCCCGATATCGCCGAAGCAGACAAGCCGCAAGAGGCTAACGCCGAGTAATTAAAGACGAACAGCCCATGCAGGATTGCTTCCCCTTCCTCATTCCTTGGTCGCATCGCGAACCCCGGACTTAGATAGGGATGCTGGTCCAGCAGCGCGTTCTCCTTCCCGATCGGCGGAGCATATACGTCGCCCCAGCGCTTGATATGGCGTTCCAGCAGTCTCAGCTCCGGCCGCAGCGCCGGGTCGCTGATCAGACCGGTGCTGACGATGAGGAAGTCGAAGATCTCGCGGCCATGCGGTGTTGTTACGGTTATCCTTCCCTCGGAAGCTTCGACATCCAACCAAGGCGAACCGAGATGCAGAACGAACCCCGGCCAAGCTGCCGCACGCTCGAACATATCGGCCGTTGGCGGCTGATTCGTTTGGAAAAAATGCGAGATTACACGATATTTCTCCGCATCAGTCAGCGTATGGAACCGCTCGATCATTCCCGAGCCCTCCATCTGGCGGATCGGGTTGACGCTGGGCAGCTTGTCGCGCCGGACGAAGACATGCGCTTCCGCCGCACCTTCTGCTAACGCATGGTTGGCATTATCAAAAGCGGATGCGCCTCCGCCGAGGATAGCCAATCTTTTCCCCTGTAAGCTAGTAAAATCGATCGCTTCCGAGGTATGGGCATATAAGCTTCGCGGCAGGCGGTCCTCGATCATCGGCGGAACATGCCATCTGCCGCCGCCTTGAATCCCGGTTGCCAATACTACCTTGCGAGCCAGCAGATGGGCTCCTGGCGCTCCCGGCCCCTCCAGATGCAGGCGATAGAGACCTTGCTCTACCGGCTCGATTAACGTAAGCTTTGTTTCATTTACAACCGGAAGCTCCAGCACCTTACGATACCAGCGCAAATAGTCCATCCACGCGCCGCGTGGAATTTTGTCTAGCGCCTCCCACGCAGATGCCCCGTACAACGCTTCCCACCAGGCGCGAAAAGTGAGGGAGGGAATCCCTAAATCGATAGAGGTCAACCCTTTGGGAGTACGCAGTGTGACCATCCGGGCGTAGGTATCCCAAGGGCCTTCCCGCCCCTTTGGATTTTCGTCGATAACCAGAAGATTGGGGATCCGCTCGCGCATCAATCCGAAGGCGGCGCCAAGTCCGCTCTGTCCGCCTCCCACGATCACCACATCATAGATATGCCCCTCCGCGGAAGTTCGTGGCGGCACCCAGCCTGCCGCTCCATAATTCAGGTAAGCAAGATCCCGCTTCACCCGTTCGTTAAGTGCATTCAGACCCATGGCTCTCCCACCTTCCATCCGCCGCCTTGATTTTAGTAGCTATTATAGCTGGCGATACGGTACGGACGGAACGGGCCGAGCAAGTTGTTGGTTGCGTTGCCGAAAAACCAAGCCGAATTTTGTGCGCAGTACATGAAGGGTCTAAATGCTCATCCATGCAAAAACCCCTCCGGGTTCAGCGTGCCGTATGAAGGCTAGCGCTGCCCAAAGGGGCGTGCATGACAGGTCATTGCGCGATCTGGTCGCGAATGCTCTGCAATATTTTCTTCTCCAGCCTCGACACCTGAACCTGGGAGATGCCGAGCCGGGTCGCTACTTCCGACTGGGTCTGGTCGCGGTAGTACCTTAGGTATACGATCAGACGCTCCCGGTCGGTCAAGCCGCCGATCGCTTCGTGAAGCGCCAGCTTGTCGAACCAACGCTCCTGGGATTCATCGGCGATTTGATCCATCAGCGTGATGGGGTCGCCGTCATTTTCAAATACGGTCTCGTGAATCGACGCCGGCGGCTTGTTCGCTTCTTGGGCAAACACCACATCCTCGGGCGTAACCCCCAGCTCCTCGGCAACTTCCTTAACCGTCGGAAGCCGGCCCAGCAGCTTGGACAATTCATCCTTCTTCTTGCGAACCTTGTTCGCCATTTCTTTCAACGAACGGCTGACCTTCAGCGTCCCGTCGTCGCGCAGGAAACGCTGGATTTCCCCGATAATCATCGGCACCGCATACGTAGAAAACTTCACATCATAGCTGAGATCAAACTTGTCCACCGACTTGAGCAGGCCGATACAGCCGATTTGAAACAAATCCTCGGGCTCGTATCCCCGATTCATAAACCGCTGCACGACGGACCAAACAAGCCGAATGTTGCAGTTCACCAGCCGGTCTCTGGCAGCGTTGTCCCCGGATTGACTCAGGGCGATCAACCGTTTCACTTCCGTGTCGTCCAAAAACTCTCTCGAGATTTGCTTCACTTCGGCATCCATAGATCCAACCCCTAATTGTATAAAGCTTTCTTGGATACAATCCTCTTCTTCATCCGAATGCGCGTGCCTCCGCCCATCTCGCTGATCACATCGAATTCGTCCATGAAATTTTCCATGATCGTAAAGCCCATCCCCGAGCGCTCCAGCTCCGGTTTCGACGTATAAAGCGGCTGTTTCGCCAACTCCACGTCCTCGATCCCGCGGCCTTGATCCTCGATAATCAAGGTCACCGTATCCCCTTCAATCTCGGCGGAGATCGAAACGACCCCCTCCGGGTTCCCATCGTATCCGTGGATAATGGAATTCGTGACCGCCTCGGACACCACCGTCTTCAAATCGGTGATCTCATCCATCGTCGGATCCAATTGGGAGACGAAGGCCGCAACGGTTACCCGGGCAAATGATTCGTTTTCGGACTTCGCGGCAAACTTCAGCGACATGAAATTTCCGGTTTGATTCGCGTTGGTATTCACAGGGCCACCTCCAGGTCCGTCAGCGCCATATCCTCGTTTTCGAAGATGGACATGATCTTAAACAATCCCGACATTTCCAGCAGCCGGTAAACCGGCGGATTGACGTCGCATACGACCATCTTTCCGCCTTTTTGCTTGATCAGCTTATATCTTCCGAGGATGACCCCGATGCCGGAGCTATCCATAAACTGCAGCGATTTCAGGCTTAATACGAGATTGCGGCAGTTCCCGCGGGCGATTTCTTCATCCATCCGCATGCGGACGTCGTCCGCCGTATGATGGTCCAATTCCCCGCTCAAGCGTACGACTAACGTCTCGCGGTGTTTTTCCATTTCCACTTGCAAATTCACGTCTGTTCACTCTCCTCCCTGACATGAACACAACAATTCTACGATTTCGGTCCGGATTCCTGCCGAGTGACAAAACTAGAAGAAAAGCCCTATGAATCTACAAAAAACAAGTGTGCGGCCGTCCGCTTAAACAACGTCCACCAACCGGCTTTATCGATGTCGCTTGGTGCGGTCAGCTCAAATTCGGTCAGCACGCGGCCGTCTTGATAGACCACCAGTTTGCCGACGGATTGGCCGGCCTTGATCGGAGCGGCGAGTTTTTCCGGTGCGATCAGCTTGTGTGTGATGCTGTCCGGTTTGGCGCCTTTTTTCACCAGCACGTTCAACGGCTTGGACGTCGCCAACTCCAGTTGGGCGCGCATCCCCTTCTGCACCTTCACCTTGCCAATCGTTTCCCCCGCTTGATAAATCGGCAGCAGCGCGTATTGCGAGAAGGCATAATCGAACATGGCCGACACTTCGCTGTTCCGCGTCTTGGTGTTAGGCTCCCCAAGCACCACGGCGATCAGGCGCAGCCCGTCGCGTTTCGCGGTGGCGGCCAAGCAGAACTTCGCTTCCGACGTATAGCCGGTTTTCAGGCCGTCGGCCCCGCTGTAGAAGCGGACCAGCTTGTTTGTATTGACGAGCCAGAACGGCTTCTCCGTTCCCTGCCGCAAATAATCTTGATAAGCACCGGTGTATTTCGTAATCCCTTCATGCTTGAGCAACTCACGACTCATGACGGCAATATCGTGTGCGGAGCTGTAATGGTCCGCGACGGGCAAGCCGTTGCAGTTGGCAAAATGCGTGTCCTTCATCCCGAGCTGCTGGGCGCGTTCATTCATCATTTTCACAAACGCTTTTTCGGAGCCGGCGATCTTCTCGGCCAGCGCAACAGACGCGTCGTTCCCGGAAGCCATGGCAACGCCTTTCAGCATCTCATCGACCGTCATCGATTCCCCCGGCTCCAGAAAGATCTGCGATCCGCCCATGGAGGCCGCATACTCGCTGGCCGTCACCTTATCGGTCAGCTTTAACGTGCCGTTATCGATGGCTTCCATCGTCAGCAGCATCGTCATAATCTTGGTGATGCTGGCCGGTGGCAGCTTTTCGTGACTCTTTTTCTCGTAAATGATCGTCCCCGTATCGGCATCGATCAAAACGGCGGACAGCGCATTATCCGCCAACGCGATTTCATCATCCCCGACATGCGGTCCGCCATGCTCCGCGCTGGTGTAAGTCGGCCATACCGACACGGCCAGAACGAACGCGGCAAACCAGATCAACACCCGTCTTTTCAAGATTGATCCTCCTTTAGACATAAGTCTGGATTCTGCTAACCTAGTATCGGCATGAAAGCGGGATAATATTCCTTAGAAAAAGAAAAAACGCCTTTCGGCGTTTGCATTTCGCGGCGTTGGATGCCACAACGTTATGGAATAAGAGAAGTTTTAGGCCTTATTTTGTCGATGTTGGGAGTTTGTTTGAAAATAGAGGAACTTTTTTCCCAATTTATTAAGGCCATTTTATACCGCTATTTCGTCAGGTCTATCTAGGCTCAGAACCGCTTGACGCCGTCCGGCGTCACCAACGCAAACACCAGCGGTCGTCTCGGCACCTTCGTCCCGGAGATGCCGTAGGCGTTTAAGATCCGCTGCTCCGCTTCCGCGCGGCCCCCTTCATGGCTGCGGTTCAGATGCAGCACGGCCAGCGTCTCGCCAACCTCAACCGGATCGCCGATTTTCTTGCGCAGCTCCACGCCGGCGGCCAGGTCGATGACGGATTCCTTCGTTTCCCGGCCGGCTCCCAGCATCATGGCAGCGATGCCGATCTCCTCGGCCTGAATCGATTCGACGAATCCGCCCGCGCGGGCCTTCACGTCTACCTTCAGCTCCGCGGTTGGCAGCAGCTCCGGATGGTCGATCTGCTCCGTATTCCCGCCCTGCGCAGCCACCATCTGCTTCAGCTTCTCCAGCGCTTTGCCGCTGTCGATCTGAGCGGTCAGCAGGGCATGCGCCTCTTCTTCGCTCGCCGCCTTGCCGCCGAGAATCAGCATATGCGACGCCAGGATCAGGCAGACCTCCTCAAGGTCAGCCGGACCTTCGCCTCGCAGCGTGGCGACGGCTTCCTGAATCTCCAGCGCATTGCCGATCGCGTGACCCAGCGGCTGATCCATGTCGCTGATCACAGCAACTGTGCGGCGACCGACCTGGGTGCCGATATCAACCATGGCCTTGGCCAGGCGAATCGAATCCTCCAGCGTCTTCATAAACGCGCCGCTGCCGGTCTTGACGTCCAGCACGATGGCATCCGCACCGGCGGCGATCTTCTTGCTCATGACGCTGCTGGCGATCAACGGGATGGAGTCCACCGTGGCGGTCACGTCCCGCAGCGAATACAGCTTCTTGTCGGCCGGCGTCATATTGCCGCTTTGGCCCACAACCGCCAGTCCGATTTCGTTTACCTGACGGAAGAACTGCTCTTTCTCAAGCTCCACGGAGAAACCGGAGATCGCTTCCAGCTTGTCGATCGTCCCGCCGGTATGGCCTAGGCCCCGGCCCGACATCTTCGCCACCGGCACGCCAGCCGCTGCCACGAGCGGCCCCAGTACGACGGTCGTTTTATCGCCGACGCCGCCGGTAGAATGCTTGTCGACCTTGATGCCGTGAATGGAGCTGAGGTCGATCGTATCGCCGGAACCGGCCATCGCCATCGTCAGATCGGCCGTTTCCCGGGCGCTCATCCCTTGGTAAAACACGGCCATCGCCCAAGCCGACATTTGGTAGTCGGGGATCTGCCCTTCGCTGTACCCTTTCACCAAGAAGTCGATCTCTTCCCTCGTGAGCTCCTGGCCATCCCTTTTTTTACGGATCAGATCTACCGCTCTCATCGCTCCTTACCCCCGTTCCTTAGGCTTCGCCGATTTGCGGAATAATAGACAAAACAAGGCTCAAAAACTTCTCGCGCACGCGCTCGGTTGTTTCCATAACCTCTTCATGGGACAACGGCTGATCCAAAATGCCAGAAGCCATGTTGCTGATGCAGGAGATGCCCAGCACCTCAATCCCCGCATGACGCGCCACGATCGTTTCGGAGACCGTGGACATACCCACCGCGTCAGCGCCTAGCGTTCGCAGCATACGGATTTCTGCCGGGGTCTCATAGGTTGGGCCAAGCAAGCCGGCATAGACGCCCTCTTGCAAAGGAACCCCTTTATCCGCAGCAACCTTCCGGGCAATTTCGCGCAACCGGCGGCTGTACGCCTGGGACATGTCCGGGAAGCGGGCTCCGAGCTCGTTGTCGTTAGGTCCAACCAAAGGATTTCTGCCTGTCAGGTTCAGATGGTCGGAAATCAGCATTAAATCCCCCGGCTCATAGGACGTATTTACCCCGCCCGCTGCGTTCGTGACCAGCAGCGTCGTTACGCCCAACTCTTTCATCACACGAACCGGGAATGCAGTCATCTCCGGCCCGTACCCTTCGTACATATGGAAACGTCCCTTCATCAGCACGACCGGCGTGCCTTGCACCGTTCCGATCAATAGCTCGCCCGCGTGGCCTTCCACCGTCGACTGCGGGAAGAACGGGATATCGCGGTAGTCGATGCTGACCGGTTGCTCGATATGATCGGCCAATACGCCTAATCCGGAGCCCAGAATTAATCCTACCTTCGGCGTAAGCGCCGACCGGGAACGGATATATTCCGCCGCTTCCCGGATCATGCCAATGGTTAATGTCGTTGTCATCTCGAAGTCCTCCAAAATATAAAATAAATCTCGCTCACCTTACTTGAACTCCCTTTCTTAAATGAGTTCGTTTAAGAAGCTTTTGCCGTGTTCGGTGGCATGCACCCCGAAATTGTCGGCGATCGTCGCCGCCAAATCGGCATACGTGGCTCTGACGCCCAGGCTGCCCGGCTTGTTCAGGCTTGGCCCGTAAACAAGCAGCGGCACGTACTCACGCGTATGGTCCGTTCCGGCATGAATCGGATCGTTGCCGTGATCGGCGGTAATGACCAGAAGGTCGTTTTCGCCTACGTTCTTCAGCAGATCCGGCAGCGCCACATCAAATTCCTCTAACGCGCGGGCGTAACCTTGCGGGTCACGGCGATGTCCGTAGAGGGAATCGAAATCAACAAGATTCGTAAACAGCAAGCCGGAGAAATCCTGGCCGATCCGCTGCAGCGTTTCCTCGATCCCGTGCTGGTTACTCTTCGTCGGATGCGACGAAGTAATGCCTTCCCCAGAGAAAATATCGCCGATTTTCCCGACAGCGACAACGTCTTTACCGGCATTCTTCAGCGCATTCAGCACCGTAGGTTCCGGCGGCTTCACCGCGTAATCATGGCGGTTTGGCGTGCGTTGGAAGTTGCCCGGCTGACCAACAAACGGACGGGCGATGACACGTCCAACGGAGTGCTCCGGCTCAAGCGTCAGCCGACGTGCGATTTCACAGGCGCGATACAATTCAGGCAGCGGAATAACCTCTTCATGGGCGGCGATTTGGAACACGCTGTCCGCCGAGGTATATACGATCCAATTGCCGGTTTTCATATGCTCTTCCCCAAGCTCCACGAGAATCTCCGTCCCGGAAGCCGGCTTGTTGCCGATGATTTTCCGCCCCGTTTCCTGTTCGAAGCGAGCGATCAAATCGCGTGGAAACCCGTTCGGATAGGTTTGGAACGGCGTTTCGATCTTCAGCCCCATCAGCTCCCAATGGCCGGTCATCGTATCCTTGCCGGAAGAGATTTCAGCCATTTTACCGAAGAAAGCGGTAGGCTCGTCCACCGGGCTCAAATTCGGCAGATCCGCGATATTGCCAAGTCCTAATTTTTGCAGGTTCGGCAGCTTTGTACCGGGTACGGTTTGCAGAATATGGCCTAGCGTATGTGCACCCTCGTCGCCGAAGTTTTTAGCGTCCGGCAGCTCGCCGATCCCCACGCTGTCGAGAACGATGACGGTCATTTTTCTAAAACGAATTCCGTTTTGCATCTTCTATCACTCCTTTAATCTATGCAGCTATAGTTATCCCTTGCCTGAAGGGAAAACATTCTGCCTGTCTTTCGGTAATGCTTCCTCCGCGGCTTTCGGTGCTTCCGGCTCGCGTTTAGCTCGCGGATGGAAGGCATCGTAAACCGTTTTGAGATTAGACCGCGAACGGTTAACGTACATTTGAATCGTCGAGGCATCAGAGTGTCCCAGCAGCTCCTGTACCGACCAGACGTCCGCCCCCCGCTCCAAGAGATGAACGGCAAAGGAATGGCGCAGCGTATGCGGCGTGATGTCGCTCGAAATCCCGGCCTCCTGGCCGTACTTTTTGATCACTTTCCAGAAGCCTTGGCGGCTAATCCGTCCTCCCCGGCGATTCGGAAACAAGGCGGGATTGTCATCCTCGCCCACGACCATATGGAGACGTCCTTCCCGTAAATATCGGTCCAACCATTCCGCCGTGACGCCGCCAAACGGGATGATCCGCTCTTTCCCCCGCTCGCCGGAGCAGCGGAGAAAATGGAGCTCTAAGTTCACGTCATCTTGATTCAGCGAGATCAGCTCAGAGACGCGGATACCGGTCGCATAAAGCAGCTCCAGCATCGCTTTATCCCGCAGACCCAGCGGTGTATCGGGTTTCGGTGTGTCGAGCAACCGTTCGATTTCCTCAACGGTCAGCGCTTGCGGCGGTTTTTTTTCAACTTTCGGCACCTCCAGCATCACAAAGGGATCCTGGTCAATCCGCCGCTCCCGCAGCAAATACTGAAAAAAAGCGCGAAGGGTCACGGATACACGCTGAATCGTTGCCGGAGCTTTGCCGCGTTCTTTCAGATGAGCGAAATAGAGTAGAATCCCCGCACGAGTCACTTGGCGATAATCGTTGATCTGCTTGTCCTGCAAATAAGTTATGTACTGCTTCAGATCCCGCGCATAGGATTCCCGAGTCGCTTCGCTTAACCCCCGCTGCCCGGCTAAAAATGAAATAAAAGAGGCCGCATCCCGTTCCATGCGTTGCGCCTCCTTTCTAGGTTGTCGAATACCATGTATGTTCGCCATCGACTCTGTCTACTACTTCCACATCGTGACGGGAAATCCCTGCTGCTCTTGGCGACGGACTACTCTCCATACCAAAAAAACAGCTTGAGCCGATCCGCCATCGTCTCCATCCCGGCGCTTCCCGGAACACCTTCCCGGAATACCTTCACCGCCGATCCTTCGGGAACGCGGTACTTGTCCTCGTGGAATACATAGTCGTCCAAAAGACCCAACGCCTTATAAAAAGTATACGCAAGTGCAACGAATAGGATCAAATACTTCCCCGATCTCAGCCATTTGCGAAGCGATATGACCATATAAGCCTCTTCCTCTCTCTCGTTCGTACAGCATCCAGCTGCAAGCTTGGACGCGTCTATGTAATCAGTATATCGAGAGGAGTCGGCGAGTATGCGCCAACAGACTCAATCCGTCGGATAAACTCCGCTGCCGCCAAGGCAACGTAAAAAGCTCCCTACGGCAGGGCCGTAAAGAGCTCGGCTTAATGATCATGATTTCTTATTGCCAGTTCCCGGCGAGTCGTTGTTCTTGTCCTTGCATCGGTAACAAATGCCCTGAAAATCCAATCGGTGATCCAGCACCGTAAAATTGAATTCCTTCTCCAAGCGTTCCTCTAAGGGTCCAAGCCAATCCTCGCGAATTTCATCCATTGCCCCACATTGAACGCAGATCAAATGGTGGTGATGATGTTTTGTCGTATCGGTACGCAGGTCGTACCGGGCTACTCCGTCACCGAAGTTGATCTTCTCCACGACATGAAGCTCGCTGAGCAATTCCAATGTTCGATAAACCGTGGCCAGGCCGATTTCCGGCGCTTTGTCCTTGACGAGCATGAAAACATCTTCCGCACTGAGATGATCGTCTTCATTTTCGAGCAATACGCGTACCGTGGCTTCCCGCTGGGGCGTCAATTTGTAACCGTGGGATTGTAACTGCTGTTTGATTTTTTCGATCTTTGCTTCCATGTTATCCCTCCCCCAGCCCTTGCCGCACATCCAAAAAAAGTTCAATAACCACTTCTTTCATTATAGGGGGAGTTATTCAACAAAGTCAAACATTTTACTAGAGTTGTCTTCCTCCGGCAAGCCCTGTCATGATTCGATACCAAGCAAAAAAATAAGATGCCCCCGTAAAGTGAAATCTCACTTCAGAGGCATCCTGGAAAAATTTCAATACACAAGCTCCACTTTATGCAATCAACGGCGTCACCCAGCTCATCATCACCGGGGTCACCCAGGTTTCAAATGAGGATACCGCGAGCAGCACTGCGGCCATGGCCAGCGTCAGCCCCGTGTAAGACAGGAACGGACGGGTGGCATGCCCGGTACGGCTCATTAGGACGCGCGAGCGGATGATGTTCAGCGAGAAGCCAACGGCTGCCACGCTGGCGATCAACAGCGCCGGAATCACGATCAAATTGTGTGGTGCCACCGAAACCAGAGCGAACAGCAGCCCCTTCCAGGTATATTGGCCAACCAGACAGCCAACCGTGAAGCCGATCAGCACGCCTTTTAAAAAATCAAGGATCAGGATGCCCGGGAGTCCGATGACGGATAACCCAAGCAACCAGATCAGTCCCAGCCATTTCAAATGCAAGGTGGCTACGTCCCAAAACGATTGCGGCTGGAAATCGGCTCCACTCTCGTTGATCGATAGAAAAAAATCGCCCAAATAACGGGAGATATCCTGTTGTTGTTCCAAGGTTAACGCATTGACCATTAATGCGCCGAATACGACGCCCATCAAAAACAGCACGGAAACAAAAATGTAAAGCGGCGTTTGGTCTTTGAGCGCATGGCGAATGGGATGCAGCATCGAATTTTGCCTCCTAGCTTGTTCTATAGGGTCTTATCCTTAACCTATGAACAAGCCTGCTCGCCTATGCCTGCTTCTTGTCGGAGCGCTTTGGGCAAATCAGGATTTTTTGACTTTGCCGTAAATCCCGCCGCCTCCGGCACTGAGTTCAAGTCTGCCGCTGCGGGCCAAGCCAATCCGTTCCGCTAATTCGGCGCCCGCCACCTCGGCCAGTTCCCCCTCTGGTACATGATGCAAAATGTTCATCTCCGTGCCGAACCTTTTCAGCAACAGCTCTAATTTGGCCGGACCCAAGCCCGGAATAAACTCCAGGGGGACCTGGTAATGGTACGGCGGGCGATGGCCCGGAACCGTTGGCTCCGTTCGATCCGCGATCGAGCGGATGCGGTCGAGCACCCCCCGCACCAGCTTCGGGCTGCCGCAATACGGACAGCGTTCTACCGCCACCTCCGCCTCGTCGATGATATAGTTGCAGTTGCTGCAGTAGGTGCGATGATATTTGCCAAGACGCGGATTCAGCCCGTAATTGCCAGCCACGTGGCGTCCATCCTCGCGCCGCAGCGCTTTGGCGAATTCGAGGTAACTCGCTTCCTTTAGACGAAGCTCGTTGTACTCCCGCCCGATTTTGCCTAACGAGTGGGCGTCAGAATTGGTCAAGATCGTAAAAGGATCAAGCTCGCTGATTAACCCGGCCATGTCGGTGTCGGCGCTGAGTCCAAGCTCCACCGCGCTGATTAGAGACAGGTCCAGCACCTCCGACATCCTCGGGGCGCAGCTCCCATAAATGCTTCGATGGGGCGTAAAAATATGGGCGGGGATCATCATACCGCCGCGGGCATAAACCTCTTCCTGCAACACAACAGCCGGAGCGTACACGCGCTGCGAGCTCAATCCGACGTTTTTCATTCGAGGCTTCAGCCAATCGGTGAAACCTCGAATCGTCTCCAAATGGGGGAAAAAGGCCAATAAATGCGCCGGCCCCATTCCCGGCTCCCGAATCTCCAGCTCACTGCCGAGCAGAATTGTCGTCCCCTGATAAGCGATACCTCCATCCTTCAGCTCCTGCATTTCGCCCCGCTCCAGACAAAGCGCGATATCCTCCTGCACCCCGGGGGCATGGCAGTCGATGATGCCGACAAGCCCGATGCCCTTGCGCTGCGCCGCCTCCCTTGCGATACCGGCGAAGGTTAGATCTCGGCTGCCGCTGATTTTGACCGGTTCTCCTCGACCGGTTCGCCCGATGTGGATATGCAAATCGGCAAACAGGGTTGTCAGCTGATCCGAAACGGAATCGGAACGTTCGCTCATATCCCGGTCCCCGCCGATCCGCGTGCATTCCGGAGCTGCCAAATATAAACCGCCATAATCGTTTTGGCATCGGCAATCCGCCCTTCGGCGATCAGGTCCAGCGCCTCTTCCAGCGTCGCCTCCTGAACCTCCAGGAATTCATCCTCATCCAGCGACATTTCTCCCGGGCTCAATTGCTCAGCCAAATAAAGATGAATGATTTCATCCGCGAACCCTGGCGAGGTATAAAACGAATGCAAATGCGTCAGCTTATCGCAGCGATATCCGGTTTCCTCCTGAAGTTCGCGAACCGCTGCTTCCGCAGGATCTTCCCCCTTCTCCAATTTGCCGGCCGGAATCTCCAATTCGCAGCGCCCCATCGCCTGCCGGTATTGGTCCACCAGCAGCAAGCGCCCCTCATGCACCGCCAATACGGCTACGGCACCCGGATGCTTAACGATTTCACGGGTTGCCGTCGTTCCGTCCGGCAGCTGGACCGTATCGATTTGCAGAGAAATCACTTTTCCGCTGAATACCGGCTCCGTCGAGACCGTGGTTTCGTTTAATTTATTGTTATCTGCCATTATATTTCCTCCTTTATCGGGCCTAAGCCATTCCATCAATCATAACTTGTCCGCACCGGACATATGGTGTTATTATACCAAACCTGTTCGGAAAGGAGCCCCCTCATGAAAAGCTATTTCACAGCGGACTGCGTACGCGCCCAGGGCAAAGGCTGGCAAATTCGCGTCCTGTTATCCCAATGGATGAAAGAAGCCGGACGCGACATCAAAATCGCCGATTTGATCCAAACCTATCAAACTCGTTATTCAGTTAGGGCAATTCCGGTTAATAGAAGGAGGGGGTGAATTATGCGCAGTCCTACCGGACAGCCTCAAAACATGGGTAAACTTGTAGAAATGATTCAAAACGCCGTAACGACGGGACGGCTCGATGTCGCCGAACAACTGGCGGGACAAACGGACCACTATTTGCTTAGTGAGTTGGTACAATCCTTATATAAAGAAGGTTATGTCACGTTAGCCAAGGAACGGCTGATGCAGATGGAACCTCAATTGCTTCGCAACCCTTCCCCCCCATTTTTAGAGATCAGCCTGATCTGGGCGGAGATCTGCTACGATGAGAAGAGGTATGATGAAGCCGCCCCCATCTTTGAAGCGATCGCCGAGCAGAATCCCGATTTCGCTGCGGCCCGTTTTGGCGCGGCCTCCTGTTACTTGCAAGTGGCGATCGCCAATTTGGAGCGGCGCATCCAGCTGTACCACTCGCCCAAGGCAGAACAGGAGAAAATCTGCAAATATTTAGACGACTTCCACCAAGCCTTAAATCTGATTCAGACCTCAGGCTGGCATACCGAGTGGAACGCTGTGCAGGTTCGTCATTTCCCGGCCAAGCCGGCTACCCTGCTGCATTAGAGCGATTTCCTCTCAACGAATGGACGTCTTTCTTGAAAAAAGGCCCGGTGCCTATTCCCGCACCGGGCATCCGCGTATCCTCGGATAACGCTTAACTTAAGAGGATACGGATTGACGGACGATCTCCAGCGCAAATTGCGCGGTTTTGACGATATCGTCCTTCTTGATTCTTTCGCTTGTCGTGTGGATGTCCTCATAACCGATGGCCAAGTTTACGGTTGGGATCCCAAGGCTGTTAAATACGTTAGCATCGCTGCCCCCGCCCGTCGTAAACGTCGTCGCCGGCAGTCCAAGTTCAGACGCCGCTTGCTTGGCGATCCGCAGCACGGGAGCTTCCTCGGAGATTCGGAACGCTCGGTACAACACCTCGCTGCGGAATTCCCCTTTGGCTCCAAAATCGCGGCACGCGGATTCCACGGCTTCCTTCATTTCCCGCAGCTGCTTGTCAACTTTCTCCTGAGACATGCTGCGCGCTTCACCGTATAAAGTGACGTGATCAGGGACGATGTTGGTGGCGCCGCCGCCTTCAAATTTCCCGATATTCGCCGTCGTCTCATGGTCGATCCGCCCCAGATTCATCCGGGCCAACGCTTTGCCGGCCACCTGGATCGCGCTGATGCCATCTTCAGGATTGACTCCGGCATGGGCGGCTTTGCCGTAGATCTCAATCTCAACCCGGGCCTGCGTAGGCGCACCCACGCAGATCGTGCCTACTTCCCCGTTCGTATCGATCGCAAACCCGAACTTGGCATCCACGTATTGCGACTCCAGCGCCCGCGCTCCGCGCAGGCTCGACTCTTCGCCAACCGAGATGACGAACTGGATTTGACCGTGCGGGATCTGTTGCTCCTGAAGCACTTGAATCAACTCCAGCAACACCGCTACGCCGGCTTTGTCATCCGCCCCAAGGATTGTCGTGCCGTCGCTGCGGATCCAACCATCTTCGCCAACGATCGGCTTGATGCCTTTCCCCGGAGTCACAGTATCCATATGGCAGGTGAACAGGAAGGGGGCGGCGGACACGCCTTCGCTTGCTTTGAGGGTGGCGATCAGGTTCCCTGCGCCATGTCCCGTCTCCGCCTGCGAACCGTCCTCCACAACGTCCAGCCCCAATTCGCTGAATTTGCGTTTTAAGACATCGGCGATCTGACGCTCATGTTTCGTTTCGCTGTCGATCTGTACCAATTCCAAAAATTGTCCGATGACACGTTCTTCTTTAATCAATTGGACATTCCTCACTTTCTTGGTTACGATAATAGAGATGAGTATGAATCTACTTATAAGCAAAAGGAGTTACCGTTATGCGCAAAAATCGGATGAGAATCGTTGTGTTTTTGATGTTGTTCGCCATGCTGGCTTCGACGCTACTCGCTTTCCTTGAACCTCTCTTCATTCGTTGAACACGTCAAAGGGGCACGTTAAGTACCTGTTTAATAAGTCAGGTTTTCAGGATCGAGAAAGTTGGATGAAGCTTGGGCCCAGGCCCCTGAGCGTCCGAATACCGCGTTAAATTTCGGAACGATGTCTCTGGCCACCTGCTCGACTGTAAAAGAACGGCCAGTCACGTCCTCCAGCGACGTCACTCCATACTCTTGAATCCCACATGGAATGATTCCGCCAAAACCCTCCTCTTGAATACCGGTCTTCACGTTAAAAGCAAACCCGTGGCTGGTGATAAAGCCTTTATGATGCCTGCACTTGTTGAACTTCACGCCAATGGCGCAAATTTTCACGTTACCGACCCAAACGCCGGTATACTCCGGTTTACGTGTACCTTCAATGCCAAAATCCGCCAAATATTCGATAATCACTTGTTCCAGCTGGCGTAAATATCCGTGTAAATCCAGGCCGCGCCCGGCCTCCAGATATAGCAGTGGATACCCGACCAACTGTCCTGGACCATGGTATGTAATATCTCCGCCGCGGTCGATTTCAAACACTGAAATGCCGCGTTCCTGCAGTTGCTCAGCACTGAGCAGCAAATGCTCGGGATGGCGCTGGGAGCCGATCGTATAGGTCGGCGGATGCTGCAACAGCAGCAGGTGTTCATCCTGCTGCTGCGCATCCATCTCTTTCACGAGCCGTTTCTGCAAATCCCAGGCTTCCCCATATTCCATCATTGGATAATAGCGTACTGTCAAGCCTTCGTTCATCGCAACCTCGCCTCGATCCTTTTTATGCTCAATAAACCTGCGTTTCCAAATTGTAGCTTTCCATGTTTTCCTTCACCCGCTGCATAAAGCGGCCGCAAATCACTCCGTCCAGAATCCGATGATCCAGAGACAAGCAGAGATTGGCCATCGAACGGACAGCAATCATGTCATTGATGACGACCGGTCGTTTGACGATCGATTCAAACGTTAAGATCGCGGCTTGCGGATAGTTGATGATCGGCTGCGTCAAAATCGAACCAAAGGAACCGGTATTGTTGACTGTAAACGTTCCGCCCTGCATGTCATCCAGCTTCAGCTTGCCGGAACGAACCTTCGACGCCAGCTCTTCGATCTCGCGCGCCAAGCCGGCGATATTTTTTTGGTCGGCTTTTTTGATGACCGGCGTCAGTACAGAATCCTCGGTCCCCACGGCCAGGGAGATGTTGATATCGCGTTTGACGATGATTTTGTCCACCGCCCACACTGAGTTCATGATCGGATAATCCTTGATCGCTCCCACAACCGCCTTCAGGAGGAAGGCCAGGTACGTCAGGTTGACGCCTTCCTTCTGCATGAATTCCTGCTTGATCTTGTTGCGCAGCTGGACCAGGTTGGTCACGTCGACCTCAATCATCATCCAACCATGTGGAATTTCCGATACGCTTTGGCGCATCCGAGTAGCGATCGTATTGCGAATCGGCGTCACGTCGATAAAATATTCCGAACGGTCGCCCCCTTCCACTTCGATCGTAGGAATCGGCGGATTTTCCGTCAAATGCAAGCCAGAATGGCGTACCGGTCCGGCGGCAGCGTTCAGTGCGGTCGGGATTGCGCTTTGCGAGGCCGAGGCCGGAGCCGCAGAAGGCGCTGCGGCCACTGGGGCAGCCGGAGCTGCCGGTGGTGCCGGTGGAGCGGCAACCGCCCCGCGTCCCCCCTGCTCGACGAAGGCTAGCACGTCTTTGCGCGTGATGCGTCCGCCAAGTCCCGTTCCAGCGATTTGCCGCAGATCCAGACCATGCTGGGCAGCCAACGTCTGCACCGCCGGGGAATACCGACTGCGCTGTGATTCGTCCGCCTGTTCGCCCGCGTGGGTTGTCCCTGCTGTCGCTTTTGCAGCGCTAGACATCGTTTGACCGCCTGCATCTGCGGAGGACTCCTCGGCATTTGCCGTCTCGATCCTGCAGATGACGGCGCCAACTTCAACCTCCTGACCTTCCTCGGCCAAAAGCTCGCCCATCACACCGTCCAAGGTCGAAGGGATTTCCGCATTCACTTTATCCGTAATGACTTCCAGAATCGGTTCGTATTGCTCAACCGGATCCCCCGGCTTCTTCAACCATTTCCCGATCGTTGCCGATACAAGCGATTCGGCGAGCTGGGGTAAATGCACGTCAACTATTGTTTTATTGGATGGCATCGGTATACTCACTCCCAATTAATAAAGCGCCAATTGAAGCATCGCTTCTTTGACCTTATCTTTGCTAAGCATAAAGAATTTCTCCATCGGCGGGCTGATTGGCATGGCCGGAACGTCCGGGCCGCATAGACGGGCGATAGGCGCGTCCAGCTCGAATAAGCACTCCTCGGAGATAATCGCCGAAACTTCGGCGCCAATCCCGCCGGTCTTATTGTCTTCATGAACAATCAGCACCTTGCCGGTCTTCCGGGCCGCTTCGACAATCGCTTCGCGGTCCAGCGGCTGGAGCGAGCGCAAATCAAGAATATGAGAGCTGATCCCCTGCTCCGCAGCCAGCTCCTCAGCGGCTTGCATCGCAAAATGCAGCGGTAGGCTGTAACTGATCACCGTGATGTCGCTGCCTTCACGCAGCAGGTTGGCTTTGCCGATCGGGACCACGTAATCGTCCTCAGGCACATCCTCTTTGATCAGCTTATAGCATTTTTTGTTCTCAAAGAACAGCACCGGATCGGGGTCGCGAATCGCAGCTTTCAGCAAACCTTTGGCATCATAAGCCGAATAAGGTGCAACGATCTTAAGTCCCGGCGTGCCAAAGAAGATCGATTCCGGACATTGGGAGTGGTACAATCCGCCAAAAATCCCGCCGCCGATCGGGGCGCGAACAACGACAGGGCAATTCCAGTCATTGTTGGAGCGATAGCGGATTTTCGCCGCTTCGCTAATGATTTGGTTGGTCGCAGGCAGCATAAAGTCCGAGTACTGCATTTCCGCGATCGGTTTTAGACCATACATGGCCGCACCAATTGCTACGCCGGCGATCGCCGATTCAGCCAGCGGTGTATCGATCACGCGCATTTCCCCGAACTGCTCCTGTAGACCTTTCGTTGTGGTGAACACGCCGCCTTTTACGCCAACGTCTTCCCCCATTACAAATACGCTCTCGTCGCGTTCCATTTCTTCCTTCATCGCAAGACGGATCGCATCGATATATTCCATCACCGGCATGATTACTGCTCCTCCCCTTCGTTGGCATAGACATGAAGCAGGGTGTCCTCCGGTTTCGGGAATGGCGCGTTATCCGCCGCTTCCACCGCTTCCTTCAGCTGTTGATGGATGTCCTTCGACAGCGCTTCATCCTGCTCCTCGCTCCATAAGCCGTTATCGATCAGATACGACTTCATTTTGGGGATGCCGTCTTTTTTCCAATTTTCCTCGACTTCTTCCTTTGTCCGATACGCCAAATCGTTATCCGACGTCGAGTGTGGGGACAGCCGATACATCATCGCCTCAATTAGCGTGGGCCCTTCGCCTCGAACGGCGCGTTCCCGCGCTTCCTTCACAACCCGATACACCTCCAACGCATCGTTGCCATCCACACGAATCCCCGGGAAACCGTAACCCTGAGCACGGTCGCTAACGCGTCCGCCCAATTGCTTCTTCACGGGAACGGAGATTGCATATTGGTTGTTCTCGCACATAAATATCACCGGCAGCTTCTGAACTCCAGCGAAATTCAGTCCTTCATGAAAATCGCCCTGATTGCTGGAGCCTTCGCCAAACGTAACGAAAGAAACGATGTCTTTCTTCTGCATTTTCGCCGCCAAAGCCACACCTACCGCATGGGGTACCTGGGTGGTTACCGGGCTGGATCCCGTCACGATACGCAGCCGTTTGCTGCCGAAATGCCCGGGCATTTGCCGGCCGCCGCTGTTCGGGTCGTCCGCCTTGGCAAAAGCCGACAGCATCAGCTCCGTTAACGACATGCCGACGGCCAGGACGAACCCATAATCGCGGTAATATGGCAGGAAATAATCGCGCTGACGGTCCAGCGCAAAAGCCGCGGCCACCTGCGCTGTCTCCTGCCCGATTCCGGAAACGTGAAAATTGATTTTACCCGCCCGTTGCAGCAGCAGATTGCGCTCGTCGAATTTCCGCGCGATCACCATATATCTGTACATGTCTACGACTTCAGCGTCCGTTAATCCCACTTGCTTATGTTTGGGCTCGGTTTGAACTACACTTTTGGCATTCATGGGAGTTACCTCCTTCGATTGGGGCATCATATAACTTAATCTTAACACCAGGTACTAAGACTTGGAATAAGTTTATTATAATCCTTTTGCGGTGAAAAAGAAAATATCCTCTTTCGGTCCGTGTCCTCAAGCGTTTAAGGAGTTCCCGTCCACGGCCAACGCCGCTTCCCCGATAATTTCCGCCAGCGTCGGATGAGCAAACACCGCTTGTCCAACTTCCCAAGGCGTTGCATCCAGCACCTGAGCCAGTGCGGCTTGGCTGATCAGCTCCGTTACATGCGGCCCGATCATCTGAACACCAAGGATGTCGTTGGTGCGGGCATCGGCCACCATTTTGACGAAGCCTTCCGTTTCGCCGTGCACCATCGCCTTGCCGATCGCCGAAAACGGAACCTTGCCGATTTTAACCTCGAGCCCTTTGGCCTTGGCCTCTTTGGCAGTGATGCCGACGGAAGCCACCTCTGGACGCGTGTAGACGCAACGCGGGACTTGGCTCTCGTGATAGCCGTGTGAAGCTTCCCCGGCCATATGATGTACCGCCGTGATCCCTTCGTGACTGGCGGCATGCGCCAGCTGAAGTCCACCGATGCAATCGCCGATCGCATAGATATGCGGTTCGGTTGTCTGCATATGTTCATTTACCCGAATAAAGCCGCGTTCTAACCCGATGTCGGTATTTTCCAGTCCAATATTCTCCACGTTGGCCTGGCGCCCAATTGAAATCAGCAGCTTGTCCGCATCGAGGCGAATCGACTCGTCCCCCCGCTTGGCTGAAATCTGTACCCGATTGTCACTCATTTCGAAGGAGCCGGGATCCACCGAAACTCCCGTGAGAACTTGAATGCCGCGGCGTTGCAGCTGCTTCTGCAATTCGCGGGCTACGTCCTCGTCTTCCGCCGGCAGCAATTGATCCGCCGCTTCCACCACCGTGACCTGCACGCCAAAATCATTTAAAAGCGATGCCCATTCCACTCCGATGACGCCGCCCCCTACGATCAGCATCGAGCCGGGAAGCTCGGTTAACTGCAACGCTTCATCGCTGCTAAGGATATAGGTACCGTCGGGTTCGAGACCCGGCAGAGTCCGCGGGCGAGAACCAGTCGCAATGATCAGGTTCGTTGGTACGATGGTCTCCATTTCCCCATCCGGCAGTTCTACTGCCACCGCTCCGCTTTTTGGCGAGAAAATCGACGGCCCAATAACCCGTCCCTTGCCCTCGATCACGCGGATTTTATGTTTACGCATCAAATATTGGACCCCTTTATGGAGTTGATCCACGATGCCTTGCTTTCTTTCCTGAACTTTCGGGAACACCAGCGTCACTCCGCTAGTTTCAATCCCAAAGCTTACGCTGTCCTTCATTTGCGCATAAAGTTCGGCGCTGCGCAGCAGTGCTTTGCTGGGAATACAACCTCGATGCAGACACGTTCCCCCCAGCTTGTCCCGCTCGATAATCACAACGTCTTTCCCCAATTGGGCCGCACGGATGGCGGCAATATACCCGCCTGTACCTCCGCCCAGTACCGCTACATCACATGTAATTGCCATATCAGATCTCCACCCATTCTATTAAATCTGTCGCTTCCCCCTATTTTACCTTGTTTTTCCGTTAATACAAATCGGTGCCGCAAATAGACATCGGTTCGGGAAAAAGGTATGATATTTTTAACATTACATAAGCCATTTTTCGGATGGAAAGGACGAACCCCCTTATGAAGCTGAAGTTATCCCGGTTCATCGCCATTATATTGCTGGTGATACCCGGCATTGCAGCGATGATTGGTTTTTTGAAAATAAAAGACGCCCTTTTTGATTATATGTCCGCTCACGGCGATGATGCGTTAACCCGCGTCACATTCGATTGGCTGAACTTCGGACTTGGCGTCCTTCTGTTTGCGGCTGGTGCGGGATTTTTGGGAGGCTGGATCTTCTTCCGTGACCGCAAACGGAATTACCTCGGGCCGAGATTTCGCAAGAAAGACCCCGCAGCCTCCTCTAAAGAAATAGAGCCGGCTTCGCTTCAACACGATTAAGATCAGGATTTCCGATGTGCCGACAAAAAATAAACCTCTTTCGCCTTAAAATCTTGGCGGGAGAGGTTTTTTCAGCTTATTCGTATAAGGCTTCTTTCAACTTGGTCGACATGCGCGAGGTGTTCGGGGAAGAAGCTCGAAGCAACGCTTTGCGAAGCCGGGCATTTTCAGCTGTCACTTGCTCCAGATGCTCGATCAGCTCCAATAAGGCTTGCCGCTTCTCCTCCTCCAACTGGACCTGCTCCAGCATTTCCCGATAAGCCGCCGGATCAAATGTTTGAGACATATTCGCTCATCCTTTCTCAGTTTGCATTATACCATAAGCTCCCGATGCTGGATGTGCGGTGTTTCGACCTGGATGGTCGAGTGGCCGATATGGAACGTTTTCTCCAAGGCAGAGATGGCTTCCTGAAGTACAATTTGACTCTGACTGCCGTCCTCGATCATCAAATGACAGCTAAGCGCATCCATCCCTGACGTGATCGTCCAGATATGCAGATCATGCACTTCAACGACGCCCGGAATCCCTTCCAGACATTGCTTCACCTGGCTTTGATCGATGGTCGCCGGCGAGCCTTCCATGAGGATATGCACCGATTGGGCCATTACGCCCCAAGCTCCGCGTAGGATCAGCAACGCAACGACAACGCTGATAATCGGGTCAAAAATATACCAGCCAAACAGCGACATGAATATCCCCGCCAGGATGGCCCCAACCGATCCTAAAGCGTCCCCAAGGACGTGGAGATAAGCGCTTTTCAGATTCACGTTGCCTTTAACGTCGCCCTTCTTCATTAACGCAGCTGCACTCGCTAAATTGGCAAGCAAACCGATAACCGCGATCACGATCATTGTATTGCTGGAAACGGTTGGCGGATCAAGTAAACGACCGTAGGCCTCCCAGATGATAAACCCCGCGATCACGAATAACGTTACCCCGTTCAGCAGCGCCGCCAAAATTTCCATCCGGTGATACCCATACGTGTTCCGTTTCGAGGCAGGACGGGCCGCAAACCAAATGGCGACGAGGCTAAGCACCAACGAGCTGGCATCGCTTAACATGTGTCCGGAATCGGACAATAAAGCCAGGCTTCCCGTAAACAAACCGCCAAAGAACTCCAGAACCGCTATCGATGCCGTAATCAGTAATGCAATTAACAGTCCTTTTTTGTTTCCTGACCGAGCGGTATGATGATCGTGAAAATGGCCGGCATGCATGTGATCATGATCATGATGATGAGTATGATGATGATGATGTCCCATGAAACTCCCTCCTAATCGCATTTCGCATGTTGAATTGCCTGGGTCAATAGCGATATGACGTGATCGTCGTCACAGCTGTAATACATCGTGTTGGCTTCGCGACGAAACTTCACCAACCGCAAATTTCGCAGCAGACTCAGCTGATGGGATACCGCCGATTGCGACAAATTCAGCACCTCGGACATATGCGTCACGGAACATTCCTCTTCGGACAGCAGATAAAGAATTTTGATCCGGGTCGGATCAGATAAGGCCTTGAAAATCGTTGAAACCTTCTCCAGCGTATCCGGGGTCAGATAGGTGTGTACATTTTTATCCATAGAGTGGTCCCCTCCCCAAATCAAGTATATGAGCATATGTTCATATACAGAATAACCCTGTGAGTATGATTTGTCAATTGGTGGATGCGGATTTCTCACGAAAAAAATAAAAAACGGCCGCAGCTCGGTGTTTACCGAGAGGGACCGCCTTTCATCCAAATCTGTATAACTACGCAAGTGAACGACCATCGGCATGACCTCACCAGTCGTTATCACGTTCATTCGTTTCCTTAGACTTTCACGACACTTTATGCTCGATCCGCAGCTTATCTGCCACCATAGCGATAAATTCGCTGTTGGTTGGTTTGGATTTGGAGATGTTGATCGTGTACCCAAAAAGATGGCTGATCGAGTCGATATTCCCCCGGGTCCAAGCAACCTCAATCGCATGGCGAATGGCACGTTCCACACGGGATGGAGTCGTTTTGAATTTCTCTGCAATCGCCGGATACAACGTTTTGGTGATCGCGCCCAAAATTTCGATATTATTGTACACCATCGTAATGGCTTCGCGTAGATATTGATACCCTTTAATATGCGCAGGAACTCCGATTTCATGAATGATCGAAGTGATATTCGCATCAAGGTTTTTGCCTTTGCCCAGCGGCACGACGTTCGATTTCGTAAACGATGTCGACGGTGTGTTGGTAGTTAAGTTTTGAACACCAACAAGCTGACGAATGCGATTCGCCAAAACTTCCATGTCAAAAGGTTTTAAGATGTAGTAAGAAGCGCCAAGTTGAACGGCACGCTGTGTGATGTTCTCTTGACCAAAAGCGGTCAGCATGATGATCTTGGGCTGCGGATTCAAGTTGAGGTCGCGAATGCGCTCCAACACGCCGAGTCCGTCCAGATGAGGCATAATAATGTCCAGGATTAAGACATCCGGAACTTTTGCCGCATTATCGATCATCTCCAGTACTTCTTCCCCATTATAAGCGATTCCCGAGACGACCATATCGTCTTGCTCCGAAATATATTCCGCGAGCAAATTCGTAAATTCTCGATTATCATCCGCCAACAACACTTCGATTTTCTGCACTGCCTACTTCCTCCTTCAGGTAAATGGATGGGTTTTTATTTGTTTCTCCTCTTCCCAGAATAAGGATTCGACATGTAAAAGTAAATTCCTTCTGTCGAAAATTATTTTTATTTATTTTTTTGCAGGGTTGAGATATAATAAAATATTTATTTACATAAAGCGATTTGGTTCGGATGCATTCGACAAAAGCATACAGCATTTCCTGGTGGTTTGTCGATCCCCCGCAGGAGTTTCCAGGACAAAAAAAATCTTAAGGCAGCGTTTAGCTCGCCTTAAGATTTTGTAGTGCCCCTTTGTTGCTCTTCAGAATCCCGGCATCCTGCAGCATCCACTCGATAAAGCAACCATACCCGGATTTCGGGTCGTTGACAAATACGTGAGTAACTGCGCCAATCAGCTTCCCGTTTTGGATAATCGGGCTGCCGCTCATGCCTTGTACGATACCGCCCGTCTTCTCCACGAGCCGCGGATCGGTGATTCGAATAACCAGACCTTTGGTCTCCGGGGCATTTTGCTTGGAAACATGGACGATCTCAACCTTAAATCGTTCTACGCGTTGACCTTCCACCACCGTAAGAATTTCTGCCGGTCCTTCTTTAACCTCCTCCGCAAAAGCAACGGGGATCGGTTTTTGGTATACGCTGTACTCCGGATTTTGCGACATTTTCCCAAAGATCCCGAAGTGCGTATTCCGTTCGATATTGCCTAAGGTTTTACCTTCCTTCAGAAAATGAGCCCGTTTTTCTCCTGGTTCTCCGCTTTCGCTCTTAGAAATGGACGTTACGCTGGATTGCAATATCTGCCCGCTGCCAACTACGATCGGCGTCTGCGTGTTCATATCGGTAATAATGTGACCTAAGGCCCCATATACGCCATGATCCGGAGCATAAAACGTCAGCGTCCCCACCCCTGCGGCAGAATCGCGGATATACAACCCCAGCCGCCAGGCCCGATCTTGCTGATCGTAAGCAGGGCTTAAGGAGGTGCTAAATTCCTTGTCGTTCCGCTTATAAGTAATTTTAAGCGGGCGTTGGTGTTTGCCGGCTTCCGCCGCGATGTCGGCTACATCCCGGACATCCTTCAGCTTCGTACCGTTAATGTGGGTGATCAAATCACCGGCTTGAATTCCCGCGGCTTCGCCGGGAGATACTTTGCCGGTATCGGTGATAACCTGATGGTGCCCGACCACTAAGATCCCGGCGGATTTGACTTTGACGCCAATCGTTTGTCCGCCGGGAATCACTTTGAGGTCCGGAATGACATTGACCTTCACGGTCTTTAGAGGAATTTGACCGAATAATTTCATGCGGAGGTTGGCTTCTCCACTCCGAAGCGATGAGAGCTTGAGCGGATTTCCCAAGGATACTTTCATGGATGGGTTTGGTTGCCCGTTTACCATCACTACATCGGGTCGATCCACGCTGACTTCAGCCTGTACGGGCAAAGCCAATGAAATTTGTGTTCCCTGACCCTGAAACAGGCGCAACTCGTCCGGCAATACGGGCAGCCGCCCTTCAGCGGCAGACGTGCCGAGAAAACAAAAGAAGAAGGCAAGAAAAAGACCGAGCATTCTATTCCTGAGGTTCGGGTTCAATGGCTGTCACGCTCCCTTAGCTTCTTTCGCTTGACGAAAAGGTGGTCGCCAATTGCGTACCTATAAGATACCCCGGGTCAGGTGTTTTATTACTGTCAATCATTGTGCCGGACTTAATAAACCATCCTTTTGTGCCTGCGCCAGCTTCAGCATTTCCTGGGCATGGTGTTGGGTCTTCTCGGTGATTTCCACCCCGCCGAGCATGCGGGCCAATTCATTCACCCGTCCCGCTTCATCCAAGGATTCGATGCGGGTCATCGTGCGTCCGTCTTCAACAACCTTCTCGATCAGATACTGCCGATCGGCCATGCAAGCCACTTGCGGGAGGTGGGTGATGGCGAATACCTGGCACATCGCGGACAATCGCGACAATTTGTCGGCGATCGACTGAGCCGCCCGTCCGCTGACGCCGGTATCCACTTCATCGAAGATCAGGACGGGAACTTGGTCATGCCGGGCGAAAATACTCTTGAGCGCCAGCATCATCCGCGACAGCTCACCACCGGAGGCGATCTTGCTCAGCGGACGAAGCGGTTCTCCCGGGTTCGGCGAGATCAAGAATTCCGCATTATCGATGCCGTGCTTCCCGGGACGAATACGCTGCCCTTCCCATTCCAAGCCATGAGCGTCCTCCGTAAGGGTTAGCTTCACCTCCAACGAGGTTCTTCCCATTTGCAGATCCTTCAGTTCCGTCTCGATCTGAGCTGCCAATTCATCGGCCTTTTGACGGCGCACTGCACTCAGTTCAAAGGCTTGCTTCATTAACCGGACCGTCAGTTTCTCCCGCTCCGCCTGGAGCTGGTCCAGACGTTCATCCTTGTTCTCTAAAGCATCGGTTTCCTGACGGATCTTCTCATAATAAGTAAGGATGCCTTGAATATCGTCTCCGTATTTGCGGCGGAGCGTTGAGATTAAATCGAGCCGCTCCTCCACCTCTTCAAGCCGCTCTGGATTAAACTCGATCCGTTCACGATAATTCCGTAAGCTGAAAGAAGCGTCCTCCAGTTGATAATAAGCGGACTGCAGCTGATCCAGGAGCGGAGAAATCCCTTTAGTATCATAAGCGGCCACTTCGCTTAGCTTCGATACGGCTTTTGCGATCGCATCAAGTCCTTGTGGACCGTACAGCAAATCATAGGCTTTCGAAATGGACTCCATCATTTTCTCGCTATGGGATAGCTTGACCTTTTCTTCCGCAAGCCATTCATCTTCGCCCGGTTTTAACTCGGCTGCCGCAATCTCACCAAGCTGAAAACGGTATAAATCGAGCATTTGCAACGCCTGCTGGCTCGTATTGCGCAGCTCGTTGTATTCCTTGTCTATTCGCACGAATTCTCCATAAGTCGCTTGGTACGCCAACTTCACCGGATCAATCGATTCGGCTCCGTACGCATCCAGCAGCTCCAAATGGCGTTCCGGCCGAAGCAGGGTTTGGTGCTCATGTTGGCCGTGCAGGTTGATCAGCTCATCACCGACTTCGCGAAGCATCGATAAATTGACGAGTTGACCATTAATGCGAGCTGAACTCTTGCCTTGAACGCTGATTTCCCGACGAATAATAAGCAGTTCGCCCGGATCACCGGCGATCCCCAGTCCATCCAGCGTCGTCCAAACCGGATGTCCCGCCGGCAGATCGAAGGAGGCCTCCATCTCGGCCTTATCACAGCCATAGCGGATTAGATCGGCCGAACCCCGCCCGCCGGCAATCAAGCCGAGCGCATCGATGATAATAGATTTGCCCGCCCCAGTCTCCCCTGTGAGCACATGAAAACCGGAACCAAACGACACATCTACCGCTTCAACTACCGCCAGATTCCGGATGGATAAATGAACCAACATGCGAGGCACCCCTTCCCCTAACTTCAAACTGAATTAAGATATGTAACCCATGATCTGGTCGATTAAATACCGGCTGTAATCTTCATTCCGGCAGATCAGCAAAATCGTGTCGTCCCCGCAAATCGTGCCGAGCAAATCCGGCCATTCCATATTGTCGAGCAGCACGGCCACCGAGTTCGCTGTCCCCGGGAGGCACTTCATCACAACCAAGTTCCCGGTATGATCGATATGCACGAAGCTGTCAACCAGCGCACGCTGCAGCTTCTGCACCGGATTATAGCGCTGGGCCGTCGGCATGGAGTATTTGTACCTGCCGTCGTCTGTTGGCACCTTAATCAGCATCAGCTCTTTAATGTCGCGGGAGACCGTTGCTTGAGTGACCTGATATCCCGCTTCGCGCAACGCTTCCACCAGTTCGTCCTGGGTTTCGATTTCCCTTGCGGTAATGATTTCCCGTATTTTGATATGTCTATGCCCTTTCATTCTGCCCTCCACTTGCCTGCTGGTCGAAAAATTCGATTCAGGCGGTTTCATCTTCATCATCATCATCCGTCGTTAAGGAGATTTCCTTCAGTTCCCCTTGATCCGGATCCACGTACAATACGCCGGCGCATTCTGGATAAAGCAGCAGAAACGGCAGCATTTCCCTGCGCAGTCCGCTGCCTGTCCATTCCATCGGCAGGCGTTCCCGCGCGGTTCTTACCAGATAGAATTCCCCGTTCTTGACCGCAATATAGTCGATGAACAGACGGCTGCGCAGGAGTTCCCCGTCCACGCGAAAGGCGAGCGGCACCTTCAGTTTATCGCTGACGACCTCGTAACCCGCTTGCTCCAGCATGTCCACGGCAGGGTGCTCCAAAATCTCCTCATTCATTTCAAATCCGATGCCGGATCTCAAAGAGAACGGCTTGCGGACCCAGGAACGAAAACCGCGGTACAGCAAATAAGCGCCAATCCCCGCGATCACTACCATCAGAAGACCATCAGAGTAAACTCCCACCGAATATCACCTCATCCACTATTTCGACGCCACCTCAAACGGCTCCTGTCAGACGCAGTACAAAAATATGAGGGAATGAGGACAAAATCGCGGTTTTGATTCCATTATAGGGAACAGGCGTTCGATTTGCAAGCGGGAACATGCAAAAAAGACCCATCACTTGGATGGGCCTCCCGTAAAGGTATTCGCGGCTTCTTGGACAACGCTGGCCGCCAACTCGCGGACCGGCGCGAACCGATCCTTCTCCTGACCTTCCGTTCGATCAGCTGCAACTTCTTCTAGTCTGAGATGTGCCAAAAATTCGATATTGCCTTCACCGCCGGTGATCGGGGAGAAGGTTAAACCAGCCACCCCATAGCCTTGCTCCACCGCAAAGCTCAACACCGTCTCCAGCACTTCCTGATGAACCTTGGGGTCGCGAACCACCCCGGATTTGCCAACCTTCTCGCGGCCGGCTTCAAACTGCGGTTTAATCAGCGCGGCGATGTCCGCCGGTCTTTTCAGCAACGCGAGGAGCGGAGGCAAAATAATTTTAAGCGAAATAAAAGATACATCGATGCTCGCAAAATCCGGCTGCGGACCTTCCAAATCCTCCGGCGTCATGTACCGAAAGTTCGTCCGTTCCTTGACGTTCACCCTCGGATCGTTACGCAGCGACCAATCCAGCTGGTTGTAGCCTACGTCAATGGCATAGACATAACCCGCCCCATGCTGCAAAGCGCAATCGGTAAACCCGCCGGTCGACGAACCGATATCCAGCATCGTTCGGCCCGTCAGATCCAGGTTAAAAAGTTTGATCGCTTTTTCCAGCTTCAGCCCGCCCCGGCTGACATATGGATGAATTGCGCCTTTAACGGATAGCGCCGTATCTCGGGGGATCTTCGTCCCCGCTTTCTCCAGCCGCTCCTGTCCGCCGAATACCAGCCCTGCCATAATCGCGGCTTTCGCCTTCTCTCTGCTATCGAAATATCCCTGCTCCACGAGCAGGACATCTACGCGTTCCTTGGAAACCGACATGTCAATCTCCCGTCAATAATTTACTTTTTTGCCTAACGCCAGGTGCTGACCGTTCCGGAATCTTTGCACTTCACGAACAACATTCTCGGCCGTCAGGCCCACTTCCTCTAGCTGCTCCTTAATGCTGCCATGCTCGATAAACCGGTCCGGAATCCCCATCAGGTGGATATCGAGCCCGCTGATCCCTTGCTCAGCGTAGAACTCCAGAATCGCACTGCCCAAGCTTCCGGCTTGCGAGGCTTCTTCTAACACGATCATCTGACCGTTGCCCTGCGCCAGTCGACGCAACATATCTGCATCCAGCGGCTTCAGGAATCTGGCGTTGACGACCGCGGCGGAGACGCCTTCCCGCTTCAGCATATCCGCGGCTTCTTCCGCAACCTGCACCATCGGCCCGATCGCGATGATCGTCAGACTGTCACCTTCGCGCAGCTGTTCCCAGGATCCGATTGGAATCGGCACCAGCTCGGGATCCAGCGCTACTCCGGGCACGTTAATCCGCGGATAGCGGTAGGCGATCGGCCCTTCATTATATTCAAGCGCCGTCTTCATCATATGGCGCAATTCATTCTCATCCTTCGGCATCATTAAAACGATATTCGGAATATGCCGCATAAAAGCGATATCGTAAACCCCTTGGTGGGTCTCGCCGTCCGCGCCGACAAATCCGGCCCGGTCAATGGCAAACATCACGTTGGCGTTATGGCGGCAAATATCGTGGACGATCTGGTCGTACGCCCGTTGCATAAACGTAGAATACACGGCATACACCGGCTTCATGCCTTCCATCGCCATTGCGGCGCACATCGTGGCGGCATGCTGCTCCGCGATGCCAACGTCGATCATGCGACCGGGAAAACGTTCCCCGAACTTAACCAGCCCGGAACCGCCCGGCATGGCCGGCGTCACGGCTACGATGCGTTCGTCCTGCTCAGCCAGCTCGATAAGCGTCTGTCCAAATACCTCCGTATACATCGGATTTCCAACCGCCTTCAGCAACTGACCGGATTCGATTTTGTACGGCGTAATGCCATGCCATTTATGCGAATCCTGCTCCGCCGGTGTATATCCTTTGCCTTTGGTCGTGAGGACATGCACGAGAACAGGGCCGCTTACGTTATTCGCCTGTTTGAAGGAGTCGATCAACCCCGGTAAGTCGTGGCCGTCAACCGGTCCTAGATACTTGAAGCCCAGCTCCTCGAACAAAACGCCGGAGACCATCAAATATTTGAGGCTGTCCTTGACCCGTTCCACGGTCTTGGCGACTTTTCCGCCGATGGCCGGGATCTTCTTGAGCAGTTGCTCCACTTCGTCCTTCGCCCGCAAGTAATTGCGGTCAGACCGAATTTTGGTCAGGTAATTATGCAATGCTCCGACATTGGGAGCGATCGACATTTCATTGTCGTTGAGGATCACCATCAGATCCTTTTTCTCATGACCGATATGATTTAGCGCTTCAAACGCCATTCCGCCGGTCAACGCACCGTCCCCGATAATCGCGATCACTCGGTTGGACTCGCCCTTCAAATCCCGGGCCAGCGCCATCCCCATGGCCGCTGAAAGCGAGGTACTGCTGTGCCCTGCTTCCCACACGTCATGCTCGCTCTCACTCCGCTTTACAAACCCGCATAATCCCTGATGTTTACGAAGCGTGTCGAACTGGTCCATCCGCCCGGTTAACATTTTATGTACGTACGCCTGATGACCTACGTCAAAGATCAATTTATCCTGCGGACTGTTATAGCAATAGTGCAGGGCGATCGTCAATTCCACCACGCCCAAATTCGAAGCCAAATGCCCGCCGGTTGCCGACAGCTTTTCAATCAAGAACTGGCGGATCTCCGCAGCGAGCGGCGTCAATTGCTCCATGGACAAGTTTTTCAGATCGGCAGGCTCATGTATTTGCGAAAGCAGCACAGCCATTCCCCGCTTTCCTTAATGTATGGTTCAAAAAGCCGGCTTCCAAAACCGGCTCTTCATTGCAATAGATGATAATAGCCTTCATTATACCATATGTCACGTTGATGTCGAAATCACTTGCAGCGGATGACTGAGTCATTTTTCCCTGATTTCGCTTTGAGGCTCAGGTTCCTTAATGGTCCCGTCGAAGCAACATATCGGCGATTTCAAGCAGTCGCTGCGGGTACGGGATCATCCCGCTTGACACAGCCTCCTTCGCTTCGCGCGTCAGCCGATCGACTTCAGCGCGGGAAGCTTCGATCCCGATAAAGTAAGGATAGGTCACCTTCTGTTGTTTAACGTCGCTTTGCGTTTTTTTGCCGAGCTTGCTTTCGTCACCGATCAAATCGAGGATATCGTCCTGAATTTGAAAAGCGTGCCCCAATGCCCGACCGTAACACTCCAGGGCCCCCAGCTGCTCCGGTGTGCCGGAAGCAAGATGTCCCCCGGCTTTCGCAGAGAACACGATCAAATCACCGGTTTTGTGCTCATGGATATAGCGCAGTTGATTCAAGTCGGTTACCCCCTGCTCGCCTTGCATGTCGGCCACTTGGCCGCCCACCATGCCGCTGGGTCCGGCATATCGCGACAAATCCTCCACAATCGCAAGCACCGCCTCCGCCGGCACCCCGTGCGCGCGGCTCGCTTGGACTACACTGTAGAAAGCATGCGTCAGCAGGCCATCCCCGGCCAAAATCGCCATCGCTTCCCCAAACACCTTATGATTCGTTGGTTTGCCCCGCCGAAAGTCATCGTTGTCCAGGGCCGGAAGATCGTCATGGATCAGCGAATAGGTATGTATCATTTCCACGGCGCAGGCGACGGGCAATGCCGCTTCCCGACTCGCGCCGAGCGCCTCCGCCGCAGCCACGACAAGCAGCGGCCGCAGCCTTTTCCCTCCGGCCATCAGCGAGTAATCCATCGCTCGGCTTAAGGTTTCCGGCACTTCCCATGCAACCGGAAGGCTAGAGGATAACCGGGAAGTGACAACCTCCCCAATTTCCTTCATATACTCCTCTAAAGATAAATGCTGCCGCAACTAGATCACCGCTCCCTCAGAAATCTGCGCTTTCGCCCAGCGGCGGCTGAAACGGCTGTTTCTCGACCGCCCCGTCTTCTTCTACGATCATTTCGATCTTCTGTTCCACCTGGGCCAGCTTCTGGCCGCAGATTTGCGAGAGCCGCATGCCTTGCTGGAACAGGTCAATCGCCTTCTCCAGCGGTACGTCGCCGTGCTCCAGCTGGGACACGATGTCCTCCAGCTGGTTCATCGCCTCTTCGAAATTCAGTTCTGGTTGCTGCGCTTCCGCATTAACCTTAGCTTCCTGTTCCTTCATCTTCTCCCGCTCCTTCCGGCCTCATGCCCCAAACTTGACAATCCAGTTCTCCGTCCGTCACTTTCACGGTGATACGATCGCCGGGATCGACGTCCGACAGCGATTTGATTAGCCGTTCTCCTTGTTCATCGTAAACGAGGCTGTAGCCCCGCGCCATCACCTTAAGCGGGCTTAACGCATCCAGATGGCGGATCCCCGAGGCCAACTGGCTGGATTTCTCCCGCAGGATGCCTTGCATGGCCTGCCGCAGCAGGCGATCCGCCTCCCGCCGCCGTCGCCCTGCGAACAGTAGCGCTTCCTGAGGATGGAAGCGCAGGAGCCGCTGGTGCAGGCGATCCTGGGCCGCGCCGGCCAATTGCAGGCGCGTCTGCAGGCGCCCGGTCAGCCGCGAGGACAGCCGATCCAGCCGCTCCGCGTGCTGGAGCAGGCTGGCGCAGGTCGGCGACGAAATCGGCGATGGTGAAATCCGTCTCATGGCCAACGGCCGAGATGACGGGAATCGCCGATTCGTAGATCGCGCGCGCGACCTGCTCCTCATTGAACGCCCACAGCTCCTCGAGCGAGCCGCCGCCGCGGCCGACGATCAGCACGTCGGCCTCCCCCATCGCGTTCAGCGTCCGAATCGCCTTCACGATCGACGGTGCCGCCCCTTTGCCCTGGACGAGCGCGGGGTACAAGATCACTTCCGCTTGCGGATATCGCCGCCCCAGCGTCGTCAAGATGTCGCGGACCGCCGCGCCGGTTGGCGAAGTCACAACGCCAATCGTCTTCGGGAACCGCGGCAAAGGCCGTTTGCGTCCGGGAGCGAACAAGCCCTCCGCATCCAGCTTCTGCTTCAACTGCTCGAAGGCCAGATACAGGCTGCCTACGCCGTCCGGCTGCATATGCGTCGCGTAGAACTGGTACTGCCCGTCCCGCTCGTAGACGGAGACGTTGCCGCGGGCGATGACGCGCGTCCCTTCCTTGGGCCGAAACGGCAGCCGTTGATTGTGCGACGCAAACATAATACATTTGATCCGGCTGTCCGCATCCTTCAGCGTGAAATACATATGTCCGCTGGAATGATGCGTGAAATTGGAGATTTCACCGCGAATCCAAACGTCGGTGAGCACCTGGTCCGATTCCAGCTTCATTCGGATGTAGCGGTTCAAATCCTTCACCGTCAAAATCCGCTGCTGATCCAAAGATGCCGCCTCCTTTCCGAGAAATAAGGGAAACTTGTACCCTTATTCGGCGCATAATGCCCCTATTCGAAAAAATAAGGGAACTTTTTTCCTTTATTTGATCGCCAACTGCCTCATGAAGCGGTTTTTGCCACACTTTCCTCGGGAAAAGGACATAACCCTATTTACGCTAACCCTTGCAGCCGTTTCGCCGCAATCAGCGTATTTTGCATCAGCATCGTAATTGTCATCGGGCCAACGCCGCCGGGTACCGGGGTGATCGGACCGGAAACTTCCTTCACACTTTCGAAATCCACGTCCCCAGCCAGCTTGCCGTTGTCCAGGCGGTTCATCCCGACGTCGATGACTACGGCGCCCGGCTTCACGTAAGAAGCGTCCACAAAGTTCGCACGTCCGATGGCGACGACAAGAATGTCCGCCAAGCGGGTCAATTCCTTCATATTGGCTGTACGCGAATGACACATGGTGACCGTTGCGTTCTCCCGCTGCAAGAGCAAGGAAACCGGCTTGCCTACAATGTTGCTGCGGCCGATGACTACCGCATGTTTCCCGGCGAGCTCGACCCCTGTGCGTTTGATCAGCTCGATGACCCCTGCCGGCGTGCAAGGCAACAAGCTATCATCGCCGATCATTAAATTGCCGACATTCACCGGATGGAAACCGTCGACGTCCTTCTCTACGGAAATGGCATCGATGACGGCTTTTTCATTGATATGTTTCGGCAACGGCAGCTGCACCAAGATCCCGTGGATATTGGACTGATGATTCAGCTTGTCCACCAGGGCTAACAGCTCCTCCTGCGACGTCTCCGCCGACAAGCGGTGAACCTCCGAATAGTAGCCCAGGTCGTGGCAGGCTTTCTCCTTATTTCGCACATACACCTGCGAAGCTGGATCCTCACCGACAAGCACGACCGCCAGCCCCGGCGTAAAGCCTTGCTTTGCCAGCCGTTCTACCTCTTCGCGCAAATCCTTGCGAATTTCTTCCGAAATTTGTTTTCCGTTAATGATTGGTGCCGTCATGCTTGTCCTCTCCTCTACCCTAAAATGGAATTTTATCGTTTGCTTTTTAACTGGTCTAGATCTTGAATCATTTTACCGAGCACACCGTTGACGAACTTCCCGGATTCCGCGGTTCCAAAATGCTTGGACAGCTCAATCGCTTCATTGACGGCCACTTTACCCGGCACGTCGTCGCGGAAGATCATTTCGTAGGTGGCCAGACGCAGCACCTGCCGGTCCACCTTGGACAAACGGCTGATTTGCCAGCCTTTCAAATAGTCCTCCAGCAAGGCGTCGATCGCGTCTTTCCGCCCCCAGGTGCCGTTCACCAGCTCCAGCACGAAAGCACGGGTGGCATCCACGTCGGAAAGTTCAACCTCGCTCTCGTTCTCCTCCATCGCTTCCGTAAGCAGCATCGTTACCGCTTCGTTTGCGTCCACTTCATTCATTTCCATCTGATACATGCTTTGTACCGCAATCTCTCTCGCCAAACGCCGTTTCATCTGTTTCCTCCTAAAAATTTCTACGCTTTAACCCTCAACCTGCGCCTATCCTTCAGCATGGACCAAAACCGCCACAATCATCACCAAATGCGCCAAACTCACACACTTCCGTTTACACAAAAAAAGACCCGTAATCCGCTTACTCCACAAAAGGGGCAAGAACACGTTCCTAGCTCTTTTCCGGAGTAAGCCTATCACAGGAAACGGTAATGAGGAATTAGAAATCTCATTTAAAAGGACGCCAACGTGTAGACAGCCATTCCCAAATCATACTCCAGGGTAACAGCGGGCCTCCCTCCAAGTCCTTCTGCTTGCCGATCGTATACCCGATAAACAGCAGCAAGGCGCAGAACAACATATTCCAAAATCCGAAAAACAGATAGATCGGGCATAAAAACACGGCCGCCGCTATACCAAGCAGGCGTCCTTTGTGACTCTCCCACAATTGTTTCCAGAACACCCCGCTGCTCACCCCTATTCAACCCGGCTTTTGATGACCGGGGAATGGACCAGATTCGCAATGTAAACCGACACGTAGGATACGGGAATCCCCGTAATTTCCTCGACATGATCATGGACCTGTCTCTGAACTTCCTCCGTCAGCGCCGGGATCGATGTCTCTCCGTCAACGAGTGCACGTACCACGATTTCGAGTCCGGATTCGGTGATTCGAATCCGCGTCTTCACTTCCTTGATGCCACGCACGCGAGAAGCCGCTTTGTAGGACAGGTTCTCAATGGTGTCCACCGAGATTTGGATATCCCCGTATTCGTTGCGTTGGTCAATCGAGGTTGCTGAGCTGCGGTCCCTGCTGATCGATATGTAAAAAACGCGGATGCTGATAAGCAGCAATACGATCGCTACCACCCAGGTACCGACATAGAACGGTTGCCGATCCAGGAGCTCCAGGTTCAGAGGAACCGCATCCGTAAGCAATAGAATGACGAAAACAGATAGGATCGCGATGCTCAAGCTGTAAATAAACATCAGAATTCGGTCTAAAATTTTGGCCACGACAGGTATTGCCTCCTTAATAGAGGTTTGCTTCAGCTTGTCCCAGCTGAAAATTACAGTAAACCCCTGACCTGAGAAGCGGTCGGGGGTTCGTTACGATCGTTATTTCACGCGATGGGTCGCTTCCACTTCTTCCACACGTTCGGATGCTTTGAAAATGACGTCGTGAATATGTACATTCACTTCGATGACATTCAGCCCCGTCATGGTTTCGATGGAGCGCTTCACGTTGCGTTGGATTTCCGAGGCGACTTCCGGGAGACGGTTGCCGTATTCGACGATCACGGATACGTCTACCGCAGCTTCGCGTTGGCCGACTTCCACCTTAACGCCTTTGGAAAGATTCTTTCTTCCCAACAATTCGGCAATGCCGCCGGCGAATCCGCCGCTCATTCCGGCAACGCCCTTCACCTCAACGGTAGCCAGTCCGGCAATCACTTCGATCACTTCCGGGGCAATTTGAATTTCACCAATATCCGTACGTTCGAATTCCGTTGGCAAAGTGCTCATTCTATTCATCCACCTCTCAATAAGTATGACGCTGCTCTAGCGATAGATACCGCGCACTTATTATACATACTATATCATTTTGGGTTCATTATGACAAACTCGCGGAAGCTTTCTATATCTCGTTTTCTTCCAAAAATTTGATATCGAAGTCACCCTTGATAAACGTCGGATGCTCCAGCAGCTTCTGGTGAAAGGGGATCGTTGTATGAATGCCTTCGATGGCGAATTCGGACAGCGCCCGTTTCATTTTCGCGATCGCTTCTTCCCGCGTAGGGGCCCAAACGATCAGTTTGGCGATCATCGAATCGTAATGCGGCGAGATCATGTATCCCGGATAAGCGCCGCTGTCGACGCGAACGCCCGGTCCACCCGGCGGCAAATAGAAGCCGATTTTCCCTGGGGACGGCATAAAGTTGCGGGACGGGTCCTCGGCGTTAATCCGGCACTCGATCGACCAGCCGTTCAGTTGGATGTCCTCTTGCGTGAAGGAAAGCGGATTGCCTTCGGCCACGGAGATCATTTCCTGGATCAAATCAACGCCGGTAACCATTTCAGTAACCGGATGCTCAACTTGAATCCGCGTGTTCATTTCCATGAAATAAAATTGTCCGTCCGGACCCAACAGGAATTCCAGCGTTCCCGCGCCGGAATAGTTCACAGCCAGCGCGGCCCGAACCGCGGCTTCGCCCATCTCCTGCCGTTTCTCCGGCGATAGCACCGGACAAGGCGCTTCTTCGACCAGCTTCTGGCGGCGGCGCTGTACCGAGCAATCGCGTTCGCCCAGATAAACCGCGTTGCCGTGCTTGTCGGCAATGATTTGAATTTCCACGTGCTTCATGCCGGTCAAATATTTTTCCAAATACACGCCGGCATTGCCAAACGCTTTTTGCGCTTCCTGCTGGGCCGTCGTAATTTGCTTGATCAGCGATTCCTCGTCGTCGGCGATGCGGATCCCTTTGCCTCCGCCGCCGGCGGTCGCCTTGATGATAACCGGGTAACCGATGTCGCGCGCGACCATGACGGCTTCGTCCAGATCCTCGATCAGGCCGTCTGAGCCGGGAATGACCGGCACCTCGGCTTCCTTCATCGTTTGCTTCGCCATCGCTTTGTCGCCCATGCGGGTGATCGCTTCCGGAGAGGGACCGATGAACGTAATGTTGCAAGAGCCGCAAATTTCCGCGAAGTCAGCGTTTTCAGCCAGGAATCCATATCCGGGATGAATCGCGTCGCACTCCGTCAACGTCGCAACGCTCATTAAGTTGGTTAAATTCAAATAGCTGTCCTTGGACAGCGTAGGTCCGATACAATAGGCCTCATCGGCCAGACGTACGTGCAGCGAATCCTTGTCCGCTTCGGAATAGACCGCTACGGTGGAAATCCCCAGCTCGCGGCAAGCGCGAATGATCCGTACGGCGATCTCGCCGCGGTTAGCAATCAATACTTTGTGAAATTTCATGAGATTCTCGTATCCTCCTTTGGAAAGCTAGGGTAGCGGCCCTTGCTGGTGCATTAGGGACGGTACTCCTTCATTTACTCCGGCTTCACCAAAAAGAGAGGCTGTCCGTATTCGACCATCTGCCCGTTTTCCACGAGGATGTCGATGATTTCGCCTTTGATTTCCGCCTCCAGCTCGTTCATCAGCTTCATCGCTTCAATGATGCAAACCGTCGTCTTCTCGCCGACCTTGTCGCCGATGTTTACGTAAGGTTGGGCTTCCGGTGACGAGGAACGATAGAACGTCCCAACCATCGGCGAAGCAATGGTATGTAAGTTAGCTTCAGGCGCAGCGGAACGCGCGGCTTCCGTCGCTTGAGGAGCTGGCGTGGCTTCTTGGGCAACTGGCGCAGATACGGCGGCCGGAACAAATCCCGGAGCAGCCGCCGCCTGCATTGGCTGCACGTGAACGACTTCGCTCACCCCGTTCTTGCGGATGCACAAGCGAGCGCCTTCATTTTCGATTTCTAATTCATGCACGGACGTTTGGTCCAGCAGTTCGATCAATTCTTTGATTTCACTCAACTTAAACATATTCTCACTCTCTCCTTCAGCTTTGTAGGAAAAGCCTTGGCCTTCAACCATAAGCCTTCTCGGCTCATAACTTTATGTATTATATCATAATCGATCAAAATGGAAAGAGTCCAAGTTACCTCGGACTCTTCCCGCAATGGGAACCTATCGGTTCGCTATTTAGCTATGCAAGAAACCCTTATTGCGTCACGTATTGTACGCTGACTTTATCCTGGGATACGCCCAGTTCCTTGATCACCAGGTCCATAATGCTTACGGCTTCTTTGGCCTCCATCTTCTCGCTCACGACGACGACTTTATATTTGTCGTCTGCTTCTTGTACGACGGCATTCGCATATTGTTGTTTCAATCTTTCCTCAATGTCGTAGATCTTCGCTTCCTTTTCTTCAAGAGCGCTTAATTCCTGTTGGGCCATCGCCGCGGCCTCCAGCGATTCGTTCTCGCTAATCGCTTGCATCAGCTCTTCTTGCTTCTTCATGTTTTCCTGAGTACGGGCGAATTGGTAAGCATTTAGAGTGTCTGTGGAGGAGACGCCTTGGGCTTCCAGTTGACTCAACACATCCTCATCCGTCGCAGCTTGCTTCTGACCCCCGTCCGTTGCCGGGGTGCCTTCCGTAGCCTTACCGGTATCCGTCGTTTGCGCATCGCCGTTAGCGGCAGCATCGCTGTTAGCGGTAGCTTCCTCTTGCATCGCCGCGTCAGGCTTCTCGCTGTCTTCGTTCCCAACTGCTTGTTCCGTTTGATCCGCTGCAGCGGCATCATCTGTGATGACGCTGCTGTTTTCACTGCCATCCGTTGTCACTTCCGAGAGAATCACGTCATCTCCTGTCGCGTTTCCGCTCATCCCGTTATTGGTTGTACTCACTTGCTGTCCGTCGGTTGGCGTCGACGCCTGCGGACTGTCTTCCGTAAACAGATAATACGCAGATAAAATGACCATCAAGCTCAGCATGGAAACCAGCCAAATCGTTTGTCTTTTGGATTTCATAATGGGATTCCTCCTCAAAATTTAAATGAACGAACTGCTACATGATTCCGGTTGATCGATTATTGAGATTGCTTGCGCGGGACGACGGAGATTCGGTATGCCGGTACGTTCAATCCCTTTTCAACGGCGTCTACGATCAAGCTTTTCACCGTTTTGTTCTCGGCTCCCCGGGCGACAACCAGCACGCCGCGAACCTTCGGTTTGATCTTCTTGGTGACGATCGGCTGCTCGCTGCCGGAAGCCTCATAGGTGACGATCTCACCGTCCCGGGTATATTGGGTGATGTGCCGTTTCCCTCCGTCCGCGTCGCTTTCTTCCGTTAACTCCTGTGAGTCTTTAACGTTGCGCTGAACCACGATTTCCTCCGTCGAATCGATCGTTACCAGCACGTCGACCGCACCAACGCCGACGATTTTCTCCAGGATCTCTTTCGTTTTGCCTTCGAGCGTCATTTCGATGCTGGTGAAATCATCGTCCCCCGCACCTCCCGCAAGTCCGGCCGAACCGGCGAGATCCTGCATCATCGGCGGCTCGCGGCTCCCCTCGCCGTTAGGCTCGAGCTGCTTTACATTTACGAAGGAATTGAACAGCATAATGGCGATCCCGACCAGCCCGAGGATCAGCAGCCAACGAAACGTACTTATGGTTTTTTTGCCTTCTGTTCCTCGGCCAAGCCATTGCTCCAGTTTCTTCAGCCATCCCGGCACTTTCTTCACCTCCCCGCATGATCTTCGCTTGGATTCACGGCCCCGAGGACCGTTATTGCTTCTTTATCTACACCCCAGCTCTGCTGGAGCAGCTCTTCGATTTGCACAACCAGTTGGATAGTCGCCGGCTTGCCCCCGGATTTCGCATTTGCCTCTGGGTCGGTTTCGCCCCCCGCTTCATCTCCGGAGCCGGCCATCACCGCACTGCTTTGCGCTTCGTTCTGGCCTTCTGCGTCCCCGGCCTTGCCGGAATCTGTGTTGACGCTGATTTTTATTTTTTCCACCGGTGCGATCGATACCTCCGGCCCCCGTCCAGCTGCACCGGGAGCAGCGTCCCCTTCCGGCTTGGCCTGCGCCATGACCACCTCAACGGAAGAGATAACCGGCTCAGCGGCAAGCGGATGTGTTGCGTCGGCTCCAGTTGGCGCTTTTACGGGTTCCGTTCTCAGCTTGACAGTGACCCGGTCCACCTGCTGTCCTGTCGACCGTTCGATTTGCTCCTTCATTTGCCTTGCCGCCTCCTCGCCCGCCCAAGCCAGCGCTTCGGACTCCTGCTTTTGCCTCAACTTCTCCCCTTGCTGCAGAATTACCTCCGTGCTTTGGCCCGCAGAATCGTTCCCCAGTCCGTCCCAACTGGTCGCAAACGCCGCCTCGAGCTGGTCCTTAGCATCTGCCGAGAAGAATCGCATGACCGGGGACAGCAGCGTCAGGAGGATCAGCAGGCTGACCACGAATTTGACGTAGCGCTCCATCGCACGGTTGGGCAGCAGCAAATCGATAAATACCGCGATCAGCACGATAAAGATGATTTCTCTCAGCCATCCCGCCAGCCAGTCCACGCATGATCACCACCCCTTATGAAATCGTTCTTGTCCCCCGGCGTTACCTCATCATGACGGTGATGTTCCCCGCGGTCAGCATAATCGTGATGGCCAGGAAGAACATCATCCCCACCGCGGCCAGGGCGGCGAAAACATACAGCATGCTCTTGCCGATCGTCTCCAGGCAAGTGATAACCGGGGAATCGCCAAGCGGCTGCATGACCGCGGCTGCCAGGTTAAAGATCAGCGCCAGCGTGATGATTTTGATTGCCGGAAAGGCGCAGAGGAACAGCAGGATAATGACCCCCACGAGGCCGATGGAATTCTTGACCAGCAGGGAAGCGGAGATGACCGTGTCCGTGGCGTCCGCGAACACTTTGCCGACGACAGGGACGAAGTTGCCGGTCAAGTACTTGGCCGTCCGCAGGGTAACTCCGTCCGCCACCGATCCGGCGATACCTTTCACGGAGATCACGCCGAGGAAGACGGTGAGCAGAACTCCCAGTAAAGCCATGCTCACCGTTCGGAGCAGATTGGCCAATTGGGTCAGCTTATACTTGTCGGATAAGGAGCTTACGATGTGCAGCACGGCCGAGAAGAACAACAGCGGGAACACCACCGTATGCACCGCCGTCCCCACCGCATGGACCATAAACACCACCAACGGGTGGGTCACCGTCACCGTCACCGCATTACCCAGGGAGGCCAGCAGCGTGAACAGCAGCGGCACCATCGCCATCATGAAGTCGATCATCCCGCTGATCGCATTCGTGGCATACGTAATCGCGACATGGAAGCTATTGATCGCAAGCACCAGAATCACCATGTAGCAAATTGAGTATGCGACCTTGCTGACCTGCTTGCGTTCGAACGCCGTTTGCAACGTCTCCAGAATCATGCTGAAGATGGAGAGCAGCACGATGGTCACCAGAATGTGCCCGTTATACAGCACTTCGTGCCACATATACCGCATCAGGCCGCTTAGCCCCGACTTTAGACTGAAGCTTTGATCCTGTTGCAAGAGCATATCCATGAAGGATGGAACCTTCTGATCCGGAAAAAATCCGCCGTACTCCTTCATCAACTGCTGCCAATACGTTTCGACCTGATCGGTGGGAAGCTCCTCGGCCTGCCGCTGGATCCAGTTGTCTCCTTCCCCTTCGGCGGAGGCGATGACGGGCATGTACCAAAACAGCAGGATCCCGAGGAAGATCAAGAGCAGCGTAGGGCCGCGCCATCGTTCATTCGTAGCGAGCATAAGTCCTTCTCCCCAATCTGATGCAATGCAGTCTGCTAAGCCGGCAACAGCTTGATGACCGTTTCGATAATAATGCTGATGATCGGAATGGCAAGCACCATGATCAGCACTTTTCCCGCCATTTCAATTTTGCTGGCGATGCTCTCCTGCCCGGCATCCCGGACGATCTGGGCGCCGAACTCGGCGATGTAGGCGATGCCGATAATTTTCAGAATCGTCTTCAGATAAATCATCTGGACGCCGGATTTCTCCGCCAGATCCTCCAGCACCTCGATGATCCCGCCGATTTTGCCGATCAGATACAGAAAAATCAGAACGCCCGTACTTGCAGCGATGAGGAAAGCGAACATCGGCTTTTGTTCCTTGACGACCAGGACCAGCACGGTTGCGATCAGCCCGAGGCCTACAATTTGGATGATTTCCACGGAGCGCTCACCTACTGGAATAAGAAGATCGATTTGATTTCCTGAAACAGACTGTCAAGCAGCCGGATGACCATAAACAGGACGACTACGAACCCGATCAGCGTCACCCAATGCGCCATGTCTTCTTTGCCCATCTGCTTCAACACCGTATGAATCATGGCGATAATGATACCGATGCCCGCAATCTGAAAAATGGCGTTCACTTCTATGTTCATTGATTTGGCACCTCACTAACGATTTCACAGGCGACAATCAGCCGTGGAGGGAAATGGTATTCAGTAGAACAAAATGACGATGAACGCTCCGCACAAAAGACCCAAGCTTCGATACATTTTTTCATAGCGGGCTTGTTCTTCCCGTGCCGCAGATTCCTCGCTTTCCAGCTGTCGCACCGCCGTGGCCAGGTGACCCAATTGGTCCTTCCGGTCGCTTGTCCCGAGCGTCAAGCTAAGCTGCCGGATGACCTCCTGCTCGGGTGCCTTCATCGCGGTATATTTCCACAGCTTCATCACGGCTTGCTCCAGGCTTTCTTGGGCGGTTAGCGGATGGGCAGCGCTCATATTGTCCGCCGCAGTCACGAAGATCGCCCGGATTGGCTCTCCGCTTTGCTCGCCGATTCTGCGAAGCGCATCCGGCAGCGGGGTAAAGCCGTACATGATCTCGGTCTCGAGCCGCCTCAAGGCAAGGATCAGCCGCCGAATTTGGCTAGGCCGGGCGGCGAATTGCCTGGCCTGCAGCCAACCTGCCAAGGTGGCGGTCAGCAGGACGAGCGCAGCTCCAAACATCTTAAGCATGCTCTTCCCTGCCTTTCCAGCTCGGGGCGGCTGCCGGGATCCCTCGGCGTTTGCCATCCCACAGCTTGAATGCCAGTCCCTTGTCCGTCCTTGCGAGCACCGCGTACATCTGGAAGAAGGAACTCTCCGCCAGCTTGGACAACGCCGGACGAGCGCCCAGATCATCCACGCTTGACCCGTGCGCCGTGGCAATCACCCGCACGCCGGCGTGCAGCGCTTCGGCTAAAGCCTCGGCGTCCTCCGGCCGCCCGATCTCGTCGACGATCAGCACGTCTGGCGACATCGAGCGAATCATCATCATGATTCCCTCGGCTTTTGGGCAGCCGTCCATCACATCGGTGCGCGGACCCACGTCGAAGCCGGGCACGCCCCGCTTGCTGCCGGCGATCTCCGAGCGCTCGTCGATGACCGCGACCTTCAGCCCCGGCCAACCCGCCTCGGGGTGCCCCCAGGTTCCGTTGCTGATCTGTCGGGCCAAATCGCGAATCAACGTCGTTTTACCTTGTTGCGGTGGCGACAGGATCAAGGTGTGTTGCACCGTCTTGTGCTTGAAGTCCAGCAGCTTGGGCAGGATCGGATCCGCGATGCCTCGAATCTCTCGGGCAATCCGCACATTAAACCCGCTGATATCGCGCAAGTGCTCAACCCTTCCTCCGCTTAACAGGGTTCTGCCAGCCAGTCCGATGCGATGGCCGCCGGCTATTGTGATAAACCCTTTGCGAAGCTCTTCCTCCATCGTGTAAAGCGAATGGTTGGTGATGAGATCAAGCAGGCGGTTGCCGTCCTGCTTACTCGGCTTGTATGCGGTGTCCGGATTCCTCGTCATCTCCCCATCGGGTGAAAGAAAAAAGTAGCGGCCGCCCGCATTAATCTCTAATGGACGTCCCTCGCGAATGCGGATTTCTTCCAAACCCGGAAAGATAGAGGGCGGGAGCTTCAGCAGCAAGGCCCGGAGATTGTCGGGAAATACGGTCAACCAACTCGGGTTCATAGGCGTACCCCCAAAACTCTTACTTTCATGCATGTCCATACCGTCTAATGCTTTCTCTTAATTGGATTGTTTTTTGCTATATCACATGTGTATGCTTGTACTTTGCCATTATGCTAGGGAAATCTATCATTTCTTTAAAATCCCGATTAAGAGACACGTCACCCCGCAGCCGATCCATACCATCTTCCCCCACGACAGCTTGTCGGCCATGCCGGCCAGTCCGATGGATGTAGTGACGAGCAGAATCGTCGGTCCAACGAACGCGAGCGCCGAATTGACGGCAAGTGCCTTGTCCACTCTGCCCAGCTTCAGCATGAGCAATGCAGCAAGGATTTCGATCGTTCCCGAGAAGATGCGCAGGGCTGCCATGCTGGTCACAAATTTATCAAGCATAAGTACCTCCTTCTTGTCCCATCTGTTCTCTTAACGATATGCCCGAATATCTCTATTTATTAAAAAAAATCCCCCGAAGCCATAGCTTCAGGGGATTCCCATTTTTCGCGTTTGATATGTTCTGTGGGTTATGCGGGTTTAGCGGCGATCCTGCGGCCCGCCAACAAAAGCGGTGCTTTCCGCATCCAGGCCGTATGCCGTATGCAATGCGGTTACAACCTCGTTCAGCTTACTTCCTTCGATCACGCAGGACACCTTGATTTCCGAGGTGCTGACCATGACGATATTAACGCCTTGCTTCGAGATGACGTCGAACATCTGTGCTGCGACGCCCGGATGGCTGACCATGCCGGCGCCTACGATCGACACTTTCACGAGCCCTTCCTCGGAAGTTACCTTCTCATAAGGCAACTCGCCGCGGATGCCTTCCAGTACCTTCACTGCATTGTCGCAATCGGACAAGGCCACCGTAAAGGAGAAGTCCGCTTTGCCGTCCGTTACGCCGCTTTGAACGATGATGTCCACGTCGATTTTCGCAGCAGCCAGAGAACCAAACACCTTGGCCAGCACGCCGGGCACATGCGACACGCCCATGATGCTGATCCGCGCCACGTTTTTATCATAAGCGATCCCGCTCACTACCACACCTTGTTCCATATTGACTTCCTCCTTCACGACCGTACCTTCATGATAGTTAAAGCTGGAGCGAACCACGAGCCGAACCTTGTTGTGCTTCGCATATTCCACCGCGCGAGGATGCAGGACCGCCGCACCTAGGTTCGCAAGCTCAAGCATTTCGTCATACGAGATTTCGTTCAGCTTGCGGGCGTTCTTCACGATCCGCGGGTCGGTGGAATACACGCCGTCCACGTCCGTATAAATCTCGCAATAATCCGCTCCCGTCGCCGCGGCCAGGGCCACCGCCGTCGTGTCGGAACCGCCGCGCCCAAACGTGGTGATCTCCCCGTCCTCCGTCATGCCCTGGAAGCCGGCAACGATGACGATATGACCTTCGTCCAGCGATTTCAACACCCGCTCCGGTTGAATCTCGGTAATCCGGGCTCTGCCGTGCTCCGCCTCCGTGCGGAAGCCAGCCTGCCAGCCCGTATAGGAAACGGCTTTAGCGCCAAGCGCGTCGATGGCCATCGCCAACAACGCGATGGAGATTTGCTCGCCGGTCGTCATCAACATATCCATTTCCCGCAAAGGCGGATTTTGATTCAGCTGTTTGGCCTGATCAATCAAATCATCCGTCGTGTCGCCCATCGCGGAGACAACAACCATTACTTGATGCCCTTCCTGCTGTTTTTCCACAACGCGCCGGGCGACGCGCTGCATACGCTCCGTATCGCCTACGGAGCTGCCTCCAAATTTCATCACGTATAAAGCCAAGTCAGACCCTCCCTAATGGTGCCCCGAATCGGAGCATTCAGCCCATTGAATCCAGTAACGCTTTAAACCAGTATAATACGAAAGACCCGAAGTTCGTCAATGGTTTTGCGGATATTAACAAAAATTCCCCCACCTGATTCAGATGGAGGATGCCCTTTACGGCCAAGGCCCCGCCTGAAGCGGAGCATTGTACCAAACAACCGCAGGGTGTGTTATGCCCGCGAAATATATTTGCCTTCGCGCGTATCGATCAAGAGGACGTCGTCTTCATTAATGAAGAGCGGAACTTGAACGTTCAAACCGGTTTCGACTTTGGCGTTTTTGGTTGCGCCGGTAGCCGTATTGCCTTTGATCCCCGGTTCGGTTTCAATAACCTTCAGCTCAACGCTGTTTGGCAGGTTAATCCCAAGGATTTCACCTTGATAGCTGACGATCTTCACGTTCATATTTTCTTTCAGGAAGTTCAGCTCCCATTTCAACTGATCCGAAGTCAATGTGAATTGATCGTAGGTTTCGTTGTCCATGAACGTATGCTCTTGGCCGCTGGCATACAGGTATTGCACGTCGCGGTTTTCAATCATCGCCCGGCCGATAGTTTCACCAGCGCGGAACGTTTTTTCCACCGTGTTGCCGTTACGCAGGTTTTTCAGCTTGGAACGGACGAACGCTGCGCCCTTTCCCGGTTTTACGTGTTGAAACTCCAGCACCGTATAAATGTCGCCGTCCACCTCGACGGTCAAGCCTGTTTTAAAATCGTTTACTGAAATCACAAAAAGTACCTCCTCAAGTGGGTTAACACCTCTATTAAAATTGAAAAATACCTAATATTCAAGCTGCCCACGTAAGCTGCCGTTTCCCCACGTTTGGAGTCCCTGCGAAACCACGTTATTACAGCCGGGCGTCCGGCCTTCTGAAAACCGGCGGCAACCCTAGTTTAACCAAGCGAGATCCAATCCTTCGTCGACTCTGTCAAGCGGCGAACTCCGGTTTCCGTGATCACAACGTCGTCCTCGATGCGAACCCCGCCGATTCCCGGCAAATAAATCCCCGGTTCCACGGTGACGACCATCCCCGGCTTTAACACCGTGTCGCTCGCTTTGGATACGCGCGGAGCCTCATGCACTTCCATCCCGAGACCATGTCCGGTGCTGTGACCAAACTCTTCACCGTAACCGTAACGGGTAATCACGTCGCGTGCCAAGGCGTCCGCTTCTCGCCCCGTCATCCCCGGACGCAGGAATTCCAGCGTATGCATCTGGGCTTCCAGGACGATATCGTAAATTTCGCGCAGCTTGGCACTTGGCGTTCCCAAAGCCACCGTCCGCGTAATATCGGAGCAATAACCTTTATACAAAGCGCCGAAATCCATCGTTACCAGCTCGTTCGCTTGCATGATGCGTTCGCTGGCTCTCCCGTGAGGCAATGCGGAGCGTTCACCGGAAGCCATAATCGTATCAAACGAAGGTCCGGTCGCGCCGTTCTTCTTCATGAACGTTTCCAGCTCTAGTGCGGCATCCCACTCGCTCATTCCCGGCTTCAGGACGTCCAGCATATGCAGGAAGGTCTTGTCAGCCAATTCGGCGGCTTCCTTCATGATCGCCAATTCCTCGTCGTCTTTGAAGATCCGCAGCTCTTCTACCAATCCGCTTAGCGGAACCAGCGTCACCGGCTTCAGCTCACGCTCGTAAGTCCGGTAGGTGGCGAACACCATCTGCTCTTCCTCAAAGCCAAGCCGGTTGATGTTCTCTTGCTTCAGCAGGCTTTGGATGGTTCCGGTGACCGAAGGCCCGTGGTCGACGATTTCGAACCCGGGTGCCTGTTCGGCCGCCTGCGTCAAATAACGGAAGTCCGTCAACAACCATGCCTTGTGAGGCGTAATCAGGACATAGCCGGAACTCCCCGTAAATCCCGTCAAATAGCGGCGGTTCACTTCTCCGGTAATCAGCACGGCTTCGATCTGCTGCGATTTTATCGCCTCGCGGAGCCGTTCTACACGTGTACTCGCCATACCCAACTCTCTCCCTTATTATAAGGTAGTTCAAAAGGTCATCTTTGGATCACGAAGCATACTTTCATTCGCGCGAAATCCCTGCATTTGTGCAGTTATTCATCTCAAACCAACCGATCCAAATGACGCTTTAATGCCAACAAGCCCATTTCATATCCGTAGGCTCCGAAGCCGGAGATCTGTCCGACGGCGATCGGCGCGATCACCGAGGTGTGCCGGAACGCTTCGCGGGCGTGGATATTGGACAAGTGGACTTCAACCACAGGAAGACTCACCGAAGTCAGGGCATCCCGCAACGCATAGCTGTAATGCGTCAGTGCGCCCGGATTCAGCAATATCCCGTCTGTATTTCCGTAGGCGGCATGAATTCGATCGATCAGCTCACCCTCATGGTTGGACTGAAAGAAGGACAGCTCCAGCCCGCTTTGCGCGGCCAGTTCCTTGAGCTTGTCTTCGATGTCACTGAGTCGCTCGGAACCGTAAACGCCGGGCTCGCGCACGCCAAGCATATTCAAGTTTGGTCCGTTCATCACCAGGATGCGGTACATGGCGGCTCCCCCTTTCCGAAAAATAACCAAAAATAATTTTAACATAGGAGGGAGTCGCTTGAGAAGCTATAACTTTTTAGCCTACCTTTATTGAAGTGCTTGTTCCCGAGCCTTGTTTGGTTCGCGCGACCGTTCGTCCGTATATTCCTCCGCCGTGGTATAGCCAATGAACAGCCCCCACAATAAATAGAGGCAAAATTCGCTGATAATCGTGGTCCGCGACAGCTCGCGTAATGAGGGAATCAGGTCGAGCAGCGGGCCTAGCACCCCAAATAAAATACCCCACCAGGCGATGCCGTACAGAATCCCCGGGCCGGGGCCCTTCAGTTTGCGGAACGCCAATACATAAAGCATCGTTGCCAGAATGGACAACACGATAAATGACAACCATCCGATGTAATACCCGGCTTGACTATGCAGGAACGAATTTTTGAAGAAAGGCTCCACCAGATAACCGGGCAGAACCGAGGTAAAGCCCATGTAGAAAAACACCCCTTTTACCCCTCCCCAGATTAATCCGGCAAATAAGCCGATCTCCAGCGAGTACATCCAAATGTTGGTGTTTTCCCGCCGTTGCTGACGCCAAGGCTGAACCTTCCCCCTTGATTTCTCCTTGTCCGCTTTCATTCGCATCCTTCCCTTCCATAGAAATATTTTCATTTCCTTTTTTGAAGGTTAGTATGCGCATTTCCAAAAAGACTAATCAAACTAGAATTTGCCCGCAAAGTCCGTTACAATGGAATCATTACAAATCTTCAAAACCAAGCCGTTTACGCCACACTAAACTTATCTATTGTAGGAAGGTGAAAGTTTTGCCTGAACAATCTGCACCGACGATTTACGGCGGCCAAGCCGTTATTGAAGGCGTCATGTTCGGTGGAAAATATGTCAACGTGACCGCCGTACGCCGAAAGACCGGGGAAATCAGCTTTTTGGAGGTCCCCAAGGAAGATAAGGATTGGGTCAAACGGCTGCGCAAAGTTCCGCTGATTCGCGGAATTGTCAGCATCGTCGACTCCAGCGCCAAAGGCTCCAAGCACCTCAACTATTCGGCAGAGGCGATGGCCGATGACGAAATGGAACCGGAGGAACGCGCCAAACAGAAGGAAAAGGAAGAATCCGGCTTTTCCCTAACGATGCTGCTGGGTGTAGCAGTAGTTGGGGTCCTGTCCTTTATTGTGGGCAAGCTGATTTTCACCGTGGTACCCGCGCTCTTGGAGCAATACTTGTTCCAGCACGCTTTCGCCAGCCAAACGCTGCATACGCTCATAGAAGGTGTCATCAAAATTATTCTGTTGCTCGGTTATCTCTTCCTCATGTCCCAGACGCCCGTCATTAAACGGCTATTCCAATATCACGGGGCAGAGCATAAGGTTATCTCTGCGTATGAAGCAGGGGAAGAATTAACCCCGGCCAATGTGCAAAAATATAGCCGTCTGCATTACCGTTGCGGCAGCAGCTTTATCATTTTGACCGTAATTGTCGGCGTGATCATCTATTCCTTACCGATTTTCAGTTGGGATTCCATTTGGGAACGCGTCTACATTCGGGTGCTGCTGCTCCCGCTCGTCATTGGTCTCTCGTTTGAGATGCTGCGGTTCACCAATGCGGTTCGCGACATTCCGGTGTTGCGCTTCCTCGGATACCCTGGACTCTGGCTGCAGCTGCTGACGACAAAGGAACCGTCCGATGATCAGGTGGAAGTCTCCATCGCATCGTTTAATCGGATGCGCGAGCTGGATGCCCAATTGGAGCAAGTCGGCGTGATTGAGACGCCGGTTGGTACATCTTTGGATCCCTTGAAAGGATGAATAACATGAGAAAACAAGGCATCATGTTTTGGATCATCGTCCTTCTAGTTGCCATCGGCATTTTTGACAGTCTGTTTATCAGCCATCAGATTCCATGGAGCAGTATCATCATTCCAGTCGCTGTCGTTGGTATCGTGTTCCTGCTTTATAAATTCCCGCCGCGGAAATACCGGAAGACGCAACCGAAAGTCAAACCTTCGGCGCGCACGATGGCCAAGGTCGCCGCAGAACGCAAGCCGGCCCGAACCGAAAAACGCAAGGCGTATCCGTTTCAGGTCATCGAAGGCCAAAAAGGCAAAAACGACGACGATTTGCCTAAATATCATTAAATGTTGAAAGGACGGGGCTGCATCATGCGGCTCCGTCCTTATTTCTGCGCGACAAAAGATTGTTGGTACTTCTTAAACTGATCCTCGTAAACCTGCATGTTCCAGCTGCCAAAAAATCGGTCCCCCGCCAGAAATCCCGATTCGAACAACAGCAGGCTTTCCTCATCGCTGATATCAAATTGCGTTGTACCTATACCAAGCGTGGGGATCTTCACCGTGCGGTACCGGTTGGATTGCTCGATGTACCGCTCGTCATGGGCGGACAGCATGGTCTCGACGATTGCCTGCAGCATCGAAAACGGTCCGGTAATGCCATGCGGCTTGTTCGTGTTTTTCCCCACCATTTGAAAGCCTACGGTTGGAACCCGCCTCTCCCCTTGCCGCGGCTCCTCCCGGTCAAACAACCATAGGGGAAAGTTGCTGAGCAGCCCGCCGTCAACGATATGCAGAAATTGCTCAGCGAACGGTTTGCCTTTGGCCAGCTTCGGCGGAAGCCGCAACAGTACCGGATCAAAAAAATAAGGGATGCTGCAGCTCATGCGCACGGCTCGGGCCACCTCAAACGTTGCCGGGTTGATGCCGATCTTATCCAGATCATCCGGCAACACCATAATTTTGCCGCTGGTGATGTCCGAGGCGATGATGGTCAACTTCCCCGGAGTTAAGTCCCCAAACGTGCGAATCCCTTTAGCCAGCAAAATCTGGCGGACCCACTCCTCCAGCGCCTCACCTGCATATAGGCCTTTTTTGAACAAGATTCGCAGGGCCGGACCAACTAAAGCCAAATTGAAAATCGGCGCCCTCTTTAGAAATTTCGAGAAGGACGTGGTCATAATCAAATCTTTCATTTCGTCCGCAGAGTAACCTGCTGCAATCATGGAAGCAATGATCGAGCCGGACGAGGTTCCGGCCACGCGATGAAACCGCGCTCCGTATTTCTCGGCCGCCCGAACCGCACCGGCTAACGAAATTCCTTTGACCCCGCCGCCCTCAAACACTCCGTTCACCAGCATCAGGCACCTCCCTCCAACCCACATTCCGTCTACTGCTTATGTATGTCGGGAAAGGCTGTACGTATGCCTAAAGAACTTGTGCCGGAAGAAGCCGTTGTACCGCCTCGTCCAAGGGAATTAACTCCCGCTTCATCGAGGCCCGCTCCACCCATTCGACCTGACCTTGATCCGCGGTTTTGCCGATGATTACCCGATACGGAATTCCCAGCAGATCTGCATCATGGAATTTGCTGCCCGGACGTTCTTCCCGGTCATCCAGCAGGACCTCAACTCCGGACCGAGTCAACTGTTCATACAACTGCAAGGCGAGGTTCATTTGCTGCGGATGCGACACGGAGATCGGAATGAGGTGCACATGGTAAGGAGCGATCGATACCGGCCATTTCAGGCCATGTTGATCCTGATGTTGTTCGGCGATCGCAGACATCAGCCGGGACAGACCGATTCCATAACAGCCCATGATCATCGGCTGTTGATGTCCTTGAGCATCCAAAAATGCTGCGCCAAGCGCTTGGCTGTACTTGGTTCCGAGCTTAAACACATGGCCAACCTCAATGCCTCGCAGCAATTTGAGCTGACCCTCATGACAGCGCGGACAGGGATCCCCGTTAACAACGTTACGGAAGTCGCCGACGGTAGCTTCAGGCACATCGCGAGCTGGATAGACCCAGCGCAAATGGGTGTTGGCGGCATTTGCCCCTACGATGACATCTTTTATGCACGAAGCTTCCCGATCCAGGAGCACCGGGATATCCAGGCCGATCGGACCGGCATATCCCACCGGGGCGCCGGTTATTTTCTCGACAATCTCGCGATCGGCAAGCTGCACCGAATCCACGCCTAACCAAGCTGCCACCTTCAGTTCATTCACTTCGTGATCGCCACGCACAACGACCGCTATCGGTTCTTTTCCCTCAGGGACGTAAATCAGCGTTTTGAGGAATTGTTCAGGACCTGCGTGAAAGAACTCGCATAACTGTTCGATCGTATGCACGTCAGGCGTATCAACGGCCTCCGGAAGGGCTGAATCCGGGGCTTGATTCGGTTGGCTTTCGCTCGGTGGTGCCGAAGTTGCTTTTTCAAGATTTGCCGCATAATCGCAATCCCCGCACACGGCCACAAGATCCTCGCCGATATCGGCTAGGGCCATAAACTCATGGGTGCCTCCTTCCCCGCCAATCGTTCCAGGGTCGGCCTCTACTGCCCGGTATTCCAAGCCGCAACGCTGAAAGATCCTCTCATACGCAGCAACCATGGCATGGTAGGCGCGATCCAAGCCGGTCCAATCGGTATCAAAGGAATAGGCATCCTTCATCAAGAACTCTCGTCCGCGCAGCAAGCCAAACCGGGGGCGCCGCTCATCACGGAACTTCGTCTGAATTTGATAGAGCATAAGAGGCAACTTCCGGTAAGAATTCACTTCATCCCGCAGCAGCGAGGTGATCACCTCCTCATGCGTTGGACCTAGTGTAAATTCACGATCATTTCGATCCTTGAAGCGGATCAACTCGGGACCGTAGCGTTCATAACGACCGGATTCCCGCCACAGCTCGGCTGGTTGCATCGCCGGGAGCAGCACTTCCTGGGCTCCGGCCCGGTCCATCTCCTCGCGTACAATCCGTTCGATTCGATGCAGAACTTTTCGGCCCATCGGCAGGTAAGTGTAGATCCCCGCTGCTAATTGGCGAATATAACCGCCGCGTAGCAAATGTTGATGGCTCATCGCCTCGGCATCGGAAGGAGCCTCCCGTAAGGTTGGGGACAATAATCGACTTTGGCGCATATCAATGACCTCCTTCATCTGAAAAACAAAAAAAGACACATCCGTCAAGGGACGAATGTGTCGTGGTACCACCCTAATTCCACCACTTCAACTTGAAAGAGCTCAAGCAGTGCTCAAACCAAGGTAACGGTTGGCGACCGGCACGGGTTATTTTCCGCCAGGAAATATCCCCGTACAGCTCACAAGGCGGGAAAAATTCACGTGCGACAGAGACCTTCCAGCTCGCGGGTCTCCTCTCTGGGGACGCAGACGTTAATTTCGATCCTTGATCATAGCCGATGGAACGTTGAACTGATATTGAAAACGAATTTACCTTATTTGATTTTATCTGTCAAGGTTACATCCCATAGTAAGACTGCAGCAGCGGGATTAATCCCAGCGGGTTCTTGCGCAAATCCTTGGCGCTAAAGAAGATGCTGCCGCTGATTTCGGGAACCTGCCGGTTGTATTCCAACTGATCGATGATTTCCTGTGCGCTGGACCATCCGATCTCCGGCGTCCCCAGCTTATAAGGTGCATGGCCAATGTACAGCTTCACATTGGTCCCTCTCACCTCTCCGGCCCACCAGTCAGCCAACAGGTCGTAACGAACCTCTTTGCGTGTCATACTCCAATAGATTTGCGGAGCGACGTAATCGATCCACTCATTTTTGATCCAGGTCCGTACGTCGGCATAAGTGCTGTCGTACGCAGTGACACTGGCTTTCGTATCGGAGCCGGTCAAATCGCTGGACTTGTTCCGCCATACCCCATACGGGCTGATGCCATAGGATACGTTTGGTTTGGCTTGGGCAATGCTTTGGCCCAGCTTCTGGACGAACTGGTTGATGTTATCCCGGCGCCAGTCGCCTTTGGTTGCGATCTTCTTGGCGTTATAAGATTTAAACGCGGCGTCATCCGCGAATTTCTTCGAGGCGGTTTCTCCGGTCGGATAGAAATAATCGTCCAAATGAACGCCGTCGATATCGTATCCGTTCACCACTTCCATAATCGCACCAATAACATGATCCCGCGCTTCCGGAATCCCCGGATTGATATACAGCTTCCCGTCGAACTTCACGATCCATTCCGGATGTTGATTCGCCACGTGATTGGCCGGAAGCTTGCTGGCATCGCTGCCCGTGCTGGCGCGAAACGGATTAAACCAGGCGTGAAACTCCATGCCGCGGCGGTGCGTCTCCTCGATCAGGAACTGAAGTGGATCATATCCCGGATCCTTGCCGGCGGTCCCCGTCAAATAAGTGCTCCAAGGCACCAGCGACGACGGATAAATCGCATCCGCGGACGGGCGGACCTGAACGAACACCGCGTTCATGCCCATCGCCTGCACTTCATCCAGCAGTTGTACGTATTCGGCTTTTTGGGCCTCCACCTTGCCGTACGAGCTTTTGCTTGGCCAATCGAGGTTGGAGACGGTGGATACCCAAACCCCACGTAACCCATTCGCCGTATCACCTCCAGCCGGCGGTTGAGGCAGATGACTTGGCGGAACTTCTTCCACCGCGCCTGTGTCGGGAAGTGATGGAGTTATCATGGACCCGCTCGTTAAGGTGATCGTCCGCGTTGGTCCATTCCAGTCAACGGCAATCCCAAGTTGCTCGCTGACAAAGCGCAGCGGCACCATCGTTCGGCCGGAGCTGATTTCCACGGAAGCTTCCAAGCTGACGGTGCTCCCGCCTACTTGTACCGCGGAAGAACCTAGCGTAAGAACAATCGTGCTGCCGTCTTTTTGAATCGTTGCCGTTTTATCGGCTTGGGACCAGGCAACCTGGGCCCCCAGGTTCTCGCTGATAACCCGAAGCGGTACCATCGTGACGTTGGCCCCGGGCTTAATATACGGCGAAGCATCGGTGGACAACGCTTCTCCGTCAAGAATAATCCGAATGTCCGTTGCGGCAGCGGCCGCCGGCGTATTCCCGGAATAAGGCCATAAGAAGAGTAACACGAAGAAAGGAATAAACCATTTGCGAAATTTCATCAGAATCCTCCACATCATCATTATGTACGGACAAACCGCGCTACTCTCTTAAACGTCCCGTGGAGGCTAAGAGTTGCGCTCCCATGGCAAAAAAGAAAAAAGCATCTGCCTTATTCGAAAAGACAGATGCTTCCTCTATGATTCGTTGATTAACTCTTGATGGACATGCTCCAGATCGCGGATCCGGGAGCTGTCGCGTTTGAAATATTCTACGAGTGTGGCAATTCGTGTAATAGAGTCCCAGCTCAAGTGATGCTCGATGCCTTCGACGTCTTTATAAATGTTCTCGTGCTCGACCCCGATCATGCCGAGAAACTCCTCCAGCAGTTGGTGCCGGTCCACAAGGCGTTTGCCGATTTTTTTCCCCTTGCTGGTCAGAACCAGGCCCCGGTATTTTTCGTAGATTAAATATTCATCCTTGTCCAATTTTTGAATCATCTTTGTGACGGAGGAAGGATGAACCTCCAAACCTTCCGCGATATCGGACACGCGCGCATATCCTTTCTCGTCGATCAGTTTGTAAATACGCTCCAAATAGTCTTCCATACTGGGCGTTGGCATCTATCGATTCCCTCTTTTCCATGAGTTGACGCGGACAAACATGTACGCAGGTTAACATTACTCTGTTAATGATACATGTTCTGATTGTCCGTTGGCAAGTGCGCATACGCACACCTCCCCTTCGTCTTCCCCTAGAACTTCAGCCACTCCGGCGTGATCTGCTGCAGCCAAATCGTAATTTGGGCCATGCGGTTCGTAAAGAGCAAAATCCCCATCAGCAGCATCAGGGCACCGCCGATTTTCATCATCAATGCGGAGTAACGAAGAATCCATTTGGTCGATCCGATAAAAAAAGCCAGCGCAAAAAAAGGCAGGGCAAATCCAAGCGTATACGCGGTAATTAGTCCAATCCAGGTTCCCGGCTCCGTCACGGCTAAAGCGATAATCGCCGCCAGGATCGGGCCAACGCAAGGCGACCAGCCTGCGGAGAAGCCGATGCCAAAAATAAACGAGCCAACGTACCCGGCCGGTTTAAATTTTAGGTCCATTTTCCGCTCCTTAAGCAAAAACTGCGGTTGAAAGATCCCCATGAGGAATAAGCCCATACAAATGATCAAGATGGCGGACAATTGCCGAATCAACCCGCGATATTGGTTGAAAAACTCACCAAACAGACCGGCGCCGAAACCCAGCGTGTAAAAGACAACGGAGAAGCCGAGAATAAACGCCAGCGTATGCGTCATCGTCCGGAACCGGACGTCCCGCTTGCTTTGCTCCGTCTTCAATTGCTGCACGGACATCCCGGTGATATACGACAAATAGGATGGATATAAAGGCAAGCAGCAGGGCGAGATGAAAGAAGCCACTCCAGCGCCAAATGCAATCCCGAGATGGATGTCAGCCATAAGAACCCCCTATGTACCCTTGTGGACTAAGCCGAAAATCCCCTTTTGCCCAGCAAAGTTAATATCAGCATACAGATCAGCAATAACACGATCGTCGCGCCCGGCGCCAGATTCCAAATCCCTGCAATCATAAGGCCCGCCACCACGGCGATTTCGGCAATGATCACGGAGAAAACCACAGAGGATTTGAAGCTTCGCGCGATAAGCAAGCTGCAAGCCGCCGGAATCGTCAGCAACGCCGAAACGAGCAAGGCGCCAACGATTTTAATAGCTGTACTGATTACAAGTGCGGTCATTACCGTCAACAGCAGGTTCAGCACCTTGACCGGAATTCCGCTTACCGCGGCAGCGTCCTCTTCAAAGGTCAATAGGAAAAACTCTTTGAAAAAAGCAGCCACAACGATCACCACGATCAAAGTGACGGCAAGAACCACATAGACATCGGTCGTATCCAGCGTATAAATGCTGCCGAACAAATAACTGACGACATCCGTATTGTAACCCATTCCCAGCGTGAAGAACAGAGAAGCCAGTGCGACGCCACCGGACATAATGATGGCGATCGACAGCTCCGCGTAGCCTTTGTAGGCTTTACGCAGCTTTTCAATCGCAAATGAAGCGACAAGGGCAAAGGCCAGGCCGATACCAACGGGGTAGACGCCAACTAGAAAGCCTAGCGCTACTCCGGCAATTGTGACGTGGGCCAACGTATCTCCAATCATCGAGAGGCGGCGCAGCACCAGAAAAATCCCGATCAGCGGAGCCGTCAGCCCGATCAGTAGACCGCCGGCCAACGCTCTTTGAAAAAAATCAGCGGATAAAATCTCCAAAGTGAACAACTCCTAAACCAACGAATGCTGCAGATCCGGGATCGCGCAGTCCTGCTCGTGCGAGTGGCGCACGTAAAATTTAATCGCCCCGCAATGGTCGCGGGGCTCCTGGCCCAGCTTCCCTTCAATCATGCTGATATCGTGGGAGACCATCAGAAAAGTCATATGATGATGGGCGTGCATATGAAAGATTAATTCAAAAAAGTCGGCTTGTGTTTGCGCGTCAATGCCAACGGTTGGTTCATCCAACACGAGCAAATCAGGCTTGTTTACAAGCGCTCTCGCCAAAAATACCCGTTGCTGCTGGCCGCCCGACAGCTGACCGATCCGCTTATCCTGGATTTCACCGATGCGCATCACTTCCAGCGCATCATCGCATTTGCGCTGCTCCTCGCGGCCAATCCGGCGGAACAGCTTCTTGTTGTTGTATAAGCCAGACAACACCACTTCACGGACCGTCGCCGGAAATAGCGGGTTAAAGGCGTTTTTTTGTGGCACGTAGCCGATGCGTTCCCAATCGCGGAACCGCCGAATCGGCTCGCCAAACAAGCGAATTTGTCCTTCCGTTGGCTGCAGCAACCCTACCATCATCCGCAGCAGCGTCGTTTTCCCCGCTCCGTTGGAACCAATCACGCCGACGAAATCCCGCTCGCGAACCCGAAAGCTGAAGTCGGAGATCACTTTCTGCTCCTGATAGGCGAAAGAGACGTGGTCGAGCTCGATGACACTGTCGTGACAAACGGCATCCTGTACCGTATTTTTGTCGGTTTTCATTTCCTTAGCGTCCTTCCGGTACTAGTAGTTTCTTCTTATTGTAGAGCTTGGATCAGATTTTGCAAATTTTTCTCCATGAGCGTAAAGTAATTGTCCCCCGCCTGCGCTTGAGCTTTCGTCAACCCTTCGACCGGATTTAAGACCAAGGTCTCCACCCCCGCCTCTGACGCCAAGGTCTTCGCCAGTTTATCCGATACGAGCTCCTCGAAGAAAATATATCGAATGCCCTCTTCCTTCACCAGCTTCGACAATGCCACCAGGTCTTGGGCCCGCGGCTCCGCTTCCGGCGAAAGTCCCATAATCGCGTGTTGCGTTAACCCATAATCCCGGCATAAATAACCAAAGGCTTGATGGGAGACGACGATTTCCTTATTGGGCAGCGCGGACAATTGCTCGGTAAACTTGGCGTCCAGCGCCTGCAGTTGACCCAGCAACTCCTGATACCGAGCTTCATAGGCTTCCTGATGCTCCGGATCTACGCTCACATAACTGTTCTTGATATTCTCCGCCATAACGATCGAAGATTTCGGGCTGACCCAGGTGTGCGGGTCCACGTGATGATCGGCCGCTTCTCCCTCATGCTCTGAGTTCGACTCCCCTTCATGCTCCGCTTCCTCGCCGTGTCCATGACCGTCGTCCCCATCCGCTTCAATCAAATCGATGCCTTGGCTGACCTCGACAGTTTCCACTTTGGCGTCGTTACCTAAACCTTTCAGAAAATTCGGAACCCAACCTTCCAGACCCGCACCGTTATACAAAAACAACTGGGCTTTGGACGCATTCAATATATCCTGGCTGCGTGGGGTCCAATCATGTGGCTCAACACCGGTCGGCAGTAAATTAATTACGTTAGCATCTTCCCCGCCAATCGCCTGGGCAAATTCATAAATCGGATAAAAGCTGGTAATGACGTTCACCTTACCCTCTACGATGGTTCCCCCGCTCGAGTTCTTCCCGCAGCCTGCCAATACCAACAGTAACGGAAGCAATACGGCTAAGAAGATGAGCCCCCGTTTATATCTATGTAAATACATCCCTAACTCCCTCTCTTAATCGTAATGATTACCAAAAGGATTATAGGCTCCTCCTCTGCTATTGTCAACCTCTATTATTCTTCCTTTAATAAAGGCGCAACAAACAAAACCGCCAGAGGAATGCTCCTCTGGCGGTCCGGACTACCGCGTTGTTCCGCGGTTGGCTCAAGTGTTGCTATTACTTCACGATAGCGCCGTTTGGCATTGTATCCGGCACCGTCGCCAACGTCAGTTGGTCCCCTTGCGAAGCGGCGAGGATCATCCCTTGCGACAGCTCACCACGCAGCTTCACCGGCTTCAGGTTCGTGACGCAAATGACTTTGCGGCCCACCAGCTCCTCCGGCTTGTAGAACTTGGCGATGCCTGATACGACTTGGCGCTGTTCGTACCCGAGAGAAAGCTGCAGCTTCAACAGCTTGTCGGCCTTTGGCACCGGCTCGCAGGCGAGCACCTGCGCCACGCGCAGCTCCACTTTGGCGAAATCGTCGATGCCGATTTCCTCCTTCGACTCCGGCTTCTCTACCTCCGGAGACGGAGCTGCTGCAGCTGCCGCCGCCCCGCCGCTCATCGAGTTTGAAATAAACTCGATTTCCTGCTCCGCGTCAAGCCGCGGGAAGATGGGCTCGCCTTTGACCAATTTCGTTCCGGCCGGAATCCGGCCAAACGTCTTGGCGCTCTCCCAGGTCGTGAGCTCCCCGGGAGCGATCCCCAGCTGCGCCCAGATCTTCGCCGGCGCCTGCGTCAAGAATGGCTGCAGCAGGATCGATGCAATCCGCAGCGACTCGGCCAGATGGGCCATGACCGAAGCAAGATCGCCTCGTTTCGCTTCGTCTTTTGCCAGCACCCATGGCTGCGTCTCGTCAATGTATTTGTTCGTACGGCTGATAAACGCGCCGATATGGGTGAGTGCTACGGAAAATTCCATATTCTCCATCACGTTCTCCACCTTGTGAACCGTATCCAACGCCGCTTGCTCCAGTTCGGCATCAAACGCCGTTGCATTTGGCTCGTAAGACGGTACTTCCCCGCCAAAGTACTTGTCAACCATCGCCACGGTGCGGTTCAACAGGTTGCCAAGGTCATTGGCGAGATCGGAGTTAACCCGTTGTACGAAGCTTTCCGGCGTAAACGAACCGTCCGAGCCAAATGGCACTTCGCGCAGCAAATAATATCGGGTTGCATCAAGCCCATAACGGTCGATCAGTACATTAGGGTCCATGACGTTGCCTTTCGATTTGGACATTTTGCCGCCCTTCATCAGCAACCAGCCGTGGCCAAACACCTTCTTCGGCAGCGGCAGCCCCAACGCCATCAGCATAATTGGCCAATAGATCGTGTGGAACCGGACGATTTCCTTACCGACCAGATGAACGTCCGCCGGCCAGTAGCGCTCATACAGCTCCGGATTGTCCGAGCCGTACCCCAGTGCTGTGATATAGTTGGACAAGGCATCGATCCACACGTACACCACATGCTTGGGATCGCCTTTAACCTTCACGCCCCAGTCGAAGGTCGTACGCGACACAGCGAGATCTTCGAGCCCTGGCTTGATGAAGTTGTTGATCATCTCGTTCTTGCGGGACTCCGGTTGGATAAACTCCGGATTTTCCTCATAATACTTCAGCAATCGGTCGACATATTTGCTCATCCGTAAGAAGTAACACTCTTCCTTCACCAGCTCCACGGCATGACCGCTCTCCGGACTTTTCCCGCCGATCACTTCACCTTTGTCATTACGAACGACATCCACCAGCTGCGATTCCGTATAATACGTCTCGTCGGGAATGCTGTACCAGCCTTCGTATTCGCCTTTGTAAATGTCCCCCTGCTTCAGCAAACGGTCGAAAATCTCCTCCACGACCTGTTTATGCCGCGGTTCCGTGGTGCGGATATAGTCGTCGTAGGAAATGTCCAGCTTCTCCCACAACTGCTTAATCCCTACTACAATGCCATCGACGAATTGCTGCGGGGTTTGGCCTTTTTCTTTGGCCTTCTGCTCGATCTTCTGTCCATGCTCATCCGTCCCTGTCAAATAGCGGACATCAAAGCCGCGCAGCCGCTTGTACCGCGCCATGGCATCCCCGGCTACCGTCGTATAAGCATGGCCGATATGCAGCTTATCGCTTGGGTAATAGATCGGCGTCGTGATATAGAATGTTGGTTTGTTGGACATCGCGATTCATCTCCTTTTATTCATGAAAAACAAAAAAACTCCCACCCCATCATGGGGCGAGAGAGTTCTCACGCGTTACCACCCAAATTCCCCGTACCTTCGCAGGCAACGGGCTCCATTGGTCGAAATCGACCGTCCGTTAACGCCGGACCTACGCCATTCCCTTACCCGGCACTGCGCGATAACCGCAGGCAACGTAGCTCGAGAACAGTTCCTCCCGGACCATATTCCAAAGACGATCCAGACCGGTTTGCAGCTCCCCCGGCTCTCTGTGGCTGGATCCAATCCCTGTACTCATCCGTTCACTGGAAACTATAGAGGTTGTTCAAAAAGTGATCTTCTCATCACGAAGCAGTTTTTGAACTTTCATTTATATTAAAAAAATTTCCAAACCGTGTCAAGCCGTAAGCAAGGCGGCTTTATCCCAGATACGATCAGGCTTGTCCGCCATTCAGCGGCGGTGTGCCCTGCTCTCCTCCGGGCTTCTTCTCCACCTTAGGGGGGACCGGATCATAACCGCCCGGATGGAACGGCTGGCATTTGACGATCCGTTTGGCCGCCAGCCAGGATCCTTTCAGCGGGCCATGCACCTCAATCGCCTCTAAAGCATACGCCGAGCAGGTCGGATAAAACCGGCAGGTTGGCGGCTTAAGCGGGGAAATAAATTTACGGTAAACATGAATTGGTGCCTGAAACGTTTTGCGGACCACGCCCATCTCAGGACACCTCGTTTGGCTCCGGTGCGGCATCCTGCGGCTTGCCGTCCGGACGGCAATTTTTACAATACCCGAAAACCTCGAATTTATGCTTCACGACCTGGAACTGCTCCGGCGCGTCCGTCAGCGGCATCGGGCAGAAATGGATTGGATACGTCTTCTCGCATTGCAGGCAGATCATATGATGGTGGTGATGGCCCTCGCTGCTGCAGCTGGCTCTGAACTTCAAGCCGTCCTCAAATACGACCTGCTCCAGCACGCCCAGCTCTTCCATGACCCGGAGATTCCGGTACACGGTATCAAAGCTGAGACCGCTGTACTCTTTGCCCATATATTCATAGACGTCCTTCGGGGTCAAATAACCGTCCCGCTCGGCAAACAGCTTGGCCAAACTTTTACGTTGGTCGGTAATCCGCAGCCCCCGGCTGGACATCACTTTAATAATTTCTTCGGTCGACAGCATGTGACATTCCTCCCGTCTGCACCTTGCTCCATGCGTCTTCTCTAATAATGCCCCAAATTATCAGCAGCGTCAATGCGATGGGATACAAGTCCGCGAAACCTAAAAGAACCCCTTTGCCTTAATGACAACAAAGGGGCGTTGGCGACGATCTCAACAATTCAAAATAAACCGGTTCCACTTCTGCTGCCAAGCTACGTCGGACCAGAAGGGATGATGTGGGGCACAGTTCGAGCAGAGCACCATCCCCCAAAATCCATACTCCATCCCTTTTCTTATCGCATACTCAGCGATGGCTTTGCCAACGGGACCTTCTTCGAATTGGGCGAGTAGCGGTGTATAACCGATATAACCTTCGCCGATCACGACCGGAATGCGGCGTTCCTCCGCCCAATCCGCGGTTTCCTGGAACCGTTCGTCCACCTTCTGCAACATCGCCTGCTTATGCGCACCGTAGTGATCATATAAGTACAAATCCCATTTCACCGGATCGCACCAGTCATGGATATACATGAGTTTAAGCCCAACCGGATTTTCATGCATTCGCCATTCCTCACCGTAGGGCAGTCGATAGTCCTCAAACGGAGGAGCATCCTCTCGGAGTAAAGAGCGCACCCCATCATTCGGAAACTCGAGATCCGGGTTGCGGATGCCCGTCTCCTCCATCAATTGCTGCAGTACGCCATTAATATACATATGAAAATGAGCAACCTGCTCGTTATCCGGTACACTGTCTTTGGAATAGGGTTCGTTCAGCGTGTAGCACCCGGTGATTCGCAGATCAGCATGCTGCTCTTGCAAAAAGGCAAGCGCCTCTACTACATAAGGCTTCGTAAACCGAATCAGCTTCCCTAACTCCCGGGACGGGATGCCCGCCTCCAACGCCATTTGACTCAAACGCCCAAATTCGATCTCATTATGCAATTCCACGTAAGCGATGCGGTCCCCTAGCCCAGCCGCTTTAATGAATCGGATCAGTTGATCCATCGACCGGGCCAACGCGATAAATCGTTCCTGCGGAGGAATCGTCTGCAGCGCTTCGAACAGCTCCGGCGTCCTCAGGAAACTTGGGCTCTGTTGGTATTCCCAAGAAGAGAGGATAATGAACATGTCGTATTGCTTGGCTAGTTTGAACAGATTTAATAGATGCTGGTGTCCGTCGATTTCCGCACCGCCCTTGCAATTATACCAGCGCGTCCTCACTCCCACTTGGCCAAGATTGGAGAAGGCCAAACGGATATTACGCGGGCCGTCCGCCGTAAACAGCAGATACGGCATCGCACAGATTCGAATCGTGTTGTAGCCCCTTTCTACCGCCTCCTTGAAGCATTGCTCCAAATCGTGAAACGGTTCCCCTGGCATCGTCATCGTATACCAGGAGAAATCCCACATCGTAATCGTCAGTTTGCGGGGAAGATGCGTCGTGATCTTGTTCATTCGATTCTCCTCCTTTGCGTAGAAGCTTGATTCCGACATTTCCGTTGCGCCCTTATCCCTTCACGGCTCCTGAAGTAATTCCTTTGATGAAGGAACGGCTTCCAAACAGGAAGATAATTAGAACAGGCAACGTCGATAACCCCAGCGCCGCCATTCGGGCACCATAATCAGTCCGGTGGACAAACCCCAGTGTTGAAACGAACAGCGGGATCGTATAGTTGTCGCTGTTATTGATGGTAACCAACGGCAGCAAGTAGTTGTTCCATGACCAGAGAAACACCAGCGTCGCTAGCGTGGCCAGCCCCGGCTTAATTAACGGAATGACGATGTTAAAGAAGATTCGCGGCTCCGACGCCCCGTCGATCCTCGCACACTCGATCACTTCATTTGGCACCGTGTCCTTGATAAATTGCACCATAAAAAAAGCCCCAAACGACCAAGCGCTCCAGATTAGGATGACGGAGAGCAGCGTGTTGCCGAACCCCAGCGTTCTCATCTCGATAACGTAGCCAATCAAGCCAACCTGACTGGGGACCATCATCGTAATGATAATAAAATAGCGTAGAAAACTCCTCAGCTTAAACTGGTATTTCGCTACCGCATAACCGATCAGAGTCGCTGTGAAAACGCCGATAAAAGCAGCGGAAATCGAAACGATCATACTGTTAAAGTAAACCTGAACAAAGTTGGTCTTAAATACGGTTTTCATGTTTTCCAGCATATAATCGGAAGGAATCAACGGCAGGCCCTTAAAGATATCTTCAGAATAGTACGTCGACATCATCAACATTACATAAAAAGGGAACAGCGATACGAGGGTAACTAGGCTGAGGAACGTCCATTTTACGACCTTCATTCCTGATCCCCCTTCCCCATGGAAAGTTTATAGCTGGCAATGGAGAAGACGACAATCAGCATAAATAGCGCATACGCAATCGTCGCACCATACCCAAATCGGACATTCATAAACGAATCGTTAACGAACTTCCAGATAATCGTCAGGGCCGCATTGTCCGGTCCGCCGACCTGGCTGGCCGTCCACCCCCCATACAACAGCTTCGGCTCATCAAACAGCTGCAGGCTGCCAATGATCGAAGTGACGATCAGAAATACGCTGATATTCCTCAGCAGCGGCAGCGTGATGCGAGTAAAGGTGTGGAAGCCTGTTGATCCGTCTACCTTCGCTGCCTCGTAGACATCTTGGGAAATGGCGGTCATCCCCGCCAAGTAGATCGCGATAAAGTAGCCCAGATTCCGCCACACAATCATTATTGCAATGATGATACGTGACAGCCAAGGGTCCTGTAACCAGTAGATCCCTTCCGTAAGGAAGCCCATCTTTACGAATAAGGCATTGATGATCCCGGTCTGCCAATCAAACATAAAGGAAAAAATGAAGCCGATGGCGACCGGCGTAGTAATATAAGGCAGAAAATTCGCCGTTTGAAATAACATGCGACCCTTGACCATGTTAAAAATAAGATAAGCCAACACCATACCGGATAAGATCAGAACAGGTAATGACATCAGCATGATCACAACCGTGTTATAGATCGATTTATAAAACAGCGGATCCTTCGTAAACAGCGTCACATAGTTACTGAATCCAACATACCGTTTGTCGCTAACGCCGTTCCACTCATGAAGGCTTAAGAAAAACGAGTAGATGACCGGATAAAACTGAAACGCCAAGTACAGAAGCACGAACGGCAGCGAAAATAAGTATGGCCACAGCCGAATTCCAAACCCCTTCCTCGGCTTGCGATTGACGATCGTTTGAGCACTCATCGTGGTTGGTCCCCCCTTCAGGAATTGTTTGGGGTGAGAAACGAGACGTTCTCACCCCGGCAATTCTCCGATTAGTTAATCGTCGCCTCAGGGGCCTGATTCTTGACGGCTTCCTTAAATTGCTCCAGAGCGCCGTCCACACCGATGCTCGTATCCTTCATCCACAGCGGGAACAGCGAATTAAACGCCGTCTGCACGATCGAATCGTATTTCGTTTGGGTTGATCCCGTCACTTCGGGCACGATGTCGTCGTAGAACGTCAAGCTCAGGTTTTGATTAAAGAACTGATCCAGCTCCGTTCCAGCCTCAAGCCAATCGCGATGCTCTTCAAAAAAGCTTTTGATCCCCGGCATATTCCCCAGCTTCTTGTAGTTCGTTTCCATGCCTTCCGTGGACAAATAGCAGAAGTAAATGTAAGCCCAGGCCGCTTCCTTGTTTTTGCTGTTCTTGTAGACACTGACGGAGGTTCCTCCGTACGTGAAACCGCCTTCAGGCGCGGCCATCAGTCCCCAGCGCCCGATGCCGTCCGGATCATTGGCTTGCACGTTCCATTTGGGACTCCACGGAGCCATCGGATAGAAAATATTATCGCCTTTCGCAAACGACGCGTTCCACCCCGGGGTATACCCCTCGTATTTACCAAGAATACCGGCGTCCCGCATGGTGAACAGTTTCTCGAACGGCGCCTTCATACGCTCCGTCAAGTCAATGGTGGATCCATTAATGTACGGCTGCTCGGTTTGCCCTTTCAACACGCGGTAGGCATCGTCGAAACTGGCGATCATCGTGACCGCACCACCGCTTTTTTCTTTGACTTCAACCCCTTTTTGGGTGAAGGTATTCCAATCCGGCAGCAACTTGGACAATTCGCTTGGATCGTCCGTACCCAGGTATTCCTTGGCAAGGTCTCGCCGGTACCCAAGTCCGGCGGGTGTAATCGATTGATCGACGCCAACCAGCTCGCCTTTGGTGTTCGAGAGAAGCGGCGGCAAATAATCCAGCAGTTGATCCTTGGAGAAGTGGTACGGAGCTTGCTCCAGATTGTCGAGCACATCAAGATCAAACAATTGCCCGCGGAAATTCATCTCGCCCAAGATGACGTCAGGCACCTCCGATCCGGAAGCAATCCCGCTTTGCAGCTTTTGCATGTAGTCGTTATTGTTGACGACGGTGTATTTCACTTTGACGTTTGGAAAGGTTTTGTTGAATTCCGGCACCATCGCGGTCAGGAAGGCTTCATCCCAGTCCCACACGATGATTTCGCCTTCGATATTTGTGGGAACCCCGCCGAGCGTTGGAGCTTCCCCTTCGGTATTGACCGAAGTCCCACCCGAAACCGACGGCGGCTCACCGGTGTTCCGATTGGCGGCAGAATCGCTCTTCGCGCACCCCGCCAATATCGCCGTGATCATCATTGCCAGCACCAAGAGCGTCACCCCACTCTTTTTCAGACGTTTGTTCTTCATATTAACCCCTCCCACAATCTTTTTGTATCCGCTTACACCGTGATCTTATCACCGCTAGATATGGGGTTAAAATGTCACAACCCGGTTATTTTGCTCATAATTCGGCTGTCTTCGGTCGTAGAGTTCCCCTCCTCGACGGTAAAAGGGAGGTGAATCCTTACTTCCGTCCCTTCGCCTGTAAAGCTCTTAACCTCGAGGCCGGCCTGTGCACCATAGTGAAAGTTCAGGCGTTCCCGAATATTCGTGAGTCCGATTCCGGTAGAGGCCTTCGGAGGAGGAAGCGCCGTTTGGGAGGTGCTGATACCGATCCCATTGTCGATGACGGACACCTCGATCCCCCGGTCCGTTCTCTGGGCCGAGATCCCAATCCAACCTTGCCGTTCGGAGGGGAATATCCCGTGATAAAGCGCATTTTCAACAAGCGGCTGCAGCAACATTCTTAAGACCTTGCAGGGCATAAGCACTTCCTGGATGTCCCATTCGATCCGAAATCGTCCCGGATAGCGGCAGTCTTGGATGGCAGCGTATTTTTTCACCAACTCCACTTCTTCCTCCAGGGTCGTAAACCAGGCATCATCGCCAATTTTAATCGTGTTCTGCAGAAGATGGATCAATGAGGCGGTCATGTCGGCTACCTCCTTTGTCCTCCCAGCATGCGCTAAATAAATCACCGTATTTAACGTGTTATAAATAAAATGAGGATTCATTTGCGATAACAATAGTTGGATTTGCATATTGCGTTTTTCCTTCTGTTCCTGCACAAGGGATTCAATCAGCGAGTTCAAATCCTTCATCATTCGGTTAAATCCAAGCCCGAGCAGCTCCATTTCGTCTCCGCTTCGGATATGCAATTCGGTGTTCAGGTCGCCTGCGGATACCCGTTTCATCGCTCGAACCAGCTTCGAGATCGGCCGAGTCAGTTGCACGAGCAGCGGAAGCAGGATCATCATGACGACAATCAGGCTGACAGCCACAATCAGCGTGTAAAAAAGCAGAAGCTTGTTTACGTGCTCATACAGGCGAGATTTAGAGATAACCGCGACTTGTCTCCATCCTTCCCCCACGGAATCGTCTACGATTTCGATATACTTCCCATCTCCCAAACCGATATCGGTCCAACGAGTCTCTCCAGGGCTGCTATCAAACAAGGGTACCCCGTCTTGATTCAAGAGAAGCAGACGTTCGAAATCCCTGTTGCTCTGCTCAAATAAGCTCGCCAGATCTTTTTGGTTGAAATCCAGTACCAGGTAGTACCTCTCGTTTAGATCGTCTTTAAAGTTCCTGTAATTCACGATATAGCTAATCACCTGTTGCCTTCGGTTAAGAAATATGAAGTCATGCGGATCCGAAAATCGCGACTCGCTGCGCCCCATCCGATAATCGGCAAACCAAGCCTGGTTTAGATAGTCTCTGTAATAGCTGTCATATCCTTGATAATTGGAAAACACCTCGCCGTCCGGCCGGATAATCATCACGTTCAATAAGCTGGAATTCATCACAGGAAACAGCTTTAGCTTCTCCCTAACCTTATTTTTCTTAAAATAGCTCTGTTCGTACGTATCGTTTGGATCTTTGACCATCAACACATTCACCTCGGAATCGCTGATGATATATTCCGCCGTTTCACGTAATTGCTCTTGCATGCGATTGATAAAGGAAGACGTCTGTTCCAGTTTCGTCGTATTGTCCCGGACAGCTTGCTCCCGCATGATATCCTTGACGTACGAATAAGTGACCCAACTGCTGATGAGCAGCGACGAGGACAGGATCAGAGCGCATGCGGCAATGATTTTCGTGCGAATGCGAGCGCGCATCTTAAATCCGGATAAGTTACTCATTGCCATCCTGTTTCCTTTCCGAGAACTCCAGCGGATGCTGTCCGGTCACGCGTTGAAACACTTTACTGAAATAATGACTGTTGCGGTAACCCACTTTTTCGGCCACCTCATATAACTTGTATTGGCCTGTCACCAAGTAGCGTTTGGCTTTCTCCATGCGAACCTCCGTTAAATAGTCCAGGATCGTGCGGCCGGTTTCATTTTTGAAGCAATGCCGCAAGTGGTCACCGCTGATTGCCAGATGCTCAGCGATTTGTTCGATGCTTAGATCTTTAGCGTAATGCCGGCGAATGTATTGGATCGCTTTCCTGACCTTCGCCGAATAGATGTCCCCATGCTCGTCCTCCATCATGGCTCGGAACTGGTTTTTGAACCAACGCGCGATTCCGGACAGCGAACTCCAATCTTCAGTGCCTTCAATCTCTATGTAAGATTCATTGCGAAATGCCTGCCTTCCCTTGCTCGTACGAAGCCGATCCAGCTCCTTGGACAAATCATTGCAGACCTTCCGCAATCCCTCAAGTTGGGCGGTTGTCTTGACGAGAGCAAACATAGTTTCGATCCCCTCTTCGACTTCGGCAAGTCGATGCTCCTCCACATCATGGACGAATTGATACATCCGCGCTTCCCAATCTATCTCCTTGCGAACCGCTGTTGGGACAGCGCCTTCCTTTTCTTCGGAATACATCATGACGTTGTCCATCCCCGTGAAAATTCGCAGATCCAGCGCCTTGTCCGCCCACGTCGCAGCAGGAAACAGCCCAGTCGCTTCCTGAAACACGAACGAACATGCGACGGATACGGTACCTCCTAAAGAAGATAAATGCTCTGAATAAGCTTGTTTAAAATACGTGCTCCACTGAAAAAGCTCCTCGTGTTGCCGCCTCCGGCTGACCATACCGTCAAACCCAAGCAATACGCCGACCCGAGTTCCCTCCGTCGCAAACGTCTCCATGCAGCGATAATTCGTCCCGTCCTCGACCTCCCATGTCATCTGAACGCCCGTTTCTTGTCTGACCGCAGGTTGACCCACGACTGGATAGGGAGTATCGATCTCCAGAGCAATGTACACGTATTGGGATCCAAACGCTGCCATATAGTTAGCAAGCGCTTTCATTTCTTCGTTCGAAAGTTCATTCCCTGCCCTCGCCTGCTCAAGCAACGTCTTGCTCATTTTTCTTTGGATGGCCTTATCTTTGTCGATGGTATACCGCAACTTCTCCAGCTCCAGCATTAAGGACTCCGACGTTAATTCGTGCTTCACCCAGTAATCGTGTACACCAATTCGCAGCGACCGTTTGACGTATTCGAATTCCTTATACGAGGTAAGAATCACGATCTTGGCTTGACTTCCGGCTTCCGCCAGCCACTCGCTCAGGATCAAGCCATCCACGCCGGGCATCCGAATATCCACAAAGATCAAATCCGGTTTCAGCTTTGTCGCCAATTCCAACGCTTTCCGCGGATGCACGGTCTCTCCCGCCACCGTATACCCCAGTTCTTCCCAACGGACCAAACGCTTCAAATGCTCGATGGCCAAAATCTCATCGTCGACAATCATCACCTTCAAGTGGTTCACAGGCTACCCGCTCCTTTCTCCCTGCTTTCTTTCAACTTACAGGAGAAAGCGAAATCGCACAATTGATTTCATGCGTAACTTGATGGAGGATCTTCGGATTTTGGACGTAAAAAAACACGGCGCTCCCGCGCCGTGCCTTCATGTTCACTTATGCTTATTCGCTTTTCTTCTCCGGCATTTGCTGGAACAGCAGGTTGACGGACAAGTTGCTGCCTGGAGCCGCCGTAAAGATTAGATCCACGGTTTGCTCGCGCTCTCCGGTGCGGAACAACACGGCGTTCTCGTTCGGCGCGCTGAGTCCACCGGAACTTGGTAAGCCCACGATATTGCCGTTCACCATAATCGATCCCATATAGTTACCTCCGCGTGGGTTAAACGTGATGAGCGTGTTCGGCGCGACGCGGTACAGCTTAATCCGATACAGGACGCCGAAGTTGCCGGCGTTCATTCGATATTCCCCAGTTGGACCGTCGTAACCGATCAGGAACGGGTCGCTGGAGTTATCGCCAATTAACAGCCGGGTTGGCGTATTACCGATCAGGTCGGTGACTTCGATGTTGCGATTGGCTTCCATATAAGTGCCACGATTATGGACATCCGGTGTTAAATTCCCCAGATAAGGTAACGTCTTAAATGGATCCTGCTCCTGACCGACCATAATAACCGTGTAATTTAACGTATGATCACTATACAAGTCAGCGAACAACGAGATGACATCGCCTTGCTTCATCGCTGTCGCGCTAAGCTCGTTCAGGATGATCTTGCTTTCCCCCGGAGCAAACCATGTGTCCTTATATTTGTTGCCGGTCTGCATCGATTCATAGTAACGCACAACCGATGCTTTTCCTGCCGCCGTGGCGTAATTGCTTGGACCGCCAAAGCCCAGATTGCTCTGCGTCAGGCGGGTCGTTTCGCTGTTGTTGTTTGTAGCGATCACGTACATTTTGACCGTTTTTCCCGTCGCATTGGCATGATGGATCATGAAGCGCGTATTCCCAATCGCGGATTCCTTGTACACGATCCCCTTGGAATAGACGGTTTCCGGGCTGTTGCTGCGAATCAACGTCACCGCATCGGAAGTGAAGGCGTATTTGATCCGTTCCCAGCTTGGAACTTGTGTGCCGTCGAACGTATATTCTTCGCCGACCGGTACAAACAGCTTGTTGAATTCATCCCGCGTATAGAGCGTCTCGTTCGTAATCGTAATCGTCTTCTCCACAGTCGAATACAAGCCGAATTTATTGACAACCTTCAAGCGAATGGTCATTTGCCCCGGCGTAAAGAAGGCCAGCTGTTTATTTTCCCACACGCGTTCGGTGATGCCCACTTCATCCGTACTAAGGTCGGTATAAGTGATCATTTCACCCATTTTGTAGGTGTCTTTGTCCGTTGTAAAATTCGCCACCGGCGGGGTATGCGGTTTGCTGACATGAATCGTCAGTGTAAACGGATTACTCCATTGGCCGCTGGAATCCTGAACCCGGTAGCTAACGGTGTAATCCCCCGGCGTCGTGAACATATCCTGACGTCCGATCCATTCTTCGTTTACGATCGGAAGTCCGATCGGCGAGGAAGCATTGGTCACATATTGAACCTGCGTTTCCCCTGCAATCACTTCTTTATTGCCGATCGTAAATGAAGCTGTCGGCAGCGTGTTCAAATTGACGATGACCCGTTTGCCAACCGAATCATACGAGTATGAGATATTTAAGGCCTTCGTGATCGCCGTTAACGGCACCATGAAGTTATTTTGGGCGGAATAGGATTTCCCCCGCATGGTTTGCGTTACGCCGTTCACCTTATAGGAGGTTGTGTTTAATTTGAACCGAAGCTCATCGTTGCCTCGCAGAATAATCGTTTCTTTGGTTGTATTGTCAAAAGACAGCTGGAATCCGGCACGTTCCACAATCGCTCGGATGGATATGTAAGATACGCCGTCCTTCACTTCCATCGGATAACCGGCAAGGTATTCCTTCCCGTCTTGATACATCTTCTTGCTGTTCACCATCAGAATCAATTGGCCGGAGTTGCCTTGGTTCAGTACGCCTTGGTCCGCAGGCGGTGTAACCGGACTCGTTGGCGGTACGGTTTCGTCACCGGTTTCTGTTCCTTCCTGGTCGTCTCCCGGAACCGTATCCCCTGTAGGAGTTCCCTCATTCGTATCCGGCACACCTGACGAATCGCCCGGTAGCATGGTGTCGGCTGGATCGATTATCGTCCCGTTATCTGCTGTTTGCTGTGTTACAGTCGACGAATCGACGCTGTTCCCTTGCCCGATTTCCTCCGCGCTAGCCGGAAGCACCATGGCGATTTGTGAGGCTATCAATATCGTGGTGATCAACAATCTCTTTAAATTCATGCTTAAACTCCCTTTACTCTCCCATTTTGTCTAGCTCCCATTCATTCACAATGTATTAAACGCAAGTAAAAAGGAAAAGTTGCTGACACGCACCACAATAAATTGCCAAATGCAGTCGTTTGCTGCTGTGTTTTCCTTTATTTTTTGACAAATCCCCGCAAAAAACGCCCGGAAATCACTCCCGGGCGTTACCAAATCCCCTTCTATTTAGGCTTGGATCAAGCTGACGGGCAACACACCCTGAGGCTGCAGCTCGCCGACCAAAACCTGGGCCGCCGCATCCAAGGAAAACGGACGGTTCTCGTATAAGCATAAGTACGTTTCGATCTCCGAAAACGCGTTTAAATCGTATGGATTTCGCGTAGACACGACGATAACCCGTTTGCCTGAAAGCTGCTGAAGTTGACGCACCAGCGATTGCTGGCCTTCGGGGATGCTGCCCTCTGCCGTATAAGTGGCTACAACGATCTGGTCGACCTCTTGGCTCCGTTCCAACACCGCGGCAATCTCCTCGTTGTCGGGCTGCGTCCCAATCACCGCCAAGAGCACCTGACCATGAAGCGGCTGCAACGCATCCGCCAGCGTATATTGATGCACCGCCGGCTCATCCACCTCGGTGCGATGCCGCAGCTCCGGCCAGACGACCAGCACCGGCTGGTCGCTCTCGAGCGGCAGGCGGTCCGCACCCTTCACGAGCGTCACGCTGCGCTCCGCCGCTCGCCGTCGTCCCATACCCGGGCTGCTAACAATAAATCAATCCATACCTATTCCAATTCTGAAATCTCAACCGATCATATACACCTGTCTTAGATTCACATCTGGATGTGTATAAAAGACAGGCGTCGGCCACCCGCTCGATCGCTGCCCGCTGGTCGGCCAGCGTGTGGCTCACAAGCACGAGGTCCGCACCAGCTTCGATCGCCTGCACCGCCCCTTCGGCGATGCCGTAGTGCCCCGCGATCGCCTGCATCTCCAGACAATCGGTGACGATCAGTCCGCCGAAGCCCAGTTCTTCACGAAGCAAGCCGGTCAGCACCCGGTGCGACAACGTCGCCGGGATCTCTTCCGGCTCAAATGCCGGGAAGATCACGTGCGCCGTCATGATCGCATCGACGCCCGTCGTTATCGCTTCCCGGAACGGCGCCAGCTCGACCTGGTGCAGGCGCTCCTTCCCGTGCGGGACGCTGGCCAAGCCGCGGTGGGAATCCACCGCCGTATCCCCGTGGCCGGGAAAATGCTTGGCCGTCGCGATCACGCCTTGCGCTTGGTAGCCGCGCACCGCCGCGGCTCCGTGGACGGCCACAAGCTCCGGCCGCTCGCCAAACGAGCGCACGCCAATCACGGGATTGGCCGGATTATTGTTGACGTCGACGCAGGGCGCAAAGTTAAAGTTAATACCGAGCTGCAGCATCTCCTTCGCCGCCAATTGCGCTACTTCCTCCGTCAACGCCGGATCATCGGCCGCCCCCAGCGCCATATTGCCGGGAATGCGGCTCATCCCTTCATGATCCAGCCGGGCCACCATACCGCCCTCCTGGTCGATTGAGATGAAGAGCGGAAGCTCCGGCTTGCGGCGAGGCAGCCCTTGCAGGCTCCGCGACAGCTCGGCGAGCTGCTCCACCGACGCAATATTGCGCCGGAAATAAACGACGCCGCCAACATGATAACGTTCCACTAACGTACGAATCTGTTCGTCCGGCACCAAGCTATGAAAACCGCAAATAAACAGCTGCCCAATCTTCTCCTCCAACGTCCATGCCTTCAAATCCACAAGCTGTCCCCCTTAAGATACGTTTGATTCCTTCTGCCGGAAATCCGACGGCGTCATGCCGGTATATTTCTGGAAGACCTTGGTGAAATACCGCCGTTCTTGATAGCCAATGGAGGTCCCGATCTGCGCGATCGAACGCTCGCTGCTGCGCAGCAGGCATTTGGCCATCTCCATCCGCTGCTTCGTTAAGTACTCCACAAACGTTTCGCCAAAATGGTTCTTAAAAAGCAGACAGAAATAGCTGCTGCTGATCCCAAGATAATCGGCGATATCCTCAATTCCAAAATCTCGACCGAGATGGTTCTGGATATAGTTCTGCGCGGACATCATCAGCAGCTCCGTGGACTTCTTCGCCGACAGGCAGCTTCGCGAATGCTCGATCAGCGAAACGATCAGCGACAGCAGCTCCATCAGGCTCATCGGCTCCTGCAGCCGCTGCCACAGCGCTTCTTCCTGCTCTCGCGGCAGCATTTGCAGCTCGCGCATTTCGCGCAGCAGATGGATCAGCAGATAGTGCATCAGCTTCTCCGCTGCACCGGCCCGTTGTTCATCCAAGCCACCGATGTACGTTTTCAGCTCTCCGGAGATACGGTCCAAAACCTCCTGACTTCCGTTACGCAACCCGGTTCCAAGCTGCTCGATCCAACCCCACTGCAGCTCCATGGCATCGGTACCGGAGCGGGCGTCGTCCGCCGGTGCCGTGTCGACCCTAACGAACCCTTCCTGCACCGAACCTAAAATCAACCGATGCTGCAAGCGATGGTACAAATCCGATAATTCTTGAAAACGGTGAGGCTGTGCGGACATGCACATGCGTACCGGCAGCTCCTCCTTGCTGTGGATCAACTGCCGGATCCGCTCAAATCCAGGCACCAGCGCCTCCTCCTCAACCGATTGATCCGATTCGGTGACCGGAAACACCATACACCATTCTCCCTCACGGATTTGGAGTACGGTCAAGCCGGCAAGCACCGCACCAAAGGTTTCTTTTAACACATGCTTGATGTGCAAGTTCCAGGCTTTACGCTCATGGAGCGTCCAAGCGATTGAACGATGAGAATACCCTTCCAGATCCATCAGAAGCATGGCGTAACGCCGTTGCTCGACTTCACCGTCCTCGTCGTCCCATAACAGCCCTTCTCCTTCCGCTTCCTGTCCCAACAAGGAATGCAGCAAGAAGTTTTCATTCGCCAGATCCACCACCTGATTTAGCCGCTGCTCCTTGTTCAGGTTTTTGCGTTTCTCACGAATCTGCTTGGCAACGCCCCGAACCGTATCCTCCAGTTCAAAATAATTGATGGGCTTACAAATATAATCCTTTACCCCATAGCGGAGGGCAGTTCGAGCATACTCAAATTCCTGATAGCCGGTCAACAGCAGGATTTCGCAGGGAATTCCCAGCTCGCGGACCTCCTGCAGCAGTTGGATGCCGTCCATCACCGGCATGCGGATATCGCTTAAGATCAAGTCGGGACGATGTATCGAGGCCATCTCTAACGCTTCCTTTCCGTTCTTGGCCAGCAAGACGGATTCGAACCCCATTTCTTCCCAAGGCAATACCTTCGACAAGTTCGTGAGAATATGAATTTCATCGTCAACCAGCAACGCTTTTAATCTCATCGTTATCACCCGCCCCATATCTTGGTATCACACACTGAATCGTCGTCCCATACCCGGGCTGCGAACAAATAAACAATCCATACCTGTTCCCATACTGGAATCTCAACCGATCATATACACTACGGAGTCCCAGACCCCGGCGTTCATGATTGGGATACGGCGCCATGGACCGATAGGTCGGATCGTCCAGATCCGCGTATTGAATCTTTGCCAATTGCTCGTTGGTCATCCCAATTCCGTTATCTTCAATCCGCAGCAGGATACGGTCTTGCTCCATTCTCCCCGTGACCGTGATCTTGCCTTTATAATCGATACCCTCAAACCCGTGCTGAATGCTGTTCTCCACAAGCGGCTGCAGGGTTAATTTCAAGAGCAGACAATTCATCATTTCATCCGGAAGCTCGATCGAATACTCGAACAGCTCTTCGAATCGAAACTTTTGAATTTCTAAATAACTCCGCAGATGCTCGACTTCCAGGTTTAACTTGATTTCCTCTTTATCTTGAATACTGATTCGCAAAATACTCGCCAATCGCAGCACCATTTCACTTACTTTGCGTCCCTCGTTCTGAACCGCCAACACGTTGATCGACTCCAGCGTATTAAACAGAAAATGCGGCTTAATCTGAGCCTGGAGGACGCGCAACTCCGCATTGGCTTTCTGCAGCTGTTCCCTTTTGACTTGCTCGAACAGCTCGTTGATTTTATCCATCTGGTTGTTGAAGCCTTTTTGCAGCAGAAGCAGCTCGTCATCGCCCTTCTCATCCACCCGTGCATGGAGGTCGCCGCTCTCGACCTTGCGCATGAACCGCACGATCACGCCGATCGTCCCCGTAATTCGGTTCATAAACAACAGGTTAAACAACATCGCCGTCAATACGCATACGCAGATAATCGCGACAAACCATTTGGCAAAGGTCGTCACCTCTTGCGATAAATAGCTCCAGGAGGTTACCGATACGAGGCTCCATGGGTAATCCTGCAATTTGTAGATCGAGATCACGCTCTCTTGGCTGTTAAACTTCCCTTTAAAACTCCGATATCCGTCGCCGAACTCCCATTCCTTCGGTAAGAATGAGCCGATAGGCTGACCGTCCAGCTCCGATTGATAATCGTAGAGAATCAGGCCCTTGTCGTTAACCAGCATAAACCGGGTATCCCGCATTTGGCTGCCCAGCTTCAGGTTCTGAAAAATCTTCTCGAACTCCCAGTTCTTGATTTGCACCACCAAAACGCCAACCCGTTCCAGATTGCTGAGCTCCTTAATCAGACGAATCTGCGTAAACACATTGTCCGAGCCGGTCAATTCCGGGTATTCGTGCGGAGCGATCCATTTGGGTTGGCCGTTGAGGGCCATCACGTCATTATATAAAGGATGCTCCTTGAATTGCTCATAGGGCAGCGTCTCAAAATTTTCCTTGTTAAAGATGGCGATGACATTGGATTTCCGGCCCCCGTGAATGTTGTACAGAAACGCATAGTCGATCGCCGGGTGACTGTACAGCAGGGACCGGAAATTCCGCTGATTGGCGTTCAGCTCCAGCTGGCTGGTGGCCGTCAAATCCTGAGTATCCGGATCCTTGGCCGATAAAGCAGCCTGGAACACCCCTTTGGCGATGCCGTTATCCGTAACGTTATCCATCTCCTGAAAGACGTTCTTGATGCTGTAGCCGATCGCCTTCAGCGAATATTCCGCCTGCTGGCTGTATTTCTTCTCGATCGAATTAAACGTGATTAAGAACGTAATGATGCCAAGGACAAATAAAGGAATAATGACTAACCCTAAAAAGGCGGTAAACAGCTTAATACGCAAATTCATCGGCGGCAGCTCCCAATTGCTAAGACTAACCTTATTCTAACACGCCTCCGTCTATCCTTTAACGCTGCCAGCCGTAACGCCTTCAATTATTTTTTCCTGGAGGATGGCATAGATGATCATGACCGGCAGCACGCTGAACACGATCCCTGCCGACATCTGTGCGTAGTTCGTGTTGTACGCATCGCGGAAGCCAACCATGCCCACCGGGAGCGTACGCAATTCTTCACTGGACAGAAAATAGTTCGCCAGCAAAAATTCGTTCCAGTTGCCGAGGAAATTGATAATAAACACCGTTACGATCGCCGGTACTGTCAGCGGGAGCATAACTCGGAAGAACATGCCGGCCGAACCTAAGCCGTCCATTACCGCGGCTTCCTCGATTTCACCGGGGATGGAGCGCATAAACGCCGCCAAAATGATCACCGAAAACGGAATTGCGTTCGCTACGTAAGGTAAAATTAACGCCATATGCGTATCGAGCACGTTCAGATTGCGCATCATGCCGTAAATCGGCAGCAGCAGCGAGTTGTTGGGAATCAACATCCCCAGCAGGATGAGCTGGAACACGATGGCGCTGATCCGGTTGAACCGCATACGCGTGACGGCAAACGCCAGCATCGCCGCAAACAGGATGGAAAGACATGCCGACAATACGCCGATGTACAAGCTGTTAAAGAAAAAGGTACTGATCTTGGCGTTTACCCAAGCATTGACGTAATTGTCGAAAATGATCGACGACGGCAGGCCAAATGGATTGGATGCGATCGCCTGGTTATCGGTTTTGACCGAGGAAAACAACACGAACAGAAATGGATACAAAATGATGAGCAGATACGCCATCAGAAACAGATGTGGGATCGTCTTTTTTAGCACTCTCATCAGTATTCAATCCTTTCTGTGCGTCGGACCACGAGGATTTGGTACAAGGCCGTAATGATGATCGTAAATACGAAGATGAGCACGGCGATGGCGTTACCGAAACCATGGCGGAAGCTGGTGATCGCGTAGCGGATCATATAGGTCGCCATAACGTCTGTTGAACCGGCCGGCCCGCCTTTGGTCATCACGAGCACGATGTCGGCCGCTTTCATCGCACCGGCCACCGACAGCATGACTACTACGCTGATGATCGGCATGATCAACGGGATCGTGATTCTAAACGCCCGTTGGATGCCATTCGCTCCGTCAATCGCCGCAGCCTCGTCCAGCTCGCGGGGGATCGCCAAAATTGCCGCCAGCACCATCACGATGTAGAATCCTGTCCACTGCCAAGCATTCGTGATAAGGATGGAGATCATCGCCCAATTCTTGTCAGACAGCCAGTACACCGGAGAAATGCCGAACAACCCCAGCAACTCGTTCATCAAACCGTAATCCGGGTTGTAGATGAACCCCCACAAAATGCCGATAACGGCGGTAGACATTATCGAGGGCATAAAGACGGCTGTCTTGTAGAGGCCTTTCAGCTTCTTGACGTTGGCAATTAATAGAGAGAAGAAAACGATCAGCGGAACTTGAATTAAACAGGAAAACAAAATGAAATACACATTGTTCCGTACCGATTTCCAAAAGGCTTGATCCTCAAATGCCATCACATAGTTGTCCAAACCGATGTAATTCATATGCTTGGAAATGCCGTTCCAGCTGGTAAAGCTGTTGTTGATGGCCGTAAAGATCGGATAGATGAAAAAGGCAACAAACAAAATTAATGCCGGGAGAACAAATAAACCATAAATCAGAGGACTTCTGAGCGCTTTGTTCATGCCAATACCTCCGTAGTTGGAAGCAAGGGCGTCCCCAGGACCGCTGCCGGCGGGTGACGCCCTTGCTCAATGATCATACTAAGCGGTTATTCCGCTGCGGCATTGGCCGCCTCTTGCGCCGCTTGCACATTTTCCAGCATCTTCGCCGGTTCGATTTCGCCGCCGATGATTTGTTGGATGCCCATACTAAGCGCTGTGTTGACTTCGGCTTGCACCAACGCGTCAAACGCCGGGAAGGAAGTGCCGATTTCGCTCACCGCTTTGAAAATATCCTGCATCAACGGGTCGTCGGACGCCGTTTTCATCTGCTCCAGATCCATCTTCATGGCCGGCAGTACGCCATCTTCCTTCAAGCCGCGCAACTGCATTTCATCCGTCCACATATTCTTGATGAACTCCTTAACGGCAGCGAGCTTGCGCGGATCCTCCGCAACAGCGCTGGAGAAGCCGTAACCGTTGTTGGCGTCCTGCATCACGACCACCGGATCGCCGGCGTTCACCGGCGGCATGTTGAAGAAACCGATTTTGCCGACCATATCGCCGGCTTGAGCCGGATCGCGGAAGACGGAGTTGGCCCAGGAGCCGTCCATCATCATGATCGCTTCGCCCGTAATGACTTGGTTTCTCATATCCGCGTATTCGAAGCCAAGCTCGCCTTTTTTGTAATATCCTTTTTGCACCCATTCTTGATGTTTAGCGATCGCCTTGACCATATTCTCGTCGGTCCATTTCGTAGTACCCGTCTTGAATCCGTAAGTGATTTCCGGTCCGGCGTAATACGACCACAGGTTGTTGGTCGTCATCAGCGGAATCCAAGCATCCTTAGAGGATTGAGCAAACGGGATCTTGCCGTCCGCTTTGATCTTCTCGGCAAGCTGCTCCAGTTCGCCAAGCGTCTTCGGCACCGTTAACCCCTTGGATTCGAAATAATCTTTATTGTAGAAGTACCCTTCGATCGAACCCCCGATCGGCAGGCCGTACACTTTGCCGTCCAAGGTAAACGGATCCAGTGTCGTAAATTTATCTTTAATCCCCAATTCCTCGATGATTGGCGTTAAGTCCAGCATCAAGCCTTCTTTTGCATACAGCTGGGCATCTGGACTGCCAAATACGTCGAAGATTTCCGGCGGTTTGCCGGCGGCCATTTCGCCCCGCAGCTTTTCTTTGCGGTTTACTTCAGAATCTACCGCATCCAGTTTGATGGTTAGGCCCGGTACAGCAGCTTCCGTTTGTTTGACGACGTCTTCCAGCATCGCTAGGCGGAATTTCTTCGATTCCCCAACCTGCGTGTGGCGAATCGTAATTTCAAACGGATCATTATTCGTTTCCGTTTCCGTTTCCGTCCCCGCATTCGACGTGCCTTGACCTTCATTTGCAGGGGCAGCGTTCTTTCCGTTGTTGCCGGAATTGCCGCAGCCCGCTAGCAGCGCGGATGCGATAAACACAAGAGACAGCAGCAGCACTAAACTCTTCCTCATGTTTTCTAGACCCTCCTCAAACTCGTTTATGTGATACACCCTCATTATAGAAAGCGCCACCACCTTTGATAAGGAGGACATTTTTCTATTAAGGGGATAATATCATCTAAATCGCAAAATGAAAACGGTTAAACCTAACATGCACTGAAAGGTTTAACCGTTTTGGATGGATTGGTTTGATTTTTATGTTAGACATTATGACATGAAGTTTAGAGTTTCGCTGCGGTTTGCTGCTCCCCTTCGCGAATCAACTGATGGGCTCGTTCGATCTCTTCATCCGTTGGGGAAGGAACACCTTCCAGCGGGTAAGCCCAACCGAGCTCCTGCCATTTGTAAACGCCCATTTGGTGATACGGGAGAATTTCGAATTTCTCCACGCCTTTCAGACTGCCGATAAATCGCCCAAGCTCCAGCAAATCCTCCTCATCGCCATGGATCCCGGGTACGTAAACGTGGCGGATCCACATTTTACGATCATGGTCGGACAACCAGCGGGCGATCTTTAACATCCGATCATTAGGCTTGCCGGTCAGCTTGATATGCTTCTCATTGTCGATATGCTTCAAATCCAGCAGGACCAAATCGGTGACGTCCAGCAAATCGCGGATCTTGTCCCCATCGTTATACCCGTTCGTATCCAGCGTTGTATGAAGGTTCCAGCGTTTCTTCACTTCTCGGAACAGTTCCGTTACAAACGGCGCCTGCAGCGTCGCTTCACCGCCGGATACCGTAAGTCCGCCGCCCGAGGTACGGTAATAGTTCAAGTATGGCTCGATTTCGGCGAGAACCTCTTCTACGGTCATTTCTTTGCCTTCCGTCAGACTCCAGGTGTCCGGGTTGTGGCAATATTGGCACTGCAGCAAGCAGCCCTGCATAAAGAGTACGAAACGAATTCCCGGCCCGTCTACCGTTCCGAAAGTCTCCAATGAATGTATGCGCCCCTTAAGCATCTTTCGTCACCCTTTCATGGTAAGCCGTCCGATAAAGGAATGGGGAGAAAGGCGATCAGGCCTAACTCCCCATTCGTTCGTGCAGCTTCAATTGTTGCTGCCTGTTTGTTTGCAGATAGGTTGATTACATTTTACCATGGAATGTCCGGTTGATTACATCCAGCTGTTGTTCACGAGTCAGCTTGATGAAGTTCACCGCATAACCCGATACCCGGATCGTCAGTTGCGGATAGTTTTCCGGATGTTCCATAGCGTCAAGCAGTTGTTCACGGTCAAATACGTTGACATTCAGGTGATGCGCATGGCTGCCGAAGTATCCGTCCATCATCGAAACGAGGTTCGATTTACGGGCTTCTTCTTCTTTACCCAGTGCTTTAGGCACGATCGAGAAGGTATTCGAGATGCCGTCCAAGCTGTGCTCATAAGGCAGCTTCGCAACCGAGCTCAAGGAAGCAAGTGCGCCCTTCTTGTCACGGCCGTGCATTGGGTTCGCACCCGGAGCAAACGGTTCGCCTGCTTTACGTCCGTCAGGCGTTGTACCTGTTTTCTTACCATATACAACGTTCGAGGTAATTGTCAATACCGATTGCGTCGGCAGCGAGTTGCGATACGTTTTGTGCTTGCGGATCATGCCCATGAACGTTTCAACCAGCTCAACAGCAATTTGGTCAACGCGATCGTCATTGTTACCGTAGCAAGGGAATTCACCCTCGATTTCGAAATCTACGGCAATTCCGTTTTCGTTGCGAATCGGTTTGACTTTAGCGTATTTAATCGCGCTAAGCGAATCGGCTGCAACGGACAAGCCGGCGATACCGCAAGCCATCGTACGGAGAATGTCGCGGTCATGCAGCGCCATTTCGATCCGTTCGTAGCAGTATTTATCGTGCATGTAATGGATTACGTTCAGCGTATTGACATACAGCTTAGCCAGCCATTCCATCATCGGAACAAAGCGTTTCTTCACTTCGTTGTAGTCGAGATATTCCGAGGTAATTGCCGGATATTCAGGGGCTACTTGAGCTCCGGATTTCTCATCCTTACCTCCGTTGATCGCGTACAACAGGGCTTTCGCCAAGTTCGCACGAGCGCCGAAGAATTGCATTTGTTTCCCGATTCTCATCGCGGAGACGCAGCAGGCGATCCCGTAATCGTCGCCGTAGATCGGACGCATCAGATCGTCGTTTTCGTATTGAATCGAGCTGGTTTCGATCGATACCTTCGCGCAGTATTTCTTGAAGGCGTCAGGCAGTTGTTCCGACCAGAGTACCGTCAGGTTCGGTTCTGGAGCCGGACCCAGGTTGTAGAGCGTGTGCAGGAAGCGGAAGCTGTTCTTCGTTACCAGCGTCTTCCCGTTCACCGACATCCCGCCAATCGATTCCGTTACCCAAGTTGGGTCACCGCTGAACAGTTCGTTGTATTCAGGGGTTCTCAGGAACTTCACGATACGCAGCTTCATTACGAAATGGTCAACCAATTCTTGAGCCGTTTCTTCGGTCAACGTGCCTTCAGCCAAGTCGCGTTCGATGTAAGCGTCAAGGAACGAAGATACGCGTCCGAGGGACATGGCAGCACCGTCTTGTTCTTTGACGGCAGCAAGATAACCAAAGTACAGCCATTGGAAAGCTTCTTTCGCATTGTTCGCCGGTCTGGAAATGTCGAATCCGTACATTTCGCCGAGTTGTTTCAATTCGCTTAAAGCGCGAATTTGTTCGGAAATTTCTTCGCGAAGGCGGATTACATCCTCATCGATGACGTCCACTTCAAGCGAATTCAATTCTTGTTTCTTTTGCTTGATCAAGAAGTCTACTCCGTAAAGCGCTACGCGGCGATAGTCCCCGATGATACGACCGCGGCCATATGCGTCAGGAAGACCTGTGATGATCCCGGCTTTACGCGCTGCTCTCATTTCCGATGTATAAGCATCAAATACGCCTTGGTTATGCGTTTTGCGAATTGTTGTAAACAGGTTTACGATTTCAGGCGGCAGATCAAATCCATAAGCTTTGCAGGAGTTGATAACCATGTTGATTCCGCCGAAGGGGTGAATCGTGCGTTGGAAAGGAGCAGAGCCTTGAACGCCTACGATTTGTTCCTTCGCTTGATCCAAATATCCGGGAGCATGGGAAGTGATCGTGGATGGCGTGTTCACGTCTACATCCAGGACCCCGCCGGCTTCCCGTTCTTTCACGGACAGCTGCGATACGATATCCCACAATGCTTTCGTGTTGGCTGTTGCACCTTTCAAGAAGGATTCATTGCCTGCATAAGGATTGATGTTGCTTTGGATAAAATCGCGAGTATCCACTTCTCTCATCCATTTGCCAGGTTTGAAGCCTCTCCATGCGTTTTGCTCTTTCGTTTCCGTTACTTCTCTTTCGATCACCGACATCTTTATTCCCTCCATTTATATAGTGGTCGCGGTGTGAAGGATATATCCCGCGCCTCATGATCCCTTTAAATTTGTGATACTTTTCACAACTCAGACAAATATTGTGCCCGGCCATTGACCGGGGTTCCACTCCATCATCTCTATGAGGGATCATTTATACTGTAATCATAGCTTAACCGCCCTAAAAAGATTGTGACAAATATCACATTAAGTGATATTTGTCACGTTTTCATGCAAGGCTGTTCACTTATTCTTCAAATCTTCCATAGAAGGCGTCGCGGTATACTTCGGCCAGCTCGCTAACCAGCGGCAGCTTCGGATTCGCCGTTGTACATTGGTCTTCGAATGCACGGTCCGCCAGGTAATCAACACGCGATTCGAAATCCTTCGGATCGAAGCCAAGCTCCTGGAACGTTTCCGGAATTCCCAGCTTCTTGTTCAGGTCGCGGATCGCTTTGATCAAGCTCTTTACGCCTTCTTCCGTTGTGCGTGCCGGCAGACCCAGGATGCGGGCGATTTCTGCGTACCGCTCGTCAGCCACGAAGTTCGTGTATTTCGGCCATGCGGCGAATTTCGTTGGTTTCTTCGCATTGTAGCGGATGACGTGCGGCATCAGGATCGCATTGGTGCGTCCATGTGCCGTATGGTATTGACCACCCCATTTATGCGCCAAGCTGTGGTTGATGCCGAGGAACGCGTTGGCGAACGCCATCCCTGCGAGCGTCGAAGCGTTGTGCATTTTCTCGCGGGCCAGCTTGTCGCCGGTCAGCGCCGATTTCTCCAGGTATTGGAATACCAGCTGAATCGCTTTGATCGCCAAACCGTCCGTATAGTCGTTCGCCATGACCGAAACGTAAGCTTCGATCGCATGGGTCAGCACGTCCATACCCGTGTCGGCTACAGCCACTTTCGGCAAGCTGTATACGAACTCAGGATCGATGATTGCTACGTCTGGCGTCAACTCGTAATCGGCCAGCGGGTATTTCGTGTTGCCGTTGATTTTATCCGTAATTACCGCAAACGAGGTGACTTCGGAACCGGTACCCGACGTTGTCGGAATCGCAACGAATTTCGCTTTTTGACCCAGACGTGGGTATTTATAGATCCGTTTACGGATATCCATGAATTTTTGCTTCAGGTTATGGAAGTCGGTATCCGGATATTCATAGAACAGCCACATGCCTTTCGCAGCATCCATCGGCGAACCGCCGCCCAAGGCGATGATGCAGTCCGGTTGGAACTTGGCCATCAGCTCGGTACCGCGTTCGACTGTCGTAGTCGACGGATCCGGTTCAACGTCCGAGAAGACTTCGATGGCAACCGGCGTTTGGCGTTGGCGCAGATAGTGCTCAACTCTTTCGACATAACCGAGCTTCACCATCATTGGGTCGGTAACGATCAGCACGCGGGAAATGTCCGGCATTTTGGCCAGGTATTGCGTCGAGTTTTTCTCAAAGTAGATTTTGCTAGGCACTTTAAACCATTGCATATTCACGGTACGACGATTCACCCTTTTCACGTTGATCAGATTGATTGCGGTGACGTTCGACGAAGTCGAGTTACGACCGTACGATCCGCAGCCCAGCGTCAGCGACGGCAGGTTCGTGTTGTAGATGTCGCCGATACCGCCCTGCGAGGATGGTTGGTTTACCAGGATCCGGCAAGTTGGCAGCTTATCCGAGAATTTTTGGATCACTTCTTCATTGTTCGAATGAATGACCGAGGAGTGACCCATACCGCCGAATTGAACGACTTCCAAGGCACGTTCGATCCCTTGTTCCGCGTTTTTCACTTTGTAGCAAGCGAGCACCGGGCTCAGCTTCTCAGCGGACAACGGGAATTTCGGGCCAACGCCGTCGATTTCGGCTACGAGAATTTTCGTTCCAGCCGGGACATCGATCCCGCACATTTCTGCGATTTTTACGGCCGGTTGGCCTACGATCGCAGGGTTCACTGCACATTTATCGGCAATGATGGCGCCTGCGGTCAGCTTGGCAGCTTCGTCTTTATTTACGAAATAACAGCCGTTGGCGATCATTTTCTTCTTCACTTGGTCAAAAATCGGCTCTTCGATAATTACCGCTTGCTCGGATGCACAAATCATACCGTTGTCGAACGTTTTGGACAGAATCAGGTCGTTAACCGCTTGATCCAGATCAGCGCTCTTCTCAATGAAGCAAGGTACGTTACCAGGGCCAACGCCAAGGGCCGGTTTTCCGCAGCTATAAGCGGCTTTTACCATCGCGGAACCGCCGGTAGCCAGGATGCAAGCCACGTCCGGGTGATTCATCAGCGCGTTCGTGCGGTCCATGGAAGGATTTTCGATCCATTGGATACAGTCCGCAGGTGCCCCGTGTTTAACGGCAGCTTCGAGCAATATTTTAGCGGCTTCCGTGCTGCAGGCTTGAGCGGATGGATGGAAACCGAAGATGATCGGGTTGCGTGTTTTGATGGCGATCAGAGATTTAAAGATGGTGGTCGACGTTGGGTTCGTGACCGGGGTAATCCCCATGATGATCCCAACCGGCTCGGCGATTTTTTGGAAGCTGTCGTAAGGATTGTCTTCGATGACGCCTACCGTTTTGTCGTACTTGATGCTGTGCCAGATATACTCGGTCGCAAACATGTTCTTAATGATTTTGTCCTCGTACACCCCGCGGCCGGTTTCTTCAATCGCCAGTTTTGCAAGATGCATGTGTTTGTCGAGCCCTGCCAAAGCCATAGCTTGCACGATGTTGTCGATTTGCTCTTGATCCATGCTCATGAATGCTTCGGATGCTTTCTTCGCTTTGTCAATCAAGGTCTGAATGTAATCTTGTGCGGTTGCCTGTGCTTTTGGAGCCACTTCGTTTTTAACGGCCATCTCTCTCATCCTCCTAAGATTTATTAAGGATTTGCCTGCAAATAACGGGTGATATTACTCGTGAAAATTTTCACTTGCAAGCCTGCCCTTACGAAGCTTGTGCGCTTCTCTTTATGTCTTGATCATAGCACAGGGTTTTGTCTTTGTATAGTGAATTTTTTCACATACTTTAAAAAAGTTGAAAGTTTTCACTTGCCATGATTTTATTTTCATATATACTTTACAATGTGCGGAAAATCCGACATTCTTTTTTTTGGGGAATAGCCCTTTATCTTGCGCCTCGTATAGCGCATTTCTACGATTCAACAAAGTGAATTTTCTCACAATGTTGAAATTTCGACACTTTTTCAGGCTTTACAGCCCCCAAAAAATCAAAAAAACGTTATATAATTAATTTAAAATTTTCAGAAAAATTTGGAGTACAAAGGGGAAATCGATGATGAGTGAAATTGTAAATGCCACCCTACCCCGCGGTAATACGAGCTGTTTTACAGAGCAGAACTTCAATCGCCTACTCGTTACGATGAAAGACAAGGCCTACCCCGAGGGGACGCATTTATTCTGGGAAGGTGACTTTTCCGATAAACTGTTCTACATCAAACGCGGCCGCGTGAAGTTGACGAAATCGACGGATGAAGGCAAAGAACTGATCCTGTACATGTACGGACGCGGCGACATGGTCGGTCAGGCTGACCCGTTCTTTAGCTCGAAGCACAGCTTTACCGCCGAGGTCATCGAAGACTGCGAAATTGGGGTCATCGAGCAGAAGGATCTGGAGATCATGATCTGCCAGCATTGCGATTTCGCCATCGATTTCATGAAATGGATGGGTATTCATCACCGACTGACGCAAACCAAATTCCGCGATTTGATGATGTACGGCAAACCGGGCGCTCTTTGCTCGACGTTAATCCGCCTCAGCAATACGTACGGCGAACAACATGGAGACACGATTCTGATTAACAAGAAAATCACCCACACCGACTTGTCCAACATGATCGGGGCTACGCGCGAGAGCGTGAACCGTATGCTGAGCGACCTGCGCAAGAAGGACGCACTGGAATACGAAAACGGCATGATCGTGATCAAAGACCTCGTCATGCTGCAGGATATTTGCCACTGCGAGCTGTGCCCGAACGAAATTTGCCGCATTTAATCGGCGGCAGCTTTCGCCATATAGACAGGAGCTCCAGCTTATCGAACCGTCCCTTTCTGATCGGGCGGTTTTTTGCTTTGTTCTTTTTGACACGCAAAACATCCCCAAGCCGCATCTCTACCCGATCGACTTGGGGATTCAGTGCAAATTAAGCGCCCTATGCCTTCTTGCGAACGGGCGAAATAAACCAGTAAGCCATACCGACGAATACCGCACCACCCACCATATTACCCAACGTGACCGGCACCATGTTATGCAGCCAACCGGCGATCGTAACCGTATCCGGATGATTCGGCAGCAGCAGCGACAGGCTAAGCAGGGTCATATTAGCCACGCTATGCTCGTAGCCGCTGGCGATAAACGCATAGAGACACCACCAGATCAGAACGAGCTTGGCGATATCCTCCTTGGCCCGGTTCGCCATCCACAGCGCGAGGCACACGAGCCAGTTACATAGAATCCCGCGAAAAAACAGCTCCGTCACCGGGGCCCCCATCTTCTTCGCCGAAGCGGCAAAGATCAAATGCTCCGGCGCGGCCGTCTTGAACAAGCCGCTGCCGACGATCAGCAGGCAAAGCACTAGCGCGCCCGCCAGATTGCCAAGAAATACGAGCGTCCAGTTCTTCGCCGTATCTCCCACCGTCGTCCGCTTCGCGAGTGTGCTTGCTGTAAAAAACATATTGTTACCGGTAAACAGCTCGGATCCGGCGAACACTACCAGCGTCAGGGCGAGACCAAAGGACATCCCCATTAGCATCGTCTGATACGGTGATTTAACCGCCGCCAGCGGCCCGCCGATGCTGAAGATTAAGATAATACCTAGCCCGACATATGCTCCTGCCAACATCGCCGATACGAGATATCTCGGCAAGCTTTCGTTCATCTTTTCCTTCTTCTTGACCGCCGCTTCCACAATGGCTTCTACATTAGGTGTAAACATTTTGGCTCCTCCCCAATTTCTGCTTACAAGCTTCAATCATAACCACCCGTCCAACGGGTGGTTTGCTCTTGGGGTATAACCCCCTGTTACCAAACTGCGCCTAAAGACGCCAGCCTGACAACATGGTTGTTCAGGCTCAATGTAATTTGTCACCTTCACTCACCCGTTAAACGGGTTTATTTCTTTTTGCTGCTATTACTGCTAAACGGATCTTCGTATTCTTTTACACTCAATTTATCTATGGCTTGGTCGTGTGCTTCTTGTTCACGAATGTATTTGGCTACTGTGGCTTCATTTAGGCCTACTGTACTCACATAATAGCCCTCTGCCCAAAATTTTCGATTCCCATATTTGTACTTCAGTTGGGCATGCTTTTCAAAGACCATCAGCGAGCTTTTCCCCTTTAGGTATCCCATGAACGATGCTACCGATATCTTTGGTGGAATCGCGACCAGCATGTGCACATGATCTGGCATCATGTGACCTTCTAAAATTTCCACCCCCTTGTATTTACATAGACGTTTGAATATTTCGATCAAATCTTTTCTCACTTGATTGTAGATCTCTTTCCGTCTATACTTCGGGGTGAACACAATGTGGTATTTACACATCCACTTTGTGTGAGCTAGACTGTAATTCTTGTTTGCCATCTAAGACCATTCCTTTCATTTTGAGCCTGAACATCTCAATTTTATCGGAATGGTCTTGTTGGTCAAACCCTAGGTCCCTCCACCCGCATAGCGGGTGGTTTTTTGTTTCGCACGCTTCGCGAGCTCAACCGGCTAAAGCCGCAAAAAAAGCGCGGCGACCTTCCGATCACCGCGCCGGCATTCGCCGCGTTACACTTGCTGCAGCTCGGCTGCGGCAATGAAAACTTGCCCGTTCTCCACCTTCACCGGAACCATCGCTACCTGTCCCGTATCCGGGGCTTGAACAAGCCCGGTGGTCAGGTCGATTTTCCAGTCGTACAACGGATCATACAGATAATGACCCGAAACGATGCCCTCGGCCAGCGGTCCGCCCTTCGGATGTGGATTTTGGTTCAGCGCCGCAAAAATGCGGCTGTCCGACGTGCGGAACACGGCGATCGATAGGCCGCCCAGCTCCACAACGCGTCCGATCTGTGGCAGAAAATCCTCCAAGGCGCCAACCGGGTAGAACGTTTCGCCGTTCATCTCCATTTTCATTGCTCCATAACCCCTTTCGCTTTAAACGTTGTGTTACAGCTGGTTGCTCATTTCCAACGAATGATACAATTTGCCGCGTTGCTCATCGTCGTTCAGTACTTTTTTCCAAGGATCCGTCACTTGCTTCAAGGCAAATTCAATCCGTTCCATTAGTGCTTTGCGGTTCTCGAGATTGTCGACCACGACCGAGCGGATGTGTTCAAGGCCCAACCGTTCTACCCACTCCGACGTTCTCTCCAAGTAGTTGCCGGTTTCGCGGTAATACTGCATAATTGCACCGCACAGCTCGATCAGTTCCTCATCGGTTTTCACCTTGCACAGCGAATCTGCTAACCGCGCCTTGATCCCGCCGTTGCCGCCGATAAAGATTTCCCAACCGCCGTCGTTACCGACGATGCCGATATCCTTCGTACACGATTCGGCGCAGTTCCGTGGACAGCCGTTGACCGCCATCTTAAATTTGGCCGGGAAGTCAAGCCGCTCGAACTTGCGTTCCAGCAGCGCGCCCATCCCCATCGAATCCTGGGTGCCGAAGCGACAGAATTGCGAGCCCACACATGTTTTGACGGTACGCAGCGATTTCGCGTAAGCATAACCTGACGGCATATCCAGCTCCGCCCACACGTTAGGCAGATCCTCTTTCTTCACACCGATCAGATCAAGCCGCTGACCGCCTGTGACCTTAACCACTTTGACATCGTATTTCAGGGAGACATCCGCGATTTTCTTCAGATCTTCCGGCGTCGTTACGCCGCCGTACATCCGCGGCACCACCGTATACGTACCGTCCTTTTGAATGTTGGCGTTCATCCGTTCGTTGACGAAACGCGAAGCCTTCTCATCCTCATGCGTATCCGGATAGATCATACCCAAATAGTAGTTGATGGCCGGCCGACACTTCGAGCAGCCTTCCGGCTGCGACCATCCAAGCACGTTCATGACCTCTTTGGTGGTTTGCAGTCCTTTCGCCTTGATCTCCGCCACGATCTCGTCGCGACTGAGCGTAGTACAACCGCAGATGCCCTGCTTTGCCGTTTGCGTAAAGCCGTCACCAAGCACATATTGCAGGATTTGCTCGACGACCGGTTTACAGCCGCCGCAAGAACGGGTCGCCCCGGTGCTAGCCTTGATCTCGTCCACCGTGGTCATGCCCCGGTTCACCACGCAATCGACGATCGTACCTTTGGTGACCCCGTTACATCCGCAAACAATCTCCTCATCGCTCATCGTTTCGACCGAAGCCTTCTTCTTGCCTCCGCCGCCGCAGCAGCCGCCGCCCATCAGCGACTCGTACAACTCGTCGGTCATTTCTGCGCCTTGCTTAATCAGCTTCTGCAGCTCGGCCGAATCCGAGATGTCGCCGAACAACACCGATCCTACCAGCTTGCCGTCCTTCAGCAGGATTTTCTTATACGTGCGTTTCCAATCGTCCTTGCTGGCGATCACCGTATGTTCCGGCCCGTCGATAAATTCGCCGGTGGAGAATACATCCACGCCGGAAATCTTCAGCTTGGTCGATACGACCGAGCCTTCATAAGGAGCGGTGTCCACGCCGCTGATATGCTTCGCCATCACGATCCCCTGTTCGAACAACGGTGCCACCAGGCCGTAGCAGATCCCGCGATGCTCGGTGCATTCACCCACCGAATAGACGCCTTCCAGCGAGGTTTGCATGTAGTCGTTCACCACGATCCCGCGGTTCACTTCCATGCCGCTGGCTTTGGCGACGGCAACGTTGGGTTTGATCCCAACAGCCATCACGACAAACTCTGCCTCTAACTCGGTGCCATCGGCAAAGCGCAGGCCGCTGACCCGGCGGTCGCCAAGCAGCTCCGTCGTTTGCGCGCCCATCTTAAACTTGATGCCTTGCCGCTCAAGCTCCGCCTTCAGCATGCCGGCCGCTTGATGATCCAACTGGCGTTCCATCAAGTCTTCCATCAAATGCACAACCGTAACGTCCATCCCCAATTGCACAAGCCCTTTAGCCGCTTCCAAACCAAGCAATCCACCGCCGATGACCGCCGCCTTCTTGCAGGTTTTCGCCGCCTCCAGCATTTGCTCGCAGTCCGCGATATCGCGGAAACCAACAACCCCTTCTTTATCGCTGCCCGGAATCGGCAAAATAAACGAAGTGGAGCCGGTAGCGATCAGCACCTTGTCATAAGGAATGCGTTGCCCGCCTTCAGCCACCACCTCTTTGGCTTCGCTGTCGATCCGCTCGACCGTTGTTCCCATGTGCAAGGTAATGCCGTTGTCGTGATACCAATTCAAATCGTTTAGCACGATGTCATCCATCGTCTTGCTGCCTTCCAGCACGTACGACAACATAATCCGGTTATAGTTCGGATGCGGCTCGCTTCCGAATACCGTAATGTCAAATTTCGTAGTCAGCTTCAGGATTTGCTCCACCGCGCTGATGCCGGCCATCCCATTCCCGATCACGACTAGTTTCTCTCTGTCAGTACCCATGTTCGTAATGCCTCCTCCAATAATTACCTTGATCTCTAACTCTCCACGATAGTTCAATTTTTAAGTGATGAACCTAGTATATATTTTAAATTGTAGGTACCTTGTGATTACATTCACATTAATTGTGAAAGTTTGAACAAAGTTTTGTCATAACTATTTGGGGAAACCTATTGAAATAAAAAAAATCCGCCCCGGTAATAACCGGGATGCGGATTCCATCCAAAAAATTTCTCATTCGCACTATTTTTGTTTCAACACGATCTCCACATTATCCTGAGGTTTTAATCTCATGTCCAGGCCGGTATCCAGCAGCTTCTTCCCATTCACCTTCAGGGTCCACTGTTCATTCTCCTTCGGCGTATACCCGCCAACCGAAACGATGGATTTATTGTTGGGAGTAAACTGAACGATATTGCTGCGCTTCAGAAGATCCCGGACCGTCGTATTGTCGTCATATTTATTCACATAATACTTCTTCTGGCTGCCCCCGTCGATAATCAGCAGCAAAGATGCTTGATGTGGGATCGCCTCAAAGCTGTCAACCGTCTTGACATAAACCAGCAGCTTGTCCCCGACCTGCAGATCTTGATCCCAGCCGCTGGAAGCCAGCTCTTTGTCATTCAATCGGGTACCCCATTCCAGCGTGGAATCCAGCGACACTTCCCCAACCGATTGGATCGCTGCCCGATCCTCGGTAAACCTGACGATCCCGCTGCTCTCCAGCGCACGCCGCGCCGTTAACCCATCCCGATAATCGTAATGCAGGCTGCGCGTCACATCGGGAATAAAGGTCCCCCCATCGATCATCAACGAGATATCGTGGGACTCCTCTTTCTCCGTAAGCTGCGTTTCCGTCGGCGCCGGTTGATCGGTAATTTGGCCTTGGGCGCAGGCCGATACGAGTAACGCTATACCTGCCATCCATCCCACAAGCCATCGCCATCTCTTTCGCATTGCCATCGCCGCCCCGCCTTTCTTATTACATTGTCCCAACCCGGGCAGTAGAATATTCCCTACCTTAAGGATACCGGACAAGACGCAGGTTCTCAAATCAGATTTAGACGATGGGGCTGAAATTAAAGTAAGCTATTCGGTGTAACGCGGAAATAACACGTTATTCTCCAGATGCACATGGGTAAAGGTCATGCCTTCCAATTCCTCCAGACGCGCGTAAGTCAAGCGGTACGTCGTACAAGCATGCATCGGCGGCTGAAAATCTTCGGTTAACTCGCGCAGCTGTTTTAAGATATCTCCTGCACCATCATGCTCCGCTTCCAGCTCGGTGATCGCCGCCTGCAGTTTCTCAAGCACCTCCGGCTCTTGGCCAACCTCCCAGTTGAGCATTTTCGGGAACACCTCCGCCTCTTCCTTATCGGTATGCTCCAACAGCTCGCGCCGCAAATCCCCAAATAGGCGAGCGACCTCCAGCAGGTGGGTGTCGGATTCCCCATGAACGCGGGCAACCTTGGTTACGTACTTCTGGATCTCGGGGAGCTCCTCCCGTAAATATCGGTGATGTTTGCCTACAATATGTCCAACCAGATCCGCGGAGGAGGCGTTCAGCCAGTTCTCTCCCTCGCTGGTATGCGGATGCTCCGCCAGCATACGGTTCAGATCCTCCAGCAGCGGGTCTGCCGAAATACCTCGTTCGGCCGCTGCTTCGTCTAACGGACGATTCCCACCGCAGCAAAAGTCGATCTTTTGTTGCCGGAAATAATCCGCGGCTTTGGGAAACCGCAGTACGATATCTCGAACTTTATCGGTCAATTGAAAATGCATTGAATTAGTTTCCATTACTTAAACCTCCCGAGAAAATTGAAGTTCATTTACCTCTTCACCTTACTTCACGGGAGCCCCTGTCTTGGTGATTGCGCTCACTTTGCGGCCGCAAGCCTTGCATTTGCATAAATAAAAGGCCTCCTGTTCAGGAGGCCTTCCTATGTTCCGATGGATTACTTAAGTACGTCGTGATCTACATAACGCTCGCCGTTCAGCTCGCTGATCAGCTCGATTGCGACCTTAGCGCCGTCGCCGGCAGTGATAATCGTGTGCACGCTTACTCCGGCAACCGTTCCCGCCGCCCAAACGCGCGGGATGCTCGTACGGCCTTCGCCATCCGTAGCGATCACCGTTTTGATGCGCGGTTCGCGGCCTTCCTTCAATTCTAAGCCGATAGCGCTTGCAAGATCGGTTAATGCGCCGGTGGCCAATACGATATGGGAAGCTTCGTAACTGCGGCCGGATTCGGTCTTGACAGTCACTTTCGATCCGCCGTTAGTATCCACGCCCGTCACTTTTTCCTCAATAAATTTCGCGCCGAACTTCTCCGCTTGCTCTCGCCCGATCTTCAGCAGATCCGGTCCAGAGATATCCTTCGCGCCGTAATGATTTTCGATCCATGCCCGTTTGGTCATGCTGGCGTTGCTGTCCAGAACAAGCGTTTCTTTCCCTGCTTTAGCCAAGAAAAGCGCTGCGCTGGCTCCCGCCGGTCCTGCTCCGATAACAATGACCTCAGCCACAAGTACACCCACTTTCTATTTGTTATCATGCCGCCCGCTCGCCGGTAACGGCATGCCGATCACTTGATCCACTCCGTCGCCCAAGCCTGAACCTGTTCCATGACGGGACGAAGCGCCCGCCCCTTCTCGGTCAACTCATATTCAATCCGGACCGGAGTCTCAGGGTAAACATGACGGATCAAGATCCCTTCACATTCCAAATCCTTCATCCGCTCCGACAACATTTTATCGCTCATGGAAGGAATCTGATTGGAAATATCCTTGAATCGTTTCGGCCCGCTCATCAGCGTATTGATGATCAATCCGTTCCAACGCTTGCCTAGAAACGAAAAAGCCGATTCAAACCGCGGACACATCGCATGAGAATGCTCATCCATAAATTTCACCTCGTTATCATTGCCCGCCTAAAGGCTTAAAACTTACGTTTTGTTAGTATATTTCATAATAGCACATTTGTCCTTGGAAAGTAAGGGGGGGACCCGGTCATTTGAAAAAACGGCCGCCCAGGCGGCGGCCGCTAATATAGTATATTACGCTGGTTGTAACTTATACCCACCACATTTCTGCGGCTGAGTCCTCCATCAGGACTTGCTGTAGATGACGTACGGCTTTCGTTAACCCTTCGTCGATCGACATCAGTCCGTCCTCATGCTCAATGCTGACCACATAGTCGTAACCATATAGACGTAATGCGCTGATGATATCCGCCCAGGTTTTCGAATCATGACCATAACCAACGGTGCGGAATTGCCAAGCCCGGTCCAGCATGTTCGTGTAAGGCTGCATATCCGTCAAGCCGTAACGGTTCACGTTCACCGGATCGATCGTCGTATCCTTGGCATGGAAGTGATGAATGGCACCGGCCCGCCCAAGGATGGAAATCGCCTGGACCGGATCAATCCCTTGCCACCACATATGGCTGGGGTCCAGGTTCGCACCGATCGACTCACCGGCTGCTTCGCGTAAGCGCAGCAGCGTGGCCGGCGTATGCACGGAGAAGCCGCCGTGCAGCTCCAGACCGATCTTTACGTGATGCTCCGCCGCATAACGGCCCATCTCCGTCCAATATGGAATCACCTTGTTGCTCCACTGCCAGTCGAGGATTTCTTGATAATCGTTGGGCCATGGCGCTACCGGCCAGTTCGGGTATTTCGCGTTTTCGTGGTCGCCTGGGCAGCCCGAGAACGTATTAACGACCGGCACCTCCAGCAGCTCCGCCAATTGGACGGTCTTGACGAAAGCATCATGGAATTCCTTGGCAACCGCTTTTTGCGGATGCAGCGGATTCCCGTGGCAGCTAAGGGCGCTGATCATAAGCCCGCGCGATTCAACCGCCTTCTTGAACGCCTCCCGTTCCGTCTTACTCTCCAATAGTAAATCCGGATTGCAATGTGCGTTGCCAGGATAACCGCCGGTCCCGATCTCGACCGCTTTCAACCCCTGGGCGGCCGCCTTATCCAACGCCTGCTCCAGCGGGAGCCCTCCGAACAATACGAGAAATACGCCTAATTTCATCCCAGGTCCCTCCCGTGATTAATCAAAATAAACCGTTTTTCCGGTTCTGGCCGACTCGTAAATCGCCTCCAAAATCTCCGTTACAACAAGCGCTTGCTCCGGCTTCACCAGCGGCTCCTCCTCTTCAAGAATCGCCTTGACCCAGGCTCTCGCCTCACGCGTGGCATCGGTATCTTGCTTGCCTTCGTAGAACGCGACGCCACCTGCATTCAGGTCAATCTTCGTCTCATACAAGCGGCTTAACTTCTCGCCGTTGATGCGCAGGCCATTGGTCATGTCCGCGCCGCCTTCCGTACCGCACAGGAGCGTTTTGGCTTCGCCGGTCTCCACGACGTTTAGCGCCCAACTGGATTCAAGGATGATCGTTGCCCCGTTTTTCATCGTGATAAAGCCAAAAGCGGAATCCTCTACTTTAAATTCCTCCGGATTCCAGGGCCCAAAGGCGTTCGCCGCATTTTCACGGTTACCGAGCTTATGGAAGACAGAACCGGTCACACTCTTTGGCTCGTAGTTGTTCATCAGCCAAAGGGTCAGGTCCAGCGCATGGGTGCCAATATCGATCAGCGGCCCGCCGCCTTGCTTCTCCTCATCCAGGAACACGCCCCACGTCGGCACCGCCCGGCGGCGAACCGCCAGCGCCTTGCCGAGATAAATATCGCCCAGCTCGCCGTTCTCACAGAGCTGCTTCAAGTACAAGCTGTCGCTGCGGAAACGGTTCTGGTAAGCGATCGACAGTTTTTTGCCCGTGCGTTTGGCCGCATCCAGCATTTGCCGGGCCTGCTCCGCCGTCTTAGCCATCGGCTTCTCGCACATGACATGACGTCCGGACTCCAGCGAAGCTACTGTAATCTCCGCATGGGAATCGTTTGGTGTACAAACATGTACGACTTCAGCGTCGCTCTCCGCCAGCAGCTGATGGAAATCAGTGTAGATCTTGGCCCCCTCCGCCCCGTATTGCTCGGCGGCTTTCGCGGCGCGTTCCTCAATGATATCGCAGAATGCTACCATTTCCACTTCAGGCTGCTGCGCCAGGCTTGGTAGGTGTTTGCCATTCGCAATCCCGCCGCAACCGATGATCGCAACCTTTAACGTTTTAGACATGAAGTTGACCTCCTTTTTCCACGTAGGCTCGCACCCATTCCATGCTGGTCTTGATGCTCTCCAGCGAATCTCCGGCGCAATGGTCCTGCTCAACAATCAGCCATTCGACTCCGGCAGCGATCGCCGCATCACCGATCTCCGTTATGGCGATTTCCCCGCGGCCCAGCTCAACCGTATCCGGCGAACCGTCCGACTTCTTGGTCAGGTCCTTCCAATGAACCAGCGGCAACCGACCCTGGTATGTAGCGATATATTCCAGAGGATTGTACCCGGCAAACGAGACCCAGCAGGAATCAAGTTCAACTTGCAGCAGAGACGCGGGCACTTGTTCGTAGATTGCATCCAGCGCCGGCTTGCCGTCGTGCTGCAATGTGAGCTCAAAATCATGATTATGATAGCAAAGCACCAAATCTTCCTTTTTACAGCGTTCGCCGAATTTTTTCAGATCCTCAATAATCTCACTCCAGCGGTTGCGATCGGCTTCTTCCAAAAACGGAACGATAATATAACGGCTGCCAATCGCTTTGTTAAAGGCTAATTCCTCGTCCATCTCTTCTTTCAGCCGGGTATACGCGGTATGCGCACCGATCGCGGTTAATCCGGTTTCCTGCAAAATGGCCTGTACCTGCTCCACCGAACGGCCGTAAAATCCGGCAAATTCCACGCCCTTATAGCCAAGCTCCGCCACCTTGCGCAGCGTTCCTTCAAAATCCTGTTCCAAATGATCTCTTACCGTATACAACTGCAAACCAATCTGCGTCATAATTTCGTTCACCTCATCCATATTCGTAGTAATCGTCTTGAACTCTACTTCCGTCAAGCATAAAGCCAACTTTATCTGAAGCGCTTCCATGTACCATGGTATTTCAAAACGCTCCGTTGTAAAATGAATAATATGATTGAAACATGAACAATCTGGCTATTTTTTTCGGAGAACCTTGTGGAGGATACCATGAACGAAGCTACAAACCTGCAAATTTTGCATGCCGGCTATTCGCTGCACCGCAAGCCGTTCCACACAACCCAATGGGATGGGCACGAAAATTACCTGATTCGACTGCAGACATCGGGCAAATGCCGCACGCGGTTAAACGGCCGACTCGAGCTGCTGGAGCCCGGTGATTTGCTGCTGTTTGCCCCTGGGGATCCCTACGAGTTAAAAATTGAAGCCGAGCCCAACGGAACCACAGGTGAATCGGCGGTAACCAGCGGTGATTATCATATTTTTCTGTCCGGGGAATGGATCGAAGCCTGGTGGAGCCGCCGGCCGCTGCCCCATCGCTTGAAGGTCCCCTTGTCCGAAGGCATCGTGGGGGCTTTCCGGCAGATCATGCTGGAGCAGCGCCGGATCTCCAATCCGACGCCGGAAATCTCCGAGTATTACTTAAAAATCCTGTGCTTGGAGATCGAGCGAAACCTGCTGGAGCAGCCGCAGCCTACCTACCCCACCTATCTTGCCCACCGCCTGAAAAATTATATTGAAGAGAACGCGTCCTCTCCCTTTAAGCTGGAGGATGCCGCTACCCACGTTGGCATCAGTGTATCGCGGGCAGTGCATCTGTTTAAGCAGGCATTTGGCACCAGCATGATTCAGTACACGCTGGAGGTGCGGCTGAATATGGCGCGCGAGCGGATTATTTTCAGCCCCTTGTCGCTTGAGCTTGTCGCGGAAAGCTCCGGCTTTCCCAGCTACAACTATTTCCATAAAGTATTCCGCAAGCGGTTTGGGATGTCTCCCAAGCAATTTCGCCAAACCGCCCGGGACAACGGAAATTAGGACATATACGCAAACAACGCCGCGGCAGCCTGTGAAATCGGCTGCTCGCGGCGTTGTTTATTGTTCAATAACTATTATCCCCCGTTGGTTTGCGGTACGGCTTGTTGACGAAGACGCGCTTTGCGTTTCTTCATTTGAGTACCCAGCAGCACGACCGCAACGATGACAAGAACTTCGAAGCCGTATTTGATCCAAGCGCTGGCGAACCAATCGTGAATCAACGGCTCTTCGACGATCATCTTAGCCGAGGTCCAAGCCAGCACTGCAGCACCAATCGTGATGACGATGGGGTAGCGTTCGGTCAGCTTCAGAATCATCGTGCTGCCCCAAACCATGATCGGTACGGAGACGGCCAGCCCGATGATCACCAGCAAGGTATCGCCATGTGCAGCCCCGGCTACCGCAAGCACGTTATCCAGGCCCATCATCGCATCGGCGATGATAATCGTGCGGATCGCCGCCCACATTTGGTTCCCTGCTTTGATTTCGTGGTTCTTCTCCTCGACCAACAATTTATATGCGATCCAAACTAAAGCCAGACCGCCGGCGAGACGCAATCCCGGGACGTTTAGCAGCTGCACGACGAGCAGCGTCATGATCACCCGGATCACAACCGCACCCACGGTTCCCCAAATAATGACTTTCTTCTGATCCTTGTGCGGGACGTTGCGGGCAGCAAGCCCGATCACGATCGCGTTATCCCCTGCTAGGACGAGATCAATCAGGACGATGGAAAATAAAGCCATCCAAAATTCCGGCGAAAATAAATCCATGTTTTCTCCCCTTTCTCATTTTCCATGCAGCAGACCCATTCTTTTTGGAAAACCGCCTTGCGATCGACCACCGATCGTCATAATAGGTAGTGTAACGGGCTGGAGGCCGATTGATACGGCAGGGACTACGGGAAGAATCCCCATCTAGGATCCAAAAAAAATACGCCGTGTCCGTATTGGGCACGACGCATATTTATGCATCAAAAAAGACCTTCACCCAATACTCGCTACGGGCAAAGGTCTCGCTAACAACTGTTCGTTGCCAATAAAGCCGGGGGTATGTATAACTCCCGTAATGACGACTTTATTGTAGCAGCTACTCCCCTTTGGGAACCATGCATGTTTAATGGAATTATTATAGCACGTACTTTAGGAGAGCACCAGCCTTTTATCCAGGCATTTTGGGTTTGGTGACAAAACAAGTTATAATAATAAACGAAACGGAGGGATCACAATGAGTCCAGCGTCAAATTCCAATGTCAAACTAGCCACTTTTGCCGGAGGTTGCTTCTGGTGCATGGTATCGCCATTCGAGGAGTTGCCCGGCATTCACGGCATCATTTCCGGATACACCGGCGGTCATACGGTTAATCCTACCTATGAAGAGGTTTGCGCCGGACATACCGGCCACTACGAAGCCGTACAGATCACGTACGACCCGACCGTGTTTCCTTACCGCAAGCTGCTTGAGCTGTATTGGCAGCAAATCGACCCGACGGACGAAGGCGGACAATTTCATGATCGCGGGGAATCGTACCGTACTGCGATATTTTACCATGATGAGCAGCAGCATCTGGAAGCAGAGGCCTCCAAGCAGGAGCTGGCCCAAAGCGGACGCTTCGACAAACCGATCGTCACCCCGATTCTACCGGCGGCGCCTTTTTATCCTGCCGAGGAGTATCACCAGCAATACCATAAGAAGAATCCGGGACATTATAAGCTGTACCGCAAAGGATCCGGCCGCGAGGATTTCCTGGAACGTCACTGGTCCGGTCCGGCGGATCAAGAGGAACTAAAACACCGGCTGACGCCGATGCAATATGAAGTGACGCAAAACAACGCGACCGAGCGACCTTTTACAGGCGAGTACTGGGATCATGAGGAAGAGGGCATCTATGTGGATGTCGTTTCCGGCGAACCGCTGTTCAGCTCGCGCGACAAATACGATGCCGGCTGCGGTTGGCCCAGCTTTACACGCCCGCTGCGCAGCTATCATGTCAAGGAGAAAACCGATACCAGCCATTTTATGATCCGCACCGAAGTGCGCAGCCGGCTGGGCGATTCCCACCTTGGCCACGTCTTCGAGGACGGACCCGAACCAACGGGGCTTCGATATTGCATCAATTCCGCGGCGCTCCGCTTCGTGCCAAAGGCCGATCTGGAGAAGGAAGGATACGGGGAGTATCTAGATTTGTTTGAATCTCCTTCTAAGGAATAGAACTTGCAGTATGAAATGCAAAAATGCAGTTCCGCTGAGTTAATTTAGCTTTATTCAGGTGATCAAATGCAAAAGTGCAGTCTATTTCCGGCAAATCACCACTTTTTCTGGAATTCCCCCCGAATGAAATGCACTTATGCACTTCATCAGCGGAAAAGGTAGATTTAGCCGAGATTTAGCTGCACTTTTGCAGTTGGTCCACAAGTCTTCTTTTGTTAATTATTCGAACGCCAATGGTTCACCCCTTTGGATTTGGGGGATCCGCCTTCTTGCGCGCTCGGAACCGCCGTACCTTCATCAGGTTGCCGCACATTTTATCATCGCAGTATTTCTTCGTCCGATTGCGCGTATCATCATAAAAAAACCAGCGGCAATCAGGGTTATCGCACACCCGAATCCTTGCCGTTTCCCCATGAAGCAGCGTTTCACCAAAGCTGGCGGCGATCTCTGCGCGTACATGGCGCCAGTCCTCCGTCACCGGAACTAATTCCAGCCGAACGGCTCCCGGTTCTCCGCTCAATCGGCGGCTTACCGCATCCAGTGCCAACTGCTCATTCAGCAACTGCCAATCCGCTTCGTCCATGCTGCCGCCTTTCGCCAATTTGACCGTCAAGGCATGCAGGCGCTCCCGAAAATCACGCATGGCCAAGGCCTCTTCTGCTGGCATCGGTACGGGAGCAGTCAATTGCCATTCGCTAAGCAACCGTTCTTGCCAAGCCGGCTTTTCCAGCCGATCTTCGCTGCGTCCGCTCCCCCGCCAATCATGCCATTCGCTGTTCAGAAAATCGCTCCATAATGTCTCCACGTCAAAAGCCCCCAAGGTTGTAACGATCTAATTAATCAATAAATGGTTACACTTCTCATTTCATCTGCTACAATACCATTGTAACCCTTAAAATCTTAATTAGCCAGTTACCATGGATGAGGAGGAGGAATTGGAATGAGCGTCACGGCCTTGGATTTACTCGTAGTGCAAAAGGACAATAATTGGGAGGTAGAGGAATGGATCGTCCCCTTGTCGACAGCGTTGGCAGGTTTGACCGCCGAGCAAGCCGCTTGGGCCCCGCCGGGAGGTGGCAACACGATCTGGCAAACGGTCAACCACATCAATTATTATAACGGGCGGATCCTCAGCCGTTTGAAAGGAACCGAACCGGGCGCTCGCGTGGAAACCAACGAAGAGAGCTTCAACGGTACCGGAGGAGCTCAGGACGAAGCCGCTTGGGCCCACGTCCTCGCCGAAACGAAGCAAATCCAGCTGGAATTGCGCGAGGCGATCGCCGCTTTGACCGCTGAAGAATTGGATGCCCCTTATGCCAATACGGGCGAGCCGTACGGACGCGAGCTCTCCCGCTGGATGCTGCATGACGCCTATCATGCAGGACAAATCGTGCTGATCCGCAGACAGCAGGGATCCTGGAGATCCTAAAAACCCAATCGGGTAGGAGGCTACCCATTAATTGAGTAGCCGACCTCCCACACCACCGTACGTACCGTTCGGTATACGGCGGTTCCTAAGTTTACGCAGTTACTTGTCGATAATAATCCGAGAAGAAGAGAAATCCTAAGCCCTTGAGGGTGTTATTTCCGAGGGACTTCGAGAGGACGGGGCTATTGGAGATTCTCCAGTAGCCCTTTCTCGTGTTTGCGTATTCCCATGCTTTTTGTCCTTGGATTCCGAGCGATTGCAGTTTCTCGAATTTCGTCCTCACTCGTTTCCACTGCTTCCAGAAGATCATGCGAATCCGCCTTCTCATCCATTCATCCGTGGATTGGAGCATACTTTTCATATCCGCTATTTTGTAGTAGTTGATCCACCCCATGATGTAGCGTCTAAGCTTTTCGGCTCGTTCTTCATTTCCCATCCCGTTGCTTCTGGACGTGAGCTCCTTTACTTTGGCTTTCATCTTGGCAGCGGATTTCGGATGAATGCGGACTCGTGTCTCTCCTTTCCTTTTGTAGAAGGAGAACCCAAGAAATTTAACCTTCCACGCCTCGTCCACCACTGTCTTTTCCCGGTTCACTTTGAGAAACAACTTCTTTTCAATGAAGGGAAGAATGTTCTCCAGTGTCCGTTCCGCGCTCCTTTTGCTTTTGTTGAAGATCAGGAGATCGTCCGCATAGCGCACGAAGCGGTGCCCGCGGCTTTCCAGTTCCTTGTCCAGTTCGTTCAGCATAATGTTGCTGAGAATTGGACTCAGATTGCCCCCTTGCGGTACGCCGATTTCCGTATCCTCGAAGCGGTGCTTCACGACAACGCCGGCTTTCAGGTACTTGTGGATGAGCGAGATGACCCGCCCGTCTTTAATGGTTCGGGATAAGACTTCCACCAATTTGCTTTGGTTAACGGTGTCAAAGAATTTCTCCAAGTCCATATCGACCACGTATTTGTACCCTTCTTCGATGTTTGATTGGCTTCTCTGAATAGCGTTATGTGCGCTTCTCTTGGGTCGGAATCCGAAACTGTTCTCCGAAAACTGTTTTTCGTAGATCGGGGTAAGCACTTGAGCGATCGCCTGTTGGATAACTCGGTCAACAACCGTAGGAATTCCCAGGTTTCTCTTCTTTCCGTTCTCTTTCGGGATTTCTACCCTTCGAACAGGATTCGGACGGTAGGTTCCGTCCAGAATGGATTCCTTGATGGTTTCTCCGTTCTCTCGGAGATATTGTAGAAGTTCATCTACTCCCATCCCGTCGATTCCGTGAGATCCTTTGTTAGTTTTGACCCGCTTGAACGCTTCGTTCATGTTGTCTCTGCTAACGATTTTCTCAAGCAACTCGTCCTTCGACTCGGTTGCGTCGGTGCTGTCGGTTTCAGGTATCCGCTCAGGACTGTGCGCTCCCGCATATTCTCCATGTTCCGCATGTACGTTTTGCGTCGAGCCTTCTCTTCGAAGTTGGCTGCACTTGACTCCTGTTTCGGTACCATTCATTAACCCACACCTCCTTAGGTTCAGCCCTTCCCTCAAGTTGTCGACTAACCGAGGTACTATGGCGTCTGCTGACTTCTCATGATAAATCTTGTTTCAACCATGATTTGAAATTCATCTCCTCACGTCCATGAGACCTCCCACGGTAAGACGCGTAACTTTCATCCCGTATACCCGCCGCATTTACATCCGCGTGTCCGTGCAGTTTATTGGATTTCGTCTTGTTTAGCAGACTCATCCCACTTTGGATGCCTGATGCGATTCGTGTTCCTCAGGCCGGGACTTTGCCTCCAGCTTCCTTCAGATTCCACCTCACGATGGACACCCTTGCTCTTGGCTAATGGTTGGCAACTGCCAGCCCCCATAGCGGACTTTCACCGCCTAGCTACGCGCCATGCGTGGCGCACTAAAAAAAACGGCCCGAGCCTTAAGCTCGAGCCGTTTTCTCTTTCAATGGGTTAGGCAGACGCATCGGCGTCAATTGTCCTTGACCGTAATGGACGGTCCAGGTGATCATTTTGCCGGCGATCAGCACGGCCAATATGGTAAACATCGTTTCTTTGAATGGTAAATATAACAAGGAGACCGTCAGCACGATCGCATCCATGATGAAAAACATCGTACCGATTTTGATGCCGGACCACTGGCTTAGCAGCATGGATAAAATATCGTCCCCGCCGCTCGCTCCGCCTGTCAGCAGCACAAGTCCCGCCCCGAAACCGGTGAGCAGACCTGACAATAACGCGGCCAATGGCAGATTGCCTTGCAGGTTCATCGTCAGCGGCGAATATTGCTCGCATAGCTCGTAGACCAGAGAGAACGTCAGCGAAGCTGCGATCGTATGGATGACGAACTTACGGCCTTTCAGCCACCATGCGAGTACCACGATCGGCAAATCCAGCAAGATCATGGTTAAGGCCGGAGGCAGGTTAAACAGGTATTTGCCAAGCAAAGCCAAGCCGACAAATCCGCCTTCCGACAATCCGTTCTGAAAATTGATGTGGTAATACGTAAACGCCAATAAACTAGATCCAGCTAACATCGTTAATAATCGAGTACTGTACGTTTGCCAACTTGCTTTTGTCCTCATTTGGAATCCCTCTTATCGTAGTTTGGTTGACCTTTCGGCAACACCCTACAGAGCAGATCCATGAGGAGTTCATCCTTCGCATGATTTCACGCTTCTTTCGTAGGTTTGTCGCCGAATTACCGACTATCTACGAAAGGAGCTAAGTATAAGAGAGATCACAACGTTTCCAAATCGTCCTTTGGGATTTCGTCCTTCGGGGACACATGGTATCCTGATCCTTTCTGTTAGAATTTCTTCTATTCATATTATACCACAAATCGAATCATGACTCCACGGGACAGCCGTCAAGCTTTTTTATTTTTGGGCGAATAATGTGATAGATGTCATTGCATTTTAGTAACAGTTCACATTTCGGAAACTTTCGATGTGACGGTAGTCACCTTTCGGCCTCCCCACGCTCCCTATACTGAGATGGAACAAAATTTCCAGGAAAGAGGGTTCACCGATGCTTGACGCTCAAACCATTGCTATCATCAAATCAACCGTACCGGTTCTGGAAGTCCACGGACAAACGATTACGAAAACCTTCTATCAGACGATGTTCAAAAATCATCCCGAGCTGCTCAACGTATTTAACCATGCCAACCAACGTCAAGGAAAGCAACCTACGGCGCTGGCCAACGCGGTTTACGCCGCCGCCGCACATATCGACCGTCTGGAGGAGATTCTTCCGGTCGTTCGCGGCATTGCCCAGAAGCACCGGGCGCTGGGGATTCAGCCGGAGCATTATCCGATCGTCGGCGAGAACCTGCTCGCTGCCATCAAAACCGTGCTCGGCGACGCTGCCACCGAGGAGATCCTTGACGCCTGGGCCAAAGCCTATGGCGTCATCGCGGACGTATTTATCAGCGTTGAAGCCGAAATGTATCGGGAAGCCGCGGAGAAAAAAGGCGGTTGGCGCGGATTCCGCCGCTTTGTGGTTGACCGCAAGGTGAAGGAGAGCGATGTAATCACCTCGTTCTATCTGAAGCCGCAGGACGGTCAAGCGATCGCCTCTTATGAACCGGGGCAATATCTAACCGTCCGCGTAAAACCGGAGGGCCAGGAGTTTACCCATCTGCGCCATTACAGCTTATCTACGGCACCGGGGCAGCCGTATTACCGGATTTCGGTGAAGCGGGAGGATGCGGTCGAAGGTCGCCCAGCAGGCGTCGTCTCCACCTATCTGCACACCCGCATCGGAGAAGGCGACGTACTTGAGCTTAGCGCGCCGGCTGGCGATTTCACGCTGGATCCATCGTCGAACCTGCCGCTCGTGCTGCTTAGCGGCGGCGTTGGCCTTACGCCGATGATGAGCATGCTGGAAACGGCGCTGCAAAGCGGAGCCCAGCGGGAGATCGTCTATATCCATGCTGCCCGCAGCGGTAAGTTCCACGCCATGAAGGAGCAGGTTGTCGAACTCGCGCAGGCTCATGATAACCTGCGTACCTACACCGTTTATGAAACGCCGGAAGCCGGCGAAAGCAGCGATAAAACCGGCTACATCGATCTGGCTTGGCTGAAGTCGGTGGCGGCCGCTGACAGCGACTTTTATTTCTGCGGCCCGGTTCCGTTTATGAAGGCGGTTCGCCGCGCTTTGAAGGAGTGGGGTGTACCCGACGAGCGGATTCACTTTGAATTTTTTGGCCCGGCGGACAGCCTGGAGGATACGCTCAACTAACAACGGGAGAAGCACAAAAGCGCGGACCCGGGAAAGCTCCCGTCGTCCGCTCTTTTGCTGCCATGTCATCAGGTTAAGCCTACTCGTGGCCATGGCCGCGCAGCAGCCGGTTCACCGTCTCTCGCCGCACGCCGATCAACTGGCCGATCTCTTCCTGGGTTAAATAATCGGTCAAAGGTACGCCATGGGCGTGCTGTCCCAGCCATTTCGACAGCAGTTCCAACCGTTCAGCCGGCGTTCCTACCGTCAAATGATCAAGGCGCTCCTGCATGAACCGCACCTTCTCCTGCAGGAGCTGCGCGACCTCCAGCGGTTTCTTCGGATCCTCTTGAAGCTCGCGGTACCATACCTGCGCCGGGATCGCCTCAACCTCGCTGCGCATTAAGGCGATCGCCGTCCCGTGCACCTCTTTTGGGGTAATCAGGGAGTGATGAGGCACCGTTTCCCCCGGGTACAAAATATTAAACAAGACCATGTTCCCGTTCTCGTGCAGGCGCGTTACTTTGAACAGCCCGCTTTTGATATGGTACAGAAAAGAACCGTCGTCCCCTTGGCGGAACAGGATTTCACCCTTATGTAAAATCATGCCAATCTCTCCATTTCCACAAAACGCAATTAATTCTATTATAGCAAAAACGGAGAAGGCTGTCCTAATGACGTCCGGGTCTCATGCGCAAAGATCTCCAAACAATTCAAAAGCTGTCCCGTCTATATCTGTGGGACAGCTTTTGGTTTTTCACGGCCCGCCGAGTTTGTTATGCCAAGCTTCATAGCTGTGAACGGCGATCCCGGCAAAAGAGTCGTGCTTTCTTCCGAGCTCCTCCAACCTTTTCATTTCCCGGTTCAGCGACGCAAGTGGCTGCTCATAGAAGGAGATGCCGGGCCCCTCCCGACTTTCACCCAACTCGACGCCAACCCATACCCGCTTGTCTTGTCGATCCGCTTCATTCAGCGTACGCTGCGAGATTTCATAGATGCGGCCCGCGGCATCCCGGTAAGCCATAATCGCCAAATAGTCGAACTGGTCTACCATCCAGTCGCCGAGCGGCAGCTTCAAGGTCCCGCTTGGATGGTCAATTTGGTCCAACCAGAACGGAACGGCCGCGCCGATGGCTAGATCGTTATACCGCGCCTCTTCAGTCCACGCGCGGACGCCTTCCATCCACTGCTCCACCACGGCTTCTTGGTCTTTCTGCCAGCGGTCCAGCAGATAGGGCTCAACGTCCAGCTGGATGCCGGCAAACCGTTCTTCCGCCTTCGCTTCCCGATTGAAGTCGATCACCCATTTCAGAAACGCCTCGGCTTCGTTCCGGCGTTCCCGCAGCGCCCAATCCGGATGGCCGCTTAAGGCATGCACCCGGATACCGTCCTTAGCGGCGGCCCGGATGAAGCTGCGATAGTTTTCCGGCTTCACCCCGCCGCCGATTTGCAGGAAGATCGTATCCACGCTCTGCTTCCGGACAAAGTCCAGCAGCTCGGCAGGATGCTGCTCGATCACCGTAGTCTCCCAGATCCAGGTGGCTTTGGCTTGCGAACCCGACGGCCGGATAAAAGCCAACAAAACAAGCAAAGCCATCACCAGCATCCCGCCGAACGCCAGCAGGACCGGCCGTTTACCTTCCGAAAACGCCCGAAGGCGGACGAAAATCGGCTTTTTGAACATCAACCTTCTTACCCTTAACCTACGATCAGCGCCGCCGTCTCTTCGTTAACCTGAGCAACGGAGTGGCCGATCTTATAAACATGAGGCAGCGGATAATCGCGGAACGCATTACGCGTATCGACGATCGGCACGCCGAGGCGAGCGATTCCCTCGTAATCGAAATTGCTGTGATTGGTTACCAAGACGATGCAATCGTAGGTTTTGAATTTATCGAGCTCGTAAGCGACGCTGTGTACCACGCCTCCCGATTTTTCACGGAAGCTGGCGGCATACGGATCATAATACTCCACGTTCGCTCCGCTGTCCTTAAACAGCTCATATACGGATAATCCCGGTGATTCGCGCAGGTCGGCGATATCGGGCTTGTACGCCATGCCGAGGATCAGGATACGGGACTTTTTGATCGATTTGGCGTATTCATTCATGATTTTGGACGTCTTATTCACGACGTAATAAGGCATGTTGTCGTTGGTGGACTGCGCCAGCTCGATGAACTGGCTGTAGAAGCGGAAGCCTTTCGCTTTCCAGCTCAGGTACATCGGATCCAACGGAATGCAGTGACCACCGATCCCCGGTCCCGGATAAAACGGCATAAACCCAAACGGCTTGGTCTTCGCTGCGTCGATGACTTCCCAGATGTCGATGCCCATCCGGTCGCACATCATCGCCATTTCGTTCACAAACGCGATGTTCACGCTGCGGAACGTGTTCTCCAGCAGCTTGGACATCTCCGCTACCTTGGGCGAAGAGACCGGTACGACCGTTTGGACATACCGGGAATACAGCGCCGTCCCCAAATCCAGGCAAGCCTTCGTGGTTCCTCCGATGACCTTCGGGGTATTGTACGTATTAAATTTTGAATTGGACGGATCGACCCGTTCCGGGGAGAAGCACAGGAAGAAATCCTCGCCGGCCGTATAACCCAGCTTTTCCAGCTCCAGCTGGATCAGCTCTTCGGTCGTTCCTGGATAAGTTGTGCTCTCCAGCGTGATCAGCATGCCTTTTTTCATATAGCGTTTTAACTGATCCACCACGGTGACGATATAGGAGGTATCGGGGTCCTGATTTTCGCTTAGCGGCGTTGGCACGCAGATGCTGACCGCGTCGAGTTCGGACAAATTCGCATAATCCGTGGTCGGCAGAAACCGGCCCGAGGCCATCGCTTCCGCCAACGTTTGTGAAGAGATATCGTGAATATAAGAATCTCCGCGCTGGATTTTATCGATTTTCGTGGCATCAAGATCGATCCCAACGACCCGGAAACCCTGCTTTACCATTTCGACCGCCAGCGGCAGTCCGACATAGCCTAGACCCACAACGCCCAGTACGGCGGTTTTCGATTCAATCGCATTCATCAGCTTCTGGTAATGATTATTCACAGGTTTCTACCTCCATTTTTTTGTCTGTCATTGATTCGGGTCCGATTATTGGATACAGCGGCGAATTCGGGCGTCCAGCTCCACCGGAGAGAACGGCTTCGTAATGTAGTCGTCCACCCCGTTCTGAAAGCACAAGCTGATCGTCTTCTCGACCCGTTGCTCCGTCAGGACGACGACTTTCGGCATCTCTTCGCCGCCTACCTTCTGGATTTCATGAATATACGGCAGACCGTCGATCCCGTACAAGTTCAGCTCCGTCAGAACCAAATCCGGCTTCCAATCGACGATCAAATCCAGGGCGGTCGTGCCGTTATCGGCCGTCATCGTCTCATACCCCTGCATATTCAATCGAATTTGCAGAAACTCGCGAACCGCCGGGTCCCCTTCCACGATCAGGATCCGACTTTTAACAAGCAACAGGTCGGCTTTGGTGAAAATATGAATATCGTCAGAGTAGTTCTGCTTGGCTTTTTCCTCCATTTGACTTAGCAGCTGCGGCGTAATCTCCGCCCGCGAGGAGAAGCTGGCCAGCGCCATCTGCGGACGATAATCGGCAACGCGCTCCTGCAGCTGCTGCTTCAGACGCAAGCCTTGATAGTGGACGGCATTCAGCGTCAGACCCGGCAGCAGCACCGCCACGCTTCCCGGCTCATCCCCGCCCCATACGTCAAAGTGAAGTCCCGGTTCAGATTCCAGAATTCCCCGCACTTGGGAAGCCACGTAAGAGGGGCCACCTGCGGAATAAATGAACAGCACCCCGTTCACCTCGTTGGCCGTCTCCCTCACGCGTTGCTCCATATCGGCATATAAGCCGGATCGTTCCGTTTGGTTATGCAGTGCCATCAGGTTTGACATCATTCATTCCCGCCTTTCTTCTTCCGTAAGTTTATCCTAAAGTTTGGTTATTTCATGGATCCAAGCCTTTCCTTTGCCCTATCATCCCCTTTCCGGCCACCCGGCCGCGAAGCGGGGCAGGAGAGATGCCCGAAAGCTACGCGGATTTGGCCGGTTTCGTCGCTTTGGCGGCCGCCTCCCCTTTGTCCTGCCAGCTTTGTCGGGTCATCGTCCCCCAGGAATTGTTGTTGCGCAGAAATTGGATATGCCCTTGAATCCGCCACAATCCCCCGAGCTGCGCGTAACCGAAAAACTTGAACGCCGAAAACATCAGCAGCTTGCATAGATCCGACAGCTTATTGAAGCGCTTGAATGCCAGCTCCTCAAGCAGCAGCGCCCCGATGCTGAGCACGTAACCGCTGAGGAAATTGATCAGCCAGAACACCGCGAGAACCCGCCAATGCGTCATATCGAGCAGCGTATACCCGATCAGGGCGAGCAGCCCCGTGATTTTGAAATAAGGGTTTAACGCTTCAAAAATAATGTTGTACGGCATCGTCAGAAGCCCCATCACTTTGTATTTCGGATTGAAGGCCATGTCATAGTTCTCGATCATGTTCTTCAGGTTTCCGCGGCCCCAACGCTTGCGCTGGTTGGACAAGATCCGGTACGAGTCCGGCGCCTGCGTCCAGCACACCGCCTCCGGACAAAACGCGATGCGGTATTTCAGCTTGTTCTCCAGCATGTAGCGGTGGAGTTTAATGATGATGTTCATGTCCTCGCCGGGATACCCGCCGCGATAACCGCCGACGGCGATCACGTAATCCTTGCGGAACAAGCCAAACGCCCCCGACACGATGATCAGCCCATTGATGGAACTCCAGCCGATCCGGCCGCCGAGGAACGCCTTCAGGTATTCCGTAGCCTGGAACATCGGCCAGATTTTGCGGGGCAGCGAAACCTCTTTCACCGCCCCGTTCTCGATCACGCAACCGTTGGCGATCCGGACATCGCCACCGATGGCCACCGTCTCCTCCGGATTCTCCATATACATGCGAGCCATCCGAATCAACGCGTCCTTCTCCAGCAGCGAATCGGCATCGATCGAAGAGATCAGCGGATAATGCGACAGGTTGATCCCTGCATTCAGCGAATCGGCTTTGCCGCCGTTCGGCTTGTCGATGACGTACAGATGCGGGTATTTCGGATTATGGTACACCGCCGTAATCGGCTGGCAGTCAATCGTGTGACGAATGTCCGGATTCGGCAGCGGCATCAGCTCAAATTCGTCCCGCAGCACGCCCAGCGTGTTGTCCTTGGACCCGTCGTTAATCACGATCACCTCATAGGTCGGATAATTCAGGGTCAGCAGGCATTTGACGTTCTCAATCACCGTGACCTCCTCGTTAAAGGCCGGCACCAGCAGCGAAACCGGAGGAACCAGCTCGGAGCCGGATAACGTGTTGTATTTCGAAAAGGCTGCCCGGCGGAAGATCGTCAGAATCTGGCGGAACGAGAACGTCATAATCGAAAAATAAACCAGGTTGACCGTCATGACGTAATACGTCGCGAACAGTCCATAAATCAGCAAAATATCCCTAAGCAGTGGTCTCCCTCCTCTCAAGCGCAAACGCAAAACGTCCCAGCGCCGCTGCCTCCCCCGGCACCTCTTGTCCCCGCATTGCGGCCAGCGCCACCTTCACCAGATCCGGGTTATCTTCCTTCAGCAGTTGAAGTAGAAGTCGGCTGGCGTCTAGCCGCGTCTCCATCAGAATATCAGCGGCCAGGTGGTGAATCGGCTTGCCGTGGCGCAATAGATGGATCAGCATATCCCTGAGCTGCTGCTCGTGCTCCGCGCTTTTGGCGATCGAGCGGGCAAGCACGATACTCAGCGGGCTGTATTTCTGATGCTTCAACATCGCGAGCAGCCGCGGCACCGCTTCAGCCGCCCGCATTCCGCCAAGGCGGTAAGCAGCGGCGATCCGCCGGCCATAGAATAAGCTGTCGAGCAGCTTCAGGTCTTCCCGGACAAAACCGGCGTTATAGCATAAATCGATCAGGTTCTGCTGCAAGTCGCCCTTAAACTGTTCGATCCATTCGGTCACCCGCTGCTGGATCACCCTCCGCTCCAGATCGCTCAACTTGCCGGGCGGCAGAGGAAGCTCCTCCGTATCGCCCAGATGAGCCTGAAGGAATAGGAAGTAATCCTGATGCTTCCGCAGGTATTCGTTGGTTTTGCGCTGAATGCGCAAATGCCGGATTTTCATATAAAACAAGAGCAGCATGCCTATGACGATCAGCCCCAGGCATACATAAATAAAGGCAATTGCCAGGCCAAGATGCTGACCCGCCATCATCGTTTCCTCCTCTCGGCGCCAGGTTATTCTCCCGTGGTCCGACGATCCGGCAAGGTCTGGTAGAACGCCTGCAAGGCGTAATAACCGGACTTCAGCCGCTCCGTGTACTGTACGGTTTCCCATGGCTGCCATACGTATTTCGGGAACGCGTCTAAAGTGACCACTTCCCCGGTTGCTCCGCTTTCTGTTCCCGGGCCCTGGACTTCTGCTTCGCCCCGCTCCGTAATCCAGGGCACGAAGGTCAGTCCGTCCGTCTCGGTTGTCGAGAACGCGCGGTCCTCCTTCAGCGGTCGGTAGTCTATGACCTGCCGCGAGCTGGGGTCCGCAAAGCCCAGGAGCATCCATGGGATGCGAAGTTCTATCTCATTGCCGCTGTACTGCCAAGAAGCAAGCGAATTGAAGTTGGCGCTTCCCGGATCGGTTGTACCGCGAATCAGCTTGCCGACGGTCATGTCCTGAAACGGATGAGCCGAACGGGTGTCGGGCGGCGTCATCGTCAAGCTGACCGCGAGTTTCCAGGGTTGGAACTCCACGGTTTGCTTCTCTGTGGGATCATCCAGCATCCAATATCCGTACCGTCCGTATAAGCGGCGATGGAAATCATAACTTGGCGCGACCCGCACTTCGGTCTCCTCGTCACTTCCGATCGCCACGATCGCCTCCAGGCCATCGCTTAGCATTCGCCCCGGAAGCTCTGCTGTCGGCTGGTTGCCGCCGGGCTGTGTATCGGCCCCCAGTTGGATCAACCGCTTGCCCGGATCAAACGGCTCGCTTAGTTGCAGCCCCACGTAGACGTAAGCTTCGTCGTGCGTAACCTGCAGCCGGTCGATTCCCGGGGACGGACGATCCCAGGCTTGGACTTCTCCCTCCGGCAGCGCCTCCCAATCGTCCAGCTTGCCGTCGATCGTGAGGTCGTCTTCTTTGCCGGAGCCCATGCCCAACACGCCAAACTGCTTCTCGTTGGTTAACACGTTAAGCCAGAAAGAACGCCGATCCTCCGGAATTTCGAAGCGCATCGTATTCCAGGTTTTCTTAAACCATTCGTCTTGCCACATAAACAAGATCGCGCCGGCATACCCGGTATCGTAAATATCCTTCGTCAAGGAGACGTTGATCTCTCCCTGCTCCTGCTCGTTGTGGCCCCCCTGGTTCCGGCCACCACGACCGAGATGGGAAACGCCCAGCGAAGAAGGAACACCGTATTCAGTAATCATCACCGGGATGTCCTTATAGTAAGCTTTCAGGTCCTGCAAATAAGCCTTATAAGTGTTGAAGTCCCCACTCCCGTCCGGGATCGTCTCCAGCGTTTTATCCAGATGGAAAAAGTCGGGATAGTACGGATACGCGTGATAGGCGGCGAAATATCCTGCTTCCCATTTCACCGGCTGGATATGAGTGGCATCGACGCTGGCAAGGTCCTCTTCGAACAGCGGTTCGCCGGGATGCTTCAGCACGTCGGTCGTGACCCAATTCGTAAAGGTAATCGGATGCTCCCAGCCGTAAGCGCGCTCCTGCCGGGCGGTGTCGTCCACCAGCTCCGCCAACCAGCTCTCAAACGGACTCGCCTCCCCCGTCGCCGCAAAATACTGCCCTTGATACGCCGCCATATCGGCGTGCTTGCGATTCGTGTTATCCACCATTTCCGGATCCCATTCGGTGCCGATATGCCAAGCCATCAGATAGGGACCGGCGTTGGCGGTATATTTGCCGCCCGACGTTCCCGGCTGCTTTGGCGCCTTCAAATCGCCGTAAACGGCTTTGACCGCTTTTTCAATCTCTCGGTGAAAGGCTTCCTTGATCCCGGGAATATAAGCATCCTGCTGCTCGATAAGCTGCTCCTCCGGTGACCAGATGCCTTGAATGAAATAGAGGGGATCCTTCCCCTTGTCCCGGTTGTACTTCACCAGAGACTTGTAAAACACCGGATTATGCACCGTATAAATTCGAATGACGTTTGCGCCCATGTCGTCAATTTGTTGGAACCAGCGCAAGTAATCGTCTTCCGTAATCGGAAATTCCCCAGGAAAATGTCCCGGTACCGTCGCCCCCAGGTTGACGCCCTTAACGAACATCTCCTCCCAGCGGCTCTCCCCGTCATAGGCTAAAAACTTGTCGCCTTTAGTGCGGAACTTCAGCTCGGTTCCGTCCTCGGCCGCATAGCTGTAATGAGGCGGCGGCCAGTTTAGCACGACCAGCACCACGCAGCCTGCGATCAAGATGCCCGCCAACACGAGCCCGACCGCCAATCGTTTTTTCGCTAATGTTGTCATCGGATTTACCCTTAGTTCACCTCGCTGTTCTTCTTTTCGTGCACGTTCCGAAACATCGAAGCCCCCAGCCGTACCCGGCCTTTCCCGGAGAGCACCGTCCTTTCGAACGGCCGCTTTCTATGCAGCTATGCAGGTGATGATGCAGTATGGCCGATTCGCACCTCCGCTTCTCAAAATCACTATTTATCATGAACCAAGCGCCCCTATCGTGTAACTAGGCTAATGGGAGTGTTTTACAGCTGGGGCTGTTTTCCGGGGGAGACGGATTTTCGGCATCCTTGTCCGGCTGGGTCATTTCGTGATAATAGACGTACAAAATTCAACTAGGTTTCGCTCAATTTTTACACCCTTTTCCATAATGGTTACAAAATTGATACCAAAGTCTTGTCTGAAAATCGCGTCATGATGCGGTTTTCCACGATTTGCCTTAGTTACAGCCCAAGTTAAAAAAAGCTTCCCTGGTCCCAGCTTGGGACTAGCGTTGTTTCGTCGTTTGGAGTGACGGATTTCCGTCGGGCCATCCTGACTCGGGTGGCGACTTCCTTCCTAAAAAATGACGTTTTCCCGCACTTGCCCATTCCGGACACGGAAAATAGATTTCACCGGACGTTAACAAATAGAGCTGCCGATCCGCCAGCGGCGGTTCAGCAGCTCTATTCCTTTAACGTTCGTTTTACGCACTTTTACCCGCCGTTGACCTGGCTAATTGGCCTCGGCTCCTAGAATGTCCGCGAACGCGATCCATTCCGGGCCGGCCTCGGTCTGAAGGCATGCCCGCCGCCCGCCGGGATCCACTCGCGTCACGGTTCCTAGGACCTCACGCCCCTGCCATTCCCCGAAGAGGCGCAGGCGCACCTGCGTTTTGCCCTGCAGCGAAGCCGTGAGAATGCGGGAAATCCGCTCCAGCTCCTGCTCGTCAAGGACCGTCCGCTGCTTGCGCTCCTCACTGCGGCTGCTGCGTAAAATCGCCTCCTTATGCTCCGGCAGCATCATCCGGGACGACTCCCACAATCCGTTGCCATATAACTTTCCTTTCATCGGTAATGCCCTCCAATCTTGCCGGCCCGATCCCGGGCCTGACCGGCGCCGGTCAGCGATACCGCGCGAAAAATCGCCGATTCCCCAAAGCGGCGTTTAATTTCATCGGTCGCCCGCTCCAGCGCCTGGTATCTCGGCCGCTCGTCGAACAGGGTCAGCTGGTATTCATCATCCCGCACCAGGCCGGTTAGCGTGACCCCCACCTTGCGGACCGGCTGGCCGTCCCAATGACGGCGGAACAGCCGCATCACCCCGTCGTACACCTGCTTGGTCACGTTGGTTGGATCAGGCAGCTTCATCTGCCGGTAAAATCCGGTCGGATGATCAAAATCCGCTCCCCGGCAGCCTACGCTGACAACCCCGCCCATGTAGCCCTTTTCCCGGCAGCGGCGGCAGACGAGCTCGGTCAGCTCGAGCAGCGGCACCGCCGTCTCCTCCAGCGAGTAGTAGTCGCGGGGCAACGTCATTTCATGCCCGATCGACTTCTCCCCTTGATGACTGTTCGGATCTACCGGCGAGTCATCGATGCCGTTCGCCAGCCGCCACAGCACCTCGCCGTTCACGCCCCAGCGCTGCCGCAGCCGCGCCAGCGGCAGGTTCGCCAGCTCCCCGATCGTGCGAATGCCCATCCGCAGCAGGTGGCGCTCCATGCGGGAGCCGACCATAAACATTTGCCGGATCGGCAGCGGCCACAGCACCTTCGAGACCGCCTCGCGCGGCAGAACGTACAGGCCGTTGGCGTTTTTCTTGGCGAAATTGTCGCAGGCCATTTTGCTGACCGCCTTGTTGTAGCTGATGCCGAAACGGCTGTAAATGCCGGTCTCGCGGCGAATTTTTTCCTGGATCATCAGGGCCAGCCTCTTCGGTTCGCCGAACAGCGACAGGCTGCCGGTCACATCGAGATGCTGCTCGTCGATGCTGTACGGCTCCACCAAGTCTGTAAACTGCTTCATGATGTTGGTGATCTGCATCGATACGGAGATGTACCGCTCCATGCGGGGCCGCATCACCACCAGGTCCGGGTATTTCGCCAAAGCCGTGCCCAGCGTCTCCGCCGTCGTCACGCCATACTGTTTCGCCAGCGGACAAGCAGCCAGCACGATGCCCGAGCGGCGCTCCGGGTCACCGGCCACGATCAGCGGACGATCCTTATGCTGCGGGTGATCTGCCTTCTCCACGCTGGCATAGAAGGACTGGCAGTCGGCCAGCATGACCACGCGTTCCGATTTCATGAGAACATCCCCTCCTTCGTCACATCGATCCCAAGATAAGCGCAAAGCCGGCTGATCAGTTCGGCTTTGACCAACCCCCACAGCATGGAAAACTCGTACGTGTAGCCCCGGCATAAATACCGGGCCTCAATCCCCAGCTTCGTCCGCCGCTCTTCAAACACCTTTAGTCCATGCTCTCGCATGCTTTGCCGCACCCGGGTTAAATCGGCGGTCGCGGCGTTCTGCAGCAGGCCGATCAGCCCCTTATACACCTGCGGCAGCTTTAACGAAGCCGACGCCAATGCGCGTTGGTCCCGTTCCAGCGCGTCGAGCAGCAGCGGAAGCAGCACGTACTGCTTGATCATCTCCGCCTCCTCCTGCGTTTGCCAAGGAATAGGTTTCATGCCGTTCCCTTCTTCATGCTGTCTGTCAATAAGCTCACCCTCTAGTCAGAACGTTTGTTCCTATTATATTCATAATACGAACAAACATTCCCCATATCAACAGGTTTATGCTGGATAATTTGGCAGGGCCAGCGCGCGCAAAAAAGGCTGATCCCCTTGTCCTTTCGGACTTTGGGAATCAGCCTCGTTTTCCTGTTCACCCTTATTGGAGAGTTAAAATCAACGGCCCCTCCGCCGTTAACGCGATCGTATGCTCGAACTGGGCCGACCATTTGCCGTCGGCTGTACGCGCGGTCCATCCGTCATCGTCAATCGCAATGCGGAACGTACCTTCGTTAATCATCGGCTCAATCGTGAACACCATACCTTCTTTGAGGCGAATGCCCTTGCCCGCCACGCCGATGTGCTCATAGTTGGGTTCCTCATGCAGGCTGCGCCCGATCCCGTGACCCAGCAGATCGCGCACGACGGAATAACCGTTCGACTCCGCATGCTTCTGGATCGCCGAAGTTACGTCGCCCAGCCGATTCCCCGGGAGCGCTTGGGCAATCCCCAGCTCCAGGCATTCCTTCGTTACCCGCATCAGCTTCTCCGCCTCGGGACTCACCTGGCCTACCGCATAACACCAGCACGAATCGCCAAACCAGCCGTCCGCTTCCGCGACGATATCCAGCTTCAGCAGATCACCGTTCTCCAGCGGTCGGTTCGAAGGGAACCCATGGGCGACGACATCGTTGACCGACGCGCAGGTTTCAGCGGGAAACCCGTTGTATCCTTTCGTAAACTGCTTGCCGCCCAGCTTCGTAATATGCCGGGCTACGAAATCATTGATTTCCTTCGTCGTGATGCCGGGCTCGATCCGTTTGGCGACCTCCCGATGACAATCCGCGACGATTTGGTTCGCGCGCTTCATTTCTTCAATCTCCCGCGGCGATTTTAAGATGATCATTTGGCTTTCACTCCTTCAAGGTTCAATCGGGTCCGCTCCGACAGCCGATGCAATAACAAACGCGCGATGTCCGCGGCCTCGCCATCCAGCGTTCCTTGACGCAGCGGCGAGCCGGCGCAGCCGGCCAAGGCAGCCAACAGCATTTCCGCCTGCCGGACGCGCTCCGCTTCAGCCACTAACCCCGCCGCTTTGGCAGCCGCGGCCGCTTCAGACCCGCGCCGCAGTCCGGGTTCCAGCACCTCCGCAAAGGGCAACAGCACCTCGCGGCGGAACGCATCGGCCAGCGGCAACGCCCGCGCTTCCGGTAACAGACGGAAGCCTTCCGCCGCCAGTTTGCACAGCAGGTAAACGGCATGATCCTGAGCCCACAGCTTCAGCAGGCGGGTGCCTGCCACCACGAGGGGATCCGAAGCCGCTTCCTGATCCTCCGGGCCACCCCGGTCCATCCATTCTCCAGCCCGGTCCATCGCCGTCCATAGCACGTCGTGCAGCAAATCCCCTTTATTGCTGTAATAGTGGTAGACCGTGCCGTAACCGAGCCCGGCTTCGGTCGCCACATCCCGAATTTCCAGCGCTAATCCTTTATCCAGAAATACGTCGGCGGCCGCAATCCGAATTTGAGCAAGCCGCCGTAGCCGGATCTCTTCGTTTTGTTCCTTCGTTCGCGGGGTCATCCGCCTCAGCCTCCTTTTATCTTTGACCTACTATCATGTCAATATAAAACAAAAGAAGAAATTTGGCAAGCGGTATGACTCCCGGATGCAGATCGCTTCGTCGATGAGTTCTTGTTTAGCATATCCTGCGGAATCCTCGCTCATCCCTTCCCGAGAACCCTCTCCGGAAATAGCAAAAGGCCGCCGGGGCACGTTCCCCAGGGCCTTGTTACCCGTCCCGCCGCTCGCCATCATACGCTACTCTAGCGGAACATTCCCCATAACCGCAATAAATGAAGCGTATTCCGCGGATCGATTCGTTGATCGATGACGAATTGGACGATTTGCTCTTCTTGAGCGCCGCTCAGCCGTTCGCCAAGCACGGAAGCAGCCGTTCGAACGAGCCGGCGCACCTTGACGCGATCCTGCAAATCCGCGCGGGTGAGGCTATCGACGACCTGTTTGATCCGCTCCTTGATCGCCGGATTTTTCATTTTGAGTTTGACCCGTTCGACCAGCTGCGGACTGATTCCATATTGATGATAACTGGGCACCGTGACTAGCACCTCCTGTCCCGTCAATTCCGGACTTCACCTCTACTATATGATGGGAAGGCTGTCCATAGTGCCTGAAAAACCAAATCCGCTCGAAACCCGTTAGCTCTGTTTGAGGAACGTTGTTGCTTCATGGGTTTGCCCTAATCTGACGATCGTCTCCTCGTATTGCATTGAAGCGTACGCAAAGAACAAAATATCGATCATCACCAATTGCGCCAACCGCGAGCCGGACGCCCCGCTGCGAAGGGTCGCTTCCGGCGCCTGCGGCGTGTACAGCATCAAATCGGCCAGCTCGGACACTTTATGGTTGCCGAACCGGGACAAGCCGATGGTGCGAACCCCGTACTTTTGGGCAACCCGGAACAATTGCAGCACTTCCTTGGTGTTCCCGCTGTAAGAGACGCCCATAAACAAGGCCCCCGGCGGTGCGCTTGCCAGCGCGGCCGCAATTAGATGCTCGTCCTGCAGCGCGAACGCTTGCTTCCCCAGGCGCAGCCATTTCTGTGCGGCGTCTGCCGCGACGATCGCCGAAGCCCCCACCCCGTACATATGGATGACGGAGGCCTGTCGGAAGCTGTCAACCACCTGCTCAATCAATTCCGGCTGCAGGTGAAGCATCGTATCCTGAATCGCTTGGACACTGTTGGAAACCGTCTTTTGAATGACGGTCTGAATCGTCTCCCCGCGCTCGATATCGTAATAACCCGGTCTTTGCGGTTTGGCATTATCAACGGACAAGCGCATTTTCAGATCCGGAAATCCGCTTAGCCCCAGCGAACGGCATAGCCGGGTAATCGCCGCGGCGCTGGTCCCCGCTTTATCGGCGACCGCATGAATACTTAAGCCGGAGACCTCCGCCGAAGCCGTCAAAATATATTGGGCCGCTTTTCGTTCTGATTCGGGCAGTTGCTCCAGTACCGCCTCCATTTGCGTAAGTATGCTTCCCGTCGTCACGGTCATCCCCTCCGTATTTCCCAATCCGTCTGCCGCCGCCGTTTCCGTAAACGCAAAAGAAACGCGGCGGCCCGAATCAGGCCGCCAAACGTTCCTCTGCTGGCTGATATTATCTATTATGCTCTATAAGCATCTGCTTTGTAAAACCAAAGAAATACGTAAGAAAGAAGCCGGCCACATAGGAGATGATCAAACCGGATAAGTAACCGAGAATCGTCATGCCAATTCCCATCGGTCCTTGAATCAGCGGGATCAGAACGAGACCGGAAGGACCGATCGCTACCGAACCGACGAAGTTCCCCGTCATCGCGAACAAGCCCAGCACAGCGCCGCCAAACCCACCGCCGAGACAAGCGGTCACAAACGGCCGGCCCAGAGGCAAGCTGACCCCATAAATGAGCGGTTCGCCGATTCCGAGGAATCCGACGGGCAACGCCCCTTTGATCATGTTGCGCAATCGTGTGTTATGCTTCAGCTTGATGTAAATGGCGATCGCCGAGCCAACCTGCCCCGCCCCCGCCATCGCCAGGATCGGCAACAAGGCCGTGTATCCGACCTGCGAAATCAATTCGGCATGAATCGGAATAAGCGCCTGGTGTAAGCCGAACATGACCAGCGGCAGGAACAGCGAAGCTAGGACAAAACCGGATAGCGGTCCGCCGTGGGCTAGCAGCCAGGTTGTGACCTGTCCGATGCCCTGGGAGATAATGCCGCTGACCGGCATCAGGAAGAACACGGTAACCAAGCCGGCAAGGAGCAACGCAATGGTAGGAGTAACGATGATATCAATCGCAGCCGGCATCCGTTTCCGGATCCATTTTTCCAGCAAAGAGATCAATCCTGCGGCCAAAATCGCCCCGATGATTCCGCCCTGCCCTGCATTTAGCTTAATTTCACCAAACAAGGGATAGGTGTAGGAGATATTCGCCACCGCCGGTGCCACAATGATTGCGGCCACGGCACCGCCAAGCGCAGGCGTCCCTCCAAACTCTTTCGCCGCGTTCACCCCGGCGAAGATCGTCAAATAGCCGAAGAATGCCGAGCCAATCACACTAATAATCGGTTGGAGCGTAAGCAGCCAGTCTGCGGCGTTGCCGGAGGTCACCAGGTTGTTGATCAGACCGGCAATCCCGTTGATAATCCCCGCTCCCACCAATGCGGGAATCAGCGGAATGAAGATGTTGCCGATTTTTCGCAGAAAGTTTTTGAACGGCGTGTTGTTCTTCTGCTTGAGCTCCGCTTTGATCTCCGAGCCTTTGCGGAGCGGCGCCGTTTGGTCGCCATCCGCTGCCCCGTAGCCGCCGTGCCCCTCCGCCTGAAGAAGCTTGCCAAATTCCTCGGCTACCTTGTTGACAACACCCGGCCCCAGAATAATCTGATACGTCTCGTCATCCACCGCACCAAGTACCCCATCGATCTGTTTGAGCCCGGTTTCGTCGATCCGGCTGCGATCCACGACCGAGACACGCAACCGGGTCATGCAGTTTGTAAATTGCTCCACATTGTCGGAACCACCGATGGATTCCAGGATCCGTTTCGCCATAATTTCAAATTTGCTCATTGGGAAGCCTCCTGCCTCTATGGGATGGTCTTGCTTGATTCTTCTTCTTCACTGCATCGCAGACTTCGCAGCCTTACCGATAAACCCTTGGTTCTGCTCCAATTTCTCCAAGGCTACCTCATACGTGCATCCCGTCAAAATCATCAAAATCGCCGGTTTCGGTTTCCCTTCGGCCAGGTGCAAGCTGTTCTCCGCGGTTGCGGCATCGCAGCCGGTGGCCTCCATCACGATCCGCTTGGCCCGATCCGCCAGCTTCTCATTGGTGGGCTGAACGTCAACCATCAAATTGCCGTACACCTTACCTAGGCCGATCATCGATGCCGTAGACAACATATTGCAAACCAGCTTCTGCGAAGTTCCCGCCTTGAGCCGGGTGGATCCGGTCAACACTTCGGGACCGTTTTCAATCTCGATCGCGATGCCTGCGATGGCGCTGATCGCCGCATGCTTGTTGCAACTGATGCTGATCGTCTTGGCACCGATCCGCTTGGCGTATTCCAATCCGCCGATCACGTAAGGTGTACGCCCGCTGGCGGCCAGCCCGACCACCGCATCATTAGCGGTAAGCCCAAGCTGCTGCAAATCTGTCGCTCCCAGCTCGGCCCGATCCTCCGCTCCCTCAACGGCTTTGATAAAAGCGTTGCTTCCGCCGGCGATAAGGCCTACCACCTGCTCCGGAGAAGTGCCAAACGTCGGCGGACACTCCACCGCATCCAGCAACCCGATCCGTCCGCTCGTACCGGCTCCCATATAAATCAGCCGGCCCCCTTTACGGAGAGACTCCGTGATGACGGTCACGGCCTCGGCAATTTTCGGAATCTGCTTACTTACTGCCCCGGCTACTTTGGCGTCCTCTTCGTTCATCACCGTCAGCAGCTCGGTCACACCCATTTCATCCAAGCGCATCGTTCGCTCGTTTCTCGCCTCGGTAGTCAGATTTTCCAGCATATCAGTTACTCTCCTTTGTGTGTGTTCATCCTAGTTGTGATCGTTTTCGACTCGATTATAATCCAGTTGAGATATTATTTCAATATATTATTTTTTACATGAAATTATATTTCAGACCATGTCACTTTTGATGGCTTTAGGCGCAAAAAAGAACCGCCCGCGTCTCCCGCGAACGGTTCTATTCTTGCTTTCTGTGCTTTCAGTTATGCTAATCGATCAACTCGCCTTGAAAAACCTGCTCCCGCCGCAGATAATCCCGCAGCGGGTCGTATTCGGGCGACGTCCAGAAGGCCTCGCCCGCCACCAGCTGGGCGGCGTCGTCCCGCGCCGCCTCCAACACCGCGTAGTCGCTGACCATGTCCGCGACGCGAAAATCCGGCACACCGCTTTGCTTCGTGCCGAAAAAATCCCCGGGACCGCGCAGCTCCAGGTCCCGCCTTGCCACCTCGAAGCCGTCGTCCGTGTCGGTCATGACCTTCATCCGCTCCTGACCCACCTCCGACTTCGGATCGGCGATCAGCACGCAATACGAGGCGTGCTCCCCCCGGCCCACGCGCCCGCGCAGCTGATGGAGCTGGGACAAGCCGAACCGGTCGGCGTCCATCACGATCATCAGCGTGGCATTGGGCACGTCGACGCCGACCTCAACCACGGTCGTCGAGACGAGCAGCTGCACCTCGTTCTCATAGAACTCGCGCATGACCTCGTCCTTCTCGGCGGCCGTCATCCGGCCGTGCAGCAGCCCCACTTTCATGTTCGGGAACGCCTGCTGCATCGATACGTACAGGTCGATGGCATTCTGCACGTCCAGCTTGTCCGACTCCTCGATGAGCGGGCAGATCACGTAGGCCTGCCGGCCTTGCGACACCTCCCGCTCAATAAAGCCAAGCACACGGTCCATCATGCTGTGCTTCACCCAATAGGTCGTGATCGGCTTGCGCCCCTTCGGCCGCTCCGAGATCGTCGAAACGTCCATGTCGCCAAAGGCGGTAATCGCCAGCGTGCGCGGAATCGGCGTTGCCGTCATCGTCAGCACGTCAGGGTTAAAGCCTTTGCGCCGCAGAATACTGCGCTGGTTGACGCCAAACCGATGCTGCTCGTCGGTAACCACCAAGCTAAGCGAGCGGAAAAACACGTCCTCCTGAATCAGCGCATGTGTGCCAACAACGATGTCGGTGATCCCCATTTGCAGCGAGCCCAGCAGATCCTTGCGCTTACGCCCCGTTACGCTGCCGGTCAACAGGCCCACCGTAATGCCAAACGGCTCAAACAGCCGGGTCAGCGAACGCATATGCTGCTCGGCCAAAATTTCCGTCGGCACCATAAAGGCTCCCTGGTGCCCCGACTTCACCGCCGCATACAACGCGATCGCAGCGATCACCGTCTTGCCGGAACCAACGTCCCCCTGCAGCAGCCGGTTCATGCAGTAAGGCGAGCGCATATCCTGGAGGATTTCCAGCTCCACCTTCTTCTGCGCATCGGTGAGCTCAAACGGCAAGCTGCGCACGAATTCCCGGATCGTGGCGTTATCGACGACATGCGCCACCCCGTCCATGCGATCGTGGTTCATCGCCCGGTAGGCTTGCAGCTTAAGCTGGAACAGGAACAGCTCCTCGTACACCATGCGACGCCGAGCGAGTTGGCCCTCCTCGTTGTCCTGCGGCTGATGCAGTCGCAGAATCGCCGCCTTGCGAGGCATTAGGTCGTACTTACGCAGCAGCTCGGGCGGCAGGTTCTCCGGGATCATCTCCCCGTATTGCAGCAGCGCTTGACCAATCGTTTTGCGTATCCACTGCTGTGTAATTTTGCCGCCGACAGAGTACACCGGCTGCAGGCTGCCGCTGCGCAGCGTCCCGCGATCGGGGAACTCTGACTCCGTTACGGTAAGCTGGCTGCGGCGCATGTCCCATTTGCCGGTCAGGATAATCTCCCGCCCCGTGGTCAACTGGTCCTTAAGGAAATGGCGGTTAAACCAAGTCGCCGTAAACATCCAGTCCTCCGCGACCATTTTGCAGGTCAGACGGGATTTGCGCCCGTACCGCTGCAGCACCGGGAGGCCCATGATTTTCGCCTGCACCGTCACCTTGTCCCCATCCTTTACTTCCGTCAGGGAGCGCAGCCGGTAGTCCTCGTACCGGAACGGATAATATTCGATCAAATCATTCACCGTAAAGATGCCAAAGGCGTGAAGCTCTTCTTGTTTAAGAGCGCTCACGCCGCTGACTTGCTTTACGGGGATGTTATGTAAATCCAACTTCATCCCCCCACTTTTTAAGAGGTCGTTCAAAAAGGCATCTTCGGAGCACGAAGCTCTGGCAATGGAGCCATTTCGACGGCGAATCTTGAACTCAGCCGGTCCTTCCGTTGCTCACGTACCCAAAACGTACGCTCCGCTACTCACTCCCTAGCTTCATCCAACCTTCTTGGTGCTCCAAACCCGCCTTTTTGAACCTCTATTGAAACGGTCGCTCAAAAAGGCATCTTCGGAGCACGAAGTTAAGGCAAAGGAGCCATTTCGGCAGCGAATCTTGAATTCAGCCGGTCCCTCCGTTGCTCACGTACCCAAAACGTACGCTCCGTCCAACCTAACGGACACCAGGGACGTTATTCGCCCGTTTCCCGGCAACTTCCGTTTCTAACGGACCGAGAGGCCCTTATTTCGGACAAAAACAACCAAATGACTGTCCTATGTGCCAAATAAGGTCTCTGAGGTCCGTTAGCGCGGGAAATGGCCGGGAAATAAGCAAATAAGGTCTTTACGGTCCGTTAAGTCCACGTTACGGTCCATCCCGTTAGGTTCGCTGCCCAAGCCATACCAGTGCTTCTTCCAACATCGCCAGTTTGAGGTTCACCCCAACCCCAATCACTTCGCCGGCCAAATAAACGTGGCCACCGTACCCGGACCCACGTGCGTGCCGACAACCGCGCCGATACTGGTGCGGACGACCTCGTGCAGCGTAAAGTGTTCGCGGAGCATCTCCAGGATCTCCTCGGAGCCTTCCGGATTCACGCAATCGCAAACAGCGACGTTGATGTCCTTCACCCCGCCAAAATCATTCACAAACAACTCGATGACCCGGGCCACCGCCTTCTTGCGCCCCCGGACTTTATCGACGGCATAAATCACGCCTTCCTGGTCTACCGACAGGATCGGTTTGATGTTCAGCAGCGTGCCCAGAATGGCCGCGGCCTTGCCGATCCGTCCGCCTTTTTGCAGGTATTCCAGCGAATCGACGAGAAAATATAACCGCCGCGCTTTTCCTAACCGCTCAACCTCTGCCTTAATCTCTTCAACCGAAGCCCCTTGCTTCGCCATCCGCGCGGCATGCACAACCTGAAGGCCAAAGCCGTACGTTGCGCATAGCGAGTCGATGACCGTGACGTCTACCGAATGGCCTAGTTCCTCCTCCAGCATCTCCTTGGCGAGCACCGCGGACTGATAAGTCCCGCTCATGCCCGAGGAGATGTGGATCGAAATGATCGGCGACCCGGGATAGGCCGCCAGCAAGTTGCGGTACACCTCCACATATTGGGAGGGAGAGGTCTGCGACGTCGTTGGCAGGTCCTTCGACTTCGTCAACTTATCGTAGAACTCTTCCGCCGTGATGTCGATGCCTTCGAGGAAAGATTGATCCCCAAAGGCCAGCCGCATCGGCACGATGTGAATACCGTATTCCGAAACAGTCGCCTGCGGGATATCCGCCGTACTATCGGCAATGATGACAGCCTGATTCATAGGTATCTTCATCCTCTCATAGGGATCAGGATTCTACCGAAAATAAATAATAATAAATCGGTTGTCCGCCGTTATGGACCTCTACTTCAACGTCGGGATATTCCTCATGAATCCAGGCTACCAACGCGTCCGTCATCTCTCCGTCGGCTTCCTCGCCGGCCAGAACCGTTACGATTTCATCGCCGCCAGTAAGCATTTTGGCCAGCAACCCCCGGCTGGTATCCAGCAGGCCTTCTTCGGTGGCTACAATTTTGGAATCGGCGATACCGATATAATGGCCGGCCGTAATTTCCAAATCGTCGAACGTTGTATCGCGGACCGCATACGTGACTTGCCCCGTTTTCACGTGGTGCACGGCGTTCTGCATGTTATCTTCGTTGGCTTCTACGCTTTCTTCCTCTTGGAAAGCAAACGCTGCGGCAATCCCCTGCGGAATGCTCTTGCTAGGGATCACCGTCACGCTGCGTTCCCCTTCAAGCAAATCACGCGCTTGCTGCGCGGCCAAAATAATATTGGAGTTATTCGGCAACACAAACACATGTTGAGCGGAGATCGACTGGATCGCCTTCACGAAATCCTCGGTGCTTGGGTTCATCGTCTGCCCGCCGGACAAAACGACATCCACGCCCAAGCTGGTGAAGATCTCCGAGATCCCTTGACCTGAAGCGACGGCGATAAAGCCGTAAGGCGCCAGTTCATCGGCCGGCAAACCAGCCGGATCTACCGGACGGGCCGGTTCTGCCGGGATTTCAGCAAACAACTCCGGCATCGGCGCTGCATCCATCCCCGCAATCAACAGATCGCGATGCTGCTCGCGCATATTCAAAATATGAATTTGCGTAATTTCACCGTAACGGAGCGCCAAATTCAGCACGTCGCCCGGCGTTTTCGAGTGAACGTGGACTTTGATAATTTCGTCGTCCGCGATCACGATGATCGAATCCCCATTGACCGAAAGCGCTTTCCGGAACTGATCCTCATCGAAATTGGCATCCTTGACTTCACCGATTTTTCGATTAATGAAAAATTCCATGTCGTACAAGAACTCGATATCCTCGGTTTCCAGCTTGGCTTGAGCCGAAGCCGGAACATGTACCGGTACAGCCACTTGCGTATGAAACTCTGGTTTGGCAATAGTCGCGGGGGCTTGTCCCAGCGTTGCTGCTGCTTCGCTGCTTGCTCCGCCAGTCAAGCACTGCAAAAATCCTTCATAAATATAAACGAGTCCTTGACCACCCGAATCCACAACGCCAACCTGTTTCAACACCGGAAGCAACTCCGGCGTGTTCGCAAGCGCTTCCTTCGCTTTGGCCAGCACCTCGGTCATCAACTCCGTGATATCCGTTGTTCTGCGCGAATAATAAACGGCATGCTTGGCAGCTTCCTTCGCCACCGTCAGGATCGTACCTTCGACCGGTTTGACGACCGCTTTATAAGCCGTATCCACCCCGCTTTGCAAAGCGGAGGCAAATTGAGCCGTATTCATTTCCTCCAATGAAGCCGCATAACGGCCAAATCCGCGGAACAGCTGAGACAAGATCACGCCCGAGTTCCCGCGTGCGCCCATCAGGAGGCCTTTGGATAACGTAGCGGCTCTGCTGCCCAAACCTCCGGTTCCGTGATTCTTCAGTTCCGTTACGCCGGCGGTCATCGTCAAATTCATATTCGTACCGGTGTCCCCATCGGGAACCGGAAATACGTTCAGAGAGTTGACGTGTTCAGCATGCTCCGTCAGCCGCTGTGCACCTGCCAATACCATAGCGGTGAAATCTGTTCCAGTTAAAGAACGCTTACTCAATGAAAATTCCCCTTCCTAGCTTGATACGCGTACGCCTTGGACTACGATATTCACCTGATCCACTTCGAGTCCAACGATTTCATTTAATACGTATTTCACTTTGAGCTGTATGTTGTGTGCGACCTCGGAAATTTTCGTGCCATAACTGACTATAATATAAAGATGAATAGCTAATCGATGATTATCCAGGTTCACTTCCACACCCCGGGCCAAGTTCTCTCGCCCCAGCAATTCGGCAATGCCGTCCTTCAACTGTTTTCGGCTTGCCATTCCTACCAGTCCATAACACTCCATGGCGGCCGATCCGGCGATAACCTTGATGGCTTCCTCCGAAATATCGATTCGTCCATATTCGGTCGTAAGATTTACAGCCACGCCAACCTCACTCCTTCCATAGAAATTATTATGGACTAAACTATATTGTACTATAAGAACAGAGAGAAATAAATAAAAGAGTCCAGCGTCAATATCTGTTGACGGGGCTTTTTTTACTGTGATATTATATTTAAGTATTGTCAATAACCGTGATTTAAAGAGAAACTGTTATTTTCAAGACAGTGTGTACTGGAACAGGAGGTGTAATGAATGGCTCGCAAATGTTATGTGACTGGCAAAAAGCCAGGCAGCGGTAACCATGTATCTCACGCAAACAATCGCAATCGGCGCTCTTGGGGCGTAAACGTGCAGAAGGTCCGGATCTTGGTAGACGGCAAACCGAAACGCGTATACGTCAGCACTCGGGCTTTGAAATCCGGTAAAGTGACCCGCGTGTAACGGACGGGACGAACTATAGACAAAAAGCACCTTTTCCTATGAGGTGCTTTTTTACTGCGCTTTTTTCTTAGGAGCTGGTAATAATTGCCGCCAAAAAGGCTAACGCCAACTGCATGGATAGCTGCGGCCTAGGCATTCCTTTCATGGCGGGAACCGCCAGGCGCGCCCTTTCGCTGCTTGGGGCGGGTTCTCAGGCCCCGCCCGCTAGTTCTTGTGAAACGTGTTCAGTACCGCCTTAACGAATCCTCCCAAAAACTTAGGCAGCTTGAATGTGTAAAATTTCATCGTTCACCCTCCCCATCGTGCTCATGCCTTCACCCATATTCTATGTTTGATGTCATTTACCCGTGTATTCCCGCCACAAAAAAAAGGCTACATGAGAACCTTCGCTCATGTAACCAATGTATGCGCATCTTGATGCGCCTATGCCAATCCGGCCAGGCTCTCGCGGATTTCTGCCATCGCGGCGCGGCGGTCGGCTTGGCCAAACACCGCATTTCCGGCAACCAGGACATCCGCCCCGGCTTCCACAACCAGCGGCGCTGTTGCCGCCGCGATCCCGCCGTCCACTTCGATCCGCAAATCACTAAGGCCCAGTTCATCCTTCCAGGCTTTGAGCTGACGAATCTTGCGCAGCGTGCCCGGAATAAACGCTTGTCCGCCAAAGCCGGGGTTTACCGTCATGACGAGGACGAGATCCACGTCCTCCAGCACCTCGCGAACGGCCGAAGCCGGCGTAGCCGGGTTGATCGCCACCCCCGCCTTAACCCCGTGCTCCTTGATCAGGTGCAACACCCGGTGCAGATGCACACAGGCTTCGGCGTGGACGGTAATAAGATGCGCGCCTGCTTTAGCGAAGGCTGGAACGTACTCCTCCGGTTTCTCGATCATCAGATGGACGTCCAACGGCAGCTTGGTTTGCGGAGCAATCGCCTGCATCACCAGCGGCCCAAACGTCAGATTCGGTACGAAGTGTCCGTCCATGACGTCCACATGCAGCCAATCGGCGCCTCCCCGCTCGACGTCGGCGACCTCCTCCCCCAGCTTGGCGAAATCGGCCGACAAAATCGACGGCGCAATATAGATGTTGTTGCTCATGACGTCAATACCTCCGCTTCTTCTCCTTCATCTCACCATGGAACTGTACGTAATGCTCATAACGGCTGGCGGCGATCTCGCCTTTGTCCGCAGCCTCTCTTACTTTGCAGCCCGGCTCATGCAGATGACTGCAGCCGCGGAATTTACAGCCTTCCGCATACTCCGCAAACTCACGGAAGCAGGTGGACAGCTCCTCTACACCCAGCTCCAGGAAATCCAGCTGGCTGAAGCCTGGCGTATCAGCCACATACCCGCCGTTCTCCAGTTCAATCAGCTCGACATGCCGCGTCGTATGACGCCCCCGGCCCAGCCTCAAGCTGATTTCACTGGTCTCCAGCGATAACCCGAGCATGGCGTTGAGGAGCGACGATTTCCCGACCCCCGATTGACCCGAGAAAACGCTGATTTCTCCAGCCAAACGGGATTTCACTTCCTCGGTCCCCATCCCGGTCACCGAGCTGGTCACGATAACGTCGTAACCGATAGATTCGTACAACGCTTTGACCTGGTTAATGATTTCGGGCGTATCTTCCGCTCCGTCCTCTCCCAGCAAATCCTCTTTGGTGAGGCAGATCAGCGCCTTGAGACCGGCGTGTTCGATATGCACCAGAAACTTGTCCAGCAGCTGCAGGTTCAGATCCGGCTCCCGCAGTGAGAACAGCAGCACAGCCAGCTTGGCGTTGGCGATCGGCGGACGGATCAACTCGGTTTCCCGCGGTAAAATCTCATCGACGGTGCCTTCCCCGTTTTCGGTTGGGGAATAGATCACTCGATCGCCCACCAGCGGGCTCTCGCCCCGTTTCTTAAAAATCCCGCGGCCACGGCACTGGACGTAGGCATCCGCTGCCCCGTCCGTAGCCCCGCCCTGCGCTGTCGCCGGCTTCACGTAGTAATAACCGCTTAATGCCTTCACAATCAAGCCTTCAGGCATAGATGACGGCCTCGCTTTCGTATCGGACTGACTTAATTGCCATGTTTGTTTCGTTTGCCCGCCTTTCCTTTTCCGTTCACTGAACCTTGCTCGTTCTGGAGCGAAGCCAGTTTGCCGGACAGAATCATGCCGGTATCAGGCGGGTTATCGCCCGAATTCATATCCATCGTATCTTCATCGGTCCCGCCGGTATCCGGGAATTGCGGTACCGGAACGGTCCCCTGCTTCGCATCGATGTACGAAATTGGGTAAGTATCCAGTACGACGCCGTCGCGCGTTACGGTTACATACCCGTTCTTGTTCGGCGCCAGAACGAGGTCAACCGCGAGATACTGCGCTTTACCTACCTTTTGCGTACCCCATTCGCGGCCTTCGCCTCGAGCATCCCCGTAAACGATCGAGTATTTGCTGATTTGGCCTTCCTGTGCCGGCGCGGCCGGTACCTGGAACGTATAGTTGATCGCCTCCGGCGGATACCCGGTGCTGATAAACAAGGTCACTTTTGAACCCGGTGCCACCAGCTCATCCGGAGAGTAAGGCCACTGTTTCGTGACTTTACCCGCATCGACCTCAAAGCTTGGCTCTTCCTTGATCCCGTCCTCAGCCAACTCCAGTCCTGCGTCCCGGATCAATTTTTCCGCTTCCGCCTGCGTCTTGTTCACGAGATCCGGCATTTTCACCTCAGACGGTCCTTTGCTGACCTTCAGCACGACATTCACCGTCTCCGGATCAAATTCCTCACCGGCTTCCGGCGATTGGCTGATGATCATGCCCGGCTCAACCTCGGCGTTATTTTCCTCCACTTTCGTCACGCGAGCCTGGTCTACACCAAGCTTCTTGAGTTGTTGCAGCGCGTCATCATAGGTTCCCGTTAACTCCGGCATCGGGCTGAGCGGCTTCTCAATACTGACCTTCAGGTCGACCGCTGATCCTTCCTTCACCATCGTCCCCTCTGGCTTGCTCTGCTCATAAACGATCCCCTCGTCTACACCTTCCTTGTATTCCCGAGTGATATCCCCGACGGTGATACCTTTATCGGTCAGCGCCTGAATCGCCTCTTTCTCTTCCAGGTTAAGCACGTTCGGAACCGCAACCTCAGGTACAGTAACCAAGCTCGTAACGTACCAGGCCACGCCGGCCAATGCGAGCAGAACGACCAGGGTCAAGCTGACCCAGAGCGCAGGCCTGCCCGAAACCTTTTTCTTCTGGGCGCTGTCCCGTTCCTCTACCATCACTCCGCCATCGCGACCGTCGCGAGACAGTTTGGAAGAACCTGCCGGTGAACCTTGATTTTGCGGCCGGATTGCCGGAATGATCCGCGTGCTGTCTTCGTCATGATCTTCAATAAAGGCCAGTTTGGATTCCGTTCTTCGTTCCGGCAGCAGGCAGGTTTCCAAGTCGCGCAGCATCTCCTTGGCAGATTGATACCGCTCGCTTGGATTTTTGCGCATCGATTTGAGAATGATATTCTCCACGCTTTGCGGAATCATCGGGTTCACTGCCCGCGGTTCGTCGAATTGCTCTTGCAGATGCTTCAGCGCTACGCTGATCGGGCTTTCGCCAAGGAACGGCAGCCGGCCTGTCAGCATTTGATATAACACGATCCCCAGCGAATACAAGTCGGATTTCTCTCCGGTAGCCACGCCTTTGGCGTGCTCCGGCGAGAAATAATGCACCGATCCGACCACCGAGCCGGTCTGCGTAATCGTCGCCGATGTGACGGCGCGCGCGATCCCGAAATCGGTCACTTTAACGCGTCCGTTTCGCCCAATCAAGATGTTATGAGGTTTAATATCGCGATGAATGATTTGATTGTGATGGGCATGATCCAGCGCATCGGCGATTTGCGATGCGATGCGGACGGCCTCGTCGACCTGCAACGGAGCGCGTTCCTTAATGATTTCGTTTAAGTTTTGTCCTTCAACGTACTCCATGACGATATAATGGACTTCGTCCTCTTGTCCGACGTCATACACGCTGACGATATTCGGGTGCGACAAGGATGCGGCAGACTGGGCCTCCCGGCGGAAACGCCGAATAAATTCCTCGTCATTCACAAATTGTTGACGCAGCACCTTGATAGCCACGTAGCGGTTCAGCAGCAGGTCCTGCGCTTTATATACCAGCGCCATGCCCCCTCCGCCGATCCGTTCGATGATTTGATAACGACCGCCCAATTCGTGTCCGATCATGAATTCCACTCCTTTGTGCCTGACCCGGCATCCTCATGTTGTTCCAGTAGAGCGACGCTGATGTTATCGTCGCCTCCCGCATTGAGCGCCAGCTGGAGCAAGTGATCGGCGCGACCCTGCAATCCAAGATCGTCCGAGCCAAGCGTCAGAGCCATTTGTTCCGGCGTCACATAATTGCTAAGCCCGTCGCTGCAGAGCAGCAAAATATCCCCCGGCTCCAGCGACACCCGGTTCAGGTCGACCTCCACCCGCTCGTCGGTACCCAGCGCGCGGGTCACGACATTGCGATGCGGATGGACCGTCGCTTCCTCCTCGCTGATCTGCTTGCTCTTGAGCAACTCGTTGACCAGCGAGTGATCGTCCGTCAGTTGGACAATCTGGCCATGCCGGTAATGGTAGGCCCGGCTGTCGCCGATATGGGCGATGATCCCGTCGTTACCGGCAAAGATCCCGGCGACGACCGTCGTGCCCATGTTGTGGTATTCCGCATGCTCCGTCGCTTGGCGGAACACGGCTTCGTTCGCGTGAAGAATCGCTTTCTTCAATTCTTCGCCGCAAGCCTCCGCCGACAATCCCGTCGGCAATGCTCCCAGATCCCCGATGATGGTGTCCACCGCCATCCGGCTGGCAATATCCCCGGCTTGGTGGCCGCCCATTCCGTCCGCGACGATCGCCAGCGTGTATCCCGACTCCAACTGGTCTACCCACGTGCAATCTTCATTGACGGAACGGACTCGTCCCACATCACTCACATAAACACAATTCATCACATTTACTCACCTCGCACCAGACTCCATGTGCTTCGCCCGCAGTTGCCCGCAGGCCGCGGCAATATCATGGCCTTGCTCGCGGCGGATCGTTACATTAATGCCGTTGTCCGCCAGTATGCGCTGAAATTGAAAAATATCGTTCCGTGACGTTCTCACGTATTTCCGCTCCGGCACATAGTTCACCGGAATCAGATTGACGTAGCACAGCATATCCTTCAACACGCCGGCCAGTTCCTCCGCATGCTCCGGCTGGTCGTTCACCCCGCCGATCAGCGCGTATTCGAACGTGATACGGCGGCCGGTTTTGGCGATATAATAACGCAGCGACTCCATCACGTCGTCAAATGGAAAGCGCCGGTTCACCGGCATCAGCTTGGAGCGGAGCGCGTCGTTTGGCGCGTGAATCGAGATCGCCAAGTTGATTTGCGTGTTCTCGTCCGCAAACCGGTAAATGTTCGGGACAATCCCGCTCGTTGATACAGTAATATGCCGTTGTCCGATGTTCAAGCCCTTTTCGTGGATCATAATCCGCAAAAATTTCATCGTGGCATCATAATTCTCAAACGGTTCGCCCGTTCCCATGATGACGATACTGCTGACGCGTTCCCCTCGGGTATCGAGGATTTTCTGCGCCTGTACGACCTGGGCGACGATTTCTCCCGGCGTCAGATTACGCTTTAAGCCACCAAGCGTCGAGGCGCAAAACGTACAGCCCACTTTGCAGCCGACCTGGGTGGTTACGCAGATGCTGTTGCCGTAGTTATGCTTCATGATGACCGTTTCGATCGCATGATCATCATGTAATCCGAACAGGAACTTTACCGTCCCGTCCTTCGATTCCAGCTTGGTGATCTCCTGCAGCGTAACGAACGCAAATTCGTCGGTCAGCTTCTGCCGGAGCGGTTTAGACAGGTTAGTCATCTCTTCAAAGGAGCTGACGCGCTTCACGTACAGCCAATCGAAGATCTGGCCTCCGCGAAACGCGGGTTCCCCCTGCGAAACGGCCCATTCCTGTAATTCTTCCAACGTATAATCATATATAAAAGGTTTCATTTTCACACACCTGTCCATATTTAAATTCTGAATATCCCTACTCATTCTTCCCATTTTAACATAAATCGCCTTCCGACTAAAGTCGTCCGCCGCAGCGCGGCCGCGCAAAAAGGCCAAGCCCGCCGATCACGGCGGCCGCTTGACCTCTCCTGTCGTTAGTTTCCTTCGAACTTCTTGCGCAGCCGGGCGATATAAAATCCGTCCGAATGGGCGTCCTGCGGCAAGATTTGCAGTCCTGTCTCCACCCGGCCCGCGGCCACTTCCAAGGACGCCCGCCCCTTCCAGCCGGCCGGTTCGTCCGCCAGCTCAAACTCCGGATGGCGGCTCAGGAAGGAGGCGACCCTCTCGGCATTTTCACACGGCTCGATCGTGCAGGTGCTGTAAACGAGGAGACCGCCCGGTTTAAGCAATCCACTCACGGAATCGAGCAATGCTCGCTGAACGCCGGCGATCTCCGTGACGTCCCCCGGCGTTTTCGCCCACTTCAAATCCGGTTTGCGCCGGATGACGCCAAGCCCGGAGCATGGGGCATCCAGCAAAATCCGGTCGAAGGAGGCCGCATCCAGCCGTTCAGCCAACTGCAAGGCGTCGCCCGACAATGTCTCGACATTGTCCAGCCCTAATCGCAGCGCATGATCCTCGATCAGCTTCGCTTTGTGCGGATGGATGTCGTTCGCCAGCACCCGGCCGCGGCCCTCCATGATCTCGGCGATATGGCAGGTCTTGCCTCCGGGCGCGGCGCAGCAATCCAGCACGGCCATGCCCGGTTGCGGGTCCAGCGCCTCGGCCACCAGCATGGAGCTTTCGTCCTGTACGGAAATCCGTCCTTCCCGGTACCAGGAGGTCAGCGCCATATTGCCGCCGCTATGGACCACGATGCCGTCCGGCGAGATCGGCGAGGCCGAGGCGTGCAGCCCCTGCTCCGCCATATGTTGCAGCTCCTCATCCCGGCTCGTTCTCGTCCGATTGACCCGCACGCTGACCGAAGGCGGCTCATTGTTGGCGCGACAAATCGCCTCCGCCGCAGCTTCGCCGTATTGCTGAATCCAGAGCGAGACCATCCACTCCGGATGGGAATGCTCGAGCGCGATGCGCCGCACGGGGTCCAGCCCCTCCGGCAAACGCAGCTCCTCCTTCCGGCGCAGCACGTTGCGAAGCACGCCGTTCACCATGCCGGAAATGCCTTGATGCCCCTTCTTTTTAGCTAGGTTCACCGCTTCATTTACTGCTGCATGCGGAGGAATCCGGTCCAGATAATGCAGCTGGTAGAAGCTAAGCCGCAGCAAATTGCGCACCCAAGGCGCTAATTTGGCCAACCCCTTCGTCACAAACGGTTCAAGAAAATAGTCGATCGTATTAAGCCGCTGGATGGTGCCGTAGACCAGCTCGGTCGCGAGACCTGCGTCCGGTCCGGTTAATCCGGACTTTTGCAGCGCTCCATTCAGCAGCAAATTGCTGTATGCCCCTTCCTGCTCCACGGCAGTCAGCACCTGCAGTGCCACGCTGCGAGCTGATGCGCCCGCCCCGTGGCGACCGCCGCCAGACGAAGCCGAGGCTCCGGACGAGCGAACCGGCCCTCTGCCGCGTCCGGCTTGTCCAGCCGCTCTCGCGCCTGAGCCCGATCCTTTACCGCCGCCCGAGCCCGATCCTGAACCGGATCCCACTCCGGAGCCCGGTCCCTTCCTTGCGCCGCTCATGACAGAACCGTCCCGACACTCATCACGCCGCCGCGGATGAATTCGCCGGCCTCCATCGCCTTTTTCCCGGCAGGCTGAACCCGGGTGAGCCATACGAAGCCATCGCCGGTTTTTACTTTAATCCCCTGCGCCGCAAGCTCCAGCACCGTCCCCGGCGCTTGTCCGCCCGTCGACGGCTCGCCCCCCGCAGCCGCTCCGCTTTCCGCAGGCTTAGCCACCGCCCAGACCTTGAACACTTCGCCGTTCCAGGTCGTAAACCCGCCGGCAAAAGGCACCAGCCCCCGCACGCGATCATAGATTTGCCGCGAGGTTGCGCTCCAATCGAGGCGTTCATCCTCCCGCGTCAAATTTGGCGCATAGGTTGATTCCGCATCGTTCTGCGGAATACGTGCCGCCTTGCCGTCAAGGATCAGCGGCAGCTGCTCCAGCAGCAGCCGCGCCCCGGCTTCACTCAGCTTCTCGAATAACGTGCCTGACGTATCTTCATCGTCAATCGGCACCACCGCCTTGGCGATCATATCGCCGGTGTCGAGTCCTTCGGCCATATACATTAAGGTGATCCCCGTCTCTTTCTCACCGTTAATAATCGCCCGTTGGATCGGTGCCCCGCCGCGGTATTTCGGCAGCAGCGAGCCATGCACGTTCAGGCAGCCGTACTGCGGCAGATCCAGCACGCCTTTCGGCAGAATTTGGCCGTACGCCGCGGTCACGATCAAATCCGGCTGCAGCGCGGCAACCTCCGCCACCGCCTCCGACGCACGCATCCGCGAGGGTTGCAGCACGGGAAGGCCATGGCGCAAAGCCGCTTCCTTCACCGGCGTTGGCGTCAGTACCTTTTTCCGGCCCTGCGGCCGATCCGGCTGCGTGACGACACCTACGACGTTGTATCCTTCGCGCAGCAAGCCCTCCAGCGAAGGCACCGCAAACGCCGGCGTCCCCATAAATACGATATTCATCGGGCGATACTCACTCCTTCTCTTCACCTTCAGGGGTAATCTCGTACACTCTTTCTGCCACGTCCGTATACAAAACGCCGTTCAAATGGTCGATTTCATGCTGAAATGCTCGCGCCAACAGCTCGGAGCCTGTATAAGTCACTTCCTTGCCGTTGCGGTCCAGCCCTTTCACCGTGACCGTCATCGCCCGGCGAACATCTCCGCGATACCCTGGAATGCTGAGGCATCCCTCCGGTCCGAATTGTTCCCCTTCCGTGGATACGATCTCTGGATTGACCAGCTCGATCAGTCCATGTTCATCCCCAACATCCACCACGATCACTCGCTTGAGGATGCCGATTTGCGGAGCTGCCAGACCCACGCCTTCGGCGTCATACATCGTATCCGCCATATCGGTCAACAGCTTCTGAATGTTGGGCGTAATTTTTTTCACTTCCTTGGCTACCTGGTGCAGCACTTCATCCGGTTCCTTTACGATGATCCGAATCGCCATGATGGCACTCCCTTTCCCGTCTTCACTTTGCTAGTTTCTATTGCTCTTTTCCCTATTCTATCCCAAATATATGCCATCGGATAAAAAATGGATCATTTCAAGCCCTCATTACATCACATTAGCATTTGCGGATCAACATCGATGCTGATCTGAAGCAGCGCATCGCGCAACTGGTCCAACGTCGCCGCCGCCGTCTCCCGGACCAGTCCCACCGCATCCAGGTCGCCGCGGTATTTCACCATACACTGGAACCGGTAACGGTTCTTAATGCGCGGAATCGGCGAAGCCACCGGGCCCAGAATGTCCAGAGCCGCCGGCGCAAACCGGTCCAGGCTGCCGAACCAACCTTGCCGCTGAGCCTTGACCCGCAGATCACCGGCAAAATTCTCCGCCATCCGCAGCAGCAACGGCAGCTTCTCATGCGACAGCGTAACCAGAATCAGCCGACTGTACGGCGGATAGTGCAGTGTTTTGCGCGTTTTCAGCTCCTCGCGAACAAACGACAAATAATCGTGGCCGCTGGCGTGAACGATCGAATAATGCTCCGGCATATAGGATTGGATAAACACTTCCCCGGGAAGCTGATGCCGCCCTGCGCGGCCGGCCACCTGTGTCAGCAGCTGGAACGTCTTCTCCGCCGAACGGAAATCGGGGAAGTTCAGCGCCGTATCCGCCGCAATCACGCCAACCAGCGTGACGTCGGGAAAATCCAACCCCTTCGCGACCATCTGCGTACCCAGCAGGACATCGCCTTTTTTCTCGCGAAAAGCTTGCAGCAGCTTCTCATGGGCCCCTTTCTCGCTGGTGGTGTCCACGTCCATGCGAATGACGCGGATGCCGGGAAACAGCTTGGCCAGCTCTCCCTCCACCCGCTGGGTTCCGGTTCCAAAGTAGCGGATATGCTCGCTGCCGCATTCCGGACAGACTGACGGCGCCACCTCGGCATACCCGCAGTAATGACAACGCAGGTTGTTCGACTTCTGATGATAGGTCAGCGAAATGTCGCAATCCGGACAGCCCGCCACGTACCCGCAGGTCCGGCACATCACGAAGGTGGAATATCCGCGCCGATTCAGCAGCAGTACGGTCTGCTCCCCGCGCTCCAGCCGGGCGGCGATACCTTGATGCAGCGCGCGGCTGAACATCGAGCGATTGCCTTCCTTCAGCTCCTCGCGCATATCGACGATCTGAACGCCGGGCAGCTGGCTACCAGCCGGACGCTGCTTCATTTCCAGCAGGACCGGGGCAAACTCCCCGTGATCACCGCCACCCGAACGTGCCGCATGGTAACTCTCCAGCGACGGCGTGGCCGAACCCAGAATCACGGCCGCCCCGTGCTGGCGAGCACGCTTAACCGCCACGTCGCGGGCGTGATACTTTGGCGTCTCCTCCTGCTTGTAAGAGGTTTCATGCTCCTCGTCCATCACGATCAGGCCCAGGCGGCTGAATGGGGCGAAGATAGCCGAGCGCGCACCAATCGCCACTTCCACGCGGCCTTCGCGAATTTTGCGCCATTCGTCGTAACGTTCGCCGGTAGACAGGCGGCTGTGCATCACCGCCACCTTGGCGCCAAAACGCCCCTTAAACCGCTCAACCATTTGCGGGGTCAGTGAAATCTCCGGCACCAGCACGATCGCCTGACGTCCGGAAGCGATGCAGCGTTCGATCGTCTGCAAATAGACTTCCGTTTTGCCGCTACCGGTAACGCCGTGCAGCAGAAACACCTCATGCCGTTCCTCGTCCAGCGTTTCCGCCAGGCGGCGGTAAACGATCTCTTGCTCCGGCGTGCGGGTCAGCGGCACGCTGCCTTGAAAGCGCCGGCCCTGGTACGGATCGCGGAACACCTCGACGTCCTCGATCACGGCGAATCCCTTCTCCGCCAGCTTCTTCACCGTTCCGGCCGTCACCTGCAGCGTCGACAACAGCTCCTGCAATGACAGCGGCAGCCCCACCTCTAGCAAGTATTCCAGCACTTCCTTCTGCCTGCGCGCCTGCGGACCAAAAGAAGCCAGCGCCTCCTGCGCCGCCTGACCGCTCACGGCAGCCGCAACAGTTTTGACCGTCTTCTTGCGTACCTTGTCCTTGATCGCCTGGCTTTCCGTCAGCACGCCCCGAGCCAGCATATCTTTAATCAAGCCGGCGGCTTCCGGATACCTAGTGCCTAGCTGGTTCATCGTAACGGAGTCGGAAGCCCGGACGAACCTCAGGATCTCCTCTTCCTCCGGGGTGAACAGGCGCGGCAGCGCAAACAGATGACCCTCGCCATCCATTCCGGACGACGAGGCCTCTTCTGCCGCAGCTTCTGTATCCGCCACGCGTATGTATCGCTCGGCCTTACCTTTCAACGCCGCCGGAATCATCGCTTGCAGCGCTGCGATCAGGCTGCAGGCATACTTACGGCTCATCCATTCCGCCAATTCCACCAAGTCCGGCGGCAGCGGCGGCATCATGTCAAGCAGCTCCTGAATCGGCTTCATCCGCGCCCGATCCATCTCCGGCTGCTCATGCAGGGAAACAACAAACCCCTGAACCGTCCGGCGCCCAAACGGAACGCCCACCCGGCTGCCCACCTCGATCCAGCCGGCCATCGATTCAGGGATTAAATAGTCAAAGGGCCGATCGGTTTCCCGGCTCGGCACATCGACGATTACTTTGGCCATGCGGTAAGTCATCGGTTCATTCCCGCCAAACGCTCGCCAGCCAGCTCCAGGATCTGCAGCGCGACCTCATCCTTGGTCATCTGCGGCACGGATCGAACTAAACCGGACGCATCGTAGATGTTTACGATGTTGGTTTCGGAACCAAACCCCGCCCCCGGCGCGGTCACATCGTTCGCCACCAGAAGATCGCAGTTTTTGCGTTTTAGCTTATCTAGGGCGTGCTGCTCCACGTTTTCCGTTTCGGCCGCAAAGCCGATCAGGAACTGCGTTGTTTTTTGCTGGCCCAGCGTTTCCAGGATATCGATATTTTTCACAAGCTCCAGCACAAACGAATCCTCATGCTTTTTGATTTTCTGCACAGCCGCTTCCTTCGGCCGATAGTCCGCCACGGCGGCAGCCTTCACCAGTATGTCGGTATCCGCCCATACCGCCTGCACTGCTTCAAACATGTCCTGAGCCGAATTCACGCGGGTGACCGGAATGCCAACCGGGGGCTCCACCTGCGTATGCCCGGCGATCAGTACGACCTCTGCACCGAGGCGCTGCGCCGCTTTGGCGATGGCGAAGCCCATTTTTCCCGAGGAATCGTTGGTGATATAGCGCACCGGGTCAATCCGCTCCACAGTACCTCCGGCGGTGACGACAACCTTCTTGCCGGCCAAAGGCTTTTGCGAAATGCGGGCTTCCCGTTCAAAATAATCCTTCACCACCTGGACGATCGACTCCGGCTCCTCCATCCGTCCTTTCCCAACATATCCGCACGCCAAGAGGCCTTCGCCAGGCTCGATCATCATGACGCCGCGCGCCGTCAGCTCCGCCATATTGCGAACCACCGCCGGGTGCTCATACATGTGCACATTCATCGCCGGTGCCAGCATGATCGGTGCCTGGGTTGCCAGCAGCGTCGTGGAGAGCATCTCATCCGCGATGCCCGCCGCCATTTTGCCGATGATGTTCGCTGTAGTCGGAGCAACCAGCACCAGATCGGCCCAATCGGCCAGGTTGATGTGCGCAATCGATTCGGCATGCTTCTCGTCAAAGGTGTCGGTGTATACGAAATTTTTCGATAACGCCTGCATCGTCAATTCCGTGATGAATTTGGTTGCGGATTGGGTCATGATGACGCGGACCTCCGCGCCTTCCTTTACCAGTTTGCTGCACAAAGCTGCTGCCTTAAACGCGGCAATGCCGCCAGTCACACCTAAAAGAACCTTTTTCCCCTTTAACATCGCTACCCCTCCCTTTCCCTAAACGAAAAAAATAACAACCTCGCGGTTGTCGTAAAAAGAAGCCCGGAGGCCTTTCGTATATGTGATGTTCTCTAGTCTTTGAGGTTCTCTTCTGGCTCTACGTCCTGCGGCTTCAGCTTGACATAGTCGCCGTAGATCTCTTCGAGGGCAATGCCCACTTGTTTATGCGATTTCGGCTGTTTCAAATCGCTTTTATCCCCTTCGCGCAGCTGTCTGGCACGACGGGAAGCCGCAACAACCAAAGAATATTTGCTGCCGACTTTTCCGAGCATTTTGTCAATCGATGGATACAGCATGTTCAAAAACACCTCTTCTTATTTAGACTCATCGCTCCAGGAAGCGTGTCATTAGCACGACTTTCTGATTTTGCAGTGTTCGGCGATGATAATGGATTGTATTCTTTGGCAGGCCAAATCGATTTCGTCATTGACGACGGCGTAATCATAATTCTCCATCAGTCCGATCTCGTGGGCCGCTACGCTCATGCGGTGATCGATCGTCGCCTGGTTCTCCGTTCCCCGGCCTTGGATCCGGCCCTTCAGCTCATCGAGCGACGGCGGAAGCAGGAACACGAACACGCCTTGTGGGAATTTCTCCTTGACCTTGAGCGCCCCCTGAACCTCGATTTCCAAAATAATATCTTTCCCGCCATCCAGCGTCTCCTCCACGAAATCGCGGGGAGTTCCGTAATAATTGCCGACGTATTCCGCATATTCCAGGAGCTGGTCTTTCTCAATCATCTCCAGGAACTGCTCGCGGCTTTTGAAAAAATAGTTAACGCCGTTCTCTTCCCCCATCCGAGGTTGCCGTGTGGTGGCTGAAACGGAATAAACCAGCTCCGGCATCCGCTTGCGCAGCTCGGTGCATACCGTGCCTTTGCCAACGCCGGATGGTCCGGACAATACGATAAGTAACCCTTTAGACATATCTCTCTCCATTTTATTCGTCGTTGTCTTCATCTTTGGTGGACAAACGATGAGCGACCGTCTCCGGCTGCACCGCCGACAAAATCACGTGATCGCTGTCCGTGATAATCACGGCGCGCGTCCGCCGCCCATAGGTAGCGTCGATCAACATGTGGCGATCTCTCGCCTCCTGAATGATCCGCTTGATCGGCGCGGATTCCGGGCTGACGATCGAAATGATCCGGTTGGCCGATACGATATTTCCGAAGCCGATGTTAATAAGTTTAATTGCCATGTTCAGGTAGTTCCCCCTAATTTGCTTGACTCACCCGGTGCCGATTCAGGATAGCTTACTCGAGATTCGCCGCTTGCTCGCGGATCTTCTCCAGCTCTGCCTTCATCTCGACGACCAGGTTGACGAGAGCCAAATGATTGGCTTTAGATCCGATCGTATTGGTTTCCCGGTTCATTTCCTGTATTAGAAAATCCAGCTTGCGGCCTACCGGTTCATATGCCTGCAGCAGGCTGCGACACTGCTCGAAGTGGCTCTTCAGGCGAATCAGCTCCTCATCGATGTTGGACCGGTCGGCAAACACAGCCACTTCCATCGCAAATCGCTGCTCGTCATAGTTCCCGTCCAGCAGTTCGGCCAACCGCCCTTTCAGACGGTTCCGGTATTCGGTTACGACCTCCGGAGCCAATCGGACCAACTCGCCGTGAATTGCCTCGAGCCGTTGCAGCCGCTGACCCAAATCGTCGGCCAAATGCTTTCCTTCCCGCTCCCGCATCCCGAGAAGCCCAATCAAGGCTTCCTCCAGGCCTTCGCTCAATACCTGCTCCCAATCGGGTTCGGCAGTACCTGTGGACGTCATCTCCGCGGGCGCCGATAAGGCGTCCGGCAGGGACAGCAGATCCCTGGCACTTAACTTCGCGTCGACCCCGTAATGCTGGGCAAGCTCTCCGGCTGCCTTCAGGTACGCCTCGACGACCGGCCGGTTCAATACGTAAGGAAGGGCACCGGATTCATCGCGTTCTTTGCTGATGTATACATCAATGCGTCCCCGTTTGATATGGCGCTGAACCAGACGCCTCAATCCGTCCTCATAGCACGTCCATTCCCGCGGCATCCGCAGGACGACTTCGGCGTACCGATGATTGACGGACTTGATTTCAAATTGGACGACGTAACCGCCATATGATCTGACGGCCCCACCGTACCCTGTCATACTGTGCGACATAGGCATCACATCCGTTACCCTATTGTAATTGATTATGTGAACCGAGACAAGTGGGCCGAGCCCCGTTTGGACTTCTCTCGGACATAATTCATCAAGGCGACATTCATCTCGTAGAACATAAACGGCGTCATGAGATAAATCCCGTTAAAATGCTCCATCGCCGTATCCAGAAGTTCTTTCGCGATCTCAACGCCCATCGCCCTTCCCTCTTCGCCCTGCAGTCCTTCCATCCGCTTGCGGACGCCATCGGACAGCTGGATTCCAGGGACCTCGTTGTGCAGGTACTCGGCGTTTTTGCCGCTGGCCAGCGGCATAATACCGATGAAGATCGGCACGTCCAAGTGCGCCGTCGCTTGCTTGATCGCTACGATCAGCTCAGGATCGTACACCGGCTGGGTCATGATGTAATCCGCACCGGAGGCGATTTTCTTCTCCAGCCGCTCCACCGCTTTATGCAGATGCTTTACATTGGGATTAAACGCGGCACCAACAACGAACTTGGCTTTCTGCTTCAAGGGCTTGCCGGAAAAAGAAACCCCGTCGTTCAACTGCTTAATCATGCGAATGATCTCAAACGACGTCAAGTCGTAAACCGAGCTGGCTCCCGGCAGGTCGCCGAAGCGCGCCGGGTCGCCCGTCACGGCGAGTACGTGGTCGATGCCCAGCGCATCAAAGCCCATCATATGCGACTGCGTGCCGATCAGGTTGCGGTCCCGGCAGGCGATATGCACAAGCGGTCTCAAGCCGATTTGAGACTGGACGAGATGGCCGAGCGCCATATTGCTCATGCGCGTCACGGCAAGCGAGTTATCCGCCAGCGTAAGCGCATCGACGCCCGCCTCTTTCAAAGCGGCTGCGCCTTCCATGAATTTGCCGATGTCCAGGTCACGCGGAGGATCCAGCTCGACGATGACGGTATGCCGCTCTTTCACGAGCTCGGTTAAGGTCGGCAGCTCGCGGCCCCCTTCGCCGACATCTCCCGCCATCGGGCGTTCGGTCAGGGACACGGCTACGGACGAACGAGGCTCGGGCAGCTTAGACTCCTTCGCCAAAGGCGTCATGGTATATCCTTCAAACGCCTTCGCCATGGCTGCGATATGCTCCGGCGTCGTGCCGCAGCATCCGCCGATGATTCTGGCCCCCAAGTCGGCGAAAGCGCGGGCGCATTCACCGAAATATTCCGGAGTTGCTCCATATACATATTCCCCATCGACATAGTCTGCCAAACCTGCATTCGGGAAGACGGACATCGGTACGTCCAGGGGTCCACCTACGCCGTCCATGACCCCCATGATCCCTTTTGGACCGGAATGACAGTTGAAGCCAAGCACGTCCGCCCCTTCCTGGGCCAGGATCCCAAAGGCTTCCGGGATTGTAAATCCGTCTAGCGTGCGTCCGATTTGATCCACGGCGAACTGGCAGATGACCGGAACGTCCGACAGCTTACGGGCTCGTCCCAGAGCAATGCGCATTTCCTCGAGGTCGTAGAACGTCTCGAACAGCAGCGCGTCCACCCCTTCGGTCAGCATGGCGGCGATCTGTTGCTCGAAATAGCTCCCCAGCTCTTGGGCGGTCACATTCGCCCGCTTCCCGCCGCGGATGGAACCCACCGCTCCCGCTACGTATGCGCGTTCCCCCGCCGCTTGCTTGGCGATCCGCACCGCGGTACGGTTAATGTCCTCTACCTTGGCCTCTAGTCCAAATTTGGACAATTTATAGTAATTTGCCGAAAACGTATTGGTTTCCAACAACCGAGCTCCGGCATCGAGATAACGGCGGTGGATGTCGCCGATCACGTCCGGGCGCAGCAAATTAAATTCTTCATAAGAAATGCCGACTGGGAAACCCAACTGGTACAGGTATGTCCCCATGGCTCCGTCGCCGACGATGATTTCGCGTTCCCAAGTCGTACGCAAATCCGGTTTCATGCTTCTGCCCCCTGACTGCCGTGATGTCTTATCGCCTGATGTTGAACCCGGCGAAACTATTATCATATTAATTTATCATAAATCGCTCAGAATGATAAGGTATCGTTCTTCCCCCTGTTCGATAACGCTAATAAGCCGGAACCCGCTGCGGGGTTCCGGCTTATTGCAGATCTGAATGACGAGGACGAACCGTTTAAATTTCGATGGAACCTTCGTAGACCGCTTCTGCCGGGCCGGTCATGTACACGTGATTGTCGCGTTCATCCCATTCGATGAACAGATCGCCGCCCTTCAAGCCGATCCAGGCAGCCCGATCTGTCAAACCGTTCAGCACGGAGGAGACCAGCGTGGCACAGGCGCCTGTGCCGCAAGCCAGCGTTGGGCCCGCTCCGCGTTCCCATACGCGCATCTCCACCCGCTGACGATTTGTCACAGTGGCGAATTCCACGTTAATCTTGCGCGGGAAATACGGGTGTACCTCCAGCTTCGGCCCCCACGTCGCCAAATCGAAATTCGGTGCATCGTCGACGTAAATCACACAGTGTGGATTGCCCATGGAGACGGCCGTAAACGTAAATTCTTGGCCGTTCGTCTCGATTGGTTGACCCAGCACCGGATTTTGGTCCAAGGTCGTCGGCACGGTTAAACCATCCAAAATCGGTTCCCCCATATCCACCCGAACCGTCTTGACGGTCCCATTTTCAACCTGCAAAGTAACCTGCTGAACCCCCGCCCCCAACGTTTCAATCGTCACGTGCTCTTTGTTGATCAAACCGCGGTCATAGACGTATTTGGATACGCAACGGATCGCATTGCCGCATTGCTCGGCTTCCGTTCCGTCCGAATTGATGATGCGCATTTTGAAATCCGCTTTGTCCGACGGGAGGATAAACACCAATCCGTCCCCGCCGACCCCAAAATAACGGTCACACCACCGAATCGCCAGCTCGGAGACGTTATCCGGCAGCACATGTTCGCCATAAAATACTAGAAAGTCGTTGCCTAGTCCGTGCATTTTCGTAAATTCCATACTAACCCATCTCCTGCGTTGTTAAATGATAGGGTTAGTCTAGCTTTTGCCCGGTGCAAAAGCTATTGATTTTATGCACGAATATTTGTACTTTTCGCGGTGACGAACGGACGGGGTCCGCTTGTACGCCGGTTCCGCTTGCCCGACCAGACGCTGCCCGCACCCATCAGGAAGGTCGGAATACCTGCGGCCACCAGCGTGATTGCCCACTCCCGCGTGCCCAGCGGTACCGTTTTGAAAATCGGCTGCAGCGGTTCGATATACATTACGCCAAGCAGCAGCACGATGGACGAGAGAACGGCCGCGACCAGATACTTATTTTGCAAAATGTTGCGGTGGAAAATCGAACGCGAGCTGCGGCAATCAAACACATGGATCAGCTGCGCCATCACCAGCGTGGCGAAGGCGACCGATTGCGCCTTGACCAACTGGGCCGGATCGCTTGGCGCAACCCGCAGCGTCAGCCAGAAAGCGCCCAGTGTACATAAACCGATCAACACCCCGCGGCTGATGATCTTCCAGCCTAACCGCCGAGCAAAAATGTTCTCGTTCGCGCCGCGCGGCTTGTGCTCCATCAGATCCTTCTCCGGCTGATCGACGCCCAGCGCCATCGCCGGCAACCCGTCGGTCACCAGGTTGACCCACAGAATCTGAATCGGCAGCAGCGGCAGCGGTAATCCGGCCAGCATGGCGAAGAACATCGTCAAAATCTCGCCGACATTGGAGGCCAGCAAATAACGGATGAATTTGCGGATGTTCTCATAAATGCTGCGGCCTTCCTCAATGGCGGCGACGATCGACGTGAAGTTGTCGTCGCTTAAGATCAGCGAGGACGCTTCCTTGGACACGTCCGTCCCGGTCATGCCCATGGCGATGCCGATATCGGCCGCCTTGATGGCCGGCGCATCGTTTACCCCGTCTCCGGTCATCGCCACGACGTGCCCGTTCCGCTGCAGCGCCTTCACGATCCGCAGCTTATGCTCTGGAGACACCCGGGAATAGACATAGACGTTCTCTACCTGCTTCTCCAGTTCCTCGTCACTCAGCACCTCCAGCTGTTGCCCCGACATCGAGGAGCCACCCCGCGGCAATATGCCGAGATCGGCAGCGATCGCTTCGGCGGTCAGCCCATGGTCGCCGGTAATCATCACCGTTTTGATGCCCGCGCGGCGGCAGACGGTAATCGCGTCCCGCGCTTCGCGGCGCGGCGGATCGATCATCCCGGTCAAGCCAACGAAGATCAGTTGCGATTCCACGTGATCCTCATCGTCTGCGCCGTCCTTCGGCTTCAGGTCGCGGTAGGCCATGCCCAGCACACGCAGCGCGCTGCGTGCCATTTGCTCATTGGCCGCTTGCACCTTCTGCCGGAACGTCCCGGTGAAGGGAACGACTTTACCTTCCCACAAAATATACGAGCAGCGCTCGAGCAGCATGTCCGGCGCGCCTTTGACGAGCGCCATTTTGCCGCCTTGGTTGGAGACGATCACGGACATTCGCTTGCGTTTGGAATCAAAAGGAAACTCTTGGTCGCGAACGTAAATCCCGCTTAAGGTTGCCGGCGACAAGCCCATTTTGGAGGCCAGCGTAACCAGCGCGCCCTCGGTTGGGTCGCCCTTCAGCTTCCAAACCGGTCCGGTTACGGCGGCTTCTTCCTTCGTCTTGCGGCGCCCGCGCTTCTCCGGATCATCGTCATAAATCACCGCGTTGCTGCACAAGGCGCTGATCTGCAGCAGCCGGCGCAAGCTTTGATCCTTGCGCAAATCGACAGGCATGCCTTGGTCCAGAATGTTGCCAACCGGCTCGTATCCTTCGCCCGTTACTTCCAGTGATCGGCCCTCCAACCACAGCCGGGTAACGGTCATTTTGTTCTGGGTCAACGTGCCTGTTTTGTCCGAGCAAATGACCGTGGCACAGCCCAACGTCTCCACCGACGGCAGCTTCCGGACGATCGCCTTGCGTTTGATCATACGCTGCACGCCGAGCGCCAACGCGATCGTCACGATCGCCGGCAAGCCTTCCGGAATCGCGGCTACCGCCAGGCTGACGCCCGCGAAGAACATGCTGTTCGCCGGCTGCCCTTGCAGGATCCCCAGCAGCACCACAACGACGGTTAAGCCCAACGCCATATAAATCAAAATTTTGCCAAGTTGCTCCAGACGCCGTTGCAGCGGCGTATCCTGGACCTCGGTATTTTGGATCAGGTCGGCGATTTTGCCCATCTCGGTGTCCATACCCGTGCGAATGACAATCCCCCGGCCCGTTCCGCGGGTAATCATCGTGCCCATGAAGCCGACATTCTTCTGGTCGCCCAGCGGAACATCGCTTTCGCTTAACACTCCCGCATGTTTGCCTACCGGGTGCGATTCGCCTGTCAAAGCGGATTCTTCCACGTCCAGGCTGTTCGTGGACAACCAGCGGATATCGGCCGGAATCCGGTCCCCGCTCTCCAGCAGGACGATATCCCCCGGAACCAATTCCCTGGCCTGAATGTTCTTGACGACACCTTGGCGCAGCACGTTGGCATGGGGCGCGGACAGCTCTTTCAGCGCCCGCAGGGAACGTTCCGCGCGGAATTCCTGGATGAATCCAAGCACCCCGTTCAGAATAATGATGGCGATGATCGTGATGGCATCCAGATATTCGCCGAGAAAACCGGAAATGAGCGTGGCGCCCATCAGCACCAGCATCATAAAATCCTTGAACTGGTTCAGAAACAGCAGGATCGGGGAGATACGCTCTCCTTCCTGCAGCTCGTTCCAGCCGGTCTCCTCGCGTCTCTTCTGCGCTTCTTCATCGGTCAGGCCCTGTTCACGCGTGACGCCGAAGCGTTCCAGAAGCGCCTCGCTGCTCCACTGGTGCCAGTTTTTTTGTTCCATCCTCCTTATTCCCCTTCCGTTTATTATGCAGTATCGGCGTGAAGGCTTTTCCACCTAGGGTAAATGTATTCCGGCCCGTCCTAAATTATCACAAGGAGAGCCCTTAAGTTTTTGCTCGAAGTATGGCATCATAGAGGGGGGCTTCCTAGCGGAACAACCTCTTTCATTCCATAGAGAAGAAGAACAGGAGAATATCATAAAATGGCACTCGACGGCATCGTAACTAGAGCGATCGTACATGAGCTTCAAGCCTGCATTGGCGGTCGAATCAATAAAATACATCAACCCGCAGCAAGCGATCTCGTCTTTCACCTGCGCACGCAGGCCGGCAATAAGCGGCTCCTGCTGTCGGCCAACCCAACGTATCCGCGGGTTCATTTCACGGAGGCGTTGTTCCCGAATCCGCTGGAGGCGCCGATGTTCTGCATGCTGCTGCGCAAGCATTGCGAGGGCGGGACGATCGAAGCCGTAGCGCAGGTCGGCATGGAGCGCATTATCCATATCGACGTCCGCACGCGCGACGAACTGGGGGATTTGTCCATCAAGCGGATTATTATCGAATTGATGGGACGGCACAGCAACATCATTCTGGTTGACCCGGCTACCGGCACCCAGCTGGACGGAATTCACCATGTGACACCGGCGATTTCCGGCTATCGGGTCGTCATGCCCGGCTTTGCCTATACGGCACCTCCGGAGCAGCATAAGCTCGATCCGCTTGAGGTGGATCGAGCTGCTTTTCTGGCTGCCTGGCAAGCGGCGGCAGCCGAGGGCAATGGCACCGGCAGCGGCTGGCTGGTCGGCGCCTTCGGCGGGCTGAGCCCGCTGATCGCCGGCGAAATCTATGCCCGCGCCGGGGGAAGCGGCGTGGCGATAGAGATTGGGCTGAACCCGGAGGAAGCGGGACGGGTGTGGGTGGCTTTTGACGGATTGATGCAAGAGGTTCGCGACCAGAAGTACACACCTATGACCGGTGAGAACGCCAAAGGGAAAAGCATCTTCTCCGCCGTCCGGCTCACGACCGCCCACGGGGAGATTCGCACCTATCCTTCGATCAGCGAATGTATGGAGGATTACTACGGGGATAAGGCGCTGCGGGATACAGTCAAGCAAAAGACGAGCGACCTGCTGCGCTTCCTGCAAAACGAGCGCAACAAGAACCTGAAGAAGCTGACCAATCTAGAGCAGGATTTAAACGAAGCCGAGGATGCCGAGCGCTACCGCATCTGGGGCGAGTTGCTGCTTCCTTCGCTGCATGCGATCCGCAAGGGCGACGCTAGTGTGGAGCTGGTCAACTACTACGATGAGGAGCAAGGGATGGAGACGATCCCGCTGGATCCCCTGCTGACGCCGTCGGAGAACGCCCAGCGTTATTTTAAGAAATACAACAAATTTAAGAACAGCCTCGCCGTCATCGACGAGCAGATGGAGTTGGCTAAAGGGGAAATCACTTATCTCGAAGGCTTGCTGCAGCAACTGAACGATGCGACGTTAAGCGATATCGACGAGATTCGCGAGGAACTGACCCAGCAGGGATACTTGCGGGATCGGGCCAAACGGGGCAAGAAGAAGAAAAAAACCGACCGTCCGACGCTGCACGTCTATACTTCGTCGGAGGGCATCGAAATTTACGTTGGCAAAAACAACCTGCAAAACGAATACGTCACGAATCGCCTTGGCAAACCGAACGATACCTGGCTCCATACGAAGGATATCCCGGGTTCGCACGTGCTGATTCGCAGCGAGTCGTACGGCGATGCAACATTAAACGAAGCTGCGCAGCTGGCCGCCTACTTCAGCCAGGCGAAGCAATCCAGCAGCGTCCCGGTCGACTGCACGCTGATCCGTCACGTCCGCAAGCCCAGCGGCGCCAAACCCGGCTTCGTCATTTACGATCACCAGCGGACGTTGTACGTCACGCCGGATGAGCAGCTGATCAAGGCGTTGCCGAACACGGTGAAGAACGGTTGATTTGTGATTTTGATTTGTGATTTTGATTTGTGATTTTGATTTGTGATTTTGATTTGTGATTTTGATTTGTGATTTTGATTTTGATTTGCGATTTGTGATTTGTGATTTGCGATTTGCGATTTGTGATTTTGATTTGTGATTGAGGATTGGTTGTTGATTGTTGGTTGTTGGTTGGTGCGTGATTGGTGCTTGGTTGACATCTGACTGATTCTAGTAACTGACTATAGACTGTTACTGGGACTAGTGAATGTTGGTATTACCGGAGGGCTGGTGACTGTTGACTGGTGAATGTTGAAGGTTACTGGTGACTGCTGGGTACGGGTATTGGGTGCTAACTAATTACTGGCGAATGTAGAATGTTGGTGATAACCGCTCGGCGCGGGTGTTGGTGCTGACTAATTACTGGTGAATGTTGAACATTACTGATAACCGCTCGGCGCGGGTGTTGGTGCTGACTAGTTACTGTGGCTGATTACTATTAACTTACGGCTTGGTGGCTGTTAGTGGTTAACTGATGTCTGATCGCCGATAGTTCATTATCAATGGCTGCAGCTTGCAGCTTGCGGGAAATCCACCCGCAGTAGAAGGCCAAAATGTAAAAGTGCAGTTGAAACCCATCCAAAACCGCCAAATTGGGTCAACCAAATGTAAAAGTACAGTTGATTCTCGGCGGAACATGGGTTTTGAACGGTTTAACCTATAACGGACTGCACTTTTACACTTCATTCTCCAAAATACCTGCTTTTTCGTAAATTGAACTGCACTTTTACATTTCATCCCCCAAAAACCCACACCTTTCCGCCGCTCAATAATAAAAAACGGTGCTCCACAAGGGTTCATCGATTCACAGACCCTTTGGACCACCGTTTTTTTCAGTTCTTACTAATGACTCAGACTGCTTGGTGGCTGTTAGTGGTTAACTGATGTCCGATCGCCGATAGTTCATTATCAATGGCTGCAGCTTGCAGCTTGCGGGAAATCCACCCGCAGTAGAAGGCCAAAATGTAAAAGTGCAGTTGAAACCCATCCAAAACCGCCAAATTGGGTCAATCAAATGTAAAAGTACAGTTGATTCTCGGCGTAACATGGGACTTGAACGGTTTAACGTCTACCGGACTGCACTTTTACACTTCATTCTCCAAAACACCTGCTTTTCCGCGAATTGAACTGCACTTTTACATTTCATCCCCCAAAAACCCCACCTTTCCGCCGCCCAATAATAAAAAACGGTGCTCCATAAGGGTTTATCGATTCATAAACCCTTTGGACCACCGTTACGTTTTATTAATTCTTCTCCACCCGTCTGGCCGCTGCCGCCGCCTGTTTCAGCCGTTCCACCGTCCCCGGCGGAGCCGTACGTCCGCCCAAATCGCCGTGAAAAACAACGCCCTGCCGCTCACCGTGATAATCGGACCCGCCGGTTACGATCAGCCCGTACTGCTCGGCCATCGCGGCATAACGGAGCTCCTCCTCCGGCCCATGGTCGGAGTGATACACTTCAATCCCGTCCGGCTTCCCGCCTTCCAGGATGGACCGCACCAGCTCGTCGTCCCCGTACAACCCCGGGTGAGCCAGCACCGACGCGCCGCCTCCCTCGCGGATCCACGCGATCGCTTCCTCCGGCGCAATGCGCGGCAGCGAGGCGTATCCCGGTTTGCCTTCGGCCAAATACCGCTCAAACGCCTCCCGCATATCAGCCACATACCCCTTGTGGACGAGCACATCGGCGATATGGGGCCGGCCCAGGCTTTCCTCTGGACGCAGCGGCCGGGCCAGCCCGGCCTTCACTTCCTCCAGCGTAATTTCAAGGCCTAATTGCTGCAGCTTGGCGATGATCAGCTCATTCCGCTCCTCCCGAACCGAACGAAGCCGGGACAAGCGTTCCTGCAGCCGTTGATCCTCGAGATTCAGGAAGTACCCCAGCACGTGAATGTCTTTGCCTCCGGCACGGGTGCTGATCTCGATCCCGGGGACAACGTCTACGCCAAACTCCTTCCCAGCCTTCAGAGCCTCTTCGATCCCGGCGACGGTATCGTGATCCGTAATGGCTAAGCCCGTTAGCCCTTTCTCCTTCGCCAACCTCACATTTTCCGCCGGCTTATTCATCCCGTCCGAAGCTTGGGTATGTGAATGCAGGTCATACCGATCGCTTGCCGATTGTGGTTCCATGCTATCCCATCCTTTGTGTTCACCATCATTTTTAAGTGGTTTGCGGAAACTCCCGCAGGAACGTCAAAAATGTCACCGCAGTTACCGGCAGCAACGTAGATTTCAAATGGATCGAATAAAACATCCGCTTGAACGACAGCCCTTCGATATCCAGCACCTCCAGCAGTCCGAGCGCTTTCTCATGCTTAACGGAGCTCGGTGAAATAATCGTGATGCCAATCCCGGCCTCGACCGCGGATTTTACCGCCCCGGTGCTGCCGAGCTCCATTACGGTGCGGATTTGGCCAATATCGACGCCCCGCCTCCGCATTTCGTCCTCCATCACCTGCCGGGTGCCGGAGCCCTTCTCCCGCAGCACATACGGATACTGAATCGCTTCCTCCACCGTAACGGTCCTTCTCCCGGACAACGGGTGACCGGCGGGAACGATTAGCTTCAGCTCATCCTCCATGACGGGCTCGGATACCATGTCCGGATGCTGAACCGGCGCTTCAACCAAACCGAAGTTCAACTGGTGGTTCATGATCTCCTCAATAATTTGCGTCGTATTGATCACCTTCATAACGACCGAGATATGCGGATACCGCTGTCCGAATGGGCCCAACAAACGGGGCAGGACGTATTCCCCGATCGTCAGGCTGGAGCCAAGCTGCAGCCGCCCCTCCAGCATGGACGTATGCCGCGACATGGCCTGCTCCGTTTCGCGAATGAGTTCCACACTTTGGCGCGCAAACGGAAGCAAGGTTTGACCGGCTTCCGTGAGTTCGATTTTTTTCGTGGATCGGATCAGCAACTTGGTGCCAAAATAGTCCTCCAGCGATTGGATTTGCATCGTGACCGCAGGCTGTGTCATGTGCAGCGACTGGGCCGCTGCCGAGAAGCTGCCCCGCTGCGCCACCGTATAGAAGATATGAAGCTGGTGGTAGTTCAACGCCATCGTCCGGCACTCCCCTTTCTTTCCCTTACAATAGCATGCCCGGGCCAACAAAAAAAGCATGCCGCTTCCCGGCATGCTGGATTCCATATCGTCTGTATCTTCTTCCTTTGGCACCCTAGCGGCGCTTACGACTGTTCTTCATCAGCGTCATCCGACGGGAATGGCGAAGCCAGGAATAATAGGATTTCAAATCGCGCAGTTCGATGGTCTCCGACATCCGCCCCAGAAAGGTTACGATGATCATGCGATGCATCGGGCGACCGGAAAGATCGAACTCGCCGGGAATTTCCGCGAATTCAGCCACCATCACAAGATCGTCATCAATCAGATAGACATCCTCTTCCTTCCGGTAGTACGGCGTAATCCGTCCCTGTTTCAAGCATTCCCAAGCCCATCCGGCAATCTGTTCAAAACCGATGTTGTCCCGATCGATCCGGTCCTGATATCGGAGCTTAGCATGATTGGTCACTACGATGTCGGCAACTCTCTTGTCCCCTAGCGTAATATGGAAGGATTCATAGGTTCTCCAGCGTTCCGTTGCCCTGTCTCTCATGCCGCACCTCACATTAAATAGGTCTGTAAAAATAGAAGATTTACGAATTAGGTCTTTTTAACTAAGCACTTTCGCCTATTATATTACATCAGTCCCTAATTTTCCACAAGATCAAAGCGCTATTTTTCCAAGAAAAAGGAGTTTCTTGGAACCTTTGGCCTATTCACTGACCCGAGTCATTTGTCCTATAAGTGTTTTTCTCGCAAAAAAAAGCCGCGCAACGAATGAATCGCTGCGCGGCCTCGACGTTCCGGTTGCTTTGTGGTCCTCCGATTTCTACAATCCGTAGAAGCGGGTTTTGTCCGGGACATCCTTGCTGTATTCGGTTTTGATCTCCCCACGGTACGACCGCTCGATTTTGCGCACGTAGGAAAGCTTGCGAATGTTCCGCATCGTTTCCTCCGCCCGGTCGGCGTTCACATACATCACGACATAATGCATGCGTCGGGACAGATAATGCACGCTTCCGTATTTATCCAAGTTCCTTGCTGCTTTTAAGTCGCTTACCCAAATGATATAGCCTGTACGCTCCGGAAACATGACTTTCCCCCTCCCGTTCCTCAACTATTGAAAATTCCGGAAAGTCGCGGTACTGCCGCTTCTTCCGGAATTTTCGGCTACTGCCTATGCCATTAGCCGCAGCCGCAACTTCCGCCGCTGCCACATCCGCCTTTGGGGTTCGGATCATTGCTTGGCACCTTGATCGTATCGGAAACGGCATAAGCAATCATTTCCGACATCTGGTGGAGAATGTCATCCAGTTCGGCCTCCGCTGCTTTAAAGCTGCGGACCGCCTCGAAACGCTCTAATTCCCGCTCGACCTCAGCCACTTTATCCTTGGCCTCGTGATAGTTGGGGTGAAAGTGTCCAAAGCGCTCGGTCTCCCGGAACAGCTCCTTCTGAGCCTCCAGCTTCTTGACCCATGCCTGAATCTCGCTATCCTCCTCCACGCGCTGCTTCCAATACAAGTAATCGGAAACGGCGGCGGATTGATTTATCATATCGCCTAATTCATAGGCGTTTGTCAGCACTGCGGCCATGTCGACCGTGTTCTTTGCGATTACGCTCATGAATTTTTCATCTCGCTTTTGCGGTTATTGTTCTACCTTAGGTAGACGACATTATCATACCACAATCCTTTAGCGAGCAGAAGAGGTTCATCCTTCCTAATCTCCCGTTTAGCGTATTCCTGCCGGCAAGATCAAGCGAATCGCTTGCCAATCTTCGGGAGAGAGCACGGTTTCCTGCTCCGGATTCCCGGAAGAAGAAAGCAACCGCAACTTTACGCGCCAATCTGCATCCCCTTCCGCTACAAGTGGCACGCCAAGCACCGTCTCCCCGCCGATTTGCAGCATGAGCTTGGTTCGCCAAGCCAAGGCGCGTTCCACCAGCTCCCGGGCCGTCGAAGCGTGATATCTACGCAGCTCCTTCCACCACATAGCGGGGATTTCGGACAATCCCGGAAACAATTCCTCAACGCTTGGCGAACCGAGCTCCGGCTCGTAAAAATGCAAATCCGCACCTTGATAGATCCACCCCTGGCCGTCCTGCCGCGTAAACGCCTCGCCATCCTCCGTCAGCACTTCCGCCAGCTTCGGATATGTCGGCTCGTCGGGATCTGACGTTCGCCGATGAACCGGCGCCAATCGCTCACCGTCCAGGATCTTCAAGACCTCCGCCTCGCGATCCGGATTCACGAGAAAATGAAGCGGCCCGATTCGCTTCACCTGGTCTGCCAGCTGCGACAGGCTGGCGATACGATCCGCGGCGTCCGCATCCGCACAGCTGAGTAGCTTCGCATCGGCCAGCGTCGTCCGGCCGATTTCCCGCCCCCACTGGAGCAAGGCATCGCGAACAGGTTCCGGTACGAAGGCGGAATGCGCCTCTAGCAGCTGCAGAATCTCCTGCGCCGTACGTCCGAGCCGGCAAGCTTGCTCCAAGCCCGAGCGCGTCAAGCGGTAGACGCTCATCACGCCAGAGGAGACCAGCTCAGCGCAGGCCTCTAGCTCGAACCGGACGGCAAACGGAACGTCCGGCGGGACGAACAGCTCGAAATCGGGCTGTACGATCAGCTTCCCCTTCGTCGTAGCGGAGGCCACCGAAGCGGATGTATCCCGTTCGATCAGCCAACGGAACATCGCGCCGTCCTCCGGATGGCGGCCAAGCTCCAGCCAACCGCAGCCGCAAAGGGCTTCCAGCCACCCTTCGATCCAGGCTGCGCGCTCCGGCGTCGGTTCGCCCTCCAATCCCAGCAGACCCTGATCCTGGAGCGAACCAAGCAGCTCCTCCAGCGCATACCAGACACCGGGTTTGAGGTCCGGGGCTGCCAATCGCAAGGCGACATGCTGCAGTCCGGCGTCAGCCGGGACATAACGCTGCAGCAGCTCACGCAGCAGGACGAGATTCATCGCCGACAGGTCCAAGGACAGCCAGGCTGCCAATCCCGGAGGATGAATCCGCCAGATTGCCCGCTCTTTAGCGATTAGCCCCAAGGCCTGCAGCAGGTCCAGCACGACGGCAAGGGCGGGTGAATAGACGTCCGCATGCGGAAACTTCAGCCGCAGACCGACGAGGTCCTCAGCTTTTATCGCCAACCGATCTTCCAACTTACTGCATTCCTTCTGATGGATTGTCCCCTTCGCTGTCATTCGCAACCCGTTGCCGGAAATCCAGGTTAGTGCGCGGAACAGATCCAGCGCCAGGCCGGGTTTCGCTTCCCGGCTCAGCTCAACACGCGCCGGATCCTGCTCTCGCAGCTCCACATACCCCCATGCGTTCACCATGCTTAGCAGCCGGTCCAGCGGTAAATAATACAGCTTCTCGCCCCAGGCTTTGCGCACTGCGGAGATAGCTCCGGAGCGCAGCAGCGCAGGGAGCGCCGCGCGAAGCTCCGCCCCGCTGACGCTTCCGGCCGCTGCGGCGTTGACCTGCTCCAGCTTAAACGGCTGGCCCGCATATCGATGAAACAGGAGCCGGAGCGCCTCGATCTCCGCTCTGTCCATAAGGGGCTCGTCCACCCTCTCCAACGGAGAATAACCTTCAAAGGCCGGCGTTCCCGATCCCCAGCTCATGCTTCCACCCCCTCAGATTCCCGCTGTACCGCATATTCGTATCCTTGCTCCAGCAGGAATAACTGTCGCCGCAGCGCAAATTCCTGCTCCCGAGTATTCTCCGATACGATCGTATAAAAATAAGCCCGTCCGCCGTCCCGCTTCGGCCGGAGAATCCGGCCCAGACGCTGCGCCTCCTCTTGCCGCGAGCCAAAGCTCCCGGAAATTTGGATCGCCACGGACGCATCCGGCAAATCCACCGCGAAATTGGCGACTTTGGACACCGCCAACACCGGCAGTTCCCCTTCGCGGAACGCTTGGAACAATCGGCCTCGTTCCGCTTGCGGCGTACTGCCGGTGATGAGCGGAACCTGAAGATCCCTGGCGATGCTTTGCAACTGGTCCAAATACTGCCCGATAATCAGCACCTGACGGCCCCGATGCCGGTCCAGGAGCCGCCGCACGATCTCGTTCTTGTACGGATTCTCCGCAGCGATGCGAAACTTCTCCCGCCCTTCGGCCATAACGTATCGATCCAGATGAGGTTCGGGCATCGACACCCTAATTTCCTGGCAATCCACCTGGGCGATAAACCCGCTCTCTTCGAGGGTTCGCCACGGGACATCGTACCGTTTTGGCCCGATCAGGGAGAAGACGTCCCGCTCGCAGCCGTCCTCGCGAATCAGAGTGGCGGTCAAGCCCAGGCGTCTCGTCGCCTGAATGTCGGCCGTCGCGCGGAAGATCGGCGCCGGAAGCAAATGTACTTCATCATAAATAATCAGGCCCCAGTCGCGTTCGTTAAACAAAGACATATGCTTAAAGCCTTCCTCTTTGCGCGTGCGATGGGTCAGAATTTGATAGGTGGACACGGTAACCGGCTTTACCTGCTTCTTCTCGCCCGAATATTCCCCGATCGCCTCCGCGGGCAGCGTGGTCTTGGAGGTTAGCTCGGAAATCCATTGGCGGACCGAAGTCACGTTGGAGGTTAGGATCAGCGTCTCGCACTGAAACTGCTCCATCGCCGCCAAACCAACCACAGTTTTTCCCGCGCCGCAGGGGAGCACGACCACACCGCTGCCGCCGTCGTCCGCCTTGCCGGCAAATGCGGAAACTGCCTCCTGTTGATAAGGTCTAAGCCGGAACGGCCGGCCTTCGGCCAACTCCTGCCGGAACGCAAACTCAAGGGTACGGCCTTGGTGATACCCGGCCTCGTCGAGCACGGGATAACCTAGCCGGGCAAGCTCCTGTTTTAAGTAGCCACGTTTAGAGGCGGGTAGACGAAGATGGCGCTCATCCGTTAAGTTCCATGTTCCTGCCGGCAAAACCAGTTGAGCCGCCACCCGCTCCAGCAGGCCGAACTCCCCGGCCCCGTTGTACTCCAATTCCAGTTGCTCCGGTTCACCGGGAACCGGACGCAGTTTGAACTGCCCATACCGGTCTATCCACCGGCGGATATCCTCGGCAGCACCGCTTGGCAGACCATACCGGGCCATGGACGTGAGTTCTTCCAGCACCCCGTCCGCGGTGAATCCGCAGGAAGCGGCATGCCATAACGTAAGCGGAGTAATACGATATGTATGGTAATAGGCCGGGCTCTTCACCAACTCAGCATAATGGGACAACTGCTCCCGTGCCGTTTCGAAGCCGGGATGTTCCTTCTCCAGCAGCACCGTCAAATCTCGCTGAACGATGCAAGCTCCCGTTTCATTCATCGGTTTGCCCTCCTTTAGGTCTTCCGGCCGCAGCCAGCAAAAAGAGAAGTCCGCCGCCACAGCCGCGAACCTCTCCCGCTTGTTCCTCTTCGTCCTAGTGCACCTGCTCCGAAATTTCGGACAAAGCTTCCCCCGCATTGTCGGCAAAAATATGACGAACGGCCATATCGCCGATCGATACGATCCCGATCAAGCGATCGCCTTCGCACACCGGAAGCCGGCGAACTTGCTGCTGGGCCATCAGTTCAGCCGCTTCATCCACCGACATCTCGCGAGAGGCGGTCTTGATCCCTTTGGTCATCACTTCAGCCACCGCCGTGGAGCCCGGGCGTTTCTCGGCGATGCCGCGGATCACCAAATCCCGGTCGGTGATGACGCCGATCAGTTTATCGCCGCCTTCGACCACCGGAATAAAACCCGTGTCGTTTTCTTTCATTTTAACCGCCACTTCGTAGACATTGTCCTTTGGCGTCACGGTCACGACATCATGGGTCATGATTTCGCTAACTTTTTTCAACGTGAATCCCTCCTTCGGACATAGCGTGCCAAAGAAAGATTCAGTTTATGCGTGCTCGTTCTGATAGGATTCCGCCATGGCGGCCAGCAGACCCGCCGCGTGCAGCATGGCGTCCTCGTCAATGTCGAATTTCGGGTGATGGTGCGGGTAAATGGCGCCCTTCTCAGGGTTTCCCGCCCCCACTAACATGAAGCATCCGGGCACCTGCTGCAAATAGTAAGCGAAATCCTCCGCCGGCATGATCTTTGGCGACAGCTCGGCCCGCAAGCCAAACACACCGGGAGCCACCTGCATAAATCGCCGGTATTCCCCCTCATCGTTCACCAGGCTGGGATAACCCATCATATAGTTGATGTGGGCTTCCGCGCCGTACGCCGCCGCGGTGTTTTGGGCCAAGCCATGGATGCGTTCGCGAATCAGCGCCCTCGTCTCCTCGCGGAAGCACCGGACCGTACCGGACAGCCGGCAGCGGTCGGCGATGATATTTTGCGCCGTACCGCCCTGGATGGAGCCAATTGTCACAACGGCCGGATCCAACGGATCCACCGATCGGCTGACCACGCTTTGCAGCTGAAGCACCAGAGCCGAGGCTGCAACGACGCTGTCCACCGTTTTGTGCGGCATCCCCCCATGCCCCCCGCGTCCTTGAACATCGATAAAAAATTCATCGGTCGAGGCCATCAGTGGTCCCGGCGCGCTCGCCACGGTGCCGACTGGAACGGGCGTCCACAGGTGTACCCCGTAAATGACGTCCACCCCGTCCAGCGCCCCTTCCTCAATCATCGATTTCGCCCCGCCGGGGCATACCTCTTCCGCCGGTTGGAAGATCAGGCGAATCTCCCCGCGCAGCTTCGCCTTAGTCCGGCTATAATATTCCGCCAGCGCCAGCAGCGTTGCGGTATGCCCGTCATGACCGCAGGCGTGCATCACGCCGGGCTGCTGCGAGGCGTATTCGCAGGTTTTCTCGTCCTGGATCGGCAGCGCGTCCATATCGGCCCGAAGCGCCACCGTTTTGCCGGGAAGCTCTCCCCGGATATGAGCCACGAGGCCAAATCCGCCGACATTGACGGTCGTTTCTATCCCCAACTTCTGCAAGATGCCGGCGATTTTCGCCGACGTCCCCTTTTCCATGAAGGAAAGCTCCGGATGGCGGTGAAAATGCCGCCGCCGCTCCACCATGGACGGAAACAACTCGCTCAACAGCTTCTCCTCCATTGTCCCACTCCTTTTTCTCCCACGATCTTATTTCACTTATTGTAGCAGAAAACGGGTTCGTAGATCAGATCAACCTTGCGAGAAATCATTGATTTGCGAGGTTTTCCCATGCTTGCACAACCGATGGAAACATAATATCATGGGGATAAGTGTGATAAGTTTGAGGAAAGTTCACAATTTGACTGCGAACTTTTGAACCAATATTTTAAGGGGGCACTCTTTACAATGATCGTGGAAAATACCGGATTGGACGGACTGCAAAGCGATTTGGCATTCTTGGACGAAGCAGCGGATAAGGTTGGTTTCGTACGCTGGCAATGGGAATATTACCGTGCTACATACGATTTCAAAATCGAATACAATAACAGCGACTATTACCTCCGCATCAACACGCGGGCGGTAGAAGGCAAACTGGAACGTCCGGATACGGTACTGGCAATCGAAGCGGTCTACATGGGGCGGGCCACTTTTCCGCATGGATTGGAGTATGAATCGGAAATTCCTGCGCTGGTGATGAAGACCGCCAATCATAAATTGACGGAATTAAAGGAACTTCTTGAGGCCTAAGCGGTAGCGGCGATGAAAGAAGGCACAGAGAAACCCAGACGCGGAGCCCCCGATTTTCAATTGCTCATTTTGACCTTGCTGATGGTCGGTTTCGGAATCGTCATGGTGTTCAGCTCCAGCTCCAGCATTACGCTGGTCAACGAAAATTTCGGCTATGACCCGATGTACTTTACCAAACGGCAAATTATATTTGGCTTGATTGGGCTTGTCGGCATGTTCGTGACGATGAATATCCCCTATGAGAAATATAAGAAGCTGTTTATTCCTATTTTTATTTTGGCCATCATCATGCTGGTTCTCGTCCCGTTCATCGGCGGACGGATTAATGGCGCAACCAGCTGGTTCACGATTGGTACGCTCGGGATCCAACCGACGGAGCTGGCCAAAATCACGACGATTTTGTATCTATCGGCCCTCATTTCCAAGAAAGGCGAGCGGTTTCGGGATTTAAGAACCGGGTACATCCCGGTGATGGTGATCGTTGGCTTTGTCGCCGGCTTGATCATGCTCCAGCCGGACCTGGGCTCCTGTCTCATTCTCGTCGCTACGGCCGGGCTGATTATTTTCGCCGGCGGCGCCAACCTAAAGCATATTCTTGGCTCCATCGGGCTGCTCGTGTTTGGCGCCAGCATCGTGCTTGGCGTCGGGGCGTTGTGGGACAAGATTAACCCGCCCGATCCCACCGTTGCAGCTGGCAGCGATTATCGGATGGGCCGGATCGAAGCCTTTTTGGACCCCTGGCATGATACCCAGGGAACCGGATACAACCTGATCCAATCGCTTACCGCGATCGGCCATGGGGGATTAACCGGGACTGGATTTGGACAAGGGATTCAGAAGCTGCACTATTTACCGAATGCGTACAATGATTTCATCTTCTCCGTTATCGGCGAGGAATTCGGATTTATCGGGACTCTGATCTTCCTGTTATTCTATATTTACTTCATTTGGCGAGGACTGCTGGTTTCGCTGCGCTGCCATAGCACGTTTGGCACGCTGGCCGGGGTTGGTATCATGGGGTTGATCGCCATTCAGGCGTTTGTCAACATCGGCGGCGTCACCAACACGATTCCGGTGACCGGCGTCACCCTGCCCTTCATCAGTTACGGCGGCTCATCGCTGCTCGTCACGATGGTCTCGATGGGCATCGTGCTTAGTATCTCTCGCGAATCGTCCCTGCCGGTGAAACAGGAACGCACCAAATCGGTGGTCATCCGCGAATCAACACCATTCGAAATGCGCAGCCAAGCCCGACGCGGACTGTAAGGAAACCCAAACAAAGAAGACTACGAGCCGTAAGGTTCGTAGTCTTCTTTGCGTTTATACCTGCCGTCCGGTCATTCGAGGCCGAAAGCGAAACTCTATATGCTGCAGAAGGTCAAGGATGGATCGATTAGATCTCATCGTCCTTAAACGCTACGCCCTCAACTTTCACGTTCACTTCTACAATTTTAAGCCCCGTCATGCTTTCTACCGCTTCTCGAACATTTTGCTGAAGCATCCGGCAAACCTCGTGGATCGGCGTCTCATATAGCACGATAATTCGCAGGTCAATCGCCGCCTCCAATTGACCGACCTCAACCGTCACACCTTTTTGCACATTTTTGCCGCTTAACCGTTTTGCCCAGCCCTCAGACAGCCCGCCGGACATTGCGGCAATCCCCGGTGTCTCCAGAGCGGCCATTCCGGCGATTTTCGCGACGACATCGTCTGAAATCCGAATCAGCCCATTATCCAACTGCAGTTGTTCGGTCATGGTCATTCCTCCTTCAACCTCATTAATTTCATTGTAAATCGGAAGTCGATTTAAAGCAAATGTGGACCTTTCACAACTTTTTGAGTAAAATTGTTACATTCGGCTTTTGCCAAAAAATGACTAACTCGAGGTGTTCCATGAAAAAGTATATCTCTCCCGCCTTGTTGCTGATTTTCTTTGCACTTAGTGCCATCGGGCATTATGCGCATTGGCCGGCAACTTTGGAATTCATCATCTCCGCGATCGCCGTGATCTTGGTGGCGGGCTTTCTCGGCCGGGCAACGGAAAGCGTGGCGCATTTCGCAGGCCAACGGCTGGGCGGCTTCCTAAATGCCACTTTCGGCAATGCCGCCGAATTAATCATTGCGATCATGCTGGTCCGTGAAGGGCTGTTCGATATGGTGAAGGCCAGCATCACCGGTTCCATCATCGGCAACCTGCTGCTCGTGCTTGGACTTAGCTTGTTTGCCGGCGGTCTCAAGTATAAGGTGCAGAAATACAACGTGACCCTGGCCGGCATGAACGGCTCGCTGATGATCGTGGCGATAATCGCTTTGTTCGTTCCGGCGATTTTCCTGCAAACCCACGTGCTGCACGAAGAGGATCGCTCCTCGCTCAGCTTGGTTGTCGCCGGGATTTTGATCGTCGCCTACATCCTCTGGCTGGTCTTCTCCATGATCACGCACAAGAACTATCTTGCGGATATCAGCGAGAAGGAAGCCGAAGAGCTTCCGCATGAACATGCTCCAACCTGGTCGAAAGGACGTTCGATCCTGTACCTGGTGCTCGCCACCGTCATGGTTGCGTTCGTCAGTGAATGGCTTGTACATACGTTGGATACGCTGACCGCTGATTTCGGGCTGAGCGAGCTGTTTGTTGGGGCTTTTGTCGTCGCGATTGTCGGCAATGCCGCCGAGCACAGCGCTGCCATCATGCTGGCGATGAAGAACAAGATCGGCGCGGCCGTGGAAATCGCTGTCGGTTCCAGCTTGCAGATCGCGCTGTTTGTTGCGCCGGTGTTGATCTTCGTCAGCCACCTGTTTGGCAAGCCGATGGATATCGTCTTCACCGTCATCGAGCTGGCCGCGATTGGCGTTTCGGTGTTTATCGCCAAATCGATTACCCAGGACGGGCAAACCAACTGGTATGAAGGCTTGCTGCTCTTAGCGGTGTATGCCATTCTCGGCGTCTCGTTCTATCTCGTCTAAAACCTACGAACGGGAAAACAAAACAAGCGTATGCTTTCGGAGGCTTCCGAAAACATACGCTTGTATTATTTAGCGGCAACAGCAACGTTTACTGTTGTTTATTGTTCATGGCTTCATACAGCGAAGCCAAATTCCGTTCCAATCTGCTGAGGATTTGCTTGCCTATCGTCTCTTGAATAAGTCCGACGCGAATCGCGTAATCTACTTGCCTCGAGAATCCATACATCTGGGTATCCAGCACTTCCTCATAGAGAGGGCAGTAACGTGTGGCCAAGTTCTCCATCTGTACTTCGATCAGCTTCTCAATTTTATCTGCATCTTCTTTCAGAAGATTAAGTGCTTTCAGGTTTAGTTGCTCCTGCAACTCAGATGAAGTCATGCTTCTTCCCCCCTATGTCCAAAATCGCCTACCATTCTGCTCTAATCTTAATATTAGACGAAATCGAGGGCCAATACAAGAACCTCTGCAAATTAAACCATTTGCCGGAAACCGCCAACCACCGCTGTTTGCGGTCATTAAAAAACGCCCCCGCCTCGAGCGGGAGCGTTTCTTTCAGTTCATTATTCAGCGACGACTTTGACATCCAAACCGTGTTTGGCGAAAACTTCGGTGACGGCTTTCTTCGCTTCCTCCGCATCCGGTCCGTGAACGTGAAGTTCATAGCTCTTCGTGTTTACGAGTGTGGTGAAGAGGCCGAGGATACTTTTTACGTCGATGTACTTGTTGTCCGCTTGGAGCACAATGGAAGAAGTGAATTTGCCGGCTGTTTGGGCAATTTCGACTACCGCTTCATTGTTCGTGGCCATAGGGATCCCTCCGTCTTTAACATTGGAAATAACATACTTCAATCATACATTGAATCCGCTTTCCTAGCAAGGAAATTTCTTCTTATTTCAAGTTTTCCGGGTTCAATGCCGCCAGCTCGGGGATGACGAAAATCCCGTCTTTGCGGATCAGGACGTCGTCGAAATAGATTTCTCCGCCGCCGTAATCCGGACGCTGGATGAGCACCAGATCCCAGTGAATCGAGGAGCGGTTGCCGTTGTCGGCTTCCTCGTACGCTTGGCCTGGGGTAAAGTGCAGGCTGCCGGCGATCTTCTCATCGAACAAAATGTCCTTCATCGGATGCAGGATGTACGGGTTAAAGCCGATCGCAAACTCCCCGATGTAACGGGCCCCTTCGTCCGAATCCAGGATATCGTTGATCCGCTCCGTATCATTGCTTGTGGCTTCAACGATTTTGCCGTTTTCGAAACGGAATTTGATGTTCTCGAACGTAACCCCGTTATACAGGGTAGCCGCATTGTAGCTGATCGTGCCGTTGACGGAATCGCGAACCGGAGCGGTATACACTTCGCCGTCCGGAATGTTTTTCTGACCGGAGCATTTGATCGCCGGAATATCTTTGATCGAGAAGCTCAGGTCGGTGCCCGGCGCAACGATCCGGACTTTGTCCGTCTTGTTCATCAGATCGGCCAAGGCGTCCTGCGCCCGGTCCATTTTGGCATAATCCAGATTACATACGTCAAAATAGAAATCCTCGAAGGCTTCCGTGCTTGTGTTGGCCAATTGGGCCATGCTGGCATTTGGATAACGGAGCACGACCCATTTCGTGCGCTTCACCCGTTGTTCGCTATGTACGGGATGGGAATACAGCGAGTTATATAGCTTCATTTTGTCCTCAGGTACGTCGGACAGATCGTTCACATTGGAACCTGCACGAATACCGATGTAGCAGTCCATCATTTGCATCCGTTTCAAATCGTATTCGGCCCAGGTCTTCATCCCTTCTTCGGTGGCATACTTCAATTGCGCACGTTGGACGGTGCGATCGGTAATCTCAACGAAGGCATTGCCGCCTTTCTTCCCGACCTCTTCGACGACCGCTTTCAGCAAATCGCGTTCATCGCCGATCATCTCGACCAGGACGTTCTCTCCCGGCTGTACATTAACGGAATAACCCACCAGGTTTTCCGCTAGCTTCTGAATTCTAGGATCTCGCATCTGGCTCACTCTCCTCCAAAATTCGCAGCGGGACTTTCGTAGGCAACTCCTGCCACCCTAGTGTCCCGCTTGTTTAACCATTGGTTAATTCTTCTTTGCTATTGTAGCACGGGAGGGTTGGAAAGTCAGCCTAACCCGCGATGTTAAGCTACTTATAGCCTTCGAACCGATTATCGGTATGCAGCACCTCTCGTTGAGGTACGCCTTGGGTCGACAGGTAATCCAGCGTCGTCTCGGAGGTCAGCCGGGCGGGAAGTCCCGATTTGCGGTCGATCGTCAAATGGTAGACCACCTTCGCATTCATCTGCTCGAGCATAGCGTTCAATTGATCGTTGCCCGCCGCCCATATCTTGGATAACTCGCCGCGCAGTTGCTCCCGATGCTCGGCCGGAACACGCTCCAGCCGCGTGAACCCACCCTCGCGCGTCAGTTCCATTTCGGACAGTAGGCGATCCTTTAATCTCATGGTGGCTTCAGCCGGATCCATCTCAATTCGGAGCACCTTCGTCCCCCGCGCTGCACCGCTCTCGGACGTGATCGTTTTCTTTGCCGCCATGCGAATTTCCTCTAGTTGATCCAGCGGATTCAGCCGGACAACGCCTTGAAGCAACGCATCCGGGTCATCCGACTGCACCAACCAATTCCCGTTCTCGAAACGCAGCTTGGCTTCCCATCCCTTGGGCTCCGATAATCCCGCCGTCTGCAAGCGGCCGCTCAGATTTCCCGCGTGATTTTGCGCCGGTTCGGCTCGAATGCTTAATTCCCGGTGCTCCTGAAGGCGTCCCGTATAGCTGAGACTCTCTTCCAAGCCACGTTCATTCCCGCGCTGCAGGGCGGCCAAGCCACGGAACGTCAAAGTATCACAACCCGCGAGGCCCGACCAAGTGAACTCGAACCACTGCTCCGGCGTTTTCGCCTCGTTCATCCCGCAGGACACTAACATTAGCGTGACCAGCAGCCCGTTAATCATGACAGCCACCCGGTATTTCAGCCCTCTCTGTGCGATTCCCCTCATGCGTAAGCCCCCGCCTTCAAAAATGCACCGGCTCATCCTCCGATGATCCTCCTGCATGTTTCTAGCAGTATCCTGCCACAGGGGCGGCCGCTCTATTCGCCAAAACGGTCGGGTATAAATAGAACGCCCCCGCCGTCCAAAAATTCGGCCAGGAGCGTTCCGTGCAGCTTAAACCGACACGACTTACGGATCAGGGACATCCTCGTCTCTTAATCCGATTTGCGTTTGGTTCCTTCCGTTGTTCTTAGCTTTATATAAGGCCATATCCGCCTGATAGAACAGCGACTCAACACTTAGCTTATCGTCGCCGCGTACCCACTCGGCGATACCGCAGGACACCGTAACCGCCGGATCGGTATCCATCGCCACACGCAGCCGGATCGTTTCCGCGATTTGGTAGCTGTTCTCGGCACTCGCGCCAGGCAAGTATACGGCCAGCTCCTCGCCTCCCCAACGGGCGGCGATGTCGGTTTTGCGAATCGAGCTCTTGACGATCGCACAGACCTGCTTCAGGATTTTATCCCCGGTTTGGTGGCCGTACGTATCATTCACCTGCTTGAACTGGTCAATATCGACGATAATCAGGGAACCGTTCGTGTCTTTCTTCTGGAACTCCTGGATGGCATCGTCAACATAGTGGCGAGCATATAGCCCGGTCAACATGTCGCGGTTAGCCATACGGCGGACCTCCGCATGCAGCGATGCGTTGGCAATGGCAAGGCCGATATGGGAAGAGAGAACCTGAAGCAGCTTATAATTGTCATACGAGAAAAAGCGTGCCTTACGGTGAGCCAGCATGATCACCCCGTTCACTTCCCCCCGGACAATCAAGGGTGCGGTGATCAGCGAGCGGGAATCCGTCACCTCCATAAATTTGGAGGATACTTTACCATATGCCTGGAAGTCCGACAGAATGATGGGCTCCTGCGTGTTATATACCAGTCCGCTAAACCCGTAGTTCTTCGGAAAATGCTCCTTCGACAGCCCCGGCACATTGCTGGACATAATCTCGAACGTCTCCCGCTCTTTGTTCAATTGGGAGATGCAGCAATATTCTGCTTTGAATATCGACAGCAGCTCATCCGTAGCAAATTGAAACACTTCCTTGAGCCGCAAGCTCTGATTCAGCCGTTTGGTTAACTCATTAATCAGCCTCAGCTCGTCGATTAGCAAATTGGACTGCTCATACAGCTTGGCGTTCTCGAATGCCGTGCCGGCCGTATCGGCCAGCATGCCGATGAGCTGTAAATCGACATCATCGATCTCTTTACTCAGAATCTGTAAGTGGAAAACGCCGTACACCCCTTGTTTGCCGCTCAGAGGCACAGCGATTTCCAGTCGTCTTTCGCCGCCTTGTTCCGGAGCCTCGGCTTCCCTGACTTGCATCCGCCCCTCCATGAAAGCTCTGACGAACAACTCATCGCCCTGCCCGTGCAGCTGCAGCGATTTAACCCGGGGATCACGGCTTAATTGGTCCTGAGACATCAACAGCTCCAGCCGGGCAGCCGGATACATCCCGGAAACCCGTTCGAACACCTCGGTCAGCACCGAATCCACGTCGATTTTGTCATGGAGCTTCTGTACCATTTGAAAGAGCTTGGAGCGGCGTTGTTCTTCGCGCTTAGCCTGCTGCTGGACGCGCATCAGGTCGGCGACAAACAAGCCTTCGAAGCATTGATAAAAGCAGGTTCGAAACAGCTGCGCCGCCGTTTTGGCAAACAGGAGAGCTGTCGAAGCCCCGATATTCCGCAAAAAGCAACCGAAGGCCGCGAATAGCTCGCCATGGATACGGGTAAACACCGGCACGGCAACATAAGCTCCGTCCTCGGTTTCGGCTGCGCTCGCTTTATGCTCGCGAAGGCACTGTGCGATCGCCTCTTCCATAGGCTTAGGCCAGTTCAGGTTAGGCGACCTCCGCGATTCTAGCGAATCGGCAAGCAACGACTCGCCGCAGCTGCCAGCAAGGAAAAAATCCGCCTCACCCAGTTCCGGCATATCGCTTACCAGCTTGCCCCACTGCAGATATCCTTGCCGTAAGAGGGAATCAATATAGGGGAAATCGTGAACGGTAATATCAAGCTGCCGCAGCCAATCCGTATAATTGTCGCCATCATCAAGCCGCGGCAGGCCAGAAGCGTTATTCAGGTTCAGCATTGGCTGACCCAAGGATTGATCGGCCATACAAAAGCTCCTTTATATGCTGCGTTGGATTTTAGCCCTTCAACTTACGATAAATATCAAACGGACAAGCTGCCTTCTCTGAAGCTCAAGCTTGTCCATCTCCGTCGGATCCGATCTTGTCTGTTGTCTCTATTTTACTATCTTCCTTGGGGTTTTGCATTATAATTCCTAAGGTTTGAGACATTTTTTTAGGTCGAAAGCCCTATCGACAAAAAACCGCCTTTCCCAACAAAAACACTTATTGACTTTATCTCCTCAAATCATATAATATATATTGTTGATGAAGACTGGATAGAGTCTTGCTTAGGGCGTAACGCATGCGAGCACCCTCTCGGTTTTTGTTGCTGATGGGACAGCGGCTGAACTTTCCTGTCAGGGAGCGTATATTTCATCTATCCTTCGCTCATCCAAACAAAACCCGCGCAAGTAGAACCCTACACGAAATTTAACTAACAAAGGAGTCTACCTATACAATGGCACGTTACACTGGTCCTAAATTTAAACTCAGCCGCCGTCTTGGCATTTCCTTGAGCGGCACTGGCAAAGATTTGAAGCGTCCGTTCCCTCCGGGGCAACACGGTGCTAACCAACGCAGAAAAGTAAGTAACTACGGAGCACAGTTGCTCGAGAAACAAAAATTGCGCCACATGTACGGCTTGGGCGAGAAGCAATTCCGCACCCTGTTCGAAAAAGCGCAACACATGCCTGGTATCGCGGGCGAAACGTTCATGATCCTGCTTGAAAGCCGTTTGGACAACCTCGTTTACCGTCTGGGCTTCGCGAACTCCCGCGCCGGTGCGCGTCAGCTCGTATCCCATGGCCACGTAACCGTTAACGGCAAGAAAGTGGACATCGCTTCTTACCGCGTGAACATCGGCGACGTAATTGGTCTTCGCGAAAGAAGCCGCGGCCTTTCCTCGGTGAAAGAAGCTATCGAGAATCGCTCGCATCTTCCAGCTTACCTGGAATTCAACGACACCGCTTTGGAAGGCAAATACATCCGTTTGCCAGAACGTTCCGAGCTGTCGCAAGACATCGACGAGAAGCAAATCGTCGAATTCTACAACCGTTAAGATGCATCAAAGCCAAACCGGCCAAGTCGTTATCGACTTTGGCCGGTTTTTTTGTGTCTAGATACAAAGATCGGAACGAAGGATTCCTCCGTTCCGATCTTGGATGACTTCTTATTTTACTAACAGCTTGGCGAATTTACGCTTACCCACTTGGATGATCTCTCCGCCCGTCAGCTCGACCTCGGCGTTCGGATCGCTGACCTTCTCTTCATTCAGCTTCACCGCTCCCTGTTGGATGCTTCGTTTGGCTTCCCCGTTGGAGGCTGCAAAACCGATTAGCGTCAGCAGCTTGATCAGGCGGATTTTCCCGTTCTCCAGCTCAGCAGCAGGAATCTCCTTCTCTTCGATATCCTCCGGCAGCGCCCGTTGCTGGAACACGGTGACGAAATGCTCCTGCGCCGCATCGGCTGCTTCTTGGCCGTGGTACATCCGGACGAAGGTGTGAGCAAGTCTCATCTTCGCATCGCGTGGATGAACCGCTCCCGATTTGAGGCCTTCGGTAAGAGCCGTTAATTCTTCCAACGACAAGTCTGTTGCCAGTTCGTAGTATTTGGCCATCAGCTCGTCCGGTACGGACATCGCTTTGCCGTAAATTTCATTTGGCGCCTCATCGATGCCGATGTAGTTGCCTAGGCTCTTACTCATCTTCTGTACGCCGTCCAGGCCTTCGATAATGGGGGTCATGATCGCGACTTGCGTCTCTTTGCCGTATTCTTTTTGCAGCGTACGGCCCATGAGCAGGTTAAACTTCTGGTCCGTCCCCCCAAGCTCGATGTCGCTTTCCAACGCCACCGAATCCATCCCCTGCATCAACGGGTAGAAAAACTCATGGATGCTGATCGGCTGCCCGCTCGTATACCGCTTCGTAAAATCGTCGCGCTCAAGCATGCGAGCTACAGTAACCTTGGCCGAGAGCTTCACCACATCGGCAAACGTCATTGGGGCCAGCCATTCGGAGTTAAAATTGACCTGGGTTTGGGCTGGATCCAAAATTTTGAATATTTGCTGACGGTACGTTTCCGCGTTCCGCTGTACGTCTTCTTCAGTCAATTGCTTGCGGGTTTCCGATTTCCCGGTTGGGTCGCCGATCCGCCCTGTGAAGTCGCCGATAATCAGCTGTACCTGATGCCCCAGCTCTTGAAACTGGCGGAGTTTCTGCATCACGACCGTATGGCCGACGTGAATGTCCGGCGCAGAAGGGTCCAACCCCAGCTTCACTTTCAGCGGCTTGCCGGTTACGACCGACTTGATCACTTTCTGCTTCAGTTCGTCCTCCGGCACGATCTCCACCACACCGCGGGAAATCACCTGAAGCTGGCGTTCCACTTCGGCTTGTTGTGCCGCGCTTAATTCTTCCCACTTCATTGTTCTTACCTCCATCCAAATTGTTAACAACCACCTATAAAATGAACGCAAAAAAGCTCCTTCTCATCCCAAGGGACGAGAAGGAGCGCTCGCGTTACCACCCTAATTAAAACCGATACCCGATCGTTCAGCGAAGCTGCCTAACGGACCATTCACGGTTTTCACTTCATTAACATAACGGGGATCCCCGGTACCGGACTACTGGCGTATGGGTATCTCCCTGCGCGTTCCCCCGGACGGCTCCAGACGGTATTTCAAAAGGGATCCGCCCATTCGGTTCGCAGCAACCACCGATTCTCTGAGCGACGGGATTCCGCCTTCTACTAAGTCTTTCTAAGCCTTTTGTCGATATGCGATTTAAAATTATTTATAACATAGATGCATTCGCAAAGTCAAACCTACGAAAGCTAGGACATAAGCAGGAATAAGGCTCCAAAACGCGCCAAATTACGCTGAAAAAACATCCAAATCCCCTTTTTTATGCTATAATGTTGCTGTTTATAAAGGAGGATCATGCATGGATCATGAGAACGACAAAAACTCCGGCAAGCTGCGGCGCAATACCCGGAGCGAAAAACCCGCGAAACCTGCTCGAAAACGCTCAAAGGGCCGGGTTGCCTGGGCGATTGTGGGTTGGCTCGTTCTGTTTGGATTAGCCGGTGCTTTATTTGCCGGGGGAGCCGTATTCGGATACGTATCCTCCGTCGTCAAGGACGATCCAGTACGGTCGCGTGCCGACATTGAAGCGAAAATCAACCATAATGAAATGACGGGCTTCGCCTATTTCCGTGACGGCCAGCCGATTGGCCAGCTCCGCTCGGAGGAGGACCGCCGCCCCGTCACTTACAAGGAAATCCCGCAAACCGTGCTCGATGCGGTGATCGCCATCGAGGACAACCATTTTGAGGAGCACATCGGCATCGACTTTAAGGGGACGTTGCGGGCGGTTAAGCAGCGGTTGCTCAAGGAGGATGTGCAAACCGGCGGCAGTACGCTAACGCAGCAGCTGGCCCGGCGTGTGTTCCTGAACCTGGATAAGACTGAAGACCGGAAGATCAAGGAGATGCTGCTGGCGCTTCGGCTGGAGCGTTTTTTATCCAAGGAAGAAATTATGACGGCTTATCTGAATAAGGTCCCTTTCGGCAACGGATCGAACGGGTATCAGGTCTACGGCATCAAAGCCGCAGCCAAAGGCCTGTTTAACGTCAGCAATCTGGCGGATCTGAATATCGCTCAAGCGGCGTATTTGGCTGGTTTGCCGCAGTTGCCTTCTACGTATTCTGCTTTTAACGGGAAAGGCGAATTTAACGAGGAGGCCTTCGAGCGGGCGATCAAACGTCAGCAGCTCGTGCTGCAGCGGATGCTCGAGGAGAGCAAAATCACGCAGGCACAATATAATGAAGCGATGGCCTTCGATATCAAAGGATCGCTGGCTAAACCAACGAAAAAAGCTTACGACACCTTCCCGTACCTGATGCTGGAGACGGAACGTCAAGGCGCGATCGTCATTGGCATGTTAAACAATCCGGAGATGACCAAAGAGGAAGTTGCCGCGAATACGCAAATCCTCGAGGAAGCCCGGCGGGAGCTGCTGACCGGGGGGTACCGGGTTTATACGACCATCGACAAGAAGGTTTATAACTCCATGCATAAGGTCTCGGACAATGCCGAGAATTTCTCGCCGATCAGCGAGAAGAAGGGCTTGGAGCAGGTCGCTTCGATGATGATCGACAACAAGACCGGGGCGATCCTTGGGATGATCGAAGGACGCGACTTCTACACCGAGCAAATGAACTATGCTACACAAATGAAACGGCAGCCGGGTTCAACGATGAAGCCGATTGCCGCTTATTTGCCGGCCCTTGACGCCGGGCTTGTTCAACCGGCCAGCATTATCGATGATTCGCCGATTATCCTGAAGGACTATCAGAAGGGCTTCCACATCCCGGTGAACTCCAGCGGCGGTTATAAAGGCCTGGTGACGGCGCGGACTGCGCTGAACGAATCACGGAACATCCCGGCGCTGCGGGTGTTCAACAACATCGTAGGCATCGACAAAGCCTGGGACTTCGCCAAGAAGCTGGGGATCACAACGCTGGAAGAGGAAGATTACCACGCTCAAACCGGTGTGCTTGGCGGCTTGAAATACGGCGTAACGGTCGAGGAACTGACCAACGCGTACAGCGCAATCGCCAATGGCGGGAAGTTTACCGATGCTTATATGATCGAGAAGATCACCGACGCCAAAGGCAATATCGTTTACAAGCATGAGGTCGAGCCACAGCAGGTCTTCTCCGAGCAAACGGCTTACCTGATGACCGATATGCTGCGCACCGTCATCACCAACGGGACGGGGACCTCGATCCGAAGCGATTTCAAGAACTACGGCAAAATCCCGGTTGTCGGCAAAACCGGTACAACGCAAAACTACGCCGACGTTTGGTTTATGGGCTACTCGCCGGACGTTACGCTGGGCGTATGGATCGGGTATCGCGAGCCGGTGAACACGTTGTCGGATGCCGGCAAATCGCGGGCGCGCAAAATTTGGGCGCTCGTCATGAATGAAGTGACCGAAAACGAACCGGACTTGTTTCAAACCAAGGAGTTTACCAAGCCGGATGGCATCGTGAAGAAGACGGTGTCCGGTTACAGCGGCAAGCTGCCCACCCAATTAACGCAGCAGGCTGGCAAGCTGGTTACGGATATTTTTAACGCCAAGTATGTGCCGACGGAGTCGGACGATGTGCTGATCCGTGCCAAATACGTGACGTATGAAGGAATCAACTATGTCCCGCTGGAAACGACGCCTTCCGATATGCTTCGCGAGAAGGTTGTGGTGAAACGCGAAACGCCGATCGAATTGCTCAAGGAGCAGCTGGAGCAGGCGTTCGCCGGAATGTCTGGCAGCCATAAGCCGCTGAGCTTCTATATGCCGAAGGATGCCGGTGAAGATGCACCGTACAAACCGGATCCGCGGGTTGACGACGGCCAAGCGCCGGCAGCGCCGGCCAATGTCGCCTTGTCTGGCGGCAGCGGAGCGGCTACGATCACGTTTAGCGAAAATACGGAGAAAGACGTTGTCGGTTACCGCTTGTATCGTGCGGATGACGGTGTAACCTTCCAGTATACCGGGAAAGCGGCGCTGGTTGGCGATCCGGCCTCGATCTCCGACGGTGGTTCGGCCGGCTTCACCACCGCGTACTACGTCACGGCCGTCGACGTAGCCGGGAAGGAATCGGCGCCTAGCGATATCGTCAGCGCCTTTGGCGGCGGAGTATTCCCGGACGGCGGCTCGACGCCGGACACGAACGGCGGAATGCCGGACGGCAGCGATGGCGGGATTATTGGCGGCAACGGCAACGACGGCCCGCTTCCCGCTTCGCCCGCGAGCGTGAGTGTCAAGAAAGACGAACGCGGGTTCACGGTCAGCTGGGAGGCGAACGGCGCACTAGACCTCGTGACGAGCTACAACGTCTACGTGTCCGATGCCCAAGGCGGCTCCTACACGAAGGTGGGCTCCACCTCGGACTCGCATTTCTCGTTCAAAACCGATTCCAGCTCCGTCTGGATCCAGGTCACCGCCGTGAACGTGCTGGGCGAATCCCCGCCGTCAGCAGCGGTGCAGTATAGTAAGTAAGGACAAAGCAGCAGGCTCACGCCTGCTGCTTTTTTTGGATATATGCGATTCCTCACTCCATTACTTCGAAATCCTCTTGCCTTGCTACAATCTGCGCATTGGTGATCCCAGTTTTCGGATCCGAGAATTCGATCTCGTATTCACCCCCGGGATAGAATTCAATAATATAGCCTACGTCGAATTTTTGGGCTCCCTGGTTTGAATACGTGTCGGTTAAGAGCCTCACTTTGTTGTATAATTCCATTGGCGTGCCTCCTATTTCATTTCATAGGCTACTAAGTCCACATCAAATCGATCCGCATCAACGAATTTGGTTAAGAGCAAGCCTTCTAGACTCAGGTTGAACCAAGTCATCGCACCGCGAAAACGACGTTTCCATAAAGGCTGTCCGTGTTGATTAAGGCACCAGATATACGATTCCGGCTTTCTTTTTTTGACTACAGTAAACAGATATACCTGGTTTCTGTGATCCAAAATCGGACTAAACTGTGTAATATGCCCTAGGTCTGTCTCCCAAAGTAACTGCCCCGAAGTATCCACAGCACATACCCTAAAATAAGTTGTTCCCAAAACCAGGTAACCCTCATTACTCAATGCGGGCGAACTAATGAATCCGCGATCCCCGGGCGTATACTTCCAGTTCATATTTCCGTCTGTGTCTATGGAGTATAGGGAATGTAGACTTTGTTCATCGGCAAAAGCAAAATACAGATGATCTTCCTTATCAACAATAGGTGCAAACTCAAGGTAGCATTTGCCATACTCTTTTTTCCAACGGAGATCCCCGTCCTTTGTTAAAGAAATCAATACTCCCGGCTCCTCTCGAGCAGAAAAATAGACATTCCCTTTGGAATCAAAGACGGGATACGAGCTGATATTACGACAGGAAAAACTCCATAAATGGTATCCTGCTGAATTAATTTTGACTAGATCATGCCAAGTAACAATATAGATGTTCCCATCTTGGTCTAGAATAGGTTCAAAATGCTTATTATGCTCCAGTCGAGTCGCCCAAAGCAGATTGCCTGCACCGTCAACTTTATATAGTGAATTCCGATCTCCGTGATTGACAACCAAATATAAGTATTGTTCATGATCAAGCGTTGGGCTCGATTGAGCCCCTTTCCCGATATTCACTCTCCAATTCGTTGTACCCTCTTTTGAGATCGAAAACACATCCCCATTGTTCGCACCAAAAAGGATATTTCCCTGGGCATCAATAACGGGTTCCGAGGTGGAGACTACGTCCTGCAAAGAGAACTTCCAATTCATCTTTCCGATCATATCGGGACCGTTTTTAGATATCTGCTTCGACCAGTGTATGTTTGTGTGAAACAAGGGAACACCTCCTAGATCTGAATCTGTTCACGAATCCTTCCGTAAAGAGTTTTTGTTCGTTTGTTTTCGCTATCCACCTTCAAACCGGCTTCTGCCCATAAGTACGCCTCAAGGGCAAGTGATTTTATATAATAGGCTTTAGCTTGAGTAAAATCCTCATTTTGTAAAAAGAAAACCCCTAGATAGAAATGAGTATCTTCATTCTCCGGATTTAGTTCATGGGCGCGATAAAGATAGTCCAGGGCTTTCTCCCTCTCCCCAAGCTTCAAATATACTCGGCCTAAATTAAAAACCGGGCGTTCCCAATCAGGCTTTATTCGATGAACTTCATTAAAAATGGTTATCGCCTTTTCATAAATTCCGAGTGCCAAATGACAACACCCGATATAATTCATACTGTCCCTGAAGGGTAAAGAGCATTTTCTTTTTCAAAATAGGATAATGCATCCGTGAATTTATTACTGGCATAGGCTTCTTCACCAAGTTGATAGTAATTTATCATTTCTGTCACATCCAGTTCATTATGGAATGCGAACAAAATTGCGTGGAGGAACGCGTACAGTTAATGTTTCAGAGTAGAACAAAAAATCAAAATTCCAATAAGCGCGGCTATCTAAAAATTTATCTCAACATACAATTATATCTCCATTTGTAACTTTTTTGGATTCAAACAGTTCAAATTTACTCCCGAGATAAACAAGATTTTTAGGTGCTTGATCCTGATATAAAAAGCTGAGACTACAAAAACTTCATAGTTTTCAAAATAGGAGATATCTTTCAAAACTATACTTCAATCCTGTCCCCATCTACATCGGAGTAAAAGTGTGCAGCAGTTGAATACTCTGTCAAAGGGAAGCTTCCCATACTTACATTTTAAAGCAACAAAAATTTGATACATTTCTTCCTACAGACAATGACCAAATACAAGAAATGGTGTGCATTCATTTAGATTACACCTCCAGTTATTTGATAATAACCAATAACTGGAGGTATACCCGAATGACAAGTTTAGCTTATAAAGATATTACATTCTAAAACATTAAATTTAGTCAATCATATGTTGTATTTGAGTCATACACTAGACAAAATACCTTGTAAAGTAAGAACTCCCTTATTAACTATTTCCTCGAAGAATTAACAAAATTCAGCCATTGCATAGACCCAAATCAATGTTAATTTGTTCGTAAAACTTTTTAACAGTGGTATGATTAGGGTCAATCCTTAGAGCTTCAATTGCCCATTTTAATGCAATATTAAACTGCTTCAATTTACAATTGCAGTATATAATATCAACCATACATTCGATATCCGTGGGGCATAATTTGATAGCTAAATACAATTCTTCCAGTGCATCAGAATATTTTTTTAGTTCAATGAATACAAGTCCTTTGTTTCTAACCGCATCAGCGTTAGGAGTAATTTGATAAGATCGCTCAAACTCTTGGATAGCTAGACTATATAAAGATTTTCTGAAATAGCATAAACCTAAATTTAAATGAGGTTCTGATTGCTGCTCCACTATCTGGATTGATTGAGAAAAATACTTTATCGCAGGTTCATAATTTTGAGAATTTAAATAGTATACCCCCATATAGAATAGTGAATCTGGATTTTGAACATTCATTTTAAGACCCTTATCAAGATACTTAAATGCACTTTTGAATTGTTGCATTCTTATATATACTCTACCTATATTGACAACAGGTTGTTCCCAATTAGGTTCAATAGCGATTACCTCATTAAAAGTCTGTAATGCCAAGAAATATTCCTCAAGACCCAAGTAACAACATCCAACATAATTCAAACAACTTGATGAAGCTTCTATGTCCATCTGTTTCTTAAAATTGTCCAGGGCTTCTCGATATTTCTTTTCTAAGTAGGCCTGTTCGCCATTTTTATAATATACTTTAGAGTCCATATATACCTATTTTCTCCTTTATTATTTCGAAACATTCCACATGAACCTATTATTAAAATCTTCAAAGCAGCTTGGACAAACCCAATAGTATAAATCCTCAGTTGCGTAGCCCTTGCTGCATTCCTCAGGGAACTTTTTCCGGCAGAATTCACAGTGGTCATGATCCCATGACTGATTCATAGGAAGGAATCTGTTTGGTTTCTTAACCGCCAATCATTTTTGTCCATTTTCATCACGACCCACTTGTGGTTTCTATTATTCTATTCGGAATCAGCCTATAACTTTTACCCGTCAGAAAAATAACCATCTGCAGCCTCTGAATGGCAGAGTAAAGATTCATCTATTTCGTTTTTTGATATATAGGAGAAAATGACACCAAAATTCCGGTGCCATAATAAAATTAATTTTCAAGCAAAAACCTTAGACTTATATTGAAATTCAGGACACCAATAAAACGAACTCATATTAGGGTTAGCCTTTTCATACTTATCTATCCGTTCATACCAAGGCTTAGTCATGTCTACATCGATAACATCTCTGAAACAAAACCATCCATGTCTCACATCCTCCCCACCGTTTGACATAAAGTCACTCTTAGAGCAATAGGCACATGTTTCAATGCTTCTGTTAAGTTTCAAATTCAGAGCCTTTAGAGCTATACCGAAATCATCGTAACCTGTCACACAAATTTCCTCTTCGTCAGAAACACAAAGGGTAAACTTAATTAGTGTCTCACCGGAATTTTCAATATAACTCGTTTCTACTATTTCATTAATTAATTTGATTTCTCCGTGATCTAGAAAAATGTCATGTTTAAAGGTTATTCTTGTCTTAGGGGGTAATTGGAGTAATAGTTTTTCTAATGCTGTGGTGTAATTATTGGATATCACAGTAATGTGTTCATTAAAATCTAATACTAATTTACAGTAATCTTTGTCGAAAAATATAGATAAGCGTGAATCTCTTTCTAATCCCCTAGACAAGATTTTCACAAATTTCAACATTTCCTTTTGCAATATTTATCACACCTCTTGTTTATTATTTTATTCTGATTGAAATGCTTATCTCGTCTCTTATACCGCAATCAACCGGTTAGGAACGTACTGGATAAGTTCACGCCGTCGGCTCCGATACAGTATAATAAGTAATGTAAAAGCAGCAGATATGAGCCTGCTGCTTTTACGACTTTCTACCAAACGGCCAAATAAACAAAATTGGTATTCATTAGATTACACCTCCAATTGTTTATTGGTAAGTAACAACTGAAGGTGTACCTAAAATGATTAGTTTAGCTTTTAATTTCGAAGGAAATCCCATCAACTTCAACTAATGAAGATTCTATAAATATTTCTCTATTCCAAATCTCAATCATGAAATTAGCTTTAGTATGACGGTACAGATCAGCCTCTAATCCATAGTTCGCTATTACTCCGACTTTTTCATCCAAATAGCTTACAGATGTTAATTCTAAATAATCATCTGTTTCTGGTTCGTAAAGATCCTGACCATTTAAATAATAAAACGATTTAACATTCTTGAACTTCAAAGAATGGTATGTGATCTCTCCCCTACAGACAGCTTTTAAATTAAAAAAAATGAATTGGTTAAATAAATCAATATCATGATCTTCTATCACACATGTCCATAATTTATTCAAGTAATTTTGTAATTCTAACATGGTTCTCACTTCCCTCTTGTTTTAATATATTGGTTAATCATATGTTGTATTTGAGCTTCATAATTGTCAGTTAATAGAATATGTGTATCCGCCATATCATTAGATAATTTACCTTGTAAGGTAAGAGCACTTTTATTACCGACTGTGCCTCTAAAATACGAATCGGCTCTTCCACCTGAACCTGCATCCATTACCCTAATCATAATTGGTTGATTTCTCGAAATTGGGTTAGCAATTTCAGTAACTTTCCAACCGTTCCCAGTTGCCTGCATCACTTTCCCAGAATACTTATTGGCCAATAGAGTTGCAACTGTCTTCGTGCCTAATATCGCTCCTGAAGTTGCCGTACTTACAGTTGTCCCCATTGTAGCAACATCAGTTGTTGCAGCTACAGTCGGAGCTATAACAGGTGCATAATATATTCCCGCAGCAACTGCAGGGACTGCTATTGCAGTTGATAGCCAATCCTCACGCACTCCACCTTTCCCAGTGGAAATAGATGTGGTTTTACCGGTTGAATAGTCGGTTCTGTTAATAATTTCAAATCCGTTTGCTTCTCTTAGTGCATTTGCTTTATCATGTGCAACTTGCATAGCAGCTTTATTGCCGGCAGCCTTAGCCTTATTAAAATCAGCTGTATATTGATCCATCAGCTTTTGATCATTTTTACTTAAATATTTATCCTGTTCAATTCTGTGTCCTGAAAGATCAAAGTATCTTAATGAATTATTAGCTACATACGTATACAAATTCAAGCTCAGCGGATTTGTAACACTGCCTTCATACGTATCCTTGCTAATAAACCGCTCTACCGCCGGATCATAGTACCTTGCCCGCAGGTAATACAGTCCGGTCTCATCATCCTGCATTTCACCGGCATATTAAAGGCGTTCCGGATTTGTTCTTCCTGTTGGAGAATATTTCCCCATTCGTCGTATTGGTAGCGGTTAACCGTGCTGCCTGCTTCATCGACGATTTGCACCACGTCACCGTGGCCGTTGTATACATAATAATACTTTTGGTTGGTTGCGGCATCCCTCTTAGCCAACAGGCGGCCCGGCCCCCAAACATAGTTCGCCAACGCCTGGTTATTCGCATTTGCTTCAGTAATCACCTTGTCGCTGTTATTGTAAGCGTAACGAACCTTCTCAGTTACGGGCGGCGGTGTTTGACCAGAAGTATCCGCAGGCGCTATTGTCGTGGTTGTCTTGGATAAGCGTAGCCCCTGCATTTCATATTCGAATTCGGTCGTGACATTTGCTTGGGTCACGATCTTCAGCTGATCCCACACATTAAAGGTGTAGTTTTGCTCCTTCGTGTCCTCGATGAGGCTGTCGCCTTGCAGTGTTTTGCGGTTGCCACGTGCGTCGTACACGTATACGATCGTTTGATCCGAAGGGCGTTTCACCTGGGTTAACCGATCCAGCTTGTCGTATTGGTAACTGGTTGTCCCTGTCGCATCCGTCACAGAGATGATATTCCCGTTTGCATCGTAGCCATACTGGTATTCGGATAGCAGCGCGGTGCCTTTTTTGTTCGTTACCTTTAAAATCTTCGAAGCAGCTTGGACAAACCCAATAGTATTTATCTTCCGTTGCGTAACCTTTATCACATTCTTCAGGTAATTTTTTCCAATAGAACTCACAATGGTCATGACCCCATGATTGATTCATAGAAAGGTAATTTTGAAATAACATTTTCTTACCCAATTAGTACTTTGTTTGATTTCTTAAGCGCCAATCATTTTTTTCAATCATTTTCATCACGATCCTCATTTGCTTTCTATTTCTTCCTTCTGGATACTGCTTATGATAACTGATGTTAATCCTGAATTGTCATCTGTTTCTGGTTCATAGAAATCCTAATCCAGGGTTTCTTGATAAATTAAATCCTCCACCGCAACCGATACAAAATAGTTGAAAAAAGCAGCAGACTCTAAGAAATTTTGCTGTTTTTTTGTTTGGAAACTCTATCTCATTACTAACTTTTAAGAATCCAAGTGCCAACTTACGTTATTTGAGATGCGATCCTTGCAAACAATGTTCATAATTCATTAACCTTTTTAATGGAAATATTCTTATCGTAAAAATGTATTAATATCACTGCCCCGGAAGCAAAGAGTATCTCATGTGATAAGGTCTTATTATCTATAACCAAAAACTCGTCATAACCCCAATCATCGAAGCCTCTTTTTATCTCATAAGGTGAGTCTCCTATTAAGAAATTCAGCGACAACTTCGTAACTTTTTTGTAAGCAATATTCCATTTATCATCGGCACTTTTAACTATGATATCAACAGAAACTGGATACGACACTCCATATGCATCCTGTGTTATCTTTATATCAGTAACTTGATAATCGTGAAAATCATTACAACTAAAAAATTTATACACCCTAGATGGTAACCTACCAACCAACTGTTTATAATGATTAGAATATTCTTCTGAATTAGCTTTCCACTCAGCTTTAGCCATAGTTCTTTCGTTCAAGTTCTCACTGTTTATCAAATTCCATAGCTCATTGGTAAAATACTTCATTGTTAGTCTCCTTCCCTCTAAAAAACGGAATGAGTTATCGTGTATATTATATACTTTTGGAGTATTTAACAGATAAATAGATACTTTGGAACTTGACGATTAAACAGAAATCGCGACATAGCGAAATATGTTTGATTTTTCGAACATAATCCACGTCGAACCGCCCGTTTGGTGGCAATATATTCGATTTATCATATATATTCTCGAGGTTTGGGCTACAACGGCACGATTATATATGAAATTTCATATATAATGGGCCAAATCCGCATGAGTTGAGCGAATGTATATGATTTTTCGAATATAATTCGCTGTGAACCGCCCGGTTGGAGGTAATATATTCGGTTTTTCATATACATTCCCGAGGTTTGGGCTTCAATGGCACGATTATATATGAAATTTCGTATATATTGAGCCAAATCCGCATGACTAAAGCGAATGTATATGATTTTTCGAATATATTTCGCCGCGAACCACCAATCGGGTAGGAGGCTACCCATTAATTGAGTAGCCGACCTCCCACACCACCGTACGTACCGTTCGGTATACGGCGGTTCCTAAGTTTTCGCAGTTACTTGTCGATAATAATCCGAGAAGAAGAGAAATCCTAAGCCCTTGAGGGTGTTATTTCCGAGGGACTTCGAGAGGACGGGGCTATTGGAGATTCTCCAGTAGCCCTTTCTCGTGTTTGCGTATTCCCATGCTTTTTGTCCTTGGATTCCGAGCGATTGCAGTTTCTCGAATTTCGTCCTCACTCGTTTCCACTGCTTCCAGAAGATCATGCGAATCCGCCTTCTCATCCATTCATCCGTGGATTGGAGCATACTTTTCATATCCGCTATTTTGTAGTAGTTGATCCACCCCATGATGTAGCGTCTAAGCTTTTCGGCTCGTTCTTCATTTCCCATCCCGTTGCTTCTGGACGTGAGCTCCTTTACTTTGGCTTTCATCTTGGCAGCGGATTTCGGATGAATGCGGACTCGTGTCTCTCCTTTCCTTTTGTAGAAGGAGAACCCAAGAAATTTAACCTTCCACGCCTCGTCCACCACTGTCTTTTCCCGGTTCACTTTGAGAAACAACTTCTTTTCAATGAAGGGAAGAATGTTCTCCAGTGTCCGTTCCGCGCTCCTTTTGCTTTTGCTGAAGATCAGGAGATCGTCCGCATAGCGCACGAAGCGGTGCCCGCGGCTTTCCAGTTCCTTGTCCAGTTCGTTCAGCATAATGTTGCTGAGAATTGGACTCAGATTGCCCCCTTGCGGTACGCCGATTTCCGTATCCTCGAAGCGGTGCTTCACGACAACGCCGGCTTTCAGGTACTTGTGGATGAGCGAGATGACCCGCCCGTCTTTAATGGTTCGGGATAAGACTTCCACCAATTTGCTTTGGTTAACGGTGTCAAAGAATTTCTCCAAGTCCATATCGACCACGTATTTGTACCCTTCTTCGATGTTTGATTGGCTTCTCTGAATAGCGTTATGTGCGCTTCTCTTGGGTCGGAATCCGAAACTGTTCTCCGAAAACTGTTTTTCGTAGATCGGGGTAAGCACTTGAGCGATCGCCTGTTGGATAACTCGGTCAACAACCGTAGGAATTCCCAGGTTTCTCTTCTTTCCGTTCTCTTTCGGGATTTCTACCCTTCGAACAGGATTCGGACGGTAGGTTCCGTCCAGAATGGATTCCTTGATGGTTTCTCCGTTCTCTCGGAGATATTGTAGAAGTTCATCTACTCCCATCCCGTCGATTCCGTGAGATCCTTTGTTAGTTTTGACCCGCTTGAACGCTTCGTTCATGTTGTCTCTGCTAACGATTTTCTCAAGCAACTCGTCCTTCGACTCGGTTGCGTCGGTGCTGTCGGTTTCAGGTATCCGCTCAGGACTGTGCGCTCCCGCATATTCTCCATGTTCCGCATGTACGTTTTGCGTCGAGCCTTCTCTTCGAAGTTGGCTGCACTTGACTCCTGTTTCGGTACCATTCATTAACCCACACCTCCTTAGGTTCAGCCCTTCCCTCAAGTTGTCGACTAACCGAGGTACTATGGCGTCTGCTGACTTCTCATGATAAATCTTGTTTCAACCATGATTTGAAATTCATCTCCTCACGTCCATGAGACCTCCCACGGTAAGACGCGTAACTTTCATCCCGTATACCCGCCGCATTTACATCCGCGTGTCCGTGCAGTTTATTGGATTTCGTCTTGTTTAGCAGACTCATCCCACTTTGGATGCCTGATGCGATTCGTGTTCCTCAGGCCGGGACTTTGCCTCCAGCTTCCTTCAGATTCCACCTCACGATGGACACCCTTGCTCTTGGCTAATGGTTGGCAACTGCCAGCCCCCATAGCGGACTTTCACCGCCTAGCTACGCGCCATGCGTGGCGCACTAATAAAAAGTCCCCTCAAGCATCCGCTTGAAGGGACTTTCCTATTATGGCTACGCTCAATCCTCGATCGTCGACAAGTCGCCGGCCGGGAGGTTGAGCTCCCAGGCTTTGAGTACGCGGCGCATAATTTTGCCGGAGCGGGTCTTGGGCAGTTTGTCTTTGAACTCGATTTCGCGTGGGGCGGCGTGGGCGGACAGCCCTTCCTTGACGAACTTGGCGATCTCCGCCTTCAGCTCATCAGATGGCGTAAAGCCTTCACGCAGCGAGATGAACGCTTTGATGATCTCCCCGCGCACCGGATCCGGCTTGCCGATCACCCCCGCTTCCGCGACGGCCGGATGCTCGACGAGCTTGCTCTCGACCTCAAACGGTCCAATCCGCTCGCCGGAGGAGTTGATCACGTCGTCGATCCGGCCCTGGAACCAGAAGTAGCCGTCTTCGTCCATGTAAGCCGTATCGCCGGAAATGTACCAGCCGGGGATACGGAAATATTCCTCGTATTTCGGCGCATTGTTCCAGATCAGCCGCATCACGGACGGCCACGGCGTTCGGATGGCCAAGTTGCCCATCCGGTACGGCGGCAGCTCTTTGCCATTCTCGTCGATAATGGCGGCCTCGATGCCCGGCACCGGCTTACCCATGGAGCCGGGTTTGATCGGCATCGACGGATAGTTGCAGATGAGCTGTCCACCCGTTTCCGTCATCCACCACGTGTCGTGAATCCGATGATTGTACACCTTCATCCCCCAGCGTACTACCTCAGGGTTCAGCGGTTCACCAACGGACATGACATGGCGGAGTGACGACAGATCATATTGCTTAATGACGTCCTGCCCCGCCCCCATGAGCATGCGGAATGCCGTTGGCGCGCTGTACCAGACGGTCACCTGGTTCTTCTGAATCGTCTCATACCAGTCGGCCGGACTAAAGCGCCCGCCGCGGACGACGTTAGTCACACCGTGCAGCCATGGGGCAAAAATGCCGTAGGACGTGCCGGTAACCCATCCCGGGTCCGCCGTACACCAATAGACGTCCCCTTCCTTCAGGTCCAGCACGACGTTGCCGGTATGATAATGCTGGATCATGGCGTTATGCACATGGTAAACGCCTTTTGGTTTGCCGGTCGAACCCGACGTATAATGCAAAATCAGGCCGTCCTCGCGGTTCACCCACTCGATCTCGGCTTGAGGGGATGCAGCTTCCATTTCCGCCTTATAATCGACGATCCCGTTCCCAGCCGCCACATCATCGCCTACAACAATGATGGTCCGCAGCGTCGGCAGCTCCTCGCGTTTTACCCGTGGCAGCAACGCCGGCGTCGTAACCAGCGCAACCGCCCCGCTGTCCTCCAAGCGATCCTTAACCGCCGTTTCCATAAACGCCTCGAACAGCGGCCCGACGACCGCACCGACCTTAACCGTCCCCAATACACTCACATAGAGCTCCGGCGTCCGCGGCATAAAGACGAAAACTCGGTCCCCCTTTGTGATGCCGTACTTGCGCAACACGTTAGCGAACTGGTTCGTCAGCCCCTGCATGTCTTCATACGTATACGACTCCTCCCGGGTAGGATCGCTAAAACGGAGCGCCACGCGCTCACCCTTGCCCGCATCGACGTGACGGTCGATCGCCTCGTAAGCCATGTTGACTTTACCCGTGACGTACCAAGAGAACTGCTTCTCGACATCCTCCCATCGGAAATTGCTATATGCCTCTTCGTAGCTGCCCATGTTGGACGACGGAACGCCCGGTGAAATCACTTCTCCTTGCAGTTGACTCATCGTTTCATCCTCCCTTAATCTTTGGAAATCCCCAAGCAATAGATCAAAGTTTTATGAAAACGGATACATAGCTGCGTAAGTTGAAAGCTTGATTCAGCATCATTCATGGGTGTGGGCATCCGTTTTGATCGAAAAGCAACGATAAACTCTAGCGACTGAGGCGATTTTTTCGAGAACAACGATCACACAAACGGCCAGAAAATGTGAATATTTTATGTCGGAGAACATTATAGCACACGTTTTCGCGCACAGGCTACACTTTTCAATTTTTCATTTTTCTGTTATAAGTGAGGGGAACGAGCAAAGGAGGCGGTTCCATGGAACACCAAAAAACGTATATCCGCCACACCCTGCCCCATCAGCATCGTGAAATTGTCGTGGAGGGGCCGGTCCCCCCTTCGCATCTCCAAACCTTAAAAATGCATCCCGATCTGGACGCGTTCCGCAAGCCGGTCGACCAGCACGCCGCTTTGGTGGAGATCGCCGGTCTTCCAGAGGGGCGCATTATCCTGGCCCGGGAGGAGTCAACCATCGTGGGTTATGTGACTTTTCACTATCCGGACGAAATGGAGCGGTGGTCCCAGGGCCAGATGCCCGATCTCATCGAGCTGGGAGCCATCGAAGTCGCCGACGACTACCGGTCGCTCGGATTGGGGTCGAAGATGATCCGTACGGCGTTTGAGGACGGCCAGATGGAGAAGTACATCGTCTTTACGACCGAATATTATTGGCATTGGGATTTGAAAAATAGCGGCCTCTCCGTCTGGGAATATCGCAGCATGATGGAGCGGTTGATGAAGACGGTCGATATGGTCTGGTATGCCACCGACGACCCGGAGATTTGCTCCCATCCGGCCAATTGCCTGATGGTCCGGATTGGCAAGGAGGTTCCTTTGTCCTCCGAGGAGCAGTTTGACCGGATTCGTTTTCAGCAGCGTTTTATGTACTGACAGTAAAAAGGAAGGCGTGATGCATCCATGCCTGGAAGCGCTTTATTTGTCCACCATGAGCAGGCCATGAACTACCGGTTTCACGACGGCCATCCGTTCCATCCGATCCGGCTGGAACTAACGATGGATTTGCTTCGGGAGCTCGGTGCACTAACGCCACAGCAAATGCACCTGTCGCGCCCTGCGACCGACGAGGAACTGTTATGGATCCATCAGCCAGCGTACGTTGAAGCCGTCAAACAATTAAGCCGCCCGCGTCCTGAGGCGGATTGGATTACCCGCGGTGAGCAGTTTGGGTTGCTGGACGAGGATACGCCGTATTTTCCCGGCATGCACGAATCGGCGGCATGGGTCACCGGAGGGACGATTACAGCTGTGGAGGCTGTGCTCTCCGGCTCCACGACCCACGCCCTGCATCTCGGCGGTGGCCTGCATCACGCGCTGTCGGCCAAAGCCGCCGGCTTCTGCGTCTACAACGATGCCGCGGTGGCCATCGATTATGCCCGCCGCAATTACGGCGCCCGCGTCCTGTACGTCGACACGGACGTACACCACGGAGACGGGGTCCAGTGGAGCTTTTATTCCGACCCCGATGTGTGCACGTATTCGATCCACGAGACGGGCAAATACCTGTTCCCGGGCACCGGCTTCCTGCCGGAACGCGGTGAACATCAAGGTTACGGCGCTTGCATGAACCTGCCGCTTCAGCCTTACACGGAAGACGCCTCGTGGATGGAATGCTTCGAGGAATCTATCCGGCGTCTGGCGGCCCATTTCCAGCCGGATTTGATTGTCAGCCTGCACGGCTGCGACGCGCATGCGCTGGACCCGCTGTCGCATATGCACTGCAGCATGTCGATCTACCGGGACATGCCGGCGATCCTGCACGAGCTGGCTCATACGTATTGCGAGGGTCGCTGGGTCGCCATGGGAGGCGGCGGCTACGACTTCTGGCGGGTCGTCCCCCGCGCCTGGAGCTTACTGTGGCTGGAGATGAGCGATCATCCGCTGATCGCCTCCCTGCGCGACACCCCGCTGCTCCCGCTGCCACAGCCCTGGATGGACCGCTGGCAGCCGCAAACCCCGTTCCAACTGCCTGCCGCTTGGCTGGATGATCTATCCCATTGGGAGGGCATCCCCCGGCGAGCAGAAATCACGACAAAAAACCGCGAGACTCTCGCGGTCGCTTTGCAGGATTATCCCTAAGACTCAGGTGAGGCTCAAATGGCCTCACCTGGGTTTATTTTTTGCCTCGTCGGCATGTTTAACCATATCGTTCAGAATAGCAAAGGACCGACGCGCGGCCAATTCAGTAAACTCAGCAAAATTCACATCAGCGGAGCCGTCCGCCTTGTCCGAGATGGAGCGGAGCACAATAAACGGTACCCCGTTTCGATAGCATACTTGGGCAAGGGCCGCCCCTTCCATTTCGACACAAGCGCCGTCCAGCTCCCGGTACAGAACGGAGGCCACGAATTCCGGATCCGCGATAAATTGATCCCCGGACAATACCCGCCCCACCCGGTATTGATGATCCGTACACTGGCGAGTGCAAGCGTCTTGGGCCAATCGAATCAACGCTGGATCTGCCGGAAAGTCAGAGACATCCTGGTACGGCGTAATCCCTCGCGCATAGCCCAGCGGACGCACGTCCATATCGTGCTGTAAGCAAGTTGACGAGATCACGATGTCGCCTACATTCAACTCGCGATGTACCGCTCCAGCCACTCCCGTAAACCAAATCGTATCGGCCCCAAAGCGGTCGATCAGGACTTGAGTGGTAGCCGCGGCGTTCACTTTGCCAACACCGGATTTACACACGACGACGTTCCGCCCATGCAGCACGCCCTTGACAAAACGTGCCCCTGCCGCTTCAACCGCCTCCTGATGCTCCACCTTTTCGAGCAGCAATGCAATTTCTTCATCCATGGCCCCCATCAGGCCAATCATTTTGTACATCTCCGTCTCTCCCTCCTGTTTCTCCCGTCGATCGGTGCGGGCACGAATTATTGTCCCCGAATGCTCAAAAAAGCTCCTTATGCAAGGAGCTTTTTCCGTTGTTAACCTTTTTCATATATATTCTCTTTGTGTTGCTTATCTCTCTAAACGTCTGCCTGAGGCAAGCCCCAGCCCTTAAACGTGGCTAACGGACAACCGCAAGATCGTCTCGTGCGGCAAAATCACCCGCGGGTTCTCAACCGTTTCCTTCTTCATCAGCTTCGTTAATAAACGCATCGCAACCGCACCAAGGTCGTACATCGGCTGAGCGACCGTCGTCAGTTGAGGACGCACCATCGAAGCCATGCGGATATTGTCAACGCTGATAATTGAGAAGTCGTCCGGCACCTTCAAGCCTTCATCCTGAATGCTGTGGATCGCGCCGATCGCCATTTCGTCCGTCGCTGCGAAGATCGCCGTCGGGCGCTTCTTCAGCCCCAGGAAATACTTCATCGCTTCCACACCGGATTCATAACGATAGTTGCCGATCCGCACCAGATCCTCTTGGTACTGGATGCCCGCTGTTTCCAGCGCGCGTTTGTACCCTTGGAATCTCGCATAGCCGTTCGCCGGATCCTGCAGTGTTCCGCTGATCATCGCAATCTCGCGATGTCCATGGCGGATCAGTGTGCTGACCGCGTCAAAAGCCGCCGCTTCATGATCGATATCCACAGAAGGATACAATCCGTTCTCGTCGCTGGTTGCGCAAAGTACGATCGGCACCGCGGACGTCTGGAACGCTTGAATATGTTCCTCCGTTACGGTTCCGCCCATGAACAGGAGCCCGTCCACTTGCTTCTCGAGCAACGTGTTGATGACGCGAATCTCCTTCTCTTTGCGTTTGTCAGCATTACACAAAATAATGTTATAGTGATACATGTTTGCAATATCTTCGATGCCCCGTGCGATTTCCGCAAAGATCGAATTCGAAATATCGGGGATGACCACACCCACTGTGGTGGTCTTCTTGCTGGCAAGACCCCTGGCTACGGCATTCGGCCGGTAGCCTAACCGTTCTATCGCTTCGTAAACCTTTTTCCGGGTCTGCGGCTTCACATTCGGATTGTTGTTGACAACCCGGGAAACCGTGGCCATCGAGACGCCTGCTTCACGTGCCACATCGTAAATGGTAACCGTCACATTCTTCTCTCCATTGCCAATAGATTTTCACTCGTTCATCCGGTAAAGTTCCAGAGCTTCAATTAAATTTATGATACGACAAAATACTACTTTATGCAATGATAACGCTTCACTCAGCGTAAAATCTCCTGTAACGCAGCCTTTGTGATCTTGGAATGGGACGTGTTCCAGACGGCTTGTCCTTCCTTGATCAGGATCGCTTGAGGGGATTCATGCTTAACGCCAAGCCGCTCGGCCGCCTCGTTGGATACGTCCCGGTTCTCAATGACGTAAATCAGCCCGTATGTAACGTCTTCGCGCGGAGTCCCGTTCAAATAAGCCTCCGCTTCCTTATGTGCCCCGGCACTGATCGGGCAGCGGGTACTGTGCTTAAATAGCAATAACGGCTGGCTTGAGGAGCGTTCCAATGCATCATTCAGCTCCTGGATCGATTGTATTCTCATCCATTTGGACATGACGTTTCATCCCCTTTTGTTCGAATAAGAATCTCCAGATGTTCTGTTGATATCTTAACAAAAAGAGAAATGAAAATACAACATGATTTACAAAATGATTTGCAAAAATCGAGTAAAATCGTCAATTGGCCCTAGAAAGCTGTCGATTTTTGACATATTTAGACAATTGGGAGAGACGTTTGGAGATCTCGTTCATCCATTCTAGATCATTGATGTTCTTGGCCCCTCCGTACAGGTCGAGCAGCAGGTTGATGCGTTCTTCGCATTGCTGCTCCAGCAAACCCTCAAAGGAGGCGTTCTCTGTCCGGTTCCATTGGCGATAGATGCTGAAGATCAGGTCAGCCAACTCGTTCCGCTCGGTAAAATAAACGCGGCCGTTCGGCTGCTCCTTCTTGAGCTCAGCCAGCATGTCCGTCAGATCCGACTTTACCTCGGGAAGCACCTCGTAGAAGCTGCAGTCCTCGCACTCGTAAATTGGAACACGGTCGATTTCATAGATTCCTTCAAAAATGACCAGCCTGAAGCCTAGGTTCATCATTTGCCCGCAATGACAGTGCTTACGCACGGTACCACCTCATCTTAGTCCTCTACATTTTTAATTTCGATGATTTTGTTAGAAATTAGATATAAGAAAGCATTCATCATGAGTCAAACTACCGCTCATCGCGGTCTGGCTGCTTGGAAAGTGTGTCGATCGACTTTTTTCTTATGAATATCGTGAATATAGATCTTATTAGATCTTATTCGACCCCTCTGCGAGAATCTCCTTCTACTGGCGAACTGTACTTAAAATTGCCATATTTGGAAAGCTTTCAGAAACCGCCGGGCATAGAAATAGTCATCATTTTTGATACAATTAAAATATTGAAACGAGTTTTCGTCAAGTACCATAAAAGTCAGGAGGAGTTGGAATTGAGATTAACTGGCAAAAAGATCATTGCTCTCGTGGATGAGGAGTTTGAGGATTTGGAGTTGTGGTACCCGATCTACCGCGTTCGCGAAGAGGGGGCTGAGGTGCATTTAGCTGGCCCGGTGAAAGGCAAAAAATACATCGGCAAATACGGCGTCCCCGCCGAAGCGGAATTTGCCTTTGAGGAAATTGATGCCAGCGCGTATGACGGGATTCTGGTTCCCGGCGGTTGGGCACCGGACAAGCTTCGTCGTTACGACAAGGTGCTTCAGCTCGTTCGCGAGTTGCACGCTGCGAAGAAGCCGATCGGGCAGATCTGCCACGCCGGCTGGGTGCTCATCTCCGCCGGGATCCTGAAAGGCGTGACCGTAACGTCCACGCCGGGCATCCGCGACGATATGACAAACGCCGGCGCAACCTGGCTCGATGAAGCCGTCGTCGTGGACGGGAACATCATCTCGGCCCGCCGTCCGCCGGACCTTCCGGCTTACGGTAAAGCGTTTGTGGAAGCGGTGGCCGTCCAGCGGTAGAGGTGTGTGAGCGGGGTGTGTGGCGGGGTGCGGTAGCGAGTTCTTGGCTACCGCACCCCGCTATTATTATGGGGGCATCTGCTAGCTGGACAGCACCTGGCGTGGTCGGATCAACGTCCGCTCCCAGTACCTATGTATGCACCTGAGTCAGGGGACTAACTTCAACAGCAGCTACGTCTGCATCATCACCAACGTCTTCGCTCAGTGTCTATGTATGCACTTGAGTCAGGCGACTAACTCACCAATATCTACGTCTGCATCAGCACCAACGTCTTCGCTCAGTGTCTATGTATGCACTTCAGTCAGGCGACTAACTTCAACAACATCTACGTCTGCATCAGTACTAACGTCTGCGCTCAGTGTCTATGTATGCACTTCAGTCAGGCGACTAACTTCAACAACATCTACGTCTGCATCAGTACTAACGTCTGCGCCTAGGTCGCGTCTGTGCTACCAACCAAATTCCTCTACATTTAGCTCCACTTGCTTCTGCCAACTGTAAAAGTGCAGTTCAATCTTCCCGAAATCTCCGAAATTCGGATTTTAAATGTAAAAGTGCAGTTCAGATCGGCCTTAAAACCCTAAATCGGCCCGATCCTCCCAATTTCAAATGCACTTTTACATTTCAACAAACGGTATGCGACGGTTTCGACAAAAACCGCCTGCACTTTTACATCTCAGCACGGTAAGTAGGGTAAAGTTAATTCCCCTGTATCTACCGTTTGCATCAGAGCTAAAGTCTGCGCCTAGGCCGCGTCTGTGCTGCCGACCAACTACTTCTGCATTCAGCTCCACTTGCTTCCGCCAACTGTAAAAGTGCAGTTCAATCCTCCCGAAATCTCTGAAATTCGAATTTTAAATGTAAAAGTGCAGTTCAGATCGGCCTTAAAGCTCTAAATCGGCCCGATCCCCCAATTTCAAATGCACTTTTACATTTCAACAAGCGTTTTGCGACGGTTTCGACAATAACCGCCTGCACTTTTACATCTCAGCTTCGGTAGCTGGTGCGAAAGCTAGTACAAACAGGCGCAACATAGTACAAACAGGCGCAACATAACACAAACAGGCCGCCCCCAGTGTCGATCCTGACACCGGGAACGGCCTATTTTATTTCCCCAACCGCTCCTGCTCCAGCTCATGCGCATAGCGGATCAGCTCGGATTCGACCTGATCGCTGGTCGGCAAGCGGTAGCAGGCTGCACCCACTTCCTTGCTCTCCCGCGAGTCGGAGTTGAGGACGCGATGCTTCACTCGCAGCAGCGCTTGCGGCGACATGCTCAGATCCGTGACGCCGAGGTGCAACCAGAGCGGCACCGCCTTCTCGTCCCCGGCCATCTCGCCGCAGACGCTGACGGTGATGCCCGCCGCTTTGGCCGCTTGCACCGTTTGGCGCAGCAGCCGCAGTACGGCCGGGTGGAACGGATGATACATATGGGCGATCTTCTCGTTCATCCGGTCGACGGCTAGCACGTATTGCACCAGATCGTTGGTGCCGATGCTGAAGAAGTCCACTTCCTGGGCCAGCAGATCGGCAATCGCCGCCGCGGCCGGAATTTCAATCATAATGCCTACATGAATATCCGGGTCGTAGGCGAGTCCCCGCCGGGTCAAATCCTGCTTGGCTTCCTCCAAAATCGCATTCGCCGCGCGGATTTCCTCCAACGAAGAGATCATCGGATACAGGATCTTCATTTTGCCATAGGCGCTGGCGCGCAAAACGGCTGCCAGCTGCGTCTGGAACAGCTCGCGGCTGTCCAGGCTGATACGGATCCCGCGATAGCCAAGCACCGGGTTCTCCTCTTCCTGCAGCTCAAAATACTCCAGCTGCTTGTCGCCGCCGATGTCCAGTGTCCGAATGGTAACCGGGTGTGGCCCAGCCTTCTCCGCGACCTGACGGTACACCTCAAACTGCTCATCTTCCCCTGGAAAAGTGGACCGGTCCATATACAAAAATTCCGTGCGGAACAAACCAACGCCCTCCGCGCCGTGCTTCAAAGCCAGCTCCAAATCCTTAACGGAGCTGATATTCCCGGCGAGCCGCATACGTACGCCGTCTTTGGTTATCGCTTCCACCGCAGCCAGCAGTTGCAGTTGCTCTTTGCGGCGACGCTGCTTCTCCGCCAGTTCCGTATAACGCGTTACGACCGGCGGTTCGGGATTGAGATACATCACTCCCTCGTCCCCGTCGATGACCAGCAGATCTCCGGTTTGCAGTGGCTCGGTCAGCTTGTTCTCGAGTCCCGACACGAGTGGAATCCCCAGTGCCCTTGCCATGATCGCCGAATGCGAGGTTTTGCCGCCGGCCATCGTGACCATGCCCAGCACATTGTCCGGATTCAAATGGACCAGCTGGGAAGGGGAAAGCTCCTTCGCCACCAAAATATACGGCTGCGTATCCGCCGGCAAAGTGATGTCCGGCGTCCCAAGCAGATGCTTAAGCAAGCGATTGCCGACATCCTTGATGTCCAGCGCCCGTTCTTTCATGTATTCATCATCCAGCAGGTCAAACATCGTGACAAAATGGTCGATCGCTTCCTTGACGGCCACCTCCGCCGCCTTGTATTGGCGTTCGATGATCCCTCGGATCTCACTCATAAACACCGGATCCTCCAGGATCGCCAGATGGGCGTCAAAGATGCCGGATTCCTCCGCACCCACCGTCTCCTTAATCTCGTTCTTCATCACTTCGATTTCGGTTTTGGACGTGCGAATACCTTCGTACAACCGCTCGAATTCTTTGGCGAGATCCACCTTCTCCATCCGGCGATCCGGTACGTCCCATTCCCAGGCGGGCAGCACAAAAGCTTTGCCGATGGCGACGCCCGCTGCTGCTCCGATCCCCTGTATCATGTAGTGACCCCCTAGTCCTGCTTGTAAGTTCCTGTTCCAAGGCTCTCTTGAATAAGAGTTCAAAAATCAGCTTTTCAGCACCTCTTTAGGATGCCCTCTATCTATTTCATTATGGTAATCCTAGCCCCTCAAATTTGTCAAAGGAAAAACGAGAAGCCAAAAAAGGGCCCTCCGATGCGGACGGGTCCTATTGGCCTCGCTTCATTTAGCTGCGTTTTCCGATCAAAATGCTGTCCTCGACCTTGATGCAGCGGTCCATGATCACGGTCAGGCCGCCTTTCGAGGCGATTTCATACGCTTCTTCACTTACAATCCCCTGCTGCAGCCAAAGCACGCGGGCGCCGATTTTCACCGCTTCCTCCGCGACCGGCGGCGTCTGCTCGCTGCGGCGGAACACGTTCACGATATCAACCGGTTCCGGGATATCCGATAAGCTTGGGTATACCTTTTCCCCCAGGATTTCACCGCTCACCGTCGGGTTCACCGGTATGATACGGTAACCGTTATTTTGGAGCGCTTGAGCAACCATATACGAAGTCCGGTCGGTTTTGTCGGACAGCCCAACAACCGCGATATTCCCGGCGTTCAGCAGAATTTCCTTGATTTCCTCACGGCTTGGATTTTCGAATGCCATTTAAATAGCCTCCTTTGCCGGCGTCGGCCCAGCCAGCGCCTTGCGTCTTAGTTTATGTTTATTCTACCCGTTCCACGGATGCGCCAAGCGAAAGGATATGGTCAAAAAATTGCGGATACGACTTCGCCACATGATGCGCATCCTTAATGACCAGCGGCTCCCGGCAGCGCAGGCCCACGACGGTCAGCGCCATAATGACGCGGTGGTCATAGTGCGCATTAATGGTCACGCCGCCTTCCAGGCCGGACGGACGTCCGTGCACGATAATTTCCGCTTGGCGCTCCTCGACGTTGGCCCCGGCTTTTTTCAACTCCGTCAAAAAGTCGGTGATCCGGTCGCATTCCTTATAGCGCAAATTCTCCACGTTGTAGAAGCGGGACGTCCCATCGGCGAACACCGCAGCCGCGACCATGGCCAATACGGCGTCGGTCGCCGCATCGCCGTCAAACTCCACCGGCCGCAGGCGGCCGTTCCCTTGCACATGCACCGTACCGTCCTGATGGGTCAGCGGGACGTCCATCATCTGCAAAACGTCTACGACGGCGCGTTCCCCTTGTTTGCTGCGTTCCGCCAGCCGGTGCACCTTCACGTCCGACTTCGTTACGGCCGCCGCAGCCAAAATCGCCGCCGAGCCGGGATAATCGCCCTGCACGGTATAGGTCTTCGCCTTGTAGCTTTGCCCGCCAGGCACGCGGAAATGCATGTAATCGTCGCTGGCATGAATCACGATCCCGGCTTGCTCCAGCACCTCCAGCGTTTGACCGACCACAACCTTCGATTTGAGGTCGTTGAGCACTTCGATTTCGCTGTCTTCGGCAAGCAGCGGCGTCAGGAACAACAAGGCGCTCAGGTACTGCGAGCTGACTGCACCGGACACGCGGATCTTCCCGCCCTTCGGCACCCCGCCGCGAATCGTGATTGGCAATCGGCCTTCGTGATGGCTAACCTCTACGCCCAATTGCCCCAGCGCATCGATAAGATCATCATGCGGACGTTTCCCGAGCGAGTCCGGATAGGTGTTCACGAACGTCACCTCCGGGCACAACGCCGCGATCGCCATCAGGAAGCGCAGCACCGCGCCGGCATTGCCGACGTTAAGCTCCTTGACGTCCTTCGGCTGGCGTCCGAAGCCGGTGATGACGATCTTCTCGTCGTCCTCTTGCAGCACCGCGCCCAAATCGGCGATGCAGCGCCGCATCGCGTCGCTATCCTCGCTATGCGCTGGGTAATACACGGTGCTTGTCCCTTCCGCCAAAGCGGCAACCAACAGGTAACGGGTTGTGTAGTTTTTGGAGGATAAGGCTCCGATCTCGCCCTTCAGCTCCGGCGTAGGCCTAACGATAACGTCCATATTGTTCACATTCCCCTTTATAGTAATTGATCAAGAACCGCGGTAATGCGTTAAAATCTCAGCCGCTACTTGTTCCGCGCTTTTCCCCGAGGTATCTACGGTCAGATGGGCAAAAGCATAAGCATCCTTCCGTTCCTCCAACAGCGCCGTGATTCGCTCCTTCGCTCCTCCGGCCAAAAGCGGCCGTCCCGGATCGTCCCCGACGCGAGCGACAATCTCCTCCGCGGTCGCTTGGAGCGCAACCACCAGGCCGCCGTCCCGCATGACCCGACGATTCTCCTCGCGCAACACGGCGCCGCCGCCGGTCGCCAGCACGACCCCGCGCTCCTGCAATGTGCTTCGCAGCGCCGCGGATTCGAGGTCGCGGAAGTAAGCTTCCCCTTCGGAAGCGAATATCTCCGGAATCGTCCGTCCCGCTTCCGCTACGATCCGCTGGTCGAGGTCGACAAGCGTCAGGCCGGTCTCGGCCGCCACGAGCAAGCCGACAGTCGACTTCCCCGTGCCCATCATGCCGATCAGCACGATATTGTTTGGCGGTTGATTCATCTATTCGTTCACCTACTTGCTCTGTTCAGCTTATTGGGACTTGCTCAGAGTAAACTTTTTCATATCATAACACAGGCCGACCATTTTTCAACACGAAAAAGAAGCCGGCAGAGACGTCTTCGTCCCTCCGGCTTCGGGTCACCCTAACTTGCAGCTTAGAACCACTGATGGTGGAAGACGCCTTCCTTGTCTACGCGTTTGAACGTATGCGCACCGAAATAGTCGCGCTGCGCTTGCAGCAGGTTCGCCGGCAGACGTTCCGTGCGGTAGCTGTCGTAGTAGGACAGGGCGCTGGCAAAGCCCGGCACTGGAATGCCGTTTGCCACAGCGGCGGATACCACGTTGCGCCATGCGTCTTGGTAGCTTTCGACGACATTTTTGAAGTAAGGGTCCAGCAACAGGTTCTTCAACGCAGGATCGCGGTCGTAAGCTTCCTTGATGTTATGCAGGAACTGGGAACGAATGATGCAGCCGCCGCGGAAAATCATCGCGATGTTGCCGTATTTCAAATCCCAGCCGTATTCGTCGGAAGCGGCGCGCATTTGCGCAAACCCTTGGGCGTACGAAACGATCTTCGAAGCGAACAGCGCCTTGCGCACGTTCTCGATAAATTCCTTCTTGTCACCGTTGAACGCTTGCTTCGCCGGTCCGTTCAAGATTTTGCTAGCGGCCACGCGTTCTTCTTTCATCGCCGAGAGGAAGCGAGAGAAGACGGATTCGGTGATCATGGACAACGGTACGCCTAGATCCAACGCGCTTTGGCTTGTCCATTTTCCGGTCCCCTTCTGGCCTGCGGCATCCAGGATGACGTCAACCATCGGCTTCCCGGTTTCTTCATCGTATTGCGAGAAGATGTCGGCGGTGATTTCGATCAGGTAGCTATCCAACTCGCCTTTGTTCCAATCGCTGAAAATCTCGTGCAGCTCCTTCGCATCCACGCCCAGCACGTCTTTCAACAGATGGTACGCTTCGCCGATCAACTGCATGTCGCCGTATTCGATGCCGTTATGCACCATTTTGACGTAGTGCCCGGCGCCGTCCGGACCAATGTATGTACAACAAGGATCGCCGTTCACTTTGGCGGAAATCGCCGTTAAAATCGGTTCAACCAGCTTATAAGCGGATTCTTGACCACCCGGCATGATCGCAGGCCCTTTCAAAGCGCCCTCTTCGCCGCCGGATACCCCGGTGCCGATAAAGCGGAATCCTTTGGCTTCCAATTCTTTGCTGCGGCGCTGCGTATCCGGGAAGTGCGCGTTGCCCCCGTCGATGATGATATCGCCTTGATCCAGATAAGGCAGCAATTGTTCAATGGTGCTGTCCGTCGCCGGACCGGCTTGTACCATGATTAAAATTTTGCGCGGCGTTTCCAGCGAGTTCACGAACTCTTCGATGGAAAACGTGCCGACCAGGTTCTTGCCTTTGCCTTCGTTATCGAGCAGGTCATGCGTTTTTTCCGGGGAGCGGTTAAATACCGACACGGTAAAGCCCCGGCTCTCAATATTAAGGGCCAAATTCTTGCCCATGACGGCCAAGCCGATGACGCCGATTTGTTGTTTTGACATGGTCTCCATCCTTTGCACACTATATTTTTTTCAATAGTATCATTTTAACTCTTTTGTGTACAGAAGTGAACCCTGCGCCCTGCGCCCAAAAAACAACCCCCAACGCCGTGGGAGCCAAGGACTTGCCCTTCTATTTCGTTGGTTAGCTTCGGCAACCAGGCGGGTACTCACTCCCCTAGGATGAGCCGTTTCAACAGTTACCATTCAAGCCGAAGCAGTTCGAGCCGAAGCTTACGCAGTCTCTCCTTGCAGGCCTCGGACGTTTCGGCGTCGCCCTGTTGGATCGCTTCAAACAACCGCTCCAGCTCGGCGTCTAGCTCCTCCTGCAAATGCGCTAGCTGCTGCTCCGCGGAATCGGAAGCGTACATTTCGGCCATTTGCACCGTGTCGACGACCGGTCCTTTTTGATAGATCACGCGATGCTCCATACCTGAGATTTCAACCAGACGAATGACTTCCCCAAATAAAATATTTTCGACCAGGATCTGACGATCCTTAAACCGTTTGACCACCGCGTGCCCGCGCAGGTCCCCGATCAGCTTCTCCAGCCACTCGGCCAGCTTGGCATCCCGGATCACGTAATCGCCTACCAGCTTGTATCCTTTGGGAAGACGCTGAAACCGCAGCTTCGTCAGCTTTCGTCCGGTGCGGACCGAGATGATAAAGAGCGATTCGTTTTCGCTCCAATATAAAGAATACCCGTCTTGGATCAAGTCGCGGATCAATTGTTGAATGTGCCGGCGGTCGAATCGGAGTTCCAGGTTGCAGTATTCCACTTCGTAACTTTTGTTCACGGCACTCCCTCCTAACGGTTTACCTTATCTTATACTTCATCTTATGTAATGGAACTTGGTTTATTGATTATTTTTACCCCGTTCAGGCCGGAGATGACGCGGAATTTATGATATACTGGTACCGTTGCTCTCAAAGAGCGCAACCGATTCATGCCGAAGCTGGAGGGATTCACCGATGTCCTTTGAAGGATTTACGACACAAGATTTCGACGCGCTTACCGTCCCAGGGCTGGAGCCCCGGATGGAAGCGATTATAAGCAACATTAGACCGAAGCTGGAGACGCTCGGAACAGAGCTGGTTCCCTTCTTATCCGCTTTGTGCGGGGAAGAGATGTTTCCGCATGTCGCCAAGCATGCCCGCCGGACGGTAAACCCGCCGAACGACACTTGGGTCGCCTGGGCGGCCAGCAAACGCGGATATAAAGCGCTGCCGCATTTTCAGGTGGGGATGTTCTCCACGCACCTGTTTATCATTTTTGCCGTCATTTATGAAAGCCCCAATAAGGCGGTGTTTGCCCATTATTTGGACAAGCAGGCAGCGCAGATCAAGAAGATGATTCCGGACGGGTTCTACTGGTCCCTGGATCACATGAGCCCGGACGGCACGCCGCACCGGGAAGCGGATACCAAGCAGTTGAAGACCTGGGCTGGACAGCTGAGAACGGTGAAAAAATCCGAAGCCCTTTGCGGACTGCGGCTGGAGCGGAACGACCCCATCGTATCGGACGGCACCAAGCTGATCCACACGGTTGAGGAGACGTTCCAAACGCTGCTGCCTTTGTACAAAGGCGCGTTTTAACCTAACCTAACGGACCCCAGGGACGCTATAGACTGCCCTAATCGACTTCACGTTGGCTAACGGACCGAGGAGACCTTATTTATGGAATAAGCAGCAATCCGGCTGCCCCCTGTTCCTGAATAAGGTCTTTGGTGTCCGTTACAGCGGGAAATGACCGGGAAAGCGGACAATAAGGTCACTACGGTCCGTTACAACGCACGGATGGCCTTGAGCCTCCTAGCTTTCACTTCTTTATGCCTCCCCGCCTTACGGCTTCGGGGAGGCTTTTTCCGTGCGGGCCAGCCCGATATGCAGGAAGAAGAGCACCGCCATCGTCGCCGAGCTGGCTAGAAACGGGGCGGTTGGGCCGATCAAATCCCACATTTTGCCGGAGATGATCGGCCCCGCCACCATTCCTGAACCCTGGATGGTCAGGAACAGGCCCCAGACCGTCCCCTTTTCCCCGCTGGGGAGCATGTGCGAGATCATCGTGTCCCACGTCGGGAGGATCAACGCATAGCTGCAGCCGATCAAGATCACGAACAGCCAAACGAGCGAGACCTCCCGCGAAAGGGCAAACAAACCGATTGACGCCGCCGCTAGAGCAAAACCGATATGCAGAAACCAGCGCGTTCCCAGTCGGTCAACGAGTTTGCCGATCGGGATCAGTCCCAGCACGGTAATCCCGCCGCCAATGACGAGCATGGCGCTAAACGTCGCCGGGGACAACCCCAGCTCGGTCCGGACGTACAGCGTGATGACCGGCGTCAGCAGCCCGACGGCAAACGATTGAAGGAACAGCGCCGGGTATAACAGCGGGCTGACGTTCAAGTGCGCGCGGATATGGCGGATCGATGCGCGCAGTTGGCTTAACATCCCTCCGCTCTTGGCGGAGGACGATGTTACTCCGGGGATGGCAGCATTTGCCGTGCCCGCGGCGGTGGAGCCGCCCGATTTTCCCGGTAAAAACAGCGATACCAGCACGACCAACGAAAGGCATCCAAGCAGGAACCAAAAGATCGGCCGGTACGAATCATGCAGGAAAAAGTTGATGATAACTGGCCCCAATCCGGTTCCGCCAAGGCTGGAAATTTGAATGACTCCCATCGCTGTCGCGAAGTTGTTATTCTCCTCCGTGACCGCGGTGATCCCCATTAAGACACAAGGCCACAGCGGCGCCGTTCCGATGCCCAGCAGCGCGCAGCCAAGCACGAGAAACCCCATGTTGGGAAGAAACGCAATCATCGCCACAGCGCCAAGCGTGATGCACAGCCCCAGGCTCATCGTCCGGCGAAAGCCAAGGCGCTCAATCAGCCAGCCCGCCGGGCTGCGGAATAAATTATCCCCGATATACTGCATCGAAAAAGACAACCCGATCGCAAACGCGCTAAGCTTCAGCACATTCCCCATATAGACGGGCAGGATGGATACGATCAGCGCCCCCTTCACGAACTCCACCAAAAACATGATCAGCCATAGGCTGGCGAACGTGGGATTCAGCAGTTTTTTTCGCGCGATTCCACTCGTCAGTTCCACGAAAAAGCCCCCTCTCCTGGTTTCCGATCCCGGCTTCCTTTTTCATTCTGTCCGTTTTTATCGGCAAATTAACCCGTGCCATGTCAAATTTGCGTAAAACCATCGGGTTTCGCTTGCATTCCAGGCGCATTTTGCTATACTCAAGCTTGTTTGAAAATTACGTAGACGAAAGGCAGGGATGGCCCGTATGGATCATCAAAGCACGCCGCTCTTCACCGCTCTCAAAAAGCACGCGGCCGGCAATCCCGTTCAGTTTCACATTCCCGGGCACAAAAAGGGGCTCGGCACCGATAAAGAATTCCGCGAATTCATCGGCGATAATGCCTTGTCCATCGACTTGATCAACATCGCTCCCCTAGACGATCTGCACCAGCCTACCGGCGTCATTGAAGAGGCGCAAAAGCTGGCCGCCGATGCCTTTGGCGCCGACTATACCTATTTCTCGGTGCAAGGGACCAGCGGAGCCATCATGACCATGATACTATCTGTTTGTTCTCCGGGTGATAAAATTATCGTCCCGAGAAATATTCATAAATCCGTAATGTCGGCGATTATTTTCGCCGGGGCGAAGCCGGTGTTTGTCTCGCCGGCTCAAGACGCTAACTTGGGCATCGACCACGGGATTACAACTTCCTCAGTCCGCCGCGCGCTGCAGCGTCATCCCGACGCCAAGGCCGTTGTGGTGATCAACCCGACGTATTTCGGCGTTTGCGCCAACCTGAAGGAAATCGTTGATTTGGCCCACAGCTTTCACGTGCCGGTGTTGGTCGATGAAGCGCATGGGGTGCATATTCACTTCCATGAGAAGCTGCCGATGTCGGCCATGCAAGCCGGCGCCGATATGGCGGCCACCAGCGTGCACAAGCTCGGCGGCTCGATGACGCAAAGCTCGATCCTCAACTTGAATACCAAGAACGGTTACGTCAACCCGCAGCGCGTCCAGACGATCATCAGCATGCTGACGACCACGTCCACCTCCTATCTGCTGCTGGCTTCCCTGGATACGGCGCGCCGCAATCTGGCGCTGCACGGGCGGGAGCTCGCCGAACGGGCGATGGAGTTGGCGCATGATCTGCGGTCGGCAATCAACCAAATCGAAGGCTTGTACTGCTTCGGGCGGGAGATTTTAGGCGGAGAAGCAACGTTTGACCATGATCCAACCAAGCTAACGATTCATGTCCGCCACTTGGGGATTACCGGCTATGAGACGGAGAACTGGCTGCGCGAGCACTACAACATCGAAGTGGAGCTCAGCGACATGTACAACATCCTGTGTCTGATTACGCCGGGGGACACTCAGGAAACGGCCGATATTTTGCTGACCGCCCTTCGTGAATTGTCCAAGACCTACTATAAAGAAAACAACGCCAACGAGCTGATCGTGAAAATCCCGGAAATTCCGCATCTTTCCCTGATTCCACGGGATGCCTTCTATGCGGATACCGAAGTGATTCCGTTTAAAGAATCGGCTGGCCGGATAATCGCCGAGTTTATTTACGTGTACCCGCCGGGGATTCCGATTTTGCTCCCGGGTGAGGTGATTTCCCAGGACAACATCGACTACATCGTTGATCATGTCGAAGTTGGCCTGCCGGTAAAAGGACCGGAAGACCGGTATATTGATAAGGTCAAGGTGATTGTGGAAGCCGACCCAATTTTCTAATTCTAAACCACATCAAAAATCAAAAAGCTCCCCGCAACCGGGGAGCTTTTATCTTATATACCAGAGGATCCACCGCAAATTAGGCTTCATCCATTTGGGCGACGAGCTCATTATAAGCTTCTTCCACCTGTTTCCATTCTTGTTCGTCTTCGATATTGTAAAGCACCATTTCCTCGTTCTCTTCTTCCATGCGGAGAATGATGCCGTCCGCTTCCGGATTGTTGCGCTCGAGCAGCAGCGCGTAGACTTTCTCGCCAACGTCGAAAGTTTCGACAAGAACCATCTCTACGTCGTTCCCCTCTTCGTCGGTCAGCGTCAACACAAACTCTTCATGCTCATGATCGTGGTCATGATCGTGGCCGCAGCCGCATGCTTCGCCGTGTTCGTGATTGTGGTCGCTCATGAAATTACCTCGCTTTAAGTATGTTTTAATGGAGTGGAGCCGTTTTTCCCGCTTCATTCCCCCCGTATCGTATCATTTTTGGTAGGGACAGGTCAATTTTCGTTGAAGCTTGCCGGATGTAGCGGCTCGGCTGACCCTGCGGTCATTTTAAGACATTAATGCTCTTCTCCGAAATTAAGACGAAATCCGCCCCGTTTGATGGTTTCATATAGAAACCTACAACATAACGGCCCGATGTTTTGAAATCATACGTAAAATCCTTCGTCCGGAACCAGAAGTTATCCCGCTGCTCTTTGATTTCATCCGTCTGAATCTCCTTGGACGTCCCATCCGGGGCCGTAATGGAGACCCGTACCGCAGCGATATCCGTACGCAAATTATCGATTTGCGAAAACACGTTAAACTTCAGTTTCCCCGTCTTCTTCACGTCGCCAAACACCGCATCATCGGTGAACAGAAACATGTGTACATTAGGTTTATAGTAATTCACCGTTTTGGTGCTGTCGTCGTATTGGACCAAGCCTTCAAGATTACGAACGGGCACATACGTTTTCCCGTCCACGATATATCCGCCGTCCTCCAGCTCGTGGCCGTTCAGTATCAATTTGACCTTTTGGCTCGCAGCGTCGGCAAACAGCAGGGAACCCCCCATTAGGGAGAAAGCGACTACTAAGATTGCAACTCTTCTCCATCTCATGAATTTGACCCTCCATTTGTTCCTGTTGATGTATGGTTATACTCCTCGATTTCGGTCAAGTTGCGGTCGTTATGGGAAAAGTCGGCACTTTTTTTGGCGAGAGATGCCAGTCTTTTGTTTCTGCTGGAAATTGTGTACATTAGAAAGGTGATCCAAACTTCCTGAAGGGGGATTCCTGATGCCATTACGATTGCAAATGCTGGGGACGGGCGGGGCGTTTGCCAAAACTTATTACAATAACAACGCACTCCTCTACGCCGGGGATTTCACCCTGCTGATCGACTGCGGAATCACCGCCCCGATGGCGCTGCACGCAATCGGTAAACCGGTGGACGAGATCGACGCTGTGCTGATCACACATATCCATGGAGATCATGTTGGAGGGCTGGAGGAGCTGGCGTTCCGCCGAAAATTCGGATCGGGGCAGAAACCCATCCTGTATGTCGCCGACAATCTGGTGGAGCCGTTATGGGAAAACACGCTGAAAGGCGGGTTAAGCCAGGACGGGGTGATTCAATCGCTGAGCGATGTGTTTGACGTGCATCTGTTGGCCGAAGGTCAGCCCGCGCAGCTTGCGCCTGAATTAAAGGTGGAGTTGATCCGGACGCCGCATATTCCGGGAAAACCAAGCTATTCGCTATATATTAATGAGGAGATCTTCTACAGCGCGGATAAGACGTTTCAACCGGAGCTGCTGGAGAAGCTCGTCCGCGAACGGGGATGTCGCCGAATCCTGCACGAAGTCCAATTGACCGGGCCGGGTGAAGTACATACCACGCTGCAGGAATTGCTCACCCTGCCGTCCGAGATCCAGCGCCAGATCCTGCTGATGCATTATGGAGATGAAATGGAGTCCTTCCGGGGAGCAACCGGGGAAATGGACTTTCTGCTTCAGCACGAAGTATATACGCTGTAAAAAAATAACCCTGCGGGCTTGCATGTCCGCAGGGTTCCTCGTTATGGGAATGGAGCAACGTTAAACGTTATTCTATTCAAAGCCAGGCAAGTTATCGAGGTTATTGGACGGATCTCCGTCGGCATCGCCGCGAATATACATTTCCCCGTCCCGCCCCTTAAATACGTTGACGCCGGCGATCGCACCGGCCTTTACTTCCTGCAGGGCCTGCTGGTACTCCAGTACCCGTCCGCTGGACGTTTTAAACGCCTCCAAATCCCCGTCGCCATTTTTTCGTACGGCAATAAACGTTTCTCTGGTATTCAGGGCCATCGGCTAGCTCAGCTCCTCTTCGTTCAAGTTAGATCTAGCTTGCCCCGAAACCTCAAAATCTATGTTTTTACACTTTCAACGGCTTGACCATCCGGACGTGCGGGATCCCGGCGTCATCGAACGGTTCGGTCGAGATCGTCTCGTACCCGAGTTTGGCATAAAATCCTTCGGCATGGCATTGCGCATCCAGCACCGATTTCGTGAGCCCCAGCTCCCTTGCCAGCTCCTCCAGGGCGAGAAGGAGGATTTTGCCCACGCCTTTCGAGCGGAATTCTTGGCGCACCGCGATCCGCTGCATTTTGGCCGCGTTGTCTTTATAGTAAATCAGCCTGCCCGTCGCAGCATAAGCCCCTTCCAATTCAATCAGCACATGATGTACATCCGGGCCAATCTGATCGTATTCGTCAATTTCCAAATCGATGGGGACCTTCTGTTCCTCTACGAACACTTCTTTACGGATGTCCAGACATTTTTGCAATTGTTCTTCGTTCTCTACATGGATGATGGTTGCAGCCGACACTTCGTTCCCCTCCCAGCATTGCTTGTCTGTTGGTTTGTTTAAACTGCATCATTATACAAAAAAATCAATTTCATGTATAGTTATTCTATTGGATTTCGGCGGAAAGGGGCTGGCAAAGGGGTTATGATCATGGGCATAACGATAGCCGCTGCAGTGCTGATCGCGGTTTTGCTGATCGTCTCCATGTTTTACGTGACGAAGAAAGGCTATTCCCGCAAGTGGGACGAGGAATAAGCAGTTATTCCGTGGAATACACATCCTCCACGATCGTTGGCGAATATACGCCGTCCGATACCGATGGGCCAAACGGCCAAGGGAAGGCGCGGGCTTGCCGGTTCATCGTCTCCGGGTCCGGCGCCAGACGGCAGGCGCTGGTTATAGCCAGCAGCAGGACGGCTCCGGCCACGGCCGCCCAGAGGGACCAAAGCCGCGGCTGTTTCGTCTGGTTGTTTGGCGACGGGGTGTGGTCGTGGTTATGAGGATTAGCGCGGTTCTGGTGGGACTGGCGAGGCTGGTGGTTTGTGTGAGTCCGACGCATCTGTTCAACTTCCTTTCTATATGTAGGGCGTTTCCTTGAATGTAGGATGTTTCGCTGATGTAGGGCGTTCTGCTGAGAGTAGGGCGTTCTGCTGAGAGCAAGCGTTCCACTGTCAAGTGTGCCATTCGTAGAACGTTTCCACCCTTTCGTAGAGCGTTTCCACCCGGATAGCGCTCTTCCTCCATTGTTGGCAGGCTCCCGGCTCCTTATACTTCAGGGAAGTGTTGACAAGAAACCCGCCGCCTGATAAGATAAATTTTGTCTTTACTATAAGTTTGATCTGCTAGCTCAGCTGGGAGAGCACCATCTTGACAGGGTGGGGGTCAGTGGTTCGAGCCCACTGCAGATCATCGAGAAAGAACCCTTACAGATGTAAGGGTTCTTTTGTTATTGTCTAGCTCTTTTCCACAACTCCATAGTTCCACGCTACCAACTTGAATGAACTCTGTTTCTGGTATTTTTTGGTGGGATAGTTATTCGCCTATACCCTATGGGCTTTTACCCGAATATAAAGTAATATCTCAAACCTCGAAAGGGATGGTTAGATGTATTATTTTAGACCTTACGCAACTGGGATAACTCAACTTCAAGAATTTGAATTTTCAAAAGTAGGATACGTAAAAATCCATCACAGGGATCTCGGCGACTTAATTGGCATGATTCATGCTGCTCACGATGTAGGCGATCCACTAAAGGACTTTGTTGAAATGTCGTATTATGATCCGAAAACAGGTCAATTCATCCAACGAACTCCGCTCTCAGCTCAAGATTTATCCGCACCTCAAATTTATTCAGGTCCTATTCCCCCCGTTATTCAAGGGGCACAACCTAGTCCTTCACCAGGGACCCCTCCTTCAGGTAGGTGGCAATATACGCCTCAATATGGATGGGTATGGGTACCTGCTCCTAGAGTAAACTGGTATTACTAGTACTCTTCTACAACTTAAATCTTCCATTTCAGTAAAGTTGGTCTTCATCTCAAGTATATCAGCCTATCGAAGTAACATAGACTAGCTTCACATCAAACAAAAATCCCTTGAAACCAAAAGCTTCAGGGGATTTTTGTATCTTCTATCAAAACTCCAAGTAACTCTCGTCCCAATGACAATGCTATGTGAGCTCATCATGACAGGGAAAACCTATAGAAGGGGAGGATTTGCGGCAGGTTTCCTACATAGTCAGAACAAAAGTGCTATCATTCATCATGCCCCGTCATCCCCTCAACCGCCTGCTGTATACCCAAAGTATCAGTCGATTCCTTGTCCCCACCTCTAACGGACTGTAGCGACCTTATTTGCTCATTTCCCGGAAATTTCCCGGGCTAACGGACTCAGATGACCTTATTGGACACATATAGCTATCATTTCACAGCAATAGAGCCAAATAAGGTCTCTGAGGTCCGTTAACTTGGGGAGGCTTGCGTCCGAACCCTAATAACGGCTCTGGGGTCCGTTAGCGCAGCCGAGCTGCCAGCAAACAGCTAGTAGCTATCCGCAATCCGCAATCCCCAATCCGCAATCGCAAACAGGCTACCATCTACCAACTATCAACAAGTAACCATCAGAAATCCGCATACACGCCATCATCTACCAGCTAGCAGCCATTAGCAATCCGCGTACACACAACCAGCTAGCAGACATCAGTAATCCGCAGACACCTACCAGCTACCAGCATTCAGCTACCAGCATTCAGCTACCATCTACCGAATACCCGCAAACACCTACCACCAAATAGCAACCGCCAACAGCTAGCAGCTACCAGCCACCAGATACCCGTATGCAACAAACGCCCAGCATCTTCCCGCCATCCAATCCCAGCAAGCAGCAAACGCCCCCCCCTTGCTTGCCTTTGTTCTGTCCCACCATAGCACCGCAAAAAAAGCGCGCCCGAAAAGGCGCGCGCTCTCGTTAAAATATGTTCCTGTTCCCCCTACGTCCTCCCGATCACCATTCACCAACTAGGCCGCGGATACTCCACCCGAAACTGCGCCGCCTCCACCCACTCGCCGCAGGCGAAGTCCCGGCCGCGCACGAGGACATGGTCGCGATATACTTCGACGTAGAAGCCCTGGCTGCCGTCCTTGTGTTCGTCGTCATCGGTCCATAGGTAGGCGACCGAAGCCGCGTTGAACATCGCCGGCCCTTGGCCCTCGATGCCATAGGAAGTGTGAGGCGCATCCAGCTCCCAATGGGTATGCCCTGTAAACAGGATCGCCTGCGGATAACGGGCCAGTACGGCTCGCAGCTCGGCATCCTGCACGACGCCGTACCAGCGCTGCGCTTCGTAGGAGCCGGCCACCGTGTTCAGCAGCGGCTGATGCAGGAATACGAACGCCGGGCGGTCCGCCGCTGCGTTTTCCCCCAGCTTCTCGTCCAGCCAAGCCAGTTGCTTCGCCGAAAGAGAGCTGAATAACTCCAACCCTTCCTCCGTTCCGAGAAAGAGGAAATGATACCCGTGAATCCAATGATCATGATAAATGCCTTCCGCCCCCGTGCCGCGCAAAAATTGCCCCAAACGCGCCTCCCAATTTCCGAGCGCGACATCGTGGTTCCCCATCGTCACATACAGCGGAGGCAACGCCCCGCCAAACCGTTCCCAGATCCGATTCCACACTTCGTATTCCTCCGGGAACCCGTGATCGGTCACGTCCCCCGCATGCATGATTCCGACGCTTCCAGCCCCGTTCTCCGCGATATCTTGCAAAGCCCGCTCTAGATTGACGTTATGCGTATGCTGCTCGTCGCTCCGGACATGCGTGTCGGTGATCACCTGAAACCTAAGCAAAATCTCCTCGTCCCGCCGGCCCTCGCCCTCTTGCGTCACATTTCGATCTCCCATTTCATTATCCTCCCTTGCCGCTCAAATTCAATCCGATGACGCCGAGGACGATCACCCCGATCCACAGGATCGAAGGCACCGACAGTTTCTCCTGGAACAGGAGGCCTCCCGCCAAAGAGATCAATACGATGCCCACCCCCGACCAAATGGCATATACAGTACTTACTTTCATATATCCTAGCGCAAAGTTCAAGCAAGTAAAGCTGGCTCCGTAAAAAATAAACATCAGCACCGAAGGAACCAGCCGGGTAAAGCTATCCGACAGCTTCATCGACACCGTGCCGGACAACTCCAGCACGATGGCCAGAGCCAGGAATAACCAACCCATTTCTTCTTCCACCTTTCCGGTATTACCGAACTTGCTTGAGCTGAAGCTCGTGATATCCCGCGATCACCGCATCCGCCGACGGGAAGGCCTCTCTCTCCGTCGCCTGACTCTCGTCCAGCGCGATCGCTGCTGCCACTCCGGCGGACCGGGCCATCTGCATGTCTCCTTCTGTGTCGCCAATGATGGCCACCCTCGCCGGACCCACACCAAGTTCCCGGCAAGCCAGCTCCGCCATCTCCGGATACGGCTTGCCCCGGCTTACCCGATCCGCGCCGATGCATACGGAGAAGTATGGGCGGATGCCCAGCCAATCCAGATGTTTCTCCGCTGCCTCCGTTTCATCAGAGGTCACGATGCCGAGGCGAAGCCCGGCCTGACGGCATGCCTCCAGAAACGGCTGAACGCCCGGCAACAGCCGGGCGGTGCGAGAGCGTTCCAGCTCCTCGTCCGCAGCAGACCGACACACCTCCGCAAGGACCTTGGCTTCCGCCCAAGAGAGGCCGGCCTTATAACCCTCCAGGGCAAGCAACGTCAGCAGGTCCTCCACCGTGCCCATCGATAACGGACTATTCCGGTCGTATCCGGAGATTTGCTTATCGCGATCATACCGAATTCCCCATAACTGCAACAGATCAAGGGATAGCGGTGGCAGACTGCGCTCCAAAAGTCCAGAGGAGAAATGGGCGAGCAGCCGCTCGCCCCACTTCCCCCAGGTATAGATAAAGTCCATCAGCGTTCCGTCCTTATCGAACAAAATCGCCTCTACCTCAAACTCCTTGCCTTCCACCCATAACATAGCTGATGGAAGTGGCTTACTTCCGGATTCGATCCAGTTCACGTTGCGCCGTCTCCTTTGCTTCCTTCAACGCTTCGGCTGCCGGGGTATTGCTGATCTGCACCTTGTCGGCCGCAATCTTCAGCGCATCGGTGATTTTGCCGCCCGTCGGATCCTGGAACGGATTCGAGGCATGTGTCGCTTGCTTCAGCGGCACCGTGGCCTGCGGGTTCTGCTCGCTGTAGGCGACGAACTCCGGATCGTTTAGCGCCGACTCGCGTACGGCAATATAGCCGGTGTTCATCGACCAGAATGCAGTATTTTCAGGGCTCATAAAGAAGCTGTACCATTTCATCGCTGCTTGCTGCTGCTCTGGACTGGCGGCGGCCGGAATGCCCGCCATGATCGCTTGGGCGACCGGTTTGCCTGGGCCCATGCCTTCCCAGCCCGGCTGTTCCATAGCTGCCACGATGTTAAAATCAAGATCGCCCTGGTCGCCGCTGGAGCCGGTATACCCCGCCGCTTGGCCTTTCATCACATCGTCAATCGTTTTGTACCAATACTCCCAGCCTTGACCGCCGGAGTGGATTCGCATGATGTTGTCCTCATGAATCCATTTGCGGAACAGCTCCCAAGTCTCTACCCATTCCGGAGAATCGATCAACACGGTGTTGCCGTCCTCGCTGAGGATTTTACCGCCTTTACTGAACACGGCATCCATCATATTGTCCGCGCCCCACATCGGCTCCCAGCCATAGAACACGGTTTTGCCGCCTTCCTTCACCGTCATTTTCGCCGCGGCATCCGCCAATGCCTCCCATGTGGTCAAATCCTCGGCTCGAATGCCGTTCTTCTCAAAAGCGTCCTTCCGATAATACATCACCTGCGTCGTCCCGTACATCGGCAGGAAAAACTGTTGCCCATCGACCTTCCCTTGCTCCAGGAACGTTTGTACCACATCCTCCGGTTGGAAATCCGGGGAAGCAGCGATCAACTCGTCCAGGGGCGCGTAATACCCTTTGCGTGCCCAATCCACGTTCGACGACAGAACCGCAGCCGGCACTGAACCGGAGGCAATCGCGGCTTGCAGCTTTTTCTCCGTTTCGCTGTAATCGGCTTGCACAACCGGCTTGACGATCACTTCCTGCTGCGAGCTGTTGAACTTGTCGATCAAAGCCTGCATGTTTTCCCCCAGCTTTCCGCCCAGACCGTACCAGAATTCGATCGTTACCGGTTCTGCCGGTTGGTCCGTATTTCCTGCACTTGCTGAAGTTTCTGCCGGCGCGGCCTGGGCCGGATCCGCCGTATTCCCCGCTGCACCGGATCCCCCGCCACATGCGCTGATAAGTAAGAATGTACAAGTCATAAGTAATCCAAACCACGATTTTTTCCAATTCGACATGTCTTTATTTAACCTCCATCCATCCATCTCAATATGATTGATTTACCCTTTACTAGCACCTGCGGACAAATTGACGCTTTGCATAATCGTTTTCTGGGTCAACACGAACAACACGAGCAACGGCGCGATCGTGAAGGCGCTGGCGGCCATAATCAGCGGCCATTTCAGCCCGTAAGCACCTCCTTCCACGAAGAAGCTGCGCAGACCGGCCGAAACGAGCTGCAGGTCTTGGCTTTTGGTGATCAGCATCGGCCAGAAATAATTGTTGTACTGCTCGATAAAGGTGATGAGGCCAAGCACGGCAAACGAGGATCGCGCAAGCGGCAGAAGGATCGTCCACAGGATGCGCAGATGCGAAGCCCCGTCAATTTGCCCAGCTTCCACCAGCTCATGTGAAATTTGCAGAAAGGCTTGCCGGATCAAAAAAATCGAAAACACACTGACACAGTTGGAGAGGATCAATCCGGCATACGAGTCCAGCAAGCCCAGCCGCCCCAGCACGATATATCCCGGGAGGTATACCGCGGTACTTGGAATCATGTAGCCCACCAGGACCAACGCGGTAAACGCTCCCTTCAAGCGGAATTTCATATGGGTCAGGGCATAAGCCATCATTCCCGAGTTCACGACCTGGATCCCAACGATGGCGGCGGCGACAAAGATACTGTTAAACATGTATCGCTCAAAAGGTGCCGCGGCCCAGGCTTCGGCGAATTGCCCCCATTGGGGGCTTTGCGGCCAGATCGTCGGCGGGAACTGCCAGATCTCGTCGCTGCTCTTCAGTGCGCTGGTTGCCATCCAGTAGAAAGGGAACGCCATGAGCAGCGAAGCCGCGGCGAGCAAGACGTGGCGAATGACGATGCCCCATCGAACGAAACGTTGCATGTAATGGATGTCTCCTTTCCCCTATGAAGAGTAATGCACGGTGCGGCGGCCGACCCAGAAGGAGAGCAGCGACAATCCTACGCACCCGATAATCAGTGTAATCGCCACCGAAGAGGCTTGCCCGATTTGAAATGCATCAAAAGCCGACTGATAATAGAGATACAGCAAGGTGCGCGTTGATCCGGCAGGGCCGCCTTGCGTCAGTACATTGATCTGGTCGTACGCCTGCAGGGCCTGAATGAGCTGAACCACTACCAGGAAAAAGGTCGTCGGCGAAATCAGCGGCAATGTCACGTTCCAGAACTTGCGCCAGGAGTTGGCGCCATCGAGCGCAGCCGCTTGCAGCAGCTCCGCAGGTACGTTGCGCAACGCAACAAGATAGAAGATCATGCCCCACCCCGCGGACTTCCAGACGGTCACGAGCAGGATCCCGATGAGCGCCCAGTTCGGATCCTCCAGCCAGCGGACGCCTCCCAGACCCAACGCTTGCAGCAGGGTATTGGCTAGGCCTACCTCGGGTTCAAAAATCCAAGACCAGACGATCGAGACCGCCACCGTCGGCGTCACCCACGGGGAGAACATCAGCATTCGGTAAATCGCGCCCCCCTTCATGTTCCGGTTCAGCAACAGCGCAAGCCCTAAGCCAAACACCACGACGGGAATCACGCTGCCGGCGCAAAAGAGGGCCGTCACCCGGAGCGATTGATAAAAGGACGGGTCGGCAAACAAATCGCGATAATTTTGCAGTCCGACGAAAATCTTATCCGGGCTCATGAAGTCCCACTCGGTGAAGCTCAGGTAAATGATGAACCCCAGTGGATAAAACCAAAACAACGTCAGCGGCACCATTGCCGGGAGCGTGAACAACAGCGCCCGAACCTCTTCCGCCCAAAGCGAACGTTTCATGAATCCTCCTTTGGTTTCATTCAATAACAATTGAATATTTGTTATAATAGCAGATATTAAGCGCTAATAATCTAATCTGTTCAATATTTATTGTACGATAAATTTGAGCTTTATGGTTATCTCTGCATGAAGCGGCGATTAATTTTATGTAAAATTTTCAGGGGCAGGTGTTACGGTGAAGAAACCAACGTCGGGAAAAATGCCGGACCCGCAAAATTTCCGGGAAGAGCTGCGCGCCAAAGTGATTGATGCGATTGCGCAAACAATGGATCTTTACGGCGTGAATTACTCCTATGGGCAACTGTACGGCATTATGTTTTTTGAGGATCGGCCGATGACGCTGGAGGAAATGCAGCAAAGCATGAACATGAGTAAAAGTAATATGAGCTATGCCGTACGCTCGCTGATGGAGTCCAAAATGGTGACCAAGCTGGACGAAAAGGAGGCCCGCAAAGATTTGTACGCAGCGGAGACCGATTTTTTCAAAGCGTTTCAGGCTTTTTTTGCCACCAAGCTGCAGCGGGAAATCGATGTCATGCGTGGGGCCCTTGAAACCGTCATTCCGCCTCTCTCGGAGACGATTCTGGAGCTCGAAACTTCCGAAGAGGAACGGAAACAGTGTCTGGAGGACCTGCACAAGCTGAAGCATGCCGTGAGTTATTACGAGTGGTTGCAGCAGTTCGTCGACCGCCTGCGGAGCGGCGATTTTTTCGAAGAGGAGAATTCTTCCCCTTCCAAGGATAAAAATGCCGGAAATCAGCCAAACTAAACGAACAGCGCCGATCGCGGGAGATGCGGGTTTCCCCGACCGGACAAGTTCTTTAAGTAATAGTTGATGGAGGCACATCGAACCGATGGTAAAAATCAAATTCGGGGCAGCGCTTGCACTCGCCCTCTCGGCTTCTCTCCTAACCCCTGCAGTGGAGGCTTCCTCCCCGGCTCAGGGTAAAGAACGGAGCTACTACGAGGAACGTGGAGACATCGTTTGGGAAGTACCGATGTCGGGGAAGTACATCGCCTTGACGTTTGACGACGGACCGGACGATCAGCAAACTCCAAAAATCCTCGGGCTTCTAGAGCAATACCAGGCAAAGGCGACCTTTTTTGTCGTTGGCGACCGAGTCAAACGGTTTCCCGAAATCGTCAAAATGGAACAAGCCGGAGGCCATGAGATCGGCAACCATTCCTATCACCATCCTTCCTTTCATCGCCTGCCGTTAAAAACTTTAACGGAAGAGATGACCTTGACCCAGGAAGCCATATTCGAGACCACCGGACGCAAACCCAATCTCTTCCGTCCCCCGGGCGGATATTATAATGAAGCTATCGTCGAGTTAACCAAACATAACGATATGAAGATGATCCTCTGGTCCTGGCATCAGGATACGAAGGATTGGACCTCACCCGGCGTGTACAAGATCGTCCGTAAGGTGCTGAACAACGCCCGTAACGGCGATATTATCCTAATGCACGATTACGTGCATAACAGCACGCAAACGATCGAAGCATTAAAGGTCATTTTGCCTGAACTTCAAAGCCGGGGCTACCGGTTTGTTACCGTATCGGAGCTGCTGACCCATAAAGTCACGCCGGACTCTCATATTAAGGTCAACCACTAGACTTCATTGGAAAGGAGCAGGTACAAATGGAGGATAAGCAAAACATCAAGAATACCCTGCCTCCCGGGGAAGGTTCCGGTGTGGATCCGATTCCCGTTCCGAAACACCCCACCGCCGCCACAGAGAAGCTCGAGGATTTTGTCGGTGAGATGATGGACGAATGGACGGAGACCTTGACGGGCGAGGAGAACAAGAAGAAAAAAAGCTAGGATCATCAAGCCAAATCAGATCCATTTAACCATGCAGCAAGGCGGGTAGACCTCCGTCTTGCTGTTTTATTTTAAATTTTATTTTATCAAATTTTGATAATTGTGATTTAAATCACATATTAAGTGAAAAATATCACATATAATAAAGACATCAAAGATGATCATCCAAAAAACAAAAACAAAGATAAACCAAAGGAGTGGTTCTTATGTTTAACAATTTCCTGAGAACAAACAAAGTAGCAATGTGGCTCTTGACCGTCATCCGCGTTTACCTCGGCTATCAATGGATCGAAGCCGGCTATCATAAACTCACCGGCGGCTTCGATGCCGCGGGCTTCTTGAACGGAGCGATCGCAAACAGCGCCGGCGACCATCCGGCGGTGCAAGGCTGGTGGGCCACCTTCCTGCAACACTTTGCCCTGCCGAACGTCGACCTCTTTAACGTCCTGGTGCCTTACGGCGAATTCCTGGTTGGCCTGGGTCTCATCCTCGGTACCTTCACCACCTTCGCCGCACTGATGGGCTTCGTGATGAACGCCGCGTTCCTCTTCTCGGGTACGGTGAGCACCAACGCGCAAATGTTGATCCTGGAAGTGCTGGTTCTCGTCGCTGCAGCCAACGCCGGTAAAATCGGCCTCGACTACTACGTCATGCCTTACCTTCGCAAGCTGTTCCACAAGAAAGACGATGCCGGAACGCAAACCCCGGCGCCAAAACAACCGCTGAACGTTAAACGCACAGCGTAACGGCCGCATAAATGAAGAAGGCCCTCCGTAATGGAGGGTCTTCTACCTTATTTATCGGTTGTTCCGGCGTAGGGCGCCCCATGAGCAAAGCACGGCAACCACCGCGCCCGCCAGGAAGCCGCCCACGATATCGCTGGCATAATGCACACCTAAATACAAGCGGCTGACCCCAATCAGTAAAATGATCAGCAGCACAACCGCTGCCCAGATGCGGTTCCCCGCCTTGCCGGAACGAAGCAGCAGCAGTGCGATCAACCCAAAGAAAGCGGCGGAGATCATCGCATTCCCGCTGGGAAAGCTGTACCCGTCAGGTACGACAAGGTGATCCCACAAGTCCGGACGTTCACGGGAGTATAAAGCTTTCAGCGCTTTATTGAGCAGCCATCCGCCGGCTAGACTCACTGTCAGCCAAACGGCATAACGTACATTACGCAGATACAGCAGCGTCCAGACTAAGGTAATCAGCAGTACCCCAACAAAGCCGGTGGTTGATCCCAACTCTGATACGCCCTTCACCAATGGAGTGAGACCATCCTTGCGCAATCCGTAGAAAAAGTCCCCCACACTGCGGTCGATCAACCGCAATTCTTCCCTATGAAGTAGAGCGCCCAACCCTACAAATATGACGGTAAGTAAAATCGGCCATCGCCATTTTATCAAAGTGAACCCCCCTCTACCGAACTTTCAGCTGAACCCCAAATATTTTACCGGCAAACTGGATTATTCGGCAATCATTTATTTCAAATTTAGTGCTTACTTCGGATCGCAAGGAAAGAATATCCGCTAGACCCGCATTAATATACTTACTATACTTATATATTGACTAAGTTAGGAGCCTTGGACTACAATGCAGTAGAATTCAACATAGAATAGATGGGTGATTAAACTAATGGAACAACACGCTTACCGCGTATTATTATTTTATAAGTTTGTCCAGATCGAAGATCCCGCCGCCTTCACCGCCGAGCATCTGCAATACTGCAAGGAGTTGGGGATCAAGGGACGTATCCTGATCGCCGCCGAGGGTATCAACGGGACGTTGTCCGGTACGATGGAGCAAACCGAGAAGTATATGAACGACCTAAGAGCCTATCCGCTCTTCGCCGATATTGTATTTAAGATCGATGAAGTCGAGGGCCATACGTTTAAGAAGATGTTCGTTCGCCATAAAAAAGAGCTGGTTACCTTCCGCTACGAGAAAGAGCTTGACCCGAATGTCATCAGCGGAAAACGCCTCTCTCCTGTGGAGTTTTACGAGCAGCTGCAGCAGGACGATGTGATCGTTTTGGACGGCCGCAACGATTACGAATATGATATCGGCCATTTTCGCGGTGCGATCCGGCCGGAGATCGACTCGTTCCGCGAGTTCCCCGAATGGATTCGGCAGAATCTAGGCGAACACAAGGATAAGAAAATCCTGACTTACTGCACCGGAGGTATCCGCTGTGAGAAGCTGACCGGCTTCCTCTTAAATGAAGGCTTCAGCGATGTCGCCCAACTGGAGGGCGGAATCGTCACCTACGGCAAAGATCCGCAGGTGAACGGCCGTCTGTTTGACGGCAAATGTTACGTCTTCGACGAGCGAATCTCCGTACCGATCAACCAGACGGACGAAGATATCGTCATCAGCAACTGCCACCATTGCGGCACAACGCACGACCGCTACATCAATTGTCCCGTCTGCAACCTGCAGTACGTATGCTGCGAGGATTGCGAAGACGAGCATCACGGCTTCTGCTCGGATGCCTGCCGGGAAGCGGCTCTCGCCGCTCCGCAAAGCTAAGGACCGCCGGAACCTATCACCCGAGAGGGAGTGTCACACATGAACCCAAACAAAGACCTGTCTACCCGCGAGCGGATTCTTCATCTGATGAAAACCGCCGGGCCTCTTAGCGCAAAGGAGCTCACGACGGAGCTGCAGATCACGGAGATGGCCGTACGCCGGCATCTCGGCACGATGGAGCGCGACGGGCTGATCGAGTCGAAGATGTTGCGGCAAACGCCGGGCCGGCCCACCGCGGTGTACGGATTAACCGACCTGGCCGAGGCGCTTTTTCCGAAGAAATACCACTCGCTTACACTGGACCTGTTGGACGAATTGGCCGAGGAAAGCGGCGAAGACATGGTAGACCGCCTGTTCGACCGCCGCAAGGAGAAGCTCAGCCGCAAATATATGGCCGAGATGGAAGGCAAATCGCTGACCGACAAAGTGCGGACGCTCTCGGAAATCCAAAACGACAACGGGTATATGACCGAGCTTCAAGAAACCGAAGGTGGCGAATACATGCTCATGGAGCATAACTGCCCGATTTCGCAAATTGCCAATCGCTACAACCATGCCTGCGACTGCGAGCTGAATTTGTTCGAATCGCTGCTGGACGCCGACGTGGAACGTACCGAATGCTTGGCCCAGCAAGGCAAAAAATGCGTGTATGTGATTCGCCAGCGCAACCGGTAAGTGGGCACACCCTATCCAAAGCAAAAAGCAGCCCGAGGGCTGCTTTTTTATATATCATAGACGCTTAATTCGTCTTCGATGGCCTGCTTGACGAGCTGAATACACTCCTCCGTCGTCTTGGCGGAGACCCGCTTGCCGTTCACCAGCGCATACGGTCTAAGCTTACATAAGCCGCATAAACTAAGACAGTCCTGGCGCATGACGGCGATTTCCGGATAATCCTCTTCCAGCTTCTCCAGTTCAAGCGCGCTCATCAGGTTGCTGTCGCAAACCTCGACGATCACGATACCCAACCCCATGATGTCTTATCACCCCAACTTCTGACTTACCCTGCTTGAACCATCATTATGAGGATCGCGGGCCCATTTGTCAATCTTGCGACTCATTTAACATACTTAACATACATTTATGTTGACTAAGGCGAGATGCAGATTTATAATTAGTTTTGTCGGAATTACTATTACATATCGGAGAAGAAAGGATTGATTACAAATGGCACATCAATTACCTGCTTTGCCTTACCCGAACAACGCGCTTGAGCCTCATATCGATGAAACAACGATGATGATTCACCATGATCGTCACCATAATACGTACGTTACCAACCTGAACGCAGCTCTGGAATCCGCTCCTGAACTGCAATCCAAATCCGTAGAAGAGCTGATTGCTGATCTGGACAGCGTACCGGAAAGTATCCGCACCGCGGTTCGCAACAACGGTGGCGGCCATGCTAACCACTCCCTGTTCTGGGAAACGATCGGCCCGAACGGCGGCGGCCAACCATCCGGCAAGCTGGCAGACGCGATCAACAGCGAGCTGGGCGGCTTCGACAAATTCAAAGAAGACTTCAGCAAAGCAGCTACAACGCGTTTCGGCAGCGGCTGGGCGTTCTTGGCGGTAGATGCTAACGGCAAATTGTCCGTATACAGCTTGCCAAACCAAGACTCCCCAATCATGGAAGGCAAGACGCCAATCCTTGGCCTGGACGTATGGGAGCATGCGTACTACCTGAAATACCAAAACAAACGTCCGGACTACATCGCCGCTTTCTTCAACGTAATCAACTGGTCCGAAGTAGAGAAACGTTACGAAGCAGCGCTGAACAAATAAGCGGAAATGCAGGCCATCCGCCTGTATCTATAACAAAAGGGTGTCCTCATGGACCGGCTAGCCGGCTCCCGGGACACCCTTTTTATTCACCCTCATAACTTCCTTGCGACGGAATCGCGCACTACCAGCGTGGGCTCCACCTGCCAGTGTATCGCTTCCCGCGTTCGGCCCAACTCCGACAGGAGCAGCTGAATCGCCGCATCGCACATTCGCTCCTTCTCCACCCGCATCGTGGTCATACTTAACCCTTCGCTGTTTACATAAGGTAAATCATCGAACCCGGCGATAGAGACGTCCTCCGGCATTCGCTTGCTTCTTTCCTTCAGCAGACCGGCAAGCAAATAAGCAATTCGATCATTCCCGCAAAAAAACGCCGTTGGCCATTCCCGTAACCCATCCAGAAAATCCGCCATCTCCGCTGCGGTGTAATCATATCCCTTCGAGATCGTCAAGCAATCCGCTTCCCGAATGAACAGCCCCTGCTCCTTTATCGCCTTCTCATATCCAAACCAGCGCTCCTCATGACTGGTTGACAGGTTCGTTGGCCCGATAAATCCGATGCGGCGATGCCCGGCTTCAATCAGATGCCTAACGGCAGTATAAGCTCCTTCTAGATTGGCCGAGGTAACGGCCGGACAAGGCAGATCACGGTAATAGGAATCCATCAGTACCAGTGGCGTATCCAGTTCCCAAATCCGTTTCGCATAGTCCTGCTCGGCGATGCCAAACAGAATCACGCCCCGATACGGAATATCGGCGAACGGTCCCGGCAGCGACCGCGTGGTTTCCGTCTCCCGATCAAGCGGGGTAATAACGGCGTTGAGGCCTTTTTTGCGCGCGCTCCGTTCCAATCCCCAGATCATGTCGTGAAAAAACTGAAAATGATCATTATCCTGATAGCTCATGATCCGTTCGGGAACAAGCACCAAAATATTCGCCTTTCCGCTCTCCTGGGGCGCATAAGGTCCATACCCCATCTCCCGCGCGGTTTGCTGCACAAGGCGGCGCATCTCCTCGCTGACGCCTTTTTTGTCCATCAGCGCCAGTGACACCGCATTTTTGGATATTTGCAGGCGGTTGGCGATATCCTGCATGGATACTTTCTTTTTGCGGCCCATCCTTTTCATTCCTTTCGAATCATGCTACACTTAGCCTATATCCTACTTTACAAATCTCATTTTTGTCAAGTTTGTCAAGTTGGCATGGAATTTTCACTTCCACAGGAGGAATGAACGTTGAGTTATGCAATAGGTATCGATATTGGCGGCACCAAAACCGCCATTGGTCTGGTTGGCGCAGACGGTGAGGTGCGGGCGAAGGTATCCCTGCCGACCGATCAGACGGTTGCGCCGGAGATCATGGTCGACCGAATGGCCGCTGCGATCCAGGACATCCTAGCCGAACAAGGCATCGCAGAAGCGGAACTGAAGGGAATCGGTGTCGGTGCTCCCGGCCCCCTGAATACAAAGGAAGGCAAAATCGCCGAACCGCCAAATCTGCGGACCTGGTGGAACTTCCCGGTCGTCGACTCGCTGGCACGTTACTTCAACTTGCCGATCCACCTCGAGAACGACGCTACCGCCGCCGCCTTGGCCGAAAAGTGGCTTGGCGCCGCCAAGGATGCTGAACACTTCGTATTTATTACGATCAGCACGGGCATCGGTGCCGGGATCTATTCCCACGGCAAGCTGATCACCGGCGCTTCCGGCAATGCCGGCGACGTAGGGCATTTCGTTGTTGATCCCTCCGCTGGGACCTGCGTCTGCGGGCAGAAGGGCTGCTGGGAATACGTGGCCTCCGGTACGGCGGTCGCAAGACAAGCTTCGGCTTTGCTTGGCCGGGAGGTTTCCTCGAAGGAAGCTTTTGATCTGGCGGCAGCCGGGAATCCTTCGATTCAGGAGCTTGTTGCCAAGGTCTTTGAAAATATCGGTGTAGGCTGCGTAACCCTGATCAACACGTTAGATCCGGAGAAGCTGGTCATCGGCGGCGGCGTCTCCCAGGTTGGCGCTCCGATGTTTAACGCCGTGCGGGACTATGTGTCGAAGCATGCCCTGAACCCTTCGGGCCGGCAAACGCCGATCGTTCCCGCTGCCCTTCATCAAGACGCCGGCTTGATCGGCGCCGCTGCATTAGTTCATATTCCATACTGATCGATAGAGACAAAGGAGTCCGATAACCATGAATGAACCGATTTTTTTACAGCCGATTTTCCAAGAACGCATTTGGGGCGGCACCAAGCTAAGAGACCTGTTTGGCTACGACATTCCCAATGATCGTACCGGCGAATGCTGGGCCGTATCCGCTCATCCCAACGGGCAGAGCATCGTGAAGAACGGACCGTACCAAGGTACGAAGCTAGGCGATTTGTGGACTTCGCATCCCGAGCTGTTCCGTTCCTCGTCCAAGGTGTTCCCGCTGTTGACGAAAATTCTCGACGCTTCCGACGATCTGTCGGTACAGGTGCACCCTGACGACGAATACGCCGGCCAACACGAGAATGGTGAGCTCGGCAAAACCGAATGCTGGTACATCGTTGACGCCGAACCTGGTGCTGTGATCATTTACGGCCATGAGGCAAAAACGAAAGAAGAGCTCGTTTCGATGATCGAGAACGGCGAGTGGGACCGCTTCCTGACTAAAGTGCCGGTGAAGCCGGGCGACTTCTTCTATGTCCCAAGCGGTACGCTGCATGCGCTAGGCAAAGGCATCGTTGTGCTCGAAACGCAGCAAAGCTCCGATACCACCTACCGCGTGTATGATTACGATCGCCGCGACAAGGACGGGAACACCCGCGAGCTGCATCTGGAGAAAGCGATTGACGTCACCACCGTGCCGCAATCTTATGTACCCGTGTCCTACGAAACCACGCAGCAAGGTGGTCTGACGGTGACCTCCTTCGTCTCCAATTCCTTTTTTACCGTAGAAAAATGGAACGTTTCCGGCGCAGAAACCGAAGTAGCTGCGAACGAGAAATATACGATCTTCAGCGTGCTTGCCGGCAGCGGGAAGTTAACGGCAGGCGGGCAAAGCTACGATCTGGCCAAAGGCGAGCACTTTATTTTGCCGGTCGGGTTTGGTCCTTATAGCTTAAGCGGAGACCTCGAAATGATCATGTCCCACGAGTAATCCGAACCCACATAAGCAAACAACAAACGGACGGAAGCGCTCATCCTCAGGATGACTGCTCCCGTCCGTTTTTGCGTTGCGTTACTTCCTCCGGCTTAGCGGCGGATATAACGTTCTTCTAAAATTTGAGCATGGTGCTCGGCATGCCCCGCGAGAATATAAGCGAAGGCGCGGGCAGAGGCCGGGCCGCCGGAGACGGTGCCCCTGCGGACCCATGCGTCATCATTCAACTGCCGAGCCAACACCAGCGTGGATTCCCGCACGATCTCAAAACCGTGCAGGAGCTCCTCGATCGACTGCCCGTCAAACGTGGCATGGCGGGCGAACAATTCCTCGTCGAAGCCCGGAAGCGGCGTGGTATCGCCGCGCGCGATCCGCAGCAAACGATACTGCATCACCCGTTCCGTATCCGCGATATGGCCCAGCACTTCCTTGACGCTCCATTTCCCTTCGGCATATCGATAGTTGGCTTGCTCTTCGCTGCTTCCGGCCCACTGCTCGCGCAGAAGCTTAGGCTGTGCCTCCAAAAAGTCCAGTAAATCGCCCTCAGGTACCTTTTGGATGTAAGTTTCAAAATGCCCCGCATATTCCCCTGTCTGTGGTCGACTCAACATTTCAATAAATGCCTCCTCCTGCTTTATTTTAGGATGAATGTTACTCCTCTTCCTCCCACACCTCTTCCAATAAATCGCGGATTTGGCGGGTCCTCCGTTCGGTTTCCTTTGGGTTAGGGACCCATTTCTCACCATCCCAATTCACGACATCTCCCGGTTTGACCGCGGGATCCACCTGGGAACGCGGAACCGGACGGGTGCTGCCGTCTGACTCCAAGATGCATACGTCCCCTTCAAAGCCTTCCACGATATGGCTCATTTCCATCTCACCTTTCCGTCGTGATATGGTACTCTTCGCCATTGCTGACGATCTCCACCGTCCCCTGCAGATCGTTCCGATACACCTGTACCTGCTGCTTGGCTAGACGATCCAGAATCGTCTTCGTCGGGTGTCCGTAGGAATTGTCGCCGACTTGAATCACGGCATACTTCGGTTTCACCGCGCTCAGAAACTTGGCCGTGGTCGACGACTTCGAGCCATGGTGCCCAACCAGCAGAACATCGGCACGCAGGTTCGCCCCCGAATCCAACATCAGCCGCTCGCTTTCCGATTCCGCATCTCCGGTTAACAGGAAGGAAGTGTTTCCATAAGTCACCTTCACGACAGCGCTCATATTGTTGTTGTCGTCGGTCGCCTTCACCGGGGCGAACAGGTTCACCTGAACTTCTTCATCCCAGGCCAGCTCTACCCCCGCTTTGGCCGTTTTCACCTTCAGTCCTTTACTGCGAATGGAGTTCAGCAGCGACTCAAACGTCTTCGTATTGGACTGAATCTTTGGCATATAAATCTCGCCGATGTCCAAACGATCGATTACCCGATCCAACCCGCCGATATGATCCGCATCCGGATGCGTCCCGATCACGAGATCCAAGCGGTGTACGCCATACGCTTGCAGATAGCGTACCATCTCCTCCTCCTTGTCATTGTTGCCGGCATCGATCAGCATCGTATGCCCGGAGGGGCTGATCAGCAGCTGCGAAGCGCCTTGTCCGACATCGAGAAAAATGACGCGGAGCGAGCGGTCCCCCATCTCCTCGGAAGCGGGTGGCGTGTTCTCCGTCAGCCGTCCTACAGCCTCCTCCCAGCTTCCCGGAGCGCAGCCCGAAAGAAGTACACTTAACCACAAAGCAAATACGCAAACAACCGTCCATCTTGTTTTCTGTCTACTCATCGATGATAGTCCTCTTCCCAGAACATTTGTTCTAATTATAGGGGATGCCCTTGCCCAAAATCAACCAAAACTTGCTGACTCACAACAAAAAAAGAAGCCTGCCCTGCAAAGGCAGACTTCTTGTTCATCGGCTTTATTTGACCGAAACGCTGACCGTCACCGTCTTGCCGCCGTATTTGGCTTTGATCGAAGCCGAGCCTTTGGCTACCGCTTCAATTTTACCAGCTGATACTTTGGCCACGTTCGTTTTGGAGCTGGACCAAGTGGCGCTTCCCGTCACTGTGGCTACCTTGCCCGTATCGTAGGTTGCCGTGAGGACGAGCGTTTTGGAGGCGCCTGGAGCCAACTGCAGCTTTTTCTCGCTGACTTCCAGTTTCGTCAGTTTCGGAACCACGTTTACCTTCACGGTGACCGTCTGGCCTTGGTAAGAACCGGTCAAGGTTGCCGATCCCTCAGCAACGGCTTTCACCGATGTGGAGGATACTGTAGCCACACTCTCATCCGAAGAAACCCAACCCATCTTGGAGGATAGGGTGACCTTCTTGCCGTCCGTGTAATAACCGGTCACCTTGATCGCTTTCGATTTCTTGAGATTCAACTCAATCGATTGCGGTTCCACGACGATCTTGGTGATCTTCGGTTCGATGGTAACTGAAAGGCTGACGGTTTTGTTCTCATAAGTTCCCTTCAGAGTAGCCGACCCTTTGCTGAGCCCTTTAAGTTTCTTCCCGTCGGCCGTCGTCTTCAACACCGCATTCGAGCCCGTTACGGTCCATTCTACGCCGGTCAGATTCGTTTGCTCCACCCCGTTTTCGAAGACCGCCGTAATTTGCGGCAGAGCGTTCTCCGTCCCGATCACGATGCTCATCGAATCCTCTGAGGTGAGCAGGGTCAACACTTTCTCTTTTACGTTCACTTTGATGTCAACCGTGGTTCCCCGAATCGGGAAGTTCGCATTTGGCGTCAGTCCCGTTCCCGCATCGGATAGCTTCCCGGTTAATGTCACTTCGGCGGACACAATCGTGTCGTCCAAATCCTTCGTCACGATTTTCCCGTCTTCTACAACGGCGATATTCTCTTGACTGGAGGTCCACGTGATCTCATTGCTCAAATCAATGGTTTCTCCGTCCAGCTTGGTGCCTGTAACCTTCGGCAGGCTGGCCGATCCCCCCAGGTAGATGTCCAGTTGATCTTTCTCAACTTCAAGTTTAGTAATCGAAGGGTATACCGTTAATTTAAAGCTCTTGCTGATGCCTTGGTAGCTGGCTTTAATCGTGGTTGTACCCGCTGCTTTAGCCGAAATAACGCCTTTGTCATCAACAGTAGCGATTAATTTGTTCGAAGAGGTCCATTCCGCATCCTGGCTGATGTCTTGTGTTTCGTTTGCTTTGACCCTCACACCGGCACTCACCGCCAGCGTCTCATCGATAAACATCATTTGATCGCCAGTTGGTGTCAACAGGATCGCCTCGTAAGGAGCGCGCACATAAATGTCAACTTTGGCTTGCTCCCCAAGATACGTTGCCGTAATCGTCACTTTCCCCGTCGACACAATCTTGACGGTTCCGTCTTCCACAGTAGCTACGCCGTTATCCGAGGACGCCCAGGTCGCTTTATCCGAGACATCGTTTGTGGTGCTGGAGTTGCTGGCCAACACCGTTTTAGCCCGAAGCGTCACTTCCTTGTCGGCCATGATGAGCTCGAGGTCTTCCTTCTCCTGAATTTCCGTGTCGGTTGATCCAACCGTCCGGTACAATTTCAATCCGGAGTATGGCGAAGTGACCTTTGCTTTAAAAGAAGCCGTCAATCCGGCATATTTAGCCGTGATTGTTGCCTCTCCTGAACCATTTAGCGTAATCTGACCCTTCTCAATGGTTAATACGCCTGTGTTGGAGGAGGTCCATTCTGCGTCAGCCGTTACATCCTTCGGCTCAATCGATGTATTATCCACTTTCGCCTTAGCCGCAACGGTTAAATCTGCTGCGGAGCTATCCAGGCTATATTTCCCGTCCAGCTTGTAATCCAAGGTTAACGCGGTGTATGTATCTGTAACTTTGATGGTGATTGTCGAGACAGACCCCACTTCCGTGGTAGGGTTGTTATATTCCGCCGTTACAGTAGCCGTACCGCTTTTCAGGGCTGTGATCAAACCACCACTGACTTTAACTATGCTAGCATCAGAGGTTGACCAGCTTACAGTAGTGGTCACATCTTTTGTGCCACCTCCCTCTAACGAAGCATTCACCTTTAGCTGCTTCGTCTTGCCCACGCCGAGCTCAACGGTCGTATTCGCTCCATCGATATTAATTTCTTTGATATCTCCGGTAGCCGCAAACACGCCCGTCGGAACCATTACCGAAAGGAGCAGCGTCAAGACGAGCATCCAATACGTCACTTTCCTGTTAGCAATCATTGATTTCTCTCCTTTATCTCATTGCTAAATTACCGGAACCTTTTTCCAGCCCTCTGCGTTTTATATCGACATTTGGTAGAAATTTCGTAACAGTTTTTGACGAAAATAAGCCTTTATTCCTACAAAAAAAGAGCGTATTCGTCAATCGAATACGCTCTTCCCTGTGTAGATGCCGAGGACCGGGCTCGAACCGGTACGGTTGTCACCAACCGCAGGATTTTAAGTCCTGTGCGTCTGCCTATTCCGCCACCCCGGCACATCCTTATGAAAAATCCCGTATTTATGATTATATACAGAAACCAAATGAAATTCAACCAAAAATCCAGACCGTCCCCAACCGATAAACTATTCGATTGGGATTTATGGTAAGTTAATTGTAGTATCCATTGGCTCGAATATCAGGAAAGGTGAGGTTTAGTTTCATGCACGAGTTAAAAATGGCGGTTACCCTTGGCCATCAAGTGGTCGTTCAACTGCATGACGGTCAAATGATGACCGGATTACCCAAGTGGGGCTCCGCTCCAGACAAGGTGCAATTACGCACATCAGAAGGAGCCGTGTGGGTATGCCTCGACGAAATCCATCATGTGACTCGAATCATTCCATTTGGAAAATCTTTTTAATTCCCTTGCAACATTTTCAGTAAACCCTCGTCTAGTAGTTGTCAAAAATAACAAGACGAGGTGATGACCCCGATGTTCAAACGTAATTTAGCCCTGTTGTCCGCCGCCACCATTCTGAGTATGTCGCTTGCCGGACCAAGCTTCGCCGCTGCAAGTACCTTCAAAGACGTGAGCCAATCCGCCGCCAAAGACAGCATTTCCGCGCTGCAAGCCAAAGGAATTATCCGCGGCGTCGGTGCCGATAGCTTTCTGCCAGACAACCAATTAACGACCAGCCAAGGCGTTCAACTGATCGTCAACCTGCTGGGACTGGAACTTAATTCGGAGGTCACCCAAGGAGCCGGCGACTATTTCTCCAACATCAAGAACGACGCCTGGTATGCTCCTGTATTCGTTATTGCGCAGAACAGCGGCTTTGATCTGGACGCCGCCGTCAACCCGGACAAGCCGATGACCCGTGAAGAATTTACCCATCAATTGATTTTAGCGATGGAGAAACACGGGGATTTGCCAAAGATCAATATCAAACCTGTGGAATTTTCCGATGACGACCAACTCAACGTTTCCTATCAAGGTACGGTGCAACGCGCGCTGGTGCTGGGAATCGCGAAGCTGGATGAGAATCAGCAGTTCCATCCAGGCGATCTGATTACACGGGCGGATGCAGCGGTACTGACCTACAATGCGGTCGAATACTTGGCTGCACACCCTGCGCCGTCTTCGGACAGCAAGTAATCACCTTTTCTTTAACCATTGAAGGGCCGCTTATCGCGGTCCTTTTTAGTTCCCGAAAAACTCGCAATTTTAATAAAATTCACTGAATCGACAGTTTTTTGCATTTTATCTCAGAATTTAGGGAGGATTTACAAAATCGGACATAGAAGGTATAGGTACCACTTTAGCCTGGTGCGGACAGATATAAAGTGGGATCCGCAGGACGGTCGCCAGTGCACAGCGGACGTATAACATAGATACTTCAATTCTGGGAGTTGTTCGCCTTGGATCTAATCTTCAAAATTGAAGAGCTCCGGACGGAATTAAATAGACTTGCCGGAAGCAAACGGCTGGCCGATAGGGAACTGGTCATGGTCAGCCAACGACTTGACGAATTACTCAACGAATACCATCGATTGGTGATCCAAAAGCAAGTCAAATGAATCAGGGAGCCGCGAGAGCGGCTCCTTTTTTTTCTGGAATAAGATCTTTAATGGATAACCACAATAGAAGCAGGAAAATCAATACAAGGAGGAAGGGGATACCCAAGTGTATTTCTATAAAGAAGATTTGATTAACCTCATCGTTCCGGATCGGCCGGATCCCGCAGCGGCGAAAGTCATTCAGGAAACGCTGGGCGGAAGATTTGGCGAGATGCGAACGATGATGCAGTTTTTTTTCCAAAGCAGCAACTTCCGGGGGACAGCAACCCAATACCGTGACTTGATTCGCGGTGTCTTTCTGGAGGAGATCAGCCACGTTGAACTGGTTCAGCATACAATCAACCAATTGCTCACCGGTGCAGGCGAGTCGATGCCCGGAAACGCCGGTGCCGATGGTGCCCCGCTGGACGAAGCCATCAAGCATGCGAATCCGCATCATTTTATTATGGGCGCTCAAAGCTCCCTCCCGGTGGATGCGGCGGGCAACCCTTGGAACGGCAACTATGTGTACAGCCACGGCAACCTGATCAGCGACTTGCTGGACAATCTCGTGCTGGAATCCACCGGGGTCCTGCAAAAAACGCGGATCTACGAAATGAGCTCGAACAAAACGTTCCGCGAAACACTGGCATTCCTGATCGTCCGCGATAACGCCCATCAGAACGCCTTTGCCAAGGCGCTCGAGACGCTGGGAGTCGATTGGGGCAAGCTGTTCCCCGTACCGAATTATGATATCAACAAATATCCCGAATGCCGCAAATATGTCGATATGGGCTTCCACAATGCCCAGTTCAATTTCCGACTTGATCCTACGCGGATCGGTGAGATCTTCAGCGGCCAAACCCCAAGCCGAAATGGCGGCGACCTTAAGGTCACCGAACCGCCAGAGGGCTTCCCGGTCCCGATCCTGCCGGAAATGCCAAACGAGCATAGCCCTGGATTGCATGATTTGAATACCTAGAACAATTAACGCCGCTTGATCCCTATAAGATGGGGTCAGGCGGCGCTTGTTGTTAAAGGAAGAGGGATCCCTCAAGAGATTCAGGGGCTTCATTGCGCTTATTATCGGTGGGTATTTGCTAGTTTGGGCGATTCTAGTGATTGTATTATCACAGTAGAAATAGCAAAAACCCCTTGATAATCAAGGGGGTTTCGCGCATATGGGCCCTACAGGACTCGAACCTGTGACCAATCGGTTATGAGCCGACCGCTCTAACCAACTGATTTAGAGGAAGTGTTAAAGTGGATTTGTGTGTGTTTAAAAAACATTGATTTTATCGCCTTTTTACTGTATTTATTCAACTGAGTTTAAGTCAGTTTGTGACCATTTACGTGACCATTTTTATTTGGAGTCGAGTAATAACCGCGATCACACGTCCTTAGACTTAACCAAGTTCAGGATGTGCGACCCTCGAAGCTACAGCAAATCCTGAACTTCGTCTTCAACTATTATAGTTCTTCTTGTTTGCATCCGGCAACACTTCTTATATGCTGGCATAAACGATGTCCGATATCTTTACCCACTGCCACTCTCCATTCCCAGTAGATAGCTTAATCTCACGTAGATGAGTCTGAACAGTTACTACTCCCCCGTTCAGTTCAGTATCTTCATACTCGCCCCAAATGCGAAGGGTGATCCGCCGACGCTCCCGGAACGCCTCAGCAATCGCTCGCTCGATCAGCTCCGCTTCCTGTGGATCAAGCTCAGGTCGCCGCTTCCTCCCCTCTTCGATCCGCTTGCGAATAATTGTTTCTTTATGCTCTGGTAGCATCATCCGGCTAGACTCCCAAAGACCGTTACCTTCCAGCTTTTTCATTTGAGATGACCTCCAATCAGTTGCGATCTCCGCCGTGCCTGGCCGGCAGTCGTAAGTGAAGATGCCCGCAGTATCGCTGAGTCACCGAATCGACGTTTGATTTCATCGGTTGCTTTTTCAAGCGCCTGGTACTTCGGCCGATCGTCGAATAACGTGATCTGGTATTCTTCTGCTCCTACCAGCCCAGACAATGAGACGCCAACCTTACGGACTGGTTCACCATTCCAATGGCGGCGGAACAATGTCATTACCCCGTCGAAAACCTGCTTGGTGACATTGGTCGGATCTGGCATTTTCATCTGCCTGGAGAATCCGGTTGGGCGATCGAAATCCGCACCCATGCAGCCGACGGATATAACTTGACCCATGTAGCCCAACTCACGGCAGCGCATGCAGACAAGTTCCGTCAACTCAAGTAGGACCACTTTTACATCCTCAAGTTTGTAATAGTCGCGAGGTAAGGTCATCATGTGCCCCACTGATTTTGGTGGCGCCTGATGCGTCCCTGGCTTAACAGGGCTATCATCTATACCGTTCGCGATTCGCCAGTACAGCTCCGCTTGAATGTCGGAGTTTTTACCAAACTTCCGCTGCATCATTTGCTTCAATTTGCCGAGAGGCGTTTGAGCGACGTTACCGATTGTGTGCAGCCCCATAGACATAAAATGCCGGTGCATCCGGCTCCCAACCATAAACATATCGCTGACGGGTCGCGTCCAAAGGGTTTCTGGTAACATTTCTTTGGTCAGGGTGTAAATGCCGGACGGATTTTTCTTTGCGTAATTATCACAGGCCGTCTTCGCGAGAATCTTTGTCTCGGCAATCCCAAAGCGGGTATAGATGCCTGTTGACAACTGAACATGGCTCTGGATTATTCTGGCAAGCTCCTCTGGGCTATCTGCAAATAGATGCATAGACCCCGTAACATCTATAAATTGTTCATCTATGCTATAAGGCTCGACCAGGTCAGTGTAGGTTTTGTAAATATCCGAAATGAGCATTGATACATTGATGTAAGTCTGCATCCGTGGCTTAATAACGACGAGATCCGGGCATTTTGCCAGTGCGGTTCCCAGCGTCTCTGCCGTCGTCACTCCGTATTGCTTAGCTATCGGACACGCTGCAAGGATGATCCCGGACCTGCGCTCTGGATCTCCTGCGACCACTAACGGACGATCCTTATACTGTTGATTCTCCGCCTTTTCCACACTGGCATAAAAGGACTGGCAATCAACAAGCATGATAATACGCTTAGCCGATTTCACCATCACTCCCCCTCGCAAAATACGAACGTTTGTTTGTATTATATGCGAATATATGTTCTTTATTCAATGAGAAAATTTTCCTTTGCTTTCGACATTGATTTTCAAATATAGACATTATTGTTTAGACAATCCATCAAGATGCTTGTATCATTACTTCGCAAATATATTTTTAAGGAGAATACTTATGAAGAAAACCTTGCTATCTATTATTTCATTTTTTGTTTTCATTTTTTGTTTTGGAACAAACACGTTCGCAGAAGGCGAAGCTGAGGCTCGTTGGGTTTTGAAGAACGAAGCTCCTACTCAAATCGTAGGCTCAGCAACGGCTGAAGCAAATGGAAAGATTTATTTATTTGGAGGAGTATCGAGTTCGTCAACAGACTTAATAAAGACCGTTTATGAATACGATCCTATTAATGACTCATGGATTAGAAAAAATGATATGCCTTTTACTGCAACAGCGACTACAGCTTCCACAGTAGATGGTAAAATTTATATCTTCGGCGGATACACAGGCAATGGCTATACCATGACTGGAGGAATAGTCTTATCTAGTGTTTATGTATATGACCCTCTACTGGACACATGGGAAGTAAAACAAAATATGCCGATAGGAAAGGCATGGGCAAGTTCAGTTACTTATGAAGATAAAATTTATATTATTGGTGGGATTATAAGTTCCAAAACAGCAACTGTCGCAACCGTTGAAGTCTACAACACAAAAACAAATACATGGACCACTGCAGCTAGCATGCCTTCTGCTTTGCATGGAGTCGGACTTACTGTCTTTAACGACAAGATCTACGCTGTCGGCGGCGGTAATGGTCTAACTTCCTATAAAAATGTTCGTGAATATGATCCAAAAACAAATATATGGACCGATAAAGCAAATTTGTTAATTGCAAAAGACGGTTCGGGAACAGTTGTTTTAAATGGACTAATATATAGCATAGGCGGTGGTGCAACAAGTGGGCAATCCCTTAGTGATGTTGAAGTATACAATCCTATCAAGGATATGTGGGAGGAAGCACCAAGCTTAAATATCGCCCGTACTGGCTTCGGCACTGCAGTTGTGAACGGAAAAATATATGTTGTTGGTGGTGGCGTATTTAACCCCTTTAATTTAACTAAGACAGTTGAAGAATTCACGCCTGCAACTGTACCTACAGAACCGAACCCAACACCAGAACCAGAACCGACAGGCGAACGTGCAATTATAAGTATTACCTTCACGACTGGTCTCGAAAAAGAATATGATCTCTCGATGGATGAGGTTAATGCCTTCTTGAGCTGGTACGATGCTAAAGACTCCGGCTCTGGCCCATCCAAGTATGCAATTGATAAACACAATAACAACAAAGGGCCTTTTAGTAAGCGAACTGATTATGTAATCTTCAATAACATTCTGACGTTTGAGGTAAATGAATACGAAATCACATCATCTCGGGCTATGTAGTTTAGGAAATTATTTAGAGTCGCTTTTTGCGGTTCCTTTAATGTTTGCTTTGCAGCTTATATACGATACTCTGCTCTAATCAAATGTTGAGTAAATTGCAGCAAAATAGCCTTCAGCTGATTTGCTGAAGGCTATTTTTTATTAGTGAAGAATTATGTCTTCCCCGTCAGAAGTAATTATATCCAAAAAAACATCCTTGGGGAGTTCATTTTTTCGCTCATTAATTGTTAGAGCTTGTTCTCTGTCGACATCTTGTATGGTTATTCGTCCAACTACCCTGCCTCTAGATGTATATAAGCTAAATCTTACATTTTTTTTATCAACAAAAGGAAATAAGCTAATCCAATTACTTAGTTCTTTATTTATTCTAGATAGCTCATGAACTTCTTGTTTTGATTGCAAGTTGCTTACCATGATTTTTCCGATATAAGTAATCAACACAACCAATGGGATTCCCAAAATAATAAGTGACTGAAATGACAAATCGCTGTTGGCATTTGCAAGTAAATAAAACAAACCAATAACTACAGAAATCAATGACCATGCCAATAAGGAAATTTGAACAATAAGTGATAAACCATCTTTTGTGCTTCCAAGAAATGTTGCCTTCCAGATTTTTTTCTGATGTAAGAAGAAGGCGAATAGAAGTAGCACGATCAACAATCCTAATTGAATAATTACGATTGAAATCAAAGCTCCATCACCTTCCCTTCTAAAATCAGTCTTCTTCTTTCATTATAAGCGGTATTTCTCTAAGTGGAGGAATTGTATTTTTTATGTCGGTAATAATTATTTTGTATTTGTACTTAAGAAAATTTTCGTCTACGGTAAATGAGCCATAAAAAATCCCATCTGATATATCTAATGATATTGACTTATCTGGAAGGTTCGCTGTTCCTCTCCCTACAGCGCGTAATTTCGCCCTTGGTTTTGTATTTGTTATTTGTTCCTTACTCCGTTCAGTCAAAAGTTGGAATGAAAATTTGTATGTTTGCCCAACTTCCAAAACCTCTGTAGGCGCCCCTTCAAAGTACAACGAATATTTTTCAGCGTAACGTACTTCTATGTTCACCAATCTTGATTTAAACGATACTCCTCTAACATTATCACCAATATTTGAATTTGGTGTTGCCTTTATTAATCCTTTTTCCAACAAGTAGATATCAAATTCATATATGTTTAACTCAGTGTTTCTAAAAAGATTGTTCCAAATCATTTCTGGATTTGCTGCAGATGAAAATTCTTCCCACATCAAAATAGGTATATTACCAAGTCCAAAAGTAAATTTTCTAGGACTCTCAATCTTTCCAAACTCATTCTCGGAGAAATATTCAATCTCCATAAATCTATTAGGATCAACCGCTAAGTCTGTTATTTTTAGATTTGCCTCAGAACTTGAATCGATCTCATTGAAGTTCCCTTGACCAACACGATAATAAGTTGTAGCATTTGAGCCGTTGGTTATTGGTATGAATTTAAGATTGAGTCCATCGGGGTTTATGGATACATCGATAGCCGTTTCTGGTTCATTATTGTCAATCGTAAACGAATACTCCGTAACAGGAGTAGGTCTATTATAAATATCCTTGCCAAAAGCTTTAATAACATGTTTTCCTGACTCAAGGAGAAGCTCCACTTTGGAATCATATTTACTTGGAATTTTATCATCTACTTGATAGTAAATTCCATCCATAATTTCAGAATTATTAGATGTAATATATAGTTCAATACTTCCTGAATAAACGCTTCGATATTTAATTTTATCCCCATAATTTGATACTTTTACTTTTAATTTTGGTATCGCGGGAAGGTTAATTGGTTGTGTTAACCTCTCCTTCTTCTTTATAACAACCGGATCTTTTTTCATTTTATTAACTTCTAACTCAGCTTTGTCTTCTTTATTAGACAAAGGGATAAGTAAAGTAGCAGATATTTCATCTGATACAGGAATTGGTTCAAAAACTTGCTCAATTTCTTCATCATTTTTATAGTATTTGACCGAGATATCAGCTACACCCATATCGTAAGAATTGATTTTCAGATAGATATCTTCATTTACATTTTCTTTAAAGAAAACATACTTTGCTTCGCCTATACTGTAGTACAGTACTGAGTTATTCTTTGCTAATGGACTTACTTCCTCGATATTAGGATCAAATACACCTGCTACATATTTATTCTCAGAATCCAGAATTGTTGAATCAACCGGGCACATTATCTTGGCTTTGACGCTTCTTCTCAACATTTCATTTTGAGGTTCGAGTGAGATTCCCAGTGGGCACTTATTGATCTTTCCATCAATTGACCATTTAATAAAGTCCAAAACGTCATTAGAAGCACAAAGACTTGTATGTTCTCCAGTGCAGTAAAATAAATTCGCACTATGTTTTGGGGTTGCACTAATAATAGGAACAACTCCATCGCCATTTTCAAATTCACAATCTTGTTTGAAAGGAATTCTGGCTTTTTGCACCTCGAAAGGCAACCTATAAATAGTGGGAACTTGACAACCTATTAAACAATCGTGGTCAATATACTCGGGTAAATCCAAAGCCATAGATTCTTGAATTGGCTTCATGTATTTTTCCCAAATATTTATGCTGTTTTCATCACCTCTAATGGTCTCATTAAAAAATCCTTGAACTTTGATGATGAATTCTTCATATGTAATTTCTCTATTATCGTTTGCAAGTAAAAACTTACCTTCATCTAATTGTTCATAGTAATAACGGCTCGGAAGCAATTGGTAGGCGGAAGGGAACTGAATAGCTAGTTGTCGAGTCTTTTTATCATCTAGAAACCCAAAGAAAGCATTCAATCCATCAAATATTCCTGGCTCCCCAAAAGCCAAACTTTTATATGCATCAACAGATCCGTGCCATGGCGTCCCAATAGTTATGAATTTTTTTATTAAATCCTTAAACCCTAATGAATCGAGATTATTTATTGCTAATTTAGACAGTATACCACCCATACTATGCGCCAAAAGTATAACATTTGTGTATTTTTGGCTTAAGCCGATAATTCGTTTTACTAATAAATCCACCGTGTCTTGTAATGGTTGTCTCCAATCATATGAAAAGAAGTCAAAATTACTTGGTTCAAAAAAATCAAGCAAAGGCTTGTATACCTGCACTTTAAAAATACCAAAAGCATTGACAACACCTAGAGGCCTCCCTGGCTGCAGTTCATTATTAATACTCATTGCAATGAGATCATCATTTTTTTTGGGAAACCATCTTTTGTTATCACCCTCATAAAGTTCACTACCTTTTATTCCTGGTACAAATAAAATAAATGGTTGCGACAAAACTCCATCCCTCCAGATGTCATAATATTACTCATCTGGTTAATTCGACACCATGCTTCATTATCCTCCCAAAGAACTAGACGAAACTTTCAAAAATTGCCAAAATAATAGGGAACCATCTCTTCTTGTTCATTTTCTGGCTCCCTATTAGATATTGAATTTTACTTGCCAGACAAAATATCGTGTCGACTTTGTCGTTTTTCGCTTATGGCCGCATTCTATAAATTATATCCGTTACTTTCGGGCTTAGTCGGATTACTAATAATCCCTAACGTAGCCAACATACCAAGGACTAGATCAGTCGCCGTTAAAATATCTTGCTTCATTACGTCGGTCAGGTCAAACGCCCCCGTCAAGTGCCCAATAAGCTGCACGAGCAGCAGGCCTTGGGATACAATACTAATCCAAAGCGCGTAGTTCCGCCATCTTTTCTTGCTCATCCTACATTCCCCTCTCTTATTCTTCCGGGATGCCCGCGGCACGCCGGAGGTGGTTGGCCAGATTGTTGTAATGCTGCATCGCCGTCTTGTCTCCAGCTGCCTTTGCCTTAAACCATGCTGGGGAGAGCCAGCGGAAAATGATCTCCTGGGCGTTGCTCTTCGGCAGTTTGGTCAGCGTCGCGGCGGGCGCCCCGGGAGTCAGCGGAATGCCCGCGGCCATCCGGAGGTTGTTGGCCAGGTTGTGGAAATGGGTCTTGCCAACCTCGTCCCCGACCTTTTGGGCCGCAAACCATGCTGGCGAGACATAGTTGTCGATGAGCGCCTGAGCGATACCGTCTGGCAGCGGGACAAAGTCCGGCGGAGTGACCGTTGCTGCCAGTTCAGCGGCCACGTCGTTGATCAGTTCCTTCAGGGTCTTGCCTCCGACCGCCAAAGCTTGTTCACAATCCCTCTTTCTGGCGGGGTCTAGCTGCTTGTGGCTGGCGATGTGGGTCGATGGGTTTTTGCCCCAGCGGTCGCAACAGTAGGCAAGATACCAGACAAAGCGTTTGTAAGCCTCTGAGAAGGTGATCTTGCCGCCGTAGCACAGCTCCACCCCTAGCGCCGCGTCGTTGGCGTCGTAACCGAATTGGTCATTGTCAGTCGTTACATTGTAAAGCACGTGCCACGCTTTCTCCGCCGGATCCGGGCCGGTACCGGTCGGGATGATCTCCAGGATCTTCGTATCGTCGATGAAAACCTGGGCCGAAGCCGATCGGTCTGTTAGGCCGTTGAAGTAATCAAAATGGTTGTCCGCCGTTGCCCCCGGGTTACCAGAGTCGTGGGCAACAAAAAAGGCCGGCGTTCCCGTTTTTAAGCAGGTGCCTGGCCGTGTGTTTGAGCGCTTGGTAATGTACCGGCGCTCGATCGTGTATTTGGTTTTGTCCAATTCAATCATCCCTCCTTGTGATGCCCGGGAAAGCGTCCCTTGATGTCCCGTAGCTCCCCGATGATCACGTCGTGCTTGTCCGAAAACTTATCCAGTAAGTCCTGCAGCCGCCCCTCCCGCTCTTTGTTCGCGCGCATCACGTATATGAGTAACCATACGAATAGCGCCGCGAATGGCCCTTGGCTAAGGAAATACCGTAGCAAATCATTCTCCATGCTTCATCCCCCCCGTTCCTAATATCTATCTATTCTGAAGGCTGCTCCTTCTCCGGATCAGCTGCCGGCGCCGCCGCATGTTCCAGTCTGGCCAACGCCGACCCAACTTCATTATCGATACCCCGCAAGATTTCGATTTCTCTTCCTGGATACATGCCGAGGATCAGCGTAATGATGTCAGAGACCTCACGTACCGGGTGCTGCAGATCGATCGACACGTCTACTTTCGTAACCACTGCCACTGTATTCACCTCCTCTCCGGGCAAAATAAAAGAGCCTGCATGGTTTGCAGACTCTGGTAAACACTTTATTTTATTATTATCTTGTTAAGATCACTGTCACTACCAATGCAGCAATAGCAACAATTGTGGCAACCAAGCCCCAAATATTTGCAGTGACCAAGGATTGAACATGTTTGGTATTTTGAGAAACTTCTGATTTTATATCCTTAATTTCCGATCTAATATCTTTTATCTCCGAAGATAGTCCAGCAACCATTTTCTCCATTCTTTCTTCACGCTCTTTAGCTTCTTGCCTGAAGATTCTATTCTGTTCCTGCATCTCCTCGCGATAACGCGCTTCACGTTCCTGTGCATCACTACGTTGGGCGGCGTCTCTATCCCTAATTTCTTGCTTATGATCTCTTATATCTTTATCTAAGCGACTTATCAACTCTCTTGTCACTTCGTCCATATTAAATTCCTCCCGTCCTGCACTTACTAGAGGAGCTGCTGACATTTCGTCATGATAACTAGACTTAACCAAACGTAAAGCCGACTTATTCTCTATGTAACTTCGTCTATTTTTATATTCTGATTTTGATTTTAATTTATCCGTGGACTGTTTGTCGAGGTAACTAATAATTTTGTTTTCCATATCTATTACTCCATCTGATCAGTAAATAATATGTATTTCCCTAGTTCTCTTCCATCAAGTTTTAGAATAAACTTATATATTCCTGCAGTGGGGAGTTGTATATCAATACTACTAGCTATAATAGATGCGGAGTACTCACTTCCTTCTATGGGTTCAAAATCGTTTTCTAACTCCGCCAATTTATTATTGTCAGGATCAATAATGTCTACTTCAATATAATATTTATTTTTACTTTTCAGACCTGTAATTGAGTAAAGAAGAATGGCAGAAAAATTAGCAGGAAACCCGTTGAATCTAATAGCTGTCAGTGGCTCTATTAATGCAAATTTTTTATCTTTATCATCCTCATTTACCGGTATGTAACTAACATCTTCCACAAGGAGGATATAATTAAGTAGAATTTCGTCAAACATTTTGAGATTACTCCTTAAATGTATTAATAATCCTAATTACATATTCGACGTTTTTTTTAAAATCCCTTTACTAAATGACATCATAAAGTGATTTTCACGGGATGTTTCTTTTCGCACTCCTCACATATCTAAATAAACGAACCTAACCCGCCCAGGTTAGCACCACGGGAACGGGTTAGGTTCAGCTTGTTCTGGGGGTTCCCAACCAAGTGTTGTGCAGGGAGTAGGGGCGCCGGATCCTTTTTCTATTAGCATATCGAATCACAAATCTCATCTCAATATTATGGAATACGAAAATTACTTATTCAATTGAGCCTCGAGCTGCTTGATCTCTGCATCGGCAGCGTCAATTTTGGCTTGGAGTTCTGCGATTAATTTTTGACTGTCGGAGATCTTCCCTTCTACAATTTCAATTCCCTGCTTGGATACGTCTGTACCGTCGTCTGCGGCTTTTAGTTCAGCGAGCTTCTTCTGCAGTGGAGCAATGACTTCATCGCGTTCGATTTGGATGTTCGTTTCATTTGTTTTAATATTGTTTTTTAATATACCGATTCTTGCCGATATATCTCCATTCGCCTTATTCTTCGCGTCTGTTTCTGCATCCGTAACGTCAGGAACAATTTGACTACCACTTGTCGTCAAGATAATCTTCTTCCCTTCCACAGCAATATTGATCCCAGCAGCGTCAGAAATACTTCTGACAGGCAAGTATGTGGATCCATCAATAACAGCAGCATCGCCAATTTGATTACCGTTGAACGCTACCTCAAAGGTTCCTTGAACTTTCTTTCCTAACAGGCTTTTGGCAGAGTCCGCAAAAACTGTAGTTCCCGCAAATAACAACAAACCTACAATCAAACCGGAAATGAACTTCTTCATCGTAAACTCCCCCTAGAATAATATTCATTTCCAGTATACGACAAATAATTATTCTAGAGAAAATTATTGTCGTTGGGTATGTGTATGCGCTGGAACACCAGCCCACGCAACGGAGCCACCACCTGCGATTGCAAGTTGAGTCCCTATCGGAATGCCACAATTATAAGGACCCGCAGTATCTGTTTGGCTATTAATACCCGCCTTTGAATCAACAGCTGCATCTATTGTTGCCAATCTTGATAACAGTCCTGCGATTGAAGAAAGAGATATCCCTTGAACAGACGCGGATGAAAAATCAACATTCCCCTGGAACTGAGTGCTACCGTTAAGTGCTGCAATCAAGATATTAACCAAAGAAGTAAGTTGAAACAGGGAATCGCCGCCGTTAATATAGCCGACTGCTCCGCCACTCGAATTGGCAAAATTGATGGCACTCATACCGTATTGATTATTGATAGCGATACTGATACGCTCACGATTGTTTGAGTCGTACGTCCGCCACCCGGTCGAACTTGCCTCAAAGCGGGCGCCGCTCGCCGCTGTCCTGAACAACGCCCCTGTAATGGTACCTCCAGAGAAAATGCCCCCCTCGGCATATACGCTTCCGGCCGAACTCACCGTAAATTTACCGTTCCCCACGTTAATACTACTACCGACGATCGCCCCGTCAGTGAAGGTCGAGCTTTTGATCTGCGCTGCGTTTGCCGTCAGCTTGTTGGCCACAAGGTTCCCCTTCATATCGACTCGGAACGGCGCGCTGTTAAAGTCAGCATGTCCAGCTGCAATGCCATTAGGATTGATCTGGGTCACGTCATTCCCGCTGCCGATGAGCATACTCACAAAGGAGCCGAGCTGCCCTGTTATGACCTCTGCTGATATACCCCGGCCCGTGATGGCAGTTCTAGCCGTCTGGCCGCCATCCTCCGAAATAAGTAGCCCCCGAGACGCCAACACCATCTGCACGTCCGAATCATCGACATCCTGCAGCACGATGCCGCGGGTATCATAAACAACTTCGCTTTTACTGTTATTGATGTCGATCACCGCCTGCCGTGCGAAGGCCTCGAAAACATCCGCGCGGATCCGGCCGCCGGAAAGAAGATTCTCCATCACCTTCCGAGATCGTTCTAGGTCAGCAATCAGATCGATGTCATCCTTCAGCGCGAAGTTGGCCAGCGTCACCTTTGAGTGCTGGTCAATCGAATACGGGTACTCCGTCAGCTCCACGATCCGTACGGCGATCCGGCGCATCTCCATGTCCGGGTCATATACGGTAGCAGTGTCCCCAAGGCCCGGTGGCCGTTCATCGCGGTCGATCTTATGCATATCCGCTGCATCCAAGCTGATCTCCAACTCCGGCATTTCCTTCTTACGCATCTCTTCCCGGGTGGACTTCAACAGCTCGAGCGGATCCTCGATGTCCTGCTGAACGTTCTCTCCATCGAAGAAGGGGACGCTGTCGCTACCCCAGTAGTTTACGTACGGGGACAATAGGTAGTTGACCATAACCTTCCCGTCTTTGATGGCCCCCGGGACCGACTGCAGCAAGCTACGTTCCTCCGCCGTCAGATTGTCAGCGGACATCCCGACCCAAGTCCGGCCATCCTTCATCTGAGCGTACATCCTGGTTACAAGTCCGGTGGCATCGTCCTTGAAGGAATCGGAGATGATGTTCTTCTTCGTCCGGTACTCGTACCGATCAGTCTGAGACCCGATCTTTTTATGGATGTGAATCACGAAGTTGTCCGGTCGGATCTCGGCGCCGAACAAGTTGATCACTTGATTAAGAGCGGCCAGCGCGGTTGTCCGGCCAAAGTCCTTAATATCCCAAAGGTCGAATGTGTCATGTACCTGGAACGTGAACTTGTCACCGGTCCACCCACTGATCTTGTCCAGCAACGTGGAGATGTGCACCCCGTAGGCCTCGGAAATGTAATCATCGTACGGCACCTTGTAATCGTTAAGCTTGAACATGACGTGCGTAGCCGTAATCAGGGCCGTCAGCTTCTTCTTCGACCGGTCTCGCTTGCGGCTGTTGATCACATAATACTGGCCGCGCTCATCCATAACGTGGCCCTTCTGCTGGATTTTCTCCAGATAGTCGTCCGAAGACATGGGCACAAAAAAAGACAGCTCATAATCGGAATTCAGCCGTCTTCGTCGTTCGATACCATAGGCATCGATCAGGGTGCCCAGACGCTTGAAATTCTTATCGAACACTTGCATGGTTGGGTTTGGCAAGATATCGCCCCCTAATATAAGAACTTGTCACGATGCGTAATGCGGATCAGAACCGTCCTCCCTGTAGCCGGGTCCGTCCAGGTTAGGTTATTCGTGCCGAGGTTCAGGTCGAAGAAATCTCCGACATAGAGATTAGAGACGTTATCGCCGTTTCTAGTGATCTTGAATTTTTCGCTATCGATGATGATCTTGTCCCCGGGCTTAAATTCTCCTGTGAACTCGATAGAGTCAACGTGGTATAAGGACATTTTTGCCGCCAGTTCCGTCTCAGAATGGAATCCTGCTGCGAAGAGACGTTCTCTAATCATCTGGACGACCATATCTGATGCGGCCTCAAACAGGGTAACGAAACGGATCTCTCGCGTCATATCTGCGGCTAGTTCTGTTTCCATATCGAATGATGCGGAAATGGCCATGTCGAGATTCATTCGAGTATCCATCCCCGGATCGGATTCAAACACAACGGAAAAGACGGTTTCGACGCTAAATGGACGGTTAAATGGCAACCTGGTAAATGGACCGCCGAACATGATACTGCTCCTTTCGGGTTGTGCTCTGATTTTGAAATAAAAAACCGTACTCAGAATGAGTACGGTTTTCCCCTCGCGATCCTGTAAGTAGTTTCTACTCCCCACTACTCTCTGTAGTTCTCAGCATTAAAAATTCTTTATTGCTTCCAAGTTTTCCATGATTAACGAAATTGAACTTTTCGTAATAATGCGTTAATTCAATTGTTTCAGCATAAAGGGCAAGTGGAAGTTGAGTTATTTGAGACAAGTGGATAAAATCACTCATAATTCTAGTCCCTTGTCCCCTTTCGGTAGAATGTAATTCAATAATTTCTATACATTCATCACAATCCTTCAAAATCCTCTTAGTTTCTTCCGTAATTGTTGTGCAGTATCTAAAGAGAACTGCACTATTCAATTTTCTGTTCATCAGGAAAAACTGACCCTGTGCCGGTGACAACAAATAGAAATCTTTTTCTGACATTTCAAGAATCCAGGATAAATATGTTTTCTGTTTTGAGTTTTTGTCGCCGAAGCCTTTTAGTATACCTTTCAGGTTTTTTCTAACCATATCAGATGATTTTGCTAAGTCTTTTACAAACATAGGGTTCTTTTTAAAATCTAAAAATAACTGATGCGATAACTCAGATTGGTTCATAATCAAATGTCTCCTTATAGTTACGGATAAATTACATAGCTACAATTCGACATTTGGAGATAATTTCCTCCAAAATTTTTGATGCGTTATTTCGTCCGATTTAACACTCAAATTAAATTATTGTATCCTAATGTATTTTCAGGATCAAACTTTTTAATTTCTTCCATTGGATCTGTCCCATTTTCCATTGCCAATTGAAGTGGTTGGGAGAACATTTCAATAAAAGTTTCAATCCTAACTGCTATAGTGATGGTTTCATTTTCCGGTGAATAGAAAATGATCGATACACCTTGCCGATCCGTATTAAAGTGGGTATTAACATAATCATACATAATCATCTTCGCCTCCTAATTTATATACCTAGACTCACCGCTCTAAAATTTGATGAAAATGTTAATGTACTTCTAATAACAAATGATGCACCTGACATAGAGATAATTGATATATACTGTCCTGATTGTTGGTACCCAGTTAAAAACCTAATCGCTGGTACATTATCACCAAACACAATAGCTACTACAATCTTGCCTATTTGAGGTGTGATAGTAACACTAGAGTTGGCGGGCATTAAGACCTGTTGATCATTTTGTTGTGGATTGCTCGGCTCCAAGGTGCCTACTACTCCGTCAATACTTATGTCCTTTTTGATATTACTTGGCAAGAGATTTGTTAGATCGAGAGTGCCTGTAATAACATCACCAGAGCCAACCGTAGCCGTTTTGCCGAGGCGTAAATCGTTCGCGGTAGCGTCTCCCTCCACCCCGCTACCGCTATCTGCTAAAAAATCCGACCCAACTTTTCTAAATGCATAAGGCTTCCCGGCCAGCAGTTTTCCTGCAGCATATGCGTTGCCCTTTTGGTCTTTCAACGGTAAAGCCGTAAAGTTGCCGATCTTAAGGGTTGGATTTGCTCCGTTTGCCACGTGAGGCACGATAGTAATTCCAAACCCCCCTGGAAGTGTTGCCGGTGCTGGGTCGAGAGTAACGGTGTATGCTGTACTCGTACCGCCTGTTGTCGCAAACCCCGGTTGCCGAATATAATCCGCCAAATGCGCATCAACTTCGTTCTTAAATTGATCAAATTCGCCGCGAGAAACGACTTTGATCCAGGCGCCATTCCAACTATTGTTCGCGGTCGAGCTCCGCTCAAACATTGCTTCAATGCCAAGGTCGCTCGAAAACGTAACGCGCTGAATGATGCTGTATTGACTGTCATTGGCCTTAGACGTTTGAACAAGCGTCGAATGTCCGCTTCCTGGGTACCCAATTGCCGTTTTCCATGGATCCGAAGCTGCGAGCGAGAGGCTGAACACACTCAAACCGATCGGATACAGCGCAGGCAAATCATCAACAAGCTTTGGCGTTATTTTATTGATCGTTTCCGATGTGATACCACTGATTCTCGTCTCGTGGTCAGAAATATTATGCTGTAGAGCTGAAATGTCCTGTGCCGTCAAATACCTGGCTACCCGCGTTCCCGTACTCCACCCTTTTGCTGATGTACCGTCGTAACCACGAACCACACCAGATAGCTCGTTCCCATTCTTGGTAGCGTAATAAATCGTCTCTGCCAGCTCATCAAGGCCAAGTGTGACAACGTTCGGGGCGGCCGGCAGAAGGTTGCCAGCCACCACAATGACGACGTTGTCCGAACTTGTAATTTCTGCAGCCAACTCTGTTACAGGGCTATTTGACTGCGGCGAAAACATAACTTCTTGTGCCAATTACAGCGCCTCCCTTCTACTGGTTGAAGCGAACAATCGTTAAGTCTTTTGGGAATTTCGGTCGGTCTCCGCTCTGAATTGTCCGTGGATTCGGCACCTGCGTAGACCACAGTAAGTTTCCACCGGTTGCCGCTGTCCTAAGAGCAGCGTGAGATACCAGCCCCCAGTCCGCCGTCGCGATCGGAAACTCAATGTCCGTCGTATTTTTTGCCGTCTGCTTCCCCGCCTCCACCGTAGGTGCCGCAAACACGATCTGCTGCCGAGCATACCCGCCACCGCTAACTTCTGTTCCCGTATCAGCCGATGTCGGATCGCTTGTGTAGAGAGCTAGGTAAATCTCATCTGGCGCGTCAAAAGGGATGCCGCGGAGCGCGGCATTGAGAAGCTGTTCTGAGAGCCAGTTTGAAATTTGCATGGCCATGTGATCATCTCCTATTTTTTATATTCGTTTTGAATCTTGAAGCCCGTCAGTGTCGTCGTTCCAGTATTGGTCAATACAATCACAGGGCTAGCGCGCTCGTCGCCGGCCGACTCGATGGAGATTACCTGCGGGGATTGGGTGATGGTCAACTCAGTAATTTGCTCATCGCTCTCAGGAAACGGATCGTACATTTTGAGCGGGATGTCGATTACCCGGTTCCCGGTTGATTCATCCCAGCTCATTGTCCCGCGGTATTCTCCGAAGTAATGCTTGCCGGGGCGATCCGAGAAAACGAGATCGAGTTGGCCACGGCGCGTGTTGAATTTTCGCATCAGCAGCCCGACCGTCGTGTCATAATCCCCGACAATAAAAAAGCCCAAGCCAATTGGCCGGGCTCCGTAAGTACTCCCAAAATCAATAGCTCCATCTCTTTCCGCGATCTCCACAGAGTTCTCGATCGCCTCGGGCAGACCTGGGATGTTACGCCAGACCAGGATAGCACCAGTGACCTCGGAGATCCATTCACCGTTTACTGATACATCAAAGTCTTCCATCTACTTCCCACCTCCCGTCGTTGCAAGCCGGCGCGCCGCCCGCTCGCGTTCCGTATAAAGGATCTCGGCGTCCGTCTGATCATTGACCTCAACCGTTCCAACAGACATATCAAAGGTGTTATGAATAATCTGCTGCGGCGCCGCCGGCGCGCGGTCGGCAGGCGGGGTCCTTGGTGCATCAAGCATTCGGAAAAGATTCGCCTGTTGCTCAGGGTTCAAATAGATTTCTCCGCCGTGAGCAACGATCGGTACCGGAGTGCCTGCGGGACCCGGGATCACACCACCAACGTCGAAACTTGGCAGTCGGTCCAGCTTGCCGGTATCCTTCTCAATCCCATATATCCGGCGGATCTCCTCGTTCCTGGCGGACAGCCGGGCCATTTCCTCCTTGTCCCCCCGCGCCTTGGCTGCGTCCCAATCATCCTTGTTGGCGTTGTACTCCGCAAGGTCGAGCTCAGCCTGAGAGAAAGAAGAACCGCCGCCAATTGATCCGCCGGCAGACGCCGCGGACGAAAGGGATGTAATCTCGGCCATGCGGCTCCGGTACTCGCTCACGAACTGATCCAAATCGGAGAGGATTTGATCGTTGGCCTCCTTATTGGAGCTAATCCGGAAATCTTTAATGGCCGACTCGATAAACTCGATGTCGTCCTGGTGTTCTTCCAGAGCTTCGGTTAGGGCGTCATATCTGGCCTCGGTGAGCCGTTTCTCCTCGTCGTAGGCTTTCTCCTTCTCGTCCTTCTCGTCCTCCAGCTTGTCCTTCTGATCTTCCAGGTCGCGCTTCCGGAGCTCCCGGCTATGCTCGAGCTGCATCCGCTCGATTTCAGCCGTAATGTCGGCCAGCTCCTTACGTCCTTCCGGGGAAACTGCAGTGCTTAGCAGAGCTTGACGAGCCTTCTTTTCGGCCAATTGTGTTTCATAATCAGCGTCGGCGTTGAGCTCTTCTTCCTTCTTCAGCAGCTCATCGATGGCGGCAATCTTCTCGTTTTGAGCATCCAGGTATTCTTGCCGCCTCTTATCGATCGCGTCCAGATCCGCCTGCTTCGCTTTCTCGATCGCCTTCAACTCGGACTTAACGAGATCATCATTCTGCTTTTGGTATTCCTTCACGCGTTCTTCCCGGGCCTTGGCAGCCTCCTTCTCGGCATCCTCCTGCAGCTTGATTAACTCCTTTTTAGCCCGGTAAAGCTCCTCGTCGGCCTGCTTGTAATTCTCGCTGTCCTTGGCGTAACGATCCCGCACCCTGGTCCAAGCGTCGATCTTCATCTGAGCGATTTCACTTTCGGATTTTCCGGACTCCTCCATCCGGCGCTCCTCGCGGTCGATCCATTCAGCCGAAAAGTCGTATCTGGACTTAACGCTGTCCTCCTGCAGGCGTTTTAGTTGCAGGTTCATCTGGCGCTCGTCCTCGATCGACTCCTTGAGGTGCTTCTGGTGCTGCTTACGCACCTTTTCATAGGCCTTGATCTGCTGGTCTGCTGTCCAGTCGTACATTTCGGACTGATATTGCACCGTGGCGATAGCGGCGTCGTAGGCGTCTTTTCGGAGCTCTGCGGCGGTCTTACCGGCTTGCTCCTTTTTCTCTTTACCGGGTTTAGTTAAGTTGATTCCATTTTTTATACTGCTATCCGAGAAATCTCCACTGGTTAAGCTATTTAGCGCCCGTTGCATTTCCCGCTCTTGCTCAGCGAAGGCATTTTGTTCCGCATACAGATCGTTCAGCTTGCTCTGTTTACTCTCCGTATCCGTTAGGAAATTAGAAACTGATGGGTTCGCTTTCTTCAAAGCATCGCTCACGCCTGATTTTACCGGGCCTTTTCCCTCACTGATGTTCCGAGCTCCATTGAGTGCATTCATTGCGCCAAGCAATTTCTCATAGTTCTTAATTTGCGCCTCAACCGATTTGCGCTGCTGCTCCGTTGTCGTAATCAGGTTCTGGATATACGTTTTTTGCGACTGCACGGACTGATTTATGAAATCGCGGTCCTTTTGAATTTGCGTTTCGATAAGATCGATGTTTTGCCCGCGGATACGCCCTTCCTCATCCATGATGGCGTTTAAATCCGGATACTCTCGTTTTAAAGCATTGACGGTTGCTATCAATTCCTGTTTCTGCGCGGTGTCGAGTTCCTGTTTGGAGTTCAGTTCATGATATTTTGCAACCAGCTTATCAACAGAATCTAGGGTTTGTTTCTTTGTGGCCAGATCGTTTATTTCTTCTTTCCGCATCTCGAATAAGGCAGTCGTTGAGTTTTCGGCAGCCTTTTTCATCTCCGCCAGCTTTGCTGTAGCATCTTCAACACCGTCGTAACCCATCTCGCGAAGCTTCTTGTCCATTTTTTCAAGTTCATCGTTGATGTCCATGGCCTCAGACAACATTTCCGGAGTACCCTGTCCTTTTTCAGCAAGAGCTTCCATCTCGTTTAAGCGTTCTTGCAGGAGCGCGCGCTCGTGTAGTACTCCATTCAGTTCCTCAGTCTTCTTCTGGAGTTCTTCCAGTTCTGCAACCGAGCGATTAAGCGGAGACTGGTTAAGGGTCTCATTGAGCGATTTTTGAGCCTCATCGTGTTTTCTTACGCTCTCAGCTGCCTGATTCGACCACGATGCGATAGCGGAAATACCAGCGACAAGAGCTCCGATAGCAAGGGATACCGCACCGATAATTGGGAAACTGATCTGCAACCCTTTAAGCGCGATTGCCACCGCGCCAATCGCGGCTGCCAAACCAAGCGCGCCGACAGTAGCTGCAGGCAAGGCGACTATAGCCGCTTGTAATGCAGGGTTCAGGTCATTGAACCCAATCAATGCGCGCGTTATAGTCTCGGCTACGTCCCGGATGGCCGGAGCGAACATATCTCCCACAGTAATGCCCGCCCCTTCGAGGGCAGACTGTAATTCGTTGATCGCCCCGTTGAGCGTATCCATTTGCACTTCAGCCACTTGTTGAGCAGTACCACCAGCGTTCTGGAGAGAAGAGGTGTAGTTGTCGAGGGTGGTTTTACCGTTTTTGATCAGGGTGATAAAGCCAGATGCGGCTTCGCGACCGACAAGCGTGGCTGCCACGTCGGCTTGCTGAGCCTCTGTCAGACGAGCAAAGGCGCCCTGTAATTGGCCTACGATACTCCCGAGCGGAAGTATGTGCCCTGAAGCATCCTGAATGCTCACGCCGAGCTGTTGCATATAAGAGGCTGCTTCTTGCGTAGGAGAAGCGAGCGCTAGTAGGATCGCTCGAAGTTGTGTCCCCGCCATTTCCCCTTTTATGCCTGCATTAGAAAGTTCGCCAACGGCTGCTGTCGCTTCCTCAATGCTGACGCCCATGCTCGCGGCCACCGGAGCGATGTATTTCATGGCCATCCCAAGATCCGTTATATCAGCATTGGTATCAATAGATGATTTTGCAAGCACGTCCGCAACCCTTCCGGACTCCTCCGCCGCTAGCCCGAACCCGTTCAGCGCTGAGGCTGCGATATCAGCTGTTGTAGCGAGATCCGTTTGTCCGGCCGCAGCGAGGTCGAGAAGCCCCGGCATGGCAGAAAGAATGTCGTTGGTACGAAAACCAGCTTGCGCCAACAAGGCCTGCGCATCAGCTGCCTGGCTCGCGCTAAAGACTGTGCTCGACCCAAGTGCAATTGCCTGATCGCGAAGCGACTCAAATTCGGATCCGGTGGCCTGTGAGATCGCCTTGACGTTTGCCATTGACTGTTCAAATGTGCGCGAAGTTTCGATAGCCTTTGCAATTACAGCGGTCATTGCCACTGCTAAGCCAGCGTAAGCTGCTCCAAGCGTCTTCACTTCTTTGTTGAGTCCGCTTGCACCCTTCGCACTATCTTCCAGTTCACGGGTTATCTTCGCTATCTCTGCTTCTGTTGCGCCTAAATTCTTGAGCTCCTTTGTAACTTCAGCAATCCCTTTGCGCAGTAACTCCGGATTAGCTTGACGCAGCGCTTCGTTTATCTTGGCAACTTGTTTCCCAGATGCCCCTACGTTCGACAAAGCAGTATTAAGCTTGGTGAAGCTTAAAGCAGAGTCGCTCGCTCCTTTTCCAAGGTCGGCGATATCTTTCTTGGTAGTTTTTAATTCAACTTTGAATTGCGAGGCTTCCGCTGTCATTCGGGCCCTCAGCTCACCAATTTCCGTTGCCATCTCCTCACCGTCCCTTCATCCGTAATTTCAACGCCTCGTACTGCTCTTGGGCTGACTTTGGCTGCGGTGCCGGAGTCTTCGGAAGCACAGCTATATACCGATTTACGATCGCTTTCCGGGCTTCCTTGTCTGAGTTGTGCGGGAAAGCCACGATGTCGATCTGCTCCAACATCTCGGAGGCCCGTGCTTGATCCTTCAGCATGAGCAGTTCTGGCAGATCGATGAAATAGTACCCGTTCTCGATCTCGTACTGTGTCTTACCTAGAACAACACAGCAACGGAGCACGAAATCATCATGGGTTATTGCTCGCCGGCCCGATTCATCCGCTTGACTATCGACTGCACGAACTGCTGCGCCACCGGGGGAATCAGGCCGCCTAAGTTTTTTAGGGCTTCGTTCATGTCGTTTCTCTCCCAGGTGAGCCGGAGGAACTCTGTGCATTCAGCAAAGCCAGCGTGTTCGTCCAAGTACTCGATCGGCAGGTCGCTAAGCAACGAAGTCAATTCATAAATCTCATCTATGGAAACGTCAGCGGCGGCCACGATGAACACCGCGCGATCTTTTTCGGGAGTCAGGAAAAGCTTCACAAGGTAATCGCCGATCGATCCGATGTGATCGGTCAGCTTTTTCAAGCGGTTTCTGGTCAGTTTCGGGATCTGAACTCGTTTATTTCCGAGCGTTACAACATCCTTCTTAGCGAAGTTAAACATCTTCGATCATTCCTCTCAAGGAAATAGAAAAAAGGAGAAGGCGCCTGCCTCCCCCTTTGCTTTGATTCGTATAATTAGACCGTAACGGCGATGTCGCCCCAGGTATAGAGTAAACCTTTCGGAGTTGCTTTCAGAGACGGATAAGCCGCAGCTGAAATAGGGAAACGGCGATTGTTATCGAGGCCGTAAAACGCGTTCAAATCAAATTTAATGCCAACCGACTCGATATAGATGTACTGACTGGGATCAGAGACGCCTTGCGGCATAATAACTGCTCGCTTACGGGGCAATCTTTTGCCGGCCAATCCTGTTACTTGATATTTAACTTTAGTCGGATCGGTTGCATTCTGAACCTTCAAGGCGTTCGGGTTATATTTCAGCACTTTCTCAAAGTCCATATCCGGCGTTTCGAAGTTGATCGCTCCGGTCGTACCTGTAGTGAAAGAATCGACCGCTGCAGTGCCCGTTTGATCCGTTGTTGGCTCGTAATAGGTTGTCGTGGTAGTAAAAGTGATACCACCTTGTGTTTGGTCGATTGTGATAGCGTCAGCTTCTTCCTGACCGTTCTCATCAATACCCCAAACGAAGATCCCCGGGCCAGCATAAATCGCGATATCGTCCATTGATTATTCCTCCTTCGTATAAAACATAAAATTTGTCGAAAACGTTGGTCTATCTGCATCATCGAGACCGAGTGAAATCGGCGATGGTTGTGCGGCGGTGCTGGAGATTACCCAAGCAGATCCGGCTTGATAGTTCACTCGGCGGTGCAGATGTTTAATAAGCTTTTTCCCTAGCGCTTCGGTCGCGGCCATGTTAGCCGGCAGCGTCTTGTAAGACTTTCCTTTGATGATCACCTGGAATGTCGGCCGTTCCGTTGGTACATACTCGTGGGGAGCATACCCGCCGGTACCGAAGACGAAGAGGCAAGGGAGTTTATTCTCCGGGATTTCTGCCGGGAGAAAGTTGGGATCCGGATAAACGGTGAAGCCCGCGCCAGTAAGATAGGTGATCAGATCATTTGCAAGCATAACGTTATCCCTCCAATACCTTCGAAAGCTCCTCGAGGATATGCTGCTCGTTCATCTTCAAGGCGTTCTCCAGGAACTTTTTCCCCGGCATGTAGCCGTTGTAAGCTCCCTTGCTGATTGTCTTTTCACCCGGGGTAAGCTCCACCAACCGGCCGTTCTTTGTCTTGCGGAAGCCCTCATGCTGCACGACAGCATAATCGTCAACCTCCGGGCTTGCCCCGAGGTCAATGTACATACCAGCAATGGACCGTTTCACCTCACCAACGACCAACGCGGCCTCCAGGTCGCCGGTGTCGATCGGAGCGAGCCGTTTCGCATCAGCAATAACCTTCAAGGCCAACCTAGTGAGGGTTTCATCCAGCCGGCGATCCAAGTCCTTCTCCAGCCTGTCCAAGCGATTGACCATCGCCTCAATACCTTCTAGGCTGAAGCTAAATATTTTGCGGCCGCCCATAGACGACGACCTCCTTCACATCGTCGGTGCCAAGATACTTCCGAACCTCGATATGAGCGATTTCGCAGCGGATCGTCACGCCAAGCTTATTGACGTAAACGATGTAATCATCGAAGCCTACAGCATTGAGACCTGGGAGATAGATCGTATAAGCGATCTGGACTTCCTCACCGCGGCCATTGCGGATGAGACGCTGCTCCTCGATAACCTTGGTCGATTTTTCGGTAGGCGAAGGCGGCAGTGGGCGTCCCCAGTCGTCCACCTCAGAATGCCAATGGACCACTTTTGCCGGATAACCGAAGATGCTCATATAAGACACCCGCCAAACTGCTGCTGTGCGGTCTGCTCCGCCTCTTCTGCCGCGATCTCATCAGCCGTAGGCCCGAGCAACTCCCGCACGTCAGGAGCAACCGCAGGCCGCTCGCCGTCCTTATAGGAGACAGATTCACCGTTGTCCGTGATCGTTTTGACGTTATGCTTCAGGTACTTGAGCGCTGGGTCGATGCCCTGTAGCTCCCAGACCGCCTGAAAAGCAACGATCGAAACGGCCATAGGGCTGATTTCCGGGTACCAGCGAGCGAGATTCCGTTCTGCCTGAACGACGGCCACGGCCTGCTTCTGCTCACTCGCCCGGTCCCAGGCATCGGTGTCCAACATGTTTGCGGCGATCCAATCAGCCACTTCTTGACGATCCATCAGCGATCACCTACTTTTGCTCTTTGGCTGCGATCTCCGCGGTCAGCGTTTCAGCGTCCTTCTCATCAGCCCCATCGATTCCGAGTTCGGCGGCCTTTTTCCGGAGGGCTTTCAGTTGCTTCTCAGCGTCCTTCCTGGCTTTTTCCTCGACTGCTTTACGCTCAGCTTCCTCCGCTTCAGCCTTTGCTTTAGCCGCTGCCGCTTCTTCTGCTGAGATCTGCTCATGTGTCTTTTCGACTTTGATGCCGGCGCTGATTTTGACGATACGCTCGCCCTCTGCCTCTTCAACATCATTGATGACTTCATTCGGGCCGTACCATTTACCACCGTATTTCACGGTACCAGTTACCTTAATGTCCACGCTTACCACCCTTTCAATAATGATAAGCGCCCCGAAGGGCGCCTCTGTTAGATAACCGTTGCCGAAATGACACTGTCAGCGTACGGGAATACTGGGAACGCCAGGTTAACGCCCACCGTACGCACGCGCAGCGGATGCCGACTTGCAACGTCACGGAAGACGAAAATCCCATTATCCCCGGAACCAACGCTGTCGTAACCGCCCATCAGTTCCTCCGTCGTCGTAGCCCAGAGGTAGTTGCCCAGCGGGTCGGACGGAAGCATCACAAAGCGATCAACTGGCGCCATGCGGACGTTTGTGAACGCCAGCTTTCCGCTGGAGAGAGTATCGTTTTCGACGCGCGCCTGCGTATCGTAGGCCACGATGCGAGGAAGCTCCAGCGAATCGGTCACAGCGTCCAACTGCGTCTTTGTAAGCTGAGGAGGATTTGCGCTACCGGACGGATCGCCGTGGTAAGCAATTCTGACGGACTTGTTCTGCAGCAAGAGTGCAATGATTTTTTGCGTCGTGAACGCCCGCGTCAGTTTGACACCGCGGTCAGATTGGATTTCGTACCAGGTCTGCATATCAGCAAGAGGTGTCGAGTTTTCCGTATCCGACCACTTGTCCGTACCGGACAGCACCGGCTTTTGCTCGGACGTGTAGCCGTAGTCGACGGAGAGTCTGACATCTCCCTCGGCGTAGGATACAGCTCCGGTCGATACGGCCTGCATAGCGATCCACTCACGCCGAGCGTTGATGGAATCGACAGCATATTTGGCATCGTCAAGTTGATCCCGGATGATCGATTGGATCTCTTGCTGCCGGAGGCCTTGGCTACGGCCAGCGATCAGCAGCAGGCGGATCAGTTTCTCATCCATCCAACGGCCGCGCTGGATTTTCGGGATTTCCACCCGGTCACCCTTCACCCCTTCACGGGAGCCGTACCGTGTTTCGGTACCAAGCTCTGCAATTTGCGCCATAACCGGCAAGCGAGAGGAGGATTTGATCACGTCAACCGTGAGCTCGTCCGTCTGGCGTGCTGGGAACAGCAGGTTCTGCCAGTAGTCGTTCGGGACGGTGAGGTTCGACGCGTACGTCAGCAGCTCTTCTCCGGAAAGTGCATCCTCCAGCATGCTGATTTCATCTGGATCCGCAAACGTTTGGAGATTCAACTTATAGCGAAATTTTTGCGTAGTCATGATATCGTATCAGTCCTTTCGAAATGAATTATTGTCGATTAGGCAAAAGTGATTCCCGGCATCTTCCCCTTGAGCGTTGCATCAACGGCAATCGGGAGACGTGCAGTAATGACCTTGGCGACCTCGTATCCGCCCACCACGGCGTCGCCATCTTTCACGTTGACGGTACGCTTAATGATCACCGTCGGGTTCTGGCTGCCGTCGGTGCCATCGGACTTATATGGCACGTACTTGCCGGTCGCAGTCACCTTCGCCATCGGCATTCCCTTCTTGATGATCTTGTCCCCGTTGACATCGGCGGTGATCGCCGTGGAATCAATCGTGATCCCATTCGTTACCTCGCGGACAACTTCGAGCGATGCCAGGATTTCATAGTCGTCCTGGACTTCAAATAGCGGTTTCGGTTGCAAACGCATGATTCATTTCCTCCTTATTTGCGGCCCCACGGGTCATTGGCAGACACGGCGTGAGTACCTTCCTTTTTGGCCAAATCGGCCATGCGTTCCAGCGCTTTCTTCTTGTCGTCAGGGGAGCCACCGCCCCGTACATCCGCCCCAAAAGAACCGCCGCTTTGCTTTCCTTTGAGCAGATGCGGCTTCTTCTTGGCCAACGCTTCGAGGGCTTCCTTCACACCCTCCAACTCTCCCTTATCGTTCTCTTTGACAGCGGTCAGGTCGGCCAGCGCGCGGGCATCCTCCCAATCGGCAAACCCGAGTTCATTCGCCAAAACCTTCACCTCGGCATTAAGCAGGCGATTGAAGGTCTTCTGGTTCTGTTCCTTCTCACGCTCCTTGATTCGCTCGTCGAGCAACTTCTCGACTTCTGCAGGATCAAGTGAATCCTTTTTGTCGCTTCCCTTGTCCTTTTTCATGGCGGCCTGCATGGCTTCGACCGAGTCAAATCCCAATTCCTTGGCCAGCGCCTTCTTAGCATCTTTTTCAGCCCGAGATAGGCGCGATTGTACAGCTGCGTCTAGTTCTGCCTGTGTGAAGGTCTTCCCTTTATTCGGATCAGGATCTTGGTTAGGATTAGGATCCGGATTAGGGTTTGGATCTTCAGCAAACAGTTGCAGATTCAACTTCAAGGGAAACCGTCTTGCGATATATTCGTACATCTTTTTTCCTCCTATTTTACGTCCGGGTGGACATCCTCGAGTGCAGTTTTGCGTCATGCCACGGTTTGGACAAAAGAAAATGCCGCTCGTGTGAGCGACAATTTAGGTGAGTTTGGTAACCAGTGATTTCCATTGGGCATATAACTATAACAAATAATTCCGAAAGAAGGGGCTTAAATGATTACTGAAATCGAAGATCTAAGCACACCAGTTAGTAGACAACAAAACGTTTCGTTACAACAAGTATTAAAATGGGCTAAGTATTATAATGATAACCCTCAGCTAAGGGACGCTCTCATCCAGGAACAACAATCAGGTCGAAATCCTCGTGTTCCAATAGAAGTAGATCCGCCCCATCCATTTTCGAACAACTTGAATTTTCAAATCAGACAACTTCCTGACCTCAGCATGTGTTTATTTAAATGGACTCTTGCGGTAATAATTTTCCCTGGAATTGGCAATCAGGCAGTAGCAATAAATATCGTTGGTTTTTCAGGGGTCCCCACTACTACACATGTTCATGCTTACTTAGGGACGGTTGGCGGCCCAACTCCTACTCAACCTCAACCAATACACATATCTCGTTTAGCATTTGTAAATCCATGTTAGTTTTTTTCGACCGCCTACTTTGGCGGTCGTTATTTCGCTATCATCTACTTCTTAGTCGGAACTGTTTTTTCCAATCTTGATAGTTCGAAGTATTTCGAGCCTTGTGAAATGAAAACCGTCTCAAATCAGGCAAATCAGAAATTAATGTCTTATACCTAATCCATTGCTTCCGCGTCTCGTTCTTCCGGGCCTTGTCTCGCTGGATCTCGTTGTACCTTTGGATGTTTGCCTCCGTCCGGTTGTCGGTAAACGGACGATTAGAAGCGGCAACCATACGCTCCACCTCGTCTGCCGGCTGGTACTCCTCGATCCATGCCGACAGGGAATGAACGCAGTGCGAGTGATACGGTGGCCGAACATCCAACCTCGGGAAGCGCGGGTGCGTACCGCTGATCGAATACACACGGCCCTGGTACTTAGCACAATATTCGCAGGTGATACCCACGTAATTCACGTAAACCAGGTCGAGACCGTTCTGCACGATCATGTTTTCAGCCCCGGTGACATGTGCCTTTCGAAGATTGTACTGCACCACGCCGTTCATATACTTGTCAGCCGGGATCCGGGCACCGTTCTTGGCCACGATCCCCGTGATCTCCTGTTGCGTTAGCCGCGCAACCGCTTCTTTCGTCGCCTGTCGCCGGTTGACACCTTCGGTGAGCATCCGTTCCGTCGCCTCGCGAACGGCATCCTCCACTCGACGCTTTGCGTCCTGGGACATGTTATCCGTCGCCTCAAGGATCCGTAAGAAGGAATCATCCATGATCGCCTGTACGGCCTGCTGGTGGATAAGAGGCTCCAGTACGGTATTGATTTGCTCGTCTGGCACGCCCTGGGCCCGCATGCTGTCCGCCGCCTCCCCGACGCCCTCCTTGTAGGCCTCTACCAGCAGCTCGGCCATACTTTGCGCGGCACCATCGGTTAGGCCGGCGAGGATCTCGTCGATTTGCTGCAGTAGTTTCTCTTTCCGGCGCCGCGAATTACTCCCGGATTCGAGCAATCGTATCAGCTCTAACAGTTTCTCTCCGGCTCTTGTGTACAGAGCAATCAGCTTTTCAGCGTCCGCCATTAGCTACCACCCAAATTTACCCGCGGCGGCTGCGCGAAAGTCGGGTTCATCGTGCTAGCCGCCTGCTCGTCCAGAATCTTCTGAACCTCTTCTTCAATCGCTTCTTCCGACCAGTCAGGATGAATGCGTCGCACCGTGGTCTCAAGCGATTGAACGCCGCCAGAATACTTCTCGATTTCCTCGGTATCCTTCTCGCTGTCTGCCTTCGGTAGCATGTCGCGCCATTCAATAACCGGATTAGACACCTTGAGGCCGCCGGTTCCGAGTGCGTTTTCCAAGAGCATGCACTTCCGGATCGCGTCCTTCAGGGCCGCATCGAACTTATCCTTGATCGCCTCGGCCTTGATAACCGATTGAATCCAGAGATAAAGCAGTGCAACGCCGGAGTCTCCCTTTCCTTCCTCGAGACCAGCCGCCTGCGGAGATGTTTTGCTTATGGCCAGCATGTACTTGATAAGCCGGGCGACGTGCTCAAAGCTCTGCTGTACCTTAGCATCCCAGGTGATGTATTGCGGAACTGCGCCCGTTTTATCGTCGAATGAAACAACCTCCAAATCAGCGTTTCGGACGAAGCGTCCACCATAATCCCGCTGGTTCTGGTTGGCCACAGTGTCCCAAAGGGCCCGTGGGATCGCAAGCTTCGGCTTTCCATGCTTCTCGAACACGATTGAATCTCGCGTGATCGTCCAGTTGATTTCCTCCTGCAGCCCGTCGATATTCCGCAGCGCCGATCGCCCCCGGGGATAAACCAGCGTCTCGTCGTTGGTAACGGCACCACAGAGCAACTCCTTTACGCCTTGGAACTCGGCATCTTCCGGAATGTCCAGCTCGTGAGCCGCGGCGTAATCCTTGATGTCGATTTCATCCATCACGGTATCGGCTTCCATTCCGTACACGATCTGCTTGACGGTCAGACCGTTAGCGTCGAGTCGCTGCCGCTCTACCCGGAGGAACCGCTGTTTCCTCGTTTCCTCGCCCCATTCCTCGATCCAGGCGATGTCGGCGCCGCGGCCGTCGGTGTGCGGGAAGTACAGATCACCAAGCACCCACTCGAACCAAACCGCCCCAGTGGAATCACGGCGCGCTCGGTATGCGATCCGCCCATCTACCTGATGTTGTGTTACCGCCGCCCAAATCTTCTCATTCGGCTTGCTGGCTTCTACCAAGCTGGCAACAAACTCAAGTTCCGGGCCCGTCTCCGAGTCGGCTGAAATATTGCCAAGCGAACGGTTAAGGAGATCCGCAGGGACCTCAGCGACCAGGCTGCTGAAGTTGACCACGATGTACTGATTGTCGGGGCTAACCACCTTCTCAGCGCGTCGCCAAGATCGAATTCCGACTCTCCTGTGAACCACTCGTTTCTCCTGTGTAACCTGTCTGGCCCGCGGGAAGATCTCGGCGTGATCTCCGTCATACAGCAGCCGGTAATACTGCATCGCTTCAACCTCTTGGTCAAAAGGAGGAGGTGGAAAGCTCTTTTTCGTATAAACGATCGTCAGGTTCATCACCTTCTTTCAAAGCAAATAAAATGCCGCTAACTATCCAGCCGTTAGCGTTCCATCGGGAGCAACCGAGAATTTTTCCCCAGCATCACTCATGAGAATAATCGTCCCGCATTCAATCTCTTCCTCGAAGTCGTTCCGGGTTCTGACAAAGCGATCTGCAGCGTACACTTGCTTGCCGTTTATATTTACAGTTTCACTGGCTACGAAGTAAGCTGCTTCATTATTTGAAGAGAATATCGTCATCGCGTCAGAATAGCTATCGATTGTGACAATAGGATTTCCCTCGTAATCGTACACGGCGAAGGTTGTTTGTTTCTGGATCATGATCACCTCTCCTTTCTTACCAGCCCGCAGGCCGCTGATTCGTGTATTGCATCTCTGGACGCCGCAAAGGCTCTGCCGCATACCGCAGCGCAGCCATAGCATCATCCATGAAGTTTACTGGCTCGTCCAGGTAAAGCCCCGTCTTCTTGTCTTTCCGCCACGACCACTGCTGGATTTCCTTTATCGTATTGACGCAATCCGGATGAATGTGTATCTTCCGTTGCTTCAGGTAATCGATCTGCGCCTGCACGCTGCCTGGCTCTTTGACTACTGCCGTCGCGTTGTACCCAGCGTTCTGCCACATCTGGATGCGATCGGGCTCCGCGGAGTCGCAATACATGGAAAGATACTTGCTTAATCCCTTGCGGTCGGCAATCTCAATGATCTGATCCGTCGGCAGCTCATGAACGTAAATCTCGTCGCAAATAAAAAACTCACCATCTTTGACGCCGACGGTGAGGATCGCATTCGCATGGTTAAAGCCGAAATCTTGTCCGTGATGCATGGAATCAAACATCTCGAAGGACGTATCAAAGTCATGAATGACGAAGTTCTTGAATATCAGGCCGCCCAGCTCGCCCCATTCACCTTCACCATAGATCGCATACCCTTCTGGGTCCTCGATTTTCCGGCGCTCCATCCGGCGGAAATAAGCCGGGTCAATGAACCGGTTGGTTCGGTAGGTGGAATGGTGTGTCAGAACGTCCGGGCTTTCCCTGTCAAAGTACTTCCGCTTGATCCAGTGCTGGGCAGATACCGGGTTAAAGGTGAATGTGATCTGATAATAGAGATTCGGATTCAACAGCACGCCGCGCAGCCGGTCATCGAGGATATCGATGTCCGATTCCTGCAGCTCCGTTGCTTCCTCAACCCAGATCCAAACCAACTTGCCATGATTGAAGGTGATTGACTTTACCTTTTCACGGTCTCGCACATCGTTCATGCCGCGGAAGATGATTTCATTGCCCGTGACTTTGCTTTTGATGTTGAAAGGCGACCGAGTAATTTCCCAATATTCTTCTGCCCGTTCCCCGTAAATGCGATTGATCGCGCCGGTGAGCTCCGCAAAGGTACTATTCCGGTTCGTCTCGTTAACCTTACGAACGCAAAGAAGGTTCGCGCCGGCATATTTTGGATCACCGAGCTTCAGGATGTAGTCCTGGGCAATGTTGACCGACTTGCCGGAGCCCGCGCTACCGCGGAGCGCACGATAACGGCGCCGCGTGCGGTTAACCTCTCGGAAATGGCTGTTGAACTGGACCTTTACAGCTGCTGCCGCACTCATGATGCATCATCCTCTTCGCTGTCATCTCCGTAGTCGACAACGATATGAAGCGGCTCTTTGCCGGCAGAGTCTTTTTTCAACTTATCTGCCTCGGCGGATGCCTTCTCGACTTCGACCTTCGTCTTCTCGATGTTAAGCTGCATCTGCTCCAGCTTCAGGCGACGCTCGTCATCCTCGTTAGCCAGTTCAATGAATTGCTTGATGGAGCTGCGCAACTCGGCCATTGCCCGGGTCTGAGCCGTGAGGAACGTAGCGTGACGGTCCCAAGAGAATTGAAACTCGTATTCTTCCTCGGTGACGACCTGTTCAAACGAGTTCCTATCCTCCGTGCTGGTATCTACTATCTCGTATTTGCTTTTCTTGAGTTCTTTGATCATTTCATTTTTGGATTCAACGAACATAATCTGCTGGGCTGAAATGATGGCCGTATACTGGATCATGATCTGATCCCAAAGCATGTCGATCGGTGAACGCTCGGCGATCTGCTCCATGATTTCCAGAGTGCGTTCAGGGAGGAACTTTCTAAAGAACCCATGCGTCACGGCGTGATCGTTCTTGAATGGGCCGCCCGGGCCGCCGCGGTTACCGACGGCGTTTTTGTTGCCTGGTGGAGCTCCACCACGATTGCCAACCGCGTTTTTATTCCCCTTCGGCGCGCCGTACCTTTGTTGTACAACATTTGGTTTCGTCTGTTGTACAACGTTCTCGCTCGATTGTTGTACAACATTCCAATTGTCCCGCTGTTTCCAGACAGCGACCTTCTTTTCGTCAACGTCCAACAACTCAGCGATCTGCCGGTTTGTTATGTCACCGCCGTGTTCCAACCATATCTCCATGGCTCGATCACGATTTGGATCCCTCGCTCTTGGCATTACATCATCACCGCCTCCCAACAAAAAAAGAGCCCAGAGGCTCTTTTAAAACTTACTCGTACTATCAATCATCCGTTTATGATACTCTGGATCTTCTTCTTCGACATCGTATATTACAGTTCTATCAATATAAGGGGCTAACCAATCATAATCGTAGTTATCGGTCCAACTAGCAAGAAACATTTTCTTTGTTGTTCTTCTCTTCAGATCGTCCATTATTCTTTCCTTGCTGTTACTTCTACAAATAGAATCAATCGGATATATCACCGAATAATCCACATTAACGGGTGTTTTACGCCAAGATGTTGTGTTTATCGAGTCAATATATATCGTATGGTTGCCTATTTCATATCCCGTTCCTGTTTTATACGTTGTTGCATGATCTTCAAGGATAGTTCCTAAATTCCTCATACTGTTAACCCTCAACAAGATAGTGGAAGGCCCTTTAAGTTGCGCTAGCGTTTGTAAGGCAAGGACGTGCTTTTGATACTGATGTGTTCCAATGATTAATACGCCCGACTCTTTAGAATTAACAAAATCCACAAGTGACGTTATCGCTTTTTGTCGAGTATTCATTAAGTATCACCTCAAACTATTAAATTCGACCATTAGAGGCAATATCCCTTTTTTCCCTGAGTTGAGTTGGTTTTGCTAATAGGTAATGTTTCAATTCATCGCCACACGCACAGAACGGCACCGTCCTAACGTTTTCTGGCGCAGTCGCTGTAACCACGCTCACCAGAACATATGTGCTTGTTAGGCAAAATAAAAAGCACCCGAAGGTGCTAAAAAAGCTTCTCAACAGTATTCCAAACTGTGGTTGCATAGTTGATCAACTTTGTTATGGTCTCAACGTTACCTTTAAACTCAGTAGCTTTCTTCATAATCTTTCGATATTTGCTTTCAGCCTCTGCTTTTGACTTAGATTTGCTAATGCTCAATATCTCAACAATGATCTCAAAAATCTCATCTTGCTTATCGTTACCCTGTTGGATTAACCCTAGCATCTCTGGAAGAACAGCAGTGTTTTTTGCAGTTTGCTCAGTAGCTTCTAATAGCCTTATTTCCCTTTCTTCTTTCCTTCTGTTTTTTTCTTCAATGGATCGACTGACCTCATGTATCATTCTTTCTGTAGCTCTGACTTGATCGTTTATCCCGCTTAAGGCATTTTTAAACAAATCGTCACTCATGTTTGTCCCCCTTGGTTCTAGTCACTAATTCAAACCTAATTTTTTTAAGGCCCACACTTTTGCCATTTCAGCAGTTACCGTTGCTAACACTGTGAATGGAACAGTCGAGAGGTTTTTACCTAACGATTTTTTCACTTTTTCCCAAGCATCGCTATCTCTTATTGAATCCAACAATTCGTGTCCAGCCCAAGTTAAAGAGTAGGGAAAGTATCTTTCAACCAAATCATCTAGATTGGGTGGAGGGGACAAAGATTCGATATATCCAGCCTCGTCCAATAATTTTACATGATAAAAGAAAATATCATCTTCAACACCATCGAACCATGAGTTCAAATAAGTTCTGTTATACCTATCTCCGTCATAACCCAAATTCTCGGTTTCCAGTAATAGGCGACGTATTAAGTCCATATCTCTCTTCACGAAGACTCCCCCCTTTGTCTTCACAATTCGACATCAGGAAGATTTCCCCTGCTTCGCGCAACACTGCTTCGAACAAAATTGTTTTGTCCCTGTCCAAGTTCCCCAAATGCATGTTTTACATTTCTCAGGCTGCTTAGGCCTCCGAATAGGGATCAATGGTTTATTACTCTTCCCGGCCATGGCGCCGTTCACCTCGATTCCTTGGCGGAAGTTCCGATCTGCCATAAGTCGTCCTGACCAACCAATTGATAATTTTCACGATCGCCCAGCTCCATTTCGGCAAAATAAAAAAGCCGCCCAGAAATGAGCGACTTTCGATTATGTATTGAGTTATTACGAGCAAAGAGATCAGTTCGATCATTGCGTCCGCGCGCGGCCGCCGCAAAAACGCTTCGCTCTTTGCTTAAAAGATAACGTACTTAGTTACTAGAGAGGAATGACAAGACCATTTTAACGATCTGCCGAAATTGAGGTCAAAGGACCAAATTATCAATTACAGCCGATTTTTCCGAAAAATATCAGTTAATCTTGAATTTCCTCACTTTTTCGATACAAAGCCCCCCGCCACTTTAACCTACGTATAACGTAAGCCGGTTATGACAGAGGGCCGTCACCATCATCCCCTCGCAATAGAAAGTTTGCACACAATATATTGCGATTCAGGGACATTAGCTGGGAGTGCGCATCTGGCAAGAAGAGTTACGCCCCGGTTGTAAACGCCGCATTCATGCGGCCGTGCGTGTCATTCTCGCCCGATTTCCACAAATTCATGTTACCACTTATATTTGCTCAATAGATGCTCAACTTGGGTTCATGTTGTGGTCAGTTTGTGGTCAAAAATCAGTTTTCAATCCAGCTCTCATCCCAAATAATATAGCCTGCACCTACACTTAAAGTGCTACCAGATTCAAATACGACTTTAAATTCTGTTTCTCCGTTGGTTACAATCTCATTTGATAGCACCTTTCCATCTTCAACCTTACCAGTTGAAACAGATGCACCTTTTGAATCCAAAATGGTGTAGTTAGCCTTTCTATCAATATGATCTTCATTGTCCTTGTAACCAATCAACACCCCAATACGCTTGGTCCCTGATGGAACTGCAAATGCGAAATCTTGCTTTGCCACGTTCACTTCGTTTACAACAAACGCTTCTTTATACTGCGTTTCTCCGAACAATAATTCTTCCTTATTCCGTGTAACACCGCTGTTTGCGTAATTCTTAATATGCTTCACTGTTTGATCGCTGAAAGCTCTTCTTTGACCTGGTTCAAGTTGACTACCTTCTTGATCTTTGGAGACATTAATGACAATTTGCTGCTTAGATTGGTCAAATGATACTTCCGCGCCGGTAGCCTCTGCCACAGCCCGAAGAGGAACGTATGTAGTGCCTTGATAGCTAATAGGAACCGCCTTATTCCCGTTTGCATCTTTTGGAACCCAGGCAGATCCGTTCAACAAAAACGAGATCCCGTGATTCAAGTTGGCTTGGATGCGTTCAAGAGTCGATGCTGCTGATGCCCCTGCTGAATAAGATAGCAACACCATACTGAATAATCCGATTGTAATTAACCATTTTTTCATTTTAAACCACCGTTCCCTTCTATTCGACATATTATGTATTTCATACTTTATGATATAATGGTTGTAAAAATAATACAATATATCTAATTTAGACCTTTTATGAGGGAGGAGATTTCATTGCAGGCACTTACGACTGATTTGGAACTGCTTTATGCTGCACTTACTCAGATGGATGTTAAAGTATGTTATGAAGGTGTCATTCAGGAGATTGGTATCATTGATAAGGTGACTCCAATTAGTATCCGTTTAAAATCACAGAGTGAACGTGCCTATTTTATCAGAGTAGGCTATTCTTTTTTTGTAGCCTAATACATAAAAAAAGCCACTCAAAGTGAGTGACCATTTTGTCAAAAAATGCTAATTACAGCTAACTTAATCAATCTTCTACTTCAAAAATAAATTTCAAACGATGTTGAAGTAATTTATCGGTTTTACTAATTTGCTGATCGCAAACAAAGGATTTAAACTCTTCATAATAGTATGGAACATTCCATTGCTGTGCTATTTCCTTAATTAAGTTATTTATAAGATGACACCAGTTCCACTGTGATTCCGATATTTTTTTTGATGGAATAGGAAAGAAAAAATTAGAACCAGATATTCTTTCTAGAATTAAAGTTCTTAGTGTTTCGTCTGTTATATAGTATAACGACTCTTTAAATTGTTTTACAAATGACTTGAAATATGTTTCTTTATTATATTCAATATCTATATGATTCAATAATTCCATACAGTATTTGTGTTTTATAGTTTCATTGATCTGTTTAATTAGTTTCGCTATTCGCTCGTTAGAAAACCTATGATATATTGTAATCTCGTGCTCATATAAACTTTTTGTAACATCAAGCTTTATTAAATTACTATTTTCAAGTAATTTTACAATATCGTCGTCATTTATGCCAAAATCAATAGACAAAACTTCACACCAGTCAAATGTATTTGATATTTTATTGATAATATATTCCAAATTTTCATCACCATTTAAGCTTGTTATTTGATTTTTAGTATTTTCAATGGTAGCAATAATCTCAGGCTCTGATGAATAAAAATTATGTGGCTCTTCTTTATTTGCACTAATGGAAGTAATTAAACTTAATAACTCATTTTTGTTATAAGTGCCTGTTTCATACCACTTTTTTATATGAAGAAGTAAACTAGTACTCATTACATTGTCAAGCGAATTTTTTAATATATATCGATTAAGGTATTCAACAACTCCACTTTCGCCTGCAAATTGAATGGCTCTTCTCATTGCAGCATTTTGGTCATTAGGGTCGTTATTCATCAGCTTCATTTCACAGTTATGCTCAACGATAAAAAAAACTGAAGCAAAGCACATTCGATAAAGATCAGACTTTGTGAACAGATCGCTAAAAATATCTTCCCCCAGAGTTTTTATCACTTCTTTTATGAATAGGCTTGTTTTTTCAAATGTTCTTAAATTACGAAATTGGAAGTCTTCAGCGAGAGGCTCTATAGTCGCCCACACTGATTCACCCAATATTTGAATTGGTGCTTCGTCGGCAAATTTCTCAATCTTATAGGAGCGATCAATAGCTTTTTCTTGATAACTCTGAAAAGTCTTCTCATCCTCTGGATCAAATTGCTCTAAAGCGGACACAAGGATAATCTTTACTTTTTCAATCTTGGAAAGGCTATCTACTATACCAAAAACTTCCCTTATATCCAGATTCCTGTGTTTTCGTTCCAAATCATCAAATACAATTATAAACTCATCTTTTCGATTCAGTTCCTTATCTAACGTTTTATGTAGGTTTTCAATTACTGGAATAGAAAGCGAAACACCATACACCGATACATCAAATTTCCCCATTTTTTCTCTAATTGTGTTCATAAATTTTTTAATATTTCCTCTCGGTGCTTTCTCAATAATACGAAAATAAATTTCTTGAATTATGCTGTTAACATCTTTTTTTCCAAACAATGAAACGTAACATGAATTTTCATAATTTTCCAATGTATCTGTTATGTATTTTGTCTTTCCGATTCCCCAATTTCCATTAATTAATATCTTTTTATAGGTAGAATCTTTAAATTGATTTAGAATATTTGGTATTTCATTTGCTTTCATATATTCGCCCCCAATATTTTTTTAACACGAACATGGTAACACATTTAAAAGTACAGCAATAATAGAAAAAAATCACCGTAATTTATGCTATAGATGCAGAAAATACGGTGATTTTTGTTTTTAATAAACAGTATTGTCTTGCTCGAAAAATCCCATCAGCTTTAGCGTGTTCGCGATGCTCTCCTCCCCCTCCTCGATCCGCCGGCGAATCGTGCTATCGCTCATACTGCGCCGGAAGAAGAGTAGGGTTTCCTTGGCCGAATATCCTTTAAGGTACCGATAATCGACTGCAGCCTTCGCGTCAGGGTCCTGAATCAATGCCCACGCCCTCCGGATCTGGTTCGTGTAGAACTTATACTGCTTGTAGACCCAGCGTTGTTTCTCGACGAGAACTGCCGCATTCGCGGTCTTGTCTGCGTGCAGCTCATCCTGATCGATCCGGCGAGCCGCTTCCCCATCCACAGCGACTTGGCTCAATTCAGGCTCGTTCTCTTCAAAATCCCTCATCAATGAAACCATCTCTGTATATTTACCGAGAAGGAATTTGGTCCGCTGGATCTCAACTTCATTCGCCGAAGGAAAAAGTTCTTCTTGTCCCCATACCATTGTCATTCCCCTCATTCCCCTTTATGGTATAATGTCAAGAGGTATGGTTTTCCAATTAAGACCCCCGCGCCCGCCAAGGATTGGGGGTCTTTTCATTACCATTTCAGATATTTGCCCCACCGGCCCTGCCTAGGAGCTATAATTTGCGAAGCAAACTGGTTCCGAGGATCTGGAGGTTTCTCCGCTCCGATTCGGCGGATATGTTCAGCGACCTGCTCCGGCGTCCAATACTTCACATCAAGACCCTTGTCCAGCATCGAGATCACCCTCATCCTCTGAATCATCAGCATCTGGCCCCTCCCCGTACATTTCAGCGCACGCCTTGGAATCGGGGAACATAAACATGCAATCGTCACCTGTAACACAATAATATCTGTTTGTATCGGGATCGTACTTCCCAGCAGATTTACAAGCCATATTTATCACCCTCCCAATTCCAAATCCCCTGCTGCCCCTTTGCCGGGATCGGATCCGGCAGATGGCGGACGTCGGCGAGCTCCCAAGCGAAACGGCCACTGTCGTACCATCCGAAATGGAATTCATTATCAAATATGTTGAAATGGGTTTTGCGTGTTTCCGATTCCAACAAAACCATGCCGCCTAGCACATCTCGTTTTACCTCGAAACATTCCTTCAGTTCTGCCACGGCCACCACCGCCCCGGTAGGCAGATTGTTCGCCGTATAACCGTGCTTGGCTAATGTTGATTTGAAAGGCTCCAACTCGCAGGCATTCCGGTCTACCTTCTTGCCGGCATGGATCGCGAGCGGGCCGCGGTGCTTCGTGGCCCATCCTCTCGTTTCATACTTCTTCTCCCCGATGGCGATCAGCGTCGCCCAAGGTTGGAGGATCGTTATGGCTTTCATTCCGTCGTCACCTCTTTCTTAGCCCAGATGGCAAATGATTTAAGTGGAAGCACTCTCTCCTTGCCTACATTAGGGGCTTTACCATTAACTTGAAGATACCGGACGCCAGTATAGCTGATCGTACCAGCTATGTCGTAGTGTCTGACTTGCTCCCCCATGGCGATGACTTTGCGGACGCTTCTCCCTGTCTTGTTTTGATAGGTCATACCAACCTGGATTCCAGACTCCTTCATCGTGTACATCCTCCCCTTAGGTTATTGGAAAAACAGAATTCAATCTCTCAATCTCATGCTTTTTGATGATCCGAAAGTAACCAATCAACGCAGCGTCATGTTGCTCTCTGATTCCCTCCGAGAATAGCCCGCAGAGATGAAGCATCAGCTCGATGTCGGCCCGGTTGTTAGCGAGCAGGTAGAGCCTTATCTTGCCGTCACGTCCAGTGTTCCATTTAATCCGAGGGATTTCCGGTATCATGATTTTTCAACCACCCGCAGCATCCGCGGCCCTGGTCCCTTTGATACGTATCCTTTCTTGACCAGTTGCTCCAACAAGTTAAAGGCGGTTGATGAAGATTGTAGTCCTAGGTTTTCACCGATCTCCCTAACTGTCGGAGGATAGCCGTTTTGGGCCACGAATGATTTTATGATTTCAAGCGCCTCAGTTTGGCGCTGGCTAAGTGGTTTGTCGTTCATTCTGTCACCTCCCAACATTTTCAGATTCTCATTGATTAAAGAAACAGGTATACTACTATCTGTCGACTCAAACCGATAAGTACGAAGCCTGTGGTTGTCAAGTACGACCTAGATGGTGGAGAAAAAATATCATATAAGAGTTCTGACAACTGAAGAGGCGCTGCAGCCCTCTTCTTTTTACTTTGTCAACCCCTATCTCCAAACCGCACTCCGCGACCGCCACTTTACCCCCCTACCCTATCCATAAAAAAATATGTGATATACTCCCCTTAATCTTATTAAAGGAGGGGAAAAACGAATGAGTAAAACGTATATCCATGTGGATGATGAGGTTATTGAAAGGGTTAAATTTGGTGTTGAAATGAAAGATCCAGATGCAATTTTAGCTAAGCAATGGGCTGATGAATTCTACTTAGAAAAAGGTAATTACTCAGGTATTGATGGCCATTTAAGCTCGAAGTTTGTAAAGAACAGAAACCCGGACGCTGTAAGAAAATTTGTTAATTTGAAGTAAACCACTGTGCGCCGTTAATTCGGTGCACGTTTCTTTTTCACACAGAGAATTCTAACTGACCAGCCCCCACCGCTTGCTTGTACCTTTCAAAAGTAAGGTTCATTCCGGATCCCACGCACATTTCCGGCAGATTCGCCCGAACCAGCGCCGCCGCGAATGGCGGAGGAACTGCATTTCCGCATCTTGCAACCTGGGCGCTTTTCGGATACCGGACACCGTCCGCATCCACGTCGATGATGTAGTTCGGAGGGAAGCCTTGGGCGGCGAAAAGCTCGTGAGGCTCCAGCATCCGCATGCCGATGTCAACGATCTGATAGTCGATGCCCTCGATCGTAACAAGGCCGAACCGGTCTTTGGTGGTGATCGTGTGCAGCGGCTCATCGAGCTGCTTGCCGTTGTCAGCCGAACCATAATACTTGAGCAAAAACGCTCTGACCTCTCCGACATGCAGCCCGCCTGCGGTAATCGTTGGCATGGGCTCCGTTACTGGCTGGCCATCCTGGCATGTACCCCGTAGTTTGACCAGGTGCGATGTTACCAGCCCGCTCTTTCCTCCGCCCCCGGCGGTCACTGTTCCGAGTGGTTCGCCCACGGAACTGCCAACCGACTCCCCGAAATGACGTACTACGTGAGCAGCTACAAGGCCATATCTATTGCTGGTATCCTGCGTCAGTAATGGCCGATCCATCGTTTGCCCGCGGGCGCTGTCGTCGTAAGAGTGGTACTGCGTCAAGAAGGCTGTAACCATACCTAGCGCATGGGCGGCTCCTGCCGGGCGACTCGCTCCCGCACCGGATGTTACCGTGTGAAGTGGATCAGAAACCGGATGCCCCGTTGCTCCCCCACGGAATTTCGTAATATGTGGAGTGATTAGCATATGGTGGCCCCCCGTCGTCACCGTACATAGCGGTTCCTCCGCGGTGCTTCCTGGGTGACGCGTATTATTGACGCCTAGCACCGGCGTAACCAGCAGATGTTCTGCTTTGGTTGTGATAGTAGTCAAAGGGTCGTCCAGCTCGTACTGCAACCTGTCTCCGCCGAACCCTGTCTGGCCAATCCGAACCACAAAAGGCTGCGGATTGTCGATTACGAAACGTTGTATTCCCCGTGCGATTCGGCGCATCGTGTTCTCGGCCAAAGGCCGGACTCGCTCGAAGATGCTCGGGCATGGTATCGACCAGTCGATGATCTCCGCTGCCGTTCTCCAAGGTTTGAGCTTCCCGGATTTGACATCCTCGCCCTCCGGATCTCCGTGCGTTGGCTCCGGCCAGACAATCGGTCGGTCATCGCGGCGAGCGACGAGAAAGAACCGTTTGCGGATCGTCGGAGCGCCGTAATCGCAGGCCCGAAGCTCCCGCCAGTCGACCTGGTATCCTTGCCGACGCAGCGCGTTCACGAAGCTGTTGAACGTCCGCCCCTTCTGCTTGGGGTCGGGCCATTGTTTCCCATCGGCTCCGACAACCAGCGGCCCCCACGTCTTGAACTCCTCGACGTTCTCTAGCATGATAACGCGTGGCCGCACCGTCGCCGCCCATCGGAGCGCAACCCAAGCGAGCCCGCGAATCTTCTTTTCGACCGGTTTCCCGCCCTTGGCCTTGCTGAAGTGTTTGCAGTCCGGGCTCAGCCAGACCAATCCAACCGGACGACCGCGGGTGACTTCCCTTGTATCAACATCCCAAACGCTTTCACAGTGGTGGTCCGTTTCTGGGTGATTAGCCCGATGCATGGCGATCGCTGCGGGGTCGTGGTTGATGGCGATGTCTACGCTACTGCCGGTTGCCAATTCGATTCCTGTACTAGCCCCGCCTCCGCCGGCGAAATTATCTATGATAAGCTCTCTCAAACATTACACCCCCACAGACTGAAGATTCGCAGCTTCTGTATCACCCATCGTTATTGTCGCCATACCATCCCATGTCTCCCGAATCTCGAGTGCCTTCGCTTTGACGGCAGCAGCTTGCTTCGGCTGTAACTCGATAGCCATGGCCTCTTCATAATGTTGTGCTGCTTTGGCGTAGGCTCGGGAGTGGATGAAATTCATCCAGTTCCAAAACCTTTCATTCGACATGGATTTGACCTTTTGAAAAGCCCGGCGCCGTTCTTGCTCGGTCATTATTAGTCACCCTTTCACGTAAGATCACGTACCAACTTCTTGCCATGCAATTGAAGCAGTCCACCTACCGGGCATTCCCGGTTACAATATCCGTCGATTTTTGAAAAGACTGAGCCATGAATGCGGTTAAGCTCTGCGCGCTGCTTGCACTTTTCGCAGTAAAGAAGAATATCATCGATTGATCTTACCACTTGTAATCTCACATTCATGGCAGAAACTCCTTTCAAATAAGATCATATGTTTGGTCAAACGGCCGAGCTGGGCTCATCCAGATCTCCTTCTACGGGGATGGACAACTGTTCCACTCCAAACCCGCAACCAGGGCACCGGAATTCATTTGTTTCCGCTTGTTCCATGTCTCGGCCGCATTCAATACAAACTAGGATCATCCAGCTCGCTCCGGAGCGACCTCCATAAGCTCGACCTCAACACGAGGTTTATGCTTATCAACTGCGAAGTCATGTGTGATCCGCCCAATATGCTTCCACCCATCATTACCGATGACCCCTGCCTCCTTCAGACCGTCTAAGATGAATTTCTGCCCGGCCATGATGTTATCTTTGTCCGTTCGGCGGTCTCTGCGATACCAGGTTATAGAGATGTCTACTCTTTTACATTCCGGAAGACGTCTTGCGACTAAGGTAACAAGCAGCGTGTTATCCTGCTTCATTTTTCGGTAACCATTCCAGTGCGTTTTTGCCGCGTCGATGATTTGATTCATGGTCGGTAGTTCGCCGGGAATAACGATTTTCATAGAGCATCCCCTCCCTCTTTGACTCGCCAAATAGCATGTACACCTCTCCGATTTGCCGACCGTTATCGTCATAGACGATGTCCCAAGGAACATCCTGATAATATGGATCCACCAAAGCTTCACTGCGCATGCCGGCCGCCCCCGATCGTGAGCGTCTTCTCGAATTCCTTCATGCCATCCTTGATCTCTGCCAGCGGTGTCGACGGAAATTTATCCAGCAGCTCGGGGAGGTTCGGCCAGCGCCCGGCGCGCATGTAGACGTGCCGCATGTACTCGTAAACGCTCCATTTACTCCATGGACTACTCATGCGCCCCACCGGAGCCGTCGGACCTGCCCCTTTTCCTTACTCACGACCACCATTTGGCTTCCGTCATCCCGTTCAACGAGCCAGTTGTCAGGCTTCAATTTCTGCCTGCCCAGCTCCACTTTTTGCTTCCGTGTCGGCTTTCTAAGCTGCTTCATCCCCGTTTCCTCCCCTCACGCCCAGCGGCGTTTGTGAATATCCGTTACATTCTGAGGCGGCGGCCCCGGATCACTATGCCCCCGGTCGTAATTTACGAACTTGTTGAAGTTTTTCATGAACACCAGCTCCACGGTCCCAACCGGTCCGTTCCGCTGCTTGGCAATGATGATCTCGATAATGTTCTTCTTCTCGGACTCAGCATTGTAGTAGTCATCCCGGTATAGGAAGGCTACGATGTCGGCATCCTGCTCAATTGCACCAGATTCACGGAGGTCTGACATCATCGGTCGCTTGTCCTGCCGCTGCTCGACACCGCGGCTGAGTTGGGAAAGCGCGATTACCGGAACGTCCAGCTCCCTGGCAAGATGTTTCAACGTCCGGGAAATCTCAGACACTTCCTGTTGCCGATTCTCCGATCCGCGGCCCTTACCGCCGGTGCTGGCGATCAACTGCAGATAATCGATAACGACCAGGCCGAGCCCACACTGCTTCTTTAGCCTCCGGCATTTAGCGCGTATGTCATGGACCGTTATACCCGGAGAATCATCGATTCGGATGTTTGTTTCCCCCAGCACGCCCGCAGCAACAGACATCTTGCTCCAATCATCATCGTTCATGTCACCCATCCTCAGCCGGCTGGCTTCGAGGTTTCCTTCAGCGCTAATCATCCGGGCAACGAGCGACGGGGCAGACATTTCAAGGCTGAAGATCGCTACGGGTTCATCGCTTCGGACCGCCACGTTCTGGGCAATGTTCAGGGCGAAAGCCGTTTTACCGACCGATGGCCGGGCCGCGACGATGATCAAGTCGCTTTTCTGCAACCCTCCGAGCATCTTGTCCAGGTCTGTGTATCCAGTTTTAATTCCCGTGATTTCGCCCCTTTTGAACGCATCGGCCTTGATCTCAGTCGTTTCGACAACTTCTACTAGCACATCATTGATCCGCTTAAAATCCTGCGGAGGGGCAGCCTGATCTGTCAATTTTGCGGTCGAAACCTGCATCTCTGTCAACAGCGCCTGGACGTTTTCCCCAGAGGACGCTGCCGCGATCTGCGTTTGAGCTGCATGAATGATCTCCCGTAGCAGGTACTTATTCTTCACCGCAGCGACGTAACTCTCGACGTTCTCTGCCGTAGGTACCGAATGAGCCAGTCGTGACAAGTAGCTCACGCCGCCGACATCCTCCAACTCGCCGTGATCCTTAAGCCGCGATGTCAATGTCACCAGGTCGATCGGTTCACCTTCGCCTGCGAGCTCCATCATTCTTCGGAAAATGATCTGGTGGCCGGCGTGATAAAAGACTTCCGGCTGCAGGCCTTCCGCGTACTCAATTGCTTCCGGCTTGATGAGAACAGCACCGATTACCGAGCACTCAGCCGCCAGATCATGAGGTAGATCAGCAAATTGGTCGACCGAGTTTTGCATAGATGGCCTCCTTCCAGCCCGGCGGCGGCGGACAGGCGTTTTTCGCGGCCTCCTCCCGCGCAGCAAAGTATTCGGCCGTCGCCGCCTTCATCCGGTCACGTTCGATCTGTTCACCTAGGCTCCCGCGGATCTCCGCAATGTTTGGCGGATACTTGCTCGTCCGGATGTGTTCCTCGACATTCCTAGATGCAATCTCGTAAGGCAGATCGTGAAGGTACTTAAAGTGGCGATCAATACTCTCATCGCTTGTATCGAAGTTTGGGTAATTCTCCTTGATTGCTATGAGCAGCTCAATAACTTCTGCTCTATCCATGCTGGCGCTCCTCCTTTGCTCGTCTTCGGAGTTTTTCTAACTCTTGCTGAAGCTTGGTCATTCGCTTCGGATGCTCTGGAGCTCCCGGGGCGACTCCAGCCATCAGTTGACTGGTAGTTTGGGAGTTAACCCAGGCTTCTTCGATTCCGTCCACGTAGTACAAAAAGCTGGTCGGGTACTTAAAACTTTCACCCTCCCGTTCACGCTTTGCCTGAAGCAGGCTCTCCATAGTTCGGATGGTAAAGGGTACCGGCATCCCCCCGGCGACCATCTTACCCATGGCTTCGCGCTCTTTTGGCTTAACATGGAAATCTAATTTTTTGTTGAGTTCGCAGTAAGCGTTCAAAATGGAAATCATTCCATCTGCCTGAGGATCAGGTTCACCTTGTTCAGGCCAATCCTCAGGAGTAGTAGTGATAGTAGTAAGATTTTTAATATCTTTTAGATCAGACATTTCTGTCCGATCACTGATTGATTTTTGCTCATGATCGGACAAATTTGTCTTATCACTTGCTGACTGATCGGACATATTTGTCTTATCATTTTTTAGTGATAGGACATTTTTGTCCGTCCACTTCTTTGAATTTCGAACTGATAGGATTAAACCGCGTGCAGCTCTGGTCACTCGTATGTACTCATGTTGTTCTAATGCATCCAACCAGCGGCTGACGGTCTTGTTATTAACCCCGAAATACTCTGCTATCTCAGACAACTTCATTGGCCGACCACCTAGGACACTGCCCCAGACCGTCCCCTCCTCCTCGAGCTCCTTCGTTGTGGAGCTGATGCACCAGAGGAAAAGCCAAATCGCGCTGCCTATTTTCTTGTAGTGTTCTGGCTCGAGTAATCCGGAATACATCGGAAAAGGGTAACTGCCTTCGGGCATTCGCTCATCCCCTAAACTTGCTTTCTATCGTCTCGCAAATAAACGATGGGATACTTCACTCGGACTACAGTCCATCCCGGATAAGCCCGAGCAAAGTAAGCCCGCGTCTCCCGTTGGAACGCTTCCGGATCCGACTTCATCAGCCGCCAAATCCGGTCACACATCATGCTTTGAAGCATCTTCCCTTGATCATCGATCATCGGTTAGCTACCATAACCATCTTGCCGGTGGTCTCTTGAATTTCCCGTTTAAACCTAGCGGCATCTGAGTTTCCGTCGGATAGATGTAGAAGCCAAATCTCTTCGACCCTACTGATGTCGTTGGCCTTGAGAAAGTCTTTGACGTGCTCAAGACCGAAGTGAGATCGTAAGAGCCGCTTCTTCTGCGCCGGATGCAACTGGCCGTCGGCCACGCGCTGATTCACGATGTCCAGCGAGTAATTTGCTTCCACCATGATGTGAGTTAGGCCAGCGAAGCGGTAGCGGCAATAATAGGTGTCCGTCAGGAATACCAGCTTGTCCCCCGCGGTATTCGCCAGGATAAAACCTAGCGGCTCTGCGGCATCGTGCTCAATCTCGAACGGCCGTATGGACCATGTACCGATTTCAAATTGCTGATGTGCCTTAATTGGCTTCAAGCGATGACCAGCGAGCCCCAGGGCGTTCGCCGTGCCTTGACTGGTATAGATGGGTATCCCAGCCTTCATCACGTCCTTAGCTGCCTTGCTGTGGTCCCCGTGCTCGTGACTGATCAGACAACCCGCAATGTCCGACATCCGGAACTTCAGCTCCCGCTGAAGTGATTTATAAGGGAACCCAGCCTCCAGCAGGAGAGCGGTACGCCCGTCCGTGATCCGGTAGGCGTTGCCCGCGCTGCTGGAGCCGAGGCACTTGATATCGATCATTAGAAGTCAGGCTCTTCGGCGCCCGCCGGCGGAATGTCATCCGGGTTTATCTCGAATTCCATTTCACCCTGCCCATCCTGTTCCACTTTCGGCTTGGATGAATGTTGTTCCGGTTCCAGTTCGGGCTCGTTGGAAGCAGGAGGCGTAATGTCGATGACGTTTTTATTGGCATTGGCGTTGATTTCCCGTTCAACTTCCGACTCAACAAAGTCGCTCTCCATCTGTTTCAGGCGCAAATAATCGTCGTCGATCTTCTGGCTATCAATGGTGATGTCGCTGTGGGCAGCTCGGTAAACGGTTTTCCAACACATTTTCTCGTACCAGCCTTCAACGGTTTCGGTTCCGACCTTCTTACCGTTCTCCCACTTATCCTTTTCACCACCCCAGAATTCGGGGCTGGCATGATCCGGTTTCCGCTTCTCGATATCTTTGATTGTCATCATCACCAGCTTGTTTTTTTCAGGGTTCTTTGTGTAGGAATGGTAGTAGAAGCCGCCAAGGATTTTCCCCCGATCAAACGGGTTTTTGATCTCAAATTCATATCCTTCGTACGGATGGTTCGCATCCTTTTTGATGGGTGCGAAATAATCATTAGAGTATACAAGTTCTACCGTTACATGGTCCGGAACATCCAAGCCATACTTGACCGATTTAAGCTCAAGTCCGCGGTATCCCTCAATGAAGCCGATGTCATACTTACCGAGAGAGTTGTTTTTGAATGGAATCAGGTTAATATGGTTCGGTTGCGAAGGATCGAACCCGATTCTCGCGTAGGCCACAACATCTCTGGCCAGCTTGTCCATATTGACGTTTGCCCATGTCACCGGCAGCGGGTCACGGTACTTCTCCGACTTCTTCAGCCGCTTTTCTTCGGTAGTCTTAAGCACGGAATCCAGGGCAATGAAGTAATTCTGAGCAAGGCGCTTCTGGAAGTTCGTAAGAGCCACTTCACCGACGCTGGAACCAAACTCCGCAATAACTTTGGCCATAAATCGTTCGGATTGCGTTGGTTCCTTCTTGGCAAGCGCTCCTTGATTTGTGGTTGTCAATTAAATCGCCTCCTGCATGGTTTTGTTTTGCGTAACGACTCGAAGCCTCTTGTCTGGCTCAGACACGATCAGTCGGATCACCTGAGCATCCGTATCGATCAACTGGGTAACGGCTTCAGCGTTGTCAATAAAGATTGGAGCCGAGAAGCCATAGTGCTCAGACAGCGTGTTGATGATGTCCAGGCCGACGTTGATCCGGGCCGCATTGTTGAGCCCTCCATCGTACGGAACTCCGTTATAAAGCGTGTCGCAGAGTTCCTTCAGTCCACCGTTTATCTGTTCTTCAAACAGCCGGAAACGAGCATATTTGAATTTAGAATTGATCTTGGAGTCGAGCAAGGCCACCTTGGAGCGAGTGAACTCTTCGGTTAGGAAAAGCTCCTCCTGCAAGCGTTCATATTCGGCAGCGAGACTTCTCTCCTGCCCTTCGAGCTCAGCTATTCGATTCTCAGACTCTTTGTAGGCAACAAATTTATATCTGTCTAGTTCCATCTCACGGAGTCGACTCTCCAGTTCGGAAACCTCTCTTTCCAAACGAGTTACTTCCCCTTGAGCGGATTCTTTGAGCCGAGCGATTTCATCTTGAATCGATGCTTTCTCGCGAAGGAGTTCTTGGTACCCGGGATCAGATTTCGGATCCTGAATGCCTGACCGAAGCTGATCAAGCTCTTGCTCGGCAGCGGCCAGTTTACTTTGGCAATCGGTTAGTTGATCGTTAAGCCGTTCAATTTCTTGACTCAGCCGCTCATTCTCGGTTTGCAGCCGGATAATCTCTTCCTTAGCGGCCCTCCCGCGAATACTGACCTGTTCAAGCCGCTGAGCTTTATCCCGGTTAAACGATGCCTCTGCCTTCGCTTGAGCCTCCTGGACCTGCTCGGATGGAAGAGCTTGACCGCAGGCTGGGCAATTTTCGTCATGATGTTGCCCTTCTAACACTTTGCCATTGATTTCCGTCCACTCGGCGCGGAGCCGATCTGCCTCTCGGCTCTTCAGATCGATGCTCTGCTCATTTTGCTGGACCTGATATCGCTTACCGTCAATTTGGCGTCGAACCACATCGAAGTCCTTCTGGAACAAGCTAACCTCATTACGTTTGGATGCAACATGATCTAGGGCGGCCGACTGTAACCTGCCCTGAATAGCCAATAGTTCTGTCTCGATCTCCTGGAGCCGCTTCTCCTTTACTGCCGTTTCTCCGCCGTGTTTAATGCGAAGAATCTCCTCTTCCTTGGCCTTGATTTCCGATCGAAGCTTTGCAATTTGACCATCAAGCTGATTCTCATCCAAACCATGGATATCCGGCTGATTCCGTTGAGCTTCGTCGATTCGGTCAGGAATACGCTCGATCTCCTTGTTGATTTCTCTGCAACGATTTCTAACAAATTCCTTATGTTTCTCGATATCTCGTTCTCCCAAGATGACCGGCAGCTGGCTGAGCGCCGGATTAGAATGAATAACTTCAGCGTCCGTAACATCACCACAGATTTCGAGCAGCACCTTCCGGCGTTCTTCCTTTTTAAGCTGTTCATTAAAATATGAAGGGCTGGTCAGGAGACGGAAGAGATCCTCTTTAATGAGGGAATCCACTTCGGCTTGATACTCGGAAAGCTTTACGGGCACGCCGTCAACGTAGTAATCTGTGGAGTGTCCTTCGAATGAATCCGTAACAGATCCGCGCTTCTTGGTCCACTTTTCGGAGTAGACTCGCCGGAATGTCCGGCGGCGTCCGTTGACCAGGATGTCCGCTTCCACTTCATGCTCCAGCTTGTGCCGAAGTACCTTTCCAGCAGAGTCCAACTCCTTGATTTCAAACTTTTGCTCTGTGCGGTTGGCGCTATCCTTTCCGAACAAGAGCCAGATAAATGCATCAAATATCGTCGTTTTTCCCGTGCCATTGTCCCCGTAGATGTCAACATTACCGCCATTTGTAGTTAAGCCAAAGTCACGAAAACCTTTAAAGTTGCGTGCGCCCAAACGCTCCAGAATGATACTGTTCAAGCGATTCCCTCCTCAATGTAATGATTGATTTCATGGTTTAAGATGGATTGCTGGTCCGGCGTTTCCGGGTAGCGGATCCCGTACAGGTAAGTCCGCAGGGCATATTCGATCTCGGCCAGATGTTCATTTGTCGCGATTAATTGCAAGCTGCCGAATGTACCGCGGATACAAAGAGCTGGGGAGCAGTATGGTTTTTCTGGATTAACCTCTACAGCCACGTTCTGATCCGTCACATCCACGGAATAAGCACTGCCCATCTGAATCCCTCCCTCTTGTTTGATTCGCCCCATTTTGATACGATAAGGGCAAGTGAATTTGTTAAGTACCAGATACGACCTGTTCCCGCAGGTCGTTTTCTTTTTCATCGTGAACTGCGATTGCCTTCCAATCCACGATGACTGGGCAGTTCTCGATGCTGGAGATTGGGTTATCGTTTTCATCCAAGACCAAAAACTCCGAGAAATCGTCATTACAGAACTGCTTGATCTCAATGACCTCCCGACCTTCGATCTCCGTCCCGACTTCAAAAACCCGAGTCGGATTGCTGACTACTGTCAGCCGCTGAATCACCTGCTGCATGGCTTGTCCTCCTCTCTTTTGGATTGATGCGTTCAGCCGCATCTCACCGCCTACGAAACGGGAGTAGGTTATGAAACCGTCCCGTAGGCAGTGAGACGGGGCCGAAACCCTGTCTATTCCTTGCTATTCAATCTCTTCTCTAGTCGCCCATTCAGATACGCCGTCTTGATCAGATGAGCGATCGTGCCACTCGTATCCTTTTCCCAGCCGTTAAGCCACTCAATGGTCCGCAGCTCCTTGTCCGTCAATTTTCGGCCAATCAGGCGCTCAATGTTGTCCTGGTTGATCAAGCCGTTCCCTCCTTGCGTTTCCGGCGTTCATCAGATAAAATAGACGATAAGAGACTCATTAGACGTGATCTCAACCGAAGCGTCCGGCCTGCCCGCCGGGCGCTTTTTTGTGCTTTCAGATCGGCTTTGTTCAAACGGATCATCATTTTGAGGTAAGCGATGTTGTTCTGGAGCTTATCCGCTGACACGCTTTCTGGATTCCGTCGGATCGTCCGAAGGTTACGAGCTGCGTTACGCGCTACGAACCGCGCTTCTTCTTCCAATGTCATGTTGGTTTCCATTACAATCCCTCATTTCATATATTTTTTGGCCTTCAGCTCCGAGCGATGTTCTCGCCATGCTCCAAAGTAAGAGAAGCAATATTCCCGGCATAAGACCGTCACATAATGCATCAGCGCTGTTATGGCTTCGATGCTCTCCATAATGGCTGCCTTGATCCTAAGCAGCTCCTGCTGCCCCAGTTGCTCCCTAGTCTTGGTGATCGGTGCCCGTTGCAAAGCCTCCTGTGCTTCTCCGATTTCCTCCAAAACCTTGATATGAACGCTCGTCCTATGTAAATCAACACCGTTTAGCCATGGGACGAATGCCCCGTCCGTTATCTCTCCAGCTGCTGCAATGTAGAGCCTACCGTCATCGTAGTGCTGTGCCGCCGCTTTCATTACCGGCTCCGTCGGTTTACGGCTACCTTTGAGGATTTTACCTATAAGCGATCCATCAACATGAGCTGCCTTCCCCGCCTTAGCCAGGGTATCCCCGGTTTGATCAAGCACCTCTTCGAGTGCTGTTGAAAAATGTCCAACTGCCAATTTACATTTACCTCCTTTGTCCAATTAAGAGGGATGCTTTTGGACATGGGGCTGTTGTAATATGGTTTTGTGAGAAACAACATTCCCCATGTCATCCCCTCATCCGCCGGCGGCCGGTACCGCCCCGGCGGGTTTCTTCTATTCTCTTAATTCCTTCCCGGGCATCCCGCAGGATCCGCTTCCGTTCCAACTGTGATAGAGCACCAGGATTAACCGAATAGTGTGGCAATGATACATCTAAGGCTTCTTCCATCGATAATCCCTTGACCATTGCCCGCGTAACTATCGCGGCGATCAACCCAGAACGAGAGCTTTGCCGCATCCATCTGAATCGCATCCCATCACCCCCGAGATTTAAGCCATTCGTAGAACTCCCATTTCAAACACCGGATGCCATCTCCCTTTTTACGAGAACCATCCAAATGCGGGAAGGTAGGATCGTTTGCCGCGAATGTCAGTGTTGGTCTCGACCATCCCATCAGTTCAAGAATGTGTTTTGATTGAAGAACTTCTGGATATTGCGATGATTGCAGTTCCTTCAGTTCTTTCTCTAACTTTTCATTACGCTCGGCCAGTTCGGCGGCCAGCCTTAATGCTTCAGCCAGTGTAGAAGGTGTTTTTAGCGCTCTTGCCATGATCTCCCTCCTATTCAAATTTCACGAGTACGTACCGGCTACGGCTTGGTTCGTGGCTACAATAATCAAGTACCCAGCCCTCTCTCAGTAGTTGGTTGACCTCAGCAGCGTCCTTCGTTTCGCGGATCTCCTTGATGTCTTGCAGGTTGTGGTCCACCGTGTGACCTCCCTTCGTGTTGTACCTCCTAAAATCTGTTAGAATGAGATTGTCCAGATCACATCGCAGAAAGGAGGAAATGAAATGATTGATGATTTATACAAAGTGACCTTCAAATGTGAAGAATGTGAATCGGTTATAAAAGTTGATTTCAACAGCTTGATTAAGGCAAAAACATTGGTCTGTCCTGGGTGTTCATCGCACTTGCCTGATGAAGCCCTTAGCCATTTAAGTAAAGGCCTTCAGCACTTCAAATCAGCAGTACAAGCGCTTAACTTAAATCAAGAAGCTACCGGTGATAGCCAATGGACATTCTCATTAGAAATTGATTACATCACCAACCGCTAGGTCGTTCAGGACTTTTTGTATTCCCTGTCTGAGTAAGAGGGTTAATGCCATCGAGAGTTTCAATTGCCTTGGAGATAGCCACCACGATCTCCGGGGCAATTGGATCTCGACTCAGCTCCTTGACCAGTGCTTCTATTACCGCCTTCATTGCTTCATCCCGCTTTTCCACCTATCCCACCTCCTTCCGTGCAAATCGAGTAGTTTCCGTCATCAACTTCGCGTACTGCGTAGCGACTGGGCAAAAAAATTTCTTCTCTTGGTACCTTATATAGATTAGCAATCTTTTCGGCACGATCAGAATCAACCTGCCTTTGTCCATTTTCAATCTGAGACAAATAGCCAACCGGTATTTCAAGTTCTTTTGCTGCGCCTCCAAGACTATATCCGGCTGATTTTCTCGCTAGTTTGATAAGGTTGACCACCTCTCTCACCTCCATAAACTATTCGATTTGTGAAGCTACCCATATATTACATCGCGTTTCGCGAAGTGTCAACGCATTTTGCGAAGTTTTCTATTTTTTATTTTTCAATATGCAAAGTGCAAAGTATAATGATTTTAGGTGATTAATATGTTCAGTGGGTCTCGACTGCGCAAATTGCGCAAAGATAGTGGTCTTACGATGAAGGATTTTGGGGCGAAGTTTAGCTTAGCCGAATCCACGATCTCTGGGTATGAGAACGGAAGTCGCAATCCTGATTTGGAGACAATCGATAAGTTTGCAACATTCTTCAATGTTTCTGTCGATTACTTAATGGGACGTACAATTGTGCCAACTGTAATTGATGAAAACAGTTTGTCCTTTTTTGGCGGGCCGGAGAAATACACGCCGGACGAGATCGCTGAAATGGAGGCTGCTTTGGAGCGATACCGTGAGATGAAACGGAGAGCTGCAGAAGCAGCTGCAAAGGAAAAGGACCAAAATAAATAACAAGTTCTCCAACCGATGGTGAAAATTTCTAAGGTGGTAGTATGAAGAAATGCCCTTAGTGGCATGGCGTTAACTAGGCAATAAATTCGAGCCCAGAGCGGCTCTAATTTTCTATCCATAAACCGAACATACATTCCTCATAAGGAGGTTAATACCATGATTCGTATCGGTGTATTTAACGGAAGCGGTAGCCGAGAAAAACCACAGCCGATGATCATCAAATCAGAAGGTCCACCACCAGATTCAAGCATTGTGAGCTTTGTCGCATCGAGTCAGGACAAGCCCAATGGCAAGAACTCATAACTTTATAATCAAGCCGGAAACGGCTTTTCTTTTCCACCATAAACAGAACATACATTCCTATCACAGAGGTGCTTGCTCATGAAATTTTCCCATTATCATGAAACCGTACTCGAGCAATGGATTAATGATCAGTATCGATCTAACCACATAAAATCCCCAGAAGATCTCGATATCGTCCGCATTGCTGAAATGTTTGGTGTTGGACTGAACTTCGACTCGTGCAAATCCTTCTCAGACAATAACGAAGGTGTCATCATCCTCGATAAGCGAGAAAGTATAATTCGCTCTCGAATGGTATTCTTTCATGAGCTTTGCCACGTGCTTCGACACGTTGGGGATCAGCGCAAGATGCCGGATCTATTCAGGGATGCTCAGGAGGCCGATGCAAACGTATTTCTCCTCTACGCCTCGATGCCATTTTACATGATAAATAAACTCAACCTGCCGGTACACCAAAACGACGTCATTGACTTTCTCGCTTCAACCTTTGACGTGCCTATGAAGCTGGCGAAGGAACGTCTGGAGCAAATTCAACGCCGGGAGTTTCAAGGGATCATGATGGCTGCTGCGAAGCAACACGGCCTACGGAAACATACCGAGTCGGCCGGCACCACCCCGCCTCCTGAAACGAAAATCTATGCTTATTACGATCCAACCGGTGAATTCGACGCTCCCTCTCAGTTGATCGTAGAGGTTGATACCGAAACGATGCTGAACCATGACGAAATCATTTTTGCACCTGACGGACCATTCGAACGCATTGAAGAGAACCAGTTGGATGTTTTCGATGATAGCAAACCTGTCCTTTTCGCCGACATGATCGTCCGGGACGATAAAATCGGCGTACGATTGAGTAATCTGGCGGCAAGGTACCGGAACGCGGTTCATAAGTTTGTGATTCAAAAGAAAGAGATCGAGGAAGTCTTGCACTTCCATGGTGCATTTTAGGAGGAGGCTGTATGAAAGGACGTACTTTTAAAAGAGGATCGACCTGGACATTTGTAGTTGACATCCCTCCTGATCCTGTAACCGGTGCACGTAGACAAAAGAAAAAGGGTGGATTCCCAACTCAACAAGCAGCCGAGTACGCTTGCGCAGAGCTGATCGCTTCGATGAGCAAGAACACCTATGTACCGGATAACAACATTACAATTAAAGAACTTCTGGTGACATGGCTTGAAGAATACGCAAAACCTAATTACAAACCAACAGTGTATGATGTCGAGTCTACCATCGTAAACAAGCGGATCATCCCGGTCATTGGGAAGCAACGGGTGCAGCAAATCAAGCCTTTGACAATCGCTCGTTTCTACAATGACTTATCCAAAAAATATTCACCAGACTATGTAAGGCATATACACGCAATCCTAAGGAAAGCTTTCCGATTGGCGAGTAAGTGGGAGATGATTTCAACAAACCCAATCGAGAAGGTAGAAGCTCCAAAATTACGGAAAACCGAGATGAAAATCTGGACGATGGAGCAGTGCATGCACTTTCTAAATATTGCTGAAGGGCATGTTCATTATATCGTCTACTCATTAGCCATCCACACAGGGATGAGAAAAGGCGAAATACTCGGGTTAAGGTGGAAGGATATAAATATGGAGGGGAAGTCGTTAACGATCCAACAGACAGTAAACTGGACACCTTCAGAGGGTATTATTATTCAGGATACCAAGACAGCCAGCTCAACGAGAAGGATCTCAATCGGTTCCCTTCTCATAAATGACCTGGAACAGCAGAAAGAGGTCATAGAGGCAAACAAAGAGCGGTTCGGCAACAAGTATCAGGATAACGACCTAGTTTGCTGCTACGAGAACGGGGAACCGATTAAACCTCGTCGTATTACTGAAACATTTGCCTACCTAACAAATAAATCCGGGTTACCTAAAATTCGTTTTCACGATCTCCGTCATTCTCACGCATCTATGCTTCTGAATAATGGAGTTAATCCGAAAATTGGGGCTGAACGACTCGGTCATAGCAGTGTTCAAATTTATCTTGATCGTTACTCGCACCTTCTTCCGGATATGCAACGCGATGCTGTCGACCTGGTCGAAGAAAAGATGAAAAGTATCAAAAATCCTGTGGATAAACCAACTTCGTGACCATTTGAGTGACCAAAACAGTATTTCTTCCTCTTCCCAAACTTGCCCCCTACCGCTCAACTAACCCCGAACAAAGCAAAAACCCCTTGATAATCAAGGGGTTTCGCGCATATGGGCCCTACAGGACTCGAACCTGTGACCAATCGGTTATGAGCCGACCGCTCTAACCAACTGAGCTAAGGGCCCGGGTAAAACTTGGATTGCGGGGGCAGGATTTGAACCTGCGGCCTTCGGGTTATGAGCCCGACGAGCTACCGGGCTGCTCCACCCCGCGTCAGTAAATAGCGACAATTAATAATATACACGATTCCCACAGGGCGCGTCAAGCCGTAAGTTATGGAATAAAACGCACGCCGTATTTGCCCTTACGGGAGCGAAAAATTTCGATTTGCCGCATGTCGTCAAAACCGTAGATCCAGCCGTCTTGCTCCAATCTTCGAGCCAGGCAGCCGGCTTGGAATTTGGTTCTGTACAATTTATTGAAATAGACCCAACGCATGACTGAATCGTCCATCCTTTCGTCAATTAGAGCAATTTGTCCTTGCCTATAGAATACCCAACCTTAACAAAAAAAGCCGCCGGATTCCGTCCGGCGGCCCTTGATTGGTCTGGTAATTTTTACACGGTTTGAATTCCGCGGCTTAACCTTTATAAACGGCTCCGTCCGCGGAAGCCCCTTCCTGAGGAACATACGGTGTGCCATCCTCCTGGAATTGGGTTTTCGGGTTGTTTTTAATCTCCAACAACATCTTGTTCCCCTTCTCTTCCCATTCCTTGAGCGCTTCCGCCGGGGTTTTCTTATTCTCCAGTACCTCCTGGAAGTACTTACGTCCGCTGTCGTTCACGCTGTACAGACCCGGTTTTTCGCTCATCAACTTATCCTGCTTCGGATCGGTTGGCGGCGTCGGCTTCAGCATATAAAATGCTTGAATGTTATAATCCAAGCCCATTTTCGGTTGGATGTACGATTTGCGGGCCAGCATTTCATAGGAGTTGCTGCGGGATTTCAGCTTCGCCCAATCCGCGCCGTTAATAAATTTAATGAAGTCCCAAGCGGTTTCGGCGTTTGGAGCCGTGCTGTTAATCGAAAACGTATTACTCAGCCAGATATTCCCCCCAACGCCCGGTTTTTCGGGATGAACCGGAACGGTTACGATGTCCCAATCCACGGGGTTGAAGTTTTTGATTTTCGAAGCGTTGTTGTTTGCGTCGGTAATTTCATTAACGTAGTAGTTCTCGCCGATCGTCATCGCCGCTCTACCGGAGAGGAATAAATCGCTGGTTACCGGATTCCATTCCCCATCCATCATCCCACTGTTGCTGTCTGGGATAATTTTGTCCTTGGCCAGCTTGCTGATCGTTTCCCAAACCTTGGTCCATTGCGGTGTATTCACCGTCATCGTCTCGGCTTTGTCGTCAAAGGTTTTGAGCTGCAGCGCGCTGACGTAGTTGTTCTGCATATCCCAGAACGGATCGCTTCCGAGGTACCGGTTAAACGCAAAGCCGTAAACCCGGTCCTTCCCTTCCCCTTTGGCCAAGCGGCGAGCCAGATTAAAGATATCGTCCCAAGTCATGTTATCGGTAGGCGGCTCCACTCCGGCATCCGTAAAGATCTTCTTGTTATAATACAGAGCGGAGGAAGAGAACGAAGGTGTTAACGCGTACAGGCTGCCTTCCCCAAGATCCTTGATCCCGTCAAGCACAGCCGGTACAAAATCCGACGTATCGAATTTATCCTCTTGGATCATCGGATCAAGCTGTTTCACCATATTCTCCTTGATCAGTTGATTTAATACGGTAGTGTCGGTCACCACCACGTCCACCGGATTGCTGCCGGTCATGATTTTCTTCATGCTTTCCAGGTAATCCGGCTGCACGTATGGCTGCGAGCTGTCCTGGTAACGGTATTGACTTTGGTCGATGGCCGGTACGATCTCGATTCGGATATTCTGGTGTGTGAATTCGTACACATCGGTATATTGTTGGCGGAAATAAGAATCGTCGTATCCCCCGTACAGAACGCCGATACGCAGCACTTTCTCCTGATCAGGGTCTGCCGCCTTGCTGCCGTTACAGCCGGCCAACAAGCCCAACGACAGCGTAGCCGCTAACGCTACGGATAATAATTTTTTAAACCTCATGATGTTTCCCCCTCTAATGATTTAGGTGCTGTAATAATGATTTTCTCCCCGTCAAACTCCATGCTCGCCCGTCCGTTGATCCCGACGGATTCCAGATATTCCTTCGGAACCTGTAAACGTCCGACGCGGTCAACCACAACAAAAGCTTCGTGAACCTCCTGCAAGCCTCCGGCACCAAGCTCCGCAGCCGCCAAATCCAGATTCGGATTACGCTTCAAGAACTCGGTGCTCGTTAATCCGTCACGGATGGCGACCACACGGTCTACCTTTCCAGCCAACGTCAAATCGTGCGTGACGATAACAACGGTGATGCCCAGCTCCCGGTTCACCTGCCGAAAGATTTGCATGATCTGGTCAGAGGTGGCCGTGTCCACCGAACCTGTTGGTTCGTCGGCCAGCAGGAGCTTCGGGCGGTTGGACAGCGAGATGGCAATCGCAACCCGCTGCTGCTCCCCGCCGGAGAGCTGATGCAGCTTGTTGTGCATCCGCTCCTTCAAGCCAACCCGCTCCAGTAGTTCTTTCGCATACGCTCGGTCCAACTTCCCGGTGAGCAGCATCGGCATTTCCACATTTTCCAGTGCCGTCAAGTACGGAAGCAGGTTGCGGGCGTTGTTCTGCCAAACGAAGCCGACGGTGTTGCGCTTGTATTCCACCAGCTGGTCATCGCGGATCTTGAGCAGATCCCAGCCCCCGACGTTAACCTGGCCGGCCGATGGGCGATCCAGCCCGCCGAGGATATTCAGCAGCGTGGATTTGCCGCTGCCGCTGTTGCCGATAATCGCCATCATCTCGCCTTGTTCAACGGTCAAGTTCAAGCCTTGGAGCGCCACAACTTCGATATCTTCGGATTTGAAAATCTTGACAAGTCCTTCGCAATGAATCATCCCTTAGCGCTCCTCTCCCATTTTTACCGCCTGATGCACGCGGAGGCGTCGGATTTGCCAGAAGAGCAAGCCCGCTCCCATCAGGAGCATCACAAACACCACGACATAGAGCTGAAGCGTGTCCTGGTTATCGAACACGATCCGGAACGGCGGCACTTGCGTCGTCACGTTATCGGCCGTTTGCAGGAACGGCAGATACAGCTTGCCGGCAATCTTTCCGATCACGATTCCCAGCACGATCGATAAGCCTGCTGTCAAGATTTGCTCGGCCAGCAGCATAAACGTCAATTGCTTGCGGGATAAGCCCATCGCCCGCAAAATCCCGAATTGGACAACCCGGCCGGACAAATTGAAAAACCAATACAACACGTAGCCGATCAGCGATACGATCACCGAAACGAGGAAGCCAAGACTCAATATTCCAAAGACCCCGCCCCGGGTTGGGTGCTTGCTTTGCGCCGCCAGTTCGCTGCGCACATCGTCAACCGAATAAAGATCGATTCCTTCCTCCGCCAGCTTGGTGATCAGCGGTGCCACCTTGGCACCCGGTTTCATTTTCAGCCACACCTCGTAAGGAATGAGCGGAACCTGATCGTAGATATAATCTAAATTCGCGATAATAAACGGTGTCTGGTCTGGATATTGGCTAGGCCAATACGGCAAAATCCCGTACACCGCAAATTCCACCGTTTGCTCGCCTAATGCTACCGTAAACACATCGCCCGGCTTCAATTTGTATTTCTCCGCCAGGGTAGACGGTACCAGAGCTGCGCTTTCATTCATCCCAAGAAAGTTCAAATAATTGTACGGATGCGTTGGGAACAGGTCGTTGCGGAACCAGGCGACTTTAGCAAAATCGACGTTGTCGATCCCCATCACGTTGCCTTGCCCTGCTGAGCGGCCGGAGACAATGATATTCCCCTTCGTCTGCAGTACGCGCGCCGCATGTTCGACCCCCTCCAGCTTCCGGAAGATCTCGAACGGAGGTTCGGAATAAATCAGTTTGGATGGCGTTGGATTTTGCCCGCCGCCTCCCGAACCGCCTCCGGGTGCTCCACCCGGGTTCCCACCGCCGCCCGGTGCTCCCGAGCCGCCGCCTTGGCCTTGGCCGGAGCCTCCTTGCGAAGGACGGGTGATCTCTGGAGTGCCTTCCCACACCGTCTTCATGATCACGTCTGAGCCGTATTTGTACAGCGTTCGTTCCGTCGAGTTCAAATCGATGGTCCGGGCCGCGGAGGCGTTATAAACGCCAAGGCCCAGCGTCAGAACGAGCAGGATCATCAGCGGATAATAGGACGACGACGATCTGGACAGTTGCGTCAAGCTTAGGTAGTACGGAACCGGCAGCCACTTTTTGCCGATCCAGCCGATCAGCTTCAGCAGCCATGGGAACACCCGCAGGAAAAACAACCCGATCGAGAAGATCGCCAGCGCCGGAACGAAGAACAGGAACGGCTGAACCTGCAGTTCATCCGTAGTCATCCCTGTCTGGAACGTCAGCATCTGCCGCTGATTAAACAAGTAGTAGCCGTAACCCGCGATCCCCATCAAGACGATATCCAGGAACCAACGTTGCCAGAACGGCGCCCGATCGGAGCGCGCTTGCTTCTGCTTGGTCTTGACGATCGAGGACCGGGCGAACGAAACCGCCGGCAGCAACGTCGCCAAGATGGCGATGATCACCGCCGCCGCTCCTAACGCCAATGCGTCGAAATTGAATCCCACCGGAATGGACTTCCGATTCACGAAGGTCAGGAAGCCGTCCGCCGAGCCAATGCTCTTGGACATAAACCAACCCAGTAAAGGACCCGCGATTAAGGCGATTATGCCTAGGATCAAGCTTTCAAAGAAATAGATCAAGATGATCTGGTTCGTGGAAGCCCCGCGGCTGCGAAGCACAGCGATGTCGCTCTGCTGCTTGTCAAGCGCTTGGCGGGCGTTCATGACGATATAATAGAAAACCATGGCAATCATCGGTGCCGCTAAGGTAAACAGCAGCGTCTGCATTTGCAAGCTTTGCTTGCGGAAATCATTCAGCAGACTGCCGAAGGAAACATCCACTTTCGTGTCTTTGAGCTTCTGGTATAACTCCACGTTCAGCCGCTCCAGCGTATCCGACAGCGGCGACAGCTGACTCGTCTTGATCTCGCCGAGATCAAAGGCGTAATACCAGCTGGAATTATGCAGCGGAATCGATAATCCATTCAGCAGTTGTTCGTTAAAGACTTGGTCCGAGACGTAGAAGTTGTTCATCATCCCTTCAAAGCCTTGGTACCAATACGGATCATTCTCGTTCGACGGCTGGAAGGTGCCGACGATCTTCACTTTGAGCGTCACGTCGACTCCGCTGTATACCGGATACTCCATCACGTCGCCAACATGCAGATCCTGGCGGTACATCGCCTCTTCCAGCATCAGTGCTTCCAGCGTATCGCCGTTAGCTTGATCGGAATATTGCTGGCCGCCGGAGATGGAGATATGATCCTTCAAACCACTCATGGACACGATTGACATCGTCCGAGTCCGACTCGCATCCACTTTGGTTGGATCCTCCGGGAACACTTCTGTACTGCGGATCGACCGCGTATTCACGTAGGCGTCATACGGGAAGCCGATTTTTGCCGGAACTTCGTCTACGATATATTGATTGACGGCGGTCAGAGCGCCCGCATCCGTCTTCGTGCCGCCCGGTGCCTGGTAGCTCATGATCAATGAGCCTGCGGGAAGCCCCTCGCTTTCGGCCTTCAGCGTGGTCGCGACGACCCGTTTCAGCGACCCGTCGGAATACATCGGGATGCTGACCGTAAACGAGACGGCGACGATCAGGCCCAGTAAAGTACTCAACGTCAGCCATTTCGTGTTCCACATTTTGCGGAACAGCAAGCGTAATAAAGGTACTCCCATTAACGACCCACTACTTTCTGCCCCGGCGTGAGTCCTTTAACGATTTCCACATCGGTTGAGGTTTGCAAGCCGACTTCAACATCGGCTTCGCGTTTCGAGCCGTCCTCCTCCACAACCTGGACGTAAGTCCGAGAACCAATGGTCCGCAGCGCGGAAATCGGAATCAATACGGCGTTCTCCTTACGTTGGGTCACGATCGAAACGCTAAGCGGGCGGCCACGTTCAACACCCTCCGGCCATTTGTCCAGCTGGACAATCAGATACTTATCGATCGTATCTTTCTCCGGAGCGTTGCCACCGTTGCCATTCCCGTTATCGGACGAACTGGTCTCGACCGGCATCACTTTGACTTTACCTTCGAACACGCCGGCCGCATTGATGTCGACCTTCGCCTTCATGCCAACGGCGACCTTCGACAAATCCTCCTTGGCAAACTGAGCCGCCACCACTAGCGATGACGTATCGGACAGTACGGCTACCGTGTCATAAGCTTTGATGGCCGCACCTTTCTGGGCGGTGACGGAAACGACCGTGCCGGAGAACGGTGCGCGCAAGGTGCCGTCCGCAATCGTTTTCTCCAAATCCTCGAGCGCTTGGCGCTGTTCCTCAAAGACGATAGAGGCCTCCTCAAATTCGATGGGGTCCTTCTCGTCCTTCGTCCGCAACAGCTCTTTCATCGAGATTTCCTGTTTGCGGAACTCCAGCTTCTTCTTACGCAAGTCCTTCTGCAGGTCCTCTACATCCAGCTGAATGAGAGCATCGCCCTGTTTGACCTTGTCTCCCGCCTTCACCATCACTTCTTTGACGTGCAGATTATCCTCCGTAAAAAATAACGGTTCCTCCCGCTGGCTCATGATCTTGCCAACCGCGCTGACGTTGATCTCGATCGTCTCTGTGCGCACCTCGTACTCCGGCTTCTTCGAGATCGTCGGCGGCGTGATCACCGGCAGGTCTTCCTCCGCCTCTTCATCCGGCAGCAGGGCGCAGCCCGTGGATACCGTCAAAGCCAGGCATACGGACAAGATGCCCAGCGTTCGGATCAGCCTAACCTTCCCCCTTTTAGTTGATAAATTTGCCATCCACCATTTCGTAAACATGGTCCGCTACCTCCAGGATTGTAGGATCGTGTGTCGTCATACAGATCGTCACGCGTTCGGTCTGTATGATGTTCTTGAATACTGCCATGACTTGTGCTCCCATTTGCGAATCGAGATTGGCCGTTGGTTCGTCCGCCAGCAACAGCTTCGGACGGTGAGCGATCGCTTTGGCGATGGCCACCCGCTGCTGTTCCCCCCCGGACAGCTCAAACGGACGGTGAAACATGCGTTTCCCCAACCCTACGAGCTCCAGACAGTGCGTAACGCGCTTCTTCCATTCCTGGGGCGGAACGCCCGCCATCCGCAAGGACAGCTCAACATTCTCCCAAGCAGACAACAGCGGAAGCAAGGCGTAAGCTTGGAAAATAAAGCCGATCTGATCCCGCCTCAGCAACGTCCGCTTATCATCGTTCAGCTCATGCAGCGCCTGGCCGCGGAACCATATCTCACCCGACGTCGGTTGGTCCAATCCGCCGAGCATGTTGAGCAGCGTCGTTTTACCCGAGCCGGAGCGCCCTTTGAGCATCACCAGCTGGCCGGAAAGCACTTCCATGTCGATTCCCTTCAAAACCTGGATTTCTCCTCCGCCGACCGGAAACGAACGGCGAACCTCTTTGACCGACAGGATCGGTCCGGTCTCCTTCTCCGGTTCCTCCTCTTGCGCACGGGCTGCAATGACCTCGACGGCTGCATCCTCTAAGACCGTCTTCTCTGCAGCGGCAGCGGCTTCCGCTTCCGCCTCAAGGACCGGAGTTTCCGCTCCGGACGGAACTTCGACTTTTTCTTTTTTGCGAAGCCATCGCATCATCGTGTATCGTTCTCCCATTTCCCTAATTTGTGATTCTGCCTCTTCTTGGTCGTCTTGGCCTTGTCTAGCAATTCATTTACGTCTTGCATTATAAACGAAATACTATGGCAAAAAGTTACAACGGAATTAACGAATTCGTTCTTTTTCTTTCCAGATTTTAAGCGCTGATGATAGGTTACAATCCTGTTAGAATTAAGGAGAATTCTACTAGAATCGGCAAGGAGAACTACTTCATGAAAAAAATGATTCCCACTCTGCTCGCAGCCTCGCTGCTGCTCGTTACCGCCGTCTTCCGGCTAGAGCCGGCCGCCGCTGACAAAATGCCGTTTACCGACATCGCGTCCAGCTACGCCAAAGACGCCATTATTCGCTTAAATGCCAACAATGTGATGAAAGGAACGTCCGAAACTTTGTTTTCTCCCACCCGCTCGATTACGAGAGCGGAATTTATGACCACGTTAACGCGAATCTTTCATGTAGAACCGTCAGCATCCGCCGTCCCCGCCTATCGCGACGTACCGAAAAGCGCCTGGTATTACGGCACGATCCAGGCAGCGACCGAGCTGGGACTGACCGAAGGGCTGGGCGACGGGATTTTCAAGCCCAATCAGCCGCTAACACGTCAGGAGGCCGCCTCTTGGCTGGTTCGGGCGCTGAAACAAACCGCCACAGGCGGTACAACCTCCGTGTATAAAGATGAGGCGATGATCGCCGCCTGGGCCAAGCCCTCGATCCGCTCAATCACAGAGCTGGGCCTCATGCAGGGCAATGACGGGCGATTTTATCCGACGCAGCCGATTACCCGTCAGGAGACGGCTGTGATCCTGGACCGCCTGCTTCAGGACAACCGCTGGACCGATGCGATTGCCGCCAGCGCCACTCCCGCTCCGATCCAAATCGGCTGGCAGTTTGGTCAATCGACCGAAGCCTATCAGAAGTCCATTCTACAATCGAGTGTGAACGTGCTGGCACCAAGATGGTATTTTCTCGAGAAAACCGGCAAGATTTCTGACTCCAGCGTACCTTCCCTCATGACCTGGGCCAAAAATAACAGCAAACAGGTTTGGGTCATGGTAGGCAACCGGTTCGACCAGGAAACGACCCACAAGCTGCTCGCCTCCACCTCGCTGTCTTCGGATGCGATCCAGAGCCTGAAGTCTTACGTCCAAAAGTATGGGCTGCACGGCATCAACGTCGATTTCGAAAATGTCGCCGCATCCGATCGGGACTTATTTACCGCATTTATCGCCAAGCTGGCTAAAGAGCTTCATACCGTCTCCGCAGTGTTGTCCGTCGATCTTCCGCCGGATCTCGGCAGTGACTGGTCGGATGCCTACAATTATGCCGAATTGGCCAAGAGCGCCGATTATTTGGTCATCATGACCTACGATGAGCATTGGAGCGGCTACACCGCCGGTTCCGTCGCCTCGCTCGGTTGGGTCGAGAGCCATCTCGGCAAGCTGCTCGCCAAAGTTTCGGCGGACCAGCTGATCCTCGGGATGCCGCTGTATACGCGGGATTGGACCCTCAGCGCCAGCGGAGCCACGGTATCGTCGGAGGATCTCACGCTCCCCGAGCAGAATAACCGAGTCAGCCAATACGGCGGAACACCCAAATGGAATGCAGCGGCAGGCCAATACACGATGGAATACCGCAAGAACGGGACGCAGCATAAGATTTGGCTGGAGGATGCCCGCTCCCTTTCCGCGAAATACCGAGCAGGGGCCAAATACGGTGTGGCCGGGTACGCCTACTGGCATATCGGCGGAGACTCGCCGGACGTCTGGACCAGCTTGAAGAATGCCGTGAAATATGAAGGGTATTCGTTTAAGTAAAAAAGAGACCACCCATGAAGAAGCGATCCCGCTTCTCATCGGTGGTCTTTTCGCGTGTGGAGTTATTTAAGGGAATTAGCGATTTCGACGATTTCGCGGTCCCCGTACAAAGGCACAAATTCGCCGCCTTCAACCTTGTTGGCCAGCAATGCGTAAGTTAGTCCGTCCTGCCGCCAATACAGCCCGCTGAAAAACTCGCCCCCTTGCAGCCAGGTTGGCGTGCCGTTTTCCAGGTCAGGGCCCCGCGTTCCTTCCGGATCGGAAGTCTCCTGCGAGTTCGAGATGCTTAGCATCACCTGCATCCCTAACGTTTCGTTGGCATACACCATATGGAGTAAATCGAACGGCGCCTCGATAAAAGCGGCCGCTTTGTGAGTCACCTCAAACGACAAAGCCGGCTGCTTCACAGGAAAAGGAGCTTGCTGAATCAACTGGTCAAAAGGTGTCTTTTCCTCCCCCTCGTGCCACTCGGGCCCTCCATCCGTGATCGTTAAACCGGCCAAGTCGGGAACATCTGCGGAAGTTGGCGGCACGGTTATTTGTGGACCATTGCTACACCCGGTCATGGCGATCACAAAAACCAGAAAAAATCCTGTAATCAACCGATTCACGAAGGTCACCCCATTTAGATTCATTGACGTTTGCTTACTCGCGCTACTCACCTATTAGTCGGAATTATACAGGAAACCTGTAAAAAAAACAGCCTTCTCTCTATGAGATAGGCTGCTTCATGTTCTTGATTCGGTTTACGCGTTGCCAAACGATGCCGGATCCTTCCGCCAAGACTGCAGGAGCTCCAGGTCTTCCGACTGGATGTCGCCGCGCTTCACGGCTACATCGATCAGTGCCGAATAATTGGACAAGGTCCGCAGCGGGATACCCGCATCGGCAAACGCCTGGACCGCTTTATCCAACTGGTAACTGAAGATCGCCAGCACAGCCAGAGGCTCCGCCCCGGCGTCGCGTACAGCTTGCGCCGCCTTGATCGAGCTGCCGCCAGTGGAGATCAAATCCTCGATAACAACCACCTTTTGCCCTGGTTTGATCAAGCCTTCGATTTGATTCTCTTTGCCGTGTCCTTTGGCCTTGTCGCGAATATAAGCCATCGGCAGGCCCAGCTTCTGCGAGGTGAACGCGGCGTGCGGGATGCCGGCGGTTGCTGTTCCGGCAATTACCTCGGCTTCCGGGTACGCTTTGCGGATCAAGTCCGCAAACGATTCAGCGATCAAATCGCGGATTTCCGGATACGACATCGTAAGCCGGTTGTCGCAATAGATCGGAGATTTGATGCCCGAGGTCCAGGTGAACGGCTGATGTGGCCGGAGCGCTACCGCTCCGATGTCCAGCAGGTTTCCCGCGATTTGCGCTTCTACTGATGGTGTATTTGTCATGACTACATCATCTCCTTAATAATCGATTCCGCCGCTTCACGCGGATTGGGGGCTGCGATGATCGGCCGTGCAACAACGATATAGTCCGTGCCTTGCGCCATCGCCTCGCCGGGGGTTAACGTACGCGACTGATCGCCTTGCGGGCTGTTCGCCGGGCGAATCCCCGGCGTTACCGTCAGGAAGGCTTGTCCACACTGCGTCTTAATCGCCGTCACTTCAAGCGGTGAGGCGACAACGCCATCCAGTCCGGCTTGACGGGCCAGCTCCGCGTAGTGAACGACGGAGCTTTTCACTTCACCCGGGATGCCGATCTCCTCGTTCATTACCCGCTGGCTTGTGCTCGTCAGTTGCGTCACTGCGATGATTTTTGGCATCGTCAGCGCACGGTTGCTCTCCAGTGCCGCCAACGCGCCCTCTCGGGCCGCTTTCATCATGTCCAGCCCGCCTGCCGCATGTACGTTAAACAGATCCACACCTAGCTTCGTGACGCTGTTCGCCCCGCCTTTGACCGTATTCGGAATGTCGTGCATCTTCACGTCTAGAAAAACGGAGTAGCCCCGCTGCTTCAACTCGCGGATCAAATCCGGACCAGCCGCATAAAACAGCTGCAGCCCCACCTTCATATAGCAAGGAATCCCTTCCAGCTCCTTCAGCAGCTTCCGCGCCTGATCCGCATCGGGGAAGTCCAGGCCGACGATCAGTTTCCCGGCCGCTTCTTCAAACGAACGCAAATCCGCTCTCCTCCAATCATGCTTGCGGCTCCGAAGCATAATGCTTCCGAGCCGCCGCGTTAAGTGTATTTACTCGAAGTCCACTAACGGACCTGATAGACTCTAGTTGCCCATTTCCGGCTATTTCCCCCTGTAACGGACCCCATGGACCTTATCTAGCCTTCATGGAGCCCATTCAGCTGCTATGATGCGAAATAAGGTCTCCTCGGTCCGTCAGACTCGGAACAACGCTCATGCCCCGATCCATAACGTCTCTGGTGTCCGTTACGTGAGCGCCTGCGATTAAAGCGCGGGCATCGCTTGGGAGGAGAAGTTGATGGTCTCCAGCATCTCCAGCAGCGCGCGGACCGTATCCAGCGAGGTCATGCAGACGACGCCGTTCTCCACCGCTTCCCGGCGGATGCGGAAGCCGTCGCGTTCCGGTTCCTTCCCTTTGGTCAGCGTATTAATAACGAAGTGAGCTTCGCCGTTCCGGATCAGATCCAGGATGTTCGGCACGCCTTCCGACAGTTTGTAGACCGTCGTCACGTGAATGCCCGCCTCGATCAGCGCGGAAGCCGTGCCGTCCGTCGCGATGATCTTGTAGCCCAGGCGGTAGAAGCCGCGTAGCAGGTCAACCGCCTCCTGCTTATCCTTGTCGGCCACCGTAGCGATGATCGCACCGGTCGAAGGGATTTTCATCCCCGCACCGATCAGGCCTTTGTACAGCGCTTTGGCATATTGCGGATCGCGTCCCATTACCTCGCCGGTCGATTTCATTTCCGGTCCAAGCGTCGGCTCAACGCGGCGCAACTTCGCGAAGGAGAAGACCGGTACCTTCACCGCAACTTGGTTGCTTTCCGGCCACAGACCATCTTTGTACCCCAGATCGCTTAGCTTTGTGCCGAGGATACATTGGGTCGCCACATTCGCCATCGGAATGTTGGTCACTTTGCTCAGGAACGGTACCGTACGCGAGGACCGCGGGTTCACCTCGATAACGAACACTTCATTGTTGTAGATAACGAACTGAATGTTCACCAGGCCCACCGTTTTCAGCTCACGGGCGATTTTGATCGTGATTTCAACGATCTTCTCCTTCAGCTCTGCCGACAGGTGCTGCGGTGGATACACCGCAATCGAATCGCCGGAGTGTACGCCTGCGCGCTCGATGTGCTCCATAATACCGGGGATCAGCACCGTCTCTCCGTCGCAAATCGCGTCGACTTCCACTTCTTTGCCCAGCATGTAGCGGTCGATCAGTACGGGATGCTGCGGATTGATATTCACCGCTTCCTCCATGTAGCGAAGCAATTCCTTGTCGGAGTAGACGATCTCCATCGCCCGGCCCCCGAGCACGTAGGAAGGTCTGACCAGTACTGGATAGCCAAGGGACTGAGCCGTGCCCACTGCTTCCTCCACCGAAGTGACTGTGCTGCCTTTCGGCTGCGCGATGTCAAGCTTCGACAGAAGTGCTTCAAACTTCTTGCGATCCTCCGCTTCGTCGATACTTTCGAGCGAAGTGCCGAGGATGCGCACGCCTGCCGCTTGCAACGGCGCCGCCAGGTTAATCGCCGTTTGACCGCCGAATTGCACGATGACGCCTACCGGCTTCTCCTCTTCGATCACGTTCATCACGTCCTCGAAGAACAGCGGCTCGAAGTACAGGCGGTCCGATGTATTAAAGTCAGTGGATACCGTCTCCGGATTGTTGTTGATGATCACCGCTTCGTAGCCGGCTTTTTGAATAGCCCAGACCGCATGCACCGTCGAGTAGTCGAACTCGATCCCTTGCCCGATCCGGATTGGCCCGGAGCCCAACACGACGATCTTCTCCTTGTCGGTTTGGACAACCTCGTTTTCCGTTTCATACGTTGAGTAGTAGTACGGCGTGGAGGCTTCGAACTCGGCTGCGCAGGTGTCGACCATTTTGTACACCGGCTTCAACCCGTGCTCCTTACGGAAGCTTCTCACCTCGGCTTCGGTCCGGTGGGTGCCGGACGGCTGCCCGTCAGCGCGCAGCTCGGCGATCGCCCGATCGGTGAAGCCTAGGCGCTTCGCTTCATACAGCGTGTCATAGGAAAAGAACTCTTCTCCAGCGATCGTTTTTTCGAATTCCACCAGGCGTTCGATTTTGTCGAGGAACCACCAGTCGATCCCGGTCAAGTCATGGATTTGCTGAAGCTTGTAGCCGCGGCGGAACGCTTCGGCAATCAGGAACAACCGCTCGTCGTCCGCCTTAGTCAGCCGGTTGTTCAGCGTTTCATCGTCGATCTTCTCCGCACCTTTCAGGTACAGGCGATGCGTGCCGATTTCCAGCGACCGAACCGCTTTGTGGATCGACGCTTCAAACGTCCGCCCGATGGCCATCACCTCGCCGGTCGCTTTCATCTGCGTACCCAGCTTACGGTTCGCGTGGACGAACTTATCGAACGGCCAGCGCGGGATTTTGCTGACGATGTAGTCCAGCGTTGGTTCAAAGCAAGCGTAAGTCTGCCCGGTTACCGGGTTGACGATTTCGTCGAGCGTGTATCCCAGCGCGATTTTGGCCGCCATCTTCGCAATCGGGTACCCCGTCGCTTTTGACGCAAGTGCCGAAGAGCGGCTGACCCGCGGGTTAACTTCGATGACGTAGTATTGGAAGCTTTGCGGATCGAGCGCGAACTGTACGTTGCAGCCGCCTTCGATGTTCAGCGCCCGGATGATCTTCAGTGAAGCCGAACGCAGCATCTGATATTCGCGGTCGGAGAGCGTTTGGCTTGGCGCCACGACGATGCTGTCCCCGGTATGTACGCCCACCGGGTCAAAGTTCTCCATGTTGCAGACCACGATGCAGTTGTCATTGGCATCGCGCATCACTTCATATTCAACTTCCTTCAACCCGGCGATCGATTTCTCGATCAAGCATTGGCCGATTGGGCTATAGCGAATGCCGGACGCTACCGTCTCGCGCAGTTCCTCTTCCGTGGCACAGATCCCGCCGCCGGTGCCGCCCAGCGTATACGCCGGACGCACGATCACCGGATATCCGATCTCATCGGCGAATTGCAGCGCTTCATCCACCGTCGTGATGATAGTGCTTTCCGGCACCGGCTGCTCCAGCTCGCGCATCAGCTCGCGGAACAAATCGCGGTCCTCCGCTTTTTCGATGGAAGTCAGCTGCGTCCCGAGCAGCTTCACGTTTTCGCGTTCCAGCACACCCGCACGGGCCAGCTCAACCGCCATGTTCAGGCCGGTTTGCCCGCCGAGCGTTGGCAGCAAGCCGTCCGGCCGCTCCTGTCGGATGATTTGCGTCACGAATTCCAGGGTAATCGGTTCGATGTAAACCTTGTCGGCCATGTTGGTATCGGTCATGATTGTCGCCGGGTTGCTGTTGATCAGCACCACTTCGACGCCTTCTTCTTTCAGCGCCTGGCAGGCTTGCGTTCCGGCGTAATCGAACTCAGCTGCCTGGCCGATCACGATCGGTCCAGAGCCGATGACGAGGATTTTCTTTAGGTCTTTGTTGATCGGCATGGGTTTACAGTTCTCCTTTCGCAGCGGCCATCAGTTCGGCTTGGCGGGGCTTTTGCGGGTTCTGCCGCTTGTGCTCGCGGATCATCTCGATGAAGCGGTCAAACAAGTAGCTGTTGTCATAAGGTCCCGGAGCCGCCTCCGGATGGTATTGCACCGAAAAAGCCGGGTATTTCTTATGTTTTAATCCTTCGATCGTTTTATCGTTGTTGTTAATATGCGTCACTTCCAGCTCCGTGCCGGCGATAGACGCTTCGTTTACGGTGTAGCCGTGGTTTTGCGATGTAATGTAGCAACGGCCGGAGTCTAGCTCCTTCACGGGGTGGTTGCCCCCGCGATGGCCGAATTTCAACTTTTCTGTATCAGCGCCGCAGGCCAGGGCAAACAGCTGATGGCCCAAGCAAATCCCAAAAATCGGATACTCCCCAAGCAGCTCGGCGATCATCTTCGCCGCGTACGGAACGTCTTTCGGGTCCCCCGGTCCATTGGACAGCTGGATACCGTCCGGATGCAGGCGGCGAATCTCGTCCGCCGTCGTGTCATGCGGCACGATCACCACATCGCAGTCACGTTTGTTCAGCTCGCGCAGAATCCCGCTTTTGGCCCCGAAGTCCACTAGCACGATCCGTTCTTTGGATCCCGGGCTGCTATAGACATGGTGCGTCGAGGTTTGCGCCACTTGGTTGCGCAGCTCGGCGATGCTGGTAGCCAGCATCATTTCCTTCAATTCATCCACCGACTTGGTCGAGGTGGTCAGAATTCCTCTCATCGTTCCCTGATGCCGGATAAGGCGTGTCAGCATGCGCGTATCGATGTCGGTAATACCGGGAATGCCGTATTCTTTAAGCAGGTCGCCTAAATTGTATTGAGCCCGCCAGTTACTTGGAGTTGGTTCATAGCGGCGAACCACGAAGCCATGAATCGATGGTGCGATGGATTCGAAGTCGTCGCGCGAAATGCCGTAATTCCCGATCAGCGGATACGTCATGGTGACGATTTGCCCGCAGTAGGAAGGATCGGACAGAACCTCTTGGTATCCCGTAATTCCCGTATTAAAAACGACTTCGCCGGTCTTCTCGCCTTCCGCCCCAAATGAGGTTCCGGTGAACAGCGTGCCGTCTTCCAACAATAGTCTTGCCTGCATCCTGCAGCACTCCTTTATCCATAAGCTAAAAATACTATATTCACATCCGCCCATTAATGGGCTAGTTCAATCGTATCGTTCCACACCAGTTTGCCTTTAACGAGGGTTGCCACAGGCCAGCCCTTCAGCTTCCACCCGGTAAACGGAGTATTGCGTCCTTTCGAAGCAAAAGCAGTCGGATCCACCGTCCGTTCTGCGTTGAGATCAACGATCGTCAGGTCGGCCGGAGTCCCCGGAACCAGACGCCCCGCTTCCAAGCCAAACACGCGAGCTGGATCCGCCGTCATCCGCTGCACCAGCATCGCCAGGCTCCAGCGGCCTGTAGCGACGAATTTCGTATACAGCAGCGGGAAGGCCGTCTCGAATCCCACGATGCCAAACGGTGCCAGCTGCAAGCCTTTCGCTTTCTCCTCTTCACTGTGCGGGGCATGGTCGGTTACGAGGATGTCGATCGTTCCGTCCTCCAGCGCGGCGATGCAGGCTTCCACATCCCGGCGGGAGCGCAGCGGCGGATTCATTTTCCAGTTGGCGTCCAGACCGGGAATGTCCTCTTCGGATAAGACCAGATGGTGCGGGCACACCTCCGCGGTGACGTTGATGCCGATTTGCTTCGCCTGACGGATCAGCCGGATCGATTGCTCCGTGCTCACGTGACAGACGTGGTAGTGAACCCCGGTCGCTTCCGCCAGCAAAATATCCCGCCCAACATGAATCGCTTCCGATTCGTTGGGGATTCCCTTTAAGCCGTGCTTGCGGGCAAACTCCCCTTCGGCCACCGGCGCGCCTTCCACCAGCGAGTTGTCCTCGCAGTGGGCGATCACCGGCATTCCCAGCGATGCGGCCTGGCGCATCGCATCCTTCATCATCTGCGCGTTTTGCACGCCAACGCCGTCGTCAGTGAATCCGATGGCGCCGGCCTCTTTCAAAGCGGCGAAGTCCGTCAACTCGCGTCCAAGCTCACTTTTCGTGATCGCCGCATAAGGCAACACGTTCACCAGCCCGGCTTCTTCGGCCTTTTGCTTCACGAACCGGATGGTTTCCGGATTATCGGTCACCGGCCGGGTGTTCGGCATGCAGGCGATCGTGGTGAATCCCCCTTGAGCTGCCGAGCGTGAGCCGGTTTCAATCGTCTCTTTATGCTCGAATCCGGGCTCCCGTAAATGAACATGCATATCGATAAATCCCGGCGTAACCAGTCTGCCGCCTGCATCGATGACTTGCGCCCCGTCCGCGGCGATCGGCTGTTCGTCTTGCCCTGCTTTCTCGACCTTAGCGATGATTCCGTCCTCGATTGTAATTTGAGATAACTCCTGTTCCCCTAATTCATTTAAGATATGGGCATTGATGATGACCAGCCGCATTGTTTAATCTCCCCCCGCTGATTGAAGTTCGTACCGAAAACTCTCGTCCGCCAACTTTCCGCAGCCACTCTCTAACCGGCTACGGTTTACAGCAAAGCGCGTTCCATGACCGCCATGCGGATCGGAACCCCGTTTTGCATCTGCTTGAAGATCCGGGATTGTGAGTGCTCCACCACCGCATCGTCGATCTCCACGCCCCGGTTCACCGGAGCCGGATGCATGATCAGCGCGTGCGGTGCAAGGGCCGCAGCCCGCTCTTCCGTTAAGCCATATTGCAGGCGATATTCTTCGGCCGACTTAATCAGCCCGCCGACGTGACGTTCCAGCTGCACGCGCAGCATCATGACCACATCAGCGCAAAGCGCCTCGTCCATCGGAACGTAAGACGCATAGGCGCTTAGCTCCGGGGCTTGCATATTGTCCGGCGCGCAGAGCTTCACTTCGGCACCGAATTTTTGCAGCGCCCACAGATTGGAACGTGCAACCCGGCTATGCTTGATATCCCCGATGATCGATACCTTCAGTCCGCCGAGTTCTCCAAAATGCTGTTTCATCGTATATAGATCCAGCAGCGCTTGCGTCGGATGCTCGTTATTGCCGTCCCCGGCATTCACCAGCGGCACCGAAACCCGCTTGGCCAGCTCCTCCAGCATGCCGATCGGCTTCAGCCGGATGACGCCGGCGTCGATGCCCATCGATTCCAGCGTGCGGACCGTGTCGTAAATCGACTCGCCCTTCTCGACGCTGGAGGCGGCGGCTGCGAAGTTCAGCACCTGAGCACCCAGCCGTTTCTCCGCCATCTCGAACGAGAAGCGGGTGCGCGTACTGTTTTCGAAAAACATATTCGCGACGAAATGCTCCTTCAGCACCGGAATCATCTTCTCTTCTCTCGCGTCCCAGTAGGCGGCCCGGTCGAGAATCGCGGAGATTTCCGCTGCGCTTAAATCCTTCAGCCCGAGGAGGCTGCGTTCCTTCACTGCGGTTGCGGTCAGCGCCATCTTAGTTCCCCTCCCGTGCTTGCAGGATGCGAACCAGATCGGTGCCGTCGTGCTCCGTCAAGAGCACTTCAATTTCTTCCGCCCGCGAGGTCGGTACGTTTTTGCCGATGTAGTCGGCCCGGATCGGCAGCTCCCGGTGTCCCCGGTCGGCAAGCACCGCCAGTTGAATCGACTCCGGACGACCGCAATCCATGATCGCGTCCATCGCTGCCCGGATCGTGCGGCCCGTATAGAGCACATCGTCGAACAGGATGACTTTCTTGCCTTGAATCGAGACCGGGAAGGTGGCCTTGGCGGCCCCTTGGGCTGCCTCCTCTTTTTTATCATCGCGATAGTTCGTTACGTCCAGCTCGCCCCATGGAATGGAGGTTCCTTCAATGCTCTCCAGGCGTTCGGCCAGCCGCTTTGCGAGGTAAACCCCTCTTGTTTTGATGCCGGCCAGCACACATCCTTCGATCCCTTTGTTACGTTCCAAAATTTCATGCGCAATTCTCGTTAGTGCCCTCCGAATCGCTGTTTCGTCCATTATGATATGACTTTCGTTGCTCACAGCCTGCGACCTCCTTAAGGGATAGGGTCACCTTGCATCGGTCCGTGATAGGCGCATAAAAAAACTCCTTGCCGGAAATCCAGGCAAGGAGTCTTTAGTCACAGTTCACCCATGACTATCATGTAGGTCTTGGACATAGAGGACCGCCGCAAATATGCGTAGTCCGCCCAATTCCCCATTCACGTTACCTTGCCAGCCTCACGGGACTGAATTAAAGGTGCTTATGGTTTACATGAATTATGACAGAATGAAATTAGCCTGTCAAGACACCCTGCCCAGTTCCTTTTTCCCCGATGCTGAGGTTCCTTCCATCTCCCGAGTGGAAGCCTGCTGTGTTGTTGATGTTTATAATTATACATACTATGTTATATTTATTCAACCGTTAGTTTTCCCGGCTTATCCCTGGCTGTAGCGGGTTGATCGGTACCCAGCCCCATCCCTTATCACTGTATAAACGCCCTAACATTCTGAATATTTAACCGAGACTCTAGGTGATAGGTGATGGATGACGGCGAGGCCATAATGCAGGAACAGAGGCATGCGGACGTAAGGATGAAGGGACGAGGGGGCTTAGGGGCTTGGGAGGGAGTGGACGAGGGGACGTGATCTAACGCTGATCAGAAACGCTATTCGGGGAAAAATGGGGCCTTCGGCGACGTAACGCTTACAGGAGAGCTTATTTGCGATTTTCCGGTGCAAATCAGGTTGGTTTTGCCTAAATAAGACTGCTGGCAAGCGTTAGAATTAATAATCTGTGATTTTTGCCCATATAAGCTTTCTGGCAAGCGTTAGATCATAAAGCAGCATTGGTACCGGAACTGGCACATGTACTAGCGCGGGCACTTTAAATAGCAACAGTAGCAATAGCAACAGAAACATACAATAGCAACAGTAACGCACAATAGCAACAGTAACGCACAATAGCAACAGTAACGCACAATAGCAACCGAAACGCACAATAGCAATAGTAACTGTAACAGTATCAACAGCAACCTCATACCAACAACGAGCAGCACCAGCAATGCTAACGCCTACTGCAACATCAACATCAACAACAGCAACTAAAGCAACAGCAGCAGCAACAGCAACAGCAACAGCAGCAGCAACAGCACCATCGCCACCTACACACACTCCAATAACAACAGCTGCACCACCAACCCCAGCATCACCACATCACCACCAAACCACCAACACACCACAGCAGCATTCACGAACCACATCATCCACCCCAAACAAAAAAACACCCCTTGGGATCACCCAAGAGGCGTTAAGGTAAAATTCTGCTGTTAGAAAATAAACTTCAAATCGCCAAGACGGCGTTTGATTTCGGAAATGACGCGGTGTTCCTCGTCCTCCCCGTCGGCAATAAACGTCACGGAGAAACGGACGAAACGGCCGGCATCATCCCACGGTACAGTGGAAATAAGCTTCTCCCGGATCAGGAACTGCGAGAAGTCTTCGGCTGTCGTAAATGTGGGTCCGCCTTCCACGCCCTTCGGCGCTTCGACGTAGAGGAAGAAGGATCCCTTCGGCTTCTTCGCCTTAAAGCCCAAATCGTTGAGGGCGTTTACCAGCAGCTCGTGGCGGCGCGAATATTTCGCGGCGATCCGCTCCGTAATTTCCGGATGAGCGAGCCCGTAAGCCGCCGCTTTCTGAATCGCGATGAATTGACCGGAATCATTGTTGTCCTTCACATCGCTAAACGCCTTAACGATCAGTGGATTGCCGGCCACAAACCCAATTCTCCACCCCGTCATGTTGTACGACTTCGACAGCGAGTGCAGCTCCACGCCAACGTCCTTCGCCCCTGGAACAGACAGGAAGCTCAACGGCTTCAGTCCGTCATAAGTCAGCGCGGCATACGGTGCATCATGGACGATAACCACTTCATATTTCTTCGCCCAATCCACCACTTTGCCAAAAAACTCCTTCGTCGCGCTCGCGCCCGTCGGATTATTCGGGTAATTCAAATACATCAGCTTCGCCTTGCGTGCGACCTCTTCCGGAATCGCATCCAAATCTGGCAGGAAGTCGTTCTTCTCCGTCAACGGAACCGTATATACTTCACCGCCCAGATACTTCGTATGCGTACCGATGATCGGGTATCCTGGCACAGTCATGATCGTGATATCGCCGGGATTGATGAAGCAGGAAGGCAGCATGGCGATCGCCGGCTTGGAGCCGATCGAGTGCACCACTTCTGTATCCGGATCAATGCCTTCGACGCCAAATACATCATGAAGGTACTTTGCCGCCGCTTCCTTGAACTCGGCGATGCCGTTGTCGGCGTACCCGCGGTTCTCGCGTTTCGCCGCTTCCTCCGCCAGCTTGGCCACAATGCCGGCATCCGCCATATCGTCCGGTTCGCCGACGCCCATGTCGATCAGCTCGATATCCGGAAAATCCTTCTTCGCCGCCGCTTTGGCACGTTTGATTTTCTCGAATTTATAAATAGCGGTGTCTTTGCCGTAATTCGCCCCGCCAATGCGCTCCGCAAATTGCTGTTGAATATAAGTTTCCTGTCCATTCAGCGTACTCATCTTAAACGTCCATCTCCTTCGTATTCATGAAAAAATCCATTCTCGAATGGTTCGAACTCGCACTTTAAATATGCAGGAATTCGGCCCATTTAGAGAATGGATTAATCACCCGATCGTTTGTACTTTTTGATCAAGCTGTCTCCTGGAGATGAACATTTCACACATGGTTTCAACCGACGATCCTCAAGATCTCATCGGTTTCTCAACGATTGGAGCACATCTTCCATATTCGCCGGGATCGGTGCACTAAACTCCAAATACCGCCCATCTTCCGGGTGATCAAACCCCAGTACGGCGGCATGCAGCGCTTGTCCGTCCATTTTGATCCCTTTGCTGCGTCCATACAGCGGGTCTCCTACCAGCGGATGGCCGATAAACTTCATATGGACGCGGATTTGATGCGTTCGTCCGGTTTCCAGCTTCAGCTCAAGCAGCGTATAATCGCCAAACCGCTCGACGACCTGGAAGTGAGTGACCGCATGTTTGCTGTTCCGTTCGATCACCGTATACATTTTGCGGTCATGGGGATCGCGGCCGATCGGCGCATCCACCGTGCCTTGGTCATGGCTAACATTGCCGTGCACCAGAGCATAGTATTTGCGCGTCACGCTATGCGCCTTCAGCTGAGCTGCCAACGAAGCGTGTGCCTTATCGTTCTTAGCAGCCATGATCAATCCCGACGTGTCCTTGTCGATACGATGCACGATCCCGGGGCGAAGCTCGCCGTTGATCCCGGACAGGTCCTTACAGTGGAACATCAAGGCGTTGACCAGCGTCCCCGAGGCATGCCCGGGAGCGGGATGGACAACCATGCCGCGCGGCTTATTCACGACGATCACATCGCCGTCTTCATAATAAATATCGAGCGGAATGGCCTCCGGCACGATTTCCGTCGGCTCTGCCTCCGGGATCACCAGCATAACCCGGTCGCCGTCCGCCAGCTTGTAGTTCGCTTTAACCGGCGCGTCATTGACGACCAGGTTCCCCGCTTCAATCCACAGCTGAATCTGGCTGCGGGATACCTCTTCCCCCAGCTGCATTTTTGCATATTTATCGATTCGCTCCTTCGCGTCGGCCGGTCCGGCCACCCACTCAAGCTTCTCATCCTCAAAATCCTCTAGCGTTTGATCCAAACTCATACGTTTTCCTCATGCTCCTGATGGGCTGCGGCCTGCTTCTCCCGACGAAGCTCCAGCAGCGAATCCAAAATGATCAGCGCGACACCTACAACAATGCAAGAATCGGCTACGTTAAAAATCGGGAACGTGTACGAACCGAAATTAAACATCAGAAAATCAACGACTTCGCCGCTAACGGCACGATCCAGAAAATTGCCGATCGCTCCGCCAAGCACCAGGGACAACGCCACCGGCAGCATCTTGTTTGGCTGTTTTCTCACTTTAAGCAAATACCAGACGATCCCAACCACCACGACCGTAGTCACCACGATAAAAAACCAGCGTTGATCCTGCAAAATGCCAAACGCCGCGCCGCGGTTCCGGTGGGAGGTTATCAGGAAGAAGTCGCCGATCACCGGGATCTGTTCCCCAATCGTTAGTCCAGTTGCAATCCAGTATTTCGTGCCTTGATCGACCAGAAAAACGATTAATGCAATCAAAAAATATACCACGCGGTCCGTCACCTCGTTTTTCATTTCCCGCCCGTACAAAAGCGGCAGGATATTCCTCTACTAAGCCTTGTATATTGTAGCACAGCCGGAAATGGCCCGTCCATGCGCGAAAGGATTTTCCTTAGGTATTTCGTCATGGTTCTGCACAAAATACCGCTAGAAGAGACGTTACAAATCACCGCTCTAGATGCAGGAAGGAAGGAGCAACCACATGCCGCATTTGACGAAAGCCCAGCTCGCGGAGCTTACCGCGAAACTGCAGGAAACCAAGTCCACTTTAACCGAACAGTTGACGGACAATGACCATTATGGGATGAATGAATCCATGCGCGATAACACCAATGAGCTAAGCCCAATCGATAATCACCCCGGGGACCTCGGTTCCGAAGTGTACGAGCGGGGAAAAGACCTGGCGCTGGCCGAGCATCATGAGTTGCATTTAGCCCGGGTGGAGGATGCGCTCGAACGGATCGAGGACGGCAGTTACGGCTACTGCGCAACCTGCGGCAAGCCAATCAGCTTTGAACGGCTCCGCGCGATTCCAGAAACGGCGTATTGCAAGGATCACAGCCCGCAAACGTTCGTTTCCGCCAAACGGCCGATCGAGGAGATCTTCTTGTCCCCTCCGTTTGGCCGCACAAGCCTGGATGAACGCGAAGACCAAAACGGTTTTGACGGTGAAGACGCTTGGCAAATCGTTGAGAGCTATGGCACTTCAAATTCACCGGCGATGGCCGAGGATCGGGAAATCGATGATTACAACGATATGGAAATCGAAGCGTCCGATGAGCTTGACGGGTTTGTCGAGCCTTACGAGTCTTTTGTTGCCACCGATATCTATGGCAAAAACGTCTGCTTTTACCGTAACGGAGTTTACCGGAAACATATGAGTGCCACGGAGCATTTGGATAGCGAGGATTCGCTCGGAACCGGCCCTAATACGTATTAAGCTCCAGCTGTCTTTGCACGATTCGGACGATGTCCGCGATATAATCGCCGATGATCGGAAGGTTCAGCGCACCCAAGCCCTGCAGGATGTAGATGATCGTTGCCGCAAAAAACGTAAAGCCAATCGCCACCCCCACGCCCCGGGCCGTACCGGATAACAGGTTCAACCAAATTAAGCGCCATGGGCGGTTTAGCAATTCGGTGTACTCGGCGATCCGCGATTTTTCCAACTGCCTGGTCCAGTTTAGGGTTAGGCGGTATACGGCGTTCATCTGCTCCTCCGGCGTTTCCGGCAAGGGCTCTGCCGCAGGTTCGGGCGCCGGTTTTCGACGAGTCATTTACACCCCATCCTTTGCTCCCCAGAGTATCCTAAAACACAAACGAGCCCGTTCTCCCTGAAAGGAGACCGCAGGCTCGTTTGCTTCAATTGCTACTATTATGACCTTCCTGGAAAAGCTCCATTCAGGCGTTTACGCGTCAATCGAAATCCCAATCGATTTGCTGCCGAGATCCACCGTTTCTGCAGACCCCTGCGGTTTGCCGAAGGCGACGTCGGTGATCAAGACGTTCTCGCGCAGCACATGTTCAAACGCGGTGATGGCCGCTTTTAGCTCATCGTCAACATCCAAGGTGAGGTGCACCCGTTTCTCGATCGGCAGATCCAGCTTTTTGCGGGTATCTTGCACCGCGCGGACGACTTCACGCACCCAGCCTTCTTGCTCCAGCTCCGGCGTGATATCGGTGTTCAGTGCAACGGTTAAGCCGTAACCGGAAGCGGAAGCATAACCCGGTTTCGCTTGTTTCTCCACCAGCAGTTCGTCAGCGGTAACCGTCAGCTCTTCACCTTCCGGCGAGGTCACAGTAAATTGACCTTGCTCCACGATCGCCCGGGTTTGCTCCGGTGCCAGATTTTTCAGGTATCCTTGCAGGAAACCAACGTTTTTGCCGTATTTCTTGCCGGCGACCTTCAGATTCATCTTCAGCGTGAAATCAACAAATCCGCTGTCGCTCGTCTCGATGTCGATCGCTTTAACGTTGATCTCTTCCTTGATGATTTCTTCATATTCGCCCACCGCGAATTCCCGGTCCATGGAGACGATCAGGCTGGACAGCGGTTGACGCGTTTTGATGCCGCTCTCGTTCCGGACGTTGCGGGCCAGCTCCACGATTTGCCGCGCGCTCTCCATATCTTGTTCCAGGGCCAGATCGATGAGCGACTCATCCGCTTGCGGATAATCGGCCAAGTGCACGCTCTCCCCGCCGCCCAGGTTGGTGAAAATATCCTCGGCGATCATCGGCGCAAACGGGGCGATCAGCTTCGATACCGTCAGCAGCACGTGTGTTAACGTCTGGTAGGCGGACAATTTGTCGTCGTTCAGTCCGCTGCCCCAGAAGCGGTCGCGGGAACGGCGGATATACCAGTTGCTCAGCTCGTCGATAAACCCTTCGATCGCTTGCGAGGAATTGACGAAATCATTTACCGCCAGGCCTTTATCCACTGCCGGAATCAAGCTGTTCAAACGGGACAGGATCCAGCGGTCCAGCTTGTTCTCCGAAGGACGGTACGCGTGGTCCTCCGGCTTATAACCGTCGATGCCGGCGTAGAGCGTCAGGAACGCATGGGTGTTCACCAACGTATCGACCACTTTGGACTTGGCTTCAGCTACGATCCCCTTGGAGAAGCGTTTGCTGTTCCAAGGCGCGCTGTCCGACAAAAGCGCCCAGCGGAACGCGTCCGTGCCAAACTCGTTGATGATTTCCCAAGGATCGATGACATTCCCCTTAGATTTAGACATCTTCTGTCCGTTCTCGTCCAACACGTGACCGGTGGCGATGACGGCTTTATACGGCGCTTTACCGGTGAACAGCGTGGACACGGCCAGCAAGCTGTAGAACCAGCCGCGCGTTTGGTCGATCCCTTCGCAGATCATGTCCGCCGGGAATTGCTCTGCAAACTTCTCCTGGTTCTCGAACGGATAATGATGCTGGGCAAACGGCATCGAACCGCTGTCGAACCAGACGTCGATCACTTCGCTCGTCCGTTCCATTACACCGCCTTCGCAATGCGGGCAATGGACCTTCACTTCGTCGACGTACGGCTTATGCAGCTCCAGATCCTCGCTGACCTGACCTACCGCATGCTCCCGCAGCTCGGCGATGCTATGCGGCGCGAACTGCCCGCCGCAATCCGGGCAAACCCACACGTTCAGCGGCGTCCCCCAATAGCGGTTCCGGCTGATATTCCAGTCAACCAGCTCTTCGAGGAACTTCCCGAAGCGGCCTTCACGGACATGCCCTGGATACCAGTCCACGGAGTTGTTGTTGGCGATCAGCTGATCCTTCACTGCAGTGGTTTCGATAAACCAGCTCTCCATCGCATAGTAGAGCAGCGGAGATTTACAACGCCAGCAGAACGGATAACTGTGCTCGTATTTCTCTTTGCTGTACAGCGTGCCTTGCTCCGACAGCATCTTCACGATATCAAGGTCGCAATCCTTCACGAAGCGGCCGGCAAAATCCGTCACCACGTCCGTATAACGGCCTTGGCCGTTAACGACGCTGACGAAGGTGATGCCGTTCTCGCGGCAGACGCGGTAGTCGTCTTCCCCGTGCGCCGGTGCCATGTGAACGATCCCTGTACCACTGGCATCGGTAACGAACGAGGCGCCCACAATCACGTTGACGTTCTCAGCCTGGATATAGGTGAACGGCGGCGTATAGGTTTTGCCTACGAACTCCGAACCTTTGTGCGTCGACAAGACCGTGTAATCGCCTTTCATGACTTTTTCAACCAAATTCTTGGCCACGATATATACGCCGTCTTCCTGCTGCACACGGGCATATTCCATATCCGGATTCACAGCCAGAGCCACGTGGGACGGCAGCGTCCAAGGTGTGGTCGTCCAAGCCAGCACATATTCACCGGTGTCGTTCAGCTTAAACTTCGCCGTGGCGCTGAGATCCTTCACGTCCTCATATCCTTGGGCGACTTCGTGGGAGCTAAGCGACGTTTGGCAGCAAGGGCAATACGGGCTGACGCGATGACCGCGGTACAGCAGGCCTTTGTCATGGATCGTCGCCAGGATGTTCCACACGCTTTCGATGTAGCTGTTGTTCAGCGTGATGTACGGATCGTCGAGATCCACCCAATATGCAATTGCTTCGGTAAATTCACGCCATTGCTTTTCATATCCAAACACGCTGTCTTTACACTTTTTCACGAATTCCTCAATGCCGTATTTCTCGATCTCCTGCTTGCCGGAAATGCCAAGCTCCTTCTCCACGCCCAGCTCAACCGGCAATCCATGCGTATCCCAGCCGGCTTTGCGGACAACGCGATAGCCTTTCATCGTTTGGTAGCGGCCGACGAAATCCTTGATAACGCGTCCCAGCACGTGTCCGATATGCGGTAAACCGTTGGCCGTTGGCGGTCCTTCGAAGAAGACGTAGTTCGGCCGGCCTGCCCGATTTTCGATACTCCGCTTAAACGTATTTTCGCGACTCCATTTGTCCAGAATCCGCAGGTCGCGCGTACGCGCATTTTCTTTGACGTCAACTTTCTTCATGCTTCTCTTCCTTTCTTTGATTCAACCTGAAAAATAAAAAAGCCCCGCCCCTAAAAGGGACGAGACTTGTGCTCGCGTTACCACCCTTGTTTCATGCACTTCAAACGCAGCCGCCGTTTGGACGAGGCCGCAAATGGGCATGACACCTTGATCCCATACGCTTCATATGGGGTCGGTGTAACGGCCGACAACCGGCAAGGCTTACTAAGTCGGATTATGATCACGAGGCAGACCAAGTAGATGATTCGGCACCGAATCTTGAATTCAACCAACCTTCTCGGTGCTGAAAATCCGATTTCAAGAAGAGTTCAGCCTTGCTTCTCCGGGAGGATCTTCCGTCCGCGCATTGAACATTGGCTTTCAGCAGGATGCCAACTCTCTGGGGAACAAAAATCGCGGCGTACTGGTTCCCATCATCAAATGATTCCATTATGCAAGTACAATATGTAAATAGTTATATCGCATTGCCTTCCCCGTGTCAATATAATGCCCCAAACCGGGGATATCACGCTACGCCCGGATTTCTTTTTTTCGGGATGTCAGTTATCCCCCACCTGAGTACGTTTTCCCCTCCTCTGTATCTTCGCCTGCTCTTTTATAATGAAAGGGATATCATTTGATGCGAGAAGGAGCGAGCAAACCGATGGAGACCCTCTGGCAAGGAAAATGGATCTGGCATTCCGGCGAATCCAGCCCGCGCAACGAGTGGCGTTGTTTTCGCAAAACGTTGATGTGGCCGAAAGAAAACGGCGGACAGGCGAGGTTGAAGCTCACGGCGGATTCCCGGTACGTGCTGTACGTGAATGGACAACGGGTAGGGCAAGGCCCTCCGCGATCCTGGCCGTTTCGGTTAGCCTATGACGAATACGAAATCGGACATCTGTTAAGACCGGGGCAAACGAACGTGATCGCCGTCATGGTGATGCATTTTGGGATCAGCAACTTCTATTACCTGCGAGGACGTGGCGGACTACTGGCCCAATTGGAGCTTGGAGACCCTTCTTCTGACCAAGGCACAGACCTCCCCCCTACAGACACCAACTCCGCTCAAGGACAGGTGGTGGTAGCGACCGACTACACCTGGATCACTGCGGCCCTTGCGGGCCACGACCCGCGCTCCCCGCGAATGTCCTGTCAGCATGCTTTTGCTGAAAGAATCGACGCCCGGCTCTGGGACGACAACTGGATTCAACCGGATTACCAGCCGGGACCGGAGTGGCAGCCAGCCGCCGTGATCGGCCCAGCGGGATGCGAGCCATGGGGAATGCCGGTCCCGCGGGACATTCCTTATTTGACGGAAGAGCCCGTTTATCCTCGGCGCGTTGAACAGCTCCGCAAAGTCACACCGGTTCAATTTACCGCGGCGATTGATCTGCGCAATCATTTTTTTGAAGAGAGCACTGATACGGCGAACCCGGCCGAATTCCTTGGGTTCCTCGCCACCGTGGTTCGCTGTCGGCAGAAATGCACGGCTACGCTGGGGCTGGTCGATGTCGGCGGGACGTTCCGCGGCTGCAGTCTGGACGGGGTTTGGTATGAGGAGAAGGCGCTGACGGGCGAAGCCCCCGAACGTTTCCTTCGCCTTGAGCTGGAGCCGGGCGACCATTTTTTGCTGATCGATGTCAGCGGCGGGACGCATGGGGGTGGGTATCATTTTGCTGTGGATGCGAAGGAGCCGCTGGAGTTCCTGTCTCCCCTTTTGTTAACGCAGGCGAACAACCTTCATCACACTCGGGAAGCTGATACGTCCGCCTTTGTGACCCTCGGCCCCTTTGATGGCGGGATTCGTTACGACCACAAGCCGAGTCCCCCGATGAATAACGCCCATCCGGACTATCTGCAAGCCAAAGAAATTTCGGATGCAGGGGGACTCCTGCCGTTTGCCCCATGGCTCCGGCCCGTTCCGGATGCGCTGGTCAGCCAGGAAGACGTCTTTATCCTCTCCGTTTGGAAAAGACAAGAAACTCCCCTGTCCATACCAAATACGCTTCAACAAGCGGTGATTCCCAGCTTCGAGCTGGCGGAGGTCCCCTGGTATCCCGACGCGGATACCGAATTCGTGATTGATTTTGGCAAAGAGCTGTCGGGATATTTAGAGTTCGAGGTTGAAGCGCCGGAAGGGGCAATCCTCGATTTTTACGGATTCGAGTTTATGCATGAAGGCCAACGCCAGGATACCTATGGATTGGACCATACGCTCCGATACATCTGTGCCGGCGGACGCCAAAAGTATACGTCTCCTGTACGTAGAGGCTTGCGTTACTGCCAGGTTACCGTACGAAATGCAGCGCATCCCGTGCGCATTCGAGCCATTCGAATGCTGCAAAGCAACTACCCGATCGCCGAGATCGGGCAGTTCCATTCCTCGGATCCGCGCTTAAACGACATCTGGCAAATCAGTCAACATACGACGCGGCTCTGCATGGAAGATACCTTCGTCGACTGTCCGATGTACGAGCAGACATTTTGGGTTGGGGATGCCCGAAATGAAGCGCTGGTCAACTACTATTTGTTTGGGGCCGACCCAATCGTGGAACGGTGCCTGCGACTCGTGCCCGGTTCCAAGTTTCAGACCCCGTTTTACGCCAACCAGGTACCCAGCGGATGGAACAGCGTGATCCCGAACTGGACCTTTTTCTGGATTATCGCCTGCTTGGAGCTGTACCGCCAAAATGGGGACAAAACTTTTGCAACGGAGATCTTCCCCCACATCGAATACACGCTTCAGCATTATTTAGAGCGGCTCAATACCCAAGGATTGCTGCACATCCGCAGCTGGAATCTGCTCGATTGGGCCCCGCTGGACCAGCCAAACGACGGCATCGTATCGCACCAGAACATGTTCCTGGTCAAAGCGCTGTCATCTGCCGCTGCGTTGGCGTCAGCCCTCGGCCATGACGAGGCCGAAGCGTTTTATACCGACCAGGCAAACCGCTTGACGATCGCCATCAATACGCATTTATGGTCGGAAGAAAAACACGCCTACCTCGATTGTATCCATACCGACGGGCGGCGTTCTGACATTTTCAGCATCCAAACGCAAGTGGTGGCCTTCTTATGCGGGATCCCTGAGCAGACCGACCCACCGATCAACGCGCAGCCCCAGTCCGATCCTGCCGCAGCAGCCGCAGCAGCTCATGCTTCAAGCAGAAGCCGGCTTGCGATCGTTCAAAATACCATTCGACGGCCGCCCAGCTCCTTCGTGCAAATCGGCAGCCCGTTTATGTCCTTCTTCTATTACGAGGCGCTAGCGAAGTTAAGCGAATGGGATGTCATGATCGAGGATATGCGCCATCAATACGGGCAGATGATCGATTGGGGGGCTACGACCTGCTGGGAAATGTACCCGAACTTCACGGAAAATCGGGCGAACCCCAATCTGCTGACGCGCAGCCATTGTCACGCCTGGTCCGCAGGCCCGGCCTACTTCCTGGGCGCTTACGTCCTTGGTGTGCGTAGCCTTGAACCCGGTTGGAGCCGAGTCCTCGTGGCTCCGCAGCCTTGCGGGGGATTATCCTGGGCGCGCGGCACGGTTCCCGTTCCGGGAGGCGGCAGAATCGATATCTCCTGGCGCTTGGAGTCCCCGAGTTCCGGAGACGCACTTGCGGGAGACGGACCATCGCCACCTGCCACCGCCCGGATGCATCTGCGCGTCGTGTCCCCGGACGGGATCGATGTCGTGATTCAGCCGCCGGGAGAGGTTGATGCCGTGGTCGAGCATATTCGTTTGGCCCCAGGCGCCGTTCTTTCAAACTAGCATGTCCCCAGGCAGGCTTAGCGCGTTCGTTTGTAATTGACCCTGCCAGGACCAGCCGCCTATAATAGGGGCAAGCGCAGGGAAGGAGGGATTTCGGTTGTCTTTATACCGAGGGGAGAAGGTATTGGAAGGTACCGCCTTTTTTACGGAATCCACCCCCTTTTTCTTTAACCGGGCCGAGGAGACGTTTGATCTGCAGATGCACAGCCATCGATTTGTGGAAATCGTGCTTGTGGCCGACGGGGAAGGGTTTCATTATATCGATGATGAGGTTGTTCGCGTCGCGAAAAACGATTTGTTTCTGCTCCCCGCCGGGGCCAGGCATGTTTTTCGCCCGAGCCACGCAGGCCTGCATCAGCCCTTGATCGTATACAATTGCTTGTATGAGCCGGGGAAGCTTCGCTCCTGTCTGGAGTGCCTCCCGGGATTCGAGGAGCTGCCCCATTCCAGGCACTGCCTGTTTGGAGAAGCCCCCATGAGGTGGTTGCACTTGAAGGATAGCGGCGGCCAATGGAGCACCTGGTTTCGTAAAGCTTACCGTGAATACTCGGAAAGAAATCCAGGTTATCTTCTTCAGCTATACGGTCTGTTTATCGAGCTGGCGGTCATGCTGGAGCGGCGGCTCGATCAAGCGAACTCCCGTCCCGCCGCCGCTCCGGAAAACCGGGCCATGGAGGAGGTCGTCCGCCAAATCGACGTCTCTTTTCATACTCCTTTAACCGCCCGCAGCTTTGCGATCGCCAGCCATGTCAGCGAACGCCATTTTCATCGATTGTTCCGACAATACGCAGGCTGCACGTTTAACGAATACGTCCAAAAGAGAAGAATTGAAGCGAGCCGCGAGCTGCTTGCCTCCTCCAGACTTCCTGTCAAGGAGATCATGCAGACCGTCGGTTATGCGGACAAAAAGCATTTCCTGTCTCTCTTCAGGCATATGACCGGCGTCTCTCCTTCCGAATATCGCCGGCAGATCTCGCGACTGGATCCGCTTGATGGAGTCAAATAACAAAACGCCATTTGGCACTCCTTTACGGAAGCCAAATGGCGTTGTTTGTGATTAATACAGTTCTTGTACCTCTTGCCCTTTATCCGCCACGCGTTCGCGGTTCTCCAAGGTATCCCAGCTGTCGCTGCTAAGCAAATCCAGCTGCGCTTCCACCAGTGTCCGGAACCGAGCGCGGTAGATGGACGCCTGCTTCTTGAGCTCTTCCACTTCCATGGCGATCTTGCGCGATTTGGCCAGCGATTCGTTGACGATCCGGTCGGCGTTCTTCTCCGCTTCCTTCACGATCAACTGAGCTTCCTTCTTCGCGTTGTTCTTCACTTCATCGGCCGCTTCCTGCGCAACGATAATCGTCTTGCTGAGCGTTTCTTCGATATTGGCGAAATGATCCAGTTTCTCCTGTAAAGTCAACAGTTGGTTATGTAGCTCCTTGTTCTCCCGGATCACGATCTCGTAGTCCTTGATCACTTGGTCGAGAAACTCGTTGACTTCATCTTCGTCGTAACCGCGAATACGTCTGGAAAACTCTTTGTTATGTATATCCAGCGGCGTTAATGGCATGATCCCCACCTCCTAGAAATTTCGAAACTTCCCTTGAACGGGAAGACGTGGTCAATTCAATTACGAGATACATTAGGAAACAGTTCGAACTATCTTATTCGACAAGAATCCGCCATCTCCTGCAAAACGCCTCACACAAATTTACCGATTTTGACACGATGTCTGCCCTTTTTGGTCAAGCCGCCTGCCTCGAGCACTTTAAACCGACCGAAGCCTTGCAGCGCAACCACGTCGCCTGCCTTCAGCGGGGTGGAGGGATCCTCTTCCGTTCTCCAGTTCACCCGGCAGCGACCCGCTTTGATCGGTATCAGCACTTTGCTGCGGCTTAATCGGAAAACATCGCTGACGATTCCATCCAATCGCAAGGAAGCCACCGTCAATTCCTGCGGCTCCAGCTCCTTCTCCATCGTTCTTAGCTCACTTAGGTTCAGCAGGTCGGTGAGGACGCTGACGCGATGCACCTGATGAAGGTTCATCTGCAGGAAGGGGGCAATCTCTTCCGCGACAATCACATGGCACCCGTCCTCGCGGACATGGATGTCTCCAATCTTATCGCGTTTGAGACCCAGTCCCAATATCGCCCCCAAATAGTCGCCGTGCTGCAGGGCTAAAAACTTCTGGTCTCCCGAGGTGATATCGAGTACTTTCAACCCCATCGATTCTTGGCCGAGATCCCGGTAATCCGGAGCAATTAACGCCCGTTGCCGTTCCGCGCCTTCATAGCCGCCGTCCAGCCGGAGTTGCGTATCCGGGTGCCGATTGGCCAAAGACTCCAGGATATAACACTGCCGCGGATCCAGGAAGTCGCTTAGCTTGACCTCATGATAATCCCCGGCATTAACTACCCATTCCCAGGCCCGGTCGACGAACGGCCGTTCCTCCGGTTTAAAATGTTCATAGAACTCCACCTTCATTTCTAATACCCGAAGATATAGTGCAGAACGCTCATTAATCCGAAGGCCGCCAAGCGGAGTACGAACAGGGCAATAATCGGAGAAATGTCGATCATCCCCATGATCGGTGGGATAAACCGCCGGAAAGGAGCCAAATAAGGTTCAACCAGCTTGCCGAGTAACTCGCCGATGAAACTTTCACGGGCATTGGGCACCCATGACATCAAAATATAAACCAGGATCATATAAAAATAAATATTGTATAGCAACCCCACGATGGAATCGATATAGCCTACCAAGCTGTCATCACCTCATTTTGTTGTAATCGGAATCCTCCGTTAAAATCTCTGTGATGGACCCTTGAATCTCCACGGTATCCGGCGTGCACAGAAAGATATTCGCGCCAACTTTGGAAATGCTGCCGCTTAACGCGTAAATGGTTCCGCTCAGGAAATCGATGATGCGCATCGCCTGATCATTGCGAACCCGTTGCAAATTCACGACGACCGACCGATGGGAACGCAGATGGTCAGCGATTTCCTGCGCTTCCTCATAGGAGCGAGGTTCGTAGAGGATCACCTTGACATTCTTCTGGGAGTGAATGCTGACCACGTTGTTTCCTCTCTGATTTTTACGGGATTCAAAGCTTGGGGTTTCAATTTCCGCATCCTCTTGGCCGGAAAACCGTTCGCGTTCCACAATCTCTTCTTCCTCCTGCAAGCCCAGAAAGTTCATAAACCGGTTCATTACTCCCATTACGTCAAGTCCCCTTTCCCCACTAAAATCGTTCCAAGGCGTACCCAGGTTGCCCCTTCCTCAATCGCCACTTCAAAATCTCCCGACATGCCCATCGACAATTCTGTCAAGGGCTCCTCGGTAATCGCCAGGGCGTTGAGTTGATCGCGCAACTCGCGCAACCGGCGAAATACGGGCCTTGTCCGTTCCGCCTCCTCCTCAATGGGGGCCATCGTCATCAGCCCGACGATCTTAATATGCTTCAATTCCGCGATTTGCCGCAGAACATCCGCCGCCGTCTCCGGCGATATTCCCTGCTTGGACACTTCGCCGGATACATTCACCTGCATAAATGCAGTCACGCTCGTTCCCAGCGCCGCCGCCCGCTTCTCCAACTCCCGGGCTAGCGACAGCCGGTCCAACGAATGAATATATTGAAATTTCCCGATGACGTCCTTGACCTTATTGCTCTGCAAATGTCCGATAAAATGCCAGGTCCCTTGCCCGCCAAGCGCTTCCCATTTGGGAACGGCTACTTGCGGGCGGTTCTCGCCGATATGCTCGATGCCATGCTCCAGGACATTACGCGTATCTTCAGCCGACACATATTTCGTTACGGCGACGACATGGACCTCTTCGCGCTTCCTTCCGCTCCGCTCGCAAGCCGCAATAATCCGCTCTTCCACGTGCTGTATTCGTTCCTTCAGCGACACGGGAAGGATCACCTCTCTTTTATGCCTATCCAGCTTGCCATTCTCCCTGTGACACCATTTTGCGCCCGGTAGGAGTAGAAAACCTCCGGATGGCAGCTTGTACACCACGTTGTACATTCGATATGAGTCGGCAATATTCCTGCTTTAATCATAATGATTCGATTGATTTCTTTCAAGTTCAGCATCGTTTTTCCTGCATGTTCTGACGCGGATGCATAAGACTTCTCCCCCGTGAGCTCCTCCTCAGAGGACAACGCCTCACGAACCTTCACCATCACCTTCTCATCCACCTCGTAGCAGCAACCCCCGATGCTCGGGCCGATCGCGGTGCGAATCTCGCTCCGCTGGCAGCCGAACTCGCGCTCCATCGTTTGAATCATCTCCGCTGCGATTAGGCGGACTGTACCTTTCCAGCCGGCATGGGCCAACCCGACGACGCCCTTGCCGGGATCCGCGAAATACAGCGGGACGCAATCGGCATAAAACGAAGTCAGCAGCACTCCCGGCACGTTCGTCACCAGCCCGTCCGTTTCCTGAAAGGCACTGCTGCGATCCAGATATCCCTTGCCGCGATCTTCGGCACGCACCACGGCAACGGCATTGCCGTGAACCTGCTCACCGCAGGTCCAGGCATCGGGAGCAAAACCCAGCGCTTCGGCTAACCGGCGCCGGTTCTCCAAGACATGCTGTGGATCGTCGCCCACATGATAAGCCAGATTCAAGCGATCATACGGCGGCTCGCTAATCCCGCCTGATCTTCCGGTAAAACCAACGCTGATTCCCGGAATTAAATCCAACCACGGAGCTAGCTCGAACCGTTCCACCTGTTCATCTTTAGCATTCCTTACAAACGGTTCCATCATCCATCTCCTTCGCAACCCTGCATTTCCTTCAAGTCTACCATAAATCGACGCGCTGCCGCTTATGGATTCTAGCTCCGCCGTTCCGCCCGCCCGTCCCGGTCGATATACACGGTTGTATCATAGGCCGTCTGCACTCGGTTTTCGCGCAGCTCCTCCATTTTGACCAAAACGACATCCGATCCGATCTTCACGATATTTTTCCAAGGGATAATCAAATCGCTGCCGCTGCCGAATAACCCCATGAATTTCGCCCCAACGGGGACCACAATCGCCTCGATGACCCCTTGTCTCAAATCCAGCTCCAGGTCGCTGATATGCCCGAGCCGTTTCCCATCCACGACATTGATGACGTCTTTCGTTTGGAAATCGGATATTTTCATACTCGCCCTCACCACATTGTCCATGGTTTTACCGCCCCCGTCCCGTGTAATTCCTCCGTCCCTTTACTATATGTGCGTAGGAATCGGCGCATGCGCCCTTGGCCACAGGAAAAGAAACGCCCGCCCGACCGACCACCAACGCAAAAAAAGAACCGCCCTTCCGAAATCCGTTGGATTTCCGGAAGAAGCCGTCCTTTTTTAATCCTGCTCGATTTTTCGTTTTTATTTCCCCAGCGCCCCGGCAGCTGCACTTTCGCCGCCCAGACGTCCGGAGGTAAAGGAATACCCAATGCCTACCCCGTTGCCAACGTAGGTGTCGTTAAACAGCACGCCTTCGGATTCAAGTCCAACCGCATAAAGTCCTTTGACCGGTACGCGTTTGTCGTTTAAGACTTGGAATTTAGGGTTTACGAGCAAGCCGCCAACCGAACCCAGGTTGTTGATCTCGGCAATGATCGCATAATAAGGGCCGTCGCCCATCGGAAGCAAGTAGTCTTTGGATTTGCCAAACTCTGTGTCTACACCGGTTTTCGTCGCTTGCGTATATTTGTTGTAAGCTTCCTTAAACACCTCTACGTCCATCCCGGCGTTTTTGGCTAATTCCTCGATCGTGTTGCCTTTATACCCATCCCCGTTTTTCACCATCGAATCAAAGACGGATACGACGTTCTTCCATGGGGTATCCAGCTTAAATTGATTGGTGAAATCTGCGTAAAATTCCGGAGGAAGGCCTGGCAGCCCCGGCGCTTTAACGCCGTTCATGCCCTTGGCTTCCAAAGCTTTCAATTGCGATTGCGATACGATAACCAGATGGTAAGGCCCGTTAAACGCACTCGTATTTGCCGCCGCAACTGCCGTTAAGGTAGCTGTCTCATCTCTGAAGCGGGCTCCCGATGGGCCCACGTTCATCAAAGTCGGCAGGTAGCTCAGCATCATCGGATAGCTGGCTTCAAAAGAGGAATATTGCTTCTTCAGATTGCTGGTCCCTCTGGCCAACGTCTGATGCAGCATTTGTCCGCCGAAGTTGTCCGGCACCTTCGCACCTACCGCCCAGGACATTTTCAGGCCTTCGCCAATGTTCTGTGCGAGTCCGCCATTAACCCCCTCAAAGCCAAAAGCTTCTTTAACCATTTCCTTGTTTCCTGCATATCCGCCCGTGGCCATTACAACGCTTTTGGCGCTGATTTCCAGCGTTGTTCCGTCCGCTTTTTCCGCTACGACGCCGGTTACAGCTCCTTTAGCGTCCGTCATCAGTTTCTTGGCGGTGGTTTCGGTAATCACCTTGCCGCCGTTCTTCTCTACGGAAGCCGCCAGCATCTTGCGAAGGGTTTGTTCACGGGTATTATAGGCCGGCAGCACATGAAGCTGTTCCCCGCCAAAGTTCATATAAGTCGTGACATACCCTTTGTTCTTCAGCCAATCGTACGTCTCCCCGGATTTCGTAACGTATTGGCGAACCGCCGCTGCATCCACTCTCCAGTGATTATTTACGATCCAATTGGAGATTTCCTGTTCCACGTTCACCTTTAATCCATCGGCTACCGCGGCGGAAGAGTTATAAAATTTACCCGCCCAAGACAAGTTGCTGGCACCGCCGATCACACCGGTTTTCTCGATGATCACGACTTTGGCGCCCTTGTCCGCTGCCGTCACCGCAGCTGAGACACCGGAAGCTCCGGCCCCAACAACAACGACATCCGCTTGGAGCTTTTCCGTTTTACCAACGCCAGGCTTCTTGACGCTAACTGATTTCAAAGCATTCACATCGCCGCCCGCTTTTTTCACGGCATTCTCTACCGCTTTCAGCATGGCATCGCTGGATACGCTTGCTCCGCTGACCGCGTCAATCGCTAACGATTGATTCGCCAGGATTTGCTCCTTGATTTTGTTCAGCGCGGAATCACCGAGACCTTCGGTTTCCGTTTGGCTGACGATTTTGATGTCCTTGATCCGATCCGCTTGCTCCATCGTCACTTGCACTTTGATAACGCCGTCTTTGCCTTCGGCTTCCCCGGTATACGTCCCCGCTTTAAAAGCTGAGGCCGCCGCTACCGTCGAAGAGCTGCTTCCCAGCTTCCCGGATTGCCACCCCCAGCCGAACATCGACGCAACCAGTACGATGCAGATGGAAAACATGAGCATTTTGTTAAATCGTTTGCTGCGCATTCCCTCTTCTCCCCTTACTGCATATTAAGCCTATTTTGTGATTATTTTCACATAAAACCACAAACAAGGCCTCATCAGAAGCATAAACCTTGGTGCGGCACCAAGGTCAATAGGATTCCTCGATCGGGATATGTATTTCCAAGAACGAACGTTTTGTTCCTTCGTGATTTTCGGTCAACATCAACCGCCCGGATACTGCACCTGAGATCGTATAGCGGTGCTCATGGATGTAATTCAGCATAAATCGGAGAGCCTCTTTGGAAAAATGCTCGTTCTGCGGTGATAAAATCACGGACGACACACAACGGGATGGCGGGATATACTCCAAATGCTCGTCCAACGCAATTCCGAGCTGACGTACCTCGTCTTCGGAAATTGACAAGCCCCAGCTGTAGTCCAATGGGTCCTCCTCAGATTCGATGGATTCCCGCTCAATCCGGAAGCAATAAAACGAGTAGGGCAGCACCTCCATTAAAGCATTAATTGTGCCTTCCAAGCCTTTCGTGTTCAGCAGGTTGTTTTTCTCCGTTTGCTTCAATCGGTAGAGTCCCGGCCGGTCGCCCAGCGTGCAGCGGTAGAGCCGTCCCTCCAAGCTTTGGACTTCCCGGCTCAGTTCATCCAGCTTATGCAACAGCATCGTGCTTTTGCGAATCTCTTCCTCCAACTCCTGCTTGCTATGCTCCATTTTGTTGAGAATGTCATCCAATGAAGCATTTTGAATCAAACCGGCTACATCCTGCAACGGAATCTTCAAGCTTCGATACCACCGGCTCATCAACAGGTCCCGGGCGTCCAGGTCGTTAAAATAGCGGTAGCTGTTATGACGGTCCTTGACCGGCTTCACGATATCGTGCTTCTCGTATAGCCTCAGCGTATCCCGGGTGATGCCGAGCAGCGAAGAAAACTCTCCTATGCAATACTTCATCAATCTTCCCCCCGCATATCTCAAGTCGCAAGCCTATCGCACACTTCTATCATACCGAGGCTGGATGGATTCATGATATGGAAATGTTCACAACAAAAAAAGGTCCCCGCAGGGACCAAACTTACGACTTCACATGCTTTTGCATTTGTAAAATGGCGGATTTCTCGAGCCGGGATACTTGTGCCTGAGAGATCCCGATTTCATCGGCGACCTCCATCTGCGTTTTTCCTTCGAAAAACCGCATGGACAAGATCATCTTCTCGCGGCGGCCCAACCGCTGCATCGCTTCGCGCAAAGCGATTTCCTCAATCCAGGACACATCCTTGTTCTTATCGTCGCTGATTTGGTCCATCACATAGATCGGATCGCCGCCGTCATGATAAATCGGTTCAAATAACGATACCGGGTCCTGAATCGCGTCGAGGGCAAAGACGACATCCTCCTTCGGCAAGCCTAAGGCCTCGGAGATTTCGAATATCGTAGGTTCCCGCGAGTTCTGGTTGGTCAGGTTGTCCCGCATTTGCAATGCCTTGTAGGCGATATCGCGCAGGCTGCGGGAGACTCGGATCGGGTTGTTGTCCCGCAGGTAACGCCGAATTTCCCCGATAATCATCGGCACGGCGTAAGTGGAGAATTTGACGTTTTGCGATAAATCGAAATTATCGATGGCTTTCATGAGTCCGATGCAGCCAACCTGGAACAGGTCGTCCACATACTCCCCCCGATTGTTGAACCGCTGGATGACGCTCAGCACGAGTCTCAGATTGCCATTTACTAACTTTTCTCTGGCTGATCTTACGTGGTCCTGCTGCAACGAGTGGAACAATTCACGCATTTCCGCATTGGTTAGAACGGGCAATTTTGCGGTATCGACACCGCAAATTTCGACTTTGTTTCGGGTCATCGTGTCTAAACCTCCCAAGGAGAAACTAATGAACAGTATCTCCCGGGACTGTATTTTTATTCCGCAACCCTCTGTCCATGACGAAGCAAAATCACAAAGCCGATTCGACATCGAATCTTGCAATTCAGTCGGTCGCTCTGTTGCTCACGTACCTCATGTACATGGTTAGAACATCGCATTTAGACCATCTTGTTAAATTCCTTGCGCAGTCGTTTGATGATCCGCTTCTCCAGGCGCGAGATGTAGGATTGCGAAATCCCCAACAGATCGGCCACATCCTTTTGCGTCTTTTCGTCGCCGTCCACCAGCCCGAACCGCAGCTCCATAATCATGCGTTCCCGTTCGGTTAATTTGTCGAGCGCTTTGTGCAGCAGCTTGCGGTCCACCTGTTCTTCAATGTTCCGGTAGATCGTATCATTCTCCGTGCCCAACACGTCGGAGAGCAGCAGCTCGTTGCCGTCCCAATCGATATTCAACGGTTCATCAAAGCTCACCTCGGTACGGATCTTGCTGTTACGGCGCAGGTACATCAGGATTTCATTTTCAATACAACGGGAAGCATAGGTCGCCAGCTTAATCTTCTTCTCCGGGTCAAAAGTGTTCACCGCCTTGATCAGCCCGATCGCCCCGATGGACACCAGATCCTCGATGTTGATTCCAGTGTTCTCGAACTTTCTGGCGATATACACAACGAGCCGCAGGTTGCGCTCGATCAGCATGGCCCGAATCGCCGAATCGCCGCTGGGCAGCCGCTGCAGCAAATATTCTTCCTCTTCCCGCGTCAAGGGAGGGGGCAGCGCTTCGCTCCCGCCGATATAGTAGATTTCTTCGCTTTTTAGCCCAAAAAGAAACAGCAGCCGGTAATACTGCAGCTGCAGCATCATTTTCCACTTTACATGCATGGTTTTGTATCCTCCTAAGTTACGTTCCCGTTTTACTGATGAGGTCTGTGCCTTCCTTCGCCTCCGCCGTCTCTACGAGCGCGGGATGAACAATCGCGCGATAGGTACCTTCCGTCGATAATCGCCCCCCGTCCAAGCCGATCAACACCCGGGACGAACGGTATTCCCGTCCCTCCAGACGGACCGTCACCTCGTCGGGCTTCAGCGCCAGCATGAACTGGGTGCCTTTGTTAATCCCCCGGTATGGAACGAGCCGCAGCCGCTCCGGCCAAGGAAAATCCCCCGCCTCCGTGAGCTCCAGGATGAGGTTGTCCGCACGCTCGTCGGCCAGCTTCCCCCGATAGGACGGGGGGAGAACCTGCTCCCACAGCGAAGCTTCCATCACCGTCACCGGGAGTCGGCTAAGCGGATCAGATAATTGATTGCCCGTATCGATGAGTCCCCTGCAGGTAATCGTCGTATCGCCGACGCGCACCTCCAGCTCTGCCAAAAAGGAGTGAATCCGCTCCTGACGCTGCCGTGCGTCCATCACCCGCTTGAACCCATACAAGACGGCAAAAAAACAAACCAGGATAAACAATGCTCCGATTTTGAGCGAAAACGACAGCCCGCCGGATGCCGAATACCAAATCCCGCTCCAGATTTCTCCGGAGTCCTGAAGCAAATAATGCACACCCAGAATCCCGCCGGCCGCCGCAAAATTGACAATATAAAAAGCTCCCATATTCCGTAAGTAGTTTTGTAAACTTCCAAATCCAAACGCGATCCACAACATCGCGACAGAGAATAGAAACTTCACGAGAAACGTGTACAGAAACGAGAGCTCCGGCAAAAACATCATGACGACGTACATCGCTCCGACTCCCGCCGACAGGGCCAGCCGCCAGAGGATGATTTTTTGCTTCCGCATCCGAGCCGTAGCCAGGAGCAAGCTTGCATCGATCAATAGGTTCATCAAGAATAGGAGATCGATATAGACAACCAACGGCATTCACCTGCCTGGGTAGATGGTTATCAGTATAAAGAGAACAAACGAGAAAGTCTGTCTAAAATTGAAAGTAGAATGCCACTATTTTTGTCGACATAGCTGGAGAGATTCGCGTCCGCGGGGCATAGAAAAAAGACCTTGTCCTATACTCGGGACAAGGTCTTGGGGAAGACGTTTAAAAGACTTATAACCTATTCGTTGTTGTTCCGCGAACGGTTACGAAGAAACGTCGGAATATCCAGTTGGTCGCCGCTAGGCTGGTTGCCAAACGGTCTCAGCGTGGAAGTCGAACTCGGACGGGACTCCTGCGGTTCCGGAGTACCGGGCGCAGATGCCGTAGGCTTGCGGTTCGGCAACGGCTTGTTCTCGAAGCCAGTGGCGATGACCGTCACCTTGATCTCTTCCTTCATGTTCTCGTCGATGATCGCACCAAAGATCATGTTCACTTCCGGATCGGATGCGGAAATCACGATCTCTGCGGCTTCATTGACTTCATACAGCGACAGGTTCCCCCCGCCGGTAATGTTCATAATCACGCCGCGCGCGCCTTCGATCGATGTCTCCAGCAGCGGGCTCATAATCGCTTTGCGTGCCGCTTCGGCCGCACGATTCTCGCCGGTCGCCAGACCGATGCCCATCAGGGCGGATCCGCGTTCGGTCATAATCGTCTTCACATCGGCAAAGTCGAGGTTGATCAGACCCGGCACGGCGATCAAGTCGGAAATGCCTTGTACCGCCTGACGCAATACGTTATCCGCTTCGCGGAACGCTTCCAGCATCGGCGTCTTCTTGTCTACGATCTCAAGCAAGCGGTCATTCGGGATCACGATCAGCGTGTCGACCTTTTCCTTCAACGCTTCGATGCCCAGCTCCGCTTGCGAAGAACGTTTACGTCCTTCGAAGGTAAACGGACGGGTTACGACGCCAACCGTCAGCGCACCGCATTCTCTGGCGATCTCGGCGATGACTGGAGCTGCGCCAGTCCCAGTGCCGCCGCCCATACCGGCGGTAACGAACACCATATCCGCGCCTTTCAACGTATTCGCGATCAAATCGCGGGATTCTTCCGCCGCTTTCTTGCCGACTTCCGGATTTGCACCGGCGCCAAGACCGCGGGTCAGCTTGTCCCCGATTTGCAATTTATGTTCGGACTTGGCCAAATGCAGCGCTTGAGCGTCCGTGTTGACCGTAATAAACTCCACGCCCTTCACGCCGTTCTCGATCATCCGGTTTACCGCGTTGCTTCCGCCGCCGCCAACTCCGATCACCTTGATTTGTGCCAAGCTCTCCATTTCGAAATCAAATTCCAACATACTCTTCCATCTCCCCCTCAATATGCATGGATGGCCCGTGCATCATTCCTATACCACTATATAAATTCGCTAAACAAGTTCTTGAGTCGTTCCATCAAACCGGTTTTACGGACGGTTTCCTGCGGGCTCGGAGCTTTGCTCCGGTTCGCATTCTTCTTGGGACTAGATCCGCTGCGAATGCGCAGGCTCTTAATTACCTTATGCAAGATCCCTACGCCGCCGGTATAAGCAGGATCGCGAACGCCGATGAAATCTGGCACAGCAATCCGTACGGAAGCTTCCAGCTCCTGCTGGGCAATCTTGAGCAAGCCCGGCATGGACACCGTTCCGCCAACGAGGATATATCCCCCCGGCTGCTCGCTGTAACCAAGACGTTTCACTTCCTGGCGAATCAGCTGAAAAATCTCCTGCACGCGAGGCTCCGCAATGGCGGCCAGATCCTCCTGCGTAAACTCCTTGTCCACATTGCTTCCGATCCGCGTCACCTTGAAGGTGACATCCGACGCCGCGTCCTCGATGGCCGCGCAGCCGTATTTCAGCTTCGCTTTCTCCGCGTGGTCCGTCAACGTCCGCAAACCGTAGGCAATGTCGTTCGTTATAAATTCTCCCCCAATCGGAAGCGTGGATGTCGCTACGATCGTGCCGCTTTCGAATACAGCGATCGTCGTGGAACCTGCACCGATGTCTACCAGAACGGATCCCATCGTTTTCTCGTCTTTGGACAATGCCAATTGTCCGGAAGCAAGCGACAGCAATACCAAATCCCGAACCTTCAGTCCAGCCTTCTCCACACAGCGAAGCAAATTATGAATCGCCGTTTTGGCTCCGGTAACGATCGTCGCTTCAACTTCAAGACGAACACCGATCATCCCCCGCGGGTCCGAAATCCCTTCCAGCCCGTCCACAATATACTGCTTGGCCACCACATCGATAATTTCGCGTTCCGGCGGCAGCGCGATAACCTCGGCTGCCTTAAGGACACGTTCGATGTCCTCTTCGCCGATTTCCCGGTCTTCGTTTTGTACGGCTACAACCCCGTGGCTCGTTTGGAGTCCGATATGATTTCCCGAAATGCCGACATACACTTCCGATATTTGAATATCTACCATCCGTTCCGCATGATCCACAGCGCTGCGAATCGATTGCACCGTCTGGTCAATATCTACAATCGCGCCTTTTCGAATTCCTTCCGAGTCGGCAGATCCAACCCCAATAATATTAAAGGTTCCATTACTAATTTCCCCAATAATAGCACGAACTTTGGATGTACCGATGTCCAAACTAACAATGATGTCATTGTTGCTCAAGCCCCTGGCACCTCCTATTTCCCCATCAAAATATACTTACCGTGTTAGATGCACTAACTACTAATTCAACGCCATTTAACCTTTCCCTCTTTTTTCTACAAATTTTTTGACTTCCAAGTTTTACATCCAATAGGCAGGAAGTACTTGACCCTACGGAATTAGATCCTGGCCATATCTGCAAAATTAGAAGAAAAAAGAGGGAGAACGTCAACTAGCCCATAAAATGTATTTTAACATTGTTTTTCAATCATGAGTAGTATCATTTTGTCCGCCTTCTTCGTTCTCCGCCGCGGAGTACGGAACATAAGAATCGGCATCCAGCATCGTCAGCTTACCAGGGTCCTGTGTTTGCAGAATTTCGTTCATGTATTCGGCCTTTTTGGCCAGGAGCGAAATGGCCGAAATGATTTCAAATTTGGACCTCGTATACAGCTTGATCCTGTCCGGATAGGACATCGTCGGCGAAGGGACGATCTCGGAAATGTCAGCGGTCAGCTCGTCCGGAATTTGCGACAGCGTTCGGCATAGTTTGACCAAGCTGGCATCATCCGCTTTCCAACCGGTTAAGATCGGCTTGTCCACCGGCATTGAACCGCCCTTAAGCTCGATCCGCGTTCCGTTGGCAAGCAAACCTTGCAGCTTTCCGTCCTCTGTCAACTCGTAGGCCGCGATCGGATATTCCTCGATATGCACCTTCACGCTGCCGGGAAACGTCTTGTCCACCGTCGCCTGCTTCACCGAAGGAACGTCTTCTACCTTACGGGCAATTTGATTCGCGCTGACGGCGAAAAAGGGGGACCCGACTTGAAGACCGGTGACTTCCAAAAGCTCCGTCTCGGTAGTATACGTATTACCTTCGAACGTAATCACGGAGATTTTACTAAGGGATGAGCGAAAAAAAAGGACGCACAGCAACGCGAGGAACAGCAGGATGAGAACGGTTTTGATTTTCCGGCCGCTTTTTTTCTTGGGCGCGGGTTCTTTTAAGACGGGTACATTTGCTTTTGGCATGTCATTTCTCCGCAACTTTCTGAATAAGTATTACAAAGCCTATTATCCCCTCCGGGGGAGGGGACAAAAGTTTAGGGCTATAACCGATGAAGGTTCGCGGTACAGCCAGCCTTGCGACTTAGGCAAGATCCAGCTGCCGTAAGGCCGGAGACTCGCGTCTAACCGCGCCACCCAGACGCTGAAACATGGTTTCGATCCGATCGTAACCGCGGTCGATATGATGAACCTGCTCGACCACCGTTTGGCCTTGAGCCGCCAAACCAGCGATGACTAACGCCGCCCCTGCACGCAGGTCGGTCGCTTCCACGGTCGCACCGTAAAGGCGAGGGACCCCGCGAATAAATGCGGAATTCAGGTCAACTGTAATATCGGCTCCCATGCGGACAAGCTCATCAACATGCTTAAACCGGCCTTCGAATACGGTCTCTTTCATAACGCTAAGTCCGTCTGCCAGAGATAGCAGCACCATGACTTGGGACTGCAAATCGGTAGGAAATGACGGATAAGGTGAGGTCACGATCCGTTCCACCGCTTTGGGACGGCCTGCACTGCTCAACGTTATTATATCATCCGTAACTCCGATTTGAACACCAGCCCGCTTCAGCACATGCAGCAGAGAAACCAGATGCGAAGGGTTGCTGTGGGTAAGGGTGACGCTGCCGCGGGTGGCGGCGACGGCGATCAGCGCGGTTCCTGCAACGATACGGTCCGGGATAATCTCGTAATCGCAAGGGATGAGGCGTTCCACTCCTCTGACCGTAATCGTGTCGGTGCCGGCGCCGATAATGCTTGCGCCCATGGCATTCAAGAAGTTCTGCAGGTCCTGAATCTCCGGCTCCCGCGCCGCGTTGGTAATAATCGTGGTTCCTTCGGCCAGCGCAGCCGCCATCATAATGTTCTCCGTTGCGCCTACGCTGGGGAAATCCAGATGGATGTCGGCGCCGACCAGCTTGCTGGCTCTGCACCAAATTTGCTGATCGTACTCCTCAATTTTCGCACCTAAAGCTTCAAGTCCCTTCAAATGCAGATCGATTTTCCGTTCCCCGATCGCACAGCCGCCCGGCTGATAAATGCACACTTCCCCAAAACGGGCAAGCAGCGGCCCCATCAAAAAAATGGAGGAGCGCATCTGTTTCATTAAATCTTCCGGCACATGGCTGGAATCCGCTCCCGACGTATCAACGGTTACCGTATCTCCCAAATGGACGGCTCTGCAGCCCAGTCGACCGAGGATACCTAACATGACATCAATATCGAGCAGGCGGGGGACATTTCGAAGTTGCACTTTGCCTTCCGCCAGCATCGATGCAGCCAGGATCGGCAGTGCGGCATTTTTCGCTCCATGGATACGAATGGTTCCTGATAGGGGTTTCCCGCCTTCGATCACCAATTTGTCCAATGTATCACCTCCGAGTTTACCGTTCACCCACGAAGAAGACCTCCGGCACCAGCGCCACTTCAAATTTGCTTTGAACGGCGGCCTTGACTTGCTCCATGAGCGCAAGAACGTCCTCTGCTGTCGCTTGCCCGGTATTGACGATGAAATTGGCGTGCAGCGTGGATACTTCGGCCCCGCCGACCTTTGTCCCTTTGAGTCCCGCCGCTTCGACCAGCCTTGCGGCATGATCCCCGGGCGGGTTGCGAAATACGCTGCCTGCGCAGGGCTGCGTCAGCGGCTGCGTTTTGCGGCGGCGATCCTTATACGCCGCCATAGCCGCCGCGACTTCCAGCCGGTCACCCGCGGCCAGCGAAAAACATGCCTGTGCCACGATCCCTCGCTGTTCATGCAGGACGGAATGCCGGTAGGCAAACTTCATATCCTCCGCTGTGTACGTGACCAATTCACCTGTCTCCAGAACAATGTCAGCGGATTTAAATATACGTGACACATCGGACCCGTGGGCACCGGCATTCATATAGACCGCGCCGCCAACCGTTCCCGGAATTCCTCCGGCAAATTCCAGCCCGGTTAATCCCGCTTTGCCTGCCATGATGCTGAGTCTGACGATCGATGCGCCGCCTCCGGCACGAACTTCCGCACCGTCGAAAGCGATTTGCTCCAGCTCACCGCCCAACCGGATGACGCAGCCCCGGATGCCCTTATCGGAAACCAGCAGGTTGGAGCCTTTTCCAATCGTCATCCACGGAATGCCCTCGGCGTGGAGCAAGCGCATCAGCTCCGCCAGCTGCCGGGTGGTTGTCGGAACGACCATTACGTCCGCCGGGCCGCCGATTTTCCAGGTTGTATACTTCGACATCGGCTCATCCGGCAAGACCTCCAAAGCCTCCAGTCCGGTTAATTGTGATATCCACTGCTGCATCGTATAACCCTCCTTGACTTGTATGGCGGAATTCCTTCGGCCTGTTCCAAATCGGCAGCCGGATGACTGCCGGAGCCCGGGTCCTGCGGGGTTTATCGTCCTGCCCCGCTTGGTTGTCACGATTTATAGAGTATCTTATGCCTCCCTCACGGAGAGTGTGACAATCGCCCAGATCCCGGAACCGTGGTTGTCCGCCGCTCGTTGCGGTTGTTAGCGGTGTTGCGTCAGTCTCCGCATTTCCTCTACGACGAGGTGAGCGGAATCCGGTTTACCCAACGCGCGTGAAGCGGTTGACATGGAGCTGTGCCGCGGCAAATCGTTCATAACGCGTTCAATCGACGCATATAGGCTTCTCCCCGTCAGCTCCGGCTCCAGAATCACCTCGGCCGCGCCGGCGCCTTCCAGCGTGCGAGCGTTCTTTTCCTGGTGATTGTTGGTCACGTTGGGAGACGGAATCAGGATCGAAGGAATTCCAAGTGCGGTGATTTCCGCCAAAAAAGAAGCCCCGGCACGGTTCACGATCAGCGAGGTGCAGGCCAGTACCTCCGGCATGTTGTGCACATAAGGAAGCACCTGCAAATTAGCAGGCAGCTCGCCCGCCTTCGCCGAAATCGCCTCCACCGTCGAGGCATAATAGCTGTCCCCGGTCACGTATACAAATTTCAAATGCTCCGATTCCTTCAGCAGCGGAGCCATTTCAACCATCGCTTCGTTGATCGCTTTGGCGCCTCGGCTGCCTCCGACCACCAGCACGACGGAGCTGGACTCCGGCAAACCCAAGGTTTCAAAGCCCTTCCGTTTGTTGGCTGCGCAGACGGTGGTTGCCCGGGGGTTCCCCGTGTAAACGACGTTACGAGCCGCAGGAAAAGCCGTGCCCGAGTCTTCGAAGCTGACGGCCACCGTCGACACATATTTGCTTAAGAACCGGTTAGTCAGTCCCGGAATCGCATTCTGTTCATGAATGATGCTGGGAATGCCCAGCTTGGCCGCAGCATAAACAACCGGACCACATACGTAGCCGCCCGTTCCGATGACGACATCGGGCTTAAACTCTTTCAGCAGCTTCTTGGAAGTTTGCACTCCCTTAAGAAAACGCATGACCGTTCTCACATTATCAAACGACAGCTTCCGGCGGAAGCCGGTAATATCAATCGCTTTAAACGGAATCCCCTGCTTGGGGACAAGCGAGCTCTCCAGCCCGCGCTTGCCGCCGATGTATAGAAACTCAGAGCCGGGGAATTCTTCAGCGCATTGGCTGGCGACGGCTAACGCCGGGTAGATATGTCCCCCGGTTCCGCCGCCGCTAAGTACGACGCGCATATGCTCACCTCGCGTAACGGGATAAATTCAGTAATATACCTAGTGCAGTCAGCATCAGCGTCAGCGATGATCCCCCATAGCTGATCAGCGGCAAGGTAATACCGGTGACCGGCATCAGGCCGATGACGACGCCGATATTGATCACGACCTGCACGCCAACCATCCCTACGATGCCGACAGCCAGCAAGCTGCCAAACGTATCCTCGATGGTCATCGCCACGCGCATGCCCCGCCACACCAGGATCAAAAACAATAACAGGACTAAAAGTCCGCCGATAAAGCCTAATTCCTCCGCCAGGATCGAGAAAATAAAGTCGGTTTGCGGCTCCGGGACATAACTGTATTTTTGCCGGCTCATGCCAAGTCCCAAGCCCGCCAAGCCCCCTGGACCGATGGCATACAGCGATTGGATAATCTGATACCCCGCCCCCAGCGGATCGGACCATGGATCTAGGAAGGCCGTGATCCGTTGCAGCCGATAAGGCGCCGCCAGAATCAAGCCAACGAAGCCCAGCGCCCCCACCGCGGCCAATCCGGCCAAGTGCCGAATTCGAGCGCCTGCGGTAAACACGATCAGCAGGGAGGCCCCTAGCATGACCGTACCCGTCCCTAAATCGGGCTGTAGCATGATCAAACCAAAGGCCAGTCCGATCACGCCTAACGGCGGCAGCAACCCTTTGGTAAAGTTCGTGATCTTGTAATCTTCTTTGCTAAGCCAGTAGGATAGAAACAAAATCATGCCCAGCTTCATGAACTCGGACGGCTGGATGCCAAAGGAGCTGATCCCCAGCCAGCTGCGCGCCCCGCCGCGTACGACCCCGATCCCGGGGATCAGCACGATAACGAGCAGTACAAAACATAGGACCAGCCCGATTTTAGCGTATTTCCGTAGCAGCCGATAATCCAAATTCATCATCAGAACCATTGCGATTAATCCTAGCACGGCAAATAGCAGCTGTCTTTTGACAAAATAGAAAGAATCGCCGTAATCATGGAAAGCGAGTACCGAACCCGCGCTGTATACCATCACGATTCCAATCGCCAGCAATCCGAGAATGCTGGCCGCCAGCCAAAAATCCGGCGCCGTACGGCTCTTGCCCATCGTGGATGCCACCTCTTGACAGAAAGTAGGGGCTTTTCCACCCCCCTACTTAAAGGGTATGCACCGCCTCTTTAAAAATGCGTCCACGCTCTTCATAGGAAGGGAACATATCCCAGCTGGCGCAAGCCGGCGAGAGCAGAACCACATCTCCCGGCTCCGCCACACCGGCAGCCTCCTTCAGCGCGGTACGCAGCGTATCCGCGGCGCTGTCCACAGTATCGACCAGCACGATGTGCGATAGACCCGCCAGTTCGGCAACTCTAGCGATTTTTTCTTTCGTCTGACCCAGCGCCACCACGGCCTTCACCTTCTCTTTGAAAACCGGCAGCAGCTCCATATAATCCGAGCCGCGGTCCAAGCCGCCGGCGATCAGCACGATTGGCGCGTGCAGCGCGCCTAGGGCCATCACCGTTGCTTTGGAATTGGTCGCTTTGGAGTTGTTGTAGTAGGCGACCCCTTGCTTCTCGTCGACGTATTCCAACCGATGCTCCACGCCGCGGAAGGTCCGCAGCGGCTCGGCAAGCGCCTCGGGCGCGGCTCCCGCCGTAATCGCTGCGGCAACCGCCGCAAGCGCGTTCTCGACGTTAAAGCGGCCCGGCAGGGCGAGGTCAGCGATGTCGACGATCCCGCGCGACTCGCCGTCAGCTCCGCGATACATGATCCGGCGGGCCAACCCGTCCTCGACATCTGGAACGTACGCCGGCTCGACGTAAACGCCCTCCGTCTGTAATTCCTCGGTCATGGAGAAGGGGATAAGCTTCGCTTTTATGTAGGGCACAAGTTCCCGGCAGACCGGATCGTCCCAATTGATAACGGCGCGATCGGTTTCCCGTTGGTTCGCAAACAGCTTGGCTTTTGAGGAGATGTAATCCTCCATCGTCCCATGGTAATCCAGATGCGTCTCCGCTACATTCAGCAGGCAAGCCACCTCCGGGCGGAACGCCCGAGTGCCCTTCAGCTGAAAGCTGCTCAGCTCGGCAACCAGCCAGTTGCCCGCATCCGCCTCCTCGGCGGCTTCACACAACGGAGTGCCGATATTGCCGGCGACAATCGGTCTCATCCCGGCGGCCTCCAGCATGTTGCCGATCCAAGTTGTCGTCGTGGTTTTGCCGTTGGAGCCGGTGATCCCAATCATCGGAGCCGGACTGAGTAGATAGGCTACCTCAACCTCAGTTACGACCTCAATGCCAAGCTCAAGCGCGTGAGCTACAGGAGGAGCGGTATACGGGATTCCGGGGTTTTTAACGACCAGCGAGACGCCTTCATGGATCAGCCCGTCCGGGTGACCACCGCATACAACAGAAATTCCCAAAGCCTCCAATTCGGATGCTTCGGGACACTGTTCTCTTTCCTTCTTATCGTTGACCGTGATGACGGCTCCGTAACGATGCAGGGTTTTGGCGACCTGAACGCCGCTTCTCGCCAAACCGAGAACGACAACCTGACGCCCCCGGTATTCTTCTGGATGATTCATCTTTTACAACCCCTTGTTCAAGTAAAGTCCAATGACCGCCAACACCAGTCCAACCGACCAAAATGTAACGACGACCCGCCATTCCGACCATCCGGACAACTCGAAGTGATGGTGAATGGGGCTCATTTTAAATACCCGCTTGCCGCGTGTCTTAAAAGAAACCACCTGAATGACGACGGACAGCATTTCGATGACAAAAATTCCGCCGATGACCAGGAACAGCAGCTCGGTTTTGGTCACGATGGCGATCGCGCCGATCGCTCCGCCGATGCCCAGTGAACCGGTATCGCCCATAAACACCTTGGCCGGGTGAGCATTAAACACGAGAAAGCCCAACACAGCGCCGATCATGGCCGCTGCGCAAACCGCGGACGGCAGCGAGGTCACCTGCATTGCGATCACCGCAAAAGCGCCCAAGGCAATTGCGCTGACGCCGGACAACAAACCGTCTACCCCGTCGGTAAAATTCACCGCATTGGTGACTGCCATCATCATTATGACAATAAACGGATAGTAGAACCACGGCCCCCAATCAAATGCAAATTGTGTTCCAGGAACGCTTATCGCCGTGCTGTGTCCTTCAGAAATTAGCAAAGTGCACATGATCCCGGAGAACAACAGTTGTCCGATCAGTTTTTGTCTGGGCGTGAGTCCCAATGACCGTTTGAACACGATTTTGATGTAATCGTCGAGAAATCCAACCAGTCCAAAGCCAAGCGTAGCGACCAGTAGGACGTAAAAGTCGGTATTCACGACCGAAAATTTCAGAAAGGCCAGCGTAAACGCCAATAGGATAATAATGCCGCCCATCGTTGGCGTTCCTGCCTTTTTCAAATGGCTTTGCGGACCCTCGCCGCGAATTTGCTGGCCGAATTTCAGCCGTCTCAGCAGCGGTATCACCAGCGGAGCCGAGATGACCGCCAGAATAAAGGAAACTCCGATCGTTAACAAGATAAGTCCAAAATCCATGGGATCCCCCCCTTTCGCCGGTATTAGTGTGTCAGCTTGCTAGTTTTGATCGCTTCGACGACTTCTTCGAGTTTCATGCCTCGGGAAGCCTTAACCAAGACGACGTCCTGCGGATGCAGCAGCGAAACCAGCTTGCGGATCAGTTCAGACTTATCAGTATATGCGTAAATGTTATCCGGGTCCATCTGTTTCTTGGCCCCTTCGGCGATGTGGCGGGCGAGCGGTCCGCAGGTCAACAGCAGGTCAACCGTCCCCGGCGTCAGACCCTCTCCAATTCCGCGGTGATACTCCTCCTCGGAAGCGCCCAGCTCCAGCATATCGCCTAGTACGGCGACCTTCTTTCGGTATCCTTTCATATGCGCCAAAACGCCGATCGCCGCCTTCATCGAAGTCGGGCTGGCGTTATACGCGTCGTTCAGGATCGTAATGCCGCTTTGGCCGGTAACGACCTCAATGCGCATGCCGGTTAACTCCACCTTGCCGAAGCCTTCGCGGATCGCGGCCTCGCTCACCCCGTAATGACGGGCGACCGTCAGGGCCGCCAGCGCGTTGGATACGTTATGTTCACCCAGGAGCGGCAGTTCTAACGGCTCGCCTTCACTGCCATGGGGCGTAAACAACGTTAAATGATCCGTGAACAGGATGCCGGTAGGATACGCGTCATTGTCCGGACGGAGACCAAACGTTGCCGTTTGCAGCCCTTCCGGCTTCGCGGTAGACGGCTCGGCCAACACCTGAGGAATCAGGGGTTCGTCCCCATTATAGATGAACAGTCCCCCCGGCTTCATACCTGCAAGAATCTCCAGCTTGGCCCTAGTGATCTCCTCGCGCGAACCCAGTTGCAGCAAATGCGATTCGCCAATATTGGTGATCACCGCCGTTTCCGGTTCACCCAGCTTCGAGAGCAATTCAATCTCATGTCGGCCGCTCATCCCCATCTCGAGCACGGCGATTTCCGTATCCTCCGGCATGGCCAAGATCGTCAACGGAAGGCCGATATGGTTGTTAAAATTCCCTTTGGTTTTATGCACGTTATAAGTTGTAGACAAAAGAGCGTAAACCAAGTCCTTGGTCGTCGTTTTGCCGTTGCTCCCGGTGATGCCAACGACCTTGGCCCCCGATTCGGCCAGGTACGATTTGGCCAGCGCCTGCAGCGCAATTAGCGTATCGTCCACGAGTACGGCCGGACCCGGCGGCGTTCCCTTCGATCGTGCCCACAGGCAAGCGCCTGCCCCCGCCTGCAGGCAGTCCGCGGCAAAATCATGGCCGTCGAACCGTTCTCCCGCCAGCGGCACAAACAAGCAGCCTTCCGTGATTTGTCGGGAGTCCGTCACCACACCCTGTACCCGAATGCTGGCATCGGCCGCTTCCCGAATCTGTCCGCCGCACATCGCGGCAATTTCCGCTAAGTTTCTTTTGATCACTTTGCCAAACCCCTTATCGCTTCTTTTGCTACGATTCGATCGTCAAAATCGAGCACTTTGGATCCGATCAATTGATAGGTCTCATGGCCTTTCCCCGCAATCAATACTACATCCTCACGGCTTGCCATTTCAATAGCCTTTTGGATGGCCTCGCGGCGGTCGACGATGAGCTCGTAACGCGCCGAATCCACTCCGTCGTCAATCAGTCCTTGCTCGATATCCTTTAGGATCGCATCCGGATCTTCAGTCCGCGGATTGTCGGAGGTGACGATCACCTGTTGCGAATATTTCGCGGCAATCCGTCCCATAATCGGCCGTTTCGTACGATCTCGGTCCCCGCCGCAGCCAAATACGCAAATGACGCGGCCCTTCGCAAATTCATTCACCGTGCGCAGCACATTCTCCAAGCCATCCGGGGTATGGGCGTAATCGACGATCACGGCGAAATCCTGACCTTCGTCCACCGCTTCCACCCGGCCTTCAACGCCTTTCACCGACTCCAGGCTGGCCTTGATCCGCTCCAGAGAAATGCCTTCCAGCAACGCCGCCGAAATGGCCGCCAGGGCGTTGTAGACATTAAACTTGCCAACCATTCGCAAGGAGATATCCGCACTCCCGCGGAACGTATCGACGTGGAACGACGTCCCCCGGGCGGTAATGGAGATGTTCGAGGCCCGTACGTCCGCATCTTCCTCCACACCGTAGAAAATCACCTCAGCCGCCGTCTGTTTGGCAAAAAAGGCGCTTGCCGGGTCGTCGGCGTTCAGGACCGCATAGCTGCGTTCCTCCGGATTCTCGGCATACGTATTGCCCAGCCGGGAGAAAAACAACCCTTTGGCCCCGCGGTAATCCTCCATCGTTTTATGATAATCCAGATGATCCTGGGTCAAGTTCGTAAATACGGCCGTACGGAAGCGGGTACCTTTCACGCGTCCCTGATCCAGGGCATGGGAAGACACCTCCATTACGCAATACGCTCCGCCGCCTTGGACCATGTCATGCAAATATTTCTGCAGCTCAAGCGATTCCGGCGTTGTCCCCGACATCGGATAGGTCTGCCCGGCGAACCTACGCTGGATCGTGCCGATCAAGCCCGTTTCCCGGCCTTGGTCCTGCAGAATCCGCTCGATTAGATAGGTTGTGGTCGTCTTGCCGTTGGTGCCGGTCACGCCAATCACCTTCAACCGCGAGCTTGGTGCTGCAAAGAAGACCCCTCCGAGTACAGCCATCGCCAGCCGGCTATCCTTCACCTTGATCTGCGGCAAGGCGACGTCGTTCAGCCACCGTTCCACCACAAGCGCAGCCGCGCCTTGCGCTGCGGCCTGACTTGCATAGTCATGACCATCCACCGTATGGCCGGGAAGGCAGATAAACAAATCCCCTGCCTCCACCTTGCGCGAATCGATCGCGATCCCTGTACAGGACGTTTCCCCATCCCCTTGTATCTGCGAAGCCATTAAATAAGTTGCCAGTTCCTTAAGCAGCATAGGTTACCCCTCCGTCTTTCAACTACGTGCTCTATGCGTTGATTTGTACTTCTAACTGAAATTTCAATTCCATCAACTTAAGAGCTAACACTTACTTATATTATCACCAAAAATTGCTCAGTTCAGGAATATTATTCACTTGTGATCGGATTATGATCGTGTTGTTGTTCTGCATCGGCTTCGCTGCCCATGTAGATGCGGATAGTCGAACCCTTCTCCACCCGCGAGCCCGCTTTCGGGGCTTGATTGATGACCACGTTACCGGCGCCGGATCTCGCCAGGTTGAAGTTCATGTTCAGATCCTCATAGATCTCCTGCGTCGTGTGCCCAATCAGGTCCGGCACCGTAACGATCGGCGTCTCCCCGTATTTGTACTTCTTGGCCACTTGCTGCTGACGCGGCGGAACCTTCATATATTCCAGTGCATCCTCCATGATGTTGCGTACGATCGGTGCAGCCACCACGCCGCCGAACTGAATCCCCTGCGGGTTATCAACCGCAGTGTACACGACGATTTGGGGGTCATCTGCCGGAGCGAAGCCGATAAACGAAACGATATGTTCATTTTGCGAGTACCGTCCGTTCACGACCTTTTGGGCGGTCCCGGTTTTGCCGCCAACCCGGTAACCGTCGATGAACGCATTGCCGCCTGTCCCGTTGGCGACGACGCTTTCCAGCGCCGTGCGGATCTGCTTGGAGGTCTCCTCCGAGATGACCTGCCGCACCAGCTGCGGCTTCGTCTCGGATACCACCTCGCCCGTCTCCGCATTCGTCCACGCCTTGGCCACGAAGGGCTTAAACAGCTTGCCGCCGTTAATCGCCGCAGACACCGCGGTAATCTGCTGGATCGGAGTGACCGAGACGCCCTGCCCAAACGAGGTTGTCGCCAGCTCAACCGGTCCTACTTGAGGCAGTTTAAACAAAATCCCGTTTTCTTCTCCGTTCAGGTCGATGCCGGTTTTGCTGCCAAACCCGAAGTTCTTGATGTATTGGAACAGCGTTTCTTTGCCCAATCGTTGGCCCAAGGCCACGAACCCGGGGTTACAGGAGTTCTCCACGACCTGCAGGAACGTTTGGCTGCCATGTCCGCCTTTCTTCCAGCAGCGGAGCGTTGCCCCGCCCACCTTGACGTATCCGGGATCGAAAAACCGGTCATTCAGTAAATCAACCTTCTTCTCTTCCAGTGCTGCCGCCAGCGTAATGATCTTGAAGGTAGATCCTGGCTCGTATGTCATCCATATCGGAAGATTTCGGTTATAGACCGCCGAGTCGTACTCTTGGTAGGCTCCCGGCTCGTACCCCGGTCTGGCGGCCATGCCCAGGATTTCCCCCGTCTTCGGATTCATCGCGATCGTCAGTGCGGAATCGGCCTGCAGCCGGTCCATAGCCTGATCCAGCTCGCGTTCAATGATGCTTTGGATCGTCTTGTCGATCGTCAGCGTCAGATTCAAGCCGTCCTTCGGCTCCACGTACTTCTCCGAGGAGCCCGGCATCAGACGCCCGCCGGCATCGGACAAATAAGACACGCTCCCGTTCATGCCGCTGAGCAGGCTGTCGTATTTGCTTTCCACACCGGTGAGCCCTTGGTTGTACCCGCCGGTGAAGCCCAGAATATGTGCTGCCAGCCCCCCAAAGGGGTAATAACGCTTGTTGTCTTCGGCGACAACAATACCCGGAAGAGCCAAATCACGAATTTGCTGCGCTTTTTCCATCGTAATTTTGCGTCCGCCGGGTTGCAGCCTGACTATGGATTGTCTCTTGGTGATCGACTTCAGAACCGATTCCTCGGTCATCCCCAGGAGCGGCGCCAGGCTTTTGGCTGTCTGTTCCGGGTTCTTGATCTGTACCGGAATAGCCATCACCGTTGGCGTCGTAATATTATAAGCGAGCACGTTGCCGTTGCGGTCGCTGATTTCACCGCGTTTTGCCGAATATGGGATATTCCGCCGCCAGGAATCCTCCGCTTTGGCGGATAATTCGGCGCCTTTTCCGATTTGCACATAGGCAAGACGTACGGCTAGCGCCGCAAACAGCAAACACAACACCATTAACAGCCAGAACAGTCTTCGTCTGACGGTAAACTTGGATACTTTCACAGGTCGCCCCCCTAACCCATCCTGAAACCTCATCATGATTGTACTCATCACATGACTATTCAGGACAACCAGGGGTTAGAACAAGCTATGGCGAGTCCTGGGTGGGATCCTCCCCTGTATTCTCGCCCTTTTCCCCGCTAGTACCGGCATCGTCCGCCTGTCCGTCGTCGGAGGGAGCTTCTTCCTTGTCGGGCGGTTCCAAAGTAAGGATCACGCGCCTTCCTCCATTCTCGGTGACAACTTCCTGCGAGACGACGTATCCTTCTCCTTTCGCCGTCACCGGAATCTGCAGCACCGACAACAACTCCATGGCGTCGCGCAGCGATTCGCCTTGCAGGTTCGGCACATTGATGTCCGATCCCTTCTCCGTGAGGAGGTAAACGAATTGCCCGGCTTTTAGCGTACTGCCCGCCTTCGGGAATTGGGAGAGGATTTCAGTCCCCTTCCCGTAAGTCGCGTAGGAAATGTGGCTTGCCGCCAGCTTATCCTTGGCTTGCTGCACCGGCAGTCCGCCTACATCAGGCACCTTTGGTCCCGTAGCCGTCACTTTCGACGACTGGGTGTCTGCCGAGCCGCCTTCGAATTTCTTCGGTACGCCCATGTACTGCAGCGTTTGATTGACGATCTTCTTGAATATCGGTGCGGCTGCGGTCCCCCCGCCCAACTCGGAATCCTTTGGTTCGTCAATCAGGACGATAACCGCGATCTTCGGATCATCCACCGGCGCATAACCGATAAACGAAACGACCTGCTTCGTATAATCATATTGTCCGTTTACTACCTTTACCGCGGTCCCCGTCTTGCCGGCCACTCGGTAACCGTCGATGTACGCGTGCCGTCCGGTCCCAATCTTTTGGTCCGAAACAACCTGCTCCAAGTAGTTGCCAACTTCCTTCGCTTTGTCCGCGGTGAGGATCTGTTGAACGACCTTGGGTTTGGTTTCCTGCGTCTCTCCGGTCTGCGGATCCGAAATGGATTTTACGATATGGGGCTCCATCAGCTTACCGCCGTTGGCGATCGCTGATACCGCGACAATTTGCTGCAACGGCGTAACGAGCAGCTTGCCGTGACCATAAGCCATCGCCGCAAAGTCGGCTTGCTGCACCGGATCCACAATCCCTTTGGATTCACCCGGCAGCTCGATGCCGGTCTTTTTCCCGAATCCGAATTGGTCTACGTAGGTCTTCAGCCGTTCCGGTCCGAGCATTTCATAGCCCAGCTTGACGAAGGCGACGTTACTGGAGCGCTTGACGCCCTCCAAATAACTAATCTCACCCCAGCCGGCACGCTTCAAGTCATGGATCGTTTGCCCCGGCACCCGGATGCTGCCGGATTTGTATGTGGCGTTCGGGTTGAACAATCCGTCCTGCACCGCTCCGGCTAAGGTCACGATTTTAAAGGTGGAACCTGGTTCGTAGACCGATTTGATCGCATGGTTATAAAAGTTTTTCTGGTCGACATCCGCCCAATATTCATTGGGATTGTATGTAGGCATATTCGCCATGCCGAGAATTTCCATCGTATTTGGATCGGCCGCAATCACCGTCATACTGATCGGTTGCAACTGATCGTAGGATTCCTTCATCGCCTGCTCGATATAATACTGAATCGTATAATCGATTGTAAGCTTCAGGTTGCTCCCGTCTTTCGGCGGGTTATAGATTTCGCTTGCCTTCGGGATTTCGATCCCACGGCCGTCGCGCTTGTACTCGATCGACCCGTCAACGCCTTTGAGTTGCTCGTCAAAGGAGGCTTCGAGTCCGGAGACGGCTTTGCCTTCGCGGTCAAGGTATCCCAAGACGTGGGAGGCGATGCTTTCATGCGGATAATACCGTTTCTGATCCTTGATCAAATAAATGCCGACGTCCTGCATGTCTTGATGCTTCTCCTTCAGTTCACCGATGAAAGCTTGCACCTGGTCCTTTAAGTCCTGGTCGATTTTCCAGCCTTCATTGCGAACTTCCCGCTGCGTAAAAAACTCGCCGGATTCCTTTTTGGCGTTCACAATGGATCTCAGCTCGCCTTCGTCTTTCCCGAGAACTTTGCCAAGCCCTTCAACCACCTCGTCCTGAAGGCCGTATTTGTTAATGATCTCAGGATTAACGGCTACTGTGTAGGCCGGGGCATCCACCGCAAGCATGTCGCCGTTCCGGTCGGTGATCATCCCCCGCGTCGCCGGCAGCGCCTTTTTGGTCGACCACAGTTCCTCGGCATGCGACTGCCAAAAGCTCGCCTGCACCACCTGTAACCAAAACACTCTACCCATCAATACAGCAAAAAAGAGGGTAATACATCCCCCTATCAGCAGTGTTCGAAGCTTTATTCGTTTGATCATGGCAAAACCTCTTTAGACTTTATTTCTTGGCGGTAGCTACGCCATCCGCCGTCGAATCCGTTTCATTCCCATCGCCGAGCCCATTATTCTCCTGGGTTCCCGCCGGAACCTTCACGTGGAACCCTTCCACTTCCGGTTGGACGTAACCGAGCTCCGCCGCCTTTTGCGGAATCTGCTCCTCCAGCTTTTCCTTCTGGATCGTTAATTCCTTCACTTCAGCGTTCATCGTTTGAATGTCCGTATTCAAATTAAACATTTGGCGCTTAATGTTGTAAAGTGACACATTTTGCCATAACAATCCGCCCATCACCGCCACACAGAACAGAACCGTCATCATGTACAAGAGCTTCTCTCGAACCGGAAGCGACGAACGGCGAGTGACCACCTTCGTTGTTTCCCGATAACGCTGCGATGGATAGCTGCGTTCCGCTTGCTTCTCCTTGACTGCCAGATTCCCACGCGTATATGCCATTTACGATTCCTCCACACCGGTTTGCAATTTCTCCGCCACGCGCAATTTCGCCGAGCGGGCCCGCGGATTCTCGTCCAGTTCCCGTTCCGACGGGACTAACGGTTTCCGATTAATCAATTTTAGCGAACCTTTGCCGCCACACACGCACATTGGAAAGTCCGGCGGGCAAGTACACTTCTCCACATAGCTGGCAAAAATCTGCTTGCAGATTCGATCCTCCAATGAATGGAAGGTGATGACCGACACCCGGCCCTCCGGGGCTAAACAGCGGATCGCCGCATGCAGCCCGTCTTCAAAAGCGCCCAATTCGTCGTTGACCGCAATACGCAGCGCTTGAAAGCTGCGTTTGGCCGGATGCCCCCCGGTCCGTCTGGCGGCCGCCGGAATCCCTTCCTTGATCAGCTCCACGAGCTGACCCGTGGATTCGATCGGCTCCTGCACGCGCCGTTCCGCAATGACCTTGGCGATTCGCCTGGAGAACTTCTCCTCTCCGTATTGGAACAAAATCCGAGCAATTTCGCGTTCCGGCCACGTATTGATGATCTCCCGCGCCGTCAGCGACGCCGATTGATCCATCCGCATGTCCAGCGGTGCATCCGCGTTGTAGCTGAACCCCCGCTCCCCTTCATCAAATTGGGGAGAGGAAACGCCAAGGTCGAACAATACGCCGTCCACTTGGGGAATCCCGTTAAGCTGCGGCACCCCCTCGATCTCCAGCAGTTTTTGCTCGATATAGCGAAAATTGCTTTTTACCAAAGTTAACTTGTCCGCATAGGCTGCGAGCCGCTCCTTGGCATTGTCCAGCGCCCAGTCGTCCTGGTCGAAAGCGATGAGCCTTCCCCCCGGACCTAGCTTGGACAAGATCACCGAGCTGTGACCGCCGCCCCCTAGCGTACAATCCACATAAATGCCGTCCGGCTTGATGCGCAGCCCTTCTGTCGCTTCTTCTTTGAGTACCGTGATGTGATGGAACAAGACTTACGCCCCCAAACCTGAATTCATTTTCAAGAAGTTGTTTTGAATACGGACTTAAAGATCGAAATTGAAATCGACCAGTTTCTCCGCAATTTCGTTAAACGTATCCTCCGACTGCTGGAAGTATTGCTCCCACGTGTCTTTGCTCCAGATTTCTACCCGGTTCGACACGCCGAGAACAACGCAATCCTTCTCCAGCTTGGCATACTGCCTTAAAGTACCTGGCAAGTTTACCCTTCCCTGTTTATCCCATTCGCATTCCGTCGCTCCCGAGAAAAAGAAGCGCGTAAACGCGCGGGCGTCGGATTTCATCAGTGGCAAAGCTTTCAGCTTCTGCTCCAGAACCTCCCACTCCTGCATCGGATAAACGAAAAGGCACTGGTCCAAGCCGCGGGTAACAACAAAAGAGCTGCCGAGGAGATCACGAAACTTAGCCGGTATAATAATCCGGCCTTTATCGTCAATGCTATGTTGGAATTCCCCCATAAACATTGGTGACTCACTCCTTACCTCTTTCCCCCACTTTACACCACTTTACACCACTGTGATATGTAACTATTCCACATTAGAGGGGAAAATCCTTCTAATGTTCATAATTTTTTTTGACTGGGGTTGGCTTGACTTGCAAAGGGTGGGGCCAGCAATCGCCAAATCACGACAAAAAGGACTATCCCGGCAGATCATTCTGCATGAGATAGTCCCTTTTTCTGAATCCACGGTACAAGCTACCGTTAATCGACCGCATACCGCGATGCTGCTAAAAATCAGTTCCCGGCGCAAGCCCTAAAGGCCAAACGCTTCGAAATTAGTGCTCCTGCCAGCTATCGAGGTAAGTACGTTGCTCGTCGGACAACGCATCGATGTTGACGCCTAGGCTTTCCAGCTTAAAGCGAGCCACTTGCTCGTCCAGCTCGTAAGGTACGTTAACTACCGTTTTACCGATTTCCTTGTAACGGTCATTCACATATTTCAAGGACAAGGCTTGCAGTGCAAACGTCATGTCCATGATTTCCGCCGGATGCCCGTCGCCTGCGGCCAAATTGACCAAACGGCCTTCCGCGAGCAGATACATTTTGCGTCCGTCCTTCAACTGGTATTCCTCGATATTGCGGCGCACCGTGCGGACCGATACGGAACGTTCTGCGAGTTCCGGCTTGTTCACTTCCACATCAAAGTGGCCGGCATTGGACAGAATCGCGCCGTCCTTCATCACATCATAATGCTCGCCGCGAATAACGTCGCGGTTGCCGGTTACGGTGACGAAGAAATCGCCGACTTTGGCCGCTTCCAGCATCGGCATCACTTGGAAGCCGTCCATCACCGCTTCCACCGCCTTGATTGCATCCACTTCCGTTACGACGACATTGGCGCCAAGGCCTTTGGCCCGCATCGCTACGCCTTTACCGCACCAGCCGTAACCAACCACCACGACGGTTTTGCCGGCTACGACCAGGTTCGTCGTCCGGTTAATTCCGTCCCACACCGATTGGCCGGTACCGTAGCGGTTGTCGAACAAGTATTTGCAATACGCGTCATTCACCGCTACCATCGGGAATTTCAGCTGCCCTTCCTTGTCCATCGCTTTCAAGCGCAAAATACCGGTGGTCGTCTCTTCGGCGCCGCCCCGCACATTCTCCAACAAATCCTGACGTTCAGAATGCAGGATCGTAACCAAGTCGCCGCCATCATCGATGATCAGGTCCGGCTTGGTTTCCAATGCCTTAACCAACAGCGCCTTATATTCTTCCGGCTCAGGATTATATTTGGCATAAACAGTGACTCCATCTTCAACCAAAGCGGCGCAGACGTCATCTTGCGTCGACAGCGGATTGCTACCGGTAATCGTCACCTCAGCCCCGCCCGCTTGCACAACTTTCGCCAAATAGGCCGTTTTGGCCTCCAAATGCAGCGAAATGGTCACTTTCAGCCCTTTAAAAGGCTGTTCAGCCTCAAATTGCTTACGAATCCGGTTCAGTACCGGCATATGGGCTTCTACCCAATCAATCTTCAAATGGCCCTCCGGCGCAAGCTTCAAATCGGTAACGATGCTGTTCTGAATCGCTTTCGAACTCATATACGTCTCCTCCTATAAATAAATAATTCGGTGTTTGCCAGTCAATTCATAAGGAATATCCATCAGGCCATCGATCCAATCCATCCCAAACCGGTTCAAAGCATCAAAGAGGTTATAAACTCGCTCCTGCGGCTTGTTCAAGGGGAACAACGACAATTGAATCCGATCAAAATGACGCAGGCCGGTGGCATGGATCTGCTCCAGCGCTTCCTTCGCCTTGCCGCGTAAGTACTCGATTTGGTGGAGAATCTTCTCCCGGTTCACCGCCCCGATTCGCGCCAGGCCGCTTTGGAGCTCGGTCAACTCCACAAGGAGCGGATCGTACAGCTCCCCAAACGCAGCTACAACTTCACCAAACCGCATATCTACCTGCATTCGTTCCTGTGCGGCAAGCCAGGCTTCGCGTTTGCTCTGAAAGATTTCTGCGTCCTTAACGTCATTCCAGCTAAGCTGGTATTTGCTCATATATTTTTGCACGGTCCCATCAACCACGGTAAAAGCTTCCCGCGGCAGCAGTAAAGGCATTCTTAGCCCCAGTTTATGGAACGCCTTACGAGTTAACCCCCAGTAGGCAATTTCACCAGGTCCTAGCACCGAGCCGAGGACGGGCAGCAAGCTGTCCTGCATCAACGGACGAGTTAACACATTATTGCTGAACCGCTCGGGGTGCTCCCGCAATTCGGCCAGCAGTTCATCCGCCGTAAAGGATACTTTGCCCTTTCGATCTTCGAACCGGCCCTCCCGCTTAAATAGCAGCAAACGTTCTCGCTCGCCTATGTAAAACAAATTGGCTCCGCCTTCAGCCACTTCCGCAGAAGGTTCGTAGCCCAGCCCCGCCATCTCATGCACCGTTTCGTGATAAGCCGATTCCAGCTCGTCATTGTGCCGAATCATTTGCTCAAACACCGGCATCTCCAGCCGGCGCAGCTCCGGATCCGACGAATCTAGCAGCACCAAACCGTACTTTCCAAATAAGGCCCCGATCAATTTGGCAAAACAGGCCGTCAGGTTATCCGTTTCCGCGGACGAGCTTCGTACCATTTCCAAAATAGCAGCCTTATGCTCGCTGTCGGGCAGTAGCTGCTCTAACTCGGATACGGCCTTGTTCCAAGCCTCGGCCGTCACCTTTGTGAAGCTAACCGGCAGCCGGTCCATCGCCCCTCGGTGCATACGTATCCGTTGCACCTGCAGCTCCGGCGCCAAGACATAGGCATGATTGACCTCATCCCAGTCGTGATCCTCGCCGGCAATCCAGAAGACTGGCACAACCGGGCGGTTTAGCCGGGCCGAAGCGGACTTTGCCGCTTTAAGAATCGTTACGGCTTTATAGACCACAAGCAGCGGCCCGGTGAACAACCCGCTTTGCTGCCCGCCGACAACCACCGCCGTACCGTTGATTTCCAGCTGGTCGATGGCCACCCGGACGGCCGGGTTGGGGTTATACATCCGGTTATACTCACGAAGCCGGGCAGCCAAGGCTTTCCGATCCACACGCGTCTGTTCCGTTTGATCCAGCCACGCGGCCCGTTCCGTCCAGCTATCGTCCTTCCCCGGGTCGCTCTCATATAATTGCTCAACCGCAGAGAACTGGTTGATATACACTTCAGCCAGCGGCCCCGCGAAGGATAGTTGCTCTTGAACCACATTCATCAGGTAGCATCCTCCTGTCTGCTTCAAAACCTTCCTTGATTGTACCGGATGTCCTGCTGCTCCGTCAAAGAAATCCTTACTTTTGCCGAACTTCTTACTTTCCGTAACTAATGGGCATAAAAAACTCCCGCAACCGTCACTTCCGGCTGCGGGAGTTCGCAGGATCAATTAGCCTTTTTTCGGCATAGAGACGAAATGTCCTTTGGACACTTCAACCAGCTCGGAGTTGTCCAAATCGAACAATCCGCCGCTAGCTGCGCCCTCTTTGCCGATCGGACCGCTTGCGGTATCCTCCAGCAGGATCCGCTTCTTGTTGGCCTCAACCTCCGGATCCGGAATCGGAATCGCGGATAAGAGCGTTTTGGTATATGGATGCATCGGGTTGGCGTACAGCTCTTCGCTATCGGCCATCTCCACGATTCGGCCCAGGTACATGACAGCAACACGGTCACTGATATGCTTCACCATGGACAAGTCATGCGCGATAAACAGATACGTTAATCCCAAACGATCCTGAAGATCCTCAAGCAGGTTAACAACCTGTGCTTGAATGGATACGTCCAACGCCGAGATCGGTTCATCGCAGATGATAAACTTCGGATTCACCGCAAGTGCGCGAGCAATCCCGATCCGTTGACGTTGACCGCCGGAGAACTCATGCGGATAACGGGTCGCGTGGTCCGGGTTTAAGCCAACCATATCAAGCAGCTCTTCAACGCGTTTCTTACGTTCCGCGTGGGAGCCTGCCAAGCCATGGATATCCAGCGCTTCACCGATGATATCCGTTACGGTGAACCGCGGATTCAACGAGGCATACGGATCTTGGAAGATCATCTGCATGTCGCGGCGCATCGCTTTCATTTTTTTCGGCGACAATTGATTGATGTCCACGCCGTTAAAACGAACGCTGCCGGCCGTTGGCTCGTACAAACGAAGAATCGTACGGCCTGCGGTCGATTTACCGCAGCCCGATTCGCCAACGAGGCCAAGCGTTTCACCTTCGGCGATCGAGAAGCTGATGTCGTTAACGGCTTTCAATACATTGCCGCCGCCAACGTTAAAGTATTTTTTCAAACCTTCGACTTCAATCAAGGTTTTGCCTTTGCTCATGACGACTGTACCTCCTTGGCCATCGGATGAAGATCCCAGCAGCGGGCCGTATGTGTTTCGCTAAATACGGTTGCGCTTGGATCGATGCGTTCGCAAATCTTCATCGCCTGGTCGCAGCGAGCGGCGAAAGGACAACCCAGCGGCGGCTTAATCAAATCCGGCGGTGTGCCGATAATCGGAATAAGCGGTTCGCCTTTCTTTTGGTCCAAACGAGGCATCGAACGCAGCAAGCCTTTGGTGTAAGGATGCTGCGGGTTTTTGAAGATCTCCCATTTCGTTCCGGTTTCCACCACTTCACCGGCATACATTACGATAACGCGATCACACATGCCGGCTACGACACCAAGGTCATGGGTGATCAAAATGATGGAGGTTCCAAGCCGGGATTGCATCTCTTTCATCACGTCCATGATTTGAGCCTGGATCGTCACGTCGAGCGCCGTCGTTGGTTCGTCCGCAATCAGCAGCGAAGGCCGGCAAGCCAGCGCAATGGCGATCATCACGCGCTGCCGCATCCCCCCGGAGAATTCGTGTGGATATTGGTTAAAGCGGGCTTCTGCATTCTTGATGCCTACAAGCTTCAGCATTTCGACAGCCTGTTTCTTCGCTTCGCCCGCTGACATTTTCTGATGTTTGATTAATACTTCAGTAATTTGTCGGCCTACTTTGATCGTAGGATTCAAGGAGGTCATCGGGTCCTGAAATATCATGCCAATATCTTTCCCGCGGATCGATTCCATTTGCTTGTCGCTTTTCTTCAACAGGTCTTGCCCTTGGAAAATAATTTCACCTTGTTTAATGATGGAAGGAGGGGACGGAATCAGGCGCATAATCGTTTGGGCCGTGACACTTTTGCCGCTGCCGGATTCGCCGACGATCGCCACCGTTTCACCTTTCCCCACTTCAAAGTTCATGCCGCGGACGGCCTTCACTTCTCCACCTTTGACTTGGAAGGAAACATGCAAATCTTTGACTTGTAAAATCGGCTCCATACATTCCACCTCCTATTTCTTCAATTTAGGATCCAGCGCGTCGCGAAGGCCGTCGCCGAAAATGTTAAACGAAAGCATGGTCAAGCTGATCAAAATGGCTGGGAACAGCATCCGCCATGGATAATACAACCAACCGGTCAACGCGTCGCTGATCATCGAACCCAGCGAAGCAACCGGAGCTTGTACGCCGAGACCAAGGAAGCTCAAGAACGCTTCGGCAAAAATCGCGTTCGGAACGGACAACGTTACCGTAACGATGATTGGACCTACCGCATTGGGCAACAGGTGGCGGAACAACAGGCGTCCATGGCCTGCGCCCATCGAACGGGAAGCCAACACGTACTCGCGATTTTTTAACTGCATGATTTCACCGCGGACGATCCACGACATGTTAATCCAGCCGGTAATCGTTAGTGCCAGGATAATCGTTCCCAAACTTGGCTCCATCACGACCAGCAAAAGAATCGTAACGAGCAGGTAAGGAATGGAGTACAAAATCTCGGAAAACTTATTCATAATTTCATCGACGCGGCCGCCAAAGTAACCCATGATACCGCCGTAAATAACGCCGATCAAAAGGTCGATACACGCTGCTGCCAAGCCGACAATCAGGGAAATGCGCGCCCCCATCCAAGTCCGGATGAACATGTCGCGTCCAAGATCATCCGTGCCAAACCAGTGTGTAGAAGATGGTGCTTTGTTCGTATATAGCAGATCGTTTGAATAATAGTTATAGCCGTAAATCTTGCCGATGAGCCAAGGAGCGATAATCGCAGTTAGCGTAATCAACCCCAAGATGATCAAAGCCGTCATCGCCAGCTTATTGCTGCGAAGCCGTTGCCAAGCGTCACGCCAAGCTGAAATACTTTCGCGTTGAATCACTTCGGCTTCTTTCTCGTCCGTGCCGATTTTGCGGAAATCTTCTGCCGTCAGATCGACCGGAGTCGGCATCACTTTGATTGGATTCGAATCCATGCGCATTATCCCTCCTTCCCTTTTGAAAGCTTAATTCTCGGATCCACGACCACATAGAGGATATCCGTGATAAACCGAGCCAACATCAGCAACACGCCATAGAAGATCGTAATCCCCATAATCAGCGGATAATCGCGGACGCTGATCGCTTGCACGAACTGTTTACCGATACCGCCGATCCCAAAAATTTGTTCAATAACCACGGAACCGGTAACAATATTTGCCGTCATCGGTCCCATATACGTGATGACCGGCATAATGCCGTTGCGGATCACGTGGCGGAACAGGATCGCCATCCAGCCTAGACCTTTGGCCTTGGCGGTTTTGATGTAATCGGCATGCAGGACCTCCAGCATGCTTGAACGGGTCAAACGTGCTATAAACGCAATCGGTTGCGCGGTTAGAGCCGCTACCGGTAACACATAGTACAACGGTCCCTTAAAGCCCATCGTCGGTAGCCAGTGCAGCTTTGATGCGAATACATATTGCAGCAAAGAGGCTACGACGAAGCTAGGCACCGCGATGCCCAGCACCGCTAACACCATCGCCACATTATCAATTAATTTGCGATGATACAGCGCTGCCAACATTCCAAGCAGTACCCCGACTATTAACGCAACGATGATCGCAACGACACCCAACTTCAAAGACGCCGAGAAAGTTTGGCTAATGATGTTGGATACATCTTGGTTGATCTGTTTCATCGAAATCCCCAAGTTGCCCTGTGCAATCTCACCCAGATATTTCAGATACTGCTGATAAACGGGCTTATCGAGTCCCATCTGTTCATATAGCCGCTCCTTAATCGCAGGAGGTACCTGTTTTTCCGAAGTGAGGGGATCCCCCGGAATGGCCTTCATCAGAAAAAAGGTCGCCGAAATGAGAATAAACAGCGAAACTAACATGTAGAAAAACTTATTGGCGATATAACGCACCATGCCCGTTCACACCTCCTTCTTTTAAATTTCGACATATATCGATTTTAGGTGAAAAAAACCACTTTGTCTATTCCATATAATTGCATAAAGACGAAATGCTTGGAAGAAGAGAACACACAAAAAAAACGGGATATATATGGAATACCCACATATATATCCCGAGATTTCTATGCGATTAACATGACTTATTTACGTGCATCCGTAATATAAGCGCGGCTGTAATCTACAGCACCGCTGAAGTCAAGTACTACGCCTTTCAACCACGGTTTCGAAGCCGAAACGTTCGTGTAGTAGTAAAGCGGCATCAGGACTTGGTTGTCCTTGATCAGGATTTCTTCAGCTCTTGCGAAGTTTGCATCGCGTTTTGCCATATCGTCGCTGGTTTTCGCTTCTTGAATCAACTTGTCATATTCTTCGTTCGAGAAACCAGTATCGTTGTTGCCGCCGCCCGTTACCCACATATCCATGTAAGTCATCGGATCGTTGTAGTCTGCACTCCAACCTGCACGAGCTACTTGGTAGTTCAGGTTTTGACGGTTTTCGATAAATACGGCCCATTCTTGGTTTTCCGTCTTCACGTCAACACCAAGGTTTTTCTTCCACATGTCAGCAACCGCCAAAGCGATTTTCTTGTGCGCTTCACTGGAGTTGTAGATCAAAGTGATTTCAGGCAGTTTGGTGTAACCTTCTTCTTGCATCCCTTGTTCCAGAAGCTTCTTCGCTTCTTCCAAGTTTTCCGTGAAGTAATCGTCTTTGTGCTCGTTACGATATTCGTCGTTCAGACCTTTGATACCCGGAGGTACAAAACCAAACGCTGGAACTTGGCCGCCAAGCGTTACGTTGTCTACGATCGCTTGACGATCAACAGCCATCGAGAATGCTCTGCGGATATTCACGTTGTCGAACGGTTTAGCTGTTACGTTAAATTCATAGTAGTAAGTACTCGAAATCCCTTTGATCTCCAATTCGTCTTTCAATTGATCTTTCAGAATCGGAATTTGGTCGGTTGGGATTTCACCGTTTGGATGTCCAGCGCGATCCAATTCGTTGTTTTGGTACGATGCCAGCTCCGTCGCACTGCTGTTAACCAGGGACATGCTGATTTTGCTCAGCTTAATGTTGGCTTTATCCCAATAGTTTTCGTTCTTGGTTACTTCGATCGTTTGGCCTTTCACCCAGTTCGTCAAGGTGAATGCACCGTTCACGATCATTTTGCTTTGATCAACCGCCCATTTCTCATCATCCTTAACGGATTGGTGAACTGGGTAGAAGGTATAGAAGGAAGTCAGACCCAGGAAATAAGGAGTTGGGGCAACCAATTCCACTTCCAGAGTGTAATCGTCAACAGCTTTCACGCCAACTTGGCTGAAGTCCGTGATTTTTCCTTCATTATATTCTTGTGCATTCTTAAAGTAATACAACTGGTAAGCGTAAGGAGCAGCAGGATTTGTATTCGGGCTCAGGACACGTTCCCAAGCGAATAAGAAATCGTTCGCCGTAACAGGGTCGCCATTGCTCCATTTTGCGTCTTTACGCAGGTGGAACGTATATTTCGTTCCATCGATGTCCCAGCTTTCAGCTGCTGCGGGGATAACTTGACCAGATTCGTCCTGGCGCGTAAGACCTTCATACATCAATTTCAGAACGGTGTTGGCTTGGCTGTCTTGAGCTTGAGCCGGGTCGAATGTTGGTGGCTCCGCGCTCAGGTTAATTCTAAGCGTTTGATCTGCGGCCAATTTCTCTTCACCGCTGTTGCCACTGTCGGAAGCTGTATTGCCTCCGTTAGCTGCGCCGTTATTGGCAGCGCCATTGTTCCCGCCGTTCGAACCGCATGCGGCAAGCAAAGTGCCGACTGCAAGAACGAGCGTCAGAAGAAGCAAAAGACTTTTACTCTTCTTCATCTAGCAATATCCCCCTTAAAATGTTTTGGTATATGTTTTTAGATTATACAACCAGCGGTCAAAAAAATCCAACATAAAATTAAAGATTTTTCGCGCGATTTGCTAAATTTAGCGCTATTCCTTAACAAAATAGTCCAATATACAATATTGACTTTTGTTTTCCTTAACAATTAACCCAGGATGTCATTGATTTATTCGGTATTTCACCTTTAGCCCTAGTTTGGTCTATGCTGCTGTAATATATGTAATGAAGCTGATCAAAAATAACAAGACATAAGCAACACCGGTTGCCGCAAACGCCAGGCGCCAGACTACGCGCAGCAGTTTACGCCCGTCAACCTTCCCCTTCAGCCGAGTTTGCGCGCCGCCGATCAAACCTCCAACAACCAACAGAATAATGAGGATCAAATAAAAGCCAAAGGTTGAATGGAACACATTGTTGAACAACGCAGAAACCGACAAGATCAAAAACAGCGTCGTCACGTCCATTGCCAGTTTCAACGCTGCTTTTTTATCCCGCTTCATTTGATAATGAATAAAATAAATCAGCCCAAAAGGAATGATCGGTACCATGGCTAACACGATAAAGGAAGAGACCAACGCTTCCAAAGCCTCACCTCCGCATCAAATTGAAAATCAAAAAGCTGACTTGCAAAGTAAGTAACTATATTTTTATATCCATGTTAGGTTATAAAGCTCGGACCAAGCGCCAAACCGTTTCATGCCCTGGAGCAGGAACTCCTTTGCCGCGCGCCATCTCGACTAGATTCCCATTGATATAATCGATTTCCGTAGGCAACCCCCGCTGTACATCATTCAGCATGGAAGAGATATTTGACGAAGTGGATTGGCAGACCGCAACGATTTGATCATACATGTCCTTATCATAGGGAATGCCATAGGCATCATAGACCGCTGTGCCTTCCTCACATAACTGGCGAAGCAGGTCGAGCCGCTCTTCGGTCTCCAGCAATTGCCCGTTCGACACCCGCCAAATGGCTGTCAACGGGTTGATGGTGGCATTGATCAGCAGCTTCCTATAGATCTCCCTTCCGATGTCTTTCGACAAAAGCGCGGTAAATCCTGCTATCTCAAGCATTTTCACCAAAGTTTCTCCATCCTTGTCTTGTCCGACCGAGTTGCTCTTTCCAATTTGCGTTGTCCCTTGACCCGCTCGGCTTACGTGATATTCGTTCATCCGTTTGGCCCCTTCGGTTGTGATTGCCGTATAAGTTGGCACACCAGGAAGGGCACTGTTTATGAGTTCCAAATGCCCCACCCCATTTTGAAAGCATACGATCTTCGCGTCCGGGCCCACGAGACGACCTACGGAACTGAGAAGCTCCGCATTAAGATGCCTTTGCTTTGTAGTCATCAACACCCAATCGGCCCCCTTAATCCTCTCGGTTCCACCACTTTCTTCCATATAATAGGCTTCGAATCGACTTCCTTCAATCGTCGTCGAGGTACCGTTTGGTTCATCCAAATGAATTCCTTCTTGCTTCAGTAATGCAGCTTGCTCCGGAGTCCTTGTCCAAAAACGCACGCAAGCCCCGGAGGCAATCAACTTCCCGCCGAATAGCAGCCCTAGCGCCCCCGCCCCGATAATGTCAAAATACAATGTGGTTTCACGTCCTTTCCTTCCTTCTATTCCTTTTATACCAAACCCTCCCCCTAAAACACAAAACTCCTGCCATCATGGCAGGAGTTTTGCTTTGCATATCGTCCCTCTTCCATATAATCCACTTACTCAATCCGTTCCAAATTTCCGTTTGCGTCCATTTTGAATCTCGATTTGCTTTCCTCGTCCTCTTCGTTCAAAAAAGCCAACCGTCTCGCGCGATCCATAATTTGAATTAACGCCTTATAATCGTCATTGACGACCCGGTAGTCGGTTTGCACCTCACTAACCTGTGCCGATAACCGCTCGTTTTCCTCGCGAAGCGTGGCAAGCTCCTCTTCTTTCTCGCGTAGTTCCTTCTCCAGCGATTTCATTTGGCGATTGGTTTCCTGAACCGTGTTTTTCCATCCACGTAAAAAACGAATCACCGCATCGATGGAAATCGTCTCTTCCGTAACTCCATCGCTGCGATAGCCACCGTCGTCCATTTCGACGGAAGCGAGCGAGGCGATGCCGGATCCCGCGGTTAGCGGGGTTTGTTTTTTCATATAATTCCGTTTCTGTCTTTGGGCTTTGGCGATGCTGATGGCCGCTTCGTATTTCTTCCGGACGCAGCTATTCCAACGGAAACCGCAGGCCGCCGCCGTTCTGCCGATTCGTTCTCCGACCTCTTCGAAAGCGTTTAATTGGGTGCTGCCCTCCCGGATATGCCGAAGAGTTACCTCGGCCAGAATCAAATCATCTTCTGCGCTCCATGCATCTTGTCTCACAGCTGTCATGCTATAAAAACCTCCTAACGACATCCTAGTCTAACCGTCTTCCAACCGGCGGTCTCCGGCAGGCGTATGGGTAAAATGCTTCTTACTCCATTTCTATGCCTCTCATAGAGTTCATAGAATCTATTTGATACTAAAATGTATTTCCAAAATCAGGGGTCTCCATACATGACACTCACGGAAACGAATAACGCAAGCAGATATCGGCAGATACTACCGTTACATATATCACAGCATTCCTGGCATAATTAGGTTAAATCTTGACTTTTCGTTTACACTTTTCGGCCTAACGGGTATAATGGGTAGAGAAATGGAAGGTTCGTTGATACATAAGAAAGGGGGATTACCTCGTGGCACGCATGTTTCGCGTCCTTGGCTTCTTCACTTTGGCTATTGGGCTTATGGCCTTTGCGGGCGATCTAACGGAGATGGCTTTGCTGTTCTTTTTGCAAACCGCCTTTTTCGTTCTATTCGGCTATTTGAAGTTTACCGAGAGAACCTATATCCTGCTGTTCTGGGGATACATGATCGTTGCATTTACCGGGTTCAGCTACTGGACGATCTTCAAAATGGGTTTGCCCCTCTAATCCCAAAAGTTCATAAGATTTCAAAAAGGCGTATCGGCCTGTGGCCGAAACGCCTTTTTTCGTGATCTCTGCTATTTCCGAACCTGTTATCATATATATAGTACAACCACTGACGGGAGAGGATCGTTGTTGAAGAAACGCATCATATCACTCTGTCTATTGCTGTCGCTAACTGCTCTCCAACTCGCCGGTATTCCGGCCGCCGCTAAACCGTTCACTGCCGAAGAACAGCAGATCCTGGAGCAAAGCTTGTCGATTCAGGAAATCGACCGGGAAATCGAACGGATCGAAACCCGCCAGCAAGAAACAGAGCAGAGCCTCCGCGAGCTGCAAGGACAGCTGATTGAGAAAAATGAACAAATTCGCGTTAGCCGGGAGCAAGCCGGTTTTAGGCTGCGCGCTTACTATATGGGGGAACGGGAAAATTTGCTGTACGCTTTGCTTAGCGTAAACAGCCTCAAGGATTTTTTTACCGTATTGGACTATTATCAGCTCATTATGGATCGGGATCGTACGATCTTAAACCATTACAAGGCAGAGTATACCGAATTGACGCGCACCAAACAGAAGCTGGACAACACCTCCACTGAGCTCGCGCGTATGAAGGAGGAACTTCAACTCCAGCGCAGTCGCGTCGCCGCGCTTCAGCAAAGTGTTGATGAATCGCTTGGACTGAGCAGCGATCCCGAGAAGCTGAAGGCCCTGATCCAAGAGCTTACGGCTTATTGGGAGAACGTAGGTCTATATGAGCTTCGCAAATATTTTCAGGCGCTTAGTTCAGCGATGTCGCAGTTTCCCGACTTTTTGCAGCAGAACAAGAACAGCCTGGTCGCGGAAAAAGGCGGGTATCGCTTGGAGATCCGGGAAGAAGAGTTAAATGCGTTTCTCTATAGCAAAAGCGAGCTGCTGAAGGACATGAGCTTTCGCTTCGAAAAGGACAAAATCATTGCGCAAGGCAGCCGGGAGGGCTTGGAGCTGGAGGTCGAAGGGCACTACACGGTGGAGCAAGAACCGGAAAACTCAATCGTTTTTCACGTAGACCGTCTGCTGTTTAATGGATTGGCATTGCCGGACACGACGCGGGCCGAGCTGGAACGGGATTTCGATCTCGGATTTTATCCCAAAAAAATCGTCCCCTTCGTAGAAGCCACCGATGCGGCCATCTCCGTGGGAACGTTGACGGTGAAATTGAAATTAACTTTGTAGGAAGCAAACCGCGTTACGGGCTGAGTTCGGCCAACCGACTGCGGTATTGCTTCGCGTTGATCGCCCCGCTCAAATAATCGTAAGTAAGCGGCGCAAAGGATTCAAGCTGTTCAGGCAGCGCCGGACTTGCCGGCAGTGCCGCACCGGAGCCAGCGGCCAGCGAAGCCGGAATCCAATTCGGCAGTTGATTGGGAGCAGCCTCGTAGTAAATGGTTTTTATTACAGGTAAATGTCGAGTAGCCTCCTGCCAGCGCATCTGATTTAGGGCGGATGTCATTTCCGAAATCCACAATCCGGCTGCTTCGGCGTTGGACGTCTGCGAAGAGACGGCATAACTGCGGCCTTGAATCCAGGCCGACGCCAAATTCGGCTGCACCTCCGGCATCCACACCTTAATTTGAGGATGCGAATGCTTTCGCGCCTCCGATGCCCGGATCATCAGCATGGCCAATTGGCCATCATTCAGCTTGCTCCAAGCATCCACTCCAGCTGCCCCTGCATCCAGAAGCCACGGATGGAGCTGTTCCAGCTGTTGCAAGGAGAGCGGCATATTGTCCTTTAGGGCGTAAAAAGCCCCCCCTGCCCCCGGCTTCCAGCCTCCTCCGATTTGCCAAAGCAGCGTGGCCGCCGCATACGGGTCGCGGTAATCCAAGCCCAGAAGGTAGGGCTGAGGACGTTGTTTTTTGAAAGCGGAGAACAGGATGCTCCAATCGTCCACCGAAGTTGGCGGACGCTCCAGTCCTAGTTGCTTCAGCTTGGCCGTATCATAGAGAAGGACATATGGATCTACATCCAGCGGAACTCCCCAAACATACCCATTCCATTCGTTCGGGATCAAGGAAGCGCTTAACACTTCTCCGGACAAAGAGCCGGAGTAATATCCCTCCGTAGGCAGCAAGTAGCCGTCGGCGGCAAAGCGACGTATCCAGACATTGTCCAGCAGCAGGACGTCCGGGGATTCCCCCAGCTTCATGAGTTGGCGCTGAAAAGAAGCGTAACTCTCTTCCGCCGGCACATTCACCAACTCCACCTCCACCGGATGGATCGCCATAAACTGACGATTCATTTCCTCCAGGCGGCGGAAATCGGACTCGTCCATTTGCACCGCCACTTGAAGATGTCCGGTCTCCTGCGAGGTCTGCGCTTCGGGCGGCGTTACCGGCTGGCTTTCCCTGCCGTCTTCCGGGCGAACCAACGTCGTTTCTTCGCTAGGGGACAGATTAATTAAAGCGAGTAGAAGAATCGCAAAAAGCACCCAATGATTTTTTCGCTTCACGCCTGTTCTTCCTCTCCACGATTTAGGAGCGCAAGTTAATAAACATTCCGATACTTCGTATTGTAGCAAATCGCCGAAGGTGTTGTCCCGTAAAAAAATGTATATGTAGGGGCGGAGGTCACCGGTTGAAGTAAACCTTTTCAGAGCGATGGGGGGCCGCCGGGTGAAATGTTCTTACGATCGCTGCTGCTCGCGTGCAAAACCGTTCCACCCTAACGGACCTGAGCGCCGTTATTTGCTCATTTCCCGGGTATTTCCCATTCTAACGGAACCACGAGCCGTTATTTGATCCAAAATGGTACTCGTCACGCCAAAAGTGTCGCAATAAGGTCATCTTGGTTCGTTAGCGCTCCAAGTCACCCTTTCTCCACCAAATAACGCCTCTCAGGTCTGTTAGCACTCCAAGTTACCTCGAAAAATAGCCCGTTGAATCAAGCAGTAACTAACTCACTGGGGCCAACAAACTAACTTGTGCACTTGCGGTCGTTGATCCCCCCACCCACCGTTTCATTCCTCCCTAACGGACCTGAGGGCCGTTATTTGCTCATTTCCCGGCTATTTCCCTTTCTAACGGAACTACGAGCCGTTATTTGATCCAAAATGGTACTCGTCACGCCGAAAGTGTCACAATAAGGTCATCTAGGTCCGTTAGCGCTCCAAGTCACCCTTTCTCCACCAAATAACGCCTCTCAGGTCCGTTAGCACTCCAAGTTACCTCAAAAAATAGCCCGTTGAATCAAACAGTAACTAAATCACTGGGGCCAACAAAAAAACTAACTTGTGCACTTGCGGTCGTTGATCCCCCCACCCACTGTTTCATTCCTTCCTAACGGACCTGAGCGCCGTTATTTACTCATTTCCCGGCTATTTCCCATTCTAACGGAACCACGAGCCGTTATTTGGACCAAAATGGTACTCGTCACGCCGAAAGTGTCGCAATAAGGTCATCTAGGTCCGTTAGTGCTCCAAGTCACCCTTTCTTCACCAAATAACGTCTCTCAGGTCCGTTAGCACTCAAGTTACCTCAAAAAATAGCCCGTTGAATCAAGCAGTAACTAACTCACTGGGGCCAACAAACTAACTTGTGCACTTGCGGTCGCTGATCCCCCCACCCACCGTTTCATTCCTTCCTAACGGACCTGAGCGCCGTTATTTGCTCATTTCCCGGGTATTTCCCATTCTAACGGAACTACGAGCCGTTATTTGTTCCAAAATGGTACTCGTCACACCAAAAGTGTCGCAATAAGGTCATCTAGGTCCGTTAGCGCTCCAAGTCACCCTTTCTCCACCAAATAACGCCTCTCGAGTCCGTTAGCACTCCAAGTTACCTCGAAAAATAGCCCGTTGAATCAAGCAGTAACTAACTCACTGGGGCCAACAAACTAACTTGTGCACTTGCGGTCGTTGATCCCCCCACCCACCGTTTCATTCCTCCCTAACGGACCTGAGCGCCGTTATTCGTTCATTTCCCGGGTATTTCCCATTCTAACGGATCTACGAGCCGTTATTTGATCCAAAATGGTACTCGTCACGCCGAAAGTGTCGCAATAAGGTCATCTAGGTCCGTTAGCGCTCCAAGTCACCCTTTCTCCACCAAATAACGCCTCTCGAGTCCGTTAGCACTCACGCAAACCCTAAAATAGCCCGGCGGATCAAGTTAAACCGATTCGCCGGGCCTTCTACTATTATTTTTCTCGCGATGGACGAGTGGCAACCTCGGCCAGCGCCTTCCCGCTTCAGGAAAGCAAGTAACGAACCGGAGGAAGTTTACGTCCGCATTTGGGAGCCGGTTGTCTTCCTTCTATCTCATCATTGGACAACCGGCGGACAAGAGCGGGCCGAGGTCGTTACTTGCTTCCGATGAATCTGCTGCAAAAGGGGTTCCCGCGACGGACGAGTGGCAAGCCTCAACCAGCGCCTTCCCGCAACAAGTAACGAACCGGAGGAAGTTAACGTCCGCATTTTGGAGAGGTCGTTACTTGCTTCTGATGACTCAGCTACACCGGTTTCCCGCCACGGTGCCCGCCCGCCCGAGTCCAACGCGAGTTCGCCCTCTTACAACAGGTCCGCCGCCAGCTGCGCCAGCTTCGAACGCTCGCCTTTCTCGAGCGTGATGTGGCCGCTCAAGCCCTGGTCGCGGAAGCGTTCGACCAGGCTGGTCAACCCATTGCTGGAAGCATCCAGGTACGGGTGATCGATTTGCTCTGGATCACCCACCAGCACGATCTTACTGCCTTCCCCGACGCGGGACACGATCGTCTTGACCTCATGGCGCGATAGGTTCTGCGCTTCGTCCACGATAATGAATTGTCCCGGGATGGATCGGCCGCGAATGTAGGTAAGAGCCTCCACCTGAATGCTGCCGAGCCCCATCAGGATCTTTTCAATGTCACCGGATTTCTTCGTATCAAACAGGAACTCCAGATTATCGTAAATCGGTTGCATCCAGGGGCGTAGCTTCTCTTCTTTTTCACCGGGCAGATAGCCGATATCCTTCCCCATAGGGACAACGGGCCGGGCAATCAACAGCTTCTTGTATCTGTGTTCATCCTCGACTTTCAACAGGCCCGCAGCCAATGCGAGCAGCGTCTTGCCGGTTCCGGCTTTGCCTGTGATCGTCACCAGCGGAATCTCATCGTTCAGCAACAATTCCAAGGCCATACGCTGTTGGGCGTTTCGGGCGCTGATCCCCCAAACCGGCTCGTTACTAAGATACAGCGGCTCCAAGCGAGTGGCATCCTCGTTCACCTTCAGCAAGGCGGATTTGCCGGTGCCCATCTCGTCTTTCAGAATCACAAACTCATGAGGATAAAGGGAGTAATTAAGCCCCAACGGCTTGATCGGCAAAAAACGATACGTATAAAATTCGTCGATCACCGATGGGTGAACCTTAATGGTTGAGTAACCTCCGTACAGGTCGCTGGGGCCAACGGTCCGGTCCGACAGATAATCTTCGGCGTGCACCCCTAGTACGTCGGCTTTGATCCGGACAAGCACATCCTTGCTGACCAGGATCACCGGGCGCGGTGACTCCAGCCCCGCCTGCTCCAGATGATAGTTCAGGGCCACCGCAAGAATCCGGTTATCGTTGGTAACCTCTCCAAACATCTCTTGGACTTTAACGAAGCTACGGTGGTTTAATTCCACCTTGATCCGCCCGCCACCCTCAAGCGGCACCCCGTCATGGAGATGACCCTTTTCCCGCAGTCCATCCAGCAAGCGCGATACGCCCCGAGCGTTCCGGCCGATTTCGTCGGCATTGCGCTTTTTCGTGTCGATTTCCTCCAGAACGACAGCTGGAATGACCACATCATGCTCGTCAAAGGCAAAAACAGCCCCCGGATCATGCAGCAATACATTGGTATCCAAAACGAAGATTTTCTTCACCATTATCCCCTCCACCGCGGTCATTGCAGCCTAATGAGATTCGTACATATTTTTTTCCGTCCCGGGAAATCTAAAATCGATATATGAACTCCGGTACTGGAATGGAAGAGATCAATTCCGAAAGGACGGATCGAACATGCGAATATGGCTGTGTTTGTTAGTGACGGCTTCCCTGCTTACAAGCTGCGGAACTGGTTCTGAAAAGGCATCACCCTCTCCAAATAATCAAACGGGGAATACGCCTCGAGCCCAAAGCGTGGACCCTTACGCCACAACCGGTACGAACGGCAATAAGGCAATGTCGGACCGTGACAGACAAATGTATTTGGAACAGCTTGTGAAACAGGTTCCCGGCGTCAAAGGCGCACACTGCGTGATTATGGGCAAAACCGCCATCGTGGGGATTGATGTGGACAACCGCCTTGAGCGCGCAAGGGTTGGGAGCATTAAATATACGGTAGCTGAAGCGCTTCGAAAAGATCCGCATGGGGTCGGTGCCATCGTCACCGCCGATATGGATTTGAACCAGCGGATCACCGAGATCGGCAAGAAAATCCGAGATGGCCGGCCGGTTTCGGGCTTCGCCACCGAGTTGGCCGATATTATCGGGCGAATCGTACCGCAGCTACCTAACGATACCCGGCCACCGGAAGGCGTAAACCCGAAACAAATGCAGATCGCCCCTGGCGGCGACACGTCACGGCAAAACCTGCGTTAAACCTGTTTGTCCCAAGATGGAAAAAAAGCCTAGCGATCAACTCGCTAGGCTTTTTTCATGGCTTCAAACACTTGACGATCCAGCATGTCCGCAGCACGCTGGTCATAAACTTTCGCATATTCCGGCGGAGATACCAGTTGCGCGCCGTAGAACAACGCGTTCCGTACCGCATCGATTTGAACATCGAAGCAGCACATATTAAACGGAACTCCGTCCAGCGGATCCTGTACGACGGAAGCCCGGCCATTGATGGCGTAGATTGTCTCCTGGCCAAAGACCGTCACGGTAACCCGCGGATTGGCCTTCAAATTGCCGACCAATCGGGAGCGATGATCCAACGCCAGCCGCAGCTTTGAATGATCTACGGCATACACCCAAGAGATCGCACTGGATGTGGGTCCGCCGGACTCCTGATCCACCGTATTCAGCAAGACAAACGTTTCGGACTGGAAAATCGAATAAAGCGAATCGGACAATTGGGTAACGACCTCAGACATATCGACCAGCCCTCCTGTACGGCATTGCATGGGATTTCTGCTCAGACGCTTCAGCTATCCTGTAAGTTAATTGTATTATAGCATGCGGTAAAACTTGCCTTCAATCGTCAGTTGACCGGCTAGTTTTGCCCTTGTCCGCTGCTCTCCGGTTGTGTGTCAGGCGTCTGGATACCGGCGATCTGATTCTTTAAGGCCTGCTTTGCCGCCACCAGTTCGTCCTGATGCAAATAAACATACGGGCTCTTCCAATCGCCGGTGACCGGCATGAAATCCACGTTCTCTTTGGAAATGCTCCAATAAGTCTGAATCATGTTTTTCATCTGCTGGGATTCCAGGTCGGTCTCCATATTTTTGCCAACCGATTCAATTACTTTACCGGCGCCCATCACGCCGTTCAGCGATTTCGCCTGGTCGATCAGGGCATGCAGCACCTCATTTTGCCGGCGGTTGCGGTCGAAATCATCCGATCCCTTCGTTTGCGGCTTACAGTTCGATTTGCGGTACCGCACAAACCCTAATGCATCTTCCCCGTTTAGGTGCTGGGCCCCTTTTTTGAGGTTGATATTCGTGCCGTCAGCCGTATCGCGGTAACACATATTCGCATCGACATTCACATCGACGCCGCCCAGTGCGTCCACTACATCACGGAACCCTTGGAAATTCAGTACCGTCACATAATCGATATCGATATCAAAAAACTTGCTCATCATCGTTTTCATTTCCTGCTTGGCGGAAGTCCCCGTTTTCTTCTCGGCCGCCAGGAAATTCGGATAAAACGCATTGATCTTGTTCGTCTTATACCCGTTCATTTCCAGCTTCGTGTCCCGTGGGAGGGACACAACGGTGGCGGACTTCGTTTCCGGGTTCATCGCGATCACCATCATCACATCACTCAGATGCGTGCCGGTCTGCGGGCGATAGTCCGTGCCGAGCAGCAGCATCGTAATCGGCTTCACCTTAGCTGATTTCTCCGGCGCCACTTCGTCTTGGGTCCCGGTCGCATCAATCACCTGATCCGCGGTATAGAACAAATACCCTGCATAAAGGCCAATCCCAATCACGCCGATAATCATCAACGTCAGGACAAATTTGAAAAACTTTTTAATGCCGCTGGATTTCTTCTTTGGAGCCGGACCCTTTTTCGAACCTTTTGTCGAGCCTCTTTGGCCTTTCCCCCGTGGAGGTAAGCCGCTGTGGTTAGAACTCATGAACTCAAACACCTTATTTCGTATAAAAATGTTGTCGCATCCATAAAGACGTACCGGATTTCGAAAAAGTTACCGATGAAGGCGGGAGCCAAATTATACCGACTTATCCTCCGCCGGAGGCCCCGCCTTTTTCTCCTTATTCCGTCGTCCCTCGACAAAGTAACGAATTCGCACCATAAGCATCAGAACGACGGCCACCAGAAGACATTGAATGATCGGCAGCTTGTCGATTTGAAAAATGAGCAGCAGGAACGAACCCAGCGCCATGAGGAGGTACAGGATAATCTCCTTAAAGAGCGGCAGCTTCTGCTGTGCACGAAATACTTTATTGTAAACGAAAACGATCAGCACGAAGATCAGCACGTAGGAAATCACCGGATGCTCCGCAAACCAAGTCTGCATAGCGAACCCCTCCTTCAAATGGCAACATTACCTCTATTATAAGTTGGCTTCCGACATTTTGCGATGTTTTTCCGCCCGTTCGCGTTCGTTCTTGTTCAAGATTTTCTTGCGCAGACGAACCGATTTTGGCGTAACTTCGCAATATTCATCATCGTTCAGATATTCCAGAGCCTGCTCCAACGAGAAGAGCCGCGGCGTTTTCATCTTCACCGTCTCGTCCTTCGTAGCCGAGCGGACGTTGGTCAACTGCTTTTCTTTACAGATGTTAACGACGATATCGTTATCGCGGGTATGCTCCCCAACGATCATGCCCTCGTAAATTTCGGTCCCCGGCTCCACGAACAAAATACCGCGATCCTCGATCGACAAAATTCCGTACAGCGTGGAGACGCCGTTTTCACTCGAGACCAACACGCCTTCATGACGTCCGCCGACCTGGCCGCCTACGAAAGGACCATAGCTGTCAAATGCGTGGTTCATCACGCCATAACCGCGGGTCAACGTCAGGAAGTGGGTCGTATACCCGATCAGACCGCGAGCTGGAATCAAGAATTCCAAACGAACCTGTCCGTTGCCGTTGTTGATCATGTTCACCATTTCCGCTTTGCGGGAACCTAGGCTTTCCATTACCGCGCCCATGCTTTCTTCAGGCACGTCGATCAGCAGCCGTTCGATCGGTTCCATTTTCATGCCGTCGATCTCACGAACGATGACTTCCGGTTTGGAAACCTGAAGCTCATAGCCTTCACGGCGCATGTTTTCGATCAGGATGCCCAGATGTAGTTCACCACGTCCAGACACGATAAACGCATCCGGGCTGTCGGTTTCTTCGACGCGCAAGGAAACGTCGGTTTCCAGCTCCTTGAACAAGCGCTCGCGTAGTTTACGGGAAGTAACCCATTTCCCTTCGCGTCCAGCAAACGGGCTGTTATTAACGAGGAATGTCATCTGCAATGTTGGCTCATCGATTTTCAATACCGGCAAAGCTTCCGGCTGATTTGGATCGGCGATCGTCTCCCCGATATTGATGTCCTTGATCCCGGCAATGGCAACAATGTCGCCGGCACCGGCTTCTTCGATTTCTACGCGGCGCAGGCCTTGGAAGCCAAACAGCTTCTCGATACGGGCGGTTTTCTTGCCGCCGTCGCGCGTCATCACCGCCACGGATTGGCCTTGACGGATGATCCCGCGATTTACCCGGCCGATGGCAATCCGGCCCAAGTATTCGTTATAGTCCATCAGCGTGACGAGGAATTGCAGCGGCTCGTCTACTTTCTCCGTAGGCGCTGGGATATGGTCGATGATCGTTTCGTACAACGCCATCATGTTGTCGTCTTGTTTCTCTGGATCCAGACTGGACGTACCGTTTAATGCCGAAGCGTAAACTACTGGGAATTCCAACTGATCGTCGCTGGCTTCCAACTCGATGAACAGGTCAAGGACCTCATCGATGACTTCCGCCGGGCGTGCAGCCGGACGGTCGATTTTGTTCACCACGACGATCGGCGTCAGGTGATGCTCCAGCGCTTTACGCAGTACGAATTTCGTCTGCGGCATGCAACCTTCATACGCATCAACAACGAGCAGTACGCCGTCGACCATTTTCATAATCCGTTCCACTTCCCCGCCGAAGTCGGCGTGTCCCGGAGTATCCACGATGTTAATCAGATAATCCTTGTACGTAATGGCGGTATTTTTCGCCAAAATGGTAATTCCGCGTTCCCGCTCCAAATCGTTGGAGTCCATGGCCCGCTCTTGAACGGCCTCATTTTCCCGGAAAATCCCGGATTGCTGCAGCAACTTGTCGACGAGCGTTGTTTTCCCGTGGTCGACGTGGGCAATAATCGCAATATTGCGAATTTCGTTTCTTTCATGCATAGGTTGATCTCCATATCCTTTCGTCTCTATAGAATGAGATGTTTATAATAAAGTTTGCACTTCGAACGGTTATTAGTCGACAGGAGTGCAGCCTCATTGAACCACAAAACAAAGCGTCGACTTAAATGCCGACGCTTGACATATCCCTTATATTATACGTGAAATTTTGAATATTTCAAGAACTATCCCTGCTCACCAAGATCTGCGGCGATTTCCGCGGGCCGCGATCAGCCAGATCCCGGCAATAATCAGCAGCGCAGCCAAGAAATACACAATAGAGGAAGCGAACAAAGTCCAACCGAGCAAAAGGATGGATATCGCCCCGAGAATCATGGCAGCGATGAATATTCCGTTCTGGCGCTGGGGCGAGAAGTAGCCGTATTCGAACAGGCCGATGGCCAGACCGAGGAAGAAGAGCGGCCAAGTGTATTTCAGCGTTTGCCATCCCCCGATAACCCCGGTGAAAAACACGAGGCTGTAGACGACCAGAATGCCGCCGGGAAGCAGTAATTCGGCAGGGCCTTTCCGCCAAAAATGCCATACATGCAGCACGATCCCCGGGATCAGCAGAAGCAGCGGCCAAAGCGCCCTTCCAAGAAAGCTGAATACCCCTAATTTTCCGAGCAGGATAATCACTCCGGCAGCGAGAATCAAGACGCCAGTCGTCAGCTTGTTGTTGTCGGACATATCCATCACACACCTTCCAGAAGACAATGAGGGACAAGACGTAGCAAATTACGACATCCCCTTCTCTTCCAGTTTATATGAATTCCGCCCAAAAAACCACTCGGCCTAAGTCGGGGCCTCCATCTTTTTTTTCGGAGCGTGTGGATGGAACTGCCGAAGCGGTTAACCGCGCCTAGCGTTATATTTTCGCAGCCAGCCGAACATAATAACGACCGCGGCGGTCAACGCAGGTACGGCGTGTGCCAATTGGGGAACGGCTGCCGCCAGCGCCGGGCCAAGCTGCGGATCCTGCAGCAGCATATCCCCGGCGGTGTAGCCGAGAATGCCTGCGCCGGCATAAATGAGGATCGGCAAGCGCTGCAGCCAATCGGCGATCAGGTTGCTGCCCCACACCACGATCGGAATACTGATAGCGATGCCGATCACCAGGATGGACACATCCCCCTTTGCGAGCGCCGCAATCGCCAATACATTATCCAGGCTCATGATAAAATCGGCGGCAAGAATGGTCTGCACCGCCTTCCACATCGAGCCTGCGCCAGCCACGCGGGAATGCTCCTCCTGCGGCAACAGCAGCTTAAAGGCGATCGCGGCCAACAGCACGCCTCCCGCCGCATGAATAAACGGTATTTTCAGCAGAATGACGGCCACCCAGGTCAAAATGCAGCGAAGCAGCACGGCTCCCAATGCTCCCCACCATACAGCGCGCTTGCGCTGATGCAGCGGCAGGTTCTTGCTGGCCATCGCTATAACAACGGCGTTGTCGCCGCTGAGCACTAAATTGATGATTAAAATTTCCGACAATAGCAGCAATTGTTCCAAGCTCATCCCTCCCCTACAACTTGTATGAGGAAGAGAGCCAAGCTATGCCACTTTACAAAAACAACTCTGGACAAATGAATCCTTTTAGCGATTTAATACGTATATACGTCTATAGAGGAAGTGACATAACGTGGACTTATTTAGTGCTGCTTTTTTTCTCGCCCTAATCAACATCATTTTTATCGATCTTATTTTGGCGGGTGACAATGCGATCGTCATTGGGATGGCAGCCCGAAAGCTGCCTCGCACGGTTCAGAAGAAGGCGATTCTTTACGGAACGGCCGGTGCCGTACTGCTGCGAATCGCTGCGACCCTCATCGTCGTCTGGCTGCTGAACATCCCTTGGTTGCTGGCCGTCGGCGGCTTGATGTTAGTCTTTATCGCTTATAAGGTGCTGGCGGATGAAGGCGGACATGATAACATCGAAGCTAAGGATAAGTTATGGCCTGCCATTCGCACCATTATCATCGCCGATGCGGCGATGGGGCTCGACAACGTTATCGCGGTTGCAGGAGCTTCCAAGCAACATACGGTGTTGGTCGTGATCGGCTTACTGATCAGCGTCCCGATCGTGGTTTGGGGAAGCACTTTGTTTATTAAGCTGTTGGACAAGTTCCCTTGGATCGCTTATGTTGGCGCTGCGGTCTTGGCTTACACGGCCGCCAATATGATTACCGAGGAACGCCATTTCCTGCATTTCTTTGAAGAGAATCCGGTGCTTCGTTATCTGCTGATTGCGATTGTCGTCGCCGGCGTGCTGCTGGCGGGCTATATGAAGAAGCGTCAACACCGCAAGGAAACGGAAAGCCATCAGACCCACCCCGCAACTCACTAAACGCAGCAAAAACCCGCCTGGTGCCATCAAAAATGGCCTGGGCGGGTTTTATTATCTGCTCTAAAACCAATTTTCCTGTACAACCTGGTCTTCCGCCGACTCCCGCCGGACGATGCGGCGTCCGGGTCGGATGACGATCGTCTCCGTATCCTCCACCGCTTTGCTGATCATTTGGTCCAAATCTTCCATCGATCGCTCCACGTTCTCCAACACATGCAGGTTAGGGTTCGTTGCCGGAGACTTTGGTACAAACAAGGTGCAGCAATCCTCGTAAGGCAAAATCGACAAGTCATACGTGCCGATCTGCTGCGCCATCGCAATGATATCCACCTTGTCGGTCATCACGAGCGGCCGCAGCAGCGGTAGATCCGTGACTCTTCCAATCGCATTCATGCTGGATAAAGTTTGACTGGCCACTTGCCCCAGACTATCTCCCGTAACCAGAGCCAAGGCGCCATTCCGTTCGGCCAGCTTGGTAGCGATGCGCAGCATCGATCTCCGCATGAGGGTGATGATCAGGTTCTCCTGACCGGATTGCGCCAGCTTCGTTTGAATCTCGGTGAAAGGGACGAGATGCATCTTGATGGAGCCTGCAAACTGTGCCAATACGGTGGCCAGGTCAATGACTTTTTGCTCGGCTTTTTTGCTCGTAAACGGATAGCTGTGGAAATGAACGCATTCGATTTCCAAGCCGCGCCGCAGTGCTGACCAACCGGCGACAGGACTGTCAATCCCCCCGGACAAGAGCAGCATGGCTTTGCCGTTTGTACCTAGCGGGAAACCTCCCGCTCCAGGAATTACTTCGCAGAACAAATAGGTGCCCTGCTCCCGAATCTCCACGCGCAGGTCCAATTCGGGATCATGAACGTCCACCTTGAGCTCAGGGCAGGCGTTCAGGATTGGAGTGCTGACCAGCTTGTTCATTTCCTGCGTCGAATGGGGGAACGGCTTCCACACTCGGCGGGAGCTGACTTTAAACCTTGTGCCCGGAGCGACTTTCATCTGTTCAACGAAATCGACCGCGATCCGGAGGATATCCTCCAGCCGAGAGGGTGCAACCTTAATGGGAGAAATCGAAGTCACGCCAAACACGTTCTTCATCGCCGCGATGATCGGAGCCATCGGCTCCCCGTTTAATGCAATATAAATCCGCCCGTATTCCTTGATAATCTCAGCGCGGGGGTACGGGTACAGCAGCGCTTTGACGTGCTTATGGGCCACCTTTTCGAAACGCGAACGGTTCCGCCCCTTGAGGGAAATTTCTCCGAAACGGAGCAACAGCATATCATATTCCAGCATCTAAAGTTCTCTCTCCTATCGTAAAGCCTGCAGCCGCTTGACCGATTGCCTCAATGCGGCGAGCAGGGCGTCTATGTCTCGCTCTTCATGTTCGTCGCCCAGACTAATCCGAATGCCCGAGGAAGCGACTTCCTTGGATTTGCCCATGGCTAGCAGCACGCGGCTCGGTTCGCTCCGCTTGGACGAGCAGGCCGAGCGGGTGGATACGAAAAATCCGTCCTCCTCCAGCATGTGTAACAACGCTTCCGCCTTCATACCGGGATAGGAGAAATGCACGATGTGCGGGGCGCCCTGCGCAGGCGAGTTCACCGTCAGCTCTGGCAGCTCCGCAAGCCCTCGGGTTAACCGCTCCCGCAAGCGGAGCAGCTTGGTTGATCTGGCTTCTCGGCCTTCCGCCGCCAAGCGTAGGGCTTTAGAGAAGGCCACGATATAAGGGATGTTCTCCGTACCCGAGCGGTAACCTCCCTCCTGACCGCCGCCGGCCAGCAGCGGCGCAAGCTGTAAACCTTCGCGGACGTACAGCAGCCCCACCCCTTTAGGCCCCCTTAGTTTATGCGCAGACAGGCTATATAAATCAATGCCGCTGTCCGCCAAGGAGATCGGCAGCTTTCCGAAGCCCTGAACGCCGTCCACATGGAACAGGACCCGAGGGGCAGCCGCTTTAAGCAACCGGCCGATTTCCTCCACCGGCTGCACGGTCCCGGTTTCGTTGTTGACATGCATCACCGACACGAGCACGGTGTCCGGACGTAGCGCTTCCCGCACCTGTTCGGCGGTTACGCACCCGTCTTCATCAACCGGAAGGATGGTGGCTTCCCAGCCCCATACGGCCATTTGCTTTACGCTCTCGAGTACGGAGGGATGCTCCGTGGAGGTCGTGATCAAATGCTTGCCGCGCCCGGCATAATGAAGAGCAGCGCCTTTAATCGCCAGATTGTTGCTCTCCGTCGCCCCGCCGGTAAATACGATTTCCCGCGGCCGGACTTTAAGCGCCGCTGCGCTGACTTCCCTTGCTTTATCCAGCAGCTTGGCGCTCTCCTCACCTAATCGGTGCAGCGAGGATGGGTTCCCGTAATGCCGCACCATCACTTCCGCTACGGTCTTTGCAACGTCCTCATAGGGCGGCGTCGTCGCAGCATGATCGAAATAAATCATCTCTTCACCTCATTCAAAAAAGACCAAAAGAAAAACGCGTATATCCGAAACAACCGCGAGTCGGAGCGTTTTTCATTTGATCTTTCAAATCGTGTGCCACTTGCGATATAAATAAATCGATTAAGCCTCGAATTTCGCTTGTGCTCTCATAATCTTGGCAATATAACCTTGTGTCTCCTGCGGCAGAAGATGGAATTTCTCCATCAGCTGCTCATCGCTGCCGATGCCAAGCCGCTGCAATCTTCCCGGACCGGCATTGTACGCTGCCAGCGCCGTCTTAACGTCCCCGCCGTAACGGTTGATCTGGTACGACAAATATTTGGTGCCTCCGTCAATGTTCTGCACCGGATCAAACGGATCGCTGACCCCTAACCCTCTCGCCGTGCCGTCCATCAGTTGCATCAGACCTTTGGCGCCGGCCGAGGATACCGCCTTCGGATTAAACGAAGACTCCGTGGCGATAACCGCTTTGATCAGGCTTTCCGGAACCCCGTATCTGGCGCTAGCCTGGGAGATCAAAGACTGCAAATCCGAAGGGCCTTCCGCCCCAAACTCGGGGTAATTTCCAGCCGTCCCTGTCGCAGGGACCGAACCATCATCCGGAAGCAGCTGCGCAAACAGCCCATCCCACGTATCCGTATCGTTTACACCGGCAGAATACAGGTATCCTTGAAGGGATTCCATTAAAGAACGCGTATCGGAACCAACCGTATCGGAATACACCACCTGATCCTGTTCGGCCAACATCATTTCCTGCAGCAATATGTCAAACAACGAGCCGTCCGTCTCGCTGGAAGCCCGCTGCGCCGACGTCCCTTGCAAGTCCAATGGGTTTAAGGACTGCAGCTTGATTATCTGTCCCATCGTTCGCGGATCGATTTGCATGCCTTCTAAGCTCCTCTTTGGGGAAATAACAAGTTATAACAAGTTCAATGCCTATATTTTACACGTTATCCGCGCCTCGTTCCACCCTTTTTCGATAAAAGCTGCAAAAAGGGAAACAGGCTAACGTCCCTAAGATGACGTTAGCCTGATTGTATAACGTTCATAATTTCGTCGCCGATCGCCGCCAGCGGCGCCGGATTAGCGAGTAAACGGCATGAGTACGAAGTAACTTAACGTCGACACGATCCCCAGGCCAATGGCCCAAGCCCCGGACGTTTTATTGCCTTGGCTGTAGGCGTAGAAGCCCATTACGGCCGCAAGCGGACCCAAAATAATCGACCACATAAACAGCGAAGCGATCCCCAAGCCGACGCCAACGTAACCTACCGTACGTCCGGCCGTATTCGCCCTATCGGCACGTTCAACCTCACGGGTTCCTTCGGCTCGTTCGCCACGGACCACGTTGCCGCTGAACGTTCCTGCAGGCGTGACCTCAGCCGCGTACTCCTCCCGGTGCTCGCGGTCAACTTTGCGCGGATAATCGGTGCGGCTTTTGTCGGATGAGGTTTTTTTCGGTTTGTCTGCTTTGGTATCCGTCATCAAAAGCACCTCCGTTTCAGTATTGTTTTCCTTACGACGATTTCGATTTCGGCTTGAACGTATGACAGCAGGTAGCGGCGGACGACGGGGCGGTGTCTCGGTGTTCCGTATCAAATGTTTCTCCGGCGAATTCCGCCGAATAGCGGCTGTTCGCGTGCTGATCGACATCGATCATAATGACATCGGCGTTGCACACGTTTTTTTCGCCCCAATAGGTGCAGTTGGATACGCTACATTTGACCATGGGTTTTTCCCCATTTGGCATGTTGATCACCTCGCATATCATTTTCTCCTCGCCCCCATCCCCTTATGCAGCAAGCGATTAGCAAATGGTTCCCAAAAGAAAAAGATGCCGGAATCCCAGCATCTTGTTTGCATTTTTATTTGGCGGAACGGTTTAATCGCAGTTGGGTCAAATAGTCGCTTTCATAATACGTCAGGTCGTCGCGCAGTTCCTCAAAAACCCCCGTGATATCCAACACGATATCGCGCGCCGCGCGGATCGGCTTCTTGCGGAACCGAATGGCGTCCTGCCCGGTATAAGCATATCTCCCGTCTTCGGAGTAGCTTTCATTTTTAGGATAGAAGAAGTTATTCACGCAGTCATGATACACATGGTACAGCACTTTCTCAGCAGCTTCCTCGTCAAAGGTTCCGCGGCGAAGGGCGACGCCCAATTTCTCATAGCAAACCTCACTGAACACGAGCAGATGCCGCAGATCCGATAAAAATCCCTGGTAAAACAATGCTCTGTCTTCGTCTTGGCCTTCCATTAGCTGCGGCAGCGAATGCTGATTCAAAAACGTTTCAAGCTTCCCGGCCGCACGTTTGAGTTTCTCCCGGGTGGTCTCACATAACTGCCTGATGTTATTGGCTTGTGGCATGCGAACAATTCTCCTTCACCTGTAATGATCGGTATAGTCATTAACGAAATTATCGTAACACAATTTACCTGAATGCGGTATCCCTCAAGGAATAAAAACGGGGACATCACCTCACGCTATGGCTATCGACATAATCAAAGGAGGTTAACCGATGAAATGGCGCAGATGGGCCGCTCTGGGATTGACCGGGGCAGCTGCGGTGGCTGCGGTTTCGCTTCTTTTCCCTTCCTCGGATAATGACAAGGCCGCTCCGCGGAATACGGTAAATCGGCTTTCCGTACCGCAGCCGGCGGAGGAGCAAAAACTGAAGCAAAGCATGCTAAAACGCGACATGACCGCAACCGAACGCTTGTCCCGCATGGACGCAAGGGGTCACCTTCGCTCCCTGGCTGCCGACTTTTCCCGGAGCACGGGGGGCAAGCTGCCCGGATCCGCGCAGGATTTGCAAAAGGACCACAAGCAGTTCCAAGCGATCCTGTGGTATGATGCCGCAACCGGGCAAACCAAGCAATTTCGGCGAGAAGACTTCAAGCCGGATCCGGCTGTGAAGAAGCAACTAAATACTTATTTAGGTTATGCCAAAAAAGCGCTGAACAAATCCACGGCCTACGAGTCCCCCTCCTTTCCGGAGAAGCAGCCGAAGTACTTTGTTGCCGCCGAGCCGGCCAAGGGAAAGAAGCAAGGGATTATTGCGGTAATGGACGTCGGAATATTGGGGCGGGTCCAGGATCACCAGCACAAAAATCTGCGTTTGATTCCCTACCCGAAGGAAGGCAAATTCAAAATCGAATCGGTGCATGCAGATACGCTAAAGGACATCACGGTAAAAACGGGACATGACAACGAAAAAGCAAGCCATTATTACGAAAACGAAATCGTCGTCACGTTCCAAAATAAGCCGGGTCCCGAGCAAATGAAGCAAATCCTGGCGGATATTTCTGGCACGCCGCCGCGTAAATTGAACAGCACCTACATCTTCCGCTCGGATACGATGGATATGAAACAGCTACGCCAATATTTTCAGAACAAATGGCAGCCGAAGTACATCGAGCCGCATTATTTGTATCTGACCAATGAAACCGGAGGAAGTTACTGGGACGATCCGGGGAGCTTCTTCAATGATGACGATACGACCCAAACCGAAGATACGCCGGAAATTCCTAACGATATGTTGTTCTCCGAGTATCAATGGAATCTGCCGATCATCGAAACAAACCGCGGTTGGCAATTGTCCAAAGGCAGCAACGATGTGATCGTTGGTGTTGTCGACACCGGCGTAGACCTGAAACACCCCGATTTGCAAGGCCGTTTGCTGAAGGGCTATAACGTCATTGAACCAGACAAGGAACCCAGCGACGACGTTGGACACGGCACCCATGTAGCCGGCATTATTTCCGCCAACGTTAACAACGGCGAAGGCATCGCGGGGATGATGTGGGGCGGCAAAATTTTGCCGGTAAAGGCACTGGATAAATCCGGTTCCGGCACGACATATTCCGTGGCCCAAGGCATCATTTGGGCAACCGACCACGGCGCCAAGGTCATTAATATGAGCCTCGGCAACTACGCCGATGCCCAATTCCTGCATGAAGCGATCAAATACGCCTATGAGCGGGATGTGGTGCTGATCGCGGCGACGGGTAACGACAATACCGAACGTCCAGGGTATCCGGCGGCTTATCCTGAGGTGTTGTCGGTATCGGCTACAGACTACAACCTGCAGAAAGCCTCCTTCTCCAACTACGGCGATTACATTGACGTCATGGCGCCGGGCGAAAGCATCGCCAGCACCTACCCGGATAATCAATACGCAGCGTTGTCCGGTACGTCGATGGCCAGCCCGCACGTCGCGGCCCTGGCCGCCTTGATTCGATCGGTGAATCCGGAGCTGAAAAACACCGAGGTTATGGACATCATCCGGAAAAACGTCATCGATCTCGGAGATACCGGGCGCGACAAATATTACGGATTCGGGCAAATCGACGTGTATGCCGCGCTCCAGGCGGCCGGGGGCGGCGCAGCTCCGCTTCAATTCTGGCCGCAGTCGATCCAACGTAAAATGGATCGGGCCGTAGACCGCGCGAAATAACGCTTAATTAAACCAAAAGCCTCCGCATCGCCGGAATTAAATTCCAAGCGATGCGGAGGCTTTATCCATAGATTAGATCATGTTCCCTTTAGTGCTGAAAGTTTGCCGTAAGCCGGGTTCTGTACTCGTTGCGGTAGAACGGGAACTACCCTCCCGCCTTGAGCGACAATCATCTATCTAGGCCGCACATTACTGGGCGGCTCCAGCAACCAACCCGAACGCGCCTCGGGCAAAGGCCGCTTCGCGAAGAAGCTGCGTTCCATTAGGTCTTGCTCCAGGTGGGGTTTACCAGGAACGAAGTCACCAGCGTTCCTCGGGGTCTCTTACACCTCGGTTCCATCCTTGCCTGTGCACGCCTTGCGGCGGCCATCGGCGGTCCATTTCTGTGGCACTATCCTTCAGCTCGCGCTGACTGGACGTTATCCAGCACCCTGCCCTATGGAGCCCGGACTTTCCTCCCGCGGCTCTTCAGCCGCCGGCGATTGTCTGTCAAACTTTCGAAAGGCAACACTTGATAGTATACAGGCATTGCTGCCCGCTGACAAGAGCGATTTGACGGTAAACCTGACGTATCCTGCCAGCTTTGGAGACCTTTGCTTCCGTTCTCCCTGGCGCCTTTACATAAACGTAAACGGCTCGGTGTTCACTTGAGAAATGTGTACGCGAGTTGCGTATTTATCCTCGGTCAGCTTTTCGGTCAGCCAGGCAGCTACCCGAGGCTTCATAATCTTCTCCGCATTATGTCCCGGGTCCACGATCGCTACCCCGGCCATCCAGGCATCCTGCGCGGTATGGTAATCCACGTCTCCAGTCACGAGCACATCCGCCCCGCGAAACTGGGCGTTTTTCCAATACCGTCCGCCCGATCCGCCCAGCACTGCCGCTTTGCGAATCGGCCGATCCAGATCGCCGACGACCCGAACCGTCGGCACCTCCAACCGCTCTTTGACGCGCTGCACGAAGTCCCGCAGCGTCACGGGTTCCGTCAGCTTTCCAACCCGTCCCAAGCCGAAGGTGCGTCCCTTCAAGTCCATCGGGTACAGGTCGTAAGCAACCTCTTCGTAAGGATGCTGCTTCAGCATCGCCTGAATGACTTTACTGCGTTGGCTATGCGATACGATCGTTTCGATGCGCACCTCTTCCACGCGCTCCAGCTTCCCTTCGGTACCGATAAACGGATCGGTGCCTTCCCCCGGTTTAAACGTTCCGTACCCTTCGAGGTTGAAGCTGCAATGGCTGTAGTTGCCGATATGGCCGGCACCCGCGTTCAACATCGCTTTCAGCACCGGCTCGTGGTGCTCCTTCGGGACGAACACGACCAGCTTATAAAGATGGTCCGTATGAACATCTTCAAGCGAACCCGAGCTTTCGATTCCGAGCGCATCCGCCATCCAGTCGTTCATCCCGCCGTCCGTGACATCGAGGTTCGTATGGGCGATATAAACGGCGATATCGTTTTTGATCAGCTTCTCATATACCTTCCCCATTGGCGTATCGCTTTGCAAATGAGGCAGCGGACGATAAATAATGGCATGATGGGCGACGATCAGGTCCACTTCCAAGGAGATGGCCTCATCCACCACTTCCTCGTTGACGTCCAACGCCACCAGCACGTTTCGAATCTCCTTCTGCAAACTGCCCAGCTGGAGTCCGATTTTGTCCCCTTCCATCGCGACATGCTTGGGAGCCAGCTGCTCCACGTATTGCACTACCGTTTGTCCTTTGGCAAACATGCCAGCACCTCCTCGATCTGTTCCGACAGCCGGGCGAGCTCGGCTTCCTTCTGTCGGGACGCTTCCAATGTCGACGATGCAACCGAACGCCGGATTCCCTCCAGCTTGCGCAGCTCCGATTCCCATTTGGCGAAAAAGACTTCGTTTGGAGCCGTCGTTAATCTCGGCCCCATCAAAAGCTGCAGCTCGCGGGTTAAACACACCTGACTGCCGGGTAACGTGCGTTCACGATAAAGCTCCGCGTTCCGCTCCCTTACATCCGGCCGGGCTTCGGCCATCATCGCTTCGTAAATTTTGCCGTCTCCCCCCAGGATGGCCTCTTCGGCTAAATCCCAATCGTGCTCAAGCACCCACCGGCGGACAAATCCCCCGCCGACGTTTGGCTGCAGCACGAGCCGCTGGACACCGGCCAGCTTCGCTTGGCCTTCGTCCAAAATCGAGACGATCAGCGCCCCGCCCATGCCGGCAATCGTGATCGCGTCCACTTCGCCGGGGGCGATGACGGCCAGCCCGTCCCCTTTACGGACGGAGATGCGCCCGGCTTCCCCCGCCTCGGCAACTTGGCGGCGCGCCGCCTCCAGCGGGCCATCGTTCACTTCGCCGGCGACGGCGAAGGTCGCCCGAATAAGAGAGAGAGGGGCAACAGCGCGTGGTCCGAGCCGATATCGGCGAACCGGCACCCGGACGGTAGCCAATTGGCAAGAAGCTGCAATCTAGCTGATAATTTCATGAAGTTATCCACACCACCCATTTTTTACGTAGTCCAAACAATAGAAGAAACGCCATTCCAATTTTTAAAAGTAGCAGCGCCGGCATCGCAGGCATCTCGACGTCCCGCAACAGAAAAGCATCGGCTTCCGGCATAAACCATAACGAGACGGAAACGGCGAAAAATACGGGAGCCAGCGCTTTAATCCGATGATACCCCAACCAGCTTAGCCAGAAAAAGATCGCAGCCAGAGGGAGCCAAAAAATCTGAAGCATCCCCCAGGATGCACTCGGGTTCGTTTGCCCGAGCAAGAAGGCATAGAGCAGCATGCCGCAGGCAAATCCGCAGTAGCTGATGATGCCGAACCGCAGCGCATACCCCAAGACAAGCCAGACGAACCCGCAAAAGGCGATCAGCAGCGTGGTTGCGATACCCGGCGGCCAACCCTGGATGGCGATGATCCAACTTCCGAAGCCCAGCAAAAGCAAGCTGCCCAATCCTGTTATCGACATGGAGAACAGCGGCTTATTACGCCGATGATAGGCCGCCAGGGCATAACATCCCGCGGACAAGAACAGCGTCACGGCGATTTGCAAACCCCAGGGAAAAACGTTAAAATAAAAAACAATAAAGAAAAAGAAGGAAATTATTCCAAATGAAAGGGACCAAAACTTCAGGCTTCCTTGTTGAATCAAAGTATTCAGCGAGAAGCCTGAGCGGGATGACGATCCTTCGGCTGGGTCCTCTTTATATAGGTTTTCCAGGAAATCGCAATATTGCTCAGGCAGCAGCCGACTCCTCCGCCAATGATCGATTTCCTTCAAGATGATCCTGCGTTTCTCCTGATCCAACAGAACACCTTCTCCCAAGTGGTATGTACGATGTCAAGTTGTGCATGTTGTGCAGTGCAAGTTGTGCAGATTGCAGGTGCAGCCCGACCTTCCGCGGCCCGCTAACGGACACCAGAGACGTTAATCGTCTGGCTCCTGAGTGGTTGCGCATTTTAACGGACTGAGGAGACCTTATTGGGGGATGAAGCGGTCAAAAAGCTAGCATCCGAGCCAAATAAGGCCTCTTGAGTCCGTTACAGCGGGAAATCGCCGGGAAATCCGCGAATAAGGTCTTTACGGTCCGTTACGGTCCGTTACGGTCAGTTCCCGTCAGTTCCCGTCCGTTACCCGCCGTTCAACAAAAATGACCTTGCTGCTGGCTGCAGAAGGTCAAAGTTGCAGGCGGTTCCGCCTATTCGAGGAAGTCCTTCAGCCGCTTACTACGGCTAGGATGACGCAGCTTGCGGAGCGCTTTTGCTTCGATTTGCCGGATTCTCTCCCGCGTAACCCCAAAGACTTTCCCCACTTCTTCAAGGGTGCGCGTGCGTCCGTCATCGAGTCCAAACCGCAAGCGGAGCACGTTCTCCTCACGTTCCGTGAGCGTGTCCAGCACGTCCTCCAGCTGTTCTTTGAGCAGCTCGTAAGCCGCTGCGTCCGCTGGGGCCAAGGCCTCCTGATCTTCGATAAAGTCACCGAGATGGGAATCGTCTTCTTCCCCGATCGGGGTTTCCAGCGAAACCGGCTCTTGGGCGATCTTCATAATCTCCCGGACCTTCTCCACGCTAAGCTCCATCTCGGCAGCGATTTCCTCCGGCGCGGGTTCGCGTCCCAGCTCTTGCAGCAGCTGCCGGGATACCCGAATCAGCTTGTTGATCGTTTCAACCATATGAACCGGGATTCGAATCGTTCGGGCCTGGTCGGCAATCGCCCGGGTGATGGCCTGACGAATCCACCAGGTGGCGTAAGTACTGAACTTAAAGCCTTTCTTGTGGTCAAACTTCTCCACGGCTTTGATCAAACCCATATTTCCTTCCTGGATTAAGTCCAGGAACAGCATCCCACGGCCGACATATCGCTTGGCAATACTGACGACCAAACGCAGGTTAGCTTCGGCCAAGCGGCGCTTCGCCTCTTCATCCCCGTTTTCGATCCGTTTGGCCAGCTCCATTTCGTCGTCCGCCGACAGCAGCGGGACGCGTCCAATTTCTTTCAGGTACATCCGTACCGGGTCGTTGATCTTGATACCCGGAGGAAGCGAGAGATCGTCATCATAGTTGAAATCGTCGCCGTCATGCGAGCCCTCTCCATCACCACGCCGGTGATCTTCGTCGCCGTCGCCTGTCACATCGATGCCCAGATCGGCCAATTGTTCAAAAAACTCGTCCATTTGCTCGGGATCCTGATCGAAAGGCGAAAGCTTCTCCATAATTTCTTTATAAGTTAAGGATGACCTTTTCTTCCCTTGTTCGATCAATTGATCCCGCACCTGATCCAGCGTCAATTCCGTTTCTAGTTCAGTATGTTGGTCATTCGTCATATCTGGCTCCCTCCTCCCTAGAAACATCATCGAAAGTCCGTTCGTCTTACTGTCTCTCTAGGGCAATAATCTCACTTGCAATTTGCGCCGCACGCATAAAATCTCCGGCTCGTTCGGCCGATACCATTTCCTCTTTCTTGCGTTTGATCTGCTCAAGCTGCGGCACCTTCTGAATTTCGCGGATACAATCATCCAGCTCTTGCGTCGTCCATTCAGCCGGCGTATCCATCATAGCGATCGATATAACCGTCTGCTCCAACCGCTCATCCTGTAACGAGGAAATGAAACGGCTAGCATCCGGGGTTTTCCCTTGTGCATAATAGGCGTATAGATAAGCGGCAATCGCCACATGATCTTCGATGTTAAAGTTCGTCCCTAGGCGTTCGCCCACATAGCGGGACACCTCTTCGTCCTGCAGCATGAAAGAGAGCAGTCTTCGTTCTGCCGCATGAAAAGCGGGCAGCAACGTCGGCATGGATGCCTGCCCTTTTTTATGCCTACCATTATTCCACCTTTCGGGCTTATTATCCCCGGCATCTGCCTTTTTTTGCATAACCGTTCTCAGTTCGTTGCATTCCTGCTTCAAGCTGTCGAACGAGACCTGCAAATCGGCGGAAAGTTCCTTCAAATAGATCTCACGTTCGCTTGGGGAAGAGAGCGCCGCAATAATCGGCATCGCCTCTTTGATATACGCGATCTTTCCGTCTTCTTCTAGCAGTATATGGTTTTTTCTCAGATATATAAGCCTAAATTTGACGGAAGAAACCGCCCCATCCAAAACCTGATGCCGGAACCGCTCGGCACCGTACTTCTGAATAAACTCGTCGGGATCCAGACCTTCGCTGAGCAATGCAATTTTCACTTGAAAAAAGCCGGCGCCTTCGAGAATCGGTATGCTCTTCAATGCGGCAGCTTGTCCGGCAGAATCGCCGTCATAGCAAACTAGCACTTCGTCGGCCAATCCCCGCAAGATAGCCGCATGACTCTCCGTCAAAGCGGTCCCCATGGTGGCCACACCGTTATGAACCCCGGCTTCCCAAGCGCTGATCACGTCGCCGTAACCTTCGAATAGGACGACTTGACCCGTCTTGCGGATCTCGTTCTTCGCTTGATGCAAATTGTAGAGAACTCGGCTTTTGGTAAACAGCTTACTTTCCGGCGAGTTCAAATATTTCGGTTGTCCATCGCCAAGCACTCTTCCCGCAAACGCGATCACTTTGCCGCTTCGGTTATACAAAGGGAAAATGACCCGGTCGCGGAATCGGTCCACGAATCCGGAACCGTCCTGCCTGGACGATAGTAATCCACCCTTCTCCATCGCTTCCAGATTAAATGATCTTTTGTCCAAAAACTGGACGAGCGTATCCCATCTGGCGGGTGCGTAACCAATCTGGAACGTATCGATGGCTTTGTCGGTAAAGCCGCGGGATTTCAAATATTCCATCGCCGGCTTGCCGTGCTCCGTATTCTTCAGCAAATAATGATAAAGCTTGGAGGACCATTCATGGGCCTGCAGCAGCTCTTCCAACTCCTGGTTACGTGGGGAATCCCCGTAACCCCTCCCCTTATCCTCATAAGGGATATGCGCCTCTTCCGCCATGACTCGGACAGCTTCGGGAAAAGTTAATCCTTCGATTTCCATCCTGAATTTGATGGCATTTCCACCTTTGCCGCAGCCATAACAATGGAAGATCTGGCGTTCGGGTGTGACCGTAAACGATGGGGTTTTCTCCGAATGGAACGGGCATAACCCCTTCATGTACTTCCCCTGTTTCGTTAGATGAACGTGCTTGCTGACCGTGTCGACGATATCATGCTGACGCAGAACCGCCTCGATGACTTCCTCCGGAATGCCACGCCCGGTACTCATCCAAATCACCTTCATCTTTCACGCGTGAGAATCGTAAAATGTCAAAATCACCGACATTTCGATGTTCTCGGGTGACACGTAAATAGTAATTCGCTAAAACTATACATTCTCCTGCAAACGCGACAAAAGTTTTGACAATGCGTCTGCAAACCGCTCGCGGTCTTCGCCGGTAAACGGCTTGGGACCTTTGCTGTGATGACCGGCCCGCCTTGCTTTCGCTTGGTGATGGCGGCGCTCCAGTAAATAATCGATATTCCCGGCATGGTAGACGTCGCCGCGCGGGGATAAACCGTAACAGGCTCTTGCGATCACCAATGCCGCCAGACCGTAGTCCTGAGTCACAACGATATCGCCTTTCATCACATGGGCGGCGATATACAGATCCGCGCTTTGCCCGCTGCGATCCACCTGAACGACTTCTACTCCCGGCTCCGGATGTAATACATGATCATATGAAGCCACCATTACCACCGGTACGCCGAACCTGCCGCCAATCTCGGCAATTTCCGCCTTGACCGGACAGGAATCCCCGTCGACCACGATCCGCATCCTCCATGCCTCCATGTAATACAATATAACCGTGATTCGGCCCAGCCTAAACAAAGGAATCGCCGAATCTTAGCGTTTTTTGCCGATAAGCGATGGAAGGCTGACAGCAAGTCTTGTGCTTGCTGTCAGCCACACCTTTGTTTTACTTCTTTATTATGCCCAAACCAGTTTCCCGAAATCGGCAAACGCTTGGAGATCTTCATCGATGGCGGCTAACAGGGCTAAACGATTCGTCCGAACCGCATCGTCCTCCGCCATAACCATCACAGCATCAAAGAAGACTGTAATCGCTTCTCTTAAACCGCTGATTAACTCCAGTGCACCAGCCGCATCACGCGAAGCCAGCGTATCCCGGTACTTCTCCGAAACCGAACGCCAAGCCTCATACAGCGCTTGTTCCGCCGGTTCGTTTAACAGATCGGAACGAACCTTCTCTCCCGTAGCTTTCGCCGCCAGGTTGCTCACCCGTCCAAACGATTCGACGGTTGATTTGAAATCTTCCTTCCCGTTTACCGCATCCATCAACGCCTTGCCGCGGGCTACCGATGAGACGACATCGTCATATCCGGCAGACAGAACGGCATCCACAACGTCGTAACGCAGATTCTCGTCCGAAAGCGTCTTTCTCACGCGGAGTCCGAAGAATTCCATCAGGTCCTTCAAGACCTCTTCTTCACTGCGTTTGAGTCCGCGGAATTGTTGATGGGTTTCCAGTGCCAGTTTAAAAATATCGGTGAGCGAAACGGACAGCTGGTGCTCGACGATGATCTGCACGATACCCGCCGCTTGACGACGCAATCCGTACGGATCCTGCGAGCCGGTGGGAATGATCCCGATCGAGAAACACCCGGCGATCGTGTCGATTTTGTCGGCGATGCTGACGATCGAACCAACGGCCGAAGCCGGTACGGCATCATCGGCAAACCGCGGCTGATAATGCTCAAATACACCTTTCGCCACCGCTTCGGGTTCGCCTGCTTTGCGGGCATAATCCTCCCCCATAACCCCTTGCAATTCAGGGAATTCATAAACCATTTGCGTTACCAGGTCGAACTTGCAAATTTCCGCCGTACGTGCGGCAGCTTCCGCTGTTCCGGTATCGGTGCCAAGCATCGTTGCCAGCTTCTCCGTGTTGCGGCGAATGCGGCGCACCTTATCCCCGATCGTGCCGAGTTCTTCATGGAACACGATGCTTTCCAGCTTGGACAACGCGTCCTTGATCGCCAGCTTCTGATCTTCCTCATAGAAGAATTTCGCGTCGGACAAGCGAGCACGAAGCACCTTCTCGTTGCCGCGAGCGATGACGTCCAGCGAAGTGTTATTGCCGTTACGCACCGTTACAAAGTAAGGAAGCAGGTTGCCTTGCTCGTTCAGCACCGGGAAATACCGCTGGTGCTCACGCATCGAGGTGATCAGTACCTCCTGCGGAATGTTCAGGAACGATTCCTCGAACGTTCCGAATAGGACGGTTGGCGTTTCCACCAGGAACAGGACTTCCTCCAGCAAATCTTCCTTCACGGCGATATGCCAGCCTTTTTCTTTAGCCAAAGCATCGATTTGGTTCTGGATCAAGGTCTGACGCTCATTGACGTCTGCGATGACGTGTTGGGCACGCAGCGTTTCTACGTAAGCCGCCGGCTCTGTAATCACCGTTTCGGTTCCAAGGAACCGATGTCCCCGCGTAACGTTGCTGGACTTCACGCCAGCGATTTCCAGATCGATCACGTCTTTGCCAAACAACGCTACCATCCAGCGAATCGGGCGCACGAATTTAAATTCGTAATTCCCCCAACGCATGTTCTTCGGAAAATTCATCGCCTGCAAAATGCCCAACAATCCCTCAGCAACCAGGCTTGACGTCTCTACGCCGATCCGGCTCTTGCTCACGTACACATACTCGGTGCCGCCAACCTCGCGGAACGTAAACTGCTCCGGACTCGCTCCCTGGCTGCGGGCAAACCCCAGCGCCGCTTTGCTCCATTCGCCGTTTTCGTCAAGGGCGATTTTGCGCGAAGGCCCTTTGACCTCTTCATGCACGTCCTCTTGCTTCTCCGCCACGTCTTTGACGAGAATGGCCAAGCGACGTGGCGTTGCATAAGCTTCCACCGCTCCGTGTTGAATTACAGATTCCTCCAGCCACTTCACCGTACGCTCCTTCAATTGCTCCGTCGCGCTGCGGATGAACCGGGCCGGCATTTCCTCCAAACCGATCTCAAACAATAGATCCTTAGCCACGTGCGGCACCCCCTTTCTGAAGCATCGGGAAGCCAAGCTTCTCGCGTTCCTCCAAGTAAGTCGCGGCAACCTGGCGTGCCAAATTCCGCACCCGCGTGATATATCCCGTTCGTTCGGTGACGCTGATCGCGCCGCGGGCATCCAGCAGGTTAAACGTATGCGAGCATTTCAGGACATAGTCGTAAGCCGGGTACACCAGGTGCTGCTCCATCGCTTTGTTTGCTTCCTGCTCGTACATGTTGAATAGCGTAAACAGCATTTTCACGTCGGAGATTTCAAACGTGTATTTGGAATGCTCATATTCCGCTTGATGAAAAACATCGCCGTACGACGTCCCGTCCACCCATTCGAGATCAAATACATTCTCTTTGTCTTGGATATAAGAGGCCAGGCGCTCCATCCCGTAGGTGATTTCCACGGCGACCGGATTCGTTTCGATCCCGCCGACCTGCTGGAAGTACGTAAACTGCGTCACTTCCATGCCGTCCAGCCAAACTTCCCAGCCGAGGCCCCAAGCGCCTAAGCCCGGATGCTCCCAGTTATCTTCGACGAAGCGGATGTCATGCTCCAGCGGGTTGATGCCCAGCCGATTTAAGCTCTCCAGGTAAATCTCCTGGATATTATCCGGCGACGGCTTCATGATGACTTGGAATTGGTGATGCTGGTACAGTCGGTTTGGGTTCTCCCCATAACGGCCGTCCGCCGGGCGCCGGGAAGGCTCAACGTAAGCTACGTTCCACGGCTCAGGGCCAATCGAACGCAAGAACGTCATCGGGTTCAGCGTCCCCGCCCCTTTTTCCACATCATACGGCTGCACGACGATACAATTCTGTTCTGCCCAGAACTGCTGCAGCGTCAAAATCATTTGTTGAAAGTTAATACTCATTGGCGAACCTCATCTCCTAACCTTCAGGTTTGTTCAGCAAGCATGGACTAGTAGGCAATAATAAAAAGCTCCCGCCTCTACGCCTGCTGTCAGACGTAGGGACGAGAGCTGTAAGTTCCCGCGGTTCCACCCTACTTGATTTACCGTAGCCGCCTATCGGTGACCCTTGCCGGTAAATCCGCTTTTCACGATCGGTTCATGCTCCCGGGCTGCCGTTTCACAAGACCGTCTATCCGGGCTCTCACCACCCCCGGTCGCTTGATCAACCCGTAGATTCTTGTTGGGCTGACTTCATAGACCACGCCTCGTTACTCTTCCCGTTCAACGCACAGAAATTCTTTTATATATTAACTAATTTTATCTTGTTCGTCAAATTTCATACTTGTCCAGCTGGTCAAGAAAATGACGCGATTTCAGCTTAACGCCTAACTGCATATCCATAAAGGCGCGCATTACGGTCTTTAGCTCCCGCTTCGTCTCTTCTTTGACCTCCACGTTCCCGAGCCGGCGCAGGTCCATCTTTTCGAAAAGCATCAGTAGTTTGAGAACCCCCGGCGACACCTGCATGGCGGCAGGATCCTGATGACGGCAGGTACGGCACAACCTTCCGCCCAGCCTCGGGCTAACATAAGTCGAATCATCGACTCGGCCACAGGAGACGCAACTCTCAATCGAAGGACCGTAACCGGCGGCCTGCAAGATTTTCATCTCAAACAGATGGATGACGATCTGCGGATCTTTGCCGGAGGACAGCCCTTCAAGGCAAGCCTTCAGTTGGGTATACCAGAAGCTGCCGACCTCCTCATCCTGCAGCGTCTTATCGAGCAACTCGCAGGCATAGGAGGCATAGGCCGCCAAAAAAAGATCCTCACGCAAAGAAAAGTGAGACTCGATCATCTCACCCTGGTTTAAGGTGCCCAAACCGCCGTTTTGGCGGAAGAACACGTATTCTCCATGTGTAAAAAGCTGCGTCAGGGCCGCGTGGCGGCTCTTGACCTTCTTTGCGCCGCGCACCAGTACCCCGATTTTTCCGCTTGTTTCGGTGCATAATGTAATAATTTTATTGCCTTCCCCATAATCCATGCTGCGGATGACGATTCCTTCCACTCTGTAGAGCATTTCATTTCCCCCAAACTCGCCTCTCCCGCCAACCTCGGTATTACTCGGCTTCTTCCTCTACGATCAGCTCTTCGGCAGCCGCAGCCTCCTCCTCATACGGGTCGCTGGCTTCCTTATAAAGCAAGTAAGCATCGACATCTCCAGTCATCGCAAAATACTTCCACGAAAAATCTCGCATTCGTATTCACCCTTTCTTCGGAAATGACGCCTGCATCTTCAAAGATAGGATGTGCGCATGAACGGGATCTATGCGTTGCAATAACTCCCAGTATAAAAGGAGGGTCATAACGTCGACCTTCTCGGTGCTGCAGCCGACTTTTTCAACTTAATTTGAAAGAATACCTTAAACGTCCTTATGGAATCCGAGATCCTTCAGGATCCGATCTTGGTTGCGCCAGTCTTTCTTCACCTTGACCCATAACTCGAGAAAAATCTTCGAACCCAGGAGGTTCTCGATGTCTTGCCGTGCCAGCTTGCCTACTTCTTTCAGCAGGGCCCCCTGCTTACCGATAATGATCCCTTTCTGGGAATCACGCTCAACGAAAATCACCGCGGAAATGTACACCACACCGTTCTCCTGCACGCGCATGTCCTCAATCGTAACGGCGATAGAGTGCGGTACCTCCTCGCGGGTCAGATGCAGAATTTTCTCGCGGATCAATTCGGCGCAGACGAACTGTTCCGGATGGTCGGTGACCTGATCCTCCGGATAATACTGCGGGCCTTCCGGGAGGTATTTGCCGATTTGCTCCAGCAGCGTGTTCACGTTGTTGCCGAGCATCGCCGAAATCGGCACGATTTCGCTGAATGGGTGAAGCTTGCTGTACTCCTCGATCAGCGGCAGTAGTTGCTCCGGCGCCACGCGGTCGATTTTGTTCAGCACCAGGATGACCGGCGTGCGCAAATCCTTCAGCCGCTCGATAATAAAGCGGTCCCCGCCGCCCAGCCCCTCCGCGGCATCCACAAGGAACAACACCGCTTCGACTTCGCCAAGCGTGTTCAACGCTGTCGTGTTCATATAGTCGCCAAGCTTCGATTGGCGTTTATGGATCCCCGGTGTATCCAGAAACACGATCTGCATCTCTTCCGAGGTATAAACGCCGTGAATTTTATTCCGCGTCGTTTGCGGTTTATCGGACATAATGGCGATCTTCTGCCCAATGATGTGGTTCATCAGCGTGGATTTGCCCACATTCGGCCGTCCAACAATCGCCACGAAGCCGGATTTGAATTTTGCTTTTGCCATAATAGAGTTCCTTTCGTCATGACCGGGTCAGTTCCTCTGACCGTTTCGTCGGTTGTTGTTGGTTCTGTTGCCCGTTTTGCTGGGAGGCTATACAAGGGTAACATGGGCTCGACCTCGGCGTTGCTCCATGTTGCATCCGTTGGTTCGAGCGCCTTAAGTGGTTCTTTGCGCTTCCGTTCCGTTGGAGCTCGAGCGTCTCTGTGGCTCATTGCGCTAACGCTCCGTTGGCTCTTGAGCGTCTCTGTAGCTCATTGCGCTACCGCTCCGTTGGCTCTTGAGCGTCTCTGTGGCTCATTGCGCTACCGCTCCGTTGGCTCTTGAGCGTCTCAGTGGCTCATTGCGCTACCGCTCCGTTGGCTCTCGAGCGTCTCTGTGGCTCATTGCACCTCCGGTCCGTTGGCTCGAACCTCCGCTGATCCTTGCCGGTATCCCACAAACTATATCTAACGGACCGTAATGACCTTATTGGTCCATTTCCCGGCTATTTCCCGTTCTAACGGACTCCAGGTACCTTATTTCCACTTCACAGCAGCCATTTGTTGCTTTTCGTCCGAAATAACGTCTCCTGAGTCCGTTAGAATGCGCTCGCACTCCTATGCAGAACAATAACGTCTCTGGTGTCCGTTAGCACACGCTCTCTCGACCGAGTCCAAGATTCGTCGGAGCGGAGCGTACGTTTTGGGTACGTGAGCACCGGAAGGCCCGGCTGAATCCAAGATTCGACGTCGAATCCGCATCAGCGCCCCCACTTCGTGATCCAAGGCCGACTTTTTGAACTACCGCTTCCAATAAAGGTTCAAAAAGGCGGGTTTGCAGCACCGAGAAGGTTGGATGAAGCTAGGGTCTGAGGAGCGGAGCGTACGTTTTGGGTACGTGAGCACCGGAAGGCCCGGCTGAATCCAAGATTCGACGTCGAATCCACATCAGTGCCCTCACTTCGTGATCCAAAGCCGCCTTTTTGAACTACAGCTTCTCGTCCAGATTGGAGGGGGCGAAGGCGTAGGGAAGCAACTCCCGCACCGTCGTTTGGCGGATGTCGCCTTTGAGGTTGCCCAGGATCACGGGCATGTCCGGACCGCACAGCTCCAGCAGCACCTGACGGCAAACGCCGCAGGGCGCAACCGGCTCCTCCGTATCGGCCACGACGGCGATCGCTTGAAAGCTCCCGGGCCGATGGCCGTCAGCGACCGCCCGAAACATTGCGGTACGTTCCGCGCAGTTCCCCGGGGTGTACGCCGCATTTTCCACGTTGCAGCCACGATGAACATGGCCTTGGCTGTCGAGCAGCGCAGCGCCGACACCAAATTCCGAGTACGGAATATAAGCCGCTTTGCGGGCTTCGATGGCTTCTTGCATTAACTGTCCGTAATCCATATTCCTATCATCTCCTTAATAAAGGCAAAATAAGTACGGGAATGCGGTGCAAACCCTCCGACACACCCGACACACCTCAGGCTTGAACCTAAGCTGCCTTAACGAAATCCCAACCAGCTCATCACCGGTTCGTAGAAGATCAAAACCCCGATCGCTATGGCAAAAACCGCTGCGACCAGCACGGCCCCGGCCGCGGCATCCTTGGCGATTTTGCCAAGACGATGCCACTCCGGGGCTGCGAGATCAACGACGGCTTCGATCGCCGTATTGACAAGCTCAAGCGAGATGACCAAGGCGATAATGAGCAACAGCAAGGCTATGTCTCTTACGGGAAGGGACAATGCAATCGCTGCAGCAATCACAATAACGGCCGCCACGCAATGGAACCGCAAATGACGTTGGGTCTTATACGAGGTGACGATCCCCTCCAGTGCGTAACGAAAGGACGAAAACCCGCGTCGAGACGGCTTCATCAGCGAACAAGCCCCACCTCGGCAAGCGCCGCTTCCTGTTTGCCCATCATTTCCGCTTCGCTGGCGGCGTCTTGATGATCGTAACCCAGCAGATGTAAAAAGCCATGCACAAACAGAAATCCGATTTCCCGCTCCAGCGAATGACCGTATTCCTCACTTTGGGCTTTCGCGCGGTCGACCGAGATGATAATATCCCCAAGCACGTCGGTCAAATCGTCCAGCTCCTCGTCTTCTTCGAGCTCATAGACGATTTCCGGCTCCTCCTCCAGCGATTCGTTCATCGCAAATGACAGCACATCCGTCGGTCGGTCGATGCCACGATAATCGCGGTTAAGCTCGTGGATTGCTTCATCGTCCACAAACGTCAGCGCAACTTCCCCCTCGGTTATGCCCTCCGCTTGTCCTGCGATTTGCAGCACCCGTTCCAAAAGATCGATCAGTTCCTGCCCGACCTCGATTTTATCCTGCTCATTGCTCCAAGCCAGCTGTAGGCCCATTAACATTTTGCCCCCTGTCCTTCTCCTCGTTCTCTTTACTCTTCTTCACTTCCTCCGGATATTCAATCCGCGAGTGGAAGATTCCCATAACCGTTTCCTTCAACGTTTGCGCGATCAAATCCAGCTCCCGCATCGTCAGGTCACATTCGTTAAACTGATGATCGTCCAACCGGCTTTTGATGATCTTCTCGATCATCGATTCGACCTGCTCAACCGTTGGTTTTCGCAGCGAACGCACCGCCGCCTCAACGCTGTCGGCAATCCCAACCACGGCCGCTTCCTTCGATTGAGCTTTAGGCCCGGGATAACGGAAATCCTCTTCGGTGAAATCCGGCTCCACCCCTTGTTCTTCCGCTAAACGCAGCGCCTTGTGATAAAAATAGTGCAAAAACGTCGTTCCGTGATGCTGCTCGGCGATATCGCGTATCGGCTTCGGCAGCTTATACTCCTTCTGCATCTCGACCCCGTCCCGGGCATGGGCGATAATAATCGATTTGCTCAGCTTCGGATCGATAAAATCATGGGGGTTTTCCATATTGTTCTGATTTTCGATAAAATAGCTTGGCCGTTTCGTTTTCCCGATGTCATGATAATAAGAGCCAACGCGGCAAAGCAGCCCGTTTGCGCCGATCGCTTCAGCCGCCGCTTCCGACAGATTGCCAACCATGACGCTGTGATGGTACGTCCCTGGCGTCTCCGTCAGCAGCTTGCGCAGCAGCGGATGGTTTGGGTTCGATAGTTCCACCAGCTTCAGCGCCGAAAGAATCCCGAAGGTAACCTCGAAGAAAGGCATCAGACCGATGACCAAAATCGTCGTCACCAAGCCACCGGCAACTGAAAAACCAAGCGCATACAACGTGCTGTCTTGCGTCCAATCTTGGTTATCGATCAACTGCAGCGTAAAGATGGATAAAGCGCCAAACAAGCAGATCATAATCCCCGCTTTAAGCAGCGTGGAGCGCTGGCTGGCCCGATGGATGGCGAAAATCGCCGCAATCGAAGTCACCAACGCGAAGAACCCAAACTGAAAATCAAAGATCTCGCTCTGCCGTTGATTCAAGATGATGCTCGCCAGAATGGAAAACAAAATGGAACATATGTATGCGAGCGGAAGATCCAGCAGCAGCGTAATCAGCATTGCGCCGGTGGCGATCGGAGCCAAATACCCGAGATATGACTGCTGCTCCGTTTGCAGGATATTGATGACATGCATCGATACGATCGTGATGAAAATAATCAGCATCAGCATGACAAACTGCGCGTTATTGTACTTGAACCGGCTAGCGCCTTCCGATTGGCGGATAAACAACATCAGCCCGGCTGCCATCAGCAAAGACAGCAAAACGAGCCCAATTTGCGGCGAATAATTGACCTCATCCTTCAGCAGGCCATTTTTCTCCAGCAGGGTGTACATTTCCTGGGTAATTCTCTCGCCCTTTTGGACGAGCACGTCCCCTTGCTTGATATAAACGGTTGGCGTATTTTCGCGTGCTTCTACCTTAGCCGTCTTAGTTGCTTCCTCATCGTAGAACTTGTTGGCGGTAATCGACAAGCGGGCCAGCTCCTGCACAACTTCACGTGCGGTCCGTTTGCTCAGGGAACTGGTGCTGACCATCTCGGCGACTTTTGCCCGCGCGGTCTGAGCCTCAACAATCGGGTCCGCCGTCAATCGAGCGACAATATCCGCGGCGACCGGCTTCATCTCATTGATGTCCTCCGATGTTAAGCGGGGGATCTTGATGAACGTTTCTTCCGAGATATGATATTGCTGCTCATCAACGCGTTGGGTCACTTCCTCAAACAGCGTTGCCGAATAAACGCTAGAGTTCCGGTTGTTCATAATGAAGTTCTGCACGTAGTCTTTGACCCGTTGCGGCAGTTCTTCCCGGTAAATCTTGATTTTATCGTCTTCCGATACCTGATCGTCCTGATTTAAACGAAAAATCCGGTCGAGCATTTGCGCGACTAACGTTTCATTGCGGAGCGGGAGGATGGTGAATACTTGTCCCACCTTCTCAGCCGCCTCTTCCTGCGCCTTCAGCGTCGCCTTCGTATCGGGAATGTCCATCGGCGCCATAATTTCCTTGTCGCTGGGCATGCCTACCGCAATGTCATACGTTTCGGGAAGCAGTTTGGGCGCCAGGCTGACGTAAAACATAACGACAAGCACCGCAAACAGAACATAACGCACGCCGGTGCTATGTTTCCATCCCGTAATTCTGGATTGAAACGCGCTTCTCTTTTGCTGATCGTTATTTGTCATAATAGACAGCCCTCCTGAACATGGTAAACCCTGAAGCGGCTAGGAAGCTTACCCTTGGTTTTCGGCAGCGCGGTCATACGCCACAATAATCTTCTGCACGAGCGAGTGGCGAACGACATCAGACTCGGCAAATTGCACGAACCCAATCTCATCAATCCCGCTTAATATCGCCTTTGCTTCTACCAACCCGGACTTCTTCCCTTTGGGAAGATCGATTTGCGTCACATCCCCGGTGATCACCATCTTGGACCCGAAACCCAGCCGAGTCAAGAACATTTTCATTTGCTCCGGCGTCGTGTTTTGCGCTTCATCCAAAATAATAAAGGAATCGTCCAACGTCCGTCCCCGCATGTAGGCAAGCGGCGCGATCTCGATCAATCCGCGCTCCAACGCCTTGGCGGTTTGTTCCGGCCCCATCACATCATACAGCGCATCATATAGAGGACGCAGATAAGGATCTACCTTCTCCTGCAGATCGCCCGGGAGGAACCCCAAGCTTTCCCCGGCTTCAACCGCCGGACGGGTCAAAATAATCCGTTTGACCGAGCCTTCCTTCAGCGCGGTAATCGCGAGTACCACAGCCAAATACGTTTTGCCTGTCCCAGCCGGGCCGACGCCAAAGACAACATCACGTTTCTTAATCGTCGTCACGTAATGCTTCTGACCTATGGTCTTGACCCGTATCGGCTTGCCGCGATAGGTGATGGCAATTTCGCCTTTATATAAATCAAGCAGTTGATCGGCACGAAAGTCCTTGGCCAAATCGATGGCATAGAGGACGTCCCGTTCGGTTAATATGTATCCGTTCCGGATTAGTTCGAGCAACACTTCAAACAGCTGCTCTACCTTCTCCGCCTCACGTTGTTCGCCGCGGATGGTAATCTCCGATTCCCGCAATACAATGCTTGCTGGCATATGCTGTTCAATCAATTTCAGAAACGCGTCCTGAGGTCCAAATAAAGAGAGCCCTTCAGCCGCACTGTGCAGCGGTAATTTGATGTTCACCAGTTGTTCCGACAAATAGCCTCATTCTCCTTGATCTTGTACTATCGGCACTTCTTCCGCAATGTTCTGCTCTACTTCGAAATGCACTTTTATATAAACTTTACCATTGTCCGCCTTCTCATGCAAAATTTTTTGATCCATAATGACGCTGTCCGTGCCGTATTTCGCCAGAATATCGCGTTTGGCCCGCTCGATTCCCTCCTGTTTGGCTTGCTCCTCCGTCCGTTTCAACTCGAGTACCGTCGTTTCCATGACCTTCTCGGTCATCCAACCGATCGGAAGTTTCCAACTGCGCCACGTCAACGGATCCTGATCCACCATCGTCTCCGACTCCCGATAGGTAACTTTGCCATAACCGGTCAGTTGAATAGCCGTATTGCCGAAAAATAAATATCCCCGCTGCTTACGCTCTCCCGTGTACACCTTCTGCTTATAAACTAGCGGCACCTGAATGTTATACTCGTGCCAAACAATGCCGCGGATGTTCGCCTCCGGCACGATCGGTTTCCCGCCCTGAAATCCCGAGACCAGCACTTGCCCTTTCTTCACCCGGTCATTCTTGCCAACCTCCGGCTGACCTTTCTCCGCATAGATGTGCGTGATCACAGCATCATGCTTGCTGACCAGATGGCTTGGACTAACCAACTTCTGATCCTTGGGTTTCGTCGACTCCACCACTTGGATCGTAATTCGAGTCCCCGTACGGGTGACGCCAACCCAGGACGTACCCGGAAGCTTGCGGGTTAACTCCGCAGAGAGCTTGTCCTGATCCGGCAAGCGAAAAATCCATTGAAACGGGTAGATGCCCTCCTGTTTCGCGACTTGGAGCACGTCTTGGGCGGCGATCTCCTCATTTCCTTTCACCTCGACGTCCCAAACCAACGAGGTTAAGCAAAAAATCGCCGCAATAAACAAAGCGAAGCCGGCGATAAACCCTTTTCTTTTCCATACCCGGGCCATCACAAACGGCAACCCAGCCCGCCCCCGGACCGACATCCGGCAGCCTGTCCGTTTCAACAACGGCCGCAGACGAAAAAAATCGGCTAACGCGAGCTTCATATTCATTTGCCCTCCGGGCAAGGGCTGGACATCCCAGATGTCGATGCCCTGTCGGGACAGCTCGTTCACGAGCTGTTCAATCGATCCTCCGCGGACCGTGATGGTAACGATGCCTCTCAACTGGCTTAAGGCCGGTGATCTCACGTTTCATTCCTCCGTTCCACGATATTTAATGCCGAAGATTCGGCCTTCCACAACCACTTCTTCCGGCATAATGGCTTTAATGACCAGGCCGCTTCCCTCAACTTCCAGCGTTCCTTGACTTAGCGCCAAATGCAGCGCCTCGGGAGAGAAGTGGACGACGCCCCGATGATTTTCTATATACAGCTGCTGACCTCCAATTAAGGTGAGCCTCGGCAAATCGAATACAAGGTCGCTGGGCAGATCGAGCGCATCGACCGTCCATTTGCGAATTTTGCGGACAAACCGGCTCATATGAGGCAATCCTCCTTCCCCTACTGTACAAATTATGCGGTCCCATTGGGATTTATGAGAAAGGAAGGATAACAAAAAGCCAAGGCGGCTCAGGCAAGCCACCTTGGCTTTCATAAGGGGAATAAAATGAAAAAACACCTTCTACGAATGACTTCATAGAAGGTGTTTGTCTCTCGAAGTTATGGCAAAAGCTGTTGAACCGTCTGGTTTACGAGTTTGCCGTCTGCCCGGCCTTTGACCTTAGGCATCAGCGCACTCATCACTTTCCCGATTTCGGCTTTCGAAGAAGCACCGGTTTCCTGGATGGTCTGCTGTACAATGACTTTAATTTCTTCTTCGCTTAGCTGTTCGGGAAGGTACTCAGCAAGGATCTCCGCTTCCGCTTTCACTTGCTCGGCAAGATCGTCACGACCCGCTTTCTCAAATTCTTGGAGGGCATCTTTGCGCTGTTTGATTTCACGACTTAGGATATCAAGCACTTCATTATCGTTCAAAGTTCTTTTCAAATCTATTTCAAGATTCTTGATCGTAGCACGAACCATTCGAATGGTGGAGAGCTTGAACTTGTCTTGACTCTTCATCGCTTGCTTCATATCTTCGTTCAATCGCTCGCTAAGATTCATCGCTGATTAAATCCTCCTAAAACTTTCTCTTACGAGCAGCCTCGGACTTTTTCTTGCGCTTTACGCTTGGCTTTTCATAATGCTTACGTTTCTTCACCTCAGCCAATACTCCATCTTTCGCGATGGAACGTTTAAAGCGACGAAGTGCAGCATCAATTGTCTCGTTTTTGCGAACTTTAGTTTCAGACACCAGTTTTCCCTCCCTCCGACCAGACCGTCCAAGAGCATAACACGGTTCATCAAACTTCATTATAGGGGAAAGAGAAATAGGGTGTCAACCTGAGCGCCCGCATTTTTCTCTTCCAATTTCTAATAAGGAGTTTTACAGCGCATGCGAGTCCGAGGATTGGACCAACGCACCTAGCTTAGCGCCCCCGATCAGGTGGTAATGCAGATGCGCCACCGCTTGTCCGCTGTCGGGCCCGCAGTTGTTAATCAGCCGATATCCGCTCTCTGCTACGCCCAGTTGTTTCGCGGTCTCCTGCGCGATTCGATGCATCTCGCCGATCAGAGCGAAATCCTCGGAAGCCACCTCATTCATGGATGCGATATGCTTCTTAGGAATGACCAGTACATGCACCGGTGCAGCCGGTTGAATATCGTGAAATACGAGAACGCGGTCATCCTCGTATACCTTGTTCGACGGAATCGATCCTTCTACGATTTTGCAAAACAAACAGTTGTCCATCGTAAAGCCCCCTCATCGTATTCGTTGCTAAATTCCATGATACCGAAAATAGGCAAAAAAAAGAAGCACCCTGCCGCCTCAAAAAATGAGTTGGCTTCACGCACGGACGTATTGGACGGAAAATGCAACGTTCTCTGTCACCAATACGTCCGGCGGGGTGCTTGCAAATATGATGTCGGCTAACTGTAGTATAACAGCAGGTTGATACTGTTACTGTGATGTACATCACGAGATGAAATGTTATTTTTATATTTAGGCGGAGGTGGAGGGCCGCATCTTACAGCCGCTCCAACTCTATGCGGGAGCCGGCACCTCCGCTTTCCGCAGGGATCACGACCAGCTTGCGCGCCAGCCGCGACCGCAGCTCGGCCACATGGCTAATAATACCCACCGAAAGGTGATCGTGATGCAAATGCTCCAGCGAAGTGATCACCGTGTCCAGTAACTCGGGATCCAGCGTACCAAAGCCTTCGTCCAGGAAAAAGAACTGCAGGGGGTATTGGCCGCGCAGCTGAATCTGTGCCGACAAGGCCAATGCCAACGCCAGCGAAGCCAGGAACGTCTCACCGCCCGACAGCGTCGCCACCGGGCGCTTCACCCCGCCGCTCGCATCGTCGCGGATCACAAATCCGCCGCCGGAATCGGTCTCCAGCGCGTACCGCTGCTTCGTCAAGAAGCGCAGGCGTTGAGAAGCGGCATGGCTGACGTTCATGAGCTGCTCCTCCGCTACGTACTCAACAAACGCATTGCCGCGCAGCGCCGATTGCAGCTTGGCGAGCAAGCCGGCTTCCCGTTCCAGCTGACCGCGAACCGTCTCCAGCTCCTGCCAGCGGACGTGACGGACCTGCAGGTCCTCCCAATCCCGCTCGGCGCGGGCCTTCTGCTGCAGGGCCGCCTCATCTTGTTCTTTAGCTGCGGTTAACGCGCTCTCGCTAAGCTGCCATTCCTCCTCGCTGACCGTTTGTCCCGCCAGCTTGGCATCCAGCTCGCTCAGGCCGATCACCAGCTCCTGCTCTCGGCTGCGGTGGCTCTGCACCTTAGCAGCGATCGAGTCCCCTTCTCCCGGCGCGAGCAGGTTGTCCAGCACGGAGGGTTCCTCCTCAAACGGCGAGGCGTTTAATGCCTGAAGCCAGCGGGCTTGATGCTCCGCTTCCTGTTCGCGCGCCGATGCAGCAGCTTGACCCGCAAGCGCCTCGGCCTTGGCCAGCTCATGACTGCGGGCGGCGGATTCCGTCTGCAGTGCCCGACTTTGCTCCGCCTGTTGCCGAAGGGTTGTCAGCTTCTCCCGAGCTTCCGCAAGCAGCTCATCCACTGGACGTTCCCCGGCCAAGGCGTGCAGCCTCTCCTGCTTCTCGCGCAGCTGTTCCTGTTTCCCCTGCTCCTGGACCTCCCATTGCACCAGCGTTTTGTCCAACTCGATTAATTCTGCGGCCAACGCTTGAAGCTTGGCCGTCTTCTCCTCGATAAACGGCACGCTGACCGCCAGCCGGCCCCGCAGGTCTTCCGCCAGCCGATCCTTGGCGGCAAATGACTCTATTTGCCGGGCGGGTTCTTCCGGCGTGAGGCTCGGGTAGCGCTCGGCCCATTCGCGCCGTTGGGCTGCGAGAGCCTCGCGGTGTTGCGCGCTGCGCGCAGCCGCCTGCTCGAGGAGCCCATTGGCGGCGGCCATGGCCGCTTCGGCAGCGGCCCGCTGCGTCTGCAACGCTGCCAGCGCGCTTTGCGGCGACACGGCCGCTGCTTGCTCCAGCGCCTCGGCGGAGGCGTTGCCGAGCCCTTGCTGCTCGGCGGCGACCTCCCCTCGGCGCTGCTCGTTGGCTCGCACCTTGCGGGTCAGCTTCTGCCCCAAGTGGTCGCCGTATTTCTCCAGATGGAACAACCGCTGCAGCATCGCCCGGCGATCCGCCCCCTTCAGAGAGAGAAATTCGGCGAATTTGCCCTGGGGTAACACAACCGCGCGGGTGAAATCATCCATCTTGAGGCCCAGCTTCTGTTCAACGCAGCGCGTCACATCCGCGAGCTTGTCGGCGACGACCTTTTCCCCTTCAGGTTGGATCTCGATAAAGCGGCTGATCGTATTGCTGACCGACAGCTCGCCCTGGCGCTTAAAGCGCCGCTCCACCCGGTAGCGCTCCGTTCCGGCGGCGGAGTTCAGCTCGAACGTAAACGCCACGAGCAACGTATCTTCCGAATGGTTCATGATCCCTTGGGTTCCGCCCGAGGCTCGTCCAACCTTGCCATAAAGGGCTAACGTTATCGCGTCCAGTATCGTCGATTTCCCGCTGCCCGTCGGCCCGAAGATCCCAAACAAGCCCGTTTCACACAGCTCGGTAAAATCGATCGTCTGGGGCTCGCGGTAGCTTTGCAGCCCGGCTAATTTCAGCGTAATCGGCTTCATCGGTTGTCCCCCTCTACCCGCGCCTCATCGTCCGCTGCTTCGTCCTCTTCCTCCGAGACAAGCGACATAAACAGCTCGACCATCTCCTCCTCCGGCTCAGCTCCGCCGGTTTGCCGCTGGTAAAACTTGCGGAACAGCTCATGCACCGGCACGCTTGCACGGGACACCTGTTCCTCCTCCAGCTCCCGCCCAGGATACACCGGCCGGATATGCACGATGCCTTCATGGGCTTTGCGCAGCGCCTGAATATCACCCAGCGACATCGCTTCGCTGAGGCTGATTTCGAGGTCGATAAACGCGCTTGCGTCCCGGCCCTCCTCCAGCCAGCGATACGCCTCCGCCAGTCCGCCGCGACAGCTCCAGCGAACCAATGGCCGCCCGCTGCTCAGAAACAGCTCCTCCAAGACCGGCTCCTTCCCAGGTGCCACATCCAGCAACATCACCGATTTGGCTTGCCCCGCCTCGGAAAAAGAATACGCCAGCGGCGACCCGCTATACCGCGTCAAACCGCCGCCTTTCACCGCCTGAGGCCGATGCAGGTGGCCCAGCGCTGTATATTGCGCGCCGACGTCCAATGCGGAAGGATCTACGGTATAAGCGCCGCCGACCTGGATCGGCCGTTCGGAGTCGGACTCCACGCCGCCCAGCACATAGATATGGCTCATCGCGAGATTTACCGTGTCCGGGCGAAACGCACCGGCCAGCTGGCGCATCAGCAGCCCCACCTTAGCGCTGTACGCGAGCCGCAGCTCGGATTCGTCCGCGTCGCCGGCGAGAAGCTCAGACAGCCGGGCTTCCGACGGATACGGCAATGCGGCGATCACCGCAGTTTCCCCGGTGCGGGCAACAGGAACGCGGATTGCCTCCGGGACCGGTAACCCTACCAGCGAGATCCCCCGGCGCGCAACCAGCGGCGATACCGCCGCCACCCGCTCGGGCTGATCATGGTTGCCGGCGATCACCGCCAAATGGCAGCCGGTCTCCGTCAGCCGCGCCGCCGCCTCGTAGAACATCCCCTCCGCTGCAGCCGGCGGATTGACGCTGTCATAGACGTCGCCGGCCATCAGGATAAGATCAACCTGCTGCTCCTTCACCATCGTCACCAGCTCGTCCAGGAACGCCTCCTGCTCCGCGAGCCGGCTGCGCCCCTCCAGCGTGCGCCCCAAATGCCAATCCCCCGTATGTAATATGCGCATCCGTTTCCCCCCCTTGATCCCGGCAAGATGCGCCGGCGTTCAACATCCGTAGTTTCATAGATTCATGGCTTCATAGACTCATGTCTCATAGACTCGTATAGACACTTAGACACATTAACTCATAGACTCTTCAGAGCCTCAATTCGCCCATAGCTCACACTTCGTTCTCTCCCAGAAAGAAATAGAGTGATATTGTATCGCTATTCCTGCAAATCCAGGCTTTTTCGCCAAAATAGGATGATCAAATCACGTTATCCCCCTGAAAACAACCCGATCGGTCGATTTAGGTGGGGAATAAGACGATTTTATATCGCTATATTTGCTTAATCGCCAGAAATGCCCAAAATAAGAATATCAAATCACTCTATCTACTAAGGAGAGTTGTCTTACAGCTTCACCGCCTGGCCACCGTCAAAGAAGTAAAGCCACTTCTCGTCGACCGCAGATCCGGTGATGTCTTCGACCGCCTTGGCGTACAGCTCCAGCTGAAACCGGTACGATTCCGCCAGCGCCGCCGTACCGCCGCGATGCTCCAGCACCCGGTCGCTTTTGTAGTCGAGCAGGTACACTTTGCCGCCCACGGCGAACAAGCAGTCTACGATCCCCTGGATCAGCACGGTTTCTCCGTCCAGTTCCCGAATGACGGCGCTTGATCCTGGCGCGCCGGACTCCAATGCCTCCAAACCTCCAAGCTGCGGCGAAGCCTCCGCAGCGGGCAGCCCGTAGCTGAACGGCATTTCCCGCTTCACCCAGTCCGCCTGCCGCAGCAGCTCGCCGAGCGGGCTCGTCAGCAGCCTGGCGATGTTCTCGGCATCGATGGCCGCGGCTTGCTCGGCGGTCATTATCCGCCGCTCAACCAGCCCGGATAATGTCGCTTGAACCACCGCGATGCCCGGCTCCGCGTCAAACGGCAGATGCTGCATCAGCGTATGGTACGCCACCCCGCGTTCAGTTGGAGTCAGCTTGCGCTGCTCCATAAACCGCGGCCGCCGCAAATGCAGCTTCAACTCCGGCGGCTCTTCCGACTCCGCTTGCTCCCGTTCGCGCGCCAGTTCCGCTTCGGCGAAGACGTCGCGCGCCGGCTCCTCTTGCTGTGACAGCAGCGCCTTCATCTCCGTCACCGACGTTTTGGCCGCGATCCGGCTTGCCGCCGCGTACGGATACGTCCAGCTGAGCCGGGACTCCACTGCGGCCTTCAGCGCTGTGGCCTCCGCGTCGTCCGCCTCCGCCGACAGGACCGCTACCGGCCGCCCGGACACCAGCGCCTGGATTTGCGCCGGGTCCACCGCTGCAGCCTCCGCGGTCGCTGCCACCTCCGCTCCGCCGGTCTGTCCCGCCGCACGTGCGGAAATAAATCCAACGTTCCACTCGGACGGGCTGTCCGCTAACACGGCAGGTCCAACTTCCGGAAGCCCGGCGAATAACCGCAGCCCCCTCAGGCTTGGATGGCGAATCAACGCCGGTCCGATCCAGTCGAGATAACAGCGGCCGCGCGCCAGCAAGTAATCCGGCAGCGGCAGGCCATCCGCCTCAAGCGCACCGCCCCAGGTTTCGACGGATTTGGCGAGGTTTTTGACCGAAGAGACAAGCACAAGCTTGTCCTTCGGCCGGGTTAATGCCACGTACAAGACACGCATCTCCTCCGCCAGCAGCTCCATTTGCGCCCGCCGCCGGATCGCCAGATTCGGCAGCGTTGGGTAGCTGACCCGTGTGTTCGCATCGACGAACTTTGGACCAAAGCCCATCTCTTTATGCATCAGGAACGGTGCGTTTAAATCCTGCCGATTAAATGGCTTGGATAACCCCGCCACGAACACGACTGGAAACTCCAAGCCTTTACTCTTATGGATCGTCATAATGCGAACGCCGTCGCCTTGCTCCCCGGCATCACCGGGAGCTCCAAGGTCGCTGCCGTTCTCGCGCAGCCGGGTGACGTAACGCAGGAAGCGGAACAACCCCGGGGCGGAAGACGATACTTCGTATTGTCTGGCCCGGTCCAGCAGCGCCTGGAGGTTGCTTTGCCGCTGGGTTCCGCTCGGCAAGCCGCCAACCCATTCCAGATAACCGGTCTCCCGGTAGATCTCCCGGATCAGGTCGCCCAGCTGCCCGACTCGGGCCATGCTGCGCCAAGCCTCCAACTGCCGCAAGAACGCCTGCAGCTTCTGCGCCAGTGGATCCTCGTCCGAGGAGCCGACCGGTTCTGCCGCCGGGTGTATTGCCAAGGCTTCCTCTCCCTCGTCGCCCCGACGGTCTCCCGAGGATGCTTCCACATTCCCTGCTGCCGCCCGAGCAAGCACCGCCTCATAGTAGCGGCCGCCCGAAGAAGCGAGGCGGATCTCCGCCAGCTCCTCCTCGGAGAAATCGTACAGCGGAGAGCGCAGCACCGCCGCCAGCGGGATGTCCTGCAGCGGGTTGTCGATTACCTGCAGAAGCGATAACATCGTCTCGACCTCGGACGCCTGAAAATACCCCTGGCTCAACTCCCCGTACGCCGGGATCCCTTCCACCCGGAGCTCCTCGATCATGGCCGGGGCCCAGGTCAACGTCGAGCGCAGCAAAATCACCATATCCCGGAAAGCAACCGGGCGCATCGCCTGCAGCTGTTTGTCGTAAATGCGCAGCGGTTCGCCGCCTTCGCCCAGCATGCCGCGGATGCGGGCCGCGATCGCGCGGGCTTCCAGCCGCACCGCTTCGATTAACGCCGCCTCATCTTCCTCGTCCCCGCCGTCGCCTTCCGAGAGCTCGCTGTCCCCGCGATCCGACGTGTCTGAACCATTGCCTGAACCCTTGTCCCGGTCGATCAGCAGCAATTCCGGACGATAATCCTCCGTCTCCTCCAGCGGAAAGCCTTCCCCATACACTAGCTCGGCGCGGGGATCGTATGAAATTTCCGCTACACTTTCGTTCATGATTTGCCGGAACAACAAATTCACCGCATCGACGACTTCGCGCCGGCTGCGGAAGTTCCGCGCCAAATCGATGCGCAGCCCGCTCCCGTCAAAATCGTCGCCATACGTCCGATATTTCTCCAGGAACAATCCCGGCTCAGCTAGTCGGAAGCGATAGATGCTCTGCTTCACGTCGCCGACCATAAACCGGTTGCCGGGGTTCTCCCGGGCGATCAACCGCACGATCGTCTCCTGTACCGTGTTGGTATCCTGGTATTCGTCCAGCAGCACCTCATCAAATTGCTGGCGATATTCCATGGCGGCGTCGGACGGCCTGAGCTCGCCCGGCTCCGAATCCGGATGCCGCAGGATCTGCAGGCAGTAATGCTCCAAGTCGGAGAAATCGAGCCAGCCCTTGGATACTTTTTGCAGCCGGTAACATTCCCCGAAGTCGCTCACCAGTTCGGACAATGCGCCAAGCAGCGGAGCCATGTCATGCATCTCCCGCAAAAACGCCTCCGCCGGACGGCCGTACAGCTGCGTGCGCAGATCGGTAACCGTCTTCTTCGCCTCCTCGCGCAGTGCTTTAACCCGCTCCTGCACCTCCGGATCCGTTTGGTCTTTCTTCACCGGCTTCAGCTTGCCGAAGCTTGCCCCCAGAAACACATCATACAGCGAAGCCCAAGCCCCGCCGGCCACCGCTTCCTGCAAGGTACGGACAACGTTCAGGTCCTCCTCCAGCGTCACGGCGTACGGCTCGGGTCCTCCCGGGGATAGCGCCAACGCCTTCGCTTGGGACAGCAGGCTGACGGCGCCTCCCAGCGCCAATGACGTGTCCGCAAGCAGGCTTTGCACCCAGGCGCTCTTCTCCAGGGCGTCCAGGTCCGCAGCCAAAAACGCCGACGAAGCTTCCCGCAGCCAATGATCCGGCCAAGGATGGCTGCGCGAGAAATCGTACAGCCGCTGGACCAGCGTAAAGACCGCCGCATCGCTGCGCTCTCCTCCAAACAGGTCAACCAGCTTGAAAAACGGACTGTCCGCCGGTTCGCTGCCGTATTTTTCCTCCAGCAGCTCCTCCAGCACTTCCTGCCGCAGCAGTGCCGTTTCGCTTTCCGAGGCGATGCGGAAGCCCGGATCCAGCGGGATCAGCGTGTAGTAACGCTGGATGACCTCCATGCAAAACGAGTGAAGTGTCGTGATCGAAGCGCGACCCAACATCGCCAATTGACGGTTTAAGTACTCGTTGCCCGGATCCTTGGCGAGCTCCTTTTCCAGCGCTTCCGTGATCCGCCCCCGCATTTCCGCGGCAGCGGCTTTGGTGAACGTGGCCACCAGCAGCCGGTCCACGCTCAGCGGTTGCTCGCGATCCGTCAGCTTGCGGATGATCCGCTCGACGAGCACCGCCGTTTTGCCGGAGCCAGCTGCCGCCGCCACCAGCATATCGCCGCCGGACAGGGCGATCGCGCGCCATTGGTCGTCGCTCCAATAACTGCCCGCCGGTTTAGGTTTCATCGTGATCGTCATGAGGGGTTCGCTTCCTTTCCGCTCTCCTGTCCGAGGAGCTGCCAAATTTCATTTTTGCCCGGTTTGCCCAACACATGGTACGCATTGCCGTCCAGCGATTCCTCGAACCGGCACACCGGTTTGTACGGACAAAACGTACAAGCCGTCTCCATGCCCAGCCGGTAAGGGGCGATCTGCACGTCACCGTCCGTGATGCGTGTGCCGATCTCGGTGATCGTCTGCCGCACGGAGCCCAGCAGGGTATCCCACTGCTCCGGTGTCGCCACGGACGCACTGCTGTAAAAGCCGCCGTCCGCCTTGATCGCGACGGGGATAATCTCCGAATAACCTTTTTCCAGCTGGGCATCCATTTTCGCAATCACATCCCGGTCCGCCAACAGCAGGCCTTTCATCTTGAATCGTTTCAACAGCTCCTGCTGCGCCTGCTCCGCACTCATGCCGTTGCTGCTCTGCAGCAGCGGGTTATGCACATGGAAGTACAGCGTGCCCGCGGGAAGCGCAGGCTGACCAAGCCAGGCTTCCGCGGAGGTGAGCAAGACGTCCAGGTACGTGAGCATTTGCAGCGATAAGCCGTAATACACCTCATGCAGCTTTAGATCGGTCTGGCTCGATTTATAGTCGATGACCCGGAGCAGCAAGCCTTGCTCTCCTTCCGCCATATCAACCCGGTCGATCCGACCGACGATTTCCATCACGCAGCCGTTCGGTAGCTCGAACGTCAGCGGAGGCAACGGCCGCCCCGGTCCAAAATCCAGCTCCAGGCCAACCGGTTCAAAGCTGCCGCGGCGCGCTTGCTCGCCAAGGATCAGCGAAGCCCGTCCAACGATGGCTTTGAGCTTGCGGGAGATGTACCCATAACGCTTGGAGCTTAACAGGATTTCTCCTTGCAGCTTTGGCGCAAGCTCATCAACCGCCGCATTGGCCGCTTGAATCGCTTCCTCCGGCGTAAGGCTGCCCCAGCTCCGGTTCTGAGACTTGAAGGTGATCGCCATCTGGCTGAGCGCGGCATGGAACAGTTGCCCGATATCCGGTGCCTGCAGCCGATAGAGTTGTCTTTCCTTCAGCTTCAATCCGTGAGAAGCGAAATGCGCAAACGGGCAAGCCGAAAATTGCTCCATCCGCGATACGCTCGACCGCAGCCGCTTGCCGTACAAGCGGCGGCTGGTCGCCGGCGTCAAGCCGCGCACGCGGTTTCGGTAATCCAGCGAGGTGAGCAACCGCGCTGCTTTGCCTTCCCATTCCGGCCTCGTCTTGTACCATTCCAGCACATGCCACCACAGCGGAGAAATCGATTCGCCCGCTTTCCACAGGCGCAGCTGACCGATTAAAGCATGAAGCGCCGGGCCGGGACGCGAGACATATTCGAATGGCGAAGCCAACGATTCGTCAGCAGCGCTGTTGACCGATCCGGGCGCTAAGGCAAGCGGACGCTCCGTAAGTCCCGGGTAGATCCGCTTCACGTGCCGAATCACCTCGGACGGCAGAAGCGTGCCCCCCTCTCCATCCGCGGCCGGATAGCTGAGCCATAACGAACGGCTGGCTCCCGACAGCGCCTCGTATACGAGGAAGCGCTCATCTAGCAGCTTGCGGGCCAGCCCCGGCGCCAGCTCCAGGCCAAGCTCTGCCAGGCGCTGCCGCTCCTGCTCGCTAAGCACGCCTTCCTCCTGCAGATTGGCCGGCATGATCCCTTCGTTGATGCCCAGCAGGAACAGATGCTTGACCTGCCCCGAACGCGTCCGCTCCGTGCTCCCGATCAGCACCTGGTCCAGCGAAGGCGGCACGAGTGATACCTTCAACTCCTTAAGCCCGGTCTCCAGCACGCCGGCAAACAGCTCCAGCTCCAGCGGCTCGTCCCCCATCATTTCCACGATCTGGTCCAACACGTCCAGCACCGCGCCCCATAATTGCCGATGCTCCATCGCCTGACGCGGCTTGCCTTCGCGTACCATTTGATGTGCCAGCACATCCAGACGTTGGGGCGCCTCCACGCTTTCCAGCAGGTGATATACTGCAGCACACATGTCCGCAGCGTTCTTCGCCTTGCGAATCTCCTTCTCGAACGCCGACAAGGGACCTGCAATCGCCGCGCGGCACCGCTCCAAAAGCTTGAGCTGCTCCAAGGCTTTCGCCGATGCCGCCGTTTGATCGTCCAGCTCAAGCGACAGGCTGGGCGCCGACTTCCAAGGACGACCGTCAAACCAACGGTAGCCTTGAATGCCGCTGGCGAGCGCGTAGTTCTCCAGCATATCCATATGTCCGCGCGTTAAGCTGCCGTCCAGTGGCAGAAGAAATTCACTTTTTACGCAGCGGAAGACATCCTCGTATTTCCAAAACCCAAGCACGACGTCGAGCGCCGCCCGGGTAAACTCAATCATCGGGTGATACAGCATGCTTGTCTTCTGGTCCAAAAAATAAGGGATCCCGTAGGCCTCCATCGTCGGAGCCAGCAGTTCTTCGTAATCCCCCAAATTACGTACCAGCAGCGCCATATCCCGCCAGCGCGTTCCTTCTTCCCGGGCCAGGCGCACCATCTCGCGTGCCGCCCCCTCGACCTCGGCCCGCCGGCTAGCAGCTCGGCACAAGGAGAGGGCTTGCTCCAGATCCTGCGGCGGCTGGGCTTGCGGCCATGGCGCACGCCGCTCGTAAGCCGACTCCAGGTACGACAGCGTCTCGCTCGCTTGAAACCGTGGAAACGGACGCTCCTCCAGTAGCTCCGCCGGTTGCACCTCGATCCCCGCCTCCACGGCCAGTTGGCTCAATTTAAGGAAAGCCGACGCAGGAGTATGGAACAGATTTAATTCGTGCGGCAGCTTCCCGTCGCCGTAAATCCGGTCCACCGTCAGTGAGACGGTAACGTTCGCCGCTGCTTTAAGCAGCGCGATAATAGCCGTATACTCCTGCGGCGTAAACGTATGGAATCCGTCAATCCAAATCTCCGCCCCCCGCAGATAGGCCGATTCCGCCGCCCCCTGCGCCAGCTTGACCACATGGTCCTCGTTGTCGATATACAAACGGGATAGCTCCTCGTCAAACTCGGCGAACAGCAAGCTGAGGTCGTGCATTTTATCCTTTAATAAAGGGGACTCCCCTTCGGTTTGCTCCAAAAGCCGATAATGCTCCTGCAAAGCCGGGAAATCCACGTTATATTTCTTCATTTCCGTATACAGTCCGGCGATTCGGTCGATTAACCCCAACTGGTCCCCGCCGTGACCAAATAGCTTGAGCTCGTCCTTACGGCGGCGCATGAGCTTGTACAGCAGCATTTTTTTGCCTTCGTCATCGATCGGGACCAGCGCCGCTCCGCCGGTTTCCTGCATGACGCGCAGCGCCAAACGGCGAAACCCCAGCACCTGTGTGCGGACGGTCCCGCGCAGCCCCGGGGCGGTGGCGATCCGTTGTTCGATTTGAAACGTGCCTTGCTCCGGAGTTAAGAGGATGAGCGGTGGACCGGTGGGATGCTCTCGTAACGCGGCGGTCACCCGGTCGAGAATCAGGCTGGTTTTGCCGCTGCCGGAGCGGCCAAGTATGAACCGTAAAGACATGAAAGTACCTCCTACAACGGACAATTCGTTAGTTTCCAGTATAGCATAAATACGATCAAACATTCGCATGTAAAAAACAGCCTAGCTCCGCGCAAGCTCGCGAAACAAGGCTGTAGGTTGAGTATTTTCCAGTTAGATCGTTGGCTGTTGACCGTTTTTCTTGTAGTTCTCCATCCATTCCGGATGAGCCGGGATGTTTCGGACGAATTCGAGCAATTGGCTTAAACCCGATTTGATATCCCCCTGCGCAAAAGCTTCCGTCATCTTGCCATACGTTTCAGGATGGACAAACTCCATCAGCTTCGCCGCTGCCACGTAGTCCTCGGGAGCTCCTGCGGGACGATCCGGGATCGTGACTTTAACCGCTTCATGCGTTATATCGGCTGCGATTCGGCGAGCTTCCTCGCTGATTTCCAGCAAATCCCGGTGAACTTCCGGGCGTGGCAGATGTCCCTCGGCCTGGTATAACTTCGGCTTTTCCAACGGTTGGGACGAGTTATACAGATTCGGATAAGAGGTAGCGATTTTCCCGCTGATCACGTTCATGTTCACCATCTCCCTTTCATTATTCCTTATATCTATACCTATCGGTAGAAATCAGGAAAAATGTTACATCCATAGTCCGTCGTTCCCAGCCTCAAAGTGCGTCTTTGCTCCGCACCTCAAAGATCGCGAATTTCAGATAATGTCCTTCATCCACGCCAAGGATTTGCGGATGGTCTTTGCCGGCCGCCCGCCATTCGACCAAACGCAGCACCTTGTCCGCATCCTCGGCTGCCTCCAGAATGGTCTCCAGGAACAGATCCGGACGCATATGGTAGGAGCAGCTGGCCGTAACCAAATAACCGCCTTCGTTCACCAGCTTCATGCCGTGCAGGTTGATGTCTTTGTAGCCGCGGCAAGCGCCCTTGACCGCCGATTTCGTCTTGGCAAACGCCGGCGGATCCAGGATCACGACATCCCAGGTCCGACCGCCCCCGGCCGTCAGCGGCACGGAGGTATCGACCTTGGCATCTTGCACCGCTCGGCGCAACCGCTCTTCCGTCCCCTTCACTTGAGTCCGCAGGTAGTCAAACGCATCGGCTACGACAAATTCGACGCGATCCGTAAACCCATTCAGCTCGACATTCCGTTTCGCGCTTTCGATCGCATGCTCGGAGATGTCCAGGCAGGTGACCTTTTTGGCCCCGTATTGGCAGGCATGTAAGGTAAAGCTTCCGGTATGCGAAAAGCATTCCAACACGGTTGCCCCATCCCAATACGGGAAGGTAACCTCTTTGCCGTTTCGGTTAACCGGGGCCCGCCGTATGCCGCCGTCATCTGTCGGAAGCTCCTGCAGGGCAATGCCGCTGCGCCCTCCCCAACCGGTCATCAAAGGCTTGATGGACGCCCGATTTTCCCGCTGGTCGAAGAAATAACCCGTCTTTTGCCCCTGCTCGATATCCACTTCGATCTGGAGCCCGTTCTCCGACACGATGACATGGCGCGGCGGCTGGCCGAAGATCGGCCCCTTCACCTGCTCCAAGCCTTCCATTTCGCGTATGGATACGTCGCTGCGTTCATAGATGCCCACAGGATGCAGGACTTCCGCCAACGCCTCGACGATCTGCTCCCGGCAACGGTCCATGCCCAGCGTTAGCAGTTGCACCACCAGAACGTCCCCAAACTTGTCCACGATTAGCCCGGGCAAAAAGTCAGCCTCCCCGTAAACCAGCCGATAGGACTCTTCTTTCACAAACCGTTCCCGGTGCTTCAAACATTCTGTAAACCGCTGCACAAAAAAAGCGGTGTCCATCGCTGCCAGCGGCGTATACGACACTACGCGGACGGTAATCTGCGAGGCCGGGTTGTAGTACCCCGTAGCGAGGTAACGGTGGCGGTGGTCGACGATTTCAACCAAAGCGCCCGACTCTATTTCCCCTTCTACGCTTTCTATTTCGTTTTTGAAGATCCAAGGATGTCCTTTCTCTAGCCTTTTTTTACGGCTACGTTGCAGTATGACTCTTGCCACTCGATCCTTCACTCCTCTTCGAAAAATATAATCCCAGGCGACCAAGCCGCCTTTACGGCGTGGACGGTGCCCCAGCTTTGCTAGCATGGAAGTTGTCCGACCGTCATATATGTAACTTGTACGTAATTAGCTTTACTTTTTGTGGAAAGGGGGGCGCCGATCTGTTTCAAGACATCTTGTTTCCGGTGACGTTTGGGTTCGCCCTGTTCCTGTTTGGCATGAAAGTGATGGAAGCTGCCCTGCACGCCTGGGCCGGCCCCAGGTTGATCGGCTTTCTTCACCAAACGACGCGGACACCTTGGACCGGCCTGCTGTCGAGTACGCTGATCACGGCGGTCCTGCAGAGCAGCACGGCCGTGACGGTGATGACAATCGGTCTTGTGAATGCCCGCTTGTTGTCCTATGCGCGAACGCTGGGCATCATTTTGGGAGGCAATATCGGAACCTGCCTGACCACGGAGCTGCTTGCCCTTAATATAGCCAAGCTTGGGGTTCCCATGCTCATCGTTTCCATTGGGGGGTGGGCAGCTGCCGTACTTGGTGCCGAGATGCTCCCGGACTATATCAAACGCCGTATGTCTTGGCTGTTGCCTTTGCAGTTCGGCGCCTTAGCGTTAGCCGGCTTCAGCCTGGTCATGATCGCGATCCGCTTCATGCAGTCCATTGGTCCGGCGTTGGAGGAGCGCGGCGTGATCTCCTGGCTGCTGCAGCATGCCACCGGCAGCTGGCTATGGGGCGCCTTCGCCGGCGCGATCCTGACGGCGATCATTCACAGCAGCGCCGCGGTTGTCGCCATGACGATGGGCCTCGCCGCCAGCGGCGCCCTGCCGGTGGAATTCGGGATCGCCATGGTCATCGGCTCCAACGTCGGCACCTGCGTGACGGCAGTCATCGCCGCGATTGGCGGCACCCGGCCGGGCCGGTTCGTCGCCTGGTCGCACGTAACGCTTAACGTGCTGGGGGCGGCGTTGTTCCTGCCGTTGGTTCCGCTGCTGCAAGCGGCGGCCACCTGGTTGACCGGCGATCTCTCCGCGCAGATCGCCCATACACAAACGATTTTTAACGTCGTTTGCTCCTTGCTGGCGCTGCCGTTCTGCTATTTGCCGATCTGGTCCCGGCTGGATCGGTCCGGGGAGGATCATCTCGCCAGCCCGCTCCTTCCAAATCCGAAAGTACTAAAATAGCTGCAGGAATGCAGTTATTTTTATGACAAAGTAGCTATTTTTCCTAAATAGCTGCAAAAATGCAGTTATTTTCGCCGATATCCTCCGATTTCTCAAATACCGTAGAAAATAACTGCACTCTTGCACTTATTTCAGACTATTGGGCGATTTCCGCAGAAATAACTGCATTTTAGCATCTATTTTCCGCCGCCGGCTTTCGGCTTTCAGCTCTCAGGCTCGATGCCCAGCATTTGCAGCGCTTTTTCTAAAATGAAGTCGTTGTTGTCGTATCCGGCCTTACGCTGCTGACGCCAAGCTTCCTGCGGCTCGTACCAGGACACGCTGCGGATCTCCTCCAGTTGAGGACGGAGGGCGCCGCTTTGCCATTCGACCAGGTAGTAATGGACTTCCTTGTCGACGCTCCCTAGTTTGGGATGATGGTAAGTATAAGCGATGATATCGATCAATTTATCGATCCGGCCCACAATGCCGGTTTCCTCCAAAATTTCACGCAGCGCCGTTTGCTCCACGGTTTCCCCCGGTTCCCTCTTCCCCTTCGGAAACGATATTTTGCCGTAACGGTCGGTAATGAGCTGCACTTGCAGCCGCCCGTCTTGGATGCGATAGACGACGCCTCCAGCAGAGATTTCTTTGAATGGCATTCTGGCTGTACCTCCTTAAAATTACTCAACCGGGACTCAACCCTCCCAAACCCTCCCTTACCGTAAGGGAGGGCCCCCAAGGGCCCGCTGCCCTTGGGGATCCCGCAAACTGAACGAACGTTTGAGGGGCTGAGGCGCTCCCTAGGCGCTCTCCCCTGCGGGGATTCGCTGACTTTGGTGCGTGGAACGCTTTTCCCCCTTCGGGTCCGTCTTACTTTTCGTGCTCCTGGGTTACCTGGCTGAAACCTGAAGAACGTGGGATCGACTGCGGCGCTCGACGTTGGTGCGTGGATCACCTCTTGGTGTACCTGAGTTACCTGCCGCTGTTCCCTTCGGGAATACGCATGTTACTTTGAGTGTTACTTGTTAATTATAGGCTCAGCGCACTCATCCTTCCAATTGCTCCTTATGTAACAACAAGGATTTCAACCCCAATGGGTGAAATCCTTGACTGATGCCCAGTGCGGGCGGGAAGTATTAGGCTAAGGCTTGCGAGGCTTCGTCCAGGACGCGCACCAACTGGCCTTCGCTGGTGTTGACGTCGGCTTGGGTCAGCTTGACGCGGCACATTTTACCGGTCAGGTCTGGAGTGCCCGGGAAGCGGATTTGCAGATAGTTGTCGCTGAAGCCCGTCACGAAGCCGTCTCCGGCAGTGCCTTTCTCATCTTTCTCCGGGATGACGTCCAGCACCTGGCCGACGAATTTCTCGGCATAGGCGAGCTGCATTTGCTCGGACAACTCGATCAGCTCATGCACGCGGGCATGCTTCACTTCCTCGTCCACCTGGTCCTCCATCCGCGCGGCCGGTGTACCGCTCCGCTTGGAATAAGGGAACACGTGCATTTCCGAGAAGCCGATGCGTTTGATCGCTTCGAAGCCTTCGCGGAACAGCTCGTCGGTTTCCCCCGGGAAGCCAACGATGATGTCGGTCGTAATCGCAACGTCCGGCATGAAATCGCGGATCATTTTGATTTTATGCTCAAACTCTTCGATTGTGTACTTTCTTCTCATCCGCTTCAGCACTTCGTTGCTGCCGGCTTGCAGCGGAATATGGAAGTGGCGGCACATTTTCGAGGAGTTCTTCAACACCTCAAGCATCCGCTCGTCGATCTGGCTTGCTTCAATCGAGCTGATGCGGATGCGGCCAAGGCCTTCCACTTTGTCCAAATCCCACAGGAGATCGGATAAGCGATAGTTGTCCAGATCGTCCCCGTATCCGCCGGTATGAATGCCGGTCAGAACGATTTCCTTATAGCCCGCGGCAACCAATTGGCGCGCTTGCTGGATCACGCTTTGCGGATCACGGCTGCGCGACAAGCCGCGCGACCATGGAATAATGCAGAAGGTGCAGAAATTGTTGCAGCCCTCTTGGATTTTTAGAAAAGCGCGGGTATGGTCGGCGAAATTCGGCACGTCCAGCTCTTCGAACTCCCGCGTTTTCATGATATTGCGTACGGCGTTAATCGGCTTGCGCTGCTCTTGGAGCTGCTTCACGTAAGGGATAATCTTATCCCGATCTTGCGTCCCGATAACCAGATCCACGCCGGGGATGTCCAAAATCTCCGCCGGCGATGTTTGCGCATAACAGCCGGTTACCGCAACAATGGCGTCCGGATTGCGGCGAACGGCACGACGAATGATCTGACGGCTCTTCTTGTCGCCGGTATTGGTCACAGTACAGGTATTGATCAAATAAACGTCGGCAGCCGATTGCTCGAAATCAACCTGTTCGTAGCCTTCGTTTTTAAACAGCTGCCAAATGGCTTCGGTATCATAGAAATTAACTTTACAGCCCAAGGTGTAAAAGGCGACGGTTGGCATCGCTCAATTCCCCCCCATTTCTCCGGATTCATACATGATGCAGGTCAGGGCGGCCATGGCGGCCGTTTCGGTGCGCAGTATACGCCGGCCCAAACCGACGGATACCGCACCTGCGGCTTCGGCTTCCCGCACTTCCGCTTCGGTGAAGCCGCCTTCCGGCCCGACCAGAACGGCGACCTTCACCGTCTTCTCGGGTGTCAACCCGGCAACGAACGGCTTCAGCACATCTCGCAGCTGCTGGCCGTTCTCTTTTTCATAACATAAACATACCAAATCGTAGGCCGGTAATGCCGCAAGCAACTCGTCCCATTTGACCGACAGCTCGACGGTTGGGATTTGACTGCGATGCGCTTGCTCGGCAGCTTCTTTAGCGATTTTTTGCCAGCGGGCGAGCCGCTTCTCTTCCTTCTTGCTATCGTATTGGACGACGGTACGTTCAGATAAGAAGGGGAGGAACGCGGCTGCGCCGATTTCCGTGCACTTCTGGATGACGGTTTCCATCTTGTCGCCTTTCGGCAAGCTCTGGGCCACGGTCACCTGCAGCCACGGTTCTCCGGACGCCGCCAGTTCTTCTATAATTGCCGCCGTTACTTGCTGCGGCTCAATGGATGTAATCTCCGCGAGGACTTCCCGGGAAACCCCGTCGCTCACGATCAACTTATCGCCGGGTTTGGAACGCATCACCCTGCCGATATGGCGGGCATCCTCGCCGACAATCGTCACTTCCCGATCGCCGAATTGCACGGGTTCCACAAAATAACGCTGCATGTTCTTATCATCCTCATCGTTCACTCAAGCTTCAAAATCACCAAACTACATCATACAACTTTTGATACCCTGTTTCCAGTCTTACTTCCCGCCTTAGGCTCCAAACATCGCTAGAAAAAGATGGGCGAACTGGATGTAGATCGTCTCGGCCGCGTTATACAACGGTGTGATCGTATACCGCTGCAGTTCCGGGACAATCAGAATGACCAGGAAGATCAGCACCGACCATTGCTCGTATTGCTGCAGCTTACCCAGCATGCGGCGCGGTACGATATCCTCCAGGATGCGATAGCCGTCAAGCGGCGGCAGAGGAATCAAATTAAAGAAGAATAAGAAAAAGTTCATGATGGTAAACAGATTAAAAAAGATCAGTACGGCTTGAAACAACTTCTCGTTCGTAATGGCATCCAATACGCCGAACTGGGCCAACATCACGTAAACCAACGTACCGAGAACGCCCAGCAGCAAGTTGCTGAGCGGTCCGGCTGCCGATACGACCACGCCCATTAGACGAGGTTTGCTGAAGTTGTCGCGGTTAACCGGAACCGGTCGAGCCCAGCCGAAGCCGGCGATCAGGAGCAAAATGATCCCGAACAAATCAAAATGAACGGCCGGATTCAGCGTAACACGACCCAACAGCTTGGCCGTCGGGTCCCCAAATTTATTGGCGAAGTAAGCATGCGAAAATTCATGTATTGTAAAAGCGATCACCAGCGTGATCAAATAAAAAGGAAGCTGGTCCAACGGGACTCGCAATATTCGGTCTAACCAATCCATAAATGATTACCTCTTTCTCGCCACAAAAGCGACCCAATCCTCTTCCCGGGCCGTCCGTTCCACTTCGAACCCCGCGGCAATCAGCGCTTCTTGTACGGCTTCTTCTTTGTTCTTATAGATGCCCGATGCGATATAATAACCGCCGGGTGCAAGGGCTTGGTACACATCCTCGATAAACAGCAAAATGATCTCGGCCAGAATGTTGGCGACAACCACTCTCACAGGCAATTTCACCTGGACTCCGGCACTGCCTTCGCCTTTAAGGACGGACAACAGATCGCTTTCCACGACCTGGATCTGATCTTCCAAACCGTTCAGACGCGTGTTCTCCGTGGCGCTGGAGACAGCAACCGGATCCAAATCCAACGCCAGCACCTTGGAAGCGCCAAGCCGGCAAGCTCCGATCGCCAGAATTCCCGATCCGGTGCCAACGTCGATGACCTCGTCCCCTTCACGAATGATGCTCTCAAGGGTACGCAAGCACAAAGACGTCGTTGGATGCGTGCCCGTGCCAAACGCCATGCCGGGATCCAGCTCGATGATTTGCTCCCCCGGCGATTGAGGCTGATAATCCTCCCAAGTGGGTTTGATCGTCAGCTTTTCCGATACCCGCAGCGGTTTGAAGTATTGCTTCCAATTGTTGGCCCAGTCGTCTTCGCTTACGTCCCGCACGCTGATCTCCGCAGCCCCCGGATCGATGTCATAACCCTTGAGTTCCTCGATGCGCGTCCGGACTTCGGCCAACACTTCCTCAATATTTAATCCTTCCGGAAAATAACCGCTGATTTTGGCTTCCCCTTCCGGAATGTCATTCGGCGGAATTTCAAACCATTGTCCAAGGGAAGTATCCCGGGGTTTATCGTTATCGACGTGCTCTTCGATGGTCACTCCGCCTGCTCCTGCTTCATGCAGGAAGTTCGAAACCATCTCCACCGCTTCTTCCGTCGTATGTATAGTTATTTCCTTCCAAATCATCGTATGATTTCCTCCTTGACTTACATGCATAAGTTTTATTGTACTATAGAATAAAGAACGTGACAAAACAAAACAGGGGCCCCCGTTAAGGTTCCCCCGCCTGATGATACCGTTACAGTTTATATTGACCTTGCTGGCGTGCGTCCGCACGTTCACTGCGTTCCAGCGCTTCCCAATCCTCTTGATCGGCCAGATCCTCGGAAAACTCCACGTCGTTGTTGTGTCCGATTGGCAGATTTTTTCCGTTGGCCGAAATCCGTTTTGTTCGCCGATCCTCCTGGCTTTGACTCATTTCCTCATTCATCTCCTTCTACTTTAGTGTCCTGTTTATCCAATGGGTCATCCCAACTCGCTAAATCAAACCGCCCGCCTCTTCAATGATGCGTAGCGCCTGATGATGAATCGATTCGTCAACGACGGCGGTCAGCAAGATATCATGGCCGGTCGGCCCGCCTTGTCCTCCGTGGCTGAGTCCGCTGGCCGCCGGATCCGCTGCCGCCAGAATCCCTGCCGAACGGTTCGTGATCGCTGCATCCTGGGTAATAGCCGCTAAGCTGGAGATGCTTCCCGTAACCGGGTTCATCGGATCGTACCCCTCGCCGGCATACCGGCTGAAACGGTCGATCGACAGATCCTCCACCCGCAGCGCGCTCAACTTGCGAGCCACCCCTTCCGCTTCCTCCGGGCTTTTGAAATAGGCCAAGATATTCTTTTCAGCCATTCTTCTTCCCTGCCTTTCGTTTACACTTCAATGAAACTGTACCCTTCACAGCCCATTCTTTCGTAGGATGTAAACTTAGGCGGAGCTTTATGCAAATTTTACCCCCGGCCATTTACTTTAAATTTGAAACGTCCTCCAGGGTTGTCCGTATTACTTGATTGGGAACAGAACATACTTACTTGCATAGGAGGGGTTAAACACCATGTTAAAAAGAGTCATGCTGCTCATGATGGCCTTCACTGTATTTTTCACCTTTACCGCACCTGACTTTGCTGACGCAAGACGCGGCGGGGGATTTAAATCCGGCCCTCGGACCTACAAGCCTGCCCCGAAGAAGCCGGCGCAAAGCGAATATCAGAATACGACAGGGAATCGGACGGGAGCTACGACAGGCACCCCAACGACAAACCGCGGATTTTTTAGCGGCGGCAGCTTTATGCGGGGGATGATGATCGGCGGATTTGCCGGCCTATTATTCGGCGGCTTGTTTGGCAGTATGGGCTTCTTCGGCAATTTGCTGGGGTTAGCCGTGAACCTGCTGGCGATCTACTTGATTATTATCGCGGTCACAGCCCTGTACCGTCGATTCAAAAAGCAGCCGCGCCATGACGATTATCGCGGCGGAGGCCGATACTAAGCTATGATTCTGGGGATGGATGAAATCATCAATGCGATTTGCCTGCATACCGCTGAGCGGACGGGCGTTCGCCCCACCGATGTGACAGTGGAGCTCAGTTGGGACGAGGATACCGGATATACCGGCGAGGTTTGGGTCAACGGTCGCAGTCGATATATCGTTGAATCCAACATCATGGAAGCCATCCTGGTGTACGTTCATCGCGAATATGGGAAGCGGGTGTTCCGGGAGGATATCCGGCTGATGCTGGAGGATGAAATTCTCGCAGAGATTCAAAATGCATAGCAAAAAAGCGCGGCCGAGGACTTGAATCCTCGGCTCGCGCTTTTTAATAGGGACTAGTCCCCGCGAAACGCCCGTTTCATCCGATCAAAAAACGATTGCTCATGCTCGTGCGTCTGCTCGCCGTCCAGCGAAGCAAATTGGCGCAGCAGCTCCTTTTGCTCGTCGCTGAGCTTGCTTGGCGTCACGATGACCACTTTGACGTGCTGATCCCCCTGGCCGATCCCGCGCAAGCGCGGAACCCCTTTCCCCTTCAAACGGAAATAGGTCCCCGTTTGCGTTCCGGCCGGAATTTTCAGCTTCACCTTCTCGGTCAGCGTTGGAATTTCAATTTCATCCCCCAACGCGGCCTGGGCGAACGTCAACGGTACTTCGCAGTAAATATCATCGCCTTCGCGTTCGAAGAAATCATGCGATTTCACGCGGATAACGATGTACAGATCCCCGGCTGGTCCGCCGCGCAATCCGCCTTCACCTTCGCCGGTCATCCGCAGTTGAGCCCCGTCATCCACCCCTGCCGGAATCCGGACATGGATTTTACGCTGTTTTTTCACTTTGCCGCTGCCGGCGCAGGTTGGACATTTCTCCTTAATGATTTGTCCTTTGCCGCCGCAGTTGCTACAAGCTCGCCGGTTCACCATACGGCCAAACGGCGTATTCTGTACAACCTCCTGTTGTCCGGTACCATGGCACACGGAACAGGTGACCGGCTTTGTTCCAGGTTTGGCCCCGGTGCCAAAGCAAGTGTCACAGTTTTCCGTACGCGGAATCGTGATGTCTGTTTCTTTCCCAAACACCGCTTCTTTAAATTCGATGGTCATCGTATATTGCAAATCGTTACCGCGCTGCGGCGCGTTCGGATCACGCCGCCCGCCGCCGCCTCCGAAGAACATATCAAAGATATCGCCAAAGCCGCCAAAATCCCCGCCGGAGAAGCCGCCGCCCATGCCCTGATTCGGATCGACATGGCCGTACTGATCATATCGCGACCGTTTCCCCGGATCACTCAGGACGTCGTAGGCTTCCTTGACCTCTTTAAATTTCGCTTCCGCATCCTCCGCTTTATTGACGTCCGGGTGATATTGCCGGGCCAGCTTGCGGTAAGCTTTTTTGATTTCCTCTTCGGATGCGTTTTTTCCGAGGCCCAGCACCTCGTAGTAATCGCGTTTCTCTGCCATTCTTCCACCCCCGTCTGTCATCTTTTCATCACGAAGCAAATCGAGAAGCTAACTCGACTTCGAATCTTGAATTCAGTTGGGCCTTCCGTTGCTCACGTACCCCTATGTACGCTCCGCTACTCAGTCCCAACTTCATCCAACCTTCTCGGTGCTTAAAACCTGACTTCCCTTTTCATCTCGAAGCAAATCGAGAAGCTGACTCGACTTCGAATCTTGAATTCAGTTGGGCCTTCCGTTGCTCACGTACCCCTATGTACGCTCCGCTACTCAGTCCCAACTTCATCCAACCTTCTCGGTGCTTAAAACCTAGCCTATCAGTCATCTTATGATCATGGCAAAAGGAAAGTCAAAGTGCGGAAGCAGCCCGCACTTTGACCTTCCCGGTTACCAAAGTTTATTCACCAGACTTAGGCAGCTCTGTGAGCCATCTTAGCTTTGTTTCTTGTCTTCGTCAACCACTTCGTAGTCGGCATCCACCACGTTGTCGCGAGGTTGACCGCCGGCAGCATCGGCTGCACCTTCTGCTCCCGCCGCTTGCGAAGCCTGCTCATACAGCTTCACGGACAATTGTTGAACGATTTCGGTCAATTTCTCCGAAGCCGCATTGATTTGCTCCAGATCATCGCTTTCCAGCGCTTTCTTCAGCTCTTCCTTGGCCGCATTGGCTTTGTCGGTTTCGGCCGCGTCGACCTTGTCGCCCAGTTCTTTCAACGTTTTATCAACGCTGTAGATCAATTGGTCACCGTTGTTTTTCGCTTCAACCAACTCTTTGCGTTTCTTGTCTTCTTCTGCATGCAGCTCGGCATCCTTCATCATCTTCTCAACTTCCTCATCACTCAAGCCGCTGGAGGAAGTGATCGTGATTTTTTGACTCTTGCCGGTGCCTTTATCCGTTGCTGATACGTTTACGATCCCGTTCGCATCGATGTCGAAGGTAACTTCGATTTGCGGTACGCCGCGTGGTGCCAAAGGAATATCTCCCAGCATAAAGCGTCCCAGCGTCTTGTTACCGGCCGCCATCTCCCGTTCCCCTTGCAGGACGTGGATTTCTACACTTGGCTGGTTATCAGCATAGGTGGAGAATACCTGCGATTTACTTGTTGGAATTGTCGTATTCCGTTCAATCATCTTCGTAAATACGCCGCCGGCCGTTTCGATCCCCAGCGAAAGCGGAGTAACGTCGAGCAATACAACGTCTTTGACGTCGCCGGTCAGCACGCCTGCTTGCACGGCAGCGCCAAGCGCTACGACTTCGTCCGGGTTCACGCCTTTGTGCGGTTCTTTGCCTGTCAATTTCTTGATCGCTTCCTGAACGGCTGGAATCCGCGTGGAACCGCCGACTAGAACGATCCGATCGATATCCGCAGGTGTCATCCCTGCATCGCTTAATGCGCGGCGAGTTGGGCCCAACGTGCGTTCTACGAGGTCTGCCGTCAGTTCTTCGAATTTCGCCCGGGTCAGGTTCACCTCAAGGTGTTGAGGCACGCCGTCTACGACGGTGATGAACGGCAGGGAGATCGTCGTGGTCAACACGCCGGACAGTTCTTTTTTCGCTTTCTCTGCGGCATCCTTCAAACGTTGCACCGCCGCTTTATCCTTGCTCAGATCAATCCCTTGATCTTTCTTGAACTCAGCTACCAGGTGATCGATGATCTTCTGGTCGAAGTCGTCGCCGCCAAGATGGTTGTCCCCGCTGGTCGCTTTTACTTCGAAGAAGCCGTCGCCCAGCTCGAGGATCGAAACGTCAAACGTCCCGCCGCCGAGGTCATACACGAGAATCGTTTGATCTTCGGCTTTTTCCAAGCCATAAGCCAGTGCAGCTGCCGTTGGTTCGTTGACGATCCGCAGCACTTCAAGGCCCGCGATTTTCCCGGCATCCTTGGTTGCTTGACGTTGGCTGTCGTTAAAATAAGCCGGAACCGTGATAACCGCTTGTGTAACCGGTTGGCCCAAATACGCTTCTGCATCGGATTTCAGCTTCTGCAAAATGATTGCGGAAATCTCCTGCGGCGTAAATTCCTTGCCATCGATCGTTTCCTTATGGTTTGTCCCCATATGCCGTTTGATCGAAATGATCGTACGGTCCGGATTGGTGATCGCTTGACGTTTCGCCGTTTCCCCAACGATCCGTTCGCCGTCTTTCTTAAAACCTACAACGGATGGAGTCGTACGCGCCCCTTCCGGGTTTGGAATGACAACCGCTTCGCCGCCCTCCATTACTGCTACGCAGGAGTTAGTTGTTCCTAAGTCGATACCGATTACTTTGCTCATTACGTTATGTCCTCCTTAATAGGTTGAATCATCTAAATCCACAAAACTTGCTAAGTATGATTAGCCGCTGACTTTGACCATCGCCGGGCGCAGCACTTTATCTTTCAAAAGATACCCCTTCTGCACAACTTCCACGACGATACCCTCTTCATGCTCATCGGATTCCACCTGCATAATCGCCTGATGGAACTCCGGATTAAACGGCTGGCCTTCCGCTTCCATCGGCGTCAGCCCTTCTGCTTTAAGTACACCTTCCAGTTGGCGGAAAATCATTTCTACACCCTTCGCGTAGGAACTAGCGTCCGCGCTCTCCCCTGCCGAGCCCAGCGCCCGTTCAAAGTTGTCGATGACCGGCAACAGCTCGGTGATCAATTTGGCGGAAGCGTATTTCCCCAGCTCTTCCTTCTCCTTCACCGTACGGCGCCGAAAATTATCGAAATCGGCTTGCGTTCTTAGCAGCCGCTGCTGGTATTCCTCACTCTCCGCGCGCAGCTTCTCCAATTCGGCGGAAGCTCCGACATCGTTCCCGGCTTCGGCTGCAACCTCTTCCGCAGCCCCTTGGGTTTCCTCAACGACTTCCTCCTGCCTCGCTTCGGATTCTGACGTTTGTTGCAGATCCTCTTGCACGTTATCGTTCATGTTCATTTCTTCCTCTGCATTATGATTGATGTTGTCTTGAATCGACTGTGATTCCTTCAAGAAACTCGCCTCCTTAACATGCGGTTAAACGAATCGTTCATGCATGTTGTTACATCCGGGCTAGAAATTTGCTCATATCCTTCGATAAAATCTCCAAAATCCGGATCACCCGGGCGTATTCCATCCGCGTTGGTCCCAAAATACCGATCGTCCCCACGGCTTCACCTTCCAATTGATAGGTTGCCGTGATGAGACTGCAGTTGGCGAAGGCTTCATGCCCGTTCTCAGTCCCGATGCGCACCTGAATCCCGGAACCAGCCGCCGAGGAGATCATCTTCGTCAAGGTTGGCGTCTCCTCCAGTAAATCCAGAATACTCTTCACCTTGTCGACATCACGGAACTCCGGTTGCGTCAGCATGTTCGTCGCTCCGCTCAAGAAGAGGCGCTGCCCGTCCGAGCCTGCGTCAAACGCTTGATCCAACACTTTCATCAGCTCTTCGAAATGCTCGATATGCCGTTGCATCTCCCGACCAATCTCGTTATACAAGGCTGACTTTAGCTTGTAAATCGGCACGCCGGTGAGCCTGCGGTTCAACAGGTTGACCACTTGCTCCATTTCCGACACGGACAAGCCGGCCGGAATCGTCACCGTCTTGTTCTCCACCTGCCCCGTATTCGTCACGACGATGGCCACCGCCGTCGTCTCATTCAGCGGTAAGAGCTGAAAATGGCGCAAAGACGTATGAAAAACTTCCGGCCCCAGCAGGATGGAAGTGTAGTTGGTCATTTGGGAAAGAATCGTCCCGGCATGTTGAATCACTTGTTCGGTTGCGTTCAACTTCTCCGCAAAAAACGCTTTAAACGTCGTCAATTCTTCGTTAGTCAGCAGGTTTAGCGGCGTCAGGTGATCCACATAGTAGCGGTAGCCCTTATGGGAAGGAATCCGTCCCGCCGACGTATGTGGCTGCTCCAAAAAACCGAGCTCCTCCAAATCAGCCATTTCATTTCGAATCGTCGCCGGGCTGTACCCGACATCGCCCCGTTTGGAAATGCTTCGGGATCCCACAGGCTCCGCCGAACGAATATAGTCGTCCACAATCGCAGTTAAGATCATTCTTTGGCGTTCCGTCAACATGGCAATCCCTCCTGAGTTTACTCGGTTTTCCGTTTCGTTAGCACTCAATGTCGTAGAGTGCTAATCACTAATACAAAAATACCAAACCGACCTGACGATTGTCAAGTCAGTCCAGTATCTTGAGAACCGCGATTTCGTCGCAGCAATGCTGCTTCGCGCAATTTACGCAGTCGGTCCATACTTTCTCCGGAAAGATCTCTTTGTTCACGACCGCAAACCCGTTTTTAACGAAAAAGGAAACCTCATACGTGAGCGCCATCACCTTGGGGATCGCTTGTCTCCGCGCCTCTTCCACCAGTTGTTCAACGAGCATGGAACCAAGCCCTTTCCCCTTGTGGCCTTCGGCAATCCCCAGCGAGCGGATTTCAACCAATTCATCCCCCAGCTTGCACAGCGATCCGCAGCCGACAACCTCGCCGTCCACTTCCGCAACGACGAATTCCTGGATCTGGCGCTCCAGCACCGTCCGCGAACGCGGGAGCATAATTCCTCGCCGGGCATATCCTTCAATCATATTATATAACGGCTCAACGTCCGCTAAATTCGCCTGTCTACACACGGCCACCGCTGGCATGCTGCTTTCCCCCTCGATCACAAATAATATGAATAAATATACATTACATAGTATAAAACTTCAAGAAAAATGTTTCACGGCCATGTCACCTTCAAAGTATATTCAGCGGAATGCAAAAAAGCAGCTTAGCCACTTCGTAAAAAGAAGCGCTAGCTGCTTAATCGCTAGATTCTTATTCAGTTAATACACCGATAAACTCGGCAAACACTTCATTACCGAACAACACGCCTTGCTTGCTCAGCCGATACCCCTCATCATCGCTGTGAGGCTCCAGTAAACCGACATCCAACATTTTGCCGAGCGGCCGGGCAAACACTTCGTCCAGCTCTTCGGCAAATTGCTTCCGGAAATCCGCCTTGCGGATGCCATCCAGCACTCGAAGTCCCACCATCACGAAGTCCTCCATCGCCTCTTCCCGCGACACGCCAAACTGCTCCAATCGAGGGAGTCCCGCCTTCGCTGCTTCTACGTAAGGATTTACGCCTTTAATGTTAACGTGGCGCTGGCGGCCGACATACCCATGGGCACCGGCGCCCAAGCCGTAATAATCCTCGTTCTTCCAATACGTGATGTTATGTCGGCTAGCCAAGCCGGGTTTGGCGAAATTGCTGATTTCGTATTGCTTGTAGCCGGCCTGTTCCATTCGCTCCATCAGCAGCAGGTACATGTTTAGCTCCTCCTCTTCGCTCGGAAGCGGAAGCTGGTTCTTGTGATACAGCGTATGGAACAGCGTGTTCTCCTCAACCTTCAGACTGTAAATCGAATAATGCGGCAGTCCGAGTTCAAGTGCCCGCGATACGCTGTAATCCAGCATATCCACCGTCTGGTTCGGAAGGCCAAACATCAAGTCGATGGATAGATTGTCGAGCCCAACCGCCCGTGCATTCTCTAAACTCCGATAAACATCGTCCGTGTTATGGATCCGGCCGATGCCGCTGAGCAATTCGTTCTGGAATGCCTGCACGCCAAAGCTAACCCGGTTGACGCCGCCGTCTTTCATGACAGTCAGCTTGTCCCGATCCGTTGTTCCCGGATTGGCCTCCATCGTAAATTCGATGTCGCTCGCCCAATGCGGGAAGTGACGCCGGACCGAGGCCAGGAAAAACTCCATCTCCTGCGGAGTTAGCACGGTAGGCGTCCCGCCGCCAACAAAAATGCTGCGAATCTCGCCTGGCGGCGTTTCCTGAACCGTCAGCTCCATCTCCCGATCCAAGGCATGTAAATAATCCATCACGGGTTGATCTTTTAACACATATGAGTTGAAATCGCAGTAAAAGCACTTGTTGGTGCAAAACGGGATATGAATATATACAGCATGCGGTGCGCCGGATGGTCCGGATGACGTTATGCCGTTGCCCGCTGCCGGGTGATGGATCGGCATTCCCTGCCCCGATCGATTCCTAGTTTGGTCCATGGTCATGCCCACCTCCAGGTTTCTCTATAATAGTAGAAAGGAAAGCCAGACGGCTTTCCTTCGTCAATAGACCTGCTTCTTATTTGTCGTCGATTTTCAGTACCGCCATAAACGCTTCCTGCGGCACCTCAACGTTACCGACTTGCTTCATCCGCTTCTTGCCTTCCTTTTGCTTCTCCAGCAATTTGCGTTTCCGCGAGATGTCGCCACCGTAACACTTGGCAAGGACGTTCTTGCGCATCGCCTTCACAGTCTCGCGAGCGATAACCTTCTGCCCAATCGAGGCTTGAATCGGTACTTCAAACATTTGACGTGGAATCAACTCGCGCAGCTTCTCACAAATGATCCGGCCGCGGTGGTACGCACGGTCGCGGTGCACGATAAAGGACAAGGCGTCGACCTGTTCGCCGTTCAGGAGAATATCCATCTTCACGAGGTTCGATTGACGGTAACCCGACAGCTCATAATCGAAGGAAGCATACCCCTTCGTGCTTGATTTCAACTGATCGAAGAAGTCATATACGATCTCCGACAATGGCACCTGGTACGTAATCGTTACCCGCGTTGTATCGAGGTATTCCATATTCACGAACTCGCCGCGTTTGCTTTGACAGAGTTCCATGACAGTACCCACATAATCATTAGGTACGATAATCGCCGCCTTGACGTAAGGCTCCTCCACGTGGTCGATTTTGCCGACCTCCGGATAGTTCGACGGATTATCGATGGAAATCGTCTCGCCATTCGTCAGCGTAACTTTGTAAATAACGCTTGGCGCCGTCGTAATCAACGGGATGTTAAATTCCCGTTCGATCCGCTCTTGAATCACGTCCATATGCAAGAGTCCCAAGAAACCGCAGCGGAAGCCAAAGCCCAACGCGCTTGAGGTTTCCGGTTCAAAGCTCAGCGAAGCATCGTTCAGCTGCAGCTTCTCCAGCGCTTCGCGCAGATCGTTGTAGTCCGACGTTTCGATCGGATACAAACCGCAGTAGACCATCGGGTTGATCTTCCGGTAACCCGGCAGCGGTTCAGACGTAGGATTCTTCGCATCGGTCACCGTATCCCCGACGCGCGTATCGCCCACCGTCTTGATGCCGGCAACGATAAAGCCAACATCGCCAACGTTAAGCTCGTCCACAATCGTCATCCGCGGTTTGAACGCACCGACCTCGATAACCTCAAACGTTTTGTCCGTCGCCATCATTTTGATTTTTGAGCCGGCTTTGATCTTGCCGTCAATCACGCGCACATAAACGATAACGCCTTTGTAAGGGTCATAATGCGAGTCGAAAATCAGCGCCTTCAACGGCTGATCCGGATCTCCGGTTGGTGCAGGCACCTTCTGCACGACCTGCTCCAGAATCTCCTTGATCCCGATCCCGGCTTTGGCGGAGGCGTGAACCGCTTCGCTGGCATCCAGGCCGATCACGTCCTCGATCTCCTGCTTCACCCGGTCGGGATCCGCACTGGGAAGGTCGATTTTGTTGATGACTGGCAAAATCTCCAGGTTGTTATCGAGCGCCAGATAAACGTTAGCTAACGTTTGGGCCTCGATCCCTTGAGCCGCGTCAACCACCAGCAAAGCGCCTTCGCAAGCCGCCAAGCTGCGGGAGACTTCATAGGTGAAGTCGACGTGTCCCGGCGTATCGATCAGGTTCAGCAAATACTCCTCGCCGTCGTCGGCGCGATAGGTCAGACGAACCGCCTGGAGTTTGATGGTGATTCCGCGTTCGCGTTCCAGATCCATCTGGTCGAGGACCTGCTCCTGCATTTCCCGAGAGGTCAGCGCGCCGGTATACTCCAGAATCCGGTCGGCCAAAGTTGATTTGCCATGGTCTATATGTGCAATAATACAGAAATTGCGAATTTTCGCTTGTCTAGCCTTGATATCTGTCATCCTTACCCCCACCACAAATCATCGAAGTATTACAATCAATTTATTATATCAGTTGAAGGGGCAAGCAGCAATCACAGCGAGTGATTTTCCGTTTACAATGTCCCACTCATTGAAAAAATGATTTTAATCAAAGTCTGCTTTGCACGAAGAGCAAATATACTGATGCACCACCAGGAGGCACAACGCAGTATGCCTACACTAAGGACTGATAGCTTGGGGCACCTGTCCGACCTGGAGTCGAAATCCCGCAGCAAACGAGCTGCCAGGAGAGACCATCTCTTGGCAGCTCGTTTGTTTGAGTTTAATTCTTTTCCGCGGCCTTCCGTCGTGGCTCGGCCGTGGAATCTCGGTACACCGTTTCGACGGTGATCATGATCTTCTCTTGCGGGGCGTCCGGATGGACAAGCCGGTCCATCAGCTTTCTCACCGCCCGCTGGCCAAGATCCTCCTTCGGGACGTTGATGGTGGTGATGGCCGGGGTGTGCCGGGCCGCATCGTCGATATTGTCAAACCCGCTGACCGCGATGTCGCCGGGCACGTGGAGGCCGATCGCGCTCAGGACAGAGCACGCATGCATCGCGATGGAGTCGTTCGCGCATACGATCGCGGTTGGGAGCGTCCCCGCCGCTTTTCGCTGCTCCAGCCACCCCTGCAGATCGTCTCCGTAAGCCCCGGTGTCGATACCCTCCAGCTGCAGCATCGGATCCTCCGGGGACTGCGGCGTTAAGCCGTTCTCCTCCAAGGCGCTGCGGAAGCCGCTCCAACGGTCCCGGAAGCTGCGGGAAAACGCCGAATTTCCCAAGAAATGCAATTCCCGATGTCCCAGGCCGATCAAATGATTGGTCAGGCGGGCCATGCCGTCCACGTTATTCGCGAAGATCGTGTCGCTAGGAATGAGCGGGTCCTCATGATCGACCAGCACGATCGGCAGTCCGATCCGGTGTACTTCCAGCAGGAATGGGGTGGCGATCTGCCCCACCCCAATCATTCCCAGAATCCCGTCCGGATTCAGGATGTTCATAAAGTTGTCTCCCCGGGGCTCGGACACGATAATCATCCCCAAACCCTGCGCTTCGAGCTCCCGGGAGATGCCCTCCAGCAGCCTGCCCCAATACAGCGATTCCTTGTTCTGAAACCGGATATTGGGCATCAGCACCAACACCGACTGCTTCCCGGCCGGCGCTGGCAAAGCGGTTCCCGAAGGGATGACGTTCTTGACGTAGCCGTTCTTCTGATTAAAATACCCAAGCTGGGAGGCAGCTTGAATGACCCGCTCCCGGGTCTGCTCGTTCACCCCTCCCTTACCGGATAACGCTTTGGATACGACGAATTTCGAAACGCCCAAATGATCGGCGATTTGCTGCATCGTGATTTTCTTCAAGGAATCTAACCTCCGAAATAACGGATACCGAACGGATTCATAACAAGATAACAACAGTATAACAAATCCGCTATTCGTTATAAACCGTTATTTCATTCGCCGGGACCAAACCAGGAGGCAACCCAATGAATGCTTTTCTGCGACGCCTGCTGCAGCAGATGGGCCGCCTTGTCGGCAAATCGATCGATGGCCGGAGGCGAAGGTGGCGGCATCAACAAGTCGGCTGGCGTTTGCATCACCTGGGTGCCCGCCGTCGGGGCGGTTGAACCGTCGTTTGCCGTTGTGTTTGGCGCAGCTGTCCCGGCTGGGTTGGAGCCGTAACCGGGAGTGAGACCGTACCCATCTGTCGTCCCCTGCGGCACGACGTTGCCTTGGTTCGTTGACCAGACGGGGGTGGAGCCGGCAATCCAACCGTTACTGTACTGCTGCGGCTGTTGCGGCTGTTGCGGCTGTTGCTGTTGCTGTTGCGGATAGGGATACATCATGGATTGTCCGTTATTCCCTACCATCGTCCCTCCGGTTTGAAAGCCGGGACCAAATACCGAAGTTGTTCCGCTTTCGGAGAGCTGCATGCCCAGCGTAACCCCCGCTGCCAGCATCAGGCCGTATACCATGGTTTTGCGCAGCATTTTTGCCATGTCCATCCCCCGTTACTTCATTGAATTCAAATCAAGATTTCTTGCTTGTATCCCCGGATTTCGGTGAGCCGTTGGTTGCACCCTTGCTCGCGTTGCCCGTCTTGGTTGTGCTGCTCGTGCCTTTGCTAGTGCCGCTAGCGCCCTTGCTTGTACTGCTCGTGCCTTTGGTTGTGCTGTTCACACCGCCATTCGCGATGCCGTTTGTACTGCTCTTCGTCAGCTTGCCCGCTTTCTCCGCATCCTGGCTTTCCCAATACAGATCGGCCAGGATCCCGGCCAACACCTTCGCGGTGCGCTCCAGCTCCTCTGCACTGTTGTCGATACCGCCGATTTCGATCAGGACGCTGTTCGGTGACAAGGACTGGTTGTATTCCCCGTTCCCTTGGGAAGACGTCTTGCCCCAGATCCCTCTGGAAATCCCGGGATAAGCCTTCTCCAGCCGATCATGGATCGAGCTGGCGAATCTCTCATTTTCGCGCCAATTCTCGTTGCCGTGCCCGATAATGAAATACACCTGGGCGTAATTCACGCCGTCGATGGTGGTGGTCGTTTTATCGTGGCGCTGCGAGTCGCGGTGAATATCGATAAAATATTGCAGCTTGCCATTTTCGGCCATCGCTTGCTTTACGGTCTCTCGTGAATATTTATATGAGTAGTTATAGTTGTAATTGCTCACCTTGGCCGCATAATTTTCAAACGAGTGCAGGGCGGCGACCCCTTTACGTTCCAGCTCTTTCGCCAATGCCTCGCCAACCAGGCCTACGTTCTTCTTGTCTTCCGCCGAGCTTGGATTATCGACATTGGTGCCCAGCACCGGATTATAGGATTCTTGCGGATGCGAATGATAGATCATCACGATGTTTTTGTTGCCTGGCTTAATGGAGGATTCCCCTGGGTCTCCGGACGAGCCGTCCGTCTTCCCGGGCTCCTGCGCCGGAGGCTGCGCTCCGCCCGGATCCCCGCCTGCTCCAGGGTCCACGCCTTCACCGCCCTCATCAGCATCCGGCTCGGGGTGATCCGGTGCGCTGCCGTCCGCTCCCGCACCCGGACGATAGTCCTCGGGGGCTTGGGCGATGCCGTTGCCGGAGCCGGTGCGCAGCAGGATCGGGCTGTTGGCGCCTAGACCCGGAACTTCGCGGGCTACCAGGCTTTTCGGATCGGACGGATTCACGTCCGTCAACAGTTGAAAGACGAAGTTCGTCATCTGTCGCCCCGAAATGGCCGGCGTCTGCTTCTCGCTAGCCACATGCGGCAGCTCCATGCCCACCATATCCATAAAGAATCCGCTCGACAGCGAGGCTGCCAGCCCCTTCATCGAAGAGACCGGGGAAGTATTTAAGCTTTTCTCGGCGATGCCCAGCACCCCCAGCATGATGAAAAAGATCACCGACATGACCGACAACAGCAGAAATGTGCGTCCCAGCGCCAACACGTGAAGCAGATTCCGTCTCATTTTTCCTAGATTCCAAGCCTTGAATTTCATATGCATGTCCTCCTCCAGCCGCTTTCAAACTATATTCCAAATCTATGAACCTAGTTCACGGGCTAGAACCTCGAATTCTCACAAAAAAAAGAAATCCGCTAGATTCGCGGATTTCCTGGAGATTCGGGAGAAGGAACGGGATGCGGTGATACGGTGTTAATGCGTGTAGGACGCCACGTTATCCGGCGTTACCGCCTCGTGCAGCGAGATATTTAAGCCGCTGGCGATCACGTTGGCCACGTCTTCAATAAATTCGTCGATTTCCTTCGGCGTGACGATCAGATCATGACCCAGCGGTTCGAGGACCTCTTTAACGAGGCCCAGCCGCTCACTTTCGCTCAGGTCGTTCAGCATGCCCATGATCTGTTGAGTGGGGGCGTTGTCGTCGTCGCTCTCCTGATTGAAATGGCTTTTCATCAAATCAAATACATTATTCACGATCGTGGATGCATAGCACACCGTAGGGACGCCTATGGCGATACAAGGCACGCCCAAAATTTCCTTGGTCAGCCCTCGGCGCTTATTGCCAATCCCTGAGCCGGGATGGATGCCGATGTCTGCGATCTGGATCGTCGTATTCACCCGCTCCAACGAGCGCGAGGCCAACGCATCGATGGCGATGATCAGATCCGGCCGCGTGCGCTCCACGATCCCCTGTACCACCTCGCTGGATTCGATGCCGGTGATCCCCAGCACCCCGGGGGCAATCGCACTGACCTCGCGATAACCCGGGGCCACCTGGTCCGGCGTTAGCTCGAAGTAATGGCGCGTGACCATCACATTTTCCACCACCAGCGGTCCTAGCGCATCCGGCGTAACGTTCCAGTTGCCCAGGCCGACGATCAACGTCTTCGCCCCCGGTCCGATGCCGATTTTATTTAAAAATGCGGTAAACTCTTTGGCGAACGCGGCGGCAACCTTCTCCTGCAGCTCGGTATCCTGGTTCCGGAGACCGGGAACCTCCAGCGTCACATAATGCCCCTGGATCCGTCCGATTTGACGCGAAGCCGCCTCATTGGTGACATCCAGCCGGGTGACTTTGATCCCGTCTTGCTCCTCGACCTGCTCATTGAGTCCGGGAACCGGGCCGCCATGGGCCGTTTCCGCGATTTCCTTCGATTCCACGGCCAAGTCGGTGCGTACGGAATATTCCCGCAAGTCCAAATTCATGCCATATGACCTCCATTTCCTCTGATTGCCTTTATTGTGCGGGAGAGGGAATGCGTTTATGCATGCCTTCGTTTCAGGCTGGAAAACTTGCGCGAAATCGAGAGATTCGGTATGATGAATTTATTGCTTTTTGCTATCTTGCGTGATAAAATATTTTAAGTTGTGAATCATCTGGGTTGATATATGCTTTACAGGAGGTGAATGCAATGCCTAACATTAAATCCGCAATCAAACGCGTAAAGACGAGCGACAAACGCCGCGCGCTGAACGCTTCGCAAAAATCCGCCCTGCGTACGGCTGTGAAAACTGCCGACACCGCTTTGGCGAACAACGAAGTTGATGCAGCTAAAGCTGCTTTCGTGGCTGCAACGAAAAAATTGGACAAAGCCGTTACCAAAGGTTTGATCCACAAAAATGCAGCTGCCCGTAAGAAATCCCGCTTGGCTAAAAAATTGAACGAACTTACTAAAGCGTAAGCTTCGTTAATAATAATGAAGTTTTTCTTCAACTAAGCTCAAAAAGACCTGGACGATTTATCGTTCAGGTCTTTTTGGTTGTGGGGCCGGTTGGGCGTTGCCGCTTAGCCGCTTAGGCTAGGCCCCCAGTTTTAGCAGAAACAGCTCCAGCCCCAAGATTTTATCGATCTTCCCGCTTTTCATGCGGTAATCCAGCTCGGCCAGTTCGGACAAAATGGCCTTCAGTCGGCCCGCCTCAAACTTACGAGCTTGGTCGCCGGCTAGCTTCACGACGTACGGGTGCAAGCTCAGTTGCGAAGCGATCTGCTGCTGCGAGTAGCTCTGGCGTCCAAGCTCCTTCACCTGCAGCATGATCCGGAACTGGCGGGCGATCAGCGCCGCGATCTTGATCGGCTCCTCGCGTTGCTTCAACAGCTCGTAGAAAATGCCAAGCGCCTGCTCCAGCCGAATCGCGGCGATATGCTCCACCATCACGAACACGTTTTGCTCTGTGGTGCGGGCTACCAGTTGCTCGACCGCCGAGGTATCGATCATACCGCCGGCTCCGGCGTACAAGCAAAGCTTGTCCACTTCCGCAGCCAACGAAGCCATCTGTACGCCGCTCGCCGCAATCAACGCCTCCGCGGCGTCACGCCCGATGCGGCAGCCGCGTTTCTCCACCTCTTGCACGACCCACTGCACCAGCTCCCCGCCGCCCAGCGGCATAAAGGACAACACCGTACCAGCGGCTTTGATCGCTTTGACGACCTTTTTCCGCTCGTCCAGCTTCTCGCCGTTCGCGACAAACACAATCACACTATGCTCCGCCGGATTACCGATGTACGCCAGCAGCGCCTCCACCTTATGCTCGATCTTGCCGCCTTCCTTGCCGCCGGCGACAAGCAGGGCGGAATCGCGTACCACGATCAGCTTCCGCTCCACGAGGAATGGCATCGTCTCCGCCTCCTCAACCACCACCTCAATTGGCGTCTCCGCCAAATCAAAGGTCGCAAGAGCAAAATCCTTTTGATCCTTGTCCACCAGCCGTTCCTGAAGCAGGCCTACGAACTCCTGAATCTGATACTTCTCCGTGCCGTAACAAACGTATAACGGGGAGATCCGCCCCTGTTTAATGTCTTTAATCGCTTGCTTTGCGTCCATCTGTGATCTTCCTTCCGTCTTCATTGCCTCTCTCCATCATACTTAAATTTCGCTCATTCGTCCAAACCCGGTTTATTGTGGTTCAGTCGAAATCCCGTAAAGTAACTTGAGGTCTCAGTAGGGGGCGTGTACGGATGTTTGTGCGACGGGGATACAGTGGGGGGGGCGGATGCTGTGCGGCGGATATGTGGTGGGGGGCGGATGCTGTGTGCCCTAAGGTAACGTAACGGACCGTACAGCCCTTATTTGCACATTTCCCAGCTATTTCCCGCTGTAACGGACACCAGAGACCTTATTAGGCGCTTCCGACACCCTTTGAGCTGGATTTGGCCAGAATAAGGTCTCCTCGGTCCGTAAGAATCGGATGAACATTCGAGACGTGTAAATAACGGCTCTGGAGTCCGTTAGCTTGCGGGGACACTAGGTAAAGTTCCCCTGAAGTAACGTAACGGACCGTACAGCCCTTATTTGCACATTTCCCGGCTATTTCCCGCTGTAACAGACACCAGAGACCTTATTAGGCGCTTCCGGCACCCATTGAGCTGGATTTGTCCAAAATAAGGTCTCCTCGGTCCGTTAGAATCGGATGAACATTCGAGACGTGTAAATAACGGCTCTGGAGTCCGTTAGCTGCGGGGTTACTAGGTAAAGTTCCCCTAAGGTATCGTAACGGACCGTACAGCCCTTATTTGCACATTTCCCGGATATTTCCCGCTGTAACGGACACCAGAGACCTTATTAGGCGCTTCCAACACCCTTTGAGCTGGATTTGTCCAAAATAAGGTCTCCTCGGTCCGTTAGAATCGGATGAGCATTCGAGACGTGTAAATAACGGCTCTGGAGTCCGTTAGCCTGCGGGGATGCCAGGAATGTGAGCAGCGCAAGGCCCGGCCGAATTCAAGGTTCGACGTCGAGAAGCCACCATTGACTATGCTGCTTCGTGATCCCAAACCGACCTTTTAAACAACCGCCTCCAATAAAGGTTTAAAAAGTCGGGTTGAGAGCACCAAGAAGGTTGGATGAAGCTTAGGGACTGAGTAGCGGAGCGTAGCCGGAGGCTACGTGAGCAACGCAAGGCCCGGCTGAATTCAAGATTCGACGTCGATTCCACTTCCCCGAGAGCGCTTCGTGATCGCAAACCGAATTTTTAAACAACCGCTATAAATGCAACAGAGGGACCTCTGCCTCTTGGCGAAAGATCCCTCTGTCCCGGAACATCTATATAAACGCGGGCCGAAAAGCTCTAGAAACTCTCCCGCCCGCGGTCATACGACGATCAGGGGTCCAAACCGCTATCTCTACTATACATATAACCTATTCCATATCTCCTGAAAAGGTGCCTGCTGCATGTTCAAAAAACCGCCCATTTTTGTCCGCTCGTGGTTCTCTTTTAGGGCTGAGTTCCTTTGGCAGCATCTGCGGCTGCCTGCTCGGCATTGATCGTACGAACCGCAGGGGTCCCTTCGATATCGATCTCGTACGTAAATACATGGCCTTCCTCCGACCAAGCACCGTCAACCCAATTGCCGTCGATCGTCTGATCAGCTACCTGCTTCCGATCCGGAGCCTCGAGACTGTACACCAGCAGATGACCGTCCTTCAACTCGGCTTCAAATTTCCCGTCCGGCGAAGTCCAGCTGTTAAAGTTCGCAATCCCCATCTTCTGACTCGGATCCTCAAAAGTCAATTGTCGTTCTATGAGTTCATCCTCAGAACCATCCGGAGCTACCGTATCGGCAAGAGGATCCGACGAATTATCCGCCCCCTGCGATGTCGATCCCTGAGTAGGTGCGCCACTGTTATTTGCCGATGGCGGCATCGCCGGGTCTCCCATCGGATCGTTCTTCCCGGTCTCCGGCTTGCTTGGCGCTTTGGCATCCACATCCGGCTTCGTCGCCGGAGCACCGGCGTCTGGGGAGCTCCCAGGAGCGGTCCGATCCTCAAGGCCGCCGGAATCCGAACCTTCGCTTGGAGGGCCTTCTTCTTTAGGCGCCACACCATCCCGCTCTCCGATTTCAAGGCCACCGGCATTGCTGCCGTCCGAAAACAGCCGGGCGTTTCCCGCTGCATCGCCGGCCGAATCCGCAGCCGAAGAGTCCTCGCCCACGGAATCCGAAGCCATCGAGTTCATGGCGATTTCGGCATCCGATACGGTGCGTGGTTCATATTGATAAATGAACACGCCTAGAATCAGAGCCGCGGCAACCCCAAGCGACCCGTACCGGTAAATCCGGCTCCGGCGCACTCCAGGGTCCGCTTCCTGACGTCGCGAGCTGCGTCGGCTAGGCAGCGCACGGCCTGCTGGACCGGGATCCGCGTCGACATGCACCGCCGTCATCGGCAGGATCGTCTCCTCGGCTGTGCTGCCGCCTTCACGGCGAGCTCGGTCGATCTCGTCCAACTGCGGAAGGATCGCGTCCACGAGGCTATAGTTCGGAACCACCTTCGGCAACTCCTCCAATTGCGCGGACAGCTTGTTTAACAGCTCAAACGTTTCGGCGCATTCCTCGCAACTGCGAATATGTTCAAAGAGCAGAAAACTTTCCTCTTCGTTTAAGTCATGGTCTAGATAACGATGCATCCATTCCACCGCCTCCGGGCACTTCATCCTGATACACCACCCTTCTGATAATCTTGGAGTAAATGCTGCAGCTGTTGCCTAGCCCTGAATAAATAGGATTTCACCGTATTCAGCGGCAAATTCAAGCTGTCAGCAATTTCGTTATACGAAAAATCCTGCAAATACCTCAGCACAACCACCGACCGATGATGTTCCGGCAATTGTTCGATCGCGCTGCGGATGTCTTCGGCCAAATAGCCCGACATGACTTCCCGTTCAACGCTATCATTCCCCTGAAACACCATTTCGTGCTCCTCGATCGATACGGTTGGCTTATTCCTACGAAATTTGTCGATACAGATGTTGGTCACGATCCGTTGAACCCAGGTTTTGAACTGTGCTTTTTCCTCATAAGAATTAATTTTGGTATAAATGCGAATGAGAGCTTCTTGAGCAGCGTCATGCGCATCCTGCTCATTGTTCAAAATGTAAAAGGCCGTCCGGTACACATGTTGTTCTATTTCTCGCAATAGGGTGATTAGAGCGTCGCGATCGCCCGTTTGAGCGGCTCTGATGAGTCCCTGCTCTACCACTAAGGCTCCCCCTTCCTTGCATCCTTACAGACGCTAACGTCCGACAAGATGTTGCAATGTTGTTACTATTTTTTAAAAATAATTTGGAGTCCATCCTTCAGATCAATATCCAAGCTGTTCTCGTACGGAATCCTTTGAATCTCACCTAAGAATACCAAAAAAAACGGGCCTCGTCATTCGAGTCGTTTTTCCAGTAAAAATATAAAAAGCTGGCTCGGCAGATGGCACGGATTCCAGCGTTTTATCTTAGATCTATTAAGTTGTCTGACGCTCGATGATTTTGGACGGCAAAGTGATTCCCTTGTTGACGAACGAATCCGCAGGATTTTCCATGCGATCTAACAATAAATTAAACGCCTCGGCCCCCAACAAAACGGGGTTTAAATCGATGCAACTGATCGCAGGAGACACCTTGTCCAGATACGGTGCGTTATTGAAACACAGGATGCCGATCTCTTCAGGCACCTTCTTCCCTCGGATATGGCAGTATTTTAAGGCGCTAAGGGACATGATGCTCTCCATCGTGATGATTGAATCAAAAGGCAGTCCCGTTTGATCCGCTTGCAGCAGAGCCTCCATCACCTCGTCCTCTTCATCCCCGCTGTAAATGATATAGTCCGAAGAAGGTCGAATCCCCTTCTCTTCTACTGCCCGTTGATAACCGTGAATGCGATCATAGATCACATCCTGCTTCAAGTTAGGCGTAAGGAATAGAATTTGGCGATAGCCTTTATCCAGCAAATACTTTGTCGCTGTATAACTATCTCGTACGTTATCATTATGTACCGATAGCACGTTATGGGAGAGGTTGTTCCCAATCATAACAAATGGGATTTGCTTCACCTGCATGCTATTTAGCAAGTAATCCTTATCCGCCGAACGAATACTTGTAAAAATAAACCCGTCCGCCTGCTTTTGCCGATAGAGTTTCAGGCATTTCTCCATCTGTTCCTCAATGGTGTGAAAGAAAGCAAATTGCAGATTATAGTTCTGCAGTTTCGCCGCTTCCGAAACCCCGAACAATACATCGCTAAAGAATGCATTCCCGAGAATTTCCTTAGGATTTCGAGCAATTGAAAAACAAACCGTCCGGGATTTGTTTGAAGAGAGGGATTGGGCATTAATATTGGGAACATACTTGAGCTCTTCCATCGCAAGCAGTACGCGTTTCTTAATTTCTTCGGTCGTGTTGCCCTTATTCGTAATCACCCTGGAAACGGTAGCAGGTGATACTCCAGCCTTAAGAGCAACATCTCTAATCGTTGCGATTTTCATTCACCTCTACTGAAAGAATAGGATCCGGGACTTATAAATGCATTTATTTTACTATATTTTCCGATTCATCACCAGTTATCTTTCCATATTAACCGTAGATACACCCGGAAGTGTATGAATTTTCTCCAACAAATCAAACAGGGAGGTTTTTTTAGGGACAAGAAAGGTCAATTTGATCTGATACTTCGTCATGTTTACTGCTTTAATATCTAAATCTAAGCCGGTGAAAAAAGCGTAAAGCTCCTCCGTTTGAGGGGAGTCCGGCAGGATGTCCATTTTAAGTGTAAGTTCTTTGCTGGAGGTCATGAAGCGGTGCTCTACCTTGTTCAGCACTTTGAGCGAAATGAAGACGATACAACATGTAATCACTGCCGGGTAATAGAAGCCCGCTCCTACAGCTAAACCGATGGCCGCCATCACCCATAAGGTTGCTGCGGTGGTTAATCCTTTAATCGATGCCCCTTTCTGCATGATGGTACCTGCTCCCAAAAAGCCAATTCCGCTAATCACTTGAGCTGCCAGTCTCGCCGGATCACTGCGAACGGAAGGTTCTTCGAGAAATTGGGTGAATCCGTAGATCGATAACAGCATAATTAACGTCGAGCCCACGCAAACCAGGATGTTGGTTCTCAAACCGGCCGCATGGCGATTCATTTCTCTTTCATATCCAATAATTCCGCCCAAAAAAAGCGATAACAACAGGCGCCCGATCAGTTCTAGTATTCCAATATGCCAAGGACTCGCGATTGCCATTAATCGTTGCACTTCCTTTTAGGTAAAAATAAGCCCGGCAAAAAAGTTACTCCTGCCGGGCATCCACCAAACGAAATTATCCCTTTGAGGCACCCGCCGTTAAGCCGCTGATGAGATACCGCTGGAAGAAAAGAAACACGGTTGCAATCGGCACCGCGATCAGAATCGAACCTGCGGCAAACCGCGTGAAGTTTTGACCGAACTCCTGATTCACCAGGTTAAACAACCCAAGCGCCAATGTATAGTTTTCTGGACTTCGGATGACGATCCGCGGCAGGAGGAAATCCATAAACGGAGCCATAAAGTTAAACAAAGCTACTACAGCGATAATCGGAACGGCAAGAGGTAAAATGATTTGCACAAAGACACGTACATGACCGGCACCGTCAATTTTTGCCGCCTCATCCAAGTCTCTTGGAATCGTATCAAAGAACCCTTTAACCAAGAAGGCATGGGTGGGAATGGACGTGCCGACATAAACCAAAATTAACCCCACCAGCGAGTCAAGCAAACCAACCAAGCTGAGCAAAATATAGATCGCAACCATCCCCATCAGCACGGGAAAGATCTTGATGAGCATCAGGACGTAAAGACCGTTTTTTCGGCCTACAAAGTGATATCGGGAAAAAGCATAAGCGATAAATAAAGTCACGGCTAACGAAAGAACAGTTTTGGCGCTAGCTACGATCAACGTATTTTTGTACCACAAGAGATAGTTGCTATCCTCATTGGTAAACAGCCAGCGATAATGTTCGAAGGAAGCATTTTTCGGAATGATCGTTGCGCTGTACATGCTGGTTCCCGGATTCAAAGAGATCCCAAACACCCAGATTAGAGGGTATACGATGACCAGAAACATCACGAAGATCACCAGATAAATCCCCGCTACTTCAAGTTTGGACTTCAGCTTTCCACTCATCCGTCAATTCCTCCTTCCTTGAACGAACGGGTACGCTTGAATTGGAAAAAGGCGATGCCCGCGACGATAACGCCAAGCATAATGGAAATGACAGCAGCCATATTATAATTCAGCGTATCGAAGGTTAACTTGTACACCCAGGAGATAATAATGTCTGTAGACCCTGCGGTTTGCCCGCGAACCGGCGGTCCACCCTGATTAAATAAATAAATTAGGTTGAAATTATTGAAATTGCCGGTATATTGCATGATCAATAAGGGCGCGGAGGCAAATAAGACGTGAGGCAGCGTGATATTCCTAAATCGTTGCCATCGGCTAGCTCCGTCCACCTCTGCCGCCTCATACCAATCCTCGGAAATACTTTGCAGCACCCCGGTGAATAACGCAAAGATATAAGCGAACCCCAGCCAAACCTCAACGAAGATAATCGCGATTTTCGTCCATAATGGATCCGTTAACCATGGGATGTTTAACCCTAACGGGGCTAGCAGTTGATTGTTCACGGCCCCAAATTGGTCGTTAAACATCGCCGCAAACGTCAAGATCGAAACGAATCCGGGCACGGCCCACGGCAAGATTAGAATGGTGCGGATCAATTTCTTGTACTTCACCCGCTTGTCGTTGACGATCACGGCCAAGAAGAGGCCTAAACTGATTTGCAAGGTGGTCGCAACTAAGGTCCATACAACGGTCCACGATAACACTGAAAAGAAGGTTTTCCGCCATACCGGGACGGAGAAAACATTCAAAAAGTTCTCAACCCCCACCCAGCTAAGCAAAAATTTCGGCGGTGAATTGTAGATATTGTAATTCGTAAAGGCTAGTGCCACCATAAACAGGAGCGGCAAAATGAGTACAAAAACGATCATAAATAACCCTGGGGCTACTAAGGCATAAGGAAATCCTTTGTCCCAGGCATTGTTGAACCCTTCCCGCAGGGTAGTTTTTCTCCACCCGTTGCTGATGCGCTCCGCATCCTTCTTGGCGTCTACCAGATTGATCCAATATACCCCTAAGGCAAAAACGGTTAAAATCACTGACACAATCCCTTGAATCAGCAGCCTTCTGGAATCGTCCACCCCTTCCAGCGTCCCCAAGGTAACTAATCCCCAGAAACCGATGTTAAGGAAATTGCCAAACACAATGAAAAACGCCGCGATGATTCCAAAAAACAAAACACCTTTGAAATATCTTCGATTATAGATTTGTCCTAGTCCGGGAATGATGGACAGCAGCATTGCGATACGTGGACTGTGGGAATTGCCGGCATTCCGGTCCCTCACTTGCTTCCCATTCAATAAATAGACCTCCCTGCTGACGGGTGAAAATCAGGCGGAAGAGGATCACTCCTCCCCCGCCTTGTCCCCGGTTTATTTCGCAGATGCATTGTTGATGTTGATCTGCTCCTTGATTTGCTCTACCGCTTCGTTAAGCACCTCTTGCGCATCGTTTCCTTGTGACAGGAAAACAAAAGCGTTCTTCATCGGCTCCCAAGTTTGTGAGATCTCAGGGTTGTTTGGTGTAGGTGTTGCGTACTTGCTTTGTTCTGCAACCGCCGAGAAATACGGGTCCTTCGTAATCAAGTCACTGGTTAAAATCCCCAGAGTCGCCGGTACTTCACCAGCTACACGGAAGTGATTTTCCAGGGAAGCTTGATTGGTCATGAACAACGCCAGTTTCTTCGCCCATTCTTTATTTTTGGAGAACGGAGACAAAACCCAACCCTTAATCCCCAAGAAGGAAGGTGGACGGTTACCGTTATCCAATTTTGGAATCGGTGCAACGCCCAAATCATCCTTTAACGCATCGGCATAGTTCATCAAGGATGCAGGCACCGAGATGACGGCCCCCACTTTCCCTTCTTTAAACAGACCGTCCATAACGTCGCCGGTAATCGACTTCGGCAAGTAATTCTTTTCAAACCAGGATTGGATTAAATTCGCGCCTTTCACAGAGCCTTCGTTGTTGAGGCCGATATCGTCAATGTTATATCCCGTGCTCTTGTCGTAACCGAAAATATACCCGCCGTTTCCTTGCATAAACATGTTGGTATAGTAGAAGTTCGTTCCGTCGATCAGGAAGCCGTATTTGTTGTCGGACGGATTCGTAAAGGTAGAAGTAAATTGCTCCAGGTCGCTCCAGCTTTCAGGTTGCTCCGGAAGCAGCTTTTTGTTATAAAACAGCACCGCAGTCTCAACGACCATCGGCAGGTTGTAGATCTTGCCGTCAATCGTCACCGCTTGGATCGCTTCTTCCGAATAGTTCTTTAACGTTTCTTCATCCAGGTCAAACGGCTCGGCCAAGCCTTGCAGCACGTTTTTCCCCATCGAGTTATGCGTTGCCCACCAAAGGTCAGGGCCCCGGCCAGCAGGTCCGTCAAGTGAAAACGTTTTCGACTGTTCGCGTGCATTCACCGGCACAACTTCCACTTCAATTCCGTTCTCTGCGGTAAATCTGCTTGTAATCGTACGAATGGAAGCCAGCTCTTTTTCCGAATCGTTCGCCCAAATCACCAGCTTTTCAGGCTTTGCTTCCTCAGTATTGCCCTGTGCGGCCGTATTCGAATTCGAGGTTCCGGCATTTTCGGTCCCTTGTGCCGTATCGCGTTTCGGACCACAAGCCGTAAGCGTTATCAAAAGAGTGCAAATAAGGATGAAACCAATGGATTTTTTAAACATGGATATCCCCCTAAAGTTTTTTAATCAGATACATGCGGACCTAGATGGTCGGTATGTACTTTCGCGGACAAGCAGGTCCCGACTTCGTTCAGTACGTACTCCACTACACCGGCGTTATATACCGGAATGGTGCAACCCGGGTGGGCAATTTGCTTTAAGTCCGCCGTCGATTGACCATGCCCGAAAACAACGATGTGCTCATCAGTTCCCAGGTAAGGAGCAATCTCCGCATCAAAGAAAATTTGAACCCGAGCTCTGACGTCCCCATAGGTTTCCGGCCAGACCGGCCACCAAGGTTGACTTTGATCGTGAGAATGCAGAAATTCGGTGTTTGGGAAATCACTTGTCACTTTCTGACAATCCTCCCAAGGGTAATCGCGATAATCGGTCCAGTCTCCATGGAAAATCTCAGACATCTGCGGGACTAAAATAATCGGCATTTTCTTACGATTTGCCAAAGGCGTCGCTGTCAAAACAGCACGCTTTAACGGACTGCAAAAGATAGCTTTAATCGGGATGTTATCGAAAAACCCTGGAATTTGCTCGGCCTGCCACGCGCCAATATCGGATAGGCCGCAATTGGCCCCTCCTCCTTTGCCTACATTCATCGTAGATTGGGAGTGCCTGATGACGTATAGATGCAAAAACGTTTCTCTCCTCTCTCTTAGGGTGTGCCGGTCTTTCCTATTTTCATTTCGCATCCAGCAAACGAAGATGTTCCGTTTGATTGATGGCCAGCACCTCCACCTGATCTCCTACCAATTGAAAAGCGTTAATCCCCGTGTTGCTTTGAGCAAATTGAACCCTTGAGATGTCCGCAATATGCAGTAGCTCGCGAATAAGAAAATTAATCAGCATCCCATGAGAAAACAGAACGAGGTTGTCTTCAGAGAAACTGCGAATTCGCTGAATGACGGATTTCGCTCGCTTCTGAACCAGATCATGATTCTCCTCTCCAGGGCACCGCCAACCTGATTCCGAGATTTCTTCCGGCAATAAGGTGTTTTGTACAATCTTTTGGAGTTCCGTACGTGACCGACCGTGGAAAGATGGTCCTTCACGATATTCGTATAAGTCCATCCAAACCTCAACAGGGACAGACATCAACTCCGAAAGTGGCTTTGCGGTTTCCATGGCCCGGACTAATGGGCTGGATACAATTTTCGTAATCGATTGCTTACATAATAATAGTGCGGCCGTTTGGGATTGCACATTGCCAAACCGCGTCAATGGTGAATCCGGCATATCTTGATCTAAATGCAGGTTCCCTAAGGATTCGCCGTGACGTACCACAAATAATTTCATCCTACCTCCATCTGCTAGATTCGCTCCTGATCAGTTGATGATGACTTCAGAATTTCATGAAATTAACTGAAACAAATAAGAATTATTCTGATACCGGTTTCAGGTTTATTTAATCACGTTTCACTGATTGTGTAAAGGTTTTTTTTCGTGACCACAGCTGTCCCCCTTGCACTTTCATTTGAATCCCCCCGTGCAAATCCGTTCGATAAATGAGGCTGCCTATTCGTTCTAGACGTCCCACCACCTCTTGATTCGGATGGCCGTAAGAGTTGGATTGTCCTACGGAAATTACTGAAACAACCGGGTTCAACTCGCTTAACCATTGTTCCGAAGTTGAGGTTTTGCTGCCGTGATGGGCAACTTTCAAAACATCAATCCGGGTCGATAAGAGACCTGCCCGATCCGATCCAGATTGCTTAATCTCACCGATAAGGCTCTTTTCTGCTGAAACATCCATATCTCCCGTAAATACAAATGAAACTCCATCCATGACGAGCTGAAACACGATAGAAAGATGGTTTTGGTTTTTCATGATTGAAACACGATCTGAAACAATTGATGGGTTTGGAGCCAAAAAAGTCAGCTTGGTTCTCTCATCCGGATCAAGAGTCATCCCTGCAAAGGCCGAGTAGATAGGGATGTTGTTGGCTATCGCCGTCTCCATCAGCGCCGTCATCGTCTTCGACTCCGCCAGACTGCCGTTGATCAGCACCGCCTCGACGGGGAACGAATCCAGCACCGCCTGCAGCCCGCCGATATGATCCTGGTCCCCGTGCGACAAAATCACCGCATCCAAGCGGTGAATCCCCCGCTTTTTGAGCAGGGGAACGACCGTTTTGGCCCCCACCTCAAAAGGTTCGCGCCGCTCCCGCCAAGCGTCCTTCGCTTTGCGAAACGACACCGTCCCCCCGCCGTCCACCAGCAAATGTTTGCCGGAAGGTGTCGTGATCAAGGCGCTATCGCCTTGGCCAACGTCGATGAACTCGATGTAGCCTGTCCCTTTCCGGTAGGCTGACTGATAACCGGAGAGGAGCAGCAGCACCATGCCTACAGCTGCGGTCAAGCGCAGGAGGTCACGTCGCCTAGCCCACACCCACTGGCCCAGTTTATAGGCAAGCGCCCGGTCGAACTGCAACCGTCCCTTACCGCCAAATCTCAAGATGCGCTTGTGCCTAGGGTTGGAAGCCGCTGCTGCTAACGGTCTCAGAGGAACCGTCTCCTCCTCTTGCCACCTTTCGGCTATCGCTTCGGCAGCGATACGTTCCCGTCTTTTTCCCCAATAGAGCAGGAGATAGCCCCCGGCATAAAATGCCGCCACCCAAAACAGCGACGGCGATTTCCAATAAGTCATAAAGCCGCTGCGTTCGCCAAGCCAGCTTGTCGCCTCAAATGTCGCCGTATTCAGCCAACGTACCGGAAGGGCCGCCCATACACCGATCCGAACCGACAGGAAGCTTAGCAGCAGCGCCCCTGTCCCCAGTGGAAGCGCCAGTGTGCCGATGACTGGAACCAGCAGCAAATTGGCCGGAATGGACAAGAAGGAAAACTGGTTGAAGTAAACGATCGTTAGTGGAAAAGACACCAGCTGAGCCGCCAGCGTGATCGCTACAGCGTTCCCTGTCTTTCCCGGTAACCCGCGGAAATATGGAGCCAGCAGCGGCACAAACACGATGAGCCCCGCCGTCACGGCAAACGAGAGCTGGAAGCTGACGTTCAGCAGATAGTACGGGTCCCAAAACAACATCAGCAATGCAACGGCGGCTAAGACGTTCAGGCTGTCCTTCAGCAGTCCACGCCTCAGCAAGTATAACCCCAGCATCGTCATCAGCCCGGACCGGATGACCGACGGGGAGAAGCCGGTGAGCAGCATGTAACCCGGCACGAAGAGCAACGCTACCGTGATTGCGGTCTCCCGCGTCAAACGGCACAGACGCAGCAATCCCAGGACGAGCGCCACATTTATCGCGACATGGCTGCCGGAGATAGCGAGAATATGCGTGAGCCCAAGCTGCGTAAACTCCGCGTATTTATCCGGGTCCAGCTCATCCTGCAGGCCGATCAGCAGCCCCTTCATATAACCGGCTTGCCACCCCGGAAACAACCGCTCAATCCGCTCGCCAAGGCGGTCGCGCAGCGCGTCGACAACTCCCAACGCAGCGGCGGTCCCGCGGGTGGGTTGACCCGACTGAAGTGCGGACGCGCCCGGCACCTTAACCAGCCAATGAATCCGCTGCAAATGTAAGTACCGGCGGTAATCAAACGCGCCGAAATTACGAGCAGGCGGAGGCGATTCCAGCGTTCCGCCAAGCGTAACCCAAAGACCGCGCCGCCAGGATGCGGCCGTATGCTGTTCGCTTGGAGACGCCAGCCGCAGTTGGACGGCGACCTTTTCTCCGCCCGGGATCTCCTGCATCGCCGACGCTCTCCCCCCTGCCAACTTCAGCGACACGCGGCTGGCCTTCAGTGTAAAATCCGCTCGATCGCCATCCACCTTTACCGTGGACACGATCGTTCCCTCCAAACGGACGGATTGTCCATCAAGCGGCTGCGCCTCTTCCTTGTCAGGGCTTGTCTCCGCCGCCAGCGCCCCGATTCTGCTCACATTTCCCGCTTCATGATACAGCCAGTAGCCGCCTCCAATTAAGAAAGCCAGCCATACCAAGGCGATACTCCGCCAAGACTGACGCCAAATCATTACGACAGCCGGGCATACCAGCGATAACCCCAGCGTAAACAACCAAAAACGCCAGCCGGTGTAAGACGCCGCCAAGCCGCTGCCGGCCATCCAGCCGCAGGCGATCGCGATTAACGGTCTCCGGTTCACGGGAACCCCCTCCTTGTTCCGAAAAAGCAAAAAAACACCTCACCCGCCCTAAGGCGAATGAGGTGCTTCCGCATTCGATACTGTATCGTTCTTATTCAGTTACTCTTCCACGTGCGCGATCGTTTCCTGCGGCGGCTGATAGCCTTCCAGACGGCGGAAGGTGATTCCTTTTTGCGCCATCATCGCGGTCACTTTGCCGGTATCCTTCGGATAGGGCCGATGAAACACGATTTCCGTAATACCGCTGTTGGCTAGCATGTTCGCGCAAGTCCAGCACGGCTCGTCCGTGACGTAAACGCTGGACCCTTCCCGATCGATCCGGTCCGTGAATAACAGCAGGTTCTGCTCGGCATGAATGGTGCGGACGCAGCGCTGCTTCTTCACCATTTTTTCCTGGCCGTCTTCGACCACAAGCTCGTACTCTTCCGCGATCATACAGCCGGCCTCCGAGCAGTCCGGGACGCCGGAAGGGGCTCCGTTATAGGCGGTGCCCAGCAGCTTCTTGCCCTGAACCAGCACAGCGCCGACATGACGGCGGTTGCAGCGCGACCGCGTTGATACCATATAAGCGATATCCATGAAATACGTATCCCAGTCTTTGCGTTTGTCCGGATTCATCCCATTATCCCCCTCACAACTAGCTTTCGATCACACAGGCTTACAGCCCGATGTAAGGCTTCATTTTCTCCAACATTTTGTCTCCGATCCCTTTGACCTGGGTCAACTCTTCAATGGAGGTAAATGCGCCATGCGTATTGCGGTAATCCAGGATCGCCTGGGCTTTCTTCTCGCCGATCCCGGGAATCTCCTGCAGCTCGGCTAGTCCAGCCCGATTGATGCTGATCTTACCGGTTTCTACGGACTTGACGAGATCCCCGGCCTTATCCGTTGGGCTCGCGGTTGGGGATGCGGTGCCTACCGCTCCGGGCGCGGTTCCGCTACTCCCTGCTTCCGCAGCAGCTAAAGCCGGATTCCCTCCGGCTGTTGATGCCGTCGTTCCCGGACTGCCACCTGCTGCCGCTTCCCCAGTCGGGGCATTCACGACGCCAGAGCCTTTCCCCGCCGCGTTTTCCTCGGCCAACAGTGCCTGAACTTCGGCATTTACCGGCGTCCAGCCCTCGATCCCCACGGGCGGGCGAGCCCCTGTCGCTAGCAGCATCAACCCGGCGCCGATCGCAGCCGAAACGATCGCCGTTAATACGAGTTCCCTTCGCATCTGTAATCCACTCCCCTATGAAACATCTTAAAGGAATCCAACGATAGTCATGAAGATCCAATCAAGCTGCATACATATTTATACAGGTGAAGTAGAAACGGCAGAAGTCGGTTCGCGCTCCAGTCAAACTAACCGTTTATCTCACGTAAACGAAATGCGATCCACCTTATTGTTTTACCAAGATAGTGCGTTAAGCACGGAAAGGGGAAGCCGGATGAAAGTCGCCTTCATCGGTACCGGATCCATGGGAAGCCTGCTCATCGACGCATTTTTGCGTTCCGGCGCGCTGCTCCCGCATAACATTTGTGCCAGCAACCGCTCTCCCTACAAAACCAAATGGCTGGTTCAGCGCCATCCGGGTCTGCTGGTGTACGGCAGCAATGCCGAAGCCGCGCAGGGAAGCAAAATCGTCTTCTTGTGCGTCAAACCCCTGGATTACCCCGATGTTATCGCGGAACTCCGGGACGTGCTCGACGACAAACAAATCGTCGTGTCGATTACCAGCCCCGTTCAGATTGAAACTTTAGAAGAAGCTCTTCCCTCGAAAATCGCCAAGATCATTCCCAGCGTTACGCATTCCGTTCACAGCGGCGCTTCGCTCTGCATCTACGGCAAGCGGGTTCGTCCTGAAGACCGGCTGCTGCTGGAGCAGCTGATGTCCTCGATCAGCAAACCGATTACCCTCAAAGAAAGCGAAACCCGGATCGCATCGGATCTATCCAGCTGTGGACCGGCTTTCGTTGCGTATATGCTCCAGCTGTGGGCCGAGTCGGCCGCCGAGCGGACGGGAATCGGGTATGACGAAGCGATTGTGCTTGGCTCGGAAATGCTGCTGGGCACCGGAAAATTACTGACCGATGGCGGCCTGAGTCCGGAGGAGCTGATCGAGCGGGTTGCCGTTCCCGGAGGAGTTACCGCCGAAGGTATCGCCGTGCTCGACTCCGGTCTGCGCGGAGTTTTTGCCCGTCTGATTGAAACGACGCACCGCAAATATGACGACGATATCGGCAAGCTGCATGTGCTGTTTCACCCGGAGATTCCGGACACCTTGCCGCCGTCCGCAGATATTGCACCATCAGATTCGGAAAGGGAAGGCCCCCTTTCCGGCGTCAAACCGCCGGACGGATCGGGGGCAACCTCCATCTCCTGACCCAACTGCCACCCCCTCGGGTGGAAAAACTTATCCGACGACGATATTTACCAGCTTGCCTGGAACGGCAATCACTTTGCGAATCGTCTTCCCGGCCACCGCCTGCTGCACGTTCGGCAGGCTTAAGCTATGTTCCTGCATCGCTGCTTGATCCAGGTCCTTGGAAATCTTCGTGCGGTCTACGATTTTCCCGTTCACCTGCACGACGATTTCAACTTCGGCTTCCACCGTCCAAGCCTCGTCGTATGCCGGCCACTTCTCATACGTAATCGTATCGGCATGGCCAAGACGCTCCCACAGCTCTTCCGCCAAATGCGGTGCCAGCGGGGACAGCAGCTGTACGAAATTCTCAGCCGCTGCTTTCGGGACGGCGTCCGTCTTGTAAGCTTCGTTGACGAAAATCATCAGTTGGCTGATCGCTGTGTTAAAGCGCAGGTTCTCAAAATCTTCGGTCACTTTCTTAACCGTTTTGTGCCAAGTGCGTTTAAATTCGTCGCTTCCCCCGTCCGCCGTAATCTTCGGATTCAGGCTGCCGTCTTCGGCTACGAACAGACGCCATACGCGGGACAGGAAGCGGTGAATGCCTTCCACGCCGCTGGCATTCCATGGTTTGGTTGCTTCCAGCGGTCCCATAAACATTTCATAAACACGCAGCGTGTCCGCTCCATATTCGTTTACGATCTCATCCGGATTGATGACGTTGCCGCGGGATTTACTCATCTTCTCATTGTTAGTGCCGAGGATCATCCCTTGGTTCACCAGCTTATGGAAGGGTTCCTTCGTCGATACGACTCCAAGATCGTACAGCACTTTGTGCCAGAACCGGGCGTAGAGCAGATGAAGCACCGCGTGCTCGGCCCCGCCGATGTACAGGTCAACCGGCAGCCATTCCTGCTGCTTCTCTTTCGAGCACAGCTCTTTGTCGTTGTGTGGATCGATATAACGAAGGTAATACCAGCAGCTGCCGGCCCATTGCGGCATCGTGTTCGTCTCGCGACGGGCTGGCTTCCCGGTTTCCGGATCCACGGTGTTCACCCATTCGGTCACGTTCGCCAGCGGCGATTCCCCCGTGCCCGACGGTTTGATGGCGTCGACATCCGGCAGAACAAGCGGAAGCTGATCTTCCGGCACCGGCTTCATCGTGCCGTCTTCCAGATGCAGAATCGGAATCGGCTCGCCCCAATACCGTTGACGGCTGAACAACCAGTCGCGCAGGCGATATGTCACCTTGCCGCGGCCTTTGCCGTTCTCCTCCAGCCAGGAGATCATTTTCTTGATGCCCTCTTCTTTGCCTAATCCATTTAAGAAGCCGGAGTTGACGTGAGTACCGTCACCAGTATAGGCTTCCTTCGTTACATCGCCGCCTTCAACCACCTCAATGATCGGCAGATCAAACTGCTTGGCGAATTCGTAGTCGCGCTCATCGTGCCCCGGTACCGCCATAATCGCGCCGGTTCCGTAGCCCGCCAGCACATAGTCGGCAATCCAGATCGGCAGCTTCGCGCCGTTCACCGGGTTGATCGCGTAAGCGCCGGTAAATACCCCGGTTTTCTCCTTTGCCAAATCGGTACGCTCCAGGTCGCTCTTGCGTGCAGCTTGATCTTGATAAGCTTGAACCGCGTCACGCTGGGCATCAGTTGTGATCGCTTGGACCAGTTCATGCTCCGGCGCAAGCACCGCATAGGTGGCCCCAAACAGCGTATCCGGGCGCGTCGTAAAGACGGTCAGGGACGCGTCATATCCTTCGATCTCGAACACGACCTCGGCCCCTTCGGATTTGCCAATCCAGTTGCGTTGCATATCCTTGATGCTTTCCGACCAGTCCAGCTCCTCAAGGTCTTCGAGCAGCCGTTCGGCATATTCAGTAATTTTCAGCACCCATTGGCGCATCGGCTTGCGGATGACCGGATGGCCGCCGCGCTCACTCTTGCCGTCGATGACCTCTTCGTTCGCCAATACCGTTCCCAGCGCCGGGCACCAGTTCACCGGAACTTCGGCCACATAGGCCAGTCCTTTTTTATACAACTGGATAAAAATCCACTGCGTCCACTTGTAATAATCCGGATCGGTCGTGCTGATCTCGCGGTCCCAATCGTAGGAGAAGCCCAGCGATTTGATCTGGCGACGGAAATTGTTGATATTCTTGACCGTGATATCACGCGGATGTTCGCCCGTGTCGAGCGCATGCTGCTCCGCTGGCAAGCCGAAAGCGTCCCAACCCATCGGATGCAGCACGTTGTAACCGCGCATCCGTTTAAAACGGGAGACGATATCCGTGGCCGTATAGCCTTCCGGATGGCCTACGTGGAGGCCCGCCCCCGAAGGATAAGGGAACATGTCGAGCGCATAAAATTTCGGTTTACCCGATTCTTCCCGTGTTTTAAAGGTGTGATGCTCATCCCAGAAAGCCTGCCACTTTGGTTCGATGGCCTGGGCTCGGTAAACGTCATGGGGCACGTTGTGGTCCGCCATAATTCAAAATCCTCCTTGAACAACCAAGTATTTTCTAATTTTCTTCAACTACCATGTAAAATAAAAAAACCTCCCGATCCATAGCGTATGATCGCTAGGGACGAGAGGAAATTTCCCGTGGTACCACCCTAGTTAGCATCGGACATGCTTTGTCCTAGCTCCCTTTGCACCCTTAACGCGGGCAAAACGATGATGATTTGCGCATCATTACTCCAAGGCGAGTTCATCTGCATTCCCCAACCGGCTTGCACCCGACGCCGGCTCTCTGGATGGCGGAATCCCAAATTACTATTCCTCTTCAAAGTTCCACAATATAGAATTGGATTATCAACCATTATATAAATAATGCCACGGATCGTCAATGCCGGTTTGCTCATCCCCCGTTCGCAATTTTTTCACCGGTTGACCTCTTTACAGTTTCACTTAAAAGTGTATAATTTATTAATGTTTCCCCCAAAAATAATATTACTGCTAACGAGACGTGGCTCAGCTTGGTAGAGCGCTTGCTTCGGGAGCAAGAGGTCGCAGGTTCAAATCCTGTCGTCTCGATTCCGCTAATTACAGACAACAACCTATTGGATCTTTTCCAAAGGGGGTTGTCTTTTTCATGTTTATGTTCGAATCAAAGCATCAAAGTGTATCGGAAAACAACACCGATTTGCAAAATTATGGTATAATTGGACAAGCAATAGAATAGGCTTCAAGGGCGGTCGGCTAATCTCCCGGAAGGGAGGCGATGCCATGGAAGTTTATCAAGCATTGACGCTAATGATTTCATTCGCGACTTTAATTGTCCTGATACTTTCATTCCATAAACGCAAATAGACCGCCCTCGCCAAAGGTAAACGGTCTATTTGTCACTATTCCGTTATTGCCACCGCCCTTAAAAGCGGCTATTGCGCTGGAGTCGTGTTCGACGCACGGCTCCTTTTGGCTATAGTATACAGCATAATGTTGACTTTGTCATACGCCATCTTACATTTTGTCACCACCCTCGTATCTAACACTATTGTTTATATAAGGAGTTAGTTAATCATGGAAGTCATATTATTTTTATTTATCCTTCTTGCTTTGCTAAATATCTTTTTCCCTCGAATCTCTTGGTACATCAGCTATGGCTGGAAAATCAAAGGCGATGTTGAACCTAGTGATGCTTATCTGCTTATGACAAGAATAGGCAGCATTATAGCCCTGATTCTGCTGTACTTTTTCTGGTCTAGCTTCCCCTAACCTAAGGACAGTCTTCTATTAATAATTTTAGGGATGCCCCAACAAGCCTTTAACGGCTCTTGAGACATCCCCTACTATGTTCATCGGTTCCTTAAAAAATCGTAGGCACCATCCCCCCATCCATACGGATGGGCGAGCCTCTGAATGCCGAGGCATAAGGGCTGCATAAGAACACCGCTAGTCGGCCGATTTCAAAAGGGCGGATAAAACGCTGCAGCTCGGAATGCGCCAGGTTGGCGGCCATGAAAGTTTTCTCCTTGTCCGCAAACGTCATGCTCTCCGGATACATGTGCTCAATGATTTGCTGCACCTTTTCGGAAAGCGTAGGCCCCGGCATGATCGTATTCGTGGTAACCTCCGTTCCCGCCGTCAGTTTGGACAGGCTTTTAGAGAGCGACAATAACATGGATTTCGTCATCGCGTACTGAGGCATTTGCCCTGCGGGCATAACCGCTTCTTCGCTGGCCATAAACAGGATTCGGCCAAAGTTATTTTTCAACATCTGGGGCAAATAGAACTTGGTTAACGCGTTTGCGGCAAGAACGTTGGTCCGAAAATAATTCTCCCAAACCTCATCGCTTATATCCTCATAAGACATAATTTCATAGATCCCCATATTATGAATCAAAATATCCACCTCGGGATATTGCTCAAACAAAGCATTCCTATGCTGCGGGTCCACCAAATCTGCGGGAGCACCCAGCGGCGAAGTTGTCGGGCACTCCTGCTTTAACTCCTTCACCGTGCGTTCAACCTCTTCCGGGTCCCGGCCATTTACCAGTACATTTGCACCTTCCCGCGCAAGCTCGAAAGCAATGGCTCTCCCTATCCCCTTCGTCGACCCCGTAACTAACGCCGTTTTGTTCCCTAATCCCATATCCATGGATGCATGTCTCCTTCTGCTGTATTCACGACAAACCGGCAGGTGTTCAAAATCCACCCCTCCGATGTCTGGATAGAGATTATGTTACGGGGTCAGAAGTATTTGGTAACTAGCGTACAGCGACAAAATTCTTGGATCGGGCGCCACCCTCCTTCAGGTTGTTCTTCTCCCAAATTGAGCGGACCGCCAGTTTGAAGGTGTATCTCCCTCCCAGAGCCGGAAAGCGCGGTAAAAAGAGTTCTGGTCCTCATATCCAACCAAAAAAGCGACCTCTTTAATATTCAACTCCGGATTCGCCAAATACTCCCGGGCTTGTTCGTGCCGAGCCTGGTTCAGCAGTTGCTTGAACGTAGTGCCTTCGTCGGTCAATCGACGCTGCAAGGTACGGCCGCTCATTCCCAACTCGTTGGCTACAAAGCGAATGTCCAGATGTCCTTCACCCAAGCTGCGTTTGAGCGTCCGGCGGACCGCCGCAGAGACCAAGCTCGAGTGATTCTCTTCTATGGATTGATCCAAAACAGGGGTCAACATCTCCAACAGCTCCTGGTTATATGAAACAAACGGCCGATCCAAATCCCTTTGATGCAACGTCAACCGGTTTCGGGTTGAAGCGGTGGTGACCCGGCAGCCGAAATAAGCTTCCAATACCTCTACGTTGCCTACGGCACTGGAAAATTCTACGGCACAGGCACTGAGAGGCTGTCCGGTTCCCCGACGTCCAAGCTCAAGGAGAAAGACCATCGTGGTTCCGATCAGGACGGAAGGGCCGGAAGGCTCATCCGGTCCACGGTTCAGTTCTAAAGTACAGGATGTCCCCACTTCGGTAATCAGTAAGGTTTCCGGAGGGCACATCGTTTTATATCGCGCCATTCCGTGCAACGCCTCACGGTAATTACGGGCATGATAGGTTGCTAAAACGCTAGGCGGGTAGTGATCCGAATCAAATGTGGCGGCAAGCTTAATCATACTTTCGGCCGTATCCCCCATCAGGTCGGCATAGCTTTGCCATATCCGAAAATATTGCTCTGTGGTGACGGCGAGCGGATCTGTTAATCGAGTGAGCGGCACCCGGGCCCGGCTAGCAATCTCATAAGGATCGATGCCTAATCGCTGCACCCCAGACCATAAGCCAGGCGGGACGGTGATGCGTTCAACATTCATCAGTTAAAACTCTCCTTCGCTCTGCTTCACTAGGGTTCAAGGTTATGTTCAGTAGTATATAACAAGAAAGCAGCCTCCAGGGAGACTGCTTTCGCAAGTTACGATATTTTAAGCTCCGCTTTCGTCTGGAAACGGCCACGCTCCTTAATCGGAAGCGGCAATCCCAGCTTCTGCAGCTCGGTGTAGATCCAATCCGCATGGTACTCGTAGACGGTTTCGATTTTGTACTGCTGCTCTTCATTACGATTTCCTGCACCCGCTGAATCGCTTCGTTCATGCTCGGTGTCGACCAATAACTGTTGATGCTCGGTAAGCAGCTGCTGCAAAATCACCAAATGCTCATAGATATGGCGATAGGATTCAATTTCTTTGCCGATTTGCTCCATCGATTCGCTTAGGTCTCGAGTCAGATGAAATTCCTCTTTGCAAAGCTGATAATATTTCTCCAAACAACTCAGCTCCGCACGAAAGCTTTGCAAATCGACGGCTTCCCGACATGTCGTGATTTGACCGAACAAATCGGCCATCCGTTTGGCAACAGCTTTACGCGCCTTTTCCAAATCCGCTTCATGTTTCGGGGGAAAGACGACCAAATTGACGATAACGGCAACGGCAATCCCAATCAGTGTGTCCGTGATCCGGTTAATTCCATAAAATATCGGACTTTCGCCGGGCTGAAGATTTAACATAATGGCTAAAAAAACGATACAACCGATGGAGATCGACTTGTTCCATTTCAGCAAATTGCAGACATAGATCACGACGATGACACCCAAGGCGCAATACACCGCGTTTCCCGGCTCAATCATGGCAAAACCCGCACCCACGATCGCCCCAACAAAAGTCCCCATCGTCCGGTGTTTCCCGGCCGTAAATGAGTTGGTGACCGAATTTTCCATTGAAATGATCGTTGCGATCGCTGCGTAAAAAGGATATTCCAGGCGCATTAACGCTGCAACGATAACACACAAACAGATGGCTAGCCCCGTCTTAAGATTGCGCAAACCAATCGTCCATTTCAACCTCATCACTCCCCAATCAAGCTCCGACCGTATTATAAAGGATGTGTTTGATTCTCCTCAATTTAATTAAACATCACAGATCGGGTATTTTTGCAATAAATCGTGACATTTCCATGAAACTTTCTTGGAAGCATCAACTCCTCAACCTCCTGTTGTAATTATCTGGATCCCCGTGTATAGTAAACATGACAATTTCAAAAGGAATTAACACTAGGGGTGCCGTAAGGCTGAGACGAATCGGAAGATTCGGACCCTTTGAACCTGAATGGGGTAATACCTGCGTAGGGAAGTGGAGCGTTCAGTGAACATCAATCGGATATCGTCCGTTTAGGCAGATTTCTTCCGTTTTCTGAACTTAGCCCCCTCCTCGCGGAGGGGGCTTTTTTGGCTTTTCATCCTGCACTTGTAGGAGGTACCTATGATAAACCGAAATTTCACACAAACTGCGCCGGAGCTCCATCTGATCTCCACCTCCCCCATGGACATTCCTAAACTTCTTAGCGTGTCGTTGGCGGCCCTTCCCTACTTGGACTACATTCATGTGCGGGATAAACAGCTCACAGCAAAAGACCAGCTGGAAGTTATTCAACGGATGTTAGAATCAGGGATTCCGCTAGGCAAAATCGTTGTGAACGACCGCTTGGACGTCGCCCTAGCCACCCGAGTCGCGAACCTTCACTTAGCCGGACATAGTCTTCCGGTAGACGCCGCTCGTCCGTTAGCCGGAGGAATCCGCTTGGGCAGGTCGGTTCATTCGGTGGAAGAAGCGGTGAAGGCTGCGGCAGATGGAGCGGATTATTGCCTCTTCGGACATGTGTACGATTCATCCAGCAAACCCGGACTTCCCGGCCGGGGACTCGCCATGTTAACGGCTACGGCTAACGCTTGCCCGGTTCCCGTGATGGCGATTGGAGGCATCCATCCGGAGCAAACCGGAGAGATCATCCGCTGCGGGGCTCAGGGGATCGCCGTCATCACCGGGCTCTTTCAAGCACCGGACCCGGCGGAAGAAGCCTATGCTTACCGCAAAGCAATGCAGGCCGCATGGCTGGAAAGGAGGTGAACCACGTGCAGGTTCGTCTGAATGGGAATGAGACGAGGTTAAACGAAGGCAGCCTCACACTTGCAGATCTATTAGCCCAGCCTCCATGGCGAGACCGAAAGCTGCTAGTAGAACTCAACGGCACGGTTGTGAGAAAAGAAGACTACACTGTTACCCCTTTATCTGAAGGGGATCGCATTGAGCTAGTCCATTTTGTAGGAGGAGGTTGATCCGCGTGCAGGACTTATTCCATATTGGCGGCAAGGCTTTGTCCAGCCGTTTATTTATCGGTACCGGCAAATATAACCGCAACACCTTAATTCCCGAAGTGATCGAACGTTCAGGAGCAGAAGTCATTACCGTCGCGTTAAGAAGAGTGAATCCCGACTGGGAAGAGGAAAATCTGCTGCATCACATCCCTTCACACATGACGCTGCTACCGAACACCTCCGGCGCGCGTAACGCGGAAGAAGCGATCCGTATCGCCAGGCTGGCTAGAGCAGCAGACCTGGGGAATTGGATCAAGCTGGAGGTCATCCAGGATCAGCGATATCTGCTGCCCGACAACCTGGAGACGATCAAAGCGACCGAAGTGCTGGCCGCCGAAGGGTTCGTTGTCCTTCCCTATATGAGCCCGGATTTATCGGCGGCGCTCCGGTTAAGGGAGGCTGGGGCCGCTGCCGTCATGCCGCTTGGTTCACCGATCGGCAGCAACCGCGGATTGCGGACGAAGGAGCTGATCCAAATCCTGATCGAGGAAGCGGGATTGCCGGTGATCGTGGACGCCGGTATCGGCAAGCCGTCTGAAGCGGCGGAAGCGATGGAAATGGGGGCGGCGGCGGTCCTCTTGAACACCGCGATTGCAACCGCCCGAGATCCGCTTGGCATGGCCGAAGCGTTCCGCGCAGCCGTAGCTGCGGGCCGATTAGCTCATTTGGCCGGACTGGGGCCCGTGGAGCAAAACGCCGTGGCCTCCTCTCCGCTGACGGGCTTTCTGGATGAAGTGGGGGCCGAGGCATGAGCTTTTATGACATCCTGCAGACATGGGAAGCGTTCCCCTTTCAGCTACGGCTGCAAGGATATCGCGAAGTGGACGTACAGCGGGCGCTAGGCAAACCCAAGCTGGATGCGGAGGATCTGCTAGCCTTGCTGTCGCCTGCGGCCGGAAACCATCTGGAGGAAATGGCCCAGCGAGCCCGGCGCATCACCCAAAGCCAGTTCGGGAACGTGATCCAGCTGTTTACCCCGATGTACGTTTCCGATTATTGCGTAAACCACTGCGAGTATTGCAGCTTTAGCTCGATCTATGATTTTCCGCGAAAAAAGTTAGATATGCAGGAGGTCGACCGGGAGGCCGCTGCGATTGCAGCGACCGGCATCCGTCATATCCTGCTGTTAACCGGCGAATCCCGCAAAGATTCTCCGGTCGAATACTTAAGGGACTGCGTAAAGGTGCTGCGCAAACATTTTGCTTCGATTGGCATTGAAGTGAACCCGATGTCCGTCAGCGAATACCAAGAGCTGGGCACAGCAGGTGTAGATAGCTTAACGGTATTTCAGGAGGTTTATCATCGCGAAACGTATGCCAATCTCCATGTAAAAGGCCCCAAGCGCAATTATCGAAATCGGCTTGAGGCCCCGGAGCGCGGCTGCGAAGCTGGCTACCGCTCCGTGAATATCGGCGCATTGCTTGGCTTGTACGATTGGAGACGAGAGGCGTTTATCGCAGCTATGCACGCCGATTATTTACAAACCCGCTATCCCGGTTGTGAGATCAGCCTGTCGATTCCCCGATTCCGCCCTTATCTGGGGGATTTCCAACCGGATTCGGAGGTGACCGATCGGGCATTGGTGCAGGTCCTGCTCGCCTATCGTCTTTTTCTGCCTCGGGCCGGGATCACTTTGTCCAGCCGGGAGCCTGCCCGATTACGCGACAAGCTGGTCCATCTCGGAGTCACCAAAATGTCGGCTGGGGTATCCACCGCCGTTGGAGGTCACTCCCAAGAGGGAGGAACCCCGCAATTCGAAATTTCCGATGAACGCAGCGTATCCGAAATTCGCGAGATGCTTTACCGGAATGGATTGCAGCCAGTGTTTAAGGATTGGGATATCCTGGTCCCCAATTAATTCCGCAAACGATCCTAAAACAAGCCGGACCCTTCCCTGCATACAGGGACGGGTCCGGCTCTTCTCTATTTGCGAAAAATAGACGCCATCCATTCCACCAACGGGTTCCACATCTTCGGGTATTCCTGGTGGATCAGGTCTCTCACCTGGTTGGCCTGAACACCGGTAAAGTCACCGTTAGGGATGGTGAGTGAATAGGCTCCGCTGACGGCATCGCCGATGGCGATATGCCCGCTGGCATACCCCCCGATGGCAATCCTCGATGCGATAGCCATGCCGCCAATCGAATACACCCCAACGGCCAGGCCGCCAGATGCCAGCACGCCAACGGCGGCTCCGCCTGCCGCAATGAAACCTGCCGCAAAGCCGCCCAGCGCCAGAATCAAAGCTATAGCAATCGCTGCTAAGCTGATCAGCCCCGCGGCTACCACGCCCAGGCATAAACCTCCAAGCGCGATGAGCCCCAGCGATAAGACACCGATGGAAATATTGCCGATGGCGACGATGCCTTTGGCGACGTATATACCGCGCCCTACATTGATGTGCAGGAGCGGAACGCCAAACCAGGTTGCTTTACTTTTATATTCGTAGTGATACCGATAACGGGTCGCCGCAAGCCAATTGGGTTCCAGAGGTAACTGCTCACGCTGTTCCGCCGGCTCCCCCCGGACCAAATGATCCATGCTGACCTGAAACAGCTCGCATAAAGCGATCATTTTCTCCGTTTCCGGGTACGACTGACCCGATTCCCACTTTGAAACGGCTTGCCGCGATACGCCGATCGCTTCCGCCAGATTTTCCTGGGACATTCCTTTTTGTTTCCGATAGTTCTGCAGCTTCTCTGCAAAATCCATATGCATCACCCCGCCTCCATCATAGCTGCTCCTCCGTCCCCGAACCATCAAGTGAAGCTGGCAATCTGTCAACCACAGGTTGCGATTGGCTTAATTACAGGCTTATTGCTCGGGAAATGATCGATCTCCCCCAGTATAAACCAGCTGGCGAATCGGTTCCGTGAGATTTCTCAGCAGAGATGAGATAGAAAGCAAGTAGGAAGTTAACGTTTCGGCAACCGCCGGAACGCCAGTAACAGGAGCAGCAGCATCCCAACGTAACCAAAGATCGGATACAGATACGTTAACAAGGAGGCAAAACCGGCTTGGCTAATCAAAAAGCAAGCAAGCAAAACGGCGAACAAGGTTGCGTTTTTCGGGACTTTGTAGAGGCTTTGCAATTGTCTTGTGACCCCAAATACGTTTCCGATCAGCGTCGTGAAGATTTCGCCGTAAATTACCAGCAAGAACAGAACGTGCAGAAACGGTCCTAAATCATGGACGATTTCAGCCATCGGAATATCGTAGCCCAGCATCTCGGGCATCCGGGAATTCATAGCGAAATGGTAGATCAGCAGCATCGCTCCAAGTCCGATCCCCCCCCAGATCCCTCCCCATTTCAAGATGCTCTCCTCTCGAACCTCGCTGCCCAACGGAACCATTACCGCCTGGATAAAAGCAAAATTTAAGGCCGCATAAATAAACGGACTTAACACCCAGTGGTAATCTCCCAACTGCTGAAGCTGCCAATGATTTAAGCCGAGCAGTCCTTCCGGCTCAATCGCCCGGAACGCAATCAAGCTTGTAAACAGAAGAATCATCGGCACGACAAGCGCATTTACAATCACGATGCCGTTCATTTCCTTGGTCATAACCAGGTAGCTTAACCCGATGCTGATCACGATCCCTAGTTGATATGGAAGCTGAAGCTGTTCGGCGAATATCGATCCGGTGCCGGACAACATGACGGCGGTCACCCCTAGTAGAATCAACAGCGTCAGAAGATTGGCAACTTTACCGAATACGCGGCCAAACAGGTGATCGTTAAATTCCTGGTACGAAAAGGCTTGAATGCGATGGGCGTATAGCATCATTTTGGTCCCCAACCACATAAATAGTAAAGTGGACACAATAATGCCTACCGTTCCCACCGTGCCGTACAGCGTAAAAAACTGCATGATCGATTGTCCCGACGCAAAACCCGCGCCCACGACCGTACCGATGTAGGTTACGGCAATTTGAAAAATTTTGACCCATCGATCATTCATATATCCTCCATAATTGCCATTTTTTATATCCCGCATTTTCATCCTATGTCCAAGCCTTTCCTTCTATTCCCGAAATAAAAAAGAGGAATCTTCCGCCGAAATGCAGTACATTTAGGAGGGTATTCTATCTCAAACGACGCGGAGTGAAGCACGTGAAATCGTTCTATCAAAACTGGAAACTGGATCCCGAGCTTCCGATGGACATCTACCGAAGCACGAACATTACGTTCTATCCCCATTTCCACGCCGAGATTGAGTTTATCTATGTCGTATCGGGAGCGATTCGGATCGGCGTAAACGAAGAAAGCCGCCTGCTCCGACAAGGCGACATGGTGATTTGCAGCAGCAACGACATTCATTACTTCGACAGTCGAGGATTGGAGTCGGAAATTATCATTTTGATCTGCAAACCGGAATGGATCACGATGTCCAAGAGCTGGCCGGTCGACTTCCGGTTCGCCTCCCCTTATATCTCGGCGGATACTCCGGGGCTGAACATGGTTAAAATCATATTGGACGAGCTGATCCAAGAGAGGGATGAAAGACAACCCGGTTACCCGTTGCTGCTGAAAGCCGGGATTGCCAGGCTGTACGGCGGCTTGCAAAGGTACGCGGACACTTTGCCGATGGATCGTTCCAGCAAGGAGAAATACGAATCCCGCCGGGCACGGATGCAGCAAATTTTGTCCTATATCGAGGACCATTACCAGGAGGATCTCAATGTGGTGGTGATGGCGGAGCATTTTTCGATGGAGCCTTCGCATTTCAGCCGATCCTTCAAAGCCGCTATCGGCATGAATTTTAAAACCTACCTCAACACGGTACGGGTGTTAAGCGCCGAGCATCAGCTGTTAAACAGCGACCTCAGCATCATGGAAATCGCCTTGGAGTGCGGGTTCAGCAGCATTCGTACGTTTAATCGCGTATTTAAGGAACTGCGGGGCTACACCCCGTCCAGCCTGCGCCGTCCAGAAAGCTAAAAAACGCATATTTTGTCCAGGTTTCCACATAAACTGGCGAGAGAAATCCAGGGAACCACTTTATAATGATTCTTGAAATGAGTGCAACTAACCTATCCGCGAAACGGAGGAATTCGATGAACTCGCTGCGTGTCGGAATGATCGGTTACAAATTTATGGGCAAAGCCCACAGCAACGCCTATCGGGCGCTGCCGATGTTTTTTCCCGGTGCTTTAAAGCCGGAGATGGCTGTATTGTGCGGCCGCAACGAGCAAGCGGTGCAAGAGGCCGCAGATCACCTGGGCTGGCGCGAAATCGTCACGGATTGGCGGGAGCTCGTCGCCAGGGAGGATATCGACCTGATCGACATCAACGCCCCCAGCGACGCTCACAAAGAAATCGCACTGGCAGCGGCTCGGGCGGGCAAGCATATTTTTTGCGAGAAACCGTTAGCGCTTACATTAAAAGATGCCCGAGAGATGCTTGCGGCGGCTGAAGAAGCCGGTGTCGCCCATATGGTTGGCTTCAACTATCGCTTCTCCCCGGCCGTCCAACTGGCCAAGAAGCTCGTACAAAGCGGTCGGCTGGGTAAGATCTACCATTTCCGAGCCTGGTTCCTGCAGGACTGGATCCTTGATCCGTCCTTCCCGCTCGTCTGGCGTTTGCAAAAGGACGTTGCCGGGTCCGGGTCTCACGGCGATTTGGGTGCGCATCTGATCGACCTCGCCCACTATTTGGTTGGGGACATCCAGGAAGTAATCGGCATGAGCGAGACGTTCATTAAGGAACGGCCGCTGGCCGAGAAGATGACGGGCCTTAGCGCCAAGAGCAACGCGGATGCGCCCAAAGGACCGGTCACGGTCGACGACGCCACGCTGTTCTTGGCTCGGTTTGCGAACGGTGCGCTGGGCAGCTTTGAAGCGACGCGGTTTGCCGCGGGCCACCGCTCGACCAATGCTTTTGAAATCAACGGCAGCCTGGGCAGCGTGAAATTCGACTTCGAGCGGATGAACGAGCTTGAGGTGTACTTCACCTCCGATGAGGCGGATGTCCAGGGGTTCCGGCGCGTGCTGGCGACCGATCCGGCGCACGCTTACGCCGAAGCCTGGTGGCCGCCAGGGCACACGATTGGCTTCGAGCACACGTTTACGCACGAGATACTTGAGCTGACGTCGGCGATTCGCGAGGGCCGCCAGCCAGTGCCAAGCTTCCGCGAGGGCGTGCAATGCCAGGCCGTGCTGGAAGCGGTAGAGCGCTCAGTCGCAGAACGGCGTTGGGTCGATATTTCGGAGATGTGAGGCGCTTCGGGGCCTGCGGCGTTGTGTGACCGTTCCGGGGAGCCCTGTCGGGGGTGGCTTGCCGGGTGCTACTTTCCGGACGTCCCTGAGCCGGCGACCCTCGTTCGGCATTCTAACGGACCACAGCGACCTTATTTGCTGATTTCCCGTTGATTTCCCATTGTAACGGACCCCAGTGACCTTATTGGGCTCATATTGCGAACAATCGGTTTGTTTGGACCCAAATAAGGTCGCCTCCGTCCGTTAGAATTCGCTACGACTCAAACGGAGATCAATAACGACTCTGGTGTCCGTTAGCTCACCTTTAAAATGTTTCCAGAGGAAACATACCTTATAAAGAGAGAAGGATAATCGAACATGAAAAAAGCATTAATCGTTTGGGGCGGCTGGGATGGACATGAACCGGAGCAGGTTGCCGGTATCTTTGCCCGCGTCCTGCGGGAGCATGCATTTGAAGTCGAGGTTTCCGACACCCTGGAAGCCTATGCCGATGCGGAGAAGTTGCTTGGACTGGATTTGATCGTGCCGGTATGGACGATGGGAACCATCGCTCAGGAGCTGGTGAATAACGTGTCGGCCGCGGTGCAGGCCGGAACCGGTTTGGCCGGCTGCCATGGCGGGATGTGCGATTCGTTCCGCAACAACGTGGATTGGCAGTTTATGACCGGCGGGCAATGGGTCGCCCACCCGGGCAACGACGGCGTGGATTACAAAGTCGAAATCATCGCCAATTCCAGTCCGCTCGTGGAAGGCATCGAAGACTTCCGTGTCCAAACGGAGCAATATTATCTGCATGTGGATCCTGCGGTAGAGGTACTCGCCACTACTCGCTTCCCAGTCGTCGATGGCCCTCACCGCCTGAACAGACCGGTGGATATGCCGGTCGTCTGGACGAAGCGCTGGGGAACCGGACGCGTGTATTATAATTCGTTGGGGCATCATGCTGACATCGTTGACCTGCCCCCAGTGAAGGAAATGATGACCCGAGGCATGCTCTGGGCCGCAGAAGGCAAACGGCTGGCCCTGGAGTCGCAAGGCGGCGAGGTGCGGAGCCAGAACCACTATACGGGCATGGGGGACAGCCAATAATGGACAAAATCAAGGTAGGAATAATCGGCTGCGGTAAAATCAGCGGGATCTACATGGAAAACTGCGCAAAGTTCGAAGCGCTGGATCTTGTGGCCTGCGCTGACCTCGACGTGAACCGGGCGCGGGAGCAGGCCAAGCAATATAACGTTCCCCGGGCTTGCTCGGTAGACGAGCTGCTGCAGGATCCCGACATCCAGATCGTGATCAACCTGACGATTCCGGCGGCACATGCCGAAGTTTGCCTGAAAGCGCTAGAAGCTGGCAAACATGTTTACGTGGAGAAGCCGCTGGCCGTGACGCGTGAGGAGGGATTGGCCGTCCTCGAAGCCGCACGCAAGCACGGGCTGATGGTTGGCAGCGCGCCGGAGACATTTTTTGGCGCCGGGATCCAGACGGCGTTGAAGCTGATCCAGGACGGAGTCATCGGCCGGCCCGTCTCTGCCGCGGCGTTTATGATGAGCCGCGGCCATGAGTTCTGGCATCCGGACCCGGAGTTTTATTATGCCAAAGGCGGCGGACCGATGTTTGATATGGGCCCCTATTATTTGACAGCCCTCATCCAATTGCTGGGCCCGATCAAACGGATCGCCGGCATGACCGGCAAAGCGCTGGAACAGCGTACGATCACCAGCGAGAAGAAGTACGGGCAAACGATCGAGGTCGAGGTGCCTACGCACGTCTCGGGCACGCTGCAATTTGCGCAAGGGGCGATTGCTACGCTAACGACCAGCTTTGATATTTTCGGCGGAAGCTCGCTGCCCCCGATCGAAATTCACGGGACCGAAGGCACCTTGCTCGTGCCCGATCCCAATTCCTTCGGCGGTCCGGTGAAGCTCCGCCGGACCGGCGAGGAGGCCTGGACCGAGGTGCCCCTGCTTCCGGGCTACGCTGAGAATAGCCGCGGCATCGGACCGGCCGACATGGCCAGCGCCTTGCTGCACGATCGGCCGCATCGCGCCAGCGGCGAGCTTGCCTATCACGTGCTGGAAGCGATGTGGGGCTTCCACGATGCCTCCGACGCGGGCACCTTCTACGAGATGCAAAGCACTTGCACCCCGCCCGCTGCATTGCCGCTGGATCTGGAGCCATATCAGCTCGACTAGCCGGATACTTACCCGCGCATAACCCAAAACACCCCTGATCTCTCAAGATCGGGGGTGTTTTGCGATCGCTTAGCCTAATTCGGATTTCTGCAGCACCTTCAATACCCGTTCCGCCGTTACCGGCTTCAGCAGATAATCCAACGCACTCCGCTCAAAAGCCTCTGCCGCATACGTATCATAGCCGGTGACAAACACGATATCCATAGCCTCGTCGAGCTCCTGAAGCAGACCCGAAAATGTCATACCACTGATTTCCGGCATGGAAATATCGAGAAAGGCGATATCGATCGGGTGAGACTTCGCGTATTCATAGGCCTCGCCAGGGACAAGAAAGGAGCGGCATTCGCCAACCTTCCCGCTTTCCCTCAGAATTCTCGATAATCGCTTGATGGATAATTCCTCATCATCCACGATCATGATTCGCAGCATGTGTGATCCCCCCCGTCCCAACGCTTGACCTCACCGCGGGAATCAAGAAGGAAATCGTCGTCCCCTGCCCCGGCGTGCTGGCGATTTGCAGGTCCTCCCCATAGAGCAGTCTGAGCCGTTGACTGATATTCCATAACCCGACCCCTTTCCGGTTCGTATCCCTCCCGCGAAGTTCCTCCAGCTTGTCCTCACGGATCCCTACCCCGTCATCCATAACGTAAAAATAGACTCCCGTATCCGGCAACTCTTTGGCCGCTAACTTGACCATTCCGCCTTGAAGCTTAGACATCACACCGTGCCGGATCGCATTCTCCACCAACGGCTGCAATACGAGCGGGGGAATCCGCAGCCCCGGATCGGCCTGCACCTCATATTCCACTTGCAGACGCGAGCCGAAGCGCGCTTGTTCGATATGCACATAGGCGGCGACCAGCTTCAGCTCGTTCTCCAACGTTGACAGCGAATCCAGCTGCTTAAAGTCAAAACTGCCTCGCAAATATTGGGACAGCTGCACTGTCAGTTCTTCCGCCTGTTCCGGGTCCTCCAGACATAGCTCAGCGATCGAATTCAGTGCATTGTACAAAAAGTGCGGGTTGATCTGCGACCGCAGGAAAGCTATTTCCGCATCCTTGGCCAGGTTAACGGAGGTTTTTAATTGAATCAAATTACGAACGCGTGCCAGCAGCTCCTCACTTTCAAACGGCATCCCAACAAAGTCATTCGCCCCATATTCAACAGATAATCTCATTTCATCCTCACGGTTCCGGGACGTCAAGACAAGCACCGGCAGTTCTACCGGGGATAATCGTTCACGAAGGGTGCGAAGCACCTCGTACCCGCTTAAATCCGGCAATGCGATGTCCAAGATTACCAGGAAAAAGGAATGGGCCTTAGCGAGTTCCTCTAGCGCAAGCTTTCCTCGGTTCACCGTAACCACCGCATGACCTTCCTGCTTTAACAGATTTCGAATGGACTGTTGGTTGGCAAAATCATTCTCCACGACTAAAATCGTTTCTTTGCCGGTTCCCGATACATACTGCGGGTATTCCACATCCAAACGGCCTCCCTGATCGCTTGGCTTCAATCGGTTATCCAGATGCACCGGCTGATCCGCGAGGGGCAGAGTAAAGACAAATGCCAAGCTCTGCCGATCCAGAAATTCCGTGTAAAGCGTTCCACCATGCAATTCGATCAGTTGCTTTGTCACGCTCAGGCCCAGTCCAGCACCACTTTCGAGAGGAGAACCGGAAGCCGCTAACCGCTCTAAAGAGGAGAACAAATCCTCCGGCAAATCGACCGGCTTTCCCAGCGCGTGAATATGGATTGTAACCCGGACAAGCCCGCCGATTGGCTCGCCTTGAATCTCGATGTCGCCTTGCTCCGCAAACTGGCTTGCCCCCCCAATTAATTGATGCAGGATTTGCAGCAGCCGGTTGCTATCGGCATACACCGGCGGAAAATCCTCCGGGATCTGGTTCACCCATTCTATCCGATTTCCGCTAAGTAAAAATCGATGGACCTGAATCACCGCAGCCACATGATCCCCTAAATTCAGAGCGGTGCGGAACAACCGGATATCGCCGTGCTTCATTTTGGAATAATCCAGCAGCTCATTAACCAAATAAGTCAGCCTCCGGCCGCTGTTTAACACGATGTTCAAATTCCAAGCCTGGGTCTGGTTGACCGGCCCTTCCACGCCTTTAAGCAGCGTATCCGCGATGTTTACGATAGCATGAAGTGGTTTTTTTAGCTCATGGGAGGTACTGGCCAAGAAGTCGTCCTTGATCCGGTCCAAGCGAATCAGCTGGTTTTTCATCCGGTCGACCGTTTGATAGGCCTCGAAAAACTTAAGCACAACCTGAACCACCATAATCAAGTTAAACAATACGAGATAAAATTGTTGGACCCATAACGTCTCTTTCCAGGAAAGGGCAAACAAAATCGTATCCAGCGAATACAGATTGATCGTAAGGATGGACAAGAACAGCAACAGCGATGGAAGCTGCTTCTCCTGCTGGCTGTTAATATAGATTGCGGCCGATTTGTACAACAGCCAGAAGCTCATCAGTTGGTAGATCAGCACGACGTAAGCCTGATACGGGTTATACATACGAATGGGCAGGACCGCGACGGCGACAGCAAATAGAGTTAACACGCCGATAACGCCCAGCAGTGCTCGCAGAGGAATGATGCGGTTTTGCAGCTTGTAGAAGAAGAGCGCCACAAAAATGAAACATCCCATAGTCACGATGTCTTTTATTTTGTACAACATTTCAAACGAAAGATCAGGAAGGAGGAGCGTAAGCGTCCTTTCGCCGGACAAGCCGTGATAAACGGAAAATAACAGGCAGATGCAGGCTGCCAAGAGCAAAGAGCTGTCCTTCTTCCGATATTTCGCCGCTACCGCATAACTGATGAAGAAAATGAGCGCCAACACGGCAAGTACAGCCAACGTGCTGAATTCCCTGGCCAGGTTGATTTTCAGGAAATGATCCATGGGCGCTTGCGGGCCAAAGTAGAGCGAAAACGGGATGCCGGAATTAATATAATCGAAGTTGGCAACCTGAACGATGATTTCAACCTCGCCCCGCTCGAGTGAAACCTGCGCGCTTTGCGGAATGTTCCCCGCTTCGTACGATTCCGCGCGTAAGCCAGGCGTCCCATCTTCGATCAGCTCGCGGCCGTTAACGTAAATCGTGCTGGCAAAACGGATATTTGTCTTCTTCAAGGTATAGATTCCACTATCCGGCAGATGCTTCAGAATAAGCCGGTATGTTGCCGCGCCGTAGGCGGGGAGATTGTAAGCGCCGACGGTCTTGACGTTCCAAGACCCCGGCACCGTTAAATAGGCATCCGGTAATCGTTTGGACGCTTGACGAAAATCATCCGGAACCAACAGCTGATCCCAATAAAATTCCCATTCCCCGTCCAGCTTGATTTTTTCCTGTTGGTCCGGGTCCCAACCCGCCAGATCCAGAACCCCGTGGCGAGCCTCCATCGTCTGGATCCGTGCTTCGCGGCCGTGTAGCATCGAGAAAGGGATAACCGACAGGAGTACGAAGCCTAGCAATATTAAGATTGTGATCCGCTTTAGCACGGGGACAACTCCTTCTTTTCACCGAAAAACTCAAGTGTCTACCATTTTATAGGCTTAGTAGGCAAGATGACAACACTAATATATGGAAGGAAAGGATCGGCATTCTGCCAAAACACGCATAGTCCAAACTCTGCACGCCATATAGATGAACAGTGATCACGGAGAGGAATGGGAACCGATGGTGGAGAGAAAACAACGTCCCTTTATTTTTGTGACGATCAGGGCATCGACGATTCGAAAGATCATTATTCTGGATTTTATCGCCGGAACCGGGCTTTACTACCTCATCAAGCTGGCAACCGCCAGCGTGCTGTTGGGCACGATGGGCAGCGCCGTGGGGACCGAGGTCATGAAGCGAATTCCCGTGACGAGGATGTTCCAACTAAATCAAGGGATCTCCCCTGTGAAAAAAGGCTGATCGCCGTATACACGACGATCAGCCTTTTAAATGAGCGGGTCCACCCGCCGACGCGTTACAACACCGCCGACGCGCCGCCGTCGATGTTCACCGCCGTGCCGGTCACATACGACGCCGCCTCGGACACCAAGAAGGTGATAACTTTCGCCGCCTCCTCCGTCTGGCCGATCCGGCCAAGCGGGATGCCGTGGCGCGGGTCGGTTGCAAACTGCTCCCACGTGAGCTCGGATGCGGCTTGGCGCCATTTTCGCTCGATTTGGTCGCTGCGGACCAACCCGATGCACACCGCATTCACGCGGATGCGATCGGCTGCCAAATCCTTGCTCATCGCCTTCGTCAAGGCCAGGCCCGCCGCCCGGCTGACCGATGTCGGCAATGAAGAGGCACCAGGTGCCTTGCCGCCGATGGCGGTGACGTTTAGAATCGCTCCGCCCCCCGCTTCACGCAGATGAGGCAGTGCGGCCCGGGAGAAATTCACCGCGCCAAGCAGCTTCAGATCCAAATCCGCGCCCCAAGCTTCGGCCTCAACCTTCTCGAACGGAGCTGCCGCCGACGTGCCGGCATTGTTCACGAGAATATCGAGGCCGCCAAAATGCTCGGCCGCCTGCTCCACTGCCCGACGCGCAGCCTCACCCGAAGCGACATCGGCGACGAGGACAAGCGCTTCGACTCCCGTCTTCGCACGGATGGCCTCCGCCGCTTCCCGCAGCGCCCCCTCATTCCGCGCAACGAGGGCCACTTGAGCACCTTCCGAAGCCAACGTGAGGGCGGTTGCCAGACCAATCCCCTTGCTGCCTCCGGTGATGATCGCCCGCTTCCCTTGCAGTCCAAGATCCACGTGAATCCCTCCTCGACGTTTTTTTACTACAAAGAATTTAGTCGACCCAGCTACGTTTTAGGATAACCCTTTTGCCTTGAGATACTCGGCTTTATAAGCAGCGGCCTTCTGGGCGATCAACGACAGATCTTTGCGCTTCATCGCTTCGTTGGTCAAATCCGAGCCGATCCCGACGGCCACTGCCCCGGCTTGGATCCATTCGCCGAGATTCGCCAGGGAGACCCCGCCGGTTGGCATGATATTCGCCTGCGGCAACGGCCCCTTGATCGCCTTGATCATCGACGGATCGTACAAGTTGCCCGGGAATAGCTTCACGATATCCGCTCCCAGCTCCAGCGCCTCCTGGATTTCCTTGATCGTCATACATCCGGGCATGACCGGAATGCGGTAGCGGTTACATAACGTCACCGTATCGCGGTTTAAGGACGGCCCTACCACGAACTGAGCGCCGCTTAAGATCGCAGCCCGCGCCGTTTCCGGATCCAGTACCGTCCCTACGCCGATGATGGCATAACGGGATTCGTCCTGCGTGTCCCAACTGTATTTGCGAGCCAATTCCTCAATCGCCCGCAGCGCAAACGGAATCGTCATCGTCACTTCGATGACTTTAATGCCGCCGGCAATGGCCTGCTCGGCCATTTGCACGACTTCCTCCGGGGTTTCTCCGCGCAGGACGGCCACTACGCCCTCTTGCACGATTTTTTGCACAAGCTGAAGCTTCTTCATACCTTAACCCTCTTTCCCCTAAACGTTTGTTCTTTACCCCTTACCATGAAAAAGAATAGGACTCCAAATCAACCCGCTCGCCGTTTATCCGCCGATCCCCCGCAAGCCCGGGGCCTTCTACGCTTAGCCGAAGCTGAGCCTCCTCGGCATAGGAGGTGTACGAAACACCGATCCTTCCGGCTCTGTCGCCGACTGTGAATTGAGGTGCTCGGGACATCAGGGCCGATACGAAATCCTCCAGATCGGAGACCCCCCGCTCGTTGGCTTCCGGTTCACCGATCGCCTCCACCACAACGCCAACGCTACGTCCTTCCACCTCAACCTGGAGATAACCGTCCCGTTCCCGCACCTGATAAGTACTTGACGGATACACGGCAAAATACGCCTCTTCAACCTTTCCGAATATACCATTCGCTGCAAACCGCCATTCTCCTTCCGGAAGCACGCCGATGACCCGTCCAGGCACCTCTTCCGGCAGCGAGTAAACCGCCACCACGGCGTTCCGATGATACAACACTTCCGTCCATTCGCTTTGATGGCGCGGGTCATGATCTGAAGGCTCATACCCTTTCCCCGGATGAAAAAAGTAGAGCTGGTTGCCTTTCTCCCCTCGGACCGGTAAGCTGTACAGCCAGCGCAGCTGCTCGTTGTCGAATTCCTCGACTCTCTCCCACAGCCCCCCTACCGCAAAGCAGTGAGACAGATAAGCATAAGCATGCAGCCGTTGCTTCACGCCGCTGATCTCCTTGAGGATGGCCACCTTGGACTCGGCAGGCTTGCCCCGCTCCAACGCCCGCAGCCGGGCTGACGCAGGAGCCTCATAGAATAGAAGCCCGGCATACTCGGTGCGCGGCATCGCCTCCGGCAGCTCAAAATCGCCAAATTGCACATAATCGTGCAGCACATTCGCATCCCGTGGCGCATCATGCGGCCAACCGCGGGCGTGGGCCCCCACCCATGCTCCCTTGAAATAATAGTTAGCCCGAATAGTCCATAGAAGATCTAACATCTCAGACAGCTCGGCCTTCGCCTCGGCATCGTCCATCAGCGCCCAAGCGCAGGTGAATGCCTGAATCCAATGCCAGAACCACGGTAATGCGCCGTATTCGCCCATGCCCTCCAGTCGAAGATGGGCCAGCGTATGCCGCAGGCACTCCCTTCCGTCCGCAAACAACGCCGCATCTTCGTATCGCTGCCCGAAGATCAGCTTCGCTGCCGTGTATTTCGCCTCATGATGGTTGTACTCCCGTAAAGGCTTGCGATAGAAGCCGCTCCGATAGATCTGGGACAAAGCGTCCTCGAAGCGTTCGGCTAACTCTGGGCTCAGCTCTTTCCCGTAGATTCGCACGAAGTAGACCATCAAGCTGCCCATGAGCTCGACCGGCAGGACATGCGGTGCGGCCTGTTCCGGTGTCGGATATAACCCCAGCGGCCAATGACCATACGTCGGGCTGGACGCCTCCCGATCCTGGAGTTGAAGCACGCGCAGCAGCACCTTCTCGGCTAACAACCGGCCTTCCGCACGATCAAACGTCGGCGTTTCGTCCGGATCTACGGCAGCGGCAAATAAATAAGAGGCGTAATAATAATTGTCCCGGATATCGCCATGAAACCACAGCCCGCTGTCCAGGAGCGGCTGCCGCCAAGCGATCATTGCAGCTTTGCGGACGATTTCCTTCATTCTCGCTTGATAAAGATTCATCCAAAGTACCCCTTCCCCCACATCCTACCACGGTTCCCACGGCCGCTAAAGCCGGTGAATCCACGATTTCCTACGGTAAACTTCCGATTCCCGGCATCTTCAACCTTTTGGGTGCGCCCTCTTGCCAAATGAACCAAAATGGATTAATGTGAACGTATATGAACATTATACACCAAAACGAACGTGAAAAGGAGAGATTTTACATGGAACGTCGTTTCGCTTCGCATCCCAACGAGGTCAAGCAATTTGATACGGATCGATTGCGCAAGGAATTTCATATTCCCACCTTATTTACGCCGGATCGCCTAGAGCTGGTGCTGACGCACGAAGACCGGCTGATTATCGGCGGTGCGGCTCCGGTGCATCAAGAGGTCAAGCTGGAAACGGATCTCAAGGAGCTGGGCGTCGCTTATTTCCTCGAACGGCGCGAGCTTGGCGCCATTAATGTTGGCGGGCCCGGATCGATCGTCGTCGACGGTACGGAGTACGAACTGAACAACAAAGATTGCTTGTACGTGGGCAAAGGCGTTCGTGAAGTGATTTTCCGGAGCAAGGATGCGGCCAAACCGGCGAAATTCTATCTAAACTCGGCTCCGGCGCATAAGGAATTCCCTACGGCCAAAACAACGCTGGCGGAAGCGGAATCCGGGGCGCTGGGCTCCATCGAAAATTCCAACGAACGGACCATCCACCGGTTTATTCACGAGAACGGCCTTCAAAGCTCCCAGCTCGTGATGGGGATGACCCAGCTCAAGACCGGCAACATGTGGAACACGATGCCTGCCCATGTGCATCCGCGCCGGATGGAAGCTTATATGTATTTCGACTTGGCGGACGACGCCGTTGTTTTCCATCTCATGGGCGAACCTAACGAAACCCGGCATATCGTCATGCGCAACGAGCAGGCCGTCATCTCGCCAAGCTGGTCGATTCACAGCGGGGTAGGAACCAGCAATTATACGTTTATTTGGGGCATGGCCGGCGACAACAAGGCTTACGCGGACATGGACGCGGTTCCCATGAAAGACTTGATATAAGAAAGAGTGAAGGCAAGCATGAATCCAATTCGACGTTATGAAAAAATCATGGAGGTTCTGCTGACGCAGCAGGAAGTGACGGTGGCGGAATTAAGCGAGAACCTAGGCGTGACCGGCAAGACGATCCGGGAGGACCTCGCCAAGCTGGAGGAGCAAGGACTGCTGGTACGCGTACACGGTGGAGCCATGCTCGCTCAAAGCGATCAGTACGGAATCCTGCCGTCCAAAGAACCGCTGACCAAACATGCCGAGGAAAAAAGCGAAATCGCGCGCCTCGCCATAGATCACATTCAGGATGGCGATATTCTCGCCCTGGACGGCGGCAGCACCACGCTGGAAATCGCCCGGCGGCTGGAGAACCGTCCGCTGACGGTCGTCACCAACGACGTGTACATCATCAGCGAGTTGGCGCCCAAAGACCAGATCCGGCTCGTCGTACCGGGCGGTTACCGCGTCCGCAATATGCTGGCGGGTCCAGAATCAGCAGCGTACGTGCGGCAGTTGAACATCCAGAAAGCCTTTATTTCGGCAACCGGTATCCACCCCGATCACGGGCTGTCGATTTATACCGGCGATTTGATCGACTTCAAGCGGGCCTTAATCGAGACGTCCCGCGAAGTCATCGCCGTCATGAACCATCAGAAGTTTGGGCAGACGGCGCTCCGCACCTTCGCTTCGCTCAGTGAAATCTCGCGGATCATTACCGATCGCGGTATCCCCGCCGAGTCTGCAGAGCCTTACGAGCGCGCCGGCATAACGATCGAATATGCGGACAAGAAGTAACGATATTGAAGGAGGAGCAACTCTCATGAAAATGTTTGACTTAACGGGTAAAACCGCCCTCGTCACCGGTGCAGCCGGCGGACTTGGACAGGGCATCGCTGTCGGATTGGCCGAAGCGGGTGCCAACGTCGTTTGCGCCTCGCTGGGCAGCAGCTCGGAGACGGTAAGTAAAATTACGGCTTTGGGCCGGAAGGCTTCGGAAATCGTGGTGGACCTCAGCGATCACAGCATACTGCAGGAGACCTTTGACGAAGCGCTGAAGCTTACGGGAGCGGTCGATATACTGGTGAATAACGCCGGGATCATTCGTCGCACACCCGCCAAGGACCACAGCGAGAAGGATTGGCTTGACGTGATCAACATTAACCTGAACACGGTATTCCTGTTATCGCAAATCGCCGGTCGCCACATGATCGAACGCGGCAGCGGCAAAATGATCAACATCTGCTCGATGCTATCGTATCAAGGCGGAATCAACGTTCCCGGGTATACTGCGAGCAAGCATGGGGTTGCCGGCTTGACCAAGGCTTTCGCCAACGAATGGGCTTCCTCCGGCTTGCAAGTGAACGGGATCGCTCCCGGCTACATGGCCACGGATAACACGGCGCCCATTCGCTCCGACGAGAACCGCAAAGCTTCGATCACGGACCGGATTCCTGCCGGCCGTTGGGGAACGCCGGAGGACGTGAAGGGTCCTGCCGTCTTCCTCGCCTCCGCGGCCTCGGATTATTTGAACGGCCATATCCTCTGCGTTGATGGAGGATGGATGGCGCGTTAATCGCCGCCCTTCGGCTTGGATGACGTACGTCTTACGCTCGTTGTCCCTGCAAGGACCTCATAGACAATCGCACCCTTATATGAAATGTTGCCTGCCTTTTCGGCAGGCTTTTTTTTGCGTGAGAGAATTTCGTTATCTTGCTTTTCCTTTCGCTTCCCGTGGCATCAATATCAAGGGCAAGGTATACTAAGGCTGGAGGTGAAGCCATGACCACCGGTTCCGAGTACCCAACCGATCAAACCCCAAACGAAGGCCAGTGGCAAGCGATCCTCGCCAACGAGGCAACGCAGGACGGCCGTTTCTTCTATGCGGTGGTCAGCACGGGCATTTTCTGTCGCCCCTCCTGCAAATCAAGGCCGCCCAAGCGGGAGAACGTCCGAGTCTTCGCCAATGCCGAGCAAGCCAGAGCCGCCGGTTTTCGTCCCTGCAAACGGTGCAGGCCGGAGGGACAACGCCTGCCGGACCGGGAGTGGGCCGAGCAGATCGCAAATTATATCGATCGTCACTACCGGGATAAGATGACCCTGGAGATGTTGGCCGAAGGGTGCCACGGCAGCCCATACCATCTGCAGCGAACGTTTAAACGGGTCATGCAGATAACCCCTACGGAATATCTGGGGCGGCGTCGCATCGAAGAGGCGAAACGCGCATTGGCCGAATCGCAGCGGACCGTCGCCGACATCGCCGGGGATGTGGGCATCGGCAGCTCCGCCTATTTGATTACCCTGTTCAAGAAAATCACCGGCCTCACGCCGAACGAATATCGCAAAAAACAAACGGATGGGCAAATCTAAGTCTGCCCTTGACAGACCGTTATCCCATTTCATCCGGAGGTGTTTGCTCCATGTCAACTACCCAGCCCCTATCCTTGTATTGGTCCCGGCTCTCTGAACCAACCTGGAGCTTGTATCTCGCCGCTACCGACAATGGCTTGGCATTTGTTGGCTCGTTTGACGGTTCGGTTGATGAACTGACTGCGTGGGCGAGCCGCAAGTTCCCTGGCAGCCCGTTATCGCAGGATGACCGCCGGCTGGCTCCTTATGCCGCCGAGCTGGCGGCCTATCTGCGCGGCGAGCTCCAGCGCTTCACCCTTCCTATGGACCTGCAAGGGACTCCGTTCCAGCAGGCGGTGTGGCAAGCGTTGCGCTCAATTCCTTTCGGGCAGACCTGTTCATACTCCGACATTGCCGTAACGATCCGCAAGCCGTCTGCCGTCCGTGCCGTCGGTACAGCGATTGGGGCGAATCCGCTGCTGATCACCATTCCATGCCATCGCGTGATCGGCAAGAACGGGACGCTCACCGGCTACCGCGGCGGTTTGGAGATGAAGACCCGGTTGCTTGAGCTGGAGCAAGCCGCTTTGGCCGGAGGCGGACGGTGAACCCAAACGACCGGCCTCCGACGACTACCGCTTATACTACGCCTAAGACACTGCTTAATAAGGGGACTGGCTTCCTGTCCCCTTATTCCCACTCGCTTAATCCTTATGCCGGGTGCGCCTTTGCCTGTTCGTATTGTTATGTGCGTCAGCTGCCGGTTGCTTTGTTCCGCAAGCAGGAATGGGGAACTTGGGTGGACATCAAGCAACAGGCAGCAGAGCTTCTCCGCAAGGAACTGCGCAAAGCCAAAACCAAAGGACCGGTGACGATCTTTATGTCGTCCAGCACCGATCCGTATCAGCCCGCTGAGTATAAGGAGCAGATCACCCGGTCTTTGCTGGAAGTGATGGGAAGCGATCCGCCCGACTTTCTGCTGGTGCAAACTCGCAGCCCCCTCGTCACCCGGGATATCGACCTGCTGCTGCCATTGAAGGATCGGGTTCGCGTCAGCTTAACCCTCGAGACGGACCGGGAGGAAATCCGCCGGGCCTTTACGCCCCACGCTCCACCGATTGCGGCACGCCTGCGTGCTGGACGGCTCCTGGCGGAGGCCGGCGTCCCGGTCCAGGCGACCATCGCGCCGGTGCTTCCCAGCAGCGAGCAATTCCCGGCCAAGCTGCTTCCTTGGGCCAACCGCGTTTGCCTGGACGATTACTTTATGGGCGACGGAAGCAGAGGCGCTCGCACGGCTAAGCTGGGTATGCGCTCGATATATGAACAGCTTGGACTCGAATCCTGGTATACGCCGGGAGCTTACAAAGTGGTGTATGAGCGTTTGCTGCGGGTTTTCCCCGAACACCAAGTGTTTCTCAGTCAGGATGGATTCTCCCCCTAAACAGGGAAAACCGCCGGAGCCCTGCTCCAGCGGTTTTTTCGTTTTCCCAACTGTTTTCCACCCTAAGGATGATCACGTTAACATAAATGCACAAAAAAACTCCTGAAGAACATAAAATTAACTCTTTCTACCGTTCCACATGCCCTTTGCCGGACAGCAAACGTTCAATCTCCGCAGCGCTCGGCAACCCTTCCCAATCGCCTACGGCTTGAATAACTTGAGCCCCAACAAGATTGCCTAAGCGAACCGCCTCGACCATGCTGTATCCGCGTATGACGCCCGCCAGAAATCCGGCGCAAAACCCGTCGCCCGCTCCCACCGTATCGATTACATGCTCCACTTTAAAATACGGGACAGAGGTCAGTTGTCCTTGCTCCAGCACGTAGGTGCAATCGTCCCCGCCTTTGATGATACTGATGGCGGACAACTCCTTCAGCTTGCCGAAGATCGTATCCACCGAATCGGTCTCGTATAACAGCTTTAATTCATCGAGCCCCGGCAGGAAATAATCCGCTTTTATCGCCAGCGGCAGCAGGATCTTGCGCGCGTCCTCGATGCTCCACAGCTTCAAACGCAGGTTGGGATCAAAGCTCACCTTCACCCCGTGCCGCTTGGCGATATCCACTGCCGCATGGGCCGTTTCCACGCAAGAGGCGCTGAGTGCCGGTGTAATCCCGGTAAGATGCAGTACCTTGGCTCCGGCAATGTACGACTCGTCCAGATGCTCCGGACGCATCATACTAGCTGCGGACAGCTTGCGGTAGTAGTAAACCGAGCTTTTGCCCGCCACGTTCTCCCGCACCATCATGCCGGTAGGCGCTTCATCCGTCAATTTCGCCCGAGACACGTCAACGCCTTCACCGCGGATCGCCTTCAGCACGCGCCGGCCAAACGGATCATCTCCCAAGCGGCCGCACCATCCGGAGGTTTGTCCCAACCGGGCCAATCCGATCGCTACATTCGATTCCGCACCGCCAAACGATGGCGAGAGAGCGCTTGCATATTCGAGTCCTTTGCCCCCTTCCGCAATCAGCAGGGCCATACTTTCCCCGAAGGTTACGACTTCGGGACTTCCTTGCCGGGTTGAATCGGGAATATTCATCTGTCGCTCCACCTTTTTCTGGATAATCATCATAAATCCTTGCCTTTATTATCTCATGATCCGTTAAAGATGACTATGAAGAATATGGGAGATTAAGAAAGCCGATGCGCACCGGAATCTTTCCCTGTACGATCGGCTGTGTATTGGAGTCGCTAGGTTATCCAAGGGTTACCTTCTCTCCTTAACCCCCTACCCCGTTCTCATAAGCTGTCATTTGGCCCCCATGACCGATGCTGCCGAAGACTCCTGTGCCTAAACTAATGACCAGGACGAACGCCACTACCCACTTCCGCACCTTTCAACACCTCCCCCATCAAGGATTCGTACTCCTGCAGCTGCTCTTGCGATGCAAAGTTACGATGCTGCTCAAATAGCGGAACCATTTTCATGAAGAATTCCTTATGATTGAGAGAAACGGCATATTTGAGCGCATAGATCAATTTCTCCAAGCCTTCCTCCATCTCCTGTTTTCGCAGCAGATAAATCGCCAGCTGATAGTTTAGATCCAAGAACCGGTCCTTATTTACCGTGGAAACATAGTGATTGGGAAACAGGCTATATAAATCCGTATTCACCGGAAACTCTTTTAATACGTCATCGATCAGAAAACCGTTGAGATTGGCGGCTTCGACAATAATCCTCAAGCTGGGAAGAACTTCATAGGGATGCTCTTTAAGCAGGTTAAGATACTCCGGAAGGATCGCTGCATTTCCATTCAAAATCTCCAGGTTGTAGCGATTCGCTCTGGCCCAAACTTTAAACTTCTCGACTTCTTTTAAGCCGGTCTCATCCAGGCCTTCAAACCAGCTTAAATCCTCGTATCCCGCCACACACGCTAACGCTTCCTCATATTTGCCCTGATGCTCCAAAGCCGAGCTTTTTAACAAAAAGCCCTGGCCATAATAGACCACCAGATGGCGCTCACAACGCAGCTCGTGATATGGATGGGGGCTCGATGATTTACGGCATAATTCATACATCTGCCGGGCTAGCGTTTGCAGCTCCTCGGCAAATCTCTCGACATAGGTCCACTTTTGCAACGTGTAATAGGTGTTCGCTAATTGCAGCAGTCCATCGAGCTGAAGATCCTCGGGAAGCCGGTTGCGGTAAGGCTCAAACCAAGTTGCCGATCGCAGGTTGAGCTCCGCATCATCGCCTAGGTTCATCCGGAACAGTCGGTATTGGCTGATCGCCAACCGCTCCGAATGCTGATATTTCTCGTATTCGCATACCGATTGATAGAAGAGCCTCGCCGCTTCGCGCTTTCCCGCTTCATAGAGTTCCTCGCCAATCGCAAAGATCGTCGGGAGATAAGACAAGTCTTCAGCAAGACGGGACAACACCTGTTCAATGCAAGCCAATTCGTCGATCTCCGCACAGCGCAGCAAAAATGACTTTAGCCTCCGCCGGTTTGGATGCCCGGAATCGATACACTCCTCAATGTATAAAGGATAATACCGCCCGATCGGCTGTTCGAGCGCATCGGTGATTAAGTCCAACTGCCCGATCGAGATCGGTTTAGGGGGATTTCCGTTAAGAATGGCGCTGAGCGTTCCCCGATTAATCCCCGAACGGTGGGAAAAACTGTGCAAGGAATACCCTTTCCTTTCCAGCTGGCGACTGATCACGGAACGAATCGTGGGTTCATTCGTCATACGATCTCCCTCCCTCGGAATCTCCTATATTTTTACACATTATACGGAAATACGAACACGGGGTCAAAATCGGGTAGGAGGCTACCCATTAATTGAGTAGCCGACCTCCCACACCACCGTACGTACCGTTCGGTATACGGCGGTTCCTAAGTTTTCGCAGTTACTTGTCGATAATAATCCGAGAAGAAGAGAAATCCTAAGCCCTTGAGGGTGTTATTTCCGAGGGACTTCGAGAGGACGGAGCTATTGGAGATTCTCCAGTAGCCCTTTCTCGTGTTTGCGTATTCCCATGCTTTTTGTCCTTGGATTCCGAGCGATTGCAGTTTCTCGAATTTCGTCCTCACTCGTTTCCACTGCTTCCAGAAGATCATGCGAATCCGCCTTCTCATCCATTCATCCGTGGATTGGAGCATACTTTTCATATCCGCTATTTTGTAGTAGTTGATCCACCCCATGATGTAGCGTCTAAGCTTTTCGGCTCGTTCTTCATTTCCCATCCCGTTGCTTCTGGACGTGAGCTCCTTTACTTTGGCTTTCATCTTGGCAGCGGATTTCGGATGAATGCGGACTCGTGTCTCTCCTTTCCTTTTGTAGAAGGAGAACCCAAGAAATTTAACCTTCCACGCCTCGTCCACCACTGTCTTTTCCCGGTTCACTTTGAGAAACAACTTCTTTTCAATGAAGGGAAGAATGTTCTCCAGTGTCCGTTCCGCGCTCCTTTTGCTTTTGCTGAAGATCAGGAGATCGTCCGCATAGCGCACGAAGCGGTGCCCGCGGCTTTCCAGTTCCTTGTCCAGTTCGTTCAGCATAATGTTGCTGAGAATTGGACTCAGATTGCCCCCTTGCGGTACGCCGATTTCCGTATCCTCGAAGCGGTGCTTCACGACAACGCCGGCTTTCAGGTACTTGTGGATGAGCGAGATGACCCGCCCGTCTTTAATGGTTCGGGATAAGACTTCCACCAATTTGCTTTGGTTAACGGTGTCAAAGAATTTCTCCAAGTCCATATCGACCACGTATTTGTACCCTTCTTCGATGTTTGATTGGCTTCTCTGAATAGCGTTATGTGCGCTTCTCTTGGGTCGGAATCCGAAACTGTTCTCCGAAAACTGTTTTTCGTAGATCGGGGTAAGCACTTGAGCGATCGCCTGTTGGATAACTCGGTCAACAACCGTAGGAATTCCCAGGTTTCTCTTCTTTCCGTTCTCTTTCGGGATTTCTACCCTTCGAACAGGATTCGGACGGTAGGTTCCGTCCAGAATGGATTCCTTGATGGTTTCTCCGTTCTCTCGGAGATATTGTAGAAGTTCATCTACTCCCATCCCGTCGATTCCGTGAGATCCTTTGTTAGTTTTGACCCGCTTGAACGCTTCGTTCATGTTGTCTCTGCTAACGATTTTCTCAAGCAACTCGTCCTTCGACTCGGTTGCGTCGGTGCTGTCGGTTTCAGGTATCCGCTCAGGACTGTGCGCTCCCGCATATTCTCCATGTTCCGCATGTACGTTTTGCGTCGAGCCTTCTCTTCGAAGTTGGCTGCACTTGACTCCTGTTTCGGTACCATTCATTAACCCACACCTCCTTAGGTTCAGCCCTTCCCTCAAGTTGTCGACTAACCGAGGTACTATGGCGTCTGCTGACTTCTCATGATAAATCTTGTTTCAACCATGATTTGAAATTCATCTCCTCACGTCCATGAGACCTCCCACGGTAAGACGCGTAACTTTCATCCCGTATACCCGCCGCATTTACATCCGCGTGTCCGTGCAGTTTATTGGATTTCGTCTTGTTTAGCAGACTCATCCCACTTTGGATGCCTGATGCGATTCGTGTTCCTCAGGCCGGGACTTTGCCTCCAGCTTCCTTCAGATTCCACCTCACGATGGACACCCTTGCTCTTGGCTAATGGTTGGCAACTGCCAGCCCCCATAGCGGACTTTCACCGCCTAGCTACGCGCCATGCGTGGCGCACTAAAAAGAGGAGCCTCCCCATTTCCCGGGAAGCTCCCTTCCAGTTGCTAGACTTCCAGAATAGACGGCATGATGTGCGGAGTTCGTCCGACTTCTTTGGCAAAATACCGCCGCAGTTGCTGCTGTGTCGCTCGCAGCCAAGCGTTCTGATCGTAAGATTCCTTCTCGCCTAGCCGGTTCAAGCTCCGCTTCAGCATCGCTTCGGCCCGGCGCAGCAGCGGCCTGGCATCCTGCATATAGACGAAGCCGCGCGAGACGATATCCGGTCCAGCTAGGATTTGCCGCGTTTTGCGGTCGACCGTCATCACGACGATAACGATGCCCTCCTGAGCCAGCTCCATCCGTTCAACCAGCAGCGCGTCTTCATGGGTAGGGCGCATCTCCCCGTTGCTGATCAGCACCTGCCCGGAAGGTATCGTACGCCCGCGTTTCGCTCGGTTTCGGTACACCGATAACGTATCCCCGATGTTCATGACGAACACGCGATCTTCGGGAATGCCCGTTTGCAGCGCTAAATCCCGGTGATTCAACAGCATCCGATATTCGCCGTGGATCGGGATGAAATATTTCGGACGGATAAAGCTGAGCATCAGCTTCAGGTCCTCCCGGCAACCGTGCCCGGACGTATGAATGTCGAAGATCGATCCGTAAATCACGTTAGCGCCTGCCCGGAGCAGCAGGTCGATACTGCGGTTAATGTTCTGCGCGTTGCCAGGGATCGGCGAAGACGAATAGATAACCGTATCGCCCGGATAGACCTGGACATTTCGGTGGGCCCCCGACGCAATCCGGCTGAGCGCCGCGTTAGGCTCACCTTGGCTGCCTGTGCAGACGATAAGCACTTGTTCCTCCGGATAACGGTCAATATGCTTTACATCGATCAGCATTCCTTCCGGAACACGGATGTAGCCCAGATCCTGGCCGATGGCGAACACTTTCTCCATGCTGCGGCCGATAACGGCGATTTTGCGGTTCACGAGGGTCGCTGCTTCTACGACCTGCTGCAGCCGATGCACGTTGGAGGCAAAGGTGGCGAACAGGATCCGCCCCTGGCAGCCGCGGAACGACTCCAGAATCGCATCGCCAACCCGGCGCTCGGAAGGGGTGAAGCCTTCCTTCTCACTGTTTGTGCTGTCGGCGAGCAACGCCAATACTCCGTCGCCGCCAACGCTGGCCATTTTGAACAGATCCGCCGGACGGTCCTCCGGGGTGAAATCGAATTTGAAGTCCCCTGTGTGCACAATCGATCCGTAAGGGGTGTCGACCACGATACCAAAGGCATCGGGAATACTATGGGTGGTCCGGAAGAAATGAACGGCCAGATGCTTAAACGCATACCGGTCGTTCTCATGGAACACGTGAAGCTCCGCCTGGCCGAGCAGACGATGCTCCTCCAATTTGGCTTTAACCAGCCCGATGGTCAGCGGGCCGCCGTATATCGGCAGCTGGAGCTGGCGCAGCACGTACGGAATGGCGCCGATATGATCCTCGTGACCATGCGTGAGGAACAAGCCTTTCATTTTATGCTTGTTATCAATCAAATAACGAATATCCGGGATGATGCAATCAATTCCGGTCAAACGGGAGTCCGGGAATTTCAGACCAGCGTCAATCAGAATAATCTCATCTCGAAATTCGATGCCGTACATATTTTTGCCGATCTCCCCGATCCCGCCCAACGAGAAAATCCGTACAGGCGGCGGAGACGACTTGGAACGTCGATTCGTCTTTACTGGTTTAGTTGCTGCTACATTCATTAGGTCGATAATCCTCTCTGAAGGGTTCGTTCTATAGGCTCATAAGAGAATTATACTGAATTATCGGCACAATAACTATTTAATTTTTGCAGAATAGAGGAGGAAACCGAGAGTCAAGGAGTAACTATTTAGGCTAATAGATCATTTTGTTTCATTTTGCTGATGAATTCCTGATAAGTATCAATAACATGAGCCGAAGCAAATCCCCTGTAGCGTTCGAATAATTCCACGTATTTGATAATTAATCCGCGATGCGTATTATTCAATTGATTGGATTGCTTCAAGCTCTTGATAAAATAGCTGAACCCCTCTGAGTACCTTGCTTGACGCAGATAGTAGGTCGCTAGTTCAAGGAACAGACGTGAAATGCGATCAAGGATGATTTGTTCGGTGTACATCCCCAGCGCTAACGGTTGATGCTCCAATGCCTGAATCATCATGTCCAATCGTTGCAAGCAGTCATCAATATCGAAACCAAATTTATTTGCATTTTCAACTATATTGCATAACATGATGACTTTATCTTCTTTTCTACTTTCAAAGTAGTCGATATACTCATGTAGCACTGTGGCATCCCCGGAGGAAAGTCTGGTTACAAGAGCATTTGCATACGCCCACTCTTGGAATAAATTCTTCCAATGTAATGTATCCGAATCGGTTTCCTTTACCCAACTTAGATCACTATAGAGTTGGATGAACCGCAGTGCTTCTTTATATTCTCCTCGTAAGTCATATATATTCCCAAGAAGCAAATAGGAATAAGCCAAATAGAAAAATAAAGGTCTTTTTGGCTTTTTGGGAAGCATTGCTATATTATTTTCTGAAAAGTAATAGATTCTAGCTTTGTGTTCCATTCTTCGAACAATGTTCTCTACTTTATCCCAGCGATATAACGCACGGTAAGCATTCGCTAAGTCCTTTAGCGCATCCAGTTGACTTGCCTCATCCAAACGTTCGACAAAGGGCTCAAACTGAATCGCGGCCTGGTAATTTTTATCCTGGTCCGTACCCTGACCAATAAGGAATAAACGGTATTGGCAGAGCGCAAGCCGTTCGGAATGCTGTTTACGTTCGGTCAACGCTACATTTTCGTATAAGATCGCTGCCGCTTCAGTTTTCCCCTCCTCATACAGTTCTTCAGCTAACTCAAATAGAAGATGAGCATACAATGGATTGTCTAGTAGCAGACCGACAATCTCACGAATGTGAGAAAGCTTGTTCAATTCGGCACATTTTAGAAGCAACGGCCTTACCCTGCGCCAATCCGGATCCTTTTCGTGTATATATTCACTAATATAGGCCTGATAAAAATACCCTTCAGGGTGCCCCATTACAGCAGTAAGCCGCTCCAGTTGTTCAACTGCTAGAGGGCGATTACCACTTAGGATAGAACTGACCGTTCCTGGATTCAAATCCAAAAGCTTTGCCATTTGAGTAAGGCTTAGCTTATGATCTTCCATGTATTCTTCCATCGCCATAATAATTGTGGTACGGTGTTTCAAGGATATCCCCCTCATTCTTACAAAAACAACTATACAAATAACATTTTAGGGGATAATGTCTATATTTAGAAAAAGCAAAGTTATTAAGCAAATATTTATTCACAAAAAAAAGCTAGCCTGTATAAGCTAGCCTTTAACATATCAAATTTGATTAACCTGCACCAATGTGAATAAAGAAATTGTATAAATGTTCATTTAACAATAGGAGACTACTTAAGATGAGCAATATCGTCCACTTTCTTCTCATTCTCATACACCTCATTAATAATAGTTTTGTAGGCCAATAATATATCCGATGATGCGTAATCCCTATAGTGTTCAAAGAGTCCTACACATCTAATTATACATGCTTTATTGTTAATACTTGAAGATATTTTCAAACTTTGGATGATATATGTAAATCCGATTTCATATTTTCTTTTACACAAATAATAGATTGCTAATTCGATGAAAAGTCGGGAAATACAATCAGAAATCGTCTGCTCCGTGTACAATCCCAATGGTACAGGCTGTTTGCTTAATAGATCAATTTCCATTTTGTAACGCTCTAAGATCTCATCAACTTCGATATTGAACCGATTAGCATTCTCCATAACATTTAGCAATGAAGGGATTATATCATCCTTATTCGACTCAATTTTGGTCACAAACTCTGGAAATACGCTTAAATCTCCAGAAGATAATTTTGTTAAGAGAGAATTTGCATCAGCCCACTCTATAAATAATTTCATCCAATATCTTGTTTCCTGATCGTTTTCTTTCACCCAGCTTAAGTCCCCATAACATTCGATATAACGTAACGCCTCTTCGTAATTCCCTTGTAACTCGGAAATATTTCCTCGAAGAAGGTAGGAATAAGCTAGATAAAAAAATAAAGGTCTATTGGGTTTATTAAAGGTTGACTTTACCCTTCTATCAGAAAAATATATTAACTTGGCTTTATGCTCGAGCCTCTCAACAATCTTCTCCACTTTATCCCAGCGGTTCAAGGCACGATATGTATTAGCCAAATCTTTAAGCGCATCCAACTGCTCCACCTCATCCAACCGCTCCACAAAGGGCTCGAACCGAATGGCCGCCTGATAATTCTGCTCTTGATCCGTTCCTTGACGGATCATAAACAACCGGTATTGGCAAACCGCCAACCGTTCCGAATGTTGCTTCTGCTCGCTCTCAGCGATCACTTCATACAGGAGTGCGGCTGCATCACGCTTGTTCCTCCGAAAGAAGTCCTCCGCCACCTCAAACAACGGGCTGGAATACATTAAATTGTCCATCAAGAAATCTACGGTTTGTTGAATGCAACCCAGCTTGCCGAGATCGGCGCAGCGGTAAAGGAAAGGTTTGATTCGCCGCCAGTTGGGGGAAGCCTCTGTCAAATAGTCTCTTACATACTCCTCATAAAAGAATCCTTCGGCAAGCCCCATCAGCGCCGTCAACCGATCCAATTGCTCAACGCTCATCACCTTCCTTCCGTTGATCATTGAACTTACCGTACCGGAGTTTAAACCCGCCAGTCTGCTCAATTGGCTAATATTCAGGCTTTCCCGGTGCATGAAGTCGCTTATTTCCGCTAAAATCGTGGTGGTTTGATTCATCCGACAACCACTCCTTACAACCCTTCATTTCCTCTCGTTCCCCGTCACATCACCATGGAATAGGAATCTTCGCCAGTTAATGGGTAATATTGCTATTTCAAATCTAATATACCAGTCTACTCTTGTCAATAATATGCAATATAGAACTTGTAAATTCTTTTTTAACGAATATGCAACTTATAACACTCTGCAGTTCACCCCTCGGCTTGGACTAAACTTATTACGAGAGGTGGCTTCTATGGAAGTAGCTAAGCAAGTCGGGAAGAACGTCAGATACTATCGTAAGCTCAAAGGGCTAACACAGGAACAACTGGCTGAATCTACGGAAACCTATGGTTCCTATATCGGGCGGTTGGAGCGCGGAGAGCAAAATGTGCAGCTCGAAACGCTGCATAAAATCGCGGATGCGCTGCAGATCAGCGTATATGCACTATTTCGCAATCCAGGATACGACGAGCTCCGGGACCAGACGTGGATTTGGCAAATCGTACAGCTGCTGCAGGAGCAGCCCGCGGAAGAACAAGCACGTGCTTACCGTGTCCTGAAGGAAATATTCCGATCCAAATAAAAAGGGTTTAAAACGGAATCCCTCCGCTTTAAACCCTTTTGTTATGTTCGCTTTAGTCCCACAATCCGCTGCGCTCCACGACCTCCAGCCAGCGTTGGGCGATCAAATCGTGGCCCGCTGCCGTCGGATGGACGCCGTCCCAGATCCAGTAAGCGGCATCCGCTTTTTGGGTCGCCGCATCAAAAGCGTCCTGCAAAGGCACAAGCACCGCACCAAACTCCTCAGCCAATTGGCGTACGGTATCCTGGTACCGGCCCACGAGACGCTTCCACTCGGTCCATTTTTCCGCCGTAGCTCCGGTGTTCAGGATAAACGGTTCGCATAACACCAGCTTGGTGTTCGGCAAAACTTCCTTCGTCTCCTCCAGCAAATGACGGTACGCCCGCTCGAAACGGTCCGTCGCCCCGCTAGGTTCACCGCTCATTTGCCGCCATGCATCGTTCACGCCAACCAGCAGACTGATCACGTCCGGCTTCAGGCTGATCGCATCCTCATTCCATCTGGCGTATAGATCGGACACCCGGTCGCCGCTGACCCCTCGATTAATGAAGGTCGGCTGCAGCTCCGCAAATTCGTGACCTAGCTTCGCCGCGATAATATAGGCATAGCTGTGACCCAGAACATGATTCAAATCCGTACCGCGGTCCCGTCTCCCGTCCGTAATCGAATCCCCTTGGAACAATACCGTGCATTGCTTCTTCATGCGTTTCCCCTCTTTCCATTCGTCTCTAGTTCCCCATTATAACTTTGGGAGACAGCGAGCCTCCATGAAGAAATTAGTGCAAAAATACAGCTAATTCTTCAAATTTGTTCTCAAATTCGCGAATTGCTGCAAAAATGCAGTTATTTTTGAGAGTATAAGGGCAAAACCCGTTCATCACCAAAAATAACTGCACTTACGCACTTAATTCGTTATAGGCATCAAAATGACCCCAAAATAACTGCACTATCGCATCTATTATCGTTATGAGTCGCCGCCACGGCAGCTTCACAAGGATAGGAACCCTCTCACTTCACCGCCACAAAAAAGAGCCGGGCCGCATCCTCCACCGCCTCGACCCACTCGAAATCCGCATAGATGGAAACGTCGCGGAAGCCGCAACGCAGCAGCTCGCTCTTCATCCAAGCCGGGTCGTAGGCCCGCTGAATATGCGTCTCTTCAAACCGGCGATACAGACCGGGTCCTTGCTCCTCCTCGCGGGCGAAGATCGTCAGATGATGTTCGATCTCGTTGCGATACGCATCCCGCTCGCACGTCCAGATATAGGACACGCTGGGCTCATCCCAAATGAACGGCTGCTCCTCCTCGTACCGGATCAAAGTGTTAGGATGATGCACGTCGAACAGGAACGTCCCTCCGGGCTTCAACCCCTCGTATGTACGGCGGAAGGTCCGGATGATATCGTCCTCTTCCAGCAGATAGTTCAGGCAATCGCAAAAAGAAATGACGGCATCAACCGGCTCAGGGGCGGTCCACTCCGTCATATCCTGCTGCACCCAACGCACGCTGCCCTCGCGGAACAGCCGGGCTCCTTGGGGTGTGGTTTCCATTTTGCGGCGGGCCACCGCCAGCATGTCGGCGGACAAATCGATGCCCGTCACCTCAAAGCCGGCATTCACCAGCGGGATCGTAATGCTGCCGGTTCCGCAGCCGAGGTCAACGACCGTCTTTGGCATCCCGTGCCGTTCCCAGGCCGTGCGGGCAAACCGGATCCAGTCCGGGTAAGGCATGTCCTCCATCAATTCGTCGTATACATAAGCAAATTTCCGATATGATGCCATGGGCTAGCTCGTCACCGCTTTCTGTCTGGATGCTGCTTATTCCGTTATTTAAGCTTCCGGTTGGTTCGTGTCGTCCCCGCTGGCGGCCGGTTTTTCGACCAAATAGGTCCAGTTTTCCTTCTGAACGACTTTGCCTTCCTTCATCAATTTGCCGATCGCCCGCTTAAACGCGGATTTGCTGATGGCAAACCGCTGCTTGATCAAATCCGGCGGCGTTGCGTCCGAATACGGCATCCCGCCGCCCGGCCGGCTCTCCAGATACGCGAGGATCTTGTCCGCGTCCTGGCCCATGCCGATTTCCTTCCGCGGGGCCATCGCCAGGTTTACGCGCCCGTCCTCGCGGATATGGGCCACGCGGACCTGTAGCCGCTCGCCCAGCCGTAACAGTCGGTTCCGCTCGGTCGAATGAATCATGCCAATCGCGCCAAATCCCAGCACACCGCCCTGAACGACAACAAACGTGCCCATTTGCAGCGGCTTATAGACGATCGCGTCCAGCCATTGGTTTTTCCAGGATTCCGGGGCATGGAAGGTCTGTGGAGCCAGCTCTTGCTCGCCCGCCAGCTTCGCTTTAAGCCGTCCTTGCTTGTCGTGCTCCATGATGACGTACACCTGGTCGCCAACCTGGGGGTGCAGCTCCTTCAGTTCGGGCAGTTCGCGGATCGGCAGCAGCAACTGACGGCCCAGCCCCATCTCCAGGAAGCAGCCCAGCCGCGGATGCACGTCCGCCACTTCGAGCAGCGCCAGCTCACCCAGCGTCAGATACGGCTTTTTCATCGTGGCCGCCAGACGGTCTTCCGTATCGTAGAACAGGAACACCTCTACCGTTTCCCCCGGCTTGACCTGGCGAGTCAGCTCGGAATAATGCAGCAGAACATCCTGCCCCCCAGCGCTAAGAAAATATCCGTACGGCGATACCTCACGATCAATCGGTAAAGATACGATCGTTCCCGCGACCAGACTCATACGGTCTCCACTACTTTGGCATCCGACCAAAGCCGTTCGATATTGTAATATTCGCGCTCATCGCGATGGAACACATGGACAACCACATCGCCCAAATCCATCAGTACCCAGCGGGCGGAATCCATCCCTTCGATGCCGCGGACATTCGCGCCGGCTTCATGCGCTCTTTTTCGGACCTCGGTGGCGATCGCCTGCACCTGTGTGTCCGAGTTGCCGTGACAGATCACGAAATAGTCTGCAATCAGGGAAATCCCCTTCAAATCCAGCGCCACGATGTTCATTGCCTTTTTATCGTCAGCGGCTTGCACCGCCATGTTCATGAGTTCGTTCGAACTTATTGCCATTCACTCAGCCTCCCTAGTTTTTGATCTTATTTACGATTAAATCGTTCCGCGCCAATACCGTCAGCGGGAAGATCGGTTTCCCCTTCTCCAGCAAAAAGGAAATCGTCGAATCAAACCCCGCCACCAGCGCGTCCTCCAGACTCGTTTCCGCCAGCTTGCGAATGTTCTCCACGCCCGGGAATTCGCGACCCGGCTCGATATAATCGGCCAGGCAGACGATTTTGTCCAGCAGGGTCATCCCCTCTCGGCCCGAGGTATGGTAACGGATCGCATCCAGTACCTCCTCGTCCTCCACGCCATAATCCCGCTGGGAGATAAAAGCCCCTACCTCGGCGTGCAGCAGTTGCTTGTCATGCCGGAGCAACTCGGCGTTCAGGCCGTTATCGCGGATAATTGCCTCCTGCTCCTCAATCGGCCAAAACTTGGCCAGATCATGCAGCAGGGCGGCCAAATCCGCCTTGACCGGATCGGCCCCGTACCGTTTGGCCAGGATCACCGCGCTCTCCATCACGCCTTCGACATGCTTCCAGCGTTTGGCCGGCATCCCCGCCGAAACGGCGGCGATCAGTTCTTCACGGCTGTAGCCCATACAATCTGCTCCTTGTCATATATTCATATACGGCGTCCGGCACCATATACCTGACGGAACGTCCGGCGGATAAGCGGCTTCGGATCAGGCTTGAGGAAATATCGACGAGCGGCATTTCCGCAAGCTGCACCGCTTCCTGAATAAAGGGAGGTAGCGCGTCCAGCTCCAGGAAGCTTCCGGGGCGCTGCAGCCCGATAAACGAGAGCATCCCGGCCAAATCCTCAATCCCTTCCCATTTGGGAAGATAATTTACCATGTCCGCCCCGATAATAAAATAAAATTCCAGATCGGGATGCTGCGAACGAAGCTCGCGGATCGTATCCACCGTATAGGATACCCCGCCGCGTCGCAGCTCTATGTCGAGCGGCTTAAAGGCGGGATGGCTGGCGATCGCCGCCCCCACCATCTCCAGCCGCTGCTGGCCGCTGACGCCGGCCTGATGCTTGTGCGGAGGGATATGAGAGGGCATGAACCAAACCTCTTCCAAATGGTATTGTTCTCTAGCGGCCTCCGCCGCCAGGAGATGGCCGAGGTGAATCGGATCAAACGCCCCGCCCATAATTCCGACTTTTTTCATTTTGCCTATCCTCCACGAACCTATGGAAGTTCGATTTGTTTGTATTCGCGGGACTCTTTATACAAGATAATCGTCCGGCCAATGAGTTGTACCAGCTCCGCGCCGGCCCCTTCTGCCAACTCTTCGGCGATCTCCTTCGGATCGTCCAGGTTATTGTTCAGCACGGAGATTTTGATCAACTCCCGACGCTCCAACGCTTCCGAGATTTGTTTAATCATATGCTCGTTCGTGCCGCCTTTGCCCACTTGAAAAATCGGCTGCAGCCCATGCGCCATACTGCGCAGATAACGCTTTTGTTTTCCCGTTAACATATCGTTTTCATAACTCCTTAATATTCAATTATGCGACAACCAACTTTATTGATGCATGCTTGCCAGCACCGCAGCCCGCATCGCTTCGATCGGAGCGGACCGGCCGGTCCAACGCTCAAAAGCATAAGCGCCCTGGTAGATGAACATCCCCAGCCCGCTGTGGATCGTACATCCCCGAACCTCGGCCTGCCGCAGCAGCTCCGTCTTCAGTGGATTATAGATCAGGTCGCTGACGACGATCCCCTCCGGGATCTGCCGCGCATTCAGCGGGCAATCTCCAACGTGCGGATGCATCCCAACCGAGGTCGTGTTGATGATGAGGTCCACCCCCGGCAGCACCGCGTCCAGCTCCTCCATCCCGCAGCCGCTCAGGCTGCCGAGATGGGCCCATTCCGCGGCCAGCTCCCGCGCCTTCTCGGCGGTACGATTGGCAATCGTTACGAGGCCTGGCTGCTCCTGCAGCAGCGCGTAGACGATGCCGCGAGCCGCGCCGCCGGAGCCCAACACCAGCACGCGCTTGCCTTTCAGCTCGGGAGCCGCCTCCTCCTTCAGCGATCGGATATACCCGATGCCGTCGGTGTTATAACCGGTGAGCACGCCTTCGTCGTTGACGATCGTGTTCACCGCCCCGATCAGCCGCGCGCCTTCGTCGATCCGGTCCAAGCAGCTCATCACTTCCACCTTATGCGGAACCGTGACATTGATGCCCCGGAATCCCAGCGCGCGGATGCCCCGGATCGCTTCCTCCAACCGGTTCCCCTTGACGTGAAACGGCAAGTAGGCCCCGGCGATCCCGCAGGCTTCCAGTGCAGCGGTATGCATCGCGGGCGATTTGGAATGCTGAATCGGGTCGCCGATCACGCCCAGCAGCAACGGCTGCTGCCCCGCGCCCGCGCCTTCCGTCGCCCGTGCCTCTTCCCGTTCCCGTTTCTCGTGACTCGCTTGCTCTCCCATTGGTTCTCCTCCGCTTTGCTTTGTTCCGTGCCAACCTCCGTAAAATAAGGTTAAAAAGTAACGCTATTCCCCCTAATCAACCTATTCACGGGAAAATAGCGGTAATAAATCACCTTAATTCCTCGAAAACCGGTCATTCGGACACTCTTCTCCCCAAATAGAGTGAAATCGTAACGCTATTTTATCTAAAATACACATATCGTAGAAAATAACGCTGTTTTATACTCTTATTGAAGTTAAGGAGCGTCAATCACCAATCACCAATTAAATCAACGATGACCGAACCAGCACCTTCACGCCTTTTGGCACGTGTGCGGCAACGACGGCGCCAAAGTCGTTGTTGATCTTAACCCAGCCGAGACCGGAAATAAACAGGTCGCTCCGGCTGCCCTTCGGGATGCGGAACTCGTGCCGCGTCCATTCGGGCAGGGCTTCGAGATGCTCCTTGCTTGGCGGCGCCAGCATTTCCCCGGCATGCGTCGCGAACAGCTCGTCCGCCCGCTCCAGCTTCGTGCGGTGAATCGGCACCCGGCCGCTGACAAAGCAGGTGAACGACTGGCGTTCCCCCTGAATGAAGTCAAACCGGCCAAAGCCGCCAAAAAAGAGCGTCTGCCCCTCATTCAGCTGGTACACCGCCGGCTTCAACGCTTTGTCCGGCATAATCACGCCTAAATCCGCAGGGGCCACCAGCTCGCTGTATCGCGACGGATACATGATCCCCGGCGTGTCAATGATCGCCCGACCGTCATCCAGCGGGATGTGCACCATATCTAGCGTGGTCCCCGGGTAACGCGATACCGTCAGCTCCTGCTCCAGATCGCTGTAATCGCGAATCAGCCGGTTGATCAGCGTCGATTTGCCGACATTGGTCGCGCCAACGACATAGACGTCGCGATCGCCGCGCCGTGCCGCCACTGCTTCCAGCAAGCGGTCGAAGCCGCTGTTTTGCTTGGCGCTGCACAGGACGACGTCTTCGATCTTCAGCCCCATGTCCTTCGCTTCCTTCTGCACCCAGTTCCGCACCTTGTTCCAGTTCGTCACCTTCGGCAGCAGGTCGGTCTTATTTACCGCCAGCAGCACCGGGTTGTTCCCGACGAACCGCTGCAATCCGGAAATCACGCTGCCTTGGAAATCAAACAGATCCACAATATGAATCACCAGCGCTTCCTTGCCGCCGATCTGTGACAGCAGCCGCAGGAACTCGTCCTGCTCCACCGTCACCGATGAGGATTCATTGTAGTTCTTGATCCGGAAACAGCGTTGGCAAATCACCGGTTCTTTCGTTAAAGCTTGCTCCGGGACGAACCCCGGCTTACTTGAATCTTGCGTTTGCAGCGCCACGCCGCATCCGCTGCAACGAAGAGCGCCTTCCGCGCTCCGTACTTCCGTCATCGTTTCTTTTCCTCCTCGAGCCATAATCCTACCTTGCCCAACCGCCGCTTCACGATGCGCTCCATCACGCGGTTCATTTTCGTGCCGATCCCTTCGTCCTGGACGGCAATCGGGAGCACGAGCACAGTGTACAACCCTTGTCGGTTCCCGCCAAATACGTCGGTCATCATCTGGTCGCCAACAACGATCGTCTCCTGCGGGCCGAGGCCCATCATTTCCATGGCTCGGTGAAAAGCCGTGCCGGAAGGTTTTCTGGCTGCGTGCACAAACTCAATATTCAAAGGGTTTGCGAATACCGACACCCTGTCCAAATTATTGTTTGACACAATCACAAGTTTAAACCCGCATTTCTTCACTTTCTCAAACCATTCGATCAGTTCGGGAGTGGCGAGCGGCGCTTTGGCTCCAACCAGGGTGTTGTCCAGGTCGGTGATGATGCCGCGGTAGCCTTGGGCATAGAGTCCTTCCAGATCGATATCGAATACGCTGTCCACGCGTAAATTCGGCATAAACTTCTCAAACAAATACGTTCACCTCGGTTTCATACGACAAACTATACCATATTCTTCCCCCGACATGCTTCTATTTTAAAAAAGAAAACGCCTCCCGCGCAAGCGCGGGGGCGTTGAGGAAGCCAACAAGTCCGAATTGCAGATTCCCGCCGGATGAACCCACATCAGGTTCCGAACAGCGGCCCCCCGGGGGATCACCGATCGAGGAATCGTTTCCCGCCAACCGGCAACGCTTGCCGCAGCCCATTTCCGCCGGCCAGTTTAACCGCTTTACGCGTCATTTCCCGCGCCGCACGCCAATCCGACGCGGCCGGGCTCCGGCCATAGCTCGCTTGTTCATACAAGAGCAGCAGCGGATCCAATACCTCCGCGAGCTGCGGCCGCTCGCGCTTCCACCGCCCGAACGCTTCCCGCAGCGTCTCCTGGTCACTGCGGGCTAGACCTTTTCGGCGCAGCCGCCTTACCAGACGCAGCGTTTCATAAATCGTCTTCTCTCCCGGCGTCAGCGGCCGGCCCAATCGCAGCCGGAGCCAGAGGAAATACAGCTCCGAACGCAGCTGGTATAAGGTCCAAAGCAATAACACGCTGACGGCGGATACGAAAATCCGCTGCATCACCACCGGATCCAGCTTCGAGAAGAAGCTTTCTTCGGCGGCGGCAACCTCTGTATTGGTATCCGTATCCATCGCGAAAGCCTCATCGCTCTCTTCCGGCGCCTCCATGATCGGCGATACGAAGCCCGGCGTTGCCTCAAACGGAATCCAGCCGTAATCGCCGAAATACAACTCCGCCCAGGAATGGGCATCGGCGTTGCTCACATTGTACGCCCGACCCAGCTCCGGACTGCGCATCATCATCTCGTCGCTCGGCTGACTGCCGGGGGCGTAGCCTTTAACCCACCGCGCGGGAACCCCCAGCGAACGGGCCATAACGACCATCGCCGTCGAATAATAATCGCAGTATCCCTGCCGGATTTCAAATAGGAAACTATCGACAAAATCGTCACTGCGCTTCCGGGTTAAATCCGGTTTGTTCGTATATTCATAATTCTGCCGGAGGTATTGCTGCAGCAAATCCATTTTGGCATAAGGCGTTTCGCCCTCCGCAGTAATCTCCTCGGCTAGGTCTTTCACCCGCTGCGGCAGATTATTCGGCAGCTGCAAATACTCCTCCGGCGCGCCCTCCGAATATATTGTTTCATAACTCGCCTGCTCCAGCTTCTCAAGCGGGATCAGCGGAATATTGGCAACCACCTTATACTTCCTAGGATAATCCGGCAAATCGCCGGGATTGCGGTAGCCGTTCCAGAACAGTTCCGCTTGTTTGCCGGCCCAACGCATATCCGGTTGCTGCCGGTCGTCCAGCAATTCGGCGCTTTCGATGGCGTAACCGCCGAACAGCACGGGGTATTCCTTATCGGTATTCATCGTGACCGTTTGCTCCACCCGCATCGTTTCTACCTTGCCCGGCTGTTCGTGCTCAAGCGGATCCTCGTTGGGTGCGCCGCGATAACGTTCCGTATCCCGACCTTCCTCTTCCAGATCCGCCCATCCTTTGCCGGAGTAGAGACGCCGGGTTTCCCCGCGCCAATAGGACCTTACCGGCGTATCAATCGACATCACCGGGCTATAGCTAAATTCGAACCCATCGCCCAGAGTGGTGTCGTCGCGGCTGTAGCCGGAGACGATCTCCTCCTGAACTGCCGCCGGACCTTCTCCCAACACGCCGGACAGGGCCGAGGGCCCGCCTCCGCCTCCCCCGCTGCGCTTGATCCAAGCCGTGTACGGATCGGTCAGCGTGGGCGACACCGACGGCATACTGATCCCGATCAACAGCACGCAGGCAAAGACGATGCCGATATTCACGGCGATTTTGATCGGGCTCTGCCGTAAACGATGCCAGCCCTGCGGATATTTTCGGCGGTATTCATAGAAATGCGCGCTGACCAACCAGCCGAGACCGGCGAACACAATCCAGGCTACGTTTTGCCATAAATAATAATGCGTAAAAGAGTCCAAAATCGCAAACGCAACCAGATGAACCGCCAAAAACGCCAGAATTCTCGGACGAGTAACGACTAGCCGCAATACCGCTTCGAGCAGCAACCATGCGATAAGGGAAAACCAGATATACGGTGTAAAGGTCAACGCCATCCCGCGGATCTGATCAGGAAAAAACGGTCCAAACGGGACATAAACTCCGTAACTAGTCAGAATAAAACGCCATACGGTCAGAAGAACGAAAATTTTGATCGTCCATTTCCACCCCGCCGGCACCGGAAGCAGCCATTCCACCAGCGCCATCATGATTATCGTCACGGTCACCAGGGTGGTCGTCACCGAGAACCAGAGCGGCTCCGTAAAATCAATCCACTGCATGGCGATAATAACGACCCATAGCAGGGTCAATGTCTGATAAGACTTCGGATATTGAGGTTTGGCCGCCGGTTTCATAGCTTCGCACCCCCCATCGCCGCGGGAAGCTCGCGGAGGGAGGAGACGTAGACGCCGCGCAGTCCCCGCTCCTGCAGGGTTCCCTGCCAGGCGGAACGCTTGCCAGCCCGGTAGGCGTTCGGCACGCCCGACGCCGCGGACTCATCCCCGATCTGGATATGATACGGGATCATCTGCCGCGATTTAGCTAACCTAAGCATCGAGAGCACCTTATCGTCCGCCAATGGGCTGATCAGGATAAAGAACGCGCCCGGCTGAAACAGGTCCTGCTGCGCTTCCAGGCGATCCTTATAGTTGCCGAACCCGTCCGCGTTGATATCTACGAGCTGATGCAGCATTTGCTGCCGCTCCAGATAACTTTCGGCCGGCGGGAAGTAACGGAGGGTTTTGCCTAAGGTGCACAGCCCCATGCTAATGCGTTCCCTTGCCCCATATTCCAGCAGCGAAGCGGCCGTGGATACGGCCAACTCGAACTGCGCCGAGCGGAGGTATCCGCTGGTATGAGCGTCTAGCACCAGGAGCATTTTGGGCAGCGATTCATGCTCAAACTCCTTGGACTTCCACGTCCCCGTTTTCGCAGTGGCGCTCCAGTGAATCCGGGAGATCCGATCCCCGTACACGTAGTCGCGCACCCCGTTGATCTGGGTGGATTCCCGCCGGGACAACGCCACGGCCGTCTCCGGGCCGGCGAGACGTGAATTGCGGCTGTAGAGCTCCCAGTGAGGGATAAACACCGTCCGGGGAAGGATGCGAAACTCTCCGCCGGTGTGAAAGGCGCTGGTGTGCTCCACCAGGCCAAAAATATCCTCGGCACTGCAGTGCGTACCGGTAAATCCGTATTTACCGCGCTCAAGCGGCGGCGTTTTATAGACCAGCTCGGACCTGGAACTGAAATAAGGCACAACGCTGTCCTCGAACACCCAGGTATCTCCGTTATGACGCCGGAGCGTTTCCCGGACGACGATATAAGGCAGCGGCAGGAAGGCCGGAAGCTGCAGTTGCAGCTTCACCATTACCTGATCTCCGGCCTGAAGCACCGCGCCCCGTTCACCGGAGAGGGACAAAGTTCTGGATCCTCTGATCCGCTTCACGCCGCCCAGGCCGCCGATCGCCCAATAGAAACCCAGCACCGAAACCATCATAAACAACATCAGCGAGGTTTTCCCGCCTTGAAACAACACGTAGAGCAGGCAGACCAGCCAGACGGACGCAACTCTCCAGAACTTGCGGGAGGTTAAGCCCATTTTGACGCCTTCGACCAGCGCGCGCATCGGTTACCGTCCTACGGCGACCGGTACATGGACCTGCCGGAGAATTTGCTGCAGCACTTCGCCGACGTTCCGGTGCCCCAGACGGGATTCGGGACGCAGCAGGATCCGGTGTTCCAACACAAACGGTGCCAGCGTCTTGATATCGTCGGGCAGCACGTAATCCCGTTCCTCCAGAAAAGCATACGCTTTGGCCGCGGCCATAAAAGCCAGCGAAGCGCGCGGCGACGCCCCCAGCAGCACATCTTCATGCTCCCGTGTCCGGCGTACGATCTCCAGCAAATAATCGGCAAGCGGTTCGCTGATATGCACGAGTTGAACCTCGCGTTGGATGGCGGTGATCTCCTCCATCGTTGTAACCGATTCCAACTGATCGGTCGGTTGTCCTTGGCTATGGGAACGCAGCATCGCTTTCTCCGTACCTGCATCAGGGTAACCGATCCCGATTTTCATCATAAAGCGGTCCAATTGGGCTTCCGGCAGCAGGTAGGTGCCTTCGAAGTCAATCGGGTTCTGAGTTGCGCAGAGCATAAAAGGATGAGGAAGCGGGTAGGTTACGCCGTCGGCGGTTACACTGCGCTCCTCCATGACCTCCAGCAAGGCCGATTGTGTTTTCGTGGTCGCCCGGTTGATTTCATCCGCCAGCAAAATATGCGTCATCACCGGACCTGGCCGGAATACGAATCGTTCTTCATGGGGATGGAAAACCGAAACCCCCGTAATATCGCTGGGCAGAATATCCGGGTTACATTGAATCCGACGGTAATCGCCGCTCATCGATTTGGCTAGCGCCTTGACGAGCTGGGTTTTGCCTGTACCAGGTACGTCTTCGATTAATACATGGCCGCCGGCCAACAGTGCCGAGAGCAGCAGCTTGATCTCAAACGACTTTCCTAAAATACACGACTCCAGGTTGTTCTTTACGGCGTTCAAAGTTTGCATCGATTGCTCATGTACGGGCACGCATTTTCCCTCCCAAATAAGACCTGTATATATCTACCTATTTTACATGAAGATAGATAGGGAGTACACTGATACCCGTAAAAAGCTGAAGGAATTCCAAAAATTTTATCCTTTGGGCCGGGCGACCAGCGCCGCCAAGAAGGAAAAGATGATCGCCGCCGAGATCCCCGCACTGGTTACGTCAAAAATCCCGGTGATGACCCCGATCCATCCATCCCGCTGCAATTCGGTTAACGCCCCGTGAACCAACGAGTTCCCGAAGCTTGTAATCGGCACGGAAGCCCCCGCTCCGGCGAACTTCACCAGCGGATCATACCAGCCGATCGCGTCCATCACCGCGCCTGCGACCACCAGCGAGCTCATCGTATGCGCAGGAGTCAATTTCAATACATCCATCATCAGTTGGCCAACAACGCAAATTAAACCGCCAATCAAAAACGCCCATAAAAATATCATTTTTCGTTATCCTCCTGTTCCAGGGCGACCGCGTGAGCGATGCAGGGGATGCTCTCGCCTTGCTGATAAGACAGCGGCGACAATAGGGCACCCGTGGCAACGATCAGCACCCGGCCCAGTTCCCGGTTCTTTATTTTTCGCAAAATATGGCCGTAGGTGACAACGGCGGAACAACCGCAGCCGCTGCCTCCCGCGTTGACGTAGGTTTGCTTCTCGCGGTCATAGATCATCAGCCCGCAATCGTTAAAATCCGTCTTGTCCATGGCTACGCCGTCTTTGTCAAGCAGATCCTTGACGATGGCATGTCCCACCGAAGCCAAGTCTCCGGTAACGATCAAATCGTAATCCTCGGGTCCGCGCCCCGTATCGCGGAAGTGAGAGACCAATGTATCCGCCGCGGCCGGAGCCATCGCCGCTCCCATGTTAAACGGATCCTTGACGCCAAGATCCTGGATTCGGCCGATCGTGGCATGGGTGATGCGCGGACCGGACCCTTCCTTCGAGACGACTGCACAGCCCGCTCCGGTAATCGTATATTGGGCCGTCCCCGGTTTTTGCGAACCGTATTCGGTTGGATAGCGGAACTGCTTCTCCACGGTACAGTTATGGCTGGCCGTACCGGCCATGACGTAGCGCGCCCCCCCGGCATCCGCCAGAAAAGCTGCAAGCGCCAGGCTCTCCATCGAGGTGGAGCAAGCCCCGAACACTCCGAGGTACGGCGCGGCGATCGTGCGGGCCGCAAACGTGGCGGTAATAATCTGGTTCATCAAATCCCCGCCGATAAAGAAGGACAAGTCCTCCCGGTTGATGCCGGCATGGATCAGCGCGAGCGACGAGGCGTGCTCCAGCAGCTTGCGCTCCGCTTTTTCCCACGTCTTCTCGTCAATCTCCAGATTGTCATAGACAAAATCAAACGTGGAGGACAACGGCCCTTCGCCTTCTTCAGGCCCAACGACCGTCGCCGCCCCGATAATCGCCGGTTTGGAGCGAAACTCCCAGGTTTGCGAGCCGATCAGCATCCGTTAATGCACTCCTCCCAAGCCGAAAATGACATGAATGACGCCTACGATAAAAGCGGCGACAACGCCAAACACAATCACCGAGCCCGCCAGTTTGAACATATTGGCCCCGACGCCGAGGACAAGCCCCTCCGCCTTGGATTCAATGGCCGAAGAGCACATGGAATTGGCAAATCCCGTCACCGGCACGGCGGTGCCGGCCCCCGCCCACTGGGCGATTTTATCGTAGACGCCCAACGAGGTGAGCACGACGGAGATGAAGATCAGCACGGCGACCGTAGGACTCGCCGCCTCCCGCGCCGTCATGTCGGCAAAGGTCATGAACAGCTGCTGGATACATTGGCCGAGCAGACAGATAAGCCCTCCGACCAAAAATGCCCGCAGGCAGTTGCCCCAGATATTTGTTTTGGGTTTATGCTGGTCGGCAACCTGCTTGTACTCTTGCTCCGTCAGCAGCAGGTGGTTTAGCTTCACCCGAGCGCCCGGCTTGTTTTTCGCTTTTGCAGGCAAACGGCATTCCTCCTTATTTTCCTAACTTGCACGGTATACTCATTATTTGTCATCCGACCGCTTGTTATGTTTGGAAAATCATCCATGGTTTTCGGTATGTAAAAACCCGCAGGATTGAGCTCTGCGGGTTCGTGTCAGGCGTATTCACAGATACAGAAGGATAATGACCAGGAGGATAAAAAGAAGACAGATCACCAGCCAATCCATGGCATACCGTTCCATTAAGCCTAGCCTCCCTCACATTCGCCCATCAAGCTGCTGCATGCTGCAGTATATGCCTGCCAAGAAAAGCCGGTGCGGCGAAAGTCTGCCTGATGAATAAAAACCGCAGGGAGAATGGACAATCGAAAAAAGGTAGTTCATACTAAAATAGAATGTTCACTTGCGATTTTGATGACTTCCTTATAAAGAAAAAAAGGAGAGAAAACAATGAACGAGAAAACACGCGAGCTGTTTAAGCAGCTGACGGAATTTCCGGCGGCACCCGGATTTGAACGGGAGCTGCGAGCCCTCGTTAAGAACAAAATGTCGGCCTACACCCAGGAATTCGTACAGGATAACCTCGGTGGGTTGTTTGGGGTATTGCGCGGCGACGAGCAAGGTCCGCGGGTCATGGTAGCCGGCCATTTTGACGAGGTTGGCTTTATGACCACCGGCATCAGCGACAACGGGATGGTCTCGTTCCAACCGCTGGGCGGCTGGTGGAGCCAGGCTGTATTGGCGCAGCGCCTGCAGATTATTACGCCGGCTGGCCGGATCATCGGTGTGGTCGGATCGATCCCCACTCACCTGCTGGACGAGTCGCAGCGCAGTAAACCGGTGGACATCAAGACGATGTATCTGGACATCGGCGCGGACAGCCGCGAGGAAGCGGAAGCCGCAGGGGTGCGGATCGGCCAACAAATCGTACCGATTTGCGAGTTCACCCCGCTCGTGAATCCGAAGAAAATCATGGCGAAAGCCTGGGATAACCGCTATGGCGTAGGTTTGGCTATCGAGCTGGTGGAGGCGCTGCACGGCGAGAAGTTGCCGAATACCCTCTACGTCGGGGCCAACGTGCAAGAGGAAGTGGGCTTGCGGGGCGCGCGGACGGCGGCTAACCTGATTCAGCCGGACATCTTCTTCGCCTTGGACGCCAGCGCCGCCAACGACATGACCGGCGATAAGAAGGCGTTCGGCCGACTGGGCGACGGTGCACTGCTGCGCATCCTCGACCCGACGATGATCACCCATCGCGGCTTGGTCGAGTATATCCGCGATACGGCGGATACGCACAAGATCAAATACCAATACTTCGTGTCGCCGGGCGGTACGGACGCCGGTCAGGTGCATCTCAGCGGCACCGGCGTGCCGTCGAGCGTCATCGGCATCTGCTCCCGCTACATCCACACGTCCTCCTCGATCATCCATACGGACGATTACGAGGCCGCGAAGGAGCTGCTGATCCGCCTCGTGCGCGGGCTGGACCGCACGACCCTGAACACGATTTTGGAGAACAGCTAAGCCTGAGCGTTGCATCGGACGGCTCGCTGACTTCGGCTGGTCCCGTCATTTGGAATGTTGCAAAAACGGCAACATTTTTCCCGCCAAACCGGTCTCTCTGAGCGAAATGTTGTAATTTGTACAACATTCTCTCCCGGTTATGACGAGATCACGTGAAAATGTTGTACAAACTGCAACTTTCCGCTGCGTAACCGCATATCCCGCCGAAAATGTTGCAGGATTTACAACATTTCCAAGGGAACAGCGCAAAAAACCGCAAGGCCGACAACAAATGGCCTTGCGGTTTTTTCAATTACTTCCGGCTCTCCAGGATCACGACACCCCGCCCAGGTACGGTGATCGTGCCCGACACCTCAGCCTGCGCCAGCAGGTCCTTCATGCCTTCAGCCCCGATCTCCACCTCGGCGGCGCCTTCGTTATGGTTGAGCAGGAATAAGAACGCTTTGCCGTCCTTGACGCGGCGCGCCACCTCGACGCCAACTGGCGCGTCCAGCAGCGGGCGGATCCCCTTTTCCTCGCACAGGTTCTTGAGTAACCCTTGCAGGAAAGCGGCGTCCGGGCTGCTCGCCACATAATAGGCGCGGCCTTGGCCAAACCGGTTGACCGTCACGGCCGGCATCCCTTGATAGAAATCGGAGCCGTATTCCGCCAAGACTTCGGCGCCTTCGGCGTGAATCAAATCGCACAGGAGGCCGCATTCGTATTGGCCCGACAGCCCGCCCCAAGCGTCTTTCATCACAATTTGGTTCGTGCGTCCCGGCAGCAACGCATCGATCTCCTCCGCCCAGATGCCCAGGACGGAGCGCAGCTCGCCCGGATATCCGCCGGTCGTCACCAGATCGTTCTCATTGACGATGCCGCTGAAGAAGGTGGTGATAAACGTGCCTCCATTGGCGACAAACGCCTCTACCTTTTTGGCAAACCCCGGCTTCACCATGTACATCACCGGCGCAATCAAGATTTTATACTTGCTGAAATCCTCCTCCACCGACACCATGTCGCTCTCGACGTGCATTTGGAACAGCGCATCGTAATATTTGTGGACCTCGTTCGCATAATTCAAAGCAACGGTTGGGCCGCTGGATAACTCGATCGCCCAACGATTCTCCCAATCGTAGACGATGCCGACCGAAGCTTCGGTCCGCGAATCCAGCAGCGTATCGCCCAGCTGCTCCAGCTCTCGGCCCAGCTCCGCCACCTCGCGGAAGACCCGGGTGTGCTCGTGACCCACGTGCTCGATCACCGCCCCATGGTACTTCTCGCACGCGCCAATCGAGCGGCGAAGTTGGAAGAACAACACCGTGTCCGCGCCGCGGGCTACCGCCTGATAACTCCACAACCGCATCACGCCGGGACGCTTCAGCGAGTTGTACGGCTGCCAGTTCTGCTGGCTTGGCGTCTGCTCCATCAGCATAAACGGCGCACCGCTCTTCAGCCCGCGCATCAAGTCGTGAGTCATGGCCGTGAGGCTGACCGGCGTATCCAGGGATGGGTAGTTGTCCCACGAAACGATATCCATGTGTTTAGCCCATTCGAAGTAATCCAACTCCGGATAAAGCCCCATCAGGTTGGTCGTTACCGGGATGTTGGGGGTATGCTTTTTGATTTCGTCATACTCCAGCTTGTAGCACTCCAGCAATGATTCGGACTGGAACCGCCGGTAGTCGAGCGAAATTCCTTGGAAATTGGTGCGGTTGCCGCCCCATTCCTCGCTGAGTTCGTTGGGCACGACGATCTCTTCCCAGTCATAGAACGTATGGCCCCAGAAACGGGTGTTCCAAACGCGGTTGAGCTCATCCAGCGTCTTGTAACGTTCCCGCAGCCACACGCGGAAGGCGGAAGCACAGTTGTCACAATAACAGTACCCGCCGTACTCGTTGGAGATATGCCAGATCAGGAGGCCTGGATGGTCCTTGTAGCGTTCAGCCAGCTTGCCGGCCAGACGGGTGGAATATTTACGGTAGGTTGGCGAATTCGGGCAGGAATTATGACGTCCGCCAAACCGGCGTTTCCGTCCCTGCACGTCTACGCGCAGCACGTCCGGATATTTATGGGCCATCCACGCCGGATGAGCCCCGGTGCTGGTCGCCAGGCAGATATGAACGCCGCTTTTGTATAGTCGGTCGATCGTTTCGTCCAATTGTGTAAAATCATACGTTTCCTCGTTAGGTTGATTTAGTGCCCAGGAAAAAACGTTTACCGTAGCCACGTCGATCCCGGCCAACTTGAACATCCGCTCGTCCTCTTTCCAAACGTCCGGTCCCCACTGCTCCGGATTGTAGTCGCCGCCGTACCAAATTTTCGGCAATTTATCGTTGATCACCATACCCACATCCTTTAGTGATATATAACTTCTAAGTCCATTGTAAGGTTGAATTTTTCCGCTTTATATATAATAATCTCGAAATGTAATATAATTATATGGATCAAATTTAGGAGGCAATCATCACGATGAGCTCACGGGCCTTTACCCGTTTCGTTTTCTCTCCAGCCGCAACCCCGGATCTTCCCTTGCTCCTGGAAAGTGTCGGCTATAATCCGAACCAGGAGAAAATCGCCCGCCCCGACGGGTACCCTTACTATCATTGGCTGCAAACCGCCGAAGGCGAAGGCGAGTTGACCTTCGGCAGCGGAACGGTTCCGCTCCCGACGGGCAGCGGGCTGTTGTTGCCGCCGGGCATGCCGCACGCCTACGAGGCCAAGCGGAGCTCGAAATGGGAGACGTATTACCTCACCTTTGGCGGAGCGGCCGCCGGGTCGATCCTGGCAACGTTTGGCATCCGGGAGGCCGCCTTGTTCCGCTGGGACGCGGAGGCTCCGCTCACCCCATTGCTTGGTCAACTGCTGACCAAGCTGGACAGCCTCCAGGACCTGTTCGGCCTGGAAACCTCCACAGAGGTATACCGGTTCCTCGCCGTCCTGAGCCAGTTTGGTCAGGTAAGCAGCAGCGCTGTTCCCCGGAATATGGAGAAGCTGGGGCCGCTGCTCGCCTGGATGGAGCGGGAATACGGCAATCCCGACGTTGGGCTGGATACCTTAGCCGAGGTGGTTGGGATGTCGGGCCGCCATCTCAGCAAGCTGTTCCAGCAAACGTTTGGCATCGCGCCGTACAGTTATCTCACGCAAATGCGCATCCATAAAGCGAAGGAGCATCTGGCCAGCGAGCCCGGCGTCACCGTCGCCGCCATCGCCGGCAAAACCGGCTTCCGCGATGCCAGCCACTTCGTCGCCACCTTTCGCAAGCATACCGGCATGACGCCCCAGCAGTTCCGTCGGCTGCATTAGAGCCGAGTTCCGTCCATTTTCGAAGAAAAAACTGCACTTTTGCATCAATTTGACTCATCGCCATCACCACCGCCGCCCGCGAGGTCGCAGGCATAGGTCCCTAGCTTAAGCCTAGCCAAGCCTGGCCTAGCCCACGAGGTACGTCGCTCCCGCTTCCGTAGGGAAGCGTTCGCCCTCCTGCGCGGTTCGGCCGTCCGGCAAGCGGACGGACAGGCCATGCAGCCCGCGCAGCGTGCACTCGCCGCCGACCGTGGACGTGAGGCGCCCACGCCTCCGGCAGCGCCGGCAACAAGTCGATGCCGTCCATATGGCTTTGCAGCAGCATTTCGGCGATGCCGGCTGCGCCGCCAAAGTTACCGTCGATCTGGAACGGAGGATGATCGTCGAACAGGTTCGGGTACGTGGAGCGCGACAGCAGCGTTTCCACGAACCGATGCGCCGTCTCCCCGTCGCCCAGCCGGGCGTATAGGTTGATCAGCCATGCGCAGCTCCAGCCGGTATGGCCTCCGCCGTTCCGGATACGCTCCTCCAGCGTGCGGTGCACGGCCTCGGCCAGCTCCGGCGTCTGACGCACGGTGATCGCATCCCCCGGGTAGAAGCCGTACAGATGGGACACGTGCCGATGTCCCGGCTCGGCTTCCGCAAACGGCTCGCTCCACTCCTGCAGCCGACCGTCCGGGCCAACCTGCGGCTGAGCCATATGCGAGAGCGTATCAGCTAACTCCTGCCGCCAGGCCTCGTCGACGCTGAGGATCTCCGCCGCCCGGATCGTATGCTCCAGCAGCTCGCGGATCAGGAACAGATCCATCGTGCTGCCGGCGGATACGCTGCAGGGCTCGCCGCCGTCCGGCGTCAGGAACTTGTTCTCCGGCGAGGTCGAAGGCGCCGTAACCAGCCGTCCGTCCGGGCCAGCCACCAGCCAATCCTGGCAGAACTCGGCGGCTCCCTTCATCAGCGGATACGCTGTCTCCCGCAGGAACTGCTCGTCCATCCCAAATTCGTAATGCTCCCACAAATGCCGGCACAGCCACACCCCGCCCATCGGCCAAAACGCCCAACTGGCTTCGCCGTCCGACGGCGTTGACTGACGCCATAAATCCACATTGTGATGGGCGACCCAGCCTCTAGCGCCGTAATGAATCCGCGCCGTTCGGGCACCGCTCACGCTAAGGTCGCGGATCAGCTCGAACAGCGGCTCATGGCAGTCAGCCAGCCCGGCAACCTCCGCAGGCCAATAATTCATCTGCGTATTGATATTGGTCGTATAGCCGCAGTTCCACGGCGGCTGCACACGTGGGTTCCAAATGCCCTGCAAATGGGCGGCCTCCGTCCCCGGCCGGGAGCTGGCCATCAACAAATACCTGCCGTAGTGAAAATACAACGCCTCAAGCCCAGGGTCCGCAGCAGCCCCTTTACGGTATGCCTCCAGCCGCTCGTCCGTCGGCTGGGCCGCCCGCTCCACCGCCGCCGAAGCGCTGCCCAGGCGCAGCTCGATACGGCCGAACAGCCCCCGCTCCCCGGCGTCTTGTCATAGCCGGCGAAGTCCGTCGCGGCCGCCAGCAGCAGCGTCACCGCTTGGGCCCCGCGCACCGTCAACCGTCCCGTTCCGTCTGCCTCCGCCGTGCCGCCCTCCGGCAGCGCCAGCACTTGCACCTCGAAGGAGAGGCCTAGCCCTTCCTCGTACAACACCGATTGTGGGTGATCCCCACGATAGTTGTCGGCGACGTGGCTGGGCGCCCGGCCCGTCATAATGATACGGTCCGGTCCACTCCCGAGCTGGTGTTGGAGCAACGAATCCAAGGATGCAGCCAGATTAACGGACTGGTTCCCCAACGCCGCGATCCGCACGACCAACACTTGGTCGACCGCGCTGACAAAGACCTCACGGAGATAGGCCGCCTCGCCGATCCGATAGCTCGTCGCGGCGATCCCTGTGGCCAAATCCAATTCCCGGCGGAACCCGCGAACCGTGCTTTCTCCACCTGTCTGACCTGCCGTCTCTTCTCCTGCTCCTTCTCCCTGCTCCAGCCGCAAATTCCCCAGCGGCTGGTAGGATTCCGTACGCCGGCCCAGCATTTCCGCGTCGATCAGTTGCTCCGCTTCTTTGTATTTGCCGGCAAAAATTAGCTCGCGCGCCGGTCCGAGATGACGCAGCGCATCATAGTTCTGCGGATCCCGAGGAAATCCCGACCATAACGTATCCTCGTTTAGGGCGATCAACTCCCGGTGGATCCCGCCGTAAACCATCCCGCCCATCCGCCCGTTTCCGATGGGAAGCGCCTCTTCCCAGCGGGAAGCGGGCCGGTCATACCACAGCTTCCATTCCGTTTGATCCGAATGGGTCAACGTCGTCACATCCTCTCAAATTCTTCGATATTGGCGCAAAAAGGCCCGAGAAATCACGGGCCTTTTCGCTATTTATTTCATTCTCTAAAATATCAAACTATTGCAATTTCTTGCCGGTAAACAGCTCAACTCTCTTCTTCACCAGTTCCGTATATTCGGCTTCCATTTCCTTGGCGCCGGCTTTATCCAACTCGGCAAGGAATGCGTCATACACTTTGTCAAAGTCGGCTTCTTTCGCCAGAACCGCTTCCGGAATCCGTTTGCGGACGATATCCTGCGTTTTTTGGTAGATCACTTGATAATCTCCATCCGTAGGCGTAGGCATGTTGTACAACGCGCCCCAGTCCTTCGCAGGGAAGGCATCTTCGCCTGGGAACAGGTCTTTCCAGGTCGTTGCGTTATAAGCCTTCAGCGTTTCTTTTTCCGCTTCCGTATAACCGGCTACGATTTGCTCAGGGAAGTTCGTGGTATAGTAGTTGCCCGAAGGATCTTTGACGCCGTCGCCATAGTTCGCACCAAAGATGCGATATTGGCTGATGCCGGATTCCTTCGTAAAGTTCGTGGTGTCATTCACTTTGCGTTCTTGAATGTCGGCCGGAACGACGCGTTGACCGTTTTCGTCAATCGTGTAGTGCTTGCCTTCGACTCCCCAGTTTCTCAAAACTTGACCTTCGTCAGAAGACAACCAGTCGATGAATTTAATCGCGCGAACCGGATCTTTACAAGCCGTCGTGATGCTGATGCCATAGCCGTCAACCCCCGCTTGCTGGAAGGAGTGATCTTCGTATTCCTCCGACAAAGTGACCGGGAAGTGCGCGTAAGTGTACTCGTCTTTCCCTGCCGTCTTCAGGGCGTTCTCGGCATCTTGATAACCCCACTCCTGGTCGATAAGACCAAGCACGCGGCCGCTGGCGATTTTCGCTTTGTATTGGTCTTCTTTTTGAACAAATGTATCTTTATCCAACAGACCTACGTTGTACATGTGGTTCAGCCAGCGGAAGTAGTCTTTCTCTTCCGGACGTTTGTAGTGCAGCATCGCTTCGTACGTTTCCGGATCGACGTAGTATTCTCCATCATCCGGTGCGCCCGTTGCCAGGAACGCCGGGTTCGTGACCGTAATCATGATTCTCCAGTCGTCGGCGCTCAGCGTCAGTGGAATCGTTGGCTGACCGTCCGTCGTTGGGTGTTTCTCCACGTATTGCTTCAGGACGTTTTCGAAGTCTTGTACCGTACGAACCTTCGGATATCCGAGCTCCTTCAGCACGCGTTGCTGGATTTCAAAACCGCCGCCGGCGTCAAAATACTGTTGATCTACGCCGCCGTTCGTAAAGATCGAATAAATCGCTTGATCATCGTTGCTGTATTTCAGGCGGTTCATATTTTCGCTGAACATCTTCTTCAGGTTTGGCGCATGCTCTTCAATCAACGGAGCCAGGTCAACAATCAGTCCCGCATCCACAAGCTTGCTTAATTCGCCTTTGGCAAAAATCAGATCCGGCACGTCGCCACTCGCAGCCATCAAGGCGATTTTGTTCTCACCGCCGCCGGCGCCTACGTCAAACTCGGCTTCGATCGTCACGCCGGTTTTCTCCGTAATGACCTTACCTACATCGTCCTGCATATTGTTCCAGTTCGGACTGGCATCCGCACCAAAGAAAGTAAAGGTAATTGGGCTGGTGTCCGCGGACGCTTCCGCGTTGCTCCCTGCGTTCCCGGTGTTTCCTGTATTTCCGCTATTGGCTGCATTGTTTCCGTTGCTCCCGCAACCTGCCACCAACATCGTACTTGCGAGCAAAATGGCTGCAAAAGCTTTCGGGCTTCTCCATTTCATTTCTACTTTCCCCCTCGTCGTCATAGTAAAACTTGTATTGTATAACAGGCTTTCGCCTGCTGATACCGAAACGGTGTTGACCTTTCCCGGCACATCCGGATAAGAAAGGGCTTACATCATTGGCTGAAAAAGAAATCTACTCTTGAAGGATGCCCCCCGCCGCCAGTCGGCGGCGGAAGCGAATCCATGAACGTGATCCTAGGCTTTGACTGCACCCAATGTCATCCCGTCTACGAAATAACGCTGCAAGAACGGATACACGATCAAGATCGGAACCGTGACGACAATCGTGATCGCCATCTTGATGGACTCCGGTGAGACCTGAGCCATCATATTGGCCATGTCGTTGGCATTGGTCATTCTTGCACCTTGGTTGGTGCTCTGCAGGATTTTCATCAACTCGTATTGCAAGGTTGTTAAGTGCGCCTTATTCCCGTTGTACAGATAGGTATCAAACCAGGAGTTCCACTGGCCTACCGCCAAGAACAAGGCGATCGTTGCCAGAACCGGCTTACAGAGCGGCAGGATGACCTTATAGTAAATCGTAAAGTCGTTGGCCCCGTCCAGCTTGGCGGATTCCTGCAGCGCATACGGCAAGCCGTCGATAAAGGAACGGATGATAAACACGTTAAACGCGCTCACGATTCCCGGAAGGATGTAAATCCAGAATGTGCCGATCAAGTCCAGATGGCGCATCAGCATATAGGTCGGAACCAAGCCGCCGGAGAAGTACATCGTCAGCGCCAGGAACGTGGACACGAACTTCCGGGATTTGAAATCCGGCCGGCTTAGCGTGTACGCCAGCATCGATGCGCTGATCAACCCGAGTACAGTCCCAAGCACCGTCCGGTAAATCGTAATTTTGAAGCCCGTAATCAGGCTGGAATAATTGAAGATCGTTTTATAGTTCTCCAAGGTGAATTCCCGCGGCCAGATGTAGATGCCGCCTCGAACCGTGTCCGTGGAATCGTTGAAGGAGATCGCCAGCACGTTCAGGAAAGGGTACAACGTGATGATCAAAATCACGGTCATCAGAATGAAGTTGCAGATGTTGAAAATTTTGTCGCCCCGCGTGTCGTTAAAAGCTTTGCTTGAGCTTGCCATCGTCGTCTCCCTCCCCCTACATGATGCTTTCTTTGGTTGTTTTCTTCATGATTCCGTTGGCGGTAAGCAGCAGGATAATGCTGACCACGGAAGTGAACATACTGATCGCGGTACCGTACGAGAACCGGCTGATATTAATCCCGTAGTTCAATGCATAGAGATCCAGTACTTCGGAATAGTCGGTCACCAACGAGTTGCTGAGCTGGAACTGCTTCTCGAACCCGATGCCGATCAAATGGCCGATCGACATGATCAGCAGCACCGAAATCGTGGTCCGGATCCCCGGAAGTGTAATGTTCCAGATTTGGCGGAAACGTCCGGCTCCATCGACCCGTGCCGCCTCATAAAGCTCTTTATCGATACCGGTGATCGCCGCCAAGTAAATGATGGCGTTCCAGCCGGTTTCCTTCCATACATCGGAAGCGGTTACAATTCCCCAAAACCATTTCCCTTGGGCCATAAATTGAATCGGCTCGTTAATGATGTTCAGGGATACCAAGAGATCGTTGACGATCCCTCCGTCAATGGAGAGCATTTTGGTGATAATCCCCCCAACGACAACCCAGGACACAAAGTGCGGTAGGTAGGAAACGGTTTGTACCGTCCGCTTAAAGTATTTGCCGCGCAGCTCGTTCAGCAGCACTGCAAAGGTAATCGGAATCACAAATCCCGCGACCAGTCCCATGAGGCTCATGGCCAGCGTATTGCGGAGGACCAGATAGAACCGTTCATCCTGGAACAGGTCCACGAAGTTCTTGAATCCGACCCATTCCTGTTCGGAGAAGGATTTTGACGGCTTGTATTTTTGGAAAGCCATCGTCCAGCCCCAAACCGGCAAATAGTTGAATACAAACAACCAAATGACGAATGGCATGGACATTAAGTATAAGTACTTCTGCTGTAAAATGCTCCGCCAGAACCCGGTCTTCCGCTTCTTCGGCGGCTTAGGGGTTGCGCTTACATTTTTGGTTTCCGGCCGAGGTGACAGCGTTTCCATCTCTTTACTCCCCCCTTGTCTGCTATAGCTTAATGATAAGGCAAGGGGGACCGGTGAAATACCCGAGAGATTTCGAACAAAACCATATAATAATTAGAGATTGCTTCCGGAAGGGATCGTAAAGCTGATCTCGGTGCCAACTCCATAATCGCTCTTAATCCGCAAACCATGCTCTTCCCCGTAGGAGAGCACGAGCCTTTGATGCACGTTGCGCAGCCCGATCCGCTTCTGTTCCGGCTCCTTGATGCCGGAGATAAAGCTCATCACTTCCTGAAGGCGTTCAGGTGTCATGCCCATCCCGTTATCCCGAACCGTGACACGAACCAGCTCATCGGCTCTTTCGATTCTCACCTCGACATGAACGCCCTCTTCCTTGTCCTCCACGCCATGTACGACGGCGTTCTCAACCAACGGCTGAATGATTAACGGCGGCACGCGAATGAAACTCGCCGCGGGATCGATCGACAAGGTATAGCTTAGTCGGTCCTCGTAACGGAACTTCTGAATCTCCAGGTAGGAGCTGACCATCTCCAGCTCTTCCTTCAGCGGGGTGCTCTCCCGGCCGACCTCCAGATTCTTGCGCATCATCTTGCCCAGCAGCCGGACGACGTTGGCGATCTCCTTGTCCCCTTTTAAATGGGCATTCATCCGAATGGACTCCAGCGCATTAAACAGAAAATGCGGATTGATTTGGCTGGCCATCATTTTCAGCTTGATCTCCCGCTGAGCCAGCTCCAGTCGGTTGTTTTGCTCGGTTTTCTCCACGACCTGCTCCATCAGCCGGCGAATGCTGTCTACCATGTAGTTAAATTGCCGGGACAGCTGCCCGATCTCGTCGTTGCCGTCAATCCGCGACACGACGTTTAAATCCCCCAAAGCTAGACGATTTAAGTGGCGGCTCAGCCGCAGCATCCGGCGTGACGTTAGGAACGAGACGATATAGACGAAGGCCAGGGCAATCAGCAAGACGAGCAAAATAATCAGCAAGCCAACCAGACTGACGGTATTCGCGTCCTTCACGATCGGTTCCGTCGCAAACACGGAGATAAATTTCAAGCCGTTCATGCTGGCTTCCGGCGTTAAAGTATCGATGACCAGATAGGAGGGAACCCCCTGGATATCTACTTTAAACGTCCCCTTTTGCTGCGTTCGCAAATCGATGCCATAATCCAGCGCTTCCAGCGTTTTGCCGACGAGCGACGGATTTTTGGCGGCCACGACGTAACCCAAATCATCGGTAATCAGGGTTTCAAAAGGCTCCTGCTGCAGCATCCGGTTGAGCTCCTCCTGATTCATGATGACCATGAGCACGCCGCTCTTTCGGGTTCCTTCAAACGAAATTTGCCGCACCAAGCTCAGCCGTTTGACCGGAACCTCCTGATTATCGTTGATATAAAACCAGCCGATGTCTTTGCTCTGCATCGCCTGCTTGTACCAATACATGCTTTCGATTTCCTCATTAACCGGGATGAGTTCCAAGTTATTGATCAAGGTCGGGTTGTCGTAGTAAAAACGAATCCCCGACACCTCGCGGTACGTCCGGTCATAATTGCGGAAATCGTCATACTCGAGGTACGCCTTGGTCAGCTCCAACACATTGGGATACCGGGTGTTCACCATCTTCTCCAGCCCGCCGTCAAGCATAAAGAAATCGGAGATATCGGTAGGCACGCGAAGCATCGTGGCGGTTCGGGTTTTCACCTTCTCCACGTTGTTGGTGGTTTGGGCAATCGCCCGCTCCATCGCTTGATTACGGAAGTAAGCGGTTACAGTTGCCCCAACGATCAGTACGGGAATCATCACGACGACAATATAGGAAATCAGCAGCTTATGCTTTAATCTCAGGTTATTGGTGATGCGAATCAGTTTGCCCAGCAATCGAATCACCTCTCACAGAAATGGAAATATCCCCTTCTTTAAGGGGAGGGGATATTGAGCCCCCCTGAGCACTTGCCGTACGCAGGGGTGCCTGTCACATATTAAATTACTGAAGCGGTGGGGTCCAGGACCAATTATTTCAAGGTGATTTGAAGTTCGGTTTTCCCTGTGAAGGCTGCGACTTCCACAGCCCCGTTCCCTGCCAATACTGCGCCTTGTACCTCAGCCGCTTCGCCCATGCCGTGCAGCGTGACGAAGAACGGTTTGCCAGCGCCTTCCGCGGTCAATTTAATCGTATTTCCGCTGCGAACGACCGTGACTTGAAGCTCGACATCCCCTTTGGCATTCCGCACCGTACGAGCGAGTGTTACCCCGTCTTCGATCGCGTACAACCCGAGTTCCACGCCGTCTGCAAAGTCATAGTCCGGTCGAACGTCGTTGGCTCCCGTCGCCAGAATCGAGTTTGGACGGACGAACAGCGGTAAGCTGAAGAAGTCGTATTTCTCTTTGCGCCATTTGCCGCCTTCCACCGTCTGTCCGGACAGCAAATGCGTCCACCGGCCTTCCGGCAGATAGTAGGTCACATCGCCCTGTTCGCTGAAGACCGGGGCTACGAGCAGTGAGTCGCCCAGCATATATTGACGGTCCAGCGTATCGCAAGCCGGATCTTCCGGGAATTCGAGGAACATCGCCCGCATCGTTGGCACGCCCTGCTGCGTCGCTTGTACCGCGGTATCAAACATATACGGCATCAACCGGCATTTCAACTTGGTGAAGAACCGAGTAACATCCACAGCTTCATCGTCATAAGCCCAAGGCACACGGTAGGAGCTGCTGCCGTGCAGACGGCTGTGGCTGGACATCAGGCCGAAGGCCAACCAGCGTTTGAACACATGCGCCGGTGCCGTGTTTTCGAAGCCGCCGATATCGTGGCTCCAGAAGCCAAAGCCGGCGAGGCCCAGCGACAAGCCGCCGCGAAGGCTTTCCGCCATCGACTCGTAGTCGGCGTAGCAGTCGCCGCCCCAGTGGATCGGGAACTTCTGGCCGCCAACCGTTGCCGAACGAGCGAACAAAGCCGCTTCATTTTTGCCTAACTTCTCTTCCAGCACTTCAAAGACGACTTTATTGTACAGGTACGTGTAATAGTTATGCATTTTCACCGGATCCGAGCCGTCATGGTAGACGACATCCGTTGGAATCCGCTCGCCGAAGTCGGTCTTAAAGCAGTCGACGCCCATGTCGACCAGCTCCCGCAGATATCCGGCAAACCATTCGCAAGCGGCCGGATTCGTAAAGTCCACGAGCGCCATGCCCGGTTGCCACAAATTCCATTGCCATACGTCGCCGTTTGCTTTTTTCACCAGATAGCCTTTTTCTTTGCCTTCTTCAAACAAACGGGAACGTTGTCCGATATACGGGTTGATCCAAACGCAAATTTTCAGGCCTTTTTCTTTCAGGCGCTTCAACATACCCACTGGATCCGGGAATACGCGCTCGTCCCATTTAAAGTCCGTCCAATGGAATTCGCGCATCCAGAAGCAGTCGAAGTGGAACACGTGCAGCGGGAGATCGCGCTCCGCCATGCCGTCCACGAAGGAATTGACGGTCGCTTCGTCATAATCGGTCGTAAAGGAGGTGGTCAGCCACAGGCCAAAGCTCCAGGCCGGCGGCAGCGACGGCTTGCCGGTCAAATCGGTATATTTGTTCAGCACGTCCTTCGGCTCCGGACCGTCGATCACGAAATATTCAAGCGATTCGCCAGGAACACTGAATTGAACTTTTTTGACTTTTTCCGATGCGACTTCGAAGGAGACTGCGCCCGGATCGTTTACGAATACGCCATACCCTTTGTTGGTCACATAAAAAGGAATGTTCTTATAGGACTGCTCGGAGCTTGTACCGCCGTCCTTGTTCCAGATATCGACGACTTGACCGTTCTTGAGGAACGAGGTGAAGCGTTCGCCCAATCCGTATACCCATTCGCCGACGCGCAGGTCAAGCTCTTCGCGCATATAGGTATTTCCGCCGGTTTCGGTGACGTGCGCCATCGATTTAAAGCCGCTGCCCGTAATCCGCTCGCTGCCGCGATAGAAATCAACGGACCATTGCGGACCTTTGTTGATACGGACGCTAAGGTTGCCGCTTTTTAGTTCGGCATATTGCTCGTTTTCGGAGATTTCGACATGGTCGCCGCCCTGCGCCAATTCGAAATGCGGACCATGGTCAACCGTGCCGGCAAAATGGATCAATTTTACGCCAATCACGCCCGGCAAAGGAGAGTGAAATTGCATCGTCAGTAAAGTCGTATTAATCATATCGCCGCGTCCGCGGAGTGGCGTTGTGGATGCGGAGGCGATCAAAGTGTGGTCTTTAACGTGAAAATCATAGGCCTGCACCGCGGTAGAAAGCGTAAATTCGTCGCGAATCAGCCAGTTGCCATCGGTAAATTTCATGGGTGAAAAACCGCCTTTCTCGTCACATTGTTTTTCAAATGAAAACGTTCTATACTTGCATTATACTGATACGACGTATATTAAACTAACATTATCAAGCGAAAATATAACACTATTTTGACGAGGTGAACAAATATGGATCAAGCGCTCCGCCGCTCCCTGAAGGAGAGCAAGAGCCACGGGAACGATCGGCTGCCGTTCGGCACCTATTGGTACCGCTACGGCCCCGGCGAGCATGTCATCGACTGCCATTGGCATGACGAAGCCGAGTTTTTCTATTGCCTCGAAGGGGAAACGCTGTTTCAGGTCGATACCGACTACTTCCCGGTCCGGGCCGGGGAAGCGGTGTTTATCGACGGCGGCGACATTCACGCCGCCCATGCACACGGCGAGCAGGGTTGCGCGTTCTTCTCCCTGGTCTTCGACACGCAACTGCTGGCCAGTGCGCATTACGACGCGGTCCAGGAGAACCTCGTCCTGCCGCTGCAGGAACGAAAAGCGACGTTCCCCCGTCATATCCGCCGCGAGACAGCGGTAGACCTTGCGCTGCTGGAGCATATCGTGGCACTGATGCGTAGCTGCAGCACCGAATCGCCCGGCTATGAAGGGGCCGTCAAAGGCCACCTCTACCTGATGCTGGCGGAGACAGCAGCGGCTGGCCGGGCCGTGAACCGGTCCCAGGGCAGCAGCCGCAGTGAATCGTCCAAGATCGACCGGCTGAAAACGGTCATTCAGCACATCCAGCAGAATTACGGCCATCCGATCCGGTTAGCGGAGCTAGCAGCGCTGATCCCGATGAGCGAAGGCCAATTCTGCCGCTTCTTCAAGTCGATGACCCGGCAGACGCCGATGGACTACATCAACTCGTACCGGATCCGCCAGGCCGCCGAGCTGCTGCGTGAACCGGAGCGCAAAATCTCCGATATCGCGCTGGAGGTCGGCTTCGACAACATCAGCTACTTCATCCGCGTATTCCGCAAGGCGATGAATTGCTCGCCATCGGAATTCCGCAAGCGGCTGCTGGCGCCGGTGGAGCTTTAGTGCTTTTCGGTCGTGATTTACTGATCGATCGTTCTACTAGAACCTAATTCAGCCGGAACCAGCTGATTTGCGCTTCCCCTTGCAGATGCAGGTATACATCATGCCGGCCCGACAAGCTGACCGCAGCTTCGGCGTTAACCGTCGTCCAGGCTTGTCGTCCGCCAGTAGGCAGGAGCTTGCAGCTCATGACAACCTCGCCGTCCGGGGAATCGAGCGTCACCGCAATTTCGCCGCCCTTCAAGTTCCCCGATACCCGAGCTTCGAACCGGGACGTTGCTTCGCCTAATTCGACATCGCGGAAGGCGATCCAACCGCGCTCGGCTTTCAGCCGGATGCTTTCGCCGCCCTCGCGGCATTCATCAAGGAAAACCTGCTCGTAATCGTCATAATTCACCGCACGGACGTGTTCGCGCAGCGAGCGCGGCGGCACGGTTTCGCCGTCCACTCGTAGTGCAGCCGTCATGGCAATCACGCCCGAGGACGGTCCAACCATCACCGTATATTCGCCTGATTCCACGCAGTAACGATCCCGCGTCACATCCCAGAACGCCAGCTCTTCCGCTTTCAGCGTAAACGTAACCCGCTTCGACTCTCCCGGCTGCAGATGCAGGCGAGTAAAGCCCTTCAACGTCATCAGCGGCCGTTGTACCCGGGACTTCCCAATTCGGACATACAGCTGGGGCACTTCATCTCCGGCCATTTTTCCGGCATTACGCACATCAAACGAAACTTGAACCTCACCGTCCTGTGCAACAGCCGTCCGATCCAACTTAAGTCCGCTATATTCAAACGTCGAATAGCTCAGCCCATGTCCAAATGGGTATAACACCTCTCCGTCAAAATATTGGTAAGTCCGTTTCCCCTTAATAATGTCGTAATCCTTCAGATCCGGCAGTTGGTCCACCGATTGGTACCAGGTCATATTCAACCGTCCCGCCGGATTGTAATCGCCGAACAGCACATCGGTTACGGCATGGCCCAGTTCTTGCGCAGCATGAGAGGTAAACAGGATCGACGGCACATGCTCGTTCTCCCAGTTCACTGCAAAAGGATAGCTGCCGACGATGACGACCACCGTATTGGGATTCGCCGCTCTAACCGCCTGAATCAGTGCTTGCTGCGCCGGCGGCAGTACGATGTCGGCCCGGTCGATCGTTTCCTTCGCATTGATGAACGGGTTGTTGCCAACGAAGACCACCGCTGTCTCCGCGGCTTTGGCCGCCTTCACCGCTTGCTCAATGCCGCTCTCCACGATCTCTACGATCCATTTTTCGCCCGGAAGCTTGCTATCTACCTTAATGGCATTATCAAAAACATTCTCCCCGACAGCCATCAATCCGCCGCGGTCGTTCAGGACGATCGGGCGTCCGTTCCATGCTTTCAACTCTACCGTGCCGCCGGATGCCGCATGGAAGTCAAACGCTTCTTTCACGAACCAGCCGCTGGCTTCATTCGCTGTCGCTGTCAGCAGCCCCGAATCGGTCTCCGTCACGAATTTGCCGGTTTCCGCCAAGCGCAGCGTATTGGAGCCCCAGCCCCAATCGGCCCGCTCAAATACCGCCGCCTCTGCCGCGCTGTCGCCGGACGCCGTCAGAACGGCTTCTGCCCCTTCGCTGGAAGTGATTCGAACATATTGGCCGGTCGCTGCGGAGCGCAAGCGAATCCGGTCCAGGCCGGTTCCGAACTCAACCGGGCGATCGCCCATTTTCTCCTTTATGCCCTGCAAGGGGGTGACCCGGTACGGTGGCGTGCCGCTGTACCAGTCGGTAATCGCCTCGTTGGCGAGCGGCCCAACGACCGCCACGGAACTTAAGGATTGCGGCAAAGGCAACAAGCCTTCATTCTTCAGCAGCACAATTGATTCGCGGGTTGCGGTCAACGACAAGGCCGCATGCTCCGGTGCGCACAGCTTAGCTTCCGGCACGTTGCTGTACGGGTTCCGCTCCTCCGGATCGAACTCGCCCAGGCGGAAGCGAACGCGGAAGGCGTTACGCAACGCACGGTCCAGGTCCGACTCGGCCAGCAGCCCTTGCTCCAGGGCGTTACGCAAAGCCTGGAACATGATCGGCTGATCGTCCGTCATGCTGTCGATGCCCGCCTTTATGGTTCCTGCCACCGCTTCAGCGTAGGATTCCACGTAACGGTGATCCAACACCGTGCCCATCACGTCGCCAGCATCACCAACAACAAAACCGTCCATCTCCCATTCGCCTTTGACGATGTCGTTCACTTCCGAATTTAAGTTGCATGGCGTCCCATTAATCCCGTTGTAAGCCGTCATCATTGAACCGGCCCGGCCTTCCCGGAACGTCCGCTCAAACGCTTTCAAATAATACTCTCGTTTATTACGCGGATCGATGCTCACCGAGTCGCTGCCCCGTCCAACTTCATTATTATTCCCATAAAAATGCTTCAGCGTCGCTACCGCCTTGTAATAAAACGGATGATCGCCCTGCAGCCCCTTTATCAACTCGGTCGTTAAAGCTCCCGTAAGGTGCGGATCTTCACCATAGGCTTCTTCCGTCCGACCCCAGCGCGGATCACGCTCCATATCGACGGTTGGCGCCCAGATCGTTAACCCGTTCACTTCCGGATTCCGCTGATAATACACGCGCGCCTCATCGCCAATCACCGAACCGATTTGCCGCATCAGCTCGGGATTCCAGGTGCAGGCCAGTCCGGTATTTTGCGGAAAGGACGTCGCTTCTCCCAGCCAAGCCACACCATGCGCGCCTTCTGTGCCGTGTTTATATTTGTTAACCCCAAGCCGCGGCACCTCCGTTTGGAATTGGCACATCAGCTCAATTTTCTCATCCAAAGTAAACCGGGACACCAGATCTTCCACCCGCTCCGCCAGCGGCAAGTCGGGGTTCTGAAAAGGATATTGGTACGTTTTGTCCGTCATACGCTCCCTCGCTCCCATCCTCTATAAATTCATTGTAAGCGCTTAAAAGAAACGCGCTGCTTGTTCCCGTATGGGTTTGCCAATCCTATCATAGCCCGCCGCTTTGGGTTTCGATACACGGAAGATTAGCTATGTTTTCATATAAAAATATCGCATCACCGGCCCGTCCGCGGGCACTTAACGTACCTCAGGTACTTCGGGAACTTCGGGAACTTCGGGTGCTTCGGGTGCATCGGGTGCTTCGGGGGCTTCGGGTGCTTCGGGTGCTTCGGTGCTTCGGGAGCTTCTGGCTTCGGTTTTAAAGGCCTCGGCCGGGCTCCGGTGTTAAAGGCTTCGGCCCTTTGTGGGTTCTTCGCGCCCTCCTTTTCGTGATTATCCCTTTCGCTCAGAAATAGGGTTATCGTGGGGAAAATTTGAAAGACAAATTAAAAAAATGGCATTTTTTTCTTGTGATTAGAACATATGTTTGGTATAATTGAACCAAGAGAACATATGTACTCATTTCTTAGGTTGGAGGGATCGGACGTGGAATTAAGTGCGAATACGGAGCTTCATTCTATAAACAGCCGTTTTCAATGCGAAGCGGACTGTATTGCTGCGATCATAGCGAAGAAGTGGCCAAATGGCTTCGTCTGCCCGCGTTGCGCTTATACTGAATGCACCCGTCTCTCCTCCCGCCGCCTTCCTTTATTTGAATGTGGACAATGCGGCTATCAAGCCTCGCCTTTGGTGGGCACGATTTTTGAAAGAACCCATCTGCCTTTGATGAAATGGTTTCAAGCTTTGGAATTGTTCCTGCTTCCCGATGGCATCTCGGCGCTGCGGTTGAGTCAGGAGATCCGGGTTACCTATAAGACCGCATGGCTCATGCTGCACAAAATCCGCCATACTCTCGGCGAATGCGATGCCCAGGAGTTGCTCTGCGGAGATGTGAAGGTGAACTGTGATATGTATGCGAACGATACGTTGCGATTTCACCCCGCTGTTCAACCTTATGCCACCGCGGTCGTCGCCGGAGGCACAGTCACGGAGTCCGGGGAACTGGAACGGGTGAAGATCCAGCTGATCCCCCATAAAAGAGGAGGCGGGCAACGGGCCAACCGACACGATCTCACCTCATTCATCCATAATTTTGTAGACGACCGTGCCTCTAAGCTCGAATCGTTCCCGTTGGCTTTTCGGCTGTATCTGCCTTTGCGGAGAGAAGTAAAATCGGCCTGGAATTCCATCAAACGAACGTATGTCGCCTTGGGAATAACGCATTTGCAAGCTTATTTGAATGAGTACACCGTGCGTCGCAAGTTACTGATGTCCAATTCCGAGGAAGAAAAGCGCCAAAAACTACTGAATATGTGCATGTCCATTCCAGCGATCCCATATCACCAACTCATCACACAACAACAAAACCCGTCCATCGCAGCAGCGGCTTAATCCACTGCTAAATGAACAGGCTACTAAGCGAACGAGAAGGACTGCTTTCGAGATAGGACAGAACGGGCGGGCTAGGTGGGCTTGATTTTGCTAGATCAATTGGATCGATCAATTGGATCGATTTACATCGACTAGCTCGGTTAGATCAGTCAGTTAATTCGATCGGTTTCGGTTAGATCCGTTAGAGGGGTTGGATCTGTTGATCTGTTGATCTGTTGATCTGTTGATCTGTTGATCTGTTGATCTGTTGATCTGTTGATCTGTTGATCTGTTGATCTGTTGATCTGTTGGATCGGTTGGACCAGTTGGTAAAGGGTTGGGATATCTTTATATATTTTTTTTCGAGCGTTTCACGAGCGTTTTAGTTTCTCTTTTCTCCACTTCCTGATGCAAAGGGATAATCGTCAAAAGAGGGCGGATGGTATACAATCCCATCCCCCTATAGAAAAGGGTACACGTCATACAACCCTCGATATAAGAGGGTGGGAGACATACAGCCTCCATCCCGGTTCAAGCATGGTTGGACTGTTTGCGGTAAGCGGAAGGCGAGGTGCCAACGTATTTACGGAATTTGCTGTGAAAATAATCGACGTTGGTGTATCCGACCTTTTCGGCCACCTGATAGACTTTTAAGCCTTCTTCAAGGTAAGCCTTCGCCTTTTCGATCCGTACTTTATCGAGGTAAGTATTGAAATATTCTCCGGTCGTATTCTTAAACAATTTGCCTAAATAAGCGGTGTTATAGTTAAAAATACCCGAGAGCGTCTCCAGTTTGAGGTTCTCACTGTAGTTTCGGTGAATCAGATCTAGCATAATTTTGACTTCCCGGTGCTTGCCGTCCTCGCCGAGTTGATTCATGATTTGCAGCAGCAGGCTTTCCGCTTGTTCGTTGAGCTCCCAGATCGAATAAGCCTTCTGAATTTTGGAAAATCCGTCGGAAAACTCCTTGCCCCGGCTCTGGAGCTCCGGCGACTGCTTCAGCGCCTTGGTATAAATCGTCGTCAGCAGCTCCACGTATCGGTTCTTGATTTCATTCTCCATTGCACCTTCGGTTTGATACGCTTCGCCGAGTTGGCGCAGCAAGGCTTGAACCGCCTCGCGATGACCGATATCAACGGCGTAAAAGAGCTGTTCGCCCAGCTCATCGGGTGCTGTCCCCGGCTCCGCTGCTGCCCCGGACGGTAAGAACTCCGGGGTCAGAATCGCTCCCCGATCCAGGAAGAAATGATGCCGCACCAGCTCGCAGGCCGTCCGATAGGATTCCCGGATTTCCGTTAGGCAACCCACCTTCTCGCCTAGGGCGACGGAAAATGGGATATCCGCATCCGCCGCCTCGGCGAAATCTGCGGCGAGCTCCCGATAAAGGCCTGCAAGCTCGACCGAAAGAAGCGGCTCCTTCAACAGGACCCCAAGCTTGGCATGGATCGCAAATACCCAGCCGCGACCCGGCTCCTCGAACAGTCGAACCAACTCTTTGCGGGCGAGCGTGTTGATCTCGGTTTCGCCGTCCCCTTCCATTTGCGCGGCGAGCAGCAGGATTTGAAACGCCTTACCGCTGATGCCAACCTCGCACGCGCGCTCGCAGAGCGGCGCGGGATCATCTTTGTCTTCCCCCGTCAGGACCGACTGGATCAGCGCCTCGCGGTTCCATTCGGCCGTGACGTGCTTCCATTGCTGCGAGGCGCGCTCCTCATCGATCGTCAGCTTGATCTTCCATAGATAATCCTTCAGCTCGTCCTCATCCACCGGCTTCAGCAAATAACCGTCCGCCCGTTGCGTCATCGCTTTCTTGGCATAGCTGAAATCCGCATAACCGCTAAGTATCAAAATATGCAGGAGCGGGTCCTGCATACGGAGCTTTTCAATCAATTGAAGCCCGTCCATACCGGGCATACGGATATCAGCCACCACCAGGTCAGGACGGTATCGTTCATATTTATCCAGTGCTTCGTTCCCGTTCGCCGCCGTATCTACCACTTCGTAGCCGCAGGCTTCCCAATCGATGAACATACGCAGGCCTTCTCTAAGCTTGGGTTCGTCGTCAACAATAAGCACTTTAATCATTTGGCATTCCTCCGACCGGAAAAGTTCGTTCTTCCAGCGAATTATAAAGCGTTTTCAATTTATTATAAAATAATTTGAGTTTTATCCACAAACATTATTCTGTTGACTTATTGCACTATTTTGATGCCCCTCACTAAAAAAGCTGCCCTCCCTCATCGTTTGATGAGCGATAGAGCAGCCTTTCTATAACGTCTAAACCTGCAGCAGCAAAGGGTTCCTCCTTACCTTTGCTTATGGCTTCACGCGGGCCGAGTCTGGAACTGGAACCCCGAAATTCGGCGTTCCATCCTCCTTCCATCCCAGAATTTGGGCCCGGGTATGCCGGTTCGGATCGTACAGCGGATCGCCGTCGATTTCCTTGTAATTACGGGCATGATAAACCAATACGTCCCGCCCGTCCTCCGAGACGGTAAAACTATTATGACCCGGCCCAAACTGTCCTACAGCCTCATCGGTCGCAAACACCGGACTCGGCGACTTCACCCAGGAGTCGGGATCCAGCAAATTTGCCGATTCGTCCGCGGTGAGCAAGCCCATACAATAGTGATGGTCGGTGGCGCTGGCCGAATAGCTGATGAAAATCCGCCCGTTCCGCTTCAGCACCGCCGGTCCTTCGTTCACTTTGAAGCCGATTGTTTCCCAATCGTATTCCGGTGTGGAGATCATGACCTGCTCTCCGGTCAGCGTCCAAGAGTTGCTCATCCGGGAGATGTAGAGGTTGGAGTTCCCTTCGATGCTCGGGTCCTTCTGCGCCCAAACATAATACCGTTCCCCCTGGTGCTCGAACGTTGTTGCATCCAGCGCAAACGACTCCCATCGCGTGCGGACCTGGCCTTTCTCCTCCCATTCGCCTTCAAGCGGATTGGAGGAGGCGTTCTCCAGCACGTACATCCGATGATCAAACAGTCCTTCGTTCGTCTCGGTCGTTCGCGCGGCAGCAAAATAGATATACCATTTCCCATCGATAAAATGGATTTCCGGGGCCCAAATGTTGGCGCTCAGCGGGCCGGTATCATATTTGCGCCACGCCACAACCGGCTGGGCTTCCCCCAATCCTTGCAGCGTCTTGGACCGGCGAATTTCGATCCGATCATACTCCGGAACCGAGGCCGTAAAGTAATAGTACCCGTCCCGATGCTTATAAACCCACGGATCGGCACGCTGCTCCACGATCGGATTTCGATATTCCTGCGTGTGACTCATCTTGGTTTCTCCTTCTCCTTCTGTCATTTTGTTTCGCTCTGGCCTTCCTCGTACAGTTTGCGGACCACCGCTTCCGTAATCGGTACGTCGTAAACCCGGAGTTCATCCATCTTCCCCTGGAAAGGGGGGTCCCACCAATTCACTCCTAGGCTGAACACCCCTTGATTATCCGGGAAAATATCCGGGAATCCCGTTCCTGCAAATTTCATTTCCCCGTCAACGTACACTTTTACATTTCCAGCATCAACGGTAAAAGCTACGTGATGCCAAGCTCCTGCCGACATCCGCGCGCCCGTCGTCCCGTCATACCAGGCTTCGCCGGACCACAACATCGTGTTATGATCCCAGGAATCCGGCACGAGGCTGATCCAGCTTGTATTGGACTTCGCCCCAAAGAAGCTGGTTGTAAACTGGGTAAATTGCTGCGGATTTAACCAGAGGGAAACCGAATAACGGTTCCCTTGAATCAGACCGTCATCCAGCCGAATACCGGATTTCCCATCAAACCCGGCGGCCAGCCCCTGCACCCCATCCGTGAAGGCGATCGCTCCGCCTTCGGTATCCAGCTTTGCCCCGGTCACCGTGCCATCGCCAAATCGTCCTTCGACCTCCGATAAATCGCCTTCAAAGCGATAGTGGGCCCGCAGTCCATAGGAAGGATCAATCGGAGCAACGACGATTGCAAACGTTTTGACGGCTTTCGCTTTCCCCTTCGTGATTGTTGCGGTTAACGTAGCGCGGGCATCGGCTTCCCCCGGATCGGGCGGGTGGATGACCCCGGCCTCGGGTATGACGCCCGGATCGGAGGTGGACCAGACGATTTGAGCTCCGTGTGTCCCTTCCAACGGCAAGGTCAGGTTGTTCATGACTTTGCGGGTATCCCCCAGCGTTAAATCTTCCTGCACCGCCTTAACGACCTGGCGATCGTTCATGTCCGGCTGCTGGATGCCCCAGATCGCGGTACCTTCACGAGAGATGGCCGTAAAGGTCATTGTCTCCCGACCCTGGTTCTCATCCCAGCCATTGACGAATACGCCGTGGTAAGCCACTCCATCCAGGGTCAACTCCGTTCCATAGGACCCTTTTAGCTTCCAGGTCCCGGCGATCGAGCCCGAAATCGTATGGTCTTTATTCAAAGTAAGATGGACCGAAGTGGGGACCTCCCCGGAATAGCTGAGGCCATGATTCACGAATTGGTAGTCGCCAACCAGCTTGGAAGCCGTTATTTTCTGCAAAGATTCCCCGGCGTAACGCGTAGGTGCCATGACCAGCCAGCCGTTTGGGTTCATGAACAGCTGATGCACTCTGACTTCATGCACCTCTCCCCGCTGCGGGAATCGAGTATGGAACACCGAGAAATATCGCTTTGTCTTCTCGTCATAAAATAGCGAGTTATGCCCTGGCGATGCATAACCGTAACCGATTCCCGTGCCGGGATCGCCGATCTTGCGGTCGAACAGGAAGTTTCCGACCAATTTGATGCCGTACGGCGCGTTGTCCGTGTCTCTTGGCAGCACGGCATTATGTCCGGCCGCGTCAAGGTAAGGGCCGTCCGGACGTTTCGCCCGGAATTGCCGCAAGTTGTAACCGCCATTAGCGCCAAGCCAACCATAGGAAACGTTCAAATAGTAGTATCCCGAAGCTTTATCATATAGTATGAAGGGTCCTTCGCCGGACTTCGTGTAACCTCCGGCAATTTTAGTGCCGAAATAGCGGTCGACAAGGCGACCGTCCGCCGTTGTTCCGTCTTTACCGGGATATTTCACCTGACCGGTGGCCGGATCCAGCTCGACGATAAAGATCCCGCCGGACCAAGAGCCGTACGTCATCCACAGCTTGCCGTCCTTATCGAAGAACAAAGCCGCGTCAATCGCGTTCGGATACATGGCATTATTAAAGGAACCGTCGCTGTTAAACCAGTTTGGGTTGGCTTCCTTCAGCTTTCCTTGGTTCACTAGCTGCTCAAGGTGCGTATTCGTCCACTTCTTATCGACCCGGCTGTTCTCGTCATACGCCGTCTCCTTCGTGAACCCCGAATAAATCACCGTGTCTACGTAGGTGTAGGGCCCCTCGATATTTTTGGATACTGCATACCCAATCGCAGAGCGGATATACGTTGACGAAGCGCTGTAGTACATCATATAAGCGCCCCTCGTTCCATCTGCATTCCGGTAGTGCCCGTTCCAGATCACGCCCGGCGCCCAGACCGCATACCCGCCTTTGCTGTCGGCGTCATCTTCCCCCGCCCAAGCAAATGATCCCGCCAAATTGTTAGATAGATCGCCGTAGATCACGTTCCCCGGGGTTTGATAGCCGTTAGTAAACGTCGACCAGTTCATCAGATCGGTTGACTTAGCAGCTTCGATATGCGACCCAAAGATATAATAGGACGAGCCGGCCTTAACGATGTTCGGATCGTGGACCGAGACGTTGGTAAACGCAGGCTTACGGTTTTTCCCCGAAGGACCGCTGTTTTGAGCGTCGGATCCTCCGCTTGCCCATCCTTCGCCAGGCATCAGCAGGATCAAGATCAAGAGTAATGCCAAGCCCTTGTACATGCTCCTCATCGGACTTCCCTCCTTGCCGGGTATGGCGGGCGCTTCGGTCCTATCCTTTCACCGCTCCCGCCGTCATCCCGTCGATAAAGTATTTTTGAAAAGCAAGAAACAAGATAAAGATCGGAATGATCGAGAAAAAGGAACCCACGATCAGCAAATCATAGTTATTGCCGTAAGGGGTCAGCAGCGTCTTAAGCCCGATTGGCAGCGTATATTTATTGGCGTCGCTCAAGACCATAAACGGCCACAGGAAGTTGTTCCAGCTGTTCATGCCGTTGAGGATGGCCATGGCAGCAAAAGAAGGCTTCATCACCGGCAAAATGATCCGTACGTAGATTCCGTACTCGCTTGCCCCGTCAACGCGGCCGGCGGCGATAATTTCCCGGGGAATTCCCCGCAGGTACTGCCTAAAAAAGAAGATCGTCGCCGCGCTCGCGATCCCCGGCAGAATAATGGCAGAATAAGAATTCATCAGCCCAATATCGTACGTTAACGTATACAGCGGCAGTAGCAGGATTTCAAACGGAACCATCATGATTAGCAGCACGCAAACGAACAGGGTATTTTTCCCTTTGAACTCATAAGCCGAAAACCCATACGCCACCGTAGCGCTGACCAGCAAGGTCACCACCACCTGCACGATCGTTAACAACAGTGAGTTGAAAAACCACAAGAAATAGGAATGATTGCCGGTGAACAGGTAAACGAAGTTATCGAAACTCATGGCCGACAGATCAAACCGCAGGTTCAGACCGTACCGAATCAAATCCTCGCCAGGTTTAAATGAAGCCAGCGTAACGGCATAAAACGGCAAAAGGATCAGCACGCACAAGAAGGCAAAAAACACAAACAGGACGATTTTGATTGGCAAGCCGCGCGTTGATTTCGTCATGCTTCCTCCTCCTTCTTAAACATGCCGGTAAAGGCCAATTGCGTTAGGTTAATGACCATCGTAATAACAAGAAGCACGATGCCAACGGCGGCGGCATACCCCAGGTTGTTCTTTTCGATCCCTTGACGGTATAAGTAGCCCACGATGGTCAAGCCGATATTTTTCGGAGAGTTGTTACCGTTCCAAAGCATCATGCTTTCAATAAACATCGCTAGACCGGCATAAATGCTGATCGTTAAAACGTAAATCGTCGTTGGCTTCAACAGGGGCATGGTGATTTTCATAAACCGCTGGATGGGAGAAGCCCCGTCAATCGAAGCGGCTTCGTAATATTCGTCGGGAATATTTTTGAGCCCGGATAAGAAATAAAGCATGTTTACCCCGGTCCATCTCCAGGTCGCCAAAGCCAACAAGGCGATGAAGCCGGTCGTCTGCCCTTTCAGAAATTTGATCGGCTCCACGCCAAACAACCCCAAGAAGCTGTTGATTAACGAGCCTTCCATTTCTCCAAACATCAGGCGAAAAATGGTCCCGGCCACCACCACCGACGTCAACGCCGGGAAGAAAAACGAGGATTTGAAAAACTCTCTGGCCCACATCAACTTATTGTTGATCAATACGGCGAACAGCATCGGAAACGGAATCAGGATCACCAAGGTCAAAACCATGTAGATCGCACTATTCACAACCGCTTTAAGAAAAATGCCGTCGCCCATCAGCTTCTCGTAATTGTCCACCCCAATCCATGCGGCTTCCTGCCCCAGGGTGACCTTCTGAAAGCTCATGCCGAAGGAGCTGGCCAGCGGATACACCCAGAAGATGAGGAAGACGAGCACGAACGGCAAAACAAATACGTAAGGAGCCACCTTTTGCGAGTAAAGAAATTTTTTGACCATCGCCCTACTCCTTTTTTTTAAACAGAGCTACTCCTTCCGGAGTAGCTCGCTCTGATTTCACCGATTTGCGATTATTTCAGCTCCTGCTCGATTTGCGCCTGCGCATCGTCCAGGGCTTGCTTGATGTCCTTGCCATCTTCAAAAATTTCGTTTAACGTAACCGTGCAGAGCACGTTGTTGATTGTCGGCGACGCCGAGGTCGATTTGATGAGTTGAATTTCATCCTTAATTTCAGCCAGCACGTCAAACGGATTGTTAACAAAATATTGGACAAATTGGTTGTCTGGGTTATGGGTAACGTCTTTCATTTCCCAAACGTCCATGTTCACCGGATCAAAGCCCAGCGTGTTCCAGATTTCAATGTTGGCATCCTCCGACAGTTTGGCAAAAGCCAGGAACTCCTTCGCCAGCTCGATGTCTTTGGCCGTTTTGGTCACAACCGTCCCGGTGCCGCCGCCGCCAACCGAACGTGGCATCCCTTTCTCAATGACCGGAATCGGCGCGATTGCGATTTTTCCGGACAGATCCTTCATATAGTTCGTGTATCTGGACATTTGCCACAACGGCATGAAAGCGGTCGCATAGTTCCCTGCGTTAAACTCCCCGTACGCTTCCTCCGTATCCGGCTGACCGCCGGCGATCGTAGTGAGGACGTTGTTGTCCTGAAGGTCCTTCAGCACCGTGAGCGCCTTCACCATCGCATCCGAATTAACGATCGGATTCCCGGCATCGTCCGTAAAGTCCGCCCCTTGCTGCGCCAGCAACTGGGAGGTTTGCCACGTTGCGCTCGTATCGGCGGTTCCCATGTATTTCCCGGTTTTCTCGTAAACCTGGATTCCGGCTTTTTCGAAATCATCCCAAGTCTCGATCGTCTTGTAATCTACGCCGGCTTCTTCCAAGATTTCCGTGTTGTAAAAAGCGACCGAAGCGCCGACATGGGTTGGAATGCCGTAATTCACGCCGTCCTTGCTGTAAAGGTCGATTCTCGATTTGACGATGGTGTCCCGGTACGGGTCGATAACGTCGTTTAATTCAACCAACTGCGGGGTTCCGGCCAAGAAGTCCGGGAATTTGCCCAGCTCGATATCGGCGATATCCGGCGCGCCAACTCCCGTCTGTACGGCGATCGATAATTTGTTGTGCATATCGTCGTAAGGCATAACGGTAACGTTCAGTTTAATCTGCCGATCGGGATTCGCCGCGTTCCATTTCCCCAGCATTTTCTCAAAATGCTGTCCATGCAGTTCCACAAATGTCCAATAGGAGAGCTCTGTCGCGCTATCTCCTGCACCGCTGTCCAGCACGGAGGTTTCCCCTCCGGCCGTCGTTGACGCCTTCCCGCAGCCCCATAACCATGTGGCCATTGTTAAAATTAACAGCACAATAAGTCCTTTTTTCTTCATCCTTGACCCTCCCTGACAAAATAAAATCTACACACTCCGTTTACAGTCTGTTTCTCTCACTTCTAGGAAAACCGGCAATAAATCGATAGCCATCCGAAGCGCTCGCCTGTTGTGTATAGCTCATGTCATCTATCGTGTAGTCGGGAGATGAAGCGGATGCTCCCCAGCCACGAGGTCTTAAGACCTCGGTTTGCCCAAACGGATAACGTTCCAGGAAGCTTTAGCTAACCGCGCTTTGACATAACCGTCTTGGTATGCGGCATTGCCCCGGGCGTGGGGTTTTACGTTTTCCCGGTCCGCGGTGTTCACGGCTTTCAGGTCCTCGTGCTCCAGCACAAGATGCTCGACCAGGCGGTAGCCTTCAAACCCGCGGATATCGCAATCTAGTTCAAGGGATTCCTCCAGATGACGATTGACCGCAAAAATTGTTAACGTCTCGTCGGCTTCGTTGTACACAATAGCGCTGTCCAGATAAGGAACATCGGTATAATCCTTGGCGTCGTATACCGGAGAGTTAACGACCGGCTGCAGCGAAACGCCTCTTCCGAAGACCGATGCATGCATGTAAGGATAATAGATCGTTTGCTTCCAGGACCGCCCGCCATTCTCCGTCATGATCGGGGCGATGACGTTCACCAATTGGGCCATGCAGGCCATCTTCACCCGATCGGCATGGCGCAGGAACGTAATCAGCATGCTTCCCACCAGCAAAGCGTCCTCAAAGTTGTACACATCCTCCAGCTGCGGAGGCGCGATTCCCCATGGCTCCAGCTTGGTGTCGGCGTCGTTGGAATGGTACCAAACGTTCCACTCGTCGAAGCTGAGGTACATCGTTTTTTTGCTGCGTTTCTTAGCTTTGACATAGTCGCAGGTGGCGATCACCGTCCGGATAAAATGGTCCATATCCATGGAACGGGCGAGGAAATTCGCCGTGTCATTATCCCGGTTGCCGTAGTATTGATGCAGGGATATGTAGTCGGCAACCTCGTAGGTATGGTCCAGCGTCACCGCTTCCCATTCGGGGAAGGTCGGCATCGACGTGCTGGAGCTTCCGCAGGATACCAGCTCGATGTCGGGATCAACTAAACGCATCGCCTTCGCCGTCTCGTAAGCGATCCGGCCGTATTCCTGCGGGGTCTTCTGGCCAATTTGCCACGGACCGTCCATCTCGTTGCCCAGGCACCAGGTTCGGATCTTGTGCGGCTGTTCGTACCCATGGCTGCGGCGTAAATCGCTCCAATAGCTGCCGCCCGGATGGTTGCAGTATTCCAGCAAATTGCGGGCGTCGTCGACGCCGCGGGTGCCGAGGTTCACCGCCATCATCACTTCCGAGCCAACCTCTTTGGCCCATCCGGCAAATTCGTTTGTGCCCACCCAATTGGGCTCAACCGTCCTCCAAGCCAGTTCCAGGCGTTTGGGCCTCGCTTCAACCGGACCCACTCCGTCTTCCCAGTTATACCCGGAGACGAAATTCCCGCCGGGATACCGAATGATCGGGACGTTCAGCTGTTTAACCAGCTCTTTCACGTCGTTGCGGAACCCCAGGCGATCGGCTTCCGGATGCGAAGGCTCATAGATCCCTCCGTATACCGCTCGGCCCAAGTGTTCAATAAAAGAGCCGTAAATTCGCCGATCTATTTCGGCAATCCTAAAGGCTTTGTCGATGACCATCGTTGCTCGCGGTGCTGCTGATGACATGTTGACCACCTTCCGTTTTAAATAATTCTAAACTATTTCGAATAAGCTTGAATGAATCCGTTTACAGGTATAAAATAACATATGAGAATGGGGTTGTAAATATATTTATCTAAAACGTTTTATGTTTTTATAAAATTAATGAGATAAATCATCTTCACTACCGTGAAAATGCTGAAAAACGGTCTGAAATTTCAATAAAATCTTGAAATTTAGTTTAGTTTATATTGAAATGAATCGCGTGTTTATTACAAAATTAAACTATTTCTTGAACCCGATTTACATTTTTTGATTTGATACTTTATTAAACGATCAAGTTAGTTTATAATAATCTAAAACAAAACAATCCATTATTCTATTGGAAGAAGGTTCGAATATCCGATGATCTATATTAAGGATTTGATGAGCGGGATCGACATTTTTAAAGCGTTAAGCTCGGAGATCAGGATTCAAATCCTCGAACTGCTGGCCAAAAATCAAGCCTTAAATCTCAACGACCTGGCCACCAAGCTGGGCTTAAGCAACGGGGCCATCACGATGCACATCAAGAAGCTGGAGGAAAGCGGCTTGATTGAAATCAATACTTCCGTTGGTAAGCATGGCATTCAGAAGATTTGTTATTTGAACAAAGACAAGCTGATGGTCGACCTGCGGAGTAAAGATGTCGACAATTTATACGAAGTGGAAATCCAGGTGGGGCACTACAGCAATTACCAAGCTCTCCCGACCTGCGGGCTCGCCACGAAGGACAGCATTATCGGCGACTTCGACGATCCCCGTTACTTCGCCGATCCGCAGCGGATCGATTCGGAGATCATCTGGTTGTCCGAGGGCTTCCTGGAATACCGCATTCCGAATTACCTCAAGCCCAACCAGACGTTCCGGGAGATTCAATTCTCGATGGAGCTTGGCTCGGAGGCACCCGGGTTTTGCGATAACTACCCGTCTGACATCTATTTTTACTTGAACGGAGTCGAAATTGGTTTCTGGACGAGTCCGGGGGATTTCGGCGATGCGCGCGGCAGGTTTAATCCGGATTGGTGGCCACCGCATCTGAACCAATACGGGATGCTGAAGCTGATCCGCATCAATAATGAAGGCAGCTTTATTGACGGATGCCGTATCTCCGACGTCACGCTGGAACAGATTCAACTCGATTACAAAAGCGAGCTCACATTCCGCATCGCCGTCACCGACAAGCCGCTCAACAAACGCGGCCTGACGATCTACGGCCGGAACTTCGGTAATTACAGCCAGGATCTGTTAGCCCGGGTGCTGTACGATGTCCAAGAGGAATAACGCTAACGCTAACTTTACAAATAGGAAAGCAGCCTTCGGGTCATCGTGATGACCTGAAGGCTGCTTTGTTTTTTGGAGCAGGCGATCTCTACAGGGTCTGCCCGTTGTCGATGGTGAGGATCTGCCCCGTCATCGAAGGCTGCTCCAGGACAGCCGCGATCAGTGCTGCGATCTCCTCAGGCGCGGAGATTCGGTCCAAAGGCAGATGACGGATGAGCGCCCGCATCTGTTCCTCTTTCCCGGCCCACCAACGCGTGTTTACTGCCCCTGGGGCTACGCCGGTAACGCGAACGTCCGGCGCCAAGGCCTGCGCCAGCGATTTGGTTAAGCCGTGCACGGCCGCTTTGGATACCGCATAGGGAAGCGAAGAGCCTTTCCCCGTCATCCCGGCAATGCTGCCGACGTTCACGATCGCTCCCTTGCCCGCCTTCAAGTACGGCGCGGCCGCCCGCGCGCAGTTGAACATGCCTTTTACGTTCACCGCAAACAGGTCGTCCCACGCCTCCTCCGTGACGGCATCCAAATCCTCCATGGCGATATATCGGGTGATACTGGCGTTGTTGACTAAGTAATCGATCGTTCCAAATCGCTTGACGATGTGCTTGATCATAGTAACGACTTCCTCGTTGCTTGAGACGTCGGCTCGGATCGCAATCGCCTGTCCGCCAAATTGCTGAATGGCTTGCACGGTCTCTTCGGCCTCGGCTGCGGAACGGGAATAGTTGACGGCGACGATCGCCCCGCGTTCGGCCAGCAGCAGGGCTGTTGCCCGGCCAATCCCCGTGCCACCTCCGGTCACCAGAACCACTTTGTTATGATAGCTCATGTTTTACATCTCCTCCTGCATTCGAAGTGAACTCGCTTCCTTTGTCTCCTCCTTCGCCTTCGGCTTGCGGTTCCCCTGCCAATTCACCAGGAATACGCCTGCACAGGTCAAGGCTCCGCCGACATAAACGTACCAAGCGATGTGCTCGCCAAGCAGCAACCAGCTGCAGATGACGCTAAAGATCGGAATCAAGAACAGAAACGAACTGGTTTTTCCCGGATCGCTGTGGCTCAGCAAATAAAACCAAAGCGTAAATTGGAGGATTGAGCAGAAAAGAACCAGCCAAACAACCGCCAATCCCGACTCGACGTTTAGTTCGAAGGTGGGCTTCTCCCCCGCAAAGCTAAGGATCAGCAACATCACGCCACCCGCCAGCATTTGGTAGGCGGCCAGCACTCTTTTATCAAATGCCGGCCCCATCCGATTGATCATCAGCGTGGCAACCGTGAAGCAGAACGCTCCCGCTAAAGCAAACACGGTGCCAGGTTCCAGGCTTAAATGCAATCCAAAGGTGATGACGACGCCAATAAAGCCAATCACCACGCCAAACCATTGCCTCACGCGGTACGCAGTGCCCATCAGCGCTCCCCAGACGAGCATCATCAGCGGACTGGTACTCGAAATAATCGCCGACTCCCCGGAGGTGATCCAACGCATGCTGTAGGCGGTGAATCCCATGACCCCAACCGATTGGATTAATCCAAGCAGCACGATTTGCAGCCATTGCTTTGCACCTTGCGGCTGCGGTTTTTTGGCGCTGAACAAGGCCAGCAGTCCCCCGGCCAGAAAGAAGCGGATCCCCATGAGCATGAGGGGCGTCGTATGCCCCATCCCCAGCTTGGCAACGGGATACGCCGTCCCCATCAAGAAGGTTGTCAGCACCAGCAACCCCGTATATTTGTAAATCGACATGTAGCTCTTCCTCCCATGATGTAAGTCATGTTTGTATTGTAAGGGAGGTTTGTGATTATGTATAATGATTGGTAAAGATACTTGATATCACTTTCAATGATACCAATATTATTCAAATGGAGGTCTCCTTTATGGAAAGCGCGGATTTGCGTATCTTTCAAATCGTTGCCCGGGAAGGCTCGATCACGAAAGCTGCCGCTCGAATGGGTTACGTACAGTCCAATGTGACCGCCCGCATCCGGCAGTTGGAAGCGGAGCTGGGGACGGGGTTGTTTTACCGTCATAACCGTGGCATGACCTTAACCTCCAGCGGCAAAATGCTGCTGGATTACGCCGACAAAATCCTCGGCCTGCTGGACGAGGCGGCGGCAGCGCTCTCCTTCTCCGGCGAGCCTACCGGGCCGCTGCTGATCGGTTCGACGCAGACGACGGCGGCGGTGCGTTTACCTAAGCTGCTGAGCAAGTATTACGAGCTGTATCCGAAAGTGGAGCTCACGCTGACGACCGATCTGTCCGACCGCTTGGCAGAGAAGGTGCTGCAATACGAGCTGGACGTTGCTTTTGGCCACTTCCGCTTCAGCCATGACGAGCTCGCCACCATTCCCGTGTATGACGAGGAGGTGGTGGTCATCTCTCCGCCGGGGATCGACAACTTGGACGAAGCGCTGGCAAAACCCAGCCTGGTGTACAGCCGGGGCTGCAGCTACCGCGAAATGCTGGAGAACCTGCAGCATGCTCAAGGCCGAACCTACTTGGGCACGATGGAGTTTGGCACGCTCGAAGCCATCCTTGGCGGCGTCTCCGCCGGCCTTGGCATCTCACTGGTGCCGCGGAGCATCGCCGAGAAGCCGGAGCAGGACGGCACCGTGCGGATCCACCAGGTTCCCGAAGCGATGCGCCACATGAAGACCGAGCTCATCTACCGCAAAAACGCCCATCCGACCAGCGCGCTCCGCGCTTTGATGGAGTTGTTGGGGGTAGCTTAAGGCGGGCTTAGGCGGGGGCTTCGGCCAGGGCCGGAGCTGGGGCGGAGCTGGGGGCGGGACCTGGGCTGGGACCGGGGGCAGGTCCAGGACGTGGCCGTGGCCGGGCCGGATGCAAATAGCGGTAAAAAATCACCTTATTTCCGACGGGAAGCCCGTTTTCTCCGGAATAAGGTGATTTTTTGGTCTTATTTGGCCCCGGAAGCCCCATGGAAGGCGGGATTCGGGGGGATAAGGTGATTTTGTGGCGCTATTTCGCCACAAAATCGATGATTGCGCGAAATAAGGTGATCAATCACCGTTATTTCGCATGAGCCGCCGGCTGGACCTCGGGTATGACGAGGTCCAGCCGGCGGGGTTGACGCGGCCGTGCGCCCGGCGCGGCCGCGGATGGGTTCGCGCGCTAGGCCTGCTCCGCCTCGTTGAGCGACCGCAGCAGCGCGTGGTACACGCGGGCGATCTCTGCGCAGGCAACGCCCACTTTGGCCCCGTGCAGCAGCGCCCGCCGGCCCTGGCGCAGGTACTCCATCTCCCAGTAATGGGAGAGATGGTGCTCTGCGCCGGAGGCCGGGTGCGACTGCCCGAACAGCAGCATGGCGATGCCTGACTCGATCAGCGCCGTCATCAAGGCGCGGATCCCGTCTTCCGTGCGCGCGCCAATCGCATCGGCGTGCGACACGCAGCTGAGCAGCGCGCGCTCGGTAATCGCTGCGGCCTGTTCGTCATAAGGTTCCCCCGCCGTCAGGTGGGAGAACTTCCAATCGAACAGGCTGGTGTACTTCCCGAGCATATCGCCAAAGCCCGCAGCAACCAACCGCTGCGGGGCCGCCACAAGAACATCGAGGTCGGCGAAAATCGCCACCGGCGGCACAGCCGGTACCGTCTTCTTGACCCCGCACACAATCAGCGGCGCGCCTGCGGACGTGAAGCCGTCCACGGACGGCGCCGTTGGCACCGACACAAACGGCTTGCCGGTTTTGTGGGCGGCGAACCGGACGATGTCGTGGATCGTCCCGGAGCCCACGGCAAGCAGCACGTCCGTCTCCTCGGGACGGACCTCCAGCAGCAGTTGGACGAGCGCGATCTCGTCGGCAACCACATCTCCCTGCGCGTCCGGCCTAATCAGACAGCCGCGTGCATCCACGCCCTCGGCCTCCAGCAAGCCCGTCAATTGCTCACCTGCCGCCGCATACGTAGTTTCATCCGCCACCAACAGCACATGGGCATAGCCTAGTTCCCGCAAGTAAGGCGCAACCTTTCGGATCGCTCCTCGCTCTAATTCAATCACCTTCAATTGCTCCAAGATCCTGTCTTGCCGCATGGTATCCCCTCCCTGGGCCCTCCATCAACTTCCTGCGCTTTTCTGAAACTCCACTACCAACTCCCCAAACGCCTCACTCCAACCATCAACTCTTACTCCGCTGCCTGCTTCATCCGCTTCAGCCGCTTCATCACGTCGTTTTCGCCGCGGCCGAAGTAGTCGTGCAGCTTGCTGTATTCCTGATACAGCTTCTCGTACACTTCCACATGGGCCGGGATCGGCTTGAACGTTTCCTCCTTGACGCGGGCCATTTTCCCGGTTGCATCCAGAATCGAATCGTAGCCGCCCGCCTCCGCGCCTGCGGCTACGGCCGCAAACATCGCCGCGCCGAGGGCCGGCGTCTGCTTGGAATCCGCCACAAAGATCTCGCGGTTCGTCACATCCGCATAAATCTGCATCAGCAGACGATTTTTCTGCGGCAACCCGCCGCAGGCATACAACGCGTCCACGCGCACGCCGTTCCGATCAAACGCGTCCACGATTTTGCGCGTCCCAAACGCCGTCGCCTCCAGCAGCGCCCGGTAGATTTCCTGCGGCTTGGTCAGCAGCGTCATCCCCAGGATGAGGCCCGTTAAATCGGTATCCACCAGCACGGAACGATTGCCGTTCCACCAATCGAGCGCGAGCAGGCCGGTTTGCCCTGGTTTGTACGCAGCAGCCTCCTGCTCCAACCATTGGTGCACGTTCAGGCCTTCCTTCTCTGCGGCCTCCTTCACGTACGCCGGCAACGCTTCCTCAACGTACCACTCAAAAATATCGCCCACGGCCGACTGCCCGGCCTCATAACCGTACAGGCCCGGAATGATCCCGTCCTCCACCACGCCGCACATGCCTTCCACCTGTTTCTCTTCCGTTCCCAGCAGCATGTGGCAGATCGAGGTGCCCATCGCCATCACCAGCTTGCCCGGCGTCACAACGCCAACAGCCGGCACGGCCGCGTGCGCGTCCACATTCCCCACCGCTACAGCGATGCCCGGCGTCAGGCCCATCATCTCGGCCATCTCCGGCAGCAGTCCACCCGCGTTGGTCCCGAGCGGAATCACGTCGCCGCGCAGCTTCGTATCCGTCAAATCCTCCAACCGGGGATCCAGCGCTTTCAAATACGCCTTGTTTGGATACCCGTCCTGCTTATGCCAAATTGCTTTGTAGCCCGCCGTACAGCTGTTGCGGACGATGTTGCCGGTCATTTGCGCGATGACCCAGTCGGTCGCTTCCAGAAACTGATCGGCCTTCTCGTAGATCTCCGGCGCTTCGTCTAGGATTTGCCATACCTTCGCAATCATCCACTCGGACGAGATCTTCCCCCCATACCGCGGCAAAAACGCCTCTCCCCGCGCAGCCGCAATCGCGTTGATCTTATCGGCCTCCGGCTGGGCTGCATGGTGCTTCCACAGCTTTACCCAGCTATGCGGGTTATCGGCCAAGGCCGGATCGAAGCTCAGCGGCTGGCCTTGCGCATCCACCGGCAGCATCGTGCAGGCGGTAAAATCGATCCCCATCCCGATCACATCTGCCGGATCGATCCCCGATTCCTGCAGCACCGCAGGTACCGAGCGCCGCAGCACCTCCAAATAATCGCCGGGATGCTGCAAAGCCCAGTCGTGCTCCAGCTTCACCCCGGAGCCAGGCAGCCGCTCATCGATCACGTGATGCGGATAGGGCGTGACATGGTCAGCGACCTCCCGGCCGTCCGACAAATCAACCAGCACGGCGCGACCGGACTGAGTGCCGTAGTCGACGCCAATCGTGTATTTTTTCCCCATGCTCATGGTGATCCCTCCCCCTTATTTCTGCCCGTAATAGGCATTCGCTCCATGCTTCCGCAAAAAATGCCGATCCAGCAGCGTCTGATCCATCGCCGGCGTCTCCGGATTAATCTGCAACATGCGGGCAGCGATCTTCGCTACCTCTTCCAGCACCACCGCGTTATGGACCGCATGATGCGCGTCCTTGCCCCAGACGAACGGCGCGTGTGAATGCACAAGCACGCCCGGCACCTGGCCTGGATCCAGCCCCAGCTCGGCAAACCGCTCTACGATCACATTCCCCGTTTCCAATTCGTAAGCGCCTTCAATTTCTACTCGCGTCATCGGCCGCGTCACCGGAATCTCCCCGTAAAAATAATCCGCATGCGTCGTTCCATACGCCGGTAACGCCCGCCCTGCTTGGGCCCAACTGGTTCCCCACGGGGAATGCGTGTGCACGATCCCGCCGATCTCGGGGAATTCACGGTAGAGCACCCGATGGGTTGGCGTATCGGAGGACGGGCGCAGATTCCCTTCCACCACGTTGCCGTCCAGGTCAACCACGACCATATGCTCCGGCTTTAATTCCTCGTACGGCACACCGCTGGGTTTAATGACAAACAATCCGCTTTCCCGGTCAATTCCGCTGACGTTTCCCCACGTAAACGTGACCAGTCCATACTTCGGGAGCTCCAAATTGGCTTCCCATACCTGCTGTTTTAAGGCTTCCAACATCGCAAGCTACATCCCCTTTCCTCATCCCAAAAGATCCTCTGCAAAAAAGGTACGTACAAGTTACCAAGCACCTGCTCCAGCCAAAAGCGGCACCGCCCCGCCAACCTCCAGCAGGACGGTGGCTCCGCCAAATTGTCTCGTTCCTATTGACTCGTTCTTATACTCTCGAATTTCCGTTTGTTCTCTCGTTCCAGTTTATTTCAAATCCGTTTGTTCCAGCACCGAATCCCGTTCAATCAGCTCCGGCTCAAACACCGTATCGCCAGGTCTCTCTCCCCGTTCAATCATCCCGATCAACTGACGGGCGGCGAGCTCGCCCATCGCCGTTTTGGGATGCGTCAGCGTCGTTAGCTTCGTGCCCGAGGCCGCCGCCAGGCTGGAATCGTCAAAGCCGATGACGGACAAATCCTCCGGAACCCGCAAGCCGCACGCAGCGGCAGCGTCCATCAACCGTACCGCTAACTCGTCGTTGTAGCACACCAGTGCCGTTGGCCGCTGATCGTCCGTTTTTTGAAGCAGCTCCAGCGCTTTTTGATAGGTGTAGTCGCCTTTTTGCTCCGTCGTAAACGTCACCACATGCTGCGGGGACACCGCAATCCCGAAGTCCCGATGGGCGGACAGGAACCCCTTTAACCGATTTACGCCCTGCAGGTCATCCCTTTTGAAGAAGCCGGCGATCTGCCGATGCCCTTTCTCCAACAGGTAACGCGCCGCCTTCCGTCCTCCCGCCTCGTCGTTCACCTTCAGGCAGGGACATTCCAGCTCATGGTATTTCTCGTTGATCATCAGATACGGAATGCCCTTCTCCTGCAGCTCCAAAAAATACCCCAAATTCGGGTTGCCCTCCGCGCTTTTCGTCGGCTCGATGATCAGTCCGCTGAGCGGTTGGCTCGTCATGAGCTGCAGGCTGTCCATCTCCTTCTCCTTCGTGTTGTCCGTGCTCGACAGCAGCAGGCGATACCCGTGCTGGCGCAGCTCCGCTTCCGCCCCCCGAACGATATGGGGAAAAATATAATCAGAAATATACGTCGTCATAATCCCGATCGTCTTGACCGCTTCGCCTTCCCGTCGTCCGGGATGCCGGACAAACGTGCCTTTGCCCTGGATGCGCTCCAGCCAGCCTTCTTTCTCCAGTTCGCCAAACGTCTGCCGAACCGTCTGCCGGCTTAAGCCAAACTGCTCGGCAATTTCGTTTTCCGAGGGCACCTGTTTGCCGGGCTGAAGTTTTCCTTGCTCAAGCCAAGACAATAGTTCGTTTTTGAGCTGCATATATTTTGGAATTTTCCGGTCGTTCATGTTTCGTCCACCCTTCACCAATGCCACCGTTCTCTTTACTACCCGTTATTGTAACATAGGCCGGGCAAACGCAGAGGGCTGTTTCCACACCTGATGTAAAAGCAAGTCTGATTCACTTCACACAGCTGCTGCGACTCGCGTCACTACCACTGCGATTAACGCAGCCGGTATGCCGCATCGCTCCATCGCAACTCGTTCTTAAAGCGCGGTACCGAGGTATCCTTGTCGATGATCACCGCTTCGATGCCGGCCATTTCCGCCCAGTCGGACAGGTTCTCGGCTGTAATCGCGTAAGACAGCACCGTATGATGCGCCCCGCCGGCCAAAATCCACGCTTCCGCCGATTCGCGCAGCGAAGGCTGCGGCTTCCACAACACACGGGCCACCGGCAGCTTTGGCATCGGCTTCTCCACCTTCACGCCGTCCACCACGTTAACCAGGAGCCGGAAGCGATGGCCCATATCCACGAGCGAAGCGTTCACCGCCGGACCAGCCTGGCCGTCGAATACGATCCGAGCAGGGTCGGCTTTCCCGCCGATGCCCAGCGGATGCACCTCGATCATCGGTTTCGTTGCCGCAATCGTCGGGCACACCTCCAGCATGTGCGCGCCAAGAATCATATGGTTGCCCGGTTCAAAATGATACGTGTAATCCTCCATAAACGAAGTGCTTTGGTTGTTCGCCAGCACCTTCAGCACTCGCGTTAGGGCTGCGGTTTTCCAATCGCCTTCGCCGCCGAAGCCATACCCGGCTTCCATTAGCCGCTGCACGGCCAGACCGGGAAGCTGCTTGAGCCCATGCAGGTCCTCAAACGTTGTCGTAAACGCACCAAAGCCGCCTTGCTCCAGGAACCGCTTCATGGCGATTTCGAGCTTCGCCTGATAAGCGATGGAGTCGCGAACGGGTCCGCTGCTTAAGCCCGCTTGCGTAATCGCGTACTGCTCGGCGTACTCTTTTAGCAGCGCTTCGGCTTCCGCATCGGTGACTTCATTTAACACCTGCACCAGATCGCCAACGCCATACCCGTTCACCGACCAGCCAAACTTGATTTGCGCTTCGATCTTATCGCCATCCGTCACCGCCACCTCGCGCATGTTATCGCCAAAGCGCGCCACCTTCAACTGCCGGCTCTCAGCATAAGCGGCCGCCGTGCGCATCCAACCCGCCAGCGATGCACGAACCTCCTGGTCCTCCCAGTGCCCAACCACGATTTTGCGGGCAATGCCCAGCCGGGCACCGATATGCCCATACTCGCGATCGCCGTGGGCGGATTGATTCAGGTTCATGAAGTCCATGTCAATCGTTTCCCATGGGATATCACGGTTAAACTGCGTATGAAAGTGGAGCAACGGCTTTTGCAGCTGGGACAAGCCGGCGATCCACATTTTGGCTGGCGAGAACGTGTGCATCCAGGTGATGATCCCCGCGCAAGACTCGTCGCCGTTGGCGGCCAAGATCAGCTTGTAGATCTCGTCCGGCGTCGTGACGATCGGTTTGAACACGACCGGGAATCCAATCGCCGGGTCTTTATCCAGTTGTTCTGCGATGATGCGGGAATGGTCAGCCACCTCCTCTAACGTTTCGGGGCCGTACAAGTGCTGGCTGCCGGTCACGAACCAAAAAGAATGCGGTTTCAATTTCATGCCAAAGCGCCTCCTAATAAAAGATGATTGCTCGCTAACTTGTACATACCACACCGTTAAATTTGATATTTCGTCGCTAATTGTACGTACAAGTTGATTTACCCTCATTGTACTTCCCCCTGCTCAAAATGACAATAGCATTCACAAAATTGATACCCGCATTGCGCTATCCACCACTAACGGACTGGAGCGCCCTTATTGGGTCCATTCCCGTCTCCCCAGCTCTAAGGGACTGGAGCGCCCTTAATGGGTCCATTCCCACCTCCCCCAGCTCTAACGGACTGGAGAGCCCTTATTTGGACCATTTCCACCTCCTCCAGGTTCTAACGGACTCAGATGACCTTATTTGCTCCTAATTAGACGTCTTCAGCTTGTTTTTGGCGAAATAAGCGCACTGGAGTCCGTTAGATGGACATACCGCCAATTTGAGCTCGAATAACGCCTCTGGGTCCGTTAGCTAACAAAGTTCCTTTAGTAGCAACTCAGCAGCTTCTTCACGGTTAAAGCCTCCTCCATCCCCGCTGCATCACTGCTATATCTAGCATCACCATCCACGTCACAACACTGCTACATCCAGCATGCATCCACCATCCCGCAGCAATCCCTGCCCCACCCAGCTCTAAGGGACTGGAGCGCCCTTAATGGGTCCATTCCCACCTCCCCCAGCTCTAACGGACTGGAGAGCCCTTATTTGGACCATTTCCACCTCCTCCAGGTTCTAACGGACTCAGATGACCTTATTTGCTCCTAATTAGACGTCTTCAGCTTGTTTTTGGCGAAATAAGCGCACTGGAGTCCGTTAGATGGACATACCGCCAATTTGAGCTCGAATAACGCCCCCTGGGTCCGTTAGCTCCCAAAGTTCCTCTAGTAGCAGCCTTTTCACGCAAAAAAAACAGACCCCGTGCACGGAGTCCGTATCTGTCCTGTACATTACTAATGTCTATATACTTTAGTCCTGGATTATTGTTCTTTTGTCTTTGTTCTTTGTACTTTGTACTTTGCACTTTGTTCTTTGTTCTTTGTTCTTTGTTCTTTGTTCTTTGTTCTTTGTTCTTTGTACTTTGTACTTTGTTCTTTGTTCTTCGGATTTTGTACTTTTGAAGCTACTTTTGCTCTCCTCTATTCTATCTCTCCATCACTATCCCTTTTGCTCTCCACTCACTGCCCCAAGCCTCTCCGCTATACTACCCTAGCCCAAAACCCCCGGCTGCGGGGTCACGCCAAATGCGGCGGCCAGGTCGCGCAGCTGGGCGTCGGTGATCTTTTGCAGCACGGGGCGGTCGCCGAGCAGCATGTAGATTTGCGCCGCCTTTTCCACCGTCTCGATCAAGCCAAACGCTTCGTCCATCGTTGTGCCGGTGCCAAAAATCCCGTGCTGCGGCCAGACGACAACGCGGTGCTCGCGCATCTTTGCGGCGGTCGCCCGCCCGATGTCCGGGCTGCCGGGCACCATCCACGGCACGATGCCGATGCCGTCGGGGAACACCACCAGACATTCCGTGCACATTTCCCACAGCGTTTTCGTCAGCTTTTTCTCGTCCAGCTCATGGACAAACGTCATCGCCAGCGCATGGGTTGCGTGGCAGTGCATGATGATGCGGTGCGCCGGGTCCACTTTCAAACGCTCGATATGGCTCATAAAATGCGCTGGCAGCTCGCTTGTAGGTACCGCCCCATCCCGCAATCCCCACAACACTTCAACTTGGTCGCCGCTCTCAGCCACCCGCAGCACGCCTAGGTTCGCTTCCGGATCGGAGATCACGTTTTTGAAATACTTGCCCGAGCCCGTCACGATAAAATAACGTCCCGCCAGCTCCTTCACCGGAAAAGCGAGCGGCAGCTTGCGGCGCCCCGCAGCAGGGGAGGTGCTCCCTAAATATTTTTCTACCTCCACCTCATCCAGCAAATAGCTGATATTGCCCCCGTTGCGCTCATCCCAGCCCAGCCGCCACATATGGTACGTGATTTCCGCCATCTCCCGGATAAAAGGGACTTCCAGTCCCGGGATCCGCCAGCCTTGCTCCACTTCCGTTAACGTCGTACTCACAGTAGGTTCCTCTCCTTTAATCAAGCTTATATTGTGAAAAAAAGCGAATCACCCTAGTTACCGAGCCGATAGCACATTCGACTCGTAGTCTTTCACGTCCGCCAGCCAGGCTTCGCGCACCGGCACGCCTTGCGAAGCGCAGAAGTAATCCCAAATCGCGCCATACGGATACGATTTAAGCTCTTCAACCAGCGCCAGCCGCGACGTATAGTCGCTGTCCAGCTCCAGCTTCTTCAACGTGTCGACCGGCTCCAGCAGCGCCCGCAGCAGCGCTTTTTGCGTGTTGCGCGTCCCGATGACCCAAGCCGCAATGTGATTGATGCTGCCGTCGAAGAAATCGAGGCCGATATGCGTGCGGTCCAACAGCTCGCCGCGAACCAGCTCGCGGGCGATTTCCAACAGCTCATCGTCCATCGTCACGACGTGGTCGCTGTCCCAGCGCACCGGACGACTAACGTGCAAGAGCAGTTCGCGCCCAAACAACAGCCAAGAGGATAGCTTGTTGGAGATCGTCTCTGTCGGATGGAAATGGCCGGCGTCGAAGCAGACCGCTTTGCCGCGCGATAACGCATAACCCATGTAAAATTCATGCGAGCCCACGACGTAACTTTCCGAGCCGATGCCAAACAGCTTGCTCTCCACCGCATCGATGTTGTACTTCTCGTCGATCGGCTCAGCGAAAACTTCATCCAGCGCCTCCATCAGACGAGCCCGCGGCGTCAGCCGATCCACCGGCGAATCCTTGAAGCCGTCCGGGATCCAGACATTGGTCACGCAAGGCTGGCCGAGCTCCCGGCCAAACGATTCGGCGATTTTGCGCGACGCTTTACAATGGTCGATCCAGAACTTACGAATCTCCGGGTCCGGATGGCTAAGCGTAAACCCGTCGTTGGCCTTCTCGTGTGAGAAACAGGTTGGGTTAAAATCCAACCCCAGCCCCCGCTCCTTCGCCCAATCCACCCAACCGGCAAAATGCCGCGGCTCCAGCGCGTCCAGCTCAACCGGTTCGTCCGTATCAGCGTAAATCGCGTGAAGATTAACTTTATGCTGACCCGGAATCAGGCGAAGCGCCTGGTCCAGATCTTGGCGCAGTTCGTCCGGCGTCCGCGCCCGTCCCGGATAACTGCCGGTTACCGCCAGGCCGCCGCCAAGCTCCTGCTCCTTGCGCAGGAATCCCTTAACATCATCCCCCTGCCAGCAATGCAGCGAGATTTTGATTTGAGCCAGCAAGGCCAGCGCGGCGTCGACGTCAACGCCATGGCGCTCATATAGCTTTTTCGCTTCGTAATAGCTGGTTTGAATTGCGTTGTCCATGTTTGCTCCTCCTCATGGCATAACTTAAATCACCTATCTCATCGGTTAATGCTCCAACCAACCGTCACCGGGCTAGTAAATCCGCAAACCGTCTCCGCGCTTCTGCAATCTGGTCGGCATTTGTCCCCCGAGGAACATACGTCCGGATCGAAAAAGACCGCCGAATCAGCTCCCGCCCTTCGCCGATATCGCGAATCGCGCCGCTGCTGATCATCTGCACCAACAAATTCCCCAGCGCCGTAGACTCCGTTGGCCCGGCTTCGACCGAAATCCCCGCCACGTCCGCCGTCCATTGGCACAGCAGCCCGTTGTTGGCTCCGCCGCCGACGATATGCAGTGTCTCCGGCTTTTGGCCGGTCAGCCGTTCAAGCTCCTGCAGGTACACGTCATAAGATAAAGCCAAGCTGTCAAAAATGCACCGCGCCACCGCGCCCGGCGTATCCGGAACGGGTTGGCCCGTCTCCACACAAAACCGACGAATCTCTTCGGTCATCTGCACGGGATTCAAGAACCGGTCATCGTTACAATTCATCAAGGATCGGAACGGTGGCACAGCCTCGGCCAGCTCCACCAGTTCCGCATAACTGTGCTGTTTTCCATAATCCTTGCGGACCTCCTGGATCAGCCACATGCCCATGATGTTTTTCAAAAACCGGTACGTGCCATACGCGCCCCATTCATTCGTATAGTTGCGTTCCATCGCTTCCGGCGTCGCCAGCGGCGTCTGCCGCTCCAGGCCGATCAGCGACCAAGTCCCGCTGCTGAGATACGCCCACGAAGCGCCGCTGGCCGGAACGCCCAGCACGGCGGAAGCCGTATCGTGCGTCGCCGTCACAATCAACTCGCATTCGGGCAGCCCGTATTCCCGGACCAGCTCCGGCTTGATCGAACCCAGCCGCGTTCCGGGCTCCGTCAGAGCCGGAAACTTCGACCGGGACAACCCCAGCAGCCCCAGCAAATCCGGGTCGTAATCGCGGGTTTGCAAGTTCAACAAGGCGGTAGTTGAGGCATTTGTCAGCTCGTTCATCTTCCGCCCCGACAACAAATAATATAGATAATCCGGCACGAGCAGGACTTCCTTGGCCGCTGCCAATTCCTTTGGATCGTGCGCGTACAATTGATAGAGGGTATTAAAAGTCAAATGCTGAATGCCGGTTATCTCGTAGATCCGCGCAAACGGATAGGCCGCGTGCACCTGAGGAACCGCCTCAAGTGTGCGGGAATCGCGATAGGCGTAAACTTCGCCGATCCGCTCCCCTTTCTCATCCAGCAGAGCATAATCAACCGCCCAGGTATCGATGCCTAGCGTGCAGCGCTCGATGCCCAGCTTTTTGGCCTGCTGCAGGCCGCGGAGGATCTCCCGGTACAAATGGTCGATATCCCAATAACAATGCCCGTCCCGCTCGGAAAACCCGTTCTCAAACCGGTGGATTTCCTGCAGCGCCAACCGTCCGTCCTGCAGCGTTCCCCTGACTAGCCTCCCGCTGGAGGCGCCGATATCAACGGCAACGTAATCTCTCATCGCTCCGCGCTCCTCGCTCTGAAATGCTGCCTGTTCTTACTTCTATCCTATGTCCGTTTTCTTTGATAGTCAACACAAACAAAGATGTTATATGTTGTTTTACTTCTGTTTTTGTCTATTCCGTGAAAAAACACCATTCCCCACCGCCGTCAGATTCCTCAAATTGGTTGCCAAGCGCCCCTTTTTCTCGCTATGATGGGAAGGAACCAAGACCCTGGCGTCTTGATATTACGAACGGATCCCGAGGTGAACGCCATGCTGGCGGCAGAACGCAAACAAAAAATCATTGATTTGCTTCATCAGGACAAGCGTGTCCTGGTATCCGAGCTTAGCCGGATGTTCGAAGTGACGGAGGAGACGATCCGCCGCGACCTGGAAAAGCTCGAGAAAGAAGGCATCGCAACCCGCTCCTACGGCGGTGCGATGCTCAACCGACACACCAACGAAGATTTGCCATATACGACTCGGAACACGCTAAATGTAGAGATCAAGCGGGACATCGCGCTGAAGGCTATCGACCTGGTGAACGACGGTGACACCTTGATGATCGATCCAAGTTCAACCTGCTTTGAATTTTTGAGGACCCTGCATTCCAAAAACAACCTCACCGTCATCACCAACTCCGTTAGCGTGCTGCATGAATTCGCCGGCTCGAACCTGAACATTATCTCGACCGGCGGTTCGCTGCGCGCCCGTTCCCTATCGCTGGTTGGCCCCGCCGCCCAGGAGACGGTGCAGAAATACAACGTCGACACCGCGATCATCAGCTGCAAAGGCATGTCGCCGGACAAAGGCATCTCCGATTCCAACGAGCCGGAATGCGAGCTGAAGAAGCATATGCTCCGCCATGCCGACAAAGTGATTTTGCTGGCCGACCATACGAAGTTTGATAAGAATGCTTTCGTCAAGCTGGCCGACTGGGAGCAGATCGATTACCTCATAACAGACCAGCGTCCTTCCGACGCTTGGCTCGAGCTGCTCCACGACAAGAACATCGAAGTCCTGTATTAGCGCCGGTTCTTATCTCCCGGGCCTCAACCAACCAGCAGGGCAAAAACAACGCCCGGCCCATGCACGCCAATCGTGAGATCGTTTTCAATATCCGCCGAACGGCTGGGGCCGGAGATAAAATGGATGCCGGCAGGAAGCGCTTCCCGCCCGGCCTTATCAAACGTCTCCAGCACCTCTCCCAAGCGGGTTTTAAGCCGATCCACGGGGACGATGGCAAACAGCGCCGTCGGCAGCAAGCTGACTGAGCGCCCCTTCTCCGGGGCGGACCGAACGACCAGCGAACCGGTGTAGGCAACGGCGTAGTCCGCCGCCACGATGCCGAAGTCCGCCTCCGCCGCCCGGGTGATCCATGCCTCGGAACGATGCCCGTTCCATACGGACACCCGAGCCCCTTCAGCGGTAAGCACCTCATCAACACCCAGCTCCGCTAGCAACGGATCGTCCTGGCGCAAAATGTAACGGGCCCCCAGCGTCTGCGCCATAGCGGCAATATACGCCTTGGCGGCTTCGAAGTTGGCCAGCCGGACGACATGCCCCCCCGCCGCCGTAAAGTTCTCCTCAAAGCGAGCCAAACGCTCCTCCAGACTCCAATCCAGCTCTCTCCAGTACGCCGGCGCTCCCCGGAAAGGATGAGCCGGAGCCTCCCGCTGTCTCGGCCGCTTCAGCTTTCCGGCGATCCGGTCCATAAACTGCTCCTGCTTTTGCCGTGCTTCCGCTTCCTTCGTTTTCAGCCATTCATAATATTCGTTATCCATCATAGGTTTGACCTTCTTTCCGTACTGTCGCATTTCCGTCTTGGTCTCCGGAAACTTCATGCGTTCGCCCAGGGACTCCATTGCCTTCGGGTCTCGCCGCCGCACGCTGGAGCAGCGCCTCCCTCATCCGCTCCTGCGCGACTGCTCCGGTCCCGGTTTGCTCGACGGACGCCCGCAGCTCATGTTGAAGCGAATCCCAGCGTTCGCGGAACGGCTGGTTTGCCAGGCTTGGCGCAACCCGGTAGCGGTTCCAGCCTTTCAGCGGGCCGATTTGCGCCGGGATTTCGCCGTTGCGAACGACCAAACGCTGCAACACCCTCCCTGCCTTCAGCACCTGGTGGAATCGTTTGGAGTTCGCCGTCACCGCGGCGAAGCCCTTCATCCCCGCTGTCTCCAGCTTGTTGCCATAGCCTTGCTCGACCTTACGCCGACGCAGATAGACTAGCATGTCGTGCAGCGGAATTTTGACCGGACACGCTTCATAACAGGCACCGCACAAGCTGGAGGCCGAAGCGATATCGTCCCATTCCGCTACGTTCTTGTTCAGCGCTGGCGTCAGCACCGCCCCGATTGGGCCGCTGTACGTTCCGCCGTAGGCATGGCCTCCAATATGGCGGTATACCGGGCACGCATTCAGGCAAGCGCCGCAGCGGATGCAGTTCAGCAGCTCCTGGAACTCTGGATCGCCCAACTGCTCGGAGCGGCCGTTATCGAGGATAATAATATGCATCTCCTCCGGACCGTCTCCATCCGCGGAGCGACGCGGACCGGTGATGCCGGACATATAAACCGTCAGCTTCTGACCGGTCGCCGAGCGCGGCAACAGCGTCGCCATGACCTCCAGATCGCTCCAGGAGGGGATGATGCGCTCCATGCCCATAAACGTAATTTGTGTTTTCGGTACCGTGGACACCATCCGAGCATTGCCTTCGTTCTCGAACAGCACGATCGAACCGGTCTCGGCGATCGCGAAGTTGCAGCCGGTCATGCCGATGTCTGCCTCCAGAAACTTGGCCCGCAGCTTCCGACGTACGAAGCCCGCCAGCACGCTCGTCTCCGGCGGCAGCTCTTCCCCTGCCTCGCGGGACAGCAGCTCGGCGATCTGGTAACGGTTTTTGTGAATTGCCGGAATGATGATATGCGAAGGAGCTTCCCCGGCAAGCTGAATGATATACTCGCCCAGATCGGTTTCGACCGTCTCCACACCCGCTTCCTCCAGCGCCCGATTGACGTGCAGCTCCTCGCTGACCATCGATTTCGACTTCACGACGGAGCGCGCTTGCTTGCGGGCGGCAATCTCCAAAGCGATCCGCACCGCCTCTTCGCCGGTCGAGGCAAAATGAACATGCGCCCCATTCGCCCGCGCCTGCTCGGCGAACCGATGTAAGTAATAATCGAGATGCGCGATCGTATGCAGGCGAATTTGCCGCCCGCGTTCCCGCCATTCCTCCCAGTTCCCATGGTCATCGGCGGCTTTCCGTTTTCCGTCGCGCAAACGCTCGGTCGTAAAGCGTACCGCTTTGCGCAAAAAGTCGTTGTTCAGCGCCAGATCCGCCCGCTCTTTCACGCTGCTCATGTCCCGCTCACCCCCTCATCCAGCAACTCCGCTAGATGCATGACGCGGACTGATTGCTGGCGGTGCCGCAGTTGGCCGGCGATGTTCATTAGGCAGGCCATGTCCAGTCCGGTCAACACCTCGGCGGATGTCTCCAGCACGTGATCGGCTTTTTCCGTCACCATCGCCCCGGAAATATCGGCCATTTTCACCGCAAACGTCCCGCCAAAACCGCAGCAATCCTCCGCGAATGGAAGCGGGATGAGTTCCATGCCTTTTACGTTTTGAAGCAGCGCCATCGGCTCCTCCTTAATCCCAAGCAAGCGGCTGCCATGACAGGACGGATGATACGTCACCTTATGCGGAAAAGACGCCCCCAGATCGGTTACGCCCAGCACCTGAACGAGGAACTGGGTAAATTCATACGACTTCGCTTTCAGCTCCTCGGCCATCTTGAGCCGAACCGGATCGTGCTCAAACAGCTTTGGATAGTGATGGATCATCCCGATACACGAGCCCGAAGGTCCAATCACAAAATCACTGTCAGCAAAAGCCTCCAGCAACGTGGACGCCGATCGTCGCGCTTCCTCCCAATACCCGCTATTGAACGCCGGCTGGCCGCAGCAGGTTTGCCCTGGCGGAAATTCCAGACTAACCCCCAACCGCGCCAGCAACCGGGCCATCGCTTCCCCGATGCGCGGGTATAAGGCATCGCCGATACAGGTGGCAAACATCGATACTTTGATGTTGGTCTTAGCTGTGTCCGCTGCCCCTGCCATCGACGTCACCGTTGCCGTTATCGTGTCCGCTTGATTCCTCCGCTCCATCCTCGCACCTCCTCTGATTTTGATCGACTTTCTTCTATCCTTCTCCCTCAGTCAAACTCCGCCTTATCTTACAAAAGCCGCCGGCACGCCGCCGTCGATCGTCAGCATGCAGCCGGTTGTTTTTGCCGCCTTGGACGATGCAAAGAACGCGACCCCCTCGGCGATATCCTTCGGATAAATGTTCACCAGCAGCGTCGTACGCTTGCGGTAATACTCCTCCAGCTGGTCCGGCTCAATCCCGTAAGCGGCCGCTCGCTCATTTCGCCAGTTGGAATTCCAAATCGCCGAACCTTGCAGAATCGCATCCGGCAAAATCGTATTTACCCGAATGCCCAGCTCCCCGCCTTCCGCCGCAATACAACGCGCCAAATGAGCTTCCAGCGCTTTGGCGGAGCTGTAGGCGGTGACGTTTTTGCCGGCGTACACTGAGTTTTTTGAGCCGATGAACACCATGCTGCCGCCAAGCCCTTGTTCCTTCATGAGCTTGAACGCTTCCCGGGCAACGAGGAAATACCCGGTTCCAAGCACGGACATATTCAGATTCCATTCCTTCAGCGACGTTTCCGTGAACGGGCTGGATGTGGCTAGGCCGGCGTTGTTGACAATAATGTCGACGCCGCCGTAGGTTAAAGCGGTTTCGGCGTAAGCCGCGGCAATCTGCTCCTCCTGCGTGACATCCATCTTCACCGCAAGCGCCCGGTTCTCGCCGTATTGGGCATTGATCTCGGCAGCTACCTTTTGTGCGCCTTCGAGGTTCAGATCTGCCAGCACGACATGCGCCCCTTCTCCGGCCAATCGCCGCGCCGTTTCGCTGCCGATGCCGCCCGCGCCGCCGGTAATCAACGCAACCTTACGGGAAAACTCCGCTTCCGCCGGGGCCAACGACAATTTGTACAGCTCCAGCGGCCAGTATTCCACATTGTAGGACTCGTTTTCGCTAAGCGATACGAATCTGCCGAGTGCAGTCGCACCCTTCATCACCGCGATAGCTCGATGATACAACGCCCCGCTGAGCTTGGAGTTGACCCAGCTTTTGCCGGTGTTGAGCATGCCGACACCCGGAATCAGGATGACGCGCGGCGCGGCGTCGAACATCACGTCATTCGCCTGCTTATTGCGCTCGAAATAAGCTTGGTAACGCGCTTTGTAGTCGGCGATTCCCGCCGCTAGCTTCTCCTTGAGCCCGCTGAGATCGGCGGCATCCGGCTTCCAGTCGATGAACAGTGGCACGACCTTGGTGTGCACCAAGTGATCGGGACATGCCGCGCCAACCTGTGACAGCTCGCCCGCATCCCGGCTGCCGGTAAATTCCAGTACGTCCGCCTCGTCATCAAACGTTACGATGACCGGCTTTTCGCCGCTTGCCAGCCCCCGGACCAGCGGCATCACCTCAGCGGCAATCGCCCGGCGTTGCCCCGCTTCCAACGGCTCGGCGGCCTGCCCGCCAAACACGCGGCCTTCTGCGGCTTGAGCGCCGCTTTTTGCTTCAATATACGCTTCCGCTTCATTAATAATCGCGATCGTTTTAGCGTAGCATTCCTCCTGCGTGTCGCCCCAGGTCACTAGCCCGTGCTTCTCCATCAACACCAGCTCCGCATTAGGGTTGGCCCGCACGCCTTCGGCGATCATTTTGGACAAGGTGAACCCTGGGCGGATATAAGGAACCCATACAAAGCGGTTGCCGTAGATTTCCCGGGCAATGCCTTGGCCGTTGTCAGCGCAGCATAAGCTAATGATCGCGTCCGGATGCGTATGATCCACATGCTTAAACGGCAAAAACGCATGCAGCAGCGTTTCGATCGAAGCCCGCGGATGTTTGGCATCAATCATGCAGTTTGCGAGATAAGCCACCATCTCTTCATCCGGCATTTCCTCCCGCTCAAACAACGGCCGAATGTCGTCCATACGTAATCCTGTAAAGTTGCCAGCCTTCATGGTCGCGAGATCCGAGCCGCTGCCCTTCACCCACATCACCTCTACATCTCTACCGCGAAAGTCCTTCTCGATCGTCTTGCTCGACGTGTTGCCGCCTCCCCAGTTACATACCCGCCGATCAGCGCCAAGCAGATTCGAACGGTAGACCAGCTGCTCCAATCCTGAGCCTAAAATCGATCCTTTGGATGAGTCCCATAAGTTCTGTACCATAATTACCTCCATTTTTGATTGTTTGGTTTTTTCTTTATTTTTGTTTGTTTTAATTTTAAACGATTTGGTTTGTTTTGGGTATAGCGCTTTCAAAAATATTTAATCCGTTCGAGTTGGTGAGCAGGAGGGCTGCTCCTCGAGGTATGTACTTCACTCAGGAAAGGTAGTTTCTCGGATTATGTACATTACTCAGTAGAACTGTTTCTCGCATCATGTACTTTACTCAGCAAAGCCGTTCCTCGCATTATGTACTTTACTCAGCAATGCCGTTCCTCGCTTTATGCACTTTACTCAGTAGGGCTGTTCCTCGCATTATGCACTTTACTCAGTAATGCCGTTCCTCGCTTTATGCACTTTACTCAGTACGGCGACTCCTCCAACTTCTCGCCACGCATCACAGGTGGACACTTTCTCCACCAAGCATCCTAACGGAACTCAGAGCCGCTATTTGTCCTATTTGGCGATGTCCCGTTTTCTAACGGAACCAGAAGACCTTATTTCGGATAAAAGTAGCGAAAATAATGCGAAAAGGGCCGAATAAGGTCTCTCAGGTCCGTTACAGTTGGGAAATGCTGCGAAAGGAGCAAATAAGGTCTCTGAGGTCCGTTAGGGTTACCTCTAGCATGCTAGGTTGACGCCCCCCCACGCATGTCCACTTATTTTCGCCCTAATCCATCAAATTTGTCTCCACGCTCCCCATCCAGCCAATAGCTCGTCGTCACCCCACTATCCCTGGTACCATGCTCATCCAGTTACTCCAAGCCCACATTTAACACAACACAACACCAGTTACTTAATCCTGCCACTCAACACACTGCTACACCGTTACTCCAATCCCACACTTAATACAACACGCCATCGGCTACTCCGATCCTGCCCCTCAACACAGGCGACACCGTTACTCAATCCCGCCACTCAACACTATTGCGACACCGGTTACTCCAATCTCACCACTTAACACAACATGCCACCGACTACTCCAATCCCACACTTCACACAACTCGACACCAGTTACTCCAAACCACTCCATCCAACACTACTCCAATGCCCTATGCCGCACCGCCCCAAGGCCATGCTATCCCAGTTACAAGATCGCCCCTTACTTCTTTATACTTTCTATGTTACTTTGACTTTTTATTTCAACTTCTCCTCATCCTGATCGAACGGGATAATCGTCAAAAGGGCCGGCCACAGATACCTCCCACTCCCTCTCCCCCCTAACTTCCTCCCAACAAAAAAAGAACTGATCCCCTTAGCAACCCAGCTAGTTGCCTGTTACTCAAGGATCAGTTCTTCTTCAATTTCATTTCAATTTATCTAGCCGCCCATTTCGCCCCGCGACGCAACAGCTTCGCTACCTCGGGGTGCTGAAACGAAGGCAGATGATGACCCGGCATCAGGAATACCACCTTGCCGAGTCCGTAGGCATGCGCCCAAGCCGCCGGCCAATCCTGGCCCTCGTGGCGGTACGTGAGCAGCACCTCTTTGGCGCAAAACGGATCGAACTCAAAGCGGTAAGGTTCCTCCGCCAGGGTAAACGGTTCGATCCCTTCCACGACCGGATGTTCCGCGCCTGCCACCACCTGAAACTCAAGCTTCGTATAGGGCGGATGCTCCGTAAACTTGGCGCCGATCAACTGGGCCAGCTCCGGTCGGACCTGCAAGGAGATGCCGGTGTGCACGACCAGCAACCCGCCCCCATTGGCCACGTAGGTGAGCAGCCCCGCTGCCTGCTCCGCGTTAACCGCGTCCTCCCAACGATCCGTGTAGGAGATGCAAAGATCGTATTTCTCCAGATTTCCACCGGCTAGCCCATCGTAATCGAGGCTAGAGCTGAGTTCGAAATCATCCTGCAGGATTTGCTCCAGTTCCTCCTGTACCGCACTTAGCGGATGGTAAGGCGCGTCTGCGTTATTTCCGATTACCCATGCGTTTTTGCGTGAGTTGCTCATGTCCGTTCTCTCCCCTCCCTTTTACCAAGCGTAGGCTTGCGGTGCCGAGCCGCCTGGGCCCGGGAAGATTTCATCCAGCCGCTTCAGCACGGCATCCTCCAGCTTGATGTCGACCACCCGGAGCGTATCCTGGAATTGCTCCAGCGTACGCGGTCCGATAATTGGCGCGGTCATCGCCGGATGGACCAGCGTCCAAGCCAAGGCCACGTTGGCTTCGCTTTCGCCCAGTTCCTGGCAGAGCGCCGAAAACGCCTCCAGCTGCGGACGGAACTGCTCATAACGATTGTCATTCGCCGTACGCGAACCCGCTTGTTTCTTCGCCGCGTTACCGCCGAGCAATCCGCCTTCGAGCGGGCTCCAGGCAACGACGCCGATCCCCAAATGCTCGGCCGCAGGCAGTACTTCCAGCTCCGGTAAACGGCAGAGCAAGCTATATTTATGCTGCTCCGAGACAAGACCCAGCATATGACGGTTTTTCGCCTCATATTGCGCCTTCACCAAGTCCCAACCCGCAAAGTTACTTGAGCCGACATACCCGATTTTTCCTTGCGTAATGGAAACATGGAAAGCCTCCCACAATTCATCCCAAGATACGTTGCGGTCGATATGGTGCATTTGATACAGCTCGATGTGATCGGTTTGCAGCCGGCGCAGCGAGCCTTCCAGATGCCGGCGGATTTTGTACGAGGACAACCCAGCTGGGCTGTTAGGTCCGTCCAACGGATCGCTCATATCGCCATGAACTTTGGTCGCCAGTACTACTTTCTCACGCCGTCCTCCACCTTGCGCGAACCAGCGTCCGATGATCTCCTCAGTTTTCCCGGCGTTTTTGCCCCATCCGTAAATATTAGCCGTATCAAAAAAGTTCACGCCCGCATCCAATGCTGCGTCCATAATCCGGAACGCTTCCTGCTCGTCGGTATTTACACCAAAGTTCATTGTGCCTAGGCAAAGCTTGCTCACTTTTAACCCGGAACGTCCCAAATACGTATATTCCATTTATCGATTCCTCCGTTTTCGATTGGTATGCTGCTTCTACATCTCGAACTCTTCCAGCTTTTCTACCACGGTAAGACATGGCCCTCCACATCAAGGAATACCGGCGCTTCCGCCGGTTCGCCTCGACGTTCCATCGCCTCACGGATCAACCCCCACAATTTGCCGGCCGACTGCTCCGGTGTGAGGGTCGCGGCGGAATCCTTCTCCCCGCGCATAAACGTCTGCACCCAACCCGGATGCAGCACCAGCACTTGGCCGCCACGTGCTTTTACGCCCTTATGTACGACGTTCGAATGCATATTCACCGCCGCTTTCGACATCGTATAGGCGAACCAGCTGTCTCTGTAGCACTGCCCGATGCTGCCCGCTTCCGAGGAGATGTTGGCGATCGTGCGCGACGGACTGTTCAGAATCAGCTCGATTAACGCATTTGTTACCCGCAGGCTTCCAAGAGCATTAACGTTAAACACCTGCAGCATTTCATCAAAATCCAGCTCGCCGAGCACCGTCGTTTCAATATCGCCTAGAATCGCCGCATTATTGATCAACAGATCCAGCGAATCCGTATGCTCCCGCACCTTGGCGGCTGCCGCCTGCACGCTGGCATCGTTGCCCACATCCAGATCTAGGAGGATCAACTGCTCCCCAAACTCGGAAGCCAGCTCCGCCAGCCCCTGTTCCTCCGGGTTAAATCTCCCGGCAAACACCCAGTGGCCCTCCTCCAACAGCCTTCGCACCAGTTCAAATCCGATGCCGTGATCGGCACCGGTCACCAATGCCGTATAGCTCATTGCCGTCACTCCTCTCCTCCGAAGCCTACCTGTACATCCTCCTGCCCAGGCTGCGGTCTCTTTTATTGTAAACGCTTTTTCCCAGCGATAAAAGGGGACTGCCCTTCGGCAGTCCCCCTTTGCTTCGTTCCCCTTATTTTATGATGTAACTACGCCTTTTTTCAGGATGACGTTGGCGTACAACGCTTTTTCTCCGGTCGAGACGATCGCATACGCCTGTTTGGCCCGCTCGTAAAAAGCAAACCGCTCAACCTCCTCAAACGGCTGATCCGCGATATGATGGCGGCTGACGATGCTGCGGTACTCGTCCCAGATCGGCGTTTCGACCGGATCGCCGGGCGTTACCGCCATCAGAGCAACCGGCCGGTCCACGTATACGTCCAGCGGAAACAGCGGAAGGATCGCTTCCAGCAGCTCGGGGATGCCGTGGCCGTCGGAACGGATCAACCGCTGAGCGTGGCTTGCAGCCGGAAAATTGCCGTCAGCGAGCACGATCTCGTCCGAGTGCCCCATCTCCATCAAAATTTTCAGCAGCTCCGGCGATAGCAGGCTGGATATGCCTTTTAACATTTCATCGACCTCCCGAGTCGTTCGAATCGTGCGTAGGCCTCGGTCCAAGCTGCCCGGCGCTCTTCTGACTCCGGCTCGTAAACCTGAATTGGGAACGAGGCTTTCACCAGGTCGAGGCCTTCCTGCAGATCCGTAAGCCAGCCGCCAGCTCGCAGTTGGACTAGCAGGTTGCCGATCGTGCTGGCTTCCACCGGCCCCGCCCAGACCGGGCGACCGATCGCCTCCGCCGTCAAGCGGCAGAGCAGCTCGTTCTGAATGCCGCCGCCAACCATATGCAGCCCGGCAAACCGCGAGCCGATCAGCTCTTCAGCCTGCTCCAGCACCTGCTGATAGCGGAGCGCCAAGCTTTCAAGGATGCAGCGGGTGAACGCGCCGGGCGAATCCGGTACGGGCTGGCTCGTTTCCCGGCAATAAGCCCGGATCTCCTCCGGCATGTCGGCCGGATTCATAAACCGCAAATCATCCGGATCAATCAAGGTGTACAGCGGCTTCGCCTGTTCCGCCAATTGCACGAGCTCGGCGAAGGAATAAGCTTCGCCGTCCTGCTCCCATTTGCGTTTACATTCCTGGAGGATCCACAGGCCCATGATGTTTTTGAGCAAATGGTAGGTGCCGTCCACGCCGCCCTCGTTGGAGAACTGGCGCTCCAGTACCGCCGGTGTCAACAGCGGCTTCGCCATTTGCGTCCCCAGCAGCGACCAGGTGCCGCTCACGAGGTAGGCGAACGCTGGTGAATCCGCCGGAACGGCCGCGGCAGCGGATTCCGTGTCGTGCGAGGCAGCGGCGATGATTCGGATCGGCGGCACGCCAAGCTCGGCGCAGACCTCCGCCGTTAATTCGCCGATGACGGTACCCGGGGGCACCGGATCGGGGAAGATCTCGCTGGGGATGCCAAGCTCCTCCATCAACGCGCTGTTCCATGTGCCCCTCCCCGGGTCGTACAGCCCCGTTGTGGTCGCCATCGTAAATTCACAGACCCGCTGACCGGTCAGGAAAAAGCTCAGCAGATCCGGCGTCAACAGCAGCGTTTCGGCCAGGTCGAGCTTGGGGGAACCGGCTTTTTTCAGGGCATACAGCTGATATAGCGTGTTAAAAGGCATAAACTGCAGCCCGCTCTCGCGGAACAATCGCTCCGCGCCAATCTGAGCCGAAACTTCCTCAACCAACCCTTCGGTTTGACGATCCCGATAATGGTATGGGATGCCGAGCAACTCACCGTTTCGATCCAACAGGCCAAAATCGACGCCCCAGGTGTCGATAGCGCAGCTCTCCGGCCGATACCCGGCCTGGAACGCTTTGCGGATGCCGGCCTTGATCTCCCGCAGCAGCATCGGCGTATCCCAATGCAGGTGGCCGCCGATTTGGACCGGCACGTTAGCGAAACGATGCACCTCGGTGATTTTTAGTTTCCGAACGCTAGAAGCGTCACCCGGGTGCTCGGAGATGATTTCGCCGACGAACGCACGGCCGCTGCTGGCACCCAGATCAAATGCAAGCACGCAAGGAAAACGTTGTTGTTCCGATGACATGACCTTCACCGTCCCATCACTTCATTTTTTGCAGCAGCGTGATCCGGTAGTCTTCGCTTTCGAGCGCAGCGATGTCCGCGACCTCTTGATCGGTCAACGGGATCGGCGTTCCCGCCGCCTTCGCGCTTAAGTAGATTTTCGCGCTCTCCTCCACGACCTGGGTCCGGTAATAAGCCTCCCGCAAATTGCGGCCCGTCGTCACCAGTCCATGGTTCCCCAGCAGGATCGAGCTCGCCTCGTTCACCTTCTCGGCGACTGCGTTTGCCAGCAGATCCGTGGTTGGGATCAGATACGGGATAAACGCCGTCCGTCCGACCAAAGCGGCTTGATCCGGGAACATGATCGGCAGGTCCCGTTCGATCAGCGTAAAAGCGATGCAATGGGACGGGTGCGTATGTACCATCGCTCCCATATCCGGCTTTTGGCGGTAGCCGTATAAATGCATCAGCACCTCGGACGACGGGCGCAGGCCGATATCGGTCACCTCTCCCGTCGGAATATCCACCTCGATCCATTGCTCCGGCTCGATCTCCTCGAGCGCGAAGCCGCTGGGCGACAGATACATCTTGTCGCCGGCCCGAGCGCTGATGTTGCCGCCCGGCCCAACGACCAACCCGCTGTCCACGATTTTGCGGGCATATTTGCACAACTCTTGACGTGTTTCCATGTTTTGCATCTCGTTTAGCTCCTTTTTGGCTTGAATCACAATGACGGATTACTTGTACAGCGGCCCAAACGTAGTGCAAGCCCGGAAGTCGGCGCTCTCCGCATCTTCGGTGCCAAACAGGCCCCAGGCCCGCGGACGGAACACCTTCTCCTTCGGCACGTTGTGCATGCTGACCGGAATGCGCAGGATCGACGCCAGCGTGATCAGGTCGGCGCCGATATGGCCGTAGCTGATCACCCCATGATTCGCACCCCAGTGGTCCATCACGTCATAGACGCTGGCGAACGCGCCGCTGCCGGTCAAGTTTGGTGCAAACCAGGTCGACGGCCACGTCGGGTCGGTCCGTTTGTCGAGCGTGTCATGCACGTGCTGCGGTAGGTCCACCGAATACCCTTCGGCGATTTGCAGCACCGGACCTAATCCTTTGACCAGGTTCAACCGGGTCATCGTCATCGGCATGCCGCCGCGGGTCAAATAGTCGGTGGAAAATCCGCCGCCGCGGAAATACTCCAGTGAGGCCGGACGGAATTGTGTCGCTTGAAGCATGCGATCCACTTCCTCCTCGCGGATCTCCCAGAACGGCTTGATGACGGGGGCGCCGTCTTTCATTTGCTCGCCGGTTCCGTCAAGCGCCGCCGAACCGGAGTTGATCAGGTGCAGGATGCCACCAGCCGCGCGGCCTTCCAGCTTATGGCCGGTCACCCGCTCCACGGAGGCCGGGCTCCAGTACGTCCGCACATCGGCAAAAATCTGCGCCGTATTCGTCAGCAAATGCCCAAACAGCATACCCACGCCGTTTAAGCTGTCGTTCTCCGTCGCCACGAGGTACGGAGCGCGCGTGCCGTTCCAGTCAAACGACGAGTTGAGTAACGTCTCCATGAAATCGCCGTTCGGGAAATGATCCGTCCACTGACGTTGCCCTTGGAAACCAGAAGCGATGGCGTGATGGCCTTGCGCTTCTTCCTCATACCCCAGCTCGGCAAGACGCGGGTTGCCGATCATCAAGTCGCGCGTAATCAGCGTCATTTTCACGACTGTCTCCCACTCTTGGTCCTTGCGCTCCCGCGACGTCTGCAGATGGGCCGGGTTGTTGTCTGGTCCTTCCTGGCAGTTCTTTTTCACCCAAGCCAATGCCGCTTCGTATTCCTCGGGATCATAGATCCCTTCCTCCATCCGCCGCGTGAACTCGGTCATATCGATGTACTCGTTGCGCATCCCCAGGTATTCCTGGAAAAAGGTATCGTTCACCATCGACCCGGCGATCCCCATCGACACCGAGCCCATCGACAGATACGCCCGGTCGCGCATCAATGCCGCTGCCAGCCCGCCGCGGGCAAACCGCAGCAGCTTCTCCTGTACGTCGGCTGGAATCCGGTCGTCGCCTTCGTCCTGCACGTCTTCGCCGTAGATGCCAAATGCGGGCAGCCCTTTTTGCGCATGTGCGGATAACACCGCCGCCAGATACACCGCACCCGGACGACCGGTGCCGTTAAAGCCCCATACCGCCTTCGGAATCTGCGGATCCGTGTCCATCGTTTCGGTGCCGTAGCACCAGCACGGCGTCACGGTGATCGATACGCCCACCTCGGCCGCCTTAAACTTCTTCGCTGCAGCCGCAGCTTCCGCTACGCCGCCGATACACGTATCGGCGATCACACATTCCACCGGCTGCCCGTTCGGATAGCGGAGCTCCGCCTCCAACAGTCGGGCTACCGCCTTGGCCAGGTTCATCGTCTGCTCCTCCAGGGACTCGCGTACACCTCTTCTTCTGCCGTCGATCGTCGGGCGAATGCCGATTTTCGGAAATCCGTCCCGCCATCTGTAACCGTTTTCAACCATAGCCAATTGCCTCCTTGGACATTGAATTATAGTCCCATTCTAAAGTTGCCTTGCCTGTACGAGAACCTCCTATATTGCCCTCTTGCCACCGCAACATCGCAAAATAGTGAACCATCCTCTTCTCCGCTAAATTTTCCTGCAAATTCCTCCCCTCCGCCTTCGCTTCCGCTATAATGGGAGTATCCAATGTTCGGGAGGTACTCCATCGTGCCGAAAATCGAAATTCCTCATCACAAAAGCGACCGCTTCCGTTTCAAAAAGACGCCCGAGCTGCTGTACGCCGGCCAGGTCGTGGACGAACGCCGGTTTTACGCGCCGCCGCAAATCCATGATTATTGTGAAATCATCTATATCGTCGAAGGCCGCGGGGAATTTCGCATCGGCGGCACCACCTATGAAGTGCATCCCGGCGATGTGGCCGTTTATAATGCGGGCGTCCCGCACGAGGAACGTTCGGTTAGTTCAGACCCGTTCAAATTAATTTACTGCGGCGTAGGCAATGTGCATGTTGACGGCGTACCGCCGGGGCAACTTCTGCCGGCCTCCGTCGACCCGGTGATCCCCTGCGAAAAATACGCCTACAAAGTGGAGAGCTATCTGTCGGAAATCCTCCAGGAATGCGATTCCCAGGTGCTCGGCTACGAGACGCTCAGCAATAACCTGCTGATGTCGCTGATCACACTGCTGTACCGGATCGTGGACGTCAAGCATCCGTTTGACCCGCTGAAGGACAAAAATGAAATTACCGTTCGCACCAAACAGTTTATCGATAAAAACTACACCCGCAGCATCACGCTCAAAGAAATCGCCGATACCCTCTACGTCAGTCAGCACTACTTATCCCATCTATTTAAAAAGGAACTCGGGGATTCGCCCGTCAACTATTTGATCAACCGCCGGATTGAAGAGGCCAAGCGCCTGCTCCGCGAAACGAACGCGCCGATTCATGAAGTTGCCGCCCGGGTGGGGTACGGAAATGACAAATATTTCTCCATGTTGTTCAAAAAAATAACCGGCCTGTCGCCCAGCGCTTTCCGGGAAACGAAATGAAGCCTCGCAGCGGTCGGCTGCGAGGCTTCTGATTTGACCCGTTTCAATTAGGTAACCTTCAGTTGGAAAGCCATATGTGAGACGTCCTCTGGTGATACCGGGCGATAGGGATAAATGATCTCCACGCAGCCGCCGCCGTCCCGTTCGCGGACGATCGGCTCTGGCGCTTCCGCCTCCACGCGAAGCGACAATCCGGGGAACGTCCATACTGAAGGCGACACGTTCGCGGCGGTCACCCCGGGGCCGCACACCTCGAAATAGACGTCAAGCGCCTTGCCGCCGGTCTCCAGCGTCACCGCGGCGGTCAGCTTGCCCGGCGAGGCTGCCGCATCAATGGAATAGCCGCGCAGATGGGTGTTCCAGCCGCCCTCCGGCTCCCGGCGGATCAACCGCAAGGAGTAGCGGCCACCAGCGCCGCTGCGCCAATGCATCGTTGCCGGATGAAGCTGGCCGTTCGTATTGCGGCTACCTGAACATGCGCCGATCATCAGGTTGCGCTCCAGCCATGCGGTTGCCGTGCACACGAAGCGGTTCTTGCCAGGTTGATCCCGCTCGCATAGCTCGCGGTAGCGCCGGGTTACCAACCGCTCCTCCGGCTCGCCGAGCAGCTTTCGCTTTACCTGCTCCGGCACATCCACACCAACCAGCGCGATCATCGGATCATGCCCGGTCTCACAATTGACCGCGGCCAAATGCTTCAACCGTTCGCCAAACGCCAGGTACAAGAACACCCCCATCGAACTGTGGGCGGTCATCTCCATTTCGTAGGCCCGGGCGTAGGGGCCGGCCATATTTTCCAGCCCCGGGTGATAGAACAATGCTATCGTCTCCCATAACCCGTGTTCAATCGTATGTCCTATCGCTTTGAAACGATCGGTTCGGGCATATTGACGGATAAGGCCAAGCACGGTGAGATCGACCCCATAGTAGGTCGTGGAGTTGAATTCCGCGAGGGTGCCGAATTCGGCAAAATCCTCAAGGAACTGCTCGGCTTGATGGTCAGCATGGCGAATCCACGCCTCGTTGCCATAGCGATGCCCGTAATAATGAACGATAAACAGATGCATCAGCTCGATGTTCGTGTTCATCGGCACCGCATCCGACAGCCGGCGGTCGATGGAGCCGGTCACGGCTTTATCCATCGCTTCGTCCATGCGCCGGACCAGCTCCGGGGGAAGCTGCGGTTCGAAATGCTCCAAGATCATTGCAAAAGCGCAGGCGATAAACTCCCGCCAGTTCGGATCATAACTCCGCCATACCGGGGGAATCACCCGATCCGCAGCCCGCGTCAAGGCTTGCTCGACGTCCTTCCCTCCGACGTGTTGTCCCCCCTCGCCTTCCGCGCCAAGCTCCTCCGCAAGATGGCCCGAGATCTTCTCCAACGTGCTTGTAAGGTAATACGCGAAGCCGGGCCCAAAGCGCTTCCACGGGTAACCCCCTCGCGGCGGCTCCGCCGCCTGCGGCGAGGTTTTGAACGTGCCGTGGAAGATTTCGTCCGGGGCATCCAACTGCTGCTTCAGCACCTGGTCCAAAACGGCGCAGGCTCGCTCCACATCCTCTTCACCGTTCCGAATCAACAGGCCAACGGCATAATGGGCGCTGCCGCGGGTGGAATGCCGATCACCCCGGCCATCCTCCACGTTTCGCAGCATACGTTTTTCCTCGTCATAGTGACGGTCCATCTCCTCCATCGCTTGCTCTACCAAAAACACTTGTTCCCGCGTCATTTGCTCCAGCATACTGCCCGCCATCCCGCAGCCTCCTTCCTTTAACGTTAAGCGTCAACAGGTTCAGACCGACTCGAAAGTGGCTTCATTCGTTTCGCTTAGCTTCACCGGTCGGCCCAGGCGCAAGGAGGTTGCCGCCGCGCGGGCCATCAGTTGAGCCTGCAGGCCGTCTTCGCCCGAAACGGGGACCGTGCTTCCCTCCGCGATACTGGCGATAAACTGACGTACTTCATCCCCGTAAGCATCGTTGTACCGCTCCAGGAAGAAATGCAGCGGATTATCGCGGCGTACGCCTTCGGCCGTATGAATTTCCGCGGTGTTCGGGTAGTCGTTAGTGACCGCGACGCTGCCGCCCGATCCAAACACCTCAACGCGTTGGTCGTAGCCGTACACCGCCTGCCGGCTGTTATCGATGATGCCGATCGCACCGCTGGCAAAACGGATCGTCACCACGGCGGTATCCACGTCGCCGCAGCGCTCGAAGACGGGATCGATCAGCACGCTGCCTACGGCGCTGATTTCCACCGCTTCCTCTCCGGTGACATACCGGGCCATGTCAAAGTCATGGATCATCATGTCCATGAAGATGCCGCCGGAAGAGCGAAGGTAAGTTTCGCTTGGCGGATTGGGATCGCGGGACGTGATTTTGACGAGATGCGGCTGCCCGATTTGCCCGCCGGCCACGATCTCCCGGATCCGCTTGAAGTTATGGTCGAACCGCCGGTTAAATCCAACCTGCAGCTGAACACCGGCGGCTTGGACCGCCGCCAGCGCCTCCCTCGTCTCCTCGATGTCCATACTAACCGGCTTCTCGCAAAAGATATGCTTCCCGGCCGCAGCCGCTTGCTTGATCAACGCCACATGCGTATCCGTCGGCGAACAGATGAACACGGCCTGGATCGCCGGATCGTGCATCCATTCGTCCGCCTCCTTCGTCACGGCCCGAATGCCGCGTTCCGCAGCCCATTGCCGCAGCGCCTCGTCGGCATACGGGTCGCTGAGGGCAACAACCTCCGCCTGGCCCAGCCGCTGCACATGCTCGGCATGGATTTTCCCGATCCGCCCGGCGCCGATGATGCCAACCTTGATTTTCCCAGTTCCCGTCCCCTTTACCTGCTTCATCTCCATCTCCATCTCCATATCCATATCCATATCCTCCCTTGCCATCGTCCTCATCCCTTGTTATCTAAGCTTCGACTGGCTTACCAACGTGCCGTAACCATCTTCTTGCGCGTATAAAACTCCACCCCGTCCATGCCGTTCGCATGCAAATCGCCGTAAAACGATTGCTTCCAGCCCGAGAACGGAAAGAACGCCATCGGGGCCGGTACGCCCAAATTAATGCCCAGCATCCCCGCATCGATTTGATCGCGGAAAGTTCGGACATGGCTGCCGTTGGTCGTAAACAAGCAAGCGCCGTTGGCAAACTCGGAGCGGTTGGCGAGAGCAATCGCCTCTTCCAGCGTAGCGACTCGGACCACCGACAGCACCGGCGCAAAAATCTCGTCCTGCCACAGCTTCATCTCCGTGGAGACGTGATCAAAAATCGTCGGCCCCACAAAGTAGCCTTGGCCGTCCGCGGCCGCATCCTTGCGCCCATCGCGGACCAGCAAAGCCCCTTCTTGCTCGCCAAGCTCGATATATTGCAGCGTGCGGGCCTTATGCGTGTCGCGAATGACGGGGCCGAGGAACACGCCTGCGTCGAGGCCGTTGCCGATCTCGATCGCATCCGCCGCTTCCTTGAGCTTCGCGATCAATGGATCGGCGGCTTCACCGACCGCGACCACAACCGCGCAGGCCATGCACCGCTCGCCGGCCGAGCCAAACGCCGCGCCGAGGATCTGCTTCACGGCCGCATCAAGGTCGGCGTCCGGCATGACGATCGAATGGTTTTTGGCTCCGGCGAGCGCCTGAACCCGTTTGCCGTGGGCGGCTCCGGTCTTGTAGACGTATTCGGCGACCGGCTGCGAACCAACGAAGGAGATCGCCTTCACGTCGGGGTGCTCCAGCAAGCCGTTGACGATGTCATGCGCGCCGTGAACGACGGACAAGACGCCCTTGGGCAATCCGGCTTCCAGGAACAGCTCTGCCAACCGGTTAGCCAGCAACGGCGTCCGCTCCGACGGCTTCAGGATAAACGCATTGCCGCAGGCAATCGCCAGCGGGAACATCCAGCACGGCACCATCATCGGGAAGTTAAACGGCGTAATGCCTCCAACCACCCCAACCGGGTAACGGTACATCCCCGATTCCAGGTTGGTTGCGATATCGGGGAGCTGCTTCCCCATCATCAGCGTTGGGGCCCCGGCCGCGAATTCCACGCATTCGATTCCGCGCTGGACCTCGCCGTATGCTTCCTCGTAGCTTTTGCCGTTCTCGATCGTAACGATGCGAGCCAGCTCCGCCCAATGCTCTACCAGCAGCTGCTGGTATTTGAACAGGATGCGCGCCCGCCGCGGCACCGGCGTACGGCTCCAGGCTCCAAACGCCTCCTTCGCCAACTGCACGGCGGCGTCAAGCTCCGGCTTTGTCGATAAGGGGACATAGCCCAAAATCTCCTCGGTTGCCGGATTCACGACCGGCAGCGTCTGCGCGGAGGTCGAAGCGACCCATTCTCCGCCGATCAGGTTTTGTATCGTGTTCACTTCTGTGGTCATCGTGGTTGGCCCCCTTTTTATTTCACACCGTCAACCGCATCGGCGTTTGTGGAAGCGGCAATAAAGTCGTCGATCTGCCGAGTTGTCGGCATCGCATCGGAGCAGCTATGGCTGGATACGACAATCGCCGCAGCCGCGCTGCCGTAAGTCATGCTTCGCTCGATCGTCCAGCCCTGCATCAAGCCGTACAGCATCCCGGCGGCATACGAATCCCCCGCCCCAAACGTCTTGATGACCTGGGCTTGGAAACTGCGCGCCCGATGGCTTGTGCCGTCCTTCACATAAGCGATCGAACCGTCCTTCCCATGTTTGATCACGACGAGCTTCGCGCGATGTTCGAACCAGCCGGAGGCAGTCACCTGATCGCTGCGCTCCGGATTGGCTTCAAAGCGCTCCATCCGGTCAAACTCCTCGCGCGTTCCGATCAGAATATCGCAATACTCCGCGGCCAGATTGTAATAAACGGCGGTCTCCTCGTCGCTTCTCCACGTATACGGCCGATAATCCAGGTCAAACGCGATCACAGCCCCATGCTTGCGCGCATAACGCAGCGCTTGAAATACCGCCTCGCGGGAGGGGCTCTGGGCCAGCGCTGTCCCGGAGATTAGCAGCAGCTTCGCCTCCGAAATCCGCTCCTCCTGCACTTCATCGGGTGTCAGCAGCAGATCGGCGACATTGTCGCGGTACATGAGAATGCTGCAATCCGTGGGGCTTTGGATTTCCGTAAAAGCCAACCCCGTCACGGCGCCGGTATGGTCCGTCACGACGTTACGGGTGTCGATGCCGTTTTGCTCCAGGTAACGGACGATAAATCGCCCCATCTGATCATCCGACACCTTGCCGATAAACCCGGCCTTCAGGCCAAGCCGCGACATGCCGATGCAAATGTTGGCTGGCGAGCCGCCGACATACTTCGTGAAAGTGATCGTATCCTCCATCGGCCGGTTGATTTCGTTGGCGTTCAAATCGATGCACAGCCGCCCGATCGCTACAAAATCAACCGGCTTGCTTGAATCAATAACCAGCTTGCTCATCTCGCGATCTACTCCTCTCCGGTTCTGCCGTTCTGTCGTAACGACGCTAAGTAGTCCAAGGATCGCCGCGCATACGCATAAGCCGGATGAAGCGTCGGATCCTGCTCGCCTTCCAGCATCGCCCAGCCTTCGTAACCGCGGACGGCCAGCTCCTCCAGAATCGGACCAAAGTCGATCCCGCCGTCGCCGGGAACCGTAAACACCCCTTTGCGAATACAGGTCACGAAGTCCACGCCTTCACGGCGAGCTTCTTCCAACACGGGGAAGCGGACATCCTTCAGGTGAATGTAGGCGATCCGGTCCGCATGCTTGCGCAGCAGCTCCAGCGGGTCGGCTCCCCCGTAATAGGCGTGGCCCGTGTCATACAGCAGATACACCAGCGAAGGATCAGTTAGCTCCATTAAGCGGTCGATCTCCTCCGGCCGTTCTACTACAGTTCCGCCATGATGGTGATACGTTAACTTCATCCCGTATTCCGCGGCGATTCGCCCCGCTGCGTTAAGCCCTTCGGCCAAGGCCGCCCAGCCGGCGTCGTCAAGCCGAAGCACTTCCTTCTCGTACGGCGTGCGGCGCGGATCGAAATGCAGCGATCCCCCCACCTCCGCCGTGCTGATCACCGGGCTGCCCATCTCATGTAAAAAGGCGACATGCTCCCGGTACGCCTTCAGCTCGCTCTCCTGGTAAGCCGGGTCGGAGAACAATACCGACTTCCATTGGGAGACGAGCTGAATCCCCCGGCTCGCCAGCGTTTCCTTTAAGACCGTCCGATCCTTCGGAAATTTGCGGCCCATTTCGGTTCCGGTCAGGCCCAGCTTTTGAATCTCGTCAAGGATCTGTTCATAGGTTGTTGCCTCCCCATGCTCCCGCACGTCTTCGCCAACCCAGTTAATCGGATGAATCCCCAGCTTTAGCTTTAGTCCGTCCAGCATCTCTTCCCCTCCTTCAGATATGCTTGCGATTTACGTTATGTCCGTTGTTTCTACATCCATTTCCGCCCTTCGGCTAGACCCCTGACGGCTGGGCCGCCGCACACCTTGCCTTAGAGTGGTCTTGCCCGCTCAATCCGCTGGCGCATAGCTTGGTGGGCCTCCACGACCTTTGGACTGGACGAGACTTCCGGCACGCCAACCCTCCACCAGGAGTCGTAGCCATCGGTGTGGGAGCCCGGCACAACCTTGATATCGATCAGCGTTGTACACGGCTCCTGCTTCGCTTGAATCAGCGCTTCCTGGAGCTCCTCTGCGGTTGTCGCCGTATAAGCCTTCGCTCCCATGCTCCGCGCATGGGCCGCAAAGTCGATCGGTAAATACGCCCCTGTCAATCCCCCTCCGGCGGCGTCCCGTCTGCGGAATTCATTGCCGAACCCGTCGCTGCCCTGGCTGCGCTGCAAGCTGTGAATGCATTGGTAACCGTGGTTATCAAATAGCAGAAGGGTGATTTTGCGGTTTTCCTGCAAGCTGGTCACAAGCTCCGAGTGCAGCATGAGATAGCCGCCGTCGCCCAGAACCGCGTAAACATGGCGGTCCGGCTCCGCCAAGGCAGCCCCTAACGCGCCGCTGACTTCGTACCCCATACAGGAAAAACCGTATTCCGCATGATAGGTGCCCGGCCGCTCCGTTCGCCAAAGCCGGTGCATATCGCCCGGGAGACTGCCGGAGGCCAGCAGCACGATATCCTCCTCGCCGAGGTACCGGTTGATCACGCCCAAAGCTCGGGTTTGCGCCAGTCCTTCCTGCAAATCCATCGTGAACAGGCGCTCCACCTCTTGGTCCCAATCCGCCTTGAGGCCGGCGAGCTCCGCTGCGTCATACCCGCTTCGGTAAGCGCGATCGAGCAGCGCGGCCCGCAGCGCCGCCAGCCCTTCCCGGGCATCCGCGGCAACCGATACGCCGCCTAGCTTCACCACGTCCTGCCCGTTTACATTAAGATTCACGAAGGACGTATTCTCGCCAAAGGCGGATTTGGACGCCGTCGTGAAATCGTTGTACCGGGTCCCCACGCCGATGATGACGTCGGCTTCGCGGGCCAGCCGGTTGGCAGCGGCCGTTCCGGTCACTCCGACGCCCCCCATGCCCAGCGGATGCTTCCACGAGATCGCGCTTTTGCCGGCTTGAGTTTCGGCCACCGGGATGCCAAATGCCTCCGCAAAACCGAGCAGCTCCGCCGTCGCTCCGCTGTAATGCACGCCCCCGCCAGCGATGATCAGCGGACGCTGCTTGCCGGCGATCAATGCCGCAGCGCGCTCAATCGCGTCCTTCGCCGGCGGCCGTCGGTCGATCACATGAATACGCTTCCGCAAAAACTCAACCGGATAGTCGTAAACCTCGGTCTGCACATCCTGAGGCAGAGCCAACGTCACCGCCCCGGTCTCGGCCGGGTCGGTCAACACCCGCATCGCTTGAAGCGCCGCGCTCATCAGCTGCTCCGGTCGGGATATCCGGTCCCAATATCGGCTGACCGGGCGAAAGGCATCCACCGCGGAGATCGTGTAGTCGTTGGGCACCTCCAGCTGCTGCAATACCGGATCCGGCTGACGGCAGGCGAAATTATCGCCGGGCAACAGCAGCACCGGAATCCGGTTGACCGTTGCCGTCGCCGCGGCTGTAACCATATTCAGCGCCCCCGGGCCAATCGAGGTCGTGCAGGCGAAGATTTGGCGGCGGGCTTTTTGCTTGGCGTACGCCACCGCGGTGTGCACCATCCCCTGCTCATTTTTACCTTGGATAAACGTAAGTCCCGTCTTCTCCCGCTCGATGGCTTCCCCGATCCCCGTAACGTTGCCGTGCCCAAAGATACCGATGATCCCCTCGACGAACTTCGTCTCCTTGCCGTCCAGCAGGAGGTATTGGTTATCCAGGAAGTGCAGCAGCGCCTGAGCCATCGTCAGCCGTACCGTCTCTTTCATCCGAACTCATCTCCTTTGAATACCCGCTATTCATTAGCATGTTTATTCCCGAGCTACGGCGTTATGTTTGAATCGGCCAGCGCCGCCTTCAGCTGCAACACTTCAACGGCGGCCAGCATCATGATGCCGATGCCGTGGTTATCGTTCCGAACCGTGCGCAGATCCTCCATATAATAAAAAGGGGAGAAGGAGTAACGTGAACCGCTGCACACGCCGTGCACATTCCCCTGGCGGTCGATCGCCTCCGCCGTCAGTCCCCTCCAGCCTTTGATCGCTGCCTCGGCATAAGGCTCCTTGCGATCCAGCCAACCAAACCGGATGCCGCGCGAAAAGGCATAAACGAACATCGCCGTACAGGAAGCTTCCAAATAGGCGTCCGCCCGGTTTAAGACCTGATGCCATAACCCGGATGCGGATTGAAGCGCAGCGATCCCTTCGCTGAGCTCTCGGAACATCGTCAAAAGCTGCTCCCGATCCGCATGATCCTCGGGGAGCCGCTCCAGCAGCTCGGTCAGCGAGAACAGCACCCAGCCGTTGCCCCGCCCCCAAGGGACTCGGGTTGGCTTGCCGTATTTGAAATCGTAGACATGAGACATGATTTGCTGATCACTCATATACAGATAGCGCTTGAACCGCAAAAACTGCTTCGCCGCTTCATTAATGGCGTCCGCCTCTCCCGAAATCTCGGAATATCGCGCAAGAAACGGCGCGCTCATATACAAATCGTCGGCCCACATCGTGTCGGCCGAATATTCCCCTTCACAACGCCGGTAAAAAGCTCCGTCCTCCCGCCGCTCCAGCCGCTTTAACATAAAATCGGAGATGCGATCCGCGATTTTGCGGGATTCCGCAGGCTCCCCTCCATCCAAGCTCGCCTGCAGCATCGCCGACCCGAAGGACCCGCAATTATCGAGCATCCGCAGCAGTACCAGCTGATGGTTGATCGCCGGAAATCCATATTCGACGCGGTCCCATAACGAATATTCATACCATTCCGTACAGCTGGAAATATGGGAGAGCGCATAGGCCCGGATGTCCGGGCGGTTTAATTCCTTCGCCGTGCGGAGCAAACCGTACATCGTCACGCCCAGCGGGTAATCCCAGCGCCCGAAATTGGTTGCACCTCCAGTCGTCCACTTGTTGCTCAGCATCGCATTCTCGTAAAAAGGACGCACGCGCAGCTCTGGAGCATCCACCGCCCAGTAAACGCGACCGATCAACCCTTCAAACGTTTTGTTGACCAGACGCACCTGCTCCGGCGGCAGCACCTCCTCAACCGGAAGAGGCGCCAGGTACAACCACGCGCTGGGATTGCCATGTACCTTTACCGGTTCAAAAAAAGCCAGCGGCTCTCCGTTTGCTTCCACCGCCAACTCAAAGCCCCAGCCTTCCTTCGCATTTTCCGTCCGCACCACGATTTGCCGGATTCCCGGCTTCACTTCGGTTTGAATTCGAAAAGGTCCCCCTCCCGCAACCGTCACCGCCAGCGTATCGTCCACCCAGATCTGTGTCGCTCCCCGAACGCTACCGTTCAGCTCGATTCGTTCGGCGGAGGCCGGGACATGGACCGTGCTCCAGGCATACGCTGCCGCAGGCTGAGCCGGATGGCCGTAGATCCGTTCCAAATTCGGCAGCCCCCGTAGGTGCTCCGGCCATTTGACCGCCGGCAGCCAGTTCAGACCGCTCGCTGCTTCATCTGCTTGCCCGTCCGGAAACGGCTTTCCATCGGAGCCGAAGCAAACCGTCTTCACCGGCTCGGAATACACCCATCCGGCGCTCCCCTGCCGGTCGGTAAACGGGGCCGCGACCTGCAGGATCCGCACCTTCGCTTCATCGGCTCCAAACCGGCAGCCAAAGCCGGATGCGGTTTTTCTCGCCTCCAACAGCAGCGTGTTCCAGCCTGGGGTCAATTCGAGCGGCACCTGGATCCGCGCTTGGGGATCGAGTTCATCCACGACCGTAGAAAGGTACGTCAGTTGCTCGTTTACGAACAGCCGTACCGGCCCAAGCGGTTCCATGACACCGTCGATCGAACGCTCTCCATCGCTCCAGACCAGACCGTACGCATACGCGTAATCACCATCCTCCGCTTGCGGGTGCTTGGCGGCAAAGTCCATATCGTACAAACCTTCCGCCGTCTGCAAAATCCCCGCTTTGGAGAAGGTGCGCAGCGCAAACGGGATCGGCGGATTCGCCCCGATATACCTAGCGGCGATCACTTCCAAGATCCGTCCGTCTTCGTCGCCAAACCAATAAGAGGAACTCTCCCTCGCGTCGATATATTCGCCCAAGTTGATGTCTCCTTCCCTTCTATCCTATCCATCCCAGAGCTTGCTCGAGTGCTAAGTGCTTGATTAGTAAGACAGCTTCAGATCAATCGTTCGGTCGTAAGGCGTCAACAAATTGACGACCAATACCCGGCAACCGGCAGGAACCCCCGTGTTGTTCAGCCCTTCGGCTTGATGCTCCATCCCGCCGCCATTCAGCTCGATCCAATCCTCCCCTGAGGTCAAGCGAACCTTCCCCTGCTTCCAGAAAAAGATCCCGCTCTCCGCTTGCTCCACCGCCTCGCCCGCCATTTCGCTTTCCAGGCCGAAGAGGAACGAAAGCTGCGTTAATATCGGCTCCTCCCGGGCGCATTGAACGCGTATTCTCCAACCCTCGGCAGTTTCATGAACCTCGACTTCTACGTGTTGCTGCTGCTCATGGGTGACTTCCCGCCGATGATGGGGCAGCAAATACCAAGGGCTCACCGGCCCTTTGGCCGTTGCCGGCAACAGCTCCTTTGCAACGGGAGCATAATAACCTTTGCGTTCCGTTGCGGTTAACCGGTACCCCTGCCCTTGATGGATCTGCTCCAGCTTCTGCAGCTTCACGTAACCCGGCGCGAACGCAGACGCAAGCTGAACACCCAGCAACCGCACTTGGCCGTGGCGCAGCGCAAAGAACGAATTCGACTCCGTCATTACGGTGGCGCTCATCGCACCGCGCCGATGTCGGGCGATTGGCGCGCCGAAATCGGGATGCAGCTTGCTGTGATAGATTCGCTCGTGATGCCCGGCCTTTTCCATGCCGCTTAAATAACGCTCGCGCGGAAAACCGCCGTTGAGCACCACCCGATAGTTTTCCGGCAAAGGGACGAGCGGGACCGCGGGCTGGAGAAGCTCGGGATAACGAAGTAATCCCAGGAGCGCATGGTTCGGCAAACCGCCCGGATGCCTGAGCGAACGGCCGGCCAACTCGGCGATGGCTTCGAACAGCGGATTTTTGTCGCGATTCGCCAGCCATTTGGCGGCGAGGAAATACCCGCTCAGATCAAACGGATGGCCGAAATCCTGGCGCCCGGAATAGTCCGTGACCACCTCTCCGCCCGGGTGGATCAAGTAAGCCATCATCCGCAAGTTGCGGCGGACCGGCACAAGCAGCCCGGGAAGCTCCAGTTGCTCGGCGGCCCAAATTAAAACGATATCGCTAACGGCGTTATAAATTCCGTTGCTCCGCTCGGTCCACTCTCCGTCCGGTGTACAGTCAATGCCCTCCGCAAGCCAGGCTTCCGCCCGCTCCTTCAGCTCCGGCTGGCCCGTCAGCTTATACAGGAACCCCAGCGCCGAGCACAGCACCCACCGGTGATTGGGCGTATGGCACCCGCCCGTCAACAACAGCGGAACCGTCCGCTCGAGAAAGAGGCGAATGTCCTCCGCCACTTTACAGACTCGCGGATAACGCGCAGCATGAGCGCAAAGCAGCTCATACACCTGGGCGAGGCCGCTCACCACAAAAGCGGTGTCGGGCGGTGAATGCAGATTCGTCCAGGGCGGCGAGATCGAGCCGTCGGCATGCTGCGACCGCAGCATAAACTGCGCCGCCAACTCCAGCCGCTGCAGCAGCGCGTCCTCATGATAAAACCGGGAGTCCTCATTTACGAGAGCGCAAGCCCACATCGCCATATCCAGAGGGGTACCGCCGTGGCTCGGCCAGGCGATCCCGTTCGCCGGATCGATGACCCCGCCATAGAAACGGCTGTCCGGATCCAGGATTTGCCGCTCCATTGCCGTTTGCGCGAACTCGTCGTTTAGGGTCACCAGCTTGTCGTAGATTTCCATGTTCAAGCCTCTACTCCCCCTTCACTGCATCGCTATAGCGTTTCGATTTGCACTACTCCGTGATCTAGTGATCTATCTTCTATCCCTTCACCGCACCCAGCATAACGCCGCTGACGAAATAGCGCTGCAGCCACGGATACACCAGCAGGATCGGGATCGTCGCAAACATGACGCTCGCAGACTTTAAGCCCTCGGATACCAGCTTCGTAACCGCACCGGCACCTTCCGCCGCCAAGAGATCGGAGATCATGTTGTTCTGAATTAGCTGATACAGCTTTAATTGCAACGGGTACAGCTCCGGGCTGTTAATGTACATCAACGTATCCTGAAATCCGTTCCAACGCCCTACCGCATAGAACAGGCTGAGCGTAGCGATCACCGGAAGCGAAAGCGGTAGAATGATATGCGTCAAGGTGCGAAAATGGCTGCTGCCGTCAATCTCCGCGGATTCCTCCAGGCCTTCCGGAATGTTGTTAAAGAAGGTGATCAGGATGATGAGGTAAAACGGGTTGACCAACCCTGGAAGCACCAGCGCCCAGATCGTATCCAACAGGTTCAGGTTGCGGACGAGAATATACTCAGGGATGATCCCGCCGCTGAAGAACATCGTGATGACCACAATCGTCATAAAGATTTTGCGGCCTCTCAGCTTACGCTTGGACAACGGGTAGCCGGCGGCGATCGTCATCAGCATGCAGAGCAGCGTAAACAAAGCCGTCAGCAGTACCGTAAAGCCCAAAGAGCGCAGCATCGCCGGGTCGGTGAAGACCTGCTTGTAGGAATCAAATGTGAGCTCAACCGGCAGTAAGCTGACTTTTCCAGACAGGATCGGCCCTGCTGAGCTGAGCGAAACGGCGAGAATATGGATAAACGGAGCCAGACAAAGCAGCGTGGCGACAGCGATCACGACAAAATTGACAATATCGAACACGCGGTTAGCAGTCTGTTCTTTCACGGACGTCCGCTCCTTTCATAACATGTTGACCTCCTTACATGATCCCTTCATCGGTAAGCTTCTTGGAAATGTGGTTGGCCGACAGCACCATCACGAGCCCAACAACCGCCTGGAACAATCCGACGACCGTCGCCAGCGTGTATTGGCCGGATTGCAGCCCGATGCGGTAAACGAACGTACTCAGCACATCAGAGTACTCGCGGACTGCCAGGTTGCCGATGACATACGGGCGGTCGAAGCCAATCGTAATCAAGTGGCCTAGGTTAATGATCAGCAGCATCACGATTGTGGATTTCAAGCCGGGGAGCGTGATATGCCAAATTCGTCTCATTCGGCTGGCACCGTCGATGCTCGCAGCTTCGAACAGCTCTTTATTGATGCCCGTGAGCGCTGCCAAATAGATGATGGTTCCCCAACCTGCGCTTTGCCACATCCCGATCAGCAAATACGTCACCAGCCAGGTGTTCTTCTCGGTTAAAAAAGGAATGGCTTCATACCCCAATGAGGTAATCACATTGTTGATCATGCCGGATTGGGTCCCGAAGACCTGGGCGGCAATCCCCCCGATAATCACCCAGGAGATGAAGTGAGGGATGTATAGAATCGTTTGCGACAGCTTTTTGAACCAGTTAATCTGCATCTCATACAGCAATACCGCCAAAATCAGCGGAGCCGGAAAAGAAACCAGCAAATCCAGAAAATTCAGCATCAGCGTATTGCGCAGCGTAAGATAGAAATCCCGCATCCCAAACACTTCCCGGAACGCCTCAAACCCAATCCATTCGCTGCCCTCAATCCCCTGAAAGAAGTTAAAATCCTTAAACGCAATTTGAATCCCGTACATCGGGCCGTATCGGAATATGACAAAATAAGCGAGCGGTAACGCAAGCAACGCATACAGCTGCCAATATCTGCGGAAATAGACTTTCCAGCTCACAGCGGTCCCCTCCTTAGGCGATAGGAAACTGCGGGGGAAGGGGAAGCCCCTTCCCCGCAATGACCCGGATCTGACTTATTTGGACTGCATTTCTTTGTAGACGGCTGTACGCTCGTCAAGGATCGCCTGGCCTCCGCTGGCCATATAGTCTTTCAGCATCGATTCGTATACGCTTTCAAATTGATCCGGCTTGGTCATCGTCACTTTGACGAGCATTTCATGGAATTTCTCCTGCAACGTCGTGCCGTATTTCGTTTGCGCTTCAATCGGCTTGCTCATCACGATCGGTTGGATCAGATCCGTGTTCGCGATCGTTTGGGCTTCGGCGACATCCTTCTGATATTGCGTCGGGAATTGCATCGCCCGGGCTTTCATGTTGAGTTCATCGTTGCCGAGCTGCTTGCCGTTCGAGATAATCGCCATATCTCCGCTATTGTAAAGGCGGTTGATCGCTTCCTCGGTTTGATTCTCCATGACGACCGGTACGCCGTCGACCATGGTGTAGTTCTCGCCTTCAATGCCGTTTTGCATATGGAACAGATGATCATCCGAAGCCATCCATTCCAGATACTTGATCGCTTCTACCGCACGTTCGCTTGTTTTCGGAACCATGATATACATGCCGTTTGGATTGTACATCGGTTTGGCATGCTTCCCTTCGGAGTTCGTAAAGACATCTACCGATTTAAGAATGGAGCCGGGAACATTTTGCTGGAGCGTGGCGTAGGAGCCGTTTTCGTAGAAAGGATTGACGTCGTCCTCGCTGAAGAAGCCAACCTTGCCTGAGGATACGTCCTCGCCTAACTTCTTCTTGTCGGTATCAAGCGCAAAATCCTTGCTGATCAATCCTTCGTTGTACAGCTTATTCATAAACTGCAGCGCGTTCTTGAAGCCCGGCAGCAGTGTGGGGTAATCATTGGAACCCAGCGTTTGGGTTAAGGTGTAGCTTTGTTCTTCGGTTAACGGTTCGATGAAAGACCAGAGGAGAGGTTCGTATTGCGCGTTGGCTACCGTCATCGCCATGGGGATAACTTGCCCGCCGGTTTTGCCCGGATCCTTCTCCTTAAAAGCCTTCAGCGTATTGTATAACTCCTCCGTGGATTGAGGAACGGGGAGTCCCAGTGCATCCAGCCAATCTTGGCGGATAAAAGAAGCGTATTTACCGAGCTGTGTACGTTTGGCGGGAACAGCGAATTGCGTACCTTCATACCGGCCGTATTGCAGGATGTCCTCGCCGAGGAATGCCGTTAAATTAGGGGCGTGTTGCTCAAGAAGTGGAGTCAGGTCCGTCAAACCGCCTTGGGAGGCGTAACGGTTAAACGTGTTGGTGTCATACGTAAAAACAATGTCCGGGACGTCGCTGCCGCTTGCCATCAGAACATTAAGCTTCTCAACTTCCTCGGAACGGGGGATCGGTACGAATTCCACATCGATGTTGTTCGGATCCCCAAAGTTCTCTTGCACGTATTTCGTCAAATAGTTCTCCGTGATCGTTGATCCGGCCGGCGAGTTCCCCCGATCGAACACTTCAACCTTCAGCGTGACCCGCTTACCGGTGGATTCGCCTCCTGGCGACGCACTGCCCGGATCATTGGATTTCGAATTCGATGAAGACGAACATGCCGTAAACAACAAGGAAGTAATCAAAAGTACCGCAGTGATGGCCAACCCTGATCTTTTTTTGTTTCCAATCATTTTTTCATCCCCTTCTTCGAATAGATGTATCATCCGATCGGAAGACATGGATACGTGCTGTCCACTGTGGCTGCTGCCGCCCGTCCGGATTGACCCAAGTATGCCATGGCCCGGAAGAAGCGGTAAATAAACTAGTTTCGGGCGGATAAACCGTCGTCTAGATATCCAGATAATGGATAAATAAAGCGAATTCCCGCAATAAACTTCTTTCGTTAAATCCCGGAATGACGGGTCCTATCAGGCTTTAGCTTCAGCTTTCGGTAGTCGCCCGGCGTTACGCCAACGATCCGTTTGAAGACGCGCCCAAACGTAATCGAGTTCGCATAACCTACGCGAATGGAGATATTTTGGATCGTATCGTCGGTTTCAGCCAGCAGCTCCTGGGCCCGCTCCATCCGCAGTTGAACGATGAAGTCAACGAATTTCAGATTAAACTCCTCTTTAAATAAATAACTGGCGTATTTCGCCGAGATATGAAAACGGTCGCTGATATGCTTTAAAGAGAGATCCGGATTTTCGAAATTCTCCTCGATGTAGGTTTTTAGCTCGCTCACCATGGCCCGATGGTTTTTGGTCTCACTATGCGCCACATATAAACGGTACAGCCCGGTTAAGTGCTCGGAGTACAGCGATTTTAATTGTTCCAGATCCCCTGCCTTCTCCGTGTCCTTGCGCAGCCGCTTCCCCTCGGGTCCTTGAAAAACATCCCGAAGCTCAGCGGAGAGCGGGATCATCTCATAACCCAGCATGTCCATCATCATCTGCAACAGCATGCGAATATCTTCGTCCTTGAGGCAATCCTGGCTCATCTGCTCAAACCACTGGTCCAGACGCATGCGCCAATCGCCGTCCAAGTGGCGGAAGTCCCGTACCAGCTCGGAAATCATCCTCACATATTCATGCCACTTGCGGTCGGCCGCCTCCGGCAAATCCTCGCTCATCAGGATCGCCTCCTGCCCCAGCGATAGCTTGTGTTGGAGAACGTCAAGCGCGGCCTTGTAGGAGCGGTCGATTCGTTGCCAATCGCGCTCGACATGGCCAACGCAGAACAGCAGGGGAAACCGAAAATGCTGCTCAACCCAAGCCTTCCCTTTATCCACAAACCCTCGGATAGCCTCCGCCGCAGACAGTTCGTTCCGGCTTACGCCAACGATCATACCCATCCGTTCCTCGGCGATCCATTCCGTCCAGCCGTACAGGCCGTCGATTTGCGCCAGCTCCTGAAGCACGTTGGTGAGCGCGAATTTTAACGTATGCTGATCCCGCTCGGAGAACGAGCTGCGAAAATCCGGATAGTTGCGGATCTCCACCACTACGAAAGCCAATTGCAGCGGCTCCTCCTTCGGCAACACGCCTAGCTTCTTCAAGCGATCCTCCAGCCTGTCCGGGACCTCACCCTGCATCAGGTCATAAAAGAGCTGCCGACGCCCGATCAGCAGATTGTCGCGCTGCTGTTTCTCATAATCGGCCGCTTGCCGGATCAAATCTTCCAGCGCCCGGTCGATCATGGACAGCTCATCCCTCTTCAGCCCAAGCTCGTCCTCCCGCTGCCGCAGCGATTCGATTCGGCCGACCATCGCCCGGATCGGCTGATAATTTTTTCGTGTAATAAAAATTAGATACAGCAGGGCCGCAACCACCGTTACAATGCCAAGCACAACCCATATGTATGAAATAAACGAGACCCACGTAAACAGCTGCCCGGCGGCCAGGCCGCTCTCGAACTGCCATCCCAGCACCTCCGACGTCACTCGATTCACGACGCGGCCCTTCTCCCCTTGTAGCGCCATGTCGGCTGAACGCGTGGAGAACACCAGCTCGCCGGATGCATCGCGAACATCCAGGAAGGACACTTCGCTGCTGTTCATGGAGCGGATCGTCCGTTCGACCGCATACATGTCCAGATTGATCACGACCAGGCCGTCATTACCGAAGGGGAGGGGCTCTCTCCTATAAGCGGAAATCACGCGTTTTTCCTGGTTGGAGCTAAATTCTCGATAGCCGCGAATCGGCGACCAGCTGCGATCGTCCAACTTCGTTAATGCCTCCTCGAGAAAAACGCGGTCGGCAAACGTTTCTAAATCCATCAGCCCGCTGCGCGTCAGCACTTTTTGATCTTTCATCCGATAGATATAGATCGATTCGATCAGGCTGTCTCGGGACGCCAATTCGCGGATGCTGCCCGCCACGTCCAGGATGATCTCGCTGTCCTGTTCGGTGAGTCCGACATTGAGGAAATCCTCGTAACGTTTGTTTTTTTCAACTTCCTCCAGCACGTCCATTTCGATGCCTTTCAACGAGCTGGTCAGGCGGCCCACCACATAATCCGTGGTGATCCGGTCGGCCTTGACCGTCTGCTTGTACGAAATATCGCTCACGATAATTACGAAGATAAAGAACAACACCGCCACCGTGATCAAAAAGATGGGAAAGTACGATAACAGCATCCGTCGGTACCAATTTCCTCTCATTTCATCACTCCTATTTCGCGTGCATTTCCTTTCGCCCGAAGAAAGCGCTTTCTAGGTAATTGTATGGGACATCTTTTCGCGAAGTCAACGAATTGGGAGAAGATTCTGTTGGTAGTGTCTGTACGACAGTATATGAACATGTCCCTCAAAATAGAGGAGCGAGATGTCCATTGCCCCCTCTTTTTCACCATTATCCCTTTCGTTCAGGTGTGAAGCGGCTAATGATTCTCGCCCCTCTCTCGATCTGTCCCGCACCACGGATCTATCCCGATCACCTGACTGAATAAACGGGATAATCCCGCAAAGCGACCGACAAAGAGGGGGACTCGCTCATCCCAAAACAAAACAGCGCAAGCACCGGGGCAATTGCCTCAGTACTTGCGCTGCTAAATAAAGAAACGGTCTTATCGTTAACCTAAAACGGTGAACTCGGCGGAAAGCGTATCGCGACTGTTCCCTCCGACTTGAACCGTCACTTTACAAGGAACCGCCGCAAAACGCAGCTCTTGGTTCCAGATGCCCAGCTCCTCCCGGCCCAGCTTAAACTCAACAACTCGGCGTTCTCCTGGATTCAGCTCGATTTTGCTGAACCCTTTCAGCTCGGCGATCCGCCGGGTGATCCCCGATTGGCGGGCCCGGATGTACAGCTGAACCGTTTCCGCCCCGCTTCTCGCCCCCACATTTTCCACTTCGACGCGAACCGTCACCTGTTCCCCGTTCTCCAGTTCAGCCGCCGACACAGGATCTCGGGACAAGGATACATTCGCATAAGTAAACTGCGTGTAGCTTAACCCGTAGCCAAACGGGTACAACGGCGCAGACGGCATATCGACGTAATTTCTGGCTCGACCGGGATCCTTTTGATTGTAATAGACGGGAAGTTGGGCAGAGGATCGCGGCAGCGTCACCGGCAGCTTCCCGCTTGGATTCGCCATACCGAACAGGAGCTCGGCGATCGCCCGGCCGCCTTCCGTCCCGGGATACCACGCACAAAGGACCGCATCGCTCAAATCAACGACTCGCGTGAGCGCATGCGGCCGCCCTTGAACGATCACGGCGACGATGGGCGTCCCGGTGGCCGCAATGGCCTCGACCAGCTCCTCCTGCACCCCGCCGAGGGACAGGTCTGCCAGGTCGACGCCTTCGCCGCAGTCCATCTCGGACGGACTGCCCTCTTGGACGATCGCCGCCCCATTGTCCTCGAAGTCGCCGCCGAATTCCCGGGCACTGCTCCCGCCGAGCACGAGTACGGCGAGGTCCGCACCTTGGGCAGCCGCAACCGCCTCAGCGAAACCCGCCGTGGACCGGTCACGAATGCCGCAGCCCAGGGCGTATACGATATCGGCGCCTTCCGGGGCGCACGATCGGATGCCTTGCAGCACGGTCGTGCCTGTCCCTTCCCGCTGGACACTCGTGTAATCGCCGAGCTGATTGTATAAGCGGTCGGCGTTCGGGCCGATCACGGCAATCCGACGCGGCTGATCCACGATCGGCAGCAGATCGCCTTCGTTCTTGAGCAGCACGACCGATTCGCGGGCCACCTGCAGGTTCACGTCACGGAACTCCGGACTGCCTACGACGCAAATCGCCCGGAGCTCCGGCACGTAAGGCCGATCGAACAGCCCCAGCTGAAACTTCAGCCTCAGCACGCGCGCGGCCGCCCGATTGATTTCCGCTTCCTGCACCAGCCCTAAACGAACCGCCTCCTCCAGCGTGGTAAAAGCGGTATCCCACAAGCTAAGATCCACGCCCGAAGCCAGGGCGAGGGCCGCCGCAGACTCAGGGGTGCCGGTGAGCGCCAGCAGCCGGTCTACCGCGCAGCCGTCTGCCATCACCAATCCTTCGAAGCCCCATTCCTCCCGCAGGATGCCGGTTAACAAATCGCGGTTGGCATGGCACGGCACCCCGTCGATTTCGTTGTAAGCTGCCATGAAACCCGCGGCTCCGGCGTTCGCTCCCGCCCGGGCAGCCGGGAGGTGAATCTCCCGCAGCTCCCGCGGCCCGATAGCCGCCGGACCGGCGTTACGCCCTCCCTGAGCCGCTCCCTGTGCGCATAAATGCTTCAGGACGACCGCGACCCGGTCCGGCGCGTCCAGCTTCCGCGGGTCGTCGCCCTGCATTCCGCGCACCGCCGCTTCCGTGAAGCGGGCGGCCAAATAAGGATCCTCGCCGTAGCATTCTTCGGAACGTCCCCAGCGTGGTTCCTGCAAAATATCCAGCGCCGAGACCAGCCCAACGTGCGCGCCGCGGCTGCGGATTTCCGCCGCCACATGGGCGTACACTCGCATCATCAGCTCCGGATTCCAGGTTGCTCCGGCGCTGAGATTCACCGGCAGCAGCGTTCCGTCCAACGCTTGGTGGCCGTGCGGGCACTCCTCCGTCAACAAGACAGGAATGCTAAGACGGGTATGCTCCAGCACGTACCGCTGCACCATATTCGACACCCTCGCGCTATCCGCCGCCGTAATTCCATTCGTATAATTCACACCGGACCAAGGGTCGCTGCGGAACAAGCCGTACAGTGCCCCCATTCCGCCGCCTTTGGCTACTTCCTCCTTAAACGCATCGGTCAGCTCGAACGTTTCGCCTTTTCGCTCGTAGGCATCCCAGCCGTACATCCGCTGATTGAGCTGCCCGACCTTTTCCCGGAGCGTCATCCGGGCCAGCAAATCCGCCACCCGCTCTTCCAATGGAGCCAACGGCTGTTTGTAAGTTTCCATCCGTGTTCCCCTCGCTTATCGGCCGGTGGCCCCATGCCATCCGGCACCTCCTAGTCTGTTTCCGATTCCGTACTGACCAGCGCTCCCCCGCCGCTTTCGGACGTCTCCTTGCAGACGCGCAGACCGCGGTATTCCTTTGGCGTCATGCCTGTATATGTTTTAAATACGGACACGAAATACTTATACTCCTTATAACCGACCTTATCCGCAATTTCGAAGACTTTATCTTGCGTCGTGGCGAGCAGGTTTTTGGCTTGATCGATCCGCATTTCGTTCATATATTCCGTAAACCCTTTCCCCGTGCTTTGCTTAAAAATGTAACTGAAATAGCTTGGGGTGATTTTCAGCCAAGCGGCGACCTCGGAAGCCTTGAGATCCGTACGGTAACGGTCGACGATAAATCGCTTCGCCTTTTCGACGATCCAATAGGATTTGTCGATGCCGTTTTGATCAATTAAACGCTGCAGCTCCTCCATATCCCCAAGAACCACCGTTTCGAGTCCAGCGTAGGAGTTATAAATATTCGGATCCGGCTGCCCTCGGCGGGCCAAGTCCAACCCGGTCATCCCGCTCTTGCGCAAGCGCTGGCGGAGCAGCGCGGACAGCTCCTCATACAGGTTCCAAACTTCCGGGAGCAAATACTTAGACTCTCGAAAAAAACGGAACATTTCCTCCACCATCCGACAAACTTCCGGCCGATCCTGCTTAAATAACGCGGATACGAGACCTTGTACCGTTTCCGTAATATCGAAGCCCGGCAGTATCCGGTCGGACATCGCCGCGTCTCCGTAGTCCGCCGTGAGGACCCGGCGGCCATCCAGTACATGTAGCATGAGCAGCCGCACCGCTTCGGCACAGCGGTCCGCGGTTTCCCCGAGATCCTCATACACGGCAGAAGCGCCTGCGTAAATGCAGCCCTCCACTCCAGGGTCAAGCGTCCCTATTGCCGATGCCAGCCGTTCGTCCCATACGTGAAGATCGGTTTGTTCCTCCGAGACCAACAAGGTGATCAGCAGGTTTTCATGGTCGAAAACGGACACCGCCCGAAAGTGATCTCTCTCCAAACGGCTGTGCAGCCCAAGCAACCAAGCCTCCTGGACCGCTTCATAGCGATCTGCCTCCATATCGGCAAAGCGGTCATGAAAGTTGGCGAGTTGGGTTGCGACGATGCGGAATTGGACACCGTCCAGCGAAGGCGGCGGCTCTTTGCCGTAGGCCGAGCCGTGCCGGGTCATGCCCGAAAGCCACAGCTCAATCGCCTGAGACTTCTCTTCCTTGTCGCTGGTTTGGATGTCAGCGACGATTTTTTTCACAACGGAACTCAGTTCCTCGATGTCGACCGGCTTCAGCAAATAGTCGCCCACGCCAAGCCGGATGGCTTGGCGCGCATAATCAAAGTCCTCATACCCGCTGATCATCACGACCTGTACCGCGGGATATCGTTGTCGCAATTGCTTGGCCAGCTCCAGCCCGTCCATGCCGTCCATGCGGATGTCCGATAACACCAGTTGGACACCCTGCTCCTCGACCAGCCGCAGCGCCTCTTTCCCGTCGTACGCCTCCCCTACGACTTCCACGCCCAGCTTCGTCCAGTCAATCGTATAACGCAGACCCTCGCAGATGACCGCTTCGTCATCCACAATCAGCATTTTTACGTGTTTACCTCTACCAACAGGATTAGAACTTGTTGTTCGATTCTCGGGATTCATAGGTTTCACCTCCGGGATAGCCAACCTCGGCAAAAGGGAAACGAAGCCGTACCCTCGTGCCTTTGGCCGAAGTCTCAACGATCTCCAAACCATAGTCCTGTCCAAAGAAAATCGACAGTCTTTCGTGAATGTTATGCAAAGCGCCTGTGGTTCCGCCGGTTCCTGCCCGCTGCAGAGCGTTTCGGACGGCTTCCGCCTTGCCGGGCTCCATACCCCTGCCGTTATCGATGACATCCACAAAGATTTCGCCATCACGGGAATAACAGCGAACGTGAACTTCTCCATAAGGTTTGCTGCGGTCTAGGCCGTGTTTGATGAAGTTTTCCACCAACGGTTGGATCGTGGCCTTCAACGTCACGGCTTCCTCAATGCCTGCCTCGGTATGAAGCGAATATTTCAACTTCTTCTCCCCGAGCCGACGCTGCTGCAGATACAAGTAAGATTGGGCGAATTCCAGCTCTTTGCGCAGTGTAGTTTGATAACTTCCGTTATTCAGACTGGACCGGAAAAACTTCGACAGCATTTCAATCAGTTGGCTCGATTTTGACGCCTGTTCCAAGCGTGCCGTCCAACGGATCATATCCAGCGTGTTGTACAGAAAATGCGGGTCCATCTGGTTCTGCATCAGCTTCAGCTCCGATTCCCGCTCCCTCAGCTCCAGCTTGTATTTATGCTCGATGAGCTGCTGGATCGTTGCGACCATCTCATTGAACTTCCGGTTTAATTCGGAAATTTCGTCGTTGGAATTGATCGGAACCCGCGCGTTAAAGTCGCCGTAAGTGACCTTGCTGGTTTCCTTCTTGAGACGCAAAATCGGACGAATGATCGTATAATGGAACCCGATCAACGCGGTTAACCCCAGGAGCATAATCGCCGTCAGGATCACCAGCATCGTCATCTTGATCCCACGGAACTCTTCGGACACCTTCGCTTCGGGGATCATTGCAATCAGCTTCCATTCCGTATTTTCCATCTCTTTATATAAGGTTAAATAGTGTTCGTCGTTCACTTCGTACGTCAGGTCTCCTCGTCCGGACGACAGCTTGTCCAGCAGCGGCGATCCCGGTTGGAGGACGTCCGGCAACGGAGCTTTCGATCCCACAATCACCTGATCTTCCGCGCCGACGATAAACACGCCCCCCGCCCCGTCCTTAAATATGCTCTTCTCCAGCAGGCTTACGATGCTTGCTTCATCCAACCGGATGATCAACCTTCCCAACGGTTTGGTAATCTCGCTGTAGGAGTTGAGGACGCGGAACATGGACAGGACGCGAACCTCGCCGTTCCAATCGCTGTGGAGCGCATACCCCTCGGTCCAGGTAATCCCGCCTTTGCGCGCTTTGGCGGCCAGTTCCCATTTCGACTCGTCGCCGCTGAACGGCTCGCCCATTTCGATCACGCTGCCGTTAAAACCGTAAATTTCGATGGACCGAATATACCCCTTCGACATCAGCTGAAAGGTCAAAAAATCCTCGATGTTCCGCTTTAGCTGGGCTTGCTGCTCATTGCTGAGCGGAGGTGAGGTGCGCAGGAAGTTTCGCATATCCGGACTCAGGATCAAATAGTTGGCGATATCCTCCACCATTTTGGTCTGCTCGCTAAGCTGACCTGCTACGTTATCGAGATTTCGCTTGGTCGAATTGATGAACTGATCCCGCAGCACCTCGTTAAATTGAATTTGCACGACCACGCCGACGCCAAACGTCGGAAGGATGACGAAAATGAGGAAGATAACAAGCGCCTTCCGCTTTAACCCAAAATTGCCGAGCCATCTTCTTGAGCTTGGCATCACCCTCACCTCCGTCTAATCGTGGTGTAATTAGCCTTTGACCGCTCCTGCGGTCATGCCGGTAACCAGCTGCTTCTGCAGCAGCAAATAAAAGATAATGATCGGAATCAGCGCCATCGTCAGCGCCGCCATTTGCAGCGTAAGGCTCGCCGTTTCGATTCCCACGAAGTTGGCCAAGCCAAGCGGCAGCGTTTTGAGTGCAGAGGAACTGATCAAGACCAAGGCAAATAAATACTCATTCCAGTTGTATATGAAGTTGAGGATGACGACGGTCGCCATCGCGGGTCGGGTGATCGGGAGAATAATCGACCAGAAAATCCGAAAAATGCCCGCGCCGTCCATCACGCCCGATTCCTCCAAGTCTTTGGGGAATCCCCGCATGAAGCCCTCCAAAATTATGATCGTTAAGGATAAGTGGAACGCCGTATACGGCAAAATCAATGATAAATGCGTATCCAGCAGATGTAATTTTTGCATGATCAGAAATATCGGAATCAACGTCGCATGAATCGGCACAAGCATGCCAAGCAGAAACACGCCGTAAGTGATCCCGCGCAGCTTGAATTGAAACCGCGACAGAAAATAGGACGCCAAGGCCCCAAAAAATACGGTGACGATCAATGAAGCAAACGTGACAAACAGGCTATTCAGAAAGTATACATTCATATTCGCAACCTTCCACGCCTCCGCATAGTTGGAAAAATGCAGGGCTTCCGGAAACGAAAACGGATCGGCCGCGTATTCCTGTTCATTTTTAAACGAGTTGACGACCATCCAGAACAGCGGAACTATATTCATCATAGCGAATAGGCTCAAAAAAGTGTACGCCAATATTCGGAAGCCGGCTGACTTCTTATTCATGGGAAAACCCTCCTTCCTTAAGCATCTTTATCTCGACCTAAACGATTCACCACCGAAATGACAACCAAGCTGAACAGCAGGATCAGGATCGAGACCGCGCTGCCGTATCCGTAGCGCATATTCATGAAGGCACTGTTGTACATGTGGATCGTCATGACCTCGGTTTGGTGGGCCGGACCGCCGCCCGTCAAGATCTGAATCAGGTCGAAGACGCGGAAGGAGTTGCTGATGCTGTAGACGACTCCAACCAGCAGCGTGCTGCGAATCATCGGGATCGTAATGCGGAAGGTGCGTTTTAACCCGGTGGCCCCATCCAGCTCGGCCGCTTCGTTAACCTCGTCGGGGATGTTTTGCAGCGCAGCCAGGAAAATCACCATATACAGACCACAATTCTGCCAGATGTACGCGATGCTGATCGACAGCATCGACCACCGGACATCGCCAAGCCAATTTTGCTTCCAGCCGTCGAGGCCGATGAGGCCCAGCAGGTTGTTCAGCATCCCATACTCCGTGTTATAGACCATGCCCCAGATCAGGGACACCATAACGGATGAAATAACTACCGGCATAAACCCAACCGTCCGAAAAAAACCGGATCCCTTGAGCCCGCGGTTCAGCAGCAGGGCAAGCAATAACCCCAGCGGAATTTGGCCGATCAGGCCGGTCACCATGATGATGACGTTATTTTGGACGGATAGCCAGAAGGTGTCATCGCCTAGGATCTTCACGAAATTATCCAGGCCGATGAACTTCATCGAACCGATGCCGTTCCAATCCATGACTGAATAGTACAGAGACATTCCGATCGGAACGATGGCAATGCCTAAATAGATGAGCAGCGCCGGAAACAACCCGATAAAGATCGCCAGCTTCGTACCACGTAACGTTTGCACCAGAGGTCCCCTCCTTTTCCTTTATGTCGTATCTAGGTTCAAGCCCGATGAATGAAGAAAACCCGGGAGTCGGGTTTTCTTACACGCATCGATTTTGAAGACGTTTGTTAGTTTAGTTGCTATAGTTATCCATCGCTTCCTGTACTTCCTTCGCCAGCTCTTCCGGCGTGCCGCGGCCCACAGTCAAAGCTTGCAGTCCATTTTGCAGGACGTCCACCACTTGGGTAGGAATGACGCTATCGAACACCGGCGAGGTGCCGTTTCCGGTCAGCGCCAGCATTTCTTTCAGGTACGGGCTAGCATCCTCCGGAATTTCCACTTTAGCCGGCACGACGACCCCGTTACGGATCAATTCTTTGTACAAATCTTCATTTACGAAAAATTTCAAGAACTCTTCGGCAGCCGCCTTTTTCTTCTCATCAAGCCCGTTCTTGATGGCAATGCCGTATTGCACGATCCCGGCGCTTTTCTTCGGATCACCTTTGCCACCCTCTACGCTTGGGAACAACGCGATGCCGAATTTGTCGCCCTCTTCGTTGTTAATCCGCACTCTTCCGTCAACAGTCGCGGAGGAGATGTGCATCGCCGCTTTGCCTTGGATAAAGTAGTCTTGGCCTTGAACGGAATCCATGTTGTTGGCATCCGTATTAAACGCGCCTAGCTTCGTCAACTCATCAATCACCGCTAGCGCCTTGACGAACTCGGGGTCGGTGAACTTCGCTTTGCCCTCAAGGACGGCCGGCAGGAAATCGCTTCCGGTGAATCGGTCGCCGATGATCGAAATGTAAGACGATTGCAGCGGCCATTGTTCCTTATTGCCGAGGGAAATCGGGGTAATTCCCGCCGCTTTCAGCTTCTTCACCGCGTCGATGAATTTATCGTAGGTGTCGGGGAACTGATCGTAACCAACTTGTGCGAACATCTCTTTGTTGTAATAAATGATGTCTACGAAATTCTGTTTGGTTGGGACCGCATATTGCTGCCCGTCCACGTTAAATCCGGAAAGCGCGGCTTCCGGTAAAATCGAGCCCCAATTCTCCATGAGATCATTGATCGGTTGAAGCAGATTCCCGGCAACCAACGGTGCCAAATCCGCTCCCGGCCATACGACGTTGATATCGGACAGGTTGTTGGCAGCTGCCAGCGTGCGCAGCTTGGTTTTATACTGGGCGGATGGTACGCCGTCCTGCTTGATCACGATGTTTGGATGCTGCTTCTCGAATTCGGCGATCCGCGCTTTGTAGACTTCGTTATCCACGTTTGGAGAAGTCCATGGATGCATCATGTTCAAGGTAATCGTCTCTGCCTCGCCTGCACCGCCGCTGGCATTGTTAGTGCCGCCCGCCGCATTTTCTTTGCCACAAGCTGCCGTGAACAACGTCAGCACCGCAATTAAACCGAGTAATACCGCTTTCTTTCCTCTGTGTGATTTGCCCATAATCAACCCTCTTCTCTTGTTATTTTGAATAAATTCCATAAACATAACATAAAATGAACGTTTTTATTTCGATTCCTGTTATGTTACCTATTATAAAAGTCGTTGTCTTTCGACTATATCCCACAATCTTTCGATTATATCCGAAATATTAAGCTAATTTTTATGATTTTGAATGATCTGGCAAGAACCTATGTTATATTAATTAACATTATTTGGGTAAGCGCTTGCAAGTTTGTACTTAGAATAACCGCAATCCCGCGGTTATTCGCAAGCATGCCCTTAGGCCTGCGGTTCATTCAAAATATAGTCAACAAGCTCCTCGACCGGTACCGTAGCCAGAGCGATCGCCGTATCGGTCACCCCATAGTAGATGTAAAGCAGCCCGTCCTTAACAACGTTACCCGTCGGGAAAATGACGTTTGGAATCTGATAGCCGAACTTCTCGTAATACGTTTCCGGTTCCATGATGAAGTTTTTCGTGCGGGCGATCACCTTCTCCGGGTTCTCCAGATCCAGCAGCATGGCCCCTACGCGGTAGACCACCTCGTCGTCCACGCCGTGATACAACACGAGCCATCCGCGATCCGTCCGGACCGGCGGCGTCGATCCGCCGATTTTGCGCGATTCCCAGGCCATGTTTTCCGCTTTCGCCAGCAGCTTTGGCTCCTCCCAGTGGATCAGATCGTCCGAATAAGTGATCCACATCGCCGCTTTCTCCGTCCCATAGGCTTCGCCCACGTACTCCTCCGGCCGGCGCAGCAGCACGAACTTGCCGTTAATTATCTCCGGGAACAGAATGTTGTCGCGATCGTTGATGTCCAGCGGCGTCGTATCGGCCACGAACTCCCAATCGATCAGGTTCTTGGAGGCGAGGATTGACGAGCGCGTCAGCCAGTGGCCTTCCTGTTCGCCCCACCCGTCCGGGTATTTCGGAATCGAACGCTCCGGCACGCCCCGGCCTGTCGGATAATAACTCATCGCACACGGGCGTAGTGCGTAGTTTAAATAGAACGTATCGTCGATTTTGACGATCCGCGGGTCCTGCACGCTGCCGTATGGGAACCCCAGCATGTCCGGCGTAACGATCGGCTCGTCCTTCACGTGGGTGAAATGCACGCCGTCTTCGCTTTCCAGCAGCCCAAGGTAGTTTTTGCACGGGGTGAGCGATCCCGCCGTCCGTTCGATCATATAAAATTTGCCGTTATCGATAATGACCGCCGGATTGAATACGGTTACTTTTCTCCATTCGAAACCTCCCGGTACCACGATCGGATTATCCGGATGCCTCGTTATCTTCATCTGTGCTCCTCCTCATGAAACCCTATAGATATGGATCTTTATAGCTATTATAGCCCTGGCCTTCCGGCGGAAATATCCCATAAACTTTCGAAAACATCTGAATAATTCGGATGGTTTAGCGCGATTGTATTCGGTTTTTCGCATAAAAACCCCAGATCGTTGCGCATTCAAGGCAACAACAATCTGGGGTTTAGCGTTCATTCGATCCGCCGCATTACGCGTCATAATCGACGATGTAATTTTGCAGCTCCGTATTGTAGTAGCCCACGCTGTACTCGGCCAAGCTGCCCAGGACATCCCGTGAATACCGCGACCGCTTCAGCACAGGGACTCCGTCGGCCAACTGCAAGAACCGCTTCGCCTCGTCCGGCGGAAGGGACACCGCAAACTCGTCCCGGAGCTTGTCCAGCGAAATCCCCCACTCCTCCAGCACATCATAAAGCGAATGATCGCGGAAATCCTCAAGCTCCGGTTCTTTCCTGGGGCTCTTCACGTAATGCTCGTAAAAAATATAAGGCTGGCCGTCAAGATAATACGCGCGTTCCAGCTTCAGGCAGCGCTCCCCGAACATCCCATGGAGTTCAGAGCCCACCTCGTTCCGCACCGTTCCGGCGCGGAGCCACTCCTTGCGGATTTGGTGGTTCTCCTCCACCAAAATCTCCGTGAAGTGCTTCCACTTGGACCACTTCGCGGCGGCTTTATTGCGGATCACCTTGGTGCCTTTGCCGCTGCCCTTCTCCAGATAGCCTTCTTGGACCAGCTCCTGGATCGCGCCACGGACGGTGATTTTACTGACGGCGAATTCCTGCTCCAGCTGAGGTTCGGAAGGAATATTGGATCCGAGCGGGTAAACGCCGTACAAAATCCGCTCCTTCAGGATGTTTTTGATTTGCAAATATAACGGCCGATCTTTACGGGACAAATTCATGGCCCCAACTCCTACCTTTCTACATCACCGGCAGCGGATTGCTCCATCGCCCGGAGGATGTCTGCCTCCGTCGCCATCGGGGTATCGCCCGGCACGGTATGCGCCAGCATCCCCGCCGCCGCGGCGAACCGGACGGTCCGCTCCGGGGTGAAGCCCTCGAGCTCCCCATGAATAATCCCGCTCGCAAAAGCGTCTCCTGCCCCTATTCTATCATAGACGGAAAAGGTCAACCGATCGGAGAAAACAAGCTGTTCCTCCTTGTACAGAAAACCGCGCAGCGAATGGGAGTTGTCGCCGTGGATCTGGCGGTGCGTTCCAGCGATCGCGGAGATGCCGTACTGTTCCGCCACGGCCGGAATCAGCTCCCTCAGCTGTTCCTCTCGTTCCTGCCGATCCGTGTTCATCCCCAAGGTCAACATCGCGTCTTTTTCATTCATCATCACGATGTCCGCTAGTCGCAGCATCGCTTCGTAATGCGGCTTCGCCTGGGCATATTCGCCTTCCCCCCAAAGGGACGGTCGGTAGTTGCAGTCGAAAATCACCTTGCCGCCCTGACGCTTAACCGCTTCGGCGAATGCATTCATATGCGAGCGCACACCGTCATTCATCGCTAGCGTAATCCCGCAGAAATGAACCGCATCGATACCGGCAGCGATGTCCGCGAAATCGTACGCCCCTTCGGGTGCGGTGTTAAAGCTGCTCTCTAACCGGTTCGAGTACGTGACGCGGCTAGGCCGTACGCCAAAGCCGTTCTCCAAAAAGTACATGCCAACGTACTTACCTCCCTTTACAACGCGTGCAGTGTCAATGCCCAGCTTGCGCAGATAGGCGGTCGCAGCGTCGCCCAACGGGTTATCCGGCAAACGTGTAACCAGCGTCCCGGCATGCCCGTAGCGAGACAAGGCCGACACGACATTCACGCCGGTGCCCGAAAAAGAATACTTCAACGTATCCGCCTGCGCTAACGTCTCGTAACCCGGGACCTGCAGGCGCATCATCACTTCGCCAAAGGCGGCTATGCGGCGTTTAGGCATAAGCATCCGCCAACTGTTTCATCATTTGGGTCAGCCGCAGCACGTCTTCTGTGCGGGTGTTGCCGGTCGCTTTGTCGATGATCGAAGTATAGACGTGCGGAATGACCTGCGGAACCCCAGCTTCCAAGGCAATCCGCAGAATCGCCTCGAAATTGTCCAGATCGATCCCGCCGGTGGGCTCCAGCGCAAACCCCTCCTTGGCACAGGCCGCCGCTACGGCACGAAGCTCTTCTTCGCGGCTCAGCCCTTGCATCGGGAAGTATTTGAGGGCATTCCCGCCCATATCGCGCACCAGCGCAATCGCCGCTTCCACCGGAACGATCGCTGGCTTCTCCTGGGCCGCGCTGAACGGGCCGGTGGAGATGTTCACGTATCCCGCTTGTCCCGTCGGCGAAACCAGGCTGTTAATCCAGCTGTCTTGCCCGCCGAGATTTGCCCGGGTTGCCCCCACCGCCGGGAACACCTGATTGATGTGGCTGCCGGGATAATGCTTGGCGATTTCCGCGACGACCGCCGCCTGGCGGTTATCGCCGGCGCCTAGGCCAATCGATACGGCGTCGTCGATTTCACGTCCGTACGCTTTCATTGCGGTGACGGCTTCCTCAACGTTGGGATAGTCCTTGGACAGAACCCCAACCAGGACGTAACCCTCCGCAGCTTCAAACACTTCCTTGGCGTTCGGAATGTCCTTGGCTAGTACATTGAGTGCCACCCGTTTTTTGTAAAACCGTTTTGCTATCTGTGACATCTTATCGTCCTCCTGCCAATTCGCGAATTCTAGCGGCGATCACCTGGATATCGTCCCCCATAAGCGGACGTGGATCGATATCGAAATATCCCTGTCTAACCCCGTAGTCCCGCGTATAAATCGCGATATCTCCGGTCTGTAGCGCATGCACCATGGCCTTCGCGTCGATGCCAGCCTGCTGCGGATCAACCTGCACCCGGGCCCGATATATCGCCCGACCGGCTTCGTCCTGCACGATGGAAACCCGGATGCCCGGGAGCTCGCTGAGCGGCATTAGCGTCTGCAAAGCCGCTTTTTCCCGCTCGCTGTTGTCCGGTTTGGCGGCGTACTCGTCCAAGGCCTGCAGCAAGCCAAACGACGTCTCCTTCCCCACCTTCATACTCCGTCCGATGCCGTGCAGCTGCACCTTCACCCATTCGATGTAGCTGCGTTTGCCGGCAACGATACCGGAGGTCGGGCCTTCGATCGCCTTGGAGCCGCTGTAGATCGCCAGATCGGAGATTTTCACGTATTTCTGCAAATCCTCCTCCGCCGCCGCGTCCACGATCATCGGCACGTGGTTCCGTTTCGCCACCTCCCACGCCTCTTCGACGGAGATCATGTTCTTCTGAACAGCATGGTGCGATTTTACGTAAAGGATCGCCGCGGTTTTATCGCCGATGGCGTCTTCGATATGCTCTGCCCGGCCTTCGTTGGCATAGCCGACTTCCACCAGCTTGCCGCCGCCGAGGTACACCATCGTTTCTACCGGAGCGCCGTACTGCACGTTGTGGCCTTTCAGGATGATGATTTCGTTCCGCGGAATCTCCTCCTGATGCAGGCGCAAACTTTTGCGTCGGTCGCCCCGCGTCACAATCGCCGCTACTGACAAGGCGATGCCGCTGGAGGCCGAATTCACGATCACCGCCGCCTCCGATCCAACATGCTGGGCGACATAATCCCCCGCCTTATCGACGAGGTCGGCCATTTCGACGTAGCTTTGACCGCCTTGCTTCATCGCCTCCATCACGGTATCGCTAGGCGCGGAAACACCGAGAATACTCATCCGCCCGCTGGCGTTAATGACCCGTTTAAGGCTGTACTTCGCATTTAATGAACTTTCCATGAATGATCACTCCTTTGGCTTCAATACGGCGGTTCGAAACACGCCGTTCGCCTTCCGAATCGATGAGCGCCGTTGGTTCTTCTTTAACGGCAAACAACGTTAAATTCGCCGGGTCCCCCACTTGAATGCGGCCAAGCTCTTCTCTGCCCAGCCACTGTGCGGCGCGGGTGGTCACCGCCGCGATAACCTCTTCAAGCGAATATCCGAGATAGAGGAATTTGCTTAGCACGTTCGCCATGCTGTATACCGGACCGTTCAGCCGATTGCCCCGATAGATGTCGGTGCTGATCGTATCCGGGTTGATGCCGTGCTGCATTGCTGCCTCAGCCACCCGGAAGGAGAAGCTCGCCGTGCCGTGGCCGACATCGAGATGCACGCCCCGAGCGATGGCATCGGTCAACACCGGGAGCGGTTCGCCCGATGCCCCAAACAGATTGTTCGCTTTGCCGTTGAGATAATGAGTTACAATATCTTTTCGCTGTAGCAGCGGAATGACCTCCCGGATATCGGGCGGCGCCGAGCCGATATGCACCATCAGCGGCAGTCCCGTTTCAAGTGACAGCTCCCGCGCGATGCGCAGCGGCGTGACGCCGTTCTCTCGAACGACGCTTTGGCTGATCCGGGCCTTCAGGCCGACGATAGAGTCACGGTAATCCGCCTGCGCTGTTATCACTCGATCACGGTCGATCCAGTCTAATTGGGACAGTTCATCGACGCGTTTTAACCCGATCCGCGAGATGTTCAAAAAGGCCAACAGGTTGGTCTCCGCCCGTTTCCCGTTCGCCACTAAATCGCCGATCCGGTCCGCACCGCAGCTGCCGGCGTCCACAATCGTCGTGACGCCCTGCTTTACGCCGATCTCATCGATCTCGTCGCCGTACGGGTCAAATTCCGGAAACGCATGGACATGCATATCAATCCAACCGCTGGACACGTAAAGGGAGGGGCCTTCCCATTCCAGCTCCCCGCGTGCCTGACCAGCTCCGGTGATTTCAGTAATCGTTCCGTCTTCGATCACGATGTCGATCTCTTCCCCGTTCACTCTTTTGACATGGCGGAGAACAACTCTTTCCTTCATATGGCTCGCCTCTTTTAGTAGATCGTTGTCATGTTTGCGATTGGGTTTAGCATAACACAGAATTTTCCCTCTGAGAATATAACGTTATAACGTTTAAAGGTGACGTGGCTGAAATCCTTCAATCGTCAGCTCGAACCCCACCTCAAACATACGCCTCCACGGAAAATGCAGCCCGTTCAGCCGTATCCGTCGTCCTTCCTTGATATCCGCAAAATAGCGCGATACCGCCTGGTTCATTTTCTCCGCTAGAATCCCTTCAACCTGCTCCAGGCAATGTTCCAACGTATAATAACATGCATTCAGCCGGGGAAGATCGTTTGCCAGCATGTCCTGGCGGACCAGCGACTGATACAGAAAATCTTCCGCCAAACGGTGGTAATAAAAACGGCGGCTCGCTTCATACGCCTCCGCCAACTCGCCCTGTACCCAGCGATCCGCGTAATATGAAGCGATCACCAGGTGGGCAATCACCGTCCCCAGCGTGTTCCCGGAGGTATTCCAGCCGGCATAGGCCGTTAATTGGTCCAACCGCCCTTGCTGCTGCAGCAGGTTCATCAGCACCGGATCGCCGCCGTTACACGTCGCCACGTCGCCTAAGGCCACCCGCTTTCCTTTCTGCAAATAAGCTCCCATCGCTTCGGCGATTTCCCGGTAATGAATTTCCGAGAAGTAGGAGCGATGCCGTTCTTGGAACGGGATCTGCTCGGCCATCCCCGCCTGATCAACCGCCGGCGAGTGGACTAGGAGCACGAGATCCGTTTCGGCGGAATGGTCGGCCAGCACAGCTCCAACTGCAGTGATATGCGATTTGACGCTTTCGTTTAGGCTGCGATCCTCGTATTTGGGTTTGATGAATGGCCCATGGGTAGAGGAGTAACGCACAAAAATCTCCGGCTTGTACTGTTTGATTTCCCCAAAAATTCGGGCAAACATCGTACAGCCGACCTCATCGGCTCCCGGATAGATCAGGACCTTATCCAGCACGTTCAGCACTTCCACGCGATAAACCATCATTTGCTGCTCCGCCCGAGAAAAGCCGTATTGAGAATTGTCGTCCAGCGGGATGACCAAGTGGTCGATCACACCTTCACGGACCAGGGTCAACACGTGTTGGTTCACTTGCTGATTGACCGCACGGCGCTCCACAAAATCACTTAAATACGCTTTGGGGATCAGCCGCATCACGTTTTCCAAGTCTTGTTGTTCCTCGGAGGTCAAAGCCTCCTGCTTCGCTTTGTCCGTCAGATAGCTGTATTTAAAAATCTGCCCGCCATAAAACTTATAATAATCCGGCTCTTCTTCATCCTTATTGTTGTTGGGCACGCGCATAATCAGATTAAAGGCATGGATTTGGACGCGGGGATTGCGGCGCTTGATTTCCCCAAGTACCTCCAGCCGCCGCAGGCACTCCTCTGGAGATAAATGATGCACGCGGGACGGCACGATCCCCCCGTAAACGAGCAGGTCGACCGACACAAGCAAGTAATCCGCCCCCTCCGCGGCCTCGATCAACCATTCCCGAATCGCACTCGTATCTGCGGGGCGTTTCTTATTCCCCAGCATGGAACGGTCTGGGACATCGAGCGTTACGTCCGTCATCTCCGCCAGCTGTCTGGGGAACAACGCATTACACGGCCTTTCATCCAGCGGCACATAAACCACCTTTGCCATAAAAGCTACTCCTCCCGTTCGACTAATTTCCATCGAAAACAGCGCATAGCTCATTCTACGCCTAATGTAATCTTAGCCTCCCGGGAGCTCAGGAAATATCCTATAAATTTACGAAAATATCCTAAAATGTTGTGAATTTGCATCGTTTGATGTGAAAACTTTGAATACTTTTTCGGACCTTACGATCGTAGCTACATCAAACCAAAACAAAAAGAAATAGCCCCCCCACGTGTGAAGTGCACCCCTTAGAATAGACGTTGGAAAAACCCCTGGTTATTCCGATGAATTCTAGGGGGTGCATTTTTATTATGGCAATAAAGGGACAGCGGTTTAAATCATACTCAGAGGAACTGAAGTTGGAGGCGATACGGCTTCATTTGGAGGAAAAGTGGACGTATCGGCAGATTAATGAGCACTTAGGGATTCAAGATAAGGATCGGATGAAACGATGGATGCGGAAATATCGCCAACAAGGAGAGTTTGGTCTACTCGACCAACGGGGTAGACGGAAGGAATATGTGGATCAGAACCGCTATACGAAGCAGTTACAACGGGAGAATGAGATGCTAAAAAAGTGTTTGGAAATCTGGAAACAGGAGGTACGGAACAGAGGTATACGTCCATTCGGAAAGCCTCACAATGGTACAGCATCAGCAGTTTGTGCAAGTTGTTTGGTGTCTCCAGAAGCGGATACTACGCTTATTTGAAACGTCAATCGAGGATGGATCGGGATAACGAAGCGAAAGCCTTAATCCAAGCCGTATATGCTCGCTATCATGGTATCTATGGCTATCGACAAATTCAACTCTTTCTACTGCAGGATGAAGGTGTGCGGATGAATCACAAGAAGATCCTACGTCTTATGCAACATTTAGGGTTACGCTCACACATTCGCCGTAAGCACCGTTTTAACTATGCTTCAAATGTAGACGGGCGTGTTGCTGAGAACGCGCTACAACGCCAATTCAAGGCCGATGCACCCAACCAGAAATGGGTAACGGACATCACGCAGTATCGGGTTGGGGAGACCTGGCTGTATCTCTCGGCGATTAAGGACTTGTTTAATAATGAAATCGTAGCGTATCACATGAGTCTACGCAATGATAATCAACTCGTACTTCAGACCTTTGAGAAAGCCTTTAATAAGACGAAAGACGTGACTGGATTGATCGTTCACAGCGATCAAGGATTCCAGTACACGTCTCACGCATACCACGACATGCTGCCCAAGGTTGGCGCCCAAATCAGCATGTCCAGACGAGGCAACTGTCATGACAATGCCTCCATGGAGAGCTTCTTCTCGCATCTCAAAACGGAAGGGCTCTACCCCTATCATATCCGAACTCTAGACGAGGCACAAAGGCGAGTTGAGGAATATATTGAGTTTTACAATAACAAACGACCGCAAAGAAATCTAAAGAAGCTGACGCCGAGTGAGTATCGACGCCAGCTCGTAGCCTAGGGGCTTTTTCCAATGTCCACTAAACGGGGGCTTGACCACGTGTTAGATAAGGGTCTATTTCTTTTACCAACTACAGCCGACCGCTCTTCTAAGCGGCTGTTGCCAGAGTGAAGATGATTTCAAAAATGCCTCAGGAAACGTGAGGCCGCCCGTTAACCACAGGAACGCAAGCCAATATATTCTCGATTCGAAAAGCCCGGGGAGCGTTGGAAACCAGGCAGGTTGCCCGAACCAATCCTCCCCGCACATTATGAACTTCGATCCGCCGCTGCGTGATCTTCCCCGTACGGTCAACGTAGATGATTTCTACGGTTCGACCAATGTATTTTTTCACCAGGGTCATCTCCAGATAGGAACGTTTGTTTGTATTATATGCAAACAGATGTTCTTTATTCAACTGGAAAATAAAACTTCACTATTCCTTCTCTTTCGTCCTTCCCTGACGATTATTCCCAAGCTCGAATAGCCCCGTGGCCGACAAACCTGCCAAACCTCCCGCCCAAAGTCGCAGCACTAACTCCATTTCCGTAAAAGGGTAAGCCGCAGCTCCGACCAATATGCCGATGATCACCCCGATGAAGGGGATCAGGTTTTTCGGCAGGTTGACGGTTGTTTTGACGAGTTGGACCAAGGCTAATACAAATACGGACAACACCGAGGCAAAGGCCAATACATTGGTTAAAATTTCGTTTTGCATGACTTCCCTCCTTAATTATTTATTGCTCCGGAATGCCTGCGGCACGGCGCAGATAGTTCGCCAGATTGTTAAAATGCTGGGCCCGCGCCGGATTCCCTTCATCCCGTGCCTTAAACCAGGCCGGCGAAAGCCAGCGGAAGATGATTTCCTGTGCATTGCTTTTGGGCAGCGGAATCAGCGGGCCGGCGGAAGAAGAGGAGCCCAGCGGAATCCCCGAAGCGACCCGAAGATTGTTCGCTAGATTGTGAAAATGTGTCATTCCAACCTGATCTCCCTTGGCTCGCGAGGCGAACCAGGCGGGAGAAACATAGTTGTCGATCAGCGATTGCGCGATGGAAGCAGGCAGCGGTGTAAAAGACGTACTCGAGTTTGGCGTCGGGCTAGGTGTACGCATCACGTTGAGTTCTGCCGAGACATCGTCCAGCAATTTATTCAGCGATATTCCGCCTGTGGCCAACGCTTGATCGGGATCCTGTCGTCGGGCGGGATCCAGTTGACGGTGGGATGGGATAAAAACGTAAGGATTCTTGTTCCATTTGCTGCAGCAATAGGCCAAATACCAGACATACCGCTTGTACGCTTCCGTAAAGTTTATGCGCCCGCCGTAGCAAAATTCCACCCCAATCGCCGCATCGTTGGCATCGTAACCAAATAAATCGTTGTCGGTCTTGACGTTGTATAGGACGTGCCAGGCTTTCTCCGCAGGATCGGAACCGGTGCCGGTCGGTATAATCTCAAGGATTTTCGTATCATCAATAAATACATGGGCCGATGCGGTACGATTCGTTTGCGAGTTAAAATAGGCATAATGATTGTCCGCTGTTGCGCCCGGGTTTCCCGAGTCATGAGCCACAAAAAACTCCGGCGTTCCGGTCGACAACCTCGCCCCGGGCCGTACATTCGGCCGCTTCGCGACGTATCGCCTTTCAATATTATATTTTCGTGTATCCATATGCGCGTTCACCCCTTCCATTCATACTATTCTGCTAGGTGGCTAAGTCGCTTGTGCGCTTGTTTGTCCGATTCCAAGGCAGCTAAGAATAAAAGAAAAAGAGCCTGCGATATTAAGCAGACTCTTGGTATAATTTAGCAACTGAACTTGGGTGGGACAGTATCGCCTCCGGAGGGGAGGTGATGCGTATGAAATTTTCGTTTTCGGAAGTGATCATGCTAGGCATGTTTGTCCGGGCACTGCTTACTTACCTGAATAAACGAAAATAACCCGCCCAGGTTAGCGCCAACGGTGCGGGTTATTCTCTGATGAACATTTGGAGGTTTCCCACCCAAGTGTTGTACCGGGGAGGCTGTGGCGCAGCCTCCTTGTTTCTATTGTTAGCTTAGCATACTCTGCCATATACCTCAATAAATTACAGGGTGTTTATTCCTCCAGCCGATCGATCCGCTTATGGGCTTGTTTGGCCGATTCCTCAACGCGCGTCAGCCGCTCGGAGAAGGCTTCAAATCGCTGGCCTTGCAGTTTTTGTTCGACTTTCATGTCGTCAACACCCCGTTTGATGTATTCTACATCCGCCCGCTGCACGGCCTCCGCCTCGGCCGACTCCTCGGCCTCCCGTTTCGCCGCCTTCGCGCGCCCCGCCCACCCCAACGCAACCCCGCTCACCGCCGCCAGTACGGAGGTCACCGCAGTGATTATCGTAATATCCATGATTACACCTTCTTTCGGGGAAAATGAAGAGCCCTCGGGGGACCGAGGACGTAAAAAATATATATTATTCGGATTGTTGTTGCATAGTTTCGTCCTTTAGCTCCGTTGCGGTTATTCCCAGGCTTCCCAAACATAGTTTCCTAACGGTACATTATTAGAGTTTATTTGCCAACCACCATCGAATACTAGGGGAACAGTAGCGTTGCCGGTATTAGAAGACAAACTACTATTATTAGAAATTATTTCAGCCACTCCAAATGCGTTGGTTGACGGAACAAATATATAGAATCTATATGCGCTGTTAGTTTGCAAAGTAGCCCGAACCATAGATGGCTTAAAGCCCAGTCCGCTTACAGTAAACAAAGAGCTTCCAGAAACCCTAGTATCGATACCAGAACCGTATCTTCTACCAGTGATGATCTGTCCTATTTTTGTTGCCAACTGCGCAAATGTATCGCTGCCTGATGCCGCAACCCCTTTGCCAGTAATAGCGGCAGCGACCGCATCCTTTCCGTTACTGGCAGATGTAAAAAGCTCGTTGATTGCAGCGACCGCATTACCTTTGGCCGTCGTAAGTAAGTTTGAGAGAGTACCAACCGCATTATCGACGGTACTTTTCAACGCGATGTCATCGGATGCCGAAGGGGCTGCAACTTTCGCCCGGCCGGCAGCGTCGCGTACAATGATGCGGCTCGCGGTAGCCACTGAGGTTGCACCGTGGGCCGTGGTTAGATTTGCGTGTGACGTTAGTGCGGACTGATCCGCCTTTTCCACCAACTGCGCAGCAAAACTATCACTAACAGCCTTCACCGCCCTAGACGTCGCTGCCCGATCCTCCGCACTACTATCCGTTTCATTCGAAAGCTGCACCTTCCCCTTCACCGTCAACGAGGCATCAGGGAAGTTTATCCCCCCTATTGCTTCATCAATCTTATCCCAGTTCTCATTCAACATCGTTTGAATATTAAAGGTTTCGTTTCCGTCGGCTATGGGGTCTTTTTTGAGCAAATTGAGATTTGGTGTATTAGTTGCCAACCGGATCACCTCCTGCAAATTGGTTTAATGGGATATGTTCCAGTTCATGAAGCGTTAAAACTCCGTGAACATCACGAATCAACATATAGTTAAACTCAAACTCTACCTTCAGATGCGACGGCTTCAATTCCTCGATGGCCGCCTTTAGATCATCCAGGTTTGGCGGTATGCCCACGGTATCCACGAACTTGACCGTAAACCCCCACTCCCCCGGCTGAAAAGAAACCTCCACCCTCCCCCGGTCATACGCCTCCGCCACGTTCTTCACCAACCGCCCGGAAAACTTTCCGCTGCCGCGCAGCTTGGATTCGACGACGGCACGGCGTTGATCCAGCGGTTTAGTAGAGTCTGTCGCGATGCCAAGCTCGCTCTCCCAGCGATCCAAGCCCCAAGTGGCCGTGCGCACAAAGAACTGCTGAAACGTCTCATCCAGCGCCGCGAACAGCTGATCCATCTCCGTGCCTTTGGTGTTCATATCCGCTTGCATGACTCGGGAAGTCTCGTAATAACCCGGAAGATAGGAGAACATTTCACGTCCGCGGGGACTGGTCAACAAAGACTCACTCATACACATCCACCGTCCCCAGCACGGCAACCTGGCCTGTGTAGATCTCCAGATTGGTGTCCGCGTTGCCGTTCACCGTCAATTCGGCATAGTCGATAATCGGCGGAATGTCCAGCAGGATCGCGGCAATCCGCGTAAACCGGACCAGCGGGTCGACAAAAGCCAGCTGCTTCAAATACGCACGTACGCCATCCTCGATGTTCTTTTTCACTTCGACCATCGTCACCCCGCTGGCCAGCGTGAGCTTCACGCGAATATCGATCGGCACCTCCTCGGCGGCCATTACCGTCACGATCGGTCCAGCCGGTGCCGTACCTTCGCCTTGCCCGTCCTGCGTCGGATCGATGTAAGCCTGCGCCGCTGCAACGATTTCGGGATTCGCCGCCCGTTTGTCCGCATCAAGCAAGTAAATGCCAACCGTTCCAGGCCCTTGCCACAACGGCTCCACCTGCGCTCCTCCCACGCCGGGCACCTCCCCCGCCCACTTCAGATAATGCGCTTTGTTCCCGCTCGTCCCCTGATTCCGCACCTGTGAAAAAAACCGCTCCAACAGCAGCTCATCCGACTCGACATCGGCACCGCCCCGCGTAGCCTCCGGGTTCGTAACAGCGGTCACTCCGCTAACAGGCGTAGCCATCACCTGAATAACACCAGCTGGTACGACACCCGCTCGGCCTGGAACCAACGCCCGAATCGACGCCATGCCTTCGCCATTTTGATCCAACATCACGGCTGCCGTCGTTTCATATTCCATCGACGCCTCTGCCGAAAACTCATCCGCCGGCGTCGCCACAACCGTCCCCGCAGGCACCGTCCTCCCCGGCTCCCCGGTAAACCGCACTATCCCCGTCGCTGCCACGGCCGGCCGCCGCGTAACGCCGTGCTCCGCCGCCCGGAGATCGAGATACTCCCCATACGTCGTGCTCGCAAACCCCCGCGCCAGCAGCTGTTGCGCCCACGTCGCAGCCTCCGACAGCATGAAGGCCGCCGGTGCCTCTGCATCCCAAATAAAAGAACCCTCGGATTTATCCAGATCCGAAGGCACTCGTTCCAGCATTCGCTGCATAATCCGCTCTTCCGTCTGATCCTGCAAATAAAGCGGCAAATCCGCCATCACGTCACACTCCCTTCAACCAGCAACTCATCTTCCCTTACGTTTTTGACCCGGCAAGTAAATCGACAAGCATCCACCCGCCAATCAAAAACAAACCCGTCCACGCTCAGCGTCCGCGGGTCCACCATCAGCGTCTCCGTCGCGATCCGCCGGATTTCGCTTTCCTGAACGGCCCTGCTATAACCTTGGCCGATCAACTCTTCAAACTCCTGACCATAGGTACGGGAGTAAATCACATGTCGGTATCGCGGGGTACGGATCGCTTTTTCGCACCACATCTTCCAGGCGGCGATCTCGTCGGCTGGGGCGATTTTTCCCGTAGGCGTCATCACAAACTCCCCGGCTTCAAAGTCAAACCTCCAGCTCCGCCCAAACGTCACACCGTCTTCAACCGATTGCTGCCCGTCCAGTCCTGAGACCTCCCAAGAATCCGCCACCGCCTCCGGAAAAAGATTAGCCATTCCTGCTCACCACCCTGCATAACACAATCGCGTCATTCCCGCCGTTCAGCGGCAGTACCAGTACGCGGTCGCCGGGCTGATATTTTAGCGACAGCACCGTGTCTTTCGTTTCCGAAGGCACAAAGGTAAACTCCCCTTGGCCCTCCACATGGCCACCTCCGCTATCCTTTAATCCGCGGACCCCTCCGGTCAGCGTCAAATCCGGCAGCTTCAGCGTTCCTGGAAACTCCGCAACCAAGTATTCTTGGATTTCGTGCTTAAAACTGTCCAGCTTCAGTCCCGTGCCCGTCACGGTCCCAAGCTCTGCCGTCACACCGGTTAGCACCTCGGCTGCTTTCCTAGCCGCATTTTCCCGCAGCGAAACAGCCAACGCCGAATAAGGATCATAGGTCAAGAAAATACCTCCTTTTCACGTCGTTTATCGTCGCAAGCTCCAGCGTCATATGCCCGGGAACCCCTAACTCATGCGATACGGAAGTCACGATCAGGTTCAGCCCGTTAAAATTCACTTTGTCCCCCGCCCGAATCGTGTTTAGATCGATACATGTTACGGTATAGGACTGCTGCTGGCCGGTCAGCATTGACTCGGCGAATTTTTTGGCGGCCCCGGCGGTTTTAACGTTCTCGTCCTGCATGATCCGTTGAAGCACGCCGTAGTTGGCGGTTTCCCCGCTCGCTACGGCCAACACCTTCGAAGGCGCATTGTCGCCCCGATCCTCTGCCCCTATGACCTTCACTCGCGTCACCGTGCCTTCCAGCGTCCGGGTTTGCGTCGCTTCCTCCAGTTGCTCCAGCTTCCATACCACTTTATTGCTGCCAATTTTGAACAGGGTTAATCCGGCAGGCGTCATTCGCGGAATGTACATGTCCCCGCCAGCCTTCACCGTCTCCTTCAAATCGGACAAGATCATGTTGTAAAGGGTTTGCGGGCGATAGACGGCTTTTTTCAGCTTGGTTTTCGTATCCGGAACCGTATCCAGCGGAATGCCCCAGTCTGCAGCGTATTTCCGGAGCCGCTGAGCTGCGGTTCCCCCTGACGGAAACAGATACTCATCCTCCGATTTCGCCAAATAAATCGTCCGGTCATACACCGTAACCGTCATACGCTTCGTCTGCTTCAAGGTGCTGGAGCAATCCCACACCACACCCGGGTGTAGCAACGGAACCATCTTTCCTCCAGAAGTAACGCCACCGTTCGCACCGTTATACGGCACGCCGCTAATCCGAATCTCCTGCCCCGGTTCAATCCCCGGAAAAGAAGCCGGAATGCTCAGTCCAATCGTGCCTTGATACGAAATCTGATCGAGCGAATCCTTTAGCGAGAGGCTCTCAACCAACTCCCGCAAGTAATATTTGTTTTGCAGCACCACTTCGTAACTCACTGTGGCATCACCAGCTTTTGACCGGGCTTGATTCGGTTCGGGTCCTTGCCGATCGTTTTTTGATTTGCACTGTAGATCTGCTGCCACTTCGAGCTGTCGCCCAGCTCAAGCTTCGCGATTTTGGACAAGGTGTCACCGGATTTCACTACATAGGTTTTTGCCGGTTTCTTCGTGTCCGGGCGGGTTGATTGGGTTGTGGAGGCTGCCCCGCTTGCCCCCGTCTGAGCGTGCACCTTCATCTCTCGCCAAGTCCTGGCGCTCAGATCAAAGTACACATCCCCTGGCTCCCCGCCGCGAAAGGTACTGTTATGTGCCGCAATCGTCACAAGCACATTTACAGCCGTATCGGTAATAATCAGGCGGACCGGGGACTTGCTGTTCATCATCGTCGTAATCCGGTTCATCGCCTCCTGCGGATCGGGGAGGTCTTGATAATTGCAATACCCCGGATCATAATCCGCCGGAAAAAAAGAAGAGAAGGCGATCTCCTTCACCCTCTCTCCAGCCGGAAAATCATATTCCCCCAGCGATGCGATATTTACCGTCTCCACGCCTTTGCTCCGGGAGATCGTAATCTCCTCCGGATTGACGGGTAACACAAAACTCTGCCCCGCACCGTCAATGAAGTGAATCTCCATACGTCTCGGCTCCCCTCCCCTACTTTAGATTTTGCATGGCAAACCGCACTTCGTTGGCGATTTTCCAGCCGGCGGTCTCGGCCAACTTTTGATAGTCCAACTGGTCTTTGTTAACCGTTAAATTGATGGTCCCCTCTGAGAGAGAAACATTAACGGGGGCTGGACTTTGGTTGTAACTGGCTCCACCGATTTTTGACTTCACTTCTTCCGGCAGTTGGTAATAGTTTGGTACCGGGGTACCCATTACCTTTGGAACATTTGCGTTTGTTCCTGGACGTGTAACTCCTTGTAAACTAGGAGCCATGCTTCGGTCGGAATAGACTTGAGGTTTGGGTTTGATTTTCCCATGAAGAAGATCATAAATAAAACCACCAATTGGGTCACCTAATGAATCACCTGCAGCAGCACCAAGGGCAGGAAAAAGAACCGTCCCTACACCGCCAGTTACCGGGGCAGTAAAAGTTCCGAGAGCTGCACCTCCAGTCCCTAGTAATCCCGCTAAAACAGCAGAAGTAACTTTTTGGTATCTCTCCTTGCCGGGTTTAGCCGAAAATATCTCATAACCGTCCATAAGGAGCCCAGCGTAGCCTCCAATCTTTTTTACAAAAGGTGTTACTCTTTTACCCCAGAACTGCGCACCTTTTGTGCCTGCTGCCGTAAATTGCTCCATTTTCTTTGGTGAGATTTTAGTCTCAAGTTTCGATTGCCAACGGGGCCACTTTTCTTGCCAATACCGCTTTACGGAGTTTACGGCTTGCTTGAGTTTACTCTCAAGTGCTTCCTTGTAGCGGTCTTTAAAAATTTCATTAATAACTTTACCGCCGAATTCTAAAACCGATTTGATCGAATTGATACTATTAGTAGTCTCTTCTCTAGGAGCTGTATTTGAACCAAATGCTTGTCCCATTTTAGAAAAGGTTTTTCGCGTAATGTTAATGGGGCTCCATTTACTTCTAACTGAACTTTCAGCAATCTGTATAGGATTTAGCATTGACAGAATAGTTTTATATTTAGTTAGACAAGACCTATTATCATCCTGTCGTGGAACATTGTTTGTTTGTATTTCTGCAAAGCGATGAGACAGAAAGTCATAAGCATCCAACTTCGGAAAGCCTGTAAAGCTAGAAAGTGGGGGGGGTTGCATTTTCCACATTTTTGAGTTTTCATTAACTAACCCCTTTCCCCCACTCGATTGACCATTAATTCCAGTTCCTAGATTTTCATTGATCGTCTTCTTCAACCCGTCTCCCAGCATTTCTCCAATCGTCGAAGATATCCGCCTCAACGTACTCTTCCCCTCGGACTTCATCCAATTGGAAAAAGAATCACCAACCACGGCCTCCCAGTCAACACCTGCGATGGAAACTTGCCACGGTTCAGCAGACAATGCGACGAGAGAAGCCCGAAGCTTCAATGCGGTAGCCGAGACGCGATCGCTCATTTGCACCACAGGCTTCGGCGTTGTTCGGTGCAGACGAGTTAGCACCTCTTCCGCCTTTCGGGCGGCGGACGTCAGGCGGTCGTCCAGGGTGAGAATGGGCTTGATCCGGGTTTTGCCGAACAGCGTCGCACGGCGCTGGGTTTGTTGCATCAGCTTGTCCAGGCTGCGAAGCTTTTTGGCGGTTCGATCCACGTCACGGTCGTTGGTCTCGATATCGAGGATATCATTGTCCTCTCTGGCCATCGTCGTCGTACCTCCTTTCTCTCTATTTCGAGCGAGCTATAACCCTACCGTCCAGGTCGTCCCTTACGCCCATCAAGACGGCAAAATAACGGTACTTTTTACAGTAAGTCTCTCAACCCGCCAAGCGGGTGGAGCCCTTCACAAGGAACACCTCACAACATCTCTAACTCCCGTTCCGAAAAAGCCCGCAGCAGCAGGCGCTCTCCCTTCGGGAGCGACCAATATTCCCCGGGGCGAAGATGATGCCGCGTCCACATATGGAACAGCAGCGTCGTCATGCCGCCGGAGCTGATTAGTTTTTTACGTCTTCGATGTCGACGCCAAACCCGGAAATCTCCAGCACCTTATCGCCCACGGCGTCGAGCTCCCCGGCCAGCAGCAGGCGGCGAACCGCCTCTTCTCCGCCGGACAGCTTCAGCCGGCTGGTCAGACGCTCGTCGCCCCAGCCGCTTAACTTCACGCTTGGCGTCTCCGCGTCGTGATCGCTCCTTCCGTCGGTCTTTTTCACCACTTCCAGCATCGAGGTGGCTTCCTTAATCAACGCCGCGTTAAACAACTCGCTGTCGATCTTCTCGGTCACCTGCCCTTTGGTCGTCTTGCGGACCGTGCAACGTTCGCGGATCGCGTCTACTTTGCTGGACGTCAGGCCGCGCAGCGTCACGCGTAGTCCCAAGCGCCCGATAAATACGGCTTCCTCCGGCAAATTCGCCACCGTCTCAAAAAGCCCGTCCAAAATTTCCTGTTCGCGAACCGGATCCAATGCTGAATATTCACTCATGATCGCTTCCTCCTTCGGATATCTTTAAATGTGTTTCTCGAGCCATAGCGGTACAAAAGGGCGTTATTCCAAACGAAATCGGTCTCCCAAGAAAAATAAGACCCCTTCATGGCCTTATTTATGTGAAATAAACGCAAACCAGGCGTTCAACGGCCTTAACTCCGAAAATAACGCCCTAAATGTCCGCTAACCCCAGACGAACTGGGTCCAACTAGGCCGTTGCAGGTTCGGGCGGTACTATCCCCGCCCTAGCCTGACAGTCGCTCTACTTAAGACGCCACGATCGGGTCCAGCAGCTCGTACGACTCGAACGTAAACGGCGTTTCCTCCGTCACCTCTTCGCCGGCGGTCCAGTTGGCTAGGACGATTTTATCGACCATGCAGTTGTTTAACTGGATGCGTTCAAAGCCGTAGGCTTCCGGATCGTCTAGCTTATGAATGATCGAAAATTTCTGAAAGCCGCGCGCGATCATATCGGACGTGACCTTGTAGCCGCTCATGGTGCCGATGCCTTTTTTGCGCCCTAGCTTGTACACCGTATAATCGGTGCCCACCAGGTTCAGCTCCTTCTTCTCCGCCTCAACGCTGGCCTCCAGGTGGTTCAGGTTCGACTGCCATACCCCTTCGATAAAAATCTGGCCAAACGTCCCCATCATCACGCGGCCGGGATCAAGAAATTGTGCCATCGGTTAACTCCTCCTCAAATGTAAAAATCGAAAAATTATTGCACGTAAAACGTGCCGAAAATTTGCTCCATCACATCGGTATCATCCGCCGTCCAAGCCAGGAACACCTGGTCGTCTTCAGGCGTGAATTGCGGTGCGCTGCCATAGAAGCGCGGATCCAGCGTCACGTCGAACCCGGTCGCCTCGATCACGTTCTCGGCAGCCAACGTCTGCAGATATTGCTTCCCTGCACCGATCAGCGCCAGACGGCCTTCCTCGGTGTTGTTCACCTTGCCGATATAGGCATCCTCGGCAGTCCGCTGCAAATCCGCGTTGATTTGGTCCATGACGCGAATCTTGCGGATCTTCTTCCAGCCCTTGTTCTGCCCCTCTCGAGGCGAAACAAGGCTGTTCACGCCGCGCAGCACCTTCACCCGGCGGCCGTCGTGCACGAGCAGGAACACGCCGCCTTGCACGGCCTGCTCCTGCTCGGAGCGCGTCCAGCGCCGCGTGACGTCGTCGAACGGCGAAGCCGCGTACGTCGTCGACGCCTTCAGCGGCTGGCCGGCGATCAAGCCCGCGACCCAGGCGGCCACCTGCGCCGACGAGTACGCCCGGCCGTTCAGCACCGCGCCGGTGCCGACGTTCACGACGCCCTCGTGATGGCCGTATCGTCGGCGGCGGAGCCGCCCAGCACGGCGATGACGCCCTTGCCTTCACTGCGGACGCGCTTCACCCAAGCGACAACGCTGGTCCGCAAAGCCGCATCCGCTACGCCGTCCAGCGTCAGCACGTGGAAGTCCTGCGTCTCGAACGCAGACAAGGCCGAAGCGTACTCGGCGTTCGTAAGCCCCGCGATCCCGCTGTCCCCGCCGGTCAGCACCGCCCCGGATACATCCGCCAGCGTGCCGTTGCCCAGCGCCTCGGCAACGATCCATGCATTGGCCGGATCGCCGTTCACAGCGGCGGCCGCTTGCTCTGCCGAGCCATCTCCCAACGGGAACGTCCGCAGCAAAGCCGTACCTTCATACAGCTTCAGCTCCTTGCTGCCGGGAAGCGACAGACTCGGCTCAACCGATACGACGAAGTCGTTGCCGCGCTTGCCGGGATATTTGGCCTTTACCTGCAGCATGGCGGCACCTGACGAATCCTGAAGCGTTAACGACGCTTCCGCGGCGGAAGCCCCAGCCAGCCGGTAGGCCAGCAGTTTTTTCGGACCTCCTAGCAAAGCGAGATACAATGTACTAAACGCCGTCGCGCCATCCGATTCGTCCTCCCGGAACAACTCCCGGATCGCCGCCTCACTTCCCACTTCCATGAATTGTCCAACCGGCCCCCAATGGGCCTTTACCGGAGCGACCACGACGCCGCGCGCCCCCGCCTGGATGGCGTTCCCCGCCGCGCTGACGAAATTCATATACAACCCGGGCAACACCGGTTGATCCGTTACATTCCATGTTCCTCCTGCCATGACTTACAGCACCTTCTTTCTCAGAAATTGATCCACGAGCCGTTTCGCCTCGTCGATTTGAAATAAGTGACCTTCCTTGCCTAACATAGCCCCGGCCAAAACTTCCGGTTTGACGCCAAGTACCGCCTCGCAGCAGGACAGCAACTCCTCCATGCGGTAACCGCTAGAGCCGTCTGCCGCTGCTAAAGCCGGTGCGGATTCAGGGCGACTTGATTTTTTTCTTGCCACACCAGTTCACCTCATTGTCGATTGATAAAAAACGGATCGCATCAGCGGCGCTTCCGCCACCGGCTTGGATGTGCGCGAAAGCAACGTGACGGTAAGCGGCCCCTGTACCGGCGAACTTTCCGCCGTTCCCTCCGGCTGCAAGCTCATCTTGGGATCGGCGATTCGCAGATATCGCTTGGCCGCTGCGTCCAGCGGGATTTTTACCGCTGTGCCCAACGCTTCCAGCAGCCGCAGCACCGCCGCATGCTCCCGGTCCGCATCTTCCGCAAGGATAAAAGCCGTCATCCGCTTTTGAACCTCATACGACGACGGCCCCAACGCTCTCACGTCCATGCCGATCATCCGCCACATCAAGGCTGGAGCAGCTGCACCTGCTGGCCACATCCCGCAGTATACTTTCCACTCCGGCCCCAGCACCGCCAACGACCAGCGCGCTAGTTCCGTCATCCAGGGATCATTTGTAATCGGCACCGGTTCCGGAGCTAGAGTCATTTCATCTTCAGCAATGGCAATCACCTCCTTTCCAGCATCCCATCCCCATAGACACATCGCGGTAAGCTGCAAAACTGCTTGGTTCCCTCCAACCGCCCCCAGATGCACCCCTGGCAACGCGCCGGCTGTACCCATTCGGGTTCACATGGATACGGCGGCGTTTTGTTCTGATTTCGCATCGTCCCCCCTCCTTTCCAAAACAAAAACCGCTGACATGTTCAGCGGTCCTCATCAGTCCTCGGTTGATTGGGTTTTCCTTCCCTTTTCCTTCCACGCTACCAATGTAACATGGGAAAAACCAAACGAACGGACAAGTGACGGACACTTGCCGGACAGCTATCGGACAACCTAGAATCCACTTGAACAACAAAAAAAGCCGGCGTTCAGCCGACTCCGTGTTTTGCCGTTTGCGGTTCTTCCTTATAGACCTCCAACTTCAGGGCCGCCGCCAGAAGGCGGATGGCGCTGGCTTTGATGCGACGGTACGTCCGGTCACTGATGCCCATCTCGCCGCAGCTGATAAAATCGTATTCGGCTTTCTGATCCAAATAACTCCGCCGTATGACCTCTCGCTGCTCCTCCGACAGCCGCTCCATCGCCAGATCCAGCAGCTCCGATTTGCGAATCAGCTCCGCCTCCTTATCCACGTTCCCGATCGCCAGTCGTTCTGTCGGCTGATTTACGGCGTGGGTAGCGCCATGATACCGGGGCTCATACCCTGCGGTGATGAACGCTTCCTTGCGGATCCATCCGATCTGCCGATATCGTCTGACTTCCTCCAACCGCTTCTCCACCGCAGCCCGGGTTGCCGCTTCATCCACCGGCAAGGAATCGAATAAAGCATGATACACATGAATGCGTCTTCTCCCCATCAGAATTCCCTCCTACATATAGTATATTGCCATTTTGGCAAATTGAATGTTTCCCCACTAGCTCTTCCACTTGCTTGTCCAAACATACATCCGCCTTCCACTTCGATACGCCCTCCATTCACCCCCTCTTTTTTACCAATTTGGTAACCGTATCCTGATTATATGTTGCCAATTTGGCAATGTCAAGCCGTATTATTACCGTTTTGACAATATAATATAATTCCATTTTCTCCATCTTCTCTTTACCAATTTGGCAACTTGTGCTACACTAAATGAAACGGCAAGGAAGAGGAGTAACCATGCAAACGCTAGGCGATCGGATCAAATATTTACGTGAACAACGTCAGCTCACGCAAAAAGACCTGGCCTCCCAAGCGGACATTTCGGTCGTGCAGTTGTCCCGTTATGAGACGAACGACCGCAAGCCGGATCCGGAGGTGCTGCGCAATATCGTTGACGCCCTGGATACCAGCGCCGATTACTTGCTGGGTCGGACGCCCGACCCGTCTCCTGCAGCGGAGAAAGGGATGAGCCTGTCCTTTTTCGGCGGTCCTGAAGCCTATACGGCCGATGAAATCGCTATGATGGAAGCGGCTTTGAAAGCGTATCGGGAGCAGAAGAAGAAGCTGCTGAACGGGGACGAAGCGAAGTAGGAATAGCATTCGAAACCCATCGAACAGAACGATGGATACTTACATATAAAGACTCCAAAGACGGCCCTGATTCTGAAGGGCCCTTATTTCGGACCACAAACCGAACATACATTCTGATTTGAGGTGATTTGGATGTTATACGCCTATTATCATGAGACCCATCTGGAACAATGGATTAACGCCAAATATTTGAACGACGGGATATCGTCTCCCTCCGACCTCGACATTGAACGAATTGCCGAAGCCTTTGGCATCGGGCTGGTATACGGGAATTACCCCTCCTTTTCGGATAACGAGGAGAACGTGATTTTTCTAAACAAAGGGCTGGAGGTGGTTCAAGCCCGAGTGATCTTCTTTCACGAGTTATGCCATGTGCTGCGTCATGCCGGGGATCAACGGCGGATGACGGAGCTGTTTATGCACGCCCAGGAAGCCGAAGCGGATCAGTTTGTGCTCTACGCGGCTATTCCCTTCTATATGTTCGCCAAGCTGCCGGTGCCGGATCATCGCAACGAGGCGGTGGCTTATATCGCCGAGCAGTTCCATGTTCCGCCGGAGCTGGCGGAGCAGCGGCTGGACCAAATCCAGCGGCGCGTGTTGCACGGCAGCCTGATCGCGGCGGCTCAAGAGGCGAACCGCCGCCAGCGCGAAGCGGAGCGAGGGTGGTCGCCGGAGACTCGGCGTATGTTGTCGCAGCTGGAACGACAAATCGGCGGACAGGGAGGGCGGTAAGGATGCGGATCGCGGCATATTGCGACTTTTATACGGATTCCACCCGCCCGCTGCAACTAATCGTTGATGCCGGACCGGGCGAGTTGGATTGGTCAAAGACGCTCTACCTTCCGGTGTCCAGCCCTTTTGCGCCGTTCTCCGCCGAAGACTTCGGCGATTTGCCCGGCGTTTCCGTCCTGCTGGAAGACCTTGTCCGCCCCAAAGAACCGCCGAAATCTTCCGGCGGCCAAAAGCAGGACCCGTCCTCCCTCGTTCATGCTCAAGCCGTTCTGGGCATTCGTCTCCCGCAAATTGCCGCCCGCTGCGGCGATCCGGATGAGATTCAGCGCTTGGTAGTACAGATGGATGATGTCGAAGAAGTCCTGGGTTATGAGCGAGGTTGATTGGGGCGGTCGTACTTCACCACCGGCCACTTCTGCTTCCGCAGCGCATCCATGAGCAGGGGGCCCACATGCAGATTGTCTTGCACCAGCTCGCGCGGCGTCAGCGCCATCCACTGGTTTAACGATACGTCTACAAACCGATCGCTGCGGAACATCTCCAAGAACCAGATGCTGCGGTCGCCGGTATTTTGAATATAGTGGCCATAGGCAAACGGGACGTACCCCACATCCCCGGCCCTGACGTCAAAGGTGCGGGCGGCGCCCCCTCCGGCGAACACCGTCATGCGCCCTTTGCCGGTCAAATAATACTGCCATTCGTCGTTGTTTGGGTGCCAATGCATTTCCCGCATGGCGCCGGGTTTGATCTCCACAAGGGCGGCTGCAACCGTTTTAGCGATAGGAAAATTGGTAGAATCCGCGATCCGTACGGTCCCGCCCGGCGTGACGATCGGTTTCTGAGCCAGCAAGCTATGCTTGAAGCTGACGGGAACTTCTCCGTAGGGCGAAGTGATTTTTTGGCTGGCGATCGGCCCCGGGACGCGGTCCTGGAAGATGTACACCTGTTTATCGGGAATATGGTCAAACGCTTTACGCGGCACGCCAAAATTCGCCGAAAGCACCTCTTTAGGCGTGTGGGCGAACCAGTCCGAAATCGACAGCGTATTTAAGTCGGAGAAATGGCCGTCATCAAACACAAGCAGAAACTCGCAGCCTTCCTCCAGCCCTTGAATCGAATGAGGGATCCCCGGCGGAAAATACCACAAATCCCCCACTCCCACATCGGCGATGAAGTTCCGTCCGTCCTGATCCACCGCCGTGATCCGGGCCTTGCCCGAGATCATAAACGACCATTCCGCCTGCTGATGCCAATGCAGCTCCCGAACGCCCCCCGGCGTTAGACGCATGTTAACCCCCGCCAGCGTCGTAGCGATCGGCAGCTCCCGAATCGTAATTTCCCGTGACCATCCCCCATGATTCAACTGCATATGCGTATCCGAAAAAGAGAATTTCAGATTTGGGATCAATCCGTTATCGGTCACCGGAGGAACCAGCATATCGGGATTTTCGCGATCCCGCATCACGTCGCGGGGGCCCGTATCGGTAGCTCCGGCTCCGTCATCCCGTATCGGCTGGGGGATCGCCGACATCCCGGCGGCTTGATTCTCCGGCTGCCTTGAAGCGGATGGATCCAAATGATCCGTCATCAACCATCACTCCTCGTTCTGGACATGCCAGTGACATTTTTTCCCAAAACCTAGTTACACAGTGATCCTATTCTCCAATAATCTGAAATATGTTGTGGTTTCTCCTCCGGATTTCCAATAAAATCCGACGATTTCGGAGAAAATAGAGGGAAGTGCTTGATAGTTGCCTAAGCTTCTGTATAATTAGAGTTAGTAAGTTTAGTCAACAAACTAACTAGGTAAAGGGGAATCCTCGTGGAAAAACCTGTACGTCCGAATGAACCTCTCGTTACGCACATTTTTACGGCAGATCCATCCGCTCATGTGTACGACGGCAAGATCTATATTTATCCATCTCATGACCTTGATCACAACGGTCCGGATAACGATAACGGCGATCAATACGCGATGGAGGATTACCATGTCCTCTCGCTGGACGACTTCAACTCTCCGTGCGTCGATCATGGCGAAGTCCTGCATTTGCGGGATATTCCGTGGGCAAGCCAACAACTATGGGCACCGGATGCCGCTTATAAGAACAATACGTATTACCTCTATTTCCCTGCTCGGGACAAGGAAGGCATTTTCCGTATCGGCGTCGCCACCAGCTCCTCGCCTGCCGGTCCGTTCACACCGCAGGAGAACTATATTCCGGGCAGCTTCAGCATCGATCCGGCCGTCCTCGTCGACGACGACAACCGCGCTTATATGTATTTCGGCGGACTTTGGGGCGGCCAGTTGGAGAAATGGCAAACCGGCAGCTTTAAACCGGACGCCGAAGGACCGGCACCGGACGCGCCGGCGCTTGGACCGCAGTTCGCCGAATTAACCGACGATATGCTCACCTTCAAATCCGCGCCGCAGGAAATTTCCATCGTTGACGAAGACGGAAATCCGCTGTTGGCCAAGGACGAAGACCGGCGGTATTTCGAAGGACCGTGGGTGCATAAATACAACGGGTATTACTACCTGTCCTACTCCACCGGAACAACGCATACGCTGGTTTATGCGATCAGTAAAAACCCGCAAGGACCATTCGTATTTAAAGGTAAAATCCTGGAGCCTGTCATTGGCTGGACTACTCACCATTCCATCGTACAATTCCAAGATAAATGGTACCTGTTCTACCATGACAGCTCGTTGTCCGGCGGTGTGAACCATAAACGCAGCGTGAAATACACCGAGTTGCATTACAACCCGGACGGTACGATCCAAACGATCGATCCGTACAAATAAGAACAACAAGGGAGCGCCAACCGGCTTTAACAAGCCGGCGGCGCTCCCTTTTTTATTTATTCAGCTGCTCTCCACCTTCCGCTCTTGGCATCGCCTTATGCTCCGTTGACGCCTCCGCAATCTCGTGGAACGCCCAGTGTGCCTGCGGCACGTCGCGCCATACCGGAAGCGCATCGGCGTTGCCGAACAGCGGCCCCCGGCCCAAAGCCCGGTTGATCACACTCACCGCCTCCGCCCGCGTGACGAAGGCCTCAGGTTGGAAGTTGCCGTCCGCATACCCGCTCACGATGCCTGCCGCTTGGGCGGTCCGGATCGCCTGTTCCGCCCAATGGCCGGCGGTGTCCGAGAAGCCGGTGGCCTGCTGCCCTGCGGCCGACTTCATGAACTTCACGGCAACCGCCGTGATTTCCGCCCGCGTGACCGGTTGTTCCGGCTTAAAGCTGCCATCCGCATAGCCTTGCATCAAGCCCATGCGGGACGCTTGGGCAATCGCCTCAGCCGCCCAATGACCTGCCGGAACATCGCGGAAGCTTACCGCCTCCGCCGTCTCTTTCATGTCTACGGCCTTGGATAGCATAGCGGCCATCTCCGCACGGGTGATGCGGTTCTCCGGTTTGAACAGTCCTCCCGGATATCCGCTAATATAAGCTTGATGAGTTAACAACAACGGTTCGGCCGTCTTCACCAGAGCAAACGTGCTGAAATGGTCCACGGTAAATTTTAACCCTTTACCGTTCGCTAACGGAACAACTTCCCCGGTCAGAAACTCCGTTGTCCCGTCGGAATGTTCGACATACACCCCTAGTTTGGATGGATCTGCCGGGTCCGTCAGTGGCAGAACTAGCTCCACCTCCCGGTTTTGCAGGTTCGTCTCGATTTGAACCGGACGTCCGATGACCGTCACCTCTTGCCCTCCTGTGGCCGCAAGAACCACCTCGGCCTTGTTCGCACGCCCTTCGATTTCCTGGTTCTGGGCAGCCACCTTCACGGGAGTAATTGTTACGGTCAAATCGCCGGACGCCCCCTGCAAGGAAGAGACCGGAATGGTGATCTCCCCGTTTGCGGTTTGAAGCTTTAACTCCAGATCGCGTCCCGTAATCCATTGAAGGAAATCGAGGGCGAGCGACAGCTTCACCGAACTCACTTCATCCTTGGCATCCGGGATCGTCAGGTTCAACGAAGTTGCTCCTTCTTCCGCCAGTTTGTCGATCGCCGCCCGAAGCGTGGCATCGGCGGTCAGCTTGATCTCATCCCGCTTCGTTCCGTCCGCTAACGTCGTCCGAGCGATGTCCACCGGGATCGGGTTAGCCGGGTCCCGGACGACTTCCGTCTTCGCTGGGGTTGGCGATGTCGACGGACCGGAAGGTCCGGATGGAGACGACGGCGGATTCGACGGATTCGTTGGTGTGGTTGGCGTCGTCGTGCCGGGAGCGACGTGGAAGTTCAGTTGATCCGCCAGCAGCCGCTCCCCGGATTTTTTCACCACTTTGATCGTGTGCTGACCGGCTGGCAGGTTGGAGACGCTATACAGCGACTGCTGGGCGCTGCGCGACTCGGCATAGGCGTCTACGGTCGCCTTCAACTGTCCGTCGATATAAACCTCCATTTCACCTTGAACCGGACCCGTCGGCATACGCAAATCGATGCCGGTGCCTTTAAATGTATACTCGAAGTAATCCCCATTCACCTCGGTGGAATGCACGTCATCGTAATAATCGCCCTGGATGTGGAAGGTCAGCTTCAAGCTTCCCGCCGGTTGGGCGGCGAGATATTCCTTCTTGATCGTCACGGTATTCCCCGTAACGGTATAGTCCGTTCCCTCAACCAACGACGTTTGGCCGTTTCGGATACTGCCGAGATTCTCGATCCCGCTAAACACCTCGACTGGGATGTCCTCTTGAGCAGACGGCGTTTTATCAAAAGTCGCTTCGGTGAGGTTAATCAGATCGGAAATTTGTACTTTAAACGCATCCAGCAGCATGAATCGGCCCGATTTTTTCACCAGCTTGATCGTGTGCAGGCTGTCGGACAATCCGGATACGCTGTAGACGGCTTGCATCGGCTGTCTAGCGTCGGCATGAGTATCCACGGTGCCTACAAAAGCGCCATCCAGATAAACGTCAACCTCTCCTTGGGCCGGGTCGATTTCTGTAATGTATTGGATTCCGGTGCCCTTAAAGGTATATTCCAAGGAATCGCCGTTTTGCTCGGCAAAATGCACATCATCCTGATAGTCGCCGAAGTTGCGTCCCGTACTGCGATTCCAGGACCCGGTATAACGAATGCCGGAATCGTTGTTGTTGATCATCAGGAAACGCCCGGACGTATTGACGATATCGATCGTGAGCGTTTGCGGTAGTCCGGCGCTGAACTGGAACGTCAGCTCGGTTACACCGGTTGGCTGAGCGGCCAAGTACGACGCATGAATCCGAACCGTATCCCCCTCGATTGTAAAATCCGTCCCTTCCGCTAGTTCCTCCGCCCCGTTGGCGATGCTGACCAGCGTATTACCGTTTAAGGTCATGGTGGTCGTCACGTCCGCTTGCGCGGATTCCTTCTGATCAAACACCGCCGTCTTCGGCGTAATCGTGCTGTTCACAATCGCCGGTCCGGTGATGTTCACCGTAAAGGCCTGTGAATCGCCGCCGGCAAAATGGAATGTCAACGCAAGCGGTCCCGGCTGCTGCTGAGCCAAGTACTCTTTTTTGATCGTGACGTTGTCTCCGGAGACCGTGTAATCCGTGTTGCGTACCAGTTCGGCAGAACCGCTCGCAATATGGTTTAAGGTATCTCCACCTAGCGACAGCGAAACGGTAATGTCTTGCGGATTCGGCGTTTCAAAGCTGGCCGTTGTGTCCCCCAGCAAGCTGTCCGCATAAACCTTAAATCCGTCGACGATCAGGTAGCTCCCGCCCTTCTTCACACCGGAGATCGTATGCTCGCCAAACGGCAGATCCCGAATGCTGTAAATCGGGATCTGCCCCTGTTGAACGGAGGCCATGGCGTTTACCGTCTCTTGAAATTCGCCGTCCAGTCAGGAAGCCGGGAAACAGACGCCGGTGTTCGTCCGCTTCTCAACGGTCATCGGCGGCGCCGAGTCCCCCGAAACGCTCCGTGATCCCCGCGGATTTGCGGTGAAATTTTATACGGAGGATGGGAACTGGGATTTGGTCGGGAACAACCTGAAGATCTTTTTTATTCGCGATCCGTTGAAATTCCCGGATATGGTGCATTCCTTCAAACCGGACCCGGTCAGCAAGCTGCCGGATCCGGAACGGATGTTTGATTTCCTGTCCCAAACGCCAGAGTCTACGCATATGGTGACGTTTATTTTTTCGCCTTGGGGCATTCCCGCGAACTACCGCCAGATGCAGGGTTCAGGCGTCAATACGTACAAATGGGTCAACCAAAAAGGGGAAGCCGTGTTGATCAAATACCACTGGGAGCCGCTGAAGCAAGGGATTAAAAACCTGTTGCAGCACGAAGCCGATGAAATCCAGAAGACCAACTACAACCATGCAACGCAGGATTTGTATGAAGCGATTGAGCGGGGGGATTATCCGGAGTGGGAGCTGTGCGTACAAATCATGAGTGACGAAGACCATCCGGAGCTGGACTTTGATCCGCTGGACCCGACGAAGCTGTGGGATCCCGAGAAGTTCCCGTTTCTGCCGGTTGGCAAAATGGTGCTGAATCGCAATCCGGAAAATTATTTTGCCGAAGTGGAGCAAGCGGCGTTTGGAACCGGGGTGCTGGTGGACGGGCTGGATTTCTCCGATGACAAGCTGCTGCAAGGCCGCACCTTCTCCTACTCGGATACGCAGCGCTACCGCGTTGGGACAAACTACTTGCAACTCCCCATCAACGCGCCAAAAACGAAGGTCGCCACGAACCAACGCGGCGGGCAAATGGAATATCAGGTCGATCTCAATCCGGGCGCGAACCCGCATGTGGACTACGAGCCGTCGACGAAGAACGGACTGAAGGAAGCGGAGAAACCGGGCAAAGACCATGAGCCGCACTACGACGCCAAGCTGGTTCGGCAGAAGCTGGAGCGCACCAACGATTTTGCTCAGGCGGGCCAAACGTACCGCGCATTTGACGAGGTCGAGAAAAACGAGCTGATTTCGAATCTGGTAAACAATCTGAAGCTGTGCAGTCCTGTCATTCAGGAGACTTGGATCAGCCACTTTACGCAAGCCGATCCCGAATATGGCAGAAGGGTTAAGGAAGGGCTTGAGGCGGCGAAGCGGGAAATGGATACCGCAGGCCAACATACCAGTACGGCGGGTGCGGATGAAGCGATGGAGAAAGCCAAAGGGATGGGACACGAATCTGATCGGTATTAATAAAATAAACCTGCGACAGCCTTTTGGGCGATCGCAGGTTTATTTTTACTCGCCGCGGCCCAGCAATCCAGCCGCAGCGGCGTAAACGTATCCAGCAGCTTGCTTGGCTGAAGCGCCCGGCAACCGTGCACCGCACGGCTTGGGATCCCAGCGTTTCGCCTGCCGATCGTTACGTTCCCGGAACTACCTCGCCGAAAGGGTCGGCTACTCCGACCTCGTCTATTTCAGCAACGCCTACAAACGGGTGACGGGGATGACGCCGACGGAGTATCGGAGGAATAGCGGTTCAGTTTCTCTCTGATAAAAGCAAGCGGCCATCCCTTCTGTATGGAGATGGCCGCTTTATCCAGTTCAAGATGAAAGCTTCTTACTCTTATAGCCGATGCCATAAACCGTCTGAATGATCCCTTGCCGTTGCCCCAACTTCTTCCGGAGCCTTTGGATATGCGTATCCACGGTTCGAGTTCCCCCGTCAAAATGAATATCCCACACCTGCTCCAGCAACGCCGTCCGGGAGTACACCCGTTCAGGGTGTCGGGCGAGCACGGCCAACAGGTCAAATTCCTTTGGCGTCAATTTCAGTTCTTGGCCGTCCGTTCGAACCGTGCGGTTGACCAATTCAATGGATAGAACGCCTAGCTCAATCTTGTCTTGCTTCGGCCCTTCGGACGATAGGGGAGCTGACCGGTTTCGAAGACGGAATAACGCCCTAATCCGGGCAGTTAATTCGCGGATATCGAAAGGTTTGGTCATATAAACATCAGCCCCGCGTTCAAGACCCCGCACTTTATCCGCAATATGATGACTTTCGCTCAACAGGAGCACAGCCGGCTGGTTTGTCTCTAACGAGATGCCGTATACGTCGTACCTTTCATAGTGGGGTTTTGCCAAATCCAGGAGCAGAATGTCAGGTTGGAATAAGGCCGCTTTATGGAGCGCCTCCTCCCCGTCTTCTGCGGTCTCTACCACAAAGGCTTCGCGTTTTAGTGCATCGGCTAATAATCGAGTATTGTTAGGTTCATCGTGGATGATAAGTACTTTGATCATGACCTTTTCCTTCGATCCTTTCGGTTGTTGCTATCGACTTCAGGGCATACTAGTCCTGTGTCACCGATATTTTTATGGAATTCAGACTTTCACAATAATTGGAAGTTGTCCCCAGTGACAAATCGCCTGATTTTGGCTATACTTCAATTCAAATCTGAACGGTGAGAGGTTCATTATGGAGCCAAACCAATTTGAAAATCATTGCGTATCTTCAATCTATGAGGTTTTTCAAAATCTATCTGGGAAATGGACGGTTCTCGTCCTTATTGAGTTGTTAAAGGAACCTCAACGTTTTAATCAATTAAGAAGAAATTTAAATAACGTAAACACCAAAGGCCTAACGGATACTTTGCGTAATTTGGAAGAGCATCAGTTGATCAAACGTACAGTCTTCCCTACGGTTCCTGTAACTGTCGAATATTCAATTAGCGAAAAGGGCGAAGCTTTGGCTCATGTGTTTGAAGAAATCAACCGTTGGAAAACGGAGTGGGATCCCCCCGTCCAACCTGCTTCCGCCATGGAGGGACAATAAGCCGTCTAATCTGCAAAAAGATTTGGCGGCTTATTGTATGCAGTTTAATCTTCAAACTTTATATAATCTTCAATCATGCCCCATAATCGGTCAGGTAACCGCAGCGCGGCCTGATCATTCCGGTACAATTTCATCTTGATTTGATCTTCCTTCGCTTCCCCCGCTTTCTGAACCCACCTCTTCTCTCTCCTTCTCGTCAAATCATAAGCCTGCTCGACAACGACAAGCCCCCTTCTTGCTTCGGGCTCAACTATAGCAGGTCATGATGGGTTACGTAAGAAGGCACTTTTTATTCATCTGCTTTATAAAATGAAAGCGATGGCGCCAGACAAAGGATTATGCAACAAGAAACCCGCCGGAGATTCGGCGGGTTTCTTGTTCAGATTTTAATGCTTCACGTATTTTCCGTAATCCGGGATGGCGATACGGTCAAATTCATCCACCAGCTTCTGCAAGCCCTCCGACAATACTTGGCCCGATACGGGTCTGCCGTGTCCGGTAACCGCAACGGTTGGCTGTAAAGCTGCCAATTTCCTCACGGATTCCCGGGCAGCTGTCCAATCCGTTGTCAAGTATCTAGGCGGTCCGCTAATTTCCATTTCCTGTGTCAACACTTTATAAAGGGAATCCTGCCTAACCGTTACAAATGCATCCGCTGCCATTAAGGTGCGGTCCTTGTCTCTGAACAATGACACATGACCCGGTGTATGCCCCGGTGTGTGAATCCAGCGAAAACCCGCCAAATGCGGCACACTTCCATCGGACGGGAGCGGTTGAACATGTTTCCCGAGATTAATGGGCTCATTCGGAAACAGAGCTGACATTTTAGCCACCATGCCACCTTCTACGGTTGGATCCGGTTCCGGGTAACTCTTGTGTCCCGTCAAATAGGGGATTTCCAACTCATGAGCATATACGGGAATATTCCATTGTTCGATCAGCTCAATGACCGCGCCTACATGGTCAAAATGTCCATGGGTGAGAAGGATGGCTTTCGGTTTCCGTCCTGCTCCGTAACGAGTCTCAGTAACGGAGACAATTTCATTGGCTGATCCGGGCATTCCTGCATCTACCAGGACAAAATCCTGCCCAGCCGGATCCCCAACGAGGCAAATGTTCACGATTTGGAGGGTATGGCAATATAGATCCGGGAGAACCTCTACGCCAAGACCACTTCCAACCGATGTGGCAGGAATATACTTGTAGTCGCTCCCGTACTCCATTTGTTTGTCCACTGTATTTTTTCTCCTTTAAAGTTATGGGATAATGGCCTTATCGTTCCAATCCCTTGGCAGGGTTATTCATGCTTGAAGGAGGATCCCCATGAACATCCCCAAAGGAACTTATGGTTTCCGATTCACTGAAGATAAGGAGCTTCCGCTATGCGTTTTGTTTGCTGCCGGTTATGATTCCATCACCGATCCTTCCTATCGATGGGACGGATTGGAGCGGACCGACGGGCCCTTGCTGCTGTTCCAGTACACATTCTCCGGTGAAGGTGTATTCGAGTCGGGGGAGCGGACTCACCGCGTCAACGCCGGACAAGCATTCCTCGCCGAAATCCCGAGTTCTCATCGCTATTATTACCCCGCGGATTCGAAAGAACCATGGGAGTTCCTATTCCTGCTGTTCCGGCCGAATCTAGTGCTGCCTCTATGGCGGAGATTCCTAAGCGAAGCCGGGGAAGTTGCTCATCTCCCCGTAGACGCAGCCCCCGTTCGGTTGGCCCGAATGATCGTTGCTGATGCAGGGGCTGGTCGAATCTCCGATCCCTACATCGCATCATCCTGCGTTTACCAGTTTGCAACGGAATTGGCCCGAATGCAGGTGATGTCGCGGAAAGATCAAGAGAACTGGCCGGAAAGCGTCAAGCGTGCCGCCGAATTTATAGAGGGCAACTATGCGCGAATGATCAGCATCGATCAACTCTCCGAGCATGTTTCCCTGTCCAAGTACCACTTGATCCGCCGGTTTTCGCACAGTACGGGTCTTACACCTGGCGCTTACTTGACCCGGGTCCGTACGGAAAAGGCCATGGAGCTGCTCCGTGAAACCACGCTTAGTATTGAGGTGATTGCCGAACAGATTGGCTATTCCAGCGGAAGTTACTTGATTAAAGCCTTCCGCCGTTTGACAGGACTTACGCCAGGGGAGTTCCGCAGCGGGAGCGAAAGCCTGTCCTATCGCAAGCTGTTCTTCGATTAAGCGCAATATATTGCTATCGTCGTCTCAAAGTTACTATAGATATTGCCTAACTCCTTGATTAAGATGAACGTGAATAGAGCAATTATCATTCATAAAGGAGTTATATCAAATGGACCATCAGCTTGTTGCACCTACTCCGCCGCTGGGCTGGAACAGCTGGGACTGCTATGGCGCGGCTGTCACAGAAGAAGAGATTCGGGGGAACGCAGAGTACATGGCGAAGCATCTCAAAGCCTTTGGTTGGAGCTATATCACCGTCGATATACAGTGGTACGAGCCGGACGCCCGTTCCTCCCAATATCGCCCGTTTGCTCCCCTCGTCATGGACGACTACTCTCGGCTTATGCCCGCGGAGAATCGCTTCCCCTCCGCCGCCGGCGGCCAAGGCTTCAAACCTTTAGCTGATTATGTACATCACCTCGGCTTGCAATTTGGTATTCATATCATGCGCGGCATCCCGCGCCAAGCCGTCCATGCCGCCACACCTATCCTGGGGACTACCGCAACAGCGCGCGATATTGCGCATCCGAATTCCATCTGTCCTTGGAATACAGATATGTATGGCGTGGATGCTTCCAAAGAAGGAGCCCAGGCCTATTACGACTCGCTATTTGCCTTGTACGCCTCCTGGGGTGTTGACTTCGTCAAAGTGGATGATATCGCCGCTTCCAGGTTATACGACACCCATCAATCGGAAATCGCGATGATATCCGAAGCGATTCAACGATGTGGCCGGCCCATGGTGCTAAGCTTATCGCCCGGGCCGGCTCCAGGGGAATACGCAACCTTCTTCGCCGAGCATGCTAACATGTGGCGGATGACAGACGATTTCTGGGACCAATGGCCGCTTTTGCGGGACATGTTCGACCGCTGCCGGGCCTGGCAAGGCAGACCGCAAGCTGGCTCTTGGCCGGATTGCGACATGCTGCCGCTTGGCCACATCGGCATACGCTCGGTTGATGGCGGTGGGGCGGACCGCTGGACCCGGTTCACGCGCGATGAACAACTGACAATGATGTCGCTTTGGAGTATCTTCCGCTCACCGCTCATCTTTGGCGGCGAACTACGGGATAACGACGAGTGGACGCTCTCGCTGCTGACCAATCGTGAAGTGCTGCGCATGCACCGGGAAAGCCGCGGTGCCAGGGAGGCTGTCCGCCAAGACGAACTCCTCGTTTGGACGGCCGAACATCCGGAAGGATTCCATTATGCTGCTCTATTTAATCTAAGCGAGAGCCCGCTACCACTGGACCTCCCTCTGGAGCAGATCGAATTGACGCACGTTACCTCAGGCAGCGAGCTATGGAGCGGAACGCCAGCGGAGCTTACGGCAGCAGGTGGACTTCGTACCACCATACCGTCGCATGGAGTTTGTCTATATCGGTTAGATTAGTAAACAAAGAAGAGATCTGCCCGCAATAAGGCAGATCTCTTCGTCAAATGCATAAATCCATCAAACGTACTGAACGATTTCATGGATGGGTTTTCTTCTCTTCGGACGTCCTTCCCGAGCGCGATATCCGAAGGCCACCATGACACTAATGCCATATTCATCGTCTCCTAGCAACCCCTTCTTCTGAAGAAGATCATTGACGGCATCCAGGTCAAATCCTTCAATCGGGCAGGAGTCGATTCCAATATGCGCCGCAGCCGTAATCATATTTCCCAATGCGATGTAGGTTGACTTGGAGGCCCAGTCTAACAAAGCTCTATCCGTGTCCAGGTGCAAATCTTCATAAAATTGCTCATAGGCAGGCTTCATTTTTTGAAATATCTCTAAAGGCATCTGTAAAGCTTGAGTCTGATGCTCCACCAAATAAGGAGAATCAAAAGTAAGGTTCTTTCGGGCTAAGATCATCACGAAATGACTTGATGTAGGAAGCTGGCGCACCCCTCCAGATACAAGCGGTGCTAATTCCTTTTTAAATTCAGGGCTTTGTACAACAATAAACTTCCAAGGCTCATTCCCGCCGGAGCTGGGGGATAAACGACCCGCCTCCAGAATAAATTGAAAATCCTCTTCAGAGATTTTCTTCTCGGGGTTAAATTCTTTGGTCGCATGGCGGTAATAGTAGGTTTCTAACAATTCTTTTTTTCTTACAGAGACATCCATTTTATGATCCCACTTTCTAAAATATTTGTTGTCTTATGCGATTTATCTGGAGGATGATTTGTTACCGTCGGTTGAATTTTTGGGAACTTCACACGAACCCTCTTCGCATAGGGCAGCATCCGGATCTAGGGAAGCGGATTGAAATGAAACAAATGGGTTTTCCTCTTTCCAGGCTTGCTGTAACGCCTCGATAAATACCTCAGCGGGTTGTGCGCCGGAGATGGCATATTTATCGTTGATTACGAAGAAAGGTACCCCTCTTATCCCTAGACGACTTGCTTCCAGCTCGTCCGCCCGTACTTCATCCCCAAATTGATTGCTCGCTAGTATCGCCTCCGTATCAGTTCGACTTAAACCGGATTGTACAGCAATCTCCACCAAAGTATCGATATCCCCCAGGTGTAAGGAATCCGTGAAATAGGCCTTATATAGTCTCTCCATCAAATCATCCCCTTTGCCCCATTTCATTGCATATTTCAGGAGACGATGTGCGTTAAACGTATTGGTAGGCTTCGCTGTATCGTAGTTGAATGTTAAGCCAACCTGTTCAGCACGTTTCGAGATCATTACCTGCATGGCCTTCATATGTTCACGGGTCGATCCTTTTTTTGCGGCAGCTAACCCGTATACATCATCCGAAGGATTCACCTCCATATCCGGATCCAACTCGAAGCTCCGATAAACCATGTTTACGGCTTCGGGATGGGCAAGCTTTGCTAAGCCTGCTTCAAGATGACGTTTGCCGATATAACAGAACGGACATACCATGTCTGTCCATACTTCAACTTTCATGCCTCATTCTCCTCAAGAAATTCATAATGTGATTATCCTCGAGGCCAACTATAGCAGGTAATGAAATGAATGATAAGAAGGCGATTTATTTCTATATGCTTTAGAAAAATAAAGCAGGGTCGATGACTTTATATTTTTAAAGCAAACCTAAAAAAAATGCCTCCTTACGAAAAAAAATAATGCCTGTTATAGTGGGTCTCGAGGCCGATGCACCTGCTACTCACTTACTAAAACGAGAAAGGTTGTTGTCAATCATGTAGCTGCAAACAGGAGATTCATGTTCAGGCAACTATGGATTCAATACGATTAAAAGGATGTGACCCTAGAAGGATGATAAAAAACAAGAAGTTCATGATTAGTCTGACGTTAGGTCTAATCTTACTGATCATCGCAGGATGGTCAGATCAACATATACAGTCGCAGCAAGTCACTAAATTTAATGAGTTGGAAGAGAAAATTCAACGCCTCGAAGATATTGAACAGATTAAACAATTAAAAGCTCGCTATTTTCGTTTTGTGGATGAGAAAAAGTGGACGGCGTTTGGAAGATCAGCAGCATGGAGTTAACTCGCTTCCGGATGGAGCCTCTACAGAATTGGGATCCAAATACAGACCCCGTAACCGGAAAGTAAAGGTATCCCCTTAAATATAACTAAATAAACCAAAGGACGTGATCAAGATGTCAGTCTACACCGACCACCAGCTTGCAGCGAAAGTCGCTGAGCTTGAAGAAAAAGTTCAACGTATGGAAGATATGGAACAGATCAGACAATTGAAAGCCCGCTATTTCCGTTATACCGATGAGAAGAAATGGGCGGATTTTGCGGATCTATTTACGGCGGATGCTCAAATTGAAGCGGATGGAGCCGAATATCCCGGAGGCGGAGTAGGATTCGCCCAAATGATTGCCGGACTGGTGGGTAAAGCCCCTTCGGTCCACCACGGACATATGCCCGAGATTCAAATGATCGATAAGGAGAATGCGAAAGCCATCTGGGCAATGGAGGACTTGTTGACCTTCCCCGATACGGAGGAGGCGTATCCAGGACATAATGGGTACGGCCAGTATCGCGAAACGTATAGAAAAGTGGGCGGCGTATGGAAGATCAGCAGCATGAAGTTGACGCGGTTCCGGATGGACCCTCTGGCAAACTGGGATCCTCATACTGATCCTGTAACTGGGGAGCCTGTGGTAAGCAACTAACGCTTGGTTAAAATAGACAAAGTCCCCCCTTTTCGTGCTCGATTCGAGCGCTTAAGGGAGGGACTTTGTCATACAAATCACTCTGCAACTCTCTACCAGATCGACTTCATTTCCCACACTTCCATCGACCTCACAACGAGTTCTCCATCTCCCCAAATCTCCAGCCCCAGCGCATCTCTGCGGCTTGGATAGACCCGGGTGGTCAAGCTTTTTAGGCCGTTGGCATAAGCTTCGACCATGGAACGGTCCAGATAAAGGTGCAGCCTCAAATTCTCGCCCGCGAGCTCCAGCTTGCCGCCCTGGATCCCTCTACATCGTTCTCCCGGATGCAGCGTCGTTTTCGTTCGGTCGACCAGGAGCATCGATTGCTTCGAATCATAATAGAGCAGCGTTTCTTCTTCCCCGTCCGGAGTCCGCCGGAGCTTGATTCCGAATTGTTCGGCGCTGTCCGGTTCGATTTCCAATTGAATCTCGAGCATGTCGCCTTGAACTTCTTGGAGCCGTTCATTTACCTCGGCGAGCGAATTGTCCCGAAGCGACAGCCGCTTCTCTCCGCGCAGCGATTGCAATTCTTGGATCGGCTCGATTCCCAGCCGCCCGTCATCCCGTAAATACACGCTTAATGGTAACCCGGCGTTATGGGCCCAGCCCGATTGATATTCCAGTTCGGACGTCCGATCCCCTTGGGCTATCGTGAAGATGATTTTTCTGCCGGTCTTCGGGTCCACCATGCCGCTCGGGCCGGTGAAATGGAAATCACCAACATCAATCAGCTCGGGTTCCTCCTGATCTGGAATAAACGAAAGCTCCTCCTTATCCAGCCGCCCAATCCAGTAAAACACCTCAACATCCGCACCTTCTCCCACAGGACTGACCAGAAGCAGATGTTTGTTCTCCCCTTGCTTATCCGTGCCAAGCGGAAGCAGCACCGGTAGCTCCCAGATTGGTCCAAGATAAGGATACTTCTGAAGATCCGCTTGGAAAAACGGTCCTTTGTACGTCCAGTTCAACATATCCTTCGAAACAAAAGCCAACGCGGCCCCGCCTTCGCCTTCGATCCCCGATCCGACCAAGGCATACCAACCGTCATCGTCCTTCCAAACGAACGGATCGCGGAAATCTCCAAACGCCCCTATCCCTTTTTGCTGTACGATAAGCGGCTCCCGATGCTTGACCCAACGAACCAAATCCGGGTTACCATCGGCTGGATACGTGCTCCGAGCAAGAGCCACGCTTTGATTAGGCGAAGCACTGTCATTGCCTGCTGTAAAGAACAATACTGGCAAACCCTCCGCATCATACGTGGCACTGCCTGACCAAATTCCGTCCGGGGCAAGTTGATCCTTCTCAGGGGCCAGGGCTACGGGAAGGTCACGCCAATGGACAAGATCCTCACTCACCCAATGTCCCCAATGGATCTGATAGAAGTACGGCCCTAACGGATTATGCTGATAAAACAAATGATATTGCCCTTCAAAATAAATCGGTGCATGCGGTTCGTTCATCCAATGCGCAGGGGGGCTGGCATGATACTGCGGCCTATGCCGATCCAGCAACAGCGGAGTCCGATCCAGCTTAATCTCATCATAGGGCACCTGAGGTATGATGCCGCCATACAGGGAATCCAGCACTTGCCGATACGATGCGGCGATTTCCTCTCCACTTAATGCCCGTCGATAGATCTTCAGCTCATCCAGGATCCCGCTAAACATCTGGAGATGAAATACTCCCGCCCATCGGCTGCTGTGATTATTTTTGCCGATAAGTAGATCCGTGCCTACAGCCTCAACCATTCGGGAACCAACAGGAACCTCTGACGAAGCAATTTCCCGGCCATTTAAGAACAGCTTGATTACGCCTTGCTCCCCATTAAAAACAGCGTTTACGTAAGACCATTCATGCTTAGGCAGCTCATCGCCGTCCGGTGACCAAACTTCCTTCCAGCCTCCTTGATCAAGCCCCACCTGAAAGGACCAGCGGCCGTGTCGGAACATGCCAAGCAGATATCCCTGCTCGCATTCCCTATTGTGACGGTTCACAATAGCAGCCAGTTTCCCTTCATACCCCCAATCATAGGAGCGTGGCGCCACCCACACCCCTATGCTCAGGGCTGACAACGGCTCCGCCCCCCGATTCCTGTCTAATTCACTAGCTGGCCGGGCGATCGAAGTTGAATATCCATCGAACAGGAGCCCGCTTCCTACTACGCCTTGTCTCCACTGCGGATCAACGGGTTCAGTGAATTCGGCTTGATTCAATACATACTGAATCTCATCCCGCGATTGGGATACCTGTTCCAGAGCACTTCTTCCGGCTCCTTCATCAAAAGCCCAATGCATCATTAATCCTTGCTCACCCGTGAGCTGACTCATCGATTATCCCTCCTGACACGCCACTTGCTTTGGAAAAGCGTAGGGAATTTCAACGGATTTCAGGGTATGGATCTGAACGGAATCCAGTACAACCTCCCCGGATCTCGTGATGATTTCAACCTGATCCAACGGAACTTTCGGAAAAATTTGATCCGTCAATACAACGAGACCTTGATTCCCGTACACTTCAACCGCATTGCGATCCAGCCAAAGATGCAGTTGGATCTTTCCGTCTATCGCCGCCATTTTAGCCCCATGCTTGCTAGCGAATGACAGATGGAAATCCGTAACCCCGGAATGGGTACGATCGATGAAGAGCCATTGATTCCCGGGATCATAACCGACAATTACCTCGTCCTTCTCTGAGGATTTCAACCTGATCAGCACTTCCTCGCCAGACCGGATATCGAGATCCACTTCCATTTCAAGCAAATCCTCTTTCACGTTCTGCCAAAAAGGAGCTTCTCGCGTAACCGTGATCTCCTCCCAACGCAATGACGCTTTACGCAGTTGCTCGATTTCCCGGACAGGCATTTGGGATAATACGACACTCCCATCCTGTTCCGTTAATGACAAGACGCGGGGTAAAGTCATTGCGCCTCGCCAGGCCCCCGTAGGCGTCTCGTTGGCGTATTTCCAATTACTCATCCATCCGATGATCACTCGCCGTCCGTCTTCTTCCGGGAGATCCGACCAGGTGACCCCGGCATAATTGTCTCTCCCGTAATCCAGCCACAGGATGTGATCAGCCGAATTGTCATTAATGAACGTCTTTCCATCAAACTCTCCGATGAAATATTGCGTACGGGATCCTTCTGGACCCTTGGGATGATCGCCAATACTGATGATAAGCACCCATTTCGAACGCCCGGTATCGCCTATCGGCAATTCAAACAGATCCGGGCATTCCCAAACACCGTCATGGGACCCTTCTTCCTTACCGAATACACCGGACAAGGACCATTTCAATAGATTTTGAGATTGATAGAACCGAACATGATCCCCCGCCACAAGCACCATAATCCAACGTTCGCTTTCGGAATGCCAGAACACCTTCGGATCGCGGAAATCAACCAGCTCCTCCTCGGCGAGAACGGGATTTCCTTCGTATTTGTGCCAGGTTAACCCCTTATCGCTGCTGTAAGCTAAACTTTGCCGTTGGCGGGGCTGCCCGGTTTCCGGATGGGTATCCGCATGGGTGAAGATGGCCACCAAGCCATGGGAATCTTCGAACAATCCGCTGCTATTCTTCCAATCCACCACACAACATCCGGAGAAAATCGCGCCATGTTCATCCGGGAACAAAGCGATCGGCAGATGCTCCCAATGAACAAGATCTTTACTTACTGCATGGCCCCAGTGCATCGGACCCCATTGATTCCCGTATGGATGGTGCTGATAAAATAAATGATAGCTTCCTTCGTAATAAACCAATCCGTTAGGGTCGTTTAACCAATGAGATGGCGGGGAGAAGTGAAACCCCGGTCTAAATAGATCTTCTTCTTTAAGCTGAGGATTGGACTCTAGCATCTGATGAATCTCTTCGGTTGTTGGCATGGCTCTCAGAGCCCCTTTCCGTGTTGTGACCAGCGCTCCGCCGGCATTTGCAAAAGTCAGCATGTTCGTAATCTGCGAGGGAGTCAGATCTTTCAGAGGGCTTCCGGCCTCCAGGATTTTAAATAACAAGCATCCGAGAAAAGCATCTCCGGCGCCCGTCGTGTCAACGACCTTAACTTGAAACCCCGAGACATAGCCGTCTTTACTTCCGATCCGGTAGTAGCAGCCTTTTTCCGCCAAAGTGACGACGATCAACGCAATCTCAAATTGTTGCGCCAGCTTCAGGGATCCTTCTTCGATATCGTGAGTCCCCGTAATAAAGGAAAGCTCTTCTTCGGAGATTTTCAGAATATCGGCGTATTTCATTCCCCAAAGGATGTGCTGCTTGGCCTCTTCCGGGCTCTCCCATAACGGGAACCGGATATTCGGATCAAAGGAGAGCAGAACGCCCGCTTCCTTCGCCTGAAGAACCGCCGTTCTAGTTGCGGTACGAGCCGGTTCATGGGTCATGGATACCGTCCCGTAATGCAAGATTCGGCTGTTCACGATTTTCTCGTGCGGAAGATCCATGGACTGCAAGAAGGTGTCCGCCCCTGGCTTCCGAATAAAGCTGAAGGATCGGTCCCCGTGGTCGTCCAAATGGACAAAGGCCAGCGTGGTGCTCGCTTCCTTCGTATACGAAACTCCGGCAACATCCACACCGGCGTTTTGCAAAGTCTGATGCAGCAGGGAACCAAACTGATCTTCCCCCACCTTGCTAATCAAAGCCGATTTGGAGCCTAACCGGGATAGCGCAGCCGCCACGTTAGCCGGAGCTCCTCCGGGATTACATTCAAACTGCTCGTTTCCTCCAGTTGAACGGCCTGCCGGCGTAAAATCAATTAATACTTCCCCGATTGCGATGACATCTAGCACGGTTTCTCCCCACCTATCGTCTATTTATTTAGGTTTGCATGATAGCGATCCAGCCCGGTTTGATAGAGCTCCATTAATTCATTAAGGCCCATTTTTTCCAGTGTTTTGACGTAGCTGTCCCACTGCCCATCCACGCCGCCATCCACGATGAATTTCCCTCTTTGTGTATTTACATATTTGATTAACTCCGGCTCAATTTTGTTGATTTTGTCCAATTCCTCGGGTTCAAAGAAGATGCTTGGATAGTTTTCCTTCTCCATATAAGGGTTGTAATACTGTTCCAGATCCTTGGCACGCTGCTGGGCACGTGGTTCCATATCGACTACTTTGCCGAAGTCCTCAAATGTGATCACGCCGGGTCCGCCCGAACCTGGAGCAACCTTTTGACGGAATTCACCTGCAGAGGTGCCCTCCGGAAGCGGCAGGTTCACCAATTTCCCATTTTCATCCTTCTCGAACACGACATCCAGCGGCCCCCAATGGATTTGAGCGGCCATGTAGGGTTCATACTGTTGATCGATCCAACGCATGGTGATTTCCGGATTCTTGTTTGCTTTCGTAATCACAAAAGACCCGCGTCCCGGCCCCCCGCCATTAGCGCGTCCGATTAACTGATCTCCATTGGGTCCCTTCAGCGGAGACAACAGAGTATAGTCCTTACTGCGTTCTGTCCCGACAACCTCTTCGATTTCCCACCAGATATAGGAGCCCAGCGTCTCATCCGACGATTTACCTTTAGCCAGATACTGTGCAGCGTCCTGGGTAAAGGACTCGGGATCGATCAGACCTTGTTTGTACCATTTTTCGTGGAAGTATTTGAGCGCTTCTTTATATTCAGGCTGAGTGGCGGTGAAAATGACCTTGCCATCGCGAACGACTCGATGCTCCAGGTTATCCGGAAGTCCAAATGCACCAAAGATGCCGGCAATATCCATACACCATTGCATGTGCATAAAGCTGAGCGGAATTTCATCCTGCTTGCCGTTCCCATTGGGGTCCTGAGTTTTAAAAGCAACCAGGGCCTCCGTATATTCATCCAGGGTTTGCGGCATTTTCAGCCCCAGCTTATCCAGCCAGCTTTTATTGATCACATGAAAGAACGGGTTGGTTCCCAGATTATTATCTTCCCAGGATGGAAGTCCGTAGATATGACCATCCGGTGCGGTGATCGTCGATTTGATGTCCGGCCGACGTTCAAAAAGCGCTTTCAAGTTCGGTGCGTATTGATCAATTAAGTCCTCAAGAGGAATAATGGTTCCGTCTTTACCGAAATTAATCAGCTCATAGTCGGTAAATCCGGCTGCGTAGAATGCATCCGGCAAATCCCCACTTGCAATGAGCAGGTTTTTCTTCTCTGTATAGTCAGTATCCGGAATGTTCTCCCAGTTGATCTTTACGTTCGTTTCCTTCTCTAGTCGCTTAAAGATTTCCATCTCGGAATATTCCGGCGCTAATGCCGCTTTTGGGGATACCATGGTTAAGGTCACGGTGTCGTTTACAATCGGAAGACCGGTCTTGTTAAAATTCGTGTCTTCCACCGAGCTATTGGCCTGGTTCTTCGAACCCTCGCTACTGTTCCCTTTACCCGAACACCCACTTAGTACAAAGGCTCCCGCTAAGGCAAGAATCCCCGCTTTTTTGTACCATGATTTCATTGAACATAACCTCCCTTGATTTCGTCCTACTCGTTTAATCCCACGATTGTTTCCTTGCGATGAAATGGCCCTAAGCCCGCATCCCCCCCTTCAAGTCGCTTGTTCCTATTAGCCCTTGATCGATCCGATCATGACGCCTTTAACAAAATACTTTTGCAGGAAGGGATATAAAATCAGCAAAGGTAAGCTGGATACAATGATGACGCCGTATTTAATCAGCTCGGTGACGCGCATTTTGGCCGCGTAAGATTCCACATCAATCATCATCCCCGAGTTCACCTGATTTTGGACAAGGATGTTGCGAAGCACCAATTGCAAGGGATACTTGCTCTCATCATTCAGGTAAATCAAAGCGTCAAAGAAGCCATTCCAGAAACCAACCACATGATAGAGGACCATGACCGCCAAGATGGACTTGGACAACGGCAGAACGATACTCCAGAAGAACCTGGTATTGGAACATCCGTCTATCGAAGCGGCTTCCCACATTTCATCCGGGATGGTCGATTGAAAGAAGGTTCTTACGATGATCACATTAAATACGCCGCCCGCTCCGGGGATCACCAGCGCCCAAATCGTGTTCAGCATGTGAAGATCCTTAATCAGCAAATACGTTGGGATCAACCCGCCGCTAAAAAACATGGTGACCATTAGAAACCACATAATCACTGATTTCCCCACCAAATCTCGACGAGCCAGCGGATAGGCTGCAAATACGGTGACGGCCACCCCTATGATGGTTCCTAAAGTCGCATATAGGATCGAATTGGCGTACCCTATCCAAATGGAGGAATCGTTAAAAATCCGCTCATAACCATCCAAGGTGAAGCCTTTGGGAAACAGCCAAACTTCTCCTGAGTAGATATAGTTGGGATCACTAAATGACGCGATCAGAACAAAGTACAACGGGAATAACACGAGCAGCATCACGATGGTTAATAGGGAATAGTTGGTTACGTCAAACCATACGTCCCCTCTGCTTTTTCTTTTCAGCAATGAATTCAAGGTGGACCCCTCCTACCACAAGCTAGTTTCTGTCAACTTCTTGGCGACTCGATTGACGGTGACAATCAGGATAATATTGATCAGCGAATTAAACAGGCCTACTGCCGTGGAGAAGCTGTACTCTGCTTTCTGAATCCCCATTTCATAAACATAGGTTGGGATGATATTGGAGGTGGCATAGTTCAAATCGCTTTGCATCAGGAAGGCCTTCTCAAATCCGATGCTCATAATGTTGCCTAACGCGAGAATCAACAGAATCACAATCGTTGGCAAGATCCCTGGAATGTCCACATGCCAGATTCGCTTCCATTTACTCGCACCATCCATAATTGCCGCTTCATGCAGCTCCGGATTCACTCCGGCAAGCGCCGCCAGGTAGATGATTGTTGAAAATCCGGTTTCCTGCCATATGCCGGACAAGATATACAAAGGACGGAACCAACCCTCATCAGCCATAAAGAGAATGGGCTCTCCACCAAACCATGTGATGATATGATTTACGATGCCGCTGTTGGGAGATAAAAAAACGTTCAGCATGCCGACCAGCACAACGGTAGAGATAAAGTGCGGGGCATAGATCACTGTCTGAACAAATTTCTTATATCTCTTGCCGAGCATCTGATTGAGCATAATGGAGATGATAATGGGTGCCGGAAAGCCAAATATCAACGATAGAAAACTAAGGGAGAGCGTATTGGTAATGATGGTCCAGAAGTTATAGGAATCAAAAAAATCGATAAAGTGCTGAAACCCAACCCATTCACTCCCCCAGATCCCCTGACTTGGCGAGAAATCCTTAAAGGCGATTTGGACGCCGTACATCGGATAATACTTGAAGATGAGATATAGAATAATAATGGGAAGCAGGAACAGGTACAGCTCATAATCGCGTTTGATCCGGCTCCATCTCCGATTCCCATGAGGTTTGATCACCCTTGGTTCCCCCCCGCTGGTTCTTGAGGTCATTGAAATACTCCCTTTCCATGGTAAAATAATCTTCTATTTTGAAACGTTTCCAATTTGTTATGTGCAGAAGGCCGCAATCTATCCCATCCATCAACTGAAACCTTTGATGTTTTGCAGTTTTTATCGCACAGACACTCAAACTTGAAACGTTTCCAATTCTGAGAAGAAAAACGTCAGTTTCTCATAGAAATCGGAATAAACTGATGTTTTTCTTTCCTTTTGAAGGAATCAAGTTGTTTCGCCCTGCTTGAAGGTGACCGGAATCCGATAGACCTGCTCGATCAGAGGTTCACCTTCCATCTTGCTGTATAGCAGTCGAATCGCCATGCGCGCCATCTCTTCCACCGGTTGTCTAATCGTTGACAAGATCGGGTGAAAATAAGGATTGTCCTGAATGCCGTCATAACCTACGACCTTGACATCCTCCGGAACACGAACACCTCGTTTACGTGCTCTTTCGATATAGTTGGCAGCGAGCATATCCGTAATGGCAAAAATGCCATCCACGTCACCATGCTCATTAAAAAATTCATTAAAGTAGGCTTCGTCATCCACAATAGGGTCCGGCTTCTCGTAAACTACGCAGTCGATACCTAGAGCCTCCGCCTCGTGCATGAATCCTTTTTTTCGATTCATGGTTTCGCTAAATACGGAAGTGACGCTCCCGATAAAAGCAGGCTTTCGAGCACCGGCTTTAACTAACTCCCGTAAAGCCATACGTCCGCCTTCATAATTATCCGAAGTCACGCAGGTGATTTTCTTATTAAAGTGTCGGTCAATACTTACGATGGGAATATCATGGCTCACATTATTTTCGATATCGTTGTAAGTGATTCCCACAATGCCTGCCACTTTGTTCTGTCGAAGCATATCCAGGTAGTACAGCTCTTTTTCGGGCTTGCCCCCGCTGTTACAGAGCATGAGTTTGAAGCCTTCCTGATCCAACTCATCCTCAATGTAATAAGCCAGTTCAGAGAAGAAGGGATTCCAGATACTTGGAAGCAAGAGAGCGACCATCTTGGATTTTTGCATCTTAAAATTTCGAGCGACTTCATTGGGGATATAATTTAACTCCCTGATTGCCTCTTCCACTTTTCTGCGCGTCTTGGGTTTGACCGCCCCCGAGTTATTGATGACTCTGGATACGGTTCCCACGGCGACGCCAGCTAAGTTGGCTACGTCCTTAATGCTTGCCATATAACCCCCCCGAGTTCTCTTATGAACCTATCATAGCACCAAAGTGGAAACGTTTCAATAATAAATTTGGAAACGTTTCAAATTCTTAAAATTTAAGGTTGTACGAAACACAAAAAGCCGCTGTTGCGGCTTTTTGTTCGATTGTTGTTGCTCCCTTGATACCGGATGCTTCCCCATACTCTAACGCGTTCCCTACAGATCCGTTTTTTAATACACCTTTTTCAACAGCTCAATCAGCTCATCTAAGCTAAGACCAAAGGACTTGTAAAAGGTCACCTCATTCACCAGTTGTTCCATGACCATTTCGTTACGTATGCGCTGCATCTCGTCGGGAGAGAACTCGGCTACAAAACATCCTTTGCCGGTGACCGTGTTAATTAAGCCGCGCCGTTCGAGTTCTTCCCATGCTTTTTTGACGGTGATGACGCTAACCCGCAGCTCATGGGCCGCTTGGCGAATGGGCGGGAGGATATAACCGCTCTCCAGCTCCCCTTTTAAAATCTGCGCGCTAATCTGCTCAAACAGCTGTTGATAGATCGGTTTCTCCGAGGTATTGGAAATCGCTACGTTCATTGGATTTCCACTTGAAGGAACCGTTTGACTGCTATTTGATTAGCCAAGGCGGTGAGTCCGAAGAAAATGACGATTCCTGCAATCAGAATGACAGCTTGTAGTGTCACACTGCTTGCTTCCGTCCCATAAAAAATACGGTTCATCCCCGAATGTGCAATCCCAATCCACTGGGCGATCCCGGCAAATAACGTGGCGGCCACAGTGGAGGCTAACAATGCCATCCCGAATTTATACGCCGTCTTGTAATACATGGGAATAAACACAAGGTTAAAGATCGCCAGCATCGCCAAGCAGAGACCAAAGAATCCCAAATTCGGCGGGAAGAAAACGTAGGTCAAATCTGGATATAAGCGTTGGCTGATCAAGCCAAAAACCAAGGCCACCACCACATGGGCTAATTCTAATCCCGCAATCACAAAGATCCGCGCTTTCACGATGTCCCGTTTCGTGACCGGCATCATCGAGGTAAACATCAAATCGTTTTGCGATCTCAATTGGTTAAACATATTGGGTATCGTGATCCAGCAAAAATACAAGATCACAATGAAGTAAATCCAGCCAGGGATAAACATTAAAGCGCCGGTCAACAAAGGCATAATCAAAAACAACGGATGTACGCCCAGTCGGATATCCTTTCGGATTAAGTTAACCATGGAGGTTCTCCCCCTTTTTCGTATAGTAGATCAAAATATCTTCTAAGCTTGGGGTGGCGGCTTTGATACCTGAAGACGGATCGAAGTCATTTGCTTGGATTAAGCCCGTAAAACCAAACGAATTCGTTTTATAGGAAATCATCCGATCCTTGACTTGGTCCAGTTGGCTCTTAGAACCGTTCACCAGGAGATAAGCTTCTTTGAATTCTTCCTTCTCTCCGCTAAGAACAATTTGCCCATTCGCGATAAAAGTAATAAAGTCCGCGCACTTCTCCAAGTCAGAGGTAATATGGGTGGAGAATAGAATGCTGACTTCTCCTTCTGCGATCAGTTCCTGAAAAAGATCCAGCAGATCATCCCTGGAAGCCGGATCCAGCCCGCTGGTCGGTTCATCGAGGATCAACAGCTTGGCCCCGTGGGATAAAGCAAGCGCCAAACTGTATTTGACCTTCATGCCCGTCGACAGGTCCGCGACTTTTTTATTTTCATCCAATTTGAATCTCCGCATGTAGTTGGAGTAGATCTGATCGTCCCAATTTTCATAGAACTTTTTAATGGTATCGGTCAACGTCTTGATTTTACTGCGCGTATAAAAATCGATGCTCCCGAAGGCAAAGCCAATCTCCTGCTTCAACTCCAGCTCATGTTCGGCCATGTTCTTGCCCAGAATGTGGACCTCACCGCTATCGATATGAGTTAACTTCAAGATCGATTTGATCGTGGTTGTTTTCCCTGCCCCATTGACCCCGATAAAGCCCATGATATATCCCTTTTCCAGTTGGAACGAAATATCCTTCAGCTCAAAGCTGGGGAATTTCTTGTTGATATTGCGAATATCTAATGCCAGCATGGAGTACCCCCTCCTCAATATTGTGTATATCGTGTATGCACAATATATCATCGATTTTAGGGAACGTCAATAACAAAAACACCCGCCCGACTCTAAAAGTCGGCGAGTGTCATGGATAAGCGCCCTCTGTACAGTTAAGGAATGCTCTAAGCCAAAAGCTTCTTCGTAAATTTCACATCAAAGAAATGGATGATGGGTCCTAGGCCAAATGCGGACACGAGTGTCCCCAAACCGATTAGGCCTCCTGCCAGGAAGCAGATCAAGGCGCAAAGGGCATCTGTAAACATCCGATGCCAAAAATAAGAGATTTTCGGGAAGTGATTTTTCATAATCAAGGACAGACTATCATAGGGAGCTATTCCTACATTCGAGGTCTGATACAGAGACACCCCAAAACTGCATATAACCACCCCAATCGCCACTACGACCACCCGCTGCCATAAAAGCTGAGGTTCGCCGAACAGGTGTAGCGAGGTATTGTGAAAGAAAGTAACGATATAGCCCAGAAGAATCGCATTTACGAATGTCCCGGATCCGATAAATTTTCTTCCCAAGATCCATTCGATGACAAACAAAATCAGGTTTAGCAGGATCAGAAAATGAGCATAAGCGATCCCAATAGACTCTGCTAATGCCATCACCATGCCGCTGAAGGGGTCGTTGCCCATGCCGGACAGCTTAAAGATACTAATCCCCAACCCCAAAAATACATTGCCAAAAACCATGATGATCAGTCTCTTTGCATCTACTTTAAAGAATAATCTCTTCATCGGGTCCGTCCTAATCATTTGATATTTTGCTCCTGCTGCTCTCCATCAACGACGTCATTGTATCATAATTTCCATAGCTTGACTGTAAAATAAGCAGGACCGAGCATGGCTCGGCACAATCGTGCCATCATCCAAATGCAAATACGTTCTAAACTCACGGGAGCCTTCCTGCAACTCGATGATTCGGGCCCCCCGCTGCAAACGGCCATAGGTGTTGTAGCCGGTTACGCGTCCATAACACAGCTGAATGCCATGGAGCCAGCCTATAAAGTCATTATCATGATCATGCCCGCAGAAGGTAGCAAAGACATCCCCTTGATCCAGCATCGCGGTGAACAGCCCCGAATTCAGGTCCGGGCAGCATACCTTCTCAAACTTGTGCCCAACCGCTCGACCGCGGATTAACGAGGTCTCATACTCCGGAATTGGAATATGGAAGAAGGCTAATGAAGGTAATGGAGCTCCATGCTTCTTCGTGATCTGGCGCGAGGCGGAGAGATACCACGCTACTTGATCGGTATGAATCCACTCATAACCACCGATCTCCTTCGCCGCTTCGATGCCGGAATCCAGAAAGTACATCCCTAGTTTCTCGTCGTCTTCCTTTGATCCATGAACCGTGAGCAGAAAGTTGCCCAGTCCCGAAATCTCCTCCGGCCCCGGCTGCGTTAAGCAGTTTTCCTGCTCAAGCAGAATATCCAACAGCTGCTGTCGCGTAACATTTACTTCGGCGTCATGATTGCCGAAAATACTTGCGAATGGAATACCAGATTCCACCGCAGGGGAAATCGCAAGACGGAAATTAGGAATCGGATCCTCGCTGGCATGAGACCAGATATGATCGCCGGTATGCACAATAAAATCAGGCTGTTCTTCGGCGATTAGACGTTTCATTAATGCAATCGTCTTCTCATCCTTCTCCGCGCCTTCCCCGATATGAAGGTCTGTAAACTGCAAAATCTTAAAGGTACCATCCTCGCGAAATTTTAACTGTTTCCCCATACGCCCATCTCCTCACCGTCTCATCTATATGTAAATTTCGGCCGAATCGAACCAAACATTTTAATTCACTAAGGAATTGAGTCAACTTTCACAAAATGCGAAATGCAGCATATCAAAAAAGGCTTCCCAACTCGTGACACATAGCTGCGGCTGATGCCGAGCTCCTTGGCGATTCACGCTGGGTCCGTTCTTCTCCCCCATGCTTCAGGCCAAACCGCCCTTTAATTACTTCCTGCTCTCGTTCGTCCTGGATATCCAGGTTCTGATAAATTTTGCTCCTCTCCATTTTGGGTTGAACCCGATCCACCACATCGTCCGCTTCCGTCCCCAAAATATCGATCAAGGTGATTTCATTGCCTTCCTTATCCGTTCCGATCGGATCGTGCAAGCAGTGAAAGTAAACTTCGACGTTTTCAGCAGATTTTCTGGCCCCCTTACACTTGGGCTATTCCTGGAATAAGAAATCAAAAGCATCCGGCAAATTCGTATGCATGACTTGCTGGAGAAGGTGGGGGGAATGGAAGTGGCGGTGCAAGGATCATCCTTGCACCGCCATTGCATGAAGAAATTTATAAAGGTGAGCTTTGACCGTTAGATTTCAGAATATAATTTTGCTCAATAGGAAGTTCGAAGCTCCAGTCTCCGTCGAGCCTAAACTGCTGAGCAAAGTCAGGGGTTATGTCTAAGCCTTTTACATTGAGTTTCAATGTGAAACTGCTTGGAGGAGGGTCCTCCGTGAAATCGTAACTGAGGGTACCGTTATTGGCAAATATGGTGTCTAAATTCATGGCTTTGATGCCGGGAACTGCTCGTTCCGTTGAAGTATCTAATTTAAAGTCCGGCTTCACCGATAGTGTCGACCATTCCGAATCCGTAAATTGTCCAGTGTGTCTCATGGAGTAACGGATATGTAAGTTCTGACCATTGAACATGTAATCATGAATAAGAAGTGTATAACCATGGTCTGTTACACCGTTAATAATCACCATCGGGCTACTAGCTTTTGTTGGCAAATTAGCTTGATCGTTATTGTCCTGGTTGGTATCCATTTTAGTCATGAATTTGGAGGTGAAAGGAGAATTAATACCAAATAAGACCGCCGTACAGACGAGCAACAGGATCATCAATATCGCGGGTACACTAGTCTGGAGTAGGCGTCGTTTACGAGGGAATGTTCTCTGCCTTGGCGAGACGCCTTGTTCGGCAAGAACGGTAGACGCTCGTCCCATATCATTAGGAACTTCTCCCGAAATTGCCGTATATCCCTTGTTGTGACCAGACATCGGGAACCGTGTCTCAAACATGGTAGCCCTTCTGTTGCTGTGCGCAGTAATGCATCCCCCGTGGACATCAACAATGCTTTTTGTGATCGCTAGACCAAGGCCTGTACCTCCTGTTTGCTTCGACCTGGAGCGATCCACCCGGTAGAAGCGGTCGAAAATAAAGGGCAAATCCTGTTCTGGAATAGGGTTGCCGTAATTCTGTATCCGTACGACCAGCATATCTCTATCTTGAGCAATATCGATATCGATATATTTGCCAGCACGCCCGTACTGGAGGGCATTGGCGATGATATTCTCGTACGCCCTTACCAACAATCCTCCGTCCGCTTGAATCTTAAATTCTCCTCCTTGCATATTCATCCTGATTACCATGCCTGCGTTCTCCGTAGCCGGCACAAATTCGTCAGCAAGCTGGCGGATGAGCCCGGCGATATCGATCTCGCTCAGTTCCAGAGGCATGCCATTGTTGATTCGTGTATATTCGAATAATTCGTCGATTAATCGGCGAAGTGCCAAGGATTTCTCATATGCGATGTTGATGTAATAACGCATCTCTACTTCATCTTGATACCGGTCCTCCTGAATGACTTCGAGAAAGCCGAGAATGGAGGTCAGCGGAGTGCGCAGGTCATGGGATACACCGGTAATTAAGTCGTTTTTGGTCTTCTCTGCCTTGCGCTCCTCCATGATCGAGTGCTTCAGTTGCGTACTCATCTGATTAATACAGTGAGCGACCTCTCCAAGTTGGTTACCTAAGATTTCTGGAATTTGATGATCGAACTCCCCGTTGGCGATCTCCTCTAGACCACGAGTGATTTCTGTTAGATAACGCTCCCATTCGTAACTCAATTGATTTAAACTTTCTGCGATAGCGCCTAACTCATCCTTGTTTTTGACCATAGTCACAACACCAAACCGACCTGCCGATATTTCCTGCAGCTCTGTGTTGATGTCGTGTAAATCCAGAACCAAGCGGCGGCTAGCAAGGAAGAACATCATAGGAAAGAGAATGATACCGGCTAGGATCAGCACGCGAACGGAACCTGCATGATTAATGATCCAATTGATCGGGGGAGCGAAGTATGGGACTTGTTGCAGTTCTCCAGCTATGAAATATCCCAAAAGAAGAGCAACACCTGTTAAACCAAAGCTAGCAACCAGAATCAGCATTAATCTCCAACGAATCGTATACAGCCATTTGATCTGGATCCTACTCACCCCTTGCGGTTTGATCGTTTTCGATTTTGTATCCGACCCCCCACACGGTTTTGATAATTCGTGGTTCGCGTGGATTAACCTCGATCTTCTCACGGAGCTTGCGGATTTGAACCATCACGTTATTCTTTGACTCCATAAAGGGCTCATTCCAAACTTCCTCGTAGATGTGGTCCATGCTCAGCACCTTTCCTCTATTCACTGCCAGTGTGTGAAGGAGTGTGAACTCACGGGGAGTCAACTTGATTTCCTGCTGATCGACTGTAACCGTATGGGACGCAACGTTAATAACAATGTTTTCGATATGTATTTCGTTAGCATTCGCCGGGATGGAGTTGAATAGGTTCATCCTTCGCAGCTGCGACTTGATACGTGCGATCAGCTCGAGTGGATTAAATGGTTTGGTCACGTAGTCATCAGCACCGATACTGAGACCTGATATTTTGTCGATATCTTGGCCTTTCGCTGAGAGCATGATGATGGGAATGGGATTCGTTTCTCGTATTTTCATACAGGCCTGTAATCCGTCCATCTTGGGCATCATGACATCAAGCACAATTAAATCGACTTGCTGGGACTGTAGAATCTCAAGAGCTTCCAGTCCATTCGATGCTTGCAGAAGCTTGTAGCCTTCGTTCTTGAAATAAATATTCATTAACTGGATGATTTCCACTTCGTCATCTACCATTAAAATCGTGCTTGTCGCCATTGATGTTCTCCCGACTTCCCTATTTGCTAGCAGATATTTATTGAGTAGCACTATCATTATAAGCGATATAGTTAGTTCATTAAATCATTGTCAGTTTAAATTAAGGAAATGATAAGAAGTTTTGTAGGTTGCTGATAAGCTCTCTCTTCTATACTTAGTTCAGCAGAAGCGAATCATCGTTCGAACAAAAACGAGTGGAGGTTTTATTTTGAAGAGTCAGTTGGTAAAGAAGGCATTCATTGTTAGCTTGAGCTTCATAATTTTGGTTATTTCAGCGGGTTCTAGCTTAACTAACAGAGTTTCCGCAAGTCCAAGTATCCAGGCAGACACGAAGCAAACCTTAAAGGTGATGTACCAAAACAAAAGTTTCTTTGATGTAAATCAGTTCAAACAACAATTTCCCAATGTAGAGATCAAAGAAGTGGGATGGGATGGGAAGTCAGATCTAAAAGATTTTATCTCCAAGCAGTCACCTGATGTGATCATGTTGAACACCCTTGACTATAAGCAGTTGTCCAAGCAGAACCAATTAGCAGATTTGGGGCAGTTCATTAAGCGTGACCATTATGATACGGCATCCATCTACCCTGGACTGTTGGATGCACTGAAAGTGAATGGGAAACTGGGTGGATTAACTCCCATCTTCGAAACCCAATCGATTTTTTACAATGCCGACTTATTTAAGAAATATAATGTACCCTTGCCGAAGGACGGAATGACTTGGGAAGAGATATTGAAATTAGCTGCCAAGTTCCCGACTGGAGGAACTAAAAACACTCGTATTTGGGGTCTTCAATATCCTCTTGATAAGTATACCTATCTAATCAATGACATTGCCGATGCCGAAGGGTTAGCTCGCTATAATCCTAACACCCTAAAGGCAACAATTAACACAGCTTCTTGGAAAAAGGTGTATGGTACCGCGATCACCGCGATCAAATCCAATGCCATCGAAGGATCGAATGTAGGTGGTAAAAGCTATAGCGAAGATCCCTTTATTATGGGGAGAGCGGCAATGAAGATAGATTCTTCTAGCATTGAGTATCTAAGGAGGGTAACGGCAGATAAAAAGGCTATAGCAAACTATAAACCTTTTACCGTAAAAATTGCAGCGGGTCCCGCAGATCCGAAGGATCGAACAACGACACGAAGTCTCATTCTCTTTTCGATCATGGCGATTCCAGCGAATTCCGCGAATCAAGATCTTGCATGGGATTTCATCAAATTTTATAACGGAGTCGATTACGCTAAATTCATGTCTGAACAACCTTTACTGTATTCCCTAACACGTATGGATTATAGTAAAGAATACAATGGGATTAACTTGGGGGCCTTCTATAAATTGAAGCCAAACTTGGAAACATCGCGTTATCTCCAGCCCCAAGGGAGTCCATTTAATCAAATCGTGTACTCCAATGTGCTGAATCGTGAGGTGAAGCAGGTAATCAGCAACAAAAAGACATTAGACAAAGCGCTTGTTACCATTCAAACCGAAGTTCAAAAAAGCCTTGATGATGCAGTGAAGAAGCAAAAGAAATAGTTTATTGTAACAACATAGTCGGCCAGGGGGGTTCACCTGTCCGACTACATCCTTAGATCAAACCAACAACAATTAACCCAAAGGTGATGGATCTCTCCTTTACCTTTGGGTTAAACTGTTCTGTGCTTAATAGAAAAACTTTTTCCGAAATTTTTATTTATTTCTTCTTATAAAACTCATGATACAACTTCATGAGCGCTCTTTTCTCGATTCGTGACACGTAACTCCGGCTGATGCCGAGCTCCTTGGCGATTTCGCGCTGGGTCCGTTCTTCTCCCCCATGCTCCAGGCCAAACCGTCCTTTAATGACTTCCTGCTCCCGCGCGTCCAGGATGTCCAGGTTACGATAAATTTTGCTCTTCTCCATCTTCAGTTGAACCCGGTCCACCACATCGTCTGCTTCCGTACCCAAAATATCGATGAGGGTGATTTCATTCCCTTCCTTATCGGTTCCGATCGGATCGTGCAAAGAGACGTCCTTACGTGTTTTCTTGAGCGATCTCAAGTGCATGAGGATTTCGTTCTCAATACAACGGGCCGCGAAGGTCGCAAGCTTCGTCCCTTTATTCGGCCGAAAGCTCTCGATCGCCTTGATCAGACCAATCGTCCCGATGGAAATCAGATCCTCCAGATCCTCGCCGGTGTTATCGAATTTCTTCACGATATGCGCCACCAGCCGCAAGTTATGCTCAATCAGGATATTGCGGGACACCGCGTCCCCTTCCGCCATGCGCTGTAGGTGTTTCGTTTCCTCCTCCTCGGTCAGGGGCTGGGGAAACGCATTATTTTTCACATACGATACGAGCAAAGTCAGCTGTTTAATGAACAAAGCAATTGCGGTAAACAATCCGGGCAAAGATGACACCTCCTGCTGATTCACATCACAATGAGTACAACCTCGCTTCATTTTGGGTCATTTCATTGTATGTGGGCGGAGGCCTAGGCGTGCCTGTACGGAGGAAAAAGAACACTTTTTAACGCAAAAAGACAGGATTCGGCCAATCTCCGATCCTGTCTTTGCTTCCCATCTGATGTTCGTCCCCCTCAAGCATGAGAGGTGATTTCTACGATTGGGTCAGGCAGCTTGCAGCCCTAGTTTGCTTTTCAATTCTAGATAAATCCGGGTATACAGCTTCTGCCGCGGCGTCGAATGATACACAGCCAGCACCAGGGTCACTACGATAAGCGCAGCAGGCACAAGGTACATGACGGGATGGTCCACAAAAAATCCGAAAACATCGTAATCCCGGTCGATATAGGACCCATAGATAAAAGCGGCAGCCACCACCAACAATACAGGCAGGGCAAACAATCCGGACAGAAGATTAACCCTTTTCATTTTCTTATGTATCGATTGAAAATCATTCCCCCCGAGATATTGCTCGATCAGCATCACTTGCTGATCAAAGGAATCGCTTAAGGGCACCGGTAGCTCATTGTGCTTAATATACTTGTGCAGCAAATTAAGCTCTTGACTGAACTCCAGCGTCTTTAGTAGGGCTCTTCCAGCATTCATTAATCATCAACTCCCATCAGTTATCTACACACAATACGGTATTATATCACGCAAGAACGGCCCCGCCAATAAAGTTCCATTTTTTCCAAAAATTCCACATTGACTTTTACACAGCAGCATTTGCTATGTCCCCATGATCTACTTCTTTGAACCTAACCGCCCCGCCAGTTGCTCTATAGTTTCATGCATCGCCAGTTTACAACGCCAGGTTTCCGGGATCGCCTCATACCCATAGAAGGCCCCCGCCAGCTGGCCATACACGGCGCCCGTCGTGTCCGCATCATCTCCCAGGTTGACGGCCCGCAGCGCACCTTCCCTAAACGAAGAGCTTTTCGCAAAAGCCCATAAGGCTGCCTCCAGCGATTGAACCACGTACCCCGATCCTTGAATCTCCGGCGGCTCCTTAGACAGGAACGATCCTCGGCGAATTTCTTCAATCTTCGGAACCAGAGGCGCTCTGCCCAGCCATTCGTCAAAAGCAGCAGGATCCATCAACTCGTCCTTTGTCCGACCCTTCAACGCCCCTACGAGAAATGCAGCAAACAATTTGCATGCATCAACGCACTCCGCGGCAGCATGGGTCGTTCTGGAACTCCGCGCCGCATAATCTATGGCTTTCTGAGGTTCTTCCACGTAATACATCGGCACAGGCGCAAGCCGCATGATCGATCCATTGCCTGCCGCATACGGATCTTCCGAGCCGCAATATCCTTCTCCCGTTCGTTCGAATCGCAGGAGGGCTTCTCTTGTTGCATTCCCGATGTCAAAGCATACCCCCGTACTGCTCAGATCCCCTTCCCGCATCCATTTCAGATACCGAGCCATTTGATCAACGGGGTCAAATCCTTCCTGTTCAAGCAGGCTCTCCGCCAGGCAAAGCGCCATCGACGTATCGTCCGTCCATTGCCCGGGCTGTAACTGAAATACCCCGCCCCCAACCAGATCCGTAACCGGAGGAAAAGAGCCCGGCGGACTAAACTCCACCGTTGTGCCCAAAGCATCACCCACCGCCAATCCGGCGAGGCAACCCTTGAATCTGTCCATTCTATCCGAGGTCATTGCCATGAAATCACCCGTTTCATTTTTATTAATACTTATTTGGATCAAGTTCACTTTGAACATCCCATCTACATCATTGTACCCCCTGGATGCGAGAAGCGCCCACAAAACTCAAGCCAAATCAAAAAAATAAGCATGATTTTCCTCCTTTTACAAACACTACATCACAATCGATTAAAGGAGGCAGATTTTTCATGTGTCAACGGTTTTCCATGGCGGCCGAGCTGCCGGAGGTTCAGGAACATTTTCAAATCGGGCGGGTCATGTGTTATTACAAAAACCGCTTTAACATCAGCCCCACACAGCCCACGCCGGTTGTGCTTCAGCAGGACGGGGAGCGGGTACTCGACGAGTTCCGCTGGGGATTCGTCCCTTATTGGGGGAAAGATGCGGTGAATGCAGATCTGCGAAACGTGCATCAAAATCCGACTTACCGCCGGATCATCAGCACGCAGCGCTGCGTTATCCCGTGCAATGGCTTCTATTATTGGAGGAAGGAAGGCAAGAAGGAATATCCGGTCCGGGTCGTTCTGAAAAACCGCGGCATGTTTGCCGTGGCCGGGCTGTACGAAATTTGGCGGGATACGCGCGGTGAGCCGCTGCGCACCTGCACCCTCGTTATGACGGAGGCGAATCCGCTAATCGGGGAGTTTGAGCAACGGATGCCGGCGATTTTGTCCACCGAGGACATGACCCGATGGCTGGATGAAGAGATCAATGACCTCGATGCGCTGGACCCGATCCTGCGTCCGCATGCGGCGGAGGAAATGCAGGCTTACGCGGTGACGCCGCTGATCGATAACAACCGGTACGACACCGACGAATGCATCCGGGAGATGGATTTGCAGCTGGCTTGGGTGAAGCGATAAACCAGAGTCTTCTCCAATCGGGTAGGAGGCTACCCATTAATTGAGTAGCCGACCTCCCACACCACCGTACGTACCGTTCGGTATACGGCGGTTCCTAAGTTTTCGCAGTTACTTGTCGATAATAATCCGAGAAGAAGAGAAATCCTAAGCCCTTGAGGGTGTTATTTCCGAGGGACTTCGAGAGGACGGGGCTATTGGAGATTCTCCAGTAGCCCTTTCTCGTGTTTGCGTATTCCCATGCTTTTTGTCCTTGGATTCCGAGCGATTGCAGTTTCTCGAATTTCGTCCTCACTCGTTTCCACTGCTTCCAGAAGATCATGCGAATCCGCCTTCTCATCCATTCATCCGTGGATTGGAGCATACTTTTCATATCCGCTATTTTGTAGTAGTTGATCCACCCCATGATGTAGCGTCTAAGCTTTTCGGCTCGTTCTTCATTTCCCATCCCGTTGCTTCTGGACGTGAGCTCCTTTACTTTGGCTTTCATCTTGGCAGCGGATTTCGGATGAATGCGGACTCGTGTCTCTCCTTTCCTTTTGTAGAAGGAGAACCCAAGAAATTTAACCTTCCACGCCTCGTCCACCACTGTCTTATCCCGGTTCACTTTGAGAAACAACTTCTTTTCAATGAAGGGAAGAATGTTCTCCAGTGTCCGTTCCGCGCTCCTTTTGCTTTTGCTGAAGATCAGGAGATCGTCCGCATAGCGCACGAAGCGGTGCCCGCGGCTTTCCAGTTCCTTGTCCAGTTCGTTCAGCATAATGTTGCTGAGAATTGGACTCAGATTGCCCCCTTGCGGTACGCCGATTTCCGTATCCTCGAAGCGGTGCTTCACGACAACGCCGGCTTTCAGGTACTTGTGGATGAGCGAGATGACCCGCCCGTCTTTAATGGTTCGGGATAAGACTTCCACCAATTTGCTTTGGTTAACGGTGTCAAAGAATTTCTCCAAGTCCATATCGACCACGTATTTGTACCCTTCTTCGATGTTTGATTGGCTTCTCTGAATAGCGTTATGTGCGCTTCTCTTGGGTCGGAATCCGAAACTGTTCTCCGAAAACTGTTTTTCGTAGATCGGGGTAAGCACTTGAGCGATCGCCTGTTGGATAACTCGGTCAACAACCGTAGGAATTCCCAGGTTTCTCTTCTTTCCGTTCTCTTTCGGGATTTCTACCCTTCGAACAGGATTCGGACGGTAGGTTCCGTCCAGAATGGATTCCTTGATGGTTTCTCCGTTCTCTCGGAGATATTGTAGAAGTTCATCTACTCCCATCCCGTCGATTCCGTGAGATCCTTTGTTAGTTTTGACCCGCTTGAACGCTTCGTTCATGTTGTCTCTGCTAACGATTTTCTCAAGCAACTCGTCCTTCGACTCGGTTGCGTCGGTGCTGTCGGTTTCAGGTATCCGCTCAGGACTGTGCGCTCCCGCATATTCTCCATGTTCCGCATGTACGTTTTGCGTCGAGCCTTCTCTTCGAAGTTGGCTGCACTTGACTCCTGTTTCGGTACCATTCATTAACCCACACCTCCTTAGGTTCAGCCCTTCCCTCAAGTTGTCGACTAACCGAGGTACTATGGCGTCTGCTGACTTCTCATGATAAATCTTGTTTCAACCATGATTTGAAATTCATCTCCTCACGTCCATGAGACCTCCCACGGTAAGACGCGTAACTTTCATCCCGTATACCCGCCGCATTTACATCCGCGTGTCCGTGCAGTTTATTGGATTTCGTCTTGTTTAGCAGACTCATCCCACTTTGGATGCCTGATGCGATTCGTGTTCCTCAGGCCGGGACTTTGCCTCCAGCTTCCTTCAGATTCCACCTCACGATGGACACCCTTGCTCTTGGCTAATGGTTGGCAACTGCCAGCCCCCATAGCGGACTTTCACCGCCTAGCTACGCGCCATGCGTGGCGCACTAAAAAAGCTCTTGGACGCAGCCGTCCAAGAGCTTGCTTTTTCGCGAGTTCAGTTATTTCTGCCGTAATAGAGCTTCAGATTTGGGATATCCACCAGATACAGGATATCTACACCCTTGGGGCTGCGCTCCACCGCAAGCCGTTCAATTGGCTTACCCGGAGCTAGCGAAGATTCAGTCCAGCCGGTTCCGCCGGAGTTCACGGCCACAAAAGCCCGATCCGCACCACTCTGCTTCACGTAATAAATTCGGGCTTCCGTGCCCGTCCAGGTGATGTCCACCGCAGCCCGCGTTGCGGAGTCATCGTAGACGGTTTGCAGTTCCCAACCTCCTGGGCTGTAGGTCGCCTGCTTCACGGAGAAGTACGCGCTTCCCGGCTCGCGGTAACGATAGGCGATGATCGGCTGTCCTGCGGAGTCAACCGTCAGTTTGGCGCTCTGCACGCCGGGTCCGCCTGGATCGTCGCCGCTTTGCACGTAAGTTTCACCAGGGGCTAAAGGTTGGACGATATCCGCCGTAGACAACGTCGCCGGCAGCGACACCGGCGTACCATCCGCCTTGGAGAAGACGCCCGTAGCCGGACTGTACTTCAGGTAGGACAGCTCATGACGCAACGCGCTGGCGGCAAAATGCGCCCACTCGAACAAAATATGCATATCCCCGTTAGCATCAAAAGCCAAATCGTCCGGATAAACCGACCGATTCAACGTGGATACAATGACACCGATCTGGCTCCAGGTTGAGGCCGCGTTATCCCAATGGAACAGGACGCCTTCCCGTTTACCCGCAGGATCCTTGGCCACCCGTGCGAAGAGATACAAATCCCCGTTTGGTGCCGTTTTGACGATCGGATAGGAGATTTTCATGTCCGGCCCTGGCATATCCGCCGAATGATTCTGGGGAGCTCCGCCTACCGTATCCGAACGAAAATACCGCCAGTTGTTGTCATGCATCGAAGCAAACACATGGAACCGACCGCTGCCGTCCCTCGCAATCGAGGGTTGATTATGCCCCAAGTCGTCGATATACTCGGCCACGGCGGATCCGTTCATCACCGGGATATTGCTCCAAGCCCCGGTACCGTCTCTTCGGGCGATATATACCTTATGCACTCCTGCGGTACTCCCCGGTGCATTATAAGCCATATAAGCATATTCATTTCCCGTCCCATACGTCTCCAGCGGCGACCACCATCCCGCCTGGTTACTGGAATCCATCGGGTAAGGAACCTCCGTAAGCTCCGCGGCCGCATACCCCGTCGTTGTCGGCAGCAGCGTCATCAACGCCACGAACCAAAGTCCAACTCGCCAACCTTTTCCCCTTTTCACGTGTTCCCGCCTCCTCAAATTGAAATCGTTTACAAGTTTATCCCCCGATAACCTTGGTCCTCCCGGTACCGGTACAAGCGTATCACGCCCTCCCGAGCCGGAATAGAAACAAAACAACGATCCGAATAGAACGGAATTACGCATTTTTGCCAGAGATAGAACATTTCTCCGTTTTTATGAAACGAATTACCGAACCCCAGCGGGGGATCACCCGCGTTCGTACCAATATCCCGGGTTACCGTGGCCCAGACGCATCAACGCTTCGAGAAAAAAGTAATCCCCCCAGATCACATAATCATCGGTTGCGATGCCGCCTCTCACATAGTAGGAGCCGTGGCGCAGGAAGCCCTGACCCTCGTCTTCACCGTTTACCTCACCTGAGAAACAACACTTTGCCAAAGCTGCCACGGAACGCTCGGCAAAAGCCAGCAGCTCCGCCCGGTCCGGATCATCGGCGGGCAAATGCTCCACAAGCTCCAGGACGCCGCACGCAGCGATGGCTGAGGCCGAGCTGTCCCGCGGTTCGCCTTCGGTTTGCGGCGCGTCAAAGTCCCAATACACAATCTGATCCTCGGGCAGATGTTCGATGAAGTAGCGCGCCAGCCGTTTGGACGTATCCAAAAAAGAAGCATCCCGGAAATAACGATAAGCCAGCGCGAAACCGTAGATCCCCCAAGCCTGCCCCCGCGTCCAGGTCGAGCCGTCGCGGAAGCCCTGATGCGTGCCGCCCCGGACCGCATCGCCCGTGACGGTGTCGAAGTAAAACGTGTGATACGAGGAGCCGTCGCCTCTCACCAGGAACCGTTGGCTTTGCTCAGCATGAGTGCGGGCGATGTCGGCATATTTGGGATCCCCGGTTTGCTGGCTGGCCCAATACAATAACGGCAAATTCATCAGGCAGTCGATGATGATACGTCCGCCGTTGACTTCATCGCCCTCGGGACCCCAAGCTTGCAGGATGCGAGCGGTCGGCCGCCACCGTTTCAGCAGCAAATCGGCCGCTTCCAGGGTCGACTTCCGGGCAGCTTCATCGTGCTCAACGATCCACTGCGCCCCGGTGGACAACAGATACAGAAATCCGATGTCGTGATGGTCCAAATGACTTCGCTTCGTCAGTCGTTCCTGGAAGGTCGCCGTGGCCGCAGCAGCGGCTTGACGGATCGCTTCATCCCGGCTGTACTCGTAGCTTAGCCATAAGATGCCCGACCAGAAACCTTCCGTCCAGTCGGTATGCTCCACCAGCTGGTACTTGCCGTCACCGTTGCTAACATGCGGAAAACCGGATTGAAAACGGGAGAGATTCGTTCGCGTTATGTCCAGCGTTTGTTCGATCACTTGATTCCAGTTCATTTTTCTCCTCCTGTAGGTTGGTGGGGTGATATTCAGATTACATAACGACATCCACACGGACGGATGAGCGTCCAGGATAAGCCGGCAGGACATGACCCTCCAGCGGCTGACCGTCGACGGTGATGGATTTTATGCCTTGGCAAACTCGGCTTTCGTTGCGAACCATAATCTCGTAGTCGCAGCCGCGGAACCGGCGCTTCACCGTGAACCCTTCCCAATCCGAAGGAATACAAGGGTTGACGGACAGGCCATCGAGGACCGGCTTGATGCCCAGGATATATTGCGTTGCGGCGACGTACATCCAAGCGGCCGTCCCCGTCAGCCAGGAAACGTTGGCTAATCCGAACTTGTCGGACTCCGGCCCAAACAGGTTGGAGGCATAGACATAAGGCTCCGCTTTGTACCGCCATAGGCCGGCTTTGTCCATCGCCACGTTCGGGAGCAGTTGGCGGTAATATTTGTAGGCGAGGTCCCCACGTCCAAGCAAGCATTCGGCAATGATCGCCCAGGTGTTGGCGTGGCAAAAGACCGCTCCGTTCTCCCCCGTCCCCTTGTTGTAATTCGTCAAAGGATCGGCGGGATCGGGGAACGTGCTGATGGAAGGATGGATCTTCTTGATGCCCAGCTCCGTGTCCAGCAGCTCACGAACGCTATCCATCGCTTGCCGGCCTTTCTCCGGATCAGCCATGCCGGAGAGAACTGCCCAGGTTTGGGCGTTGAGCCAGATTTTCGCCTCATCGTGTACATCGCTGCCAAGGAAGCGGCCGTCATCCATAATGGCACGGCGGAACCAGCGCCCATCCCAGCCCAGGTGGTTGACCAGCTCCCGCTGCTGTACATACATCGCCTCATATTTCGCGACATCCTCGGGATGTCCAGCGGCGACGGCGAGATCCACCATGCGCTGCAGCACCCAGCCCAGCTGCATAGCGGTCCAGATGCTCTCCCCTCGACCTTCGCGGCAGACCCGGAACAGCTGGTCGTTCCAATCCGACCGCAGCATCAGCGGGAAGCCGTTTGGCCCCAGCTTCGACGCCGTAAAATCGATCGCGGCCTTCAAATGCTCGTATACCGTACCTTGGCCGCCATCGTAATAAGGCACTTCCGCTTGCAGGAATCCGGCATCCCCGGTTTCCGCCAGCAGATCCCTAGCCGCCAGCACCGGCCACAAATGATCGTCGGAATGGACGCTCGTCACTGGTTCCCAGCCTTCGTTCGGGAAAAAATAGTGATTCGCATGCCCATCCCGGTACTGCTGGCCAAGCAGCAGTCGCAGCTTGCCCAGCGCTTGCTCCGGATCAAACGGGACGACCGCCAAAATATCCTGCGACGTGTCCCGATATCCAACGCCGCGGAACGTGCCGGTGGCATAAAAGGAAATATTGCGCGAAAACAGGAAGTTGCGATGGGCTTGATACGGATTCCAGAGGTTCAGCATCCGCTCGGCGTCGGAATCCGGCAGCCGGCAATCCCAAGCGCCGAGATAACCGTCCCAAAAAGCCCGCAGCCCTTGAAACGAACGCTCCACAAACCCGGCTTCCCGGGAGTGAGCCAGCGCCTGCTCCACCTCAGCTTCATCCCGGGCTGTGCCCAGGAAGATGTGAAGGGTTCGGCTTTCGCCCGGCTCTAACCGAACCTTAAATTGCAGCGCACCACAGGGATCGCCGCCCATCAGCGTGGAGTCGTGGCAGCCTCCCTCTTCAATCGCCGCCGGATTCGCCTCGCTTCGATAGCTCCCGATAAATTCCTCACGGTCGCCGTCATATCCGGCCAGCGGCGTATCGGAGGCAAAATAGACGAGCGGTGTCTCCTCCGGCTTGGGTTGATTTTCAACGCCATATCGATATACCAACGCTTCCGACGGGTGATATTGCACGGAAACCTGATGTTTGTTGTAACATTGCCACTGCAGCTCGCGCATAAACTCCATCATCCCGAACTCCACGTAAGCGTAAACGTTCAGCTCCTTGGCTACCGCAGTCTCATTGGACAAGCTTAGTTTCCAAATCAGCGAATTTTCATCGGGGCCAACAAAATACAACGTTTGGGCCGCGATGCCTTCCCGCTTGGCTTCGAACCGGGTGTAGCCGAGGCCATGGGCGCTTTTCCATGTATCCGGTTTGTCGGCGGCAGGTTCGTTGGTCGGACACCAGTAAGTTCCCGAGCCCGCGTCCTGGATGTAAATATAAGGGCCCGAGCGGTCCATCGGCAGGTGAAAAAACCGATAGCGCGTAATCCGCCAAATTTGCGGCGATTTATAGAAAGCCACCCCGCCGCCCGCATGGGACAGCATCGTATGAAACGTACCGTTGGACAAATAGTTCATCCACGGGGTGGGCGTGTCGTGCCGGTGGAACTCGATTTCTTTTTCCGCATCGCGGAAGGAATAATAGCTTAGCGGGTCATTGGGTTTCATGGGTATCTACTCCTTACTCCTATGTTGGTTTCTAACGGACCTCAGCGCCGTTAATTCCCCCGGAGCCGCCGGTTTCCAGCTGTAACGGACTCCACCGGCCTTATTGTGCATCTATGCGGCTGATCCAGGCGATTTGGGAGCGAATAGCGGCTTTCCGGTCCGTTAGAAACAGAAAACATGCTTTTTCTAGCAAATAAGGCCTTTCAGGTCCGTTACCGTAAACCAGTAAACCCGAGGGAACCGAGGCGGGTTACTTCGGCTCCACCTCGTCCAGCGTCAAGCTGTACGACAGGTCCTTCATATAGCGCCCGTCGGGATGCAGGAAGACCAAACCAAAGTCGAGATCCGCGCCGGTCCCACGCGCGATGGCGATCAACCGGTTTAAGCCCGGATGTAAGACCAGCTCCTGTTCCGGCTCCGGCACCCGTTCGCCGTTTAGCACAATTTCAACTGTGGTCGAGGCATCGGCGAGCACGCGCAGCCGCCCTCGGCGGAGAGCCGCCTCCTCTTCCGGCACCGTCACAAAGCAGCTGAGAAACCATGGATCTTCTCCCGCGTTGGCGATGTGCAGCAGGCCGGTGGAGCGGCGTTCTTTTTTCTGCATCCAGCCGTACAGGCCTTCGCCCAAATTGTTCAGCGAAAACTCCGGATCGGTGTAGTAGGCTCTCATCGCTTCGTAATCAACGTAAGGCGGACAAGGCAACGCCATCATGGTTTCCACCGCCCATTCGCCATCCCCCTTCTCCTCGTGCAGCAGCTCATCGTCAAAAGACGCGCCCAAGTTAGCCAGCAAGCGAGTATAGAAGCGTTGCGCCTTGTCGCTATCGGGATCCGGCAACAGCTGGGAGCAAACGACCGTTCCGCGCCCCACCTTGGCTTCGATCACAAAGGAGCCGGAAGGCTGCGCTTTCTGGCGATTGAACTCCACCAGCGCGAGGCGGCTGTATTCGGCGGTGTACCCGTGCACGAAGAAGTCCTTCCAGGCCGTGCCTTCCACGCTGGTGCAAAGCACGTCCACGCCTGGGGCTTCCAGGCGGTGGGTGGCGAGGACCCGGTTGACCACTTCCCGCGGCGACAAGAACACCTTGTCGAAGCCAAACAGGTCAACCGGGCTGAGCCCGCGGGCGGCGGCGTGCGCGTAGTCCGCCGCCAAATGATACGTCTCGTGCGGCGCCACGCGCACGGGACGGTCCAGCAGGCGGGCCAGCGCCGCCTGCTGCAAGGGCTCCGCCGGCAGGACGAGCACGCGTCCGCCGGCTTCGGCATGGCGCCCGGCCGCTTTCCCCCCCCCCCGCGCCCCCAGCAGGCAAGCCTCCGCCCCCCACCCGCCGCAACCCCGCCCCCGCCCCTCTCTTCTTACCATCTCACTGGTCTTTCCCTACACGTCGCACTTCCGATCTGATGTTCCGCTTGCATCGCTGTCGCTTATACCCATCTGCAAGCCTGCGGCACGCGATCGGCGTGGGCCATCAGCTCCAGCTGATTGGCCACCATCCGGCCGCGGCCGTGCTTGTATTCGAGCAGCGGCGACCACAGATCGCCGCCGTCGCCAAAATCGCCCGCGCTGCACTCCAGCAGCAGCGTGAAATCACCGCGGACCGGCTTCTCGAAGGCCGCGCGGATGATCGGCAGCGGACCTTCCTCGGCAAGCTCCGGACGCCAGAACATCAGATCGTCGTCGCCGATCCCGGTAAGCGCCGGATGGCCGTAATCCCCGGCATGGGCCCGCTGGAATGGACGCCGCGACAATGTCAGCTTCCCCAGCGACAGCTGGTTCTGTTCCAGTAATAGCAACCGTCCTCCTTGCGCGACGTACGCCTGGAGCAGCCGTTCCAACGTGCCGTCCGCATCCTCTGCGTAACTTCCGATGACCAGGAGCCCATCGGCCGGCATACGTTGATCGGCCAAATGCTTCCGATCCACCCGTTCACAGCTCGGCACAAGCCTGCGGATCGTCTCATAATCCGCATCATTCCCCCAATAAGTCGCCGGCCGGGTGACGGGGACAGGACGACTCCGCAGGCTGGTGGAGAGGATGCGATAGTTCAACCGCAGCTCATGCACCGGCTGTCCGTCGTGAAGAAGCGTGGCCGTGAGCTCCGCCTTCCCTTCCGATTGGACAGGCAACGGCTGCCAGCTCATCCGGAGCACCTTCGGCTCCGCCGGGCCTTGCGTGAACTCGAAGTGATCCTCATGGACAAGCGTCTCTCCTTGCTTCACGGTCAACTTCACCACGACGTTTCGGCTCGACAGCGTGTCATTGTACACGTCAAAGCTGCGGTCGACCGGCTGGTCGTCATAGAAACAGCGATCATATTCAGCCGCAATGATCGTCGTCGCCTTAAACGCCTCAGCCATCACCGCAAAAGCGGGATTCGACCGATACCTCGGCTCCTCCTCCGGCAGCAGGCCGTTGTGGATCGTTAGCGAATAAGCCGGAATCTTCTTTGGCTTCACGCCGGGGAGCCCAACGTCAACCGGCGGCGGGAGGAGCACCTCCCGTTCGGGCATCGCCCGCATGAAGTAGTGGGCGAAGTTAAATGTCGATATGCCGGAAACCCGCTGGCGTCGTGCATACTCCACGAACAACCGCTCTTTCTCCGCCAGGCCGAGGGTGCTTTCATCGGTACCGCGGTAAGCCCGCAGCCCGATGTACATACTGCTGTTCTGCGGGCAGATGTACCACCAGCCGCCATGCTCGCCGAAGGTCAGCGGAACGGTGCGATCCCATTGTCCAATCGTCCCGTCGATGTTGTAATGGCGGCTTTCCACCTCGGTATGCACTTTGGAGAGCAGTCGGTTATCCCCTTCAGCAATAATCGCCCGCGTCGGGTCCATCTCCCGAATGGAGGCCATCAGACCGGGGAGATGCTTCTTGAAACCATCCCGTCCGTCCACCCAGCGCATCTCGTTTTGCACGCTCCAGAGGATGACGGAGGGATGGTTTTTATCGCGCCGGACCAACCTGCGCACATGCTGACGGCAAGCCTCCAAGAAGTCGGGATGATCCGCTTGCATCGATTTGCTTGAGCCGTAAATGGCCGTTTCGTCGACGATCAGCATCCCCTCCTCGTCAGCGATCCGTAGATAGTCCGCCGGATAAGGCTCCGCGTGCAGCCGGATACTGTTCACCTGGACGGAGCGGCACATGCGGTACCAGTTGCGGATATAACCTTCCGTCTGCTGGGCTCCACCTTGAAAATGCCACGAGTCACCGCGCAGATTTAGCGGAATCCCGTTCAGCATAAACTGCGGGCCTTCGCACCAAAACTCGCGAAAACCAAATGTCTCCTCCCGCCGATCAATGACGCGTTCCCCGTCCAGTAGCTCGAACTCCGCCCGGTACAGGAACGGCGAATCGGGGCTCCACCACTTGGCGTCCGCCCAATCCAAATAGAACAACGCGCGGTACACTTCCCCGCCGAATTCGTTCTCACATAACCGGTGCCACCGGGCTGTCTCCGAGGAAACATGCTCAATCGGCCGTTCCACCAGAAGCACCTGCTGCCCCTCCCCGGTCGTCCCCCTTGGAGGTCGTCCATCATCGGGACTCGAAGCCAGCACCCCCAGCTCGCGAACGCGAAGCCGGACACGCAGCGTTCCATCCCCTGCATTCGCCGCCGCTATCCCTTCCGCTCCGCCGATCACGGCCTCTGCCTCCAGCCGTCCGTTCCGAACGGAGGTCCGCAAGGTGACGTCCTCGACGGCCAGCAGCGGGTAGCTCTCCAGATATACATCCTGCCAGACCCCCCGGCATACGCTGCCATACCACGAGCCAACCAGTCCGGTGACCTTGTGGGCACCGGAGGGCAACGTCGTTCGATCGAAGCTCCCGCAAACGACGTGCAGTTCATGCTCCCGCCCCGGCGTCACGTAAGACGTAATATCCAGCCTTAGCGGCAGATAGCCGTCCTCCCAGACGGCGACTTCCCTGCGGTCCAAATAGATAACCGCTTTCTGCATGATGCCGTCCAGTCTCAGCACCATTCGCTGACCGGTCATCTCTTCCGGCACCCGAAAGCTGCGGTGCAGTACGCCAGCCTCAGCGTCCTCCCATTCCTTCGGGTACCCGTACAAATCCATCGGAGTATAGGCATGCTCCGGGATTTCGCCAAAGCGTTTCCCCGCCGCCTGCGCGTAAGAATGCCTCCAACTGGAAGGAACCCTCACCTTCTGCGCCTCATAGACGAGAGATTCCGGCAGCGTGCGGCGCCGCGGCTCGCCATACAGCGGCATAAAATCCCAATCTCCGTTTAGGCATAACGTATGACGCATCGTATCTCCTCCTCCATCCGGTCCAACGCCGCGTGCAGCACCCGCTCCAGCTTCCGCCAAAGCTCCTGTCCTGCCGGAACCCCCGTCCACGGGACAAAATGCGGTTCCATCGTTTCGGCCCAGCGTTCCGGCTTAAGCGATGTGTTTAGCTTTCCTTTGTAAGTTGCGGGCTCAAAGGTCGCAGGCTGCTCCGAATAGAAAAACAACAAGCTCTCGTGCAGCCCAATGATCCCGTACTTATCTCCATCGCCCGGCTTTTCCTCTTGATATTGATAATGGTGGTAGATATAGCTCGCGGCGGCTTCGGGGTTCAGTCGGGCTAGCCTGCCGTAAGGTTCGGTCGAGCGATTCGGGCGCCGCCATGCCGCACCTGCAACTGGTTGATGGTAATGAAAAATATCCGTCATCGGCGCCCACCGCCGCTCCATTCCCGTTCCGAGCCCCGTCTCCGTTTCTCTTCCCGGCCAAACGGCCAACCGTTCACCAGCCGCCATCAGTAGCTGTTCCGGCGGAATCGACTCCCCCAAACACTCATAATACAAATAGTACCGATTCCCGTCGGCAAACAAGCTGAGCTGATCAACCTCCAGCCGTTCCATCGCTTCAGTCAGCCCCAGCGAAACCTCCGGACAACGCCAAAGCTCGGCCGTTCCTACTCCCTCTATGCCCTCGGCCCGGTAAATGCGCCGTTTCATCGCTAACCTCCCAATAGATCGGGGAAATCTATTCGAAAAATCGCATAGATTTCCCCCGTTTACGTCGATTTCAAAGCCATCTACTTGAAATTTCATATACATAAAGGCTTCCGGACGACGAAGGCCACGAATCTATATGAAAAATCATATAGAATCTCGATTTCAGGCCTCGTTTGAAGAAATATACTCGAAAAACCGAATACAATCCGTTCAGATCACGGATTCAGCGATACCCGAATATCGTCAAACAACAGATAGTCGAACCCGCTGACATAGAAGCCAACCTTGCCCCGCGGCCGATGGTTCGGATCGGTCCCGGCGACACGCAGCGCACCGTCAACGTAGGCTGCGACGTCGCCTTCCTTAACAACCACCTTCACCGCGTATTCCGTATCGGGCTGCAGATCTAGGCCCGGCAAATCGGCTTCCGCCAGCTTCTGCCAGCTGGTGTCGTACAGGATCCAGCCGGAGGTCCCGTCCGCCCGCGTCCGGTAACCGATGCGGGTAGACCCCGCCGCGTCCTGCCGGTCGAAAATATACATCACACCGCCGTTCTCGGGCATCACCGTCGGCGTCTTCAGCGTGAACTCCAGCACATAAGACTCAAAGTCACGATCAAGCAAACCGGTCGCACCGTTTAAGATCTTGTAGCGCCGGTTGCCGTCCGGATCAGCCGCAATGCTGCGGTTGGGATCCACCGGCCAACCGTTGCCGCCGTTTTCAAAGTCCGTCTCATGCATTACGTTGGATACGGTGATCGAAATGTCCGCTTTAACCAGCGGATTCACCGCCGAAACCGCCATGACGATCGTTTCCCCTGCATACACGGCGTTTACGACGCCCATCGCATCCACCGTCGCCACCGCCGGATCGGCCGTCTGCCACGTAACCTCCGTCTCCGGCGTATCGCTAGGGTCGAAGGTGAGCTGCATCTGCCGTTGTTCCCCGGGAATCATCCGAATCTGACTCTCAACCGGAAGGATCCCGGCTAACTCCGTCGACAGCGCCTTAAACTGGATATCGTCAAACAACATGTGACTGACGCCGGCGACGTAGAACCCAACCTTCCCCTCGGCGTTATGTCCGGGATCCATGGCCTTCAACCGGAGCCCACCATCCACATACACGCTGATGTCGCCGCCTTTAACGAGCATTTTCACCTCATATTCCGTGTTAGGCTGCAAATCATGGCCTGGCAGCTTCACTTCCTTCAGAATCGCCCAGGCCGGATCGTAGAGCAGCCAGGCCGAGCTGCCGTCCGCTCGGGTTTTGTAGCCGACCCGCGTGGAGCCGCTGCCAACCTGCCGATCGAAGATGTACAAGGTCGCCGCATTCCCGATCGTCTCCGGCGTCTTCAGCTTGAAGCTGAGCTCGTATTCGGAGAACGACTTGGAACTCAGCGCCGTTGCGCCGTTCAGCACCTTGTACCAGCGGTTGTCGCCTTCCTTCACGATGCTGCGGTTCGCATCCTGAGGCCAGCCGTTCGCCCCCGATTCGAAATCGGTGAAGTCCATCACGCCGTCACCGGCTTCCACCGTGACGTTCACCATAGCCGTGAGCTGCGGATTTTCCGCCGACGCCACCGTGATCGCCGTCTGGCCTACCGCCTGGCCGGTAACGACGCCGCTACCGTCCACCGAAGCGATGGCCGGATCGGCCGAGGTGAAGGTCAACACCGGATTGTCGGCGTTCCAGGGCAGAACCGCCGTCCGCAGCTTCACCGTTTTCCAGCGGTCTACGGTCACGTGGTCGTCATAAACCGCGACGCCCTGCACCGGGTAGCTGTCTTGGCCCAGCGTTGTGCCCGCCTTGCCTTGGATGCCGATCTGATCAAACGGGATATTGGGGAATCCGGGAATTTGCTGGAACACTTCCGCATCCGGACGTAGCGACAGGTCTCCCCCCGCCAGATCCACAAAGCCGGGATCTTCCGCAGTCACCCAGTTGTTGGCGTATTGAATCAGCCCAAATTTGTCGTACGCCCCATTTTCATTCGTTGTCGAGCTGCGCGGGACCACAGGATTGTAGATCACATTCCCCTGAAACGTATTCGTGTCGGGATAATAGCGATTTTCCGTGAAGAAATCAGCCAATTCCGGGTATTTCTCCAAGTACGGCGTACCCACAAAGTTGTTGTTGGCGGCAAACAAGGCCAGCCATTTTGGCATGTAATGTTTCGGAACCTGATCGTCCGGATCATCGCCAAGATACAAATCTGCGTAATCGTAAGGCACCTTGCTGTCCACGAAAATATTGTTGCGCGACAGGATGTGCGAGCCCCCGTTGTTTTTAATCGCCGAGTTGCCCATTTTATAGAAAATGTTCTCGTCGATCTTCAGCCCCATCGTAAAATTGTCGGGATACACGCCTTCCACCCCGGGTTCCGTTTCCCCGATATGATGGAAATAATTGCGCCGGATCACGGTCCCGCGCTCCTGCGGCGTTTCGCCTGCATTCATGTAGATCGCACCGAGATCGGAGAACGTTTTGCATACATCGTAAATATTGTTGTATTCCACCACATGGTCATTGCCAAAAATCAACACACCGGGATGAGGCGCATCATGCAGCTCGTTGTGTTCCATCCGGTTGCCTACACCCGACAGGAGAACACCGGGATTATAAGCCTTGTGATAATAGGCAAAATCGTGGATATGCGAGTTCCTCACGACGTTTCTGCCGGGTGAGAGCGTCGTTTTGTTGCCGCCCGTCAGCGTGACGGCCGTCCCGCCGATATGATGGAGATGCGTGTTCTCGATCGCATGGTCCGTGCCGGGAACGCCGTCAAAATCGTTGTAATAGAAGCGGCTTTGCGTGTTCACCAGGACACCGCTGTTGGTGAAATTGCGAATTTCGCTGTTTTCGATCCGCATATGGCTGCCGCCCATAAACACCGCTGCCGAATCGCGGCCATTCTCCAGGATCAGCTCGGAGAAGTTGATGTAAGAAGCGTTCAGCGCATTGATCATCGGCGATTTCAGCATTGTGACTTCAATCGCGGGATCCGCCGTCATAAATTCCGCATTCGGCAGAAAATACAGCTTCCCCGCCTGACGATCGATGTAGTACTCGCCGGGCATATCGATTTCCTCCAGCAGGTTTTGCGCGAAATGGAAATCCGGGTACCAGTTCTTGAAGATCCCGCTCATCTCTCCGTAACGAAGCGTAATGGTCTTGGCGGCCGGATCGATGGAGGCGATCTTGTTGTACGACCACTCCCAACTGTAGCCAAAAATCCCGTCCAGCCAAATGTCGTCCGCCTGCATCCAGTACTGCGGACGATCATACGTGTACGTAAACGTCCCCCCTCGCGTATGCACTTCCCCATTAGGGTCTTTCCGCGTTGGGCCGGGATCGAGAATTTCGTCCATCTGAACGGTACCCTCGTTCGGCCAGCGCGCCAGCGTCATGCCCTGCCCGTTGACGTACAGCTCCATCGGCGGAACTTCGCTTAGATCGTTGGCGAGATAGTACCCGTGACGGCTTAAGTTTCCATAGTCCGTAATGCCAAGCGCCGCCAAATCCGCCACCAACACCTTCTCCCGTGCTTCCGGGCTAATGATTCGGCTTCGTACCGCCTCGTCGGTAACCGGAACAAAGACGGACTTCTCTAGACGCTCGGAGCCGGACAATACAACCTTCTCGCCGGGGTATGCCGCGTACGTGATCGGCTTGCCCGCAGCACCCGAATCCTGTTCCCGCAGCTCGAAGCTTGCGGATCGCTCGTAGCGGCCCTCGCGCAAATAAACCGTGACGCCTCCAGCTGGCAGCCCTTTTGCCGCTTTCAGTTCCCGAATGGCGTCCCGGGCTTTCTCCAGGGTCCGAAACGGAGCCTTCTTACTCCCGTTGTTGGTATCACTGCCATTGGTAGCCACGTAATAAGCCGTGGCGCGGGGATGGCCGGTATTGCCTAAATCGGCGGGATGGCCGTTTCCCGTTGCGGAAACCGCTGACGTTGCTACAGGACTTAACGTGAATAACAGACTGGCGATCATCAGGGTGAGCCAACTCTTTTTCTTCATCGCGTTTCTCATCCTTTCGCATGTGATATAAACGGCTTTGCCCCATAAACTCTGCGGCAAAGCCGTCTCTCACAGCTGGTTTCTCCCTATCTCCGCTCCACGTACTTTAGTTCAGGCGAGTCCGATTACTTTAATCCTTTTTCCTTCAGGAACGCTTCAAATTGACGAGTCACCTCTGCCACATATTTCTCCTCGCCCGCTTCTTTCAGCTTGCCATACAGCACAGGCCATGTTTCGTCGAAGTCCAGCGTACCGGTGAGAATCCCCCGCTTATACTCGCCCCACACGGCGTTCAAGTTAGCGATCTCCGTGTTCACTGGTTCGGAATTAAACTTGAAGGCGCCAATCGGGTTAACTTCGGCTTCTTGATTGATCTTTTTCGTTTCTTCCCAGATGTTCTCCGGCTGCCCTTGCTTCAGGTATGAGTTGAACACGCTGCCGAAAACCCAGTCCATATTCGGACGATAGCGGGTATCCGCCAAGGCTTCAATGTAATCCCCGGACACCTTTTTGTAATGGACGTCTTCAATCCCGTTACAAATCAGGTTGTAGAGCTCTTTGTCGGTATTAATCAGGTTGAGCAGCATCATCGCCCGCTCCGGATTCGGCGAAGTACGGCTGATCGATTGGTTGGTCGTTGCCGAGTAACCGTTGGAATACCAATTGCTGATCGGAATCGTGATTACTTCATTGCCGCCGTTTTTCGCCTTCACCTCGGCCTCGACGCCCGGCTTCAGCGTGACGTTAAATTCCACCGCGATTTGCCCTTTGGCTTCATAATCGGTGAAGTTGGCTGTTGCTGCATCCTTGTAAATATAGCCTTCCTTATACCATTTGCTGACCAGCCGGTAATTGTTCAACTCTTCCTCAGGATAACGGTGCAACGTGTAGGTCGGATCGTTGGTCTTGATGAAGAAATGGTTGTCGAGCCCCGGAACGCCCCAGAACTGATCGTCATGCACCTGCGGAATGAAATCAAAGTAATTGCCGAAATTGCCAAACGGGATGATGTCCGGTTCGTTTTGCTTGATTTGCGCCAGGAATGGTTCGATGTCCTCGATTTTTTTGATGGACGCCGGATCCAGTCCGTATTTGTCGGCAAATCGCTTCTGCACGATATAACCGTACCGGTTGCCGTTGATCTGCTGGTTCGGAATTCCGTAGATTTTTCCGTCGACGGTCAGGCCGTCCCACATCACCTGCGGAACATCTGCTTTCAGCTCGGGAGCGTACTTGTCAAGCAGTTCATCGATTGGCTGAATCGCCCCTTTACGCACGAGCTCCTCCGGCTTCAGCATGTAGCCGGTCCAGAGAATATCAAACTTCTCGCCTGCCGCCAGCACGGTGTTCATCTTTTGCACATAGTCGCCGATGGCGATTGGCATCATTTTCACGGTGGCGTTCAGCTTCTCCTTCACGATCTTGTTGATCGCTTCCTCCACCTTTGCTTGATCCGCCTGCAGCTGGGTCAACGGATAATACCAGGTCAACGTGACGGGCTCAAGCTCGCTTGTACCTCCCGTCTCCGTCGTTGGAGCGTTCGTGCTTTCCCCGCCGTTCCCGGCGTTAGCGCTGTTGCCGCTGTTGCCTTTTCCGCCGCAGGCCGCCAGTACGGACGCCGTCAGCAAGACCAACGCCAAAATTCCGATTAGCCTTCTTCTCATGTCATGACCTCCTATGTTTCATTGAGATTTGTTGGTTTATGTTAACCCTTGAGGGAGCCAACCGTAAGCCCTTTCACGAAAAACCGTTGAAAGAATGGAAAGATCACCAGCATCGGTCCGCCCGCCAGAACGGCGATGGCCATTCGCGCCGAGTTGTTCGGGAAGCTCGCCAGGTCGATGCCCAACTGCTGCGTAAACTCGGAATTGGAGGTAAGAAAATCGATGCTCTTCAGGGTGCGCACCAGCAGCAGCTGCAGCGGCACCTTGTTTGGATCGTCGATATACAGCATCCCGTTAAACCATTCATTCCAGTAGGTGAAGGAGATCAACAGGCCCAGCGTGGCCAGCGCCGGCGTGGACAGCGGCAGGATGATGCGAAAGAAGATACGGAACTCTCGCGCCCCATCGATTTTGGCCGACTCGATGATCTCAATCGGGATTTTCGACATGAACCCTTTCATGACCATGATATTAAACGGCGAGAGCAGCACCGGCAGGATTAATGCCAGCAAGCTGTCCTTTAGGTGCAGGTATTGCGTCATCAGAATATACGAAGGAACCAGCCCGCCGCTGAACAGCATCGTGAAGAACACATAAAACGTCGTAATCCGGTTATACCGATAGTCTGGCCTGGAGATAACGTAAGCGGTCATTGCAGTTAACAGCAAGCCGGCCAAAGCCCCGATTACGGTCACCGTAATCGTCACCCCGTAGGCCCGAAGCAAAATATCCGGAGCGTCCAGCATATACCGGTACGCGTCCAGGCTAACCGATTTGGGGAAAAATTGGTAACCGTATTGAGTGATCGCCTTTTCGTCCGTTAAGGATACGGCCACAACGAGCAGAAACGGCAAGATGACAATCAGCGACAGGACCGTAAACAGGAGATGGAGACCGATTTGGGAAGGCTTGATCGTTTTCTTCATGGTTGCCTCTCCTCCTTACCATAGCGAATGATCGGGATTGATTTTGCGCACGATGCCGTTGGCTAACAGCACCAGGATGAACCCGACCACCGATTGATAAAATCCCGTTGCCGCGGACATGCTCACGTTCCCAACTTCGCGCAGCGCCCGATAGACGTAGGTATCGATAATATCCGTAGAACCGTACAGGAAACCGGAGTTGTTCGGAATAAAATAATGCAGCCCGAAGTCCCCGCGGAACATGTTGCCGATCGAGAGGATCAGCATGATGATAACGAGCGGTGCCAGCAGCGGAATCGTAATTTTCAGCGCCATCTGCCGTTTCGTGGCCCCGTCGATCTTCGCCGCTTCGTAATACTCGCCGTTGATGCCGATAATGCCGGCAAAATAGATCAGCGTGTTGAACCCGACCGCTTTCCAGAGCTGAACCAGAATCAGAATCGCCGGCCACGGCCCGGCGTTTTGGTACCAGCTAATCGGCTCCATGCCGAAGGCCTCCAGCGTGCGGTTGATAAATCCGTCCGAATGATTTAAGAAGGCGTAAGCTACATACCCCACAAGTACCCAGGATAAAAAATAGGGCAAAAACAAGGCCGTCTGGTAATACTTGCTCCATTTCGCCTTCACTTCATTTAGCAGGATCGCGAGCAGGAGCGCCGCAGCCGCTGTGGTTAAGATGTAGGCGGCGTTGTACAGCACCGTGTTTCGCGTAATCCGCCAGGCCGCATCGGTAGAGAACAAATACCGAAAATTCTCCAGCCCCACCCATTTGCTGCCGAACATGCCCAGGTCGTACCTGTAATTCTTAAAGGCAATAATGAGTCCAACCATGGGGAGGTAAGCAAAAATCAGCTTGTACACGATCCCCGGCACCGACAGTATGAAGAGCTCCCGGTTGTTTCGAAAATGGTGGAGCTCCCTTCGAATCCATGAATCCCTTTTCAACATTTCAAAGCCCCTTCCTTTCCATCCGTCTTGCCTGCGACAATGGCTTTGCACGTCTAACGATAGCGCAGCTACGGGCAACATCGTTACTGTACAATTTCAGGATTGCTGTACCGGGAGGCTGTAATGATTTCGGATTCCTGTATCGGTACGCCAAAAACCCGCAGGCGGTAGCTTTCCGCTGCGGGTCCATGTGGATAGGGGATTCATGTATTGCGGTCGATGGCCGCTTTCAGCCGGTATTCCTTCGGCGTTGCACCGTAACGCCGCTTGAACAGCCGATAAAAATAGCTTTCGTTGCCGAAGCCAACCTTCTCCATGATTTCCGCCACCGTCAGTTGCTGCTGCTCCAAATACAGACGGGCCTGAGCCAAACGGACTTCGTTGATCCGGTCGACGACTGACAGCCCCTCCTCCGCCTTGTACACCTGGCCTAAGTGAACGGAGCTCATCTTCAGCATTTCGGCGATCCGCTGCACGTTCAGGTCGGGATCCGCGTAATGCTTATCGATGATTTCCATGACGGTATCGGCCAGCAGCCGGTTTTTGTTCTCGCGCCCGCTGCGGCGTTGTTCCAGCACCTCCCGCACAACCTCCAGGAGTACAACCTCGATTTCGTGAAGTGTTTCCTGCTCCAAAATACGCCGGTTGATCGCCTGCAGGTTAATCGACACCGGGTTGACGTTGTGATGGTTCATCTCGCCAAGCGTATTACTTAGCGCCACCGTTAAATGCAGCAGTCCGGAGTACATATTCTCGAAGCTGAACTCTCCAAGGAGCTGGATCCAGCTGCGAATCGCTTGCTCCGTTTCCTCTGGGTCGCCGCTCTTCAGCCCATCCGTCAGCCGCCGCTCCAGCTCTTGCGGGACGCGGAACGCTTCATTGGTTTCGTTAGCCCGCAGCCGCTTCGGTTCAAGGATCGCTCCTTTGCCAAAAATCATGCGGTAGTTCGCCCGTCGCACCGCCAGGTTGTAATGCTCCGTCAGCCGGCGGTAATCCTCGAATACATCACTAAACGTTACCGTAAAGGTGATCCGGTAATAGCGGAGAATGGTGTTTTGCAGCTCGCCGAAACGGTCTCCCAGCTTCTCCAGCTCCTCAGACTCCCCGCCGACAATAAAGACGAGATGTTCGCTCTTCATATCCGCTGCCTCGCAGGAAGCGCCGTTCCCAAGCAACTCCTGGCCGATATTGGCCACGGCGAAGTAGAGCAGCGATTCCGCCGCAGGGCCTTGCTGTTTGGCCAATTCGCGGGCATCGTCAATCTGCACCAGCGCCAGCCGTAACGGCGACGGATACGCGATGTCGATGCCGTATTGCGATTTAAGCTTTAAGAAGGCTGGCTCCTCCAAGCTTTCGCTCAAGCTGATCAAGCTGCGCAGGTGATACTGCTTGGCGATATTCCACTGCGATGCCCGCTCCTGCTCCAGCCCTTTGAGTTTCCCCAGCATTTCCGTCACGTTATCCGCGATAAGCGACAGCTCATCCTTGGCCGGCGTCGTCCGAGATCCTCCCGGCGGGACCAGTGTAAGCAGATGTCCCACCGGTTTGTACAGCCGCAGCGCAAAGAACACCGACAACAATACAGCAAGCAGCGCCACGGAAAACGTCACCGCGATTTCCGTCCACCGCATCTGCCGAACGCTGCCTAACACATCGTCATAATCCTGCAGGCTGATGATTTGCCAGTTGTTTAAAGCCTTGCTTAAATAGGTGACCTTGTATTTGCTTCCATCTTGCGCGTAGATAAACGAGTCCAGCGGATGATCCGAGCCGGCGATCTGCCGGAGAACCTCCTTGGTATCAAGCCCTTCGGGCAGCGAACGATCATTGGACATCAGCAGCCGACCCTCGGCGTCGGTGACGAACAGCATATCATTTTCTCGGTCGACCACCCGATTAAGCGCTTTCAGGTTGTCTAGCATCCAACCGGGCTTCACCGTTAGAATCAGTACATCATTGTTAACGGAACCCAGCGTAAGCCCGTCGTACACGAAAAAAGCAAACACGTCGATCCCTTCGTTCCCGCCGTCAAGATCGAGCGGCAGCAGCTGCAGCTTCGGCAGCTCGTTGTCAGCGGCCATCACCTTTTCCAAGGCGCCGTACAATTGGCTGTTATCCATCCCGTGGTTCAGTGACGAGAAGAAGCGTTCTTGCTTCCCGTTGTAAAATACGATGGCGTGCAAATAAGGGGAGCTGGCCACCGTTTTGTTCAGTCGTTCGATTTTCAAAATGCTCTGTTTATAGTCCCCTCCGGACTTCAGCGCGATCATCTCTTCCTCGTTGTACAGAGAAACCGCCAAATCTTTGACGATGCCGTTCATGTTTTCGATATTGTAGTTGAGTTGAGTGAGCAGTTTGCGGTCGGCGTCGTTTTGCAGGCTCAGCACCTTATCGCGCGCGACGGAGTTCAGGACGAGAGAGGCAATCGCAAGCATGGCGACAACGGGCATAAAGCTGAGCATGATCCGCTGCAAATATTTACGCGAGCGGAGCATTTGCAGCACATTCATCGGTTCTCACTCCCTGTTGATAGCTTGGGGTAGTTGGTGTTTAAACATCTTCTATTTCGGCATCGGGAGAATGCCAGGTATCGGGTGCCCTTACTATATCGTTCGCTATTTGGGTTGTCAATCCTCCTCTGACCTTCACACCGTGAAATGTGACCGCAATCACCTTGCTGCTCCTTCCGCAGCGTTATCTTCGAAGAGATAGGTAAATGACAAGATATAGAGGATTTAGGAGGAGGCAACATGGAGAAAATCGAGGTTAATTTTGAAAAAATGTACTATGGTTTTCCGGTTATTCTAACCAGCTTTTACGATGAAAACGGAGTTGCGCACGTAACGCCGTCTTCGTCCTCTTATTCGCTAAAGGACATGATTGCCCTGGGCTTCAACAGCAAGGGCTTTGCCGCGCAGCACCTCAAGGCGGGCGCCGACTTCGTGGTGAACCTGCCGGACCGTTCCCTGCAGGAGTCGATTAACTATTGCGGCTCACGTTCCGGCGCAGAGGGCAGTAAATTTGAAGCATCCGGCCTGACGCCGGAAGCTTCCGCACATGTCCATGCCCCTGCCATCCAGGAGTGCCCGATCTCGATCGCCTGCCAGGTCGTAGAAGTTGTAGAAAGCGAGCAGTTCCCGGGCCTGACCCATATTTTAGGCCGAATCGTCAGCCGTTCCGTAGCCAAGGACTATTTGAACGCGGAGGGACGCCTACAGATCGATAAGCTCAATTCGGTAATTTATGCGGGGGATGGAGTCAACAAAGGGTTCCGGTTTTTGCAGGAGAGCTAACCGCTTCGGCGGGGCTCCTGAGTGAAAATGTTGTATTTTATACAACATTTTCGGCCGGAATCAGCGGAATAATCGCAAAATGTTGCATGGAGTACAACATTCTTAGCGTTTTATCCCCGAGGGGTTATGAAATGTTGTACATTTTACAACAATTTCTTCGGGAGAGGGTTGTACTCGATGGAAATGTTGTACTCGGTACAACATTTCTCACGCAAAAAAGCTGCTTCGTCGCTACCAAAGCGAGAAGCAGCTTTTTTGCGCGTTCAATCCACCAGCCAACGCCGAAGCACGTTCGCGTGATTATACACCGGGTCCTTGGCGGCGTACAGCAAGGTGACCGGGCGTTCGCCCGCGAGCTCGCGGATGCGGTCCGCCAGCACGGCACACTCCGGGCTCGTGTTCAGCTCCCGGAGGTAATTGGCGCTAAAATCCGCATACCGCTCCATCCGGTGCGCGAATTCCTTGCGCAGCTCCGGGCTTGGCGCGATCCCCTTCATCCACTCGTCGATCGCCGCATCCGCTTTGGTCATCCCGCGCGGCCATAAGCGATCGACCAAGATACGGTACCCATCCTCGGGGGCAGCGGGCTCGTAGATCCGTTTCACGCGGATCTGCTCTTCTAGCGTTGTCGCCCGGAACGAACCCGCTGCCGCAAACCGCCGCACTTCTTCCCCCGTCGGCATGCCCGCCTGGGCACCGAACTTCGTCACCGCCAGCGCGGAGGCCAGCGATGCGAAGCGCATCGCCTCTTCCAGGCTTTGGCCTTGGGCGAGCGCCGTCGCCAGCGCGGCGTTAAAGCAGTCGCCTGCCCCGGTTGTGTCCACGACAGAAACGGGATGCCCCGGCACCGTGCGCACCTCCCCGGCCTCATCCAGGTAAGCTGATCCGTTGGCTCCCAGCGTTGTCACGATCTGGGTGGCGCCCAAGTCCTTCAGCCGGCTCATCGCCAAGCGAAGGAAATCGCGGGTCGCTGCCGGTTCCATGCCGGCATAACGCCCCAGTTCGGTGAGATTGGGCGTCATATAGTCCATGTAGCCATATAGCTCATCCGGCAGTTCCCGGGCCGGGGCCGGGTTCAAAATCACCGTCTTGCCCAGTGATTTGGCGATCCGTGCAGCGTAAAGCACCGTCTCCACCGGGATTTCCAGCTGAAGCAGCACGATATCGGCCTGCTCCAGCTTGTCCGCGTGGAGGTCGATATCCGCCGGCGTCACCTGATCATTGGCACCGGAGACAACAACGATGCGGTTGTCGCCATCGGCGACATAGATCGATGCGACGCCCGTGGCCGCATCGGGAAGCTGCTTGACACCGCCTATATCCACACCATCCTGGCGTTGGGCGGCCAGCAGTTGGTCACCGAAGGCGTCCGCCCCAACCGCGCCGATCATCGAGGTGTCCGCCCCCAAACGAGCGGCGGCTACCGCCTGGTTTGCGCCTTTACCGCCCGGGATAAAGCGGACCCGATCGCCCAATACGGTCTCTCCGGTCTGTGGAATTTGCCGCGTCTCCACCACGATATCCATATTTAAGCTGCCGATAACAGCCACCTTAGGTATAGCCATGACCATCCATCCTTATCTAGGTCTCTGCCTTTAAGTTTCTGCCTCCAGTTTATGTTAGAAGCGTTCTTTCAGCAAGCCGTCGATTCGGTTCGATTCGGACAAAGCCTTCTCTGCCCTTGGTTCCCTTCGTGTTCTCCCTTCAGTTTAATGCTGAGGAGCTTTCGCCCGGTACAGATCGGCCTTCGCAGCCTGGAGTACTCCTTGCCCTTGCTTGGGATACATGCCAATCCCCACAGCTGCGCTTACTCGGCATGTGGGATCCAGTTGGAACGGCCTTATCTCAAACGCCGCAGTCAGCCTCCGCCCAAGCATCATCGTTTCCGCCTCCGACATCTCCCACACCAGCGCGGCAAACCGATTTTCTCCCAACCGGCACAGTACGGCCGCAGGCGGCAATACGTCGTACAGTTGGTCTGCGATCTGCTTAAGACAATCGTCTTCAGCAACCTGGCCAAACCGTGTATGTAAAGTCTCTAATCCGGAGATTTCAAGATAAAGGATGGCAAACGAACGAGAACTCTCCATATCCTGCCGCATCGCCTGCTGCAACCGTTCCCGGAAAAAAGACCGGTTCGGCAGCCCCGTAACTTCATCGTAATAACGACAACGATGCAGTTCCTCGCGCATTTGCTGTCCTTCTATCGCCAGATTCAATAACCGCCCTGCCATGTCCAGGAGCGCCAAGGTATCGGCAGATGGCGGGAGATAACGCGTGTAGTGCAGCTCAAAAACCGCCTCTACGCTTCCGTCCGGTGCCAGGATTGGAGCTGCCCAGCATGATCTCAACTGCGGATGCTCCAGGAGCAAGTCTCGGTAATACTCGCACCGCGCGTCTTGACCGGTATCCGGCACAACAACGATCCGCCGCGTATTAACCGCACTGGCACTTGCCCCCATTGACGGGCCTAGCTCCAGACCTTGAACCCGGCGGATATATTCCCGGGGCAGCCCGGAGGCCGCAACCAAACGCAGCATATTTTCTCCGTCCTCCCCGTCCGGCACATAAACGGCGCAACCAGCACCGCATAGCCGCTCGGCAAGACCGGCAAGCTCCTGCAGGATGAGCCTCGGCTTCACCCCCTTTGCGATCATATCCAACATGCGGCTCTGCTGTTCAAACAGTTCCCTCAAGCCTTCCTTCCGAGCGCGGAAAGTGGCTTCTATCCCAAGCAAACCTCGAATGCTCTGAAATAATCCGGCAAAATGCTTTACGATCCTCATCGTTCCCACCCAACTTCACACTTTTCGTATGGCGCTAGTACATTTACCGCATTTTCGCATATCAAACTCTACAAATTATCGACATTCACGGAAGTAAATCAATAAAAAAGCCCCCCCAACAACAGTTTAAAGGCTGTTTTGGGAAGGGCTTTGATGGGTTTGAGACCAATCGCGGTACCACTGAAGGATCGAAGGGCTTGGCGGTTCGTTAAGCTCTGCGGCTAACACCTCTTCGAGTCTTCGGTATTGGCGCAGCACAAGGGCGCGTTTATCTAGCGAAGCATAGAGCTTCATCAGGGCTAAATGGGCATCTTCCTCCAGCGGATGCCGATCGCATATCCCTTGGTACATTTCGATCGCCTTGTCCAGTTGACCTTGCCCCTTGTGCCATTCAGCCATACGGGTGGCCATGCGGAGCCATGATGATTTGAATCGATAACGTTCGCTCTCCGCCCACCAATAATCGTAATCCTGCAGGTAATCCCCCTGGTACAAGTCCAACACCGCTTCAAGCTCGGCGGCGGTCCGCTCGTCCAACGTCGTGACGGAACCAACAAACTGTTCCCAGGTTTCCACGTCCAAATCGACGTTATCGAGCTGCAGCACATAACCGTCTGTGGCGCTGTTGATATGCATATATTCGCTGTAAGGCTCCAGGGTTTTGCGGATGTGATACACCGCTGTGTACAGCTGCGAATAAGCCCGGCTAGGTTCATATCCCGGCCATAACAATTCAACGAGTACGGACTTACGGACAAGCTGCTCCCGGTGCTGGAGCAAGTGCAGGAACAATTCCTGCGCTTTAGTCGTGCGCCAGCGGATCTGGACAGGGTGCAGGGTCGAGGAGGCTTCGATCTGAAACTGTTGAAACATCCGAATCTTCAGCCGCCCTTCTTGAAGGGAGCTCGCTTCGACTTCTCCCTGAGTTTTCCGCCCGTCCATACGTTCCTGAATCCGTCGCAGTGTGATTTCCAGCCGCTCCTTCTGGACCGGCTTCAAGACATAATCCAGGGCATTTAATTCAAAAGCTTTAATCGCGTATTCATCATACGCCGTAACGAATACCACGTTAAGCTGCGGCTTGTGCTGCAGGAGTTGTTCGGCCAACTCGATGCCATTGATTTCGGGCAGATGGATGTCCAGAAATACCACATCTGCTTCCGTCTCCAGCACAAAACGTTTCGCTTCGAACGGATCGATAAATTTACCGAGAATTTCGATTTGCGATACCTTCCGCAACTGATGTTCCATATACTTTAAGGCTAGTTGCTCATCATCAACCAAAATGACCTTCATCCCGGACTCCCCTTGTGAGATCTTCAACCCTATCCTTTAGTATACCTGAGATCACAAGGAATTCCATCTGCGAAGGCGACAAGATCTCTCTTTTCCCCGCACTTTATCGCCAAGCTGCAATCAACACACCTAATCCCTCGATCGGGTAGGAGGCTACCCATTAATTGAGTAGCCGACCTCCCACACCACCGTACGTACCGTTCGGTATACGGCGGTTCCTAAGTTTTCGCAGTTACTTGTCGATAATAATCCGAGAAGAAGAGAAATCCTAAGCCCTTGAGGGTGTTATTTCCGAGGGACTTCGAGAGGACGGGGCTATTGGAGATTCTCCAGTAGCCCTTTCTCGTGTTTGCGTATTCCCATGCTTTTTGTCCTTGGATTCCGAGCGATTGCAGTTTCTCGAATTTCGTCCTCACTCGTTTCCACTGCTTCCAGAAGATCATGCGAATCCGCCTTCTCATCCATTCATCCGTGGATTGGAGCATACTTTTCATATCCGCTATTTTGTAGTAGTTGATCCACCCCATGATGTAGCGTCTAAGCTTTTCGGCTCGTTCTTCATTTCCCATCCCGTTGCTTCTGGACGTGAGCTCCTTTACTTTGGCTTTCATCTTGGCAGCGGATTTCGGATGAATGCGGACTCGTGTCTCTCCTTTCCTTTTGTAGAAGGAGAACCCAAGAAATTTAACCTTCCACGCCTCGTCCACCACTGTCTTTTCCCGGTTCACTTTGAGAAACAACTTCTTTTCAATGAAGGGAAGAATGTTCTCCAGTGTCCGTTCCGCGCTCCTTTTGCTTTTGCTGAAGATCAGGAGATCGTCCGCATAGCGCACGAAGCGGTGCCCGCGGCTTTCCAGTTCCTTGTCCAGTTCGTTCAGCATAATGTTGCTGAGAATTGGACTCAGATTGCCCCCTTGCGGTACGCCGATTTCCGTATCCTCGAAGCGGTGCTTCACGACAACGCCGGCTTTCAGGTACTTGTGGATGAGCGAGATGACCCGCCCGTCTTTAATGGTTCGGGATAAGACTTCCACCAATTTGCTTTGGTTAACGGTGTCAAAGAATTTCTCCAAGTCCATATCGACCACGTATTTGTACCCTTCTTCGATGTTTGATTGGCTTCTCTGAATAGCGTTATGTGCGCTTCTCTTGGGTCGGAATCCGAAACTGTTCTCCGAAAACTGTTTTTCGTAGATCGGGGTAAGCACTTGAGCGATCGCCTGTTGGATAACTCGGTCAACAACCGTAGGAATTCCCAGGTTTCTCTTCTTTCCGTTCTCTTTCGGGATTTCTACCCTTCGAACAGGATTCGGACGGTAGGTTCCGTCCAGAATGGATTCCTTGATGGTTTCTCCGTTCTCTCGGAGATATTGTAGAAGTTCATCTACTCCCATCCCGTCGATTCCGTGAGATCCTTTGTTAGTTTTGACCCGCTTGAACGCTTCGTTCATGTTGTCTCTGCTAACGATTTTCTCAAGCAACTCGTCCTTCGACTCGGTTGCGTCGGTGCTGTCGGTTTCAGGTATCCGCTCAGGACTGTGCGCTCCCGCATATTCTCCATGTTCCGCATGTACGTTTTGCGTCGAGCCTTCTCTTCGAAGTTGGCTGCACTTGACTCCTGTTTCGGTACCATTCATTAACCCACACCTCCTTAGGTTCAGCCCTTCCCTCAAGTTGTCGACTAACCGAGGTACTATGGCGTCTGCTGACTTCTCATGATAAATCTTGTTTCAACCATGATTTGAAATTCATCTCCTCACGTCCATGAGACCTCCCACGGTAAGACGCGTAACTTTCATCCCGTATACCCGCCGCATTTACATCCGCGTGTCCGTGCAGTTTATTGGATTTCGTCTTGTTTAGCAGACTCATCCCACTTTGGATGCCTGATGCGATTCGTGTTCCTCAGGCCGGGACTTTGCCTCCAGCTTCCTTCAGATTCCACCTCACGATGGACACCCTTGCTCTTGGCTAATGGTTGGCAACTGCCAGCCCCCATAGCGGACTTTCACCGCCTAGCTACGCGCCATGCGTGGCGCACTAAAAAAAGAGCTTTCGCATGACGATGCGAAAGCTCTCTTTATGAATAAGTTCTGATTAAGCTTGATGCGGAGCGGAAGCTTGCGCGCCCAGTGCCGCCCCTTCTTCGCCGCCTTCCTTGGAAGTCTGCGGAGTTGGCGCTTGGTTTGTCGACCGAAGCGGCAGCTCTCTCAGGAAGAAGACCAGCACGAAGGCCACGACCAACACCAGGGTTCCGGTCAGGAACACGGTGGACAAGGTCGTTCCCAGCGCATCGCGGATACCTTGGATCATTTGTGCGAACAACGGCTGTGCATCCGCCGGCAAGCTGGCTTGTGTCTGCTCCAGCAACGGTTTGTTCATCAACGTTTGCGGGTTGGCGAAAGCGGTCATTTGCTGCACCAACTGCGGATCCATCTGGCTCATGTCCGGCGCCGCGGATGACTGCAGCGCTTCTTTCAGGTTTTTCGTCAAATTGTTTGACATGACGGTACCCATGACCGCAATCCCGATCGTACCGCCGAGATTCCGGAACAGCTGCGTCGAAGCGGTAACTACGCCAAGCTCTTTATGCGGCACGGCGTTTTGCGTGGCCAGCGAGAACACCGGCATCCCGACGCCTAGACCCAAGCCAAACACGATCATGCTGAGGATCGCGACAGGCACGCTGTTCATGAAAATCATAATGGCCATCCCGGCAATCATGATCGGAATGCCAAACAGAGCAAATTGCTTGTATTTGCCTTTCTTCGCGATCATTTGGCCGGTGATGGCGCTCGCGACGACCATGACGATCGACATCGGCATCGTCACATAGCCGGCATATGTCGGCGAAATGCCCAGCACGCCTTGCACGAAGAACGACAGGTAAATCAAGGCGCCCATCATCCCAAAGTTCATAATGAAGCCGATGATATTGGAAATGGTCACAACATCGTTTTTAAACAAGTGAAGCGGCAAAATCGGATTTTTTACCTTCGATTCCACAAACACAAAGATCAAAGCGGATACGACCGAAGCCGCGAGCAAGCCGATAATTTGCGCTGAACCCCAAGCGTACGTCGTGCCTGCCCAAGAAAAGGCCAGCAACATCGGCACGATCGTTGTCGTCATAAACAGCGAGCCAACATAGTCGATGCTTTGGGAGCTGCCGCGTTCCATTTTCGGGAACAAAGACAGGATCATGATAAACGCTACGATACCCAGCGGCAGGAAGATCCAGAACAGCCAGTGCCAATCCATATGATCGACGAGGTAGCCACCCAGGGTTGGGCCAAGGACGCTGGAAAAGCCAAAGATCGCTGTCATCAGGCCCATCCATTTGCCGCGCTCACGCGGCGGGAACAAGTCGCCTACAGCCGTAAAGGCGGTCGACTGAATGATCCCGGCGCCGATCCCTTGAATCCCCCGGTAGGTGATAAACTGGAATACGTCCGAGGACGTCCCCGTCATAAAAGCGCCCGCCATAAAGAGCAGGATCCCGATCAGCAGGAACGGCTTCCGCCCGTACATATCGGACAGTTTGCCGACCAGGACGGTAGCGATCGTAGAAGTCAGTAAGTAAATATTGATCGTCCAGGTATAGTAGTCCATGCCGTCAAGGATCGAAATGATCCGCGGCATCGCCGTGCTCACGATCGTCTGGTTAATGGCAGCGAAGAACATCGCGGCCATGATGGCGATCATGATCGAAACTTTTCGTTTAAGTGTTAAGTGTTCCATGTAGTTTCTCCATCTCCGTTATGATTTATTTTCTATATTTGCAAGCACTACGCCAAAAATTCGTCGCAAATGCTGTAAATCTTCCTCTTGCAGTTGATCAAAAAAACCTTCGAGCATCTCCTTCTGCCGTTCGGTGACCTGGTTGATGATTTCTCGGCCTCGATTGGTAATCGAGATGTTCACGATCCGGCGGTCGTTCTCCCCGCGTTCCCGACTTACGAAGCCTTCCGTGACCAGCCGGTCTGTAATTCCCGTGATCGCTGCGGAGGTAATCCCCAGCGCCTCTGCCAGCTGGGATACGGTGTGCGTCCCGGAGGCGTTCAGCATGTAGAGCATTTTATATTGCGGGAAGCTAAGGTTAAACTCGCCTCCGCGTTTGTTCCACTCCTGTGTGATCGCTTTGATCAGCGTTCGAAACATCGAGGTCACTTCGAACAGCTCTTCTTTTTTTACCAATGCCGCTCCTCCTTTCTGCTTGAGCCGTCCGAATTATTTAAGATTTAAATTAATTTACTATTTAAATATTTCAGCGCTTAATAATATACTCCCTAACGAATCTCTCGTCAAGCCCTCCTTGCAACAAAAAAAAAGCCGTTCTCCGGCCGCAAGGCCAGGGAACAGCTGATTACTTATTATAGTAGATCTTCTTCTATTCCTCTTCCTTAAAAACGGGTTGGATCGTTACCGCAAAATCAATCGACTTCTCAGCAAACTGATAAGGCTCCGCCAACTGCGGTCCGCAGGAGCCGGACCCCGCACCGCTCATCCGGTAATCAAGCGTCACGATCGTTTCAGGACGACGCTGAAGCTCATACGTGTGTTGCGCCGCCGTCAGGTCTTCGGCGGTGTAATGCAACGCCTGGAACGAGAATGGCTCCCCGGCCGTAAATTTCAGCCCCATACCTTGGACATTGGAAGCAATCGCCCAATCGGTGCCGTAACGGGAACCGGTCTCCTGCGGCATCACGTAATTCTCGAACATATCGTCCACGGACAACAGGTACTTGCCTTTGCGTACGCTCGCCCGCTTGTCGATATAGCTCTCATGCGGGCCGAAGCCGTAATACTCGATCTCCTCGGTCCCTTTTGGCATCGTGAGTTCGAGGCCGAAGCGAGGTAAAAACGGGAGGTTCTCACGCACGTCAGCATGAACCGCCAGCTTCACTTCCCCCGTTCCCTCAACCGTCCAAACGGCGCTGCCGCGTACGAACGGTTCGAAGGTGTAGCTGGCGAGCGAGAAGTCGACGCGGATTTCGACTGAAGCGTCCGGCTTTTGCTCCCAACGGCTGGCGTATACCTTCATGGCCGTATGATGGAGACCGGCAGCTTCCCATTCCTTACGGATGTGCATGTCATTGTCCATCGGTGCCCGCCACAGATTAAACCGCGCCGGCCGAGAGAGCAGCGGAATGCCTTGCTTTGTTATTTGCTGCGGCATGCCTAACTTCAGATCAAAGACGTGTTCGAAATCAAATCCGGTCACCGTAAGACGTCCTTCTTGTTCCTCCGCTTTCATAAAAGCAGCGTACTCCCGGAGGACCGGCAGCTCTTGGCGCAACAGGCCTTGCGCCCCCGGCAATTCAAATTGATAGAAGGCGATTTCATAGCCTTCCTCCGCCCAAGCGGTATCCTGCTGCTGCCGAACAGAGCAGGTCAATACGATCGGTCCCGGCACCTCCTGCGGCAGATCGTATGGAAGGTTCAACTCTTGGGTCTCCCCCGGTTCGGCGGTTAGCAGGCCTGACCGCCCTTGCTGCAGCACTTCTCCCTCCCGCTCCAGCTTCCAGCTCACCGCTAGATGCGACAGATTGCTGAAGTCATACCGGTTCAGTACGCGGAACCGTCCTTGGCCGGCATCCTCGGCGTCGATGTGAACGGGCGCAATGACCTGCTTCAATTCCAACAAGCCGGTGTGCGGCCGACGATCCGGAAATACGAGCCCGTCGATGCAGAAGTTCCCGTCGTTTGGCTGCTCGCCAAAATCGCCGCCATAGGCAAAATAACGCTGTCCGTCCGGCGTTTCCGCGGCTATGCCGTGGTCGCACCATTCCCAAACGCAGCCGCCCATTAGCTTCGGATAGCGATAAATCACATTCCAGTAATCCTGCAAATCCCCGGGTCCGTTGCCCATGGCATGGCTATATTCGCATAGGAACAGCGGCTTGGTGCTGTTCTCATCCAGGGCATAGCGCTCGATCTCCTTAACTGAAGTGTACATACGGCTATCCATGTCAAGACAAGACGTGTTCGGATCGCTGTAATACCGGGGATCCGCTCCTTCGTAATGCACCGGACGGGAGGCGTCCCGCGCTTTCGTCCACTCCGCCATCGCCATATGGTTGGGTCCATAACCGGATTCGTTGCCCATCGACCAGATGATGACGGAGGCGTGGTTTTTGTCCCGCTCGACCATACGAACCGCCCGCTCCACAAACGCTTCCCGCCATTCCGGAGCCTTCGACAGCTTGTGGAAGACCCCTTCCTCCAGTTCGCCCGTACGGGTTACGCCATGGCACTCCAAGTCCGCTTCATCTATAACGTAAAACCCGTATTCATCACAAAGGTCAAGAAACTTCGGATCGTTGGGATAATGCGACGTGCGGATCGTGTTGACATTATGACGCTTCATTAACTTTAGATCCGCAATCATATGATTTACCGGGATCGTCTGTCCCAGCTCTGGATGGGAATCGTGGCGGTTAACCCCCTTCAGCTTCACGGCGCGGCCGTTGATGCGGAAGATGCCGTCTACGATCTCTACCTTTTTGAAGCCCATCCGAAAACGCAACACCTCTTGCCCCGCCGTCAAAAACAGTTCATACAGCCGAGGCTGCTCGGCGTTCCACAACTGCGGCTGCGGCACGTCCAGCTCAATCGTCCCTTTGCCGTCGATTTGCGCCTCCTGCCGTCCAACCAGCTTGCCCGACGGATCCCATATTTCCGCTTGTACCTTCAGGTTGCCCGTCGTTTCGATCTCGGAACGGAGCTTGCCTTCGGTCAGATCGCCCGACAACAGCGGTTGGTTAAATACGTCGCGGATATGCGCGGTATCCCGGGACAACAAATAGACGTCGCGATAAATGCCGGAGAAGCGCCAAACGTCTTGATCCTCCAAATATGTACCGTCGCACCACTTCAACACCAGCACGGCGATGCGATTGCGGCCCGCCGCAACGAACGGCGAAAGATCGAATTCCGCCGGAATCCGGCTGCCTTGGCTGTACCCGACGAAGCGGCCGTTCACCCACAAATAAAAACAGGCGTTCACCCCTTCAAACACGATATGGGTCTCTTTCTTCGTCCACGCTTCCGGGAGATTAAAATCCCTCACATATGCGCCCGCCGGATTGTCGTCCGGTACATACGGCGGATCATAAGGAATCGGATAGTTGACGTTTGTATAGTGCAGCTGATCATAACCGTTAGTTTGCCAGCAGGAAGGTACGATCAGGTCATCCCAAGCGCTGGCGTCTGTTTCTGCTTCAAAAAAACGCTCGTCGACCTCGCGAACCCGCGGATGATAACGGAATTTCCACATCCCGTTAAGCGTTTGGTAATGCGGTGAACGGCCGCGTTTCCCCGTCCGCGCCGTCTCGGCATTAGCGTACGGAATAAAGGAGGCGCGGGCCGGCAGCCGGCCGATGTGCAGACACGATAGATTTTCCCATTCACGATTCAGTTCCAAGCTCATTCACACTCCCAAAACGATTTGCTCTCATTATAGAGGTGAGCTATAATCGGGCGGAAGCCACAAATCGGACAATCCACCAGACAAAATGGACAAAATGGAGTGAACCGCCATGGACCTGCTGCCGCTCAAAAGCAATTTGACCCCCTCGCACAACGAGATTCTGCCGCTGACCGTGTATACGGTAGGAACGGAAATTCAGCCGCCGCTTACGCGGATGAAGGGATTTTCCGCACATCAGCTGTTCTTGACCCTCTCCGGGGCGGGGCAGTTCCGCCGGTTACATGTCGACAAGGACAAATGGGACATCCTCCATCCCGGCCAGCTGCTCTTCATCCCGGCCGGATGCGCCCACGAATATATGCCTTACGGGGAACAACCGTGGTTCGTCGGATACGTTACGCTGCTGGAAAACTTCGGTGATGTGCTAAGCCGCTGGGGTTTTGGCGATGCTCCACGTCTGCTGCAGCTCTCGGACGTCACCTTGTTTACAGACCGCCTGCTTGCCATTTGGCAGTTATCCGGCAACGAGCATGACCCTTGGCAAACGACGGAGCTGTTGTACTCGCTGCTGCTGGCGATCCTCAAGGACACGTCAGGCCAAACGAGCCGGCAGACCGATTCATCTATCCCATCGCTTCAGCCCTCTGCTCCCCCTGTCTCCTACCGGACATCGGTCGTGGATGTGGCGGTTCGCTTCCTGCATGACCACTTGAACCGGCCGATCACGATCGCCGGGTTGGCGGGTCATGTCGGCTATTCACAGAAGCAGCTGACCCGGCTGTTCCGGCAAGCGATGGGATTAACGCCGCTGCAATACCTCCATCAGATCCGGCTGAAAACGGCTCGGCATCTGCTCCTCGAGCATCCCGACATGACGATCCGCCAGGCCGCGGCGTATGTCGGCTTGGAGCCGGTGTATTTTGCCCGGCTGTACAAGCGCGAGTTCCAGCGCCTGCCGTCGGAAGAGCTGCGCGAGGGGCGGTAGACCGCCGCCCGAGGAGGTCGCGGACACCTGCCTATGGTGCAGTGCGCACCAAATGCCGCTTGATAAATTCCGGCCAGGCCGCTCGCATCTCCGCGGTTTCCATATGGCCGCCGCCGGTGATGACGGTCTGCCAATGGTCCGGCCTCCCGACGGCCGCATAGGCTTCCCGCAGGCCCCGATCCAACAGCTGCACCCCTTCGATCGGGCAAAGCCGGTCGTTTCGGCCAACCAAGCTCAGCCGGGGCCGGGGAGCGATTAGCTTTTGAATCTCAAGGGTCGTAAAATGCTTCAGCAGCCCGGGAACGTAAAAATAGAACCCGTGATGCTCCAGGCCTCGCTTGGCGATCAGGGTTTCTGCATCAACCTGACCGCAGAGGTCAACCACGACGCCCACCCGCTCGTCAAGCGCCGCCAGCCACCAGGCCATCAGGCCGCCCATGGACATCCCGATCGTTCCGATTCGCGAGGCATCCACATCCTCCCGGGTACACAGGTAATCGATCAGCCGATGATGATCATAGAGCATCATGCCCCATAACGACCGCCCGTTCCACAACATCTCCTTGACCAGTTCGCCTTCGCTTTTGCCGCTGCGTTCGTTGAAGGCCCACATGTCGATACTGCACACCGCACACCCTAAATCCGTCAACACTTTGGCAAAAGACGGCTCTTGAAGGTAACCGCTGCTGCGAATCAGCTCCTTGCGGCCGTTTCCATAATTGCCGCCATGAGAATGATTAAACACGACAAGCGGGTAAGGTCCCTCGCCCTCCCTTGGCTTGGCGAAATAGGCCGGCACAAGCTCCAGCCCGTTTAAATCCAGCAGCAACGTCTCCAGCTCATACCCGTCAAACGTTTCTCGCTTCAGCAGCCGAGCCGAAACGGCTCTTTCGGCGGCGGGCAAATCCCCAAGCAGTTCCCATAATTTTGACCGACTTTCCTCCACGCGCATGTCCTCCTCCCTCCCATTGATTCTACCTGATATTATAGCGCTTACATCCGTCCGTCAGCAAATTTTATTTTCACGTGTGCAAAGCCTGTTTTTCTTGACTTTTTGAAGTTATGGGGCATACAATGAAAACGTGAAAATAACAAGCAACTCTTCTGCGAAAGATGAGGTTCTATGATTACGATCAAAGACATTGCCCGCGTGGCTGGTGTGTCTCATACCACGGTGTCTCGGGCGCTGAACGGCAGCCCGCTGATTAAGCCGGAGACACGGGACAAAATCGAAAAAATCGCCGCCGACATGAATTACGTTCCCAACGTCAGCGCCAAAAGTTTAGTGATGAAGAGGACGTATACGATCGGGCTGTTTTTCTCCAGCATCGATCAAGGCACGTCAGCCAGCTTCCTCGTTGATGCGATTAAAGGCATACATCATGCGCTGGACGAGAACTACAGCCTGACTGTGCACGGAATCGACGGGATCCGCCATTTGGAGGGCATCTCGCCGCACCGCTTTGACGGCATTCTGGTGATGAGCCAAAGCGATGCGGACAACGCGTTTATTTATCACGTCAAGAAGGCGGGCATTCCGCTGGTCGTCCTCAACCGCCATCTGGACGATCCCGGCATGGCCAACGTTGTGGCGAACGACCGCGAAGGCGTGCGGGAAGCGATCGATTATGCGATTGGCCAGGGCCATCGACGGCTGGCGATCATGGAAGGCAAGGCCGGCTTCCGATCGGCGGCCGAACGGAAGCAGGGCTTCCTGGAAAGCCTGCTCGCCCATGGGCTCTCCCTCCCCGCCGAATATCAGGCGGCCGGCGATTACAGCATCGACAGCGGGTTCCGGAGGATGAACGCTTTGCTGGATCTGCCCGAGCCGCCTACGCTGGTGTTTTGCGCGAACGATGATATGGCGATCGGGGCGATGAACGCTTGCTACGCTCGGGGCGTGAGCGTGCCGGATCAGGTGTCGCTGATCGGATTCGACGATATCGTGTTCGCCAGCTACACGAATCCGGCCCTGACGACGATCCGCAAGCCGGTCGCCGAGATCAGCGAGCTAGGCACCCGCAAACTGATCGAGCTGATGCAGCCCGCAGGTCCGGGGTCGAGCCAAGCGGACAAGGAGCCGCCCACGGGGGCGCCGAGCGAGACCCTGTTTGTCCCAACGACGCTGATGATCCGCCAATCGGTTGCCGCAATCTAGCAGCGTCGTCTGCCGACAAGAAAATAACTGCAGGGATGCAGTTATTTTCGGGTGTTTGGTCGTGTTTGCGGCCAATAGTTGCAATAATGCAGTTATTTGGGGTCCATATCGCTCGAACTAGAGATTTGGCCAGAAATAACTGCACTATAGACGTTATTTGCCCAAAATCGGCGATCCAGGCAAAAATAGATGCATTCTTGCAGCTATTTTCTCCTGCCCGGGTCGCGTCCCAAATTGTTCACGTGTGCAAAACATTTAATCTAGTGCGTTATCTCGTTCCTTTCCATGATGAATGATGCGAAAAAGGAGTTGTGAAGCCCATGGATACACCCCTTCATCCGCCATTATCCCGAGCTTTAGTTCCCGACTTGCCCACCTATCCGGAACGGATGATTCAGTTCGGCGAGGGCAATTTTATGCGCGCCTTCACCGTCTGGCAGGTGCAACAGATGAACCAGCAAGGCCGGTTTCAAGGCAGCGTGGTGATGGTCAAGCCGCAGGCCAGTCCGGTATCCGAGCACTATGCGAGGCAGGATCACCTCTACACCGTACTAATTAACGGGATCGCCGAGCAGCAAGTCGTGAACGAATATGAGATCCTCCACTCCGTCAGCCGGTTGATCAGCCCGTACACCGAGTACGAACAGTTTCTCGCCCTGGCAGAGCAAGATTCCCTCGAGTTCATCACCTCGAACACAACCGAGGCCGGCATCGCTTACAACCCGGAGGATCGCCTGACGGATAGGCCGCAGCGCAGCTTCCCCGGCAAACTAACCGCCCTGCTCTATCGGCGCTATCAGTTGGGGAAAGCAGGATTTACGATTATCCCCTGCGAGCTGATCGATCGCAACGGCGAGAAGCTGCGGGAGATCGTGCTGCGTTACGCTGCGGATTGGAAGCTCGGCGACGGGTTCACGGCGTGGCTTGAACGGGAAAATACCTTTTGCTGCAGCTTGGTGGACCGCATCGTCCCCGGATTCCCGCAGGAAAAAGCGGAGCAGCTGGAGCGCGAGCTCGGCTACCAAGACCGCTTGATGGTGACCGCCGAGCCTTACCTGCTGTGGGTTATTGAGGGCCCGGCCTGGCTGCCTGAACGGCTGCCGCTGACCGAAGCCGGATTAAACGTCATCTTCACCGATGATCTGCGCCCGTATCGCGAGCAAAAGGTCCACCTGCTGAACGGCCCCCACACTGCGATGGCCGCTCTAGGCTTACTCGCCGGACTGGAGACGGTGGAGGAAGTGATGAACGATGAGGATTTGTCCGTATTCGTCCGGGAGCTGATGGGCGCGGAGATCGTTCCGATGCTGGATTTGCCCAAGACGGGGCTGCTCACTTACGCTGCAGCCGTGCGGGAACGGTTTATGAACCCGTTTATCCGGCATGAGCTGGCTTCGATCTCCCTGAACAGCATCGCCAAATTCAAGACCCGGCTGCTGCCCGTCCTTCTGCGTTACCAGCGGGAACGCGGCGAGCTGCCGAAGCGCATCACCCTGGCTTTCGCTGCGCTGCTGGTCGGCTACCGAGGCGACCGGCTGGAACGCAAGGACAGCCCGGACGTGCTTGCCCTTTTCGATGCGGCTTGGACGCGGCCCAAGGAAGTGATTCCGACCCTTTTAGAGGAAGCCAAGTTATGGGGTGAGGATTTGACCGGCGTTCCCGAACTCGCCGAAACCTTGGAGCAATATGTGCGGAAGCTGGACGCGTTTGGCGCCAGGGCCACGTTACAATGGATAGGAGGCGGCAGCCCATGCGGCGATTAATGAGAATGAACCCGCGCGACAACGTTGCGGTTGCTTTGCGGCCGATCGAAGCCGGGGAACAGATCCCATTTGATGAGGTGACCGTTCAAGTCAAGCAAGACATTCCTCAAGGCCACAAAATCGCGTTATCCGACATCCCCGCCGGTTCGTCCGTGACCAAATACGGTTCCCCCATCGGCCATGCGGTTACGGCCATCGCCCCGGGCGAATGGGTGCATACGCATAATGTGAAAACGAATCTGGCCGGCGAGGAACAGTACGAATATCAACCCGACCTGCATCCCGTGACCTTCCCGAAACGCCAGCTCACCTTTCAGGGCTACCGCCGGACCAACGGGAAAGCCGGCATCCGCAACGATCTGTATATCGTGCCTACCGTCGGTTGTGTGAACGGGATCGCCGAGCAAATGATCAGCGCCTTTAAGGCGGAGCATCCGGATCTCGGCCCCTTCGACAACATCACTGTGCTGAAGCATCCGTACGGCTGCTCGCAGTTGGGGGAAGACCATCTCATGACGCGCGATATTCTGGCGGATGCCGTGCTGCACCCCAATGCGGGCGGCGTGCTGGTGTTCGGCCTCGGCTGTGAGAACAACGTCGTGGCCGAGTTCCGCCAGCGGCTGGGTGATTACGATGAGCAACGCGTCAAATTCCTCGTCGCCCAAGAGGTCGAAGACGAGCTGGAAGCTGGGCTGGCGCTGCTCGAAGAGCTGGTGGAGGCGGCCCGGAACGACCGCCGGGAGCCGATCCCGCTCAGCGAACTGAACGTTGGGTTGAAGTGCGGCGGCTCCGACGGCTTCTCCGGGATTACGGCAAATCCGCTGCTTGGCGCGTTTTCCGATTTCCTGATTTCCCAGGGCGGCTCCACGATCCTGACCGAAGTGCCTGAAATGTTTGGGGCCGAGCAGATGCTGATGGCCCGCGCGGAAAGCCCGGAGGTGTTCGAGCAAATCGTCGCCCTGATCAATGATTTTAAGCAATACTTCCTATCCTACGGCGAACCCGTTTATGAGAACCCATCGCCCGGCAACAAGGCCGGCGGCATCAGTACGCTGGAGGACAAATCGCTGGGCTGCACGCAAAAAGCCGGGACTGCTCCGGTGGTCGACGTGCTGAAATACGGCGAGAAGCTGCGCAAGAAGGGACTTAGCCTGCTGCAAGCGCCGGGCAACGATTTGGTCGCCTCCTCCGCGCTGGCCGCCGCCGACTGCCAGCTGGTCCTGTTTACGACCGGCCGCGGCACCCCGTTTGGCAGCTTTGTCCCAACGGTAAAGGTCGCCACGAACAACGAGCTGTTCGCCCGCAAGCAGCACTGGATGGATTTTAACGCCGGCTCCTTGCTGGATACGCCGATGGAAAAGGTGCTGGAGGACTTTATCACTTACGTCATCGAGGTGGCAAGCGGGCAGAAAACCCGGAACGAGCAGAACGAGGTCCGCGAGCTGGCCATTTTCAAAACCGGGGTCACTTTGTAATTGAATCACACCAATAAGCCATTGCCCGGACGTTTAACGTCCAGGCAATGGCTTTTTTAGGATGGTGATACCGTCTCCTCGTGGTGACGACGATGCCTTGCTTGACGAACCGTAACAAGCAAGAGAACTAAAGATCCTAACACCAGCGCGAGACAAAGGACGAAAACCATCCGATAACCGTCTGCGCCGGCTATTAACGCGCCGCCTGCCGCAGTGCCAAACATCATGCCAAGATTACGCGACAACGCTAGTAAACTGCTGATGAAACCCAAGTGCCCATGATCCACGCGGCCCATCACCAGGCTCGTATTAGGCGAAGTGATCATCCCCATGGATGCACCAAGCAATACAATCAATATTATTAGCAGAAGCATCGGATACGAGGTTGATAGAAAACCTAAAGCCGCTAACGTCGCAGCCATCCCCAACAATCCGGCCGTCAGCAGCGGCATGGAACCATGCTTGTCCGACATACTGCCGAATAACGGGGATGCGACGATCAATGCCAGCGGATAACCCATCATCATCAATCCAGCCATCGCCGGCGGGACACCCAACTCATGACGAAGAAATACCGGCAATACGAGTTGCGTCGAAAAAGCGGCCATATACGTAACGATGGTGATCCAGATCCCGGCATTCGTCGCAGCATCCCCAAGCAGCTTGAGATCGATAAAGGGGGAGCCGCTGGCAGGTTCCTGTACCTGCGGGGATCCGACAGGGGCTTGACTTGCCACCACGCCCCACCGGGATGAGAGACTCCACATCACAAACCCGGCGGCACAACCCGCGAACATGAACAACAGCGAGACCACAGGCAGGGATCCCCATCCCCATTCCGTGCCTAGATGAATAGCTGTGACAAGGCCTGTTAACGAAGCCCCAAACAGAAGGGCTCCGGTTACATCAATGTGCCCTTGCTCCTCCGGCATATCCTTTGGAATATACCGTTGAGCCATCATCCAAGCCATCAACGCGGTGCCGGCCAGCAGCCAGAAGCATGCCTCCCAAGAGATCCATTGAATCAGTACGCCTCCCAGGCTGGGACCAATCATCGAACCGGCGGCCACGAAGGTGCTGATCATCCCTAAAGCTCTCCCTCTTTTCTCAGGAGGAAACAACGAGACGATCAGCGCCATGTTCGTCGCCTGATACATAGAGGCACCTACGCCCTGCACAATACGGAAGGCAATCAACCAGCCCAGTGACGGCGCAAGCGCGCAGCCGAGTGCCCCTAACGCAAAGCCGAAGTAACCTAGATTATGCACGAACCGCCGACCACGGGTATCCCCGAGCTTCCCCATCACCGGCAAGAGTACGGAAATGACCAGCAAATAAGCCGTAACAACCCATTGTGCGGAGGCGAGACCTACCTTATAATTTCCGGCGATGTCAACCAGCGCGATGTTGAACATGCCGGCGGAACAGTTGGATAAGAAAGCTCCCGTACAAATGATATATTGAACCCGTGTACGGGTTGTACCGTTCATGCCCATGCCTCCACCTGCTTTACACTTGCGTCATCGTTATCGGGTTCGCGGTTGCCTTCCAAGCCCGTTCCCACAAGGAAATGACTTGCCGGGTGTCCGTGACTTCACCGAAATATCCTTCGATATTTTTCATCGTCATTTCATGAGCCTGATTCGAATAAGAGGCGCAGGCATCGCGAAGCAGCACAATGTGATAATCCAGCATAAATCCGTCCCGGGCCGTCGATTCCACGCACACATTGGTGCTGACGCCGGTCATAATCAGCGTTTCGATCTTCAGGCTCCGCAGAACTGAATCGAGCCTTGTATTTACAAAGGCGCTGTATCGGTGTTTGTTAACAACTACCTCATCCGGCTCAGGCGCAACTTCGTAGAAATCCGCCCCCCAGGTGCCCGTCCGGCATACCGCCATCGATTTTCCATTAGATCGTTCTCTCCAAGCTTCGGAATCCGTTGCTTCTTCATGAAAGGTCTGGATAAAAATAACCGGCACTTCGAATTCTCTGGCCGCCGCCAGCAGGTGATGTAAATTCGGCATCATCCCGGCGACAGCCCCCACGTCATTCCCCGCCTGGGCTAAAGCGCCCTCCGGGTGACAGTAATCATTCTGCACATCCACCACCACGATAGCCGCTCGGCTATTAATCAGCTTTTGATCTAGATTCACTTCGTTTCACCTTACCTTCCTTAGTTGGATGAATTGACGAACTGCATGTCGACCAACTGATCATAAGCGTATTCGCCCGTAAAAATCCCGGTTTTGATCAGCACGTCCATGTCCTGTTTCACGGCGGCTTCCGTAATGAACCCGTCCGGACTCCATAGGTTGTCTGCATAAGCGCGGTCTAGGGAGGCTTGAATCGCATCATCAGATAACGTTGGGAACTCGGCTTTCATGTTTTGCATCGCCAGCTCCTTGTCCTCTTGAACAACCTTAAGCGCCTCAATAATGGCATCGGTGAACAGTTGCACCGTTTCCGGATCTTTTTCAATTGTAGACTGTTTAACGCTGAGCACGGAGTAAGAGAAATCGCCAAAATCATGGAACTTATAAAATGGCTCCCCCCATACGTCCTTAGAGATCCCGTCGCTAATTTGCGGCTCGGCCCCATTGCCGATATCAGCTGCTCCCTGCTGTACCATCGTCACAACCGTCGAGGCATCAGCTGGCTCTAGCAGAGTGACATCTTTCTCCGGGTCCAGTCCCAAGTAGATCAACAAATAACGGATCAGCAAATTGGGAGTACCGCCATGACGTCCAGCGTTGATCTTTTTCCCCATGAAAAATTCTTTCAAATCCGCCTCCGAATCACCGGCCGGGGCCAGCCCTTTCTTGGCTACCAGATATACGTTAGCTCGGTTAACGACATTGACGATCGAGACGATCGGGTCGGAATTTTTCTTGTTCGCCAGCGCATTGGATTCCGTCCCGCCGATAACTCCCCATGCGTCGCCGCTAACCACCGCCGTGACATGCGCTCCGCCGGCAGCCTGAATCACTTCCACATCCAGTCCCCGTTTCTTAAAGTAACCCTCCCGTTGAGCCAAATAGAGCGGAAGGTATCCCGTAGAGTGAACCGGTTCGGCGATCACGATTTTTTTGAGCTCGGTGCTCCCTTCCGCCGCTTCCGCGGTTGGCTCGCTTTTCCCCCCGCATCCCGCGAGTAAGCTGCCAGTCAAAGCCAATCCCAATAGTAACGGTAACATTCTGCTCTTTTTCATTCGACTTCCCCCTCATGAACGATTTCTGATTCCGGTGGACGGACCCATTTCTTGGGCTATTTGACGCCCAAACCTTTGGATAGCCCTTTTTCCAATAGGACAACCCCCCAATACATAGCCATGGAGAGCACAGATAATACCACCACGCCTACCCATACGAGATTGATGTCAAGAATCGTCCCCGCATACATGATCATTCGTCCGACGCCTTGGCTGGAGGCGATGAACTCGCCGACGATAGCCCCGGCAAGCGCCAGAGCAATATTGATACGCAAGCTGCTGATGATCCAGGGCATCGACCATGGAATAACGACTTTGGTAAATACCTGCCAGCGTTTAGCCCCCAGCGAATACATCAACTTCTCCATGTCCGGATCTACGCTCTTCACCCCGCTGTAGGCGGACAAAGCCGATACGACAATCGTCATGGAGAAAGCCAGCGCCACTTTGGAGAAGAAGCCGATCCCCAGCAAAATGACGAGTACAGGCGCAAGAGCTAGTTTAGGCATCGCATTCAATATGATCAGATAAGGTTCGCTGATACCTGCATAACTCCGTGACCACCAGAAGGACAGGCCTAGCATAGCTCCGCATAACGTGCCGAACACAAAACCAAGTACGGTTGAGCCTGACGTATAGGCGATATCCCCCAGCAAGCCGCCTTCTGACAATTGCAGCCAAGTTGTTTGCCAAATCGCGCTCGGGCTGCTCCAATAATAGGGATCCAGCCAGCCGATCCGGGTAAACACCTCCCAGACGATGAATAGCAGGACGGCTACGGCCAACCTTCCCCAGCCGATTCTGCGCGCTTTCTTCCGCTCTGCCGCCTCCTCATCATAAATAAGTGGTGCTGAATTTGATGCTGACGCTGTCTTCAGCTTTTTCTCAGCAACCGGTACCGCCGCATCCGTGGACAGAGAATGGATCACAAAGGTCGATTTCCGCACAGTTTCTTCCACGCTTCACCCCTCCTAGATTGTGTTTTTTTATCCAAACGGTCAAAGCGCGAGTTCTTCCTCCGCATGTCCCGCCGATAACTGGTCAAGCAAGAGATGTTTCAGTTCCATAAAGTCCGGGGATGTCATATCTTCCGTTTTGCGCGGGCGTTCCATCGTGACCGTGATTTTCGTTTTGACCCGGCCCGGCCGTGAAGAGAAGACATAAATATCGTCAGACAAATAAATCGCTTCATCAATGTCATGGGTGACGAACAACACCGTTTTTCCAAAGTCGGTCCAAATTTGCAACAGCCAATTTTGCATCGTAAGTCGGGTCTGTGCATCCAGCGCGCCAAATGGCTCGTCCAGTAAAATGATGTCGCGGTCGTAAAGCAGCGTTCTCAGCAGCGCAGCCCGCTGCCGCATGCCTCCCGACAATTCCTTGGGATAATGCTTGTCAAAACCCTTGAGTCCGTACTTCTCCATCAGGGGTAAGGCTCGATCCACCGCTTCCTTTCTTGGGATGCCCCGGATTTCCATACCCAGAATGATATTCTCCAGAATCGTCCGCCAGGGCAGCAACATATCTTTTTGCAGCATGTAACCAACATATCCCGTCTTCCCAACAATGTTCTCCCCGTCCGCAAGCACTTCACCGGTCGAGGGTGGAATGAGTCCGGCAATGATGTTGAACAACGTAGACTTGCCGCAACCGCTGGGGCCAATGATGCTGACAAACCGCCCCGCTTCGATTTTCAGGCTCGTTTCTTGCATGGCAGGAATATCCCTGCCGTTCCGGCGAAACCATTTACTGACTCCGTTAATCTCGATTTTGGGTTGCATGTTCCACTCCTCCACTCTTTGAATTTTCATATTTGGTTATAAAAAAATCGCCAGTCAAAACCCATAGCGCATCCTAACGATGGCGCTGCGAGTCCAAACTGACGATTGGCCGGCTCTTTCGGTTAGCGAAGTTCCGACGACTCCTTCAGATATTGCTCCACGTCGCGATCCAAGACGACGATCGTACCGGATAATTCGGTCTCTGCATCGTAATCTTTGAGTACGGCGACGATATTCAGTTGAAATTGCCGTTCGAGAGCTGCCTTAATCTCCCGCTTGAACACCTGAAACAATAAGTAATCCAGCTGTCTTGTGGACTGAGGATAATCCTCATCCAATAGCTTTAAGATCGGCACACGCCCATTCAAAGAAAAAATCACGATTTTATTGCCGACGAAATCCACTTTTTGCTGTTTTACACCCACGTTAAAGATTTGCTTATTTATCGCGTTGTAAATCCTCAAAATGTCCTGCTTCCATTCGCCTGCCGTTGGGATGGCCATATCCACACCCCCCTATTTTATGTTAGGTATTCTACCATACCCTTGGGTGTGATGGGTGAAACTATGATTCTTGTGATTAATTATAGGCGATTAGCTGGTATTGTCAATACATTTACGTCAAAAAAAATAACATCCACCTATAATGATGTGATGTTATTTAACATGTTAGCATAATTTGATTTATGGCTTAGGATTCAACGTGTCCACAATCAACCGGTGAGCAGAGCCAACCTGTCGATTTGCTGGTATAACCGCTCCGCCTCGTCCGCCAAGCTGGGTTGATTCAGCCGGATCGACATGGCAAGCAGCCGGTCGGCTTTCTGTTTAAGCCTTTTCATCTCCATCATGACCACTTCTTGATCCATCCCCGGATAACGTTTCACGAGCGTTACTCCTTTCACCACATTTTCAAAAAACATCCATTCACCTTTCTTCAATTTACTTCATTTTGCAGTAGTGACCATTTCCTGGAGTTTTGAAATAGGGACATTTTTTGTGTCGTCTTGATTTAGATCAAGAATAGGTCAGCGGCTTGATGTTACCATAAAGAACAGGAAGACATCATTCCAACGACGATGAACAGAAACCCTATACAATCATCCGGTCTTTGCGGCCGGCCAAGGAGGAACAGATCTCATGGAAAAGCTTGCAATCACTGCGCTCCAGGACTACCAAACCGAGAAATTCACCAAACGCATCGCCTTTAAGAAAGGGGAAAGCGTCGTCTTTGTGCTGAACTTTATGCCGGGGCAAGAGCTGCCAACCCATACGCATCCAAATACGGACGTGTTCATTTTGGCCCTGCAAGGCAGCGGGTCCATCACGGTGGACGGTACGGCCTCGCCGCTGGCACAAGGCGAAGTGCTGCATCTGGAAGGAGCCGAAGCCTTCTCCTACCGCAATGACGGAATCGAGCCGGCCAGTCTGTATGTCATGCTCACCAAAGTTCCTGCACCGGAATACGCACAGAACATATAGGTCGAAAACATCCTGCACATGCCAAGGGGCGCCCGGCTATCTTGTAGATAGCTTAGGCGCCCCTTCGCTTTGTTGGTTTATTTACTTCGCAATGAGATCTCCCAGCGAAATGGAATACCCCTTAGTGAGGTTACCGGAAGCGTCAACGGCTTTGAATTGGACCGTGTACCCATTCGGGTTTTTCACCTCCGGCAGCACCGCGGTTTGCACCCCACGCACCACTTCCAACGTATTGCCGATTTGCTTCTTGTTCTTCAGCAGACGGATCTGAACCTTCACCCCGTCCACATCGTACGGACCGTCCCAAGTGAACCGAATCTGTCCGCTTTCTCTCACCGCGCGCACATGCTCAACCTCTCCCGGAGGCGTATGATCGCGAGGCGGCTCGGGGTTCACAGGCGGTGCCGTAAATACGGCCGGATCCCCGAATGTGAACTTATCCAGGTTAAACAGCCAATCCGAGCCTTTAAAGCTCAGGAATACGATATGTTTGCCGCGAACCGGGGCGGTGACCTCCGCCGAGAACACCTTAAATTCTTGCCAGCCCCCGGTTCCAGTGACCTTCGCCTCCGCAATCACGGGGCCGCTTGCGCTGTCCAGCCGCACTTCAATCGTCCCTCCGTCGGTATCGCTAGCCGCATTCACATGGAACTCTGTTGCGCCGCCATCGCCAAAGTCAATGCAGTTGTACATCGCATAAGGCTGGTTCGGGCCGTACATCCCGGCGAGATACGTCTGTCCGCCGCCCTGCTCCGTGCCAAAGCCTGATCCAAGGGTATAACTCTCCGCTTCTACTTTGCCGTAAGCGTCTTGAGCCCAGCCTTTGACGGTCGTAAAGTTGAACCAGTCGAGATTACACGGATAGTCGCTGCCGTCCGTGCCATAGAACACCAGGTAGACGTCATGAACACCCTTTGCTACTGTATCATCGATTGTGGACATCACATCGATCCACGTCGACCCGTCGCCTGCAGCGGGAATCTCCAGGGTCCCAACGGTAGGCCCGTTCAAGTTGTCCAGCTTCACTTCAATCGTCCCACCGCGGTTCCCGCTCGCCACATGCGCCGTGATCCCGGCCGCACCGCTACCGAAATCGATGCCCTCATACCGAACGTATGCGCCGTTCGTAATCCCCTCTAGGAAGCCGAATTCGCTGTTTCGGCTCACGCCGGAGCTGGCGTCGAAATCACCGGCCTTCCGTTTGGCGTAGGCATCGGTTCTCGTCGGATCGTTCTCCGTAAACCGGAACCAGTTCAAGTTAAACAGATAGTCATCGTTCGCTTTGACGAAAGTGAGGTACACATCATGCTTGCCGGTTACGGTCACTGGCTGACCCTGTTCATCCTTGAGCGAGGCAACCGCATCGATGAATTGGTTCCAGCTGCCCGTGCCTTCGACCCGAACGGTCCCAATCGTCGGTCCGTCCCCAGCGTCCAGCCGGATTTCGATCATACCGCCGGATGTTGCGCTGGCAGTCCGGGCGATAAAGCCAACAGCTCCCTTCGACCCAAAATCCACGTTCTTGTAAACGGCGGTATGTCCATGCTGGATTCCGCCCAGCTGCAAAGTGCCTTCCGCGCTGCCCTCCAGCCCAAAGCCTTGGCCGATGTTGTATTTTTCCGCTTCGATCCGTTGATAGGCCGGCTTCATCGGATACACCGGAACCGCCCGCTTCGGCTGCACGACCGTCACGGCCTGAACCGCGCTGGAGGCGGACCAGGATTCATACGTACCGGACAACAACTGTCCGATCCAGTTGCCGTCAACGATCCCCTCTGCGTTCCGATGACTCCAGGCCATCGCCGCGTTAAAAGCAAGCCAATCGTCGAACTTCCGCTCAAAGTCCCGATGCGCCTTGGAATTGCTGCCGTCCACCGTTTCCTGCAGATAAGCTAAATTGCGCAGCAGAATCGTTTTTCCGCCTTTCAGGTCCCCGTGCGGGCCTTCATAACCGAGCAATCCGTTGGGTTCCGTCTGATGGGCCATCGTAAATTGGGCGGCCTTGATCGCATCCTCCAGATAGACCTTGTCGCCTGTCACACGATGAAGCCCCACGGCTGCGCCGATAAACGTACCTTGATTATAATGCGTGGCATCCGGCACGGGTCCGCGATCCGGCTCGATCCGGTCGAACACCTTGCCGTTTCCGTCCGTCAGCATCGTTTTGCCCCAACGATAAATCCGGGTCGCCGCCTCCAGATAATGCGGGTCATCCGTAATCTCGTACAGGAACACCGCCGCTTCGGCAGCCGGGAAGTTGATGCAGGCGTTCTTCGTGACATGCTCGCTGTTCAACCACCAGATACCACCGCCTGCAAACTCGTCATCCCACTGGGTATCGTAGACGAAATCGAAGTAATATTTCGCTTTGTCCAGATACCGGGTTTCCCCGGTGATTTGATAAGCTCTGGCACTGGCCATCGCCCACCACATGATGTCGTCGTTAAACGGATTGTTCGTCCAATCCTCCCCATATTTGAGAACGGCCCCATCAAAAATATCGTCGATCTGAGCGCGTAGCTGCGCCTTGAGTTCCCGGTCCGAGGTGCGAAGATAAGCGTCCATGACCAGTTCCCACAGCTCGGCCTCCACCCAGAAGCCTTGGTAGTTGGAGCCGCGATTGGAATCGGCCCAGAAAAACTTGGCCTGCGGATCCCAGAACTTCGCGTTAAACGCCCGGATTGCGGCGTCCGCATCCGCAGAGCTGAAGCTGGCCGCTTGAGCCTCCGATGCCTTTGCCCCGGTCAGCAGCGAGATCGAGAGTACCATCGTCAACGTAAGCGCAACGAACTTCGACAAGATGCCTTTCTCCAGATTCCGTTTCACGGCAAACCCTCCATTTTCCGATAATGAATTCCTTCCGTACCGAGATCTAGCGCATGGCAATTTCCAGACCGCATAAACTCAGAACAAATTCAACGTACATCGCGTTGGACCAAGAGAACCATTCCCGCGTATATTCCGCCGGGTTATCCTTATGGAACCCTTCATGTACCAAGTTTGTTCCGGCATCCGTCCGCTCGAACATGTCCAGAATCTCCAGCTTTTCCGATTCCTCCCGCGCAGTGATCCCTTGGATGGATAAGGCGATGTGCCAAATATATTCCGGCGGGGTGTGCGGGCTTCCGATACCTTTGGCATAAGCTCCCTCATAGTAGTAAGGATTGCGGCGACTCAGAATCATCCGGCGTGTGTTCAGATAGATCGGATCGTCTTTGCTGCAGTAATCGAGATAAGGCAGCGACAACAGGCTAGGTACGTTGGCATCGTCCATCAGATTTACGCCGCCAAGCCCGTCAACCTCATAGGCGTACACCTTTCCAAACTCCGCGTCCTCAATGATGGCGTATTTTTCAATCCCCTGTCGAATGTCCTCTCGCAGCGAACGCACCTCACCAGCAAAAGCGTCATCGCCGTAAAACTGCTCATTGATCTCCAGCAAATATCCCAAGACCACGATGGCAAAAAGGTTCGACGGAACGAGATAGCCGTATTTGCATGCATCATCGCTGGGACGGAAGCCGGACCAGGTCATGCCTGTATATCCCCCCGGTCCCGGGAGGCGATCCGTTTCCCCGCTGTTTTCCCGGACGAACGTGTACTTTGAAAGTTCCTCATGCCGCTGCTCGGTCCGCCACGTTTGCAGGATCAATTCAGCCGCTTGCTTGAACTCCTGCGTGAAGTGGCGGGTTTCCCCGGTGTTTTTCCAGTAGAGATACGCCAGTTGCACGGGATAACATAACGAATCCACCTCGTATTTGCGCTCCCAAATCCAGCCGGACATCTCGGTTAAATCCGACTGATGGCCGCGGAAATTCTCGAATTCGTTAAACGCGTTGGCATACGGATCCCGAAGGATCGATTGGCATTGCGTCCTCAGCACACCTTCGATAATCTCGCGCAAGCCGGCATCCTGCGCCGCCGGGATCAGATACGGCCGGAGCTGGTTCACAGAATCGCGCAGCCACATGGCCGGAATGTCACCGGTCAGCATAAATACCGTCCCGTCCTCATGGCGATGAATCGTTGTTTCTAATGTATTTTCGTAACACCGCTTAAACATCTCTACGATTTTTGGGCGATGCTTCATTTTCGCCTCAACCAGGGCGATGATGTCGGCTTGGTTTAGTTGCACAGTCATGGATAATCTCCTCCGTGTTGTCTAGTAGTCGTTGTGGTCGTTCGTTGGCGCCTCTTACGGTGCTGCAGCTTCACTTTCTCGTGCCGTTGCTAGCCGCGCCGCTGCTTCCAGCAGCATCAAACCGCTCAACTGGACGCTGAGCTGGACCGGCAAGGTCGGCGGCTCTTTCCAGGAAGGTCCGCACAAGAAAGGGTTCTCCAGCAGCCCGTCGGATCGGAGCGTCTCCGCATTAGCGAGAATGACCGCCTGCACGTGCGGGCACGCCGGATCCACCTCCAGGAGACGGACAAGGTAGCGGATCAGAATCCCTTTGAACAACCCGGTATCGTCGATTCCCTCCTCGGGAAGCAGGAAGGTGCCAGGCTCGCACAGCTCTTCGAAGCAGGCGGCAGCGGTTCTTCTGGCATCCTCCAGATAGGCTGAATCGCCGGTGTAGAAGTATAATTCAACCCCCGCGCCGATAAAGACCCCCTGGCAATAAGTAAATCTCCAGTCCTTGTCGATCGTCCCGTCCCCGGTGCGATTCATGCCGTCCCAGACAAAACCCGTCGCCGGGTCGACCAGATGCGCTTTGTTCCAATCGTAAATCCGTTTGGCCCAAGCGAGATCGTCTGGCCGGCCAAACAAGCCGTAGAGACGGGCGGCCAGGATCGCTGCGGGTGCATTAGCCGGGGTATTTTTGTAATCGAGCTGATCCTTCTTCCACGCCATTCCCCCGCCGCAATGCTCATTCCAAGCGGTTTGGATATCCGCCCACAGCTCTTGGACCTTCTCCACATACCACGCCTCACCGGTCGCCCGGTAAGCCCGCAGCAACGCGAGCGCCGTCCATTCCATGTCATCGTAATAATTATGCGTCAACGTCCCGCCGTTACAGCGCTCCAAACTTCGGCAGAACTGCCGCATCTGATCCGGCAGCGCCGGGTCGCCGGTCCGCTCATAGGCATCCACCAGTACGTCGAGGACGTGAGCTTGCCACCAGTAGTAGAAGTTTTCGCCGGCCCGGCCCGCAGTGCGCGGATACCACTGGTCGAGGATGCCGGTCCGCTCATTCCCGTAGCAGGCGAACAGCTCACGGTGCATGCGATCCGCCAGTTGGGCCCAGCTTAGCTCGCGGCGGTCCATCACGGCGTCTCCTGCTGGGGTGCAGCATCCGGCGTTCGCCCCGCAGCAGCCTCTTCCGCCTCGGGCTCAAGCGCTGCCGCCGCCTCCAACAGCATCACACCGCTCAGGTACGAGCTAAGTGACACGGTTGCCTCGGGTGCGGGACGACGACTCCAATCCGTGCCGAACCTCGGTTGCTGCGAATTGGTAGCCTGTCGGCTCCAGGCGCGTTCCGCCTGAAGGGCGACGTACTCGGCAACTTCCGGATGGTCCGGAGCCGCTTGCGCCAACTGCACCAAGTAGCGAATCAGGATGCCTTTGAACAGTCCGGCATCGCCATCCCCTTCCTCCGGCAGCAAGCCGGTTTCGCTGGAGGTAAACTCCTGAACGACGACGCGAAACGTACGAAGCGCCGCCGCCAAGTAGGCCGTATCGCCGCTGACCCGGTACATCTCCACCGATGCTCCGATAAAGACGCCTTGGCAGTAAGTGAACCGCCAATCCTTGTCGATCGTCCCGTCCCCGGTGCGGTTCATGCCGTCCCACACCAGCCCAGTGGTCGGGTCGACGAGGTTCGCCGCCTGCCACTCATAAATTCGCTGCGCCCAAGCCCAATCCTCCGGATGACCAAAGGCTTGATACAACCGGGCCGCCAAGATGACAGCAGGGGCGTTCGCCGGGGTGTTTTTATAGTCCAGCTGCGTTTTCTGCCAGGCAATCCCGCCGCCCATGTGCTCGTTCCACCCGGTTTGGATGTCCTGCCACAGCAGTTGGGAGGCCGCCTTGTAGCGCGGTTTACCGGTGGCCTGATAGGCGCGCAGCCAGGCGAGGGCCATCCATTCCATATCGTCATACAGCTCATTGGGCCAAGCGCCGCCGTTGCGATGAAGCAAGCCGTCGTACAGCGCTTCTAGCCGCTGGGCATACCGCTGGTCCCCCGTGCGCCGCAGGCCGTCAACCAGCACATCCACCGCATGCGCCATCCACCAGTAATGAAAAATCTCGTTGCATGCCCCATTTTCGCAAGGCGTTTGAATATCGTACATCCGAGTCTTTTCGTTCCAGTATAATTCGTCCAACGCGGTCTGAGCCAAGTCGGCCCGTTGCTTGCGGACTTTGGTTTCCTTCATGGTGGTCTTCATATGATCTCTCCCCTCTGTCCTATCCCTTGATTCCACTAAACGCGATCCCCTGGATAAAATACCGCTGCAGCAGCAGGAACAACAGCAGGATCGGCAGAATCGCCACCAGCGCCCCCGCCATCATCGGCCCATAGTCCGTCTGGTAATTGTACGAAAAAGCTTGCAGCCCCATCTGAATCGTCGCTTTTGCCGGATCGTTCAGGACGATCATCGGCCACAGGAAGCCGTTCCAGCCGGCTTGGAACGTAAAGATGCCAAGTGTGGCCAGCGCCGGTTTGGTCAGCGGCAGATAAATGCGCCAGAAGATTTTGAATTCACCGCAGCCCTCAATCCGAGCCGTCTCCATCATGTCATTCGGCAAAGTCAGAAAGAACTGTCGCATGAAAAATACCGCAAACGTCCCGGAAGCCCCCGGCAAAATAATCCCCCAAAATGAGTTCATCAGGCCGTGTCCCCCGCTGCCAAACAAGTCGTTGCCGCCGAAGAGCGGGATATGGCGCAGCACGTAGACACTAGGGATCATCGTCACGATCCCCGGCACCATCATGGAGACGAGCAGGATGCGGAAGAACGGCTGGTTCATGCGGAATTTCAACTTGGCAAACGCATAACCGCTCAGCGAACCGAAGAACAGATTGCACAACACCCCCGCCGCCGCCAGGATAAAGGAATTCCAAAAATAAAGTCCAAAAGGCACCGTCGTAAACGCGTTATAGTAATGCTCGAACGTCAGGTTCGTCGTAAACCATTTGATCGGTAAGGTGAACATGTCATCGTCATGTTTAAATGAGGTCATCACGCTCCAATAAAAGGGCAAAAACATAATAACCGCAATGATACCGCCAACCGTATAAAACAGTACATTCGCCAATCGCTTCTGCATAGGTACACCGATTTGTGGACGCCGGGTACCGATGCCCGTTTTTATCGTCTCTGGATTTGTCATACGATCGGCTCCTCCGCTTTGGTGATTTTCATGCTGACCAGCGAGAAGACGAGGATCGCCATCGCCAGCACAAATGCCTGCGCCGAGGCATACCCCATCTGCAGCTGATTAAAGCCCTGCTGGTAGATCAGGTAAACCGGGGTTTTGGTGACGTTCGCCGGCCCGCCCTGCGTCAGGACAAACGCCTGGTCAAACAGCTGCAAGGCCCCAATGATGGACATGACGCTGACGAGGAACGTCGTTGGGCGAAGCTGCGGCCAAGTGATATAGCGGAAGCAGGCGAACCGCGACGCTCCGTCCAAACGGGCCGTTTCATACAGATAGTCCGGAACGCCTTGAAGGCCGGCCAAATAGATAATCATGTTGGAGCCAACCGACTGCCAAAGCGTCATCACGATGATCGACAGCATCGCCGTCTCCGTCTGCGAGACCCAAGCCGGGCCGGTGATGCCAAAGTAGGCGAGCAGCCCGTTGATCAACCCGTATTCGGGATGCAGCATCCAGATCCATACCGTGGCCGCAGCGACGGCCGAGGTCAAGGTCGGCAGGTAGTAAAACGTGCGGAACAGCTTAACCCCGCGGATCTTTTTGTTAAGCAGCATCGCAAACAGCAAGGATATCAATAAATTCAGCGGTACAAAAACAATCGCATAATAGAACACGTTGATGAAAGTCTGCCAGAGTAGAGTATCGCCGATCAGGCGCCGGTAATTGTCCAGCCCCACCCAATCGTTGCTGCTCAGCACATCATAGTTGGTGAAGCTGAGGTATAGGGCCATCACGACGGGGATGACCATGAATACGGCAAACAACAGCATGGTTGGTGTAATGAACAGATAGGCCATACGGGCCTGATGCCGTTCGAGCTTATTGACGGATGCCATTCTTCGCTCCCCTTTCAGAGGCCGGTATTATTTCACGACCGCATTTTCCTCAAGCAGCTTGTCACCTTGCTCTTGGGCTTTTTTCAGCGTATCGTCAATCGATTGCTTGTTCTGAAGCAGCAACTGCAGATTGGGAATTAATGCGTTCTCCTCCATGACGGAGTATCCCGGATGCGTCGGACGCGTTTTCGCAAATTCCAATGTCTCTGTAAACGGCTTCCACAATGGATCTTCGGTGAAGAACGGGTCTCCCAGCGCCGGCTTAAAGCCCGGCAGGTTCAAGCTTGTTTTCGCCCACAGCAAAGCGTTGTCCTTGTTCGCCGTCCACCATTTGATGAACTCCCACGCCTCATCCGGGTGCTTGGAGCCTTGCGGGATGACAAGCCCGAAGCCGCCCATCACACTGCCTTTATCCCCATTTGGACCTGCTGGCGGCGGTACGATGCCGTAATCCAGATCCTTGCCGTATTTGTTGTATGTGCTCATCATCCAAGGTCCGGTGTACAGCATAGCCACTTTACCCGTAACAAACGCGTCGGTACCTTCGCCAAGCCCTTGTTCGAAGCCAACCTTATACACTTTGTCCTCGTTCAGCAAGCGCTGCCAAAACTCCAGAACCTGTTTGCCCTGCGCGTTGTTGAAGTTGGTTTTACCGTCCTCGCCAAGCATTTGCCCGCCAGCCTGCTGCAGATACATATTAAACAGACCCGCATCAGCCATGGAGAAACCGGAGGTTTCCAGCTTGCTGCCGTTCCATTTCGTCAACGTCTTGGCCGCCTGCTCCAATTCCTCCCACGTCGTTGGCGCCTCCAGCCCTGCATCCGCAAACATCTTCTTGTTGTAGAACAACGCGCGGGCATCCACTGTCAACGGCAGGCCGTACAATTTATCGTTATTAGTCAGTTCCTTTAAGGACTCCTCGAAAAAGTCCGCTTTGTTCACCCCGTCGCGCTCCATATAGTCATCAATCGGGCGAAGTACGTTTTTTGGAGCGTACAACGACGTTCTCCAGCGGTCCCAGAACAAAATGTCCGGCGCCCCGCCGCTCGTTGCAGCCGTCAGAAACTTCGTGACCATATCCTGCTGGAGCACGTATTTCACTTCAATCTTGTCCTGCGACTTGTTAAAGGCATCAACCATCGTCTCGAATTGCTTTTGCCCTTCGCCGCCCCAGTCGCCCCAGAACGTCAACTTCACTTTCTTGGTGTTGCCGCTATCCCCGCCGTCACCACCATTACCACTGCCGCTGCCGCCGCCGTTTCCAGCGTTGCCGCTGTTACCGCCTCCTCCACAAGCAGCCAGCATTGCACCAAACAAGACGGTCACCAGCATCACAAGCATCCACTTTTTCATTTCGTAAACCTCCCCTTTTCATTTCGAATAACATAGCAATTAAAGCGTTTTCAATAAGCATAGTATATTGGCATCATATCATTATGTCAATAGGGAAAAGGGTCAGGGTTGTTGGTATATGAAACACATACCAAGCTCCCCCTCTTGCTTTCGAATGCTGCAAAAAACCCTCTGGACGGGGGACTTGCTCAGCCGAATCGATTCATACCCACTTTGATCCGCCCAATGGTGAAGTACAGTTCTTGTTGATGCGGAATGTGCTAACGCAGGGCTTAAATGTAAAAGTACAGTTGGTATGTTGCGGATTGTACTGACAAGGTGGCTCAAATGTAAAAGTACAGTTCATTTCTGGTAAAAGGGGGCTGACAGGGGCATTCAACTGTAAAAGTGCAGTTCATTTCGGTTGAAATCGCCCATTTCGGCCAAATCGTCCATAATTAGATGTACTTTTACATTCCAAGGCCCGTAAAAAGGAAAAATGCCGAAGATCAACTGCACTTTTGCAGCTGATCTTCGACATCCATATGGGGGCAACAATTGGCTCCGCCAGAGGCTGCAATTCAAGCCCGATCTGGCGCTTGCGCCAGCCAGCGACTCACGTGCAATCGTGCACCTCATCGAATCATGCCCTACTTGCGCTCCGCCCTTGCGGGTCCGGTGGATTCCCCCGGAACAAGCGCGGCGGGCAGCTTGATTTTGTTCGCCACCGGCTGGTTCTCCAGCAAGGCCAGCACGTTCTCCACGGCCAGCTTACCCATATCTTCCTCGCTTTGGCGCATATGCGTGAAGGCGTAGCCCTCGCCGATGCGGAACTGCGGGCTGTCGAAGCAAATAATGGAGATATCTTCGGGAATGCGAAGCCCGAGCCGCGTCACCGCAGCTTTGGCCAACAGCGCAATGTTATATTCGATAGCAAAAAACGCCGTGATCGATGGATGCGCCTGCAAATGAAGCATAATCTTGTTAATGTCGCGTTCGATGTTCTCGTCGTAGAAGGAGTTCGGCAGCGTGGAGGTCAGGTCGCTGATCCATAGCTCACGCTCCGCGGCGATCCCGCGCCCGGCATGCGCCTGCACGAATCCTTCGATCCGCTCCTCAACGGCCGACGTATCAATCGGCGGCGGGGACAATAACGAAATATGCGCGTGCCCAAGATCAAACAAATACTCCGCCGCCTCCTGCGCCGCCTTCACATTGTCGGTGCTGATGGAAGCCGCCGCTACACCCTTCAGCTCCCGGTCAATCAATACCAGCGGAAAGCGTTCGATCACCATTTTCAAAATTTCCGCATTAAAATACTCCCCTTGCGCCGGGAAAACGATTAAACCGTCCACCCCCAGCTGCAACAGCTTGCGAATGGTCGCTTCCTCGTTCTCCTGGATGCCAAACGTCCGCTTCAGGACGAGAAAGCAGTCCTGTTCCCGCGCCGCATCCTCCATCCCGTAAATCAGCCGGGTTCCATAGCTGCCGGCGAAATCTGTCAGTACGACGCCAATCAGCTTCCCGGCGGCTTCCCGATCCGCTCCGTTTCTGCCGTAGCTCCCGTCCAGCCGGTCATGCTCCGCCGCGCTGGCCCCATCGGTCTCCGGATCGGCGACAAACGAGCCGCGCCCCGGTTTTCGCACGATGATGTGCTCGGCGGCGAGCATTTCGAGCGCTCGTTTGCTCGTAATCCGGCTCACTTGATATTCCTCGGCCAGCTCCTTCTCCGAAGGGATCCGATCCCCCGGCTTATAGCTTTGGTCCAGGATTTGCCGTTTCACATCATCAAAAATTTTCTCGTACATCGGTTTTGACGAGGTGCTTTCACTCATGACGTTCCTCCCACGTTCCCCACAAAAGGACACGATATATATTATAATATATCATGATATATCCCGTTTGTCGAACCCTGTTTGAAAAGGTTCCCAAAACGTGGAGTCCCCTAGTCAGTTTCAGTTCGTCAAGGCCTCCAAACCCAGCGCAAGCGCGCCGCACAACCCCGCCCGGCTGCCCAAGCCCGGGGGGACAATGTAATCCTCGATACCGCTTAAGATCGCCGGCGCGTTCACATAACCAGCCAGATTCCGGCGAACCTCCTCACGAATCAACGGGAACAGCTGCGGCTGCTGCATCACGCCGCCGCCCATGATCACCTTTTGCGGCGAGAGCATCAGGATCGCCCCGGTCACCGCCTGCGCCAAATAGTAGGCTTCGATGGACCAAGCTGGATGATCCGGCTCCAGCTCCTGTCCCTTCACCTTCCAGCGCGCTTCGAGGCTTGGCCCCGCGGCCATGCCCTCCAAGCAGTCGCCATGATAAGGGCATAAGCCGGGGAAGTCGTCATCCGGATGCCGCCGCGGCAGCACGTGCCCCCCCTCCGGATGGATTAACCCGTGCACGAGCTTACCTTCCGACAGTACCCCCACGCCGATGCCGGTCCCGACCGTATAATACACGCAGCTGTCCAGCCCCTGGGCCGCGCCCCACTTCGCTTCACCCAAGGCGGCGGCGTTCACGTCCGTATCCCAACCATAGGGAACATCCCATTTCGATTTTAGCTTGCCGAGCACATCATACCCGTTCCACCCCGGCTTCGGGGTAGTCGTGACGTAACCGTAAGTGGCACTGCCACGATTTAAATCAAGCGGGCCAAATGAACCCACGCCGATCGCCTCCACCTTTTTATCGCTGAAATAGGCGATTACCCGTTCCAGCGTTGGTTCCGGCAGCTCCGTTGGGAAGCTGACACTGTCCTCGATCACACCGTACTCATTTCCAACGCCGCAGACAAACTTCGTCCCACCCGCTTCAATCGCACCGATCCGCATCTAAATCTCCTCCTTCGAATGTCCGGGGTATGCTATAATCCTATAATCATAGAATGAGCCATAGAATTCAAACACTGCATCCTATCTATCATTTTATCCGTGTAAGGAGCATGATCATGTTACCTTTCCTTAAAAGCAAACAAGCCCACCACCCAACAGCCAAGGCTGGTTACAACTTGTCCCGGTCAGCGCGCAAGATCCGCATGTTCACCCTAGCCGCCTTGCTCTTAATGACCTGCGTGAGCGCAACCAACACGGGGGATACCGCTGCCGCCTCCCAGCCCGCCAAGCCAACCGAATCATCGGCCGTCTCCTCCAAAGCCGCGGAAATCACCAAGAAACATCAACTCCCTAAAGGGAAAGGCTTCGTATACCTAGACGAGGTGATCCCGAACGCCGTTTACGATCTCCGCTATTATACCGGCGATAACTTCATCGGGGAGCGAATCGACGGATACAACGGACCGTTCGCTATCCTGACCCTACGAGCGGCCCGCGCTTTGAAAAAGGCCAACGACGACCTAGAAAGCCAAGGCTACCGCCTAAAAATCATCGACGCCTATCGTCCGCAGAAGGCGGTGAATCATTTCGCCCGCTGGTCCAAGGACCCGCTGGATACCGAGATGAAAGAACGCTTCTATCCCGACGTGGAGAAGAAGAACTTGTTCAAACAAGGCTACTTGTCCTCCAAATCCGGCCATTCCCGGGGCAGTACAGTGGACCTGACTCTTGTATATAAAAAGACCGGCGAAGAGGTCGATATGGGCAGCCGGGTGGATTTCCTTGGCCCGATTTCCGCGCATGGTGCGAAGGGACTCACCAAGTCGCAGCGCGCAGCTCGCTATATCCTCAAAACGGCGATGGTCAAGCAAGGCTTCAAGCCTTATAGCAAAGAATGGTGGCATTATACGCTAAAAAACGAACCTTACCCGTCTACCTATTTCGATTTTGATGTAGAATAGCCTTCCGTCATTAGGCTGCAGCTTACCACTTCAACCGGTAAATCGCCTTGTTCTCCAGTCCCCGAATCAGCGGTGTCCACGCTTCGGACTCCGGCGTCGTAGCCAGCGCGTCCTCCACCATCTGCAGCTTGGCGTCCAGCGCGTCGATATGGTGCAGGGCGACGGCTTCCGGCGTCTGCGGCTGCACCGGGCTGCCCCATTCCCCCAAGTTGTGGTGGGACAACACCAAATGCTGCAGCCCGAGCACTTTCGGCGAATCCAGCGCAATGCCAAGACGAATCGCCGCCTCGGTCACCCACTGCGACGCCATCGAGATATGTCCCAACAGCTTGCCCGGCGTACTGTATTCGGACACGATGCCTAGCTCGGCCACCATTTCTTCCGGCTTGGCGATATCGTGCAGAATAATCCCCGCCTTCAACAGGTCCGGGTTCAAAAACGCACGCTGCCCGCACAGAAAATCGCCGATTTCCAGCATCCGCACCATATGGTAGGCCAATCCGCCGAAATAAGCATGGTGATGCGTTTTCGCCGCAGGATAATGGGACAGCTTCTCCTCCACCTTGCTAACGCAATATCGGACGATCGCCTGGATCTCCTCATCGGCAATATCGGTAATGACGCCCTGAATCGTATGAATCAACGCTTCCGATGAAATCGGAGCGGAACGGATAAAATCGGTCAGCCTCACGCCATCTTCCGGGTTGGCCGGCCGAATCTGCATCACCTTTACCTGCAGCTTCTCCCGATAAGTCTGTACGATCCCCCGCACTTTCACCAACCCCATTGGAAAAAAGGTCTCCTTGTCGGTTGATGAGGCATCCCAAAATTTCGCCGGCATTTCCCCGGTTGCATCGCACAGGACGATATCCAAATAATCCTTTGGCGGATTGGCGTTGGTCTGTTTTACCTCCAGCTCCTTCAGCAAATAAAAGCCAACGAACTCATCTTGATTTCTTAATTGATTAATTTGCGTCACCCAAAATTCCTCCAAACCCAAGATAGATAGACCCATTATACTATGGGAGCGCCAAAACCTCAGCGCCTTTTCGCCGCTGACAAGCCATCTTGGCAAAAAAAGGACGCCCCCCCCCCCGCGATCATCACGGAGTTGGCGTCCTTCTTTTCCCGGGAAATTACGATTCCCGTTTCGATTCCTCTTGCAGCAGGGAGCTTAATGCCCGCGGCAGCAGCTCCAGCGAGACCTGCTTCTCCACCGCGCCCAATTCGTAAGCCACTTTAGGCATTCCATATACCACCGAGGAGGACTCGTTTTGCCCCAGCGTCCGTGCCCCTTTGCGTCGCATCGCCAACAAGCCTTTGGCTCCGTCATAACCCATGCCGGTCAAAATGACGCCAACAGCCCGCGGACCGCATTCCCGAGCGGCCGATTCGAATAAGACGTCAATCGACGGGCAATGGCCATTGATCTTGTCGCCTTCAAAGCAGTCGACCCGGTAGCGGCCGTCCACCTTGCGCAACCGCATATGCCGGTCTCCCGGAGCGATCAACACTTTCCCCGGCTCCACCATGTCGCCGGTAGCGGCTTCTTTTACGGTAAAGCCCGTGCTCTGATTTAAACGGTCCGCGAACATCCGGGAGAAAACCGGCGGAATGTGCTGGACGATCACGATTCCGGGAAATGACGAAGGCAGCCGGTTCAACAAATAAGAGATGGCCTCGGTCCCTCCGGTGGATGCGCCGATGGCGACCACCCGGCCGGCGCCAAAGGGGCGCTCCGGTACTGGGAGCCCCCCACCCTTGGATTCGCTTGGATTACGGCGGGGCAACACGTTGGTCTTGGCTGCCATTTTTACCTTATCGATCAAATCGAGGATAAACCCTTCAACGCTCTTAGGTGACCTGGGATCCGGCTTGCAGGCAAACTCGACAGCGCCCGCCTCCATGGCGTCGAAAACAGCATGGCTGATCGTACTCACCACGATGACAGGCAGCGGGTATTGCGGAAGCAGACGGCGGAGAAATTCGATGCCGTTCATCTTCGGCATCTCCACATCGCAGATCATCACGTCCGGATGAACCCGCAAAATTTGATCCCGGGCATCAAACGGATCCACCGCCTTACCTACAACCTCGATGGCCGGGTCCGAGGACAACCCTAAAGCCAATACCTCACGGTACATCATGGAATCATCGACGATCAGCACGCGCAATTTACGATTGTCCCCCATGGCACCCTCCCCTTGGTATCCTTGTTATTCCTTCCGGTAAATCGCCGGCTTGATATACTTAAACGGCGTCGTTTCCCGATGCAGTGATTCGGAATGGCCGATGAACAAATACCCTCCGGGTTCCAAATGCTTGTAGAACTTGTCCACCAGCGCTTCCTTCGTCGGATTATCAAAATAGATCATTACGTTCCGGCAGAAAATAACGTGAAACTTGCGCCTAAACGGAAACGTCGGCTCCATCAGATTAAATTTGCGGAAGATCACTTCCCGTTTGAGCTTATCGTTAACGGTGAAATGCTCGCGGTCCCGGGCATTCAAATACTTCATTCGCCAAGAAGGGGGCAATGCCGAGATGTCGTCGGCCCCATATTCCCCTCGCTGCGCCTTGGCCAATATTTCCGCAGAGATATCCGTTGCCAGCACCTTGGCATCCCATAACGGTTTGCTTGCGCCAAAATATTCGTCCAGCAGCATCGCCAGCGTATACGGCTCCTCGCCCGAGGAGCAACCGGCGCTCCAAATCCGCAAATCCCGGTCCTTGACCACCGCTTCCAAATACGGCAGGACGCGGTCGCGGAAATACTCGAAATGATCAAACTCCCGCATGAAGAACGTATGGTTGGTTGTGATTTTGTCCACCAAGGTCATGACGGCTTCCCCGGTACGGTCCGAAACGACGTACTGATAATATTCCTTAAAGCTCGAGAATTGTCGGCTGACAAGAACCTGCTGCAGCCTGCCCATGACTAGCGCGCGCTTCTCTTCCTTCAGATGAATTCCGTAATGTTGGCGAATATATTCGGACAGCTGCCGAAACTCCTCATTCGTAATAACAATCATAACTTAATACTTTCCGAATTCCGAGTCGCTGAGCAAAATTTTCGGAGCTCCGGTTCCGCTGGCGCTGGCAACCTCGGATTTACGGGGTTCATTCATCTGTTCCAAAACACGCAGCACTTCGGGATTCATTTCCTCCCTGCCGGTATATTCGGTATAATGGCTGCGCTTCAATTTAAACCGAGCCACCTGCTGCTTCAGCAGTCCAGCTTGGCTCGACAATTCCTCGCTGGCAGCCGCGCTTTCCTCCGAGGTAGCCGAGTTCGTCTGAATTACTTGAGATACCTGCGAGATCCCTTGATTAATCTGCGTGATCGCGGCGGCCTGTTCGGTGGAAGCCATGGCAATATCGCCGACCAACCCAGCCACCCGTTCGATATCACCTACGATGGACTTCAACGCTTCGGCCGTTTGATCGGCGATACGTGTGCCATCCTGGACCTTGTTGATCGAACCCTCGATCATGTCGGTCGTCTCCTTGGCGGCATTCGCCGACCGGGCAGCTAGATTGCGCACCTCCTCAGCGACAACAGCAAAGCCCTTACCGTGCTGCCCGGCGCGCGCAGCTTCCACCGCAGCATTCAGCGCCAGGATATTCGTTTGAAATGCGATTTCATCAATGACTTTAATGATCTTGGAAATGCTGCTGGAGGCCTCATTAATCTCGCGCATCGCGCCTAGCATATCTTTCATCTGCTCATTCCCCTGCAGTGCGCTTTGTTTGGAATCCGCAGCCAGCTTATTTGCTTCATTGGCATTCTGTGCGTTTAGCTTCGTCTGGGTGGAGATCTCTTCCAGCGAGGCGGTGAGCTCCTCAACGGAACTCGCTTGTTCGGTGGCGCCTTGAGACAATGCGATGCTGGAATCGGAAACCTGCTTCGAACCGGAAGCGACCTGATCTGCAGCCGTATTGATGCTGGCCAGGATCTCGTTGTTCCGATCCACCATCTCCTGCAGCTTGATCCCCATCAGGTCGCGCTCGGATCTCACCTTCACCTGAACGGTCAAATCGCCGTTGGCTACCTGTTCCACAACGCGCGCTTGGTCGCGGATGCTCGCGATCATTCGGGAGAAGACTTGCATCAGCTTGCCGATCTCGTCTTGACTATTCGTTTCTACGCTGACGTTCACATCGCCCAGCGCCAGAGCCTCGGCGGCCTGTGACAGCTTGCCGATGGGTCTGATGATGCTCAGAACAATCAAAATCGCCAACCCTACGGCCACCAACGCCATGACGATAATGATGGTGATCAGGACGACGAAAGTGCTGCTGTACAACGCATCACCTTCATTGCTTTCTCTTTCCGCATTTGTCTGATTGAACTTGACAAGATTTAAGATTGTATCCGATGCCTCATCAAATTGGGTTCTCGAATCACCAGCTATCAAATCCATCGCTTTATCTGTTTCATGCTGAGAGACCAGGCTGCGGACCTGTTCGCCGGTATTCAGGTAATCGCTCCATTCCAGCTTAAAATTCTCGAATAGCCCCTTATCTTCTTCCCCTTGCAGCATGGTTTCATAATTCGCGATCTGCTGCTCTATCAATTGCCCTTCCTCTCCAAGGCGCTCCTTCATCTGCGCTAACTGGTCCGCATTCTCTCCCGCCATGACATAACGAAGCTCGGAAACTCGATAATTGGACGTTAACGTATTTAACGTATGTGCCGCGTCCATGGCCGGCAGCCATTCATCGCTGATCAGTGTGGATTGCAGGTTTACCTTGTTTACAGAATTGATCGAGTACAGGCCAAGCCCCACCAGCGCAAGGACCAAGATAGAAAAAGATAGAACTAACCGCGTTTTGATCGTCAACTTCTTCAGCATGTAGATTCCCCCGTTAGTATTCATAGATGACTTAAATGCTCCGCTTCCTCATGCTGAAGCAGCTTGTCGCCGTCCAGCAGCAGCTTGATTTCTCCTCCTACCTTTCCGACTCCCTTAATAAATCCCTGCGGGTTCCCCGATTTGATATCCGGCGGCGGGACGATGTCCTCCTCAGCGATTTGTACAACCTCGGACACGCTGTCGACGATCAAACCGATCGAGACCTCGCTTAATTCCACGACAACGATGCAGGTCCGGTCGTTATATTCGCGAAAAGGCTTTTTAAAACGCAACCTCACATCCATCACCGGAATGATTTTACCGCGCAAATTAATAATTCCGCGAATATGCTCCGGCAGCTCCGGCACCTCCGTAATCGCTTGAATTCCGATAATCTCGGTGACATACCGGATTTCGATGCCGTATACATCAGTTCCGATCAGAAACGTGAGGAACTTTCCCGTTTGGGTATCATCACTTGGCTCTGTCTGCAGCTGTGTGTTCTGGTCTGTCATGACTCGCTTCTCTCCTTTGCTGTTCTAAGATGTAAGGGCAAGTCCACCTACGTCGAGGATGAGGCTGATGCTGCCATCCCCAAGCATCGTACAGCCTGCCAAGCCTTGGATATTCCGGATTTTGCGGATATAGGACGGCAGGCTCTTCACAACGACCTGCTGCTGACCCAGCAATTCGTCGGCAAAGATGCAGAACGTCTGATCGTCCTGCTCCACCATGATGAGAATCCCTTCCTCCATGGCCGTAATCGGGGTCATCACTTTAAATCGTTCGTATAGGCGCAGCACGGCGTAACATTGTCCCCGCACCATCACCATTTCGTTTCCGTCGGGGTCCACGACCACACTGCCTCGATCCGCCCGGAACGATTCCTTGATTGCCGTGGTTGGGATCGTATACCGGGACGGCCCGACCTTGACATTCATGCCATCGATGATCGCCAACGTCAACGGGATACGGATCGTAATCGTTGTTCCCTCGCCTGCGGCGCTGTCGACGGATACACTTCCTCCCACACTTTCGATATTCCGCAGCACAACATCCATGCCAACGCCTCGACCGCTAAATTCGGTAATGACCTCTTTGGTCGAGAATCCCGGCAGGAAAATCAGGTTATAGATATCACGATCGCTCATTTCCGCTTCGTCTCGGAAAAGCAAATTACGCTCCCGGGCGCGCTGCAGGATTTTCTCCCGGTTTAAGCCGCGGCCGTCGTCGCGAACGAGGATCAACACCTCCCCGCCGACATTTTTGGCCTCGAGCGTTAGCGTTGCCGTCTCGTTCTTCCCGGCACTCGACCGCTCCCCCGGGGCTTCGATGCCATGGTCGATCGCATTGCGCACCAGGTGCATGATCGGATCCGAAATTTGCTCGATAATGTTCTTGTCCACTTCCGTATCCTCGCCGATCAGTTGAAGCCGAACCAGCTTTTCCTGCTTCTTGCACATATCGCGCACAATGCGGTGCATTTTCTGGAACGTATTCACCAGCGGTACCATACGGATAGACATGACCTTATCCTGAATTTCCCCGGTGATCTTCCGCAGTTGCCTTGCTGCCTTCCGAAACTGTTCCAGCTCCAGTCCCGCTAATTCCGGGTTTTGCGTAACCATCGACTCGGCGATGACCAACTCCCCGACCAAGTCCATCAGCTCATCCAGCTTGGCCAGATTAACGCTGATAAAGCTGGATTGCTGCGCTCCCGTCGAGGAAGCGGACGGTTTGGCTAGAGCTGGTGTTTCCTGCGGCGGATGCGAAGGGACATTGGGTTGGGCTGCAGCCGGCTGAACCGTGGCAAGCGATGCATCTGCAACAGAATTTGAATCCTTAGAGTTCTCTGCCACCGTCGTCGACGTTACCGCGGGCGGGGAAGCGATTTCCACCTCAGGTAGCGTCAGTTCCCTGATCTCCAGCTGCTTGAGACAAGGCGCTTGCGACAGAATCGCGCTGATCGTTTCGGCGCTTTCTCCATTGCGGAAAAACAGCTGAAACCCCTGATCCTTGATCATTCCAGCGGTGTCCGGGTTGTTTTCAATGTCTTCCGGCCAGCAGTTGAAGTCCTCCGTTAGCTCCTTCAGGCTATGAACCACCTGGAATGCCCGTACATTTTCCATATTGTAATCGTCGTCGAAGAAGAGAATCGCCTGCAAATGGGCGCCTTGCGCGATGGAGCGAGCGCTCTCGTCCAGAGGGTCACCGCTGGCGTCCTCATCGGGGGCAGTACGGTCCTGCTGGCCGGCATGCCGGTGCTTAAGCTCCTCCAAGTAACGGTGGATGCTGATCTTCAGCGGCGAGCTGTCGCCGTCGGGCGCATCACCTTGCCTGATCTTATAAAGCTCAAGCTTGATAAAATCGCCCCCTTGGAGCACCAAATCGGATAACGTGGAATAATCGGTTAATCGGGGTTGATGTTCGCGGATAAAGGCAAATAAATCCTCAATAACATGGGATAAGGCCGCAATATCGTCAAAGTTCATCATCGTTGATGAACCTTTAATCGTATGCATAATACGGAAAATGACGTCAATCGCGGCGGAGGAAAACGCATTCGCTTGCTCGCATTCCAAAATACACTGCTCTAGTTGTTCCAGCAGCTGTGAGTTTTCGTGAAGATAGATCTCCAACAAGGGATCTGAGGTACCGAATTCTGCCATGACATAATCTCCCTGTTACTTCAAAGTTCGACAAAATTGTTTAATATTCGACAAAATTCATTGAATAAAAAAACCCTTTCTCGATAACACTGCCTTTTCGAAGAAAGAGAACTTTTTGAAAGATAGATACGCATTCACAAGTTACTATGAAACCCGGCTGCCCTAGTATCGCTACGTTAGGCCCGTGGCTTTGCGTCCTTGTCTTTCGGCAAGTTTGCCCTTTAAGTAAAATTGCTATTTTTTAGTTAATTTATACTAACATGCCAGGACAGAAGTTGTAAACTATGAATTTCATGACGGTTCTACCAATATAGCAAAAGCCCCCTCAGATCTCTTCTGAGAGGGCTTTATGCACCAAGCCTTTAGGCCTGATGAATACGAGTTGGACAATTATCTGCCGGCGTTCTCAAGCGCGTTTTTCACAGCGTCGATCACTTGAGCCGATACCGCTTTTACGCCGTCCGTTTCGCCAAAGGCTGCCGGGCGATACCCGTATTTATGCAAGGAACCTTCGGTGGTTGGCGTTTCAATTTCCGTCTTGACGGTCTTCTCGTCGTTGGATAATTGGTCTTCGGTTTTGATTTTGCCGTTCGCATCCAGATAAAAGACTTCCATTTTGAACGGAATGTTGTTTTGCACCGTTACCATGACGTAAACGGATTTGTCTTTATTAATGCCGGCAAAAATGCCGTTGATGTAAGCCGTTTTGTAAGTCTCGCTGATTTCCGCTTTCTTAAAGGCATTTTCTACGGCTGTTTTCAAAGCCGTGCTGCTGCTGGTTGCCCCGGTTACTACATCCACTTTCGCGGCTTGTTCTCTCGTTCCGGCAAACAGCAGATCGCGAGTCAGGATTGGGATCGCTCTGACGACATCAGCATAAGCCGAAGCGCCGCGATCCACCATGTTTACGCCCACGCGATACAGCTTCAGGCCAACGATGACGCCGTTGCGCAGCGTAACATCCGCACGGTTCGTCCCTTTGTCGTAAGCGTCGCCGAAGGCCGTATACGTACCGTCCTTATAGGCACCTTGCGTTTTCGATGCGTTGTTGAGCAGGTCGGCAAATGCGGCTCTAGCCGCAAGGGACAAATCTTCTTGAAGAACGATCGGCGTCATGTTCGCACCTTTTTGGGTCAAACCTTCGGTCAATTGAGCCACAACGGTTTGTTGCTCTTCAGTCAGCTTGTCGGCGGCGATCAATTTGCCGTCTGCACCAAACAGGTGGACTTTGACATTCGAGACCTGATCTGCTTGGATGTCAGCCAGAACCAACAGTTTGGACAGGTTGTCAACCCCTGCGAAGGTACCTTCAAAATACTTCGCTTTCCCCGGAACCTTCAGCGCTTTCTCGAAGGCTCTTTCTACCGCAAGATTCCAGCTGTGGCTGCTTTCGGTCGCGCCGGCAATCGCATCAACATCATCGCTGTAGTTCGCGATAAACGAGCCGTTTGCAAGCAGCTTCGCCGTCATCGGCGCGTTAGCCTTGACCACATCGGCATAAGCTGTGTCGCCGCGGTCGATCAGGTTGGAACCCAGTCTATACAACTTCACGTCAACCAGTTTGCCGTTCCGGATGTAGACGTCGGCTCTTTCAACGCCTTTATCACGGGCTGTACCGTAAGCGGAGTAGAAACCATCAACGTATTGGGTGCTGTTGTTGATTTTCGCGTTTTGCTCCGCATCCCAATAAGCCTTCACAGCCGCTTTGAATTCGGCCTCCTGGCCTTTAGGGCTAACGGCACCCGTACCTTTAGTCAGCAGCTCGGCAGTGATCGCTTTCACCGTTGCCGCTTGCTCCTCGGTCAGATTCGCTTCCTCGATCGCGCTGCCGCTGGCGTCAAGCGGGTACACCTTAACAGCCGTAGCTTTCGTTGCGTCGAAGGTTACGAAAATCATATATTTGCCTTCCGGATCAACGCCCATATGTTCACCGGCAAAATAGGTTACACCCTCCGGCTTCACTTTCAGAGCTCTTTGGAAAGCGCGGTCAACGGACAACTTCCAGCCGTTGCTGGAACGGGTTGCGCCGGACACCACATCTACTTTGGCAGCTTGTTCCTGCGTTTTGCCGAGCAGGTTGGCTTTCATCGTTTCATAAGCGTTCCAGAGCCCGCTGTAATTGTTGCGAACATCTCTGTCGATCAGCTTAGGGCTTGTTCTGAGCAGTTCGATCGCGGCGACTTTGCCGTCCTTGATCGTCACTTTGGCTCCTTCGGTCCCTTTGGAATAAGCGTCGCCGTAAGTAACGTACACGCCGTCAACATACTTGCTCTCAACCGGCTTAACAACCGGAGCGGTTGTTTTGGCAGGTGTTGTTGTCTTGCTTGGTGTCGTTGTTGTCTTGCTTGGTGTTGTTGTCTTGCTTGGTGTTGTTGTCTTGCTTGGCGTCGTTGTCTTGCTTGGCGTCGTTGTCTTGCTTGGCGTCGTTGTCTTGCTTGGTGTTGTTGTCTTGCTTGGCGTCGTTGTCTTGCTAGGTGTTGTTTCTTTGACTGGCGTTTCCGTTTCCGAAGCAGCGGATACCACGTCAATCCCGGTCAGTTTGTAACCGGATACACCGACGGTAAGCGACAAGGATGATAATACCAATGTTGCGCTTACGGTAAGGCTAATCAGCTTTTTCAAATGCGATCCTCTCCCTTGTGAATTTCACCAAGCTATGTAAAATTACATAACCTGTTTCTTCCAAAATGGCATTTTCTCTTTGATTTCTCGACTGCGCTCAGATCACGATGAATCATTCTCCAAGCAATCGCGCCCCTCCCTCTTGCACGATGGTCTATCCCCAAAACCGCTCCTCTTGCAAACGTGAATGAATTCACATAACGAAGGATAAAAATAGATGCGAGCGGTTTCCATTAAATACTAGGTAATTTGGCTCAAAAAAGCTGTATTGAAAATCACACCGCCTGAAAGATTTGTCACTCTCACGAGGACACTTATCAAAAACAGCCGCCGGAATCCTCCGGCGGCTGTTGCATTGATAAACGTCTACCGTGTGCTGCCGATCGCCATCCATGTGACAAAACCGTAATTGACGCCGCATTCCTTCAGCTTGGAGATCGTGATGACGGCCGATTCGGCCGACTGATCCTTCAAAGAGGCGGAATACGCCGCATGGTTCGTCATGGCAACGACCACAAAGTTGGACGATGTGAACGGCGAATCGAAGTTAATCGTTACCGTTGTCTCCTCCTCTTGATGCTTCAGTAAAAAAGCGGCCATCCCAAATTGCAATTTCGCTGGTTGACCCGTCAGCGTTTGTACCGGAGCAAAGCTCAACTGCTCCACCCCAACGGAGCCCGGCTGCAGATGGCGGGTGCCGACGGCTCCATCGGCCAGCTGGCTGCTGTCAACGGCACCTTGAGCCAGGTGGGCGTTCCCGACGGTTCCCGCCTGCAGATGACTCGCTCCAACCACGCCTTCGGCCAAAGCTCCGGCATCCACTGCGCCTGGCTGCAGATGCGCCCGGCCGATGGACGCTGGGCGGATGTCTTCGCCGCCGATGCCCTCCTCGGGCAGCAGACCCTGCTGCTGGATCTCGGCGGACAAATGCCACACGTTTATGGCTTCGAGGGAGATGTGGTGCGCATTCACCGCCCCATCGCTTAGATGCCGCGATTCCACGCTGTCGGCGGCCAGATTCCCCCCGTGAACGACGTTTTCCGCCAGGTGTCGGTTGTGAACAGCCGCATTCGCCAGTTGGCCGCTTTGTACGGAACCCTCCTGCAAGTGGCGGGAGCTAATCGTTGCGTCACCGAGGTGACGTTCCGATACGCTGCCTTCGGCTAAATGGCCGCTTACCACTGCGCCATTTTCCAAGTGACGGCCTTGGATCGCTCCGTCAGCCAAATGCAAGCTTTGCACGGCCCCAGCTTTCAGATGGCCGCTGCCAACCGCTTGCTCGCCCAGCGCGATGGCGTTCACCGCGCCGGCTTGCAGATGCCGGCTCGTAATGGACGCGGCTTGCAAATCCTCCCCGCCGATACCGCCCTCCGGCAATAAACCGTGCTGCTGCAGTTCGGCGGACAAGTGCGAGGCGTTCACCGCTTCGGGCGCAAGATGGGAGCCATCCACCACCGCCTCCCCTAGGTGCTGGGACTCGACGCTGCCTTCGGCCAAATGCTCGCCATGTACCGCGCCTTCAGCCAGGTTCCGGCTTTGCACGGATGCATCCGCCAGATGGCGATGATACACCGAACCGCTCTGCAAATGGCCGCTGCTGACCGCCTGCTCACCCAGCGCGATGGCGTTCACTGCACCAACCTGCAAATGCCGGTTGGAAATGGAGGCTGGCTGCAAGGCTTCCCCGCTGATACCGGCTGCGGGCAGCAGACCGCGCTGTTGCAGCTCAGCGGACAGGTGCTGGACATTTACGGCTTCGGGAGCTAGATGGAAGTCATCCACCACTGCCTCCCCAAGGTGCCGAGACTCGACGCTGCTTTCGGCCAAATGCTCGCCTTGCACCGCACCTTCGGCCAAGTGCTGGCTTTGGACGGACCCTTCTTCCAGATGGCTGCTTTGCACCGCACCTTCCTGGAGATGAGCACTGCCGACCACCTGCTCGCCCAGCGCCTCGGCGCCAATCGCACCGGCCTGTAAATGGCGGCTGGTGATGGACGCCGGCTGCAGGGACTCCCCATCGACACCCGCCGCAGGCAACAGCCCGCTTTGCCGCAGCGCTGGAGTCATATGCGCTGCGCTGATCGTTTCGGCAGCGATATGGTACGAGCCGATCACCGCTACGCCTAGGTGACGGTCCGTCACACTGCCTTTGGCCAAGTGCTCGCTTTGGATCACATCTTCGGCCAAATGCCGGCTTTGGACGGCCCCGTTCGCCAGATGGCCGCTTAGAACTGCCCCCTCCTGCAGATGCGTGCTGCCAACCACCTGCTCACCTAACGCATCCGTTCCAACCGCTCCGGTTTGCAGATGCTCGCTTGTAATGGAAGCCGCCTGCAGCGACTCCCCGCGGATGCCGGCTTCGGGAAGCACCCCGTTCTGCCTCAAATCGGCGGACAGATGCCCGGCATCGATTGCCTCAGCGGCGATATGGCGCGAATGGACGACGGCTTCACCGAGGTGCTGCCCCGTCACGCTGCCATGAGCCAAATGAGCGCTTTGTACCGCACCTCCGACTAAATGCTGGCTTTGGATCGCCCCTTTTGCCAAATGAACGCCTTGCACCGCACTCGCCTGCAGATGCGTGCTGCCAACCACCTGCTCGCCGAGCGCTTCCGCTCCAACCGCCCCCGATTGCAGATGGCGACGGGTGATCGAGGCGGGCTGCAGGTCCTCCCCGGAGATGCCTTCCTCCGGCAATACCCCGCTTTGCCGCAGCGCGGCAGACAAATGCTCGGCATCGATCGCCTCAGCGGCGATATGTTGAGTTTTCACCTCCGCCACGCCGAGATGACGTCCGGTCACACTGCCCTTGGCTAAATGCGCCCCATGCACCGCCCCTTCGGCCAGATGATCCGCCTGTACGGCGCCTGTTGCCAGTGCTTCGGGCCCAACTGCACCGGGTGCGATATGCCCGGAATCCACCGATTGCGACGCCAGCTTTGGACCGGTCACGCTGCTTACCGCCAGCTTCGCGGCCGTCACCGCCAGATCACCAAGCTTATCTGTCGTTACACTTTCCGGCGACAGCTTCAAGCTGGTGACCGCGTAATCTTGAAGATGCGGGGAGAAGACGGCACCTACGCCCAAGTGCTCCTCCCGTACCGCGCCGGCCCCGATCTGGCTGCGGGTGATGGAACCCGGAGCCAAGTGCCGGGTCTGCACGATGCCCGCTCCCAGATGCTCCGCCGTGATTTGCTGTGCGGCAATCGCGGACTCCGTCACCGCACCGGGAGCGATCACCCGGGCGGTTACGCTGCTTTTGGCTAATTTTTCGGCCGTGACGCTCCCCGGCTGCAGATGCTCCGCCGAAACGGCTTCCTCCGCTAGATGCTCTGCGGTCACCTCGCCCGGCGCCAGCTTCTCCCGGGTCACCGCCTCATCCGCCAGGTGCCATTCCTGCACCGCTTCCGGTACAAGGTGAGCGCTTTGCACCGCTCCTTCGGTCAAGTGCTGGCTTGTCACCGCCCCGCGGGCAAGCTGCGGCGATTGGACCGCCCCTTTGGCCAAGTGCCGGGTTAATACGGCTTCGTCGGCGATTTTCCCCGGCAGCACGCTTTGATCGGCGATTTTGGAGGAGGTTACCGCCTGTTCGATGATATGCGAGGTGCCCACCGATTGGTCAGCCAGCTTGGTGGAGGGAATCGATTTATCGGCAAGATGGCGGGCTTTGATTTCTCGATCGGCGATATGCTCCTGCCCGATGCTGCCCGGCTGAACATGTTCGCTGCCTACCGCGCCCGGCGCAATATGGCGGGTTTCGATGACAGCCCCGCTTAAATGGGATGACGTGACGCTACCTTCCTGCAGCTGCTCCGCTCCTACGCTGGACCAGGCCAGCAGTTCCCGGCCGATCAAGCCGGGGGCCAGGTGGCGCGAGTTGATCAACTGATCCGCCAAATGGCGGCTTTCAACCGCCCCCTCCGCCAACTTCTCCCCGGTCACGGAGCTGTCGCGCAGCTTGGACGTGGTGACGGAAGCGTCCCCCAGTTTGGAGGTATCAACCGCCCCGTTGGCCAGATGCTGTGCGTTTACCGCGCCGCTGCGGATTTTATCCCCCGTAACGACTTGGTCCTGCAGCAGATCGGTTGTCACGATCCATTCCGCCAGATGGCGGCTTTCGACCGCACCCTCCGCCAGCTTCTCCCCGGTGATCACCCGGTCCGCCAGCTTCTCCGGGGTTATGCTGCCGTCCGTCAGCTTCTCTCCGCTAATGGAATGATCCCGGATCGCCCGTCCTTCGATTGAGCTGTCCACCAAATGGCTGCCGTTCACCGACGACGGAGCGATTTTGGTGGAAGTCACCGACCGATCGGCCAGCTTGATGTTCTCCACGGCGTAATCGGCGATCCAAGCGGTGTCGATCGACCCCCGTGTGATCCGCGAAGCATCGATGGTAAACGGGGCGATTTTCTCCCGGGTGACGGCCTCATCAATGATATCGTCGGTATAAATGATGCCTTGCTCCTGGTTTGGAGCTGTTTTTTCATTCAACAGTTCCTGCAGTGCGGCACTCCCGTTAAGTTTCTCAGGCTCCGGCTCCACCTCTATGGGAGCCTTCAACGTGGTCTCCTCACCTTGTTCCGGCAGCGCGGGCGCTGCGGTTTCATGGAGCCGCATCTCCTTGCCGCCGGCTGGCAGCGAGGCCTTTCGTTCCTCCAACAGCGTTAATTCGTTGATTTCCGGATTATCTACGAAATAGAGCGTTTTCTTCGGTCTATTGGGTTTCGCTGGTTTTTGTCTCTTCAAGAGCCGCCCTCTCCTTTGCCAAAAGTTAATCATCTTCGGTATCATATGCGGGCGTTTAGGCTCTTGTCACAGCTTTCGAGAAGCTGAGCTTCGCGGAAACCTTCGTTGGCATCATGGGTCCGGCCTTATCCGGCCTAATCCTGATGTTGTCCGACGTCTCCGATGGGCTGCTTATCACGTCGGCCTGTTACCTGATTTGCATGGGGTTGTTTACAAAGCTGAATCTAGCCGGGGAAAAAGAAACCCCGCGGCAAACCAAGCTCGCCGCGGAGTTTTTGGAGGGGTGGCACGCTTTTTTCGCCAATAAACCGTTGATGTTGATGACCGTGTTCGTCGTCTTTCTGAACTGCACGTATACCGTGATTAACACTTCGGCAATCTACTTCGCCAAGGACCACCTGCGGTTGTCCTCGTCCCTGCTGGCCGTTGTGCTCTCCGCTTCGGGAGCCGGAGGTCTGGCCGGAAGCCTGATCCTGCGCCGGCTAAGACAAGCCTGGGGGCTCGGCAAAGTATTTGGCGCCTCCATCGTGTTAAATGCGTACGCTTATGCTCTGCTGTTTCTGACCAAAGGTCCCTTGCTGTTTGCCGTTGCCCTTTTCTTGTGCGGGTTTGCCGCCACCCTGTACAGCGTCATGGTATACGCCTTCCGCCAGGAGCAGACGCCGGCTGCACTGATGGGTCGGATCACCGGAATTACCGGGACCTGCTTCCGCATCGGTATGCCCCTCGCCGTCTACGCTTCCGGCTGGGTTATCGCCTGGTGGGGCACAGGCGTTATCTTTATGGCCTGCGCGTTGTGGAATCTGGTCACGCTGGCTGTTTACGTGCGGACCCGGCTGTGGAATGTGCCATGACTTCATCTTCGTACAGAAGCACCGGACGGACTATCGCCCCACTTCTTCTAGCGCTCGCGCACCCACACCGTCATTTCCCCTTCGCCGCGGTTCGCCCAGGCGTAATAGGGAATAAATTTGAGCGTTGACGGTTGCTCCGTCAGGCGCGCCGCCCTGCTGTACAACCCGCCGCCGCCCCATTCCGGCCCGGTAAGGCGGACCGAGTCGGCCTGTACGGTAACGACACCGCCGAGCAGATCGGCTTCGTGCTTCGCGTGAAGCTCGGCCCCCCGCGGCAGAACCACCTCGTGCAGGTTCGGTCCATTGTCGGCTTGCTCCAGGCAATAAACGAGCGGGCCGCGTTGCAGCGCAACTTTGCCGGCATTCGCCCGCACGAGCGGGTGGCTGTACATGCGCGTCACCGGCATCTCCAGCTTGAGCTCGACGACATCGCCCGCACGCCATTGCCGCTGCAGCCGGATGTAGCCGTCCTGGAGCAATCCTCCCTCCAGCGCCACCTCTTCTCCATTGATCTGGAGGCTTGCTTCCGGACACCACTCCGGCAGCCGCAGGGCCAGTGTAAAGCGGCCTTCTCCTTCCGGCTGCACTTCGAAACGTACGTCTCCGTCCCAAGGGTAGTTGGTCGTTTGCGCCAGCTTCACCTTGCCCGCGCTCGTCCGCAATTCGGCTTCCCCGCCGATATAGAGATGAGCATACACCGTGTCGCCTTGCACCGAATAGATATATTCGCCAAGCGATGCCAGCAGGCGCGCAATGTTTGGCGGACAGCAAGCGCAGCCGAACCATTCCTGCCGAACCGTTTTAATATGGTCAAACTTATGGTTTGCCCCTCCGCAAGCCTTCGGGTCGACCTCCAACGGATTCACGTAGAAGAAGTGCTTGCCGTCTCGGGCCATCCCGCCGACCACCGTATTGTACAAGGCTCGCTCCATCACATCAGCGTACCTTGATTCCGGCGATATCCGCAGCATCCGCTGGGCGAAGAAGATCAGCCCGATCGATGCGCAGGTCTCCGCATACACCGTGTCGTTCGGCAGGTCGTAATCAAACGAAAACGCCTCCCCCTGCGGCATGGAGCCCACCCCGCCGGTGATGTACATCTGTTTGCCGACAATGTTGTCCCACAGCTTACGACAGGCCGTCAGCATCGACTCGTCACCGGTCAGCGCCGCCACATCGGCCATCCCGGTCAGCATGTACAGCAGCCGGACGGCATGGCCCACGGCGGTCTCCTGCTCCCGTACCGGCAAATGCGCCTGATGGTATGCGAGATCCACGTGCTCGCTGCTTCCTGACCAGTGCGTTTTGCCTCCCCGACGTCTCAGCTCCTCCTCAAAAAAGAAAGGCTGCTGCCCCCGTTGATCGAGGAAATACCGGCTGAGGCGTAGATAGCGCTCTTGTCCAGTTGCCTCGTACAGCTTGACGAGCGCCAGCTCGATTTCCTGATGGCCGTCATAGCCGGGCAGCTTCCCGGGCTCTGCGCCAAATACGCTGTCGATGTAATCCGCGAATTTAGCGACCACGTCCAGCAGCTTTCTTTTTCCCGTGGCCCGATAATAGGCGACTCCCGCTTCAATCAAATGTCCCGCGCAATAGAGCTCATGGCATTCCGTCAGGTTCGTCCAGCGCTTGTCCGGCTCCTTCAGGATGTAATACGTGTTCAAATACCCGTCTTCCCACTGAGCCATGGCCATGGTATCGATCAATCCGTCAGCGAGGGCCTCCAGCTCCGGGTTTGCATCCGCTTCCAAAAGATAAGCCGCCGCTTCCAGCCATTTGGCCAAATCGCTGTCCTGGAACACCAGCCCGTAATAATCGCCTTGGACTTGCCCGGCGGCAATCTGAAAGTTGCGTACCGACCCGCTGGGCTCCGCGCCTTCCACCCGGTCGTTTAGCGCCTCCCATTGATAAGGGACAACCACCTCCTTCACCAATTGAATATAGTAGCTCCAAAACGCGTCGCGTATTTGTACCCGGTTTAATTCGATCCGTTCAGAACGCGGCATTTTCCCGGCTATGTTCATGACAAGCTTCCTCCTCTTTTTCGAAAAATCATACTGACAAATCTCATTTTATCTCATATATTTAGATCAAAATACGAATTCCATCAACCTCAAATTTATAATATTTCACACTCAGAATGGAGGAGGTTGCTATGTCAAAGCCAACGGACCTGGTGCAGCTTACAGCCCCGCCTTTGCCCTATTTTCTCGAGTGCGGGCACTCGGTGTATCTGCCCGGAGACGAGCATCCCAATCGGCGAAACATCGGGATATTCGACTGGATCGTCGTGGAGTCCGGCACGTTATATCTCGGGGAGGCCGGGCAGTCCTGGAGCTTGGGAGCCGGCCAATCGCTGCTGCTGCTGCCTGATCGGCATCATTACGCGGTAAAGCCATGCGAGGAGATGACCTCCTTCTACTGGCTGCATTTTCACACGGTTTGCGCGTGGCAGCAGCTCCCGGCGGAGGAAGCGGACCACCGCTATCCCGATGCGGACGAGCATCACGGCCGCTTTCTGGCTTCGCCGTATTCCCTGCAGCTCCCCAAAGCCTGGGATCTTCCCTCTCCCGACCAGACATTCCGCTTGTTCCGGCAACTGCTGGAGAGTCTGGGAGAACGCCAATCCCGGGCGTTTTGGAACCGGCAGCAGCGGTTTGAGGAGCTTCTCCGCACAATGGACCTGCGGCAGCTGGAATCCCACACCTCCCCGGTTGTGACGGTTGCGGAGAAGGCCGAAGCCTACATCAAAAGCAATTACCGCTCGGAGCTAAACAGCGGACAAATGGCCGAAGCGCTGCATTACCACTACAACTACATTACCCGCTGCATGAAGCAGGTGTACGGCATGACGCCAAATGACTATTTGCTGCACTACCGGCTAGAGCAAGCGAAGCTGCTGCTGCTCAAGACGGAGTGGCCGATCGCGGAGATCGCTACCTACGTTGGCTTCAACAGTACACCTTACTTCTCCAACCGTTTTGCGCTCAAGAACGGCTGCTCGCCCCGGGCATTTCGCAAGCAGTATGTTGGTAACGTCAAACACTTTTAGCTGCTGCTAGATGCTGCTCCGCGCCCATCGCCGTATGTTTCTTCTTAGGCTGCAGCACATCGCAACTGCAAAATGTTGTATTTCCTACAACATTTCAGCGGCTATCTCGCTCCACACCCGCAAAATGTTGTACCAAGTACAACATTTCCGGCGATTTTCCCCCGAGGTGCTCGATAATGTTGCACTTTATGCAACATTTTGGGGCGAACCTCCTAAACTAGAGTCAATAATGTTGTACAAAATGCAACATTTCCTCTTATCCCTCTCCATCCCCATGAAAAAACCGCCCGCTGCAGAGCCCTGCGCGGACGGTTTAAGTTTAATTTAGATTGGAATATTGGTTTCGCTTACTGTCACCAGTCCGCTAATCGCGTTAATCCGTTGCCACAACGGTATTGATGGACGCAAATGCCAGCGGACCAAAGCCTTCCGACGCTTCGCCAACCGGCTGATTCAACAGAAAGGCAAATCCCTGCCCGTCGATGTTCTTGACGATATACTGCTGGGTCAGCCCCTTGCCTTGCGCGAACAAGAACAGCTCGGCATCGCGCATCGTTTCGTAGATCTGGTCGCCGGTACGCCGCTCAACTTTGCCGACTTTAGACATGTCACTTTGGGCTGCCTTCGCCAGCTCCTCGATATCGTAATCGGCAGGCAGCTTCGTGATGACCACATGATAGTCCGAGTCGTAATTCATCATGAGTTTATTGGTCTTCGCGTCAAAAGAGAAGATATCGAACATATAAAATGCGTACCCCTCCCCCTTAGCCAAGGTCGTGGTTCGCGTCTCTTTCATGCCTTCCAGCTCAACCTCGATCGATTTCTCGGCCGGCAGTTCCGACATCATGCCTTTGGCGGGAGCCGCCTCCAACTTCGTTAAGATCAACTGCTTCAGCGTAGCATCACCTTCCACTGGCCGCTCCACGTACTCGAACGACACAGGCGTCCCTTGCTCCAAACTTTGCGCCGCCGCACTTAACGTTTCATCCATTTGAAAAGCGGCTGGTGCCCCATCCATCTCAATCTCTGCCGAATGGTTGTCAATGAATCCAACGAACGTGCCCGTTCCCTGCTTTGTTTCGCCTGCGGTGTCATCTGGTGCGTTGTTGTCAGGATTCGTTTGTTCGCTATTGTTGCCTGTCTCCGTCTGGTTCGCGTTCGCTTCCCCGCCTGCATTCATTCCTGTCTCAGAGTCATTCCCGGAGCACGCCGTCAGCGCGATGACCAGTAAGATCATTCCCATCCAGCCGGTGGTCTTCTTCCATTTATGTTTCTTCAAGCTCATGTTTGTCATTATAAGCACCCCCACATACACAGACGGCTTAAACCCTTGAAAAGTTGCCATCACGAGGCATTTCTCACAGCGATACCCCGTAAACGCAAAAAAGAGGCAAAATCTCCTCATCGAGGAGGCTTTGCCTCATCCCCTTACGTTTCCAATTTCCAGGTTATTGCACCACGTCTGCTTCCTTTTTTTCGCGAGCCGCCAGCAAAAATAGGGTGATCAGCACAAAAGCCACCAGCGCCATAAACGGGATCGTAATAAATCCGAGCCAACCTTGGCCTAAGTAATCCACGTTGCACGGCACGCCGATTTTGCAGGGAAGTAGCTTGGCTAATGCAGGGATTTTTTGCTCACTGTAGTGGTAGATGGAGATACAGCCGCCGATGATGCTGAGCGGAAGCACGTATGAAATGATCCGACGGTCGTTCTTATAAGCGGCCATCCCCAGCAAAATGACCTGCGGATACATGAAGATCCGCTGGAACCAGCACAGCCGGCAAGGCTCATAATGCAGCACTTCGCTTAGATATAAGCTGCCCGCCGTCGCGACCAGCGCGACCAGCCAGGCGAGGTAGATGCCGTAGTCTTTCAAGAACCCCCGCATCCCCATCCCTCCCTCATTATAAGGTAGTTGAAAAAGACATCTTTGGATCACGAAGCAATAACACCGGAGTTAATTCGGCATCGAATCTTGCACTCACCCGGGCCCTCCGCCCACTCCCGTAGGCTACGGCTACGCTGCGCTACTCATTTCCTAGCTTCGTCCAACCTTCGAATAAAATTATTTTGCGGCTAATTCGTTATCAAGCGTCTTCTTCAATGCTTCGTAATCGCCGAGGTTACCGGCATACTCGATCCCGTTGATGAAGAACGTCGGCGTACTGTCAACGCGCAGCTTGTCCCCTTTGGACAAATGCGCTTGGACCTCGTCTTGATAAGTCGCCTCTGCGATATCCTTCTGCAGCAGCTCGTAATCGATCGGCAGCTCCAATTCTTTGGCTAGATTCACCAAGAATTCAGGTGAAGCCCATCCGCTGTTCTCCGCCCCCTGACGCTCAAAAATCGCATCGAAATACGTCCAGAACGCTTCATTGCTTTGATGATACACCGATTGAGCGGCCAAGGCGGCCGTAAACGAATCGGAGCCGATAAACGGCAGGTTCATGAAATAAAAGGCGACTTTGCCTTGATCTATATAATCCTTCACCAAATCCGGCTTAATGAGTTCGTTAACGTGTTTACAGGACGGACATTGATAATCCCCGAACTCCAGCACCTTCACCGGCGCGTCGGCTTGTCCCAGCACGGGCAAGGCGGCGTAGTCAAATTCGGCAGCCTTCGGCTTCGGCTGAATGGTCAGCACCACAATGATGAGGACCAGAAGCAGCCCCACCGTCGTAAACCAGATCAGGCGTCTTCTTTTCATTTGCTGCTGCTGTTTGAGTTGTTCGGCTTTGCGCTTGGCCAAAGCGTTGCTTGTTGTTTTCGGCGGCATGCGACCCCTTCTTTCCTTATAAATAGTGGATTCTAGATTCGTTTTATCCTGCAACCATTCTAGTTACAAAAGCAGGATTCGTCAAGCCGGACCAAGGCCCCTGCCGCACCCTCCCAACGAAAAAAGACCGCCCCTAGCGCTCTCAGCGTTAGGGACAGCCTCCCCCTTGAAACGGTATTACCGCGAGTTATTCTGCCGCCTCGTCCGAGCCAACCGTACCCTCTGGTTCCCCGTCGGCAGCGGCATCCTCAGCTAAATCGGTATCCGCTACCCGCGGCAGCACGATCGACGCCAGCAATTCCTCCGGCTGGGCGTGCATGGTTACCCCTGTCGGCAGCTTCACGTCTCCCGCCATCAGCTTGTCCCCGGCATTCAGCGAGGTGATGTCTATATCCAAGGACGCCGGTAAAGCATCCGGCAAGCCCTCCACTTCCAGCTCCGTGGCCTGAATCTGCAGAACGCCGCCCACCTGGGTTCCTTCCGCCGTACCGGTATAATGCAGCGGGATTCTCACGCGAATCGGTTTGTTTTTGGATACCTGTTGAAAATCAACGTGCAGGATCTTCCCTTGCTGTTGTTGGACTTCTTTAATCAGCGCTGGAATCGTTGGGCCTCCTTCCACCATCAGGTCGAAAAATTCCGATCTTCCCGTCCGCACGACCTTCACAAGCTCCTTCACATCCACATGAACCGCGAGGTTCTCGGACTCCGCTCCATACACGACCGCAGGAACACGTCCATGTTGTCTCAGCTGGCGCAGCGATGAACGGTGGAATTCCGTTCTAGGCGTGGCATTCAGTTGAAACGTGTGATGGCTCGTACTCATCTTGCAACAACCTCCTTGAAATTGGGCCTGTTTTGGCGATTGGCTTGAACTGCCATAACTGCCATAAAAGTATATTACCCATTTTGGCCGCCAGCCTAATCAGAAACATCCCGATTTGACGAACCGGCTTTACCTAGAGTTATAATTTTTACATAGATTTTACATAACCAAGCATTTCAATATCTCGCGTCATAGTAAAATAGAAGGATCATAGGAAGAAGAACAAGGCGGAGGTCATGCGAACATGACGGATAGAGTCATGAAAAAACAAGAACCGCGATATTTGAACCGCGACCTCAGTTGGGTGGAATTTAACCGCCGCGTGCTGCAGGAAGCCAAGGATGCCGGCACGCCTTTGCTGGAGAGGGCTAAATTTCTGTCCATCGTCTCCAGTAATTTGGACGAGTTCATGAGCGTTCGCGTCGCCGGGATCCAGGATCAGATCCGTGCGGGTTATACGAAGAAGGATTTTACCGGCTACACGCCGGCTGGACTCTATAAAAGGTTGATTCTGCGAATCTCGGCCATGGTTTCCGAGCAATACCGGACTTACCGCGAGCTGACGAGACAACTCGCCAAAGAAGGCATTCAGTTCCTGCCCTATGACGAGCTAAACGGAGCGCAGCGGAAATCGATGGAGACGTATTATCACGACATCGTCTTTCCGGTCTTGACGCCCATGGCGGTAGACCAGAGCCGTCCGTTCCCGCTTGTGCACACCGGATTCGTCTATTTAGCCGTCGTATTGAAGCGAAACGATACGGCACCTTTGGAAGAAGAGGAGAAGGAGCCTTATTTTGCCATCGTGCAGATTCCTTCGAACTTGTCCCGGATCCTACCGCTGCCGCAGCATTCCAACAGCAAGAAGCAATCCTTCCTCCTCATCGAGGAATTGATTCGCCATCATATCCAAACGCTGTTCAGCGGGTATACGCCGCTGGCCGTCGACGAATTCCGGCTGACGCGCAATGCCGATCTGGCTTTTGACGAAGAAGGGGCCGAGGATTTGTTGGAGGAGATTGAAAAAGAATTGCGCAAACGGCGCTGGGGCGCCCCGGTCCGGCTGGAGATCCAGAAGGGCATTCATCCTTATGCCCTGGAGGTGCTGAAGGAAGAATTTGAAATCACGGATGCGGTCTTCGAAATCGAAGGACCGCTGGATCTAGGGTTTCTAGGTAAGCTTCCGGGCGCGGTTAAGGGGTATTCAAGGCTGCGTTTTCCGCAAGTGGATCCGGTGTATCCCCGGGAATTTGACGTAAACGAGGATTTTTTTGAGGTATTAAAACAGAGGGATGTACTCGTATACCATCCGTACGAGAGCTTTGATGCCGTGACCGATTTCATCGATCAGGCCGCGGAGGATCCGGCAGTGATGGCGATCAAAATGACGCTCTACCGCGTCAGCGGCAACTCGCCGTTAATTCAGGCGCTTGCGCGGGCCGCAGAGTCTGGCAAGCAGGTTACCGTCGTCGTGGAGCTGAAAGCCCGCTTCGACGAAGAGCGGAACATTGCCTGGGCACGAACGTTGGAGAAGGCCGGCTGCCACGTCGTTTACGGTCTGATTGGGTTGAAGACCCATGCCAAAATCCTGCTGGTCGTGCGCCAGGAAGGACGCGACCTGAAACGTTACGTCCATGTGGGCACCGGCAATTACAACGATATCACGGCTCGGCTCTACACCGATATCGGCTTGTTTACGACCGATTCCGCGATCGGGGAGGACGCCTCCCAACTGTTTAATCTCATTACGGGTTACTCGGAAGCTGAGCAATGGCAAGCGTTGACGGTTGCTCCTACCATTATGAAGGACAAGCTGTTCGAGCTGATCCGGCGGGAAGCCGAACATGCCGCAGCGGGCCGCCCGGCGCGGATTATCGCCAAGATGAACTCCTTATCGAACCAGGAGATGATCGACGAGTTGTACGAAGCCTCCGCCGCCGGCGTCCACATCGATTTGATCGTACGCGGCGTATGCTGCTTGCGCCCCGGCGTCGAGGGCTTAAGCGAGCGAATTACGGTGCGCAGCATCGTCGACCGCTTCCTTGAGCATTCCCGCATTTATTACTTTGAGAACGGCGGAAAACCCGAGGTTTGGCTGTCCAGCGCTGACTGGATGACGCGCAACCTGACGCGACGTCTCGAGTTGATGTGCCCCGTTATCAAGCCGCAGACCCGGGAGACGCTGGTTCGGATCCTGATGTTATCGCTAGCTGATAACGTAAAAGCCAAACGGTTGGTGCCCAGCGGCAAATACGAGCCCATCCCCAGCGGCACGCAGTCGGTGCCTTGCCGAAGTCAATTTGCCGCCCGGGTGATCAGCGCGTGGAAAGTGGACGAAGATCCCACTCCAATCGAAGGTCCCACGCTTTCTTGAAGCTCTTGGCCGCAGCCTCTAGCTGCCTGGTTTCCAGGTAAGCTTGGCTGCGGCAGTTTAGCTTCAGCAGCAAAACCTCCCCTTCCCTAATCGCTTCGACAGCTTCCACCGTCTGCGTCTCGCTGGCATCTAGTGCAACAGCCACCTCCAACAGCGCTCCGAGCTTCTGAACGAACTCCTCATCCTTCTCCTGCAGCAGCGCACCAAACTCCTCCATGCCCGACTTTTTGCCGTGGTTAGCCGGATAGTCGGCGATAAAGCTGCAAAGCACCGCCTCCCGATGGGTGAATGCACCGAGAGGCGCCTGCAGCAGCCAGTACAAGGTATGTTTATCATATTGGTGGTAGCGAATCGTACCGCCGACTTTGTATACCATCGCCGCGGTTTGAAGCAGCTTGATCGGTTCCTTATCGTCAGGCTCTTTCGCGACGATCCGATATAACAGCTCCGCATGCCGCCGAACCTGGTGGTAATGGGCAGCAGGGGCCAGCGCATGGAATGCAAGCAGCGTCCCGGCCTGCCGTTCCAGCACCTCATTTGCAGACGGCACGCCGAGCCCCAGCGTATCCTGCAGCAACCCTTCGCGCAGCCCAGAGCCGCTGACCAGGCAACACGCCGCTCCGACGCGATCGAAGACGGCCTGAAGAATGGTGATTCCCGGCACAATGATATCCGCCCGCGCTTTGGACAACCCATCGATCCGTTTGCGCTTCTCCAATGGCAGCTGAGGCAGCGTTTCCGCGTAGTGGCGAAGGCTCTCCGGCTCCAGCCGGTAATGATGGGCCAAGCGGAGCGGATATTTGCGCCGCCGCTGATCCAGCTTGCCCAGCGTCCGGATCGTCCCTCCGAGCCCAATCAGCGGCAATCCTGGACGGGCCCCGATCCAAGGCAGACTGTCCAGCATCCGTCGAACTTCCTCCTGGAGCTGTGCAATCTGTTCCGGCGGCCAAGGCTCCTCCGCCACCCCGAATTTCACCTGGGCATTCACCGCGCCGATTGGCAAAGAGGCACTCTCGATCAGCGTCCGCCCGCGGAAATAGGTAATTTCCGTGCTTCCGCCCCCAATATCAATCAGGAAGCCATCATCGATCGCCATCCCTCCGGCGACCGCGACAAATCCGAAATACGCTTCCTGTTCGCCGGTCAGGATTTCGACCGGCAGGCCGGTTTCCTCCTCCAGCATTCGGCCGATTTCCTGTGCATTCACCGCATTTCGAATCGCCGCCGTCGCCGCCACGCGTAGGGTCCGACAGCCGTAGGCTCCGCACACCTCGCGGAATTGGCGTAGGATCGGAACAATCGAATGGATCTCCTTCGCTTCCATAGCTCCTGCGGCATTCATTTTTCCGCTTAATCGCGCCGATTCCTTTAATTCGTTGATCAAACGATAATATCCTTGCGGCGTGGTTTCATAAATGGCCAAACGTATGGAGTTTGACCCGATATCAATGATACCAACACGTTCATGGTTATTTGGCATACGATGTTTAACTCCCGTAACATTTGAAGTTGGGTACAGCAGACCTTACAGTTTTACCTCACTTTATCCCAAAATCGACCAAAAATAAACCATATCCACGAAAAAAACCGGCGCCTTAGCGGCACCGGTCTAAGAAGAAACCCGTAATTTCAGTTGGAAAAGATAGGGGTAAATTAAGCTTCGATGGCGCGAACCAGCTCGACAACCTGTGCGGCGGTTTGCATTTGCAGCGCTTTGGATGCCAGTTGCTCCATGTCCGCTTTGGACAGCTTGGAGATTTGCGAACGAGCCGGGAGAATCGAGGTTGCGCTCATGCTGAATTCGTCCAACCCGAGTCCCAACAACAGCGGAATCGCCGTCGCATCGCCGGCCATTTCGCCGCACATACCGGCCCATTTGCCTTCCTTGTGCGCCGCATCGATGACCATTTTCACCAGACGCAAAATCGCCGGATTGTAAGGTTGGTACAAATAAGAGACACGTTCGTTCATGCGATCGGCTGCCATCGTATATTGAATAAGGTCGTTGGTTCCAATACTGAAAAAGTCCACTTCTTTGGCGAACTGATCGGCCAAGACAGCCGTTGAAGGAATCTCCACCATGATGCCGAGCTGAATCTCATCGGACACCTGAACGCCTTCGGCGGTCAACTTCTCCTTCTCTTCCAGGAGAAGCGTCTTCGCCGCGCGGAATTCGTCCAACGTTGCGATCATCGGGAACATAATGCGCAGCGAGCCATAAACGCTGGCCCGAAGCAGGGCGCGCAGCTGCGTGCGGAACAGATCCTTCTGCTCCAGACACAAGCGGATCGCACGGAAGCCCAGGAACGGGTTCATTTCCTTCGGCAGGTTGAGATACGGCAGCTCTTTGTCGCCGCCGATATCCAACGTCCGGACCACGACTGGCTTGCCTTCCATTTTTTCGAGTACCGTCTTGTAGGCGTTAAATTGAACTTCCTCCGAAGGAAGCTCCGTGCGTCCCATGTACAAGAACTCCGTCCGATACAGGCCGACGCCTTCTCCGCCGTTCTCCAGTACGCCAACCACGTCATTTGGCGTGCCGATGTTGGCCGCCAGTTCGACGTGAACGCCGTCTTTCGAGGTCGTCTGCACACCGCGCAGTTTTTTCCACTCTTCGATCTGCATCAGGTGCTTATCGCGTTTCGCCTTGTATTCGTTTAATACCTCTTCAGTCGGATTGATAATGACGCTGCCGTCCAATCCGTCTACGATTACAAGTTCGCCGCCGTTCACTTTCTCCAGCACCTCTTTGGTGCCGACAACGGCAGGGATTTCCAGCGAGCGGGCCATGATCGCCGAGTGCGACGTGCGGCCGCCGATATTCGTCGTAAAGCCCTTGACATAGTTGCGGTTCAACTGCGCCGTATCCGACGGGGTCAAATCCTCCGCGATCACAATGACCTCTTCACTGATATCCGCCGGGTTGACGTAAGTCAAACCGAGCAGATGCGTAAGCACGCGCTTGGTGACATCCCGCATATCCGCAGCACGTTCCTTGAGGTAGGCGCTTTTCATATTTTCAAACATCGTGATAAATTCGTTGGCGGTTTCATTTAAAGCATATTCCGCGCTGAGGTTGTCGGAAGCGATTTTGTCGCGAACCGGCGTCAACAGCTCGGGGTCGTTCAGAATCAACAGATGGGATTCGAAAATCTCCGCTTTCTTCTCACCAAGCTCTTGAAGCGTGCGCTCTTTGATCGCTTCAAGCTCCTGCTGGGATTTGGTCAAAGCCTCATCCAGCTTCGCCAGCTCTGCTGCCGAATCGGAAGCATCCCGACGTTGAATCGTATAATCGGGATGCTCCAGTTTGAAGGCTTTGGCGATGGCCACGCCGGCCGAAGCGGCAATGCCTTCGATTTTAAGCATTCACTTCCCCCAGCCCTTCGTTAACCATTACTTCGGTGAGCGCTTGAAGTGCTTCCGCAGCTTCGTCTCCTTCGACGATCAGCTTCAGCGAATCGCCTTGCTCCAAACCCAGCGACAGTACGCCAAGAATTGATTTCAACGTCACTTTTTTGCCGCCCGCTTCTGCGAAGGATTCGGCTCCTTTGAATTTATTAGCTGTATTCACCAGGGCCGTTGCCGGGCGTGCATGAATTCCGTCTTCATCCGTAATTTTGAACATTCTTTCCATGATTAATCCTCTCGCTTTCTCATTTATAATTTGGAATATTTATACTAGATACGCTCCCTAACCTATTGTAAGGGATCGCAGTTACTAAAGCCAAATGCACCGCCGCGATGGAACGACGGCGCATGGAAACTTACTTAATCGTGATGATATCGGCTTCGCCTTTTGGCAGCTTGCCGGTCTTATGCAACGTTACAGACGCGCCTTCCGGCAGGTTCGAGAAGACGATTGGTGAAATGATCGATGGGGCATGTTCCTTCACATAATCGAGATCCACTTCCAGAATCGGTTGTCCGGCAGCGACCAGATCGCCTTCCTGGACCAGAACATTAAAGCCTTGGCCCTTCAGCTTCACGGTATTGACGCCGATATGCACAAGAACTTCCTTCCCGCCGTCCGACATAATGCCAATCGCATGTTTGCTTGGGAAGACATTAAATACTTTCCCGTAAACCGGAGAGCAAATCACGCCGTCATGCGGCAAAATCGCGAACCCGTCGCCGGTCATTCTTTCGGAGAACACCGGATCGGGAACATTGGAAATATCCATCAGTTCACCGTTCACCGGCATGACGATATCTTCCTTGATGATCGCATCGCCGTCTTGGGCGGCTTGCTGTTCAACCTCGGCAGGTTTCACGTCCTCTGTTTTCACAGCAGCACGAGGTGTCTTGCCGCTCATGATGTCGGCAATTTGCGATTTAATTGTGTCGGAACGGGTTCCGAAGATGGCTTGAATGTTGTTGCCGACCTCCAATACGCCGGATGCCCCCAGCTTCTTGAGGGTGTCTTTGCTTACGTTGCCTTTGTCCTTTACTTCAACCCGCAAACGGGTGATGCAAGCATCCAGGTGAGCGATATTCTCTTGTCCGCCAAGCGCAGCCAGAATATTGTGCGGCAGCTCATCCTGACTCACCGCTCCGCCCGTTCCAGTACCTTCCGTATCGCTCTCTGCATCTTCACGTCCCGGCGTCTTCAGGTTGAACTTCCGGATAACAAAACGGAATCCGAAGTAGTAGATCACCGCGAGGATCAAACCAACGATGATGACGTTCCACCATGGGGTACGGTTTGGAATCACCCCGAAAATAAGATAATCGATCAAACCGCCGGAGAAGGTCATCCCGATTTTCGTCCCCAGAATATGCATGGTCATAAAAGACAACCCGGCAAAAATCGTATGCACCGCAAACAAAACTGGTGCAACGAACAGGAACGAGAACTCGAGCGGTTCCGTGATCCCCGTCAAGAACGAGGTCAACGCGGCCGAACCCATAATCCCGGCCACATATTTCTTATGCTCCGGTCTAGCTTCGTGGTAAATCGCCAACGCTGCGGCTGGAAGACCAAACATCATGAATGGGAATTTACCGGTCATAAAGGTACCGGCAGTGAATGGCACGCCGTCTCGCAGCTGAGCCATAAAGATCGATTGGTCGCCGCGAACAAGCTGGCCTGCTTGGTTCACGTATTCGCCGAATTCGAACCAGAACGGCGAGTAAAAGATATGGTGCAAACCAAACGGAATCAACGCCCGCTCAACCACCCCGAAAATAAACGCGGACAACGTCCGGTTCTGTTCCAGCATAAAGTGGGAAGCGGAGTTGAGGCCTCCTTGGATCGGCGGCCAGATGACCACCATCAGCAAACCGAGAAGCAGTGAAGTAGCGGCCGTCATAATCGGCACGAATCGCTTCCCGGCAAAGAACCCGAGATACGACGGGAGCTCGATCCGGAAAAACCGGTTATACATCGCCGCCGCCAGAATCCCGACGATAATCCCGCCGAAAACCCCGGTAGCCAACGTTGGGATACCAAGTACACTCGCGTAGGCCGGATCGGTCCCGATCATCGACGGCGTTACGCCGATCACCGTCCCCATCGTCACGTTCATGACGAGATAACCGATGATCGCGGCCAGACCGGCAACGCCTTCACCTCCGGCTAACCCTACGGCGACGCCTACCGCAAACAGCAAGGCCAGGTTCGAGAAGACGATTTGGCCTGCGTTCATCATGACGGTAGCCACAGCATGAACGCCATGATTATCCAGCGCAGGCACCAGGTCCAGGAACTCGGGGCTGACCAGCATGTTGCCGATCCCGAGCAGCAGCCCTGCCGCCGGGAGTAGGGCCACCGGCAGCATGAGCGCTTTACCTACCCGCTGCAAAATACCAAACAAACGCTTAAACATAAATACCCTCCTGTTATGACATAGTGCAACAAACTAAAAAAGCATGAGCCAATATAGGTTGTTTGTAATGTACCGTTATCGCTTACGGATATAATACCCCGTAACCGTCCAATACAATCCAAAAAAACCTTTATCAACTCATGCCTGATCGAATCAGTCACACATTGTGATTATGAAGTTGTTGCCAATGCACTTAGGAATTATAGCAGACCTTTTTTTATTGCGCAAGCAAGCTACTGAAGATTTGCCGGAGCTACCCGGTGCAAGTGCATCGTTAAATAGCTAACCTCAGCCTGATAAACCGGCATCTTAAGCCGTTGCTCCATCACCTTGGTCAATTTGTACGCAAGCGAATACAAGACTGGATATTCCTGCTTCAGCAGCATTTCCAGTTTGTCGACCTCACCAACCTGCTCTCCCCGCCGAATCCGCTCGATCGCAAACCGCAGATGGGTTAACAAACGCGAATAATCCAGGGAGTTCCGAAGAATCGTGAAGTGAAGCTCCGTCTCAATGATCCCGACTAAGTCGGCGATCAATTGGGCATGTCCGCGAACCTCGCTGATATGACGGTTCGTCATGGCGCTGTTAATGTGGAGCGCAACGAAGCCGATCTCGTCCTCGCCTAGATCAACCCCCAGCCGCTCCTTGATTAAACGAATGGCATATTCCGCCAGCTCGAACTCCACCGGATAAATCTCTTTGGTTTCGAATAGAAACGGGTTATGAAAAGCGAGATCCTGCTCCGCCCGTTTGATCGCGAACGCCAGGTGGTCGGTCAAGGCGATATGAATATGCTCGTTCAGCTCCGTTTGCGTCTTCCGGGTGATATACATAATGATTTCGCCGATGATTTCAATCAACTGCTCATCTACCTGGGGGACGAGCTGTTTATATTGCTCCTGCTCCTGCTGATTCGTGAGAATGAACATCTTCTCTACCGCTTCAAGCGGGATGGAGTCCCCTGGTTTCCGGTTAAATCCGATGCCTTTGCCGATCACAACGACCTCGCCACGCTCCGGGTGATTAGCGATGATGACATTGTTATTCAACACTTTGGCCACGCGCAGGCTGTTCACAACAGTAGCACCTCTTTTTCCTATTCTCCGAAAACGGGTTAAGCCCATTATAATGGATTTTTCGAGCCGCGTCAGCCGATTCCCAGGCATTTCAAAGGCGTCCGCGCCCATAGATGAGCGGGACGCCGAATTGTCTTTTTGTCCTATGACAAAGTACACGGATTACAGGCGCTTGTCAAGCCGGACCTTAGGTCCTACTATTGGTCTGGATCCGGTTCCTTCGATGCAGCGGTCTCCAGCGTAACAGGCTCCGGTGCTTTCATACTCATCCCGGATTTTGCGGCTGGCACCTCGGCGGCCGGCGGAGCGGCAATTTTGCCCTTGGTTAGGCCTTGGATTAACCGATCCAGCTCGATCCCCGATACGCTCTTCAGCATGTCAGGCGCCGTGGCCATCAGCTCGGTCACGTAATTGCTGACGCGGGCCGCCCCTTCGCCTTTGCCGGTATCGACGACGGTCAGCTTGTCGATCGAGGACAACGGAGCAGCGATTTTGCCTGCCAGCTCCGGCAGCATCTTCGTCACGATATCGAGAATTGCAGCCTCGCCGAACTTCTGGAATGCTTCGGCCAGCTTCTCCTTTGCTTCGGCCTCGGCCAAACCGCGCAGACGGATGATTTCGGCATCCGCAGTCCCCTTGGCCCGCTCGGCATCCGCGATCGCCAGACCTTCCAGACGCTTCTGTTCGGCGGAAGCTTTGGCCTGCGTCTCGATCGAGTATTGCAGTGCGTCGGCCTCCCGCATTTTCCGCGCCTTTTCGGCTTCGGCGGCCTGCTCGACCGCATACCGGTCCGCGTCGGCCTTCTTCTTCACTTCCGCGTCATATTGCTTCTGACGGACGGTGATTTCTTTGTCCTGCAGATCGATTTCCCGTTCCTTCCGCACCAGTTCGACCTTCATCTGCTCTTCAACCATCACTTGCTTGGCCCGAGCTTCCTGAATGTGGTAAGCCTGGTCGGCTTCGGCTTTGGCGGTGTCCTGCTCTTTCTTAAACTCTGCCACCTTCAGCTCTTTATCCTTCTCCGCCCCGGCGATGTTCGTATCACGGACCAGTTCGGCTTTCTGTCCAGCTTCTTCCGCTAACGCTTTTTGAATCCGGGCATCCCGCAGGGCTTCCGCCTCAGCGATGTCGGCGTCCCGCTTCACCGCAGCGATCCGCGGCTTACCAAGCGCCTCCAGGTAACCGTGTTTATCCCTTACATCCTTGATCGTGAACGAGACGATCTGCAGCCCCATTTTCTTCAGATCGCGAGCCGCCACGCCTTGCACTTCCTGGGCGAACTTATCGCGGTTGCGGTACACTTCCTCAACGGTCATGGAGCCCAGAATCGAACGCAAATGGCCTTCGAGCACTTCCTGCGCCTCGCCCTTCAGCGATTCTATCGGTTTGCCCATAAATTGTTCGGCGGCCGTTGCGACATCCTCAATCGAGCTGCCTACCTTGATGATGGCCACACCGTCTGCAGATACCGGAACGCCTTGCTCGGTGTAAACCTCCGGCGTCATCACATCCAGCTTATGAGATAGCAGCGACATAAACTCGGCTTTCTGAAAAATCGGCCAGATAAACGCCCCGCCGCCCCGCACGATTTTGATTTTGCGGCCGGATTGGTCGTCGGAAATGTTCTTGCCCCCTAGAAATGAACCCGTAACGATCATCGCCTCGTCAGGGCTAACCGTTTTGTACCTCGCCCAAAACGCCAGCCCAAGCACGAGAATGACCGCGATTACGATCACAGGGATTAGCAGAAAATCCGGAATACTTTCGAACAATGACATCAGCTCCCTCTTCTTGTTTTGCCATTACATCGGGTGGGGATAAAGCTCGGAAACCTGAACAGTCCCATCCTTCGTCGTCTCGACCACGACAACAATCGTCCCGGCGGGAATCTCCTTCCGGTCCCAGCTGGAGGCGATATGTAACGTATTGCCGCCTACCAGCTTTACCATCACTTCGCCAAATCCTTGCGCCGGAATCGGTACGGTGACTTCGCCGACTTTGCCGGGCAGCTCCGCTTCGGAGAAGCCTGTGGAGTTTTCGCTGTTCTCCATCGGCCTCACATAGGCAAAATACACGACGGCGGACAACAAGACAGCGGCTACGATCGCCAGAATCAACACGCCGCCCTTGCCAAGCCCGGTGTACCGATCCAGCAAAATGCCGGCTCCGCCAAAAGCCGTAATTGCCGAGGCTGTGATGATCGGCTTAAGAAAATCTGCGGACAGGAAATCGAACACGCCGTCCAGCCAGCTTCCGAGCAAGTCGCCAAGCAATGCGCTGATGACGGCAAACAAGGCACCGCCGACGAAACAACCCCAAAACAGCGCTTCCATCCTGTTCCTCCCTCTACCCAAAATATTGATGGACTCTACAAATACATACGTAAATTGGAGAAATATGTTTCGAAAAAGAAAAACCGGCCCGCGGGTCACGCCGCGAAACCGGTGATGTGTGGCGAATATTTAAAAAAGGATTTTACAGCGACATCCGATATATTTCAAGCACGTCTTGCTTATCCAACTCCGCGAAATTGCCGAATGAGCCAAAGCGAACCGCCTTATCGGCCATGGCTTCCAGTTGACTGTCGTCAATGTCGTAATCGGCTAAGCGGCTTGGCGCGCCGATTGAGTTCCAGAAGGAGCGCAAAGCTTCGATGCCCTCGAGCGCAATCGTCTCGTCGCTTTTGCCTGCAGGATCCACATGGAAGACGTTGATAGCGAGACGCTTAAAGCGCGGGAGATCCTGTTTCAGGTTATATTTCATCCAATTCGGGAACAGAATGGCCAGACCGCCGCCATGGGGAATATCGTAAACTGCCGACACGGCATGCTCGATATTGTGGCTTGCCCAGTCCCCGGACAAGCCCATGTTCAACACGCCGTTCAGCGCCATCGTACCGCACAGCAGAATCGTTTCCCGGAGGTCGTAGTTCTCCAAATCCTGAACCAGCTTCGGCGCTGCTTCGATGACCGTCCGCAACAGCGCCTCACAGAACTCATCCTGCAGCGGAGTGTGTGGCGTCGGATGGAAATAATGCTCGAACACATGAGACATGATGTCGACCATGCCGTACACCGTTTGATCCTTCGGCAACGAAGCGGTGAACTGCGGATCGAGAATGGAGAAGGCCGGATAAGCCAGTTTGCTGCCCCAACCAAGCTTCTCCTTGGTCGCCTCATTCGAGATCACGGAGCTGCCGTTCATCTCCGAGCCGGTGGCGGCCATGGTGAGCACCGTCCCCAGCGGCAGGGCCGCTTTCGGTACGGCTTTCCGCTCCGCAAAATCCCACATATCCCCGTCGTATTTGGCGCCAACGGCAATCGCCTTCGAGCAATCCAGCACGCTGCCGCCGCCGACGGCGAGGACCAACTCGATGCCGTTTGTCTTGCACAGCTCGACCCCACGGTGCACCGTCGATAGACGCGGGTTCGGCTCAACACCCGCAAGCTCCGTCACTTCGGCGCCGATTTCCCGCAGAATCGCCGTCACTTGATCATACAGTCCGCTGCGTTTGATGCTTCCGCTGCCGTAGACCAGCAACACTTTTTTTCCGTAAGCCGGCACCTCGGTCCGAAGCGAATCCAGCTGGCCTTTACCGAAAATCAGCTTCGTCGGATTATGAAACACGAAATGATCCATGCCGTAACTCCTCCTTAAAATCGGTTATGTAAAAGGGGCTAATCTGCCGACTTGACTTGCTTATTTAGCCTCTTCAAACTTCCAACCTATTATACTTCCAACTGTAACAAAATAACAAACAGAAAAAGGTCGTCCCCGCCTGTCACAGCTTAGGGCGACCTATTCTATTAAATTCGGTTATGCCTACCGTCTGCGGTAACCGATCGACACGACAAAGCGCTCGAACGCCTCACGGCCTTCCGGCGTCGCTTTGAATACACCGGCATGTCCAAGGATCTCCGCAAACTTGCTGCCTACCTCGTCGCGCAGGAGCGCTTCCGCCTCTTCACGAGCCTGCGACATGCCCGTGCGCGCGACCAGTTCCTTCACCCAATCCGCATGTACGGCCAAGCGGGCATTGGGATCGGATACAGTCTGCTCGTAGAGCGCCTTGTCGCCGCTCAGAATGTCAGCAACCCCGGCCAGTTCTTCCTTCAACCGGCCCGGCAGGATCGCTACCCCCATCACTTCGATCAGGCCGATGTTCTCCTTCTTGATGTGATGCATCTCCCGGTGCGGATGGAAGATTCCCTCAGGATGCTGTTCATTCGTCCGGTTATTGCGCAGGACGATATCGGCTTCATACCCGCCGTCTGCGCTGCGGCGAACGATTGGCGTTACCGTGTTATGCGGTACGGATTCCCCGTTCTCCTCAGAGAAGGCCAGGACATCGGCGGACGGATCGCTGTATTGCTTCCATTTCTCGTACAGATCGTCCGCTGCTTCCAGTACAGCTTCGCGGTCTTGGCCATTCACTCGCAGGACGGACATCGGCCACTTTACCATGCCGACGGTGACGCCGGCAAAGTCCGGGTGTTCATACACGGCTTCGACCGGAGCTTTCTCCAACGGAAACGTATGGTGCCCTCCTTGGAAATGGTCATGCGTCAGGATCGAACCCCCTACGATCGGCAGGTCCGCGTTGGAGCCGATGAAGTAATGCGGGAACAATGTCGTGAAATCCAGCAGCCGCTTAAACGTCTCGCGGGTCAGCTTCATCGGCACGTGATCGTGGTGGAACACGATGCAATGCTCGTTGTAATAAACGTAAGGCGAGTATTGGAAAAACCACGGTTCTCCGTTCAGCGTGAGCGGGATGACGCGTAAGTTCTGACGGGCCGGATGATTTAAGCGCCCGGCATAACCTACGTTCTCTCGACACAGCTGGCATTTAGGATACACCGGCGGCGGCAGCAGCTTAGCCATGGCGATTTCTTTCGGATTTTTCTCTGGTTTGGATAAGTTAATCGTGATTTCCATGGCCCCGAACGGGGTAGGCTGCTCCCAATAGATGTTCTGGCGAACCCGGTCCATCCGAATGTAATTGCTGTCCACGGACAGCTTATAGAAGGCGTCAGTCGCCGCAGCGATCCCCTGTTCGCTTTCCGTTTTGCGAAAAGCAGCGATCGTTTCCGACGGGCGCGGCATCAGCAGACCCATGATTTGGGCATCCAGCAAATCGCGGTACGTAGCGGTATCTTCCGGAATCAGGCCGATCGCGAACCCGTAATCAATCAAGATTTCCAGCGGCTCCTGCGGTCCGGTTAACGCCTCCTGCGCTACATCCCCGGCGTATGGCTCATCGAACGAAAACAACTCGAGAAGACGGTTGCGCGAGTAGTCCACGTCCCACCAATCGATCAAACCTTGCTCCAGCGCATAATTCACCAGTCGTTCAATGGCATGAAGTGCGTCTTGACGATTTCTCTCTTCTACTCCCATCCCATAACACTCCCTTAGTCGTTATAGCCGTTTGGATGGCTGTTATGCCACTGCCACGCGCTTTCGATGATGTTCGCCAATTGGTTGCGGGTCGGATTCCAGCCCAGCACGCGGCGAGCTTTGTACGATGAAGCGATGAGCACGGCCGGATCGCCGGCACGGCGCGGGCTGATCACAACCGGGAAGTCGCGGCCGGTAACCTCCTTCACGGTTTCGATCACTTCCTTGACCGAGAAGCCTTGCCCGTTGCCGAGGTTAAACACGTCGCTCTCCCCGCCGCCAAGCAAATGATCTACCGCTCGCAGATGGGCATCCGCCAAATCGCTCACGTGGATATAGTCGCGGACGCAGGTCCCGTCCGTGGTGTTATAGTCATCGCCGAATACTTGGATGGATGGACGTTGCCCCAATGCCGCCTGAATGATCAACGGGATTAGATGGCTTTCCGGACGATGGTCCTCGCCGATTTTGCCGCTCTCATGGGCACCGGCTGCGTTGAAGTAACGCAGGGACACGTATTTGATCCCCAGCACCTGGTCGAACCAGGCCATCATCCGTTCCATGGTCAGCTTGGTTTCGCCGTACACGTTGGTTGGCCGAGTCGGATCGTTCTCCTCAATCGGTACTTTTTCCGGTTCGCCGTAGGTTGCCGCGGTGGAGGAGAATACGATTTTGCGGACATTCGCCTGATCCATCGCGTCGAGCAAGCAAAGCGTACCGTATACGTTGTTATCGAAATATTTCACCGGGTCCTTCATGCTCTCTCCAACCAGGGAGTTCGCGGCAAAATGGATAACCGCTTCGATCTCATTCTCGGCAAACAGCTTGGCCAGAAGCGCTTTGTCGCGCAGATCGCCTTCATAAAGCTTGCCGCCGAGCAACGCCTCGCGATGTCCGGTCTGCAGGTTGTCGATCACGACAACCTCTCTTCCTTGCTCCAGCAACGCCGCTACTGTATGCGAGCCGATATAACCGGCTCCTCCCGTGACTAAAATCGCCATGGTTATTTCTCCCCTTTCATCTCATGTACGCCGTCGCCTACGCCGCACACGTAGAATTCGCCTTCCAGTCCCGTCCGTTCTTTATAAGCCTGGCCGACCTCCGCCACGAACCGCTCCACGGAGTCCTCGTGTACCAGTGATACCGTACAGCCGCCAAACCCGGCCCCGGTCATCCGAGCGCCTAATGTACCCTCGATCTTCCGAGCTTCCTCAACCATCACGTCCAGCTCCAGGCAGCTCACTTCGTACAAATCGCGCAGCGAATCATGCGAGGCGTTCATCAGCTCGCCAAAAGCCTTCAGGTCGTTGGCGCTCAACGCATCCACCGATGTCAGCACGCGTGCGTTTTCTTCCACAACGTGTTTGGCCCGCTTATACAAGACTTCGTTTGTAAAATCCCCCGTCCATTGCTCCAGCTGTTCCGGTTTCAGGTGGGCCAAGAACTCCAAGCCCGGCTCACGTTTTTGCAAAATCTCCAGCGCAGCATCACATTCCGAACGTCGCTCATTATATTTGGAATCGACCAGCCCGCGGCGTTTCTTCGTATTGCCAATGACCAGCTTATAAGCGCCCGTCCGGAATGGCACCAGCTTATATTCTAAGGTGTCGCACATCAGCAGGATCGCGTGGTCCTTGGCGCCGTTTGCCACGGCGAATTGGTCCATGATACCGCTGTTTACACCAACGTATTGATTCTCGGCCCGTTGAGACAACCGCGCGATTTCCACCTTGTTAGTCTCTTTCCCTTCCATGCTCAGGAAGGCGAAGGCTGTCACCACTTCGAGCGAAGCGGAGGAGGACAAGCCCGATCCGTTTGGAATCTCGCCGTGGAACAGCAGGTCATATCCGCTTGTAAGCGAGATGCCGAGCTTCTTCAGTTCGACGTAAACGCCGATCGGATAGTCGATCCATTCGCCGGTTTTGCTAGTACCGAGCTCTTCCACTGCCAGCTCCGCCGTAAAGGGAAGATTGCCGGAAGCGAAGGAGACTTTGCCGTCGCCGCGTTTGCGAATCGCCAGCGTCGTCCCGAATTCCAGCGCCGCAGGGAAGACATAGCCCCCGTTATAGTCGATATGCTCGCCGATCAAATTGACGCGGCCCGGCGCGTTAAACACGCGAATCGACTCCGTGCTTTCCCCATACTTGGATATAAACAATTGTTCCATTTCCTGCTTTTTCATCAACGTACACCCCATCGTCATGGAATCTTGGATTTCTTGTACCCAGTATAATAAAATCGCTTTGCTTTGATAATGCAACTTTGCGAGAACAATATAGATAAATGTGACTTTTAAGAGTAAAATGTGTACAGAGTCCTATGGGGCGTTTCCCATTCCCCTGCCAAAAGGAGACAAGACCCATGATGAAAGAAACCTATAGCGCGGCCGCCAACCCGGATTTGTTCGAAGCGGAGGAACTGCATGTCCTATTCGGGGGCGAAAGTCAGACCCTTCCTGATCACCGGCTGGGTCCAAAAGTATATGATTATTTCCTCCTGCATTTTGTGGAGCAGGGCAAGGGCACGTTTCGGACCGAATCCGCCTCTTATGAGCTCAGCGAAGGGGACGGCTTCCTGATTCTTCCCGATCAGCTCGTCACCTATGCTTCCGATGTGGCCGAGCCATGGCGTTACCGCTGGATCGCCTTCACCGGAGCGAAGGCGGCGGAGCTCGTGAAGCGGGCCGGCTTCACCCCGGAGCAGCCGGTGTTCCGGCACGGCGGGAACAGCCCGATCCCCGCATTGTTGAGCAGCGTGCTGCAGACCTTCCAAGCGAAAAAAAGCAGCTCCCATCTGTTATCGTTGGGGCTGCTGCATCAGATCATGGCCGAAGCCCAGGAGACGCTTGGGTTGGCTTCGGCGCTGCCGTCGGGCGAATCCGGCGTTCAGCGGATCGTCAAACAAATGATTCATTATATGGCCAGCCAATATGCGCATCCGGTCTCGATCGAGCAGATGTGCGCATCCTTGGGCTATAACCGGGCTTATCTTTCACGGATTTTCAAAAAAGAAACCGGCATTACCCCTGTCACCTATTTGCTGAAGCTGAGAATCGATAAATCCCGCCAACTGCTGCGCGAACGTCCAGAGCTGTCGATCGAGCAGATCGCCGCCTCCGTTGGGCTCACCGACCCGCTCTACTTCTCACGGCAATTCCGCCGGTTCCATCACGAATCGCCCAGCGAATATCGCAAGGCGGTCACCCGGAATCCCGCCAAGGAGTAAGTCTCGTCTTACTCCGCCAAGCCTAGCTTCCGGGAGACCGCTCCCAGCACCGCGCCGATCGGCTCGGTGATCAGCAGGTCGGCTCGGCTGTCGTACGCGGTAGACGAGGCGTTGATCAGTACGGTCCGCGCGCCGCGGAAGTAAGTGATCAAATGCGCCGCAGGCTGCACCGTCAGAGAGGTGCCGCCAATCACCAGCAGATCGGCGCCGGCGATCGCGGTGACCGTGTCCTGGATGACCTGATCATCCAGGCTCTCTCCATACAGAACCACATCCGGCTTGATGATTCCGCCGCAATCGCAACGCGGCACAACAGCTTCACTAGCCATTACGTCGTCTAACGTATAGGTGCGGCCGCAGTCCATACAGGTGTTGCGGTGTACCGACCCGTGCAGCTCCAGCACGCGACGGCTTCCCGCCTGCTGGTGGAGCCCGTCGATATTTTGCGTCACCACGGCGCTTAGCTTCCCTGCTCGCTCCAGTTCGGCCAAACAGCGGTGCGCGGCATTCGGCTGCGCTTCCGTATGGATCATTTTCGTTTTATAGAAATCGAAAAACACCTCCGGGTGCCGCTCAAAGAACCGCCGGCTTAAGATCTCCTCCGGCGCGTAAGGCGACGACTTCTCCATCTGGTAAATGCCCGCTGCCGAACGGAAGTCGGGAATCCCGCTTTCCGTCGATACCCCAGCCCCGCCGAAAAATACGATGTGATTGCTCTCCTCAACCCATGCCGCCAAAGTGTCGATCTCCTTGGTCATCTCCTACTTAACCTCCTTTTCATATATCCTTAACTCTTGATAACTGGAAATGATAACGTCCGCGTCCCGCAAGTAAACCGCGTCCAGCGGGTCTCCACTAAACTCCTCCGCAATGCCGATGGTCATCACCACTTCCGCACGTTTTCCCATTTGCATGTCGGCGTTGCTGTCGCCAATAACCACGGCTTCGCTTGGCGAGATCCCCAATTCGCGGCAGGCCAGCAGCGCCATATCCGGTCCCGGCTTCCCCCGGGCAACGCGATCCCGACCGACCACGCTGGTAAACGCGTCTCGGATGCCCATCCATTCCAGATGCTCCAACGCTCCCGCTGTTGAGTCGGAGGTGACAACCGCGAGCTTCACCCCGACCTCTTGGCAGCTCTGCAGGAATTCGCGCAGCCCGGGCAAGGGAACGGCATCCCGACGCTGCTTAAGCTCCTCCATGGCCGCCCCATTTAATTCGCGTACGGCGGTTACCGCTTCGTTCCAGGGAAGCCCTGCGGCATACAATGTCGAAGCCAACAGGGCGATCACCTCTTCTTCCGTTCCCATCGCGACCGGTCCGGTTTTGTCGTAACCGATGACCCGGTTCTCCTCGTCCGTATGCAGACCTAGCAACGCCGCTTTGTTTAGCCCTCCAGGTGAACCCAACTCGGCCAACTTCCGCTCCATCAAGTCGGTTAAGGCCGCCGCCCAGCTTCCCCACAGGCCCATAAAATTCAACAACGTTCCATCCTTATCAAACAAAATGGCGCGGCAAATTGCCTTCTGTCCCTGCGCTTCGATCGTGGCCAATGCCAGTTCCCCTCTCCTTAAATACATTGTCCTTATTATACCATTTTCGTACCTTGTACCGAGTTCCTCAAGGCCATTATCCAACGGCTGTATCCGATGGCCCAGTTCACAGGTCGCTTTTTTAAATCACTTAAAATTTTATCTATTTATTTCGTTTCAACATGGAAGTCTGTGGTAAATAAAACATACGTACTCCAAAATAAGATCAAGGAGGGATTCGATGGCACGAAGCCAAAACAAAATGACCCGGGAAGAAGCGGGACGGTTGGGAGGACTGGCCACAGCCAAAAATCATGGCAAAGCCTTTTACCAGGAAATCGGGCAAAAAGGCGGCGAAGCGACCTCGAAAACCCATAACCGCGAATTTTATCAGGAAATCGGCCAGAAGGGCGGCGAAGCAACATCCCAGAAGCACGATCGAGGCTTTTACCGAGATATCGGCCGCAAAGGCGGGGTCTCCCGCAGCAAACCAGGATTTAATGCATAAACCTTGCGAAATCTCCGGAATTCCGGAGATTTCTTTCTTTTCATAGACCGTTAGAATACCCTGTCCATAAGCTGTTTCCTGTGATCTACGGTAGAAAATCATAACCACTTGTGATAGACTTTAGAGAAAACCTTTAGCGGTGTAAAGCTCCAAAAACTATAAACTACTCATGGGGGGATCGGAGATCATGACAGCCAAGAAGATGCGTTCTGATATGATCAAAAAAGGCTTCGACCGTGCGCCGCATCGCAGCTTGCTGCGTGCCGCCGGCGTAAAGGAAGAAGATTTCGGCAAACCGTTTATTGCGGTCTGCAACTCTTATATCGATATCGTGCCCGGACATGTGCACTTGCAGGAGTTCGGCAAGATCGTCAAGGAAGCGATTCGCGAAGCCGGCGGCGTGCCGTTCGAGTTTAACACCATCGGTGTGGATGACGGCATTGCGATGGGACATATCGGGATGCGTTATTCCCTGCCAAGCCGGGAGATCATTGCCGATTCGCTCGAAACCGTCGTTTCGGCGCACTGGTTCGACGGGATGGTTTGCATTCCGAACTGCGACAAAATCACCCCGGGCATGATGATGGGCGCGCTTCGCGTCAACATCCCTACCGTCTTTGTCAGCGGCGGCCCGATGAAAGCCGGCGTGGACAGCAAAGGCCGTAAATTGTCCCTGACCTCCGTCTTTGAAGGCGTAGGTGCGCACCAAGCCGGACAAATCAGCGATAACGACTTGCTGGAGCTGGAACAATACGGTTGTCCAACCTGCGGCTCCTGTTCCGGGATGTTCACGGCCAACTCGATGAACTGCTTAGCCGAAGCGCTTGGCCTGGCGATGCCGGGGAACGGCACCATCCTTGCGGTAGCTGAAGAACGTAGAGATTTCGTGCGGGAATCCGCGCGGCAACTGATGAAGCTGATTGAGCTTGATCTGAAACCGCGCGACATCGTCACCAAAGAATCGATCGACAATGCCTTTGCACTGGATATGGCGATGGGCGGCTCCACCAATACCGTCCTTCATACGTTGGCTTTAGCTCAAGAAGCAGGCATCGATTACCCGCTGGAACGAATCAATGAAGTGGCTAACCGCGTGCCTCATATCGCCAAGCTGGCTCCGGCATCCGATCTCTTTATCGAAGACGTGCATCGGGCCGGCGGCGTCAGCGCCGTGATCAACGAGCTGCTCAAGAAGCCGGGAGCGATCTACGGCGAGCAAATGACCGTAACCGGCAAGACACTGGCCGAGAACGTCGCAGGCTGCGAAATCCTCGACCCCAACGTCATTCGTCCGCTCGACAAAGCACATTCAGAGAAAGGCGGCCTCGCCATTCTGTACGGGAACCTGGCACCGGAAGGCTCGGTTATCAAAGTTGGCGCTGTTGACCCTTCGGTTGGCGGCTACCATAAAGGTCCAGCCATCTGCTTCGACTCCCAGGAGGAGGCGCTTGAAGGAATCGCTGGCGGCAAAGTCAAAGAAGGCTGTGTCGTTGTTATCCGTTATGAAGGGCCAAAAGGCGGACCGGGTATGCCGGAAATGCTGGCTCCAACCTCGCAAATCGTCGGGATGGGCCTCGGTGCCAAGGTGGGTCTGATCACCGACGGACGTTTCTCCGGCGCTTCCCGCGGCATCAGCATCGGGCATATTTCTCCGGAAGCTGCCGAGGGCGGCCCTATCGCTTTCGTGGAAGACGGCGACATCATCGAGCTCGACCTGAACAACCGCAAGATCGAGCTGCATGTCAGCGATGACGAGCTCGCACGCCGTAAAGCCAATTGGAAATGCTTCGAACCGAAGGTCAAAACCGGTTACCTGGCCCGTTATTCCAAACTGGTTACCAACGCCAGCTCCGGCGGCGTCATGAAAATTTAATTCACTGCTTCATAAAAAGGCCGTACCCGGATCATCAGATCCGGATACGGCCTTTCTTTGTTTACAAGATATTAGCAAAAGAATCCGTTACCGAGTTGGCAAGGAGACAGTTAGTAAAGACTCCTCTTCTAAGGACTCAGGTTTCTCTAGGGTCGAGTGGCTGCGATGCGAGCCAGTTTCAGTGAACCGTGCCAAGAGGTGATCCATCGGCATGACCATCATTTTGGGTACCAATTCTTGAGGTTGCTCTTTTAATCTCGACGTTCCAGCAGGATGTATAACGCTCATCAATAATTTCAGATAGATTTGGGTCGAGCTCGCAAACCAACCTTTCGGCAAATCCGTAATAATAAATCCAAATTGCTCAGGTCCCCGGTTTATCATACTGACGCCATACAAAGCTTTGACCTCTTGGAGTTCGGGATGGTCGTAGATGTATTGGGCCAGTTTAGGCAGTGTTTTCTCAAAATTACGAATCATTTGGATCGCCAGCTGCATCGTAGTTCTGGAGCGAGTCCCGATTTCGTAGAGTTTCTTATTATCGAAATGAAGCTCCATAACCTGATCTCCGGCTTGGAGGATCTTACCATCGTTTAGGGCCACCGGCTCCCCATGGTAAGGACGGATACGGAAATGAAGGAAAGGATTTTGGGTGTCCGGCGTTTTCAGCTGGAATATCACGTGAAAGATCTTCTCCCACAACAGCCATAAGGCCACGATACCACGTTTAAACCAGGAAACCTTTACCGGTGTTCTTCCTTTCGGTGCGGCAGCTTCGGCCGGTTTCCCTTTGCCCCGAGCCTCTTCCGTCACCTGAATCAGATCGTCGATACGGATACTTCGCAAACCCCGGCGATCCGCTTCCGTCAGCACACGTTCGAGGGCGGTGAGCATCTCCGCCGGAGCACTGGCGTTGGCGCCTAAAGTGGCTCCACAGTCATGCAAGAGGAACACCTCGCCACCGCGCAGCTTCTTCATCATGCGTTTCGTCAATCGATCCGCGCCAACCTTGACGCGCCAATCGCTAAACATCGCCGACCAGAGGACGATTTGCGTGTTGCCCCGGTTCGCGAAGTCGAACAGATTTACGATCCCCCAAGGTGGCCGATAGTAATGGGAATCCACTCCGGTCACGTCGTAAATAATCTTATTGGTTTTCTCAATCTGTTTCTTGACGGCGGCCGGTCCCATCAGCCAGTTGGTTTTGTGCACATAGTTGTGCGTTCCGATCAAATGGCCCTCGTCATGAATCCGCTGAATCAATTCGGGATATTTCTCTGCATTCGAGCCGACCAGGAAAAACGTCGCTTTCGCTCCGTGGCGCTTTAGCAACTCCAGCAATAACGGAGTGTATTTCGGATCGGGACCATCGTCGAAGGTGAGCGCAAACTCCTTATCGCTAATCCCGTGCTTAAATACGCGAAAACCGAAGATCCGAGTGATCAATCCGGGTATAAAAGCGTACAGCGTAGAGATATAAAATAACCATAGCAGCAAAGTCTCCATATGCTTTCCCCACTTTTCTATGATCAATGACTTTGGCATGCTCCGTGAAAAGCATAGCATCTACACTATTTTATCACAGACACCCGTAGTTTAGGCGCATTTTTTTGGGGAAAGCATAGGAAATCGGTCAACCTTGGGAGGCTAATACGTCCATGGTCCGCCGAAACAACTCCGCAGCGAGATGCTTAGACCCTTTCGGTCGGTTCTGCACCAGGACGGCCACGGCATACTGGGGCCGATCCACCGGCCCGTAACCGATAAACCACTGGTTATTCCGTTGTTCGTTGTTCTTTAAGACTTCCGCTGTGCCGGATTTGCCGGCCAAAGGCCACTTTGCCTGCTGCAAGGTACGTCCGGTGCCGTCCGTCACGACCAGCCTCATCCAGGATAACAGCCGGTTGGCGGTCTGAGGATGAATCTGCCCGGCGGAGGAAGGCGAAGCTTGAACGGGCAAATCGGACAATAGGGAACCGTCTTTATAACGGATCTCGCGAACGAGGCGCGGTGCCTTAACTTGCCCGCCGTGGAGCAGCGTCACAACGAGATTTGCCGCCTGAAGCGGAGAAACGAGCACATCGCGTTGGCCGATGGCCGTTTGCGCAAGGACGCCTCCGTCCACAGCGGCCGGATTGCTGAACAGCGCCCCCGCCTCTTCTTGATCAAGGGGCCGCAACACGTCACCGCCCAGGAAAGCGGGATCACGCCAACCGATGGATCGGCCGATCCCCAGCTTGGCGGCCGTCCGAGCGATTACGTCCGCATTTAACCGTTCTCCCAATGTGGCAAACACAACGTTACACGACTTGGCGAACCCTTCCTCCAGCGTGAGGTTCCCGTGTCCTCCTTCCTTCCAGCAAGACAAGCCGTATTTTCCGTACTGGCCATTACAGTGAAACACCTCCCCGGGAGCAGTGACATGCTCCTCCAGCGCCGCCGCCGCAATGACCGTCTTAAAGATGGAGCCGGGAGCGAATGCCTTTACCGCCTTGTTGCCCCAGTTCTCCAACGCCGGGTCTACATGGTGCGGATCGTAAAAAGGCAGCGACACCATCGAAACGATATCAGCTGTCTTAACATCCAGCACAACCACCGCTCCTTCCGTCACGTTCAGCTTTACTGCCAAACGCTCGAGCTTCTGCTGCAAAACATCGTCTATCGTTGTTTGAATTTGCAGCGGATAATATCGGCTGGTGTTCGCATTCACCCGCGTGCCCATGCCGCCGAGCGGATCTTTGCGGCCATCCACGGTGTAGGCTGCCCTGACGCCGCCAAGTCCGCGCAAAAATCCATCAAGCGTTTTTTCCAGTCCCGCAGCTCCAACCTGCAAGGTCATCGCGTAGTCCGGTTGGTGCTTGTGCTCCCGCAGCTTGCGAATGACATCCGGCCGTTGCGTCACGAAACCAAGCCATTGGTTCCCCCGATCACCCGGACCGTAACGCGCCATATACGGAAGGACCTCCAGTCCTTCGATCCGCGGCAACGTGTGGGCCGTGGCTTCGTCCAACCGCAGCGGTTGACCCGATTCTCCCCCCGGCTTCGGCCAGACATAAGGTCGCTCCAACCGTTCCCAAGTGCTTCGGAGTTCAGGGACCGTTGTCTTTAGCACGGTCGCTAATGCCGTGAGCTGAGAATCCTCGGGTAACCGGCGGACCGGAAACAGAATCGGGGTCCAGGCTATTTCTCCTGTCAGCGCTTTCCCGTTGCGATCAAAAATATGCCCTCGCCCCGGATCCAGCTCAATACTCTCCTCGCGCTGCCGAACAGCCAGTTCATTAATCGTCTTGCCGCCGACGGTCACGGCCCTGAAAGCCGAAGTCGTCTGAATCCAGGCGATGCGCAGCGCAAATAACCCAAGCACGGCTGCAAATGACAGCAGCAGGTAAAATATCCGTTTTTTGCGCAATAACGACATCGTTCGAGCCCTCCATTCTTGTTCCCATTATTTCCTGGGAAAAGTCGGTGTAAACAAGTGTCGGTTTGGGCTGATGGCTAAATGAGCGGGCGTCTGAGGGGGGGAAGCTGAGGGAATGGGCGGTTGGACTGGTGGGTAGTGGCTAGCTGGGGGACGGGCGGTTGGACTGGTGGGTAGTGGGTAGCTGGGGGATGGGCGATTGGACTGGTGGGCAGTGGGTGGCTGGGGGACGGGCGGTTGGACTGATGGGTAGTGGCTAGCTTGGGGACGGGCGGTTGGGAGGCTGGGCTGCCGAACGGCCAGACCTGACCGGCAATGCCGTTGGAATGAGTTCTCACGTGCGACAGATCCGATTTCCTCGAATACTGTAGTTTTGATTAGAGGAATATTCATGATCGCTCGATGTCCGAACCCTTACCTCGCAAAACAGAGCGTAGACAGTAACGGGCTGTCGTGACGGTGAACTCTGTACTCTAGACGGCCAAAGGAAACCTAACGGACCTGAGAGACGCTAATAGGCCATTTCCCGCATATTTCCCAATGTAACGGACTCAGCAGACGTTATTCCGTGCTAAATGGAGTCAACGGCGCTGATTTCGTCGAAATAAGGACTCCTGAGTCCGTTACATCCCTACGGCCCCACCCTCCAGGTCAATAACGCTTCCTGAGTCCGTTGGAGCACCCGCATACATCAAAAACCCGGTGATCCGCGCTACGCAAGATCGCCGGCCCTCTACCACCTACTGGCTCGCGGATGAAGACGCGAGCCTCCCCGCTCACGTCCGCATGGGGGAGCCGCTTGTCTTCCTTCCATCTCATCCTAGGACAAGCGGCGGACATGAGCGGCCCGTGGTCGTTATTCGCTTCCGCTGACTCCGCTACCATAAGCAAAAGCCCGGCCAAACCTGCATCGCAGATTGGCCGGGCTTCTTCTCCCGCTCCCCGGAACCCTCGGGGAGCAGAATAAATTACTTTCAGGCGCTAAGCCTGTCTTCTATACGGTGAACTTCGACAACGACTCTTTCAAGCCCGTGGACACGTTCTCCAATTTGCTCGACAGTTGCACCAGCTGATCGCCAACCGTTTGCTGCTCGCTGGACAGTGACGCAACCTCTTCGGACGTGGCGGACGATTGCTGTGCAACCGCACTGACGTTGCTCATCGCTTCGGACAAGACCGATTGCGATTCGTTCAGATGGTCGATGGAAGCCGTCACGGAATCGAGATGCCGGACGAACCCTTCCATTTGCTGCTGCACGGATACAAAAATTTGACTGGTCTCTTGTACCGACGCGATCTGCTCTTGGAAGATCGGGCTTGCTTCGGACAAAGTCTTGACCGTCTCGTTCATCTCTTTCTGAATCGTATCCGTTATTTCGCCAACCATCGTGATCGATTGACGCGATTGATCCGCCAGTTGACGAATTTCATCGGCGACAACCATGAACCCTCGACCGGCAGCGCCTGCGCGGGCGGCTTCGATCGTCGCGTTAAGCGACAGGATGTTGGTTTGCTGCGTAATGTTTTGCATCACGTCGAGCACTTTCAGAACGGAGCTTGTACTTGCTTTAAGCGAGTCAACTTTGGCGGTCAAAGCGTTGATCATTTCGACCGTCATATTCGTTTTCTCCATCAATCCGCTCAAATACTCGGTTCCTTGTTGACTGGATTTCTCTACTTGACGAGCCGATGTTTCCATCTCTTTATTCGTTTGGATCACGCGTTCCATTTGACGGGAAATATTCTCGGTCAACTCGTTACCGCGCTCGGCTTCGTTCGCCAGGCTCGTTGCCCCGTTGGCGATTTCCTCGGTAGCTACCGCGATTTCTTTCGCGGACAATGCCGTTTTGTTCGAGGCTTGTGTCAATTCAGAAGCCGTATCCAACACATCCTGAGCAGAGTTGTTGGTTTGCTTAACGAGAGCGGTGATATTCTCCATCATCACGTTAAAGCTGACCGTCAATTGACCAATTTCATCTTTGGCTTTCGTGTTCATCCGGACGTTCAGATTCCCTCGGGAGCCTTCCTCCATCAGGTTTCTTAGCTTGCCTAACGGGTGAGCGATCATCCGCACCATCCAAATGCCGATCAGAATTGCGATAATCGCTACGATTACCAAAGAGAACATGGTGAACATCAAAATGCGGTTTGCACTCTTCGTCAGTTCCGCTGCGTCCACGGTACCGATCAGCTTCCAACCGGACGCCTGGGTGTTAAAGGAAGCAAGGACGGAGTTGCCGTTGGCATCCTTGGTCCGAAGGCTGCCCGAAGGGTCGCTGCTTTGTCCCAGATCAAATTCGGTAGGTTGTCCCTGATCGCCTTCGGCGGAGGAACCCACCACGATGTTATCTTGGGTTACCATTTGCAGCTTGGAGTTGTTCCCCAAGTTCACTTCTTTCAAATAACCGTTTAGAACATCCAAATTGATGTCGGTGATCAGAACAAAACGTTTCATGCTGTTTACGCTTTGTACCGAGCGAGCCAGGCGGAAAACTTCCGTGCTCTTCCCTTCCGACGGAACTTGCAGCCAAACCGTTTTGGTTGCGGAAGCTAGATCCTTAAACCAAGCCTCTTCACGAACGGTACCCAAGAAATTGACATCCGCGCTGCCCGAAGTCACATCATCCACGATCTTATCCGCCGATAACATATAAACTGCGGAGACACCCTTCGTGGAGAATGTCAGCGTATTCAAACGCGTTCTCATTTTATTGGTTGCTGTAAATTTGTCATAATCCGTGATGTTCGATAAGGAAGCATCCATGATAGCATTTTGCATTTCATCGTCCAGGAACATCTGCTGCAGATTTTCCTCATACTTTTGCATAACGATATCCAGCTTTTGTGAAGTTTGGACAATCGTTTGTAGGTTGGCTTGTTCCGCATTGTCCTGAATTGTTCCCTTTGCCATTTGGGAGGACATAATCCCGATGGTCAGCACGAAGAACATAATCGCAATGAAGAAAATCAAGAACAACCGAATGCCCACCGATTTCGAGGGGTTGATTTGTTTCGGCAACTTGTCTTGCAGCGAAGCCAATAGGGCCTTAAAATCCAGCGGCGCCTTTCCTGTTGGCTTGACCGCTTTTGACTTCGTGCGTTCCCCCTTTTGTTTCTTTTCCTTCTTCTTGTTGTTAGTTGCTTGGTCCTCGTTCTCAGGAACCAGACTCATGTTGATCACCCGCCACTCATAATAGTTGCAGACCCAAGTTTTTGGGCTTGAGGTCATGCATAAACTGATGGTTGTTCACATCCCTCGTCAGCTACTCAAAATATTCGACAATACCTGACGTTCTCCTCTATAATATCGGTTACCTATGTATCGGATTTTAAATATTATTGACAAAAGTCACAAAAAAGGGCCTTTCGTCCTACAAACGAACAGGCCCAAAAGCATATTGATTTTTGTGTTTACTTCTTTTTCCGCATCATATCAAAATAGGAAACCGGCCGATCCACTTTCATTTGGATCCGTTGGAGCGGGTGACGGGCTGCGTCTAGTTCATTGCCGTCCTCGTCATAAATGGTTCCCACCGTCTGCTTAAAGAACGTTCCCCCAGGGCCGAAAAACTCCACTTCCTGACCGGGTTTAAAATGGTTCCGCTGCTGGATCGTCGCCATCCCGGTCGCTTCGTCGTAACCCATGACCAATCCGGCAAAATCGTAGGGAGCTGCTTTTTCCTCCGGCTCGTAGATATGATCCTCATGATCTGGCGTATCGTAGAAAAATCCGGTGTTCAACGGCCGGTTCGCCGCCTTATTGATTTCATCGATCCACTCCGGCTTCAGGACGTAATTTTCCGGATCCGCCATGTAGGCGTCGATCGCTTGCCGATACACGTTTACCACCGTCGCCACATAATGGATCGATTTCATGCGTCCTTCAATTTTGAAGCTGTCCACACCAGCATCGATCAAATCGGGAACATGCCCGATCATGCATAAATCCTTCGATCCCATTGTAAACGCATTATCGTCTTCCTCAAACATCGGCAACTGCGTTACGCCAAGGCGGAACTTCTCCAGCACCTTGTTTTCGCGAGCTTCTTCCTCGGAGATCCATTCGCCTTCCGCGCGTGCGTCCGTGAACAGGTCATATTTCCAGCGGCAGGATTGGCAACAGCCTCCTCGGTTGGAGTCGCGGTCGGTGAAATGGTTAGACAACACGCATCGTCCCGAAAAAGAGGAGCACATCGCACCATGAATAAACGCCTCAATCTCGATGTCCACGTGGCGTTTGATTTCTTCGATTTCCTCTAGGCTGGTCTCTCGTCCCAGAACAACCCGCGGCAAGCCTTGGTCCTTCCAAAATTCAACGGCCTGCCAGTTGACGGTCGATTGTTGGGTGCTCAGGTGAACCTCCAGCTCCGGGACAACCCGTTGGGCTGTTTCAATGATGACCGGATCGGCCACAATGATCGCCGCGATGCCTACCTCGTACAAATTACGCAAATATTCCTCGATGCCCTCCAGATCCTCGTTGTGGGCATAAATATTTGTGGCTACGAACACCTTCGCGCCATATTTTTTGGCAAACTCCACGCCTTCCCGCATTTCTTCAAAACTGAAATTATCTGCATTGGAACGAAGGCCGTAATGTTGTCCCCCGATATATACGGCATCGGCGCCGTAATGGACGGCGAATTTCAGCTTCTCGAGATTCCCCGCCGGGGCAAGCAGCTCGGGCTTCGCCAGCCGATAACGTTTTCCCGCATATTTCGGAATATGCTTTTCCGCAGTTTGCATCTTCGTTCACCTCTCAACATTTTGTTAGTTTTCAGCACTAGACTTCCTCTTAATAGACTTGTTCTTTGTAGAAGAAGCCGAAGGTAAGCTCCCGCTCCGGGTCCTGCACCTCGCGAATCGCCTCGATCCAGCGCTCATCCAGCTCATACCCTTCGGGATCGCGGAAATAGGCTTCAATCGCCTGACGGTAGGAGGAAATCACGATTTCGTTATAGGCCGGCGGCTTTAACAACGTCTCGATTTTGAAGCTGTCCAGCCCCGAAGCCATCAGCACGTGCAAATCCTCCAAAATGCAGATGTCATCCGAGCTCATGATATGCGTCCCGTTGGCATCCTCATAAATCGGGAATTTCTCGTCCGGCCTTTCCGCCTCGACAAGGAATAAACCGCGCTTCAAGCTCAGATCGCTGCCGGGATCAACCGGTCGACCTTGATGCGTCATATAACTCTGCACCAAACGGCGTTTCGAGTGATAAATATTCGTCATCCCGTGCACCTGAACCTCTGCTTCGATGTTCAGCGAAGCGGGCATCGCGGTGATCTCGTCCATGTTCAGCTCACGCGCCAGAACCACGCGGGATGCGCCTTTCGTTCCCCAATAATTGGCCGTGGCATAGTTGGTGGAGGTCATCTCAGCATTCCAATGCAGCTTCAGCTGAGGAGCAACCTTTCGCACCGTTTGAAGCACAGCCGGGTCGCCGAATTCAACGGCGTCTACGCCGCAGTCCGCTAGCTTCTTCACGTAATCGGGTAAACTCTCCAACATGTCGTTGGTCATCAGGTTGTTCAGGCTAACGTAAATTTTAGCTCCACTTTCGCGCGCCACCTGAACCGCTTCGCCGATGTCCTGGGGCGTCATGTCGCCAGGAAGACGCATGCCATACTGCGCTTCACCGATCAGCGCCGCGTCAGCCCCCGCTGCAAAATATCGCTTCAGCTCTTCCAGCGAACCGGCAGTGACCAACAATTCCGGTTTTTTGCTCATCTGTTACTACCACCTTTAAGAGGTTGTTCAAAAGCTCATCCTTAGCTCACGAGGCAAGTCATGAAGTAATACTCGGCATCGAATCTTGAACAACCGCATCATTATTTATTGGCCATGGCCTTGCTAGTCTCGATGTTCTTCAAATGCTCTTTATAAGTTTTAGCAAACAAGTGCTCCCCGCTGCCATCCTTCTTCGTCACGTAAAAAAGATACTCCGAAGCCTTTGGCGCCAGCGCTGCCTCGATGGATTTGAGGCTTGGCGCGGCGATCGGTCCCGGCGGAAGCCCTTCATACAGATAGGTATTGTAGGGGCTGTCCACGCTTCTTAAATCTGAATTCAGCAGACGCTCCTTCGGTTTATCTAGCACATACTGCACCGTAGCGTCGATTTCCAGCTTCATGCCGTCCTTCAAGCGATTATAAATAACCCCGGCCACCATCGGCCGTTCGGCATCCACAACCACTTCCCGCTCCACCAGCGAAGCAACCGTCATCAACTCGCTTAAGGTGAGGCCGCGAGCCTGCAGCTTTTGCTCGAAATCAGGAATGCCGGCAATCCGCGCTCCCGTCTCCTGCAGCATGCGGGCGATGATATCCCGTTCCGTGCTGCCTTTTTTCAGCTCATAGGTTTCCGGGAACAAATACCCTTCCAGCCGATATGTCAATTGCGCATCCGCCGGGATTTGGGTCAACAGCTCGTTGTCCAAACCGGAGGCATCCTTCGCCAGCTGCAAAAATACCTCTTTGTCGGCTAAACCTTCCTCAGCCAGTTTATCCGCCATCTGCTTTACGCTAAAGCCTTCCGGAATCGTAAACCGGATCATTTCCGCCTTAACAACGTCGCCGCTGTTCAGCTTAGCGATGATTTCATCGTACGTTACACCCGGTTTCATTTCGTAAACTCCGGCCTGAAACCGGCTGCCTTCCGACTTCCATTTTAAATACGAAACGAATAAAAAGGAATTTTTAATTAGTCCCTCGTTTTCCAGTAACTCCGCGATTCCCGCAGTTCCCGTTCCCGATTCGATCGTGAACTTGACCGGCTGCTCCTTCGCTTCGACAGGCGACATGCCTGTGTAAACATAAATCCCGGCCGCTCCCACCCCGATGATCACCAGCAGCAGCAGGACGGACAGCCATTTCAGCGCTTTCTTCAAACGACATCCCCCTTTAACAGCCAAAAAGAGCGGAAATTTCCCGCTCTTCCCGGACTGATCTATCGTGCTTCTGCAACGCCTTCCCGTTACTCCGGAAAGGTCAATTCGTCATAAAGCTCGGATACGTTCTCCCATTCCTCGTCGTCATCGATCGTCACCAGCTCCAACTCGTCCCCGGTCGTTACAATCTTAAAAATCTCCGGTTCCTCATCCTTGGAGGCGTCCTCCGGCAACAGTACCGCGTAGGCCGCACCGGCGATGTCAAACTCCTGAACAACTTGGTAGTAGGAGGTTTTGCCCGATTCGTCCTCCAGCTCTACGATCGGGCCGAAAGCGTCGCGAACCCGCGACGTCAGGACCGCTTGGTCTGCCGTAAAATCAGTCATTGCCATCTTCTCCATCAAACTCGTCGACGAGTGTATTAAACGTCTCCTCGACGATTTCCCATTCTTCGTCGCTTTCGATCGTGTACAGCTTCAGGTCATCGCCGTCTTCCTCGTAACGGAACGCGTATACCTCTTCGCTCTCTTCATCTTCATTCCCTGCGGAATCCAAAGGAACGACCATCATATACTTGGCGTCCGAACCGTCGACTTCGAATTTCATAATCACTTCGAACTCTTCTTCATTGCCCTCTTCATCGGGGATATAAATAATTTCCGGTTCTTCTTCATTTCCGATACGATCTTTAGACATTCGCGATCACCCTCACTTTATACTCTTAGAGTCCAAATAATTTTGCAAAATCAAGCTGGCGGCCATCTTGTCGACGACACCCTTGCGTTTCTTCCGACTTACATCCGCTTCCAGCAGCGTACGCTGCGCCGAGACGGTCGTCAGCCGTTCATCCCAGAGGTGCACGGGCAGATCCAGCCTGCTCCGCAATTCCTCGGCAAACGCCATGCATATTTCTCCACGGGGACCAATCGTGCCGTTCATATTCTTCGGCAGACCGACGACGATCTCCTCCACCTCGTGCAACTTCACCAGTTCGGCGATGCGTTCAAACTCGCTGCCTTCCCTGCGTCGCTCGATGGTTTCAAGACCCTGGGCCGTCCAGCCCAGACTGTCGCTTACGGCCACTCCGATCCGCCGATCCCCGTAATCCAGACCCATAATTTTCATGTGTTGCTCCTTTAAACGCGTTCCGCAGCCTTCAGAACCAAGAAGGTTCCCCGTCTTTACCGGTGGCCTGCCATGTAGAAACGCACCAGCTCTTCGATCAGTTCGTCGCGCTCCTTCTTGCGGACTAAACTTCTCGCATTGTTATGACGCGGTATATAGGCCGGATCTCCCGACAACAAATAACCGACGATTTGGTTAACCGGATTGTACTCTTTCTCCTGCAATGCCTGGTAAACCGTAAGAAGAATATCCTGCGCCGACGCTTCTAGTTCATCGCCTTTGACGTTAAATTTGACGGTTTTATCCATGGAGTCCATGATGACACCTCGCTTCTTCGACATACGCCTTGATGATCGCAGCTATTTTCCTCTTAGCCTAATCATACTATACCATATCATGGGTTCCATAAGGAAATTTTCGGTGGATTCCCTCGTCAAAATCACCGCTTTTTCTTAGGCTTGAGAAGCAATCCATTCCGACGCTTTCTTCAAAGCTTCCTCCAGTTTGCTTGCATCCTTGCCTCCGGCTTGCGCCATATCCGGACGGCCGCCGCCTCCGCCGCCGCAGACCGCAGCGACTTCCTTGACGAGTTTACCGGCATGCAGACCGCGAGCCACTTCCTCTTTCGGCACGACAACGACAAAATTCACCTTGTCCTCGCTTGGCGCCCCCAGCACCAAAACGGCTTCCGGCAGCTTGACCTTCAGCTCGTCAGCCAGCGTGCGGAGCGCATCCATACTTCCGGCTTGCACGTGTGCGGCCAGCAGTTGGGTCTGCCCGACGCGAACCACCTGGCTCGTCAACTCGCCGGCTTCGATCACGCTGAGCTTGCTCTGCAGCGATTCGTTCTCGCGACCCAGCTCTTTTAATTGCTGGAACAACCCTTCGACCCGTTTCGGCACGTCGTTCACGTTGGATTTCAACAAGCCTGCCGCTTGCTTCAGCAGGTCCAGCTGACCATCCATGAACAGGTAAGCGCCGCGTCCGGTCACCGCTTCGATCCGGCGTACGCCGGAGCCGATGCCGCTTTCGCTGACGATTTTGAACAGGCCGATCTCGGCGGAGTTGTTGACGTGGCATCCGCCGCACAGCTCCAAGCTGTAATCGGCGATTTGGACGACGCGGACGATATCCCCGTATTTCTCGCCGAACAGCGCCATCGCCCCCATCGCCTTCGCTTCATCGATCGGTTTCAGCGAGGTCGTTACCGGCAGTGCATTCCAAATCTGCTCATTCACGCGGCGTTCGATTTCCACCAGCTCTTCCGGCGAAATGCTGCCAAGGTGGGAGAAGTCAAAGCGCAAGCGCTGCGGTTCAACCAGGGAGCCGGCTTGGTTAACATGGTCGCCAAGCGTCTCCTTCAACGCCTTATGCAGCAGATGGGTTGCGGTATGGTTCTTCACTGTATGACTGCGTTGTTCCCGGTCCACGGAAGCCGTGATTTCCGAACCTACCCGCAGTTCGCCGCTTTCCACCGTCACTTGATGGACATGCTGCCCGTGCGGGGCTTTAAACAAACCTTCCACGACCGCGCTGCCGGAGCCGCTGCGGAGCGTTCCCTGGTCGCTGACCTGACCGCCGCTTTCCGCGTAAAACGGCGTCGAGGCCAGAATAATTTGGCCCGATTGACCGGCGCCAAGCGTATCCACAAAAGCGTCGTCAGCCACGATGGCCACGATGCTGGTAGTAACTTCAAGCTCATTATATCCAACGAATTCCGTTTTAGTCGTAAAATCAGCCAGAACTCCGCCTTGCACCTTCATGCTTCCGCTTTCGTGACGGGCAGCCCGAGCACGTTCGCGCTGCTCCTCCATGGCGGCTTCAAAGCCTTCACGGTCAACGCCAAGCCCTTGCTCCGCTGCAAAATCCTCGGTCAAATCAAGCGGGAATCCGTATGTGTCATACAGCTTAAACGCATCTGCCCCGCTGATCAGCGTACGGCCGGCCGCTTTGGCTTCACCGCTGATGTCCGCCAGAATCGCCAAACCGTCGCTCAGCGTTTCATGGAAACGCTCCTCTTCCGCACGGATGACCTTCTCAATGAATTCGCGTTTGGTCACGACGTCCGTATAGTAAGCTCCCATGATGTCCCCAACGGTCTCCACCAAGCCGAACATAAACGGTTTGTCCAAGCCAATCAGCTTGCCGTAACGCACCGCGCGGCGCAGCAGGCGGCGAATGACGTACCCCCGGCCTTCGTTGGACGGCAGCACGCCGTCGGCCACGGCAAATGTCACCGTGCGGATATGGTCCGCAATGACCTTCAGCGCAACATCGCTGTCTTCGGCTGCTCCATAGGTAACCCCAGCCATCTGAGCTGTTTTTTGAATAATCGGCTGGAACAAATCCGTATCGAAGTTGGAGTTCACATCCTGCAAAATGGAAGCAAACCGCTCCAGACCGGCCCCGGTATCGATGTTCTTGTTCGGAAGCGGCGTGTAGCTGCCGTCCTTATTATGGTTAAATTGCGAGAATACGAGGTTCCAGACTTCCAGGAATCGTTCGTTCTCACCGCCCGGATAACATTCCGGATCGGACAGATCGCCGTAAGTTTCACCGCGGTCATAGAAAATTTCCGTACAAGGTCCGCACGGCCCTTCGCCGATGTCCCAGAAATTGTCCTCCAGCTTGATGATGCGCTCTGCCGGAAGGCCTACTTTTTCATTCCACAGTTTAAAAGCCTCTTCGTCCTCCGGATACACCGTAACCGACAGGCGCTCCGGATCAAAGCCGATCCACTTCTTGTCCGTCAGGAATTCCCAAGCCCAGGTGATCGCTTCTTCTTTAAAATAGTCCCCGATCGAGAAGTTGCCCAGCATTTCAAAAAACGTATGGTGCCGGCGCGTCTTGCCGACGTTTTCGATATCATTGGTGCGAATGCATTTCTGCGAGTTCGTCAGGCGCGGATTTTCCGGCTTGACCCGCCCGTCGAAGTAAGGTTTGAGCGGAGCCATACCTGCGTTGATCCACAGCAGAGACGGATCGTTATGCGGTACGAGCGAGGCGCTCGGTTCGATTTTGTGGCCTTTGCCAGCAAAGAACTCCAGCCATTTGGAACGAATTTCACTTGCTTTCATCGAATTGACCTCCTAAATTATCCTCTAAAAATAACAAAAACGCCCCTGAAAATCAGGGACGATTGAATCGCGGTACCACCCTGGTTATCGCTCCCGATGCGGCTGGACTTTCGTCCGCCAGCGTCTGCAGCGATCGCCTCGTTGGTCCGGTAACGGGGACCTGCCGGTGAATTTATAGCTCACACTCCGAAATTAGCTTTCCGTCCGCACGAGATTTCAGGTTCTCTCAGCCGCTGCTTTTGGCCTCTCCTGCGGGACACCGCTTGCACCGGAACCTGTCTCTGGCAAATCCGCTTACCGAACGTACTTGATTTCATCAACGTTTTTTTAGAATTTACACATAACATTTTAAGTATATAAGGCGCTTAACGCCGTGTCAATGCGGCTGATTCACATCGCTTTGCGCCGAACGTAATAGGCGTAGAAATGCTGGATGACCACCTTCACCACGGCAAAAAACGGCACGGCCAAAATCAACCCCGGCACACCCGCCAATTCCCCGCCGATTAGCAGCGCCAGAATAATCAGCATCGGATGCATATGCAGGCTTCGTCCCACTACCTGCGGGGAGATGACGTTACTCTCGATCGTTTGGCACAGCATGTTAACGACCAGGACAAGCAGGACCATTTTCCAAGAGATCGTAGTGGCCATGACCATAGCCGGAGCCGCCCCAAGAAACGGGCCAAGGTAGGGAATGATGTTGCACAGGGCTACCACCCCGGCCAACAGCAGCGCAAACGGCATGCCGATAAGCATATAGCCGATGTAGGCCAACACGCCGATGATGACGCACACCAGCAATTGCCCCCGGACGTAATTGCCCAAGGCCATATCGATTTCTTTCAGCAGCGTGATAATCGATTTGCGCCGCGAGCGCGGCAGATACTGCAGCATGAACCGTTCGATCAGCTCGATATCCTTCAGCATGTAGAAGACCAGGAACGGAATAATAAACGCATTAAACACCACGCCGATCGTCGTTCCGATATTGTCCAGGAAGCCGGAAATGGCGCTGGCCAGGCGATTTTCGAATTGATAGAACCAGTTGTTCATCCCCATGCGGATGCTCCCCGGCAAAATCCCGTTGTCCCAACGATTCATCATCTGCTGCGTGTGGATAGTCAGCTCCGGCAAATGCTCGCCCAGCTCCTCCAGCTGTTCGACGAACATCGGGATCACGTTCATAAGCACAACGGATAGGCCGGTCAGAAATACCGCGTAGATCAGCAGCACGGCCATCGTCCGCGGCACCTTGCGCCCACCGAGCATCCGGACGATCGGATTCAAGATATAAGAGATGATAATGGCGATCACGAACGGAGCAAAGACCGCTCTGAGAAATCCATAGACGAGGGCAAACATCGGGCGCAACTGCCACACGAAAAACAGGATGATCAGCCCCAGCAGCAGCCAAACGCCATATCGGAACAGCTTGCTTTTGGTGATCGGTTCCATCGGCTTCACGCCTCCTCTCTCCTTTGCGGCAAATGATCGTATAGATCAGTATTTGCCTGGGGAGGGAAATTTATGAGAGGGGCGGCTGCGAAGGGCCGGGATGTAGGAGAAAAGAGTAGAAGAGTGCTCGGAAGGCCGACGGGTGAAATGTTCTTATGATCGCTGTTGCTCGCGGATTTCTCTGATTGAACAAAATTCCTACGATGTAGAAATTCGCTCGCAAAGGCGACCACTTTCGTTTCTTCAGAATCATTTCTCCCTCTGGCTTTTCGCGCTCTTCTTTGTTTGCTCCGCCTGCCCCCGGGTCTTCGCCGCCGGGCGGGGTAGCCGACTGCCCAGCCATCCAGCGAGGCCTGATTGGCTAGGCTGGCAGGTTAGAGAGTGCGCCTCACGCTGCTCGCTTCCCCCCTAACGGACCTAGGAGACGTTATTGGGTCATTTCCCGGCTATTTCCTGATGTAACGGACTCAGCGGTCGTTATTTAGTCGCAAATGCAGCCAACCGGGACAATTTCGCTGGAATAAGGTCATCTCCGTCCGTTAGGTTTCAAAGGTGCGGTTCTCGCGGCCAATAACGCCTCCTGGGTCCGTTAGCCACGCGTATGGCAAACCGATTCAACCCAAACAGCCCGGACGCATCTTGTACTATAGATGCGTCCGGGCTGCTATCTCATCCACCCGCTAGCGGCGATGTAACGTCCGCATTTGGGAGCCGCTTGTCCTCCTTCCATTTCATCCGTGACAAGCGGCGGACAAGAGCGGCCCGAGGTCGTTATTTGCTTGCGTCGACTCCGCATAAGGGTGTCGCCGCTTAGCGACTCTTCAACTCCTCATAATGCGCCAGAACCGCTTGATGAATTGGGTGCTCTGCGTCGAGGCCGGTGTATTTAGCCAGGGTCTGCGAAGCGCCGACTTCGCGCAGCGACGCTTGCAGTTCCGCGGCCTCCGGATCGTCCGGAGACTCGAACCGGAGCGCCATCGCCATCGTCAGCGCCAGGTAGCCGTATCCAAACTCCCGTTCATACGCCTGCGTCGCTGGGGAGACCAGCCGGTCGCCGGCGGATAGCTTGCGGATCGGTGAACGGCCGACTCGCGAAACCTCATCCGTCAGCGCCGGATTAGCGAAGCGCTCCAGAATGGTATCGATATATGCCTGATGCTCGGCTGGCGAAAATCCATGCTTCGCCACCAGCACCGCCCCGGTCTCCGAGAGGACGGCGCGCACATGCCCAACGACTTTGTCATCATTCATCGCTTCCTGAATCGTGGCATGGCCCTGTAGATATCCCATGTAAGCGGCCGAGCAATGGCCGGTATTTACGGTAAACAACTTACGTTCAATATAAGGCTCCAATTGATCGACGTAGTGAACCCCTTCCACCCGGTGGAAGCCATCAAACATTTGCGATTGGTCGACGGCCCACTCGTAGAAAGGCTCCACGACAACCTGCAGCGGATCCTCATGCTGCTGCAGCGGAACGATCCGGTCCACCGCCGCGTCGGGAAACGCGACATTTGCGTCCGCCCACTGCCGAGTTGGTTCATCCAGTTGAGCATACACATGCTCCTTGAGCTGGGAGCTGCCGCCGATGGCGTTCTCGCAAGCAATCACATGAAGGGGGACACCCGTTCCGTTCGTTCTCCGCAGCATCAGCCCTTGGGCGATCGTCCCCGCGATATGCTTGAGTACCGACACGCCAACCGCCGTCGTTACCATATCCGATTCAGCAATTGCCCGGGCGGCACCAACGGGATCGTTCATGCTGTTGATGGCGGTCACACCGCGTACGATAACGGTTTCGCGCTGATCGCTGGCCAGCGTGACAGGATATTCCTTACGCCGCGCCAGTTCGGACACGAGCTTCTCGTTGACATCCACAAAACAAACCTCGTAACCGGAGTTCGACAACAGCAAGCCGATAAACCCTCTCCCGATATTGCCCGCGCCGAAATGGACCGCCTTCATGCTCCCATGCCCCCTTCCAGAATTTCCGCAATCTCTTCTTCCGTTTGAGCGTTCATGATCCGCTCCAGGTTGGATTCCTCGGTGAACACCATGGCGACGTTGGTCAACACCTCCATATGATCTCCGCCGGCAGCAGCAATCCCAATAACGATAAAGGCTGGTTCATCGCCGCCGAAGTCGACGCCTTCCGGGAACCGAACCACCGATAGCCCGGTCGAGGAAATCAGGCTTTTGGCTTCCTTCGTTCCATGCGGGATCGCTAAGCCGCCGCCCATATAGGTGGAGACGATCTCTTCACGCTCGACCATTTTGTCGACATACTCCTCGGTCACGTGGCCGCCGTCAACCAGCAGTTTCCCGGCCATGCGGATGGCCTCGTATTTGTCGTTGGCTTTTCCATTTAGGATAATTTTCTCTTTAGACAGTAATTTCATGATTGTTCTCTCCCTTTCCACTGATTTTCCTATCTTCCTTTGTTCACAGGTTCTCAAAATAAACCAACAGCTCGGTCGCCAAAAAATTCCGGATCTCCTGACTTTCTCCCGTTTCCAGCAGTTCCACCAGCTCCGGCTTCAGCAGCAGGGCGCTGATTTCGCTAAGGACCTCCAAGCTTTCGCGCGTCAGCTCACGTGGCGCAAGCATAAACAACAGCGCGCCGACCTCCGTACCGCCGTCCAGCAGCACAGGCTCCTCCAACCGAAAAAGAGCCAACGAACGGTAATTGACAAACCGGGTTCGCGTATGGAACAACGCCAACGAAGTGCCGGGAATCACCTGACTAGCCATCTTCTCCCGCTCCAGCAAACGGTCGGTGACGGCCTGCACGTCGGAAACAGAAGGCGGAACGAAAGAGCGGTTGATTTCCTCCAGTGCTACCGTGACCGTCTCCCGCAGAGAAGCTCCCCGATTACTCAGGGTACTTACGTCAAATTGCTCCAGTAAGCTAACGACTTCGTTTAGTACCATCGACAACGAACGCACCTTGTCAAAAGCCCGGGTCTTGGTGGATTCCGGCTCCGTTGTCAGCTTACGCGATTTCAGCGTCGTGTGCTGTACGTATTCCAGCAGCCGCTCGCTGTCCTCTTCCGTAAGCAACGGACTTAATCGGACGTAACGATCCTCCGGAAGAGGCAGATCGATCGTCGAGATGATCAAATCGTAATCGGACTCGGGAAGCCGCTTGGCCTCATACCAAGAGACGTTGCCCAGCACTTCGATTTGCGGCATCTCCTTGGCCAGCCGTGTGGCCAGCAGCTTGGAGGAGCTAAGGCCGCTTGAGCAGACCAGGATCGCGCGCACATTGCGACCGAGCTGGTTCAGCCGCTCGATCGAAGCGCCGAAATGCATCACGAGAAAGCCGATCTCCTCGTCCGGCACGTCCAGGCCGGACGCACTATCGTTCATCGCCTCCCGCACGATGCCAAACAATTCCTCATAATCCTTGCGGATGGCACCCAGCAGCGGATTGCGAATCCGAGAGCCTTCGCGAATCCGTTTAAACGCCGGGCCCATATGCTCCAGCAGGCCGCTGCGCAGCAGGCGGTCTTCCTGAAACGGAATGCCGGTTCGCTTTACGACGTTCTCCGTCAGCCGGAACACCGTCTCGACCAGCTCCATATCCGCTTGGACAAGCTCAGGAGAGGCTTCTTTGGCTCGGTTGAACAAGCCGTTCATATAAGCAATCTCCTCCGGCGGGAACGTTAACTTCAACTGCTCGGCTAAGCGCAGGACAAAGCGGGACGTTTCCGCTTCATCCTGTTCCCCACCTCCGCCGGAACCCGACTTGCCTGGGCCTGCGATGTTTCCCACCAATCTCCCGGCGTGGATCCGATTAACCGAAACGGAGAGATGGATCAGCAGTTGGGTGTACGCATTTTCGGACAAATGCTCCGTCCAATCCCAATTCATGGCCCACAGCGTATTCTCCACCGTCATCAGGTTATGCGTGCCGACGACCTCCAGCAGTTTGGCGGTAGCCGAGGAAACCTGGCTTTCCGGCGAGCCCCCGATCAGATCGGAATAATCGAGATGATCAGCCGCTAATTGGCATAACGCTGCGCGTTTCCCCTGCTCCTCCCCGATCAGCTCCACACCGTAGCCCCGTCGGCGGACCAGCTCCAATCCGAAGCGGCGGGCCCAAGGCTCGACCTCATCCAAATCGCTGCTGATGGTTGCCACCGTCACCTTCAAGCCATGCGCCAGCGTAAACAGCTTGCAAGGCTCCTGCTCCTCCAGCAGACGGCATATCAGCAAGAGCTGCCGATCCTCCCCGGAGTAATCGCTTGGCTTATCCACCAGCAGCAAGCGCCTGGCTTCCTGCAGCTTTTCGCCTTCTTCGCTGCCTCCGGTATTGCTCCATACCGAGATCCCGGTGCCGGATTTGCGATGCAGGGCCAAGCCGAAATAAGCTAATATTTTTTCAATCTCGTCCAATTCCCGGTGCACCGTTCTGACGCTGACGTTGATCTCTGCGGCGATTTCCGCAGCGGTCATTCCGTTTTTGCGCCCGAGCAGGAGGATGAGGATCTGCTTTTGTCGTGCGGTCATTTTCCTCATATCAGTCTCTCCCTAATATAGACGCAAAACACCGGCGAAAAATCGCCAGTGTTCTGCCCCCGCATCGTAACCGGCGCGATTTTAGCCTTTCAGCCGTTCGACCAGTTCATCGTATTTGGGACTCTTCAGGAAATTATCAATGGAGATATGCTCGGCGTCCGGTTTGTTCGCGATGGCGCGATCCGTCAGCGTTTTTTGCGTAATTACGATGTCCGCATCGCTTGGGATTTCGCTGACTGCCGAATTGACGACCGTCACCTTCACACCCGCGTCCTGCATTTTCTTTCTCAGGACCGAGGCGCCCATCGCACTGGACCCCATACCGGCGTCGCAAGCGAATACGATTTTGTTAACCGTTTGTTTTTGCACGCCGCCTGCAGCAGGTGCTGCCGCTTCGGTTTTCAAGCCGGCGGATTTCATCTCTTTCATTTTTGCCGAAGCTTCATCCAAGTTCATGTCCTCATCGTTTTGTTTACCCGTTTTGAGCAGCAACGACGCGACAAGGAACGAAACGATCGTCGCCACGATCACACCGCTTAACATCGGCACATAGCCGCCCTTCGGCGTCATCAGGAAGTAAGCGAAGATACTGCCCGGAGAAGGAGAACCTACCAGTCCCGCACCGGTCAATTGGAACGTGAACGTACCTGCAATCCCACCGGCCATCGCGGCCAGAATCAGGATCGGTCTCATCAAGATGTAAGGGAAGTAAATCTCGTGAATCCCGCCCAAGAAGTGGATGACAACGGCGCCTGGAGCGGATTGCTTCACCATGCCGCGGCCAAAGATCCAGTAAGCGAGCAGGATACCAAGACCTGGACCCGGGTTGGATTCAAGCATGTACAGCATCGATTTCCCGACCCGAAGCGCTTCTTCCGAAGCGATTGGCGTAATGACGCCATGGTTGATGGCATTGTTCAGGAACAACACCTTACCTGGTTCAATCAGGATGTTGACCAGTGGGAGCAATTTGGCACTCACCAGGAAGTCAACGCCGGAAGACAACCCTTTACTAATCGCGGTAACGACCGGACCGATGCCACTGTAGGCTCCTAGAGCCATCAAGCCGCCAAAAATCCCGATCGAGAAGTTGTTCACCAGCATTTCGAAGCCGGATTTGATTTTTCCGTCAATCGTTTTGTCAAACTGCTTGATGAGCCAAGCGGACAACGGACCTACGATCATCGCGCCGAGGAACATCGGAATGTCACTGCCGACGATAACCCCCATCGTTACGATCGCAGCGGTTACGGCACCACGTCTTCCATGGACCATGTGCCCGCCGGTGTAGCCGATCAGAAGCGGCAGCAGGTATTTGATCATCGGATCAACCAAGGCGGCAAGGTATTCGTTAGGAATCCAGCCAGTTGGAATGAAAAGTGCGGTAATTAAACCCCAGGCGATAAATGCGCCGATATTCGGCATCACCATCCCGCTGAGTGCACGACCGAACTGCTGGACTTTCACCCGGGCTCCGCCGGTACCTGCAGACGGTTGTTTCGTTTGTGCTATAGCCATAAAGAGAAACCCCCTTAAAAAAATGTACGGACCATCAACAAACTTGACTTGTTGGATTACCGTGTTTCTAACCTCATCCTAAATCAAAGCGCTTTCTTTCTCAATCAAATCAAAACACGGTTTCGTCATGATTATTGTTGACAACATTTGAAGAGTGATTCTCTTTAAGCAAAAAAAAGCCGTCCCCTCACATTGAAACTAAGGGGACAGCTTCTGCATTTTCACAGGATGAACGGAATATATTGTTACGAGGAGGCGTGCATTTGCGGGAAATCCTGCACCATTTCCTCGCCGAAGAACAGATCGTCCAGCGAGCTGAGCGTACCGTCTTCCTCCACTTGATATACGGACATTTTGTCGCCGTTTACCGTCAATTCGATAAAGCAACCCCAGCAGTAAAACTGGTGGGAGCCGATTTTCCCAATATCCTTGGAATTGCAATTTGGACATTTCATCATAGAACCATCACCTATCCATCCACAAAATTCACGGCTTTTCAAGCAGCTGTTCGCTGCCCAGGGGCACCATGATCACGTTTTCCCCTCGGGTCATTTCCGGCATAAAGGGCAGCAGCTTGCGCCCTTCCATCAGATCGGTGAAAAACCCGTCGCTAATTTCAATTCCAGTAATTGTGTTTCCCAATTCGTGCTCAAAATAAACATCCGTCACGTGGCCCAGACGAATTCCGTCTTCGGTCAGGACAGGCAGTTCTTTTAATTTTCCATTTCCCGTTAAAAAGGTGTTCTGTATGTTCTCGGCTTCCCACTTGCGGACAGCCTGTTGATTGCGAATCATCACGGCATCTTCACCGTAAGCCACGATATCGTCCCATCGCACGGCCTTCACGCCGGAATTCCAAAACAATCGATTCTCCAGCTGGATGCCAACGATCGACCAGTCGTGGTTCAGGAGGATGTCAACAACTTTCCCGACCTGCTTGCCATGCTCCACATCATAGACGGTCAGGCCGATCATTTCCTGTATTCTCATGTTGAAAAAGACACTCCCTGCTTGGGCAATTCATGCTGTTCCGAAAACCCTAACCTCCCCTCCGCAAAAGCCAATTTGAGCCCAAAAAGGTGCTCATTATTTTCTTCTACGAAGACGTTCCAGGATGGTTCCAATTTTTTCGGCGGTTTCAAAAATTTCTTCCCTAGTATTACCCATTCCGACACTAAATCGAATCGCTGAACGCAAAAAACTTGCCGGAAGATGCATCGCTTCCAGCACGTGTGACGGCTCCAAGGACCCTGAAGTGCATGCCGATCCGCTGGAGGCGGCGATGCCTTCCATATCCAAATTCATCAGCATTGTCTCCGAATCCACCTCCGGGAAGCTGAGGTTGATGATATGCGGCAGCCGCTCGGTCGGATGGCCGTTCAGGTGGAAGGCCTCTCGGGTGATCCGCTGTTCCAGCGCGGACAGCAGCTCCCGGATCAGCATCTCATCGTGAACGACGCGCACCTCTCGCTCCGCTGCGGCCAATTCCACGGCTTTGGCAAAGCCGGCGATTCCGGCCATGTTTTCCGTGCCGGCCCGGCGTTTACGCTCTTGCAATCCGCCGTGTTGAATCGGCTCCAGCACCAAATCCTTCCGTACATATAAAGCCCCCACGCCCTGGGGACCGTTGATTTTGTGGGAAGAGAAACTCATCAAGTCAACGGGAAGCTCGCGGCAGGAAATCGGCAGCGAACCCAACGCCTGCACGGCATCCACATGAAAGACGATCCCCCGCTCCCTGGCGATGGCGCCGATCTCGGCAATCGGCTGAATCGTACCAACTTCATTATTGCCATACATCACGCTTATCAGAATCGTATCGGGCCGAAGGGCCTCCCGCACTTGATCCGGATGCACCTGACCATACCGATCTACCGGCAAATAGGTCACTTCGAACCCTTCCTTATTCAAGCGCTCGCAGGAGTGCAGCACCGCATGGTGCTCGATCGCGGTCGTGATGATATGGCGCCCGTCGGCCTTCCGAGCGAATGCCGTGCCAAACAACGCCAGGTTATCGCTCTCCGTCCCCCCGCCGGTAAACACCAGCTCATCCGGGCGGCAGCCGATTCGCGATGCAACCGTATCGCGCGCCCCGTTCACCAGGCGTTTGGCCTCTCGGCCGAAATAATGAACGCTGGATGCGTTGCCCACTTGCTCCTGCATCACCTTCAGCATCGCTTCCGCAACCTCCGGATGGAGGGGTGTGGAAGCGGCGTGGTCTAAATAGATATGCTTCATGGCTCTCACCTTGCCCCAAAAACTTTTTGATAAACGTAAATACCGCCCCGGGATCGGGACGGCTACCGAATCGTGCGTTGATTGTATCCTACCGCATTCATGATGGCAAGTCGGTTTGCGAACTAAATGTAGAACATGTAATTTTCCTTCGTACCGTGTTCCTCGAAATTCACCAGATTCTCCAGCGTTGTCGAATCCAGCACTTCAGCGATACTGTCGCGGATGCGCAACCACAAATCGCGTTTCGCCGGATCGTCCTCTTCGGTGAAATCCACCGGAGAAATCGGCCCTTCCAACACGCGAATGATGTCTCCCGCCGTAATTTCACCGGCTTCTTTGGAAAGAATATATCCGCCGTAAGCTCCGCGTACGCTCTTCACCAGACCAGCGTTGCGCAGCGGGGCGATCAATTGCTCCAGGTAATGCTCGGACAATTGGTTTTTCTCGGCGATGCTTTTCAGGGAAGTTGGCCCTTCACCAAATTTCGCGGCCAGCTCCATCATAATGGTCAATCCGTAGCGTCCTTTTGTAGAAATCTTCAAAGAAGGCACCTCTTTCAATTTTCAAATAAACTTTATATAATTGATCTTTGATCCTTAAAAAGACAATCACGGGCCATGCGCCGCGTTCTTCCGCGACATTCACGCCCAAATCCGGGAATTCCTCCCTATTCCTATCTTTACCCTGTGCTTATCGTAACATATCATATGTGTCTTGGAAAATAAAGCAACAAATATGATAAAATAAACGGCGAGCGAACGCCGCTCAAAGGAGTGATAATCATGGCAAAACCTAATAGCGAAACCCGCGTCGTCGTCGGTATGTCCGGCGGCGTCGATTCCTCGGTGACCGCGCTCCTGCTGAAGCAGCAGGGCTACGACGTCATCGGCATATTCATGAAAAACTGGGACGATACCGATGAGTTCGGTTACTGCACCGCCGAGGCGGACGCCGAAGATGTTCGCCGCGTCTGCGAGCAAATCGATATCCCCTACTACACCGTCAACTTCGAGAAACAGTATTACGATAAAGTATTTGCCTATTTCCTCGAAGAATATAAGCGGGGTCGGACGCCAAACCCGGACGTCATGTGCAACCGGGAAATCAAGTTTGGCGAATTTCTGAACAAAGCGCTGGATCTTGGCGCGGATTACGTGGCGACCGGGCACTATGCGCGAGTCGTGGAAGAGAATGGAACGTACAAGCTGCTGCGGGGTGTCGACAATAACAAGGATCAAACGTATTTCCTCAATGCGCTGAACCAGGAGCAATTGTCCAAAGCGATGTTCCCGATCGGTCACCTGCCGAAACCGGAGGTACGGCGGATTGCCGAAGAAGCCGGTTTGTATACGGCCAAGAAGAAGGACAGCACCGGCGTCTGCTTTATCGGGGAACGCAATTTCAAGGAATTTCTGAGCAATTACCTGCCGGCCAAATCCGGCGATATGGTCGACATCGTCACCGGCGAGGTCAAAGGCCGCCACGACGGGCTGATGTACTATACGCTCGGCCAACGCCAAGGCCTTGGCATCGGCGGTTCCGGCACCGGCGAGCCGTGGTTTGTGGCCGACAAGGATCTGGAGCGCAACATTTTGTACGTTGTGCAAGGCGACAAGCACCCGAGCTTGTACTCAACATCGCTGATCGCTTCCGGCGTCAATTGGATCGCCGGCGATGACAAGCTGCCGGAAGGGCCGTACAAGTGCACGGCGAAATTCCGGTACCGTCAGCCTGATCAAGGAGTGACGTTGATGAAGCAGCCGGACGGAACCGTACGGGTCGAGTTCGATCAACCGCAAAAAGCGATCACCCCGGGACAAGCCGTGGTGTTCTACCAAGGCGAGGAATGCCTGGGCGGAGGCACGATCGAAGCCCCGGCCAAACTGCGGGCGGAGATTCCGGCTGTATAAGCCTAACCATAAAGGGGAGCCCCGCGTCAAACAACTGACGTGGGGCTCCCCTTTTTTATGTAGAGCGGGACTCTTGCAACATTGCTTGCGAGCGTCTGACTTCCCCTTCCCTCGCGCTTCCCTTCTACTTGCCGTTTCTGCGGCGCAGCTCCTGGTTATGCTTGATTTTCGCTTCGTTCCCCTGCTCGGTGGCATGATAGAACGTCCGGCCTTCTAAACGTTTCGGCAGGTACTCCTGCTGGACGTAATGACCGGGGTAATTATGCGGATATTTATAACCTTCGTGTCCGAGCTTCACCGCTCCTTTGTAATGGGTGTCGCGCAAATGCAGCGGCACTTCCGCAGATTTGACCTCCTCGATGGCTGCCAAAGCGTTCCCGATCGCCTCCACGACGCCGTTCGATTTAGGGCTTTCGACCGCAAACAGGATCGCCTGAACGACGTTCAGCCGCGCTTCGGGCCAACCATTGTTCCGGTAAGCGTCCAAAGCACTGATCGCCTGCACCAGCGCTTGCGGGTTGGCCAGGCCGATATCCTCGCTGCTGGCGGCGATCAACCGGCGGATAAAGGTCATCGGATCCATCCCCAGCTTCTCCACGGCGTATAGGAACCAGAACACCGCCGCATCGCTGGAGCCGCGAATCGATTTATGGAACGCCGACAACACGTCGTATTGCGTGGATTCGTCCGCTTTGACGAGCGGCCGGCGGATCGATTCCTCCGCCACCTCAAGCGTAATGTGCACCGTTCCGTCCGGTTGCGGCGGCGTGGTCATCGCAGCCAGCTCCAGGGCATTTAACGCACGCCGAATGTCGCCGTTCGCCATGGCAGCAATGTGCAGCAGTGCTTCCTCGTCAACCTGCAGCGCCATGAAGCCAAGCCCCTTCTCCGGATCCGCCAAGGCTCGCCGCATGGCAATCAGCGAATGCTCTTGGGTCAGCGACTCCAGCTGGAATAACGTAGAGCGGCTCATCAAGGCGCCGTTGACGTAGTGGAATGGATTTTCCGTTGTTGCGCCGATGAAGATGATCGTGCCTTTTTCCACCGCTGGCAGTAAGGCGTCTTGTCTTGAGCTGTTGAAGCGATGCACCTCGTCCAGAAACAAGATCGTTTTCGTGCCGTAAAAAGCTTTATCGTTCTGCGCTTTCTCAATCACCTCGCGAACGTCCTTCACCGACGCATCCACCGCGTTCAATCGGACGAACTCCGCTTTCGTATGGTTGGAAATAATGTGGGCGAGGGTCGTTTTGCCGCAGCCCGGAGGGCCGTACAGCAAAATCGAGGAGACCTGGTCGGCCTCGATCGCCCGCCGCAGCAGCTTGCCCGGGCCAACGATATGCTCTTGTCCGATATATTCATCCAGCGAGGTTGGCCGCATCCGGTCGGCTAGCAGCCGCCCCGCCGGGCTTTGCTCCTGATTAAAAGAAAACAAATCCACCTTTAAGTCACTTCCTTGATCATTAACATGATTAACGTGATGAATACGAATAGCATGTATAGCTTGATAAATGAAAGGATACCAAACTTATTCTAGCATACCTTGCGTAAAAAACACTTATAGTCGTTCTTTCGCTTTTCCCGCCGCCGGAAATATGAGTTAATATAGATGTCGGGCCGACGAATCACGGGAAAGGGGGCTGATCGAAGTGATTTCAGTGAGTGAGGTGGCTGCCGCGTAAGCGGCGCCCAATTAAAACGGGGGGCTGGGAACAGCCTCCCTTATTTATGTTTGACACCACCTGTGTTAAGATAGATCCAGATTCAACCAAATTTTGTATGAAGTTAAATTTCAAAAAGTCAAAAATTCGGCTCTTCAACACCGAGAAGATTGGATGAAGCTAGGGACGGAGTAGCGGAGCGTACATGGAGGTACGTGAGCAACGAAATGTTCGAATCAGGTTCATTGAATCACCGTCGTGATGTAAAGACGAATTTGACTACCTACACTAAATTGAAAGGGGGAAGCGAGCATGTTGACTTATGTCGTAACTGCAATCGAGGATGGACCACGAAATAAGGAGGTACATGATCGTGAATTACAAAAATGGAAAGGATGTTCTTCCCCCTAGGCTGCTGCAGGAGCTCCAAACCTACATTCAAGGTGAGCTGTTGTACATTCCCAAACCGGAACGGTCGAGGGCGTTATGGGGAGAACTAAGTGGATCCCGCATCTCCATCGCCAAGCGGAATGAGGAGATTTTCCGCCTTTATCGCGCTGGGAGCACAGTACGGGATTTAGCCGGTAAATTTCACCTCTCCGATGAAAGCATCCGCAAAATATTAACCAAAATGCGCAGCTTAAGACAACCCGCAGCCGTGACCGAATAATCGGTGACAAGGGAGCATCCCATGACGAATCTCATAAAAAACGATAAGCCAAGACCGGCTGGTCTTGGCTATATTTATGGGGAATCAGGTATAATGGAGTCATATCCTACTTACAGTCTATTCCAAACTGAGGTGACTCCCTTGACGCAGCAGCAGCACCCTGAGCACGTTTCGACTTCCGCGAAAGCGGTAAAAATATGCGCCTATTGCGGCCAATCGAAGCCGCTGGGCGAATTCCTGCGCCGCACCGGCAAGCGCTCCGGCAAAGGCTCGCGCCGCGGGGCTTGCCGCAGCTGCCGCGCGCTGAGGTCGAGGGTCCCGACGTCCGGACCCTGCGCCCGAACCGCAACGGTATGATCCGCCTGCGCGGGCGCACTGACAAAGGCCGGCGCTGGCAGCAGGAGATCGACTATGAGCTGGCCGTCACCCTCGTGCGCGAGCATATGGCCGTCGTCGTGAACCCGTTCACCATCCGGCGGTTATACACGAATAAAGCGTTCCGCCATTATATTTTGACGCGGGATCATTATACTTGCTTCTTTTGCGGGGAGTACGGCGATACGATCGACCATCTGCTGCCCAAAGCCAAGGGCGGCCACACGACCCCGGTCAATTGCGTTTGTGCCTGCAACCTGTGCAATCAGAGCAAAGCCGATCGGTGGCTGGACGACTTTATGCAGGATGACGCGCTGTAAAGTTCCGTCCGGCTCATTCCAAGACCTTGACCTTGCTATGCGAATCTATGCGAAAAATCGAATAGAATTGGGCCGCTTTGGCGATTTTGGCCAAATGTATATGAAATTTCATATACATTTGCGCCTACTGAAGCCATTTGCCCTGAATCTATGCGAAAAACCGAATACAATTCGGTTTTTTTGCTTTCTACGGTATTTTAGATATGAAAAATCGAATACATTCACGCAAGTGCATCATGGTGGCGGGTGGTTCATCAAGGCATCTCCCCAAGCGCCCCCCCGCCCCTCCACTCACGCGACTTCTCTCCTGAACAAACGGGATAATGCTGCAAAGTGTCCCTGAAAGACTACTCCGTCCCCACATCCACTAGCATCCACTCCCTCATTCCCTTCTCCCATAATCATCATCTGATTACACTTGCCCCGCACCCCTGAAGCCTCTCGAACCTAAGCTCACCTTGGAAGCGTACTCCGGTGACTCGTCGATGGAGACATAGTCCGGCAGATGCTCGCCGTGCAGCAGCCACAGTTCGTGCAGTGCGCGGGTGCAGCCGACATACAGCAGCTTGGCGTCCTTGGGCCCGTAATGCTCCCGGTCGACGTCCGTCACAATCACCGCATCGAACTCCAGGCCTTTTGACAAGTATACCGGCAGCACCGAGACACCCCCGGCGTATTGCGTCAGCTCCCCGTTGATCAGGTTGACCTCCAGCCCGCCTTCGCTTAATGCGGCATGCAGCCCCTCCGCCTCCCGCATCGTCCGGGTTAATACCGCCGCCGTACGGAACGCGCCGCCCAGCACCTTGTCCAGCGCCTGCCGAATCAACGGCAGCTGCTGCTCCAGCTTGCCTGCTGCATCCAGCAGCCGCACCGGCTCCCCGCTGCGGAACACCGGCACCGCCAGTAAGTCCGCGCCTACGCCCTTTTCCAGGATATCGTTGGCGAATCGAATGATCTCCATCGTTGACCGATAGCTGCGTGTGAGCGCGAAATAAGCCGTTTCCTCCGGCCGGAACAATTCCTTCATCTCATCCCAATGGCGAACGCCTTTATAGTAATGGATGCCTTGCGACAAGTCCCCGAGAATCGTAAATGAGTGGCCCTTCACGAAGCGGTCCAGCACATGCACCTGAAATGGTGTAAAGTCCTGCGCCTCATCGATCACGACGTGGTCGAAGGTCAGATTGCCGTCGATTTCGTGAATCAGGGTATACAGGTACAGAAGGGCGGCCAGATCCTCCTCCTTGATGGCATTTTTCTTCAAGCGAGCCTGCGTCTCTTTCCAGATGCCTTGCGGAATCTGATCCGAAACATCGGCCATCCCTTCCGTGCCGCTGCCTTTTCGAAGGCCAAACAGCTCCCGGTAGAGGCTCAGCGGCGTCAGCTCCGGCCATTTTTTCGCATAGCTTTTTTCCCGCTGCTGCGCTTTTTTCTTCCGATCCTTCAACGCAGCTGCCGATGGCGCCTTCTTTAGCTCCATTTCGATCCAACGATGAATACGCGCCAGCACCCGTTCCTTGCGCCGGGCCACCGGATAGTGGCGGTATTCCCCTTCGAACCAGGCCAGAATTTCCTTGCGTGGCAGCCGTGCTCCTTCCCAAGGCTCAAAATCGCCTTCAGGGACGCAAGCGGACTCCAGCGTGCTCACCGACGTATCCATGATCTCCTTAAACGCCATTGAGCCCTTAAAGCGTCCCGGCAGCTCCGTATCTTGCCACGTTTCCGCCCCTTTCGCCCCGCCATCAAACCAGCGTGACAAGACCTCCGATCCATCCGACGGCACCTCATCCAGCCCCAGCACCTTCGCCGCCCAATCGCTGAACGTGCTCTGCTGGATATCCCCGACTCCCAGCTCGGGCAGCACTTCGGAGATATAATCGATAAACATATGGTTTGGCGCAAAAATGACCAACCGTTCCGCCTTAATCTGCTCCTTATATTGATACAACAAAAAAGCCAGCCGATGCAGCGCCACGGTTGTTTTCCCGCTGCCGGCTACGCCTTGGATAATCAACGCCGTATTTTTTGCTGCGCGAATGATTTGGTCCTGCTCCGCCTGAATCGTCGAAACGATATCGCGCAGGCGATTGTCTTTGTTCTCCCCAAGCCGGTAGACCAAGAACTCATCCGATACGGCCGGGCCGTCGCTGTCGCGGTTATACGTATCCACCACCCGGTCCAGGATGCCTTTGCGGATGACGATGTTTCGCTTCAAGTAGACTAAGCCTTCAATCAGGCCTTCAGGCGCCAAATATGAGGCGTCTTCCCCGCCGGTAAACGAGTAGAACAGGCTAGCCACCGGCGCGCGCCAATCGATGACGATCGGATCTTTGCCGTCCGGGTCGCCCACCCCAACTTTACCGATGTAGAGCGGCGTTTTTCGTCTCCCCTGCTCCTCGAAATCCAAGCGTCCAAAATACGGCTCATGCACCGACTGCTCCAACTGCTTTCGCTGGGTTTCCCGATTCTCCTCGAGAAGCTGTTCCGTAAAATCCTGTCCGGTGTACACCGGTATCGAACGCAGCCGTTGCAGCTGCTGATCGATCTCTTCCAAGGTGCGGTCCAGCCGCGCCTTCTCTTCTTGATAGGCACTTTGAAAATCATCCATTTCAGTTACCTCCTAAGGTTTTTGTGTACTCCAGACTCAAAAGGAGTTTCATTATACCACTACCTCCGGCTAAAAGGCGAATTTTCTCAAAAAAGAAAGACGTCGATCCGGGTTGCCTAACACACTTCCCAGACTAACGTCTTATTGTTCCCATCTTCCCCTATGCTTTGTCAGACGGGCGTTTCAAACCCAGTTTCAGCTTCTCGATGACAGCCTGCAGTGCTTGGGCCGCTCCTGCCTTACGTCCCGGATCGATCGAAAAACCATCTGCACAAATTCATAACTTCCGGCCTGGTGTTCATCCAGGGCGGTATGCTTCGAGCCTAATCCCAGCTGCTCCATATACCCCGCCGGCGCATCCAGCACAAGTACGCGATCGCTATCCGTGGGTAGCCGCAGCTTCTTCACAAGCTCCGAATTCATGCGCGCACGCCTTCGCGCTCCAGCAGCTCGCGCACCGCCACGCTGACCATGATCAAACCAACTACCGGCGGCACAAAGGAATTGCTGGCCGGCGGCTGCTTGGCCTTGCGGATTTTGGCGCCAGCCGGCGCAATTTTCTCCGTGACGTCCTGCCGAGGCTTCACCGGCGGCTCAGTTGAGAAAACAACCTTAACTCCCTTTTTGATCCCGGCTTCCCGCAGCTTTGTCCGAATCACGCGAGCCATCGGATCCATATGGGTTTTGGAGATATCCGTAACTTGGAATTTCGTCGGGTCCATTTTGTTGGCGGCTCCCATACTGGACAAGATCGGAATCCTCCGCTTCAGGCACTCTTTGATCAAATGAATCTTGTAAATGATCGTATCCGAAGCGTCAAGCACGTAATCAATATCGTATTTAAACAGCTCTTCGTAAGTCTCTTCCGTATAAAACATATTTAACGCGATCGTTTCGCACTCGGGGTTAATGAGCTTAACCCTTTCACACATGAGGTCGGCTTTCTTCTGCCCGATCGTTGTCGTCAAGGCATGAATTTGCCGGTTGATGTTGGTGATATCGACAACGTCCTTATCGATCAGGATGATCCGGCCGATTCCGGTTCGGGCCAGCCCTTCGACCGCCATCGCGCCTACACCGCCGACGCCAAGCACGGCTACCGTGCTTTTCTTCAGAATATCCAGTCCCTCTGCCCCGATGGCGAGTTCTGTTCGCGAAAATTGATGAAGCATGGTCTAGTATACCTCCCGATAGGTTGACATCTTAATCGGTTACTTCTTCGCTTCTACCAGCTTGGCAGCGACCTTGATATGCAGCTGATCCAGCTGGGATCCGTCCACCTCGGAAGGCGCGTTCATCAGCAAATCGGTTGCGCTGGCCGTTTTTGGGAAGGCGATCGTTTCACGCAGGTTGGAACGTCCGGACAGCAGCATCACCAAGCGGTCGAAGCCGAAGGCGATCCCGCCGTGCGGCGGCGTACCGTATTCGAATGCGTCCATCAGGTAGCCGAATTTATCCTGCGCTTCCTCCGGCGACAAGCCGATCGCTTTGAACATTTTCTCCTGCACATCGCGTTTGTAAATCCGCATCGAGCCCCCGCCAACTTCATAGCCGTTCAGCACGAGGTCGTACGCTTGAGCGAGGATTTTGCCTGGATCGCTGTCGAGCAACGGCAGGTCCTCCTCACGCGGACGGGTGAACGGATGGTGCTCGGCGATATAGCGTTTTTGCTCCTCGTCCCAGCCCAACAACGGGAAGTCCACAACCCATGCAAATTTATAGACGCTGTCGTCGATCAAACCGAGATCGCGGCCGATTTTCAAGCGCAGCGCGCCAAGTACGTCGGCAACAACCTTCTTGTTATCGGCGGAGAACAGCAGCAGATCGCCTTCTTCGGCACCGGTGCGTTCCTTGATCGCTTCGATTTCCTGCTCGGTAAAGAACTTCACGATCGGGCCGCGGAATTCGCCCTCTTTCACTTGGATCCAGGCCAGACCTTTCGCGCCATAGCGGGCCGCATACGGTCCGAGATCGTCGATATCCTTCCGGCTCCATGTACCGCAGCCTTTGGCGTTGAGGACTTTCACTTCCCCGCCCTTCTCGATGACGGAAGCAAATACCTTCACTCCGCTAGTTGCTACGAGATCACTTACGTTCACCAGCTCAAGGCCAAAACGCAGGTCCGGCTTATCCGAGCCGTACTTATCCATCGCATCGGCATAGCTCAGGCGCTGGAACGGCGTCGGAATTTCGATGCCTTTCGTTTCTTTGAACAGGCGGACCACCAGCTTCTCCATCATCTCCAGCAGCTCGTCGCGGGACAGGAACGACGTCTCGATGTCGACCTGGGTAAACTCCGGCTGACGGTCGGCGCGCAGGTCCTCGTCGCGGAAGCAGCGGGCGATTTGGTAGTAGCGCTCGATACCGCTGACCATAAGCAGTTGCTTGTACAGCTGCGGCGATTGTGGAAGGGCGAAAAATTCGCCCGGATGCACGCGGCTTGGCACAAGATAATCGCGAGCCCCTTCCGGCGAGCTCTTGGTCAGGATCGGGGTTTCCACCTCGATAAAGCCTTCCCCGTCGAGGAAATCTCGGAACACCTTAGCCGCTTTGGAGCGCAGCCACAACGTTTGCTGCATTTCCGGACGGCGCAGATCAAGGTAACGGTATTTCAGACGCAGCGATTCATCGACTTCGACGCCGTCTTCAATGAAGAACGGCGGCGTCTTCGCGGCATTCAACACTTCGATTTCCGTAATTTGTACTTCAATATCGCCGGTTGGTAGATTCGGGTTCACCGTCTCGGCATCTCGGGCCACCACTTTACCGGTAACAGCCAGAACGTATTCGCTGCGCACGCGGTCGGCGATTTGCAACGCTTCGCCGGAATAAGCCGGGTTAAAGACGATCTGTACGATCCCGCTGCGGTCGCGCAGATCGATGAACAAGACGCCTCCCAAGTCGCGGCGGGTTTGTACCCAGCCGTTTAATGTAACGGTTTCTCCGATGTTCGCGGTGCTCAGCGTTCCGCATTGATGCGTTCGTTTCATCGTAACTCCCCTTTTCGCTTTAGCTATTGTTTATAGGTTAATGTGATTTTAACTCTTGAACCAATTCGCTTAACTTCACCGTACGTTGCTCGCCGTTTTCCATCGACTTCAGGGCGATTTCTCCGCGCTGCAGCTCATCGTCGCCGAGAATTGCGGTATAGCGCGCCTGCATCCGGTCGGCGGATTTCATCTGCGCCTTCATCTTCCGGCCCAGATAATCGCGTTCGGCAGAAATTCCCGCTTGCCGGAGCTTAAACAGCTGGGTTGTGATCTCCTTCTCCGCCGCCTCGCCTAGGGCGATAAGATAGACGTCCAGCGGTTTGACGGCGCCAAGTTCGATCTCCTGTTTTTCCAGAATCAGCGCAATTCGTTCCAACCCGATTCCGAACCCGATACCCGGTTGATCAGGACCGCCCACTTCCGCTACCAGCCCGTTATACCGGCCGCCGCCGCCGATCGTATCGATCGCGCCGATGCCTTGAGCCTTGTATTCGAAAGCGGTGTGCGTGTAGTAGTCCAATCCGCGGACGAGGCGAGGATTAATCTCGTAATCGACCTCCATCGCGCTCAGCAGCTCCTGCACCTTGGCAAAATGCGCCGTGCACTCCTCATCCAGGCTGTCCAGGATGGACGGTGCGCCAACGAATTTGTCCTGGTCCGTCTTGCAGTCCAGCACACGCAGCGGATTCCGCTCGATCCGGGCCTGGCAGTCTTTGCACAAGCTGTCCTTCATCGGCAGCAGGAACCCTAGCAGCTTCTCGCGGTAGACCGCCCGGCTCGCCGGGTTGCCGACGGAGTTAATCTCCACCTTCACGCCCTGCAGCCCCAGTTCGCGACAGAACTGGTAACCCAGCGCTACGACCTCGGCATCGATCGCCGGATCCGTTGCGCCAAACGCCTCGATCCCAAACTGGTGGAACTGGCGCTGCCGTCCGGCTTGCGGACGTTCGTAACGGAACATCGGCCCGATATAGTACAGCTTGCTGACATCCGGTTCGCCGTAAAGCTTGTTCTCCACATAGGAGCGGACGACGCCGGCGGTTCCTTCCGGACGCAGCGTCATGCTGCGCTCGCCTTTATCGAGAAACGTATACATTTCCTTCTCGACGATATCTGTCGTTTCCCCTACACCGCGTTCAAAGAGCGAGGTTTGTTCAAAGATCGGCGTACGGATCTCCCGGTAGTTAAAGCGCCGACACAAATCTCTGGCCTTCTCCTCAATAAATTGCCATTTCTCGACGGTTCCCGGCAGTAAATCCTGCGTGCCCGTCGGTTTTTGAAAAGCCATCTCGTTCATCCTCCATCTCAGACTCGTAAGCCAATATAAAAAATCTCCCGTTCCTGTTTGATCCAAACAGGGACGAGAGATCGGTTCGCAATCACCCGTGGTGCCACCCACATTCCGAATTCGATGTCCCGTCGCACAGGTCGCGCGTCGGCTTTCATGCATCGCATTCGCTTTAAGCGGTTATCGCCCGCCTACGCCGTACGTCTACTCTCCAAGCGATGGAACGCTTCAGGATTTCGCCGCCGGTTCTCGGGGAAGTCTTTCGTGCAATCATCACCGGAATCCTTCCAGCCTGCTTCTTATCAGGGGTAACGGATCATCTGTCCGTTCGACCGCTGCTGAAGTCGGGGATTCCTCTCTGTGGATGTGGGGTTGAACTACTTTCTCCCGTCATCAAATCAATATGAGCACTAGTTCACGCCTCCGGAGGTGACGTCAACTGTTATTTTTAGATTGTATGAAACCACCGCGTTAAAGTCAAGTCCGGGCGCGAAAAATGTCCGAACAAAGAAAAAAACCTGACACCAACGGGGTGCAGGTTCAAAAGGTATTATATTAAAAAGGGGGTCATGCTGTTATTATAAACAGGCAATGTTAAGGGAACATGTATCTAATATTACAGTTATATTACAGAGAACCGCAAAAACTATAAAACGGCCTAAGACTCAGCAATATAAGCTCCTTGCTCGCGTAATTTACGCACGACGATCTCATAATCGCTGTCCTTCACTTTTGCGCTAAGTACGTACTTCCATCCCTGCGGCTCGTCACTGGTGTCGATCAGGGACTCCGATGTCACCGAACGCTCCCCTTCAACTGCCTCGCTGCGCTCTCCTATTAGGGAATCGCCCGCATAACGCTCCCCCATGGCTGCAACCGGCAGCACGCTCTGCACGCCGCGAACTGTTCCGGGAACAGGAACGATTCCGGGGTTGTTTGGGCCCGATGCGCTGATCACCCCATTGTTTAGTGGTAACATCGGGACCTGAAGTTGATCGTCCTCTCCCCATTCGTTTGATACATGTCCCGCCTCGACTTCATTGATGTTGTAGGCTTGTAAAGTGATACGCGCGCCTTCCACCTGATCTTCCGTATTGAAATAGGCCTGAATATGTTGGGTCATGCCCCATACCTCCTTATAATCAACGTCAGCTTCCCGGTCGAGGCAGCCAATCGGCAGAGGGTTTCCCCTCCCGCATCGTGGGATCAAAACGCTCCGGCTCGGCCAAACGGGCCGACATTCGGGCTTCGCTGCGGTGTCCCGCCAAGATAAGCGGAATGGACTGCCAATCTCTCGATTTTGCGGACTGATGCACGGACAGCAACTCCTTTGGTCGTCAAGCTCTTTACCACAAGGTTGTACCAAAACCGGTCCGCTTATCCTTTCCAATCGCAAAACCTTCGTTATAATTAGAGGAAAATTTTTCATCTTGAGGTATAATGGGTCAAAAACCCGCAATAAGGAGGGTCTATACGATGAATCATTTGGGCTTTCAACTTCGCCGCCCTACTCTGGAGGATGCCCCGGCTGTCTGCGAGCTGGTGGCCATTTGCGATACCGAGGATCTCGGCGCGCCTGACATCGTCCTGGAGGATGTGCTAAACATGTGGTCAAGCTTTGACTTGGACCAGAACGTATGGGTGGCCGAAGACGAGAACGCTGCTCTGATCGGTTACGCCTTCCTGGAGGAGGACAGCGAGGAGAAGCTGTTCAGTTATGGCTGCGTGCGGCCTTCTGCCCGGGGAATAGGCGTTGGTACTGCGCTTGTTGCCGCGCTTGAATCGCGGGCTGTTGCGCTCAGGAATGAATCCGGGCAAACCAAGCGGCTTCAGGGGATGATTCCTTCCTCTTGTCCCGATGCCGCAGCTTTGTTTGAGGGTTTTGGGTTCGCGCCGGTCCGCTATTTTAAGCGTATGGCCCTCCATTTGGAAGTCAAACCAGCTCCCGCCGTCCTACCGGAAGGATTCACTGTCGAATCGTTCGTGAAAGGACGGGATGAACAGGCCGTCTATGAGGCTTATATCGAAGCCTTTTCCGACCACTGGGATTTTACCGTGCCTGCTATGGAGAAGTTTGTGGAAAGAACGCAGTTGCCAACCTTTGATGAGCATTGGTGGCACCTCGCTCGGGATACCGAAGGTGCCGTTGCCGGATTTGCATTATGCCGTATGAGTGAGGACTTGCTGTTTATTGAACATCTGGGTGTTCGCCGCCCTCATCGGGGGCGTGGGCTGGCACTGGCCTTGCTGCAACACGTATTTGCGTCTTCCTACCAAGCAGGGCAAACCCATGTCTCCTTGGGTGTCGATGCCGCCAATCCGACGGGAGCCTACCGCCTTTACGAAAAAGTCGGAATGAAACCGGATTACGAAATCAGCATTTATGAGAAACTCATCCCGGTCCCGGTCTCCTAAACCAAAAACGGGCCAAGACGCGTTGATCCTTCCTGCGTCTTGGTCCGTTTCGATTTCTCTTCGTATTTATACCTCGCCACCAGGGCTGTCCACGATCAGGGTCACGGGTCCCCAATTCGTCAGCTCAACGTCCATTTCCGCCCCAAAGACGCCGGTTTCCACCGTCAGCCCTTTGGCACGCAGCAGCTCATTTAACCTCTCGTATAGCGGTTCCGCCATCTCTGGTCGGGCCGCCGCCATGAAGTTGGGACGTCTGCCCTTGCGGCAATCGCCATATAGGGTAAACTGGGACACCGAAAGAATCGCCCCGCCGATCTCCGTTACCGCAAGGTTCATCTTCCCCGCTTCGTCTTCAAAAATCCGCAAGCCGGCGATCTTCTCCGCCAAATAGGCGGCGTCTTGTTCGGTGTCCTCATGGGTCACGCCAACCAGCAGCATCAGCCCAGGGCCGATGGCTCCCACCGTTTCTCCCGCAACGTTTACGCGCGCCTCACGGCAGCGCTGCACGACCACTCTCATCCGGTTCGAATCCTTTCTTGTCCGTTACTGCATGATCCGATGGACCGTGTATACATCCTTCACCCGCTTGATTTTCTCCACAACGGACTGCAGATGATCGGTATTGCGGATCAGGATCGTCATATGCACCAAAGCCATCTTGTTCTTATCCGATCGGCCCGAAACGGCCGAAATATTCGTTTTGCTCTCCGACACGGCCTGCAGCACTTCGTTCAGGAAGTTCCGGCGGTCGTGACCGGTGATTTCGATATCAACGCTGTAGTTCGCCTCGATCGCTTCTTCCCATTCCACGTCGATAACGCGCGCCGCTTCCTCGCCGTCTCCTCCGCCCGGAATGTTCGGACAATCGCTGCGATGCACCGATACGCCGCGTCCGCGCGTAATATAGCCGACGATGTCGTCGCCCGGCACCGGGTTACAACAGCGGGCAAAGCGAACTAGCAGATTATCGATTCCCTTCACGACAACGCCGTTCGTTGGACGATGTCGACGTTCTTCCGGCGCCTTGACCTCCTTGACCTCCGAGGTTAACTCGATGTGTCCGGCGGCCTCTTCCTGCTCTTTGCGCAGCTTCTCGGTCAGCTTCGTCACAACCTGCGAGGCCGTGATCCCGCCGAACCCGATCGCCGACAGCATGTCGTCGATGTCATTGAAGGCGTATTTCTTCGCCGCCTCCAGCAGCTTGTCGTCGCTCATCCACTGGGAAGGCTCGATCCCCGCTCGCTTCAGCTCGCGTTCGATCGCTTCGCGCCCTTTTTCCACGTTTTCTTCGCGTTTTTCCTTCTTGAACCATTGCTTGATTTTGCTGCGAGCATGGGAAGATTGAGCGATTTTCAGCCAGTCCTGGCTAGGACCGTACGAATGCTTAGACGTCAAAATCTCCACGATATCCCCGGTTTTCAGTCGATGGTCCAGCGGCACAATTCGTCCGTTCACCTTGGCCCCGATCGTCCGATTACCGACCTCCGTATGGATGCGGTAGGCAAAATCCAAAGGCACGGAGCCCGCCGGGAGCTCGATAACCTCTCCGGACGGCGTAAACACAAAGACGAGGTCCGAGAAGAAATCCATTTTCAGCGATTCCACGAACTCCGAAGCATCCTTCGCTTCATGCTGAAGCTCCAGGATTTCGTTAAAGAACGTGATTTTATTTTCCAAGCCACCTGTTCCGGTGCCTTCTTTATAGGCCCAATGCGCCGCGATCCCGTATTCGGCCGTCCGGTGCATCTCCCAAGTGCGGATCTGAACCTCCGTGGGTTCCCCGTTTGGGCCAACGACCGTCGTATGCAGCGACTGGTACATGTTCGCCTTCGGCATGGCGATATAATCTTTAAACCGACCCGGCATCGGCTTCCACAACGTGTGGATGATCCCCAGGGTCGCGTAACAATCCTTGATATTGTCCACGATGATGCGAATCGCCAGCAGATCGTAAATTTCGTTGAACTGCTTGTTTTTCATCGTCATTTTCTTATATACGCTGTAAATATGCTTAGGACGCCCCGACAAATCCGCCTGTACGCCCATCTCCTCCAGCTTCTCGGCAATACGGGCGATGACGTTCTTGATGTATTCCTCGCGCTCCGCCCGTTTCTTGCGCATCAAGTTGGCGATTCGGTAATACTGCTGCGGGTTTAAATATCGCAGGGCGATATCTTCCATTTCCCATTTGATGGCGGAGATCCCGAGCCGGTTGGCGATCGGACAGAAAATCTCCAGCGTTTCGTAAGCGATCCGGCGCTGGCTTTCTTCCGACTGGTATTTCAGGGTCCGCATATTGTGCAGCCGGTCCGCCAATTTAATGACGATTACCCGGATGTCCTGCGCCATCGCGATGAACATTTTGCGATAGTTCTCGTTCTGCTGCTCCTCTTTGGATTGGAATTTGATCCGCTCCAGCTTGGTTAGCCCGTCAACGAGCAAAGCGCAATCGCTGCCGAAATTCTCCTGTATCTCTTTTAGAGACACCGTCGTGTCTTCAACCACATCATGAAGCAGGGCCGCAATGACCGACAGCGCATCCATCTGCATGTTCACAACAATATCAGCCACAGCCAAAGGATGAAGAATATAAGGTTCCCCGGATTTGCGAACCTGTCCGTGATGGGCTTCGTCCGCAAACTCGTACGCTTCCCGAATCCGATCGAGATCCGGTTCCTTTATATAGGCAGACGCCTTTTCGAGTAATTGCTCTATGCCCATTGAGATCCTGTTGATTCCTTTCTATATGAAAATATACTGAAAAAACGCATACAAGAGCATAATTCGCCTCATTTTGATTTCCTATAATTATGACTCTTGCGTTCCCTCCCGTCAACTCCAGGTATTGTCTCCCCGTCGCGGACACCCCCCTGCGCCACCCCGCAGATTTCCCGCCTGTATGACGGCAGGCAGTGAAAGGGAAAGATGTCTAGAGAAAAACCAAAAGTCAAGCAAATTTCTGTTGAAAATTGTCGGCATTGTCATTATCCTATTAAGGATAGTTATCTTATGAACGTACCTATAGAGGAGTGAATGCGTTGCAACGTGAAATTCAAGTGAATGAGAAAGTCCCGTTTGGACCGGGCGTGCTGTTAAGCCTGCAGCACTTATTTGCCATGTTCGGAAGCACGGTGCTGGTACCCAACCTGTTTGGCGTAGACCCCGGCATGATCCTGTTGATGAACGGTATCGGCACCCTGCTGTACATCCTGATCTGTAAAGGAAAAATCCCCGCTTATTTGGGCTCCAGCTTTGCCTTCATCGCACCGGTTCAAGCGGTGATCATCAGTCACCCGGGGAACGGTTATGCCATGGCCCTTGGCGCGTTTATCGTCACCGGCGTCATCTTCGTCGTGATTGCGATGCTGATTAAATACGCGGGCACCAAGTGGATCGACGTCGTGTTTCCACCGGCTGCCATGGGCGCCATCGTGGCCCTGATCGGCCTCGAGTTGATTCCGGTTGCGGCCAGCATGGCCGGATGGATCAGCGACGGCTCGGAGGGCTGGACGCCCAACGGGACGCACATCACGCTGTCGCTTGTGACGTTAGGCGTTACGGTACTTGGCGCCGTCATGTTCCGCGGATTTCCGAAGATCATTCACATCCTGATCGGGATCGTGGTTGGTTATGTACTTGCTTATTTCATGGGCGAGGTGAACACCGAAGCCATTGGACAAGCCAAGTGGTTTAGCTTGCCGACGGTCACTACCCCGCAATGGGATACCTCCGCAATCATCTCGATCGTGCCGGTTGCCCTGGTCGTTATCGTTGAGCATATCGGCCACCTGTTGGTGACAAGCAACATCGTGGGTAAAGACCTGTCCAAGGACCCGGGGCTTCACCGGTCGCTGATGGGGAACGGGATCTCCACGATTCTCTCCGGTTTTGTTGGCTCGACGCCGAACACAACCTATGGGGAGAACATCGGCGTCATGGCTTTGACCCGCGTGTATTCCGTGTTCGTTATCGGCGGGGCAGCTATCTTTGCCATCCTGCTGTCCTTCTCCGGGAAGTTCTCGGCGATTGTCGCCAATATTCCTCCTGCGGTGATGGGCGGCGTGTCTCTGCTGCTGTTTGGGGTTATCGCGGCCTCAGGCTTGCGGATCTTCGTAGAGCAGAAGGTAGACTTCTCCAAACCCACGAATATGCTGTTGACGACCGTCGTGTTGGTCATCGGCCTCAGCGGAACCACACTGACCATGGGCCATGTAGCGCTGAAGGGGATGGCCTTGGCCACGATCGTTGGCATCCTGCTCAGCTTGTTCTTTAAGCTGATCCAAGTGCTGAAATTAAGCAATGATCACGAAGACGCCGCACACTAGGAGCCTGCGTCATTCAAATAAAAAAGGGACGGTTCCACACAAGCTTGTGGAACCGTCCCTTTTATTACTATTAATATTGAACCAGTGAGAATACATCGATTCCCGGCAGCTTCTTGCGCCCATCCAGCTCGCTGAGTTCAATGAGGAATGCGGTGCCCACCACATTACCGCCCAACTGGCGAACCAGATTCACAGAGGTCGAAATCGTTCCCCCGGTAGCCAGCAAATCGTCGGCAATCAGCACGTTTTGCCCCGGCTTCACCGCATCGCTGTGCATGGCCAACCGGTCTTTGCCGTATTCCAGGTCGTATTCTACCTCAATCGTTTCGTAAGGCAGCTTTCCGCTTTTGCGGATCGGCACGAATCCAACGCCAAGCGCGTAAGCCAATGGGGCACCCACCACGAAACCACGGGCTTCCGGACCGGCGATCAAATCGATCTTGAGGTGAGAAACCAACTGTTTCAGTTCGTCAACCGCCTTGCGATACATCGCTCCGTCGTTCAGCAGCGTGGTAATGTCCTTGAAACTGATGCCGGGCTGAGGGAAATCAGGAATCACCCGGATGTACTCTTTAAAATCCAAACCAATCTCCTCCTAGTTCAAATGCATGCGAATCGTTTCCATCTCTCGAAAAATCATTTATGAAGCACCCTGAATATGGGTTAGCATCCATTCGGTAATTTCGGGGACCCGGCCGTACTGCAGCATCTGCTCGATTTCAGCCAGCAGTCCCAGTTCCCGGTAACGGCTTGACGTTTCCAGCGCCTGCTTGGAAGGAGACGGATGGATCCGCACCATCCCCGCTGCCCGGATAATAAATCCCAGTTCTTCGAATACCCCAAGCGCCATCTCCACCATCCGTCTGGACCACCCGGTGCGTGTCGCCAGCGCAGCGATCAATTCTTCCTCGCGAAGTCCTTGTCCTGCGCCGCGATGGATTAAGCTGTATACCAGCTTGAAATGATCCCGGGAAGGCGGTTCGATCCGCTCTTGCGGCGCGCGCGGGGAATGCAGCAGATAAATGCGCTCCAGCGCGGTAAACCCGGATACCATCCCGGTCCAGCCCATCGGCGATTCCGGCAGCTCCAGGACGAATAGCGTCACCGCAGCATTGAAACCCACCGCTTGTGCGAGGTCATTGCCAGGGCGCACGCCAACGTTCTTATCATATACCCAAACCGGGGTCTCCTTCAAATCAAGGGTCTGAAAAAATGCGGAACCGTCGTTAAGCACCACGGCCGAGGTTCCCGAACCGCAGGCAGGCAGCTTGCCCAGCTTGCCACGCAGTTCATCCAGCAGCAGCCCCGGGTTCCGGGAGCCGCGGTAATCGAACACCTGCAGGTGTGAGACCGCCAGGTCCTGGATCATCAGCTGCGGCTTACGCGAACCGTTCCATTCGTTGATTCCCGCTTCCGCCACGATATCCACTCGGGCTTCCTCCGTCAGCAGTGAAGCCAATTCGCCTTTACCAAAGGCGACCGCTTCAACGGTTTTGCCGTTCTGGCCCAGAACCAGCTTCAAGTGCTTCCCGTCTTTGCCCATCTGCTTGCACTCCAGGAGCTTTAGGTCGCGGAGAAGCAATCTTGGGCAAGTGTTGGCCATACCAAACGGGGCCAAATGCTGGAGCTGCTCGATAGCCTGCAACGTAACGTCCTTCAAGGAACAAGCCAAATCCGTTTGCAACACCGGCACGAAATGCTCCGGTTGAAGCCGCCCGGCGGCAAAGGCATTCAACCGGCGGCCGAATTCCTCCAGCCGCTCGCGGCCAAGAGACATCCCTGCCGCCGAAGGATGCCCGCCGAAATGATCCAGCAGGTCGGCGCAATCCGTTAACGCTTCGTAGATATCAAAGCCGGGAATGGAACGGGCTGAGCCTTTGCACTCCCCCGTTTCCGGGTGGATCCCCAGCACGATTGTTGGGCGATAATAACGCTCCAGCAATTTGGAAGCAACGATGCCAACGACGCCGGCATTCCAGCCTTCGCCGGCAACGACGATAACGTCAGGCAATCCCTCCGCTTCCTCCTGGCTTTCCAGCTGCTGCAGCGCCTCTTGCACCATGTCCTCAACGAGCATTTGACGCTCTTTATTAAGGACATCCAGCTCCTCGGCAATCACCTCCGCTTCTTCCATGCTTTCCGCCGTCAACAAAGCGACGGCTCGGTTCGCATGGCTCATGCGGCCGCTGGCATTAATCCGCGGCGCTAACCCGAAGGCGACAGACGTCGAAGTCACTTCCCCGCTGGACCAGCCGGATGTCCCAAGCAGCGCCGTCATCCCCGGGAAGGCTGAGTGAGCCATCGATGCGAGACCCGACTTGACGATCACGCGGTTCTCTCCGGTTAGCGGCATCAAATCGGCGATCGTCCCCAGTGCAGCAAGTTCCGTCCAGGCTTCAGGAGTGTCCTCCCCCAGAAGGGCCTGAGCCAGCTTGTACGCTACCCCAACCCCGGCCAACCCTTTAAACGGATACGAGCAGTAAGGCAGCTTAGGATTAATTAAGGTATACGCTTCCGGCAAAATGGCCGGCGGCTCGTGGTGGTCCGTGACGATCACATCCATACCGACCGAACGAGCATAAGCTACCTGATCCACCGCACTGATCCCCGTATCGACCGTGACGATCAGCGTAAAGCCCTTCTTATGAAAATGCTCCAGCACCGGAATATGCAAGCCATACCCCTCTTTGGTCCGGTGCGGAATGTAATAGTCATATGTAGCGCCGAGGCGCCTCATCAGATGGATCATTAAAGTTGTGGACGAAACGCCGTCGGCATCATAATCCCCGTAAATCAGGATCCGTTCCCCGTTCTCCACCGCTTGGCGGATCCGAGGGACGGCTTCCTTCATCCCGCTAAGCAGCAGGGGATCATGTTGGTCTGCAAGACTTCCTTTTAAGAATTGCTCCGCCTCCTCCAGGCGATCCATCCCCCGTGTCACCAGTAAAGACGCAAGGAGCGGGGAAATGTTCAGCTGGCTGGCGAGACGGCTGGCAGACGCTTCGTCACAGGGCAGCTGAGACCAACGATATTTGGCATGAAGCAAAAGCGGCACCTTCTTTCTTCCTGTTGATTCTACCCGGGGCCAGCTTATTGAAGCAGGTTCGGTAAGTCACTGTCGGATTCCTCGGTGTTGCTCTTGTACGGATATCCGGCCTCATAAGGCGCGACTTGGATTCGGACGTCGGTGATATGGGTAAATCGGTTAAGCAACAGCATTTTGGCCCGATTGGCGATATCATGGGCTTCCATGACGGTAATCTTCGGGTTGACGCTGATTTTGGCGGTCACCGTAACGTAATGCCCGCTCTCCTGCGCTTTCAAGTCATCTACGGTAATCACTCCGTGCACCCGCTGCACCGTTTCGACTAAGGAAGCGGCATCCTCTTCGCGCAGATGGGACGAAGGCGAACCGTAAACGGAACGTTTCACCAGCCCATAGACTTGAATCAATACATGCAAGGCAACAAGGATCGCTGCACTTGGTTCAAGATATACTAAAGCCGGCACATCCCAGGCTTGCCCCCCCATCGCTCCAAAAACCCCTGCGAGCACCACGACGGAGGAGAATAGGGAATGGCGGTGTTTCTCGATCAGCGACTGCAAATTGACGTTTGACTTTCTGCGGGATAACCGCAGCTTCACTTGAAACAACGATTCCCGTAAAGCCATCGATAGGAGCACGGCTGCCAAGACGAAGGTCTCCGGTGGAGCGGTGTCGCCCTCGGTCAAGTCCGTGAAAGCCGCAATCCCCAGCTGTACAGCGCCCATGAGCAGAAAAACGGAGAAAAAAATGGCCGGAAGCGGCTCGGGCGACTCTTTGCTCGCGGACAGCGATCCGACTCGCTTCACACGGGTATTCCCCGGTCCGGGCAGCTTTGCGGCAACGCTAGCAGCGGCGTCGTATGCGGAATATAAGGCCCCCGCCAGCAATGCCAAGCTGCCGTAGAACAGACCCACCGTCCCCAAAAAGACAGCCAAAACGATATCCCCCACAATGCCAGTCCAGGATACAGGCTCTGGAATAACGGCTTGTTCTCGTGTCATAATCCCCCTCCTGATGCACGTAAAACGGATAAGAGCCGAAAGCCGCGTCCAGAGACGCGGCTCGATCCTTATCCGGCTAAAAGTATTGGCGGTTCACTCAGGCATAGCAGCCGTTTAGGATGCTTTGGCCGGTTTATGCTTTTGTTTGCTCTTCAATACGAACCAGAGCGGGCTGGCGATAAAGATGGAGGAATACGCCCCGAATAACAGGCCGATTACCATTGCCAGCGAGAACATCCGGATCGATTCCCCACCCAGCAGGAAGAGGAAGAAGGCCGCTACGAACACCGTTAATGCGGTATACAACGAACGCATAATCGTTTGCGACACGCTCTCGTTGACCAGCTTGATCAGGTCCTGACGGGTCTTCTGCTTGGAAAACCGCAGGTTTTCACGAATCCGGTCAAAAATAACGATCGTATCGTTAATCGAATAGCCGATAATCGTCAATACGGCAACGATAAAGGTCAAGTCAACCTCAAGCCGGAAGATCGAGAAGACGGCGATCACCATAAAGGCGTCATGCAGCAGCGCCACGATTGCGGCGAGAGCAAACCGCCATTCAAAGCGGATACTCACGTAGATAATGATCCCGAGGCAGGAAATCAACACGGCATAAATCGCATTACGTGCCAGCTCCCTAGCCATTTCCGGATCAACGGTATTCACTTCAAACGAAGCCTTCTCATCCAACTTCGTAATTTCCGCTTTTAATTTCGCATCGTTATCTTCGTTTAAGACTTTTGTAAACCGGATATTCATCCGGTCTTCACCGGCACTGATCGTTGCTCCGTCATCAATGCCCAAGTTCTTCAGGATCGGATCGATTTGTTCAGCCGTCAACGACTTGGATAACGCGATGTCAACATTGGAACCCGCTTTGAAATCCACGCTGTAGTTCAAGCCGAAGAACGACAAACAGATGATACCGGCAATCGTCAAGACGATGGACAGGGTGTAGAAGTATTTACTTAGATGGACATAATCTAGGTTCTTTTTAAAGCTCACGAATGTCACGCTCCTTCACACCGAAATACTTCGGTTTCAACAGCTTGCCGGCTTTAAGCAGCAGGTTCAGCAGGAAACGGGAGAGATAGATATTCGTGGCGATACTGAGTACGATTTCCACGATGAGCACCAAAGCAAAACCTTTAACGGCCCCCGTACCATACGCATACATCACGGCCGCAACGATGATCGTCGTAATCTGCGAATCCAGCACGGTACGCAGGGAATGCTTGTCCCCCGCTTTTACTGCGGACATAATGCTCTTACCGGTCCGCATTTCCTCATGAATCCGTTCATTGGTAATGATATTGGCGTCAACCGCCATCCCGATCCCGAGAATAAACGCCGCAATCCCCGGCAGGGTAAGCGTAAAGTCTGCCCAAACGAACACAAGGATGAGCAACCAAGTGTGTACGATTAGGGTAAACGAGGCAATCAGACCGGGTACCCGGTACATGCCAATCATGAACAACAGAATGAAGAGAGAGCCAATCAGGCCGGCTTCAATCGTCTTGTCCAGCGATTGCTTACCCAATGTTGCGCCGATGCTTTGCGAATATTTCTCCGTCAATTGAAGCGGAAGTGCGCCAAGGTTGATTTTGTCGCGCAGTTCCTTGGCCTTCGCCAAGTCTCCGCCCACGCTGATTTGAGCGCTTCCGTCGCTCAGGACCGCTTGAACGACCGGATCGGAGACCAACTCATCGTTCATATAAATCGCCAGCGGTTGCCCCAGCAACCGTTTGGTCACTTCGGCAAATTTATCCTTGCTGTTCACTTTGATACTGACCACCGGTTCGTTCATTTGGGTGAACTCCAGCTTGGCTCCGTTGGCCGCAAAATCCGTGCCAATCATTTCAATTTTGTTGTATTCATCGGCGTTTTTCTCCGTGCCGTCCTTGCTGCGGAACGTCAGCGTAGCTGGTTCCTTCATCGTCTTACGTACCGTAGCCTCATCGGTAACGCCAGCCAGCTTCAAGCGAATCCGATTGGTGCCTTCCGTTGTGACTTCCGGCTCGCTTGTCCCCAGCTTGTTCGCCCGGTCCTCCAGGCTTTTCGCCGTTTGGATTAAGGATTCTCTCGTGACCTCGCTTCCGCCTTCCAGCGGACTGGCTTCATATAAAATCTCAAAGCCGCCTTTCAGATCAAGGCCGAGACGTACGTTCTTCAACAGGTCGGGGGTTGTCCAAGCCATGATGCCAAACGAGACAACCACGACGGTTATGAATGCGATAATTCTTTTCATCCCGTACTTCTTTCCCCTTTCAAATTCTCAATATTCCTATTATAGCGATGGCCGAAAAACCAGTCAATTTATCTAATATTGTCAATTTGATTAACGACCGGCACGAAAAAAAGACCCCATTCAATCCAAACGGGATCCCCGATAGGCGGACATCGTCATATAGTTCATAAATTGGGTTACTTTCAGAGAAAGAATGTCATTCACCAGTTGATACAAGGGAGGGATTCCACCCTTCTCGTATTTATGGCTGATACACTCCCAAATGTCAGGTCCGGTGATATGCTCGTACCCGATAAGCCGGAACTCCTCGGCTTTGCTGCGACACAAGCTCTCGATAGCCTCGTTAAGTTGTTGGTCCGTCATTTGATCTTCAGCCACGCTCCAAGCCTCCTTCGAAAACCCGTCTTATTACATTCTACCCTAAATCTCTGAATCCTGCTTAGAAGAGTTCTTCCATTTGCGAATCCTGCAAAAAAGACAAGGCATGAACCGGGACAGGTCTGTCATATCCATGAAGAGAGAGGTTGTACCGCCTCGCTAACGAGTTTATTAGGCAGCTGATCGGCAATCAGCTTAAGGAGATCGAAGGCTGCCGGGGGAGTGGAGTTTCGATTGAATAAACAAACCTTTATCCAGGGTACGATGATCCTGCTGGTGGCAGGGATCGTGAACCGACTCCTGGGCTTCATTCCGCGCATCATGCTGCCCCGGGTGATCGGGGCCGAAGGCGTTGGGCTGTATCAGCTCGGATATCCGTTTTTTCTCGTGCTGGTGACGATTATTACCGGAGGGATTCCGCTGGCCGTAGCCAAGTTGGTAGCGGAAGCGGAATCCTCGGGTAAACCCGAACGTTCTGTGTCGATTTTGCGGACAAGCTTGGTGTTTACGACGGCTGCGGGCTTTCTGTTCACCTTTCTCTGCCTGTTTGGCGCGCCGTGGGTGACCCGGTACGTCTTGACCGATCCGCGCGTATACCATACGTTTATCGCCATGAGCCCGATGATTATCATCGTGTCCGTCTCCTCGGTGTATCGCGGCTATTTCCAAGGGAAGCAGGATATGATCCCCTCGGCGGTCTCCTCGATTATGGAGACCGTTGCCCGGATCATCGGCGTCCTCTGGTTTTCCTATCTCCTGCTCCCCATGGGGATCGCTTACGCGGCCGCTGGGGCGATGCTTGGCGTAGTAGCCGGTGAAGTGGTCGGCATGGGTGTTCTGCTGTGGCAATATCGACGGCTGCAGCGGCGCGAGCGGCTGGAAAACACGAAAGCAAGCGAGAAGGCGGAACCCACTGCCACGCCTGCCGACCCTGATGTATCGTCCACCCCTGCAACAGCCCCGTTCGGAGCTACGCTGCGGCGAATTTTGCGTATCGCTATTCCGGTCACAGGCAGCCGGCTGGTGGGTTCGCTCTCCTACCTGCTGGAATCGATTACGACCGCCCGAAGCCTGGCCATCGCCGGCATTGGGGTGGCCGTGGCCACCTCACAATACGGGGCGTTGCAGGGGATGATCATCCCGCTGTTGTTGCTTCCCGGGGCGTTAACCTCATCGCTCGCCGTGTCGCTGGTCCCCTCTCTGGCCGAAGCGCAAGCGAGGGGCGATGTTAAAACGATTCATTTGCGGCTGCACCAATCCTTACGGCTGGCACTGGTTACCGGCGCTCCTTTTGCCGCGATCATGTTCGTTCTGGCCGAACCGATTTGCCGACTCGTTTATAACGACGATACGATTGGCGGCATGCTCAAAATCATGGCGCCATTTGCCCTCCTGCTCTATATCCAAACTCCGCTGCAGGCAACGCTGCAAGCTTTGGATAAACCGGGTCGCGCCCTGATCAACACGCTGGTGGGGGCGATCATCAAAATCTCGTTGATTTTCTATCTGGCCTCCAACCCGGATTTGGGAATCTACGGCGCGATTATCGCCATCATCATCAACTTTGTTGTCGTTACGGTGATGCATGGGTACAGCGTATCCAAGACGCTCCGCTACCGCTTGCCTTACCTGGATATGCTTAAGGTAGGTGCAGCGATGGTCATTATGGCTGCCGCTGCGGACTATTTATATAAGAACCTCGTCCTCAGTTCGCAAATGGGATGGCAGTTCTTAATGGCGGCCCTGTTATCCGGCTTGTTGTATTTGGCGCTCGCCGGAATCATGGGATTGTTTGATCTGCAGGACCTCAAACGTCTCCCGGTGTTGGGGAAATGGTTCCGAAAATGATCGCAATCCCCCCCCCCGCTTACTTCTCGTCCATCGCATTGATATACAACTTTCCGTTATGATCGATGCTGCAGAAGAACACCTGCTTAAAATCTGATAAGCCTTTGGTTTGGATTTCGTTTTTCAACCAAAAGCGGGTTTTTCCGATTTGCCGCAGGTTCTCGTCATAGACCTTGCCGTCCATAATCAGCGGCAGCGGAAGCGCCTCGTATTTGATTTTGGCGGAGAGTTTGGCTTCCTTCTTTTTGGGATGCGCTCCTCCCCCTTCGGATTTCTCTTTGGGGATCACGCTCAGCTGACCGCTTGTTTCCAGCACGGCAAACTCGACATCCGCGACGCTATCGATCTTTTGCGAACGCAGCTGCATCAGTAAATCGTCCAGGTTATAACGCTGGCGCCTCATTTCTTTGCGGTTGATCTGCCCGTTCCGAATAATGACGCTGGGTTCACCGTCAAACCACAGCCGCACTTTACGGAAACGAAGCGACAGCATGGCGATGGCGATTTGAATCAACAGCAGGGTTAACATCGGAACGATTCCGTCATAGATCGGCCGATCGATATCTTCCAGAGCAAAAACGGCGATTTCCGCAATCATTACCGAGATCACCAGGTCGAAGATGGACAGCTCGCCGATTTCTCTTTTTCCCATAATACGCATGACTCCGAACACCAAGAAATACATGAGGACGGTTCGGAAGATATGGTTTGCCATGTGCTCGACCATGCCAATTCCTCCTCCGGCTAGAAGCTCACACAAAACATGGTATAGCTATTCTGACCGCCCCCTCCCCATTCCATGCGAAATATCACAGGTTATTATAAGGGAAGCCTGCAAGAATCTTCCTAGCTCAATTTGGCCAAGTCAGGTCTAACCGGATAAGCTTGACCATAAAATGTGGTAAAACGTCTGTCGAAGACATGGAGGACAGGAGGCCAAACTCGATGCATTTGATCCGCCGATTATTGGGGATTCGTTTGTCCCAGCCCACCGTCGCCGGGTTATGGTACGGATTTTTGTGGATGATGATTGGCGCACTCATTTTATCCTTATTGCTGCAAGGCGACATGCTTGAGGAAGTGGAAATGACGGTTTATACCTATCTCGTTCATGCCGTTGCCGTTCTATTTGGAGGCATCGTATCCGGTAAACGCGCCAAACAGAAAGGTTGGTATCAAGGGGCTCTGACTGGGGCGCTGTATGTACTGCTCCTGCTGCTGATCAGCTTCTTGGCGATGGATACTTCGCTGGGGCTCCAGGAATGGGGGTTAATCTTGCCGGGGTTTGTTATCGGTGCGATTGGCGGCATGATCGGAGTAAATTTGGGCAGGAAGTAACGGGTTTTACGGCGGCCTCCATTCATGGTAAGTTGGACTTAGTCCTATCGATATCTCCATGGGGAGGTCGTCCTGTATCATGTATGTGTATCATTCCATGTCCGGCATATCCTGGCTGACCGCTTTTTCCGTTCTGTTGATCATCTGGGCTAACACGCTTCGCGCGCCCTGGCATGCCGTTATATCCTTGTTTCGTCAACTGATCAAGGCAAGGCATTTGCTGTGGCTCCTGCTGTTGACCGTCGGCGTTTTGCTGTTAAACAAATACGAATTGTTACTGGAAAATCATCTTTCCTATGATATGGATTTTACGCCGTGGATTCTAAAGCTCGAAGGCCATTTCGTCGCCTCATTCCAAAGCCTGTTTCACGACCCTGCCGTAACCGAAGTGGCCGGCTTTTTCTATTTAGTCGTGTTTCAAGCGCTCATTCTTGCTTCGCTGGGGATTTATGCGTCTGATAACCGTCTGCCCATGTTTTATGCCACTTGCTGCACCGTCATTCTAAATTACTTGGTGGCGATTCCTTTTTATTTGCTGTTCCCCGTGAACGAGGTGTGGTCGTATGCTCCATCCGGCGCTTCTTTTTATATGCTGGAGGTCTTTCCGCAATTCGAGCAGGTTTACCGCCCTTTATCCGGTCTGAATAACTGTTTCCCCAGCCTGCACACCTCGGTCTCCGTCTCGATGGCCATTTTGGCGATGCGCTCCGGAAATCGGCGCTGGGGCTGGTTTGCAGCGGTTTGTTCGGCGATCATTCTGTTTTCGATCTTTTATTTGGGGATTCATTGGTTAACGGACATGCTTGGGGGATCGGTGCTGGCCGTTTCGGCCTCTTATTTCGGCCTTGCTTGGGGGAAGCGTTTGGCGAACACTTCGCGGCCCGAAAGCCTTAATCCACATCAAGCCATAAAAAAGAGCCTGTAAAATACAGGCTCTTTGCTTTGATTTCCTAATCGGAAATTAACCTTCCGACTCCTTGATCGCGTGACTGATGGCGCTGCGGTCAAACGTCAACTTGGTGACATCATTAACGCGAAGTACCACCGTATCGTCGGTCAGCTCCATAATCGTTCCGTGCAATCCGCCGATGGTCACGATCTTGTCGCCTTTCTTAAGAGCATTCAGCATCGTAGTGCGCTGCGACTGCTTTTTCTTCTGCGGGCGAATCAGTAGGAAGTAAAAAACGGCGATCATAATAACAAACGGAATGATCATGGTGACCAGCGAACTACCGCCGGCCGGCTGTTGTGCGGCATACTGAAAGAACATGTCTTATCCCCCTTTCCAAAATCGAACTAACGGTATTTCTTAAAATCCTTTGTCATTGCCAAACAGACCGTACTGCTCAAAAAATTCATCCCGGAAATCCAACAACCGATCGTCCATAATCGCCTGACGGACTTTGCCCATCAGATTAATGAGGAAATGCAGATTATGGTATGTAGTTAATCGCAGCCCAAACGTCTCGTCGGCTTTGATCAGGTGGCGGAGATACGCCCTGGAGTAATTTCGGCAGGTGTAGCAGTCGCATTCGGGATCCAGCGGTCCGAAATCGTTGGCATACTGAGCGTTGCGTACAACAAGGCGGCCCTGGCTGGTCATCGTTGTGCCGTTGCGCGCGATCCGGGTCGGCAGCACGCAGTCGAACATGTCGACGCCACGAATCGCCCCTTCAATCAGCGCATCCGGCGATCCGACCCCCATTAAATAACGCGGCTTGTTCGCCGGCAGCAGGGGAACGGTATATTCCAGCATTTCGTACATTAGCGGCTTAGGCTCGCCAACACTCAGTCCACCAATAGCATACCCCGGGAAATCCAATGAAGTCAAATCACGGGCGCTTTGCTTGCGCAGGTCCTCGTACATGCCGCCCTGAACGATGGCGAACAACCCTTGATCCTGCGGACGGGCATGGCTTTGCAGGCACCGTTCTGCCCAACGGGTCGTACGCTCCAGCGAGTTCTTCACATAGTCGTAATCCGCTGGATATGGCGGGCATTCGTCAAATGCCATCATAATGTCCGAGCCCAGCGCATTTTGAATTTCCATCGCCACTTCCGGGGAAAGGAACAGCTTATCACCGTTCAAGTGGGAGCGGAAATGTACCCCTTCCTCCGTGATTTTGCGCATTTCGCTGAGCGAGAACACCTGAAACCCGCCGCTGTCGGTCAAAATCGCGCGGTCCCAATTCATAAATTTATGCAGTCCGCCCGCTTCGCGAATAATCTCATGTCCCGGCCGCAAAAAGAGATGGTACGTATTGCTTAAGATAATCCGCGCATCCATTTCCTTGAGTTCTTCCGGACTCATCGTTTTCACAGTGGCCTGCGTTCCCACCGGCATAAACACCGGCGTGTCGAACGAGCCGTGCGGCGTATGCACGCGCCCCAGTCGGGCGCCGGACTGCTTGCAGGTCTTAATATGCTCATAGGTTATTGCTGCTGCCAATCTGATCAACCGTCCTCTACTTATTTAAATGTGCATTTAGTAAATCAACATGGCGTCGCCGAAGCTGAAAAACCGGTACTTCAAGTCGATCGCTTCCTGATAAGCGTTCAGGATCCGCTCCCGGCCCGCCAGTGCGCTGACCAGCATCACCAGCGTTGATTTCGGAAGATGGAAGTTTGTGAGAAGCACATCCACCAACCCAAACCGATAGCCGGGATAAATAAAGATGCCCGTCCAGCCGCTGCTTTTGACGATGGGACCGTTGCCGCATCGTTGGGCTACCGTCTCCAACGTCCGGGCCGAAGTCGTCCCAACGGCCACGACTCTGCCGCCGCGAGCTTTTGTTTCATTCAGGATGTCGGCGGTCTCCTGCGGCAGTACAAAATATTCTTCATGCATGACATGATCCTCCACCCGGTCCACCGACATCGGCCGGAACGTGCCCAGTCCGACGTGCAGCGTGACGAAAGCGATCGTCACTCCTTTGGCTCGCACCTGATCCAGCAATTCTTCGGTAAAATGCAAACCCGCGGTTGGCGCGGCGGCCGACCCTTCGTGTTTGGAGTACACCGTCTGATAACGTTCGCGGTCATCTAACTTCTCCTTAATGTAAGGAGGTAACGGCATCTGGCCCAGTCGATCGAGAATTTCGTTAAAAATCCCTTCATAAGCGAACCGCAGCACCCGTCCGCCCATATCTCCCTCGGACTCTACGGTTGCACGAAGCTCATCGCTAAATACGATGATCGCTCCGCTTCTAAGTTTCTTGCCGGGTTTGACCAAGGCTTCCCATCGGTCGTCGCCCAAATTTTTGAGCAGCAGCACCTCAGCTTTGGCCCCGGTGTCCTCTTTGACGCCAAACAAGCGGGCTGGAATCACCCGCGTGTCATTTAGCACCAGCGTATCGCCCGGCTGCAAATACGCCAAAATATCGGAAAACGTATGATGGCGAATTTCCCCGGTTTCCTTATTTAACGTCAACAGGCGCGAAGCGGTGCGCTCGGCCAGCGGCGTTTGGGCGATGAGCTCCTCCGGGAGCTCGAAATCGTATAGATCCACATTCATCGGTATCTTCATTCCTTAACGAGAGTCACATTTTGGTAGTAGTGTTGCAAGATTTGCCGGTAATCATACCCGGAGTCAGCCAATCCTTTGGCCCCCCACTGGGAAAGCCCTAGGCCGTGGCCGTTTCCGCGTCCAACGAAGACGAACTGGTTCGTCGGTTCAACCACGCGAGCCGTCTTGTCGCCGCTCATCACAACCAGCTTGCCACTGGCCGTCGTCTTGCCTGAAGCCGACTGAATTGTCGTTGCCGACGTGGCTGTCCCTGTCCCTGCCACTCCTCCTGCACCTTGTACAGTATAACGCCCGGTTTGGACGATATCAAACAAGGTGCTAGGCAAGCCGCCCAGAGCGGAGCGGTACGTATCCGGATATTTGACGTCCAGTGGCTGGCCGTTGGCTTTGACCTGTGTCACACGTCCGGATGGCCCCCGCTGGGTGATCTCCAAATTCAAAATCGGGGAGGGGGCTTCCGTTGACGTTTTGCCCTTCAGGGTCTTCACCAGCTCCTCCGAGCTGTAAGGACCGCGGATCCACGCATAGGAGCTGGATTCTGGCACCTTGTCCAATACGATGGCTTGGTCGCCCGGATTCAGCTTCGCCAGGGGCTCCACATCGGATTGAATAAGCGGCAGCTTCCGAACCAGCACGTTGCTGGTCGTCACCGTCAGCTTCTGCAAACCTGCCGGCGTTGTCCCATTAAGCGCGGTGTTGTCTTCACGAACGTATCCTGTGATTCCGTTCGACAGCAGTACCTGATACCACGATTTCAACGAGGCTTGCGCGGATTCGTCTCCATCGCTGGGCACGCTGGAATAGATCGGATTCACATTCCCCCACACCTCGCTCGAATCGGCCGTCACCCCGCCGCTGTTGGATGCAAAGATTCCTTCCACGATTTGTCCGTTCGCTGTCACCAGCACCTCTCCCGCTGTGGCATCCACGGCCTGCACGATGCTGGACACTTCCTTCTCCGTCCCATTGTACACTTGGCTTAAAGTCGTATCCACAAGTCCGGCGACTTTGAACTTGTTTAGCCCCGCATTATAAAGGGCATAGCTTCGCGCCGCGACCGCCTGAGCCTTCAACGCCTCTTGGGGCCAAGATGACGGGACTTCGCCGGCGACAACGGAATACAGATATTGCTCTAACGGCAGCTCGTTAACGAGTGCCAGTTGACCGTTCACTTTACTAATCTCAAAATCCCCGCGATAGCTGCGCGCCGAACGCTCCACTACCTGAATCGGTGAATTGCCCTGATCCCGGATCGTCAATTTGGCGCCTTCTCCGGTTAACTCGTAATGGTCAACCCCAGCAGGGGCATCCACATTTAACGTCACGTCCCGATGCAGGAGCAAGGCAGGGGCGTTTTCGTTGACCGGAGCCCAGGAATAACCCGGTTGCAGTCCGGCCAACTCGGTTTGGAGCGCGGACTGCTCCGCTGCGCTCAACGCGCCGCCAGCCCATACCGCATATTGCTGCGGCCCGGTCATCGCCACAACCGCCTCCGCATGCTGGGCGGACAACGTTTGGCGAAGATTCTCAGCTTCCGCCTGACTCGCAAACGAGCCGGCGGAGATGTACAATGTCCCGCGAGCTTCCGCCTTGGCGCCTTTCAAGGAAGCGGACAACGTTTGGGTAACTCGTTCCGCCGCTTTTTGCGCTTCCGCCGCACTCACATACGGTCCCGTATACACGCGGTATACCGTGCCGCCTCCAAGATCAACCGCGTAGGCAACCGGCTTATCCGCCGTGCCTTGCAGCTTCTTGACCGCAGCCGCTACCGTGGCCCAATCTGCGGATTCCAACGCTTTAACCTTATATCCGTTGACGCTAAACCTTGCCGTTCCGCCCGCTCCCAATTGGAGCCAAGGCACTCCCCCCGAGTTGAGGTCAAAACCAGCCTCCGCTGCGGCCGCTGTTTTGATGGTCACGGCCGGTGTGGTCGATTTATAGGTGCTGCCCAGGTCCAGGTACATGGCCACGCGAACGCGAGATGTATCCGAATCGTCGGCCGCTGCCGGAAGGTGAAGCATCCCGGCCAGCAGCAAGCCTGCCAGTATTCCTTTCCCCCATCTTGTTAACGAAATTGTCCGTGCTGTACGTTTCAAACCCGCTCTCCTCCTCCATGATGCCTATGGGCTTCGTTAATAAAGTTAAGGTGTCTCCGGCATCGGCAGACCTAAATGCTGATACGCTGCCGGTGTCACCATGCGTCCACGCGGCGTCCGTTGCAGAAATCCGATCTGCAGCAAGTAAGGCTCGTAGACGTCCTCGATCGTTTGGCTTTCCTCGCCGATGGTCGCGGCAATTGTATCCAGCCCCACGGGCCCGCCGCGGAAGCTCGTAATCATCGCGCGCAGCATTTTATGGTCGATCAGGTCCAGGCCCATCGGGTCAACCTGCAGCATCTGCAGCGCTTCTTTGGCGATCTCCGTGGTAATCATACCATCGCCCCGCACCTGAGCATAATCGCGTACGCGCTTCAGCAGGCGGTTGGCGATCCGCGGCGTCCCCCGCGAACGAAGCGCGATTTCCGTCGCCGCATCGCCCACCATTTCGATGCCGAAAATATCCGCGCCCCGCGACACGATATAGCTGAGCTCATCGATGTTATAAAACTCCAGGCGGCTGACAACCCCAAAACGGTCGCGCAGCGGTGCCGACAGGAGCCCTGCCCGCGTCGTGGCGCCAACCAGCGTAAAAGGCGGCAGGTCCAGCCGGACCGACCGGGCGCTTGGCCCCTTGCCGATCATAATATCCAGCGCGAAATCCTCCATGGCTGGATACAGCACCTCCTCTACGGTGCGATGCAGTCGGTGAATCTCGTCTATAAACAAGACATCGCCTTCCTGCAGATTGGTCAACAGCGCGGCCAAATCCCCGGGACGCTCAATCGCCGGTCCCGAAGTCGTGCGCAAATTCACACCAAGCTCGTTGGCGATGATGTTGGCCAACGTCGTTTTGCCAAGTCCCGGCGGCCCGTACAACAGCACGTGGTCCAACGCTTCCTTACGCATTTTCGCCGCTTCGATGTATATTTTCAAATTCTCCTTGATCTGGTTCTGTCCGATATATTCCGCCAAAAAACGCGGCCGCAGGCTTAACTCCACCGCCTGGTCTTCCATCATTAAATTCGCGGAAATGATCCGGTCCTCCATCATGCGCTAAGCTCCCCTTCCTGTCCTTATCCTTAGCCGGCGTACAGCAGCTTGAGCGCCTTCTTCATGACGGAATCCACCGCCTCGTCCGGCCCGACATCGTCTTTCAGGCGATGCCATACCTTGTCCAGCTCCGCTTCGGTATACCCCAGCGCTTTCAAGCCTTCACGCGCCTCCGGCCATCCCGGATTTCCGCCATCCCGCAAGGACTCGCCACGATCCGCAGGCATCGGATCAAACAACGTGCCACCGACGCCCTCCAGCTTGTCCTTGAGGTCCAAAATCATCCGCTGAGCCGTCTTCTTCCCAATCCCCGGCAGCTTCGTCAGAAACGCAATGTTCTCCTGATGAATCGCCGCTACGACATGATCTGGATTGCCGCCGCTTAAAATACCAAGCGCTACACGCGGGCCGATACCGGATACCTCAATCAGCTTGCGAAACAGCTTCTGCTCCTCGCGGGTCGGGAATCCGAACAGCAGGATCGCATCCTCACGCACATGGTGGTGGGTATATACCGTCACCGTTTCTTGCCCTTTAGTTGCCAAAGCGTACGGATTCGGACAAAACACCCGATACCCTACACCCTGCACATCCAAGACGACGTACTCTGTTTCCAAATGGGCAATCTGGCCCCGCAAAAAATCGATCATGAACGCAATACCTCGTTTATTTTAGAATTTAATGTGTAAGAATGCGCATGGCAAACAGCTACCGCTAATGCATCTGCCACGTCGTCCGGCTTCGGGATCGCCTGAAGCTTCAAGAACATCCGCGTCATTTCCTGCACCTGCCGTTTTTCAGCTTTGCCATATCCTACGATCGCCTGCTTCACCTGCATTGGGGTGTACTCCGCAATCGGGAGCCCTTTCTGCGCTGCAGCAAGCACCAGCACGCCCCTCGCTTGGCTGACCGACATCGCCGTCGTGACGTTCCGATTAAAAAACAGCTTCTCGAATGCGACCGCTTCCGGTTTGTATTTGTCAATCAACTGAACCATCGCCTCATACACATGCATGAGTCGTTCTTCCTCCGGCGTATGGGCTTCGGTTTGGATACATCCGTATTGCACCGGCGTAACTTTACTGCCCTGTTTATCGATAAATCCGAACCCCACAATCGCAATGCCGGGGTCAATTCCAAGTATACGCAAGGCTCATCTCTCCCTATCGTTGCTTAAACTCCCCCATGATCCTCGGATGGAGCCCTATCCCGCGTAAAGCGAACATATGTATTCACTTTATTATAGCAAAAGATCGCTAATGATTGAGGAAAAACTTTGTAGCGCCAGAAATCCCTCCGGAAAAACAAAAAAGACGTTACCCGGTAACGTCTTTTCATCAATCATTATTCTTCATTCTGCTGCATGACCCTCTCCGACGGCTCGATCGCAAAGTCGCTGAAGGTGGACAACACGCTATTGTACTCCTCCACATCCTGAATGCGGATTCCCTGCTGCAGTTGTTGAATCACTTCAGCTGGCAGAGCGCTCTCCATCATCTCCACGTCCATTTGAAAAAAAGTGCGGATCACCTTTTCCTTCTTAGGAGGTCCGTCAAACAACGTCAAATTGCCGTCCTTATCCAAACCGATGTACCCTCGAGTTTTGCAGGTGTCGGAAAGGCCGTCGACTTTTTCCTCGATCCAAACGTCGCCGCCTGCCCCAAGCCGTCCTTCCCACGTTGGGTGGTCTTTCATCAGGGTAGCGATTTCCTCCGGCTTCATGATGCCGAGCACGCTGCTTTCTTCACCGCAGGTATATATTTTCGTTAAATGGACGATTCGCGATTTATCTTCTTCCAGGTCCAGCAGCCACTCCTCATCGGCATTTGGGGTAACTTCTTGCCAATTCCCCAAGGTTTCGATCACCATCGGTTCGCGGGCCATCAGCTTCTCCATCTGCTCGGATAACGGCAGCCCCATCCAAGCCATCACCGCAATCAAACCAAGGGCGCTGGCGGTCCATATGGCGCGTCTCCATCTTCTCCATCGTTTTTTCAGATGTTTTTTGATTTGGAAGATATTCACGGTTATCCCCTTCTATCGGACTTTTGTCTCTATTGTGGCCGATAGCGAGAGGCTTTATTCAATTTTGGAAAACGAGGGTGCCTTCCGGGGTCGAAACGAAAAAACAGCCATCCTAGAGAAGGATGACTGCTTTATGGATCGGGACGACACGATTCGAACATGCGACCCCCTGGTCCCAAACCAGGTGCTCTACCAAGCTGAGCTACGTCCCGAAAGCAATGGTTTACCGATCTAAAAAATCGGGCCACTTTTTCTATTATAGCGACCTGTACGCAGAAGTCAACATTTAATATTCGATTTTATCGGTTGAGGTTCTCCAGGCCTGAAAAGGAAGCAGGCTTTGAGCCGTTCGCATCTGCTTCATCGGAATGGTTCGCTGAGTCATAGGAAGGGCGATTTCTTCATAAATAAACTGATCATCAAATCCAATATTCGCAGCTTCCTCTTTCGTACAGGCAAAATACACCGCATCCGGGCGCGCCCAGTATATCGCCCCGATACACATCGGACAAGGCTCGCAGCTGGTATATAGGGTACAGCCCTTCAACTGAAAATCGTTGAGATAGCGGCACGCCTCCCGAATCGCCTGTACCTCGGCATGCGCCGTCGGATCTTTTAAAGCCGTGACGTGGTTGCGTCCGATCCCGATGATCTCCCCGTCCTTGACGACAATCGCTCCAAACGGGCCCCCATGCACATGGTGGACGTTCTCAACCGCTTCACGAATGGCGATTTCCATCCAATCGCTAGGTTCTCTGGCAGTTAACGTCATCGCTACAGCTCCCCTCCGGCGTGCTCCGCACTGTTTTTCTTCGCATTATAACTCGCAACCCCAGGCAGTAACTACGGTCATCTGCGAGGTTTGTGCAAAAAAACAAAAAACAGATTCAAACGCCAGCCCGAAAGCTAACGATGAACCTGTCTTGTTTAATGCCGGTGAAGGGACTCGAACCCCCACGGTTTCCCTCACGATTTTGAGTCGCGCGCGTCTGCCAATTCCGCCACACCGGCAAAGAGTACGCGCCCTAAGAGATTCGAACTCCTGACCTTTTGATTCGTAGTCAAACGCTCTATCCAGCTGAGCTAAGGGCGCGTATGAAGTTATGGAGCGGACGACGGGAATCGAACCCGCGACCCTCGCCTTGGCAAGGCGATGCTCTACCGCTGAGCCACGTCCGCAAAACAATATGAAACTGGTGAGCCATGAAGGACTCGAACCTTCGACACCCTGATTAAAAGTCAGGTGCTCTACCAACTGAGCTAATGGCTCGTACAAATGAAAACGATGAAGATAAATGGCGGAGCCGACGGGATTCGAACCCGCGGTCTCCTGCGTGACAGGCAGGCATGTTAGGCCTCTACACCACGGCTCCACACTTTGATTAGGACATCCTCAAGATTGAGGATAATTGCGGGGGCAGGATTTGAACCTGCGGCCTTCGGGTTATGAGCCCGACGAGCTACCGGGCTGCTCCACCCCGCGTCAGTAAAAAATCGATATGGTGGAGGCTGAGGGGATCGAACCCCCGACCCTCTGCTTGTAAGGCAGATGCTCTCCCAGCTGAGCTAAGCCTCCATACCTGGGATGGTGAAGAATGACCCGTAGGGGATTCGAACCCCTGTTACCTCCGTGAAAGGGAGGTGTCTTAACCCCTTGACCAACGGGCCACGAATAAAGTCCTTGCTGGCGGAGAGAGAGGGATTCGAACCCTCGAGACGCTTGTGACGCCTACACGATTTCCAATCGTGCTCCTTCGGCCAACTCGGACACCTCTCCATATGAGTTGGTTTCCCCAGAAGTGAAGCAAATATGCAAGGCACATTTGCTTCCTTCCAGGAGTACTCCCCGAACAGGACTCGAACCTGTGACAACTCGATTAACAGTCGAGTGCTCTACCGACTGAGCTATCAGGGAACATTGCTTGGCGGCGTCCTACTCTCCCAGGACCCTTCGGTCCAAGTACCATCGGCGCTGGAGGGCTTAACGGTCGTGTTCGGGATGGGAACGTGTGGAACCCCTCCGCCATCGCCACCAAACGGTTCAAGCGTTTTGATCGCCTGAAAACTGGATACGAAACGAATTTGCGTGTTAGTCTCCTCAAGTGCTCGAATCGGCTTGTTCAGCCTGACGCCACTTTTTGGAGTTGTTTGGATAAGCCCTCGACCGATTAGTACCTGTCAGCTCCAT
>NZ_LN909066.1:0-75638 GCF_001486505.1 Paenibacillus rubinfantis
TAACCCTCAGGAGTGCAAGCACTCCATCAGGTCCGCTCGACTTGCATGTATTAGGCACGCCGCCAGCGTTCGTCCTGAGCCAGGATCAAACTCTCCAATAAAGTGTTTGACTTGCTCATTTCAAAACTGACGAGATTTAAAATCTCATTTATTACTCACTCGTTGTTCAGTTTTCAAAGATCAACTTCGTTATCGTCTTATCGGCGACAACTTTTATATCATACCATGTCAGCAAGCTTCGTTGCAAGAAGTAATTCTTACCAATTCGCTTACCGCCTACCGTTCAACCGGCAGGACATTCAATATATCACATCAGTATGGCTCACATCAAGGCGAAAGTTTTTCCAAATCACTTCGATGGTTGCTTTTTGATGACCGCCTCTTGCTCAACATCGTTAGGATGCCGTTGCATAGGACGGAGTATTAATATAACACTCACACAAGTTACCCTGCAAGATGTAAATCCTGCCATTCCTTTGTGGCCGCCGTTTTTTCGGCCGGATTCATAGAATACCACGGAGGCCTGCCTGAAACAACCACAATTTATTTCCAAATTTGATCCCTCGGTTTAGAAATGAAAGACCATTGTCCCACAGGACAACGGTCTTTCCATGAATTAAATCCCTTGGCGTGCCGCTATATACTCAGGTCTCGGTTTTTGTCCGGAATACGGCTGAACCACCTTATTCTCCACACTGTTATAGACCATAAAAATATTACTGCGAGGATACGGGGTAATATTGCTGTTGGATCCATGCATGATATTGCAATCAAACAACAGGATGGAACCGGCCGGGCCCACGGGCGTATCAATGCCAAAGCGCTTCACAAGCTCGGTAAGACTATCGTGGTCAGGAACACCGTACTGCTGTTTGCGTAGCGACTCTTTATAATGATCGTCCGGCGTCTGTCCGATGCAGGGGACAAAGATTTGCTGCGAACCGGGAAGCACCATCAGCGGACCGTTAAATGAATAATTGTCTTCCAACGCGATGGAGCAGCTGAGCGCCCGCATTCGGGGCATCCCGTCTTCTACATGCCATGTTTCAAAATCCGAATGCCAATAAAACTCCTTGCCCGTAAAACCAGGCTTATAATTGATCCGCGATTGATGGATGTACACGGAGCTGCCTAGGAGGAACTCGATGATCGCCAGGAGCCGCGGATGCTGAGACAGCTCGCGAAACACCGGCTGGTTTCGATGGACAGCGAAGATAGATCGCACTTCATCCCCGCCGGGTTCGCGGATAATTTCGTCCACCTGCTGCCCACGAGACGACTCTTGGAATTGACGCGCCTCTTGTTGGTATCCTTTCAATTCTTCTCCCTCGAAAAAACGTTCCAAGAACAAGTACCCGTTCTTCTGGTAGGACTCCACCTGCTCCTTAGTAATCACCTTTCGAATCGGGCTCTCCGGACTCCATTCGGAGTACACCACCGGATCCTGTCGGGGCAGCCATTGCGGCTCCGTATGAATTCGAGAAGGATAAACATCCTTCGTTAGGTCGACATCAACTGAAATCTTGGTATCGCTCATCTTACTTCATCCTTTCTACATTAAATCACGAACTATAACAATGGATAAGTTCCTTCTTCATCATGGACTTCCCGTCCCGTGAGCGGCGGATTAAACACACAAATCATCCGCATTTGCGACCGCGCCCGCAGGTAGTGCTTTTCATGGCCGTTCAGCGCATACATCATGCCGGGGGTAATCGGATAGGTCTCGCCTCCAATGACTTCAATTTCTCCTACTCCCTCAATGCAGTAGACAGCTTCCACATGATTCTTGTACCAAATCAGCGTTTCCGTCCCTTCTTTAATCAGGGTATCGTTTAAGGAAAAGCCCATCTTGTCTTTACCCAGGAGCAATCTCCGAGAGTTCCAGGTTTCCGTATCTACGTCGTCTATCGTTCCAATTAAGTTGCTCAGATGTTTTACAATCATGCCGAAGCCGCCTCCTCTGCTAATTGGTTATAGCAATGCTCAAGTATCTGAAGACCTTGTTCAAGTGTCGAATTTTCAATCGTTAGCGGCGGCATGAGTTTGGCCACCTCACTGCACGGGCCCGAAGTTTCCAGAATCAAACCCGATGCAAAAGCCAACTCGCACAATCTCTCCGCCATCCCCGGTTGCTCAAAGGCGATCCCTTGAATCATCCCTTTGCCGCGAAGCGTCCCATGCAGTGCGGGCTGACGTTCCATCATCCTTTCTAATGAAGCGGTTATCCGGTTGGCCTTGTCTTCAATTTGCTCCCGGAATCCCCCGGTTTTCCAGTAATCCAGCGCTTCCGAAGCTCCAACAAACCCAAGGTTATTGCCGCGAAAAGTTCCGTTATGTTCCCCTGGCTTCCAAACATCCAACTCCGGCTTGATTAAAGTTAGCGCTAAGGGCAAGCCATAACCACCAATGGATTTGGACAAACAGATGAGATCCGGCTCGATCCCCGACGACTCGAAGCTGAAGAACGGTCCGGTTCGGCCGCAGCCCATTTGAATATCATCAAGAATCAACAAAATACCTTTTTGATGGCAAAGACGCTCCAGTCTCTGTAACCATGTATCGGAAGCAACGTTTAGCCCTCCTTCTCCTTGAACCGCCTCCACAATAATCGCGGCAGGCAAAGGAACACCACTTCCTGGATCATCGAGCAGTTTCTCCATATATTGAATCGTATCGACCGCTTCGCCAAAGTACCCGTCATAAGGCATAAAGACGGAGTGAGTTAAAGCCATTCCCGCCCCTTTGCGTTTAAAAGCATTCCCCGTGACAGCCAGCGAACCCAGCGTCATCCCATGGAAGGCGTTGGTAAAGCTAATAACGGTCGTGCGCCCCGTCACTTTGCGGGCGATTTTCAAGGCACTTTCCACGGCATTGGTCCCCGTTGGACCCGGAAACATGACCTTGTAATCCCACCCGCGCGGTTTCATAATAACCTCATGAAATTGACTCAAAAATTGCTCCTTGGCATGTGTCGCCATATCTAAACTATGGGTCACGCCGTCTTCAAGTAAGTAAGCGATCAGCTTATCGCGGATCTTTCGATTGTTATGTCCGTAATTTAACGCGCCGGCACCTGCAAAAAAATCGATATATTCCCGTTCTTTTGTATCCCAAAGCTTGGCATTCTGCGCCTTGTGAAATACCGTTCTGAAGTTTCGGCAATAGCTTCGGACCTCCGATTCAAGCTGTTCGAACACGTTCATACTCGGTGTTTCAAGAGTTTGGGTCTGCATCTCATACCTCCATTTATGGTTGTGGTGTAAAAGGGCCGATTCGGTACAACGGCTCCTCCTCATGTTGAATCTCCATTGGAAACAATTCCGTCTGATAACCGGTTGTAACCTCAATCGGTACGTCATGAGCTTTGGCTAACCCCGTAAACAGACGGGTCGAAGCCAAATTGCTGCGGGAGATCGTAGCTTCCAGATAAGTGATTGGGGGGCCTGCCGTCTTCGTTAGCAGATAAGTCAGCATTCGTTTACTGATCCCCTGTTTTCGATGGGAACCGGCAACCGCAACCTGCCAAACAAACAGCGTATCCGGACGGAGCGGCGACCGGAAGGCGGATAGAAATCCAACCACCCGTGACCCTACCTCTACAATCACACAGGTTTCGCGAAAATAATCGCATAATACCAAGTAAGCATAAGCGGAATTCAAATCCAGCGTTTGACTGTCGCGTATCAGTTCATAGACACCCCGTGCATCGCTGGGATTTGGCCTGCGAATCACTAGATTGCGAAGCGTGTTGTCCATTGTCGTTCCCCTGCCCCTCATGCCATCGAATACACGGCGGACCGGAATCGTTTTAAGAAAGATTGCAGCCGATCCGTTTGCGGATATTCGAATATCGCCTCCGGCGTCCCTTCCTCAACGATGTTTCCGTCCGCACAGAAAAGTACGCGATCCGCGATTTCCTTAGCGAAGTCCATTTCATGCGTGATGAGCATCATCGCCATTTCCCCTTCATCGGCGATTTCCCGAATGACCTCCAGCACTTCGCCGACCAGCTCTGGATCCAGCGCAGAAGTCACCTCATCAAACACCATCACCTTGGGGCGCATGACAAGCGCACGGGCCATCGCTACGCGCTGTTTTTGTCCGCCGGATAATTGAGCCGGATAATCCGCCAGCTTATCGTACAAACCTACTTTGCGGAGCATCTCGATTGCCCGTTCTTCCGCTTCCTCCTTGGACAGCTTAAGCACTCTCCTTGGCGCTTCCGTTACATTCTGCAGCACCGTTCGGTGCGGAAATAGATTAAAATGCTGAAATACCATCCCTACATTGCCCCGCATTTCATGTAAATGCTTCTCATTGGCGCGAACCAACCGGTCTTTCTTGGACATATGCCACAAATGGACACCGTCAATTTCGATCGTGCCGGACGTAGGCTCCTCCAGCGTCATCAACATACGTCCCATCGTTGTTTTGCCGGAACCGCTTGGACCGATGATCGCTACCTTTTCGCCTGCCGCGATGTCTAAATCGATGCCGGTCAGCACCTCGCGGTCACCGAAAGTTTTCGTAACTCCGGTATACTTTACCATCGGTATGGTCATAAAAATCACCCCCTCTTTATTTGCCCCTTTGAAGATTCATCCGTTTTTCCAATCGTCGGATCAACAGGGAGGACGGATAGCTGATGGCCAGAAACAATACGCCAACCAGCGTATAAGGCTCAAAAACCCGGAAGGATTCCGAAACGATATTTTTTGCGGTCAATAGCAATTCGACCAAAGTGATCGCGGACAAGATTGGTGTTTCCTTAAACATCACAATCAGATAATTGCCCAGAACCGGAATAATCGGTGGAATGGCTTGCGGAAGAATCACCGAGCGCCAGGTATCCACTTTGGAATAATTCAACGCAACCGCGGCCTCCCATTGACCTCGGGGAACGGCATCAATTCCAGAACGGTAAACCTCTGATAAATAAGTGCTGTAGTGAAGACCTAATCCCAATATCCCGGCATAGAAAGCCGGTAACGAAATGCCTGCCATCATTGGCAAACTGTAGTAAATAAAAAATACCTGTACCAGTAATGGGGTGTTGCGAATAAATCCATTCAACCCTTTAGCCGCCAACCGCAGCCAGATAAACCGGGAACGTATGGCAAAAGCCAGCAGCAATCCCCCGATTACAGCGGTCAGAAAACCGAGCAACGTAGCGACAACGGTCATTCTCAGCGCCACGAGAAGTTCCGGAAGGATTTCGAAAGCGTAATTCCAGTCCCACATCCGTTACATCCTCCCTTCGGACCATTTGCGCTCCCACACCCGAATGCCGAAGGAGACAAGCGACGCCATCGCCAGATACATCAGCAAGAGCAAGAGCAAAATCTCCGAAGTCCAGGAGATGTAGTTGTTCCGGAGAACCATCGCTTGGTACGTGAGATCCGCCATCGTGATGAAATAGACTAGAGACGTAGATTTAATTAATTCCACAAGCAAATTGCCAAACGGAGGAAGCATTCTTAAGGCCGCTTGCGGCAAAATAATGCGGCTCATTCGCTGCCACGGCGTCATATTTAAGGCAACCGCCGCTTCCCATTGCCCTTTGGGCACGGCCAGAATAGCGCTGCGTACAACCTCGGAACCATAAGCTCCAAAATTCAATCCTACCGCCAGCACAGCCGCAAGTAACTTGGGCAGCTCGATCCCAGCAAAAGGCAATGCAAAATACAACCAGAATAGCTGCACGAGCAAGGAAGTCCCTCGGAAGACCTCCACGTAAATCGAGGAGATCCAGCGAATAAGGCGCAATCGGGATAAGCTCATCAAGCCTGAGATGAACGCAAATCCAACCGCTAGGATTGTCGCTAACAATGCGACAGTAACAGTGATTTTCGCTCCTTCCAGTAAGGTGGGGATAAAATCAATCCAGGATTCCGGCATCTTATACTCCGCAAAGTACGGCAGCCGTCATATCTCCGGGCAGTTCCTGCTCCGTAAATCCGAATTTCTGCAAAATCTCCAGAAGCTCGCCGGATTCCTTCATCTTGGCCAGCTCTGCGTTATAAGCCTCTTGAAATGCCGTGTCCGCCAAACGGAACGCCGTCGCACCATATCCGCGAACGCTTTGACCGTCAATCACCGGTTGCGTAAAATCGCTGACTCTCTCAATGTCCTGATCCCCCGCGGATTCAAGCATGGCTTGCAGGGAAGGTCCCGTCATCGTGATCGCCTCGACGCGTCCGGATTGAAGCGCGCTGATGGCCGACGCCTGGTCCGGAACTTGAATGATCCGTTCATCCGGCACGCCGGACTTCTGCAGATAACCGATTTCCACCGCTCCCGTCATGACGGCAACGCGGGCTTTCTCCTGATTCGCGATGTCCTCATAGCTGCCCAGCCCAAGAGGATTTCCTTGTTTTACGGCAATCGCTTCGCCGATGCTATACTCCGGGTTGGCGAACAACACGGCTTCACATCGTTCCGGGTTGACGAACATCCCTGCCGTAATGAGATCAAATCGGTTGGCCTGCAAACCGGCAATCAAGGAACCGAATTCGGTCAACTCGCCTTTCATCTCGTTAATGCCAAGTCTTTTAAGGATCACCCGAGCGATTTCCACAGCTTCACCGGTGAGTTCTCCGTTAGCATCTTTGTAGGCATAGGGCTTCTCATTTGCAAAACCAACCGTAATGGACCCCTTTCGGATGGCCTCCGCCAGCGTCCCTTCCGCCCCTGAATCGGCGTTTGAACCTCCATTCCCCGTTTTCGTGTTTGTCCCCGGGTTACAAGCGGTTAACGAGACCGCAACTAGCAATAAAGTCAACAACCATGACACTTTCCTCAACCTGATTCACAGCCTTTCTTTCTTATTTTTTGCATCGGTTTAGTAGGATTAAGTCCAAGTTCTATTCCAAAAGCGTAAACCCCCCTTTCATTTCTCATCCCGGAGCACATAAAAAGAGACCCCTCGCTTGGGGGAAAGCATAGCTCCGCCAGCAGGGGTCCGCACAAAAAAATAAAAAACGGCCCTTATAAAAGGGCCTTGGAAGTTTTCGTGAAGTTGCTTGAAACTAGACCCATCCACTGCTGACGAGGTTAGCTGACGGACTCGGGTAAGATGGTACCCTACAATCGTTAAAGAATGATTCGCCCCAAAAAAACTGGTTCCCCCGCTTTCCAGTTCTGAACTGGAAACTAAGCGTGTGTTTATCGTAAAGGCTATTCCAGGCAATGTCAACCCATTATCTGTAATTTTTACATTTTAACTTTCAATTAATTCAGTTGATTTTCCGCTTCCGCCAACGCCGCCTGGTCTTCGGCCAAATCCTCTTTGGCCCGCTCCATCGGCTCGGTGTTCATCCGGCCGTCAGCCTGGGCGATGGCGTTTTCCGCTTTTTCGATGGCATTCTGGGCACCTTCGATCGTTTCTTCGCTAGGATGCGATTGAGCTTGGGTTACCGCGCGATGCGCCTTCTTGACCGATTGTTGCGCGAGTGAGATCGGATTTTGCGATTGCATGCTGGAAAACGGATTTTCCATGTTCAGCCTCCTCAAGCGATGATGAGGTTAGGATGCGAAAGTGACGCGAAAATCATGCACGAAACCCGCATCATCCGCGGCGAAACGCCCGCTCTTCCCGTTCACGTAGCTCCACCCGCCGAATTTTACCCGTGTTCGTCTTCGGCAGATCCTCGATAAATTCGATTTGACGTGGATATTTGTAGGGTGCCGTCCATGTTTTGACATGAGCTTGCAGTTCTTTAACCAGCTCGGCGCTGCCTTGAATGCCTTCCTTCAGCACCACAAACGCTTTAACGATATGGCCGCGCAGCTCATCCGGACTCGCGACGGCCGCACATTCCTTGACGGCATCATGCTTCATCAACGCTTCCTCGACTTCGAACGGACCGATGGTATAACCGGAGCTGATGATGATATCATCCCCGCGTCCTTCGTACCAGAAGTAACCCTCCTCGTCTTTATGCGCCCGATCCCCGGTCAAAAAATACGACCCGCGAACATTTTGCTCCTTCCGTTCAGGGTCCAAATAATACGATTGGAATAAAGCGGGCATGTCGACATGGACCGCAATGTTCCCTACGACTCCGGCCGACAACGGCACACCTCCATCGTCGACAATCTCCGCCACTCCCGGTGAAATGGCCTTGCCCATCGAACCCAGCCGCAGCGGGGTATCCTTCAGGTTTCCGATCAGTAGCGTGCTTTCCGTTTGCCCATAACCGTCACGGATCGTGAGGTCAAACGCGCTTTGGAACTTGCGAATCACTTCCTGGTTGAGCGGTTCGCCTGCTGAAACGGCGCTGCGTAATCCCGACAAATCGTATCGCTCGAGCCCGTCGGTCTTCGACATGATCCGATACTCCGTTGGCGTGCAGCACAGCACCCGAATGCCGTGTTGCCGGATCAGCTCCAAATACCGCTCGGCTTGAAAGGAACCATGATACACAAAGCCGGTCACGCCATTGCCCAACACCGACAGAAACGGGCTCCAAATCCATTTCTGCCACCCCGGGGCCGCCGTAGCCCAGACGACATCGTTCTCCCGAATATCCAGCCAGGATCTCGTAATCCGTAAATGGGCATACCCCCAACCGTGACTGTGCATAACGCCTTTGGGGTTCCCGGTCGTTCCGGACGTGTATGCCAGCACAGCCATATCCTCGCGACGCGTTTGGACGGCTTCGAACGTTTCAGGCTGTCCGTTCATTAGCGTTTCAATTGGAACCCAGCCGCCTGGGAGTGCCTCTCCGTACTTGTTCGAACCTACCAATAGGCGGAAATTCAGCGCCGGCAGGTCATCACCGATTTTATCGACCTCTTCCGTCACGCCATGCCATACAACAACAGCACGCGCTTCGGAATGCCGCAGCCGGTAAGCCAAATCCTTGGCCCGCAGCATTTCCGATGACGGGATGATCGTTACCCCCAGCTTCAAGCAAGCCAGGTAAATCGCATAGGCCATAATATGCCGAGGCATCATCACCAGCACGCGGTCGCCGGACTGTAAGCCCAATTCACTTAAACCACCGGCTAGTTGATTGGCCATAGCGAACAGCTTCCCATAGGTAATTTCCTCGTATTCCCCCTGTTCGCTTCGCCATTTCAGCGCAATTTTATCGGGATCATGCCGTTCCATCTCCGAGGTCACATTGTAATATTCGGGAGCGATCCATTGCTCATATGGTTTCAAATTGTCCTATCTCCTTCGAAACTCGTTTTGGACTCATTATACCACGTAATAGTACCTGGTTCTAAAACCTACCCAATTCAAGTGTGCCAATAAAATGACAATCCCGATAGGAACAGAAAAACCTGCGATACCGCAGGTTTATTAAAATGAGTGACTATCGGATCCAGCTGCGTTTCCGCCGTATGCAATCCATAAACGCCCCCCTGGTTCAAATCCGTGACCCGCAAACCCCATACCCGGCACATAAACATCAGATGGCATGCGCAGCAGATTTTTTCACTCCCCGCCCGTTCGTGCTACAATAAGGGGTGTTTGTACATAGGAAAACTTTAAACGCGGGAGGAATCATACACATGGAAGCTTTTGAGGTGCTTCTTGAAAAATACGCCGAATTGGTCATTCGAGTTGGCGTCAACATCCAGCCCGGCCAGAACCTGATGCTCACAGCGCCGCTGGAGACCGTAGAGTTTACGCGCCTGCTGGTGGCCAAGGCTTACGATGCCGGAGCCAAATACGTCCACGTCGATTGGGAGGACGAGTTTACGACTCGGATTCGCTACGAGCACGCGTCGGACGAATCTTTGTCCTATTATCCGCAGTGGCTCGCGGATATGGCCGAACAGTTTGGGGAGGAGGGCGGCGCGATCCTGCGGATCAAAGTGCCGGATCCGGAGCTGTTTCAAGGTATCCCATCCGCTAAAGTGTCTACTGCAGTTAAAGCAGCAGCCAAAGCGCGCGAGAAGCATTCCGCCCAAACGCGTAACAACCGGATCACCTGGTCGCTGATTAAAGCGCCGACCCAGGCTTGGGCGAATAAAGTCTTTGCCGATCTGCCCGAAGAGCAACGAATCCCGGCTATGTGGGAGGCGGTATTCCATATGAACCGCGTCGACCGCGAGGACCCTATCGCCGCTTGGCACGAGCATATCAAGCAATTGAAAGATAAACAGGAGTATATGAATGCCAAACGCTACAAAAAGCTGCATTACCGCGCACCGGGCACCGATCTTCAGGTAGAGCTGCCCGAAGGGCATTTGTGGTTGGGCGGCGGCGATTATAATGCGGCAGGGAATTATTTTGTCGCCAATATGCCAACTGAGGAAATTTACTCGATGCCGCATCGTACCGGCGTGAACGGCACCATCGCCAGCACGATGCCGCTGAATCTGAACGGACAGCTCGTTGAAGGCCTAACGCTGACGTTCAAAGACGGCAAAGTGGTAAGTTATGACGCAAAATCCGGCCGGGAGCATATGGAGAACCTCCTTAGCACGGACGAAGGCGCGATGCATCTTGGCGAAATCGCTCTGGTGCCGCATGATTCGCCGATTTCCCGGTTAAACCGGATTTTCTACAACACCGGCATCGACGAGAACGCCTCCTGCCACTTTGCCTTAGGCAGCGCGTATCCGGTGAATATCGAAGGCGGCGCCAAGCTGAGCAAAGAAGAACTGCTCTCCAAAGGCGCCAACGTCAGCCTGACGCATGTCGACTTTATGATCGGCTCCGCGGAGCTTGAGATCGACGGCGAACTGGCGGACGGCACGATCGAGCCGGTCTTCCGCCAAGGGAACTGGGCCTAACCCACTGCCTCGAACTAAACGAGAAAAGCTCCCCTCTTCCGCCAAGCGGAAAAGGAGAGCTTTTTCTTAATTCATCCCGGTGTAAATGCGAATCGCATCCCTTAGGAATTCCGCCGTCCCCGGCTGATCCTTGTCGTAATAAGCTTTGAACCGCTCATCATCGACGTACATTTGCGCCAGCCCGGCATGGGCTTCCTTGCTGTATTCGCTCCAGTGGAACGTCAGCCATTGCTTATGCAAATCTGCAGCCTTCTGGGCAAGTTCGCCAGCGGGATCTCCCGTCTTAAAAGCCTCGGCTAACGTGGCATTCAACTCGTTCGACAGCTGCGTCACCTTTTCGTATTCCTCTTCGGTCATGTTCATCAGCTTGCGATTGGATTGCTCTACCTTGTCTTCTCCATATTTTTCGCGGATTTCCCGGCCGTATTTCTGCTCGTTCTCCTCAATCATCTGTCGTTTAAAGCCCTCGAATTTTTCTCGATCGCTCATTTGGATTCTCCCTTCCTGCGACGCCATCGTTTTCTCCACATTGGCGATTAAAGCGTCCAATTGCTTTCGTTTGTCCAGGAGCTGATTTCGGTGTTCTCTCAGCGCACGGGCACCATCGAAGTCGGGGTCGGTCACGATCGACCGGATGTCCTCCAGACTCAGGCCTAGCTCCCGGTAGAACAAAATCTGCTGCAGCAGATCCACTTCTCGCTGACTGTATATACGATATCCTGACGAACTTGTTCTTGCCGGCTTCAGAAGTCCAATCTCATCGTAATAACGCAGCGTTCGGGTGCTGACCCCCGCGAGGTTGCCCAGTTTCTGAATGGTGTATTCCACATGCTCACCTCCTGACAAAACTCATGATAAACGTTGACGTAACGTGAAGGTCAAATCTTTTTTTCAAAAAATTTTACGCCCAACTCAGACGTGCCGCAACCACCGTCTCCCCGGTAAGGATCGCTCGTTCGATCATCATCCCGAGATAATGATCCTGCGCCGCTTCCCATAACTCGTAAAAGGCCGGTCCGCCTTGAGCATACACGCCCATCTTCTCCAAACAGGATGCAATCGCCAGCTCGTCATCATATAATCTGGCCGGTGCAAACGGATTGGTATACAACCATTGTTCCCCGCACAAAATACCCTGCAAAAAATACCCTTCCTGGTTTTCTTGCTCGCCTTTATTCACCCTTTTGAGTTCCAACTGCAACGGAACCGTATCCGCCTGCTGAATCAAGACCCGCGAATCGAAGATTTCCCCACGTTCGCCGCGGACACAGCAATGATTGGAGCGGATCCAGGAGCGATGCTGATCGCGGGTAAAATCGTAAATCCCCAGCCGATCGCCAAAATCGAGCCAAGCCAGCTCCCTTACGGAGGGGACGAGCCGATCTTCCATGGGCGGACCGCTGCGCGTTGGCCCCTGCACCCAGCTCGACTCAAAACGCATCGCGCGAATCCGCACCTCCTCGAACGCAACTCCCAACAGCCGGCGAATCAGGCTGACTCCGTGGTACAAATGGGAGATGGACACGGTTGCCTCGGTAATCCGTCCCAGCCGTCCCGATTCGATCAACCGGAGCCGAGCTTGCTGGATCGGGTGTAAATGATATTGCTCGGCGACCTGGATCCTCGCACCGCTTCCGCCTAGCCGTGAGTGAAGCAATTCCAACCCGTCCAGGTCGGACGCCGGCGGCGTTTCCGAGAGGACGGGGATCCCCGTCTCCGCCAGCTGAAGCAGATAAGGCAACATCTCCGAGCCGCTGACCGATAACACGATAAAATCCTGCTGCTCCTGCTGCAGCAGAGCTTCAACCGAGCGGTAGGTCCGAACGCCCCATTGCCGCTCTATTGCCTGTGCCTTATTTTCGTCGCGAATGACCAAACCTCCGATTTGAAACCGATCCGGCAGCGCTTGAGCGATCCGTAAATAATATTGGGCCCGAAAGCCCGCCCCACCAACGAGGCTGAAAGTAACCGGCAACCCTGCTCCCTCCTCCTTACTTACGCCTTTGAGTGAAACCGAGGCGCCTCCCTGAGAATACGCTCCTGTGCATAAAAGATCGAATCCTTCGATAGCGGCAGCGCAACCGGCTTCCCTGTTGCGGAGGATTCGTAAATCGCCATAATCAGCTCGATCGTTTTTCGTCCTTCGATACCATCGATCATAACTTGCCTGGAACCCGATTCAATCGCGCGCAAAACGTCATCCATTTGTCCGGCATGTCCGGTATACTGCAGCGGTGCAAGCTCCCCCGCAACTTGCTGAATTTCCGCCTCCAGGTCCGGATTCCGCTGCGGAAACCCGCCGTCCCCTTCGGTCGAAGCGAACAGTTGCCACGGCATCCCTACCTTGGCCCGCTCCCCCTGAAAAACAAGCCGCTGCTCCTCGCCATGATGGACAACGGAGCTGGTCACCTGAGCCAGAGTGCCGTCCGGGTACTTCAAGATCGCAATCGATAAGTCCTCAACCTGCGAATTCTCATGCGATGTATTGACGGTGACCGCCTGGACTTCCGAAGGCATTCCTCGAATCCAGAGCAGCAGATCCAGATGGTGCACCGCATGATTCATTACACAGCCCCCGCCCTCAGATTCCCAAGTTCCCCGCCATTCGACGTCGTAGTAACTTCGGCCGCGCCACCAATAGGAATTGGCCTCGGCATGGACAATCCGACCCGCCAAACCGGCATCCAGCACCTGTTTAACCCGGCGGATCGGATCGTAGAAACGGTTTTGTCCAACAACGGACAGGAGGGCATCTCCTTTCGCTGCCGCCTCGAGCATTTGGTCGCATTCGGACAGCGACGGGGCCATCGGCTTTTCGACTAAGACATGTTTGCCCGCCAACAGAAACGCCGAAGCGAGGTTAGCATGAGTTGAGGGCGGGGTGCAGAGGGAGACCAAATCCACCGAATCCAGCTTCAGCACGTCCTCGTAATCCGAATAGATCGCACAATCCAATCCAAAGCGTTCCTTCAGCTTCTCCGCCTTCTCTCCGCTCCGGTCGACCAACGCCGTGATCCGGCAGCGGTCCTTAAAGCGGGCAAATGCCTCCAGATGCGTTCCGGCAATCGAGCCGGTGCCCACGAGGGCAACGTTGATCATGATTTCTCTCTCCCCTGTTTTCTATTTAATTAAATCGGTTGGGTTCATGCCGGTAATTTTTTTGAATAAAGTGCTGAAATAAGGCACGTTTTTGTACCCAACCCGCTCGGCCACCTCATACACGAGCATCGTGCGTTGCAGCAAGAGCTCGCGTGCTTTTTCGATGCGAACCCGGGTCAGATAGTTGTTAAATGTTTCTCCGGTGATATTTTTGAAAATAATTGATAAGTGGTTGCGAGAAATGTAAAGCTTCTCCGACAGCTCCGCCAACGTAATGTCCTCGGCATAATGCTCATGGATATAACCGGTCATGTAGTCCACCACCTGCCGGTGTTTGCTGTTTCCCCGCCATTGGCGGCTGCTGCAGATCAGCGTGATTTTGTCCGACAGCCATTCCGTCAGTTGCTCCGGCCCGGTCAAACTCACCAGCTCTTTGGTGATCTGTTCGCCGGGCACGAGATCATTTAGCAACACGCCGGCTTCATAGAGGCAATACGTAAAGACGCCCCACAGCTCGCTGGCGAGGATTTGCACGGATTCGGGCGTCATCGCTTTCTGAAGCTCCATTCGGCTCATATAATCAGCGACCAGCTTCTTCGCTTCCGTCTCCTGAGATGCTTTGATCGCCGACGCCAGCTCCACGTAGAACTTCACCGAAAACAAATTGTCCGCGTACGCGTGCTCGTCTTCGTCTTCTTGATAAGCATACAGCGCGTAGACCGGATCCCGCCGTCCCGATCGTAACTCGATCGCCCGGAACGCTTCCTCCGTCGACTCCGGGATATGCTGCCACTGCGGCTTCATACCTCCGATCCCCACGCGAACAACCAGCTTGAGATAACATTTGATCGCATCGATCAGCTTCACGCCCAGCTCATGTAGCTTCTTATCCAGCAGCTCGACCGGCTCCTCCGGCCGCGGGTGGACGATCAACACCGCCCTCGTGCTATGCAGCTCGGTATACTCCAGGGATCCGAACATTTTGCGGGCCACCTCGCAAGCGATATTGCGGATTGCAAACCGGAACAAATTCCAGTCTGAAAGAGAAAAAGCACTAACGCGTGCATCCCGGATCAGATCGATGCCGATGGTCACATGGCGGGTATCCGTCCAATACCGATAAGGCTCCGGCAGCCGCCCCGCCTCACGGTAAGAGCTGTCCAGCGTGCCAACGACGGCTGAGCGGACCCATTCTTTTTCGATGAAAGGTTCATACAAGCTTAGCTTCTGTTCCATCTCGCCTTGCTTCAGCCGGTTCTCCTCCTCCTGAGCCAGTTCCCCGATCACCTTGGTTAAGATCGTCTTTAGCGTAGGCACACTGATCGGCTTGGAGACGTAGTCGCTGACATTAAAACGCAACGCTTGCCGTGCATGCTCGAAATCCGAGTAGCCGCTGAAAATGATCACTTTGCCGTCGTACCCTTCCTTGCGCAGCTGTTCAATCATATCGATGCCGTTCATCGCCGGCATGTAAATGTCTGTAATCACGATATCCGGTTCGGTTCGACGAACCACGTCCAGCCCGTCTGCGCCGTTCAACGCCTCTCCAACCCATTCCGCCCCCAGCTGCTCCCACGGAATGGCGCGTTTCATCCCTTGCAGCACTTGGCGTTCATCATCGACGATGGCGATTTTCCACACCCTCAACTACCTCCTTGGCTGTTCTCTAGATGATCTTCAAGGGAACTCCGCTCACGCGGCTGGCCCCGGTTCTATCGGTTCACCGAGCAAGGGCACCGGCGGTTCCAGCAGCTTCGGCAGCGTGATCACGACACGCGTACCGCCTTCCTCACGTTCGGTTAACTCCACGCCGTAAGCGCCTTCAAAGTACCCGGCAATCCGCTCCCTCACATTACGGACACCATACCCTCCGGTCCGCCGCTTGCGCTCGCGGTTCACGTCCTGCCTTAGTCCCGCGCCGTTATCTTCGATCGTAATGACAAGCAGGTCCGGTTGCTCCTCCATCTGGATCCAGACCTTGCCGCGGGAACGCCCGTTAAACCCGTGGACGATGGCATTTTCCACAAACGGTTGCAGGGTTAGTTTCGGAAGAAACCACTCCTGGACGGAGAGCGGCGCATCGATGGCATAGTCCAGTTCGCCCTCGCCCTCACCTCCGGCTTGCCACCGCAGCTGTTGGATTTCCAGGTAACAATGGATATGCTCCAGTTCCTCGGAGATCGTAATAAAGCTGTTTCCGTTGGACAAGCCGATCCGGAACATTCGCCCCATCAGCTCAAGAATCCGGCTCAACTCGTCTTGCCCCGCTTCGATCGCCATCCAATTTAATTGATCCAGCATATTGTACAGAAAATGCGGGTTAATGTTGGCTTGTAACGCTTCGATCTCCGCTTTTCGCTGCTGTTCATACCGCCGCTGAAGCGAACGGTACAGCTCTTCGATCTGCTCCATCTGCTTGCGGTATCCGGCGAAGAGATACCCAAACTCATTCTCGTAATCGTCCGGCAGCTCCACGGGATGCCCGCCGCTACCGGCATGACCACCGCCGCCCACAAAATACTGCCGCATCGCCATCACAAGCTCCTTGATCGGCTTCGTAAACTGGCGGCTTAAATAGAGGGTCAGCAGCAACGCCAACAAAATGGCGAGCACCCCAATCACGCCGATGACCAGGGCCAGACGGAAGCTGCCTTTCGTAATTTCACTCCAAGACGTGATTTCCACAAGCATCCAATGGGAATCACGCATCTTGGAATACACCAGCAGCGAGTTGCCCAGCTCCCGATCGCCTTGAATATGCACATACCCGGATTGGTCGGATTTCACGTTGATCCACTGCGACAGCTCGGCATGCTCCGGAACCTGGCCGGTTTTCACCGTCTGCTGGCCCAGCGTATCGATCATCATCCGATTGACTGGCCCCGAATGCCCGGCCAGCAGCTGTTCGATCTCCTTCGCTTTGACGTGGACAACCAGTACCCCGAGGTACTTGTCCTCCTCGACGATTTTGCGCGCGAAGCTGAGCACCCGCACATCCCCTTGAAAGCTGGGGACTTCATGCTCCCGGGACCAGGCGAAATCGTTCTTATCAAGCGCCTCCGCCCACTCTTGTTTCGCCAGATCGCCCAAACCGCGGAATTGGATATAGCTGTTGGCGTCCCCCCGCAGTGGACGCTCCATATATAAGTCGATCCCCTGAATGATGGGCATCGAATAGGTCAGATTAGCTAAGGCACGCTCCACGCTGACCGACCGGCGGTATCGGTCGTATTCATCCTGCCGGTCACGCAGAAACGTAATCAGCTCGTTATCACGGGACGTCGACAACGAGATTTGCTCAATGGTCACCAACCGGGTGGTGATTTCGTTATTCAGCTCATCCAGCAGCAACTGCTGGTAATGGGAGCTGGTTTTCGCCAACTCATTAGACGAAATGAGGTAGCTGGCCCAGGCGATACACGCCAGTACGGCCACGATAAAGATGGCAAAACTGCGAAAGAACAAACTATCAATCCGGAACTTCTTGAACGGATTCTTCATGCTCAAGGATGCACTCCCTTCAGGTGTAAGGAAAAAACGGTAAAGCCGCGAAGGAAACTCACGCTTTACCGTTATATAATTGGCCGTTCGCCGTCCTTATCCCTTTATTCCGGTTGTGGCAATCCCCTCGACGAAGTATTTTTGCAAGAACATAAAGATTAAGGTAGCCGGAACGATGGAGACGAGCGACATCGCCAGCAACTGCCCCCATTCTTGGGCCGACTGGGAATCATTAATCATCCGCAGCGCCAGGCTGACCGTATATTTGTCCACCGAATTGAGATACAGCAAGTGTCCGAGGAAATCATCCCAGTTCCACAGGAAGCAGAAGATCATCACCGTTACAATGGCCGGCACCATCAGCGGCATCACGATCCGGAAGTAAATGCCGAACCAGGAGCAGCCGTCGATTTTCGCCGATTCATCCAGCTCCTTCGGTATGCCGCGCACGAACTGAATCAGCAGGAAGACGAAGAACGTCCCGCCCGCGCCGCCCGCCAGCATATGCGGTACGATAAACGGCCAATACGTGTTCACCCAGCCGAGTTGGTGGAACAAGGCGTATTGCGGAATGATCAGCACCTGCCCCGGCATCATCAAGGTGAGCATAAACAAGGAGAACCACAGGTTTTTCAGCGGAAAATTTAATCTGCCAAACCCAAACGCGACCAACGTGCTGGATACCAGCGTCGCCGCGATGACCGCCGCCTCGAGGGCGAAGGTGTTCAGATAGAAATCGGTGAAGGAATGGCCCGGCACCGAATTCCAGCCTTTGACAAAGTTGCTCCATTGCGGGACCGAAGGGAAAATGCCCGGCGAAGCCAGTTCTGCGTTTGTTTTAAGCGACGCCCCGATCCACCAAAGCACCGGATAAACCATCACCAGACTGAATAGGATCATGAAGAAGTGCCGAATCAGCGGCTTCCATTTGAAGGTCATTTGCCTTTTCTCCCTTCCGGTTCCGTTTCATAGAACACCCAGTATTTCGAAGTCCCGGCGATTATCAACGTTGCCACAACGATCATCACCAACATAATCCAGGCCAATGCCGAGGAATAACCCAACTGGTACCGGCTAAACGCCCGTTCGTACAAGTAGAGCGCGTACACATAAGTCGAGTTCATCGGTCCGCCATTCGTGATGACAAACGCCGAGGTGAACATTTGGAATGCGTTGATGACACCCATCACCAGGTTGAAATACAAGACCGGCGACAGCATCGGTAACGTGATGTTGAAGAATTGGCGAACTTTGCCGGCCCCGTCTACGGCGGAAGCTTCGTATAGATCGCCCGGGATTTGCTTCAGCCCTGCCAGGAAAATCACCATCGACGAGCCGAACTGCCAGACCGTCAGCAGAACCAACGTGCTTAACGCCGTATCCGGACTGGTGATCCAGCCTTTGCCTTCGAGGCCAAACGCCCCGATAATTTTGTTGAAGATCCCGTCCACCCCAAAAATATTCCGCCACAGCAGCGATACGGCGATGCTGCCCCCGATCAGCGACGGGAAATAAATCGCCGTGCGGTACAGCCCAATCCCTCGCACCGCCCGGTTCAGCACGATGGCGACAAGCAACGCCGCGATCAGCTTGAGGGGGACCGATGCTAAAACGTACAGGAATGTGACCTTGACCGAAGTAACAAATTTGGAGTCCGCCGTAAAGATCAGTTCGTAATTCTTGGTGCCAACCCAATTGATCGGCTCGAGCAGTGTGTAATCCGTAAATGAATAATATAGCGATAAAATCAGCGGGTACGCGGTCAGCCCTAGAAAACCGAGCAGCCACGGCAAGATAAATAAATAACCGGCGACCGGTGCATTCCATCGTTTCAGGAATTGCCGGCGCTTGTTGATTCCTGGCGCGTCTTTGACAGCTAGGGCCGCGGAACTTTTCATACTAGCTTCACCTCTGCAGTTTCTGAGTGCTTATAACTCAAGTATAGGGCGGGCCCGCGGCCGGTTGTAGAAGAGGAATCCTCGAAATCTTTTAAAATATCACGAAAAAGGATCAATAAATCCGCCGACCCTGCTGATCGGGAATCCCACTTTTGCGGTAGAAATACGTGTTGATTTGATCCCGCCACTCCTTGGCATGCTCTGCTTGTTCAACCAAACGCTCGGCGACCTGCCGATGCAGCGGCTCTGCGATCATGCTGGACAGCCCAGCCCACCGCTCCACCAGCTGTTCGGCTCGTTCCACTCCTTCAAAGTGGGTATCGTAGATATGTTGAATCACGGTCTTGCCCGATTGCAGCACATGCGTGTAAGGCACATGATGGAAGAACAGCAGCAGCTCGTCCGGACAAGTCTCCAGCGATTCGTAACGGCTTTGATTGGGTTCGGCGTATTGCGAGGTATATCCCGTTCCCGTCACTTTCGTCCGGTCAACGCCAATCCCGTGGCAATCCGCAAAATGATACGTCCCCCACATCGAGTATTCATAGCCGTCCACATTCGGGCCGTAATGGTGGTTCGGATTCACCATAAAACCGATGCCCAGCGGTGCCGTATAGCTTTCGTAGATGCTCCAGGAATCCTTGAGAATGCCGCGAATGACCTGAATCACCCGATCGTCGCGACCAAAGACCAGCCGAATCCATTCGTCCGCGATAGCCTCGGCGCTAAGCTCCGGATTCCAGGCCAGCCGCCCGTATCCGTAAAGGTTAGCCTGTGCCAGCAAATGCCCGGTCCAGTTAACGTCGCTGCCGATATTCGAAACGGCGGCGAACCCGCTGTAACGGGAGCCGTGCAGCGTGCCGTCCACGATCCGTTTAACGGTTGAGCCTTCGCCTTTCAGATGGGTGTCGAAGTCCAGCACCTCCTTCCACTGGGGAACGAGGTAGCAGACATGGTGCTGCTGCCCGGTATACTCTTGCGTGACCTGGAACTCGATCATTTGATTCGTCGACGGCATCGCGCCAAGTAACGGCGATACCGGCTCGCGTACCTGAAAGTCGATCGGCCCGTTTTTGACCTGCAGGATGACGTTCGCTTTAAACCGCCCGTCAAGCGGGACGAAATGATCGTAGGCTGCCCGTGCCCGATCCGTCTTGCGATCCCGCCAGTCCTGCTTGCAGTTGTAGACGAAGCAACGCCAGATCACAAGCCCGCCGTAAGGCTCTAGCGCTTCGGCCAGCATGTTTGCGCCATCGGCATGATCCCGCCCATAGGTGAACGGCCCCGGCCGGTTCTCCGAATCCGCCTTCACCAGGAACCCGCCGAAGTCCGGGATCGCCCGGTAAATCTCCACCGCACGTTCGCGCCACCAGGTCGCAACCTCCGGGGCGAGCGGATCGGCGGTAGATAACCCGCCGATTTCCAGCGGGGCGGCGTAATTGATGCTGAGGAACAGCTTAACGCCGTACATGCGGAAGATCTCGGCCACTTTGGCCACATCCGGCAAGAACGTCTCCGTAATCAGCTTCGTTTCGATTTGATGTACATTCACGTTGTTGATGGAGATCGCATTAATCCCCGTCGAAGCCAACAGCCGCGCGTAGTCGCGAATGCGCTCCAGGTTCTGCGTAAATCGGTTATTTTCATAAAAAATTGAAGAACCCGCATACCCCCGCTCAATACTGCCATCGATGTTATCCCATTGATTCAGCATCCGCAGCTCATTTACCGGACGCTCGGCGACATTTAGTCCTTGCAGTGAATGTCCGGTGCCGATGCGGCGCAGCACGTCAAACGCGCCGTACAGCAATCCTGCGGCGCTTCCCGCGCCGATGGCGATCCGCCCAGAATCGGGTTCATGGCGCAGGGCGTAACCTTCCCGCCCCAGGCTCAAGCCGCTCTCCCCTTCCGGGAACACGCCGTCAATGATCGGACTGCGTCCCAGCAGCCCTAGCACAAAACAAGGCGCATCCTCCGTGCGCCTGCGTTCCGAGACGACGGCCACCTCGCGCCCCAGCATCGCGCTTACCCCTCTCGACAACTCGTGAGCTGCCGTTAACGCCGCAGGTTCGTCAGTTCCCTCAACGAGGATCCCGCCAAATCGGTTGAGTTCATCCCGTCTCTCGCCCGGTTCGAGACTGTGATACCGAAGCCAGGCGTCATATCCATTTTCCGCTAATGCAGTTGGTTGTTGGTTCATGGTTTCTCCCCCTGTCCTATCCAATGAAATAATGGCTCATTCTCGATCACATGCACCGGAAGGGATGGAAAAGCAGCGCGAAGCTTACGAGCCAGCCGCTTCATCCCGGGCGCTTCGCTTGGACCGTGGCCCAGAAGAATCATCGCTTTCTCCTTGCCCTGGTAGACAGCGTCGCGCACGTACTCCGGCGCTTCCCATTCCGGGCCTTCGCCGGCGATGATCAAGTCGACCTCCCCCAGCAGCGGGATCGCCAGATCGCCTCCGCCGCGGTAACCCACCAGCACGCCAACCTTCCGGCACCGCATTGCCGGATCCCCCGTGAAACGCACAAACGGGAGATTCAGCTTCCGTTTTACCATGCGGGCCAACTCCTCTAGAGTCATTGCCGGGAGCTCTAGCACCGCTGAAGCAGGGTGGTATTCGCACACCGCCTCCTGCCAGCCGAGCTCCTCGATCAGCCCGGCGGTAATGCCGTCCGGCGTTTCCCGATGGATACCGTCATGGTATCGAATCACCGCAAGGCCAAGTTCCTCCAGCCGACGCAACTTCAGCTGAACGACGGGATCTTCTTTCAGTTGACTCCCGTCCGAGCGATGGCTATAAAACAAGCCCTCATGCGAGATGAGCAAATTGGCCCTCCGCGAAGCCGCCTGTTCCATGGCTGCCTGCGTCGCCATAAACGTGACAGCGATCCCTCCCACTTCCACCTCCGGCCTACCGATGACCAGGCCGTCCACGGTGGGATTTATCGCCCGCACCGGCTTCAACCAATCCAGAACATCTTGAATACGAAGCATCCTCAGGCCTCCCTCCCTTCCCAGGTATAGACTTAAAAATCAGCCCGGAACGGGAATCCGGTTCCGGGCTGGGGTCGAATATCTTATTCGTAAGCCATTGCCGCTTCTTTCAGCTGCTTGTAGGCCTCTTCCGGGGTGATCTTCCCAAAGCTCAGCTGATCGTGCACCAGCGGGAAGTCCTTATCAATGTAGTTCGTCCAGCCTCCCGCACCGGCTGTCCACGTTTGGCCGTCTTTTTCGGTCGCACGGAGCAGCACCATGCCCACCTTGTCGACGTCGCTCATGCTGGATTCCAGCGCTGCCGCGTTATCCTTGTTGACCGGCAAGCCCCGGGACGTCTTCAAGATTTGCGCGACTTCCGGATCATTGACGAACCAATTGATGAACGCTTCTGCTTCAGCCTTATGCTCGGAGTTGTCGGATACCGACAGGTACATCGACGGCTTCAGCCAACCGCCGGCTTCCTCGGCCCGCGGCATTGTCACCAGCGCGTAAGCCCCTTTCTTGATGCTGTCCCATGCGCTGTAATTGTTGGAGAAGCTGTAACGGAACAGAATTTTTCCGGCAACCATTAAGTCCATTTGCGGATCAAATTCTTTGTCGGAGGAGTTGACGTCGGCCGGCGGCACCAAACCTTCGTTGCGAAGCTCCTCAAAATGCTTGGTCCATTCCAGGAAGGACGTTTCATCAATGTTGAACTTCCCGTCTTCCGTGATGACCATACCTTTGCCTTTACTGTATTGATATGCCGAGTACATGAAGTAGTTGGCCGCATAATCCTTCGTGAAATATTGGCCGCTTGGCAGCTTGCCTTTCAGCTCTTTCGCCAACGCGAAGAAATCGTCCCAAGACCAGCCGTTTTCCGGATTTTTGACGCCCAGCTTATCCAGCGCAGCTTTGTCGTAAATCATCCCAAACGCAACGGATCCAAGCGGTATCGCGTATTGCGTGCCGTCCAGTTGCCCGCCGGCGAGCAGTTTCGGATCGATCTTCGACACGTCGACCGCATCCAGTGGCGCGAGCTGCTTGCGGTTTGCCCAATCGGGCGCCCAGCCCGGATCAAGCTGAACGATGTCCGGTGCGTTTTTCGCTGCCGCTTGCGTGGACAGCTTGTCCAAATAACCATCCATCCCCGAGTATTCCGGTTCGAAGGTGATGTTTGGATTGTTTTTCGTATACAAATCTAGGGCAGCCAAGGTCGCTTCATGCCGTTCCTGAGACCCCCACCACATGATCCGCAGCTTCACGGGCTCATTGCCTGAGCCTGTAGCGGTATTGCCTTCCGCCTTCGCTCCCGCCGGCTCTGCCGCATTGTTCTTCCCGCCGCCGCAAGCCGCAAGCGACCCGACCAGGGTAACCGCCACCAGCGCTGTTAGTAAACGCTTCCATTTGAACATTGATAACCCTCCCATTTGAATCGTAAGTATCTGGTTTACAACATTTATAGTAACGACTTCAATTGGAAGTGGGTAGGAGAGCAATGCACGATTTGTTTTAAAATTGCCCGATAATGTGGATCCATCTCAATATACCTCTTCCTTATTTAAAATAGGCTCCAATCCAAGGTTTGCGACAGCCGTTCGATTAACTGGACCCCGGCGATGCTGTTGCCTTTAGGATTTAAAGCCGGTCCCACCACACCGATGCCGTACCGTCCGGGCACCAGGGTCAAGATCCCACCGGAGACGCCGCTTTTAGCCGGCAGACCTGCGCCGATGGCAAACTCACCCGATCCGTTGTACATCCCGCAGGTGACCATAAATGTTTTGGCGATTTGCACATAACGCCGCGGGATCAGCGTTTTACCCGTCGCCGGATCGGCTCCGTCCAAGGCCAGCACTAGCGCCATCCGCGCCAAATCCTTGCAGCAGACCTGAATTGAGCAGTGGCGGAAGTAAATGTCCAGCACCTCCTCCACGCCGCAGCCCAGGATTCCTTTATCCAGCAAAAAATAAGCCATCGACCGGTTTAAATGTCCTGTCTCCGACTCCGAACGGTAAACCTGTTCATCGTAAGCCAAGCCGGAATTACCGGCTAACTCGCGAAAAAATGTCAAAATGCGCTCCGACTTTTCCGCCGCATTCGCCCCCTTGATCATCGAAGAGACCACGATTGCGCCTGCGTTAATCAACGGATTAAACGGAATCGCCGGTTGGGCCAGTTCCAGCTTCATGATGGAATTAAAATTATCGCCGGTCGGCTCCATCCCAACTTTAGAGAAAACGGCGGCTTCCCCATGGTCGATGAGCGCCAGGATCAACGTAAATACCTTCGAAATGCTCTGCATCGTAAACGGAATCTGAGCCTCTCCGGCGGAAATCGATAGCCCTTGAGCACCCAAAAGATAAACTCCGAGCATATCCTGCTTCGCCTTTGACAGCTCCGGAATATACTCCGCCACCGTTCCTGCAGCGCTGGTTCCCCGGCATTCCTCCACCCACTCTTGCAGGTGTTGCTTCAGTTGATCCCACTCGTTCATGACCATGGCGAACCTCCATTCGTAAATTTATGGCTGATCGTTTAAACGTTGTTTGGCTAAGCGAATCATTTCCTTAACCATCGAGCCGCCGATGGCGCCGCCAACCTTGCCGGCTTTCGCCGTTGTCAGGTCGCCGTTATCGCCTTCCCGCAACGTCACGCCCAACGATTGAGCCACTTCATACTTCACATCATCCGGGCGCTCCGGATTAACGTGATATCCCTCGCGCATCATCACTTCCGCCTTAAACCGACTAAGCCGAACCGACGGGTCCGTCTCTAGGCGATAATTCCCGTCGTTCCCATTTGTTTGTACCATGGATATCCCTCGCTTTCAAGTGAGAATTATCCACTAAGATTCCCTTTTCGAGGTGAGATAAGTCATAGTCTGATCCCGTGATAAAAATGATAATTTAAGCCGATAATAATATTTTATAACACTGATACGTAAGGAAGGCATTGACATGAATTTGGACCAGTATCGCCCGATGATCGAAAAACCGCTTCGAGCATCTCTAAAACCCGCGCAGGAGGTTGGCATCATCCTGCTCTCCGCCTTGCTTGTCGCCGCAGGGCTCGATTTGTTCTTGATCCCCCATAAGTTACTGTCCGGGGGCGTAACCGGTGTGGCTTCCATCATTGGATATTTGACCGGATGGAACATCTCGCTCGTCTTTTTTCTGCTTAACGTCCCTCTGATTGTATGGGGATGGAAAGCGGTGGGTCGCCGCTATATCGTACTTAGCTGCATCTCCGTCGTCAGCACCACCTGGTTTATCTCCCTGATTCCCGAGGTTCAAGTCACGAAAGATCCGATTCTGGCAGCGGTGTTTGGCGGAATCATCTCGGCGGCGGGTATCGGGTTTTCACTGCGCGTTGGCGGCTCGACCGGAGGATTTGATATCCTGGGTTCTATCGTCACACGCAAAAAAGACGTTCCCATGGGGAACATCCTCTTTGTGCTGAATGGCCTGGTCATCCTCGCGCTAGGATTTTTTCAAAGCTGGGACCTGGCCCTCTATTCCATGTTGTCGACGTTTGTCAAAGGTAAAGTCGTGGATATGATCCATGTCGGCCACATCAAAGTGACCTGCTTCATCATTACGAAGCGCAAGGAAGAGATGCTTTGCCAGCTGCGCAAGCAGCACCACGGCATCACCTGCCTCCATTCCGAAGGCGGATTCCGCGAAGAGCAGAACTATACTTTGATGACCGTAACAACTCGGTACGAGTTGGCGGCCGTCCGCAAAGCGGTGGTTGATACCGACCCTCACGCGTTTATGAACGTGGTGCAATCCATCGAAATTGTCGGACGTTTTGCCAGACCGGTCAAATAATCATTACCTACTCAAGCTCATAGATTTTGAACAGCTCGTCAAGCAACAGATTGGCTGCTTTGATGCCACCGGCGGTATTCCAAATCGCATCGTCCACCTTATAGGTCTTTCCGTTCTTCACGACGTTCAGGTTTTTCCAGAGCGGATCGTTGGTCCAGTCCGTTTCGGTCTGATTGGCTTTACCGTCACCCGTTTCATAGGTGAAATAGAATAAACGGTCGGCATCCACCTCAGGCAGTCGCTCTTTGGTGATCTCATCAACAAAGGTATCTTTGGCGTTCAGTGTCATTTGATTTCTAGCGATACCCAGCTGTTCAAAAATAATACCGGAGAACGTGTTCGTATGATAAACCCGCGTTTTGCCGTCCATGAACCGCACCACCGATACGGTTTCTTTCAGCTTATCGCCAGCTTTGGCCTTAAAGTCCGCAATCCGAGCATCGAAGTCACCCAACAGCTCATTGCCTTTATCGGTAAGTCCCAACGCTTCCGCATAGAGCTTGAAGTTGTTCATCCAATTCCCCCGAAGGTCCTCGGACATCACCGTTGGAGCGATCGCTTGCAATTGCTCGTATACCTTTTCCTGGCGCATCTTGTTGCCGATGATGAGGTCAGGTTGCAGACCGGCGATCAGCTCCAAGTTCGGCTGACTTTCCTCGCCAACGACCGTAACTCCCTCCATCTCGTCTTGAATGTGCGGATACCAAGGATCTCCCGTCCAGGAGCGAACCGCTCCAACCGGCTTGATCCCGAGGGCCAACAGGGCTTCCGTGCCTTCATTGGTCAATACCACGACTTTCTGTGGAGTTCCTTCGATTTCGGTCTCTCCCATGGCATGTTTAACGACCCGTTTGCCATCGGCCGCCGTTGGATTCCCTTCCTTTTGATTCTCCGCCGCCGCACTGCCGTTCGTTTCGGTCTTACTGGAATTCCCCTGATTACCGCCCTTTCCGCAGCCCGAGATAACCAGCACCAGCGCTAGTACAACGATAGCCCACCAAGCGGCACGACCGCGATAAGCGTTGTTGCGAGTATGATTCATGATTCATGCTCCCCTCAAAATGATCTGTTTGCTTTCGCTGATAATGATTATCATCTTCACGAATATAGGGCATGACCCTTGCTCTTGTCAATACATTAAGAATGATTCTCAACCTCATTGACAGTCTCTTCCCCATCTTCTAAGATTTAATGGGCATTATATTTGATTTGGAAAGTGGGAATCGACCTCATGAAAGGTTTCGGCTTGTTGATTTGCGCTTTGGCGTTGGCTGCAGCGCTTGTATGCAGCATCAGCTTCGGCGTGACGGACATCCCGTTCCCTACAGTCTGGGAATCCTTCGTCCACCCGAATGGCAGCAATGAGCACCTGCTCATTCAAACGGCTCGCGTGCCGCGTGCATTTATCGCTGCTGCCGTTGGCGCTTGCCTCGCTGTAGCGGGCGCGCTGATGCAAGTAATCACCCGGAATCCGATCGCTTCACCCAGCACGCTGGGCGTCAATTCCGGGGCCGCTTTCTTTATCATCCTCGCATCCGGATGGCTAGGCTTGTCGGGGATGCAAGCCTTAACCTGGGTTGCCTTGATCGGGGCGGCACTTAGCGGTGCGGTGGTTTTCCTTTTGGGAAGCCTCGGTCGGGACGGCATGACACCGCTAAAAATTACATTAGCCGGCGCTTCGATGGCGGCCTTCTTCTACTCGTTAACCCAAGGGTTGATGTTGTCCGACGGCAAGATGTTCGACCAGGTGCTCGTCTGGCTGGTTGGCTCAGTGGCAGGTCGGGGAACGGACCAACTCCTGAATGTGCTTCCCTACATGGGGGGCGGGATCGCCATCGCCCAGTTGCTAGCCCGGCAGCTTAACGTGCTGGCCATGGGAGATACCGTGGCCCAAGGGCTTGGCCAACGGACAGGCCTGATTAAGACGTTAGCCGCCGCCGCCGTAATTCTTCTAGCCGGAGGCTCTGTAGCCGTGGCTGGGCCGATCGCCTTCGTCGGCATCATTATCCCGCATATTATCCGCCATTTCGTCGGAACGGATCACCGCTGGATTTTGCCGTATTGCGCTTTGACCGGAGCCTTGCTGCTCGTCTCGGCCGACCTCGGCTCCCGATATATCGCCATGCCGAAGGAAATTCCGGTTGGCGTCATGACCGCGATCTTGGGCGTCCCGTTCTTCGTTTACATCGCTAGGAAAGGGGTGAAGAACTGATGGCCAAATCCGGAAAACCACCTTTGTTCAGCGCCAACTCCTCCCTGCAGGCGAAAAGGAAAAGAACCTTATGGATTTGCCTGCTGTTGTCCGTCCTCTGTCTGGGGATGATGGTCATCAGTGTAGGGATCAGCAGTCAATACCTCCCTCCCCTAACCGTGTTAAAAGCCTTATTCGGTATGGCCGAACCGGGGGAACAAGTTATCGTAGTAAATCTCCGCCTGCCGCGCATTTTAGTAGCCGTGCTGGTCGGTGCCTCCTTGGCCGTTGCCGGGGCGATTTTGCAAGGCGTCATTAGCAATCCGCTTGCTTCGCCTGACGTTGCAGGGATTACCGAAGGGGCTTCGCTGGGTGCGATCCTGTTTATCTACCTGTTCCAGGGTACGATTTCGATTCACTGGATGCCGCTGGCATCGATTCTCGGCGCGTTCCTCGTGACGGCGTTGTTGTATGTATTGGCTTGGAAAAAAGGGGCGTCCCCGCTGCGCATTATCCTCATCGGCATCGGCGTCTCCGCCGCGATCAAGTCGCTGTCGTTTATGCTGATCATCTCCGGACCGATGCAGCTAGCCAACCAGTCGCTCACGTTTATGACCGGCAGCATTTATGGCGTCTCCTGGGATAATGACGTGTTGACGCTGCTGCCTTGGACGGCCGTGCTGCTGGTCTTGACCTGGCTGCAAGCCCGCCAGGTGAACATCCAAGCTTTGGGCGACGATATCGCCACCAGCGTGGGCTCCCGCGTCCAGCTGCAGCGCCTGCTGCTGATCGCGCTTAGCGTGTCGCTGGCCGGTGCCGCGGTAGCGATCGGCGGCGCGATCGCGTTTATCGGGCTGATGGCGCCGCATATGGCCCGTCGGTTGACCGGGCCGTCCTTCTCCGGCGTCCTCCCGGTCAGCGCGCTGATTGGCGCATTGATCCTGCTTGTGGCGGATCTGGTTGCGCGAACCGCTTTTTTGCCGCGGGACGTGCCTGCCGGCGTGTTAACCGCGGCTATCGGAGCACCGTTCTTTATGGTGCTGCTGTATCGCAACCGCAACCGGTTCTGATCTAGGTCCATGCCGGTGTGGCTACCTTTGCCCTCTACAGGGGATTTCCTTCGCCTACTCCGCTTGCAGGGCGACTTCCCTGCCTGCTTCTTGAAGGCCAACGCAAAAGTGCATCTCAAAACACGCCAAATCTATGATTTAACGTAGGTGAGATGCAAAAGTACATTTGAATTTGGAGGTTTTCCGCCAATCCGCTCCAAATGGCGAAATTTAACTGCAGATTTACATTTAGTTCGCGCGTAGAGCCCCGATTCTGCGCAAATGAACTGCACTTTTGCATTTGAAGCGAGGAACGAGAACCAACAAAAGCCGGCGCCCCTCAGGGACGCCGGCTTTATTAATAAATATGTGGTCTATGACCCCGCGCCCCGGTACCGCTTCACGCCGTAGTTCCAAGACGTCAGTCCGATCGCCAGGAATACGAGGCCTACCAGCGGGGTGAGCCAGGCCATTTGCCGCATCTCCTCGCGCTCCAGGAACAGCGAAGCCGGATAGACGCCAACGAAAGCAAACGGCAAAATCCAAGTCAGCAGCACTTGAATCGCCCGGTTGTAAATCGTCACCGGGTACCGTCCATACCCCTGAACATTGTACATCAACGGCAAGATGCCGGTTGGTGCATCCGAGTAGAACGATAAGGACGTTAACGTCGTATAGATGCCCGTATAGATCGCAACCGCGCTTAGCGTAAATAGCAGCAGCGCAGGAATCGTCCACCATTCGAAGCTAAGCCCCAACTGGCCGCCGCTGATCACCATGATGATCCCCCCGATGATCGAGCCAACAAGCGCCGGCGGATCGACGTTTTCCAGGAAGATCTGGAACAGATTATACGCCGGACGGGTCATAATCCGGTCCATCTCCCCTTTCACGATATACCGCTCGCTGAAGTTCCACAGGTTGACAAAGCAGCTGAACACGCCAAACGGCACCATAAAGAAGCCATAAACAAACACCACTTCGCTTTCGCTCCAGCCACCAAGGCTGTTGGTGTGCATAAAGATCACAAAGATAAAAATCAGGTTGGTCGCCTGAAACAACAGGTCGGAAATGACCTCCACCCAAAAGTCAGCGCGGTAGGTCATCCGGGTTTTCATGTAATTTTTCAAATATTCGCCCATGAGGCCCAAGTAGTACATACTCCCCTTAACCCCCTTGCACGAACAGCCGTTTCCGCGAAGCGCGGTACAGCCCAATCATCGGAATGAGCAGAATGACGAACCAGATGACCTGAATGCCCAGCACGTTCCAAATCGAAGCACCTTGAATCCGGCCGGTGAACACCGAACCCGGCAAGTAGGTAATCGCCTGAAACGGCAAGAACGACATAATGCCGCCAAGCCAGCCAGGAAACAAGCTGATCGGAATAATCAGACCCGAGAACAGATCGACGACAACCCGTTTCATGCGCATAAAGCCCTCGTTATTCTCCACAAAAAAAGACATCAATCCCGTGATCACGTTCAGCTGTGAATTGATCAGGAAGCTGAAGAACAGCATCACCAGGAAGCCTGCCCAAGCGCTCGCCTCGTTCGGCAGCTTGACAGGAAACAGCAGCATGGCGATCGCCATGCCGGGAACCATCAGCATGATGAAGCGGAACATGCCTTCACCGAAGCCTTGCATCATTTTGACGATAAGGTAGTTATAAGGGCGAATGAACTGTATGGCGATACTTCCGTCCCGGATATCGGTTGAAATTTCGCGGTCCAGGTTGTTGAAATAAAACGCCCGGGCCATCCAGGAGACCGCCAGATAAGTCGTCATCTGCGAGGCAGTAAAGCCACCAAGCTCGCCTCCGCTGCCGTAGATCGCTTTCCACGTAAAATAGTAAACTCCAATGTTCAACGAATAGATCAAGATGCCCGAATAATAGTTCACTCGATATGCCAGCATCGTCAAAAAACGGATGCGGATAAAATCGAGGTACGCTCCCCACTGGTTAGACATGGATAACCGCACCTTCTTTGCTCTCCGCGTCCGTGTCCGCCGGTTTGTCCGCCGAACCGGATTGGTAGATGCTGCGAACGATCTCATCCGTATTGGTTTCGATGATTTTGATATCCGTGATGTCCGCTTGGCCAACGACCTGTCCCAGCACCTCGGAAACCCCGATGTCCCGCGGGATCCAGACCTTGGCGTTCAGGTCGTTTTCCGCCGTCCAAATGACAGGCAATGCGCCCGTCCAGCCCCGCAATTGATCGAGCTTAGTGGCCGTCCCAAACTGGAACAACACTTCCTTGCCCGTCCCCCAGCGGTCCTTCAGCTCTTCTAAACCGCCGTCGTAAATGATCCGGCCGTCGTCGAGCATGATGACGCGGGAGCAGAGCGCCTCAATGTCCTGCAGATCATGCGTCGTCAACAGGATCGTCGTGCCGTGCTCGCGATTCATATCCTTGAGAAAATCGCGGATTTCCGATTTCACGACGATGTCTAGACCAATTGTTGGCTCGTCCAGGAAGACGATCGACGGGTTATGCAGCAGCGCCGCGACCAGCTCGCAACGCATCCGTTGACCTAGGCTCAGCTTCCGCACCGGGCGGTTCAGCAGCTCCTGCAGTTGGAGGCGCTCCACCAGTTCGTCCAGCCGTTTCTTGTATTCGTCCTGCGGCACGCGGTAAACCTTGCGCAGCAGCTCAAACGACTCGATCACGCCGATATCCCACCAGAGCTGGCTGCGCTGGCCGAAGACGACGCCGATATGCTGCACGAACTTCTCGCGCTCGGCATAGGGCACGAAACCGCCGACCTTCAAATGGCCCGACGTCGGCACCAGGATGCCGGTGAGCATTTTGATCGTCGTCGATTTGCCGGCCCCGTTCTCGCCGATATAGCCGCAGATCTCCCCTTCCGGAATCTGAAACGAAATATCTTTCACGGCGGCCACTTCGTTGTATTCCCGCTTAAATAAATCAAGAAAGGCCCCTTTGAGGCCTTCGCGGTTTTTCTGCACCTTAAATGTCTTGCGCAAATCGCGCACTTCAATGGCAGCCATGGGTATCCCTCGCTTTGATTTCAAATATGAGTCCGCTAAAAATTATATAGTAACTTCCATCAAAGCACCACCCCTTGGACGCGAGTTTTTGAAGTCCAAGAGCGGCGACCGATCGGAACCCTTGGGCGTGGCGCTTTTCCGCATTATCCCTTTGGATCAGAGAGCAAGAGAGCTCCCCATCCGTATCCAGATAGGGGTTATTGTTCCCTTAACGAAAGGGATAATCGTGTAAAAGACCCGGAGGAGGAAAGGCTCCCACAAGCTATAAATTAAAGCGATAACCAACGCCCCAGATCGTTTCGATATACTGCGGCTGCGACGGATCCCGCTCGATTTTCTCCCTAAGCTTGCTGATGTAGACGGTGACGGAAGCCAAATCACCCAGCGAATCCATCCCCCATATTCTCTCGAACAAGTCATCCTTTGAAAACACCCGGTTCGGATGCATCGCCAAAAACAGCAGTAAATCGTATTCTTTGCCCGTCAGCGTAAGCTCGGTGCCGTTCACCCACACCTTCCGCGACATTTTGTCGATGTGCAAACCGCGCAGATGCAGCTCGTCACGGTTAGCCGGGCGGGATTGGTTCGTGAGCCGCTCATACCGGGCCAAATGCGCCTTAATGCGAGCCATCAGCTCCCCCACGCTAAACGGCTTGCTAATATAATCGTCAGCGCCTAAGCCCAGACCGCGGATTTTATCGATATCTTCCTTTTTGGCCGAGACCATCAGGATCGGAATCTCCTTGGCTTCGCGCACTTGCTTGCAGATCTCGTAGCCGTCCACACCCGGCAGCATCAGGTCGAGCACAAGCAGGTCATATGGCTCCGAAAGCGCAAGCCGTAACCCCTCTTCCCCGTTCGCGGCAATATCCGCCGCATACCCGCTCGCCTGCAAATAATCCCGCTCCACCTCCGCGATCACGGGATCGTCTTCGATAATTAAGATCCGTTTCATCTCACTTCACCACCCGTTCGGGGATGTGTTGGCTTGTGTCTTGGCAGCGTAAAAGAGATCGTCGTCCCCACACCGATCTGGCTGTCTGCCCGCACGCTGCCGCCGTGCGCTTCGATGATCTGCCGAACGATAGCCAAGCCCAGACCGCTGCCGCCGCGGCCGCTCTGGCTGCTCCGTGAAGCTTCAGCGCGGTAGAACCGCTCGAACACCTTCGGCAGTGCGTCCGCGTCGATCCCAGCTCCGTTGTCCCGAAGGCGAACGAGCACTTCGCTTGGATTCGCTTCAAGCTCCAGGGTCAATCGTTTCTCCGTCTTATTCATATAATGCAAACTGTTGTCGGCAATATTCATGAGCACGCGTTTGAGCTTATCCCGGTCGGCATCGACGTAAAGAAGGGGTTCCGCGCTAGAGATAAATTCGATTTGCACCTCTGCGTAGCGGGGGTCCGCCTTCCATTCCTCACTGCAGCTCTGCAGAAAACGAATGAGATCCACCGGTTCAAAATCAAACGGCAGACGTTTCAAATCCAGCTTGGAAAACAGGAACAGCTCCTCGATCATCCGGTCCATATCGTCCGCTTTTTGCCCGATCATAGCAATGTATTTGTCCCGCTTCTCCTCCGTATCGGCTACGCGATCACGAAGCCCTTCAACGCAGGCTTTGATCCCGGTGATAGGCGTTTTCAAATCATGGGAAATATTCGACAGCATCTCCTTCCGATTCTCCTCGTATTGGAGTTGCAAATGAATCGAGTGATTTAGCCGTTCGCGCATCTCCTCGAAAGCCTCTCCCACTTCGCCGAATTCATCCTTACGTTGCATCAGGAGCGGACGGTCCAGTTCGCCTTCCTTGATGCGTTCCGCCGCATGTTTAAGCGTATATAAGGGGCGAAGGATGCTGCGGGACACGAAAAACGTCAGCACCAGGTTGGTGAATGCCACAATCAGCAGCAGCGAAAAAAACATCAACGGCATAAACCGCGACATTTTGCCCAGCAACGGATTTAAATCGGATAAGAGGTAGAGGGTTCCGGCGCTCTGATCGTCAAAGGTGAAATCCACACGTTCCGCGGTATAACGTCCGGCAATTTCCGGTTCCCGGTTCATCATCCATTTCGCATGGCTTCCCTCCTGTTCCGCATCAACTTGGGCCAGTTCCGCTTCCAAGCCTTGTTGCTCCACATCGGCGGGAGCATACGTGACCTCACCGTTTCGAACGACCACGAGTCCGGCTTGAAGTCCTTGAAGCTTCCCCCCCGTTTCAGCCAGAAACTTCGGGTTCGCGAGCAGCTCCGGATCCTGTTCAGCGACGAACTTGACGCCATTCATCAGCCGTTCGCGCTCGTTGATTTTCTCCCAAAATTCCGATAAGGCGTGCCCATGGAACTGGAAGCCGTCTCTCCCATTGGTCGTGGAATCGCCCGGGCCGAAGAATACCCGCGTCAGCACCATAGCGATCATCATCGTCAGGAGAATAGGGATCAATACCATCGCAATATAGGATAAAATCAGTCTTAATCGGATCGTCATCGGCGTCCGTTCCTTTCAACATAATCAATAGGACTTGCGTTCAAAGCGGGTGACGCTGCTTACATAAGCCATCATACTATAAGCGATCAAAATGAAAAACGATTGCAGCAGTTTGTCGGTGCCAGCCCCGGCGCCAACCCATAACGTGTGCCAATCCGTATAAGAAAAAGGCGACCAGATCGCAAATGCCGGGAACATCACCGGGAGCAGCTTCGCCGCCGCATATACCAGGATCATGGAGCCGAGGGCTGCCGCGCTGTTCGCAAAAAACATCGCGATCCACACCGCGATTAGGCTAAGTGCGGCCAGCGGCACGATCGATACGGTATAGGCGATCAGGCTGTCCGTCCACTCGTGAACCGGCGATGCGGAGAACGACAGCAGCCCGCTTACCGCGGAAGCAATCCCGGCGGCGGCTAAAATGGCCGCAGCGGCTGTGCCGAGCGCCAGCACCTTGGCGGCGAACAGCTTGGCGCGGGTCACCGGACGCACCAGCATAAGCTTCATTGTTCGTGCGGAGGTTTCGCCGGGAAACAAATCGGCAGCCGCCATAAACAAATAAAGCGGCAGTAAAAAGCCCGTCACGACATTCAAGGTGATTAAGGAGACCTGCCTGCCCAGTGCAGCGCTCAGCCCCAAGGCCCGGCCAAGGAAACCGATACCCAGCGTAAACATTACCGGAATCAAGACGGCCAACGCGAGTACCGCTTTGGTTCTTTTACGCAGCCACAGCTTCTCCACTTCATTACGCCAGCTTGCCAGCAGTGCGTTCATGTAGATCCTCCCCTTTACCTGATTGGATGGCGTCCAAATAATAATCTTCCAACGTCATGTCCGGCGGCACCAGCTCAAAACGGCGGCCGAACCGAACCAGTTCTCCGCGGTGAAGGATACCAATAGATGTCACGATCGGTTCGAGATGGCTTAACATATGGCTCGAGATCAGAAAAGCAATCCCCTCTTCGCGGGCCAGTCGAGCGATCGTTTGGCGAAGCTCCACCATGCCTTCGATATCCAGTCCATTGGTGGGCTCGTCGAGGATCACAAGTCGCGGTTCCGGCAGCAATGCAGCTGCCAGCGCCAAGCGCTGCTTCATTCCCAGGGAATAGTGCTTCGCCCGCTCGTTCTGATAAGACGCCAAACCCGTCATTTCCAGCACTTCCTCGATGCGTGAAGCCGGCAGACCTGGATAGTAACGGGCGGCTTGCCGAAGATTCCGCTTTCCGGTCATATAGTCGTAAGCGTCCGCCGCTTCGATCACGCAACCCACTCGCGACATGGCTTGCTCATAGTGCGTATTCAGATCGCATCCGAACATCCGGATCCTCCCCTCATCGGGGCGGCATAATCCGGTGATTGTCTTGAGCAGGGTCGTCTTGCCGGCCCCGTTTTGCCCGAACAACCCCACGATATCCCCGGCTTTAACGTCAAAGCTGACCTGACCGATCCCGCGTCCGTTGCCGAATCGCTTACTTACCCCCTGCACTTCCAAAAGCGTCTCCACCTGCTTCAACTCCTATCGATAAGTTCTCAACAAACGATGCCGGGCCGCCTGGCCCGGCATCCGGCTAAACTCGGTTTATCGATGCCCATGCGGCATATGTTCCGACCTCTCGATGGTTACGACCTGCTTCCCGGTCAAGTCCACGGTATCCGGGGTCGTTTGACCAAATCCAGACAGATCAAAGCTGGCTTTGATCACAACTTCGTGGGCTTGCCCTGCCTCGTCCGTACCGCGGACAATCATCTGACCCTGTTGATGCTCCACCAATTGATCCTTGTTGATGTCCGCATCCAAACGGATATCCTCGACCTTCACGTCCTTGGTTAAGGCCGGGAGATCAAAATCCTTCAAAGAAGGATGCATCGACATCATCGCGTTGGAGGAGGATCCCATCATGCCGTGGCCTTGTTGTGCACCCTGACCGCCTTCTGCCATCATCTTGTCGGCTGCGGCCATATGTCCGGCCGCAAGGGAGCCCGCCGCCTGTACAATCGCCGGAATTTGGCTACCGCTTAAATGCAGTGTGGTTTGCTTGCCGCCGGATGGCAGCTCCTGGACCGTGGCCAAATCTTTGATATTGCCCAACAAGGCTTCCATCAGCTGCTCCGCATGCTGCGGCGGATCAAAATCTCCGTCCCCGAACCGCTGCTCGTCTTCCGCAAGCGGCAGGACATGGTAGGTGTCGGTATCGTCGCCGCCGACAAACACCATTTTCCCGTCTTGCTTATACGCTTGGAACGTTTGTGTTCCCGAGGCTCCGGTCAACTCGATGTTCGCGCTTAGGGTGTCCTTCTCCTTGTTCAATTTGACCTCCAGCTTGGCGTTTACAATCGTCTTCCCGTTGTCGGTCACGACGATGCGGCCTTGGTTCGTTAAGCTGGATGCGGCATGCGTCTGCTTGATGGCGGTTTTGTACGTTTCGTACCCGGACGTTCCCGCCATAGCGGACAATCCGCTGCCGAGCAGTAGCGCAGCTCCGATGCCGAACACCGCTCCACGCTTGATCCATTTCTGGTTCATCTTCAACTTCCTTTCCCTTTGGTTTTGTCCTTCCTTTCTTAGCTTAGCCCCCGGCTCTAAAGCGCTTCTTAACGAATTCTAAAAAAAGTATAAAAAAGCCGGCTTAACGCCTATTTTAAAGACGTCAAGCCGGCTGATCAGCCATGATTATATCGGTTTTAGGAGGTTTCGGACGACCCGGGTGATAAAGGGAAAAATCACGGTCTTGGGACTCTTGATTCATGTCCTTCATCTTCCTTTATCAATATCCTTCTCTCAGTATATTGATAATCGTTCTCAATCGTCAATCCCAGTTTGTACCGCCTTCGCAATCCGGTCGATTCGGTTCGTCCAGATCCAGCCGCTATATCCCCCCGGCAGGCGCCTCATATCCTCGATCGTATCGAAGCCGCTGGAGAAATCACTGCCGTCCCCGCCGACAATGACGACGCGCGTGTTCGCCCGTTCCATGCGGTTTAGGAATTTATCCGGCCAGCCCCACAGCCAAGGCGCGATTTTCTCGGGGATATGCAGTTCGGTGTTACGGCAAGCGTCGGGGATGTATCCCGTCCAGCCGGAAGCTTCATACGAAAGCAGACATTGCTTTAATGTCGCTTTCGACATAACCCTTATCTCCGGTAGCAATTCCTTTAAGGCCGCGATGGGTTGGTCCCCACCGTAGACGGTCAGCAAATCCCGTTCCTCCTTCTTCAAGGTAGAAAGATAGGCCGCCAGCTGCTTCCCCTCCTCGGGATCCTCGCTCTTGATATGCAGCAATAGCTCCTTCCCGGGGAAATGCTCCACCACCTCAGGTAATGACGGCATCATCCCAACGCCTTTGCCGCGGAACGGATACGTCTTGCCATGATCGACCGTATAGCCGTAACCGATATCCAACATCTTCAGCTCGGCCATCGTATAGTCTTTTGTGGTGCCCTCGGCATTGGTGCGGCATTCCAGGGTCCAGTCGTGAAATACGGCGAACTGCCCGTCCTGGGTTGGCTTCAGATCCAGCTCCACCATGTCCGCGCCCGCCGCAAATGCCGCTTCCATAGAAGGCAGCGTATTCTCCAGAAACTCATGCTCCGGCTCGTAAATCCGCTCGGCCGTACACGTGTCGTTTTCGATTCCCTCCATCGGGAAGGTTTGCGCCAGACCGCGATGGGCCAACAGCTTCGGCTCCCCGCCGCGGGCGGCGGTCAAATGCGGCGTATTGTTTAAGTAGATAAAGGCTATAAGGATGAGCAAAATCCATAACGTTCGCGCTCTAAAGATATTCCTGATCTTTCGCATTCCAGTCCCCCCGATTCCTACCCAAGCCCTGCTTTTATTCTGTCTCTAAAATATACCCGCTCCCCCGGATCGCGTTGATCTGGAACGTATCGCGCCCGTATTTCTTACGAATCCGATAAATTAATGTCGTTAATTCATCGATTGTAACGTCCGGCAGCCCGTCAGGGCCCGGACTGCGGTCGTACCATACCGTCTGCTTGATCTCGCGGATCGTTACCAGCCGGTTCGGGTGCTCATGGAGTAGCTGCAGCAGCAAAAATTCCTTTTCTGACATCGAAATTTTAACGCCGTCCACGATACATTCCCGCTTCTCCCAATGAATCGTTACCGTTCCTTCAATCGCTTCCGGGTGCGACACACTGCTCACCGGCTCAAACTCCAGGGTCTGTTCCCCAGGCGAATAAGAGAAGTGCAGCACGCTTGTGCCCCGCGCCAATTTCAAGATATCGTTCGTTTCCAGCACGTAAGGGGCATGCGGGATCATCCGCACGCCGTTCAGCTCCGTGCCATGACGGCTTCCCATATCGTAAGCAACCGCACGCTCCCCTTCCCGCCGAATCATGAGATGCTTGCGGGAAATAAAGATGTTCGTAAACGACATATCCGGAAAATGATCCGAAGACGTGCGCCCGATCTCCGTCACATCTTGATCCAGGTACAAGCAGGTTCCGGGACGAAACGGGTCCCCGCGAAGAATATAAATACAGGCAAAGGTATCCATACCTCAATTCCCTCCATTTGCATTTCCATCATCATCTTATCTTAAGGGAAGGGCAAAGAATATGGCAACCGCAGTGACATTATCCTCACAGCTGGCTGATACCCCCTCGTTTTTAACCGGGCGGTTTTCTGTTATCATAAGGGGAGAACAAAAGGCGAACGCCTGACGAACGGAAATGGACAAGAGAGGAATTCATCCATGAGCTTTCAGTTAACGCAGCGCGTCATCAAATTATTATGCGGCCGAATCGCTTACGAGCGCGGTGAAGCCTATTACCGGACCGGTAAAGTCACTTTCTTACGAATCGATCACGGCTCCAGGGTCTATGAAGCGGCGGTGTCCGGAACCGGCCATTATCAGGTCTCGCTGCAGATCGATCAACATGGCGACGTGCATGCGGAATGCAACTGCCCGGCCTTCTACTCCTATAACAACTATTGCAAACATATCGCCGCCGTCTTGCTGGGGATTCATGACATGCTGCAGGGCGGAAAGCCGCCGGTTCGTCCTTCCCGGTCGCTGCTGCATCAGGATGACGATTTGAATCTAACGGGGGATGCTTGGAACAGCTCCCCTGGCGTGATCCAGCGAAGACAAGCCGGGGATATCCCCTCGCGCGATATCTGGATCGCCCGCGATATGATGCGTTTGTTCGAAGACAACGCCCAGCCTCCGCTGCGGACCGGAATGATCTTCGACCAACGCACGCCGCTGGAGGCGGAATTTACGCTCCGTCCGGTGCCGTACGGCTACCGCAAGTACCTATTTGGCCTGGAGTTGAAGATTGGCGAGAAGCGCCTTTACATCGTTAAGAACATCCGGGATTTTCTCGATAAAATCTCGCGCCGCGAGCCCTACAGCTTCTCCAAGCATTTCAACTACGATCCGGAACGTCACGGCTTTCGGCCTGAGGATGAAGCAATCCTGCAGAAGCTGGCGGAAATCCAGCGTAATGAGCAGATGTACCAAGAGAGCCTGGGAGGTTATACAGCAAAATCCTACGGTCATTCCGACCGGCTGCTGCCGATTCCGCCGTTTTTCTGGGACGGGCTGCTGCCTCTTCTCGTTCAGGCGCCCAACGTGCAGTTAGAACAAGACGGCCAGATATGGCCGGGACTGACGGTGACGGACGAATCACTGCCCCTAAGCTTTGACCTCGGTCAGGCCGGGGACGATAGTTACCAATTTTCCGCCCAGGGTCTGGACGAGGTTACGGTGATGGATGCCTACGGGGTGATTTTGTCAGCAGGCAAGCTTATCCGGCGGCCGCCGGCGCAAACCCGCCGGCTTGCCGAGATGAAGCACATGCTCGCCACCGCCCGGAAGCAGCATATCCTGATCTCGCCTGATCAGATTGAACCCTTCGTGGAACGCGTGCTGCCCGGACTTATGAAGCTGGGGAACGTTCACGTCGAAGAGAAGGTTGCCGGCCGTATGGTGCGGACCCAATTGAAGGCCCGGGTCTATCTTGACCGGGTGAAGGATCGGCTGCTGGCTGGCTTGGAATTTCAATACGGCGACATCGTATTGAATCCGTTGGAGGAGCACGGACCCAAGCGCGGAACCGATTTGATCCTGCTGCGCGACGGTGAACGGGAACGGCAAATCCTGGACTTGATGGAGTCCGGCTTGTTTGCGCGGACGGAAAGCGCCTATTTCCTCGACGACGAGGAGGCGGAATACGAGTTCCTTTATCATGTCATGCCCGAGCTGGAGAAACTGGCGGAAATCTACGCCACCTCGGCCGTGAAGACTCGGCTGATTCCCGATCTGCGTCCGCCGAAAATCTCCGTCGAGCTGGACGAGCGTACGGATTGGCTGGAGTTTCGCTTCAGCATGACCGGGATCGGCGAATCCGAGATCCGCGGCCTGCTGGAAGCGCTGGAGGAGAAGCGGCGGTACTACCGGCTTCCCAACGGCGCGCTGATGCCGCTGGAAAGCGAGGAGTTCCAGGAGATCGTCCGTTTCCTGAACGAATTTGGCCTGAGTCAAAGCGAGATCCGCGGACCGGAGTTCCGGCTGCCGGTGCTTCGCGGTTTGCATATCCGGGACGATCAAGGACAAGGCGGAACGGTCAAGCTCGGCAAAGCGTACCGCGAGCTGCTGCAGAACCTGCGGCAGCCCGGCAATCTGGATTTTCCGGTGCCGCCGCATCTCTCTGATGTGTTGCGCGATTACCAAGCCTACGGCTATCAATGGCTCAAGACGTTGGCCCATTACCGCTTCGGCGGCATCCTCGCCGACGATATGGGACTTGGGAAGACGCTGCAAAGCATCGCCTTCCTCGTGTCGGTGCTGCCGGAAATCGCCGAATCCGGGCAGCCGGCGCTGATCGTCTCCCCCGCTTCCCTGGTGTACAACTGGCGAAACGAGTTGACGAAATTCGCGCCTGACATCAAAGCAGTTATCGCCGACGGCAGTAAAGCCGAACGGGTACGGACATTACGCGAGGCATCGCAAGCGGATGTCGTAATTACCTCTTACCCGCTGCTGCGCCGCGATATCGAGCAGTTCGCCGAGCTTTCGTTCCATACGTTAATTTTGGACGAGGCCCAAAGCTTTAAAAATCACGCCAGCCAAACGGCCCAAGCGGTGAAAAGCCTGCAGGCTAAACATCGGTTCGCCTTAACCGGTACCCCGGTGGAAAATTCGCTGGAGGAGCTGTGGTCGATCTTTAGCGCCGTGTTCCCCGAGTTGTTCCCGAGCCGCCAGGCGTTTAATGACTTGTCCCGGGAGACGGTGGCTAAACGCATCCGCCCCTTCCTCCTGCGCCGGCTGAAAACCGATGTACTGAAGGAGCTTCCGGAGAAGATCGAATCGCTTCAGCCCTCAGAACTGCTTCCAGAACAAAAGAAGCTTTATCTTGCTTACTTGGCTAAGCTGCAGCAGGAGACGCTTAAGCATTTGGATGCGGACACTTTCGGGCAGAACCGTATTCGCATTCTGGCCGGGTTGACTCGATTGCGCCAACTGTGCTGCCATCCGGCGCTGTTCGTTGATGGTTATGATGGCGGTTCAGCCAAATTTGACCAGCTGATGGAAATGATCGAGGAATGCCAAAGCGCAGGCAAACGTGTGCTGATCTTCTCCCAATTCACGGAGATGCTCGGGTTGATTGGCCGGGAGCTGGGCTATCGGGGGCTGCCTTTCTTCTATCTCGACGGAAAGACGCCAGCGGTCGAACGGGTGGAGCTATGCTCCCGCTTTAATGACGGGGAACGCGACTTGTTCCTCATCTCGCTGAAGGCCGGCGGGACCGGCTTGAACCTGACCGGAGCGGATACGGTTATCCTGTATGATTTATGGTGGAATCCCGCGGTTGAGCAGCAAGCTGCCGACCGAGCCCATCGGATCGGGCAGAAAAATATCGTCCAGGTCATTCGATTGGTGGCCCAAGGTACCGTAGAAGACAAAATGTACGAGCTGCAGCAGAAGAAAAAGCACCTGGTAGATGAGGTGCTGAAGCCCGGGCAGGAAACGTTGTCCGCACTCACCGAGCAGGAAATCCGTGAAATCTTAATGATCTAGCTCCATAAAAATAGGGGTTCGAGACCGACCAGCAACTGATCGGTCCCGAACCCCTATTCGATTCATTGACCCGTGACCTCAAACTCGTACAACGAATAGCCGTAAGGAGTTCCCCGTTCGATGCCGTACATGCGGACATACCTTGCGGATTGCGGTGTCAGCGGAATTTCGTCCAGGCCGCCGTCCCCGCTTGCGGTCGAATATACCTCCTGCCAATGCTCCGGCGATCCGCTGTCGGTGGAGATTTCAATCTTATACCGCTTAGCGTAAGCGACCTCCCAGCGCAATTTGACGCCGTTGATTTGCCGCACCGAACCCAAGTCAACATAGATCCATTCCGGATCGGAACCTTCCCGGCTCGCCCATCTTGTCATTTGGTTGCCATCCACAGCCAGCTCCGGTTCAAATCCAACGCCTTCGACCGTGCTGGAAACGGCGGTCTTATTAAGCGCCAGGTTTGGCGCTTCCGGTATCGGTGTGCCTCCGGGCTTCCACCAGTTCCCTGTCATGTACAGCATATTCAGCAAATTATAGCTATCACTGAAATAATCTTCCTTTTTGTTCTTCATCCAGTCCCAACCGGCATTGACCCAAGCTTGATTCGCGGAATTCACCGTTCCCGCGGAAATGAAAGGCGCTACGAAAACAGCGGTGGCATAATCCCCAAAGGCCGTGCCGTCCAGCTTATAGCCGTTTTTGATATGAGCCGGGTTCCCGCCGGTTTTGCCTTTGATCCAGCTGGCCATCATATCGGCAAGCGATTTAGCCCGCGTATCACCATAAAAAGCATAATCCATGACGATGCGCAGCGGAACCCGGCTGGCGTTATAAGAATATTGATTGGTTTCCTTGAATTCGTCCAAATACCATTCCGGCGCCGGCTTCGGCGGGTTCCCAACCACAAAATCGGAGATGAGTCCCGTATTTGGCGAATACGTCGCCGTAAACTGCTGATACACGTTGTATAGACTATCGATCACGTGGATCCATGTCTCATCCCCGGTCACCTCGTAAAAGGCCCGCAGATGACTGAGCATCCAATCCGAAGGGCGCGTATTCAGCGCATTTTTGCCATCCCAATCGCCCAAATTCAACCGGTAGCCGGTTGTTACGTAACTGGCTTTGATTCCGTCGGTTATCATCTTTTTTGCTTCCTGCAGGTAATTCACTGCCCCGCTTGATCCCCACTGATTATGCGCCAAAATCAACGAGTACGCGATATCGATATCGCCGTCGGTGGCCGAGCCAAAATGCCCTTGGGCCGCTTTGCTGTCGGCTACAACCCAGCCCATCAGGTTAGGGTTTCCACTGCTCTTGTATGCGCGAGCCGTTTTGAACAACCCGTCGTAGATCGCCCGCGCATTGGGATCATATCCGGCCATCAGCACGGTGATGATCATCCCGTAACCTTGCCCCTCGGAGGAACCCAGCGCCGTAAAGCCATCGGGATCGCCGGTGATATTCCCCTTCACGTAATACCCGCCGGGTAATGAAGCCAAGTTATTTTTGAGATAGGTCGATTTCCAGTAATCGTAGTAGGCCACAACCGCCTGATTCATCGCCGCTTGGGTCACATGGCTGGGCTTCAATACGCCCGGATAGCTGACCTGCTGCGGGAACGGCTTAAGTTCACCGGCGGCGGAAGCCGGAGAAGCCGGGCCAGCTGCCCCTAAAGAGGCGGTAACCAACAAGCATAACCATAACAGACAAACCTTTCGAAGCATCATTTCATTCCTCCTTAAAGCGAAAGTGGTAAACCTTCTCTTTCGTTAAGCGTTTTCAGAAATGCTGGTAATGAAGCGCTAAGGATGTCTTATTTGCATTTTATAACAATTTTTTGGAAAAATAAACCGGACAACCTCTCCTGAAACAAAAGGTTTGTAATTGCCGCGATCGGGATACCCTAAAGAAGGGTAAATGACCAACATAGCAGACCGACATAAGGAGGATCAACATGGAACACCAAAATGAACAAGCCCGCGATGAAGCCGAGCTGCGCAATAAACTGGACCAGCAAGGCGACTCCTTGGCTGAGAAGAAGAAAATCGAGAACGGCGTGGATATCGAACCGGAAGCGGATGAATGGGTAGCCAAACCGGTGCCGTTCACCGACACGGATTCCGCGAAATAATTGGCGTTTTCACGCAACCGTCCGCAGGGCCCTTAGGGGTTCCTGCTTTTTTTGTGCCCCCGTGGACCTGCATATAACAGGATAACCGACCGGACAGTCGAATATCTTGGTTAGGAGCAGCCAAAAACCTATCGAGGGGCGTGAAAAGATGGAAGCGTTCGCAAAAGATCTGCTGAAGGAGAAAACGATCCTGATTACCGGCGGCGGGACGGGACTGGGCCGAGCGATGGCCGAACGGTTTCTGCAGCTTGGGGCCAAGGTCGCCATCTGCGGTCGCCGCGAGGAAGTATTGCGCAGCGCAGCGGAAGAAATGACGGCCGGTAGTGGCGGCGAGGTGTTCACGCAGCGCTGCGACGTGCGCGATCCCGAGCAGGTACGGACCTGCATCGACGCGGTATGGCAGCATTTCGGGAGCATCGACGTGCTGGTCAATAACGCGGCCGGCAATTTTATCAGCCCAACCGAACGCCTGTCCCCCCGGGCCGTTGACGCCGTTTTGGGCATTGTGCTGCATGGGACCTTCTACATGACGCTGGAGGTTGGAAAACGCTGGATCGAGCTCGGGCAACCTGGGACGATGCTGAATATCGTCACGACCTATGCATCTACCGGCTCGGGTTACGTCGTCCCCTCTGCGGCGGCCAAAGCCGGCGTGTTGTCCCTAACCCGCTCGCTGGCCGTCGAATGGGCACCACACGGGATCCGCCAGGTGGCGATAGCGCCGGGTCCCTTCCCGACGGAAGGAGCCTGGTCCCGCTTGTCTCCAACGCCGGAGCTGGCCGCGAAGATGCTGGGGCGCGTCCCGCTTGGCCGGACCGGCCGCCCGCAAGAACTGACGGACTTGGCCGCCTTCCTCATTTCGGACGCCGCAGCTTACATCAATGGTGACGTCATCACGATCGACGGCGGCGAATGGCTGCGAGGCGCCGGCCAGTTCAACGATCTGGCCGAAGTTACAGAAGAGGAATGGGATCGGCTCTCCGAATTAACACGGAAGGGCAAATAGCGTTCGCGATTTGGGGGGAGGCGATTCAAGTGCTAAGCGATTTGCCGTTCTTCTTCCCCTCCTCTCTTATTTTTACGAATCAGCATTAAGATGATCAGCATAACCGGAAGTCCGACCTGAATGAGCGGATACCACTTCAGCACCAGATCAATTCCTACCCACAGATGATGCGTAAAATTAGGAGAAGCAAACGACATCCCTAAAACGGCGATACCAAATGGAATAACCCACTTCTTATACGATGTTCCGGTGATCCGGGAGCCCCCCACTACGGCTCCAATATAGAAAAGAACCAGTTTGGTTCCCAGTCCGATAAACAAAACGAGCACGAACAAAATATCCATTCTTTCGAATACCTCAACTAATTCGATTTGCTGGACAACCTGCAACAACGGGAAGGTTACGGTCTCTGCCAGCTTTGGCCCCAGCACCAGAACATTCATCTGATTAATGAGGAGCAGAAACAGCGCCGTGATTCCGTAGGTGATGAGGATCGACCTGCGGAGGCTTCCCTCTTGATGGATCATCGGAAAGAAAACCAGAAACAGCACGGTCTGCCCAAACGGAAAAGAGATGACGTTCGGAACGTTCTTCATCACCGGTTGAAGACCATTCTCCAGCACAGGGAGCATGTTCTCGAAATGAATCAGGCCAACGCCGGCAATCATCGAGACGAGAACTAAGTAACTTATGATGATAAACGGGATCATGACAAGGCAGCTCAGGAACACCACCCGGGGCCCATATCTGACACTGTTGGCGATCACCAGGACGGCGATCAGCATGATCACCACGATGGGGGTTCGATTTAACAGCACATAAGAAGCCAGTTCACCTAAGTCTCTCAAGTTGCGCGAAGCTTCATAGGCGAAATACGCCGCAAAGATACTCCCGGCAAGTGTCCCCGCAACTTTACCGAAATAGAGTTGGCATAACTCGAACAAATCCCTTTGGGGATCGAGGTGATGGATGGTCAGATGCAGCAGGAGGAGCAGCAGCCCGGCTAACGCCGCGAGAAGCAGCACCAGCCAGGCATCCTGCTTTGCTTCGGCACCAATCTGAAATAAGGTGGTGCTTCCGACTTCAAACAACGCAAAGCTGGAGATAAACTCCGGGAGTCTGCATTTTTTTATTTCCATAAAATTCATTCCCCCCTCCCTTCGGATCACTCCTGACCCGAGTTCTGATTTAACAACGTATCAAACGATTTTTTGATCAATCCGTGACGCTCCAGCTTGACCTTGACGTGAATGTCCAGCTCAATCCTGGATAATTCCTCGCTCCAGTTGTTTTCCAGCTTCTTCCATGCTTTGGGATCTTTGCGGTGGATTTTATCGGCGAATCCGGGCAAGTCGACCCGCAGCTTTTGGCTCGCTCCCCATCCCATCTGGATTTTCTTCATGATTTCCTCCGCCGCCGCCTTCTCGATGGCCCGGATACTGTCCGGTTTGGATAAATCCTCCTGGCACATAAATTCCATCAACAAATTACCGCTCGCTTCCGTCTCCACACGCATATTGTAATGTTGTTCTTCAGCGCGAACCGGCGTGACCTTGGTCTTGCCGCTGGTAATGCGAAGGGTTCCGTTCTTGCTGTTGGCGTCCGCACCGGAACAGGAGAAGGAAATCGTGCTACCTTTAACCTGATTCGTCAGCCATGCGATGCCATAACTCTCATCGCGGTTAAGGTACCCCACGAGCCGGTTTAGATGAAGAACGCCCAACCGCTCAACCTTCATTTTGACGGGCGGCGAGGTCGTTTTATTCACGTCCAGCGATTCCAGCGCCTTGCCGTTCCCGTCCGTAACGATAATTTCCGGCACGCCAACCGTTTGTGCATCGGAGACTAGCTTCTGAGCGATTTCAAATACATTGACGACCGGAAAGTAAGAAGAATTGTTGTCTTGTTTACGCAAAAGCTCGGCCAAAGCCGTACCCGGAATTTTTTCCGGAGGGACCATTTTACGCAGGATTTCACTGGCCTTCCCGTCCGTCACGGCAACCAGCACGGTTTCTCGGGCATCGATGTTACGAAAATACACATCGAGAATTTGCTCGATGCCTGTTTCGGCGGCACCCTTCCCGATGACGAGGATCTCTGTATGCCCAAAATATAAACGCCGCGGATTCTCCGTGTATCCTAGATCAGCGGCTTCGCGAATCGTTTTGCCTTTCGTCGTAAACACGTACACGCTGGGCTGGGAGCCGCCACCGGCGCTTCCTCCGCCTTGACTCGCCCCACTTGCCGACGGAACGATCACTTGATACGTCATTTCCCAATCATCACCGTCGCGGTCAAAGCCGGTAGCGGCGGTGATGCCGAGTTCATCTAATTCGGTCCGGTTCCAGCACCCGGCCGCCGTCAAGCATACCAGGACGGCAACGCAGCATAGCAGGATACGGCGCATCTCGCACACTCCTAAGTTTCATTTTGGCTCCCTTTCGGGCTTTTACCTTGCCTCACCTGGTTGTCAGGGCTGAGAAAATCAGGCCGCCGTTTCATTTTGGGCCAAGGTACACGGATAAACACGTCCTTCATATTGGGCCCGTTTAGAGGAGCAACCGGCAAGAAATAGGGGATGCCAAAGGATTGCAGCGACACCAGGTGCATCAACAGAGGGATTATGCCCGACAGGATGCCGTAAAGACCAAAAGTCCCCGCTAGAATCATAAGGCCGAATCGAATCAGACGTACGGCTGCTGACATGGCGAATGTTGGAATGACAAAGTTGGCAATTGCCGTAAACGAGACGATAATGACCATCACGGCGGAGACGAGTCCGGCCTGAACCGCGGCTTGGCCCAGGACCAACGCCCCAACGATCGAGATCGCTGGCCCTACCACTCGCGGCATACGTACACCGGCTTCCCGAATCACCTCGAAGGTAATTTCCATCAACATCGCTTCCAGCAGCGCCGGAAGCGGCGTACCTTCGCGCTGGGCTGCAACACTGATCAACATCGTAGTAGGGAGCATCTCCGGATGAAACGTCGTGACTGCGATATACAGAGAAGGCAGCAGCATCGCGACCAAGAAGGAGAACAACCGAATATTCCGCAAAAACGAAGAAATATCGTACCTTTGATAATAGTCTTCGCTGGAAAGGAAAAACTTAAAGAACGTCACCGGACAGATCAGCGCAAAAGGTGTCCCGTCGATCAGGATGGAGACCTGCCCATCCAGAAGGGCCCCGGCCACCGTATCCGGACGCTCAGTATTTAATATCGTGGGAAACGGAGTGAACGCGCGGTCCTGAATAAACTCTTCGATATAACCGCTCTCCAGAATGCTGTCGGTATCGATGGCATCCAGCCGCTTTAATACTTCCTCCACCACGGACGGCTGGGCGATCCCTTTAATATAAGCCACGACTACCCGCGTTTGCGTATACGTGCCGATCACTCGATTCTCCAAACGCAGCTCCGGCGCTCTCAGCCTTTTGCGAAGCAGCGACAGGTTCGTCGAGATTTCTTCCGTAAAGCCTTCCTTGGGTCCGCGGATCACGGTCTGTGAAGACGGTTCCTCTACAGATCGCCGAGCCCCTCCCGGGATCGAAACGAGCATCGCCCCTTCCAAGCCGTCGATCAGGACAGCCGCCGCCCCGGTCAGCATCCCGGCGAGCATCTCGCGTTGGTTACTTGCCGGCTTCACGCTTCCCGCACGGATCGAATCTGCGAACTGTTCCTTCGAAATGGACTCAACTTCCTTCTGAATAAGGGCTTCAAGGTTACTCATTAGCTCGCTCAACAACTGGGGATCAATCAAGCTGTCGATATAACTGACGACAAGCTTCTCGCCTGCCATTTTGCGAATGTGAATATCCGGGCTGCTTCCCAATGCTTCCTGGATGAATCCCACCGTATCGATCGGGGTTCCGTTGATCGGGCGGTTCTCAGCTTCGTTAAGCCCCCCCGTGGTGGACTTCGTTTTGTTCTTCCTCTGTATCAGATGAGGGCGGTATCGATGGACTCTTCTCATGTCGTGCCTCCGGGTCTAAAGCAGTTGTAATTTGTAATATGTGTCATATCCAAATTTTGTATGCGTCTGGATGCCCCGTTGGCAACCTCAAGAAAAAAAGCCCCAGCTATTAGCTGGAGCTTGGTGTATCTATAGACGATGTATCGTTTATGTGAGCCTTGTGCTTGGAATATCGGGTTTGTTTCACCAACTGGACCCCAAGATAACACGCCAAGAACATCCCCATAAATCCTGCGGAATATCGGTACATCACGGCGTAGTCGGTTCGGGAAGCGATAGCCCCCAGTAGAACGGCGCCAACAGCGACGCCAAAATCCATGGAATTATAAAACATGCTGTTGGCAGCCCCGTATTGCTCGGGCTTGGAAATGCGCAGCATCCAGGCTTGAAGAGTCGGCTGGATCGCCCCGAAACCAAGCCCGTATAACAACGCCGATAGGACGAGAAGCGGCAGCGTTGTCGTAAACGACAGAACCATCATGCTCGCAATGACAAGAAGTGCAGCTGGAATCAACACAGCGGCATGACCTTTGGTGTCGAAGATTCGTCCCGAAACCGGACGGATCAAAACGATTGTCACCGCGTTAAATAGGAAAAACAATCCCACCTGCTCCAAATGAACAAACTCGCCAAACAATGCAATGAAGCTCAAGAGACCGCTGTAGGTAATCGCGAGGATCATATTTAACAAGGCTGGAAATACGAGTCCACGATTAAAAGCCGGGCGTTGCTTCGCTTTAGATCTCCCCTCCCCTTGAAGCTGTTGCGAGGAGTGATGGGTTTTTTCGGTTGGCTTAGCCGGACGGATCGGCGGAAGTGCCCGGGTCAGCAGCAGTAATGGAAACATCATCAGGACGGCGGTCATCCCGATCAGCGTAAGCGGGGTAAACCCATACTCCCGCATGACGTTCAAGCCGATCATCGGTCCGATCGACATCGCCAGGCTGCTGGATAACCCGAAGTATCCGATTCCCTCACCCATACGCCGAATTGGTATGATACGCGAGGCAAACGTGGGCAGAAGCGTGCTGCCAATGCCAAATCCGATCCCGTAGACGGCTCGAACCAACAGCAAGGCCTCGACTGATCCCGCCACGCTGTTTAGCACCGTCGCCGTGGCGGCGATGACTAATCCGACGAGCAACAGTACGTTCGGCGACATTTTCCGCAGCAGCCCCGCCGCCAGGAAACGAGTAAGGATTGCCGCTCCGGCAAACACGCTGGTCACCAAACTGACCTGCAGATCGCTGGCCGCGAACTCGTTTTTGACATACGACGAAAACGTAGACAGCAGCATATGCAAATTTAAAAACAACAAAAAAGCAGAGATCGTTAATGATATAAACGATCTCGTCCAAAGCCGTTCCGATTCAGATTGTTGATTTGAGGATAATGCCATGTAGGTGTCTTCTCTCCTTTTCCATCTCTCTTATTTCTCTATTTCGCCTGTGACGATCTGGGGGTCGCTGAGATGGACATTGATCCGTTGAAGCAGCTCCATCAGCAGATCATATTCCTCTCCGCTCATGATCCGCTTGACCTCGTTGGTCACGCCTTGTTCAATTGGCGTAGTATCGCGAATGATCTCCTTCCCCCGCTCCGTGCAGTAAACTACAAAGGATCTGCGGTCCTGCTTCCCCGGCTGCTTATAGATCAGCCCCTTGCTCTCCAATAGGTCGATGATCCGGGTGACCGTCGGCTTGTCCTTTCCGGTGCGATCCGCGATCTCCTTCTGGATCAGCCCGTTCGCCCGATCGATTTGATTCAGCACGGACCACTGCTCCGGCGTGATCTCATATCCTTTTAGCCGGTGCTGGAGCAAGGCAGCGATTTTTCGGTAAGCGACGCCCATGATAAAGCCGACCGCCAGCTCGTTTCGCGAATGGTTCGTCGTCATGCCATTTCGCCCTCCTAAATAGTTGTCATGACAATTATATGAGATCAAACGTATTGCGTCAAACCCGCCGTTGTCTATTTTCCGGTTCATTAGGTGATCATCTTCTCCCTTTTTATCACGGTGGAATACACTACCCTATACGAATGCGAAGGGGATATCCACTTATGAAATCTGCACGCCACCCGCGTCATGTCACCAACAAATGGAAGAAAAACGCTGCCTTGATGCAAAGCAGCGAGCTACGGGCGTACCTCCCCGAAACGCGCCGATTCAGTAAAGAGCAGCTGCTGAACATGCTGATGAAACATAAAATGGTCTACGTCAAACCCGTTAACGGCACCTGGGGAAAGGGAGTCATGCGGGTAGACTTCAAGCCGAACCAGCGGCAGGGAGCTTACCAATTTCAAATTGAAAAAACCGTTCGTTCCTTTGGATCGATTGACGAGTTGTATACTTCGATCCGCAAGCACAAGCTGCGGGGCAAATACCTCATCCAGCAGGGGATCGACCTGCTTCGATATGATCAACGCCGATTTGATCTGCGCGTTATGGTGCAGCGCACCCCTCAGAAGGTCTGGAAAACGACCGGCATCATTGGAAGACTGGGGCACCCGAAGAAGATCGTGACAAACTACCACAGCGACGGCAAGCTGGTCGCGGCAGAGAAGCTGCTCTCCCCGTATCTGAAAGCTCCGCGGCTCAAATCTTATATGAATATGCTGCAAAACTTCGGCGAGGATATTGCGAATCATTTGAAAGTTAGTTTTCCCGGATTGCGCGAAATCGGGGTCGACGTCGCGCTCGACCAAAAGCTGCGGCCATGGATTCTAGAGGTCAACACATCCCCGGATCCCTACATCTTCCGCCGATTGAAGGACAAGAGCATTTTCCGTACGATCATGAAATACGCTCGGGCATACGGCAAATATAAATAATGACAGTGAAATGAAAACCGGACGAAATCGCTGCCATTCTGGCGCCTTCCATCCGGTTTTTGTATGTTCAAGCCCCAAAGTGCCGATACATTCCCAGCAGCTTGCTTGCAGTTTGCTTCCAACTAAACCGCTCTACGACATCCTTCCGCGCTTGCTTGGACATCCTTGCGGCCAAATCGCGATCCCGCGCCAGCTTTAAAATCCATTTGGCGTGCTCTTCCGGTCGGGTATACGCACCTACCAAATAACCGTTGCTTCCATGCTTGACAATCTCCCCAATCCCGCCGATATCCGAGGCAACGACAGGGAGTCCGGAAGCCATTGCCTCCACATTCACAAGTCCAAACGCTTCATGCTCCTGGGAAGGGCATGCAAACAGGTCGGCTGTGCGGTACTTGCGGTGAATCGCATGATGGGGGACTTTTCCGGCGAACTTCACCGGAACGCCTTTGGCTCGCGCCAAACGTTTCAACTCGTTCATATAGCCGGGTCGGCCGCGGCCAATCACCGTTAAATCGATGGCCCCATATTCCTTCCGGGCGAGGCCAACCGCCCGGATCAGCACCGGAACGCCCTTTCGCGGGATCACCCGACCGGCGAATAACACGCGGAACCGGCCGCCCGAACGAGGGTCTCTCCCCTCCGGTCTAAACCGGCCGGTGTCGACGCCGAGATGCACCTTGCGAAGCTTGCTTGCATGACGAGGGAACCTTGCGGCTAAGCTCGATTTGAGCGACTCGCTGTTCGCGATGATCAAATCCGCTTTGCCAAGACTTTCGTTCACCCGCGCCGTCGGTTTAACGAACGTCAGCGAATGCAGAAACAGCGTTACCGGCGTATGCGGAAAAGCGGCCTTAATTTTGGCCATGTAATGCGGGCGATTATCCACTTGGATCAAATCATACCGATGTCCCCGAACGTAGCTCAACACGGATGAGATATATCGGCTGGGACTGCCGGTCTTCACGCGAACGATCGTTAATCCACCCATACGGCTAACATGCGGCAGTCCTCGGCCTGTTCGGCTGATCAGCGTCACCGAGTGATTCACCGCCAGCTGTTTGGCAATGGCCAGCATGCTAATTTCGACCGAGCCGCTGCCGGGAACCGGAATCTGCTCGGGCGCCACCATCAATAGTTTCATGAGGCTCCTCCTTGCCCTATGGCTTACGTCTATTTACCATATGCGCAAAGCGAGCCTCCTGCACGGGGCAACCACCCAAGCTGTCAGGTGACGCGAAACGTTCCTGTGCCGAAAGCGCAGATTTCGCCTTGATCCATCCGGGCATACGCCATCGTCGTCACCGATTTGCGCGAGACATGAACCATCTCAGCGGTTACTGTAATACGTCCGCTTTCGGCTTTGGCCACATAATTCAGGTTCAAATTTGTCGTGACGACGCTTGCCTCCGGTTTGGCGATCATCGCCAGCAGTCCCATAGCCGAATCGATCAGCGTCGCATGGACGCCTCCATGGACAATGCCGATCAAATTCAGGTGATGCGGACGGATATCCAGGGTCATCACGACCCTGTGCTCATTCGCCTCCTCCACTTGGCAGCCCAGGTAATCGACAAACGAACCAACCGCGGCTTGATTCCATAGCTCCAAGCGCTGCATCAACTCTTCTGAATCCGCTTTCATAATTGAGTGACCTCCCGTTCTAATCGACGTGTTATTTCGTCTTCGGCGGACTTCAAAACGTCCGATCATTTGGCTTGCGGCGGTTTCTGACGTTCCTCCTCCTCTTCGACAAGCTTCCGGCGCAGCACCTTCCCGGCCAACGTCTTCGGTAGACTGTCGCGGAACTCATAAACCTTCGGCACCTTGTAGGCAGCCAATTTCTCTTTGCACCAACGCTTGATTCCCTCGGCGTCCGGAGAGGCACCTTCCTTCAACACAATGTACGCCTTGACGGTCTCGCCGCGGTACGGATCGAATATCCCCGCCACGATCGCCTCCTCCACGTCCGGATGCTCAAACAGCACCTCTTCGACTTCGCGGGGATATATGTTATACCCGCCGGCAATGATCAGATCCTTGCGACGATCCAGGATATAGAAGAATCCGTCTTCATCCATCCGTCCCAAGTCGCCGGTCAGCAGCCAGCCTTCGCGCAGCGTCTTGTAGGTCTCCTCCGGACGATTCCAATATCCCCGCATCACCTGCGGGCCGCGTACGGCAAGCTCGCCGATTTCACCAACCGGAACCTCTTCCAGCGTATCCGGCTGAACGATCATCGCATCGGTATCTGGAAAAGGAATGCCGATCGAGCCGCTTTTCCGCGTCCCCCAAATGTTATTTGCGTGGGTGACAGGCGAAGCTTCGGTCAAGCCGTAGCCTTCGATCAGCCTTCCCCCGGTCAGCTCCTCGAAACGGCTCTGAACCTCCAGCGGCAGCGGAGCCGCACCGCTTACGCACACATTAATCGAGGATAAGTCGTACCCTGCAATATCCTTATGATTAATGATAGCCACATACATCGTGGGTGCGCCGGGGAACACCGTCGGCTTCTTGTGATGGATCGCCTGCAGGACCTGATGGATGTCAAAACGCGGCAGCAGCAGCAAGGTTCCGCCTAAGGAGACCGATTTATTTAACAACACCGTCATTCCGAACACATGAAAGAAGGGAAGAGCGGCTAAATATTTCTCATTCCCTATACGGGAGCGGTAAAACCATAGCTGATTCTGAATCGTATTGGCTACCAGGTTCATGTGCGTTAGCATAACGCCTTTCGCAAACCCCGTTGTTCCGCCGGTATACTGCAGCAGGGCCAAATCCTGTTCAGGGTTTACTTCAACGCGGCAGGGTTCCGGACTTCCTCCGGTGAGAAAGGACGGGAAGGCGAGCAGTTGGTCCGTATAGTTTAAATGGACGGCCATCCCCTCTTTCTTGGCTTTAATCGGATATAGCAGATTCTTGGGAAAAGGCAAATAATCCTTGATCGAGGTTGCGATGATAAATTCCATGGGGCGCAGCTTTGTCGCCGTCCGCACGCGTTCAACCAGCGGATCCAGTGTAACCATAACCCGCGCACCGGCATCATTCAGCTGATGCTCCAGTTCTCTCGGCATATACAGCGGGTTGGTCATCACCACAATGCCGCCCATCATCAAGGTGCCGTAATAAGCGATCACCGCCTGCGGGCAGTTCGGCAGCATAATGGCTACCCGGTCTCCCTTGCGAATGCCCAGCTTCTGCAGGGCATTCGCAAACCGGTACGTCTGTTCCAGCAAAACGCGATACGTCATTTTCTTTCCCATGAATTCCAGAGCCGTGACTTCGGGATACCGGGCAGCGGAAAGTTCCAGGAAATGAGCGAGATTCTGCTTTGGATACTCATAGGTGGGCGGTACTTCAGCGGGATAAAACTTCAGCCAAGGTTTCCTTGTCATACGCCTGCCTCCCAACCTCGCAAATTTTACAAAACGTATCTCTCCGCCTGGATCACTTGGGCGGCGATTTGCCGTTTTAATGACAGCGTATTCACGGCCGAGCGCTTTGTCAATTTCTTGAGAATGGACAGCTGAGTCCGCAGCACATCCCCTTGCTCCATGTAGCTGAATACCTCTTTGGCCCAAGCTTCGATCTTACCGAACTCTTCGTGGATGAACGCACTTGTCATCGCAATCGGCAGCGCCGCTTTGTCTTCACCGGCACGCGCAATCCGCTTCTGCGTTCGAAGCAGCGCGCTCTCCATGGCATAAATGGCGATCATCATATCCGCCAAATGGCTCAACACCTCTTGCTCGCGTTCCAGCTTCAACTGATATTTCTGTACGGCCTGAGCACCGGCCATCAGGAAGATTTTTTTGGACATGGACAGCAGATGGGCTTCCTCCTCCAGCGTACCTTCGAACGTCCGGCTTGGCATCGGCTCCATCAGCTCCGCCTGCAGCTTCTGTGCGGCAGGAAGCAGCGGCAGTTCCCCTTTCATTGCACGTTTCACTAAGCTGCCGGGGATCAGAAGGCGGTTGATTTCGTTGGTCCCTTCAAAAATCCGGTTGATTCGCGAGTCGCGATAAATCCGCTCGATTCGGTATTCCTGCGTAAATCCGTAACCGCCGTGAATCTGCACCCCTTCATCCGCAACGAAATCCAGCACCTCGGATCCAAACACTTTATTGATCGAGCATTCCAGCTGATATTCGGCGATCGCCTTGGCTGATTGATACCCCACATCGGCGCTGTTATGATCCACGTCGGCCAACCCGACATCAAACAGACCGGCGGTGCGGTACACCATGCTTTCCAGCACAAACGTGCGCGTATTCATCTCCGCCAGCTTTTTGCCGATCAGCGGGAAGGACGAGATTTTTTGCCCGAATTGGGTGCGCTCGTTGGCGTATTTCGCGGCATACTCGATCGCGTCCTTGGAGGAGCCGAGGCATCCGGCGGCCAGCTTGAAACGTCCGATATTCAAGATATTAAAAGCGATCAAGTGCCCTTTGCCCACTTCCCACAGGAGATGGTCGACCGGCACCTTCACATCCTCCAGGATCAACGGGCAAGTGGAGGAGCCTTTGATCCCCATCTTCTTCTCCTCCGGCCCGATGCTGACGCCCTCCATGCTGCGCTCAACGATAAACGTGCTGAAGTCCGTGCCGTTCACTTTGGCGTAAACGATAAACACGTCGGCGAACCCGGCGTTGGTAATAAACTGCTTGGTACCGTTCAAAATATAATGCGTGCCGTCCTCCGACAACACCGCGGTTGTTTTCGCCCCCAGCGCATCGGAGCCCGAGGAAGGCTCCGTCAGGCAATAAGCCGCGAGCAGCTCGCCCGTCGCCAGCTTCGGCAAATATTTCTGCTTCTGCGCTTCGGTCCCAAAATAGACGATCGGCAGCGTCCCGATCCCGACATGGGCCCCGGCGGAAAGCGCGAAGGAGGACGCTTTGGTCAACCGCTCGCTGATCAGCGTCGTGCTGACCTTATCCAAACCCATACCTCCGTAGGCTTCGGGTACATCCGCTCCAAGCAGCCCCACCTCACCTGCTTTGCGCAGTAAATCAGCGGTCAGCTCGTAACTCAGATGCTCAATCTCCTCGTCCTGCGGGAGAATTTCAGAGTTCACGAATTCCTCCGTCGTCTCTCCGATCATCCGCTGCTCCTCGCTGAAATCCTCCGGCGTCACCATCCGGGTGTAATCGATGTCGGCGATGACAAAGCTGCCTCCGGCAATTTTCTCCATCGTCTCGTTGCTCATGCGATCCTCTCCTTCATTTAATTAATGGGATGAACTTCTAACACGCCGGCCGCCCCCATGCCGCCGCCGATGCACATCGACACCACTCCATATCCGCCGCCCCGGCGGCGCAGCTCGTGGATCAGCGAAATGGACAGCTTCGTGCCGGTGCAACCCAGCGGATGGCCTAACGCGATCGCGCCGCCGTTGACGTTGACTTTGTCCTCGTCCAGGCCCAGCTCACGGATAACGTGCAAACACTGTGAAGCAAACGCCTCGTTGATCTCAAACAGATCCACATCATCCAGTGTCAGGCCAGCGGCCGAGAGCGCCTTCGGAATCGCCTTCACCGGCCCCACGCCCATCAGCTCGGGCTCGACGCCGGCCACGGCGAAGGAGCGGAACGTGGCCAGCGGCTGAAGCCCCAGCGCCTCCGCCTTCTCCCGGCTCATGACGACGACGGCAGCCGCCCCGTCATTCATCGGAGAAGAGTTACCTGCGGTTACGGTACCGCCTTGCTTAAAGCTGGGTCTTAGCTTCGCTAGCGCCTCGTGGGTCGTGTCGCCGCGGACGCTTTCGTCGGTGTCAAAGACAAACCGCTTTACCTTGACTTTCCCGCGCTCATCGAGGCTGCGCTGCTCCGCTTCAAACGGCACGATCTCCTCTTTAAACTTGCCTTCGGCGATCGCCTGGGCTGCTTTGCGGTGGGATTCCAAGGCGAAGCGATCCTGGTCTTCGCGGGTCACCCCAAACCGCTCGGCGACACGTTCCGCCGTATGGCCCATCGCCATATACGCCTCCGGCATCTCGGCAACGATCTGCGGATTCGGCGATACCTTAAAGCCGGTCATCGGCACGTGGCTCATGCTTTCCACGCCGCCGGCGATCAGCACGTCGGCCTGACCAAGCATGATCCGCTCCGCTGCAAAAGCGATCGACTGCAGTCCGGACGAGCAGAAGCGATTGATGGTAAGGGCTGGCACCGTCACCGGAAACCCGGCATATAACGCCATAATGCGCGCGAAATTCAGCCCCTGCTCGCCTTCCGGCATCGCGCAGCCGATAATGATGTCCTCCACCTCCGCTTTGCTTAGCCCGGGGGTACGCTCCACCACCGCATCCAACACGATTTTGCCCAAATCGTCGGCGCGCGTTTGGGTTAGGCTGCCCTTCTTGGCTCGGCCCACCGCCGTTCGGGCGGTTGATACGATTACAGCTTCTTTCATCGTAGACTCACTCTCCCCTCGATTAATTGCGCAGCGGTTTGCCTTTCCTCAACATGTGCTGCATGCGCTGGCGCGTCTTCGGCTCCCCGCATAAGCTCAGGAACGCCTCGCGTTCCAGGTCGAGCATATATTGCTCGGTCACCAGCGTCCCGGCGGGTACGTCACCTCCCGCGAGCACATGGGCAAGCTTGTTGGCGATCAGCAGGTCATGATCGCTGATATAACCGCCCTCGTGCATGCCGAGTGCGCCCAGCTGCAGCACCGCTTTGCCTTCGGAGCCTACGACGCGGAACTTCGTTTCGGGAATCGGTTCATATCCGCTTCCCGCCAGCTTCATCACGGCCTGCTTCGCTTCATAGATCGTGTGGTCGGGATTCAGTACAACCCGGTCAGTTGACTTCAACAGCCCAAGCCGTATGGCATCATGACCGCTGCTGGAAACGGTGGCTGTGCCGACCGTTTGGAAGGAATTGTTGAGGTAAGGCTGGAGATCCGCCTCAGCCAACTTCGCCTGCTGACTGGCCCGCAGCGCCAGTTCCTTGCAGCCTCCGCCCGCCGGGATTAAACCTACGCCGACCTCGACAAGCCCGTAATACGTTTCGGCGGCAGCGATAACCTGATCGGCCGGCATGCACGCCTCTACTCCGCCGCCCAGCGTCATGCGATGCGGTGCGGCAATCACCGGCTTCTCAAACCGTTTCAGCCGGTACATCGTGTTCTGGAACAGACGGATGATGTCGTCGATTTCATCCCATTCCTCGTCCTGCGCCTCCATCAGCAACAGCATCAGGTTGGCGCCAACGCAGAAGTTGCGGCCCTGGTTGGCAATGACCAGGCCTTCGAAGTTCGCACGCACCTCATCCATGCTCTGCGAGATCATCTGCAAAATATCCGCGCCGATCGCATTATTCGGCGAATGGAACTCCAGGCAGGCGACGCCATCGCCGAGGTCGATCAAGCTGGCGCCGCTGTTGCTGCGCACAACGCGATTTTGCGCCTTCAGATCGCGTAGGGAAATCTGCTCCGGCGGCAGCGCTACCGGCGCGTAACCTCCAACCGCCGCTTGGAACAGCGTGCCCCCGTCTTTTTTGTAAAACGTGGCATTCCCCTGCGTGATCCACTCCTTCACCCAAGACGGAACCGTCAACCCTTCCGCCTCCATCCGCTCAACGGAGCGGACCAAGCCGATGGCGTCCCAGGTTTCGAACGGGCCTAGCTCCCAGTTGAAGCCCCACTTCATCGCCTCATCGATCTCGCGGATGCTGTCGGCGATTTCGCCGACTTTGGCGGCGGAATAAATCAACACCTGCTTGAGCACATCCCAGGCTAACTGCGAGTAGCGATCCGGGGTGCCGAGCAGCGCTTTCGTTTTGGCGGCCGCGCCTTTGGCCAGCTTGGCGGCTTCCAAAGAAGCGGATGCCACCTTGCGCTGCGGGCTGTAGTCCATCGTCTGGAGGTTTAGGGACAGAATCTCGCTGCCCTTCTCCCCTTTGATTTTCCGGTAAAAGCCCTGCCCGCTCTTCTCCCCAAGCCAGCCCCGGGACACCAGCTCTTTGAGGGACTCCGGCGCGGCAAACACCTGTTTCTCCGCCTCGTCCGCCACATTGGCGTACACGTTATCGGCCACATGCACGAACGTATCCAGGCCGACCAGGTCCAGGGTGCGGAAGGTAGCGCTATTCGGGCGGCCCATCGCCGGTCCGGTGACCGCGTCTACCTCTTCAACGGTGTACCCCTTCTCCGCCATTTCTCGCAGCGTCACCAACAGCCCGTAAGTGCCGATCCGGTTGGCGATGAAGTTTGGCGTATCTTTGGCAAGCACGACCGTTTTGCCAAGCTTGCGCTCGCAGAATCGGCTTAAGCCTTGGACCAGCTCCGGGTCGGTCGTCTGAGCAGGAATGATCTCCAGCAGCTTCATATACCGCGGCGGGTTAAAGAAATGCGTGCCGAGAAAATGCTTGCGGAACTCCTCTGACCGCCCTTCGGCCATCGCGTTGATCGAGATGCCTGAGGTGTTCGAGCTGACGACTGTCCCCGGCTTCCAGTGGCGCTCCACCTGGGCTAACAGCTGCTGCTTGACGCCGAGGTTTTCGACCACGACCTCGATGACCCAATCCACGTCGGCAATCAGCGGCAAGTGATCCTCCAGATTGCCGGGCGTAATTCGCTCCGCGAAAGCGTTATCATAAAGCGGGGCGGGTTTCGTCTTGGCCAGCCCGGCGAGGGCGGCCGTTGCCAAGCGATTGCGCACGGACGGATGGTCCAGCGTCAGCCCTTTGGCCATCTCCGCATCGTTTAGCCGCTGCGGGACGAGGTCGAGCAGCAGGCAGGAGATCCCTGCGTTAGCCAGCTGGGCTGCGATACCGGAGCCCATAATGCCGGAGCCGATAACGGCCGCTTTCCGGATCGGTTTGTTCATTTGATCTACCTCCTAGGACATTGGGATTTCTATTCAGATAACGCGGGGATTGGATCGGCCGCTGGTTCGCCAAACACGGACAGCTCCAGAATTTCAGCGATATCCCGCGCTTTCACCTGGCCGTCCACTTGCTTCAGTTTTGTGCCGTCCTCCAGCATCGTCAGGCAGAACGGGCACGCGCTGCTGATCACGCTCGGACGGACCTCCAGCGCCTGCTCGGTGCGGGCGAGGTTAATCCGCTTGCCGTCGGTTTCCTCCATCCACATCAGCCCGCCGCCGGCGCCGCAGCACATCCCGTTCTCCCGCGACCGGGCCATTTCCACCAGCTCCACGCCCGGTACGGCCCGCAGCACCTCGCGCGGCGCGTCGTAAACGCCGTTATACCGCCCGAGATAACAAGAATCGTGATAGGTGATGCGTTCGCTCACCCGGTGGGTCGGCGTCAATCGACCTTCGCGGATCAGCTGCTCCAGTAACTGCGTATGGTGCAGCACCTCCACCCCCTCCAACCCGAATTCGGGGTATTCGTTTTTCAGCGTGTTAAACGTATGCGGGCAAGCAGTGACGATTTGGCGTACCCCATACCGTTGAAACGTGGCGATATTCTCTTGGCATAGCTGCTGGAACAGGAGCTCATTGCCCATCCGGCGGGGCGTATCCCCGGAGTTGCGCTCCTCGTTGCCCAGGATGGCAAAATTTACGCCTGCTTCGTATAACAGCCGGACAAACGCCCGCGTGATTTTGCGGCTGCGCAAATCGTAGGAGCCCATCGATCCGACGAAAAACAACACCTCGAAAGTTGGGTTCTCCTTGACCGTGGGCACGGGAATCCCCTCCAGCTCGCCGGTCCAGGCCGCGCGGTCGCTGCGGCTGATGCCCCAGGGGTTGCTTTGGCGCTCGATGTTCTGCATTGCACGCTGCCCTTCTGCAGGTACGCTGCCCTGCATCAGCACCAGATGGCGGCGCAGGTCGACGATTTTGTCGACATGCTCGTTGCCAACCGGGCATTGATCCTCGCAGTTGCGGCACGTCGTGCAGGCCCAGATTTCCTCCTCGGTCAAGACGTCGCCAACCAGCTCGAGCTCGGTGACGGCTTTGCCTGGAGCTGCCGGCTGCCAGGCCGCCTTCTGCCAATCCAGCGTCGGTCGGATGTCGGTGATTCCCGACGCGTTGTCCCAGGCTGGTGTGCTAGGCCCGATGGCACCCGCCGCCACCGCATGGACGCCGTTGGAGCCAAACACATTCGCCGGTACCCACGGCGATTTGCCTGTTACGGCGGCGCCCTTCTCGATCAGATGATCACGTAGCTTCGTGATCAGATGCATCGGCGACAGCGTCTTGCCGGTGCTTGCCGCCGGACAGACGCTGGTACAGCGGCCGCATTCCACGCAGGCGTAGAAGTCGAGCATTTGCTTTTGCGTAAAGTCTTCGATGGAGCCAACGCCAAAGCTCTCCGCTTCTTCATCCTCAAGGTTCAAACTCGTGAGCCGCCCATGCGGCTCCCGGCGGCGCAGCCAAATGTTGATTGGTGCGGTAATGAGATGAAAGTGCTTGGATTGGGGGACGTAGACCAAAAACGACAGCAGGATCAACAGGTGCAACCACCAGAACACATAAAAGACGGCTTCCGCAGCCGCGGCAGGCAACCCGGCGAATCCGGCGGCGATGACCGAGGAAACCGGCGCATACCAAGAGAACTCCAACCCCATCCAAACGCGTTCAAAGGCTAGCGACAGCAGGACCGAAACCATCAAGGCGTAAATGAAAATGACGACGATGCCGGGTTTCCAGCCCTTTTTTAATCGCGGCAGCTTCTCGATGTAACGGCGGTAGGCGGCATACCCCATTGCAAGGAGGATCGCCAGCGCGGTAAACTCCTGGAACCAACCAAACAGCTCATATGCGGGCAGCGGAAGATGTCCGCCGCGCGACAGCCCTTTGACGATCAAATCGATCGCCCCAAACTGCAGCACGATAAATCCATAGAACACAACGACATGCATCAAGCCGCTTTTGCGGTCCTTGAGCAGCTTCTTCTGCCCGAACACCTGCGACCAGAACTCGCCCTGGGCCCCCCCGCGCCTAGCGCGGAAATCGATCGGCCGGCCGAGCCGCAAATACAGGAATCGGCGGAAGACGGCCTGGTAAAACACAAACACGGCATATCCCGTAACGGCAGCAAACAGCAATGCATTCAGGGTCAGCCATAACTTGACCATGATTTGCGCATCCCTCCTTCATAGCAATTCGTTCCATAGGAAAGAAATCGAAAATCTGTAGTTTCGTTTGAGTCAGTTTCATCGGCTAGGTTATTTGCCAGGACGGAGTTAAGATAAATAGTTCGAATGGTAGTGGATCATGAAGCAGAATGAAGCTTCTTGAGGGAAGATGAGTACAGCAAGTGGAGAAGGTTTGTCACAATAGAGATGGGCGATGCAGTAGGACAAAGTCGGTAAGCGGTTACAGGTTGGAATTTAATTAAAATCTTAAGGATTCATTCTTGACAACGGGTGCGTTGTTCCCCTAAGATTAAGAAAATGAATGACGGTTCATTCAGTTGTTTTAAATTTTAGCATTGAGGTGGCCCGATGACAAGTAGGAAACAGGAAAAATTTGAAATGATTTTAGATGGCGCGGAAAAAGTCATTGCGGAGAACGGATTTCACGGCTCCCAGGTGTCTAAAATCGCCAAGGAGGCCGGCGTTGCAGACGGTACGATTTATTTATATTTCAAAAATAAGGAAGATATCCTGATCTCCCTCTTCCAAGATCGCCTGGGCAAGCTTGTCGAGTTGTTCCACCAAAGCATCCGCGAGACGAACACGGCTGAGGAAGCGCTGCGCAAAGTATGCGAAATCCATTTCACCCATTTAGAGCAGAACGTTAATTTTGCTTATGTCACGCAGATCGAGCTACGGCAAAGCTCCCTCGAGCTGCGCAAGGCTATCGGCCTTGCCGTGAAGCCCTATATTACGCTGATTGAGCATATCTTGATTAGTGGGGTCGACGAGGGCTTGTTCCGTGCGGACTTGGATACGAAGCTTTCCCGGCAGTTGATTTTCGGCGCGCTGGACGAGGTCGTCACCTCCTGGCTCATTTCGGGCATGAAATACTCCCTCTCCGGTCAGGTGGCGAACACCGTGGACTTTTTTCTGCGGGCGATAAAGAAATGAGTGTTCTAACGCTTGTGATCGAGCTTATTCGAGGCAAAATCAGAATCTACAGCATCTAACGCTTGTCACAGAGCTTATTTACTGGTTTTGGGGGAATATCCCCTTCAAATCATGCAATTAGTGTTTCTGATCAGCGTTAGAAATGAAATTGACTCCCGATCGCCTCAATAAGTGCGCTGGCAAGCGTTAGCATGAACTAGAGGTTAGTACATTTTTGAAAGGAGCTGGCTGGCATGCATGTGGTTGTTCTCCTGAAACAAACCTTCGATACGGAGGAAAAAATCGTCATCAACGAGGGGAAGGTTGAGGAAGACGGTGTGAAGTTCGTGATCAATCCTTACGATGAATATGCAGTGGAGGAAGCGCTGCGCCTGAAAGAAGCGCATGGCGGCACGGTAACGGTTGTGTCCGCGGGACCGGAAAGAGCGGCTGAGGCGCTGCGCACCGCCTTGGCGATGGGGGCCGATGAGGCGGTACGGATCGCCACCGAGGCGATCGATACGGACGAATACGGCATCTCCCGCCTGCTCGCCGCTTTCCTGCAAACGCAGAACTTTGACCTCATCTTGGGCGGCAACTTCTCAGTGGACAACGGAGCGGGTCAAGTCGCCGTACGGCTCGCCAAGCTGCTCACTCTCCCCCATGTCTCGTCGATTACGCAGCTGTCTGTGAATGGGGAGCGGGCTACCGCCGTACGCGATGCCGAAGGCGATGCCGAAACGCTCGAAGTGGCGCTGCCCGCCGTCATGACAGCGCAGCAAGGCTTAAATGAGCCGCGTTATCCATCCCTCCCCGGGATCATGAAAGCCAAGAAGAAGCCGTTCCGCGAGCTGACGTTGACCGACCTGGGACTCAGCGACAGCGAAATCGCACCGCGAACGCAGCGGCTTGGCCTCTCCTTGCCGCCGGCACGCCAGGCCGGGAAGTTGCTGGCCGGCTCGCCCGCCGAGCAGGCGGCGGAATTAGTTCGGCTGCTGCGCACCGAAGCCAAGGTCATTTAACCCTAAGGAGGCGTTAACGATGAGCAAAACGTACGTGGTGATCGTCGAAACGAAGGACGGCAAGCTTCGTCAGGTTTCTTTGGAAGCGCTTCATACCGCGCAACTGCTGCGGGAGGACGGTGATCAACTGGCGGCTGTCCTGACGGGCCACCAACTCAAGGATGCCGCAGCCGAGCTGGTCCGTTATGTGGATGGCCAGGTGTTGGTCCTGGATCATCCCAACCTCCAGGCCTACCAGCCGGAGCTCGCCTTCGAAGCGGTGACGCAAGCCCTAGCCGCACTGCCGGGCGAGCCCAAAGTGATCCTGCTCGGCCATACGGCGACTGGCCGCGACCTCGCCCCCCAGCTTGCCGCACAGCTGGCTTGCGGACAAATCTCCGACGTAACTGCCGTAACAAAGGACGGCGTCAACCTCATATTTACACGCCCGCTCTATGCCGGCAAAGCCTTTGAGCAAAAAAGCCTATCCAACGGCACCGGAATCGTGACCCTCCGCCCTAACAACCTCCCTCCCGCTTCCCCAGCCGCAACGACGGGGAACCTCGTCCCGCTGGAATTCACCCCACCGTCTCCGCTACGGACCCTTCTCAAGGACGTGGTGCGTAAGGTGTCCGGCAAGGTGGATCTCACCGAAGCGAAGATCGTCGTGTCCGGAGGGCGCGGCGTCAAGAGCGCCGACGGCTTTAAGGTGCTGGAAGAGCTGGCGGATAGCCTCGGCGGCGCTGTTGGCGCCTCGCGTGGTGCCTGCGATGCCGGGTACTGCGACTACGCGCTACAGATCGGCCAAACCGGCAAAGTGGTCACGCCGGAAATTTATATCGCCTGCGGCATCAGCGGTGCAATTCAGCATCTGGCCGGCATGAGCCAATCGCGGGTGATCATTGCCATCAACAAAGACCCCGAAGCGCCGATCTTTAAGGTGGCCGACTACGGTATCGTTGGGGATCTTTTCGAAATCGTCCCGCTATTAACCGCACAGTTCAAGGAAGCTCTCTCCGAACGCACCTCTTAGAATCCAAAATGCCTGCATCGCGCGATGCAGGCATTTTCCTCGTTGGAAATTAATGAAACATATTCAAGAACGACCGCAGCACCTTACTCCATCTCCCCGTTCTTTTGCGGATATTCAGCGATTGCTCGGGAACGACCCTCCCCGCAAAGCATTCGGGGCCGCCAGGTCTTTTGAGCGACTTATGGAACGCTTTGATCTCCCGTTCTCTCAGGTAAAACTCTTCATAATTCATGGGACAACCTCCTTGCCTCCAGGGCCGGTTACGCCCGCCCTTCTGGTCATTTCCATTATCTTCTTCAAAAGCAGGAAGAAAAAGAGTATACTATTCCAAAGTCACTTCCCCTTTTATATCTAGCAAGGATGGACGGGGTTCAATGGAGGTGTTTGGTTGTGTTAACCGCTGAGCGATATCTGGCGCTGCTGGAGCATTATACCGAGGTGGACGGCGATCCGGCGGAGTCTCGTGAAGTTGAGGTGGCGCTGGAGGACTTAACGAAGCTGTTTCACTGCACGGAGCGAAACGTCAAGCTGATCATCCGCAAGCTGCAGGAGGAAGGCCTGATCGAATGGTCGCCGGGCCGAGGGCGCGGGCATCGCTCCCGATTGGTGTTTCGGGCAAGCCGGGAAAATTTCTTGATCGATCTGGCCCAAAAGCTGGCGGAAAAAGGGGAATACCGATTGGCGTTTGAATTCCTTCACCAGAACGAGGAAGACATTCATGCACGGGAACGATTCATTCAATGGCTAAATGACCAGTTTGGAGCGGAAAGACAACTGGCTGCAGGTCAAAGCTGCCGGGACATCTTTCGCCTGCCGGTGTATAAAGCCCCGCTTACGTTGGACCCTGCCCGGCTGTTTTACGGCTTCGATTCCCATCTCGTTCGGCAAATTTTCGACCGGCTGGTACAATACGACCAAACGAAAGGCCAAGTGACCGGTATGATCGCCCATCATTGGGAGCATGACGAGACCGGAACGCTGTGGACCTTCCATTTGCGCAAAGGCGTGCGTTTCCATCACGGAAAAGAGCTCACTGCCGAAGACGTTGTTTTCACCTTTTCGCGGCTGCAGGAAAATTCAAATAACAGCTGGCTCATGTCCACCCTGGAGCGGATGGAGGCGATCGACACGCGAACCGTCAGGTTCACACTGCATCAACCGAATTGGCTGCTCCCCCGCCTGCTCTGCTCTTCTTGTGCTTCTGTCCTTCCCGCCGATTTGCTCGGCAAGGATGAAGCTGCTTATTGGCAGTTTCCGAGTGGCACCGGTCCCTTCCGGCTGACGCATTGGAGCCTGAACCGGATGGAGTTGGAGGTGCATGCAGGGCATTTTCTGGGTCGACCTTATTTGGACGGGGTAACCTTGGTTTTTCTGCCTGACGATATCCCAAACACCTCCAAGTTGAAATGGGAGCAGCTTATCGTCAACGATTCGCGGGTTCCCGCTCGGGCCGGTGACGATTGGAAGCGCATTGAGACCTTAAGCCGGGGCTGCAGTCTGATCTCCTGGAATCGCAACCGCCTTGGACCGCAGCAATCGCTCGCCTTTCGGCAGGCCATTAATCTGGTGATCGATCGCCCTGGGATGATCCGGGCCACAGGGAAATCCGGTTATCCGGCGCGCAGCTTCCAGCCAACCGAAGACACCACACTGGGAGTCCATCGGAACGACCCGGCAGCCGCCCGGCAGCTGTTGGAGGAATCGGGTTATACAGGCGAGCCGATCCGACTTGCAGCCCATCCTTTTGATCATGAGGAAGCCGAATGGATCCAATCGCAATGCCGGACGATCGGAGTTCCGGTCGAGGTTGTGTACCCTGACAAAACCGAGATGGCAAAATCGGCTGCTCGGGAATCCGATGCCATCCTGATGTGCCTCGTTTTCGCCGAGGACGAGGTGTGTGAACTGGAAAGCTATTTACAGGAAGATAGCATCATTCGTTTGCATATGCCCCCGGAGTTGATCCGCTGGGTGTTCAGCATCGTGGATGAGGTTTTTGCGTCCAGCAGACCCGAGAAACGGCGCGCATTGCTGCAGCAGATCGAATATCGGCTGCAGGAGGAGGCGCAGGTCACGTTTCTTGTACACAGCATGTTGAACACGTACGTCCATCCGTCGATTCGCGGACTCGTGATCAACAACCTCGGCTGGATGGACTTCAAGGACATCTGGTTGACCTCCACACCCACTGCGGGGTGACCGGCACCCAAAAAAAGCGTCTGGCTGATTAAGCCAAACGCTTTTTTTGCTATTTGAACACCTTCATCCGACTGTCGATCGGAGCAAACTCCTTGTCGCCGGCCGGAGCTTCAATTTTGCCAAACGGCATCTGCGCGATCAGCTTCCAGCTTGCCGGGACGCCCCATTCCTTCCGCACCTCCTCATCAATTAACGGATTGTAATGCTGAAGGGAAGCACCCACGCCCTCATCCGATAAGGCGGTCCAAACCACATATTGCAACATCCCGTTGGATTGCTGCGACCACACCGGAAAGTTGTCGGCATATAACGCGAACTGCTTTTGCAGCCCTTCAATTACCGACTGGTCCTCAAAAAATAACACCGTACCGCGACCACTGCGGAAGGATGCCATTTTCTCTTCCGTTGGAGCAAAGCTGTCCGCTGGAACGACTTTGCGCAACGTCTCTTTTGTCAAATCCCAAAGCTTATCATGCTGCTCATTCAATAAAACAACCACTCTGGCGCTTTGCGAGTTAAAAGAGGAGGGGGTGTAAAGCACCGCATTTTTCACGATCTCCTCGATTTGGTCTTCGGAAACCGGAATATCCTTACCTATAGCATAGATACTTCTTCTTGTTTTGACGGCATTCCAAAAATCGCTCATTTGATTTGATCGCTCCGTTTCTGACTGAATTATTGATGGGCACCTCTTTTAATTTGTCCCATTGGTCGTCAATTCAACCAGTCCCCAGGCAGCTTCCATTTACTCGCTAATGAGCTTTAAGCCCATGGCGGCACCCAAAATACAGGCGATAAACAACAATCGCCGCCACTCACGGGATTCCCCGTAGAGCAGCATCCCGGCGATGGCGCTTCCCGCCGTGCCGATTCCCGTCCATACCGCATAAGCCGTCCCCATGGAGATCGTCCGCATCGCCAAAGTTAGGAACAAAAAGCTGAGCAGAAAACCTCCGGCCATCCAAGCATAGGCGCCTAGGCTCTTACGGGTGTTGATTTTATTGATTCCGACTACGCCCAGCACCTCACCAAAACCGGCCACCACAAGCAGAATCCAATCCATCGGTTACGCCTCCCCTTCCCGCTTCGTTTCGCCGTCCGTCACCAGCTTTAGGCCGATCACGCCAACCAGCAGCAGCATGATCAACAGCAGCTTGGCCCAGCGGAACGGCTCTCCGAAGACCAGCATCTCCGCAATCACCGTCCCCGCCGTCCCGATCCCCGTAAAAACGGCATAGACCGTGCCGATCGGAAGCCGGCGTCCAGACAAAATGAGCAGGTACATGCTCATGATGATACAAACCGCCGTCCCCCCCCAGCTGAGCACATCCCCGGCATGTTTGAGTCCAATCACCCACCCAATTTCAAATAAGCCGGCAATGCCGACCAACCCCCAGTCGCGTTTCATGTTGTATGCTCCACTCCCTATGCAAAAAATAAAACCCGAAAGATATCAAACAGCGATATCTCCCGGGCTTTTGTCCCTCCGTGTCCACGGCATGCTCGATGCCGCGCGTTCCCTCTTGGACCAGTCCGGCAGTTTCACCCGCCGCGGAACCCTAGGCAACGATTCGTTTGCTATCTTAACCGATTCCCGGTGCAGGGTCAAGAAGTGTTGATAATATTAGGGTTAAAAAACTATACTATAGATCAAATTTGTGCGTACTTGTAAGTCTTAATCCGATCGACTAACATGGAAATTAACATGGGTTCAAAAGATGTAATAAAAACGTAAGATGAGGAGAGAGTGAAATGAGTGCTCAACTATTTACCCCTTATACAATCAAACAGGTGTCGTTGAAAAACCGGATCGTCATGTCCCCGATGTGCCAATATTCTTCCCCTAACCAGGACGGAAAAATCGATGATTGGCACCTTGTCCATTACGCATCCCGCGCCGTTGGCGGCGTGGGCTTGATCATCATTGAAGCGACTGCGGTCGTACCGGAAGGCCGGATCTCTTACAAGGATCTTGGGATTTGGAGCGATGAACACGTGGCGGGGTTGAAGAAGCTGGTCGATCTTGTGCACCAAAACGGCGCCAAAATTGGCATTCAATTAGCCCACGCTGGACGGAAAGCAGAGCTCAAGGAAACGATTCTTGCCCCGTCTGCAATTCCGTTCCCGGAGAAGAAGACGCCGAAGGCTGCCGACGCCGAGGATATCCGGCGGATTATTGAAGGCTTCCGCGACGGGGCACGCCGTGCGAAAGAAGCCGGTTTTGACGTCATTGAGATCCATGGGGCCCACGGCTATTTGTTAAACGAATTCCTGTCACCGGTGACCAACCATCGGGAGGATGAGTACGGCGGAAACGCTGACGGCCGTTATCGGTTGATGAGCGAAGTCATTGAGGCGGTGAATTCGGTTTGGACCGGCCCGTTGTTTGTACGGATCTCTGGGAACGAATACGATCCGAAAGGCAATTCCCTGGAGCAATATATCGATTATGCCCGCCGCATGAAAACACAAGGGGTTGATTTGATCGATTGCAGTTCCGGCGGGCTGGTTCCGGCACAAATCCACGTGTACCCGGGATACCAGGTAAACCTGGCCGATCAAATCCGACGCCAGGCGGAAATCGCCACCGGTGCTGTCGGTCTGATCAGCGATCCGACCCACGCGGAGGAAGTGCTCGGCAACGGGCGAGCGGATCTCGTGCTTTTGGGACGCGAGCTGCTGCGCAACCCTTATTGGGCCTATGATGCCGCCAAAGCGCTGCGCACAACATTGGAGCGTCCGGCTCAGTACCTCAGAGCCTAGAACCGTTCGGGGTGGGGACCTGCTCTCGCGATTTGCGAGCGCGGGTCCTTTTGCTTGCTGATCACACGCCTAACAGCTCGGCTGGGTTGACCATTGTCAAAACCTGACTTGGTTTTCGCAGAGCAGAGCTATATAATTTAGAGAGTGAATTTGTCCACAGACCAAGGAGTTGTTCTTGATATATGTTGAATCGTCCTCATCCTAAAATACTGATCATGACGGCGGTGGAAGCCGAACGGCAGGCCGTACAACGCGGACTCGGCAGCTTTGGAAGCGCCGATGTCGAGCTGGCCGGCGTGGGTCCGGCGTCGGCGGCGGCAGCAACGGCGGGTGGGGTGGGGGCGTCTCTTTTTCACACTCCGCTGGGGTATAAGAAAAGCGTGGCGGGGCCCCCACCCACAGGTGGCGGCGGCGAGTGTGTCGGGTGCCGGGATCGGCGGCGGGTTCGCCGGGGTCGCCGACATTGGCTCGCTGGTGGTGGCGAGTGAAATCATCGCCGCCGACCTTGGCGCGGAGACGCCGGACGGCTTCACCGGGGTGGACGAGCTCGGCTTCGGCTCGCCCCGGATCGCCGTAGCGGACGAGCTGTCGTCGCGCTGGGCAGCATCGCTGCGGGAAGCCGGGCTGCCGGTTCACCACGGCCCAATCCTGACGTTATCCACCGTCACCGGAACGGCCGAAACCGCTCGCGTGCTGGCTGAGCGATACCCCGGCGCCGGCGCCGAGGCGATGGAAGGCTTTGGGGTCGCCGAAGCCGCCCGCCAATTCGGCGTACCCGTTCTGGAGCTGCGCGCCATCTCCAACGCCGTAGGTCCCCGCCAGCGGGAATTGTGGAAGATTGGCGATGCCCTGCAGGCTTTAGAACAAGCCTGCGCTAAACTACCGGAGGTGCTGCAATCATGAAAATCGCGTTTTCTCCTTGTCCTAACGATACTTTTGTCTTCCATGCCTGGGTTCATGGCCTAATTCCAGGTGCACCTGAGCTGGACGTTACCTATGCGGATATCGATATTACAAATGGGTGGGCGGCCTCTGGTACCGGACCAGAGGTGCTGAAAATCTCCTACGCGGCCTTGCCTTGGGTACTGGATGAGTATGCGCTGCTTCCGTGCGGCGGCGCCCTGGGTCGCGGCTGCGGTCCGCTCGTTTTAACGGCGGAAGCGGCCTCGCCTGCCGACTTATCGGGCCGCCGGGTCGCGGTCCCCAGCGAACGTTCCACCGCTTATTTGCTGTTCCGTTTATGGGCGGCCCAGCACGTTCCCGGCGGCGTCGGCGAGATTGTGGTTATGCCGTTTGATCAGATCATGCCGGCCGTGAAGCGCGGCGACATGGATGCAGGCCTGGTAATCCATGAAGCCCGCTTCACGTATCAGAACTACGGTCTGAATATGCTTCAGGACTTGGGCAACTGGTGGGAAGCCGACACCGGCTTGCCGATCCCGCTTGGCGCGATCATCGCCCGCCGTTCGCTGGATTTGGCGGCAATTTCCCGCTGGACGCGGGAATCCGTGGAATATGCCTGGGCGCACCCGGACGCTTCGGCTGAGTATGTGATGAGCCACGCGCAGGAGATGTCGCCCGAAGTCACTCAGGCGCATATCGGACTATACGTGAACAAGTATACGGCCGATTTGGGCGACGATGGCTACGCGGCGATCTCCGGTTTGCTGGATCGGGCGGCTGCCGAGGGCTTGGTGCCGAAGATCGATCCAGCCAAGCTGAAAGCCAACTGGTGAGCGGGAAGCCTCGTTCCTCCACCTGAAATAGAGTGATGATGTAACGCTAAATGTTGAATCAGCGGACTTTTGAGCCATATAGCGATGTTTTATCACCTTATTTGCAAGATTACGGGGGGAATCCCCTCTTTTTCGGGCGAATAGAGTGATTTTATCGCTTTATTTTGTGCAGAAGGCTGGACTTCTCGGAAATAGCGTTACCCTTTCACCTTAACTGTTCAAAAAAGGAGCCGAGATCGGCTCCTTTTTTATTTGCTCCAACCTTACGCACCTCCGCCAAACCGTTTGCGATATCCGCATTTGCGGCATAACTCCTCCACGGCTTCGCGTCGGGAGAACCCTTCGTACAACCGGTTTGCCCGCTCCCCCTCCACAATCTCCGAAAACGGGGTTTGATACACGTTCCCCAGATTGATGACGCCTTCCCCATCCAAACAGCATGGAATGACCGTGCCGTCCACGAGGATCCCGGCCTGATTGCGGAGCGCATGGCAAAAGCCTTTCCCATCGTCCTCCGGGGCTCGTAAATCCGGCCATTCGAACTCATGATCCTGGTTCAGATAGATCCGCTCGGCTATTTTGACACCGCTGCCGGGCACGACCTTCTCCTCGATGCGGTAATCGAGGTTGAACTCCTGTTCGATGATTTCAAGGGTCTCCCGATTGCGCATCCGCTGCAGGTTCGTCTCATTGTCTTGGGTCAAATTCCACAACCGGAACGAGACGATCAGATCGGACGAAGCTACTGCCTCACGTACGAATGACAATACGTTTCGCAAATAACCTTCCCGGTCGGTTGAACCTTCATGCCCGTCGAAGCTGTGCAACGAGAAATTCATCTGCCGCAGCGCCGGCTTGCCGAGCAGCTTATGACGCGTTTTGGGCAGCAGCGTGCCATTGGTCGTGATGTTGACCTTAAATCCTTTTTCGTGGCTGATGTCGAGCAATTGGTCGATTTTGGGGTGCAGCAGCGGCTCGCCTTTCACATGAAAATAAATATAGTCCGTATGCGGCTTGATATCGTCCAGGATCTTGCGGAAATCTTCAACCTTAATGAACTGCGCCTGACGATGGGTCGGCGGGCAGAAACTGCAGGCCAGGTTGCAGATGCTGGTCGTTTCGATATAGAATTTCTTAAACTTTTTCATGATGACCTACTTCGTTAAAATTTTTACTTTCTGTCCTATTCTATCAATGAATCGCTATTAATAAAAGATCATGTGGTCTTTGTCCGCTTTATAGTAATCCAGTCGGTCTTTTAACGTGCCGGTGTGGAATTCGAACCTATGTCCGTCGGGATCCAGAAAATAAATCGATTTCTTATCCCGAAGATCCCTTTCACGACCCGGCAGCACTTCGACGTTTAAGGCCCGGAGCCGGTTGTGGAAAGCCTCAAAGTCCTCCTCATCGATCGAAAAAGCGATATGCGTATATGTACGGTGGCTTTCGTCCCGCGGAACATCCTCTTGATTCAAGGCAATCCACAGCCCGTCCAAATCGAAATAGGCCAGCTTTCGGCCTTTGACAAGAGGAGTTGCTCCAAAGACCTGCTCATAAAACGCCATGGACTGATCCAAATCGGACACGGAAAAACAGAAATGATTAATGCCATAAATCTTCATCCAGTTCTCCCCCTAATCTCTAAAAAAGTACGTGACAAGGCCAACAGCCCTGCCACGAAGCAACTTTATTGTGGCTTAACGCTGTCCGGCCCGGCTTCGGATTCATGATGCGGCTTGGGCGCTAATCAGCACGTTTTCCACGATAATCGGCGTACCTGCCCCTATCATATCCTGGCCCAGCTCCAACGTCAAAGCCGCAGGCACTAGCGTGTACAACCTGCCTTCCTGCAGCATGCCGTTAATAAAGAGATTGGCGTAGGAGCCCGCCCCGGTCCCGGCAAACGCCAAGGGCGGATTTCCCTCATCATCCGTAAATTGATTTGCGGCGATGTCCACCGTCCCGGTCAGATCCGCAGGTGGCGCGTAAAAGTAGCGGAATACGGCGGAGCTAACCACGATTTCGCCTACAGGTGGTCCCGGCGGCCCGGGTGGTCCCTCGGGGCCGGCAGGCCCGACCGCTCCTGCTGGCCCCGTTGCCCCCGACGCCCCCTCCGGCCCTGCG
>NZ_LN909066.1:75794-1600714 GCF_001486505.1 Paenibacillus rubinfantis
GTAATCCACATCTAAGGGTGTATAAGAGGCAGGCCTTGCGGCCCTGACGGCCCTACCGGGCCAGCCGTTCCCCGCGTTTCGCCCGGGCTTGGCGCTGGTCCGTCGGTACGGGCCAGGCGCTCCAGCCGCCGCAGCTCCTTACGATAGCGCTCCAGAAGGCATACCGCTCGCCGGAGCTGGTTCCGTAAAGGAGTCCTGCTCCCCTTCTTCCTCCGTCGGCGCTGTCCTTTAGCCGCACACCTCTTATTCCTTACGGCTGAAGCCCGCCGTTGAGGCAAGCGGATCGCCCCGCTTAGCCCGCCTTTTTCCATCCCCATCCGCCTCATCCTCCTAACCAACAGGTCCCGCTCTCGTACCTTCCTCTCGTAACTTATGATCAGCCTGCCGGGAGCGCATGGGCTAATCCCCCACCGAAACCCGTCCTAAAATTCCATGTTCAACAGAGGCTGTACGCCGTTTCTAATAACGCATTTTCAACATTAAATATGTTGTATCGAATCTCTCGATACCATCCAAGAATAGGAGGTGAAGATATGCCTGTAATTAAACCCGTGTTTACGGCCGTGGCTTCGGCTCCAGTCTCCTCCGGAGGCGCCGTCACAACGACGGTAACGCCGGCGGTCACTCGTTACTTCGCCACCTTGACAGCGGACATGATCGGCGGTACTGAAACCACCATCCCGGCCGCCAGCTTCGTGGACGACGCCGATGCCGCGATTACGGACCTGCCGGAGCTCACCGGAAGTGATTACTTTAACGTGTACATTAACGGCGTGATTCAGCAGGCCTCTTTGTCGACTCTAACGACGGCGAGTCTGGTGCTGAGCACTGTGGAGTTAATCGCTGGAATCCCTGTCCAGCTTGAAGTCGGCAGCTTTGGCGGCGTTGCCTCCACCATCACAACCCAGCCGACAATCTCCGCGCCAACGATCACGATCATCACGTAATCGCATATTGACGAGCAATCCCCCCATCGCATAAAATGGTGCCAACGCAACAAGGCGATGGAGTTCGCCTGAACCGCTCGATCGAGCTGATGACTCCTACCAGATGTTCTGGTAGGAGTCTGTCTATTTTCAGGAGGTTGATCATCTTGAACATCCTTGCACTCATTCTTGGAGGCTTTTTGGGAACGATATTCCGTTACGGGCTTTCCCTCTGGATTCCGTCGGCGGGAGCCTTTCCTCTGTCGATCCTGCTCATCAATTGGGCTGGATGCCTGTTCCTCGGCTGGTTATTTACCGTCGCTGGCATCCGAAAGCTCAACCCAAGCGTACGCATTGGCGCAGGAACGGGCTTTACCGGTGCGTTTACGACATTCTCGACCTTCACGGTGCAAACCGTAGACGCCATACATACCGGCCACCTTGCGTTAGCACTCGCCTACCTGTTGGCCAGCCTGATCGGCGGTCTCTTGATGGCTTGGGTCGGCGTGGCTTTGGGCCATAAGACGTGCTCTTCTAAGGCGGGTGAACCCGTATGATCGGCATCGTTGGATTAGGCGGCGTTATCGGCACGCTTCTGCGTTATTATTTGGGACAATGGGTATCGTCCCGTGCGGCCCTGAGCGGCACGCGATTTCCCTGGGGAACTTGGATTATCAATCTCAGCGGCTCCCTGCTGCTTGGTGTCTTATCCGGACTCCATGCGCGGGGCTCCCTGCCTGACTGGACCTGGTTGATGTTAGGGACCGGATTCTGCGGGGCGTATACGACCTTCTCCACCTTTGGTTATGAGACAGTGACGCTCATCGGGAAGGGGCATAAAGTCCAAGCCATCCTATATGTGCTCACCTCGGCCTTTCTTGGTGTGGCCTTCGCTTGGTTAGGTGGCTGGCTGGCCGCCTAAATCCCATGCCTAACTCAGCGGGGACATATGCCCTAATAACGATCACCCGTACCGGCGTCTGCATACAATACAGCAAATCCGCAAACATGCGAGAAAAGGTGATTTCTTTTGGCCAGTTTTCGTAAAGCTTATTTGCTGAAACAGCGTATTGCCGGAAACATGCTAAAGAAGAACGGAGTCCATGGCGTTGGCGTTGGCTTGCGTGACCCCAGGCACCCCAAACGCGGCGCGGCGATCATCGTGTATGCCGATGCCTTGTCCACCGCCGCCTCCTCTAAAAAAAAAGCAACCTCAAAGCGCACCACCGCTCTGCCTCGCTATTTGAAGCCCCGAGCCGGGGTACCGTTTCGCGTCGTTCGATCTCCTCGCTTCTGCAAACGAGGCGGGAGCGGAAACGGCAGTAAGTTCACCCGCCGAATCCGACCGGTCGTGGCCGGATACAGCGTGGGCACGGCGGATTCCTCCGGCACCGTTGGTTTGATCGTGAGCAGTGATCCCTCCGGATGCAGCCGTCTCATCCTCAGCAACAACCACGTCCTTGTCGATAATAATACCCGACGTTTCTCGGCCACGCTCCAGCCGGGCGGCGCCGATGGAGGGACAGCCGCCCATGACCGGATCGGTCAGTTAGAACGTTTTACCAAGTTAAGCCAAAAACGTGCGAACTATCTGGATGCAGCTACCGCCAGACCTTTTAGACGTTCTTTACTGAAACCCGCTTACGCCGTCTTTGGTATCGTCCCCGGCCATGTCCGCACCTACAAAGTGGGGGACCAATTTAAGAAAGTTGGCCGGACGACAGGGGTTGTCACCGGTCAGGTGGAATCGATCCATACCGACGTCCAGGTCGATTACGGAGATTACGGCAATTTGGGAACGATCACCTTCAAGGACCAGAGCGTGATCCGCGGCAAACGGCCGGTTTCCCTGGAAGGCGACTCCGGTTCCGTATGGCTGACGAGGAAAGGCAATCTCGCGGCAGCGGTGAATTTTGCCGGGTCGGAGAACGGCATGCTGTCCATCTCTTATCCCATCGAGTGGTTTATGCAGGTCTTTGGCGCGCGTGTAGCTCGCCCCGGATCGAGGGGGCTGCAACGAGCCCAGCGAGGCAAAAATGGCAAATACATGTGTATTCGGCCATTGCCTGCGAAGCTGGTCAAATCCCTTCGCCCGATTACCGCTCCCTCCCGTCCTCTCCGTCAGCGTCCATAATCAAAAAGCTCCCTAAGGGGAATCCTTAGGGAGCTTACGATGTTATTCCATAAAATCCTTCAGCCGCTTACTGCGGCTTGGATGCCGCAATTTGCGCAGCGCCTTGGCTTCAATTTGGCGGATCCGTTCCCGGGTGACGCCAAATTCCTTGCCGACCTCTTCCAAGGTCCGCGTCCGGCCGTCATCCATGCCGAAACGCAGCCGCAACACGTTCTCCTCACGCTCGGTCAGCGTATCCAATACTTCTTCCAATTGCTCCTTCAACAGCTCATACGCCGCGGCTTCCGCTGGGGCTGGAGCATCGTGATCCTCGATGAAATCACCTAAGTTCGAATCGTTCTCTTCCCCGATCGGTGTTTCCAGTGAGACCGGTTCTTGTGCGATCTTCATGATCTCCCGTACCTTATCCGGTGTCAGATCCATCTCCTTGGCGATTTCCTCCGGAGTTGGTTCACGTCCGATTTCCTGAAGCAGTTGCCGAGAGATGCGGATCAGCTTGTTGATGGTTTCCACCATATGCACCGGAATGCGGATCGTTCTAGCCTGGTCGGCGATCGCCCGGGTGATGGCTTGGCGAATCCACCATGTGGCGTAGGTACTGAACTTAAATCCTTTTGAATAATCGAACTTCTCCACCGCTTTGATAAGGCCCATGTTGCCTTCCTGAATCAAGTCCAGAAAGACCATCCCGCGCCCGACATAACGGCGAGCGATACTCACAACCAGACGGAGGTTCGCTTCAGCAAGACGGCGCTTGGCTTCCTCGTCGCCGTTCTCGATACGTTGCGCAAGTTGGATTTCCTCTTCAGCGGATAACAGAGGCACCCGTCCGATTTCTTTCAAATACATTCTTACCGGGTCGTCGATCTTAATTCCTGGCGGTAACGTCAGATCATCGGTGTATTCCATTTCGTTATGCTTCAAGTCCTCTGTCATCTTCCAGACCCCCACCCTAAAAAATGAAAAAATTGCGAAAACCATTCTATATCTCTAAGACCTGTATATCCATTTGACAAATGATTGGTATTATGCTATTATTGAGGAGATTATTGCGTGAATGCTTGATGAGTGGCTATCCGTCATTTTACCACAGTTTATTAGGTTATACAAGTTTTATTTTTTTATTATGTTCATGGAACGAGACGCTGATCCCCGAGGATCAGCGTTTTTTGCGTTCCTCTATTCTTCTTATTCGACGGAGGCTACTCCCGATCCTCCCAAGCCCGCAATAATGCCCCTTGAAAAATTTCCAAAGGCTGAGCTCCGGACACTGCATACTTGCCCCGAAGCACGAAGAAGGGTACACCGCGGATCCCCAGCCGTCTTGCCTCATTTTCATCCTCGCGGACCGCGTCGGCATACGCATTTTGCTCCAGTATCTCCCGAACGGCAGAGCCTTCCAGGCCCACCTCTTCGGCTAAACGCACTAATGTTTCCCGTTCACCGATGTGCTGGGAATCCGTAAAATAAGCCTTGAACAAACGCTCATTCATTTCCTTGGCTTTCCCCTGTTCCCCGGCATAGTGCGCCAACCGATGGGCATCAAATGTATTTGTCGGCACGATCGTATCAAAGTGATACGTCAGCCCTTCCGCTTGAGCCTGCTGAGCCACATTATGATTCGACTCCTGCGCCTGCTGCAAGCTGAGGCCGTATTTGACCGCCAACAGTTCATGGATACTCGATTCCGTATCCTTAGGGGCTCCTGGATCCAACTCAAAGCTGCGGTATACGATTTCGATTTCATTCCGGTGATCAAATAATTCCAACGCCTTCTCCAAACGGCGCTTGCCGATGTAACAAAACGGACAGACAAAATCCGACCATATCTCGATTTTCAAGTTAAACTCCTCCTTTTGCCAAAAGCTCCTTTACCGGATTAGTCCCCATTCACGAGCCTGCTCCTCAGTAAGGATAAATTGTTCCTTCTCCCAAACCTCGTCCTCTTTCGTCAAACCAAACGCAGCGCTGACTTGCGGCCAGATGCCCTTTTCCACCGCTTCACATTGCGTAATGATAATTTTCACCTCGGGCCCTTCCCTCCGAATCCAAGTTTGTCACTTAAGATTACCCGAATGAATCAGCTTCAAACGTTTCCGCGAACGGTTACCTCATCCCAATCTATATGGAAATTCTATGCGTTTATGCAGCGCTTCATTTTGCAAGATGTGACTTGCCCGTCCAAGGCGGCTATAATAAACGGGAAGGATATCTTTTCCATAAGAGGTGATTGGAATGAAAATTACTTATTGGGGACACTCCTGCATCCAGATTGACACGGGAAAGCATCGGCTCATCATCGATCCTTATCTTACCGAGAACCCGTTGGCCGCAGCTGCAGCCGATGACATTCAAGCCGATTATGTCCTTCTGACCCACGGCCACTCCGACCATATCGCCGATGCGGAAAGCATCGCCCGGCGGAACAACGCGCCGATCCTCGCCATCGTCGAGCTGGCGGACTTCTTCGCCGGCGCCGGCCTGCAAACCGTAGGCATGAACCTCGGCGGATCCCGTACGTTCCCCTTTGGGAAAATAAAATGGGTACCAGCGCTTCACAGCTCGTCCGTAAACCAGGATGGCGTGAACCTGTATCTTGGCGTGGCGGCGGGCATTCTGCTCGACTTGGACGGATTTACGGTGTACCATGCCGGGGATACCGCTTTGTTCAGCGATATGAAGCTGGTAAGCTCCCGGCGTCCGGTCGATTTGGCCTTTCTGCCGATCGGCGACCATTTTACGATGGGACCGGAGGATGCGCTGACCGCAGCCGAATGGATCGGTGCCAAGCACGTTGTTCCCGTGCACTACAATACGTTTGACGCCATCGCTCAAGACGGCGAACAATTCGCGGCTGAGCTTAAGCGCATCGGCATTCAAGGCCACGCCCTGAAGCCGGGGGATTCCCTAGATAGCTTCTAGGCAATAAACGAATGAATGACAGCAAATTGTTGCACTTTGCAACAATTTGCTGTTTTTTAATCCGCCAGTTCTTTCCCTCGCGTCTCCGTCCCTAACCAGAACACGGCGATAGCACCGATTAGAATCGTCACGAAAAACATCCAGAAGATGCCACCAATAGCGAATTCCCGCGCAACCATCATTCCGACCAGATACGGGGCAATAATCCCGCCAACTCGGCCAAACGAAGCCGCCAGGCCAACGCCGGTCGAACGCACCCGGGTTGGGTACAATTCCGGCGTATAGGCGTACATGCCGCCCCAAGCTCCAAGATTAAAGAAGGACAAGCAGATCCCCGCCGCGATCAGCATACCTTCGCTGGTGGCGTTCCCAAACCAAGCGGCACTTGCCGCGGTCAGCAGCAAGTACAACACCAGCACGAATTTCCGGCCAAACTTCTCAATGAAATAAGCAGCCGTGAAGTACCCCGGCAACTGCGCCAACGTCATGATCAGCACATACTCGAAGCTTTTGACCAGGCTGAAACCTTTCAGCACCATCACCGAAGGCAGCCACAAGAACATGCCGTAGTACGAGAAAACGACCGTAAACCACAAAATCCAAAGCATCACGGTCGAGCGGCGATGCGGGGCCGCCCACACCGACTTGAACCTTTCGCCAAAGGAAGGCCCTTGCTCTTTCCCCCGCCCGGCTTGCTCCTTAAACCGAACCGGGTCCTGGATCGACTTGCGCAAATACAAGGCGTATAACGCAGGCACGGCGCCGATAATAAATGCCGCTTGCCATCCATAATCCGGGATGACGAAATAGGAGATCAGTGCAGAGGCAATCCAGCCTGCGGCCCAGAAGCTCTCCAGCAAAACAACGGCTCGCCCGCGTTCCCGGGCCGGCACCGATTCGGATACCAGCGTGGAAGCGACCGGCAATTCTCCACCTAGCCCAAAGCCGGCAATAAACCGCAGGATGCACAGCACTGCAAAGCTCGTCGCGGCGGCCGACAAGCCGCTGGCAACGGAGAAAATCAGCAAGGTCCACAGCAATACCGATTTGCGGCCAAACTTGTCCGCCATATAACCGGCGATCGCTGCACCAAACGCCATCCCCACCGAATTAATCGCCGTAAAAAAACCGGTCTGCTGCGGCGTTAAGCTCCACTCCACCGCTAGGGCAGCGGCAATAAACGAAATGATCCCAACATCCATCGCGTCAAACATCCAGCTGAGTCCGGCACTAAACAGCAGTTTCCGCCGTGTTGAAGCGGGTTTTCCAGATACGGCCTGTTCCTGAGCGTTCAAACGTTTCGCCCCCAATCCAAACTTGTTCTCTCTGTAGCTTAACCAACATCACGGTTGATCCATGCTAGGGCGTCATACCGCTATTGTTCTTGGATATCGTGCGGTTCCGAAGGACAAAAGCGATTCCCAGCAGGAGCAGAAACACCGCATAGGAAAAGATCAGATCTCGCAGGTTCATCCGCGGAAAAACGATCGATGCGCTTAAGATACCAAACAGCCAAATACTCGACAGATTTCCAACCAAATTGGACCAAGTGTAGGCTCGGAGCTTCAGATTGGAAATCGCCGACATAAACGATATCAGATTATTAGGCATGATCGGAACCGTGCGAAGAAAAATGACCGCCCAAACGCCATAGCGGTCCAGCCCTTTTTGCCATTTTTCGTATTTTTGCAGTTTCCCCATCCACCTGCGGTTGAACCAGTCCGCAAAGAAATACCTGCACATCAGGTACACAACCATCCCCGCCGCTGTTCCGGCAATCCAACTCGCCAGTAAACCGTTCATGATCCCAAGCACGGAAATATGCAGCATGACGATGGTGGCAAACGGAAAAAATCCAAAGATCCCCTGCACGACGGCGAGAGGGATCGTAAGCAGGAGGATGGAGTAACCGCCTAGTTGGGTGGTCTCCATAAACCAATCCGTGATTTGTTTGATCCATTCGTTCAACTGATTCGTTCCCCATTCCCCAAATGCATTTTACGCCTCGACCCGTTTTCCCAGGATCACAAGATCCCGTTCCACACCGTCCAAAATGGCCACGCGGGGCAGATGCGCCCAACGTTCAAAGCCAAATTTGCCAAGCAGCTTGAGACTCGGTTCGTTGTGACCAAACACGAAACCAAGCAGGGTATGGACCCCGATGGTTGGACAAGTGGCAATCGCTTGGTTGACTAGGAGCGCACCGATCCCGCGAGAACGGTAAGCTTCGGTGATATATATGCTGATCTCCGCGGTGCCGTTGTAGGCCGGGCGTCCGTAAAATGACTGGAAGCTCAGCCAGGCGATCACACTCCCCTCGGATTTCATGACCCAAAGCGGCCGGAAATTAGGGGAATGCTCGTCAAACCATGCTCGTCTTGCTTCGACGGTCACCGGCTCCAAATCTGCCGTAACCATACGGCTGGCAATCGTTTCATTATAAATCGCGACGATAGCTGGCAAATCCTCGAGGGTCGCATTTTCAATCGTATAATCGAATTGTTCCGTCATATGTACCTGCTCTCGTTCCCTAGATGATTTGATTGTACAGTTTGATTACGCTAAAATGCATGCCTTCGTGATACGTCGTAAAGTTAATTAACTGCCCTACAGTTTCAAGCCGGTAGCCGCTGGAAGTGGTATAAGGCTCCACCGATACCTCAAGCTGACCGGAAAGCGCGGCCTTCACCTGTTTTGGCTGCTCCTCCAGCACCTTCAAAAGCTCGCTCCATTGCGGACTTTCCGAGGTCCAATTCAGCGGAGACGTCCCGTTGGCGAACAGCTCTTGATAGATCGCCGGAAGCTCGGAGCTCCTCCCTGTATAGTTGTAAGCATATTTATCCAGAACCAAAGCTAGATGTCCCATGTTCCATAAAATATGATTGCGAAAACCTGCGGGAATCACCGTCGCCTTCGCTTCCGGAATCGATCCTACCAGCTTCAGGGTTTGGGAGCGAACGAATTCCAGTTGCCGCCAAATAAATTGTTCCATGAGCCTTCCCTCCTAGTCCGTTTCATGTTTGATTTGAACATAGTGTTCCACGGTTGGGAACGGGTCGTAAAAATGATGAAGCAGCGCTTTCCATTCCTGGTATTCAGGAGACTGACGGAAACCGACCTCATGTGCCGTAATCGACTGCCATTTCACTAGAAGAATATATTTGTTCTCCGTCTCCACGCACTTGTGGAGCTCATGTCCAAGATAACCATTCATCCGGCTGATAATCTTGGAAGCCTTGCGGAAGTGGCTTTCGAAATCATTGATCATTCCTGGCTTTACCTGCAGCTGTGCGACTTCAAGAATCATCCTCAGCATCCCCTCCGTTCAACTGATTATAGCACGGTCTTAACGCTTTATGAATCCAAATTGCGGCAATTGAGCCTTCCCCCATCGCTACACTGACTTGTTCGGCATGCAGCCCGAGGTCCCCCGCCGCCCAAACGCCGGGCACGCTTGTTTGCTTCGTACGAGGATCGGTTTCCACATGCCGATTGCCGGACAGGGTGGCTCCTAACTGAGCGGCTAACCCGGAATGAACCTCGTTTCCGCCAAATGCAATAAACCCTCGTTCAGCAGCAAAGCTTCGGCCATCCTTCAGCATCACGCTACGGATATCGCCTTCCGATTGCTGAACCTCGGCGATTTCCCCCTCCTCATAACGAATTCCCCGTTCCGCCATTTGCTGCAGCAGCTGCGGTGCGACGTCTGACCGTTCATGATTAATATAAGTTAATTCTCTTGTACGCTCCGCCAATAGCAAGGCCATCTCTGCGCCGGGACGTCCTGCGCCCATCAGGACGGTTTTCCGACCTTGAATTTCATACCCGTCGCAATCCGGACAGACGTACACACTTAGTCCCAGCGTTGGGATCATGCCGGGGACTTCGGGAAAACGATCCAGTACGCCGGTCGCTAAAAGCAACGTTTTGGCCGTGTATTTGTCTCCGCTGGATGTGCTCACTTGAAACCGGCCCTCCAGCTTTACAGCACTCGTGACCCTAGCCAAGATAAACTCCACGCCGTAGGATTCCGCTTGCCTTCTTCCCCGACTGCGCAGCTCCTCGCCGGATACGCCTTCCGGAAAGCCAAGCAGGTTATGATATTGCCGGCACAACGTAGATCGCCCATAACCGGCATCAATGACCAGGACCTGATGAACCGAATAACGTCCCAGCTGGATGGCCGCTTGCAATCCGGCTATTCCGCCTCCGACGATCAAGCAATCGTAAATTTTCGATGATGTCATTTGGGTGCCCCTCTTTCCGCGTCATAGGTGGTTCCATCTTCAAATGAAGATGGTGAATAGCAGTATCCCCGTCAGGAGAGATTAAGCCAAAGAAACAAGGAGGTGTTGGTCTTGAATAAATTTCTCGTCAAAATCCTCGGCAACGGGGTGATCGTTATCGCTATGCTGATGATCTTAAGTAACGCCTCATTCATTTCGGCGCTGTTGACAGCCTTAGCGTTGTCCATTCTAGCCTATTTATTCGGGGATCTCTTCGTCCTTCCACGAACGAACAATACCATTGCGACCCTCGTGGACGCTTTGCTTGTCTTCGTTTTCCTTTGGGCGATCGCCGCTAACGCGGAATGGACGTTATCCTTCGGCGAAATGCTGGCGATTACGCTGGTTGTAGGCGTATTTGAATGGTTCTTGCACAGCTGGATGCTGCGCGACGGCATACGCCGGGACAGCAGTGTGCGGGTACGCGATTCACGGTAATCCCGTCACGAAAAAAAAGCGCGAGTTCGGGTCTCCCCTACTCGCGCTTTGCGTTCATGATATGCCGTGCAATTTAACTGCCCAGCATCACGCGGTCATCGGACAGCTTATGTCCGCTGATGCGTTCGAACTCACCAAGCAGCCGTTCCATCGTCAGGTCACGTTTTTTCGTATCGTCCACATCGAGAATGATCCGGCCGCCGTCCATCATGATCAGGCGGTTCCCCAGCCGGATGGCCTGCTCCATATTGTGGGTGACCATCAATGTGGTTAGCTTCAGCTCACTGACGATCTCCTGCGTCAGCCTCGTCACCAGCTCGGCCCGGGCCGGGTCTAATGCGGCGGTGTGTTCATCGAGCAGCAGCACCTGCGGCTCGGTGAACGTCGCCATCAGCAAGCTAAGCGCCTGGCGCTCCCCGCCGGACAACGTACCGACCTTGGCCCGGAGGCGATTCTCCAAGCCGATTCCTAGCCGGCGCAATTGCTCCTGGAACATCCCTCGGCGTTTGGCGTTCACGCCTAGCGCAAATCCGCGCTGTTTCCCGCGGGAGAAGGCCATAGCCAGGTTCTCCTCAATCGTCATATGCGGGGCGGTTCCGGCCATTGGGTCTTGGAACACGCGGCCGATCCACTTACTGCGACGATGTTCCGGGAGATGGCCGATGTCCACGCCGCCAAGGCGAACCTCGCCGGAGTCCGGCTTGATCACGCCGGAGATCATGTTCATCAGCGTGGATTTGCCTGCACCGTTACTGCCGATCACCGTAACGAAATCGCCGGGGCGCAGATGCAGGTTGACGTCGATCAGCGCGATTTTCTCGTCCGGTGTGCCAGGGTGAAACAGCTTGGAGACCTGCGTTAATTTCAACATCAGAACCCACCCCCTGCACTCTTTTGCCCGGGGTTTTGTGCGATTTCTAACGCTCGCTTGCGGGCGATCGATTTCTGCTTCATGTTTCTTTGCACGGTCGGAAGCACCAAGGCGATGATGACGATTAAGGCGGTAATCAACTTCAAATCCGTTTGCTCCAACCATTCAATTCGCAGCGCCAACGCCACAACGACCCGGTAGACGATCGAGCCGAGCACCGCCGCCAGCGTGGCCCAAAAGACCGTCCGCGCCCCAAAGATCGCTTCCCCGATAATGACGGAAGCCAACCCGATGACGATCATCCCGATCCCCGACGAAATGTCGGCAAAACCGGACTGCTGGGCGATTAATGCCCCGGACAAAGCGACAAGCCCGTTGGACAAACTGAGTCCGAGAATGATGGTATAGTCCGTGTTGGCACCAAAGCTGCGGATCATTCGTTTATTGTCGCCGGTAGCGCGCAGCGCCAGCCCGAGCTCGGTACGGAAGAACAAATCGAGCAGCAGCTTGATAGCGATGACGACAATCGGCATAAACACCAACGGAGATACCGAGCTAAACATCGTGGTTTCTCCAAGCAAGCCCACATTGGGCTTACCCATGATCCGCATGTTAATAGAATAAAGCGCGATCATCATCAGGATCCCGGACAACAATCCGTTAATTCGTCCTTTAGTATGGATGAGACCGGTGATAGCCCCGGCGGCCAGCCCGCCGAGGAACGCCGCGATCGTGGCGATCCACGGGGAGCTCCCCCCCGTGATCATCACGGCGGCGATGGCGCCGCCGGTCGTAAAACTGCCGTCCACAGTCAGATCCGGAAAATCGAGAATGCGGAACGTAATATAGACGCCAAGCGCCATAAGCGCGTACAACAGGCCGGATTCCAGCGCCCCGAGCAGCGAGTTCAACATGATGAGTACCTCCTCGAGAATTTAGGAGCGAATGCTGCCTATTCGATCAGATTGTTGGCCTTATCTGTAATTTGGTCCTTCATGGCGTCCGTCACTTCAATCCCTTGCTCGGCCGCCGCTTTCAGGTTCATGATCAAGTCGAGCTTATCCGGTACGGTGACTTTCAGATCGCCGACCTTTTTCCCGTTCTTCAGCACGTCCACTGCCATTTGTCCTACTTGGTAGCCATGATCATAATATTTGAAGCCAACCGTAGCAAAAGCGCCCTTCTCCACCGTATCCCGATCGCTCGAGAAGAATGGAAGATCGTTTTCGTTCGCCACCTGGATCACGGTGCTGACCGCTTCAACGACCATGTTGTCCAGCGTAATGTACAACGCATCGACCCGGCCAACCAGCGATTCGGCCGCTTGCTTTACTTCCGATGTATTGGTCACCGAGGCTTTAACCAATTTGATGCCGTGGGCGTCCAGCGCTTTCTCGGCATGGTTCGCCATAACGATCGCATTGGGTTCGCCTTGGTTGATGACCAGTCCGACTGATTTCACGTCTTTGAAATTCGCGGCAATGAAGTCCATCAGCTTGGTAATCGCCTCCGGATTCGTATCGGAAGCACCTGAGATGTTTCCGCCCGGATGCTCCAAATTGTCTACCAATTTAGCATCCACCGGATCCGTAACCGCCGCAAACAGGATTGGCGAGTTCTTCACCTGCTGTGCAACGGCTTGTGCCGGAGGCGTAGCGATCGCGAGGACGAGGTCGTACTTCTCGCCGGCGATTTTTTGCGCAATAGTTGTGTTATTGGTTGGATCCCCCTGCGCGTTGTTGTAATCCAGCTCCAGGTTGTCGCCTTCGACGATGCCAGCGTCCTTCAAAGCCGCCAGGAACCCTTCACGCGTTGCATCCAAGGAAGGATGCTCCACGATTTGCGAAATTGCGATTTTGTAGGAATCCTTCGCGGTCTCCGCCCCATTTCCAGCTCCTGCGGAATTTTCTGTTCCCGTGCCGCCGGCATTTCCTCCATTTGCGGCATTGCCGTTCCCGTTCGTGTTGTTGCCGCAAGCGACAACGCCCACCAACAACAGTGACATGGCAAGTAAAACTCCCAGCTTCTTCTTCATATTTCGTTTCCCCTTTCTCTCTCATGAAATGATAAATGATGACCCAGCGAGGTTGGAGCGGTAAAGCATGATCCGATTAACGCTTTTGTCGATAAAAGGATTAAAGTGTCAATGGACAACCATTCGTCCAACGTGGACACGAAGTATTATTCCTATATTAAATGGTGGTCAATTATCCGTCAACAAAAAAGAGCCGATCTATGCAAGACCGGTTTCCCAGGCTTGCTCAGGCAGCTCTTTATCAACTTCGAGTCATTTTTTGGCATCCATATAAATATGTTTGGCCTCGATCGCTTGAGGGGTGACGTCCAGCACGCCAAAGCTGTATTTCGGTTCCCGCCGCTTGTCGGTTGGCGATCCGGGGTTGAACCACAAGACGCCTCCGCTTTCGGCTAGATAGGGCTTATGGGAGTGACCGAACAACACGGCATCCACCGGCTTGTCGGTAAAGACGCGTTTGGCGTTATCCACGGCTCCATGTCCGCCACCGGGAAGATGGCCATGGGTCAGCCCAATTCGCCTTCCCCCCAGCTCCAGGATCTTGTGCTGACCGAATCGGCGGATGATATCCACCGGGTCATTGTTGCCCGCCACACCGTCGACCGGAGCCAATGCTGCTAGCTGTTCATAGACGTCCATCGTCACCCAATCCCCCAGGTGGAGAATCAGATCACAGGTTTTCAACGTTTGCCGCAGCTTTGCGGGCAGCTCCGCCCCACGGCGCGGCATATGCGTATCCGACACAACTCCGATGCGCATAGGCCGTTACCTCACTGGCGAAGCAGCCATACGCACATAGGTGTGCCGCCGCCCGCGGATCGCGATCGATAACGCTTGAATGTTCTCCGGGACGGCCATTCCGGCGAAACCGGCGTCTCCGATATGGAATACATCGGCCCCTGCCCGCTTGGCGCTGAGCGCAATCTCCCGAACCGTTGCTTCGTCCGCGCCTTCTTGACTCGTACCGATCGCCGCCAAAGTTAAAGCGCCCTTGGCTTTGACCTCTGGGATGATCTGAGCCAGCTCTTCCTCGCGTACGCCGGGAACCGTCCCTGGGGCAGGCAACAGGACAACGTCCGCGCCGGCTTCGGCGAATCCGACCGCTGCCTCGCGGTCAAGGACGCTGCCGCGAGTGCCAGCACCGTGCATTTTGCCTGCCAGAATCAAACCGCCGAATTCTCGTTTGGCCAAGGTAATTGCCTGAAGGATGCGTTCATGGGTCACCCCGGTTTTCGGGTTGCCCGTCAAGCAGATGAAGTCGCAGCCCAGTCGTTTGGCTTCCGCTAAACTCCGTGCGGTAGCCTGCCGTCCTTCGGGCAGCTGGTTCAGTGACTCCACCGCTTCGGCGGATTCATCAACCGGCTCCAGGTTGATACCGATCGGCAGCCCCGTCAACCGTTTTAGTTCGGCGATCGGATTTCGCGCCTCTGGCTTCTGTTCCTTGCCGCCGACTTCCGGCGTAAACAAATCTCGCGCATCGATCCCGCGAACCTGCGGATGAAACACGTCAAAAACGTTCAACAGAATCATGTCCGCGCCAAAGGCCTTCGCCAACTCTGCGTTGGTTAGCTCCGGCAACAGCGGCTGTGACGTGACCACCGTCTCCGCGATCACGGTACGTCCTTCCGCCGCCAACATCGCTCCCTTCAAGGCTTCGCGATCCATTCGCCGGAAATCCGATGCCCGGCAGTCCAATATCCGTTTCATACCCTAACCCTCCGTTCAACGATGAAATGATACCCTTACTGTGTTCAGTGTAGCATGCAAGGAAACCGCAGACTACGCCATTTTCACGAAGATGAAGTTCGTTTTAAATAGACTCTTGCTTCATAAGGACGCAGCCGCAAGTGGCCTAAATCCTCATGTTCCTGCGGGGCATAGTTAGAGATCAGGAGTTCGATATCCCGCGGTTTCATGACCTCCTCCGGCCATTCAAATATCGGCTCATCGGCACTAAAGTTTAAAATCACCAACAATCGGCTAGCGTTTAATGAACGGGTAAATACGTATATCTCCGGATGATCGGGAAGCAACAGCTCATATTCACCATAAACGATCACGGCATGCTGCTTTCTTAATCGAATCAGCTCTTTATAGTAGTGATAGATCGAGTCCGGGTTTCGGCGTGCTTCCTCAACGTTGATTCGATCGTAATTCGGGTTGATACCGATCCAGGGGGCTTCGGCGGTGGTAAATCCAGCCTGTGGCCCGTTATCCCATTGCATGGGGGTTCGCGCGTTATCGCGGCTTTTGAGATGGATCGCTCGCAGGATATCGGACTCCGGGACGCCGTTTCGTTGTTGCTCTTCATAGTAGTTCAGCGTCTCTACATCACGAAAATCGTTGATCGAGGTGAACGCGGCGTTGGTCATTCCGATTTCCTCTCCCTGATAGATGTACGGTGTCCCCTCCAGCATATGCAGGAAGGTGGCCAGCATTTTGGCCGATGGGACTCGGTATGCCTCCGAATCGTTACCAAATCGCGAAACCGAACGGGGTTGATCGTGATTGCCTAAATAGTTGGCATTCCAGCCCCGGCCGTGCAGCACCGTCTGCCAGCGGGTGATGACCTCCTTCAAGTCCGTCAGCTTCCACGGAACGATGTCCCATTTGCCGCTGCCCGCTGAACCGGCATCCAGAAACATATGCTCGAATTGGAACGTCATATTGAGCTCGCGGCGGTCATCCCCCACATAATCCAACGCCTGCTCGGGGCCTAGCCCGGACGTTTCGCCTACCGTCATAATATCGTAGGAGAACAACACGTTGTCATACAGGTTTTGCAGGAGGGTATGTACGTCATCGAGGTTGGAGAACAGCTCGTAAGCCCGTACCGTCGGCATCTGCTGCGGATTGTGCGCGTCCGGCAGCCCTTTCGCCTTGGCGATATGCGCGATGGCATCGAACCTGAAGCCGTCCACGCCTTTTTGGAGCCACCACTGAACCATATCGTGCATTTCGCGGATCACGACCGGATTTTCCCAGTTCAAATCGGGTTGATGTTTGGAATACAAGTGCAGGTAATATTCGCCAGTCCGTTCGTCGTACTCCCAAACCGAGCCGCTAAAATACGACTCCCAGTTGTTTGGCGGACCGCCGTTTTTACCCTCCCGCCAGATGTAATAGTCCCGCTTGGGATTGTCCTTGGACTGCCGGGATTCCAGAAACCAAGGATGCTCGTCCGAGGTGTGGTTCAGCACCAGGTCCATCATCAGCTTCATTCCCCGCGCATGCAGACCCTCCAGCAGCTCCTCGAAATCCTCCATCGTACCGAAGGCGGGATCAATTTTGCAATAGTCGCTGATATCATAGCCGTTATCATGCCCGGGCGATTGATAGATGGGACACACCCAAATCACGTCGATCCCAAGGTCCTGCAAATCATCCAACTTGGACAGAATGCCGCGCAGGTCTCCCACGCCGTCTCCGTTCGAATCCTTGAAGCTGATCGGATAGATTTGGTACACGACGCTTTCCTTCCACCAAGTCCGCTTCATGACCGCCGCCCTTTCACTTTTTTCCTTTAGCTATTTGCACCCGGCTGGATTTGTATTACAAAAAAAAAGCCTGGGCACCTAAGTTCCCAAGCCTCTTGATATGCTAAGCGTACTGCTCCACAGCCTGCACGTATTTGCGATGCACTTCCGCCCGTTCCGATTCCAGCCTGCGTTTAGCCGTTTCCAGCCCTCGCTGCACTTCGCTTACCGCCGTAGTTTGGTTCCGGACTTGATCCAAGCTGTTGTTGATTCGCCCCTGCACCAGCCAATCCGAGAAAAAGTCATCAAAAAAATAGTCAGAAAATCTCAGCAAGCCGCTGATATTCAAATTCGTCGATAGGCTCGCTCCAATGTCCTTAAGCTCCCGATCAAAGCGTTGCAAGCTTTGCCGCGCGGCATGAAGATGGCTCATCGCCTCGTCGATCCGCCCGTGCTTGATATGCGTCGACAACATCCCGCCGCCCAGCATATCGTAAGTCCCCCAGTTTTTCGCGGATCGTAGATCTTCCTCAGCTGCGTTTAAATCGTGAAGGGCTGATTGTCCCGCGCGCACCGCTTCATCGACCTCTTTAAGCTCCACGGTCAGGACGGCTTCACGCTCGGCCAACTCCCGCAGTTCTTCGTTCTCCTCCAGAATTTGCCGTTCCTTGGCTTGAAAAACACGCTCGTATTCGTGCTGCCAAGAACCGAGCTCCAACAGCCTCCGCTCGATCTCGGAGATTTGCCGCTCCATATCCCGGACTGCGGATTCGGCGGCATCATATTTCACTTTCGCCTCCAACACTTCCCGCTGCTCCCGATCCAGCTTCTCAGCCTTGTTGCCAAGTACGGTAGCCAGCAAATTGGAAAGCGACATCGCCGACAGTTTGCGCACATCCTCTTCCTCAGCAGCCAGCTTCTTCTGCCAACGATTCCTTTCTTCCTGCAAGCCGGACAACTCCTGTTGGAGCGATTTAAGACGGTGTTGCCATTTCTCCTGGTTCCGGCCTTTTTCCTTCAGCTCTGCCATACGGGCGTTAAGATCCTCGAACAAGCTTGGTTCCTCCTTCACCGCCGGAAAAGCCTACCCGGCTTCAGTGGTTTCACTACCATGTTCTACGTTGTTCGATACGATTATGTTTCAGAGCGTCTGATCCCATGCCTTTGCTCCGTTCGCCTCGGCACTCTTCACGATCTCCTCGCACAGCCGGTGGGTTTCCAGCGCGTCTTGCCGCGAAATGACCGGCTCCTTCCCTTCGCGAACACAGGTGATAAAATGATCGATGATCTGCACGAATCCCCGCCGAGACAACACCGGATCCCAGTCCTTGAAGGTCCACCGTTTGGCTTCGCCTCCGGCAAAATGTTCCGTTGTGTTCAGCCCGTCCACCCGCCACTTCTGGCCGGGGCACATCACCTCGAGGATCTCATCGTTCGTCCCCGAGTCACGATTCATGATGCCGATGCAGGTAAAGCCGTCGCCTTCCAGCTGGAGCGTAACATGATACAGCTTCCCATCCTGCACGCGGGTCGATACATGGAAATTCCGGACTTCACTCGGAGCCAAATACCGCAGAGTATCCACCACGTGGATATAATCGTCCAGCACGAAGCGGCGGGCGTAGTCCGGCGAAGGGGTACGGTTCTTCTGCAACAGCACCAGACGGCGATCCGGCTGTTCCTTCAAGGCTGCATTCATCGGGGCGAAACGGCGATTAAAGCCGGTCATGAGCAGCACACCTTTCTGTTCCGCCAGTTCACTGAGGCGTTTGGATTCCTCGTATTGGTAAGCGATCGGTTTATCCACGTAGACGTGAACTCCATTCTCGATCAGTTGCTCTACTATGGCCGGATGAGACTCCGTCGCCGAGTGGACGAACGCCGCATCCATACCGGCTTTCACCAGCTCATCCACGCTGCCCGCCGTTTCGGAGACGCGGTATTTTGCCGCCAACTTGGACAACGTCTCTTGATTTCGTGTACTAAAAACGAGGTCGATATCCTCCCTTGCCGTAATAACCGGCAAATACGCTTTTTGCGCGATATCGCCGAGTCCGATGATTCCGATGCGCATTATTTTAACCTCCTGGGGGTACATATCATGAATTTATGAAGTGAAGTGTCTATTGTTCCCTTTCATTTTGGCATAGGTGAGGGACGATGTAAATTTACCGTAGCCAAAAGAAAGCCCCCATTCAAATCATGGGGGCCATTGCGGCTGATCGATTAAACGAAGGAAGGTTTTCTTAGGTCTACGTCTCCCGTGAGAACCTTCACGTACTCCTTATCTCCACCTTCAACGGAAGGACCAATATACAGAATGCCTTTGGGGCGGCTGGCATGAAGCTTACGTCCCTTTGTGCTCTTGGCATCCATCATCATTGACGGGGACCGACGCTTTGAAGCTTTGGAAACCGGGATCGCGCCCTGCCGGAGTTTCATGTTATCTCGCTTCATACAGAATCCCCTCCAAGGATATAATGAATGGTTCGTAAGAGTTCATTGTTATTGGATACGATGATACCTAACTGCGCCTCGGTCAGGTTATGCCTGCCGGAAAAATGAACTGACAGCACATGTTCTCTACCTAAAGGATAGCATAGGATGTATACCTGTTCAACTTCAAGTCGGTTAAAGAAAGCCCATTTTGAGGTTAAATACGCATCTAACACGTAAATCGGCTGCTGACCGGACTCCACGCGTTCTTGGTTCTCCCGAAAGGTGAAAAACCTGCCCTTTCCGACGTTCCCGCCAACTTGCCCAATCCCGTCATCCCCCTGTGTCCTCCAAAGTGCAGCGCCGGTAACCAAGTACCCTGTAGGCGGCAGGATAGACGTCCGAATGGCTTCGCTCAGTGAGTTATAACGCTCCTGCTCGTTGGGGACGGAGATATTCTTATTATATGTCCAAAAAAGATGTAGGATCCGGCGTTTACGCTCCAGTTCCATTTCCATTCTCGCCATTTCATCGTGCGGGTCTGGGTAACATCCTTCGGCCTGAATCGCTTTGATAAGGGAGCGGCACGCTACGGCTACCGCCGCTTCATCATTCCCGTCCGTTCGCATCTCATAGTTCAGTAAAGTCAAGCCCTGGAGGTCGGATAAGAGATGATAATCTGAGATTTTCTCCCCTTGGATCAGACCTTCATTCTCTCTTACCTCTTGCGGGATAATTGCAAACACTCGCCTACGCCCCAATCTCCCCCAAAACAACCCCATCTCAAAAAGCGTATTGTCCCGGGTGATCAAAACAAATTTTCCTCGATACCTGGCGACATCATCCGGTGCAAATATAAAAACTCCAAAGTCATTCCTGCGGAGTTGTTTCTCAAGCGATTCGATCGTGTAGTCATTGCCTTCGAAGGCGCCGGCATACCATGGAGTGACCTGGGCATATCGGTTGATCTGAGCTTGGATCCCGTTCGCGATGGCGATCGCTTCTCTAGAAGATCCAATAAAGACATTCGGCTTTATTCCGTCCACAGCTCCACAGCTCCTTGAAAAACGATTCAACTTTTTCCTAATTATACCACTTCGATCTGTTTTGAGCATCTCTATTTAACACCCGCCGGGTCTTGTGCTTACGCTCCGTTTACAACAAAATGATATGATGAGGAAAAAACGCCGTCTGGCGCATGTAGATACATGGAAAGGAGCTCACAGCTTGCAGTCCGATCAAGTCATGGAACAACCGAACCCGGGGCGGCTCCGCCGCATCTTCGAGATTTTTACCGTCTCCACCAAGCTGGGATTAACCTCCTTCGGCGGACCGATCGCCCACCTAGGCTATTTTCATGAGGAATATGTGAACAAACGCAAATGGGTCGGAGAACAAAAATATGCCGAACTGGTCGCGTTATGCCAATTCCTGCCGGGACCGGCCAGCAGCCAGGTCGGCATGGGCATCGGCCTGTACCGCGGCGGTATAGCCGGTGCATTAGCGGCTTGGGCCGGTTTCACACTTCCCTCCGCCGTGGCGCTTGTGCTGTTCGCCCTGCTGCTGCAAGGGACGGCGCTCGCCGACAGCGGTTGGCTGCACGGCCTGAAGCTCACGGCGGTCGCCATCGTCGCTCAGGCGGTGTGGAGCATGGGCGTGAAGCTTGCCGCCGGGCGCAGCCGAGCGACCATCGCCGCCTTGGCTGCGGCCGCCACCTTGCTCTGGCCAAGCGGCCTGACACAGGTGCTGATCATCGCGGCGTCCGCGCTGACCGGCTTATGGCTGTACCGCAGCAGCCCAGCCCCAGGTGCTTCGCCTGCACACCCCGGCGAGGAGCCGCAAAGCGGCATCCGCCTCCGCCGTTCCTGGGCTGTCGCAAGCCTCGCTGCCTTCGTTGGTTTGCTTGGGCTGCTGCCATTGGTCAGCCGGTGGTGGCCGAACCTCGGGCTTCAGCTCTTCGACGTCTTCTACCGAGCGGGGGCGCTCGTCTTCGGCGGCGGTCATGTCGTGCTGCCGCTGCTGCAAAGTGAAGTTGTTCCTCGCGGTTGGATCGGCGAGGCCGACTTCCTGTCCGGCTATGGTGCAGCCCAAGCCGTACCGGGTCCATTGTTTACGTTCGCCTCCTATCTAGGGGCGTCCATTCACGGCGTTACAGGTGCTATACTGGCCACGATAGCCATCTTTCTGCCCGCGTTTCTGCTGGTCGTTGGGGTACTTCCCTTCTGGCACCAGCTCCGCGAAATTCCTAAGGTGCAATACGCTCTACAGGGTGTTAACGCCGCGGTTGTAGGCATCTTGCTGGCGGCCTTGTACGATCCGATCTGGGTGTCCTCTATTCAGGAAACCGGCGACTTTATCGTAGCCATGTTATTATTCGTCATGCTGGTGTTCTGGAAGCTGCCGCCATGGGCAGTAGTTGTGGCCGGAGCAGCCGGAGGTGCCTTTCTCGGTTGGATCGGATCAATCGGATGATACTTGCCTGCGCCGCCTTAAGGCTCGTAAATCATCTTCCGCGTCATCCCGCCGTCGACCACCACATGCGCGCCGGTCACGAACGTATTGTCCGGGTGAGTCAAATACAGGCAAGCCCGGGCGATATCCGCCGGCGTTCCGACCCGTCCCGCCGGATGCTGCTTATGGTCGATCTCGCGCAAAGCGCCGTAATCGCCGGTCTCAATCCATCCCGGGCTGACGCAATTCACGCGGATGCCATCCGGACCCAACGATACGGCCAGCGCATGCGTGATCGACACGATAGCCCCTTTGGATGCGGCATACGCCTCCGAACCCGGTTCGGACATGATCGACCGCGTTGAGGAGATGTTTACGATCGATCCGCCGCGACCGTTTTCCTTCACTCGTTTCGCCATCTCACGGGAAGCCAGAAACACACTTCGCACATTCGTGTTCAGGACATCGTCCCATTCCTCCACCGTGAGCTCATAGGTCGGTTTAAACCGGGATACGCCCGCATTGTTGATGAGAATGTCGATCCGCCCCAGCTCTCGCTCGGCCGTTTCCATCAAGCGAACGATATCCGCTTCCTTCCGCACATCACAAGGCAAGAATAGGGCTCGGCCCCCTGCCTCACGAATCGCCTCCGCCGCTGCTCTACCCGTTTCCTCATTTAGCTCCGCCATTACGACAGATGCGCCTTCCCGGGCATAAGCTTCAGCCACGCCGCGGCCGATCCCTTGACCCGCTCCCGTGACGATCACAGTCTGATTTGCAAAAATCATCTTTCGAACCTCACTCCTTCAGTTCGCTTGCCGCAATGTGCCGAACTAACTCCGGCAGCCACTCGTCCAGCGCTTCGAATCGGTACCCAGTTTCACGCGCTTTCGTATTGTCCATCACCCACGACGTTGGGATGCCAAACGGAGATTGATGCTCCGGAGCCGTTTCACGCTCAATCAAAGCCGTTTTGCCGGTGACGCTCTCAATTAGGCGAAGGATCCCGCCGATGGTAATCTCCCCATCCGAGCAGGCGTTAATCGGTCCTGTAAGCCTGGTTTCTCCCAGCCAAGCCAGAAACTTTGCCGTTTCCGCCGAAGTGATAAACGAGATCGCTGCATCCAGGTTCGGCACGCCGATCGGCAGCCCTTGCTGCACATGCTCAACGTGGAAATGCAGCCGGCGCGTATAATCATCTGGCCCCAGGACAATCGGAATCCGCAGTGCACTCACCGGAAAATCAGCTTCTTGGAACAAGGCCGCTTCGGCCAGCCGTTTCCCTTCCCCATAATCAAAGGCCTGCTTATCGCCCAGCTTCAGCTCATAACCGTAAGGATCAAAATCCGCTTCGGCCAACGGTACTTTGCCCAACTTATAGACGGATAAGGTAGAGGTCAAGATATAATGCCCGACTCGCCCTTGGAAAGCCCGCACCGCAGCAAGCGCTTCGTTCGGCGAAAAACAAATGTTATCGTATACGATATCCCAAGGTCCGGCCGCTGCCGCCTCACGCAGCGAGTTCTCGTCCGTACGGTCCAGCCGGAGCTGCGTGACCGGCGCTTCGAACCTTACCTCCATTTGTCCGCGAGTCGCTGCCGTGACATCATGTCGACCGGATCCCGCTAACCGATTGACCAATCTTTTGCCGAAATAACGCGAGCCGCCAAGCACCAATATTTTTGCCATATCCTTCTCTCCCTCCATCACAACGAAAATATTCCTCTTAACGGGTCGTAAACGTGCTTTTCATCAGGGACAAGGCGCTGAGCATTCCAAAGAAAAACAATTGTGGATCCCTCACGATCTCGAAATATCCTACAATATAAATCTGTTTGACATAAATCGTAATGATCGGATAGATCAGCAGCAGGAAGCTGGGTACAAAGACGAACGCAAACAGCGGACGGTGGAACTTCCGCCGGTTCGGGAACCCGTTTAGGAAGCTCAAATAGAGACCAAACGCTAAACCGTACACGATCTGACCTATTAAACTGTATTCCATTTGATAGAAGGTTTGCGTCTTGTGATTCATCATGTCGGTGAACTGCTTCCCGTAATACATCAACACCAGTGCTCCAAGCATCCAGACGAAATAATAGAAATAACCTTTCGAATTCTTCATGTATTCTACTCTCCCTATGAATGGATCAATACCAACAACAATCAAATTTTACCACGAAACGCGGGAGAGCAGCAGGAAGTTTTGTTGGCGGGAGCGACTGAACTTGAAATCCTAACGGACTTCACGGACCTTATTTAGTTGATTTCGTGCTTGTAAAAAAACTAACGGACCCCAAGGACGTTATTTCCCTTTGTTTTGCCTCAAAAGAAGCAAATCAAGGGATATAAGGTCCCTGGAGTCCGTTACCACTCGTTTACATGCGTTCTAGCTCAAATAAGGTCATCTGAGTCCGTTATATCTGACGAGGGGTCATCAGATCATCTCCAACCGAGGCCAGCGGCTAAGCCAGGCTTTGCCATCTACCCGTTCCCGGAACGCACCATGATCGTGAAAATACGGACCTTGGCGAACTTGGAGCAACAAAAGGTCGTCCAGCCCCAATGGCGCGATCAGCTCGACCTCCCCCACTGCGTTTAGGCGCGCCCCAACCGCCGTCGCGGTTTCGGGCCAATGCCGCATCGCGTCCTCGACCGAAAGGTATGGCGCCGTACCGTTGCGTAAATGCATACGCGCCTGATTTTTCGCGGACCAATTCAGCCGAGGATTATGTTCACACAACCAGGCGTCGTAGGCTTTCTCCGCTTCTTCCTCCAGGCACGCCAGATCATAATACAGAACGTCCACATCGTGAAGCGGCGTCCGTTCGGTATAGCCATGCAGCATATCCCAAACAAAGTTGCGGATATATCCGGCGGCGATGCAGCCCTGAGGCAGCCCCAGCTCTGCAACGAGCCGCAGATCGGCCATCATGTCAGGCTGCCTCTGGATTGCCTCGCGTAAATCGGCTGCCCCCGCAATCGTAAGCATCTTCAACTCCCCGCCTCCTGCTGCTTTAATGCCTCATCCTTCGGCAACAATACCGCAAGCAGACCGATCAGCGGCAGTAAAGAGCAGACCTGCATGATAAACAGAATGCCGGCCTGGTCGGCAAAGTTCCCCAGCACGGCGGAACCTAACCCGCCAAGGCCAAACGACAAGCCAAAGAACAGGCCCGAGACCAGCCCCACTTTGCCCGGCACTAGCTCCTGTGCATAGACAACGATGATTGAAAAGGCCGAGGACATAATAAAGCCGGCAATGACAACCAGCACGCCCGACCAGAACAAGTTCGCGTAGGGCAACAGCAGCGAAAATGGCGCTGTCCCAAGAATGGATACCCAGATGATGTTGCGCCGGCCGTAACGATCCGCCATCGGCCCGCCAAAAAAGGTGCCGACCGCCGCCGCAGCCAAAAAGGCAAAGATGTACCATTGGGCCGTCTCCTTCGCGACACCGTAATGGTCCATGAGGAAAAACGAATAAAACGTCGAAATGCTAATCGAATAGACGTTTTTGGAGAACAGGAGCAGGACCAGCACGGTGATCGCCAGAATGACTTTGCCCCGGCTGAGGCTGCTCTTTGGACGAGCGGCTGCGCCTGAATCCGCTGAACCTGCGACCCGGGGCTTGCGCGGCTTTAGATCCTGCCCGCCGTACCATTTTGCCACGAAAAATTGAATGACAATCGCAGCGACCGCCGCCAAGGCGAACCAGGCCACACTGGTCTGACCCAAAGGGATAAAAATCAAAGCGGACATAATTGGCCCTAGTGAAGCGCCGAGGTTCCCGCCAACTTGAAAGATGGACTGCGCCAGCCCGCGTCTCGGACCTGCCGCCAAATAAGCGACGCGCGACGACTCCGGATGAAACACCGACGATCCTAGCCCGATCGAAGTCACCGCCAACAGGATGAAGGGATAACTTGGGGCAAAGGCCAGCATCACGATGCCTGCGAGCGTAAAGCAAACCCCCAGCGGCAGGATATACGGCCGGGGACGAACATCGGAGTACAAACCAACCAAGGGCTGAAAGACGGAAGCCGTCATGTTCATGGCGAACGAAATCCAGCCGATTTGGCCATAGGATAACAGGAGCGATTCACGCAAAACCGGAAACAAGGCGGGAATCGCCGATTGCATCGTGTCGTTTAACAAATGCACGGTGCTGATCGCAAAAAGGATCGGGTAGACCGTTAATGCAGGATTTGCCGCTTTGACGGCAGTTGACTGGTTCATCTTGACCTCACTTCATCTACATTGGAATGATGTTTCGATTATTTCGGAATGTTTTTATCCGGATCTGACCCAAAGCGCTGATTGCGGTTTAACTCGTCGATCGCCTGAATGTCCTCCGCGCTCAATTCGAAATCAAAAACATCGGCATTTTCGATGATCCGCGCTTCACGCACTGATTTCGGAATCGTCACTACGCCAAGCTGCAAATCCCAGCGTAAAATGACCTGAGCAACGGTCTTGCCATATTTGGCGGCAATGCCTTGCAAAATCTCATGCTCGAGCAAATTACCTTGGCCCAGCGGCGACCAGGCTTCTAACTGAATGCCTTTCTCCAGGCAGTAGCGGAGCAAGTCCTTCTGGGTCAAGTAAGGATGGAACTCAACTTGGTTGACGGCAGGCACAATCTTCGCTTCGGACAACAAATCCTCCAAATGATGGATCTGGAAGTTGCTAACCCCAATCGCGCGGACTTTGCCTTCGGCATACACTTTTTCGAGCGCCCGCCACGTGTCCTTGTATTTCCCCTTCACCGGCCAATGCACCAGGAACAAGTCCAAATAGTCGAGCCCCAAGCGCTTCAGACTGTCATCAAAAGACTTCAATGTGGTCTCATACCCCTGATCCGAATTCCAAACCTTCGACGTAATAAACAGGTCTTCCCTTCGGAGACCGTTCTCCTTCAGCGCCTCCCGGACGCCTTGACCCACGCCTTCCTCATTGCGGTAAGCGGAAGCGGTGTCAATACTGCGGTACCCGGCGCGGATCGCGGCCTTTACGGCCTGCACGACTTCATCGCCTTCTTTGGCTAAATAGACGCCGAGTCCAAGCCAGGGCATGTGAACTTCATTGTTTAGCGTAACGGTTTCCTGCAAATGATTAGGCAAAGTTGACATCAGACGAGTCCTCCTTTGATTCAGGCGATTTCTGGTAATATCCTACCTCAAAAGCGCCGGGATGAACAGAGAACAAACGTAAAAGGCCGCCCGAAGGCAGCCTCACGAGAATAAAATATAGATAATCAGGCCGTTTCCCGAGACCGGCGCAGCTTTTGCCTCGCGCGGTACAACAGGATTTTGAAATGGGATAACGTGATACCCATAAGATCCGCCGACTCCTGATAGGAGAAGCCATGCACGTCATACAGGAGCACCGCATGCTGCTGATTTGGTTGGAGCAAAGACAGCTGTGCGTAGAGCTCCCGGCGGTTTTCCTCACCAAGCACGGATTTCTCCGGCGTATCATCACTCGGATAACGGTGGAAAAATTCATTTTCATACGAGGACGACCGGCTTTCCTTCCGCAGCAAGTCGATATAAGCGTTATGGGCAACGCGAAGCAACCAGGCTTTAGCCCTTTTTCCCTCCGCTTCGTGCAGGTGGATCAGTGCCCGACAAAAGGTCTCCTGCATCAAGTCCTCAGCGATATGCGAGTTGCGGCACATACTATACAAATATCGAAATACGTCATTTTTATATTCGCGGTAAAGCAAATCCATAGAACGAGACTTCATGATTGATTCCTCACTTTCTCCCGACTTTCAGGCAAGGCTGTCTTTATCTTCGCCTTACTTAATCCATTATGCCGAATAGAGTTTGCGTCCCGACTAAGAAATTGTTAAGTTTTCCTTAAGAATTTACTGCGTTTTCCTTAAACAAAAAGACGCCTTTCGGCGCCTGCTGCAAATCTGGATGAAAATTACGCACCGTCCCGGTGTAGACGGACGATAAACGAAGTGCGATACTCGTTGCTTTCCACCGAGATCCCACCTTGATGCAAAACGACGATATGCTTGGCGATCGCCAGGCCGATGCCCGAACCGCCCGTTTGGGAAGCACGCGACTTCTCAACGCGGTAGAATCGATCGAACAGGTGCGGCAAGTCCGCCGTTGGAATCGGGTCGCCGTAATTCACGACCTCCGTCACGATCTCATCGCCTTCCTGCCAGCCGCGAATGTCCAAATACTTGCCGTCGTGCCCATACCGGATCGCATTGGTGATCAGGTTCTCATAGACCCGGCGAAGCTTGTCCCCGTCCGCCTGAACGTACAGCGGTCCCTGCAGGTACAGCCGGCACTCCATGCCATTCTCCTGCAGCTGCCAGCCGAAGTGAGCGGCCATCTGATGGAGCATCTCCGCGAGATTAATCCGCGTGATCTGCAGCTTCATCTCTTTGTTTTGCATCCGGGTATATTCGAACAAGTCCTGCAGAAGCTGCTTCAATCGAAGCGACTCCTCGTAGGCCATGTTGACGTAGTAGCGCAGCTCAACCTCGTCGCGGTAACGGTCTTGCTCGATCAGTCCCAAATATCCGGTAATCGAAGTGAGCGGCGTACGCAAATCATGGGACACGTTGGTGATGAGTTCATTTTTCGTCTGCTCCGCCCGGCGTTCGTCTTCAATGGAAGTTCGCAGCCTTTCGATCATCCGGTTGATGTCGGTGGCCAGCTGACCTAGTTGGCCCACGTTCTCCACAGGAATTTTCCGGGTGGAGCCTACTTCGATTTTATGTACTTCCTCAATCAGTTGCTCCAGGTATCGCTTCTCTTGGCGACGGAGGCTCCGCCGGTAAAAATACAACGCAAACAACATGAGAATCGGTACACCGGTCAAATAATACGCTTCCGGGAAACCGATATTCTGATTAATCCACACCACCAAGGAGTATACCGTTGTGCTCGGGAAGAAAAAGAAGAACAACCGCGCCACCAAAATGAGCAAAAACAACGCAATTAACGAAGCGACGATCGTCCAAAACAACCAGGCCAAGAAACGCAGGCTAGCTTTCAAGTTTGTAGCCGACCCCCCACACGGTACGGATCAGCTTCTCCCCGTCCATTTCCTTCTCCAGCTTGTCCCGGAGACGGCTGATGTGCACCGTTACGGAATTGCTGCTGTCTAGATATTTATCCTTCCAGATCAGCTCGAAGATCTCCTCGGAACCAAACACTCGCCCGGGATGGCTGGCCAGCAGATGCAGAATACCAAATTCGATGGGCGTCAGCTTCAACGGGTTCCCGTCGACGGTCGCTGTATGCGTCTCTTTGTCGATTGAAAGCGAGGCGATCCGGATGATGTGCTCCTGCGGCGGCTGCGGGGCTCCCGGCGGCTGTGCCGCGTAGGAGGAGCGGCGAAGCAGCGATTTGACACGGGCGACCAGCTCCAGCGGATTAAACGGCTTCACCATATAATCATCCGCTCCGGTCATCAACCCGGTTATCTTGTCCATATCCCCGTCTTTCGCGCTTAGCATTAAGATCGGCGTTGTGTGTGTTTCGCGGATTTTCATGCAGACGGAGATGCCGTCAAGCCCGGGGAGCATCACGTCAAGAATCACCAAATCCACCTCATCCTGATCGGTGATTTCCAGCGCCCGCAAGCCGTCCTCCGCCTTCAGCACTTCATAACCTTCATTCGTTAAATATATTTCGATCAGTTTTGCTATTTTATCATCATCATCGACAATCAAAATACGTTTACTCATTAACCGAATCATCCTTTATTTGAGCTGGTTAGACACGAGTACAGTTACATCATACCATGTCTTCTGCCCCCAGATACAAATAAAAGGTTACAATTTCCCCCGGTTATGGTTTCCAGCGGAAGGGGATCGCGACCTTGAAACTCGAACCCTTCCCAGGCTCAGAGGTCACGGTAATCTCTCCTTCATGAATGTCCACGATTTTTTTGACGATCGACAGTCCCAGCCCGCTGCCCCCGCTGCTGCGCGTACGAGATTTGTCGGCTTTGTAGAAACGCTCAAAGATATGAACCCGTTCCGATTCCGACATCCCCATCCCGTTATCCGTCACCGTGACCACCGCCCGATCCGCCTCAGAGGTCAGGGAAACCGCAATCTCCCCGCCTTCCGGTGTAAACTTGATGCTGTTGTGCAGCAAATTCATCCATACTTGGCTGAGCAGGTCCTCGGCACCTTCCACCTCCAGGCTGCTTACCTCCAGCTGAATCTGGATGTTTTTAGCAAGCCACTGAGGTTCGCAGGCCAGCACCACATGTTGCAGTTGACGGTCAAGCCGAAACCGATTCGTTTGCAGCGAGCCCCGGTCCGCCTCGAGGGAGGAGAGCTTCAATAGATTATCGCTCATCTGCGATAAGCGGCGGCTTTCCGACTCGATAATCTCCAGGTAATGGTTGCGTTTCTCCGGAGACAAGTCCGGTCTACGCAAGGCTCTGGCAAACCCGCGGATCGAAGTCAACGGCGATTGGATTTCGTGCGACACGTTGGAAATAAAGTCCTGCCGCATCGTTTCCATTTGCCCCAAAGCCCCAGCCATTTCGTTAATGCTGTTTACGATGGTTTCAAACTCCCGCATCCGCTCGAAACCAACGATCCGAACCGTGAAATCCCCTTTTGCGATACGGCGAATCCCGTCGATAATAATATTCAGCGTCTTCAGTTGATGAGGTCGGAACAGGAGGGATAGCAGCAAAACGAGCAGGAAAGAGATCACAACCCCAAGCATCACATTTATCAGATCGATGATATAAGCGGAGAAAGGAGGCTCAGCGATTCGGTAAATCGCCGAGGTGATCCAACGGGCAGCCGACCAGGTCGCGCCAAAACTAACGAGGATGACCAGCACCTGACCGATGCGGAGTAAAAACTTGACTAATTTCCTCCAAAAGGTCAAGGTTCACCCACCTCCAACCGATAGCCAAGACCGCGGATCGTACGGATTTTGAAACCAAAGGTTTCCTCGGGAAACCGCTCGCGCAACCGATTGATATGCACATCCAACGTACGCTCATTCCCCTCGAAATCGTATCCCCAAATTTCCTCGATCAACTGCTCACGGGTGAGGGTTCGCCCGGCATGGCTGCCCAGCTTAAACAGCAACTCGAACTCCTTAAGCGGCAATGTGATGCTGCCTTGACCGCTGTCTACTTCAAATGTTTTGCGGTTCATCCGCAGGGCGCCGATCGTCACGGTTTGCGAGATCGACACCTGATACCGCTTGAGCAGCGCCTTCACCCGGGCGACAAGCTCTGCGGGTTCAAACGGTTTGACGAGGTAATCGTCCGTACCCAACTCAAACCCCTTGACCACCTGTCGGGTTTCCCCCTTTGCCGTTACCATCAGCAACGGCATGTCATAATATCGGCGCAGCTCCCGGCAGAGGTCCCAGCCGTCCATCTCCGGCATCATGATGTCCAAAATGACCATGTCCACCTTTTCCGTTTCCACCAGAGTGAGCGCCTCGCGTCCATTCTCAGCTTCCAACACCTGGTCCATGCCAGCCTCCTCCAGGAACAAGCGAACCAGCTCCCGAATATGCTGATCATCGTCAACCACGAGAATTTTAGCCACGATCCTTCCCTTCTTCCTCGTTCGTGAACTCCTCCGTCAAATCACTAGCTGCGGCAATGTGCAATTGCTGCGAGGCAAACTCGCGGTACATCGCGTGCTGGTGCAGTAACTGCTCATGCGATCCCCGCCCCGTTACTTTTCCTTTCTCGATAAAAATCAGCTGATCCGCCCCAACGACAGTGGAGAGCCGGTGCGCGATAACAATGGTCGTCCGGCCGTGCATCAGATTTTTCAGCGCTTTCTGCACGACAATTTCCGACCGGCTGTCCAAGCTGGAGGTCGCTTCGTCCAGCATCAGGATTTTGGGGTCGCGCAGGAGAGCCCGCGCAATGGCGATCCGTTGACGCTGTCCGCCGGACAGCTTAACCCCGCGTTCACCGACATCGGTATCGAACCCGTTGGGCAGCTCGGCGATAAATCCGTCGGCGTATGCCATCTCCGCCGCTCTTTTCAGCTCCGCTTCGCTGACTTCGCGCTCGATGCCATAGCGGAGATTCTCGCGGATCGTTCCGGCGATGATCGGGCTTTCCTGGGAGACGTAACCAATCATGCCGCGCCAGGAGCGAAGCGAAAACGAATCGACCGGCTCGTCACCCAGCCGGATGCTGCCTTGCTGCGGCACGTAAAACCGCTCCAGCAATGAGAATAACGTCGTTTTGCCGCCACCGCTGGGTCCAACAACCGCCGTAACCGTCCCCGGCTCCATCGTAAAGGACACCTCCCGCAGGACCGGCTCGTCCGGTTTATACCCAAAGGTTACGCCGTCCACGATCAACGGACGATCGGCTTTTGTAATCTCTTCTCCTTGCCCAAAAGGCTCCTCCTCGGCATCCAGCGTCTGGAGAATCCGCTCCGTAGCCCCTTTTGCTTTCTGCAGCTGGGTGAAAAACGTCGTTAGCTGCGTCATTGGCATCACAATTTGAACAAGATATAGAATAAACGCCACCAGTTCACCGGCGGTCAACCCACCGCTCGCCACCTGCATCCCGCCGTAACCAATCACCACGACGAGCAGCATCATCATAACGAAGGCCATAAACGGACTGATCCAGGCCATCACTTTGCCTTCTCGTACACCAAAAGACAGCAGCTTACCGATGGCTTGGCTGCCGCTTTCGTATTCCTGCCGCTCCGCGTTGGACGATTTAACCAGCCTGATTTCCGACAGCACCTGGCTTAAGACCGCCGTAAAGGATGCCGTCTCGTCCTGCATGGCCAGCGAGATTTTATACATCGTCCGGCCGAGCGGCACGAGAATCAAAGCGGCCAACGGAATCACCGCAAGCATCACCAAGGTCATTTTCCAATTCAAATAAAACAGGACGACCACCGCGCCAAGAATCGAAATAATTCCGCTGATAAAGCCGGCGACTTGCTCGGAAATTAACGATTTGATGATCCCGGTGTCGTTGGTCATCCGGCTGACCGACTCCCCGGTCCGATGGTTGTCAAAATAGGACACCGGCAACCGGAGCAGCTTCTTCCACAAACGGTCCCGCAAACTGGCGACCATACGTTGTCCGGTATAGTTCAGCAGAAAGATCGATAAACCCGAAGCGACGGACATCCCGATAAACGCGGCCCCGATCCAAACGATTTGCATCCCGCTGATCGAGGACAGCGAAAAGCCGTCAACGAGATTCTTCGTGAACATTGGGATCACGAGGCTGACCAACGTCGACAGCAGGCTAAGAACGATCGCAACGGCAAACAGCGGCAGCGGCGGCTTCGTTTCCCGCAGCAGACGAAAAAACGCCTTTGAGCTAGCTCCGTTTTTACTCACGTTAGGCTCTCTATCCATTACATTAGATTTCATCCTTGGCATGTGTTTCTCTTCCCTTTCCTCTCGATCTCAAACAAGATAAGCCGGACAGTCCGGCTCTAGGAAAAAGACTACTTTCGGAATGTAAACTGAAGTTAAACGAGCGTAGCTTAAACGGCCAAAACTAAAGGTTCTCCACTTCGACACTGATCACATGGTCAATCTTCCGGAGAAAATGGTACAGCTCCGTCGTATACTCCTTCTCCGAGGCGGTAATTACCATATCTACCCGCTGACGGCCTTCCTCCAGGTCTTTGATTTTTAGCCGCCGAATCCGGTGCTGGTTCGCCTTTGCTTTCCGCCCCTTGTCGTCCTTGCGCTCGATAATACGGATCAACTCCGTTACGTTCCCGTGATCCTCCATGACAATTTTGATCGATACGTCACGCTGGTTCAGCTTGTAAGGGCCAATCCACTTGATCACATAGGGAATAAAATTAACCGAGAGGATCAGCAAAATGACCGTCAGCCCCGCTTCCAAATAAAATCCGGTACCGATCGCGATCCCTATCCCCGAGGCGGCCCAAATCATCGCTGCAGAAGTAAGGCCGGATATCCCCTCATTACTCCGGCGCAAGATCGCCCCGGCTCCCAGAAAACCAATCCCGCTGACGATTTGCGCGGCTAGCCGCATCGGATCCATGTTTGGATGATCCGGCCCGGCGAATTTGGCGAAAGCCTCGATCGATACGATCGTGACCAGACAGCTGGCGATACAGATGACCATACTTGTTTTGATTCCCAGCGGCTTCTGCTTCAATTGCCGATCAATCCCGATAAACAGCCCAAACAATAGGGCCAGACAAAGTTTCACAACGACTTCCAATTCGGTGTTCATGATGCGTCGCAACTCCTTCAATTATATATGGTGAGTATAATTGTATTCGGCAGGCTGACGCAAATGGATTAATTCCGATCAGGAAGGAATAAAAGCAAACAAGCCTGAACCGTCTCGAATGCGGCTCAGGCTTGTTTTATGATCTAGGATCAGGTAAATTAGAATTTCGCAGCCAATTCGGCAGCGCGTTTTACGCCGTCTTGGATAATTTCCTCGGCGCGGTCTTGAAATTGATTATGCCCTTCGACCACAACGGCTTCCGGATCGTTGATGCCCCAGAAGGCCAGGGTGTTCTTTACATAGTTCAGAGACATTTCCAGCGCGGTCATTGGGCCTTCGGAATAGACGCCGCCGCGCGCTTGCAGCAATGCGACCTTCTTGCCGCCAACCAGGCCAACCGGACCTTGCTCGGTATACTTAAACGTCTTACCGGCTTGGTTCAAGTAGAACAGATAGGTCAACAGCTGTGCTGGAATCGTGAAGTTCCACAGCGGGAAGGCAAATACGACTTTATCAGCTTGCAAAAATTGCTCCAGGTAAGCGTTAGCTACATCCGCGGCTTTTTGCTCCTCCGGCGTAGTTGGAATCCCTTTGCCGACTTTGAACAGCCCGTTCAGCATATCCAGATCGTAGTATGGCAGGTTCGCCTCGAACAGGTTCAACTCGGTGACAACATCCTCAGGATGGGTCTCCTTATAGGTTTGCAGGAAGCTTTCATACAGCTTCACGGTAGCGGATTGATCCGCCGGACGGTTATTGGCTTTCACGAATAATACTTGAGACATTTACGGTTTCCCTCCACTAATCTTTTTATCTCTTTCTTTTTCTCAGTAACTATTTATTATTCTGTTACTTATCTAACAATAGTTATCATAACGGCTAACTAATACTTTGTCAATTACAGTTCCTAATTTTTTTTCAGTGAAAAAACTCACCTTTATCTGCCTTTGTTTCCCGCCCATATCTCCGTCGAACCTGCTCAGCTGCCGCGGTCATTTGCCGTAAGGCTGCGACGGTTTCCTCTTGCCCACGGGTTTTCAAACCACAATCGGGGTTAATCCAAAAGAGCTCCGGATCCAGCACCTGCAGGGCCCGATCAATCAATGAAACCATCTCCGCTTCGGTTGGTACACGCGGACTATGGATGTCGTATACCCCCAATCCGATGCCCAGCGGGTACGTATGCTCCTCAAAGCTATGCACCAGCTCGCCGTGACTACGCGAGGTCTCTATGGAAATGACGTCGGCATCCAGCGCACGGATCTCGTCAAGGATATCGTCAAATTCGCAGTAGCACATATGTGTATGAATTTGCGTCGTGTCGCGAACGGTTGAAGTGGTCACACGGAACGCCTTCACCGCCCACTCCAAATAGTTCGCCCCATCCTTTGGCTTAAGCGGCAGACCCTCGCGCATCGCAGGCTCGTCAACCTGAATCATCTCAATCCCTGCCTGTTCCAGCGCTTCGACTTCCTTTCGCAAAGCCAGGGCGATCTGATAAGCCACTTGTTCCCGCGGGAGATCGCTGCGAACAAACGACCAGTTTAGAATCGTGATCGGACCCGTCAGCATCCCTTTCACCGGTTTGGCCGTCAGGCTTTGCGCATAGGCGGTTTCCTTGACAGTCATCGGTCCGGCAAACTCGACATCTCCGTAAATCAGCGGCGGCTTCACGCAACGCGTGCCGTAGGACTGTACCCACCCCCCTTGCGTGAACGCAAACCCCGGAAGCTTCTCGCCGAAAAATTCCACCATATCGGTACGCTCAAATTCACCGTGAACCAATACGTCTAGCCCAAGCTCCTCCTGGATCTCGACCCATTTGCGGATTTCCGCTTGGATGAACGCCGCGTATTTCTGCGGGCTCCACTCGCCTTTGCGCCATTTCTGCCGAGCAGCTCGCACTTCAGCGGTCTGCGGGAAGCTGCCGATCGTCGTTGTTGGCAGGAACGGCAGCCGCCATTGGGCCTGCTGCTTGCGACGCCGTTCGGCGAACTCACTGCTCCGCTCAGCCGGTGCCGCTGCGGCCCGCTTCGCCTCCTCCCGCACCGCAGCACGGTTGCGGGCGGGATCCGCCGCCAGCCCGCAGCACGGTTGCGGGCGGGATCCGCCGCCAGCGCAGCAAGCGCTTGGCGATTCTCCGCGAACCTCGCCGGTTCCGGCCCGTCCCCGCTTGCCGCCCGGCACAAGCTTGTCAACTCCTCCAGCTTCTGCTCGGCAAAGGCCAATGCCTCGCGTAGTACCGGGGCCAAACGCTCCTCTCCAGCAGCCGAAACTGGGACATGCAGCAAGCTGCAGGAGGGTTGCACGATCAGGTCGTTCTCTCCGGTCAAGCCGTGAATCTCCTTCAGCAATTTCAACCCTTCGTCCAAATCCGTACGCCAAATGTTCCGCCCGTCGATCACACCTGCCCCTAGCGTTTTACCAGCGGGAATGCCATGACGCCGTAACGCTTCCAGGTTGCCGTTCCGGCCGTGTACAAGATCCAGCCCCAAGCCATGTACCGGCAGCTTCACGAGATCTTCGTACCGTTCTACAGCGTCGAAATAGGTTTGCAGCATGAACTGCAGCCCTGGAACCTCCCGGACAATCGTCCGGTAAATGAAGTCAAGCCGCCGAACCTCCTCATCGCTAACCGAGACAACCAATGCCGGTTCGTCGATTTGAACCCAAGCGACACCCGCCGCTTCCAGCTCCCTCAGCACTTGGACATATAAAGGCAGCAGCTTTTCGATCCAGGCATCCACTTCGTCCGCTGTTTTCCCTTTGGACAATTTCATGAATGTGAACAACCCCAACAACACCGGTCGGCCGCTAATTCCCAGCTCCTGTTTGGCTTCTAAGAAGGCCTTGAGCGGACGGTTGATCGTCAACCGCGGCGTTTGGGTCCCGAGCTCAGGCACGATATAGTGGTAGTTGGTGTTAAACCATTTCGTCATCTCGCTAGCCGTTGCTTGATCGTTGCCGCGAGCGATCGCGTAATACAAATCCAGCGACAGCTTGTCTCCGGTCCAGCCAAACCTCTCCGGCACCAGTCCAAACATCGTCGCCGTATCCAGGACGTGATCGTAATAGGTAAAATCGCCAACCGGGATCACGTCTACCCCTCGATCCCGCTGCAAACGCAGATGGTCCAGCCGAATCTCCGTCAATCGTTCGTGGAGCTCCTGCTCCGTGATTTTCTCCGCCCAATACGCTTCGATTTGTTTCTTCCATTCCCGTTGTCCGCCGATTCTCGGATACCCCAGATTTCCGCTTTTGATGTTCCCCATGTTAATGATTTCCTCCCCATCATTAGTAGATTTCAAGATAGATTCAAAACACTCGATCTGAAAACGCAAAAAAGCCCTCGATAGCAACATGGCTAAAGAGGACCTTCGATGAATGGTTCGATGGCTAGCATCTTTAACACCTCCCTATCTCCCGTAGGTACAGCAGTGCCGTCGAAATAGGCAGGTCTCCTGGCTTCGGCATCATCGCCGGATGTGGCCTTCCCGGTGATCCGATCACCAGTGGCATTTCTAAACATCCGACTCCTCCGTTACAGTGGCGGGACCGCGCCGGCGTTACACCGGACTTCCCTTTTAAGCTCCGGCCATCCAAGGCCGGAACACCTATTTCCGCTATATTCGGTTGGAATATACCTAACATCTTACTTCAAGTCCCTAACGAATACAATACCAAACAGATCGGAATTTAAATATTTATCGACAGTATCATCTACAACCCTATCGACAACATTTTCGACAAGTTTCATGTGATACATATCACAATTCACCTCTTCAACCCATCGTACGATGAAATCAATCAAATGAATCCACAAGCTTACCCATTAAATAGAGAAAGAGGAAGGACTCATGAAATCGCGGAACATCCTGAAGTGGTTGTTGCTTAGTTTATCGGGTCTGGTCATGGTCGCCGCCGCCTGGTTTGCGTTTCCTTCGGAGAAGCCCCCAGTCGATGAGGTCACCCCGCAAGAGGAAGCGCCGCATCTCCATCAACCGCCCGTCGAGCCGGTCATTCATCGCGAGGGAAATTCCGTACGCATCGAAATGACCGCACAGCGGACCGACCTGGAGATCTCCGAAGGCGTCACCTACTCGGCCTGGACGTTTAACGGGACGGCACCTGGTCCGGTATTACGTGTAAAGCAAGGGGATCAGCTGGAGTTTACGCTAAAAAATCTGGACCCCGAAATGCCGCATTCCATGGATTTCCATGCGGTCCATGCCGCTCCAAGCCAGAAGTTTATCGAGGTCATGCCGGATGAACAAGGTACGTTTACTTATCCTGCTGACACGCCCGGCGTATTCATGTACCATTGCGGAGCAAGTCCGGTGCTGCTTCATGTGGCCAACGGAATGTACGGGATGATCATCGTTGAACCCAAGGACGGTTACCCTACGGACGCGGATATCGACCAGCAATATACGATCGTCCAAAGCGAATGGTATACAGAGAACGATTTGGACGCTTTTCAGCATGGCGATCCGGAGTATGTCGTGTTTAACGGCGATGATTTCACGCTAAAAGAACACCCCTTGCTCGCCAAAGTCGGCGATAAGGTACGGCTTTATGTCATCAATGCAGGGCCAAACCACGTTTCTTCGTTCCATGTGGTGGGGACCACCTTTGATCAGGTCTATCTGGACGGTAATCCGAACAATGAGCTGAACGGGATGCAGACCGTCTTGCTGCCGGCCGGCGGCGGTGCGGTCGTTGAGTTTACCGTCACGGAGGAAGGCGATTATCCAATCCTAACCCATCAGCTCAATGACGCCTATCTGGGGGCCACCGCGATCCTGCGCGTAACGAAGGACGGACTGGACAACGGAGCTCCGGCGATGAGCCATTAAGGAACAAACCTGTATATCGCATTCTGATGAAAGAAGAGGTGACGCTTTATGCATCCACAAGACGCCAAGGTTGTTGAACTGGACGTTCGGGAGCAGCTTCGAAACAAATTGGAGCCGTTCCAACTGATCATGGATACCGTAAAAACACTGGAGAAAGACGAAATTTTCGTGCTGCACGCCACTTTCAAGCCTACTCCCTTGCTTGGTTTCCTTAAAATGAAGGGCCTTGTAGGTAAATCGGTCATGCATGACAAAGAGCATTGGATCACCACGTTTGTCCATAAGAAAAATAAAGCATGGTTGGATGGCGTCGATACGGCAAAAGAGGAAGCAGAGACACCCACCGCTTCCAACGAGCCGGCCGCCGGCAACAACATCATCCACCTCGATAACCGCGGGCTCGAACCGCCGCAGCCGATGGTGCGGACGTTAGCCGCGCTGGACCGCTGCAAACCGGGCGACGAGGTGCATATTCACAACGACCGGGTCCCGGTGTTTTTGATCGAGGAATTAAACAGCTTGGGCTGCACCTATACGGTAGAAGAACAACCGGACGGCACAGCCAAAGTCCAAATCCGCAAGCCTTAAGGAGGTGAACCTGATGCCGGCCATGTCCCGCCTGCCCTTTCTTTTTATCGTTACTGGAATCTTCGGATTTGTCCTATTTCACGCCACTTCCCTGATGTCGCTCACGGGCTGGATCGGGGATGACATCCGCGGCCCGGCCGGCTGGTTCCAGGTCCACCTCTTTGTGCTGGGCTGGGCAACCATGCTGGCGATGGGCGCCATCTACCAGCTTATCAACGTGATTTTGCAGTCGAACATCTACAGCGAACGTCTTGGGTACGTTCATTACGCCCTGTTTACCGTAGGACTGTTTGGTCTGCTGTTTGGCTTCATCCAAGGCGATACGTACTGGATCGGCGGCTTCGCGACGCTCGCTTTCTCGGGAATCGTCTTGTTCGTCTGGAACATGGCTGTCACCCTGCTGCGGGCCAGATCCTGGAACGCCATCACAATCAGCACTTCCTGCGCGGTGTTTTACCTGCTGCTCACCGGTTTATCCGGAATGGCGATGGGGATTAACTTTGCCACCGGCCTTTATAATGATCTGCATGAAAATCTGTTTGGCACACATATCTGGCTCGGCACGCTTGGCTGGTTTGGTCTTCTGATTACCGGGTTCAGCTATAAGTTATTGCCAATGTTTTACTTGTCCCATGATTATCCGAACCGACTGGAATACGTCGTTTTGGCGTTATGGAACGCAGGGGTTCTGCTGGGGGCAACCTCCTTCCTGTTTGGATTGCCGACGGGCTATAAAGTGGCAGCATTACTGCTGATCGTCTCGGCTGTTCTTTGCTATAACATTCATCTGCTGGAGATCCGCAGCAAACGGCATAAACGAAGCCCGGGGGTGGGCATTGAGTGGACGGTAACCGGGAGTCAAATCTTCGCCATCTTTGCCGTAACCTTTGCGGTGCGGGCGCTGGTATCGCCCGAGCAGCTGCTGGACACGCATACCGTACTCACAGCCGGCTGGGTATATCTTAGCTGCTGGGTTTCGTTTACGGTGCTTGGCTATGTATCCAAAATCGTACCGTTCCTGTGGTGGACCCACAAATACGGCAAACAGGTGGGACGCCCGGGAACCCCTGTGCTGGCGGACTTGCTGGATGAGCGGAAAGCCCATCTCGGGTTGACCTTGATCCTCTGCGCCAATTTAACCGTCCTCGTTGGCCTGGTGATCGGCTGGCCGATCGTTATCGCCGTTGGCGGTGTCGCATTATCCATCGTTTCGGTGGCCTATATCGCATTGATCGCTTTGGTGTTTGCTCATTAACAAAAATACAAATGGAGGTTGGTTGCCATGAATAAAATTGATCAAATCCGCGAAAGCCTGCGCGAGGTTTATGACCCTGAGTTAGGTGTAAACATCGTAGATCTCGGGCTGGTTTACGACATTCGGGAAGAAGAAGACCAAGTCTACATTCAGATGACCTTAACAACGCCGGGCTGTCCTATGCACGATACCATTGTTGGCGGCGTTCGCTGGGTGCTTAACGATCAACTGGGGATCCAAAATCCGGAGATCGACATTGTCTGGGAGCCGCGCTGGTCACCGGAACACATGTCGGAGGCAGCCAAGGAACAGTTAGGATACTTTTAATATAGATTGAGTTATCAAAAAAGCTGGCGGCTTCATCTTCAGATGAGCCGTCAGCTTTTTATTTTACAATAAAGGTGCCTTTCATTTCCTTGTGGTTCTTGCCGCAGGAGATGTTGCAGGCGAACTCAAAGGTCCCCGCTTGGTCTGCCGTAAAAGTCATGGTTTTCCCTCCGCGGACTTCCTTGTTGTATCCTTTAATCTTCAGCGAATGCATGCCCTGCGTATTTATCAGCGTAATCTGTACCGTGTCACCCTTCTTGACTTTGATTTCCGTCAAGTCATATCCCGACGGGCTGGCATGAACGGTAAACGCCTTCACCGGCCCTTTCGCTTCCGCTGCCGGCTCCGATCCGCCAATATAGCGCCCCGGGGCATCGGCACATGCCGATAGCAGAAGCATCCCGCCAAGCAAGCAGGCAACCGCACCTAGACGGTGATTCATCAGCTTCTCCCCCTTCTTGAACTAAGAACTAATCTCAGTTTAGAACGGGCCGCGCATACGTCTTGTGATTTCCATCACAACACCATCACACTGATCATCTTAAATCCTCTCCATAGCTCAATCCCGTTGCTCAATCCACCCTTGCTCTAACGCATAACGCGTCAATTGCACCCGGTTTTCCAAATGCAGCTTCTGCAGAATGTTTTTGAGATGGTTTTTTACCGTCTGGTCGGAAATATGCAGCACCCCGGCAATCTCCCGATTGGTCATCCCCTCCGCTACCCAGCCGAGGATCTCCCGTTCGCGGGCGGTTAACGGGGGTTGCTCGCCGCTGGCTTTCTTGTTCACCGGAAACTCCTGCAAAATACGCAGAGCCAGTTCACTGGACAACGGTGCCTCATCGCTGGCGATCGCCCTTAAATACTCCAGCCATGTCCCGGGCTCCAGGTTTTTGAGCAAATAACCTTGGGCCCCCTGCTTCAATGCTTCAAACAAATGGGCGGCGTCATCCGACACCGTGATCAAGACAATCTTCACGTAGGGGTAACGCAGTTTGATTTCGCGGGTTGTCTCTAAACCGTCCTTACCGGGCATGCGAATATCCATCAAAATCAAATCAGGCATCCACCGCTCCGTCTGTGCGATCGCCTCGTTGCCACTTTCCGCGTACGCGACGATTTCAAAGCTTTCGTCCTCGGCCAAAATCTCCCCAATCGCCTCCCGGGCATGCGGATGATCGTCTACAACCAGTACCCGAACCTTCATCTCGAATCGCCACCTCCCCGAATTGCAATCGTCGTCTCCCCTGGCCGGGAAGCTACTTCCAACACCCAGCCCATCTCGTTTGCCCGCTCCCGCATAATTCGCAAGCCGTAGCGGCCTGAATAGGTGGTATCGTCCTGCACAAAGCCGCATCCATGATCGGTGATCCTTACGGTGAAGTCCTGTGCATCTCCAAATGCCGAGATCTCGACGTCTTTCACGCTCGCATGCTTGGCCGCATTGATCACCGCTTCCCGCAGGCAGGACACCAGCTCCATCTTCGCTTTTGCCGACCAATCCGCTTCGTCCAGCTGCCAGTCCAACCGCAAAGCGAGCTGCTGCTCCGCGGCGATTCGCCGTACGATCGCCGACATCGAGGCTTCATCCGCTTCGCCTTCCCTGGAGCTCGGCGGGATCCGAAGATCGGAAATCGCCTCTCGCACATACCGGTTCACTTCATGAATCGATTTGCGCAGTTCGTTCCAGTCGTATGAGCTGCCAGCCGTCTGCTGCTGACGTTCAGCCCGATCCACCTTCACGGAGAGCAGGAACAAGGATTGCGCGATCCCGTCATGCAGCTCGCGGGCCAACTGCTCCCGTTGCTCCAGACGAGCCTTCAGCGCCCGTTCCCGCTGTAGCTCCTCCTGCATTCGTTCCAGGTAAGCAAACCAGCGGTAAAGCAAGGTAATGCTTACCGCAAATAAAAGGATCGGCGTCAAGACATTACCCAGCTCCATCGACACATACGGCATGAGGAATTGGTGGCGGACCACCTCCCACACCCCAACGACCAACGTCGGAACGATTAAGATCAACCATTTTGTAAATTTGTAGGACATCGTTTATCCCCTTCAGTCCGATTTCCATCGACTTAACTTTACATAACTCGAGGCCCGGCTGACAAGGCTTAGACAAAATTTTGAATCCTTTCGCAGGATTTAGACGTAATATAAAAAAGCAAGGCGGAAGTGCCATTCCGCCCTGCTTTGTATCACGTGCGTTGCCTTACAGCAATTTTTTGATGTCATCCTTGATCGCTTCGGATTGCGGTCCGAACACGACTTGGACTGCGCCTTTGCCGAGTCTCATGACGCCCGATGCGCCCAGCTGTTTTAAAGCGGCATCGTTGACCTGTTTATCGTCCTTGACGACGAGGCGAAGGCGGGTAATGCACGCATCCACGGACTCAATATTGTCCGGTCCGCCGATGTTGGCCAGGATTTTGGCCGAACGGTTGTCGGCTGCTGACTTCCCTGTTCCGGAAGGAGCTTCCTCGACCACTTCAGCAATATCCTCCGCATCTTCACGACCAGGTGTTTTCAAATTCAACTTGACGATCATGAAGCGGAAAATCACGTAGTAAACGACCGCCGTAACAAGACCAATCGGAATGAGCAACAGCGGTTTGGTTGAGATTTGATAGTTGATCGCATAATCGATGAAACCAGCGGAGAAACCGAAGCCCAGTTTCATGCCGACCGCGTAAGTAACATATGCTGCGATCCCCGACAGGACAGCGTGAACAGCATAAAGCAGCGGAGCCACAAACATAAAGGCAAATTCCAACGGCTCTGTAATCCCTGTCAGGAACGAAGCCAGGGCAGCCCCCAGAAAGATGGAGCTAACCATTTTGCGTCTTTCCGGTCTAGCTGTATGAATAATCGCGAAGGCTGCAGCCGGAAGACCAAACATCATGATCGGGAAGAAGCCGGTCATGAACATACCTGCCGTCTTGTCACCAGCGAAGAACCGGTACAAGTCGCCGTGAATGACGTCCCCTGCGGCATTGGTAAAGTCTCCGATTTGGAACCATACGATCGAGTTGATAATGTGGTGAAGACCAAACGGAATCAGCAAACGGTTGGCAATGATATGAATAGCCGAACCAATGCCGCCCAAGCCGGTAACCCAATCGCCAAAGATATCCAGGGCGGTTTGAACCGGTCCCCAAATTAAACCAAAAATCAAACCAACAATAACCATCGTTACCGCGGTAACCATCGGAACAAAACGTTTGCCGCCAAAGAAGCCTAACCAATCCGGCAGCTTGATATTATGGTACCGTTTGTAAAGATAAGCCGAAATACAACCTACGATAATCCCGCCTAGAACTCCCATATCCAGTTTGGTGTCGGCGGATTGCATAAGTCCTGGGAAAATGCCGGGTACTCTACCAAGCACGTTCAGCAAAATCAGATGACCGATCACGGCAGATAAGGCGGCTACCGCGTCTCCGGCCAAACCAATGGCCACACCAACAGCAAAAATGAGCGGTAGATTGTCGAAGATCGTTCCCCCGCCCGCTGCCAGGAACGGAGCGATATACGTATTGAGGAATCCCCCTACCCCATCTCCCAGGTGAAAATCCTTGATGTAGTCGATGCTGCCGAACCTGAGCAGAATCGCCGCTGCAGGCAATGTAGCAACCGGCAGCATCAATGACTTACCGATTTTCTGGAGAAAAGCTAGCATGCATAAACCATCCTTTCCTTACTACCTAAATTTTTTATTGTAAAACCGCCTTCAAAATGACGTTTCCGCCTGCCGTCACAGGACCGGTGAGGGTTTCTACGCTGCTCGTCACTTCCCCGGCGTTTGTTACTATGATTGGCGAAATCACCGGATAACCCGCCTCACGAATGGCTGGAAGATCAAATTCAATCAACAGCTGCCCCGCTTTAACCTTGTCACCCACAGCCACATGGGCGGTAAAACCCTCGCCTTTGAGCGACACGGTGTTAATCCCGAGATGGAACAGAAACTGCAACCCAGACGAATGCTCCATCATCACCGCATGGTTGCTTTTGATGACATGAACGATTTTGCCGTCAAACGGCGCGACTAGTCTTCCTTCACTAGGTTCGACCGCCAATCCCGGTCCCATATGACCTCCGGCAAAAGCTTCATCCGGAACTTGCGCTAACGGTACGGCCTCTCCAGTGAGCGGCGACAGGATCTCCAAAACCTTACTCTCGGTGTTTTTCTTTCTCCATTTGGAAAACATGTGACTCTCCTCCTAAAGTTACTACCTATATTCTGGCAACTTGACGAGAACTCTATGCTTCTTCCCGAAGGGCCAGCGGAAACGGGCGCAAAAAAATAAGAGCCAAGAAAAGAAGCCTATCTGATGTAGGTCTGCTTTCCTTGGCTCATGCCCATTTTAGATCAACGGTAACACGCCAAAAGTCATTTGGTTTTCGGTTATGTGACTATAATAATTCAAGCTATCCCTAGCGTCAATAGAAAAATTGAAAGCGTTCACGTAATGTCAGGAATTCGCAATCCTCATCCTTACTGCGCTTGGAATAAAGCCGGTACTTTATCCGGTTCCCACCCCGGCAGCGACGTGTGGGCTTGAATCACTTTATAGGTTACTCCGTTATACGTCACAAGTTGATTTACAGTATAGGGCGTGTAAGGAGCCCACGCCACCGGCCCGGTTCCGGTCGAATCCGTCGTGACGGTCACTTCATTGCTGGCGGACGAGAGATTCCCTGCTGCGTCTTTTGCCTTCACGGTAAACGTATACGACGTAGATGGCGTGAGTCCGCTGATCGTAGCCGTTGTCCCTGTTACCGCTGTGACGAGCTGACCGCCGTTGTATACCTCGTAACCGGTCACGCCGACGTTATCGGTCGATGCGCTCCAGCTCAAGCTGACGCTGGACGAAGTTTTCGCCGTTACCATCACATTGCCCGGTGCAGTTGGAGCAACGGTGTCGCCGGGGTTGGTTCCCGGCTCGGTTGTGACCGTCAGCGGTGCGCTGGCCGGTGAGACATTCCCCGCAACGTCCCGTGCAACAACCGTGAAGCTGTAAGCCGTGGCGGGGGCAAGATTGCTGATCACGGCCGTCGTTCCGGTTACGCTGGCCGCTTGCGTTCCGTCCCGGAATATATCATAACGAACTACGCCTACGTTATCCGAGGAAGGCTGCCAGGTTAACGTCACAGAATTGGACGTTTTGGAGGTTGCGGTTACCCCGGTTGGCGTTGACGGAGCAATCGTATCACCTGGAGGGGTTACGCCTCCGCCTAAATCGTTTCTCAGCTTGGTTTGCAGCGTCTTATTCCGGTCACCGCTCAGTTCCCAGAACATCGCGCCCGCGAGGCCGCGGTTCTTGATGTAATCGGTTTTGAAACCAAGGGATTGCGGATCATCGTAGGTGATAAACCGTCGGTTTGAAGCGTTGTACAAGAACGGAACCTTGGCCGTGTCGTTCCAATATCGGGTATACCCGTTCTTATTGATATAATTCGCTTCCAAGTCGTTGAAGTCAAAAGAACCAGCTTCCCAGGTTCCAACATTTGATACGCCGCTGGCGCTTTGGTATTGCCCGTTGTTTGCATTGTTCACGCCATCCCAGCCGCGGCCGTAGAACGGGATACCCAACACCAATTTGTTCGCCGGAACGCCGGCGTTTAAGTGGCCTTGCACCGCGGTATCGGCATTAAAGTCCGCAGCGCTGGGCACGCCGGCATTGCCTGCGGCCGGATCGTAGTAGAGCGGTGCATTGTGGGCCGTGATTTGCTGCCACCCGCCGTTGAAGTCGTAAGTCATAATATTGATCCAGTCAACGATGGATGCGATATTGCCAAGCTCCGTATTGTTGACGAAAGCAGGTGAAGCCCCCGAAGCGATCGTCAGCAAATATCTTTTGCCGTCCGCAGCTCCAGCTGCATCCAGCTTATTGCGGATTTCCTGGAGCAGCTTCGTATAGTTCTGCTTATCCTCCGGACGGTAGCTGTTCCCGGGCAATCCGCCCGCAACCGGATACTCCCAGTCCAAATCGACACCGTCGAAATTAAACTTGCGTAGGAAATCGACGGCCGAGTTGGCGAACGTCTCGCGAGTGACTTGGCTGGCGGCCACGTCGCTGAAACGGTTCGACCAGGTCCACCCGCCAACCGAGATGATCGTCTTCAGATGCGGATTGGCCTGCTTCAATTTGTTCAGCTGATGGATATTACCGGCGATTGGTTGATCCCAGGTGTCGCCGGGAAATTGCTTGCCGGTATCGATCCAGGGATCACCTAAGACGATCGTCCCGTTGGGCACGTTAATCGTCTGACCCTTCTCGTCTTGGGTCGGCCAGGTGACCGGGTTCGGCCCGGCCGGGTCGGGATTGCCGTGACGGCCGTCCCAGGCGATGTCGGCGAAAGCATAATTGATATGCGTGATTTTGGAAGCGTCGATATCATAGACATTAAAATTCCGGCCATATGCCCCCCATGACGGGTAATAGGCAACAATTTTATAAGCGTCGGCCGCTTGTGCGGATTTCGGCTGAAGCAGTCCACCCGGAAGCAGCAGAGATAAGGCGAGACAGGTCAGTGTAAACAGCTTCCACTTCTTGGCGAAACTTCGGGTTCTCATCGAATGCATCACTTAAATCCCTCTCTTTCAATCGAAGTTGGATTGGAATAAAGCTAGCAGCAAGAACTAGGATAGAGATGACGTTGTCATCAGCAATTCACCTTTCCTCTTGATTTACCAAATGGACTCTTGGCTTGGTCTAGGACTTACTTCTGCTGGCAGCCGATCACCTCCCGCAAAAAATAAACAAGCGTTATCTAAGCGGTAAGCCTCCAAAGCTAGTCCTGGCGCCAAAAGGAAATCTTTGGAATACTTACAAATCTATTAAATCATAATAGATTTGGCGATTAAAGGATAAATTTCTATTATTTAATCGAAATAGAGATTGAAAAACGCAAAAAAACGCGGCGATCTTGAGAAGATCGCCGCGTCTACGGGCGTGGCCTAACGCAGGGTTAGATCAATATATTCGATTTTTCATATACATTTTGTTGTGAAACGTAGAAATGGGAAAATGTATTCGATATTTCATATAGATATTGGGCTTCTGGCTCCCCGCAGCCCAAATCTGTATGAAAATTCACATATATTTCCGGCACAAAGGCCTAAAACCGCTGCATGTATTCGATTTTTCGTATACCCTCACGGATCAAGCCCGCCGTCACGTCCACATCCAAACTAACTTATCGTTGTCCGTCCGGCCGCACCCTTCGGGTTGCCGTTGCCTGCAGCGGGTCTTCAGGCCAGTAATGTTTCGGGTAACGCCCCTTCAGATCCTTTTTCACCTCAAAATACGTGTGCTGCCAAAAACTGCGCAGATCCGAAGTCACCTGAACTGGCCGGCTGGCTGGAGACAGCAAATGCAGTGTGATCGGCACCCGACCGAAACCGATTCGCGGCGTTTCCATCATGCCGAACACTTCCTGCAAGCGCACAGCGGCATAAGGAGCTTGAGGCCCGTCGTAATGAACCTGGATTTTGGAGCCGCTGGGGACAAGCAGGTGTGTTGGAGCTTCCGCACTTAACTCCTGCTGCTGCGACCAGGTCAACAGGTTCTCCAGCATGTTATATAGCGACAACGCCTGCAGGTCCGCCCGCTTGCGGACACCGGACAAATATGGCGCCAGCCAAGTCTCCGCCGTCGCTGCCAGCGTTTCGTCGGAAACATCCGGCCAGTCGGAATCGAGGTGGTACAGGAACATCATCCGCTCCTGCAACTTGCGGGCCTTCTCCGTCCACGGCAGGATGGCAACGCCTTTGACAGCTACCGCATCTAGCAGCGCTTGCGTGATCTGCTCAGGGCCCGGCGCCGGATCCGGCTGCTCTCGCAGCACAATTGCGCCGAAGGTGCGGCGGATTCTTGCCCGAACCGTGCCGGAAGCGTCATCCCATTCCGCGCTTCGCTCCTCGGTGATATCCGCCGCATGGTGGCGATACATCTCTTCTTCCTCCAGAGGCGCCGCCAGCAGGATTCGCCCTTCTGCCCCCTCATCGTCGACCTCGGCAATCGCGAGGAACGCCGACTGGCCAAGCGAATCCTTGTGGAGCAGCTGAGCCCCCCGCCCGTTCCGCATCAGATATCGCCCGTCGGGACGACGGGCTGCGATCCGATCCGGATAAGCGAAGGAGACGAGCAGGCCGCAGCAGCGGTCAAGGTCCGAGGAGACGGAGACTCCCGCCGCACGAGCGGGCGGAGTCAGGTCGGAGCGGACCGGCGCGGGCGACGGCGTTGGATCGGCGGGCGCGGCGGATCTCCCGCGCGCCGGGCAAGAACACCAGCACGCTGCCGTCATGCGCCGCCAACGCACGGAGAACCGCGTGCTGAACCGTGCGTTCCAGCGGCTCCTTAGGCGCTCCCGGCGCATACACCGTCTCCACCGGGAACATCCGTCCCCGGCTTTGCACAACCGGCGCGTCGTCCAGCAAGTCAGAGATCGGACGGGCATCCAGCGTCGCCGACATCACCAGCAGCCGCAAGTCGTCACGGAGCAACTGACGGCTTTGCCAAGCCAACGCTAGTCCCAGATCAGCATGCAGGCTGCGCTCATGAAATTCATCAAAAATAACCAACCCGGTTCCGAGCAACGCCGGGTCCTGCTGCAACATCCGCGTGAGAATCCCTTCGGTCACGACCGTAATCCGCGTTTTAGCCGACACCCGGCTATCCCCCCGCATCCGGTATCCGACCGTCTCGCCAACCGCTTCGCCAAGCTGGGACGCCATATACACGGCGGCGGCCCGGGCCGCTAACCGACGTGGTTCCAGCAGCAACATCCGCTGCCCCGCCATCCAGGGTTCTTCGAGCAATGATAACGGGACCCGCGTCGTTTTGCCCGCCCCGGGCTCCGCAAGCAGCACAGCGGTTCCCGCTGCACCAAGCGCTGTTTTCAGTTCAGGGATCACTTCATCAATAGGTAAAGGAAGCTTTGTCATGATTCTCTCCTTACGGGTTACACTATGAAAACATTTTACCATAGGGAGCAAGTCCCGCGAGCCCAACTGAAGGAGCGAAAAAGCGGACGAACGTGCCCTTTATGAGGTGGTGCGTGCACCGTTTACCGTTGACAACAAAGGCTGCAAAGCGGTCATCAGACTTGAGAGGGATCGGAGGAAAAACATGATGTTCAAGCTGTTCGTTATCTTGCTGCTTATCGCCTTAACCGCCCTATTCGTGATCCTTGAAGCCTCGCTTCGCGCCCTGCACCCGCGGACCATCGAAGCTTGGGAGCGTGAAGGCCGGCGCGGCGCCGCCGCGCTCCGGGGCCTGTCGGAACGGCTCGACCGTGCTTTGTCAACCTGTCAACTGGCCATCACGATCAACTCGCTGCTGCTGGGTTGGCTGGGCCAGCCGGCCGTACGCAGCCTGCTTGCGCCGCTGTTTGTCCGCCTGCCCTTATCGGCCTCGGTGGAGACCTTTTTCTCCTTTCTGATCGCCTTCGTGTCAATCACCTATCTGCATGTCGTACTCGCCGGATTAGTCCCGCAGGTGCTGGCGGCACAGCGCGGCGAAGCCGTTGTTTTGGCCTTTGCCCGGCCCCTGTTAGGGTTAAGCACCCTGCTGTCCCCTTTCCTTTGGCTGCTGAACCGTTCTTCCCGCCGCATCGTCTCGCTGTTAGGCCTGAAACCCGCGGCGGACTGGAACGACGCGCATAGCGAGGAGGAGCTGCGGATTCTGCTGAGCGAAAGCCTGGAAAGCGGTCAGATCAACAAAAGCGAGTATCGCTTCATGAGCCGGATCTTCGCTTTTGACGAACTGCTCGCCAAGGATATCATGGTTCCGAGAACCGACATGGTTTGCTTGGATGCAGCCAAGTCGCGCGAGGAGAATTTGCAAATCATTCGCCGGGAGCAATACACGAGATTTCCCGTGATCCGCCAAAATAAAGACGATATAATCGGCGTCATTAATACGAAAGCGTTGTTTCTCGCCCCCGAGAATCAGGCGGACGCTCCCTTAGCTTCCCTGGTCCGGCCTGTGATGACCGTCTCGGAGAACATCCCCCTCCCGGCTCTGCTGACCAAAATGCAGAAGGAACGTTCGCATATCGCCGTGCTGATCGACGAATACGGCGGAACCAGCGGCATGGTGACGATCGAGGACATTTTGGAGGAAATCGTTGGAGACATTCGGGACGAGTTTGATGCGGAGGAAGAGCAGGAAATTACCGAAGTTGCGGCGAATCACCTGATCGTCGACGGCAAGGTTTCGGTTTCCTTAATTAACGATCTGCTGGGCGCCGAATTGGAGGAGGAAGATGCGGATACGATCGGCGGCTGGATTTATGGACAAAACCTGGATATCGAGGAAGGAACTCAGCTGGTGTATGGGGATTTACAGTTTACCGTATTGGAACGCGAAGACAGCCGGATCCGCAAAATCGAAATCGAAAGGCGGCCAACGCCCGATTTCGGCAACCCCTTGAAACCGGAGAGCGGCACTATAGAACAAGAACCGGAAGCGCGATGGTAATAAACGAGGGGAAAGGGACCTCTGCCCTCCCCATTATTATGCCATGTTGCGATATATGCCAAAAACCGAATAGATTTTGCCGTTTTCGGCGGTTTCCTCGAAGTCTATATGAAAAATCAACCTTAATTGCGCTTTTCAAGCGATTAAGGGTAGAATTGATATGAAAAACCGAATACCATTCGGAAATAGTAGCCTCCAGCTCATATTCTATACGAAAAATCGAGTATATCGAGGCTAATGTTCAATATGAGATATACCCCGAGAATAACCAAGGAAGTGAAGCAACAATGAAACGCGGACGTTTTGCGCCTACCCCTTCCGGCGACATGCATTTGGGCAATGCCAAAATCGCGCTGCTATCCTGGCTGCAAATGCGTGCGGTTGGAGGGGTTTTTGTGCTGCGCATTGAAGATATCGACACCCAGCGTTCCAAACCGGAGATCACGGAGCGCATCCTCACCGATCTCCGTTGGCTGGGACTGGACTGGGATGAGGGGCCGGGGGCTTCTGAAGCTACCGGTCCGTATCTGCAGAGCCAACGCACCGGCTTGTATGAAGAAGCGTTGGCGAAACTGGAAGCGGACGGACGGCTGTACCCGTGCTTCTGCAGCCGCGCGGAGCTGCTGGCTGTAGCCGGTGCCCCACACGGCTTGTCCTCGGAAGGTGCACCTTATCCCGGCACCTGTCGCAGCTTAAGCCGGGAAGAGCGGCAACGACGAGCGCAGCACAAAGAGCCGTCGCTCCGGTTTGCGATCGGCTCCGAGTCCGTCGGCTTCGTTGACGGCATCGCCGGGACGCAGCTCTTCCCGCCGGGAAGCGGCGGCGATTTTGTAGTGCGCCGGGCGGACCATATGTACTCCTATCAACTGGCGGTGACCGTTGACGATGCCGCGATGGGCATCACCGATGTGCTGCGCGGCGATGATCTACTCGACTCCACGCCCCGTCAGCTCCATCTCTATGCCGCGCTAGGCTTGACGCCGCCGGCATTTGCCCACGCCCCGCTGATTCTGGGCGAGGATGGCCGGCGACTGGCGAAACGCCACGGCGACCTGGGTATCTCTGCCCTGCGCGCCGCAGGCACGAAGCCGGAAACGGTCATCGGCTGGCTCGCCTACATCAGCGGCCTGCTGGACCGTCCGGAAGCCGTATCCGCGACAGAGCTGATCCCCTACTTCCAGCTGGACCGGATTTCACGGGAGCCGTTTATTTTAACCGAAGCGATGGTGCGGCGTCTCCTTCCCGGCGCTTCACCGTCCTAAGCCATCGGCTCAGCCCAATGCCCCTTGGGATCTACTCCAGCTTTCGGCGGATCGCCTCTTCATACTGCCGGAACGCCGGATTCATCAGCAAGCCGCGCTCGTCGGCCAGCAGGCTCAGCCGCAGCTGGTGCTCCGACAAGCGCTTCTTTAACGCCTGCTTCTCCGGGCCCTCCTCGCAGGCGGCAAGCAGGTCGCTCAGCCGGACCATCTCCTGCTGCAGCTGGATTTCTTCCGGGACGTAGCCGGCGTTTTTCATCAGTTTATAAGCCATCCGCAAGTCCTCGGGAACTCCGGACAAATCCTCCACCTGCAGCGGCTTGCCCTTCCCGGGCAAATGGTCGAATTCCCCGCGCGCCATTGCTTCAGCGATTTTTTGATCTGCTAACCATGACAGCATCCTTTTCCCTCCTGCTCCGCAAGCAAGTGTTTTTCTGCCTTTATCATACCACAGTCATTAGAGTTTTGAGCTTCCGCGGATGCCCTTCCTAGTCTTTAAAAAAAGCAAAACGCCTCCGCAATTGCGAAAGCGTTCTTGAGGCAGACTTATAACAGCGACTCTGCTCCGTCAATGACGATTCGGGCGCCGGTGATATGGATCGCTTCGTCGGAGCCTAGAAAGGCGACCAGATCCGCGACGTTTTCCGGTTTGCCCGGGCCATCGGCCAAAGGCTGCGATCCTTCCGGATATTTGACCGGGATAACAATCTCCTCCAGCTCCTTGGATTTCTTCGTCGAAGCGTCGATATTGGTGGAGATCGCCCCAGGGCTGATGGCATTCACGCGGATTTTGAACTGGGCCAACTCCAACGCCAGCATTTTGGCGAACGCCACCTGTCCCGCTTTGGTTGTGCTGTATGCCGACATCCCAAAACCCGAGAAGGTATCGTTCCCGTTGATGGAGCTGGTGATGATGATGCTCCCGCCGCCTCGTTGTTTTAAATAGGGAACCGTATATTTTACGGTCAAGAACGTGCCCGTCAGATTGATGCTTAACGTCTTCTCCCAATCCTCAAAGCTTAAATCCTCAACCGGCGCCAGCTTGCCGTTGATGCCCGCATTGGCAAACACGACATCGATGCCGCCGAAATGCTCAGCGGCTTCGCGAACCGCCTGCTCGACCCGCTTCGGGTCCGCGACATCCACGTCATAGGCGCGGGCCGCCCCCTCGCGTATCGCGTTGATTTCCCGCGCCGCCTGCTCAGTACGCTCATCCAGTAGATCGAACAGCGCCACCTGCGCTCCTTCACTGGCCAGCTTCACGGCCGCCGCCTTGCCGATGCCGGAACCGGCTCCGGTGATGATCGCCGTTTTTCCCCGGTAACGTTCGCGGTTCGTCGTCTGATTGCTTGTCATGGCTTCACACTCCTGAGATGAGAATGGGTTCTTAAGTAAAAAGACTTCTCCTGCCTTTATCCAGATTACCCATTTCGGAGTGCTTTTTAGTCACAAAGGCGGTTATAAATCCCGGCGGGCAAAGATGTTGTTCGACACCCCAAACGAAATGACGACGGCCAGCGCGGCAACGCAAACGCCAAGGAGGCCCGCTATGGCCGGGTGCGCCGTCATGGCTTCCGACAGCCGGAGGGTATCTTCGCGGCTCAGCAGATCGGTTGCCAGTTGACTGCCGATCATCACCACAATGATCATCGCCACGTTTAAATATTGGGCGCCGTTTAAACCTAGCCAATAGTAAAGCGGGATGTAAATAGCCATAAACAGGATCTGGGTCAAGAGAATGCTGAGCAATTGTACCGGATGGATCGTCACTGCCTGGCCATGAACGAGATCAGCTCCTGCATTCAGCAACATGCAGAAGGCGAAGGCGACAAGCATCAAGGCAAAGGCGGACACGTATTTGGACAAAACCAGAAAACTCCGGCGTACCGGCAGATTGACCAGAAATTGCTGGCTGGGCAGCCGCATATCGGCGTTCAGCGCCAGAATCAGCACCATCCCCGGGAGCATACCGTAAAGAGGCGAGCTATCGGATTGCACGAACCCCGAAAACACCACCGCGTAGATGCACAATAGCCAGATATACCGTTGCAGCAGCAATAGATCTTTGCGTACCAAATGGATTAAACTAGACATGGGTTACCTTCCCTCCTTTAGCTGTAAAATACATAATCTCTTCCAGCGTAGGACGTTCCAGCAGCACATTATCTCCGAATAAAGCCTGGGCCTTCACCCGGTCCTTTGCCAACGCCTCGAAGCCAACGGCCGTTTCCCGAACGCCAACCAATTCCCGGCGGACGTCGGCATCCAACAGTTCTCCGCTTCCCTTAACAATGACGTAATGCTCCAGCACTTCATCCTTGCTGTCTGAGAAGACGAGCTCCCCTCGGTTCAGGAAAGTCACGTAATCAGCGACGCGATCCAAATCCGTTGTCAGATGTGTCGAGAACAAGATCGTATTATTTTCGTCCAAAATATACTCCGCCAGCAAATCAAGGAGCTCGCGGCGAAATACCGGATCCAGCCCAGCCGTTGGTTCGTCCATGATCAACAGCGTCGGATGATGCGCCAGCGCTAAGGCAATGGCAAATTTCATTTTCATCCCTTTGGAGCAATCCTTGATTTTTTTGCGTTTTGGCAGCTCGAACAACTCCATATATTGGGTAAACAAGGCTTCATCCCATCGTTCGTAAAAAGGAGCAACGATCCGTTTCATTTGCTCCATCGTCAAATACTCATAATAAATGTTCTCGTCGGAGATATAACCGATATACTGCTTGTAACTTCCTTCACTACCTGTGACAGGCTGACCTAACACGGAGATCCGCCCTTTCTCCAGCAGCACCATGCCCATAATCGTCTTGATCACGGTGCTTTTTCCGGCTCCATTAGGGCCGATTAACCCCGTAATGTACCCTTGCGGCACGGAAAAGCTTAAATTTCTCAAAGCAAAATTCCCGTAATTCTTCCCGAGTCCTTTCACTTCCAACGCGTTCATCCTCAGAACCCTCCTTCTTCGTGATTGAGCAGCTTCATCCACTCGATCAACTCATCGGTGGACATCGGGAGGCTTTTGGCTTCCTCCAGAACTTCCCGCAGCTTGCTTTCCAGCGCTCGGAGCCGCTGCTCCCGGATAAATTCCTGATTCCCGCCGGATACGAACGAACCTTTACCGACGACCGAATCGATTAAGCCTTCCTGCTCCAATTCGTTGTAGGCACGTTTGGTTGTGATAACGCTGATCTGCAATTCCTTCGCCAATTGGCGAATGGAGGGCAGGGCCGTCCCCGGGGCCAATTTCCCCTGCAGGATCGCGTCGCGGATTTGACTAACAATCTGCAGGTATATGGGTTCACCCGAGGAATGGGAAAGCAAAATATCCATGCTTCACCTTCTTGACTGGTTATTTTGTTAACAGTGTATATATACAATATATACATTATGAACGCTAAAATCAATGTCTTTGTGCAAAAAAACAGCTGTCCCTAACGAGACAACTGTTCTCAAGTCGATCTTATAAAGTGAAGTTACACGTCTTCAGCCGGCTGCCGGAACCATTTCAGCAAAATCTCCTGAAATTGCTGACGGGGCGTAGGCGTGGCGATCATCCAGTCTTCTTCGTCCTTCGCACTAAAACGGATTAGCCAGTTCATATGCGTGTTATTTATGAATTGCATCTGCTGCCTTTCCCAACGCTCGCCGCGGTTCGCATAGAAGCGAATCTCCCCCTGCGCGAGCGGCGCCTTCATACATCTCGCCAAGGCGATGCTGCCTTCCTCATCATCCGTCATGTCTGCCAAAAGGGCAGCCAGGCGATTTGCATCCATTTTATCTGCTTGAATCATCGCCGCATCAAACTGCTTCTTGGACATCATCAATGCAGGAAGTTCCCCCGGTGTCCGCGAGTTCCACTTCATTCGTCCGGCCAGGGATCCGCTAAGCGGTTTTCCGCCTACGGTCTGCTCAATCGATAAACCGCTGGCTCGCCCGCTGATCCGTTCCAAGCGAATCACCTGATCGCACGCGATATGAAGGTATTCCTCAAACCTCCGCTTGCCGCAGGTATAGGTCAGCCGACAGGCTTTGCCGGCAGCGGATGCCGTTGTCAGTTCGTCCAGGACATGCAGCGGCAGGCTTACCCGTTCTCCTTGCGTTGTCTCCGCCATGTATCCCTTGCTTCTCAACGTCTCCCTTGCGTCTCGGGTTTCCGGGTCCGGCGTCTCCCGCAAGAAAACATGAAAGGGATGGTGCGGATCCAGCCATCGGTTTAGACCCAGCCGCTCCGCCAGATACAACCATTCACGCGCTTGAAGCACCACTTTTTCCTTGCGGGGGAAATCCGTAATGAACATCCGTCCACCTCCTTCAGATTGGGTCTTGCTTCCGCAGTTCGACCTAAGGGCCGGTACTAGGCAGGGCGATTTCATCTCCCGCTTCCGATGCAGTAATCATACCACTATTCGTTTTACCGATGCTCGGAAATTTTTGCCAATCTATTACATTGTACCCATGAAAATAGGAGGTGAAGCACAATTTTTCATCGTTGATGAAACTTTTTAATTCGGCTGTCCGTATTAGTTGTAGACGACATGCTAAACGCGACTTCTGTCCCTGTTTTGGCCTTTGTCATCAAACATTTATCTAAACATAATGTTTTCTTAATCTTTTTTTAAGTTTTCTATTTTACAATATGTACTATGAAACCACTGTATAGAGGTGATTCTGTATGAAAATCTTGATTAACTTCCAAAATAACCTGGTTCCGGTTTACTTCAACGTCGATAGCAAGCAACCTGTCCAGCGGACTTTGAAACTGCTGACGAGCGCGCTCGAGTACAAATATTATAACGGCAAGCAAGCCCTGAAGAAGTGCTTGAACTCCTTGATCAGCATTGAAATCGAGGGCTCTGAAGCGATCTTGCACAGCAAAAGCGAGTTCGACTCCCTTGCGCTTTCACTCTATTAATCTAGCGGCCGCAGTTTCATAGAAAAGGCTCCGTGCCTCAGCATCTCGCTGAAAGCACGGAGCCTTTTCATTTCAAATCCCTTAAGTCTCGGAATACTCGCTCTCGTTGGAGCGTCGGCTTCCGAACAACGACTTGAACCGGAGCGTTAGCGCGGTTATGCTCAGCAACGCCCCATTCAGGATAAACACAACCGGAATGGAAATCCATCCGCCTAACGCCCCGCCGGCGATAGGTCCTACCATATTGCCCAACTGGCTGGCGGACTGGTTTAAGCTGAAGGCGCGGCCGCGAAATTCCGGTTTGGTCGCCTGCACGATCAAGGCGTTAAGCGCCGGGAACACGGCGGCGAAGAACAAGCCGTAAACAAAGCGCAGAATTCCGAAGCCAACCAGCGAATGAAAGAAATGCTGCAGGATGTTGCCGACCCCGCCGCCGATCAATCCGATCATTAGCGTGTTACGGTAGCCGATCCGCTCCCCGATCTTTCCCCAAAACGGTGCGGCGATGACGGTCGAGATCCCCACCGCTGAGAAGATAATCCCCGAGCTGAAGGACGCGTCGGAAGCCGAGGCACCCAGATCAAGGACGTACAGCGAAAGCAGCGGTTCGAGCACCATCACCGAAGCGGTAACGATCAACACGACCAGCAGCTTCCCCATCAGCGGACGATTCGCCGACGCTTCCTTAAGATCGTCCAGCACATGCGAACGCTCGCGATTGCGGTCGAAGTTCTGTTCCTTCACGAAGATCAGGGCAATCAGAGCCGAGATCAGCACCACGCACCCCGATGCGAGGAACGACTCCCGGTAACCGATAAATTTGCTGAGCGAACCCCCAACCAGCGGCCCGATAATCCCCCCGGCTGCCCCAGCTGTCGACATGATCCCCAGCGAATAGCCAACATGCTTCTCCGGCGTATTCGTCGCCACCAAGGCGATGGCCGAAGGTACATAACCGGCTAATAGGCCCGATAGGATGCGGACGGCGATCAGTTGATAAGGATCTTTGACGAAGAAATAGAGGATATATACCGCACTGAGAGCAAACCCGGAGCGGAGCAGCATCGGTTTCCTCCCATACTTGTCCGACAGCGACCCCCAATACGGGGAGATCAAAGCGCCGGCCAAAAACGTCACGCCAAACGCCACCCCCGACCATAGGGTCAAGTGCTCTGTGACACCGAGATCATGCGCAATAAATAAGGACATGAAGGGGATAACCATGGAATACGCGGTGCTGCAAAAAAATACGCCAAGCCACAGCACGTACAGATTTCTTTTCCAGGGGAAATTCACTTGATCCACCCCCAGCGTTGTTACTTTCCTGCCCTGGAACCAACCCGTTCTTCTATTTTAGCACGATTCCTGATTCAACGTTTCCGGTGATTTCGAAATTCCGGGGATCCGCGATATAATAGATAGTGAATAAAGGTTGATCCACCATTCCCATGTTCGCCTCGGTAACCGCTTACTTCGCGCGTACTGAGCCGCATGAAGTCAAAGGAGCTTGAGCGTTATGGCACTATTTCAATGTCGTTTTTTCTCGGAAGTCCTTGGGTTGAGCACGTCCATGACCGTCATTTTGCCGGAACCCGCCTCGGCGCAAATCGGGATGTCTGCCCCCGCGGTAGCCGGCCCCTACCCAACCCTTTACCTGCTGCATGGCATGTCGGATGACGACTCCATCTGGCTGCGCCGCACCTCCATCGAACGCTATGTTTCGGGCATGGGGCTGGCCGTGGTGATGCCCCAGGTTGATTTGAGCTTCTACACGGATATGGCCTACGGCAACCGCTATTGGACGTTCGTCAGCGAGGAGCTGCCGCAGCTATGCCGGTCGTTCTTCCCGTTGTCCCCCCGCCGTGAGGACACCTTCGTTGCCGGGCTGTCGATGGGCGGGTACGGCGCTTTTAAGCTGGCGCTGCGCAAGCCGGAGACGTTCGCTGCCGCAGCCAGTTTATCGGGGGCGTTGGATATTGCAAACAGCCGGCATGGGTTATCGCCCCTGTTCGAGCGGATCTTCGGGGAAGCCGGTCCTCAGGGTACGGACAACGACCTGTTGACACTGCTCGACCCGCTCGCCAAGGACATGCAGGAAGGGAAGCCGGTTCCCCGGCTGTACCAATGCTGCGGGACGGAGGATTTCCTGTACGAGGACAATCAGACGTTCCGCGAGGCATGCACCCGCGCCGGCCTGCCGCTGACCTATGAAGAAGGACCGGGCTCGCATGAGTGGGGGTATTGGGACGCCAAAATCCAGGACGTGCTAAAGTGGTTGCCGCTTCAACCGAAGTAAGCTTAACTAAGGTTAGCTCAAAAAAAGCCGGTCAGGATGGAATCCCTGACCGGCTTTTTGCGTGAAATGCTGGGCTTGGGAGTTTCTCTACTCCCAATCGCTGGCGTACCTCCGTCGTTGCTCGCCTTTACCGCGCGGCTCGTGGCGGCCGCTTTTCCCCGAAGTTGCCGCACTTGCCGTGCGCTGGCGGGATTTCTCCTTCGCCGCCTGAAATTTCAGCTCCCGCTGCGTTTTCAGATAGTTCTCGAACCGCTTGCGCTCAAGCTGGCCGGTTTGCAGAGCTTCCCTGACGGCGCATCCAGCCTCGCGCTGGTGACGGCAGTCGCCGAAGCGGCAGGCCTTCGCCAGGTCCTCGATATCGCCAAACGCCTCGGACCAGCCGCCTTCGTCGTCCCAAAGCTGCAGCTCGCGCATCCCCGGGGTATCGATCATGACCGCGCCCTGCGGCAATACGAACAGCTCGCGATGGGTCGTCGTGTGCCGCCCGCGGCTGTCGTCCTCGCGAATGTCTTGGGTTTTCTGCATCTCTTCCCCGGCCATCCAGTTTAAAATCGTCGACTTCCCGGCCCCAGACGAGCCGGTGAGCGCTACGGTGGTTCCCGGCTTCAGCAAGGCGTCCACTCGCTCGCGGCCCAGATTCTCCAGGGCGCTGACCGCGATGACGGGCACGCCGGGAGCGATCGCTTCCGTTTCAGCCACATAACGCTCCGGATCGTCGCATAAATCGGCTTTACTAAGCACGATGACCGGCGATGCCCCGCTGTTCCAGGCCATGATCAAATAACGCTCCAACCGGCGAAGATTAAAATCCAGGTTCAGCGCAGCGACGAGAAACAGCAGGTCGACGTTCGCCGCGACGATTTGTTCGGTCGGCACCGAGCCGGCGGCGCGCCGCGAGATCCGGCTGCTCCGCGGAAGCAAGCCGTGAATAACGCCATCTCCGCCCGTATCGCTAAGGTAGCGCAACGCGACCCAATCCCCCACCGCAGGAAACTCGCTTCGCTCCCCCAACTCAAATTGCAGGCGCCCGCTCATTTCAGCCCAGCCTTCTCCCCGCTCCGTAGCGACCCGATATTTATGACCGTGATCGGCGATGATCCGCCCCGGCCAGACTTGCTCCAACCCCAATTCGCGCAAAGCGTTCTCTCGTTCGGGGTTCCATCCGAATTCCTGTAAATTCAATGCGTATTCCTCCTAAGGCTTATTTGCCCTCTAATAAAAGAATTAATGTGCTTCCAGCGTCCTTCTGACGTTCGTCTTTGCGTCTCCTTGGCGGGGCTGTGGCTTGCGGCTGCGGCGCTGAGCACGCAGCCGCACAAAAAAAGCCGCGGGACCTCATCGTCCCGCGGCTTCAACCCCGGCATCGGGAATGAAGCGGCTTGAATTCAACGTCTCCGTAGGGAGACGTTAGCCGATCCATTCCCGTGCCCGGGGGTTCCACCGTCCCCTCAAGGGAGACGGCGGACGCAAAAAAGCCGCGGGACGTGATAACGGTCCCGCGGCTTCGCGCTGCTTATCAATGTCGAATGAACTTCCGTTCGTTATTCGAAACGACGCAGCGCTTTATTTTCCCGCCAAGGAGACCGTATTTACGCGCAACACAAGTACCTTCACCATAAATAACAGCCTCCTTCATAAGAATTTGATCACATCATACTGGATGACGACGGGGTTTGTCAATCCCTTCCTGTCCCGCACGGCTCCAGTTCGTATTGTTCCAGCAGCGCCGGGATTTCATTCAGTTCCCGAATCATTCGCCAAGGCTTGCCGCCCATGAGCGTTTCGTCCCACGCATGCTTGCGCCGCAGCCAAATGCCGCGGATCCGGGCCTGAGCCGCCCCCCAGATGTCGTTGACGGGATGATCTCCGACGATCACCGTCTCCTCCGGCGCAACGTCAAGCCGATCCAGCGCCAGCTGATAAATCCGCGAATCCGGCTTGCGAATCTCCACGTCCCCGGATACCACAATCGCATCGAAGTATCCGCGCAGGTTGAGCAGATCGATTTTGGCATGCTGCACATGGCTGTACCCGTTCGTGATGATCCCCAGCCGAAGTCCCTTCCCCCGGCAGGCCTTAAGCGTATCTTCCGCATACTCCATCGCTTTGGCATGGGCCATATAATTGCGGTCGTAGTACGCTTTCAGCTCCTCCATTGTGGTCTCCTGCTCCCAAGGCAGCCAGTCCAGCAACTCCTGAAAAAAACCCTCCTTCGGCCGGTTATCCATCTCGGTCGCGTTCGATCATTTCGGCAACCAGCGCTTCCCGGCGTGTCTCTTCCATCGGCACCAGGCACTCCCGCACCAATTGGCAGGCGAAGCTGCGGAACGTGTGGTCCCGATCCATTAACGTATTATCCAGGTCAAACAAAACGGCTTTCAACTGCAATCCTCTTCCCCACTTTCCCCAGTTGTCTCTCTCTATTGTAAAGCAGCCTGTCAAATGAAAAAACGCACCCCCGGCCCCGGGAATGCGCTTCCTGCTTCATGCGTTAGATTACTTGTTTCGGACGATGCGTCAGCATCATCTCTTGATCCGTCACGTAGAGCGGGAACGGCGGCAGCTCCTTCAGATAATGCTCCCGAATCAACAGCCGGCAATCGACCTCCAGATGGCGTGAATCGTCGAGCACCGGCAGCTTCCCTTGTTCCTCGACGTAGTTATCAACCGCTGCTTGTACCAGATCCAGATAATAAGGGATCTCCCGTTCCTCTTCCGTAAATATTTCATAGGTTTCCCTCGACAAGTAAAAACGTTGATCCGATATCCCGCCTAAATAACGCGACAGGCGTTTCATATCCAGACTTCCGTCCGGCAGCAGCAACGATAACCGGTTAATGCCGTCGGGCATGTCGGTCTCGTAGCGCAGCACGGCGCGTCGAACTTCATCGAGCGTCACCTGGATGGCAGCCGGGACCTTAACCCGTTCAGGTTTACGTCTTTTAAACCAGGACAGCATGTTCGGCACCTCCCACTATTTCTTAAAATTTTAGGTAACCGCTTACACTACTAGTGTACTCTAAAAATTTCGGTTTGAACCTTCGAAAACCGAGTTGTCATAGGATTGCCACATCCTCCGCCCCTGGCAATCGATCGCGGACGGTTGGCAATTCCGAGGCATTTGCGGTAGGATGGAATTGTTTTGAAAAATCGTTTGAAATCTATGTAAATGAGGAGGATCCCATGCTGGATGTCATCATCATCGGAGCAGGGCCGTGCGGTCTGTCGGCAGCCATCGAATGCCAGCGTCGCGGACTGGAGGTGCTCGTTCTAGAGAAACATTGCCTTGTTCATTCCATCTATTCCTACCCGACCTATATGCAGTTTTTCAGTACGGCGGAGCTGCTGGAAATCGGAGATGTGCCGTTTGCCTCGGCAAACGATAAACCTTACCGCCATGAGGCGTTAGCCTACTATCGCAAGGTCAGTGATCACTATGAAGTCCCCGTGTCGGCCTATGAGGAAGCCACTGAAGTTGTACGGCAGCCGGACGGATCGTTTGGGGTACGCTCGGTAAAACGCGGCGGCGAACAAGCAGAATATTCGGCCAGACACGTCATCATCTCGACGGGGTATTTCGACCACCCCAATATTTTAGGTATTCCGGGAGAAAATACCGACAAGGTGACACATTACTTCCAGGAGGCGCATCCGTATACCGGCACAAAGGTGACGATCATCGGCGGCAGCAACTCCGCGGTGGATGCCGCGTTGGAGTTGGTCCGCGTAAATGCCGAGGTCACTGTTGTGTATCGTGGAGATGACCTGTCCGGGAACATCAAGCCTTGGGTGCGCCCGCTGTTCGAAAGCGCGGTGAACAAAGGGAAAATCACCTTACGCCTGAACTCCCGGGTCGTCGAAATCCTCCCGGACCGCGTGGTGATCGAAGCTGCTGGTGGAGAGACATCAGAGCTGGCTAACGATTTTGTCCTGGCGTTAACCGGGTTCCGCCCCGACCGCAAGCTGTTGTTCTCCGCCGGAGTTGAAATGGCCGGTGACATGGAGAAGCCGGTGTTTGACCCGGAGACGATGGAGACGAATGTGCCCGGACTCTACGTCGCAGGGGTCATCGCATCCGGGCGCAACGCCAACGAGGTCTTTATCGAAACCGGACGCGGCCATGGCAAGCTGATTGCCGATCATATCCTCGGATCCAAGGCCTCGAACAACGAATAATCTATCGGTATTCACCGCAGGAGGTGGATCATGAATCAAATGGACATAACGGCCCTGCTGCTTCTGCTGCTGGCTGCGCTAGGCATCTTCAGCAATAACATGCCGATTACCGTGGCGATGATCGTGCTGCTGCTGCTTCGGGTGCTGCATATGCACTATGCGTTCCCTTGGCTGGAGAAATACGGCCTGACGCTAGGCATCATCATCCTGACCATCGGTGTGATGACGCCCGTCGCCAGCGGCAAAATCTCCATCCAGACGCTGTGGGCTTCCTTCTTCCACTGGAAGTCCCTGCTCGCCATCGGCGTCGGTATGTTGGTGGCCTGGCTGGGTGGCCGCGGCGCGACCCTGATGGGCAACCAGCCGACCGTCGTCGCCGGCCTGCTGATCGGGACCGTACTGGGCGTCGCTTTCTTCCGCGGCGTCCCCGTCGGCCCGCTGATCGCCGCCGGCATCCTGTCGCTGGTGATCGGGAAGCTGTAACGGCATACAAAAAAGGTTGTTCTCATCGGCGAAGGTTCGCCTGGTAGAACAACCTTTATTTTGCTATTCTCCCCACACTAGCTCAATAGCGTTACTTTTTCACCTTATTTCCTCACCAGCGCCTAATTTGAGCGAAATAGAGTGAAATTATCACCTTAGGTGACTCCAGATGCTCACTTTTCACATGCATTCCGAGCAATAGCGTTACTTTTTCACCTTATTTCCTCACCAGCGCCCCATTTGAGCGAAATAGAGTGAAATCATCACCTTATCTGACTCCAAATGCTCACTTTTCACACCCATTCCGAGCAATAGCGTTACTTTTTCACCTTATTTCCTCACCAGCGCCCAATTTGAGCGAAATAGAGTGAAATTATCACCTTAGGTGACTCCAAATGCCACTTTTCACATGCATTCCGAGCAATAGCGTTACTTTTTCACCTTATTTCCTCACCAGCGCCCCAATTGAGCGAAATAGAGTGAAATTATCACCTTATCTGACTCCAAATGCCCACTTTTCACTCCCATTTCGAGCAATAGCGTTACTTTTTCACCTTATTTCCTCACTAGCGCCCCAATTGAGCGAAATAGAGTGAAATCATCACCTTATCTGACTCCAAATGCCCATTGTTCACTCCCATTCCGAGCAATAGCGTTACTTTTTCACCTTATTTCCTCACCAGCGCCTAATTTGAGTGAAATAGAGTGAATTTATCACCTAAGGTGACTCCAAATGCCCATTCTTCACACGCATTCCGAGCAATAGCGTTACTTTTTCACCTTATGATACCGTAAGGAGGCCAAATAGTCGGAATAAGGTGATGTAATCACTCTATAAGTGTTGGCGGTAGATTCATGAGAGCAGCTACCGGCGAAATAGCGGTCCTTTTTGGCCTTATTGGGGCGAGAGTGGGAGGCAAACCCTCACGCCATCTCCCCGCTCTCCGCCGGGCTCAGGTGCTGGATGTTGTACAGCTGCGCGTACACGCCGTCCGGGTTCGCCATCAGCTCGTCGTGCGTGCCGCGCTCGGCGATTTCGCCGTTCTTCAGCACGATGATCTGATCGGCGTGGGTGATCGTCGACAGCCGGTGCGCCACGATCAGCGTCGTGCGGGCGCGCGATAGCTGCTGCAGCGACTGCTGGATCAGGTGCTCCGACTCCAGGTCGAGTGCGGACGTCGCCTCGTCGAGCACGAGGATCGGCGGGTCCTTCAGGAAGACGCGGGCGATGGCGATCCGCTGCTTCTGCCCGCCGGACAGCTTGACGCCGCGCTCCCCGACCTCGGTGTCATAGCCCTGCGGCAGCTGCATGATGAACTCATGCGCGTTGGCTGCGCGGGCTGCCTCGATCACCGCCGCCTCGTCTGCATCCGGGCGGCCAAACAAAATGTTGTCGCGCACGCTGCCGCTAAACAGGAAATTATCCTGCAGCACCATGCCGATCCGGCTGCGCAGGCTTTCCATTGTCCACTCGCGGACGTCTCGGCCGCCCACCGTCAGCGTCCCCCGTTGCACGTCGTAGAACCGTGGGATCAACCCGACAAGCGACGATTTCCCGCCGCCGCTCATGCCGACAAACGCTACGGTTTGGCCGGGATTCACTTCAAGCGAGATGTTTTTGAGTACCCAATCGCCATCTTCCCGGTACTTGAACCACACCTCCCGGAACCTCACGCCATGGCTGCCCTGCGGCAACACCGCCGCATCCGGGGCATCGGTCATGTCATACGGCTCCTCCAACAGCTCCAGCACCCGTTCCCACGAAGCCGAAGCCTGCGTTAAGGTCGTCGACGAATTAATCAATCGTCTCAATGGGGCATATAACCGGTCAAGATAGCCAAAAAAGGCCACAAAAGTCCCCAGCGTCAAATCCCCGTAAATCACCTGATAACCGCCGTACCCGATCACCAGCAGCGGCGCGATGTCGGTCAGCGTGTTGATGATCGCAAACGTCCAAGCGTTCCAGCGGCTATGAGCCAGCGCTTTATGCAGAAACCGGCCGTTGGTGCCTTCAAACTTCTTGCGGTCGTGCCGCTCCAAGGCGAAGCTGCGGATGACCGAAATCCCTTGGATTCGTTCGTGAAGATAAGCCTGAATCCCGGCAAGCGCCGCCGAACGGTCTTTGGTTAGCTTCTTCAAACGCTTGTACAGCACTTTTACCGCGATTGCATACAGCGGGAAAATCGCAATTGCCACCAGCGTGAGCCACGGATTCAGATAAAACATAAATCCCAACACGAACACCAGCGTAAACATATCCAGCCAAACATTCATCATGCCAACCTCGACGATGTTCTTCGTCTGCTCGGCGTCGTTGATGAAGCGAGAGATGATTTCCCCCACCTTCGTGTTCTGGTAGTACCGCAGCGACAGCCGCTGCAAGTGAGCGTACAGTTTGTTGCGCAGATCAAACAAGATCCGTGCCGTAATCAGCTGGGCAAAATACTGCCGCGCATATTCCACCGGACCGCGTACGATCACAAACAGGAACAACGTAGCCCCCAGTATGATCATCAGCTGCGAGACCTTCTGTTCCAGCGCCATCGCACCATTTAGCAAAATATCGTCAACTACGTATTTCTGCACCAGCGGCAGTAAGGAAGGAATGCCGAATTTCAGCATCCCGATAAACAAGGTCAGAAGTATCCATTTCGTATAAGGCCTAACGAAGGTAAAATAGGCTTTCCAATGTTTCAATTTGTGAGCACATCCTCTGTTTGTTTCTATCCGATCGGCCCGGATGATGCCAACTTCCGAACCAAGCTCTCTGCGTATTCGTCTAAACGGTTCCCGATCCATTCCGGTGTCAGCGTGAGGAGTCCCAGATCCGGCCAACCCTGGTACACTTCGGGTGGACCCGGCAGCATCTCGATCAGGCATAGCATATCCCAATAGGGATCGTTTACATCGCATCGCCCCCCACGAACCGCCGCCAGATAGCTCTCCAAGAAGGCATCCGCTGCCTCAACCCCATACATTTGCACGAGATTTAACCGACAGTGTCCGGTATCAATCCCGGCAGGTCCCATGCAAGCGTTCACCCAATCCACGACGCCGCTGACCTGCCCCTCCTGCCAGAGTACATTAGCCGGATGGTAGTCGCGATGAATGAACTGTGGCACATACGAAGGCACAGGTCCTTGTACGCGCGCTATAATTTTTTGCCATGCCTCGGGAACGCGGGTCCACTCCGGGACGACCAAACGGGACACCTCGTTGTAGGTAAAATAACTCCACTTGATCGGCGGCACCTCCGCCGCGTGGAGCTCCGCCAGCATCCGGGCGAGCCCGTCCAGCCAACCCGGCAATTCTACCGGGTCCAGTATCACCAAGCCGGGCAGCCGGGTCATTAGCACGGACGGCAGTCCGCAGGTGCCGCCGTCCGGATCGCAGGCGAGCCACCGCGGCGACGGCAGCCCCGCCGCGTGAGCCGCCTGCAGCGCTGCCGTCTCATGCAAAGCGAGCTCCGGCTCCTCCCGCAGCCACTCCACATTGGTAAATTGTCTGAGCACCGCTTCGTGGCAGGGGTCGCCTTGTTTTATTTTTAACCCGTAAACCGATGATGAGATGCCGCCTTTTAGAGACACTGCGGAGACAACCTTGGCGTTTGGTCCCTCCCGTTCCTCCACCCAACGCAACGTGTCCTGCGAGAGTCCAGCGGTCTCCTGCTCCTCGATCTCTTTCATTCGCCATCCGCCCCCTTCCTTAGATAAAAGCCGATTTATGTGCGGTAAAGCTGAATTTATCCATCGGTTGTGGTATACTCCTTAATAAATTGAGTTGTCGTAAGTAATACAGGGACAGCTACGAGTTACAGGCCGTTTTAGGAGGATGACCATGTCACGCCGATTTGTGATCGAAGCCGTGATGGTGGCGATATATGGTGAATTGCTGGTGCCGGGTGCGCCTGTGGAATATATTGTACCTTACACCACCGTCATGGAGCTTTATGAATTTCAGAACAGTCCGGAGCCGTTGATGAACGACCCCGTCGACGATATGCACGTGAAGCAGAAAATCAGCGAATTGATCGCTTATCTAGAAGAACCGCTGAACCGAAAAAAATTGGAACGGGCACTCACCGTGCCTTGGTCCAAGAGCCCCTCCATCCTGTTCGGCGATCATGTGACTTGGACCGTGGTGAACGCGGTGGACAACGAGCAATACGGGGAGTTCCTCGATCCGATTGAAACGGAAATCGTGCTGACCGCCCAGCGGGAAAACGTGCCGATCCTGACCGACCAACTCGAACTGATCCGGCGGATCATCGAGGCGGAGGTGCCGGTGCAGGTGTACGATATCGGCGATTTTGAGTATGCCATGGAAGACAGCATCATTTGACGGTGGACGGGTTCGTACCCGTTCTTCCCCTCAAACAGGAAAAGGCCCGCAGGTTGACGGGCCTTTTTGTTCTTTCGTTAATTCGGTGCCGCTGCCTCGTATTCGTATTCGATGTCGCTCAGCTGCGGATCATAGGTTACATTGAGATGATATCCATCGAGATACCACATATCCTGGGCTTCCATGAAGAACGTAATACCCTCGACTTCGGCTTGAATGCCCGGGGAAACGGGCTGATCAACGTCAATCCCCAACGAGAACCCCGGGTGCAGCTTTCCTCCCGCACTATATCGCGCAAAGAAGCGCACCGCCTGACCTTCTTCGAGTCCAAGCTCCTGCTTAAACCATACGGCCGCTTCGTTACTTACATGAATCATGATCGATTCCCCTCCTCTTCATCCATCCATCTTCTTGGTGTTCCCATCCGGCTTTTTGAACACTTTGTTTTAGTTTTATTGTAGTCGATCCCGGGCCAAAAGCCAAACCTTTGTTCGATGTCGTAAGGGGGATCCAATAGGGAAATCGATAGTTACTGAGAAAAATAACGTTTGACATCCTCTTTAAGGCGGTGCTAAAATCGGGAACATACGAGATCGCTTTTCAAGTAATTACCAAATGAGAAAGGGTGAGCACGGTGTTGAAAGTTAAATTTATGCCTGCGTATCGCGATGCGCATCACAACCAACAACTAAATACCGGAGCAACCCCTGCAGGCTTGGATCATTCAATGCGCTGACCGCCCCTTTGCTTTTTTTAGGGTATAAGCGATATCATAAACGCCGAGGTTGCTTGCTATAAGTAACGGACGCGACATATGTTATGGTTTTAAGGCATATCGTTTTCGGACGATATGCCTTTTTGCGGTTTTTAGCAGGTTTAGGACACTTGTAGAGGTTTTCCGGCAGGTTAGGCAATCGGGAATTCAAAGGAGGAAACCCCATCATGTTTTCAGTTTTAAAAGATTTGGGCTGGTTTTTCAAACGGGAAAAAAGACGTTATATCATCGGCTTATTCCTGCTCATCTTTGTGGGTGTCGTGGAATTGGCACCTCCGCGGCTGCTGGGCAGCGCGATTGATGAAATCGTGGCCGGTACGGTCACTTGGGCTTCGTTAACTCAATATATTTTGCTCATTATCGGCGTATTGATTTTAATCTACTTCATTACGTACATATGGATGCATTCCCTGTTCGGAGGTTCGAACCTTGTCGAGCGGCTGCTGCGGACCCGGTTCATGAGCCATCTGCTGCGGATGACGCCGCCGTTCTTCGAGCGGAGCCGCACCGGGGACCTGATGGCCCGGGCGACAAACGATTTGCGCTCCGTCGCTACAACCGTCGGATTCGGGATGCTGACGCTGACCGACTCGACGGCGTACCTCACGGTAATCTTCCTGGCGATGAGCACGCTGATCAGCTGGAAGCTGACGTTGGCGGCAATCATCCCCCTCCCTTTTATCGCTCTGGCGATGAAAATTTACGGGAAAATTATCCATGAGCGCTACACACTGGCACAGGATGCTTTCGGGGACATGAACGACCAGGTGCTGGAGTCGGTTGCCGGCATCCGCGTCATTCGCGCCTATGTACAAGAACGCCATGACGAACAACGTTTCGCCGATATTACGGAAGATGTGTATAAGAAAAATCTGGCGGTAGCCAAAGTCGACGCTTATTTCGAACCGACGATCCGCTTATGCGTGGGACTCAGCTATGCAATTGGACTCACCTACGGCATTTATCTCGTCTTCCATAATGAACTGACCCTGGGCGATCTTGTATCCTTTAACATGTACCTGGGGATGATGATTTGGCCGATGTTTGCGATCGGCGAGTTGATCAACATCATGCAGCGCGGCGGTGCATCGCTGGACCGCGTGAACGAAACGCTCAATGAGAAGCCGGATGTTGAAGACGTTCCAAACCCGGTCTCGGTAGAAAAACCGGAGACCATCGAGTTCAAGGACGTCACCTTCCGCTACCCGACTTCAACGATTAATAATCTCGAGCATATCGACTTGACGATTAAGCGCGGCGAAACGCTGGGAATTGTCGGCCGTACCGGCAGCGGCAAATCCACTTTGTTGAAGCAACTGCTGCACGAATATCCGGCTGGCAGCGGCGAGTTGACCATTTCCGGCGTGCCGATTCAGCAAATCTCGCTGAACCAGTTGCACGGTTGGATCGGTTATGTGCCGCAGGAGCAAATTTTGTTCTCCAAGACGGTACGGCAAAATATTCAGTTCGGCTACCCGGGCGCGTCCGATGAGAAAATCCTCGAAGCGATCCGCACCGCGGCCTTCGATCAGGATCTCGGCACGTTGTCCGACGGCTTGGATACGCTTGTCGGCGAGAAAGGCGTCGCCCTTTCCGGGGGGCAGAAACAGCGGGTCTCTCTGGCCCGGGCCTTTATCGCCGATCCGGAGCTCTTGATCCTCGACGACGCCTTGTCGGCCGTCGATGCCCGGACCGAGGCGCGGATCATCGAGAACATCCGCCATCAACGCTCCGGCAAAACCACGCTGATCTCCACGCATCGCCTGTCCGCGATCGAGCATGCGGATTGGATCGTCGTGCTGGAGAAAGGCAAAATCATCGAAGAAGGTACCCATGAGACGCTGCTGCAGCTAGGCGGCTGGTACCGCGAACAATATGAACGTCAACAGGTGGAATCGAACCTGACTGACGGGGAGGTGTCCTAATACGATGCACACCCATACGGGAAAAGCACTTTTCAAATACGCCTTAACGGCAAAAAGAACATTTATTCTCGCGCTCGTCATGCTGGCGATCGGTGTGGCCGCCGAACTGGCCGGCCCGTTTATCGCCCGCTCGATGATCGACGATCATATGCTGGCGATCGAGCAGCCGTTCTTCGAAACCACGGCTCAAGATAAATATACCGCCACTTTCGATGGGCGTAACTTCAAGCGAGGCGACCGTTTCACCGAAGGTGAAACCAAAGGGGCCGAAGCCCGCGTGCTGCAGGTTGGCAAAAGCTTCATCTTCGTTGATGCAGCCGTCCCGGACGTCTCCGGCAACCGCAGCTTTCAAGACGGCGTCCTGACCCTTACCGGTAAAGACGGCGCAAGTCGCGAATATCCGGCACAGAAACTCGGCGCGGCAGGCCTGTTTGCTTTTTACAAGCCGGAGGTTCCCGGCATTCTATCGCTGATCATCTGGTATCTCGTGTTCCTGGCCATTTCGATCGTGATGGAATTTGGCAAAACCTATTGGCTGCAGTCTTCGGCCAACCAGGTCATCCGCAAGCTGCGCATGGACGTATACGCCCATATCCAACGGCTACCGGTGTATTTTTTCGATAATCTGCCGGCCGGGAAAGTCGTCTCCCGCGTCACGAACGACACGGAGGCGGTTAAGGAATTGTTTATCGCCGTGTTGGCGAACTTTTTCTCCGGGATCATCAACATGCTGGGCGTCTACGTCGCCTTGTTTATCCTGGACGTGCGGCTTGGACTGATCTGCTTGTTCGTTGTTCCGATCATTTACCTGTGGGTCGTGTTCTATCGCAAGTTCGCGACGAAATACAACACGATCATTCGCTCGCGGTTAAGCGAAATTAACGCGATCATCAACGAATCGATCCAGGGGATGTCGATCATCCGGATCTTCCGCCGCGAGTCGCAAACGAAGGAAGAGTTCGAAAACCTGAACAACGATTATATGAAGCACCAAAACAAGATGCTGAATCTAAACGCTTTTACTTCGCACAACTTGGTGAATGTGATCCGCAACCTGGCGTTTGCCACCGTACTGTGGTATTTCGGCTCGGCCCAGCTGGGCGGCACCAGCGTGATTTCGCTTGGCGTGCTGTACGCCTTCGTTGACGTACTCGGCCGGTTGTTCCAGCCGATCACCGGGATGGTTAACCAACTCGCCGCGCTGGATTCCTCGATGGTCTCCGCCGGACGGGTGTTCGCGCTGATGGACGAACCGGGCGAAGATGTTGTTGACGGTTCGATGCCACGCTACAAAGGAAATGTGGAGTTTAAGGACGTCACGTTCGCCTATAAGAAGGATGATGTCCTGAAAAATATCTCCTTTGAGGCGAAGCAAGGCCAGACGGTGGCATTGGTCGGGCACACCGGCTCCGGCAAAAGCTCGATCATTAACCTGCTGTTCCGGTTCTACGATCCGCAGAAAGGCTCGATCACGATCGATGGCCAGCCGGTAACGGAGCTGCCGAAGCAATGGATCCGCCAGCATATGGGGATCGTGCTCCAGGATCCGTACCTATTCACCGGGACGATCCTGTCGAACGTCACGCTGGGGGACGAACGCATCTCCCGCGAGACGGCGGAGAAAGCGCTGATTGACGTTGGGGCGGACCGGATTTTGGCCCACTTGCCCAAAGGCATGGATGAACCGGTGGTAGAAAAAGGCAGCACTTTATCCGCTGGCGAACGTCAGCTGATCTCCTTCGCGCGGGCCCTTGCCTTCGACCCGGCGATCCTGATCCTCGATGAGGCGACGGCCAACATCGATACGGAAACCGAAGCGCTGATTCAATCCGCGCTGGAGGTGCTGAAACGCGGTCGGACGACGTTTATCATCGCCCACCGGCTGTCCACGATCCGCAGTGCGGATCAGATCCTCGTGCTGCACCGCGGCGAAATCGTCGAACGCGGGACACATGAAGAACTGCTCGCCCTGGGCGGGCGGTACTACCAGATGTACCGGCTGCAGCTGGGAGCTGCCGAGGCTCCCGCTGCTCCCGGTGCCGGACCGGCCATCTCGCCGGTGGCCAATCCGAGCTAATGTTTGACTCAAAAAAAACCTTCACGATCCTCAGCAAAGTTCGCTGGTGATGTGAAGGTTTTTTTCTTTACCTAAACCTGATGAGGTTTACCGCAGGCGCTTGATCTGTACGGTATATTCGCTGGAAACAAACGTTTCCGCCTTCGTATCGGAAATGACCTGGATATAATTCATATCCGGATCCGGAGCGAGCAATTCATAGTAGACGGTTGCTTGCTTGCCCGAGAATTCCACTTGGCTTACACGTATCCCGTAACCCGGATTCGGCTGCTCCGCCCGGGTCAGGATCACTTTGTTGATTTGATCGTTCACTTTCTCAACTTGAAAGCTCACCTTATCGTTCATTTGCGGTTCTTCTTCCTTATGTTTGCTTACGAACTCGGCGGCATTATAGACGAGACGCGCCGCATCGATTCGCGAAATGGCTTGCTTCGGATTAAATTTCCGCTGGTCATCCAGATTGGCGATTTTCATCAGCAGCAAGGTCTGAATGCTGTTCGCGTAATCCGGGTTCATTTGATCGGCGTCCGCAACCTCGATGAACATTTTGATCGTCGGATAGTTGCCCGTCGTATTCACCGCCTGCATCAGTAGATCGGCGAACGTTTCCCGAGACAGCTCGGCATTGGGTGCAAAATCCTTCGGCAGCTTTATGCCATTCTCTTCGGCGATCCGCAGCGAAGTCGCATACCATGCGGTTTGGTCTGAGGTCTGGAGCACGACGGATTTCGGTGGCAGATCCAGCGCTTTGACAATCATATGTATGCCTTGCGCGCCTGTCAGCTTGCCAAACGGCACAAATGTATCCTTTGTAATCCCTTGGATAATCCCCTTTTGCTGTAAAGCTTCCGTCATGACGGCATCCTGTCCTTGGACATCGCTAAAGGCTGATACGGAAGGGGTCAGGAGTAGCGTACCGGTCATCAACAGAGCTGCGGCCAGTTGTAATTTACGGCCGGATGTGGTTTTCATATTCATCTCTTCATCACCTCTGCCCTCCTAGACGGCCTGTCCTCCCCAAAGGTTGCACCTTCTCATCAACTAGCGGAAATTTTATACGCTTTCCTGCTGAGCAAGACGGGGGTTAACGGCTTCCTCCCAAATAAGCCAATCGTTGGCTTCCAGGATTTCGATAAACTTACTCAGCCGCGGCATCAGCGGTTCGGCCGCTTCCCCAAACTTCGTTCGGATAGCATCGGCGATGTCCCCAACGGTGTAGGCTCCGGTACAGCGGGTTACGACCTCGCTCCCCAGCTCGTCCAGATGTACGTGAATAACCGCCGGCTGCTTCAAAAACCGTACCGACTGACGCTCAAGCCAACTGCGGCGCGGGAGCAGCAATTCCGCTGCCCCGTCTTCGCCCGTTGCCACGTTCAGGTGCGTCCGCAGGCGAGGAACCATCTCCAGCAGATTCAGTTCAGGGGCTTGAGTGGAACGACGTTTTTTTCTCATCCCGATTACCCCTTATGCTCTTTGGTAATGCCGTTTTTGCTGCGCAGGGAGATAAAGCCCTGCAGGAACGTCACGATTAGAAAGATCAGAAACGGCAACGTATTGTTTGTGATGGCAACGCTGGACGGAATTTGTATGCCGGACCAGATCAGGATCGCGATCACGACGCCGATCAGCGATTCCCCGGCAATCAGCCCGGAGGCCAGCAAGGTGCCGGTTTCGACGCGGTTTTTGAGCAGGGATTCGTTCTTCCGCGAGAAGAAGCCCACGATCCAACGCACGAGGCCCCCCACCATAATCGGCGTGCTGATATGTACCGGCAAATAGATGCCGACCGCCACCGTTAGCGAGTTTAAGCCTAAAAATTCGAATACAACCGCGGAAGCCGCTCCGATAAAGATCAAATCCCAAGGCAGATTCTCCGACATAATCCCTTCGACGATCAATCGCATCAGCACCGCCTTAGGAGCAGAGAGTTGTTCCGAGCCCAGGCCGTACGTTGAGTTCAACACGTTCAAAATAAAGCCGATGACCAGGCCCGATACCAGCACCCCGATCATCATCGCCACCTGCTGCTTCCACGGCGTTCCGCCAACCAGGTAGCCGGTTTTAAGGTCCTGCGAAATGTCGCCGGCGACCGCCAAGGCGACGCAGACGATTGCGCCGACGGTAAGCGATGTGACCATTCCGGTCATGCCGGACATCCCGGTCAACTTGTACAAGAAGGTGACGATTAATAAGGTGGCGATCGTCATGCCCGATACCGGAGAGGAAGAGCTGCCAACCAGGCCGACAATCCGTGAAGCAACGGTAACGAACAGAAAGCCAAACAAGGCGATGGCGATTGCACCGATCATCCCAACATTCGTGATCGGGTCAAACGCCAGCAGCACAATCAGCACGGCGATGATCGCAAATACCCAACCGCCGGGGATGTCCCGGTTGGTGCGGTCCAGCGTTGTTTTCTCATTTGAAGCGGAGCGTTGCATCAAGCCCTTCACGGTGGCCCGCAGCGAGCTGAACAACATCGGCAGCGTTTTGACTAGCGTAATTAAACCGCCGGCAGCCACTGCACCCGCGCCGATGTAGCGGATGTAATCGCCCCAAATGCCCCACGCATCCAGCTCGGGGATCGGGGTTAGCGAAGGGGCGATCGCACCTGTGGAGCCGGCTCCGAAGAAGCCGATCATCGGGATTAGCACCAGCCAGGCCAAAATCCCGCCGGCTAGCATTTGTCCCGCGATCCGCGGCCCAATAATGTATCCGACGCCAAGCAAGGCCGGATAGGTATCCATCCCGATCACGGCGTTTCTGAAGCGAAAGACGGCCGTTTCGATCTCCGTCTTAAACAGCATAAACCCGTCGCCCAGCGCCTTGACTAAGCCGCCAACGACGAAGCCCAGCGACACCATGCGGGCGCTGCGGCCGCCGGTTTCCCCGGAGACCAGCACTTCCGCGCAGGCCGTCCCTTCCGGGTAAGGCAGCGTTTCATGTTCGTTGACGATCAACAGCCGCCGCAGCGGCACCATCATCGCCACGCCAAGAAAACCGCCGACCAGCACGATAAAGCTGACCATTTGCTGGCTTGGGTTCAAATCCCACATGTAGAGCGCCGGCAGAGTGAAGATCGCTCCCGCCGCGACCGCCTCCCCGGCCGTAGTCATCGTCTGTACGATATTGTTTTCCAGGATCGATTTACGCCGGAACACTCCACGCAGGACGGCCAAGGAGATGACCGCCGCCGGGATGGAGGCGCTGACGGTCAGGCCGATTTTGAGCCCCAAGTAGGCGTTGGCCGCAGCGAACACAACGGCCAAAATAATCCCAAGCACGATGGCGACGACCGTCAGCTCCGGAAGGGAACGCGAAGCCGAAACATACGGCACGAACTTCGCGGAGCCTTTCTGTTTTTCATTCATGTCAATCTCTCCCTTTTCATGAAAAAAGCAGTTATAGGTTGCCCCGGGCGAACGTAAAATATCGACGCAAAGAAGAGAACTGCGGCGGTTCGCGGTTCTCTCCTGGTCATCAACTATTTGTCCCGAAGGCAGGTTCGTCTTGTCTTCTACATTGATCTACGCTCCAGCGCATGGAGCCGCCGGGCAATGTCGTGCTTGTCGAAATGCTCGCCGATAAACACCGCCACATCAGGGATATCTCCCTGCGGTGTGATTTTCAAGTAATCGGCTTCCCGGTACGCATATTGGAACAGGAAACGGCTGGCCGTATCGCTAAACCGTAAAACGCCTTTGCCGCGATACACCTCCCGGGGCAATTCAGTGATAAATCGCTCGAACGCCTCGCTGTCCACCGGCCCGTCAAAATAATGCGTATAAACCGTAACATGTTCATGCGACGCATGGGGATGCGCGTGAGCGTGAGCGTGATCATGATTGTCGTCATGGTTGTGATCATGATTGTGGTCATGATTGTGATCATGAGGGTCATGGCTGTGATGTAGGTCGTGATCATGGCTAGGGTCATTATCTTGCCCAAGAACAGCTTCGCTGTTTTGCTCGTTGTACGCTGTACTGCGTTGAATTAAAGAGCTCCCCTTGTCCTGCTCTTCTGCCGTTTTCCATAGTGACGAGATCTCCACATCGCATTTTACCGCCGGAATGATCCGCGCGTAAGGGTTCGTGCGTTGCAGGAACTCCGCCATTTCCCGCTGCCGATCAGGTTCGAGCAGATCGATTTTGTTCAGGATCAACACGGAGCCGCAGCGGATTTGCTCCATCATGAGCCGGTACGTTTTCCCCTGCTGAGATGCGTGTAAATCGGCGAGATGGGCGGCATCAACCACCGTCACCATCGGTTGGATGTCTAATTTGAGATACAGCGACACCTCGGTTACCGCATCGAAAATTTCCATCGGATTGCCTGCACCTGTCGCCTCGATAACGATCAAGTCCGGCTTCTCCCCTTCGATCAGCTCGGCCATCTGCACGCTCAAGTCGCCGCGAATGGTGCAGCAGATGCAGCCGCCCAGCATCTCCGCCATCGGCACTTCGCTGGACACGAGTAATCCATCGAGATTTACATCCCCGATCTCGTTCATGATCACGGCCGGACGAAATCCCTGTTCCCGCCAGTGAGCGATCAGCCGCTGAAGCAGTGTTGTCTTGCCGCTTCCCAAAAATCCGGACAATATATAAACGGGTGTCACCACGTTTTCCACCTCATCTCCTAAGATCTAAACATCACTACATACGAATGCGAGTTTACACCAACCTCACAGGACATGCAACTACATTTCCCGCACAACCTTGCGTAGGTGAAACATGATACAATGGAGTTAACATCCAAAGAAAGGAAGAGAATACGATGAGATCCGTCGATGAACATCGAATGGAAGCGCCGAACGAGGTGTCCTGCCTCGTGATAACCGTCTCCGATACGCGTACGGAAGAGACGGATACGAGCGGCCGCCTGATCCAAGAGTTGCTTCGGCAAAACGGGTATCACGTTGCCCGATATGCGATCGTGAAGGACGATTATGACGGCATCCGCCAACTTTTGCGGGAAGCGGCCTCAGACCGTAAGATCGAAGCTGTCCTGTTAAGCGGAGGCACCGGCATTGCGCCGCGGGATACGACGTATGAAGCGGTGCGAAGCCTGCTGAATAAGGAAATGCCGGGTTTCGGGGAAATTTTCCGTTACCTTAGCTTTACCGAAGATATCGGCTCGGCTGCGATTCTGAGCCGCGCCATCGCCGGGACGATCAGCAATATGGCGGTCTTCTCCATGCCCGGTTCTCAGGGCGCCGTCAAGCTGGCGATGGAGCGGATCATCCTTCCCGAGCTGCGTCATGTCATGCGGGAAATCTATAAGAAATAACACGTATAGAACCAAAAACCAACCGCCTCCTCGTCCTTGAACGAAGATTGCGGTTGGTTTTTTATTGCTTGTTCATTTGCTTCAATAACTGACCGAAAACCGCCTTCATCTCATCGCGATATTGGCTGTCCTTCTGCGCGCTTGATGAATAGACCAAAGCGGTGTTGCCCTTAGCCGAGATCACGGCAGCTTGGCTCGAGACCGAGTGGGCAGCCATCCCCGGTTTTCCATCCCCAGTTCCGTAGATTTCGGAAATTTCGCGGATTCGCTCCTGCTCGCTGGGAAACACGTGTACGATAATAAAATGTCGCGCGTCCCCGTTAATAAAATAACTGTAGCTAATATTCCCGTCTAAGCCCTCGGCATAAGTTTCATGAGTCAGTCGGATCCCGCGCTGCGCGCATTCCGCTTTCAGCGCTTGCAGCATGGCCGTGTTCAGCGTGGTCCCGCTCGTCAATTGACGCTCGTTGCCTTGCCGATAGCTTTGCATGTTATATTTACTCATCTCTTCCTTAGCTACCCGCTGCAAGTTGCCGCACCCTGTGGTCAACGACAGCGCCAGGGCCATTCCCAATCCAACCTTCCACCCTCTCATTGGCATCCCATCCTTTATCCTAAGGTTGTAAACCAGCTTCGGCCGATGGTGTTAGGTTGGCTCAACATTCCCCAATTTATACCATATGGATTAGTTGATTAAAGAAATGATCTGGCGTCCAACGGCTTTGCTGGACAGGACAGTGTTCAACGCCTCCGGCAGCCGCTCCAGCGGATACTCGGTTACCCCTGCATTCAACACGCGCTCCGGCTTCCAATCGCCGGCCAGAAGCTGCCATAGCTCGCTGCGCAGCGGCTCGGGACAAAAGACCGAGTCGATCCCCAGCAAATTCACCCCGCGCAAAATAAACGGATATACGGAGGTTTCGATCCCGCCGCCGCCGGTTAACCCGGACAAGGCAACGGAACCGCCATAACGTACGGATTTGAGCAAATCGGCGGTCATGGCTCCCCCGACGGGATCCACAATCGCCTCCCACCGCTCTTTGCCAAGGACACCTTTGGCGCCCGATGCCGCTTCCTCGCGGGAGAGAACCTCAGTGGCGCCAAAAGCCGTTAGCTTCTCCCGCGCCTCCGGCTTCCCGGTAACGGCAGTCACGGCGAATCCTAGCCGGCTGAGGATCGCCACGGCCATGCTGCCCACACCTCCGGTAGCGCCAAGGACTAGGACGGAGCCTTGTCCTGGCGTCAATCCGTTGTCCAGCAAGCGCCGCACCGACAGCGCGGCCGTAAACCCGGCTGTCCCGATCGCCATCGCTTCTCGTAACGTAAGGCCCTCCGGCAGCGCCACCAGCCAGTCACCTGGCACGCGGGCAACCTCGGCGAACCCGCCCTCATGCGAGACGCCTAGCCCATACCCGGTGCATAGCACCCGATCCCCGGGCTTCAGACGCGCATCCCGGGAAGCCATCACCTCTCCGGCTAAATCGATGCCGGGGATAAACGGATAGGTTTTTACGATTTTCCCTTCCGGCAGGCTTGCTAATCCATCTTTATAATTCACGCTGGAATAATGGACCCTTACGGTGACATCGGCATCGGGAAGCTTCGAGACGTCCAATTGCTCGACGCCCGACCGGAACCCGGACTCATCCTGGTGTACGCGAAATGCGCGAAACTGCTGTTCCATCCTGCAACTCCTCCTCCTACTTTAACGAAAAAAGCGGCCATACGCCGCTTCTTTCGGTTATTCAAAATGCCTTAAATCAAGGTTCAATGTTTTAAATCAAGGCTCAAAAAGTCGGCTTTTCAGCACAACACTACCTTACAAGTACGGATTTTCATGTTTGGCTTGGAGGACTTTCCAGCGCCGCTCCACTTCTTGCTCGAACTCCGCCAAAGCTTCGGCGTTTTCCGGCTTCGTCAAATGGCGGGTTTTGCCCATCGTTTTCAGCCAATCCGTCAGCGGGATGCGGTTGCCTTTCTCTTCCGGATTGTAAGTGATGGTCGTTTGCCCGTGCTCTACCTCATACAATGGGAAGAAGCAGGAATTGACCGCGGCATCGATAATGTTGGTGCCCTGGTCATCCGGCGAAATCCAGTTGAGCGGACAAGCTATCAATATTTTACCATATACCAGCCCTTCGTTTTGCGCATACCATTGAGCTTTGGCCGCTTTTTTCACCAAATCCTGCGGATAAGCTTCGCTGCCGGTAAAGACGTAAGGGATATTCGTTGCGGCCATGATTTGCGGCGTGTCTTTATGCTGAAACGCTTTGCCCTGCTGCACTTTGCCGATGTTCGAAGTGGACGTGCGGTGCCCCAACGGAGTCGAATACGACAGCTGGGCCCCGGTGTTCATATATCCTTCGTTATCATACTCGATGATGATCATTTTATGACCGCGCAGCGCCGCACCGATCGCCGGCCCCATGCCGATGTCCATACCGCCGTCGCCGGTTACCATCACGAACGTAAAGTCGTCCTGGAGTCCAAGCTCATCGAGCTCACCGCGGCGTTTACGTTCCCAGAACATTTCCACGACGCCGGACAAAGTGGCCGCCCCGTTCTGGAACAGATTATGGATGTAGGTCGCTTTGTGGGACGAATAGGGATACCCGGTCGTCACGACCATCGCGCATCCCGTATGGAACAGGGCCACAATATCGCCTTCGATTCCCTTAAAGAACAGTTCCAGTCCGGAGAAAATCCCACAGCCCGGGCAAGCGCCGTGCCCCGGCGCAATTCGTTTCGGCTTCTTCGTTAAAGCGCGAAGCGGCGGAATACGCACGCCCAGCTTGCCGGTTTCTTCATTTTTGGTAACCGTGATCAAGCCGGTCTTCAGGTCTTCGAATTTGAGTGGATTCATCACCCGTTTTGGCGATTTCTCCGGATCCCCCGGCGTATGGCCATAGTAATCAAACGGAATTTCTACCCGGCCCGCCTTCGCCGCGTCAATCGCCAATTGGAACAAATGATGCCCATCCTCGGCATAAAACTCCTTGCCGCCGAGGCCATAAATCCGGCTGATCACCTGCGTGGTATGATTGCCGTGCGTAAACAGCGCAGCCTTAATCTCGTTCACCATGTTGCCGCCATAAGCGCCATAAGAATCGCCGCGGTCGCCAACCGTGATCGCCTTCACGTGCTTCAGCGCTTCGGCGATTTGCTTCTGCGGGAAAGGACGGATCATGTTGGGCGCGATTGAGCCGGCTTTGATACCTTGACGGCGCAAATCGTCCACCACGTCCTTAATGATTTCGGAGGCCGAGTTCATTAGGAAGACCGCCACCTCGGCGTCCTCCATCCGATAGAGGTCGAGCATAGGATAATCCCGTCCGGTCAACTCCGCGTATTCGCCGGCAATCCGTTCAAAGACGCGTTCCGCATTGTACATCGCAACGGACTGCTGATAGCAGTTGTTAATGTAGTCGGGTTCGTTCATATAAGGACCGACAGTGATCGGATTGTTGCGGTCAAGCGTATGCGGGAAATTGCCCGGAGGCCGTTCGCCTACAAATTTCAGAACATCTTCCTGGTTGGCGAAGGTGTGCACGCGGCGTTTTTGGTGGGACGTAAAATATCCGTCAGATGCCACCAGTACCGGGAGTCGAACTTCCGGGTCCTCGGCCAACTTTATCGCCATCAGGTTCATATCGTAAACGGCTTGCGGATCACGGCACATCAGAATCGGCCAGCCGGTGTTCAGCGCAAAATACAAGTCCGAATGGTCGCCGTGAATGTCCAGCGGCCCGGAAATGGAGCGGCAAACCAGGTTCATGACCATCGGGAAACGCGTGCCGGATTGGACCGGCATCTGCTCCAGCATGTACAAATACCCTTGAGCGCTGGTCGCGTTAAACACCCGACCGCCGGCGGTGGAAGCGCCATAGCAGATCCCCGCCGAGCTGTGCTCGCCGTCCGACGGAATCAGCTTGATGTCATGTTGTCCGTTCGCTTTCATTAAATCGAGGAATTGCGCTACCTCAGTAGACGGGGAGATTGGAAAATACCCCATAATATGATAATTGATCTGGCTGGCCGCATAGGCTGCCATTTCATTCCCTGACTCATAAACGACGCGCTGCTCAACCGTGCCGGAGCGGCGTTCTTTTTCCAAATCGATCGCCATTGTCAAAATACCACCTTTCCCGCTTTATTAGCGTATCGCCAAATCGAACAGATGCGGTACGCGATGCGCTTCCGCATACCCTTCTTCCTCCCGCTCCCCGGACAAAGCGTCGGTCGGGCAAGCGTGGATACATTTCAAACACCCTTTGCAGTATTGATAATCAATGCCGGTGAGGAACATTTGCGGACGCCCTTTCTTATCGAGGCGTTCCTCCCAGACGAAGCAATTATCTGGACAAACGTTGTCGCATTGGGCGCAGTGAATACATGTCTCTTCCTTGAAATGCGGCATCATCCCGGAACGGGAAATGCTCAGATCCTTCAGGATGCTATTCCCCGGATTGATGACGATCCCGCCGATCGGCTGGGTTTCATATCCAAGGACCGGCGTATCCGCCCGAACGAATGCCGGCATGCTGATGCCTTCCGGCAAAGCAAACGTCTCAAATACAACTTCATTGTAACCCCGCTCGAACGTTGCCAAGGCCGGGGCTACGGTTTGCGGATATTTCTTCTCCAACGATTTGCGGATAACGTCCTTCATCGTTTCCGGATCAAGGAACGGGCACAGCCGGAACATCGCGCCAAGCATCGCCATATTTACCCGGTTTTTCTCCTCGAGCGCAATGCCGGTGGCATCGATCACCGCGATCGTACCGCCGATCAGCTTCATCTTCTCCTTCAATTCCTGTGGAGTTTTGCGCGAATTGACCAACACGGTGCTATCCTCGTAAATACCGCTGATCACGTTCACTGTCTTCGCCAGCGCCTCCTGGAAAATCCCCACAATATGCGGTCGTTCCACCGGTGACGTATCGCGGATCGGCGTATTTAGATCGCAGAAGCGGATATGAGCCTTAACCGGCGATCCCTTTTTCTCAGAGCCATAAGAAGAAAAGCTGACCCCATTCAGTCCGGCTCCTTCAACCCCGGCTTCGGCCAGCATTTTCCCTGCCAGGTTCGCACCCAGCCCCCCAATGGATTCCAAACGGATTTCAAAAAATCCCAGCTCGTTTAATTTCGGTAATTGTACCACGCGCTTGACTCCCTTCTTCGCAAATGCGAGTTCATCACGACGTAAACAAGTGCAAAACATCACACAAAAACATATCTTTCTTAATTTTAAAATTTATCATAGATACGATGTGACTTATGTAACAAATGTCATATAGACATTCTTGGTTAGGCAAATACACCCCCTCACCACAGAATGAATAGGATAACGGTATAACTGATCTCCCAGGAGGACCCCAAGAATGATTCCTAAATACCCATACTACAGCTCAAAAACGGTATGTGAGGAGCAGCCGGTCACCTTCCCGCCGCAGCATCAACCGAGACAACCCGGCTTAGAGACCTTGATGGACCCGCCCCCGATTTCGGAAAATCCCGCTTACATCGGCAGCGGCAAGCTTAAGGACAAGGTCGCGATCCTGACCGGCGGCGACAGCGGTATCGGACGGGCCACCGCCATCGCCTTCGCCAAAGAAGGTGCGGATTTGGCTATCGTGTACCTGTACGAACACGAGGATGCTCAAGCCACCAAGCGACGGGTGGAGGAGTTGGGCCGACGTTGCCTGCTGATCCCCGGCGATCTGCGTCAAGAGGTTTTCTGCCAATCGGTTATCCATCATACCTACCATCATTTCGGCAAAATCGATATCTTGGTACTCAATCAGGCAGTTCAATATCCTCAGGTGCACGGGATCGAAGCGATTTCTGCCGAACAGCTGCACCAAACCTACGCCACCAATATCTTCCCTCATTTCTACATGACCCGAGCCGCGCTTCCCTTTTTACGGCCCGGCAGTACGATCATCAGCACCACTTCGATCACCGCTTACGCCGGTGCCCCCCTGCTGATCGATTATTCCTCCACCAAGGGGGCGGTCGTCTCCTTCACCCGATCTCTGGCGCTTTCCCTTGTCGACCGAGGTATTCGCGTCAATGCCGTGGCCCCCGGACCGATCTGGACTCCGTTGATCCCCTCCAGCTATTCGGCGGAATACGTCTCTACGTTTGGCCTGGAAACGCCGATGAAGCGGGCGGGACAGCCGTTTGAACTGGCACCGGTTTACGTGTTCTTGGCCTCAGACGATTCCAGCTTCGTCACCGGGCAAACGATTCATGTGAATGGCGGGGCGATGGTTACAAGCTAGCTCAACCGGCACCAAAAAAGCACTCTTTCCGGACGGAAAGAGTGCTTTCGTATGGAGTTTGAACTTAATGACCTGCCATCAAGCTGGGATCGGCTTGCGCCCCTTCGGCGGATGGATCTTTGGCCGAATCGGGTTGTCTTTTGGGTTTGGACAACATTAACGTCAGTAGGAAGCCAACCCCCGCAATACATGCCGCCAGGAAATAAGTATCCCCAAATCCGGATGCAGCCGCTTCTAGCGGATTGCCGCCTTGAGCCATCTCCGCCATATGGCTGCTGATTTGGGAGGTCAGATAACCGGTTAAGCCGGCTACGGCGAAGGAAACGATAACCTGCTGCGCCGCCGTCATCAACGGTGTCACCCGGGCCACCAAGTGGCGCGGCGCAGAGTTCAGGATATGCGTGTTCAGCGGCATCATCGTCAGCCCCATCCCGCCGCCGAGCAAACCAAGCGGCACCAGCACCATGGCCAGCGGAGTCTCCGCCGTAATTCGCGACAACAAGAACAAAGCCGTGGAGACGACGCCTAGGCCAATAAAGGCTAACGGCCGTGCACCCACCCGGTCAAACAAGCGGCCGCTGATCGGCATGAAGAACGCCGACATGAGCGCTTGAGGCAACAAGTAAATCCCGGTTTCCAACGCATTGTAGCCTCGTACTTGCTGCAGGTATAACGGAGTCAGAATCATCGAGCCAAACAAAGCTGCCTGGGCGATCCATACCAGGATAATCCCCCGGGTGAAATGTGACGAACGGAACACCCGCAACTCAAGCAGCGGCTGCTTATGTCGGATTTCAACGAGAATGTACAGAAGTAAGGCGACGCCACCTACGCTCAGCCCTGTGATCGTTGTAGCTGAGGTCCAGCTGGTTCCCCCTTCGCTCACGCCGAAGGTTAACATGGCAAAAGCGATTGGGGCCAGGATCATCCCCAGCTTATCCAACTGCGGTGCCTCCCGTCGAGTAGACTTCGGCAAGAACCGCAGGCCAATCAGAAACGCTACAATCCCGATTGGCAGATTAATTAGAAAAATCCAGTGCCAGCTGACGTTCTCCACCAGCCAACCGGACAACACCGGACCTAGGGCAGGCGCCAACAGCATAGGTACACCTAGCGCTCCCATAACCGACCCGCGTTTCTCAGGCGGTGCCAGCTTAAACACCATCGCAAACCCGATCGGTGATACCATCCCGCCGCCCAGGCCTTGAATGATGCGAAAGACGATCAACTGCTCTGGCGTTTGCGCTATGGCACACAGCACCGAACCTATCGTAAACAACGCAATGGTCATTAAGAAAATACGTTTCTCCCCAAATTTATCGGTCATCCATCCGGCTAGCGGAATAACGGCGGATAAGGCCAGCGTGTATCCCGTGATCGTCCATTGCACGGTCTTTAAATCGGTTGCGAAGAAATCGACCAGCTTAGGCACGGCCACATTCACCACCGTGCTGTCCAAAATTACCATAATCATCCCAACGATCACGGCCATCAACGGCGCGATAATCGAGCGGATGGAAAATTCTTTGCTTTCGATCGAACTCTCCACAGTATTCGGCATCCTCTCACTCAGCTTTCTCTATAATTTAAACACTGTTTAAAACAATGTTTAACACAAATTTAAACGGATGCCCCCTTTTTGTCAAGACACTTGTCATCGGTTGCTTTTTTAAAATCTGGATCCCCTGCCTTCCACCTCGATACGCGTGATTCTTGACACCTTACGTGAAAGCGTATTATGTTAATTGTTATACTGGACAAAAGAGTAGCTGGCATAAAGGAGCGGGAATATGAGCAATTGCGCCGAAGGGCTGACAACCAAACAGAATATCATCCAGGCTACGTTAGAGCTCATTAAGACGGAAGGGGCCGATCAGGTCACCTTGCGCAAGATTACAGCTGCCGCGAATGTCAACCTAGCTCTGGTCAATTATTACTTTGGTTCCAAAGACAATTTGATCAACGAAGCGCTTAAAATGCTGCTAACTACGCTTCAGGCTAACTTTTCCGTCCTGGACGAGATCTCGCTCCCTCCCAAAGAGCGGTTAAAGACATTTATTCTACAATACGTGGATTCGGTGCTGCAATATCCCGGTTTACTGCATGAAGTCTTGGGCAAAGGTCGTATCACCTTTGAATCCCGGCAGGACTTCACCGGCTTTATGAAAACGACCGGTTTCAGCAAGATCAGCGGTACGCTGGAGGAGATTACAGGAGAGACCGATACGGAAATTCTTTATATCATGATGATGCAGATCAATGCCGCTGTATTGTTCCCGCTTGTCTTGGCGCGGCAAATCAAGCACTTGGAGAACCGTCCGGGGAAGGAAGCCGTCGAGCGGCAAATCGATATTCTGTTCGAGCACTATTTCGCGAAATACGAGTCATGTCGTTGACTTGTCGAATTGGGAACGCAGAGCCCGCCGATTTATAGCGCTTTTTGCGCTTTCCCGAGAAATAATTTCATTTCCACGCAAAATAAGATCGCTTTGCCGCCGATTGGCGGGAAGCGATCTTTTTGAGTTTTCAGAACGTTGCCCCGAGCAGACGCTACTCCTCCTGATGCCCCAGGTAGTCCTCAATCATCTTTTGCTTTAATTCCCAGGCTTCCTGGCTTAAGCTGATCCGGTAAAATTCCGGGTTTAGCTTACGAAGATACTCCGGCCAGAATAGATCCAGCTGCTCCCGGTGATACTGGCGAATTTGGTCCAGCGTTGGCAGCTCGTACACGAGCTGACCGTTCACGAAGATCGGCTGCAGCATGGACACAGCTTCATAGTTTTTGACCGACTTTTTGATGTAGGGATGCACCGGGTCAAACAATCGGAGGCTGCCGCCCGTCCGCGCTTGCTGCTCATGCGGAAAACAGATGTAGTCCGCAATCGCTTTGCCGCTGTCTTTGCTAACGATGCGCAGCACGTCTTTTTTGCCGGGCGTGGTAACCTTCTCCGGGTTGCCGGAGATTTTGATCGTCGGCTCCATCCGCCCGTCCTTTTCCCGTTCGACCAGTTTATAAACGCCCCCGAGGGCCGGTTGGTCCGCCGCCGTAATCAACTGGGTCCCCACGCCCCATATATCGATTTTCGCCCCTTGCGCCTTCAGGTTAAAAATCGTATTTTCGTCCAGATCGTTTGAAGCGACGATTTTGACGTAAGGCAACCCGGCCTCATCCAGCATTTTACGGGCCTGGATCGATAGGTAGGCCAAATCGCCGCTATCCAGACGGATGCTGGCAAGCCGCTTGCCGGCAGCCTCCAACATTTTGCCGGTCCGGATGGCATGCGGCACTCCGCTCTTCAGCGTATCAAACGTATCCACCAACAGCGAAACCTGATCCGGCAGCGCCTTGGCATATAGTTCAAAAGCTTCCTGCTCCGTATCAAAAATCTGCACCCACGAGTGCGCATGTGTCCCTCGGGTCGGAATGCCGAAATTCTCACCGGCCAGCAGGTTGGACGTTGCATCAAAGCCGGCTACATAGGCGGCACGGGCCCCCCAAATGGCAGCATCGGCTTCCTGCGCCCGCCGGGTGCCGAACTCGAGCAGCACGTCGTTCTCGGCAACCCGTTTGACGCGCGACGCCTTGGTGGCGATCAAGGTTTGGAAATTCATAAAGTTCAACAGCGCCGTCTCAACCAGCTGCGTCTCCATGATCGTGCCCTCAACGCGGATCAACGGCTCGTTTGGGAAGCATAGCGCACCTTCCGCCATCGACAGCAAGGTACCCTGAAATTTGAAGCCGCGCAGCAAGTCGAGAAATTCCGGTTTGTAGTTCTCTTCCTGTTTCGCCAAATACGCTAAATCCTCTTCCGTAAACCGGAGCTGCTGAATATAATCCACGATCCGCTCCAAGCCGGCAAATACCGCATACCCATTGCCGAAAGGCAGCTTGCGGAAGTAGGCTTCGAATACCGTCCTCCGCAGATGCGTTCCATTCACCCAATGCGCATAGATCATATTGATCTGATATTTATCGGTATGCAGTGCTAAACCCGTGGTTGGCATCACCTGTTCATCCTCTCTGGCTGTTCGTTACGATTGCTCCCAAACTGCTGCGAAAATGGCCTAGCGCCCAAGTATGCCCTTCCGGGTTGAAGCTGGCTACCGCATCTTCATAGACCGTAATCGCGAATCCTTTATTGTAGGCATCCACCGCCGTATGCAACACGCAAATGTCCGTGCACACGCCGATGAGATGCACCTCCGTAATTCCCCGCTCCCGCAGCTTAAGCTCCAGGTTGGTGCCGCAAAAGGCGCTGTACCTTGTTTTATCCATCCAGTAGATCCGGTCCTGATTTTGCTTATACACTTCAGTCAACCGGCCGTACAAAGCGCGCCCTTCCGTATCCCGCAGATTATGGGGCGGGAACAGCTTCGTTTCCGGATGCCATTGATCTTCCCTGTCGTGCAAATCCACGGCCATCACGACAAAATCGCCTTGTGCCGCAAAAGATTCCGTTAACCGGCATACGACCGGTTCGATATCGATCGCCGGCTGGCCAACCGGAAGGTTGCCGTCCACAAAATCCTTCGTATAATCGATGACGATCAGAGCTTTCATGATCTCCCTCTCCTTCTGTGCAATCCGTTTCGCCGTCAGCCGTTAAATTATGTAGGTCAAACAGTTACGTATAGATGGACAGCTGCGGCGTGAAATCGGTAAACCGGTACAGCTGAGCCGGTCGTTGCGAGTACTGGTTAGATAACATCGGTTTGCCGGTCTCGTCGTGCACTTCCTCCAGTATCCCCTGGCGGCTGCGCGTCGATGTAATTTTACGGATAAAATTCAGCTCGGCGAAATCCGGAACAACCGTTTGAATCACTTGATACAATTCGCCTAGGGTAAAATGCGGCGGCAAAAACTGCTTGGCGATCGTCGTATGCAGCATTTGCTGCTGAATGCGTTTGTAGGCATCCTGCAGAATTTCGCGGTGATCAAACGCCAGTTGCAAATCCTCCAACGCTTCGCGTACGGTAAAGAGGCCGACCTCCTGCGCATCATCCGCCGACTGCCGCTTCTCCAGCACCCATTCCTCCACCAGCGCGAAGAACGCATGGGAGATAATCCAGCCTCGCGGGTCCCGGCCCGGTTTGCTGTACACGCCCAGGTATTCCAGATGAGAGCCGTCGACGCCGGTTTCTTCCTTCAGTTCGCGGCGGGCCGTCTCATACAGGGATTCGTCCTCCTGCGAAAAACCGCCCGGCAACGCCCAGGCTCCAGCAAACGGCCAGCTCCGCCGGCGGATCAGCATGACCTTCAGATCAAAGCGCGGCAGCGACTTGGTCGATGCCTTTCGTTCCTGCCTCGTCAGCGTAAACATGACGATATCGGCCGGGATTCCGTCCGGCGTACGATATTTTTTAACCTCATTAACTACCTGCTTTTGTTCTTCGTTCATCACGTATCACCACATCGTCTAGGATAACACCGGCCTGAATGGAGAAGTCCGGCATTTACGAATTTATGCGATATTCACTGCCGGCGGTTCCTGCCGTTTACTTCGGCAAGCGGAACGTTGCCGTCGAGATGCAGGCAAGCGTCCCTTCTTCGTTGCGGACCTCGGATCGAAGCGTCATCGTTCGATGGGTCTCATGCAGCGGAAAAGCCGACACTACCAGTTCTCCCGTCCGCATCGGACTAAGGAAATTGACGTTTAAATGGGTCGTCACCCCAAGCTTGCCTTTTATCGTCGCCACCAACGTTCCCATCGCTTGATCCATCATGGACGACAGTACGCCGCCATGGACGATCCCCATGGAGTTCAGATGGGAGGCCCCGGCCGTAAGACCAAGTTCCACAAGGGTTTTATCCGCCGAGATTAGACGCAGCCCCAAGAATCCCCAGAACGATTGCTCATCGCGACGCAGTACTTCTTCGCTCCAATCCACGTGTTGTCCCCCTATCGTTGCTTCTCTCTATAATAAATAATATTCCGAACAAACGGTGCTTCTATCAACGGCCTCACACGATAAGATGAAAAAAAGCGGAGGGGTTGCCTCCGCACCGTCTGCTTCACTTTACTCTCCGTAACCGGATGAAACGGCCGGTTCGCTGCCCGACTCGACATTCACTTTGCTGGCTACCGTATCGCGAATGACGGAGACAACGAGCTGAAGCAAATAATTGATATCGCTTTGGCTCTGCTGAAACTCCGTTACGATCGGAATGCCGTCGAGTTCGTCCTGCAGCTCTTCGATTTCACGCTCGATCTTCTGAACCATCGCCTGGTTCTGGAATGATTCGAACGCAACGATCTCCTTCTGCTTCTTCTTAATCGCGCTGATCAGCGTCTGGATGCGTTCATGCTGCTGAATCAGCTTCTCCGCCTTCTGAAATTGCTGTACTTCCTCACTCGTGCCGATCAGATCGGCCAGTTCCTTCGCCTTGCTCATGATATCCTCGCGAATCACCAGATCCCGAGAATCGAATTTTGGAATTCCGCAATCGGTTTGATCTTTATGTTGTTCCACCGTCGATACCCCCCTACATTTACGCCAATTTGGCGGTTTGCTCCACGAGATTGCCTTTGATATACCAAGTCATCGGATCGGTGATCTCGACCTGAACAAACGTTCCAATCAGATCCGATCCCCCCTCGAAATGGACGAGCTTATTACTGCGAGTGCGTCCAGACAACACGTTGGCGTTGTTCTTGCTCTCCCCTTCGACCAGCACCTCAACGATCTGTCCGCGCAGTTCCTCATTGCTGCTGCGGCTGAATTCGTTAATGGTATCGTTCAGACGAGCAAGTCGCGCTTTCTTCTCTTCCAGCGGAACGTTGTCTTCCATCACCGCAGCCGGCGTGCCCTCCCTAGGGGAATAGACGAAGGTATAAGCCGAATCGTAACCTACCTCGCGTACGAGGGATAACGTCTCTTCGAACTGTTCCTCGGTTTCGCCCGGGAATCCGACAATAATGTCTGTCGTCAGGACGGCGTTTGGAATGTTCGCTTTGATTTTGCGGACCAGTTCCAAATAATGCTCGCGAGAATATTTCCGGCTCATCTTCTTCAACACTTCACTGCTGCCCGATTGAACCGGGAGATGAATATGCTCCACCAGATTGCCGCCCTTAGCCAAGACCTCGATCAGCGCATCGTCGAAATCACGTGGATGCGAGGTGGTAAACCGGACCCGCGGAATATCGATTTGACGGATATCGTCCATTAAATTCGCGAAGGTATAGTTCATATCGGTAAAATCTTTGCCGTAGGCATTGACATTTTGCCCGAGCAGCGTCACCTCTTTGTACCCTTGGCGCGCCAGCTCCCGCACTTCGGCGATGACGTCCTCCGGACGGCGACTGCGCTCCTTGCCGCGGGTAAACGGCACAATGCAATACGTACAGAACTTGTCGCATCCATACATGATGTTGACCCAAGCCCGCATGCCTTCGCGTTTCTTCGGAAGGTTCTCGATGATATCGCCTTCCTTGGACCAAACCTCAACCACCATTTCTTTGCTGAACAACGCTTCCTGAATCAAATAAGGTAAACGATGGATGTTGTGTGTCCCAAAGATCATATCCACAAATCCATGCTTCTGCAGGATTCGCTTGACGACCCCTTCCTCCTGCGACATACAGCCGCAGACGCCCAGCAGCAGATCCGGCTTCTCCGTCTTCAAGCCTTTGAGATGCCCCAGCTCGCCAAACACTTTATCCTCAGCATTCTCCCGAATGGCGCAGGTGTTCAGTAAAATAATATCAGCCACCTTACGGTCCTCGGTAGAACGATAGCCCATCTGCTCCAGCAAACCTTTGATCGTTTCGGTGTCATGCTCGTTCATTTGGCAGCCAAACGTATAAACGATATAATGCTTGCCGGCTCCGATCCCCCTCAGCTCATCGGGAACGGCGTTCTCGTACAGCACCTGTACGTCCTCTTTCCCGCGCTGCTTCTCCATGCGGTGATTCGGCTCTGACAAGATTTGAATGTCCCGGCCACGGATTCGGATTTTCTTGCCGCGCTCATCCTCCGAAATGACCCGGGCGTCCGAGAAGTCAAAATACTTGGCGTAATCCTTCGTTTCCTTAGCCATGTTGCCCGTTCACTCCTTTACCGATCTATCTTCGTTCCTTATGGGCATCCTTAGAATTGGTAAAAATGCATTACACTAAATTATAACATGGCCGGGCTTCGATATCCAGATAAACGCCTGCGTACCGCCGTGGGAAAAGGTATGGCAATACGAACGTTTGATGGAAACACAAAAAGACCCGTTCCCATAAACGGGTCCGGGTCCGAGGATTCATTTTAAAATCCCTTGTATTGGGGTTCTTCGCTTTCCAGCTGCGATACGCGGCTTTCCACTTGCGTCACAATCTGCTGGGTTTGCTCGGCACATTGCGTAAACAGGTCTTTCGCTTGTTGGTTTTGCGTGCTTAGCGCAAATTGCTCCAGGTTCGCTTGCGCGCTTTTTAAAGAAGCCAAGGTTGTTTTGACTTGAGCTGCTACGGTCATTCTTTCACCACCTTTAGTTTTGCATGATGCTGTGAACAAAGCATAATTTCACCTCCGCAAAACCGATTCATACACTCCTTCTCGCTACCACATATTGTCTTAGTAAATTCACGCATCTCCGCGCATAATTGGGTTATCTCGCCTTGGATAGTTTACGAAAGGAGTATTCCCCATGCCGATGTGGTTGGAAGTCATCGTCCGAACGCTGGTGGCCGTCGTCGTGTTGTTCATCCTCACCCGGCTGCTCGGAAAAAGGCAAATCTCCCAGCTTTCCTTCTTCGAATATATCACCGGGATTACGATCGGGAGCATTACCGCCTATATATCCCTGGATATCAACACGGACTGGTATCTGGGTCTGATTGCCGTCACCGTCTGGTTTCTCGTCTCACTGGGCATCGAATACCTGCAGCTCAAAAGCAAGAAAGCCCGAGATTGGATCGACAGCAGCAGCACCGTGCTGATTAAGGACGGTAAGATTCTGGAGGATAATCTGAAGAAAGAAAAGCTGACCAACGAGGAGCTCATGGAGCAACTGCGGAAGAAAAGCATTTTCAAAGTGGCGGAAGTCGAGTTTGCGGTTATGGAGCCCGATGGCCAAATCAACGCGATGCTGAAAAACGAATATCAGCCGCTTACGCCTTCTCAGTTGGGAATCAAGGTGGCTCCCGAGCCGGAGCCGGAAACGGTCATTATCGACGGAAAAATTATGGACGAGCCGCTCGCTACGCTGGGACTTAACCGAAAATGGCTGAATACCGAACTGGAGAAGCTGGGTGTTTCGTTGGATAACGTCAATTTGGGACAGGTTGATGCGTATGGACAGTTTTATGTCGATTTGTACGACGATCAAATCACCGTTCCTCAGCCTCAAGAAAAAGCCGTTCTGCTGGCCCAGTTAAAGAAGTGCGAAGCCGATCTGGAGATGTTTGCCCTCTCGACGGAGGAGGAAGCTGCGAAGAAGCTCTACGGCGATTGCTCAGCGAACCTGCAGATGGTCATAGACCAAGTTAAGCCGTTATTAATCCAATAGGAGGATGGGAGCATGGCCAAGAAAAAAAATAAGCAGTTGACCCCGACGCAGCAGCAATATCAACGGCTGGCGAATGCTCATGAGCCAAAGCGTCCGGTGGCCGTCAATTGCCTGCGGGCCTTTTGGGTCGGCGGACTGATTTGCCTGCTTGGAGAATGCATCCGACAGGCCTTTATCCATTTTGCGGACATGAGCGAAAAAGAGGCCGCCAATCCGATGGTCGCCATCCTCGTGATTATTTCTGTGCTGCTCACGAGCTTTGGCGTCTATGACAAAATTGCACAATGGGCCGGAGCGGGCACAGCCGTACCCGTCACCGGATTTGCCAACTCGATGGCCTCAACGGCGATCGAGCACCGTCCGGAAGGCCTGGTGCTGGGCGTCGGCGCCGGGATGTTCCAGTTAGCCGGCTCCGTGATCGTATTCGGGACGGTGGCTGCTTTTATCATCGGGATCATCTATGCCGTATTTGTCCCGGGATATGCTGGAGGAGGGCATTAATATGCTGAAAGGACATCAGAGCTGGGTATTTGAAAACAAGCCGAAAATTATCAGCACTGCCACCGTCGTTGGACCTTTTGAAGGCCAGGGTCCGCTCGCCGAGGATTTTGATATTATCCATGCGGACCTCTATATGGGGCAAGACAGCTGGGAAAAAGCCGAAAAGACGCTGCTGGAGGAATCGGCGCAGCTCGCGATCAAACATGCCGGATTAACCAAGGAACAAATCCAGTTTTACTTCGGCGGCGATCTGATGAACCAGATCATCAGCAACAGCTTTGCCGCACGGACGCTAAGCATTCCGTACATCGGCATGTTTGGCGCCTGCTCAACCTCAATGGAGACACTGGCGATGGCCGCATATGTCGTGAACTCCGGCGGTGCCAAACACGTTGTAGCCGGTACGTGCAGCCACAACGGCAGCGTCGAGAAGCAGTTCCGCTACCCAACGGAATACGGATCGCAGAAGCCGCCAAGCGCGCAGTTCACCGTCACCGGATCCGGATCGGCCGTATTGTCCCCTGAAGGGGACGGTCCATCGGTCACTTCAGCTACGATCGGCAAGGTGATCGATATGGGCATCACCGACCCGTTTAATATGGGGGCAGCGATGGCGCCGGCGGCCGTCGATACGATCCAGGCCCATTTTCGCGACTTGCAAATCGAGCCATCCCACTACGATCTGATCGTGACCGGGGACTTGTCCAAAGTGGGATATGCCATCGCCAACGACCTGTTCGTTCGCCACAACTTCCCGATCAAGCAGACGACCTATCAGGATTGCGGCATGATGATCTACGATTACGAGACGCAGCAGGTCCAAGCCGGTGCCAGCGGCTGCGCCTGCTCCGCGGTTGTTACCTACGGCCATCTGCTTAATCGAATGAAACGCGGCGAGCTGAAGCGAATCCTCGTCGTCGCTACCGGGGCGTTGCTCTCCCCGCTCTCTTACCAGCAAGGAGAGAGTATTCCTTGCATCGCTCATGCGGTATCCATCGAAGCGTAAGCCGCTTCACGTCAAAAAGGGCTTGACCCGGCTGAGGATCGCCGCAGGTCAAACCCTTTATTCATAATCGCTGTTGTTACGGATTATTCTACGATTTCGGCCGTATCGCCAGTCTTGGCACCGGCAGCATTCGCTTCATCCGTGTCGATGTGCATATCTAACGCAAAGTTGTCGGATACGCGTGCGATCACGTTCTCCAGCACCAAACCGCGTTCTCCGCCCAAGCGAACCTTCAACAGTTGCTTGTCTTTAATGCCCCATTTCTCCGCATCGGAAGTATGGAAGTGGATATGGCGGGCAGCTACGATAACGCCTTGTTCCAACTCGATCTCCCCGGCAGGACCTTTCACCTTGATGCCTGGCGTGCCGTCAATGTTGCCCGATTCGCGAACCGGCGCTTTAACGCCAATTGCAAAGGAATCCGTGCGGGAAATTTCCAATTGGGAAGCCGGACGGGCTGGGCCCAAAATGCGGACTTTGTCGAATTGGCCTTTCGATCCAATGACAGCCACCTGTTCATTCGCGGCAAATTGCCCCGGTTGCGACAGCGGCTTAAATTCCGTCAATTGATAGCCTTGTCCAAACAAAATTTCAATATGCTCCTGCGTCAAATGGATATGACGCGCGGATACGCCGACAGGTACAGTTTTGCTCATGTCTACAAACACTCCTCGTATATTCTCTATATCGATGACGATTCACATCGTTACTCATTATACACCTAATAACAAAAAAAAGGAAAAGACGTCCACCGGAAATGGACGCCTTTAACCTCATTATTTAAATTCTGCTACAAGATTGTCAAACTCGTTTTCGGAGAGGGCCAACGGTTGATACGCCAGCGGCTCCTTCTTAAAGCCGTGTACGAGATCCTCGTAGCTCTTCTTCTCTTTGTTCTGATAGATCAATCCGGTGATCATGCTGTTCGTCTCCATCAGTTTCGCCATGGCCATCGCACGGTTGCTTGGATCATAATCCGGGACGGTTTCCAGATTGATGATGTTCTCTTTGAACCAATCATACGTATTCACCTTATTGAAGGTAACGCAAGGGCTGAATACGTTAATCAAGGAGAAGCCTTCGTGCTGGATCCCTTGTTCGATCAGAGACGTCAGCTGCTTCAAATCGCTGGAGAACGACTGGGCCACGAAGGTGGCACCGGACGCCAAGGCGATTTCGAGCGGCGACAGGGTCGATTCCACCGAACCTTCCGGCGTGCTCTTCGTCTTGAAGCCTTCGCCGCTGCGCGGGGAGGTTTGCCCTTTGGTCAACCCGTAGATCTGGTTGTCCATGACGATGTAGGTGACGTTGATGTTCCGGCGAATCGCGTGCACCGTATGGCCCATCCCGATCGCAAATCCATCACCGTCGCCGCCGGATGCGATCACTGTCAGATCGCGGTTGGCCAACTTCACACCTTGAGCGATCGGAAGCGCACGGCCGTGAATCCCGTGCAAGCCGTAGGCGTTGATATAACCAGAGATCCGGCCGGAGCAGCCGATCCCGGAAATAACGGCGAGTTGCTCCGGTTCGAGACCCACATTCGCCGCGGCGCGTTGGATGGCGGCTTGAATGGAGAAATCGCCGCAGCCCGGACACCAGTTAGGTTTAACGTTGTTACGGAACTCTTTAAACGTTGCCATTTTTCACCAACTCCTCCTGCGCTTTATTCCCGGCTGCCTTCTTGCACTCTTCATAGACTTCCGATGGAAGGAACGGATTACCGTTATATTTCAGCACATTCACGATTTTGTCGTGATAGCCGACATTTTGTTTAATCAAATTCGCCAATTGGCCGGTGGCGTTGTTCTCCAGAACAACCACTTTCTTCGCTTTCGCGATTTGCGGCAGCACTTGCTCCGTTGGGAACGGATGCATCAGCCGCACGGTCATGTGGTTGGTTTTTAACCCGTCCACGGTCAGGTGTTCGCGAGCTTGATCAATCGTTCCGCCCGTTGACCCCATGCCGATGATCAGCAGATCCGGTTCAGCATGCGGAGCTTGCAGGCGAATCGGGTTGGTTACTTCCAGCTGAGCCAGCTTGCGCAGACGCTTATCCATCATTTTGTTCCGGTTCACCGGACTTTCCGAAGGACGGCCGGACTCGTCATGCTCTACGCCGGTTACATGGTGAATACCGTTCTTCTCACCTGGCAGCACCCGTGGGGAGATGCCGTTCTCCGTAAAGGCATAGCGGTTAAACATACTCGAATCGTCGCGGTCCGGAATATCCTTCACGAGATAGCCGCGATCAATCGATACTTTGCTATAATCCAGCATTTCGCATGATTGCTTCCCAAGGGATAATTGCAGATCCGTCGCTACGATCACGGGCACTTGATATTTCTCGGCCAAATTAAACGCCTCCACCGTATCATAGAAACATTCTTCGATGGAACTTGGCGCAATCACGATTTTCGGGATTTCCCCGTGTGTACCATAGATCAGCGCATTGATGTCGCTTTGCTCCTGCTTGGTCGGCAACCCAGTGCTTGGACCGCCGCGCTGTGTATCGATGATGACAACCGGCGTTTCGGTCATGCCGGCCAGGCCAATCGCTTCCATCATCAGCGACAATCCAGGTCCAGCCGAGGCGGTCATCGTACGAACCCCCGCATAACTCGAACCGATCGCCATCGTAATCGCCGCGATTTCATCTTCCGTTTGAACAACCGTACCGCCAAATTTCGGTAATTTCTTAATTAAATATTCCATAATTTCAGAAGCAGGTGTAATCGGGTATGCACTCATAATCCGGCAACCTGCGGCTACGGCACCTAGGCCGATCGCATCGTTACCGATCATGAAGAGCTTTTCCTTGCCGTCAGCCGGCTCCAGCTTGAATTCGTCCAATGGACCTCCGGCGAGCTCAAGCACATAATCCGCGCCGCGTTTTACCGCTTCGATATTTTTCTCGACAATCGCTGGTCCTTTACGACCGAATTCTTCTTCCACCGCTTTATTGAACACTTCAAGCGGAAGACCGAGCAGCGCCCAGGATGCACCGGAAGCCACCATGTTCTTCATCAGCGAAGTTCCAAGCTCTTCAGCGATGCTGGTAATCGGCACCGGGAACAGACGAGCATCCACGCCCTCCGGCACCGTAGGGTTAAACTTGGCATCCGCCACGATTACCCCGCCGCTGCGCAGCTCCTGCGCATTCAAGTCGATACTTTCTTGGTCAAAAGCGACTAAAATGTCCAAGTCGTCGGAAATCGCGCGAATCGGCTTGGTACTGATCCGGATTTTGTTATTCGTATGACCGCCTTTGATACGGGAGGAGAAATGCCGATACCCGTACAAATAATATCCCAGCCGGTTCAAAGCCGTCGAAAAAATCCGGTCCGTACTTTCAACGCCCTCGCCCTGCTGTCCACCGATCTTCCAAGACAATTGACTAATCAAGATCGCCCACCCCTTTAATCGTATCGCAATGGAAAAAATAGAATATCAATGCAGTTTGAATGTTAACGTGCAAGAGGTCACATTCCGGCCTGTTGTTTGTGAACATTCTGTTTCAGAGTCATGTCAATTTTATGTCTCAACCTGGTAAAAAGCAAGCGTTTTCTAGCCTTTTTTCATATAGTAGTTTTCGATCAATTCGTTCTCACAATTGGATGAATTAAAGCGCTTACTTGTGAGAGGGCAACCAAGCGCGCAGGAATGCGGCTGCGTTGTCGTACAACCATCCGCGGACGAGCTCCTCCGGGTAATATTTCAACAGCGTTTCCTGCCAATTCGTGTAATGTCCCGAATGCTTAAAGTCGGTCAGATGGGTTTCAATCCCGTCGAAATCAGACCCAAACATCAGGTTGGCTGCTCCCCCCAGCGAGCAAATCCGCTCAATATGCGGTAAGAGATCCCGGCTGGACCCACTTTTGCCTGCTTTGACGAACCACGGCACAAAGGTCACCCCAATTCTCCCACCGAGCTTGATGATCGCTTGAATCTGATCGTCGCGAAGGTTCCGTGCATGCGGGCAAACGTGATAGGCGTTGGAATGCGAAGCGATAAACGGCTTCCCGGCAACCTCCGCGAGTTCTTGCAATTCCCAGAATCCCTTGACCGACAAATGCGAGACATCCAAAATGATGCCGAGCTCATGGCATAATTGGACCAACTCTACCCCCGCGGGGGTAAACCCGCCGTTTCGCGGCTCCATGATCCCATCGGCGGCCCAGTTGGCATAGTTCCAGGTTAATCCGAGAAATCGGACGCCTTTCTCATAACATACGCGGACATAATGCAAGTTGCCTTCCAGCCCGTCCGCCCCTTCAAGAGACAACAGCCCCCCGATCGCCTCTCCTTGCTCCAGAGTATTCAAGTCCTCGACGGACTGCACAGGGAGCACGCCTAGCGGGAGAACCCGTTCCCGAAACAACTCGATTTGCCCCAAGATATGTTCCATTTTGGGGGGACCCAGACGTTCGGATAGAAATATCGCAAAGGTTTGCAGCTTCACCCCACCGTCCTCCAAACGGCGCAGATTCACGTCCAATCGGCGATCCCGGGCAAAGTCCAGCTTCGGATCCAGCAGCATTTTGCTTAAGGCGTCACAATGAAAATCGATGATCGGCATCTTCATGACCTTTCCTCCTCTTCCTAATCATTTGCCGAAAAAACAAAAAAGCCTGTCTACGGGAGCGTAAACAGGCGTCATTTCTATCGAAATTTTATCTCGGCTCTACGATCAGTTTAATTGCGGTTCGATCCTCGCCATCGATCACGATGTCGGTAAAGGCTGGAATGCAAATCAAGTCCACGCCGCTTGGCGCGACGAATCCCCGGGCGATCGCAACGGCTTTGATGGCTTGGTTAAGAGCACCCGCCCCAATGGCCTGTAGTTCAGCAGCGCCACGTTCTCTGAGGACGCCAGCCAACGCACCGGCAACGGAGTTGGGGTTGGATTTTGCTGAAACCTTTAATACTTCCATGGTTAGTACCTCCCTGGGAATATTCGTTGGATTCCACTACTTAGAAGATATTCGTGAGAATTCGGGATATTCCTTCTTTTTCCCGGAGGAGAAGTTTCGGGAGGCCTTGATCCTACGGACTTCCGGGCGTTTTACCCTATTTTGGCGAAATCGCTTTCCGCCTCTTTAGTCCATCAGCCATTCGTCCTCGAGCAAGCGAATTTTTTGAATTTTCTGCGCTTTGCCTGTAGATTCATCCACATCCACGATCACCGCGTGAAAATGCCATTTCCCTTCGCAGACTTGAAACCGCACGGGAAGCTGGGTCGTGAACTTGCGCAACACCGCCGTACGCTCCATGCCCAGAATCCCTTCGCGGGAGCCCACCATACCGGCATCGGTCAAGTACGCCGTTCCCTGCGGCAGGATCGTATCATCGTTGCTTTGTACGTGGGTATGCGTCCCAACCACAAGCGATGCGCGGCCGTCCAGGTGCCAGCCCATGGCGATTTTTTCGGAAGTTGCTTCAGCATGGAAGTCCACCAGGATGCATTTGTGCTTCTTTGACAACTGTCCGATGATTTCATCCGCCGCCCGGAAGGGATCATCAATCGCCGGCAGGAAAGTGCGACCCATCAAATTCACCACGGCCAGCTCCTTGCCGCCTGCTTTGATCACCGTAACCCCCCGCCCCGGCGTTCCCGGCGGATAATTGGCCGGTCGCACCATCCGCGGCTCATCATCGATGAAGTCGAAGATCTCTTTGTTATCCCATGTATGGTTGCCCATCGTTAGGCCATGAATGCCTTGATCAAAAAACTCTTTGGCAATGTTGGCGTTAATCCCCCGGCCCGCCGCAGCGTTCTCCCCATTAGCGATGATGATATGCGGGTTATATTTTGATTTCAAATGGGGCAGCGTTGCTTTCAGCGCCTTGCGCCCCGTATTTCCGACGATATCTCCGATAAACAGAACTTTAATGCGGATCCCTCCTCTGACTAATCACCTCAAGCCCGCTTGAGACTTGGGGTCGTCCAGGCAATGAAAAAGCGGCCCGCGAGGGGCCACTTCTCAGCATAACCTTTACTTGGCGTATTCAACCGCCCGCGTCTCGCGGATGACGGTCACTTTGATATGACCCGGATAATCCAGTTCACTTTCAATCGTCTTGGTAATGTCACGCGCCAAGCGGAATGCTTCTGCGTCGTCGATTTTGTCCGGCTGTACCATCACGCGCACCTCGCGGCCCGCCTGAATGGCAAACGATTTCTCGACGCCTTCAAACGACTCGGAAATTTCCTCGAGCTTCTCCAACCGACGAATGTAGGTTTCGAGCGTTTCCCGACGCGCGCCCGGTCTTGCCGCCGACAATGCATCGGCCGCGCCAACCAGCATGGCAATGACAGAGGTGGCTTCGCAATCGCCGTGGTGAGAGGCAATGCTGTTGATAACCACCGGATGTTCCTTGTACTTCTTCGCCAACTCCACGCCGATTTCGACATGAGACCCTTCCACTTCATGATCAAGCGCTTTACCGATATCGTGCAGCAAGCCTGCCCGTTTGGCAAGAGCGATGTCTTCGCCTAGCTCTCCAGCCATCAATCCAGCCAGATAAGCGACTTCCATCGAGTGCTTCAGAACGTTTTGACCGTAGCTTGTCCGGAACTTGAGACGTCCCAAAATTTTGATCAAATCCGGATGCAGTGCATGTACGCCCACTTCGAACGTAGCCTGCTCGCCGTATTCGCGGATGCGTTCGTCCACTTCCCTGCGGGATTTCTCGACCATTTCTTCGATCCGAGCCGGATGAATCCGTCCGTCCGCCACCAATTTCTCCAAGGCAGTCCGGGCGATTTCGCGGCGAATCGGGTCAAAGCCCGACAGAATCACCGCTTCCGGCGTATCGTCGATAATAAGATCGATCCCAGTCAAGGTTTCGAGCGCTCGGATATTCCGGCCTTCGCGGCCGATAATCCGTCCTTTCATCTCTTCGTTCGGCAGCGTTACGACGGAAACCGTCGTTTCCGCCACATGATCGGCAGCGCAACGTTGAATTGCCAGCGTAATAATCTCGCGGGATTTCTTATCCGCTTCTTCCTTCGCTTGCTGTTCAATGTCTTTAATCATCTGCGCGGTTTCATGGCGAACTTCCTGCTCCACGTTATTCAAAATGATCGAACGGGCATCTTCCATCGTGAGGTTGGAAATCCGCTCCAGTTCTTGAACTTGGCTCTTGTAGATTAAGTCGATTTGCTGCTGCGTTTCTTCGATCCGTTTCTCTTTGCTGACCACTTGCTCTTCTTTACGTTCAAGCGATTCTAATTTTTTATCCAGCGACTCTTCTTTTTGCAACAATCGTCTTTCTTGTCGTTGTATTTCATTCCGACGTTCACGAATGTCTTTATCAGCTTCGGTTCTAAGCTTATGGACTTCGTCCTTGGCTTCCAGAACCGTTTCCTTTTTCAGTGCTTCCGCATCCTTCTTGGCATTCTCCAAGATTTGGCTGGCTGCGTGCTCTGCACTGGAAATTTTAGCTTCGGCAAGAGACTTGCGAATAAAATACCCGATCACGAACCCAAAGAATAAAGCGGCTGCAACGAGAATGATCCAGACATACTCAGGCATCTGTTCACCTCCCCGTTGTTTCCTCCAAGGCATTCCTTGGGATGTTTGCAGTTGTAGTAACTTTTCGTTTCTAGGTTCATCATTCATACAAAAAATTCATGACTTGCCCATTCAGTTCAGCAGTTCATGCTGCAATGCATGACCCTTCCGCGTTCAGAAGCGGAGGCACTTTGCCTTCATGATTGGAGAACATAAACCCTATCCTCAGACCCATAATTTTGGAAGGAAAAAAAGGGCCATTCAAGATATGGATTCATGTTCATTTTATTATTTGACAAAAGATATTGTCAAGCAAATGACAGGAGTTCCCTCCCGTCCTCTTATTCTTCGTCCCAATCGTCCATTCCATGCATTTGCTCCCGGTTACCAAGTTCCCGCATGACCCGGGACACAACGCTGCCGCTAAACCCTCGGCGTTGCAGGAATGCTCCGGTTTTGCGTTTTCGGTCCAGCGGTTCCCCCGTAGTTCCCCGCCATTTCTTCAACCCTAGCTGGAGGGCGCTCTCAAACTCATCATCCTCACTAACTTCGCCAAGCGCCTCCTCGATATACGACTTGGACACGCCTTTCTGGCGCAGTTCATGCTTGACCCACAGCTTACCCTTCCCGCGCAGCTTCACACGTTGAGAGGCCCATTCCTGGGCGTAGGCGGCGTCATCCACATACCCCTCCGACTGCAAACGGGCAAGAACGTCCTGGATCGTCTCCTCGCCCCAGCCTTTTTCTCCCAAACGCTGTGCGATTTCATAAGTCGTTCGCGGCTTCAAGCTTAAATATTTCAACGCGTCGGCATAACTCTGCTGGCGCTCGTCTGCCGCTACAATTTCCTCCAAATCTATCTTCGTGAATACCGCACCTTTGATCATGCGGTACTTGATCATCACGTCCTCATGTATCTCCAGTGAATACGTGCCAAAAGAAATCCGATAACGATACTTCGGTCGCTTCAGCATCATTACGGACGTAATCGCCAGCTCAGTATCCTCGGGAAAGGCGTCCAAGCCGGAGGGTTCCTCCGTTTGGGACGCTTCCGTCCCCTCCGGATCCCGGCTGACCTTTCGCGGCACCGGCTCCCAAAACGACTCGTCGGAAATATCAACAATCTCGTCCTCGCTGCGCTTGCCGGAGGTAGATCCGGTTCCTCTCCGCGCATCCTTCCCCCGCGATGTTCCCCAACTGCTCACATCCTGTCCCTCCGCTTCTGCCTAATCTCGGCGCATTCCCCGATACTGCAAAAGCGCCCTGCCCCGGCGGTTTGCCGGCGGTCAGAGCGCTTGATAGTTACGGCTTAATGAACTTATTCTTCTCCGAACAGCGCTTGTTCTTCCTCCAGCTCCGCTTCCAGATCGCTGGCGGAAGCCGGAGCTACCGATGTGGTCAGATTGCTGGCTTCGCGGATTCTCTGCTCGATCGTATTCGAGATCTCCGGATGCTCCTTCAAGAATTGCTTCGCGTTCTCCCGGCCTTGACCAAGGCGTTCGCCGGAATACGAATACCAGGCACCGCTCTTATCCACGATGTCCAGCTCCGTCCCGATGTCGATAATGCTGCCTTCTTTGGAAATGCCTTCACCGTACATAATGTCGATTTCAGCTTGTTTGAAAGGAGGCGCAACCTTGTTCTTGACAACCTTGATCCGCGTCCGGTTCCCCACCATGTCGTTGCCCATCTTAATGGTCTCGATGCGGCGTACGTCCAAACGAACCGTCGAATAGAATTTCAGCGCGCGTCCACCTGGCGTCGTCTCCGGGTTACCGAACATCACGCCAACTTTCTCACGCAGCTGGTTGATGAAGATCGCAATCGTCTTCGACTTGCTGATGGCCCCGGACAGCTTCCGCAGCGCTTGGGACATCAGGCGGGCCTGCAAACCAACATGGGAGTCCCCCATTTCGCCTTCGATCTCCGCTTTAGGCACCAGTGCCGCAACGGAGTCGATAACGATGATATCGACCGCGCCGCTGCGAACGAGCGCTTCCGCGATCTCCAACGCTTGTTCTCCTGTATCCGGCTGGGACAACAGGAGTTCGTCGATGTTTACGCCCAGCTTGCTGGCGTAAGACGGGTCCAGCGCATGCTCGGCGTCGATGAAGGCAGCTTGTCCGCCGATTTTCTGTACTTCGGCGATTGCGTGCAGCGCTACCGTCGTTTTACCGGAGGATTCCGGTCCGTACACTTCGATGATCCGTCCGCGAGGAAGGCCCCCCGTACCAAGGGCGATATCCAGTGCGATCGATCCGCTTGGAACGATCTCCACCTGCATATGCGTTGATTCTCCCAGCTTCATGATCGAACCTTTACCGAATTGCTTTTCTATTTGGCGAAGCGCCATCTCCAGCGCTGCTTTACGATCTGACAATCAGCTCACATCCTTAAATTAGATATAATCATTAGGTACTTAAATTGCATAATTTCATAATTATTCATGGCCATTTGTTACTTCTCACGTATATCATTGTACCTTGTTTTGGTATGTTTGCCAAGCGTTTTTTCGAACATACATTCGTAAATTTTCGAGACCCTTCCAAACCAAGACTCAACCCTCCCAAACCTTCCTTTACCGTAAGGGAGGGCCCCCAAGGCCCGCTGCCCTTGGGATCTCTAGTTGGACGAACGTTGCTGCGACTAAGGCGCTCCTAGACGCTCTCCCCTGCGGGGATTCGCTCACTTTGGAGTATGGAACGCTTTTCGGTGCTGGCGCGCTTTCTCCACCTCCAAACGCCGTTTCCTTCGGAAATGCGCTCACCGACGGGCTACCTTATTGTGATATGTATGAAATTTCATATATATTTCGTCGAAAATGGCTAGAATCGCGGAATATATTCGATTTTTCATATAGATTTGCTGATATAGTCACTCCAGAGCACAAATGTATTCGATTTTTCATACATATCAAGCAAATTTGTTCTCACTGAGCACCATTATATATGATTTTTCGAATAGATTCATGTCCCACCATTCTCGCGCATACCACACCGAGCCAAACGATTGCCACCTACTTGCTACTTCCAGATTTACTTGCTTGTTTACTTACCTGGTTCTTATTTAGTTACTTACTTGCTTCTATGATACTTACCCGGTTCTTATTTAGTTACTTGCATAGTTACTTTTCACGTTCTACTTAGTTGCTTTCCCGGTTTGACTTGATTACTTGATTACTTGATTACTTGATTACTTTGTTTCTTGGTTTCTTGATTACTTGGTTTCTTGGTTTCTTGGTTTCTTGGCTACTTTTTATTGACTGCTTACTTATTGGCTTATTGGCTTACTGGCTAACTTAGGCACTTGATTACTCACTTACTTACTCACTTACTCACTCACTCACTTACTCACTCACTCACTCACTTACTCACTTACTCACTTACTTACTTACTTACTTACTTACTTACTTACTGACCTACTTACCTACTTACCTACTTACCTACTTACCTTTCCCCCTCCTCATCCCTCCCCGCAGTTACTCAACTACACATACAACAAAAAAAAGAACCGCAGCACAACTGAAACAGTTTGCTACGGTTCTTCCGTGCCTTGATTATATGTCATTATCTTCCAAAGTGCAAGGGCCTGCGAATGGACATTCCTAGCGTATTGCTGAAGAGTATCCCAAGAGCATCCCCTCACTTCTGATTGAAAGGGATAAAGGCTAAAAGGAGCCTCTGAGACACTAGACTACCACTGGACCTGCCACTACTCCTGCAACGCTCTCCACAACCGGTACAACAGCGCCTTCGCCGCGCGCAGACGGATCATCTCGCGGTTGCCCTTGAGGTTCAGCTCAAAGACGGTGGTGTCCGCTCCGCGGCGCGAGATCGCGATATACACGAGGCCCACGGGTTTTCGCTCAGAATGCGCGGGACCTGCCACCCCGGTGATGGATAGGCCGAAGTCGGTGCCCACGGTCAGGCGCACTTGCTCCGCCAGGACCTTGGCCGTTTCCGCGCTGACCGCGCCGGGGGCGCCCTCGCCTTCCAGCAGGTCATGCGGCACGTTCAACAGCTTCTCCTTCATCTCATTGGAGTAACACACGATCCCGCCGGCGAACACAGCCGAGCTGCCGGGCAGCGCGGTGAACATCTCCATGAGCAGCCCGCCGGTGCAGCTTTCAGCCGCGCTCAGCGTCAGACCGCGTGCAACCATCATATCAAGAATTGTCTTCTCGATAGGCTCATCCACGTTGGCGTACAAATGCTCCGGCAGCCGCGAGGCAATCTCGCCTTCCATCGCATCCAGCCTCACCGCCGCATCCTGCTCACTAGCCGCCTTGGTGGAAACACGAATCGTGACCTCGCCTTCCTTCGCATAGGGCGCCACGGTAGGATCGCTTTGAGCCTGAATCAGGTCAAGCAGCTTTGTTTCCAACGCTGATTCGCCAATCCCGGCAAATTTCAGCATCCGCGAATAGATCGGCATCTCGCCGGTCAACACATGCTCCAGAATCCAAGGCTTCGCTTGTTGTTCAAACATCGGCTTCATTTCCTTCGGCGGCCCCGGTAGTACGATATAAAACTTGCCGTCCACAGCCAGCGCATTACCCACGGCCAGGCCGTTATCATTCGGAAGCGGGGTGCCCCCTTCAATCGCCAGCGCCTGGCGGCGGTTATTCTCCGTCATCGGGACCCCGCGCCCTTGAAAGAAGCGCTCCACGTTCGCCAACGCTTCCGGATCGATAAATAAGGTTCGTCCCAACACGTCAGCCAACGCTTCCTTGGTTAGATCGTCCTGTGTCGGACCAATCCCGCCGGTAAAGATCAGCACGTCTGCGCGCCCCGACGCCGTCCTCACCGCTTCGGCCAATCGATTCATATTATCGCCAACCACGGTTTGAAAATAGACGTCGATCCCCAGCGCAGCAAGCTCCTGAGATAAGTATTGCGCATTCGTGTTCACGATTTGACCGAGCAGCAGCTCCGTACCCACCGCGATAATTTCCGCTTTCATTTTCGCATGCCTCCTTCACATTTCCGGCCGACCAACCCACATCAGTTTATGCTTTGGAAAAAGAAAGCACGCTCTTATTTTTCACGAAATAATCGATGCCTGAATACAGCGTGATGACGGCCGCCAGCCACATCGCTACATCGTCAAACGGGAACGACAGCCATTCGAACGGAAAATTGTTCAGCAGCAGCGCCGAAATCGCGATGATCTGCGTAATTGTCTTCGCCTTGCCCCATTTGCTGGCCGCGATCACGGAGCCCTCCAAGAGCGCAACCTCACGCAAACCGGTCACAGCGAACTCGCGGGCGATGATGATAACCGCGATCCAGGCATCGCATTTGCCCAAGGACACAAGGCCGATCAGCACCGTTCCGACAAGCAGCTTATCCGCGAGCGGATCCAGCAGCTTGCCTAAATTCGTGACCAGGTTATATTTACGTGCGATGTAGCCGTCGATTCCATCCGTGCTAGCCGCGACGATAAACAACACGGCAGCGATCAGCTGATTGATCGGCAGCGAGTATTCGGCGAGCGTAAGCTCATAGGACAGCCACCCGGCATCCACCAGCAAGAAGACCAGCATCACCGGAATCATAAAAATACGGGTTAATGTGATACGGTTGGGCAAATTCACAGGATAGCCTCCCCGGATAAATCATAGTCAAATGCATGCGTAATCCGCACTTTGGTCAGTTCCCCGAGCCCTACGGGGCAATTCGTGACGAAAACCTCGCCGTCGATTTCCGGAGCGTCGAACTGAGAGCGGCCCACGTAAACGTCGCTGCGGCCGTCATAACGTTCGATCAGCACGTCCAGCTCTTGGCCGATGTACTTGCCGCTGTTCGCGTTGGCAACCTCCCGTTGAATCTCCATCAGCGTATTGGCCCGCCATTCCTTCACATCCTCATCTACCTGATCCGGTAAGCGCGAAGCAGGGGTATCCTCTTCCTTGGAATAGGTAAATACCCCAAGGCGGTCAAATTTCAGCTCGCGCACAAACTCGCATAACCGTTCAAAGTCCTCCTCGGTTTCCCCTGGGAACCCCACGATCAAGGAAGTGCGCAGCGAAACATTAGGAATCCGGGCGCGGATCTTAGCCACCAGTTCTCGAATATCGCGATTCCGTCCGGGACGGCGCATACGCTTCAGGATCGAGTCCTCGCTATGCTGAAGCGGCATATCCACGTATTTGCAAATTTTCGGATTCGTCGCCATCATGTCGATCAGCTCGTCCGTAAAAAATCCGGGATACGCGTAATGCAGACGCACCCATTCAATGCCTTCCACCTGAGTCACCCGGTCCATCAGCTCCGCCAGCTTAAACTCGCCGTACAAATCGGTACCATAATTGGTGGAATCCTGAGCAATCAAGCTGATTTCCTTGACCCCCTGGGCGGCCATGCTCCGCACTTCGTCCAGGATCGATTCCATCGAGCGGCTGCGGAACTTCCCGCGCATGATCGGAATGCTGCAGAACGTACAATTGTTATCGCAGCCTTCGGCGATCTTCACATAAGTCGTGTATCGGGCCGTAGTCAGCTTGCGCGGCAGCGCCTGCTCATAATTAAAGACAGGGTTGCCAACCAACGCCGGCTTCTTGCCCTTGAGCGCTTCATCGACGATACGGTTGATATGGTGAAAATCCCCCGTCCCAACGATCCCGTCGATTTCCGGCATTTCCTCCATCAAAGTCTGCTTATATCGCTGCGTCAAACACCCGGATACGATCAGCGCCTTCAGCCGGCCGCTTTCCTTTAGATCGGCGAGCTCCAGGATCGTATTCACCGACTCCTCCTTCGCCGCATCGATAAAGCCGCAGGTGTTGACGATAATAACGGTCGCGTCCTCGCGATGATCCACCAAGGAATAGCCGCGCTGATCAATTAAACCCGACATAATTTCCGAGTCAACCAAATTTTTCTCGCAGCCGAGCGTCACGATTTTTACCTTTTCAGTCATGAACCATTTCCCCCATCGTTGAAAGCCAAAATTCCCGTCATTCTAAGGATGAACAACCTCTACAAGTATAATATTCCAGCACCGATGCTGTCAAAAATATGAAAATGGCCTCCGCAGCCCAACACAGCGCCGCCGGAGACCTTTCCCGTTCTATTTGAAGTTGGTGAACTGCAAATCCACCGTCAAATCGGCTTTGCGCAGCATCTGCATGATCTCCTGCAAATCGTCCCTGCTTTTGCCGGTGACGCGAATTTGGTCGCCTTGGATTTGGCTTTTGACTTTCAGCTTGGAATCGCGGATCAGGATGTTGATTTTCTTGGCATTTTCCTGGTCGATCCCCTGCTTCAGGTTAATCCGTTGCCGCACTGTGCCCAGCGAGGCAGGTTCCACCTTGCCGTAATCGAGGTTTTTGATCGGCAATCCGCGTTTGATCATCTTCGATTGCAGAATGTCGATGACCGCGCCCAGCTTGTAATCGTCGTCCGAAACGATCACCAGCACGTCTTTCTCCAGTTTGAGCTCACTCTTGCTCCCTTTGAAATCAAAGCGGTTCGCGATTTCCCGTTCCGTCTGATCGATTGCGTTGGTTAATTCCTGCATGTCCATTTTTGAAACGATGTCGAAAGAATTTTCCGAAGCCATAAGTCACATTCCTTTCTCGGTTTCCAATCTTTTCATAAATAAATTATATGTAAAAAAATTCGCAAAGTCGAGCATCCCCGCCACATCCACCCTTAACAGCAACCAAAAAAGCGCCGTTTGACCGAATCGGTCCCAACCGCGCTGTTAATGAAGCGAATAAGCGATCGGCTTCCCGCCATCTTCGCTTATTCGCCGTCTGTCGTTGTTTCGTTGTTGGTCCCGGCACCTTCCGTCCCGGTATTCCCCGTGCCTCCGCCCGTTCCATCGTCCAAGCTCAGGAAGAATCGGGAGGTGGTTTTGCCGTCTTCGATCGGCTGCTCCGCTACCGTAATCGCGGTTTGCGCAGAGTTCCCTGAGATAATGTACAGCCCTTCTGAAACGATGTCATAGGATAGTACATCGCCATCTGCCGTATTTCCAAAGTATAACTTCTCGCCGTTCTTATCGCCTTTGCGTACTTCTACCCAGCTTCTCCCGCTAGCCGTAATGACCACTTGTACCGGCTGCGTTCCCGGATTCTGGATTTTATACTTTGTGACATTCCCTTCCGTTCCGTCCTGAACGACGGCAATCGGCTGATTACCGGTGTTATCAGGGGTTTCGTTGCCCGTGTTCCCCGTATTCCCTGTATTGGTGTTGGTGCCATTATTCGTACCAGGGTCCGTCACACCATCCGTTCCGTTCCCGGCGCCTTTGTTCCCGCCAACGGCATCCCCGTTGGTGGAGTTCCCTGTATTGCTGCCGTTTTTGTCGGTACCCTGCGTTACCGGCGTAGGATCCGGCTCCTTATTGCCTTCAGCTTGATCGTTATTGTTCCCCCAGACCGAGAAATACATATAGATGACAATCAGAATCAATACTGCAAACGACCACATCAACGTCGTGGACAACCATTTCGAGTTACGTTCGTTATGCTGTCGGCTGCGGCGTTTTTGAATCACCGGTTCCATCGTAGGTTCCGGAGCTGAAGAAGGTACGTTTTGCCGATGTTCGGCAAGCAGTTCATCCGCGTCCAAGCCAACGGTTTCCGCATACGTTTTGATAAAAGCCCGAACATAGAAGCTCCCTGGCAGGACTTTATAATCCCCCATTTCGATGGCTTCCAAATATCGTTTGCGAATCTTCGTCATTTCCTGTACATCATCCAGCGACAAACCTCTGGCAAGGCGGGCTTCCCTTAACTGCTGGCCCAAATCCGACACGACCATCACCTCCTGCTATGATTGAATTATGCGGCAAATCATTATAGATCGTCCGTATAAATTGTCGTGAACGTATCGTAAACGATTTGCTCCTCCGGATTGTTACGCAATTCTATAATAATGTCAAAATTGTCATAACTGTATTCGGACTCTTTGACGAACACGTCCGGATGTTCGATGACTTTGGTTGAAGGCATGGACATCAGCTCCTGCAAGAGCTGATGATGCTTCTCATTGGAACGAAGCGTACTGATGATACCGTCGATAATAAACACATTGTGAGGATCCATCTCGTTCTCCGACAATTGGCTTCGCACCGTTTGCCGCAAAAGGGTCGAAGACACAAACGTCCATCGTTTCATCGCACAGACGCTGCCCGCGATAATCGACTCTGTCTTGCCTACGCGCGGCATTCCCCTCAAACCAATGACTTGATGGCCTTCCCGCTTAAACACCTCACCGAGAAAATCAACCAGGATCCCCAGCTCATCCCGGGTAAACCGGAACGTCTTGCGATCATCGGAATCCCGGTCGATATAGCGCCCATGGCGGACCGCCAGCAAATCGACAAGCCGCGGATTGCGCAAGGCGGTCACCGTAATGCTGTCCACCTTGTTCAGCAGCTGGCTGACCTGATCGATTTTGCCGTCATCATCGGTTTCCAACAGTAGTCCCCGAGTCTTACCTTCAACACCGTTGATCGTTAGAATATTGATCTCCAACATCCCTAACATCGAAGCGATATCCCCTAAAAGTCCCGGGCGATTCTTATGTATTTTGTACTCTAAGTACCATTGTTTCTCTTCCATCCCAGACACCTTCTCCATATCCTCATGCACCATTCGACAAAATAGGTCTTAATTCCTGCTATTTTGCAAAAACATTTTACAAAAACATTTCTTACCAATACTGAAAATTACATGTTCATATGTGTTTTATGATATATAAAAAAAAAATGAAAGGCAAGCGAGTGGAGAAAATGGGGGAAAAGCTCCCGGAACGGGAGCTTTTCAAGTGCCAAACTATGCGTTTTTCTTGGCCAACTTCACCATCAAACGAGCAATGGTTTTCCGCTCATCCTCGGTCCCGACATCCCAAATTTCTTTGAGGGTGCGGTTGGATTCGTTTTGCGGATCGACCTTGTCGTCCAGAAAACCGCCGATTTCGTAAGCTAAGTTGGCAATCGCCTCTTCGCTGAAGCCGGCTTTTTCCGCATGCTCGACACGTTCACCCAGGAATTTCTTCCATGTATCAAAATTTTTGAGTACCGTTGACATGATTAAATCCTCCTTCGCTTGGCGATTTAAAATCAACAGTCGTAATATGCGAAAATCCCGTGGGTTTTATGCGTGAGCGGCACCCCAGTGCAGGCGGTAAAACCTGTGAAAGAAGGCGCGATCAGGTAATCCAGCCGCCGTTGGGGCTGATGATTTGTCCCGTGATGTAACCCGACTCCGGCAGCGCCAAAAAGTAAACAAGCGACGAAATCTCCTGCGGCGAACCCAGCCGCCCCGCTGGAATATCCTCCTCCAGCTGGCGGAGCTCCTCCGCATCAAAATGCCCCATCATATCCGTCTTGACCGCACCCGGAGCGACCGCATTGACGGTAACGCCCGAAGGAGCCAGTTCTTTGGCCAGCGCTTTGGTAAACGCGTTAACTCCACCTTTGGCTGCCGAATAGACCGCCTCGCAGGATCCCCCCGAAATCCCCCAAACGGAGGAAACGTTAATAATCCGGCCAAAGCGCTGACTGATCATATACGGCATAAATAATTGGCTGCAGAGAAACACGCTTTTTAAATTGACGTTCATGACGTCGTCCCATTCCGCTTCGGTCACATCGGACAGCATGGCATAATGCGAAATCCCGGCATTATTCACCAGGATGTCGGGATACAGGCCGTAATTCTCCAGCCTTTCTTTCATTCGCAGGATTTGCTCCTTGCTGCGCAGATCCGCTGAGACTGTGTAAGCCTTAGCCCCAAGATCCAGACACTTGCGTGCAACCTCGTTCGCCGCCTCGTGAGAGTTCATATAATGAATCACCACGTTCATGCCGACCGAAGCAAACCGCAGCGCCACCTCGGCGCCGATCCCCCGGCTTGCTCCGGTAATGAGTACGGTCATGTCCGCGATATTTTTACCTATCCCATGATCCATTGCCATTTACGGGCTCACCACAATCGATACGGCCAGCTGTTCCCAATCGATATGTTCACGCAGCCGAGCATTGATGTCCTCCAAAGTCAGTGACTCATAAATCGGAAGCACCGCAAACAGGTCGCCGCCGCGGAAATTATATCGAGTGAACTCGTGGGCGATGTTCTCCGGCGAGTTCAGCATGCGCAAATACCCGCCGATTTTCTTCTTGCGCGCCCGTTCGAAATCTTCCTGACGGAAACCGGAAGCGAGCAGCGCTTCAGTTTCTTCCTTGATCACAGCCAACATCCGATCCGGATCCTTCGTGTCCCCGCCAATCGCCGAAAACGCGTAATTCGGGTTGCTGTTGTATTCATGACCAAAGCTGTCGGAGATCAGATCCAGGTCATAGAGCTTTTGGTACAGCTTGGTGCTGGCACCAAACAGCAGATCGAGTGCCAGCTTCGTGGCGAGATCTCGGCGCAAGAGCTCCTCCCCGGTGAAACCCAACCGCGTCTCTTTAAAACCAAACAAGCATTTCGGCTGGGATACCGGCAAACGCGATTCCCGCCGTTTCTCGGAAACCTCTTGCGGCTCTGTCTCAAACAAACGATCGATCGTGCCTTGCGGTTTATAGTCCTTTTTGGCTTGATTATCCCGGACCAGCTTAAATACTTCCTCCGGATCAACGCCGCCAACGACGAACAGCAGCATGTTGCTCGGATGATAAAAAGCGTTGTAGCACGTATACAACGTCTCTTTCGTAATCGTTCCGATCGACTCCACCGTACCAGCGATGTCGATGTGGACAGGATGTACTTTGTACATCGCTTCAATCAGACCGAAATACACCCGCCAATCCGGATTATCCCGGTACATCCCGATCTCTTGGCCGATAATTCCTTTTTCCTTCTCAACGTTCTGGTCGGTAAAGTAAGGATGCTGCACGAAATTAACCAGCGTCTCCAGGTTAGCCGGAATGTTCTCCGTAGCGGAAAACAGATAAACCGTCTGGTCGAAGCTGGTAAATGCATTAGCGGAAGCACCTTGGGAAGCAAAGGTGGCAAAAATATCCCCCTGCGGTTCCTCGAACATTTTATGCTCTAAAAAATGGGCGATGCCGTCCGGAACCGAAATGTCCTCCTGCCCTTCGACCCGGAAATGGTTATCGATCGAGCCGTATTTGGTCGAGAACGTGGCGTACGTTTTCTGGAAGCCCGGTTTGGGCAGTACGTAAACCTGGAGACCGTTCTCCATCGTTTCGCGATACAGCGTTTCCTGCAAAGCGTCGTAACGTATCGTTTCCATCCGCCTACCCCTCCTTCTGGCCTGTCAAAAAGTATATCGTATCGAGCTGGACGGTTTCCGCGGCGGCGACGACGTCCTGCGGTTGAACCTGCTCCACTTGGCGGAGCAGTTCTTCCGCCGGCCGGTCTTTGCCGGACAAGACGCGGTTGAAATCATACGCGATCATCTCAAAGGCGGAGTCCTGCATCTCCAACAGGCTGTTGCGGATCATCGCTTTGGTCTGGGACATCTCCAGCTCGCTGATTTCCCCGGCGCGCATGCTGGCCAGCTGCGCTTCGATAATGCGAAGGGCCTTCTCGTAATTGGCGATTTCGATACCCGACTGAATGCCCACAATGCCTTTATGGCCGTCGTAACGGGAGGCGGCGTAATAAGCCAAGCTTTCTTTTTCCCGAACATTGATAAACAGCTTGGAATGCGGGTAGCTGCCGAGAATGCCGTTGTACAGCAGCAACGAAGCATAACGGTCATCGCCGTAGGTGATCGGTGTGCGGAGGCCTAAATTCAACTTGCCTTGATTGACATCAAGGGCTTCCTTAACCGTACGGACCTCGCCGCCCCGAATTTGAACCTGTTCCGGCTCATAATCCGGCGAAGTTGATCGATTGAGGCTAAAATGCTTGGCAACCAGCTCTTCCACCTCGGCCAAGGTCGTATCGCCTACCACATACAAGTCCAGGTGGGCTTGCTGCAACCAGCTTTGATAGGAGGCGTACAAAGCTTCAGGCGTAATTTCATCCAGTTCGCTCCGTTCCCCCAGCGGGTGCAGGCGATACGGATCGTCTTTAAACATCTCCTCCGTACAGCGCTCAGCGGCATATCGGATTTTATCGTTGATGATCCCTTCCAGCTTCTTGCGAACGGACTCCCGTTCGGAATTGACGTAGGCCGTACGGAAAACGCCGTTTTCCTTCGCCGGTTTGGTTACGACTTCACCGAGAAAGGCGAAGCTTTGTCCCAGTAGCGATTCGTTGCTCTTCACGAAGGAATCGTTGATGGTATCCATACGGAACTGAACCATCTGATAGTTGCCTCTTTTATATACATCAAAGCCAAAGCCTGCCCCGTACATATGCTCCAGCTGCTCGCGGAACTGCGTAGTTTCAGGGTAGGATTCCGTACCCCGGCGCAGCACGAAGGGAGTCAGGGCCGTTGCGGTTACCGTTTGCTCTTGCAGCGGCAAGCCCGCATAGAGAGATATCGCAAAAGTTTTGAATCGGTTGGTCGGCAGGACGTGCAGCCGAATATGGCCTACGGAGCCGCGCTCAAATCGCGTTTTGTTCAAAACCAAAACTCCTTTACAAGAAAGTCAGTTCCATTCTATACCAATTCAAAGGAAAGAAGCAACCTGACGAACAAGCGGCTGCTCCTTGATAAAATCAGCTATTTACATACAGAATATATGCTCCCCGATCGTCTTCACCTGCGGACGTGACCAAATCCATTTCGACGTTGCCGTTCTCGGGTTGAAATAGTAGATGCAGCCCCCTGTAGGGTCCCAACCGTTTAACGCCTGCTGCACAGCTTTGCGTGCTTGCTCGTTGGGCTCTAGCCAGATTTGTCCATCCGCAACGGCCGTAAAGGCTCCGGGTTGAAAAATGACGCCGGAGACGGTGTTTGGGAAGCTCGGGGATTTAACCCGGTTCAAGATGACCGCCGCGACAGCAACCTGACCTTCAAACGGTTCGCCGCGCGATTCCCCGTAAACGGCATTCGCCATGATGCGCAAATCGTTCTCCGATAGCCCCATAGCGTTGGAGGCGGACAGATCCGTAGCTTCCGCTTTGACTTTATCGCCGCCGCCAGTTCCGCCACCACTTCCGGTTTTATTGGTCGTCCCGGTTTGCGGTTTCGTATTCCCGCCGGCATTCGCATTCTCCATGCCCGGTTTCCAATTTTTCGTAGCGTTATAAAGCTTTAGTTTCGTTTTGGGGCCGGCTAAGCCGTCTACCTCCATCCCAAACTCCGACTGGAACCACTTAAGAGCATCCCGCGTCTTGGGGCCAAATGAACTGTCCAACTTGCCGTGATAAAAACCCAGATAAGCCAGACGGCCCTGCAATTCATACACGTCCTTGCCGTATGCTCCGTAATCGATCACCTGCTCACTAAATGCGGGCTGCGCTTTATAGGTATTGACTTTGCCTTCGTCAAGCGTATGCCGGAGCGTGTTCGCTCCATATCCGATTCCGAACAAAAGCAGCACTAAACCGGAGGCAAACCAGATCTTTGCTTTCTTCATACGTTTAGCTCTACCTCTCTTTTTAGAAGTTGTTCAACATGGATGGGTGACTTTAGTATGACAAGCGCTGTCCCTTCCTATGCACCCTAAGTTCCGAGCCACTTCTAAAAAGAAAGGGAAGGACTCCCCCGATCCGTAGATCAGGAAGAGATCCTTCCCATCTTGTATTGCTCAATCGACATAAGCACTTCCCGCGGCTTACTGCCTTCATACGGCCCAACGATCCCACGCGCTTCCATGGAATCGATCAAGCGTGCAGCTCGGGTATACCCGACGCGCATGCGACGCTGGAGCAGCGAGACGGAGGCCTGCTTCGCCTCCAGTACGATTTGGACAGCCTGGTCGTATAGCTCGTCCAGCACCTCTTCCGTCTCCTGCACTTCGTCATCCACCTCGGGAACCAAGCTCTCATCGTATTCGGCTTGTCCTTGTCCGCGCACATAACTGACGATGGCCTCGACCTCTTGGTCGCTCATAAATGCCCCCTGTACCCGCATCGGCTTGGAAGCGCCCATCGGCATGTAGAGCATGTCCCCCCGGCCCAGCAGCTTCTCGGCGCCCGCCATATCGAGGATCGTCCGAGAATCGACCTGGGACGATACGCCAAATGCGATCCGAGACGGGATGTTGGCCTTGATCACCCCGGTAATAACATCGACCGACGGCCGCTGCGTGGCGATGATCAAGTGGATGCCTGCGGCACGAGCCATCTGCGCGAGCCGCGCAATCGCATCCTCGACGTCGCTGGCCGCAACCATCATCAGGTCGGCCAACTCGTCCACGATAACTACAATGTACGGCAAGATCGCATCCGGATTCTCCGCCATCATGTGATTATAACCTTCAATGTTCCGCGCTCCCGATTTGGAGAACAGTTCATACCGTTTCTCCATCTCTACGACGATTTTCTTGAGCGCCAGCGAAGCACGCCGTGGATCGGTTACAACCGGGGTTAACAGATGCGGTATTCCGTTATAGACATTCAATTCGACCATTTTGGGGTCGACCATCATAAATTTGACTTCATCCGGTTTGGCCTTGAACAGGATGCTGGTAATGATGCCGTTAATGCACACCGACTTCCCGGAGCCCGTCGCCCCGGCCACCAGCAAGTGAGGCATCTTCGACAGGTTGCCGACGATCGTCTGGCCGGAGATATCTCGCCCGAATGCGATGCTCAGCTTGGACTCTGCATCCATGAACGTCGGCGTCTCCATCACTTCGCGCATCGTGACCAGCGAGACCTCGTTGTTTGGCACCTCGATGCCGATCGCGGATTTCCCCGGGATTGGGGCTTCCATCCGAATATCCTTCGCCGCCAGCGCCAAGGCGATGTCGTCCGTCAGATTGACGATTCGGCTGACCTTTACGCCGATATCCGGTTGAATTTCGTAGCGGGTTACCGCCGGGCCACGCACAACCTCCAGGACCCGGGCCCGCACGCCAAAGCTCTCGAGCGTTGCCTCCAGCTTGCGGGCGGTTTGCATGTAGTCAGCTTGGTCGCCGGATTTGCCCGCGCCAGCTGGTTTGGACAGAAGCCGGAACGAAGGCAGCTTGTACGGCTTAGGAGCCGGTTTCGGCGGAGGTGGCGGAGGAAGTTCCTCGCCATTCCCCTCTATCGTTCCTGCCGAAGGCTCCCCATTTCCAGGCTCACCGCCTTCTACTCCGGCGTTATCCCCATCCGGGAAGCCGGCTAATGCAGCATCAGAAACCTCGTAATTTGTTCCCTCTGGAAACCCATCGCCATGAAAGCCGGGAGATCCAAGTTCGCCCTCTTCCCCATCCTCATCCTGATGCAGGCTTTCCCGCTGAATATGGTCGAAGAAATCGCGGATAATCGGGCCGGTATCGTTGCCTCGATGATCCTCGTTCCCGCTTGGCTCCGCGCCTTCTTCCTTGCCGATATAATTCACGGCATTCCAGTTGATTCCCGCTTCAGGAGTTGGTTCAGCGGCTACGCCGCTCGCCTCCTCTTCCTGCGGGATCGGATCTTCTGCGGCCTGAGGCTCATCCGGTCTTCCTTTAAAGTTCAATAGCTGGAAGAACACCGGTTTCTTACGGGCCGATGCCGAGGCCGGTAACGGCTCGCCATCGATATCGTAACCCTCTTCCTCCGGTTCATCGTAAGTGGTAATCGCAGGGGCTGGTTTTTCTGCCCGTTTAGCTTTGCCGCGCACCGGTATTGGGCGCAGCATGCGCATTTTTTTCCCTAGACTCTCGCCCAACACCGCCAGTCTGGAACGCAGCATCCGAAATAGATCAACGTAGGATAATCCGGTTACCAGCATAAAGCTGATGGCCAACAGCACAATCATGATCAGCTTAGCCCCAGCCATTCCAAACAAAGAGTACAGGAAGGCGAATTCCAGAGCCCCGACATACCCCCCGCTAATGTCCAGCCCCAGCAAGCTCATCCCGGCGTCGCTCACTGCCGGCTGAAAGAGCGCGCCTTGCAGATCGCGATGAATCTGGCCGAGCACGTTACCTGCGGACAATGGCACAGCGGGCGCGAGTTTATGCTGCATCGCGGATATCGTACTCATCAGCGTCAGCGCTAATACGGCCAGCAGCACGCCGCTGCGGCGCGCGTTCCAGCGATTTGGCCATTTCCGATGGATCATCACAGCTAGTCCTATGTAAATGCCGATGACAGGGATCACAAAATAAAATTTGCCGAGAATCAAAGCGGCCATTTTCGATAACGTTCTTCCTACGGCAGCCTCCCCGGACAAGGCAATAATGGATAAGGTAATCAGGATGATTCCGTATATTTCGTATTTGAGCATGCTGCCAAGGGCAGCTTTCTTCTTCTTCCGTTTCCGTGGCAAACGAAAACACCCCCTAGATGAATATTATACCATAATCACCAAGGGGGGACCTAGAGAAGATACCGAAGACGGCATTTATCTCATTTGAATAAAGTTGGAAAAAAAGCGATTTGTCGTCCGGGCGCCAAATCCGGGTTTAAATAATCCTCAAGCTGACAGCGCAGCAGCCGTACGATCGTCGCTCGGTTGCCGGACTCCATCCGCACTTGCATCAGCACGCCGTTTAGTTCAATCTCACCGTAAGCCTCCTGATTCTCCGCATTTTCCCAATAAGCTTCCTCAGGCAGTATCGTGTAATGCGTCATTGCGTGATCCCTCCTGCTTGTCTTCGCGATTCAATCAACGAATTGAGCTGGGTTAACCCTTCGCCAATCCCGCCGATGGCATCGATCAACCCATGCTTCACGGCATCGCTGCCGCCAACTGCCGTACCGATATCGCGATTTAACTCCCCGGTCTTGAACATCAGCTCCTTGAACATCTCCTCCGAGATCCGTGAGTGCGTAGTGACGAAGCGAACAACCCGCTCCTGCATTTTCTCAATATACTCAAACGTCTGAGGCACTCCGATCACAAGTCCGGTCATGCGAATCGGATGGATCGTCATCGTCGCGCTTTCGGCAATCAAGGAATAATCAGACGCCACGGCGATCGGTACCCCGATGCTATGCCCCCCGCCGATCACGACCGTGACGGTTGGCTTGGACAGGGAAGCAATCATCTCCGCGATGGCAAGGCCTGCCTCTACATCGCCGCCCACGGTATTTAATATAATTAACAGTCCTTCGATCCGCGGATTCTGTTCAGCGGCTACAAGTTGGGGAATTAAATGCTCGTATTTCGTCGTTTTGTTTTGCGGCGGCAGCACCAAATGGCCTTCAATCTGACCGATGATCGTCAGGCAATAGACATTGGATTCCCCCGGAGTGGGCACTGCCGTTTGCCCCAGCTGCTGAATCATCTCCGGTACCGTGGCCTCTTTCTTCTCCGGTTCGTTTGGCGGCAGCTCAGATTCACTGCGTACGGTCGATTTGCTTAGATCTTTATTCATGGTTTCGTCTTCCTTTCGATGTCGGCATATTCGACGGAGTCTCGTTTCACTACGCAGCCCTTAGTATGCCGACAACCTTCTTCAGTCTATACCCAAACCATAGAGAATCTCCAATCAGATGAATGAGAAATCAGGCAACCTGCGGACACAAAAAAGCCTCTTCTCCTGCTGGAAACCGTCCAAATTACCGGCAGGAGAAGAGGCGACTGTGTGTGTGCAAATTAATCTTAAACTTCCATAATGATCGGCAAAATCATCGGTCTGCGACGCGTTTGCTCATACAAGAAACGGCCGAGCGCATCCTTGACGTTTGTTTTCAGTGATGCCCACTCGTTGACGTTCTCGCTCATCAGCTTCTCCAGCGTACTGGAGACAATTCGGTTCGCTTCATCCAGGAGACCTTCCGATTCGCGAACATAAACGAAGCCGCGGGAGATAATATCCGGACCGGAAACAATCGTTCCGTCTTGCTTGCTCAGCGTTACGACAACAACCAAAATCCCGTCTTGCGACAACAGCTTGCGGTCGCGCAATACGATATTGCCGACATCGCCTACGCCAAGTCCGTCAATCAGCACATTGCCGGCAGGCACTTTCCCGGCTTTCCGAGCAACGCCGTTCTGGATCTCGATGGTATCCCCGATGTCCACGAGAAAAATGTTATCCGGCTCCACGCCTACCGATTCACCAAGCAACGCGTGCTTCCGCAGCATGCGGTATTCCCCGTGGATCGGAATGAAATATTTCGGCCGCATCAGGTTCAGCATGAGCTTCAGCTCTTCTTGGCTGCCGTGACCCGATACGTGTACGCCGGAATTCGATCCGCTGTAAATTACTTCGGCCCCGAGGCGGAATAATTCGTCGATCGTCCGACCCACGTATTTTTCGTTGCCTGGAACCGGTGTTGCTGCAATGATAACCGTATCCCCAGGCAGGATATCCACCTTACGGTGTGTCGAGCGGGCCATCCGCGTCAGAGCGGACATCGGTTCTCCTTGGCTGCCCGTGCACAAAATGACAACGCGGTCCGCGGCCATTTTGTTAACTTCTTCCGGCTCGATGATAATCCCGTCCGGTACGTTCAAATAACCGAGCTCTTCGGCAATCGTCACAACGTTTACCATGCTGCGCCCAATAATGGTCAGCTTCCGGTCTGTTGCGTACGCTGCATCGATCACCTGTTGGATCCGGTGTACGTTGGAGGCAAAGGTTGCCACAACAACGCGCTGTTTCGCTTTATGGAAAATATCGCTGAGCACGATGCCCACGTTCTTCTCCGAAGGCGTAAAGCCGGGTCTCTCCGCGTTGGTGCTATCCGATAAAAGTGCCAAAACGCCGTTTTTCCCGATTTCGCCCATCCGGTGCAAATCCGCATATTGATCATTGACTGGGGTATGATCAAATTTGAAGTCGCCGGTATGAACCACATTGCCTTCCGGAGTTTCGATGCATACGCCAACCGAATCCGGAATACTATGATTCGTCCGGAAGAACGAAGCTTTCATCGTTGTACCCAGCTCGATCACAGAATCCGCGTTAATCAGGACGCGTTTCGTTTCGCCGAGCAGTCCCGCTTCCTTCAGCTTGTTCTCGACAAGCCCTAAGGTGAGTTTTGTCCCGTAAACCGGAACGTTCAAATTCTTCAGCACATAAGGCAAACCGCCGATATGGTCTTCATGCCCGTGCGTCAGCACGATGCCTCTTACTTTATCGCGGTTCTCCGTCAAGTAAGTAATATCGGGAATGACGATGTCGATGCCAAGCATGTCCTCCTCCGGAAACTTAAGGCCGGAATCGATGACCACGATATCATTGGCATATTGAACGACATACATGTTCTTCCCAATCTCTGCGACGCCGCCCAATGCGAAAATCGTCAATTTTTCATTATTCATTTTTTTAGACAAGTGAATCTAACCCTCCTAATTATTTTGGACGTCGTATTGAAAATTCCTATGGAAATGGCTCCGGCCGCTGCATTTTGAATTCCAAAGCTCGTAAATTGCAGGAACAAACAACCGCCTAGATTCAGACGGTCTAGCCGTTTCTCAAAGTCATCATCGTAAAATGGTAGTTCAATCAAGTTAAGGTAAGCTTCTCAGCTCCATCCAGCTCAAAGCGAATTGACATAACGAACTTCGCATTCGATTACTGATGTAAGCCAACTTCTTGAACGAGCCATTTAATTAAAAATTCACCGCACCCAGTCACTTGAACTCATTATACATGATTAAATTGGCAAAAAACAAGTCAGCGCTTTTACCTACGTTTAACGTTACCTTGCACCATGACAAAAAAACCGATGCCTGCGAATCAGGCATCGGTTTCTGGAAATACAGCACATATCTGGTTGGATAAATCAGCCGGGCAGCAACTAGAGGAAGTTGCGGATCCGTTGAGCCTCCTGTTCGTTTGGCGGCACGAGCGGCAGTCGTACCGAACCAACAGAGTGGCCAGTTTCATTTAACGCGTACTTCACTGCGACCGGATTTGGGCATTCGAACAACACCTTAAATAACGGCAGGAGCTCGCGATGCAGCCGACTTGCTTCGTTAACATTTCCGCGGTCAAAGAACTGCACCACCATCTCTTTAATCGAGCGGCCTGCGAGATGGCTGGCAACACTGATCACGCCGTAAGCCCCAACCGCCATCGCCGGCAGCGCCGAAGCGTCGTCTCCCGAGTAAACTTTGAAATGTTCCGGCGCCTGGGCCACGATCATAGCGATCTGGTCCAACGGCGCGCATTCTTTTGTTGCAACGACATTCGGAATCTGCGCCAACCGCAGCGTTGTTTCAACGCTCAGGCTGACAACCGTACGGCTGGGTACGTTATACAATATAATCGGCAGGCTCGTGACAGCTGCGATCGCTTCAAAATGGCGGAAAAGGCCTTCCTGATTCGGCTTGTTGTAGTATGGGGCGACCAGCAAGATTCCGTCAACGCCGCATTTCTCGGCCTCGCGCGTCAAATTCACGGAATGAGCGGTATCGTTGCTGCCCGTGCCGGCGATGATTTTGCAGCGGCCTGCCGCATGCTTCACCGCAAAGGCAAATAATTCAAGCTTCTCTTCATCCGTTAGCGTAGGGGATTCCCCCGTCGTTCCGCTCACGACCAAGCTGTCGGACTGCTGTTCCTCCACCAAATAGTCGATCAGGCTTGCGGTTTGGTCCCAGTCAATTTTCCCTTGATTATTAAAAGGCGTTACCATGGCTGTAATCATTCTTCCGAAATCAATCACGCCATTTCCTCCTTCCGTCTCCCGCTTCGCTTATTATTTACTGCCCTATCAGCATTCCCTGCCCTTTTCGAATCCGATCCAAGCTCTTCCGAGTTAACGGCCTAGCTCAAACTTGGCATGCAGCGCCCGAAGCGCCTGCACCATGTCGTCTTTATGCACCAACACCCAAATCGTCGTATTCGAATCGGCCGATTGCAGGATCTGAATCCCATGCTCGGTTAACGCCTCGACAATTTTGGCCATGATGCCGGGTACGCCATTAATCCCGCCGCCGATGACCGATACCTTGGCGCAGCCGGTGCAGATTTGCGGAGCGAGCTCCAACGATTTCAGCACCTCTTCCGCCTTGGCCGAATCTTTATCGAATACGGTATAACCGACGCCCTTTGGGGTCACATTAATAAAATCAACGCTAATGTCGTTCTCCGCCATCGCCTTAAACACCTGCAGCTGCAAGTTATCAGGGCCCTTGCCGGCGGATTCCACCCGGATTTGAGTCACGTTCGCCACGTAAGCAATCCCAGTCACGTAACGGTCCACAATGCCGAGCTGGACGTCCTTAAATCCTTCCGGATTGGCGACAAGCGTACCTTCGTCCTGCGAGAAGGTGGAGCGAACGCGGACGGGAATTCCCGACTGCATCGCGATCTCTACCGCACGGGGATGGATGACCTTCGCCCCTTGATGCGCCATGTTGCAGATTTCCGCATAGCTTACATACTCGAGTGGCTTTGCATCCTCTACAATCCGCGGATCCGCGGTCAAGATTCCATTTACGTCCGTATAAATATCGACCATTTCAGCGTGTAGTGCGGCTCCCAACGCCGTAGCGGACGTATCGCTGCCTCCGCGTCCCAGCGTCGTGAAATCGCCGCCTTGATTTTGTCCTTGAAAACCCGTTACGATCACGACATCCTTCTGCTGCAACTCTTCCAGCACCCTTGTTGGGACGATATCCAGAATTCTTGCATTTCCATACTGGCTGTCCGTTCGGAAGCCTGCCTGAGCTCCGGTTAAGACGACCGAAGAGATGTCTTTCTCTGCCAGCAGGCTGCATAGCTTGGCTGCGGAGATGATTTCACCGCAAGCCATTAGTAAATCCTGTTCACGAGGCGGTAAATAGCCCTCTCCCTCAGCAACCAACTCCAGCAAGGTATCCGTTGCGTAAGGATCGCCTTTTCGGCCCATAGCCGATACCACCACGACGAGCCGGAAACCGTTATCCAGTTCCCGGCGTACGTGTGAGATGACATGCTCTCTCGCTTCCTTTGTCGATAGAGACGTGCCACCGAATTTTTGCACCAAAATGCGCATGGGTATTCCTCCAGTTAATAAGTGCGGAGTAAAGCGATGACTTCATTCCGTTTTGATTAGCAAGTTTAACGAACCCAGAGCTTCGAAAACATACCCCTTCGCCGCAATGATCTCCGCGATTGTATACGGCATTCCATGCTGCGCCTTTGAGCAAATTGTTCCGATCCATCTAACCTATGTTGAGTCCGTCCTTTGAAGATCGCGGCGTAAAAATGGCCTGCAAGGGTTTTATTCCCACCTGGCAAGCAAGCCGACAGTTGCCGATTTACCCATGAAAACGTTCGATAATCAGCGGTTGCAGCTGTTTGCCTTCCAGTGCGGCATAACAAGCTTCAGGCACCAGTTCCATGTTCGCCACGAGCGAATTGGGTTTGCCGATCGGATTATCTTGCCCGAACGGAACGAAATACACATTTTTAGCCACGATTAACTTTGCGATATTCGCCAAATTAAATCCTAAACCGTCATTAGTCGACACCGCGATGACGAGCGGACGTCCGTTGCGCAGCTGGGCTTTCGCCGCCATCAGCACGGGACTGTCCGTTACGGCGTTTGCCAGCTTGCTTGTCGTCGTCCCCGTGCAAGGAGCGATAACCAAGACATCAAGCAGCTTGCTTGGGCCGAGCGGTTCAGCTTCGACAATTGAAGAAATAATATCATTCCCTGTAATATCTTTCAACTGTTTGCGCCAATCTTCCGATTTACCGAAACGGGTGTCGGTCATCAGCACCGACTGGGATATAATCGGCACAACCTTCGCCCCTCCGTCGACAAATCGCTGAACCTGAGGCATTACCTCAGCAAACGTACAATGCGAGCCCGTAATGGCGTAACCTACCGTTTTCCCCTGCCAATTCACTGTTCATCCCCCCGTAATTGATACTCATCCAAAATCGACTGACAAATCGTATTTGCCATGATAATTCCAGCCGTTTTGGGAGCGACGATTCCGGGAATGCCAGGGGCTAAAATCGCCTTAACTCCTCGCTTCTCGGCGAAACGAAAATCCGTTCCTCCGGGCGCCGAAGCTAGGTCGATAATCACCGCCGTACGGGGCAGTTTCGAGATGATTTGCGCTGTGACTATCATAGTCGGAATTGTGTTAAAAATCAAGTCAACATCCCCTACGTTAGCGGCCAAATCCCTTGTCGCAAAAGGCTTCCAGCCCATTTGCACCGCTCTGGCCACATCGTCCTCCCGGCGTACCCCAACCCTTACATTCGCTCCCAAACCCTGCAGCGTTCCTGCCAACGTAAACCCCGTTCTCCCAATCCCGAGCACCATGCAGGTTGAACCGTGAATCGTGATGTCCGTATTCTGAATCGCCATCATGATTGCGCCTTCTGCCGTCGGAATCGAGTTATAGATGGCGACGTCGTCTCGTTCGAGCACTTCAATGATCCGAAAACTGTGCTCGTCGCCCATTTGCTTCAAGAAGCTTTTGGCGATACCGGTATACACCAGCGTGCTTTTTCGGACAGATGCAAACCATTCCCGTTTGATGACCAGCTGTTCCGCAGAAAACGGCGCCGGAACGACACCGTGATCATCGCAACCGATTACCGGAAGGATGATCACATCGGCGCCGGCCAGCAATCCTGGACTTAACGTCTCCTGCGAAACTCCCTTCAGCGGCGTCTCCAACCGGTCGAAGCCAACAACCCGTACCGTAGCGTCTAGTTCCACACATTTGTTGATGACCTCCACCTGCCGGGCGTCACCACCGAGGAATACAATCGTTATTCCGGTCAGCATTCTTAGACGGCACTCCTTCCAAGCAACACAGTATAGACCATCTTATGCCGGGGCCTACGAAGTGGTGAAAGGGAAGAATGCCTAAGAGCCGAGGGTATGAAAATCGTCATAGCGTACCTGTCCGGTTCACAGGTACGATGTGTCCCATATTATGGAAGATGGTGATTAAGATGAAGAGAAGAGTAATTTTTACTACAATCACGGCAATTGGCTTCATCGTTGCAGGTCTGATTTTCGCCCTGGGTCGTCCGTTTGGAGAGCCCGAAGCTAGCAAAACTTCCTCGACACCTCCAACGGTCGAAGGGATTGCCGCGGACCTTCCGGCAGCCCCACTCCTCTCCTCCAACGAGATGATCGAAGATTTGGACTTTCTTGTCCGCACGCTGGAACAGGTTCATCCTAAACTGCTGGATGGATGGAGTAAGGAACAGCAGAATACGATTAAGGAGGTCTACCTAACCGCTTCCCAAGAACCGCTGCCGCTGGAACGCTTTTATTTCCTGGCCGATCAGATTGTGACTTTGCTCCAAGACGCTCACACGAATATCCTGCCGACGTCCTCGTCAACGTTATATTTGAACTTGCCGATCTATTGGGCAGCGGAAGGCCCTGTCGTGCTAAGACCAACTCAAGAGCTGCAAAAAGGAGATCTTCTGCTCGAATTAGGCGGGTACTCCCCTACCGAGTTATTGGATGAGTTGACCAAGGTCATCCCTGCGGAAAATGAGGGCTGGGTCAAAGTACAAGGCGTGGATATGCTGACCGGTCAAGCTTTTCTGGAGCGCCTGAACTTGTTAGTAGAAAACAAGGTTCATCTAAAAGTGGACCGGAACGGTGCCGAGATTGAGGTGGATGTACCCATGAGCCGTCAACCACGTGCTCTGGGTGTAGGCAATACCCCCTATGAGGTTGGGGGCCGTTTGTTTAATTATGTGATTGACGAGAAGCTATCATTAGGTCTGCTGCGTATCCATACCTGTGAAGTGAACAGCGAATACTTGGAGACACTAGCCAACTTCTTCGGCGAGGTCCGGCAAAAAGGGATCCGGCATGTTGCGGTTGATTTGCGGAATAATTTCGGGGGAGATTCCGCTGTGCTGGATGCTTTTCTCCGATATGTGGATGTGGACAGCTACCGAGGCTACGGTTCTCTCATACGCTTCTCCCCTCAGGCCATGGAGAAGTACGGATTTGACCAGGATAAGGGGATCCAGCACCATAACTCCCAAATCGAGTCTGTCTCCCCAAAAAAGAACCCGTTTACCGGCGACTTGTATGTCTTAACCTCTCCTCTCACTTTTAGTTCAGGAAACTGGTTTGCCGTCATACTTAAGGATAATGGGCTCGCAACGATCATAGGAGAACCTACGGGGAACCAACCTTCAAGCTACGGTGACATCCTTAGCTTTACGCTCCCCAGGTCCCGCTTGCCGTTGTCGGTATCATACAAGCAGTTTACCCGTCCGGATCAACGGTTGACCGACGCAACCTCCTTAGAGCCGGATATCTTTGTTCCTACAACACGCCAAGATATAATCGACGGCCGGGATGCTCAAATGGAGAAGTTGAAGGAGATTGTTGTTGCGGCGGATCAAGCAAACTAAAGGACATTTAGGGCCTTATTCCGGATTGAACCCGCCATATCCGCCACTTTCCTGAGCGATAAATGAAAATAAGGGTAAAAAAGTCCTTTATTTCGGCCAAAACCCTTGCCTAACCGAAAATAAGAACCTTTTTTACCCTTATTCTTTAGAACCTGAGTAAGATACGCAGGTTTACTCGCTCACTGCGAGCCTTACTTCGTCCCCGTATGTCCAAACCCGCCAGCGCCGCGAACGGTCTCAGACAGCTCGTCTACCTGCACAAGGTTTACTTCAGGGACGATCTGGAACACCATCTGCGCAATCCGTTCATTTCGCTGAATGACAAACGGTTCCTGCCCAAGGTTGATCAGCAGCACCTTGATTTCGCCGCGGTAATCGGCATCGATGGTCCCGGGCGTATTCAAGCACGTGATTCCGTGCTTATAGGCCAAGCCGCTGCGCGGGCGGATCTGCGCCTCTAAGCCCCCTGGCATCGCGATAGCGATCCCGGTCGGCACGAGGGCACGTTGTCCTGGCTGGAGCGTTAGCTCCTCCGTAACGGCCGCGTAGAGGTCAAATCCGGAGGCCAGCTCGGACATTTTGCGAGGCAGCTCAATATCTTCATTTCCTGCCAAACGATGGATTTGCACTTCAAACGACAAGTTCATCTCTCCTAACTCCCGATATCACGCGATCCGACGAGCCTACCATAGCCAGGGAAAACGGTTGGCTGAACATCCCCTTCAGCACCTGATTGACATCGTCCATGGTCACCGCCTCGATGCGGGCGATCATTTCATCCAAGGAATAATGTCTGCCGAGCATCAGCTCATTTTTACCCAGCCGGTTCATGCGGCTTCCGGTGCTCTCCAGGCTCAAAATCAAGCTTCCCTTCAGCTGTTCCTTCCCTTTGCTCAACTCGCTGGAAGTAATTCCGTTAACCGAGACATCGTGCAGGATCTCCTTGGTCAAATCCAACACTTCTTTGGTTTGCCGCGGCGCGGTTCCCGCATAGACCGTAAACAAACCGCTGTCGGCATGCGAGCTGTGGTAGGAATACACGGAGTACGCCAAGCCGCGTTTCTCGCGAATCTCCTGGAAGAGCCGCGAGCTCATGCCTCCGCCGATTGCATTGTTTAACAGCACCATCGCATATTGCTTATCTTCCCCCACCGGAAGGCCCGGGAAGGACAAGCAAATATGGTTCTGCTCTGTTTTCTTGCGGTGGAATTTCAAACCGCCCAAGAAGTCGGGCGCTTCTAGCGAGCTGGAGCTTCCCCGGTTCGAAAAATCACCGAAATACTTCTCCAGCAGTTCGATCACCTGATCGTCGATATTGCCGGCTACGCTGATCACCGTATTCTCGATCGTATAATGCTCACGCATATACTCCCGCAGATGCTCCGATTCCATGGCGCGTAGCTTCTCCTCCGTGCCCAGAATCGGCTGCGCCAGCGAATGCTCCCCGTAGGCCGCCTGCGACACGAGATCATGAACCATGTCATCCGGCGTGTCTTCGTACATGGAGATCTCTTCTACGATCACGTTTTTTTCTTTTCGCAGCTCTTCCCCATCGAACAAGGAACGGAAAAACATGTCCGACAACACGTCGACCGCAATCGGTAAATGCTCATCCAGCACTTTGGCATAGTAGCACGTATATTCCTTGGACGTAAACGCGTTTACATTCCCGCCGATCGCATCAAACTGCTCTGCGATATCCTTAGCGCTGTATCGCTCCGTACCTTTAAACAACATGTGTTCGATAAAATGCGAAATTCCGCCCCGTTCAGGGCTCTCATTGCGGGAGCCGGTTTTGACCCAAATGCCAAATGAGACCGAACGGCATGTTGGAATCTTTTCCATAACCACCCGAAGGCCGTTTTTCAATTGCGTTTTCTTCACGAAAGGCCCTCCTAAATGTTTTGCGTTGCATGGGTATTGCGTTGTTAATAAATGCATCCCTATCCTACCAAAAAAAGGCGGCAAGCTCAACTCTGCGGAACCGGGCTATCCACTCGGTCCGGCGACAGCGTCTGCTCCACCGTACCCAACTGCAGCCCGTTGGCCTGAATGGCTTGAATCATGCCCTCAAGCGCGTCCCGGCTCGACGGCGTCGGATGCATCAGAATCAGCGAGCCCGGCCCCACTTTGCTGCCGATCTTGCTTACGATGCTGGACGCCGGCGGGTTTTTCCAATCTACCGTGTCCACGGTCCATAAGACCGTCTTCAGCCCCTGCTCCGCCGCCAGCTTGACGGTTTGCATATTGTAATCGCCTGAAGGCGGCGCAAACCAACGGTTCTCCACGCCTAACTTCTCCTTCAACAGATCCTTCGTTTTGGAGATCTCCAGCCGGGCTCGGGTTACTTCCAGTTGACTCATATTCGGGTGCGAGTATGCGTGGTTTTCGATCTGATGGCCACGCCGCTTAATTTCCGCCGCCATCTCCACATTTTTCTTCAGCCAGCTGCCGTCGAGGAAGAAGGTTGCTTTCACCTTGGCCTTATCCAGCGTATCAAGCATCGGTACAAGATATTCGTTTCCCCAGGCCACATTGATCATCAGGGCGGCCATCGGCTTGTTTGGGTTCCCCCGGTAAATCGGCTGCGCCCCTAAATCCTCAAGATTCACTTTTGGCCGAAGCTCACGATATACATACTCGATTTCCGCCCCCTCCGGCAACTGTTTGGCCTTGACGTAGGTGCGCTCGATATCTACTTCACGCCCGTTATAACCGGGAATGGCTTTCCAGACCCGGTCAACTACAGCGTCAATCGGCTCGACCCGCCGCTTCTCGGACTCTGCACGGATATAAGTCAGCAAGGGATCCATGTCTTTCGCGGCCCCGCCGTTTTTCTGATCTTGCTTGCCTTGGGCACCTAAGTCCCCGGTCAGATCGTTGATCAGACGGAAAGCAAAACTGCCGCTTTCTTGCTCCGAGCTTTTGGCCACAAAAGCCCGAATCCCAGCAAACTGCCCCAGTATCATCACAAAGGCAATGCATATCGCGATGACCGCAAACTTGTTCCGACCCATGCTGAAGCTCATCCCCTCAAACGGTTTTTGTCCCCATCATATGTTGACAAGCCCAGGGATATGCCTTTCCGGATCGCCTGGCGAAGGTGAACACATTAAAAAAGAGCCAGAATTGATACATTCTGTCTCTTTTCCCGCAAGGATGTCCTGCGTCAAATTGCTGCTTTTTTAATTGGGGGATTTTTCCGTTTCTGCGGTAAGAACCGCTTTGCGGGAAAGATTGATCCGTCCTTGGTTATCGATCTCGGTGACTTTCACGGTTACCGTATCGCCGATCGCCACAACGTCCTCCACTTTCGCTACGCGTTCCGTCGACAGCTGGGAAATATGCACCAAGCCGTCCTTACCCGGCAAAATCTCGACGAATGCGCCGAATTTTTCGATCCGTTTGACGGTCCCGACATAGATCTCGCCAACCACAACTTCCTTGACGATCCCTTCGATGATCGAACGCGCTTTGCTGTTCATCTCTTCGCTGGTGGAAGCAATGTACACGCGGCCATCTTGCTCGATATCGATCTTCACGCCGGTTTCCTCGATGATCTTGTTGATGATCTTGCCCCCGGCCCCGATCACATCGCGGATCTTGTCCGGATTGATTTGCATGATCACGATCTTCGGCGCGTAAGGGGACAGGTGCTCCTTCGGCTTTTGGATACGCTCCATCATTTTGGACAGGATAAACATCCGGCCTTCTCTCGCCTGCTTCAATGCATCAGTCAGGATCTGCCGGTCGATGCCGTCGATCTTGATGTCCATTTGAATCGCCGTTACGCCATCCGAAGTCCCGGCCACTTTGAAGTCCATATCGCCGAGATGATCTTCCATCCCTTGGATATCGGTCAGAATCGAGACATGCTCGCCGTCTTTGATCAAGCCCATTGCGACCCCGGCAACCGGTGCTTTGATTGGTACGCCCGCATCCATCATCGCCAGCGTACTGGCGCAAATGCTTGCCTGAGACGTGGAGCCGTTGGATTCCAATACTTCCGATACGAGACGAATCGTATACGGGAATTCGGATTCCGGCGGAATGACCTTCGACAGCGCCCGTTCCCCCAAGGCGCCATGACCGATTTCGCGACGGCCTGGAGCACGCAACGGACGAGCTTCGCCTACGCTAAACGGCGGGAAGTTATAATGGTGCATGAAGCGTTTCGACTCTTCCAGGTCGATGCCGTCCAGAATTTGAACGTCGCCCAGCGCCCCCAGCGTACAGATGCTCAGCGCTTGCGTTTGTCCACGTGTAAACAGACCCGAGCCGTGCGTACGCGGCAGCAGATTGATGTCGCATTCGATCGGACGAATTTCGTCCAGTTTCCGTCCGTCAGGGCGCACTTTGTCATGGGTGATCAACCGGCGCACTTCTTCCTTGACGATGTCGTGCAAGACTTCCTTCACATCGGCAAGCAACTCCGGCGATTCTATGTATTTCTCTTCGAAATGAGCCACCGTTTCGTTGTTGATGGCATCAATCGCATCCTGACGTGCATGCTTCTCGGCAATCTTCACAGCTTCAACCAGGCGATCCTGGGCAAAAGCGCGAACTTCCCGATTCACTTCTTCATTCACCGCATGCAGCTTCACTTGCATTTTCTCTTTGCCGGCGACTTTCACGAGCTCTTCGATGACGGCAACGATGTTTTTGATCTCATCATGGCCAAACATGATCGCCTCAAGCATGACCTCTTCCGGCACTTCGTTCGCTTCCGCTTCCACCATCATGATGGCGTCTTTCGTCCCGGCGACAACCACGTAAATGTCGCTGGCTTCCTGTTGCGCTACGTTCGGGTTAATCACAAACTGTCCGTTCACCCGACCGACAGCCACGCCGCCGATCGGCCCATTAAACGGAACGTCGGAAATGCTAAGCGCTGCAGAAGTTCCGATCATCGCCGCAATTTCCGGCTCACAATCCTGATCCACGCTCATGACCAAATTCACGATTTGCACATCATTACGGAAGCCTTCCGGGAACAACGGACGAATCGGACGGTCGGTCAACCGGCTGGCCAGAATGGCTTTTTCGCTAGGACGTCCTTCCCGTTTAATAAAGCCGCCGGGAATCTTACCGACCGCATACAGTTTCTCTTCATAATTCACGGTTAACGGAAAAAAGTCCAAATCCTTGGGTTCCGAAGACGCCGTAACCGTACATAACACCGCCGTATCGCCGTAGCGCACCATGACGGCCGCATTGGCTTGCTTGGCCAATCGGCCCGTTTCCAGGATGAGAGGTCTTCCCCCCAAATCCATTTTCACTTGATTCTGCATGAAATCCCTCCTTATCACCAATACAAGTTCGGTACTGAGTTCATTATTTCCTGCTTTTCGGCAATTCATAATGATGAATGGCTTTCTGGCAGCAGAAGAATGTTCTCATAACAAAAGCTCCTGACGGAGCCTTTGGTAGAAGCTAATCGCGATAAGCCCTAATTTGTAAAAAGCAACCCGGCCGCACACCGCACGCTTTGCCAGCGTCCGCCATGCAACTAGGCTGCTTTTATCAAACATGTCCAATTAACGACGCAATCCAAGCTTCTCGATCAAAGCGGAGTAACGTCTTACGTCTTTGTTCTTCAGGTAAGCCAACAGCTTACGACGTTGACCAACCATTTTCAGAAGACCGCGACGGGAATGATGGTCCTTCTTGTGCGTGCGCAAGTGGTCCGTCAAATTCACGATGTTCTCCGTAAGGATAGCAATTTGCACCTCAGGGGATCCGGTATCGGACTCATGAGTTTTGTGCTCTTGGATCAATTGTTGTTTACGTTCTTGAGTCAATGCCATCCTGTTCACCTCCTTTATCTCAAATCGCCGTTAGCCTCGTCGCCGGCGGTGAAACCGCGCAACCAAGCCAAGGTTCTTGCTGCCCCTTGGAAAAACATGTTCTTCCGCGTGACAACGTTACATAGTATACCACAGCTGTTGGGCAAAGTAAATGCCAGTCCCGCTTAGTTAGCGGGAAGCCTTCAACAATCGTTTGGCCGTGTCGGCGTCCTGTCCGATTTGCGCGATCAGCTCTTCCAGCGAGCCGAATTTCCGCTCTTCGCGGATATAATGAACTAATTCGACGGACAAGCTCTCATCATAAATCTCTCCCGAAAACTCAAACAAATGAGCTTCCAGCCAAAAGATCTTACCATCCTCATGAAAGGTTGGCTTGACCCCTACGTTCATCACGCCGGAGTAGGTCGTCCCTTCGTGGGTCACTCGAACGGCGTATACCCCGCTGGCCGGCACAACGTAATGCTCCGCCAGCTTCAGGTTAGCCGTTGGAAACCCGAGCTGGCGCCCGCGTTTCTCGCCGTGCATGACCGTCCCCTTCAGCGCATACGTTCGTCCAAGCCAGCGATTGGCCAGCTCGATCTTGCCTTCCTGCAGCGCTTTGCGGATATCCGAGCTGCTGACCTTCTCCCCATCGATGAGGAACGGCGGCACCGTGTTCACGTCCAGGACGTTACCGCTTAATTCGCGCAGCATTCCCGCGTCCCCTTCGCCCCGGTAGCCATAGCGGAAGTCAAATCCGACAACCGCTGTGTGCACCTTCAGCGGCACGAGAATGCCGGATACGAAATTTTGCGGGCTTACGCGGGAGAAAGCATCGTTAAACTCGACGATATATACGTAATCCACGCCCATTTGGCGCAGGATTCGCTCCTTCTCCTCCGGAGGCGTCAAATACCCGTCATAATCGCCCTTTTTCATGACTTCCTTAGGATGGGGGTGGAACGTCATGACGGAGGCGGGAAGCCCCAACTCCCCAGCAAGACGCACAGCGGAATCGATCACGCTGGCATGTCCCAGATGAAGCCCGTCAAACTGGCCAATCGCCAGCACTTGGGGGCGGGCATGTTGTTCAATAAATCGTTCGGTTAGTGGATATGATAATCTTATCGTTTCCATGATCGTGTCACCTGCAATTTCCCTCGGAATGCGCATTTCATTTCATGAGGCCTATTCGGGTAAAAATACTTTGACGGCCTTCACCGCCATCGTCTCCTCTTCCACCCGGAAAATGCCTAAAAATTGCCGTTCTGGACTATAGAGGCGCAGCGTCTCCCCCCGCTGAACGGCCGGAGAGACTACAGCTGAGGATAGCCGCTGGCCTTGCAATGCGGCTTTGACCTTTTCTGCGGCGACGGTATGGGCCGGTAAATGCTCTACGGCTCGATCAACCGGCAGCAAATATTCCTGCAGCGATCCGTCTGCGGCATGACGTGCTACCTCATCTAGTGTTAAACAGTGTTCCTCCGTGATGCCGGCCGACATCGTCCGTTTCAGCTCGGTCATCGCCGCAGGTACTCCAAGAGCTCGCCCGATATCGACGCATAACGTTCGAATATAAGTGCCTTTAGAGCATAACGCCCGGAAAGAAATTCGCGGATGAGGTCCCTCTGGATGAAAAGCCAGCAGCTCCAGTTCATGAATCGTCACTTCCCGCGGCTTCCGCTCCACGGTTTTTCCTTCTCTCGCCAGCTCATACAAGCGCTTGCCGTCTTGCTTCAGCGCGGAGTACATCGGAGGAATTTGCGAGATCGTCCCAACAAAACGGGACAATGCGCGCCGTACTTCCTCTTCCGTAACCCGAACCTCTTCGATCTGTTCGATGATCTCGCCCGTCATATCTTCCGTATCGGTCGCTACTCCAAGAACCAGGGTCGCCTCGTACTCCTTCGGCAACTCCTGCAAGTATTCAACCATCCGCGTCGCGCGTCCCAAGCATAAAGGCAGCACACCCGTAACCGCCGGGTCCAGCGTCCCCGTATGCCCAATCCGCTTCATCTTCAGGATCCCGCGGCTCTTGGCAACCACATCATGCGAAGTAAAACCCGCCGGCTTGCGAATCGGCAAAATCCCTTCGTAGGACCTCATAGCTGTTGCCTCACTTGTTCCAGCACCTTAGGAATAATCGTGCCCAAGGTGCCCTCAATCCGAGCCCCTGCGGCCCGAACATGACCGCCGCCGCCAAAGCTCTGAGCGACCCGGGCGACATCCACTTTACCGGCGGACCGCATGCTCACCTTAACGGCTTGTTCGTTAATGACCTTAAACAGCAGTCCTACTTCGACCCCTTGAATATTCCGCGGATAATTCACGATGCCTTCCATATCTTCGTGAACCGCACCGGTCGCCTTCAGATCTTCGTCCGTCACAGACACCCAGCCAATCTTTCCGTCCTCCGTCAGCTCAAGACCGTTTAGGGCCCGAGTCAGCAAGCGCAGCTGCGGCAGCGTCATTTGCTCAAGCAGAAGCTCGGATAAACCGGGGCCGTCCACGCCGTATTCCAGCAGTTTGGAAGCGGCCGCCATAACCTTTGGCGATGTGTTGGAGTACCGAAACCCGCCGGTATCCGTCAGCAGTCCCGTATACAGCGCCGTAGCGACGGATTCGTTCAGCTCCAGCCCCATATCGTTGATGAGATCAAATAAGATCTCGGCGGTGGCCGCCGCATTGGGCACAACCAGATTCACCGAACCGTAATGATCGTTGGTCGGATGATGATCGATGTTCAGCAACTGAGCCCCTTCAGCAAAGTATTCATGCGTGGTGCCTACCCGTTTAAAATCGGCGCAATCCACGCAAATCACATGATCAAACTTGCGGTCAAGCGGCGTAACCGACAAATCGAGAATCTCCTCTGCATGCCAAAGGTAACTCATCCGCTTTGGGATCGGCCCTTCGTTGACCATCACGAATTTTTTACCCAGACATGACAGAAGCCAGCCCACCGCAAGGGTAGAACTGACTGCGTCACCGTCCGGCTGAACATGCGACACGATGAGGAAATGATCATTCCGAGTCAAGAACTCTTTGCTCTGACTCAGCTCCCGTTCATAGGTCGTCTGCATAGCCGTCTCCTTTTGAGGACATCAAAAACTCATCTTCTCGAGGGTGAGAAGCTGAGTTTTTGATTCCATTTCGATTTCATTCTTCGTGCTCGTGCGTGATTTCGCCGAGAAGCTTCTCGATCCGGCTGCCATAAGCGATGGATTCGTCGATTTTGAAAATCAACTCCGGCGTATGGCGCAGCCGAACTCGTTTCCCGATTTCGGTGCGCAAAAAGCCGGTCGCTTTCTCTAGCCCTTTTAAGGATTCGTTTTTCTTCTCCTCGTCGCCAAACACGCTGAGGTAAACTTTGGCCTGCGACAAGTCACTTGTCACTTCGACCCCGGTCACCGTGACAAAACCGATGCGCGGATCTTTCAGTTCGCTCTGGATGAGCACGCTAAGTTCTTTTTTAATCTGTTCGCCTACGCGGCCGGTACGATTTTTGGCCATTACAGACACCTACCTTACTTCGGTTGAACAGTTTCCATGACGAACGCCTCAATCACGTCGCCTTCTTTAAGGTCGTTGTAATTGTCAAGGGTAATCCCGCACTCGTAACCTTGCGCGACTTCCTTGGCATCGTCCTTGAACCGTTTCAAAGAATCGATCTTACCTTCGTATACAACGATTCCGTCGCGGACCAAACGCATCTCCGCAGAACGGGTAATTTTGCCGTCAGTAACCATGCAACCTGCAATCGTTCCGACCTTGCTGATCTTGAACGTATTGCGCACTTCAGCGTGACCGATGACAACTTCTTTGTATACCGGATCAAGCATCCCTTTCATGGCTTGCTCGATCTCTTCGATCGCGTTGTAAATGACGCGGTGCAAGCGGATATCGACCTTCTCTTGCTCCGCCGTTGCTTTCGTTTGATTATCCGGACGAACGTTGAAGCCGATCACGATTGCGTTCGATGCCGCCGCCAAAATAATATCGGATTCGGTAATCGCGCCGGCTCCGCTGTGAATGATCTTCACGCGAACGCCTTCGACCTCGATTTTCTCCAGGGCGCCTTTGAGCGCTTCGACCGAACCTTGCACGTCGGCCTTAATGATCACGTTCAGATCTTTAATTTCGCCTTCCTTGATATGGCGGAATAGATCATCCAGCGTAACGCGTGTATTGGAGCCCAGGTCGGACTGACGTTGCGTGATGGCTCGTTTGTCGGCGATCGAACGAGCTTTACGCTCATCTTCGAAGACCATAAACGGATCACCGGCTTGCGGCACTTCGTTGAGACCGGTAATTTCCACTGGTGTGGACGGTCCGGCTTCTTTCAAACGGCGTCCCCGGTCATTGACCATGGCGCGCACACGGCCGAAGCAGTTACCTGCAACGAATGCGTCGCCGACCTTCAATGTCCCGTGCTGCACCAGTACACGTGCAACCGGTCCGCGGGATTTGTCAAGCTCGGCTTCGATGACCGCGCCGCGAGCGCGTTTGTCCGGGTTGGCTTTGTACTCGTTAACTTCCGCTACCAGCAGAATCATTTCCAGCAGGCCTTCTAACCCAAGCTTTTGCTTCGCCGAAACATTGACGAAAATCGTGTCCCCGCCCCATTCTTCCGGTACAAGCTCATATTCTGTCAATTCTTGTTTCACTTTATCCGGATTAGCGTCCGGTTTATCGATCTTGTTCACCGCAACGATGATTGGCAATCCCGCCGCTTTGGCATGGTTTACCGCTTCGACCGTCTGCGGCATCACGCCGTCATCAGCCGCAACTACGATGATCGTAATATCCGTCAACTGCGCACCGCGAGCACGCATCGCCGTAAACGCTTCGTGGCCCGGGGTATCCAAGAACGTAATCTTCTTGTTGTTGATTTCAACTTGGTATGCCCCGATGTGCTGCGTGATCCCGCCAGCTTCGCCGCCGGTCACATTCGTGGAACGGATGGCGTCAAGCAGCGTGGTTTTACCATGGTCGACGTGACCCATGATCGTGACAACCGGTGGACGGTCTTTCAAGTCCGCTTCTTCGTCGACCTCTTCGATCGTTTCAAAACGGTCTTCTTCGACCGGAATCTTCACTTCAACCTCAACGCCGAAGTCCCCTGCCAGCAGCAAGATCGTATCGATGTCGAGCTCTTGGTTGATCGTTGCCATCACGCCAAGCAAGATCAGCTTCTTGATCACCTCGGAAGCGTCCTTATGCAGCAATTTGGCGGTTTCGCCAACCGTCATCGTACCGCGGACGATAATCTTCTTCGGCGTGTTGTCGATTTTCTCCCGTGGTGGCTGTTGCGGCCCTCTGCCACGTCCGCCTTTGCCGCCGCGGTTGTTTCTGAAATTAGAGCCGTTCCGGTTATCGTCATAACCTCTTTGGTTCCGGCCGCCATTGTTGTTATTGTTTCCTCTTCTTTGGCCTTGACCTTGACCTTGACCCTGTCCTTGGCCTCTGCCGCCGGCATTGCCACCGCCGCTGTTATTAGAGTTGCTTGGCGTAAAGCTGCGGTTTTGCTGTTGAGGACCACGGTTTGCACCGCCTTGACCTTGACCTTGGCCTTGACCTCCTTGGCGCTGACCGCCTTGGCTTGGTCCCCGGTTGCCTTGCGGATTCCGGTTCGCACCGGACGGATTCCGGTTCGCACCGGACGGATTCCCTCCGCCTTGACTTTGCGGACGAGAGTTTTGATGATTGCCGCCGTTTGGACGGCCCGATCTTTCTTGAACAGCCGTATTGCCGCTTGCTACATTTGAGTTTGGTTTTGGTTTATTATTCATGCTTACCTGCTTTTCCTGTTGATTTTGGTTTTTGACGGGTGCGTTTGTGCTGCTCTGTACATGGCGTCCTTGATCTCCGCGATGACCGGAAGTTTCTCCGGATGTAGCTTTCGGTGTTTGGCTTCCTCCTGCGGAAGCCGGTGCCGGCGATTTGGCAGGAGAATCGTTACGTCCCGAGTTTTCTCGTTTCGCCGCCGCGTTGCTCTTAATATCCTTGAAAAACTGTTCCACACGAGCGACCGTATCGTTCTCCATGACGCTCATATGATTGTTAACCGGGATATTAAGGCGCTTAAGAATGGTAATAATTTCTTTGCTGCTCATGTTGAGCGATTTGGCGTATTCATACACCCTGAGCTTATCTTGTTTTTCTTGTTTACTCAATATACTCCACCTCCGATGTTTTCAAGATCGCTTTGCGGATCATCTCGGTAAACCCTTGATCGGTTAAGGCCAGAACCACACGTTCCGGTTTGCCAACGCTCCCTCCGAGCGTTTCCCGGTCGAATCCAATCATTAGCGGGATCTTATAGCTCCCGCATTTGTCGCGGAATTTCTTCTGCGTATTGGCTGAAGCGTCGCCCGCCACAATCACGAGCTTGGCTTCCCCCGACCGAATCGCCTTCAGGACAATTTCGTCCCCGGTCACCAGTTTACCGGCCCGCATTGCGAGGCCTAGTCCGGACAACAACTGGACCCTACTCATCATCGTCCTCTTCCTCATTCCGCGCTTGCGCGGCGAGGAACTCTTCCTCCACAGCCAGGAAATCACGAGCGAGCTGCTCATATACCTCGGACCCTACCGGTGCTTTTAGCGCACGGTCCAGAGCACGTGATTTATGCGCGAGCTTGAAGCAAGCCGTTTTGCCGCACAGATAGGCTCCACGCCCTGATTTCTTTCCCGTCAGGTCGATCGACACCTCGCCCTCAGGCGAACGAACGATGCGAATCAACGTCTTCTTGGGCATCATTTCCTGGCAGGCTACGCATTTGCGCAGCGGTACTTTTCTTTGCTTCATCCTTGCCACCCCCCGTTAGTCCACGGAGATGGAATCCTGAGGCATTTCGCCCTGGTCGGTTTTTTCTCTGCCGAATTCCTCTTCCGCTTGGGTTTCGCTCTTAATGTCGATTTTCCAACCGGTCAATTTTGCAGCGAGGCGAGCGTTTTGTCCTTTAATCCCAATCGCCAGCGACAACTGGTAATCCGGCACGATCACGCGGGCCATCTTCTCCGCCTCAAACACCTGGACCTCAAGCACCTTGGACGGGCTCAGCGCGTTGGCCACGTACTCCTCTACGCTATCCGAATAACGAACGATGTCGATCTTCTCTCCGCGTAGCTCATTGACGATCGTCTGCACGCGTGTGCCTTTCGGGCCAACGCAGGAGCCGACAGGATCCACTTCGCTATTGCGGGAGTATACGGCAATCTTGGAACGGAAGCCGGCTTCGCGGGCTACGGAACGAATCTCCACCACACCGTCGAAAATTTCCGGAACCTCCAGCTCGAACAAACGCTTCAGTAAACCTGGATGCGTACGGGACAACAAAATTTGCGGTCCTTTCGTCGTGTTTTCTACTTTGGTAATGTACGCTTTAATCCGGTCTCCGTGCTTAAACTTCTCGTTTGGCATCAATTCGTTCAGCGGCAAATGGGCTTCAATCTTGCCGAGATCGACGTAGATGTTGCGCAGGTCCTGCCGCTGTACAATCCCGGTCACGATGTCTTCTTCCTTCTCAACGAACGCATTATAGATGAGTCCGCGTTCCGCCTCGCGAATGCGCTGCGTGACGACCTGCTTGGCAGTTTGGGCTGCAATCCGGCCGAAGTCGCGAGGGGTGACCTCGATTTCGGTAATGTCGTCGAGATGATAATTGGGGTTGATCTCGCGTGCCGCAGGCAGCGAAATCTCCGTGCGAGGATCGAGAACCTCCTCAACCACGAGCTTGCGTGCAAACACTTTGATCGCGCCGGTATGGCGGTTCATATCCACTCGCACGTTTTGTGCCGTATTAAAGTTACGCTTGTAACTGGAAATCAGCGCCGCTTCGATCGCTTCGAACAAGATATCCTTGCTGATCCCTTTTTCCCTTTCCAATTCATTCAAGGCTTCGATAAAATCCATGCTCATTTGCCTCGAGTTCCCCCTTTCATGATTCCCCGTAGGTCACACTAGAAGTATAATTTCAAAGAGTCAGGTGACTTTTTGAACTACTTCTAAAAGATGATAGCCAATCTTGCACTGGCAACTTTGTTATATGGAATGGCGTGACGCTTCTTCCCGACTTCGACGACCATTTCGTCGCCCTCGAAGGATAGAAGCCGGCCTTCAAACTCCTTCAGGCCGTCTACCGGTTCGTATGTAGTAACAAATACGTCTTTGCCAACCGCCTTGGATACATCCTCGGCTTTCTTTAAGGGGCGTTCTGCTCCCGGCGAAGACACTTCTAGAAAATAAGCCGACGGAATCGGATCGTTCTCGTCCAGCTTCTCGCTAAGGTATTCGCTGATCCGGCCGCAGTCATCGATATCGATGCCACCGTCTTTGTCGACGAATACGCGGAGGAACCAGTTGCTCCCCTCCTTGACGTATTCCACGTCAACCAGTTCAAAGCCGTTCTCCTCCAAATAAGGCGTGACCATTTGCTCTACGGTCGCTTTGATCTTTGGTGTGCTCAAGCGTACATTACCTCCAATAATTCAATCCTATATACCAAAGATTAAAGAGTGGGTTTCCCCACTCTTTAAACAACGGTTCTATCTTCATGATTGCCAAAAAAATTATAACATAGTACATACTGAGTGACAAGTAAAACACCTTTACTGTGTAAGGAGGTTTAAAAAGACATCTTCGGATCACGAAGTGGACACTGGCAGTTTATTCGACGGCGAATCTTGAATTCAGCCGGGCCTTCCGTTGCTCACGTAGGTTCGCCTACGCTCCGCTACTCAGCCCCTAGCTTCATCCAACCTTCTTGGTGCTCCAAACCTGTCTTTTTAAGCTTTTATTGAAACGGTTGTTTAAAAAGCATCTTCGGATCACGAAGCAAAAACAGGATGTAGATTCGACGGCGAATCTTGAATTCTTCATAATTAAAACAATGATAGCTGGTTGCTTTCTGGCAGGCCGCGGAAGCAGCCCATCGAACCCAGGAGCTCGACGATCGTTTTACTCGCCTTGGATTTCTGTTGGAAATCCTCCACCGACAAGAACTCGCCTTGCTCTTTCGCCGCAGCGATATTCTTGGCCGCATTCTCCCCGATCCCGGCAAGCGCCGAGAACGGCGGAATCAAGGAATCGCCATCGACGATAAACTTCGTAGCGTCCGAGCGGTATAGGTCGATCTGCTTGAAGTGGAAGCCGCGAGCGGTCATCTCCAGCGCCATCTCTAAAATCGGCAGCATATTTTTTTCCTTCGGTAGCGCTTGGAAGCCCTTCTGCTCGATCTCTTCGATTTTGCGGTAGATGGCTTCATACCCCTGACAGCACAGCTCGATATCGAAATCCTCACCGCGGACAGAGAAATACGTCGCATAGTATTCAATCGGATAATACAGTTTGAAATAGGCGGTCCGCACCGCGGAAATAACGTATGCGGCGGCGTGCGCCTTCGGGAACATGTACTGGATCTTAAGGCAGGAGTCGATGTACCATTGCGGTACTTTACACTTCTTCATTTCCTCAATCCATTCCGGGGTCAGCCCTTTCCCCTTACGAACGCTCTCCGTAATTTTAAAGGCCAAGCCGGCATCCATGCCTGCTTTATAAATCAGGAATAACATGATATCGTCACGACAGCCGATCACCGTCTTGATGTTACAGGTGCCGTTCTTGATTAGCTCCTGCGCGTTGCCTAGCCATACGCCTGTGCCGTGGGACAGCCCGGATATTTGCAGCAAATCGGCAAAGGAGGAAGGTTGCGATTCCACCAGCATCTGACGGACAAATTTCGTTCCCATTTCCGGAATCCCGTAGGTGGCCACCGGTGTGCGAATCTGCTCCGGCGCGACTCCAAGTGATTCCGTTGAGTTAAACATGCTCATGACCTTCGGATCATTCATCGGAATTGTCTGAGGATCAACTCCGGTCAAATCCTGCAGCATCCGCATCATCGTCGGATCATCGTGCCCCAGAATATCGAGCTTCAGCAAGTTCGCGTCAAAGGCATGGTAATCAAAATGCGTGGTTTTCCATTCCGCTCCCGTATCATCGGCCGGGAACTGTACCGGGGTAATATCTTCAACCTCGATATAATCCGGTACGACCACAATCCCGCCGGGGTGCTGACCGGTGCTGCGTTTGACGCCGGTACATCCGGTAGCCAGACGGTTCAACTCAGCTCCACGCCAATTTTTGTTATGCTCTTCCTCGTATTTCTTGGCGAACCCAAACGCCGTTTTCTCGGCGACCGTACCAATCGTCCCGGCGCGGAATACGTTTTTCTCCCCGAACAGCACTTTGGTGTAGTTATGGGCAACGGGTTGATATTCACCGGAGAAGTTAAGGTCAATATCCGGTACCTTATCACCTTTAAAGCCCAAAAACGTCTCAAACGGGATATCCTGGCCTTCGCCCTTCAGCTTGCCGTTGCATTTCGGGCAGTTTTTGTCCGGAAGGTCGAACCCGCTGGGCACGCTGCCGTCAAGGAACCATTCGCTATGCTTGCATTCGGGATTCTGGCAAATATAATGGGCCGGAAGCGGGTTAACCTCGGAAATGCCAAGGAATAACGCAACTACTGATGAGCCGACCGAACCCCGGGAACCTACGAGATAACCATCTTGGTTCGACTTCTTAACCAAACGTTCAGAGATTAGATAGTTCGCCGAGAACCCGTATTTGATGATCGGCTCCAGCTCTTTCTCCAACCGTTTGATGATCACTTCCGGCAAATCCTCGCCGTAAATCGATTTGGCCGTATCGTAACAGGTGCGACGGATTTCCTCGTCCGCCCCTTCAATGATTGGCGTAAACAGCTTGTCCGGGAACAACTCCAATTCCTCGAACTGGTCCGCCAGCGCCGCGGTATTGGTAACCACAACTTCAAAGGCCTTCTCCTGGCCGAGAAAAGCAAACTCCTCCAACATCTCCTCCGTCGTCCGGAAATGCGCATCCGGCTTGCGGATATCCTTCAGCGGACTGAAGCCGGTGATGCCATGAATCGTAATATCACGGTATAGCTTGTCCTTTGGATCCAAGTAATGCACGTTTCCGGTAGCAATGACGGGCTTATCCAACTTCATGCCGATCTCGACCACTTTACGGATCGCCGTTTCCAATTCTTCCGTACCGCCAACCAGTCCTTTTTCCACCAAATGCATGTACATCGTGAGCGGCTGGATTTCCAGCACATCATAAAATTCGGCGACAGCTTCGGCTTCTTCAACGGACTTGTTCAATACAGTTTCGAAGAATTCACCCTTCTCGCAACCGGATAGGATTAGCAACCCTTCGCGCATCTCCACCAGCTTGGATTTAGGAATACAAGGCACCCGCTTAAAATACTCGGTGTGCGACATCGATATGAGCTTAAATAGGTTTTTCTTGCCTACTGGATTCAGCGCGTAGATTCCGCAGTGGAACGGACGGGCATTGGATAAGTCCTTCCCGACCTTGTCGTTAAGGCGGTCCAACGATTTGTACCCTTCGATTTTGGCGGCGTCATCCAGCAATCCGTTCAAAATCTCGCCAAGCGCCAAGGTATCATCGATCGCCCGGTGATGGTTCTCTAGCGAAACTTTATATTTAGCCGCGAGCGTATTCAGCCGGTGATTTTTCATGGTTGGGAACAGCATCCGGGCCAACTCCAACGTATCGAGCACAGGGTTTTCCATGATGGGAAGCCCTAGTTCTTTTAGCTTCGCGTTGACAAAGTCATAGTCAAACCGGGCGTTATGAGCGACGAGAATCCCGTCTCCCGCGAACTCAACGAATCTCTTCAACACCGGTTCCACGTCCGGCGCGTCCTTCACCATGTCGTCGTTGATATTCGTCAGCTGTTGAATATGATAAGGGATCCGTTCATGCGGATTAACAAAGGTTGCGTATCGATCGATCTCTTTGCCCTCCTGCATTTTCACCGCGGCAATTTCAATGATTTTGTTCTGCGTCACCGACAAACCGGTGGTCTCGATGTCAAAAACGATGTAGGTCGCCGACTTCAAGTCATCGCCCCGAGGGTTAAGCACAACCGCCACATTGTCGTTTACGACGTTGGCTTCCACACCGTAAATCATTTTAATGCCGTTTTTCTTTGCCGCTTTCGCCGCATCGGGGAAGCTTTGCACACCGCCATGATCCGTGACGGCGATCGCTTTATGCCCCCATTTGGCGGCCATCTTCACGTAATCGCCAATCGGCGTTACGGCGTCCATCGTGCTCATGGTCGTATGCAGATGGAACTCGACCCGCTTCTCCGGCGCATTGTCCTTGCGTCCCGGCGGTGCGGAAACCTCGCATAGATCGGAAGGAATCATCACCAGCTCTGGGACCGGCATAAAGCGGTCCATTTCCACTTTGCCCCGCGCTTTGATCCACTTGCCGTTGGCGAGTTGCCCCATGACTTTTAAGTCTTCTTTATTTTTGGCGAACAATTTCAGCTGCAGGGAATCGGAAAAATCGGTCAGGAAAAACACAAACAACGTGTTGCCATTGCGCAGCTCCTTGCGGTCCAGGCCAAAGATCGTACCCTGAATCGTAATCTTTTTCTCTTCGTCCTGGATTTGCTGCATCGGTACCGGCGGTTCCTTGATGTCGTTCCCAAGCTGCAGCTTGATCACTTCTCCTTCAACTTCCTCCGGAGGTGCCTCAACCGTTATGCTCTCCATCATCTTCTGGATGACCTCTCGCTCTTCCTCCACGATCCGCTGCTGGAACTCCTCAAACGCTTCGACGTTCGTCTCGCCGGTTTGCAGCTTAATCCTTAACGGCAAGCCAAAATACGTTTCGTAATATGCCGTGATGGCTTTGTCGATTTGCTTTTTGCGTGCCAATTCCAGTGCCATCGCATCGCTAAACGTCACCGTCACCACATCACCGTCTACGTCAAACCCGGCTCTCGCCATCCAGCCGTTCACCGACGGAACTTGGCGTTTCACCCATTCGATAAACAGAGACCAATATTCCCCCACGATGTCCTTGGGGGACAAGCCGCCGTAATGAAACTCAAAGGTAATGATGGCGATATGCTCCATCCGCTCCCTGACCCGCAGGCAAAACGTACGGTAGGCCTGGGCCGGCACCAGCGTATCCTTCTGAATGGTGATTCTCCACTCCCGATTGCTGCGGCTGACCTCTACCTTTTCGATATGTCCGTCAAGAAAGTACGGATCGACCAGCGAAGCGGGCACCTCCGCCTGCTTCATCAACAGCTCCAGCCGGTTTCTCTTGTCTTGCGTCTCGGTCATGTCCTCTCCCCTCACCTTGCTAGCTGACTTATTGCCTTGGATCCAAAAAGAGCTTCCGGCGGTTGACCGGCGGCGTGAAAAGCCTGCAGGCGCTGACTGCCGAAAGCCCTCTTGTTGTTCTGTCGTTCGCCTGCGTCCCAAGTTCCCCAAAGCTCTTGCGGGACTCTAAGGCGACATCTTAATAGGCTCTGGCAAAAACGACGGTATGCTTTGCTTTATTCCCACAAACGAGGCAAGTTTCTTTCGTAGTGTCCGGATGGAACGGAATATTGCGGCTGGTCGCTCCCGTCTCTTCCTTCACTTGGCGTTCGCAAGCTTCCGAACCACACCAGCCGGCCAAGGTAAAGCCGCGTTTCTCTTCGATGCTTGCCTTCATTTCATCCAAAGTGTCGACGCTGTAGAAATGCTCTTCGCGGAAAGCTTTGGCCCGTTCGTACATTTCTTGATGGACCTGCTCCAGCATCGCTTGAACCTCTTCAACCAAACGGTCCTGCTGAATCACCTTCTTCTCGCCGCTGATGCGGGAGACAAGTACGCAGACGCCGTTCTCCATATCGCGAGGCCCGATTTCCAAACGAACCGGTACGCCGCGCATTTCGTATTCGTTAAACTTCCAGCCTGGGCGGAAGTCCGCACGATCATCGATGCCAACGCGAATGCCTGCTTTTTTCAGCTCGGCAAACAGCTCATCCGCTCTGCCTACGACCGCTTCCCATGTTTTTGGCGGGCCGATCGGAATGATCATGACCTGCTTCGGCGCAACCTTCGGCGGCAATGCCAATCCGCGGTCATCCCCGTGCACCATGATCAGCGAGCCGATCAACCGGGTGCTGACGCCCCAAGAGGTGGTATGAACATATTCGCGAACGTTCTCGCGGTTCAAATATTGAATATCAAATGCGGTTGCAAAGTTGGTGCCCAGATAGTGGGAAGTCCCGGCCTGTACAGCACGGCCATCCTTCATCATTGCTTCAATGGAGTAGGTATCCACCGCGCCGGCGAATTTCTCGGACGGTGTTTTTTGGCCGACGATCACCGGGATCGCCAAGTAATTTTCCACGAAATCGCGGTAAATTTCCAGCATCCGCATCGTTTCTTCGCGCGCTTCCTGCTCGTTTTCATGGGCCGTATGGCCCTCCTGCCACAGGAATTCGCTCGTACGAAGGAACGGCAACGTCCGTTTCTCCCAACGGACAACGTTCGCCCATTGGTTAATCAGCACCGGCAAATCGCGGTAAGATTGGATCCATTTTTCGTACATATGCCCAATCATTGTTTCGGAGGTCGGACGAATCGCCAGACGCTCCTCCAGCTTCTCACCGGCCGCTTCCGTCACCCAAGGCAACTCCGGATTAAAGCCTTCGACGTGTTCCTTTTCCTTCTGGAAGAAGCTCTCCGGAATAAACAGCGGGAAATAAGCGTTGCGATGGCCCGTTTCCTTAAAGCGGCGGTCCAGCTCGGCCTGGATATGCTCCCAGATCTCGTAGCCGTCCGGCTTAAATACGATACAGCCGCGGACCGGCGAGTAATCCATGAGATCCGCTTTTTTGATAACGTCGATGTACCAGCGGGAAAAGTCTACTCCCTGCGGGGTAATCTCCGTGACGAATTGTTTCTCCTCGTTTGCCATAAGAACCTTTGTCCTCCCGTAAAAACCACAAGTTTAATGTACTCGCGCGCCGATCGGCGGCTGCCTCCGTCAGCAGGATCAGCCGTGAATCAAGCGCAGTATGTCGTTATAAGTGACCGCGATCATCAACAGGAACAGCATCGCAAATCCGATGAAATGCACCATGCCTTCGCGGTTTGGATCGATCGGTTTGCCGCGCAGGGCCTCGACCCCAAGGAAAATGAGCCGACTCCCATCCAATGCAGGGATTGGCAGCAGGTTAAAGATCCCCAGATAAAGGCTCAAAATGGCGGCCCAATACGTTAATTGCACGATGCCTTGCTTCGCAATTTGGCCGGTAACCTCAAACGTGCGGACCGGACCTCCCAAATCGTCCATGTTAAAGCGGTTGATCAACTGCTGGAAGCCGAGGAAAATCGCTTTGGTCGTGTTGACCATATCTTCCCCCGCGACCTGGAACGTCTCCCCAAAGGATGCGCTGCGCGTCGGAAAAACCGTAATGATCGTACTTCCGATTTTGCCCGCTTCATTCTCTGCCCCTTTCGGGGTGATCGTGACCTGCAACGTCTCTTCGCCGCGTTTGACCGTCCATGTCATCGGCTTGTTTTTTGAAGCTTGGATCATTTCGATCATTTTATTCGCATCGGTCCCTACCGGAGTTCCGTTGATCGTTTCGATGATATCTCCCGTTTTCAAGCCAACTTCTTCAGCCGGCATCCCTTGCATCACCTCGCCGATTTGCAGGTGGCTCGGTTGCTCCAGGGGAATCCCCCCCATTTGCGTATGCAAGGCAAACAGCACAAAGGCCAAGATAAAGTTCATCAGCGGACCTGCAAAGATCGATAAGGCGCGCTGGCCCACCGTCTTGCTGCCGTACTGCCGATCTCTAGGGGCAATTTGCGTCTCTTTCCCCTTCGTCACCAACATCGCTTGCGGATGGACTTGGTAGGTCAGCGTCTCGCCGTCTACGTCCAAACGTACCTTGAGATCGTCTTCGAGATCGATATACTGTACTTCGCCGCGGATCACGTTTTTACGGCTGTCCAGCCGGTCCAGGTAAATCTTCCGAACCTGATCGTTCTCCAAACGCAAGGCGACGGTCTGTCCATCTGAGATTTGAACCAACTCCGGATCCTCGCCGGCCATCCGCGCGTAGCCGCCGAAAGGTAGCAAACGCAAAGTGAACTGGGTCTCGTCCCGTTTAAAAGACAGCAGTTTCGGGCCGAAACCGATGGCAAATTCCCGTACCAAAATGCCGGCACGCTTCGCAAAGAAGTAATGTCCCCATTCATGCACCGTGACGATGACAAAAAACATAAGCACCGTCAAAAATATGATTTTCAGCAATTCCAAGCGTAAGCATCCCCCTTCTGGCCACGGATCGTCCAACGTTACTTTAGATTAATATATTCTCCGATCAGGCACAAGAGAATACCGCCACCCCAGCTTTTGAGCACGAAGCGAAACAAACCTTACAACGTCTCGGCTAAAGCTCTAGCCCAGCGATCCGCTTCGCGAATCGTTTCCAGATCCGGATGAGCCTGCGCTTCATGTTTGGCTAAAGCTGTTTCGATAATGCTCTCGATCTGCAAGAAGGGAATATCCCCTTTCAAAAAGCGGGCAACGGCTGCTTCATTCGCGGCGTTATAAACGCTGGTTGCCGTACCTCCTATTTTACCACATTCGTAGGCTAGTCTTAAACAAGGGAACCGGTCAAAGTCCATCTCGCGAAAATGCAGCTTCCCGACCTCAGCCAACGACAACCGCTTTGCAGCAGACGTCCAGCGGTGTGGATAGGTTAACGCATATTGGATCGGCACGCGCATATCCGGAGTTCCCAGTTGTGCGATCACGCTGCCGTCACGATACTCAACGAAGGAGTGGATGATGCTTTCCGGGTGCAGCAACACTCCGATCTGCTCAAAAGGAAGATCAAACAGCCAGTGGGCTTCGATCACTTCCAATCCTTTGTTGACCATCGTGGCTGAATCGATGGTGATTTTAGCGCCCATCGCCCAGTTTGGATGCTTTAAGGCATCCTCCACCGTGACATCCTTTAGCAGTTCTCTTGACAGATCGCGGAACGATCCGCCGGAGGCAGTTAATGTGATTTGACCAACTTCTTCCCGATGCTCTCCATTCAAGCATTGAAAAATAGCCGAGTGCTCGCTATCCACGGGAAGCAACGCTACTCCCTTACGCCGGGCCAATTCCGTTACCAGATGTCCCGCCGTAACCAGCGTCTCCTTGTTCGCCAACGCGATATGCTTGCCTTCCTCGATAGCCGCTAACGTCGCAGGCAGTCCCGCGCTGCCGACAATGGCTGTCACCACCGTATCGGCATCGGTTCCCGCCGCCACTTCAATCAAACCCTGGTCGCCATAAAAAAGCTCCACGCCATCCGGCAGCTGCGGACGAATCCGGTCAGCCAACTCCTTGGTGGCTACAGATGCTTTTCGGGGCCGAAACTCGTGGACTTGCTTAGCAAACAACTCGATATTGCTGCCAGCCGCCAAACCTTCCAGCCGAAACTCCTCGGGATAAGCTCGGAGGACGTCCAGCGTTTGCGTGCCGATGGAACCGGTCGAGCCGATCAACGCGATTTTTTTCATGCTGCACCTCGTGTTCAAAGAGATTCAAAGGGATCCACAGAGATCCCTCACCTTCTAACGGACCGTAGCGCCGTTATTTATCTATTTCCCGATCATTTCCCGTTCTAACGGACTCCAGGGACTTTATCTGGAGCCAAAAGCACCAAACCGGATGCCTTTTACCCAAATAAGGTCTCTGAGGTCCGTTAGTTTGCGAACCCCTTCCTTTTTACAGCAATAAGGCCTCTGGAGTCCGTTAGCTCGCCTTGCAAAGTTTCTTCAGCACCGAGAAGGTTGGACGAAGCTAGGGACTGAGTAGCGCAGCGTAGCTGGAAGCTACGTGAGCAACGGAAGGCCCGGCTGAGTTCAAGATTCGACGTCGAATCCCCATCTCTGCATCCCCCTCGTGCGGGGAGGCCGATTCTCAATCGACCCGTTCAATAAAAGATTGAAAATCGGGTTTTCAGCACCGAGAAGGTTGGACGAAGCTAGGGACTGAGTAGCGCAGCGTAGCTGGAAGCTACGTGAGCAACGGAAGGCCCGGCTGAGTTCAAGATTCGACGTCGAATCCCCATCTCTGCATCCCCTTCGTGCGGGGAGGCCGATTTTCAATCTACCTTATTGAGGGAGAAGGGTGAGGATATGTATGAACGGGAACACCGCGATCCAACTATCGCACCGGTCCAAAATGCCTCCGTGGCCAGGCAGCAGCTTGCCGGAATCCTTAATGCCGTAGACACGTTTGTACGCCGATTGGATCAGGTCGCCGAATTGCCCTACCACTGCAGCGGAGATCCCGAGCAGGACGGCTCGTCCGACCGTAAGCAATCCACCGGAAGCAAACGCGAAGATCACGGCAACGATCACGGCTAGTAAGACGCCTCCCAGCGCCCCTTCCACGGTTTTGTTCGGGCTGATCGCGGGCCACAGCTTATTTTTGCCGAAGCGGCGGCCGGTGAAATACGCCCCCGCATCGCTGCTCCATATCGCCGCCAACATAAGAAACGTCCAGAACAAGCCATGGCCGTCAGCCGTATTGCGTGTTTCCGCTATCGCCGCAAATCCGATGCCGACGTAAACCATACCTAAATACAGCATGGCAACTTGGCCGATCGGCATCTCATTTTTGCTGATCACCGTCACAGCTAAAAAGAGCAGCATCCCCAACCACAACACCGCAGAATCGCTGAGCGGTTGGGCGATATCGAGCAGACGCCACGGAAACGTGAAATAGACCACACCGAGGTACCCCAGTATAGCGGGTCCTTGGAATGCCGGGATACGGGTCATTCGCACAAATTCGTAATATCCGATCAGAGCCATAAGCAAAATAAGTACATGATAGAGGGTTCCGCCCAACCAGCACATTCCGAGGAAAAAGCCGCCGGCGATGATGCCCGTAATCAACCGCTGTTTCACCAGTCAACACCTTCCATCGCTAGGTTAATCCACCGTATCGCCGCGTGCGGCGCTGATACTCTGCCACCGCTTCAACCAAATGATCTTTGTTGAAATCCGGCCAGAGGGTATCCGTGAACCACAATTCACTATAAGCCGTTTGCCAGAGCATAAAGTTACTTAACCGCAATTCTCCACTCGTGCGAATCAGCAGGTCAGGATCAGGCAACCCGGCGGACAGCAACCGAGATTCGAACGTTTCGGCCGTAATGTCTTTCACCGACAACTCTCCGGACTGAACCGCCTTGGCGATATCCTTTACACTTTCCGTAATCTCGCGACGGCTGCCGTAATTCAAGGCAAAATTCAAGATCAAGCCCGTGTTGTGCTTCGTCCGTTCAATCGCTTCCTTCATAGCGGCAATCGTATGCTTGGGCAATTCATCCGTATAGCCCATCATCCGCACCTGGACATTCTTCTCGACTAACTCATCCAGTTCGATCGCCAGAAACTCTTGCGGAAGCGACATCAGATAATCAACCTCGTCCTTCGGCCGTTTCCAGTTTTCCGTTGAGAAAGCATACAGCGTCAAGATGGAAATGCCAAGTTCATCCGCCGCAATCGTCGCCCGCTTCACGGCTTTCATCCCCGATCGATGGCCAACGATTCGCGGCATTCCCAGCTTGCGCGCCCATCTTCCGTTACCATCCATTATAATGGCGACATGGTTCGGGATATTGTCCGGGGACAAGCTGACGGATGCCCCAGGATTTTTCTTTTTCCGCCAGGGTTGAAATAGCTTGATCATTCCTTTTCCTCCAGCCGATGATGAAAAAGAGACAAAACCCCACCGTAAAAGGAGGGGCCGCTTTTTGTCTCTTAAACTTCCATGATCTCTTTTTCTTTCGCAGCGAGGACCTTATCCACTTCCGCGATAAATTTATCTGTCGTTTTCTGAATGTCTTCCTGATGCCGGCGCGATTCGTCCTCCGAAATATCGGTTTTCTCTAGCTTCTTGATGTCATCGTTCGCGTCACGGCGAATGTTGCGGATGGCGACCTTCGCCTCTTCGCCGAATTTCTTCGTCATCTTCACGAGCTCGACACGACGTTCTTCGGTCAAGGCCGGAATCGATAAGCGAATGGATGTCCCGTCGTTCGCGGGGGTTAAACCGAGATCCGATTTCTGGATCGCCCGCTCAATCTCCGATAACGACGATTTATCCCAAGGCTGGATCATCAACGTCCGAGAATCCGGCGTGTTGATATTGGCCAACTGGTTGATTGGGGTCGGCGAACCGTAGTAATCAACCTGAACGCGATCAAGCAGCGAAGGCGTAGCTCTTCCGGCGCGCAGCGTCGCAAGATCTCTTTTCAGTGCCTGAATCGCTTTGTCCATGCGTTCTTCAGCATGTTTCTTAATCGTTTGCGGCATTAATCTACACTCCCTTTGACGATCGTCCCGATTTTCTCACCGAGAACGACGCGCTTAATGTTCCCTTGTTCCGTAATTGCAAAAACGATCAACGGGATATCATTGTCCATGCATAGCGAGGATGCCGTGGAATCCATAACCCCCAGGTTCTTGTTCAGCACTTCCAAATACGTGAGGGATTCATATTTCACCGCGTTTGGATCCACAAACGGATCCGCGGAGTATACGCCATCCACCTTATTTTTCGCCATCAGGATCACTTCCGCCTCAATTTCAGCTGCACGAAGCGCGGCCGTTGTATCCGTAGAGAAGAACGGATTGCCCGTGCCCGCCGCAAAAATCACAACCCGGCCCTTCTCCAAATGGCGGATCGCCCGGCGACGGATGTACGGTTCGGCGATTTGTTGCATCGCAATCGAGGTTTGCACCCGGGTAGGCACCTCAATTTGCTCGAGCGCGTCCTGCAAAGCCAGGGAATTCATCACCGTGGCAAGCATCCCCATATAGTCCGCAGTAGCACGGTCGATGCCCTTGGCGCTGCCGGCGATCCCGCGCCAGATGTTGCCGCCGCCGCAGACGATAGCCACCTGCACGCCCAGTTCCACCACTTCCTTCACCTGTTCGGCGATGGATGAAATCGTTTCGGCGTCGATACCGTAACCGTTTTGACCGGCTAACGACTCCCCGCTGACCTTTAAGACAACACGTTTAAACACTGGCTGTTCCAAATGTATACCTCCACATCGAACTCATTCGCGGGTTAAAAAAGAAGGAACACGGCGTGTTCCAACTTTCCTTCACTTGTATGTGAGATGGTCTGCTTATTTATTGACTTGGGACATAACTTCTTCTACGAAGTTGTCGACTTTTTTCTCCAGACCTTCGCCAAGTTCGTAACGAACGAAACGACGGATGGAAATGTTTTCACCGATCGTGCTGATTTTTTCTTTCAGCAGTTGCTCAATCGTTTTGTCTGGGTCTTTAACGAAAGCTTGTTCCAGCAAGCAGAACTCTTCGTAGTATTTGCCGATGCGGCCTTCGACCATTTTCTCAACGATTTTCTCCGGCTTGCCTTCATTCAAGGCTTGAGCTTTCAAGATTTCCTTCTCTTTCTCGATTTCCTCTTGAGGAACTTCTTCCCGACGAACATAACGAGGGCTCATTGCCGCGATATGCATCGCAACGTCACGTGCAAATTCTTTGAACTGTTCATTCTTAGCTACGAAGTCCGTTTCACTGTTGATCTCAACCAGAACACCAATACGGCCTCCAGCGTGGATATAAGATTCAACAACACCTTCTGTAGCGACCCGACCCGCTTTGTTTGCAGCGGCAGCCAGACCTTTTTCGCGCAAGACCTCAATGGCTTTCGCCATGTCGCCGTTTGCTTCTTCTAACGCCTTTTTGCAATCCAGCATCCCTGCGCCCGTTTTTTCACGTAGTTCCTTGACCGATTTTGCATCAACAGCCATGTTTAATTCCCTCCATATCGATGTATAGGGTAAATCCCCTTCAACTCTCAAGATATAAAACCAACCGCCTATGTAATAACATCGTAATGACCCGCTGATTTTATACCGTCTTCTTCACTTTAAAAAAAGGGTAGTGAGAGGTTTGACACCTACCAACCACCCTTTTCATTTAATTTATCGATTTAGCATCTGGCTAAGGCCATTACGCTGTAGTTTGTTCACCTTGGTGAGCTTCGATCACGGCATCCGCCATTTTACCCGTCAACAGTTTTACGGCGCGGATCGCGTCGTCGTTACCCGGAATGACGTAGTCGATTTCGTCCGGATCGCAGTTCGTGTCGACGATACCTACAATTGGGATACCCAATTTGCGGGCTTCGGCAACCGCGATACGTTCTTTACGAGGATCGATCACGAACAGAGCGCTAGGCAAGCCCTTCATGTTCTTGATCCCGCCCAGGAATTTCTCGAGACGTTCTTTCTCTTTGCGAAGAATGATAACTTCTTTCTTCGGCAATACAGTGAACGTGCCGTCTTCTTCCCAAGCTTCCAGCTGTTTCAAACGGTCGATCCGTTTTTGAATCGTTTGGAAGTTGGTCAGCGTACCGCCCAACCAACGTTGGTTAATGTAGAATTGACCCGCGCGTTCTGCTTCTTCTTTCACGGAGTCTTGAGCTTGTTTCTTCGTGCCTACGAACAGAATGGTTCCATTCTCTTCAGCAATGCTCTTTACGAAGTTATAAGCTTCTTCCACTTTCTTGACCGTTTTTTGCAGGTCAATGATGTAAATACCGTTTCTTTCAGTGAAGATATAACGATCCATTTTCGGGTTCCAGCGACGAGTCTGGTGACCGAAGTGAACGCCTGCTTCAAGCAGTTGTTTCATGGAGATTACTGCCATCTTCACGCACCTCCTAAGTTTGGTTTTTTTGATGCTTCCTCCGCAGGTTTCATTTCCCACCAAGACTCCCTTTTATCCTAAAAAGCGAGCACCCTTGGCGAAATCATCCCGCGTGCGTTATAACACCGTCAATTAATATACCATAAGTAAAAAGGGGATGCAACCGAAGTTTGACGTAAATTGACGCAAAAGAAAAAGGCACTCGGGGTGCCTTTTGCATGTATCGTTTAATCGTTCTTGGAGGACTTAGGAGAGATTTTCGAAATGATCGAATCGAAATCCTCGCCTACTTCAAAAGTATACGTCCCCGCACGAACTTTATAGTTGATCTTCTTGGATACGGCCGTCTTCAAAAACGCACTCTTATCCGCGATAACCCCCGCCTGCTCCAGACCTTGAGCCACGCCGTCCAACGTCGTGCCGCCAACGATCTTGTATTCTACCGTGGCTGGCTGCGGCGACTCCGGAGTCACCGGTCCGTTAATCCCGTCAGTTTGAGCGTCGGGTGCCGCTTGTCCATCGTCTGTCCCCGGCTTGTCCGGATTTGCGGGGGCCGTTGGCGCAGCAGGCTGCTCAGGGACGACCGGCGTGATCGCGTCCCCCGTCTCATCTACAGGCGTACCCGTAGCTTGGCCAGTACGCTCCAGCCATTCTTCTTCAGTCAACAGCTCTTGATCCACCTCTACAACCTTTAATCCCGCCAGCACGGCAGCTCGTTCAATTTGCTCCTTCGTATAGAGCTCCTTGTTGCCGCCCTGCCCGATGAGCATCAGTTGGAGAAGCAAAGCCCCGGCGATGAGTCCGCAACCCAATCCCAGCATAAACTGGCGATTCTTCATCATCGGGACTCCTCCTTCTTGGCCAGTTGCAATATCAACTGGACCTCGCCGCGTTGAAGCCCCATCGTTTTGGCGATCATATCAATGGACTTTCCTTTATCATAAAGATCAAACAGCTCAGGATATCGATCCCGAACCTGTTCCTGCGCCGGCTCTGGTTCTTCTGGCAATGAAGGTTGGGCTAGAGGCTGGCTTTCGGACTCCGTGGCAGCTGCAACATCATCTTGAGGCGGCAGAACTTGGAGCGTCGCCCCCTGCCCTAGGGCAGCGGCACCTGCCGTCTGCTCCGCCATAGCGCTTTCCAGGAGAACGAGACGTGTTTCACACTGCTTCGCAGAAGCTTCTGTATCCCCTAAACGACGGCGCAGCTCAGCAATTTGCTCCTGCTGCGCCAGCTGCTTGGAGACGAAATCCTGCTTCATCTGCGCGACCATGTCGATCAATTCTTGGTTTTCGTTTTCGATTTCCGCCATGTATTGCTCCAAAGTGGCCTCCAGCTCCCTGGCCATTTCCGCTTTGGGTGCCGCCGCGGATTGACGACCCGGGAGCAGTAGAGCATAGACAAGCGCCGCCGCCCCAAGCAATACGATATAAAACCAAGGCTCTCCAAATGACAATGTAATCCTCACCTTTTTGCGTTGATGTGATCTCTTCTATAAAGACAGATCGATATGTCGGCCTTTATAGGGATGTTCCGCCTTATGCTCCTGTGCTTGCTCGTCCGGATGGTCCCCGGAATGGCCCTGCTCCTGTCCTTGCGCGAAAGAACCATTTCCATCCCGCCTTACGGTCGTATTCTGGGCACTCTCATCCACACCCGCACTGCGCCGGCGCTCGATCTCGCTGTCCTTTAAGGCTTGAGCCGATAACAGATTTTGGTCGAGAATAGGTCGATGTTGTTGATCATGTTGAACACGTCCCGCCTCGCTGGTCCGAGGGACCGCGATTTGCATTTCTACGGATTTCATATTCATGGGATCACCTCAAGTTAAACGAAGGAATGGATAATTCGAATATCGTTTGGATGAGTGCCTTTCTAGATGTAAGCCGACATGGAAATATCCCCTTCGCTAAAATAAAAGGACATGCGCGAAATGGGTTCCTTAATATATTTGGTATATCTCCCGATGACGATTTTGGATCCGCCGTAGATCATTTTCAGAACATCAACCCGGGCTTTCCCGGTATCCTCAAGCGCCTTTTCTATCGACAACATGCGCTCCTTCATCAGATTGAGCTCCTGCATGTTGGATTTCTTGGTCATATTCAGCTTCGAACGCATCTCCACCTTATCCGGCGTCAACTTGCCCATTGAAGCGAGTTGATCCAGCAGCGTAAGCGCCTTCTCCGTCTTGTCCAAATTAGCCAGCTGATCCTTCACTTGCTGACGCAGCTCTTGAAGCTCGTTACGCAGCTCAGGTAAGGCCCCAACTTCAATGGAAGTCGCTGTCGACATGGGGTTTCCGATCACGCGGGCAACTACTTTTTCCCCTGCCTGGATGTTGCCCCCCACGATCAAGCCTTTAGCACCGCTGCAAATCACGTCCCGGCCGGCACGGATATTGGAGTGCATAATGCTCTGCGAAACAAGCACGTCTTCCCCCGCCTGAACGTTACCGTCCTGGATAAACGAGCTCTTGATGTTATGGCCTGCCTTGATCAGACCCTTGTTGTAACCGATGATGCCTCCGGTAATTTCAATCGATCCGTCTGCAAACAATTCAGCCCCTTCAACCCCGCCAACAACGCGAATGTCCCCGGCAGCGCTGATCCGAAATCCTGTCAGCACATTCCCGCGGACAACAACCGTTCCTACGAAATCGATATTCCCAATACTGTAATCCACGTCCCCGTTAATCTCATAGACAGGGAATACATTCAGCTTGCCTTTATCCGTGCGCGTCACCAAACCGTCGATCGCTGCATACATCGCGGTCTGTTCCGGATTCAGCACGACGTTCTTTCCGACTTTGAACCGCGCTTCTTTACCTTCGCGGCAAGGGATCGGTTCACCGGTTACGGCCGTGCCGGGGCGACCTGGAACAGGGGGCACAAGCTCTGCGATCAGTTGCCCTTTGCGAATATTGTTTAACCGTGTGACATCTTTTAAATCCACCTTGCCGTCTTCCGATTCAACGGGCCGATGCTGATTGTCATCGTCCAGGGAAACCGCATGGCGGATAAACCCGTTTTCCCCTTGAATCGGTTCCTGTCCCATAGCAATCGGCGTCTTGCTGAAATAGTACTCTTTGGGGTTCGCCGCGAAGCGCTTGACGATGTCTTCCTGAATCCCGTATTTCAAGCCCTCGCTTTTTAGGAATTGAAGCAGCGCATCGGCCGTACAGGCAAAATCATCTTCCTTCTTTAAAAACTGCAGATAGGCCACCGTCTTATCATCGTTCAGCGTGACACTCAAAATCTGCTTTAAATCATCCAGAAGCTCCACGAAGCCGTTCCTCCCTCCATCATACACTCGCTAAAAATAAACCCGTCAATCTTCACGCATCAGCAGATCACGTTGCTTCTCCAAGCTGCCACGAAGGCGTAGGATCGCCTTGGAATGCAGCTGCGAAATCCGCGAGGGCGATAAAGACATGACCTCAGCGATTTCGCTTAAGGATAAATCCTCATAATATAGTAGGGAGACGACCGTACGCTCTTTCTCGGTCAATTTCTCGATCCCTTTGGCAAGGGAATCGCGCAAATAAAACTCCCTAACTTTATAATCCGGGTTTTTTGCTTTTTCGTCAACGAGTAAAGTCAGACGAGTCTCCGATTCTTCCTCGCGAATCGGATCTTCTAGGGAACAAAGCGTCATGACGGCAACATCTTGGAGCATGCTTTGGAATTCTTTCTCGCTGATATTTAAATACGAGCTCATCTCGGTATCCGTGACAGAGCGGAGATATTGCTGTTCTAAATGCTGGTATCCCTCTTCGATTTTCTTGGCTTTCTCTCGCACGGAACGGGGAACCCAGTCCCCTTGCCGCAGGCCGTCCAAAATCGCGCCCCGGACTCGCCAGGATGCATAGGTCTCAAATTGAAGACCCCGTTTATAATCAAACTTTTCGACCGCATCGATTAGTCCCATCACACCGTTGCTGGCGAGATCGTCCTTAGATACGTTTTTGGGCAAGCCAACGGCGAGACGTCCTGAAACGTAGTCGACAATAGGCAGATATTTCTCGATAAGTTGTTTCTTTGCCTCCAAATCGCCGTGCTCTTTCCAACTTTCCCAAAGGTCGGCATGATTCAGAGTGGATGTCTTCCGCTCGTTCAATTGCCTTCACCCTCCTTATTGTTCTGTCAGGTGACGAACGACCTTAACCAGCTCTTCAGGATCTTTGTCGTCAGGTGTCTTTACTAATTTTGGCGGATTCAGTGGCGCAAATTGCATTTCCACTTCCGAAGCGGCTGGAGCAGGTTTGATCAAATCGCCTAGCTGCTCGCTTTCATCCGGCGTCATCAGGTCAAGATTACTGCCTTTGCCTTCTTCGGCTGCCGCAATCGTCTCACTCGCGGTGGCGTAATCTCCCGGCATCTCCTTCAAAAACCCCAGCATCCAACTTACAGCAAAGGCAAGCAGAAACCAGACGGCAAAAGAAATGAGTCCTCGGATAAAGCTGGTCATGAACAAATTGTTCCCCGCCGAAACGGCAAAGGTAATTAAAAAACCAATCAAGCCCGACAACAAGTAATATCTCAATTTTCCTGGCATGGCTACAATTCCTTTATCCCCATTTGTACACTTCGCACATATAAGATTCCCGATACGCTGTCCAATTCAATCGTTCGGCCATAATTGCCGCCTGTATCTTCCGCGAGCAAAGGGATGCCGAGCTCGGACAGTTGTTGCTTGCAAGATTCTACATTCCGCGGACCGATTCGCATCGAATCTCCGCTGCTGGCAAAGGTAAACATTTGCGAACCGCCGGCCATTTTAGCAGCCAGGCGGCCCGGCGCCGCACCGAGTTCCAGCAACTTCCGGTACAGCGCCGGAATGGCGGTGTCCGCATACTTGGCGATATTCAGCGCCCCTTCCCGGGCGATATCCGAGGAAGGCAGCATCACATGTGCAAGTCCGGCTACTTTGAGTTGTGGATCAAATAAAGTCAGCCCTACACAGGAGCCCAGGCCAGTTGTTCGTATCAATCCCTGCTGAGTAATGACATTCAACTCGGCCATGCCTACCTTCACAATATATTGCTCATCGATCATGATCAGTGGGTACCCCAAGGGCGGCAAAGATTTTGGCGAATGAATCCGGATCCGGTATGAGGAAGAACTGTCCCTCCACCTCATGATGGCCCTCAATAAAAGTCGTATCAATCAGCAGGGCGGAATCCCCCATTTCACCAAACTGCAGGAGTCCGTAACTCAAAATTGCACCCGCCATATCAAGGGCCAGGGCAGGAACAGTAGGCGACATCGATAAGGAAGTGAAATCAGCCAACGACGACAAATACGACCCGGCCAAAATATTTCCGATTTCCGACAGCGCCGACCATTCCATCTCCGAAAAGGTTTCTTCATTCTCCACGGTGATACCAGCCAAGCGATGCAACAGCTTCTTCGCCGCCTCTGGGCTCAGGATGAAGAACAGATTGCCTGGTGCCTCCCCTTCCACGCGGAAGAATACTGCAAGCACCAGGTTCTCCGCACCGCCAACGCGATCTGCAATCGCCTCAAACGGAAGCATTTGGACTTTGGGAACGGCCATATCAATCGGCTTGTCCAGCAATTTGGACAGCGCGGTAGCGGCATTCCCCGCTCCGATATTGCCCACTTCCTTTAAAATGTCCATTTTAAAATCTTCAAACCCTCTGAACAAATCCACGACTTAGCCCTCTAAGCTTTCCAATTGAATGATTTCCTTCCGGCTTAGCACCTCGGACAGATTCAGCATCACGAGCAGGCGTTCCTCGGAAATCCGTGCTACTCCGTGAAGATATTTGGCTTTAATCCCGCCTACCACATCCGGCGGAGAGTCGATCAGATCGGAATTCAGATCGATGACGTCGTTAGCGGAATCTACGATGAATCCGACTTCCATCTCGTTAGCCGATACGATAATAATCCGGGTTTGATCCGTGTATTCTGCCTCTGGCAGTCCAAAACGACCACGCAGGTCGATGACCGGAATAACTACGCCGCGGAGATTGATGACCCCTTTGACAAACGCATACGTTTTGGGAACGCGGGTAATCGGCATCATACGCTCAATCGTTTGGACCTTGTCCACGTCGATACCGTATTCCTCATGACCCAATTTAAAAACGATGACTTTCAATTCCTCTCCCATGTGGAAACCCTCCTTAGAGTGTAAAACTGGCCTTATTTAATGAAAGCATTCGGATCGATGATGAGTGCAACTTGGCCGTCGCCCAAAATGGTTGCACCGGCGACCCCTTGTACATTCGGCAGATACTTACCGAGATTCTTAATAACGATTTCGCTTTGGCCGATGAAATCTTCTACCGTTAAGGCAGCTAACCGATCTCCCTTGCGAATGACGACGATTTCCGTTTCCTCCTCTTCATCTTCGGAGAAGCCAGGAATATCAAACAGCTTGGCGAGCGACATCAGCGGAATATGCGTATCGCGGTAGGCCACCATCGTATACCCGTGTACTTCCCGTACCTGATCGCGCCGGATTAAGCCGGTTTCGACGATCGAGGATAAAGGAATGGCGTATTTCTCTGTCCCGACTTTGATCAACATCGCCGAAATGATCGATAAGGTCAGCGGGAGTTGGACCGAGAACTTCGTCCCGGAACCCAGCTTCGAGTCGACGGAAACGACCCCGCTTAAGGATTCGATTTTGGATTTGACGACGTCAAGTCCAACGCCGCGTCCGGAAATGTCGGAGATCACCTCTGCGGTGCTAAAGCCCGGAGCGAACAGCAGCATGTACACCTGCTCGTCCGACAAAGCAGCGGCTTCACTTTCTTTCACAACGCCGTTCTTAATTGCTTTTTGCAATATCTTGCTGCGGTCGATCCCGTGTCCATCGTCCTCGATTTCGATAAACACATGATTGCCGCTATGGAAAGCTCGGAGCTGGATCGTTCCGGTTTCCGGCTTCCCTGCCGCAATCCGATCTGCCGTTGATTCTACCCCATGGTCTACTGCGTTCCGAAGCAAATGCACCAAAGGATCACCGATTTCATCGATCACGGTACGATCGAGCTCCGTTTCCGCGCCAACGATGTTCAGGTCGATTTTCTTATCCAACGATTTCGCCAAGTCGCGAACCATCCGCGGGAACCGGTTGAACACGGTATCGACCGGCACCATCCGCAGCTTCAGTACGATGTTCTGCAAGTCGCTGCCAACCCGGCTCATATGCTCGACCGTTTCAGTCAAGTCGCCGCGTTTGACTTCTTCGGCCAACTGCTCCAAACGAGCGCGATCAATCAACAGCTCGCTAAGCAGATTCATCAGCACGTCCAAGCGGTCGATATCGACCCGAATCGTCCGGGATGGAGCGGAAGCTCCCCCTGCAGGGCGTGCATTACTCTTGGCTTCGGCAACTGCAGACGGTTTGGACGGTGCTGCTTCGCTTGTGCTAGGAGCAGGCGCTACGGCTTCGGCCGCGGCGGCCGTCTCCTTCACCCCGGAAGTAAGCTGTGCCAGCGTCTCGTGGTCCAGCGTCACAACCTGAGCCGTATCGATTTCCGAAAGATTCAGAATCATGCTTTGAATCTCGGCAGCCTCTTTTTGGGTTATGTAATAAAGAGAGAAGCTGCGATCAAATTTTTCTTGCTCGATATCTTGAACGGATGGCGAGGATTTCACGATCTCCCCGTATCTTTCCAGAAGGTCAAAGACGAGGTAAGCGCGCGCCGCTTTTAATTGGCAGTCCTCCCGGATAGCGACATCGATGTATTGCACTTTATGTCCTTCCGTGATGGATTGTTCCAGTACGGAAAATTGATATTGATCCAATTGGATGGCGGTTGTCCCCGATGTGGATCCCCCCGCTGCTGCCGGCTTGCTTGCCGCCGAGTTGCCGCTTCCTCCGAAGTCCCCGCGTACGATCGACTGCAGCGAAGCGACGATCTCGCTAACGTCCGCTTTCCCTTCGCCGCCTTGGGTAATGTCCTGCACCATCATTTGCAGGGCATCCAAGCTCTTAAACAGGGTGTCGAAGATAAAGTCCTGCATTTTCAGCTTTTCGTTCCGGACCAGGTCCAGCACGTTTTCCATCTGGTGTGTAAGCGAGGACAAATCCTCGAACCCCATCGTCGCCGCCATGCCTTTCAGCGTATGGGCCGATCGGAAAATCACCTGAACGATGCTGATATCGTCAGGGTTGCTCTCCAGCTCCAGCATTTTTTCGTTTAATGATTGCAAATGATCGTTTGACTCATCGATAAACATGGATAGATACTGATTCATGTCCATGGTGAGGCACCTCCTCCAAGAGATTCCGTAATTTACATCTATAGAGGCTGTTCAAAAAGACTTGTCTTTTTGAAGCATCCTATTTTTAAAGTGGCGAGCCAAAAAAGTCAGGCATGGATCAGCGATCAATTGTTGACTTTTTTGGCTACCTCTTGTACTAGCTTGGGGCCAATTTCATACAGCGGTAATACATGGCTGACGCATTTCAATTCGATTGCCGAGCGCGGCATTCCGAATACGACGCAAGTCTCTTCGCTCTCGGCAATGGTGGAAGTCACCCCCGCGTCATACAACCGCTTCATGACTTTCGCCCCATCGCTGCCCATCCCCGTCAGCAGTACGATATGACGTTTCAACGCTTGCAGCGGGAGCAGCGATTCGTACAAGACGTCCACCGAAGGTCGATGTCCGTTGCGGAGTTCCGTCTTCGTCAAATGGACGCGGTAACTGCCTGCAGGACCAGACACGACGTTCATATGGAATCCTCCCGGAGCAATGTATGCCGTACCACTTTGCAATTCCTGTTCTTCCTCCGCCTCAACGACGTTTAATTCGCATAAGCTGTTTAATCGTTGAGCGAGCGACTTGGTGAAGTTCGGCGGCATATGCTGCACGATAACGATGGGTGCCGGAAAGTCGCCCGGTATTTTCTCCAAGACCGCTTTCAGCGCCTTGGGGCCCCCTGTGGAGGTACCGATCGCAACGAGATCGGTGAACCCCGCCAGAGCGCGGCCGCGTGAAGGCCGCCCTCTGGCGGCAGCGCCGCCCGCCGTCTCACGGGCGGCTTGCCCGCCGCAGGCGCCGGCGCGCTTGTATGCGCAGCCGTCCAAGCTTCACGCCGCTCCTTTGCCTGCATCGCGGCGTGAAGCTGCTCGCGCAGCTCGCGCCCCACCTGCTCGATATCATGCGAGCTGGTGGTTGCCGAAGGCTTGCGAATGAAGTCGAATGCGCCAAGCTCCAGCGCCATAATCGTCTCCCGCATGCCCTGCTCATTGATGCCGGATAACATGATCACCGGCAAGGGATGTTCCTTCATGATGACCTTAAGTGCATCCAGGCCGTTCATTTCCGGCATTTCCACATCCATGGTCACCAAATCCGGCTGAATCTTTGCGATTTGCTCAATCGCTTCACGTCCGTTTTTGGCCGTCGCCTGAACCTGAAAAGCCTCTTCCTGCTCGATGAGATCCGAGATGATCTTACGCATAAACGCCGAATCGTCAACCACCATCACTCGATAAGGCATCATGTTCCACTCCTGTTCCTTCTTCACGAAGAATCATTTTGCTAGCTTTAACCATTTATGCATAAATCCTTTGATTCCCGATAAAGTATCCCTCGGCTTGGTTTGCGGCACATTCAGATAAGCCAATGCCAAACGTTGAATGTCGCGGGTTGCCGAGCAACCGGGGAAAGCGATGGAGAAAGGAACCTGCTTCTTAACCGCCTGCATCACATGCGTATCATCGCTGAGATACCCCAACGTAGGGATCTCCATATCGAGGAAACGCCCGGCGACCAGTGAAATTTTGTCGGCCACCTGTTTGGCTTCATGCTCCCCGGAGACCCGATTAATGACCAAACGGAACGGCACCTCCGTCTCCATCCCATGTACGACCTTGATCAACGCATACGCATCCGTGATAGAAGTCGGCTCCGGCGTGGTCACGACCAGGCATTCGTCCGCAGCGGTAATGAATTTCAGCGTCTCCTTGGACAAGCCGGCTCCGGTATCGAAGAGAATGAAATCCATCTCCTCGGAAATCATTTCAATCTGTGAGGTGAAATAATTCAAATCGCCTTCAGATAACGAGAACAGATCGGCGAGTCCCGAGCCCCCTGCAATAAAAGGTAAAGCCTGCGAGCCGAACTCCACGATTTCCGTAATGTCCTTCTCACCCTTCAGCAAGTGGTACAGGTTATATCTCGGTCGGATGCCCATCAATACATCGATATTCGCCATACCGATATCTGCGTCAAACAGCAGCACCTTGCGTCCCAAGGACTTTAGGGCTAGGGCAAAATTCAACGTAAAGTTGGATTTGCCTACGCCGCCCTTGCCGCTGCTGATGGTCAAGATTCGCGCCGATCCCTTGCGTCCCCTTGAATCTGCCGAGCCTCCCTGTGACGATACCAGTTGTCTGAGCGCTTGGGCCTGGTCGCTCATAGCTTCCGTTCTCCCAGCAGAATGTCAACCAGCAATTCCCCGTCTGCCTGCAACAGATCATCCGGAACATTTTGACCATTCGTCAGAAACGATACCTTCAAGGGATACTCGTTAAGCAAGTTGTATATCGTACCTACCGATTCCGTTTCATCCAGTTTCGTAAAAATCACCTTATCCAGGTTGTATTTGCTAAAATGCTCGGTGATCCGTTTCATATCCTGCGTTTTGGAGGTTAAGCTTAGCACCAGATACGTTTCGCTAGCCGCTGAAGGGGCAAGCAGACTATGCAGTTCCGCTACGAACAGCTCATTTAAATAATTTCTCCCTGCGGTATCCATCAGGATCAGGTCGCAATGCTCCAATCGCTGCATTGCGCGCTGTACATCACCTGGCGATTGTACGACCTCCAGCGGAACGTTCAATATGGAAGCGTAGGTGCGAAGTTGTTCAATCGCTGAAATTCGATAGGTGTCAGCGGTGATGAACCCGACCTTCTTATGCAAGCGGAAAATTTGATCCGCCGCCAGCTTGGCGATGGTCGTCGTTTTCCCGACTCCGGTAGGCCCTGCGATGTAGACGATTTTCGTAAAGTTACCAATCCCCATACCGATACGGTCCTTTAGGAATCCGCCGACAAGGGTACGAATTTGAGCCCTCATGTCTTCATCGCTTAACATCTTGCCCGAGCTTACCCAGGCTTCGTACAAATCATCGACCCAAGCGTCGGCGAGCTCCGGGTTCACCTCTTGATTCATAAGCTGTTGTTGGAAGACTTGCAAGCTTGGCGGCATTTCGCGGCTATCGCCTTGCTTTTTAGCCAGTTGGCTAATCCACATTTTCATTTGCTGGACCTCCTCCAGCAAACGCTCTTCCTTAGCGGAGCGGGTGCTCTCTTGTGCAGACAGGGTCGAGGTGTGTTCCTTAGCCGTAGCGCTTTGAATTGCAGCCTCTAACCGGGCCGATGCCAAGCTTGGTACCTTTTCTACCGATGGCTGGCGCAGCTCCGGCTCAGGCGCTTGCAGCTTCGCCGCCGGAGAAATCGGGGTGATGATCGGATCTTCCCTCTCCTGCAAACCAACCGCTGCCAAAGTGGAAGAGTTTGTTGCAGCCTGCGGGGAAGAAGGCGGCTGAACCAATTGCGAAGATTTACGGTAGGCCTCCGGCACGGCTTGGCGTGCGACCGGAGCGGAAGCCGGCGGCTTGGCCGGAGTAGCCGGCATGGCCGGTTTCCCTTTAGGCGCTGGCGCGGCATCCCCCTCTGTAGCGGCGATGACCTCGATCTTCTTTTTCTGAAACATGCCGAGAAAACCGCCAATCTTCATTTCTTTCGTACTTAAGATGACGGCATCCGCCCCTAACTCGCTGCGGATTTTCAACATGGCATCAGGCATTGTGTCGACGATATACCGTTTCACTCTCATAAATTCACCACCCCGACACTTTGGATTTCAACATTCGGCTCCAACTCGCTGTAGGATAACACCGGAATATCCTGCATGCTACGCTCGATGACCTGCCGCAAATACATCCGGATCGTCGGCGAGGTAAGCAGAATCGGTTGGTGCCCGGTTTGCATCAAGCGGTTGATTTGCTCCGACAACTTCTGGAACACGGTTTGCGTTGAAGTTGGATCCAGTGCCAGATAACTCCCCTGCTCTGTCTGCTGTACGCTCTCGGCGATTTTCTTCTCCAGGGACGGTCCTACGGTGATCACGCGCATCGTTTCGCCCGGCTGGGTGAATTGCTGCGTAATTTGCCGCGATAACGCCTGTCTGACATATTCGGTCAACACATCCGGATCCTTGGTGTAAGTTCCGTAATCCGCCAGCGTCTCGAAAATGGTTACCATGTCGCGAATCGAGATCTTCTCTCTCAACAGCTTAGCCAGTACCTTTTGTACGTCACCAATCGACAATACCGAGGGAATTAACTCGTCAACAAGCACCGCATAATTTTCCTTGAGATTGTCGACCAGGGCTTTGGTCTCTTGACGGCCCAGCAGCTCATGCGCATGCTTCTTGATCAATTCCGTCAAATGCGTCGCCACCACGGACGGCGGATCGACCACGGTATAGCCGGACAGTTCCGCCCGATCCTTGGTCGCTTCGTCGATCCATAGGGCCGGAAGACCAAACGCAGGTTCGCGGGTCTCGATACCTGTAATCGTATCGTCATCCATCCCGGGACTCATGGCTAAATAGTGATTAAGTAATAATTCACCGCCGCCTACGACATTTCCTTTAATTTTGATGACATATTCGTTCGGTTTTAGTTGAATATTGTCGCGAATACGGATAACGGGGACAACCAGACCTAATTCAAGCGCACATTGACGTCGGATCATGATGATTCGGTCCAGCAAATCGCCGCCTTGGCCGGTATCGGCCAGCGGAATGAGGCCGTATCCAAATTCAAATTCGATCGGGTCCACCTGCAGCAGGTTGATGACGCTCTCGGGGCTTCGCACCTCTTCGATTTGCTGCTCCTCCTCCTGCTGTTCCTGTTCGATTTGCTGGCGGTCCATATTTTTCTGCATCCGGAAGCCTGCAAAAATCATTAATCCGGCGAACGGATAAGTTGTCCAAATCCCGATCGGCGTAAACGTGCCGAGTAAGGCGATGGTCCCGGCTACAATAAACAGCAGCTTGGGATACGTAAACAGCTGTCCCGTAATATCATCCGCCAGGTTCCCTTCCGAGGAGGCACGGGTTACGATTAAGCCCGCTGCCGTGGAGATCAACAACGCCGGAATCTGACTGACCAAGCCGTCCCCAATCGTCAAGAGCGAGTACGTCGAAAGCGCCTCAGGAAAAGACATGCCGTGGATCGTCATCCCGATGATAAAGCCCCCGATCAGGTTGATCAGGAGGATAATGATACTCGCGATGGCGTCCCCTTTTACAAATTTACTCGCACCGTCCATGGCACCGTAGAAATCAGCTTCCCGTTCAATCTTGGTGCGGCGCTCACGCGCTTGCTGCTCGTTAATCAACCCGGCATTGAGGTCCGCATCGATACTCATTTGTTTCCCCGGCATCGCATCGAGCGTAAACCGGGCAGCAACCTCAGCCACACGTTCCGATCCCTTGGTAATCACGATAAACTGAACGACTACGAGAATCAGGAAGACGACAAAACCGACAACGGGTTCCCCGTGAGAAACCCATGAACCGAAGGTGGCCACCACGTGGCCGGCTTTGGCCTGTCCCAGAATCAACTTGGTGGTCGACACGTTTAGCGCCAAACGGAATAGTGTCGTGATCAGCAGCATCGCTGGAAAGATGGAAAACTGCAACGCTTCTTTCGTGTTCATTGCAACGAGCAAAATGATTAACGCTAGCGAGATATTAATGATCAGCAAAACATCTAGCAGTCCAGTCGGGATCGGAACGATCATCAGCAAGACGATGCCAATTATGCCAACAAGAATAAATAAGTCCTTAAATTTCTTCACGTTTGTTCCCCTCCGATCCCATTAGGATTTGGCTCTGCCTTTGATTCGGTATACGTAAGCCAGCACTTCAGCAACCGCTTGGAACAAATCCGCGGGAATGGTATCCCCGATTTCGGTTCGTTGAAACAGCGCCCGTGCCAGCGGCTTATTTTCCATCGTAATTACGCCATGTTCTTTGGCAATTTCTTTAATGCGGAGGGCCACGTAGTCTTGCCCTTTGGCAATGACTTGCGGGGCATCCATCTCAGATCCGTCATACTTCAGAGCGACCGCGAAGTGGGTAGGGTTGGTAATGATGACGTCGGCTTTTGGCACTTCCTGCATCATCCGTTGCAGAGCCATCCGCCGTTGACGCTCCCGAATCTTCCCTTTGATAATCGGATCGCCTTCCATTTTCTTGTACTCGTCTTTGATGTCTTGTTTGGACATTTTCAAGCTCTTCTCATGTTCATATCGCTGATACATGTAATCCAGGACCGCGAGCACAATCAAGGCAGCTGCAATTTTGATCCCTAAATTCATCGTTAGCTGGGCTGTGAAATGAAAAGTATCATCCACAGGTAAATGACCCAGTGCAGAGAGACTTCCTCGATACCCCCAAATCGTCGAGTAAACGAGATAACCTATAATCAGCAACTTAAAGAGGGTCTTAAGAAACTGCACCAGCGACCGCATAGAAACAATGTTCTTAAATCCTTTGATCGGATCCAGCTTGCTTAACTTCATTTTGAGCGGTTCTCCGATGAACAGAAATCCGATTTGCATATAATTAGCAACGATAGCCACCACCACGACAACCAAGAAGATCGGAGCCAGCAGTAAAAGCACCTGAACTGCGTAATCTCCCATCATTGTCATCACGTTCGTTTGCGTGACATCCATCATTAACCGATGATAAAACACATCAACAAACAGGCTGACCAACCGCTCCTTGATATAACCGCCAAATGCGATCAGACATAAAAATCCAGCCATCAATAACAAGGCCCCGGTCAGTTCCTGACTCTTGGCCACTTGGCCTTTCTTACGGGCCTCCTGACGTTTCTTCGGAGTCGCTTTTTCCGTCTTTTCACCGGCGAACAGCTGCAGATCAAGCGAATACCGATATGACATAGCGATCCCCCATCCTACTTCGGCCTTTGCCCGATCGTACCAAGCAGGTCATGCAGCGCTCGGAACAACACCTCGAACAAAGCTTGAAACGCAACGATAAAGCCAGGCACAAGCACCAACAGTACAAGTAAACCCACGATGATCTTAACCGGAATCCCAATAACAAAAATATTAAATTGGGGAGCCGTACGAGCCAAAAAACCCAGCGCCACATCGGTGACGAATAAGGCCACCACAAGCGGGGCCGACATCTGGAACGCCAGTAAAAACGCTTGGCTGAAGGTCTGAACCAAAAACTCAGCCAAATCCCCGTTGTAGATTTGTTGGAATAAATCATTCGATAATGGGATCCAGTTATAGCTTCGAATCACAGCGTCCAGTAAATAATGATGACCGTTCATGCTGAGGAACATCAACGTCGCGATGATATACTTCAGGTTGCCTAATACCGGCGCCGCTGCCCCGGTCATGGGGTCGATCACATTCGCGATCCCAAAACCGATTTGAATGTCGATAAACGAGCCGGCCATCTGGATGACCGAAAAGATCAGATTGGCGACATAACCCATTAACAGACCAACCAATACTTCACGAATAATAAATATCACATATCCCAAATCGTTGGGTACCGCTTGATTGGGACCGATCGTCAGCAGAATGACAACCGCGACCATACCGGAGAAACCTACCTTAAACGTAGTCGGCACCGTTCGAGATGAAAATATTGGTGAAACTACAAAAAAGGCTGTCATTCGACAAAAAATAAGCATAAAAGTTGAAATTCCGTACAATAAAGTATCCATAATTTCGGCAACCTAACCGATATAACTAGATAGGTTATTTAGAATTCCATAGGTGAAGTCCACCAGCGTCGTCAAAATCCATGGACCAAACAACAGCAAGGCGACTAGCACCGCAACGATTTTGGGAACGAAGGCAAGCGTCTGCTCCTGAATTTGGGTTGTCGCTTGAAAAATACTCACCAAGAGCCCCACCACGAGACCGATCAACAGCATCGGAGCGCTGACCTTCAACACGGTATAAACGGCTTGTCCGGCCAAACCGATAATAAATTCCGAACTCATGAACCGCTTTCTCCTTCCCTGAACCTGAACCTATTCCTTGATTCCTAGGTATTAAAGCTGACTAACAGTGACTTGACGATTAAATACCATCCATCTACTAGCACGAACAGCAAGATTTTAAACGGCAGTGAAATCATGACCGGCGGCAGCATCATCATCCCCATCGCCATGAGTACACTAGAGACGACAATATCGATAATCAGAAACGGGATAAATATCATAAAGCCCATTTGAAACGCCGTCTTTAGCTCGCTGATGGCAAAAGCGGGAACCATGACCGAAAGCGGAATGTCCTCGTAACTCTTGGGCTTCTCCATTTTGGTATAGCCCATAAACAGCTGAAGATCCTTCGTTCTCGTATGCGAGTACATAAACTTCTTCATAGGAACCGACGCTTTATCCAATGCCTCCGTTTGGGTGATTTCCCCTTTGATGTAAGGCTGCACCGCTACCTCATTGATGGTGGTGAGCGTTGGGCTCATAACGAATAACGTTAAGAACAAAGCAAGTCCGATTAACACCTGGTTGGGGGGCATTTGCTGCGTTCCTAAGGAACTTCGGACAAACCCCAGCACTACAACGATTCGGGTAAAGCTTGTCATCAGCACCAAAATCGCCGGTGCGATACTAAGTACCGTGATCAATAAGATGATTGACAACGAACTGGTACCTGACGCCCCGCCTGAGTCCGAATTCCCAATTTGAATACCGATGTTTGGAATCGGATCAACAGGTTCAGCCGATGCTACGGAAACCGCGAGTATACTCGATATCGTCAGCAGCAAGCCGACAATTAACAATTTTCTCTTCATGAATCCCTCGACCGATCTGTAGATTGTTCTTCCGGATCCTGCAAAAGTTCCTCCATTTGCCGTTTCCGGTCCGGCATCTTCCGCAACTGCGACTGAAACACCTCATGAAAAGCGACTTCGTCCAGCTCTTCTTCCTCTCGGGGTGGTTCTTTGCGCAAGCGCGAGATCCAGCCGGACAAGGTTGACGACAATCCGGCAAGTTCCGTTCCTTCTTCTTCGAAAGCTTGCAACAGCAAGGCTACCTCATCCGGGCCGGTTATTTTGTCCACCAGGGAAATATCCTCACCGACTCCCACAAGATAGATGCTCCCCCCGAGTTCAATCACTTGAAGGGATTTGTTTGGTCCGAGGCCAAGGGCTCCCAAAGTACGAATCGCACGACTCTGGGATAAATACCGGTTCCTTTTGCCAAGAAATCGGATCAGCAAGACAATTAAAGCAAGAATCAGGCCAAGAACTACGATGACGGTAAACAAGTTCCCCCAAAGGTTGACATCCCCAGTATCAAACGGGGGAGACTCCTGCGGATTATTCATCGCTTAGCTTACACCCCAAGCGTTTTGTTGATCGCTTCGATTACCCGGTCGGATTGGAAAGGCTTCACGATAAAGTCCTTCGCTCCGGCTTGAATCGCATCGATAACCATCGCCTGTTGACCCATCGCAGAACACATAATCACTCTCGCGTTCGGGTCCAGCTTCTTAATCTCTTTTAATGCGGCGATACCGTCCATTTCCGGCATCGTAATATCCATCGTGATCAGATCCGGATGCAGCTCTTTGAATTTCTCGATGGCTTGCGCGCCGTCCTGCGCTTCACCCACGACTTCAAACCCGTTTTTCGTCAAAATATCACGGATCATCATTCTCATAAATGCTGCATCGTCTACGATAAGAATTCGGTTAGCCATTGATATAAAATCCTCCCTAAACTTCTACTATTGTAATTTTTGAATGCGGTCCCACTGACTGACGATATCCGTGACCCGTACGCCGAAGTTTTCGTCAATGACGACAACCTCGCCTTTCGCGATCAGTTTGTTGTTGACCAGAATATCCACGGGTTCACCGGCGAGCTTGTCCAACTCGATGATGGAGCCCTGGGACAGTTCCAGGATATCTTTAATTTGCCGTTGGGTCCTTCCTAATTCTACGGTGACTTTAAGGGGTATGTCCATCAATAAGTTTAAATTATTTTCATCCACCTGACCAAAGGATGGATTCCCCAGATTAGCGAACTGCACAGGCTGTACATTCAAGTTACGCCCTGGCATCGTTCCATAATGGTGTGGTTCACCGAAAGGCTGACCTTGAGGCGGATATCCGTAAGGAGCAGGCTGCCCGTATCCATATCCGTCTTGCATCGGCGGCTGCTGCATCGGTTGAGACGTTGCGGGAGGCTGCTGATAGACAGGAGCCTGTGGAGCAGGTGCTGCAGGCTGAGGCGCCGGTGGCGCGGCTGCTGCGGCGCTTTCCTTGGCCCCTGTATTCGGTTCTGCCGCAGAACCACTGATCAGGCTGTCCACCATTTCCTTCGCAAACTTCACCGTTAACAGCTGCATAATCGTGGAGTCGATCAAATCCCCAATCGTCAAACGGAAGGAAATCTTAATCAGCGGATCCGCTTCCGGCAAGCTGTTGAGACCATGCCCGTCAGACATATTTAGAATATCAATGCCAGGTGGCGAGATATTCACGAACCGGTTAAAAATCGTAGACATCGAAGTCGCCGATGAACCCATCATTTGGTTCATCGCTTCCTGAACGGCACTAATGTGAATCTCGTTCAACTCTTCTTCTGCTGGATTTCCTTCCCCGCCAAGCATGAGGTCTGCAATCACCTGAGCATCTCTCGTCTTAATGACCAAAGAGTTCATTCCTTCGAACCCGTCGACATACTCGACGTGGATGGCCACATGCGGTTTTGGAAACTCGGCTTCAAATTGGGACCGCGTAATAACGGAAACCTTTGGCGTCGTAATGTCTACCTTTTTATTAAGCAGCGTGGATAGCGCCGTAGCCGCACTGCCAAACGTAATGTTCCCGATTTCCCCCAGAGCGTCCTGCTCCAAAGGTGTCAGTACATCGTTAATGGTCGGCTCTTGAGCCGTATCCTGATTGGCTTGTTTCAACAGAGCGTCTATCTCTTCCTGGGACAAGTAATCATTGCTCGTCAAGTTCTTCAACTCCTTCGCTGACAATTTCATCGATTTGGACCGCGATTCGGTCCTTCACCGTTCCGGGACTACCGATATATTTCAACCTATCGCCGATTCGGATTTGCAGTCCATCCTGAACGGGTTTGTTTAATGAGATTACGTCACCGACGGACAATCCCAGGAATTCGCGGATGGTGATCTGCGATTCTCCCAACTCCGCAATAATCGGCAGCTTGGCTTTGTTCACCCGGTTGCGAAGCGCATCGACCTCTTCCGGCGCGCGCGATTTCTTCTGAGAGACAAACCAATGGTGAACCGAAAGCTTCGGCATGATCGGTTCGATAACGACATGCGGAATACATAAGTTAATCATTCCCGACGTATCTCCGATTTTCGTGCTTAGCGAGATCAGCGCGATCGTTTCGTTTGGCGATACGATTTGCATAAACTGGGGATTGGTTTCCAATCCCTCCATACGCGGATTAATATCCACAATGGTCTTCCAGGCTTCCTGCAAGCTTTCAAAGGCGCGGCTGAAAATCCGCTCCATGATAATCGTCTCGATCTCCGTTAGCGCTCCGATTTTCGAAGGTGCTGCTCCGAGGCCGCCCAATAGCCGGTCCAGCATGGCAAAAGCGACGTTGGGATGCACCTCCAGCACCATTCTTCCTTCCAGCGGTTCCGCCTCAAAAATGTTCAGAATCGTCATTTTCGGAATGGAGCGAATAAATTCGTCATACGGAAGCTGCTCGACCTGAACGACATTGATTTGCACGAACGTACGCAGCTGTGCTGAAAAGTAGGTGGTGAGATAACGGGCAAAGTTTTCATGAATCCGGGTCAAGCTCCGAATATGATCTTTGGAAAATCTCACGGCTCTTTTAAAATCATAAGCGCGGATTTTCTTCTGTGTCTCTTCCTTTTTCAGTTCCTCGGCGTCCATTTCGCCCGAAGACAATGCAGCAAGCAGCGCGTCGATCTCGTTCTGCGACAATACATCAACCAAACCTCTCACCCCCTTAGAAAAATCCGTATTCGATCGATATTGATCTTAGATTCTCTGCATGATGAAATCGGTAATATCGATTTGAATCAATTTCCCTTCCGGCAGTGATTTGTTGATCAGGTTGAGCAATTTGGAGCTTAGATTGTCTTTTCCCAATGCACCTGTCAATTCCTCCGGCTTGGTATCCGCCAACGTTTTGATGATAATTGGCTTGATTTTGTAGTCCTTGATCTTGTCGAAGGCTTCCTTGGAAGTTGCATTATCCAGTTGGAACGCAAAATCCATGACCACAACGTAATCCGGCTCGGACAAATTCGTCTTGATATCGTCGATCGTTGAAGTCACTTTAACGATTTCGTCCACGGACAGCCTTGCTGGCTGGGCTACGCTATTCACCGCAGCGTTCATCTCGGTGCCAGGCGCGGGCTTGTTCATTTGATTTACCAGCAGGAAGGCGGCCAATACGATCAAAGTAATGGCAAGCAATATCGTAATTAGCCAAGGCAGCATTTTTTTCATGACCATTCCTCCGTTTGTTGCACTTTAATAGTTGCTGCGTGGATGCCGATTTCCCGATAATACGCTTGGATCATCGATATAACATCGGCCGCCTTCTCCAGCACGATAATACGTTTCCCCGTAATTAGGGTGACGTAGGTATCCGGTGTTTCTTCTACGGTCTCAATCATAATGGCGTTCAGCCACATCGGAGAACCGTTCAAGCGTGTTACTGAAATCATGATTTCCCTCCTAAGCGATCAAGGAAGCGGAGGAAGCAGTCCGGGGACGGGGGACCCCGCCCCGGCTACCCCTTCGCTTAACGTTTCAGATTAACGACTTCTTGAAGCACTTCGTCAGAGGTGGTGATGATCCGCGAGTTGGCTTGGAAGCCACGCTGCGCAACGATCATCTCGGTGAATTCGCCCGTCAGATCGACGTTGGACATCTCCAACTGGCCGGATACGAGAGCGCCCGTCCCGGCTTCTGCATTGTTCGGATTCGTATAGAATGCTTCGATATCTCCATCTGGCACTGCGTTTAAAGACACTCTGTACAGGTTACCACCGATTTTCTCCAGGCCTTCAGGGTTTACGACTCTTGCTATACCGATCTGGTCGCCTGGTACCGTATCTCCTGCAGCCTGCTTGAGCATAATCGTACCATCAGCGGCAATAGTAAATGCCGTTACAGCCTCAAAATCGATCGCTTCCATTGGATCCCCACCGATGTTACAAACGAGCAAACCATCAGAGGTTACCAACTGACCTGCAGCATCCAAGTGAAAATCACCGGCACGTGTCAAGAAAGGCACCTCTTGATCCGCCGTCAGCTTCACGAGGAAAAATCCGTCACCATCAATCCTCAAATCGAGCGGATTGTTTGTCGTCATCGCACTGCCGCCGGTATGTAACGTGTCTATCGAGCCGATGGAAGTACCAAGTCCGATTTGTTTGGCATTAATCCCTCCAGATTCGCCGTCAGCCGGCGCAGTAACCCCGGATACCGTCTGACTCATGATGTCCTTAAACATCACGCGTCCGGATTTGAAGCCTACCGTATTTACGTTCGCAATGTTATTGCCGATGACGTCCAGTTTGGTTTGAAAACCGCGCATCCCGGAAACGCCAGAATACATTGATCTTAACATGTGTCCTCATTCCTTCCAGTGATAAAGTAACTTGCTTCGGCCGCTTCAGTCGATCCGCAGCCGCTTGGCTCCCGTTCCCGGTCCAGCCATTTTTTAAGAGATGATAACGGCGCTGTCGATTTGAGTGAACACGTTGTCCTTCATGCTGCTGCCGTCCATCGCAGTAACGACGGTACGATTATTTACGTTCACGATGAGGGCCATGTCTTTCAATAGAATCAACGAGTCCTTTGCCCCTTTCGCCGCAGCGCTGTCAATTGCGGACTCAATCTTGTTCAACTGCTCTGGCTTCAGTTCAATTCCACGTTGCTCCAATCGCTTCACCGCATGATTGCTGAAATGGACGAGTCGATCCTCCAGCAAATCCTTGAAATTGGACCCTGCGACATTCGTCGAGTTATTAAGTTTGCTCGGCGTCAGCGCACTTGGCCCGATTCTTCCCGTATACAGTTGCCCTACTCGGATCGGCTCGTTCATGACGGATCCGCTCCTTGACCGGCTCCTTCAGCTTCTTCGGCAGGCTCGGCTACTTGTTCGATATCGGAAATATTAATTTCCTTGTCCCCTACTTTAACGTAGTGAACGCCGTCGCGAATAACAATCGAATTAACGATCCCGCTTTCCTTCTCAACAATGACTTCGGATTGTCCTGTAGTCACATCGTAATTACCTGTTTTCGTGCTGCTGACCCAGGACACCTCTTTCCCGATTAGTCCCGAATCATTGCCTAATGAACGACCTAAAGCGGAAAGCTGTTCAGAGATATTAGTCAACTGCTCCACCGAAGAAAACTGGGCCATTTGAGCAACCATTTGCGTATTGTCCATCGGAGACAAGGGATCCTGATTTTGCATTTGGGCCATCATCAGCTTAAGGAAAGCATCTTTCCCAAGTTCGTTGCTTTTCGTGCTGGCCTTCTGGACATTGCTCTGTGAATAGTTCGGCCACATCACAGATGAATACGTATCAGCCACGGAGGTACCTCCTTTCTGCTAAATTAAGCCCGGGCGACAAAGGAACTACCGTAATTTTGCTCTTTAGCTCGAACCTCGGCGATCCACTCGTTCCATTCCTCATTAATGTCTTGAATGGCGAGCGTATCCTCCTCGATCAATGTACGGCGTTTTTCGCTTTGTTGCTGTCCTGCTCCTCCACCAGATTGCCGGCCGTCATGATACATATGGGACGACAATGACGTGTTTTGTGTCACTTCCAGTTTGTTCACCTGAAGCCCTTGGGATTGAAGCGCTGATCTCAGCTGTGCCATCTGCTGTTCCAGGGATTCCTTAGCAAATGCATGCTCCGTCATAAATTGGGCGGTCAATTGTCCATTTTGCATCGTAATTCGGACATCCACTTGACCCAGATGCTCCGGATAAAGCGAAATACTGGCCTCGGATACGCCTTTCAGGTTCACAATATCCAGCTTGTTAACCAGAAAACCGCTCATTTCTTTAGCAAAATGCTCCACCGGAACCGGTTTGGCTGCATGTTTTACGGTTATAACGCCGCTGTCACGGATCGCAAGTTGTCCTGCGGTCACGATTTGCCCCGTAGGAACAGAGTCCTCCAGATCTTTGGGTTCAACCGTTAAGCCGTCGTTGGCCGTTTCGGTTGCCTGTACCTGGCTACTGAAGCGAACTTCAACCGCATTGCTTCCCGTCTTGGTGTTGTGTTGAGCGTTCTGGGCCCCTCCACGATGTAACGTATCCCCGTTTTGGCTTGAGTTCCCCTGTGGGTTCGCTCCTGCTCCTTGATCCGCCACGGGTATTCGTGATTGCACGCCTCCAGCGGATTCGTTTCCTTTTCCGCCCATCATTTTCAGATCGGACGTCTCAGGGAGAGTATCCAGCATTCCTTGCAGCGTATCCAACAGGACCCCGGCTTGCCCATGCGAGCTCGTGGACAACTTCGCAGCATCGGTGTTTGATCCCGTAGCCGCCAACAATTGCATCAACGCGTCCTGAACGGCAAAGCGTAACGTTTCCGGTTGTTGTGCCAGTGCCGGAAGTACCGCGGCTTCCTCGGCAACCGTTCCCGCAGTTTGAGGCGTGTTCGTTTGCTGCAGTAAAGTTTGGACATTTTGCAACCAGCCTTGAAGAGCCGCCATCAATGAAGCGTCCGCTTGAAGGGCATCATCCAATTTGGGCAGCTGCTGCAGCAAGCCTTCGATCATGGCCGCTAATGCGCTGTCCATTTCATCAGAAGGTACGGCTTCAGCGTTCTTCTGCAATCCGGCCAACGTCAAAAGCTGGGAAGAGGCTTGTCCTTCCTGCGGCTGAGCATTACCGAGCAACATCGCTAGGAGTTTCTGGTCAAAAGACAAAGCTGCATTTTGCCCCGCTTCCGTCTTACCTGTCGATCCATACCATAACGAATTGGCGGATCCGGATTTACTAACATTCACTTGAGTTACGGTTTGACTCATCTTGTTCTCACCTCCTTTCAAGCTAAAATCCTACAGGAATTCACTTGCTTACGAGTTGATTTAAGATCTTCACCGAGGTCTTCTCGTCGGCCTTCGCCATTTCCGCCAAAATCTTCGAACGTGTGGTACCATTCACGGATTTCAGGATCTTAAGTCCCTTTTCCGGACTTAGCTTATACGTTTGAAGCACGAGCTTAGCGGCATCTTCCGCTGCCATCGACGAAAAGGTCTGACTGAGCTCGGTATCACTTAGCCCTGTCCCGGTAGTCGTTGTTGAACTATCTGCAGCGGCTTCCATTTTAAGTCTAGACTGGAGAGCAGCGATCGCCAGATCCTCGGATGTGTTTACATCCTTCAGCTTAATCGAAATATCCGCCGCTTTTTGCGGATTCATCTTTTCCAAAATCGCCACTTTACTCTCGTTGCTCATGACACTTAACATCTGCAGCGTCTCTTCCGTCGTCAACTTATCGAAAATTGCTGCAGCCTTACTGGGGCTCATTTCCGCATACAAATTTGCCAGCTTCTTAACTTCCTTCTGGTAAGCTTCCGCCTCCGCCGATTGCTGTTGAACGCTCGCTTCCTGTTGAACTGTGGCGAGCTGATCCTGCAGTTCTTTAACCTTCTCCTGCTGTTCTGCCGCTTGCTGGTTCGCCGTTTGGAGCTCGACCTGCTGCTGAGCCAATTGATCCTTGAGTTCCTTTACGGTAGCTTCGGTACTCTCTTTTTGCTTCTGCTCTTCCTCCGCTGCTTGCTCCACTTCATCCTCAGGAACTTTTGGATCCGGGACCAGGTTCTTCACAACAGGAATCCGGTTCCCCAAATCAATTAGCGTATTGCGAAAGTCGATATTAAATAATGTAAGTAGTACGCCCAACAATACGACCGTAAAAAGAATCGGGGTCATAAAGAACAAAAAACGAGAAAATCCGCCCCCAGACTCTTCTTCCAACTCTTCATCCAGCGCTGTTTTTGCCATCTCTTTCCCTCCTTCGAACAACCGTATGGGCGCCCGCCTTCTTTATCGGGCTCTCATGGCGAACCGGACCGTAGCCATTTCATCCAGCTCGTTTTGTTCCCGAAGAAGCATTTCGTGCTGAAATTTGTTCATGGCTTTCTCTTTCGCTTTAAGCCATACCTTTTCGTCCAGCATTTTCCCTTTTAAAATCGCCTTCTTGTGTTCCACATTCCGTTCGGCGGCGCGAATATCGGCTAACTTCCGTTCGATCGCCTGGTCGATAAAATCCATGTATCGTTGAAGTTCCTGCAGTTTGATCATGGAGGCGGTATTCTCCGCTTCAACCGCGATTGCCGCCGCGGTATTGGCCTTATCCTCCAATAGCTGCTCCAGCGAACGTTGTTCCGATTGCAGTTGACCAACGGCAGCGGACAACATCCACTCGGCCTGCGTCTTTTCGTTGGATTTCAAATCTACTACTTTTTGATAGACGTAACGGAACTTCATACTTTACGTTTCAACTCCTTGCGAATTCGGAAATGAGCCGTTCCTGAACTTCGGCGAGCGTAACTTTCTCATTCACCTTCTGCTTTGTAAAGCTCCATATCCCTTGGATCGCATCGATCGCTTCATCGATGTCCGCGTTGGAGCCCGGTTGATACGCGCCGATATTAATCAAATCCTCGGAATCTTTATAAACGGCCATCAGTCGCTTTAGATTCTCGGCCGCTTCGTTTTGCTCATCCGACACGATATCTTTCATTACCCGGCTGATGCTGGCCAAAATATCAATCGCCGGAAAATGTCCTTTGTTTGCAATTCCTCGGTTCAAAACGATATGCCCGTCCAAGATGCCTCGAACGGCGTCGGCGATCGGTTCATTCATATCATCGCCGTCCACCAGCACCGTGTAAAAAGCGGTGATCGAACCCGCAGGCCCGGTCCCTGCCCGCTCCATCAGCTTCGGTAAAGCAGCAAACACGGATGGGGTATACCCGCGCATGGCAGGCGGTTCACCAACGGCCAATCCAACCTCGCGAAGCGCCATCGCATAACGCGTAACGGAATCCATCATCAGCATGACGTTCAGGCCGCGGTCGCGGAAGTACTCGGCGATGGTTGTTGCAATTAAAGCCCCCTTCATCCGAATCAAAGCCGGTTGATCGGAGGTTGCTACTATAACTACAGAACGTTCCAAACCTTCAGGGCCGAGGTCCCGTTCAATAAAGTCGAGCACCTCACGCCCCCGTTCTCCAACGAGTGCAATCACGTTAACGTCCGCCGAGGTATTGCGAGCGATCATCCCCATCAAGGTACTCTTCCCGACCCCAGAGCCGGCGAAGATGCCTACCCGTTGCCCTTTGCCGATCGTCAGCAGTCCATCGATGGCCCTTACGCCAATGCCGATGGGTTCAGCAACTCTCGGACGGTTTAGCGGATTCATCGGCTTATTGTAAGTCGAGTAGTGACCCATCCGCGATGGAAGCAACGACCCGTCCAACGGTTGACCCAACCCATCCAGCACCTTGCCGAGCAGCTCAGATCCTACCTGAACGGTCAGCGGCTTGCCGGTTCCGACAACATCGCAGCCTGGCCCAATCGCTTGCAGCTCACCTAATGGCATCAGTAGCACCTTGTTATCGCGAAACCCCACAACTTCCGCTTGCAGCGGTTGAGCCGCTTTGCTGGGGTAGATATAACACAAATCACCAATGCTGGCGTCCGGGCCTTCGGATTCGACCATCAGGCCGATGACCTGGGTCACCTTCCCGTTGATTCGAACCGGATCAAGCTGCCTGAGATGATCGATATAACGTTCAGCCTTCAAAATCGTCATTCGCTTGACCCCGCTCCTCCGTTTGCAGAGAAACCCGCAACAATTCTTTCTTGATTTCCGATAACTGGGTATCAATTCTGGCGTCAACGCTGCCGAAGGAGGAGCGAATGACGCAGCCTCGATCCTTCACGCTTGGATCAGGTAAAATCTGAAGTTCGGCCTGGGAATCGATGGCTAGGCTAAGCTCTTCCCGCGCAGCCTGCACGAAAGCAAAATCTCTTGGCGAGACGCACAACGTCAGGATTCCTTGCTCGCGTTTACGAGCCAAGCTCTTCTTGATCAGATCCACAGCGTAGTCCGGCTCAAGCTCCAGCTGCTTGTCGATAACTTTCTCGGCAATCGCGCAGCTTAATTCGACCAGAAACGGTTCAGCTTCTTGAATGATGCGCTCTTTCTCAACATAAGCCAGCTGCAGGACTGAGCCAGCTTCATTCATCATCTCGTCGATTTGAGCGCGCATCGCGGCCTCGGCCTGAGCTTTTCCTTCCTCATAGCCCTGACTAAAGCCCTCGGCTTTAAGGGCCTCAATCATGTGCTCATCCTGCTCACGACGCTCTTGCCACCACGCTTCGATTCGCTCTTGTGCTTCGGTTAACAGGCGTTCGGCTTGCTCCGCCGCTTCTCTAACCTGACGTTCGGCGAACTCTTTGGCATCAGCCAGCATCTGTCGTCTGGTTTCTTCCGCCGCGAGATCTTCAGCCGACGGGCCTTGAACCACCGGATTCTCCGTCTGAGGGGAGGATAAGTCGTCGATAGACGTATGGACTTTGGCTAAATTCAGCTGTTTTAAGATTTCAACCGGTACGTATTGAGACACCTTGATCAAATTAGACAATGATGTCATCTCCTCCGCCGCGGGCGATAATAATCTCACCAGCTTCTTCCAGTCTGCGGATCGTCGCTACGATACGAGTTTGTGCCTCTTCCACATCACGCAGCCGAACCGGTCCCATGTATTCCATCTCTTCCTTGAAGGTCTCGGACATCCGCTTCGACATGTTGCGGAAGACGGCCTCGCGGACCTCTTCGCTGGCCACCTTGAGGGCAAGCTGCAAATCGGCATTCTCGATATCGCGGATAATCCGTTGAATGGAACGATTGTCGATATTGACGATATCCTCGAACACGAACATCCGCTTTTTGATTTCTTCGGCCAGCTCGGGATCCTGAATTTCCAGCGAGTCGAGAATCGTTCTTTCTGTCCCCCGGTCGACCCCATTCAGAATCTGTACGATGGACTCGATACCGCCCGCGCTGGTGTAATCCTGCGTAACCGTTGCGGAAAGCTTCTGCTCCAGCACGCGTTCGACTTGAGAGATAACCTCCGGCGAAGTGCTGTCCATAACCGCAATTCTTCTTGCAACCTCCGCTTGTTTCTCCTGCGGAAGCGAAGACAGGATTGCTGCCGCTTGCTCGAATTGCAAATAGGACAACACCAAAGCGATTGTTTGTGCGTTTTCGTTTTGAATAAAGTTGAGAATTTGATTTGGATCCGCTTTGCGGGCAAAATCGAAAGGCCGGACCTGCAAAGTTGCGGTCAAACGGTTGATAATATCCACAGCTTTCGATTGACCCAGCGCCTTCTCCAGAATTTCCTTGGCGTAATTAATGCCGCCCTGGGTGATATATTCCTGCGCCAGACAGATCTGGTGAAATTCCGCCATAATCATTTCTTTTTCCACGCTGTCGACTTTGCGTACGTTGGCGATCTCCAGGGTGAGCTGCTCGATTTCATCATCCCGCAAGTGCTTGAAGATTTGTGCAGACACTTCGGGTCCTAACGTAATCAACAATATGGCAGCCTTCTGTTTCCCGCTTAAAACCGGGCTCGATGTTTTTGTCAATGCGTTCACCCCTATTCATCAGCCAGCCAGGTGCGAAGCAAGTTAACGAATTCGTCAGGCTTCTTCTTGGCCAACGTTTCCAGTTGTTTGCGCACTTGGTTTTCATTCGTGACCGTATCCAAGTTAATGGACGGGAACTCCGGCGTAAGCGGCAAAGCGATTTCTTCATCCTCTTCTGTCGCTTGCTTGCGGCGGCGGAACAAAACGATTCCGAGGCCTGCCAATGCAAGCAGTGCCGCGCCTCCTACTCCCCATACCAACGGGCTTGACAAACTCAAACCACCAGTTTGGATCGCGTCCGAATGGAATGGCTGGGACAACACTGAAACTTTTCTCTGCAAATCTTCGTCTGTATAAGTAGTACCGGAATCAGCCAAGTAGGACCCGACGATATTTTTTAAAATATTTTCAATCGCAGACCGGGTATTCTCATCCAAAGTTTCCTGGCCTTCTGGTGGTTCAACGGCAACATTAATGGTTAAATCCTTAATGACGTAAGGACTAGCGATAATATCCTTCGTAATTCGGTTAACCTCGTAGTTGATCGTTGAAGAACTTTCTTCCGAGGACGATCCCCCGTCATTTTCCGCTGATGGATAATTCACGACATCTTCCTCACCGGTACCGGGAACTCCGCTAGAGGGACTCGCCGCGCCTGTATAGCTTTTCTGCACCTTTTGCGCGCTGATTTCGATGCCCTTCATATTTTCGGTATCGACTGGAGTAACGAGATTATCCTTCTGGCTGACTTGGTCGAAGTTGAGCTTAGAAGCTACTAACACTTCGATTTTGTCTGGGCCGGTCAATCGGGACAGAAATTGCTTCACGCTTTGGCGTACGTCGCTTTCGAACTTCTTTTGCAACGCCATGTTCTCTTGAACCGCCGAAGTCAACGAGCCCGTAGTACCACCTTGTCCGCTTGCAAGCAATATTGTGTCGTCACTCGATGAGAGCGAGATGTTTTCCACCGGCAAGTTCGGAACCGAAGTCTTTACGAGATTAAAATATCCGTCGATTGCTTCTTGACTTGGACGGTATCCCGGTTTAAACGAAAGGACGATCGATGCAGTTGCTTTCTCCTGTTCATCCGGGCTGGCGAACACGTTCTCCGCAGGTAGATTGATGAGCACTTTCGCGTCATTAATTCCCTGCATTCGCTTCAGCAACTGTTCAACTTCACCGTTTATGGCGCTTTTATACTTCACGTTAAATTCATTATCGGTCATCCCGATCAAGGAGGAACTTTCATTAAAGGCCTCTAAACCAATTGACCCGTTCTTCACGATACCTTGGGATCCAACATTCACCTTGACTCGTGCCGCTTCCTTGCTGGGAACCGAGATCGTTGTGCCGTCAGGTCCTAGCTTATATGAAATTCCGCTAGAATCCAGGTAATTGATTATTCCAGCTGCATCGGTTGAATCCAAACCTGTAAACGCTACGTCATATTCCGTCTTGGAAAATTGGATCGTCAGCAGGATGATCGCGAGCAGGATAAAAGCCACCGTTGAGATCAATAAAGTTTTCTGTTTTTTGCTAAATTGGTTCCAGTACCCTTGTAATCGGTCGCGGTACTGTGTAATTCTCTCATTCACAATGTCACCTCATCCGAGCATGTTCGATCCTTAAATTTGCGTACGCATAATCTCTTGATAAGCTTCGATCACTTTATTCCGGACTTGCGTAGTCAACTGCAAACTTAACAAAGCTTGCTCCGAGGCGATCATCATCTCGTCGGCATTTACTTTCCCTAACAGGAATTGATTGTTCACTTGTTGTGCGTTGGCTTCTTGTGCAGCGACTCCGTCCAGTGCATCGCTCAGAAATGAACTGAATTGCTTTATCGATTCCGCAGGCGTGAGATTCTGCGCATTGCTGGACGTCTGCATCCCTGTCAACGGCTTTAAGGATTCAAAACTCATTCTCTCGATCAACGTGCAACACTCCTAACTACATTTTTGTCTGGTCTATTTACCGATTTGCAAGGCTTTGGTAAACATCGCCTTACTGGCGTTAAGTGCCGTTACGTTAGCTTCATAAGAGCGGGTTGCCGAAATCATGTCTACCATTTCTTTTAAGATATCGATGTTCGGCATATAGACATACCCTTCACTGTCTGCATCGGGGTGTGTCGGATTGTAAACCGGTTTAAATGGCGAGGGGTCTTCTTGGATTTTCGTGATTTTCACACCTTGACTGCTTGCATCCTTCCCCATAGCCGAATTCAAAGCACTGTCGAAATCCATTTCTTTCGGTGCCATAACCACCGTTTTGCGCCGGTAAGGAACGGCCTTGCCGTCCTCAATCTTGGCCCGGGTCGTTTCGGCATTGGCGATATTCGAGGAAATCACGTCCATGCGCAGACGTTGTGCGGTTAATGCGGAAGAACTAATTCCAAAACTATCATTGATCTTCAATGCCGATTATCTCCCTTCCACAGCGGTGCGTTTCATTTTAATTAAATAGTTCATTTGTTCGATATAAGCGTTATATCTCAGTTGATTTTCGGCAAGTTTTGTCATTTCGCTATCAATATCGACGTTATTCTGATTGTTGTTCATTGCCGTGCTCTGATCCGTGTTGACAATCGGTTCAGGGACATCGTTCGTTGGTCCTATAACGAAATGCCTTGCGTCTGTTCTCTTTCCTTGAAGCGCCGGCATTCCATCGTTCATTTCAGCCTGCAGCATACTCTCGAAAGACACGCTGGATTTCTTAAAATAAGGGGTGTCTACGTTCGCAATATTATTGGAGATAACCCCCTGCCGAAGATTTGCGGCTTGGATTGCGGTATCCAGCCTCTCAAATCCCACCCCGTTCAACAACTGCACTTTAGTTCCCCCCTTAGGCTCATTCGATCTTAATCATTAATAATTCTACAAACAAAAGTTAAATCCTCTTTTTTCGACATTTTTTTGCTAATTATTGTCTTTCTTCTTGTCTTTCTTACGTCCTAGACAAAAAACATGTTTTATAATGTCATATATCCTAAGTTTCAAGGAGATTCGACATTATTACAATAAGAAAAAAGCCCTATCTTTCATTTCTTCGACATTAATTTTGGTTTATTATGTAAAAATTACAAAACATTCGTCAAAATCCAGCATAATCCAAAATACTTAAAATCAATTCCTTTTCTTGGAATTAAGAAAGGCCACCCGCCTGCACGGCGGAGTGGCCTGAATTTTTACATTATTGTGAAAATGGGATAAAGTCCTATCGAATGAGAGAACTATCCCGTTTTATCCTAGCGAATCCTACAAAATGAACTGACTAAGGTCACGATCTTGGGCAATATTTCCTAGTTTCTCCTTCACATATTCCGGAGTAATCACCATTTTCTCGAGCGTCAGTTCCGGAGCTTCAAAGGACAGATCCTCCAGCAGCTTCTCGAGAATGGTATGCAGGCGTCTGGCTCCGATGTTTTCGGTATTCGTGTTGACTGTAGCTGCGATACGGGCGATTTCGTGGATCGCCGCATCCGAAAACTCGATTTCCAGATTTTCCGTACGCAGCAGCTCAACATACTGTTTGGTCAGCGCATTTTCCGGCTCTGTTAAGATCGAAACAAAGTCCTCCAACGTTAAGCTGCTCAATTCGACCCGTATCGGAAAACGCCCTTGTAACTCGGGGATCAAATCGGACGGCTTGGCGATATGGAAGGCTCCCGCAGCGATAAACAAAATATAGTCGGTTTTGATCGGACCGTATTTGGTCATGACCGTCGAACCTTCCACGATCGGCAGAATGTCGCGTTGCACGCCTTCGCGGGAAACGTCGGGACCTGAACCCTGCCCTCGACTGGCGACTTTATCGATTTCGTCGATGAAGATAATCCCGGTTTGCTCCGCCCGCATGACGGCTTCCTGAATCAAATCATCCTGATCGATCAGCTTAGCCGCTTCCTCCTGCGTCAACACCTTGCGCGCTTCCTTTACGGTCAGCTTTCTCTTCTTCGTCCGTTTCGGCAGAAGGTTGCCGAACATTTCTTGCATGTTCATGCCAAGCTGGTCGTTGCCCTGACCGGCGAACATATCCATCATCGTTGGCGCATTGTCCTCTACTTCGACTTCCACGATATCGTTCTCCATTTGACCGGCCAGCAGTTTGAAGCGTACTTGGCGGCGGCGTTCCGTCAGTGTACCGTCTTCCTCCGGCTGCTCCTGGGCAGGGGTGCTGTTTCCGTTACCGCCACCGAATAACATCTCAAAGGGATTACGAACCCCTTTGGATTTGCTCTCCGAAGGGACCAGGATGTGAACTAAACGTTCATTGGCGAGCTCTTCCGCCTTGTCTTTCACCTTCTCGGTACGCTCCAGCTTCACCGTACGGATCGCCGTTTCAATCAGATCGCGAACCATCGACTCAACGTCCCTGCCTACATACCCGACCTCGGTAAATTTTGTGGCTTCCACTTTAATGAAGGGGGCACCCACAAGCTTGGCGAGTCGACGGGCAATTTCCGTTTTCCCTACCCCGGTTGGCCCGATCATCAGGATGTTCTTCGGCACGATCTCATCCTGCACCTCTTCCCGGAGAAGACTACGCCGGTACCGATTCCGCAATGCGACGGCAACCGACTTCTTTGCTTGCTTTTGCCCTACGATGTACTTATCCAGTTCGGCCACGATTTGTCTTGGCGTTAAATTTTTATCGGTCATGATTCGTCCCCCCTGAAAACGTTAGTTTCAACGGAACCTCAAAGCTCCTCAACGATAATGTTGTTGTTGGTATACACGCAAATTTCTGAGGCGATCTGGAGGGATTCACGGGCGATATCCTTCGCTTCCAGGCCCTGCCCATGGCGTTTGAGTGCCCGAGCAGCCGATAGAGCAAAATTACCGCCTGATCCAATAGCCAGTACATCGTCATCCGGCTCAATAATTTCGCCGCCGCCGGAAATAAGCAGCATGCCGGATTTATCCATGACGATCATCAAGGCCTCGAGCTTGCGAAGCACGCGGTCCTGCCGCCAATCCTTGGCGAGCTCAACAGCAGCTCGCTGCAGGTTGCCCTGGTGCTCCTCCAGTTTCCCTTCGAACTTCTCGAATAACGTGATAGCATCGGCAACCGAACCGGCAAAACCGGCCACAACTTGCCCTCGGTACAACCGGCGGACTTTCTTTGCCGTTTGCTTCATCACAACGTTTTGCCCAAACGTAACTTGCCCGTCTCCGGCAATGGCGCCTTTGCCGTTATGGCGTACGGCGCAAATCGTTGTCGCGTGAAAAGATAGATCCATGGGTATTCGCCCTTCCTTTCTTGAGTCTCAACCCTCCCCATCCCTCCCTTACCGTAAGGGAGGGCGCCCGAGGGCCTGCTGCCCTCTGGACTCCCGCAAGAGGAGGAACGTAGGATCGACTGAGGCGCTCCTGCCCGCTGTCCCCTTTGGGGATGCGCTCTACTTTGGTGCATGGAACGCTTTTCCCCCTTCGGGTACGTCTTACTTTGGCTGCTCCTGGGTTACCTGATGAAACACCTAGAAGAACGTGGGATCCACTGGAGGCGCTCCTGAGCCGCTGTCCCCTTCGGGGATGCGCTTTACTGCGAGTGTGAATCAACTAACTAATTCTATGTTTATGAGCTTCCTTGTTTTCAGCATAACTCGTTTGCCCCCTAGATTGCAAAAAAACGGTGGTTTAACCCAACCGTTCTTCTGCCATAAAGGTGCGTAAGCTATTTAGCGCGCGCTGAGCGAGCGCTTCGTTTTTCTCCGCCTTTTTGCGGTAGCGGGTGTCCAGTTTCGGGAACAGGCCAAAGTTGGCGTTCATCGGCTGGAAGTGTTCGAAATCCGCGGTGGTGATATACCGCGCCATACTGCCGAGCGTCGTGTCTTCGGGGAAGACGATCCCTTCCTGCTCGGCGGCGGCACGCGCCGCGTTGATCCCGGCGATCAGGCCGGAGGCAGCGGACTCGACGTAACCTTCAACACCGGTCATCTGGCCGGCGAAGAACAAAGTAGGCCGCGCTTTCAGTTGATATGTCGGCATCATCAGCTTCGGCGAGTTGATAAATGTGTTGCGGTGCATCACGCCATAACGCACGAATTCGGCGTTCTCTAGACCCGGGATCATGGAGAACACGCGCTTTTGCTCGCCCCATTTCAAATGGGTCTGGAAGCCTACCAGGTTGTACAACGTGCCGGCAGCGTTATCTTGACGCAGCTGTACGACAGCGTGAGGGAGCTTGCCGGTATGCGGGTTTACGAGGCCAACCGGCTTCATCGGTCCAAACAACGCGGTCTGCTTACCGCGGCGCATCATGATTTCGATCGGCATGCAGCCTTCGAAATACACTTCCTTCTCGAAGTCTTTCAGTTGCGCTACTTCCGCATGAATTAACGCGTCATAGAAGGCGTCGAATTCCTCTTCGGTCATCGGGCAATTCAGGTACGCTGCTTCGCCTTTGTCATACCTCGAGGCTAGGTACACTTTATTCATATCGATCGATTCCTTCTCCACAATCGGAGCGGCGGCATCGTAGAAGTAGAAATAATCCTCGCCGGTCAACTGCCGTATCTGCTCCGATAGGGCAGGAGACGTTAATGGACCCGTCGCAATCACGACGATCCCTTCCTGCGGAATCTCTTGGATTTCCTCATTGACGACTTCGATCAACGGGTGTTCCCGCAACGTGCGAGTGATCTCCCCGGAGAAGCCGTCCCGGTCCACCGCCAGCGCCCCGCCGGCCGGTACCGCGTTGCGGTCCGCCGCGCCAAGCACCAGCGAATTCAGCATCCGCATCTCTTCCTTCAGAACGCCAACCGCGTTCGTCAAACCGTTCGCCCGCAGCGAATTGCTGCAGACCAACTCCGCGAATTTATCGGTATGATGCGCCGGGGTTTTGACCACCGGACGCATCTCGTATAAGACCACGGGGATCCCTCGGCTCGCGATCTGCCAAGCCGCTTCACTGCCGGCCAGTCCCGCGCCAATGACCGTTACTTTGTTCGTCATGCTCTAATCCCCCTATTAATCCCTTGCTGTGTATCTATGTTGTGAATGGCCTGCAATATCCAGCAGCACCATTAATCATCCATCGCGTCGTCGTTCTCCTCGATCGCTTCCACGTAATCGCAAGCGGTACATTGCAGCTTCCCGCCTTGCTTGTTTCGTTTCTCCACAAGTAGAGAGCCACATTTCGGACAAGGCTTCGGTGACGGCTTATCCCACGATACGAAATCGCACTCCGGATAACGGTCGCAGCCATAGAAGACCCGTCCCTTTTTGCTTCGGCGTTCCACCACATGACCCTCTTTACATTTCGGGCAGGTGACGCCGATATCCTTGACGATCGGTTTCGTATTCCGGCAATCCGGGAATCCCGAGCAAGCCAGGAACTTCCCAAAGCGTCCCAATTTATAGACCATCGGTTTCCCGCATTTTTCGCAGATTTCATCGGAGACTTCGTCTTCGATTTCGACTTCCTTCATTTCTTCCTCAGCAACACGAAGCCGTTTCTCGAAGGATTCATAAAACTCGCCAAGCACTCGAACCCAATCCTCGGAGCCTTCCTCGACGTGGTCAAGGTCCTCCTCCATGTGCGCCGTAAACTCAACGTCCAGGATTTCCGGGAAAAACTGCTCCGTCTGTTCAATGAGGAGCTCGCCCAACTCGGTAGGTACAAACTTCTTCTCTTCAATGGCAACATACCCGCGTTTTTGAATCGTCTCCAACGTTGGCGCATACGTACTTGGGCGTCCAATCCCAAGCTCCTCCAACGTTTTGACCAAACGAGCCTCCGTATAACGAGGCGGCGGCTGAGTGAAATGCTGCTTCGGCTCGATTGACTCTTTCGCCAGCTCATCCCCTTTTTGCAGCGGCGGCAAGAACTTATCGTCCTCATTGGCGTTTCCGTCATCGTTGCCTTCCACGTACACCTTCATGAAGCCCGGAAAACGGATCTTCGAACCAACGGCACGGAACGTCGTTTCGCCGGCGGCAATGTCAACCGACATCGTGTCCAGCACGGCCGACGTCATCTGGCTGGCCATAAAGCGGTCCCAAATCAATTTATACAACCGATATTGGTCCCGACTGGTGAATTCCTTCACCGATTCCGGGTCGCGCATCGCGGATGTCGGGCGAATCGCTTCGTGGGCATCCTGCGCGCTGGCTGCTTTTTTGGAATATTGACGAGGTGTTTCGGGTGCAAATGCCTCTCCGAATTTCCCCAAGATATATTCCTTCGCTTCCTCTTGCGCCGAGGCGGCGATACGTGTCGAGTCCGTACGCATGTAGGTGATCAGACCCACGGTCCCCTCTTTGCCGAGGTCAACCCCCTCATACAGCTGCTGAGCGACCGACATCGTCTTCGCTGCACGGAAGTTCAGCTTGCGAGCCGCCTCCTGCTGCAGGGAGCTAGTCGTAAACGGAGCCGCCGGATGGCGAAGGCGTTCCTTTTCCTTCACTTCAGCTACGCTAAACTTGGCCTTCTCAATCGATTTCAAAATCTCTTGAACCTGCTGTTCGCTTTGCAGCTCCAGCTTCTGGCCTTGGAACTGATGAAACTTCGCTTCGAAAGCCGTATCTCCGGTTTTGAGCTTCGCCGTAATGCTCCAATATTCTTCCGGTACAAATTCGGAGATTTCATTCTCCCGGTCCAGAATAATTTTGACCGCTACCGATTGGACGCGACCAAACGACAAGCCTTTTTTGATCTTCTTCCAGAGCAGCGGGCTGACCTTGTAACCAACCAGTCGGTCCAGAATCCGTCTGGCCTGCTGCGCGTTCACCAGATCCATGTTGATGGGGCGCGGGTTTTTGAATGCATCCTTAACCGCTTGCTTTGTAATTTCATTGAAGACGACGCGGCAGGTTTCCGTTTCGTTCACGTCCAGGACGTGGGCCAAATGCCAAGCAATCGCTTCTCCTTCGCGATCGGGGTCAGCTGCCAGATAGATTTTTTTCACTTTTTTGCTGGCATCCTTTAATTCTTTTAATACGGAACCCTTCCCACGGATCGTAATATACTTCGGACTGAAGTCGTTCTCTACTTCAACCCCAATTTGGCTCTTGGGCAAATCGCGAACATGACCCATTGAGGCTTTCACGATGAATTTGCTGCCTAAGTATTTGCCAATCGTTTTCGCCTTGGCAGGCGATTCCACGATGACGAGTGAATCCGCCACAGGTTCGTCCTCCTCTCAAACAATACGAAACTTCATTTAATTTAAAATCGAGTTCAAAAAGTCAGCTTTTCAGCACCGAGTAGGTTGGATGAATCAAGGGACTGAGTAGCTTTGAACTCCCTCTCATATAGTCATATATTCGGGCCACTCTCGGTTAGGAATGGACTATATTAACTGGTACACGGAGCCGGGGAGTTGAACCGCCGTTTTTTTCATGATTAAAGATAACAGAACTGAATGTAAAAGTCCAAAATCCCACCCGGTCTGCACAAGCAGATCATCAAAACGCGTGATGCCCTGCTCCAACATATGGTATATGCGGCACTCCTCATCTGTCAACTTGTTTCCTGTTACCGCTTCCTTTTTGGATACATTCATGGCAGGTAAAATGGCCTCATACTCCTCCCAAATATCCTTGGCTTCGGTGACAATTTTGGCCCCCTGCTTGAGCAGTGACAACGTCCCCCGGCTTTTCGGCGAGGTAACCGGACCGGGGACGGCAAACAAGTCACGGTTGGCATCCAGCGCCCGATCCGCCGTAATCAGCGAACCGCTGCGGGCATCGGCTTCAACAACCACGGTGCCGCGGCTGATCCCCGCGATGATCCGGTTCCGCTGCGGGAACATCCCGGGATGGCCCGGCGTGCCCATCGGATATTCTGAAACGACGAGCCCCTGCTCGGCGATCCGGCGATACAGTGAGAGATGCTCTGGAGGATAGGCGATTTCGATGGCCGTGCCTAATACAGCCAAGGTGGGCCCTCCCGCCTGCAAAGCCGCTTCATGGCACACCCCGTCGATCCCGCGGGCCATCCCGCTAACGATGGTGATTCCACGAGAGGCAAGCTCCCCTGCCAAATCTGTAGCGACCTTCCGACCATAGGCGGTTGGCAGCCGCGTACCTACCATCGCAATGGAGAGGCTGTTCAGCAGTCGAACGTTCCCCAGGGCATACAGGACCCATGGCGGTTGAGCGGTCTCCTTCATTAAAGTAGGATACTCTGAATCCCATCTTGTAATCATATGGATGCCTTTATTGCAAAGTTGTTCCATGCGTGCTTCGATCCAGTCGGCGGTATAGCGTTCTGCTAATTGCAGCGCAAGCTCCGAATTCAATCCCCGTTTCATCCAATCAGCTGCGGAAAATTCCAAAGCGTGCTTCCAGTCCTTATCGTATTCAACGATCTGTTGCAACGTTTTCCACCCGATCCCGGGAAATTCATGTAATCCCGCCAAAACCCATTTTATCTCCACCCAAATCCCTCCCCTGAAAATAAAAAAAGCAACCTTCCTAGCCGCGATTGGCTTAAGAAGGTTGCTTACCTTTGCGAATGATTATATCAAAAAAAGATCAATGTGTCGTGCACAAATTCAAAATGCCGCGCTCCTCCAAAACACTCACCAGCGTAGCGCCCATCTCGGACGGCGTTGGCGCCACTTTGATGCCGCAGGATTCCAGCATGGCGATTTTTTCCTTGGCGGTGCCTTTTCCTCCGGAAATAATTGCGCCGGCATGCCCCATCCGTTTGCCCGGAGGCGCTGTCACGCCGCCGATAAACCCAACGACAGGTTTCGTCATGTTCTTCTGGATCCACTCCGCAGCTTCTTCTTCAGCCGTACCGCCGATTTCCCCGATCATAATCACGGCATGCGTGTTGTCGTCATCATTAAACCGGCGCAAAATATCGATGAACTCCGAGCCCTTCACCGGGTCCCCGCCGATCCCAACCGCAGACGATTGACCGATGCCGCGCGTGGTCAACTGATGCACCGCTTCATACGTCAACGTGCCGCTGCGAGATACGACGCCGACATGACCTGGCAAATGGATATACCCCGGCATAATGCCGATTTTACATTCGCCCGGCGTAATGACGCCCGGACAGTTTGGCCCGATCAAGACGGTTTTTTTTCCTTCCATATAACGTTTCACCTTCACCATGTCGAGAACCGGAATCCCCTCGGTGATACAGATGACCAGATCGAGCTCCGCTTCTACGGCTTCCAGGATCGAATCGGCGGCAAATGCCGGCGGGACATAAATAACGCTGGCAGTCGCCCCTGTTGCTTCCTTAGCTTCGAGAACCGTATTGAACACCGGAAGGCTTACGGTTTCGCCGCTTTCCAAAGTAATATCGACCTTTGTGCCGCCTTTGCCCGGTGACGTTCCCCCAACCATTTGCGTGCCGTAGTCGAGCGCCCCTTTGGCGTGGAACAACGCGGTTTTCCCGGTGATCCCCTGGGTGATGACCTTCGTATTCTTATCGACCAAAATACTCATATTTCGAGCCTCCCCTTATGGATAGGATTGCGTTTTGAGATGCAAATGTTAGGATACGAGCGCCACGATTTTCTGGGCTCCGTCCGCCATCGAGTCCGCGGATACGATCGCAAGGCCTGATTCGGCCAGAATTTGCTTGCCCAGATCAACATTCGTCCCTTCGAGACGCACCACGAGCGGGCGGTCCAATCCAACCTGCTTTGCAGCTTCCACGATCCCCGAAGCGATGACGTCGCATTTCATAATCCCGCCAAAAATATTGACGAAGATCCCCTTCACCTTGGCGTCCGACAAAATGATTTTAAACGCCTCCGTAACCTTCTCGGCCGTTGCGCCGCCCCCAACGTCCAGGAAGTTCGCCGGGTCGCCGCCGTAATATTTGATGATGTCCATCGTCGCCATAGCTAGACCTGCCCCGTTGACCATACAGCCGATGTTGCCATCCAGTGCAATGTAGCTAAGATCAAACTTCGAGGCTTCGATTTCCTTCTCGTCTTCTTCCTCCAAGTCGCGCAAAGCCAAAATATCCTTATGGCGGAACAGCGCATTGGAATCGAAGTTGAGCTTCGCGTCAAGCGCCAGCACATTGCCGTCTCCTGTGACAACCAACGGATTAATCTCCGCGATGGAGCAATCTTTGTCCACAAAAGCTTCATATAAAGCCAGCATAAACTGCGAGGCTTTACCTACCAATTCATTTGGGATGTTAATAGCGTAAGCCAACCGGCGCGCCTGGAACGGCGTCAAACCGACCGCTGGATCAATCGCCTCTTTAAAAATTTTCTCCGGAGTTGCGGCCGCAACCTCTTCGATTTCCGTACCGCCTTCCTCGGAAGCCATCATCGTTACGCGCCCGGTTCCCCGGTCCACAACAACGCCGACGTAATACTCCTTCTTGATGTCGCAGCCTTGCTCGATCAAGAGGCGTTTGACCTCTTTGCCTTCCGGTCCCGTTTGATGGGTGACCAGGACCTTGCCGAGGATTTCCTGGGCGTAGGATCTGACCTCATCCAAATTTTTCGCCACTTTGACGCCGCCGGCTTTACCGCGGCCTCCGGCATGAATTTGCGCCTTGACCACGACAACCGGGGTCCCAAGCGCTACCGCCGCTTCCACAGCTTCCTCGACCGTAAACGCCACTCGTCCTTCAGGAACGGCCACACCGTACTGCTTCAGGACTTCTTTTCCTTGATATTCATGGATATTCATGCGTAAAAATCCTCCTATCAACAGGCGGTATTTAGAGGGTCCAAAAACCAGCGGCTTGTGGTCCCCCTTCTCGAATTACATCAGCTGAAACCCAGAATATTGTACCACTAATTTGAAACGCTTTCCTTAAAAAGTTCATCATTTATACACAACTTTTTTATATCGTTTTCATCTCAAGTTGAGATGAATAATTGACGTAGTAAGGGAGGAAAGAGAGATTTGAGTGAACCGCTTTCAAAGTTTCAAAGATTTGAACGCACAAGGAACAACCACGTTTCATTGACTCGCCGTCAAAAAAACCTCCCACTCGCACGTATCTCGCCATGAGATGAATTCCGACGATATTCGGCAGTATTGGACATAATCCATGTTGTGAGTAATATGCTTGCCATTTTCCTTAGGGAAGTTAAAATTACCTCCCCCAGCCAGCTTCAGCTTAAAAGCTTGACAATCCTTAGGGTTCGTCCTAGAATACGTGTAGTTTCAAATGAATAGGGAAAATAAGGAAGCACCTTTTTCCAACTCGGGCCTTGCATACGCAATGGTTCGCATCAATGTGGAAAGAGGTGTTGTTTGTTATGTACGGAAAATTATACAGCGCTTGTTTGTACGGCATCGACGGCGTGATGATCGAGGTTGAAGTTGATCTCTCCAGCGGAATTCCGCAAACGAGCATTGTGGGCTTGCCGGATTCTGCGGTTCGCGAAGCGGTGGACCGGGTACGGGCCGCGATTAAGAATTGCGGCTATCGATTTCCGCTGCAGCGCGTAACGATCAATCTGGCGCCAGCCGACCTGCGCAAGGAGGGCTCCGCCTTCGACTTGGCCATCGCCCTCGCATTGCTGGCGGCCAGCGATCAAGTGAGGCTGCCGCCGGAGGAGCGCCTGCTTATCATCGGCGAGCTGTCACTCGATGGAACGCTGCGACCGGTTCCCGGCGTCTTATCTATGGTTGACCGGGCAAGGCGCGATGGGTTTACCGCCGTATTACTACCTCAGGGCAATGCCGAGGAAGCGTTATTGCTTGGCGGGATTCGGGTGTACGGGCTCAGTCATCTTAGGGAGCTGACTCCTCCTTCCCACGAAAACGGTCACCAAGTTGAACATGCTCTATTCCCGAAGCAATCACCGCGGGACCAAGCGGAGCCTGCTCCGCTGGTTCTAGAAACGCTGCATCACCTCGAGCAGAAGCCGGAAGCCGTTGCTGCAAACGCCGAGCTCCCTCCGTTGCTCGACTACAGCGATGTCCTGGGTCAACGGCAAATCAAACGGGCGCTCACGATCGCCGCCGCCGGTTTTCATAATATCGTGTTGATTGGTCCGCCAGGCACAGGCAAGACGATGCTGGTACAACGGCTTCCTTCAATTCTCCCGCCTTTGACGCCGGAAGAATCGCTGGAAGTCACGAAAATCTACAGCTCTGCCGGCAAGTTCAGCGATTCTGGGCAAGGGCTGATCCAGCGCCGTCCCTTCCGCTCGCCGCACCATACGATTTCCGCCGGCGGCCTGATCGGAGGCGGCGGCATCCCCAAGCCGGGTGAAGTCAGCCTGGCCCACCACGGCGTGTTATTTCTTGACGAGCTGCCGGAGTTCTCCAGAGGCGTGCTGGAGGTGCTGCGCCAGCCGTTGGAGGATCGCGTTGTCACCATCAGCCGCTCCCGGGCGTCGTTTACGTTTCCCGCTCATTTTTTGCTGGCGGGTTCTTTAAATCCGTGTCCGTGCGGCTACCTGGGGGCAGAGCCCCCGCTTCCGCAGTGTACCTGCACGCCTTGGCGTATTGCCCAGTACCGCGAAAAAATATCCGGTCCCTTGTTGGACCGGATCGATATGCAGGTGGAGGTGCCTCGCCCGCAGCGTTGGCAAGAGGATGCTCAGCCGCTGGACTCTGCGACGATGCGTACCCAGGTGATGGCGGCCGAGCGCATCCAGCAGGAGCGATACCGCGGCAGCCGGATTACCCGAAACAGCGAATTATACGGCAGCATCCTGCGCCGATTTGCTCCGCTGGAGCCCGATGCGGCCAAGCTGCTGCAGGCTTCCTTTACTACGCTGGGGCTCAGCATGCGGGCCTACGACCGGATCATTAAGCTGTCTCGAACGATTGCCGATCTGGACGGGGAACCGCACATTCGAGCCGAGCATGTGGCGGAAGCGATTCAATACCGGCAGTTGGACCGTCGGCAAGAGGCCACGGGATAATCAAGCTCAACCCCCATACTAAAAAGCGGCTGGAATATGCTCCAGCGTCAATTCTTCGCCTCTGCCAAACGTAACGGCCACCACGTCAAAACGAATGTTAGCGGCAAACTGGCCCGTTCGATGCAGATAAACGGCGGCCGTATCGCGAACCTGCTTGATTTTGCGGGGCGTAATCGATTCAGCCGGAGAACCGAAAGCCGCAGCTTGCTGGCTGCGGCTTCGTACTTCTACGATGATGAGCAAGTTCGCTTTGTTGGCAATGATGTCGATTTCCCCGGTACGGCAGCGCCAATTCCGTTCTACAATCGTAAATCCTTGCGACAGCAGGTGCTCGCAAGCGAGCTGTTCCGCTTTTCGGCCGAGGTCTTTGCGACCGTCCCCTCTTCGCCCATTTCCGCTAAGGTTACTCAAGGAACAACCCTCTTTCCGCCATTTTATCGGATCTATAAATAAAGGTCAGAATTTCGGCAACCAGGTCATATAATTCGGTTGGAATCTGCTGATCCAAATCCAGTTTGGACAACACCTCGACCAAGGCAGCATCCTCCTGGACGGGGATCCCATGCTCGATTGCCGCGTCCAGGATTTGATTGGCAATCAGTCCTTTGCCTTTGGCCACAACGACCGGAGCCTCTCCCTGACCCGGATCGTATTTGAGCGCGACCGCTTTTTTGAAAGCCAGGTCGGAGGCCGGCGGTTTCTCCTTCATACGCGGTAATCCACTCCTTTGTATACGCTGGGTGCGTAAGACATCGGCAGGCTAAAGTCCGCCTCGGCGCTATCCGTACCCTCAGGCGGGATCAAAAGCTCGGCCTTCAATGACAAAAGTCGATATCCCGCCTTCTCCAACGCCTCGCTCACTTCCTCCTGGCGAGATTCCAGAAACGCTCCGGTTGCTTCTTTTTCGCTGTAGATTTTGAGCAGCACCTTTTTGTCGGCAACCTGCACGTCGACCATGATCTGGCCCAGCGCCTTCATCTGCAGATCAAACCAAAGCCGGCAGTTGGCCGGATCCAGCTCCCCTTTGCGTCCGCGCCGCGACTCGATGTGCACGGCGGCGGTTTGTTGGCCGTCCGGACCGATAAAGGGCAGGAACATCGTGACCTGCGCAAACGGGGCGGTCCGGTCCGTGTTCAGCAGCAGCTGCTGTCCGGTGAGCTGCTGCACAAGCTGGCGCGCCGCCTCTTGGAGCGGCGCGGGCAGATCGTCTGAGGCCATCGCCTGCAGGAGAAGGCCCTTCAGCGTCTCGTGCGCCGCCGGGCCTGCCGCCGTCGGGCCTCCGCCAGCACGGCTTGCAGCTTCGCGACCAGCGCTCCGCCCGATCCGCCTGCGGCTTGCTGTCCCTGCAGGCCCGGCTGCGTCGCCTGCGAACCGCCCGAAGCGTCCGCATAGGCCCCCTGCCGGGCCAACTGCACCAGCCCCGCCGCCTGGTTCGGCTGAGCCGCTCCACCGGCGGGGGCTGTCCCTGTCTGAGCCGCGGCCCCACCTACCGTCCCGGCGGTCGTCTCTGATGCTTGCGGGGCTGTGCTGCCTCCAGACAAAACCGACGGCGAGGTTTGCCCCAACGGACCAGGCTGGCTAGCGGCGGCACCACCAGCAGCACGCCCTCCATTCCCGGCGGCCTCCTGTCCCGCTTGGCGCAGGAAGCTGGCGACCTGCTTCTCAAGCGAGGAGAGCAAAACATGCAGCGGCGGTCCAAACACCGCTTGATGCAGCCCCGCTACGGTTTCCCCCGTAATTGGTAAGCCCCGTCCGAAGGCGATCCCTGCCGCCTGAATCCATTCCGACAGTGGCACACCGGCCGGCTTTTGACCGGAAACCTGCTGCAGCAATGCTAAATTGTCTTTTGTTAACGGGATTCCGCTTTTTTGCATGAGCTGCAACAAATCCCGGTTAGTTGGCGTATTCTCAAGCCCCAGCGATTCGAGTGCCTTGGCTAGGGAAGCGGCGGACAAAACCGCCCCCGGAGCCGACTGGACCGGCTTCAAGACCGCCAGACCGTCCTTGGATTCCGGCTGTACCTGCAACAGCGTGGTTTCCCCTGGACGCAGCGGCGTTTCCAATGCCGCGTGGAGTTTGACGCCTTGGACCTGGATGACGGCCTCCTGTCCGTCCTCGGAGACGGACAACACCGTCCCGCGGACCACCTGCCCGGTCTTGAGTTCCAGCGTTTTTGGCTCACCGGAACGAACGTCTCCCATCATGCTGCGCAGCAGCGGTCCGATATTCATAAGCTCCCCCCTTTGCTTCCTTGACGATATGGAAAACCCGCCTCTCTCGAGAGCGGGTAAGGACTACCGGTTAAAACAACGTTTGTTCCTCTACGAACAAATTCCGCATAAAGCTTTTTCGATGCATCGGTGTGGGTCCAAGCGCTTGAATTTGCTCGCGGTGCAGCTTCGTCGCATAACCTTTATGTACGGCAATTCCGTATTCGGGATAACGCGCCTCCCATTCGCCTTGACATAAGCGGTCCCGCGTCACCTTGGCGATGATCGACGCAGCGGCGATAGACTGGCTGTTGGCGTCCCCTTTGATCACCGAGAGCTGAGGGATCGAAACCTCCACCTTCTCCGCATCGATCAACAGGAAGTCCGGTTGTACCGACAGCTTGTCGATCGCCTGCTTCATCGCTCGCCGCGTCGCCTGCTTGATATTAATCTGGTCGATCGTCGCAGCGTCCACAAAGCCAATTCCTACGGCAATCGCCTGCTCCATGATGATATCGTACAGCACCTCGCGTTTTTTAGCGCTGAGTTTCTTGGAATCATCGACACCCTCCAGCACAAGCTCCTGCGGTAAAATCACCGCAGCGGCTACCACGTCTCCAAAGAGGCAACCTCTTCCGACCTCGTCGATCCCCGCGATATGCGAATATCCCGATTGCCAGTACTCGCGCTCATATTTTAATAAATCGTCCATAGTGCCTCCTTGTTCTTCGCGAACCTATCCCCTTGATGTTAGCTGTTCTATGATGATCTCATTCCCTGTCCTGGAAATGAGGGGTTCCACGTCTGGAGCGCATTCTTCATTTGATTATCCAGCTCAATGAAAACTCTTCTTCCCCTATAATATCGGCTTTCCTCCCTCGATTCTACAGCCTTTCCTCAAAAAAACAAGCCGCCGGCACGCCGCCGACGGCTTTTTATTCTCTAATATGGCGCTTCAAGCGAATATCGCCCCAGCTTACCGGCTCGCAGCTCGCGAAGCAGAATACTCGAAGCCTTCTCCAAATCCACCCGGCCGCCGCTCATGAGACAACCGCGCTTACGCCCCACGGCCTCCATGACGGCGACAATTTCGTCCGCATCCTCGAAATCACGTGGCGCCTGATCCAGCTCGAACCGCTCTTGAAACGGTTCCCAGTAATACCGAACCAAATATTTAACCGCAAAAAAAGCGATGTCTTCGACGTTTAAGATCTCCTCGCGGATCGCCCCTGTAACAGCCAGGCGATAACCGACGTTTTGATCCTCAAACTTCGGCCACAAAATGCCCGGCGTATCTAGCAGCTCCATCTCCGTACCAACCTTGATCCATTGCTGCCCTTTGGTGACGCCGGGACGGTCGCCGGTTGCCGCGATTTTGCGTCCGGCCAAGCCGTTGATCAGCGTCGATTTGCCAACATTCGGGATACCTACGATTAAGGCCCGAACCGCCCGGGGATTAATCCCTTTGGCGATTTGCTTCTCGATTTTCTCTTTCAGCAGCTCCTTGGCGAGCAGTGGAATCTCCTTCAAGCCTTGCCCGCTTGCAGCATCCGCTTCGACGGCCAAATGCCCTTCTTCTTTAAAATAGGCAATCCATTGCCGCGTGACCGAAGGGTCGGCCAAATCGGATTTATTCAGCACGATAAGCCGGGGCTTTCCCTGCAAAATCTCATCGATCATCGGATTTCGGCTGGACAAGGGCAACCTCGCGTCAAGCAGCTCAATCACCACGTCGATCAGCTTAAGCTTCTCCTGAATCTGCCGGCGTGCCTTGGTCATATGGCCGGGAAACCATTGAATTGTCATCTTTCTTCACCTCATCTATCCCAAGAACGCGCGCCTGCACCCTCCTGTTACACCCCATACGATGCGATCTCTAGTGCTTGATAAACTGGAGATCCGAGAGTGGCCAGAATACCAGATCTGCTCTGCCTACGATGTCCCCGTAAGGCACGTAGCCGATCCGCCGGCTGTCTGTACTGTTGGAACGGTTATCACCAAGCACAAACACGTACCCTTCCGGAACGGTTCCATCCGGAACCAGCTCGTTCGGGAAATTGGCTTCATGATTATAAAGCTCATTATTGTTATGTTTCTCAATCACAACATCTTTAATGTATGTTTCGTCCACGACCTGCCCATTCACAGTAACCGTATCCCCTTCGACTTGAACCGTATCGCCGGGAACGCCAATGACGCGTTTGATGAAATCGCGGCCTTCCGACGGAACGTGAAAGACGATCACTTCGCCATGCTTGGGAGCACGCATATCGTAAATGATTTTGTTCACGATAATCCGTTCTCCGGTATGGAAGTTCGGCTGCATCGACGGGCCGTCTACGATAAACGGAGCAAAGAAAAGCCAACGAATCAGGAGAACTAGCACAACGGCGATAGCAATGGCTTTCAGCCATTCCAGCGCCTCGCTTTTTTCCTTCTTGCCCGCAGGCGGCACCTGCACCGTTTCCGGCCCGCCGAGTTGGTGTTCTACCGTTCCGGAGGGCTGCGAAACTTCCAGATGATCACGTTGTTCTTGTTTCTCCATGGATCGTGACCTCTCCTTATCTCTTAAAAGTTGTCTATAATAAGTAAAGGGGCTTGATTGGATCCAAGCCCCCTGTTCGTTAATGGAAAATTAACGACGTACTTCTTTAATTCTCGCTGCTTTACCGCGAAGTTCGCGAAGATAATACAACTTCGCACGACGCACTTTACCACGGCGAGCCACTTCGATTTTATCGATTTTCGGGGAATGAAGCGGGAAAGTTCTTTCCACGCCTACACCGTTGGAAATTTTACGAACTGTAAAAGTTTCGCTGATTCCGCCGCCACGACGCTTAATTACAACACCTTCGAACAATTGGACACGTTCACGAGATCCCTCGATAACCTTTACGAACACTTTCAAAGTGTCCCCAGGACGAAAGCTCGGAATATCCTTGCGAAGCTGTTCTTGCGTAATCGCTTGTACGATATTCATCTAGGACTCCCTCCTTCCACTCAGGTGTTCATGCCTCTTCCGGAGAATCCTCTGTTCTCCTTCATCATCCGCAGCGGACCACCGAATTCACAACAAATTGAATTTTATCATAATTCCATAGGCATAGCAAGAAAAATGTGCAAAGCAACAGGCCATTTGCCCACAAGTACCACCTTTTTTATCCTATCCTGACGAATGCAAAAAAATGCCTCCAATCCCTTGGAGGCTCACGTTCGTTCTTTAAATTAATGCGATGGCCAGCAGCGTAAACAAACTAAGCGTTAAGATCTCCTCGTTAGCGCCATAAGGTCCGTAGCCGTACCCATAAGGCGGAAGAAACGCCGAGGTATAAGCACGGCCTTTCGCTGACCTTTTCAAGTAGACGTTCTCTCGATCCACCTTCACGATCGTACCTTCATAGACGCCGCCATCCCGGGTTAAAATGCGAACCTTCTTATTCATGCATTGCAGACAATTATAATAGGCCTCTGCCATTCCCCTTGTTCCCCTTCCTTTTGCAAGCTACTGCATAGTATGAGGACGATGGACGAACGGTATGGGCGACTAACGGTTAACTATGGCAACGAACTCGCTTGGTTTCGCCGTCATCTCGATCCAAGCCGGCCGAAACCCACTTTTAAAGGCATTCCGCACGGACTTAGCGTTGATGAAGGGTTGCTGCATAGCCATATCCCATCTTTCTAAATTAGTCATAGACATAAACTCTCGATTTAACAGACAAGATGGAGTGACTTTTCGAATTACATATGTAGAAATTTAGATAATTGCTGCATTATGTTTTTATATTCCTCTGGAGAGGGGCCTTGAGGTATTTTAAACAATAACTGCTCTCGATTTATTGTGTAAAGTTTACTTGTCCGAACACTAGTAGGAAGTTTCAATCTCACTTGAATATCATATGGATTGCGAGGTGGCGACTTAGTGCAGCTACAAACAACAACATCCTCGTTGTCCTCATCTCCAACAATAAAAACTGGAGCTTCTCTTACAGGTTGTCCTATGGTTGAATACCTCGCAAAGAAAAAGTCGCCATGCTTAGCTTTTCTTCTTGCTTCAGCTAATTGGGCGACCTTATTGCTGCTTGAGGATTTTTCTGAGTTCATCTTCATACCAACCTTTAAAATACTCCATGTCATTTTCCATATCTTTTGCGTCAGACATTGTCACTTTCATGGGTTCAATTTTATCTAGACCTAATAATTTTTCTATTTCAGCGATACTTCTTTTTGATTTACTTCGAAGTTTTTTTGTTAATGCAACTGAGCGAAGCGCAGAAGACTTTCTTAATACCACACTCATTTTTTTCAACTCCTTGTTGCTCAATGCACTCATCTCCAAGTAAATTTTCACTTGGTAAAAGCGTTGGCATTTGAGCAAATTTACATACAAAGCAGGTATAAAGGATAAAAGTACAACTACATTGTACCATGTTCCACATAACACATACAACGACAGGTGGGAAAATTATACAGCAAAAAAGACCACTCCCTAAAGCAGATGTTAATCTGTCAGGTGTAGTCTTATATAGCAACATTATTTCTGACTTTGATCACATTAATAAAGGAAAAATCGGAGTAGCGGGATTCGAACCCACGGCCTCACCCACCCCAAGGGTGCGCGCTACCTGACTGCGCCATACCCCGATATGAAAACATGGAGGTTAACGTTTTGCCGTTCCTCGTTAACCGTTTATCAATCGCATGTTTCCATTATAAGCCATAGGCGCGCACCCTCGCAAGAGTTTAGACGTCCACCGCCTAAGTCCCTATTTCGCTTCGCTGCCCGCTTGCCCCCTTCTCTTTGTCCAATATTCCCTATCCACTAGTCCTATCGTCCCGTCGTCTCTTCTCCAAAATAACCCATAAATCCTATGTCATTGGATGAACTTGTGGGTAATATTCTTAGAAGATGACTAAGCGATTGGAGGAATTGGTATGAAAAAATTTGTACTCGCGGTAGTGGCTTGTGCCTTGCTAGGCTCGGCTACTGTGGTGGGGGCTGCCCCCGCAGCAAAAGCGGTTAGAGCCAGCATTAAGTATTTCAATTATGTGGTGAACGGGCAAACCAAGCTGACTGCGGATGCACTGGTCTTTAACGGAACCACGTATGTCCCGATTCGGGAAGCTGCAAGCCTGTTTAACTATGACACGACCTATGATGGTGCAACCAAAACCATTTCATTCACTACAAAGAAGGATTGGATCACCTTGTCTGAACTGGTCGCAGCGAACACGCGCCTTTCCGCTTCGCAATCCGATGATACTCCCAACGTGTACGTCATCCGATCGGGAGGCGAAATCGCCTTTAGCCTCAACGCCTCGAACCTGAAGGACGGGGAGACAACTTCCGTCGTGACAAATCGTTCTCACTTGATTGCCGTGAAGAAAGAGTTGGGATCGGTGGTTTTAAGCAAAAAAGACGTCATCGCCGCCGGCTATATCGTCGAATAATACCAATTGAGCAAAACCCTCGGGTAGTTACCCGGGGGTTTTGTTGTTTGGATCTATAAAAAAAGTACCTATTGCAATCAAATCGTAACCACTTCGTTTTTGTATACCAATAAAATAGATTTATTAGAGAAAATAGGAGACTTTGGAGAGATGAGAAAAAGATTATCGAATTATGTACTATTTTGCTTAGCTATTTTGATTCTTGTATATTCGGCTGCAGTGACCCATCCGAATACGGTATTGGCACGTAAAGCATGTACTTCATGGAGTATGGTTAAAAATATGGTTTTTACGACAAGCCATCCTCATCATGAGTCTTCTCCAACGCTGCCTAAGGGCTTTTCCATCGCCCCGGGCACCGCAGCAGAAGTGCCCGTGCTGATGTATCATTACCTTACCCCCAAACAATACAATAAAGAACCTGGCAACAACTCGATGATTAATCTCGAGGCTTTTGAACAAGAGATGGCTTATCTCCATGAACAGGGGTATTATACAGCCTCTTTAAGCGAGCTTGAACAATACGTTAGGGGACAAATGACCTTGCCCGCCAAGAGCGTCGTGATTACCTTTGATGACGGATACCAAAATAACTATATCTATGCCTATCCGATTCTCAAAAGTTATGGATTCAAAGCCGCCATATTTGTCATTGGCAGCAAAATAGAAGAAGAAACGCAGGTCTTTGATCCCGCAAAGAAAACGTATCTCTCGAAGGAAGAAATCAAAGCGGCGGGCGATGTGTTCGAGTTTCACAGCCATACTTACGATCTGCATTACAAAGGCTTCGAAAAATGCGGAGTTGCTGCATCCGCAGGACTAGACTCCTCGTTGATCCAAGAGGATATCACCAAGATGAAGGAAACCGTGGTAGACTCCCCTTATTTTGCTTACCCTTTTGGTGAGAAATCCAAGCAAATGATTTATGAACTGCAGGAGAATGGGTATCGCATGGCTTTCACGGTTCGCCAAGGCTTTGTGAAGCCCGGTGACCGGTTAATGACCTTAAACCGATTAACGGTCACATCTAATACCGACATGAAGACCTTACTTAATCCTACTCTTTCTGAGGATTAGCTTTCATTTGCTCCAGCCAACGTTGTTCTTGAGCTGATAATTCCACCTTTTCCAGCAAGTCTGGACGTCGCTCCAACGTTCGGCGGAGCGCTTCCTTACGCCGCCATTCATCGACATTGGCATGATGTCCGCTCAGCAGAATGTCCGGCACCTTCCAACCGCGAAATTCGACCGGGCGCGTGTAATGCGGATACTCCAGCAACCCGGTGCTGAACGAATCGGTTACGGCGCTTGTTTCATTGCCCAATACACCGGGCAGCAGGCGCGTGACGCTGTCGATTACAATCATCGCTGGCAGCTCCCCGCCAGTCAGCACATAATCGCCGATCGACAGCTCATCGGTGACCAGATGCTCACGAATCCGTTCGTCATAACCCTCGTAGTGGCCGCAAATAAACACCAGATGGTCCTCCTGGGCCAATTCCTCCGCTTTCTTCTGCGTAAACGTCTCGCCTTGCGGGCACATCAGGATAATCCGCGGGGGACGGCTGGAAGCGTTAGGGGTCAAGCCGGGGTCCGCGGCTACGGCCTTCTCGTCTGACGACCCTCCCGCTTCCTCGCCGGCAGTTCGCCCGAGCAAGTCCTCCACTGCGCGGAAGATCGGCTCCGGCTTGAGGACCATCCCGCCCCCACCGCCATATGGCGTATCATCTACGCTGCCATGCTTATTCCCCGAATAATCCCGGAAATTGATCGCATTTAACGATACGATCCCTTTATCTTGAGCTTTCCCGAGAATGCTGCTGCCGAACACGCCGGCGAACATTTCCGGAAACAAGGTCAACACATCCACTCGCATGTTACAACAGCCCTTCCATGACATGCACTTTGACGATTTTCTCCTTTACGTCTACGTCAAGGACAACATCATCGATGACTGGAAGCAGCAACTGCTTGCCGTTCGGCAGCTTAGCCACCCATACATCGTTTGCTCCAGGCCGTAAAATCTCGATGATTTCGCCAAGATCCTCCCCCTCATCGCTAACGACCTTGCAGCCGATGATTTCATGGAAGTAATATTCGTTTGCCGGCAACTCCACGGTTTCCGCTTTGCTCACCTTCAGATCCCGGCCTTTAAAAGGCTCCACCTCGTTGATATTGGAAAACTCGGCGAATTTGACGATATACATCTGTTTGTACGGACGGGCTGTCTGCACGGTGACCTCTTGCCGTTCTCCCGTTTCTGGATGAATGATCAGAAGCCGTTTTTTCGGGGCAAAGCGCACCTCCGGAAAATCCGTCTGCAGCAGTACCCGAAGCTCCCCGCGAATCCCGTGCGTATTCACGATTTTGCCCACCGACAATAATGAATCCGACATAATAACCTCCCGATTGATATCTCCTCGTCGTTCTCGCAGCTGACCCCTTCCGTCCCAGGATCCTTCTGCTTCAGCATGTACGAAAAAGGGCTAGGACAAACATCCTAACCCGCTTTCGTCTACCATTATGAAGTTGCCGATCAAGACATGATATCCACGGTGACCCGCTTATCCATCTTGACCGCTGCCGATGCTACGACCGTGCGGAGTGCCTTGGCGATTCTCCCCTGTTTGCCGATGACCTTCCCTACATCGTCAGGATGTACGGAAAGCTCATAGACGATCAGGTGATCCTTCTCCACGACCTCCACGCGCACGTCGTCCGGATGATCAACAAGAGCCTTCGCGATAACGCCGACTAATTGTTCCATATACGACCCTCCGAATCAGCAATTATTTCTGCTGTCTAAGCTCATGGAATTTCTTCATAACGCCTGCTTTGCTCAGCAGATTGCGAACGGTATCAGATGCTTGCGCACCATCTTGGAGCCATTTCAATGCTTTCTCTTCATCGATGTTGACTACTGCCGGTTGTGCAACCGGGTTATAGTAACCAATCTCCTCGATAAAACGGCCGTCACGCGGGGAACGAGAATTCGAAACCACGATACGGTAGAAAGGAGCTTTATGAGCACCAATACGTTTCAAACGGATACGAACTGCCACGAAATTCACCTCCTTCAAAGAATGAACTTTAGTTTATTAAGATTAACGGAAAGGGAAACGCATCCCTTTGCCGGCTTTGCTTAATTGCTTCATCATCTTGTTGCCTTTGCCTTTCGGCCCCATCATGTCGGAGAACTGCTTCATCACGCGGCGCATTTCGTCAAATTGCTTGATCAAGCGATTGACATCGGCGAGCGTGGTCCCGCTGCCTGCGGCAATCCGCTTGCGCCGGCTATGATTGATCATGTCGGGATGTTGCTTCTCCTCTTTGGTCATCGAATGCACGATGGCTTCCACCCGGCCCATTTGCTTCTCGTCCACCTGGACGTTCTGCATCTGTTTCATCTTGCCCATGCCGGGGATCATGTCCATCAGCTGATCCAGCGGACCCAGCTTCTTCACCTGATCCATCTGCTCCAGGAAATCCTCGAACGTAAACTCCGCATTGCGCATTTTCCGTTCCATTTCCTTGGCTTTCTCCGCATCGATGTTGGACTGCGCCTTCTCGATCAGCGACAGCATGTCGCCCATCCCGAGAATCCGCGAGGCCATCCGCTCCGGATGGAACGGCTCCAGCGCATCGATCTTCTCGCCAAGTGCGGCGAACTTAATCGGGCAACCGGTCACCGCTTTAACCGACAACGCCGCACCGCCTCGGGTATCGCCATCCAGCTTGGTCAGCACAACCCCGGTTAGCGTCAACTGCTGATTGAAGCTCTCCGCTACGTTTACCGCGTCTTGACCGGTCATGGCGTCCACGACCAGCAACACTTCATCCGGATTCGTCACTTCATGGATTTGCCGCAGCTCCTCCATCAACTCTTCATCCACATGCAGCCGGCCTGCGGTATCAATCAGCAGGTAATCGTTGCCGTTATCTTTGGCATGCTGCAGCGCCTGACGGGCGATTTCAACCGGGCTGTTCCCCTCCGGCAGCGTAAAGACCGGCACTTTGATCTGCTCGCCGAGCACCTGGAGCTGCTTGATCGCTGCGGGACGATAGATATCCCCCGCCACGAGCAGCGGCCGGTGATTCTCTTTCAAGAGAAGCTTGGCCAGCTTCGCCGAGGTGGTGGTCTTCCCGGCGCCTTGCAGGCCCGCCATCATAACGACGGTAGGCGGCCGGTTGCTGCGAGACAGCTTGGCTTGGCTTCCGCCCATCAGCTCGGTCAGTTCTTTGTTGACGATATCGATGATGACCATCCCCGGCGTAAAGCTGTCCATGACCTCTTTGCCGACGGCCTTCTCCTTCACCTTGGCGATGAATTCCTTGACGACTTTAAAGTTGACGTCCGCTTCCAGCAAAGCGAGCCTTACCTCGCGCATCGCTTCGTTGACATCATCCTCCGAGACCTTGCCTTTCCCGCGTAGCTTGCTGAACACGTTCTGCAGGCGGCTTGTCAAACCTTCAAATGCCATATCACCGTCACCCCCATTCACAAAATGGTTGATTTAATCTATATCGTCATCTTACAATTGCTCCGCCTCGCGAAGCAAATTTCTTGCCGTTTCTTTATGTAACGGGGACATCGCGCTGTCGTCAACCAACTGCTCCAGCCGAGATAACACGCCGCTCCTTGCTTCGTGCTTCTTCAGCAGGCCCAGCTTCTCCTCGTACGTTTCCAGCATGCCTTCGGCCCGTTTGATATGCTCATATACCGCCTGACGGCTGATCTCGAATTCGGCGGCGATTTCCCCCAGCGAAAAGTCATCGAGAAAATAATATTTTAAGAAGGTCTGCTGTTTCTCCGTAAGCAGCGCTTCATAGAAGTCAAACAAAAGGTTGATCCGGTTCGTCTTCTCAAGCCTATTCTCCTGACTCATCTGGGCACCCCCTCCGTCAAGGAAAAACACTTTACAGCGCATCAACTTTTCCTATGATACCGAATGCCAGGATGGATGTCAAGCATTTTTCCTTAACATCAAATTAAACGCCGCTAACCGATGTTTATCCGGCAAAAAAGCCGCCTTCCGATGCTTCGGAAAGCGGCTTGCTCCTCATCAGCGACTTAACGACCGGGCAGCAGATACAGCAGTATCGCAAAGAAATGCGTGACGCTGCCGCCAAGTACGAACAGATGCCAGATCGCATGGTGGTAAGGGAACCCCCGCCATACATAAAAGATCGTTCCCAACGTGTAGGCCAATCCGCCCGCAACCAGCAGGACGATCCCCTGATGCGGCATTGCCGCGGTTAGCGGTCCCCAAACGATCACGATCAGCCAGCCCATGATCAGGTAGAAAAACGTCGACATGAACAGAAACCTTTTGACGAAAAAGGCTTTGAAGACGACGCCAAGCAGCGCAATCCCCCAAATGGTACCGAACAAGCTCCAGCCAAGTGCTCCTCGTACTGCCACCAGTAGAAATGGAGTATACGTCCCCGCGATATAAATATAGATGGAGGAATGATCGAAAAACTCGAACAAATCCTTCAACTTGCCTTCCCTAAAGCTGTGCACAAGGGTGGAGCACAGGTATAGCAGCAGCATGCTCGCCCCGTAAATCGTAAAGCTGACGACATGCCAAGCTGTACCCTTCATACTGGAAAAAACGATCAGCAATACTAATCCCGCTACACTGAGCAAGGCGCCGATTCCGTGAGTGATCGCATTGGCGATTTCCTCGCGGCGGTCGTAAGTATGCGTATTGGCCATCCTGTCACCTCCTATAAATCTCTTGATTAGTATGTCTTACCGGGCGTCCGCCTATGATCATCATACGGCGGAGCCCCGCTGAATGTTACAACAGACTGTTGAATTAAGCCTCTTCGGCTTCTTCCTCCTCCGCAATTAAGCCGGCAAACAAGCCGTGTACAAATTGCTCGGAATCAAATTTTTGCAGGTCGTCCATTTTCTCGCCAAGGCCAACGAATTTCACCGGAAGGCTAAGCTCCTGACGGATGGCGATGACAATCCCGCCCTTGGCGGTCCCATCCAGCTTGGTGAGCACGAGACCGGTTACGCCGCTTTTCTCGCCAAACAGCTTCGCTTGGCTCAACGCGTTTTGTCCAGTGGTGGCGTCCAGCACCATTAACACCTCATGCGGAGCGCCCGGAATTTCCCGCTGGATAACGCGGTAGATTTTGTTCAGCTCCTCCATGAGGTTGGATTTATTCTGCAGACGCCCTGCTGTATCGCACAGCAGGATATCCGCCCCGCGCTGCTTGGCGGCCTGAACTGCATCGAACATCACCGCCGCCGGATCGGAACCGGCTTGTTGCTTGATCACGTCTACCTCGGCCCGTTTACCCCACACCTCCAGCTGCTCGATCGCACCAGCGCGGAACGTGTCACCGGCGGCCAGGATCACCTTCTTGCCCTGCTGTTTATAATAATGGGCCAGCTTGCCGATCGTTGTCGTTTTGCCGACGCCGTTGACGCCAACGAACAAAATCACGCTGATCCCATCCGGATTCAAATGCATTTCGCTGTCTTCATCCCCGCGCAGCAGCTCGGTCAGCTTCTCCGACAGCAGCGGCTGCAGCTCGGCTGCATCCTCGATGCGGCGCTGCTTCACTTCCGCCCGCAGATCGTCGATCAGCTTCAGCACGGTGTTTACGCCAACATCGGCGCCAATCAGGATTTCCTCCAGCTCTTCGAAAAATTCCTCATCGATTTTTTTGCGCCGGGTCACGAGCTCCGTTACTTTTTCAACAAAGCCTTTGCGGCTCTTCTCCAGCCCGTCCCTGAATTGTTTCGTTACGGATTCCGTTTTGGATGCAATGCTTTCTTTCAGTTTCTTAAAGAAACTCATAGGGAAAATTTCCTCCTTCATCACTTCAACTCATTATCGCATACCGCGAGGATGCAAGCAATTTTCTCACCTGCGGGGTCGAAATAAAAACGTGGCAGGAGAGCCAAGCCATCGTCTTGACTCCCGTGCCACCGTAAGTGCTTAAGCGATTTCGACCGTCTCTTCGTCCTCCAGCTTCACGGAGACCAGCTTGGATACGCCGCCCTCCTCCATCGTCACGCCGTACAGCACGTCGGCTTCTTCCATTGTACCTTTGCGGTGAGTGACGACGATAAACTGGGTCTGCTCGGAGAACTCGCGTAAATATTGAGCGAACCGAGCCACGTTAGCCTCGTCCAGCGCCGCCTCAACTTCGTCGAGCACGCAGAACGGCACCGGCTTCACCTGCAGGATCGCAAACAGCAGCGCCATCGCGGTTAACGCCCGCTCTCCCCCGGAGAGCAGTTGCAGATTTTGCAGCTTCTTGCCCGGCGGCTGGGCAACCACGTCGATCCCTGTATCCAGCAGATTGTCCGGATCAACCAGAATCAGATCCGCCCGTCCGCCGCCAAACAGCTTCGAGAAGACGATGACGAATTCGCGGCGAATTGCGTCAAATGTCGTCTTGAAGCGTTTGGACATCTCCTCGTCCATCTCGCGGATCACCTGGTACAACGTCGTTTTCGCTTCGACGAGATCATCCTTCTGCTCGCTAAGGAACTGGTACCGCTCGGACACGCGGTTATATTCCTCAATCGCGCCGAGGTTCACCTCGCCAAGCAGCGTGATTTGCCGTTTCAACTCCTTGACATCCGCCTGGGTTTGCGGCACATCCTCCGGCACGGCGTAACGCTGCTTCGCCAGCTCATAGCTAAGCTCGTAATCCTCGGACAGCTTGCGCAGGATATTGTCCAGCTCCACGTCGAGGCGGTTGGCCTGAATTTCCGTCTGGCGCAGCTGCTCCTCGACGGCCTTCAGCCCCAGCCGCTGCTCCTTCGTTTCGCTTTCGCCTTCCTCCAGCTTCTTCACAAGCACGGCGCGCGAAGCGCGCTCCAGTTCCAGTTGCTCGCTGGCCCGCTCCTTCTTCAGCTTGAAGTCGTTGAGTTCTTCCCGCTGTTTGACGGTCTGCTCTTCATTTTGCTTGAGGTCCGCTTCGATGGATTGCAGAATCGTACGGTTTTGCCCCAGCTCACGCTCCTGCACCTTGAATTCGTCCTCCGCACGGCGCAACTGCTCGCGCAGCGACTGGCATTCCTGATCCAGCTTACCTTCTCGGACCTTCAAGCCGGTCAGCAAATCCTGCAGTTCCTCCTTAGCCGATTCGCTCGCTTTGCGCGCGAACTCGGCGGCCCGGATCGATTGCTGAACGCTTTGCTCCTCTTTCTCCAGCTCGACCAGGCGTTCTTCCGCCGCTTTCTTCGTCGCTTCGAGATCCTCGAGCTCCTTCAAGTAGTGGCCCTTCTCCTGGCCGTACAGCTCAAATTGCTCGGAGACGTGGCGCCACTCGTGGTCGACCTGCTTCAGGTCGCCCGCGCAGGCCTGCTCCTCGACCCGCTTGGCATCGCCGGCTTCGCGCAGACGCGTTAGCTCGCTTTCCGCTTTAGCCAGCTGGCTGCGAACATCCACCAAGCCTTTGCGCAGCTTGTCCAACATTTCCTCGCACTCGCGAATGTCGCTTGCGAGCTGGTCGAGCTGCCGCTTGCGTCCCAGCAGGTTGCTGTTTTTACGATGCTGGCTGCCCCCGGTCATCGAGCCGCCGGCATTCACGACGTCGCCTTCCAGCGTCACGATACGGAAGCGGTATTGCAGGCGTGCCGCCATCTTGTTGGCCCGTTCCAGGTCGCTTGCAAAAACAACGTTGCCCAGCAGGCTGCCGACGATGTCCTTGTACCGTGGCTCATAGCCGACCAGCTCGGCACCGATTCCCACGAATCCGTCCGCTTCCTCCAGCAGACGTTTGTCCGCTGCGGAAATCTGACGCGGACGAATGACGTCCAGCGGCAGGAACGTTGCCCGGCCCAGCTGACGCTGCTTCAGAAAGGCGATCGCTTGGCGCGATACGGCCTCGTTCTCCATGACGATATGCTGCATGGCGGCGCCCAGCGCCGTCTCAACGGCAAGCTCCAGCTTCTCGGGAACCCGAATCAGTTCGGCCACCGCGCCGTGGACCCCGGATAACGCTGATTTTTTCGAAGCCTTCAGGACTTCCTTCACGCCCAGGACAAACCCGTCGTAATCGTCCTCCATCTCCTTCATCGTGTCGCGCCGGGCAACCAACGCTTCGCGCTTCTGCTCCCATTTGCGGAGGTTGCTCTGGCTCTCTTCCAGGAGCTTCTGCAGCGAATTCACGCGCTCGCTTTCCTGAATGTATTGTCCGCGTAAATCGGCAATCTCCTTGCCCAGCTTTTCCAGCGTCTTCTCGAGCTCGGCTTTGCTCCCCTTGAGCCGCTCCAGCTCATCCGTCCATTTCACGCCTTCTTCTTCGGCGCGTTCCATGCGGCGTTTGACGCTTTCCTTCTGCTGATCGGCATAATGGATCTCATTGCGCGATTGCGCCATCCGGTTCATGATGTCCAGCAATTGGCCTTTCAGGCCTTCTTCTTGCGCTTGGCTGATGCCGCCAGTCACGCCGATCAGCTTCGCTTCCTCCGCCGCCAACTCATTGCGCAGCTCGTTTAACTGCTGCTCCGCTGCAGTGAATTTGGACGCCAGCTGTTCCTTTTCCTGCTGCCGCTGAGCAAACCGCTCCTCGCTGACCTCCAGCGATTGACGCAGCTGCTCGCGGTTTTGGGTCAGGTTTTTGGCGCGCTCCTTTAGGACCTCACCATAACCTTCCGTTTTCTCATAGCTTTCGCTGTATTCGAGCAATTGTCCTTGCAGCAGTTCAATTTGGTCCTCGACCTGACGGAGGGCCAGCCGGTCGCTCTCCAGTTTGGCATCATGCGCGGAGACGACAGTCGACAACGCCAGTTGCTCCTCCTGCAGCTTGGCCAGCTTGGCATTAGCCTCGCTCCACGATTCATGGATCTGCTCAATCTGATGTACGTATAACGAGATTTCTTTATTTTTTAATTGCTCGCGCAATTCCTTGTATCTGAGCGCTTTCTCCGATTGCTCCTTCAGCGGTTCGATCTGGTCTTCCAACTCGGTCACCAGGTCGTTAATACGCAGCAGGTTCTGCTCGGTCTCATCCAGCTTGCGACGAGCATCGCGCTTGCGGCTCTTGTATTTCACGATCCCCGAAGCCTCTTCAAAAATACCGCGGCGATCCTCCGAACGGGTACTTAAAATCTCCTCGATCCGGCCTTGCCCGATGATAGAGTATGCTTCCTTCCCGATCCCCGTGTCCATAAACAGCTCGGTGATATCCTTCAGCCTGCAGGCCTGTTTGTTGATAAAATATTCGCTGTCTCCGCTGCGATGGACCCGCCGGGTGACCGTCACTTCGCTGAAATCCAGCGGCAGCGCCTGATCGGTGTTATCCAGCGTCAATGAAACCTCGCTGAAATTCACCGCCTTGCGCGCATCGCTGCCGGCAAAAATGATATCTTCCATTTTCCCGCCGCGCAGCGATTTGGCGCTTTGTTCCCCGAGCACCCAGCGGATGCCGTCGGAGATGTTGCTCTTGCCGCTGCCGTTAGGTCCAACCACGGCGGTAATCCCGCGGACGAATTCCATCTCCGTCTTATCGGCGAACGATTTGAAGCCCGCTAACTCTATCCGTTTCAAAAACATACGTTCACTATCACCTCTACCGACTATTGTAACATACCGCAGGCCCCGGAGGACAGGCAATCCGTCCCGTATGGGAACGGGGCACGACGCTTCCCTCATACGCTTGAAATCCCATGATCTTTTTGCTAGTGTGATAGAAAATCCAATCTCTTATATCGGTAAAAGGAGCTTCTTAGATGAGCACTAGAAAACATTCTTACCTCACCGGCCTGTTGCTGGCGGTAGGCCTTGGAGCCAGTTCCCTGTTAGCACCTGCGCTCCCGGTGGTAGCTGCCCAGCAGACGCAGGCGGTAACCTCCGCGAAAGTGACGATCCAAGGACAAGCGGTCGCTTGGACAACTTCACCGCTGATCTACCGCGGAGTGACTTATGTGCCGCTGCGCGAGGCAGCCGAGCGCCTGGGTGCGGAAGTGAAATGGAACACCGCCAAGCGCGCTTCGGAGCTTCGGTGGCACGGCGATACAATCCTGTACCGCGCCGGCACAGGTCTGTTCAGCGTAAACGGCAATACAATCCGGACGAGCGGCGGCTCGCTTGTTCGCGGCGGTGTCACGATGGTGCCGCTGCGGGGGTTGGCGGAGGTGTTGAAAACCGACTTCCGTACCGTGACGGTGGGCAAAACGGTGCAAGTTGACTTAACGCCGGACTCGGCGACGATTCGCTTCCCCGAAACCGAGGCAGCCGACCGCTATTTGATCGCCCAGCGATATTCCGGCATCGCTTTGATCGCCAAAGGGGATCAGGTGCTGCTGCGCAAAGGCTACGGTTATGACGGAGAAAATCATCTCGTCCGCGCCGATCGCAAATCGCGTATCGGGTCGCTGACCAAATCATTTACGGCATCGGCCGTGATGAAGCTGGCCGAGGAAGGGAAGCTGAAGCTGGACGATTCGCTGGAATCGTATTTTCCCGGTTTCCCTGGCGGGGACCGGATTACCATTCGCCTGCTATTGTCCCACCTATCGGGCATTAACCCGAACTTTCCGCGCGAAGCTGGCATGACCTTGCAGGAGACGATCGAGGCCATCCGAGCCAAACCGCTGCTTGTTGAACCAAACACTAAGTTTATTTACAGCAATAGCGGTTATGTTATCTTGGCGGGAATCATCGAGAAAGCCTCGGGGATGCGTTACGGTGATTATTTGAAGCAGAACTTCTTTGAACCATTGGGCTTAAACGCGACCGGAGAAGCGAAGCCCTCCATCCCGGTGATCCAAGGTTACGTTAGCGTCGGAGATCAATTGTGGGCACCGGCAGGTCCTTACATCTCCCAATCTGGTACCGGCACGTTGTATTCCAGCGTCGACGACATGCTGACCTGGGTCCGCTCCTTCGAGACGGAATGGGTGCTTCACCAATCGTCGATCTCCCAAATGTTCACCCCGTATTCCGCAAAAAACTACGGCTACGGCTGGATGATCGGAGAGGCAAACGGTGTCACGCGCGTCTTTCACAACGGCAGCGGCACCGGTTATGCTACCGGCATGTCCCGGGAGCTCGGCGGCGGGTATACCCTGATCCTGCTTGGCAACCATGCTGGCATGGATACGCTGACGTTGATGACGGAGCTTCGCAAACGGCTGCCTTAGCTTTAATCTAAAGAACAACCTGGTGTCCAGGGTTGGAAGGCTGATTGACGGCGATGCTTCGCTAACGCTTGCCAGGAAGCTTATTAAGTCAAAAAACACGGAGTTTCGAAGCTAACGCTGACCAGCAAGCTTATGAACACCAAATAACCCCTTTTGGGGTGAAAAACCGCAGAATAAGCTTCCTCACAAGCGTTACATTTCAGAATCCCAAATCAATGCCTCGATAGGAACGCTGATCAGCGTTAGAGCTCCACCGAAACACACGGCTCAAAAAAAGGTCGTCCCCCACTGGTCCATAAGACCTGGGGGACGACCTTTTGATTTATTTTTCGTCAAGCTGAGTTTGATTCAGCATCTCCAACGCCACAGCCGCCGCCTGCTGTTCGGCTTCCTTCTTGGATCTGCCGGTTCCCTGGCCGAGCGGACGCCCTTCCATGCAAACTTCCGCGACGAATTCGCGTTCATGAGCCGGCCCGCGTTCTTCCACGATCCGGTATTCCAATGCGCCCATACCGTGGTGTTGCGTTAGCTCTTGCAGCTCCGTCTTGAAGTCACTGGTCGCCAGCTTGCCATCCAGGGTCAATTTAGGGAAGACGTGGCGGTGAAGGAACGCAGTGACGGCTTCCAGGCCCTGGTCCAGATATAAAGCGCCGATAAAGGATTCGAAGACATCCGCAAGCAGTGCCGGACGGGTACGTCCACCCGTTAGCTCCTCGCCTTTGCCCAGCAGGACGTAATGTCCAAATTCCAGGCTTTCGGCAAACTTCACAAGCGACGGCTCGCAGACGATGGCGGCACGAAGCTTGGTCAACTCACCTTCGGGACGATCCGGAAATAAGCGATATAAATGCTCCGAGACGGTCAATTCGAGAACGGCGTCACCCAGAAATTCCAGGCGTTCGTTATCCTCGTATTGGCTGAAGCGATGCTCGTTCACGTAGGACGCGTGGGTGAAGGCTTGTTTCAGAAGCTGCCGATTTTGGAATGCCAGTTCAAGTTTTTGCTGTAACTGCTTCAGATCTCCATTCACCAGACTTAACCCCTTATGCTTCGAATTTCTTCATAATGATCGTGGCGTTATGTCCGCCGAATCCGAACGAATTGGACATCGTGACGCGGACGTCCGCACGTCTGGCTTCATTGGGTACGTAATCCAGATCGCACTCCGGATCCGGATGCTCTAGGTTGATCGTTGGCGGAATGACCCCGTGTTGCAAGGTAAGTCCGCAAATGACGCCCTCCACACCGCCGGCAGCCCCAAGCAGGTGACCGGTCATCGATTTAGTCGAGCTGACGGCCAATTTGTAGGCATGGTCGCCAAACGCACGCTTGATCGCAATCGTCTCCGAGCGGTCACCAACCGGCGTTGACGTCCCATGGGCGTTGATGTAATCCACTTCCTCCGGCGCGATGCCGGCATCGCGGATCGCCATCTTCATGCAGCGCTCCGGACCGTTCGGATCCGGCTCGGTCATATGGTGTGCGTCTCCGCTCAACCCGTAGCCGATCACTTCGCCATAGATTTTGGCGCCGCGCTTCTGCGCATGCTCCAACGATTCCAAGATCAGAATACCGGCGCCTTCGCCCATAACGAAACCGTCGCGCTCCATGTCAAACGGCCGGCTGGCTTTCTCCGGTTCGTCGTTTCGGGTCGACATCGCCCGCATCGAACAAAATCCCGCCATCCCGGTCGGACGGATCGTTGCTTCCGCGCCTCCGCAAATCATCACATCGGCATCACCCCGTTGGATGAGCTTGTACGAATCGCCGATGGAATGAGTTCCGGTCGCGCACGCAGTCACCGCCGTCGTGTTGGGTCCCTTTGCGCCAAACAGGATCGAAACATGGCCCGAAGCCATATTGGCAATCATCATCGGAATAAAAAATGGGCTGACACGTTTCGGACCTTTCTCCAGCAAAATATTATGCTGATCTTCCCAAGTTCCGAGACCGCCGATCCCCGAACCGATCATCACACCAACCCGCTCCGGATCGGCCTGCTCGGCGATGTTCAGCCCGCTGTCTTTCATCGCGTTCACCGCAGCCGCCGTCGCGAACTGCACGAAGCGGTCCATTTTCCGCGCTTCCTTCCGATCGACATAATCCTCAGGGTTAAAATCTTTCACGGAAGCCGCAATTTGTGTTGGGTATTCGCTGACGTCAAACGCCTCAACCCTCGAAACGCCGGATTTCCCCTGAACCAGGTTGCTCCACAGCGTGTCCAGTTCATGGCCCAGTGCCGTCACGACCCCCATTCCTGTAACTACTACTCTATGCTTCAAACACACTCACCTCGTATGGACTTCATGTGTACTTATCGTTCTTGGTCTTAAGCACGAATGCGTGCAGAGGGTAAAGATGAGGAGAAGTCCCGCCTGCTATGTAGGAGGTACGGGACTTTGGGATGACATTAGGTATGAGATTGTATGTAGTTTACAACTTCACCTACAGTCGTAATCTTCTCTGCATCTTCGTCGGAAATTTCCAGATCGAATTCATCTTCCAATTCCATGACCAATTCAACTACGTCGAGCGAATCCGCACCTAAGTCGTCTTTGAAAGACGCTTCCAGCGTCACTTCGGCTTCATCAGCGCCGAGGCGATCAACAACAATGCGTTTTACGCGATCCAATACATCGGACATCCGGTTCACCTCCTCTTTGGTATTATAAGAGATTTGAAGTTAAAATGCCATAGAAGCGAAAGGCGCGATTTACATATACATTCCGCCGTCCACGTGCAGCGTCTGTCCGGTCATATAGGCCGCGCTGTCCGAAGCGAGGAACTGAACCACGCTAGCGATCTCCTCCGGCTGTCCCAAACGGGCTAACGGGATATCTCCAAGCAGCTTCTGGCGATATTCCTCCGGAAGCTCACCCGTCATATCGGTATCGATAAACCCGGGAGCGACGCAGTTGACAGTAATTCCGCGCGAAGCCAGTTCGCGGGCCGATGATTTCGTCAGACCGATGACCCCGGCTTTGGCAGCGACATAATTCGCTTGACCTGCATTGCCAAGCACGCCAACTACCGAAGAGATATTGATAATCCGTCCCGAGCGCTGCTTCATCATCGGGCGGGTCACGGCTTTGATCCCGTTAAAAACGCCCTTCAGATTCGTCTCGATGACTTGATCAAACTCCTCTTCCTTCATACGCATAATTAAATTATCTCTTGTAATTCCTGCGTTATTCACCAGAATATCGATCCGACCCCACGCATCAAGCATGGATTTCACCATTTGCTCGAATTGTTCGCTGTTGCCTACATGCGCTTTCGCGGCATAGGCTTTCACGCCAAGTGCCTCGATTTCGGAAACGACGCGGGCGGCTGCCTCTTCATTCCCCGCATAGTTGACAACAATATCGGCACCAGCTTCAGCCAAAGTCAGCGCAATGCTGCGGCCGATGCCGCGGGAGGCTCCCGTTACCAAAGCGGTTTTGCCTTGAAGCGGTTTGCTCATCGGTTCATCTCCTTTCGCATCCAAATCAAAATCAAAACTCCGTCTTGCCTAACATAAACTAACTCACATCGCCATTCCTTGAGCCGAAGCGGCACCTTTGCGGCGATGGTAGAACCTCAGGGCGGATTAACTCAAAGCGGCAGCCGTTTGCTCCAGGCTGTCCAGCCCGCTGACGTTAAAGAGCCGCACTGATTTATCGATTTTCTTGATTAATCCGGTCAAGACGCTGCCGGGGCCGATCTCCACGAAAGTATCCACTCCCTGCGAGATCAGCCAGCCTACGCTGTCTTCCCATAGCACGGGAGAATACACTTGACGCACCAGCAGCTCCGCGATTTCCGCCCCATTCTGGACGGGACCCGCCGTGACATTGGCAACGAGCGGGATTTCCGCGTCACGGAACGATGCGGTGGACAACCGTTCTCCCAGCCGCTCGGCCGCCGCCTTCATTAAAGAGGAATGGAACGGCCCGCTCACTTCAAGCGGAATCGCCCGCTTGGCGCCGATCTCCTTCACTCGTTCCACAACGAGTTGAACCCCTTCTTGGCTTCCCGAAACGACAATTTGCCCTGGGCAGTTCACGTTCGCCAGTTCCACCAGCGCACCGCCGGCCGTAATCTCCGCGCACAGCTGTGCCAGCGCTTCGCGTTCGCCGCCAAGCACCGCCGCCATCGCGCCTTGTCCGCCCGGTACCACTTGCTCCATATATTCGCCGCGGGCCCGCACGAGCTTCACGGCATCCTCGAAGTCCAGCACCCCAGCGGCTGTCAGCGCGCTGTATTCACCTAAACTGTGCCCGGCAACGTAATCCGGCTTGAAGCCTTTGGCTGCAAACGCCTCATACAACGCCACGCTTGTCGTTAGCAGCGCCGGCTGCGTATTGGCCGTTTGCTTCAGCTCCGTGTCCGGCCCGCCGAAAATCAACTCGCTCAGTGAGAAGCCAAGCTGTGCATCGGCCGTCTCGAAGCGCGCCCGCGCCGCCGGCAACGCATCATATATATCCTTGCCCATTCCTACGCTTTGGGAACCCTGTCCCGGAAAAACAAAAGCGATTTTGCCCATCCTGTGCACTCCCTATCGTAAAAGTCCGGTTTGAAAGCTCGAAAGTGAAATTACCACACCAGCACGGACGCCCCCCAGGTCAATCCGCCCCCGAAGCCCACCAGCAGGATCGTGTCGCCTGCCTTCATCCGTCCCTCTTCCGCAGCCTCTACCAGCGCCAGCGGAATGGAAGCGGCCGACGTGTTCGCGTATTTATCCACGTTGATGACGCATTTCTCCTCCGGCAGGTCCAAGCGCTGCATCGCGGATTGGATAATCCGAATGTTCGCCTGGTGCGGCACAAACAGGTCGATATCCTCTTTGCTCTTCCCGGCTTTGCGAAGCACCTCTTCGGTTGCCGTCCCCATCACGCGAACGGCAAACTTGAAGACTTCGCGCCCGTTCATGTAGATATAGTGCTTGCGATCCGCAATCGTCGCCTCCGAAGCCGGCAACCGGGAACCGCCCGCCTCCAGTTTCAGCAATTCGCCGCCAGCGCCTTCCGCGCCGAGATCAAAGGAAAGGAACCCTCGGCCCTCCGGCACCTCGCCGAGAATTACGGCCCCGGCACCGTCCCCAAACAACACGCAGGTGTTCCGGTCCGAATAATCCGTGATCCGGGACAACGTGTCCGCGCCGATCACCAGCGCGTTCTTGTACATCCCCGTCTGGATAAAGCCGTTTGCCGTCGCCATACCATACACGAACCCCGAGCAAGCTGCGGACAAATCGAAGGCCGCCGCTTTCTTGGCTCCGAGCTTATCCTGCAAAATGCAGGCCGTCGACGGAAATGCCGTGTCCGGCGTAATCGTGGCTACGATAATTAGGTCCAGTTCCTCCGCCTTCAAGTTCGCAGACTCCAAGGCACGAACGGCCGCCTCATAAGCTAGGTCGGAGGTCGCCTGATCCGGCGCCGCGATATGGCGCTCCTTGATCCCCGTCCGCGAGACGATCCACTCGTCGTTCGTGTCCACCATTTTCTCTAGATCCGCATTCGTCAACACTTTCTCCGGTACGTATTTTCCAGTTCCGATAATTCCTACCGATCGTAAATTGATCACTCTCGTCACTCACTTCCCGCTGATTTCCCGTGCTATGCTCTCCGTCAAATGGCTTTGCAACGCCGTCCGGGCCTGGCGTACGGCGTTTTTGATCGCGCCGCCGTCCGAGGACCCGTGGCCCTTCACGACCAGACCGCTTAGACCAAGAAGCGGTGCTCCCCCATGCTCCTTATAGTCCATCATCGTCTTCAAGCTGCGCAGCGAGGGCATTAGCACGGCTGCAGCCAGCTTATTTTTCAGAGATTTCGTAAATTCCTGCTTTAAGATCGAGAACATTGCGCCCGCTGTACCTTCCAGCGATTTCAACAAAATATTACCGGCAAAGCCGTCGCAGACGAGCACATCGCAAGCTCCGGTTAACACGTCCCGGGCTTCGACATTGCCGACGAATTGGATCGGCATCGCCTCCAGCAGCGGAAACGCCGCTTTGGTTAACTCGTTGCCCTTCATGGCCTCCGTGCCGACATTTAGCAGCCCTACCCTAGGTTTGGCGATGCCATGCACCTTTTCCCGATAAACGCTGCCCATCAGCGCGTACTGCGCCAGGTGCTCCGGCTTCGCGTCCATGTTCGCGCCCAGATCGAGCGCCAAGACCCCGCGTCCATCCAGGGTCGGAATCATCGGCGCCAGCGCCGGCCGCTCGATCCCTTCCATCCGCCCAACCACCAGCAGCCCCGTCGTCATCAGCGCGCCGGTATTGCCTGCGGAAATCATTGCCGCCGCTTCGCCCTCGCGAACGAGTCGTCCGGCGACGACCATCGACGCGTCCTTTTTGCGGCGAACCGCCTTCACCGGTTCATCCTCCGCTTCGATCACTTCCGACGCGTGGTGAATCCGTAAATTCGCCGGGGCGCCTTGCACCATCGGCTTCAGCACCTGCTCGTCGCCGACTAGAATGATCTCGATGTCGCCCCATTCCTTGGCTGCGGTCAGCGCGCCTTCGACCGTGCTTTGCGGCGCGTGATCCCCGCCCATGGCATCAATGGCGATTTTCATGCTGACTTCCTCCTTCTGGATTGTCCTCTCCGGTAGACCGGTAGATGACGAAATTCCCCTGAAATACCATTTCTTCGCCTACGTAGGTAAACACTTCGACCTTCGCTTTGCCTTTCTGGCCGGAGCTGGGCCGAACGTAAGCTTTCGCGATACATTTCTCTCCTAAATGAACCGACCGGATAAACCGGATGTCCGCGGAAAACGTCAACGCGATCTCGTCGTTAATAACGGCTACAGCCAGGGAGTTGGCCTGCGCAAACACATGGTGGCCCCGAGCGATGCCTGTCCGAGAGAACACGTGCTCCTCGCGGATTTCAAAGATGGAGATCCCGCTCTTGTCCAACTGCAGATCGACGATTTCCCCGATGACCTCATGCAGCGGCAAGGAACGAACCTGGTCGTACGAGCGTTCCGCCATCAGCTTCATCCGTTCCCGGAGCTCGGGGATGCCCAGCTCCATCCGGTCAAGCCGGATCGTCTGGATGCTGACTTTTAGTTGTCGCGTCAGCTCCTGGTCCGTAATAAACGGATTGGCTTCTATCATTTGGACGAGCTGCTGCTGCCTCGCCCGCTTCGGCAAACGTTCGATGGGTATCCCCCCCTGATGATTAAGTTTCTGACGTTGGTCTCATCTATAGAATCAAACGATCTTTTTTATATGTAAAATTTCACGTCGTTTTTTAGAACCTGGTACTAAAATGTAGTATAATGCATCCCGCCCCAAAAGAAAAGCGAAATCGCCACAAACCTCGCGTGAGGCCGGGCCGGAGAAGACAAAAAAAATAGCACCTCACCGAAATGAAGTACTACTTTGAGTTGGATGCCTAAAGCTTATTGGCCGATAATTTCTCTCGATTTGTATGTTCCGCAAACTTTGCATACGTGGTGAGCAAGCTTCAATTCTCCGCATTGTTCACATTTTACCATGCCCGGCACAGCCAATTTGAAATGCGTGCGGCGTTTGTCGCGACGCGTTTTGGACGTTCTCCGTTGAGGTACTGCCATGGTTCCCACCTCCTTAATCAAGTCAACCCTTACCGGGGTTCATTCGTGTTGTTTACTTGCTTATTTTTTGAAAAAATCGCCGAGCGCTGCGAGCCGCGGATCGATCACGTCCGTATTGCAGCCGCATTCCTGCTCGTTCAGGTCGGTCCCGCAATTCGGACAAAGCCCTTTGCAGGATTCCTGGCACACGGCGGCATACGGAAGATGAAGCAGCAGCGTTTCTTCCACATACGGCACCAGATCGACCTTGTCGTCGGCGACATATTGCAAGTCTTCGTCTTCTTCCTGCGCCTGCATGTCCGTCTCGGGATCATCGCTTTGTTTGAAGCTTTCCGCAAACTCCGCTTGTACAACCCGTTTCAGGGGCTTCAGACACCGGGAACAGGTCATGTCGAGCTCGGCCTTCAGCTTGCCCGTAACAGCAACGACGTCTCCGCCTTCGGCTTCCGCCTGCAAATCAACTTGCAGCGGACTGATCGCGGTAATATCCCGGCGACCTTTCACGACGCGGCTAACGTCCAAAGTCTGATGGATCTTCACCGGAGCTTCGGACGAGGTTACCTGACGCAAATTCATAAACATCAGCATCACTCCAAACAAACAAAAATTATTATACCGATTTTAAGTAAGTTTTGTCAACAATAAAGCTGTTTTTCCGGTGAAAATACCGCGGCCGCTCCATTCTTTTAGCTCCGCTTCAAATTCATGGTATATTCATAGGTGATTGCTTCCACCCAAATCCCTAAATTAAGGAGTAGAACCCTTTGAATATCGTCGGTCTCATCGTGGAGTACAACCCATTGCATAACGGACACGCCTATCATTTCGCCGAGGCGAAGCGGCTAACCGGCGCCGAGGCGGTCATCGCCGTCATGAGCGGCGATTTCCTGCAGCGCGGCGAGCCGGCGCTCGTCGACAAGTGGGCCCGGGCGGAAATGGCCCTCCGCCTGGGAGTCGACATCGTGCTGGAGCTGCCGGTCGCCTATGCGGCCCAGCCGGCGGAGTGGTTCGCCTACGGAGCCGTGGCTTTGCTGGATGCGACGGGGCTTACGACGCATCTGTGCTTCGGCAGCGAAGCCGGTGCGCTGACGGCGCTGCTGCCGCTGGCCGAGCGGCTGGCCGCCGAACCGCAGGTCCACGGCGGACATCCTCGCCCGCGAATTCGCGGCGGGACGCGGGCCCGTGACGTGGGAGAGCTTGGCCGCGCCGCTCTTCCACCAGTTGCTCCTGGCGACGCCGGAGCAGCTCGCCGCCCTTCACGAGGTGACGGAAGGGCTGGAATACCGGATCAAAAAAACGCTGACCCGCTTAACGCAGCCCACCGTGGCCGAGCTGCTGGCACAGCTCAAAACGAAACGCTACACCCATACCAAGCTGCAACGCACGCTTTTGCATATTCTCCTGCAGCATCCCCGCGAGCTGCTGGCGCCAGAGGCGCTTGCCCAGGGCCCGGGGTATCTGCGTGTGCTAGGCTTCAGCGCGGCCGGACAACAGCTGCTGAAGCGGATGAAGCAAACGGCCCGGTTGCCGATTCTCACCCGGGCCGCCGAACTCGACCATCCGCAGCTTGCTCTAGATATCCGGGCGGCCGCCGCTTATGCCAACGCGCTGCCGCAGCGCCGGGCGGAGGAGCTGCAGCGCGAGTACCGTCAGGCTCCCCTACGCCTGCCAGATCTTTAAGTCATCGTCATTCAGGGGGAGTATCGCCTGAAACAACATAAGCTTACGAAGCTTTCGGCTCCAGCGAAGCCAAATAATTTAAGGCGTCGTCCAACTTCTTCACCGGCACCAGCTTCATCTTCGTACCGATTTGCTCCGCCTTCGCCTTCGCGTCTTTATAGTTTGCCTCCGGTACAAAAAATATTTCCGCCTTTTCCCGGTCCGACGCCACGATCTTAAATTGGACCCCACCGATCGCCCCAACCGTTCCGTCCTCGGCGATCGTACCGGTGCCGGCCACCCGGTAACCTTGGCTCAAATCACCCGGAGTCAATTGATTGTAGATCTCAAGCGTAAACATTAACCCGGCGGACGGACCGCCGATCCGGGTATCGACAAACTGCACTTCCTTGGTCGGATCGGCCGCCTGCACTTTGCGGAGCTCGCCTACTGAGACGCCCAAGCCGGCTTTTCGGCCTCCGTCGGCCGCCGGGATCTCCACAAGCTCTACCTGCTGCTCGACGGATTTGCCCTTGCGTTCCAGCCGGATTTTCACCTGATCCCCCGGTTTATCGTCTTGCAGCAGCGCCCCGAGATCTTCAAACCGCTTGACCGGCTGCCCCTTCACCTCACGGATGATATCTCCGGAATGGAATTCGCCTTTCGGCGGGTTCTCTTTGGATAAGCCAACAATAAAGACGTACTCCGAGATGACATCGTATTTGACGCCGGCCTTATTGTAAGCCGCCATCATGGCGCTTGATTGGGAGCTGCTCATGTAATAACGCTGCTGGGTTTCATATTCCTCATCATTGCGGTCCGGTTCCTTGCGGACGATTTCGGCATGCTTATTAAAACGGGCTGTCGCCAGCATCCACACGTTCGCATAGCTGACTGAAACCGTCGTCAGCATAAAGGTTCCTTTTTCCTCCGGATCCCCCGACTGGATCGAAATCATCGGTTTGATTTCCTCCGCCGTCCCCGGCTGATTGATCATATACGGGGTAGACATGTATACGACAACGTATACGATTACGGCCATCGTCAGGACGTATAGCCCCGATCGGATCGCTTTGGCTCTGGATGGTCGCATCCCGTTCTCCTCCCTTCTGTACAGCAGCGGCGAACTCCAATTCTTCCTTGTGCTCGGCCGCCTTGGGATTACCGGCTCCATGAAACCGGTAGTCTGTCCTTGGCTGCTGATGCATAGCATGTACTATGCGCTAATTTGCTATCGGTCTTTATCTAATGACAAAGAAGGTGGAACTATACATATGAATTTACGACGTTGGGCCACCAGCCCGCTTTCCACGTTGTTCACCGGATTTTTGGCCGTCTTGGTCGTGATCTGCGTCGTCTATGCTCCCGGCGAAGCCTTCAAAGCCTCCGGAGAAGGCTTGGCCATCTGGTGGCGGATCGTGTTTCCGGCCCTGCTGCCGTTCGTCGTGTTGTCGCAAATGCTGCTTGCGTCCGGGTTCGCTCACGGTCTAGGTTCTTTGCTTGATCCCTTTACCCGCCGTGCCTTGGGATTACCCGGCTCCTTCGGCTGGGTGCTACCGCTTGGCATGACCGCCGGGTTCCCCGCAGCCGCTGAAGCGGCGGTCACGCTGTATAAACAAGGGAAAGTGACGGCAAGCGAAGCCGAGCGTCTGACGGCTGCAGCCCATTTCTGCAGCCCAATGCTGCTCGTTGTTGTGATCGGCGCAGGGTTCATGAACCGGCCGGAGATCGGCTTACTGCTGTTGGCTGTGCACTGGGCCGCCGGATTGTTGGCCGGCATCACGCTGCATTGGGTGTTCCCGGACCGCTCATCCCCAGCAGCGCCTCCTTCGCCGGCAAAGGCAAAGACTCCTGCCAAACCGCGAGTTTCCGGGCTGCGCCTGGCCCTGCGCCGCATGGAGGAAGCCCGCCGCGAGGACGGACGCAGCTTCGGCAAGCTGCTGGGTGATTCGGTTGCTTCCGGCGTCCAAACGCTGATGATTACCGGGGGATATATGCTGATTTTTGCGGTTGTCATCCACGTGATTCTATTGGCTTTGCCCGACCACACTTTCTCCGTTGCCGTAAAAAGCGCGCTGGAAGTCCACCTCGGCTCCTATGCGATGTCCGAGCTGGCTCCGTCCCTGCCCCCGGCACTTGCCGTCTCCCTGCTGGGGGCGGCGTTGGGGTGGAGCGGCTTATGCGCTTACCTGCAAGTCCGCGCCATCCTGGGACCCGCCGGCATTGGCGAGCGTTCTTTTTTGCTAAGCCGCCTGCTTCATGCAGCCTATGCTTACGTCCTAACGTTGCTGTTATGGAAGCCGTTCACCCGCTGGCTGCCGGGTATCCTCCCGGCCTTTGGCGACGCCCGATCGGCCCCTTTAGGAAGCGACACCCCGGCCGCCACGCTGCCAGGTTGGCAACAAGCGTTCGGGGTGATGGAATGGCAGCTATGGATGCTGACCTTACTGACGATCGGCTTTGTGGCCATCGCGCTCTTGTGGCGTCGACAAGACGAACTCTAAGCCGATCCAGGGCTTCAGCTGGGCCCTAGCTTCTCCTTAAACTTCCCGCGCAGCGCCTGCTCTACTTCCGGGGGAACGAGATCGCTGACATCCCCGTGGAAGCTGGCGATTTCCTTCACAACGCTGGAGCTTAAATACGAATATTTCGGGTTCGTCATCATAAAGATCGTCTCAACGTCGCTGTTTAACTTATGGTTGGTGGAAGCCAACTGCAGCTCATATTCGAAATCGGTTACGGAGCGGATGCCCCGGACGATCACATGGGCTTGTTTATAATCCATATAGTTGACCAGCAGGTCTCGGAAGCTGTCGATCTCCACGTTTGGCAGATGCTCGGTAGCTTCGGCAAGCAGCGCCTTCCGTTCCTCAACGGTAAATAGCGGCTTCTTGCTTAAGTTGTTCAGCACGGCTACAATCAGCCGGTCAAACTGACGCGAGGCTCGCTGAATGATGTCCATATGCCCTTTCGTTACGGGATCAAAGCTGCCCGGATAGACCGCCACCCGCGGTTTCCGTTGTTCGTTCATGTTGTTGCTCCTCCTTGATCGTCGGTTTGAACCGCGTTTGGCTCGGAATCGTAGGCATAAATCGAGACGGCGGTTTCCCCGTATTCCGCTTTGCGCAATTGCCTGAAAGGCCCAAACCGCTCGGGATAAGCATACGAGGATTCGTATTCGAGCACGACCGTCGCCTGCGGCGCAAGCAGCTGTAGCTCGTCCATCAGCAGCATCAGCGCATCGCCGTGTTTCAAACGGTAAGGAGGATCCAGGAACACCAGATCAAATACCGCGCTTCGTTTCGCGAGGGCTTTCAACGCACGTTCGGCGTCGTTCTTGTATACTTCGGCATTCGCTTCGAATCCGACCGTTTTTAAATTTTGCCGGACCGTTTCAATGCTTTTGAATTCTTTATCGATAAAAACAGCCTTATCCATGCCGCGGCTAAGCGCCTCGATCCCGAGACCCCCGGTCCCCGCAAACAGGTCCAGCGCGGCGCCTCCGTCAAAGTACGGCCCAATCATGCTGAATATCGCTTCTTTTACTTTGTCCGTCGTTGGCCTTGTCCCCATGCCGGGAACGGCTTTGAGCGATCTGCCCCGGGCGCTGCCCGAAATGACTCTCATCGATTTGTTCACACACCTTTAATATGCCTGGAAAATTCCTGTCGATATCGTACCATAATCCGCCTTGGAATGAAAAACGAAAAAAATCAAACAAAATTTCTGGACCCGAGGTATAAAACCCCCTTGCCCGGACAAACTTAGATTATCGACATCACCAAATGTCGTAGACAACCGCGGAGAAGACTTACGTTTCCCCATAAGCTCTTCGTCCGGTTTCTCCTCTCCCATGATGGGCGTCCCGCAAGGGATGCCCGGACAAAAGCCCTTGTAGTCAGGTTTTCTACGAGGGCTTTTGTCCTTTTTTTATTGGCGATCCGCCAGTTCCTGGCGCAAGTTGCTAGCTTCTTCTCGGGAAGAGGCCGGGGTAACGAGGCATACCTCCGCTTCGGGAAACTGCGGATTCGTTAGTTCCGGAGTAAGTTGCGACTGAGGAACAAACCATACCAGGCGTTCTATATCTCCATCGAAATAAACCTGCCCATAATGACGGATGTCACTCCCTTCAAAATGAGTCGTTGGATACCCGTTCTCTAGAAACAATTCCGAGTAAACCCGTCCGTTTATCTCCACCGTACCTCTAAATTGATCGTCTCCCTTGTCATAATAACCGTCAAACGAGATCCGAACCGGCGATGTGAACGCAGGGTCCTCCTCCATCCAAGCGATACCTTCAACGGTTTTCGTCAGTTTAACCGGAGATACGTTCTCGATGTACCACCATGTATAAATAGCCGCCAGCAGAACGAGCCCGGCAGTCGCCGAAATCCATACGCCCTTACGAATGAGAATCCCTCCTTCACGGTGGTTCCTAAATCTTCCAACCCATCGTACCACCGGAGAAGCCTGATGACAACCGCTTGCTTTCGCATGGGAACGCCCTAAAAGGCGCTTATTTATTTTTATCAAACAACCCCCGGCGGTGCATCACCGTGATGATTCGGTAAAAATCAACACTGCCCTGCTCGGGGTTCTTGAGCAGCGGGTCCCCTTTACTGTAATTCACCGCTGCCGCTACCGCTTCTTTAGCCCAGTCGGGGATCCCCGGATGTGTCCATTTCTCCAGGTCGGCGATTTGCTTCGCTTGCTCGCGAACCGTTTCCTGGAGCGTTTCGAATTGTTTCTTTTCCTCCGCAGTCATCGGTTCCTCTCCTTTCGCTTCATCATATTGCTCCAATTGATAGGTTTCCATCAACCGAATCAGCTTAGATGCATATTGCGGATCCGTGGCGTATCCGGCTGCAGCGACGGCCCGCGCCGCTTCAGGTCCCGACTTCCGAATGGCACCGGCATACCGATTCGCCGATAATAGACGGGCATGGTCAGCAATGGACTCCGCCCAGGATCGATACTTGCGAAAAGCCGCGTTTACCGTTACCGACTTACCTCCTCGGTATTCCGTCGTGGGCAGGATCAAGCTTCCCGCCGGCCCGCTGCCCTTCATCCCAAACAAATTGTTGCCCTCGGCAGCTAAACGACTGGCGCCCCAATTCGATTCCAAAGCAGCCTGGGCGATCGTCAGTGAAGCCGGTATGCCGCTATCGCTCGCCTTCGCGACGGCAAGAGGTGCGATTTTCTCAATAAACCCGTTTTTGTCCATAATGTGATCACCTCCACCTATAGTTTATGAATCCGTTTGGACGAGGGATTGGACCTTTACCTTGCCGGTCCAAAGATGCATAGCCGTAGACCCGAGGGGTAACCTAACCTTGGTTTCACAAACTAACCTAAATCGAGGAGGATGTTCAGCTTATGTACAACAATGTCAGTCAGCAAATCCGTGAGATCGAACAAACGATGCGTCAATTGGAGCAACAAACCCGTCAAGCTACGATGATGTATCAGCAAATGCTGCAACAGGAGCAGCAAAATGCCATGCAGCTAGAGGAACTGGCGCAACGGGAGCGCAGAGCGGTACAAACGATTCAAACGGCATTGCACGGACACCAAACGGCCATGCAGCAGTTCCAACGCGTGGCGCAAATCGCCGGGCAGTTGGAGCACAGCGTTAACTCGATGTCCGGGATCGGCACAAGCTACACGCAGCCGAGCGTAGGTCAAACCTCCTACAGTACGCAAGGCATCGGGCAAAACGGCTACAGCGGGGGCAGTATCGGCAGCTTTGGCTCCGCCGTCAACAGCCATATTTCGAACATGTCCAGCTCAGGTTCCCTTAGTTCCATAGGTTCCGGTTCCGTTGGCTCCATGAGCTCCCTGGGTTCGGGTTCCGCAGGCTCCATGAATCACATGGGTCCCGTGGGTTCCATGAGCTCACAAGGGACAAGTTCGAACACCGGTTCAAGCTCAATAGGTTCCACAGGTTCGATGCGCAGCTTCCAATAATAAGCAAAAGGGTTCAGCCGCCTTCACGGGCGGCTGTTCTCATTTGTTTCCTCGCCCTCCTTACCCTGTGTTATAATTGGAAATTATGATGACATGGGTGGAGGACCTAAATGAGTAAGATATTTCTGTTTTTTCTCTTATCTTGGCTGCTGGGCAATCCTTTTCTCGCCATTATCGTACTGCTGTTCATCCTTTATTTCATCGATCGGCGTTATGTCGGATTATTTCCGAGCCTTAGCAAACCGTTTAAGCGCAGTCGCAGCATTTCACGGCTTCGGCAGCAGTTAGCCGCCAGCCCTTTTGACGTTTCCGCCAAACGCGAGCTAGCCCGCCTGCTGCTGGAACGGAAGAAATATGCCGAGGCCTACCAGTTGCTGGAGGAGGCGAAAGACGCCTCCGAATCGTCGGCGGAGTTTTGGGATGATCTGGGAACGGCCTGCTTGGGGCTTGGACGAACCGATGAAGGCGAGGCGCATATCTTACATGCCCTAAGTCTGAACGAACGGGTGAAGTATGGGCAGCCTTATTTGCGCTTAGCCTCCGCATTCCGGGAGCGCGACCCGCAGAAGGCGCTCAAATACGCCGCTCAATTCGGCGAAATTCAGTCCTCCTCCAGCGAAGCCTATTACTTGCTTGGAAGTCTTTATCAGTCGCTGGGCAGCAAAGAGGAGGCCAATCGAGCCTTCAGCGAATCGATCGCAATCTATCGCTCCCTGCCGAAATATAAGAAGCGCCAAGAGCGAAGATGGGCGCTGCGCAGCTTCCTGAAGCGCGGGACATTGGGTTAAAAACGGGGCATACCAATCAAAAAGCCGGCTTCTCTCCGGATTGGAGAAGAAGCCGGCTTATTTATGCCGGATTACCCGATTACAGGTTCAGGCTGTTTCCTTGCTCGGAGTTCTCGCCGATGCGGCGGTGGAACGGCCACCAGTTGCCTTGACCGAACATCTTCACCATCACCGGGATGAGGAACGGCAGGACGATTACCGAGTAGAGCGCCAGGCCGGACAAGACGAGCGTGGCGATTTGCAGCATGGACATTACCCCGGATGGATACATCGACGCCATCGTGCCGCCGAGAATCACCGCTGCGGACAATATAACGGTCCCCATGTTGCGCATCGAATGCAAGATCGCATCGCCAACGTTCCATTCCTTGTTCTCGTTGAATCGATCCATCAGGAAGATACTGTAGTCGACGCCCAGCGCCACCAGCATGACAAACCCGAAGAACGGCGTTGCCCAGCTTACGCCTGAGTAGCCGAAGATGTCGACGAATACCCATTCCGTAAATCCGATCGAAGCATAGAACGTCAAGACCAACGACAGGATAATATATACCGGCATCACCAGCGAGCGAAGCAGCAGGACCAGGATAATAAAGATCCCGGCCAACATCAGGATGACCGTCCGTGTATAGTCGCTGCCTGAAATGGTCTTAAGGTCATTAAATGTGCTGGATACGCCGCCGATCGCAATGTTGGCATTCTCCAGTTTCGTTCCTTTAACCGCCGTATGAACAGCGGATTCCACTTCACCAACCCGATCGATCGCTTCCCGTCCGTAAGGATTGCTGGAGAAGACTACCTCGAGCTTCATGACCTTGCGGTCCGTGGATAAATACGTATCAAACACCTGCGTAATTTGCTCGTTCTCGAGGGCTTCCTGCGGAACGTACCAGCCGTCCAGCCCGCCCTCCGTACTGCCGACCTCTGTCAAGTAATCCTTCGCGGTGTTTAACCCGCCGGACACCTGCGCTAGGCCGTCCACACTTTGATCCAGCCCGTCGGTCAATTGCGTGATTTGACCGGCGAATTGGCCGAACCCGGTTTGAATCTGTTCTTGCCCGTTTTGAATTTGCGCCAAGCCGGATTCGACTTCAGGCAGTTGACCCACGATCTTCCCTTGACCGTCCGCCGCCTGCTCGAGGCCGTTTTGCAGCTTCGCCAACCCGGCGACGATTTGATCCAAACCGCCGGCCAGCTGTTTCCCGCCGGCCGCCGCTTGAGCATAACCTTCGTTCGCTTGGTTCAGCCCTGCGGCCACTTGCCCAAGCTGTTCTTCGATTTGCTGCAGACCGCCGGTTAACTGACCTAGCCCTTTGCCGGTTTCGGTCACCGTCCCGCGAATCGTCAAATAATCTTGATCCGCAGCCAATTCAGGGAATTTCCCCTCTAGGCTCGTGAAGCGCGCGGTTAAAGCGGTTAACCCCTGTGAGGCTGCGCCCAATTGCTCGCGAATTTGCGTAAGACCGCCACCCAGGCCGGAAACGCCTTGGGCTAATTGTTGATATGACCCCAGCAATTGACTTTGCGCATTCGCCAAGTCCTCGGCGCTTTGTTGCGCTTGCTGCAATCCTTGCTTCAACTGACCGGCGCCAAGCGAACCGTCCCGGATCCCTTTCTCGATCGCGGTGAGACCTCCGGACAGCTGAGAGATTCCGTCCTTCAGCTTAGCGGTCCCGTCCACCAGCTTCCCGGTGCTGTCGGCGGCTTCCTTAAGCTTAGGCGCGTTTTCCGACAGCGCCTGACTGGCTTCCGACAGGCCGCTTTGGATCTTGCCGAGGCCTTCCCCGCCTTCACCCAGCCCTTCGCCGACGGTTTTCACCTGATTGCTCAAGGCGAAATCCTTAAGCGCTTCGCCCGTTGGGCGGCTCACGCCCCGAATGCTTGCCACGCCGTCCGTCTTTTCCACCTCGCGGCTAATTTTTTCGGCTAACGCCATATATTCCGCACTATCCATCCGCTCGTCATTTTTAATAACAATGGTGGACGGTAGCGATTCACCCGGCTCGAAACTATCGGAGATGATGTTATATGCTTTAACCGATTCGTATTCATCCCCGATCTCCTCCATACTGTTGAAGGAAACATTGCCGCTATACGAAATCAGGAACGGCACGGTCACCGCAGCAACGATCAGCAACGCCGCCCATGGACGCTTCAAGGAGAAGGTGCCGATGCCGCCCCAGAACCGGTTCTCTTTATGCTCCAGTGAACCGCGGACCGGCCAGAACAGCTTGGTCCCAAGCACCGCCATGAAGAACGGAACGACTGTAACCAAAGCCAATAGCATAACCGCGATGCCGACAGCTACGGCAACCGCTGAGCGGTACAGCATGAACTGCGACAAGCCGATTGTCGAGAAGCCAACCAGAACCGCCAATCCGGAGAAGAATACCGTTTTCCCCGCCTTCCGGTAGGTCTGAACGATCGCTTCCCATTGGTCGTCCGTATGCTGCAGCTCTTCCTTAAAGCGGCTGATCAGCAGGATGCAATAGTCCGTCCCAATCCCAAACATCACCGCCACCATAAAGATCTGCGTGTACGTCGAAATCGGGAAGTTGATGGAATCCACCAGGAAGGCCACGATGGATTGGGACACCAGATAGCTGAGTCCCACCGTCAGCAGCGGAATGAACGGTGCCACTACAGAGCGGAACACGACGAACAGGATCAACATGATAAAAATAACCGTGAAATATTCCGATTTCTTCAAGCCCTGTTCCGAGCTGACAATCATATCCTCATTGATCTGATTCTGCCCGGTTAAATAGTGCTCGACCTTCAGTGAATCCAGGTTTTGGCGGATGTCCTGCTCGATTTCCTTCAACGGTCGCTGCTCATCAAAGACCGACAAGGAGGTGAGCACCGTTTTGCCGTCCTTCGAAATCAGCTTCTCCTTCGCTTCCGGCGTCCCGTATGGATCCGTGATCGAAGCGATACCGATCTCCTCCATATGGTCGCGTAAAGCACCAAGCCCCTGCTCAATTTCTTTGTGGTCGGCATCATCGATGCCTTGCTCATCATGGAAGACGAGGGCGATTTGTGTCTCTTTCGCTCCGCCTTTCATCTCGGCCACTTCCGCTAAAATAGCAGATGCTTCAGAAGAGGAATACCCGTCAGGAACCGTAATTTCCCCATTCTCCCGCACCAAATCTGCCATAGACGGCGCCGTTAACATCAATGTGGCCGCTAAAGCGATCCACAGCAGCAAGATCCACCATCTTGCCTTCAGTATGAACCTCATTTCCCCGAACTCCCTTCACCAATCAATCTGGCTAATTTCTCAAAAGCACTGATAAATCCTTCAACCTCTTCCGCGCTGAAATGCACCAAATACGTTGAGACCGTACGCATAATTTGCTCTTGAACAACATCGTAATTTTGTTTCCCCTGCTCCGTTAGGGTCAAGTAAACGACGCGGCGATCCTCCTCATCCCGAGTCCGGTGCAGCAACCCCTTATCCACCATTCGCGTAATCATAGCTGTGATGGAGCTTTTGCCTACCCCAAACGTATCGGCCAATTCTGTTGAGGTGCACCTGCTGCGGGGGGCGATATACTTCAAAATTTGAAATTGCTCCATAGTGATATCCTCTTGAATAATATCGCGGATCTGCCCGTTCAGCCGTTTGGTGACCTCGAAGTAAGCCGCCATATACCGCTCGATCAGCTGATTCGACTCCAGATTCACCTGCCGAATCCCCCCTGTCTTCCGAACAATCAACTCGTCCAGTTAGTTCTATAGTAAAATAGTTCGACAATGAAACTATAGGCGATTGCACCCTGAAAGTCAAACATCTTTTGATCGTAATTCAAAGAAGGCCGCAGGGTCTCCCCCGCCGCCTTCAAACCGGTTGTATATTATTCCTCGTTGTTCTCATCCACTTCATAAATGCAGCGAAACCGCTCTTCTCCGGAAGCTTGATCCTGAAACCCGGTGATCTGAAACCCGATGCTGCGAAAAAATTCCGCCCCTTCCTCATCGGTGACCGCCTCCATCCGCTCTGGTCCGGCTTCCGTTAGGGCGAGCAGCACCAAGGCACGGCCATACCCCTTCATCCGCTGCTCCGGATGGACGGCAAGATGAGTGATTTCAAGCGTTTGCGATGCGGTCACGCGGTAGCCGATAATTCCGGCTATCGCGCCTTCCTCCTCATAACCGTAAAGCTTGTATGGATCGCCGGCCCGATATAAACGAACCGCCGTCTCCAGTGCGTCCGGGTCGAACAAGACCGCGTATTCCAGCAAGTCCTGAATCGCCGGCTCGTCCACCCGTGAGTTTATTGATTTGAACATGGAGCCTCCTTGATTTCCGTACGGCCATCCTCATAACCAATCACGACGGTTTGCGCGATACCGACAAACAATCCGTGCTCGACAATACCGGTCATGGCCTTCAATTCGTCGCTTAGCTGGGCGGGATCGGCGATTTGGCCAAAGGCCGCATCCACGATAAAGTTGCCATTATCGGTCACATATAGCTGATCCCCTTGCATCCGCAATTCGAATGGCACGTCGTAACGGCTCTTCAGTTCCCGCAGCGTCCATTCGTAACAAAACGGAACCAGCTCAATCGGCAGCTTGAAACGCCCTAAGCTGGAAACCATCTTGCCCTGGTCCGCGATAACGATAAACCGGTCGCTGTTGATGGCGACCAGCTTCTCCCGGAGCAGAGCCCCCCCGCCGCCTTTAATCAACGCCATCTGCGGATCGACCTCATCAGCCCCGTCAATAGCCAAATCCAATCGTCCCACGTCTTTCGCTTGAACCAATGGGATATGATATTTCGCGGCAAGCTCCTCCGATGCCTTGGAGGTCGCAATCGCGCGGATTTGCAGCCCGTTCCCCACCATCTCGCCGATCTTCTCAATGGCGTAATAGGCGGTTGATCCCGTTCCGAGACCTACCGTCATTCCATCTTTCACCCATTCTGCAGCGCGGTAACCCGCCGCCTGTTTGGCATTCATGTCTACCCCTCCAACATCATGACGATTCGTACCCCTGCCCGCTTGAACACGTCCGCCCAGCGGCACTCAGCTCCTATCATACCAAAAAAGCCCGGACAATAGAACAGCAGCGTGTCCCAAAGGGGCCGCTGCTGTTGGGATGACCCCTGCCGTTCCACTTAACCTTGATGCAAGGGTCTTGCCACTTTTGTACGTTTCCGCGGTTCTTTGGGCTTAACCGCCCCGCCACGTCCTGATTCTGGCTTCACCATGGTCAGCAGCAGAATCACCGCCACCAGCGAAACCCCGGCGATGACGAAGAACATCGTCATGTGACCGGCCTTCATCAGCAGGGACATCACCGGAGGACCCGCCGATACGCCGATAAACCGCATGCTACTGTAAATCGATGTAATCGTACCGCGCATTTCCTTGTCGATCCCTTCGGTGATCAAGGCATCGGAGCTGGGCAAAACAATCCCAATGCCGGCTCCGCAAACGATCAAGCAAGCGATCACAAAATAAATATTACTAAAAAAACCGATTCCAAATAAAGCCCCGGTGGATAAAATCAACCCGACAACGCCGGACCATTTCATCAGCTTCTTATCTTTGCCGATTTTTTTGCCGGTAATGAAAGACGCCAAACATAACGCCGCCAGCGGAATCGCCAGCACCAGCCCTTTGATTACACCATCCAGCCCGTGTTTTGTTTCCAACTGCTCGGACAGATAAAACAGCACCCCGAACAGCAGAAACATGGAAATGCAGCCGATCGAAAATATCGCGTATAGCCAGCGTCCTTTTTGCTTCAGCACGTCTTTAACAGCAGAGATGAATTCGCGCAGCGGTTTGGCTTTCTCCCGATCCTTGGGTTCATGTACCAAAAAGATCACCAATAGCAGGGAAATCAGACATAATACCGGAATCGACAGGAGCGGTACGTACCAAATCCAAGCGCCAAGCAGTGCACCTAAGATCGGGCTCAGTACCTTACCGAACGTATTGGAGGTTTCAATCACGCCTAAATTGTGACTGACGTCCTCCTCGCTTTCAAACAGATCCCCGACAAGTGGCAGCACGATGGGAAAGGCGCCGGCCGCTCCGATCCCTTGCAGGAAACGGCCGCCCAATATTAACCAGTATACGGCAAGCCCTTCCGTGAACCAGTCCGCCACCCCCGCGATACATCCGCCGACGCCTGCGACGATCAAGCTGGGTACGATGATCGCCTTGCGGCCGAATTTATCTGAAAGATAGCCGGCAACCGGGATCAACAAAATGGCCACTACGGCATAAACGGTGATCAACATGCTTACCTGAAAGGAGGTGACATGGAGCTCGCGGGCAATTTGGGGCAAAATCGGAATCAGCATAGAGTTCCCCAGCGTCATGATAAGCGGTATGGATGCCAAAGCAATCAAATCGCCTTTTTTGCCGACCATCTAACCATCAGGCCACCCTTCACGAAAGAAGTTTAAAACAGACCCGGTTAGTGTGATTCAATTTGCGGAAATTATACCGCTCTTTAAGGGAACAGAATATAGGTCGACTTCGCCGCTTCCCGAATAAATCGACTGGGTTCTCCCATGGAATAAACACGCAGTAAATGCATCGCTCGCGTACAGGCTGTGTAAAACAGCTTCCGTTCGGCTTCTCTCGTGTATTTCCGATCCGAACCGTCATAGATCAGCACCGCATCAAATTCCACGCCTTTCGCCAAATAAGCCGGAATGACATGAACCCCCTTCTCGAAGGATAATGTCGTTTTCTTGATCAGCTTGACCGGCAGCTTGGCGCTAAGCCGCTCGTAGGTATCCAGGCTTTCCTCCGCCGTTTTGCAGATCACGGCAATCGATTCGTATCCGTCGGCGCGCAGTTGGGCGATCGTTGCCTCCAGCGAAGCATGGAGCTCATCGACATCGCCGACAAGGTGAACCTCCGGCAGGGTGCCTTCGCGATTAAACGGTACTATCGTCTCCCCGCCAGGAATCATTTCGCGGGTAAACTCAACGATCTGGCGAGTAGAACGGTAGCTTTGCACAAGCGTAATCTGCTCGCTCTCCTCCGCACCGTACAAATCGGTGAGCACAGAGGATTGTTGAAGCACCGAGGCATGCGCATAAATCGCTTGATTCAAATCGCCCAGCGCCGTCATCTTGGCCCGCGGGAACAGCCGTTTCAGGAAGAACAGCTGGAACGGCGAATAATCCTGTGCCTCGTCGATGATCACGTGACGAATTGAGGTGTTGGAGCGGAAACCAAGCAGCAGCTCTTTTAAATAGAGGAAAGGCGTAATATCTTCATAAAACAGCTCGCCTTCCGCAATTTTTCGCAGCGACTGCTCGCAGATGTCGTCCCAATGCTCAGGAAGCCCTTCCGGGTTGACCTCTCGGATCATGGACTGGTCGCTGAACAGCTGCATATACAGCCGTGTTACATCGACGAATCGCAGCGATTTAACCCATTTACGCAGCGGCTTTAAACGATCGCTAACGACCATACGGGCCAAGATCGTCTTCTCATCCTCATAATCGCTGAACGAAAACCCTTTTCCCTGTTGCTTGCGCCGCATGCGCTGGTACGCCCGCTGGTAGTCCTCCGTGTCCAGCAGCTGAATTTGCTCTTCCACCCAAGGTTGATCGAGCTCCAACTTCCCAAAAGCCGCAATTTCCTTCAGCAGCCATTCCTTCAACAACTCGCAGCGATTCGCCAGTCGGATCGCCGGATCAAAGCCATAAAACTGCCGGGCGATTTCCTCTGCACCGACAATCTCTCTTCCCTGGAAACGCAGCGGTTTAAAAATCATCCCTTTCTGCTCCAGCAGCTCCTTGTACCGCGTAATCGCGTGTAGAAACTGTACCGATGATTTAAAGCGAATCCCGCTGATCCGAGCCTGATATGCTTCGTCTTCAGGAGCGGAAAGCACATATTCGATCTGCACGAACGGATCCTCGAGCTGGAATTCCCTCCCGAGGCGGTGCTCGAGGTATTCCTGAAACGTCGTTTGCTGCATATTCTCTTCGCCTAATTCCGGGAGCACCGTCGATACATAACTGTTAAACATCGGGTTAGGCGAGAACAAAATCATCTGGTCCGCCTGCAGCACCTCACGATGCTTGTAGAGCAAATAAGCAACCCGCTGCAAGGCGGCCGAGGTCTTTCCGCTCCCGGCGGCCCCTTGCACGATCAACATTCGGCTGCGATCATTGCGGATAATTTTATTTTGCTCGCGCTGAATCGTGGCTACGATGCTCTTCATCTGCGCATCGGAGCTGCGACTCAGCACCTGCTGCAGCAGCTCATCTCCAATCGTGACGCCGGTGTCGAACATCAGCTTGATGCGGCGCCCCTGGATCACGAACTGGCGTTTCAGCGACATCGTTCCCGCGATCGTACCGGACGGCGTTTCATAGGAAGCCGGACCGGGGACGCTGTCATAGTAAAGGTTGGAAATCGGAGCCCGCCAATCATATACGAGAAACGTTTCGTCTCCCTCTTCCAGCAGCGAAGCGATCCCAAGGTAGATGGCTTCTTCCGGTTCGCCATCTTCGGCGAAATCGATCCGGCCAAAATAAGGCGATTGCTTTAAACGTTTCATTTTCCCCAGCGCGATGGACGCATGCTGATGGCTTTTCTCCCGCTCCGCGAGCACCTGGGACTGCTGCCGCAAGCTGGTCGATGTCTCGCCAACATCGTCCGCTTCGCTGAAATTAACCGTCACCTCGTCCCAAAAGTCCTTCCGCATCTCCACGACGTCTCCGCGAACGCTGCCAACCTCCCGTTCGAGTTTACGGATTCTGGCGTCGATTTGGTCGGCCACATACTCTACGCGGCGTTGTTCTTCCTGCCAAGCCTGATCTGTATGATCCAATTGAATCGCTCCCTTGAATGGCATCTAAAACATCCACAACCGATCTATTGACAATCAATCATAAATATGATATAATTGAATCAGGTTGATTGCGACTGCACACATTTAGTTTGCGGTCTATTTTTTATTGTATCAAGAAGCACCTGACTTATCAATCTAGGTCTACGCGATTTATGACATGAAAGTCCTGCCCCAAAGGCAGGACTTTTTTTATTTCGCACTAATCGCCGGCACCTGACGCGGAGTGGTCCGCCAACCGGTTTAGCCGCTCCAATTGATGCCCGTATTCGTACATCTCGGCCGAGACGATAGATAGGCGCAGGACGCCCGTGCTTTCGGCTGCATATCGGTCCAGCATCCGCCGCAAAAACTCGTCGTTCTCCGTTTCGAATTGCAACGATTCGCTGTAGCCCGGCTTCAGCTTGTCATCAAACTTCAACATGACATGCTCATGAAACTTGGTCAGCTTCTCCAAATGCTCATCAAACTCCCGGTTTAGTTCCGGCGTACGAGCCGCCTGGAAATAATGCTGCTCCACCGCGTCCAGCACCTCGAAGCCCTTGCGAAGCGTGCGCAGCATCTGCTTATATACGACCAACTGACGATGATCGCTAAATTTCGGAGCTTTGATCTTCTTCTGATCCTCCTCCATGAGCTTGTACTTATCGGTCAATTGGCTGATCGCATCCTCCAACTCTCGCTTATCGGAGCGAAAAACCGACTCTTTGATCTCATCGGAGATCGCCGTTCGCAGCAGCAGTGACAGACGGTCGAACTTTTGCCGGACTTGCTGTTCGAACTGCACCTTCGGTTTGGGCGGGAAAAGGACAATATTGATGATAAATGCGGAAAAAATACCGATCAAGCTCAATGAAAAACGGTTTAACGCAAATTGCCACTGACCGGAAGCTTCCATGACGGAAACGACCGTAACCAGCGTAATACCGATGGTATCCCCCATCTTCAATTGTAAACAGATCATAATGACCAGAATGCAAACCAGACCGACCGCGATCGGTTCATTTGAGAACACCATGCCCCCCAGCATAGCCAATATGGCCCCTAACGTATTCGTCTGCAATTGATCGATCAAATAACGCCAGGAACGGTAAATCGTCGGCTGCATGGCAAAAATCGCGGCGATCGCGGCAATTACCGGCGAAGATAGTCCCAGCAGGGCACCGGCATATAAAGCCAGCGTGACCGCAACCCCCGTTTTCAGCATCCTTGCGCCAAATGTCACTTCCATTCCCCCTACGTTCCACGACACATTCCATTTATTTTAAGCGAATTTTTAAGAAATATTAAGGTTCGTTTCAGATATCCTGCGTTTTTTTGGTCAAAACTGATGAAGGCAAGGACCAAATTATTCTAAACGAAGAGGTGAAAAATGTCTATGTTTATGGAGAACTTGAAACCGATGGCCGGCAAATTGACCCTTGCACTCCTGCTTGCTGCCGGTTCGGCCGCTACGGCGGGCATCGCATATGCCGAGACAAGCGCGCCGGCGGAGCAACCGCAGCAGGTGAGTCCAAACCCGTCGCAAGCGGAAAAGAAGCACGCTCCGCACGGCCATTTCCGCGGCGGTCATATCGTCAAAGACACGGCCGAGCTGCTGGGAATGGAACCAAAGGCGCTGGTCGAGCAACTGAAGCAGGGGAAAACGCTGCTGCAAATCGTTCAGGCCGAGAAGGGCTGGAGCGAAGAGGAATACCTGAAGAAGTTGACCGAAGCGGCAAACCGCAATATCGATAAAGCGCTCGCTGAGGGCAAAATCGACCAGGAGAAGGCGAATAAGATCAAATCCAAGCTCCCGGAAAAGCTGAAGAAGGTCATCAACCGCTCTTGGAAGGATCGCGAGCCTGGACATCCCACAGCGGATTACCAGAATAATCAGATTAACTGGAGCCACCTCCCCCACTAATGGGAGCAACAGTTTCAGCGAAGTCCATGAAAAAAAACCGCGGGGCTACCTATACGGCAGCCCCGCGGTTTATTGTCTCTTGCCTCGTTGAACGCTTGCGATTAATCGCGATCCGGCGTATCCGACTCCGCCGCCGCGAGTTTTACCGCCGCAGACGGATGTACGCCTACGGGCACCTCAACGATATCCAGCATGAAGATAAAGATCGGAACCCCCACGATCAACCCCCACACCCCAAGGAAATGCTCGGAGACCAGCAGGATCAGGAAGGTGAAGAAAATCGGCAAATGCGTCTTGTTGGACATAAATTTCGGGTTCAGGAAATACGTCTCAACCGCATGAACAACGGCGACCATCACCAGGACGTAGACAATCTTGACCAATCCGCCGATTTTAAAGGCAATTGCACAGAGCGGGATCAGCGAAATGATGACGCCCATCACCGGAACCAGTCCAAGCAGGAAAATCATAATCGCTAAAGCGATCAAATTCGGAAATCCAAAGATCCAGAGAAAAATCGTGGATAAGGCCGCATTGACGAGCGCGATCAAAAATTGCACCTCAATCACTTTGCCAAAGGATTGGACGAATTTTCTTCCAAAGTACTCCAGCTCCTTGAACAGCCCGCCGATCCGGCTTTGCCGGAACAAGACGGTAAAATTCGTGACCTTTTCTTTTTCCAGCAGGAAAAACAAGCTTAGCACAATCGCGATAAACAGATTTAAGCTCCATTCCCCGATATCCGTCAGCGTGCTGAGCACGAAGGTAAACCCGTTGTTGATATAAGCCGATAGATCGATATCCTTCAAATATTCAACAATGTAATTCAGGATCGGGTTATCCGGCAGCACCGGTGGGTTGGAATAGAAGGAGATGACCTGGTTAACCAAGTCGGTTAATTCGGTGAGCAACACCGGCATATAGTAATAGATCGCATAGCCAAGCAGTGTAATCAGCACGACGTAGATAAACAGCACGGTGACGGTTCGATTGATACGAACCACCTTGGCTACGTTCCGGCTGATGAAATTGTGCAGACGATTGATTAAATACGTCAGAATAAACGTAATCAGCAGCATGTTCAGCATACTGCGGGCGAAATACAAAATGAGGACGACAAACAGCAGGGCAAGCACCCTGCGGAATCCCGCCATCTGAAACAGTTCCTTAAAAAACGTCATGAGTCACAAACGGCTCCTTCAATAGTTACTGGAGGAAAATCCCCTGCGTTAATCTTAAGCGAGCCGTTGCGACTTTGCAAATAAAATAGTTAGAACCACACCGGCTTGACGCAGACCGGTTTGGATACGGTTACGGTTCGGCCGGTAAACGTCAATCGGCCGCTACCGGGCGCAACCGCAAAGACGGCCAGCAGATTGTCGTCCCGGTTCGCTGCAATCAGATGCAGGCCGTCCGGGGTAAGCGCAAAATGCCGCGGGTGTCCGCCTTGGCTGGAGACATGCTCGACCAGCGTCAGCCGTCCGCTCTCCGGATCGATCGCGAACTGCACGAGGCTGTCATGGCCGCGATTGGAGCCATAGAGATATCGGCCATCTGTCGAAATGGCAACCTCCGCCGTGGTGTTCTCCCCGGCGTAATCGAGCGGCAAAGTGGACACCGTGTCCTGCAGGACCAACTCCCCGGTCGCTTCAACATAAGAAAAAAGAGACAGCGAGGAATTCACCTCATTGATGGAATACAACCATTGCCCATTCGGATGGAACGCGAGATGACGAGGACCGGCCCCCGGCGGCGTCGACGCTTCGCTCTGGTACACCAACCGGCCGGTTTCGGACTCAAACGAATACACGACAATGCGATCCAACCCCAAGTCGGCGACCAATGCGTACCGGTTATCCGGACTGAAGGCCACGGAATGAGGATGCGGACGGTCCTGGCGTACCGGATCGGCCCCTTGGCCTTCGTGCTGCTGCTCGTTGACCAACTTGCCCACCGCTCCGTCCGCCCGAAGTTCCACAAGGCCAACATTCCCGCCGTGGTAACCCGATACGACGGCAAACCGACCGCTTCGATCCAGTTGAATATGCGAGGAAGAAGGTCGGATCGTAAGCTCCCGATTCAATTCGCGCAGCTTGCCCGCGGAATCAAGATCAAATGCAATGATCTCACCGATCCGTTCACCCCCTTCGGTCGTTTCGGAAATAGCATATACCTTACAACGCTCGGCGTTGACGCCAAGGAAGGTGGGATTTTTCATCCCGGTGGCCTGATCCAAGAGACGAATCTCCCCGCTGGCCGAATCCATTTCATATGTGTAAACTCCGGGATCGTCCGCTTCCGCATACGATCCCACAAATAACAATAATCGAGGTTGTGACGCTGACAAGTGAATTTCCTCCTTTATAAAGAAGCTTGTTTGGGATAACATCCTCTCTATTTTTTCCGATATGAACCTAAAAGTCCAGTCCAGGCCGAGAAAAGTTAAAATTTTTAATATCAAACGGTCACCTACCCAAATTGGTTAAAATATGATATACTGTAAGCGCTTCCGAAAGCATCTTCTAAAGGGGGATTTGGAATGATGAACGTCGGACTCGAAGAAAGAGGCGTCTATGAGGACCTCAATCCTTATGAGACCTATTTCTTCAAGATCGGAGCTCACGGACTGGTTTGCTTCCATGGACGGAATTACAGTATTAAACAGAGATTATCCGCCGAACAGACCTCGAAGCTGATCTCGGACCCTCGCTTCTACCGCATCAGCACGAACTGCTATGTCAACCTGTCCCAGGTCTCCGAAATTCGCGACAATGTCGTATGGTTCCGGGATGAACGACACGGCATCAAGACGATTCATGTGCCCAGACGCAACCTGGAGCAAATGAAGCGGCTGATACCGTCACAACGCGGCAAAGTGACCGCCGAGGTGAACTAACCCTCCGTTAAGGGATTCCCGCCTGCCAACGGCCAATGAAAAAGCAGCCTGACCTGCGTCGTCATCGACGGCCGGTCGGCTGCTTTTTCGTGGGTCTTCTTATTTCAGGTACAGACGGGAGCGTTCCTCCCAAATCTCGCCGGGAAGCAGGCTGAACAACCCGATCTCTTCCGCCGGCAAGTTTGACTTCGGCGCGTTCACCAAATTGATTTGCGGCTCAGGGCAGAAGAAGCCCTCCGTTGCTCCGTTGTTCCAAATCATCCATTGCTTATAGGAGGTTCCCACGTCGTAAACAAGGGTTTTGCCCAGTTTCGTATCGGTGAGCTCCATTCGGTTTCTGCCGTTTTGCGGCACGGCCGTATAATGGTTATCCATCGAAGCGAAGAACGGGTATACGCCTTCCCCTTGCATCTCCAGCTCTTCCGCCGTCAACGGTTGATAGGCTCCGGTCGGGAGCATCCGCTCGCTCATTTGCCAACGTTGTCCGATCGTGAGCTTCACCCGGTAGTCTTTTGCCGTACTTTGCGGCGCAAACGGGGCGTTCACCGCTGTATGGAAGGCCAGCAGGCACGGCATCTCCTTATTGCCGTCATTGCGGATGAATACTTGCTGGGCTAACCCGTCATCGCTTAAGGTGTACTTCAGCCGGACGGTAAATTTGAATGGCAGATAGCGATACACCTCATGGTTCTCGTCAACCGACACCTTAACGGTCACATAACTCTCCAAAGGGGTTTGGCCGAAATCCTCGACCTCCCAAGCCGTCGTATGTAAGAATCCGTGCAGGTGGTTGTGGGTCGCCGCCTCATTCACTGGGAATTGAAGAACTTCGCCCTTCCACGGGAATAGGCCGTCTTCATAGCGGTTTGGCGGGAACAGCACCGGAATGCCGTGAACTCCCGGGTTACTTTTAAAAGCCTCCATCTCGCTCTCCCCAGGTTCGCGCAGGAAGCGGTAACCGCTTTCGACATCGCGGAAAGCGATCAGATTCCCGCCGATTTCTGGCAGCATCACCGCTTCATAGCGCCCGGATGTAAGCCATACTGCTTGTTCACCTTGATAGGTGCCTTCATAAGCCGTTCTTTGTGCCATGGATGATAGTCTCCCTTCATTGCTTTGCTGCTCAATTTGTAATATACCTTAAAGCGCTGCCAAAAGTCACCCCTGTCCGTCATACAGGGACCATCTGGTTCCACCAGTTTCACAAATAATTACAGATCGCGCAAAATCCGTCGCCCCAAGCTAGCAGCTAATGCGATCATCGCTGTACCAACAACGAGCTGCATGCCAAACACCTGAGTCCAGATCGGCCGAGCTTCGATCCATTCCAGCACTTGGCCGCCCAGCAGCGGGCCAAAGAAGGAGGCAACGCCGGTGATCGCGGAGTACATCGCCATATACATCGGACGTTCCGGCTTGGGCGTATCCCCGATCATAAAGTTAAAGGCCAGCTGGTTGAAGCCGCCGACCCCCACCCCAAACACCATGTGGGCCAGGAAGAGCACGGGCAACATCGGCAAAAAGGATAAGCCGCCCCAGCAGAGAATGGCAAGCGCAATGATCGGCAGCGTCCAGAACAGCAGGCGGCGATTGCTGTATCGCGCATTCAGATTCCCCCATACATAAAAGCTCGCCATCATAAACACCGTTTGGGTCACATTCAGCAGCGAAATGGTTTGGTAATTGATGTGCAGCAGCTCCAGCATGACATACGAGTACAGTGGAACAACCAGGTTCTGCAGAAGGAGGAAGCCGGCCAGGAATAAGGTGGCTTTCATAAAAGCTCCGTCGCGGAGCGGCTTGCGCAGCATCGGCATAAACTTGCTCTCGGCCGAACGCTCGAAGGCCACATCAGGATAGAACATAAACACAACGATGTTGGCGATCGCACAAATCCAAATCACGATATACAAGTAAAAGAACCCTTGCGCAGCCGGATAATGATCCAGCACCATCCCGCCCAAAAACATTACCAGCGTGTTCAGTGCATTAAGGAACGTATTCCGAATCCCGAAATACCTGCCCCGCACGCGGGCCGGTACAATATCGCTGATTAGCGAGTTCCACAGCATCGCGCCAACTGTATTAAACATAAAGGCGACGATATAGAATCCGATAAACCCGGCCACCCAATAACGATGCGGTAAAATAAACGGAACAAGACCCGTTGCTCCCCAAAGAATCCGGTGCATTCCGACAAACAGCACCAGCGCCCATTTTCGGCTGGTTAATCGTTGGATCAGGAAGGCGACCGCAATCTGGGCGATATTCACAAAGGTCGTGATGGCTAGCACGAAGCCGATCTGCGCCGAATTCGCCCCGAGATACAGCAGAAATCCGGTCAGGAATTGACCGCCAAGCAGCGTTTGAAAGATCGTGGAAGGCACACCTTCCCAAGTGGCGATCGCCAGATTGCGGCGCTGCCGGGACGGCTTGCGCTGTACATGCGTTTTAAGGTTAATGCTGCTCCTCATGATGGTGGATACTCCTTTAGCTCCTGCCCGAATAGTTCGATCTCTTTTTTTACATACTTCAAGTGACTCGCTAATCTGAAGGAAATGGAGTGCTGCTCAGCTTATGCGCAAATCCTTGAAGTTTGGGATGTTCCTTGTTTGTATGACCTTGCCGATCCTGCTTACCACCGCATGCGGCCAACAGGACCGGCTCCGCTCAAATTCCGTCCCTCCCGCCGATAACTCGCCAGTGAAAACGGAAGCCGTTACCGACGCTGGCGGCACGACCTGGGTGCCGCTGACGCAAGTGGCGCATAGCCTTGGCTTGCGGGTGCAAGAAACGGAAGATCGCGCCAATCTCGGCTTTAGTGATGTGATGTTTACCGTTCAGCCGAGCCAACGGCATGCGGTCTCCTTCGGACGTCCGATCTCCTTGCCGCAAGCTCCGGTGCGGGAGAACGGTCAAGTGTATATGACGATGGATTCCGTATCCGCCCTCATCCAATCGAAGGCCCGGCTGGATTCCCGTACAGGAGCGTTGGCCTTTGACCGTATTACCCCGGCAGGCAGCAATGTTCCGCCGCAGACGGGAACCAGCCGATACGGAATTCTCGGCGTTGCCGAAAATCGCGATGAGATGGTCGCTTATGCCAAGCAATATTTGGGCGTTCCCTATGAATTTGGTGCCCCCCCCTATGAACAATCCAAAACGTTCGATTGTTCATCCTATACTCGACATGTCTTTAAGAAGTTTGGCCAAGATCTACCTCGGCTGGCCCGCGATCAAGCCAAGGAAGGCGTATCGGTCTCGCGTAGCGAGCTGCAAGTCGGGGACTTGATCTTCTTCACCGTCCCCGGTCGGTTTAAATCCGACAATATCGCCGGCCATGTCGGCATCTATATCGGGGACGGCAAATTCATTCACACCTGGGGCTCCCCCGGGGTCCAAATCAGCCCGCTTGACAGCGGATACTGGAGCGACGTGATCATCTCTATGCGCCGGGTTCGTTAATCCAAGCTAAGCTCCATGAAGCAAAGGCCGGGGAACCGCAAGGTTCACCCGGCTTTTTTTTCATTCCGGAAGGCCATTTCCCTTCGTTACAAATACAAAGTATAATAAATGTATGCATCACTTTCCATATAATATTTATACATTAAAACCCGATGGATTCAGAGGAGAAAGACGATGGACAACGACAATTTAAAACAGGCTTATCAACTGCTGGACCTACCCGAAAACGCTTCCCGCGAGGAACTGGAGCGAGTGTTCGACATCTTGCTGCGCAAATCGCGCTCCCGCCACCTTGACCCCGGCGAAGCCGAAGAAATCGAACAAAAAATTCAGGCTTACAAGCGGATCGTAGAGGCGGATGAACAGCGAAAAATCGAGGAGTTAAGCCGCAAACGTTATGAGAAGTGGGGGAAATTCGCCGGTACCGCTGAGAAGGTTGACGATTTTTTCCGGCTCTACCGAACGCATGTCATTATCGGACTTATTGCTGTAGTCGCCATTATTTTCGGTACGAACGCCTATCTGGACCACCGCGAGGAGCAAAAACGGCTGGCCGCCCTGCCCCCTGTGGATTTGTCGATCATCCTGGCAGGCAATTTTATGACCGACGATCAGAACGGCGGCGTCGATGCCCTGGAGCAAGCCATGGCGGCGCAGATCCCCGGTTTTAAGCGGGTGGAAATCGAAAACGTGTATTTGCCACCGCAAGGGGAAGCCGGGCTGAGCACCGCGGATATCGCTTATCAGCAAAAGGCGATGGCCGTGATCGCCTCAACCGTTCCGGATATTTATATTACCGATGCCCCTACCTTCGAGTGGCTGTCCAATGGCGGCGCTTTTTTCAACCTCGACGACGTAGCGAACGGCGAACTGAAGGGGCTGCTGACAGAGGACAACATCGTTAAGGATGTATCGGACGAAGATAATACCGAGCATGTGTACGGAATTAACGTCACCGACAGCACCCTCGTTAAGGATCTGCCGCTTGGCTTTAATGAGATGATCATCTCTCTGCGCGGCGATACGAAGAACGAGGACAAGGCGATCGAGCTGATTAAGCACTATCTGGAGAATCTCCCAAAGGCGGCGGAATAGCCGCCTTTTTTACATGCGATTTTCGCAATTGATTAATTTCGAGGGATGCTATAAAATAACCCTATAAACGCGCGTTTACGAAAGTGGGGACGAACCTTATGCGCAGCGAAGACATTGCTAAACTGGCCGGGGTGTCCCGCAGCACCGTTTCACGGGTAATCAACAACTATCCGAACGTTCCAGAAGCGACGCGGGCCAAGGTGCTTCGCGTCATCGAGCAGCACCATTATGAACCGAACAGCTTTGCCCGGGCGCTGGCAGGCAAAAGAACGGATACGATCGGCCTGTTCGCCATCAGCATGACCGAGAAGGAAGACACCAGCCGCATCTATCAGAACAGCTACTTTGCCCCGATCGTTGACATGGTCGTCGATACGGCGAATGCCCGCGGATTTTATGTGCTGATTCATACCGTCTATTCGCCGGGGGATTTTCAGAAGGTCAAGCAAGCCTTCTTGCAGAAGCGAATCGACGGCGGGATTCTGGTCGGCACGCAGAAAGACATCGAGCTCGTTCGGGAAATGGTGGATCAGGAAGCGCCGCTGGTGCTGGTCGATTACGACATCGCAGAGATTATGGCAGAGCGGCTGAACAAGAACCATCTGGCCGTTATCAACTCCAATGACTACGAGGGTACGGTCCAGGCGATCGACTATTTGATCGACTTGGGGCACCGGGACATCGGCATCCTGAAAGGAAGCATGAATACGTATTCGGGGCGTGAGCGATACTTAGCTTATGAACACACGCTGAAGAAGCACGGATTGCCGCTGCCCGAAGCTTTTATCCTTGAAGGCGAGTTCCTGAAGGAGAGCGCCTACCGCGAAACCCTCAGGTTGATCGAGCAAGGAACGTTGCCGACGGCGTTGTTCTGCGCGAACGACGCGATGGCTTTCGCCGCGATGGAAGCGTTTGCCGAACATGGAATCAGCGTGCCGGAGCAGCTGTCCGTCATCGGCTTTGACGATGGCGAGCTGGCCTCTCGCCTCACGCCGAAGCTCACGACCGTTCGGCTCCCCGTGGATGAAATGGCCAAGGCTGCCGTATTAAAAGTGATTGAGCTTTGCGAAGCGGAGCAGCCCACATTCAGCACGGTTAGCTTCCCAACCCGTTTGGTGATTCGGGATTCGTGTCAGCCCCCGATAGGATAGTCCGGTGTACTTGATGCACCCTCCTCCTCTATTCGATCTCCGATCGGCTGGGGGGAATCTTTTTTCAGAAAAATAAACGCGCGTTCACAAACGAAGGGAGAGTTCCTATTCATGAAATTCGGAGCATTTGATGATCAGCGTAAAGAGTATGTGATTCATACGCCGCAAACCCCTTACCCTTGGATTAACTACCTCGGCAACGAGCAATTCTTCGGACTTATCTCCAACACAGCCGGCGGTTACACCTTCTATCGGGATGCCCGCTTGCGCCGGTTGACCCGGTACCGCTACAACAACATTCCGCTCGATACCGGCGGACGTTACTATTACCTCCGCGACCATGACAACGGTGATTTCTGGACACCAGGCTGGATGCCGGTGAAGCGCGAGCTGGATTTCTACGAATGCCGTCATGGATTGGGCTATACATCAATTACCGGGGAACGCGGCGGGATTTCGGTGACGCAATTGGCGTTTATTCCGCTTGGCTACAATGGCGAAGTGCATCGTCTGACGGTCAAAAATACAAGCAACCAGACGAAAAAAGTCTCCCTCTTCTCTTTTGCGGAGTTCTGCCTGTGGAACGCCCAGGATGACATGACTAACTTCCAGCGTAACCTGAGCACCGGTGAGGTGGAAGTGTTGGATTCGGTTATCTACCACAAAACGGAATACCGCGAGCGCCGGAATCACTACGCTTTCTATTCCGTCAACCGGGATATCGATGGCTTTGACACGGATCGCGAATCGTTTGTGGGCTTGTACAATGGCTTGCACGAGCCGCAGGTCGTCGTAGCCGGCAGAGCCTCCAACTCCGTAGCCAGCGGCTGGTCGCCGATCGGTTCGCACGAAGTGACGCTGAAGCTGGCGCCGGGAGAAGAACAAAGTCTGATCTTCGTCCTGGGTTATGTTGAACTGCCGGAAGAAGACAAATGGGAAGCGCCAAGTGTGATCAACAAGAAACCTGCACTCGAAATGATCGCGAAATTCGCTACGGACGCCGACGTGGATCGTGCCTTAGCGGATTTGGCTGCCTACTGGGATGGCTTGCTGTCCAAATACCAAATCCAAAGCGGTGACGACAAGCTGAACCGCATGGTTAACATTTGGAACCCGTATCAATGTATGGTGACGTTCAACATGTCGCGTTCGGCTTCCTATTTTGAATCCGGCATTGGCCGCGGCATGGGCTTCCGCGATTCCAACCAAGACTTGCTTGGTTTCGTGCATCAAATCCCAGAGCGCGCCAGAGAGCGGATCCTCGATATCGCCGCTACGCAATTCGAGGATGGCAGCGCGTATCACCAATACCAACCGCTCACGAAAAAAGGCAACAATGAAGTAGGCAGCGGCTTTAACGATGACCCGTTGTGGCTGGTGTCGGGTACGGCAGCTTACATCAAAGAGACCGGCGATCTCAGCATCCTCGACGAGCAAGTGCCGTTCGACAGCAATCCGGACAACACGGCAACGCTGTTTGAACACTTAAAACGCTCCTTCTATCATGTCGTGCATAACCTCGGACCGCATGGCTTGCCGCTGATCGGCCGGGCCGACTGGAACGACTGCCTTAACCTGAATTGCTTCTCCAAGGAGCCGGGCGAATCGTTCCAAACGACCGCCAATATCGAAGGCCGTGTGGCCGAATCCGTATTCATCGCCGGCCTGTTCGTCTTTGTGGGTCCAGATTTCGCAGAAATCTGCCGCCTGCGCGGGCTAGACACGGAAGCGAAGGACGCGCTCAACTGGACGGAGAAAATGCGCAAAACGACGCTGGAGCACGGCTTTGACGGCGACTGGTTTCTGCGCGCCTACGATCACTACGGCGAGAAAATCGGCAGCAAGGAAAACGCCGAAGGACAAATCTTCATCGAGCCGCAAGGCATGTGCGTCATGGCCGGTATCGGCGTCGAGGAAGGCTTGGCCGCTAAAGCGCTCACTTCTGTTGAGGAGCGTCTGGATACGAAATACGGTATCGTGCTGCAACAGCCGCCGTATTCGAAATATTATTTGAACCTGGGCGAAATCTCCAGTTACCCGCCTGGGTACAAAGAGAACGCCGGGATCTTCTGCCACAACAACCCGTGGATCATGATCGCTGAAACCGTCTTGGGCCATGGCGATCGGGCGTTTGAAGTGTATGCCAAGATTGCACCTGCTTACCTCGAGGACATCAGCGAAATCCACCGGATGGAGCCGTATGTCTACTCGCAAATGATCGCCGGGAAAGACGCGGTGCGTCACGGCGAAGCGAAGAACTCCTGGCTCACCGGGACGGCCGCTTGGAACTATGTGGCAATCACACAAGCGATCCTCGGCATCCAAGCCGACTTTAACGGCCTTAAGGTGGAACCTTGTATTCCGGCCGCTTGGGACGGCTACGAGATCACCCGCGTCTTCCGCGGCGACACTTATGTGATCAAGGTAAGCAACCCGAACCATGTGGAGAAAGGCGTGGCCCGTATCACCGTCGACGGCCAGCCGATCCAAGGCAACGTCATCGCCCCGTTTGGCGACGGCGGCGTACACCAAGTTGAGGTTGTGCTTGGGTAACCCATAAACACAGCAAAAAAGGTACAACTGCTCAGAACGATTTGAGCGGTTGTACCTTTTTCGATTTACAAAGGGACTTTAAGCCTTTGCCGGCTTCCTCCCGTTCTCCTCTTTGCCCGAGTCCTGACCTTCCTTATTCACCTGAACTTTGCGGATAAAGAAAGCTAAGACGAAGGCTACCAGCGTAATCCCCGTCGCCACAACGAAGGCAAAGTCGATCCCGTTGATCGTCGCATCCCGGGTGAGCAAAGCCACTTGCTGAGCGTTAGCCGGATCCTTCGGATTGATTCCGGCCGCGAGGATCATCTCCGTGGCTTTATCCTTCGCTCGCGTGGACATGATCGTAACGAGAAGTGCGGTACCCAGCGCGCCAGCGATCGTGCGCAGCGTATTGGACATTGCGGTACCATGGGCATTCAGCCTTGCTGGCAACTGATTGAGGCCGGCGGTCTGAATCGGCATCATCAACATGGACATCCCAAACATCCGCGCGGTATACATCAAAATGAGATGCGAATACGTCGTGCTGTCGGTCAGATTGCTGAATTCCCAAGTCGTCACCGCTGTGATGGCTAAGCCGATCACCGCCAGCCAGCGAGCGCCGATCCGGTCGAAGATCATCCCGGTAATCGGCGACATGATCCCCATTAGAATCGCCCCCGGCATTAACAGCAGCCCGGACTCCAGCGGGGAGAAGCCGCGAATTTTCTGCAGGTAAATCGGCAGCAGAATCATCGCCGCGTACATCGCCATCGTCACCACCACATTGATGATCGTAGTCAGCGAGAACATGTCGTACCGAAAGACGCGGAACTCCAGCATCGGTTTTTTCGACCTCAATTGACGCCACAGGAACAAGCCTAAAGCGACAACACCAACAACCAAGCTGACGATAACCTCCGTCTCCCCCCAACTGGTGCTGCCGGCTTCACTGAAGCCGTACAGGACGCCGCCGAACCCCAGCGTCGACAAGACGATCGACAGAACGTCCAGCTTCGGCCGGCCAACCTGGGTTACATTTTTCATAAAGATCACGCCGAGAAAAATAGAAAGCACCGCAAACGGCAAAATGATCCAAAACAACACATTCCAAGGGTGATGCTCAATGATCCAGCCGGAAAGCGTCGGGCCGACCGCAGGGGCGAAGATCATGGCGATCCCCATCATCCCCATTGCTTGGCCGCGCTTCTCGATCGGAAAGATCGTCAGGAAGACAACTGTCATCAGCGGCATCAGCACGCCAGCGCCTGCCGCCTGAACCAGCCGCCCGAGGAGCACCAGTTCGAAGCTGGAGCCAATTCCGCAAATAAAAGTCCCCGCCGAAAACAACACCATCGCCGAAATAAACAGCATTCGCGTGGTGAACCGCTCCATCAAAAAGGCGCTGATCGGAATCAGGACACCGTTCACCAGCATAAATCCGGTCGACAGCCATTGGATCGTTGTCGCGCCAACGCCCAAATCATCCATCATTTGCGGCAGGGCGACATTCATCAAGGTTTGGTTCAAGATCGACACAAACGCTCCGATTAAGAGCGCCATGACGATCGGCCACCTTTTGAGTGGGATGGCCGGTACAGCAGTTTCATGATCCATAGGTTTCTTCTCTCACTTTCTCTAAAGACGCGATAATTTTATGATGCGTTTGCAGCATATGGTCGATATCCTTCTCCGCTGCCTCCAGTACAATCGAAATCGTCCGGGTATACTCGAGGTCAGTCTGCTGATAAATCTCCATTCCTTTGTCCGTGATCTGCAAGATAACGGACCTTCGGTCGCTGTCCAACCGCTCGCGCACCACCAGTCCCGCTTTGACCAGGCGATCGATCACGCCGCTGACCGTGCTGTTCCCCATCCGCATTTGATCGGCAAGCTCCGTCACCCCGATATGCGGGTTGTTCTGAATCCTTTTTAAAGCCATAAACTGGATGCCGGTAATGCCGAAGGGCTCGGCTTGTTTTGATAACAGTTGGTAAAATGCCCGCTTCACCTCGCGGAAGGACTCCACGATCTCATGCATGCGTTGTTTCTGATCCAAGCGGCTCTCATCCTTTTTGTTTCACTCTTTAATATTTCGTATACGAAATATATTCATTACTATATTTAACAAGGGTTCCAGTTGGTTGTCAATAAGAAATTGGCAACCGCCAAGGTTCGGCAAGATCAGAAATTTTTCAACTTTCGGTTAGGATTTCTCGGAATATTTCGTCCTATACCCGCGACGCACAGGGTGCTATAATTATGGTAGAATTCACCTATTCCTTAAGGAGGACATGATTCCCATGACATGGTTCAACCGACTTCCCTTAACCGGAAAGATCTCCGCCGCGTGTTACCTTGTGGCTGCGCTCTTTGCCGTCCCTTCACTGCTCGCCTTCATCCTGCTGGGACATCTCATCATCGGAATCTTGCTGATCGCTGTGTTGGCAGCGCTTACCTTTCCGCTTTCGCGTTATCTTCAGAAAGCGCTTACGGGTTCATTCGATGATATCACCAGCGCTTCCGCAAAAATCGCCAAAGGCGACTTTACCAGTCGAATTATGGAGTCGGGAGGCATGGATGACCTCAGCCGTTCCTTCAACAGCATGGTGGACAAGCTGCGCAAGATCCTGCAAGAGACTTCCGATATCACCCGCAAGGTGATGGATTCCAGCCGAAGCATTTCCGACCGAAACCAAGAGTTGATTGAAGTCATGACCCAAGTCACCCACTCCTCCAACGAGCTGGCACTTGGGGCCAATGCGATTTCTGAAGATGTCAGCGGCATGAAAGACGCGATTGGTGAAATCGAGCAAAAGGTAAGCAATTACACGGACGCCACCCGTGAGATGAATCAACGTTCCGACGAAATGATTCAGCTCGTGGAACGCGGACGTGAATCCGTCTCCCGGCAAGCGAACGGCATGCGCAAAAATATCGAAGCCACCGAGAAAGTCGCCGATTCCATCGAGGCTTTGGCCAAAAATGCGCAAGGCATCACCAAAATTACCGCCACGATCTCGGAGATTGCCGAGCAGACCAACCTGCTGTCGCTGAACGCCTCCATCGAGGCAGCCAGAGCAGGCGAGCATGGCGCCGGCTTTGCCGTGGTTGCCCATGAGGTTCGCAAGCTGGCCGAAGAATCGACCGCCTCGACCAAAGAGGTATTTAACCTGGTCCGCAGCATCGAACTGGACGTGAAGCAGGCGGGGCAAAACATCAAAATCAATGAAGAGGTCGTCCGTCAGCAAAGCGAAATGATTCGCGAGGCGGAGCAGATCTTCCAGGAGATCGTCCAAAGCGTGCAGTACATCAGCGGCGAAATCGCGGCATTCTCCAGGGAGAGCGAAGCGATGCTGGAAAGCGCACAAAATATCTCTTCGGCGATCCAGAACATTTCCGCCATCACCGAGGAATCCGCAGCAGGCACCGAACAAGTCTCGGCATCCATGAACGAGCAAATCACTTCGATCCGGGCGATGGCCGAAGAGGCCGAAGCGATGAAAAATGCGGTGTTCCAGCTGCAAAAGACGATACATATCTTCAAGTTCTAGTCGATCTGCGCCAAAGCCCAGCCCTCCGCTTAGAAATGGGGCTGGGCTTTTCTCATTTTTTCGAGATAATAGATAAAGAATCGTTATTGAAAAGGAGGGTTGGCAATCATGCCGACATCGGCCCGCTTAACCCAGTTTTATCAAGATTACCGTCATTCGATGACCGCCCTCTCCTACCGGCTAACCGGTTCCTGGTCGGAAGCTGAGGATATTGTGCAGGACGTGTTTGCTGAGCTGCAGCAGAACGTGCAGGCAGACCCGATTCGCCAGCCGAAATCCTACTTGATGCGCGCCGTTGTGAACCGTAGCCTGACCGCCCTGAAGTCCCCTCGGTTGTCCCGCGAAACGTACACCGGTCCGTGGTTACCCGAACCGGTCTTTGAGCCGCCTCCGGAAACACAACTCGATCGTTTGCTGCGGGAGGAGCAGGTCTCTTATGCGTTTATGGTCTTACTGGAACGACTCACCCCCGATGAGAGAACCGTCTTTGTTCTAAGGGAATCGTTTGCTATGGAATACGAGGAAATTGCCGACATCTTGGGAAAAAGTGAAGTGGCCTGCCGCAAATTACTGAGCCGGGCCCGGCAGAAGGTTAAGGCGGAGCCTGAAGTAGCTCCTGCGGATGAGAAGAAGGTGGCCAAGTGGACCCGCGAATTCTTAAAAGCCGCAAAAACCGGAGATTTTGGCCCTCTTCTGGAGATCATTCGGGAGGATGCCGTCTTGATTTCCGATGGTGGCGGGAAAGTTAGGGCAGCGATCAACCCGATTGTTTCCCGGGAACGGATTATGGCTTTCTGGCAGGGGATCCAAGCCAAGGGTTCCCTGGCTGGCGAGTGGGCACCCACTGTAATCAACGGAGAACTCGGACTGGTCCATTATCGCGAGGGACGGGTCGCTCACGTGTTTATTTTCGAGGGGGATACACAAGGACGAATCCAGCGTTTCTACATGATCGGCAATCCCGACAAAATTAGTAGAGCCCCTCGCCCTTAGAATAGATGTGCAGCAAACAGGGTTGGTGCGCGGGTTTTTCAGCGAGAAAGAAACGATCGACTTGATCTTCGCCATCAACGTCATTAACTGCTGGAACCGCATCGCCATCTCCACCGGGATGTTCCCCGGCTGCCGTGATGCCGCGAAAGAAGCTTAAGGCAAGACAACCATAGACCCAAAAAGACCTGAAGGAGGATCCCCCCCTTCAGGTCTTCTGTATTTAACGTTTCGCTTTCAGTCGGACCATCTTGCTGCTGAAGTCGCCGCGGACCGAAGCCATGGACAAGCCGGCGCTCATCAAGCGGTCGCCGCCATACACTTCCCCGCTGCCAGCCACTTCATAGTCCTTGGCCGGATCAAGCCCTTGCAGCTTGACGCTGCGCAGTGGACCGTTGGGTTCCGCGAGAACGCGGAAGTAAAACAGCAGCGCTTCATTCCGATCCGCGCTGACGAACATCCACGCCGTCTCGTTCCCTTCGAACGGGCTTTGCAGACGATACAAATCGCCTTGCTGAACCAAGCCGCGAATGTCTTTATACAACGCGATCTGGCCTTTGGCTGTTTCCTTCTCCTCGTCCGTAAACTGGGTGAGATCCAATTCGTAACCAAAATTCCCGGACATGGCTACGTCCCCTCGGAATGTCAGCGGGGTCGTCCGCTCCACTTGGTGATTCGGCACCGCGGAGACATGTGCGCCCATCGTTGACACCGGATACACGATACTGGTCCCGTATTGAATTTTCAACCGCTCCGCTCCATCCGTATCATCGCTGGTCCACGTCTGCGGCATGTAATACAGCATGCCCGGATCAAACCGACCGCCGCCGCCGGAGCAGCTCTCGAACAAGATATGCGGGAACTCGCTCGTCAGACGCTCCAGGAGCTCATATAGCCCCAGCATGTAACGGTGAGCAACTTCTCCCTGCCCTTCCGCTGAGCGGGCTGCCGAACCGATTTCCGTCATGTTCCGGTTCATGTCCCATTTGACATACGTGATCGGCACCGTAGAGAAAATGTCGCTTAGACGCTCGTATAGGTACTGGCGCACATCGCTGCGCGACATATCCAGGACGAGTTGATCGCGGGCTTCCGTGCGACGCCGTCCCGGGACGTGCAGGCACCAGTCGGGATGGGCCCGGTACAAATCGCTGTCTGGGGAGACCATTTCCGGCTCGAACCAAAGGCCAAACTGCAGCCCGGTATCCTTGACGCGGCGAGCCAAATCCGCCAACCCGTCAGGCAGCTTGCGGCGGTCCTCGAACCAGTCGCCCAGCGAGTTGTTATCGCGGTCACGCCGGCCAAACCAACCGTCATCGAGTACGAACAGCTCAATGCCCAGCTCGCTTCCCGCTTGAGCAATCGCCTCGATTTTGTCGGCGTTGAAATCGAAATACGTCGCTTCCCAGTTGTTGACGAGAATCGGCCGCTCTTGATCGCGGAATTGCCCGCGGCATAAACGCGTCCGATACAACCGATGATAGGTACGCGACATCCCCCCCAGCCCTTCGGCGGAATACACAAGCACCGCCTCCGGCGTTTGGAAGCGCTCGCCGGGCGCCAGCTTCCAAGTAAAATCAAACGGATTGATCCCGATCGAGACCCGGGTGGTCCCAAATTGCTCGACCTCGGCTTCGGCCGTGAAGTTACCGCTATAGACCAGGCTGAAGCCGTAAACTTCGCCTTGCTGCTCCGTCGCTTCCGGCCGCAGCAGTGCCAGGAATGGATTTTGCTGGTGGGAGCTTGAGCCGCGGCGGCTGCTGATCCCAGTCACGCCCGGAGCCAGCCGTCTGCGCTGGACATGGCGCTCACGTGCCCAGGCGCCGGACAGATACAACGCGTCATAAGAAGCATCCGGGAAGTCGACCGAGGCGCTAAGCGCCCGCTCCAGTTGAATCGGCTCAAGGCTTCCGTTGCTGAACCGGGCCGACCGGGCGATGGCGTCAAAATCGGCAAACACCGTGTAGCTTAACACAACGGTGAGACCGGAAATGCGATCCTCCAGTTCCAGCTCCAGTGTTTCCGCTTCTTGGTCCTGCTCCACATATACGGCAGGCAACCCCTCAAGGGTCGGTTTACCTGGTACGATCCGATGGGAACGGTATGTCAGCTCGGTTGACCGGGTTCCGTTGGAGAGCCGCACTTGATAAGCCGGGCTGCGGAAGTCGCTTGTCCCGTATTGCGGGTACTCCTGCGGGAGCGTATCGAGCGAGATCGACTTATCCTCCGGGATCGGGTTCGGACTGAACGAGGCGCGTTCTTGGAAGGTCAGCAGGTGATCCAGGTTGCTGCCATGACGCAGCTTGGCCCCAAAATAAGCATGGGCGGGATACCCGTGAACCAATTGAATCAAGTAACTTGTATTGCGGGAATGCAAATGGAAAAGGCCTTTCGCTTCATCAAAAAAGATAGGCATTTGGCGATCCTCCCGGAATGTTCTAATCTGACTTTTTTAGTACGAATCTTCTTCCATTCTACTATCTTATCCAGGAGGAGTAACGAGAATAAAGTGATATTATATATGGATTTTTGTGATTTATTCTGCCAAGCTTAGAAGTGATCCATCACCCAATTTACCGCGCCGTCAAACGTAAGCTTCGCCCGCTTTACAAGCCCCTCCCAGCCGGAGAGCCGGTTACTGAACAACACGACTTCGCTTCCATGTGACGAATCCAGCGAAACGATCTCCACGTTCTCAAATACAGCGTCATAGATCCCGTCCTTCTTCTGCGGATCGCTGGCTTGCGATGCCAAGGTGATCTTCCCGGAGCCGATGGAATCGGCAATCGGTTGCCGATCCAGCAACATCTCGCCGTCTACCGTCAGCAAGAGTTCATTTCCCCGCAGCATCACCTCGATGTGCCGAGCATCTTGGATATTGTCCGGAATCTCCGTCTCTTTCGAAGCTCCAGCTGCCGTTTGCTCCTGCGTATAGACCGAGGCCCGGTTCAGAGCCAGGTCCTCCTCTTTCCACGAAACGGGGGACAACTCCTGCTGGTACAGGAGCTCCGGCATGCGGCCGGACTCCTTCTGCTCAATCTTTACCGCGTTGTTCTCCATCGTCAATCGGACATAACTTTCGTGCTCACGGTCGTAACGAAGGTAAATCATTTGCTTGCCGACAACATTGCCAGCAGCGGTTACAGTTACCTTTACATCCTTGACCTCTTCCTTCTGAACAAGCTTGCCGATGCCTTCTGGAGGCGAAGTCAACAGAATCCGGTTGTCGGCAAACTCCGCGGCTCCTCCGGTTGGATCCCATGCATCTGCCAATGCTTCGTCCCCACGGACAAATTTCACCGATTCTCCGGTGTCCTTGCGGATTTTCATCAGCAAATGATTGGTTGACCAAGAGGGCTCCGGTTGCACCCGGGTCAAATCGGTCACTTCCTGGTCTTGGTCATTGTAAGAGGTACCCTCCCGGTTAAAATGCAGCTTAAACATCCGCTCGATGTTAGAAGAATTGGCGGCTGTCACCAGCGGGTTCATCCCTTGGCCAAGCGCATTGGCATGCATGATCATATATACGGAAGGAACGTACCCCAGCTTGCTCGAATAAACCTCTTGCATGAAGGTATAGTCTTGATCAATTCGCGCTTCCATCTGCGTGCGGTTCTCAACCGGAATCATGTTCTCGTCCCGAAGAAAATCCATCAGATAATGGTTGTAATACGCGACGTTCGCCTTGTCGGTCAGTTCCTTCTCGTCCTTCATCCCCACAAACCGTCCGTCCTTATCGAAAATATTGATATAGGTGAGCCGATAACCGTTTGTTCCCATCTCCCAAAATCCGGTTTTCTCCATCTTCAGCATATCCTTCGGCTGGACGAATTTGCGTTCGCTCTTCCCCATTTTGTCCGCATAGGACAGGAATGTAGCCCTGAAATTGTATTTCCTCAGCAGCGGTTCGGCAAACAAGCTTGAATCATTACGTCCATCCTCAAAAGCCAAAAACAGCGCTTTATCCGGCAGCGGCGCGCCTTTGCTGTAGAAATCGATCAGGTCTTGCTGGGAGACCGTCTGGTAACCTTGGTCATGCAGGGCTTTTAACTGCTCGTCCAGCTGACTTTGGGCCATCAGCTTGGCCGTACCGGTCCGTCCGACCCCGAAATAAGACAAGGCGATAAACCCCTCTTGCTGGCTCCACCCCGATTTATCCGGTTCCACATATTGATGAACGTCAAAAACCGCGTAATAGAGCATGGTGCCCAAGCAGATTAATATCGCAGCCTGGAGGATCACCCGGAGGCGTTTTCGGCGGTTCTTGCGACGGACGTTTAAGGCGGTGCTTCTGCTTCGTTTCCGTTTTCGATATCCCATGGCTACCATCCTCACTCCAAACCCATCGATGCTTTAACAAATGCTTACTCAAAAAGGGACATCCGTCCCCTTGGTCTTCTGCTTCCTGCGGGCTTCCTTCTTACGTTTAGCTTCAACATCCTGCGGCGTTTCCCTCGTCCCCCAGGTGGACTTCCAGAACGTGACCCAGGCCACAGGCATTTGCCACAAGAGAACGAATTCGTAGAACAAGCAAAAAACAAAACCAAACACCCACAATCGGCTTTTGCGAAACAACAGATGGGCCAAGCTCATCAGCATCGCCATCATCAGCAATCCCGTCAAGAACGTCCCCGGGAAAATGCCGTATACGGCCGGGACGTAAACGAGATTGTACAGCACAACAATCGGGGCGGCGATCGGAACGATAAGCCCAATGTAGAAGAACAACGCCATAAATGGCTCTTTCCGCCAAATGAACCCCGCCGCCCGCAGCGATTCGCGCAGCCAGGACCGTTTCCACCGCATCTGCTGCTTCAAGAAAACGTTCATCCGCGAAGGGACGATCGTGGAGCAGATCGCCGAGTCCTGATAGGCGGTGCGATGCGTCTTTAGAATAAAATTGGTCATGCTCCGGTCATCGCCAAAGGTCGCCGGTTGACCAAGGAACTTCTGGTTCAGCCAAGCAGCGGCATGTTTCAGAATCAGTTCCTTGCGGTAGCAGGACAACGGACCGGATAAGCAAGTCACGCTATCGAACCAGGATTCGGCTGCTTTCATAATCCGAAAAGCGATATAATATCGGACGGTTTGCAACTTGGTCACGGTATTCGTATACTTGTTCTCCACATCCGTGCGTCCGGCGACCCCGCCCATCTTCGGATCCTGAAAGGGTTGGACTAAGTGGCGAATTGCGGTAGGAGCCAGGAAGCTGTCCGAGTCCACAAACACGACCAAATCGTGCTTGGCCATCTCCACGCCTTTCACCAAAGCGACCCGCTTGCCTCCGTTCTCCTCAAGCACGGCATATTTCAACCGTTCGCGGGTGGAGAACCGCTCGGCTTCACCGTGAACCAGCTCCACTACGCTCTGTATTCGTGCCGCGGACGCATCCGTCGAACGGTCGTCAACGACGATCACCTCCAGCTTGTCCAGCGGATAATCCTGATTCATGCAGCTAATGACCGTCCGCTGAATCCAATCCGCTTCGTTAAAACAGGGAATGATAATCGACACGCCCGGCGTATAGTCCGGATTGATCGGTACATCCCGGTATAACGCACCAAAGAAGTAACGCGTAATCAGGAAGGCCGCCGCAATCAAGCTGTATAGGTATAATACCAGGTTATATTTAAAATAAATGACGCTTTCGGCGCGCAGCAGAACGATAAAGAGGACCGCCGCCAGCAGCGTCGCGCTGGCTGAGTACACTGAGAACCCCCAGCGTTTCCGCTGGAGATACGAGGTTAACGGTTCGTCGAATTCGAAGGCAGCCATACGCCGCGTCCCGCCGCCTTCGCCGGGGGTCTCGAAGGTGCGAACTACCGTCGCCTTCAACTTCACTTTTCCCTCGAACCCTTCCGGCATCGTACCTGGAGGCAGCTTGAAACGAAGCTTCACTTGGTCTTGTTCCGTCAGACGCGCTGCCTCCGGCAGCTCGACAAGCACTCCCGTGTAGGAAACGTCCTCGGCTTGACCAACGATCCCCGACTTCTTCCGGCGTCCGTCTGCTAGGATTGTAACCGGAAAATTCGCTACATATCGGAGGCCTAGCTGCTGCAGGCTCATACCGGACAACCGCCGGGGCAGCGCCTTGCGGCGGCCTCTCCGGTCCGCCGAGACGCGCAGATGCTCGGGATCCGGCACATAGGTGAGCGTTCGTCGATCCTCGCGCGGCAGCGCCATGATCTCTTCCTTTGGTTTGGGCTTCCCTCTAAACACGGTTGCTCCCCTATCCTTTCCTTTACAAGCTCCAGTAATGGAAGCCGTTATTCTCGAACCGGCTTCTCGGATAAACGCCCTTCACGTCGAACAGAAGCTTGGCCTGGTCCTTCCGGAACATGGCCTCCACTTCATGGAGGTGAAGCCCGGCGAAATCGCGGTGCGGCACGGCAAGCACCATCACGTCCAACTCCCGCATGGCGTCCATCTCGCACAGCTCGATCCCATACTCCTCATAAGCCTCCTGAGGGTCAACGAACGGATCAGCCACCAGCGGAGTGATCCCGTAGTCCTCCAGTTCCCGGATGATGTCAATCACCTTCGAGTTGCGGATGTCCCGGCAATCCTCTTTGAAGGATAAACCAAGCACACCAACCCGCGAGTGCTTCAAGTCCACCTGCAGACGAACCATTCGCTTGATGATGTTTTGAGCAACGTATTTTCCCATCCCATCATTGATATGACGTCCGGCCAAAATAATCTTCGAATGATACCCGGCATCCTCTGCCTTATAAGTCAGATAATACGGATCAATCCCGATGCAGTGCCCGCCGACCAAACCTGGCCGGAACGGCAGGAAATTCCACTTCGTCCCGGCCGCCTGCAGCACGGCGTTGGTATCGATGTCCATCTCATGAAACAGCATCGACAGCTCGTTCATAAATGCGATATTGATATCCCGTTGGGCGTTTTCAATGACCTTGGCCGCCTCCGCGACCTTGATGCTTTCCGCTCGGTGTACCCCGGCATGTACGATCAGCTCATACAGCTTAGCCACGAATTCCACGGCTTCCCGGTCATTTCCCGAAACGATCTTAACGATATTCTCCAGCCGATGCTGCTTATCCCCCGGATTAATGCGTTCCGGCGAATAACCCACCTTGAAATCCGGTCCGCAAACCAAGCCCGATTCCGATTCCAGCAACGGCACACAAACTTCGTCGGTGACCCCGGGGTACACCGTGGATTCGTAAATGACAACCGCTCCCCGTCGCATGACGCTTCCCACAAGCTTGCTGGCGTTGCGGACAAATTGCAAATCAGGTACATTCCCGCTGCTTACCGGAGTTGGAACGGTCACAATAAAGCAGTCTGCCTCACTTAGCCGCTCCGGGTCCGAGGTAAACTCAACCCCGCAGTTCGCGATCGTTTCGTCTCCGAGATCGCCGGTGGCGTCCTTGCCGCGTAGATAGCCTTCAACCTTGCGGACGTTTACGTCAAAGCCGATGACTTTGGTTCTTTGGGCAAACGCGACCGCAATCGGCAGCCCAACGTATCCTAATCCGATGACAGCGATGGCTGTCTGGCGAGATTTGATGTTCTCAAATAATCGTTCCATGTTAGTTTTTCTCCGATGTCTTAGAATTTGTGCTCTTGAATCAAATCCGCCATTTTCACAAAGGTATACCCCTTATCCTTCAAGCCTTGAATCACGCGGGGCAGCGCTTCGATCGTATGAATATCGTCCAGCATATGCAATAGAATGACGCTTCCCGGCTGCGCCTGCTTCATCACACCGTTCACAATATCGTTGGCGCTGTTCGAGGAATCCCAATCCAGCGTGGTTACATCGTAAAGGGCGATATCGGGATAACCTGCAGCGGCGATGGCTTTCGCCCGTTCGTCGTCGACAACCCCGGTTGGCGGACGGAACAACATCACTGGCTGCTGTTGAATCGCCTCGGTAATGACCTGATGGGCCTTCACTAAGTCTTCCTGCAGCTCCGCCGGAGTTAACGAGGTCACGACAGGATGGCTATAAGAATGGTTGGCTACATCATGACCGCCTTCGACCATGGCCCGAGCCAGATTGGGATTCGTTTCGACGCCTTTGGCCCGCAGGAAAAAGGTGGCCGAAACCTGATGCTCCGCCAAGATGTCGAGAATGCGGGTGACGGTTTTGTCGCTCCCCCAGTCGTCAAAGGTCAACGCAACATGTTTTTGCTGCGTATTCACTTGATAGATCAAGCGGTATTTGGCATTGAGATAATTCGGATTGAGCTCAGCCGCATCATAACCCGGAATTTGCTCCAGCGGCTTTCGGACACCGCCATGCTCGACCAGCTCGTCCAGCGTGACGAGACGGTAACCGATCTCATCCGCCGCTTGGGCAATATACCGGATGGACGGAATGATCTCAGGGTTGATATCCGTATTCAGCGAGATGATTCCGCCCCGATGGATATACCGTTTCACGTAATCGCCAATCGCTTGGGCTCCTTGCATGTCGCGGTCGCGGGGATTAATGTTGTAGCTCACCACACCCTTCATGCCCAGCTGTGCGGCTACCAGCGGGACCTCCTCCGGATAATCGCCGGACTTCGTACGAACGTACTTCGGCTTTACCCCAGTCTGTTTCTCAATCACCTCGTTGCTAAGTGCGATTTCCTTATAGATTTGCTCATATTCCAGATTTTTCAGATCCAGTTGATTTAACGTATTGTTCTCAATCTCATGACCTCGGGCCAGGATCTCAACTGCGATATCCGGCTCCTCTGCTACCCTCATCCCGGGCAAAAAGAACGTCGCTTGAATCTCGTTCGCATCCAGCTCGTCCAGCAGCTGAACCATCGTCTCCCGATCTCCCATTCCATTAAAGGTGAGCGAAAGCTCTTTCTGAGCGGTATACACATACGGAAATTCCAAGCTTTTCTCCCCGGTATATCGCTCGATCACCGGCTTTGGATTAGCTTGTTCTCCGTTCTCCGCCGCGCCTGTGGTTCTTCCAAGCAGATTGCACCCGGGGGTGAATACGACAAGAAGACTCATGATGATTCCGAAGATCAGCGTAGCGGGTTTGCAGCTATGGTGTTTCATGAACGAAACGCTCCTTTTTTCCTGCAAGTCAACCAATGTAATGAATAGGTTAAAAAAGAATTATAGTATAAAACGGGGAGGCCCATTGGCCTATTGTACTTTCTGTTTCTGAACAATTTCTGAACATTGAACAAAAAGCGGGCACCTCCCGACTCCGATCCCTCCGGAACCTGGAAATGCCCCCATAAATAGCAGCTTGACATTCAGTATTTATCAAATGAAGTCCATCGCCCAGCCGGCGCTCAGCAAGACGATAGCCCGGCTTGAGGAGGATCTGGGGGTACCGCTGTTCGAGACAGGCGAGGTGGATCTCTGTTTCACCGCTTCCTCGCTTGAGCATCCGGGGGTACGCGAGCTAGCAGTCCTGGACGCCGAGGTATTCCTCGTCGTTCCTCCCGGCCACTACTTGGAGGTAAAAGAAAGCGTCCGCCTCGCGGACGTGGCGGACGAACCTTTTATCGAATATAAAGCGGGCCATCCGTTTCGCAAAATCAATGAAACGTTTTGCCTGGCCGCGGGCATACGCCCCCGCATCGTCTGTGAGGTAGAGCGTCCTTCCTATCCGATGCTGCGGATCGAAAGCCCGGAGTGCCGGCGCGTCTTCTCCGTTGCTTGGCTGGAGCGCCGATATTTATCCGAAGCCGCGCGGCGCTTCCAGCAGTTCCTGAGCGAATATTACAGCGAGGCTTAATATTGCTTATCGGTTGTTTCGGTGCGGCGTCCGCTTAAGCACGCAGGCACCGGCCAACGCCGCGGTCACAAGCGGCAAATACTTGAGGCCTCTCAGCCACGAGAGGTCCCCTCTCAAGAATGTGACCGCGGAAATCGCTATAATTTCGCTGAGGACTAATCCGCCAATCAAACCACCAATCAAGGCAGCGATAAACCAAAGTACTTTTTTCATTGTAACTTCCTCCTAAGCATTTATCATGTTGAATATTTCGTTCAGTCTGGGAGATTGCCGGATTTGGTTCCCACGCGGTACGGCGTGGTCAACCCCTCGTAGTTCACCATCATCGTCATGCCGTTGGCCGCATGCCCCAGGTTGTGGCAGTGCTCCATCCAGAGGCCGGGATTATCCGCCTGGAAGGCGACCTCGTATTCCTCCCCGCTGAACAACAGAACGCTGTCCGCATAGATGGGGCTGCCCGTCAACGGCTTGCCGTTCTTCGTTAAGATCTTAAAAAGATGTCCGTGCAGATGCATCGGATGCGGGCCGCCAAAGGTATGCTTAAACCGGATTTTGATCCACTCCCCTTCCTTCACAAGGAGCGGGGGAATTTCGTGAAACTTCTTCCCATTGATGTCGAGGATTCCGAGCTTCAGATCGTAGACCCGATCAAACTTCATGTCGGCGGTAATCCCATCCTCGAGCGGGGTTCCATAATCCGTAAAGTCAAATTGCGGCGCGTCCTTGCTCAGCGGATTTGGGGTCGGCCCCTTCCCTAACCGGATGTTCCAAGCTTTGTGTTCTTTGCTGTAGACCTTGACCTGCCCGCTTGAAGGCATCGTAATCAGCACGTCGTATCGCTGCCCTCCGCCGATCGGAATCCACTGCCCCCGGAGTTTTCCCGGACCGTTTAAGTCCTGCCCGTCGATCGAGATCACCCGGAAGTCCGCACCGGCCACGCCGATCCACTGCACCTCACTATATGCATTAATCAGTCGCAGCCTAATGCTCTCTCCAGGGGCTGCATCGAGCTGCAGTCCGTCGGTGTGCCCGTTGGTCAGCTTCAGCTTTTCGTTCAGCAATTGCAACGTAACTGCGTAATCGCGATCGTAGGTGAAATCCGACTGCTTGGGTTCAACGATCAAGCGGCCGATCAGCCCTTTCCCTGCTTGAACCGAGCTTTGTTGATGGGAATGGTACCAGTAGGTCCCCGGATGCCTTGCGATAAATTCATAAGTAAAATGCTCGCCCGGGCCAATGGCGTCCTGAGTGACCCCGGCCACTCCGTCCTGGGAGCAAGGTAGAATCACCCCGTGCCAATGAATCGTGACCCCTTCGTCGATATCCCGATTGGTTAAGGTAACCTTCACCCGTTCCCCTTCCTTGACCCGGAGCTCCGGGCCAGGCGAAGTCCCGTTAAACGTCCAGGCCTCTGTCTTTTTCCCGTTGTCCAGATTTAGAACGGTGTTTGCCGCGGTCAAATCAAAGCTTCTCACCTGCTCCCCAACGGCGGGTTTAACCTCCTTCAGCTCGGTACAGGATATCGCAGCGGTGGATTCGCCGGCGATAGGATGAGACGCGTCGCCATGTTCAGCCCCATGATGCATTTGGCTCATATCCACTTCCTCCGGATAACGAAGCTCATCATATCCGCATGAGGTTAAGAGCAGCAGTGCGCAGAAAGCCGCGATCCCAAGTGTTGATTTTTTATGTTTCAAGCCGATTCCGGCCATGTTGTCTTCCTCCTTCTTGTAGGTACGATCCCATCTTAACGATCAAATGTTGTGAACTTATGACGATCCTTTACGGTTTCCGTGAAATTTCCCGGATGAGATGGAAAGCGGGGAGAAAGCGGATATAATGAGAAAAAACAAGCCTGGGAGGACGAACACCAATGCCGCATACCTTGCTGCTTGTCGACGATGAGCGTCAGGTCATTGAATTTATGGAGCCTTTTTTGCAGCAGGAAGGATTTCAAACCATCACGGCCGCTACAGGACGTGAGGCGCTGCACAAAGCCGCCTTGCATAAACCCTCTTTAGTTGTACTTGATTGGATGCTGCCGGAAATGAGCGGTATCGAGGTTTGTCGGGAACTGCGAAAAACGGGGACGGTTGGTATTATTATGGTGACGGCACGGGTGGAGGAAACCGACAAGCTGATCGGATTGGAGGTGGGGGCCGACGACTACATGACCAAGCCGTTTTCCTTGCGTGAGCTGGCTGCCCGCATTCGTTCCGTACTGCGGCGGATCGAGGGAAACACAGGGACGGAGCAACTGCTGAAACGCGGGGAACTGACGATTTCCGAAGCGCAATGCCGCGTTTGGAAGCGGGACACGGAGATCGCCCTGACGCCAACGGAATTTAAGCTGCTGCTGACGCTGGCTGCAAGGCCAGGTATCGTTTACAGCCGGCTGCAGTTGCTGGCCGCGATGGAAGATGACTTCGCCAACGATGAGCGAACGGCGGACGCCCATATCAGTCGCATCCGCAAGAAAATCGAGGATGATCCGGCCCATCCCTTATACATCCAAACAGTATACGGGTTTGGTTACCGGTTTGTAGCGCCGCAGCCATGACCGTTTCCCGCAAGCTTTTTCTCGTTATCGCCGCTTTCATTTTTGGAGTCAGCCTAATGTTTGTGTTCTTCACCTATTTCACGGTTCGAGACGCTTTAGAGGTCATGCTGCAAACGTCTAGATCGGAGGAAATGAATCTACTGGAGGAGGAACTTGAAACTTATTATCAGAATCACGGAAATTCATGGGCCGCGTTGACGCCTGCCGATTTGGCCCGCCTTGCACCGGACGGGAGGTTCTCGCCTAGCATCGGCCTGATGGATGCCGAGGAGGAGATGCTGTCGGTCAGCGACGACCTGCCGGTTCGAATGCTCCAACGGCTGGGCATCCACCGAGAGCTCTCCAGCGAGGGGAAAATCATCGGTTGGGTTTACTATTACGATACCGATGTGGCAAATTTGTCTAAACTGCGGATCGGCACCCCGATCTCGGTTGTTTTCCTTGTAGGAGCCGGAGCGCTTGTTTTTATCCTGCTCTCGCTTGGCGCCGCTTATTTCGTCTCACGTTGGCTGACGTCCCCGTTGCGCCGGCTCGTACCCCTCATTGACCGATTGGGCGGCGGCGAATTTGGGATTCAGGCTCCGGTGAGCTCCAAGGACGAATACGGCAAGGTTGCCCAGGCGATTAACGACATGTCTATGCAGCTGGCGCAGGCCGAAGAAGTGCGCCGAAATCTGGTCGCCGACGTCGCCCATGAGCTGCGAACGCCGCTCACGATTATCCGCGGCAAGTTGGAGCTCCTGCAGCAAGGCGGCGGCGAAATCCAGCCGGAGCGGCTGCTGCCGATCCAGGACGAAATGATCCGGCTGACGCGGCTCGTCGGCGACCTGCACCAGCTGTCGTTGGCGGAGGCCGGCAAGCTGCCGCTGGAGCTTCGGCCAACGGACATGGGCGAGCTGCTGCGGGAAGTGGCAGAGCGCGTAAGCTGGGAAGCGGAGGCGAAGAACATCGCGATGTCTATCGAGGTGATCGGCGCCTGTGCGGCCGTCTCGGTTGATGCGGAGCGGATGATGCAGGTGTTCCTTAACCTGCTGCACAATGCGATTCGGTACACGCCGGAGGGCGGGCGGGTCCTGATCACGGTACGGGAAGTGGACGCTGCTGCAACGGGCAACGCTAATACGGTACGGATGCTGCAGATTCGCGTTCAAGACACGGGCCCCGGCGTCTCCCCGGAACATTTACCGTATTTGTTTAATCGTTTTTACCGAACGGATGAAGCGCGTTCCCGCCATGGGGGAGGAATGGGGCTGGGATTGGCCATCGCCAAGGAGTTCGTAACGAACCACCGCGGCACTTTGGAAGCAGAAAGCCGCCCCGGTGAAGGAACGGCTTTTATCGTTACGTTGCCGATTGCATCGGCACATGCTTAAATGCTTTTTTACACTTAGCTTAGTTAGTGGGATCCGACCTGTGCCCTCTTCTCCCCATCGGGTTCTTTCAACATGATGGCATGCCCAGTGCGGCTGATTTTTTCATAGAAAAGCAAGGGCTCTTTCCGGAAGAAACGCTTCGCAACATGGATAAAGAAGACCCCATTTACAACGAGAACCATCAAGGCCAACAGCACGCGGAACAAGCTTGGCATGCCCGCTGGCGGGAAGGCCAGCAGACGATTGAGGCCAAACACTCCCCAATAGAGCAGCCCATAACGGACGATCAGGGGGAGCAGTCCCGCGGACTGCCGCTCGCCTTTGGTGGACAAATATCGATGCACGGCTGCCGCCAGCTCGCCCCTTGGCTCTCGTTGTTTACCTTCGTCTGCGGGGAGCCCAATCAGTTGGATCCGGACCAGCCATTTTCCGGGCGTTTTACCGCCGGTCAAGTAAGGGATCAACATGAAATACACCCCGGTGGATACGAAGTAAGCTTCCTTAATACCTAAACGGTAAATGACGGTCATTAAGGCGCCCCATAACAAGTAGTCGAAAAACAACGCCAGTCCGCGCCGGGTATACGTCACTCGTTTGGTGGACAGGTCCACGCCCTGGTCCAGATGCTCGATTCGCGGTAAGTATCGGGAGAGCCACACGGCCAACAGGAAACCGATCATCCCGCCCAGCGTATTCGTCATCAGATCATCAACGTCAAAAATGCGGTACGGATGATCATAGAATCCATAGATTCCGGTCAACTGCGTCACTTCGATAAACAAGGACAGCAGGAACGACAGGATCAGGCTCATGACGGGACCGGAACGGAAGTAATACCGAATCAGCATCCCAAACGGCACGGTTAAAACAACGTTAAACACGACCTGCAAAAATGCCCGCTCTTTAAGGACCCGCCAGTAGGTCGACGGTTCTCCCGGAACGATCGCCGTTTCCTTCACAATATCCTGGATAAAATGAAACGGTATCAGCTGCATCGCCCCGCCGCTTAGCGGCAGATTGTGCCGACTGGCGGGCAGCGGCAGCATCACGAGAAAGATCGCGTTCATCAAGTACAGCAGGAATAGGTACAGCACAAAGGCGCGCACTTTGTTCACATACCCGTGCCGCCGGTATTGTACGACCAGAAATGGCATCGTAAACAGCAGCGCTGCGAACGGAAACGCCGCAAACGCATACTTAATGGGAAAGAGGTAGTTTTGTAACATCATCGGTCAACCCTTTCAATCTCGGGGTGTTTGGTTCATTTATCTTAACATAGAACGGAATACATCCCGTTTAAGTTTAGTTTAAGATTAGGGAATGTTTTCCCATGAATCCTCAGGCAAAAAAAACACAAGCCCTAACGGATTTCCCAAGGGCTTGTGTTTTTTTTCGTTCTGAACTTAGTTTTCTTCCGAAGCGTCGCCGCGATCCTCCTGTGTATTCGATTGCGGCGTTGAGATGTTGTCCGTTGTTCCCGGCAACGACGCCTGCCCTGCCTGAAGCTGCGCCCGGCGGCGCTCCCGCTCCGCCCGGTTCTTCCGGCGCGTGATCCAGATCGGGATCACGATGAGGGCGGCGATGACCAGCAAAGGCAACGCCCCGGCTGCAAACACGACCAGCCACTGGAAGAACAGCGACAAGACGTCGATGCTGCCGGTGAGAGCGTTCTTCATCCGTTCCAGCAACGGTGTATCGCCGTTGGACGCTGCCGCGAGCTTCGACGCATCCGGCTGGTAAACGCGGATCTCGATCGTAGAGAACGATACATTGCTGTCAATGTATCGCATTCTCCCTTTGATCTGCTCAATCTCCGTTTGGATCCGTTCCAGCTCGTTCACAAACTCCACCAGTTGCTTGGTTTGGGTGGCTTCCTCGACGAATTTCAGATACCGCGCTTCCATGGCTTGCTTCACCTTCAAGCGGGACTGCAGATCTACGTACTCCTCCGAGACGTCCTGCCCTTGAATGCTCCGCTGCAACGACTCGGGCTTCAAGCCCTCCAGCCGATCCAGAAAGGAGGAGAAGCCGGTTGCCGGAACTTTAAGTACAAAGTTGCCGCCAAGCTCATGCTGCGACTGGTTTTCGGAAAATTCCACGATGTAGCCGCCCGCCAACGTCACCAGATTGCGAATTTCCGATTGCGCTTTGGCGTAATCCTTCACTTCCATCACGACGCTCGCCCGGTAGATCAGCTTGCTGTTAAGCCCGGTCTGCGTGGCAACTGGCTGGAAGGCTGGCGCCGTGTTCACCGCCGTACTGCCGTTACCGGCATCACCGGCCGACGCCGAATCTGCGCCGGAGCCGGCAGCTGGCGCGGCGGCCATATCGGCAGCCTCCTTCGCATTCGCTCCTCCATCCATGTCGCTTTCCGCCGTGCTGGCGATGCTGTTCGTAGTCTCGCTTGAGAAGGACGTGTTCGAGGCCGCTTCATTGCTTGCGCTCCCGCAGCCGCTAAGCAGCAGCAGAAGCAGCGCGATCAGACCCCAAATGACAACCTTTTTTCCCCTTTTTCCCATAGGTATGACCCCCTACTGTTTCAGGTTTTAAGACTCCCGCAAGATGCCAGCTTTGTTGGTTTGATATCTATAGGTTCACCTTGCAGTGTCTCTTACCTATCCTAACGCGGGCTAGGTACCAAATGTTGCCTGTCCCCAAATAAAAAAACCGTCCCGAATAGACGGGACAGTTCGAATGCACTTACTCCTCATATTTGCGAAGCACAATCACGGCGTTATGGCCGCCGAACCCAAACGAGTTGGACAACCCGATCGTAAGGTCAGCTTGGCGCGCCTGGTTCGGTACATAATCGAGATCGCATTCCGGATCCGGGTTCGCCAGATTGATCGTCGGCGGAATGATCCCCTCTTTCAGCGACTGTACCAGGGCGATCGCTTCCGCGCCGCCTGCCGCGCCAAACATATGGCCAATCATCGATTTGTTGGCCGTAATCGGAATGCGGTAGGCGTGTTCACCAAACGCCTTTTTGATCCCCTTCGTCTCCCCAAGGTCGCCAACCGGGGTACTGGTCGCATGGGCGCTGATCACATCCACCTGCTCCGGTGTAATCCCTGAGGAAGCAAGCGCCCGCTTCATCGCCTGGTAGGCGCCTAAGCCTTCGGGATGTGAGGCGACAACATGGTAGGCATCGGAACTTGCGCCGTAGCCGATCACTTCGCCGTGGATGCGAGCTCCCCGCCGCAGCGCGTGCGTCAGCGACTCGAGCACCACAATCCCCGCACCCTCGCCCATCACAAAGCCGTCGCGGTTAGCATCAAACGGCCGGCTGGCCTGCTCAGGGGAATCGTTCCGCTTCGACAGCGCGGTTGCATTCCCGAAGCTCGCCAGCGCGAGCGGATGCACGGCTGCTTCGGTCCCGCCGGCGATCATCACGTCGGCTTCCCCGCTGCGGATCAACCGGAACGCTTCGCCGATCGACGAATTGCCGATCGAGCAAGCCGTGACCGGTGACAGCGTTTCGCCCAGCGCACCAAAACGAATGCTGATCTGCGCGGCAGCCATGTTGGAGATCATCATCGGCACCAGACTAGGGCTCACTCGCCCCGGGCCGCGCTCCTCGAGGACCTTCACGTTGTCCGCCAGCGTCCCGATCCCGCCGATTCCTGAACCAACGTACACGCCAAACCGTTCGCGATCCAGCTGCTCCGGCACCAGTGCGGCATCTTGTATGGCCTGTTCGGCGGCAAACAGCGCGTATTGGCTGAACAAGTCCATCTTACGGGCTTCCTTCCGCCCAAATATCGCCTCACCGTCAAATCCACGCACTTGTCCTGCGATCTTGGTGCCGAACTCCGTAACATCAAATCGCTCAATCGGCGAAATGCCGGAACGCCCTTCTTTCAGCCCTTGCCAAAATGTATCTACATCATTGCCCAGCGGGGATAAAATCCCCATTCCGGTAATTACAACCCGTTCCATAAGTAAGCTTCCTCCTTCATCGATGGCACTTCGCTTCACAAGCGGCTTCCCACCTGTGGTTTCGGTAGATAAACTCGTTGCTGTTCTCTATTGTAGCCGCAAAGTATCCTATTACAAGTTTTTAGTTATCCTAGTATAATAGATAATACATTAAAGATCGGACTAAGACTCAGGAGGAGAACACCGGACAATGAGCATAGAACCCCGATTGGAAGCCCTATCCGAGTTTTTGAAGACACAGCGCGCCAAGCTGCATCCCCATACGGTGGGCTTGCCGGCCGGCGCCCGCCGGCGCACGCCCGGCCTCAAAGTAGATTATTAATAAAAAACAGTAATAAGAGAAAAAATGAAGAGCCGCCGGCGCACGCCCGGCCTGCGCCGCGAGGAGGTTGCCCAGCTTGCCGGGGTGAGCACGACCTGGTATACCTGGCTGGAGCAAGGCCGGGATATCAAGGTATCGGCCTCCGTTCTGGACGCGATTGCAGGCGCGCTGAGGCTCAACGCTGATGAGCGCAAGTACCTGTTTGACCTGGCGTCCGACAGCGGCTTTCACCCCGATTGGGTGGAAGAAAAGGAGCCGGTCATCAACCCTTCGCTCCATAAAATTTTGCAGGAACTAAAATATTGCCCAACGATCATCTCCGATCGCCATTGCCATATCGTGGGCTGGAATCCCGCCGCGGCTCAGGTGTTCGTGGACTTCGAGCAGATTCCCGAAGGGGAGCGCAACCTGATTTCCCTCCTCTTTGCTAAAAAAGAGCTGCGCAGCCTGGCCGTCAACTGGCCTGATTTTGTCAAAGGGTTTCTGGCGATCTTTCGCGCTTACTATGGACAATACGTCGCCGACCCTTGGTATTCGCAATTTATCGAGCGGATGTCGCGGCATTATCCGGACTTCCAGGAGTTATGGAACCAAAGCGAGGTCAGCGCCGCCCCGGAGGTGATGATTGAATTCCGCCACGCCAAAGCCGGCAAAATGCTGTTTAATTTAACCTCGCTTCAGGTGCAGGGCGATGCCGATTTGCGCTGCAGCATTTATACACCCATTGGAGGAACGGCAACCGAATCCAAGCTCAAGAAGCTGCTGGAAGAAACTTTTAAGGATTAGTATTGACAAACCGAGGGGAAATTCGTATTGTGATTCATAGTGATGATAGTGAGAATCATTATCATAAATAGGATGACAAGGAGAATCACGTATGAAGAAGCTGTTTATTCCCCTTATTTTAGCTTTTACCGTCTTGGCCGGCGCTTGCGGCAATGAAGCGGCACGGCAGGATCCTGCGGCCAATAACGCAGCCGCTGCCAACAACTCGGCGGAGAACGCCGCAAATGCGACAGGGGGAGACGATTCTACAGCTGCAGGAGCAGCTTCCGGTACGATAACCTACCCGTCGGAAACCGGGCCGATCGAAATCCCAGCCAATCCGAAGCGGATCGTAGCCCTCACGAACGCTCCGAACATCGTTGCCCTGAACGGTTCGCTGGTTGGCGTGGATACGTGGACGAAGAGTAACCCACTTTTTACTGAAAAATTAAAGGATGTCGAAGTCGTGTCGGAAGAGAATCCGGAGCAGATCTTCGCCCTGGAGCCCGACCTCATCATTGCTGGCTCGCACATGAAGAACCTCGATAAGTTGAGCGAAATCGCGCCAACGATCATTTATACCTGGGGCAAGCTGGACTATTTAGCCCAGCAGGTGGAAATCGGGAAGGTGCTGAACAAGGAAGCGGAAGCCCAAGCTTGGGTTGAGGATTTCACGATCCGCGCCAAAGCCGTCGGCGAAGAGATCAAAGCCAAAATCGGCAAGGACGCTACCGTCTCCGTATTCGAGTATGACACGAAGAATTTCTACGTCTTCGGGAACAACTGGGCCCGCGGTACGGAGCTGTTGTATCAGATGATGGAGCTGAACATGCCGGAAAAAGCGAAAAAAGACGCCTTAGGTCCCGGCTATTACACGTTGTCGAACGAAATCCTTCCTGAATATGCGGGTGACTACATCGTTCTGAGTCAGAATAAGGAAGCCCAAAACAATTTTCTACAATCCAATACGTGGAAAAATATCCCGGCCGTCAAAAACGGCCATGTGATCGAAATCGACACGGCCGCTTCTACCTACAGCGATCCGATCACACTGGAATATTTGCTGGGGATCTTTAAAGAAGGATTCCTCTCCTTACCTTAAGGAGCACTCGCAAAAATCAAAAGGGATGAGCCTCCGCTTTCGTGCGGTAGGGCTCATCCCTTTTTTGTAGATTAGATGAACTCGATCCAGTCGATCTCTAATCCCGGCTTGATAAAATCAAATTTCAGTTCATAGTTTCCTTCCTCCAGCTCGATCCGAAGCTGCTTCTGAGTAACCCATTTCCCCATCGTACCGTTCGTTTGTACCGTAGTCAGCAATTCGCCGTTCAGCAACAGATTGCAGGCCGACTGCGACAGGTTCATCGCTTCGTAGCGGATATGGGCGACGACGGTATAAACTCCGGCTTCCTGAACGCTCACTACCGCGGTTGGGGCATTCGCCAAAATCTTGGCGCTTTGCGAACCGGACAGCGTGTAGGTCTCCGTTCCCTCTCCAGTAACCGGTTGGCCACCAGGAACGGCCCGAATCGAACGCACCTCACCCGCCGGCTTCGGTTCACGGGCAAAGACCGGCGCATTCATTAAAAACCGGCAAATATTCATCGCGCATCGCTGCAATTCACCAACCGTCAAGGTGCCGGTGGCCAAGGCTTCCAGCGTATTATCCCCCAGCGAATTGATCTCCGCGCCATCGTTATTGACGACCATATACAAGTCGTTTTGCGCCCGCACCATAAAGGACGTGTTTTTCAGATCGGCTGGGCCGCCCTCTGCACAGTCGTTCATGACCGCCCACCAGTCCGTCATCACGATGCCCTGGTAGCCCCATTCGTTTCGCAGGATGGTCGTGTTCAGGTCATAGTTAGAAGCCGCCCAATGCCCGTTCACCGGGTTATAGGAGGTCATGATCGACGTGGCTTCCCCTTCCTTCACCGCCATTTCAAAACCTTTCAGGTAAATCTCGCGCAAAGCCCGCTCGGAGACGACCGCATCTACTTTCGAACGCGCCTGCTCCTGGTTGTTACCGGCAAAATGCTTCACCGTTGCGGAAGAGCCGCCTTTCTTGATGCCCCGCGTCATCGCCGCCGCAAAACAGCCGGTCAAATACGGGTCTTCAGAGAAATATTCGAAATTCCGCCCATTTAGCGGGTGCCGATGGATGTTGATCCCCGGGCCCAACAGGGTGTCGATTTCATTTTGCAATAGCTCTTGCCCTTCCAGCACGTACAACGACTCGACGAGGGCCACATCCCAGCTGGAAGCGAGCAGCGTGCCGATCGGCAGTTGGGTTGCCTTCAGACCGCTATCCATCCGGATGCCGGAAGGACCGTCAGCGGCACTAGCCACCGGAATTCCGTATTCCAGCAGGTTGTCCCCTACCCCGCCAAAGGCCGAAGCCGTTCCCGGCGTGACCTTCGGGCTGCTCATCCCTTCGCCCCGGACAAGCGTTGCCAAGTCCGCATCGCTGAGCTGGGCGACAAATTCCTCCAAGCTGGCTTTGCCAGCTTGAACATCCTTCAATTGGATGCCGCGGTTCCCTGTTTGTGGATAGGTTTCCGGCAGTCTGCTTTCGATGCGCTCTTTCAACGAAATTGTGCGCTGTGGCACGTCCTCGCGGGCAAGCTCATACGTCCCATCCGGCTTGCGGCTTCCCGGTTTCATCCGGGAGAAACGCTCCGTAGGTGCCGCCGCTTCCTCCAGATGTTCCACAACCACCAGTTCTGCAAGGGCGAAGGCGGCTTTCCCGTCCATCGCCACCCGCTCCGTATTGCGGATGCTGTTGCCGGCATGAAGCTCGTAATCGCCGGCTTCCAACACATAGCAAGATTTATTTCCCGTCACGCCGCCGTCGTCATAAGAGGCCATCCGCCGCACCGGAAGCTGCAGATTCAGTACCTCGGACTCCCCAGGCTGAAGCAGCTTCGTTTTCGCGAAAGCCCCCAGCGCCCGCACCGGTTTGCCCAGTAAGCCCTGCGGCGCTTCATAATACAGCTGAATAACTTCTTTTCCGGCGAAATCTGCTCCGGTATTCGTGACGGCGACTTCAACCTCCAGCCGGGCATCCGCGCCCGCACCTTCGAGCTTCACAGCCTGTACGTTCCAGGAGAAGGAGGTATAGGAAAGACCATAACCAAACGGAAATAGAACCTTCTCCGGGCAGAACGTTTCAAAGTAACGATAGCCAACATAAATATCTTCCTCATAGAGGTTGCGCACTTCGCTGCCAAAGTTGGCCGTAGAAGGATAGTCCTCGATGTGATAAGCGATCGTATCCGGCAGTTTGCCGCTTGGCGTAACGTCACCCGACAGCAGGTCGGCCACCGCATGACCGCCGATCATCCCGCCTTGCCATACGAACATCACCGCCCGAATCCGGCCTTGGTGGACTGGATCGTTAATCCAGCTCATGTCGATGACATTCGCAACGTTCATCAGTACAGCGACCTGTTCAAAATGTCGGGTGACGGTTTCTAGATTCAGCCGTTCCTGCTCCGTTAACCGGTAGCTGCCTTCGGTATCGGCATTATCCTTATCCTCACCGGCAGTTCGGCCGATGATGAACACCGCTTTGTCCGTTGCTTTTTTGGCTTCTGCCACAATTTCATCGGTAAGCGGCATTTCCTTCTGGCACCAAGGCTCGGCCGCCCAGCCGCCGCCGCCGTTGTCGAACGGGTTCTCGGCAATCCACTGCTCGTATTGGCCCGCCAACTGTTCATTGATGCGAATGCTCGGGTTGGCCCGCAGCCCGTCCAAAATGCTGACGACATAAGGGACGTTTACGGCGCCGCCAGATCCCGTACCACTTCGATAATAATCGATTTGGCATCTACCGAAAACGGATACAACTTCATGTTCTTGAATCGGAAGCATAGCGTTTTCATTTTTCAACAGAACGCCGCCTTCGGCTGCCGCGATTCTGCTGTATTCGGCGAAACCTTCCAAAGGAACGCCTAACATCGATTTGCTCATCTCTCTACTCTCTCCTATCCGTTAGTAGATCCCGATATGGGATATCTCATCGTAGTCCTAACTTCAACTATACCAAATCCAACGCTATGTTGGGTAGATTAACCTGATTTATGCTTGGAGAATTCAAGCGAAAAAACTCGCGTATACAACGATGCCGAGATAAGGAATCACCCATAGCAACGGCAGCAGATTCCACCACATCGCACGCTTGTAATTGCCCTTGGCGAAATAGGTCCAGCCCAGGATCAAAGCTAGCAGCAGTCCTCCGGGGTAAGCCTGGAGATACGTGAACAACCATCGCATCCCTGGGTGGACATCGCCGGAACCCTGAAAGAGATATGCGGAAATGCCAAGCACCACCAGCCATGCGTAAATGAACAGCAAATACACCAGCTGCGACGGGATCAAGAACAGCAATGCTTTGCGTTTGGATGACATGGGAATGACCTGCTTTCTTTAGCGGGATGGGTGTGCTAGTCAAGCCATACTTCGGAATCCTGACGCAAGTCAAACAACCGATCAATTTGCTTGGATGTATTCCGCTCAATGGATAACGGCGGCAATTCGTTCCGGCCGAAAAATCCAACCTCCAGCGTCTCCATTCCGGCTTCCGCTTGCCCCCCGGCAATCTCGCACAAAATAAACATTTTGTAAATATGGTAAGCCTCGGGAGGATGCTCGTGGAATTTCTTGTCCAAGACCGCCAGCAATCGCACAGGAACGACGGTGAGACCGGCCTCCTCCTTCACTTCCTTGACCGCGACTTCCTTCGGCGAAAGACCGATATCCGCCCAACCGCCGGGAAGCGCCCAGGCCCCGTCAATCCGCTCCCGGACAAGCAAAATCCGGTCATCGTGAAATACCACGCCGCGCACGTCAACCTTCGGGGTAGCGTACCCGGTATCGTTAGCAAACAGGGACCTTACTTTCTCCGTCTCAACCTCGGTATACCGGGACAAAATGTCCACGCTGAGCTCACGGAGCATCTCAAAACGCTCAAGATCATACATATCTTTGGAATAGGCCAGACCAGCCTGACTAATCGCCTGAATTTGTTTCGCCCATTCCAGCCATAACCGTTGCGGAATCGCGTCCGACATTCCTATCGCAACCTTTCGAGTCGAAGTGATCTAGATCCATTGCACCGCTGTCGCGATCAAATACGCGGCCGGCAGGATAATCACCTGTGCCGCAAGCGTCCCCACAAACCTCGCGCCCATCAATAGAATATAGATTTTCCCCAACTGCTGCCGGGATTCCTCCTGATGTAGCGCCCGTTCCGTAATCAGCCCGAGCTGCGGATCGATAAAGATCGTCAACAGGATGGTTGCCACGCCGTTAATGATGCCGGACGCCTGCGAAGCGGTGGTGCTCAGCTCCGGCACCAGATAAGCGGCATACAAGGAAGCCAACACCCCCACCGTATAGAAGGCGGTCACCGCGATATTCAACACGATGAAACGCTTCGGAACCCCCAGCAAACGGAAGGACCGCAGGCGCAAGCTTGGCTTGCGAAAATAATGCCTGACGTTTTTGAGCTGTGAGACCGTCACGCTGGTCACAAGCTTAGGCAGGGATCCCGCCACTTCCAGCTTGGCGATCACGCGTCCAAACAGGTTCACGCACGTAGGAAACAGAAACATCGCCAGCAGCGTTCCGACAGAACCGGCCAACAGCACGATCCGGAGCGTATCCATCACCTGAAAATCGGGATACTTCCTGGCATGATCGATAAAGGTGGCTGTCATCGGTGCCTGAAGCATATTTGCCGTTCTGGATACAAGCACGACGATCCCGGTCAGCGATAACGCAACCACGATTTTGTTCAACTTCACACCGGCATATCGGATCGAATACGATAAGGTCTCAGCTGCATGAATAATCATCGTTAGGATACATACAATTGCCAGATTGGTGGTCAATTTCTTCCCATCTCCAATGAGCTTCCCTTGGTTTTATTCCCCTGCTTCGATACGTTTTACATACTTGGCCATCATCGTTCGGTACTCGAACAGAACCTCTTCCTTGTCTTCGGTATACACAAACCCATTCGATTTATAAAAGAGCGTGCCGATGTCGTTCTCGCGCTCGCACCAGGCGTAAATTTCCTTAATCAAAGGGTTTTGGCGAATCAACTCGTTCAGCAATTGCTTGCCGATGCGCTTGCGCTGATGTTCCTTTAAGATATACAGTCGCGTCAACTCGCTGACACCATCATCCGGCTCCGACAATTGACCAAAACCAACGATCTCCCCTTCCCATTCCGCAACCAAAAACTTGCGGGACGTTTGCGCCTCATCCAACGTGATGCTTTGCTCCAGGCTGCTTTTCGCATAGGCGTGGGTCAAATACGTTGCGATGAAATGCTCCGGATAAATCGTTTCATACGTGCTGTTCCAGGTTTCCACAGCTACCTCGCGGATGCCTTCAATATCGTTCAGCCTTGCCGGACGGATCAGCAGTGAATCCATCAGCTTCAATCCTTTCTCTTTCTGAAATAACTGGACCCAGCTTTGGATATGGGCTATCTCCAGCCGGGTCGGATGTCGAAATCTTATATTAATGCCTGATTACAAATCTATGATACACTGTACTCAACGGGGAAAGCTACCCCCAATCATGAAATCGCTTTCTTTCTAACAATGTAATCAACGAAGCCTTGTCTGATGCGTTCCCCTTCAAAAATTCTTTCCAGTACCCTGTCTTCCTTGTATAAGATCTCCATATCACAAAGAAGCGCGTCCGGCTCCCCCGGCTCGTAATAAGAATGAATGACCGGCAGGTCATCATCAAATTGCTCATGCTCGTGATTCCCTACATCGGGGCCTTGGCCACACCGAAAATCCTGGGTAGTCAGAAAATTGACGAACATCAGTCCTCCCGGCATCAAAACGCGTTTTAACTCTTCGATCGATTGTTGGACCTCTTTTTTTCGCATATGAAAAATCGAATTGTATGAGTAAACGAATCCCATCGATTGGTCCGGATAGTCCAATTGGCGCATATCCCCCTGACGGATATTTAAGGTCTGTCTTTTTCGCCGGCCATAATCATTCGCAATTTCGCATTGCCCAGGGTCTACATCGATGCCGTAAGTGGTAAAGCCGTAAGCGCTAAACAGGCTTAAAGGAGGCATATCCCCGCCTGCTCCGCAATCGAGAATCCGCCTGGGGAGGTTCGTTTCCAGACCATAAGCCAAGAACCGGTACAATGGTATCTGCTTGAAGATTTCTTGCAAGGCCATCACGCTCCAATAGGTATGTAATTTGATTCACAAACATTATATTAAAGAATCGGCGATAGATATAGGAAAAAACCTATTCTCGGATTTAACACCGAGATGAAAAACACGTGCTAAGCTTGTCATAGGATGAAATGAGAAATGAGATCCGAGGAGGCAAACGATATGCTGGACAACAACGCCAACTGGCGGGAGTTGGCCTTTCATCATATCCCGCGTATGCTTATCGATGAACATGAACCGTTCCGTCCCATCCGTGTCGGTGTAACGGTCCTTACGGAAACCGGACCTTCCCCCTCCTTCAAGCGCATGCTGGAGGTGGATCACAAACGCGTTGGAGCCGTGATTGAGTATGCCGTCTATTGGGATTACGATATCACGCATTTATACGATCTGGAGCATATATGGATCTTCCTGTCCCCGCAAGGCACGGTTGTGGATTGCGAGGCCAGCTTTCACGGCGGGTATCTGAAAGGCATCGCCCCCGGCAAAACGAACGTTGGGACGGATGGGCGAATCAGTTTGTACTGCCAACCGGGAAAACATGCCTATTCTCCGCTTCGCGAGCTGTTCGACCTGATTCCGGACCTGCATCAAGCCACCGGAGAGCATGCGGGGAAAGACGGCGTATTGGAACCCGACATGCTGTGCGGCATGTATAAGACGCTGCCGGAAGCCGACGCGCTTGCGGCCGAGCATCTTCGCGGCTTCCGGTTCGACATCGCTGGTACCTATATGCCGTTCGAGTGGACGCCCGACATGCTGGTCACCTGGGAGGAGTTAAAGCGGGAAATCCCTGTCCGAATGAGGGACCTGTTGAAGCGGCTGGGTGAGCAGAAACAACTCAGCACCTAAGATTTCACCAAGCGTTTCCCCAGTTCGTGGCCGGCCAGCACCAGGGGCAAAACAAGCAGACCCACCGGGAGGCTGAGCAGGATTTCTCCCCAGGTCACCAGGTTCTCCGAGAGTAGGCGCTTAAACAGCAGAAGCGAGTAAGGAAGCACGATGAGAACGGCGGTGACGACGCCCGGCGTGTACATTTTTAGATACAAGGACTGGGCGACGTGGGTAAATACATGCACGAAGAACAACGTGTTAAACGATAAGAAAACAAAAAATCCCCCCTGCTCCGCCGCCATCAACGTAAACGGAACAAAGACGATAAACTCCAGCAATACAGCCACAGCAAATTGACTGCTGGTGATGTTTAGCATCTGGGTTAGCGAACGCTTCATGCGCACCGGGACGGCGGCCACCACCTTCTGGCGGTTTCGCTTCGCCCAAGGCCCCACCCAGATGACTTCCTCCATGTCATGGATGACAAACGCCACAAGAAACAGCCAAACCAGGGAGGAAACACTTATGTTATCCATGATTGAACCTCCTTAATGTCTCGCACTTTCACCTGCTCAAATCTGTCACAACATCTTATCTGGGCGAGCTCCCTCCCGACTTACCCCATCACAACGCCGATGATCGTCCACAGTCCGGACAGGACGATCAGCCACAGGGCGATTCGCTTAAACCGCTGCTCGTTGAGCTTCTTCAGTGCACGGATACCGATGAACACGCCGATCAGCATGCTAGGCACAAACCACGCCGTATAATGAAGCGTCTCCGAGGTCAGCAATCCCCCGTACAGATAGGTCAAGATCGTCACGATGTTCAGGAAGATCCCGTACACCGAAATATTGGCCCGAAACGTCTCCTTGCCTACCCCTTGATTCGATAAAAACAAAGCGACCGGCGGTCCGCTCATCGAGATGCTGCCGTTCAGCAGCCCACTTGCCGCGCCGACCGGCAGGTAGGCTAACCTGTCCCGCTTGACTGGAAACGTCTTGCCCGCCAGCTGCAGCGCGGCGACGAGGATGATCAGCGTCCCCGTCGCTAGCTTTAAGATGTCCCCGCTCAGAAACAGCAGGAGGTACGTACCCAGCGGTGCTGCCACTAGGCTGGCAAGGATCAGAAGCCAGATTTTGCGAATATCGGCGGATTTGTAGCAGCTTGCCAAGACGACCCCATTGGTGCACAAGCTCAAAATCACGACGATCGGTACGGTTTGCTGCAGCGGGAGGATCTGACCCAGGATCGGCGTCGCAATCAGCGCAAAACCAAAACTCGTCAGCCCTTGAGTAAATCCGGCGACGAAGATAACGACAATTCCAAGCAAGATAAGAACGGACAAATCCATGATCACGGGCTCCTTCTGGGGTAAAGACTTCCAGTAGACATGCTCCGTTTACTTTACCACCATCGGCCGGTTCCTTCCATGCCAAATCTCGCGAATCGGCCGAAGAGCTAAGCGATCCAGGTTACTTCGATGGCTGCAAATAACTAGTAAACCAGGCCGAAATCTCCTTCAGCCGTCGAATCCGGTGCACCGGTTTGCCTGAGCGCGACAGCTCGTGGTTTTCGCCTTTGAACAGGCATAGCCGCGACGCCACGCCGTGCATTTTCAAAGCGGTAAACATTTGCAGCGCCTCCACCTGCCAGCAGCGGAAATCTTCATCGGAATGGAGAAACAGTGTGGGAGTCTGCACGCGGTCCGCGTACTTCAGCGGAGACTGTTCCCACATGCGCTCCCCCCCGTCCCAAGGCGTTGATGCGGTTTGATCCACGGCAAAATAGTAGCCGATATCGGTGGTACAGCACATCGAAATCCAATTGGAGATGGAGCGCTGTGAGACGGCGGCGGTAAACCGCGAGGTATGTCCAATGATCCAATTCGTCATAAATCCGCCGTAGCTGCCGCCGGTAACGCCCAGCCGCTGCCGGTCGATCGCCGGGTACGTCTCTAGCACCCGGTCGGTAAATTCCATCAGATCGTCGTAGTCCACCGTTCCGTAACGCCCCCGGATATCGGCAAAATCGTCCCCGCGACCATCCCCACCCCGCGGGTTGCTGAAGAACACGAAGTAACCTTCATTGGCCCACAGCTGCATTTCATGGGAGAACACGGTTCCATAAACGGTTTTTGGTCCGCCATGAATGTTCAAGATCGCCGGATAAGTTCGTCCCGCATCATAATCCTTTGGCAGCAGCACCCAGCCATCGATCTCCACGCCGTCCTTGTTGGCGAAGCTCAGCGGCTGTGGGACCGCAACGTATTTTCCATTCAGAACCTGATCATTGAAATTCGTAAGCGGGGTCTCCTCTCCGGAAGACAAGTCCAGCCGATACAGCTCTTGCAGGCGCTGCTCCCGCATCCCAATGAACACCACGGTCTCCATGTGCTTAGCTAAGACATCCATGGAACCTTCGGCTTGGCTGAGGAACTCAATACGGCCGTCGTAAGTGATTTTGCAGAGGCGGGAACACGCCTGATCGGTCACAATGCAGTAGACGCCGTCCTCCTCCGCCATGAACCAGCGGCCTTCGCCCAAGCGGCAATCTGTTCCTACCGTATTCCCAACGGACAGGTCCGGATCGGCAAACCGGGTAATCCTCCCTTGCGAATCCAACCGCGAGAATGTCGGATTTTCATTAATCGTATATTTCCGGCGCTCCGAGGCAACGAAGACGATATCCTCTCCCACATATTCAGCTGTCCGAAACTGATAAGTGCCGGCCGCAATCCGTTCGTGCGCCTGGCCCGTACCAAGATCTACTGTCCAGAGGGAATCCGTCAGCCCCATTTTGTCGGTGTAATCCACCCCTATGTACATCAATTGTGTTTGAGCCTGATTGACCTTCATCAGAGATACGTCGAAATAAGAACTGCTCAGCGGCGTCAAGCTTCCGTCCGTCGCATCGTACAAGTAAACCCGGCTGCGCTTCTTGTTGGTGATCCCGGCACCGTTTTGCCAGAACGGAATTTCGTCCATAACCGTGTAGTCCTGCTCTTCGTCAAAGTTTTTCCGTGCCTGGTCCTTCTCCTCCTCCGTTTGCCCTGTCAGGGTCGGGTAGGTATTGTCATAGATGGCGCGCACCGCCCAGCGGTTACCGTTCAACGGCAATATCTCAGTCACCCGAAGCGGCAGAGTAAACGCCTTGAGCGCTTCACCGCCATCAAGCCGGAGAGTATAAAAATGGGTTTGTGGCTCCAGCGGATGCAGCTCTTTGTCGGAATGCTCCCTGTCCGCCTGGATAAACAACGTCTCATCATCCAGCCATCGAAATGAGCCGACATCCCCCATTCCCGTGTATTGTCGGGTTTGACCGTCCCGGACTGCGGTAATCCACAAATCGGAGAGATACTCCTTTTTCTCTGAATTGCTCGTTTTCACGCCATATGCGGCATAACTTCCGTTCGGCGAGAGTTGAACGGCCGACAGAAAACGATACCCGATAAAATCTTCGAGTTGCAGCGCTTCCATTCCTGAACCACTCCTTTTCCGGCATTTTATCCCATTCTACTACGCGGGAGGCTGGAACAAAACTACAAAAAAGACCTATTCCGAGACAAATCGGAACAGGTCTTTCACAAGAAGGAGGTGCACCCGGCTAGTTTTTTTCTTTCGTCACGGAAAACGAATCGGGCGCATTCTCCACCTTCTGATCTTCGCGGATACCGGTCATCTCCTCGGCCGCTTCCATTAACGGCGCGGGGCCACCTCTTGGGGTTGATCGAGCCGTTGCCCGTGTCCGTCGCTCTTTGAGCCAATAGATCCCGGCGAGTAGGGCAACCAGACTTAATCCAACCACCAGGCCGGTGCCCTGTCCGGAAATAAAGGGCATGCTCACGATGATGGCGACCATACCGATCAGCCCGGCCCAGGACGTATAGGGATAACCCGGAAGCTGACAAGCGGCCTCCGGGGAACAAGGTGTTATCCGCCGCCAGCGATAGTGGGAAGCCAAAATAATAAAGTAAGAAAACAAAAGCGAAAATCCGCCGCAGCTGACCAGGAAGAGGTACACCTGCTGAGGGAGCAGGTAACCCATCGCCAAGCCGAACAGCATCGCGGCCCCGGAGCACAGAATGCCCTTATAAGGGATATCCTGCCGGTCTTTAAGCCATGCGGGGGCGTGGCCTTCCGCCGCCAGCGAACGCAGCATCCGCGCAAGGCCAAACGTCGAGGCCAGCATGGTGGATAGAATCGCTGTAATCATCACGATATTGATCAGCGTCCCGGCCCAGCCCATCCCCCAGCGGGTCAACGCCAACACTAACGGGCTCTGATCCGCGATCATCCCCTGTGTAGGATACAACATAAGAATCACGGCGATGGCGGCGATATAAAGGGAGACGAGACTGATCAAGGTCATATTAATGGCCCGGGGAATCGTCTTCTTCGGGTTCTCGACCTCGGAAGCGGCCAAGCCGATCACCTCAAAGCCGGCGTACGTGAAGATCACAATGAGCATACTGCCCGCAATCCCCGCTATTCCGCCGGGAAACCACGCTTCACCTCGCAGCTCGCCCGTGCCTGCGGCCGGAGTTCCGGGAACCCAGCCCGCGATCAGGGCCAATCCGATTACGATAAAACCGACGATCGCCAGCAGCTTGACCGCGGCCAGGCCGCTTTCCAGCTTGCTCAGGTAGTCGGCACCAAGCAAGTTAAGCAGCGTGATTCCCACAATGATGAGCATGCCCATGACGACCTGCGGGAAGTTCGGAAACCATTCCCGCAGAAACGTCGATGCGGCAATCGATTCGCTGGACATCGCCAGAATCAAGCCAACCCAATACACCCAACCGGTGATAAAGCCAACGCCGCGTCCAAAGCTCCGTTCCGCATAGGTGCGGAAAGAGCCCGGAACCGGATCGGCCGCTGTCATTTCCGAGAGGGCATAAAGAATGACGTAAACCAGCAAACCGCCCAATATATATGAAAACAAAATGCTGGGACCCGCCGCTTTGATCGCCACCCCTGAACCGAGGAAAAATGAACCCCCCACAACCGTCCCCAGCGCCAGCATCGTTAAATGGAACGTCGAGATCCCTTTTTCGCCAGCCTTGCCGTTGCCCATAAGCCATACCTCCCTAATACACTAGTAAACTATAGGGAGTATTGGCGAAAATTAACGAAATTATGTTGCATAAACCGGAGTCTAGGCTATATAGCAGATTCTTCACGCCATCGTTCCGCTTGGATCCGAACCATCGAGACAAATTGATCCAAGGCAGGGGAGCGCCATTTCTTGCGATGTAATGCCAACTGCGTGGCGACCCGCTGGGATTCGTCATTCCAGTTCAGCTTCACCAGCTTGCCTTCTGCCAGTTCGCTGCGCACGCTAATCAACGGCAGGAAAGAGATTCCCAATCCGGACATCACACACTGCTTAATCGCTTCGATGCTCCAGAACTCCAAATTCGGATCGGGAAAAACGCCGTGACGGTTCAGGTAATGCTCGAACAAGGTTCGATACGAGCAGCCGCTTTCCGTGTGCAGGATCGTCTGCTCCTTCAGTTGGGCCGGAACGACCTCCGCTTCCCGGCTTAACGGATGGTCGGCCGGAGCGACCAACGCCATCGGTTCATGAATCAGCGTTTCGATGTTCAAATCCCGATCCTCCACTTCCGGCTGCAGCAGGAAAGCAACGTCCAGTTCTCCCGAACGCACCAGATCCCTTAATTCCCAACATTGACCAGGCTTCAGTACGATCTGCACCTGGGGATAACGCTGCCGGTAATGACGAATCACCTCCGGCAGACGAAACGCGGCTAGCGATTCCGGCGCGCCGATCTTGAGGGATCCGGCCATTTCGGCTTCCGGGTGCAACGCGTTTTTGGCCATATCGTGGATCTTGGCGATTTCCTGGGCATAAGGAAGCAACCGACGACCCGCGTCGGTTAAGACGATCCTCCTGCCGATGCGGTCGAATAACGGCAAGCCGATTTCCGCTTCCAGCGCCTGAATTTGCGCCGTTACGCTGGACTGCGCATAATCCAGCTGCTGAGCAGCCCGGGTAAAGCTGCCGGCCTCGACTACCACGAGAAACGTAAACAGATGACGAGATTCCATAAGTCCACCTTCTTCTTCCATCGGAAATTCGAATGGATCGAATTCGATAATTCTGTTTTTCCTATGGATCTATTATCTGATACGCTAGAAAAAAACACAATGAAAGCAGGAATCTTTTCATGAAAGAAACAAGCGGTAAACTTCAAAAGGGGATTGGCCTGCCGCAGGCCATCGCTTTATACATCGGCGCCGTGCTGGGGTCCGGCGTATTGATTGTGCCCGGGCTGGCGGCGGAGATGGCCGGACCGGCCTCCCTGCTCGCATGGGGATTCATGACGATGTTGATCTTGCCGATGGCGTTATCGATGGGACTCCTGTCAGCCAAATATCCGAATGCCGGAGGCGTGTCCCACTTCGTCACATTAGCTTATGGGAAGAAGGCGGGGACGCTCGTCGGCTGGTTTTTCCTGATGTCGGTGCCGATTGGTGCCCCGGTTGCCGCCTTAACCGGCGCCGGGTATTTGACCGCTGCTCTGGGCTGGGGAGAAGGAGCCAAGCTCGCCGTTGCCGCGGCGATGCTGGCCGCCGGTTTGTTGACGAACTGGATTGGCATGCAGCTTGCCGGCAAAATCCAGATCGCCGTCGTCATCGCTATCGCCTCTGTATTGATCTTCGCGTTTGGGGCCGCGCTGCCGCGGATGGAAAGCATCCATTTTACCCCGTTTATGCCGCATGGCTGGTTCAGCGTAGGTCAGGCCGCTTCCATGCTGTTCTGGTGCTTCATCGGCTGGGAGGCGGTATCGCACATGTCCGAGGAGTTTAAGGATCCGCAAAAAGCGGCGATCAAAGGAGTGACCGCCGCTGCGATTATCGTAGGGATCTTATATTTTCTGTCCGCATTGGCCACGGTGGGCACGCAAAGCTACCTGAAAGGCGGCTCGGAATCATCCATGGTCTGGATCATCAGCCAGCCGCTGGGTGCATGGGGCGGCATTGTCGCGGGAATCACCGGGCTGTTTATTTGCATGGCCGGAATCATCGCTTATACCGGGGCTGCGGCGCGGGTGGCTTACGCCATGTCCCGTGAAGGAAATGCCCCGAAATGGTGGAACGGATTGTCCCCTCGGTTTCATACGCCAACCGGATCGCTTTTGTTCCTGATGTTCTGCTTTGCGGCGGTCATGCTGCTTTACGGAACCGGGACAGTATCTCTTAGTACACTGATCCAGTTTCCAAACGCGACCTTTATTCTGACGTACATGGGCGGCTGCGCTGCCGGAATCCGGCTCCTGAAAGGCAGCCGCATCGGCGTCGTGCTCAGTTGGATTTCGTTTGCGGCTACGGCCATCGTCTTCCCGTTTACCGGCTGGGCTATGCTTTACCCGTTGCTGATCGCCCTGCTGTTCCTCGTGATCCAGCTGCGCTTCAGCCGGCGGAAGGCCGCTTCGTTAGATACTTAATGGAGGATTAGCGGAACAAAGATATGGATACGGCGGGGAAAGCAGGCTGTCCCACGTATCCTTGTCTTTATATCCGCCCTTCATCAAAATACGTAACCTCCACCCCTTTGGACACGACTCCGCTTATTCCTTCGGGGTAGTACGGCATGAGCTCGTCAGCACGACTCAATTCCACCCAGGCGATGTCCAAAATTTCATCCGGACGGGAGATCTTCGGCTCGCCCCCGGCAATTTCCGCCCGGAATGTCAGCAGGATGACATGTTCTTCATTGTCCAGATGTACGAATTCATTCACGGCCACCACCCCGTACACCTTCACATCCAGCCCCGTTTCTTCCTTCCCTTCGCGGATCGCCGCCATCTGCAGCGTTTCGCCGGGCTCCACGGCCCCTCCCGGCAGCGTCCAAGTTTCGTTTTCATTTTGCACCATGAGCACTTTGGTTCTGGTCTCATCGGGAATCAACAGATAGACGACATCCGTTCGTTTCATCGTTAGCCTCCAAATAATAGATCCAAGATCGTCGAGAATTTGCCTGACGGCTGTCCCCGAAGTACCTCCGGATCGTAGATTTCCACATGACCGCAATGCAGGCAGGAGACGAACAAGTAATGATTGTGCTGGATATCCATCAGTTTGCTTAATCCGGCGCCGGTCAGCGCCACTTCTTTAACCGCGGCTTCCCGGTGCCCGCACTTCCTGCATTTGAAACGGCGCTGCAGCACCTCTTCCAAATCAAAATAATCCATCACCCGAGGGGGTTCAGTGGAATCGCCCGGTTCCGGCCCGGGTAACCCTTCCAGATGCTCCGGCAACACCTCATGTCGGCATTCGGGACAAATATCTCCGACCAAAATAACCCGTTCTCCGCACCAAGGACACTGAATCATGCTTCCGCCTCCTTTTAAGGATTAGGCTTCAAAAATTTTACCCATATAATATTCATCAACGTATTTCCCATCCATCCGAATGGAATTTCGTTTAACCCCTTCGATTTCAAAACCCATTTTCTTATATAACGCTGCGGCCCTTTCATTCGGTACCATCACTCTTCGCCGCCCATTTTTCCGCGACCTGGCTTTCACCTTTGAAATAATCCGCTTGGCTTTCGCTTTCGTAAATTTCCTGGTAGGGCAAAATGTTGATTTTCCCCGAGTCGGGATATTCGGCCACATCCAGCCCCATATTCGTGCGGATATCCAGGTACTTGCACGGCTGCTCCGTATGATTAAACAGCTGGTGCGCTCCCGAGGGGCCCATTTCGAAAAACACGATGTCTCCGGAGTGCAATTCCTGCTGCCCTTCCGGGGTACGGAGCAACGCGCTCCCCTCCAGGATAACGAAGATTTCCTCGGCATTGCGGTGAAAATGATAAGGATAAGAGTACTTCCCCGGATCCAGCGAGCGGATATCGAAGACTAATTGCTTGGAGCCGGCCAGCTCCGCCAATCGTTCGCTGGTGTGCCAAGCGAATTCCGGTACGGGCGATTGCTTCTGATGATACTTAACGCGATCCGCGTGAAAAAGATGTGCCATGTCTCTCCCCCTCATTAAAAAAATGCCCGGCCGCCGATCATTGCTTCCTGGGGCCGGGTCTTACGTTGGTCTTCTCATTATACCTAATTTCAGACCGTTTCGAGTATTCGCGTTCGTTTACAATGAAAAAGTTTGAGCCAGAACCTCGTGGAGCCCGGGCAACCCCTCGATTTCCACGCGTTCGATCGTCTCGACGAAAGAGATTCCTTGCAGCCGGTAAATTTTCTTCCAGAAAGCTACGGCAACGGCGTTATTCTGCAGCTGCTCCACCCGGATTTGGCCCTTCAAGCGCCGCAGTATTTCGAAGACGGCTGTCTCTGCCGTTTTTCCTCCTCGATATTTAGGAAGCACGAACATCTCCTGCACCGTAAAGTCGATCTCCTCGGGCACAAACGGCGGTGCGCAAATCAGGATGAAGCCGGCCACTTTTCCCGAACAATAGATGAAATAAGGATGCAGCTCTTCCCGCTCCAAGTAAAGGTAAGTGTTCGCTAGATCAAATCGCCCGTCTTCCCCCGGTTCCTCGCCGGTAAACGCCGATAAATCATGCAAGTACAGCTGAAATAAATTAAAAAACAGCGAGCTTTGAGTCGGTAAAATGGGTGCGATCCGAACGTCCACGCTCCAGCCCCTCCTTGGTTTTGCGATTTCGAATTACCTTCCTCTTTTGTCCCGGAGATAAATATCCAACGCTTCGATCCCCCGGTGGGCCAGCTTAATAAATAGGATCAGAGCGTACAATGCCAAGCCGGCCATAACGATATAAAATAATAACAATAGTCCGGGAAGTACAGCGGTCATACTCACCTTCCACCTCCTCCGTCCTTATCGTGCGGGCCGGCCTCGCCGCCAGCCAGCTCCTTGACCTCCGCCAATCGGTGAATCTCGTAAGTCGGCCGCAGATCCAGTGTATTCGGGCGATGAAACGGATTAAACCAGCAGGTGTCGATACCGTAATTAAGGCCGCCTTTCATGTCAGAGGTCAGCGAATCTCCCACGATCAACACTCGGCTTTTGTCCGTCTGCTGAAGCCCCAGTGCATCAAACGCATAGTCAAAAATCCCCGGATGCGGCTTCTGATACCCCGTGTCCTCGGACACGATCACGGCCTCAAACATCTCCGCTAATTCCGATCCGGCAATTCGGCTCGTCTGCACCTTCTTGATGCCGTTCGTGATGATTGCCAGGTGGAACCCGGCTTCATTCAAGTCCCGGCAGAGCTCATAGGCCCCATCGATCAGAAAAATGCCTTCGCCAAGCAGCTCCAAATAACGCTCGCTGATCTCCTCCACTTGGACGCGGGGCGTTAAGCCGAGCTGCTGCACCAGCCGGGCGAACCGCTCCGTCCGCAGTGCGGCCTGCGTCACAAGGCCTTGCTCCAAATCACGCCACAGCTGCTGGTTAATCGCTTGGTAGGCTTTCATCACCTCATCGGTGCAGGGGATACCTGCCTCTGTTAGCGTTTGGTTTAAGGCGTGGTTTTCCGCCTTGGGGTAATCGTATAACGTATCGTCCGCGTCGAATAAAATGTGCGTGTAAGTCATGGGGCTCCTCCTGTTGCCTAATTTGATTGCGGATCGGATTTAAATAACTTATCTCCTCTCACGCCCTTGCTTTGATCGGAATGTATAAGTCGACCTTGGCCTTCCCCTGTGGATCCAGCGCCGGATCGTTCATGCAGAACTCCAGGCAATACCGGTCGTCCGGGTCGTATTCGCTGTCCGGCAACCAGTTCCCGAAGATACTTTGGTACAGAAGTGCCAGTTTATCCGTTGTATCGTAAAAGTAAAACTTGGCATATCGACCTCCAGGCAATGTCTGGAACTGGATCTCCGGCGGGGCATCCGCTCGGCTTAGCGTATTCGGTACGGTTACGCAAGCATCGTACCGGCATACCTCCTCCTCGGTCACCGCCGGATCGTCCAAGGAGATCCCGATAAAGGATTGCTCCGGCGGAAACCATCCATGCTGCGCAGCCCACATCCCTAACTTGGCCCAAGCTCGATAAGTTTCCAGATAACTACCAACCTGCCTCACGTAGGCTACTTCCATCAAGGGAAGCTCTTCAATGGTTGCTTGCATTTGCCAAACCCTCCTCAATAAACTGTGTTTTACAGTTTGATCATAAGGGTTTGGCGCGGGACCGGCTTCCTCCGGATTGCGGACCGATTGCGAAATCTTGCGGTCCTGCCGAGCCTTCGCCTTCACGCGCATCTCGGTTGGCGTATGGCCAAAGTGCTTCTTGAATGCCGCATTAAAGTTCGAAGCGGATTCAAACCCGCAGCGCAGCGAAATCTCCAGTACGTGTAGATCGGTATCCCGCAAATAAGCGGCCGCCCGGGCTAACCGCTGCTTGGAGATATACGCAAACGGCGTATCCCCCGTCACCGAGGTGAAAATCCGCGAAAAGTGATATTTGGAGAAGTGGGACAATTCCGCCAATTGATCCAAGCTGAGCTTATAATCCAAATGCGCGTCAATATACTTGCAGACCTGGTTGACCCTTTCCCGATAATCATGGATCAAGCTTGATTCCTCCCCGAAGCTCCTTCCCAGTGGAAAGGCCGTTTGAGGAGGGGAGGTAACTTGGTGGCGGCATCCCCTTTGGCGGCATTGACCTGGGCCTGCGTCAGGAACAGGCTCTGCGATAGATCCGCACCTCTCACATCGGCATCTCGCAGGTCAGCGCCGATCATGTCTGCCCCGCGGAGGTCCGCCCCCCGTAAATCGGCGGCAATTAGATAGGCACCTCTTAAAAGAGCGCCTCGCAAATCAGCACCCCGGAGCTTGGCGCCAATCAAGTCGGCGCCGCGTCCAAAGCTTCGGCGGCGTTCAGGAGCGGATCCCGCCTTCCGCAGAGCTTCGGCCCGTACACACTCGCTCACCTCCAGCAGCAGCTCGTTCACTTTCGCGCGATGAGCTGCCGGATCACAGCCGATCAAGCCGTCCACATCGGCATATGTTAACCGTTCCGTTTCGTCATAGGTTTTCCGCAGACGTTCATGCAAATGGCTCACTTGAGGCAGACTCAACGCCTCATCTAGATACCAAAGCAATTCGTACAGTTGCCACATCACCGGAAACACGTCAAACATCGGCTTAGCCGATCCCGGCGCCTCGCGCCAGTTCACCCCGCCGAAAGTGACCTGAGACACCCGTTGTCCTGCGCCGAAGCAGTCATAAACGGTACACCCCCGATAGCCTTGGGCCCGCAGACCGTCATGAATCCCGCAGCGGAAATCCTCCCGTAAATGTCCGCAGGGCTGTCCAGCCGCTTTATCCGCAGCGAAGTCCACTGAAGCGGCGAAAGGCAGAGCGGCGCAGCACAAGCCAAAGCAATGCTCGCAGTCCGCCTGCAAGGTCAAACGCCGTTGGCCGTAAGGGGGTTCCTCGGTCGTTAAGTTCTCAGGCATCGCTGTTTTCCTCTCTTTTTCTACATGGTTGTGTTTCTAATATAAACAAGGAAGCGGGAAAATGATAGGGACTCTCCTAGTTTAATGCCCTTACCGAACTTCGCGGATTTGTCCGAGATGATGCTCCGCATGCCGGATATAATCTTCTAGCAATTCTTCGAGGGTCAGCGAGGTGCCATCGCTAAGGAAGCACTGTTTCTCCCAATCCGACCCGGCGGCACTCCGCAACACGTTCAAAATTAACCCGTTGAGTTGGTTCCAAGCGGAAAGCATCTCCTCGCGACTGTAATGCTGCTGATATCCGTGACGCTTCACCCATTCATCCTGAACGTACCCCTCAATCGTCACCGGCTCATCCGTCGTTAAAATTCGCGTAAACCGCACGTGGTTATTGGCCGCCGAGTCGCACAAGTGCCCGAGAATTTCCAGCTTCGACCACTTTTCCGGTGACGGTTTATGAACAAACCGTGCCTCTTCGATCCCGCTAACTGTACTCGTAAGCTCCATCAGCAACCGTTCCAAGCCTTCAATTGCTCTGCTCATCCTACTTGTCCTCCTCGATTTGGCGACGTAAATACGCTTCGTTTAACCCGTTTTGGGCAAAGGAGAACCTCTTTCCAGTTCCCGATTGCACCCGGTCGATGATTTGCCCAAGATGATAGCCGGTATGTTCGACCACGTGATACAGCTGATGCATTTGCTCCGAATCGATTCCGGTCCCCTGGTGAAGACGTTCAAGCAGTAAGCTCTTCCACGCCTCAAGCTCCTCTTCGAAAAGCTCGATCAACTGCTCTCCGTTTTGATCCCCGTCCGGAAAATACCGCTCAAAATTCGGCTGTAATTGATCGTTGCGCTGCTGCAGCCGCAAACTGCTTCTGGCGATGTGTTCGGTCACATGCAAGACAATGCCACCAACCGAATTGCCTGAGGGGTAGGGCTCCGTCCACAACACCTCTTGGCTTGCGATGCTTAGGGCTTCCCGCAACTTGGGCAGATACAGGTCCCACATGCGATGGAGCGTTATTTTCATAAATAACTCACCCAAGTTCTCTTCTCCCATCAACGACACCTCCAATACCCCCATATTAGGCTAGAAACCAGTTGGAAGTAAATGCCGATTTTCGGACGCTTCCGCCAAATCAAAAGAGGTCCGTCAAAGCAGGGTTTACCCCTGCTCCAACAGACCTCCCGAGATCCCTTACTCTTATCGAGTACCTTTTTCATATCGTGCTGGTTTCTTTTTTTATTTCAATTTCGCCACGGTGACAGCGACCTTCTCCAGCTGTGTGTTGCTTAATTTGCCGTCCGGCGAGCTTAGCGTAACAAAGCGGTCGTCCAACTGGAAGGAAAGCATCGGGGTTTCGGATGGTGTATACCATTTGGCTTTCACACCGTTCGATAGGGTGATCGTCTTTCCCTCGTACCCATATGCGTAATCCCGCGGAGATACCGTAACTGTCATATGATTAAAGATCAGATTTACGCCGTCCTCCGAGGCGCCCACCATCTTGAAGGTGTCTCCCTGGCTCATTTGTTGGGGTGCGTATGGCGTTTCAAACGATTCGAACTTGGCGAAAGCCTTCCTGATCTCCTCCAGTTGTGCTTTCGTGTAAGCCGCTGAGATTAAGCTTATGTTAGTGTCCGGAGCTGCCGGGGTTTCCGGCGATTTGCCGCCGATTTGCACCCGATTGTTTTTGGCGTCATAGTTTACCGGAACCTTCAACACGTCCGCCAACGCCCGTACCGGCAAGTACGTTGAGCCGTTATAAGTGATTGGCGCTAACTGGCGGCCTTGCCCATCAACGGGAGCATAGGTTTTGCCATCGACTTGAATGCTGATTTGATGGTTCAGGTAAGCGTTGATCTTTTGCATTTGCGTTCCGGCGTAAACACCGGCGGCCCCTGTAAGCGTCATCCCTACGACAGCGAAAGCTACGATTGACTTTTTCATATTGTTTTTCATAACGTTGATCTCTCTCCTCTTATTTAAAGATAAAATCGATAACCTGAGTGACGAGCTGCGAGTTGGAATCCTCCACTGTGATCCCCAACCGATGGCCTGACGGACTCCAGCTCAGCGGGTAAGTTGGATGGGGCAACGGTTCAGTAGGTGCATAATAAGGTGCGAGCGGCGAGACTTGACCTGATTGGGTATCAAAAAGATACACCCCGTTCATGCCCGGTTGTTTTTCGGTATACACATCAAATGCCAACTTGTCGGAATCCGGGGACCAAGTGACATAAGTGATTAGGTCACCTTTGCCGATGAGTGTGCCTTGAAGGGTGCCGGCCGAGTCATAGATCAGCAACTCGCTGCCCTGAAATGCTCCCGATTGGGTAACGGTAGATACCGAGATATATTGGCTGTTCGGCGAGAGCTGAAAATTCCATACGTCGCGAATTAAACTCACCGGCTTGGTTTGTCCGGGATCAAACACCTTTAAGACCTGATGGTTGTCGGTGTAATAGATTCGGCCGTGACTAACGCCAAACTGCGTAAAAATGTCCACGTCGGGGTCCTCCAGCGGAAGCGTCTTTACATTCCCATCCGCCGCAGAGATTTGCCGGATCTCTCCTCGCCCATTCATGGAACCGGCCGCCAGAATATACGTATCCGCGTTAAGCCAACCGCCGAGCTCTAGATAGTTATCCCCGGGAATTTCAATCAATTCGCCCGTCCTGCGATCCTTCACGAAATTGTCGGCTGTGTATTTGTCCTTCCATTTCTGAATAAAACTGTACTCTCCCTCAGGAGAAAAGGTCTCTTTCACAAACATGTAGCCGTCCATCTGCCGTCCCTCCTCTCCCGTGGGCTCGCGTGTTTGACCGTTCAGCAGGTTCATGATTAAGATCTTGTACTCGTATTGAGGTTCTTCGGTCTCGGTCCCGGCCTTTACGAGCCGGATCGTTTCGATTTCGACCTCGTCCTCTGAGATCCAGGATTGAATCGTCGCAGACTTTATCTTATGCGTACCGGCAACGGTGACCTCTCGGCCAGTCTGCTCCTTGGGCGTACGAACGACCGTGAGTTGCCGTTTGGTGTCAGCCCGGTCCGCTCCGTCTCGGACAACCGGCTGCTGATCGGCGTGGCGCGTAGCGGGGTCAACGACCGTCAGCCTTTCGCCGTTCGGCTGGCAAGCCGTCACAGTGATGGACAAGAGTGCTGCCGCCAAAATGAACCCGTACTTCTCCGCGTGGTGTTTCATCACAGGTACCTCCCGCGTTAGTGCCCCAGGAGCTTAACTCCGAAACTGTTGCCCGTCTCCCGGACCGTTTCGGTTTCCCCTGATGACCTTAGTATAGGTAAGAGTTATCACGCAAAAATATCCGACTTGTAACGTTCTTGTAACGGTGAACCGCGATGGTGACATCAGCTGGGAGTTGTAACATCGACCGCTTTTGTTACTTCGATCGCTATTGCTACTTTGATCGCTATTGCTACTTTGATCGATATTGCTACTTTGATGGCTATTGTTACATCGACCGCTTTTGTTACTTCCTCCGCTTCTGTTACATCCTCCGCTTTACAACGTCCTCTGCTTTACAACGTCCTCCGCAAATGTAAAAGTGCTGTTAAATTCCCGCGGTATGCTGAAAAATGACCCTTTGGATGTAAAAGTACAGTTCAATTTCGCCTAAAACGCCCTTTGGAGGCTCGAAGCCGCTGATCAGATGCACTTTTACATTTCAATCGCTCGAAATCGGCGGTTTAGCCAAGAATCAAATGCACTTTTACATTTGGCCGGTTCGGCGGCCATCCCTCCGGCACCCGACAGCCCCCGTCCGGGCATCATGCAAGCAAAAAAAGCCCCGACTTCTTCAAGTCTGGGCTGAAATCCGCGGGCTTAGCCGCTGCTCGGAGACTACGGGCGTTCCAGCGGCAGTTCGATCACGAACGTGGATCCTTCGGGTCCGGAGGCCGTCAGGTTAACCGAGCCATGCTGCTTCTCCGCCAGGCTGCGCACCAGCGACAATCCTAAGCCTGTCCCGCCGTGGGCTCTGGACCGGTCGCTGCTGACAGTGAAGAACGGATCGAAAATGCGGGATTGCGCCTCCAAGGGAATCCCCATGCCCGTGTCGCTCACCTTAATTTGCATTCGGCCTGGACCATCCGGTACCGAGACGGCTTCATTGCTCATAACCACCTTTCCTCCCGGTTTGTTGTATTTCACGGCGTTATCGAGCAGATTCATCACCATGTGCATCACATTATCCGCATCGGCCCATACCTTGCCTTCCTGTAAATCCGTGACAAGCAGGATCCCCTGCTTCTCCGCCTTCGCCTGCAAGCGTGTCGCCGCCTCCGCAAGCAAAGGCTTCAGGTCCACCGAGGCCGCATGCGTCTCGAACTCGTATACGTCCATGGAAGAGAGCTTCAGCGATTTCTCGACCAGCGCGTATAATCGCTCCGCCTCCGTACCGATCTGACGTGAAGCCTCCTCAAGAAGCGCCGGGTCGTCCCGGTACATGTCCAGCAAGTCCGTATAGGCGAGAATCGAGGTCAACGGGGTCTTTAACTCATGGCTGATGTTCCCGATGAACAGCTTCTGCTGCTGCTCCAGCTCCCGTAAACGGGTCACAACCTCAAGCAGCTTGCTTTTTTCATCGGTTAATTGGGCGTGGGTGGTGGCAATTTTTCCGCTCATTTCAAAAATCCCCTGCGCCAGTTCGCCCAACTCATCCTTCCGTTGGACCGTGGGCTCGCGAAGATACTCTCCTTCCCCAATGCGCATGGCAGCGCGGTTTAACCGCGTGATCACATGGGCTTGGCGCCAGACGTAGAGGAAACCGAGTAGAAATCCCCCAACCAGTACCGTCACGCCAACAAGCCAGAACAGACGCTGAATCCTCTCATAAAAAGCATGCTGCTCCGCAAGGGACACATGGAATTGGACCGTCCCCACCGGTTGCTGATCCATCGTATAAAGGGGCGCCAGATACAGCAGTTGATCTCCTTCCGTGATATACGCCGACTGATCTTTGGCTGTATAAGCCAGCGCATCCCGGACGTCCGCCTTGGGCTGAAAAGGCAACGAGGTGCCGACAAGCGTCCCGTCCGTTTTATATAACGTAACAGGCAGCCCGCTCTCAGCACCTAAATCGACGGCAAGGCCTTGACCGCTTTGTTCCATAAACGCATCCGGAGCGGGCGAGCCGCTCGTCAGCGCTTCCTGGCGGACCCGGAGATTTGCGGTCTCCGCTTCCGCAGCCAACGTTTGCTCCAATCGCTGACGCTGGTCCTCCCGGATTCCGGCCAACACTAGGACGCTGAGCACGGCGATAACTGAAGCGAGCAGGACGGCAAGCAGCGCGGCCGCCTTCCATTTCAAGCCAAACCGGAAGGTCCACCGCTTCATGTTAAAGGCTCCGCGCTTTTATAACCGATGCCGTATACAGTTTGAATGCAATCGCTCCACGGGCCTAGCTTTTTGCGCAGCCGTTGCACGTGCATATCCACCGTTCGCGTGCCGCCGGCGAAATCGATGTCCCATACCTGCTCCAGCAAGGCCTCCCGGGAATATACTCGTCCCGGATGCCCGGCCAGGAGCGCCAGCAAATCGAACTCCTTGGGCGTCAGGTCGATCAGGCCCTCCCCGGTGTGAACGGTACGGTTGAGCAGGTTTATCGTTAACCCCCCCAGCTGAATCGGTTCCTGCGTAGCCTCGCCGGCATCTCCCGGGTGAGGACGCGGCCCGCGCCGCACCAGCGCCTTGACCCGAGCAACCAACTCCCGCATATCAAACGGCTTGGTCATGAAATCGTCCGCCCCAAGTTCCAGGCCTAGCACTTTGTCGACGATGTCGTTTTTGACGGTTAACAGTAAAATCGCCGGCCGCAACGGACGCCCCTCCAGCCTGCGGCATACCTCGTATCCGCTTAGCTTAGGCATCATGACGTCGAGGACCATCACCTCCGGTTTAAACGCATCGACGCGGTCCAGCGCCTCTTGCCCATCCGCCGCCGTCTCCACCGTATACCCTTCCCGCCGCAGCGCATAAGACACAGCTCCTGAAATACTCGCTTCGTCATCTACTACAAGCACTTTGGTCATACGATAACCCCTTCTCGGATTACAAGCTTAAGAAGTAATGGTAAAACTCCGTATCCCGCTCATACCCGCTTGTTTCATACAAGCGCTGAGCCCGGACATTGGGGATGGCCGTCGACAGCTCCAGACCTTTGGCGTCCGTTTGTCGGGCATGGGATTTCGCCGCCTCCAAGAGCAGCTTCGCCGCACCTCGGTTCCGGTATTCCTCCCGTACGTACAAATCGTTTAAAATCCAAACTCGTTTCATCGAGATCGAAGAATAAGACGGGTACAGTTGGGTAAACCCCACCGTGTTCCCGCTGCTCGGATCGATGGCCATAAATACGACGGATTCGCCCCGGTTCAGCCGTTTCTCCAAAAACCGCCGGGCCCCCTCCATATCCGAGGCTTGTTCATAAAATTGGCGATACTCATCAAAGAGCTGAGCGAGCGGTTCCAAATCCCCGGACGCCACTTCACGAATAATGATTGGTGAATGATTCATAGGTGCATCTCCATCTCTTATTGGATTGTAGTTTCTAAGGTCACATCGGTGGCGCTCATCGAGAGCTCGTGTAATCCAGTACCCGGAGCGTCCAGAAGCAGCCGGAAATCAACAAAATTAGGCCTAGTCCAATCGATTTCCTCATACAAGCAAAGGCTGCCCTGTATAAGCTCAGGGCTTTCGGCGCAAAGAAGGTTTACGTTCCGATATAGGAGACGCGTTTCGTGTTCCTTGCCGATCTCCTTAAGCATCATCTCAACACTACCATCATCGAGCGGGTTAAACACCTTGATTTGGGCATCGTGAAATCGGACATTCTCTCGAAGACGCTGAGCACCTACAGGAAGGTCTTGCTTTATCTGTTCGTACCTATCGTTGTATTCGTTGCAGCGTCGTTTCCATTCAGCCTCCCAGGCGGCTTTCCACTCACTGATCCAGGCTGCCTCCGCAGGATTTGGCCATTTTGACGTCATCAGGCTTCCATCAAGAACCTGGGGATGAACGTCTGGAGGAAGATGTTTTAGCATAAGAGGTTGGATGTATTCATACATCTTCTTAGCTTCTTCCGCATAATCCCTGCCTTGTTCGGCATACCAAGCTTGGTCTGCCTCCAGCTCTTGCTCTGAATCCGGATAAACCCAATACCCCCGAATTTGCATCTGCTCATACATCGCTTTAGTAAAATAATTCAACCTCACGCACTCCCATCACCGCTTACATCTCCAACTCCAGCAATCGGCGGAGCTGCCACTGCCGCTCCTGCTCGGTCCGCGCCTTAGACGCGGTTGCATCGTTCGCGGCATAGGCCATCGCCTTGGCGGCGTAGGTGGCGCTATGCGCCGCGTGCCCCGCCACATGCGCGGTAGCCGCCGCGTGGCCGGCCCAGGCGCGAGCCGCTTCGATAGCCAGCCTCGGCCGCAGATCCTCCGGCCGCTCCGCCTCGAAGCAGGCCAGCACGCGTTCGGCGCAATCCGCCGCCCATAACGCCAACGTACGCTGACTCATCTGCTCCGCTTGGTCGGCGATGGTTCGCTTGATTTTTACGTCGACAAACTTCCTGGATTCCAATGTGGATTTTCCCCTTTCCCCAAAACGAAGCTAGTTGAACATCCCCCAGTAGACAATAAACAAGAGCACCAGGATCACTCCGGCAGTAATGGCCAATTTTTGGATCAAAATTCCGTATATTTTTTTCAGGTGCAAATAGGATTCCGTTAGAATAAATAGACCGGCAAAGATCGTTACGACCATGCCCAGACTACGAACCAACCCGATGATCGGGCGAAGCAGAAAGAAATCCGCCGCCGGAAAAGGCGCCAGACAAAACCCAGCGCCGACCAAAAAAGCGTATAACAGGCTTTTTTCCTTGCTCAACATCACCACGTCCTTCGCTTATTCGGCTTGCAAATATTCCTCATATATTTTATATATGCTGGCACCTAGCAGAAAACCCGCCGCGTTCAAAATCAGATCGTCGACGTCAATCGAAGTATCGAGTGATGCACGGCCCACCTTCTATTCTTTGGTTCCACCCTCGGTGGCCTCTTGTTCGATCCAGTTAAATAACAGCTGATAATACTCGTCCGAATTGGGCGTAAAATCCGTGAGCCGCCAGGTGGCCTGCTGTTCCCGCAACCCCCCGCTAATCTCGTCCACGTAAACTCCGGCAGACGTCAACAGATCGCGTTTCCCGCAGCGCAGCTCCCTAAATTCCTGCAACCCCACCCAATAAAGTCCTGTCAGTTCCTCCGTCTGGATGCGGTAATCGAGCAAAGGGCGTTCGTTTTCGTAGATAAAAACATGGTTGATCTCACGATCAATCCAATCAGGTGAGAGTAAATGCTCCTGGGCCACCCTGCCGATATAAGTCAATTCCTCAACCGGTACCGCTAAACCAAGCTCCTCTTCGAGTTCACGGATCCCGTCTTTCACGTCTTCTCCCGCTTGGAGATGCCCAGCACAGGACGTATCCAGTAACAACGGGAACACATCCTTGTTGGGATGACGCCGTTGAAATAAAAGAGAGGGTTCGCCCTCGGCATCCCTTTGGATGATCCAGCAATGAAAGGTTTGGTGCCATAGCCCTTGGGCATGGACCTTTTGTCTGGAGGCAGTACCCAGCTTCCTCATATCCTCGGTATAGATGTCAAACATTTCAGTTTCGCTCATGCTGTCCTGTCCTCCAAGTCAGTTTGTTCCATATCCCTTTGTCTTTACGCTTGATGCTCCGCCCCACCGAGAAGGAGTTGCTACAACCGAAACCGCTCCTGAATGATTTTAGCCGCCTCGTTTGGTGGGCAAGCGGTATTGTTGATTTTGATATAGTTAAGTTTCTTGATTTCGCCGTCCAAAGAGTTTAACCGATATTTCTCCAGGGTACGGAGAAGATCTCTTTCCGAGCGCTCCAAATTTCGTTTGCTTGGCTTATGCAGCAAACGATGCGGATCACGGTTGCGGATCAGCCGCTCTTCCAAATCGGCCTCCAGCTCCACATAGTACACTTCCCCACCCTGGGATTCAAAAATCCGGCTGATATGTTCAACATATTCCCTGTCCGAGGGGAGGTCAAACGCCCAAACATAGGTAAAAATCAAACCAGGCAAGTCGCTTTTCGCCACTTCTTTAAAGATTTCCTCTCGAAACAAACCAACCAACCGTTTTCCGGAGGGAGATCCATAGTCAAAAAAATGCGACACCAGCTCAATCGTCATATGATTATGAAACAGCTTTAATCCAGTTAACTTCTCCAACTCCTGGCCCACCGACATTTTGCCTACAGCCTGGGGTCCAAAAATAATGACAAGCTTCATCTATGGCGCCCACCTTCCGTCTATAATACAACCCGGCCCTCGTATACGTTTGTGGCCGGGTCATGAAGGATTTGCTAACCTAGTTGCGGCGAGGCAGCTTTGCATCCAGATAGGATGTCTGGCAATCGTCCCGCAGCAGTTCCATGTAAATTTCGTCGAAGTAGTCATTGTTCACGTAGTAGCTTCGCGATCTGCGGCCAAACACGCGGAAGCCCGCTTTTTCGTAGCATCGGATGGCCGGTTGGTTGAACTCAAAGACGCGCAGCATGATGTTGTTGAGGTTCAGGATTTTAAATCCGTATTCACAAATGAGCTGCAGCGCCTCGGTCCCGTACCCTTGCCCCCGCTGGCCCTCGTCGCCCAAGAAGATCCCGACCTCCGCCACTCTGCGGACATGATCGATGGCAAACAACGAGCAATTGCCTAGTAATTGGTCTCCATCCAGCTGAACGATCGCGTAATTTTGACCTTCCTTGGCCAAGTCCTCCAAAAATTTCTGCTCCCGTTGCAACCCGATTACTTCACGGGAAGTCCCCAGCCGGACGGAAACGGAAAGATCGTTGATCCAATGAGCATACGTCTCCGCATCCTCCGGATTCACCGGGGACAAGTACAGTCTGGACCCCACCAGCTTCTTAAAATACTTCATCGGTTATCTCCCTCTCTAATGATGGCATGAGTCTCACCTGCCGATTCTTTTTCTATACAAGATACGCTTTACGCGCTTCGATTTGACTCCGATGGTGATGATCATGCCATATAAAATCACGCAGATAGGAATCGACCGTAAAATCCCCATAGGTTCGACTGAACCTCTCCTCGTCCAGGCCTTCAATCGTCTCGATGATCATCTGACGATAGTGCACGGCAAGCTGGGTAAGCTCCGATTTCGGCTTCGATCTTCCGAACTCGACGGACTCCCGGTTAAAGACATCAAAATCGAGCTCCTGCAGCGTGACAGGTTGATCCTGCGAAATCGGCTGAATCGCTTCCTCCCAGAAATACTTGTCCCACCCCATCAAGTGGCTGACCAGCCCGTGTACGGACCATTTCCCTTCTTCGATCGGCTTTTCCCAATCCAATGGCTCAAGTTCCTTGACATAGCCAATCCACTCGCGGAATTGTGCCAACAGCTCGGCTTTAGTTTCTTGTTTCGTCATTCCCGATTTCCCCCTCCGTTTCAAACTCCCTGGCTAAAATCGAATATTGATAGGAATCCCGCCAGCTCCCCTTATGCCAACGATGTTCCCGGAAATGGCCTTCATAACGCATCCCCAGCTTTTGCATGACTTTGGCGGATCCTATATTCCCCGGCCGGCAGGTCGCGTAGATCCGGTGCAGTCCTAACTCATGAAAGCCCATACGTACCAAGGCTTTTGCCGCTTCCGTCGCGTATCCCTGGCCCCAAAAAGACCGGTTAAAACAATAGCCTAGCTCGGCTTGTCGATACCCCTCCAGAAATAAGCCGCAGCCGCCGATCAATTGACCGGTTTCTTGGAGGACTACAGCGAAATCATATGCAGTCCGCGGCACGTGTTCCTGCTTCTGGATCACTTGTCTTAAGTAGTCCTGCGTCTCCTCCGCCGAATTTGGCCCCCAGAGCATATGCTCCACCACCAGCGAATCAGAGGCATACGCATGCACCGCTTGTTCGTCCTCCAAACTAAATTCCTTAAGCCGTAGACGCCCCGTACTTAATTCCATCTTCCTGCCCCCAGTTCAGCTCCATATTAACGCCATGTAATCCTCGTCAAAATAGCAATCGAAGGATTTGGTAGATTGTCGCATCTCCTTCCTCTAGTAATCGCAATTGCATCTCATCCCCCCGTGCAACACTTAGTTGATACCAGAATACCAGAACCCTATGGATTTGAAAAACCTGTAAAAAATCTGGTTGTAAACTCCATCTTTAAATGGTAATCTATGTAATGATAGCGCTATCATATGCAATCGAAACCGGTTTAGTATGAACAACATCGCATGTGGCAAGTTAGCCCAAACCCTTCATTTTTGAAAGGAGCGAATTCATGATGCGAAAACGCAGTAAACCGTTTCTCCTCTTTCTGTTGCTTACCCTCTTGGTCGTCTTTATCCCTACACCCGGTACCACCAGTGCGGCTCCCAACTGGAGGCTGGTCTGGAGCGATGAATTTAACGGTAACTCGCTGAATCGTGCGAACTGGACTCCCGAAATTGGCACCGGGACAAACGGTTGGGGGAACAACGAGCTTCAATACTATACCGACCGGCCGCAAAACGTACAGGTCTCTGGCGGTAATCTGGTGATCACCGCCCAGCGGGAGAATTACGAAGGTCGAAATTACACCTCGGCGCGAATCAAGACTCAAGGCTTAAAGAGCTTCACGTACGGAAAAATTGAAGCCCGGATCAAGCTTCCGACCGGACAAGGCTTGTGGCCGGCATTCTGGATGCTGGGCGAAAACATTAGCTCGATCCGTTGGCCTTATTGCGGCGAAATCGATATTATGGAACGCGTAAACCATGAGGGGTCTGTCCATGGCACCGTCCATTGGGACGCAAACGGACACGCCTCTTACGGCCGGACCTCCGGCAATCTGGATTTTTCCCAATTCCATACGTACACCGTGGAGTGGGACTCGAGTTATATTCGCTGGTTTGTTGATGGTGTTCAATACAATGAGTTTTATATCGCAAACAATACTGGAAACACAGAGGAATTCCAGAAACCATTCTTCCTCCTGCTGAATCTGGCCGTCGGCGGCAACTGGCCGGGCAGTCCGGACGGGGGGACGCCTTTCCCAGCGCAAATGCTCGTGGATTATGTTCGCGTTTATCAGGATCAACCGGGTTCCTCGCCAATCCTTGAAAACGGCGCTGTCTATACCATCGCTTCCAAAGTCAGCGGCAAGGTGCTGGATGTGGTTGACGTCTCCACTGCGGAAGGAGCCAAGATTCAGCAGTGGACCAACTATAGCGCCAGCAATCAACGCTTCCGGCTGGATCACACGGGCGACGGTTCCTATAAGTTGACCGCCATCCATAGCGGCAAGGTGGTGGACGTACCAAGCGCAAGCACAGCTACCGGCGTACAACTGCAACAGTGGACCGATAACGGCAGCGACGCGCAGCGTTGGCGTATCGTTGATGCAGGCGGCGGTTACTTCAAGCTGGTATCCAAAGCCAGCGGTTTGGTGATGGATGTGTCCGGCGCCTCTACAGCTGACGGCGCAGCGGTTCAGCAGTGGACGGACAACGGTACGGACGCGCAGAAGTGGCTGTTTACGAAAGTGAACTAAGCTTGCAGTTCGGATTCGAAGGGGCGGAATGGGCTTCCGCCCTTTTTTAGGTCAAGTCCTGGTTCTGAAGGAAACGGTGGATGCGCAGGCTGGCTGGAATATGCCCGCTACCTAGGATCAAGCTGCAAACGAGCAGAGGAACGAAAACGGAAGGCAGCAGAAACGAAGCGCTGATGAAATACAAAATCGGCATGACCGCCATCGGCACCGGAATCCCCAGCATCGGCGCATATAAGAAGCGATACTGCCGATCGTTCCATAGATAGCGTATCCAGCCAATGACATATAACCCTAAGCTGAGGAGCATCCCTGCAAGTGCGAAACGTTCCAGCTTCCCTCCCACCTCCAGGGACGAGAATAAGGGCAGGACGATAGTACCCGCCCGTCCGATCCCTTCGGCGACTTGATAGAGCAAGTTTTCCTGAAGTTCCTTCCGCTCGGGCATCAACTTTGGAGGCCATACCATAAACAAGATATTAGGAAGTAACACTGCAGCCGGAATCAGTAAACTGGACACATGCACCATGGGGTTAGTCCGCCCTCTCTCCTCGCATTTTATCCAGCTTAGCAAAATTGGGCTAAAGGAGATGTGACATGCGTCCCTTCGTTCACGTTCTGTCCACCAATTGGATGGAGGGATTTCGACGAATCAGCTCTTCGATGAACCGTTCCTGCTCTACCGGCGAAATAACGACGCTGCCCAAGACACCGGACCGGTAATGGATTTCGATGGCGTCGCGTGAGAATAAGAGCCGATACCCCAACCAAATATTAGGATGCTGTGATATCCGAGTGATTTCCTCAAAACGAATTTTGGAACGGAACATCCCCCCTTTGACGAACAGAACCTCCTCTCGGATCACATAAGAGATATCAATCGCCAGCCAAGCCAGCAAAACGGTCACAAGCAAATCAGGCACGATAAGCCCCGCGAGTCCTCCCGGCGTCAGCGCTTGCGGATCGAGAAGCAGCGGCCAGAGAATGACCAGATTCGCCAGCAAAATTAACGCCGCCCACAAGCCTGCGAACAACGGATCCCGTTTTGTTTTGAATCGCATAGCACCCCTCCTGCCATACATACTCCACTTCATGTTCACGAAAATCTGCCCGTTTCACAGGAATTTCTAATTATATCCAAACCTTCCCCTCCCCATAACCGTTTGGCATGAGATAATGGCAGAAAATACGTATTCATCCATCTGGGGGTAATGAATTGAACGTACACAGGATTCGTCAAATGCGTAAACCAAACGATTACGACGCGGCAGCCGATCTGTTGAACTTGATCATGTCGGAGCCCACAACCGGGAAGCGATTAGAGGAAGAAGACAACAAAATCCCGCCAGGTCAGCTAGACTATAATGCAGAAGGGAAACTAACGGGTTGGGACCATCCCAAATGGGTGGCCGAAGACGACCAGGGACAGGTCATCGCTTATGCTCACGCATGGCGCGCGCCTTGGACAGAGCCGGGCGAGCTCATGCTCAACTTGGTCGTGCACCCCAAGAAACGAGGAACCGGCGTAGGGGGCGCCATCTACGATGAAGTCCGCCGCTGGTCCGCCGATGTAAAAGCCTCTCGTATTATCATCTATATGAAGGATAATGATCCAGCTTCCTTGGCCTTTGCCGAGCGTAGAGGGTATGTTCAGGAACGCCACACGTTTGAATCTGTACTGGAGTTGGGGAATTTTGAGGGGAATAAGCTGCTGGATGCCATTCCTGATGCCCGCCGAACCGGCATCGAATTCGTCACATTAGCTGACGAGCCCGGCGAAGCCAACGAACGGAAGCTCCATGAGCTTTACCAAACGACTCACTTGGACATCCCCGGATTCTCCGGAAGCTTTCCTTGGTTCGAAGAGTGGAAAAAATGGAGTATCGACCAACCCGGCGTTCGTCCCGAGTGGATCCATATCGCCAAGGACGGGGAACGATACGTTGGCGTCGTAACGCTGCAGCAAAACGAGCAAACGCAGGCGATGTACCATGAATTCACCGGCGTGCTCCGGGAATACCGCGGCCGGCATCTCGCTCTAGCCCTGAAGCTGCTGGCGATCCAGACCGCGATCGGCTGTCGCGTGCCTTACTTGCGGACGCATAATGATTCCATGAACGGTCCGATGCTGCGCATTAACCGCGACCTGCTTGGTTTTCGTGCCGAGCCCGGCAGTTATAAGATGGTGTTGGAATTCCGGGGATAGCCGAAGAACTCCAACTCCTAACAAAACGCCCCGACCTTAGATAGCTCTGTCTAGGCGGGGCGTTAGCGTTGTTTCGTTTTTTTTATTTTACGATCAAGCCAAGCAGTTTGGCAAAGCCGATCGCTTGCTCCGGAGAAACCGTGCAACCGGCCATGGCATGGGCAGGAATATCTACACGTTCGAACGTGCAGGTGCTGATATCCATTCCCTTCAAGGAGGTGTCGTTAAAATCAGCCTCATTCAGATCCGATCTCAATAGTTCCACATCCTTCAATTTGGCGCCGTAAAAATTCGCGTTCTGCAGGGAGCAATCCTGAAATCTCACTCGTTTCAAGGAAGCTTCCACCATGTCGCTTAAATTCATCACACAATGCTCAAACGTTATAGAGCCTGCATTCACTTTAGAAAGATTTAACCCCGTTAACTTGCAGTCTTTAAAATGCACCCGGTGGATGATAGCCTTTTCCAGCACGGCATTGGACAAATCACAGTTCTCCAGCACGACATCGGTCATGTCCATTCGTTCAAAGACGGTGCCCACGAAGGAGCAGCCCCGGAGCACCACCTTGGATAAGATGCATTTTTCTAACACCTCATGCTCATAGGAAGCGCCGGACACCGTCGCCTCAACCAGCTCATGGTCTTCATCGTCAAGCAGTTGCTCCCAATCGGCTTCCGTCAATTCGGTCGTAAGCTGAGGGGGGCTAATTTTCGATTTTGCGGTCATCAAGATTCCTCCCGGTTGGCATCTTCGCCAACTCATTCACTTCATCAATCAAGCTGCGGAGTTCGTGGATACTTTCGCGGATTCCCTTCGGGTCCGGTCCCAGCTTGCCGTATACCAAATCCACTCGCTCCTTGTAACGTTCCGGACGGATGGCAAACGATTGAATGTTGCGCACTGCTTTTTTCTCGTTCAGGCAATAGCGGCCATTTAGCGCATAAAGTACCTGATTGAGGCTGGATACCCCTCGAAAGGCGTGTCCTGAGACGTAAGAGACATCATCACGGTCGGCATTGGCTTCCATAAACATCAGGGAGAAGCCCGCTTCAAACAAAAAGTGGCGTTGCATCCCCTCTCGCAACAGCGGAGGGTAAGGATGGGTCCGGGTTTTCAGCTGAGTTAACCGGTCCTCCCGCTCCCATAAGATTCGGCATTCCGCCACCTCCCCCATATACATGCTGTTCAGGAACGCATGGGGATGTCCGGTCTGGTACAGCATTTGGACTTTACCTTCGCAGCAATCCTCGATTGCCGTTCGGACCGCCGTCAGATCCCGGTACAGAAAATCCACATGATATCCGCCGATGATTAGCCAACCACCCCCGTTCACCCCAGGCCCCCATTCGCCGATCCCTGTCATCAGATCGTTACGGTGCTGATCGTCGAGTTCCATCGCGGCTTGACTCAACCCGGCGATATCCACCCCCGTCTCGCCCTCATAGTACAGACCGAGGTCTATATCTGAATCAGGACGGTGAGTGTTTGTCGCCCGCGATCCTCCCAGAACGATGGCTTGAAGGCCGTCCGTTCCCTGCAGTCGATTGACGATACGTTCTAATATAAGCTCGATCCCCATGGTTGCCCTCCTCTACTCTTCAGAACTGCCCGAGGATCAATCACTGGGTTTCCCCGCTGCTTCCAAAGCCTCGACCAAGCCGGTTACGTCCAGCCCGTCCACGGCAAAAGCGCGCCGCACCAGCTCCGGCGGTAAAAACTCGTCGTATTTGCCCAGATAAGGGGCTTCCGACGCAGCCAGCAGCGCCTCCGGATGAGGGACGGAAGCCAGCTCCGCCTCAATGGCGGCAAGCAGCTCCTTGGCGCCTGCTCTCCCCGCCACAACCATATAATAAGGCTCCATCGGTACGACTTGACGCAAGCCCATCGGGTCCGTCAGATTATGCTTCAACAGGCGTTCCAATGTGCGGAATTGCTTGCTTCCCGCCCACGGCAAAATAAACAGCGAGTCCCCGCCCGCCGGGATCACCGTACTGTTCAGCAGCCCGCTCTCCCGGGCTAACCGGCGTGCCCGCTCCAAGCGATTGGCCGCGCCCGGGGCAAGATACGGATACAAGGTGTGCTCCTCCAACACCTGGCGCATCTTCTGCATGACCCGGGTATGGACATCTCCCCCGGCGCCAAGCCAAAGCGTATCTACCTTACCGCGCGAAGACTTCACGTACACCGCTTTATGTTTGCTGTCCACTTCCTCGACCTTCCACAGCTTCCCAGCGAGCGAGAAGCAATAGCCGGGCGGCGGTACGGTGGTGATGCTGCCGATCTCCTCGGAGCCGTTGTAGACGACATGCTCCTCGTCGTCCTTGAAGACGGCGTAAAATCGGAAGTTGTTCACCACCTTCTCCCCGCCGAGTCCGATGATCAGCGTACCTTCCTCGGTCTGCTGGATATGGTCAGTCTGCAGCAGATACTGCAGCATCGCCTTGTATTCCTCGGGTTCAACGCCGCGAAATGCCGGTAACGTCAGCACGTGCCGAGCCAGATCGGCCGGTTCCGCTTCGCCGATGCTCTTGAGCGTGCTCATCGTTTGATGGTACAGCACACCAACCGGCTTCTGGCGCAGCTTTACCGGCTCCACCCAGCGCTCGCGCACGTACAGCTCAATGATGGCGATCGCCCGCAGCAGCATCCATGGCATCCGCGCCGGCAATTGGGCGTCCTCATCCTCTTCCTCCGCGCAGAGGAACATCATCTCCGACGCTTGGTCGCCGCGCCGGCCGGAGCGGCCCAGCCGCTGCACGAAGCTGGAGCAGCTGTACGGCGCGCCGAGCTGGATCACCCGCTCGAGCTCGCCCAGGTCGATGCCGAGCTCCAGCGTCACCGTCGCTGCGGCAACCGCCGGGCCGGGGCCGGAGCGTAGCGCGGCCTCGGTCCGCCGGGCCGGGGCCGGAGCGTAGCGCGGCCTCGGTCTCCTCGCGCAGCATCGCGGAAATGCTGCCGTGATGGACGTGAAACACATCGCGCTCCTCCCGCTTCGCCGCAATCCGGCGCAGCTCCAGCGTGGTTAACTCGGCGTCGGTGCGGCTGTTGGTGAAGACGAGCGCTTTTTTGCGATGGGTGTTGTCGTAAATGAAGTTGTAATACTTCTGCTTGGCCAGCTCCAGGTGCTCCGCTTCCCGTTCGTCCCGGGCATCCGGGAAAGCGAAATGCTCCACCGACAGCTTCAGCTTGCGCCCGCCCGGCGGGGAGACCACCTCCACCGGCTGCGGCGTCCCCGCGCCAAGCCAACGAGCGGCAATCTCGTAATCGCCAAGCGTAGCCGACAAACCGATTCGTCTCGGCGTACAGGAAGCCATCCGCTCTAACCGAGTCAACTGGCTGATCACCTGAATCCCGCGATCGGCTCCCATAAAGGCGTGCACCTCGTCGATCATGATGTATCGCAGATCATGGAACAACGCCGGGATTGCATTCGGGCGATTCATAAGCAGCCCTTCCAGCGATTCGGGGGTAATTTGCAGGACCCCGCTGGGGCGCTGCATTAGCTTGGTTTTCTCCGCTTGGGCGACGTCGCCGTGCCAATGCCAGACCGGCACTTCCCCGTCCCGCAGCAGCTCCTTGATCCGTTCGAACTGGTCATTAATCAGCGCCTTTAACGGCCCGATGTAAAGAATCCCGACGGATTCCGAAGGCCGATGATAGAGCTCCGTCAGCGCAGGGAAAAAGGCGGCTTCCGTTTTCCCCGACGCCGTCCCCGATGCGATCAGGAGATGGTGCGGCGTATCGAACAACACGCGGCAAGCTTCTACTTGGGCGTCGCGCAGGGAATCCCATTTTTTGCGGTAGATGTATTCCTGAATAAACGGCGCCAACCGGGAAAAAGGACGGGGACCGCTCATAACTCAAACTCCGCCAAAAAGTCGTCGAGCTCGTCGGGGCCGCCCTTCTCCTTGGCCCCTTGGTTCCCGGACGCCGCGTATTCCAGCTCCCGTTCACCCATCAACTCCTCGAACGACAGCTCCGGCTGTTGGTGCAGCAGATGCAGCACATCCATAAAATCGCGTACGACCTCCCGGGTCGTCAACAGCTCCTCCGCCCCAAGCCGATTCACCGCTGCTTGCATGAAGGCGATCAACTGCTCGTCGGTCAGACGCATCGCGTAACCGAAATGGATCGCATGAATCTCGCGCAGCTTCTGCAGCAAGAGCAAAATTTCCTCATGAGACAGCATGTCCAGCTTCAGAATCGGCGACGTGTACGAACGGCGCGCCCCGCTGCTATAACGCCCGTCGATCAGCCGCGAGCGCAGGGCATCGTAGCTGAACAGCCCCCGCCGCTCGTCTTCCACGAACTGCGGTGTTCCGCCCAAGAAGATGCCGAGGTACTGGGCTTTGCCCTGCATTGTGTCGTTGAACATCGTCAGCAGTTTTTCGTAATTGCTTTGGCGGGAGACACTGTTCGTGATTTTGTACAGATTGACGCCTTCATCGATAAACAGCAGCAGCCCGCGATACCCGATGCGCACCGCAAACTCCGCCCACAACTTCATGTAGTCGTACCAGTTGTCGTCGTCGATGATTACGCCGACGCCCAGCTCCTGGCGCGCCTCCGTTTTGGTTGGAACCTCGCCGCGTAACCAGCGCAACGCCGCGGCTTTCCGGTCATCGTCGCCAAGCTTGTAGCCCGACCAGTAGGCGGCCAGCACTTTGGCGAAGTCAAATCCGTGCACGAGGTTTTGCATCTCGTTGGTCACCGCATAAATCCGCAGCTCCACCGCATCATGCAGTTGCGGATCACCGGGACGCAGGCCGGTGGCCTGCATTTGCTCCTGTTGGAGAGCGGCGATCCACTTCTGCAGCATCGTCTCCAGTGCGCCGCCGTCGGGCCGCGTCCGGGTGGATAAATGCGTCATCAACTCCCGGTAAGTCCCCAGCCCCTGCCCTTTCGTGCCAACCAGCCGACGCTCTGGCGACAAATCGGCGTCGGCCACTACAAAATCGCGGTCCATGGCATAATTGCGAATCATCTGGAGCAGGAAGCTCTTCCCGCTTCCGTAACGCCCCGTGATCAAGCGGAAAGCCGCCCCGCCCTCCGCAATATTGTCCATGTCCTGCAGGATGGACGCCACCTCTGGTTTACGCCCGACCGCGATATGCTCCAACCCAACTCGCGGTACGACCCCGGCCGTCAAGGAATTGACGAGCGCGGTGGTCAGCCGCTTCGGAATTTGCACCTGTTTCATTCTCGTTCACCTCATCGTTCCAAACTTATCCTATATCCTCAAGCCGCACCGTTTATCGTTTATGTTTATCGCTTAGCGCTGGCTTGCAAGCCACTCGTCAAGCTCCGCACGGTAGTCGTCTACAACTTCGTCCCCATCGACCAGGAGGTCCCCGATCCGCTCCATCGCCAGCTCATTGATCTCATCGATCAGCAGCTCGGGCATCGAGCCAGCCTGCTCGGCAATGGTTTGGCGTTCCGCCGCGCTTTGGCCCTGGAGCAAAGCAGTCAGCATCTGAGCCTGAGGCGCAGTCAGACTTGCAAACAGCTCCTGCCATTCCTCCGACAGACTCGTCATCGGCCCGCCCTCGTTCTTCTCGCTACCGCTTCGTTCCTCGGTGGATGGCGGAAGAACTTGTTCTGGCTCCTGCTCATATCCCCGTTCAAAATCAAAGGTTGGCTGCAGCGGTTCATCACTTATTCTTCCAGGCAGGCTGGCAGCCCGCTCCGGCGGTAGACCGGGGGCTTCCGGCGCGAACGCAAGCGTCAGCTCCTCGCTGAGCAGAAGGTCCCGCACCTCGTTGGATTCCTGCTGCAGTTTGCGCAGTTTAGCGGCATTGATTTTTACCTTCGGTGTCCGGGCTTTCGCTTCTTCCGCTTTCCGCCGTTCAAATTCCTTGCCGAGGTATCGGCCAACCAGCTGTTCGATCTCCGGCCCGACGTCGATTCCCCGCAGTTTCCCCTTAAATCCGGTTAATTCACGCAACTGGTTCTCCGTCAATCGAATGAGCTGCGTCAGGAACCCGCGCAGCGGTGGATGCCCGCTATAGGGCAAGACGGTGACCGTCTTGGTGCGCCCATACAAATCATGGTCATACACGGCGCTGCGGAACAAGAATCGAGACACCCGGGTCTCCGATGGCTGAAACAGCTCCAGAATTCGGATGCCCTTGCTCCTCGAAAGATAGCCATCGACCAATGAGATGACCTTCGGTACGTAGTTCCGCATATCCTTACGCCCTAGCTCCTGATAAAAGCGGCTTTTCTCCACATTATAATCGGTCAGCGTCATCAGCAGATCCCAGCTCAACTCCAGCGGATCGGCGGTGAACCTTCTGCGCCATTCCAGCTCCTTCAACTCCATCGACAAATTGCGAGGCAGCTTGGCCATCGGCTCTGCAGACCGTTCCTCCAACTGGAAGACCAACGCCAGATCGTATAACCATTCCCGGACGTAAAGATCCAGCTTAGGGTAACGCTCCCGGTAGGCCTGCCAGACCCGTTCCATTAAGGCATAACCCTCTGCGGGTTCCGACCAGCCAACCCCATGGATCAGCTCGTATAAATAGACAAACAGGTAGGACAGATCCGTGTCCGGATAACGTTCAGAACGAACCTCTCCCCGCCAGAACAAATACCATTTCAGCTGCCTGGGCTGCATCTCATCATAAGTCGGCCAATACGTCTGAAAAGGAACAAACTCCGCCGCCGCTTCAACGGCCGACTCCAGCTCCTTCGCTTTCTGGACAAACCGCTGTTCCCGGGAAATATAACGGAAGTCCTGCCGCCAATCCGTATCGCGTTCCCAAAGATCGGGTGCAACAACCCGGCTCACCGGCTCCGATCTGCCGTTCGCTTGTTGCCCGACGTCCTCTACTTCCAATTCCGCGAACGTCAACCGATGTTCCGAATCCGTCTGCCGTTCCCGGTCTCTATGTAGTTGTTGGCTGAAAAAACTGTATTTTTCGTCCGCTCCGTCGTTCATCGTTCCAAAACCTCCGTCACGACCATTATACCACCCGACCGAAAATTTGTTCGCCTTTTGAATACTATTTTGCCCTCCCTTATAATGAAAAGCAACTGCAAGTTGCCAGGGAGGACGATAGTTCGATGAATAAATGGCTGAAGGCCTTATTATTTCTGATCGGAGCGGCGATATTAACCCGCTTGATCCCGTTTTCCGACTGGTTCCGCATGTTGGATACGATGGTTCATGAACTGGGCCATGCGGTTGTGACCCTACTCGCTTCGGGACAGGTGCTGCGCATTGAATTACACCCTGATCACAGCGGTGTTACCTACTCGGTGCTAGCTTCAGGTTGGAGCCAACTGGCCGTAGCTTTGGCCGGGTATATCTCGGCTTCGTTGTTTGCCGTAGCCATGTTCTTTGGCTATTCCCGGCAAAACCAAGCGGCCGGGCTTGTCCTCATCAGCATGCTGGCTTTGGTCTCGTTGCTGCTGTTTGTGCGTACGGGATATGGCCGGGGATGGTTAATCCTGTTCCTGCTGATTAACGTGGCCTTTTTCCTGCTAGGGGGACGAATTCGCAATTTCTATTATCTGCTGCTGGCGTTCTTATGCTTGGAGGAGTCGGTGATGGGTCCGGTCACACTGCTGCTGAACTCTATCGTTTCTCCCGGCCAAGCGGGCGACGCGACGAACTTGGCTCAGCTTACGGGGGTATCCCCACTGGTGTGGTCGGTGATTTTTCTAATCATATCCCTGCTCTGCGCCTTATCCGCGCTCCAGCTGTATTGGAATGACCGCAGGCGGAGCCGGGAGAAGAAAAAAATGAGCGGATCAAGCTCAATGAGCGGGTGAATCTCGGCTTCATTTGTTCTTGATGATCGTACATCTCAGCACATGGACATCCTGGTTATCCCGAATTATTGCTTCAATATTGTCGCTGGATTCCACATGGTCCTTGCCCTTATTTCTCACAATCACACCCAAAGCAATCGTTTCATTGGGGTTTACGGTAGTTGGTGGCATGGAGTGAATCATTGTACTATCAAAATCGCCTTTGGGGATTTCGAATTTGGAGCTGACCACGTTTCCTTTCTGCCTATAAGCAAGCGTCCATCCTTCGTCCCCCTCACTCATGACAGGGGTCGTTAAATAAAGCCTGAATGGGTTATCCTGGACCTGATCAAGTAACGTTTCCAGACCAAGTACGGATCCTTTGCTTTCACCGTTCACATATTGATCTATCCAGACATGCACCCGATCGGCTTGGATCTCTCCTGGGTTCACTTCAAATACCATGGAATTGCCGACACCCGCCGCTTTAAGAACGGCATACTCCTCGTCCTCCATCGGCAAGGTTTGGATGGAAATCCCGTTGATCTCCTGCTTCGGTACATGATTATCTAGATCAAGCGTCTCTGAACGACTCCCTTCACAACCCGAGAGGACTAAGGCTGTAACTAGAAGACAAGCCAGGATAGGATAAAAATATCTTCTCATTCTGCACCTCACAAACTGCTGATGTTAAATCGATTTCCGTCCGGATCATAGAAATGAAAACTAACTAAACCCTGCGTTAAAAAGCCGCCAATTCCGGACGTCTCGATCCCGCGTTGTTTCAAATATTGATGATACTTGAAAAAGTCCTGCCGATCGCGAATCCAGCAGATTGGCTGGACCTGGCCGTCCACTTTACCCACGTAGGCATCGCTGGATTTTTGTTCAAGCACCCAAAGCGACTTCTCCTCGGAATGATTCAGCTTCAGCTCCATGACGGCGTATCCGCCGGCCGGATGATGCTGGGTGCATTTCATACCTAGATGCTGGCTGTACCATTGAATCGACTCGTTTAACCGGCTGACGCCTACCCGAATCCAGGAAGGTACCAAATCGGCGGAAGGCAGCGTTAAGTCCTCCTGTAACGTTAACCGGATCCCTTCGGCCGTCGCCCACACGTCGAAATATCGGGTTTTAGTTCCCGAATAGACGGCGGACACACGCACTCCATCGGTCACCAAGGCACGCCGCAGGCGATCGAATTCCCGTGTTCGAAAACACAACCGTAGATCGGGATCCACGGTCCCGCGCTCGGCATAATGATGGGGGAGCCGGGTTTCCGTAAGATAAGTAACCAGCCAGGTCCCAAAGTCCAGTTGCGTCATTTTGCCTTGGGAACATCGGGGGTCCACCTTCCAGTTCTCTTGCCGAAGCACCTTCCAGCCAAAGTACTTATCAAACCACTTCACAACCTGATCATGATTATCCCACAACACATTGATCCATTGGCCGTCAAAATAAAGCTCGGGGATCTCCTTGCCCGTTGACATGGGGAAACCTCCTTCATACAGATCTTACCAACCCTATTATCGCTGAACCGGTCCGAATGATAAAGGAAAATATATGCAAGAAGCGCCGCTTCCTTCCGAATCTTTCGTTCATATAATGCGACTGGATATAACAAAACAAGTTTAAAGAATGGCGATTTTGAGGTAAGATGGTATTCGATGTTTCTATGAACTAGGGATTGGAAAGGAACGGTGCAGATGGACCGTCGGCAGCATATCATTAAACAAGCCGAGCAATTCGTACAAAACGTGCACAGCGGAGACGGGAGCGGCCACGACTGGTGGCATACTCATCGAGTCCGGAACACAGCCCTGGCCATCGCCCGCAAGGAGAAGGCGGATTTGTTCGTTTGTGAGCTTGCGGCTTTGCTGCACGACGTAGCAGATGAGAAGCTGAATCCATCCAAGGAAGAGGGATTGCTTAAGGTACGGAGCTGGCTGGATGAACATGTCGGGGATCCGTCCGTCATCGGTGAAGTGATGGAGATTATCTCCACGATGTCTTATAATGGCGGCAAAAACCCTCCGATGTCCACCCTCGCCGGACAAATCGTTCAGGATGCCGACCGGCTTGACGCCATTGGCGCTATCGGCGTGGCCCGAACGTTTGCCTTCGGGGGCTCCAGAGGCAGGTCCATGCATGAACCGGGGCAAGATTTCTCGGATTTCGAGTATCGCAGCCGCGGAAAAACGACGATTTATCATTTTTACGAAAAGCTATTAAAGCTAAAAGATTTGATGAATACCCGGCATGCCCGGAAGCTCGCCGAATCGCGGCACGAGTTTATGCTGCGTTTCTTGGAGCAATTTTACCGGGAATGGGATGCCGTAGACGAGCATCAGGATGAACAAACCACAACAAATTCAGGTGATATGAGTGAGAATCGCATTATTTGATTCAGGCATCGGCGGCTTGACCGTATTGACAGAGGCCATGAGGAGGCTGCCGAAGGAAGATTTTCTGTATTTTGCCGATACCCTCCACGTACCGTACGGAACCAAAACGCTGCCCGAGGTGAAACGATTCGTCCAGGAATCGGTAAACACCATCATGCAGGAGGAGATCCAAGCTTTGGTTGTGGCCTGCAACACCGCAACCAGCGCCGCGATCGAAGAGCTTCGGCGAACGTACGACATCCCGATTATCGGCATGGAGCCGGCCGTTAAGCCGGCCGTCAAACGAAGCCAAGCGGCCGGCAAACGGGTGCTTGTTTTTGCGACCTCGTTGACGTTAAGCCTCTCGAAATATACCGACCTGGTGGCCCGAGTGGACGACCACAAAGTGGTGGATTCCATGCCGCTGCCGGAGCTGGTGCAATACTGCGAGCAGTTGCAGTTCGACCGGGACGAGATCGAGCGTTATTTCAACCGCAAACTATCCGGCATCGATCTGGCGCAATACAGTACGATCGTGCTTGGATGCACGCATTTTCCTTATTACAAAAGCCTTCTGCAGCAAATCCTGCCGCCGCACATCGAGTTGATCGACGGAAGCCATGGCACGGTGGAAAGGTTGTGCTCCTTAATCGGATGCTCGGCCACCCCCTCTAAGGGATATTCGGGGCATATCGAGTTCAGGTGCTCCGACGGAAACCCGGCTTATCTGGACAAAATGGCCCGGGCGCTGGATTATCTGCAAACGCAATATACCTTATAATTTACGGTAAAAAGTTAAAAGCCTTGTCTTAAGCGATTTCATCGCAAGGACAGGGCTTTTTTGCTGCAGTGGTTTGGGTTCGCCTTACTCCATCTCCTCGTTTAATCGCACCCTATGAATATGATCTTCCCACTTTCTCTTTCCGTTGATCTGCAGGTATTTATGCGTTTTGTGCTGATTTGATGATTCATAGTTCCCCTCGCTCTCCTCGTTAGGTATTGGAAAGCCTAATCTCCTGATTCACCCTAACGCTTGCTTGGTATGCTTCACGAAATCCTTGGGTTTCGATGCTTTGCTTTGACACCTGTCTCACCTGCAGCGATGTCGTTAATTCCTTCGACAAAAGAGAGGGGGATAATCGAATATCTCATGGGACCCCCACCTGATTCGTTATTTCTTCTAATATCTTCGTACTGATGATCTGCCGATCCTCCGTTTGCGCGGTCAGCATAAACCTTGTTCCCTGCTCTTCGGATACAAAAAGATACCAGATACGGAGTTCCGGATCCCCGGTTTCCTTTACAGACGCAGTAAAGCTCTCGTCTGTTGCATAGCTGTAAACGTCGATCGCCTCGATTTTCGGGTTGTTGATCACGCCAAATAAGAGTGGAAACGGCGAATCATATTTTGTTCCTTTGGTGGATGCAAAAAATTGCTCCGTCCAGAAGCTGTCGGGGTCGTTTCCATGGATCGAAGGCAGCGTGTGCCCTCCGCCATATCCCCATTTCCACCCGAACAACAACGTTTTTTGGACGTATTCAACATCGAGGGTTTGTCCGTTTGGAAGATCCCGAAGAAGAAATAGAACCTTACCTCGATCCGTTTCGATCTCATGTAAGAGACGGAGACGGTCATTGATCTCATACCTCACCTTCTCAATCGCCTCAAGTGGTGTGGACGAGTATGGGTTGCTCATATAGAGATAGCCGAATCCCAATGCAATCAGGATTAATGCGACTAGAGTTCGTTTTTTCATAGCTCCTCCAGGAAGTAATCTTTGGGATATGGCCCCTTCCATAATTATACATTCACGCCCAGGAATAACACTACCCTCGGTTTTATTAAACGAATAACCCACCTTCACGCTGAAGGTGGGTTGAAGATGGAGCTTAACGATTACGAGAGCGGCAAATCCACCCATACCCCAGGCGTTTCCGCCGCTTTGATTCCATACTCGATCACGGCGATCACGGCTACGGTTTCGGCCGGGTTAACCGCAGGTTGGCCGGTTTCAAAGAAAGTCACCAGATTACGAATAAACGGCTCGAAGAAATTGGAGGCTGCGGAAGCTTGGGTAAAGGATCCGTTGTCGTATTTAATGCCTAACGTAAACGGGCAATGATCCCCCAAGTGATGGATCGAGGCCCGGCAGCCATCGCCGAAGTCGATGAGGAGTGCGGGAGAATCCGCCGTTCCGGTGTACATGACGCGCTGTGGACCCGGCCCCATCAAGCGAACGATCGGCTCGATTTGGTGGATCGAATAGTTGGTGAAAGCACCGGGCCCCCAGCTGCAAATCGTTTCTATCCCTGCCGGGTTAATCTCCGCGTATTCGCTGGCAAAACGAAGCGCGGACGTCGAATACATCGGCGTTCCGTGCTGTGCCGCCAGCTCGAAGAGGCGAACCGCCGTCTCCCGATCCGGAGCAAACGTCTTATCGATGTACGTCGGCTTACCCGAACGCAGCGGAAGCTGAGATAATTCCTCGTGGAATTCCGGATTGTCAGGAGATAACACGATCAAGTAATCGCTCCGCTCAACGACGTCCTGGATGGACGGCAGTTGCTCGATCCCGTTCTCCTTACACCAATCCTCGTTCGTGCGCCCGTTCTCCTTGTCTCTTTTTCCATAGGCATATGTCACCTTCATCGCGCCGGCGGTTGCCTGCTCGATCCACCCGGGATATTTGTTCGCATGGAACTGGTCGAGGTGCAGGTCGATAAACCCGATCTTTTTCATGGGATCGTGATTTCCTCCCCTTTGTCAGACGAATCATAGATCGCTTGGATGATCCGGGAGGACAAAATGACGGTGTCGATGTGTGAAGGCTGCTTCTCTCCCGTCTGGATGCACTCCAGAAATGCGTCGATTTCCTGCTGGTACATATTGCCGGAGGTGAATTTGGGCGTCGTCTCGGTTAATGCGCCGTCTTTCGCCGTATAGAACGTAAAGTCTCCGCCGTAGTTTAAGCGAATGCCGCCTTTGTCGCCCAGGAAGTCGATAAACATCTCTTCGACCCCGATGTTCTGGGCCCAGGCACCGTTCAAGGAGATCGTGGGGCCTTCGGTGCGGATCAGCGCGGTCACGAAATCGTCGACATCATACGTCCCGCTGTAGTCCGGCGGTCCGGCCCACATTTTGAGATACGTATAGTTGGCCATGTCTTTCCCCAGCTTGGAGTAAGCCTGGCCGGTCACGGTTTGGGGCTTCGGATCCCCCGCACAATACATGACGATATCGAGAAAATGAACGCCCCAATCGATCAGCGCTCCGCCGCCGGCGATCGCCTTCGTCGTAAAAGCGCCGCCTAGGCCCGGAATCGACCGGTGCGAGCGGAAGCTGGCATACACATGGTACAACTCGCCAAGCTCGCCGTTTTGGATCATATTTTTGATGCGGTTGACGCTTTCGTTGTACCGGTTCACTACCCCGATATTCAAAACTTTGCCCGTCTCATGTTGGACTTGCTGCATCTCCAAGGCTTCTGCATAGGTGCGGGCGGCCGGTTTCTCGCACAGGACATGCTTGCCCGCCCGCAGGCACTCGATGGCGATGGAGGCGTGCGAAGCGTTTGGTGTACAGATGGATACCGCATCAACCTCCGGGTCTTCCACGATCTGCCGGTAATCCTGGATGGCCTGGCCGCATTCGTATTTGGTGACAGCGGCTTCCGCCCGGTCCAGCAGGATATCGCAGAAATACTTGATGTTCACCTGCTTGTGGGCTAAGTAGGACGGGATGTGAGCGTGGTTTGCAATCGTACCGCAGCCAATCACGGCAATGGTTATGGGGTTCATCAACTTACCTCCTACAACGTGAAATAGTTCTCTACAGGAAAGTCTATGATGATTCCTAGCATATCAGATCCAGCGCAAATTGGGATGAGGTTAAGGGCGAATGCACATCAGATTACCATAAAAGGTCACCCGCCTCCCGTACCGTTCTCCGGCTGAACCCTCTACAATGAATGCAATCATGGGCAACTTGACGCTAAACTCTTAAATCCATGCCAAAAGGAGAAACCTGCGAATGAGACGCGAAATGCAAGCTGATATCGTGATTCTCGGGGGCGGTACCGGAGGAACCGCCGCAGCCCTGGCCGCCGCGGCTTCGGGCAAAACCGTCATCCTTACGGAGGAGACGCGCTGGATTGGCGGACAGCTAACCAGTCAGGCCGTCCCTCCCGATGAGCACCCCTGGATCGAGCATTTTGGGTGTACGAGAACGTACCGAAATTTCCGCGAAGGCGTGCGCCAGTATTATCGGGCTCATTTTCCGATGACACCGGGGGCAAGGAACCAGCCGGAGCTTAATCCCGGCAGCGGCATCGTCAGCCGGATCAGCCATGATCCGCGCGTTGGCTTGGCTGTGCTGGAGCAGATGCTGGCTCCGTACATTCACAGCGGCAGGCTGACGATCCTGTACAACTCCCGAGTTCACCAAGCCGAAACCATAGGGGACACGGTGAGCAGCGTGACGGTGCGTCATCTCGGCAGCGGCGATGAGCTCGTGCTTCAGGCTCCGTTCTTTATCGATGCCACCGAGCTTGGCGATTTGCTTCCGCTGGCCGGCATCGAATACGTGACCGGTGCGGAATCCCAAGCGCAGACCGGCGAACCCCATGCGGTCGACGGAGCCCCCGCGCCGCAGGATATGCAGGGCTTTACTTATTGCTTCGCCGTAGATTACGCCGAGGGTGAAGAGCATCTCATCGACAAGCCCGCGATGTACGATTTCTGGCGGAATTATCGGCCGGCGTTCTGGCCCGATCGGCTGTTAAGCTTAACCGGCGTGAAGCCTTCGACGAATGAGCCGGTCGAATATGAGATATTTCCGGGGCACGGAGGCAAATTCCCGCTGTTTCAATACCGGCAAATCCTTGATCCCGCTCATTTTGACAGCCGCCTGGGGTTCCGTCCGCTCTCCCTGATCAACTGGCCGCAGAACGACTATTGGCTGGGCTCCCTCATCGACGTCCCGGAGGAAGAAGTCGCGCGTCATCTGTACCAGGCCAAACAGCTGAGCTTGTCGCTGTTGTATTGGCTGCAAACCGAAGCGCCCCGTCCGGACGGCGGGCAAGGCTATCCGGGTTTGCGCCTGCGACGCGACGTCGTAGGAACGGAGGACGGATTGGCCATGGCTCCATACATCCGCGAGTCGAGGCGAATACAAGCGGAGTTTACGGTACTGGAGCAGCATGTCGCCACAGCTTCCCGGCCGGACGGCGCAGCCGAAGCGTTTGCGGATTCCGTCGGAGTGGGCTGTTACCGCATCGATTTGCATCCAAGTACAGGCAACCGACCGTATATCGACATCTCCTCCTTACCGTTTCAAATCCCGCTGGGCAGCCTGATCCCCAAACGGGTCAAAAACGTGCTGGCCGCAGGCAAAAACATCGGGGCCACCCATATCACCAACGGCTGCTACCGGCTCCATCCCGTGGAATGGAACATCGGCGAAGCGGCGGGAAGCTGCGCCAGCTTCTGCTTGGACCGCAACCTCTTCCCTACGGATGTTCGGAATCATGAAGAAACCTTAGCCGACTTCCAGCAGCGCCTCCTTCAACAAGGGATTGAACTGCAATGGCCAAAGCTTCGCCCGGTTTAATTTAATCAAAGAATGCCAGCCTGCGGAGGATGTTTTCCGCAGGCTGGCATTTTTGCGTTGCATTTAGGGATGGATCAGTCCCGCCAACCGCAGCATTCGAGCAAGAACCACGGCCGCTTCCGCGCGGGTAGACGAGGCTTCGGGAGCAAACTCGCCGGCCCCGCGCCCTTTCATCAAGCCTGAATCCACCGCAGTTGCTACAGCTTCCTCAGCCCATGCGCCAATTTGGCTGCGATCCTCGAGCCCGGTTAGCGTGGAATCCGGGCTTGCTGGATGAACTTCTGCCCCCGCCAGCTTTAGGGCGCGAGCCAGCAGAACGCTCAGCTGTTCCCGAGTGATCGGTTCGTTCGGACGGAACTCTCCGTCGGCAAACCCTTCAATCAATCCGTGTTCGACTGCCGTCGATATCGCCCCTGCATACCACGCACCCGAGTTTACATCCGTGAAGCTTGCGCTTGGAGGCTGCTCCTGTCCCGGTAATCCGAGGGCGCGAACCAGCATCGCTGTAAATTGGGCTCTCGTGATCGGCATATTGGGGCTAAACTGCGTATCGGTGGTGCCTTGGATGACCGTTTTGGAGGCCAACCTCGCCACCTCGTCGGCCGCCCAGTGGCCGTTCATGTCCGTAAACGTCTTTCGGTATGAAATTGCCGTATAGAGGCCGCTTTCCTTTAACCGGAACGTGATTCGTGTCTTCCCGCCTTCCTCCTGGATCACCGCAGGCACAAACGTATAGCGGTTCACGGAAGGCAGCAGAAGAAGAACGGTAGTCGTATCGGCCGGAACGCTCTTCGTCAGCGGTGCAGCCGTGAGTTTGACCGCCGCCCCCTTAAAGGCCGGCAGGACAGTTAGGGAGTCGCCCTGCTCCCAGAAGAAGGATACCTCCAGCATTGAATCGAGCAATTCAGCCTGCTTCGGCAATAAGCTGCTCAGCTGCTGGTTTTTCTGAGTTTTTGCGGGCATCGCAAGGCGAATTTGCACACCTTCCGCCGCCCCCTGCTGCTTCAGGGATTCGCGTAGCGCCTGAACCGGCAGCTCCAGCCTCCCTAACGAAGACTGCAGGAGGATCATTCCGTCCGGCAGCTCCTTCACCACTGCTTCCAATCCCTCGATCGGCAGGTGCAGGGTGAGGACGTCGGCAGTTTCCATGATGCTGTATTGCAACTGCTGCGACGGAATCGGTTTGTCGCGAAGCTGCTTCACCTCCTCCAACATCCGCGACAAATCGACTTTGGCCTGAATGAGATGCCGCCCGTTCTCCGCGGTCTTCACAACGCTTACCCGTTCCGGCTTCGCCGGTTGGATTGGTGTGGAGGGTGAACCGCTGTTGCTGCCGCTCGGGGAACCCGGTTGGCCAGAGCCTCCATCTCCGGTAGAGGTGCGGATGATTTGCACGGAGTCACTATTCGTCTTCAGATCATCCACATACACCTCCACTTGGACGAAGTTGATCCCCGTCGTTAACGGAACGTTTACGGTAAAAGTCCCGCCGGGGGATACGGAAGCTGTCTCTCCGTTCACTTTGACAGTAGGCGTCCCCGGCCCAAGCACTTCGACCGTTCCTTCCAGCTGATAAAAGCTGTCCCGGGTCTCTCGTTGCTCATCGTCCATCAGTCCGCTTAATACCGCTGCTCGAACCTGATCGCCCACCTCATAAGCGTTCGCCACGAGCTGCCGGTTGGTTCTCGTTCCTGAAGGATCAATCGTCGAGATCACGAAGCCGCCCGGCGGAATAACGCTGTTATTCTCCTCCGGCGCTCCCCAGCTCCAATTAATCGCTTGATTCCGGTTCGCCACCCGGGTGATGGTTCCCGTGTTGTCCACGACCACCTCCACGCCAAAGTGATTCGTGCCGGTTGTCGTTCCAAAGGCGTCCGTCATCACGTTAATGTTGCCTTCCACCCGGTTCACATTGTAGTAATGACCTTCCAGGAACGTATCGGCGCTGTCGGGCAAGCTCATACCCAGTTGGTAATCCTTCACCCATTCGCGGTCCTGCAGCGCCGCTTTGGCAATCGCCCAGTTAATTTGCGAGGCGTCAAACAGCATCAGCCCGTTTGTCGTTTTTAAGCCCGCCTGGAACACCTCTCGCTGAACGGCGGGTAGCTGCACATTGTTTAACGCAATCCCCGCGTACAGCGGAATTTCTCCATTCGTCACGATGTTCCCTAGGGTAATGTACTTCTGAATTTCCTGGCTGGTCGTCTGATAGGCACCGATCATCAGGAAGTCCAGGGATTCGATATATCCGGTATCGTAGTATTCCGGCGTATAGATGGACTCGACCGGCAAGCCCAGGGAGGGATGGATACGGAAGTTTTTGCTTGCCCAATTCACCCCGTTCAGATAGTACGTCTCATACCAGGATCCAACATAGGAAGAAACCTTGATCGTTCTCCCCGTCTGGACTTCGTAGGAATCGACCAGCGACTTCACGTCGCTGAAGAAGCTCTGGATGATGCCTGACCGGAACTCCCACCAGTCTTGAATGAGCGGGCCATCGATTCTGGCGTTATTTTCATAATAGAAAATATCGTTTGGCCACTGGTTTAACGTCTTGCCGCGCTGTTGCAAAAACCGCTCGAACTTGACCCGCGTCTCCTCGCTGAAATCCGCACCTTCATTGTCGTACCGCCCACGGTCGTGCACGACGCCGTCCACATCATAGTTTTTGATGATCTCCTCAAACGTCTTGAGCTGATATTCGCGCACTTCCTCGTTCGCCGGATTCACAAACGCAACCAAGCCCTGCTTCGCGCTTTCCCGCAGCCGCTTGATCTCGCCGTTGTTTTCCGCGTAATGTACGCGTTCCTCCCAATCTAAGTGGTCATTCAACACGGCGAATTCGTTGTAGGCGATCGATCCTTCGGCAAACACATTGACGGCTGCATGAACCTCGAGTCCCAGGGCATGGCCATGGTCGATGAACTCCTGCAGCAGATCCAGATCCGGGCTGGCCCCCGCTTTCTCGGGAGCTTGGATCTCGCTGACGTACGGCCTCCCGGTCAAATCGTTTTTCTTGTAGGAGACGTACCCCTCAACGCCTTTCACATCAAACACGATGGAGGTGACTCCGCTGTCTTTGGCTTTTTGTAGAAAAGCCCGTACCTGCTCGCTGGTTTGGAACTTTTTCGCGTTGGAAGCCTGATCTACCCAAAGAATGACTTCTTTGTCCGCGTCGAGAGGGTCTCGGGCAAACACCGCCAGATCCCGCCGATCCTGCTCGATCTCGTTTTTTAATACCCTAATCTCGATATAGTTTGTGCCTTTCGTTAAGGGGTAGGTATAGTTAAAAGTTCCCTCCGCATCAAAAGGAACGGAGCTCCCATTCACCAGCAGCTGGATGGCCGCCGGATCGTCGATGTTCTCGATTACTCCCGAGATGACCGTGCTGTCCTCCGTGACCGTATACATCCGCTGATTGGTCAGCTGGAGGCGGGCGATTAAGCCGTTCCCGCTCATCAGATCCCGCACGGACACGACTTCCCCGTTCTTGCGCAGCTTGATGATATCTCCCACCTTGAAGTTCTCCGCCAGGAAACGCTTGATATAGTTGCCGGCATAACTGTTGTCTTGCGCCATCAACACGTAGCCTTCCTCCGGAATATCAAGGGGCGTCGGTCCGGACCATACGGGCGGCTGACCGTTGATCGATGGATTGATCACCTGTAAGACCCGATTGCTCGCGTCAACCTGGACCGCGACATTCGTCTGGGGAATCACGATAGAGCCGCCATAGTCTCTCGTAAACAAGGCCACGATATTCGGCACGCCCGTCACGTCTTTATCCACGTAATCGATCTTAATCCGCGGCCCATCGATATCGATCGAGATGTCCTTAGGCGCCGCCTCGACTTCAATATAATCTTGATTCTCCGACGGTTCATATGTGATCGTCAACGTCTTCTTCACGACCTCCTCCCCGGCCTGGAGCAGTTGAATCGTCACGGCGTTGGCTCCAGGGCTTAAATACACGTTCTCGCGAAAAACGCCTTCTACCGATAACTCTACCGGATCGCCATTCACCATGACGTTCAGCTCCAGTTCCACGTCATAATTCGCCACAAACCCGGCAACTTCGATGACGGGGATGTCCACGATCGTCTGGTCCTCCGTGAGGATCATCAGTTCCGGAAGTCCAGGCTCCGGAACGGGATCCGGGTTGGGTTCGGGGTCGGGGACAGGAGTGGGCTCCGGTTCGGGGTCGGGCTCCGGATCCGGCGATGTTGGAAAGAAGTCCGCCGCGGTCACTTCCACTCCCGCTCGCATCAGCTTCACCCGATCACCGGAATGATACTGCCGATAAAGGGCCTGCTTCTCATGCGACTCCTCCCAAGTGCCGTTCCCTCCGGCCAGCACGACATACCCTCCTTCCGGAATCGGGAGCATTTGCTCCGCATCCCAAGTTGTCGGAGGATCGTCTTGCGGGCCAACCACCTCCTGCACAACCCCTTCTGCATCTACGGCGACAGCAACATGCAGCTCCGGCACCCGTACCTCTGTCACTGGGCCTTCGTACGCCGCATCGGTCACGGTTGCGCCACTCGTGAATAAGGCGAGATAATTGGCTTTATCCGCAAGCGTGGCCCTCGCCATGTTAAGATCAGTGAATGTCAGTGAGGTCTCTCCGTCCTCGCTGACAAACTGCACCGGCTCTCCTCCAGTCTCACCCATGCTTGGGATGTCCTCCATCCCGGCGGCCGAGGAGACGATCGGCAACCCCGGCCAGAACAACGCCGCCAGCAAGGAGAGACAAATTAGCCCGGCCATCCGCCTCTGTAACCTACGCTTCATCAGCTTCCCCCCTTTTTAAGCGGATTGCTATTTCGTTGATTGGAACCATTCGTTCGCCGCGGCCACCATGTCGGCTCCACCTTCCGCTCTCCATTGCGCCAGGAATGGGTCGTATTGCTCGATTGGCTTCGCTCCGGAAATAAACTGCAGTACATTATCATCCAGCAGCGTCGTCAGCTTTAACAGATTTTTGGATACGGCTTCAATCGGCGGCGCGGTCGACATCGGGTCTACGACGATCAGGCCTTCCGCATTTTTCTGGAACGCTTCAAAATGGGCCTGCAGCACCGGATCCTTCCGCACGCGCGCCTGCCAATAGATCGGGTACTTCTCTTCGTCAACACCGGTCAGGAAGTTGCTGGCATTGTTTAATTGATCATTAAAGATCGGCAGAATCGGATAATATTTGTCGTCCTTCACTTCATAATGAACACCTTCCTGCCCAAGGGCGATGCCTTTAAACGTCTCCGGCTCCAGCTTCGCATTCAGGAACTCCATCGCGGCTTCTTTATTCTTTGAGGACTTCAGAATCCCGACATACCAGGTCGTATTTGCTTTGGCTCCAACGACGGCTTTCCCGTCCGGTCCCTTCAAATAAGGGATGATCGATGTCTTCGCTTCGGGGAAGTTCTTCTGGAGCGCGGCAATCGTGGATCCCGCGTTCCACCAGGCCAGCTTATACATGGCCGCATTGCCGCCGGAAAACTTCTCGATCGACTCCTGGGCGGTATTCAGCGGGGTTTCCGTATCAAGCAAACCTTCCTTGTATAACTTGTTCATGTAGGTGATGTACTCTTTCATCTCCGGCTGCTCTGCGCGGTGCACCAGTTTGCCGTCCACTTCCTTCCAATCGGTGTACACGCCAAAGGTCGTAGCGATGTCCCCATAGATGGAATCCTTGCTCATCGTCAGCGGGATTACGTTTTTCTTCTCTTTGATCGTTTTAAGCACCGTGTACAGCTCATCCCGGTTTGTCGGTATTGACAAGCCCAGCTCATCCAGCCAATCCTGCCGGACAACAAGCTCCTCGCCGATACTCACGCCCGCCCCAGTCTCAGGGATCCCGTAGATCTTCCCATCGATCGTTGCGCTGGCGAAGGACTCCGGCTTGATCGACTGTTTGATGTAGTTGCCATGGGCCTCCAGCAGCTCATCCAACGGCTCCAGCGCCCCCGCGGAAGCCAGGTTGTAGAACTGGGCCGCATTAAGCTTGGCGATGTCATAGTTTTCTTTGCTGGATACCATCAGGTTCAGCTTTTCATCGGCATTCTCCGCCGGCAGCAATTCATAGTCCACATGGAACCCCGTTTGTTCCTCAATGTATTTCGCTACGTATTCCGTTTTTGGATCAAAGAGCCCGTATTGCATGATCATCCGCAGGTTCGGCTTCTCCGTGCTCTGCCCACCCCCGTTACTTCCTTCCGTGGAGGTGTTGGTGGTGCCCCCCGAAGGATCGGCCGCAGTCGGCTCCGACGCCCCGCCTCCTCCGCCGCAGCCCGATAACGTCAATGTCAAACCTAGAATGGCGGTGAGTACCGCCGATGTTTTCTTTTTAAGAATCATAAATAACCTCCTTAATTTGCATTACGATCTAGGGGTACTACGGCAAACGGAGCGCATCACCTCCTTTAGGAACATTCCGTCTCAATCCGTCCGTTTAGCCTTTAATCGAACCAACCAATACGCCTTTGACGAAGTATTTTTGCAGGAAAGGATACACGAGGAGAATCGGAATGGTCGCGAGCAGGATCGAAGAGGCTTGGATCGACTGAGGGGTCGTATTGATAGCGGCATCAATGTTATCCTTGAGGAAATCACCGCTGGATGACACGAGAAGCTCCTTCAAATACAACTGCATCGGCTTAATGGCCGGATCGCTGATGTAAATCATGGCGGAGAAGTAATCGTTCCAGAACGCTACGGCAAAAAACAACCCGATGGTGGCAAGGACCGGAAGCGATAAGGGGAGCATCACCAACGCTAGGATCCGGATATTGCCCGCTCCATCCAATTTGGCCGATTCTTCCAACTCCTCCGGAAGGCCTTCAAAGTAATTTTTGATAATCAGCATGTTGTACACGTTCACCATCGCAGGGAGGAATAAGACGGGAAAGGTGTTGACCAAATTCAGGTTCTGCATCAGCAGATACGTTGGAATTAACCCGCCGCTGAACAACATGGTAAATACGAAGATCAGCAAAATCCCCTTTCTGCCGCGCAACCGCACCTTGGACAACGGATAGGCCGTCAGTGTGGTTAGAAATAGGCTGCACGCCGTCCCTACCACGGTCAAGCCGATCGATACTTTTAGCGAGTTCAGGAACATGGAGTCTTGAAGTACATATTGATACGTCTCGAATTGGATGCCAACCGGGAGCAGCCCCACCTTGCCGGAGATTACGGCACTTTCGCTGCTTAAGGACTTGGCGAGCAAGTTTACGAAAGGAAGTAGTGTCGTTAACCCCAACAGAACAAAGAACACATAATTAAAAACGGTAAAGCATTTTTCGGATAACGAGGTTTTGATCGTATTGCGCGGCGCGCGGTGTACTCCTAGCAACGTTTGATTCGGATCCATGATGATGTTTCTCCCCCTTTCCTTTCCCTTCCCTTGCTACCAAATTCCGCGTTGCAAATATTTGCGGCTCGCCGCGTTGCCGGCGATTACTAACGTAAAGGAGATTACCGCTTCAAAAAGCCCCACCGCCGTGGAAAAACTGTAATCCTGACTGCCGAGCCCTCTGCGGTACACAAATGTGCCGATGACATCCGACACCTGGTAGACCACCGGATTGTACATGACCAGAATCTGTTCGGTGCCGGCTTCCAGCACGCTGCCCAGCCGCAAAATAAACATCAGGATAATGATCGGCGCGATCCCCGGCAGGGTAATATGCCACAATTGCTTCCATCTCCCGGCTCCGTCCATTCTTGCCGCTTCATAGAGCATCGGATCGATCGTGGTAAACGCCGCGAGGTAAACGATCGTACTCCATCCGATCTCCTTCCAGCCCGCCGAAGTGATGAGCACACTTCGAAATACGCTGTTGTCCAGAAAGAAAGCGATCGGCTCCATCCCCATCGCGGTTAACGCCTTGTTGACGATCCCGCCGTTCGTAGACAACAGATCCATAAATAACCCGCCAACAATGACCCAGGACAGGAAGTGCGGGAGATATATCACGGTTTGCACCGTCCGCTTAAAGATCATATTCCGCATCTCATTTAGCATCAGCGCGATCACAATGGGTAAAGGAAACAAGATGACGATTTTTAGGAAGCTGATGATGACGGTATTCTTAAACACTTGGGCAAAATCCGGCGACGTAAACAGCTTCTCGAAATGCTTCCATCCCACCCATGGGCTGTCCGCATAACCGCTGAAAATATTAAAATCCTTAAAGGCAATGGTGATTCCGTACATCGGTGTGTACTTGAACAGTAAAATAAACAAAATGCCCGGCACGAGCAGCAGATAAAGGTCCCATTCCTTTCGGATGTCGAGTCCTAACCGGCTCCAATAGCTGCGTTTGGGTTTGGTCGTTTGGAGTTTGACCGAATCCAACTCGGGTCCGATCTTCATTGACATCAGCTTGCCCCCTTTCTCTTCCCATCGTCCGCTTGTTAATCCATTGTAAAATCGGCCTGGCGGGCTGAGTAGGCGAGATCAATTACTATTTGTGGTAATCTGATGGTATCTCCCGACCTCTTGGGGCAAAAAAGAAGAAGCCTTGCGGCTTCTGGGGAACGCATACTCTCACCTCACTGTGCTCGTTGTTCGTTGTTCGTTGCTCGATGCTCGTTGCTTGATGCTCGTTATTCGTTGCTCGTTGCTCGTTGTGTTGTTCGTTGCTCGATGCTCGTTGCTTGATGCTCGTTGTTCGTTGCTTGATGCTCGTTGTTCGTTGCTCGTTGCTTGATGCTCGTTGCTCGTTGCTCGAATGCTCGCTAACGCTTGCCCTGGCGCTTATTTCGCAAAAATCGCGGGTTTTCAGATTCTAACGCTTGCCACAGAGCTTATTCGAGGGAAAATGGGTAGGTTTTCGCCGAAAATCAGGAAATAAGCTCTCTGATCAGCGTTAGATTGAAAAACACATCGTAATCCGACATATAGCGTTGCTCACAAGCGTTAGACTAAGTTACTCTACTGTCGATGACCCCACACACCAGCATCTCGCACCAGTTCCAGGGGTGGCATCAGATACCCGCGTCGAGCATCCCGCACCAGCACTCACTTGCCCTCAGGCCACCCCCATCATGCAGCCAAAAACGCGCGCCGGGAGTAGCACACATTAGGACGCATGCTGAAGCATCCTCTCACACCCGTACCCCTTCCTCGCTAACGCTTGCCCTGGCGCTTATTTCGCAAAAATCGCGGGAGTTCAGATTCTAACGCTTGCCACAGAGCTTATTCGAGGGAAAACGGGTAGGTTTCCGCCGAAAATCAGGAAATAAGCTCTCTCATCAGCGTTAGATTGAAAAACACATCGTAATCCGCCATATAGCGTTGCTCACAAGCGTTAGACTAAGTTACTCTACTTTCGATGACTCCACACACCAGCATCTCGCACCAGCTCTCAGGGGCAGCTTCAGGACACACGTCGAGCATTTCGCGCAATCTCCCAGGGCCTGCATTAGGCACCCACGTCGAGCATCCCGCACCAACTCCCAGGGGCAGCATCAGGCATCCGCACCCATCAACCTGCCCCCCACCCAAGGTAGGCAACCAACCCTAAGACTAGGCCGAGCCTATTGCCGAGCCTATTGCCAAACCTAGGCCAACCTAAGCTCCCCTACCCCTTACACTCCCCGGGATTCACTCCCCAGTACTTGCGGAAGACCTTGGTGAAGTAACTGACATCCCGGTAACCTACCGAACGGGCGGCGTCATAAACCTTGCTTCCTTCCTGAAGCAAGGTTTTGGCTCGCGCCATCTTGCGTTCAAGCACATAATCCGAGAAGGCCACCCCCATCTCCTGCTTAAATAACCGGCTCAGGTAGGAGGAGTTGATATACATGCGATCCGCCACCGTATGCAGCGTCAACTCATGATCCATCTCCTCGTTCAGCAAACGGAGGACCTCCTTGACCACTTGGTGGCTGTTCGCTTTCCTCTGTTCCCTCACGTAGGCGACGATCCGTTGCACGATTCTCGTCAGAAGCGCCTGGGTTTGCGTTTGAGTGCTGAGCAAACTCACGTTCTGGATATACTTCGCCTCGTCGCCAAGCACCTGCTTGATCGTCCATCCCCGCTTGTGAATCATTCGGGTAAACAAGCCGTGCACAAAAAGAACCGCTTCATGGAAGTCATCTGAGGACTCCACGTCCAAAACCAGCCCGCCCCATATCCCCTGCAAAGCCGCCATCGCTATGGCCTCATCCGCGGTCTCCATTCCGATCTCCAGCTCGTTCTCCAGGTTCGGTGGAATCGTAAAGGGCCGGGCGCTCTCCCCGCCCGTTTCCCGGTACGGGATGACGAGGTCATGCCCGTACACGACACGCTCCTGCAGGGCACGGCAAGCCTGCCGATATAACGAATCCAGGCGCTCCAACGGGCCTGCCCCCGCGCTAAGGCCGGCGCTGGCGGTCCGATGAAGCATTTCTTTGATTCGGGAAAGCAATTGCGACAAGTCCGCATTCATGCGCAGTAACGCCTCGCTCGCTTCCGCCTCAGGGCTGCTGATCACATAGACCATCATCAGATTCATATCCGAGTTGGCAGCAATCCACCAAGTTGGAGGGGTTAGCAGTTCCTTTGCCAATAACTGCAGCGTAAACTTCTGAATCTCCGCGTTTTCTCCATCATCCGGGAAAGGATCCAATTCCACCGCCGCCACCGCGATCCGGTCCTCCTGCCGCAGCGGAACATGCAATTCTTTGCTTTTGGCCAGGATCTCCTCCCGTCCCATCTTCCCACCAGCCCACTGAAGGAGAAACAGGTTCTGCAAATGCGGCAAATTGGACAACCACTGCTTCTCTAGGGCTGCCTGCCGCCGCCATTGCTCCAGATCCAGCTGCAGCTGGCGGCGTGCTTCCAACACAGCTTCCAAAATCTCCGCCTCACCCGCCGGCTTGAGCAAATACCGCGAAACCCCGTGTTTCAGCGCCGTCTGAGCAAATTCGAAATTGTCGTGCCCGCTTAAAATAATGATTTTCAGCAATCGGTTGAGGAATCCACGCTCTTGAAGCTCCCGCAATAACTCCAACCCGTCCATGCCCGGCATTTGCACGTCGATCAGCATGAGGTCCGGCTTTTTCCGCTCCATGAGCTTTAGGGCTTCCAAACCGTTCACTGCGGTGCCAATCATGTCGATGCCGTGCGACTCCCACATGATGTTATAGGCGAGTGCCTGGCGCAGCCGAGGCTCGTCCTCCACGATCATCAGATTCATCCCGTTCCTCCTCCTTTAATGGAATCGATAACGTCACCGCCGTTCCCTCTCCCGGAGTGCTTTGCACAGTCAGCTGTGCTTCCGATCCGTAATACAACTTCATCCGGCTTAATACATTCCGCAGGCCAAATAAATCCTTCACTTGTTCTTCATCCTGCGAATAGGCCACGATCTTGCGGAGATCCATCCGGTCAAGCTCCTGTTGAATGTAGTGCAGCCGTTCTTCCTCCATCCCCGGTCCATTATCCTCCACGCGGATCAACACCGTTTGTTCCGGTTCAATCCAACTGGAAATGACCAGACGACCGTCCGCTTCTTTTCCCTCCATACCATGGATGATCGCATTCTCAACGATCGGCTGAAGCAGCAGCTTAAGCAATGGAATCCGCTTGCTCTGCTCCGAGATTTGATATTCCACACGAAAATTATCCATAAAGCGAAGCTGCTGAATCCGTAAATAATAGTTCAAGTGAATGATGCTTTCTTCGATCGTAAACTCCTGCCGGCCCTTGTTTAGACTTAACCTGAAAAAGCTGGAGAGGTTCATCACCATCTCGCTGATTTCCTCTGCATCGTAATTTTTGGCCATCCAATAGATCGAATCCAACGTGTTATATAAAAAATGCGGGTTAATCTGGGATTGCAAAAATCGCAGCTCCGTCGTCTTCAACCGCAGTTGCTGCTCATAATGGTCCTCGATCAAATGCTTCTGCACCAAGGCCATGCGATTAAAGGATTGAATCAAGAAACCAAACTCATCTTTTCGTTTCGTGCTGACATGAGTGCTGAGTTCCCCTTTGCTTAACCGTCTCATCCCTTTGGCCAATTTCAGGACAGGGGAGGCAATCCCGCTGTACACCACCCAGGAAACGATAAGTGCCAGGAGTAAGCTCAATCCGATAATCGAAAAAGTAAACAGCCGCAATTGATCCGTCTCCAGGTACAGCTCGCTTTTGGGTTGGATTAACGTCAGCTGCCAAGTCGAATAAGAGGAATCGATCGTGACGGTCATATCCTGGTCCGGGAGATGCAGGGCCGAAGGCTTCCCGACCTCCAGCAGCACTTCCCCCCGTTCATTCGACAAAGCAATCCGGCTGTTTTCGGAGGGCAGCAGCGTTTTGATAATGTTCAATAATTTATTCTTGCTAAACGACACAACCAGTAAATTGGCTTGCCGATCGCTGTTATACAGATCCATCGCCCGCAACAGCGAGATGCTGTCGGAGTTCGTCAATTGTCCAAAGGTCACCCCGTCCGTAACCGCATAGTCGGCCTTCACGTAAGAGATGCCTGTCCCGTTATGGCGGGCGGTCTCCACGAACCATTCCTTCTGCGCATCCCCCGCCAGTTGCTTGCCCCCGTAATGGGTAGAGATCAACATGCCCGAGGCGGTATGGTAGACAGAAATTTGCGAGATATACCGGTTCACCGAGACCGAATTCGACAGCTGTTCCAAAATATAAGAGAAAGCCAGGATCGATTGCGGCGAGAAATCGCTGCCGTTCTCATTCAGCAGCGCATTCATGGAAGGATCGCCGGCGATCAGCGTCGAAATCTCCTCGACGTTCTGAAAGACTAAATCCAAATGATTCATCGCTGAAGACAACGCCGTTTCGGTTCGCTGCACCGCCTGATCATAGAGGATATCCCGCGACCTCTCCACCGCAAACAAGCTGATCAAAACCAACGGGAGCAAAATAAGAATAAAATATCCGGTCAGCCGGAATTGAATATGGTGCGAAAACCGGTTGATGATCCATCGAATCACCGTTCTCCCCCTTCCAAGCACGCAGCTTACCTTATCTTCTGCTCTCGTACCAGCGATTCACTTCCTTCGTAATTTCACTCCCTCCTTCCGCTTTCCAACGCTCGGCATACCGGTCGAACGCTTCCAGCGGTTCAATGCCTAAAATGATTTTGACAAAGACATCCTCCAATCGATTAAGATTATCGTTGTATTTCCCCATCGCCGGTGTCGGAATCCCGTAAAACGCGTTGGGCATAATATGGCGCTGGATGATTTGGATATTGTTATACAAGTTAAAATCTCCCAAAGAATCGAGCCGTTGCTTAAATAATGTCTCATCGGGAACGTCCACCAAGGACTGATAAATCCCCCGGTACAAGCTCTCATCATGCAGGGCAAAATCCGTAACGATTCGATCTCCATCCCGCCGCCAAATTTCATTCTCAAAGCCTAGCTTCAGCGTCTTATAATCGCTGGCGATAAAATCCAGCAGCTGAATCACCTCTGCGGCATGGGGGGAATCGGCGGGGATAACGTTGTAGCCTCGAATGAGGTCGATGCTGTATACGCCCTTGTCTCCATGGGGCCCTATCGGATATTCCAAGGGAATCCAGCGGGCACTTGGATCCCGCTTCATGTTGGCGGCAATCGGGCCGCGCGTATCGTACCACGTGGCCGAGAAGAGCCCCACTTTCCCGTATTCGATTTTCTCGAACAAATTCGTCTGAAGGTTTAGCGGAAACTCCCGTTCCAGCAAACCTTCCTGGTACAGCCCGGCCAAGAAGCCCAGCGCCTCCCTGGTTTCCGGCAGGATATTGCCATAGACTAATCCTCCATCCCGTTCAAACCAGGTGTCCAGCTGCGTCCCGAAGGCTCCAAAGAACGGGGAGGACCGCCCAAGGTCCGCCGTAAACGTCAACCCCACGGTATCTGGCAGGCCGTTGCCGTCCGGATCGTCCCGAGTGAAGGCTCGTATGACTTCGTAGTATTCATCCAGCGTTTCCGGTGGGTCCAGGCCCAGCCGGTCCAGCCAATCTTTTCTCGCATATATCAATTCGATACCCGTCACTTCGTTTAAGCTGGGCACGGCATAAATTTTACCGCCGTATTTCACTCTATCCCAAACTTCAGGGGGGATCTTCGCTTTCAGGTGGGGACCGTATCGGTCGATCAGATCATCTAAGGGGAGCAGCGCCCCTTGCTTGACGTAATTGTCGAACCAGACGGGTTCGTAAGCGTGCAGCAGGTCGGGGAGATTTCCCGAGGACATAATCACATCCAGCTTCTCGTCGTAAACCTCGGTGGGAGGGGTGTTGACCTGAATGTCCAGCCCGGTCTGCTCTTCAATGTAGTTCAAATAGCGGTTGTCATTCTCGTCCATCCCTTCGGGAAAGGTCATGCCTAGATTAGAGATGACGATACTGACTTGAGGACGAGTCCGTTCGCCGGCAGGTAGCGGCTGATCGGCATAGCCGGGCAGGCTGCAGCCCGTCCCCCCCGAAGCCATCCCCAGCAGCAGTACCGAAAAAGGAAGCAGCCTCATGTTCCTGCGGAACAGAACATCCCGGATTCTCGTTAATTTCGGAAGGCATCTGGATGTATCCGCCTTGGTTCTCGTCATGCGTCCCTACCACTCCCTCCAAATCTAACGGGTTGTATTAGCCGACCTGCAGAGCGGGTCTTGCTTAACCCAAATTATACCTAGCTTGATCCAGGGAGTTTGTCGAACGCTGATGGCTATGATTTTGAAAAAATTTACTGTCGCCAGAAGGTCCTGTCCATTTCGGGGAACTCGCCGGAGGGGATTACATGGTGTTCAAAATCAAGCACACCGCTCAGGCCATGCAGCAAGCATGGGCCGAGCTGGTGCCGTTGCTTCATGCCAGGGGATAGCAAATGGAGGACAAACCGATCCTGGAACGATATAGCGGTGAAATGATCGCGAACGAAGTTTGCGAAATTTGCGTGCCGATTCAAGGATTCAATTAAGACAGACCCACCTCAACCCGGTCGTGAAATTTAGGGATGGTCGGGTTGAGGAAATAACCCCCTGCCGATCAAATTGGCCGTCACCGGCTTCTTCCCGATTTCCCGCGCCCATACGGAGAATTGACCGATATGATGGATCTCGTGGGCGATCACATGCCGCATCACTTCGCCGTAAGTGTGGGCTTCCCGTTCCCCATCGTCCGTGATGTCGATCATGATACGGTCTTCCAAAAGATCTGACCACTCATACACAAACGGGGCCACTTCCGCATGACAACGGTCAGAGAAATCCCGAATCTGACGTAAGCTGGCGAACTCTGCAAATGAAGGAATATCAACGGCTTTCCCTTGAATGCCGCCGCAGATCCAGCCATACTCGACAGCCACGATGTGATGAAGCGTTGGAAGGATGGAGCCTAGTCCGCCAACGCGTTTTTTCATCAGTTCCTCCTCGCTCACCAACTCGCACCAGTCGAACCAATCCCGCCGTACCTGCCAGTTATACTCGAATAATTTTAACATCCCTTCTCCTCCTTCAACTCACGAGGGGATCACCTCTAGCTTCTCATCCTTAGAATTAGACAGCCCCTGCCATTTTTCCTTTCTAGAACCCTACTCGAAGGGGAACGGTACAAGCCCTCTTTTTCGGATGATTTACGGAAGTATTCACTTATTTGTAAAGCGTTTACAATGGTAAAAAATGTATCACCATTTCAAAGAAGGAAGTGAGGAGATCCTGATGTTTGAGTTGTTTGCAAAGCGAAAAGTCGGATTCGTTAAGCTGTTCGCTGCCCTTTGCATCGCTTCTCTACTTCCGCTTTACCCGCTCGGCACCCTCCCAACGGTCTCAGCTGCTTCCCTCGTAACGATCGATACCCCCGCCCACGGAGATGAAGTGGAGGTAGGAACGCTAACCGTGTCAGGTCAATACACCGAGGCGTACAACATCGTCCTGATCGTCAATGGCACGGAACAATTACCGACCCAGACGGTCAGCGAGCATGGCGAAGCCTCCGGCGTTTGGGTTGCCGAGGTGGATACCAGCCGGTATGACGGCGAAATCACGCTGCTGGCCAGAGGAACGCAAAGTACAACTCGCTATGGAGTGTCTAGTCCGCCGATTCGCATTCACGTGGATAATCCCCAAGTAACGAAACCCGTTGTTTCCATTCGCAGTCCACACGATGGAGCAGAGCTCAAAGGAAAATCGACCCCCATCCAAATTTCCGTCGACTCCAGAAATCGCATCCTGTCCGTCGAGGTCCGAATCAACGGCGGGGCCTGGCAGAAGGCCGCGAAGTCCGGAAAGCTCTATAAATATAACTGGAATACCAAAGGCCTCGGCAACAAGACCTCCAGTCTGGAAGCTAGGGCAACCGATGAGTACGGCAATATCGGCCGCAGCATGACCGTATACGCCTCAACAGGAACAGGAACCCACGAACCTATCACGCTTGAAAGACAGGATCGGGCCATGTGGATTTGGGAGAAAGCCGCCTATAATCTGTTTCTAAACCCCGGCTCCCGAGCCGCGCTCCAAGCTTTTGCCGACGACACGGCTACCTTTGATTCCGACCCGATCACGACCTTCTATATCGGCGTGTTCCCTTATGGCGGAGTGGATATCCTTGAAGAGGCCCCCGACAAAGTGCGCGATTTTGTGAGCTGGGCGCATGACAACGGCTACCAGGTTCACGCCTGCATCGCTGGCGGCACGACGCCGCCCTACATGGGAGCGTTAGCACCTTATCATGAGTATGCCGTTCGGGAAATCGAAAAGGTTATCAACTACAATATCGCTGCTGCGCCAAATGAGCGATTTGATGGCGTCAACGTAGATATTGAACCGTACATCCTGCCAGAGTTTAATGCGGAGAAACCTTCCGTTCAACTGCAATACCTCGATGTGCTGCAAAAAATGATCGATCGCCGGAACACCGCCGGCATTGACCTGCCCTTCGGCCCGGCCATTCCCCGCTGGTTCGACAGCAGCGACGGCGCCAAGGAGATTACGTGGAACGGGCAAACCAAATGGTTATCCGAGCATGTTCAAGATCTCAGCGATTATATCTCGATTATGGATTATCGCGACGTGGCGGACGGCGGCGTCGGCATCATCGCCCAAGCGCAAGGCGAACTGAGCTACGCTAATGCCATCGGCAAGCCAAATTCGGTGGTGGTTGGCGTGGAGACGCTGGATATCGCGAGCAGCGGCGATCCGGAAACGATCACGTTCCGCGAAGAAGGGCGCATGTATATGGAGGCCGAACTGGATAAGGTGTATGCCTCGTTCCAGGGGGATCCGGCGTTCGCCGGCATCGCCATGCATCATTACGACTCGATCCGCTGGTTGCCTTCAACCTGGGGGCCGGACGGCCACCTTTGGCGTGTGGATCCGGCGGATACGGAACCGCCTTCTGCCCTGCCCGGTCCTCCGCTGGCCAGCACAGCCGGCTTTCAGTCGGTGGAATTAAGCTACGGGCGGGCGACGGACAATTCCGACATCGAGCACTATTTGATCTATCGCGGCACGGAACCGGAATTTCCGCCGGATGAGGCCCATGTGGCTGGGAGCTCCCGAAATTTGACGTATACGGACACCGGCTTGCTCCCGAACACAACCTACTACTATAAAGTTGCGGCCATGGACATCAGCGGCAATATCGGGCCAGCCACCTCGTCGGCGGCCTCCGCCACGACGGCGACCTCTTCCACCTATGTGCGGCCGCTGATCGTCAGCGAGATGAATGTAACCTTTAACGGCACGCGTGCCGAAGTCCGTTTGGAAATCATCGATCTGGAAACCGGCCAAGGCGTTCCAGCCGCCGTATACGGTCGATTCACGCAAAGCGGGGGCCGGTACATCGAAATGGTAACCAACGCGGACGGTATTGCCAGCGGTTCGTCCGAGGCGCTGTCCTTCCCGTCCGGCGAAGTCGGGTTCCTGCCGCAACGGATCGTGGCTCCCGGTTACTACTGGGCTTCCGCCTATGATATAAGACGGCATATTACCGCCGTTTGGCCGCAGCGCTAGTCTCGCAGAAGCGGTCTCATCTAATACAACCGATACCGTTCAATGGCCCGGCGAAGAGATGCCGTCTCTTGCCGGGTCATGTTGTATCCGGCGAGATCATTCGCCGCCTCTTCGGGGATCACGCCGGACAACACGAGGCACCCAAGCATACGCAAAATATACTTATCCATTGGGCGGATAAACGTGCTTTCCGCATAGCCATCCACCCGGGCGGATAACACCATAAACTTATCGAAATCTCCGGTCGCATACGCCTGCATTAGATCATGTTGAATGTTCGGGAACGCGGCGCCGAGTCCCACCAAAGCGCTGCGAGCCCCGCGCATCAGCGAGTATCCGAACATCCGGTCTTCCCCGGTAATCAGCATCCGCTCCGGAAAACGTTCGACCAACAAGGTCGAGACGTCCTGCAGCGTCATGGCGCTATCGAGCGTCGCCATTTTGATCCCCGCCGTTAGGTCAAGGGATAACAAGACGTTCAGCACCTCTGCGGTGTAGGCTATCCCGCCGGCCTCCTCGTACAAATAAAACAGGATAAGCGGGACCCCTAACTTCGATAACTCACAATGAAAGTCTACAATGGCTTGATCCTGTTCAACTGCCGGGAGCTCCCGGAATATCGCAGGCGGAAAGACCAGCAGCGCATCCGCTCCCCCCTGGACCGCATCGGCTGCCATGGCCAGGCTATCCTGCTTCCATCGACGGATCTTGGCTGCCCCCAGCAACCGAGGGTCCGGGAGCGCTCCTACGCCGGCCACCAGCAGCTGCGATTCTCCAAGCGCTACTCTCCATTGCTCCAGCACCGTCATTCGTTCCGAACGGTCCATATGCAAGCCTCGTCCCGTGTGCGCCCAAACGGCCACCCCGGCAATCGATTGCGCCGCAAGATATTTGGCATAAGCCTCTTGCGCTTGCCTGTGAATTTGCCCCTCCCGCGTTCGCGGCACCGGCACGGCCGGTACAAGCCCCCATTCCAAGGCTTGTCTCACCCTGTGGGTCTTCATTCGCTCGAGTCCCCCCTCCTAAAAAAATCGCGTCCCCGTCCTTGGTACCAGGTAGTAACCTCGCGAAAAGAAGCGAGGCCGTCCTTCACCCCAATTTCCCCCGTCTCCTTTAAATGCAGCATCCAGGGAACCAATCCGTGCTCCGGATGAAAATACAGCTCGTGCAAAGCCCGCTCCGTTTTGCTACCTCGGGTCATGCCATACGCGCTGGAGGGCAGTTGGAACAAAGTATGCATCTGCAAGCTTTCGACGCCGCGGAGTGCGTATTCCAGCGCCATTTTTCCGGAATGGACATCCCCTGTCCCCGAGATGCCGGGAACGGGCGCGGACAGCTCGCCCTCCAGCTCCAATCTGCGTAATCGGGAGAGCAGGCGCAGATTCCGCCGGCTCAAATCGGGCCCGCCGTAGGCAGCTCCGCTTTTTCCGCAATCCAGGTGGTCACGGTCATATAGCCGATTGGCGTAAACTAGGTAATCCGGCCTTACCTCCCCGTCCTCGATCAACGTTCGGATCGTCCGCAGCTGGAAGGCATCCTCGAACACCGTATTCATCAGCTTGATGCCCAGCCGAATTTCGCCCGGCGGCAAAGCGGATCGAATCAGCTTTGGCACCTCCCGGTACCACCGCAGGATTGCCTCCTGCTGCAGGGCCCGGTCCGATCCGGCCAGGGTCGGGCTAAAATCCTTTTCCATTTGAAGCGGACCCGTTTCTCCGGCCTGCCGCCAAACCTCGGCCAAGCTCTGCGTCGTATAGCGATACTCCTCCCAGGCGAAATCGTCGTCCCCCGCCGGCAAATGGTATTTGCAGGAGGGCACGACCACGGTTCCCCCTTCCCGTCCAAGCCGCAGCGAGGCCGCAACAAATCGCAAGTATTCGGCAAAAGTCCCATGCCAGCCCCGTCCATGCCAGGTCACATTCCAGCCGGTGTCGCCCGTTTCTTTGCCCACGATCGGCTCCACCTTCATCCGCGTATCCTTGACGGCCCAGGCTTCCATCGAACGTTGGCCTTGTCCGTTCTCCGCGATCACCGTCTTAAGCACAACAAACCCCAGGCCCGCCTGCGCATCGGTACGGACTTGGGATTCGTTCAGCGACAGCTGGCCGGCCGCTTTCCCAAACGGGTTCTTGATCGGGGCCGGTCCATATTTCGAGGCGACGTCGATGCCGTATTCCTCCATCAAATAAGCCTCCACCCGCTCCGGCAGGCCGGTATGCCGAAACCGTTCGTAGTCGCGGCGGATTCGGGCCCCATCCGCCCAGCGGATACCAGGCACGGCAGGCAATATCAGGCGGTTCATCTGCTTCATCCCCTTTTGAAATCATGCTATATCCAGAATTGTATGCCGGCCAAGCTCCCGTTTTGTCCGCCGAAACACCTATTTTTTCCCGGTCATCAAAAATCGCCGAGTTGCAGCGCATAAATCTGCCTGGGACGCCCGCGACCTACCGGCTGCTCCTCCCCAACAATCGTGGCTAGCTCATATTTCTCCAACGCAGCCATAATGCGCCGGGCGCTACGCAGCGTAATCCCGAACCCTTCGGCAAGCTGCGCTGCGGTTAAGGTCGAGCTGTCCAGCCTTCGGCAGAGGGAAATCAAGCGGTTTAACGTCCCCACGCTTAACCCGGCTTTCTTGGCCATCGCGATCAGCTCGGGATCTTCGCTGCGCGCCGAATATTTTAGCGTTAACTCCGAGCCCATCGGCCCATACACCTGACCGTCCTGCATCATGAGAAAGCAGTTGCCGCCTCCGCCCGTTTTCGCTTTCAAGAGCGCTTCCCGGGCTTTCCCTTCCGCCTCGTTGGCCGTTCGGCCCAGGCCGATCCCAATGCTCGCCTTCCATTGCAGCCGCTCCATCACTTCCAGCAGCAGCGGGGCTTGCTCGAACTTCCGGGTGACCTGTTCGAGGATTCCCCGCGTTGTTATGAAGGACACCTCATTGGAATCCGTCCAATTGATCAAGGACTGCGTTTCCTCACCGAAATCGATCAGGATTTGCTGGAGGATGATTTTTTTGCGCTGAATTTCGTATTCGGAAGCCGCCTCCTTCACAACCCGATCGAAATGGTCGATGCTCAGAATGCCGATGGCCATTTGTGTGCTCGATAATCGCAGGCTCTTCCCTTCTAGAAGCGCCCGGTTTAAGACGTCCCGGATCGCGGATTGTGTGGGGACCACGCGAAAGGCGGGAACGCCAAGCTCAACAAGCTGCTGGAAGACCGAAGTGACGCAGGTGACAGTGGCCGCAACCAACCCCCGGCTCCAGAGATCGTAATGAAAAGCGACCAAATCCTCATGATGGGTGCCAGCGGTGTAGGGTTTCACGTAAATTTGCCGCCCAACCAGGCCCAGTTCCTCCAGCTGCTCTTCCAGCTCATGCCGCAGGAGCACATCCACGCTGATTCGGATTTCTTCGTTCAGCTCGAGCAGCCGACTCCGGTAGAAATCAAACAGCACCTTATACAACGCGGTCCCGGAGTATTGTACATGCACCATCGGCACACCGGGTTCGCTGTCCAACGCAAGCTGATAGGGGATCGGCCCCGTAAACAGCAAAATATCGGCCTGCTCTCGAACGCGGGCCACCACCTCTAACGTATCCTGCTCATGATCGTAGGGACTTGGGATCATCGTGAGCTCCCGAAACACGCTGCCGACTTCCACAACCTTATCCACCAGGTCACTTGGACCGATTACCGCCACATTCAGGTTCAAGGTCGATCGCACCTCCACCGAATAATTCCTTCTTCACTTCGAGGCATGACAATCGCGTTAACTCCAAGGCCAGGTCGCCAAAATATTCAAACGAGATAAATCCGTCATACCCTAGCTCCGCCAGCTTTTGCAGAATCGCGCGATGGTCGCTGTCTCCCTGCAACACGGGAACGGGAACACTTTGAGCCCAGTCCTGGTGGTTCCATTTGTAGTTTTTGACATGAACATGCGTGATCCGGGGATAAAATTGATCGAATACAGGTAACGGATCGAGGCGATCCACGAAAAAATTAAACCCGTCGAAAATCAACTCCAACTCCGGTCCGCCGTGATTCAGGAGCATGGCGATACTCTCCACGGTGTCGGCCAACGTGTTGTTGTGCATTTCGACGGCCAGTTTAACCCCCTGCTTCGCGCAGGCTTCCGATGCAGCCGACAAACCGTACAACACGCGGTTCCACAACGCCGGGTCCGCCTCGCGGGACGGCAGATGTCCGGCAAAGACACGAACTCTTGGGCAGTTCAGCTCCGCCGCCCAGCGAGCCGCCTCTTCGATGTCCTGGAGATCTTGTTCCCAGGCTTCAGCGCTTTTGGAAAAGGTGGCGTAGGTGCTGATTACCGGAACGTGGAGCCGGCGACCCGCTAAGTTTCGCCTGAGTTCGGAGGGCGAGCCAGCTGCCTCAAGATGACCGTCCCACAGCTCAACCCCGTCAAGTTGTAAACGGGTAGCTGCCTCCAGCACCTGTTCAAGGAGGATCCCTTTGAGTCCGGTCGAGCAAATGCTGAATTTCGGCGTGGACTCCCTGGCAGGCTTATTCGAATTCGACAATCTGCTCCACCCCCATGGCGTGGGAACGGTAAACCGCCTCCAGCACGGTGATAACGGACTTGGCATATTCTCCGGAGCACTCCGGCTCCGTATGATGTTCAATCGCCTCCAGCAAGTCATGAAGCTGTGCGGCGAAGGGGGATCGTACCTCTAGGGTGATGACTTCCTCCATCGGCTCATATTGCCCGTCGCGGCTGATCCATACCCCCTTCGGTGAGACCAGCCTGGCCATTCCTTCGGTAAAAATCAGCTCCGTCTCGTCTTTCGCCACCCCCGCATAGCCGGATTGAACGATCACCGCACCGATGCCGTCCTCCGTTTCCGCCAGAACCACGCCGCTGCCTTCCACGTTGCCAACAGGCGCTTCATAACTCAGCACCGCCTTCACCTTCGCCACCCGGCGGCCGGTTAGCCATTGGATTTTGTCGATCGAATGAGCGCCTAAATTCATCAGGATGCCACCGCCGGCCTTCTCCTTCTCCAGGAACCAGCGCGGCCGGTTCTCCTCGAAGTAGTCCTTGTGCCGGGTGTCGTGAATCGCCACCAGCTTGCCGAGCCTGCCGCTTGCAATCAGAGCTTTCGCTTGCCGGTTCGCCGGCAAATAATGCTGCGTGTGCCCAACCAGCAACGTCACGCCGGCTTCCTTCACCGCGTTCAGAATGGCATCGCAGGACGCCGAGCTCAAACCCATCGGCTTCTCCAGCAGCAAGTGGCAGCCGTTCGCCGCGCAGAAGACGGCGCACTCCTCGTGCAGATGGTGCGGCAGCGCAAGGATCGCGATGTCCGGCTTTTCCTGAACAATCATCTCCCGATAGTTGTCGTACCAACTCAAGCCGTATTCCATCGCCACCGCCCGGCCCTTCGCCTCATTCGGATCCGCCACCGCCACCGCAGTCAACCGCTCCGGCCCCAGTTGCCGGATTGCGTCGAGATGATTGTGCGAAATGCCGCCGGCTCCGATCAATGCAACGCGATAACTCATCAAACTCCTCCTTTATCGCCTCTACTTAATGCCGGCAGAATTGCTGCCTTGCACAAAATACTTCTCTGCAAACAAGAACACGAACAGGATCGGGATCAGGCTCATCAACGCGGCGGCGACCATATATTGTTCATTCCCCGACCACTGGCCGGCCATCGACAAAATGCCGATCGGCAGCGTAAAGTTCTCCTTCGAAGTCAAGAAGATCGCCGGGGACAAGATCTCGTTCCACTTCGTCATAAACGTAAATACCGCCAGTGTCGCGAAGGTCGGCTTGCACATCGGCATGAAGATCCGCCAATAGATCTGCATCGGATTGCAGCCGTCCAGCCGGGCTGACTCCTCATAATCGCGGGGGATACCCAGGAACGCCTGCCGCATTAGAAAGATGCCAAACGGCTGAGCCAACCATTCGATGATCCAGAGGGGCGTCAGCGTGTCGAGCAAATGCAGCGACTTAAAGATCACAAATTGCGGAATGATCAAGACAACCGGCGGAATCATCATCGTGCCGAGGACAACGAGGAACAGGGTGTTTTTGAAAGGAAACTTAAGCCGAGCAAACGCGAACGCCACCATCGAGCAGGATATCAACGCACCAATCACCGACAACACCGTGATGATGACGCTGTTCATCGTATACTGGCCAAACGAGCCCAGCTTCCACACTTCGGCGTAATTGCTCCATTGTACGGGCGAAGGCAACCATTCCGGCGGAAACTGAGTGTACTGGGCATAGCTTTTTAAGGAGTTAAACACCGTGGTTAGAAAAGGCAAAAACATAATTAGCGAGCTGCCAATGATAACGGAATAACCGGCGATTTTTTTCTTCTTCATTCGTAATGCACCCACTTTTTCTGCAGCGTCATTTGGACAACCGTCAGCAAAAATAGAATCACGAACAGCACCCAGGCGATGGCGGAAGCATATCCCATGCGCAGGAACGAAAAGCCCTCCTGATACAAGTAAATCATCAGCACCAGGCTCGCTTTGTTGGGCCCGCCTGCGGACGAGGCATCCATCGCCCCGCCGGTCATGACGTAGATTTGCTCAAACGCCTGGAACGTCGAGATCGTACTCATGATCAGCACGAGGAACGTGGTGCTCGAAATCAGCGGCACCGTAATGCGGCCAAACTTCTGGAGCGTCCCCGCACCGTCGATTTCGGCCGCTTCATATACCTCGGAGGGGACGTTTTGCAGTCCGGCCAAATAGATCACCATAATATACCCGATGCCCTTCCACACCGCGATCAACACGAGCAGCGGGATCACGAGATGTTCATCCTGGAGCCATTTTTGCGGGCTCAGGCCGATCGCCTGCAGCAGCGAATTAGCGAAGCCAAACCGCGGGTTAAACACCGCATCCGAGACGTACATAATGACCGTCCAGGAGGAGATCACCGGCAAGAAATGCGCGAGCCGGAACAGCTTCAACGCCCGCAGCTTCTGGTTTAACGCCACCGCCAGCACAAGGGCAAAGAAGGTCTGTAACGGTACGAATAAGACCGTAAAATACACGGTGTTCCCCAGCGCTTTCCAGAAGACCGGCTCGTTCAGCAGCTTGGTATAGTTGTCCAGCCCGGTCCACTGAGGCGGGTTCAGGATATCATACTTGGAGAAGCTGAAATACAAGGAGGCCAGCAGCGACCCCAGCACAAACACGAGAAAATGAACGATATAGGGGGTCACCATCAGGAGCCCCCATTTGCCGTCGTTGTGCAAGCGACTTCGTTTTTTGCGGAGGGGAGGAGACCCGATCTGAGTCAGGTCTCCCGGTCGAAGCTCCGCTGTTTTTTCCGCCATGTTCATCACGCTTTCTTATCGAATTGTACAACCCGGTCCGATTACTTATAAAATTCGTCCAGCACCTGCTGTACATCCTGATCCGCCTGGGTTAAAGCCTCGTCGACGCTAATCTCGCCTTCAAACGCCCGGTTGATGCTGTCTCCGAACTTGCCAACCCATTCGCTCCAGACCGCGTTCACGTCCAGCGTTCCGGCGGATTCAAAGCTGTCGAGAAACGCCTGCTTGTGATCCGGCTTCCCGCTTAAGAATTGCTCGGAGTTCGCCACCGATTTTTTGACCGGCACCGCTTCTCCCAGTGCGGCCCATTCCTTTTGCGCTTCGTCTTCGGTCGCCCAGTATTTCACCCATTCCCAGGCCGCTTCCCCTTTGGCCCCCTCCGCCTTCTTGTTGATTACCCAGGAGTTGGCGATCACCGGGGAGAACCGCTTGCCGTCCGGCCCCTTGGGCAGCAGGGTGACGTCGTAATTCAGGTCGGCCGCATTGGCATCGATCGTGCGGGCGTAGATCCCGATCCGCATCGCTGCTGCTTTGCTTGGGAAGGGAGCCATGTTGCTCTGGAAGCTTTTTAAATCGGAAGGGGTTGTTAACAGCTCACGCTGCATGCCGTCTACGATCCATTCCATCGCCTGCTTGTTCTCCGGGGTGTTGATGATCGACTTCGTCAGCGTTTCGTCCAACACGCCGCCGCCGTACGATTTCAGCACCGTCATCCAGCCTTCCGTAATGCTGAAGAACGTGAGGCCGTATTGCGTGACTTTGTTTTTGTCAAAAGCGGCATCGGACGCATACACGCCGTTTGAATCCTTGGTCAGCTTTTCGGCCGCCGCCTTGAGATCGTCCCAGGTCCAGTCTTCCGTTGGATACTCCACTTTGGCCTCATCGAACATGTCCTTGTTATAGTAGAGGACCGCGATCTGAATGCCTTGCGGGACGCCCCAATACTTCCCGTTCGCGTCTTTGTTGAAGTCAAGGCCGTAATAGTCGTCCTTCTGCAAATCCCGTTCAATCCATTCGGTCAAGTCCTTTAACACGCCGCGTTCTGCGTATTTCGGGACAAGCACGCCGTCGGACAACCAAAGATCGGGCGCACTTTCGGCGGCAATCTGCGTGTCGAGCTTCTGGAAGAACTGATTATACGGCGAGGACTCCGTTTTGATCGTAATGTTCGGATGCTTCTCCTGAAACTTGGCGATCAGCTCCTGCATCTTGGCATCGGTTTGCGCCGAGGAATAATAGCCTAGTCTCAACTCCACCGGTTTGCCGGTCGTGTCCTTCGGCTGATTTTGCGTTTGACCCTCCGTTTGTCCGCCGGAGCAGGCCGTGACGACCAACATGAACGTCAAAATGACGATAGCCCCTATGCTTTTCCGCTTTCTACCCAGACGTCCCATTTCCATCCCCCTTGCTTATTTCCACCCCGTGTAAGCTTTTTCAAGAAGGTCGATGGGAGTGGTGGTGTTGTTATCTTCAAAGTAATGGACGCTGAATTAGAGTTCAACGTCCTTAAGTCACCCCAAATTCGTCCGTATCTTAGACGTTCACGATAAACGTTTGTACGGGGGAAGCTTCCGTATTCGATCGGCGAACCAGCAGCACATCGCCGCTGAGGTGAACGCCGGCAAATTGATAACTGCGAGGACCCTGGTGCGAAAATAAAACCGCATCCTCCCTGCCGCCATGCGTGATCGACAGGGCCGTCGCCAGATCCCTTGAAACTGGATTGCCATAGCTGTCCAGCACATCCAGCGGGCGGATCACCGGCGTTCCCTCACTCTGCCGCCAGGCGGGGTACAACACGGTGACAAACTGCGTAACCCCTTGGCCGGATTGGCGAAGGACCACTCGGCAGGAGGGTGTTTTTTCGTTATAGTTGCGGGAGATCCAGCTGGGTTCCACCTCGATTCTCACCGGGTGAAGCGGAAGGATTCGCAGGACGGGTCCCTCCCCGCCGCCAGCGGCTCCGATCGCGAGATGGCCCTCCGCTTGAAACCGCACTTCAAGCCCTTCCGCCAAATGAAAGGGCAACGCATACGCATGTTCCGCGTCTCCATGGGAGCGGCAGGTGTCGACGACAACCCAATAATCCGGCTTGATGAACAGGATTTGCCGCAGCACTTCAACCGGCTGGGGCAAGCGCCAATAGCCGTCATGGCCCCCTTGGGCATAATCGTACTCCGGAGCGGTCCGCCATACGCGGCCCAGCGAACGGGCGACGTTGTTCCACTTCCAGGAATCCACGTAGTCCGATATCGTCTGCCCGTCGACGGACACCGTATTATGCTGGAGCGATTCCTTAAAATACTGGCGATCCCGGTTCTCCATATAGGTGCACCGCCCCGGATCGACGAGAAACTCGCGTCCGTAAGCAAACAGGCTGATGTGCAAGGCATCATCATGTCCGTGGGCCCGAATCACATCCATATGACCGTTATCGAACCACAGGTAACGGGCCGTGCGCTGCCAATCGCTACGCATGAAGGCATACCCGCCTTGCGCCAGCTCCTTGGAGACGAACTCCGGTTCGACAGGTTCAAGCTGCTCGTAAAGCTCGAATCCTTTTTGCGCGAAATACCAGATGCCTTCGTAATCCAGCACAGCATAAGCTTGCGATTTCAAATCCCCCCGCCGGTACAGCACGGCCCCTCGCGCCAGCACATCGCGGATATCCGTGCTGTCGCTGTCGCTAAAGTTCGGCTGGCGTCCATCCGGCTGAACGATCGTCAGCGAGGCGGTGTACATGCGGTTTAAGGTATCGTGCAGGACCGAAGGTAACGTGATGCCGTTCAGCTCCGCAAGCCACACCGATTCGAACAAGCAATGCAGCACCTCATGGTGGTACATGCTGCTTTGTTCATTTTGCAGGCCGTCATCATAAACCTGGAGCGGACACATTTCGGCTAGTCGTTCGGTCGCCGTTTGCAGCCAGCTGGCCGACTCCTCCAAATCAGGGAACAAAAGCGCCAATTGAAACAGGCCGTTGGTTTCGAGAAACCCCCAGTTGCTTTGCCGGTCATGCGGCGTATAAGCGATACTCAGGTACATCCCGTGCCGCCGGACTGCTTCACGGAACAACGCCTCCTCCTCCGCCCCCCAATGCTGGGAGTCCCGCACACAATAATAGCCTTTAAGCCAATGGGAGATGCGAATGCCGCTGTCCAGCTTGCGCCAAGTGTCCTTGACGTTATAGCTTCGGCCGGCGCTCTCCCGCACTTCCGCTTCGGTCAGCGGATTTTGCGTCATCCAATCCTTCAACAGCCGGATATAACTTTTCGCATACGATTCTTGGCCGGTTAACCAATACGCTTGCCCCAGCTCGCCCATATACCTTGCCCGGTTCAGCATCACTAACCATTCCAAATCTTCGTTATGCCGGTAATCCCAATGGATCCCGTTCTCGAAGGTAACCTCCTCTTCGCAACGTTCCATATCCCAGCGATGGGTGAAAATAAACGTGTTCCGCGCCGCCAAATCAGCCCGATGCAGCACCTGCTCCACTTCCTCGGGCCAATGCTTGCGGCAGGCGTCCACGATAAACGGTCGATCCGCCTCACTCCAGTAAAACCGCCGCGTCCCCGAATTTCCTTGCTTCAGCTCCATTCGTCCCGCTTGCCTCCTTCCGGATTCCTCCTTCGGCCAAGGGTTCTTGGCCGCTCCTCGCTCCCTACCACGCACTGTTTAATGACCCAGCCACTGCGCCAATCCGGCTTGGACAAACCGATCATCATTAAGATCAGGATATGCGCGATAGACGCGATCCATCTCTGCAATTTGTCCGGGCGACAGCTCTTCCTCCGGATCAAGACACCATCGTCCGGCCAGCAGGCCTTGACGCCGCAGCACTTCATGAATGCCGGGAAGACAGCCTTTAAACCCGTTGGCCGCGTCAAAAAAAGCCGCATTCGCATCCGTAATTCGGATGCCGCGCGACAGCAGCTCTGCGGGAATGGGGGCGCCGCTCTCGCGGACGGCGATGATCTCCTCCAACAGCTCCACCGCCTTGGACGTCCAGACCGCCCAATGGCCCAACAGACCGCCAACGATCCGTTTCTCCACCGTTTGCCCCGCAGCGGTGTCGCAGCGGTAAACCGTAAGCAAATCCGCTACGATGTTATCGTCGTTACCGGTATATAACGCGATGTCGTCTCGACGGCTGGATTCGCATACCGCTCGCACCACGTCCAGCGTTTGGTACCGGTTAAAGGGGGCAATCTTCATCGCCTTCACCCCCGGCAGCTCCGCCAGTTCACGCCAAAACGCAAAGCTAAGCCTTCTGCCCCCCACCGCCGGCTGCAAATAAAACCCGCAGACAGGAAGCACCGCCGAAATCGCCTCCGTGCGGCGGATCAACTCCGCTTCGCTATAATCTGCCAGCCCATTGTTGCTGACCAGCCCCAGATCATAACCCAGGCCGGCGGCCAACTCCGCTTCACGAACGGCCTGCTCGGTTGGGCCGCAGATGCCCGCCACCTTGAGGAACGGGTGCTTGAGTCCAGCGGCTTCCACCTCTTCGGCGGCCAGCCGGAGCACCGGCTCGAACAAGCCGATCTCAGGGTCGCGGATTTGGAATTGCGTCGAGTGGACCCCAACCGCGATCCCGCCGCTGCCGGCAGCGAGGTAATAGCGCGTTAAGGCGCGTTGCCGCCGCTCATCCAGCTGTCGCGCCGCGTCCAACGCGAGCGGGTGGGCGGGGATCACGGTTCCCCGATGCAGCAGTTGATGCAGCTCGGGTTTTAACTGCGGTTGCTCGCCCATCAGAACACCCCTCCCCTTTCCTGAAAATGCGTTGGTTTGCCTAACGTCTCTCCGCCCGCTTCAATCCAATCCGCCGTCCAGCGCATCATCTGGCGGAGCGAAATCCGCGGATAACCGAGCAAAGCATGCGATGATGAGGCATTGCTTAGTAACGCGGTCGCCTGCTCCTCCCCGGTGAACACCGGCTGGATGCCAAAGGCTTCCCCAAACCGTTCGGCCAGCCAGCGGATCGAGACCGTCTCCGGCCCGGTGACATTGATCGTCTTCGGCGGCGAAGCGCAATGGAGCAAGGAACGAATCGCCATTTCATTGGCATCGCCCTGCCAAATCACGTTGACCAGCCCCATATTCAGGTCGATGGGCTCCCGTTCCTTCACCGCCTTGGCGACCTCCAGCAAGATGCCGTACCGCAAATCAATCGCGTAATTCAGCCGAAAGTTGACGAGCGGAGTACCGTTCTTGCGGGAGAAATACTCGAACACCCGCTCCCGCCCCAAGCAGGATTGCGCGTATTCGCCAATCGGTGCAGGGGCGGTTTCCTCCGACGCCCCGCCTTTGGCGATCTCCGTCAGCGGATAAATATTGCCGGACGAGAACGCCACGATCCGCGAGTCCTTAAATTTCTCCGCCACCCGCCCCGGTAAATAAGCGTTCATGGCCCAGGTATAAGACTCACGTCCATTCGTCCCAAACTTATGGCCGGCCATGTAGATAACATTCGGGACTTCCGGCAAGCGCGACAACGCCGTTTCATCCAGCAGATCCGCTGAAATGGTACGAACGCCGGCGTCCTCCAGCTCCTCCCGCAGCGTCCCCGAAGCAAACCGCGAGACGCCGGTCACCTGCGCGTTTTTTCCGGCGGCTGCCAAGCCTCGGGCTAGCAGCTTCGCCAAGCTGGGACCCATTTTCCCGCCGACGCCTAAAATCAGCACATCGCCATCCAGTTGGGCCAAATCCTGAATGAGCCGGTCCGAGGGCTCGCTCAACCGCTGCTCCAACTCCAATCTCGTTTTCATCTTTCGTCACCTCTTCTATGCAAGGGATTCGTACGACAGACTAAGAAGCCAACCGTTCCCCCTTTATGGTAGAAGTCGCAGGAATTCCAGACAACGACCTTATATCGCCCGAAATAACAGAACAGGAGGGAACCGGCTGTTGCCGATTCCCTCCTGTTCTTATAGGATTTGATTTTTGGGGTTAATATCAATTTCAAAGGGTTGAGATCAGCCGCCAGGGGCTAAATGTAAAAGTACAGTTGATTTTAGTGAAAAAGGCACTTTTTGAGCCCTCTGACTGCAAAAGTGCAGTATATTTCTACCTATTTTCCGTTTTTCCGCCGAATGGCCTAAAACTAACTGCACTTTTACATTCCATGGCCGGTAAATAAGGAAAAGTACCGAAGTTAAACTGCACTTTTGCAGTTCATTTTGAGTTCCAATAAGATGGGGCATTGGGCTCAGAAGCCCCATCCCTTCCTGCTCCGGCCATAGCTTTAACGCTAAACGAGTGATGTCATCCAAATGAGTTGAACGGGCTTGTTCAATCCTCACGTTTATCCCCCCCCCATTATAAAAACAACCCAGCCGGAATCGCTCGTTTCTTAGGCTGGGTCATTTGTGGTCTGAGCTTGCGGTTATTCTATTTTACCGTCGATCACAACTCCAAACATCCCGGTTAAGCCTTCATGATCGTTTAGTCCGTACTGGCGATAGAACGCTTCCTTCCCGTGGGAGGCAAACAAGCCGACGAAGGCTTTGTCAGGTGCATTTTCCCGGAGATAGCCCATCAAGGACTCCATCATCCGTCTGCCTACACCCTGACCTTGGTGATCGGGATCCACCGCAACATCCTGGATGTAAAAATAGATCTGTCCATCCCCCACAATCCGGCCCATCCCAACCGCTTTCCCGTTCTGTTCTACCACAACGCCAAATATCGATTGCTTTAAGGATTTGTCGGCAACGTCAAAATTCATAAACTCTTTCCAGCCTACAGCGGTGCAGAGCCGGGTATATTCCTCATAGGTAGGTACTCTATGAATGACCGTGTATTCTGTGCTCAAATGATCTTCTCCTTAAAGTAAAATCTTCCAAGATTCATTCTCTCATGAGTCGTCTCTCGGTTTCAATCCCCGGATCGTTGATGTTATCCCGCCTGAGTTCATGATCCATCAAGGGTACTCTCCCCCAAAAAAAGCATGCAACCTCAAATAGAGGCGCATGCCAATTGGATCTTGGAATCTTGTTGCTCCTGAGCTCAAGAGAGAAATACCGTGTCCTTGTCGTCGGGTTGTCCTTCCAGACCCCCCTCGAGGTCGAGATATTTCTGGCGAAGTTTTTCCAATTGGGCCTCATCAGGCTCCCAATATCCCCGCTGTTGGCTTTCCAGCAACGTTTCCACCAGCCCGTGATAGGCCCAGCGATTGTTCTCCTCCATCTGCCGGCTTCGCGCTTCATCGGCCACATACGTTTCATGGAGCTGATCGAATACCCAAGGCTCAACTTTGCCGGTGGTTGCGGCCAGCCCCAGGACGTACTCGACGCGCTTGGCGATTTGCTGTGCCCCGTGATAAGGATGCTTCAGCAGCGCGTCAATCCATTTCGGATTGATCAGCCGGGTGCGTACGCCACGAGCAATCGAATGCTCCGCCGATTCGGTGACGGGCTGCTCTAGCGTCGAATCCGTAATATGAATGTCCGCCGGACTTCCCTTCACCATCGCTACCGATTTGGAGAGGCCGCCAAAATATTCGTAATAATGGTCGGAATCGGTTACCTCCCATTCATGGCTGGAGCGAATCTGTGAGACGACATCCACCGCCATCAACCGGATACGGTACAACTCCGGTTCCGCTTGCCCGCGTTCCTTCAAGCTGTAAACATACTGCTGACTGTCCGCATAGGCCTGACCCAGCTCGGACTCCTCGCTCCACTGCTTGGTCTCGATTAATCGGGTCATATTCGTCCCGTACTGGCCTTCCGCAGGGCCAAAAATGCGGGCGTTCGCCAAATCCCGGGCACGGTCCGGCTCGTAGCCGCCAGCCAGCAGCTGCTCCTCCGTATTTCGGGAGTGAACCTTAAACCAGTTCAGCTCATCCGGCTCCTCCAGCTCGGAGACACGCCGAAAGATTCGGTTTAAGTCCTCCAGCAGATTCGGGAACATATCGCGGAACAAGCCGGTCATGTGCACGACCACGTTGAGGCGCGGGCGGCCTAGCTCGGACAGCGGGATGATTTCGTATTCGGTCCGGAATGTTCCGATCGCTCCACCAACGCGTACTCCCATATAGCGGAGAACCTGCCCAATCGTCTCCCCTTGCGTCCGCGAGGTTTCCAGCCCCCATAAGACAACGGCCGTTGTTCCCGGATACTCCCCATGCTGTTCGACGTACTGACGAATCGAGTTCTCGGCGGTACGTGCCCCCCGTTCCGCGGCGGTCACGCTAGGTACGGCGCGCGGGTCAAAGGAGTAAAGATTAAATCCGGACGGCATCACCTCAGGGGAGCGAATCGCATCGCCCGCCAGCTTGGGACGGAGATAACGGCCCTCCAGCGCCTTGAGCATGCCTTCCAGCTCTTGGTTTTTGATGGAACTCTCATAAGCGCGATACCCGAAATCCAGTGCTTGCCGCACCGCCTCCCGCCACTCCGGCGGCTCCTCCAAGCAAGAAGCCGGGAGCGACTTCGTGGACAGGTACGTCTGAATCAGCTGCGCCGCCTCCTGATCGAGCCGGTGCAATTCGTCGAAGTGACCGCCGGCGGTAAGCAGCTCGACTTTTAACCCTTTTTGCTCCGCCAACAATCCACGCAAGGAGCGGATCGCCCCCCGCTCGTGTCGCAGCACAAACCGCATATACGCGGCAGCGGCTTCAGGGTCGTAACCCTCTCCAAGCACATGCAGCCCGCTTGGGATGAGGGAGCGTTGCATCCGGTACAGCTCCTCTTCCATCTCCTCCGGCGAATCCGCAGCAAAATGAAGCGCTTCGCTCGCTTCCTGCAGCTTGCGAAGAAGATCCCCGCATCGGTCGGGGTCCAGCTGCTGCGCCTCACGATATTCATGCAGCAGCGCATCAAGATGCGCCCATTCGCCGTACAGCTCGGCCTCGGTAAACGGCGGCGCCTGATAGCCCACCAATACCGCATGGCTGCGGCGTTTGGCGATCATCGCCTCCGAAGGATTCCCGATGTAGTAATAATACAAATGCGGAAGATCCCCGATGAAATCGTCCGGCACACAATCCCCTGACATTCCGGCTTCCTTCCCGCGCTGAAACTCCAGCGTCCCATGCGTCCCGATATGGACGACCGCATCCGCGCCCCACTGTTCGCGAATCCACTCATAAAAGGCCGTATATTGATGGGTCGGAAGCAGGGAGCGATCGTGGACGGATTTTTCAGGATCCTCGTGAATGCCGCGGGATGGCTGCAGCCCAATGAAAATACGGCCGTTGACGATACCGGGAATCAAGAAGGACTCCCCTTCCGTCATGATCTCGCCTGGCGGCTGCCCCCAGCGTTCCACAGCTTCCTTGCCCCAGGCGCGGGCGGCCAGCTTATCCGCGAAGTCGGCATCCGTGTAGCGAATCATTTGACCCTCTGCCTGTTCCAACGACGTCCACTGACCGGAATTCACCAGCCCCCCATCCACGAACCGGGAACGCAGCTCCTCCGCGGTCATCTCCTCGGTCTCATACCCTTCCTCCCGTAATCGGGACAACAAGCGGGCGACCGATTCAAAGGTATCCAGAAACGATCCGCCAAACACATTCGCCTCGCCGGGAGGATAGTTATAGCAAATCAGAGCCAGCTTCTTCTCCCGATTGGTTTTGCGGCGAAGCTCCAGCCAACGCCTAACGCGCCGAACCAGCTTCTCCACCCGCTCGGGGATTAATACCAGCTTGTTCAGAGCGATCCCTAACTCAGGATCCTCCCCCTCAGAACGCAAAGCCGCAATGGGATAGGTCTCAATCGCCCCGTCCAATTCCGGAAGCACGACCTGTACCATAAGTTGGGCTGGGTTTACCCCTCGGACAGACTGTCGCCACTCCTCTTCGGTCGTGCCGGACAAGATGAACGGATGCAGCATCGGGGCTCCCAGCTCCTCAAGCCAGGTTACTGCTCCGTCCGTATGGCTCGGGTCCCCCATGCCGTTCGGTGGCTTTTTTTCCGCCGAAGCTCCACCTCCGCCCGGACCAATCCCTAGACGGAAAGGAAGCAGGTTCACGATCAAATCAATCGACCGACCTCCCTCGGTTAACAGTTCCCCAAGCCGATCCAGCGAAATATTCATCACGGAAGGAAAAGCGATCGGCAAACAATCGGCAAATGCCTCGATTTGACTTGCGATCTCCCCGACGCACTCGCTGAGATCCTGTAGATTCCCATTTCCGTTAAAAAACAGCGCCACCGTGGGTCGCTTCTCCGAATATCCTCGGCTGTTTCGATAATCGGACAGGCTGGCGAAGCGAGTTCCGCTTTCAGGTTCAAGGATGCAGATTTCTTGGAGAAAAAACGGGTCGGCTGGAGCGGGCAGCAGATCGCAACCCCCGTATTCCCGGCCCGCCAAGCAGAGCAGGCCAAGTAGATTGGCCGTCCCTCCGCCCCGCCAATATTCCGTCATTTTCGTATATCGATTGTAGTCTACGTGATGATCCTGCCCACCCAAGACTTCCTTCGGATTCGTACCCATAGGAGGCAAATCATCGGCACTCAGTTGACCTAATCGAAGTAATGAGCGGATTTCACCGGTATCCCCACCGACGGGAACGAGATGTGCTGCTCCTTGCTGGAGGTGCTCCTTGATCAACTCCAGACTTTCCTTGGGAACGCCATGCGCATCAAAAATAATCATATCGAAGGTGTCTGCTGTAAGCTTAGTTTTTAGGTCTGCCGGCGCATCGACGGCCTCGCTGCCTCCTGGATCAATTACGGCCAGCATCAATTGCTGCCGTTGAGCTTCATCCAGCCTGCGGTACGCCGCCGACAAATGGGCTTGCGAAGCTTCGTTGTTTGTGATGACGAGGATGTTCAAGCTCTCATCTCCTTACCTTTTCGTATAAGATCGGCGTTGCCCGGCCTGCGTCCCTGCCGTCAAACTGCGGACAGCTTGCGCGATCCGGCCGGCTTCCAGTTCCTCCAGCCGGATGTACTGCGCTCCAAGAGCTTCCGCCAGCTTACGGGCATAACCTAGCCGAACAACCCCCTGCTCCGTATCAATCACCATCGTCTGAATCCCCTCGGTTGCCAAACGACTGCCCGCAGCTTGGATCTCCGGCCACGGATCGAGCCCCGAAGCGGTCCCGACATTCACTTTGCCATCTGTAAGTAAGATCATCGCCGGTACTAGCCCGCTTCCTTTATACAGCAGCGTCCGCAGCGTAGCCTCGCCTTTCTCCAGTCCGGCTACCAACGGGGTTCTTCCGCCGACGGGCATCGCCTTCAACCGGCGCTCGGCCAGCTCGACGCTGCGTGTAATATCGAGCAGCAGCTCCGCCCCGCGGTCGCGAAAGGCCACCAGGCCAACGCTGTCGCGCTGCCGGTAAGCATCGCGCAGCAGCGAGAGCACCGCCCCCTTGACCGCCTTCATCCGCTTGGCGGCATTCATCGAACCGCTGGCGTCAACGACGAAAAGCAACGCCGTTCCTGTGCGGCTCTCTCGCACTTTGACGCGCAAATCGCTGTACTCGACAAGAACGGTTGGACGTGGTCTTCCCTCGCCTTCCCCTCTATCCGCCGCGAGCTGCCGGCGCGCCTTTTGATAGGGCGCTGCCGCCCGCAGCGTGGCGTCAAGGGCCAGATCAACGACCGCTCCGCGCGGTGCCTCCGCACGAATATAACGTCCGCCCCGGCTGCTTTCGCTCGCCGGGTTGCGTTTGCCCGCCTTGGCCTGGTGGGACCGGCTGCGCGGCGGAGCAAAAGCAAGGCGTTGGACCTCAAAGCCCCGGCCCACCGCCTCAACAACAGCGCGCGCGGCAGCCGCAGCTTCGCCCGGCTCGCGCTCCTCGCCGGTGGCCGAGGCGCGCCTGCGCAAGCCGCGCTTCAAGCGCCTGCGATTCCGCGGCGAAGGCGCGAACAAACCCGCCCGGATCGCGCTCGAAGGCGAGCCTGCGGCGGACGATTTCCGCCCGTTCGGCCGGATCCGATAGCGCCCGAACGGACACATAGATCCCCCAGCGATCCAGCAAAGTGGAAGGGATCGCTCCTTCTTCCGGGTTCATCGTTGCAAACAACATAAACGAGGAGGGAACCCAGCGTGGCAGTTCTCCCCCTCCCTCTCCCTCTGCAGAATCATATCCACCTTGCTCAGCAGTTGACAAAATCCCTCGCAAGGTGCTTTCGCGCATCAGATTCGCTTCGTGAATCGTGAGCCAATGGCCGTCCGCTTCGTGAAGCAGCCCCGGAGCAAGCCGCCGCTCACCGAGGCGGATGGCCGCGGCTGTATCGATTCCGCCATACAGCCGCTCCTCGTCGACATGTAGTGGAACCGCCATCCGTCGGCGATCCGGCAACAGGTCGGCTAAACCGCGAATCAGCGTCGTCTTAGCTGTCCCGGGCTCCCCGACCAACAGCACCCCCGTCAGCCCAGGATTGACGGCGTGCAGCAGCAAGGCCTGTTTGGCTTGCTCCTGACCCACCACTGCGCAAAAGGGATAAACAAAAGCTTCAGACTGCATTCGCGGCCTCCGTCATCAACTCGTCAAGCAGCTGCTTCATCGTCTCCGCCTGAAATTCTCCATCCTCAAACGGCCGCTTGCGCATCCGATGCGGCATAACCAGCAGGGCCGCCTCCACCATATCCTCTGGCCGAACCCGGGTACGCCCTTCCCAGGCAGCAAGTGCCATGGCGGTTTTCATCAGGGTGATGTCCGCGCGATGACCGTCCACCCCCAGGCGAATCCCCACTTTGGCGGTCCATTCCAGAAGTTCGTCGGTCGGTTCGATTGACGCGAGTCGCTCGCGGGCGCTTATAATCCGTTCATAAAGCTGCTGCTGTTCCCGTTCGTACCCGCGGCGAAAGGCTGCCGGGTCCGCATCAAAGGCCAGGCGACGCTTGACGACCTCCATCCGATCCGCCACCTCCCGTTCTCCGGTCACTTCCACGGAAAGAGCAAAACGGTCCAGCAGTTGGGGTCTGAGCTCCCCTTCCTCCGGATTCATCGTACCGATGAGAATAAAACGAGCGGAGTGCGAATGCGATACCCCCTCCCGCTCCACGGTGTTCACGCCCATCGCAGCCGCATCCAGCAGCGCATCCACAATTGCATCATCCAGCAAATTGATCTCGTCGACGTACAGAATTTGACCGTCCGCCGCCGCCAGCAGCCCCGGTTCAAACCGCTTCTCCCCTTCTCGGATGGCGTGTTCGATATCCAGCGTGCCAACCACGCGGTCCTCGGTAGCGCTCACCGGAAGGTTCACGACCCGAAGCCCTGGCATCAGATCGGCAAGGGCGCGGACCGCCGTCGATTTGGCGGTACCTTTTTCCCCGCGGATCAACATCCCGCCAAGCCGCGGCTCAACGAGGTTTAGGAGCAGTCCTTTTTTCATCGCCTCCTGCCCAACAATCGCCGCAAACGGATAGATCTCCGGTTTCCCGTTCATCCTAATCCTCTCCTATATCTTCGATTTTCGATGTTTCCTTCCTGATCCAGCAGTCCCGTAACCAAGCAGCTTAAGCGAGCGGTTTCCGGGTCCTGCGTGATTTGTCCTTTTACCCCAAACACTTCACCCAGCGTTTGCTCGGTTAGCGTATCCGCCGGTTTTCCGCTCACATATACCTCCCCCTGGCTCAAAACCAGGATTTCGTCGGAAAAGGCAGCCGCATGATTCATATCGTGCAGCACCATCAGGATGGTGATGCCGTGCTTTTGGTTCAGTTCGGAAACGAGCTCCATGATCTCCCATTGATGGCTGACATCCAAATACGTGGTGGGCTCGTCAAGCAGCAACAGACGCGGCTGTTGCGCCAGCGCCAGAGCGATCCACGCCCGCTGACGTTCTCCCCCCGACAAGGCGGACAGCTTGCGATCCGCCAGCGATAAGGCTCCTGTCTGGGCCAAAGCCCAGTCAATGATCTCCTCATCCTCCCGGCGAAGGCCGGCCCAGGCCGGTTTATGAGGAAAGCGTCCATAGCCGACCAAGGTGCGCACCGTCAAGTCCGGCTGCTTCTCCTGGCTTTGCTGTAGCATGGACAAATATCTGGCCAGGCCGCGTCGGGAATAGCTGGCGAGGGGCCGATCGTCCAGCAGGATCGTGCCGCGGACCGGCTTCAGCTGTCCGGCGATCGCTTTCAGTAAGGTGCTTTTTCCGCAACCGTTGGGACCGATGATGCTATAGATTTTGCCCTTCTCCGCCTTCCAGCTGATCCGCTCGATCACCGGGCGGTGGTTGTATTTGACAGCGAGGTTATCCAGCGCCAACGCGGTCATTCGCCTTCCCTCCTTAATAAATACAGAAAAAACGGCGCCCCGAAAGCGCCCAGAATGATGCCGACCGGAAGCTCAATGGGTGCAAACAGCAAGCGGGCCAGCGTATCACAGACGGTCACCACGGCCACGCCAAGCAGGGCGGAAGCGGGCAGCAGCAAACGGTGGTCACTGCCAATGAGCAACCGGGCACAATGGGGGACAATCAGTCCCACAAAGCCCAGTAATCCCACGACGCTCACCGCGCTGGCAGCCAAAAGCGTGGCTACGGCCGTTAACATGAGGCGCGTGGCCTCCACCCTCACCCCAAGGCCACGCGCATGGGCATCGCCTAGCGCCAACAGGTTGAGGTGTACCGAACCGATCATCGCCAACGCCAGACCTGCCAGCGAATAAGGAAGCATCATCTGCAGCTCCGGCCAGCTTTTGGCCGACAATCCGCCAACAAGGAAGACGAGCGCGCCGTTGACACGGTCGCTGTAGAAGGTGAGCAGCGCCGAGATCCCCGAGCCGAGAAACGCGGATACCGCGACCCCTGCCAGGATCAGGCGAACCGGCTGAACCCCCTGTTTCCAGGCCAACGTATAAATGATTGCCGCCGCCGCCGAAGCTCCAAGGAAGGCAACCGGCGTCAGCAGCGGCCAGGCCTCCGGATATAGGATCAGAATCGTGATCCCAAGCAGCCCTGCCCCGGAAGAAACGCCGATAATATGCGGGTCAGCCAGGGGATTCCGCATCACGCCCTGCAAGATCGCCCCCGACAAAGCGAGATTTACGCCAACCAAAGCTGCAACCAGTGTGCGGGGCAAACGGATGTTCCAAATGACTTCTCGCAAGGGGCCGTCGAATCCATGAAACAGATACTGCCAAATTTCCCCCGGCGAGATGAAGACGGCGCCGGTCCCGATGCTCCAGGCGATCCCGAACACCGCCGCCAGCGCAATGGCCGTAAGCACGCCCCCTCCTCTTGCTGCGGTAAATAATTTGATGTTATTTTCCATTTCCATTTCCATAAATCTCGGGATAGACCAGTTTAGCTAAATATTCCACCGATTCGTTGAGCCGAAATCCCGGGTGCGACAGCAACAGGTTGGAAGGCAATATCGCCATGCGCTGTTCCTTAACCGCGCGCAGCGAAGCCCAGGCCGGTTGATTGGCCAGGTCGGATTCGATTTTCTTCTCTCCATCCTCACGAGCTCCATGAATCAGCAGGAACACATAATCCGGGTCCAGCTCCACGATTTTCTCTAAGCTAAAAGGGGCTGTGCTGGGACTCTTCTGTGAAGCCTCCAGCGTTGCCGCCACGTTCGTCATATGCAGCATTTCCGCAACTTCCAGTCCCACGGTATGCTCTCGCTGTACGGTAATGCTGCTGGGCGTCACGTTGAGCATGATAAAGCTAGGCGATGAGCCCGCCGGTACCTTCGCGGTCAACTCGTTAATTTGTCCCTCCAACTTGGCCAGCGCCTCCGTAGCTTTCGTCTCCGTATCGGCAAATTTGCCGAACAGCAGCGCCTTTTCCCGTAAATCTTCATACGTGCTGAGATTAAAAAGAGCAAAAGGAACGCCGCTCGTCTCCAATACGCTGGTCAGATCCCGATGGAACGAGGTGGAGCCGAGGACGAGATCCGGCTTTAAGGACAGTAATTTCTCGGTATTCACCGTGGTGATGCCTCCAACTTCTTCAAGCGACTTCGCTTCCTCCGGCACCGTTCCCCCGGTTGAAGTGGCCCGGGCGATGGCGGTACCGTCGACGGCATACAATAAATCAAGCAACTGCGGCGAAAGGACGATGATCTTCTTCGGACGTGACGGAAGCGTGACCTCACGTCCAGCATCATCCGTAAACGTAAGAAACGTCCCGGTTTCCCCCGGATCCCCGGCGGACGCTGCCTCCGTGGCTTGCACCGTTGTCGCCGGCGAGTTGGCGGCGGTTGTTTGGCTTGGCTGATCTCCTGCTGGCGATCCGCACCCTGCAGCTAATGCCAAGAGCACCCCCCCTAACAAACCACCTGCCCATGTTTTGACTGGTCTCCTTTTGAAACCCGAAGCTTGCGATTGATTCATATGTAAAAGCTCCTCTCCTTTCCTTAATCGTAATTATTACGATGTAGACAGTATAATCACCCCTACTTTTGCTTGTCAATCCAAATTCCAAGAATGGAACTGCCAATTTTTCTCTTGTTATTTGTAATGATTACGATTACTATAGGGACAAATAGCACTGTTTACCGGTTGTTGAAGGGGTTAATTTCTCATGTCATGGCTTTCATCCGAGGTTTCGAATAACCTGCTCACGTTCAAAACGATGTTTATCAGCATTTTTCTGGAGGCACTTCCCTTTCTCTTGCTTGGGGTTATCGTATCCTCCTTGCTGCAGTGGTTTGTTTCGGAACGTTTAATCTCCAAAATGATTCCCCGCCACCCGTTGCTCGGGATCTTGTTTGCTTGTTTCTTTGGGGTGATTTTTCCCATTTGTGAATGCGGGATGGTCCCGGTGATTCGCCGATTGATCGCCAAAGGCATGCCGGTGTACATCGCCACGGTGTTTATTCTTAGCGGGCCAATCTTGAATCCGATCGTTTTCTTCGCGACTTACACGGCCTTTCGCACTCGTCCCGAAGTGGTATACTCCCGAATGGGCTTAGCTCTGGTCGTCGCCTTGGTTATCGGCCTGCTCGTCTACCGGTTCATTCGATATCAGCCGCTCCGCTTCAGCCTGGATACGCTCTACGAAGAGGACCTTCGCGATCGCAGCCATGAATCCTGGACGGATAAGCTCACGTCCCGGCTCATGCATCTGTGTAACGAATGGTTTGAGATGACCAAATATCTGACGGTGGGCGCCCTGATTACGGCCCTGATCCACACCTTTGTGAGCACGAGCCAGCTGGCGGCGTATGGTCAGGGGCCCGTCTCCTCTCACCTTTTGATGGCGGGCTTCGCTTACCTGCTGTCGATCTGTTCGACCTCCGACGCCTTTGTTGCTTCTTCTTTTGTGAATACCTTTTCCGTGGGATCACTCCTTACCTTTCTCGTCCTTGGCCCGATGCTCGACCTGAAAGGAACGCTGATGCTCTTCTCCGTCTTCAAGACGAAATTCGTCCTAACCCTTGGAGCGATCATCCTCGTCGTGGTGCTTGCTTTTAGCATCGGATGGGATCACATCGTGCTCCGATCATTTTCCTAGAGGTGGCCAATCATGAGAGAACAACGATCGATCACAGCGCTGCATCATCTTGTCAGAGCGATTCTGTTGCTTGGCCTGTCCATCCTAATCGCCTACCTCGTTGAGACGAACAACCTTCAACTCTACATCGGTGTACGCATCCGCCCTTTGGTCAAAATATCAGCCCTGATCGTTTATGCTTTGGCAGTCATCCAGGGCTTTATTGCCTACCGAATTTATCGCGGTTCAGCGGTTATGGATTGCGATTGCTGCGAACCTGCTCCAACGAAATCCTGGCCTAAGGCGGGTTTCCTTTACGGGATGATCGCTTTGCCACTGCTGTTGGGCTTTTTGCTGCCGGATACCGTCCTGGGTGGCTCTTTTGTAGACAAAAAAGGCATCGTGTTCACCTCGTCCATTCCCTACGGCAGTGCAGGATATTCCTCGCAACAGGCCGCGGCTGCTGAGGTTGCCGATCCGCCGGAGGAGGCCGTTTCGGGGAAGGAAACGCTGAGCGACAGCTCGGAGATCTCTCCTGAAAAAGAGGCTCCCTCCGATGAATCTTTGGACGAACGGTTTCAAGCGGACGATGATTTTACACGGGATTTAGCCGAATTGGCGAAACGCATTTATGTATTGCCGGTGATCGAGGTCAAACCTGAAATCTACATGGAGATTCTCTCGGCGATCGTGTCGTTTAAGGAGCCGTTTCTCGGCAAGGAGATGGAAATCTCCGGCTTCGTGTATCGCGAACCGGATCTTGAGGAGAATCAATGGGTGATCGGGAGGATTGCCGTCCAGTGCTGCACGGCGGATGCGACGCCTTATGGCGTATTAATGGAGTTCGACGGGACTTCGCAACTAAAAGAGGATGCATGGGTCAAGGTGAAAGGCACTCTCGGCCAGACGAAGTATCACGGAAATCCCATTATTCAACTTGAGGCCGCCGAGGTCGAGGTTATCGAAAGGCCGGATAATCCATACATTTACCCCAACTTTGATTTTTTGAATGTAGATATTCCCTAGAACGTGATTTCATGGTTTGAAGAAGGAGATGCTTCGAATGCGTACCCCCGTGATCCTGCTTAGTGGTTTTTTAGGCAGTGGCAAAACGACGCTGCTGCTTGAGCTGATGAAGGAACTGCATGCCCGTGAGCTGAAACCGGCGGTCCTGATGAATGAGCTGGGCAAGGCCGATGTGGACGGCCGGATTTTATCCGAATCCACCCCCGACTTCCCCTTGGAGAAGCTGTTCGACGGCTGCATCTGCTGCAGCAAAAAAAGCGAAATTTCCGGCGCACTCCAAAGCCTATTGGCGCTTGCCCCCGACGTCATTGTCGTCGAATTAACCGGAGTCGCCAATCCTGAGGAGGTCGTGGATGCCATGGCCGAGCCGGAGCTCCTGAACAAATTGCGTTTACATAAGATCGTGACCGTGCTGGATGCCGAGCATGCGCTGGAGTACAACAGCATCTTTTCCTCCGATCGCCAACTCGTGCGTACACTCCGTCGCCAGCTGGAAGTGGCGGATGTGATCGTCATCAATAAAACCGATCTTGTATCGCCAGTCCAATTGACGAAAGTTAACCGCATGATCCAAAAGCATAACGAGCGTGCCGTGCTCCATCCTTCGGTTCACGCCAAATTTGATCTGGAAGGGGTCATTCGGGGATTGGATCCGCTGCATCAGCAAGCGCAGAGATCCAAAATGTTGAAGGTGGTATCCACAGGGTATCCCCTCGCTCCAGCCGGCGGTGCCGGCTTGCACGAGGAGCGTGAGCAGGCTTCTTTTTCCCGTATTCAAAGTATTGTCGTGCCCCTTTCCGCACAGGTCCCTTTATCGCTGTATCAGCTGGAGAAGCTGCTTAGAAGCCAAGGGAGCCGGATACTGCGCGCCAAAGGGTATGTATCTTTGGATGACTCCCCCGAGGCAACCTTGATTCAATACGCCGGACGACGGATTCAGCGGGAACGCTCAGGTTACACGGGCCCTCATTATCTGGTGATCATCGGATACGAAATGGACGAGACCGCGTTGCTGGAGGAATGGCAGACTTCTATCAACCCCAATCCTCAAAATGCTCCTCAAGAAATCTGACTTCCTTCTCGTAGTGAGCCAGGTGCCCTTCCTCAACCAGCTTGATAAAAGCCGGGTCTCCGGCAGCGGCACGTTCGGATAAAGTGCTGCACATGGCTTGGATTCGGGAGATCACCCATTCCTTGAAGTCGCTTGGTATATCGATCCCGTAGGATTGGAAGAAGAGTTCGATCCTTCTTTTTCGCAAAGTCGCATGAAGTTCCCGGTCATAAGGAACCACCTCGCGGTCCTTATCCCCTGGGGCAAATCCAGCGAGGGGAACCGAGGTATACAGGGTGTAGGCGATATCCCACAACCGCGGACCGGGTCCGGCCATGTCGAAATCGATCATTCCCACAGGCTGTTGATCGTTAAACACGATATTGTACAAGGCCGCGTCATTATGACAGACGACTTCATTTCGCGTTTCATCTGGGTATCGGTTGACCGATTCATGGGGGGTTACAAAACCTGTTGTGGCATCATGATAACTTCTCAAAAGCTTCGCTAACTGGGTTAGCACATGGTCCGACCACATATAGGGTTCAATTTCGGGGTAGTTGTTCCCCGGCACATCACCTTCCAGATAAGTCAGGATTTCTCTCCCCTGCTCATCTCGCCCCAAAAATCTCGGAGAGTGAGCAAACCCTTGGGCTTCAAGGTGTTTCAGCAAATCATACACATAAGGGTTGGGATCTGCCTTTCTTCGCACGGTCCCCCCTACTTTTACGACCTGATTGATATTACCGCCGTTTAACATTTCTTCGTGTTCGGACATGATGTACACCTCCCGTCGATGGCCCTACTTCGGTTTCATGGTTTCTTTATGTACTATCGGAATTGTATTCGAAATTTCATATATAATTTGGGCGCTGGCGACGAAAAATCCGAAATGTATTCGGTTTTTCATATAGATTTAGGCCAAAACCCTTGAAAGTGCGCAAATCTATATGAAATTTCATATACATTGCGATAAAACCGACGAAATCGCCAAAATGTATTCGGTTTTTCGACCAAACTACTCCCAAAGACGCTTTACATCCATTACCTTATCCCCGGTAACCCCTAGCTCATACACATCTGGATTCGTAAGCCGGCTCCACGCCTCGTACCCAAATGAAGAGTCATAATGTTTCAAAATCAAGGACATGAGATTCCCGTGAGTCACCACAACGAGATTCATTTCCGGTCGTTGAACCAAGTCTTCCATAACTGAGATTCCCCGAGTCATTGCCTCCCATGAGGATTCCCCACCCGGCAGCTTCATATCGAGATCATCAAACGACTTCCTTAGTTTATCCATCCAATCTGGCATCCCCTCGGACGACAGAATTCTCTCACGAAGACGATTATCTCTATGTATTGGCAAACCTAACCGTTGTGCTAGTGGTTGAATCGTTGAGATCGCTCTTTGATAGGGGCTGCAAACTATCCAATCTATGAATTTGTCCTCTAAAAAATCCGCCAACTGCCCCGCCTGAGTTACTCCTTCTTGCGTTAACTCCGCCGAGGCTTCTTGACCACTCGCCTTACAATGTCTAATTAAGTAAATCCGCTTCAAGGATGTCCCCTCCCTAAGTTAGGATTGGTAAGGAAAATACCTTCTCCCGGTTCATGTTACCCTCTCCCTGCCTTCCATTGCTTATATAACTGCTCCATGGAAGTGTTCAGGATCGTCTCCAAGGCGTAAGGATCTCTAATGAGTTCATTTAACGAATCCAGTCCATATTCATCAACAATAAATTGGACAATTAATCCACTATAGAAATAGGCTGAACTTCCGTAATCATCAAAAAAGGTGGCACTTTGAAGCTGTTCAAATGTTGGAATCTCGCGGAATTGATGTGTTTTATCCAAATCTGCCTCAAGCTGCAAAGCAGCGTAATAAGCCGTGCCTTCATCCAGCCATTTCATCTGTCCAACCACCGGATTTATTTGTTGGATGATCGCATGAACAAATTCGTGAACTAATTGATCCATATAGTCTGAATGTAAAGAAGGGACAAATCGGATTTGTGACGGGGTAAACACCTTAATCGTTTGATCCTTGGCATCATACGTCCCTTCCGTTTGACGGCCTATGGATTCATAAAATTGCGCCTTGTCGGTATATACATGAATCTTCGTTTTCTCAGAGGGACTGAAGTGGAACATGCGGGTTAACCGTTCATAATGGGACTCATAATGTAGAGATAACTCTTCAACAACTTGTTGAACATCATCCTCTTGACTTGGAGAATAGAATTTTCCATGTTGGGTTTCTTGAATGAGTAAGAGTTCATCTTCATTTGCTCCATTGCCTTGGTTGGTGCCAGAACAAGAACCTAATAGCAGTAACGTGAATATACTCCATGCTGCAAAAGCATGCTTCAATTGCTTTCCCCACTCTCTTGTGTATGTAATAACTCCACTTGCCCAAGAACCCAGCCCTGGATCGCTTTTATCTTCGGCCGGGTCGTCTGTTGGGATTGGCTCTACTCCCTAGATTTTAGGTATGCGGTACACCTTATCGTATAGAAGCGCCTTGCACGCCAAGAACTCGTTCTCTGCGAGCGACTTCGGATAGCTCATGATTTTCAGCGGTAGATCCTCTTCTCCAACCCGTAACGGTGGCTGAACATAGTCATAATCATTAAGACGGAATCCAAGGCGCTCATAAAACCGGATTCGGCGACAAGAGAGCGTGTCTTCCGGCAGTTCCACCTCGAGTATAGTCAATTTCTTCGACTCACTTAAATACTTGTTCATCAGCCGTTTCCCAATTCCCCCACCTCGCACAGAGGGATCTACGGCCAGATGCTCAATAAAGCGAAACAGCGGAAATTCCCATGCCGCCAAAAAGGCGATCATCTGCCCCTGCTCATCGGACTCGGTCATCAGCCGATATTCGGGGTGCTGCAGCAGCTCCTTTTGTCCGGATGGGGTTCGATATTCGTTCTCCGGAAAAGAAGCTGACATCATCTCATAAACGCGCTCAAAATCATTCATTCCGCTAACTGCACTTCCTTCATCTTGTTCAATTATCAAAAAAGGCCTTCGGATATTGGAGTTCCCCTTGATAAGTCCGGATCCGCTCGACTAACTTTGACTCCTCCTCCCGCTCCCCGAAAGCATGGAAGTGAAGTGTAAAGATCGCTTGGACATCACTTGGTTCTTCCGCTCTGATCCTCATAGACCTGGATTCCACTCCTCTTTTAAAAGCCCATAAATCACTTTATCCATGTAACGATCGACGAACCTTTCCGCTTGACGCAAGATGCCTTCCTGAACAAATCCGAGCCTTTCCGGGATGTTTCGGCTTCTTGTATTGTCAGGGTGAACTCGAATCTCGATTCGATGGAGCCCCAGCTCCTCAAATACATACTTAATGATTTCACGGCAGCATCGGCTGATGATTCCTTGCCCTTCATATTCCTGCGCGAGGTAATACCCGATTTCGGTGGTTTGATCCATCCGGTTGATATGTACGAAACCAATTGCCCCAACTAATTGATCCTCTAGCCAGATACCGCACCAACCGCCATTCCCGGCAGCCTGCTTCTGAATCGTTCCGGCTATGAACGCACTGGCATCGTTCACGGTATGGGTATGATAAGGGAATTCAAGCCACTCGCCAAAATGATCCCGGTTCGCTTGAATAAGCTTAAACAAATCATCGGAATGGCTGGGGTTAAATAATTCAATCCGCAGCTTCTCATCTACGCTTCTCCGCATGCAAATCCCCCCTACTAAAAGATTCCTTCCGTGAACTTCGGATACACAAAAGAACAGATGAACGTGGCAATAATCATGATCATCAGGATTCTTGGATACCTCTCCTTCAGCCCACGGACCGTTTGGTACAAACAGAGCAATAAAAGAGGAATCGAAATCAAAGAGGTGATATGCCACCCTGTCTTCGCTTCCTTCGACCAACTCCCTATTCCAATGTCGTCTAGGAAAGAGTCAAGAAAGGAATATCCGTGACTGTGGTTGCTTGCTAAGATCAACAGTAGGAAATATCCCGCCATCCATAACCAACCTTTATACACCTGATGACCGCGTTTCATTCCGCAGCACCTCCCTTGCTGATGGTAGGGCTCCTGGGATTCCGTATGAAAGCTGGACCCTTCCATAATTATACAACCGATCCGGTGAAGGCGATAGCGACGATTCCTTTATAAAAAAGAGAACCCCGCTATCGCAGGGTCCGTTCATCTCATGCGTTTAGGATTCCTCCATCAGCTTCGCCTTGATCTCAGGGACGGACATCCCCTCGGAGCGAAGTTGCTTGATCCGCAAGATCCGCTCCACCGTCTCTACCCGCCGGTACCGGCGCGTCAAATTCTCCTCGGCTTGCTCGAACGGCAGCATCCCTTCCTCCGTGTAGAACTTCAGGGTGCTGTAGCGGGTTGCCGTCAACCGCGCCAATTCGCCAATCGTGACGAACTCCGAAGCTTCAATGGCTTCCATGGATCGTTGTCTGGACATGGGGGCAGGACTCCTTTAGATCGGGCGTTTCGGAAGCAGCCGTACCCCTTGGATCGGTACGCGCACCGTTACATAATGCGGAACCACTTCATAAACCAGATTGTCAATTTTGATCGTGGGGATCTCCCCCTCCTTCAGCACCGTAAACACGTGGCCTTGCGCTTCAAGCCGATTCTTGACGGCCTCCAGCCGTTGCTTGGAGTTAGAGAACCACGCCTCCGTCTCGATAAAAACCGCCTGCGAACGGTCCAACAACGGGAACAAGAACAACATGCCGGTGCCAACCGTCGAGCGAATAAACGATCTCTTTATCCGCAGGGCATCCTTTACCGCGATTTCCCATCCCCGGTAGATTTGAATCGGAAAGATCATATGGGCCAACGAATGGCTTGTATCCAACTCCCCTATTCTCGTCGCCACAAGGTCCAGTTCATTCCGCGAAAAGAGATCCGGCAAGCAGCCGCTTTCCCGCAGCAGCCATAATAGGCAAACCGCATCATCGCTGACCGGTCCCTCCTCCAGGATCTCCGCCCGGAACCCTTCCGTAATCCTCGTATATTCATCGATCGGACAGCGGTACTCCTTGATCGACACGCCTGCCGACTCATAAAACATATCGCACCCGAGCAAATTCGGGATCTCCTCCATCCTTCCCAGATCGGCAAGGCCCTTCGCCATGACGAGTTCGAAACGGGCCAGGGTCCGCTTAGGCAGCGAGGAAGCCTTCTTTAACCACCACGGCAGCTTAGGTTGACGGTCGCGCGCTTTCGATCCGACTGCTTTCAAAATCAACTCCCGGTAAGCCAAATCTCCAGTTGAAATCTCCTTCCCCGGCACCACCGCACCTTCGATGTGGCCTTTCGCCCCAGCGGTTAACCCATCCTCCAGGTATACCTCCAGGATGACCGCTGCCGCTATCGTACGGAGCGAGATTTTCTTAACGGTAGTCATCATATTGCTTCGCTGCGCGTTCAGCGCAATCATCGAGAAACGCTGGGCTAAGGTAAGCTCCTTCAACTCTGCCATCGCCAAACTCCCCTATCGTTCTGGAATTGTGTGATCCGCCAACTCTTACATCCGTCTCATGTTCCAACTTCACATATCGCTTATCACTTACTACTTACTACTTACTACTTACTACTTATCACTTACTATTTACAATATACTCCCATTGGAACGATTTGTCAATTGGTTTCACACCCCATACACAACTTCACTTCGCCCTCCTATTCCTCAACCTTCACTAGTCCTTGGGTGATCGCCGCCCCCATAAACGGACTCGCCGTCCCAACGCTAAACAGCTGCAAATGGTGCATCGCCCGGGTACACGCGGTATAGAACAACCGCCGCACGCCCTCCTCCCCATAAGACCGTGCCGAAGCATCGTAAAGGATCACCGCATCGAACTCGATGCCTTTGGCCAAATAAGCCGGGATGACCACCACACCTTGCTTGTATTCGATCGAATCGCGGGTGACCAGCTTCAACTCACCGAGGGGTCCTCCGTTCAAAGCAACATAAGCAGCCGTGCTTTCCGCGGCGGACCGGCATATGATGGCGATCGTAGCTGCTCCCTGTACTTTGAATTCCGCGACCTTGGCCTCAATACGCCGGTGTAATTCAGCCGGGTCAGCCACCTGCGTCAACACCGGGGTTTCTCCGTCCCGCTCGAAAGGTTCGATCTGTTCACCGCCGGGGATCAGGCTCCGCGTAAACTCGACGATCGGTCGAGTCGACCGATAGCTGCGCCGCAATTGGATCGTCTCTGTTTGCTCCGGTCCATAGAGGCGTTGCAATCCCTGGAAATCCGCCGTGCCAGCGGCGTGCGCGAAGATCGCCTGATGGAAATCGCCGAGCACCGTCAGCTTTGCGGCAGGAAACAGCCTTTTCAAAAATTCGAATTGAAGCGGAGAATAATCCTGCGCCTCATCGATTAGGACATGGCGGATCGATATGTTCGCCTGGAACCCCAAAATCAGCTCATGCAGCAGCAGAAACGGCGTCGCATCCTCATAAAACAACTTACCCACATCGAGGTTCTGAACTGTGATCCGGCAAATCTCCCCCCAGGCTTCCCTCACCTCCGGAGCCTCCGATTCCATCCAGGAACCGATATGAACCGGAGCCTCAAAAAGCTGTTTATACACCCCAGCCAGATCGATAAAACGCAGCTCACGGATCTGTTCGCGGATCGGCTTTAGCTTCTTGCGCACGACCATGCGTGCCAGCTCCCTCACCAAGCGTTCACCTTCGATCTCCTCGTCGGAATCCTCGGTTAAGCCGTATTTTTGCCGAATCCGTTCACAAGCCCGTTCGTATTGCTCGTTGCTAAGCAACTCGATGGCATCCTGCACCCAGGGCTTACGGCGCTCCTGCTTCTCGATCTCGCCGATTCGTTCATTCAGCCAGGTCGTTAATCGTTCGATCCGACCGGACATACGTGGTGAGTCCTCCCCGCTGTAAAACTGCGCTGCCATCTCTTCCGCCGAAACCAACGTGTCTCCGCGAAATTGGATGGGCCGGAACCGCATGCCGCCTTGTTCCAAAGACGACCGATAAGCCTGTATCGCTTCGAAAAATGACGCCGAAGCCTTCAACCGGATCGCGGCCATACGCGTTTGATAATCCGGATCCTCCTGCGCCGTCAGCACGTATTCCAACTGCGCGTAAGGATCCTCAACCTCAAAGAAGCCGCTAAGCCGGTGGTCGAGGTATTCCTGGAACGTCACCTGCTGCATATTTTCCTCGCCAAGCTCGGGAAGCACGCCGGACACATAAGTCTGAAACATCGCGTTTGGCGAAAATAACACGATCTGATCGGCCGTCATCCGTTCGCGGTATTTGTACAGCAAATAAGCGATCCGCTGCAAAGCCGCGGACGTTTTCCCGCTGCCGGCGGCGCCTTGCACAATCAGCAGACGACCTTGATCATGGCGGATGATCCGGTTCTGCTCCTGCTGGATCGTAGCTACGATGCTGCGCATCTGCGCATTGGCGGTATGACCTAACACCTGCTGCAGCACCTCGTCCCCAATCGTCAGCGAGGTATCAAACATCGAGTCGATCCGACCGTGCCGGATGAGATATTGCCATTTCCGCTCCAGCTCCCCGCGAATCGTCCCGCCGGGCGTCACATACTCGGCTGGCCCCGGCGCGTAATCGTAATACACGCTGGAGATGGGAGCCCGCCAATCGTAGATCAGAAACTTCTCCCCGCTGGGATCCACCAAAGACGAGACGCCGATGTAAACCCGTTCGGTCTCCGGCTCGCCTTCCTCGGCGAAATCGATTCGCCCGAAGTAGGGGTTCTCCTGCATTCGCAGCAGCGCTGCCCGGCGTTTGGAGGCTTGACGGTGGCTGCTTTGGCTTAACGACAAGACCTCGGCCTGCTGCCGCAGACTGATGACCGTTTCCAGAAAGTCGTCAAAGTTATCCAAATTCACCGTAACATCTTCCCAAAAATGCTTACGGAACTCGACCACCTCATTTCTGCGGCGCGAGGTATCCTCCTCCAGTTCGCCGATGCTCTCCGCGAGGATCTCCATCACATGATCCAACCGTTCCTGTTCCCGCTTCAGCTCTTTATCCATCATACGCACTCCTTTTTGCAAATTTGGGGGTTGACGCGAGTTGATTTTTTCGCTACAATAAAATTAGGATAGGTACGCACTGTTACTTTAAATCTCGACGCATGCTATTCCAATATAGCATGCTTTTTGGCGTTTATCAATACGAAGTGTAAAAAGCCGCGCCCTCCCCTCTAAGGGAAGAAACGCGGCTTGTTTTATCCAATCCGATTTAAGCTGACCTTGCCATCCACCGGATTAAGGCAATGTTTTGATCTTCTCTGCGATCGGCGTTCTTGGTCTCGCAGCCGGCACCTCAACTGGGTAGCCGATGCCAAAAACCCCAATCACCTCATACCCTTCCTCTACGCCAAGCAGCTCACGGTTGTGCGGCAAGCCACCGATGGACGACCAGAACGTGCCTACGCCCGCTTCATGCGCGGCCAGCAGGAAATTTTGCGCGAAGCAAGCGGCCGCCATCACGTTCTCATCCCGTTCAATGACGGTTGCTCCCGGTTTGGACAACAGCCCGAGAACGACGGGAGCCCCCCAGAAGTCGCTCTTGTGCTTTAGCTTCGCCCGCGATTCCGGGCCGATGCGGAGCAGCTCCCACGGCTCGTTGCAGCGGTGGTTCGGGGCAAAGCTTGCCGCCTCCAGCCAGCTCATCAATGCAGTTTCATCGACCGGGTCCGGCTTAAACGCCTTAATATTTCTCCGGCTTCTAATTAAATCAATCGTACTCTTGCTCATCCGTTAGTGCCTCCCTTAACTCGAACAAATGGATAAATTCTTGAATAATTTCGTCGACCGCCTTTAATTCGCCGCTAATCACCGGCTTGATCGCATCGTATTCCGGTTGATTCAGCTGTTGCCGAAGCACTTGGCGCTTAACCTCAAGCCGCTCCAAAAAAGCGATCGCCCGCCCGCGCCGAAACGTCTGTGCACTTTGGGTTCGCGGCTCGCCCCCATCCTTGGTCGAGCGTTGACCTCCCCGGCCATGACCTCGCCGGTCCTTAGACGCGAGAGCTTCTGAGTCGTAATGCCCTCGATAGGATTCATGTCTGCCTTCTCGCATTCCTGGATCCCTCCTATTTGTATACATATGTATACGATTTGCATCTTGTATACAAATGTATACAAAAAGCGGTTCGTTGTCAAGTTTATCCAATCGATACACAAAAAAAGACAGCCTCTGCCGTGAGAGGTCTGTCTTGATCTTCTTCCAACACTTCACTTCAAGCGTTAATACAACCGTTCCTCACCGGTAACCGGGTTCTGAAACGCCGATTGGATATCGCTTTTCGTCAGCTCTTCAGCAAACTCCGTATCCTGAGCCGGTTTGGATTGAGCCGGCCGCTTGGTTTTCGAGGCATCCCCCCGAGAACCCGCCGCTTGCTTTGATTCTTTCGCCATCGCCTAGTTGCACTCTCCTTTATCTACGAAATGCTTACCTAGGCGTTAGGGTGCGGTTCCAGCCGATCTTTTATACAACATATCAAGCTTTGGCTTAATAAGCCGTCCAGCCGGCATCTGCGGTAATCGTCGTACCATTCACGAAACTTGAATCATCGGATCTTATGCTTGTTGTCCGTTCTCGATCACGGCGGCCAGCAACGCCAGCGTCAGCCCTTGCCCCCAGCCCTGCGCCCATTTTCGGTCCACCTGAAGATAACCCTCGATATCCTTCATCACGGCCGTCCCGCCCGATACGTTCAAGACGCGGCCTTGCTCCGTGATGTTGCTTAGCACCCCGTCCAGCGCCTTCTGCACATATTTGGCGTGCAGCGGGTTACCTTGGGTGAGCATCGCCGCCGAGATCCCCGCCGTGGCGGACACCTCGCCGTAAGCGTCCGGGTAATCGAGCACGGTGCCCCATAAGCCGTCCTCATGCTGCAGCTTCTTCAGCGCAGCCAACTGATCGCGCAAGGAGCTCCAAATATGCATCATCGGCGGATACAGATAAGCTTCCGGCAAGATCTTAGCCGCCCGCGACATCGTGTAAGCCGCCCAAGCGTTAGCCCGCCCCCAGTAGATGCCGGACATATGATCCTGATTAAGGTGATTGTACCCGTGGTACCACAGGCCGGTGTCCTCGCTTTGCAAATAATGGATATGCCCGAAGAACTGATGGAGCGCATCGTCTATCAAAGGCTTCTCGCCCAGCATGATCCCCGTGCGGAGCATAAAGTACGCCGCCATAAACAACGTATCCGCCCAGCATTGCTCGGGAAAATCATTCCCCGCCGACACCGTATGCTGGAGCACCCGGTCCCCGAATCGCGGAGCTTGATTCAGCAGGTAATCGATTTTGCTGAGGATCAGGTCGAGATACTTTTGCTCCTTCGTTTGTTCATACAGCGTTAGCAGCATATGTCCCATCGCGCAGGCGTTTACCGTCCAGACCGGGAGTCCCGCCTCGAGGTACTCGTCGCACCATTGAATCATCCGCTCCACGTAAGCCGACTCTCCGGTCGCTTCAAACGCTCGGCTGATTCCATAATAAGCTACGCCGCACGGCCAATCCCAGGTCAGATCCATTCCGAAGGTGTACTCCACAACGCGTTGCATGACTGGCTTGAGCTCGGAAGGGGTTGTTTTCAGCTTCAACATCTCTCCGTCCTCCTCACCCTTGACTTTATTTGTAGTTTCCGGCATCGATCGCCGCCTGCTTCTCATCTAGAATTTCCTGATACCCCGCATCAAGATAAGTTTTCTTGGCCGCCTCATACGTGGCGTCAAACTCGTTTTCCGGCGCAATTGCAATCTTGACATATAGCTCCTGATACAGCGAATTCAAATCGGCCTTGTATTCATTCACCTTCTCAAGCACCACGCTGTACAAGGCATCCGGCGTACGGAATTCCGCATACTTGTCATAGAATGCCAAGGAGTCCTTCGCCAAATTTTCGTATCCCGGCGGCGACATGCTGCGCAGATAAGCTTCCCGCATTTGCTTCGGATCATCGTATTTTACGGTTTCAACCACGAGGCACCAGTAGTCTTTGTTGTTGTTTTGGGAGAGCACCGAATCGCCTTTAAAATCCGGATTTTTTACGGCGATGCCATCGGCATCCAGCGTATAGTTTTCACCTTCGACACCGTTTTGCAGGAAGAACAGGTTCTCCGGCTGACTCATCCATTCCAGGTACATCCAAACGGCAGCGCGTTCCATCTCAGTCGATTCATAGTTGATGCCCATGATCATGCCAAACGGCCAGTAAGCACGGCCCTGCGGCTTCCGCCCTTCCGGTACGCCGGCTTGGGTGTCCAGCACCGCAAATTCCGCTTCTGAATTGTTTTTCAAGGTGGAGGTTATTACGTCGGTATTGCTGGACAGATAGAAGCTGAAGGTCCCGGTTTTGCCCGCGACAAATTCCGCTTTGGCTTTGTTCTCATCATCGCGTAAGTAAAACTCTTTATCGATCAGGCCGTTATTATATTGATAGTTCAGGTTGCGCAGATAACGCTCAGTGTCGGCGGTTGTCAGGTCAGCTACGCCCAGGTCGGAATACAAGGCGCGGTATTTCTCGTCGATCGGCCAGTCGCGGAACGCGTAATTAAACGTGTAATTGTTCTTTTTCAGCGTTTCGCCGCCGGTACCCAACCCCGCTTCCTTCCACTTTGCCAAGAGCTCGTTGTATTTTTCCAGGGACGTCAGATCCTCCACTTTCATGCCAACCTTCTCCACCCAGTCCTTACGAATCAGCGTTGTGAAGCTGTCCAGGCTCGGACGCTCGCCGAAGAAGAAGACGTTTTTCTTATCAACCGTGCCATATTGCTTGATAGTATCGCCCATCGTCTTCCAGTACGTCGGTGCGTAATGGGCAATTTCGTCCAAATCCAGCTCCTGCATCACGCCCTCCCCGTAGTAGGCCAAAGCCTGGGGCATATCATAATGGTAAATAATATCCGGCGCTTTGTGCGACGCCAGCAGTTGCTCGTAGTCCGTCACTTCATTGCTGCGAGTAATCGGGATAAACTTTACGTTCACATTGTACTTATCGCCAAATTGCTGTTGAATCCAGCGCGTGTAGTAGTTGTCGGTGACGTTCCAGCCCTCGAAAGCCCTTTCATAAACCGGAAGCTCCAGTGTCACCTTCTCGGGAAATCCGCCCGAGTAATCGGCATATTTGCCGTCTACGCTGTTCGTGGCTGTAGGTGTCGACTCGTCCGAGCCGTTGTTCGAATTAGCTTTCTTGCCGCTGCCGCCCATGCAGCCCGACAATAAACCGACGATGATTACGGAAACCAGAATCCAGGTGAACTTTTTGCCCATTTCTCATTTCCCCCTAATCGATAATGAACTACTCCTTAACAGCCCCCAGCATGACCCCTTGAACAAAATACTTCTGGATAAAAGGATACACGCACAGGATCGGCAGGGTGGCGAAAACAACGCACGAGGCCTTCAGCACCTCGGGATTGCTTAACGAGACCTGCGTCGCTTCCAACTGGAAGCTTTCGCTTGCTTGAATGACCAGATAATACAATTTGAGCTGCAGCGGACGGAGATCCACCCGTTGCTTAATGTAAAACAGCGCATCTTGATAAGCGTTCCAGCGCCCTACCGCATAGAACAGCGACAACGTCGCCAGAATGGGCTTGGAGAGCGGGAGCACGATGCTCCACAGGATGCGGAAATGCCCGGCCCCGTCGATCCGCGCCGATTCTTCCAGGCTGACCGGAATGCTGCTGGAAATCGCCGTCTTCATGATCAGCAGATTAAACGCGCTGAACGCCGGCGGCAGAATTAATGCCGACCACGTATCCAGCATGCCGAGATTGCTGATCAGCATATATTCGGGAATGATCCCGCCGGTGAAATACAAGGTGAACATAAAGAGGAACGTCAGCGTGGTACGGCCCTTCAACTGCTTGCGGGACAGCGGATAAGCTGCGCAGATCGTAATGATCATGCCAAGTACTGTGAACAGAACCGTTACCACCACCGATACGTACAAGGAACGGAGAATACTCGCATCGGCAAAAATTTTGCTGTACGCCTCCAACGTAAAACCTTCCGGCCATAAAAACACCTTGTTAGCAATGACAAACGCATCATCGCTTAACGACTTCGCAACGACATGAAGAAACGGCAGCAGACACACAAGCGAGGCGAGGATTAGCGTAAGATGGATGAGGACGTCCCAGACGTCAAAGCGGCGTTTTCGGTGCAGCGCCAGCGTATTTACGGATGCTTTCATGGTTCGCCTCCTTTCTTAGAGCAGCCCGTCTTCGCCAAGCTTCTTGGCAACCCGGTCGGCCAGCAGGACGAGCATCAGGCCAATCACGGATTGGAACAACCCAAGCGCCGTAGCCCGGCTGAAGTTTCCGCTTTCGATCCCCCAGCGATAGACCAGGACCGGAATCGTAGTCGTGAATTCGGTGGTCGCTTTATTTTGCAAGGCAAAAATCCGTTCGAATGAGCCTTCCATCACCCGGCCCAAATTCATGATGAGCAACGTGACGATGGTCGGACGGATGGAAGGCAGCGTGACGTTCCACACCTTCCTCCACCTCCCGGCTCCATCCACCGTCGCCGCCTCGTACAGCTCCGGATTGATGCCGCTCATGGAAGCCAGATAGATGATGGTCCCCCAGCCCATGCTTTGCCAGATGCCGATGGCTAGATAACTGATCAACCAGTTCGTATCCTCTTGCAGGAACGGAACCCGCGTGCCGCCCAGCATGGCGATCAGGTTGTTGATGACCCCGTTGCTTTCGCTCAATAATTGGTAAGCGATCGCTCCGATGATGATCCAGGATAAAAAATGCGGCAGGTACAGCAGTGTCTGGTTGACCCGTTTGAATTTCACGTTTTTGATTTCATTTAGCAGGATGGCAAGCAGGACGGGGATTGTAAAGCTAAAGACCAGGTCAAGCGAATTCAGCAACAGGGTGTTTCGGACGGCACGGCCGAAGTCATGTTTGGCGAAGATTTCGGCAAACACCTCGAAGCCCACCCATTCGCTGCCCCAAAATCCCCGGGCGATTTTGTAATCCTTAAAGGCCAGCACGAGTCCGGACATCGGCGCGTATTTGAACACCAATACAAAGGACAGCGGAATTAACAGCAGCAAATACAACTCCCAGTCCCGGCGAAAATGGAACGTTGCCCCTCGGCCTAAAGGCGGGTCAACCCGCAGTTTCGATTTCGTTTTTGAAGCGCTTTCAACTTTCACAAACCTCACCTCCTCCAGGGTCTGGCCTAACTCGCTTCCACCGCGGCTGCTTCAGCTATGGCGAGTTTGTGTCACATCATACCTCCCCATCCGCTCCCCCGTAAATCATGAGTTTTGATTCTCCACATCACTTTTGATCGGTTCCCATGCCGATAGTGCGGTTGCCATCGTCACATGATCAAATCTGATAGGTCGGAGCAAAAATGGAGCTGCTTCCCTCGGTCCCCCGCAGGAAAGCAGCTCCTTTCAACCTACCCCGAGCTCCGCAGCTTGTAGGCTTTATAACTGCTCGGCGGCATTCCTTCATATTTCCGGAAGAACCGGTTAAAGCTCTGAACGTTAACGTAACCCACCTCTGCCGCAATCTGTTTGACTGTCATTCCGGTTTCCAGCAGCAGGCCTTTCGCTTTCTCAATGCGCCGCAGGTTAATGTAATCGATCAAGCTGGTTCCCGTCATCTCGTAAACGATCTTGCGCATATACGAGTAACTGATGCCAATCTCCTTGGCCATGTCCTCAAATACGATTTCTTCGCAATAATGTGCATCCAGATAGCGAATGATCCGTTCGCCGTGCCCCATTTCGCTCTCCGGCCTTCGCGCAAGGTATTGGAGAATATCGCGATAGAACTCGCGCATGTAAGTGTCCAGCTCATCCAGGGTGTCCATAGAAGCGATAGCGGAATAGATGTTACCCCGCCCGGCGAAAATTCGCGTTGGATTGATTTGATTCTCCCTCAGCTGCTTGATCGTAACGCCAACCAACTGGTGATAGATAAACATCAGATTATCGTAAGAAATATACGGGGCCGATTGGATTTCCCGGCGAATCCCCGTCAATTCCTCCAATAGGCTTTCCTGATCCCCGGCTTCCAGGTAATTCAGAATCCGCCTTTCGCTGTCCGCTGGGTACAAGTAAGGTTTGCCCGGCTCGTCTTCCTCCCTCCAGAAGGAGACCCCGCCTCCGCCGCCAACCCGCCGCTGCTTAATCAGCTCCATCGCCTCCGCCGCCCGATCCTGCAGCTCGGCGCAACTCTCCGCCCGGTTGCTGACGCCCACGGTGACGGTGTGATGAAGGGTTTCCTCCGCGTAACGGCTTAACGTCTCCAATGCCCCTTGGATTCCTTCATCTCCGCGATCCGCTTCCGCCTGTCCGAAATTGATCACAACGGCGAAGCCCCCCTCCCCTTGATAAACGCACTTAGCGAAAATACCGGGAGGAAATAATGTCTCGCTGTGCGTGACGATCAGATACCGATGATAACTCCGGGTTTCCGGATTGGTCGTGTCCGCATAATTCCGGTAGCGGTCGATCGAAAGGACGGCAACACGGTAAAAAGCTTCAGGAAACAGCGTCTCTGCCGACTGTACCTCATCTCCTCGCAGCAATCGATGAACCGTCAAGCTGCGGGCATCCTGCTCCCGTTTCCTCAGCAGCTTGTAGAGCTGCTCCTCTTCCTCTTGCATCCGTTTAAATACGGCGTCAAGAAAGGTCAGTTCATTTTTGTGCGACACTCCTCGGCTGCCGCTCGTCCTTAGATTCCTTACCAGCTTCCGCACCGGCTTGGAGAGCCAGGTCGCCAGAAACACCGTTAGCACAGAACCGGCAAAAATTACAGCGGCTGTCAGCCAAATGATATTATGCTGCAGCTTCTTGGTTTTGGTCATCAACGCATCCATGGAATAGACATTGACGTTCCACCAACCAAACAGCTCGGAACGGGACCACGTATACAACAATCGTTCCCCTCCAAGTTCATAGAACGAGTAGCCCTCCCCTGCAGGACTCTCCAGAATCTCCCGAATATACGGCTGCTTGCTCCCGTCCGTGAGCAGCAGCGACTTGTCGTTATGCGAAAGGATGGTCCCGTCCGCATCCAGCAGTAAGAAGCCTTGTTCGCCGGGTTCCGTCGAGCGTAAGTACGTCCCGATTTGGCTCTCCCGCAAATTGATGACGATGGTTCCGCGCGTTGTAGTTGATAAGCGGTTCAGCGGCAGCACATACGAGATGACGGTTTCTCCGGAAGCCAATCGGCGCGGGAACCATACGCCGCTAATCCCTCGGCGCCCGGCCAGCGCCTCATCGATCCAGCCGATCGACTCATAGCGGTCTAGCGTCGTAATCCCTTTGTCAGTCGAGATCACGTAATCGGCATCGTCTAGATAGAAGTAAGAGGAATGCACCCCGTTCACCCGGTGATTCAAATTGACCAGCTCCCGGAGCACGATCAGAGCCTGGCTCACATGCGAGTAATTTCCCTGCAGCTCCTTATAGGTCTCGAATTGGCGAATTCGGTCAAAAACTCGGCTGGCGGTCAACCGCACCGTATCCTGAGCCAAGTTGTTCAGGGCGTTCTCGTTTAGTCTTCGGTTCGCGTCCAGACCTGCTAAGGAAGATTCCGCAATCGCCTTCTCCGAGTAATGCAAAATTTGCGTCCCGCTATACAGCGTCAAAATAATCGCAGGAACCGCCATGACGCAGAACAGGATAATTCCCAATTGAAGCATCATCGGAATCCGTTTCATTTTCCCTTTCATCCCCTCCGAAATGGGCTTTTCCGCAGCAGACTTCTGGGTGTTAGATATAAAGCGCTTTCAAAATCAACTTGGATAAATTATACATCAGCACTAAGTCAGGGTCTATTTCTATCCATGAGAAATTTCATCCTTCCAAAGTAAAAAGCTCGCACCTCATAGGTACGAGCTTGATCAATCGGGATTGTCATTCCCCATCTGGACGAAGGCTTGTTCCTGCAGACCAGGCGCTGCCGGCCGCTAATTTGTCTCGATACTCCTGCGGAGAGACGCCCTCCAGCTCTTTGAAGACGCGGGAGAAATGACGGGTATTCTCGAATCCGACGGCGGTGCCGATTTCCGCTAGCTTTAGGGATCCTTTTCCGAGCAGCTCTTTCGCTTTGCGGATTCTCACTTTTTTCAGGTAGGTAACGAAGCTCTCGCCGGTATACGCCTTAAAGGCTTCGCTGAAATAGGAGTAATTCAACGAGACGTGGTTGCTGACGATCGCCATGTTCAACTGCCGGTGGTAATGGTTCTCGATATACACCACCGCCTCTTTCATATCTCCATGCTCGCTGTGCGCGGAACGAACTTCCTTGATATATTCGTCCAATTCAGATAACAATTGCTCGAGCGATCGAAAATAGTCGTGAAAATGGCAGAAGTTCGACATGTCCCCCACTTTGCGGTACAGCTTCAACACGTCAACTGAGGCTTCGCCGTAAACACGGAACACTTCATCCAGCACCTGTTCGTTCACATGCCGGCTGACCGACTCCAAATACGAAATATCAATTTGAGGCAGCTCCTCAATGTGGAAAATTTCCTGCAGCAGCGGCCCGATTTCCTTCCCGCGATTCGTACCCAGGATATTGCCTAGCTTGCGGATGGCCTCCTGGGGTACCGGATAAAGCAGCCGCTTCATCTGCTTATCCTCATACCAAATCAGCCGGGTCTTCGGATGAATAAAAGTATATTTCAGCGCTTCGCATGCCTGTTGGTAGCACGACGGCAGATCCGACAGCCGGTTCCCCTCCTGGCTGACGCCAATCAGCATCCCGTCAAGCTCCCGTTCCGCCGCAAGCAGCGACAGTTCCTCGAACTTGCTGCACGGGCCCCCAACCAGGATCATCCGCCCCTCAAAATCCAACAAGGAAGCGCTGAGCACGCCGTCGACGCTTTCGAACATGTGCAGCGCAAGCGACTTCAGATCCTCCTTCTTCATGCGGCTGCCATCCTGATTTTTGTAGATGATCGCTGCAATCGAAAAGGGGACAACATACTGACCGAAACCGATTTCGGAACTCCATACGTCAAGGTCCTCCCCGGTCAGCCCCTGTTGCAACAGCAGCTCCTGCAGACGTACGGATTGCACCTGTTTCCGGTAGGACTCCGTTGCAGCCAATTGTTCCGCCATATGGGAGCGTTTTGCCAAATTATCCTGGCACTTGCGCAACGCCGCGAAGAGTTCATCCCGGCGAATCGGCTTCAGCAGATAGTCGACGGCCTGATAACGAATGGCCGCTTTCGCGTACCTGAAGTCCTCGTACCCGCTGAGGATGATGATTTGCGGTCGACTGTGCTGCTCGGGCGGCGGAGGTCCTTCCGACACCTGCTCGATTAACGCGATCCCATCCATGACGGGCATGCGGATATCCGTAATCATAATGTCCGCACCTTGGGTCTGGTACAGCTCAAGGGCTTCCGCCCCTTGAGCTGCCATGCTCAACTCGTATTGGCCCGGGAATTCGCGTTCAATCATCGTCTTCAGGCCCATCCGAATATTTTTCTCGTCATCCACGATCAATAGTTTTATCATCTGTGCCAACCCTCCCTGTTAACAGCACCTTTGGCATGACCAACACTACCTGGGTGTACTGTCCTTGATCGCTGAAAACCTTCAGTCCGTATTGTTTACCATAGTAAAGCCGAATGCGCTCTTGCACATTGCGAAGGCCAATCCCGTAATGGTTCGACGATTTCGGCGCAAAATTGCCCGGGACCTTATCCATCAAGCCGACCTTATCCAATTCCAGGTTTAATTCGAGCAGCGAAGCGTCGTCTACCCCTCTTCCGTTGTCCATAACAACAATCCGGATATCGCTTTGAGGTAATTCAACAACCTGGATTGAGATGCTCCGAGCTCGATCTTCTTCCCCGGTCCAGGCATGCTTCACCGCGTTCTCCACTATCGGTTGTAGCGACATCTTGAGCATTTCCATATCGAGCAGATCGTTAGGAATGTCCAACTGCAACTCAATCGGTTCATCAAATCGAATATTCATCACTTCAATATAGTTTTCAATATGGCGAATTTCATCGCGCAGCTTGACGTATTCCCCGGACCATTTGAAGTTGTACCGCATCATTCCCCCCAGGGAAGTTAAGGCGTCGGAGATTTGCCGTTGATTTTCGATTTCGGCCAGCATTTTAATGTTCTCTAACGTATTATACAGAAAATGAGCGTCAATTTGGTTATGAAGCGTACGCAATTCCGCTTCCTTCGTGAGCGCTTCTTTGTATACGGCCTGAGCCACCAGCGTATTGATCGTGTTCATCAGCTTGGAGAAATGATGCGCCAGTTCACCAACCTCGCCTCCGCCGCGGATCGTGATGCCGCTGTACGCCTCCCCGCGCCGCACCTTCTTCATCTCTTCCGTTAGCACCCGGAGATTCTTGAGTATAAACGCATTAAGAATATAAGCAATCACCGTAACAAGCGTAATAAATCCGATGTTCGCCCCAATTAAGATATTGCGCATATGTGAAATTTCTCGAAGCACGCCGTCCATCGACACAATATTTAGCAGATCCGCATTGATCCGCTCAATGGGCTTATGCAGCAGCAGAAATGATTTTCCATTTTCCTTATAATGAATATCCCAAACTCCCGTTTCTTTATAATGCATCAAGCGCTTTTGGACGACCTCACTTAAGCCAGGATTCGCCTCTAGAAAAGAATTGGTCTCACGGGTAAAAATCTGCGCTTCACTATCCACAAGCAGAATTTGGGACTCGCTGTCTTGAGATTTTGAGTAGGTTCTTGGACTGAATTTCTCGAGCAGCATATCCACCTGAACCATTCCGACATGGTTGTTCGCCGGAATGCTCATTTCCCGCAGCAGGGAAACCTTGGGCGTTGTAGCTGGAGTCTGTCCTTTATATCTTTCCATCAAATCAGGATCATTGTACAAGAAGGACCAGGATTCCATGCCCTTTAATTCCTTCGCCTTTTGATACCATGGCTCATCTGCCACACGGTATTCCCGAAAAAAAATCGGCCAAATCTCGGTGATATTACTACTGGAGAACAGGCGAAGATGTTCCACATTCGGGTTTAGATATTGAATCCAAGTTAAGCTTTTAGAGGTATTGTTGCTGAAGTTAACCAGCTCATCGGAGCCTAACTCGGTTGTGTTGGCTAGATAATCCCTCACTTTATTATCCGCATAGGCTACTTCTACTGCCCGCGCCATTGATTCGATTTGCGTTTCGATATGCTGGACTTCCATCTCCAGCAGCGAGGTATTCTTGTCCTCGGCATCACGGACATACATGTTATTGATGGCATCATACGAATAAAAGGACACCAATGCGCAGGGGCCCAAAATGATAAAAATATAAGAAGCGAGCAGACGGCTCTGAAGTGAGCGGCGCCCAAACCAATACTTAAATGAATCCCACCAAGATGCCCAGGGCCTGCTTCTCTTCATAAGCCGATCGACTCCTTTTCATTAAACGCCCAAAAGCCCGCGGTTCGCGGGCATTTTTGGGCAGAGCAATTATTGCATGCCAAGTTTTTTCTTATTCTCTTCATACTTAGTTTGCTGGAACGCCTGAACTTTGGCAAGCCCCAGATCTTCTTGCTTCTTGATATAGTCCGCCCAGATTTTATCAAATTCGGCTTCGGACGGTGCCATCAGCAATTTCGGAAGCGTCTTGCTGCGTAAATCTTTAATTTTACCAAGAATGATACCTTCGTCAGAGTTAGCCAGCGGGTCAATCAAGTCAAATTCGGAGACACTGATCGTTTTGCCGCGAGTCCAGTCTTCCAATTGTTTGTATGGCTCAACCGATTCAGGCTGCCATTGCTGCGTGATGTTCGTGTTTTGCATCATCCAGAAGGTGAAGGAAGATCCGTATTGCTTATCGAATGCAGCACGGTCTTTATTCATAAGATCAAAGGCTTCTGGTTTAAATTGGTCTTTCCCATCAATCGTGTCATAGCTGACGCCTTTTTCACCCAGGTAAAGGTCCTTCTGTCCTTCTTCACTCATCAGGTAGCTCAAGAATTTGATTGCACGAGCTTTGTCTTTTACATCCTTGGAGATCAAGGTTACTGTCCAACCAGAAATCGAAGGACCGTTCAAAGTAGGCGGATCCATTTTGGAGTTAGCCGGACCATCCACTGCGATATAAATCTTGTTTGGATCTTGTTGATACAAGGTACCCAATTGGGCAGCAAAGTCCGTGCGTTGGTACAGCATTGCGAAGTAACGACCTTGTGCAATTTTTTCTTCCATTTGAGCGCGTTTGTCGATAAAGATATCCTTCGCCAGCAAGCCTTCTTGGTTGGCTTGGCGCAGCGTTTTTAACCATGTTACATATTCCGGATCAGTTTCACGGTTGTACAACTTACCGTCTTTTTGTCTCGGAATCGCCAGGAAGTTTTGCAGATAACCTTCCAAGGAGTCATTACCGGTAGCGGTAAACTCATGCAAGCCCAGCGGAATCAGCGGTTGGCCGTTGATTTCAGGGAATTTCTCTTGAGCCGCTTTCAGAGCAGCCACGAAGCCTTCCGGTGTCCGCATGTCCGGGCTTCCGATCGCTTCATAAATGTCTTTACGTACGACAAACGTTTGGTTGGATACATAAGTGTCGCCGTATTGCTCATAGTCTTTCGGAGACGAGGAGGAGTTCGGATATCCGTAGATGTTCCCGTCCTCTTGCGTATACCAGCCCAGCTTATCCGGGTCGGCAACTTTGAAGAAGTATGGATCATATTGTTCAGCCAATTTGTTTAACGGCTCAACAAGTCCGCCTTCGATCATTTTCTTCACACCGTCTTCATACCAGCCCAGCGTAATGAAATCAGGCAGCTTGCCGGAAGCGATCAGCGTGTTCAGCTTCTCATTTTCGTTGCCGGCCGGAACGATGAAGTTAATGTCTACACCTGTTTTCTTCGTGACATATTGGGAAGTCGGGTCAACGCCCCATTTATTCGGGAACCAGGCAAAATTCAGGTACCAGTCGAATGTGATGGGTGACGTATCAGATTTCCAACCTGGTTCGTCAGCCGATGGAGTTGCAGCCGGCTCGGTAGTTTCCTGCGTATTGGTGTTGGCAGCCTTGTTGTTAGCGCTTTCTTTGGTGGCGTTGTTATTTCCGCCGCCGCAAGCAGCCAGAGACAGGACCATGATGGCCGCCATCAGCAGCATCATCATTTTTTTGGACTTGCTTTTCATGCCCATGCTTTTTTACCCCTTTTCTCATTTGGTGTAAATCCTATTATGTGCAACTCCAAAGCCGCCGGAAAGCGGCTCGGAGGAGTTACTGCATGTAAGGCGTTGCTTATAATGCCGGTTTAGCCCTTGATCGACCCGATCATCATTCCTTTGACGAAATAACGTTGCAGGAACGGATACGCAAATACGATTGGCAGGGTCGTCACGACCATCGTAGCCAGCTTAATCGATTGAGAAGTGACCGTTTTGGTCACGGCGCTGCCCTGTACGGCCGTCGTCATGATATTTGAACTTGACTGGGCCACAACCCGATAGAGGAATGTCTGTATCGGCTGCAGGTTCTCGTTGTTGACATAAATAATTCCGGTAAAATAGTCGTTCCATTGATATACCCCGTGGAACAAAGCGATCGTCGCGAGTACGGGCATCGAAACCGGAAGCACAACGCGCAGGAAAACCGTCCAATCGTTCGCTCCGTCAATTCGAGCCGCTTCCTCCAGTCCATCGGGAATTTCCCGGAAGAAGGTCATAAAGATAATGAGATCAAAGAAGCTGAACAGCACCGGAATAATGTAAACCATAAAATTATCAAGTAAGTGTAAGTCCCGGATCAACAGGAAGGTCGGAATTAGCCCCCCGGAGAAAATCATCGTGATTGTTCCCAGCAGGATGTATACCTTTCCGCCAATCAGCTCTCTGCGGGAGAAAGCATACGCGACCATCGCTGTAAAAAATACGTGAGCTACAACCCCAATGACCGTCTTTGCAACCGTAAGTCCCATCGCGGTCATGATACCCGGATTATCAAATACCGCCTTAAAATTCTCGAGACTGAACACCCGGGGCCACCAATAAATGCCCCCAAGCATGGCGTCCTTCCCGTCGTTAAAGGCATTGATCAGCACGTACCAAATCGGATACAGGGTGACGAAGCAGATCAGTAGCATTCCCAGATTGTTTAGTGAATCAAAGATGACTTCACCTTTGGTTCTGCGGCGTAATGAAAACATGTGCAGGTCCCCCTTGGCCTAAAACAACGAAGTGTCGTTGAGTTTTTTAGATACTTGGTTGGCAATCAGCAGCAGGATAAGCGCAATGACGGACTTGAACAATCCGATCGCCGTGGAGAACGAGTACCGGCCCGAAGAAATCCCTGTGTAATAAACATAGTAATCTATAACATTACTTGCACTATCGTTCAAGGAGTTACGCAATACCAAAATCTGGTCGAAGTTAGAGTTCAGCACACCGCTAACCGCCAGGATGAACAAAATACTGATGGTCGCTTTAATCGACGGAAGCGTAACGTACCACATCTGCTGGAATCGTCCGGCACCGTCAATCGTAGCAGCTTCGTACATTTCGGGAGAAATGCTCGTAATCGCCGCCAAATAGATGATCGCGGACCATCCTAGCTCCTTCCAAATATCCGAAGTGATGATGATCGTCCAGAAATATTTCGGCTCAGCCAAGAAAGAAATCGGTTTATCGATAATATGGAGTGCCATGAATATATCATTGATGATGCCTACGTCCGACAGCCAAGTGGCCAATATACCGCCAAGCACAACCCATGACAGGAAGTGAGGTAAGTAAGAGATCGTTTGGATCGCCTTCTTGTAACGAAGAGAGCGAACTTCATTCAGGAACAAGGCAAATGCGATTGGTAACGGAAACGTAAGCAACTTCAGCAAACTGATCCCGAGCGTATTTTTCATAACGTTGACGAAGTTCTCGTCTTGCAAAAATTCCTTGAAATGCGTAAGTCCGGCCCACGGGGCTTCCGCAATCGTTCGAATAATATCGTAGTCCTTAAAAGCGATGATGACACCGTACATCGGAATATAGTTGAAAATAACCATCCAGGCGATGCCGAGCAAAGCCATAATCTGAATATGCCTTTGCGTGTACAGTTTCTTCAGCCATTTTCGCCTTGACGAGGGCGGCGTTTCTATCTCTTGCATGGCTGCGGGTTGCGTTGACGGCTGCATTTCCATCCCCTCTGACCTCCAAGCTGTTCTAGTCTAGTATTGTAAGCACTTTCACCTATCTGTATCTATTGTACTTGGGATCGGGCCATAGGGTAATGCTCCAGATTTCGTATCGATGTATCCTTTTTTCGGCTAAAAAAAAGAAAACCCGTACCGAGAAGTACGGGCGTAAAAACTTACCTAATAATCAGCTCTTCCGGCTGGACGTCGTACGGTGCTCTTCTTCCTAGAAGCACGTCCAGCAATTCCGCATGGGCGGCCTTGATTTCCTGCACAAAAGCTTCATAGGGCCGATGACAAACATCTACGATCCCGATCTGATAGTTCTCCCCGTCGAACTCGGCGAGCTCCATGTGCGACCTTATCCGAAATAGTTGGATCGTTAGAACGCGATCTATTCTCCCCGTACACTTCTAAAAATGCGCTGAGAAAACTCGCTAAGACCGTTTCTCCATACAGGCCAGTCGTGGCCGCCGCTCTCCTCCACCCAAACATGGGGGATTCCTTGTTCGCTGAAATAAGCCCGTGTTCGGTCACTGACGTATTTCAGATCATCCTCTTCCCCGCAAGAGAGCCATAGCAAGCTCAAGCGTGCCGCCGTTTCCTGCGGATTTGGAGCCAACTGCTCAGGGGACTTCGTGTTGGGGGCAGGAGAGAACGCCCCGATCCAGGCAAAATGCTCCAGATGGCTAAAGCCGATGTTCAAGGTCTGCCCGCCGCCCATGGACAATCCGGCGATGGCCCTACTCTCGCGTTCCGTTTTGACCGGGTAATTTGCTTCTACAAACGGGATCAGGTCATGGAGCAAGTCCAATTCAAATCGCTCGAACGCCTGGATTTTCTCGGGGGCAAAGAGATCGCCCTCGGCCCGATCCTCCGGCATGGCACGGCCGTTCGGCATGACGACAATCATGGGCATAAGCTTCCCATCCCCATATAGCCGATCCAAAATCAGATGGGGCTCCCCATGCTCAAACCATTCGTTCTCATCCCCGCCTATCCCATGTAAAAGATAAAGTACGGGATACTCTTGATCCCGGGTAAATCCGGGAGGCGTATAGACTCTTACTTTACGCCGGGTTCCGACGGTAGTGGAGTCATACTCCACGATCTCGACACGTCCGCAGTGCGGATGACCGGACGTATTGGATATTTGCCTATTCATGATCTTCATCCTCTCCGACATTGGATGAATGAATTATAGCGCTCCCCAAAAACGAGGGATAGGCAAAAAATAAAGATCTCATCCACTTTTCTTCAATAAAAACAGGCGAACGATCTCGTTCAATGATATGAACCGGATCGTTCGCCTGCTTGATTCCGAAGCTTCGGAGTTTATTTTGCGTTAAAACCTAAGGCTTTCATCAGCTTCGTAAAGACTTCTGTATTTTCAAAAACGCCGGTGAACAAATTGGCATTCTTGCCCATCGCCGTAACTGGAATATCGACGGCCGTATGACCGGACGTTGTCCAATCAACAACAAATTGTTCCTTGGAGCCCGCGATCGTAAACGGTCCGTCTTCCTTGGAAATCGCATCCCCGGATTCGTCCTCTGCATCCACCGGCTCGATCGAAAGACCGCCGGTCTCATGGTCGGCTAATACCAGTACAAGGGTATCCGGGTTTTTCTTGGCGAAATCCTTAGCGACCTGTACAGCTTTATCCAGCTGCTGGCCGGCTTTAATGGTTAAAGCGGCATTGTTCTCGTGCGCCATTTCGTCCGTAGCTTCCTCTTCGACCATCAGGAAGAAGCCTTTCTTGTTTTGCGACAGCGTGTCGATCGCTTTCTGGGTCATCTCCGGAAGTGAAACGACCGGGTTGTAAATATCGCCGTCCCCTTCTTCTCTCTGCTGGAACATCTCTTCATTGGCAAACAGACCGAGAAGCTTACCGCCCTTTGCTTTTTGCAGATCTTGTTTATTGTGAACATAGGTGTAACCCAGCTGTTTGGCTTTCTCAACGAGGTTGCCTTGGGTTCCTTTACTCTTCTCGGAAGGATCCTCCGCCGGTTCGTCCTGGAAAGCGCCGGGATTGCCTGGCGGGAACCAGAAATCCTCGCCTCCACCCAACAGAACATCTACCTTGCTTTTCGTCAATAATTGCAGTGCGATATCGCTTTGTGCGGAACGATCCTCCACATGAGCACCAAAGGCAGCCCCGGTCGCGTCCGTCACCTGGCTCGTCGTCACAACCCCTGTAGACAATCCTGCTTGTTTCGCGTATTCCATGATCGTTTTAACCGGCTTCTTGTTGGCGTCCATGCCAATAGCACCGTTATAGGTTTTTACTCCGCTGGCATAGGCGGTAGCAGAAGCTGCCGAATCGGTTACGGCCGACGTCGAGCTTGTATGTACCAGTCCAGCATAAGGCATGTCGTCCATCGCCAGCTTGCCTTTCTCTCCTACCGTTGCCAACCGAATGGCGTTGCGCGCTGCATTCCCCATGCCGTCACCAACGAACAAGATCACGTTCTTGGTGTGGGAGGAGGCTGCTACTGCCGGACTCGGAGACTGTGCGGTCAGAATTCCGGTTACCGCAACCGCTGCCGCCGCAGTCACCACAAATGCCGTTCTTAAACGCATGCTTTTTGCCAGTTTCATAAAGTACGAACCTCCTAAATGATTTGAGTTTCCGTACTCTATGATAAATTTCGTAAATTAACGAGATATGTAGAGAATGTAAAAGATTGTTAAATCGGAGGCTGGATCCCGTTCCAACCGCCAACCTCGCATTGACCGTATTCATTATAGCCGGCAGCAACAACCGTCCCATCCGCCTTTAAGCCAAGCGTATGAACGCACCCCGCAGCGATCGCGACAATCCCGTGCCAGCGGGTAACCTCCCCTTGCCCAAATTGTTTCGAGCCCGTCGCCATCACGGTACCGTCCGATTTTAAGCCAAGCGTATGATAGCTGCCGGCGGCAATTGCCACAATCTCGCGCCAGTCCTCTACCTCGCATTGGCCATGCTTGTTTAATCCCGCCGCTACCACGGTGCCATCCGATCGAAGACCCACGGTATGAAGATACCCTGCCGCCACTTCCGTGATTTCATGCCAAAGGCTCACATTACACTGCCCATAACGATTGTTCCCCGCCATCGTCACCGTACCATCCAATCGAAGCCCGGCGGTATGCCAATCCCCTGCCGAAATTGCCACGATATCCCGCCAGTCGCTGACTTCGCATTGGCCTTCCGCATTCCGCCCCACGGCCACTACCGTACCATCGGATTTTAGCCCGAGCGTTCTGCGCCAACCTGCCGTGATCGCCACGATCTCGCTCCAGCCGTTCACTTCACATTGGTGATGCCCGTTCCACCCTGTCGCCACCACCGTGCCGTCAGAGCGAAGTCCTACGGAATGCGAATTTCCCGTGTTCGCCGCCATATGTACATTTCCGGCCGCCACCGCTACGATATGCCGCCAATCGTCAACCTTACATTGACCTGATTTCGCATCTCCAACTGCAACCACCGTGCCGTCCGAGCGAAGTCCTACGGAATGGCGCGGGCCTGCGGCCAGAGGCGATTTAAGCCGAGGTTTTGCCTGAAACACCGGATGATTGGATGAAAATGGCTCCATATTTTGCCTCCTTGCATATAAATCCAGTTGACCTCATCATACGAAAAGCTTCCGAAAAAAATCAAACAAAATCATAAGATTAACGTGTCGAACCTAAAGCGACCGAAACTTATGATGAGATTGTGACACAGCTAGCCGCCTTTTCCGTGGCGGGCTACTTCGGGGGTGATGTATGAATCAACCGGCTCAAGTCATCTTGTTGACGGACGCCGACAATCCGGTGGGAAAAGCAATGATTCGCCGTTTCGCCGGGGAGGGCGCCCATTTTTTGCTGAACAGCGAGTCCAATGGAACCGCGGCGATCGCCGAGATCGACTTCGCCAAGGCGTCCGGCTCCAAAGTGATCGTAAGGAACGTCGATCTGAGCGCAGACGCGGGTGCCAGTGAGCTTGTCCTGCTGGCGGAGCGGGAGCTAGGTCCACTCGACGTACTGATCCATAACAACGACCGGCTCGTCTCGATGTCCATCGAAGGCGGCCCTGAACCCTCCTACCGCGAGGTAATAAATGCCAACGCTAAGTCGGCCTTTCTTTGCGCGAGGGCTGCTGGAAAGGTGATGGCCCCACGAGAGTCTGGCTGCATCCTCTTCGTCTCCTCCATCCATGCCGAGAAGCCCACCGGCTCCTCCTTCGCGTACAGCGCCTCCAAGGGCGCAATCAAGATGCTGGCCAAAGAAGCGGCCCTTGAGCTTGGGCGGCACGGCATCCGCGTAAATACGATTGAAGTCGGTCCGCTGGAAGGCGACAACGAACGGTTCCAAAGTTCGCTGACGACGCTTTATCGTAGTTACGATACCAAGGTTCCAAGCGCCCGACTAGGTACCGCGGAGGACATCGCAAATGTCGCCTGCTTCCTGGCGTCGGAGGAGGCGCGTTACGTAAACGGCGCGGATCTCCGGCTGGACGGGGGTTTCCTGCTTCATTATATGGATCACAAAATGAAACAGCCAAGGAGCGGTGATTCGCCATGAGTATCGCGGGTAAAGTTGTCCTCGTAACGGGCTCCGGAACCGGCATCGGACAGGGGATCGCCCTTGAGATGGCGAAAAGAGGCGCCATCACCGCTCTCCACTATAACCGCAGCGAAGCCGGCGTTCTTCAGACGAAGCAACAAATCGACGAGGCGGGAGGCGATAGCTTGATCGTCCAGGCGGATGTGTCGAAACAGAAAGATATTGCCGCGATGGTTCGCCAGATCGAAAGTCGCGCCGGCGAAATCGACGTTCTCGTCAACAATGCCGCCGTGCAGTTGAACTACGACCTCTTCAAGCATGACGGCGAGACCTTCGACCGGATGTTTGATACCAACGTAAAGGGTTACTGGCAGTGTATCCAGGCCGTCGTTCCCGGCATGAAGCGGAAGGGAAGCGGCCGCATCATCCTGATCTCCTCGGTGCATGCCAAGCGCCCCACCGATTTTGATCCGGTTTATGCCATGACCAAAGGCGCGATCCGCATGCTTGGGCGGGAAAGTGCGATCGAGCTGGCTCCGTACGGCATCACGGTGAACACGATCGAGCCGGGAGCCGTTGATGTGGGCAAATACAACCTCATCTTGCCGGACGATCCGGACGCGGAGAAGAAACGGGAAGCGCGGCGCAAGCACCATCAGGAGAAATTTCCGATGGGCCGCGTGGGTCTCCCGCTCGATGTCGCCCACCTCGCCTGCTTTCTTGCTTCAGACGAAAGCGAATACATGACGGGCTCCGCCATCCGGCTCGACGGCGGAAGCATGCTGCTGTAACGCAGCTGCTGCAATCATCCGATTTTAGGAGTGATCTCATGGTGAACAAAGAAACGTACGAACAGACGTTGGCCCATGTCCGGACCGCCTCCAACCCTTCGGAGCTGCGCATTACCGATATTCGCTTCACCGATATCGTTGGCGGGCCGTTCCACAGCAGCCTGATTAAGGTATATACCAACCAAGGGCTGGTTGGCTTCGGGGAAGTCCGGGACGGGGCGGACAAGGTGTACGCCCTCATGCTGAAGAGCCGGCTTCTCGGGGAGAACCCGTGTAACATCGACAAGCTGTTCCGCCGGATCAAACAGTTTGGCGGCCATGCCCGCCAAGGCGGAGGCGTCAGCGGAATCGAGCTGGCGCTTTGGGATCTGGCCGGCAAGGCGTACGGCGTGCCGATCTACCAGATGCTTGGCGGCAAGTTCCGCGACCGGATCCGTATGTATTGCGACACGGACGTGGACGGCAAGGATACCGGAAAAGCGATGGGCGAGGCGCTCAAGAAGCGGATGGAAGCCGGCTTCACCTTCCTCAAGATGGACCTGGGCATCGGCCAGATCATCGACGAACCGGGGACGCTTAGCGCGCCGCTCGGCTTCCTGGAGGAGATGCGGGAGATCTCGAAACGCCGGTACGCCCGGAACACGGGGAGTCTCACCGAACAAGAGCTTCGCGAGATCAAAAACCGCCACTACGATATCAACAACATCCCTCATCCTTTCACCGGCATCCACATTACCGAAAAAGGCCTCGACCTGCTGGAACAATACGTCGCCGAGGTTCGGTCGGTCATTGGCACCCAAGTGCCGCTCGCGATCGACCACTTCGGCCATATCGGACTAGAAGACTGCATCAAGCTGGGCCGACGCATCGACAAGTATAACCTCGCCTGGATGGAGGATATGATTCCATGGCAGTATACCGATCAGTACGCCCGGTTGTCCCGCGCCGTGACGACGCCGATCTGTACAGGCGAAGACATCTATTTAAAAGAGAACTTCAAGCCGCTGCTCGAAGCCGGCGGCGTGTCTGTGGTCCATCCGGACATCCTGACGTCCGGAGGCATCCTCGAGACGAAGAAGATTGGGGACATGGCGCAGGATTACGGTGTGGCGATGGCGATTCATATGGCGGAAAGCCCCATCGCTTGCCTAGCCGCCGCTCACGTCGCCGCAGCGACCGAGAACTTCCTTGCACTCGAATACCATTCCTGTGAAGTGGATTGGTGGGACGACATCGTGATCGGCAGCCGCCTCCCGGAAAAGCTCGTCCAGAACGGCTTCATCACCTTGACGGACGCCCCCGGACTGGGGATCGACGATTTGAATGACGAAGTATTGGCTGAGCATCTTCATCCCGAAATCGGCGGCCTCTGGGAAGCAACGGATCAATGGAATCATCATTATTCTAACGACCGGCAGTGGAGCTAACGCTCCGCTGTTTTTTTTCTTGCACGTAAAAAAGGATCGTCCTAACGGCACACGCCGATCAGGACGATCCTTTGCTTACTTAACGGAGGAAACACCACTCATCTTGGCCGCCGCCTCCATCAATCCGGTAATATATCCTACGCCAAACAAGCGGCCAAGCAGCTCATATCCCGGATTCTCATTGCTTTCGCCTTCCATCGTTGGCACATGGTCCGGTCTGGCCGGACCGTCAAAGCCGATCTCGTAATACGTCCTCATCGCTTCGAGCATATCCGTCTGACCGTCGTCATGGAACGTCTCCTCGAATTTCTCCGGCGTGCCCTTCACATCGCGGAAGTGGACGAAAAACAGCTTCTGCTGATCGGCAAAATGCCGGATCACCGCCGGAATGTCCTCGCCGGCCGTTGCCAGCGTTCCTTGGCAGAGCGTAATGCCGCTGTACGCACTGGGCACCAGATCGATCGCCCGCTGCAGCGCCGCCGCGTTCGTCAAGATCCGGGATACGCCGCGGATCGGCGTAATCGGCGGGTCGTCCGGATGAAGCGCCAGCTTCACCCGGGCGGATTCCGCGACGGGAACGATTTTTTCCAGGAAATAATGGAGATTCTCCCACAGCTGCTCCTCCGTCACGATTCCAGCTTCCGTCAGCGGAGCATCCGCCATCAGACTATGATCGTAGCTGGAGACGAGCGCGCCTCCCCGCGTCCGGGTCGTTGTAGACGTGCGGAACCAGTTGAATTGCGCCATAAAGTTATAGCAGAGCACGTGAATGCCGGCGGCCCCCATATTCACGATAAATTGCTGAAACGTCTCGATCTCTTCGTCACGGCCAGGAGCTCCCAGCTTGATCTTATTGCTTGGCGGCATCGATTCGATGACGGACAAGGTGAGCCCAAAGTCGGCGTAGCGCTGCTTCATCCGAATGAGCGGCATCAAATCCCACGGCTTCTCTGTATTCTCTTCCCAAGGCAGCCCGCTGACCGCGTAATTCACGTTCATCTGCTTCGCCAAATGCCACAGTTGACTAGGTTGGGAGGGAAGAAATTCCGCAAGCTGCATCTCGTTTATCCCCGCTTTCTATCGCTTATTTACCTGCCTTGGCGGCCAGGTCTTTGCCAAGCTTATCGATCTTATTAAAAGCTTCTTCGATGGACTGCTGACCAAACGTCACCGCGTCCATCTCCTTCTTGTAGGTATCCACCCACTCCGAAAAACCGGGAGCCGGGGAATAGAACGGCAACGCCTTATCTACGGACAGATCGTAAATTTCTTTGCCAAGCTTATCTTTCGTCTCCAGATTCGGTTCCAGCTTATTGTAGATGTCTGGATTAATCGGAATGCCGCGGGTCAAGCCAAGCGCGTCGCCTGCGGCTTCATCGGTAATAAACCATTTGACGAACTTCTTGGCTTCCTCCTTGTTCTTCGAATTGGTACTGACGCTGAGGAAAATCGTCGACTGCGCCCAGCCGCCGCCCGCAGGTCCGGTGGGCATATTTACGACGCCTACTTTGCCCGGCATGAGCAGTTCGAGAGCGCTGACCGAACCAGTGGTTGCTCCTCTCGTCATGACGACACCGCTTGCCATGGGGTCTGCCTGCGGATCGTTCTCGAGGAAGGCGGCGGACTGCTCCGCCGGAGGTACGATTTTATCCTTGCGGAACTGTTCGTAGGTTTGATAGAAGTTCATAAACAGGTCTTTATCGAGCGTAAAGGTTTTTCCCCCGTCAGACATGATCGGCGGTTTCCCCATTGCCGTTTGGTAGTAGTTGAAGAAGTCCCAGGTGGTTGTATCGCCGATCGGATACTTGCCCTCCGGCAGCTTGGCGCGGGCGTCTCTCGCCCATTGGAAGTACTCGTCGTAGGTCCAATCCTTATGCGGCAGCGGGATGCCATATTGCTCGAGCTCAACCTTGTTAAAAGCGGTGCCCTGCGCGTTCTGGCTGAGCGGAATGCCGTACAGCTTACCGTCGACCTTGAGGTTCTCGATCACACCGGGATCCACAATGCCGGTCAGGTCGATATCCGACAGATCCTCCAGTTGTCCCCGGCTGACGTATTCCTGTAAGTACGCCGCATCCATTTGAAGCACATCCGTCATTGTTTTGGACGCTGCTAACGTCGGCAGCTTCTGCCAATAAGCGTCCCAAGCCATAAATTCGGGCTTGAATTTCACGCCGGGATTTTGCTGCGTATAGAGGTCCAGGGCTTTCTGCGTCGCTTCGTGGCGCGCATCCGTCCCCCACCACATGATGCTAAGCGTCTTCTCTCCGCCGGACCCTCTGTTTCCGCCGTTCCCCCCGCCGCTTCCACCGGAGTTCCCGCCGGAATCACCTCCGGCATTGCCTCCGCCCCCGCCTCCGCCGCAAGCCGTCAGGGCTAGAAGCAGGGCTAGAAGAAGTGCAGTCGCGCTCATCCATCTCGTTTTGCTCATCCTTGATTTCCCCTTTCGAATGATATATTCAAGCGATTGATTCCAGTTCATCAAGCTAACGTTAGCCTTTAAGCCCTGTCGTTGCGATCCCTTCCACGAAGTGTTTCTGTGCGAACAGGAAGATAAGCGCGGAAGGAACGACGGACAGGAGCGACATCGCCAGCAGTTGCCCCCACTGAATCTCAAACTGGTCAATGAATCCCCGAAGTGCCAAACCAACCGTAAATTTATCCACGGAGCTGAGATACAACACCTGCGAGAAGAAATCGTCCCAGCTCCAGATGAAGGTGAAGATCGCTACCGTAACCAGCGCCGGCTTGATCAGCGGAAATACGATCCACAGGAAGATGCCGTATACCGAGGCACCGTCGATTTTTGCCGCCATATCCAAGTCTCGGGGGATGCCTCGGATAAATTGGACGAGAAGGAAGATGAAGAATGCCCCTCCGCCGAAGAAATGCGGCAGCACCAACGGAACATAGCTGTCGACGAAGCCAAAGGAGTTAAACAGAATATATTGAGGAACAACCGTCACCTGGCCCGGCAGCATCATCGTCAGCAGGAGAACCGAGAACCAGAAGCCCCGCAGCTTGAAGTTCAGCCTGCCGAAGCCGTAAGCAACGACCGCGGCTGTCAACACACCCCCCAATACGTTCCCCACCTCCATCAAGAGCGTGTTGCCAAAGAAATGGGCAAACGTGTAGTCGTTGGAGTAATGCCAGCCGTTGCTATAGTTCTCCCACATCGGTGACCGCGGCCACAGCGTGGGCAAGCTCAGCTCTTCGGTCTTTTTTAGCGAAGCGCCAACCCACCAAATCACCGGATACAACATGAGGAGCGAGAATAGGGTCAGAAGCAGATGATGAATTAGCTTAGAGCCCGCCTTCATTTCGATCCTCCCCCTTCCGATTCATAGAACACCCAGTATCGGGATGCGGCGAAGTTCATGATGGTCAGCAGCCCAACGATGGCCAGCAAGATCCAAGCCAGCGCCGAGGCATAGCCCATCTGGTAATGCTTGAACGCTTTTTCATACAGGAATAAGGCGTACACATAAGTGGAATTGACCGGTCCGCCCTTTGTAATAATGAAAGCGGAGGTGAAGGTTTGGAAGGAGCCGATCACGCCGAGAATTAAGTTAAAGAACATCACGGGGGACAACATTGGCAGCGTGATGCTGATGAATCGGCGGAACTTGTTTGCGCCGTCCACCGCCGCGGATTCGTACAGCTCCTGAGGGATCTGCTTAAGCCCGGCCAGGAAGATAACCATCGTTGAGCCAAACTGCCACGTATTCAACAAAATCAACGTTCCGAGCGAGGTGTCCGGGTTGGTAATCCAACCGGCGCCCTGGATGCCAAACCAGGCGAGCACCTGATTGATGTAGCCATCCAGCCCGAACATGTTGCGCCACAAAGCCGCAACCGCGATGCTGCCGCCAATCAGCGAAGGGAAATAGATTGCCGTCCGGTACAGGTTCATGCCCTTCAGCTTCTGATTTAGCGCCATCGCGACAAGCAGCGAAAAAAGCAGCTTCAGCGGCACGGAGAATAAAACAAACGTAAAGGTCACGCTAAGCGATTTCGTAAAGGTTGAATCATTTGTAAAAATATTGACGTAGTTACTTGTTCCCGTCCATATCGGATCTTCCAGCAGCGAATAATCCGTAAACGACAGGTACAACGATTGGGCGATCGGCCATAACGTCAGCAATAGAAAGCCGATAAGCCACGGGGAAATAAAAACATAACCGGCCAGATGGTTTGCTCCGGTCTTCACGCGCTTTCGGACGGTGCGTCCCGCTTTTCCGGCCTCGTTAGCGGCATTGGTTTGTGCAGCCATCCTATGGACTCCTCCCCTCTTGCGATCCACGATGTGATCCATGTTGTAGTACTACTTTATGCGAATGCGCTTTCACGATTAAAGGAGACGAATTTATGATATTGTTTGTTTTTTTAGAATCCGTCGAATTCTCCCTAAAGCTCCAGGGGACCGGGGGAAAAATTATGATTCAGCACGTAAAAAGCCTTAAGAAAGTCGCATCGACAAAACCGCGGTCGTCCCTAACAATAGAGTCATGTCAAAAGGTAAGGGTTTACAATTTCCCGGCTAAGAGGAGGCGCTTCAATGAAATTTGATAACCCGGAAGATATCATTCAGCTGACGCCGCTGTGGAAAGGCGAACGGTTTGAGAACGGACGGCCGAAGGTGCCGGCCGATGTGCTGCGAAGAATTCGCAAAATTACGCTGGAGGAAGCATGGGGGCCACTTTGGCACCGTGGCTATACGTTTCAATTCGAAGGCGACTTCAAAGTCGTTCATCCCGATCAGGTGATGGTCGGGCGGGCCGTAACCGCCGTCATGGTACCCAAGCGGCCCGACCTTCACGAGACGCTGCTGAATTACGGGCATGAGCAAGAGGGGCGAAAGGGCTTCTTTAACCAGTGGGTGATCGATTCCCTGGTCGAGGATGATGTTGTGGTTGTCGATATGTTTGATAAAATTCACCTCGGCACCTATGTCGGCGGGAATCTATCCACGGCCATTTCAACCCGCACCAAACGGGGTGGTGCCGTAATCTGGGGCGGCATCCGCGACAATCAGCAGGTAGCGGAAATTAAGAACATTAACGTCTACTACCGCGGCAGCGACCCAACGGCCATCGGCGATGTCACAATGGTTGGCATGAACGTACCGACCCGCATCGGCAAGGCGATCTGCCTTCCCGGGGATGTAGTGCTGGGTACACCGGCAGGGGTTATCTTCATCCCACCCCATCTTGCCGAGCTGACGGCGGAGCAGGCGGAGAAATCGCAGGTTCGCGATGTATTTGGCTTTATCCGGTTGAAGGAGGGCGTGTATACTACCGCTCAGATCGATGCCTCCTGGCCTACCGCGCTGTGGGAGGACTTCATCCAGTGGTTCCAGCGCGACGAGGCGGCCGCCGAATACCACCACTTAAGCTGGGAGAAGGAGCTTGAGGAGGCGCGGCGAAACGAGCAGGACGGACCTCGTTCCGACGTACGTTTGTAGAAGCCGAAACAAAAAACAGGAAGCGGGCGCTGTACCGCTTCCTGTTTTATTTTCCCATCGACTCCCGATACTCGCTTGGCGATACGCCCACCTTCTTCTTGAAGATTTGGCTGAAATAACGTGGATCCTGATAGCCGACCTTCTCAGCGACTTCGTAATTCTTGAAATGAGTCGTCCGCAGCATTTCCTTCGCCTTTTCGATCCGGATATCGGTTAGATGCTCGATAAACGTCTTGCCGGTATTCGTCTTGAAGAGCAGGCTTAAATAGGTTGGCGTCATATATATCTTTTGAGCTACGGTTTGCAGCGAAGCGTACCGACAGTCCTGCTCCATGTAGTGGATCGTCTTCTTGATAATGCTGCGATGGCTTTCCTTCTGGCCGGGGGAGGCCACCTTCCACAACTCGGTCAAAAACCGGCCGACATAACGCTTCAGCTCCTCAAGCGTCCCCAGCTTCACAAGCAATGTCGCTTCAAATGGCCTGTAAGCGCCTACATTTCCTTCGTCGGCAAGCACTCTTCTCTCCATTCCGACCAGCAGGCGAATCGTCAACTCATACATGCTCTTGATGTCGATCGGCCCCTGCTCCAGTACCGCAGCATAGAATAATTCCACCGCCTCCGCGAGCTCCTCTTCCGAAGCGGCCGAGCGGAAATGGTCATACAGTCGTTTTTCCTTCTCCGTTGGGTAGCTGCTGATCGGCTCCAGCCGGAGAAACTCGCCGTAATGAATCATTTGGCCGGTTCCGCTGTAGAACTTGTTCTGCAGCGCCCATGCAGCCTGCCGATAGGAAAGGTGGACGTCTCGCAAATGGCTGCACGGCTTTCCAACCCCGATACTAATAGGGTCATCGAATTGTTCCTTAAGGATCACCTGCAGCCGCTCCAGCACCTCCTTGGATACCCAAGAGAATAGCAGCCCAATCCGTCCCTCGCCATCCAGAAAAGCGATACTGTTCCCCGGCATCCGCTGCTGAAGCGATTCCCGCATGCTCTCCAGATAAGTCAGCTTGTTGTGTTCATTCGTCGCGGGAGCGGTCGGCTCCAATAACGCAATGGTGGGAAAAGTGTAAGACGGATTTAGGTGAAGCCGGGCCAGGCTCTCCTTCAAATCCGCTTTCGCATCCGCGGCCCCGGATACCAGATACTGCAGGAGGCGGTCACTCATCCATGTCGTAATCGCTTGGTGATCCATCACAAGACGTTCATTCAGCATACTCCTTCCCCCTTTTGAAAGATGACCAACGCGAGCCAAGACCCTAATCCAAATGAATAAATTTATAGGCGTGCATGTGCTCGATAAACGCTTCCTCCGCCGCCTCGCCGTCCCCCGTCCGGAGGGCGTCGATCAACAGCCTGTGCCAATCGGCCAGCATTTCTGTCGTATGATGCCGATTTGAAATGGCCATGAAGCGCATCACCTTCGTCTGTATGTGGTTCCATAGCTCCAGGATCGCTTGATTGTCGCAGCGTCTATAGAAAAAACCGTGAAAATCCATATCCAACTCAAGAATGCTTAACGTGTCTCCCTGCTCGACCGCTTCCTCCATCCTCTGGATCATCGCTTCCAGCGCAGCGTAATCCGCCTCCGTTAAGGTTGGCATGGTTGTGCGAACGGCGTAGCCTTCGATAATTTCCCGGAGAACAAATAAATCCCGGATCTCCTTCGACGTAATGTTGGATACCACGGACCCTTTGTTCCGAATGCCGGTAATTAATCCTTCCTGCTTCATCCGTTCCAGCGCTTCCCGTACGGGCGCCTGGCTCACTTGAAATTGACCTGCGATCTCCAGCACGAGGAGCCGGGTTCCCGGGGCAAGCTCACCGGTAAGTATTTTGCGTTTCAGGGTGACATAAATTTGCTCGCTTATGGAATTCACCAACGGGACAATATCGTTGCTTGGCATCCTTCTCAGTCTCCATTCGATTATCGTTTATCGATTATCGATAATTCGTTTACTTCCATTGTATGAGTGGACCTGCGCATCTGATACCGGGGCAACCAAAAAAAAGCCCGCGAAGCTATCGCTTCACGAGCTGAATGAGGTACTCCCTGAACTAACGGACCTCAGAGACGTTATTGACTACCGTTGAAGTCAAAAGCGAATTCTAACGGACCGAGGAGACCTTATTTTGGATAAAAACCACCTAATACTTGCCATGAGAGCCCAATAAGATCCTTGGAGTCCGTTACAGCGGGAAATAACAGGGGAAATAGCAAATAAGGTCACTAGGGTCCGTTAGCCTCAGACTTTCAGACTTTCAGACTTTCAGACTGTCAGACTGTCGGCTTGTCACTTCCCCACCTCCCTACTCATCCTTCAACCGACGCTGATACAGAACCACAGACACAATCGTTAGTACAACGGTCCATATGAAGGTAATGACGAGGGGTTTGAGCAAATCTCCCGTCGTATATCCGGTATCGCTTAAACCTATCAAATGCACAAGCTGACTACTCGGTACGTAATCCAGCGCTCTGAAGATCGGATAATCGTCCGCGAGAAACACGCCCCAAGGCGCCCCGGTGAATACGAAGGCCACCGGAAGGATGGACAGCGAGGCATCGAGCAGCGTCCTGGAAAATAAGCCGCAGATCGTTCCGGTCGCGATGTATAAAATCAGCGATAGCGCAACGACCACCACCAAAGCCCCTAGATTGGCGGGCTCATACCCGAAAATATACGTAGTAATAACGAGAACAACCGCAGACATCACAAAAACCAGACTGCTTTTCCCAACTAATACGTCCAACGTTGTGGCCGGCGTCATCATTAAGGACCTTAATGTGTTCCGCTCCTTCTCTTCCGCAATCAAGCATGCTTGGGCGAAACAGGTCAGCATCACAAACGAGAGGTTAAGTACCGTAGCGAAGGTCCCCGCTACAGCAGCTAGGGGCAATGACGAATCCACCCCTCGAATTAGAAGCGCCAGGACAATAGGGAGAATTAACATAATAGAGACCGCATAATTGCGTGAAAACTCTTTGTAATCCTTCACAAAAATCGCTCGCACACGCTTGAAGGAGATCCTCATAACAACTCACTTCCCGTCATTTTGATGAAAATATCACCGAGGCTAGGTTCCTTCGTTTCCACCCGGTCGATGAGCCCGCGCTTCATCCAATCGGCGATACGATCCGCGGTCTCCCCATTGATCGGCAGCTCGTAAGCTTCCCCATTCACCAAGTCAACCCCTATGACATTTTCCCGATGCTGCTTCTTTAATTCCCTAGGGGTACCGATGGCTTGGATTTCCCCTTGATGCAAAATCGCTACCCGATTGCACATCAATTCGGCCTCCGTCATATCATGCGTCGTTAAAAAAATCGTCGTCCCCTTCTCATTTAGGTAGCGTAAGCCTTTATAGATATGGGCCGAGTTCACCGGATCTAAAGCCGATGTAGGTTCATCCAAAAATAGCAGTTCCGGCTCATGGATGATCGCGCAGGCCAGCAAAACACGCTGACGCATTCCTTTTGATAAACGGGTGACCTTCTTTTTGCGCTCTCCGCTTAGGTTCACAAACTGCAAAACCTTATCGATCGAGGTTTTGGGCAATTCGTACAAAAGGCGGTACAGCTCCAGATTCTCTTCAACCGTTAATCGCTCGTAGAGACCACTGTTATCGGTCAGGATACCAAAGCGCATTTTCTGCGCCGGCTGGTACATCATCTCTGACGGCTGGTTAAATACGCTGGCCTGCCCGTTGGTCGGGCTTAATTGCGCCGTGAGAATCTTTATTAATGTCGTTTTCCCTGCTCCGCTTGGACCAAGGAAACCAAAAATTTCTCCTTTCGGAATGGAAAAGGATACGTCCGATAACGCATCCTTGTTTCCAAATCTTTTCTGAATATGTGCGACTTGAATGACAGCCATGTACACCACTTCCTTAGCTTTGATGCCTTAAGCATAGGATGGAAGCTAACCTCAAGCCATTAAAAACCGCTGAAATGTAGCTAAATCCGTCTGAACGGTACCCTGGAAGACTTGACCGGTCCGATATTCCCCTGGAAATTAAATGTGAAGCAGTGCTTTTAATTCCTGCAATTTGGAACGAGATAACGGAACCACCGCGTCCTTCCCTGTATTTAAGCGTAAGCTGTAGCTATTCTTCGTCCATGTAATGATCTCTCTTACTTTTTGCAAATTTACAAGATAAGACCGGTGACATCTGAAAAATCCGAAATGAGTTAATCTCAACTCAAGATCGGTTAACGTCGATACGCAAACATAATTTTCCCCGTCCACGTGAACGAGGATGGAACCGTCCAAGCTTTCAATGTAATCAACCTCAGGAGGATCAAATAAAATTACCTTCTCATTTCTTTTGGTGGAAATTTTCTGCAACGTTATATTCGGCGAATCGTGTTCCTTGATGCCTTGTTTGTCCTCTCCTGAGTCCCGGATATCCAGCGGATGAAAGCCAAATTCGTTTAACCGATAAATCTCATCGCAGGAGATCATGGCATCCTCTAAATTCGAAGTTAAAATGAGAATTGACTTCTCTTGCGAGAGGTCCTCCAGAATCCGCTTCAAATGACGACGATCCTCTTCTTCCAAATAAAAATAAGGCTCCTCCAACACAATCGTTGGCTGATACGCAAAAAAGGCTCGCAGCAAGGTAACGTACATTCTTTTCGACGGGGGGAGCTTCTTCACCTTGACCTTTCGGACTTCATTCAAAGCCAAATAATCCATTAAGGGATCCAAACGATCCTTTCTCTCCGTCACTTGGAGGAGGAAGGTGATTAGCTCTGTTACTGTTAAATGCAGGTATTCGTTTTGCCCCGCTCGAAGTACAAAATATCGGGATCGATCCGATAGCTGATTTATGACGAGTTGCTTTCGCTTCAAGTCCGTAATGATGCCCGTCGATTCATTTGGGTTCATCTGGAGTTCAAACTTCGGTAGAAGTAATTTTCCATTTTGATAAATGGGTTCGAATTGCATGTCATCCTCCTAGTCCGTGCCACCGTTGGATATCTATCACAATTATAATAATCGGGTAGGAGGCTACCCATTAATTGAGTAGCCGACCTCCCACACCACCGTACGTACCGTTCGGTATACGGCGGTTCCTAAGTTTACGCAGTTACTTGTCGATAATAATCCGAGAAGAAGAGAAATCCTAAGCCCTTGAGGGTGTTATTTCCGAGGGACTTCGAGAGGACGGGGCTATTGGAGATTCTCCAGTAGCCCTTTCTCGTGTTTGCGTATTCCCATGCTTTTTGTCCTTGGATTCCGAGCGATTGCAGTTTCTCGAATTTCGTCCTCACTCGTTTCCACTGCTTCCAGAAGATCATGCGAATCCGCCTTCTCATCCATTCATCCGTGGATTGGAGCATACTTTTCATATCCGCTATTTTGTAGTAGTTGATCCACCCCATGATGTAGCGTCTAAGCTTTTCGGCTCGTTCTTCATTTCCCATCCCGTTGCTTCTGGACGTGAGCTCCTTTACTTTGGCTTTCATCTTGGCAGCGGATTTCGGATGAATGCGGACTCGTGTCTCTCCTTTCCTTTTGTAGAAGGAGAACCCAAGAAATTTAACCTTCCACGCCTCGTCCACCACTGTCTTTTCCCGGTTCACTTTGAGAAACAACTTCTTTTCAATGAAGGGAAGAATGTTCTCCAGTGTCCGTTCCGCGCTCCTTTTGCTTTTGTTGAAGATCAGGAGATCGTCCGCATAGCGCACGAAGCGGTGCCCGCGGCTTTCCAGTTCCTTGTCCAGTTCGTTCAGCATAATGTTGCTGAGAATTGGACTCAGATTGCCCCCTTGCGGTACGCCGATTTCCGTATCCTCGAAGCGGTGCTTCACGACAACGCCGGCTTTCAGGTACTTGTGGATGAGCGAGATGACCCGCCCGTCTTTAATGGTTCGGGATAAGACTTCCACCAATTTGCTTTGGTTAACGGTGTCAAAGAATTTCTCCAAGTCCATATCGACCACGTATTTGTACCCTTCTTCGATGTTTGATTGGCTTCTCTGAATAGCGTTATGTGCGCTTCTCTTGGGTCGGAATCCGAAACTGTTCTCCGAAAACTGTTTTTCGTAGATCGGGGTAAGCACTTGAGCGATCGCCTGTTGGATAACTCGGTCAACAACCGTAGGAATTCCCAGGTTTCTCTTCTTTCCGTTCTCTTTCGGGATTTCTACCCTTCGAACAGGATTCGGACGGTAGGTTCCGTCCAGAATGGATTCCTTGATGGTTTCTCCGTTCTCTCGGAGATATTGTAGAAGTTCATCTACTCCCATCCCGTCGATTCCGTGAGATCCTTTGTTAGTTTTGACCCGCTTGAACGCTTCGTTCATGTTGTCTCTGCTAACGATTTTCTCAAGCAACTCGTCCTTCGACTCGGTTGCGTCGGTGCTGTCGGTTTCAGGTATCCGCTCAGGACTGTGCGCTCCCGCATATTCTCCATGTTCCGCATGTACGTTTTGCGTCGAGCCTTCTCTTCGAAGTTGGCTGCACTTGACTCCTGTTTCGGTACCATTCATTAACCCACACCTCCTTAGGTTCAGCCCTTCCCTCAAGTTGTCGACTAACCGAGGTACTATGGCGTCTGCTGACTTCTCATGATAAATCTTGTTTCAACCATGATTTGAAATTCATCTCCTCACGTCCATGAGACCTCCCACGGTAAGACGCGTAACTTTCATCCCGTATACCCGCCGCATTTACATCCGCGTGTCCGTGCAGTTTATTGGATTTCGTCTTGTTTAGCAGACTCATCCCACTTTGGATGCCTGATGCGATTCGTGTTCCTCAGGCCGGGACTTTGCCTCCAGCTTCCTTCAGATTCCACCTCACGATGGACACCCTTGCTCTTGGCTAATGGTTGGCAACTGCCAGCCCCCATAGCGGACTTTCACCGCCTAGCTACGCGCCATGCGTGGCGCACCAAAAAAAGCCCGCGAGGCTCTCGCCTCACGGACTTAATACCGCATTTATTCCTGATCAAAATATACAATCTTCCCCGATTCGGCGGATTGATAAACCGCTTCTAAGATTTGAGTCACAATCATCGCTTCTTTCGGCTTCACTAACGGTTCGGTATCATTGACGATGCTGTGAATCCATTGCTTGGCTTCATACTCGAAATCAGTCAGTTTCTCCCCGCGGAACAGCTCTCTTGCGTTGGGGTTCACATCGATTTCATTCAGGAACAAGCTTCCGTCTCTCTCTCCGTTGATCCGCAGTTTACGGTTATTAAAATCCGCGCCTCCCTTCGTTCCGCACAGCAGGTTGCCGCCGCCGTCCGCAATGTTCAGGGCCCAACTCGTTTCAATGATGACCGTGGCGCCGTTTTTGAATTTCACATATCCAAATGCGGAGTCCTCAACCTCGAATTGATTGGGATCCCAGGATCCCCATTCGTTTGCGGCATTTTCGGTATGCTTCAGTTTATGGAACACGCTGCCTACAACGCTTTCCGGCTCATAGTTATCCATCAACCAGAGGATGAGGTCCAGGGAATGGGTGCCGATATCGATCATCGGACCTCCCCCCTGCTTCTCTTTATCCAAGAAGACCCCCCAAGTAGGTACGCCTCTTCTCCGGGTAGCTACCGCTTTGGCGAAATAGATGTCTCCCAGTTCCCCGCCTACGATCATCTTCTTTAAAAGTTGGCTTTTGGCGCTGGACCGGCTCTGGTACCCGACGGTGAGCTTCTTGCCTGTTCGCAGGTGGGCTTCGTACATCGCTTTCGCCTCCGCACCGGTGACAGCCATCGGCTTCTCGCACATGACATGCTTGCCGCTCTCGAGTGCATCGATGGCAATCACGGCATGGGCGCTATTGGGGGTGAGCACATGCACGACTTCGATCTCTTCCACCGCCAGCAGATCCTTGTAATCGGTGAACACCTTGGCTTCTGGTGTGCCGTATTTTTTCGCGGCGGCTTCGGCTCTTTCCGGAATCAAGTCACAGAAGGCCACCATCTGCACGTTCTCCACCTTAGCTAGACTTGGCATATGTTTGTCATTGGCAATCAAGCCACAACCGATGATCCCAACTTTAACAGTTCTCATAGTCTCCCCTCCCTTCGTTATTTGAACTCCACCGTTCGGTTTTCCTTATGGGCGATGTAAGCCGCTTCCAAGAGCTCCGTCAACTTCGTCCCGTCCTCCAGTCCGAATGGCATCGGCTTGTCGTCAAGCAAGGCATCCGCCCATTGCGTGATCGGAGCCGGCTGCGCGGCAGGAAGTTGCTGGGGTGTGATCCATCCGGAGAAGGGTAAATCAAGCTGCTTCGAAATGACTTTCACGTTCGAATCCGAGATGATTAACGTGCCTTCGGTACCGTAAATCTCCAGCGCAGAAGGAGTTCGATACGTCACTAGGCTGGTCTCCACCAAAGCGACCGCATTGTTCGCGAACTCGATGGAGCATTGCGCATTATCTTCTACGGTGCGCTGGGTGAAGTAATGGAACATAGAGGTGATCCGTTTCGGCTTTCCTAAGTACCAGCTAGCAAGATACATCGGATGACAGCCTAAATCCATCATCGCTCCACCACCCGCTTGCTTCTCATCATACCAGTACTCCGGAAGCCAATTATTCAAGGCCCCGTCATGGCCGTTCCGAATACGCAACAGCGTCACATTCCCTAGGAGCCGGTCATCGATCAACTGCTTCGCGAACAATTCATGGGGTCTCGTACGCGCAGGGAAGGAAATGCAAAACTTAACGCCGGCTTGGCGTACCGCTTCGGAAATCCGGTCGCATTCCTCCGTGGTCAGCGCCATGGCTTTCTCGGTAAAGATATGCTTCCCGGCCTGAGCCGCAGCCACCATGACGTCCGCGTGCATGCTTGTAGGGGCATCCACTACGACTCCATCAACGTCCTCGCGCGCTAAAAGAGTGTCCAAATCCGCCTCAAAATCCGCTCCCAGCCCGGCTGCCCATTCCTTCCCCCGGTCGGGTTGTTCATCCCAGACGGCTGTGATCTTCACCTTCCCGTGGGATTGCAGCTTTCTGGCGTAATCCTCGGCATGCACATGCCATTTGCTTAACATTGCCACGTTCAACATGTCATGTTCCCTCCTTCGTCTTGAGGATGAGCCGGGTTAGAATCCGACATCATCTCGTTCCGCCGCTTTTTGAGCCACAAACTCCGCCATTTCTTCTGCACCGGCAGCTCTAAATTTCTCTTGCACCTCATGAAGCATCTTTAAGGCTTCTTCATCGGACCCTGCGAAAAGCGCCTTTTTGAACTCATCATCGAAGTTCAAGCTGCTCGTTTTATCGATATACTCCTGATACTTAGGCCACTCTCTCGCCAGGTAGCTGGCGCTGACTTTGTCGATGATTTTGATCGGCATTTTGACCGAGAAGCTTTCCTCCAACTTCTGCCATTGCGTTTTTTGATCCTCCGGTGTAGGCCAAGTGACAGAATCGGAGAAGGCACCGATGAATCGTCCCGGAAGGAAATTAAGTCCCGCGTCCCGTTTCAGATCCGGGTTTTCGTCAAATTGCTTCTTCACGTCCGGAATCCATTGCGGAATCCCGTTCTCCAACGTGTAGTGCGTGCCTTCAATCCCGAAATACGCAAGCAAACGGCCTTCCTCGCTGTTGACATAATCAATGTACCGTAATGCTGCATCGGGATCTTTGATGTTCGCGCTTAAGAAAAGAACAGGGAAACCGGAGCGGCCGGGTTTTTCCACTTGCGTCCGAATTTCTCCGCGCTTATTCTTCATCGGTCCAAGCAGCTCATATTGCATTTCCGGATTGGTTTTATACAGCGTTTTCGATAACTCAGCCAACATCGGTTGAGCTCCGAAGATGGCAAGCTTGCCTGTCGTCAGCTTTTCATTGGCGGTTGTGCTCGTATTACTGAACGCTTCGAGGTCAAACAACCCTTCCGTTAATAGCTTTCTCATGTATAACAGTCGGTCCTCATAGTCCTTGGATTGCGTCCAGTGGATGAGCTTACCGCCTTCCTCGCGGTAGTCCGAGATATTATAATCCGACCAACCGGCAAGGAATTGACCATAATCCCAACCATTCCACATCGTTCCTGCCGGGATCACCGGCTTGCCGGCGATATCCTTGAAGCCGCCGTCTCTGATCTTAACCAACAAATCATACAGTTCCTCTTGCGTATCGATATCCTCGGCTTTTACATTTAACGCCTTCAGAATATCGCCGCGGGCAAAAAGGCCATAATTCCAGTTATGAATGCTCTCGGGGTTTCCATCCGGGGTTTCCGTAGGAATGAGATAGGTCTTTCCTTCGAAATCCGGACCATTGAGATCAAACTCGTTAAAATCCTTGGCGATCCCAGTCGTCACCAGTCTTTTTACATTCGGATACTTATCGAGATAAGGGGTGAGATCCAAAATCTGTCCTTCCATCGCGGCCTTCTTGATGACTTGCCCTTCCCCTCCCGTAGTCGACCAGAAAGGGGCGTTGACGATATCCGGAACCGTACCGGAAGCAAAGATGGTATTCAGTTTTTCAACTTCGCTGGTCGTGATGGATTCCATTTTTAAGGTGACCCCGGTTTTATCCCGGATTTGTTTGGCAACGGGGTTGTTCTCCTGATCCTGCGGGAAACCGGCGCCACCCCCGTTCCAAGTATTGAGGAAAGATAAAGTGACCGGCTTGATTTCTTCCGTACCCGAATCCTTCACGGTACCTGGCTCATTTGCGCCTGTGTTGCCCGTTCCGGCTTCCTCCTTCCCACCGGATCCCATGCATGCTGTGAGTCCAAATAGCAAGAATCCGATCAGCGTGATACTTAAGACACCCCTCAACCCTTTTTTCTTCATACGACACTCCCCTCTCGTTAGGCATTTTTTATATAAAAGGCTTGGCCTCTTATATCGAAATCACAACTACTCTTTCAGGGAACCCACCAATACGCCTTTCACAAAATACTTCTGCAGGAACGGATACACGCAGATGATCGGTGTTGTAATAATAATGACAAAGGTCATCCGCAAAGCTTCCGGAGTGACGCCGCGCAACTCCATCTGCGCTTCGGTCATGTTCTGAATCGCGGAGCCGCTGTTCCCCGACGACGACGTCATCGACTGGAAGGACGCTTCACTGATCATTTTGTTCAGGAACGTCGCGGCCGGCTGCAGCTTCTCATTCTGGATAAAGAACTGACCGGTGAACCAGTCATTCCATACGCCCACCCCAACAAACAAGGCAATGGTAGCCAGCACCGGTAGGGAAAGAGGCAGGATGATTCGGGCAAATACCGACAACTCGCTGGCTCCATCGATGCGGGCCGACTCCGATAATGCTTCCGGAATCCCATCGAAGAATGTTTTCATGATAATCGCATTAAAAAAGCTATACAGAGAGGGCAATACCAGCACCCAAAACGTATTCAGAATGTGGAGTTGCCGGAACAGAATAAAGGTCGGGATCAGGCCGCCGCTGAACAACGTGGTGAAGAAAAAGAAGAACACGATATACCTTCTTCCGGGCAAGCCTTTCCGCGACAGCGCATAGGCCAATAACGCCGTCAAAAATACGGACCCGATCGTGACGACTAAGGTTCGTACAACCGAAACATAAAACGAATTTAAGATGAGCGGGTGGGTAAATGCCTTGGCATAGTTCTCCAAAGTAAACACTCTAGGAAAAAAATAGATTCCGCCCTTCATCGCATCGTAGCCGTCATTAAACGACAGGGCCAGGAAATAAACAAATGGGTACAGCGCCGTGGCGCAGAAAATAAACAACACCAAGTAGTTAAACCCCATATACAAACGGTCCGCCGACGTCAGCCTTTTCGCCCCCATGCGTAACACCTCCTCAAGCGTCGCTGGCTTCTTACCATAGCGATACTTCGCTTACACGCCTTGAAATATGATTGACAGCCACAATAAGCAGCAACGAAATCGCGGATTTAAATAACCCGATAGCTGTGGAATAGGCGAGTTGCCCTTGCTGGAGCCCTGTTTTTAGCACATAGGTATCCAATATCTCCGAAACACCTAAGGTAGACGGGGTTTGCATCAGCCATATTTGATCAAAGCCCGCGTTCAGAATGCCGCTAAGCGAAAAGATCAGCAGGATGGCGATCGTTGGCGTGAGGCAGGGCAGCGTAATTTTAAACAGTTTGCTCCACCTGCCCGCCCCGTCGATTTCGGCCGCTTCATACAAGTGCGGATCGATATTCGTTAACGCGGCTAAGTAGATGATGGAACCCCAACCGACCCCTTTCCAGATGTCAGAAATGATCACCAAAGGATAAAATAATTCCGGCTTGCCCATAAAAAAGATCGGATCCAAACCCATTTGATACCGAATGTCATTGATCAACCCTACGTTTGGGGACAGGATCTTTTGAAGTAAGGTTACGACCACAACCCATGACACAAAATGCGGCAGATAGGAAATCGTTTGAAACACTCGTTTGATTTTGGCGTGCATGACCGCATTTAGCATTAAGGCCAGGATTAATGGAGCTGGAAACCCAAAAAGAAGCTTCAGGGCGCTGATGGACAATGTGTTGCGGAGCACTTCGTAAAACCGGGAATCATGTAAAAACTGTTCAAAATATCTAAAGCCTGCCCACGGACTCCCCAAAATGCCCAGATTGTATTTGAAATCTTTAAACGCTATTAAAATGCCGTACATCGGATAGTAAGCAAAAACCAGAAACCAAATAATAGCGGGAAGCAAAAACAAATAGATATGCCTGAAATACCAGATTTTCCGTAATCTATTGGATCCCATTCTGCGATCACCTCCTAGAACTTCGTCGGATCGATTCTAGAGAATCGTCAATCCATACGCCGGTAGTTTAGCGACTTTCTCCCCCCCTTACTTGCAAGCGGTTTCATTTATATGTTTATAAATATTCGATATAAACAAATATATTCAATATGCTATGAGAAAAATTCCGTAAACCTTTGGGTTAAGGAAACCTTTAAGGTCGAAGAACTTTGAATTAACGGTAAACTTAACAAATCCCCAAAAATAACCCATAATGGGTATGTTCAATATATACATATATACCCAATACCCAAATAACAGCAAAAAGCGGGTGTCTCCAAAGAATCCTTTGGAACACCCGCTTGGCTTTCAGGTATTACGAACTTAGCGGACCGACGCTACGATCAGCATGACCGTCTCCCCTTCCGAAATTCCCGAGGGCCGGACCGAGTAGTTGCCCACGGCTGCCGGAACAATGGCCGTTTCGGCATAATGGACGTCGAAGGGAGGAAAGGCGTTGGTTTGGCTGTATATCGTAATCTGCCCTCCTTCTACTAGGTTCAATACCTGGACGCTGTCCTTGCAGTCGATCTCGACCGTCGTCGAAAAGGTATAGCGGAACGTCTCGATGAACTGCCGGTGATGCAGGCCGGTTCGTTCCACTTTGCCGCCTTCCGATTCTTCCAGCACCTTCTCTTGATGAATGAGATTTCCCTTTACCCAAGACGTATCCCAATCCCACTGGATATTCTTGAGCCCGTGCTCCAGATGAGTTGGACGAGGCAGGCCATCCAAACCCACTCGCCCCCAATCCCAAAGCTTAAACGTAAAGATATACGGGGTCGCGCTAATCTCCAGCACCATCGTGTCTTTGCCCGAACAGTGGAGGGTGCCTGCAGGAATCAGCACATGATCATGCTTTTTAACCGGGATTTGGTTGACGTACTCCTCTGCCGGGAAAGGGGCCTCTCCGCTTTTCGCGCGGTACAAGTCATTCGCCATGCGTTCGCGGTCCACCTGCTCTTTGAGTCCCAAATAAACGTAAGCCTCTCCGTCTTCAGCAGCGTCCAAGATATAGTAGCTCTCATCTTGGGTATAGTGCATGCCAAAGGTCTGCTGGATGTATTCGGTCAGGGGATGGACTTGAAGCGATAAGTTCCCGCCTCCCATAGTATCCAGCAAATCAAAGCGAATCGGGAATTCCGCCCCAAACCGGGCATGCACCCGGTCACCCAACAGTGGACGGGGGCAGAACAGCACCAAGTCCATCGCTGGAACCTCCAGAGTGACCTTGCCGAAACGAAACTGGAGGCTGTTCTCTTCCGGGACCCCGTCAAAGCTCCAGGCATAGTTTGGCGGTCCCTCGGGGAGCAAGATGTTTTCCTTCATCCACTGCCCGCCCCATACTCCGGGATCGAAATAAGGCTTGAGGCGGAACGGTCGCGAAGCCGACGCTTGAAGCGCGGTGCGAAAAGCGTCCCCGGTAACCAGGTTGGGCTGTCCCGGCTTGGTTGTTTCCATCAAATAATCCAAGCTTCCGATCAACTCGGCTTTGTGCCGGTCCGCAATGCGCCATTCAACAAAGAACCCGCGCTTGTACTTTTCCAGAATGGGCGCATCGGGATTGTCGGTTAGCCAGTTCGTCATGCCCCGGCGATAGCGCAGTTGAATTTCCCAACGGGGCAAATCGAGGTAGACCAGCAGATCCCCTTTCGTTACGAGTGACGCGCCGGTCCCATAGAGAAATACAGGGCCATCGGATCGACTAATTTCTGTCCTTAACGCATCCAGAGCGGCAGGATCAAAACAGTGGTCTAAGCGGCCGTAAAACATCACGCCAAACACCGGATCCGGCGGAAGGTTAGGTGCAAGGAGCTGTTCCAGCTGCTCGGACGGCAACAGGCAGCTTTCGCAGTCCACCATCTGCGCTGGAGATAACAGCGCCAGCTCCTTCGCCACTTCCTCCTTGTCCGTGCCTGGATAACAATCAAAAACAATCACACGGCATCGATCCATTTGCCGCCTCAGCTCTTCCCGAACGGCTTCCCATCCCGAAAAAGCATGCTCATCCCATTCCGGAATGTCCACTACCGGATCCAAATCGTAGTTGCGGTATTTCATGTTGTTCATATCAAAGTGCTCCTCAACGTTTAGATGTAGAATGCGAGCAAGCCTTCGTTATAAGCCTCGCAAAGGCGCATCGCCGCTTCGGTGGTCTGCTTATCCTGGCAGGAAAGCGTAAACGCAAATTCATAGAAACCACCCAAATCGACCTTGAAGTTCGTCTCCCAATAGTTGTTCATGACCCAAGCAAACGTTTCACCTCGGTTCAATTCCCAGTTATTGCCGTCGCATAGCTGGATTGGCTTCGCTTCCAGGGGGCCAAACGTCAGTAAAGGCGTGTCTTTGACCGCCACCAACACCTGCCGTTCGCCTGCTTCCATCACCAATCCGTTTTGGATCAGATAAAATTCCATATTGCTGCCGGGCAATTGATCAATGCCCGGGCGAAGGATGCAGCCGGTTTTGTCCACATACTTCACCTCATCATCGCCCGCGGTAAATGGCAGCGACACATAAAGGTTTTCCGGGTCCCACACGCTATCCTTGTGGACGCGCACCATCGCTTCAATTTTATTGATCTCCCGGTACAACTTCAGGAACACCATGTAGAACCGCGTACCCTCCAGGCTGTAATCGAGCTGCAACGAGACAAACAGCGGCCCGCTCTCTACGATTTGGATATCGGTCAGACGAGCCTCATACCGTCTGGTTGCCGGGGATTTGCGGTTGCGTCCCATCCGGCGACGTTCCTCCGTCGGAGAGGTGCGGATATCCGTCACCTCGTAGATTCCGCTAAAGGGGGCGTAGGCCGCGCCCTGCCGGACCAAATTCTTCCCGCTCTTCCGATCGATAATCGAGGTAATCCCCCGCTTCTGATCCAACTCCACCCGATAGAACGTCGTCTCTACGCAGGCCACATCCTCGCGCGGCGCCCCAGGCTGCAGCACATCTTCTACCCCCTCCGCGCCAATATGGGCGTGGTTTTGGGAGGTTCCATTCCGATACTGACCCGTCGCGCGCACCCCAACGTTACGTTCCTCCTTGGGTTGCAGCTTCAGCGGAATCTCAATCTCGTAGGCCCGGGCGATTCGCTTCACCTGGTGCGAGATCACTTCATTGGTGGCCAAATCTACCACTTCGATGGGAATATCCAAGCTGTAGTTCAACCCATTGATATACTCCCAAAACTCAATATAGACTTTAGCGGTTGTCTCTAGCGGAAGGTCGTGGGGATTGATAATTCGATAGTGTTGCGGCCGGTCTTGCCGAATGGCTACCTCCCCTTTTTTCGCTAAAATCCGGTCCAGGTTGTCCGCGGCCTCCGTGTTCCCATTGATGGCGTAGGCTGATTTTTTGTGTTCCAGTTCTCCAACCAGAGTCTCCCAAGGTTCCGATACGGAGGAGGAATACCCCCAGGTGTGCTCGCTGTAGAGGATCAGATTTTCCGCCGCTTTCTGCATCAACCCCGCATCCCCCAAAGCGGAATCCGGATCCAGCTTTTTGCAGAGATCGTACTTGCGTTGCCCCTCTCGATACACCTTGACAACCGCTGGTGTGGAGCCCACACCATCCGCCCACCAATCGTTCCAATCGCCCTGATATACTGGAATATCCTTCCAATTCGCTTCTAGATGATCAAAAAACTGGTCCAAGGTAGCCATGCAAACTTCCAGTGTTCCGGCATACTTCCGGTTCAGCCAGTCAACCCGTTCGGCGATCTTGACGTTAGGCGGGGCATTGTCCGTGATCGCGCCCGAAACCATGAAGGGTACAAAATCGCCGGGATACCCCTCGGCCTCCAGATTCTGTAGATAGCGCTCCAGCCGTTCCTCGAGAATGGCTAACTCGACTTGCTCCGTATCCTCGGGACTGGTAGTAAAGAGCTGATTACCTCTCATTTTCTTGCTAATTTCATCGAAAATCATATAAGTCGAAGCCGCATGCGGCGAAAAGCAAAACTCGTTCCCAAAGTGGTAATGCTCCCCGTTCCACACCAGTACCTTCTTCCCGGACGGTCCCTGCCAGTAGAAGGGGGTCTGTTTTTTATAGAGGGGGAACATGCCGTGATGGGAATGTAGGCAAGAAAACAGGCGTTCCACGCCACACTCCTGCAGAACATCGGCATAACCCCAAGCAAACCCGTTGATATCGGCGCTCATTCCGCTGCGGACCGGAAATCCAATTTGCTCACCATAAACCTTGGCTTGAATCGTGCAATCGTAGAGAATATCTCGACTGACCAGTTCGGTTAAATTCATATAGTTGCCCGAAAGCCCAATTCGTCCTGCTCTCACATATTTTTCAAAGTCCGTAATATAATCCGAAGGCGCATGGTCATAGAAGTTTTTGACCTGCCAGTGGTTTTCACACTGCCACACAAAGCCTTTGCGAGCCTGATTGCCGGTGCGATCAGCCTCTCTCAGAATATCGATGGCCTGTTTGATAAAATCGCTATGATAGTGAATAATTTTATCCTGCCGCTCGGTGTAGCCAATATCCGTGTGAGAATGATGTACGAGGAATACCTTCCATTTTTTCGACAGTTTCATAAAGCCACTCCGTTCATTTAGGTTTACTTGCTCTGATAAGCATAACCAGCCTCAAAATGTTTGTTCAGCAAGAAAAACAGCAGCAGCGTTGGAATCGAGGCAACCACGCAAGCCATAAGAATCACAGGGACATTCGCTTTGTCCATTAATGTGATCGCAGCCATCACCGGGCGAATCTCCCGGGATTTCGTGAAGGTCAGTCCAAACATCAACTCGTTCCATACCCAATTGAACTGGGTAAGGAAGATCACCGCCAGCGGGGCGGTCGACATGGGAACAAAGATATGCCCTAAAATTTGCAGACTGTTGCACCCATCGATTTTGGCCGATTCACATATTTCCTTGGATATACTTAGAAAATAATTCCGGAGTACAAACATGCAGAAGGGTACGCAGATTGCCGTATAGAACAAAATCATCCCCAATTGGGTATCGTACAGCTGGCTGACCGTCAGTCCCTTGTAAACCGGAATCAAATAGATTTGAAACGGAAAGATCGTTCCGCTGTAGATAAAGAGAAACCAAACCATCGGCCGTTTGATCTTGAGATGGGAGATGGCATAGGCGGCCAAGATCGCGATGATTACGGCTGCCCCCGCCGAGACCGAAGCGTACAGAAAGCTGTTGGCCATCCCCTTGATCATGCCAAAGGTACCGGCAATTCCTTTTAAATTTTCGGCCAGGCTTATTCCCTTGGGCAGATCCCAGAAGTTCCCCAAATTGTATTCCTGCTTCTTCTTGAACATCCCGATGATGGCGAACACCGCCGGAAATATCCAAAAAATCGATAGAAGGATCAGCACTGAATTTACGACGATTCTTCCACGGCTTGCTTTTTTCATAGGATGGGTTCTCCTTTCGCGCTTCGCTCAGGCCGTCCGGTCGGTGTCTCCGAAGGTGTTGCGGATATTAAAATAAGAGACGATCAAAATCATGATGGTGAGCACTACCGCCACTGCCGCACCGACACCAAACTTGCCATGGATAAAGGACTCCTGATACATCGTTAACGCCAAGGTCTCAGAAGTTCGGTAAGGGCCGCCTTTCGTCATCACCCAGATCGAATCAAACACCTTAAAGCTGTTCACCAGAGACATCAGCAACACCACCACCGTGGTCGGCTGAAGAAGCGGAAAAATCACCTTGGTGTAAAGCTGAGTCGTCCGCGCCCCTTCGATTTTGGCAGCCTCAATCGGAGAACTGGGAATGGTGGACAACCCCGTAATGAATAAAATGGTGTTCAAGCCAACACCTTGCCACGTTCCCATCAAAATCATGATGAAGGTGTTGACATATGGGATGGCCAGCCAATCGCGAACCCAGCTCTCAAACCCAAGCAAGCCAAACAACTGAGGAATGCCGTACTTCGAGAGAATGGCCACCATGATAATGCCCCCGATGGTGCTCGACAGGGCCGTGGGATAGTAGAAAATATTTTTAAATCCGCCAACCCAGGCGCTGTTCTTAATCAAAACGGCCAACAGCAGTGGCAGCGCCAGCGTAAACACAAGGGAAAACACAACCCAGATGACGGTGTTCATGAGAGAAATTTTGAAGTTAGCATCCTGAAACAGATGGCGATAATTCTCGATGCCCACAAACCGCATGGCGGAAAATCCGTCGTATTCATAGAAGCTAAGGCGCAAGGTATATCCAATGGATGTGACAAAGAAGACGGCAACCAGCACAACGGCCGGCAGCAGATAAAGATAGTTCGTCCAAGCAAAGTTGCTTTTCTTCAAGAGAACCCCCTCACTCCTTCGTAATTTAACCGAATACTTCGTCCGCCTTGGCTTGAATGTTATTCAGCACTTCGTCAATCGCTGCCCCGCTGTACATAAAGCGAGAGAGCTCATCCAGGGCTGTATTTCGCACATCTTCGGGAGTATTCTCATAGAAACGAAGCAGGAGCTGGTAATGTTCTGAATCCCCCGTCATCTCCAAAATGTTCTGAATCGTCTGATTCTCCACCGATACCGCACTGACGTTAGCGATACCGAGGTCGTTGACCATCACAGATTGGGTTTCGGGTTTGTAGAAGCTGCGCAACGCGGCAAGAGCCTGTTCTTTGGAGGCGCTGGCTTCGGTAACAACAATCGGCGAGGCTTCGAAGAAGATCGTCCCTTTCCCGTCATTCATACTGGGCAGGACAAAGGCGTCAATATGGGTTTCCGGCTCCATGCCGTAATCGTCCTGCAACCCGGTTACCGTTGGGCTGTCCTCCAAGATCATGGCGACGACGCCTGTAGCAAACTCCTTGTGAAGGTCGCTGTAGACAATCGGTTCCCCAAAATAACCTTTATCAAACATCTCTCTCCAGATCCCCATCACTTCCTTCACAGCCTCGTCTGTGTAGGGTTTAGTGCCGTCGCAAAGATCCAAATACAACTGAGGATCATAGGCGGCGATCAACTGCTGGAACCAGATGAAGCTAGCCCAGGAATCGTTCTTCAAGCCAATCGGGGTGACGCCGCTGGCTTTGAGCTTCTCGCAAGCCTCCAGAAACTCTTCGAATGTCGTAGGAACAGCCACGCCGGCAGCCTCAAACACCTTCACATTATAAAGAACCGATGCGTAGCGGAGACTGTATGGAGCCGCATACACTTTCCCGTCCACGGTAAAAGCATCTTTGACATCGGCAGCAACCCCATCGGCGATGTAGTTGTCCCATTCGGCAGACAAATCCGCCAGCTTACCGTTCTTGGCCAGTGTTTCCAATTGGGGGCCGCTCCACCAGGTAAACAAGCCCGGAGCGCCGGGGTCGTCGATCGTTTGTTGGATGGAGGTCTGATAAGCCGCCACATCCGGATAATTGGTGAACACGACCTCAATCCCTGAATCCTTCTGCCACACTTCGGACAAGCGAGCCGCCTTTTCGGCATCCCCCAGTTTATCCAGCCAAAACTCTACTTTTCCACCGGTCTTGGCGGGTGGATTCTCCGATGTAGCGGAATTTGGGGTGTTACCGTTACCGGAGGAATTCCCCCCACCACATGCTGCAAGGATCCCTGTCATCAGAATAACGAAAAGAATGATGGACAAATTTTTTTTGCCAGACATACCATTACCCTCCCCCTTGTTAGTCGGTACATTTGAACCCGCAGCACGATGTGCAACTTTAGCGGGTTTGTAGACAAAACGTGTCATTGACCTTACTTCACAGCCGTTGCTTGATACCCTTTCAAGTAAGCTGCGCCAAGGAGTCCGGCATCATTGTTAAGTTTAGCGATCGTCAGTTGCGGCAGCGGAACCTGCTTGCAGTACACCCCCTTATTTACATGGGCAAGGATGGGCTGCAACAGATAGTCCCCTTCGCTGCTAATTCCACCGCCGATGACAATCATCTCAGGCTGAAACACATTAATGATGTCGATGATTCCCTCTGACACATAAAAGTAATATCTGTCCAGCAGCTTTAAAGCTGCCTCATCGTGTTGTCTGGCGGTATCAAAAATGTTCCTCCCGTTGAAGTGCCCGGAGCGTCTCTTCACCTCGGCCAGAAGGGAATCCGGAAATTGCGCTGCTATCTCCTCCGCCATTCGAATCAGCGCCGTAATCGAGGCATAGGATTCCCAGCAGCCTTGCCGCCCGCAGGTGCATGGCACCCCCCTGGATACAACAACCATATGTCCGACAGCATTGGCCGCCGAGTTAAATCCGCTATGAATCCGTCCGCCAAGGATAATCCCCCCGCCAACGCCAGTGCCCAGTGTAACGGTCACCGATGAATTTGTCCCTTGGGACGCTCCGCAGAGATACTCTCCCAAGGCAGCGCAATTGGCGTCGTTGTCCACATAGATTTCCTTGGGCACATAAGTCTGCAGCGTTTTTACAAGAGGTACGTTCTCCCAGGCAATATTATTGGAGTAGATCACTTCCCCCTTTTGCTGATCCAAAATTCCCGGGCAGCCAAGGCCAATTGCCTCCACTTCCTCGAGCCCGATTCCAGCTAGGTCCAGAACAGAATAAATGGAATCCGCAACATCACGCAGTACCTCCGAATATGGACGTCCCCCCCTTGTATCAAAACTGACTTTTGAAAGAATGGTCTTATCTTCTCCTACCAGCGCGCATGAAACCTTCGTGCCGCCAATATCCACCCCTATCCGCATAGCAAAATCCATCACTCCATTCGTATCCCCGCAGGTCCTATCCGATCGCTTGATTCACGTTGTCCCGAAACCGCGAAGAGGCCGCGATTCCTTACGGGAATATCAAATAGTAAATATCTCTTACTAATTGGATTATAAAACCGCTTTCAAATAGATGTCAATACGTTTATACAAATAGGTAATGTAATATTTTTCGCAATAATACCCCGATATAAGGAATCTAACTATATTTAATAACTTATATTTACTATTTGGTTATCTAATAGCGATAAACACTGAAAGAATGTTGGGATTTTGCAAAGGTACGAACCTTGTTTGATTGTGATATAATACGAGTAATATACTTTCAAATTGTATAGGGACATTTATTCTTACATATTGGAGATGGCATCAATGCGGGGCGTAAATCATCAGAATATGATCGAAACCAATAAGTTTCTCATCCTCAAAACCATCGCAACCTCTGGCCCAATATCCAGAATCGAGCTGAGCAAACAAACCCAGCTGAGCAAAATGACCATCACTTCGCTGATTGCTGATTTTTTGGAGGAAGGCATCGTACGCGAATGCGGGACGAGCGCTTCAACCTCGGGCCGGCGTCCGACCTTGTTGGAGGTGGTCCCCGACAGTTTGCTGACCCTGGGCATCAGCGTAGGGCGGGACTATTTGCAGGTTGGAGTAATCAATCTGACCGGCGCTATTGTTCTTCACAATCAGGTGCCGATCGGGCAATTTACGACCGAGGACAGCTTTCTAAGCGGCTTGCTGGCGATGTGCGAGGTGATTCTCCAAAATGTCCCCATTGAGAAGGTCTGGGGCATCGGGATCGCGAGTATTGGCCCGATCAATATGACGGAAGGCGTTATCATCGATCCGCCGGATTTTAATATCGACATCATCCATATCGTTCCCCGGTTAAAGGAGCGTTGGAATCTCCCGGTTTATATTGAAAACGATATGGCGGTATCCGCCCTGGCGGAGATGTATTACGGAGGCGGGAAGCAGTATAACAACTTCGTGTATGTGGGGGTCACGGCCGGGATCGGCGGGGGAGTCATTCTCAATCAGCGCTTGTATACCGGCACGAATGGGCTAGCCTCGATTATCGGGCATATGATTGTGCAGACGGATGGGGAGTTATGCGCCTGCGGGCAGCACGGTTGCTTGGAGGCCATGAGCAGCGTACGCGCAACCCTCCATTGGGCGCATCAGAATGGCGCACCGCACGATATGGACTGGATGCAACTGCTGCTCAAGGCCGAAGCCGGCGATGCGATCTGCTCCGCCGCGTTGGAACGGATGAATCGTTATCTGCTGAGCGGCCTGATCAATATCGTAAATCTATATGACCCGGAGTGTATCTTTATCGGGGGCGACCTGTGGTTCGCCAAAGACCCGCTGTTTCAGCATTTTGAGCAGGAGGTTAATGCCCGCATCATCGCCGCAGGCAACCGCCGTAAAGTCCAGGTCGCCCGTTCCAAATTCCCTGGAAATGCGTTCTTCATCGGCACCGCCGCCCTCGTTATGGAAAACAACCTCGAGTACCGTAGGGTGAATGGGAACGGATGAGGCGACGGCCTTGACCATGCCGTGAGAATAAAAAATCGCCTATATCCTGGCCAAGTGGTCAAGATACAGGCTATCTTTTATTACTCCGTTTTTATTATTCCACTCCCCATTAAAGGACAAGCTTTATGCCGATGAGTTGCTCACTTAACGTCCAGAGACGATCCGCATCTGCCTCATTAACAGCCCATTCGGATACCCCTGGCGTGTGTGGCGTATCTGTAATGCCTGCAATATCCCCATTCTCGCAATAGACGCCACCCATGCCATCCAACTGAGGATGGGCGGCACACCATACGATTGTGGCTGCCCCTTCTTCCATTGTTTTGATTTCATCCGTATACGCAGCGAAAGCGCGTTCTCCCCGCTCATTTAGGGCGCCCATGGCTCTTAATTCATCCTCGCTTAAATAACGGGCCAAATCCGTCTCTGCAATCGTTCCAGGATGGACGGAAAATGCTCGTACACCATGAGCTTTCCCCCTCTTATCCAGTCCCACCGCAAACAATGCATTAGCGGTCTTGGATTGTGCATAAGCAATCCATTTATCATAATCGCGCGTATTAAAATGGGGGTCCTCAAAATCAAAAGCACTCAGTTGCAAAGCGCGCGACGATACCGAAACAACTCTTGCGCCCTCTCCCCTTTTTAGTGCCGGCCATAGCTTTAAAACAAGATGAAAATGTCCTAGATGATTTGTGGCCAACTGAGATTCATACCCCCTTGAATCGCGAACTAGCGGAGAGGCCATAACACCTGCCGAATTGATCAGAATGTGTAATGGTCGATCAGAGGCTATAAACCGATTAGCAAACTCATCGATGGACACCGGATCCATAAGATCCATCTGCTCGAGCTCCAGTTTAGGAATCTCTTTGAGAGCCTCACGTGCTTTATCAAGATTACGAGTGGGCACGATGATCGTTGCTCCTGCGGAAGCAAGGGCTTTAACGGCTTCCAAGCCTAACCCGGAATAACCTCCTGTCACGATCGCATTTTTTCCCTCCAGGTTCAATCCACTGATTACATCTAGTGCGGTTGTCCTTGGCCCGAAACCGGAAAATATAGGTTTTTGAAGCTCTAAATGCTTTGGCATTGTCATATCAGCAGCCTCCAGGATGTTATAAATTGGGTTGTAAAAAAGAAGATGCGGCGATTTCTAGTATCAGGTAAACTTAGCTCGCCTTGAGGAACACTATATCAGGTATTCGGAAATGATATAAGAAGGCTATTTTATTTCATATGCTTTAGGAAAATAAAGCTCCTATCCTTCTGTTCGCTTGAAGAGATAGACGACCCAAAGCAACAATGGAATAACAACAGCGCATATCGGGACAACAAACAAGTTCCATAATTGAAAGAACACTTTCATGTAAGTTGGCCCATGTAAGTTCAAGGCTATCACCATAATCGTAGGGATGACAAACCAAACCATCCGCTTCCAGTTTTTAAGTTTCAACCATTGAGACATTTCATAACTCGCGACAAAAGCAAAGCAAGATAATTTGATCACGGTACCGAATATGGCGATAAATATAAAGAAAACATCCAAATTCTGGATGAAATCCATAATATCAATCGCTCTTATCATTACAAAAATAGGAGTATTCAGTTTCATCGTTAGTTCAGGGCCTAAAACCATGGTACACATCATCATTGCTAATGTAACTAAAAGCGACGCCATTCCAGCAGCAGCCGCAGAATACGATGGCACTTGTTTGGGATCGGACATAAATGAGGACAATACCAACAGAATAACCGCTTGTCCCCCAAGCAATGGAGCAAAAGGAACCATCCCTTGTAATATCGTAATTCCTCCGTGATCAACATATATGGGCAATAACCTCTCTACTCGGATATTGCTCCAATTTAAAATAAAACTTAAAAAAGTAAGGAAGTAGAGGATCGGCCCCGTAATTTCGCTAAATCGGCCAATGTTCGCAATTCCCCCATAAGTTAAATAAAAGGTTATGCTAATCAATACGACCATGATCGCCCATGTTGGCGTTCCGTTTAGGAGTATACTTTGTATAAAATCAACCTGTGCACGAACCACAACGGAGGTAATTCCGATAAAGGCGCAAAAATAGGGTAAAGTGATGATTCTTCCCAACCACTTACCGAGAAGCTTTCGACATACCTGAAACAAAGATTGACCCGGATGTAGGCGTGCCAACCTGCCCAGAAGGATCGTAATAAGCACTCCTGCTACTCCTGACGCCAGCAAGGATATCCATGCATCTTGGTGCACAATCGAAATCGTTGGAGTTAACACAACACCGATTGCCATAACGGAATAAATCGTTGCAAGCATCCAAAATAGCTGTGAACCTTTTATTTTCACGGATCGTCTTCTCCTCATGATTCAATCCAGGTTAATATTTCATCGATCGATTGGCTTGCCCAGGGTCATCGCATCTAACATTAATACTCATCGAAATCTGGAGCTCGGGAAAAATACGTTCCCAATGCTCTTGATGGACCTTCCATTGCTTTGGCAGCTGGTGATGAACCTTTTCCCCAAACCCAAAGATATCGGTCCGATACTTCTCTTGAACCATGGCAACAAGATTCATGACCTCTTGCTTTATAGTTTTCTGAAGTTCCTTCTCGATGATTTGAAGGTCCGCAGCTTTAGTGGGGTCAAGGTCCGTATTATTCTCGACGATGGTTCCCTTCCCGGTCAGTTGGATATGGATTTGGATATCATCGCCGGACATTTGAGCACGAATCTGACTTTTCAAAAAATTCAAAATCACACTTAAATTGTTCTCCTTCTCTCGAATGGAAAAGATATAAACAAAACTGTCTTGCCTGTTCGTAATCCAATTCGCGTAGGCGGATTCCTGACTGTCCAGGAACCCAACCAATTTCAAATGGTTATTGTTGTTGAAAATGGCAGATCCGACGTAATGGGGCTTCGAAGAAGGCGATAAGCCGATAGCTGGCACCAACGGGTGAATACCACGGCTTAAAGAGTCAGCCAGCAAATCCCGGAAATAAGTATGTCTGATATGTAAGATTTCCTCTTGCCGCGTCAGCGATGTTTGAGTGAAGGAGTCAAAGATGGGATCCGAAGTAAAAATATCTTTGGCTCGTCCATCCTTCACAACAAATACTTTCGATCGCAGTTCTGATTTGGGATTACGGACGATCTCGTCGAGCAGGTTATCTATCCCGTGTTCAGCCATTTTCTGTCCGATCAGCAATACCTCTCGATGTCCTACAAACATCTCTCTGGAAAGTTCATTTTGTAAATGATGCAAACTGTCATATAGACTTGTGCCGCTTGCACTCATGGTTAGAAAAGCCCTGTTCCCCTTTGCTCCCCCACCTGCATCTAGCCCTCCCGAATTTGCGGGTATAGCGATTTGGGTCGTAACTAGAATATGTCCGTTTTCCTCGATATCCCATCCATCTCCCAAATTAAAGGCGAGGTGGTCGGGTTCATTTAAAGTCCAGCAACCGGTTATGGAACACATCAGGAATATGATTGAGCTAACCTTTAATGTTAATTTCATCGTGATCCACCTATTCGTCGGATTTGGACTTTGTAAGCTTGCGAGGGTAACGGACCACCCAATCTTTAATCCATCCGTTAACCAGCGGCGCCACCGGGGTGAGATAAGGGACACCAAATGGACTTAACCGGGTCAGATGCGCTAAGATGACGATCATTCCGGCCGCCAAGCCAAACAAACCGAACATTCCGGTTAGAATGATTAACGGAAACCGCAGCATTCGCAGCGGAAATCCAAATCGATAGCGTGGAACGATAAAGGATGCGATACCAGCAAAGGAGACAACAATAACAATTGGCGCAGAGATAATACCGGCGCGTACTGCGGCCTCCCCGATGACAAGCGCTCCAACGATGCTAACGAGCGGACCAATCGTTTTTGGCAAGCGGATGCCAGCCTCCCGTAACCCTTCAAAAACAACCTCCATCATAAAAACCTCAATAATGGTTGGAAACGGCGCATGTTCTCGAAGTGATGCAATACTGATCATCAATTTTGTTGGAATCATCTCCTGATGATAATTGGTTAGCGCGATATAAAGAGCTGAGGTGGTCGTCCCGAAGAGGATAAAGATAAAACGAAGCAAACGAGTCATGAAGACGTACATCGAGCGTTCATAATAATCATCCGGCGCTTGCAGTCCAGTCCAGAAAGTCATCGGAACAGACAAGGCAAATGGGGTACCATCGGTCAAAATAGCTACTTTTCCCTCTAGCAATCCGGAAGCAATAACGTCGGGTCTTTCACTATTTAACATTTGCGGAAATGGAGTTAGATGCGTATCTTCGATTGCTTCCTCGATATACCCGGACTCAAGGATTCCTTTCGTGTCAATTTGACCGACGCGAAAAAGAACTTCTTCCAGCAGCTTAGGTTCCACAATATCTTCGATATAGGCAATAACGACGTCCGTTTTCGTTAAAGTACCAAGGGTAACGGATTTCATTTTGAGCTTTGGCGTTGTAATGATTCGGCGAAGCAGTGTTGTGTTAGTACGGAGGTTTTCCGTAAAGCTTTCTCTGGGACCACGTAATGTTGGTTCAGATGAAGACTCTTCAATACTGCGGGATTCGACTTGTTTCATATTGGCCAAGCATGCGATTGCCTCGCCATCGGCTAGGAGAGCAACGCTTCCTTTTAGAATACGTTCAACCGTCGCTTCGACATCAAAAAGCTTGGAAATCTGCATGACAGAGAAAAGCTCTTGTTCGCACATATATGTAATACTGTCGATCGTACCAAGACCTTGGGGAACCCCCTCGTAGATTAAAGGTTTGAGGACATTGGATTCGAAGGTTTCGGTATTGATCATCCCATCGACATAAATCATGAGAAGTTTGGTGTGCCCGCGGATCGTTAATTCTCGAAAAACGACATCTGAACATTCCTGGAACATGGCTTTGAAGATGATTTCGTTTTCATGGATATCTGGACTCATTTTCTTTTGCGGCATGTCTGTTGTCCTCGTTTTTGATACAAGTTTTACCACGGGGCGGGCGATTCAAACACTTATGTACAAAAAGCGCATGTTTTTTTCACTTAAAAACAAAATGATCAACATAGACCACTTGCCCAATATCTTTTGGGCACTAGTGAAGCCGCATTGATCCAACGGGAAAGCTATTTTATAGTTCAATTCTGCGCAAAAAAAAGTGTGCTACGACCTATCAAGGTCCTAGCACACTTTTCCTGTTTATGATCTATTTCCTTACGAGCACTTGCTGTATCCGCAGTTGCTGCAGGTCTTGCAGCCCTCGATGTTGATCAGCGAGGCCGAGCCGCAGGACGGGCAGAGGTCGCGGGAGGTTGCCGGTGCGCTGCCGTGGTTGTGGTCGCCGTGCGAACCGCTCGCGGTGCCATGATCCTGTGCAGTTTCCTCATGATGCGCGATCGTTGCTGCCACTGGCGCCGGATCATGATCGCCGTAAGGTCCGTTTTGCACGTGCGTTTCCAGCGCTTTAGCAACGGCGTCCGCGATCGATTCAACGCGATTTGGACCAAAGCCGATGGCACCTGTGCCGCCGATGCCTTTGAGATGCTTGATCAGCAGCTCCACCTTCTCGCCATGATCCCCGTAACGCAGGAACAGCGAGCAGACGCGGCCGAGCGCTTCCGCCATCGCAAACACATCGGAACCGGCTTTCCCTACGTTCAGGAAGATTTCCCCCGGAATACCGTTCAAATCGTTGATCGTGATATATGCCATGCCAAATGGCGTGTTGATTTTATACGTTGCGCCATGCAGCACTTGCGGGCGTCTCTTGTATTGCTCGCCTGTTTTTGGGCTGCTGGCCTGAATCGAAGCGCTAGCCGGTTGTTCCGCTGGAGCCGGAGCTGCCGAAGCTTCTGGAGCTGCCGCTTCCTCTTTCTTCTCTTCCTTCTTCTCCGTTTGCAGAACCTGCACGTCGCGGCTGCCGTCGCGATAAATCGTTACGCCTTTGCAGCCCAGATCGAAGGCCAGCTCATACAGACGTTTCGTTTCTTCTACCGTGAAGTCGGATGGGCAGTTCGCTGTTTTGGAGATGGAGCTGTCAACCCAACGCTGAATCGCCGCTTGCACGCGGATATGATCCTCCGCCGACAAATTCATCGCGGTGACGAAGTAATCCGGCAGTTCTTCCCCTGGATGTGCGTCCATCCACTCTTGTGCGATCGGCACGAACTGCTCGTCGAAGCCGAGACGGCTTTGACGGTAATATTTGAAGGCAAAATACGGTTCGATCCCGGTCGAGGTTCCAACCATCGTGCCTGTGCTGCCGGTTGGCGCCTGGGTGATGATCGTGACGTTGCGGACTCCTTTCGAGCGGACCGCTTCGCCAACTTCCGGATATACCTCAGTCATCACTTTCATGAATCCACTTTGCAAATATTTGTCCGCTTCAAAAGCCGGGAACGAGCCTTTCTCTTCTGCGATGTCCGCGGACGCCAGGTACGCTTCCTTCGCGATGAAACCATACAATTTATCGAGGAATTCCAGCGATTCCGGGCTGCCGTAACGGATGTTCAGCTTGATCATCAGCTCGGCCAGACCCATCGTTCCGAGGCCGACGCGGCGCTCTTTCTTCTGGTTCTTCTCGTTTTCTTCAAAATGATATGGCGTTTTGTTGATAACGTTATCCAGGAAACGGACCGAGTAACGCGTTGTTGTCGCCAGTTCGTCCCAAGCGACGTCATGCTTCTCTTCGTCATAGAACTTGGACAAGTTCATCGCCGACAGGTTGCAGACGCCCCAGCCCGGCAAGCCCTGCTCCCCGCACGGATTTGTGCAGATGATCGGGTTAAAATACCAGCTGTTGGACATTTGGTTGTAGTATTCCATAAATACGACGCCCGGCTCGGCGGATTTCCAGGCAGATTCGATGATCGTGTGCCAGATCTCACGCGCTTTGACGGTGCGGTAATGGATGACTTTACGGCCATCCGCTTTCCATTTATCGAGGTCGCCGTCCCACACTTCGTTGTAGTCCTCATAAGTCGTATCCGGGAATACCAGCTCCCAATCGAGGTCTTTCTTAACGGCTTCCATAAAGCTGTTGCTCACGCATACCGACAGGTTGGCATTGGTCACTTGGCCCATGGTTTGCTTGACGGTGATGAAGTCCAACACGTCCGGATGCCAATCGTTGATCATCAGCATCAGCGCGCCGCGACGGCTGCCGCCTTGCTCGATCAATCCGGTGGTGTAGCTGAACAATCCGCCCCAGGATACGGCCCCGCTCGAAGAGCCGTTTACGCCTTTAACGACCGCACGGCGCGGACGCAAGGAGCTCAGGTTGATCCCTACGCCGCCGCCGCGAGCCATGATCTCGGTCATTTCCGACAGAGTTTCCATGATGCCGCCGCGGCTGTCTTTTGGCGATGGAATCACATAGCAGTTAAACAGAGTCAGCTCGTCGCTAGCCCCGGCTCCCGCTGCGATCCGGCCGCCCGGTACCAGCTTCCAATCGTCCAAAATATAGCGGAACTTCTCCTGCCATTCCTTCTGCAGCTCCGGCGTTTCCTCCACGGAAGCCATCGCTTTGGCCAGGCGGTCCCACATTTCTTCAGGGGTTTTCTCGATATTGAGGGTTAACTTCTCGACGTCAGACTCCACCAGTTCGCCCCGGCGGGTCTTGACCGTCACCTTACGCCCTTTACGAGCAACGACTTCGCCGACTTCCTTCGTCGGGAACTTCGGATCGTCCTTCGTAAGCACGAGGACAACGTCGCCAACCTTGGCATGACTAGGATCCGCGTCTTTCCAAGCGTACCGGTCCAAGAAGATTTTTTCGCTTAGCCCCTCAAGGCGCTGTTTCTGCACAGTTTTCAAAGAAAACACCCTCCTAAAAGTTTGGTTCAGAGATCTTTCAATATATCGGTCATCCGCGCCGTTTCCTAAAGGTCAAAAACGGGCGAAAAAAACGAAAAAAGCGCTGTTTCAAGCCGAAATTCGCCTGCTTGAAAACCGCTGTGCACACCCTATAAACGTATTATTATATGTATAAATCACAATATATTGTGTGCGATTACCATTATACTATACAATATCTCGTTGTCACCGATGGCCAGGTTGAAATTTTAGGCTTTATTCCGAATGCTGCTCGCCCAAACACCCGTTTGCTCCGATTCTCTCTATTTTTTGGACCCAAATCTTTGAAACCGTCATGTAACCATTTCCATTTCAAGCGGGGATTGGGGTCTTGGGTACACTCGGGGCCGCTTTGCACGATGATCCCTTTGAGTAAGGCGGTAAGGTGGACGGGTACGATTCGCTTATCTTAGTGCTGTCAGCTGATTCAACGGGATCATCCGGCAAAGCGCCCGCCAAATAGGATCGGATCTCTCCAAAGTTATGAACTCCTCCTTTTTCGTCCATACTACACCTACGTCTGCAACAAGCCCGCGGTATGGCCTGATTCGCATCCTTTCGTAGCCGCCATAGAGCTAGACAAATACGCACCTAAAGGGAGGTTTTACATCATGAATCCTCATCCCCCCGGCCCTTTTTCCGATCCGGCCGCACTGCCGGACTTGCCAACCGCTGTTCCCGTCGAATTCGACCGAAGCTGGTTTAATGACCTCGAGACCCGACATGAAAAAGGCGGCCCCTGGGACGATTGGAAGCTGTTTAACCTTGCCCTTGAGGCCGAGACCGCTTCGCTTGTCACGAGCTTTGAGGAAATGCAGTGTTTGAAGCACTTACAAAGCGTAACCCCGCTGCCCCACCAAACCGAGACCGCCCGCAAGGTTCTGTTCGAAATGCGCGGACGGGCCATTCTAGCCGATGAGGTAGGTCTTGGCAAAACGATCGAAGCGGGTTTGATTTTAAAGGAATATATCGTACGTGGATTAGTAAAAAAAGCATTGATTCTGGTGCCAGCCTCTCTAGTGCTGCAATGGGTTCGGGAGCTGAACCAGAAGTTTGGCATTCCGGCCGTCGCTCAAAAGAAAGAGCATTCCTGGCACAATGACGTGGTCGTCGCGTCGATGGATACCGCAAAGCGCGACCCGCATAAGAACATTTTACTGAGCAATGAATACGATTTGGTCATCGTGGATGAAGCCCACAAGCTGAAGAACAAGAAAACAACCAACTACCAGTTCATGCTGCAGTTGCGAAAAAAATATTGCCTCCTGCTCACGGCCACCCCGGTGCAAAACGACTTGGGCGAGCTGTTTAACCTGATCACGCTGCTGAAGCCGGGCCAATTGGGCGGGCAAAGCGAGTTTGCCGCCAATTTCGTCGTTGACAAGCGGTTGCCGAAAAACGAGGGGCAGTTGAAGGATGAGCTGGCCAAGGTGATGATCCGCAACCGGCGCGGCGACGGTGAACTGGAGTTCACGAAACGGATCGTTCGCAACATTGACGTGGAGCTCTCCCAGGAGGAGAAGAACCTGTACGACGGGGTTACTTCCTTCATTAAAGATCAGTACAACGCCGCCGGCGGCGACCTCAACAGCATGCTCTCGCTCGTTACTTTGCAGCGTGAGGTGTGCAGCAGCCGCGACGCCGTCTTCGTCACGTTGGTGAACCTGTCGAAGAAGCTGGCCCCCGACTCCCCGATCCGCGACAGGATTTGGGATCTCGTTGACCTGATCCGTCAGATCAAGGCCAACAGCAAAGCGGAGAAAGCGATGGAGCTGATCCGCGAAATGAACGATAAGGTGATCGTGTTCACCGAATATCGGGCCACGCAGGAATATTTGCTGAAATATTTTCGCGACCGTGGCATGACGGCGGTGCCATATCGGGGCGGGATGAACCGCGGCAAAAAAGATTGGATGATGGACCTGTTCCGCGGCCGGGCTCAGGTCATGATCGCAACCGAAGCCGGAGGCGAAGGGATCAACCTGCAGTTTTGCCATCAGATGATCAACTTTGACCTGCCTTGGAACCCGATGCGGGTCGAGCAGCGAATCGGCCGCGTCCACCGATTGGGACAAACCAATGACGTCAATATCTATAATCTGTCCACGAAAGGCACGATTGAAGAGCATATTCTCCACCTGCTGCATGAGAAGATTAATATGTTCGAGATGGTGATCGGGCATCTGGATGTCATTCTGGAACGGTTCGAGAAGCAGCATTCGCTGGAAAAAAGCATTTACCAAATCATCCTCGAATCCGGCAGCGACGAAGAAATCGCCAGCCGCGTCGATTCGCTGGGACACGAATTCCATACGATTAAATCCGAGCTGGATGCGGAAGCCGAAGGAAACGAGAACGAAGGCGGCCTGCAGCAGCTGTTAGGGGGTTGATCCGCGGTTATGTCCATGACCCGAGAACAGATTCGCGATTATGTCCTGACGTATCTGGAAGCGACGGAATGCCAGTTTCTTGAAAAATCGCCGCATCACGTCACAGTGAAGCTCTCCCCCCGCGCCGATCGCGATTTGACGAATCGCCCTTATTATTGGGGGTTTATCGAACGAACCGGGGCGGAGCCGGAGACGATGTCGTTTTCGTTTGTTTTTGACCCGGAGGCGCTCCAAGCCGCGGAAGCGGCAAAGGCAGCCCAGGACAATCCAAGCTTAGGTCCGCAGCAGCAAATGGAAGCCGCACAGGAGGACACGCTGCTCGGACGCTACTTTGGCGCGGTTCGACCGCTGCCGGTGCTTGGCCCCGGGCGGATTCAGCGTGAGGAGCTGGCGTTTGGCAGCCCGCGGCTCAAGCAAATCTTCGAAGCGGCGCGAAGAGGCGGCCGATATGTGTACTTATTTGAAGAGCCGGGGCAGCGCCAGCGGATGGCCTTGCTGCCCGCCGCCTATGAGCCTTGGCTGGGCGTCTGCTTCAAGGTGGAGTTCTGCTGCGATATGAAGCGCGAGGAGCTGCATTTTTACGGTGTATCCCTGCTGACAGGTGCGGTAGATGAATCGTTTCAGACCCGGATCGCTGCCAAGCCGCTGGTTCCCCGCCTGCCGGAAAACGTTCATATCGAACCCACCCAGCTGTCCCTAGATGCCGCACGTACGGCGCTTGAGCAGCGTCTCGCCGAGCGGATCGCCGCCTATGATGACACCTGGGCGCAGGAGGCCCGTGAGCGGCTTAACGACGAGCTGGCGTTAATCGACGCCTATTACAAGGATCTCGTCAAGGATCCCGAACCCGAGCGGGCGCAAGGCGCAAGCGAGCAATACGAATCAAGACGGGATGAAATCCGCTGGCAGTATGAGCCGAGAATTGTCGTATCCGCCTTGGGCTGCGGCATCTTTCATCTGCGTTCGCCGCGGTGACGAGAATACAACCTTTTCTCGCTAAAAGACCGCAAAAATAGAAGCCGTTTGCCGCTAAACCGCGCGACAGGTTGCAACATCCTTTTTGGACCGGCTTCGGTACAATGGACAAGCAATCACAAAACCAAACTTAGGATGCCAGACGAATGGTCAGGGAGGCGAATTCATGCCACAACCACGCTTAGCTCCATCTAAACTATCGATCACCTGCAAAATCTTTTTATGCGCAAGCATCTTATATAGCGCAGCCGGCGCGGGCTTGCCGACGGCGGGCGGGCCCGGCGGGCTAAGCGCGCTGGGACAAGCAGGCGGGCGGCTACGCGCCGCCGCGGCTGGCCTCCGGCAGCCGCGATCCCCTATCGCCCGCCCCTATTGTCTATACGTCATCCCGCTTCGACCCCTACGACAACCTGTTATGGATGACGGCCAAGCCTTTGACGTTGAAGCCGGATTCCTTCATCGGGAAGCTAAAAGCCAGCCGACAGCTCGTCTACGCGGCTTCCGGAGCCGAGCGCACTTATTCCTTTCCTCTTCCGGTCTACGGCTATCAAACCTGGACGAACGGCGACCCTTCGGCGTCAACGTCCACCGAAGCCGAAGCCGTTTACGTCGTCACCGGCACCGATACCACCATCCGGGTGATCGCGCTGGATGCCTTGATGGCCAGCGGTAAATTCGTCACTTTCTAGAAATAAGAGTACAGAAAAGAGCACGGCCATTAGCTGGCCGTGCTCTTTTTGGCTTTTACCGCCGAACCCGTACCTCCCTCTGCAGCGGCCCCGGCCGTCAGCCGCGCCGGTCCGCTGAGCAACTGGCGCAGGCTGTCCAGATTGGTCAGCACCGTGCCGGCGATAATTGTTCCCCCGCCCAGTACCGCAAACCATCCCGCCGTTTCTCCGTAGAACAACACACCAATCGTCATCGCGATCAAGGGCGAGACGTACAGCCAAGTCGATGGAAACACCGGGTTGGTCTTCGCCACCAGCCAATAAAACAGGCTATGCCCCACCATCGAACCCACCACAGTCAGATATAAGAGCGAGCCTAACGTGGACGGCTGCAGAAAGACCTCGGCCGACACCCGCTCGGTGAAAGCCGACAGGATCAAGAGCAGCAAGCCCCCGTATATCATTTGCGCGGCGTTAAGTGCGATCGGCGACTCCCCCGCATAACTTTGGGTGACTCGTTTGGTGTACAGGGCACCGATCGAATACAGCACTTCCCCGGTCAAAATTGCCGCGCAGCCCATTGCCCAGCGAGGACCGGCCTGCGCCGAAATCATATTGGGCAGCACAAGCAGCATCACGCCGGACAAGCCGATGAGGATCCCCAGGACGGCCCGTCGGGTCGTTTTTAGCCGGAGCACGATCATCTGCATCAACACAATCATCAGCGGCCCTGTAGCCGATAAGACCGCAGCGACGCCGGAGGTTACGTATTGCTCCGCCCAGTACAGAAATGAAAACGTCCCGAAGGTCAGCAACGCCCCCGTCACCAGCATCTCCCTGCGCAGCAGCAAGGACCACGCGGCCTTTTTTCTCCAAACCATCCACAGAAACAGAATCGCCCCCGCGGCAAAAAAACGGAACCCCGCCGAGAAAAACGGCGGCGCCGCATGATCCACGCCGATTTTTATCGCTAAAAACGTCGTGCCGAACACGAGACACACGATTAAATAGTTGACCACGATCATCGAGATCTTCCCCTTTCGCCTACTGAACTGTATCATACAGGAAAGAAGACAGAACAGATGGGTCTTCGCAGAACAGATGCTTAGGCGTTTCGCATAAAATGGATTCATGGTGCAAGGAGGGAAGGCGATGAATGCAAGTCCAAAGCCGGAAGAATCCGGCAAGATTCTCTATCCGCAAGTTTATGATTATATTTGGGATCGTATCCGTAGAGGGGACTGGAGAGCGCATGACAAGCTGCCCTCGGTGCGCGCGTTGGCCGGGGAACTGCAGCTCCACCGGTTAACCGTCTTTCGGGCATACGGCTTATTGAAAGAACACGGGATCGTTTACGTCAAGGAGAAGTCCGGTTATTACGTTTCTGGAGAACTGCCGTATGCAGATCCCGCCGAACCCCATGGTGAAACTACTACATTTTCTCTTCCAGCCACCGCTGGAGCCGGCGAGAAGCCGCTCCACGGCCCCCGGTATGGAGTTGGACGATTGCAAAACGCCTTAAACGAAATCCACCAAATCCCAGCCGTCTACTCGTTCTCCCAGGCGCTAATCGATCCGAACCTGCTGCCGAACCTGTTCCTGTCGGACCACGTGAAGCAGGTGTTCGACCGTTATCCCAAGCTGCTTGGCACCTACTCCTCCGTCCAGGGGGACGACGAGCTGCGGGAACTTCTCAGTGCGGATATGCAACGTAAGGATAAGCTTCAAGTCTCCGCCGACGAGCTGCTGATTACCACCGGCGGTCAGCAAGCGATCGATCTACTCGCCGGTGTGTTCCTTCGCCCCCTGGATTACGTCCTTGTGGAGCGCCCCACCTACAGCTCTGCACTCGACTGCTTCCGCCAGCGAGGCGCTCGTCTCCTCCCGGTGGAGATTCATCGGGACGGGTACGACCTCGACCTGGTCGAGGCTTGCCTGAAGCGCCATAAACCCCGGATGTTTTATATGAATCCAACGTTTCATAATCCAACGGGATTTACGGTTCCGGCGGCCCAACGCAAGCGGCTGGTGGAGCTGGCGGAGCGGTACGGCTGCCTGATCGTCGAAGATGATGCGGTTCATGACGTTTACTTCGATGCGCCACCTCCTCCACCTCTCTATTCCTATGATACGGAGGGTTGGGTCGTCTACCTGCGCAGCTTCAGCAAGTATTTGGCACCCGGGCTGCGCATTTGCGCCGTGGCCGCACGATCGGCCGTGATGGCCCCGCTGCTGACCGCTAAATCGCTGGCCGATAACGGCACGCCGCTCGTTAACCAGAAGCTGTTCCAGCATTGCTTCGAATCGGAGCGGCTCCAGCAGCACCTGGAGAAGCTCCGCACCGCGCTGCAAATGCGCCGGGACGTGATGGAGCAAGCACTTGGTGCCGGACCCGGCGCCTGGCAGTGGTATCGTCCGCAGGGCGGGTTGAACTTGTGGGTCCGCCTGCCCGATGGCATCACCGCGGATCAACTGCTCTCCGAGAGCGTCCGCAACGGGATCACGTTCGTTCCCGGAACGATCTGCGATTCGTTGGGTGAAATGAAAAGCTGGATTCGGCTCAGCTATTCGTTTGTGAATGAAACGCGGACGCGCGAAGGCATTCATACGCTGGTCCAGTTGGCTGAGCAACTGGCTCGTCATCGCGTATAAACCTAAAAACAGCCGCCTTCCCATTTTCAGGTCAGAAAGCAGCTGTTATCGTTGGATGGGGCCTTGGCCAGCTTATACCTCCCTAGAGTGGGGGGTATGCTCTTTCCTCCGGGCTTCCTTCTTCTTTGGCTTAGGAAGCTGTCCGGCCCATAAGGAGAGGGAGAATGGGATCATGCCAAACCAGCGCCGGGTCCACGGTTCCTTCACCTTGGACCGTTCGCGGCGCACTTCTCGCGGCATTTCTACGTAATCCACTACCCGTTCGGTGATGTATTTGACCAGCTCGTCGCCTTTGGCCATGGAGAAAAACTCCTTTCCAGCTTTGTCGTTCTTCGTTAGCTTTAGTTTGCTCCGATTCCCTCCACCTTAAACCCGCACGTCACCAGGCATCTATCCACTGCCGCAGATGCATGATTTCCCCGCCGCAGGTTCACTCTATAGGAGTAGACCCCCTGAAAGGTGAGACAAATGGGAAAGATGATACGAAGCCTGCTAGCGCTAATGATGACGGTCTCCACTGTCCTGGGACTCGGGATTCCCCCGGCTGCGGCGGATGAAGGCAAAGACCTCAGGCACGCCTTCCCCGAGCCGGTAATCCTGATCGATGCCGGTCACGGCGGAATTGACGGAGGCACGTCTTATGAACAAATTCTGGAAAAGGATATCAATCTCGAAATCGGTCGACGGCTTTACGTCGTCCTAAGAAGTCACGGCTACCGCACCATTCTCAATCGGACAGGAGATTACGCTTTAAGCGACGACAATCGCTGGCTGCGAAGCCGCTCGCGGCACCTCCGGGATTTGGCGCAACGCAAGGAGCTCAGCGAACAGCTTCCCGCTTCGATCGTTGTCAGCCTGCATGTCAACTGGGGCCGGAACGCTTCGAAACGCGGGCCGCTGGTCCTCCATCAAAATGAAGGACGCAGCGCGTTGCTGGCCGCTTCGATTCAGCGGTCACTGGAACGCTTCTACCGGCTGGACGCCCCCCGAACTCCGGAGCTCGGCAAGCCGTTTTATTTACTAAACCATATCGATTGCCCGGCCGTCATCGTAGAGACAGGTTTCCTCAGCAACGCTGAAGACCGCGCGATTCTGACGAACCGGCGCGGTCAACAGAGAATTGCCGAAGCATTGTATCACGGCATTACCGAATATTTTACGGTAATGTAAACCCCGGTCCCGGCTGAACGCCGGGGCTGATTTGTTCCCGGGCCAGTTCGCTGATCCCGATGAACTGGATGCCTTCCGCCTGTAAGATCGGGATGTTCTTTCTCAGTGCGGCCGCCGTTTGCTTGCCCTGGATACCCACATGCCCGATGGTCACGCAGCTGTCGCGGTTTTCTTTCTCCAACAAAGCAAGGACTTGCTTTAGTTGTCCGGTGACATGCTCTACGCTGCCCACATCGTCCAAGAAGACATCATTTTCAATTCGAGGCAATCCCTTTTGTACGCTTAAACGTGGGATGACAGACCGGTAGTTGGTTTTGCTGTCCACGAAAAATAACCCCCGCTCGCGGCAAACGTCCAAAATTACCGACATCACGCGTTCGTCCCCGGTCACCTTCGAGCCCATATGGTTGTTCATCCCAACGGCATAAGGGACTTGTTCAATCGCTGCTTCGACCCTTTGACGAATCTCCTCATCCGTCATGTTCGAGAGAATCGCCCCGGGGCCAAGCCACTCCGGCTTACCTTGCTTCGGCTCCATTGGCAGATGGATGATCACGTCATGCCCGCGTTCATGCGCCCGCCGTGCATCCTCCTGCGTGGTTTCCAGAAACGGCATGACGGCAACAGTTAATTTGATCGGAAGATCCAGGATCTCGTCCGTCCCGTCCATCCGATTGCCCAAATCGTCGATAATAATCGCGAGCTTATGGGCTGACCGTGTCCGTTGGCTGTCCGCTGTTGCTTCCGTCTTCTGCCCATCTGCATTATCCGGTCGTGTGGTCTCTTCCGGTACACCGGCAAACGAAGCGGCTCGTCCGCTGGCAGGAGTCGTCAGCAGCAAGGCTGCCAGGCAAGACACCGCCAGCATCGGCAACCTTCGAACCACGCCTTTGAAAATGGACATTCGAACTCCCTCCTTTCCATTCCATCGCCAGTGAAGTTTAGATGAAACTTCCGCGAAATTCCCATCGCCGCGTCAGGCACGTCCAGACCAAGTCAACCGCAAATAAGAGCAGCAGCACTGGGCCCGCCACGTTCCAAACCGAAGCGACGCTTTGATACGCCTGCTCCGCTAGGGGATGGATCCCTTTCAGCATCAATGCCGACAGGATCCCCCAATACAAAGAAAACCGCAGGCATACATGGCCGCCTAGCTGATAACGAAGCCCCGAATAATCCCACCATCTGCGTCCAAACATCGTCAGCAGCAAATAGCCGCTGATCCCTTCTACAACGGTTGGAATGATCAGGCAAAGCAGTGCAGCGACCAGCAGCCAGCCCCCTCCTCCTTCAGGCACAAGCGCCAACAGAAGCAGCGGGGCGACGCCGTACATCGGCTTATACGGGCCCTTCAGAAATCCCTCCTTCCAGAAGACCCCCTGCGTAAAAAAGCTATACACATTTTCGAGCAACCAGCCAAACAGCGAATACAGCAGAAAATAGAAACCGATCTCTTCCGCCGTCATGGACACCAACCTCCTTTCAGCTAGTATGACTGTCCCTGTCGAGAAACATGCGCAACCGTTCGCTACCTGCGCACCAGGGTCACAAATAAAGGTAAAAAATACCCTTATTACCGCGAAAAAGCCCTTTTTGAACAAAATAGCGGTATTTGATGGTCTTATTTTTCCGCAGGAGCCCCAATTGGGGCAGTTTTGCTCCTGTCGGACCGAAATAAGGCCATTTTATACCGCTATTTGCTCCAAAGGAGGAGCCAAATCACCGGATATAAGGCCATTTTGTACCGCTATCCTCCCGGGGTTGCCGCAACCGCCGCCCCCCAACAAAAAACCAGCCCCCACCACCAAGTGGTGAGGGCTGGTTTTGGTGAGGGCTGGTTTACTAGTAGCTATGCCATTGTCCGCCATCGCCATCCACGTGCAAAAACACGCCGTTACATTCCCAGCACGGGATGAGGCACGTACGGTTCTTCGAGTCGGGCGACTTCCTCCGGCGTCAACCGGAGCGACACCGCGGCAACCGCGTCCTCCAGATGATGGGGTTTCGTCGCGCCCACAATCGGCGCGGTGACCGGGGATTTTTGCAGCACCCAGGCCAAGGCGACCTGGGCGCGCGGCACGCCGCGCTGCGCAGCGACCTCGGCAACGCGCTCGACCACCTTGCGGTCGGCTTCTGCCGTCACCGCATACAGACGCTGGCCAAATAAGTCGCTTTGCGAGCGCTCGCTTTGCTCGTCCCAATCGCGGGTTAACCGGCCGCGGGCCAGCGGGCTCCACGGAATCACGCCGATATTTTCCGCTTCACATAGCGGCAGCATCTCGCGCTCTTCTTCCCGGTACAGCAGATTCAAATAGTTTTGCATGGAGACGAACCTTGTCCATCCGTGCCGCTCCGCCGTGTGGAGCGCTTTGAGAAATTGCCAGGCATACATCGAGGAAGCCCCGATGTAACGGGCTTTCCCCGCTTTGACGACGTCATGGAGCGCCTCCATCGTTTCTTCGATTGGCGTCGCGGGGTCCCAGCGGTGTATCTGATACAGATCGACGTAATCCGTCCCTAGACGCTTAAGGCTATGGTCGATTTCCGTCAGGATCGCTTTGCGCGACAAGCCTCCACCATTGGGTCCGGGACGCATCCGCCCATGTACTTTGGTGGCGATCACGATTTCGTCGCGGTTAGCGAAGTCCCGAAGCGCTCGCCCGACGATCTCTTCGCTGGTCCCATCGGAGTACACGTTTGCCGTGTCGAAAAAATTGATCCCCAGCTCAAGCGCCTTGCGAATAAACGGGCGGCTGTCTTCCTCCTTCAACGACCAGGGATGCGCCCCGCGGTCCGGTTCCCCATAACTCATGCAGCCCAAACAAATGCGCGACACCTCCAAGCCGGTTCGGCCCAGCTTCACATATTCCATACGAATATCCCTCCCGCTCACCTCGTAAATTTTACTTTTTTTGCCTCTCCATTATAACGTAATAGCACGACAGCTTACACTGATGACCGTTCGATAAAAAGCAGCGGAATCTCAAAGGTCGTGATATTCAGCATCTTGGCGATCGGCTGGTTATCGAAACCAACCAAGGCCAGCATGCCGGCGGCAACCTAATCGCTGGTCACCAGCAATGCCGTCGGCGGATCCTCCATCCGCCCGATCCGTTCCATTATCCATTCCCCGTCTTCCAGCAGGGCGCAATCATAGAAGACGTAATCCGGACGGTACACCTGGTGCTTGCTGGCAAGGAAATCCCGATAGGCCGCGGTTCGTCTCAAGCTGTTGGGACTGGATTTGCGAGCCAGACAATATCCGATCTTTTGATGTCCTTTTTTCCACAAATAATGAAGCGCCCGGGTAAAGCTGTCGTAATGGTCAAAAAAGATCCGGGCTGACGTAGGGGTGGTCGTTGATGCGAAAATGGAACAGCGCCACGCCTACTGGCTCCAGCTCTTGGACCAATCGGTCGATTGCCTGGAAGAAATCCTGCTGAAGCTGCCAGTACCGCAGAACGTTTAGCTGCGATCCTATTAAAGACTGTACCGGGACGAAATCAGCTTTAGCCATGTTTCCGCCGTATGGGGTGAGATGTTTTCTGATAATCTCGCTCCCGCAAGGATCGGTAACCAGGATAAGATTTCGTCCTTGGAGAACCGACTTTTCTCGCAATATAATTGCAGGTACAGATCGGCGATTTCTTCAGACAATTCATGATAGAGTATATAGGATCGGCAGACATCCGCTCGAACGTCCCCTCTCGTCGAATCGACTCAGTCGATAACGAACAGTTCCGTATCGGTCTGAATCAGGTTATATACGTGAAAATCGCCGTGACAGAGCCCGGTTCCCTCCGGCTGATCCTGCAATCGGCGCAGCAGCTCTTCTTGCCATCGAAGAGTTAAACCAGAGGCTGCGATCTTTATCGCAAGCCGTTCCGTCATTGCAGGCCAAGAACTAGCTTTCACCCCGTGAATCCGAATCTGCATCTCCGCGGCCTGGCTCAGGTAATAAGCCACTTTCCCAGGCTCGTGCCGGATCTGTTCCCCTAAAGTTGGTCCGGGAACATACTCCATCACGATCGCCTGCTGCCCGTCTATCCGCTCAAGGCCGTGTACCTTCGGTACCGGCAGCCCGCAGGCGTAAGCCCATTGCTGCTTTTCGGCTTCGCGGCCAGCCTCATCAGGCGGCAAATCCGGTTTAAATCGTTTTAAGATTTTCCCTTTATACCTATAAATTTCAGCCGTGTTGCCTCTGCCTATTGGCTGATCCAACTCCATACTTTCCCCTCCCAGCTAACTTCGATTTTATCACAACCCCCTGGCTTCAGATCGAGAATTCCTTATCCTCTGATACTTCATGATATAGTAGGAAACAAGCCTATGAAGTGCGAAAAATGCCGGGTCAAGGAGGTTTAATAGAAATCATGTTTAACCAAATCGTATGTGCGGACAAAGTTGGGCTCGAAGCCTGGGCCTTGGAGGAATTACAGAAGTATTCGAAGCAGGCAATTGTCATGTTCGATCAAGATCCGCAAAGCAAAGACGAGTTAATAGATCGAATCCAAGGTGCGGATTGCGTGCTGGTCTCCTGGAGAACGAGAATGGATGCTGAGGTGATCGCAAGCACCCCCTCGCTCCGATATATCGGGATGTGCTGCAGCTTATATGACGAGCGGTCGGCCAACGTGGATATCGCAGCGGCGAGAGCCCGCGGCATCGAGGTTCGGGGGGTTCGGGATTACGGCGATGAAGGGGTTGCCGAATTTGTCATGAGCGAGCTGATCCGCTTGCTAAAAGGATTGGGCCCGCACCAATGGCAGAACGAACCCGTCGAGCTGCAACAACGCAAGCTGGGCATCATCGGAATGGGGGCGACCGGAAGGATCCTGGCGCATCGGGCTTCCGCTTTTGGTATGCAAGTCCGTTATTTCAGCCGGAGTCGCAAGCCGGAATGCGAGCAGGCGGGGTTTACCTATGCCCCACTCCATGAGCTGCTGCAAACCTCGGAGATCATCTCCATGCATTTACCTAGAAACACAAAGCTGCTTGGGTCCGAGGAATTCGCCGCTTTGGGTCAAGGCAAAATTCTGGTCAATACCTCTCTTGGGACGCCTTTTGATGCCGCTGCCTTTCGGAATTGGATTCAAGCGAGCGGGAACTACGCGATCTTTGATGCGGACGCAGCCGGAGAGTTCAAAGCCGAGCTTCATCGCTACCCTAAAATCATCTATACCCCGAAAGTGTCGGGTTTCACCCGGGAAGCTAGAGGACGTTTATCCCGCAAAGTATTAGACAATTTAACCCATTATATCGGCACCGCCGAATAAACACGAGGGCTCTTGGTGTACACCTGACCCGAGCCATCTACCATTTTTTTCTATAATTAGGTATAATATCAATACATCCTAGTTTGGCAGGCTGTGTCATTCTGAACAGGAAGGAGGTTCGGCAGATCTTATTTTGCAAGCGCATTCATAGTAAGTTATAGCTATATTATCCAATTGACGATGTGAAATGAACATTTGGGAGGGTACGCACATGATCAGAAAAGTGATATCCATCATTTCCAGCATGGTGATCGCAGCTAGCCTGTTTTCCATCGGTCCCAGCTATACAGGCGCGGCGCCGATCGGAGACGCCAATGCTACGATCTTCGGTCCCAACGTCTACGTGTTTGATCCCACGATGCCCGCCTCCGACATTCAGAACGTCGTGAATGACGTATTTGCCGTTCAGGAACGAAACGAGTTCGGCAGCGAACGCACCGCGCTCCTGTTTAAGCCGGGCTCCTACAATCTGAACTTTAATGTTGGTTTTAACACGCATGTAGCCGGACTAGGACAAAATCCGGGCGACGTCAACATCAATGGCGGCCTGAACGTAAACGCGGACTGGGATAATGGCAATGCCACCCGGAACTTTTGGCGTACGATCGAGAATTTGACGATCTCGCCTTCGAGCGGCACAACTCAAATCGCAGTCTCCCAAGCAGCGCCGTTAAGACGCCTCCATATCAAAGGCCAGCTTGATCTGTTTGACTTCGATTCCAACTGGAACGCAGGCTGGGCCAGCGGCGGCTTCCTGGCTGATTCCATCGTTGATGGACTGGTCGTCCCTGCCTCCCAGCAGCAATGGCTATCCCGCAACAGCCAATGGAGCTCTTGGAATAACGGGGTTTGGAACATGGTGTTTGTGGGTTCGAACAACGCGCCGGCCGGACAATTTCCCGATCCTCCCTACACGGTTGTCCCCAAGACGCCCGTCATCCGCGAGAAACCGTATTTGTTCCTCAACAACGCCGGACAATACCAAGTATTCGTCCCCTCCCTCCAAAGGGATACGCAGGGGGTTAGCTGGGCCTCCGGCAACACGCCGGGGACGGCCATTCCGCTCGATCAGTTCTACATTGCCAAGCCGGATACAGCTACTGCAGCCAGCATAAATTCCGCACTAGGTCAGGGTAAGCATCTGCTGTTCACGCCGGGTTTCTTCCATTTAGATGACACGATTCGGATCACGAATCCTAATACGGTCGTGCTTGGAATCGGCATTCCTACGCTCGTGCCCGACAACGGCCAGCCCGCCATGACCGTCGCCGATGTTGATGGCGTCAAAATCGCCGGGCTTACGTTTGATGCCGGGCCGGTGAAGACCCCCGTCCTTCTAGAGGTTGGCCCTGCCGGAAGCAGCGTGAGACACGCGACCAACCCCACCTCTCTACATGATCTGACCTTCAGAATCGGCGGGTTTGCTAATGGCCAAACGGACGTGGGCGTTCAAATCAACAGCGACGACGTGGTCGCCGATCACTTCTGGATTTGGCGTGCCGATCACGGCGCCGGAGCCGGATGGACCAGCAATGTCTCCAAGAACGGCCTTGTCGTCAACGGAGACGCGGTCACGATCTACGGGCTGTTTAACGAGCATCATAACGAGTATCAGACCCTTTGGAACGGTAACGGGGGCAGGGTGTATTTCTATCAATCCGAAATTCCGTACGATGTCCCCAACCAATCCGCCTGGATGTCGCAGGGAGGCATTGTTAATGGTTACGCCTCCTACAAGGTAGCCGATTCCGTTACGACCCATGAAGCATGGGGGTTAGGGATCTACTCCTATTTCCGGGATGCCACCGTCAAGCTCAACAGTGCAATCGAGGTGCCGGATGTTCCCGGGGTTAAGCTCCATCACGCCACCACGGTGTGGCTGAACGGCACCCCAGGCAGCGAAATCACTCATGTTGTCAATGACGCCGGCGGACGAGTTTATGCAAACAGCCCTAGCACGGCGATGAGACAAACCCTTACGGAATATCCCGCAAATGATTCCGGAGAGACGGCATTGATCCGCAACGGCTGGACCGCGACATCCACGCCATCCAGCTCCGAAGCGGCGGCCAATCTGCTGGACGGCAGCCTGGATACCCGCTGGACCACGGGCGTGCCGATGGCTCCTGGCCAATCGCTTGTCATTGATATGAAGACGGCGAACGAGTTTACCAAAATCGTGATGGATTCAACCGGCAGTAACGACGACTACGCCCGCGGTTATGAAATCTACGTGTCCAACGACGGCTTGAACTGGGGCAGCGCGATCGCCGCTGGTTCGGGCAGCGGGCCTGCGGTGAGCGTCACTTTTGCGCCACAGCATGCCCGCTACATCCAGGTCGTGCAAACAGGCACCGCCTCGAATTGGTGGTCCATTCGCGAAGTGAATGTGTTCCGTTAAGTTCAGCTTTAACCGCCACAGGTAAAAAAACAGCCCCGCAACCGCTCCGAAGAGCGAGATGCGAGGCTGTTCTACTTAAGGATGCGGTCGAGAGGACTCGAACCTCCACGGGGGGTTAGCCCACACGGACCTGAACCGTGCGCGTCTGCCAATTCCGCCACGACCGCGTTTGTTGGTTGATGCAAGGTTTTGCAGCAACGAAATATATAATATCACTTATCTTCTGAAGAGTCAACAAGAAACTTAAGTCAGGTCTAAAAGTATGAGGATGAAGCCCTCCCCTAGATCGGACCCCCTGTCACTTGGTCCGCTCGATTTTACAGGGACGGGCTTCTCCTTCTCTACAAGACTATCTTAAATGAATCTCCCGAATTTTCTCCATTGGGAATTTCGGCTTCCGGTCCTCTGTAAGCAATCCGTTGATTTCTTGCTGGACATCGGTTAATTGCGTATAGCAGAAGCCGCAAATATAATCCACCTGTTTGATCGCCTGAATCAGGCCGTCGAAGCGCTCCAGAAACTCTTCATCCGTTTGTACCTGATGCCCGTACCCCCAACCTTTCTCCGACTCGAAAGCAATCCCGCCAAATTCGGTGATCATGATGGGTTGACCTTTGTACTCGTAGCCTTCAGCCAATGCGTACTTCCATTGGTTGCAGGTCGTTTCCTTGTGGACGATCGCGTCCTTGTTCCCTGCATACCGTTTCAGGAAGCCCTCTCCCGTCTCGACATAGTCATGCAGCGTAAGAATATCCGAGATCGTGTGCTCCCATCCGTCATTGGTAATCACCGGGCGGTGCGGGTCAATCGACTTGGTCAGATAATAGATACTTTCCGTAAATTTCTGCTGTCTTGGATCATGCAGAATATAAGGAATTCCCCATGACTCATTAAACGGCACCCAGGTGATAATGCTCGGATGATTATATTGCTGATGGACAATTTCCAGCCATTCCTTCGTAAAGTTCGCCACCGCATCATCGTGAAATTCAAACGTTGCCGCCATTTCCGACCAGACCAGAAGCCCTTTCACGTCACACCAATACAGGAAACGGGCATCTTCGATTTTCATATGCTTGCGTACGCCGTTATAACCCATCTCCAGCATGGCGTCGATGTCGGCAATCAACGCCTCCTCGCTTGGCGGCGTCAAGTGACTGTCCGGCCAATAGCCTTGATCCAGCATTAGTCTCTGGTAGACCGGCACATTGTTGAGCAGGACCTTGCCTTTTTCGATTGAAATCTTTCGCATGCCGAAATAGGAGAACACGCGATCCACCACGATCTCATCCCTATACAACACAAATTCTACATCATAGAGATTCGGCTGATTTGGCGACCAGAAGCTTCTTTTCCACGGCCCGTTCGCTTCATGCACCAGGTCGACTTCCACGCTTAAGCGAGGCCGATCAACCGCCAGGCTGACCGTCTTTATATGGTGATCCTTCAGGGTCACGATGGCTTCGAGCCTCAGGCTCCCCGCCGCCGCAGTCTCCAGACCCAGCACCCGGTAGTCCAACGACACTTTGGCGCGATCCAGATCAGGGGTGATTTTTACCGAATCCAGCCTTTGCTCCGCCACGTACTCCAGCCAGACCGTCTGCCAAATGCCCGTGCTTTGGACATAGAAGCACTCGAAGTTGTTTTTCGTCCAACGCTGCTTGCCCCGAGGTTGAGTGCAGTCATTACTGTCCTCAGCTTTGAGCGTAATAACATTATCCTCCCCAAAGGTCAGATACAGCGTGATATCGAGGGAAAATGCCGCGTAAGCCCCCTGATGTCCGCCCGCCAGCTCTCCGTTCACCCATACCTTTGCGAGATAATCCACCGCCTGAAAGTGCAGGATCACTCGCTTTCCTTCTGCTTCCTTCGGAATCGCCACCCGCCTGCTGTACCACACCCGCGTATGGAATTCCTCCACGCCGATGCCGCTTGCCTTGGTTTCGTAAGTAAACGGGACCTTAATTTTATGCGTACCCGCCAGCTGTTCCTGCCACTTTTCGGTTTCCCCAACATTCTGATCGTCAAAGCGGAAGTCCCACTCGCCGTTTAGGTTCATCCACTCGTTCCGGACGAACTGTGGTCTTGGATAATCTTTGATATAGCCCTTGGTTGTCATGTCTTACCTCCTGTTTACGGGTTCGTTCTTATTTCCAGTGCATAGATGGATGAAGGGCGAAGCGGATATCCAGCCTTCCAAGCCTCAAACGGGACAACGCTCATTCTGCTGGTGATCCGATCCGGCTCAAAGACGGTGTTCACATCCTGCTCGGAATCTCCCGTAATAACATGAAGCAAGGTTCCCTCCGAAACCTCAAGCCCGCGCAAATCAAGAGTGACTGTCACTTCATGCAAGCTCCGATTTACGATAAAGACCGTGATCACACTTCCTTCTTCATTGGTGCAGGCCACCACATCCAGATCTGGCAGGGCATTCAGGTTGATTGGAGCCAACTTGTTCGATTGTACGGCGAAGGTGCCGCATTTGGCGCGCACAGGCAGCAAGCGCGTCATGTTCCGCCCCGCATAAAGCTTCATGACTTCATAGGTTGGGGTTCCGTAAACGGTGAGCGGGTGTCCGCTCCACCCCGGCAGCTTGCCGCAATACTGATCGGCGTAATTATCGCCAACCCGAATGCATCCCCCAAGCCAACCGTTTACCAAATCGGAGAAGCTGCCGATATGCACCAGATCGCTGGAACGCAGCATTTCGTTTAGATTGGCCGCATTGGCAACCGCTGCGCCCAGCGTATGCTCATCCGGCAATCCCTTTCTGACGTTATTGGGATAATACATCGTGTTGTATTCGGTAATCGCCAGCTTCACATGGCTGTGTTTCGGATGCGACAAGATTTGCTCTCTTGTCTCCTCGATATTGTGTCTCGTCCATTCCGGGAAGCTGGCGATCGCCTTATAACGCTCTTCCGCTGGAGTGCTGCGGTCCATCGCAAATCGGTTGTACCCGTGATACAAATGCAAGGTTAAGTAATCGATCTGATCGCCGGCGATCTCAAGCACTGCCTTGTTCCAGGCTTGATCGGTATGCCCGCAGGCTAGAATCACTATCGTGGGGTCGGCCGCCTTCATGGCTTCGATAAAGGAAACCGTTCGCCGGGCGAAATCTTCGGCCGTACACGTTCCTACCTGCCAAGCTCCCCATACCTCGTTGCCGATCTCCCAATACTTCACATTATAGGGTTCAGGGTGTCCATTCGCGGCGCGTACCGCCCCCATCGGCGTATCCGCATCCCCATTGCAATATTCAATCCACAGTGCAGCTTCCGCTGGTGTCCCAGAGCCGTCATTCACACAAATCAGCGGTTCGACCTGCAGCTCCCGGCAAAAGTCGATAAATTCATCCGTGCCAAAATATTTGCTCGTCCAGCCGCCCCACGCCTCGTTATACATGACCGGACGTTCAAGGACCGGCCCGATGCCATGCTCAAAGTGATACGCGCTGATATAGTTGCCGGCCAACCTCATCATCCCGGCATTTAAATCCTTCGTCATTTCAACAACTTCCCGCTTCACAAACCCGATATGATCCTCCGGAAGCAGGGAGAGATGATCGATCCAGAGCATGCCGGTGGATACGCTGTCCTGCCATCTCGGATGTTCCGCCGGTACATACACTCGAAATTCCGCGTCGGCGCAATCCCTTTTGATCGCCAGCATCACCTCATATTCCCGCCAATTGTGACCGTTAAGTTCGATTCGCTCCAGACCTAACCGTTCTTGACTGATCCGATCTACGGCCTCAACAATCACATAGGTAAGCTCAATCGAAGCCCGGGCGACCAGTTTGACCACATAACGAATCGGCCCTTTGAGCGCAAGCTTCTGAGCGATCCCCGCAAAGGCTTCATCATCGCTGTGGATTCGGATGCGCTGGGCGCGTCCCGAATGCTTGGGCGCTGGAGCTTCCAGCGCATACTTGGTATTGCGCCCGTTCGTGTAAGGATACCATTGCCCCGACACCTCGGCTTTCCCTTCCGCTTCGCTCTCAAAATCCATATCTTTCAGCGGAAAAGCCAGCATCGCTTCCATATGATCCCGGATGTCTTCAACGAAATGTCCAAACAGGTAGGGGTTAATTTGATGCTCGCTTGCCCGGCTTCCGTCGATCGTAATCGTTGCTTTATTCATCAAGAGTTAACCTCCGTTTACGCATTATCCTTTAATCGAACCGATCATAACGCCTTTGACAAAATGCCGCTGCACAAATGGATACATAATCAGTACCGGCAGGCTCGAAACAATAATTACGGCATATTTAATGCTCTCAGATAAAAGAATCTTCTCTTCCATCCCAACGTTGCCGCCGTCAACACCCGCCGATTGGCTGATCATCAGGATTTCCCGCAACACCAGTTGGAGAGGGTACAGATCCTCGCTGCGAATATAGATCAGGGCATTAAAGAAGGCATTCCAGTGCCCCACCGCATAAAACAAAACCATGACCGCCAAAATCGGCTTGGACAACGGCAGGATGATGCTGATCAGCAACCGCCAGTTGGAGCAGCCGTCGATATGCGCCGCCTCCTGCAGCTCCCAAGGGATACTGGATTGGAAATACGTTCTCATGACGATCAAATTGTAGGTCGAGATCGCCCCTGGAATAATCAAGGCCCACATCGTATCGACCATTCCAAGATTTTTGACCAGCAGGTAGCTCGGAATCAGCCCGCCGCTGAAAAACATCGTCAGGGTAATGATCAGCATCAACCCCTTCCGTCCTGGTAAATCCGGACGCGATAACGGGTAGGCCGCCAGCAGGGTCATCCCAATATTAATCAGCGTACCCACCACCGTGTATAGAATGGAGTTGCGGTAGCCGGTCCAAATTTGTTCATTGTGCAAAATGTTGTTGTAAGCTTCAAGGGTCGTGCCCTTCGGAAGCAGCCACACTTCCCCGTTCAACACCCTTGCAGGATCGCTGAACGAGGCGCTAACTACAAATAACAAAGGATACAGCACGATAACAATGATCACCGCAGCGATCAAATATACGATAACATCGAACCAACGTTCGTCCGATGGACCTTTCGTCACTACCTCTTTAGCCATGTTTCGTCCCCTCCATTACCACAGGCTCGTCTCCGATGTTTTGCGCGCGAACCGGTTCACCAACAGCAGCAAAGTCAAGTTAATCAAGGAATTAAATAACCCGATCGCGGCCGTATAGCTGTATTCGCCCTTCAAAATCCCGGTCGTATACACAAACGTGGAAATCACGTCGCTCGCCTCGAGATTCAAGTTGTTTTGCATGAGCAAAATTTTCTCAAACCCGATGTTCATGAATTGCCCGATATCCAGAATGAGCAAGATGACGATGACGGGGACGATGCCCGGAAGAGAGACGTGCCAGATTCGCCGCATCCGCGAGGCTCCGTCCATCTTGGCTGCTTCATACAGCTGCGGATTAATTCCGCTCAGCGCTGCGATATAGATAATCGATTGCCACCCCATGTTCTGCCAAATGTTCGAGCCGATAAAGATCGTCTTAAACCATCCGGCCGATTCCATGAAGCGGATCTCCGATCCCCCCAAGGCTTGGATCAACATATTGATCGGGCCGTTGGTAGACAGTAGCACGGTTAAGATTCCGACGATGACGACAACCGAAATAAAGTGCGGGATATAGGTGATGTTTTGCAGCAGCTTGCTGTAGGATTTGCTTCGAATCTCGTTAATGAGAAGGGCGAGCAAGATTGGAATCGGAAAAGCGATAAGCAGGGAGAACAGATTGATGGAGAGCGTGTTCCAGAGTAGTCTCCAGAAATAATACGAATCAAAGAACCGCTGAAAATTTTCGAATCCAACCCAACTGCTGCCTAAAATTCCTTTGCCCGGATTGAAATTTTTGAACGCGATCTGCAGCCCGTATAATGGGCCGTAATGAAACAGCAAATACCATGCGATCGGCAGCAGCAGCATGAGATACAGGTCGTATCTCCTGGCGATCTGCCGGATGAGGCGGCTGCCCCGTTCCTTTCGGAACCGGGGCGCCGCGGCAGTCTCATGGATTTCTGCGTTCTTCATGAACATCCACTCCTATCCCATCGAGGATCTGCCTATTTAGCCATTTTGTCATAAGCGTCTTGATAAATTTGTTGAAGCTCTTCAATGTTCATCTTCTTCAACGTCGATTGGAACTCTTCCCACTTGTCGAAGCTCAAAGCCCCTGCAATAAACTTGGTGCTTTGCTCTTCATAATACTTGTCGATATCGTTGCGAAGCGTATTCACCTTTTGCGCTGTTTGCTCATCAAACATCGGTGCGGCATAACGGATTTGCGGCATGTACGGCGCCAATGCTTTTTGCGCTTCCTGCACTTGAGGAGGATTAATATAGGAAGCGACGTATTCGCTGATCAGGTGAGGTGCGCCTCCCCCGGCATACGGAGTCAGCTTCGGCTGCGTCTCGGCTGTAGCAAATTCCGGCTTATAGGTTGGGATTCCGTCGACCAGCTCGTAATGCTCGCCTTCTCGCCCGAATCTCAGCAGGGTCGAACCTTCATCGCTGTAGAAATAGTCGATCCAGCGCATGGACACTTCCGGATGTTTATTAACCGAGGTGATGGCAAACGCACCTTGGTCGCGCGGAACCGGAGCCCCCTGGCTTTGCAGGCGATCGCCGTGCGGCCCTTCAAACGGCGCAATCCCCGTGTATTGATCCGCAATCGGCAGGAAATTGTTGTTGGTCTGGTCAAAGAACACTCCCGTATTTCCCGAGCCTTGTTTGGCCAAATACTGCGCTTCTGTATGGGAGAACACTTCATGATCCAGCAGGTTCTCTTGATACAGCTTGTTCAGGAACACCAACAGCTCTTTGTTGCGCTCGCTCCCCATCCAGATCTCAACCTTGTCGTCAACGATATTCACGTTGTAGCCGAATTGCTGGTCGAGCCCAAACGAACCGCTCATCGCAACAACAATTGGAAGGCCGGTGCGGGCTGTGATCGGAATTTCATCCTGCTGTCCGTTCCCGTTCGGGTCCTGATCCCGGAACGCCACAAGCACTTCGTACAGCTCCTCCAGCGTTTCCGGCACTTTCAGATTCAACTTCTCCAGCCAGGCCGTATTGATCCATCTCTTGTCCGTACGGGCCGAGTCCAACGTCACGATGCCCGGGATTGTGTAAATATGACCCTCCGGCGTGGTGATTGATGCGCGGATTTCCGGATACTCCTCCATGAGTTTGTTCAGGTTCGGCGCGTATTCTTCGATCAGATTCTCGAGTGGAATCAATTGACCGCCGGACCCGTAACGAACCGCCTCCAGAGGAGAGATCGCGGACCGGTACATAATATCCGGCAACTCGTTGGACGCAAACAACAGATTCTTCTTCTCGGCAAAACCGTCGGTTGGAGATTCGATGAACTCCATCTGGACATTGCTCATTTTCTCGTAATCCTGGAACACCGGCATGTCCTTAAACGGCCCGTTTACCGGGGCAATTCGGGTGAACATCTTCAGCTTGACCGGCTCCTGGACGATCGGGAACCCCTCTTTGCTGACCTCGGTTCCTCCGCCTCCCTCCGAAGCATTGTTCTTGGCGCCGGAGCCGGAACCGCAACCTCCCAGCACCAACGCCGCAATCAGCATCGTGCTGATCGTGGCTTTTCCCCAATGTTTTCGCATCTTCTGCATGACCTCCTTTGTGAATGGCAAAACATCGATTCTTGTAAGCGTTTACTCGGATGTGAATTCATTATAGTTGATCCGCTTCGGCTCCAAATTCCACAATTATGACCACATACTCCACTTATTTTACGGAATCAGAAACCCCCATTTTCTGCACATAGGCTTGGGGGGTCATACCGGTCCACTCCTTGAACACTTTGAAGAAGTAATTATAGGTGCTGAACCCTACCTGCACGCTTACCTGCTTAACCGAATAGCGACCGCTCTCTAACAGCTTGCAGCTGGCGTCAATCCGCACTCGGTTTACGTATTCCGAAAACGTCATCCCCGTCTCCTCTTTGAAGATTCGGCTGAGATACGAGGGATTAAGTCCGATGGCTCCCGCCGCAAGCTCCAGCGTGATATAACTCGGATACTTCTCCAGAATCAACAGGATTACTTGGGATACATGCCGCGAATGATGGCCGGCTGCACGCTCCCGCTTCAACCGGTCCAGCAGCTCCTCATAATAGGCGTAAAGCCATTGCTCCAGTCCGTCCACGCTGCCGATTCGTCCCAAATCCTCGCGGACCGAGAAGCTGTTCCTCGCCTCGCCGTCTCCGGCGAAGGGAACCCATTTGCGGGCGGCCTTCTCCCCGATGGACAGCAACTCGCGGACAATCAGCTGGACTGCTTGGGCATGGACCGGTTGTTGACGCAGGTCCTTAAATGCGGAGGCGATCACTTCCCTTACGCCTTCACGGTCTAAATTTTCCATGGAGAGTAGGAGATGCTTCTGTTCCTCAATCGTCAAGGAAACTCTGGCGGTATGCTCGCTTCCCGGCTGTCGTTGCTGAGAAACGTCAAGCGCCTGCTCGGCAGCACGGTAGCTGGACTCTAGCTTAGACAGGTTGGAGCATAAGTGGCCGATGGTATAGGTACATTTCAAATTTAAAAACATCTCCAGCGAGTGGCGCAGATGGTTCATCAGCCTTTCGGCTTCGCTAACGGCAGCTTGTTCGCTTCTCTCTTTAAACGCAAACACGGCGGCAATCCGTCCATTTTCCACATAAGTCACGGTTCGTTCCGGCGGAGCCCCCAGCGTCTGCTGCATCAGGTCGAGGGCCTGCTGCACCAGCCGGTTGGTCTGCACATCGCTGCGGGATTCCGTCAGCAACAGGAAGGAGGAGATTTGCATTGCCGCCGCAACGTAACACACCGTATCCTGAAACCATCCGCTCTCCCGGGCAACCCCCTCCAGTTCCTGATCTGCTCCGGGCTTTCCTCGCAGGATTTGCCCTAGGCGTTCCCGAAATTCCGACAGATTGCCCAGCTTCCGTCGTTGATCCTCAAGGTCCTCCTCCATTTCACGAGCGGCCTTCCTCAATACCCCCATCAGTTGCTCCGCGTCCAAACGATGCTTCAGCAAATAATCGACGGCCCCGTTCCTCAAGCAATCGCGAACATAGTCGTAGTCGTCGTAACTGCTCAACATGATCGTCTTCACGGAAGGATAACGCTCCCGGATCGTTCGATTTAACTCGATGCCGTTCATGCCCTGCATATTGACGTCCAGGATCACGATCTGAGGACGAAGCCGATCGATCATCTGGAGCGCTTTCTCGCCTTCATACGCTTCGCCGCAAAGATCAAACCCTTGGGTTCGCCAGTCCAACACGGTTCGAAGATGGTGATGCACCAAAGGTTCATCGTCAACCAACAAGACTTGATACATAACCTACTCCCCTTTATCCTGGTCTTCCGATCGAGGAAACCGAAGCTCCACTTTTGTATATAATCCTTCTTCGCTGTACAGCTTGATGCCGTAAGGTTCGCCAAACATCCGGTGAATCCGCTCATGGACATTGCGGACCCCCATGCCGCTGAACCGGGATGGGGCCCCTGCAGGGTCTCCTATCAAAGCCTCCAGCTTCTCCTTGCTCATGCCCTTGCCATTATCCATCACTTCAATTTTCAGATCCCCGTACTCCTCAAACACGCGGATCAGTACGAAACCGCCGTGCACCGACGGAGCAAAGCCATGCAGGAGCGCGTTCTCCACGATCGGTTGCAGCGTAAGCTTCAAGACCCGGCAATCCAACAACGCTTCATCCTCAATTTGAAACTCCACCGGGATCGGTTCCATGAACCTGTACTTCGCGATGGAAACATAGCTGGATACATAATCAAGCTCCTCCCGTAAGGTTAGGAATTCTCCGGAATTTCCAAGCACACCTCGCATCAGCTCGACCAATGCCCCGGATACCTCCTCGATATTAGGCACGCCATTTAGCTTCGCCAAATACTTAATCGTGTTCAGCGAATTATAGAGGAAATGCGGGCGAATCTGTGCCTGCAGTGCGGTCAACTCCGCTTCCCGCTTGGCTTTCTCGCTCCTGCGGATCCCTTCCATGAGCCGTTTCAACTCGTCCACCATGCTGATGAAGACTCGGTACAAATCGCCAATTTCATCCTTGGTGTTAATTTCCGTCCGCGGAAAATCCAAGTTCCCATCCTTGACGCGCATCATCATCGTTTTTAGACGGCGGATATGGAGGGTGGTCTGCGAAGACATTTGCAGCGAGCCAATCAGCACTATCACAAAAACGGCAACGGATACCTCCACCATCAGGTTGCGGATTTTCACCGATTCGCTAAGCAGGGAATCCAACGGGATCAGGGCACGTGTGGTCCACCCGGTAAATTCAGACTTGCGGCTGACAACGATATACCGTTTGCCGTCGATGGTTCGCTCAACGGTCCCCTCCGCATCAGACGATTCCTCGGTATCGTAAACAACCCGGGTCATTTTTTCGGAAATCGTTGACGGGGCAGAATCGGATTGAAACACAAGCTGTCTCTGCTCATCCAGCACGTACAAGATGCTGTCCGCGGTTGGCTTCACCCCATACGTCGTGCGGATGAACTCATAGTTCATATCAACCATCACAACGCCGATCGTCTCACGGTTATAACGGAGGACACGGCCAACAGCTATCGCCTCCGAGGTGTCCGACCGTTTGAAATACGCATGGCGTTCCCCTTGCTTTAGCATATAATCCATCATTTCGGTATCCAGGAACGTCCGATCGATCCAGGGACCTCCCGAGAAGAACACTTTCCCGTTCAGCCCAATCACGGCAATGCGGGAAATGTGCGGCTTGTAATCTATCAATCCGGACAGAAACTCGGTAATCCGCTTCTGCTCCTGAAACCATTCATAGCTGATTTCCTCATTGGGACTCATAATCGTATCGATCACTGTATTTTTATTAGTCGCCACCACCGTATTTAAGCGATCGATTTCTTTGAGCATGACATTCAGGGATTCGTCAGCATGACGGATGCTGTCCGATACGGAGGTGATGGCGTTCTTTTTGATCGTATCGCGCATGTTGACATACACGATGCTGGTCACCGAGACGATGGACAACAGCGTCAGCAGCACGATCGCAATAAATACTTTCCCTTGCATGCTTAATTCCGGCGAAATCCACTTGCGCAGCGCAGCCAGCGTCATAAACCCGCTCTCCTTTAACTCCGAATCTGGTCGTTCACGGAAGTAAGCGCTTACGAAAAAGAGCTATTCCCGAGAGGACCGCAAACTTGCGGCTCCATCCTTCCGCATCGCTAACGGAGGAACCTTGTAATACATTTTAAAGGCCCGGGTAAACGTGTAGAGGTTGGGATACCCCAAAGACAAGGCGATCTCCGTGACGGAAGCCTCTGTTTCAATGACCAGCCGCTGGGCCTTCTCCATTCGAATCTTTTGCAGATATTTTTGCGGGGAGATCCCGATCTGACTGGTGAACACATTAGAAAAATACGAGCGGTGCACCCCTGCAAAGGCCGCCACCTGTTGCACGGAAATGCCTTCCGTCGCATGAAGGTCCATAAACTCCATGCACTCCCGGATCCAGCCCGAGGGCTCGGAGGTCTCGGCCGTTGCCGTCTCTGGGATCAGCTCGGCCAGCAATCGGCATAGACTCCCTTGAAGCTCCAAGGAAGCCGCCGGATTCCAGCGCTCGAGGTTCGATAATTTCTCAATCGTGCCGCCCAGCCGTTCCCGCGCCTGCGAAGTCACAATCCCTCTCCCGAACGGTCTCTCCGGTGAGAGTCCTGCGAGCTTCATCAGCGACTTGACGCGGCTGCCGTCCAAGGCGAGCCAATTCATTTGCAGCGGCTGATCTGCAGCTACCGCATGATAAAAATAAGTTCGTCCAGGAAATAGACAGAACAGGTCATTGGCGTGTAATTCCACTCGTTTGTCGTCAAATTCCAAGCATACGCTTCCTTCCAATACGAAATGGAGGCTATAACACTCAATCCGCTTTGGCCCCACTTGATAATGAGGTTTAGCTATGTTTCGCCCTGCCCGTACAGGCCACAGCTGCGCTTCCTTATCCGTATATCCAGGCGTGTAATATAGAAACTCGGCATACTCATGCTCATACTCCAACATCATTACACACATCCTCCCTTCTACCTGTTTTCTCATAAAGATAACAAAATGATAAATGTAATATAACAGAACGACATTTAAAAATTCCGATTTAATCAATATTATCATAATAGGAGGGGATTAATTTTGTCTAGTAGACCTAACATTTTACTAATTACCAGCGATCAACAGCATTGGAACACCATCGGTGCGTTTCAACCCGAAATCTCCACGCCAAATTTAGACCGCCTAACCCGGGAAGGTACAACGTTTGGCCGGGCCTACTGCCCGAACCCAACCTGTACGCCAAGCCGGTCTTCGATGATCACCGGTATGTATCCCAGTCAGCACGGAGCCTGGACGCTTGGAACAAAGCTGTTAGAGGACCGTCACACTGTAGGCGAGGATTTTAAGGAAGCCGGTTATCAAACCTCATTGATCGGCAAAGCGCATTTCCAGCCTTTGAAATCCACGCCTGAGTACGACTCAAAGGAGGCTTATCCGCTTCTGCAGGATTTAAACTATTGGCGAGAGAACCATGGGCCGTTTTATGGCTTTGATCACGTTGAACTGGCGCGCAACCATACCAACGAAGCTCACGTTGGGCAACATTATGCTCTATGGCTGGAAGAACAGGGATGCACCAATTGGAGGGACTACTTCTTGCCCCCCACCGGCACGATGGACCCTACGCAAACCTACAAGTGGCCCATTCCGGAAAAATATCATTACAATACGTGGATTGCGGAACGGACAAACGCTCGTCTGGAGGAGCATCAGAAAACGGGGGATCCGTTCTTCCTATGGGCTAGCTTCTTCGATCCCCACCCGGAATACTTGGCCCCGGAGCCTTGGGATACGATGTATGATCCGGAACAGTTGACGATCCCGTCGATGACACCAGGGGAACATGATCGGAATCCGCCGCACTTTGGCTTGACCCAAGAGGAAAATCCGGATTTCTCTTCGCTGATGGAAACGGGCTTTGGCATCCATGGCTACCGCTCCCATCATTACTACGAATACGGAGCAAAGCAGCGGCTTACGGACTACGACAGGAAGAAGTTGGTCGCGGTTTATTATGGCATGATCAGTTTGATGGACAAATATATAGGACGCATCCTGGATAAGCTGGATGCCTTAGGGATGGCGGAGAACACCCTGGTCGTATTTACGACGGATCACGGCCACTTCTTTGGCCAGCACGGGTTACAGGCGAAGGGGGGATTTCATTACGAGGATTTGATTAAGCTGCCTTTCATCGTCAGGTACCCGGGTCAGGTTCCCGCCGGACGGCGTTCGGATGCGCTGCAATCCTTGGTGGATTTGGCACCGACTTTTCTCTCCTTCTGTGGCTTGCCGATTCCGCAAACGATGACCGGGATCGACCAGAAGGACGTGTGGCTTGGCCGTCGGGATCAAGCGCGGGACCATGTCATTTGCGAGTTCCGGCATGAACCCACGACGATACATCAAAAAACCTACGTCAATGAACGCTATAAAATTACCTTGTACTACAATCAGACGTATGGAGAAATATTTGATCTGAAAGAGGACCCTGAAGAGCTTCATAACTTATGGGATGAACCGGGCTGTGAACGGTTGAAGACGGAGCTTCTGCTCAAATACGCTTGGGCTGAGCTTGGCAAGGAACCGATGCCAATGCCCCGTATTCATCACGCTTAGAAGAACTGCCTAATCGAAAAAAGGTTGCTCTTAATAATAAGAGCAGCCTTTTTTTCACGTAACGAGGTAACCCAATCCTCTGAAAGCCATGGCGTCAGCTAGAGCGGATGCTTAGAATAGAACGATCCCCGCTGCTGCGGACAGCAAGATCACTGCAAAAGGATGAACCTTATATTTGCTAATCAGGAGAAGGCAGCCGCCGGTGATCAACAGCGTTCCTGCCATTGACCAGCTTTGCAGCGGATAGGTGCGCCCGCTAAACCCGAAGTGAATAGCGGCGTAAATGATCAACCCCGTTACAATCGGACGTAGCCCATAAAAGGAGGAACGAATCCAATCGTTGCCTTGCAGCCTGAGAAAACAAGCAGTCAAAACGACAACGATGAGGAGGGAGGGGAGAATGATGCCGACCGTAGCTGCAATAGCCCCCGCGATCCCCCCTTCTGCATAACCGATCAGCGTGGCTGCATTCGTGGCGATGGAGCCCGGTGCCATGCCGGCCAATGCTACGATTTCCTGAAATTCACCGGGATCAACCCAGTTCCTGGCGGCCACTTCCCGTTGAATCAGCGTTAATACCGCATATCCGCCGCCAAAGGACATCAGCCCGATTTTGACAAATACCCAAAATAACTGCCAAACCATTGAACCTGTCCTCCTTTAAATGTAGTACTCGGGGAAGTGCAGCTCCCGTTCCGGTTCGCCCTGCCCCTTCTCCGTCTGTACGGTCCAACCGCATTTTTTCTTCATATAGACGATGACGAGCCCGGCAAGCGGCCCGCCCAGGATCAAATAAAGCGAGTGAATGTCCGTTAGTAACAGCAACGTGACAGTCAATATCGTAATCACCAGCGTTGCCGTATCCAGCACCGATGACTTCCACATTTTGACGGCCGCCACCATAATCAAAGCAACAACAGCCGCATGAATACCTTTCAAAGCCGCCGCGACCTTCATGTTATCTTTAAACATCGCACTAAGTGCGCTAAGGAGAAAAACGATCAGGAACGTAGGCAACGTAATCGCGATGACGGCGGCGATGGCTCCGAGCCACCCACCTAAACGATAGCCGATAAACGCCGCCGAATTGACGGCAACGCCGCCGGGCGCGGATCCGGAAATCGACACCATGTCGCCCATTTCCTCCTTGCTCATCCAAGCTTTGCGATGAACGATTTCTTGTTCGATTGTGGCGATCATCGCATACCCTCCCCCAAACGTGGAGGGACCGATTTTCAAAAAAACCGTAAAGATTTGCCCAATCCGTTTCATCCGTTGTATAAAAGCAGCATTCATTTCAGTCTCACCCTCACTTCTCTCCTGATGTCCCTTGATCTACCTGTACTTGGATTATAACATGTTTATTTCATTTTGGATTAAAGTTATAATGAAATGTGTGATAATTTAATTAAATGGGTTCATTTCACGGAACTAGAACTCTCGTTATCGCCTAACTTTATTTCATTGTGGAATTATGTTGATTATTCGGATGAATTTAACTGGTAATCCCCGGGGGTTAACGATATACTTTACTATATCCCGACTAAATAGCTTGGAAATGGAGAGCCGTTCTTATGATCACGCATTCCAACCCTTCGATAAAGAAACAGGTATACGATCGAATCTCTTATCTCGGGACCGTTTCGAAGGCGGATTTATTAAATCATTTTCCACTCACCAGCAGCAGTATGACGCGGTTGCTGGAAGAGATGACTACCCAAGGCTTGATTGTGGTATCCGGACTGGGGCACTCCACCGGAGGCCGAAAACCGATCTTGTTCCAAACCAATCCGACCTACCGATATCTGTTTGGCTTGGAAATTTCTCGGATTTACTCTGTCCTGGGCTTGTATGACATGCATCTGAACACGTTATCCTTGACCCGCTGGAAAATGGATGCTGAGATGACGCCCCATCAATTGGTCGATAACGTTACGGTAGCAGCCAAGCAGTTTCTGCTCGAACATGGCCTCTCGCCTGAAGACGTATTAGGCATTGGCATCGGAGCCGTAGGCCCCTTGGATCAACGGCAAGGCCTCATTCTTGAACCGGAGTTATTCCCTTCCTCGGCCTGGAGGCACGTCCCGATCTGCACCATGCTCGAGGAGCGGCTGGGTTTTCCGGCGAAGCTCGATAATGGAGCCAATACCGCGCTGATCGGTGAACATTGGGCGCTTCGCTCCGAAACCATCGAGCACGCCTTATATGTCCATTCCGGCGTAAATATCCGTTCGGCCGCCATGTCCGGAGGACGTATTCTCCGCGGCGCCGCAGATACGGAAGGTGCGATCGGCCAAATGATTATCCAGGCGAATGGCCCAAGACTGCGAAATAAAGGGAACTATGGAGCGCTGGAAGCTTTCGTCTCCGTGCCCGCGCTCGAAGAAAGGGTCCGCACCCAACTGAAAATCGGACGCAGCAGTATCCTGTCCGGCATGGCGCCGGAGCTCGTTAATTTTTCCACACTGGTCGATGCCCTGAGGAAAGACGATGCGCTGGTGAAAGAGCAATTTACAGAAACCGCCGCCTACTTGGGGATTGGACTAGCCAACCTGATTAATGCGCTCCATCCCGAATACGTGATTCTAGGCGGCCCGCTCATCAGCGCCCATCCGCTCGTCTTTGACGCAACGCTCGAGATCGCCAAGAAGAATACCTATCACTATCCCGAGTACAGTCCGGTGTTTACGCAAGGCTTGCTAACGGATGAGGCCGTGGCTACCGGTGCGGCTGTGATGATGATGCAAAGTTGGAACGGAGATTAACACGAGGAGGCGTTGGTTGTATAACGCCTCTTTTTTGTGCGAGGACACTCTACTTATATCCATTTTGGTGTAAAGTAGCGGCGAATTGACGGGAGTTAATTAAGGAATTACGTGTCCGATCCCTTACTTTTTATTATTTTGACACAAACCAAATAGGGTGCTATCTTTGTGGTAAACAAGGACAGGAGGAGAAGGAATGTCGGGAGCCTGCGCAATCCAGGGGCAAGGGAACCTCGGCGTGATGTGGAAAACCGTATCGGAAGATTGCAATCTGGCTTGCGACTACTGTTACTACAGCACCTGCGGAGGGAAGCCCGGACCCAAAATCAACCGAATCGATTCGGTCTTATTAGATAAATTTATTAAAGATTACATGCAGTACAGCCAAGGCGCCGCAACGTTTGCCTGGCAAGGTGGAGAGCCGCTGTTGGCCGGTCTTGATTTCTTCCAAGAAGTCGTTTATCGTCAGGCCCTGCATGCCCCGCCGCATACGATCATCAGCAATTCTCTGCAAACCAATGCCACGTTGATTGACGATCGCTGGGCAGCCTTTTTCAAAACCTATCACTTTCTGATCGGCGTCAGCCTGGACGGGCCGAAGGAAATTCATGATTCCCGGCGGGTTAATGCCGCTGGCAAGGGAAGCTTTGATCGGGCGATGGCGGGAATTGGGCATTTGCGGAAGCATCAAGTCGATTTCAACATTTTGACAGTGATCCACAAGGGGAACGTAGATCAAGCCAAGACGTTAATGGCGTTTTATCGTGAGAACGGTTTCAATTTCGTGCAGTTTATCCCCTGTATGGATTTCCGCTCCCAGCAGGTAGACCAACCCGGCGAGTATGAAATTACGCCGCAAGAGTATGGCGACTTCCTATGCGAAATTTTCGATGAATGGTATAACGACGGTAATCCGGAAGTGTCCATCCGCTTCTTTGATAATATGCTCGGCGTTTATATGAATCGGGAAGCGGAGCATTGCGTGCATCGGGCTGCGTGCCCGACAAGCCTGGTATTAGAGCAAAATGGAGAGGCTTTTCCCTGCGATTTCTTTATTCATAAGCAATGGTCTGTAGGGAATGTCGCCAGCAGTTCCATCTCAGAGATGCTGTCCCACCCTAATTTTACGCGTTTTCACCAGATGAAACCCGCCCTGCCGGATCCGTGCCGTACCTGCGAATGGCAGCGGCTTTGCTATGGTGGATGCCCCCGCAATCGCAAATGGAACCCGGAAGACCATCAGGTAGGCCCTGATTACTTCTGCCAAAGCTATAAGCAGATTTATGCCTATGCCCATGAGCGTGTGTTGGATATAAGCCAGCGGATGCGCCGGGAGCTGTACTCTCGTCATTTGCAGCATGAGTATGGCGGCAAACCACCGGGGCGCAACGAGCCTTGTCCGTGTGGAAGCGGCAAGAAACATAAGGCGTGCTGTGCCGCCCTATAAGCGCTCATCTGCAGCTAAGTCTGGCCTCTATCCCCTCCCGCCCCCGCTGCGATACTCACTCGGCGACATCCCTGTGGATTTCTTAAACTGCCGAGAGAAGTACAACGCATCGTTAAAGCCGACGGAGGATGCGATTTGGTCGATCGTTAACGGGCCGGCCAGCAGCTCCTTCGCTTTATCGATTCGGATCTTAGTCAGATACTGCTTCGGCGACAGCCCTGTCCGGGCCTTGAAGGCGTTAAACAAATGGGCGCGGTGATAGCCGAGATTCCGGGACAACTCCTCGATGCCGATCTGTTGCGAATATTGCAGCTGGAACCAGCGAATCGCCTGCTCCACCTGCCGGTCGATTATCGCCGGCTCCTTCGCGGCGGAACGGGGCAAATGTTCTCGGTTCGCTACTCCAAACTGGTGGAACAACAGCGTCATCCATCCCACCGCCTCCAGACTCTCCAACTGCGGGTGATCGGTCCGGCGGAACGAGGAGCGAAGGCGAGCATAAAGCTTGCGTAGTTGCTCCGGTTCCCCGGAGCCTACCACCGGTTTGTCCGGCGTAATGCCGACTTCCGCCAGCTGCCGGAGGACACCGGGCCCTCGTAACGCCACCCATGCGTAATGCCACGGATGCCGGGAATCCGCCTCATACATAAACAAGCCATTCGGAAAAATCACGAAGGTATCCCCCGCGCGGCAAGGATATCCCTGTCCTTCCCAGGTATACATCCCCTTCCCTTCAAACACCGTATGCAGCAAAAAATAGTCATGCACGGACGGACCGATCCGATGGTTCGGATGAGGCCGGCCTTGCCCGCTGAACAAGACGGTCACGTCCCGCTCCCGGTCATCGGGGCTCATATACACTTCAAACAACTCATGTTCGGGATTCATCACGAATTACGGCCCCCTGAAAAGCGTTTTGGCCTGCTCTCCCTAGCGTAAGGGATAACAGACCAAAATACAACATTCCTCCATACTTGCCTTCCATTCCTCCATACCTTTCTTTCAGGTGGAGCGCTATATTGAAGAGGAAAAAGGAGGCGATTAAACATGTCCAAAATTACATTTATCGGGGCAGGAAGTACGGTTTTCGCCAAAAATGTGCTGGGCGATTGCATGCAAACTCCCGCCTTGCAGGGTTTTGAGCTGGCCTTGTTCGACATCGACCTGCAGCGGCTTAAAGATTCGGAGAACATGCTAAATCATTTGAAGCACAGCAGCGGCAGTACTTGTGTCGTGAAAGCCTACACCGACCGGAAGGAAGCGCTGAAAGGCGCGAAATATGTCATCAACGCCATCCAGGTCGGCGGGTATGATCCATGCACCATTACGGATTTCGAGATTCCCAAGAAATACGGGCTGCGCCAAACGATCGCCGATACGGTGGGGATTGGCGGGATTTTCCGCAACCTGCGGACGATTCCCGTGATGCTGGACTTCGCGGCTGATATTCGCGAAGTGTGCCCAGACGCCTTATTCCTAAATTACACCAACCCGATGGCCGTATTGACCAATGTGATGAATACTTACGGCCAGGTCCGTACCGTAGGTCTCTGCCACAGCGTGCAGGTTTGCGTTCCCGGATTGTTCGATAGTCTAGGGCTGGACTCGACAGGCGTTCAAGCGAAAATCGCCGGCATCAACCACATGGCCTGGCTGCTTGAGGTCACCCGGGACGGCGTTGACTTGTATCCGGAAATCAAACGCCTTGCGGCCGAAAAGCAACAGCAGCCGCATCATGACATGGTCCGGTTCGAAATGATGTTGAAATTCGGCTACTACATCACCGAATCGTCCGAGCATAATGCCGAATATCATCCTTATTTCATCAAGCGGAACTATCCTGAACTGATCGACCGTTTTCAAATACCGCTGGATGAATACCCGCGCCGCTGCATTGAGCAAATCTCCAATTGGGAGCGCATGCGCGAGGAGCTTGTCGGCAACCGGGAGCTGAAGCACGAGCGCTCGCACGAATACGCTTCGTATATTTTGGAAGCGATTGAAACCAACGTCCCGTTCAAAATCGGCGGCAACGTGATGAATACGGGGCTGATTCCGAACCTTCCGGCCGAAGCCTGCGTGGAAGTTCCCTGCCTTGTGGATGCCAGCGGCGTAACTCCTACCTTTGTAGGAAATCTGCCGCCGCAATGCGCCGCCTTAAACCGGACGAACATCAACACCCAACTTCTGACGATTGAAGCGGCGATCACCCGCAAGAAGGAGCATATCTATCATGCCGCCATGCTGGATCCCCACACCTCCGCCGAACTGTCCATCGACGATATCATCGCCATGTGCGATGACTTGATTGAAGCACACGGGGATTGGCTGCCAGCCTATCACTAGACGGCAACGCCCTGTTATTTGACCGACCCGATCATCCCGGCCACAAAATGCTTCTGCATCATGAAGAAAACGATAGCCGTCGGGAGCGTCGAAATGACGATCGCCAGCATGATCAGCCCGTAGTCCGGCGAATAGCTGGAGCCCAACGTGGAGATCAGCAAAGGCACCGTTTGTTTCTGCGGCGTTTGCAGCACGATCAGCGGCCACATGTAGTTGTTCCAACTGCTCATAAACGTGATGATTGCTGCCGCCGCGTACGTCGTTTTCATCGTAGGCACGTAGACGCGAAAGAACATCCCCAGCTCGGATAAACCGTCGATCCGGCCCGCTTCCAGCAGCTCCTTCGGGAACATTTTGGTGCTCTGCCGGAAGAAGAAGATCAGAAACGCCGTCGTCATTGTCGGCAGCACGACCGCGGCCAGTGTATCGATGCCGATCAGGGGCACCAGGTTGGTGATCCGCCCGAACATACGGTAGAGCGGCACCATCAACGCCGCAAACGGCAGCATCATCGACAGCAACAGCACGTTAAATACGACGTCCTTCGCCTTGCTGCGGTAAATCTCGAAGCCGTATCCGGCCAGCGAAGCGATCAGCAAGGCGAGCAGCGTCGTGGAGACCGAGACGGTCAGCGAGTTCTTCAGTGCATTCAGCATATCGACGGAATCCAGCAGGCTGCGCAGGTTCGCCATAAAATGGGAGCCTGGCAACAGCTTGCCTCTGGTGACATCGACCGACGGGTTTGTGGAGCTCACGAGGATCCATAGAAACGGAAAAATCGAAACAAACGCCGCCACCGCAAGAAATACGTACATGGAAATCCGTTTGGCCCTAAGCATCGCGATCACCTGCCACTTTAAACTGGAGGATGGATAAGAGGATGATCATGACCACGATGGAATACGACACCGTTGCCGCATACCCGAAATTCGCCGAATATTTAAACGATAAATTATAAATGTATTGCGAGATTGTGGAGCTGGCATTCCCGGGTCCACCCTGCGTAATGTTCATGACCTCGTCAAACAGTTGCAGCGTGCCGATTGTCGAGGTAATCGAGGTGAACAGAATGATCGGCTTCAAGAGCGGAATCGTGATCCGAAAAAACTGCTTTACCGCCGAAGCCCCATCGATGCGGGCCGCTTCGTAGATCGACGGCTCGATATTTTGAATCCCCGACAGGTAAAAGATCATGTTGTACCCTGTCCACCGCCAGGTAATCGCGATAATAATCGTCACCTTTGCCCACAACGGATCCGTAATCCACGGGATCGGTTCGGAGATCAGGTGCAGATGCAGCAGGAGCAGGTTAACCAGTCCATCGCCCGCAAACAGGTATTTAAAAATAACCGAATAGGCGACCAGCGACGTGATACAGGGTAGGAAAATCGCCGTACGGAAAAAGCCCTTCCACTTCAAAGTCCGATCGTTTAGCACGACCGACAGCACCAGCGCCAGCAGCACCATGATCGGCACCTGCACGATCAGGTAAATAAACGTATTTTTGACCGCCGTCAGGAACATGGAGTCCGTAAACAACCGCCGGTAGTTCCCGAGCCCGTTAAAGGTCAGGTTCGAACCCGTTCCGGTTTGCAGCGACAGGAGCAGAGCTTGGATCATCGGGTAAAAATAAAACACCGCGATCATCAGCACGGCGACCATGACAAACGACCAGCCGACAAGGGAAGTTTTCCAGCGTAAGCGTAACGCAGGCCCGGATGCTCTCATCGATTTCATCTCCTTCTCTTTGTAGTAGCAAGCCGCCTGGAACCGAAAAACCTTGAACTGGGAACAGCCCAAGGTTATCGTCGGTTCATTCCGTTATGCTTATTGCAGCTGGGATTCGGCTTGAGCCTGGGCATCGCGGATGACGCTGTCCACGTCTTTGCCGTTTAAGTAGTTCTGGATTTCAATGGCCAGAATGTCATCGATTGCGTAGGTATGCAGGCCGTAATTAACCTTGGGCACCTCTTCGGTCCATTTCGCGAAATCGGCGTAAATCTTCTGACCGCCAAAGAACTCGTCGGCTTTATCATAAGCCGCTCCGCTGGATGCAGCCTTCAGCGAACCAATCGCACCGATTTTCTCCAACAACAGGGAATATAACTCGCTATCAGAGCCAAAAGTCTCGGCCAGGAAATTAGCAGCCGCGTCCTGACCATCCATATTCATCACATACCATGAGCTGCCGCCCAGGTTGGAGGCGTTCACCGATGAAGCGCTATTCGCCAGCTTCGGCGTTGGCACGACCGCCCATTTACCGGATTGGGTAGCCTCCGCTTTGACGGACGGCGTAATCCAGTTGCCGGTTGGGACCGACGCAACGTCCCCGTTATTAAACGCCGCCAAGAATTGGCTCCAGTCCGAATTCAATTTCACGATATTCGCGTCGAACATCGCTTTATACGTTTCCAGCGCTTCCTTAATCACCGGATTATCCGCCAGATTTGGCGTCTTCCCGTCTTCCTTCAAGTACCACGTTCCTGCCGACTGCGCCATCACGCGGATCAGCCCGATATCATTGGGATCCTGGGTCAGCATATCCTTGCCCGTGACTTCCTTAACTTTCTTACCGATCTCGATGTACTTGCTCCAGTCAATATTCGTCACATCATCTACGGTATATCCCGCTTGCTCCAGGTAATCCGTTCGCACGTAAAGCGCCGTAGCCCCGGAATCGAACGGAACGCCGTATTGCTTCCCGTTATAACTCGTTGGTCCGATCTTGTACTCTGCAAAATCCTCCGGTTTGATGAGATCGGACATATCGCGGAACGAATCGGGATAAGCCTGCAAGAAATTTTGCGCCCGATAATCTTCGATCAGTACGATGTTCGGCAATCCTTTGGTCGTCCCTGAGTTGAGCCCGGTGTTCAGCTTCTGGACGATGTCGTCCTGCGCGTATTCGACGATGTTCACTTTGACGTCGGTATGCTTCGCTTCATATCTTTCTTTGGCCAGATTTAATGCGGCGATATTAAAGTTCGGATCCCAGGCCCAAACGGTGATCTCCTGGGCGCCTTTCGAGCCGTCCCCGCCGTTACCTGCAGTCGAACCCGCCGTGTCCCCCGCACTCCCCGAATTGCCGGAATTGCCTGCGGTTCCGGAACCCCCGGAACAAGCGGACACCACCAGCATCAGTACTAAACTGAGCATCAACAGCATCAAGCTTTTTCTCATTTCGGTTCATCCCCCTATTTTCGTGATCGGCAGCGCCTTTCCAAGAAAGCGCTTCCTTTTATCGTTTTTAGGATAGCATTGCGGCGGAATCGGCCGTTAGGAATATCTTTGTACGGTTTGGTGGTTTTCTTGTCCCTATCGGGAATGCGCTTTCGCGAAACTGGTTGATTCTTTAGAAAATAGAAAAATCTTTAGACGGCATCCCCCGCAGCCTCCACATTCTCAATCAGCGGAAGCACGATGCGAATCTGCGTTCCTTCCCCTGTTACGCTGGTAATCCGCACGCCGTAGGACTCTCCGTAAAGCAGCTTGATCCGGTGATTAACGTTTTGAATGCCGATGCCGGTAAACAGCTTCCGGCTTTTCGGATGATCCGGCACCCACTCGTTGGGATCCAGCTCCATACCATCCCCGTTGTCCGCTACCTCGCAAACCAACGAATGCTCCGTTCTCGAGATTAGAATGTAGATCGTCCCTTCGGTTTTCACATTAAACGCATGAAAAAAGGCGTTTTCGATAAACGGCTGCAGCATCAGCTTCGGCACCTCGCAGCGGATGCAGTCGGGCGCTATGAAGTAGCTCACCTTAATCCGGTCGCCGTAACGGACATGATTGATAAACACGTAGTTTTTTAAATTCTCGAGCTCCTGCTCGATCGTAATCGTTTCATTGGCGTTGCTGATCGTATTTTGCAGCAGGGAAATCAAGGCATTAATCGTCTCGGCCGCGGTCTCCTTGCTGCCCTTCTGAACCAGCAGCTTGATCGAAGCCAAGGTATTATACAGAAAATGCGGATTGATCTGTCGCTGCAATGCGGCGAGTTCGGCGTCCCGCTGCTCCTTCTGCGTCTCCAGCAGCCGCTGCACGTAATCGTTCAGCTCATCCAGCATGTAGTTAAAGGCTTTGCTGAGCTCCCTCACCTCATAGCTGCCGCTGACGGATATGTAATTGCGGAAATCCTTCTTGGTGATGGTCGACATCAACCGGACCAAACGCGTTAACGACAGGGTCAGCCGGCGTGAGATCACGAACACGACCAAGAGCGCTGCTCCAATGATCGCTAGGCAGATTAACGCGACCTGGCGAATGTTCATGATTTGCCCGGCGGTGTACTGACGGTCGATCAAATTCACAAGATAGAAGCGATAGGGCGGAAGCTCATTCGCCAGGATGATCGCATCTTTGCCAAACACCGTACCGTTTAAGTAATCTAACTGATCTTGCTTAAGCGTCTCGACATCGCGCAGCAGCTCCGGCGACTTGCCGCCGATCAACTCCGTACGGTTGCTGGAGACGACGACACCCGCCGGGTCAAGCACCAGCACATCGTTGCCGCTGCTTGTGAAGTTGCCAAAGAACCGGCGGAACTCCGTTTCCCGAATTGCGATATACAACATCCCGTAACTAAGCCCGCCCGTCCGGTCGACCAGCGCCTTGGAGGCAACGATAAACCGCTCCTTGCCCGCTTTCCCGTCCCGCTCGTCATATTGATACAACACGCGTAGCGGCTCCGCTGCGGTGTGGCGGGTTAAGGGATCGTCGGCCAACTCCTGCGGCGATACGGGCCAATAGCTCGGGTCGGTGGAGTAGCTTCGCCCGTTCACCCCGATAATCGTAAGCGCCACGTCGTAGGCCCCTAGATTGGAGGCGATTTGCCCCATCTGCTCCGCCATGCGGTAATAGACCTTTGACATCGCCACCGAATTCGTGTCCCCGCCGGTGAGATACGTCTTAACCGAGCCGCTTTGCGAGGCATAAGTGACGGCATTGACGACGGAGTCGTTAAACGACTCCATTCCGGTGTTGATCTGATTCAGCACCTTGCCGTTGGTGATGCTGAATGTCTCGGCGAACAACCGCTCCGCCATGCGGATCGTAATCAGCGAGGTGAGCAGGCACACCGCGACGATGCTCACCGTCATCACGACGAACAACTTGGAGATCAGGCGGCTGCGGCGAAATTTTTCAATCAGCTTCATCCGTCATCCCCTCTTGGCGAGCTGCTGCCGGCGGAATTCCCGCGGCGACAACCCCGTTTGTTTTTTGAACACTTTGGTAAAATAACTTGGATCCGAATACCCCACGCGGCTGCCAATCTCCGAAATCGACAACCCATCCGAACACAGAAGCTCCATCGCTTTGGTAATCCGAATCCGATTCAAATATTCGCTGAACCCCTCATCGTTATGGGTGGAAAAATAGCTCGACAGATACGACGGATTAAAGTGGAAATGCCGGCTAAGCGAGCTTAACGTAAGCGGCTCGCCATAGTGCTCATCGATATAGTCGAGCAGCAGCTTCATGTTGCCGTCGCCGGGCAGCGGTACGCGCGCCGCGATCAGCGGTTCCACTTCATCCAGAAACGCGTGGAACACCTGTAAAGCCCCGGTCGCATCCCGCGCTTCATCAATCGCTTTAAAGTACGCGTATTTTAATCCGTCCAGCTCCTTCGCTTCCCGGTGGAGCTCCAAAGCGGCAAGGGTGACATGAAACACGGCATTCCCCAGGAACGATTTGAATTCGAAAGGCGTTTGTAAGTAATTGCCGGCCGCTACGGCGGCGAGCTCCTTTAACCTCGCGAATACGTTCTCCGCCTGTCCTCGCTTGATTCCGGAGAGTAGCTCCTTCATATCGAACACAGGAAGCGCGGTCACCGGAGGCAACACATTCGCCTGCAATACGATCTTCCCGGGAAAATAAAACCGGAAGCCCAACAGCTTCTGCCAGTCGTCCCGATACGCTTTCCCCAAGCCGCTCAGCTCTGCAAACTCGCCTCCGATCGCCCAGGTCGTTTCCGGCATCGCCTCCGCTTTGAGCCGAGCGTACCCGCAAACCGCGTCGATCAGCTCCGCTTGATGTGAACCGGGATAATTCAGCAGAATCAGCAGTTGCCTCCCCCCGGTATAGATGGGATGTGACCTTACCTGAAAAGGCAACTCATGCAACTGGCTCTCCAATCCGCCCGCAAGCCCTGCGAGAACCCCCTCCGGCTCTCCGGCAATCGGGCCGACATCCGTGCCGGTCAACAGGAACCGATCGTAAGGGAAAGCCGACGCCAGCTGTTCATCCCCTTCCTCCGGCTCGTATCCGTCGATCAGCCTCTCCAGCAGACGATCTAGCGGCAGGCTTCCACGCTCAGCTTCCTGGAGCGAAAGCCCGGGGATTTTGCGGGCGGTTCTTTGCAGCACCTGCAGAAGCTCCTCCGTCTCCAGCTTCGGTTTCAGGATGTAATCCGCCACACCGCTTTGGAACGTGGACCGAACATACTCGAATTCCCCAAAGCTGCTGAGCACAATCACCTCGACCTGCGGATACCGGGCTTTCAGCACACGGGTGAACTCCTCCCCGTCCATCACCGGCATGACGATATCCGTAATCACGATATGAGGCGACAGCTGCTCCACCAGCCTTAGCGCCTCTTGGCCGTTAGCCGCCTCGCCGACGATTCGAAATCCCTGCTGCTCCCAATCCAAATGGTGCTTAATCCCCTGCCGCACCAATAGCTCATCGTCAACAATCAAGATCCGGCAAACCTCTCTCATGTCCTTCCCCTCCGCATTTAACCATTCCAGCTCGTTATGACAGCGTTTACATAGCGAAGGGAAGCAGCGCCATCCCGCCGCTTCCCCATCAACGCAGGTCCAGCCGATAGTTCACCGCATACTCCGTCTCTCTGAACCCTTCCTGCAGATACAATGCCTTCGCCCGTTCATTTTCCGCATTCACGCATAGTATGGCCCGGGCATATCCGTTCTCCCGGCCAAACTCCAAGGCCCGGCGCAGCAGAAGGCGGCCCAGTCCCTTCCCCTGAAATTCAGGAAGGAGCGCCAAGGGACCGATGTTCATTATCGGCGTATCCAGGTACTCGTCATCCGAGCACCGTACGATACCGACGGGCCGTTCCTCGTGTATCAGGAACAACATGCCGCCGCTTAAATAATCCGCCTCCCCGGGATATTTCACCACCATGTCCGGCGTGATTGGCGTTTGGCTGCCTTTTAATTGGGCGAAGCCGGCGTTCCGCACAGCGCACCAGTCTTCCTCGTCCTCCCCGGGACGAAACGCGCGGAGGCTGTAGCCTTCCGGCAGTGTATAGGGCGCAGGCTGCAGCGGCTCGTTCACCAGCAGGAAGGAGTACCGCTCCACCTGAAAACCTAACTGCGCAACGCGCTCCATCAGTCCGGGGTTCACCGACGGGACAAAGATAAACAGTCTTGTCAAGCCTTCGCCATGTTTCACAATCTCCTCAAGCAAGCGGCGATACACCGCCGCATCTCCGGTCTCGGTATGAAAAATGCGAAAACGCGCCTGCTTCCCCCTGCGCTGATACGCGTCGGCAATCATCGAGGCCGCACCAACCAATTCTCCCTCTCCATTCACGGCGATATAAGTTGGATGCTCCTCATGAATTTGGAACTCCGCCAAATCCTCTTCATACAGAAAGGAATCGTCCACCTCCTGGCGATGCTTCCGGCAATACGCCTTGAAGTCCTCCAGGCGCTCCGGGCCAAGGGCCAGTATCCGCGTATCCATGGTTGTTCCTCCATTCCTAAATTCGATATAAAAATGATTTGTGGTGTTCTTTCTCACTTCCTTCATTCCCGACCCAATGCTAGGATATCGTTAATCCGAAGGAGGTGGTGGAGATAAACCGTTCTTTTATTGAAGCCTTACGCCAGAACTCCCTTGATGTGCTGCAGCAAATTCCCAAAAGCGATTGGCACAACCATGCCGGACGCGGCGGCAACATCGCCTACATCGCCGCGTGGTCGGGGGTTCAAAGCGCATGTCGGGGAATTCGGCACGGCGGACGACGTGTGGGAGGCCGTGGAAGAGCTGGAGCTGGATGAGGTCCACCACGGCATCGCGGCAGCGCGTTCTGTCTCCGTGATGAACTGGTTGGCTGACCACCACATCCGGTTAAATGTCTGTCCGACGAGCAATGTTATGCTGCGCGTGGCGGACAGCTACGCCAAACATCCCCTGCGCAAGCTTTACGACCACGGTGTACTTGTGACGATTAATACCGACGACCTTCTAATCTTTAACCAAAGCGTATCGCAAGAGTACCTGAACCTGTACCGGTCTGGCCTGATGACAGCCGAAGAACTTGAAGAGATCCGAGAAGTCGGATTAAACGCCGCCATTTAAATTAAATAAACAAGATTAAAACCAACACAACCGCCAGCACGCCGATGGCGTACATCACGCCCAGCCGGAGCCAATTCCGTCCCGTTTGTTGCGTATATCGCGGATTTTCCTCCCGGTTGCTTTGCGATTGCCCGATCCTTATCGTTGCGATCAAACCAAATGCCAAGATCAGAACAATGATTACAATTAACCACACCATACAGCCACCCTTACCTTCCTATAGGAGTCGTTGTCCCTATTATAATAACACCGGGACGATCGCGCACTATAGCATCTTCCCTCTTCGCTCCTAATATATTGAAAGCAGGAGCGAAGGGAGGATGTAAGATGGAATTAAACCAGGCCCAAATTCAACGCGCGTTGTTCCTGGCCGCCGTCTGCGGTCAAACCTATACGCAATTCACGAATCCGGACGGTACGTTTGTCCTCCCGCCGCCGTATACGCTGTTCGAACCCCTTGAAGCGAAATCCTTGCTTGGTCAATGGGAGCGTTTCGGATTTATTTGGCAATCGGCGGACGAGATCATCATCGCCTTTCGGGGAACCAGCTCGGCCTCCAACTGGATTGCCGATGCCATCGCAACGCAGCAGAAATTCAAGTGGGCCAAGGATGCCGGCCTTACGCACCGGGGATTTACCGGTATATATGGATCGGCCCGCCGTCAGATTCACTCCGCCCTGCACCAGTTGCCGGAGGACAGGACGTTATATCTTACGGGCCACAGCCTGGGGGCTGCGTTGGCAACGTTATGTGCGATGGATCTCGCCGCAAATACAAACCGGGTTCCCATCCTGTTTACGTTTGGTTCGCCTCGCGTTGGAGATCCGGATTTCGTTCAGGCTTTTGCGAAGCAGGTCCCCAACAGCTATCGGATTCATAATGAATTTGATCCGGTGACCCACATCCCGCCGACGATTTTTAAGCTACCTAGACAAGAGAAGACCTACTACTACCGTCATGTCCCCGCCTCTTACCCCTTGTATTTCGCCGACGCTTCATTGTCTTCCAATCATAGCATCGGCAGCTATTATGCCGAGCTTGCAGAACTCGATCCCGTCTATGCTCAGCATCTCTCAACCGTGAGCCCTTCCTTTCTCCAAGTTCCCTGAGGGTGAGCCGTAAACGATCAAGCGGCGAGATCCTGTACCAGATTTTTAATCCATTTTCGGGAACGGATACGGGCAAGCCCAATGCCGTAGCGGACGACTTCTTCCAACGACAAGGCAAAGTATACCAAGAAGATCGGCTGCTTTAGTCCAAAAGACAGCAGTAAACCCGACGGCACCCCGATCAACCAGGTTGTGGCCGATTCCATGGCGAACACGAATTTGCTGTCCCCGCCGCTGTTTAATATCCCGCCGGCCATCACCATATTGCCGACTTTCACCCACAGAAAAGCCGCAAAGACCCATACTAGATAGATGCCCAGACGGTTCGCTTCGCCGGAGATATGGAACGCCGACACATACCACGGGGAGATCGCTGCGATGACGAGTCCTACCGCTAAGGAGACAACCGCACCCAACCGGATGAACCGCTTCGCGTACAACATGGCGGTTTCCTCTTCCCCGGCGCCAAGCTTGTTCCCAACCATCACCCCACCGGCACTGGCAAGTCCCGTGAACAAGCCGATACATACGCCTTGCAGCGTGAACGTGATCGTCATCGCCGTCATTTCCGTGGTTCCCATCCGGCTATAAATGATCGCATAAGCCGTCTCCCCCAGCACCCAAATCAGCTCATTTAGAACGAGGGGGAACGTCGTTTGGGCGAATTTCTTAACCAATGCCGACGATCCTCCACCGTACAGCTCACGCCATCCTGCCCTGCCCGGCAATTTAAACAGGTAGACGGCACCCACAATCAGAAGGCATTCCACCACTCTGGAGACCGTCGTTGCGATCGCCGCCCCCGCAAGGCCCATTTGCGGGAATCCCAGATGCCCGAAGATCAGCAGATAGTTCAGCAGGATGTTTAACCCCACCGTAAACAAACTAACGAACAGCGGCAGCTTGACATGCTGGGTGCTCCTCAGTACGGCGGAATACAACATCGTCAACATAGCCGGAACGTAACCTACGGCCATCAGTTGCAAATAAATGGCGCCCTCCTCGTGAATCCGCGGGTCTTCCGTGAAGACGGCAAAGCAGAGCTCCGGCTCGAAATACACGAGCAGCGAAAACAGGAAGGACAGGATAACTCCCGTCGCCATGCCAATCCCCAGCAAGCGATTGATGCTCCGTCGGTCTCCCTTCCCCCAGAACTGGGCCGTATATATGGACACCCCGGCAGCCAGGCCGGCCATCATCACGGAGATGATCGCGTATATTTTCGAGGACATCCCCACCGAAGCGATCGCTACGTCGCCCAATTGGCCAACCATCAGCTGATCCGTCAACGAAAGCAAGGCCATAATTAAGCTTTGCAGCGTTACCGGGATGGCGATTTGATAGACGCTCTTATAAAAAAGCTTGGACTGTTGTTGATCCATCCTTCCAAAGACTCCTTCTCCCTCAATATCAACCCATTTGTTCAAACGTTTGCACAAATCTTATAAAGACATCTTACCACTTCCTCATGTGGATGTAAGGGAGATTTTGTCGAGAACTGAAAAAAGCCGCTATCCGGCAAAAATCTGCACGGCTAGCGGCTTTCGACTCCATCATGTAGTTTAATTACTTAAATGAATGCGGAAAACATCTCCTGCCAGTCCGCCAAACACGATCTTTCCGCCTGCTGGCAGTTTAAAGGAAGGCTGCTTACGAATCATCGACGAGTGAACGAGTAGCCCTTGTTCGTCATACACGATGAACCCGCCGTTTCCTTCCGTTTTCACGGTTATCGTGCGCCCCTCCATGGAAGGCGGAATGTTGAACCATCTTGCCTGACCGCTTGGTTGAATGGTGATCTTCGATTGCACTCCGGCGTAGAGGTTCGGAATTGCATCCTCACGGATAAAGGTTTGACCATTTACATCCAAAAACTCCGCGCCATTTAATTTCGAGAATTTGAAATCAAACGCGTCCCGGCTGTTCATATTCGGAATTTCCATCACATTTACCGCCTGATTGGCATCCACGATCTTGGCACCGTTGGCATAACCGTATTCAAGATCAACCGATAACGTTTTGTTGAGGACCGACGTGGCCAAGAAGAACAACGAATTGATTTTTTCATCCAACGCATAATACATTTTTCCGTCTCTAGTTTTCCATTGCTCTTTCACCGCTTGACTCAGCGATTGGGCTTCCAGCTTCTGATATTCGTAGGATACCATGTGCATTTGGCTCAGCCCCGGGAAGTTCAAGTAAGCATCCAGCTTCAAATAGGTTTTACCATTGGTCTCCTTCACAAAGCTGACGTTGGCGCTGCCATCGCTGCTTGTGAACCGCCCGTTGCCCGTATATACGTACGTTTGTGCCGGAATCAGGCCGCCCATTTGCGCCGCCAGTTCCATTTGCCCTTGTTGAATGTCAACCTTCATCGTTTCGCCAACCATTCCGTATAATCCGGAATAAGCTTGCAGTTCCTTAGGCATTTCCACTTTCACAGGAGCTTCGAAGGTCGGATCCGGTTGAATCTCGTCAATCAGGCCTTTTTCGTGCAAATACTCCAGCAATACCCCGGCCGCGAAGGCACTGTTATAGAACGAGCTTCCCCCCGACGAAAGGACGGAGATCGAAATGTGTTGCTCCGGCAAGACGATCAGTCCGGCGTGATACACGATCGTATCGCCGCCTTTCGATAAAGCGGTGATGCCGTAATCTCCAAACGGAGCCAGTTCCACAGAATCCCAACCAAGTCCGTAGTTAAAAACATTCGTTTCTTCTTCCACCCAGATTCCGTTGCGATATTCGTGGGCTTGCATCGATTTCGCCGCTGCCTTGGACAGCAGTTCCGGCCGGTCTCCCATCAGCACTTCTGCGTATTTTGCTAATTCTTCGGCAGTGGAGTAAACGCCCCCTGCACCAAGCACATTCGCATTCTCTACTGGTAAAACTTTATCTACGCCCGGAAAATAGGTTTTAGCCAGTTTTTCACGGTCAAAGGTATCCAGCGGCGTTTTGGTATGAACCAGTCCCAACGGTTTGTTGAAATGTTGATTCAGGTACTCGGTATAACTCATCCCGCTAACCCGTTCCACCAGAATTTCCAGCAGTGTAAAGCCGTCGTTGCAATACACAGAGTAGGCGCCCGGGTCCGATTTCAAGCGCTCGGACCGCATCTTGCGCAGCAACTCGTCATGGTTTTGCGTATCGTTATCGTCAAACAACATACTGTTTTCATAGTGCGAACCGTACAATCCCGACGAGTGGTTCAGCAGCATGCGCGGCGTAATTTGGCGATACCGATCATCCGCCATTTCAAAATCCTTGATATACGTCGTAAGCGGCTGATCCAAATCGACGAGCTTGGCGTCGACCAGCTGCATCGTTGCCGCGGCGACAACCATCTTGCTCACCGAGCCGATCCCATACATTGTCGTTGGAGTTACCGGCGTTCCCTTCTCTGGATCCGCATATCCCGCGCCATCCGACAACGCGATCTTTCCATGATCCATAATGGCGTACTGCAGGCTGGTCACGCCATAATCCGTGAGGACGGTTTGAGCCATCGCCTGCGCTTTTTCTTTGACTGAGCTTGCCTCAGCTTGAACGGTGCCTTGACCTACCGGCGTGATGAACACCAGCAAAACCGCAAGGAAACCGAAGATCCATTTCTTCATGTCTGATTCCTCCCTGTACCTTTTGTCTATGGATTGGTTACAGGTTGATCGTACAGGAAGGAAGAGTCGGATGGGGCCAATGGAGCCGAAACGCAAAAATCAATCCCTGAACGGCAGGATCACCATGTTATTAAATGTCTTGCTGCCGGTTTCGATGGCCATGTTCCCCCCGTATTTCTCGCAAATCCGCGAGATGTTGGTGAGACCGATGCCGTGAAACTCCCGGTTTGGCTTCTGGCTGTGCAGACGGGGGACTTCCTGTTCCGTATGGTTCAGGATCTGAATGGACAGGGCGGACTCGTCCGAGCGGATGCGAATCAGAATGTACCGATCTTCCGCAATCCGCACCTTCTTCGAAGCTTCCAGGGCGTTATCCAGCATGTTGCCAAGTACCACGCAGAGATCATACCGGTCGATGTTCAAGTGCTGTGAATAAAGTTGTAGCTGTGTATCGATCCGAATGCCGTTCGCCTCGCCGATATTCAGCGCATTGGTAACGAGGGCATCAATCACCAGATTCCCCGTATTCACCCGATGATAAGCGTCCTCGACCTTATTCAGCGTGACCCGAATGTGCTCTAACGCCGCTGCCGGATCCCCGCGCTTAATGCACTCTTCGATATACAGAAACTGCTTGTTGGTATCATGAATGATGCGTTTAATCGATTTGAAGCTATGTACGGTTTTTTCATAGTTGGCGTCCTGGTAGTCCATCTGCCGTTGCAATTGGAAATTCTCCTGCTGGATTTGAAATTTCTCCATCATCGTATCGAACATGTAGATCACCAATACGTTCAGGAGCAGCAACCCGATGACCCAGATGAAGAAATGCAGGTTCTTCTCGCTAGTTGCGGCCAGCAGGTTCACCTGATAAATACTGAACACCGGCACGAACAGAAACAGGAGATAATAAAGAGGCTTAAGCGGGTAAGTTCGCCGTTTGGCCACCATTCGGATCAGTTGAATCACCACAAACATCAAAATGCAGGAAAGCAGCAAGGTTTTCGCCGATGCCGAGAAGCTCGATGGTTCAAAGTTTCGAAATTCATCTGAATTGAGGGTATAAAAAATAAAAAGCGAAAGCGAATTGACGATCGACATTAACACGCCGTATAACACGGTAAACATCAGTTTGTTCTTCAACTCAACCTGGTACGTATCCGCCAGGCTGTAAATTAATAATAGAGCCACGCCGGATGCGTACCACCGCAAATCGACGGTCAGATAGCCCCCCGCTAGCAACGCAAACACGATAAAATGCACCAGTCTATGCGGTTTGCGCGTCACTCTCCCAAACACCGCATCAAAGAAAAAGATCAGTTGGAACCCTAGCACAAACACGATGCTAATCAGAATCGGAACATTAAATGGAATCATGGGAGCTATCCTTCATCACCTTATATTTCGTATAGAAATCCTTCACTTCTTTGACTTTCGATCGCCCAATCGGCAGTTCCAGCCCGCTTGTCATCTGCACGACATTGCCGGTAAACTTGTTCACATGGTTGAGGTTGATAATAATCGAACGATGGATCTGCAAAAAATGGCTGTCCTTTAGCGCTTCCGCATACTTCGAGATCAGCCCTTTGCTTTCCACCACCTTGGATACGGTGATGAACTTCAGTTTATTTTTCATCGTGAGGCTCTTGGCAGATTCAATCGCGATAATCTCCTCATGCTTCAGCACCACTTCTTCATAGCCGGACTGGACGATCAGAAACTTCTTCTCCTGTGCTTGGAAATATTGGCATAAACGGATCACCTTCTCCTCCAGCACCGCAGGCTCGACCGGTTTAATCAGATATTGAAAAATAAACACATCCAAGCTCTCCACCATATATTCGGGGTAACTCGTTAAAAAGATGATTTGCTCATCCAGGTGCTGAAGCTCCCGAATGCGGCGGGCGGCGGCAATCCCGTTTATCCCGCCCATCTCCACATCCAAAATGAGAATATGAAACGGCGGCTCCCCTTGTTCATAATGGGCCACAAGCGCTTCCCCGGAAGGAAACAGCTCGACCTCAAATTCAATATTGGCTTTGAACGATAACACAAGCAAGATTTGCTTGATCTGCTCCCGCTGCCGCTCCTCATCGTCGCATACCGCTACTCGGAACATCCCGGCCTCACCTCGCCTTGTTTGGATTCGTGATCCATTCCCTCTCTCTCGCAGACCTCTTTTGACGATTATCCCTTTCGCTCAGAAGATCTCCCCCTGATCCAACGGGATAATGATGCAAAGAGCGCACGAAAAGGTTGAATCAAACTGCTCATTCTTTAATCCTAGTATGTAAAAAAAGCTCTCAAATTCTACAGGAGAATTCAAGAGCTTTTTTCTGTTTCACGGATGCGGTCGAGAGGACTCGAACCTCCACGGGGGGTTAGCCCACACGGACCTGAACCGTGCGCGTCTGCCAATTCCGCCACGACCGCTTAGCGTTATATCTGTCGCGAAAGTATATAAACCGTTTTTCGCGGCGACAAGATATAAAATATCATGCGCCGCGAAAAGAGTCAACCCTTTTTTATTCCACTGTGACGGAATGCAGTTCGATGGGCCCCCCCTGGACGCTGACGACCAACGTGGTCTCGGCAGCTCGACCAAGCGGGGTGCTAACGCGGCGGATTCCCTCGCTCGCTGGCGACAGCTCGGCACGCGTTCTCTCGGCCCCATCCTGCCTAACGGTGACGACGGCGGTATCTCTGCAAACCAGTTCCAGCGTCACCGTATTCCCCGATTCGATGCCGTTGAACGAATAGGCCGCAAACTCGCCGTCCGCTAGCTCCAGCGCCAGGTTCTGCCACCCGCTGTCGAACCCGAACTTTTTCGGTTGAGGCTGGTCCGAGATCGGTACGATCTTCATGCCGGTTTGGGCCCGATATTTATAGATGTTTCCCTCCGTGCGACGTCCGCTGAAGGAGATGCCTTTGCCCGGTAATTCATCGAAATCCGTGCCGCGAACCCGGCAACCCGGCTTGCGGAAAACCGCCGCCGTCACTTCCGGACGCGGAGTGCAATTCTCGACCTTGATGTTCTCCAAGTACGCATCGAGAATGCGCTGCACGCTCTCATAACTCGGCCGGGCTCCGCCTTCGGTGTAGGCCAGAAATTCGTCCCAGCCCTCGGGTTTGTTGACGGTATACGGCGAGGTAGCCCGCTCCATCTTCTTCCACGGCCATAAATTGTAGCCGATCCCCAGGGACAAAGCCAGCGGATACATGGCCGCAAACCATTCCAGCTCGTTCTCCCCGGTCTCGCCGAGCCATAATGGTTGATCCAACGCCTCGGAAAGCGCTAGAAACTCCTCGTAGGCTTCTTTGCCAGGCCGGCAAGCGTAACGGTGGAAGTGAATGACCATATTGGGGTCATACCGCTTATAGAACACGGACGTATTCGTCGACCAATGATGCCCTTCCACGGACAGCAAATGCCGGTCATCAATCACCCGGATGGCTGCGATCACCTCATCATAAAATGCCGCCAATCGCCGAACAAGAAAATCCTCGTGTTTCCCTTCCATCAGACCGGGGCGGATCGGCTCATTTAACAAGTCGTACCCGCCAACAATCCAGCGGTCGCGGTACCGGCGGGCCAGCTCCTTCCATAGCTCGATCGTTTTGTCCCAGCTGTCTTGATCGGTGAAAAGCCGGGGGAAATCGTCTACCGAATCGTCGATATTGGCTCCGGTCTGCCCGCCCGGTGCGCCGTGCAAATCCAGGAAGGCATAAACGCCAAACTCTTCGCACCAATCCAGGCAGCGATCGATCAATGCAAACCCGTCCTCTTTCCAGCGAATGCCCGGCTCGTCCTCCATCAGCACCCTCCACCCAAAAGGGATGCGTACAGAATTATATCCCTGCTCCGCCATCCGCCGAATATCCTCGCGGGTCACATAGTTTTCGCGGAAACGCTTCCAGAAATCCTCGGCATACGGTTTTCCGGCCAATTCCCGAATGACCGCCTCGATCCGGCGCGGACGGTCGAACCGGGGGTTGTGGGACAACCACATATATCCTTCGCATAGGAGCCAATTTCCCAATCCCCAGCCCGTTAGCAGAATCTCCTCTCCATCTCCGTTGACGATTTTTGATCCCTCTGCGCGGAGAAAGCCTTTCACCCGCGAGCGATCCGTTTTTTCGTGCATCGTATGTCTCCTCCCGCTGTTGATCGGTTTTACGCCAATCATTATAGCACCCTCTCCCTTTAAGAACGGGGGTTCCCGATATTTGAGCCCTCTACCCGAAAAGTGCATCCCTCCTGTCCATACCAAAATCAGATTCTCGCATAAGATGCTAGAAGGATGGATACTACCCTCAGAATATAAACTTAAAGGAGGCCCAACCGCTATGACAGAGCATCTGAGCAAAACAACAAAACTGATCGTTGAGATTCATTTTAATGATTGGGGGGGAACCCCGGAACGGACCACGCGAAACTGGATTGAGAAGAGGCTGGCGCTGTTCATGACCTATACCCGAAAAAGCTTGCAGTTGCAAACCTCGCAGAATTTTTCCTGCTATGTAATCTACGATCCTGCTTCCGAGCATATCATTCGGGAAGTCCTCAAACGGTATGCGCCTCTACCCGCGAATATTCAGTTTGTAACGCCAAGGGACTATTATGCCCATGTTGCCGAAGACGTCGCCGGGTATGAACGCTACTACCGGGTTTATCTGTCAAGCGACGATATGTACCACAAGGACTTCATCCGCAAACTGCAAGCTTACACGCCGAAAAAAAATACAGCCGCACTGGTCCCCCAATACGGCTATATTTACGATTCGGTGCAACACCGGATGGGCAAGTTTTTCTTCTGGCTGCCAAGCTACGGCGCGACGATTCATGATGTTGGGACATTTCTTCGGGGACAGAAGCCTAGTTTCAGCTGGCGTGACGCGTTGAAGGTCCCCCATGAGTTTATCCATGTCAAAGAACCGATTTGGATCAATCATCTCCATGCCTTAAATACGGGGACAACTTTTGAAAGAGTTAGTGCCTGGAAGCTTCCCGGCATCACCGATGCCATGACGCTGGAGCCCTGGAACGACAGCCAGCGCTCCAAAACCTTCTTCGGCCCGGAAATCGAAAACCCCATCGAAATCAAACGGGTGTTGTCCAACTTCTTCTAGTGCCGCTCCACTAAGGGCTCCGGCTTGGCGGTCCGCTTGGAGCGGCACGCCGTCAGTTCGACATCCTCCCCATTTTCGATATCAAAAGCCGGGCCCTCGTGGTTTTCGATCGATACCTGGTTAAATCGCACGTCCCGGACATTTCCCAAGTAGAATCCGCGCCGCACCATGTCCTCGATCCCGGTCATCATGGCAGGGCGGCCAGGAACCGCGTCCTTCGCCATCGAAATCTCAATCTGATCGAAGGTAACTTCCGACACAAACTGCTCTGCCAATCCGTACAGGAAGCCGGCAGCGGCATGCACCTCACGCGCCGTGATGTTGGAGAAGTGAATTCGCCGGAACTGCGGGGTTTCCTCCGTGACGGGATAAGGATTTTTGTCCCACACGTACTTCTCCTTGCCGCGTGGACCGCAGAAATAATACAGATTCATGATAAACGGACAGATCACGTTCTCCATGACGATATTGCTGACGCGAATATCCTCCACGATCCCGCCGCGGCCGCGGCGAGACTTAAGCCGGATGCCACGGTCCGTGTGCTGAAAGATGCAATTCGAGATCGTTACGTTCCGGATCCTCCCGCTCATCTCGCTCCCAATCACCACGCCGCCGTGACCATGAATCATCGTGCAATTCGTAATCGTGATGTTCTCGCAGGGAACCCGCACGGCCGTCTCTTCCGTACCGGCCTTGATCGCGATGCAATCGTCCCCGACATCGATATGGCAGTTGCAAATTCGCACGTTCGAGCACGATTCCGGGTTAATCCCGTCCGTATTAGGGGAATCCGCCGGATTTAGAATCGACACATTGTCGATCGTCACATCGCGGCAGCAAATCGGATTGACCGTCCAGCTAGGAGAGTTGATCAGTTGGACGTCCCTGATCGTCACCCGTCGGCAGCGGTCGAAGCTGATCAGCTTGGGACGCGGGTACTGCAGCTCCTCCGGGCGGTACCGATGCTTCTCCCACCAGGGCTGCCCGTTCCCGTTCAAGCAGCCGCTTCCCGTTACGGCTACGTTTTCGAGGTCCTCCCCGTAGATACAGGAGGCATGGACCTCCCGTTGAACCCCTTCCCACCTTGATCCCACCAGCGGATAATCGTCCGGGTTGGTGCTGAAGGACAATACCGCCCCCGGGCTTAGCCGAAGCTCGATATGGCTCTTCAAGAAAATCGCCCCCGTCAAAAACGTCCCGGCCGGCACGACCACCGTGCCTCCTCCGGCTTCGCTTGCGGCGGCAATCGCGGCGGCGATCGCTGCCGTTGCCGCTACCCCGCTGTCCTTCAACGCCCCGTAATCGACGATATTATACATGCACATCGGCTTGGTTCTCCCTTCGATTAAGCAGGATCTCCATTTGTGCACAGGCCATCACGAAGGCGCCAACGCCATGCAAATCATTCTTCACTTTCGGCCGCGCCGCGTAATGATCGTAATCGCCGGCCGAGGTACCGATACAGATATCCGGCAGCACCAGCCGGCCTTTGTCGTCCTCTTCCACGACCCGGATCAGCCCTTCATATCCCCGCACCGCGGCTTGTCGGGCCTCCTCACCGGCGAGGCCTTGCTGCACCGCCTTGGCTAACGTATAGACAAATAGGCAGGAGCCCGATGTTTCCAGCCAGTTATCGGGCCGCTCGCCTTTGTCGACCACCTGATACCAGAGCCCGCTTTCCTTGTCCTGATAACGGATCAGCGTGCGAACAAAACTCGATAACACCTCCGCAAGCTCCACTCTCCCCGGCTCCTCTGCCGGCAGCAAATCAAGAAATTGAGATACCGCCAAGCCATACCAGCCCAGCGAGCGGCTCCAAAATTCCGGTGAGCAACCGGTCTGTGGATCCGCCCAGGGCATCCGCCGGCTCTCGTCCCAGGCATGATACAGCAAGCCGGTCTTCTCATCGCGCATATGTTCACGCATCAGCTTCTCCTGGTGCAGCACTTCCGCGCGAAGCCCCGTTTCCCCAAACGTATTCGCATATTTCAACGAAAACACACCCGCCATATAAAGCCCATCCAGCCACATTTGATACGGATACTTATCCTTATGCCAATAGCCGCCCTCGCTTGTGCGGTTCAGCGTCAGCAGCAGGTAGCGCAGCTTGTCGGCCGCGCTCCGGTATTTAGCCAACCCGGTCCGTTCATATAACGCGAACAGCAGCAAACCTGCCTGTACGGTGTCCAGCTCATCGCGGGCGAACATGAAATTGCCCTGCTCATCCACCAGATCATCCACATACTGTTGAATGTACTGGATGTATTTCTCGTCCTGAACCACCTCCCACAGTTGCTCCATCCCGCACAGGAAGACCCCTTGATGGTAATGCCATCGGTGGGCGGGAGGCAGGGTGCCCGCATCCACATAGATGTTCATCAGCGAATCGCACGCCTTCCTCGCCCATGTAAGCGGAGTGTCCGAACCAAGCATCGTCATTCCCAAACTCCTTCCGTCTCAGAATTGGATTACCTAGATTGAATAATGCACCCTGTTCTATCCCTTCATCGACCCCAGCAATGCCCCTTTGGCAAAATGCTTCTGCAGATACGGATACACGAGCAATATCGGCAGAGTGGCAACCACGATCACCGCCATCTTGATCGTCTGATCCGGCGGCGGCACGGTTCCGTCCAGCTCGGCGCTATGGTCCAGCCCGCTTGCCAGCACGACGATTTGCCGCAGCAGCACCTGGATCGGCCATTTAGCGCTGTCGTTCAGATACAAAATCGCCGACATGTACGTATTCCAATACGTGACCGCATAGAACAAGGAGATCGTAGCGATTGCAGGCATCGAGAGCGGCAGCACGATTTTGAACATGATCCCAAAGTCGTTGCACCCGTCAATCCGCGCGGATTCCTCCAATCCCTCCGGAATGTTCTGGAAGAAGTTCTTCAGGATAATCATATTAAACGCGCTGATCGAGGACGGAATAATCAGAGAGGCGTACGTGTCGATCATTCCCAGCTCCTTGACGACCAGAAACGTAGGAATCAGCCCGCCGTTAAACAACATCGTGAAGACGACCAAGAAATTGATCGTTCTTCGGCCATCGAGGTCTTTGCGAGCCAGCCCGTAAGCCATCAGCGCCGTCAGCAGCATACTGAACACCGTGCCGATCAGCGTCACGCCAACCGAGACCCCCATCGCCTTAAAGATCGTATTCGTCGAAAAAATAAACCGGTACGCCTCCAAGCTCCACACTTTGGGGATCAGCACGAATTTGTTGGCCGCCAGCTCCGCGTTTGTCGTAAAGGAACCAGCCACGACATGTACGAAGGGCAGTACGGTAATCAGCGCAATGATGGCCAGCAGCGTAAAATTAATCGCCGCGTAGATTCGGCCGCTAACCGATCGATCCTCTACCATCAGTAAACGCCCTCCTCCCCGAATTTCTTGGATAGTTTATTCACCAGCATAACGAGGATCAGGCCGATCACGGATTTGAAGAACCCAATCGCCGTGCTGTAGCTGTATTGCCCCTGCCGCAGCCCCGCGGTGTAGACATACGTGTCGATGATCTCCGCAACCTGCCGGTTCATCGAGTTCAGCAGTAGATAGACATGCTCGAAGCCCAAATCCAGCACATGCCCGATCTTCAAAATAAACAGCGTAATGATCACACCCCGGATCGACGGCAGCGTAATATGCCACACCTGGCGCATCCGACCGGCGCCGTCCATGCGTGCCGCCTCATACAAACCCGGATCGATCGCAGCCATGCCGGCCAGGTAAATGATCGTCCCCCAGCCGGCCTCCCTCCAGATGACCTGAAGGATATACATCGGCCGAAACCAATCGGGATTCAGCAGGAAATTGATTTTTTCGAAGCCAAAGTACACCAGCAGCTCGTTGAGGATCCCGCCGTCCATCGTCACCATCACGTAGGTGATCGACACGATGATGACCCAGGACATGAAATGCGGCAAGTACACGAACGTCTGGAATAGCCTTTTAAAGAAGTTCCCGCGCAGCTCGTTCAGCATCAGCGCCAGAATGATCGGCACCGGGAAATAAATAAACAGGTTGAGCGCAAACAATATCACCGTGTTTTTCAAAATGACCATAAAGTCCGGCTCGGTAAACAGCCGCTGAAAATGCTCCAATCCCACCCATTCGCTGCCCCGGATGCCGTCATAAGGCTTGTAATCCTGAAAGGAAATGATCAGCCCGTACATCGGCAAATATTTGAAGATGATGAAATACAGCACGCCGGGCAGCAGCATTACGTACAGCCATTTATTTCTCCACAGCCGCTTGCGGAGATGCCCGGTCTTCGTACTTCTCCCGGGCTGCGGAAGCTTCGGCGTGACTGAGGATGGAGCGGTTGCTTCATGCATACGTATCTTCCTCTCTCACATAAAATCCTATCTCGCCGCGTTATATTCCTCGATAATCTTCGAACCGCCCCGGCTCTTCCATTGCTCGATCGCTTTCTCAAAGCCCGCTTTGTCGATTTGACCGTAGATATATTGATACGTCGCATCCGTAATCAACTGCTGCAGCTCCACGCCCTTCTCCGTGTAGGTTTGCGAATCCAGCGCCGCGGTTGGATCCGGCACACCCACCTTGACGTTTTCCTTGATCAATTCTTCGGCGTGGATCCGGCCCGGCAGGGTGTTGTAGCTTTCGTACATGCCGTTGGACTCGGGCTCCCCGATCACGCTGTCCTTAAACGGCTTCACCTCGCGCTCGATCAATTCCTTGTCGTCCGAAACCTTGGCTTTGCCTTCCACGACCGTGTAGTGCGTACCTTCAATGCCCCAATACATCAAATTGGCAACTTCCGGCGTCATCATCTTGTCAAAGAACGCCAGGATCTTCTTGAGCTCCGCTTCATCCTTCACCGCCGATTTCGGGAACAGGATAATATTGTTGTAGCCCGGAATCATCCATTGGGCGAACTTCCCGTCCGGACCGGCCACCATGCTGTGCGTATCAAGGACCGCATCCGGTGCGTTTTTGATCAGATCCTTGTTCAGCGAATCGATATCCTGCATGGACCCGCCGATGTAGAGCCCGGCCTTGCCGCTCGTGAACATATTGACGGCATCGGTTTTACTGGTAGCGGCAAAATCCTGGTTCATGTAGCCGTTATCCCGCAGCTTCTTAAAGAAATCCATCGTATCGATGTATTGCGGGAACATAAATTCCGGTTGCAGCCCACCGTCCTTCTCGCCCCAGTTGTTTGGCGTGCCAAACCAGGCCGATACCGTCTTGAACGCCCCGTAGACCAGCTCGTTCCGGTCGGCGATCCCGGTCGTGTCCTTTTGCCTGTTGCCGTCCGGGTCTTGTTCCGTAAACGCCTTGGCCATTTCAAACAATTCGTCCACATTCGCTGGAGCCGACAACCCTAACTTATCCGCCCAGTCCTTGCGGTATATCATCCCTTGGCGCGCCAGCGGTCTGCCGATATAAAGGGAGTACAGCTTGCCATCCACCTTCGTGTTGCCTAAAATCTCCGGCTTTAACTTGTTGAGGTTCGGGAATTCGGTCAAGTAGGGGCCAATTTCCCAAAACTGCCCATCCTTGATCGCTTCTTTCATCTGAATAAACGTGGTTTGGTTTTTGAGGTAGGTCACTTGGGGTAAGGAGCCTGTGGCAAATGCGGTGTTCAGCTTTTCTTCATACGTGTCCGCCGGGAAAAACTGATAGTTCAGCTTCGTGTTCGTCAGCTTCTCCAGCTCGGTTTTGATCGTATCCGGCGGCGTCTCCGACGTATTTAACGGCAGCATGATCGTGATCTCCGTTGGTTTCTCCGCCTCGGCAGGTGCATTCCCGCCGTTGTCCGCAGTGGACGCAGCAGGTTCTGTTGCTGCCGGGCTGCTGCTCCCCTTATTGTCAGCGCTTCCACAACCGGCTAGCACAACGCTCAGCGATAGCAGTGCGGTCAGGATGAGGATGAATGATTGTTTCTTCATACCTTTGGACCTCCCATGGTTTGGATTGCTTACCCTTCCACGGTATCGTCACGGCGGCGTTACGGAAACAATCATTTCCTCATAACGGCAGCTTTCTGCAAGGCATCTGATCAAATGATTATGGTTGTGATAGCGCTTCCTCAAATTCACGAATCACGGCTTGACCGCCGTTTTGCTTCCAACGTTCAATTTCCTGCTGAAAGCCTTCTGCGTTGAGACGTCCCAGGATGTAATTGTACGTAGCATCGCCGATAATCGTCGACAGCTCCGCGCTCCGTTCATCATAGGTTGGCGAACTCAGCCGGACCGTTGGATCGTCAACCAAGAACGCTTCGTTATCCTTGCTGAGCTGTTCGGCGATTTGGGTTAATTGCTCTTTTTGCGCGACTTCCATCAGGTTGGGGTTGCCGATATCGGCGATCATCAGCGAGTATAACGGATTCACCTCGTTCACCCGCAGTTGCGACGTTTCCTCCGGCAGGATAACCTTCCCGTTCTCCGTCCGATAATGTCTGCCCTCAAATCCATACATCATTAAATTGGCGACATCCCGATCCATCGTCCGGTCGAAGAACCGAAGCGCGACCCGCAGATCCTGCTCCGTAGGAATCATCTTCTTCGAAAATAGATACAGCCCGTTAAAGTTCGGAATCGACCATACCTTATATCCGTAAGGCCCCTGGATTCGATTCACCAGCGTAACATCTGCGTCTGGGTTGATGGCCCGAGCTTCGATGGAAAGGCGTTGCACATCGGTCATACTTCCGATCAATACGCCGGCCTCGCCGCGGATAAACCGATCGCGCTGCACCTCTTTGCTCGTGAGAGGGAAATCCAGATTGATCAGTTGCTCGTCGTACAGCTTTTTCATAAAATTCATCGTATTCATGTATTCATCCGTCATAAATTCCGGAATCACCCGGCCGTTCTCGATCTTCCAGTTGTTTGGCGTGCCAAAATACGAGCTGAGCGTCTTAAAAATGCCGTACACAAGATCGTTCCGGTCTACGACGCCAAGCGTGTCCTGCTTCCCGTTGCCATCCGGATCACCATAGGTAAACTGCCGAAGCACTTCATATAGTTCATCCAGCGTCTTCGGCTCCTCCAAACCAAGATGGTCCAGCCAATCCTTGCGTAAAATGATCCCTTGCCGGGAGGATGGACGTTCGGTGTATACCCCGTAGACCTTTCCGTCCACGGCCGCCTGATCCAAGATTTCCGGGTCCAGCTGGCTCAGGTTCGGAAACTCCGCCAAATACGGCCCGATTTCCCAAAAGACATCCGAACGAATCGCGTTCTTGACCAGATGATAATCGGAAAATTTCACGAAGCTAACCTTGGCAAGCGAGTTCGTGGTTAACCCCGTCATCATTTTGTCGGTGTATACGCCCTCCGGTACCCATCTGAGATCAAGCCGGACATCGGTCAACTCTTCGATCTTAGCCATGATCTCCTTCGATGGCGGCTGCGGAAAGTGAAGCGGCGCCAATATCGACAGATACGGCTGATCCTCCCCGGTTGTCGCCTGCAGATGCGTGTCCCGGTTCATACACCCAACCAGCAAAGAAACGATGATCAGGAGTCCCCCTAGAGCGGATAATCCGCGGATCCCGCTTGTTCGTCTAATCATGAGTCAAAGCCTCCCAAAACGAAGAATAGAACAAAATGATTATTGCCTCACGAGATGATTATTGCTATTATTTGACAGACATCATACACTGGAACATAATGACTTTTTATCGATAAGGTCAGGTGCTGATATTGGTGAAACCCTTAAGCTTTTTAAGCAAACTGATGATTTTTACGATCGCCGTAAGTACGCTGCCCGTCCTGTTCATCGGTACGTTTTCCTATCTGACTTCGACCCGGGAAATCCAAAAAAACGTCAACCAAAGCCAAATCGAGCTGATTTCCCAAATTAACTCAAATGTAGAGCGTAAGCTGACGACTGTCAACCAGACGTTAAATCAAGTGGTTAACTCGACCGTACTCAAAAAGGCTCTTCAAAACCCGTTAACTGAAAGCGATTTCAAACTATATAACGACCTGCGGAATGAAATCCGAAACATGCAATCCTTCGATACGAAGCTGGAGGATGTCGTCCTGATCAACCTGCAGCAGGACTGGATGGTGAAGAACTCCGGGTTGTACCGGATGAGCGAGTATAAGGACCGCGAGAGGCTTGAACAGCTGATTGATACGCCCAATGATACCTCCTGGATTTTGACTCCGTCCTCCTGGTTCTATAGCGAGGAGAGCGCGGATTCTGCACCTTGCCCTTACAGCATCAGCCTGATTAAGAAGCTGCCGGTCTCCAATCTGCACAAATACGGACTGGCGCTGGCCAATATTCCCGCCTGCAGCCTGCAAGACGTTATGGCGACGGAGAGCCAGACGCCGAACAACGTGATCGTCGTGAATGAGCGCGGGCAAATCCTGATGCACCCCGATACATCGCTGATCGGCCGGCAGTTGGAGGAGACCGGATGGGAAAACACGGCTCTGCTCGCGGATGAGGCCCAGCCTTCCGGGCAGTTTCAGACGTACATCGGCAAGACGGAATATGCCGTCACCTACTTGCGCTCCCAGCTGAACGGATGGATGTATCTCTCGGTCACCTCCATTGGCAGCCTGACCCGGGAAGCGGGTAAAATCGGGCTGTTCACCTTCTATATCTGCCTGCTGATGCTGCTCTTGTCGATCGGGTTGGCCTGGTTTGGTTCGCGCCGGATGTATTCGCCGATCGAACGCCTGTTGAATTTGATCGGACGCCGTAAAACCGATGTTCGCCGGGGGCATGCCGACGAATTTGAACTGATCGGCGAAGAGTATCATCGTCTGTTCCAATCCAAATCACAGCTCGAAACAGAAGTTCGTCAGCATATTCGGCAAGTGCGTGCTTTTTCCCTGATAGAAGCGTTCCAGGGGCGTTACACCAAACGCCAATTGCTTGAGAAGCTTGAACAATACGGTTACCAGGAGCAGATTCACGCTTGGCAAACGATGGCGGTGTTCACCTTGGCCCTCGACTTCACAGATGATCTGGCCTATGCCAAAAAGGATCTCAACCTGCTGCTGTTTGCCGCGCAAAATATCATTGAAGAGTTGCTGGATCCCCAAAGCCGGTTCGCTCCGGTGATCATGGATCAGACGATCGTGACGTTGATCGGAAGCCCTGAGCAGGAGCCCGATGCGTTTCGCCAAGCCGTTTATGCTTGGACGGAGAAGCTGCAGCATGAAATTCACCAGTGTCTAAAGCTTCAATCCAGCATCGGGTTAAGCCTGCCTTTTCAAGACATTCCGAAGTTATCCATCGCTTACCGCGAAGGGATCGAAGCGCTGAAATACCGGATCAAGCTAGGAACCGGTGTGATCATTCAATACGAGAACATCAACTCCGGCAAGCATGTGCTGAACGTCAATTACCCAACGCACAAGGAAAGCGAGCTGCTTGACGCCATCAAGCTGGCGGAAACGGAGAAAGCCAAGGAAGTGAACGCGCGGTTGTTTAACTCCTTGTTTAGCCAGGAACTGACGCCGCAGGAATACCAAATTCCGCTGACCCGCCTGCTCAACAATCTGCTGGTGATGATGCAGGAAGCGGGAATCGCCTTGCATCAGATTCGGCCATCGGGCGGCTCCTTATTTGAGGAGCTGTTGGAGCTGCACACCAAAGCGGAGATCGAAGACTGGTTCTGGACGACGGTGATTCACCCGATGAGCCGTATCTTTAACAACCGACAAAACGCCCAATATCAGAATATCTCGGAGAAAATCATCGATTTGATCCAGCACGAATACGACGCCGATTTGACCTTAGAGGCCTGCGCTGCCCGCCTTCATTATAATGCCAACTATATCAGCAGCATTTTCCGGAAAGAAACGGGTTACTCCTTCAGCGAATACCTCACCATGTACCGGTTCAAAATGGCCAAAACTTGGCTGCGCGAAACAGAGATGCCTGTGAAAGAGATCGCGGCCAAACTCAGGTATAACAACTCGCAAAATTTTATCCGCTCCTTCAGGAAAGTGGAGGGAATGACACCGGGACAGTATCGGGAAACGGCCGGCCCGCCTTCAACCCGAGGGGTTCGTGAATCCATTTAGAAGCATTCATTAAAAATCCTCAAAAAAGTCGAGACGCATCTTATCTCCTGAACTAAAATGAAACTACTTCATGAAGTAATAAGTATAGAAGAGGTGCCGATGGAACCATTTTCATTTATCAATGCGATTCTTTCATATGTGGAAACACGAGTTAAAGGGAAAATCGACTATGATGAATTAACGAAAACAACCGGGTATTCTCTCCCCTATCTTCGTGAGTTATTTGCGTGTCAAATGAATAAATCTCTCTCCCGTTATGTCCTTGAACGCAAAATAGCCAACGCTGCCTTTGAATGCGCTTATACCGACAAATCCTTCCTTCACATCGGGAGCGAATATGGTTTGGACAATCCTGATTCATTTACCCGAGCGTTCCGGAGGATTGTGGGAGTAACCCCAACTGAATTCAGAAAAAGGAAAATCACGGTCAAAAGAACGAGATTGTGTGCTAGCTGCTATGGAATTGAACTGCCTATATTAAATGATCCTTTGACGAGAGGTGGAAACCACATGGAGACCCCCAGACTTGATCAAGATGAAGCTATCCTTTTAGGCGTACCCCAAGTCCAATATGGCCCCGAATCGTTGACGCCGTTTCCGTGCTGTCTGAAAGCATGTGCTAACTATATCGGCATCGACGTCAGTTATGACTATGTGATGGCGGCAAGCGGAGCGGCTTTTCGATTAACGTGGGATGAGACAGGTTGGAATTTAGGAAATGTAGACGCGATCTTCACTTATGATGACCCTGTCCGGGTGTTTCGACAAGGCATTGAAGCTCTCGGCTGTCACTTTCAAATCTTATGGAGAGAGAAAGACACCCCAAAATCAGCGTTTATCTCCTTTATTAAAAATCAGATTAACAAAGGGAACCCTGTGATTGCCCTAGGGATCATCGGTCCGCCAGAGGCTTGCATCATTACGGGATATCGGAACGATGGCGAAACTTTATTAGGATGGAACTTCTTCCAGAACAACTCCGAGTTTAGCGGCAGCATCACGTTTGACGATTCCGGTTATTTCGTTACGGAGCACTGGTGGGACAACCCCGAAACATTGGCTGTCATGTCGCTTGAACCGGGAGACGGCAACAAAGCAAATCTAAATACGATGATCGGTCATGCCGTAGAGGCGATGACAGGACGTAAACACGGCAACTATGCCAAGGGGTTGCTTGCTTATGACGCATGGATGAAGGCTGTCGCTAACGACAAAGATTTCTCTGACGGTTTGGTATTACCCCTCCTGGCCGAGAGACTGTTCACGCATGACGATGCCATCGATTGTCTTCTCGACGGAAGATATCAAGCTGCCGTGTTCCTGAACAAAGCCGCCGAGCAATACCCTGAGCACAAATCGCTTTTTGAGCAAGCCGCCAAACACTTCATGGCTGTCTATGAACTCCACGCCAAGCTATTTGAGGTTCTAGGGGGCTGGGAACGCGGAGAGGCTCAAATGCATCAGTTTGCCCAATCGGATGTGCGAAGACAAACTGTGCAGTTGATTCACCAGGCCAAGGAAAGTGACGAAAAGGCTTACGCTATCCTGAAGCAATTGGCGGAGGTAGTGTAAGGCGTCTATTTGGAGCGACCTTCCAGCTGGCAGCGGTGACAACTCTCGCTGTCCGAGGCTTTTGGTGATTATCCCGTATAATCAGGAAGGGAGATAGGAGGCACAGCTCTCCCATCTCCCTTCCTTTTTCCCTGACCAAAGGGGATAATCATGTAAAGCGGCGTGTAAAGGTACTGCTTCTCAGCGATCGTCGTGCGGACGGTTCCCCGGTCCACCAAACGTTTGTTAGTATATCTTCTAAGATACATGTCCGTCCGTAAGTTCGCACATTCGTGTTAGAACCTCGCTTACTGCAGCGGAATCGAAACATACTCTTCATACCCTGCTTCGGTATTGGGGCTCCCTTTTGAGGAGGCCTTATCCCTGGATTCGATATAAAATTGCATGATCTCAAAAGCAACCTCAACCTGTCCCCGGTTCTCCTCACATGTTAGCTTGTGGACCTCCGGAGGCAGCAGTTCAGGACAACCGCTCGTACAGAGGACGGTCAGTTCCAGCTCCAGCTCTCGAGAGGCGTTCGCCACGAACATCCCTACAAACTCGTTTATCACGATTCCGCAGCCCCCTTGAAACCGCGCCAGAAACTCGGGCAGTTGGTCCACATGATCGGCGGTCAGCACAAAAATCGAGTCCTCTTCAAGTTGTGCTTCATCAACAATCGTCTTTATCGTACCTTCGTTGGTGAGATCGTCCAGCACCAGAAAGCGCCGTCCGTTTCTACCCGCCGATTGCTCCCTCCATAAGGTGAACGCCTGTCGGTAATCCATCACAACCTTATGGAACAGCGGATCGTCGATATGGGTGTCGAGCAGCACGATCGGTACTCCGAAGCTGAAGTGGATGGAGATATCCCGAAATAGATCCTGCTTTACACCGACCAACAGCACCCCATCCACCTCCCGTTGCCGGATGATTTCCGGATTTGGCCGTTCGGCGTCCATCCCCAGCACGAGCAGGTGATAACCTGCTTGCTTGCAGAGCGCTTCCACCCGTTCGGCCAGCCTCCCATCATACAGCTGCTTCCATAACCCATCCTGCTCGCTGCGGCTGAACAGCAAAGCCACCATGCCGGACTTCCCCCGGACCAGCGAACGGGCCGCAAGACTGGGGATATAATTCAGCTTATTTGCGGCTTCCAACACGCGGCAGCGCGTTTCTTCCGAAATTTTCTGGTTATCCACGTTATTCAAAATATAGCTGACCGTCGCCACCGAAACCTTCGCTTCACGGGCGATGTCCTTCATCGTTGCTTTTTTCACATCCAACACCTCATCGATTCACTAACACTCTGATAGGATGATACCATATCCCGGATGGCAAACGCTCATCCCTTTTTCTCAAATGGGTCATCCTCCCACTCTTCTACGATGAAATGCAAGCGAACCGGCTCGGAGGTGTCGAAGCGGCGGCTCGTTTCCCTTCGCTCATGGAAGCCAAAGCCCCGCGAGACCTTCACTTCAAACCCCAGATCTCTGGGCAGCAAAAAGCTTCCCTGATAAAACCCGTCCCGGACTTTCGGGATTTCGAATCCCGCATGGATTCGGGCATCCGCCGGGGTCGACGGAGGAACAGTCACGCTGATTTCAATCTGAACGTGATCGGATAGCTCCGGGATGACCTCAATGCGCATCGAATCGGCAAGACCGCCAAAGTTCACCGCTATTTCGGCCTCTCCTTCCGCTAACGGAACGATCAAGCCGTCGGAACCAACCCCCAGCACTTCCGGAGGGGCCACCGTATACTCCGCCTGGAGTAAGCTTATTTCGAAGCCCGTGTCATAGGTCACCTTCGGATATAACCAAACCCGGTGTCCTTGCAGCCCCACTCGCCCTCTCCCGGCTAGCTTCAAGCTGCGAGGGTGTCCGATCTCGCCAAACAGATACAGCAGCGGGTTGTGCAGCCGTTTTGCCCAATCCGTCTGAGCATGGCCGGCCTCCTCATCAAGCAAAAACATCAAATCCTCGCCGGGCGTAAAGCCGCTTGCGATGAGTTCATCTACAAATATCCGGACTTGACGAGGCATGATAAGCCCTTCCGCCCCGCCGATATCAACCCAAACGCGTAATCCTGGCGGTTTTACTGGGTAGGAGTGGTATAATTTTTGTTCGTAAACTGGTTCTTGCTTACTCGTACCATCCTCTGGCTCATTTACCACCGTCTGCACCAGGAAAGGCGATAGGATCGCCACTTGGCCAAATACGTCCGGCCGGCGAAACGCTATATGATACGAGACAAGTCCCCCCGCGGACGAACCGATCATCGCCGTATGCTCCCGATCGGGCAAAGTACGAAACTTGTTGTCGATCATCGGCTTCAGCTCCTCGATGAGAAACCTTTCGTACAACTCCCCCTTGCAGGTTGTATGGAAAGCTTCTCGAACCCCTGGATGATCATGAAAATATTCCGCAGCCCGTTGATCCGAAATGGACGAAACCGCTACGATGATCACTTCATTCATCCGGCCTTCCCGGCTTAGCCGCTCCGCCGTTTGGTGCATCTCCCACGAATCCCCCTTCGCGTCGGATGCAAACATATGCTGTCCATCTTGCGCATATAACACCGGGTAACGACGGTTCTTCGCTTTCTCATAAGAAGGGGGTAAATAGACATAAACCTCCCGCGAAATGTCCAAAAGCTTAGAATACACGTTAGCAAGCGTGATGATTTTCGCTCCCATTCGTAATCATCCCCTCGACAGATTTTTTAGCTTAAACGTTTAATGATTATAACTTATACGTTTAAGTTAAATCGATACCAAGCGATTTGTCAACGCGATCCCCTGCAAAAATGAACAAAAAAAAGAGCTCCCGATTCACCATTAGGTAAATCAAGAGCTCTTCTTCGTGAACATCGATGCGGTCGAGAGGACTCGAACCTCCACGGGGGGTTAGCCCACACGGACCTGAACCGTGCGCGTCTGCCAATTCCGCCACGACCGCATATTGAGTATCGTACAAAAATTGCTTTTTGCAGCGACAAGATAAATCTTACCACGTCCAGCATAGAGAAGTCAATGCAAAACTTTCAAGGAACGCGCTTGATTAAAAACAGGAAGCTGGGGTATGATAGGAACATAAGTTCGTATAAAGAGGTGTTGACTTATGGCCGTTCCCGGCATCAAGGAAGAGGAACTGGCGCTGATTAAGAGTGCGCTGCTGCTTGGTTTTTTGCAAAAGGTATTTCAGCGGGACGCCCGAATTCTCGAACAAAGCGGACTGCTGAAGAGCCCCGAGGCCTACGTTGAGCTGATTCACGGCGGCGAGCACCGTGTGGCGCTGGTCCTTTCGGAAATTCACGGCAAGTTTCGTGAGCGGAATATCCAAATTGAACGAATCCACCAGGACGAGAACGGCATCCAAGCGGAATACCGCTGCCGGGGATATCGCGGGAAGATGCGGATCTTGTGGGCCGGCCTGCAGCGAGAGGTGTCCTCCCGGATGCGCGCTTACTTGAACGGAAGCGCCCCAGCGCCGGGTCCGTCCCGGAGGGAACGCACGGAAAAAGGGAACCTCAAGGCCCAATCCCTTCCTTAAGGTTCCCTTCTCTGGGAAAGTTTATTGAACAGGCGGGACAGTCAAAGCCTCCTGCACCCGGGTAACTCCTTGGGATAACGCGTTCCCGGCTAAGGCAGCCGAAGCGACGGCGACCGTCTCGAGTATTTCCGCATCGCTTGCCCCTTTGGACCTTGCCTCTTCAGCATGGTAGAACGTACAAATTTCGTTGTTCGTCGATAGGGCGATCCCAAGGGCGATCAACTGCTTCGTCTTGGCATCCAGCGAACCGTCCGAGAGGCTTTCCCCGGTAAACGAATGGTACGCATCCGTCACCTTTGGCAGGGCTTCCCCAAATCGGTTAATTTCGTCTTTATAAGCTCTTATCTTCTCGCTGACCAGCGGCATGCGAAACATCCTTTCGTGGCATTTATATATGCACTTATACGATGTCCCGCCCGGTCAAAAATATGCTTAATCCACCGGCGAAATCCTAGGCTCTTTCGCAGGCTGGTAAATGTAGTTACGATCCAGCTTGACCACGTTGCGGTTGGGTCTGCGGATTAACACATGCGCGTCGTCCCAAGCCACCACGATCCCCCGCACGTCGTTCTCCGGAATGCCGTCGCGAACGACGCGTACTTTTTCGCCGGACAGCCGGTATTGGTCTAATGTTTCGTCCGAGATCATCGGATCCCCACCTCCTGGGATTCATTATACAATAGTTGCGGTTCTCGTCCATCTTTCGGATCACATGTCATACAGAAAAAGCCCCGCCGGAGAACCGGCGGGACTTCGATGACAATGGAATGCTTCAAACAACCGGTGCGGTACCGGATATCCATCAGGCCGCTCGCGGGTCTTGCTCGTTAACCGATTATCGGGAAGCGTGCTCCCGGCTGTCATTCGTTTCGAACCAGAAATCAAGCACTTTCGCCGACATGACTCTTTGTTCCAAATACCCTACTTGTTGCGGACTGAACTGTTCCTTCCAGGGCACATCGAGCTCTTGGCACAGCCCGGCTATCGTCAACAATTGCGACCATGCTACATAGCGTTTGTACCAGAAAAACTGAGGATGTTCAAGCATATAGGGATAAAGGTCATCAAACTCGGTATGTTTGCAATCCAGGGCACGTTCAAAAGTTACCTTCGCTTCGGACAATTTCGAAAGAAAAAACTCCGCGTCTACTGCCAATTCTTTCCCCATTCTTTAAGCCTCCTCTCCCTAGTAATCCTCATTATAGCGAAAAAAAGGGGGCCTGCAAAGGATTAACCGAAATTTGGCTGCATTTTCTTCGCCTATTTGTCCCTAGTCGGCAAACGTAATTTGTCCGCCCTCCAGCGAGGCGATACGCGCCAGCGTCTCGAGCCGAATCCCTTGCTCGCGAATGGCCTGGGCCCCGGGCTGGAAGCACTTCTCGATCACAATCCCTGCTCCCACCAGTTCCGCGCCGGATCGGGCGATAATTTTGATTAAGCCTCGCGCTGCATCGCCGTTGGCGATAATGTCATCGATAAACAACACCCGGTCGTTCTCCCCAAGAAAATCACGCGATACCAAGATGTCCGTTACGATGCCTTTTGTAAACGAGGGAACCCGTTCACACAGCATGTCCGGCTCGGCCAACAGCGTTTTCTTCCGACGCGCAAATACGAGCGGCACGCCCAGCTCATAAGCGGTAGCAAACGCCACGGCGATTCCCGACGACTCCACCGTAATGACGCGGGTGACGCCTTGATCGCTGAACCGTTTGGCAAACTCCTTGCCCATCTGCATCGTTAGCTGCGGATCCACCTGATGGTTTAGCAATCCGTCCAGCTTCAGCACTTGCTCCGAGACGATAACCCCTTGCTCCACAATCTTTTGTTTTAACAACTCCATATCATTTTCCTCCAAAGCTCATGATCTATAAATTTGGGGACGACCGTTCAATAAAGGTCCAAAAAGGTGGGTTTCGAGTGCCGAGAAGGTTGGATGAAGCTAGGGACTGAGTAGCACAGCGTAGCTGGAAGCTACGTGAGCAACGGAAGGCCCGGCTGAATTCAAGATTCGACGTCGAATAAGCTCCATAGCATCTACTCCGTAATCGAAAGACGACTTTTTGGACGACCTTATTAGGTTTAAGTCATGTCCCGTTCTTGGACAACATACCTTGTACTATATATAGCACAAGAACCGGGGGGAAAACCATGAAAAATGCCGTAAAAGTTCTGCAGATCGCTTTCACCTATATCGGCACGGTCGTGGGCGCCGGTTTCGCGACAGGACAGGAGATTCTGCAGTTTTTCACCCGGTACGGCAAATGGGGCGTGTTGACGATCCTTTTGTCGACGCTGCTCTTCGTATGGCTCGGAACCAAAATGATGCTGCTTGCTCGCGACATCAAAGCTGCTTCTTACGAGGACTTGAACCGCCGCCTGTTCGGTGAACGGATCGGCAGGGCGCTTAGTTTGTTTACCTTAATTGTGCTGATCGGTGTGAATAGTGTGATGTTAGCGGGGGCCGGCTCCGTGTTTATGGAACACTTGGGGCTTCATTATCAGACAGGCCTATGGATCACCTTGATTTGTACCTATCTGCTGTTAGGCCGGGGAATCAACGGGGTGTTGCAGTTGAACTCCATCGTTGTGCCAATGATGCTGATCCTCTCGCTCGCTATCATTACGAATACCGCCGGTACGCCGGGTGCCACTCGCTTCTTGACGCTGGAGACGGATACTGCGCTGATCGCGGCCTGGGCATCGCCGCTGATGTATTCAGCCTTCAACCTTTCCATGGCCCAAGCGGTGCTTGTGCCGATCGGCAGCCATACCGAAAGCCGTCGCGTCATTGTCTTAGGCGGTATTCTCGGCGGGCTAGGCGTTGGTTTTATGTTAATGGCGGGGCATTTTGCCTTGTCCGCTTATATGCCGGGGATCGTGCAATACGAAATCCCGATGGGCAGCATTGCCCAGCAGCTGGGTACAACCATTCAGCTGATTTATGTCCTACTTATTTTCATGGAGATCTTCAGCACCTTCGTCGCCGATGTGTATGGCGTTACCCTCCAGTTGCAGCAGCGGATCAAAGTCCCGCCAATGTTGATTTCCGTCACGATTCTGTGCATCTGTTATATCACCAGCCAATTCGGCTTCAGTTCCTTGCTGTCCGTACTGTATCCTGTGTTTGGCCTGTTTAGTTTGTTGTGGGCGCTGATGCTGGGAATGTATCGACGAAAAGAGACCCCCGGGGGCTAAGCCCCGGGGGTTCTAGGCGTTTGCCGCCTTTGTTGACTTGTCGTCGCCTACATCCGGACGATGTTTGCAGCCGGCAATAGTTTTTGGACATGCCGGACGACATGCTCATGGCACGTCATCATCAAAATCTGCTGGCGATCTGCAACCGTCCGCAGTACCGACAAAGCGCCTTCCAGGCGGCCTTCGTCAAAATTGACGAACAGGTCATCCAGCAATAGCGGCAGCGGAGTTTGCCCCGATACCGCTTCGGATAAAGCCAACCGCATCGACAGATACAACTGCTCCGCCGTCCCTCGGCTAAGGAGCGAGCTTTCGAGCGGCCCCAGTTCCGCATGCTCGGCCATCAGCTCCTGGGTGCCCATTTTCATGACGATCCGCCGGTAGGTGCCGCCGGTCATTTCCGCGAAGTAACCGGACGCTGCTTGCAGCACCGCCGGCTGGCGCTCCTCCTCATAAACCCGGCGCGCGCGACCGATCAGCTCGTGGCACACGGCCATAACCGCATACTGGTCGAAACGATCACGCAGGGCCGCCCGCTGCTCCTCGAGCTGCTGCACCAGATCGTCCCGCTGACAACGGGCAGCTAAACTTTCCTGCTCCTGCAGCAATCGTCCTCGTTTCTCTTGCAGTTGCCCCAGCAGCGCTTCCGCTTGCCGTAAATCCTGCTCCGACTGTTCTAGTCGCTCCCGAAGCTCCGATTCCTCCGTCGTTTGCAGGATCTCCTCCAGCTCGTTCCGCTTCACTTCATCCAATCCAGCGAACAGCATCAGCTCCACTTGGCGCAGCTCACGCTCCAAAGCCTCACGCCGCTCACATGCGGCGTCCAGGCGCAACAGCTCCTCGCCGTCTGCGGCATCGGCTTCGGCAAGCAGCGCTTGTTCCGATTCAAGCATCTGCTGCAGGCGGTCGTCCAAGCGCCGCCCTTCCTCCTCCAGCGGGAACAGCTGAGCGGATAGCTGGTCCTGCCGACTTTTCATATCGAGCGCGCTATCCAGCTGAGCTAAAGCCGCTCGCAGAACCGCAGCGGCCTGGTTGGGAGAAGCATGGTCTCCATAAGCCAAGCACTCCTGTTCAAACCGCTCGTTCTCCGCACGCAGCGCAGCCATCTTGGCTGCCAAACCCTCCACGCGAGCTAGCCACTCCCGGCCTTGTTCTGCCAGGCGGAACACATCTGACGCCGCTTCCGGGGATAGATCAGGGGATAAGCTTCGCTCGCTTAGCCACGCTTCCCATTCCCCGGCCAACTCGTCAAAGGCAGCTTCGCGCCGGGACAACTCCCGCCCCGCGGCCGCAAGCTCGTCCCGGACGGCGGCGGCCTGACCGAGGGCTTCCGCCAACTGCGCCGCCAGCCGCTCCAGCTCCTCCAGCACGTCGTTGTACCGCGGCAACAGCGCCTTGGCCGTCTCGGCCTCGCGCTCCAGCCGCTCCACCGCCTGAAGGAGCTGGGCGATTTCCTGCGTCCGCCCGCGCGGCCGATACAGCTTGTCCATTTCCTGGACCAAGCGTTTCTCCCCGCGCAGCACCGCAGCCCCGCCGCCGATCCCGGCGTGGAACAAGTAGCGGCTCAGCTCCTCCGACTGCAACGCCCCTACTTCCTGCAGCTCGGTTAGCGTTACGGCGAACAACTGCTTAAACATCGCCTTGGACAACCCGCCGAGCAGCTCCCGCTGCATCTCCTCCTGCGATACTTCCTGCACTTCCCCGCGCACGTCGCTGCGCGTGATTCGCAGCCGGTCGCCGCGCGTACCGGGCAAATTGAGCCCCTCCGGCGGCTGCGCGTAGCGCTCGATCATCCAGCGCGTCCCGTCGTCGCCCAGGATCGTCAGCGCCCCACCGTGCGCGCCGCCCCGCAGCGGTTCATACCGCTCCGCCGCCTGCGCCCGGGTCGGGATGCCGAACAGCATCGCCCGGACAAAGCCAAGCAGCGTGCTTTTTCCCGCCTCATTGGGACCGTACAGCACCGTGACCTGACCGGGCAACTCCACGTCCAGCCCGTTCAGTCGGCCAAAGCCGCTGATTTGCATCCGTTCCAGCTTCATGAAGCACCTCCCCCTTCCCGCAACGATGGCGGCGATGGGGACGATAGCGGCGTATCCTCATGAAGCATGGACGCCGCCAGTTCCTCGGCTCGGCGCACCAGCTCCTGTTTGGCTTCCGGGTTCAACCCCTGCAACAAACGCCGCAGCTGACGGTTGTCCGAGAGCGATGCCAGCGCGGTATCTACCAGCTCCTCCACCTGTTCGGAGGCAGCCGACGTCCGCTTAGCCAACCGAAAAAGCTCACCTAAGAAGCTGTCCTCCGCCAACACCCCCTCGCGGTCCAGCTCCATGCGGGTTTCCAGCTTGAACCCCGCCAGCCAAACGATGCCTTCGCCCAGCCCTAGACGCTCCACATCGGAAGAACCCAGGCCCGCAGCCTCGAAGCGCGCGATTTCCTTACGCCGCAGCTCCTGCAACAGCTCGGCCACTTCCGCCCCCGACTGAAGCAGCCCGTGCAGCGGCCCGCGCCCGATAAAGGTAAACCGAGCCACCGTAATGCGGCCGGGTTCGGCTTCCCTCAGTTCGTCCAGCCGCTCTTCCAAGCTCATCTTCAACGCCTCTTCCGTAGCGATCCCGTCGATCGTCAGACGGCTCTCCAGCCACAGCACCTGATCGAGACGCCGAAACGATAACTCGGCCTCCCCGTTCTCCGCCACTTCCACTAGATAACAGCCCTTTGGGCCGGTCTCCTTCAAACTGCGGCCTTGAATGTTGCCGGGGTACACAACCCACGGCGACTCGCAAAGAATCTCTCGTTTATGGATATGACCTAGCGCCCAGTAGTCATACCCCGACGCCTGAAGATCGCGAAGCGAGCACGGCGCGTAAGCGTCATGCCCCTCCTGGCCGTCCACATTGCCATGCAGCAACCCAATATGGTAAAGCGCCGAGCCCGGCTCTCGCCGATACTGTAAAGCCAAGTTGTCATGCACCGCAGGGGTCGGATAGGACACCCCGGTCAGCACCGCCACCGGCTCTCCGTCGCTGCGCCTTACGGCCGTCACGCTTTCCGCTTGGGAGCCAAACTCGTAAACATGTCCGGGCAGCGCCAACCGGAGCCTCCGGCTGGACAAGGGGTCATGGTTGCCCCGAATCAGATACACCGGAATGCCGTGCTCCCCCAGCTTGTCCCAGCCCTCACGTAGGCGCAGCTGCGCGCGTAGTGAAGAGTCCGAAGCGTCGTAAATATCGCCGCTGATAACGACGAAATCGACGGCTTCCTCGATCGCCACCTTGATCAACTGGTCAAATGCGGCGAAGGTAGATTCCCGCAATAACCCGCGCAGCCGATCCGGCACGCCGGACATGCCCGAGAAGGGGGTATCCAGATGCAAATCGGCTGCGTGAAGAAATCGAAAAGCTTTCATCCGAGCAACAACTCTTTCCTTATTTGAATTGCAGGTACAACTTTTTCAGCTCATGCACAACCCGGTTCAGCGAGTATTGGGCTTTGGCCTTCTCCGACCCGCTGCGGGCCAGTTGGTAACGGTAATCCGGATCCACGATCACTTTCTCAAGCGCCATAGCCAAGGCTTCGGCGTCTTCCGGCGGCACCAGCAGTCCGTTTACACCGTCCTCGATCTGCTCGGCGATTCCGCCAACCTGAGTTCCCACAAGCGCAAGGCTGCAGAGCGCGGCTTCGGCAAACACGGAGCCAAATGCTTCCGCCCGAGACGGCAGTACAAAAATATCGAAGAAGGGCATAAATTCCTCCGGATGCAGCGTGTACCCGTAAAAAATCGTCTCATCGTAAATCCCCAATCGCTGAGCCAGTTGCTCCAACTCCTGGCGGATCGGGCCGTCGCCGATAATGTGGAGCACATAGTTGTGGCCGCGCTTTTTCAGCTCCGCGCAGGCATGCAGCAGCATATCCAGCCCTTTGGCCGGCACAAGGCGGCAGACGGTAACCAGCTGGGCGACTTCATTGTCATGGGGAATCGGCTTAAACCGCTTCTCGTCAAACCCGTTGGGAATTACGCCGATAGCCGCGGGATCACTTACGTACGGCGCCAAATAATCGGCAAAAGATTGCGATACGGTATACAGCCGGTCAGCACGATGCTCCAGCTCGCGGTACAACGAGGTCAGGAATCGGTGCTCGGGCCCGTTCTCCCGGATGCGGCCGTTCAAAATGAGCTCTTTTTCATAACTGGAGTGAATGCTTTGGATCACCGGGGTCTGCGGAAAAACTTCCTTCATCGCCAGCCCCGCGATCGGATGATGGGCATGAATGAGATCAAATGGCTGCTTCAACCGCAGCTTGGTCCACCATAAGTAGTCGCGATAGGTTTGCACGTATTTTTGCACAATGGGGCTGTCCCCGTATTGCTGCCAATCAAAAGTATGGAAAATAACGGGATCGCTCCCCTTTGAACGGATCCGTTTCGGCAGAGAAAACAACTCCATCTCCCAATGAGGAGGATTAAACCGTTCTTGCAGGTACGGAATCATCGACGAGACGCCACCGGGCTGTTCCGGCGGAAAAAATAAAGCCTGCAGCAGTTTCATTGAGGTTCTCCTTTGCATGTCGTTTACGATTTTGCGAAAAGTCCGCTTCTTTTTCCATTATGCCATAGGCAGGAAGGAACATCCATTCCCCTTTTGAGAATAAAAAGCGATATGTTAAACTTCTGAGGTACAGATGAGGTACAGATGAACTGGCCTCCGATGGCGTTTTTCTTATTCGGAAGGAGCAACAAAGCATGACCATTCCAACCCTGCCTGCCGCTTACCTTGAAGCGGTGACAGCCCTGCTCGGCCCGGCCGAAGCGGAGGCGTTTCTGGCGAGCTATGACGCGCCTCGTGCTTATGGATTAAGACTGAACACGTTAAAAATCAACCCAGCCTCTTCGGCAGCAGATCAGCTGGCGGAGCGGTTCGCTTTGCGTCCGGTGCCTTGGTGCGGGACGGGCTATTATTACGAGGAATCGACCCGGCCGGGCAAACATCCCTACCATGCTGCCGGACTCTATTATATTCAGGAGCCGTCGGCGATGTCCGCCGTGGAGCTGCTGGACCCCAAGCCCGGTCAAACGGTGCTGGATCTAGCGGCTGCTCCCGGCGGCAAAACAACCCAAATCGCCGCAAAAATGGCCGGACAAGGCCTGCTGATTAGCAACGAGATCCACCCGCAGCGCGCGCGCATTCTGGCGGAGAACGTAGAGCGGCTGGGCATCCGCAACGCCGTCGTGACGCAAGCGGCACCGCCCGCGCTGTCGGCCCGTTTCCCGCTCGCTTTTGACCGGATCATGCTGGATGCCCCTTGCTCGGGGGAAGGGATGTTCCGGAAGGATCCCGAGGCGATTCGCGAGTGGTCGCCGGAGGCGGTGGAGCTCTGCGCCGCCCGGCAGTGGGACATCCTGCAGGACGCGGTAACGATGCTGAAGCCCGGCGGACGGCTTGCCTACTCCACCTGCACGTTTAACCGTCGCGAGAACGAAGACACGATCGCCCGTTTGCTGGCAACGTATCCGTTCCTGCGGCTGATTGCTGAGAAGCGGATCTGGCCGCAGCGTGAACAGGGGGAAGGCCATTACGTCGCCCTGATTGAACGGGATAATGAGGAAAAGAGCGGCGCGACAGCCACCATCCCAGCCAGTCGACTCCCCCACACCGGACGCGCCGGACGCGAGCGGGAATACGGACGCGGCGGACGCGGCGGACGCTCCGGCCAAGCGGAACGCAGCGCCGCGGCGGCTTTGGACAGCTTCCGCGCCTGGGCGGCGGACGAGCTGCCCGCCATCGCGCTTCCTGCTGGCGGCACCCCGCTCCTGTTCGGCGAGGCGCTGTATCTGCTGCCGGCTAGCGGCGGCTTGGCGCTGACGCCGGACCACCTGACCGGCCTGAAAGTCCCGCGCGCCGGGCTGCACCTCGGCGACGTCCGCAAAGGCCGGTTCGAACCCGCCCATGCGCTGGCTATGGCGCTCAGCGCAGCCGAAGCCGCCCCGCGTCTGTGGACGCTGGGCGAGGATTCGCCTCTCGCCGCCGCTTACCTGCGCGGCGAGACGCTGGAGGTGCCCGCCGACTTGCGCGGCTGGCACCTGGTGACCCTCGTCTGCGGCGAGGGTCAGTACCCGCNCTTGGCGCTGACGCCGGACCACCTGACCGGCCTGAAAGTCCCGCGCGCCGGGCTGCACCTCGGCGACGTCCGCAAAGGCCGGTTCGAACCCGCCCATGCGCTGGCTATGGCGCTCAGCGCAGCCGAAGCCGCCCCGCGTCTGTGGACGCTGGGCGAGGATTCGCCTCTCGCCGCCGCTTACCTGCGCGGCGAGACGCTGGAGGTGCCCGCCGACTTGCGCGGCTGGCACCTGGTGACCCTCGTCTGCGGCGAGGGTCAGTACCCGCTTGGCTGGGGCAAAGCCAGCGGCGGACAGCTGAAAAACCACCTGCCCAAAGGCCTGCGGCATTAATATCCCGCCCAATCTGCCAAATTTGGACATTCGTCCAGTCCGCGCCCTCCCAAGCGGCATACAATACACTATCTCGTGATCAACGGGAAACCTATCCTGACGCAAGGGAGGAATAACAATGGGTGAAATCTACGGAGGAGGCTTCACTTCGACGGGAGCTATTTTGGTGCTGTTCATCTTGCTCGTTATCGTTTCCCGTACCCTTCTGGTTTAATGTCATAACAGGCCTGCAGTAAGCGGCTGGGATCCCCTGCGGATTCCGCCGCTCTTTTTTATGTCACCCTTGACAGGGAAAACCGATTCATGGAATAATACGATCAACTAATTAAACAATTATCGAATTAGTGAGGGATAAATATGCAGTTGGATCGGTTGGTCAATTTTCATAAAGCGGTAGGCGATGTGACCCGCATCCGCATCATCGCATTGCTACAGAACGGCCCTTTGCACGGCCAGGCGCTCGCCGGGAAACTTGGCGTTACGCCGCCGACAATTACGCATCATATGACCAAGCTAAGGGAAGCCGATTTGGTATATGAACGCCGCGATAAGAATACGATTTATTTTTATCTGAACGAAAAAAGCCTCACCCTCCAAGCCCAAGCGATCCTGAAAATCGGCAAAGCGCTCCCGGAGGCTGAGGACAAACACGAGGAAGCGGCACGTAAAGCTGCGATTCAAGATAACTTCTTCTACAGGGACGGCACCCTAAAGCATCTGCCTGCCCAACGCAAGAAGAAGCTGATCGTGCTTGAACGCTTGATCAAAGGCCTGGAGCCGCACCGCAAGTATACGGAGAAAGAAATCAACGAATACATTCGGAACTTCCACGAAGATTACGCTACGATCCGCCGCGAGTTTATCATGAACCATTTTATGTACCGGGAAAATGATATCTACGAGCTGAATCCGCCGGAGCTCTGGGGCAAGAGCTCCTCCTGATCGGACCTTAGCCTAATCCCGCTAAGCAACGAGGCCTCATGCTTGCCTGGTTGCTCTTTTTTCACCCATCAAATTAGATGTTTGTTTAATTAGATAGATATGTTATTTCTTTTATGATAAGGAGTTGTCTACAGAGATGAATTCCCTGCAGGTTTTGCGCCAGGAACGTTCTTACCGCCGTCTGTTTGCCGCCGGGCTGGTCAACGGCATCGGTGACCGTTTTAGCCAAGTTGCCGTTCTCGGCTTGCTTTTGTCGCTAACTGGCTCGGGCCTGGCCATCGGCATCACCTTTGCAGTCCGCCTATTTCCGTACTTCGTCTTCGGGCCGCTGGGCGGGCTGCTCGCCGACCGCTTTTCCAAAAAAACGATCATGCTCATCACCGACGCCGTTCGGCTGTTCTTTGCGTTAACGCCGCTCCTGGTTCGCGATTCCGGCGACGTCTGGATCATCTATGTGAGCGCGTTTGCCTTGTCCGCTGGGGAAGCCATCTACGCCCCGTCCCGTATGTCGCTGATTCCCCGGCTCGTCCACCGGAAAAACCTGCTCACGGTGAACAGCCTGGAACAGGCGATGGTTGGCTTCGTGCTGATCGGCGGCTCTGTTACAGGCGGTATCCTTGCCGCCGCTGTGGGCGGGCAGGTGTCCTTCGTGCTTAACGCCTTATCCTTCCTGGTGTCCGGCGTGCTGCTCCTTCGGCTAGATCTCGCCGGACGACCGGCAGATGCCGAGGGGACAGCCGTTGAGTTGACACCAACGCAAACACCGTCACCGGCGCGCGCGCTCCGCCAAACCAGCGTACTCCGCCAACTGATCACCCAATCCTTCTTTCTGCAGATCATGCTGATCGTCTTCGCCGTTTGGCCGATTGGGGATGGAATCTTTAACGTGCTGATCAGCGTCTACGCCGCCGAAGTGTTCCATATGGGTGATATCGGAATCGGGCTGCTATATGGGGCGCTGGGGGCCGGGATGCTGATCGGTTCGGGTCTCGCCGGCAAAATGGCCCGTCATATGCGGACAGCTGCCGTCCTTGCCCTGGGGCTCGAAGGGATCTTTCAAGTGCTCAGCAGCCAATCGCCTTCGTTCCTCCTGCTCGTGTTGCTGCTGGCCGTATCCGCAGTCATCACCAGCGTCGGCAACGCCTGCAACGAAACGGTCCTAATGCAACTGATTCCAGACGAATGGCGGGGCCGGTTCTTCGGCGGCCTCACCACCTTGCAAAATACCGTGATGGGCGTCGCCATGCTCGTTTCCGGGTTTCTGTTGGAAGCCGTGACGCCCAGAACCTTGGGGCTTGCCGGCGGAACATTCCTTGCCCTGCTAGGCTTTGCCCTTAGCCTTACCTGGCTGCTGCACCGCGTAAAGGCTGTCCGCTCTCAGACCCCCGCCGAGCCGTCCCGCATCACGTTGGACTGACTCTTTTTAAGACAGCAAAAAAGCCGAGCCCCTTTTTAGGGTTCGGCTTATTGGGCTTTTATCTCTTAACGGAGCTGCGATTCCAAAACGTATTTTTCTAAGGCAAGCTTTACGCCTTCCTCGTTATTCGTGGCCGTCACAGCATTAGCTGCCGCTTTCACCTCAAGCGGGGAATTGTCCATCGCGACACCTAACCCCGCATAGGTAAGCATCGTTAAGTCGTTATAATAATTCCCGATCGCCATCACGTTTTCGGCCGGGATTCCGCGCTTTTCGGCCAGCTTCTGCAAGGCCGCCCCTTTCGACGCCTCTTTATGCATCAAATCGATGAAAAAATCACCGCTGCGCAGCATATTAAACTCCTGCGTCCACTGGCTCCAATCTGCATACACGCGATCCAGCTGGTCCATTTCGCCGGCGGCGGTAAACTTAACAATCGGCTTGCTAAAATCCGCCCAGCCCGGCATATCCTCCGGCTCCATCAGGAATTGGTGGTACATGTCCAGCGCCTCCTTGGTGAGCCCTGCCGCATTTTCCACATACAGCGCAAACGTCGTATTCACGTCAAAATGGACGTTGTTCTTCCGGCAATATTCCATATACGGCTCCAATCCGTGCGGATTTAATGCGAACTCATGAACGATTTCCTCCGTTCGCACGTCCACCGTCGCCGCTCCGTTATGACAAATGACGTAGCCTTCCAGTCCAAGCTCCCGCATATAAGGAATCGAGCTCCGCGGCGCGCGGCCCGTGCACAACACGAACTCCGTGCCTTGCTCCGCGATGGCCCGGATCGTTTCGATCGTTCCCGGCGTCAGCACGTGGTCATCCGTGAGTAGCGTGCCGTCTACATCTAAAGCGATCAGTTTGTATTTCATTTGTTGGTGTTCTCCTTTCTGTCTCAACCCTCCCCATCCCTCCCTTACCGTAAGGGAGGGGGCCCGAGGGCCTGCTGCCCTCTGGTCTCCCGCAAAGGGGAGGAACGTGGGAGGCACAGAGGCGCTCCTGCACACTCTCCCCTTTGGGGAATCGCTTAGGTTGGCTCGTGGAACGCTTTTCCCCCTTCGGGTACGTCTTACTTTAAGCGCTCCCGGGTCACCTGGAAACCGTGCTGCTCAACTCTGCTTCGGTCGGCGCACCCGGGCTGACCTCCGTGCTCTGAGCCGCTTGTCGCCCTTCGGGCACGCTCTACTTGAGGCGCTCCTGCCTGCCACTGACGAAAACTGCAACGTGAGGGCTCTTTTTCCTTCAACTCCGTGCCAGTAAGCGCTCTCCCTTTGGGATTCGCTCACTCTTGTGCGAACCGCTGGTTTGTTCTGGGCTACTACGTGCTTCTTGGCCTCATGCCTGCTAACCCAACGCTCTCCCTTCGGGATTTGCTCACTCTTGCACAAACCGCTGGCTTGTTCTGGGCTACTACGTGCTTCTTGGCCTCATGTCTGCTGACCCAACGCTCTCCCTTCGGGATTTGCTTACGGTAGAACAATGCGTTAATTACTACTTTTGACGACACCTGGACTTTTGTACGTACGCAGCGACTCCAGTTCGGACTCGGTCAGCTCGCGGAAAGCGCCAAGCGGCAAGCTCTCGTCGAGGACGAGCGGGCCCATCGACAGGCGCTTCAGGTAAGTGACCCGCGAGCCAACGGATTCGAACATCCGCTTGACCTGATGGAACTTCCCCTCCGAGATGGTCAGTTTGATCCGCGAGATGCGGGTTCCATCTGCTTCGGCGCCGTGCTCCAGCACGTTCAGGCTGGCGGGTAAGGTGACGTAGCCGTCGTCCAGCTCAACGCCGTCCCGGAACCGGGCGGCTTCCTCGTCGCCGACATGGCCGAGGACAACGGCCTCGTACGTTTTGGGGACGTGCTTACGCGGGGATAGCAGATCATGCGCCAACTGGCCGTCGTTGGTCAACAGCAGCAGACCCTCCGTGTCTTTGTCCAGCCGTCCCACAGGGAACGGCGAGAACACTCGGAAATCGTCCGGGAGCAGATCCAAGACGGTTTTTTCCCGCGCATCCTCGGTGGCCGAAATGACGCCGGGTGGCTTATGCAACATCAAATATACGAACTCACGATAAAAGATCCGCTCCCCATCCAGCTCCACCACATCGGCCACGGGATCGCATTGAAGGCCGCTGTCCTTGACAACCGTACCGTTTATCGCAACCTGGCCTTGTTTGACGTATTTTTTGATCTCCGATCGGGTCCCATACCCGAGATGACCCAGGATTTTATCTAAGCGTTGCGTTTTCTTGCCGGTGCTCATGTTACGTCCACCTCCAGCCAGCGGGATATTCATTCTTCAACAACCCATCCTGCCATTTCCCCCAGCCCAGCGAATAGCCGTCCACTGTGACCAATACGTATCCTTTCGGGTTTACGTCCTCCCGGCAGCGAATTCGCTCCGCTTCGACCTGCAGGGTTTCTCCTTTTAGATACCGGACCGCCTCGCCGTCCGAAGCGGCCAAATCCAAGACCCGAGCCGCCTCCACTGGAGACAACGCTGTCGCTAAAGGTTGTCCGGGCGTCAATCGCCCGTTCTTTACGGTCCCGACGTACCAACCGGGGCGCACGACCTTTAAGCCGTCCAGCCGCTCTTTAGCCAACGGGGACAGGTAGACGTTGCCGCCAAATAGCAGCGGTTCCCCCGGCAGCTCCGCCGCCTGAAGCTGTTCCTGGGCAAAAACGCGCCAGCTCTCCAGGATCTCCTGCTCGTTTACGGCTTTCGGATCCCGTCCAGCGCCGGAGCGAGACCGCGATGTCTGATGACGGGCATCCCGTTTCCCGCGAGATCCCCCGTCCCTTTCCGTAGGGGAGTTATCCAAGACTTCGGCCAACTCCCAGGGCCGGGCCGTTCCTTCCCCCTGCCGCTCCAGCACGGCGAGAAAATGCCCCTCGCCCTCCACCTTATGCGGCCATAGACGGCCGCAGCCAGCGGTTTGCGCCCCGACTTCCGGCGGATAGCTCCGGCCTTCCCCTCGCTCGGCCAACCACGTCAGCCACTCCGGCCGTCCGGGGGAGATGCAGGAATCGGGCTCCAGCGGTACCACCCGGAACTCCGGATGCTCCAATAGGAACTCGGCAATGCTCGCTTCATTCTCTTCCGGCGCAAACGTGCAAGTGGAGTACACAATTCTCCCGCCCGGCGCCAGCAAAGCCGCCGCCGATTTCAAGATCTCCCGCTGCATGCCGGCATATTTTTGCACCCATTCCGGTTCCCAGAGCCGGGCCATATCCTCATCCTTCCGGAACATACCTTCGCCGGAGCAAGGTGCATCGATCAGGATTTTATCAAAAAAATACGGAAACGCCCGCGCGATCCGCTCCGGCGACTCCGCCAGCACGACTGCGTTGCGTACGCCGTAAAGCTCGATATTTTTGGCCAAAGCTTTGGTCCGCTCCACGTTAATATCGTTGGTTACCAGCATCCCGCTGCCCTGCAGCTTCGCCGCGATTTGCGTCGACTTCCCGCCCGGGGCCGCGCAGAGATCAAGTACCCGCTCCCCGGGGGTTACGTCCAGCAGCTCCACCGGCGCCATGGCGCTTGGCTCTTGGATGTAATACAACCCGGCATGATAATACGGGTGTTTGCCCGGTTTCACTTGGTCCTCGACGTAGTATCCCGTTGGGCACCAAGGAATCGGCCGCAATTCAAACGGCACGGCTTCCCTGAATGCAGCAGGATCGATTTTCAGCGTATTGACGCGAATTCCCGCAAACCGGGGATTGTCATAAGAAGCCACAAAAGCCGCATACTCCTCTTGTCCCAACAGCTCCTGCATACGCTCCAAAAAAACCTTTGGTGGTTGTACCGCCATGCCTGTCCCATCCATTCTTTTATTTCTGGTAGTATGATCGCTTCCGATCGCAACTTATCGCAAAACGCCCGTCTCCCTGCACCGGGGGACGGGCCGATTTCAGCCTTACTGTTGGTTTTTTCGTAGCGCGAGCTTCTGCTCCCGTTCCTCATGCTTTTCTCCCCGTTGCGGCGTCCGCCGCTGCGGGAGATTTGGAGCCATCTGCTCCGAAGCCGCCTCTACCGTACGGATTAGCTCCGGATCCCGCAAACGGATCGTTAGATCGTAGTAAGCAAAAGCCTGCTCTTTCCCCTCCGCTATCGCACTCAGGTACTCTTCGGTTTCCCGGCGCAGCTTGCCAAGGTCAATTCCCAGAGTCTGCTCCGAATACGGTGACAAACGCTCCAAGGCCGAACGCAGCATTTTCCGCCCCCCGGACAAATTACCGCGCCGCGCATGGAACAAGCCAACGGCGATCTGCAGCAGTCCTTTATACAGCGGATCATGCCCTCGCGCCAGCCACAGCTCCTCTAGAACCTCGTGGCACTCGAAGTAGTCACGATCCCGATTGAAGTATACTAGATACGCCACAAACAGCGGCTCATAGCTCATCCCCGGGCTCCTCCACTTTTTTATGCTGCTTGATGAGGTTTTTCACTTCGCCCATCAGCTGCTTTAACCCCTCGAAGTCCTTCGCCTCCCATAGCCGGTTAAACCGCTCCTGGGCTTCAATCGCTTCCGATACCAAGTGGTAAAAATAAAGCTGATGGATCGACGCAAGCACCGAGGATACGATATTGGAGTCATCCTCGAAGCTCTTCTGCGCGACCAGAATCTCCTGGCGAATGCTGGACATTTCGTTGTCGAGTACGAATGCGGCTTCAGCGGCTTTCTTGAGCCGGCCTCGCATCTCTTCCGGCAGGCTTTCCCGGTATTTGTAATTCAGGGAATGCTCGATGGTCGCCCAAAAATTCATCGCCAGCGTGCGAATTTGAATTTCGGCCAGCACTTGTTTTTGGCCAAGCGCCGTTTGTACAGGATATTCCACGATCATATGAAAGCTGCGATACCCGCTGTCTTTATAATTGGTAATATAGTCTTTCTCATAAAGGACTTTCAGATCCTTACGCATGCGGATATATTCCGCCACCCGGCGGATATCCTCCACGAATTGACACATAATCCGGATGCCGGCGATATCCTCAATCCCGGTCTCCAGATTCTCCAAAGATACGTTTAACCGTTTCGCCTTATCGAGGATGCTGGATATTTTCTTGACCCGTCCAGTCACGAATTCGATCGGTGCATACTCTTCGCGTTTCTTCAGTTCGGAGCGCATCGTCTTAAATTTGACCTTTAGCTCCTCTACGGCTTGTTCATATGGAAGCAAAAATGTTCCCCAATCTCTACTGTCCATCCTTATGCCTCCTGTCTTCAGTCCCCCGGCTTGGCTTTAAGCCGGCCCGCTTATCGGTGGTCCGCCCCAACCGCCTCGGAAATATGGCGATAGCCGTCCCGCCGCAGCAGCTCGCGCAGCCCGCGATGCAGCTTGCGGTTGATTTCCGGGCCTTCGTAGATCAGCGCGGTATAAATTTCAACCAGGCTGGCGCCAGCCTTGATTTTGGCGTAGGCATCTTCCGCCGTAAAAATCCCGCCCGAGCCGATAATCGGCAAGCGGCCGCCCGTTTGGCGATAGACGCGGGAAATGATCTCCGTTGACCGCTCGCGTAGCGGCTTGCCGCTTAGGCCACCGGCTTCCAGAGCGTTCTTGTGCGTCAGCCCCTCCCGGGACAACGTCGTATTCGTAGCGATCAAACCGGACACCCCGCTACTTTGAATCGTGTCGACCATAAACTCCAGCTCGTCAAAGCTGACGTCCGGCGCTATTTTGACCAGTACCGCCTTCGATTTGCCGTGCCGCTCCGCCTCTTCCGCCATCCGGTCCGTCACAGCGGTCAGCAGCGAAGCCAGCTCGTTGCCATGCTGCAATTTACGCAGGTCCGGGGTATTTGGTGAACTGATGTTCACAACGAAAAAATCAGCGTATTCGTATAAAGCCGAAATGCATTTTTCATAATCGCGGTAGGCTTCTTCGTTTGGTGTTGTTTTGTTCTTGCCGATGTTGACGGCGATCGGAATCGGACGGTGCTTCAGCGCTCGCAAGCGCTTCGCCATCTCCTCTGTCCCGCGGTTATTAAATCCCATCCGGTTGATCAGCGCCTCCTCAGGTGGCAGGCGAAATAACCGGGGTCGGTCGTTGCCGGGTTGCCCCAGCGGCGTTACCGTGCCCACTTCCATGAAGCCGAATCCGATCGCGGAAAAACCCGGTACCGCGTCGGCGTTTTTATCAAGACCGGCGGCTAATCCCACCGGGGAAGGAAAATGAATTCCAAATAAGTTCGTCGCCAGCTCCGGTGTTTCCGGCACGCCGTACATCCCGCGTAAGAGAGGAATCATTCCAGGAACGGCAGCGGCAGTATGTAATCCATCGATAACGAGATGATGGGCATTCTCCGGATCCATCCGGAAGAACACCGGCTTTCCCAATGCGCGATACAACACGTTTTACAGTTCACTCCGATCTTACGCTCTGCTTGAATTTGCTATTATCAGTTTAGCCGTTTCCGCTGGAAAAGAAAAGTTTAACCTCTGCGGTACGTGAAAGATACAACAAGGTGATGGAATTTTACAATGAAAGCCGTTACAATAGGAAGGAAAGCACCTCCAATATCGCTTCAGACTAGGTTAGAGAGGGGAAATGTTCCATGTCAACCAAACGCAAACCGCCTACACTCCAGCAAAAAAAGGACGAAGTCAACAAGAAAGCGCTCATCTGGTCGATTTCCATCGTCGCCGCGCTCGTCATCGTGACTGCCGTCCTTTTGATCGTGACCTAAACTAGTCCAGCCAATGGTATGTGCGGTGGGGATTGGTCTGATCCTGTCTGTCGCCCAAGGCGAAACGCTCCGCCGGGACGTTTTTCAGCTTCGGCAAAATCCCCTCCCCGATCCTCACCTTCGTTCCCTTCGGAACGAGATCGAACAGCTCCTCCACGTCCTTCTTACCCATCCGGATACAACCCAGCGACTCGTCCTTCCCGATGCTGTCCGGCTCGTTTGTCCCATGAATCGCGTAATTCGTATCCGACAGCTGCATGCCGCGGCTACCAAACTCTCCGTTATCTTTTCCGTTCGGATTGATCACCTTTTCCGAAATCGCAAAAGTGCCCTCCGGCGTACGCTCGCCGCCCAACCCAACCGGATAACTGCGAATCAACACATTCCCACTGACCACCGCCAGTACATGCGCTTTCGTATCAACGATAATTTCATACGGTTCGGCAAAAAACGGCCGCTGCCCCGGAGCCATCCCCTCCGCTAACACAGCTCCCGCACCCTTATTTCCTGATGCGGCAGAACCTTTGTTTTTGAGCTGTGCAAGCAAGGGGTCAAACGCCTGCTCCATCGTGGGATCGGTCCCGGCGATCCAGTTGCCCGGGTACGGCCCGGCCAGGTCTTGCAGGCCTTCAGGCCAAGCTCCCTTGGCCTGTTTGTAATGGATCATCGCCGAGGCGAGTACGCCCAGCGATTCCTGCTGTGGAATCCACTGCCGCGCGCGCTGCTGCAGCGCGGACGGATCCGGCGGCGTGCACTCGCACGCGCCGGGATCATAGGCTTGGAGCGTCGTCCGCCCATCGGCCGGACTTTGCTCCAAGCCGTACACGACGGGCAGGTCTTCCGACCAGACCAGCCAGTCGCCGGCCCGCTCCATGCCTAGCGCCGCGGCATGGAGCGGGGGAACGGCGGTTTGCCGCTGCAGCGCGAGCAAACCGCCCACGGCCTCCGCCTGCGTCCCGGCGGGATCGCGTTTAAAGGCCACTTGATGTTTCCACCGAAAAATACCCGGATTTGTCTAAATCCACATCAGCAGCGCGATTAACAGCGCTAGGCTGAGCTTGCGCAGGAACCGGCGTCGCTTCTCTCGCCGGTGCGTCTCCTTCATCAGCCCTTCTTTGTAGCCGGTTAACACCTCTTCCGGCAGCGGGATTTTGCTGGATTCAAACGCTTCGTACACATTACCCGCCTGAATATAGCAATAGTGGGCTTTGCCTGCTTGACCGTTTGCTTCGTACTCTTTGCCCAGCAGGTACCAAGCCATTTTATTATTCGGGTGGTTCTCCACGTATTTTTTCAGATAAGCCGAGTTCCCCATCGGTTCCTCCATCCAGAGAGTTGAGAGATCGTGATCAATTACTTATATCGGCAAAAAAGTTCGCGATGCTAACCCAAAATTCACCAATACCGCAATTTTGCGACTTAATACCTAATCAAACAGAGCCCGTGGTTCAGGTATAAATTCCCTGCGGGGGGGTGGGGGAGTGGGGGGTGTTCTCCGCGGCCCCCTTTGTAGGGATTATCCCTTTTGTTCAGGAGGTAGTGGAATGGAGTTCCAGGAAAAAAATACAAAAAATCGAGTGGATTTCCGCTTGAAACAAGAACACATGTTTGGTATAATTTGATTAGAAAAGCGAACATATGTACTGTACTTCTCTTTATGGGAGGGTTTGATAATGGAGGCCAAGGCGGGTACGGTTCTTCAACCTGACAACTATCGTTTTCGTTCTGAACAGGACTGCATGGATGCGTTAATTAAGATGAAGTGGCCATACGGCTTTAAGTGTCCGCGCTGCAGCTGTACTTATTGCAGTCGTCTGACCTCCCGACGTATCCCCTTGTTCGAATGTGAAGGATGTGGGCATCAGACGTCCCCTTTAGTGGGAACGATTTTTGAAGGAACGCATCTGCCCCTGTTGAAGTGGTTTCAGGCGCTGGAACTGTTCCTGTTACCTGATGGAATCTCAGCAATGCGCTTGAGCCAGGTTATCCGTGTCACCTACAAGACCGCTTGGTTAATGCTGCATAAAATCCGCCATGCCGTTGGGGAATTTGATGCTCGGGAGTTGTTGAGTGGGGATGTGAAGGTGAACTCCGATCAATACGGGACTCCCGTATCCCAATGCCCATCCCTGGATCGGCCTGTTACGGCAGTCGTAGCTGGCTGTGCAGTGACGGAGTCGGGCGACCTGGCACAGGTCAAAATCCACCTACTACCGCATAAAAGAGGCAGCTTGGAAAGAGCAAATCGTCGCGAGCTCGCCGCATTTATCGATAAGAATGTGGATGTCCGCACAGCCGTGGTGCAGTCATTTCCATTAGCTTACCGCCTGTACTTGCCTTTACGCAAAGTAGTCCGAGAAGCGTGGGTATCGCTGAAAAGCACCTATGTCGCCTTGGGACAAAAGCATCTCCAAGCTTATCTAAACGAATTTACCGTGCGTCTACGTCTTCGTTCGCCCGGTACAATTGCCGTAATGCGCCAAGAATTACTCCGGATCTGCGTAGCATTTCCGGCAATCTCCTATCAACAGCTAATCGGACGCCATTTTAATCGGCCTTTGGCTGCTGCCGCCTGATTTGTCATACATAATAGAGAGGAAAATCATGCAAAATCAACTTGCTCGATTGCGCTCATTTGTGTTTAAAAAGGATCACGACACTCCCCATCCTGCTACCTGAACAAAAGGGATAATCGCGCAAAGTGAGCCACGACAAACCTCCTCCCTGATTAAACGGGATGATCACATCACGAGAGGTACCCCGCCCCCTACTATCCTGATCAAAAGGGATAATCACCCAAAGAGATGAACAACACCCTTTCCCCTGATCAATCGGGATAATCCCCAAAAGGAAAAGGACAGAGACATCACCTGGCGCAAAGCCGAGCCGGCAGCTCAACTCGCCAAGATCCTATCTCTGTCCTCAAGTTAATTAAAATCAGTCACGGCTTGCCAGCTTCGCCAGCAGACGAACCAACTCCAGGTACAACCAAACCAACGTGACCATCAGGCCAAAGGCGCCGTACCATTCCATGTATTTTGGAGCTCCCCGCTCGGCGCCGCTTTCGATGAAGTCGAAGTCCAGCACCAGGTTCAACGCCGCGATGACCACGATCACCAACGAAATCCCGATGCCAATCCAGTCATTGCTGTGCAGGTACGGGATGTTGATCCCAAAGAAGCCCAGGATAAAGCTAGCCAAATAGACCAACGCAACTCCGGCGGTTGCTGCAAACACGCCCAGCTTGAAATTCTCCGTCGCTTTGATCAAGCGTGTTTTATAGGCCAAGAGCAACGCCAGGAAAACAGCCATCGTCAGCAGAGCTGCCTGCAGGATAATGCCATTGTACAGAGTTTCGTAGGTTGCCGAAATCGCCCCGAGGAACATCCCTTCCGCAATCGCGTATAGAGGGACCAGGTAAGGCGAAGTCCGCGGCGCGAAGCTGACGATCAAGGCCAGAATCATGCCGACGATTGCACCGGCAACGGCCATGCCGCCCACGCTGTACCCGTCAAAATAAAGCATCCATGTGCTGAACGCACTCCCCAGCAGGATAATCAGCGTGATAAACGCTTTGTTGACCGTGCCTTCAATCGTCATCTGCTGCATGCCGGAGAACGATTCCGGCCGATCAAAGGATGAATCGCGAAGAGTAGGGTTTCCGCTTCTACCGATCAAGAAATAACCACCTTTTTTGCTAAATTTATTTTCATATTATCATATCATATTCTATTCTGAAGGAACTAGAGTAGTCCAAAGCGCATACGAAAAAAGAGCGCTCACGCAAAATCGCGTTGGGCGCTCCCTGTTCCGGGTATTCTAAGGTATTAGCCTTCTTTATTGAACGGCTCATCCGCAATTTTGATGGAGTCCGTCGGGCAGCCGTCGCAAGCGTCCTGGAGATCGTCGAACAAATCTTCCGGAATCTCCGTCACTCCGCGATTGCCGTCTTCGCCGTAAATCACTTCGGCCAAACCCTCATCGTCATAATCGTAGATATCCGGTGCTGTCGCGCCGCAAGCGCCACAAGCGATGCAAGTGTCTTTCTCAACCCAAGTATATTTCGCCATCTCTTATCTGCCTCCTGAATAAACGGTACGAGTCCGGTGTATTTATATCACCATGACCAATATAATATAAATAGTTTACAATTTCAATGCGTTTTCCGTATTATTCCAATTCCAAAACGTGATCATTCCTTAACGGAATGAGGTCCATCCGTATCCTCCCGGTTCTCGCGAAGGAAGTCCGTTTGCAGGGAAGTCCCGCGAATCCGGTGGTTGCGAATCAATGCCGAGGGATCTTCGGTCAGCATGCCGGCAGTTAGTACGGCACTTTCACCGAACTTGTCCCTTAGCATATCCATCGTACGCGTTAACGACTCTTTTTTGGGCTGCTGTTCATAATCGAACAAATCCAGCTGCAGTGCGGATTCCTCTTTGGGAACCAGATTTTGCAGGGTAATCCCAAGCAGCCGAACCGGTTTGTCTTCGCTCCAATGTCGGCGGTATAACACGCAAGCCTCACGGTAAATTTCCTCCGCTTGCTCGGTGACCGTATCCAGACTTTGGGAGCGGGTAATCGTCTTCATGTCCGGGGTGCGGATCGTAATCTGAATCGTTTGTGCCATCAGGTTTTGCCGACGCAACCGTCGCGCTACCTGATCGGCGATGTTCAACAGCACCCGCTGCACATCCTCCATCCGGCTAATATCGCGGGGCAGCGTGGTGGTGTGACCGATCGATTTATTTTTTTCGCGTTCATCGCTCACCGGTGAATCGTCGATCCCGTTTGCTGCCCGCTTCATCCACGAGCCCGCTACTCCAAAACGCTCAATCAGCCTTCGCTCCTCGGCGGCGGCCAACTGCCCGATCGTATAAATCCGCATCGTCTTTAGCTTATCGGCCGTCTTTCGGCCGATCCCAAACAAGTCGCTGCACGGTTTATCCCAAAGCAGCTTCGGTACATCACGTATACGCAGGACGGTGATGCCGTTGGGTTTTTTCATATCCGAAGCCATCTTAGCTAGCAGTTTGTTTGGGGCGACTCCAATCGAGCAAGGCAATCCCAACTCGTGGCGAATCCGCTGCTGAATCTCATTCGCAATCTCAAGCGGTGTGCCAAACTGCTTGGAGCCGGTGATATCCAAGTAACATTCATCGATGGAAACGGCTTGAAGGAGCGGCGTATATTCGTAGGCAATGTCCATGAACGCCCGGGAGTACTTGCGGTATAGGTGGAAATCCGGCTGGATGACGATGAGCTCAGGACATTTTTTCAGGCCTTGGCTAACGGTCATCCCGGTTGACACGCCCATTTTGCGCGCAGTATATGAACAAGTGACGATCACGCCCTTGCGCAGCTCAACGCTTCCAGCTACCGCAGTGGGGCGGTTTCTATATTTCTCGGGCTCCTCCGCCTCATGAACCGAGCAATAAAAAGCGTTCATATCAACGTGCAAAACGACTCTCCCCCGAGTTGGGTAAAAATCAGCGGTATCTCTCACTTTCTTCCCCTCATTTATCATACGTTACTCCTAAGTTCAGCATACCCGTCCCTGGAAAGCCGGTCAATATCCGCGATGCCGATTCGTAAAAAAGCGTGTTACATTTAAAATGTAGGTGTTATAATTATTAATTAAAAACAAAACATGCGGTGAGAGCTAACCACCCTCATACATTACCAAAGGGGGATACTTCGATCATGTCAAAGCCAATATCCATCTTCGACACAACCTTGCGCGACGGTACTCAAGGCGAAGGCATCAGCCTGTCGGCGGACGACAAGCTGAAGATCGCCAGAAAGCTGGATCACCTTGGGGTCCATTACATTGAAGGTGGAATTCCGGGCAGCAACGGGAAGGACATTGAATTTTTCAAGCGGGTCAAGGAGCTGCAGTTGCAGGCAAAGATCACGGCTTTTGGCAGCACGCGCCGGAAGGACAGTCTGGCTGAACATGACGCCAACCTCAATCGGATGATAGAAGCCGGCGTTCAAGCGGCAACCCTCGTTGGAAAGTCGTGGGATTTCCATGTGCATACCGCTCTGCAAACCACCCTGGAAGAAAACCTTGCTATGATCTTCGATTCGATTGCCTATCTGAAGCGGCAGGGGCTTGAAGTCATTTTTGACGCCGAGCATTTTTTTGACGGGTATAAGAACAACCCCGAGTACGCCTTAGCCGTCATGCGCAAAGCGGAAGAAGCCGGCGCCGACTGGCTGGTGATGTGCGATACGAACGGCGGTACAATGCCTCATGAAGTGTATGATATCGTCAGCACGTTATCCGGAGCAATTCCCGGCTCAAAGCTAGGCATCCATACCCATAATGATTGCGAGCTAGCGGTCGCCAACTCGCTGAGTGCCGTCCGTGCCGGAGCTACGCAAATTCAAGGGACGATGAACGGATACGGCGAGCGCTGCGGCAATGCCAATCTCTGCTCGATTATCCCAAACCTGCAGCTAAAGCTTGGGTACGATGTGCTTGAACCCGACCGGTTAAAGCAGTTGACCAACACCGCCCGTTACATCAGCGAGATCGCTAACGTGCATATGCCGGTTAACCAGCCTTATGTCGGGAATGCAGCGTTTGCTCACAAAGGTGGTATTCACGTCTCCGCCATCCTCCGCGATTCGCGGACCTATGAGCATATCGCTCCGGAACTGGTGGGCAATCGTCAACGCGTGCTCGTGTCCGAGTTAGCGGGACAAAGCAATATCCTGTCCAAAGCACAGGAAATGGGGATCGATTTTGATCCGGAAAACGAAAACACCAAACAGGTCATCGCCAAAATCAAAGATCTGGAGCATCAGGGATATCAGTTCGAAGGTGCGGACGCGTCCCTCGAACTGCTGTTGCGCCAAGCGAATGGCGATTTGAAGGAACTGTTCGTTTTTGAATCGTTTAAGATGCTGGTGGAAAAAGCCGCCGACCGGCCGGTCGTTTCCGAAGCGTTCGTCAAACTGAAGATTGACGGGGCCAGCATCTACACCGCGGCGGAAGGCAACGGCCCGGTTAATGCACTTGACAATGCGCTCCGCAAAGCGTTGATCACCTATTACCCAGGCTTAAAAGACATGCATCTGTCCGACTATAAGGTGCGCGTTCTTGACGATAAGGATGCCACCGCTTCGAAAGTGCGCGTTCTGATCGAGTCTCAGGATTTCCATAACTCCTGGAATACCGTCGGCGTCTCAAGCAACGTGATCGAAGCGAGCTGGGAAGCGCTCGTCGATAGTATTAGTTACGCGCTGCTGGGGCAGACGAAACGCGAAGACTATGAAGAGATCCCCTCTGCCGGCTGGGGACTCGTCAATCACTAAAGCAACTTTGAAATTTTGAACCCCTATGCAAGAAGGCCTGAATCCCCGCTTTGGCGGAGCATTCAGGCCTTCTTTACGTTATATTAAGTTTTTGATCTTCGCTTCCAGTTCCTCAGGAGGGATGACCCCCACAATGACGTCCCGAATGACTCCCTGTTCGTCAATCAGCACGTTCGTCGGAAAAGCAATCCCGTTAAACATCCGGTAGACTTCTTCCTTCTCGTCCAACAACACGGGGAACGTATAGCCATACTCTTTGACGAAAGACTTCGCCTCATCCAGCTTATCGTATAACGTCACATTAACGGCATAAATATCCAGGGAATCTTGATATTTCTCAGCCAGCGCCTTCAGTTCGGGCGCTTCCTCCTTGCACGGATCGCACCAGGAAGCCCAAAAATTCAGTAACAGCACCTTATCGCGCTTGCCCCCGACCTCGTAGGTCTTTCCATCCAGTCCCGGCAACGAAAAAGCCGGTGCGGCCGTTCCTGGTTTTGGAGCCCCTTCCGCTGCCATAGCGCTGAGCGAAGGTTCGTTATCGCTCCCCTTGGAGTTGCCGATGAAACCCGCAAACCAACCTTCCTGCCCTCCCCGGTCCAGCAAGGCGATCACCAGCAACACCAACAGCGCAGCTAGTACCCATCGATTACGTTTCATATTGGTGTCCGTCCTTTTTATGCCTTCAAGTGGTTTTAAAATTACAGTTACCGTACATATTGTACCCTTTTTTAACGATTTGTTACAATGGATCGAGAAAAAGGTGAACTATTAATTATGGACGGGAGCTTGCCAAATGGATCAGTTCTGGATATTGCCGCCGAATGTTCGGGAAGAAATGCTGCAGGACGGACAACAGCGACACCCGTTGGAAGCCTGCGGCCTGCTGTTTGGAACGTTTGAAGGACGGATCGGACGCATCGAACGTTATCTTTCCGTGGCCAATCATTCGAAGACTCCGCTGCATGCTTTTGAGTTGGACCCTGCCGCTTGGGTCAAGAGTTGCTTCGATCCGCAATTGATCGGTCTGTATCATACCCACCCTAACTCGCCTCCGCTCCCCTCCCCGGTGGATCTAGGCCAGTTGCCGAGTTTTGCCGCCCAAATTCGCCTTTACTTGATTGGCGGCCGGACAGCTCCGGCAAACGAAAAGCCGCCCGGCATACCGGACGGCTTCAAGATACAAGCGTATCGCATCAATCAACATGAGGGGAGTTATGCTCTGTTGCCTGTAGCGCTTAAAGATAAATAAGTCCTAATCGCCTGCGATCCGCGTTAATTTTTACTCAAAAAAGTGTACAAATCGCCTAATGTAATCACGTTTTGTTCCTTCAACCGCTCGATTAACGCCGTCCACAGGCGGGCGGTCATTTTCGAGTCTTCCAAGGCGTGATGGCGCTGGGTAATCGGAATCCCATACACCGCAAGCCATTCATCCAACCCGCCCGAGATGCGGCGATCCGGTTCCAGCTTGCGAGCGATCATCATCGTATCTAATACCCGGTGCCCGAGATGGGCTTTGGTTGTTTTCCATAACGCTACATCCAGAAAGGCTTTGTCATGCGCGCTGCCGTGCGCAACGAGCACCCGATCGTCAACAAACGCCATAAATCCGCGCAGCGCCTCCAGCAATGCCGGGGCGGACTGGGCCATCTCGGGTGTTATTCCGGTTAACTCGATAATCCGTTCGGGAATTTGACAAGCCGGTTTGGCGAGGGAATAATAGATCTCTTCGCTAATCCGCTCCCCTTCCACCTTCACGGCTCCAAAGGACAAAATTTCATCACCGTAATGGTAATGAAATCCTGTCGTCTCCAAATCAAAGACTGCCGTTTTCAATTCGGTCAGCGGAACATGGAGCGTCTCCGGTCGACGCTGCCCTTTGGTTAAAGAACGAACGAATGCGATTTGTTGCGCGCTGGGCGCGCCAAGCATCGAGGCGATCCTTGGCGATACTCCGCCGCCCTTAAAAGCATCCCAAAAACCACCGTTTCCCTTCATCGGTTCTTTCATAACCATTTCCTTTCCGCATACCGGTGCTGCCTTTGAAGCGTGCGGTACATGACCTTCACCGTACTGAGCGATTCCCGCAGCTCGCGCCGGAGCTCTTTCTGTTTTAGCATCTCTTGGGGTAAATAGTGGGTCCCCGTAAGCAGACCGTTATCGACTTCCGGCGGGACGAGGGACCTCAGCTTCACCGCCGTACCAAACGCCCGGCTACAGGATTCCAGCCACCGGGTTGGAACAGCCTCCAGCTGAACCAACTGGGAGATCCTTTCCCAGGTAGACGAAGCCTCGACCCCGTACTGCAACGCCAAGTAACGAACGGCATTGACGATCGGTATGTACAATCCATACTTGACGTCAAAATCCCCGGCATGCTCGCCGCTCTGCTCCGTAATCACTTGACCCAAAATATTCAGCGCCGCTTTATGCCGCACGGTATTCCGCAGGATGGCCGTCACGACGTCGCGATCGCTGCCTTGATCCGCCTCCATGATGGCCTTCATCGTTTTGCGCAAAGCGACTGTCAGCGACGCTTCCCCGAAAATATGCCGCAAATCGGCGGCGATCATCAAATACCGAACCTGCTCCCAGGCTAAAATGTCCCGCCACTCCAGCAGTTGCCTCTCCCATGAGGCGAGGTTGCCGCGCCACAACGGATTGGATAACATGACGCTGCCGGGACACGGTGGATATCCAACCTGTTCGAGAATCTCGGACAACTTGCGGCCAAAGGGTTCAAAGTAGGCTTCCAGCTCTTCTACATCGCCTTCTCCATAGATTAAGCCGTTGTCCTGATCGCTCCACAACGTGGGTTCCGCCCGGCCAACGCTTCCAAACGCAATAAAGGCATAATGCGAAGGAGGAGGGCCGAAGCCCTCCCGGATCATTTCTTCTTCGCAGCATCGGCAAGCTTGGGTCATGACGGCATCATGCAGGTCCGAGACCTCCCGGTTCCAGGCTTGAATCGGCATCGATGTCAGCTCGCCGTACAAGCGATTCTGCGCTTCGATTCTAGCCGCCTTCAACAAAGCGGGAGTCGCGGCAGACCGGATCGCATTCAAACTTGCGTTATTCATGGCCGTGTCATGACTCATGGCCCCCAACTTCCTTTCTTCTCCCGACGCTACATGTCAGGGTCAATAGCTTCTTTTACTCCGCAGGAATGCCGGACGAAGTGTTTTTGTTCAACAGGTTCATTTGTTCTGGATAGCCGTAAGTGCCATGTTCACTGATATCCAGACCCATCGTTTCTTCTTCCTCCGTAACGCGCAGACCAATCGTCCATTTCATAATTCCGAGAACCAGGAACGACAACACCAGTACGAAGGCGAAGGTTCCGATAACGCCTAGCAGCTGTACGCCCAATTGCCCGAAGCCGCCGCCGTAAAACAAGCCCGCTTTACCAACACCCGTTGTTTCTACCAACTCAGGCGTTGCGAACAGACCCGTGGAGATCGCTCCCCATACCCCGGCGATGCCGTGTACGGAGAAGGCATAGATCGGATCGTCCACTCCAGCACGTTCAAACCATCTTGCTGTAAAGAAGGTCAAGATACCGGCAACCGCACCGATAATAACCGCTGCCCAAGCGTCAACGAAAGCACAAGAACCGGTAATCGCTACGAGAGCAGCCAACACGCCGTTCAGCATGCTTGGAATATCCGATTTCCCCATCACCGCCCAAGAGATCAACAGTGCGGCAACGGCGCCGGCAGCTGCGGCCAGGTTCGTTGTCATCAGGACATAACCGAAGAATCCATCGCCCAAAGGAGTTAATGCACTACCAGGGTTGAAACCAAACCAGCCGATCCACAAGATGATGACGCCGAGTACAGTCAACACTTGGTTATGACCCGGAATGTTGTTTGGTTTGCCATCTTTATTGTATTTACCCAGACGAGGTTTAAGTAAAATGGTTGCTGCAAGGGCCGCTGTAGCACCCGTTAAGTGAACGACGGTCGAACCGGCGTAGTCTTGCATTCCCAAATTGCCGAGCCAGCCGCCGCCCCATACCCAGTGAGCAACGATCGGATAGATCAGGACGATAAAAATCGTACCGAAGATAATGTAGACGCTAAGCTTAGCGCGTTCTGCCATCCCGCCGCAAGCGATCGCCAACGATACGGCCGCAAACGCCATTTGGAATAGGAACATCAGATTTAACGGTACGCCAATTTCAGCGAATACACTAAAGGAACCGATATCCCCTTCACCGCCAAACAGGAACCCGGTTGTACCGAGGAAGCTGTTGCCGTCGCCAAAAGCGAAACCAAAACCGATCAGCCACCAAGCAAGTACGGAGATCCCCAAGGTGAGGACGGTTTTGCCGGCAACGTGTCCGGCGTTCTTCATCCGAACGGTACCTGCTTCCAGCAGGGCGAAACCCGCTTGCATAAAGAATACCAGCATAGCTGCGACGAAAACGAAAAGCGAGTTCAGGCCCAGCTCCAGGACCGGAGCGGTTACCTCTCCCTCCGCTGCGAATGCCGAGACCGGAAAAGCAAATGATGCGAGAAAAATGAGTACACCGTAAAGCCACTTCTTCTTCATCTTTAACACTCCCCTAATGTTAAGTTTCCTTACACAAAATGAATTGTTAATGTGATTATAAGAGAAAGATCCAGGGATGACAATAGTTTTTTGAAAAAAAATCGATCAATTGTAATTATAATAACATGTAATGTTAGGTTTTAGCGTAACCTTCCCTATAGTTACTGATAAAAATAAAGCATAACGTTTGACTGTATGCTTGTTGTTAAGTATCATGAGGATAAATACAATAGTTATAGAAGCTATTTCTTTGGAGATTGGCGGGAGAGGTGATGAAATTGGAGTAACGAAACTGTACCGGATTGGTGAATTGGCGAAAGCGGCCGATGTCAGCGAGCGAACCATCGATTATTATACGAAGCTAGGGCTGATCTCTCCGGAGAAGCGCACCCAGACCAACTACCGTTTATACAGTGCTGAAACCTTGACCAGGCTGGAACGTATTAATCAAATGAAACAGGAGAAATATACGTTGGAAGAGATCCGCGCGAAGCTGGACCAGTGGAACCGCGTGACCCCAGAAGAGCAAGTGACCGTGAAGCTAAGTTCCTTGGAGCTTCATATGCAGCAGTTGGAACGCGAGGTGAAGGAGCTGGAGCCGCTCATTTCCAGCTTGCAGCCTAATCAGGCCAAACGCGCCTTCGCGAATTTGCTGCCGCAAAGCTTAGCTTGCATGGAAGCGATCCGGCTATTAATGAACCACGGGCCTTTTTCCTAACCTATATTTCTAATCAACCTCTGTTTACTTCTTTGACAACATTATCAGATGGAGGAATGATTCATGTACTCAGACGTGATGCTGATCCCGATTCTGCTGGCCTTTGGACTATCCCTTTGGGCGCAGTTCCGGGTCAAAGGCACTTTTAACAAATGGTCGAAGGTATCGAACCTTTACGGTTTAACCGGCCATGACGCCGCAAGACGCATGCTCGACGCCAACGGCCTTTACGATGTCCCGATCGAGCCGGTGCGCGGAGCTTTAACGGACCATTACGACCCGATTCACCGCGTTGTCCGTTTATCAGAGCCAGTGTATTACGAGAGCTCCATCTCCGCTGTAGCCGTAGCCTGCCACGAAGTAGGACACGCAATCCAGCATAAGCAAAAATACCCGATGCTGGTGATTCGCCATCGGATGTTCCCATTGGTGAATTTCGCATCCGGGGTTGCTCCCTTCTTGTTGCTGGCCGGTTTCCTATTCGGCGCACTGAACCTGATCGGCCTCGGAATTATCTTCTTCTCGGCCGCCGTCTTGTTCCAGATCGTCACGCTGCCTGTAGAATTTAACGCCAGCAGCCGGGCGCGCAAGGTGATGCTGGAGCAAGGCTTTATTTCGCCCAATGAATCGCGCGGCGTTGGCAAAGTGTTAAACGCTGCGGCATTAACTTATGTGGCTGCTGCTTTGATCTCCATTTTGGAGCTGCTGCGCTACATTCTGATTTTCACAAGTAACCGCGAGTAATCACGCAAACAAATAAAGGCTGCACGACACCATGCCCTACGGCTTGGGATCGTGCAGCCTTTTCCATTTCCATATCGCAAACGTTTACATAACAATTCACTGACTCGGCGGCGTATCAACCTGAAGTCCAAAGTATTCCAGCAAAAACATCCGGAACGATTGCGCTACAAGCGGCAACTTCTCATCGGCCCGATGAATCAGCCCGATAGTACGCGTGACCTTGGGTTCGGAAATCCGCACGCGGATCGGTTGGAGCGTAAAGCTCTGAAACAGCGCCATCTCCGGCAGCAGACTGACACCCATTCCAGCAGCAACCAGACCACGGATGGTATCGGTCTCCTCGCCCTCAAAAGCGATCTTCGGCGTGAATCCAGCCTCCAAGCAGGCATGCCAAACGATCGGCCGAAGGGAGTACCCTTTGCTGAACAAAATGAACTTCTCGTCCTTCAATTGGCTTAGCTTGATGCTTTGCTCTCCGGCCAGCGCGTGACCCGGTGGAAGGATCGCCACCAGATCCTCGGTCAACACCACATTGCCGGTTACCTGATCATGATTTTCCGGAAACGGAGAAATAAACGCTAAATCCACTTCCCCGGACACGACATCACGAATTAATGTAGGATAAGTACCTTGTCGGAAACGAAATTTCACATTGGGATACAGCTTGCGGAACTCCGCCACCACGCTGGGAATCATATGGATGCCCAGACTATTTGGGAACCCTAAACGAATTTCCCCCTGCTCCGGATCGAGAAACTCGTGCACCTCGCTGACGGCTCGGTCGAGATCCTTCAGGATCATCTCAACTCGGCTGCAGAACAGCTGCCCTACGGCGGTGAGATGAAGATTCCTGCCCTTCTGCATAAACAAATTAACGCCAAGCTCCTGCTCGAGTTGGTGAATTTGCCGGCTTACCGCCGATTGGGCGACGTGCAGCTCCTCGGCAGCCTGAGTCACGTGCTCTTTTCGCGCCACTTTCACAAAATACTGCAGTTGTCTTAATTCCACGAATCGAATCGCTCCATTTCGCATGTGCTACGAACATCTAACATTTACAATGGTCTAATACTCTAAATTTAATGTACCATTTACATTCTCTGGGTTCAACGCCGTTTTAACAAGCGGATGATCAGCCCGTAGATAAAGAAGCCGCCAACAAGTCCGCCAAGATGAGCGGCCAGGTTGATCTGCGGGACCAGTACCGAGTAAATGACCCCGATGATTAAAAGGCTGTACAGCGTTTTTCGCGAGCTCTCATCCATCCGTTGACGCTGCAGCAGGGCAATGTATAGAAACGCACCATACACGCCATAGACGGCGCCTGAGGCCCCTACGGAGATGTGTGGTACCGGGCTCAATTGGTAAACCCCCATACTGATGAGATTCCCCACCAATCCGCTGGCCAAATAAAGCAATCCATATCGCCACCAGCCCAGCAGACGCTCCAGCGGAGGTGCAAACACCAGGATCGCAAAAGAGTTGGAAAACAGATGGTCAAACCCGTTGTGGAGAAACATGGACGTAAACAACCGCCAGCTTTCTCCAGCAAAGGGCTCGATATCGCTCATAGCCCCGAATCTCAGCAGCGTGATCCGGTTCGTCGATCCGCCGTTGGCCGCAAGCACGATAAACATGATGATATTGGCGGCCAGAAGCAAGCAGGTGACGGGATAATACCGCAGGTAACTTTTCCAGTTTTCATATCTGATGAAAATCATCGGAATCCTCCACCCCTTTTTTCCTTATGTTGGACATTTTCTTTTCAAAACGATTATAATTAATTTTGAATCAATAAATCCATCTGTCTAGGAGGAGAAATAAACATGGCCCAAGAACGCGCAAATGTAGCTACATTTAAAGGCAATCCACTCACGCTGATCGGCCCGGAACTTAAGGTCGGCGATACGGCTCCGGATTTCCGCTTGAATAAAAACCTGCTGGAAGAAGCAACTCTGCAGGACTATGCCGGCAAAATCAAACTGATCAGCGTGGTTCCATCGCTGGATACGGGCGTCTGCGACGCACAAACGCGCCGTTTCAATCAGGAAGCCGCTGGTCTTGGCGAAGATGTGGTTGTACTGACCGTCAGCGCCGATCTTCCTTTTGCCCAAGCTCGCTGGTGCGGCGCTGCCGGCGTCGACCGGGTTGTTACTCTGTCGGACTACAAGGACAACTCTTTCGGCCAAGCCTACGGCGTACTCATCAAAGAGTTCGCGCTCGACATGCGTGCCGTGTTTGTGGTGGATAAAGACAACAAGATCCAATACGTTGAAGTCTTGAAGGAAATGACCGAGCATCCGGATTACGAAAAACCGGTGGCTGCCGTTAAAGCGCTGTTGTCTTAATCCTGGGCTTACGGGTGCAAACGAAAAGCGAGTAGGAGAGGTTTCTCCCTGCTCGCTTTTGTTGTGTGTGGCTTAACGAAAATTACATGTTTGAGGAGACCTTATGGGCCGCCAGCTTCTTGTCCAGGACAGCGAAGAGTTGCAGGATGTTGCGGTAATTCGCGCCAAGGTCCCCCATCGATCCGCGCGTGGCCGAATAAATATCAATTGCGCTCCGAACCGGGCCAGTGGACACGATCGATACGGTAATGTCCATAACCCGACCAAGGCTGGTCCGCTTCTCCAGCGTAATCTCCCCGACGGACGGTACTTCATGCAGCACCTTATAACCTGGGATTTTCTTCAAGGTCGAGGAGACCTCCTCCCAGCATTTCTCTTTGGATAATTGATAATATCTGGTTTTGAGTTCGGGCAACTTCGCACGGTCGCTGGTTCCTTCCTGACTGCGGAAAATGCCGGTTAACGTTCTTTTAAATGACAACTGTCCTTCCTCCTTCACGATCCTGACCCCAATTGGGTATGCGTTTTCTTAATTCTTAGTTTAACATTCTTGGCAGACAAACAAAAGCGAGCTTGTGCATTTTGAAGCAAACAAAAAAGCACCTTGCCCCTTTTCTGTGACGAAAAGAGAACAAGGTGCCGTTCACATGCTAAATCATAGACCCGCCTATGCCGTCCGATTACATTATCTCGAACCTGCACCCGCAGGTGGGTGACCGCAGCGACGAGTTTGAAGTCCCCACATCCAATGGATAGGGCCTTTCAGCGGCGGCGCAATGTAGGTCTCCCGAGATAACCGTCATTGGTTCAAAATAACTGAAACCGAAACGTACATCGCAGGACGTAAACCTATTATACGGCTTTGTTAAGCAAATGTAAACTCAGCGGGCAAGGAAAATGCTGGAAAATAATGTTGTTAATCAATCCTTCTCTTTCTCCTCGCTCGTTGGCAAATCAAGGGCCATATCCTCGTCGTCCTGTTCGGTGCTGCTGACACTAGTCGAATCATCGGCTTGACGCATCCGCTCGACCTTCTCCTGGATTTTGTTATAAGCGATGTAGAAGTTGTAGAACGCAACGAAAGCGGTTAAGCTCCCGAACCCGAAGAAAATCAGCCAGCCAAAGCGCAGGGTTAGAAATCCAAGTACGCCGGCGCAAATCAACGTGGATAAAGTCCGGAACGGCCGAAGAATCGTAAACAGGATCGCATTCTTAATCAGCTGCACCGCACCCAGATGGTAATGGGATACCAGCGAGAAGAAGTTAAACAAAGACAGGAACAGGATTAACAGGAAGAACAGCATAATCATGCCGATCATCTGCAGGTTGTTCATTTGATTCATGTAGACTTCATAATCGACATACATAATCGCGAACAGAAGCGTATAGAAAATGCCGCCGATCATACTCTGCTTGTAGTTTTCCTTGTATCCTTTGAAATAGACTTTAATGATACTCAAGTCACTTTCACCCATCACCCATTTCCGGGTCACAGAAAATAAAGCGGCCGTTGCTGGAAACAGTGTAAACGGTGCCAAAATGCCCATAACCCAAATCGTCAGCGTCTCCGGCTGAGGCGTCGGCGATTGCAGCACCAACAGCAGCTTCATCGCCAACACGATCATAAAGGGCGATGAGCACAACAGCCACAACAGATTGCTGCCGGCGATCCGCATAATCCATTCGGTGATTCTATAAAATCCGCCCATAAAACCTTTGTATTCCAAGTAAAGTTCCCCTCTCAAGCATTGTATAGTGCAATAGCTCTGCCTATATTAACTATACATGATTCGTCCAGCTCGTTCCAGCGCCTAATTTGCGCCGCCATGGGTAAGCGTCTAATCTTAGAGGGCCTCTGTGCCATAGTATATACCGTAACTTCAAAACATCAACATCATCAAAGGAGGTTATCACATGTCCGGTGTAGGATATGGCGGAGGTTTCTGGACCTCTACGGGTACGATTCTGGTATTGTTCATTCTGCTCGTTATCGTGAGCCGTACGATCCTTCTGTAATGAACAACAAAGAAGACGGAGATGCCTCCGTCTTCTTTTTTTTGTCCTATGAACGCCCCGTCTTAATTGTCAAACGAGGAGTTGGAGTTGTCATTGTATTTCGACGGTCTGCGCTCCCCGCCGCCCGAGCCGGTGCGCGGCTTGCGGTCGGAGGAACGGTAGGAATCGCGACCGCTGTCGCGGTTATACCCGCCGCCTTTGCTGTAACCCCCGCGGCCGCCTTGGGAGTCGCGACGGTAACCTCCACCGCCGCCGCGGTTGCCGTAACCCGATGGCTTCCGGCCGCTGGAACGGATATCCGGATTGCGGCGTTTCACGCGAATCGGCTCTTCCGGTGTGAGCTCGACGTTAGTCTTCTCATTCTTATCGCCGGTGATCAGCTTAAATGCAGCTGCCAGCAGGTTCACCGAATCGTATTGTTCCAGCAATTGGATCGCAATGCCTTTGTTTTCGTTCAGCTCCCCGTTCTCTACGAGTTCGATCAAGCGTTCCGCAATGATGCGTTGCTTGCCTTCGATCGCTTCAGCGATGCTTGGCAGCGGCTTGCGGGCGATCTTATGGCGCGTAATCCGCTCGATAAAGCGCAAATGATCGATCTCACGCGGCGTCACGAAGGACCAGGCCGCCCCTTCTTTGCCGGCACGACCGGTACGGCCGATCCGGTGTACATAGCTTTCCGGATCCTGCGGCAGGTCGAAGTTCACGACGTGGGTAACGCCGGAGACGTCCAAACCACGTGCGGCCACGTCAGTGGCAACCAGAACGTCGATGCTGCCGTCACGGAATTTGCGCATCACGTTATCGCGCTGGTTCTGCGACAAGTCGCCGTGCAGGCCATCGGCGGAATAACCTTGCTTCTGCAGAGCTTCGGACAATTCGTCAACCCGGCGTTTCGTCCGGCCGAATACGATGGCCAGCTCGGGGGACTCCATGTCCAGCAAACGAGTCAAAGCGTCGAATTTTTGACGTTCATGCACCTCGATATAAGCTTGGTCAATCAACGGCGCGCTGACTTGTTTAGGAATCACGGACACATGCTCCGGATCTTTCAGGAACTGCTGAGCCAGCTTCTGGATATTCGCCGGCATCGTTGCGGAGAACAACATCGTTTGACGTGCTTCTGGAACCAGCTTCAGGATCGACTGAATGTCGTCCATAAAGCCCATGTCGAGCATTTCATCCGCTTCATCGAGTACGACGGTTTGCACATCGTCAAGCTTGATCGTTTTCCGGTTAATGTGGTCAAGTAAACGGCCCGGCGTACCGATAATAATCTGAGGCTTCTTCTTTAATGCGCGAATTTGGCGTACGATGTCTTGTCCGCCGTAAATGGGAAGAGAACGTGTGCCTTTAAAGCGCGAGAGCTTACCGATTTCTTCGGCGACCTGAATGGCCAACTCCCGGGTTGGGGTCATAATCAACGCAACGATGCGATCTTCTTCCTTGGGGATTTTGTTGATGAGCGGCAGACCGAAGGCTGCGGTCTTCCCGGTCCCGGTCTGGGCTTGCCCGATCATATCGCGTCCTGTCATCGCGATCGGAATCGATTTAGCCTGAATCGGCGTTGCTTCTTCAAATCCAAGTTCCGTAATAGCTTGCAATACTTTAGGCTCTAGGCCGAAATCTGCAAATGTGTTCAATGTATCATACTCCTTCTATATAGTGGACATTCCACCGGCTTAACGGTATTCTTAAGTAGCGTTTAGTCCTGTTTTGATCACGCTCAAAACTGACCTTGGACTCTCGCTTCAAACGTTTATAGGCTGTCCAATCTGCCTGTAAATTTTACATAGGTCTAGCATGAAAAATGGAAAAGAGTACCTACTCAAGAATATCTCAAACATTATAGCACAAAACCTAAATGGAATACCAGCAAGCAGGTTGGGATACTTCCTTTATTTTCGTGAGGTGAAAATTTTGTTGAAGGAAATCAGAAATGCCGTAGTTATTGTACTCGGGGCAGCGATGATCGCCGCGGGTTTCAATCTGTTCCTCGTGCCGCTCCATTTGCTCAGCGGCGGAGTTTCGGGTTTGGCGATGCTAACCGCCTACTTCTCTCCACTGAGCATCAGTACGATGTACTTAGCTTATAACGTGCCGTTGTTGATCGCCGGCCTATTTTTGCTGGGGAGACGGTTTATCGGATTAAGCATCCTGTCGGTCGCCGCCACGACCTGGTTGATCGTCCTGATCCCAACCCCGGACAAGCTGCTGTCGTCGGATACCCTGCTCTCCGCGGTATTTGGCGGCGTGCTGGTCGGCATCGGCAGCGGCATCTCGTTCCGCGTCGGCGGATCGTCCGGCGGCTTCGACATCGTGGGTTCGATCGTAACCCGCTTCCGCGACTTCCCGGTCGGCAATGTGATCGTCGGAATGAACGGCATCGTCATATTGGCAATGGGGTATCTCGAAGGGAATTGGGATCTCGCTTTGGCTTCGATGGTATCGATCTACATTACCGGCAAAGTCGTTGACCTGATCCATATCAGCCACATCAAAGTGACGTTATTTATTATCACCAACCACACGGAAGCGATGCTCGAACGGCTGCTGACGCTGCCCCGCGGGGTGACGTTGATCAAAACCCAAGGCGCTTTTTCTCACAAGGAAAAAGATATGTTGATGACCGTCACGACCCGGTATGAACTAGCGGAACTGCGGGAGATCATTAAGCAAACCGACCCCAGTGCGTTCGTCAATATTGTGGAAACGGTGGGAGTTATGGGCTCATTTCGCCGTCGTTAAGCGTTTTCTTGAAAGAAGCGGCCGTTTTCAAACGGCTGCTTCTTTGTTATAATAATCACAGCGGTTCCTATATAACTTTATAGGGTTCAGCTTTACCCCGTATTTCACAGGCTTTTTGCTTTTCCGATTTAGGATTGATTCCGCAGTGAATAAATCTGAAAGGAAAGGGTGATGGATGTGGAAATGGAAATGGAAACGGTAAAACTGGAACAGATCGTGAAGAAGTGGTTCCCGGATATGCTGCCATTTCTGAACCAAAGGGAACTGAATTCGACGATCCTCCTCCGGGATGGCCTGACCATCTTGGAACCGCAGGACGCGCTGGAGATTATTCAATTCAGCATCTGCGAGCATCAAAACTCAGCGTTTCTTCATTAAATATGTAACGCTTTCAAGCAGGACGAAGTCGTTTCTTTTGCCCCGGCAAAGGAAACGACTTTTTTGTGCATTTTTCTATGAAACTCTGAAACTTTTTACCAATTGTGACATTCCTGTTCCTTCTGAGGGCCGTTCTTCCGATATAATAAGTGGCGAGTGCAAACAAGGGAGAGATATCATGAACATCATCTGGACACTACTACTTCTGGCCTTGAGTACGGGCAGCGGAGCTGCGCCGCAGGAGCAAGCCGCGGGGAACGAGCCGGCGAACTCCATGATGGCCTCGGTGGCTCACACCTTCTCGGTGAATCTAGCGGAAGGACGCCTGGAAAATCCTATCAAACCTTCAGAGTTGAAGGTAGATCCGCAGGTCGATGCCCCCAAAGTCAAAGGCATTTATGTCACAGCTTATAGCGCCGGGGGATCCCGGATGGAGCAGTTGGTCGATCTTGTCGACAAGACCGAACTGAATGCGATGGTTATCGACATCAAGGATGATCTGGGATATATCACCTACAAGACGGATAATCCCGAGCTGAAGGAATGGGGCAAACCGCAACCGTTCATTCGCGACATCAACGCGTTAATGGCCCGTTTGGAGAAGCATGATATTTATCCGATTGCCCGGATCGTGGTGTTTAAGGATACGATTCTGGCCAAGAAGCATCCGGAGCTCTCGTTCCGCCACAAGGACGGATCCGTGTGGAGCAACGGCAAGGGAGACAGCTTCGTGAATCCCTACAGCAAAGAGGTCTGGGATTATAATATCGCCATTGCCAAGGAAGCGGCCAAACTTGGCTTTAAGGAAATCCAATTCGACTACGTGCGATTCCCGGAAGGTTTCGAGAAACGGGCAGACAGTCTGAACTATACGAAAAATGAGATGAGCCGCGTCGACGCTGTCTCCTCCTTTGTCAAATATGCCAAGGATGAGCTGGAGCCGTTAGGCATCCGGGTTTCCGTAGATATTTTTGGATATGCGGCATCAGTTCCTGCTGCCGAAGGGATTGGTCAGGACTTCGTGAAGATCTCCGATAACGTCGACGTCATTTGTCCGATGATCTATCCAAGCCATTACACCACCGGTTGGTTTAACGCCAAAGATCCCGATAAAGCCCCGTACCAGACGATCAAGGGTGCGGTGAAGGATACGCAAACCAAGCTCTCGGAACTAGGCGATACGCAGCCGATCATTCGGCCGTGGATTCAAGACTTCACCGCCAGTTGGCTGGGAAGCGGTCACTATATTAAATACGGCAAGCACGAAGTGGAAGAACAAATTCGGGCGCTGAAGGAAATGAACGTGGATGAGTTTCTACTGTGGAACGCTACCAACCGTTATACTTCTGACGTCGATTATGAATAATAAAGCTACACCGCTGATCAAACCCGGGCCTTCCGCCCGGGTTTGGTTTGGCTTATACGTAAAGTTACCCTTTGATGATCGGAGTTAAGTTCGCATATGAATCAGACCTATACGTTAAAGCAAAAGTACGGACAATTTTTACGCATTTTGATCCCGATCCTGGTCACCCAGGTGACGATGTCTTTGATGACATTCTTCGATACGATGATGTCCGGTCATGCCAGCCCAGCCGACCTGGCGGGCACAGCGATCGGTTCAAGCCTGTGGATTCCGGTGCAGACCGGACTCAGCGGCATTCTGATGGGCATTACGCCGATCGTTTCGCAATTGGTTGGCGCTGGCCAGAAAAATAAAGTGGGCTATCACGTCATCCAGGCCATCTGGTTGTCGATTGCCGTGAGTCTGGTCGTGCTGCTCGCCGGCGCGTTATCGGTCTCTCCTCTGCTAAATACGATGAATCTGGAGCCCAAGGTCCATCATGTTGCGTTATATTTCCTGGTGGCGATTTCCACGGGAATTGTCCCTTTGTTTGGATATATCGTGCTGCGCTCATTTATCGATGCATTGGGGCAAACGCGAATTTCCATGATGATCACGCTGATCTCACTCCCGTTAAACGTAGGGGCCGGGTACCTGCTTATTTTTGGACGCGGCGGCTTCCCTCGTCTCGGCGGTATCGGTTCCGGGATCGCTACGGCTTTTACGTACTGGTGCATCTTTCTGATCGCCTTGTGGATCGTGCATCGGCAAGAACCGTTCGCCTCGTATGGCGTGTTCCGCAAGCTGCACCGCATCTCGCTGGTCAAATGGCGCGAGCTGATGAATCTGGGCGTGCCGATCGGCTTCGCCATCTTCTTCGAAACGGCGGTCTTCGCCGCCGTGACGCTGCTGATGAGCCGATTCGACACGCTGACGATCGCCGCTCACCAAGCGGCGAACAATTTCGCTTCAACGCTTTATATGATCCCGCTGAGCATCTGCTTGGCGCTGACGATCCTCGTCGGTTTCGAGACGGGCGCTTCCCGGCTGAAGGATGCCCGGCAATACGCAGCCCTAGGCATCGGAACCGCTGCGGTCCTGGCTTTGGTGACCGCCGTTCTGCTGATGGTGTTCCGCCAGGGCGTTGCGCAGCTTTATTCAAGCGAACCCGAGGTGGTCGCGTTGATCAAGCATTTTCTGGTGTTCGCAATCTTCTTTCAGATGTCCGATGCCATCGCGACGCCAACGCAAGGCGTGCTGCGCGGGTATAAAGACGTGAGCCCCGGCTTCTGGATCTCCCTGTTGGCCTATTGGATCATCGGGCTGCCGCTGGGGTTCGCCTTGGCCAACTACACGCCGCAAGGCCCTTACGGCTATTGGGTTGGGCTGATTACCGGCCTGGCCGTCGCCGCCGTCTTGTTGCTGTATCGCCTGGTTGTGATTCAGCGCCGCCTGGGTAGCCGCCAAGTCCTTCCGGCGAACGCGCCGTAACCATAGCGAAGCCCGTGGCCGGGAGGGGTCACGGGCTTCTTCTTTTTAGCTTAGCTCACTGCCGATAGCAACCACGTACCCCGCCCCGGGGACAATCCGCTTCTTCTCCACGATCGTCAGCTCCTTAACCGCGGGTGCGGGCAACACCTGCCGCTGCAAATGTTCCTCAGCCGCAGCAAACGCCTGCTCCTCTCCTTCGGCGGCGATAACGATCACGAACGGACCGGCGGAGGTGTCGGCCTCCAAACGATACAGGTACATGCGAGTTCCTCCTCTGATCCCGTAGTTCAACTTATTATAGCAAAATCCCGTGTCGCTGAACGCCTTTACCTTGATGCCAACAGAGAAAAGGCAACCTCCCCCTGTGATCCGGGTTTAGCTGCCTTTCATCCTTGACGGTTAACGCGCATAAGGATTAAATTCGTTCGTATACAGATCCTCCGGCTTCACTTGCCCCTCTTTTAGATCACCGCTCTGAACCAGCCAGTCGATCCACCGTTGATACTCCTCCGGCTCAATCACTCCCCCCTCTGTCGCTATCCCCGTACTCTTCCAGTACTTCAGATTAAGGGCCGCATCTTTGCCGTCTCTCTTGTCTACAATGCTTTCCATCCGTTGAATCACTTCTTCCCGCGGTGTGGTGCGTTCCCATTCGATCGCTTTGGCTACGCCTTCGACGAATTGCCTTACCGTGTTCGGGTTGTTCTTGATGTACTCCTCAGCGAAAAAATAGTCCCCCGCCGTAAATTCCGTCTGATAAATGTCGATATCCTTAAATAATTCGATGAGGCCGCCTTTTTCCAATGCTCGGTCTCTTGCCACGCCGCTTAATAGGACGGCGTCGATCTGCCCACTGCGCAAGATTTGCTCCGCGTTTCCAGATGGTACGGTAACGAGGGTAACTTGACTGATTTCCTTGTCGGTTAATCCGCCTGCACGTAAATAATCCTTGGTCATAAACTCCAAATGCGCGCCTAACGTATTCACTCCCACCTTTTTGCCGATAAAATCTTTGGCCGTCTGGATCGGGCTGCCCTCCAACACATAAGCGCCGATATACGTATGTTTATCGCTGCCGTACGAGCCGATTACGGACTTGATCTTTACGTTCTGCGCCACTGATTTAATGATGGCCCCGTTAAAGGCGGAACCAAAATCCGTTTGCTTGGTCGCCGTCAATTGAATACTCTCCGGTCCCCCAGTGGTGCTGCCGATCGACTCCAGCTTCACCTCTCCCAAATAGCCAAGATCCTCAGCCAACTCCGGGAATGATACGCTGCCCGGTGCCGAGTTATATTGAAGCACCTTATCTTCTTCTCCCGTCGCCCCAACCCTGCCATCGATGCAACCTGACAGCAAGGCTACGGCAAATAGTAGGGCTGCCAGCAGCGATGAAGATCTTCTCCATGATTTGAGCATTTTTGTACACCGACCTTTGATTTAGAGTGTTTGATCATTAGAGCTTAGCTGATTGCTCTTGCTTACGTTGGGGATAGGAAGGAATCGATAAACCTAGATTCCCCCGTAGGGTATGGCTCTCGTATTCCGTTCGGAACAACCCGCGTCGTTGTAATTCCGGAATGACCAGCTCGACGATGTCGCGAAGTCCTTCCGGGAACGTTGGCGGCATGATGTTAAAGCCGTCCGCCCCTTCATTGAAGAACCATTCCTCAAGTTGGTCCACGATCTGCCCCGGCGTCCCTACGATCTCCCGGTGTCCCCGTGCTCCTGCGATATGCTCATAGACTTCACGGATGGTGGTCAGTCCTTCCCTTTCGGCGAGCGCCCGGATCAGATTGGAGCGAATTTGCGGATTCGTCTTATCTTCCGATGTCGTGAATCCCGGCAATGGCGCATCCACATCATATCCCGTGAGGTCCGTTCCAATAAAGTTGGAGAGATATTCCAGACCTACCTCCGGCAAAATGTAACTGTTTAACTCCTTCCGCTTGGCGATGGCTTCCGCTTCCGTCTTCGCCACGGTGATAAATACCCCCGGCATAATCTTCAAATCCTCCGGCTTGCGGCCGTATTTCGCAAGGCGGCTCTTCACATCCCGATAGAACGTCTGGGTTTCCTCCAGCGTTTGCCATGCCGTAAAGATGACCTCTGCAGTTTTGGCCGCCAACTCCTTTCCCGCCTCCGACGATCCCGCTTGAACGATGACAGGATGCCCTTGCGGCGTCGAAGGCGCGTCCAGCAACCCCTGTACCTTGAACCATTCACCCTCGTGACTCAACGGATGAACCCTCTCAATGTCCAGCACTTGGCCCTGCTCCTTGTCGAGAATAACCGCCTCCCGCTCAATCGACAGCCAAAGCTGTTTCACCAGGTCCACAAACTCCTCCGCCCGTTCGTATCGACGCGCATGCTCGAGATGCTTCGGCTTACCGAACAGCAGCGATTCCTTCTCATTGGCCGATGTGACCACATTCCAAGCAGCGCGCCCTCTCGATAAATGATCGATCGCCGCAAACTTCCGCGCCACTTGATAGGGGTCGTTATAGGTTGTGGTCAGCGTGGCCGTCAGCCCGATGTGGCTCGTCACAGAGACCAGTGACGCCAGGATGATCAGCGGATCCAGCTTCAGTGCCGAGGCTGCCTGGTTACCCGAAGGGCGTAGACCAAGAACATCCGCGAAGAAGATCATATCGAATTTTCCCCGCTCGGCTAACCGCGCCAATTCCTGCAAGTACTCGAGGTCGAAGGTGCGGTGGGCATCGGTTTGAGGGTGCCGCCAGCTGGCGACGTGGTGGCCCGGCAAATTAAAGAATGCTCCTAGTTTCATCTGCTTCTTTGTTGACATTTTCATCACTCCTAGTTTTCCAATTTGTTTAGTCATGTTTATACAATTAAAAAAACGTCAATTGACGTGATTCCAACCCTAAAACTGATCCGCTATCCATTCATCGGTGAATTCCATTTCGATAACATGCGTTCCAAACTTACGAGACCGTAATTAATGAGCAGTCCTAATAAAGAGATCGCAAGAATACCCGCGTACATCTTGGGGATTTGGAAGTTGTACTGCGAATACGTAATCAAATATCCGAGGCCTTCCTTGGCCCCAACCATCTCAGCGGCGATCAATACCAGAATGGCCCCTGTCCCCGCCATGCGGATTCCCGTGAAAATCGTCGGTACGGACGCAGGTAAAATCACCTTTAGGAATAGTTTAAAGGAGGACAGCTTCATGGACTTTGCCGATTTAATAAGCAGGGGATCGACATTACCGACAGCCGCAATCGTATTCAGGAGAATGGGCCAGGCGCAGGCAAACAGAACAATCGCAATTTTGGAGGTCTCCCCAATGCCAAGCAGCAGCATAAACACCGGGAGCAGCGCCAATGCCGCGGTATTCCGGAAGAGTTCAAGCACGGGATTCAGAAGCTCCCGGGCAACGGGGTACCAGCCGATGATCAAACCCAGCGGAATCGCTACAAGAAGCGCCAATGAGAATCCGGTTAGAGATCGAAGAATGCTGGCCGAAAAATGCTGAAGCAGCTCTCCAGATCCAACTAACTGCCCTAATGACCCGATCACCTCGGTGAAGGGAGGTAAAAATGCCGGATCCACCAATCCCAACCGCGGAGCCATTTCCCAGAACACAAAGAATCCGATCAAAACAATGGATTGCCTTAGCAATTTACGCAGACTCGATATAAGAGCCAATCTTACATTTCTTCCTGTCCATCGTGCGGGTACGGACTTTACGGTATCCACTTGGATCCACTCCTTTTTCGTTTAAATATAGGCTCCCTCATACACCGGTTGGTGAAGCAGGTTCCATACTTCATGGCGAAGCTTGACAAAATCGGGATGAGAGCGAACATCCTCATCATCCAGCCTCGACTTGAGAGGAACATCCACGATATGCCGCACTGTTCCTGGCCCCGGCGTCAGGACAATGACGCGTTCTCCAAGATAGACCGCTTCATCAATTCCGTGAGTGATAAAGAGGATCGTTTTTTTCGTTTGCTGCCAAATTCGCAACAGCTCGCTCTGCAATGACTCGCGGGTCTGCGCATCGAGAGCCGCAAACGGTTCATCCATCAGCAACACATCCGGATCAAACGCCAAACTGCGGGCGATCGCCACGCGTTGCTTCATTCCTCCGGAGAGCTCATGCGGGTACCGGTCCGCGAAGGTGGCCAGCCCGACAAGCGACAGAAAATGATTGGCTTGCTCCCTTCGTTCCCGTTTCGGGATCCCTTTCGCCTCTAAGCCGAACTCAATATTGCCCCGCGCCGTTTTCCAAGGAAATAAGGCATATTGTTGAAAAACGATCCCCCGATCCAGACCGGGACCCTTGATTTCTTCCCCATCCATCAAGATCCTCCCGCGTGTTGGGGCGGACAATCCGCTGATCATATCCAGCAGCGTGGACTTTCCGCAGCCGCTTGGTCCAACCAGTGTCAGGAATTCGCCTTCCCGCACGGCGAAATTCAAATCCTTGACGGCTGTAAATAATTGAGCCGCACCGTTTTTTTTCAGGTCGCGTACCGTAAAGGTCTTCGTGACGCTTTCGAACCTGATTTTTTCCTTATCCGCCATCCCCATCTTCCTCCCATCGTCACGGGGTCATCCAACAAAAAAAGCCCAGGAGACAAGACGATTCACGTCTGTCTGCTGAGCCTCCGGTGACCCGGTCAGCGATATTTAAAATTCCAACTATTTTGATGTGAATATATTACCATTTTGAAATGTGTTGTCAACCCTCCCCATTTCCTATTCATGCTGGGGCCTGATCTTGGTCTTGAACCTGAGTCTAGATCGAAAATGTTGTATTTGCTACACTATTTTCAGTGTGAAAACCTTGAGATTGCGAAAAATGTTGTATTTAGGAGTCAATTTCATAATTCAGTTTGCTGGAGGGCATGCTTGCCCAAAATTCGAGATCGTTTTTTATAAAAATCAGGCGACTTGCCGGTGCTGACTCAACTGCTTGTTCAACTTGTCTAAGGCAAACTTACTGAGATTATAAGCCAACGTGCTTAACTGAAAGTCGACGCTCGCTCGAACACCGCGGTGACGTGTGCGTCTCATTCCGAAATACTCCTTGAGGTAGGCAAATACGCGCTCCACAGCAGTTCGTTTCTTGTACAGCTTCACAAAGCTCTCGCTTCCTCTTGCCGGATAGGTGTGCTTGCGCAGATCCGTTTCAATGCGGATCTTAAAGACCTTCTGGCAGCTGGACTCGGCAAATGGGCAATCCTTGCACTCGTTTGGCCGAGTATATCGAAGTGTCTCGTATTTGGTGTCAAAACTGTCATAGCGGTAGGCATGCCCCTCCTTGCAAACGGGACTGTAATCCCGGTTCATTCCCTCGGGAGGTTCCGTATGGTGGATTATATCAATGACCGGGTAGGCGCCTAGCGAGTGAATTAACTGGTAGACCGCCTTGCTGTCGTAGCCTTTGTCTCCTAAGACGTGCTTCACTTTAAGCATAGGGAACTTCAGCGGCAGGCCCTTAAGCAGCAAAATCGCCATTCGTTGGTCGTTTGGGTTCGCCGAGCTGAACACACCGCTGAGAATGTATTGGCTGTCGGTATCCACTAATATATTCGCCTTGAAACCATACCAGCTGGTGAGCCTGCCTTTAGAGTTCTTTTTGTCACAGCGTGCGGCCTGCCTAGGCAATGCAGCGAGCAGTTCATCGTATGTGGAGGACAGCATGTCCTCCACTTTCTTCTCAAACGGCCCTAGGCTCGCTTCGTAAGCCTCCCGTTCCTTACGCCGACGCTCTGTTTCTTCAGCAGAGGCGCGCCCGCGCGGGTAGGTCGGTTTCCTAGGCCGTTCGCTCACGGGTGGGGGTTGCGACTCGGTGACATCCAATTTGAGTTGTTCTAACTCCGGTGTCTTACTTTGTTTTTTGGAACGTCGAGCGGCCCGTCGCTTGGATGCGGACTCGCTGAATTGGCAGTCCCAAGCTTCGACGATCGAGGAGTCGACGGCGATATGCGTACCAGATACGAATCCTTCTTCTAAGGCGGACAGTACTAGACGGTCCTGTAACTTCTCAAGAAGTCCATTTTGTTGCAGCGCATGGATCAGTCTCGAATAGGAAGCTTCGCTCGGTATGCGATTGGAACCGGTAAACCGACACTGGATTCGAAATTCTTCGCTGGACTTGAGCCGCTTAACCAGGGCGGACACAAATTCTATACCTTCCATTTTTGCGATGAGCAGCGAATAGATCATGGCCGGCACGTTCAATTCCTCCGGTCGCCCACGGCCGTGTTTTTTACTTAGCGATTGCATAACCGGAGCGAGGTTCAAATGCTCGAAGATCTGGCTATATCTATCTTCAGGTTGCATTTGTAACAATTCCTCGAAGGAAAACAGTTCTATTTGGCGAATTGAATAGATAGGGGTTACCTCCTTTTTTTTCTCTCGGGTTTGGTTTGGTTACCTGTTAATTCGAGATTTGGGGAGGTACTCCCTTTTCTATGACCAAAATATCCAGCTAGATCAACGGCTTTGAATTATGAAATTGACTCTTTAGTACAACAATTTCAGCTACAATTGGCTTCCAGCCGCTAAAATGTTGCAACTTCTACAACATTTTCTGCCAACCGGCTTAGGACAAGCGGATAATGTTGTATAAAATGCAACATTTCCACCCCTTGTACGAGATGATCGGCCTAATCAAAACAAAAAGCCGAGCTGGAATACCTCCCTGCTCGGCTTGTTTGGCGATACAAATCAATATGATTACTGCGACAACCGCGAAGCCAGCTCGTAAAGTTCCATGTTAAACGGCTTCTTCGTGGCGACGACCTTCTCGATGTCGGTCAGCACCATTTCGCCGCCGATCATGCCGCAGGCTTTGTTCGATTCGCCGGCGATCAGGCTGCGCACGGCAAAGTCGCCGAGGCGGCTGGCCAGGTTACGGTCGAACGGCGTTGGCGATCCGCCGCGTTGGATATGGCCCAGCACGGTCGCACGCGGCTCTACGGAAGGTTGGCGCTGCTTGATCGCTTGCACTACGTCCTCGCCGCTGCCCACGCCTTCAGCCACGATCACGATGCTGTGGCGTTTGCCTTTTTCGAAGTTTTGCTTCATGCGATCCGCCACTTCGTTCAGGTCAAACGGCACCTCCGGAACGAGGATCGTTTCGGCACCTGCAGCCAAACCGGCATGCAGCGCGATATCGCCGCAATGACGGCCCATAACCTCAACCACAGAAGCCCGCTCATGGGAAGACATCGTATCGCGCAGTTTGTTCACCGCGTCTACAACAATGCTAACCGCCGTATCAAACCCAATTGTATAGTCCGTAAACGAAATGTCATTGTCGATCGTGCCTGGCAGCCCCATCGTTTTGATGCCCAGTTTGCTCAGCTTCTCTGCCCCTTGGTAGGAACCGTCGCCGCCGATAACTACCAGGCCGTCGATGCCGTGCTCACGCAAAATATCCGCGCCCTGCTGTTGGCCTTCCGGCGTCTTAAACTCCAGGCAACGTGCGGACTGAAGAATCGTCCCCCCGCGCTGAATGATATCGCCGACACTGCGAATGTCCATTTGGAAAATGTCATTATTGAGCAGCCCATGATAGCCGCGTTGAATGCCGTACACTTCCAGGCCGTAAAACAACCCGCTCCGTACAACGGCGCGTACGGCCGCGTTCATGCCCTGAGAGTCTCCTCCGCTGGTAAGCACTGCGATTTTTTTAACTGCTGACATGATAATTCCTCCTAAATCGGTTGTAAGTAAGTAGTACTTCCCAAATTGTTAAAGATGCTTGCGAATCCACAGGCTGTTAGCGAAGAAGAACAACCGCATCAGCGGGCTCCGGCGCATCAACCGTCTGGATACCTCGCGGATTTCGTCCTGCTGGCTGACCTTGGGGTCAGATAAATATAGGGCCAGCAAGCCTTCAATGATCATCCTATGAAACGAAGAAGCGGGCAACATACGGATATCCTGCCGCGCTCCCTCGACGATCAACGTGATACGGCCCAACATCGTTTCCTTGCTATCATAGTAACTGCAAAAGTTCAAATCCCCGCCAAGCTCATCCTCCGCTTGATCGATCAAATAGTCCAGCATGATATGTAGACCGCAGACATGCGGAAAATAAGCGTCGTGGATCGTTTTGGCGCTTTTTTCGTCCAACTCGTCGTGACTTGCCGCCAAAAACAGCATAAAGACGCCCAGGGTTGAACCCGTCGCCGCCGCGAACTCGTTCCAATGCAAATGCGGCGCACGGTATTCGTGGTTTGCCCACCAGCTAAGCAGCTTGGCTTCGCGCTCCTTCGGATCGATGTGCTTGTACACCTGCAAGTCGGTATAAAGTCCTACGAGATCAACGATGAACGGCATCGCCGCCGGATATCCGCGAAGCTCGGCGATATGCGCCCGGCAAGTGCCGACCAGCCGGTGCAGATAACCGCCGTCGTCCTGCTCCTCGCGAAGGGCATAATAGTTCTGCATCGACGCTTCCGGATTCACCGCATCCAGCATGCTCTGATGCAGAAGCCGGAAATCCGCGGGATCCTTGGACGTGCTCCGGTCACATAAATTATCCAAATAATCGCTGATAGTTTGAAACGCAACGATAAGAGGGATTAATACATGGCGCATCGGCAAGTTAGCGGCTGCATAAACCGCGCCTCCCTGGCAATGGAACTCTTTCGTGGCGATGCTGGCCAACGCCTGCCGCCTTAGCTCAGGGTCAGGGATCGCTTCGGCATCCTTCTTCCAACGGTCCAACTCCTGACGGACATCCGGCAAAATAAACTTATAAACCCGGCTCATCAGCCGGATCGGCTCCTTCGGGAATTGGTTTCGGCTTTGCTCTAGTTCAATCAATGGCCTGCCTCCACTGCGATGTTAAATACGGCCTATCTGAAAACCATTCTATATTATAATATGATCCAACTTTTAGCACAAATAAACAAAATCACAAATGCCTTTTGACCGAGGGCTCCTCCTGGGTTGTGCGGTACCAGATATGCAGGTCGTTGATCCGGCTGGCTAGCTCGGCGATCTCGCCGTTAAGCCGGCAGCTTCGCTCGAAATCGGCCTCATTGTTCATTTCCCCCAGCTTATGCTCGATCGAACGTTCCAGCACCATCACCTTACTCGGAATCCGCCCGCGAATCTCCTCCCAATAGGTGATCATCGCCAGCCGTTCCTCCAGCTCGTACTCGTCAAAAGGACGCTCCAGCACCGGCACGGGGATGCCCAGACGTTCATCGTAAACAAAACAATCATTCATGGCGATGCCTCCTTTACATTCATTATATAAGATTTAAGTAAACGAAACGTAAATTTTATTGCCGCCGAACCTCGTGATTTCTGGTATACTTGCAAGCATATCAACCAATACCGAAATACCGCACAATGATCTGATTGCAGAAACGGAGTATGTAAACCCCATGAACCGGAAAATCACGGCCAACTCGGATATCGGATGGCTGCGCGCCTTTACCTTTACAATATACGGAACAAGTGTCCTTGTTTCCTCCTATTTCCCGCTATTTTACGCTCAGCTTGGATTTTCGACCAGCCAGATCGGCTTGCTGTACGCGCTGGGACCGATGATCTCCATCGCATCCAATTTGCTCTGGAGTCTAGCCAGCGACCGCTACCAAACGATCAAGAAGATTCTGTTGATCCTGTTGGTCGGTCAAATTGCGTTGACGTTTATCCTATCCGCCTCTACGACGTTTTCCATTATCATGGCGGTGATCACGATATTTTACTTTTTCTTCTATCCGGTCTTTCCGCTATCCGACACGATCGTGATTTCGACGGCCAAACAGCACGGCATCCATTTCATCTCCATCCGCTTATTCGGATCGTTTGGGTACGCCTTCTTTGCTCTGCTGATCGGTTACGTACTGGCTCGGATCGGCTCCTCGAATACGATGTGGGTGTCGATCGCCATCGCCGGCCTCGCGCTGGGGTTCATCCTGTTTGTGAAAGACCAACCCACATCCGTGGCGAAAATGGATCTGTCGGGCATCTGGGCCATCCTGCGGCAAAAAGAGCTGCTGTGGTTCTTTGGCTGCGTCTTCTGCTTGGCGATCGGCATGCGGATGAACGAGGCGTTTATCTCGATTAGCTTGAAGGAGCTTGGTGCGGGCGAAAATATCATCGGCTGGGCGATGCTCGCCTCGTCGCTGTCGGAAATCCCCGTGTTCATCTACCTTAGCTTTCATGGGGAAAAATTTAAGGAGCTGCCGCTACTGCTGCTGGCCAGCCTACTGTTTGCCGTCCGGTTCCTGCTGATGGGCTTGACCGATTCGCCTTATGGCATCCTCGCCATTCAGGCGATGCATGGCGTAACCTTTGGCATCTTCTATGTCACAGCCATCCGCATGCTTACCCGGCTGATTCCCGACGAATTCCGGGCGACCGGCATGGCCTTGTACACCATCGTCTGGTCCAGTTTGGCCGGACTGCTCAGCGGGACCTTCGGCGGCGTAATGTTCGAACAGCTCGGTCGGCATCCGTTCTATCTGACCGCGATGGGCGCGGCGCTGGTCGCGTTCGTTGGGTTCGCGAGCCGTTATTTTCAGAAGGGGCCGGGAGAGCACACCCCCTCGAAATTCGATCATACAGCCTAAGGAAGAGGCGAAGGGCCATAACGGCGCTTCGCCTCTTCCTTTGATCCCCTGTTCAAAGGACAGGACTTCCTATATAATAGTTATTATCAGATGATAGTACCTGGTATTAAATATGATAAAGCAGGTGAACACGCATGGATTTCGCTTTGTTCCAGGACATACTTAAAACCCGTCGCAGTATCCGGGAATTTACCGAAGAACCCGTCAGCCTCTCCGATATCGAGGAGCTTATCGACTGCGCCCGTTACGCGCCCAGCGATACGAATTCGCAAACCTGGGAGTTCATCGTTGTCGTGAACGCCGACAAAATCAAACAGATCGAAAACTTCACCTGGGACCGCCTGCATGAAACGGCAGCGCGCGCCGCGGAGCAAGGGCTGGAGCGGGAAGCCAAGCTGCTCGTGAAGTCGTTTGGCCCTTACGCGACCGCCTTCTCCGGTGCGCCGGCATTAATCGTGTGTTTGTCCACCCCGTATACGTCCAAATTCCGCGAGAAGATCTTTGATCCCATCGCTTTCGTGGCTCCCGAGGTCTGGGAAGAAGAAGGACTGAAAAGCAGCTGTCTGGCCGCGCAAAACCTGATGCTCGCTGCACATGCCAAAGGACTCGCCACTTGTCCGATGACCGGACCGGTGCTGCTGGCCGAAGACAAACTGCGCGAGTATCTCGACATCCCGGAAGACCGCGGAGTGAACATGGTGATCGCGCTGGGCCATCCGGCGATTTCGCCAAAGGCAGTTCCCCGGAAGGAAGTTGCCGAGATCCTGCGGATCGTTGATTAATACCACGCAAAAAGAGAGGCTTATTTTCAGCAACATGCTGGAAATAAGCCTCTTTCTGATCTAGCCTTAGGACAAGCGGCCGTAAGCCTTGAGCGTCTTCAAATTCTCTACGGTCAGCCAACCGCGCCATTCCTGCTCGCCGGCCGGGCTGACCGCCGGAAACGTAAGCGCCCAGCCGCCATCCTCCTGTTGGGTGCTCAGCAACCAATCCAAATGCTTCTCGACATCTTGCTCCGACACGAGCTTTGCCGCATAACTTTCCGGCGTTGGTGCATAATCCAGCACTTTGTGAACGTACCCCTCCGCCAACGGGTTGGTCTCGATCCCGTTAGGTCCCGTTAACCATGCATCCAACCTGGATAAAGCCTTCCCCGCCCGATCCCGATCCGGCACATGCTGCAGGAAGGAGATCCACTGAACGGCGTCATGATAATCTCCGGGAAGGCCTTGCTCCACGTTTTCCCACAGGAAGGAGACGTTCTTTTGGAACCAATCCTCAAGTAAAAAGTCAGTGCGTTCCTGTTGCTCCAGCAGCATGCCGATGATGCTTCCGGTCGGGTTGATCGAGGGGACTCCGTCCTGCTCGGTTGTCCACCACGGCGCATGCGGATATCGGTTTACTTCCGTTGTGGCCCGCGGCAAACCGCCGCCCGGCAGCGTCAAACTTCGCAAATAACGGATTCCCCCGTCCAGCAGATCCGATCCAAATCCTCCGACGTCGCGAATCACCAGCAGTGCGGTTTCAGTAGCCACCGGCTGACTGTGCGGGCCGCGCATATCCGGCTCCAGCGCATGGCCAAAACCGCCATCCTCGTTCTGGTACGGTCGAAGCGCCCGAAGCACCTCCTCCGCGGCCCCTCCTTCAAAATGGTAAGCAAACCGCTTGCGGTCCAACAGACGGGCATGCGAATAAATAAACGAACCGGCCCGTTCCAACGCGTCCCGTTCTCTCATCTAACCCTCGTCCCTTCTTCTTTAGGCTTCGAATACCCACGCAGGATTAAATACAATCTCCCATAAATGCCCATCGGGATCTTGAAAATACCCCGAGTACCCGCCCCAAAACGTCTCGTGGGGCGGAACGACGATCGTGGCTCCCGCCGTATGGGCTTGCTCCATGACCTCGTCGACTTCCGCTTGGCTCGCCACATTATGACCTAGCGTAAACTCCGTTGGACTTGGCGCATGGAGCGTTAACCCGGTGTCATGAGCGATGTCCGCCCGCTTCCAAAGCGCCAGCTTCAGTCCCGATTGCAAATCGAAAAAGGCGACCGCTCCATGCTCAAACTCTTGGCCAACGATCCCCTCCGTCGCCCAGCCTAGTCCATCTCGATAAAACCGGACCGCTCTTTCCAAATCCGCTACACCTAACGTCAACACCGTCATTCTAGGTTTCATTCCTACACCCTCCGTTCTTTTCGTATTCACACGTCTCGGGTTTAGACCGGCGTTACGCAATAACCGGCGGCTTCTAAGTCCGATACAGTTCAGCCAGCTCCGCGGCCCGCTGATGCAGCTCCTCACGCAACGCTTGGGGCTCGAGGACTTCCGCATCCCGACCAAGACTAAAGAAGTAGGAGACCGCCCAATTCCACTCTGTGCCCGGCAAGGTACAGTCGAGCCGCCATTCCGCTTCCTCCACCTGTTGCACCTCCTGGCCGAAATGCGGATCCTGCTCGGCCAACAGCGAACCGCGATACGTGAGTTTCACGCGCAGCCGGAAATCCTCCCTCACCGCTGCCTCCGAGTGAGGGCTCCCTTGGTCGACCTCTCCCCTTTCGGCATCCACATCCGGTGGGGGAGAGGTCTCGGCCGCCTCGACAAAGCGATCGACGCGGAACGTTCGCTTCTCCCCGTGCTCCAGCGACTCGGCTTCGCAATACCAGAAGCCGTGCGCGGCGTACACGCGCAGCGGCTTCAACGTCAGCTGCCGGCGATAATTCAGCGAGCGGTACTCCGCTCGGATCCATTTCCCGCCGGCGGCATAAGCCATCAAGGCGCTGAGGAACGGCGCCTGGATTCCGCGCTCCGGCACCTCCATCTCCACGTGCCGGAGCAATGGAGCAATTTGCCCCAGCATCTGCTCGGGCAAAGCGGAACGGATCTTGTCGGTGACGGTCCATTTCGCCTTGCGGAAGGGACCGTCGGCGTATTTGCCCATGTCGTCCAAAGCCAGCAGGACGGTCAGTGCCTCGCCGGCGTCGAGCTGCAGCGGCGGCAGCCGGAAGCCGTCCATGAGGCGGTAGCCGCCGCCCGGACCTGGAAGCGCAACCAATGGAATGCCGATTTCCCCCAAAGCCTGCATGTCGCGTAGCACCGTCCGCTTGGACACCTCCAGCTTGTCCGCCAAGGATTGCGCGGTCTCTGGGCGCTGCTGCAAGGCCATGACAATCGCCATCATCCGGTCCATTCGCTTCATCGCTACGGTTCCCCTCCCGTTAAGCTCACTATAACAAAGCATTGGTGACAACTGAATGTCACCATTTGATTTCCTCATCCGCACTCGAGTTACGGTTCACTTCCCGATAGGTATACAAAAAAACACAGCCCTATAAAGAGCTGTGCCTTTCATTATCGCGCTTGGAACCAAACTTTATAAGTGATCCGTTAAACGGAAGTGATCTTATAATTTGATTACGTTAGCAGCTTGAGGACCACGGTTACCGTCAGTGATTTCGAACTCAACGGCTTGGCCTTCTTCTAGAGTTTTGAAACCTTCGCCTTGAATCGCGGAGAAGTGTACGAATACGTCTTCGCCACCTTCAACTTGGATGAAGCCATAGCCTTTTTCTGCGTTAAACCATTTAACTGTACCTTTCAAATGAACAACCTCCTAAAAATAATCGTCATCTTTGACGAATACCCATATTATACTCTATGCCCACCGACAATGCAACGTGTCAGTTCGCCCAATCCTTTTGGAGCTGAAACCCGCGTCAGAACGTACGGTTTCATTTGCTTTCCTCGGGGGCGTGAGTTATCATTTTACATAAAATATTACCATTTCTCCGCGGGTTTCATACCTGCGAGCCGAAGCCAAAGATTGGAGAACGTCAGATGATCAAAAAACACGAAATATACAAAAAAGACAAATGGAATATGATGACGGTAGAGGTTCAAGGAAAATACATCGTTCTCCGTGAAATTTCCGACCAATGGGGCGAGGAGTCGCATACGTTCCTCAGCCGCCCTGCCTTGATGGATTGGGTGAAACGCCGGTTCCCGAAAGAGGAATATGCCGGTAACGAGGCGGAATGGGATGAGATCATGAACGCCTTTAAACAGGTTTAAGCCGCTGTCTGGGCCATTCTTGTATGAAACGGAGCAATACTTATGATGGATAGTTCCAACCTTCTGATCTTCATTATTTGCGCATTTGCGCTTGGCCTTGTGGTCATCCTGAACAAGGACCGGCTGCAGCCACGCCTTAGGCGCGGCCTGGCTCTCGTCTCCGTCGTGATGATCGTGGTGGCGTTTGGGCTGATGATTTACAGCTTCCTTGCTTGATCCCCTATATTTCCCACAGCAGGCGGCCATACTAGGAAAATGCCCGAAATCCCCAGCCGGATCCTTGGCTCCCGCCGGGGATTAGGGCTCCCTAAACAATGATGGGAGGTTCTTTCCGGTATGCGACCTATACGCAAGCGTATCCCCCGTGCGATTCCCCTGCTGTTGACCGGCTGTCTGCTGGCTGCCGCATTTCCGGGCAGCGCGGCGATGGGCCGGCCTGAATTATCATCTTACCCAACCCAAAGGAGGATTCCGATGAGCACTGTATTGAAACGTTCCGAAGTACCGCAGGAGAATACATGGAAACTGCAGGATTTGTTCGCCAACCAAGCGGCTTGGGACAAATCGTACAACGAACTTAAGGCGCTGAAGGATAAAGCGGCTGAATTCGAAGGCAAGCTCACCCATGCGGAGAGCATCAAATCCGTTTTCGAGCTGGAAGACGAGTTGTCTTTACAAATCGAGCGGCTTTACGTTTACGCCCATCTTAATCATGATGAGGATACAACCAACCCTACATATCAGGCCCTGGTGCAAAAAGCGAAAAAATTAAGCGTGGAAGTCAGCGAGGCCTTGTCTTTTATTACCCCGGAAATTCTGGCTTTGCCCGAGCAGGAGCTCGACAAGCTCATTAACGATCCAACGCTTGCGGATTACAAATTCACCTTGCAGGAGATTAAACGCGAGAAAGCGCATGTGCTGAGTAAAACGGAAGAAGCGCTGCTCGCTCAGGTTGGCAATTTGTCGCAAGCGCCGCAGCAAATTTTCGGGATGATCAACAACGCCGATATGAAATTCCCGAAAATCAAGGACGAAAACGGGAACGAAGTCGATTTGACTCACGGCAGCTACATTCAATTCCTGGAGAACCCAAACCGCGAAGTACGCGAGCGGGCGTTCAAAGCCGTTTATGAAACCTATCGCAAGCAAAAGAATACGATCGCAGCTACATTAAGCTCCAATGTGAACAAAAACATGTTTTATTCGCGGGTCCGCAAATACCCATCCGTGCTGGAAATGTCTCTTTATGGCGACAACATTCCGAAGGAAGTGTATACGAACCTGATTGATGCCGTGCATGAGAGCCTGCCGCTCCTGCAACGTTATATGAAGCTGCGCAAGAAGCTGCTGGGCGTTGACGAGCTGCATATGTACGATCTGTTCGCCCCACTGGTCGAGGAGTACAAGTGGGATATCTCCTATGACGATGCGAAGAAAATGGTCGAGGAAGGGCTGCAGCCGCTCGGCGAGGATTACCTGAAGGTGCTGCGCGAAGGCTTCGACAACCGTTGGATCGACGTCTACGAGAACGAAGGCAAACGTACCGGCGCTTACAGCTGGGGCGCCTACGGCACCCATCCTTATGTGCTGCTCAACCACAAGGATAATCTGAACAGCATGTTTACGTTGGCGCATGAGATGGGCCACGCGCTGCATTCCTATTTTTCGGATGAAGCCTTGAAATATCGGGATGCGCAGTACACGATCTTCCTGGCGGAAGTCGCCTCGACGACCAACGAAGCGCTGCTGATGGATTATCTGCTCAAGAAATCCACCGATCCGAAGCAAAAGCTGTACCTGCTCACCTACTATGCCGATCAGTTCCGGACGACGTTATTCCGGCAAACGATGTTCGCCGAATTCGAGAAGCTCATTCACGAGCGCGCCGAAGCCGGGGAGTCGTTGACACCGCAGGAGCTGTCGGAGATTTACTACGATCTGAACGTGAAATACCACGGCAAAGACATGGTCGTGGACCAAGACATCGAGATGGAATGGGCGCGGATTCCTCATTTTTACACGAGCTTTTACGTCTACAAATACGCAACGGGCTTCTCCGCGGCGACGAGCTTCTCGAAGCAAATTCTCGAGGAAGGCCAACCGGCGGTCGACCGTTACCTCGGCTTCTTGAAGAGCGGTGGCAGCGACTATTCGATTAATATCCTGAAAAAAGCCGGCGTTGACATGTCCTCTCCGGAGCCGATTCGCGAAGCGATGAGCGTGTTCGAGAACGTCATCGCGCAAATGGAACAATTGACGAACTAACGTACATTGGCCGATGGCTACCACAAAATCCCTTGCCCTTTGCGGACAAGGGATTTTATACTGTCCTAGAAGGAGGTGTACCCTCATGAAAATTCAATGGTCCCTGATTCTGGCCTTGATCTTCGCTTTGATCACCGCCGTGTTTGCCGTGATCAACGTGGATCCGGTGCAGGTGAATTTGCTGTTTGGCTCGGTCAGCCTTCCGCTGATTTTGCTGATTCTCGGCAGTACGCTGCTCGGCGGCATCATCGTTGGTTCGTTTGGCATTTACCGCGGCTACCGACTGCAGCGCGAAGTCAAAAGCTTGCACGCCAAGCTTGTACATATCCAGGAGGCAACCGGATATATTTTTCCGGAACCGGAGAAACCGGAGCGCGGTAAGAAGAAGAAATCCGCTGAAAACGAAACGCAATCCGAAAACGAAACTGAATCGGTGAAGGAGGACTCCCATGAATATTCAACCGAATGAAACCTATATGTTAAATTTACTGAAAACCCTGCTGGATACGCCTAGCCCCAGCGGGTTTACACACGGCATCATGTCGCTGATCCAACGTGAAGCCGATGCTTTGGGTGTGCCTTGCAGCTTCAATGAAAAAGGCGGCGCTCTCCTGACCCTGCCCGGCCGCGATTCATCGCGGCGCATCGCGCTCAGCGCACACGTCGATACGTTAGGCGCCATGGTGCGCGCCATCCGTCCAAACGGCACGCTGGCAATCACCTCGGTGGGCGGGTTCATGATGCATAGTATCGAGAACGAATACTGCCAAATCCACACCCGCAGCGGCCGGGTCTATACCGGTACGATTCTGTCGACCCACCCTTCCGTTCACGTCTACAGCGACGCCCGCGAGATCAAACGCGAAGAGATGAACATGGAGGTACGGATCGACGAGGTCGTAGAAAATAAAGAGGACGTGCTGAAGCTGGGCATTGGCGTTGGCGACTTCATTTCGTTTGATGCCCGCGCAGTCGTCACGTCTAGCGGGTACATCAAGTCCCGCCATCTGGACGATAAAGCAAGCGTCGCCGCCCTGTTTGGGCTCATCGAATCGAGCCGCCGCGAAGGCTGGACGCCGCGGCATGACCTCGTGTTCCTCATCTCCAATTATGAGGAAGTGGGGCACGGCGCCTCCTGGATTCCCGACGGCGTCAACGAAATGATCGCCGTCGACATGGGCGCCATGGGTGATGATTTAAGCTGCAAAGAGACCGACGTCTCGATTTGCGCGAAGGACTCCTCCGGCCCGTACGACTATGAGATGACCAGCCGGCTGATCGAGCTTGCCCAAGGCCTGGGTATTCCGCATGCGGTGGATATTTATCCGCACTACGGTTCTGATGCCTCGGCAGCGCTGCACGGCGGCCACAATATCCGCGCCGCCCTCATCGGACCAGGCGTGCACGCCTCGCACGCTATGGAGCGGACCCATAAGCTGGCGGTCATTAATACGACCCGCCTGTTAGCGGCTTATGTTGCCGATTAATTGGCGACGCTGGGGAATCGCCATGACTTCGGTCGTGGCGATTTTTCTTGGCATCCTGCTGATGATCGGCTGGGGCAGCCGCTACCTGCTCCCTCACCATTACGAGTATCAGGAGCTTACCGCGGCGAACGGCGTCAAGCTGCATGCCTTGATTGTGGACCCGGAGCGAATTGAGCTGCGGGCCGCGGACCAACCGCTGGGGCGTTACCGCGTGTATGGCATGAACGGCGGTTTTTTCTACAATGACGCCGTGTTGTCGCTCGCGGTAAACAACGATCAGCCGGTTCAAGGCACATCAGGCGCTTACGGCTCCGGCTGGTTCAACGCCAAATACGCGCGCGGTACGCTCGTGTGGGACGGCGCGGCGAACGGCTTCTCGGTGCAGGTGGTTTCCGCTGCAGACGAGCTTGTCGTCACGGATCGCGCCCGCTATTTTGCCCAAGGCGGCGTTAGCATGAAGCTGCAGGATGACGCCGGGTGGCGGGCGGCGGCGGTAGAGGCCGAGCATCTGCCGAATCCCGATGAGAATCGGCTCCGCTCCGGTCTCGCTTACGACGCGAGCGGCCAGCTGTGGCTGATCGTCACGCCTACGCGCTGCACAGCCGATGCCTTCCGCACCGCCGTCAAGGCAACGTTGGCGGACGGCCAGCTCGTCGACGGCATCTTCCTCGACGGGGACGGCTCCGCCCAACTGAACGCCGCGGAAACCAAGCTGAACGGCGACTCCCGCAATTTGCGGCAGATTATTGTGATCAGGTAGGGGGAGCGAAATAACGCCAGATGGCGTCCTCGTCGGGGGTTCCTGATGTCTCTCTCGTGCTGCCTTTACGCGATTATCCCTTTCATTCAGGGGGCCAGGGGCTCCGAGTGAGGAAGAGTTCTTCACCTGATCTCGGTAATATCTGACCAAAGGGGATAATGGTGCAAAGCCTGCGGAATTATTACTTTCTCATAACGAAAAAACGCCTACTCGTTTAAAACGAATAGGCGTTTTTACTTATGTCCTCTTATGTAGTTTTCTTATGCGCCACCATTTTGACCAAAGGCAGTGAAGGTAGGTTGCTCAACATGAATCGTAGCAGGAGTAGTAAAGATTAATGAAAAAAGAACTGCCAGAACAACAACGACTTTAGATTTCATAAACTTCGTTTCACCTCACTTACAATATTCTTATACTTCTTACATATATCTATTGCAGCCATGTGCCTATGATGTTCAAATAGTACCATAAAATCTAGAAGTGCTTCCTTATTATTCATTTTAACCGAATTCTCAATTCCTTGCATCAAATAATTGAAACCCATTGTATATTCTTTTTTATGTAGATAGTAATAAGTCAGATCGTACAAGAATTGATTGTACTTATCAGGTAGAACCTGGTCTTTATACAAGTCATTTGATTGTTTTCGGTTGATATATGCTTCGATCTCCGACTTAAATTGAAGTAGGATATGATCTACATCAATTTGGTGCCGGTTAGCTGCGGACATAACGTTTGAAATCGACGATATCACTTCATCAGGGTTTTCGATCATAAACGCTACATAATCGGAAAGATATTCGATTTCACCACTCATGAGTCGATTGACATAGATATTGGCACTCGACCATTTTTGAAATAACCTTAACCAATGTATGGAGTCCTCGTCCTTTTCCTGCACCCAACTTAAATCTGTATATTGATAAGTATATTCCAATGCTTTTGCGTAGTCTTCTCTACCCTCATATACTTCTGCACACAATAGTTTGGCATAAACAATGTATACAAACATGGGTCTGCTAAGCCGGTGTTGCATTTCGTGAAATCCCTTTTCCGAGCGTCTGTTACTGAAATAAAGGAGGCGTGCCTTGCGTTCCATCTCGAGAGCCAAAACCTCAAGCCTGTCCCACTCACGAAGCGAGCGGTACAAGTTAGCCAAATCCTTGAGCGCGTCCAGCTGTAGGACCTCATCCAGCCGATCCACGTAGGGTTCGAATTGGTGGGCGATTTTGAGATTATGGGCCTGGTCCGATCCTATCCGGATCTTAAACAAACGATACTGGCATATCGCCAACCGCTCAGAATACTGTCTCGTTTCGCACATAGCTACATTTTCATACAGAATTTCCGCGGCACCGTAGAATCCCTTCTCAAAAAACTCCTCGGCCAGCTCAAATAAGGAAGTGGAGTACGACAAGTTATCCAGCAGCAGACAGACCGTTCTGCGGATGCAATCCAGCTTGTCCAGTTCGGCACACTTGCGTAGAAAAGGGCCTACTCTCCGCCAATTGGGGTTTCTCTCCTGAAGATAATCCTCGATGTAATTCTCGTAATAATGCCCTATGGGTACGCCCATGATCTCCGAAATCCGGTCCAAATGTTCGATGGTTAAGGCTCGATTTCCGTTTAATATATAACTCAGTGTTCCAGCGTTAATATTTAACCTCATCGAGAATTGACTCAAATTCAATTCTTGTTCTCTGATAAAAGAATGAACTTCCTTCAGGATCGTAGAGGTACTCATCGGATCATCACCACACATTCTCATGATAATTACGTCTGGAATTATATGTATGAAATTAATATATCTTCTTTTTATACTTCGGTCAATTAACATTCTAAAGATATCAGAAATAATAGAAGCCCTTGCTTTCCCCCAATATGAGTGAATACAAGGGCTATTCCTATAGAGTTCGACTTAGCTGTTATTTCATACTTTTATCACACTTTTCGATAAGCTTGCTGGATCGAGGATGAAAAAACTAGCTTCCCCTTTAAACGAGGGGGGCTAGTTTTTTTAGAACCAGGGCGTACTACCCTAGTTGGCGTCTAAACGCTTTGCTCGCGAAGAAATAAGCAATGATCATCATGCCCACGCACCAGGCCAGCGCGATCCAGATCTCATTGCCGACCGTCCCCTCGTTCAGCAAGGCGCGAACGGCATCCACGATCGAGGTGACAGGCTGGTTCTCGGCAAACACGCGGATCGCTGTGGGCATGGATTCGGTAGGAACAAAAGCGGAACTGATAAACGGCAGGAAAATCAGCGGGTACGAGTAAGCCGTCGCCCCTTCCATCGATTTGGCCGTCAAGCCGGGAATGACCGACAGCCAGGTCAGTGCCAGCGTGAACAGCCCCAGTATTCCGGCTACCGCAAGCCACTCCAGGAGAGAGGCGCTGGAGCGGAAGCCCATCAAAAGGGCAACCAGGAACACAACCACAAGCGTTAACGCATTGGAAAAAAGCGAGGTCAGCACATGCGCCCACAAGACCGACGAGCGCTTGATCGGCATGGTGATGAAACGCGACATCAACCCGCCTTTGATATCATTAAACAGCCGCAGTGACGTGTACGCGACGCCGGAAGCGATTGCCATCAACAGGATTCCCGGAAGCAAATAATTCACGTAGTTGTTCGTTCCTGCATCGATGGCACCGCCAAATACGTAGACAAACAACAGCATCATCATGATCGGTGTAATTGCCACCGTAATAATCGTATCGGGACTACGCAGAATGTTGCGCATTAATCGACCTAACAGGACTCCAGTTTTGTTCTTCATTTACTTCTCCTCCTTCTTGCCGATGATCGCGAGGAAAATTTCCTCCAACGTCGGCTGCTTCTCGATATATTCCACCTTGGCCGGAGGGAACTTCTCCTTGAGTTCGGCTAACGTGCCGGTGGTGATAATGGTTCCGCCGTGCAAAATCGCAATTCGATCCGCCAGCTGCTCCGCCTCCTCCAGGTATTGGGTCGTGAGCAGGATGGTCGTGCCGCTGCCTGCCAGCTCCTTGACGGTATTCCAGACCTCGAGCCGTGCCTCAGGATCAAGCCCCGTCGTCGGTTCGTCGAGAAAAATAACCGCCGGCTTCCCGATCAAGCTCATCGCGATATCCAACCGGCGCTTCATCCCGCCGGAATATTGATCCGCCCGGCGGTCAGCGGCTTCGGTCAGGCTGAATTTGGCCAGCAGTTGGTCGGCAACTTGGATTGGCTTCGGAACGCCGCGCAGCTTGGCGACCAGGATCAGATTTTCTCGCCCGGTGAGCATGCCGTCGATGGCGGCGAATTGCCCCGTCAGGCTGATGCTCTGGCGCACCGAATCCGACTGGCGTGTAACGTCAAAACCGCAAATGCTCGCTTCCCCGTTATCCGGCTTCATCAAGGTTGATAGAATATTTACCGTTGTCGTTTTGCCGGCCCCATTGGAGCCCAGCAGGGCAAAGATCTCCCCGCTCCGCACCTCGAAGTCCACCCCCTTCAGTACCTCTTTATCCTTAAAAGATTTTTTAAGACCTTTGACAGAAATCGCAACATGATTCATCTATACTCCTCCTTACTATTTAGTACGACTGGTAACCAGTGTCACTTACTACTAAGCAAAAAATGAGACCGAATGGGGGCCGAATCGTATGTTCCTGAAAATACCCGCATTCAGTCAGTGATATCGATATTGCATTATTTCAACGAATAGGACTTCAAAGCGTTGATCTTTGACGAGAGGAAATCCCACTTTTCCCAAAACGAATCAAGCTCTCGGCGACCCGCCTCATTCAGCGTATAGAACTTGCGGGGCGGCCCCATATCGGACGGTTTCTTCTCGATGTTAACGAGATTTTTCTTCTCCAATCGCACGAGGATGGTATACACCGTCCCTTCCACGACTTCGGTAAACCCCAACTCGTTCAGACGCCGGGTAATTTCGTACCCATAGGTTTCATGTCGGCTGATGATTTCCAGCACGCAACCTTCCAACGAACCCTTTAACATTTCCGTTAAGTTATCCATAATTTGCACCCTTTTACTTCTGTTTTTTATTGATCGACTTGTTTACGGCTTGATTTACTTTTTGGTTGACGCTTTCTTGGTAAAGATCGGCGTACGTTTTGGAATCTTTGACTAACTCGTCGCAGAAAGCCGCAACGTCGCGCCCTGTGACTTCGAGGACTCCCTTCCCCAAGCTCGCTCCCTCTTCAAACAGATCGACAATCCCCGTAAGCAAGCCAATCCCATCACCAAGCTCAACCGGGCCAACCCGAAACAGATATTTCTGAATCTCGTGATACACAATCTGATAATCCTGCGGTAGCGTTTTTACGCGTGCAACGTGCGCCCGCCATTCTTTTTTGCCCTGGACCATTTCTTGAATATTCATGTTATCCCTCCAGCTTCCCTAATTTTTTGGCGACATTCTGATTAAGCTGCTCTCGCCACTTGTCGCGAAGCGACTTGGCTCCTTCTTCACCGGCTAGCGCCAAGCAGAAACCCGGGATATCGTCCCCCAGCACCTCTTGAACGTGCTGTCCGTCCGCCGCCGTTTCTTCGAACCAGCTAAGCGCACCGTCAAAAATAGGCATGAGGTTGCGACCGGTGAAATCGGAGTGCTGCCAAAGATTCACTTTCATTTGCTCCCATGCCGCTTGGTAATCGGCCGGTAACTTTTGGGCCCGCGCTTCAAAAGCTTTAAACTCCCTCGTCATGTCATTGCCTGTGATCTTATCCCAAAATTTCATGACTCTTCTCCTTTAGCTCAATGATATCTCGGGGCCGCGAAGCCCCTCTATTCTGTCTGACTGATATTCTGTATGACTTAGTACCTGAGGAAAAATAATACCGATAGCTTGTGGAGTATAGAGTAACCGATCTCGCTTCCGCTATTCAGTATCACTTATTACAGGTACATTGTAACACCGAGTAGGAGGGGTGTCAATCGGTTTTCTAAACAAATTTTTTTGTGGCCAACGTGTCCGATTCCCTTGTCCCTATTACATTTTTAACATTCGGATGTTCCCGCGGGGTGATATGGTTTGACTATAAAGTTTTACCGTAAAAGTTTCCGCTCTGGGAGGGCTGAACGATGAGGGACCATCAAGACATGTGCGTCGGAATCTGCGAGACCACGCTGGATATTGCGCATAGCATGGGCCGGTTGTTTTTTAACGATGGGGAGCAGATTTTGCCGAGCAAGTTTTTTATTCTATTGGCGATTTACCGGAATGGGAAATCCACGGTAACGCAAATTGCCGAACAGGTTGGCTTATCCACCGGCGCCAATACGATCGCCATTAATAAAATGGTCAAGGAAGGCCTGCTGAATCGGGTCCGGGACCCCGAAGATAAACGCATTTGCTGGATCGATTTAACGGCGAAAGGGCGTGCGACACTAGAGGCCATGATCGCCAAGCGCAATCAACTTTTTCAAGCGATCCTTGACGATTTCCCGGAAGAGCAGCTGCTTGTATTCCTGCAATCGCTGCAGACGATTCGGGATAAGTTCGCCGCGGGGAGCCCGGGGAAGGCTGGGTCGTTATGGACAACGGGGACGGAGGAACATCATGTTGCTGCAGATCGGACTTGATATCGGCTCCACCACGGCAAAAATCGTTGCCCTGCACCAAGGAGTCATCGTGCACCGGGCGTATGTCCGCCATTATTCGGATATTCGCACGGCGGTGCCAACGTTATGGCGGGAGGTCATGGACCGCTTCCCCGGTGCGGAAGCCAGCCTCTGCATCAGTGGCTCCTCCGGGCTGAAGCTAGCGGAGCTGGCTGGGATCCCGTTTCTGCAGGAGGTCGTCGCCTGCACGAAGGCGATCCAGCGGCTGGCGCCGGAAACGGACACCGCGATCGAGTTGGGCGGCGAAGACGCCAAGATCATCTATTTGCGCGGCGGCATCGAACAGCGCATGAACAACGCCTGCGCCGGCGGAACCGGTGCGTTTATCGACCAGATGGCCGCGCTGCTGGAAACGGATCCGGCGGGGCTTGACGAATGGGCAGCTCGCTATGAGACGATCTACCCGATCGCTTCGCGCTGCGGGGTGTTCGCCAAGACGGACGTGCAGCCGCTCCTAAACGAAGGGGCGCGCCGCGAGGATATCGCCGCCTCCATCTTCCAGAGCATCGTCACGCAGACGATCAGCGGGCTGGCCTGCGGACGGCCGATCCGCGGGAAGGTGGCTTTTCTGGGCGGGCCGCTTACGTTCTTGCCGCAATTGCGCGTGCGTTTCATTGAAACGCTCCAGCTTGCACCGGAGGACGTCGTGTTCCCGGAAGATGCCCAGTATTTCGTGGCGATCGGCGCCGGCCTACAAAGCACGGGCGGACTTTCGCTACCACTCGGCAATTGGCTAAACCGCATGGAGGACGCCAAATGGACCTCCGCCTCCGATGGCGAGCATCGGCTGGCTCCCCTGTTCGCGGACGCACAGGCATACCACGCCTTCCGGAAGCGTCACGATAGGGACGCCGCGCCACGGGCAGACCTGTCCAGCTACCAAGGTCCCTGCTTCCTTGGCATTGATGCCGGTTCAACGACCACCAAGCTGGTGTTGACCGGTGCCGAGGATCAAATTTTACATACGTTCTATCGCGGCAATAAAGGCAACCCGCTCGCTTCCCTTGCCGAAGCGCTGCAGGAAATGTACGCTCGGCTGCCGGAAGGCTGCTATATCGCCCGCACCTGCGTTACGGGCTACGGCGAAGGCTTGATGAAAGCGGCGTTCCGCATCGATGCCGGCGAGGTGGAGACGGTGGCCCACTACAAAGCGGCGGCCCGCTTTATGCCGGACGTCGACTTCATCCTCGATATCGGCGGCCAGGATATGAAATGCATCAAAATCCGCGGCGGCGCGATCGACAGTTTGCTGCTGAACGAAGCCTGCTCGGCGGGCTGCGGTTCTTTTCTCGAGAGCTTTGCCGGAGCTTTAGGTCTAGGGATTGCTGAGTTTGCGGAAGCGGCGCTTCATGCCGACCATCCGGTGGATCTCGGTTCACGCTGCACGGTGTTCATGAACTCCAAAGTCAAACAGGTGCAGAAGGAAGGTGCCACTTTGCCCGATCTATCGGCAGGGTTGGCTTACTCCGTCATAAAGAACGCACTGCAAAAAGTGATCAAAGTTCGCAATCCCGAGGAGCTTGGACGCCGCATCGTCGTGCAGGGCGGAACCTTCTACAACGACGCTGTGCTGCGCGCTTTCGAGCTGCTCACCGGCCGGGAGGCCATTCGTCCCGACATCGCCGGGATCATGGGCGCTTATGGATGCGCACTGTTGGCCCGCGAGCAATATGACGGTGCGGGTCGCAGCAGCCTGTTGCCTTGCGAGGAGCTGCACTCGTTCACCTATGAAGTCTCGCATGCCCGCTGCTCGTTATGCAGCAACAATTGCGCCATGACGATCAGCCGTTTTCCCGACAAAAGCTTCCATGTCAGCGGCAATCGCTGCGAACGTGGCGCGACGCAGAAGAAGCACAAAAGCACGCTCCCCAATCTCGTTGACTATAAATACGAGCGGATGTTCAGCTACGACCCGCTCCCTATGGAGCAGGCGGTACGAGGGACGGTGGGTTTGCCGCGGGTGTTAAATCTGTTCGAGAACTACCCGTTTTGGCATACGTTTTTTACGCAGCTGGGGTACCGGGTTGTCCTATCGCCCAAATCCTCGAAAAAACTGTACGAAACCGGCATGGAGACGATTCCGTCGGAGTCCGTATGTTATCCCGCCAAACTCGTGCACGGCCATATCGACAGCCTCATTCGCAGCCAAGTTGACTTCATCTTCTATCCTGCCGTTGTGTATGAGAAGAAAGAGGATGCTTCGGCTGACAATCATTTCAACTGTCCGGTGGTCGCCTCCTATCCCGAGGTGATTCGCACCAATATGGACCGGCTGAAGGAGCAGGGCATCCCGCTGGTCAGCCCGTTCCTGAATATCGACCATGTGCCGGCTTTGAAAAAAACGCTGCAAACCACGTTCCCACACATTCCGGCGGAAGAGTTGGAGGCGGCGATTGAGGCAGGGCTGCAGGAAGCCGCGCGGGCTCGCGGCGATATCTGCGCTCAAGGCGAAGCGACGCTGAAGCTGCTGGAAGAGACCGGTGCCAAAGGCGTCGTGCTCTGCGGCCACCCGTATCACAGCGATCCCGAGATCAATCACGGCATCGCCGACCTGATTGCCGGGATGGGACTCGCGGTGTTGACGGAGGACGCCGTGTGCCATCTCGGCACCGTCAAAGATCCCTTGCCCGTCGTCAATCAATGGACGTATCACGGGCGGATGTATCGTGCGGCTTATTTCGTGAGCAGCCGGGAGGACCTGGAGTTGGTGCAGCTAACTTCCTTTGGCTGCGGCATCGACGCGATCACCGCGGATACGATCCAGGACATTCTGGAGCGCCACCATAAGACGTTCACCTTGATTAAGGTGGATGAAATCAGCAACCTAGGAGCGGCGCGCATCCGGTTACGTTCGCTGCTCGCGGCGATGAAGGAGCGGGAAGCGTCGCAGGGGGCGGCGCGGGCGGTGGTTGTGCCCGTCACGCCGGTTTCTTTTACGAAGGAAATGAAAAGTGAATATACGATCCTTGCCCCGCAGCTCTCGCCCATACACTTCGAATTGTTTGAGACGGTGTTCCGCGGGGCCGGTTACCGGCTGAAGGTGCTGGAGAAAGCCAGCAAGCAAACGATGGACGAAGGGTTGAAATTCGTCAACAACGACGCCTGCTACCCGGCGATCGTCACGATCGGGCAAATCATGGCGGCCTTGCGCGGCGGCGATTACGACCCGGAACGGACGGCAGTCATTCTGACCCAAACCGGCGGCGGCTGCCGGGCGACCAACTACATCGCCTTGCTGCGTAAAGCGCTCAAAGAAGCGGGGATGGCGCAAATCCCAGTCATCTCGCTGAATGCGACAGGCATCGAAAGCCAGCCGGGCTTTAAGCTGAATTTGAAGCTGATCAACCGGCTGATCGCGGCGGCTTGTTACGGCGACTTGCTGATGCGCCTGCTGTACCGCTTCCGGCCGTACGAGCGGAACGCTGGCGATACCGAGCTGCTGTTCCGCAAATGGATGGTGCTGTGCAAGCATTCTCTGCGGGAGTTTGCTTTTGGTGACTATAAAGAGCATATTCACAACATGGTCGCGGAGTTTGAAGCCCTGCCGCTTACGGGAGCGGCGAAACCACGTGTTGGCATCGTCGGCGAAATTCTGATCAAGTTCCACCCGGACGCCAACAACCGGATCGTGGAGGTCATCGAAGCCGAGGGCGGGGAGGCGGTCGTGCCTGATTTTCTCGATTTTATGTTCTATTGCTTATACAATCCGATTTACAAGGCCGATCATCTCGGCAAGAGCAAAATGCTGGGCTTCGTGAACCCGCTGGTGATCCGCTACATCGAGATGTACCGCAAGCCAGTGAAGCAAGCGCTGGAGGCGAGCCGCTACTTAACTCCGCCGGAGAGCATCTACACGCTGGCGGAAAAAGCCGGACGCCTGCTGTCGGTCGGCAACCAGATGGGCGAAGGCTGGTTCCTCACGGCGGAGATGATGGAGCTGTTGGATCACGGGGTGAACAACATCGTTTGCATCCAGCCGTTCGCTTGCCTGCCGAACCACATCACCGGCCGCGGGATGATCAAAGGGCTGAAGGAACTGTACCCGGACGCCAACATCGCGGCGATTGACTACGACGCCGGTGCGAGCGAAGTGAACCAGATCAACCGCATCAAGCTGATGATGTCGGTAGCCAGCGGCGTGCTGTGTTAAGGAACTAAAAAAACCTTTAAGCCACTATACCCCTCCGTTTTCCGCTAGGCTGGTGTGTGTGTGCTTAAAGGTTTTTTATTTTATATGAAAAATCATATATAATCCGCCCGTTGAGGGCATTTCAACGAAATTTTATATGAAATTTCAAATATATTTCGGCTTCTAGCTGACGAAACCTTGGATTCTATATGAAAAATCGAATAGAATACGGGGTTTCGTTGGAAAAGGAAGCAAATGTATGCGAAAAATCGAATACATTCATCAGTTAAGAGCGCCGCATCCTTGTAATGTTGCAGGAAATACAACACTTCAATCAACCTGCGACAACGTTAGGCGCATATAAGCCATGGTAGAGCGTGATCCAACCCTCACCCGTTCCGCTGGGCTTCAATCTTCTCCGCCAGCTCGTTCAGATACGTCCAGCGCTCCATCAGGCGCTCCAGTTCGGCTTCCGCCTCCTGCTGCTGCTGCATCAGCTCCTGCAGCCGGACTGCGTCGCTTGCGGCGGATTCCATTTCCCCGGAAATGGCGGCAAGACGTTGCTCGGCTGCTTCGATGGTCGCGTCGATCGTCTCGTATTCGCGTTGCTCGTTATAGCTGAACTTCAGCTTCTCGCCGCGGCCCGGGTCACGGCTGCCGGAATTGGCTGTGGAAGGTGTACCGGCATCCGCTGAACTCGAACCGGCTTTTCGCGATCCAGATGCCGAGCCAGCGCCCGAGCCTGAGCCCGAACCAGCCCCTGCTCCCGAGCCCGTTGAACCGCCTTCGCTCCCTTTCCCCGTACCGTTCGTTCCACCTGCCGCCTGCGTCCGTTCCTCATACTCGCTATAGTCGCCCACGTGTACTGCCACTACGCCGCCGCCTTCAAAGGCCATGATTTTGTCCACGGTCCGGTCGAGGAAATAACGATCATGGGAGACGACAAACACAGCCCCGGGGAACTCATCCAAATACGCTTCCAGTACGGTTAGCGTCTGGATATCGAGATCGTTGGTGGGTTCGTCCAGCAATAAGACGTTAGGCGCGCCCATTAATACGCGGAGCAAGTAGAGCCGCCGCTTCTCGCCCCCCGACAGCTTGCCGATCGGCGTCCACAGCATGTCCGGCGGGAACAGGAACCGCTCCAGCATTTGCGCCGCGGTAATCCGCGAGCCGTCCGCCGTCGTCACCACCTCCGCCTCTTCCTTGATGTATTCGATCGCCCGCTGCTGGCTGTCCATTTCCTGATGCTCCTGGGTAAAATACCCCAGCTTCACCGTCTGGCCCAACACGATTTCGCCGCCATCCGGCTCGATCCGTCCGGCGATCATGTTCAGCAGCGTCGATTTCCCGCTGCCGTTGGGCCCCACGATCCCCACGCGGTCGCCCGGGACCGCCGTATAGGTCAAGTCCCCGATGAGCAGCCGCCCTTCGATCGATTTGCGCAGCCCTTCGATCTCCAGGATTTTGCGGCCCAGGCGAGTGGAAGCAACCGAGATTTCGAGGTTATCGCTCTTATATTCCGTCTTGGCCGATTGCAGCTGCTCGAACCGTTCGATACGCGCCTTCTGTTTGGTCGAACGCGCTTTGGCTCCGCGGCGGATCCAAGCGAGCTCGTTCCGCAGCAGATTTTGCCGCTTCTGTTCGGTGGCGGCTTCGCGCTCTTCGCGTTCGCTCTTCAGCTCCAGGAAGCGGCTGTAATTCGCCTCATAGCGGAACAACCGGCCATGATCGAGCTCCAACATCACGTTGCAGACCCGGTCCAGAAAATAACGGTCATGCGTGATCAACAGCAGCGCCCCGCGCCGTTTCTGGAGGTACGTCTCCAGCCATGCGACGGATTCATTGTCGATGTGGTTGGTGGGCTCGTCCATAATCAGCAGCTCCGAAGGGAGAATTAACGCCGATGCGAGCGCGACGCGCTTGCGCTGGCCCCCGGACAAGCTGCCCATGTTCTGGGCGAAGTTGGAGATGCCCAGCTTGGAGAGCACGCTTTTGGCATCGCTGACCAGGGTCCATGTTTGCAGCCGGTCCATTTCCTGCGACAGTCGCGCCAACTCCGCCTGCCGCGCCGCATCCTCCGGCTCCCGCTCCAATGCTTCCTCGGCCTCCATATAGGCCGAGACAACCTGCAGCTCGGGCCCGCCGCCCTGGAAGACGCCGCGCAGTACAGAAATGCCCGGGTCATATTCGGGATTTTGCGCCAGAAATGTCACGCGGACGTCCCGGTTGATGGCGACTTTGCCGGAATCAGCTTGGTCCAAACCGGCAATAACCTTCAGGAACGTTGATTTCCCTGTACCATTCACGCCGATGACGCCGATTTTATCGTTTTCGTCCATGCCAAAGGCTGCGTCTTGAAAGAGCACTTTCTCCCCATAGGTTTTCGTTAAATGTTCCACCGTCAAAATGTTCATTGGTTAACCCCTACTTTATCCTATCATCCCGATTCCCCACGCCAGTAAACCGGCAGCCAGGGAACTGAGTAAATTCACCATATCGTTGTCCATCCAGCGGAACCCTCGCAAATGTTCGGTACTCCGGCCGCAATGCTCCTCCACTTCAATCTCTTTGCCGCAAACGACGCAGCGATGCATATATTGAATCGTCGCGCCCAGCCAGGAGTCGGCAAAAGCTCCGGCCAAACCGGATATCCCGCCGATCAGCCCCCACTTCACCATCGCAAGCAGCGCGGAACCTACCTCGGAGTAAGTATCGTCTCCCGTCCACATCCGCAGCAGCCATGCGGCCCCGCCAATGCACACCGCACCGGCTAACGCCGCCGCACTGCCCAGCAGCGTGACTCCGCCCGACGTTCCCGGAAGAACGCGGCGGCCGTTCAGGATCGAACGCGGCTCGCTTTTGCTGAGGCCGCCCCATTCCGTTGCCCATGTATCCGCGGTCACCGCGGCCATCGTGCCAACGAAAAAGTATGCCCAAGCCGGATCCGGCCAAAACAGGTTGCCGAGGCAGGCCAGCATGCCGAGCCCACCGTTCGCCAGCACCTGTCCGGCGTCCCGGCGGCCGCTCTTAGCATAAGACTTCTCCAGCTCGGCCTTCCGGTCGCCGCGAAAATGCGAAAAGACCGACGAGCTGACGAAAAACAACAGCAAGATCCCAAACCAGAACAAATTGCCGGCCCCGTAGTATATGGTCCCCATGACAAACGCAGCCAGCATGCCGGAGAGGGATAACGATCGCTTCTTATAAGCCGCTCCAGACACGATTAGGGCGCCAAGCGCCCCAATGATCCAATCGATATTCATTTTGCCGCCGGGCCGGAAGCGATCGTGCAGCTGCCCAACACTTGAGTACCGTAGGACAACTCCAGCTTGTCGCCTTGTACAACCGGGCCCACGCCTTCTGGCGTTCCGGTGAAAATCAAATCCCCTTCGCCCAAGCCGTAATGCTCGGCGATATAATCCACGATCTGCTGCAGCGGGAAAATCATCCGGCTAATATTGCCGCGTTGCACAATCTCCCCGTTCTTCCGCAGTACGAAATCTTCGCCAGCCGTCTCCGCCGCACCGGGGAAAGCGATATAAGGCGTGATCGGCGCCGATTGCAGGAAGCCTTTGGCTGGTGTCCAAGGATTCCCCTTGTCTTTGACGATGTTCTGCACATCGCGCAGCGTGAAGTCGATCCCAAACGCGATCACGTCCACCAGCTCGTCAACCGTCATCCCCGGCTTGTAATCGCGGGCGATGCGCAGTACCAGCTCGGCCTCATAATGCACCGAGCCGCGGTCAGCAGGGAGCTCCAGGCCCCGGCCGTCCATGGCGGTCACGGCATGCGACGGTTTCAGGAAGATCATCGGCTCGGTGGGCACCTCGTTACCCAGCTCCTCGGCATGGGCCCGGTAGTTCCGGCCAACGCAATAGACATTCGCGATCAATTTATTCATCGTCATCTTCTCCTCCAGGGGACTGTGATTTCCCATTCGAATTTTTGAATTTCCCGCTTCCCATCGCTTGGCGCCAGACATCCGGCCGATTCGTGCAGAGCAGGATTTCGGGATGCAGCGCGGCGACCTTTCGCAGCGACTTCACCTCATCCATCGTCCAGGCCATGACCTCGATGCCGTGCTTATACGCTTTGGCAGCCAGCTCTGCGGTTAATGGGCGATAATGGATCGATAAAAACGAGCAATGCAACAGCTTCAACCGCAGCAGCAAATCCTTTGGCTGCCGGTCGATGATCAGCCCTGTGCGGATGCCGCGACCGATCTCCTTGATCTTCGCCAGAATCCGCGGCTCAAACGAGGTCAGCACGACTTCGTGCTCCATATGCCGCCGTTTGACGGCGGCCACGACCTTTTCCTCCAGCCCCGGGTACATATTGCCTTCGGTCTTGATTTCCAGATTGACCCGCAGGCGTCCGGCGACGGCGTCGAGGAATTCGTCGAGGCTGGGCAGGCGTTCCCCGCGGTAGGCCTTGGACTTCCAGCTCCCGGCATCCAGTGTTTGCAGCTCCGCCCAGGTCTTGTCCTTAACCGGCCCTCGGCCGTTGGTCGTGCGGTTCAGCGTAAAATCATGAATCAACAACGGCACGCCGTCCTTTGAACATTGTACATCAACTTCGATCCAGCGGACATCCTTCTGCTCCATGGCCAGCTGGACCGCAGCCATCGTGTTCTCCGGAGCGATTCCGGAGAAGCCGCGATGGGCGACGCAGGGGTTACGCAATCTCTCGCCTCCTTCCGATCGGAAACGATCTTCGCTTAGGTCCGATCCTCCGCCTGCAGCGGTACGCCGGATGGATTCATCCGCCCGGTCTTTGCGGCACTCACGTCGCCCTCCTCCGAGATCCGTACCCCCGGCGAGAAGCTCTGGATTTCTTTTAACAGCTTGCTTCCGTCCTCAGCGTTCATGGGCACGGGCTGCCCCAGCTCGGTTCGATACGGGATCAGCTTGAGCTCACAATCCCCGTCACGCGTGCAGGAAGCGGCAAACACCGCGGTTTCCCACGTCTTCGGGTCCTTCGATTTTGTAAAAATAAAGTTCCCCGTGCTGTAAGCAATCCATTTGCCTTTGTATTGCTCCAGCCCCTGCATCACATGCGGATGACTGCCGATGACCAGATCGGCACCGGCATCGATAAACGCATGCGCCAGCTCCGGCTGATGCTTCTCTAGCTGCGTCGTCCGCTCCTTGCCCCAATGGGTCATCACGAGCACCAGGTCCGCGTTCTGGCGCGCAGCCTGAATGGCGCTCAGCGCTGCTTCCGGCGCATAAACCGAGGCGACCCCCGGTTTGCTCTTCCCGGCGACCCACCCCGGCTCCGGCACCACCCGGCTGAAGCCAAACAGGGCGATCTTGATCCCTTTGCGTTCAACATAAACCGGGGCGTACGCTTCCTTGCTATTCTTGCCGGCGCCAACATACAGCAGGTTGTGCTGACGCAGGGCTTTCATCGTATCCTGGAGGCCGGACACGCCTTGGTCCAACACATGGTTATTCGCCAGATTCACCGCGTCTACGCCGGCCTGGGCCATCGGTCCAATCGCCTTTGGCGGCGACTTAAACACATAGGTTTTATCCTCCGCCGGATCCCCGCCGGTCGTGACAGGCGTCTCCAAATTCAGCACGCTTAAATCGTCGTTCTTGAACAACCCCCGGACATATTCGTAGGGAAGCTCATATCCTGCTTTCTCCAGCCGTTCCTCTACCTTGCCGGAAAAAATCGTATCTCCCGCAAAATGAATCAGCAGCCGCTCCGCATCCCCGCCATCCCACTTGCCGGAGTCCGAGCCAGTCGACGGAGCTAAGCCAACCTCTCCCTCGTCCCCCGTGTCACCTTCCTCCGGAGAAGTTCCATCCGAATGGGGGTTATTGGGTCCGCTTCCATTCTCCGTACCGTTTTCCGTATGCGCAGCATCGCTGTCATCCGTTGGCGGTGTCTCTCCGGCATTTGGATCGCTTTCGTTCGGCGCGGTTTCACCCAAAACGCCGTTCGGCAGCTGTTCCGTTCCCGCCTCCGGTCCAACTTGCTTGAGGCGCTCCTCCAAATAAAAGTAAGCTCCCAGCACGAAAATCAAAGTGATGAGAGTCAAGTTAAGCAGGAGCCATATCCGGTTTTGACGCCGCTTTTTTTCCTGCTGTTTCTTTTTGTTTTTTTCCGACCTTGGTGGGTACATGACGGACTCCTTTTTGCATGATCTATCGTTTCGATGAAGGCTAGCCTATCCGTTCCTTCGTGATCAAAAGCCGACCGTTTGATTTTATTATATCAGGTCTCCGTAAATAAATAGAACCCCTCGCCTATTTTGCGGGCAAGGGGTCAGGAAGTCCTATGTCGAGCCTTCAAATCGGCTGTCCGATTAAGCCTGAGCGATCTTCAATTGATCCGCCATCCGCTCCGCCAGTTCCTTCGCCTGCTTAATGCAGTCGGGCAATCCAACGCCATAAAAGGCTGCCCCCGTGGCATAAACGCCGGGCAGCGACTCTTCCAATTGGCGGCTCAGGTCGGCGACCTGCTCCAGATGGCCAACCGGATACTGCGGCATCGATTTCGGCAGCCGGGTAATTTCCGTGAACAGCGGCCGGGCCGTGATGTTCATCAGCCGCTTCAAATCGCCAAGCACCAGCTCCGTCAGCTCCTCGTCCGGCAAAGCCGCCTTCTCCTCGTCGCCGGAGCGGCCAACGTAGCAGCGCAGCAGCATTTTGTCGTCCGGGCTCGTATGCAGCCATTTGATGCCCGTCCACGTGCAGGCGGTGATATTCAGCCCTTCCTTGCGCGGCACCAGGAACCCGGAGCCGTCGAACAGGCCGGTGACATCCTTGCGATCAAACGCCATGACTACGTTGGCAACAGACACATAGTTGATCGCGTCCAGCGCAGTCACATCAACGTGCGGCCGCAGCAGCTCGGCGGCGGTAAACGCCGGGACGGTCACGATGACGTCATCGGCAGGGAGCGCTTCGCCCGAAGTCAGCACGACCTCGTAAGCTTCCGATCCCGTGCGGCGGATTTCCACCACCTCGGTCTCCAGTCGGCAGTTGACGTCGGACAATGAAGAGATCAGCCCGTTCACCAGTGTTTGCAGGCCTTTGCGGAACGTGAGGAACGCGCTGCGCTTCGTGCCCGTGTGTGTTTCCACCGGCTTCTTGCCGGTCATCATGCCCTTAATCAAGCTGCCGTAAGCCCGTTCAACCTCGCCAAACTGCGGGAAGGTCGACTGCAAGCTCAGCTTGTAGGTATCGCCCGCATAAATGCCGGCGAGCAGCGGCTCCGTGACGTTCTGCAGCACTTCGGGGCCCAGCCGTCGTTCGATAAACGCCCCCAGCGACTCATCCTCCTGGCTTTGCCGCGCCGGCATCACCAGATCCAGCATTGCCCGCGCTTTGCCGCTCCAGGAGACCAGACCGCTGCGCAGGAATGGCCCGAGCTCCGTCGGAATGCCCAACACCAGCCCCGACGGCATCGGGTGCAGCTTGCCGTCGCTGACGATATACGTCTTCTTGGCGTCCGGGTTCATGGACACGAGCTCGCCCTCCAGCCCCAGCTCCTTCGCCAGGTCGGTCATGGCCGTCTTGCGGGCCAGGAAGGAATCCGGACCTTTTTCGATCACAAAGTCGTCCTTCTCCAACGTTTCAATTTTGCCGCCAAGGGTGTTGCCTTTTTCCAACAGCGTAATTTGCGGGTTGTTGCCCCGTTCCTTGTAAAACTTGCGAACGTAAAAAGCCGCGGACAGGCCGGTTAGCCCCCCGCCGATTATGACAACCTGACGTGAAGAATCACGCATGTCCTCTCATCTCTTTTCCCAAGATTTGATAATGACGTCGCTGAGCGCCTCCATGTACAAAGGTTCCGTGTTCAGCGATTCGATCCGCTCCAGCCGCATATCCAGCTCTTTGGCGATCGTTTTGGCTTCGATGTCCAGATCGTACAGCACTTCCAGATGATCCGATACGAATCCAACCGGAGCGACCAGTACGTCTTCCACCTGCTCTTCGCTTAAATCCTTCAGCGTATCCAAAATATCCGGGCCCAGCCACGGATCGGCGGTACGGCCCGCGCTTTGCCAGGTGAACTGCCAGTTCTTCACGCCGGCTTTGTCAGCGACCGCTTGGGAGGTCTCCAGCAGTTGGTCCCGGTACGGGTCGCCCATCTGCAGGATCTTCTCCGGCAAGCTGTGAGCGCTGAACAGCACTCGCACCTGATCGCGCAACGCGCCGGCCTCTTCGAATTGGTCCAGCTTGGCGGACACCCGCGCGGCAAAAGCCTCGATCAGCTTCGGATGCAGATGATAGCTCTCCACGAAGCGCATCGAAATACCCCGCTCCTGCGCTTTGGCCTCGGCCCGTTTGATGTAACCGCCGATGCTCATCACGGAATAATGTGGCGCAAGCACGATGCCTACCGCTTCGCGGATCCCGTCCTCGGCCATTTGCGCCACGCCGTCTTCAATAAACGGATGGGCATGCTTCAATCCTTGATAACAAACAAACTCCACGTCTTTGTCCGCGGTCATTCCGTGTAACGTATCCTGCAATGCGGCCACTTGCTTATCGGTATTGGCACGCAGCGGGAACACCCCGCCTACGATCGCTTCATAACGGCCAACCAGCTCCTGGAGCTGCTCCGCAGTTGGAGGATGACCCCGCCGGATATGCGTATAATACGCTTCGACCTGGTCCAGACTTTGCGGCGTGCCGTAAGACATCACCAACACTCCGATCTTCGATTTCACGATTCCAGTTCACCTCTAGTCGATAATTAGGTTGCTCTCATTCATGTATGGGGTTTAGCATTACGCACGTGTCGTTAGTTGATGCAAAATAGCTTCAGCGGAATACGCATGCACGAATTCCGTCAGCTCCCGCAGCTTGTCGAGGGAAGCCTCAGGGAACAAGCCGTGTCCCAGGTTAAACACAAATCCGGGAGATTGAATGCCCTCATCGATAATTTCTTTCGCCTGCTGTTTGATGACCTCCATCGGGGCCGTCAGGATATAGGGGTCCAAGTTCCCTTGCATCGCAAACTTCCCGCCCGTGCGGCGCCGGCCTTCCGTAATCGATACGCGCCAGTCGAGCCCAACGGCGTCAACGGCGATGTCGGTTAACGTCGGCAGCAGTTCTCCCGAGCTCACGCCGGGAAAATAAATTTTCGGTACATCCAAATCCGAAAGTTCGGCAAAAATACGGGTGATCGTCGGGAGTACATAACGTTTAAAATCGTTAGGAGCGAGCGCGCCCACCCAGCTGTCGAACAGTTGGAATGCTTTGCCGCCGCTTTGGACATGAGCCCGCAGGTAAGCGATCACCATGTCGCCCAACTTGTCCATTAGCTTAAACCAAGCCTCAGGTTCGCCGTACATCATCTCTTTGGTGCGGATATAACTCTTGGACGGCCGCCCTTCGATCAAGTAGCTGGCGATCGTAAACGGTGCGCCGGCAAACGTAATGAGCGGAACGTCCAGCTCCTTGTCCAGAATCGCGATCGTCTCCAAAATATGCGATAAATCCTTATGAACATCGATGGGCCGGAGTCGATCAATATCCGCAAGCGTACGGATCGGTTGTTCGATGACCGGACCGATATTTTTGACGATATCAAACTCAACGCCAAGTGAAGCAACCGGATTCATGATATCGGAATACAAAATAGCCGCATCCACGCCAAGCTTGCGGACGGGCATCATCGTGATCTCCGCCGCCAGCTCCGGCTGCCGGCAAATTTCTAATAAGCTGAATTTTTCTTTGATTTTCCGGTATTCGGGATCATACCTGCCCGCCTGGCGCATGTACCAAACCGGAAGGCGATCCACCTCCTGCTTCCGCAGGGCCCGGATCAAGCGATCGTTGTATACCAAGCCGCATGCCTCCAATACTCGTAGAAACCCATTTTATTCTTAATCTATAAGCTACACTATAAACATTCTAATTTACATTATGCCCTACTTAAAAGTAAGTAACAACTGTCACAACGTGGCGAAGCTATGACAATCGGATGAAGATGCCATGAAGAATGCCTCAGCCCTGAGTCTTCCAATGGTGTATACTAATATAACTTTGTTTTTTGGGATGCCTCCTAGAGACCTGCGAAAGGAAGTGAAAGCACATTGAAAACCTGGAAGGTCAATCTCATTGTGCTTTGGTTCGGGCAGTTTCTGGTCAACGCCGGGATGACGATGATCACGCCGTTTCTCTCGCTGTACCTAGCGCGGGATTTGCACGTCCAGGGGGAGCAGGCGATCGGGCTGTGGGCCGGGATGATTTTTGCTGCCAATTTCGCCACCTCGTTTATTTTTCAGCCGATCTGGGGGAAGCTTGCCGACAAATACGGCCGAAAAATCATGTTGCTTCGCTCCGGCTTCGGCATGGCGATCGTCATCACGATGATGGGCTTCGCCACCCAGCCCTGGCATCTGCTTGGCTTACGGCTGCTGAACGGGACGATCTCCGGTTTTAATCCGGCGTCCGTGGCTCTGATTTCAGGTACAGCACCGAAGGAACGGATGGGGTTCGCTATGGGGACCATTCAATCCGGCAACGTCGCCGGCACGATCCTTGGCCCCTTAATTGGCGGGATATTGGCGGGATGGATCGGGTTCCGGCCGATTTTTTACATTACCGGGATACTGCTGTTTATTGCCTCCATGCTGGCGCTTCTATTTGTACGTGAGAAGTTTGACCGCGAGGAAGCGTTGCATACGCCGCAACCTTCCGTACTGCAAGGTTTCCTCGAACTGAACAAAACGCCGCAACTGACTGCGCTGTTCGCCGTGACGTTCCTGCTGCAATTCGCGATGCTGAGCCCGATGTCGCTGCTGCCTTTATATGTGGAGAAGCTGCATGGACAAACTGCGGACGTGGCGTTTTGGGCCGGTTTTGTCAGCGCCGTGACGGGCATCTCCAATATGATCACCTCGCCGGTGCTCGGCAAGGTCAGCGATAAGCTGGGGGCACACCGTATTTTGACGTTTTGTCTTGTCGGGGCGGCGGCTACGCTGATCCCGCAGGCGTTCGTGCAGACGGTGTGGCAACTGATCGCCGTTCGGTTCCTGATGGGCGTGTTCATGGGGGGACTGCTGCCGAGCGTCAATGCGCTGATCCGCTATTACACCCCGGACGGCATGGAGAGCCGAGCTTTTGGGTTCAACAGCAGTACGCTCGCCCTCGGCAACATGATGGGCGCTTTGATCGGCGGCTTTCTTGCCGGTTACATCGGCATCGAAGGGCTGTTCATCATCTCCGGGATCCTTCTGTTGCTCAATACGCTGTGGGTCCGCTTGAAGCTGTATGCGAAGCCGAAGCCGCGAATGACGGCCCCGAGGTAGGTGGAGATGGTGAGGGAATTGCCCAAAGGTCATCGTTCCCTGCCTATCACAAAGAGGCTGTCCCCAGTGGGGCAGCCCTATGTGATTACGCAATGCACCGCTTATATTCTCACTGCTTTCCAACAGGCTTCGATCGTTTGTTGAATGTGGATCTCATCAAGTGGATATTTCCCAACCAAGTAACCCCTGATAACCGAAGCGATCATGCCGTGTAGGAGTTGGTAACAAAACTGCGGATCCATCTCCTTCAGCAACCCCTGCTTCTGGCCTTCCATGATAATATTCAACGCCTCTCGTGTACCCTTGTCATCCATATGACGCAGCTGGGGGGTAATATAAGGCGAATACGAATAACTGTCGATAAACAAAAACTCCTTCGAACAATCGATCGCAAAACGAATCCGATTCAGTTGAATACACTTGTATCTTTCATATAAGCTAGCCTGTGAATCGTAGCCGACCAGTAGGCGTTCCGCCAGATGGAGGCGAGCTTGCCGGTATACCTCGTTCACTAACTCTTCCTTACTCGAGAAATAGTTAAACAGTGTACCGGAACCTACCTTCGCCCGTTTAAAAATTTTGGCAAAGGTTACGGACTGCAGGCCTTCCTCATCGATCAAATCCAGCGTCGCCTTTAAGATATCCTCACGTTTGCTCATCTTAAGCACCTCATGTAGTTCACTTTATCGCGGACGTCCAATTTCGTCAATTAATTCGGAATATATATTCCAAATTTATAGTTTTATTACGTTGATAACCATATTTATAGCCTGTGATTACCTATTTTACTAGAATATTTATTCCAAATTTTCTTGACCATGTCCTCTGCAAGAGTTATGATGAACCCGTTGGAACATTCATTCCAAACCCCAAAAAGGAGAGAAATCATCATGTCAAAAGTATGGCTGATTACCGGGAGTTCACGAGGTTTTGGACGCAGCTTGGCCGAGGCGGTATTGGCAAACGGGGATCGCTTGATCGCGACCGCGCGGAAGCCGGAACAGCTGGCAGCGTTGACCGAACGCTATGGAGATCGGGTCCGCACCGTTACCCTTGATGTTACAAACCAGGAGCAGGTGAAAGCTGCCGTCGAGTCAGCAATCCAAGCGTTTGGCCGCCTCGATGTACTAGTTAATAATGCAGGGTACGGAAATATCGCCTCCATCGAGGAAACCTCGCCGGAAGACTTTCGAGCCCAGTTCGAAACAAACTTTTGGGGAGTGGTTTACGTGACCAAAGCGGCCCTTCCCTTCCTTCGAGAACAAGGCTCAGGGCATATCCTTCAGTTCTCGTCCGTCGGAGGGCGCATCGGCTCGCCCGGGTTGGGACCTTATCAGGCGGCTAAATGGGCTGTTGAGGGTTTCTCCGAGGTTCTGGCGAAAGAAGTCGCCCCCTTGGGAATTAAAGTGACGATCATCGAACCGGGTGGGTTCCGCACCGATTGGGCCGGAGCCTCGATGAGCCACATCGAACCCCGGGAGGAATACCGTGATACGGTAGGTCTTATGCTGGAGCGCGTTCGTCAAAGCTCTGGGAAGCAGAAGGGGGATCCAACCAAAGCCGCTCAGGCGATCATCGCTATTGTAGCAGAGAAGAACCCGCCGCTCCGTTTACTACTTGGTAGCGACGCCGTGCAAATGGCTCTTGACGCCGACCAGCGGCGTCTAGCGGAAACGGAACGTTGGGCCGAATTAAGCGTATCGGCTGATTTTGATGAATTTCAACAGCAATAATAACGAAACTAGAGCCGTCGGGTTCACGACCAAAAGGGGCAGCAGCCGAATCTCTCGGCTCCTGCCCCTCCTTTAGGTGTCTGGATTATTTCTGCACCGTCGCACTTGCCGGAAGGCGGCGTCCGTATCATCGGTTTTGCGGCCCAGGTTGGCGACAACCCCGCCGCATCGCTGACTTACGATTAACCGGAGGGAGCCCGTCAGCGTCGGCATCGTCCGATAGTTCCCGTATTTGCGATCCCATTCCCCGGACTTCAAAGCATCGGATAGTTTTCGCAAAAGTCGCTCTTCTACCCCAGTTTCAAGGAACCCCCACGCGGACTGAGCTTGGCGCACCTCCGGCACCAGGAAAGCCTCCGGACGACCGTAAAAAGCTTCCTGGAACCCATCGATACAATCGAGCGGGACCGGGACCGGAAGGATTTGACCAGAGCCCCCTAACGCTTGAAGCACCTCCTCCGGTTTCGGATAACGCCGCCGCTCCGCTTCAACGAGTTCCGGAAAATACTCCGCATTCCAGAACGAGTCCAGCGCCTCCGGATCAAAGGTCAACACGACGACGTTCCCCCGCGTCACCCGCCGCAGCTCCTGCAGCCCTTTGCGATAATCCGTCCAGTGGTGAAGGGTCACCATCGCCATTCCTGCATCAAAGGCTTCATCGTCGAACGGGAGCGCCTCTGCCCAGGCATTCACGGCGGGCATCGCTCCCCGGGTCAACCTCTGCGCCCGCATCACGGCGGAAGGCTCCACCGCAACGACGTATCTATCCTTCGGCTCATACGATCCGGTACCCGATCCGACGTTAAGGATCGTTTGGGCCGAGCCTAAAGCTTCGAGCACCCGTCGCTCGATCCGTGGATCCGTTCGCCGGTATCCGGCGTAATTCGTCCCGTGCTTATCGTAATCATAAAAGGGCTTCTCGATGTTCATCCAACCTCAGCTCCTTGAACGATAATATTGTTCCTGCTGAGGTCATTGTAGTTGAAAGCGACCTATAAATATAATATATCTTTATGTATAAATCATAGATTTAAATTATGATTCAAGGAGGCCCCCCTGTGAATTTACACGCCCTGCGGCTATTCCACGTCATCGCTGAAACGGGCAGCGTGACTCGCGCTTCAGAGCTGCTAAACATAAGCCAACCCGCCATCTCCGCTCAGATCAAGAAGCTGGAGCATGAGCTGGATTTCCCTCTGTTAAAAGCACAAGGTCGCGGCATCGCCCTGACCGACGGTGGAGAAAAGCTGTTTACGTACAGCAAGCGGCTGTTTGCCGTAGAGCAGCAGATCCAGCGTTTTATCGAGGATTACAAAGCCGGGGAGCTGGGCCATATCCGCTTAGCTGCGACGTATCTGCCCGCTCATTTTCTACTCCCAACCTGGATCGCCAAATTCAAGACGCACTATGAACAGACGGAGATGACCATCAACACGACCAATTCCACCGGAGCTTTAAACCAGCTGTTAAATCTGGAGGTCGATTTGGCGATCTATGGCGGGTTGCCGGAAGCGTATCCCGAATCGATCCACGCGGAGGAATTGTTCCGAGACGAGTTGTGGTTTGTCGTCTCCCCTCAGCACCGTTACGCGGGTCAGCGCGTCAGCTTACACGACATGGTCAAGGAGCCCTTCGTGATGCGGGAGGTCGGCAGCTCCACCCGGGAGAGATTTATGGCGTTATGCCGTACGTATAACGCTCCGGCGCCGCGTATCGCCCTGCAATTCAACGGGTTAAACGAAACGATCCAGGCGGTGATCGCGGGATACGGCGCCAGCTTTGTTTCGGCGCTGGTTGTAAGGGATGATGTGGAGCGAGGCCAGTTGAGCCGGGTATTTGTGGAGGAGGTCAATCTGATGAACTCCATTTCGGTATATACGCGAAAAAAAGAGCCGCTGTCTCCAGCGGCCCAACGGTTCGTTAAGTTAATTCGCGAAGTTTCGCACGGACAGCGGCCACTCTCCCTATGACAACGCATGTTTGGCGAACTCGTAAAAAGCGTGGGCCTCGTCCCATGAACCAAAGCCGGCCTGCGCCAGCTTATCGCTGCCGCCGCCTTTTCCACCGTAAGCCGCAAGATGCTCCTTAAAAAAGGCGCCGCAGGCTACCGGATGACGGCCGCTATGAGCCAGCACCACCTTAAGCTCGGCTTCCGTTGCCAGCAGTACCGCCGCATCGCATTGCCCGGTGAGCTTCTGGGCCAGGTTCTGCAAATCCTTCAGCGGCTTGTCCGCAAAGATGCGGGCGATCCGTCCGCCTTCCTGCTCAGCCAACAACTGACCTACCGTGATTTCGTCCAACGCTTCTTTCAAGACGTCGAGCTCGGTTTGCCGCTGCTTCTGCTCGTCTTCCCATTTGTCGAGGCGTTCCAGGATGCCGTCGCGGCTCGTTTTCAATCTAACAGTTACCGCGCCCAGCACTTGCTGCTGTTCCTGAAACTCTTGGAGTGCCCGATATCCGCATTTGAAGAAAATTCGCACATGGCCTTTCTGCTTCTCGGTTTTCAGCAGCTTGACCATCCCGATCGCACCGGTCGCCGCTACGTGCGTTCCCCCGCAGCCGTTGTACTCCACGCCTTCCATCTCAACGATGCGGATGCGATCCACCGCCTTCGGCGGCTTCACCAACGGCAGCCGTGAGGCCTCCGCTTCGGTGACGAAATAGCCGGAGATTTTATGGTTCATATAGATATGCCGGTTCGCCTCTAGTTCGATGGCGGCAAGCTGCTCGGCTGGCAGGTCCGTCCAATCCACATCAATCGTACAGTAGTCCTCGCCGAGGTGGAAGCTTAACGTCATCGCCCCATGCTTGAGGCACACGGCCGATAGCAGGTGCTGCCCGCTATGCTGCTGCATATGGTCAAACCGGCGGTCCCAGTCGATGTTGCAGCGTACCTCATCCTCGTCCGGGAGTCGCTCCACCTTGTGCAGCACCTCGTCGCCCTCACTGATCACGTCCAGTACGGGGATGCCGTTCATCCGCCCCGTATCGTTTGGCTGCCCCCCGCCATGCGGGTAAAAGGCGCTTTCTTCCAACACGACGTATAGGCCATCCTCCCGTTCCAGCTTGTCCTTGACACGGGTTGTCCAATGAGTTAAATAGGCATCGTCAAAATATAATCTGATCGTCATGGCCAGCGTCCTCTCTTGGTATCTCTGGATCTTCGTAATAAGTTCATTTCTTCCTTTTACTATACCGGAACTCGGGGGTGCTTCGCACCCCTCGCTGGGGAGGTGCGACACATGGCTCTCTTCCTCCCCTCATATAATGGGTTGACGAGGAACAAGGAGGGGGCAAGGATGGCCGTAACCCTTACCGACATCCAGCGGGAGATTCACCGATTATCCGAGGAACTGATTCAGCGGCAGGAGCCAGACGGCACTTGGCGGTTTTGCTTCGAAAACGGCATCACGCTGGATGCGTGCACCATCATTCTATTGCGAACGTTAAATGCAGATCAGGAGGAACTGATCCGACAGCTGCACGATCGCATCCTCGCCGCCCAGGAGCCGGAGGGCTGCTGGCGATGGTATCGCGACGACGGCGAAGGTCATCTGTCCGCCACGGTAGAGGCGTATTATGCCTTGCTATTCTCCGGGTTCAGCCGGCCGGAGGACGAGGCGCTGCAACGGGCGAAGCGGTACATTCTGGAACGCGGCGGCATCGGTCAGGCAAAAAGCCTGCTGACCAAAGCGATCCTGGCGGCCACCGGACAGCGGGCATGGCCATCATCCTTGTCGCTGATCCCGATTGAAATTCTGCTGCTGCCCGAGTCGTTTCCGCTGAATTTTTATGATTTCTCCGGGTACTCCCGGGTTCATCTCGTTCCGCTGCTGATTATGGCCGAGCGGAATTTCCGTGCCCGAACCGCGCGCACGCCTGATTTAAGCGAGCTGTTCAGCAGCGACCGCGATCCCGATGAAGAGGGCCTTTTGCGATCCCCGGAGAGCCGGGAGGCGCTTGATCAAATCCAATCGGCGCTCGCTCATTTGGTGGGGACGCCGCGGCGGATCCGGCAAGCCGCCATCCATAAAGCCGAACGTTATTTGCTCGACCGGATCGAGAGCGACGGGACGCTTTACACGTATGCCAGTTGCACGGTGCTGATGGTCTTCGCTTTGCTCGCGCTGGGTTATGAGGCGCAGCACCCGGTGATCCAGCGCGCCGTTGAAGGCTTATCCAACATGAAGTTTACGGTTGACGGCAGCGACCTTGGCGAAAGCGGCTATGGTTATATCACGATTCAAAATTCCCCTTCCACCGTCTGGGATACCGCGTTGATTTCCTATGCTTTGCAGGAAGGGGGGACGGTGGCAACGCATCCGGCCATTCGCCGATCCGCCGCCTACCTGCGCGATCGTCAGCATCACCGCGCCGGCGATTGGCAAATTCATAATCCGGGCGTCTTGCCGGGAGGGTGGGGCTTCTCTGAGACGAATACGTTTGTTCCCGATGTGGACGACACCACGGCGGCTCTGCGCGCCCTCGCTGCCCTGCACACGGACGATCATGCCACCCTGGACGCGTGGAATCGCGGGTTAAACTGGGTCTGGTCGATGCAAAACCACGATGGCGGTTGGCCCGCCTTTGAAAAAAACACCGATAAAGTCATGCTCACCTGGCTGGCGATCGAAGGGGCGAAATCCGCGGCGACCGATCCCTCGGAAGCCGATCTGACCGGTCGGACGCTGGAGTACTTGGGGAACTTCGCCAAGCTGGGTATCCGTCATGATTGGGTCGCACGCGGGGCCGACTGGCTCCTGAGCCACCAACAGGAGGACGGATCGTGGTACGGTCGGTGGGGAATCTGCTACATTTACGGCACTTGGGCCGCGTTAACGGGGTTGATGGCCGTGGGTATGCCCGCCGATCATCCAGCCGTCATCAAAGGTGCTGATTGGCTGGGCAGCATCCAAAACGCCGACGGCGGCTGGGGGGAATCGTGCCGCAGCGATCAAGCGAGGCGGTTCGTGCCGCTCCGCGCCAGCACGCCTTCGCAAACCGCTTGGGCGCTGGATGCGCTCATCGCGGTGCACGATCAGCCCACGCCCGAACTCGAGCGGGGAGCCGCCCGATTGATCGAGCTACTGCACGAGGACGGCTGGCCCGCCTCGTATCCGACCGGGGCCGGGTTGCCGGGGTATTTTTACACCCATTATCACAGCTATCGCTACATCTGGCCGCTTCTGGCCCTCGCGCATTACGTGAATAAATATGGGGACGGTGCGCCTTAACGGCGTTCCCGTCCCCTGTTTGATTTACGATCATACAACGTTCCGTTTATATTTCTGCAAGATATGCTCCATTATCGGCTCAAGCTCATGATCATTGACTAGCGCTAGCTTCTCCGCTTTAAAGAGCTGAACCTTCTTGAAATCATAATAGTCCCGCAACACCTGCTCCAACGTCGTTTCATTGAACATAATATATTTCGCAGTCAGAATTTCCCGCAGCATGACGTCGTCTTGCAGCAGTAGAAACTTGACGTTTACTTGGTTAAACACGCCCCGCTTCATCCCGTCCTGGTAGAACTCGACCATTTTCCGTTCTCGTCGATGCATCGCTTCTTTAATATGCCCAAACAATTCTGGATAAGCTAACTGAAGATCACGTAGAAACACATCCGTCACCGACTCAATCAGTAGGACCGATTGTTCGAACAGCCGCTGAAATCGAATCCCGAATGAGGATTCCTCCCCTTGTGTCGTATCCAGCGCCAGACCGTCAATGTAGTCCTCATAGGTCTCGACTAAGGCCTCCACAACTTCGTCCTTCGAAGAGAAATATTTGTACATCGTCGCCCGGCTGACGTCCATGGCTTTAGCGATATCGTCCATTCTAAGAGACTGAAAACCTTCCTTTTTGGTGACGCCCGCCAATTTCTTCAGCATCTTGCTTTTCGATTTATTAGGCGATTGATCGGTTAATCGTTCCATCCCGTACATCGACCTCCTTACGCTACCATCTATTATACACAAATCACGCCATGAGATCATACTCATTATACAAAATAGACACTTTATATATTTTTTGTTTACTTTGTATCGAAATCATGATATCCTTCTCTCGTAGCCAAATTAGAGAAAGAAGGAGAAACCATGACTCGAAGTTTTAAGATCGGCGTGTTGTTCTGTGCCGTCATTGTTACGTTTGGCAACATGCTCGCTGCACCAGCAGTAAAACTGCTGCAGGCGGATTTTCCACATGTGAGCGGCTTGCTGCTGCAATGGGTAGTTACTTTATCGTCCCTGTTTATATTGCCGACCTTGTTCCTAGCCGGGTATTTGTCCAAACGGATTTCTAAGAAAAGCATCCTGATTCTTGGCCTAGTCATTTATCTGATCGGAGGGATCGGCCCGGCTTTCATGAATTCCATCACTTGGATCCTCGTCTTCAGGGCGATCCTGGGTTTAGGCATCGGCTTTGTGGCTCCGACCTATAACGCCGTGATCGCCGAGAACACCCAAGGTACCGAGCGTTCGCATATGAATGGGCTGGTCACGGCCGTAAACGGGATCGGCGGAGCAATTTTCCTATCGGTGGGCGGATTTATTGCAGCTTATGGGTGGCGTAGTGTCTTCTTATGTTACGCCTACGCCCTTGTGATTCTGCTCATGGTCATCTTCCTGATCCCTAAGAACAAAACGCTACCATTGCAGAAACCAACTGAACCTGCTGCCGGTTCAGGAACTGCGGCCCCCCTCCCTCGTTCCTTCTACGGACTAGTATTAGGAAGCGGACTGCATGTCATGCTGTTCTATGTGCTGCCTACTACGTTGTCGTTATATCTGGCGGAAACCCATCTGGGAGGTACGTCAACAGTAGGCATCTTGATGGCATTATCCCTTTTGAGTGTGTTTGCCGCCGGGTTATCTGTCACCGGGTTGACCCATAGAATGCCAAATGCGGTTGTTCCACTGGCTTTGGCCTTATACGCTGCTGGCTTCCTCATGGAAAGTATGGCGACGAATCTCGTGGTTGCTGCACTCTCCATTCTAATGATCGGGTTTGCTCAAGGGCTTCTTTTTCCCGTGTCATTGAATAAAACGGCCGAATCGGTGCCGAAGGAACGAATCACTACCGCCTTCTCAGTATTGCTGGCCAGCCTTTATTTGTTCCAATTCCTTGCTCCGCTGTTCGTTCATGGTGTGCAATCGTTGCTGCACCTATCGACCTATCGCGAAACCTATTTATTTCTTGCTGCTGCTGCTGGCTTGTCCTTCTTCGTTGCCTTAGCTTTAAAGGTGAGAAGCAAGACTGGAAATAAATTACACCCACAAAATAACGAAGTGAAAGGAAGTTAAAAATATGTCAAAAGTATGGTTGATTACCGGAAGCTCCCGGGGATTTGGGAGAGAACTTGTCAAAGCGGCGTTGGACAAAGGAGATCGGGTCGTTGCTACGGCTCGGCGACCGGAGATGCTAGACGACCTTGTCCGACTCTACGGTGATCAAATACGCACTTATGCGCTGGACGTCACTGATGCGGTGGCGGCAAAGAATGCCGTATCGTTCACGGTGGAGGAATTTGGCACGCTTGACGTCGTCGTCAATAACGCAGGTTATGCGGATAGCGCTCCGATCGAGGAGATGAGCGATGGGATGTTCCGCGCCCAAATCGAAGCCAATCTGTTTGGAGTCGTGAACGTAACGAAAGCCGCATTACCGATTTTGCGGAAGAAACGTTCGGGCCACATGATCCAGTTCTCTTCCATCGGTGGGCGCGTTGGGGGAACGCCTGGCATGGGTGCCTATCAAACCGCGAAGTATGCCGTGGAGGGTTTCTCCGAAGTGCTGAACAACGAGGTAAGCCCCCTTGGCATCAAGGTGATCATTGTCGAGCCCGGAGGATTTCGAACGGATTGGAACGGTTCATCGATGCGCAAGCTGTCCGTAAGCGCGGACTATGAAGATACTGTTGGAGCGACGAATCGGTTCCGTGACTCGTTTGAAGGCAACCAGCCCGGGGACCCTGTGCGAGGAGCGAAAATCGTTGTTGACCTCGTCCGGATGGAAGAACCGCCGTTACGTATGCTGCTTGGCTCTGATGCAGTCGAAATGGCTGCCACATCGTCCAAAGCCCGTACAGAAGAAGCCGAAAAATGGGCGGAACTCAGCCGGAGCGCGGATTACCCGAAATCATAATATCTCTTTGGAGGAAGCACAAACGTCCCGCCGCTCAGGATTTCTTACGGAGAAGCGGGACGTTTACACTTAATGAGGGGCTTTGCCCTTACTGGTCTCGTACCTTCCTTTTTTACGGTCGCTTTGCCGTATTGAACGGCTTGGGACGGGCAAAAATGCAGGCAAGCGGCAAGACTTCCTCCGCTGCGGACAGCTTCTGCTGCTGCACCTCCTCGGAATCCACATCCCCCATCAAAATAAAATTGTTTGGCACTTATTCGAACTTCCGTTTTCTGTCAATAGAGGTTTCTGCGAAAGGAGAGCAGGTTTTCAACCTACTCCTTGCCAGGTATAATGTGGAGTAGACGAAGAACGTCCCGATCCAATCCAAGTTGTTGGAGCCGGGGCGTTTTCTTTTTTTCACGGGAGGGATAAAGGGATGTTGTCAGAGCTAACCTTCGAACAAGCGCACGCCGCATTTCTGCAGAAGCATCTGGAGTCTAGGACGGGAGAGCGTAGAGGGCGTCTGGAGCGCGGGCACCGGGAGGCGGAGAAGTTATTCTGCCGCAAAGTTTGGTGGGAAGTCCACGGTAATTTCGAGCACTTGCATCCGGAGTACGAGGTGATGGATTGGCGGGGATTGTCCTACTTTTGCGATTTCGTGTGGATTCATGGACCGGTGAAGCTGGTCATTGAAATCAAGGGCTTTGGCCCCCACGTCAAGGACATGGACCGGCAAAAATACTGCAATGAGCTCAATCGGGAAACCTTTCTGACCGCGATGGGGTATCAAGTGATTTGCTTTGCATACGATGATGTCGCCAACGGCCGGAATTGTGCATTACCTTGCTGCGGATGGTGTTGAATCGATTTCTACCGGTTTCGGCCCCAGCAGAGCCGCTGTCTCTGATGGAAAGAGAGATCTTTCGGCTAGCTTGCCAATTAGCTCGTCCCGTTCGTCCAATCGACGTAAAATCGCACTTTCAGGTGAACCAACGAACTGCGGTACAAGCTTTACAGTCCATGCAGGACAAAGGCCTGCTTAAGCCTGTCTTTGGTTCCATGGGAAAACGTGCGGTCAGGTACGAGCTCCAGAAAGATGCGATACATCGGCTATAACTTAGTGGGGAAAGTAGCCGATGCTATCTAGCCTAACCGGACTCCGTGTAGATACGGGGAGATGACGCATAGATGAAATAAGTGCAACCGTACATCTAAATTGGAGATTTTTTTCAAAAAAGACCAAATAGCTGCAATAATGCACTTATTTTATCTAAATTCGCGTCATCCCCCAGTTTCACACCAAAATAGATGCACTATTGCAACTATTTCAATAAAAGGGGCCAAATCCTCAAAAATAAGTGCACCCTGGACGTTATTTATTCCATACGTACGTTATTGCGTATATGCTAGAAACCCACCCCGTCTATTTGGTAAACCAACGGATGACGGCCAAGATCAATGAGAATACAACGCTGATCACAATGCAAGTTACGATGGGAAAATAAAACCGGAAGTTCCCCCGCTCGATCGCGATGTCGCCGGGCAGCTTCCCCAGTTGCACAAATCTCCCCAGCAGCATCCAAACCAAGCCGATGACAATCAGAACGGTACCGGCCAGAATCAGCATCTTCGGAACGTTGCTCATGGGTTGTTTTCTCCTTTCGATTCAAATTTACTTCATGATACCTAACTTCCAACCGCTATAGCAAACCGCCGACGCTCTCTGTTCAGCTCCCCTTAAAAGGTACATATAACCTCCTGATCAAACATACATATGCAGTAGAAGGGATAGCGCCTATACGTAGGAAAGGCAGGGAACAACCATGGCGGTTTCTTACATGGATTTCACATCACCCAACGCACAATTCTCATTTGACATCAACCGGAACACGACGGTCCAAAAGGACCAACGCAACTTCATCAACGAGTTGTCCATCCATCAGTTAAATACGCTGGGGAATATATCCATGCTGGATACTTACCTGGACAAAGGCAACGTCATTGAAATGCATATTCATCAAAACGCCTCCGAGCTCGTGTATTGTATTTCGGGGGAAGTGGTCGTCTCCATCATCAACCCGTTCACCAAAGAGCTGCGGCATTATCCGAACCGTCCCGGCCAAGCGACAAGTATCCCGCAGGGCTGGTGGCATTATGACACCGCAACGATGGACGGGACGCATTTCTTGGCGATTTTTGATCAGCCTATTCCGGAAATCATTCCCGCGTCCGATATGCTGCGACTGACTCCGCCTGAAGCGTTTGCACACGCCTATTGCCTGGATGCCAACAAGGTCCGGGAAGCGTTCGCTCCGCTTAACCAAACGGTGATCATCGGTCCGCCAAGAGGCTGCCACCAGGAAAATCAGCAGGCGCCTTACCCTAATCCACAGCAGCAGCAACAGGCGTATTCACCGCATGCTTCCCATCCTCCCTATAACCAAGGGTACGGACTGCGGCCATACCAACAAAGCGACGGCAATCCCCGCCGCCCGCAGGTCATCGGCAACGGCTGGGCGCATTTGTACCACGATGGGCCATAAGGATAACCGGCTAAAGAATATCCCCCAATCTCCGTAATTGGGGGGTTCTCCATTTTATCCTATCCTCTCGATACTCACCTTCGCTCGAAGCTCCTCGATCCGCGCACGCTCAGCCAAATCGTCGGAGAAAGCGGTGGCGCTGCCCGAGGCGACGCCGGCCCGGAACGCCTCGAGCAGGTCACCGCCCAGGGCGAGCGTTCCCGCAAATCCGGCGATCATCGAATCGCCGGCCCCTACGGAGTTGCGCACCTTGCCGGGCGGGACGTTGGCATGGTACACCTCGTCGCCGTGGATCAGCAGCGCGCCTTCGCCGGCCATCGAAATCAAGACGTGCTGCGCCCCTTCCTCAAGCAGCCGGCGGCCGTAAGTAATCAACTGTTCCCGCGACTCCATTACGACGCCAAACAGTTCGGCCAGCTCATGATGGTTCGGCTTCACAAGCAGCGGACGGTACGCCAGCGCCCGGCGCAGCGGCTCGCCTGTCGTGTCGATGACGAACTCGGCCCCTTGTTCTCGGCACTTGCGGATCAACTGCTCATAGAAATCGCCGGGAAGGGACGGAGGCAAGCTGCCCGCCAAAATGACAAGGTCACCTTCCTTCAAGAAGGACAGCTTCTCCACCAAAGCATCGGCTTCTCCCGGAGCAATAACCGGGCCTCCGCCGTTGATTTCCGTCTCCTCGCCATGCTTGAGCTTGATATTGATCCGGGTGTCTCCGCCGCCAATGCGCACAAAATCGGCGTCAATCCCTTCCTTCCGCAGAAATCCCTCAATAAAATCTCCGGTGAATCCGCCGAGAAACCCCATTGCGACAGTGTTTGCCCCCAACCGCTTCAACACGCGCGAGACATTAATCCCTTTCCCGCCGGGCAATTTCAGGTCCCGAGCCATGCGATTTAATCCGCCAAGCTGCAGGTCGGTAACTTCCACGATATAGTCAATGGAAGGATTTAAAGTGAGCGTATAGATCATGATAAGTTTATCCTCCAATTAGGTTGGTTTTCTCCTCAATCGGCTTGCGCCACCGCTCCGGAACATGCTCCGTAACAAGCGCCGCCCGCTCCAGTTCCATCATCTGAACGAAAGCGATGTTCCCGATTTTGCTGGAATCGGCAAGCACGTAGGTGAACGAGGACAACTCACTCGCCCGGCGCTTCAGCGCAGCCTCCTCCGGATCAGGGGTCGTATAACCCGCATCGGGATGAACCCCGTTTGCCCCAAGAAAGCACCGGTCAAAACGAAACCGTCCCAGATGCTCCACCGCCAGGGAACCGACCAACGCTTTTGTGTTTTTTTTGGCTTGGCCGCCGAGTAGATAACTCGGGATGTCGGCTTCCAGCAACGCTTCGATCTGCGGCAAGCCGTTCGTCACAACGGTGATCGATTTCCCTCGCAGATAAGGGATCATCGCTAAGGTCGTTGTCCCCGCGTCCAGATAAATCGCCTCTCCGCTGCGTACCAAACCGGACGCCATTTCGGCAATTTGTTGCTTTTGCGCTAGATTGACGGCGGACTTCTCCGCCATCCCCGGCTCCAGTCCACCGGCCATCAGCGGTAGGGTCGCACCGCCATGAACTCTTCGCAGCAGCCCCTGCTCTTCCAAATCCGCCAAAACCCGCCTCACGGTGGACTCGGACGCTTCCAGCAGAACGCAAAGCTCCCGGAGCTTAACGGTGCCTACCTCCTGCAACCGCCGCAAAATCCGGCGATGCCTTTCTTCCGTTAACATCGTTCCCCCTCCAACTCCAACCAGCGTAATCATACCTTCTGCATAATTCAATCATATTCTATCATAATCAATCAATTTCAATCAAATTCTATCATTAACTAGGGCAGCAAGGTGGAACAAATCCCCTGCGCAGGGCCACGCAACTTATAGATTCCAAGCTGTTTTCGGCAAAAAAATCCCCCGGCTCTCCTGAAAAGCCGAGGGATTTACTAAGTGTATTCCGTTATTTCAACTGCCACAAAGCCGGTACATTAGGCGGCTCCCAGCCGGGCAGGGAGGTATGGGCCTGTCGGCACTCGTAGATCGTCCCGCCGTAACTGACCTGCGCCCCTACCGCATAAGGGGTATGGGGGGCCCATGTCTGGTTAGGGCTGGAAGGCCCGGATGCTGTCGTCGCCTGCACCGTATTGCTGGCAGCCGACTCGTTGCCTGCCGCGTCGATCGCCCTGACCGTAAACGTGTAGGATGTGTTTGGACTTAGTCCTGTCACGGTATAGATACGAGTCGTTCCCGACACGGAGCCGATCAGGTTGCCGCCGTGATAGATTCGATAGCCGGTAACGCCAACATTATCGCTGGAGGCGTTCCAGCCAAGCGTAGCCGTTGTGGAGGTTACCGCTGTAACCGCGAGTCCGGACGGTGCTGTAGGAGCGGTCGTATCCCCCGAATTGCCGCCGCCAAAATCCACGTCAATCACATTGTAGAAGGCATTGGTGGTATCGGCGATCTCCCAAACGGCCAGAATGACGTGGTAACCCGTCCGTGCCGGCACGTTACAGGTATCCGTATACGTAAACGGGGGCCGTGCGCCGCCATAGTTCACCGAGCAAAACGGAGTCAGATCAAAGGAATTACGGGTTAATGGGGCGTTAGGGTCCCACCGCGGCTTCGTGATGTAATACTTCCAGCTGGCCGTGGCGTGAGGAGCGGTAAGCTTCCAGGTGAAGGTGTTCGTTCCAGCCGAGATGTTCACTTTCGTCCAGCGGCTAGCCGACTGCGCGTCAAGCTCGGGGAACAACCCGTTTGCGCTGGCGATCTTCCCGTCCGCCGGGCCGGCATTTGGGAAGCCTTTTGGCGCTTCCAGGCTTTGAGGCTCGTACATAATCGGGCCGCAGTTCGTATTTTGGCCGGTTTTACATAAGCTTGCCCGGCTTGCCGGTCCGTCCACCCAGCCGTGCGCCGAAGCTTTTTCCGAGAACAGGATCATACCGATGCCAGCAATCACCATAACCAATAAAGAAATAAGCGCCTTCAATATCATCGAGTGAGCGAGCCGAGTTGAAGTCATGCTTGTCCCTCCTTTGGATTAGGAAAAATGCCTAGTGCCTGATCCCAAGCTGTCAGATTGCGCCTTCTGCAGGAACTCCCCTAAAAACCCCCTTTCCGATTGCATTAGATATAAACCCCCACGAGAGTTTATATCCTAGTAAAGTTATAAATGGATAGATATGGATACATCTAAATTATACACGACATCTCGCATATCATGTAAGATTTATTTAACCCGCGATTTGCAGCGGGTTCTTGTCCTTTGCTCGTTAGAGGTTAAGCCTTTATTTCACCATCGCCAGCGCCAGTCCGTCATACGCCGGGAGCAACGTGCTGATCAACCGCTCGTCCCGGGCAATTCTCTCATTGAACGTGCGCATCGCCTGCACCGACGGCCCGTTTTTTTCCTCGTTTAGCGTCCGACCGCGCAGCAGGATATTGTCTCCGGCGATCAGCGCCCCCGGTTTGGCCAGCTTGATAGCATAGTCGAGATAATTCGGGTAATTTTCCTTGTCCGCATCGATAAAAAAGAAATCAAACCGCTCCCCCCGCTGTTCCAGGGTTTGCAAGCTGTCTAGCGCAGGTCCAACCATGTACTCCGCAACCTGCCCAAATCCGGCCTCACGCAAATTGGCCCGAGCCAGTTCGGCATTCTCCTGCTTCAGCTCCAAGGACATGAGCCGCCCGTCGGCAGGTAATCCCCGCGCCAGGCAGATGCCGCTGTATCCGCCTAACGCTCCGATTTCCAGCACGTCCTTGGCACCGGCCAGCTTAACCAGCAGCGTCAGCAGTCGTCCGTATCCCGGGGCAATCGACACGTCCCGCATTCCGCTGTCCGCGATGGATCGGGTTACCCGCTCCAGCACTTCGTCCTTGGCATATAATTCATCACCGTATTGTTCCGGCGTTAGCATCTCTTATCTTCCTTTCGTCACGTTCATTCCCTATATGAAGAACCGTTTGTAACTTGTTGAACATTGGCCTATACTGAATTGTATGGTTTTTCCGTTATTCTCACAAGTCTAAGTGAAGCTGGAGTGATTGACTTACCTATGGCTGGACCTTTGCAATTGATCGCAACCGCCCCTATGGGCCTGGAGGCCGTGGTGGCGCGCGAATTAAAAGAGTTAGGTTATGAAGATACCGTCGTGGAAAACGGGCGGGTTAATTTTACCGGGGACCTGATCGACATCTGCCGCTGCAACCTGTGGCTGAGAACCTCAGACCGGGTGCTTATCAAAATGGGCGAGTTCACTGCCGTCACCTTCGACGAGCTGTTCGAAGGCACCAAGGCGCTGCCTTGGCAGGATTTTATCCCGGCGGACGGGGAGTTCCCCGTGGAGGGCCGCTCCCACAAATCGCAGCTCAGCAGCGTACCGGCTTGCCAGGGGATCGTCAAAAAAGCGATCGTCGACAAGCTGCAACAGTCGTACCACACCGAGTGGTTCGAAGAAACCGGGCCGCGTTACGTGATCGAAGTGAACCTGCTGAACGACAAAGCGTTGTTGACGCTGGACACCACCGGCCCGGCGCTGCATAAGCGCGGCTACCGCAAGCACGCGACGGAAGCGCCGCTGAAGGAAACGATGGCGGCGGCGATGATCCTGCTGAGCCGCTGGAACCAGAACCCGTCGCGGCCGTTCTACGACCCGTGCTGCGGCTCGGGGACGCTGCCGATCGAGGCGGCGATGATCGGCTGGAACATCGCGCCGGGTCTGCGGCGCACGTTTAACGCCGAGCGCTGGCCGGTTATCCCAGCAGAGCTGTGGCAGCAGGCGCGCGACGAGGCGATCGACGCGGTGCGGGACGACGTGCCGCTGAACATTGCCGGCAGCGACATCGACCCGGACGCGATCGAGATCGCCAAGGCCGCGGCCAAAAGCGCTGGGCTGGCGAACGAAATCAAGTTCGACTGCCTGCCTGCGGTGAAGATCCAGCCGCAGGGGGATTACGGCGTGATGATCACGAACCCGCCCTATGGGGAGCGGATCGGCGAAGAGAAGGAAGTGCGCAAGCTGATCGCCCAGCTCGGGCGAGTGATGGCCGGACTGCCGACCTGGTCCTTCTTCGCACTTACCCCAACCAAGCAGTTCGAGCACGACTTCCAGCGCAAAGCGGACAAGCGCCGCAAGCTGTTTAACGGGCGCATCGAATGTCAATTATTGCAGTATCTCGGGCCCCTTCCTCCGCGCCATTAGCCGTGGGGGGAGGGTCTCTCCCTTTTATCCCCTTGCTAGGAAAGGAGCTGACGATACGTCATGTTACGTTTGACGGCCAATCGCGGCTTTCGCTTTAACGGCCGCCTGTTCGTTTATCTCTTCTTTGTTGCAGCCATCTTCATGAAGCTTGTCATCCTGCATCGTAACCTGCATGCCCTCTATATCGATATGAACCTGCTGGACAATCTGATCGCCATCGGTTCCATCCTGCTCGTCTCGTTCTGGACGTTCTGGCTCCCCTCGCGCGGAAGGGGGATCGCCTTAGGCGTGCTGAACGTGCTGCTTACGGTATTGATTTTCGCCGATCTGGTTTACTATCGATATTTCGGCGATTTTCTAACCGTGCCCGTCCTGCTTCAAGCCGGACAAGTTGGCGAGCTTGGCGGCAGCATTCGCGAGTTGATTCACCTCGCCGACTTGTGGCTGATCGCCGATTGGGTCGTCTGGGCAGTGGTGAAACTCGGGCTGCGATGGACGCGTGGGGACGGCGGACGCCGTCGTACGCAGCTTAGCGGGTACGATAGTCGTAGCTTCTCCGGCCATTCCGGCCTGGGGAGCGGCTCCTTCTCCCCCGTTTCCTTCGGCTCGGGCGGCCGGAGAGCCGGCGGACGCCGCTTCGGACGCTTGTTCTCGGGGATCGGCGTATTTCTGTTAGGCTTTGCGCTGACGATGGGCCCGATCCGCTTTTATACCCAAACCTGGGCGATGGGGCTGTTCGAAAACAACTGGTGGAACGTCTCCTTATACAATGTGACCGGCTTGCTTGGTTTCCATTATTACGATGCGAGCCGTTATCTCAAGGAGCATCTCGGAGGCGGCCCAAAAGTCAGCGCCCAGGAGCAGGACGAAATCCGGCAGTGGTTTGACGAAGCCGGTCAACGCCGCATAGCGGATAACGAGCTGTTTGGTGCGTATGCTGGAAGCAATGTCATCGTCATTCAAGCCGAAGCCTTTATGAACTTCATGATCGGCAAGTCGATCGGCGCCCAAGAAATCACGCCAAATTTCAACAAGCTGATGGGCGAAAGCCTCTATTTCTCGAATTACTATCATCAAACGGGTCAAGGCCGCACTTCGGATGCGGACTTCTCCTCCAACAGCTCGCTGCATCCTTTACCGACGGGATCGGTTGCGGTCCGTTACCCGACCCATACGTTTGATATGCTGCCGCAGATTCTGAAGACGCAGGCCGGTTATACCGCCGACGCGTTTCATGCGTACGAAGGCAGCTTCTGGAACCGCAACAATATGTATCAAGCGATGGGCTACGACCGGTTTTACAGCAAAAAAGACTTCCAGCTGGACGAGCCGCTGGGCTGGTCGCTAGGCGATAAATCTTTTTTCCGGCAGTCGTTAGACGTGATGGCTCAGGAGAAACCGCCCTTTTATTCGTTCCTCATAACGTTATCCAGCCACCATCCGTATACGCTGCCGGCTTCCGTGCAGGAGTTGGACACCGGCGAGTTGAAGGGCACTATCCTCGGCGATTATTTACAGGCCGTGCATTACGTGGATGCGGCGCTTGGGGAGTTCGTGGAGGGATTAAAGCGGGAAGGTTTGTGGGATCAGACGATTTTGGCGTTTTACGGGGACCACGACAACTCGATTACCGACAAAGCGATGTATGAGCAGTTCCTGGGCAAGTCGCTGAGCGATCTTGATATGCACCAGATCCTGAATCAGGTGCCGCTGCTCCTCCATTTGCCGGACAGCCAGCATGCCGGAGTCTACGAGGAGCCTGCCGGTCAACTTGACCTGGCGCCGACGCTGCTGCATCTGCTGGGCATCCACTCGGACTCCTACTACATGATGGGTCATAATCTGTTTGCCGACACCGGGACGGATCGCGCCGCGGATCGTCTGGTCGTCCTACGTTCGGGCGCGTTTACGGACGGCGAACGGTACTATATTCCGTCCGCGGACAACCTGTTCGCGAACGGCACCTGTTACAATTTGGCCGGCCGCAAGACGACCGCAGTCGAACCGTGCCGGGCTCCGCACGAAGAAGCGATGAAGCGCCTGCGGATCTCGGACCAAGTGATCACATCCGATTTGATCGCGACCTTCCGCAAGGAGGATCAAGGGGTGGCGCGGTGAGCCTCCCGAGCGCGAATGAATTAGCGGTAATATAGGGCGTTATTTCGTCCAATTATTGTTAGCTATCGCGAAATAACACCCTTTTGTGGTGTTATTTTCGTAGACCGTTGGCTAAACCGCCATTAGGAGCGATACTGCCGTTAGATAGAACCAAAAAAGTCCGTTATTCTCGGTCAATTACGAAAAATGGCCGAAATAGCGGACTTTTATACCGTTATCTGGACGAACGAGAGGGAGTGTCGCCAACGTCGCTTCTTCCCCGCCTTAAGGGCGCAAATGCTCGCGCAAGAAGGCATACGCCTTCAGCCGATGCTCGTCGGGCCCTTCCTCATGCCCCATAAACGGGTAGAGCAGCAGCTCCTTCCCGGCTGCGGAGTTCCGGTTGTAGGCCGCCGCGATCGTTTCCGGCCAGCAGATCAGATCCTTGAAGCCCGCGGAATATAACACGGGGATGTTGATTTTTTCGGCCAAGTTCAGGTTGTCAAAATAACTCAGCGTCGTCAGCACCTGCTCCAACGTTCCCGGGTTTCGGGCGACAAACTCGGCGATCTCCGAGACGGAGCCGGTTGAGTTCAGCAAGGCAAATTCTAAATGGCACAGGTTCGGGACATTCGCAACCGCCACACGCGGCACTTCGCTTAACGCCGCCATCTGCAAGGTCAAACCGCCGCCTTGGCTCGTCCCGTACACCCCGATCCGCTCCGCATCGATCTCGGGTTGTACGCTCACCCATTGCAGCGCCTTCCAGGCGTCGATCGTCATCGCCAAGCCGTAGAAGTTCTCCGGCTCCAGCACGCCTTGGGTCATCCATCCTTTGACATTACCTCGGTCAGACGCCAAGCGATTCCCCGTTTCTCCGGTCTGCCCGCGCGTATCCACGGCAAACACCGCGTACCCCATTTGCAGCCATACCGCATAATTTTCCGGTAATCCCCGATGACATTGGTAGCCTTGATATATCACGATACATGGATATTTCCGTTTGTACCCTTCCCCGCCGTTCGGAACCAAAAACCAGCCATGCAGCGGCGTATCGTCATAACCTTCAAACTGAATGCGCTCCGCAAGGATTCCCTTCATCAACGTCTCTGCCGGTTCCCGGCGGTCGTGCAGCGGCTTGGCCGCAAACCGCTCCAGCGTCCGGCTCCAAAACGCATCGAAATCCTCTCTCGCCGTACGCTCCGCCCGATAATGCGCGACATCCGCCATACGTTCCCGAATTGCTCCCATGATCCGACTCCTTTATTTCGTATTGAATAGATTCGAACAGCTTCACCCAAGACTACCCTACCAGAAAAATCCACTTCGCCAATACCTAGATTTGCTATGCATATGAATTCTAGGTATAATATTTGTAAGATGATGGAAGGTGGTGTTGATGTGAAAGTGAATAAGGAGCTGCTGAAGGGCAGTACCGGCATGCTGATCCTCAGCCTTCTGGACCAAAAGGAAATGTACGGTTATCAGTTAATCAAAGAGCTGGAACGCTTGTCGGAAGGGACGTTTGATATAAAGGAAGGTACGTTGTATCCGATTCTTCACGGGATGGAGACGGAGAAATGGCTGGATTCCTACTGGGAGATGGCCGACGGACGAAAACGCAAATACTACCGCATCACCGATCAAGGGAAACGTCAGCTTCAGGAAAAGAAGCGGGAGTGGCAATTTTTCAGTGGAGCGGTTGATCGCGTACTTGGGGAGGGGCCCGCATGAATCAATTACACCCCCTGTTGCAAGCGTATGTCGACCAGGTTGGCCAACAAGTGAAAGCGCGGGAAATCCGTCAGGAAATTAAAGAGGAGATTTCCGAGCATCTCTACGAGTTATGGGAATCGATTCGGTCCGACGAGGTTGATGACGAATCCGCCGCACGGTTGGCTGTGGCCCAAATGGGCGCCTCCGAGGAAATCGCCAAGGGACTTAACCGGGTTCATAAACCGCGAATCCCTTGGGGGATGTTAGCATTCTTAGGGCTCATGCTGCCCCTTGCTCTCTTGGTGATGTACGCCGTACAACTCGGATACCAGGCCGGCGACGGATTGTTTGTAAGACAAGCGTATACATAGCTGGTGGATTGGGACTGATGTTCTTCATCAGCCGAATTCATCATCAACGGTTGTATCGCTATTCTTGGATGATCTACGGATTATCAGCAGCCCTTTTTGGGGCTGCCCATCTTTGGAGTCCGCAGATCAATGGCATTCGGGGTTATATTATCGGTGGAATAAGTATTAAACTGCTCTGCCCCTACCTCTTTATCATCGCGGCAGCCGGACTGCTGTCCAGGGTCGAGAAGAATGAGGGGTACGGGAAGGTTGTAGGGAAAATCATTCTGCTTGGGGTTCTTCCCTTGCTGCTGTTTGCATCCATTCCGTCGTTTGCCAGCCTTCTGCTCTATGCCGCCACGTTCTCCTTCATGTTAGCCATCTCCAGGTATGTACGCCCATGGGCAGCCGCTTACCTGGCATTCGTCACTGCGGCCTTCCTCTTGCCCATGCTGCTAAGCGAACGCGGACATGATCGGCTGCTCGGATATTTGCTGCGCCATCGAGATCCGGAGGGAGACGGTTATCTATACCGGCAAATTGATGAAGCCGTCCAGTCAGCCGGGTGGAGCGGACATGGCTTTGGTTCGCCGATGCAATCTCTCCCTTACATCCACTCGGATCATATCTTTACTTATCTGGTCTACAGTATGGGATGGACTTTCGGAATCCTCGTATCCATCCTTGTCCTGTTCTTTATCATTCAACTGGTCAGCATGTTCAAATCGGCCAAGGATCCTTATGGCAAAATGCTCATTTCCGGACTTGGAGCTCTATTTGTGATCCAATTCCTCTGGAGCTTGGGCATGTCGATGGGACTTCTCCCGCTCTCCGCGGTTCCATTTCCGTTTCTCAGTTACGGCGGAAGCCAGTTGTTGGTTCAGTTGGCGGCCATCGGCCTGATCTACAGTGTCTATCGACGGAAGGACATGCTTCGTTTGAAAGACGGGATTCCCAACTCTTAAGCAACATAAAACCGCCGGAGCCTAAGCCCCGGCGGTTTTGCTGCATGCGCCTATCGTGCGCAGCCCTTTATTTCGGTTTTTTCACAAACGGTGCGGCCTTCGCCAGCACCTCTTCTTCCGTCGGCGCACTGACGTATCTGCCGTTGATATATACGAACGCTCTTTTGCCGCACGGACCGCAATACGATTTGCAGCCGATTTTGATCTCGGCGTCCGGCGCGAGCTTTTGCAGCTTAGGTACAAACGTCTTCATGCGGATATGATTGCATTTATCGCAAATCCGAATATCGTTAGCCATGCCAGGTCCCTTCTTTATCGTTAGCTAAAGCTTAGTGATCCCCGTGATTGCCTTTGGACGGGTTAGTGATCACGAACCCTTCCTCCGGGAAATACAAATAATCGATCTTCACGCCGTCAAGCAGCGGATCGGTGCCTTCTACGATCACATCAATCTCCTTGTCGGTTTTGATGATTTGATCGCTGTCTGTCGGCTTGGCCAAATCCAGCCCGTAGTGGGCATGGTCGCCGTGGGAATGGGTGATGAACACCTTCAACGCCAGTCCTTGGTTCTCTTCCTTCGCCAGTTCCTTTTGTATCACTTTCGCCGCATTGCGGGTAATTTTGACGTTCATATGATCGCTCCTATCGCGCAAAATTTCTTCCTCTAACATTCCTATTGTAAAGAAACGCCGCCCAACAAGCAAGACCAACCGCTAAGCCCCCGGATATTTTCGCTCCGCCCGGGTCACGAACCAATCCATCAGCAGCATGGTCACGGCCATGTCGTCGATCGGAATCCACGGCAACACATCCGGTAGAACCCAGTAAAGCAGCGCCGGCACAACCAGCAACAACTTGTCGGTGAACGGAATTTTACCCGAAGTCAACAGCGGGAGAGTCCGACGAAAAATATGGGACCAACGACGAAGCGACCACCAGCTTTTCCATTTCATCTCCACCCCTCCCCGCCCTCAGGTCAGAAACTGCTATTTCCGTTAGGATACCCTATTTATCATGTTTCATGGCGCAAAAAAATCCGGGACCCTCCCGGATTCTTCGTGACCTCATTCCAACTACTACAAGAAATACACGAGCACTGCCAACACCGCCAAATGCACGGGATAAAAAGCTCTCCACACCCAGCGAGGAAGCCGCCAAGCTTCGAGCTTTCGCCACAGTTCCGGCCCATAGGCGATGATCATCGTCGGCAGAATACTGGCCAGTTGGATCACCCAGCCGTAAGCAAACAAATAAACGACGTTAAGCAGCAGGTGCATCACCACCGCTTTTCCTTGCCCGGCATATTTGAAGATTAGCACCAGCAGCAGCCCATACGCGCCGTAATCAAACGGAAGCACTTCCATGATGACGCAGACGCCAGCGATGATGACTGCGGAGAGCGGGCCCGGTTTGGCCGAATCCAACATCCGCAAGACCAAGGACGAGACAAACAAGGTGGCGACAACATTAAGTCCGTTCGTATCAAAGGCCAGCTGGTAAGGAACTTGCGAAAGCGCGGCGATCAGAAACAAACGAATCGCATATTTCCGGTAATTGGAGGTATGCACATGACCCTGGACCAGCGCGTAGGCATAGATCGGGAAGGCGATCCGCCCGATAACTCGCCACAGCACTTCTCCGGGGAAAAACAGCAGCCCGACATGGTCGATCAGCATGGTGATCATGGCGATCAGTTGCACGGCCTACACTCCTTTCGTCCATCAACGGGGTTTCGAAAAATTTTGATTTTCATTTATTCAATTCTTCAGTAGACTGAAATTACGCCGCTCTGGCGCTGCCATCATAGATAGGGGAGTCATCATGTATTTGTTTATCGTGAATCCAAATGCCGGGAATGGCGAAGGCCGTCGGGTTTGGAACAAAATCAGCAAACAGCTGCGCCGGCGAGGCATTCCTTACGAGCACGCCTTGACGGACAGCCGGGAGCAAGCGCATACATTTCTTCAGGATCGGCTGTCCGGACCGGAGTCTTGGAAGGCCGTTGGGGTGGTCGGCGGCGACGGGACGATCCACAGCCTGCTGCCGGCATTGCGGCACTCCGGTGTCCCGCTGGCCGTCTTCTCCGCCGGCTCGGGCAATGACACCGCCCGCGGCTTCGGCATTCCGCGCCGGACTCGGGCCGCCTTGGACGTGCTGCTCAACGGCCGTCCGGCCTCGGCCGACCTGATTGCCGTCGAAGGGCGCAGCACGCTGACCGCACTGGCCGTTGGCTTCGACGCCGAAGTTGCCCGGAACGTCAACCTCAGCCGCTACAAGAAAATATGCAATGCGCTGGGGCTCGGCAGGCTAGCTTATATTATCGGGATCTTTCATACCCTGCTAACCTTCCGTCCCGGCCCCCTAAACGTTGATACCGATGGGATCACCCATCATTTCGAGTCCGCTTGGCTGACGGCGATCAACAACGTGGACAGCTATGGCGGGGGACTCAGCATCTGCCCCGACGCCAAGCCGGATGACGGTGTGCTGGATCTTTGCGTCGTGCACGATTGCTCGAAGCTGAAGCTGCTGCTGTTATTTCCGACCGTCTTATTTGGTGCCCATACGAAGCTCTCATTCGTGACGATGCTAAGGGGGCGAAATATTACGGTGACGAGCCCCATCCCTCGCCTCGCCTTAGGCGATGGGGAAGATGTCGCCGTCACGCCGCTGAACGCATCGGCGGATCCCGGCGCCCTTCAAATCCTGCGTCCCATGTCAGACGTCATGTAACGCAGCCAAGCCCGGGTCAAAAAAACCTTTGGACGAGGGGCACCCCCGCCAAAGGTTTTTTTATCGATTACCCTGCCGGGCTGGACACCTGCCATACGATCGGTGTCAGCTCGATTTGCTCGCCCAGCCATTGGCGGGCGATCTTGCGGAAGATCTCCGCATCCCCGCTGCAGAAAAACTGGTGAACGGGGATGTTATTACCGCGTGCCAGGCAACCGCGCTGATGAAGCACGGTGCTGATCTCCCTGGCGGTTTCGTCCGCAGAGCTGATGAGCTTCACTTTCGGACCCATCACCTGCTGGATCGGATCTTTTAAGAAAGGATAATGAGTACAGCCTAAAATCAGGCAATCCATCGCATGCTCCTTCATCCCCCGCAGCGACCGCTGCACCACAAGCAACGCTTCATTCGTATCATACAGCCCTTTCTCTACCAGGGGAACAAACTCGGGACACGCCTCGCTGACGATTTCGGTCTGCGGATTCAGTTCTCGTAAAGCGGCGGTATAGGCCCCGCTGCGGACCGTCCCCACCGTTCCGATCACACCGATTTTACCGGTTTTGGTGGCGCTGATCGCCGCTCTCGCTCCGGGATGGATCACGCCGATGACGGGGATGTCGACTTTGGCTTTAATGAAATCAAGCGCAGCCGCCGTCGCCGTATTACATGCAATTACAATCAGTTTGGGCTCATATTGAATCAAATAATCGACGATTTGCTCGGTAAACAAGCGAACTTCTTCAGGTGATCTTGGACCGTAGGGAGCTCGGGCCGTGTCTCCGAAGTAGATGATCTTCTCTCGGGGAAGCTGTCTCATCACTTCCTTGCAGACGGTGAGGCCTCCCACTCCCGAGTCTAGTATAGCGATAGCTTGCTGCACGAACATACCGCATCCTTCATGTTTAGTTTAAAATCCCTCTCGTTACTTTATGACTCGGGTCTTCAAAGGGTACCTAAATCTTAACTCAATTTCCGATACAAGAAAACCCGCAAACGTCGAAGAAACGGGAAAAAGACCCGGCATCGGGTCTTTTTCGGGCGATCGTTAAGGTGTGATGTGCAGGTTATTTGTCCTCTTCGCTCTCAGAAGTGGCTGCCGCTTCCGAAGCCGCAACTTCCAGCTCGCTGGCTTCAGTCGCTTCTTCCCCCGTTACGACGCTAAGGACCACGGTCTCTTCTTCGGCAGCAGGCTCCTCATCCTCCGCCGCAAACTCGGAGACTTGAGCCACTTCCTCCTCCGTGCTGTCCTTGACGGGCCGACGGCTTTGGATTTCACTTATCAAGCCTTCGGCGGCTTCCTTCACCTTGCCAACCAGAACCGTACTTTGCTCCGATACTTTGCCGGCAACCTCTTGCGTTTTCTCCCCAACCTGACGAGCGCCGTCGGCGATATCCTTACGCAGCTCTTTCCCGGCTTTGGGAGCAAACAGCAGCGCTGTTACCGCACCGGCCACCGTACCGATGGCGGCACCCCATAACCAACCCTTGTTTCCTTTGCTCACGATTCATCTCTCCTTTTCGGCTTCTCCGCGAATGCCCATATCGATAATGCATTATAAGCAGCAACGGCTCGTCCGGTCACACCTGGAAGGAATTATTTTTGGGCTTGTCCATTCACGGTCAAACCCCTTCCTGATCCAGATACTTCCGCACGTTTGCCGCAAAATCCTGCAAAGCGCCGGGCAGCCGCTCCCTCAGGCCCATAACTTCCTGACGGTCCCATGCGAAATATTCCTGGACCAACGGTTTCCGCAGACGAACCAGTTCGATCAGCGTCGCATGCAGCGAGGAATCAACCACTTTCTCGTCCAGCAGGATGTCCACGATATCCTCATAGCTGCTGGCATCGCGCATAATAAAACCGTCGATCAAATAACTGCCCACATCCGTCACAATCTCGATGGCCAGATGCAATGCCCGTTCCTCCGCATATCTCCCCAGTAAAGACGAAGCCGACTGGATCGATTCGCGAAAGGCCTCAAGCACTTCCGGCACAAGCTCCAGCCGGCGCTCAATTTGTTCCCGGTTGACATAGTACACGCCTGTCTCCTCCTCCGATCACCAGCTAAAATTCGAAATCGACTGCGACCTGGCTCTCCCGCACTTCGTTCATGTGCTCGATGACCTTCTTGTGCTCCGGATGAACCTGATACCCTTCCAAATCGGTCAGCGAATCAAAGGTGGCAATCAGCGCAATATCATAGGAACGAGGGGAACGAATCACATCGGTGCCTACCTCCAGGCTTCTCAGCTGCTCCACTTTGCCCTCCAAGCTGCGCAGCACCTCCACTGTACGTCCAACACTTTCCGGGGACGCATCTTTCAGTTTGAACAAGACGATATGTTTGATCATGGGTTATCCCTCTCCTTACTTAACGATTCAGTAACTGATTTCAGCATAACATAAAGGATATCTGCCGAAAAGTAAGGCCCCACCCGAACTCTATCAATCTATCTACATAAGATATATTGTCTCTTTTTACTAGAGACAAGTCTCGGAATGAAATGAGGTGAATTCGATTGACCCTTTTACGTTTTCTGTTGCAAGAACCGCTGCGAAGGCGAATTCGCCTGCTGCAAGCCGAGCTGGATCTGTTGGCTAGCCGGGTGGAGCATTTGGAGCAGGTACTTGAGGCCGCCGCCTTCCCGGATTCCGTTACCCGACAGCGGATCGAAGCTTCGATTGGCCTCAGCATCACCCTGGAGACGACCGGCTCCCCCCTTTACGGCAAGCTGATCGCCGTTCACCCCGATGCGTTGGAAATGATCGATGCATCGGGGCGGCAATTGATTGTACCGACTGCCAAAATCACGGCGATGAAGGTATAAGCCTTGGAACCTGCCGTGACCCCCTTTCCGGCAACCTTGGTTGCCGGAACCTCGGGGACAGATTTTTTTGCAAGAGGATATTGACAGCCTGGCCGCATTTTTATAAAATAAAATAGTCGCTCACGGGGCCTTAGCTCAGCTGGGAGAGCGCATCGCTGGCAGCGATGAGGTCAGGGGTTCGATCCCCCTAGGCTCCATAAAGGTTTATAATTATAATCTAAGTTTGATTTTAGAGAAGCTCAAGCGAAGTGGCTTGGGCTTTTTACTTTATGCAAAAAATCCTTGCAGGCATTCTTGACTTGAGCTAACCTACCAGCAAAATCGTCGAGGGATGGAGGTTAGTCACTGTTGATGTACATCGTTATAACAAAGTACAAAGATATTGACCATTAGTCCTATATAGGACTATACTATAGGGAAAGGTGTTGGAAATGACTGGAGATACACGAGGCGGATTGTGGGTTCAGCTCCAAACGACACGTTCATCTACCGACGGACATGCGTCTCTTTATTATTCAAAGGCCGCGGCAAACGTACGAACCTGAGTCAGCGGGATACGGGGAGGGAAATGTCCAGCCGAATCAAGTGCGGCAAGCCGGATATAATATTACGAAATACCCAAATTCGACGATTGGGAGAGTAGCTGTCCGTTCTAGTCCAAGCGAGCCGGGAGAGTGGAAACCGGTACAGGGCAGACAGCGAAGCGGACCCAGGAGAAGGGTTGCTGAACGCAAGTCAACTAGGCAGCCACGGCCAAGGACCGTTATCCTAGAGTGGTTAAACGTGAAGTTTAACAACAAGAGTGGTACCGCGAGCGCGTAAAGCCTTCGTCTCTTTGATGAGATGAAGGCTATTTTTATTGCCTAGGAGGAGTGGATTTTATGATCAGCAGTTGGATGAAAAAACATCTGGAAACGTCCGTCCGTCAAGTCCTTTCAAAGCTTGGCCACAGCGCCGAAGTTCTCCCAGATGTCGTGATCGAGCGGCCGGCCCGTCCGGAGCATGGGGAGTATTCGACTAACATCGCGATGCAACTGGCCCAAACGCTGCGTCAACCTCCGCTACACATAGCTGCGCTACTGAGAGATGAATTGGATCAAACGGGCCGGATGGAAGGGCTTTTTCACCAGATCGAAACCGCGCCGCCGGGCTTCCTCAACTTCCGCGTGGATTGGAACGAATGGGCCCGCAAGTCCTTTCGTCTTCCGCAAGCGGTTCGCGAAAAAGTCGTGATCGAACATACCTCCATCAATCCGAACAAGTCCGCACATATCGGCCACCTGAGAAATGCCTGCATCGGCGACTTGCTGGCGCGGTTACTCAAGAGGGCCGGCTACCATGTCGAAGTGCATAATTACATCGACGATCTGGGGAATCAGCTGGCAGACACCGTAGTTGGGTTACTGCAGTTGGAACATCAGGCGACCCACCTGAGATTCGGGGATTTCTGTTGGGATGTCTATTCCAAGGTGAACAAAGAATACATCGAACAACCGTCTCTGTTGGAGCAGAGAACGAAGGTGCTGCAAGCGCTCGAGGATGGAGACGGGAACCTGGCTTGGCTCGGCTTGCTAACGGCTGAGCGCATCGTGCGAGAACATCTGGAGGAAATGAAGGCGTTTGGCATCGATTACGATTTGTTGGTCTGGGAAAGCAACATCGTCCGGCAAGGGTTCTGGGACACCGCCTTTCGTTTGCTGCAGAAGACCGATCTATTCCATCAAGAAACATCCGGCAAGTTGGAGGGCTGCTGGGTCCTGAAGCAGCCTGTCGCAGAGGAGGTGGAGCCTGATAACGAACATCAGGCCGATAAGGTGCTGGTTCGGTCCAACGGAATTTTAACGTATACAGCCAAGGATATCGCCTATCATCTTTGGAAGTTTGGGGGGCTGGGGAACGACTTCAGATACAAACCGTTTGCAGACGGGCTCTGGACTACGAGTGCGGAAGGCCTCACCGCCGATTACGGCAAGGCGGATCTCGTCGTTAACGTGATTGACCACCGGCAAGCGTATCCGCAAGCGATGGTGAAGCAAGCGCTCGAGGCGCTAGGCTTCACTACCCAGGCGGAGAAGCTGCGCCACGTCGGTTACGGTGTCGTGTCGTTAAGCCCTGGCGCTGCACGGGAGCTAGGCCTCGACACTACGGACGGTAAAACCTCGTACGCCATGTCCGGCAGACAAGGGATCGGTATCAAAGTGTCCGATTTGCTGGATCGGATGGAAGCGCAAATCGAAGCCAGACGGTCCGATCCCGCAGGGTTGTCCAGCCGTCTAATCGCCGCAGCGGCGATCCGTTATTACCTGCTGCGGTTCGCTTTACCAACCGAAGTGGTATTCGACATTCAGCAGGCCACCGAGACAACCGGCAATACCGGCGTCTACTTGATGTACGCTCATGCCCGGGCTACTGGAATCTTGGCCAAAGCCGAAGCTGGCGGCCTCCCACGGACGGAGTCGCTCCAGCTTCCGGAGGACATCGCTCCGTTGGATCATGCCGAACACGCTCTGTTGAGGCAAATCGCAGCATGGCCCGATACGCTAAGCACCGCGTGTGAGGAACTGTCCCCTACGCCGATCTGCCATTTCGCATACGAGCTCGCCACCTTGTTTAATCATTTTTATACTGCCTGTCCGATCCTTAAAGCCGAGCCGGAGCGGCAAGCCTACCGCCTGTGGCTGACGGCGAAATTTAAGGAGACGATCGCCGATGCGCTGAATGTCATCGGCTTGCCGGCTCCGGATCGCATGTAAGCATAAAAAGGCGCGACCGGATCTACCAGCCGCGCCTTTACCCTGGGTGGACATTTCGCCCCCATCAATTCAAAACGTTCAAACGTTTAATTCTCTTTTGCGATAAGCCGCATAAGTGAAAACCACCAGCCCCGCCACCAGGAGGAGGGATAACGCGGTTATCCCTGCATGAAGGCCTTCTCCATTAACGATACGCGCATAGCTGAAGTATTTGAAGGGTGTGAGTACGTTCAAAGCGTTTAGCTGATCCGTCAGGTCGGTGATTTTGGAAATCACAAAGCATCCCAGCAGAACCCCCGTGGCGATGGAGCCGGACGTTTTGGGGCGTTTCAGCAGGGCCGAAAGCACCGTACCGAGCGACAGAAAGATCAGTTGAACCAACAGTAAGCTAGCCATGAACTGCAGGATTTCCTCCGTAATCGCTTCCCCTTGATTATAGGCGGAAACCATCACCAGCGAGGAAACTAGCGTAACAAGGTTCAGGAGGATCGCCTGGACCAGGGCAGCGAGCAGTTTGGCCGTCAGGATGGTCCCCCGCGACACCGGCTTCACGATCAGAAATTCAACGGTTTTGTCCCGTTCCTCTTTCGCGATGATCCCGCTACCCAGCAGGACCGCGTGGATGGCTACCGTGAGCTCGATATACAAAAACAGCATGGCAAAATATCCGCTGATCTGCGTGACATCAAATGAACCAAATCCCAGCAGCGCCTTCATCGTTTGCGGCAAGGCATCAAACACCTCGCTGCTTGCGCCGCCGGCTGAATAAGCCGAATACTTGCTCATTCCGCTGACAACCAGCAAGAACAGGCACACGCTCCAGATGATCAAGCCTCGCCGGTAAGCCCTTAGTTCCCTCCGGAAGATATTCATCGCACTTCCTCCATTCCATAGAATCCAATGCTTCCAAGCCGTCGCCTTTAGCTCACCGCGTGGACATCTTTGTTCAGATAGACTGTGTAGCTTAAAGCCACCGCAACCCCAATAATCACGGCAGCGGCTATCAGATAAGGCGTCTCATACCCGGCATGGGCCAGCACGTAGGATGGCTCGAAGTATTTGAACGGCGAGATAAATCGGATCAGCTCTTTGTCCTCCCCGCTCGCGAGCAGCGCGCCAATCAGATACAATCCAAAGACCACGCCCAGTGATAACGGAAGGACGCTCCTGAGTTTGGCAAAAAACACGGAAGACGCCATACCGATCGCCAAAAACATCAGTTGGACAAAAAATAACGTCAAATGGATCAGCATAAACAGTTTTGCGCTGAAATCTTCCGTTTTGACACCGTTTGCGATGAGAAACGCAGCCGCATAAAAGACGAGATTCGTTGCGATCAAGATCAGCACCGCAGCCACCAGCTTGGAGCTGACGATCTTAGCCCGCGAGACCGGTTTGACCAGCAGGAAATCCGCCGTGCGCTCCCGCGACTCCTTCGTGAGGATCGACACGCCCAGGTTCATCGCCTGAATCGCCCCACACAAGACGATGATCGAGAAGACCATGGAGTATAACCCCAGAATCGAGGCGATTCGATCCAAATCAATCCCTAGCATCGCTCGAACGGATTCCGGGTAACTGCCGAGCAGCTTTTTGAAATCTTCGGCATCGCTCGCTACGCTGGGGTAAATCGATAAGTAGAGGGCCGCCAAGGCAATCATCGCTAAGGTCCAGACGATCGCCGATTTCCTCAGCGACTTCCATTAATGTATGAACATATTCATGACGGCTTAATCCTCCTTCACGTAGTAATGCAGGAAGATTTCCTCCAGATCGGGCTCCACGATCGAAATATTGGTTAACTGAAAGGCAGTGATTCTTTGCAGCATTGCGTTGAGGCTGCCCTTAAAGATGAAGCTGGCTGATGTTCCCTTCAGTTCAAGATTGCTAACACCATCTAGGTCGAGGGCCGCCGGATCGATCGCGGACTTGGCTTCCAGGCTGACTTTCTTGTAGTTATTGTCCTGTAAGTCGCTCATCTTCTCCTGCTTGATGATCCGTCCCTCCTTGATGAAGGCGACGCGGCTGCACATTTTCTGGACTTCGCTCAGAATATGGGACGAGAAAAATACGGTCGCCCCCTTTCGGTTCTCCTCCGCGATCAGCTCGAAGAACGTTTGCTGCATCAGCGGATCAAGCCCGCTGGTCGGCTCATCCAAAAGGATCAGCTTCGGCTCATGCAGCAGCCCCTGCACGATCCCCACCTTTTTCTTGTTCCCGAAGGACAGGTCATCGATTTTCTTCTTCAGATCCAAATCCATGCGCTCAGCTAATTCCTGAATACGCTTCGTGCAGTCCTTCTTATAGAAGCTTGCGGAATATTGGAGTAGATCCATCACACGCATGCCATCATAATAAAAGACTTCCGAAGGCAGATACCCGAGCTCCTTGCGGATCTCAGGATGCGTGGTACAGCTCTTGCCAAATAGGGTGGCACTGCCGCTGGTCGGAGAAATAAGCCCAAGCAGCGTCCGAATCGTCGTTGACTTTCCCGCCCCGTTGGGACCGATAAAGCCAAAGATCTCCCCCTCCTCCACCTGCAGGTTCACGTCGCTGATTCCTCTGGCCTTACCGTACCGTTTCGTGAGATTTCTCAATTCTATCACGCTCATGGGAACGCCCTCCTCCTCATATGAACCGCCGCACCTACAAATATTCCGGTCTGTAAAACTGCGATCTCAGCATATCAAGGCAGAGGAGAAACCCTCTCGTGATTTCCTTGATATCAAATTTGTTCTCCCTAGACATCTGGTTGGTGAAGCCCTCCGCCATCCATGTCAACATGTTAATGAGGAGCTCCAGATCAATCCCTTCCTTAAACTTCGATTCATCCACGCCGGTCAAGGCCATCCGGTTCCGAACCTCCTCCCCTTTGGCAAAGAGCGCCTTAATTTCCGGACGAACCTCCTCATGGGTTTCAAAATAAACGCTGGTTAAGAAAGACAGTAACGCCGGGTGCTTATCGACCATCGCTACCTTGATGTTGGTGGCTTGCTTGATCCGCTCGAAGAAATCCGTCACCGTATGATCGTATTTGGCTTCAATTTCGTTCATCACCAAGTCGCTGCAATAGTTGATCAAATATAGATACAACGCCTTCTTCGTGCCGAAATAGTGGAATACCATCGCTTTGGATATTCCCGCTTCGGCGGCGATGTCGTTGATCGATGTTTTCTTATATCCGGTAGTGCCGAAACACGTTAACGCTGCATCGATAATCGTATGTTGCTTCTCCAGGGGCAAGCTAAAAAACTTCTCCATCTCTTCACCTCCTCAAAGGCTATAAACCGAATTGGTCGAGAAGATCATACTGCTATAAACCGATTCGGTCAATAGATTTCGTGACGTTTTTTTGAATAAATTAGTTCCTCTGCAAGTATGTTTTAGTGGAAGGTTTGGAAGCGGATACAACGCAATCCCTTTCACAACCGATGTAGGCTCAATCCGTTCCGAATCCAAAGGGGTTACGAAACCAGGGAGGGATCATCAGCATGTCATTCATGAAAAAAAGAAGTTGGGCCATCACTTCCGTGTTGTTGTGTACGGCATTAGGCGGGACGCTGCTAGCCGGGTGCTCCGGATCCGGCGACAAGTCGGCCAGCTCCGGAAAAACGACGATTACGGTAACCTACCGTGACGACGGAGCGGGGGAAAAAGGTTCGCTGTACCGTTGGTTAACAGAGATTGCTGCCGACTACCCCAACAAAGAGGTTGAGATTAAGCCGTCGCCAATCCAAGCCTCCGAAGGTGACTATTTCGCGAAAATCGCTTTAGCCTTGAAGTCCAAAGATACCGCGCCGGATATTGTGACGGAGGACACGTTTATTCTCAATTCCGACGCCAGCGCCGGTTATCTGGAACCGCTGGATGAGCGGCTGAAGGCATGGGAGGACTGGACGAACGGTTCATTTATTGAGGCGATGAAGAAAGGCGTGACCGCCAGTGACGGCAAGGTGTACGGCGTACCGTACAATACCGACTCGCGGGGCCTTTGGTACAACAAGGAAATCTTTAAACAAGTTGGCCTTCCCGAGGAGTGGACGCCAAAGAATTGGGAGGAAGTACTGGATGCGGCCCGCACGGTTAAGGAAAAAGCGCCGGACATCGTCCCGATCTGGATGAATATGGGGAAAGCGACCGGGGAAGCCACCTCGATGCAAACGTACGAAATGCTCCTCTACGGCACCGGTGAACGGTTGTATGACGATGCTAGCGGGAAATGGATCATTCAAAGTCAGGGCATTCTCGATGCGTTAGGTTTTGTTGAAACCGTTAATAAGGAAAAGCTCGGACCGCCTCTCTCCAAGGTGCTGAACGGGCAAGCCGGCAACACCGCTTCCCGCGAATACTTGCCCCAAGGTAAGCTGGCTATCTCCCTCGATGGCTCCTGGATCACCGGCAACTATCAGGAATCCGGCGCCTCGCCTTGGCCGGAATACAAGGACGTGCTTGGTTTTGCTCCTATGCCAACGAGCCAGGGCCAAGCGCCGGGTTCCATCACCCTCGCCGGGGGCTGGGCGTTATCCATTCCAAGCAACGCCAAGCATAAAGACGAAGCTTGGGAGTTTATCAAATACGCGCTGAACAAGGAAAACAGCCAGAAGCTCGTCACCGCTTCGGGCAACATTACCGTCCGGGCCGACGTCGCCAAGGATCCCGGATACACCAAAATGCCATTTAACGAGATCGCTACGGAATACCTGCAAAACGCCGAATTCCGGCCGGCGCAGGATAAATACCCGGAAGTCTCCACGCAAATCCAGACGATGGTCGAGTCCGTCGCAACGGGGACCTCCCCTGCGGACGCCGCGCAGAAGTACGCCCAGGACGTGACCCGAATTGTGGGTGAAGATGCGGTGATCCAAAAATAACGCTTAGAGCTTGCAACAAAACTAGCGGCAAAGCATTGCCTTCCGGAAGGAGAACAAATCATGAGCAGCATGACGGCTGAAGGTTATTCCAGAAAACGAAACTCTTATGCGTGGCTGTATTTCATGCTCCCTTCGATTGCGATAATGCTGGTGTTTTTTATTTATCCCGTCTTTCTGACCTTTTTCTATTCGTTTACGAATCTGGCCTTAACGGGGGAATCCGCCCGAGAGTTGAAGTTTGTTGGCTTTGACAACTATCTCCACATGTTTAAGGACCCGACGGTGAAGATCAGCATTTGGAATACGCTGATCTTTCTGTTTGGCTCTGCGGTGATCGGCCAACAGGTGCTGGGCTTTCTGATCGCCCTGCTGATGAAGCACAAGAACCGAACGTTTCGCCGGGTAATCGGCACCGTTGTCCTGGCCGGCTGGGTCACCCCGGAGATCGTCTGCGCTTTGTGCTTGTACAGCTTCTTTGGCGACGAAGGCACGTTGAACTCGATCATCACCTCGCTGGGGATTCCGGCGGTCACTTGGCTTTATACGGTACCGATGCTGACAATTATCCTCGCCAATATCTGGCACGGAACGGCTTTCTCGATGCTCGTCTTTCAAGCGGCGCTGGACGACGTTCCCAGCGAGGTGGAAGAAGCGGCTGTCGTTGACGGAGCGTCACGATGGCAGGTACTCATTCGAATCATCATCCCTTATATCAAAGAGACGTTTATGACCAACATGATGCTGGTCACGTTACAGACGTTGGGCGTATTCGGATTAATCTATGCCATGACCGGCGGCGGCCCGGGAACGTCCACGACCACACTGCCGATCTTTATGTACAACCAAGCCTTTGTGAACTATCAACTGGGGTACGGAACGGCGATTTCCTTGCTGCTGCTGCTCATCGGGATCGTGCTGAGCTTGTTCTATACCCGCTCGTTGAAATAGTCCAAGTGCAAGGAGACTTCCATATGAACGCAAAACAACGGAAAACCATCTACCGGATCCTGCCCTATGCGATCCTTACGTTTATCGGGATCTGCTTCGTCCTGCCCCTGCTGTGGGTTGCGGTCGCTTCCATCGACGCCAATGCCATGCAGACGTTGAAGCTGCCGCAGCGATTTACGGCGGACAATTACATTGAAGTGATCACCAGCGGCGAGAACCAGCGCGCTTTCCTGATCGGCTTGATCATGTCGCTGGGGCAAGCGGTACTCGTGGTCATTTTGGCGCTGCTGGCCGCTTATCCGTTGTCCCGGTACCAGATGAAATACAAGAAGCCGTTTATGCTCACGATCCTGTTTATGACCTCCCTGCCGATCACCGCCGTGATGGTCCCGGTCTACCAGCTGTTTCTGAGCCTGAAGCTGTATGACCAGATCTTTGGTGTCATTTTGTTCTATGTCGCTTCCTCCATGCCCTACGGCATCTGGATGCTCAAGAACTTCATGGATTCGGTTCCGTTGGATTTGGAGGAAGCCGCTTGGGTGGATGGAGCTTCCGTATTTACGGGCATCCGTAGTGTCATTGCACCACTGATGATTCCAGGGATTTGCACGGTGGCGATCTTCACCTTCTCCGGAAGCTGGGGCAACTTCTTTGTTCCGTACATTTTGCTGCAAAATCCCGAGAACTTCCCGGCTTCCTTGAAGCTGTATCAGTTTTTCGGTCAATACGGCATGGTGGAATACGGCAATCTTGCCGCCTTCTCCATCCTGTATGCCATCCCGTCCATTGTGCTGTATATTTTGTCCCAACGGTTTATGTCCAAGGGGTTTGGCTTACAAGGCGGAACAAAGGGGTAAGCGAAAAACTCGCTTACCCCTTCTTCTTCTCAACCCCAGCCGTTTTCATCCGCTGGTAATGCTCGGCCATCGACAGACTGACCTCCGCCATGCGCTCGATCAACACGTCCGGCTCTACAATCGTTAGGGCTTTCCCATACGGAAGCAAATAGTACGGCACATAAGTGTGCAGGGCGGCGCTTTCCATCCGGAACACCGCCTCCTCTTCATTACGCTGTACCAGCGTATGTCCAAACATCCAATGGCGCTGCAGCTCGTTTAAAGCTCGCTCGGGCCCCTGAATTCGAACCGTCAGCAGGGACGCCGCCTCCAAGGACTCCGGCAACAAATTCCCCAGCAAAAACGCTTTGGCGGAGAAATGGGACGGGCGTTCGAACCGCTCCTCACTTCGGTTCAGCCGTTTGATCCGGTCAACCCGAAAACTGCGCAGCTGCTTACGCAGCCGGCAAAAACCAACGGTGTACCAGTTTCCCTTCCAATAAACGATGCCGTAGGGGTCAAATAAGCGGACGACAGCTGCCTCCTCTTTGCCTCTCCCGTACTCCATCTCCAGCGAACAGCCTTCCGCAGCGGCCAGCTCCAGCGTTTGCAGGAACGACTGGTGGTGCTCGTCCACCGGCGGGTAAATCACCGACACCCCACGCCCGTGACGTTCGATCTGCTCCAGCTGTTCGTCATTCGTGTACAGCTTCAGCTTGTCCACCGCCCGAATTAACGCCTCGCTAAACGGATACCCCGCTTCCCGGGCGAAGATCGAAGCATGCACCAGCGCCTTCTGCTCCTCGGTATCAAACATTAGCGGCGATTCCGCAAACCGCCCGAGAATTCGGTAACCGCCACCCGGACCCGCATCGGCAACGATCGGCACGCCGCTGGCGCAGAGGGAATCGATCCAGCGGTAGATGGTACGGATATGAACTTCCAACTCGTCGGCTAGCTGACGGGCGGTGAGCTTTCGGCCCGAACGAAGGAGCCACAGGATCGACAGCATCTGATCCGCTTTGGACATGCGCATGACCCTTTCCGGTAAAATGTTGCTTCTATTGTAACCGCCTGCACCGATTTAGGCCAGCGGCTCCATCCCCTGTTCGATCCAGGATTCGTAGGTTGGACCGTAAATGTCGGGCACTCGCAGTCCGGCTTGGCGCATCAATACGCTCATCTGTCCCCGGTGGTGCGCCTGATGCATCAGCGTAAACCGGAGCGAGGCTCCATTCGACCACATTTCACCCGCAATTTCCGTGGCGGCCCGGAGATGTTCATCCGTCCATTGCGAACGGATGGCCTCGAGGAGGGCTCCGCTGATACGCCGGTACTCCTTCGCGATCTCCGCTGCCGATGCAGGAACTTGCTCTCCGCTAGCCGGTCCGGCGAATTCCAAACCGCAATGGGTGATGTAATGGATCGATCCAACCAAGTGCCAAGCGATTTGCCCCAACGTTCTGCGGCCTTCGATGACAGGCCGGGACAACGACGCATCGGTCAGCGCTTCCATCACCCGCTCCGTTAATTTACTCTCCTCGGTCCAGGCCTCCATAAATTCATCGATCTTTACAAACATCCCAATTCCTCCTGCAAAATGATTTTGAGCTAAGTATAACGAAGAAACACTGACAGTTACGGTCAGTGTTTATCGCGCTAGCGCTGGAAGGTTAAAAATGTCATAAATCCGGCCATGCCATAAGCTATATAATCACAAAGGACCCAAGGATTCTATTATTAAACGAGCTGGGAGGCTGTACCTCTTGAACCCTTACAAATTTCTCGAACTGGAAAATCCGCTCGACTATCGGCTGGAAGCGCTGGAAGTTGGCGTCACCTCCAATTGCAATTTCAAATGCGATTATTGCTGCGCTTATGAAAGAAATGACGGCAACAGCATCCGCGGTGAGGAGGTCGTGCGCCTTCTAAAGGAGGCCGGTACGATCCGCCGGGTTAGGCTGTCGGGCGGGGAGGTCACTTTGAAATTTCAAGACTGCCTGAAGATCGTCGAATATTGCGCGATGAACGGCATCGAAACGCAGTTGAACTCCAACGCCAGTCTATTAACGCCGGCCCGTATCGATCAGCTGGCAGATGTGGGATTAACGACCTTGCATATCTCGTTTAACTTCACCGATGCGAATCGTTTCTCCCGGTATTACGGCATGCCAGAATCAGTGTACGCTAAAATCCGCAACAATATTGCCTACAGCGCAACAACCCCCATTGATACGGTGCTGGAGACGCTGTTGTTTGCCGAAACGGAGCATGACCTTCCGGAAATTGCCGAACACGTCTACCAGCTTGGCGTGCGTACACATGAAATTCAGAACAGTATCCAAATGCCGCATAGCGGATGGAAAGCCATCGCCGCCCGTGATCAATTCAAGAGGGCGGTTCAACAGCTGATTGACGCCAAGAGAGAAGACAGCACTCTCTATTTTACCTGTATGGACCGATTTGCTGAGGAGTTGGGATTTACCGATCAACCCGGCGTGTATTTCTCCCGCTGTATCGAAGGGAAAAAGCAGCTCCACTTGCACGGAAATGGCGATATTCTGATCTCCGAGCTGTGCTATCCCGTTGTGATCGGCAATGTCTATCAAGGGACCTCCCTGAAGGAGCTGTTCCATCAGATGCCTCCGGCTCTGAAGCATTTCCTGGATACCGAACCTTGTCCAGCGCGAAACGCGTTATTTCCCTAATCATCGGCCTCCTGCAAAGAAAATGAAAAAGGCCCTGCAACAGCAGGGCCTTTGCCAAAGAAGTGATCTCCCCAATTATACGATAAGCGCTCTAGAGATGATGACCAGCAGGATGAACAGAACCAGAATTGTCCCCGTGGAAGTCCAGAAGCCACCGTAACCTACATTCCCTACGCCATTTTCATATCCCGACATTGATTTTCCCTCCTTTTTAAATATAGAACATCATATTACGACCTGCCTTTGAAGGATCGGGACATTCGCGGAGATCCGCAAAATTGGGTAAACGTTGCCTAGCCCCCCAACTCATATCTTAAATTTAAGATAGTCCTAAGCCCAGCCCTCTGCCAATGCAGCCGCCTAATCAGGCCTACCGCCATTTGCATATGATGAAACAAGTCAATCTCAGAAGCAGGTGGTGTTCTTGGGAGGAAAAAAGAGGCGACAATACCGAAGACTCCAAGACGAAGACATTTCCTCGGATGACCTGGCGATCATCGGTGCCGGGTTCACCGTCCTCGGGGATTTTTTCGATTTGCTCTCCCTGTTGAAGCTGAAGGAGGAAAAAGAGAACGGCAACGCCAACGGTGGCGACACCGAGGAGACACTGCTGGACGACTTCCTCCTGCACCGAAGCAATCCCGAACCTAAAAAGAGACGAAAATAACAAAGGCACAGGAATCCGCATCCTGCGCCTTTTTGTCGTTATCGGGACAGCTTGGCTACCTTTAGCCTCCAACGCCGCCATTTCAAGTACACGAGCACCAACAGCAACGCGCCCAACCCCATAAAGAAAAACTTCAAATACTTTTCGACCAGGTCGATCGCAACCTGCCACTGCTCGCCAAACACAAATCCGATACTTACAAATGCAGCCACCCAAAGCGCTGCCCCGGTGTAAGCATATAAAGCGAAGGTTCGAAAAGGAATGCGGATAATACCAACAAAATACCCGAAAAACTGCCTAACGCCCGGCACAAAAAAACTGATCAGCAGCATTTTGTTGCCGTATTTCTCATAAACCCGCCTGGTTTTCTCCAAATGTGAGGGCTTGACCAAAATCCACTTCCCGTATCGTTCAATAAGCGGTGCGCCAACCCGATGGCCGATCAAATAGGTGATGGTCACCCCGACCACCGCCCCGGCGTATCCGGCGAGAAAAGCCGGCAGGAAATCAAGCAAGCCTCGATAAGCCAAATATCCCGTATAGGTCAAGGTCGTTTGACCCGGCGGCAGCGGCAGCGCGATAAAATCGATGGGGAGTCCGAGCAGCAGGACAAAATAACCGTATTGCTCAAACATCCTTTCTATCCAATCCAGCACGTTCATGTTCCTGTCTCCTTTAAACTTTCCAGGCGCTGCCCACGCCTCTATCTTTTATGTTATCAGTATATACGGAGATTTTCCAATCTAAAAGGGACCGCAGGCGGGGCGGCGCCCCGACCCGGGTCCGGGAATGTCCCAGCTTTACGCCAAAAAGGCCAAGCCGGAAAAAATCCCCCGCTTGGCCTTTGAGTTGCCTGCACTGGCGGTTGGTGCTTATCCGAACCGGCCGGTGATATAATCGTCTGTCCGTTTTTCGGACGGATTGGTGAAGATTTTGCTCGTATCATCGTATTCCACTAGCTCGCCCATCAAGAAGAAAGCTGTCTTCTCCGACACTCGGGCCGCCTGATGCATATTATGTGTGACGATGATAATACAGAATTCCTGCTTGAGCTCCGCGATCAGCTCTTCGATTTTGGCGCTGGACACCGGGTCCAATGCCGAAGCCGGCTCATCCATCAGGATGATGCTCGGATTGACCGCAATCGATCGGGCGATGCAAAGCCGCTGCTGCTGACCGCCGGACAAAGCCAAGGCGGAGCTGTGCAGCCGGTCTTTCGTTTCATTCCAAAGCGCCGCCTTGGTGAGCGATTCCTCGACGATTTGATCTAGCTTCTTCTTATCCCGAATCCCGTGGTAACGCGGTCCGAAAGCGATATTTTCATAGATCGATTTATGGAAAGGGTTCGGGCGCTGCCAAACCATGCCGATCTTCTGCCGCAGCAGCACGACATCGGTTTTCGGATCGTTGATATTGTCGTCCCCGATCCAGATATCCCCCGTGATCTTCGCCCCGCTGATCAGGTCGTTCATCCGGTTTAAGCTGCGCAGAAAGGTGGACTTGCCGCAGCCGGAGGGACCAATCAAAGCGGTCACCTGCCGAGAAGCAAAATCAAGCGAGATATTCTTCACGGCTTGCTTCTCTCCGTAATATACGCTTAAGTTCTTCGTTGAAAGTTCGATATTCGCCACTTCGCTTCGTCCTCCTATTTCGTCGCCGTAAATTTCTTGAGCATCACGCGTCCAAGCCAGCGGGCCAACAGGTTAAACACCAGCACGGTCAGAATCAGGACGGCCGAAGCCCCGGCGGCGATTTCAGGAGCATCCGGCGCCAACCCTTCGGAATTGATCTTCCAGATATGAACGGCGAGCGTTTCCGCCGGGCGGAACGGGTTCAGCGGCGACGTTGGGCTAAGCGGATTCCAGTTGCTGAAGTCAAGCCGCGGACTGCTCATCCCCGCCGTGAACAGCAGGGCAGCCGCCTCGCCAAACACCCGGCCTGCCGCCAGGATCGTCCCGGTCAGGATAATTGGCATGGCGATCGGGAGCATCACCGATTGGATCGTTTTCCATTTGGACAAGCCCAGCGCCAAGCTCGCTTCCTTCTGTGCCAGCGGTACGCTGGCTAATCCCTGCTCGGTGATCCGTACCATCAGCGGCAGGTTAAAGATCGTTAAAGCGAGCGCCCCTGAGAACAGGGAGAACCCAAAACCAAACAGATTCACAAGAACTAGCAAACCAAACAAACCTACGACGATCGACGGGAAGGAGGACAACACCTCAACGATCAAACGGATAAAATCGGTAATCTTCCCCGGTTTGGCGTATTCGCTCATGTAGACCCCTGCGCCGATGCCCAGCGGAATCGTGATCATCATCGTCAAGACCAACAGGAACAAGGAATTAAATAATTGCGGGCCGATCCCGCCACCCTCCTTAATCGTTTCGGGAGGGGATGTGAGAAAATCGAAACTGATATGGCCTAGCCCCCGGACTAAAATAAAACCGAGCAACCCCGCCATAATGAGCACGATCAAGCCGGCCAAAGCGATAATGACGGCCGTTGCGATTTTGTCTACGGTTTTTGCGCTCATCGTTTTGCTCTCCTTTCCAGCCAACGGACGATAAAGACGAACACAAACGTCATCAGCATCAAGATCAGCGCCAGCGTCCAGAGGACGTTGTTCTGCGTCGTCCCCATTACGGTGTTCCCCATGCTCAGCGTGATGACACTGGTCAAGGTCGAAGTGGATTCAAAGAGCGAGCGCGGAATATGCGGCGCGTTCCCGATCACCATCTGCACCGCCAGGGCTTCGCCAAAAGCCCGAGCCATCCCCAGGACAACCCCGGTCAACAAGGCCGGCATCGTCGTTGGCAAGACGGTCCGCGACAAGGTCTGCCAACGGGTTGCGCCAAGTGCATAAGAACCTTCTTTCAAACCGGGAGGCAAAGCAGCCAACGCATCGGTAGCGATCGAAGTGATCGTTGGCAAAATCATGATCGACAGCACGGTGGCACCAGCCAGGATGCCAAGACCTTGTCCCGGAAAAATATCCCGGTAGAAAGGTACGATTACGCTAAGCCCCACAAAGCCGTAAACGACAGAGGGGATCCCGGCCAGCAGCTCGATGACCGGCTGCAAATACTTCTTGCCGAACTTTGGCATGATTTCAACCATAAACAAAGCCGCGCAAATGCCAAGCGGCGCTGCGATTAGCGCTGCTAAGATCGAGGTGCTAAACGAACCGAAAATAAACGGTAAAGCGCCGAATACCGCAGGCTCCCCATCCGGTTTCCAGTTCGTGCTGCCGAAGATTTCGCTTAGGGCGATCCCGTTTTGAAAAAAGGTGCTTAACCCCTTGGTTGCTACATAATAAACCATCGAGAAGATCGTAACTACCAGCAGCACAATACAAAATGAAGCGTATATTTTACCGGTCCATTCTTCGATGATATGCGGTTGTATTTTTTTTCTTCCGCCGGACTGAGCCATGAAACCTCTCCCTTTAATAACAGCACAGAAAGAGGCAGAACAGTCCGCCTCTTGCCGCGCCGATATGATGTTATCGAGTCCTGCTACGATTACTTCGTGATATTGCCGTCAACATCGCGTTTCACTTGCATTTTGCTGATCGGAATATACCCCAGTTCTACAACGTCGCCGTTATCGCTTTGGACGTCCGGAGAAACCATGTAGTCCAGGAACGCTTTAACCACTTCGTTGGGCTCGCCTTTTGTATACATGTGCTCGTAAGCCCATACCGGATACGTTCCGTTCGCAACATTCTCTTCCGTAGCTTCCACACTGTTGTATTTCACAACTTTCACGGAATCGTCAAGGTAGGACAAAGCCAGATATCCGATCGCTCCCGGTGTTTCACCTACAAGCTTCTTAACCGTACCGGAGGAATCCTCTTGGATCGACCCTTGCAGGTCTTCCGTTTTGGTACCCAGCGCGTATTTTTCGAACGTTGCGCGTGTCCCGGAGCTGGAAGGACGGTTCACGATTTGAATCTTTTGATCCGGGCCGCCCAGGTCTTTCCAGTTCGTCACTTTCCCGGTGAAGATTTCCACCAGTTGGTCTTTCGTCAAATCGTCGACGGTAATGTCCGGGTTCACAACAGCAGCCATCGCGACGACGGCCACTTGATGGTCAACCAGTTCGCCGGCTTGTGCCGCTTCCAGCTTCTCTTCCGCGAAAACGTCGGAGTTCCCGATATCCGCTTGGCCTCCGGAAACTTGCGTCAACCCTGTGCCGCTGCCTCCGCCTTGAACTTGTATAGAAACGTTAGGATTTTGATCCATGAATTTTTTCGAAACTTGGTCTACCAAAGGTTGCAATGCCGAGGAACCTACTGCCAAAATCGATCCGGACAAGTCCGATGCGGTTGCATTGCCGCCGCCATTGCTCGCGGATGCTTCATCCGTTGTTCCGCCGTTTGTTCCGGCCGTGTTGTTTTGTGCCGCATTGTTGTTTTGACCGCAAGCTGCCAGAGTCAAGCTCAACACCAAAGTCAAAACCAAAAGCATACTCTTTTTCATTGTCTTAGGTTTCCCCCTTATTTGATTTACAACTTGATTATAGAAAGCGAAGATCAATCCCATGTTTTCGTTTTGTAAATTTTGTGTAAAATGAGGGGACCATCTTGTTTATATTCTTTGCAAAAGATAAAAAAAGAACTCCTCGCCTCTGGCGAAGAGTTCTTTTTTATATAAGTAATTATTCCGAGCCCCCCGTATTTTTGGACAGCAGGCCCTTAAGCTCTTTCATAAACATGTTGATGTCTTTAAATTGACGATAAACCGAAGCAAACCGGACATAGGCGACTTCATCCACCGGATATAGCTGCTCCATGACTAACTCGCCGATCTCTTGGCTTTCGACCTCGGCGTTAGCCGAGTGACGCAAGGAACGCTCGACTTCGGAAACGATCGATTCCAGTTGCTCTACGGAGACCGGACGCTTCTCGCAGGCCCGGATCAACCCCCGCAGCATTTTCTCCCGGCTGAATTCCTCACGGCTTCCGCCTTTCTTGATCACGATCAGCGGCATTTCCTCCACCATTTCGAATGTCGTAAACCGCCGGCTGCATTTCTCGCACTCGCGGCGGCGTCGGATCGATCGGTTCTCGTTAGCCGGCCTTGAATCAAGCACCTTCGTCCCTAAATAATCGCAATATGGACATTTCAAGCTAGAACGCCTCCCCTCTAAACGCCGTCGTGACGGCCTTTTTGACCTACTGGCAATAAATTACTTTAAATTCATCGGATTGAAGTTGATAGTCCGGCACATAATACTGTTACCAACCACAAGGAGGTGAACAATCATGGCCCAAAATAATAACTCTTCGAACGACCTGGTGGTTAGACAAGCTTCCGGAGCTTTGGATCAAATGAAATATGAAATCGCTCAGGAGCTTGGCATCTCTTTCCCACAAGACGGATATGCTGGTAACCTGACATCTTACGAAAACGGTTCGATCGGTGGTTTCATTACGAAACGTTTGGTCACCCTGGCTGAACAACAGCTGGCAGGTCAATTCAAATAACCGATGAACTAAAGGGAGCATTGACTGGTGATAAGCCGGTCAATGCTTTCTTTTGTATTTTCGCCAAATCCACCTAAAACTCCTCGTAAATCTTCAGATATTGCTTGTAATAATGGGAGACCCGCTGGACATAGTGCCGGGTTTCGCCAAACGGGATGTTCTGCGCCGTTTCCAACCGTCCATCCCATCGCCCGCTCTTCAGCCAGTTCTTCACATTGGTCGGGCCGGCATTATAGGCGGCGATCATGGCGATTTCGTTGCCATCAAATTGATCGGACAGCGACTTCAGGTACCAAGTGCCGATCCGAATATTTGTCTCCGTTTCATTGCGGATGTCCTCCAACGTCGTATCGGGTAGCTTCGCTTTGGAAATGACCCATTCCGCCGTATCCGGCATGATCTGCATAATTCCAAGCGCCCCTTTCCGGGACTCGGCACCCGACTTGTAGTTGGTCTCCACCTTAATGATCGCTGCGACGATAAACGGATCCAGCCCATTGTTTTTGGCATGCTGCCGAATCTCTTCTTTATAATGAATCGGATAAAATAACGAAAGCCAAGCGGAATTAAAAAAGATAAGGACCGTGAAACCAATGAACAGCAGAAGCAGAACTCTTTTTTTGCGAAGCCACCTCATCTTAGTCCCTTATCCCGCCAAAACATGTCGATCTGCCGTTTCGTCTCCTCTAGTCCACCGCTGTTATCAATCAAAATATCCGCCCTCTCTTTTTTTAGTTCGATATCCATTTGGGCGCTTAACCGCAGTTCGGCCGCTTCCCGGGATAATCCGTCCCTAAGGATCAAACGGGACAGTTGCAGCTCCCGGGGCACGTACACGACCATAATTTCATCATATAACGGATCCAGTCCGGATTCGTAGAGCAGCGGGATATCCGCCACTACCAATCTTTGCGGATCCGCCTCCTCCAGCTCGTCGAGACGGCGCTTCATCTCGGAGCGGATCGCCGGATGCGTTAACGCCTCCAGCGCCTTACGCTCTTCCGGATTCGCGAACACGATTTCGCCGAGCTTCTTGCGATTCAGCGTCCCGTCAGGGTGAAGCACCTCCGGGCCAAAACGTTCGCGGACGGCGGCTAACACCGGATGGCCCGGCTCCATAATCTCTCTGGCAATCACGTCCGCATCGATCACGGCGGCACCGCGGCTGGCCAGTATGCGAGAAACCGTGCTTTTCCCGGTGGCTATGCCCCCGGTGAGTCCGATGTTCATTCCCCTTCCACCTCACTGTTTCTGACTTGAAGCTTGGATCTCTAGCTCCGTCTCCTTATTTCCTAGCCTTTCGGCTTGTCCGGTAAGGCGGCTGGCAGTGCGGGCAAAAATGCGTTCCCCGCCCTCCCACGACCGTCTTCTCCACCGGCTGTCCGCAATTCAGGCATGGCTCTCCTTGACGGCCGTACATCCGCAGGGAATGCTGAAACATCCCCATTTCCCCCTGCCCGTTTACATAGGACTTGATGGAGGAGCCTCCCGCTTCCACCGCTTCGGACAACGTCTCCACGATCGCAGCGTGTAACCGCTCCAACTGCGGCTTGGTTAGCTTGTCCGCCGGATGCTCCGGATGGATGCCCGCCCGGAACAACGCTTCATCTACATAGATATTCCCCAAGCCCACAATGTATTCCTGGTTCAGCAGCGCCGGCTTAATCTTGGTGGTTCGCCGGGACATCGCCTCTTGGAAAGCGGCGGCGGTAAACGAATCCTCCAGCGGCTCCAACCCCAGTTTCGCCAAAGGCTTCTGCTTCGATTCCTCGCCGGGCGCAAAGAGATGCATGGTCCCGAATTGGCGTACATCCTTATAGCGGAGCTCCGTCCCGTCCGTGAATTGGAAAATCACATGCGTATGCTTCTCCACCTCATCACCGGTCTGATACACCCCATAACGACCTTCCATCCGCAAGTGGGAGACGAGCACCAGCCCGTCCATCACGATGCGCAGGAATTTCCCGCGGCGGCCGATCTCTACGATGGTATGGCCGGCGAGCTCGGCTTCAAACCGTCGGATATCATCCGGGCGTTGGATGATTCGCGGCAGGGACACGTGGACGCTTTGGATCGTCTTGCCGACGATCAATTGGGTTAAAGTCCGTCGGACCGTTTCGACCTCCGGCAATTCCGGCATATCCTCTCACCTCATTCTAAGATGTTAGGCGAAGCTTGCCTCGCCTTTCTCCTACTTCGCTTCGTACCAATTGAATCCGCTGGACACCTCGGCCTTCAAAGGGACGGTCAGTTCCAAAGCTTTTCCCATCGTTTCCGGAACAAGCTTACTCATGAGCTCCAACTCCTCCGGCGGCACCTCGAACACCAATTCGTCATGCACCTGGAGCAGCATGCGGCTCTTGAGCCCATGTTTATGAAGCTCCTCGTCCATCCGCACCATCGCCAGCTTGATGATGTCCGCCGCCGTCCCCTGAATCGGCGTGTTCATCGCCGTACGTTCGGCGAAGGAGCGCAGGTTGAAGTTCGAAGCGTTGATCTCCGGGAGGTAACGGCGGCGCTCCAGCAGCGTTTTCACGTAACCGTCGCGTTTGGCCTCCTTGACGATGTCGTCCATGTAACGCCGCACGCCTTGGAAGGCATTAAAGTATTGCTCGATGAACTGGGAGGCTTCTTTCCGCGTGATGTTGAGGTTCTGGGACAAGCCGTAATCGCTGATCCCATACACAATCCCGAAGTTCACCGCTTTGGCCGAACGGCGCATATTGGCGTCCACCTGATCCGGACCTACGCCAAACACATCCATGGCCGTTTTCGTGTGGATGTCCATATCATGCAGGAACGCTTCCTGTAATCCCGGATCCCCCGAAATATGAGCCAATACACGAAGCTCGATCTGCGAATAGTCCGCGGCCAGGATAAACCATCCTTCCTCCGAGGGGACAAACACCTTGCGGATTTTGCGGCCTTCCTCGAGGCGAATCGGGATGTTCTGCAGGTTTGGAAACTGGCTGCTCAGGCGCCCGGTGGCGGCGATGGTTTGCCGGAAATACGTATGCACCTTGCCGGTCTTTGGCGAGATCTCCTTCAGCAGTCCCTCGACATAGGTCGATTGCAGCTTGGCCAACTGGCGGTATTCCAGAATAAACTGGACGATTTCATGGTATGGCGCCAGCTTTTCCAGGACCTCCGCATCCGTCGAATACCCGGTTTTCGTTTTCTTGATCACCGGCAGCCCCAGCTTATCGAACAGGATTTCCCCTAACTGCTTCGTTGAATTGATATTAAATTCCTGACCGGCAATTTCATAAATGCGCGTGACCAATTTGTTGATTTGGGCTTCAAATTCCACGCCGAGCTCTTTCAAGGCTTCCTTGTTTACGGCGACGCCTTGCTTCTCCATATCGGCCAAAATCCGGGATAACGGCATTTCCAGATCGTAGAATAGCCGCTCCATTTCATATTTCTTCAGCTCTTGCCGCTGCAGCGGCAGGATGCGCAGCAAAGCGTCCGCCTTACGTGCCAAATGGTGGCTTAACACTTCAGGTGCCGGCACCTTGAATTTCGCACCTTTACCATAGACTTCGTCGTCCCCAGGCACCGGAGGGAGCTGATATTTCGCCGCCAGCCCGCTGATCGTCTGGTCGCTTTCCGTCGGGTCAAGCAAATAGGCGGCCAGCTGTACATCGTGCTCGGCTCCGGCAAACGGAACGCCATGCCAGGACAGCACCAAATCCGCCCGGTGCAGGTCGTACCCGCGCTTCGGCACCTGCTCGTCGGCCAGCCAAGCGCGCACTTCCGCAGCCGCTTCCGATTGCAGCACGTCAAACGGCAGGAAATAATGGCGGCTGGCGGTGGACATCGCCATCCCCATCATCGTAGCCTGATGCGGATTGTCCCCATGGGACTCCACGATGATCCCTTCAAGGTTCGGCAAATCCGCGGCCAGCTCGGACAGGTTGTCCCCGGTAACCGTGGTCACTTCGATTTCAACCTGCTCCGCAGGAGCCGCTTCACCGTTGGCATTCCCGCCGCCGGCAAAGGACATCCGCTCCAGCAGCGATTTGAACTCCAGCTTGCGCAGCATCGGGACGGCGGATTCTTCCGGAATACCTTCAAACTTCATCTCTTCCCAGGTACGCTCGACAGGGACCTCGCGGAAAATGGTTGCCAGTTGTTTGCTCATCCGAGCGTCGTCCGCATGGTTCACCAGATTTTCCTTCATTTTTCCCTTCAGCTCGTCGGTATGAGCTAACACTTCCTCAACGGACCCGAACTGGTGCAATAATTTCAGGGCCGTCTTCTCTCCAATCCCCGGCACCCCGGGAATATTATCGGACGTATCGCCCATCAGTCCTTTCAAATCGATGATCTGCAGCGGCTTAAGCCCGTATTTCTCCTCGATTTGCTGCGGACCATAAGGCTCGACCTCGGTAACCCCTTTGCGCGTCAACGCCACTTTAACCCGATCGCTGACGACCTGCAGCATGTCCTTGTCGCCAGTAACGACAAGCACCTCTTGACCGATCTCCTCCGCCCGCTTGCTAAGGGTGCCGATAATATCGTCCGCTTCGTACCCTGCCAATTCAAACCAAGCGATGCCAAAGCTCTCCAGCAGCTCGCGCATCAACGGAAATTGCTCGGACAGCTCGGACGGCGTTTTGTCGCGTCCGCCTTTGTACTCCTGATAGCCCTCATGACGGAACGTTACCTTGCCCGCATCAAAGGCAACCAGCATATGCGTAGGGCGCTCCTCTTGAATCAAGCGCAGCAGCATGTTCGTAAAACCGTAAACGGCATTTGTATGCAGGCCGTTGGAATTGGTTAGCGGCGGCATGGCAAAAAACGCCCGGTAAATAATGCTGTTCCCATCTATAAGTATCAATTTATCCATACGACACCTCGTCCACAGTTTTCTACCTTTTCTTATGATAACACAGGGGCCATCCCGATAACACCAAAGCGGGCATTGGAAAAGAAAAACCGGCCCCGGCTTGCGATATTTCGCAAGCCGGGGCCGGTTAATCCCGGTTAAAGCCGAATTTATTGATTCAAGTCCGGACGATGACCGGTCACCAGATAAACGGCGCTTTCGCCGATATTCGTGGCGTGGTCGGCGATCCGTTCGATATACCGGCCCACCAGTGTCAGCAGCATCGCCTGCTGGAGGGATTCCGGATTCGCGATCATAAACGCATACAGCTCGTGAATCATTTGGCTGTAAAGGTGATCGACTTCGTCGTCGTCCTTGGCCATTTTATAAGCCAAATCGGTATTTTCATCCAAATACGATTGCAGCGATTCCCGCACCATCAGAATAACCAACTCGGACATTTTGGGGATATCGATTAACGGTTTGATGAGCTTCTGCCCTTCCAGCCGCGTCGTGACCTTGGCGATATCGATGGCCAGATCGCCCATCCGTTCCAAATCGCTGGAGATCTTAAACGCGACGATAATCCGTCGTAGATCCTTGGCCACCGGTTGCTGGGTGACGATGAGGCGCGAGCCAATCTCCATAACCTGCTCCTCCATCTGGTTCAGCTCCACGTCGCGTGCAACGATCGCTTTTGCTTTCGCCGAGTCTAGAGCCTGCAGGGCGTCGATCGACTCCGTCAAAGCGTGCTCGACATGCTCGCCCATTTGTCTCAAGAGCTGCCTTAAATCCTCCAGGTTCTGATCAAATTCCTTTCTTTGAATCATCTTGCTGCAGCCTCCTTCTTATCCGAAACGACCGGAAATGTAATCTTCAGTGCGTGGATCCTGCGGTGTGGAGAAGAGCTTCTGTGTATCATCCGCCTCCACGATCTCCCCGTTTAGGAAGAAGACGGTTCGGCCAGAAATACGCGCCGCCTGATGCATGTTGTGCGTCACCATGACGATCGTATAACTATCTTTTAATTGCTGCACCAGCTCTTCAATCTTGAGGGTTGAGATCGGGTCCAGCGCTGAAGTGGCTTCATCCATCAGCAGAATCTCCGGCTGCACGGCAATCGCTCGGGCGATGCACAAACGCTGCTGCTGGCCGCCGGACAAGCTGAGTGCTGATCGTTTCAGGAAGTCCTTAACCTCGTCCCACAGCACGGCTTGGCGGAGACTCCGCTCCACGATTTCATCTAGGGCTGCTTTGTTCTTCATGCCATGCAGCCGAGGCCCATAGGCCACATTGTCATATATCGATTTCGGAAAAGGATTCGGCTGCTGAAACACCATGCCCACCCGTTTCCGCAAAGCTTCCACCTCAACGTCATCCCCGTAAATGTCGGTGCCGGCGATTTGTACCGAGCCTTCGATCCGCGTCCCCGGAATCATGTCGTTCATCCGGTTCAAGGTCCGCAGCAGCGTCGACTTGCCGCAGCCGGATGGCCCGATAAATGCGGTGATCGCTTTCTCCGGAATATCCAGGGAAACGTCTTTTAGCGCATGAAATCGGTCATAGTAGAGGTTCAGCTTTTGAATCCGGATCAGGTTATCCATCACAGTTCTCCTTCACAAGTAAACATCTTTGCCTCCGGACGCAGGGCTTAACCCTGACTGACCGGGAAAATGGCGGACAAACTTGAAGCACGGTACCCGCCTTCCGGCGAGCCCGTGCCAGCGCTTCGGTTATGAATTTAGTATGCGCGAAACAGGATTTATCCCATGTAAAACAGTTTCATTTTATCGCACTTATGTAAATGCACATGAGTCTAAATGTAAACGCTGTGTAAAATCTTACTCCGATTTCACCAATTGACGTAGTTCATCCAATACGGTTCGCGTTCGGCCGGCTGCTGTTTCCGAGGAGCGGAACATCTCTTGGCCGCGTTCCTCTACAGTTCGAGCGGATGCTACCAGCGCTTGGAACGTCCCGTCCGCATTCCCAACCCGTCCGTGGCTCTCCGCCATCTCCTCCGCCGTAGCGGACGCGGTGGCCGCCGTTTGCTGGATCAAACGGTTCACGACCCCCAGCGTCAAACCGATCTCCTCCGAGAAGCTTTTGGTCTGCAGCGCCAGCTTGCGAACCTCGGAGGCCACCACCGCAAATCCCCTCCCATGTTCACCCGCATGCGCCGCTTCGATCGAGGCGTTCATGGCCAGCATGCCGCTTTGATCCGCAAGACTGCGGATCTGATCGGCGATGGAGGATATCTGCTTGGTCCGCTCCAACAGCTCCGCCACTTGCTTCTCTTGGGAGCGGGACATCTCGAGCACGCGGCTAAACGAAGCGATGACGGCCTCCAGTTCCTGCCGCCCTTCCGATGATAATCCGTTCATCCGCTCGGATTCTTGCAAGCTTCGCTTTGCAGATTCCGCCACTTCAGCAATCGAGCGCTCGATCTCTATGATCCGATCGCGGCTTTCACGGACCGCCGCCCGCCTGGCTTCATCCGCCTCCCGCTGCAGCTGCCGGGACATCTGCATCAGATCCTGTACTGTCAGGATCCCGTAATAATGCCCTTGATCAGTCAGGATTAACCCGTCATAGAAGGAAGCACCCTCCCGTCCCAACGCTTGATCCAGCAGTTCGCCGGGTGGTGTATCCAGTTCGCAGATCAACGGCTGTCGTTCGGCAAATTGAAGCGAAGGCACTTCATAAAACAAATCGGCAGCAAACCGTCCGGCTAAGTGGCGAAAGAAACGATCCCGCATCAGCATCCCTAACGGCTTGTGATCAACATCACAAACCACAACACACGGAAGCTCAGGCTGCCTTTGGAATTGCCCCAGCACCTGTCGGCAAGGAACCTCCGGACCGATCACCGAAACCTGACGGCAAAAGGACCGGACCTCAACCTCCGCAGATAATGCGTCCTTTGCGATCATAGGCTCCCTTTTCCAATTGCCGCTTTCCATCGCCACCGTCCCCTCGCCTTCTTTGTTCGCTTCCAACCTCTCAGTCTCTTGAAGCGTCGAAAGTTCCAGTACCGCGGTGATCTGATTATCCAACTTGATCCACTCCCCCGTAGGTATCCATTGCGTTCTATCTACTTGAATCATAGAGGGAGAGTGTTAAGGGGATATTTACGGGACTTTTGTCCTATGTAAAAAGAACGCCCATCATGAGATCACATGATGGACGCCTTTTTCTTGTTAACAACCAGTTTATAGCCAACGCCGCGAATCGAATCGATATGCACCGATTGCGGATCCAGCTCAAGCTTCTTGCGCAGCGAGCTGACGTGGACATCCACCGTCCGCTGCCCCCCGATATAATCGAACCCCCATACGGCGTTCATCAGATCGTCCCGGGTCATCACCACGCCGGGCTTGCGCGCTAAATACAGCAGCACCTCAAACTCTTTGGGTCTCAGCGTGATCGCTTCCCCGTTTAACGTGACTTCGTATTTCTCCGGGTAAATCGTCAAGGCGCCCAGGACAATTTGCGAATTCTCCTGCTGCACCGGTTTGTCCCGTTCCTCTTGGCCGGAGGATCGGCGAAGAACGGCGGCAACACGAGCCAGCAGCTCGGCTACGCCAAACGGCTTTGTGATGTAATCGTCGGCTCCGGATTTCAAGCCCTGCACGACTTCCTCCTCCGCATTTTTTGCGGTTAGGATAATCACCGGCGTCATCACACCCTCGCTTCGCAGCTTGGACATGATTTCGAAACCGTTCATCCCCGGCAGCATCAAATCAAGCAATATCAAATCAAAATCCTGCTGCAGTGCGGTCTCATAACCGGTCTGCCCGTGATCCTCTACGACAACTTCATAGCCCTCACTCGTCAGGTTGTAAGACAAAAGCCGGGCTAACGTCGGTTCATCTTCGATAACCAATAGACGTTGTGTCATAGTACCCCCCATTTGTTTGCGGTACAAGTTCATGCTCTGAACCAATATCACTTTAATGACAAGCCCAGCATATCACGGCATTGTTAACGCGGTGTAAAGTTTTTGAAAAAACGGTTTACACTTTATTCGTATGTTCTTCGGGCCGATCTTAATCATCCAGAGCATGCATCAGGGGGAGCTCCAGAGTAAACGTCGTTCCTTCGCCAACTTTGCTCTCCACGCGGATAGTGCCGCGATGCAGTTCCACAAGGTGTTTAACGATGGACAAGCCAAGCCCCGTCCCACCGGAGCTGCGGGATCTGGCCTTGTCAACTCGGTAGAAGCGTTCGAAAATCCGCGGCAAATCCTTTTTGGGGATGCCGATCCCCGTATCGCTGATCCGAAAGCGAACCTTCTCTTCATCTTCACCCTCGCCTATAATGCTGGCCGATACGTCTACCTTTCCGCCTTCCAGGGAATAGCTGATCGCGTTGGACAGCAAATTCATGAAGATTTGCCGCAGCCGGTCTTCATCCCCTTCGATAAACAGGTGCTCGGGCACATCGTGCGACATGGAGATGGATTTTTTGCTTGCCGCCGGGAGAAGCACTTCATAAATGCTGTCGAACAGCTCTTTCAGATGAACGGGCGCATATTCCAACGGCACCCGCTTCGATTCGATTTTGGACAGCTCGAGAATGTCGCCAATCAACCGGTTTAACCGATCTCCTTCGTCATAGATGATCTGCAGGAAGGAGCGGGCCGTTTCCTCATCCTTCACCCCGCCGGCCAGCAGCGTTTCGGCGAAGCCCTTCACTGCCGCGATCGGCGTCTTTAATTCGTGGGACACGTTGGCGACGAATTCGCTGCGAATGCGCTCCAGCTTGCGGATTTCGGTGACATCCTGCAGCAGGAACAACATACCGCGGTAGTCGCCATTATCCTCGAACATCGGCACGCTGTCGAACAGCAAAATTTTCTCCTCGGGATCGTAGACGTTCCGCTCCTCCTGAAACACTTCCTTGCGGGCGATGCCTTCTTCCATGAATTTGGTAAATTCATAGTTTCGCTTGAGTACCTGAACCGATTTGCCCAACAGTAACTCGCCCCTCATGTGCAGGATTCGCTCCGCCTCCCGGTTAATCAAGGCGATCCGCTCCGAGTCATCCACCATCAGAATTCCGCCGGTCATGTTCGCAAGCACGCTCTGCATCAAATCCTCGTTATCGCGGATCCGCTTGAGCTGCTGCTGCAAGCTGTCCGCCATCCCGTTGATCGCTAAGCCCAATTGGCCGATTTCGTCCTTGCGGGCCAGCTTGACCCTGGCATCGTAATCAAACCTGGAGATCCGATGGGCAACGCGGGTGATCTGTTCCAGCGGTCGGGTCAACCCCGCCGCCACCCGGTAACTCACCAAACCCGCGATTAGGAAAAGGATAAGCAGCCCACCAAACATCCAAATCCACCCTTGGACAAGACCCTTCTCCACAGTCGCCAAACTCATCGAAAGGCGGATGTAGCCGTCAAAATCGCCGGCGGTTACACGGTGAGCGACGTACAGCATATTTTCACCAACGGTATCGCTGAACCGAATCGCGCTGCCGACGTTCCCGTCCGCCGCCGACTCAATTTCCTGCCGGTGCGCATGGTTATCCATCCGCTCCGGATCGGATTCGGAGTCGCCAACGACCATGCCGTCCAGCGTGATGAACGTGACACGGGAATCGGTCAGCTCCTGTAACTGCTGCGCTTGACGTTCGTAATAAGCGCTCGCCTCGGAATTTCCTTCCACGGGAACGAAATCGAGGGTCGTTTCAAGCAACTTAATTTCCCGGGCCATATTCTCCTCCAGCGCCCGGATATGCGAGTTTTTAAACATTTGGGCCATCGTAATGCCGGCAGCTAGCATCGAAATGCCAAGGAGGATCATTAAAATGAAGGTTAGGCGCGTGCGAAAAGTTTTCATCTTTATTTGAACACCGGGTCCTTAAAGGCGGCCAGCTTCGACAACGAGTCCTTCTCCACACCTTCATGCAGGCTATCTCCATGCGAATCCATCGTTACGATAGCAGCGAAGCCTTCGACCTCCAAATGCCACATCGCTTCAGGAACTCCAAACTCCATGAAATCAACGCCGTTGACCTTCTTGATGCATTCCGCATAATACTGCGCCGCTCCGCCGATTGCATTCAAATACACGCCGCCATGTTCTTTCAAAGCCGCAAGCGTCTTGGGGCCCATCCCGCCTTTGCCGATCACCGCGCGGATGCCGAATTTCTTCATGATATCTCCTTGATACGGTTCCTCGCGGATGCTGGTAGTTGGTCCAGCCGCCTTCACATGCCAGCCTTCCTCATCCTTCAGCATCACCGGTCCGCAATGATATATCACCGCACCGTTCAAATCCAGCGGTGCATCATGGTCCATCAAATATTTGTGCAAGGCATCGCGGCCGGTGTGCATTTCACCGTGGATAACTACGACATCGCCAACCCGCAGACTGCGAATTTGCTCCTCCGTTACCGGGGTTTGCAGCACGATTTCACGACTGGCCGGGGCCTGTGTTAGCTCGGATGCTACGCCTGTTTCGGCCGTCTCCAAATCCCCTACAGGTACCTCGCTGCCGCGCTCGTACAGCCATTCGCGGATCGCGCCGGTAGCCGGATCAATATCGACTCCCTGGCGGCGGAACGCCCAGCAGTTGTAGGCGACCGACACAAAGAAGCTGGCCGGAAGCCGGTTGATCGCTCCGATTTTACAGCCCAGCAAGGTCACTTCCCCACCGAAGCCCATCGTGCCGATCCCCAGTTGGTTGGCCGTTTCCAAAATATAACGTTCCATCCGGTCCAGATCGGGATTCGGGTTCACGTCATCCAGCGGGCGGAACAGCTGCTGTTTAGCCAACTCGTACCCCGTCGTGCGGTCGCCGCCGATCCCGACCCCAAGAAATCCTGCGCTGCAGCCCTGCCCCTGCGCCTGATAAACGGCATGCAAAATACATTTGCGAATACCGTCGAGATCCCGCCCTGCACGACCCAGGCCTTCCAGCTCCGTCGGCAGGCTGTATTGAATATTTTTATTCTCGCATCCGCCGCCCTTCAAGATCAGCCGAATGTCGATCGTATCTTGCTCCCATTGTTCGAAATGGATCACCGGTGTACCCGGTCCCAAATTATCTCCACTGTTTTCTCCCGTTAAGGAATCCACGGAATTCGAACGCAGCTTTCCTTCCTTCGTTGCCCGCTTTACCGCGGTGTAAATCGCCTTCTTCATCTCGATCTGGTTTGCCCCTACCGGCGTATGCACGATAAAGGTCAACATTCCAGTATCCTGGCAGATCGGCGAAACCTGCTCCTCCGCCATGCGGATGTTTTGCGCGATGGTCGACATGGCCAACCCGGCCCGTGTCGCCCGGTTCTCCAGGGCTCGCCCCCGGTTCACCGCACGCCGTACGTCGCCCGGCAACCTTGTTGAAGCTTCCACAATCAATTCGTATACGCTTTCTTCAAACTGGTGCATGATCCAAGAATCCCCTCTCCCTGTCATCTTGTTTAACCCTTGAGCGCAAAAAAAGCTAAACCTTATCGCGTCTTTCATCATATCGCATTCTTCAGATTTATAATAACATAAGAACTAGTTTCGGTTGACAATTTCTGTCCAAAATCAACTCCAAAATAAGCGAGGTTTATCACTGATGAGCTACCATTTTCCTGCTTACCTGTACCGCCTGCGTTCCATCCATCGCTGGAGCTTGATGCGCAGCACCGCCGCCGACAGCGTGGCCGAGCACTCGTTCCATGTCGCGTTGTTAGCCCATCTGCTGTGCGAAATTGGAAACGCCCATTTCGGGCGCCGGTTGAAGGCGGAACGCGCCGCGACATTTGCGTTGTTCCATGACGCTACGGAGGTGTTCACCGGTGACATCCCCACGCCGGTCAAACATCATAATCCCCGGCTTTTGTCCAGCTTCCGCGAAATGGAGACGATCGCTGCGGAGCGCTTGCTCTCCATGGTTCCACCGGAGCTCCAGCAGGTGTATGCCCCGCTGCTCTCTCCCGGTCAAACGGCGGATTCGCCCGACGATACCGAATTGCTTGTATATGTCAAAGCTGCGGACAGTCTGGACGCTTATTTGAAATGCGCCTGGGAGCTCACCGCCGGAAATCGGGAATTTGCCGTTGCGAAGACGCAGCTTCTGGATAAACTCCAGCGGCTACAACTCCCCGAAGTCGACTATTTCCTGGAACACCTGGCGCCGAGCTTTGAAATGACGCTGGATGAGTTGTCCTTTTCAGAGGGGCAAGAGAAAGAATAGAGAACATCTGGAGGAAAAAGAAACCCCCAAGCCGTTCGGCACCGCTGCCGATAAGCTTGGGGATTTCTGTTGATTCTCTGAATTACATACAGCCTGCCCACAGCCTTGCTAGCCGTTCACGATCTCCCCACCGTTGATATGCAAGACCTGACCGCTCATATACGAGGAATCGTCCGAAGCCAGGAATACATAGGCCGGAGCCAGCTCCTCCGGTTGGCCGGGCCGCTGCATCGGCGTGGTTCCTCCAAACTCGGACACCTGCTTCTCATTAAAGGTTGACGGGATCAACGGGGTCCATATCGGGCCTGGTGCCACCGCATTTACCCGGATGCCTTTGCTCCCGACGATGTTCATTGACAATGCCCGTGTGAAGCTAACGATCGCGCCTTTTGTTGCCGAGTAATCGATGAGCTGCGGGTTGCCTTTATAGGCCGTCACCGAGGCCGTATTAATGATCGCACTGCCTTGACGCAAATGCGGCATCGCTGCCTTGGTTAAATAGAACATGGCGAAAATGTTTGTCCGGAACGTCTTCTCCAGCTGTGCCGCCGTTATGGCCGTAATATCGGGCTGCGGATGTTGCTCAGCCGCGTTGTTGACCAGGATGTCCAGGTGTCCTAGCTCCTGCACCGTTTGCTGCACGGCCTGCTCGGCGAAGGCCTCGTCGCCGATATCGCCGGCAATCAGGAGGCAGCGGCGCCCTTCCTGCTCGACTTCCTTCCGGGTTACGCCCGCATCCTCGTGCTCGTTCAAATAGACGATCGCCACATCGGCACCCTCTTTAGCGTAAGCTACGGCGACGGCCCGTCCAATGCCGCTGTCCCCGCCGGTGATCAGCGCCACTTTGCCCGTCAGCTTGCCCGCAGCCTTATAATCTCCTTCATAGACCGGGCGCGGGTGCATCTCCGCTTCCACACCGGGCTGATGATTCTGGTGCTGGGGCGGTAAAGTCTGCTTCGCTTGTCCGTTTCCTGCCACTTCTGCATCCTCCTTCGGGTTCTCGGTATCTAGGTGCGAAGTACCCATCGCTACCTTCCCTATTAGGATGGCCCGGCGGCTCCGGCTTATCCCTGCTTATTTCCAATGAACTCCGAATCGCTCGACGAACCATTTCTCGTCACACTTACGAAGAGAGAGATTTTTCTCCCTTCGTTCCATCGTCCGTTCCCTTAACAGAGCCTCGTCCAACAGCTCACCTTCAAACGTCTGACGCACCAGTTCCCGGCTGGCCGAAATCAGTTCATCGCCAAAATGCAAATAGGCAAGGGTCATTAAATCGTTCCCCCACTGCTCCCCACTGTTGTCATAGGGGAAATTTTGCCGAAATACTTGAGTTAACGTCACTTCCGGAACGTAGCGGCAGACCCCGCCCTGAAGCCATAACCTCATGGAAAATTCCGCGGTCTCCAGCTCTTTGCCGATAAAACCGTCCTCCATCCCCCCCATTTCCCGAAACTTCTCGCGTCGGACGGCAAGACATTCCCAGGACAACCAAGGGATCTCCTGCAGGTCTGCATTCCGGATCGGGTACCCGCGCACCGCCCCCATGATTCCTCCAATTTCCTTCCCTTTCGGAGCGGAGGAACGCTCACTCTTCTCAAACGCAGGCGACACCGCGTCCGCTTGTCCCAACATCAACGGCTCCAACAACCGTTCCATCCATTCGTCATCATAATATAAATGAGATCCGCAAAAGATCAGATAATCTCCTTCGGCATGAGCAGCCCCCATATTGCGGGCCGAAATTCCCGGCTCTCCCTTGATTCGTTTAAACGGCCGATCAAACCGGTAACCCATCAAAAAATCACAGCACCCGTCGACCGAACCTTCGTCGACGATAATAACTTCATAAGGAAGCGTCGTATGCGACACTTTCAAAGATTCCATCGTGGTGTACAGGTCAATTCCGTTGTTCTTGACCGTAATAATGATTGAAACTGAACTAGATTCGGAAGACATACATGATCTCCTTAATTTTGGTTAGAATAAGTAATTGAACCATTTCAGTAAATCCCATGATTCCATAATAACCCAATTCGTACTTTCAGTAAATACAAACAAAACCTGTAGTTTATTATCTTTCCTCCGGCTTCTCACTAAGGTTAAATACAGGAGGGGTGTTATGGATTACGAGGCATTGGGGAAAAGGCTGCGTCAAGAACGGCATAAAATGCACTTGACCCAGGAAAAACTCGCCGAACGCATCGAAGTTTCGGACGCATACATAGGGCAAATCGAACGGGGAGAGCGAAGCTTGTCCCTGGAAACACTCATCAAACTGGCGAATCAATTAGGTGTTACCGTTGATTATTTGCTCCATGATTCAATTGAGATCAGCGATGACCATTTTATGGACCAGATTCAACAGATCGTTATGAACCGGTCGCCGAAAGAGAAACAGCTGGCGCTCGATATTTTGAAATTAATGTTCACTCATTTGGACGAATTAAAAAAAGAGAATCCTTAATAGTAAAGTGGCTTACGCCGAAATGAATGCGCAGCAACAAAAAAAGACCTGCCGGCTTTTTCGCCGGCAGGTCTTTTGGGTTTCTTCTAAGGAATTAAATAATGGTACTGAACACCATAAAGAAGGAGATCAGCAACACCGTCACGGATAACAGCGCACTTAACGTACGCAGCTTCCCTTCCTCCGCGGTTACGGTCTTATTCTGACGAATCCCCTCCAGCGCCAAGCGCAGCGGCTTCGCCATGATCCCGCTAAACGCGCCGATCGCCAAAAACAAGATGACAATCACGATCATCCAAGCTACGGAATAATCGCCTTGGCCAATCAAATAGCCGCCCGTCAACAGTTGGAGGATCAACCCGACCTGTGCGTATCGGTTCAAAGTATGCACAGCGGATACCGTTCCTTCCTGAGCTGCCAACGACAACTTCCCGATTCGACCGAGCACAAACGGCAGGACCAGGTAAAAGCCCAGTGCCAACGCGCCGATGATATGTAGGAATAACATGACTTGATACATTAACATAACCGCCCTTTCCGCGTCAATTACATATATTATAATCTATTATAACTTTGGATGGAAATAAAAGAAACGTCTGACGGGGCGGACTGGGGATTCGAAGATAAGGAATGGGGGCAACGCGGTGAAATGTTCCTACGATCGCTGTTGTTCGCAGGTTTCCTGATTCGATAACTTCAGATGAGGTCGAAACCCGCTCACAAAGGCGAACGCTCCGCTTCTTCGGAATCATTTCCCGCTTTTGCCCTGCTCCTTATCATATAGAAGCCTCAGGGCCCGCCCCTTCAGACTCAGGGCGGGCAGGAAAACCCTTGATAAGGAATGGGGGCAACGCGGCGAAATGTTCCTACGATCGCTGTTGTTCGCAGGTTTCCTGATTCAGTAATTTCAGATGAGGTTGAAACCCGCTCACAAAGGCGAACGCTCCGCTTCTTCGGAATCATTTCCCGCTTTTGCCCTGCTCCTTATCATATAGAAGCCTCAGGGCCCGCCCCTTCAGACTCAGGGCGGGCAGGAAAACCCTTGATAAGGAATGGGGGCAACGCGGCGAAATGTTCCTACGATCGCTGTTGTTCGCAGGTTTCCTGATTCAGTAATTTCAGATGAGGTTGAAACCCGCTCACAAAGGCGAACGCTCCGCTTCTTCGGAATCATTTCCCGCTTTTGCCCTGCTCCTTATCATATAGAAGCCTCAGGGCCCGCCCCTTCAGACTCAGGGCGGGCAGGAAAACCCTTGATAAGGAATGGGGGCAACGCGGTGAAATGTTCCTACGATCGCTGTTGTTCGCAGGTTTCCTGATTCGGTAATTTCAGATGAGGTTGAAACCCGCTCACAAAGGCGAACGCTCCGCTTCTTCGGAATCATTTCCCGCTTTTGCCCTGCTCCTTATCATTTAGAAGCCCTAAAGCCCGCCCCTTCAGACTCAGGGCGGGCAGGAAAACCCTTGATAAGGAATGGGGGCAACGCGGTGAAATGTTCCTACGATCGCTGTTGCTCGCAGGTTTCCTGATCCGGTAACTACGTTTTGTTCTGAGATTGCGGGATTTTTTTCGCTGCTGGATCTTTCCACATCATCGCAATGACGAGGCCCACAACAATGAAAACCGTACTGAAATAAAACGGGTAATTAATATCGATATCAAACATGATTCCGCCGATAATTGGCCCAAATACATTTGCCAGCGAGGTGAAAAACGAATTCATTCCACCAACGAAACCTTGATCATTCCCTGCAATACGCGAGAGATACGTCGTCACTGCGGGACGAATTAAGTCAAAGCCAATAAATACGGTGAACGTGACGAGCATAATCATCCAATACGAATTCACAACGGTTAATGCCATCACCAATACCGCCGAGAAAATCAAACTAAAGCGCACCAATTTAATTTCTCCAAACCGCTTCATTAGACGATCAAAGAGGAGAACCTGACAAATGGCCCCGGCAATCGCCCCACCCGTAATCGCAATAGCGATGTCCCCCGGAGTAAAGGCATACTTATGGTCAACGAATAACGAGAAGAAGGACTCGAAAGCCGCTAAACCGAAGGATGCAACAAATATGACGATAAACGCAATCAAAAAACTCGGTACTAAAATTTTGGCTAAGCTGTTTTTCGCTGCTGTTCCTAGTTCTACCTCCGGTTCTTCTTTACGCCCTGGTTCCTTTAACAGGATTTGCGATAAAAGCGCTGCGACAAAACCGAGTACTCCAGCTGCAAAAAAAGGAACACGTATCCCAACATCCGCTAAAAAGCCGCCGATCCCCGGTCCAATAATGAAGCCCGTACTAATCGCTGCGGACATGTAGCCGAGTGCTTTCGGCCGATAATCAAGCGTCGTAATATCGACGATAAACGCGGTTACGGCCGGCATAATGAAGGCGGCACTTAGTCCGCCTAAAATACGGGAGATAAACAATACATCGATGGTTTTACCCAACCCAAACAAAAATTCGGAACCGCCAAATATGATTAATCCAAGAACGATCATGATTTTTCGACCAAAACGGTCAGCGGCTTTCCCTGCAAACGGAGAAACGACTAATTGGGTTAATGCAAACGATGCTGTTAAATAACCGACAACCTTTCCGCTAATCGATAACTCATTCATTAACGTTGGGAGCACCGGAATGACGATGCCAATCCCCAAAAACGCAATAAATAAGTTCATAAGTAACAAGCTAAGCGTAACTTTTTGCTTCTTTTCCACGTTGAAAACCTCTACTTCCTTGATTTACGTCTACAACCTAGAATAAACCCTACAGTTACTGTAGGGTCAAGTTCGATCTCTTACTTTATTTTTACTTTTAGCTCAACTACGAATTCGGTTGGTTCTGTTGGTGAATAATTCATAGGCATAAAGACCTCATATACAGGTGAGTGCGGTTCTTGAACCGCAGCGTACAGCTTTTTATAAGCTTTAAAATAGGTTTCATTGTTTTCGAACAAAAATGCTATATTCGCATACTTCCCACCCGGCATTTCGAGAATTTGTTCGTCTTCATGTATGAGTTCCACATAACGCTCTGTCAATAAAGGTGTAAACAAATAATCATAAAATATTTGCTTGAATGTCTCATAGTCTTTCATCTCATAAATGGCACCATATTTACTAATGATTGTACCTTCACGCTCAACCATTTTTGTAAATGTACTAAAAGTTTCGCCGGTTATATTGTCTACGTTTAAATCAACGGTTTTCAGGGCGATCAAACGCTGTGAAGTCATCTCTGTTTCATAAACCTCATTGTATTTTGGAATGTTCATTTTTTCAGTGATGAGCTCTTTGGTTTTTAAAAGCGCCTGTTGTACCTCAAGCATGCGTTGTACTTTCTGTTCAACCCTTTGTTCTTGATCGGATAAAAATTCGAGGAGCTGCGTAGGCGTCAACGACTGTGCGTATTTAATACTTTCAAGCGGAGTGCCAATATACTTTAACGATTTGATTAAATCCAGTTGATAGATTTGCGTTTCACTATAATAGCGATAATGGGTTAGCGGATCGACATATGCCGGCTTAAATAGGTCGATTTGATCATAATAATGCAAGGTCCGAATTGGCAAATTGACGATTCTTGATATTTCACTTATAGTTAAATAATTTTTCTTCATGCAGTGACCCCACTTGCCTCCGTTATCTCAACTTTATTATTAGCATACATCTAGAAAAAAAGCCCTCCCAACATGCGCCGGGAGGGCAAATCTAAACGGAGTGTGTTTCTAAAGGATGCCGGTCGACGAGCACCGGCTCGGAACTCTACATATTATTGATGACATGGTCCGCGAACTCGGAGCATTTCACTTCCGTAGCGCCTTCCATCAAACGAGCGAAGTCGTAAGTGACCGTTTTCTTGTTAATCGAGCTCTCCAAACCTTTATAGATCAGGTCCGCCGCTTCTTGCCAGCCCAGATGCTCCAGCATCATAACACCGGACAAGATCACGGAACCCGGGTTGACTACGTCGAGGTCAGCGTATTTCGGCGCTGTACCATGCGTTGCTTCGAAAATAGCATGCCCGGTCACATAGTTGATGTTAGCACCCGGCGCAATGCCGATGCCGCCAACTTGCGCGGCCAAGGCGTCGGACAAGTAGTCACCGTTCAGGTTCAACGTCGCGATGACATCGAAGTCCGTCGGCCGCGTCAATACTTGCTGCAGCGCAATATCGGCAATCGCATCCTTGATGATGATTTTGCCTTCGGCTTCCGCCGCTTTTTGCGCTTGGTTCGCTGCGTCTGCGCCGGATGCTTCCTTGATCCGGTCGTATTCGGCCCAAGTGAATACCTTATCGCCGAATTCCGCTTCTGCTACCTCATAACCCCAGTTCTTAAACGCACCTTCGGTAAATTTCATGATGTTACCTTTGTGCACAAGTGTCACGCTCTTGCGACCGTGTTTGATTGCATATTCTACCGCTGCGCGGACGAGGCGCTTCGATCCCTCTTCCGAAACCGGCTTGATGCCGATACCGGACGTTTCTGGGAAGCGGATTTTCTTCACGCCCATTTCGTTTTGCAGGAAGGCCAGCACTTTCTTCACTTCTTCGGAGCCTTCCTTATACTCGATGCCGGCATAAATATCCTCGGTGTTCTCCCGGAAAATCACCATATCCACGAGCTCCGGACGTTTCACCGGGGAAGGTACGCCTTGGAAATAACGGACCGGACGCAGGCAGACGTACAAGTCCAGCTCCTGGCGAAGCGCTACGTTCAACGAGCGGATCCCGCCGCCAATCGGCGTGGTCAAAGGTCCCTTAATAGCCACAATATATTCGCGGATCGCCGTCAGCGTGTCCGCTGGCAACCACTCCCCGTATGTATTGAAGGCCTTCTCGCCGGCGAACACTTCGTACCAAGCGATTTTTTTCTCTCCGCCGTAGGCTTTCTCCACGGCGGCGTCCAATACGCGTTTCGAAGCTTTCCAAATATCGCGGCCAGTACCGTCGCCCTCAATAAAAGGAATGACAGGGTGATTAGGCACCTGAAGCTTCCCGTCCTGAATCGTAATTTTCTCACCTTCAGTAGGAAGATCGAACTTTTCCAGTTTCAACATGTTTACGGTTTCCTCCTTCAGTCTGTTTGCTGCATCTCACGGTCTCCATTTTACCACAATGTTCCTTGGAGCTCCCGTATGGCTGCTTATCTTAGTTCAATAGGAACGTATTTCTGATTGGTTACGCCCGTATATTCCGCACGCGGACGGATCAGGCGGTTATCTTCCAGCTGCTCCAGAATATGCGCCGTCCACCCGGACAACCGGCTGATGGCAAAAATCGGCGTAAACAGGTCACGCGGAATTCCCAGCATCGTGTAGACCGAAGCGGAATAAAAGTCCACGTTAGGCTTCAGCCCTTTTTGGCCGGTAACGAGCTGCTCCACTTTGACGGAAATGTCGTACAACGTGGAATCGCCTTTCAGGATGCTTAGCTGACGCGACATATTTTGCAGATGCTTCGCACGGGGATCGCCGTTCTTGTAGACGCGGTGGCCGAAGCCCATGATTTTCTCCTTATTAGCCAGCTTCTTCTGAATATACGGCTCCGCTTGATCCAGCGTACCGATCTCGGCCAGCATGTTCATGACCGCTTCGTTGGCCCCGCCATGCAGAGGTCCTTTGAGGGTGCCGATGGCCGAAGTGACTCCCGAGTAAATATCGGATAACGTCGCGATCGTCACGCGGGCGGAGAACGTCGAAGCGTTCAGTTCATGGTCAGCATGAAGCACCAGCGCTTGATCCAAAGCGCGAACCGCAATCGGATCCGGTTCCTCGCCGGTCAACATGTAGAGGAAGTTGTGCGCGATCGAAACGTCCTTAAGCGGAGCGACCGGTTCCTTCCCATCCCGGATACGTGCAAAGGCGGCGATTAAGGTCGGAATTTGAGTTTGGAGTTTGATCGCCTTCAATTGGTTGCTTTCGCGGGAGTTGTCGTTGGCGTTCTCATCATACAAAGCAAGAGCCGATACGGCAGTACGAAGCACTGCCATCGTGTTGGCAGTCTGCGGATACAGCTTCATCTGTTCAAGCACTGCATCCGGAACCGCGGCGAAATCGCTCAATTGCCGCCGCAGGCGTTCCAGGTCAGCTTGATTGGGCAATTTGCCGTACCATAACAAATAAGCCGTTTCTTCAAAACTCGCACGTTCCGCCAAATCGTCGATATTAATCCCACGATAGGCGAGCACGCCATCATGAATGGAGCTGATCGAAGAGGTTGCCGCAACAATGCCTTCCAGGCCTTTCGTAGCTGTCATGAACCATCTCTCCTTTGTTAACATTTTGTGAGCAAACAAGCCCCTGAAAACATTTTCAAAATTGAAAGTTTTAAATTTTCGGAGTTAACCAATAACGGGCCTATAAATGCAGAAATATAGCTCCACTGCTTACTTCTTCATCATACTGGATTTCCGAAAACATGGGAACCGCTTCAGCACTACTGGGTACATCAAATGATTTTATCACAACAATAAAGAAATTTTGTAAACGATTCCAGCTGTGCAATGAATTATATCACATATCTTGATGAATTGTACGGGGCGGAATACTCAGGCCGGACAACTAATAGAGTAGAACTAGGACATGTACTTATGAAAAGGGGAAGTGCCTCATGGATCACGTGATCGTCAAACGCGTGCTGCGCGGCAGCTGGATATGCGTTGTCCTGATCGGCTCTATTTTGGCGGTCTATTGGCTGCTCCCGCTGATTTATCCGTTTTTGATCGCCTGGCTGCTTGCTTACGCGATGAATCCGTTTGTCCAGTGGCTCCAAAAAAGCCTGCGGGTGCCGAAATGGCTAGCCGTAACGCTGTCGCTGCTCATATATTTCGGAAGCGCGGGAATCATCGTATCGGCAGCGTTAACGCGACTTGTCAAAGAGTTGATCCATTTTGCCGAATCGTTTGATCTACGTATCGCCGAGTGGAGAAATCTGTTTGTCTCGTGGACGCAAAGCGAAGGCATTCAATCGATCATTACCGAGATCAACCGTTTTATTGCCGACAATCCTGGCTATGAAAATACGATTCACAAAAATATCGACAATACCACCGAAAGGGTAGGTTCCTTTGTTTCCCACCTCGTGAATAACGTGCTGGAAACGATCGTCACCCTGCTCTCCTCCCTGCCCAATTTAGGGGTGATCCTCGGGGTTATTTTGATGGCCACCTTTTTTATCAGCAGCCACTGGGAGCGGGATGTGCGATTCTTGGCCGCCTCCATCCCTTCGCCGTTCCGCAAAACCGCAGGTGCGATCTGGCGCGATTTGCAGCGTGCGTTATCCGGTTATCTTCGCGCCCAATTCATCATGATTTCCATCACCGCGTTTATCGTGCTGCTCGGCCTGTTAATTTTAGGCGTCGACTCCGCCTTTACCTATGCCCTGCTCATTGGACTTGTCGATTTGCTGCCATATCTGGGCGTTGGCACGGTGATGATTCCCTGGCTGATCTATGCTTTCGCCACCGGCGATGTCACGCTGGGAATCGGGCTGGCCGTGCTGTACGGGGTCATCCTGGTAGCCCGCCAGCTGATTGAACCCAAGGTGCTGGCCAGCAGTGTTGGACTGGATCCCTTGCCCACGCTGATCGCCATGTTTGTCGGCCTGAAGCTGTTTGGCGTGTTGGGGCTCCTGATTGGCCCGGTCACGCTGGTGATCCTGGGGGCCGCCGTCCGAGCCGGCGTCGTCCGCGATTTGCGCAACTATATCCTTCATGGGCGACTAAGGTAGCGATACCGCTTGAGGTTAAAAAAAGGGCATCCCGTCTCTCCTGACGAGATGCCTTTCTTTTCGATCCGGGAATCCTACCGTCCAACCGGCCCAACGACGGCTAGACGAACCGGGCTTAACGGCGGAAATAAGTAATGGTGCCGTCCTTCATTTTCTTGCTGACCCATTTCAAGAGCGGAATTCGATATAACACGCGCGTCAACGGAAACACCATCGTAAATCCGATGATATCGGTAATGAAGCCGGGGATCAAGAGCAGCATCCCGCCGGCAAACACGCATAATCCATCAAGGACCATTCGTCCCGGAATTTGTCCGCCGCTCATTTGGGCTTTGGCGTCAGCCAGCACTTTACGCCCTTCAAATTGCATCATCAACCCGCCGATCACGGAGGTCGCCAGCGTCAGAAAAATCGTTTTCCCCACGCCCAACCTCTCGCCGACGTACATATACCCCCAAAACTCTACGATCGGAATCAATACGATGAGAGCGGCTATCCATTTACGCATATCAGGACTCCTTTACTACATTCCTGTACTTGTATTTTACCGCCTCCGCGCCGGATAATCAAAATTTATGGTTTCCGGGCTTCCTCCAGCGCCGCATACCATTCCGGGAATACCTTCTTGAATTGGACCGGCTTGAAGTCCTCGCGGCGAACGATATAGTGGGAAGAAGATCCCTCAACGCAAAGCGTACCTTCCCCGTTGTATACCTCATAACCGTAAGCGGTTTTGACACCGCTGTTCTCGATGACCCGAGTCTTCAGCAGGACGGTTTCGCCATAGCGGATCCCGCGCTTATACTCTACCTTCATTTCGTGGACGGGCGAGATATACCCCGCCTGCTCCATCTCGATATAATCAAATCCGAGATTCCGGCTCAGCTGCAGTCTCCCCAACTCGAACCATTCCAGGTAATGAGCATGGTAGATGATCCCCATCATGTCGAACTCCGAATATTTCGGCTCAATGGATATTTCGCATACGTACACAGCGCTCCGCTCCTTTTCAGTGGTGGCAAAAAAAGCAATGGTCCCAAGCGGGCCCCATTGCCTTTTTTTTGCTGACGATTCGTCCATTTATTAGAACCTTACGACTACTTGCGGATTTGTCCGATCTTCACCAGGTTCGTTGAACCGGAACGTCCAAGCGGTACCCCAGCGGTGATAACAACGAGGTCGCCCTCTTTCACCAGACCGGAATCCACGCCGCCTTTCATCGCCTTATCGAACATTTCATCGGTGGTGCTGGCCAGATCGCCTTTCACCGGTGTTACGCCCCAGTTCAGAGCCAGACGACGCAAGGTTTGATCTTCAGTAGTTACTGCGATGATTGGTGCTTTTGGACGATATTTGGAGACCATACGTGCCGTATAGCCTGTTTCCGTCGAAGTAATGATCGCCTTGGCGTTCAGCTCCAGTGCCGAGTTGGCTACCGCTTGGCTGATCGCTTCCGTTACAGTCGTTTGTTGTGCATTACTTTGCTTCACGAAAATTTCACGGTATTCCAAAGCGGATTCCGCTTTCTCCGCGATGCGGGACATCGTCAGCACCGATTCCACCGGATATTTACCGGCAGCTGTTTCGCCGGAGAGCATGATCGCGTCCGTACCGTCGAAGATCGCGTTGGCTACGTCACTTGCTTCCGCGCGCGTAGGTCTAGGGTTGCGTTGCATGGAGTCAAGCATTTGCGTTGCAGTGATAACCGGTTTACCCACACGGTTACATTTCTCGATCATGCGTTTTTGCACGAGCGGCACGTCTTCGGCAGGAATTTCCACGCCAAGGTCACCGCGGGCAACCATCAGGCCGTCGGAGACTTCCAAGATTTCATCGAGGTTGTCAACGCCTTGTTGGTTTTCAATTTTAGAAATGATTTGAATTTGAGTTGCGTTGTTTTTCTCCAGCAATTGACGAATTTCAAGCACGTCGCTCGCTTTACGAACGAAGGAAGCCGCAATAAAATCGATGCCTTGCTCGATCCCGAACTTGATGTCGCTAGCGTCTTTCTCGGTGATGCCTGGCAGGGAAATGTTTACGCCGGGTACGTTAACGCCTTTTTTACTCTTGATGGTACCGCCATTCACGATACGGCATTTGATTTCCGTACCTTGAATTTCAACAACCGTCAGACCAATCAAACCGTCGTCGATCAGAATCGTCGAGCCCACTTCCACATCTCCTGGAAGCTCTTTGTACGTAATGGAAATCCGTTCCTTGTCACCGAGAATCTCTTCCGTCGTCAAGGTAATGAATTCGTCCTGTACCAGCTCGATTGGCTCTTCTTTCAACTTACCGGTACGGATCTCTGGACCTTTAGTGTCCAACAGTATGGCGATCGATTTCCCCAGCTCCGCGCTCGCTTGACGGATCGTCTTGATCCGGTTGCCATGCTCCTCAAAATCACCGTGGGAGAAGTTCAGACGAGCGACGTTCATTCCGGCCATAATCAGCTTCTTGATGTTTTCTAACGATTCACTAGAAGGACCGATAGTACATACGATTTTTGTTTTGCGCATTTGGGTTTCCTCCGTTTAAAATAGTTCTCTCTATATAATCTTTTCCAACAACTAAATTTACTACAGTTTTGTCGATTTGTATAGGAAGTTTATCATATTGTAACGAATATGCCTTCAAAGCATGCACGAAACGCTAGGCGTCAAGCCAAAACTTGTGCTAAATTTCCAGTATTCCCCGAAAACAGCGAAAATAACCTTGCCGCGGGTCCCCGATGGGTTCCACTCGTAAGGTTATCGCTTGAGCTTTAGCTTCGCTCGGCTGTATGAGCCTCCGCTGCCGCCGCCGATTCGCCCGATGCTTCCGAAGACGACTCGCCCTCGTTGATACCAGCGACTTCGACCACGTCTTTTGGAGCCCCCGCCGCTTCCGCCTTGCCGGCCACCTGGAACTCGCCGATTTTGCGGAACTTCCGGTAGCGGTCTTCTACCAGCTCATCCGGATGCAGGTTGGACAATTCATCCAGGTGACGAAGCAGCGCCGCTTTGATCACTTCCGCAGTGGATTCGTAGTCTCGGTGCGCGCCGCCGTGCGGTTCGGGAACGATCTCTTCGATCACGCCCATCTCCAACAGGTCTTGCGCGGTGATCTTCATCGCTTCCGCCGCTTGATCGGCCTTGGAGGCGTCCTTCCAAAGGATCGAGGCCGCTCCGTTCGGCGAAATGACCGAATAGATGGCGTTCTCCAGCATCAACACACGGTTGCCTACGCCAAGCGCTAGCGCGCCGCCGCTTCCGCCTTCTCCAAGCACCACGCAAATGACAGGTACCCGAAGCATCGACATATCGCGCAAATTCCGGGCAATCGCTTCTGATTGTCCGCGCTCCTCTGCCGTGATTCCCGGGTAAGCCCCCTTCGTGTCGATAAACGTCACGATCGGGCGGCGGAACTTGTCCGCTTGCTGCATGAGTCGCAGCGCTTTGCGGAAGCCTTCCGGATGTGCGCTGCCGAAGAAACGGGCGATGTTATCCTTCGTATCCTTCCCCCGCTGCTGCCCGATAACCGTCACCGGCACGCCGCCAAGCTTAGCCAGTCCGCCTACCACGGCCAGGTCGTCGCCAAACACCCGATCTCCGTGGAGCTCGATAAATTCCTCGAAGATCAGGCCGATCATATCCAGGGATGTCGGACGCTGGTGGTGGCGGGCCAGATGCATTTTTTGCGAAGGAGAAATGTTGCTGTAGATCTCTTCCTCCAGCTGACGGTAACGCTCTTCCAAACGCGCAATCTCTTCCGTAAAATCGATGCCCTTCTCGCTGCCAAACTGCTCCAGTTCCGAAATCTTCTCGCGCAGCTTCACGAGAGGCGTCTCAAAAGGCAATTCGCCTGCCATTTATGCTCCCCCCTTCACGCCGTGCAAATCCAGCAATTTCGCCAGCGTCGACTTCATGTCCTTCCGATGGACGACCAGGTCAATCTGACCGTGCTGCAGATTAAATTCCGCCGTCTGGAAATCATCCGGCAGCTTCTGACGGATCGTCTGCTCGATGACGATTCTCCCGGCAAACCCAAAGACAGCGCCGGGCTCGGCCACAATGACGTCGCCAAGCATGGCAAAGCTGGCCGATACGCCGCCCGTCGTCGGGTCCGTAATGACCGAAATAAAAAGCCCGCCATGTTCGCTTAACCGGGCTAGTGCCGCGCTCGTCTTGGCCATCTGCATCAAGCTCAAGATACTCTCCTGCATCCGCGCGCCGCCCGACGTTGAGAAGATGATCATCGGCAGGCGTTTCTCGGTAGCGGCTTCAATGGCTCGCGTGATTTTTTCCCCAACCACGGAACCCATGCTTCCGGAGAAAAAGTCAAAGCTCATCACGGCCGCAACGGCAGGAAAACCTTGGATCGTCCCTTCGCCTGTGACAACCGCTTCGCGCAGCCCTGATTTCAAGGTTTGCTGCTCCAGCTTGCTGGCGTACCCCGGGAATTCCAACGGGTCGACAGACACCAGGTCCGCATCGTACTCCGTAAAGCTGCCTTCATCAAACGTATAACGAATCCGCTCCAGCGCGTTCAGGCGCATATGGTGTCCGCAGGCCGGGCACACCATAAAATTCTTCTCCAGCTCTTTGCTGTATTGAATCGCGCCGCAGCGGCCGCATTTATTCATTAGACCCTCAGGAATTTCGCGTTTGGGCCGATCCGCCTGCGGAGTGCCCTCTTCGCTGCCCGTTCGTCCTGAGGGAATGGTCGCGTACTTCCTCTTCTTCTGAAACAAATCTTTGAACACAACTACACCTCTTCAGCCGTTTATTTATCGTGGCAGTTCCAAAAGTCTTAAGGCCAGCCGACCCTTATGAACCCGCACTTCCAGGCCTCATTTGCAACGAGGAATCTCGAATTCCCTGCTAAGGATGCAAAATCGAATTCAACACTTCTTGCACTTCTTCCAATTCCCCGGAAGGAACCAGAATCTCAAACTGCTGTTTGGATAAATTAACAGGACGTGTTTGGACGAGAAAGCCTTCTTCGGTGAGTTTCGTCTTGATCATATCCGCAACTTTTGCGGTAGGCGCGATATACATAACAGTCCACATGCCCTTTTCAAAGCCCCCTAACCTTATCTTTGAGCCCGTATAATAGAGTAATGATAACATAATTTTCAAATTTCCCGCAACAAAAGGAAAACCGCGCCGGAAGCGGCCCGAGGCAAGAATTTGCCGCGAGGCCCGGCGCTGCAGTAGGAGGACGAAATCGGTGGGGGGTGCAGCAGGGCAATGGATGTTTTAATTTTCGGATTCTCTTTAGTCCGAACTAGAAGGGTAGGTCGCAGCCTGCTCATGCTTATGCGCGATTCGGGCAGAAGCCGCAGCCGCAAGGCCCGCAACGAGGTCGTCGAGAAAGACGTGAATACAGTCGCCGCGATTGTTCAGCTTGCCGATAATCTCCGGTTTGACCTTGTCCAAATAACCGAAGCTCGTCAGGCCAATCATCCCGAACACGCTCGTGATGCCCAGCGCCATCGTCTCATCCACCCCGTAAAGTGGCTCGTCGGCCTCCATGATCTCCTGCAAAGGTTCCGGGAGCTGCTTCTGCTCGGCCAGCTCGTCGAGGGCGATCCCGGTAAACAGGGTGTATTGGACCTCTCTTTTTTGCAGCACGGCTTTTACACTCTCCAGACATTGGTCCAACGTCAAATCCTCATGATACGCCGTTTGCAACGAATGAACAATCTGCGCGATTTCCTCCAGCTTGACACCCCGGCGCAGCAACTGCGCTTCCGCTAGTTCATATGACATACGCATCTTCCTCCCTTGATTCCGGACCACCCCTGAGGCAGCATGTAGATGCACGGCCGGAATCCACTTTCCGGGCGTTCCAGCCCGATACTTGGTTTTTCGTGTTCCTAAGTGTATGCACGACCTTCCGAAAATGTTCGTTCAAACTTGTCCCCACGAAAGGAGAACGGAGGTGTATCGCGCGATGGGATGCCGATGGAAAGTGCCAAGTAACTGGTGCTGGCGTGGGGGCGGTCGGCTGGTGCTGATGGGAAGTGCCGAGTGGCTGGTGCTGGCGTAGGGGCGGTCGACTGGTGCTGACGGGAAGTGCCGAGTAACTGGTGCTGACGTGGGGGTGGTCGGCTGATGCTATTGGCAAGTACCGAGTGACTGGTGCTGGCGTGGGGGCGGTCGGCTGGTGCTGATGGGAAGTGCCGAGTGACCGGTGCTGGCGTAGGGGCGGTCGACTGGTGCTGATGGGAAGTGCCCGGTGACTGGTGCTGGCGGGGGCTGGTCGGCTGGTGCTGATGGGAAGTGGCCGGTGGCTGGTGCTGATGGGAAGTGCCAAGTAACTGGTGCTGGCGTGGGGGCGGTCGGCTGGCGCTGATGGGAAGTGCCGAGGGACTGGTGCCGGCGTGGGGGTGGTCGGCTGGTGCTGATGGGAAGTGCCGAGTGACTAGTGCTGGCGTGGGGGCGGTCGGCTGGTGCTGATGGGAAGTGCCGAGGGACTGGTGCCGGCGTGGGGGCTGGTCGGCTGGTGCTGATGGGAAGTGCCGAGTGTTTAGCGCTAACGGACCGTAGTGACGTTATTTAGTTATTTCCCGCCCATTTCCCGATGTAACGGACTCCACAGCCCTTATTAGGCGCGATTTGGGGATATACAGGCGGTTTTTGGGGATATAACGTCTCTCCGGTCCGTTAGATCGCATCGTCTCCTGTTACCGCGGAAATAACGTCGCTGGAGTCCGTTAGATCAGCGCGCGCCAAAAAACCGGTTCTGCAACAAAGGCAGAACCGGTTTAAACAAGGCGCAAATCATCTAATCTTGACCGTGTCGGAGCCCAGCATCTGCTCCATTTCACGGATCAAGGCGGGCGAAGGCTTGATGCTGTAGCGTTCCGTCAAGGCCAGCAGCTTGCCGGTGCTTTCGTAGAAAAGCACCGTGGCGACCGGGCCGGGATGCTGCTCCAGCAGCAGCTTGAGCCGCTCGAGCAGGCGCGCGTTCTCCGCCGCGGCCGTGATCTTGATGAAGACGCGCTGCGCCGGCGTCTTCTCCTGCCCGCGCCGCGCGCCCGGGCGCAGCTGGGCCAGGCTTTGCTCGCTCAGCGGAGCGACTTCGTCGGCCAGCAGCTTGAAGCCTTCGTCCTGCTGCTGGACGACGCCGCGCAGCGCGAGCAAAGCCCCTTTCTCGACGTGGGCGGCCGAGCGCCGCCACACTTCGGGGAACAACACGACCTCGCAGCGCTCGATTTGGTCCTCCAGCTCCATGAACGCCATCGCTTTCCCCTGCTTGGTCGTGATCGTCTTGACCGACATGACCATCCCCGCGACAACCGCACGGGACTCGTCAGGCGCTTCGGCCAAATCCATCAGCCGCTCGACGCCGTCCCCTTCCAGCAGTTCGTCGAAGTCGTCCAGCGGATGGCCGGACAAATACAAGCCCAACAGCTCCCGCTCCAGATCCAGCTGCTGTCCAGCCGTAAACTTCGGCACATCCGGGTATTCGATGTCCCAGTTCGGCGACTCCACGAAATCGAACAGCTGAATCTGCAAGTCGTCCCGCTCCTTGCGCCATTTCAGCGCCGCTTCGACGGTTTCGTCGAGCATCGCCAGCAGTTGGGCGCGGTGACCCGGCAAGGAATCAAACGCTCCGCCTTGGATCAGCGACTCGATCACCCGCTTGTTGCACGTCCGCAAATCCACTCGCCTGCAAAAATCAAGCAAGCTGTCGAACGGACGCTCTTTTCGCTCCCTCAAAATACTTTCGATTGCCTGCGTCCCCACGTTCTTGATCGCCGCCAATCCGAAGCGGATCACGCCGAGTCCCTCCGCGCCTTCCTCTCCGGACTCGGTGGAACCCGCCGCTGGGGACGTAGTCTGCGCCTGCGGCGTAAACAGCACGTTGCTTTCGTTCACGTCCGGCGGCAGCACCACAATGCCCATCCGCCGGCATTCGACAATATACTCCGCCACCTTGCGGTGGCTGCCGGTTACGGCGGTCAGCATCGAGGCCATAAACTGCACCGGGTAATGCGCTTTGAGGTAGGCGGTCTGAAACGCCAGCACGCCATAAGCCGCGGCATGCGCCCGCGCAAAGCCGTAATCGGCGAACCGCACGATCATGTCGTACACCGCGTTCGCCTCATCCGCAGTATAGCCTTGCGTGATGCTGCCGCTGACGAAATGACCACGCTGCTCATCGAGCACCTCGCGTTTCTTCTTGGATACGGCGCGTCGCAGGAGGTCGGATTCCCCTAATGAGAAACCCGCCATTTTGGAGGCGATCTGCATAATTTGTTCCTGGTAAACGATGATGCCGTACGTATCCTTCAGCAACGGTTCCAAATCGGGATGCGGATATTCGACGCTGATCTGACCATGCTTGCCGGCGATGTATTTCGGAATAAACTCCATCGGCCCCGGACGATACAACGCCAGCAGGGAGATGATGTCCTCGAACACCGACGGCTTCATCTCCTTCAGCACCCGTCGCATCCCCGTGGACTCGAGCTGGAACACCCCGGTCGTCTCGCCTCGTCCCAACATCTCGTACGTCGAGTGATCGTCGTCCGGGACAAGCCGGAAATCGGGGGCGTTCCCCTCCTGTTCCTTGATCCAGTTCATACAGCGTTCGATGATGGACAACGTGCGAAGCCCGAGGAAGTCCATTTTCAGCAGGCCGATCGCTTCCAGGTTTTCCATGGAATACTGCGTCAACGCCGTATGCTCGCTGCCCGCCTGCAGCGGAACCGCATCGGTTAACGGGTCGCGCGAAATGACGACGCCGGCGGCGTGGGTGGAGGCGTGCCGTGGCATGCCTTCGACTTTCTTCGCCATGTCCAGCAGCCCTTTGACCCGCTCGGATCCGTCGTACATCGCCTTCAGATCCGGGCTTTCCTTCAAGGCGCGTTCGATCGTCATCCCCAGATGACCCGGGATCAGCTTCGCCACTTTATTCACTTCGCCAAACGGCACATTCAGCGCTCGCCCTACATCGCGGACCGCCGCACGGGCCGCCATCGTACCAAACGTGATAATCTGGGCCACATGCTCTGCCCCGTATTTGTCGACGACATAAGCGATCACTTCATCCCGCCGCTCGTCGCTGAAGTCGATATCGATATCCGGCATCGTTACCCGCTCCGGATTCAAAAACCGTTCAAACAACAGGTTATATTTGATCGGGTCGACGTCGGTGATCCGCAGCACGTAAGCGACCAAGCTGCCCGCCGAGGAGCCCCGTCCCGGTCCCGTCGCGATTCCGCTCCGATGGGCAAAGGCAATAAAGTCCCACACGATCAGAAAATAATCGGAAAATCCCATGCTCGCGATGATCTCCAGCTCATAACGCAACCGCTGCTCCAGCTTCTCCCGCTCCGCCGGGTCACGCCATACGTCCAGCTCGCCATACCGGTCGGCCAGGCCCTGCTGACACAGCTCCGCCAGGTAGCTTCCGGCGGTTTGCCCTTCCGGAATCGGCCGATACGCCGGCAAAATATGCCGATCAAACTCCAGCTCCAATTCGCAGGAATCGGCAATTTTCGCCGTATTGGCATATGCCTCCGGCAGATGGGGGAACAGCTCGGCCATTTCCTCCGCGGTTTTCAGATACAGCTGATTGGTGTGCATTTTGAGCCGGTCTTCGTCGTCCACCGTTTTTCCCGTACCCACGCAAATCAGGACATCCTGCACCTCGGCGTCTTCCTTGCTCAGGTAATGCGCGTCATTGGTGACGACCAGCTGCGCCCCGATTTCCCCGGCCAGCTGAACGAGCAGCGGATTCACTTTCTTTTGCTCGGGAATGCCATGATCCTGCAGCTCCAGGTAAAAATCCTCGCCAAACGCCGTTTGATAACGCAGCGCGGCTTTTTTCGCTTCGTCGTAATGACCGCGCAGCAGGTGGAACGGGACCTCTCCGCCCAAGCAGGCGCTAAGGCACACCAGGCCTTCGCGATGCCGCTCCAGCGCATCCCAGTCGATCCGCGGCTTGTAGTGGAAGCCTTCGAGATGACCGATGGAGCTTAACTTCATCAGGTTGCGGTAGCCCGTCTCATTCTTGGCCAGCAAAATCAAATGATGGATCGGTTGGTCCTGCCGGCTTCCCCGCTCCTTGCGCGAGCCCGCCGTAAAATACACCTCACAGCCGATAATCGGCTTGATGCCGTGCTTTTGACACAATTTATAAAAAGGAACCGCGCCGTACATGACCCCATGATCTGTCAGCGCCAGCGCCTTCATGCCGGAGGCTGCGGCCTTGGCGACGAGGTCCTCGAGCCGGGCTGCCCCGTCCAGCAAGCTGTATTCGCTATGTACGTGCAAATGAACAAAGCTGTCCATGCGATCCCTTCCTTTCGAGCGATTTACTTAATATTTTATCATACATAGGGAGGCCCCGCCCATAGAATGGTAGAAAGACCGGACAAACCTCGGAAAGGGGCAAACGCGCATGAGTACGTTTTTAACCAAAGCGGTTATGGATTTCTTTATCGCCTTTGGCATCGTGGTGGGGGGCGCCATGGTGGGCGGCATCGGAGCGGTCGTTTCGCTGCAGCCGCCGACGCATACGATGCTGGACATCGCTGACCGCATTAAGATATGGGCGCTGGCCGCTGCCGTAGGCGGCACGATCGACCCGATGCGGGTGATTGAGAGCAACTTTTTTGACGGAAACCTGTCTCCAGCTATCAAACAGATCTTGTACCTGCTGTTCGCTTTTCTCGGGGCCCATATGGGCTCGGAGCTGGTGCGCTGGATGTGCGGGGGAGGACGGGGATGACCGAGGAAGCGAAACGGCCGAAGCTGACGGGCTTTCGCAGGTTTATGCAGTTTACCGCCGTGTTTATCTTCGGCATGGTGATCGGCAGCATCGTTTACAACGTCATCTATCAGACAAGCTACAATTTGCTATGGATCCAGAACAAGGATCTTACGATCCAGCTGCATCAAGCCGAAGAGGACATCCGGACGCTGAAAAAATACAACAACCGCTCCACCGTCATCAAAGAGATCAAGGTCCGTGTGGAGGAGCGTGATCCACCGCTAGACTCGCTGGCGGTCAAAGAGGTCGCCGAGCAGCTTCACAACGAGCTGGAGGTGCTGCGGGGGCGGAACATTTTTGATATCGATTCCGATGCCAAAATGGCCCGGACGCTGTTGAACCGCAAAATCTATGTCGTGCGCGACAAGGAATATACGATCCAGATAAAGACGATGCTGGTGAGCGACGGGGTGCTGCAGGTTTGGGTGGATATGAGGCCCTATATTCGTCTCTAGCAAATCATGTTAAAATAGAGGTAATTAAAAAAACGGATATTGATCACGATGTTTTGGCTAGGAAGCGAGTTCGGCATCGAATCTTGGATTCACCCGGGCCATCCGTTGCTCACGTAGGTTTCTCCTACGCTCCGCTACTCTGTCCCTAAGCTTCATCCAACCTTCTCGGTGCTGAACATCCGTTTTTTTAACTTTCATTGAACTGGATATTAAAAAAAACGGATATTGATCACGATGTTTTGGCGATGAAGCGAGTTCCGCGTCGAATCTTGGATTCACCCGGTCGGATTCCCCATTTTATATGATTTTTCATATAGAATTGGGCCAAAATCGCTAAAAAAGCCAAATCTATATGAAATTTCATATAGAATATCGACTTTTTCGCTTTTCCGCGTAATTATGTATGATTTTTCGAACATAATGCAGCGCGTGGGGGGGACATTCTTACGACGCATGAGCGAGGGAACATCCCTGCGACCCGTGCGCGAGGGATTAACTTCGGTACTCGTGGACAACTTGCGGCGTACGGAGCCATCTTGTGACGTACGAAGCGCAGCAATCCCGCGGCGTTCCCCATCAACCTGCGTTAGGCAAACTTAAATCCATATGCCATAAAAGGAGCTCGTATTCCCCATGATCCAAACGATCCAATACGTACTTTACGCTATCTTGATCCTCAGCTGCGTGGCCTCGGTTTTCTTCAGCTTTAAGTCGCGGCGTTCGCTGGATCCGCAAACCCGGGGGATGGCGGCCGCCAAAATGAACATCAGTATGGGCGTGATGCTGATCATCCTTGCCCTCATCCAAATGTTCCTGTTCAGCGGCTCCACGCTTCGGGTGGTCATCGGCGCCGTGTTTATGGTGCTGGGGGCGTTTAACATTTTTGCCGGCCTCCGCAACCACGGCTTGTACGCAAGACAAAAACAGGGATAACCCGCTGGCCGGGATTCTTCCGGCTGTTAGGTTATCCCGCTAAATCACGCTTACGCGTGGTCAATCGACTGCAGCGTCATGACCGCCTTGGAGATCAGGGTTTCCTGGTAGGTTAACATGATTTCCAACTTACAAGCCCGGCGGCTCATCTCCAGCAATACGGGGATGATGACGACCGGGTTTTCGATTTGAACCGGGCGCACGAAATAGGTAGTGATGTTGTCGACGACAAAATCGCCTCCGCTAATGTCCTTGGCCGCCCGAATCCCCGCTTGGGTCATCAGCGAAGTCAGGACCCCGTGTGAGATTGTCCCCAAATCCGTTGACATCTGCGGCGTGATCATCCCGCGAAAAAACAACTTCCCTGCCTCGTCCCGTTCCTCGGCGAATCCGTTCCACATTAAATGCTCGAACGTTTCGCCCAGCTGCGGCTGATTCCGCACGTCCCGCATCGCCTGCAGCACTTCGCGGCGCGTCACCGACGAAACCAGCTTCCGGTTGCGGTCGACGACAGGCAAGAAGTCGATCCCTTCCCAGACCATGATCTGCGCGGCGGAAGCAAGTGAGGTTTGCAGGCCTACGGTGATTGGATGACGGGTCATGCATTTCTCGATCGCCTGGTCGCCGCTGAGCTCCTCGACATTTTTGCGGCTGACGATTCCGATCACCCGGTTCCACTCATCTACGACCGGAAAATGCTGATGCCCCGTCTCCACTGACAGCTGATCGAAATCGGAAATATTGCTCGTTGCCTTCAGCATGTTCACCCGCGGTTTGCGGCTGACGATGTCTTCTACCAGCATGATCTTCTTCTTAATCAGGCGGTCGAATAACGCCCGGTTAATCATCGAAGCGACGGTAAACGTATCATGACGCGAGGAAATGATCGGCAAGGACAGCTTGTCCGCCAACGTCTTCACCTCGCGGCTCGTCCCGAAGCCCCCGGTGATCAGTACGCCGGCGCCTTGCTCCAGGGCCAGCGAATGGGCGTTGTCGCGGTTCCCGATGATCAGCAGGCTGCCGGCATCGATGTACCTTGCCATGGCATCGATTTTCATCGCGCCGATGACGTATTTGTTCAACGTTTTGTCCAAGCCTTCTCCGCCGCCCAGCACATGGCCTTCCACGATATCAACCACGTCGCCAAAGGTTAACTGGTCAGAGATGTTCCTCGGCTTCTTCTCCACGCGAACCGTGCCTATCCGTTCCTTCGTAATGACGATCCCGAGATTCTCCGCTTCCTTCAGCGCCCGGTAGGCGGTGCCTTCACTGACGGCCAGCGCTTTGGCTAGCTTGCGTACGGATATTTTCGTCCCGATCTTCAGTCCTTCGATATGCTGGAGCAGCTGTTCGTGTTTCGTGACGCTTTCTTCCGGTCCCTCCAACTGTTATACCCCCCTGCCCGAATCTGTACTATTCTGTATTCATTATACACGTTCAGGCGTAGGTCATCCAGACGGCGGCAAGAACGATAACAGAATAGACAATTTCCAGCATGCCGGACTGCTTCGCGGTAATTCCCGTTCGCGGGAACCAAACCGCCCTGGCCAGCAGGATCAAAGCGGCGATTTGCATCGCTGGGGACAGCAGCCACAAAGCCAGGAGCATCAACATTCCATGGTAGGCGACGGAATAGAAGTAGAAACGCTTATTATTCCGCTCGCGGATGATCGTTTTCACGTAAAACGCTGTCCCGATAAAATACAACGTGCTGATCAGGAACAATTCCGCGGCGAGCCGAAGATCGGTTCCTCCTCCAAGCTTATAGGAGATCAACACCATCAAGCTGAATTGCACGATCGCCGCGATGTCATTCAGCAGCGCGCGTTCGCGTTTACGCTTGGCATAGAGAGCATTCACCGCAAACAGCGGCACAAACAGAAGCGCCATTGACAGAACCTCGGGACGGAGAAGGACCAGAATCAGCGCCGCAGGGACCAGCAACGCGCCATAAAGCAGCAAGGGCTTGCGGTAACGGGCCGCGGTTTTGGCTTTTCCCAACCGAATCCACTGCAGCAAGGGAAACATAAACAAATAAATCAGAAGCCAGCAAGCAAACAGCAAGGCGTGGATCGCCCCGGGGGTAGAGGCGAGCATGCCAAACAGAAACGGAACGAGAAGCATGGCCCAGGCACCGTGTTGATTCGGAATATAATCTCGGATACGCACGTTATCGGTTCCTCCTTAAATCATCAAGCATCCAATCCAAATTACGGACATTATAATCACCCGGCTCGGGTGCCCCAGTGACCGGAATCACTGGAACCATGACGGCTTCCGAACATTTCCGCGGGGAAATTTTCACTGCTGCGCTTCTTGTGACTGATATCACAATCCTGTGCCTTCCCGTTGATATAATGAGGTCGAATCGTTAAATTTTTAACTTTAGGAGGACTACACATGAGTCAATTCAAAGCTACTGTCAACGCCACCGAATATCCGCCGCAGCTCAAGCATAAGACGATCTTCGCCGCCTTCAATTCCCTGGAATCGGGAGAGGCGATGCTGCTGATCAACGACCATGACCCGGTGCCGCTCCGTTTTCAGTTTGAATCGATGCATCCCGGCGGTTTTACTTGGGAGTACATCGAGCAAGGACCTGAGATGTTCCAGGTGAAAATCGGCAAAAACTAAAGCAGGGGGAATGCCCTATGGCTACCATTACGGTTATCGATGACAAAACGATCAAGATCGCCGTCGAGCTGGAGGATGCCTTACGCATGATTGAGGAAGCGGAAAGCAATCTGGAGCTGTACGCCGGCGAGATCCTCACCATCGCGGAAAAAATGCCGGAATTCCAATATACGTATTTCTGTTTCTATGCCTACGATACCTCCACATTGTTTGAAAAAATGCTGGGGATCGATCCAAAGCAATATCTGTCCTTCTCGCTGGATGCGCCGGACTCGTTCTTTTATACGTTGTACGGCGGTATGAAGGGACTTAGCGGTGCTGCGAGGCTGTGCCAAGCATTTGCAACCGAGCAAACCGATGCGGAGGTGAATGCATAAATGTCCAACCGCATCGTTGAACTCGACGTTCGCCCGTATCTTCGCCGGGGCGAAGAGCCGTTTAGCGTGATTATGGACACGGTCGGGAAGCTGGAAGAGGGCGAGATTTTCGTTCTGCATGCGACCATGAATCCCGTCCCGTTGCTGAAGGTGCTGGAAGGCAAGGGCTACAGCCATGCTTGCGAACAACTGGCTGCGGATCATTGGAAGGTCACTTTTGAACCGATCCCTTCCTAATCTTGAGATATTCCCCATAGAAAAAGGAGGCCTCCCGGCCTCCTTTTTGGCATTCGCAGTTACGTTTGCGTTTGCAGCTACACTCTCAATGCGCGAATATGCTTATCCTTCAACTTGTTATCCCCGAGGAATATAGGCGCAATACGGATCGCTTTCCAAATAGTCGCCCGTAACGGCATAGGCCCGGGCTCTCGAGCCCCCGCAGAGCTCTTTGAATTCGCAGACGCCGCATTTGCCCTTTAGCAGGGATTTATCCCTCAGCTCCCGAAGGATCGGAGAGTTCCGATAAATATCCACCAGTGAAGCTTGCCGGACATTCCCGCAACTGACCGGCAGGAAGCCGCTTGGATACACCTCGCCAATATGGCTGATGAACACGAAACCGTCTCCGTCATTGACACCTTTGGGCGAGCGGCCGAGCAGATCCTTGCGTTTTGGTGTGGCCTCGGCGCTTCCTCCGGCGAGGGCGTCCAGCTTCCGCTGCTGCATGAAAACTCTGCGGTAATGAGGCGCCTCCGTCGCTTTGATCCCGTAAGGCATCTCCTGCTGCAATCGGGCGAGCCAGGTCATCACCTGCTCATGCTCTTCCGCTGTAATCATGTCTTTGACCATCCCCCGGCCCGTTGGGACGAGGAAAAACACGCTCCAAAGCACAGCGCCCATCGCTTTGACCGTTTCTGCAATCCGCGGCAGATCGTCCAGGTTATAACGGGATACCGTCGTATTGATCTGAATCGGGATCTCCAGTTGCTGCAAATACCCAATGCCTTTCATCGTCATCTCAAAAGAACCCCGCGTGCCGCGGAAATGATCATGAATCTCCGCGGACGAGCCGTCGAGGCTAAAGGCCCAGCGGGAGAGCCCCACCTCTTTGGCTTTACTCACGGCGGAGAAGGTCACCCGCGGCGTGGCGCTTGGGGTCATGGACACAGGCAGCCCCTTCTCGTGGATCGCATATCTTGCCAGATCAAATAAATCCGGACGCATCAACGGATCGCCGCCGGTAAATACAAACAGCGGATCGTCCATTTTGGCGATTTCATCGATCAGTTGCTTGCCCTCCTCGAAGGTCAGTTGTCTGGGATCGGGGTGATATTGCGCTTCCGCGCGGCAATGCAGGCATTTGAGCGCACAAGCTCTCGTCACCTCCCAGATGACAATAAACGGATTCTCGTTATAGTCCTTCAATTGAATTTGCTGCATCACCGCTCATCTCCTAACCGGGTTAACATGGCTTCCGCCGCTTCTTTACCTTGACGAATGCAATCGGGAATGCCAACTCCGCCGTATCCCGCCCCGCACAGCAAGACGCCGGGCATCGTCCGCTCCAGCTCGCCGCGCAGCTCCTGCAGTCGCTCTACGTGACCAACCGGATATTGCGGCATCGACTCGGGTAAGGACGACATTTCGCAAAAGAGCGGTTCAGCCTCGATCCCCATCAGTTCCTTGAGTTCGGCGGCCACGCGCCGACGGACCTCTGCCTCGGGCAGCTGGGTCCAGGCCTGGTCTCCCAGACGGCCGATATACGTGCGGAGCAGCACTCGATCTTCCGGTGCCGAATGCAGCCACTTGGAGGACGTCCAGGTGATCGCCGTAATCATCCGGCCTTCGCCGCGTGGGATCAATACGCCGGAGCCGTTCAGATCATGCCGAATCTCCTCACGCCGGTAAGCCAATGCCAAATTCGCCACCGAAACATAACGGATTTGCTCCAGGTGGGCCGCTGCGTCGAACTGTTCCTGAAGCAAACGAGCGGCCGCATTGGCCGGAGTCGCCAGAATGACGGCGTCCGCCTCGACCTGCTCGGCTCCGCTAAGCTCCAACTCATAGCGGTGACCCTGACGGGTTAGTCCAACCACCGCTTGTCCTGTGATCACCCGCTCTTCCTGGAGCGCAGCGGTTAAAGCCTCCGTCAGGACGGTTAACCCGCCCTCCAGCGTCAAAAACATGCTGCTATACGCCACCTTCGGCACCCCTTCGCGCGGCTTGGGAGGGGGTTGTTTTTTGCTCGCCAGAAGGCCGAGAATCAAACTGCGATGCTTCCGCTCCATCTCCATAAATTGAGGGAACGTTGCCTTCAAGCTCAGCTCCGCCGTATCCCCGGCGTAAATGCCGGCAAGCAGCGGCTCCGTCAGGTTCTCCAGCACCTCGCGACCTAGCCGTCGGCGGATAAATCCGCCCAGCGATTCATCGCCTTCGTCTCGTTTGGCCGGAAGAAGCAGATCCAGCCCCGCTCGCAGCTTACCAACCGGCGACAGCAAGCCCGTCTTCACCATCGGCCACATCTGGGTCGGAATGCCGAGCATCAACCCGGGCGGCATCGGATGAAACCGGCCATGATGCAGAATGAAGTTTTTTCTGGCCCGCGGATTCGTTCCCACCAGCCGCTGCTCAAGCCCCAGTTCCTGGATCAGCTCTAGTACCGCTGTTTTCCGGGCGATAAATGAATCAGGGCCTTGCTCTATCGTAAAACCGTCCCGGTGCAAGGTGCGAATCTTCCCACCCAACCGGTTGGTTTCCTCAATGATCGTAATCTCGGCATCGATCCGCCGTTCGCGAAGCCATTTCCGGGCGTAATAAGCCGCGCTTAACCCGGTAATTCCTCCACCGACTACTGCGATGGTTTTTCTCACTAAGAGATGCCTCCTTTAATCTCATCGGCCTGTTTCGTCTAGCGAATCAAACCGATTCTTCATGGATCCTTAGCTATCGTAACCCTTGCTTCCGGGACGTTTTATGACTGGAATCACTCTAAGGCCTTATCCGTCGCGATAAAATGGTCAAAATTCCACCGGGAGGTACAGGTTTGATGAAGAACATCCAGGAACCCCAGTTAACCGCTGCAAAAAGCGGAGCAGAGCTGCTGATCGAATGTCTGCTCGCGGAGCAGGTCGATACGATCTTCGGTTATCCCGGCGGCGCGGTGATTCCGATTTATGATGCGCTGTACGATTGCCGGGAGATCCGGCATATCCTGACCCGGCATGAGCAAGCCGCCGTACATGCGGCGGACGGCTACGCCCGCGTCACCGGAAAGGCGGGGGTCGCACTTGTCACCTCCGGGCCGGGGGCCACCAATGCGGTCACAGGTATCGCCAACGCCTACATGGACTCGGTCCCGATGGTTGTATTAACGGGCCAGGTTTCGACCGACCTGATCGGACGGGACAGCTTCCAGGAGGTCAACATTTACGGCATGACGATGGACGTAACCAAACATAACTATTCCGTGATGGACCTCCGCGAGCTGCCTAGAATCCTCAAGGAAGCTTTTCATCTCGCCGTTACCGGTCGACCGGGACCGGTCCTGATCGATTTACCCAAGAACATCATGACCGCGCATACCGACCTCAGCCCGGCCGCCGAAATCAACATTCGCGGCTACGCCCCCACAGCCCCGATCGACGAGGAGGCCGTGCACCTGATCGCCCGAAAGATCGAGAGCTCCCTTCGCCCGGTGCTCGTGATTGGCGGCGGCGCGATGGCACACGGTGCAACTGAGCAGCTGCACCGGCTGGCGGAAATCGCGCAGATCCCGGTTGCTACCACGCTGATGGGTATCGGGGCCTTTCCTACCCGCCATCCCCTGTATCTCGGGATGCTGGGGATGCACGGCACGTATGCCGCCAACCGAGCGGTCCATCACGCGGATTTGCTGATTTGCCTTGGCACGCGATTAAACGACCGGCTTTCCGGCAAGGCCAAATCGTTCGCCCCCCATGCCTGGAAGATCCAAGTGGACATTGACGATGCCGAGCTGGATAAGAACATCCCTGTGGATTTAGGGCTTTGCGGAGACGTTGGGGAGCTGCTGCGGAAATTGAATGCGTGCGCCATTAAGCCCAAGCCGACTCACTGGTCGGAGGAAACGGCCGGATGGCAGCGGAAGGTGCCCCACTATAACGAGGCCGGAGTTGTAGGGACGCTGAACCCGCAGGAGGTCATTCGGCTGATCGACAAGCATACTCAAGGAAACGCGGTGGTAGCGACCGACGTCGGGCAGCATCAAATCTGGACCGCCCATCACTACCGGTTCTCCCGGCCTCGCTCCTTCCTAACCTCGGGAGGACTCGGGACGATGGGCTTTGGTTTCCCGGCCGCGATTGGCGCGGCGATGGCCTTGGGAGGTTCTGTCGCCCCGCCGGTCGTCTGTATCACCGGAGACGGCAGCTTCCAAATGAATCTGCAAGAGCTAATGACGGCCGTCGATTACGAGCTGCCGGTGAAGATCGCGATCCTGAATAACGGATATCTCGGGATGGTCCGGCAATGGCAGCAGCTGTTCTATGAGCGGCGATACTCCTCCGTGAATATCACTTCGCCCGACTTCGTCGCCTTTGCCGGTGCCTACGGGGTACCCGGGCTGCGGGCGCAGACGCCGGAAGAAGCCGATGCGGTGATCCGGCAGGCGCTTGCGCTCCCCGGTCCCGTCCTGATGGAATTTAACGTACGTGAGGAGCAAAACGTTTATCCGATGGTTCCGCCCGGAGCCAGCAACGATCAAATGTTGACCGGCGACGGTGAGAGGTAGAGCTTCGGACAAAAAAGGGACGGTCCCGGAAGAATTGAAATCTTCCGGGACCGTCCCTTTTTGTTTCATTATGCATTTTCGCCGCGTTTGCCGTCCTCTTGCCACTGAAGCTCCCATTCGCGATATTTCGCCCGCCGGATCCGATCCAGCTCCCGTTGCTTCTCTTCGCCTACCCCTAGAAGGAAATGCAGATGAGCCCCTATCACGAGGAAAGCAAACCCCGCCCACACGGCGCCAAATACCGACACCCAGCCGGCTCCAGGCTCAAAGGAAATCATCGGCAATGCATAGATGAGCATCGCCAATGCGAGAATCAGGTACACGACATGCTTCCATTTGCTCGGTTTTTTTACGGTTTTCATCTTCCGCAGCTCCTTTATTTCATAGATTACGAGATATGAGATTTGGTTTGTGGTCCCTTGTCTCTTCTATCTCTATGAACGGAGCGGTTAGAATATGATAGAAACTTGCGATTGAAAGATACGATTGGAAGCGGAGACTTACATCCCCGCGCCGTACAGATGAGCTAGGCTGTCCGTAATGATCTTGTTGACGTCCTGGATGATCACGCTTAGCCGGCGTTCGGCATCAAACAGACGGCGGATGTTCAGGTTTAGACTCAGCACCTCGAACTGTTTTTCTATGCGTTCCATTTCCTCTTGCGACGGCATTTCTCCAGTCATCATTCGCTGCTGTATTTCGTTTTGGCGAACCCGGAACTCATCCAGCATCCGTTTGCTTTCGGGATCGGCATCCACCAGTTTCATCGCTGCCGTAATTTCAGCAACCTCCGGACTGTCCTTCAAGGCTGCCGCCAGATCATGTGCTTTGTCGTAAATGTTCATTCCTAAACCTCCAAATTTTAATTAATAAAGCAAAGCGGGCGCAGGCCGGGCCTATCACTGGCTGGCTGGCTTGCTTAGCAGATCGCTATCGCTACCCTGCTTGCTTACTTGCTTGCCACTACTCACTTGCTCACTCACTTGCTTATCTGCTAGCCACTACTCACTTACTCACTTACTCACTTGCTCACTTGCTTACTTGCTTGCCACTACTCACTTACTCACTTGCTTACCTGCCTGCTGGCTAACTAACTTTCTTTCTTGCGCTAACGCTTGTCAGGAAGCTTATTTGCCCCAAAAACGAGGATTACAAATTTTAACGCTGATCAGAAAGCTTATTGTCCCGAAATTACCGCGGTTACCCGCAAAATAGGGGAAATAAGCTCTCCAGCAAGCGTTAGAATTTCTTTTTCCTCTTTTGGGCCCAATTAGCGCTCCTCGTAAGCGTTAGAGCAAGTAGGTGTAGCTACGGCTGTGTAATTAGTTGCAATTAGTTGCGAAACTAGCGAAACTAGCGTAACTAGCTACGTAGCCAGCCTTCTACTGTAACCTTCGCGGCACAACAGACAGCGGAAGTTACACCCAGATGCCCTCGCCCATCAGCTTACCCCATCCACAGCAACAGCAGGGATTGGAACAAGCCGATGATACCTCCAAGCAGCACGCCGAGCCAAGTTATGGCGCGGAACTCCTTGCCCGAGACGCTGAGGATAACCTCCTCCAGACGTTCCACCGGAAATTTCTGCACCTGTTCCTCGACCAGGCCGGGCAGATCAACCGCCTGCATCGCCGTCGGGATCCCCTTGGCGACAAGGCGCAACAGCCGCTCCGTCAGCGCCGGAACAAAGGCGGCAATTTGCATCTTCCACGGCTCAACCAACGAGCGAAGCGGAATGTTGTCCGCTTGCTCCAGCCACCGTTCCAGCGGCAGCTGCTCCAGCTTGCCGCCCAGCCACCCCAGCGCCTCTTCGCCGGTTAACAAGGCGAGCAGTTCCGCCACGGGCTTCTCGCCGTACAGCTCCAGGCGCGATTCGATTGCCTGAGCCGTTTTGTTCACGGCCTCCTCGCCCCGCAGCGCCTGAACAAGGGCCGGGGTCATTTTTTGCACCAATTTGTCCTCGTCCATAAAAATCGCCGCCATCGTGCCAAGGAAGCCGCCGGCCTTGTCCATCATCCCCGCCGCCATTTTCGACAGCATGCGTTGACCGCCGGCGGACAGCAGCTCCTCCTCCACAACGCCCAGCAGTGCCACGGCCAAAGCGGCGCTCCAAGCCTTGCGGTTCCCTTCGGACCAACCGGGAACAAGCCGCTTCACCGGCAGGCTGCTGAGATCCGCATGCTCCCACAGCCGTGCGAACCCCCGCAGGGCCGTCTCACGAATCCCCGCCGCCAGCCGGGACTTCAGCGCTTCGAACTCCGCTTCGCTCCACACCCGGAGCGCCGCTTGCCGCACGGTCAACTCGCTGGAGCCTATGCGGTCCACGAAGCCCAGCAAGGTGTCTTCCACTTTGTTCCGGAACACCGGACGCTGGATGGTTTCCTGCAACCCTTCGGCCGTCACCAGATATTCCGCCACCACTTGACCAAGCGACTCGGCGATATCGTCGCGGCGTTTTGGAATCAGTCCCGGCGTGAAGGGAACGTGAAACTTGCCGATATGTATGGGGTTGCGCGGATGAAACAGCATTTTAATCGCAAAATGGTTGGTGACACCGCCAACAAAAGCGGCTACGACGATACTCACCACCACGTAAAGCCAATCGGGCATCCTTCCTCCACCTTCTTTCTCTTAGGCTGCCGCCCTAACTATCTCCCGCGAAATCCGCCTTCGGACCGCGCCCGGCAAGGATTTAAACGTTCCATCCCTTCGTCCCGGGACCGCCGAAAACGGGCATAGGTTAATCACCAAGGATTCTATGTCCTCATATGATGCATTACATGCATTTTACGCAGATGATCTTTACTTGCATCCAAGACTCTAGCTTAGCTTGGAAGGAGATCCGCATTCATGCCCTCCAAAAAAATTACGGTACAAATCATGAGTCCGGGCATTCTGGAAGACGACATTGTCGTGCTCGGAGACATGCTGATCAAACAGTGGAAAATCCCTACGCATCTTCCGCTTCTGCTCACTTTCGGATCCTTTCGGCAGCGCGTCAAAGTGATTCCCTTATCCAGATCCGACGGAGTTCGCATAAGTTCGGGTCTTGCACGGAAAATGGGAATCCAGCCGCGGTCGCCGCTGCGTCTCATCTACCGGCCGCATTCCTCGACCCTTCAATTGGGTCCGCTGCTAGGCATCCTGCTCAGCCAGGATTTCCCCGGCAATCCGGAAAGGCCGTTTGGCCAAATGACCTTGTTCTGCAAGGAGCTCGTGAACGCCTGCTCGCGCCAAGGAGTTTTTGTCTACTTCTTCACGCCCAGACATATCGGCTCAAGCGCTAGCCAGGTCACAGGCTGGGTCTATGGCAATGGGTGGAAGCAAACCCAGCTGCCTGCCGCAGACGTCTTCTACAACCGGCTGAATTCGCGGAAATTGGAGAACAAACCTAGCGTACAGCATTTTATGAAAGAAGTAAAATCCCGCTACGGGAGCCATTTTTTCAACGAAAAATATCTCGATAAAACCGAAGTGTTCGACGCGCTTGGGCGAGACGTCACCGTCCAGCGTTACCTGCCGGAATCCCATTTATTCCGGAATTACGCCATGCTGAAAGCGATGTGCGCCAAATATCCGGTCGTCTTCCTGAAACCGATCAAAGGAAGCCTGGGGAAAGGCATCATCCGTATCTCACGGCTTGAAGGCGGAGCTTTCCAGACGTTAACCGCCCAGGTCGGCGGCACGCGGCGCCAGGCGTATCCGAATCTCGCCAAGCTGTTTACGGCGCTCTCCGGCAAAATGAAGGCGACCCGCTATCAGATCCAGCAGGGGCTTCATTTGATTGAAGTGGATCATCGGCCAGTGGACTTCCGTGCGCTGGTGCAGAAGAACATCTACGGCAAATGGAACACCACCTCCATCGTCGCGCGGATTGCCGGGAACCAACATTTCGTTTCCAATCTGGCCCGAGGCGGTACCCTGAGCACGGTGAAGGATGCGCTCGCCCGCAGCTCGCTGCCGTCGGGAATCAAGAGCAAGCTCGCTCTGAAGCTGAAGAAGGCGGCCCTCGATATCGCCCAAAGCGTTGATGCGCAAATTCCGGCTCACTTCGGGGAGTTCGGCATTGATCTGGCGGTGGAAACAAGCGGTCGAGTGTGGCTGCTCGAGGTCAACTCCAAACCGTCCAAAAATGACAACACCCCGATGGGCGAAGGTAAGATTCGTCCGTCGGTCAAGCAAGTGATCGAATATACCCGTTATTTGTCCGGCTTTTAGGGGCAGCACATCAAGGGCCTCTTGAAAGGAGGAAATCCACCATGATCAAAACACCTCAAGGGACCGTAGGGATCCTGGTCGCCGAAAGCGAAGGGCCGCTTCCTTTCGCGGAAGTCGCGTTCTGCCGCAGACTATGCCATATCGGTGAAAGACAGGGCCTCTCCGTGTATGTCTTTTGTCTCGGCTGGATCGCAGCGGGGAACTCCGCCGGCATTCCGGCCTATACCTTGGAACACGGAACCTGGACCCGCAAATGGTGCCCCCGGCCGGACATTGTTTACGACCGTTGCCTGACCCATGACCGCAAACAGCAGCTGCGCAAGCATCGTCTGCTCGAACGGCTGGCTGCCGAGCATCCCTTCGTTTATCTGGCCCGGGGGCTCGCGGGTAAATGGGTGGTGCACCAAGCCCTGCTCGAATGCCCGGAGGTCGCCGGGCACCTCCCGGAAACGGCGCTGTACCAAGGGCAAGCTCAGCTGGACCAATGGCTGCAAGCCCATGACGGCGAGGTCTTCATGAAGCCGCGGAACGGGACCCACGGGAAACGGACGCTGCACATCAAATGGCGCCCGTCCCGCGAGGAGTTCAAGGTGATGGGCCGGAGCGGACGGAACACGATCTTCCGGCGGCGCTTTCCCACGAAGCAAACCGGGCTCAATTGGGTCGACAGGTTCACCGGAAGACGGCCCTTCCTGATTCAGCCGTATTTGCAGCTGAACAGCGCAGGCGGCGAGCCGTTTGACGTCCGCGTTCTCATGCAGAAGGACGCCAAGGGCGAATGGAGCTTGACGGGGATGGCGGTCCGCGCGGGGCGCAAGGATTCGCTGACCTCCAATCTGCACGGAGGGGGTACCGCCCACCGGGCGCTGCCTTTTCTCATCCGGGAACTCGGGGAGGCCGAAGGTCAAGCCGCTGAAGCCGCGATCCGCAAACTGTCACTCTTGATTCCGGCCTATCTGGAAACCCGATTCGGCAGGCTGGCGGAACTGGGCCTGGATTTCGGCGTGGACCGCCAAGGTCGCGTATGGGTGCTGGAAGTCAACTCCAAACCGGGTCGCTCCTCGTTCTTTCGGATCGGCGATCCGGAAACCGCCAGAAGGTCGCTGGAAAATCCGATAGGCTATGCCCGCTATTTACTGCTGAGCAAACCCTGATCACTTTTAGGAGGATAAAATCCATGAGTTTGACTTTTTGCAACGTCCATTTCACGCAAGCCCCCGAGCGGGTGGTTTACGTGTCAGGGGCTCTTATGAAGAATCTGAAGCTGTCCGGAAAAAAGTCGGTTCATCTGAGACTCGGCGGAGAACGGGTTCCCGCCACCATCAAACGGATCAATAAAGCGGGAAAACACCTGTACCTTGCCAGCGGCGTGCGCAGAGGGATTAAAATCCCGAAACCCGGCGGAGTCTACCTCCGAAGCCAGCAGGAAGGCGAGGTGCAAATCGGCCCGCTCATCGGCGTGTTGTCCGACGGCCCCACGTCCTCGCAGACGAATCCCTTTGGCTCACGCACTGGGTTCATCAAGCAGCTGCTTAGGCAGGGGAGCCGGATCTCTTATATTTTTGCGTTCACCCCGCGGGACATCCACTGGGAGGACGATACGGTGAACGGCTACTTTCTGAACGAAGCCGGCCGGTTCGTGCGAAAGCGGGTGCCGCTGCCCGATGTCGTATACAACCGCCTTCCCAGCCGCCGGGCCGAAACCACCAGCTCCATCAATCAGCTTCGGGAACGGTTCGTGCGCCGGAAGATCCCTTTTTTCAACTGGAGCTTCTTTAACAAATCCGATATTTACCGCTTGCTGGAGAAAGACACCACCGTTGGCCGGTTCGTCCCTGAATCGATCATGAGCCCGACGCCCGAGCAGATCAAGGAGATGCTGGATCGGCATTCCCTGGTCTACTACAAACCAAACAGCGGCAGCCTGGGCAACGGGATATACCGGCTGTCTTATATCCCGCGAAGCGGCTACTATGCCAGGTATCGGAAAAATGGACGGAATGCCCTGCTGCGCTTCTCTTCCTTCTCCAGCTTGATGCGTATCCTGCAGGCCAGACACGGCAAGATGCTCCGAGGTTACGTGGCCCAGCAGGGAATCCGTCTGATCGAAATCGACAGCTGCCCGATCGACTTCCGCTTCCACATGCATAAGAACGGGAAAAACCAATGGGTTGTCGTCGGCATCGGGGCGAAGAAAGCTGGCAAAGGCAGCGTCACGACGCACTTGAAGAACGGCGGCTCCCTGCTTACGCCGGAGCAGGCGCTTAGCCGAGCGTTTGGCGCACGCGCCGACGAGGTGCTGCGGAACGCCAAGGCCGTTGCGATCACGCTGGCGGAAGCGATCGAATCCCATCAGCAGCATCTGATCGGCGAGATTGGGTTTGATATCGGGATCGACCGGGAGGAGAAGATCTGGATGTTCGAAGCGAACGCCAAGCCGGGCCGTTCGATCTTTAAGCATCCGTCGCTCCGCGCGGAAGGGAAGGCGTCGGTGGACCACATCTTGGATCATTGCCTGTACTTGAGCAAATTCCGGAGGAGGGATGGCTCATGAGCACTCCGCTCTTGAGCGAGAAGAAGCCGGTCGTCGCCGTACTCACGGTGGATGACAACGACCGGCTGTTCCGCGGAAACCGCAGCAACTTCAGGGATCTCGTCAAAACCGGGCTGGAGCTGGATTTTCCCGTATATGTCGTAACCGCCAAGGATTTGAAACTGAGCGCCAAGCGCGTTCAGGGCTACCTGTTCCATCCGGAGGATAAAACGTGGAAAAAGCAATGGTTTCCCTTGCCCGACGTCATCTACAACCGCATTCCGCTGCGGGAGGATGAGAAAAAGCCGGAGGTGCGGCGCAAAATCGACGAGTTGATCGGACATGAGTCGATTCATCTCTTTAACCCGTTCTTCTTCAACAAACGGCGCTTGTTCGAATGGTTGAAGAAAGGCCGGGCCACCAAAACGCTCGTGCCGGACACCAAAAAAATGCTGGGGCCCAAAACGCTGGCCGTGATGCTGGAGAAGTACGGCAGCCTGTACCTCAAACCGGAAAGCGGCAAAGCCGGCAAAGGCATCATGCTGCTGCGGTTAGATGTCAACGATATCAAGCCCTACCGTCTCACCATCCAAGGCAAGAAACGTCGAAACGTCGTTTACAAGACCGCCAAGCTGCCTTTGTTATGGAAAAGAATCAAGCGAGAAGCCGGCAAGACGCCGTACATCATGCAGGAGAGCATTGAGCTGACGTCCTATCGAGGCCGCCATTTCGATATGCGCGTGCTCGTGCAAAAGAACGGCAAAGGCCTCTGGATGGTGACCGGGATCGGTGCCCGTTTGGCCGGGCCGAAGCGGATCACGACCCATGTTCCCCAAGGCGGCAGCATCGAGGATCCGGAGAAAATGCTGCTTCCGGCGTTTGGAACCGATATGACGGCGCTTCTCCTCAGCCGGATCAAATCAAGCGCGCTTCTGATCGCCAAACAAATTGAGAAGGAATCCGGCTTCCTGCTTGGGGAAATGTCCATGGACCTTGGGGTAGACACCGATGGCCGCCTGTGGTTTTTTGAAGCGAACGCCAAGCCCATGAAATTCGACGAGCCGCATATCCGCAAGAAATCGTTAGAGCGGATTTTTCAATACAGCCAGTATTTGTCCCGTCAGCCGAAATCCAAAGCGTAAAGCCAAATTCGACGTCAAAAGGAGGGCGGTCGTCATGGAGATTCGAGCGGTAACCTTGGAAGCCGGGGGCCCCTGGGAGCTGCAGCACGGTGAAATTCTGGCCTTTGTGCATAAATACGGAGCCGGCCGCGTCTCGCCCCCCGTCCTCCGGGCTCTGCTTCGGTTGACGCCAAGCGATTTAAACCGGCCCGGCTGCTCCCTGCTTGTCGCCCGAATCCGGGCGGAGGACGGGGAACGATTGGCCGGCGTTTCTTGCGCCGTGGATTATGGCCGCACGCTTTGCGTCGTTGTCGTGCATCCGCTGTACCGCGGCCGCGGCATCGGTGCCCAACTGCTCCAGACTCAGCTGATTCGGCTGAAGCAGCTAAGCTGCCGGGTTGCGCTAACTCAGGTCCAGAGCCTGCGCATGTGCTTCCGCGCCGGGATGTTCGCCTCGGGCCTAACCCGGGACCCCAGCGGGAAGACGCTGCTCCTGCTGGAGACCCGGTCCGATTCCCCAGAGCCTGCACCACCAGTCGCCCATAACATCAAGGAAGGTGATATCGTTGTCACAACCCGTCCTGGGCATCCTGACCTTGTACCTCAATGAGAAAAAACAGCTGGAGGAACGGCATATCTACCAGCGTATGATCACCGAGGGACAAAAAATCGGCCTGGACATTTTTGTGTTCACCCCGATGGACGTTTTCGACCAGAAGAAGCAAATCTTCGCGCTTGAGTATGACCCAAAAGCCAAGAAATGGTACCGTAAATGGCGCAAATTCCCAGACCTGATCTTTGACCGCTGCCGGATACAGCGCAGCAAACGCTTCGAGCAGCTGCTGCGGTTCCGGGCGCGTTACGGTCATCTCACTTTTCTCAACCGGCCGCTGCGCAATAAATGGACGATATATCAGATCTTGTCCCGAAAAAGCCGATTCCGGTCCAACCTGCCGGAGACGGTCATATTTCAGAACAGCAGCGATGTCATGAATCTGCTCAAAAAGCATTCCACCGTGTACGTCAAGCCCATTAACGGCACGGGGGGCCGCGGTATCCTACGGGTGGAGCACTTAAATGGCGATCTGTTCCTGATCCAGGGGCGGCGACAGAACCGAAGCATAATCGCGCCTCAGAAAATTCACAAAGCCCGGTTAGGCCCCTTCCTGCTGGGCTGGAAGGGAAGCGGCCGCTTCATCGCCCAGCAGGGGATCCAGATTAAGCTGCCGAGCGGCCGCGTTCACGACTACCGGATGCTGGTGCAGAAGAACGGCCAAGGCAAGTGGGAAATGACCGGATGCGCCGGCCGCGTGGGTCCTCCCCGCAGCGTCACATCCAATCTACACGGCGGCGGTCATGCGGTGGCCATGAATACGCTGCTGAAGCAGTGGATCTCGGGCGAGGAGCGGCGACAAGAGGTACGCCGGGCGGCCGAGAAGCTCAGTTTGGAGGTCGCGGCCTATCTGGAGGAGACGATCGGCGCCCTCTGCGAGCTGGCGCTGGATTTGGCGATCAACCGCCATGGCCAGATCTACCTGCTTGAGGTCAATCCCAAGCCGGCCCGCGAGGTGTTTAACCAATCGGGCGATTCACAAGCCTACCGCGCAGCGATCGTTAAACCGCTGGAATATGCGTTATGGCTGCATAAGCAAAAAGCCGCTTCCCCCTCCGATTAGGAGGGAAGCGGCCTTTTTGCGTCTTGAATTCGAACAGACTGAAATGACGCTATCGCTATCAGCCCATTTCCCTAATGTCTGTGAACCCTACGGAAAGGAGTTCTAAAGGGCGGTTTACGCTTCCACCGACTGTTCATAAAGGGTGATTAATTCATCGAAGGAGCGGACCAACACGTCGGACCCGGACAACTCACCGCCGTCGCCGAATCCGGCATAAGCGCAGCCGATCACCGGCAGCCCGTTTTTCTTGCCTGCCTCGACGTCCGAGGAACGGTCGCCAACCATCCACGCGCGAGTTACGCCGTGTTGGTCCAGCAGCAGCTTAACCAAATCCACTTTCGTCGCCGTTTGATGCTCCCCTGCACTATAGATGCCTTCGAATAGCGGGAAGATCCGATGCGCCTCGGCGACACCTTTGACGTAATGCTCCAGCCCGTTGCTGGCAACGAACAGCCGCACACCTCGCCGGTGCAGCTCCTGCAGCGTTTCCGGCACCTGCGGATACAGCTCGGTGGCGAGGCGTTGCAGCCCTCCCAGCTCGTATTCCAACAGCAGCTCATCCGCCCGGCGATGTACGGTCTCGCCATGGTTCGGGATGACCCGGCGCCAGATATCCGGCAGCAGCATGCCCAAGCAGCTTAAGATCAACTCCTCCGGCGGCGTCTCCCCAGCGTAAAGTCCCTCTGCCCGCAGTTGGTCAAACACCTTATGAAACACCGGGATCAGCAGGGTTTCCGTTTTGAACAACGTCCCGTCCATGTCAAAGATCATCGCTTCCGGCTTGGGAAGTTCGACTGTCCTTCTCTCCATCTCCACATTCCTTCCGTATGTATAATATAGCCTCATGATATGTCAATTCAGCATCCTTTGTAAACCGAAGTTGTTATCCAGCATTCGCCCGGTTTCCCCGGCGCACCTTGATCTCGGCACCAATCAGCAACAGGATCGGTATTATAACCTGGAACGGAAACGCATAAAAGAAATAGACTTCCGAAGCAAAATGCAGCATCTCCATAATGTTGTCATACAGCGAATAGGCCAAATACGTAACCAGGAGTCCAGTTTGGATGACCACGGTTCGATAACTGTGCAAGCCAAACAGCTTGGCGATCCCATAACTTGCGGCCAGCAGGCAGGCGCTGATTTTCGTGAACACGCAAATGACGAAAACGATGGCGACCGTGCCTTCGATCCGCTGAATAAAATCCCCGACATTAACTCGGCCTACGGCCGCATAAGAAGGGAAATAAACATTGCTCATCGTATAGTTCCCCAAGATAAACAGGTTACGGAATGTGATGAACAGCACGAGACCACTTCCGATAAGCAGACCATACAATAAAATGCGTACATATGATTTTCCATCCTTGACACCGCCAAAAATGGCGGTTAACAAAAACGTCTCGGCGAACGGAAACGAGAAAGCGGAAAAAGCTCCTTTCCAAATTGGCCCCCAGCCATAATCCAGAACCGGCAGAATATTCTCGAAGTCCATTCTTTCTAACGTTAAAGACAACACGACGATAATCGTGATCATACATACGTTAAACATCAGCCGGGCGCTTCGTCCCAAGGTTTCAATGCCATGCAGGACAACGAAGATGCAAAGGGCGGCGACGAACAGCATCGGCACAAGCATCGGTGTCTCCGGCATCGCTTCGGATTCCATAAATTCGCCATAATTCCGGAGTACGAGTGCGGCCAAATGGATGGCATACCAAACATAGAGCAGAATGCATACTCTCCCCGCCAGTTTTCCGAACACCTGCAGGCAAATATCGTACAAATTTTGTCCGGGATAAAGGGCCAGCAATCTCGCGGATATCAACACGATCGGAACGGACATGCCGGTAGCCATCAAAATCGCGAGCCAAGCATCGGTATGGGCTTGGCCCCCGGCTCCCATAATCATCGTGCTGCCCATGATGAACAAGATCATAATCGTTCGGGCTTCGCCAGCGGTGATCCTTTCCTTGCTCATTGCGCATACACCTCCCGTATTACATCCCGAATAACCATCCCACTAACTGTTCAATCGGACGTGTCGGGCTCGGCAGCTTCTCGCCGTGCACCACCCACAAAGCCGCCGCAAACGACAATAACCCGAGGGCGCAGCTGAATAGGAAATCTTTTTTTCGTCCGTCTTTATAGGTCTGGACTTGATCCAACAAAGCGATGAAGGCATAAGCGATGATGGTGATCAGGATCATTCATCCTCTTCCTCCATTTTCAGCGGTTTTTTGGTTGACGCCGTCCCTCTGATGACCACATCGGATTCTACGGTTACCTTGAGTTTGGAAAAGCGCTCATCCCAATCCGCCACCAGTGTCTTCCATAATTTCGGCATCTTCTTATGGATTCGGTCACCGAATCCGAAGATATCCTGATGATACTGGGTCTGTGCGATATGGATCACATTTTCCATTTTTTTGACCAACATGTCTTCCGCGAGCTTCTCTATTTCTTCCCGTCCTTTAGGTGCTATATAATCCACTCCGTTAAATTGAGCTTCGTCTAACACGGTCACGGTTTGTGTCTTCACCCGGATTTCGATCTGTCCGTCCACCAGCACCGGCTTCACTTTGGTTTTGTTTTTAAAGATCTCCAAGGAAATGCCCGGCGGATGGTTATAATCTCCCAGGGTTAGGATCCCTCCTTTAATTTCGTCCCGAAGAAACAACGCGTATTTGGTATCATCAGCATGGATTGTCCCCAACATCCGATCCCGATCAAAAACGGCCATCCCCTGAACTGAAGCCGTCGTGTGCTTATCATGCTCCGTCAGGTAAATCATCGGAAGAACGCTGCTAATCCCCGGCGTATTCACCGTATCCGCGAAATCAAAGATTTCCATGACCGGGGCGTTGGACAGGCTTTTTTCGTTCTTCAGCATCTCATCGATCTTAAAGGAAAGCGGCGCATTCAAACCGCCGTCATTACGAAGCACAGCCTCCGCGGTTTTTTCTCCGGACACCAGGATATGGATATCGGCACGCGTTTCTGTATCCCTAACGTACCAATCGATAATTCTCGCCGATCCTTCCCGAGCGATATCCTGACTCAAAATAATCGATTTGGCATGGGCCCAATACAGCCTTCTGCCCGACTGTGTAATCATTTTGCGCACAACGTCAAACATCGTCTTCCCGGTCAACGTAATTCGATTGGAGCCCACATTCAGGACATCTTCACCCCCCGATCCGTCCACAACCTCTACCGTAAGCTGAATCTCCCCGTCCTTATCGCCTTTATCGATGGCTATCCCGGCGACCGTGGTCACCTTTTCAACTTCCCGGTAATTCCAGCAGCCCGTGAGCGACAAAACCATCAAGCTGCACAGAATCACGGCTAACCTCTTCACCTGTAAACTAATCAACATCCTCCTCACCTCGTTACCTTACGAATCCGCCGTTCGGCCTGAGTTCTGTGAGTCCTAAGTTTCGTCCCCCACCAAGGGCTTCGAAACAAGGTATCCTTAATGTCCGTCTCCTTGATGGAGCCCACCGTAAGCATATAAGGTACGCCAAAGCTCCGCAGGCCCATCAAATGTATGACTAACCCAATGATGCCGAATAAATATCCATATAAACCCATAAACGAGGACAAGCTCAGCAAAAGAAACCGCGTTGAAATCGAGGCCGCTTTCATCTTGACGTTAAGCAGCGTGGTAATGCCGGTAATCCCAACAACGATGACCATAGGAGCGCTCACCACGCGCGCATCAACCGCCGCTTGGCCCAAGACCAAGGCTCCCACGATGCTGACCGCCTGCCCAATGGAGGTTGGAATTCGGGTTCCCGCCTCCCGGAGGATTTCGAAGACGAGGAGCATGACGAAGCATTCCGCCACCGTCGGCAGCGGCACGGAGTTTCTGGCTGCGGCGATGCTAAGCAACAGCGCGGTAGGCATCATCTCCTGATTGTAGGTCACCAAAGCCACATAAATCGCCGGGACGCTGACGGCCAGAAATTCGCCAAGAAATCGCATTAACCGATTAAATGAACCAAAGAAGTAATTGCTGTAGTAATCTTCACTCACTTGAAAATATTCAATGAATAAAAAAGGGACCGTCAGGACAAATGGACTTCCATCCACCAGCACTGCAATACGTCCCTCTAAAATCTTGCCGGCCACGGCATCAGGCCGTTCCGTATTTCCTACCGTTTCGAACGGCGTTAACGTTTGATCGCGAATCATTTCCTGCAGTTGCCCGGAATCGATTAACGCATTGATCTTTAGACGCTTCAGACGTTTCGTGAGCTCCTGTAAAATCTTCGGGGAAACCGAGCTTTCCACATAACAAAGACATACCGCCGTATGAGTCGTTTCCCCCAATTCCATAAATTCAATTTTGAGATCCGGGCTTTTCACCCTTCGCCGGATCAGCGATAAATTGGTGATGAGCGATTCGGTGAAGCCTTCGCGCGGACCGATCACCGACTTTTCCGTTCCCGGTTCCATCACGGCACGGGATTGCCAGCCCTGCGTCCCGATCAGCAGGGCCTGTTCCTTCCCTTCCAACAGCAACAATGTGCTGCCGTTCAGGAGCTCGTTAAGGATTTCATTCAGATCGCCTGACAACTTGAGTTCGCTGACCTCGATGATTCCCTCCATTAAGAGCTCCATAAAAGGGATATCTCGGGTTTCTTCAGATGTCCGAAAGTGCAGGATCGGCCTGAGGATGTGATTGCTTAACGTCTCGGTGCTCACCATGCCCTCAATGTGTATAAGGCAGCCGGAAAAAGATTTAACTAAAGGATGCTGAAACTTGCGGAACTTAATGGTGGAATCCCCGGGAAATATCCGCATGAACAATTCGATATTGTCATTGATCGAAGGGTACAAGCTTTCCTGGTTCAGCAATACATTCGCCCCTTTCGTTAAAGGATGTGGATATGTTATTCCCAAATTGGGTAAATTTTATCAAAGCATCCTCACCTGAATATTGGGCAAAAAAAAGCAGCGGAGGCGTTAACCCTTCTCCGCTGCTTTCGTTTTGATCTTCAATTGTTGGTCACTGCGTGATCAACCAAAAAGCTTCCCATGCGCCTCCGACCTTATCACGGTTTGCCACCAGCCCTGCACCGTTGTCTAAATCAACCGTCACGTACTTGTTGTTGGCTAATGCGAACAAGGCGATTGTCCCGTCGGCCAGCTGTTCCTTCCTGAACTTCTCCCATTGTTGAATGCTCTCGCTGCGGGCCACCAGCTTGCCGCCGATGTTCACGTCCGCGGTGACGTACTTTCCATTGATTTTGGATTTCAATGAAATCGTCTGATCACTGTTGTTGATGACCTCGAACAATTCCCATTCCTGAGCCGTATCGCGGTTCGCCACTAACGGATCGTCGCCGGCATTCTCCGCGCTGACGATTTTCTTATTCGCTTCAGAGAGCAAGTAAACCAAACCGGTAGGCGTTGGAGGCGGCGTTGACCCGGTCGTATATTTCTTTACCAAATTTTGCAGTGTGGTATTTGGTTTAAAGTTCTCCGTATTGAATTTGCTCCATTTGGCGGCGATCGTCGCAGGGCTGTCACCAGTGATGTTGGGTACCGGATTCGGGTTGTTGTTGAAATACCCCCAGTTCCCATAATTCGAGCTGACCTTGTACGTCCAGTTCGTCCAGGAGATGTTGGAGGCGTTCATTCCGGCCAAAAACTTCTCCCAAAGATCGGTGAAATCGAACAGGCAAAATTCCCCGACGTACACCGGCACGTTCCACTGGGCTTGGTGATCACGCAGCCCTTGCAAAGCGCTGTTCACCAGGTTGTTTTGAACATTCCAGTTGGAAGCCTCGCTGCCGGACATCGCGTAATAGTGCATTTCGTACACAACGTTCGTCCAGCCAAACGTATCCGGGTCATAGAGCTGACCCCAACTCCAGGCCGCTTCGATGAAGATCGTATGATCGGGGTCGATCGCGCGAATCGCTTTATACAACCGGTCGTAAAAAGCGTTCAGTTGCTCCTTGCTTACCCGATCCGGTTCGTTTAACAGATCATAACCTGCCACGGTTGGATTGCCTTTATAATGGGCGGCGATCCCTTCCCACAGCCGGACGGTACGATCCTGATACTGTTGGTTCTTCCACAGCTGCGGGTCCGAGTTAGCTTCGCCTGAATTATCGAAGGTATTCTGAGCCCCAAACGTACCGTGCAGATCCAACAGGACGTAAATGCCCCGATTCCCTGCCTCCTGGACGAGCCAATCCAGCTTGCTCCACGGATCTGCCTTCCAGTTGCCATACTTGTCCATCAGCTCCAGGTACAGAATAGGTACGCGGACCATATTCATCCCCATATTTTTGATATTGTCCAAGTCCCGCGTCGTCAGCCAGGCATCTTGATACGTTTTGATCAAGCTTTCCGCAGTTTCCGCGCCATGCAGGTTCGTTAACGTTTCGCGTAGCGTCCATTCGTCCTTCACGCCAAGCGGCGACATCCAGCCCTCCTGCAGCAGCCACCCGCCAAGATTCGTCCCCCGCAGGTTGACGATATTCCCCGTTCCGTAGTTGTCCCGCAGCACCGTCCCGTTGGCTTTCAGGAAACCGCTCGGCTCAATCCTAGACACCTCCATGCCGGAATCCCCCTCGGCAGCGCGGGCAGACGGCGCAAACATAGAGCCGCTTAAGGATGAAGCGGACAGAATAAAACAGAGTAGAAACGTGCGGAGCATTTTCTGGATGTCGCGGACCGCGTTCGCTTTTTTCCAGTTCATCATAAATCCTCCTCTAAACCAATAATGGGTTTTATTTCCACTCCAAACATAACTATTAATGTAAGCGCTGTCAATAGGTAGAAAGTTTCATCCAATTCTCAGATGATTTCTTCTAGTACATGGGCAATCCGAGCCGTATCAGCCTCTTGAATCCATGCTTGCGGAATCAACGCATAACGGCATTCGCTGCTCTGTAAATACCGGTAGATGATCCGAGCCTCATCGATTTCATCCCGGGTAGGTTTGCCCGCCAGGGAATACACGCCCTTGCTAAAACAGGCCAATGCCTCCTCGGCCATTTCCATAGACAGGGATGTTGGAGAATTTCCTGACAATTCAACCTTTTGGCCATGCAGGATCGTATATCGCTGCAGCATAAACCACTTGGCCTCCCGCTCACTCAACCGTTCCAGGACCACGATGTTCCCATTCTGCTCGGCAAACCCGGCGATCTCCTCCTGCTTGGCCAACAGATCCATGGCGTTCAAGACGTCCCTGATTTTGGTTGCCGCTTCGAAGTCATATCGCTCGGCCGCCCCCCGCATCCGTCCCTCCAACTCAACACGCAAGCTGGCATCCGAGCCGTCCAGCAACGCGGTAAATCGGTTGATCGTATGATTGTTTCGTTCGATCGCTTCTCCGCCTAAGCAGGCCCCCAGACATAAGCCCAGCGAATGATTCAAGCAGGGCACCCCAATCGAGGTGGTGCGGGGACGGCTGCAAGCGATACTTAGCGCTTCGCGAATGCCCCGGACCGCCTCCTCCACGGAATACCGGCTCGCCGTATAAGGCCCGTAAACTTGCCGAATCTCCGGGGCCTCCGGCACGTCGACGACTTCCAAGTCCCAGATTCCCTCGTTGTCCCGGATCGCTACATAGGGATATCCGTGCGGACTCTTCATCTTTTTGTTATACATCGGCTTCAGTTCGCGAATCAGCTGGCATTCCAGCATTAGGGCTTCGAATTCGGTATCGGTGATGCGGAGTTCCAAGTCCTGGACATTGTGCACCAATCTCTCCACTTTCTTGGAACGGTTGTGTGAGGCGTAAAAATAAGAGCGAACTCGCTGCTGAAGGTTTTTGGACTTGCCGACATAAATGACGTCTCCCGCCGCATCCTTCATCAAATAAACCCCCGGCACAGCCGGGAGGTTTCGCAATTGATGTTGAATCCGTTCGTTTCTCATGAAGTAAACTCGATCCTTTTTACGATCCCTCCGGCAAAATCCTTCACGATAAAAGCCCCCGCCTCCAGGATACCGTACGAATTTGGGAAGTTTTCCTTCGGTAACGCAATGGACCCCGGGTTCAGTACATATACGCCGTCCTTGATATCGGCCACCGGCACATGCGTATGCCCCTGAACAAACACGTCGCCAGGCGTCAGCGGCGGAAGCTGCTCCATCCTGTATCCATGCCCATGCGTGACATAAATGCGTCGTCCTTCCAGGTAGAGCATCGCGTAATCCGCCATCATCGGAAATTCCAACAGCATTTGATCCACTTCGGCATCGCAGTTCCCGCGTACGGCGATCAAGTTGTGCTTATGTCTATTCAATATCGCCGCTACCCGTTTTGGATCGTACCCGTCAGGCAGCGGATTCCGAGGCCCGTGGTACAGGAAATCCCCCAGCAGGATGATTTGATCGGGTCGCTCCTCTGCCGCTTGAGCCATCGCCCGGTCCAGCCAAGCGCTTGACCCGTGGATATCCGAAATCAACATCAGTTTCATAGATACCAACTCCTGAATTTTATTTTATCTGCTGAGTGAGGTTCTGTTTGAGGTGCTGATTTTTCCCGAGCCCTATGCGAATGTCATTCAGATGGTTGGCATCGGAATTACCTTGCTAGTAACCCTCATCTTAACCTCTCTTCTCGTAAAAGATCGTTCCTCCCGATAGCAAGAAAGACGCCCAATCGCTTGAACGTCCTTAGGCCACTTGCTATTCCACGAGCGAGTACTGCTCATCCGTCACTTTAAACGTATCCTTAAGTCCTGTAGTGGCGTAAATCTTGTTGTCTTTCGTGATGAACAGGGCTTGGGTTTCCTCATTGTAATTTTCAACAAATTCCATCCCTTTTTCCAGACCCATCACGTAAACGACGGTAGATAAGGCATCGGCATCTGTCGCATTATCCGTCAAGATGGTTACGCTTTTCAATTCGTTTTGCGCCGGGGCTCCGGTTCTGGGGTCAAGAATGTGATGATACATCACTCCATCCTCAATAAAATACCGTTCATAAATACCTGAGGTATTGATCACCTGGTCGTTTAAACGGATATTCCCCATAATCGTACCACGCGAGCTATCGGGATCCTGAAGCCCAACCGTCCAGCTGTCGCCGTTAGGCTTGCTTCCGACCACAATGATACTGCTTCCTCCGAGGTCGACCAAGGCGCTCTTCACGCCCTCGCCTCGCAGGTAAGCGGCAATCTTGTCCGCCGCATATCCTTTCCCGATGCCGCCGAGATCCAGAATCATCCCCGGACGTTTCAAAAAGACCGTCTGCTTGGCTTCGTCCATAACTACATCCTTGTACCCCACCAAGCTAAGCTCCCGCTGCAAATCCTCCGGTGCCGGAACATGCGCCCCTTCATGTCCGATATCCCAAAGATCCACCAACCCGCCGACGGTCGGATCAAACAGCCCGTCCGTCTCTTGGGCGTAGTTGAGCGAGCGTTTCAGCACCTCCATCGTATCCTCCGACACTTCAACCGCCTGTTTGCCGGCTTCCTGATTCACTTTGTAGAGCTGGCTTGTCTCCAAGGTTCGGCTTAGCTCCTGATCCAAGGTTTTTAGCATCGTATCGATATGGTCCAAATGCTCTTCAGCCTTCGGGTCCTCATACAATTTGATGTTAACCACCGTATCAAAAATATAATATTGTCTCGAGGCCGGATCCGCGGCCGTTGTTTTCTCCTTGTTTCCTGCATTCCCCCCGCAGCCGGAGAGGAGGGTCATCAGCATTGCCGTCAAGCCCATGATCACGACCCATTTACGACATTTCCGTGTTCGTTGCATCGTTTCACCTCATTTGAATTTCCACGCGTCTAGTGGTTAACACATCGTATTGTATAATTTCCACAACCGATTAGTCCAGTAAGAACATCATTGATCGTTCAGTAGAAATGGGGTACGCCAAGATGAAGCGAGCTTAAACGAAAAAGAAGCGAGATAAATCTCGCTCCCCAAAGGGTCGATCCAAGCCGCGGTTGATTCGAAATCCATTATCTTAATAAGTCATCATCTCGGGTGATGTTTTCGTATTCTTGACTTGTTTCCTAATTTGTGGAAATAACTGTGATCCCAATCACTCAACCGCTGCCGATCCGGCGATATGCTTCATGCAGAATCGGAGGTGCAAGGCCTCATACCCACCTACGTGAATTTTCCCACATACTCCAGCGCCTCCCTTAATCTAATCATTTTAGGAGGTTTCCCCATGAACCAAAGTCATGCCACGACAACCGATTTGCATCAAGCGCCGTCCATGTTCTGTTACCAATGCCAAGAGGCAGCCGGTGGAACGGGCTGCACAATCGCCGGCGTCTGCGGAAAGCCGGAGGAAGTGGCCAATCTGCAAGATCTGCTCATCTACGTAATCAAAGGCGCGTCATTCCTTGCGTTGGACAGCGATCTGCCGGAACCCCTCGATCGGCAGCTGACCGTTTTTACCATGAACTCCTTGTTTGCAACGATAACGAATGCCAATTTTGATCGCGACTATTTCGTGAGCCATATCCGCGAAGCTCTTGCCTTGCGTGATATTGTTAGAAACTACTGGAGCGAGAAGCACTCCGGCGATGAGGCTGCCTTACCCGATGCTGCGCTATGGGAACCTAAAGATGAAAGCCAGTTCGCAGATAAAGCTAAACAGGTCGGTGTCCTCTCCACCGCCAACGAAGATATTCGTTCCTTACGCGAGCTATTAACCTATGGACTCAAAGGAATGGCGGCTTACACTTACCATGCCTTCCAGTTGGGTTATACCGAAAGTAAGATTCATCATTTTATACGCCGGGCGCTGGCTGCAACCTTGGACGATACCTTAACGGCTGTTGATCTTGTCGCTTTGGTGCTGGAGACAGGCAAATATGGGGTAGAAGCGATGTCCTTGCTGGATCGAGCCAATACGAGCACCTATGGTCATCCGGAAGTAACCGAGGTCAATATCGGTGTACGAAACCGCCCCGGCATTTTGATCAGCGGCCATGATTTGAAGGATTTAGAAGAGTTGCTGATCCAAACTGAAGGCACCGGCGTCGACGTGTATACCCACAGCGAAATGCTCCCTGCCCACTACTATCCGGCCTTCAAAAAATACAGCCACTTCGTCGGCAACTACGGCAATGCCTGGTGGTTGCAAACAAAGGAGTTCGAAGCTTTTAACGGTCCGATTCTCATGACCACCAACTGTATCGTACCGCCAAAGGATAGTTACCTGGATCGTCTCTACACGACGGGGAATACGGGTTATCCCGGGGTAAGGCATATTCCGGACGGCAAAAGCGGAAAGCCGAAGGACTTCTCGGAGCTCATCGCACATGCCCTAAGCTGCCCGCCGCCAACCGAACTCGAAAGCGGGCAGATCGTAGGCGGCTTTGCCCATCATACGGTAACCCGGTTGGCCGATCAGATCGTCCAGGCGGTGGAGACCGGAGCGATCAAACGATTTTTCGTGATGGCCGGGTGCGACGGGCGGATGAAGTCGCGCGACTACTACACGGAGTTCGCCAAGGAATTACCACGCGATACTGTGATTTTGACCGCCGGCTGCGCCAAGTATAAATATAATAAGCTGGAGCTTGGCGATATCGGCGGGATTCCCCGCGTCCTGGATGCCGGGCAATGCAACGATTCCTATTCCCTGGCTGTGATCGCGCTGAAATTAAAGGACTTGTTTGGTCTTGATGATATTAATGAGCTGCCGATCTCGTACAACATTGCTTGGTATGAGCAAAAAGCGGTTATCGTCCTGCTGGCCCTGCTCTATCTCGGCGTGAAGAACATTCATCTTGGCCCTACCTTACCGGCCTTCCTGTCCCCCAACGTAGCCAAGGTCCTCATCGACAAGTTTGGGATCGGCGGCATCACGAACGTGGAGGAAGATATGGCCATGTTTCTCGGAGCGTTGGCATAACGGGTAAAAATAGAAAGGCCCTCCTCATCACGAGATGTAAATGATGAGGGGGCCTTTTTCGTGTTGACTACTCGTTGTAATACACCTGGATCTCAGTCATTGTCGGCGTCCAGTATTCGCTGTCCTTTTGCTTCGTAATCAATAACCTCAGCTTGCTGCTGGTCACGTCGCCGAAGTTATCCAACGTTAAATCATGCCCCATTCCATCCGCCTTAGAGATGAACGTGACCCACTCCTGCGTCTCCGGGTTCAGCTTCTGCATCTCGAATTCCTGAATCCGCAGGTTCGTGCCGCCGTCCGTATATTCGTCTAAATAGATTTCATTAAAGGTTGTAGGTTCGCCAAAATCGATCGTAATGACGATCGGATACCCGTCCGTCATCTCATCCGGGTCCGCACTCGCCCAGCGAGTGGCGGTGTTTCCATCCACCAGCTTATCCGCTTCAAGCCCCGGATTCGGATGGGTGTAGTTCGCTTCGATCGGCTTATGCAACGCCAGATTTATGCCATCCGACTTGCCTTCCTCTTCGATCGGATTCGAATCGATCGGATGCTTCACCTTCTTGCCGATCGGCGACTCGTGAAGGCCGATGTCGATCCCGTCTCCATAGTACAAATGCGTGCCGAAGTAATCCTCCTCTCCAACGTTACGGTTGTATCGACCCGCGTCGATCAGCGGGGAATTTTTCTTAAGCTTGAAGTTCGCCGCCGAGTTCACAATCCGGTCTACTCCGTTGTTCTTCTTATAGTCCTTCGGATCCTTCACAAACATCGGATTTGCAAACACCGCATTAGGATCATGCGGCTGCTGCTCGGAGTGGATCCCTCCTGTTTCGTAGAACGCATTATTGGAGAATACGGCTTTGCTTAAAGCCCCTTCTTTCCGATACCATTGGGTTGGCGTCGTTTCGGACATATTGTAGAAGACATTGTTCAGGAAATACACGGTATCCTTAAACACCTCGTCATGGAACCAGTCCATTTGTTCAGCATCATAGATGAAGACGTTGTTGAGAAAATACGTGGGGGAGTAATTGGTGGACAGCATATTTTTGACGATAACGCCATTGTCATTGACGCTTAGATTATAGCGTGCTACCGAATTGGAGCTATTGCCCATGTAGGCCATCCAGCCTGCGGCGTTGTCGTGGGAGTAGTTGTATTGATAAGTCACGTTAAAGTTGGTGTATTCCAAATCCCAGGGAGTGCCGTCGAATTCCCCGTAAGGACCGCCGTACACTTCATTAAATTGCATGACAGCGTCCGCCCCGGCCCATAAGTACAATCCGCAGGAGACAGCATCATACCTTTGCAGGTAGCCGTTCACCTCGTTGAATTCCACCGTCATATTCTTGGTATTCGCCAACTGGATCGCACCTTGACCGATGTTCTCGGCATAGTTGTGCCCAATGTAGACGTCGCGGCTATAGAGGTCGCGGGTTCGTACCCACAGCTGTTCCCAGCCCTCATGATATTTGCCGGTTTCGTCGTATTCGCCGGAGCTGGCGTCACGGTCGTAAAACCAGTTGAAAGCGAATTGAATCGCATGAAGCTCGGTTTTGTAGAAATGGTTGTTCTCGATGCGGACGTCCTGGAAGTAGTAGGCCCCTTCATCGTAATCCTTATAGCTCTTTTCGCCAAAAACCTGGAAGACGATGCCGCCGTAATGAATTTTCTGCCAGTCGGTTGGGCCGTCGATATCATGGATGTAGAGATTGCTGATGCGGAAGTAGTTCATGATTTGATCATCGCCGGCTTGGAGCAAATCAGCATTGATGGTAATGGACACCCCGTCCCGTACAACGGAATGTTCCTTTGCAGACACGTCGATATCGGTGGCAAAATCATCATCATTGGACAACTCCAAGTTATGGATTTCCCAATACTGCTGATTCTGCAGCACAACGGCTCCCGTAAGGCCCACCTTGGTTTTGTCCTTTTTGAAATCCCCATTTTCATAGCGGACAGGATTCTGTACATTGCCGTTAGTAGCGATATAAGGTTTTCCGTCCTTGGGATTGCCGTACATGTCGATCACGATAGGTTTGCCCTTCACCCCCGATCCCTTGGGCCAAAGCTGCTGGTCATACCAGGTTTCACCGGCCTTCAGCAAAATGCGGTCACCGGGCTTAAACACAGTTTCGTTGGCTTTTTGCAGTGTTTTCCATGGTCTCTTCTTGGAAGTCCCGTTGTTGGCATCGTTCCCTAACGTGGCATCGATGTAGTAGTCGGTTCCTTTGTAGGGATTCTGCCGGTTCCCCGCCGCTTGCGCCTCGGTGACCACCTGGGCGGCTGAGTTGGGACTAGTCCCAGAAGCGCTGGCCACCGGGGGCAGCAAAGAGATCACCATGGCAACCAACGTTAGAGCTACCCAAGCAACCCGACTTTTCTTCACGTACATAAACTCCCTCCCATACCTTCAAAATGGATTTGGCTTTCAGGTTAGCTGCAGATCAGGTCCCCGGGATCGTGACCTCGGCCAGTTTTGCCCGGTTCACTTGGAGCGGAAGTTCACTTTGATATTGCTCGACATATGCTTCAAACCGTTCCTCTAGCATTTGCTGCCTGATCTGATAGTCATAGGTTTGCAATGCTTTCTGCTTGTCGACCTTGACTTCCTCCAAACGGTAAACGGCGAACCCTTCGCGAGTCTCAACCGGGGAGGTCAGCTCGCCGGGGTGCAAGCCTCTCAACTGGGAAACCACCTGATAACTAGGCGAATTCAAATTCGCACTGCTCTCTTCCGCCAGCAACTCCGTTTGTAGGATGGCTCCGGTAAACCGGCCCGCCATCTCCTCCAATGTGGCATTTTTCGCAGCAAGCTTCGTTATGACGCCAGCAGCCTCTTTCTTCCCTTCTTGGGAAACGGGCACGGTCAACTTCGCAACCTTATATTGCGTCGCCATCGCAGCCCACTCCGAGGCATGTGCTTCATAATAGCTCTCGACATCCCCCCTTTCCAGGTAAAGCAGGTCTTCTGGATGTTGACTCAGTTTCTGTTTCAAGCCTGATTCCAGAGAAACCAGCATATGCGCATAATAAGACTCCAAGGTAAACCGGACGAGACCGTAGACAACTTCTCCGCGTTGAACGGCGGCTTGCCGTTCGCGGTTTTCCGCTTCCATCGAGGCAGTCAGCCCGGAGAAATCCACGGTGTCCAACAAACCGTGCGTCCGAGCTAAAATCATGACCACCTTGTCCCGAACGGCTTGCTCCAACGCCCGCTCCTGCAGCACGCCCAGCGGGGGGAGGTCCCCAACCGGCTTGGTCCAATCGCCTTTCCCCAGCGTCACCTGGGATTTCACGCGGAACTCGTTCTCGACGGATGGCTTCAGCCGCTCCATATGAAACGCAACCTCCTGGTCCGTAATCGCGTATCCGCCGAGCTCGGCCACTTGCTCGTCGGAGGTTCTCGCCAGCATATAACCGCTAAGCAGTACACCGGCCAAGAGAAGGAAACCGATCAACAGCCACCCCCTTACCCATCCCTTGCGCTTCTTGCTTGTCCCTGTCCTTGTCGCTGTCCTTGTCCGTGTGCGCATCGCCTCACCTCCGCTAGATGTTCAGAGTTTGGACTCATCCGGTTGTTCTAGAGTCAAACTAACTGGATTTCCGGCTGCTAATTTCGCGGATACGGTTCATTTTCGAAAGTTAACTGGAAAATCTACCGTTAATTCGACGATAACCCTCCAGGAATGCTGAAACCCAAGAAATTAACGTTAGAAAATCCAGCTATTGAAGCTCTAGTCCGCGAATTTGGCGAAATTAACGTTACTTATTCCAGTTAGCTCCTTAACCTAACCGCCTGCCAACCTACCTCCTGGCTCTGCTACTCTCCGATGTGCGAAAGTCGCAGGGCCGCCAAGGTCGGGTACCCCCGATATTGCTTAAACACAACCTTCACCCGCTGAGCTGTCATTAACGGGAGCGTGATGATTTTCTTGTAGCCGATCATCGAGCCCTCCCCAATCAAGCGCCATTCGCCGGAGTCCCCGGACACCACATTCCGCTCGTCCCCGCCTCGTTCCGACGCCCACAGCTCAAACGCCTCCACCCGCTGGCCGTGTTCAATGTGCTCCTGCAAAATAACCGCGTTAAATGCCCTCGCCTCCGGTAAAACGATTTGTACCCAAGGCTCAACATCCGACGCTGACGGCCTCCAGCCGCGACCCAATACGGTCTCGGCAAGACCTTCGGCCGTTTCCTCCCGGGAAGCAGCACTCGACCCCCTCCATACGGCTCCCTCGTTCAGCCTTGGATCATTTAGTTCCTGAATCCGGCGTCCCAACCCGGCCAGAACTTCACGATCCGGTGCTGCAATCCCCCCGTCCGGGTTGGGCGGAACGTTGAGCAGGAACATAGCATTGCCGCCAACGGACTTCAAGTAGATGTCAAACAACTCGCGGTCGCTCCGCACTTGCCCATCCTCTTCGGGATGGTAGAACCAACCGGGCCGGATGGACGTATTCACTTCAGCCGGATACCACACCCATTCCCCGCCATACCGAGCCATCGCTTCCCGACTACCCAGATCCTCTTCCATGGAGTTGATCGAACGAGCGAAGGTGGGGTCATCGGTTTGTTGCGATTTTTCCGCCGTTTTCTCCGCATCTTGCAATGCCCGGGGTACGACGCTCCACTCTTCCCGCCGCGTATGCCCCGCCTCGTTGCCTACCCAGCGGATATCCGGACCGCATACGCTGATCACGCATGGCGGCTGCAGCCTCCGAATCGTCTCATAATAACGGTCCCAATCGTACTGTTGTCGCTTGCCGGAAGGGCTTTCTCCGTTTGCGCCGTCCAGCCAGACACAGCTAATCTCGCCGTATTGAGTGAGCAGCTCCGTCAGTTGATTTACGTAAAAATCGTCATACGCCGCCCCTTCCCCGTAACTTGCTTCGGTCCGATCCCAAGGGGACAGATACACTCCGAATTTAAGCCCGGCCTTGTGACAGGCTTCCGCAACATCGCGGACCAAATCCCCCTTACCGCCTTTCCACGGGCTGGATGCGACGGAATGCTTCGTGTACCGGCTGGGCCAAAGGCAGAAGCCATCATGATGCTTGCAGGTCAGAATGACGGCCTTCATCCCGGCCTGTTTCAAGATCGCCACCCATTCCTCGGCATCTAGATGCTTGGGATCAAACAGGACCGGGTCCTCGTGCCCCATTCCCCACTCCCTGTCGGTCATCGTGTTCATCCCGAAGTGAATAAACCCATAAAACTCTAGCTTTTGCCATTGCAGCTGCCTTGTTGAAGGTCTGATGCCAAAAATTTCGTCCATGTTCATCCAAGAAGTAATCCTTTCTCGTCTCCGCGTCGTTCGCGGGCTATTGATATTTGCGGTTATATTCGTAAAGCAGTCCGATCAACCCTGCCAATCCAATGAACATGAAACCAAGGTTTACGTAACTTGTTCCATGATCATGTCCATACACAACCAGACACACGCAGATGATCAATCCTAGCAACCGTAAAATGATCCCTATCATGACTTAACGCCCTCACTCTTTTGCTTCCACACGATCTCGCTTGGGCCTAGCTTCACCATAGTAGTGTTCCCTTCCCCATCGTACACGACCGTGGTTTGCGATGCGTTGCTATTGTTGACGACCGCATACACCCCTTGCTCCGGATAAGCGTGCACCTCACAATCCACGTTATCCGCATACCATCGTTTCAACTCCGTCTCCTTGCCGGTTGCAAAGTACAGGCAACGCAGGAGCAGCCGCGCATTTCCCGGGGAATATGGAAGTCCGGCAAGATATACCGCACGCCCCGAGCCTGGGCGATTCGCGGCCAAATGCACCTCCCCGTTTGAATACTCGAGAATCTCGACGCTTTCATGTAACGCATAGACGTGGTTTGTCGTTTCCCCGAAATCAAAACCCTTATGATCCGCCGTAATAAAATGCTCCTCGACGGGACGGTCGAAGTATTTGTCCGTAGACACGCTGAATCCCAGCTCCTTCTCCACTCCAAAGCAATCGGCCAATTGAAAAAAACGCCCCTGATGCTGCACCGCCGAAGGTTCGCCTACACCAATCAATCCGCCGCCACCGTATATCCAGCGGCGAAGCATCTCGACCAGCCGTGCGTTCTTCCATACCTCACCGCCGGAAAAAGCCGTATACGCATCCCCGGCATTAATCACCACGTCGATCGACGGATCAATGCCGCGTTCGAGTACGTCATCAAAGCTGATAAATACGACATCCACACTCATACCGCTTAAGGCTTCCAAGATCCCATAGTAGGAGTAAGCCTGTTTACTGTAGAGGCTGTGGGCAACGGTAAACGCCTGCCACGTCCGCAGCGCTCCCCACGAGTTCAAGATCGCCACCCTTAACCCCGAGTATGGCGTAGCCCCTCGGATATGCTCATGAATGTCGCGGAATTCATCGGTGATTTGCTCGACATAGTCTACGAATTTCGGGAACTTGTAAGCCAAGCTCGGGTATCCCCCGTACCCCATGCGATCGATCGGTTTGCGCAGGATCGCACGCCGCGCCGCCAGCCAGTTCCGATTCGCTTCCACCACAGGATCGTTGCCGTCATGGAAGACGTCCGGGAAAAAGTAAGGCAGGAACCGCCCTTCCGTGTACTTCACATGCGGAATATCCGAGATCATCCGCAGTGTTGTACCGTCTCCCACACTCCCCACAACGGCGTCGAATCCAATCGATTCGAAGTGCGGCCCATAAGGCTCCGTACCGATCCATTGGTCGCCGAGGAACATCATCGCTTCCTTGCCGCTTTCATGCACCAGGTCGACCAGCTTCTTTGCTTCCGCAGCAACAAAGCGGGAGACATAGTCGACGTAATCCAGATAAGCCGGTGACGGCCCCCGGAAGGAGCAGTTGTAATATCCTTGATCGACGAAATCTTCGGCGGTCAGGGCGTATCCTTTTTCTCGAGCAAAATCCTCAAGCATCGCTACCGACACGCTGGCACCATACCCAAACCAGTCCACAAACTTCTCCTGGGCCAGCTCGTTAAACACCAGCGTAAACTGATAAAACAACGTAGTGAAACGCACGACATCGCCTTCCGGATTGTCCTGGAGCCATTGCTTCATCGTCTCATGGATAAATGCATTCGAATGCGGCTGCTTCACGTCAAACGGAATCTCATGCGGCTTATCGCCCCAATCATTGGTGATGTGGTTATACATCTGAACCGGGTCCCATTGAATAAAAGCGAGGAAGGAAACTGTATATTCATGCCACGGTACCGCATGGTCGATGATCACCGTATCGTCCTGCTGGCGAATTCGCCAATCAGAGGGGGGCAGCACCTCCCCAGTGGTTCGATCGATCACTTGCCAATAACGATAAGGATCATGCAAATAATCGACGTCCAGTTGCTCCCGATAATAGGTGTTTAGCAACCCGATCTCCACCTTAACCGACGTGGCCAGCACAAATTCGCTCATCAAATAGATTTGCGGGCATTCCTCCATATGGCTTGCGCTAAACTCGTTATGTCCTCTGGACGGAAAATAAGCCGTATAAATCTTCGCGGGCAGCGCTTTGACGTCCGCATCTAGCCTCGTCCCGTCGCTGTCCCGGATTGCGTCCGCCCCCCACCTCTCCATCAACTCCTTCGTTTCCCGGACGAACCCTTCCTCGCTTGGGAGCGTCACTCTACCTTTCCGTTTAGCCATGCCTATCGTCTCCTCTCCCTCTGCTATTCTCTCGTTCCTCCGGCCGTCATGCCTTCCACTAATCGCCGCTGCACCAAAATGTACAGGATCAGGGCAGGAACCATCACGATCACCAGGCCGGCGTAAAGTCGTCCGTAGTTGGCGGCCGCTTTCTGGGCGGTCATCAGATTCAGCAAACCGACGGGAAGCGTCTTGTTGGGCCCCGGCAGCAGCGTCAACGCAATAATATAGTCGTTCCAAAAAGCCAGAAAGTTGAACAGGATCACCGTCACGATGCTGGGACGAGCCATCGGCGCCATAATGGACAACATCGTTCGAACATGTGAACAGCCGTCCATCGCCGCCGCCTCCTCGAACACCTCGGGAATGGTCTGAAAATACCCGGACAACAAATAAATCGTAAACGGGATGGCCGTTGCGGCGTAAACCAGCGATAATACCGCCAGATTGTCGATGAGCAGTCCGTCCGGGAACCAGCCTCCGAGCCATCGATCTCCGTCCAGCAGCATCAAAAAGATCGGGACCACGATGTAGTTGACGTTGATGAACAAGCCGCCCATAAACAGAAGATGTAGAATCTGGCGGCCCCGGAATCGGTAGCGCGCCAAAACATAAGCCGCAGGTACGGCGACAACCAGCAGGATCGCCAATCCAAGGACGGTGGTGAATAGCGAGTTCAGCAGATACGACCCCATATGGGCGTCGGTAAACGCATCAAAATAGTTTTGCAGGTAAACGCCTGCCGGCAGTCCCCATGGATCTCCGTAAAATTCGGATTTTTGCTTCACCGAAGCGAGCAGCACCCAAATCATCGGGACCACGATAGACAAGGCGAGCAGGGTCAGGATGACATAGATGAACCATTTGTAGGTTTTGTCGGATTTCATCGGTCCTCCGCCAGCTCCTCCCTATTTTACTGTTGAGCTTGCACTAGAATTGAAGGGGTTCCCGTTTCGTCGCCCGGCTGACCAACAGCGACAACCCAAACGAGAACAGGAACACGACCGAACCGATCGCCATCCCGTACCCGTAGGAGGAATTCGTATAGGCCTGTTTGTACATATAGTTCAGGAATACCTCGGTCGCTCCGTCCGGACCGCCGTTTGTCATCGCTTTAATCAGGGTGAAGCTTAAATTAATCGAGCTGATAATGAAGAAGGTCAGCGTATTTCTTAAGTTCTGCCAAATCAGGGGCAGCGTGATCGAGAAAAACTGCCGCACCTTCCCGCTTCCTTCCAGCGCCGAGGCTTCATAGAAACTCTCTGGGATGCTGGACATACTGGCCATATACATCACCATGTAGTAACCCACCGACTGCCAGATCATCGCTCCGGCGATGCTATAAATGACGAGGCCTTGATCCCCCAGCCACATGCGCTGCAGAACATCTAACCGGAGCATGCCCAGCAATCCGTTCAATAACCCTTGCTCCGCATCGTATATCGCTGAGAAGATAGCCGCGATGACCACAACCGATAGAATGTTAGGGATGTAAAAGACAACCCGATACAAGTCCTTTCCCTTGACGTTTTCCCGCGTCATCACCGCCGCGAACAGAAGCGCCATCGACATCGTCAGGATCGTCACGATCACCAGCAGCAGCACGGTATTCTGAAACGACTTCACGAACACCTCATCGTCCAGAAGAATGCGGAAGTTGCTGAAGCCTACAAACTGTTTTTCCGCCGAAAAGCCGCTCCACTTGTACACCGACATCCGGAATACGTTAAACGTAGGAATAAGCATAAAGAGAACAAAGAGTACGAATGCCGGGGTGATGCACAGCCAAATGAAGCGAATACGTCCATGATTTCGGTTCACCTTCTCACCCGCTTCCTGCAGGGAATCTCCTCCGCTTGGTTATTTTGCCGCCCTTAACTTCTCGCTGGCTTCGTTGAGGTCCGCTTGCCAATCGTCTACGGTCTTCTCTCCCGAGATGATGCTGTTGGCCGTATCAAACAACGTGGTTTTGATATTCACGCCTTCCACTGGGCTGGTGCTGACAAACCCGCCGACCAACGCCTTCACGTTCGGCTCATCGTATACGCTGTAGAACGATTGATTTTCGCCGGTCAACTGCTCCGAAATCCCCTTGATAGGTTGAATCGCATTGGACTTAGCAAAAATTTCGGCAGCTTTATCGGAGTAAAGGAAGGTGATAAACTCTTTAGCCAGGTCTTTGTTTTTCGCTTGGGACGGGACCCATACGGATTCCATCGAAGTGACGATGTAACGATCTCCGCCTCCCTTCACCGTCGGTATCGGGGTTAATCCCCACTGAAACCCTTCCGCTCTGGGCGCATCGGCCATTTCCCCGGCAATCCAGGTGCCGTTTGGCATAAACAAGACCTTATTGTCCAGGATCGCCTGCTGATTTTTGGTGAAGTCCTGCTCATTGGCGTACGCGACGGTCGTATCCGAGGCATAGCTGAGCAGCTTGGCGGTCGTGTCCAGCGCCTGTTTGGCTTCCGAGGTCTGCCAGATGGCTTGCTCGTAATTCATCACCTTATCGTAAAATTCCAACCCGCCGACATCAGCCAACAGGGCAAAGAAGAAGGAATCCAAATATCCAGCGGTAGGATAGGTAAATAAGGCAATCCCTTCGCTCTTGGCCTGATCGCCGAGGGCAAACATCTCATCCCATGTCTTTGGCACTTCCCAGCCTTTTTGCTCGAACAGTCCCTTGTTGTACACCAACCCCGTTGGAGAATAATACATCGGCATCAAATAGGTGCGGTCATCGCCGTAAGGATTGGTGCCAAGCGTTCCAATCAGGCCGTCGACCAGCTTGTCCTTCAACGTCTGCTCTTCCCCGGGAACCTGTATCGACAAGACGTCCGTCAGATCCTCCAACCCTTTATCTTTAATCAGCGTCTCGGTGAGTCCCGCGCTGCGCCCTTGGCCAAGTACTACAACGTCGGGATATTTCCCAGCCTTCATGCCCGGTGTGATCTCATCTTCAATGCTCTTGCTGATCGTCAGCTCCACGTCTACGTCAAATTGCTCCTCGAACACTGCGATGACCTGGCTGTACATTTCCTTGCCGTAACCGCCTTCGAGGGCGGCCATTTTTAACACTGGCTTCCCGTCTTCTCCGGAGGATGCTCCGTTTGAACCGGCCCCGCAGGCCGTTAAGGTCAACATCGCTGTGATCACGATCGCAGCGCCTAACTTTTGGATCCGCATTTGAACGCCTCCCTTTTTATTTATTTTCATTATAGTGAGTAGAAAGCGTTTTTAAATATGTCATTATTGCTATGTTTTTTAGTTATATTGCTCTATTGATTAATAAAGATAACATTTTGTGCTATCATTAAATTTGTCAGCGGTCATGCTACAGCTTAGGAGCTTAGCTAGCAAGGTGTCATTTTTACTCTGAAAGGAACGAAGGTATGACGAACCACCCCAATTCCTCGGCCGATCTGCTCGCCAGCCTGAACACGGAGCTGATCTATATCAACAAGTCGGATGCCGATAGCCAAAACTGGATTGGTCTGAAGCACTCCCACCATTTCGCCGAATTGTTTTATGTGACAAACGGGACGGGGGAATTTCTCGTTCGGGACGAACGGCTCCCCATCAAGAAGCATGATGTCATCATCGTGAACCCCAATATTGAGCATACGGAAATTTCCGATTTCAGCGATCCGCTAGAATACTTTGTTATTGGCCTAAACGGCATTTCCTTTATTTCAGATGAAGACACGGTGCCTTACGTCCGCTTTAGGGATCCGGACAAGAGCATCCTTCTCTATCTGTACAAAGCGTTCGAGGAATACAGCGCCAAGCAGGAAGCCTATCTGGAGTTATGCAAGCATCTGGTTCAGGTCATGTTGATCTTGATCCTGCGCAAAAAGCATGTATCGATTAACCTCTCAACCACCGAAAAAGTTCCCAAAGAGGTCGCTCTGGTCAAAAATTACATCGATGTCCACTTTAAAGGTAACATCACGCTGGAATCCATGGCAGAGGAAGCGCACATCAACAAGTATTACTTATCTCATCTTTTCAAAAAAACGTATGGCGTGTCCCCCGTGAAATACCTGAATCAGGTGCGGATGGACACAGCCAAATTCCTGTTGGAATCAACCAATTACTCCGTGCTGGAAATCTCCGAGATCATCGGCTTCAAATCCCAGTCGTACTTCTCGCAAACATTTAAGCGGGAGGTTGGCCTCGCGCCGCTTGACTATCGGAAGGAGAACCGGCAGAAGACGCGGGGACCGCTGTAGCGTGATGGATAAGCACAAAAAAAGGGATGTCCTATAGACATCCCTCATGTTGCGTCCATTCCTGCTTCCGCTAATCTCGCGAAATATCGAATGGTAAAATCACGGAATCGTGCCGCGATTTGCTTCATATAGCGTTCCTTCGGCCAGGACAAGGAAATCGTTCGCTTGCACCAGCCTTCTTCCAGTCTGAGCAGCCGGACACCCGTTCCGGTGGATCCGGCCCAAGTGATGGCGGGCAGGAACGCTACGCCTTGTCCCGCACGAATTAATCCGCGTACCGTGGCCGGATCGTCACTTTCGAACCGAATCCGGGGCGTGAACCCGGCTAGTCGGCAGAAGGCATCCGTCGTCTCCCGCAACGACTTGCCGGAAGGAAGCATGATGAAGTCTTCCTCCCGAAGCTCCTTTAAGCTAACCCGCTCCCGCCGAGCGAGCGGATGGTCAGCTGGAACGGCCACGAGAATCTCCTCTTCCAGCAAGGAGACGGTTTCGGCTCCCGGGGGGGATTCAGCTCCGTCCGAGAGGCATAAATCGTAGCTCGTCCGAGTGTCCAGCGGGGAAACATGCTGCAGCAAGTTGAATTGAGCCCGTGGATATTCCGCGCGGAAATCCGCCAACAGGTCTGGCAGCAAATGCGAGGATACCCGAACGTCCAGTGTTAGGACGGGAGAGGCGAACCCGCTGACATCCTGCAACTGGCGCTTCCCATCCTCGAGCGCATCCAAAGCGAGATCCACCTGCTGAAGAAACGTTCTGCCATGCTCATTCAAGCGGATCGTCTTGCGTTCCCGGTGAAACAGCTCGATTCCAAGCTCCGCTTCCAGGGATGCGATCATTTTGCTCAGTGCCGGTTGCGAGATATGTAAGCTCTGGGCAGCTTTCGTCATGTGCTCCAGGCGAGCCACCGTCTGAAAATACTTCAGTTGCAACAACTCCACTCCGCTTTATCCTCCCTACTTCATAACCAATAAGTTATGATCTTTATAAATAAATATATATTATGGCTTATCAACATAAGCAAGCTATAATAGTCACAACAACAACAGGACAGGAGAGAATCCCCTTGATTGTACAGACGTTATCAGGCAAGGTTGAGGGTGTCAAACTGGATGGTGCTTACGTCTTCCGAGGAATTCCCTATGCCGCTCCAACGGGAGGTTCGCGGAGATTTAAGCCTCCGGCTTCTCCACTTCCGTGGCAAGGTGTACGGCGGTGCGATCGGTATGGTCATATAGCCCCCCAGAATCCGGCACAGGAAGGTCTTCTATCGGAGCTAACGCAGTCCGAAGATTGCTTGGTTCTGAACGTATGGACGCCGCAGGACTTGGGCGATGAGCTAAAGCCCGTGATGGTCTATATTCACGGCGGCGGATTCGTAGGGGGAACCGGAGCGGATTGTGAGGGTACCAAATACGCGTCCGAAGAAGGCATGGTCTATGTGTCGATCAACTATCGGCTGGGGGCATTAGGTTTCTTGGAGTTGAGTGAGTTGCTGGGCGAGGAATACGCAGCTTCGGGTAATAATGGCATGCTCGATATCGTCACTGCGTTGCAGTGGGTTCAGCACAATATCGCCGCTTTTGGCGGCGACCCGTCGAGCGTCACGGTCATCGGGAACTCCGCTGGCGCCAAATGTGTGGCATCGCTGTATGTCATGCCAAAGGCACACGGCTTGTTTCACCGTGCTATCGCCCAAAGCGGAGCCACGCAAGCGATTCGCGATCGCCAGACGGCTAGCGTAACAACCCGAAGACTACTGGAGCAGTTGAAAATATCGCCGTCCGAAGCGCATCATTTACTCGAGCTTCCCGCAGAGAAACTGATTGAAGCGCAAGCGGCAATTGGCTTTGATACCTCACGCGGCCTGCATATGTTTGGTCCTGTGGCCGATGGTCTCGTTATCCCTTTCGATCCGCTGGAGAGCCTTAAAGGTAATGAAGGGCTCCCGCCGCTGTTGATCGGGTCCAACGAGGAAGAGGCGGCGATCTTTATCCATAATGATCCGCTGCTGAGATCTCCGGATCGGGGAGCGCTGGAAAGATTATTAGGGTCAAATGCGGAGGTGGCGTGGGAGGCTTATCAGCACTACCAGACATCGATGCCGACAGAAGTTGCGTGGAATCGAACGTTAACCGAGCACCTGTACACCATCGGGGCCATGCAGTTCGCGGAAGCCATAGCTTTATCAGGGGCACCGGTATGGATGTATCGGCTTCGATGCGCCGGCAGGCTGGGAGCCATCCATGGGTTTGAAGGCAGCTTGATTCAAACGGCCTTAGCTGCAGGTGATCCCGGCTCCATTCCTACACTCCCTTCCGACGACCCCTATTTGGTGACAGCCGAAATGAACGAACTTGCCCACGGGATGAGAGCAGCTTGGTGTGCCTTTATTCGCAATGGTGACCCCAATACGGGACTTTTACCTGCTTGGCCTGTCTACGGTAAAGACCATGCCACCCTGGTGCTGGACCTCGTCAGCTCTGTGCATAAGGACTTACCAACCCCGGCCGGGATTCGCGTTCCTCACCAGGTTTGGAGGATGCCTTGATCCCGCTGCTCGAAGTTGCCTTGGTCATGTTGGCGCTTGGCCTGCTCCTCGGCTTCGTAGGCGCCGGCGGATCGGGATTTATTATCTCGATTCTGACCGTCGTGTTTGGTTACCCCATTCATACGGCGTTGGGGACGGCACTCGCGGCCATGTTCTTCTCGTCCTTCTCCGGTTCGATCAGCCATTACCGAGAAGGGAATATGAAGCTGCGGCCCGGGGTGGTCGTCGGCTTAACCGGCGCAGCGGGTGCGTGGATCAGCTCCGGCTGGTCCTCCCTGATTCCCGAAAACCAGCTGGGATATCTGACCTCCGGCATGTTATTTGCTTCCGGATTCGCCTTATGGTTTCGTATGGCCTATGTCTCCCGGCGACCAAAGGCGTCTGAGGACATGGAAGCTTCCTCCGTCAGAGGTTGGCACTTCTGGGTGAATGCGCCGCTCGTCGGCTTCATTACCGGATCCTTGTCGGGGTTGTTTGGAATCGGGTCGACCCCTTTTATCCAACTGGGACTGATGCTGCTCCTAGGAATGTCTATGCGGTACGCTGCCGGCACAACGATGTTGGTTATCATGCCGATTGCCCTAGCCGGAGGGGCCGGTTACTTTACCATCGGGTACTTGGATGTACAATTACTCGCCGCGGTTGTCGTCGGCACGATGACCGGCGCGTATATTGGCGCCAAGTTCACGAAGCGCGTACCTGCAGCTTGGCTCAAAACATGCATGGTGCTTACCCCGATGCTGGGCGGTGCGATCCTTTTGTTTTAAACCTCGATCCCCCAAAAAAGGACCCTCTGAGGAGGGTCCTTCGTTTTGTATAAAACTAGCTGAGCTGCAACGTTGTAATGCACGTTTGATCTCCGTCGAACGTAGAAATCTCCGACTCGGCGGTTTGGCCGTCACGGCTTACCTGAACACGGTACGTTTGATCGCGCGGCAACCACAAGTCGATAAATCCGTTTGCTTGGGACGTCATTTTTTGATCCAACACGGTGTTTCCTTCCGCGTCGGTGACGTTCACCTGAAACTCTTGCTCCATCATCTCGCCCCGGCAACCGGTCAAGCTATGAATCTCGCAAGGATGCGTCTGGTTCACATAAGGAGCAATCGAGACGAAAAACTCGTCCTTCGGCAGTTCATATGTCTTCGCGTCTGCTGTATCGCCGTCCACGATCAGTTGGCTTGATGTGATCGACGCCGACCTGGCGCTTAATTTACCCACGCTATAGTCCTGAACCAGCTGCTTGATGTTTTGAACCTCTAAAGCGTTTGATTCTGTCTGCTTATCGGCTTGTCCGGTGAGGAGAAAATAACTTCCCAACGCAGCAACCACAACAACCCCGGCCACCGCCAAAATGGTATTGCGTTTCATTTATCGGCACCCTTTCGTACCTGCATGGATTCTTCAATACAATCGAACAATCCGATTATAGCACAGGTTCCGGTTGCCTTCATTTCCTATAGATATTGGAATGGTTCCTTGGCATCCACAAATGAAACCGGGACCCCGGCCACCAGCGGTTGAAGCCAATCCGCCATATGCTTCATTCCCCATTCCTCACTGCGTTCGTGCCCGACAACCAGCATCGCTTTGTTCATCCCTAGCATCACGGCGTCGTTCACATAGGCGCATAACGTCCATTCCAGAATTTCGCCGCAGATCATCACGTCCAGATTCTGATCGCGCATCAATTCCATCGGCATTTGCTCTCTTCCGAGTCCCAAGCTCCCGCCGCCGACCAACACGCCGATTCTCGAACACGTCATTTCCGGCCGGCCTACCATTTGAAGCACGTTCATCGACAGATTTTCCTTTAGAAACTCCGCAAGTTCCCCAACCGTTGTCCGGTCGATGACATACACCCAAGGCTTGTTCTCCTCCGCCAGGCGATCACTCCAGCCAAGTTGATGGATCAACCCGTCATAGATCCGATCCGTTTCAGCCATATGCATATGGTCATGAAATCGCCAAATCGCGATACCGTGATCGTCGATCAGTTTCTTTTTGGCCAGATAAACCGGATCTTGTTGAAGCCACTCCAGCTCATCATTTCCTGTGAAATAAGTCGGTTCATGCGTAATAATGAGGTTGGCCCCAACCGCGATCGCCTCTTTCACGACATCGACAGTAGCCATAAAGCTCGTGACGATTCCCGTGACTTCCTGGTTGGGATCACCTGATGCGAGTCGGTCACAAGTGTTATCGACACGTGTTTCGCCGCAGGAATCCTCCAGAATCAGATCAATAACTTCTTGTACTTTCATAAGTATTTCTCCTTTCTGCTTCATCCTTTAACGGCGCCGATGACGACTCCCTTAGTCAAATACTTCTGCAGGAACGGAAGCACGATGACGATCGGCAGGATACCAATGACCGCCATAGCCATGCGGATAGACGTACTTGGAAGCTCCACGGTCCCCGCGCCAATCACGCTGCCAGCCTGCCCGGACTTCAGAAACTGGATGTTGTTCATCAAACGAATCAGCATATTTTGAATGCCGTAATACTGCGGCTTGGTGATGAAGTACAGTGCATTAATCCAGTCGTTCCAATAAGCCAACCCCATGAAGAGTCCAACGGTAGCCATCACCGGAATAGATAATGGCAGCATAATCCGGAAGAAGGTCCGCAGCTCCGACGCCCCGTCGATTTGAGCGGCTTCGATCAGCTCGGCGGGAATGTTATTCTTGTAGTAGTTGCGGATCAGCAGCACGTAAAAGCCGTTGGTCAACAGATTCGGTATGATCAGAGCGGCCAGCGTATCTTTGATATGCATATATTTGGTCCACATGATATAGGACGGAACGATCCCGCCGCTAAACAGCATGGTAAAGAACACAAGAAACGCCAGTGCGTTATGATATTTGAAATCTTTCCTAGACATCGGATAGGCCAGCATACTCGAGATCAGAAGTCCACCTGCCGTACCCAAAATCGTCACCAGGAAAGAGACGCCATACGACCGAAGGAAGGTCGAAGCCGAGGAAACCATATACGCGTAGGCATCCAGACTTAATTTCGCCGGAAAGAAGCTGTAACCGTCCCGGATCAACATCGATTCATCCGTGAACGAGGCGACCAATATCAAGATGAACGGCACAAAGGCAAATATCGTAAGCAGCACCATCGCGACTGCGGAGAACAAGACGAAAATTCGTTCGCCCTTCGTTTGAATCATGGTCTTTCCCCCTAAAACAACGCGTTATCCGCGTCGATCTTTTTGACGATCGCATTTGCCAGCATCACCAGCCCGAACCCAACAATCGACTGGTACAATCCAGCTGCTGCCGACATCCCGATATCATTCACCTGCATGAGTGCACGGTACACATAAGTATCGATCGTTTGCGTCGTACTGTATAAAGCGCCTGCGTTCATCGGGACCTGATAGAAGAGACCGAAATCCGAATTAAAGATCCGTCCGATCGACATCAGAGTCAGAATGATGACGGTAGGCTTTAGAAGCGGCAGGGTAATTGTCCAAATCTGCTTCAATTTGCCCGCGCCGTCGATTTTGGCAGCCTCATAGATGCTCTTATCAATTCCGGCGATGAACGCAATGTAAACGATGGAGCCATAACCGGCCGTCTTCCACATCTGGATAATAACGAGCAGATACGGCCAATATTTCGGTTCGGAGTACCAATTGATCTCAGGAAGGCCCAGCGGACGCAAAATGGAATGATTGATAAATCCGCTGTCCGCGTTCAAGAACGCAAAGACCAAATAAGACAATACAACCATTGAAATCAAATTCGGCAGCACCAGCCCGGATTGAAATAGCTTGGAGTAGGCCTTGCCGATCAGCTCCGACATAAAAATCGCGATGATGATCGAAAGGATGGTTCCAAACACGATAAAAGCAACGTTGTACAACAGCGTGTTTCTCGTCATAATCCAGGCATCGGACGTCTGAAACAGGAATCTGAAATTGTCGAACCCGATCCAATCGCTCCGGAAGATCCCCTTGGCATAGTCAATGTTCTTAAAGGCAATAAACACGCCAGCCATCGGAATGTAACTGTTCAAGATAAAATACAGCAGGCCTGGAGCCGCTAGCAGCAGCAGTGGGAGATTTTTCTTTAATCCTCTTGATCTCATCGTCTTGTTTGTCATAGCGGTTCTCTCCTACATTCCCGTTCTACTTCCCGTTAATTTGGGCGGCAATCCATTGATCCAGCTGTTCTTGCTTACTGCGGATAATATCCTCGGCACCCGCTTTGTTTAAGGCGTCAACAAATTTCGGGATCGTCGTGTCCGGATCCAGCACACCACACATGAGTCCCGGCAAGAATTGATTCACCACGTTCGTGACTGCGCTCATCTGGGTTTTCACTTCACTTGGATCGAAGATAAAGCCGAAATACGGAGATTTCTGGGTCTCTTTATTCTCTTGCAGCTTGAGCTCGACGTCAGACCAATTAACGCCTTCTAATTGGTATTGCAGCGATTCAGACCCAACGATCCCGGTGCTGAGCATGGCGGTGTAACCAACTGTGTTGGCATCCTTGCCATCCGGGTATTTCACGTGGTGCTCGTCCACCTTCACATAATCTTCGCCTTCGATCCCGTAAAGAATCGTATTGATCAGCTGTTCATCGGTGTACAGCAGGTTCAGGAATTTCACTGCGGCCTCCGGAGCTTTGGTTGTACTCGACACCATCCAGCTGACCATATTCACGGCCCCGGTTTCAAAATAATAAGGAGCGATCCGTTTCATCTCTAGATTTTTCCCGGTTTGGGCACTTAAGGCTTTAGCTGCTTCCAGACCGCTGTATCCGCCCATAAAGGAGAAGCCGCGCCCGGATGTGATCAGGTCGGAAGCGGTGATCGATGTAGTCGCCGCATCCTTCTCCAGATACCCTTTATTAAACCAATCCCTCATCATCATGGCGCCTTCCTTGAACAATTCCGTCTCATAGAAGTTGCGCACTTTACCCTCATCGCCAACGACAACCCCGATTCCGGTGGTGTCCGACAAGAAGTCAACTTGATGAGAGCCTTTTAACAGCAGCAGAAGCGAGGTATCACTTGGGTTCACATTAATCGGACCAAACGGAACGGAATCCGGATGTTTCTGCTTAACCGCTTCGAAGATCGCCGGCAAATCATTTACCGAGCGGATATCCTCCGCCGTGAATCCCGCTTCGTTCAGCATGTCCGCGTTGTAAACGAAGTTCGTTGGGATCGACATGCCCTTATTCACGGGGATCCCGTAGATATGTCCATTTAATGTAGTCGCTTTCAACATGTCAGGGCCGAAGTCCTTATCTAGAATGGCAGTGAGTTCTTTGCCATACTCGGGAAGCAATTCCTCCAATGGATAGACCTGATTTTTGGACACGTAGCTAGTGAATTGTCCTAGCGTCGTAAATAAATCCATTTGTTCTCCGCTCTGCAGCGCCAAATTCACTTTCTGAGCGTAATCAACCGGACCATAGACTTTGTAATCCACTTCTACGCCGATCTTTGGGATTGTGATTTCATTGATTGCATCCGTGATCCGTCCCAGATTATCGGGGATTTGATTAAACGAAGGCATCGCAAACACAATCTTCTCCACTTTGGCCTCGGCGCCATCGCCCGTATTCGTCTTGCTCTCGTTAGAATCCTTGCCGCACGCTGCCAGAATCGAGCTGCACAGCATCGCGGATAACAACAACAGGACCATTCTTTGTTTTCTCTTCATCTCTTCTTACTCCCCCATTCTTGTGGTTTCGTTATCAGTCTATCGTTTTGAACGGGGCTTCTCTTTCAATAAACCGAGATCTTCTTTTAAAAAAAAGCTTAGTTCCCTGAGCTCCTTAATCCTCCAGTTTATGTTTAGCCCGATAGGCGTTTGGGGACTCCCCCGTCAATTTCTTGAACACCGTAGAGAAATACGACAGGTTGTCGAATCCAGTATCCGCCGCAATCATGCCTATGCTTACGGGGCGTTCCGCCAACATCCGTTTGGCCATTTCAATGCGATAGGCATTTAAATATTCAATGATCGACATGCCTGTTTCGATTTTGAAGGTTTTGGACAAATAATCCGGTGTTAAAAAAACGCTGGCTGCCACATCATCACGGCTGATATCCCAGTGGTAGTTCTCATGTATGAACCGTTTCGCCCGCTCGACAACGCTCTCGGATTGTAACGTTTCTTTCAGCGTTTCAATCGCCTTTTCCGTCATCAAATGCGCCCATTTCATGAAATCAAACACGCTGTGGTCGGATCGTTGGAGCAGACCTTTGGCAATGTCATCCGCGAATAGCCGATGAGCTTGAATATTATTTTGTGCCAAGAACGCATAAACCACCTGGAGGAAATCCTCACGTACGGAATGGAGCGTAGCTGCATCCAGCATGTTCTGCGCGGCAAGCCGTTCGAGCGTTAGCTTCAAGCGTTTGACGATTTGCATCTTATCCTTCTGAGCGAACAGCAGCGTATATAAGCGGGTGTCCAGGGCAAACGGCTCCGTGGTGTTATACTGGAACCGGTCATTTTGAAAGTGGACGATCCCTCTGAAGATTAGATTCGAAGCATCTATCTGTTCCATCTTCACCTTGCATTGGGCCAATTGGGAGATCTCCTTCTCCTCGCTGATATAACATGTGGCCGTACATTTGAAGTATTGCTTGCATAACCGGACGAGCTGCTCACCGCTTGCTTTCAGTTGATGCGGTTCGGTCCCGCCATCCAGAATGATCGCGTGGTAGATCTGATTGTTCTGTTTATAGGGGATCACGCGATCGGGGTTGGGACTATCGAACATAATCTCGGATCCGAGGTTGGACAAGGCGTAGTGAAACATGCTGGTGTTCCAACGTTCATCGATTTCGGATGCCGCAACGCTCACAAGAACCAGAATGAATTTTTGCTCTACGGAGAAGGACAAGTCCCTCTTCTGAATTTCCCTTTGGATTAAATCCTCTCTCGTGGAGAGTGTAGAGGACAAAACATCGCTCCAGAAGCCCTTCTCCACCAAGTCCTTATTCCGCAACCAAGCCAACCCGTGCCTGCTGAATTCCCCTAATGTTCTCCGCCGTTTCAGCGCCTCAAGTGAACGAAGCAGCGCTTCATCCAGCTTTGATTCGTCAAGCGGTTTAATCAGGTAAGAATCCGCATTATAGGTCAAGGCCGTCGAAGCGAAAGCGAAGCTCTCATGGCAAGTGAAGAAGATAAAGGCGCAATCGCAGCCTTGCTCACGTACCCATTGAATCATTTCAAGGCCTGTCCCCCGGGGCATTTCAATATCACAAATGATCAAGTCCGGCGGGCCGCCTTCGAAGCAGGACTTGGCCTCCAGAATATTATGCGCTTCCAGCACCTGCGAGAAGCCGTAATCGTCCCAGCGAATGATATCCCGAAGCACTTCGACAGTAGGGATGTCGTCATCGATAAGTAAGCAGCGCATCGTTACACCTCTCTTATGAAGTCATTTCTTCGTCGCCTTCCATCGGAATGAAGACCTCGACCCTCGCTCCCAGCGGTTCAGCATTGGACAGTTTCAACAGATCGTCGCGTTTATACAGCAATTGAAGCGTTCGCCGGATATTGGAGATTCCAACTTGACCGCTTGCTTCAGCCGGCTCCAAGCTTGAATCCCCCTTGGCTTGCAGCACGCTTGGCGGGAATCCTCCGCCGCTATCCTCAATTGAGATATGAAGATAGGGCTTGTCCTCGATCTCGACCAAGCTGGTCCGGATGAAGATCGATAACATTTCACCATAAGTCAGCGCATGCTTAAAAATGTTCTCGACGAAGGTTTGAACCAAGAACTGAGGGATATGGATTCGCGCCGTGGCTGTATCGATATCCGTCATGCAGAAAATTTGGTCGGGGTTTCGAATTTCTTGCATGCGCACGTAATTGTCCACATGATTCATCTCTTCCTCAAGCGGTACCAGGACAAGTCCACCCTTGAACATATATCGTAAATGCTGAGACAGCAGCTGAATCAACATTCGGATTTCTTCATTTTTGTTTTGGTAGGTCAAGCTGTTGATCGTGGAGATCGCATTCAGGAAAAAGTGAGGCCGAATCTGCATTTGCAGGTATTTAAGTTCCGTGCGGCTCCGCTCAATTTTTTCCTCATACGTATGGATTTTTAAATCGGTAATCTCGCGAACCATGGAATCAAAGGAATGAAACAATTTCATGAACTCGATGGAAAAATGTCCGGATGGTTCCGGGAAGCTCGTTCTTCCCTTTTCCACGTCTTTGGCCGCCTTTACCAATTCCAACACCGGCTGTAAAATGTCCCTGGCTAGAAGCCTCAGCACCAGGGGGATCGCCACCACCGAAATTACGGCCAAGGAGATAATGATCCATTGAATCAGCTTAAGGCCCGAGAAAATACTTTGCTTCGCCATCATATGGGTAATTTCACCAAATTCGGCGATCGGTTCAGAAATAAACAGATAACTCTTCTTATACCGCTCCTTCAAATCCGACAGTGATAATGCGGCTTCCAACAGGCTTCCATCGGTCGAAGCCAGAATACCTCCTTCCCTAGCGCTCAGAAGGGTGGGACCAAGCTCTTGTCCTTCTCCGCTGGCGACGGCTAGCAAGGAATCGGCTTTGACGAACGTGCCGAAGCTGACCTTCTCATAGGTGATGTATCGAAACAAATAATGCGCACCTTGAACTTCGAAATCCGTCCATTCATCAAGGGACCGATCCCGATCGGGGAGAAAATCATGCTCCTTCAAGAAGTCTACGAGCTCCAGCTTGTCCTCGGATCGGGTTCGATTTCCGAACTGAATCAGCGTCGCCCCATCTTCCGGCAATTTGATAAATACCCCGTCGCTGGAATCATTGTTCGACGTTTTGGCCTTCAGGGCATCCAGCAAATCCATTTCTCTGAAGTAGCGGTCGCTCCCGATCAGGTGTTCAAATTCCACCGCGGCATCAACCTGGTTCTCGAACACCTCGGTCAGGTCTTTGGCATACAGGTTCAACTTGCTGTGAATGTTCTCTACGTAGATTCCCAGCGTATTGCGCGAATTGCTAATCGATTGGGTACGAACCACTTCCAGCGAATAAATGTTGCTAAGCAGTAATACCGAGAATAGAATCACCAGGATAATCGTGAATGGAACGATAAACCTGAATACGATGCTTTTTCTAGTAAACAATCCTCCGGCTTTCATCAAGCATCCTCTTCCTTTATCTGGGCGATGGTTCGAATAAGGGATGCCCCCGAAGCGGGAGCAAACCGGCCGACAGGCCGCAGCTCACTTCAGGGGCAGATGAGACAGGAGACGAATCAGTTGACGGACTCTGGATCGGTGACAGCCCACGCTATAGCCGGACCGATATACTCATTCCAGAAATTCCAGTCATGCGTCCCTGCGCTTTCAATATAGTGATGAAGAATTTCCTCTTGAGTTAAATAATCATGGAACCGCCGGTTTACGTCAAGCAAAAAGTCCTCACTGCCGCATGCCATGTAAATCTCTGGAATAAGCGTGCCACGTTCCTTTAATTGCTTCGTTTGCGCTTCGGGGTCCTTGTCACTTCCGAGCAGTTGGTTCAAATCCCCGAAGACGCGCTTGTAGTAATTGTAGTCGGCGATGACATCCTGATAGTCAGGGGATACTCCGGCTATGGTATACGGAATGAGTGCGGAGGAGAGCGCGATGATCCGGCCGAACTGGTCGGGATACTTCAAACCGTTTCGTATCGCTCCATATCCGCCCATCGAAAGTCCACCGATGATCGTATCCTTCCGATCTGTGGATAGCGGGAACATCAAACGCGTGAACTGAATCAGTTCCCTGCCCAGGAATTCCCCGTACAGCTGACCCTTGTCCTCATCGTCCAAGTAGAAATGATTTTCTCCCGAAGGCATAAATACGGCGATGTTGTATTGATCGGACAATTCCCGAATCCGGGAGAAATGAATCCAATCGGTATGATTACCGGAATACCCATGCAGCAAATATAACGCTTTTAAGGGCTTGGCTCCCTTCTCAGGTTGACCCGGAACCGGCGGGGTGTCCAAGGGAAGCAACGCGCTGAACGTGACTTCCCTTCTCATCGATTTCGAGAAAAATTGGACCTGTAACATAGCCATGCTGCGTCCCTCCTTGTGTATTGAAAAAAATTAAATCCGATATTCGGTCAATAGTCCGTGCTCGTCGATGTACTCAATCATCGATTGATTCGTTTTCAAATCGACGATGAGCAAACAACTTTTGTCTTCCCGGCTCCAACGCAATCGGATCTCGCTGTCCGGCGATTCCAACACGTGAAACTCCCCGTCAAAAGCCGGATAGGTGTTGCGGAAACGAATCAACTGCAGCAGCCGTTGTACCACCTCCGCCCCCAAAGCCAGATTCATTTCCTCTATCGTATAATTGTGCCGGTTGATCTCCCTGCCTTCCCCCGTCTCCTTTACACGGTCCATATCGTTCGCACCCGCAAATAATCCGGTATAGTACACCTGCGGTATCCCAGGGGTAAAGAACTGAATCGCTCTCGCGGCCAGGTAAGCATCATCGTCTTCCCCCAGCGCGCTATAGTAAGTACAACGGATCTGGTGAACGTCAAATCCATCCGCCGCCTTATGCTCGTCGGAGAGAATCAGACTCAGGTTAGCCCCTCTTTGCACGCAAATCTCCACAAGCTTTCGCGCCGATTCGGTGTCTATAAGCTCGTCCAAATCAGGCTTAACCGGGATCCCATCATGGCAATCCAGCATGGTAAATTGCTTGTGCGGACGAATGGTCAGATAACGGCTAAGTTCAGTGGCATTTTTCGTAAGGAGCGCTTCGAGAATACGATAAGGCAGGATGAAGTCATAAATCCAGAAACCGCGCTCCGCCAGTTTAAATTGTGTCGAGTAATGCGCATGAACCTCCGGTAACAGTTCGAGGTCGAGCGAATCCGCTAACGCCTTGACCTCATCGAGGAAATCGTAGATGTCCGGCTCTACAAAGAAACAGCTGGTTCCCAGCTTTTTAATGACATACCCAACGGCGTCCAGTCGTACGATTTTGACATTCTGTTGTTTAAAATTCTCAAAGAAGGCGCGCAAGAGCTGCCTTGTTTGCGGTGAACGAACGTCCAAATCAATTTGCTCCGACGGATCCGTCTTACCAAATGTTGTCCACACGCGCTCCTCTTTGCCGCCGGCTTCAAACGTTGAATAAGGCCGTTGACGGCGTAGAAACATTTGATCAATGTCCGCTTGAACCGGTTCTCCATTCTCCCACACTTTATCCAAAGTAAGAAACAAATCGGCATACTCGGACGACCGGCCCTTCTCCAGGAAATCCTGAAAATAAGGCGATTGCCTAGAAATATGATTCACCATCAAGTCGACCAAAACATCGAATTTCTCCCCGATCGCCCGAATGTCCCCCCACGTACCAAAGCTGGGTTCAATCTCCAGATACGTCAGCGGCGCGAAGCCGCGGTCGCCGGAAGAGGGGAAAGGGGGCAGGATATGAACGCCGCCGGCAAAGATATCGGAGAAATGCACGGTCAGCATTTCGTTTAACGTCCGGAGGTCCCCGCCCATGGAATCGGGATACGTGATCAATTGAACTTTATTTTTCAGTGACATGCTTATGTCCTCCTATAGTCCAAACTGTGCCTTTATGGATTCGAGTTTCGGCAGGTCGACCACGGCACCTAAACGCTTCAACTTGTAGGCGCTCACGGCAAAACCCAGATTCAACGAATCCCTGACGGTGTAACCCTGAAGCAAGGCCGCATAAAATCCGGACCAAAACGCATCCCCGGCCCCCGTTGTGTCAACAACCTCGGTCGCCAGTGTCGAGAAGCTGACCGTCTCATTCCCATTAGATACGATCGCCCCTTGTTTCCCGAGCGTCATGATAACCAGCTTAGCGCCCAAACTTAAAAACCGCTCGATCTGCTTAAACGGATCCGCCTTACCAAACAACCGCTCCGCATCATCCTCTGAAGGCTTAATGATATCCACTTTAGGGATGATCGATTTCACGTACTCCACACCGTCTTCACCAGGCTGCCAAATCATTCGGTGATAGTTAGGGTCGAAACCAATCAACACCCCCCGTTTGCGGGCTTCCTCTATCACTCTTTCGATGACACGCCGGGAGGGCTCCCGTGAAATCGGCCAACACGAGAAGTGAACCGCTTTGGATTGTTCCAAGGCTTGCTCTAGCTTCGCGTCATAGGTCAGACGAAAGTCGGCATCCCGATAGAAGATCGGGATTGGCGTAGCCTGACTCTTGGTCAGCACGACCAGGCTTGTTGCCGCATCCACTCGTTGAATACCGTCCGTGTTCATCCCAGCGGCTTTCAAGTGCTGGGTCAAATACGTACCCAGCCCATCGGTTCCAACGGCGGAGACCATCCGGGACCGAATCCCCAGCTTGCTGGCATTGATCGCGATGTTTGAGGGCGAGCCGCCGGGGAACCGGGTGTATCCATCTCCCTGGGACTCCTCTCCGTACTCATTAGAGATCATGTCAACGAGCAACTCGCCGATGGTCAAAAGGTCATTGGGTGCAGCTTTAAACGTGAATTGATCCTTAAGATGTATCATGTTATTCCCCCTCTGAGTTCCCTGATTGGCCCCGGAATGCCCTTGTCAATGCATTCAAATATCCATCCTTGGTGCGCTTACTGATTTCCGCGTCGGGTACACTGTGTTCAAAAGCGTGGTAGCCTCCCGGATATAATTGGAATTCCACGTCAACACCGTCCTGTGCCAACCGCGCCACATATTCCAATGTCTCGTCCCGGAACGGATCCAACTGACCGACGCAGGTATACGTTGGTGGAAGACCCGCCAGGCTTTGAGCCCGGCTGGGTGCGGCATACGGAGAAATCTCCCCGTTTGCATGCTCGCCCAGATACATCTTCCAGGCAGCCAGATTATTGGCTCGATTCCACACGGCCGGATGGGTGATCTCATGGCTGGACGGAGTGACGTTACGGTCATCCATCATCGGGTAAAGCGGCATTTGAAAACAAATGGAAGGACCGCCGCGGTCGCGCGCCAGAAGCGCTAACGCCGCTGTCAGGCCTCCTCCGGCGCTTGGTCCACCGATGGCGATACGCTGTACATCGATGCCAAGCTCAGCCGCATTCCCGGCAACCCAGACTAGCGCCGCATAACAGTCTTCAATTCCCGCCGGGAACGGATGCTCCGGAGCCAGACGGTAGTCCGGCGAGAAGACGATACAACCCGCGGCTTCCACAAAGTTTTGACAGATTCCATCATCCACGCGGGGATCGCCAAGCACATACCCCCCGCCGTGTAACCACAGCAAGGCTGGAAGGACTCCCCCTTCTTTATCCGCCGGTTCGTAAACCCGCAATTCCATAGACTGCCCGTCCGCTCCTGGGATTTGGCGATCGGCGATCCGTACCTGTGGGGATCGAGGCGCATCATTTGGCGGAATCCTCCGGGCTTTTTTCAAGTCTTCAGGCAATTGAAAAGGCGGATTCAACGTTAAGCCTTGTTTCAACGCTGGAGCCACTCTATCTATAAAGTTCATCTTCATTTCTCATTTCTCCTCAACGCCAATAAATTCGTGTTTCAAGGGGATAAAGCTTAGATGCTCATGCTGCAGGCTTACCTCGTTCCCCTGGAACTGGAAGGTGAGCCGATCGTAATGCGGGGAATCGGGAGGGTAGACATACATTTCAAATCGGCTGCGATCCAACCATACGCCTCGAACCGCCACTTGATCGCCACCCCGGTTATTGATGTTCCAATCCCCGATGCCGGCGTACCATTGATGCTCCCCTTGCGCATCCCACCATTGAAAGACGCAACGCTTCTCCGTAAACGTCAAGCCGATCCGCTGCACACCTTGTTCATTGGAATGGATCGAATACCGCTTATGGGGGATATCCCATGGCAAATTCTCCAAACCGCCGAGTTCTCCGAGCTCCAGCGAAGCTAACTTGCTGGCGAGTTGGTCAAATTCAACTGTTTCCATTGACGGGAGAGGCTCGTTCATGGAAGGAAGTAAATGCCGCCAAACGGCGTCTATCACCCCTTGCATGTCCCGTAAGCCGCCATTCATCGCGATGACGGCATCCTGATCGGGCAGGACGATGCAATATTGTCCAAATGCCCCGTCTCCTCGATAGGCGTTATGACGACATCTCCAAAATTGGTATCCATACCCCTGGATCCAATCGATGTTGATCGGCTGTCCTTCCTGGGGTTCAACCGGCTTATTATCGACCTGACGAGAGACAGCTTGTTCGATCCATTCAGCAGAGATCAACCTGTGCCCGTTCCATACGCCCTTGTTCAGAAGGAACTGACCAAACTTGGCAATGTCCTCGGTGCATAACTTCAGCCCCCACCCCCCTGTATTTTCGCCTTGAGGTGCTTCCTCCCAAGCCGGCCGATCGATTCCTAAAGGAACAAACAGGCGAGGCTGTAAGTAGTCCACCAGTTGACTTCCCGTAACCCGTTCAATAATCGCGCCCAACACATGGCTTGCTCCGCTGTTGTATAAGAAATAAGTGCCGGGAGTTTTTGTTACGGGATGCTCCATGAACCCTCTTACATAGTCTCGGTCGCTTCGGTCCCCAACCCGAGCTGCCGTCATGTGCTGAAGAAAGTCCCCGGTAGCTCCAAATCGAGCCGTATCCACCTCATGCCCGGTCGTCATGGTCAATAAATGCCGGATGGACATAGCTCCTATATTTACGCTAACCGCGCCGTGATCCATCTCCGGAAAAAACGCAAGAACCCGCTGGTCTAAAGTGAGCTTCCCCTCTTGAACAGCAAAACCGACCGCAAGCGACGTAAAGCTCTTGGTTAACGAGTAGACGGCATGGGGAATCTCCGGATGATACGGTTTCCACCAACCTTCGGCGAGGACATGGCCATTCCGTAAAAACATGAAGCCGTGAAGCTCCAGCTTTCGCTGTTCGATCTCCTCTAAGAAAGACAAGATGCCAGAGGAGGAAACGCCTTGCTTCTCCGGTTTGCTTCGCGGTAATGATTTCGTGACTGTCATGGAAGTATCCTTTCCTGCTAAAAAATTATGATAACCGGTTGACATACTGAGTGAAATAAAAGCCGCTGTGGGATTTGGCGGCTTCGTCTTAAATTTTGGCCTCTTGTCGGTTAGGGCACCGCGGGGTTAAGTCGTCTCCCGTTCAACCAATTCGACTGGGAACGAATTCACTTTGGGCACTTCCTCCCCATCCAATTGCTTCACGACCAACTCGATGGTGCGTTCGCCCATCTCACGGATCGGCTGCCTGATCGTGGTTAACTGAGGCGAAACCAATGTAGCCACTTTGACATCGTCGTAACCAATGATTTTAATGTCCTTCGGAATGTTCTTGTTTAACTGGTGGCAGGCTTGAATCACCTCGGCGGCGATCACATCACTACTGGCAAATATCCCGTCAACTTGCGGATGTTCGGTCAGGAAACGAATCACCTCGCTCGGATTGCCAGGCTGATCTTCGTCTGTAATCTCCAGCTGCAGATGAACCGGCTTGAGGCCGGCAGCGGCAAGTTCCTCATCATACCCTTGCGCTCTTGCATTTGCTAATAAGGCCCCATGATGCGGTCCGCCGATGCCGCGGTATATGTAGACGGGATGTTGGCAGCCCTTGTCGATGAACAACTTGGCAGCGAGCTTTCCCCCTTGAAAATTATCCGAAGTAACGATCGGGATATCCTCGGCTACGGTGCGGTCAAAAGAAACGATAGGCAAATTCAAATTCAAATAATGCTCAATATCCAACACCGAGCTCCCCATGATAATGGCATCCACTTGATTCTTGTTCAGCATTTCAATATATTTCCGCTCTTTGGCGATATTTCGATTCGAGTTGCAGAGCAATAGCTTGTACCCTTGTTGATCCGCATAATACTCAAGGTAATAAGCCAATTCGCTAAAAAAGGGATGGGAAACCGCCGGAATAATCAACCCAATCATATTCGATTTTCTGCGAAACAGGGCTCGCGCCATTTCATTGGGCTGGTAGTTCAACTCTTTCATCACCTGATGGACTTTATTACGCGTCTTCTCGCTGATATATCCCCGATTATTCAGTACTCGGGAGACCGTGGTTACAGAGACCCCCGCTCGTTCTGCCACATCTTCGATTCTGGGCATAAAATCCCACCTTGCCGTTTTTATAAACAATTATACCCGGTTTATACCGTTTTTTCAGCCAGGCTGTGCTAGTTGGCTTATTTCAAGGCACCTTCCGTAATCCCTTTAATGATCTGTTTTTGAAGGAATAGATACAACACCAGTACCGGGATGACGGTCATAATCAGTCCGGCCATCAGCGGCGCAAAGTCCACGGAATAAGAAGAGAAGAAGTTGAACGTGGATAGCGGCAAGGTCCGGTGCGCCGGAGACAGCAGTACCAAGCTGGGCAGCAGATAGTCGTTCCAGATCCAGAGGATGTCCAGGACGATCAGCGTGACAAATACCGGCTTCAGCAACGGCAATACGATCTGGAAGAACGTCCGCAGTCGGGAGCTCCCTTCAATAAATGCAGATTCCTCCAATTCAAAGGGAACGCCTTTGATGAAGCCGTGGAACGTGAACACCCCAAACGGTACGCCAAACCCCAAATACATAAACAACAGAGTCACTTTCGAGTCTAATAGGTCCAGATTGCCGTACAGCATGACCAGCGGAATCATAAGCACCTGGAATGGGAGGGTGAGTGAAGCTAACATCACAAAGAAAATAAACGAGTTCACCTTCCATTTGAATCGGACAAACAAATACCCTGTCATGGCCGAAAAGATCAGAATGATGAAGACGGACACGACCGTGATGATCAGGGAATTCAAAAAGCCGTGCAGGAAATCCATTTTACCAATCGCGCTCGTATAATTCCCAAAGTGGAAATTGGTTGGCAGGGATAACGGATTTTCGACGAACTGCTGAGTTGTCTTGAACGAATTCATGACGATTAACAGAAACGGCGTTAGAAAGACGAGCAGGAAAATGTAAAGAAGCGCCGTTTTCATCCCTGCGGCAATAGAACGTGCCTTCATTACGATTCCACCTCCAGTTTCTTAAGCAGGTACGATTGGGTCAGCGCAATGATAGCGACCACCGCAAACAACACCACCGCTTCCGCTTGGCCGATCCCATACTGGTTGGACAGAAAGGCCTTTTGCACAATATGATAAGTAGCCAGCTCAGTGGAGTTAAACGGCCCTCCCTTGGTTAATGCCAAGTTGATATCGTATGTCAGAAAAGAACGCGAAATGGAAATAAAGATGCAGATGACGGTAGCCGGGATGGAGAGTGGAAGAATGATCTTCCGAATGACAGCCGACCGGTTGGCCCCGTCTATACTTGCAGCCTCCAGTACATCCCCCGGGACACCGGAGAAGCCGGCAATATAAATAATCATCAGATAACCGATCAATTGCCAAGCCGTCGCGATAACAAGTGCCCAAAAGGCAGTAATCGTATCCGTCAGCCAGGATGTCGAGAACAAAGACCATCCATATTTATTGCCTAGATAAGGAAGCACCTGGGAGAATAACGTTTGCCACAAGTAACCCAGGACAATCCCGCCGATCAGATTCGGCGTAAAGAAGCCGGTCCGAAGCCATTGCTCTCCCTTGGCCCCCGAAGTCAACGCCAGCGCAATGAAGAACGCTGCGCCGTTGGCAATGAAGACCGTAAAGAACACATATTTGAGCGTAAACCAGAGCTGGCCGAGAAACACCTTATCACTAAACACTTCGTAGTAATTCGCCAATCCAATAAGATCACTATTGCCCGTTCGGACATCCCAATTCGTAAACGTCAGATACAAGCCGACGAGAAACGGAATCACGACGACGGCGGCGAAAGCAAAAATGGAGGGCCCTCCGAACAGCAGGAACGTTCCGGCATTGGATAATACGTTTTTCTTCTTCATGTTGCCGCCCCTTTTATAAATCCGTTTTTAATCACCGATAGATGAGGCGGGCGAGGCTAGGCCTCTTCCCGCCGTTCTTCCGTCTCAACAACGATCTTCTATTTCTTCCCTTGATATTCCCAATATTCTTGAACTTCGTCCGCAAGACCCTTGCGATCGACTTTATCGACGAGGTACTTTTGCATCGCCGCTCCTGTCTTGGCCCAGTAATCCTGCGGCAGATAATTGATAACACCGATGTTCATCACTTTGCCTTGATCGACATATTGGGATACCGCTTCAGAGATGATATTGCTGCCCTTTACTTTGACATCCTTATAAGGCATGGACAATCCCATCTGCGAAATGATTGCTTCTTGTCCTTGATCGCTTGTTACCATCCATTCAATAAACGCTTTAGCCGCTTCCTGCTGCTCCGGCGTCGATCCCGCATTATCGATGGCGAACAACTTCGGTTCACTATAAGCAATTTGGCTGTTTCCGTAGTCGTCTGGGTTGTTGCTGATCGGAACTGGAATCACACCAAATTCCTGATCGCGCCCTTCAAGTGGCCCAACGATCGCCCAGGTCCAATCGCCCATGAAATAGAAGGCGGCATCACCTTTAGCGAAATCCGCACTGTCTTTGTTGTAGTCTGCCACGAGCGGGTCACCCTTCCGTGCATTATATTTCTTCAGTAAGTCGAAGGTATCTAGCAACCCGTTGAATTGCGGGTTGTCAATCAGCTTCACTTCGCCTGTTTGTAAGGACTCCATGAATTTTCGATTATCGTCGACATTAGCAGACTGCAAGGAATATGCCAGTCCCAGATAATGTGACCCGAGCGACCAATCCGCTCCATGGATCATAACCGGTGCTTTGCCAGCCGCTTCAATTTTCTCGAACAAGGCTTCTAAATCATTGCGTGTTTTAATCGAAGCTGGGTCAAAGGCACCTCCGATCGCTTCCTCAACCGCCCGTTTGTTATACAGTAAGCCGTAACCTTGCGCGGTCCATGGAATGCCGAGGAATTTCCCATCCAGCAGCGCCCCGTCTACTGCACCAGGTTTGGTCAACTCCTCATATTTAGCCTTCTCCGACTCTAAATCCAGGAAGGAATCTTTATACTGTAAAATCGTTCCCGCATCGAGGTTAGCGATGGTTGCCGGATTCCCGGAGGCTAATAGAGATTGGAATTTCTCGATTTGTGCTCCGCCAATCGGCGTTGGAATTAATTCAACCGTTACGTTCGGATGAAGCTCATGATACGTTTGAAACAACTTCTCGAATACTTCGTTGACTTCAGCCGATGTGTTAAAGAAGGTTAGCTTAACTTCTTTCTCCGTTTGCTGCGCAGGTTCCCCGCCCTGATTGTTGGTAGGTGCGGCTGGAGGATTGCTGCTTGCGTCGTTCCCCTTCGAACATGCCGCTAATAGAGAAAGCAACAAAACCAGGCAAACCATCATTTTTAACCCTTTCGATTTGTTCAAGATCCTTCCCCCTAATCATCGTTTTGTATGCGCATTCATGATCTGGCGCACTTTTATGATAACCGGTTGTCATATTATATGTCAACCGGTTATCATATCGGATCTTCTGTTCCCCTTTCCCAGGTCAAACCAAATTAAAAAACGGCCCACGCGATATCTCTATCGCCTAGACCGTTAAGAATGAGCTGCATTTTTACAGCAGGACCTAGTGAATCGATCTTAGGCCTCACAAGGTTTCCCATTGCGACCTGAAGAACAGCTTGTACAGCCGTTTCCAGGCAATTTTCAACAGCATATACACCGGGATGACAACCAACATCCCCACGATGCCAAACCAGTTACCGCTTCCCAGAACCAGCAAAATCGTCGTCACCGGATGGATGTCCAGCTTCTTCCCAAATACGTAAGGAGAGATAACGTTATCCTGTACTTGCTGCGCCACCAAAATAATGATCAACGCCCAGATGCCGGTGGACGGGGACTCAATGAGGCCAATAATGACAATCGGGATAGCGGAAATGATCGCCCCGAACAAGGGGATGAAGTTCAGAATGACCGCGATCGTCGTCAACAACAACGCATACGGCAGCCCGATGATCAAGAAGCCGATGAACATCAGCACGCCAAGCGCTGCGTTCACGATCACTCGGCCGATGATATAATCGTTTAGCGCTTTGTCCATGTCTCTGGCAGCACGAAACACTTCCTTCCGGTAGCGGATGGGCGAGAGCTTAACCAAGCTCCGTTTGAAGCGGTGGCCTTCCTTCAGCATGTAGTAGAGCAGGATCGGGAACGTAAACAGCACGATCGCGAATTGGGACAGGAAAGAGACGAAGCCGCTCAGGTAATTCGTCAAGAAAGAGATCCCTTTGCTTAAATATTCCGAGAAATTCGTGGCTAACCCGGAATCGGATGGAATAATCGACGAGAGGAAAGGAGTTTCTCCCCATTCCTTCAGTTGCGCATCCAGCAGATTCACGAACTGGGGAATGTTTTGCACAAGATTGATCAATTGGGTTTGCAATAGCGGCCATACCCCGGCAATAAATCCAAGAGCCAAAATCGCCATGACGACATAAAGGATGAGGATCGCAAAAGATCGCTTGATCTTATGCCTTTCCATATACTGGACCACGGGGCGGAGCAAATAGTAGAAGAAACCTGCCAACAGCAGCGGAATCAAAATGGCTCCGATTACGGCCTGCATGGGGAGAAAAAAGGGCCTTACCAAGGAAAACACGTAAACGATGGCCAGCAGAATCAAAACGAACTTCGCTCCGCGGGTCCACCTTTCCAACAAATTCATTCTCATCAGCACCTAACTTTTAAATTATCGGAAATAAGATGTCTCTATTATATCTTTGAATGGACCTAAAAATAAAATCGTACCTAAGGACAACGCCCTTAGGTACGATAGAAAAGTTGCGGATTTATTCATGTTCAGCCAATCCCGTAAGCTTCCAGAATCCCGCCTAACGTGAGAAGTGACGTATCGGCAACCCGATACTTCGCTTCGCTCAAAGCATCCGGCGATCCGATCCCGACCGAAAACATGCCGGCAGCGTTGATGGCTTCGATGCCGGCTGCCGAGTCTTCCACGCCGATGCACGTTTCGTACGGTAGCCCGAAATGATCTGCAGCGTTGACGAACGTTTCGGGATGCGGTTTGCCGAAGCGGATTTGACCGGCGTCGACGATATAATCGAACGCATCGGCCAGGCCGAGCCGCTCCAGAACAAGCTTGGCGTTCCGGCTTGCCGAGCCCAAAGCGAGCAGAATATTGGCGCTCCGGATCTCGTTCAGCAACCCGTCGATCCCCGGCAGCCGATCGCTCGGCCGGATCGTTTCAATCAGTTCCTGATACAACGCGTTCTTTTGGGTTGCCCACTGTTCTTTTTCACCCGGGGATAGGTGCAACGGACGGGGAGCGGCCGCGAGAATCCGTTCCAGCGACTCCATCCGGCTCACTCCCTTCAGCCGTTCATTCAGAGCGCGGTCAACCGGGATGCCAAGCTGTTCCCCAATTTGCTTCCAAGCCAGGTAGTGGAACTCCGCCGTGTCCGTGAGGACGCCGTCCAGATCAAAAATGAATGCCTTCGGTTGCATGTTCCTTAACGTCCTCTCCCTTGCTCAAGCCATTTGGCGCTCAATTCCACCCAAGCGCCGAGGCTGAGCGAATTGACCTGCTCCTCCGGCTTGACGGTCGCATCGCCGAGCGACATGCCGTGCGGCCCTTTCTCGAATAAATGCAGTTCGCAAGGCACTTGATATTCAAACAGTTTACTAGCCAATCCAAGCAAGTCGGTAGGCAAAATGACGCTGTCTTCGTAGGTTCCCCAGATAAAGGTGCGGGGCAAATCCCCGTTCACATATTGCAGGAGATTAAGCGACCGCTCTTCCTCTTCGGTCAAATTCTCTTTGCCCATCAGGATTTCCCGGATGTTCGGGCCGCGGAAATCCGGAATTAAGCCTTTTTCCATCAACTCGATGACAAACGGCGGGGTTTCCGTCGAACGCGGCTCCAAGGTAACGGCCGGATAACCAAGAATTAACTGGTTCGGTTTGATTTGCTCCGGGGTAAGTCCAATCTCGTCGGTAATCCTTGCATCTTGATAATAAATTCCAAGGCTTAACGCTAAATTCCCACCGGCGGAAAATCCGGCGACACTGATATCGTTCGCATCCACCAGCCATTCGCCGGCCCGTTCCCGGATGATCGACATCGCCTTGGCCAGTTCGCGGAGCGCCGTCGGAAACGGGTTCTCGATCTTAACGGAATAACTCAGCACAAAGGCATGATACCCCATTCTGGCGAATGCCAGCGCCACGGGTTCTCCTTCATTTTGGGAGACGAAGGCGTATCCTCCCCCCGGACAGATCAGAACGGCAGGACGGATCAAATCTTTCCGCTCGTACTCCCCGTTTTCCTGGACGTAGGTCGTCAAGGTGGCCGAGGAATGTTCGAATAGCTTTATCGTTTCATGTATCATCGGTGTTCCTTCTTTCTATAATCGGGTATCCCATTTTCCGCAAAACGGATCGACAGGACTCTTGCCTTTGAATTCCGACCGTCCCGCCAGTTTCCGCACCAGCAGGGGCAAGGTATAATCGTTAACCCCATACGTATTGATATAGGTTTTCACGCGGGGAACATCCAGCAAATGATAAGGATTTTCCGTGGAAATAAACAAGGTCGGTATGGACTCCATGTAGATCGGGACATTGATCCCCATCGGATTGATCCATTCGATGCGTACGGTGGTCTGATTCGACTTGGTCGCCAGGTTGCACAAGTAAATGACCAGATCGTATCGATCCTTCATCTCCGTAAACGACCCCTGCAGCCCTTCGTAAACGCCGCTCGGTTCGAAACGGGTCACCTCGAAGCCTTCGGCTTCCAGAAGCGGAATGAATGACGCCGCCAGCCCATTCTCTTTGCTATAGCCAAGCGCGTTCGCTTCGCTTTCAATATCGTAGAGCAGCACCCGCTTGTAGCGGTCGCAGGTGATAGGCAGCACGCCGGGTTGTTCCTTCACCAGCGTGATGGACCGGTCGGCGACCTGCTCGGCGATGCTCAAATGCCGCTCGTTTCTCAGAACCGCCGCCGCCGTTTCCGGGGAAGGGAGGTTGTTCTTCCGATGCAGACCTAACGAAGCCTTCAACCCGAGGATGCGCAATACGGCTTCATCCAGCCTTTCCCTTGACAGCAGGCCGGTTTCCAAGCCCCGCTTCATGAAGGCGACATCCTCCTCCAGGTTTTTGGTGAAAAGGAACATGTCGCATCCGTTTTCGATCGACTTCGGCACCAGCTCGTTCCGCGGCATCGGAATATTCATGCCCGCCATCGTGGTCGCATCGGTCAGAATCAGGCCGTTAAAGCCAAGCTGTTCTCTCAGCAAGCCGTTCAGCAGTTCTTTGGCGAGCGAAGCCGGCAAGATCTCTTCATCCCGAAGCGACGGATCCAGCTTCTTCGAATATTCGGGCAGCGCGATATGCCCGATCATCACGGTCTTGGCGCCTTCGTCGATCAAATGCCGGTAAATGTCCCCAAACGTGCCGTCCCATTCGTCGGGGGTCAACGTGTTGACGGAGGTCACCAGATGCTGGTCCCTTTCATCTACGCCGTCCCCGGGAAAATGCTTGATGGATACGGCCATTCCCTGCTCTTGAGCCCCTTTGACATAAGCCGCGCCCATGCGCTTCACCCGCTCCGGATCGCTGCCGAAGGTTCGCGTATTGGTAATCGGATTGCGAAAGTTAAAATCCACGTCGACGACGGGCGCGAAAGCGTAGTTCGCGCCAACGCTGCTTCCTTCCAGGGCACAAATCCGCCCCAGTTGGTAAGCAAGCTCCGTGTCGTCGGTGGCGGCAATCGCCAGATTCGAGCCGACTTTCGTACCGTCCTTCGTAATGCCCTGGCCGCCGGCTTCCAGATTGGCCGCGATCAGCAGCGGGATTGGGGCGGAAGACTGCAGCGTGGAAACCGCAGCCATCACGCTGTCCTTATCCATCGAACGGCACATCAGCCCGCCGACGCCGATTTCCCCGGCCAGTCTTTTTAAGAACGGCTCGTCCTGTTGATAACCAACCATAAAAAACAACTGACCGATTTTCTCATCCGTCGTCAACCCGGCTAAGGTTGATTTCACCCACTCCAAATCCTCATTACTCAGATGAAACGGCTTCTCTCTCAGCACATTGAAGTTCATCCTATATGTTTCTCCCCTCTCCCCAAGTTCGCTCTTCTATGCGCTCGCCTTGCTCCCGGCTTTGGCCCGGCCCAGGAATGACCGAATCCGTTCCTGATTTGTGGTAAAGGCCATGAATCCGACAATAAACACCCCGATCACGACGCTTTGCAGGGAACTGTTGATCCCCAGCACGACCATCCCATAGGACAGGGCATTCATCCCGAGCGCTCCGGCAAAGATGCCCAGGGACAAGTTCGTGAACTGCGCCAAATACAACCCCATCAACACAGGCGCCATGGAGGAAAACATCAAGGCGGTGGAGCTCAGATTGCCGGCAGGCGAGACCAACACGGTGGAAGCATTAAGAACGGCAGCGATGCCCAGGAGTACGCCGACCACCAAGTAGGTCAACAAGATATTTTTCTTCTCCTTCACGCCCATGTTCACCGCAAGTTTAGGATGGGCCGACAAGGATCTCGTATCGTAGCCGAATCGGGTATGGCTCAGCAAGAAGTAAAAGGCCACCATAATCAGCGCAAGCAAGATATAGATCAAAGGAGGTCTGGCGAAGATCGTCAGATTGGCATGCATGAACAACTGGGATCCCGAACCCCCGTAGACGAGGCCGGATACGGCCTCGTACATCATCACTACGCCGAGGGACACGATGAGGGTTGGCACCCGAATCCACAGATAGAGGAGCCCTTCCACCAGACTGAGCAGCACCGCTACACCGACGGTAATCGCCAGCAACATCACCGGCCCCAGACCCAGATCAATCGTCAAATTGCTGCCGATAATGCCGGCAAGCATGATGATAATGCCGGGGGCGAAATCCCATCTTCCGCCGGACAGGGGCAGCGCAATGGCATAGGCCGTAATTGTCGTCAGCACGCTGCCTCTCACAATCCGGTCGAAGGCGCCGGAAGAGACGCAACCCATTTTGCCCATGAGAAGCGTCACGATCAATATAACGACATACACCGCGATCGGAAAAATGAAGGTTTTCAGCAGGTTCACTGCTTGTTTCTTAATCATGACTTGCATAGTTTCACTCCATTATCCGCTTGCCCGTCAGACTTCTTCCCCAAGCAAGCATGGTTTAATTTCTGGCTGCCTTAATCTCGGCCAGCGTCCGGCTCGTCAGCTCCTGCAGCGAAGCCCAAGTGGCTTCGTCGTTGTACGTCAACATGACGTTCTTCAGCTCGTCGGCGGTCACCGGACCGTTTGCTTTATCCTCCGGAATGATATAGTTTTTGAAGTCTTGGGCCTCTTCGATCGACGTCAAGGTTACATAATTGACGTAACCGTTCGGTTTCCAATCCGCGTAGGTTTTGCCGTTCAGCCGATCGTAAATTTGCGCGAACGCATTGGCGATGACCTGACCGTAGTTGTTCGTCCCGGCCATCAAGACTTTGCCGCTTTCCAGCCCCTCTTCCGTCGTGTCGTTATAGCCAAGCGCCAACAGCGGCGTCCCCGGCTTGGTGCTGTTCAGGATCGCCGGATATACGTAATCCATGCCGGAACCCATCCCGAAAATCGCATCCACCTCGGGGTGATCGGATATCACCTTGGTAACGGCATCCACCGCATTTTCCGGAGCAAACGAGTGGAATTCGGTCGGGTAAACTGTAACCTCTCCCTGGGGATCGAGTTCTTTCATCTTATCGTTAAATCCCTTGATAATGGCAGGAGCATCAACGAAGGCGAATTCCAGGAACGACGTGATTCCGATATGTTTCGCGCCGGCAGCGTACGCCCGTTCCGCATACTTGGCCCCGAGCTCCTCCGGGTTCTCGCCGAATTGCTTGATGCCGCCCACAAAATAATCGCTGGATACCTGTTCATCAACCTCGGCAAGCGCAACCGCATAATATACGCCGGCTTCTTCGGCGAGGCTGACGCTCTGCTCCAGGGCGGTGTCATAGCCGCTGATCACAGCATCGACCCCCGAAGCGAGCAGGTTCTCCAGGCCGCTGATATGCCCTTCTTCGCTGGTTCCCACTGTGGCATAATTAAATTTGACATTGAAGTGGTTCTCCAGATAGGTGCAATAGGCTTTAATCTGCTGGCCTTGGAAATCCGTATAATTGTACAGCATGATTCCGATGGTATATTCCTTTTGGCTTCCGCCCTCATTCCCCTTGGCTCCGTTGCCGTTCGCTCCATTGCCCTTCCCCCCGCAGCCGGACAGAACGACGCCGACCAGCAGCATCATGGCGATCAATGCAAATCCCCACTTTTTGTAATTCATCGATTTTACCCCTTTTCTTTATTTGGATTGGTTTATCTGGGCATAACCTCGCCGGCGGGCCTCCGCAGAAGCAAAAACACAACGATGAGGAAAATCATCCCCTTAACCAGTGAAACTACTTCGGGCGGCACGCCCACCATAACCAAACCGTTATTCAACAGCACCAACGTAATGCTGCCGACAAACGCGGAACTCATTCGGGAACGGCTCCCTCCGTTTAACGCCATTCCCCCGAGAATGAGCGCGACGATGACGTCCATCTCCAGGCCCATCCCCGTATTCTCGCTGATAACCGCCGAGCGGGACAAGGAGAGAACCGAGGCGAGCCCGACCAGAACGCCCGCGAACAGATAGGCGATCACCTTGATCCGCTTCACCCGCACGCCGCTCTGCGAAGCGGCCAGCGGATTATCGCCGATCGCTTTGTTTTGTTTGCCGACAGGCGTCAAGTGAAACAGCACATAGCCGACCGCCCCCACCAGCACCATAATCGCAACGAGCAGCGGCACGTTCCTCCCCAACTCTCTTAAGGGGCCGGCGTCGGCCAAAGCAACTTTGGTCACCGAGGTCGACACCTGATAAGTCACGATCCCCCTGCCTGCGATCATCACCGCAAGCGAAGCGATCGCAGCCATCAGACCGAATTGGTTGGCGATCAGCACATTTAGCCCATAACAGACGACGGAGACCAAGATCGCCACAAGAATTCCAACCGCCAATGGGGCTCCCGCATTCATCGTGTAAATGGCGGCCATCGAGCTTAACGCGAGAACTGCCCCTACCGAAACGTCCATTCCGCCATGCGAGAAAATGAAGATGATGCCGACCGATATCGTGAACAAAATGACGAGCTGCTTAAGGATCGTGCGCAGGTTGAATTCGGACAACAAGGCACCGTCCGTCATCAACGCGAACACCAGCAGCACCAGCACCAGCCCGGCATATTGGATCAGCGCGCTCTGATGGTTCCTAATAAATGATTTCATTTCTTTCTCACCGCCTTGCCTAAATCATGTAGTCGATCAGCATGGATTCGCTCAAATTTTCTTCGCGCTGGAATTCCTTATTGATCTTTCCGTCTTTCATGATCAGAATCCGGTCGCTCATTCCGATCAATTCCGGGAGTTCCTCCGAAATGATCAAAATGGCGTATCCCTGCTGTTTGAGCGTATAGAGCAGCTGGTACATCGTCGTCTTCACGCCGACGTCGACGCCGCGGGTCGGACTGTCGAGGATCAGGATTTTAGAATCGTTTCCGATCCATTTTCCGAAGGAAACCTTCTGCTTGTTCCCTCCCGACAATTCCCCGACCCGTTGATTCATTCCGCTTGCCTTGATGTTCAATTCCTCGATTTGCTTCCGGGCGAATTTCTTCTCCGCTCCAGGCAAGACAAGACCGAACCGGGTCAGCTTGCCGAGGGCGGAGAGCACGAGATTCTCCTTGATCGAAGCTTCCATGATCAGCGTTTCCCGGTCCCGATCCTTGGATACGTAGCCAACCCGATGGGCGATCGCCGTTTGTACGTCTCTCACCGCATGCGGCAGAAAGATCCCGTCATCGTTCTCCCCATAGACGTTGACTTCCCCCTGCTCCGGCTTCATCTCGCCGAAGATCACCTTGCCTACCTCGTGCATCCCGCTGCCCGATAAACCGCCGATACCTAAGATTTCCCCTTGGTACAGCTCGAGACAGATGTCATGAAGCGTATCGGTATGGACGCCGTTCATGCGAACCATCACCTGCTCCCCGCGCGAGGAATCGGTATCACTTCGATAGTAGTTTCCTTCAATCACCCGGCCGACCATCGACTGTTTGATATGGTTTTCCTCGAAATCGGACCGCTCGATCGTCGTGATCAAATCGCCGTCCCGCATCACGGTCAACGCATCGCAAACCTCCATCAACTCGGGAAGATCATGAGAGATGAACAGAACCGCCTTATTCCGGTCGCGCAGCTTGCGCATCAAGCGATGGATCAGCATTCTTCCGTCATGCGACAATGCGGTTGTCGTCTCGTCGACAATGAACAACTCCGGGTCGTGATACAAGGCTCTGGCGATCTCGACCAGCTTCCGCTGCTCGAAGCTTAGCATTGATGCCGGCTGCGAGACGTCCACCTCGCCGAATTCGACAAGCGCGAGCGCTTTCTCCGCCTCCTGACGCATCCGCTTGCGATCGACGAACCCGTTCCGGACGAACCGGCTCTCGTCTCCCAGAAAAATATTTTCCGCAATCGACAACGGGCCGATGGTTCCGGTCTCCTGCACGATCATGGAGATCTTTCTGGCCCGGGCATCCAGCGGGTTTCTGGGAGCATACGGCTCCCCTTCGACATAAATGTTCCCCTCCGTCTTCGGAAGCAGACCGCTGATCATGGCGGAGATGGTTGATTTTCCCGAGCCGTTCTCACCGATCAGCCCGCGGATTTCGCCGCGATAAATTTTCATGCTGACCCGATTCACGGCAACGACCTCATTAAATCTCTTCACGATGTTTCTGGTTTCTAAATAAACGGGTTTGTCCATGTTTACCTTCCTTTAAGTGCGTGTTCAAAAGTGCATGTTAAAAAAGTCAACCTCTATTCCTTGATATCGCTTTCTTCCCGCAGCCCCAGTGTAACATGATTCAAGGATGGGCTATAACTGATCCATTTATCTTCATTAGGGCAAATATTTAACCAATCTTCTGCGCCAAACCTTCTGAATCAAAGCAGAAAGTTAAATAATCCACCTTGGAACAAGCCGTGAAAAACAAAAAAACACGGCGTAAAATCACGTTCATCTCGTTGCAGCCCGTGCCCCTCGCGTATTCGGGACAAATCATTTTAGCATAGAGAAGGACAAATAATAACTATAGTTTTTATCCTGAATAGAGCAAAATTTTAACCTAAACATTGATTTTCCAACATTTCACTCTTTAGTATTGTGGATTACATTAATATTTAGTACACTCTGGAAAAAGCAATAAATTAAAAAAACACCCATCAAGGAGTGCTTGACCTTGGAGTTCCGTCATGAAATCATCAACTTTCCCAAGAAACTGCCCATCAAATTTTTCCTGCACCGGATCGGCAACGTCAGCCGGCATTGGCATCAATCCTTGGAGCTGATCGTGGCCATGAAAGGCCAGGTCGACATTAATGTGGGCAACGCTGCTTATCGATTGGGCGCGGGTGACCTCATTCTCATCAATTCCAACGAGGTACATGAGCTGCACTCCGAAGACGCCACCATGGTCGCCCTGCAGATCAAGCTTGAGCTGTTGAAGGAAGTTGTCGTCGATATCAAAAAAATGTACTTCGACTGCAACACCGCCAACACAAATGACCCCGAAGCCTTCAAAAACATCAAACGGATCGTCGCCCAAATCTTGCAGCACAACATCAATGCTTCCGAGTTCGTTGATCTCAAGAACGCCTCTCTCGTGTATGAATTGATCTACGAACTCTGTGCCCATTTCAGCAGCGACGAACCGGAAGCGGCCCTCCAGCCGAAGGAAGGTCTGGACCGGCTGCGGCGGATTCTCGACTACGTCAACAGCCATTACGGGGAACCGATTTCCCTTCAGGAGGTGGCGAAGCAGGAGTTCCTGTCCGTACCTTACCTGTCCAAATATTTCAAGAAGAAATTGGGCCTGTCCTTCAGCGAATATCTAAAGGACCTCCGCCTGCATTACGCAGTGAACGATTTGCTGAACGAATCGCTGACGATCGACAAAATCGCCGCCAAAAACGGCTTCCCCAACGTGCGTTCGTTCGTGACGGCTTTCAGCGAGAAATACGGGGAGCTTCCCAGCGTGTGGCGCAAGAAACATGCGGAAGAGGTATCGGGCAGCATCGAGGCGACGAAGGAAAAGTCGGTCAACTACTATCAGGATGAGCCGCATTCCTATCACGAGGAGATCTCCCGGTTTATCGAATCCAATCTGGGGGAGCCTTCCGTCTATGCTCCGCGGGAGAGAATTTTGCGCAGTCTCACTTCAACGATTCAAATCGACTTGTCGGGCCCGGCCGACCGGCTGAACCATCATTTCAAGAATTTCATCGGGGTCAGCCGCGTCAAAGAAGTTCTCTATGCCGTTGTTCAGGAAGCACTGCGTACCGCGCAGCGGGAAATCGGATTTAAATACATCAAGATGCACGGCTTGCTGGACGACGATCTTATGGTTTACGACGAGGATGCGGAAGGAAAACCTCTGTTCAATTTCCGGCTGATCGATAAAGCGTTCGATTTCCTGCTTTCGGTCGGCCTGAAGCCGCTTGTGCAATTTTCGTTCATGCCGGCGAAGCTGGCGAGCGACTTGTCGAAAACTGTTTTCTACGCCAATATGAACACCAGCCCGCCCAAAGACATGGAGAAATGGAACCGGCTGGTCGAGGCGTTAACTCTGCACCTGATCGGCCGATACGGCACGGAAGAGGTGCGCAGCTGGCTGTTCTGCGTATGGAACGAACCCAGCTCGTCCAACCTGCTGTTTGGCTTCAAGCAGGACGAAACGTTCTTCTTGCTGTACCAAAACACGTACGAGACGGTAAAAAACATCGATCCCGCGCTCCCTTTCGGCGGCCCGGCCGCTTTCTCGACCTATAACAAAAGCGAGGATTGGCTGTTTTCGTTCCTTGCATTCAGTCAAAGCAGCGGCTGCCTGCCTGATTTTATCACGGTTCATTATTACGACATTGATCTGATCTCCCATGACAATCATCTCAGCATGGACAAGCAGCTCAATCTGAGTCCGGTCACCGATTCGTTCAAGCAGTTTATCGATCGGCTCCAGGATCGGCTGCGGGAAGCCAAATTGGCTGATTTGCCGGTGTATATGACCGAATGGAATTCGACGGTTTCGCACAAAGATTTGATGAGCGACACCTGTTTCAAGTCTTCTTACGTGATCAAGAATATTGCGGAAAATTACGACCGTTTGGACTCGTTCGGTTACTGGCTCCTGACCGATCTGCACGAAGAGAACCGGCTGCCCCGCCAAGTGTTTCATGGCGGCCTCGGATTGTTTACTTTCAACAACATCAAGAAACCCGCTTACCACGCCTTTTGCTTTTTGAATAAACTGGGGGATTTCCTTGTGGAGCGGGGAGACGGATACTTCGTAACGAAACAGGCGGACCGTTACCAGATACTCCTATACAACTATCATCATTACGACGATATTTACGCGAACGGGATCTCGATCAGCATCTCGCACAAGGAACGTTACGCGCATTTCCCGAACAAAACGAATCGCGAATTCCGGCTGGAGCTCTCCCCGCTGGCCGGCGATTTCGAAATCAAACATTCCGTTGTGAACCGCACTTACGGCAGCGCCTACGACAACGCCTTGAATCTCGGGCAAACGGAAGAACTCTCCCGCGACGACATCGAATACCTTCGGCGGATATCGATTCCGAAGATCGAGAAGGAGCGGATTTCCTGCTCGGAAGGACTGACGATTCACGCCGTGCTGGAGCCTTTTGAAATTCGGTTGATCGAAGTATCGAAAATCTATGAACCCGGCCGCAGCCGATCGTTGCAGCAGGCCAATTCGAACGTGGAGGAAATCAAATGATAAAATGGTTTAGAGATCTGAAAGTCATCGTCAAATTCATCGCCTTGTCTTCCGTTATCCTGGTGGCCGCCTTCTCGGTTCTGATCGGCTGGAACCTGAAGGTGCTCGAGAAAATAAGCCTCGATCGGGGGATGCTGGAGGCCGAGAGTACCGGACAAACCTATGCCGATGCAAACGCCAAACTGGTTCAGAAAACGGTGGCCTCGCTGGACTCGCTGCGCTCCATCTTTCTCGATGAGCTTTCGCAGGGAGACCTGGAACGCGGGCGGTTGATCCGCAATCTCGCGAACCTGCTGAACGACAACGCTTCCGCCAGCTCGATGTTTACGGTTTGGGAGCCGGATGCATACGGACGGGACGCCGATTATGCCAAGGATCCGCTCTTTGCCGAGAATGGAGGCCGGCTGGCGACCTTGGCCATCCGCTTCGACAACGGCCAAATCATGCCGGTGCCGTTTGGCGGCCTGGATACCTTCACCGCCTACGAACAGGCCAAAGCGAAGAAACGGGCGATCGTAATGGAACCTTACAATGCTTCGACCGATAACGGGGAGTCGGAACTGTTGACCATGATTTTGCTCCCGATCTTGGATCAGAACGAGCAATTTCTCGGGGTCATCGGCAGTGCGTTCCTCCTGGATACCTTTCAGCAGTCCGCTGAGAAGGAGCATCCGCTCGGCGGCAACGTCTCCCTGCTGTCCCAAGGCGGTTTATACATAGCTAACGGCGAGAATCCCGAGGAGATCGGCCATTCCTTTCTCGCTGACGATAGCCATCGGCGGGTGTTTGAAGAAGTGCAACAGGGCAAGCTGTCCCACGAAAGCGCGGATTCCGGCGGAGAAGCTGTCGTTCGCGCATTTAAGCCGATCCCGATTGTCGACGATGAGGTATGGTACGTACAGACGGTTATTCCGAAAAGCGAGATTTTCAAAACATATACGCAAAACCGCAACCAATCCCTGGTGATCGGGCTCGCCGCCCTGCTCCTTCTCGGCCTTGGCGTCTGGGTGTTGGCGCGCATGATCGTCATCAACAATATCGGCCGAATGGTCTCCTCCTTGCGGTTTATGGCGGACGGCGATCTAACCCGCTCCGCGCCGGTCCGGTCGAAGGACGAATTCGGGAAGATGACGGAACATCTGAATGAAACCGCGGCAAGTTTACGGGGAATGCTGCGGCATACCTCCGACATCGCCCTTACCGTCAGCGCCACTTCGGAGGAATTGAAGGCTAGCGCCGGGCAAACATCGCTGGCCGCACAATCGATTTCCGCCTCCGTGGAAAATGTGGCGGACGGTCTGAAGAAGCAGAATGCCGAAGCGGAAAAAGCCGCCGAGATGATGCGGGAAATGGCCGAAAGCGTCCGGCGCGTGGCCGCCTCGTCCGAAGCGGTGTCCGGATCGGCCGATGAGGTCATCGGGCAGACCCGGCAAGGGGATCGAGTCGTGCGGCAGGCAGTCGGTCAAATGAACGCGATCTCCGAGTCCATGAACGAATCAAACGAAGCGATCCTTCGGCTTAGCGAACGGTCCGGGGAGATCGGAAAACTGATCGGACTGATCTCCGGCATTTCGAATCAAACCAATATTTTGGCGCTGAACGCTTCCGTCGAGGCGGCCCGGGCCGGCGAACAGGGCAAGGGATTTGCCGTCGTTGCCTCAGAAATCCGCAAGCTGGCGGAGCAAACGAAGCATGCGGTAGACCAGGTGCAAGCCGGCATCGCGGAGATTGCTACGGACACCGAGCAGGCCGTACGACTGATCGGCAACACGGCGATCGAGGTGGATAAAGGCCTGGAAAGCGTGACGGAGAGCGGACAGTTGTTCGCATCGATTATGAAGGAAATGAGCGAGGTGGGGAACCGGGCGCAGGAAGTTTCGGCCGAGGTTCAGGAAATGGCTGAAGGGGCCGCCCGCGTCGCGGAAGCGGTCCGCCTCGTGTCGGGCATCACGTTGACTTCGACGGACGAAGCTGCGCAGGTGGCGGCCGCCACCGAAGAGCAATTGGCCACGATGCAGGAAATCGCGGCCGCAGCTAGCCACCTGAGCCGTCTCGTGCAGGAGCTCACGGATCAAATGGCTCATTTTAGAATTTGAGCCAACCTTGATGGATGTTCCCATTTACAAAGCCACATCCTAGAAGCACAAAAAGTTGGACGGAAAATGCAGCTTTTTCCATCCAACTTTTTTGTGTTCTGGGAGTTAATGCGCAAGCCTTTCCATTTCCCCATCTTATCGGCTTGGAACCCTTTATTCCGGGCTTTAGACCGCCTTATGACCCGCCGCATCGATTCTAACCTGCGAGGCATTCGAGCATTTCTTGCAGACTTTAAGCTGTTGTCCCGTGCTCGTGTTTTTGGTATACAGCAGCTTGATTCGCGTGCTCCCGCACACCGGACACGTCCCGCGGCCGCGCGAAGGCAGGTTCCAGATCGATTTTCCACGTTTATTTTTGGCCATAACCTATCACCTTCAACGATAGAATAAGTTCATTACAGGAATTAGAAGAACTTTTTATGCTCCCGATCCTCTTTCAGGATCTCCACCGCTTCGCGGAACCGCAAGCTGTGCACGATCTCCCGCTCGCGCAGGAACTTTAAGCTGTCCTGGATATCGACGTCGTCGGTCATGTCGATGAGCCACTGGTATGTAGCCCGCGCTTTTTCCTCGGCCGCGATGTCCTCGTACAGGTCGGCGATCGGATCGCCTTTGGCCTGGATGTACGTCGCCGTCCAAGGCACCCCTGCCGCGTTCTCGTAGAAGAGAGCCTTATCGTGGTTCACGTAATAAGGATCCATTCCGGCCGCCTTCAGCATCTCCGGCGTCGCGTCTTTGGTGAGCTTGTAGACCATCGTTGCAATCATTTCGAGATGTGCGAATTCCTCCGTCCCAATGTCGTTCAGGAGCCCGATCACCTTGTCGGGGATCGTATATCTCTGATTCAAATAACGCAGCGCCGCCGCCAGCTCGCCGTCCGCGCCGCCGTACTGCTCGATCAGCAGTTTGGCCATCCGCGGATCACATTTGCTGACGCGAACCGGGTATTGCAGCTTTTTCTCATACACCCACATATCGCCTGATTAACCTCCTTTAGCTTCCCATCACGGATTGAAGGCAGGTTGCTAAACCTGCCAAGGCCAAGGGCTTTTCGACCATTCCCAAGGGAATTTCGAATAGGCTCGCCCGAAGTTTTGCAGCGGGCCGTACAGCTGCTGAAAATGGTTTGCATGCTGCGTCCGTTCCTGGGTCAGCTGATTAAACTGCTGAATCGCCGCCAGATCATCCGGGTGCGTGTCGAGGTACAAATTCAGCTCCACCAGCGCAAAGTCCAGCGCCTGCAGCTTCTCAAGCTTTTCATAATACTCCTGGTCGAACGGTTGATTGTTGGGATTCGTATTCATGAGATCACCGTCCTTTTCCCCATTTGGATTCATAAGGACTGTACAACGCCGGCCATAATGTGCCGTGTTTCAGGGCATCCATCGGGCTAAACTGCGGCAAATTCGGGGGCTGAAAGTGGATAAACAGCTGCGGAGGGGTGCTGTAGGTTTTGTGCGTGATCGGCGGACATGGGTCGAATGGGCCTATAAAAGGGGTCCACACACGTTCCTGAGGATGGCTCAAAGAAACTTCCTCCTTCTTTAAACATGGTCATGCAGGCGCAATCGCCAAATTTTCCCTGCATCCTACCACTAACATATGACAATCGCCCAAATAATGAACCGGAGGAGCCGCAATTTCACAAAAAAATAACGCCGTACCCCCTTAGCTAGGAGGTGCGGCGTTATGTAACCGGACGGAGCTTGTCCGCCTTATTCCTCTTCGATTTCCTCATCCGGCTCCTCGACGACGAGGCGGATGACCTTCACGCACGTGATGCGCAATCGGCTGCCCTAAGACGGGGGACAATGGTCAAGACCAGAGAGTATACAGCCCTTTAATCTGAAACTCTTTCCCAAACTCCTCAAATGAAAATGATATGTACAATGACACCAATTTAACTAATTAGTGGAAAATATAATTATACCCAAAATAAAATAATTATCATATGAAATTCGTAATGTTTTTTTATTTTTTTAGTTTATTATCATTGGATTTGTAACAAATACCTTATCTTAGGAGATGATGAGCTATGAAAAAATCTTTTCGTCTATTCACGTTTGCATCAGCTGTAGTTTTATTATTTACTATTGCTTCTCCGGCTTATGCGGACGGTTTGGAGGAATCGACTAGTAGTATTCACGGGCATTTGAATACGATAGTACAGTTTGCTGATAGGACACCAGAAGTTGTTGAAAAGTTGTATGACCAAATCGGAATTGATTTGAATGAAGCAATAAACTCATCCATTGCTCAAATAAACAACAATACGGTAGAAATAATAACTAGCCTTCCAGAAACCACTTTACAGATTGATGGTAGTAATGTAAATCTATCTAATGGGGAATTTTACCTTGATGGATTGACATCTGGTCTCCATAAAATTAGTGTTTACAGCGTAAACAACTTAATTCATGAACAAGAAGTTATCCTTGATAATGGATTGAATCATATTCCAGTAGATGCAAGAATTAACTTTGGTGATTTGGTTGCCAGTTCGGAAAGTAAGATGGATCCTGATTTCTCCAAATCATCAGCAACTAATTCTTCTGAAATTACTCCTCTTTCAGATCCTGATTCATGGAATGGAATTGGTGTAGGAGCAATTTTAGGGGAAGGTAAAGGTAAGATGTTGTTACTAACTAATGAAGGACACGTAAGTTGTAATAAATCAGATTGGGATAATGGAGCTAACTTCCCTGCAAATAATTCTGATTGTGCATTAGCAATTGCTGGTGGAGTTATGTATAGTAGTAACCCATTATTATTCCAGGCATACGCCCAAGGTAGATATTGTTTACAAGAGAGTATGAATACAGTAGAGAGTCCGAGCACCGCCAATGTTTATTGTAATCAAAAACAAAAGGCGTCTGGATATTATACCGGATACCGGAACAAGGGGTACAATTGCTCAAGTTTTATTTTTTTAGGCGGTGATGAACGCCTTAATAAATATGACCTGTAAAATAAATTTCTTGGAGGGCCAAATCGGGTAAATGAAGAATAGAAAGATGGTCATTATTATTGGAATAGTCTTACTGTCTATTGTTATCTTTCTCTATTTTAGCACCAGTAAGATTATGGACTATCTAAATAGTAATACCAGAGGATCTAATAACTATGTAATTAGTATGGGTTATAATCTTAATGATGAAACTTTCACTTTCACTGATCGTAGTTCGGAATTCATTAACCGAAACGGAATAAAGATTCTCATTGAATTTCCAGAAATGAGCAAAGGTACCCATCACGGAAGGCTCCTTGTTAAGGAACTTGCAACATCGGATACTGTAATGGAACAACATGTTCACATTACCAAGGGCATGTCTGGGCAGGTAGTTCAATTAACTTCTGCGGGTTGGTCCACAGGTAAATATAAATGTATTTTTGAAATAGACAACAATCAGTTGGCTTCAAAAGAATTTATTTTAAAGTAATACATTAGGGCTATCTTTATGTCGACTTCAACGACCTAAAGGACCCCTTAATTCAATTTTCTATACGATAATCACTCACCATCCTTATTCTACTGGATTCATAAGAGCTGAATAACACATACGTTCCTCAGGATGGCTCAAAGAACCGGCCTCTTTCTTAAAAAATAACGCCGTACCCCCTTAGCTAGGAGGTGCGGCGTTATGTAACCGGACGGAGCTTGTCCGCCTTATTCCTCTTCGATTTCCTCATCCGGCTCCTCGACGACGAGGCGGATGACCTTCACGCGCGTGATGCGCAATCGGCTGGCTTCCTCAACCTCGAACAAGAAGCGGTCGACCTGCTTTCTTTTCCCTTTGGCCGGGGTACCTTCGAGTTCCTTAAACAACCAGCCGCCGATCGAATCGACTTCCTCGTCTTCGATTTCGCTGCCGACCAGGTCGTTCACCTCTTCGATCAGCAAACGGCCGTCCACCGAATAGACGTCATCCGACAACTTCTCGATGTCCGAGCGTTCGTCCTCGAATTCGTCATGCAGATCGCCGACGATCTCTTCGAGAATCTCCTCGGCGGTCAGAAGGCCCGCCGTTCCGCCATATTCGTCGACGACCAGCGTTACCTGGGAGTGCTTCTTCTGCATCAAGCGAAGCACCTGGCTGATTTCCATCGACTCCGGCACATTCAAGATCGGTCGAACCAATTCCTCCAGGTGGAGCGGCTTCTCCGGATCGGGCAGCAGCAGATCGGTAATATGAACGAACCCGATGATCTGATCCTTATCCTCGACGGCGACAGGGTAACGGGAGTGCTTCGTGCCCGCCACGATCTTCATGTTGTCCTCCCAGCTCAGGTTCGTATACAAACAGTCCATATCCGTCCGCGGCAGCATCACTTCCCGGGCCAGCATATCGGAGAAATCAAAAATATTGTCTACCAGCTTCATCTCGTCCTTATCGATGACGCCGCTTTTAGCGCTTTGATCCATCAGGATGCGGATCTCCTCTTCGGAATGCGCCGCCTCGCCTTCGCCCGCGGGTTCGATGCCGATAAGCCGGAGCGCGCTGTTCGCCGCCGTATTCAACAGCCAGATGACCGGAAGGAACAAACGGTAAAACATCAAAAGCGGCCATGACAGCCATAAGGACGCTTCCTCCGACTTTTGGATCGCCAGTGATTTCGGAGCCAGCTCCCCCATCACGATATGTAAAAAGGTAATGATCGCAAAGCCAACCGCCACCGAGATCGTTGAGATCAGCGTTGGATCCGTAGCCCCGATTTTATGCATCAGCGGTTCAATTAACAGCTCAGACACCGCCGGTTCCCCGACCCACCCGAGTCCCAGCGAAGCAAGGGTGATGCCCAGCTGCGTCGCCGACAGGTAGGTGTCCAGCCGCTTGTTGACCTTCAGCGCATAATTCGCCCGCCGGTTGCCTTCCCGCGCCAGTTGAGTAAGCCGGGATTGACGTACCTTGACGAGCGAAAACTCCGCAGCCACGAAGAACCCGTTTAAAAAGACGAGAATAAGGACGAGCAGCAGATTCCAAAATAGCTTGCCTATTTCAAATTCGGTATGACCATCGGGTGACACAGGCATGCAATACGCCTCTTTCCTATATTAGTTCTACCTTTATAAAGTAGCGGCTTTACGCGTTTTAAAATCCGTATCTCGGTAATACATGTCGGCGACCAGCAGATTCGGGCCGCAGCAGCCGGCAGCGTCGCAGTGGCAATTGACTTTCTGGTTCAATGGATGCTCCGTCAGCCAGCGGCCGAAAATATCGTCCAACCGGCCGTCCCGCACATTGCCGAAGGCCGGGATTGCGGCAAAATCCGTTACGTATACATCCCCGGTGAACATATTCACATTGACGCGATTGCGTCCGTCCGGGTCGTTGCGAACCGTCACATTCGGCTCCCTCCGCAAGCGGCGCAGGAGTTGCAAATCTTCCTCGTTCTCGTTGCAGGCGAAGAACGGCAGCGTTCCGAACAGCATCCAAACCGCCGGATCCCGTGTGTCCAGCAGCGAGTGGATCGCCGCCCGCATATCGCTTAGCGCCAACACCGGCAACCCTTCGGCAAAATCGGCCGCATACATCGGATGGACCTCATGCCTTTGGCAGCCCATCTCTACGATCATCCGGTGAATGTCCGCAAGCTTCCGGTGCGTGCGGTAATTAATCATCGACTCGGCGGAGATGAACATCCCCGCTTCGCTAAGCCTGCGCGTATTCTCGATCATCGTATCGTACATTTTGTAGGCGACCTCCGGCTTGACCGGATGCCCGCTGCGGGCAAATCCGATCTCATGGAAATCGCGCTCGCTCGTATAGTTGAACGAGATATGCATGACATCCAAATAAGGAAGCAGCTTCTCGTAACGTTCATAATCCAATGTCAGATTGGAATTGATTTGCGAGCGGATCCCCCGCGCCTTAGCATATTTCAGCAGCGGGATAATTTTCTCCTCTACGGTTTGGCGCCGAAACGTAGGTTCCCCGCCGGTAATACTGATCGTCTGCAGATGCTCGACTTCATCAAGCGCTTTTAAAATCAGCGGCAGCGGCAGTTGCTCAGGCTCCTTCAGCACAAGGCTGTCGCCAACCGCACAGTGCTCGCACCGCATATTGCACAGATTCGTTACCGTCAATTCCACGCTGGTTAACACGTGGCGACCGTATTCGCGAAGCGACCGAATCGGGTCCCAAGGATCATAGCTTGGGCTGATTGGACTTCCTACCCTATCCATCGTTTTGATCTGTTTCTTCATCATTCTCCTACCACCATTTCCATTCCGTCCACTTCCGCAATCACGATGGAAAGCTGGGTGGACAAATCTACTTCATAAGGCGACCGGATTTCCTCTCCCCGTGGGTCCTTCAAAATCCGAACAACCGGCCGCTGCGGCATATGACCGGGAATCCTCGATACCACGCCGGTTTCGCCAGAACTCAATTTAACCGTCATCCCGATTGGATAAATAGCAACCCGCTCGCGGAACAGCTCCAGCTTCGATTTCTCATACCAATGCCCGCAGCCGGTATACAGCACTTCCAACGCCAAATGCGGCAGCATCGCCTTGCGGTAAACCCGGTGAGTCGTCATGGCGTCGTAGGCATCCGTGATTGCGATCCAGCGGGCGTACTCGTGGATTTCGCTGCCGCGGATCCCGCGGGGATACCCGCTGCCATCCATTTTCTCATGATGCTGATAAGCACAGTGCGCCGATAACAACGGGATTCCCGGTTCATCCTTCAGCATTTTAAAGCCGAGGTCGGGATGCTGTTTAATCAATTCAAACTCCTCGTTCGTGAGCCGTGACGGCTTGGTCAGCATCTCCAGAGGGAGCTTCGTTTTGCCGATATCGTGCAGCAGGGCGCCTAATCCCAGCACGGTCAGCTCATCTTTCGTGTACCCATGGAGCTGGCCGAGCAGCAGTGTATACACGCAGACGTTCAACGAATGACGGTACAAGTAATGATCCATGCTGTTCATATTCATCATCATGATCATGGCGTCGTCGCGGGCACTAAGGTCGTCCAAGATCGATTCAATCAAGCCGGAGAAGGCTTTGCCCAAATAAGGATAAGTCACGTTCTTTACACTCGGCGTAGCCCATTTGCGGAAATTCGTCCGAATTTCCCCAAGCGCGCGGCGCCGCGTTTCTTCCTCTATCATTTCCGGAATCACCAAATCGTCCGTACGAGGATCAGCCACGTACAAGAAATCCAGGCCATGGGCCTGTAGCCTGCGGATGATCGCATCGGTCAATTCTGCATTTTCGGACAACAGAATGATCCCGTCCTCATTATAAATCTTTTTCCCTAATTTCATTCCAGCCTGCAGCGAGGCGACTGGGATTAACCGCATGACTTCCACTTCCGTCTCTGTTCAAGGTTTCTATATGTATCTGGAATCAGCGGTTGATACCGAACACCACTTCCCTTTGAAGCGGGTCAACGCATAATGAAGATCCAGAACAACGCAGCCAAAATAAACCGATAATACGCAAAATGGCGAAGCTGCACCCTTTGGATAAGCTTGAGAAACGCCAGGACGACCACATAGGCCACCACAAAAGCAACCACAAACCCAATCAGGAAATACCCGATCGTATCGGACGTCAAGTAGCGGTAAGAATCCAACATTTCATACCCCGAAACCGCACACATAATCGGGATGGCGATCAGGAACGAGAAATCGGCGGCCGCTTTATAGCTAGCCCCGCTGAGCATCCCTCCGGCAATCGTCGAACCGGATCGGGAAAATCCAGGCCAGAGCACGGAGATACATTGATATAAACCGATCAACAATGCCTGTTTATAGGTAAGCTGATCCATTTCCGGAGCGGTAATCGTCGCTTTCTTCTTATTAAACCATTCGGCGAAAATCATAAATATGCCGCCAACCACAAGTGCCCACAACACCGTTTGGGAACTGAACAGACTTTTGATAAAATCACGGAAGACATAACCGACGCCCAGCGCCGGGACAATCCCCAATAGAATATGAATCAGATTCAACCGGCCTTTGGGGGCATTACGGTCCACCACGGTCACTTTTTTGCTTAAGCCAAGCAAGTTTAGGATCCGTTCCCGGTACACCCAGGCCATAGCCAGGATCGCACCTAACTGAATGACGATTTCAAAGGTTTTCATTTCCGGCGACTGATCGTCGTATCCCATCAGCTTGGCCGTCAATATCATATGTCCCGTCGACGAAACCGGAATAAACTCCGTTAAACCTTCCACAATGGCTAAAATAATCGAGACAATAAGACTCATGTGTTCCTCCTGATCGAGTGTGACTTTGCGCTATAGCTATTCTACTTTTTTCCACCGGGATTGAAAACAACGATCCACCGCACCGGCGGTTTGCAGCTCAAGGCGCAGCAGGTCGCGTAGAAATTCAGGGAGCATATAGCGCTTCTCCGTTCCCTGCTTTAACCGCTCGTAACCAACGCCAAACGTGAACATGTCCAGCGTGCCGACAAGATAGGTTTGGTCTTCCCGAAGCGGTACGCCGGCCACGCTTGCCCGGATAATCCGCTCGTAGGGAGGCGCACCGGGGTCGTATTCGATTTCCAGGCCGTCGACGCAAATGCCGCCAAGCACCTTGCCCCGAAAACCAAACCCCATGATGGCCTTGCCCATCTTCTCCTCCAGCAGCGATTCTTCCAAGCTGGCCAAAATATCCTCGCCAGTTACCTGCATCGTGCAGGGGTTAATGGGCGAAGGGCAGCGTTCATGCAGCATGCCTTCGCTGATTTCGCCAGCTGGCAAGCCCGACAGCAGTTGGCCGCTGTTGACCAGAGAGAACTCGCTGCCGGTATGACGGCGAACCGCCTGAGCTAGCAGATTACCAAACGGTGATTCTGCTTCATACGACACCGGCAGCTCCCGTTCCGTCATGGCGACAGTCCGGTTCAAACGAAGCTTTGCAGCGTCCCGCTGCAAGGCGATGGCCGTCTCCACCTGCTCCAGCTTTGGCCCCTCCACAACAGGTAAACAAACCCCGTCCAGCATAAACCGTCCGGTATCGGAAATCTGACGAACGACGACCTTTCCCAAGAAGTTGCCGAATTTCCCCGCCGCCGTAACCATCGTCGATCCGATACGCAGCGGCTCCTCCAGCAAGTGATGCGTGTGACCGCCGATAATCAAGTCGATGCCCGGTACCGTCTCGGCCAACTGCCGATCCATCGGCAGCCCCAAATGGGACATCACGATGACGAGATCCACCTTGTCTCTCAGTTGTCCAACATCGCTTGCTATCGTGTCCAGCGGGTTTAAGGACTCCAGGCCCAACAGCTCATAGAACTCGGCGAATGCAGCCGTCGCCGCCACCAGCCCGATCTTGAGGCCAGCCTTGTGCACCACCTTCCGACGTTGCATCCAAGCCGGCGGTTGTCCGGTTTGCAGCTCTACAATATTGCCGCAAATCACCGTGCTATGCAAACCTGCGTAAGCCTGGCGCAGCATTTCCGGCGTAAAGGTTAGCCCTTCATTATTACCGATCGTGACGGCATCGTATCCCGTCAGGTTAAGCACGTCCACATTCGCCTGTCCTAAGGTGCCCTCGGTTTCGATCGCGGCCCGGTCCATATGGTCGCCGATATCGAGCAGGAGCGTGGAAGCCGGCGCCTCAGCCCGCAATTCATGAATCATCGCCGCAATGCGCCCCATCGTTTCGAAGTGGCTGTGAATATCGTTGGTGTATAAGATCGTTAACGTTTGCTGGTTCGTCTCCGGCATCAAGAACTGCCCCCTTGCTCTCTCAATCTATTCGGCCTATTCTAAATTTTAGAGTTCATTGTGTATTATATACCTTAAAATTGATCGTTGTCTTGTTATAATGTATATTACTTACAAACCATTCCGAGGAGACTTCTATGAATATACAAATTGCCCTTTTTGCGGGGTTGGCGGACCAAATAGGGACGTCCAGCCTCAGCTTTGCCTTCCCGCATCCGGGACGGCCGATCACTGCTGCCTCTTTAAAGGAAGCGTTGGCGGAAGCCTATCCTTCGGCAGCGAATCTAATTGCCGCTTCCTTTGTCGCTGTAAATCAGGAGTATGCCGCTGGCGATACGCCGATCACTGCGGAGGATGAGGTCGCGCTTATCCCGCCGGTATCCGGCGGGGAAGCAACCTCAGGCTTCCGATCGGACCTGACGGACGATGAACGGTTTATCATTACAGAGGAGCCGCTTTCTGTGGAGGAGATCACCGCCAAAGTGATCGCTCCCGACCACGGAGCGGCATTAACCTTTACCGGGACGACCCGGGAATGGACGCAGGGACAGCGAACCGTACATCTAGAGTACGAAGCCTACGTACCGATGGCTTTAGCTAAACTGCGCCAAATCGGTACCGAAATCGCCGAGCGTTGGCCGGGGACGCGCTGCGCCATCAGCCACCGGATCGGCCACGTGGATATCGCTGAAATCAGCGTTGTCATCGCTGTCTCCGCACCTCACCGGGCCGGATGCTACGATGCTAGCCGTTATGCGATCGAACGTCTGAAGCAAATCGTGCCGATTTGGAAGAAGGAGATCTGGGAAGACGGCTCCGAGTGGAAGGGCCATGGGCTTGGGCCATGGGACCCCCGCGTTCCGGGAGAACACCTCCTTTCGGGTGATTGACAAGCAACAAAATTCATTGTCAGTCCAATTATTTCCTGATATGATTAAGGAAAATTGGAAGATTATGAGGTGTCATCGTCCTTGAAAGTACATATTATGGAACTCAGTCCAGGCGACCGTCTCCAACACGACGTATTTAATCATTTCGGCGTTTTTGTTTTGCAGAAAGGCTGCGAGCTGAGCAGTGATGCCATTGTCAAATTGATGCAGCACGGCATCGACTATGTGGATATCGAGCCGCAAACCTTAGACGCCGAATTTCCTAAAGACCCTGCCTACCGGGCCAAGCCTTATATGAATGAGGCAGTGGACGGGTTTGAAGAGCTCTTTTTGGAAGCGCTAACCAGCGGCAGTATCGACGAAGCGAAAGTAGATCAGCTCCTCGAGCCCATGATCTCAGAATTGGATAACCAGAAGGATGTTGTCTCCCTGCTGCTGATGATCGGCGAAGAAGACAACTATACCTACCATCATTCCATGCAAGTTGGCATGCTTTGCTATTATATCGCTTCCTGGATGGGGTATACCAAAGAAGAAGCTTATAAGGCCGGGAAAGCGGGCTATTTGATCGATATCGGCAAATGCAAGGTCCCGCAGAGCATCCTGACCAAACCCGGCAAGCTGACGCCGGAAGAGTATGAGGAAGTGAAGCGCCACACCGAATACGGTCATGAGATCATCCTGAGTTCGACTGGGGACGAGCTTTCCGCACTGGTGGCGCTGCAGCATCACGAACGGGAAGACGGCAGCGGTTATCCGCATGGTTTGCGCGAGAAGGAAATCCATCCGTTTGCCAAAATCGCCGCCGTTGCGGACGTGTACTCGGCGATGACCTCGAACCGGGTATACCGCTCGAAACAAGAGCTGCTCTCGGTGCTGCGCGAGCTCAACAGCCTCAGCTTCGGCAAGCTGAGCCCGGAACCAACCCAAGTGCTGATCCGCCACCTACTGCCGAATTTTATCGGTAAGAAAGTGATGCTGAGCTCCGGCGAGATCGGTTCCATCGTGATGACCAACCAAGCGGATTTCTTCCGGCCGCTGGTCAAGACCGATACCCGTTTCGTTGACCTGTCCAAAGAACGTGAAATCTCGATCGAAGAGGTTTATCTATAATACGACATCATTCCCTCCGGGTCCGATCAGGCCCGGTTTTTTTATGCCGCTGATTTGCCCGTATCGTCTCAACATGAATCCTTTCGGCGTTCGCCCAACCAACTCATGCCTATTCGTCATACACTAGCAAAAACGACGGAGGTCAGCGCAAATTATGCCTAATTACCGCATCATCGTGGATTTATCGGATCGGATGCTGTATTTGCTGGACAATAACATCGTTGTCCGCGGATTTCCGGTAGGCATCGGAAAAATGCTCACGCAAACCCCCGAAGGAATGTTTACGATCGTCAACAAGGCCCCGAATCCCGGCGGGCCGTTTGGCGCCTATTGGATGGGTTTGTCCAAGCCGCACTACGGAATTCATGGGACCAATGATCCTTCATCGATCGGGAAGGAGGTATCCCACGGCTGCATCCGAATGTACAACCCGGATGTGATCGAACTAGCCCGCATCGTGCCGATCGGGACAAGCGTGACGATTCGGAAGTAAACCGGTTCTAAGTTATACGGAGAAGAGCTTTGGGAGAAGCTATATCCGGTGGTGATCCGAATGCTCATCAACTCTCTCCTTTTGTTTATTATTCCATGGATCTTTGGAGCTTACCTCTTCAATACAGATAGGGAGCTATTACTATCTATTGGACCTTTTTCATCTCTCATTGCCTTTATTTTTAATGAATGGGGAACCCATATAGGATGGTGGTCCTTTCAGCCTGAGCGGTTTGAATTCTTGTCGATCTTCCTTTCAAACCTCGGTATCTATTTAGTTGTCCCTTGCCTGATGGTACGTTTTATACGGAAAAGAGCATTAAATTCGATCGCAGCAGTAATCATCTTCTCGGGATTACTTACTCTTCTAGAGTTTATTATGTTCACCGCAGAAAGAATCAAATATGATTTGGGATGGAATATGGGCTGGACCGCTGTATCCTACCTCTTGAGCAACTCATTAATTACTGTTTATTTCTCGATTTGGAAAAAGGTACGAAAAACATAAAAGCTCGCCAACCCCAAGGGGTGGCGAGCTTTTGCAATGCATTGGAGTTCGATTGAAGGTTACCCAATACTGCCTTCCATCTCGAACTTAATCAACCGGTTCATCTCCACCGCGTATTCCATCGGCAGCTCTTTCGTGAACGGCTCGATAAAGCCCATGACGATCATCTGCGTTGCTTCTTCTTCGGTGAGACCGCGGCTCATCAGATAGAAGAGCTGCTCCTCCGACACCTTCGATACGGTCGCTTCATGCTCTAACGTGATGTTGTCGTTCATGATTTCGTTGTACGGAATCGTATCGGACGTGGACTCGTTATCGAGAATCAGCGTATCGCATTTGATGTTCGATTTCGCGCCTTCCGCCTGACGGCCGAAGGAAGCGAGACCCCGGTAGGTTACCTTACCGCCATGTTTGGAGATCGACTTCGACACGATCGTCGACGTCGTATCCGGCGCCAGGTGGATCATTTTCGCTCCGGCGTCTTGAAGCTGGCCTTTGCCGGCAACGGCGATGGACAACACGCTGCCTTTTGCGCCGCGGCCTTTCAGGATAACGGCCGGGTATTTCATCGTCAGCTTGGAGCCGATGTTGCCGTCCACCCATTCCATGTTGGCGTTCTCTTCGGCTACCGCACGTTTGGTTACCAGGTTATAGATGTTTGGAGCCCAGTTTTGGATCGTCGTGTAACGAACGCGAGCGTCCTTCTTCACGATGATTTCCACGACTGCACTATGCAGCGAGTTCGTGCTGTAGATCGGCGCCGTACAGCCTTCGGTGTAGTGCACGAAGCTGCCTTCGTCGGCGATGATCAGCGTACGTTCGAATTGCCCCATGTTCTCCGAGTTGATCCGGAAATAAGCCTGCAGCGGCACTTCGCACTTCACGCCTGGCGGCACGTAGATGAAGCTGCCCCCGGACCATACAGCGCTGTTCAGGGCCGCAAATTTGTTATCGGCCGCAGGAACCACCGTTCCGAAATACTCCTTAAACAGTTCCGGATATTCACGCAAAGCGGAATCCGTATCCATGAAGATAACGCCTTGATCCTCGAGGTCCTTCTGGATGCTGTGATATACGACCTCCGATTCGTATTGCGCGGAGACGCCGGCCAGGAACTTCTGCTCGGCTTCTGGAATCCCCAGCTTATCAAAGGTTTCCTTGATTTCCGCAGGGACTTCTTCCCACGTCTTACCTTGCTTCTCGGATGGTCTTACATAATATTGAATATCGTTAAAATCAAGCTCACTCAAGTCGCCGCCCCAACGCGGCATCGGCATTTTCTCGAACTGCTCGAGCGATTTCAGGCGGAACTCCAGCATCCATTCCGGCTCGCCTTTAATGCGGGAGATCTCCGTCACGATTTCACGTGTCAAACCTTTACCCGATTGAAAAATCGCCTTATGTTCATCCCGGAAGCCGTATTTGTACTCTTCCAATTCCGGTGCTTTTTTGGCCATGTTCGGCTACCTCCTTAGGGGATTAGTCTTCCGCTTGGATTCCTTTTTTTAGCGCGTTCCAAGCTAACGTAGCGCATTTGATACGGGCAGGAAATTTATTAACGCCAGATAAGGCCTCAAGATCTTCATAATCGTCAAAATCCACCGATTCCCCCATCATCTGACGGGAGAACCGTCCGGCGAGATCCATCGCTTCATCGAAGGTCCGACCCTTGACGGCCTCCGTCATCATCGAAGCCGATGACATGCTGATGGAGCAGCCTTCGCCGGTAAACCGGGCGTCCTTGACGATATCGTCTTCCACGATCAACTGCAAGGAAATGCGGTCGCCGCAGGTCGGGTTGTTCAGATCAACCGTCAAGGCACCTTCTTCAAACTTCCCGCGGTTCCGCGGGTTTTTATAATGATCCATAATGACACGGCGGTACAGATCGTCCAGTTGCATCACCCAAAATACTCCTTTGTTTGGATTAAAGCTTCCGCCAGTCGGTCGATATCCTGTTCCGTATTGTACAAATACAGGCTGGCTCTGGCCGTTGCGCTCGCTTCAAGCCAGCGCATGAGCGGTTGACAGCAATGATGTCCCGCCCGGATGGCGATGCCGGAAGCATCAAGCACGGTCGCTACATCATGCGGATGAACATCCTGCAGGTTGAAGGTGAGCAGGCCCACTTCGCGCTCGCGGGGTCCATACAAAGTCAGCCCTTCAATTTCCGCCAAGCGTTTCATCGCATAAGCGGCGAGTTTCGCCTCGTGCCGGTGAATCTCCTCAAGTCCGATGCCTTCCAGGAAATCGATGGCAGCAGCCAGCCCCACCGCACCCGCGATGATCGGCGTACCACCTTCAAATTTCCAAGGGAGCTCCTTCCAGTTTGATTCATACAGCCCGACGTCGTCGATCATCTCTCCGCCGTATTCGATCGGCTCCATGGATTCCAGCAGTTGCTTCTTCCCATATAGTACCCCAATTCCGGTTGGCGCGCACATCTTGTGGCCGGAAAAAGCATAAAAATCCGCGTCCAGCTCCTGTACGTTAACCTTCATATGCGGGGTGCTTTGAGCGCCGTCGACGACCATCACAGCCCCGTTGCGGTGGGCGATGGCCGCGAGCTCCTTCACAGGGTTCACAACGCCAAGGACGTTAGACACGTAGGCTGTTGCCACGATTTTCGTCTTGGCGGTGATCGTCTTCTCCGCATCCGCCAGATCGATATGGCCGTCCGGTTGAAGCGGAATGTACTTGAGCACGGCTTTCTTCTTCAAGGCCAATTGCTGCCAAGGAATCAGATTGCTGTGGTGTTCCATCGGAGTAATGACGATTTCGTCCCCTTCTCCGACATTCGCCGGTCCGTAAGAGGAAGCAACCAAATTCAGCGCCGTGGTGGTGCCTCGGGTAAAGATGATTTCCTCCCGGCGCGCCGCGCCGATAAAGCGGGCGACCTTCTCGCGAGCGTTCTCGTAAGCGTCGGTTGCCCGGCTGCCCAGCGTGTGGACACCGCGGTGTACATTCGCGTTGTCCCATTCGTAATAATGCTTTAACGCTTCTATAACAACGGCCGGCTTCTGCGAAGAAGCCGCGCTGTCGAGATAAACGAGCGGATGCCCGTTGATGTCTTGCTGTAATATCGGGAATTGTTTCTTGAGCTCTTCGGCGTGGATGCTCATTGCCCCAACTTCCTTTCCACCAGACCTTGCAATTGCTTCTGCAACGGCTCCAGCGGGATATCGGATACGACGGGCGCCAAGAAGCCGTAGATAACTAAGCGCTCCGCATCCGCACGGGTAATCCCGCGGGACATCAGGTAGTAGATTTGTTCCGGATTCACTTGCCCTACGGAAGCCGCGTGTCCTGCCGTAACGTCATCCTCGTCAATCAACAGAATTGGGTTCGCGTCCCCGCGAGCTTTCGGGCTCAGCATCAGCACCTTCTCGGTTTGCTGGCCGTCCGCTTTGGTGGCGCCCTTCTCAATCTTCGTAATCCCGTTGATGATCGCGGTCGCCTCTTCCCGCATGACCGCGCGGGTAATCATTTGGCTGGCCGAGCTCTTGCCGTAGTGGACGGCTTTCGTCGTATAGTTCAAGCGTTGTTTGCCGGCACCCACCGCGATCACCTTTGCATCGGAAGTCGAGCCGTTCCCTTTCAGAATCGACAGCGTTTCACTTGCCGAATCGCCGCTGTTCATTTCGCCGATGATCCACTCGATGCTGCCGTCGTTCTCAACTACGGCGCGGCGATACGTCAGATCCGTTGCTTGCTCCCCTAAATGGTGAACCGTAGCAAATTGAACTTTAGCACCTGGCTTAACGATGACTTCGGCTGCACCGTTATGCACGATATTGCCGTTTAAGTTAACCGAAATATAGTTATCAACGTAAGTGACTTGGCTGTTCGTCTCCGCCACAATCAAGACATGCGGTGCAAATGCGGATCCCGCATCGTCCAACAGGAAGATGCTTTGCAGCGGCGTATCGATCACGACATTCTTCGGAACATACAGGAAAACCCCGCCGTTCCACAAGGCTGCATGCAATGCGGACATTCGATTTTCGTCCGGTTTCACCACGCTGTGAAGATGGGCCTTCACGAGATCGCCATGCTCCCGCACCGCGGTTTCCAAATCGGTGAAGATGACGCCTTGGCTAGCCAGCTCCGGAGCCAGTCGGGTAAAGATCGTGTCAGCATTCCGCTGAACCAGCAAATTGCTTTGCTCAGTTAAATCAACCAGCGATTGAACGCTCTCGGGAAGCTGCTGCAGCTTCTCCGCGCGGGTTTCGCCAAGCGTTCCATAATTGTTGAGGTTCCAGCGATCCAAACGTGTTTTTTCCAATTTAGGCAGTTCCAGTTCTGCCGCCAGCTGCAGCGCCTTCGTCCGGCTGTCCGTCAGCCAGTCCGGTTCGCCGCGCTTCGCGGACAGTTGTTTCAGTTGCTCCGCTTCTACCGGAAGTACGGTTTGTGTCGTCATTCTCTACTCCTCCTTCCGATTAGGCTTCTTGACCAACCGTCTCGTCCACGATGCCCAGCTCTTCCTTGACCCAATCATAACCTTCGGCTTCCAGGCGTTCGGCCAGCTCAGGACCTCCGGATTTTACGATGCGGCCTTGCATCATCACGTGGACGAAGTCCGGTTTGATATAGTTTAACAGGCGTTGGTAGTGGGTAATAATCAAGAATCCACGGTCTTCGTTGCGCATGGAATTCACACCATTCGCCACGATCCGCAGGGCGTCGATGTCGAGGCCGGAGTCGATTTCGTCCAGGATCACGATCTTCGGATCAAGCAGCAGCATTTGCAGAATTTCGTTCCGCTTCTTCTCCCCGCCGGAGAAGCCTTCGTTCAGATAACGGTGCGCGAACTCCGGATTCATTTCCAGCACTTTCATTTGCTCTTCCATTTGACGAATGAATTTAATCAGGGAAATTTCGTTCCCTTCGCCACGGCGGGCATTGATGGCGCTGCGCAGGAAGTCCGAGTTGGTTACACCCGCGATTTCGCTAGGATATTGCATCGCCAGGAACAAACCGGCGCGAGCGCGCTCGTCAACGGCCATCTCCAACACGTCTTCGCCGTTCAGCGTCGCTTTGCCGTCCGTCACCTCATACTTCGGATGGCCCATCAACGCGGAAGCCAGCGTACTTTTCCCGGTCCCGTTAGGACCCATGATGGCGTGGATTTCCCCGCCTTTTATCTCAAGATTGATCCCTTTCAGGATCTCCTTCTCCTCGATTGTCGCTTTAAGTCCTTCAACTACAAAATGCGTTGCCATTTGACTGCTCCTTCCATCCAGAAAAATTAACGTTATTTGCCCAGGGACGCCGCCCTTGTTCTTGCCATTATATCATAACAATTATCACATTAGAATGATTCTAAGTGATTCTCACTGATTCTCACTTCATTCTAACCTACTTTATTAGCATAAGCAACGTATGCCTGCGGATATAAGCCTTGGTGCTATACCGTTTGTCACAGACAAGTCAGAATTTCCAGGTTCCCCCAAACAAAAGGACCCGGCCCTTGCTTGCGGCCAAGTCCTTCTAGTGTGCGATGCTTTATTTTTTTCCTTCGCATCCAATCAATCCAAAAAGGCCCGGAGCATCCACATGTGTTTCTCCAGACTTCCAACGTATCCGGTCAGCAGATCGCTGGTGGCAGGATCCTCCGCCTGATCGGCCAGTGTAATGCCTTCCTGATAAGCCTCGGTCAAGGTTGCCAAGTCCTCAAGCACGTGCTGTACCATTGCTTGCGGTTCTTCCTTCCCGACAGCTTCCTGAATGGTGGCCAGCTCCAAGTATTCCTTAAGCGTTGCCGACGGATTCCATTTCAGAGTCAGCATGCGCTCGGCGATGGCGTCCATTTGCTCAGAAACTTCATTATATAGCTCCTCAAATTTGACATGCAGCCGGAAGAAGTTACTTCCTTTCACATACCAGTGATAATTGTGCAGCTTCACATAAAGCACGTTCAAGTTGGCGACCTGTTCGTTCAACAGCTGCTCCAGGCTCGACTTCTTGGTTTTCCCCGTAGATTTCGCTTCCGAATTGGCCATCCTTATCCCCTGCTTTCTATAAAATAAGATGTCCATATCTTACCCCAATTCATGTGCCGTGAAACACAAAGTCGGGTCCGCACCAAGCTTCGTATTTTTTTCTTAAATTTAGACTATGATTGTTGTATTAGTGGTGCTATGATTATTTGGGTATTTTCAACAGAAAGGATCGCCTTCTCTGCCTTAACACGTTATTTTTGGGGGAATTATGGACAATCAGACTGGTCAACATCATGAGGAAGAATTGGGCTATTTGTTCAACGTCGAAATTCTGATCAAGGGCTCTACGAACCCGCTGGCTTTACAAGCGTTGCTGAAGCTGCTGAACGAAGGCCCAGACATCATAGATTACCGCATCAACTCCGGAATCGAATTGGGACGCATCATTGAGTCGACCCTGGCTTCCCGCAAGCAGTCCCGCATCGATAAAGCCAGAGCGGCCACGGCAAAGGACAGCACAAAAGAAACCGCAAAGGACAGCGGGAAGGAAGCCCCAAAACCTTCGGCTGCCGCCGAGAAGAAAAAGAGCGAACCCGCCGCTTCGGCCCCGGGGAACTTCAAGGATATTGCGGCGAGCGAGGAATTTCAGGCCTGGATCCAAAGCTACATTACCGCGAACAAGCTGGTCCGGCTCTACGTGAACCGAAACGGCAAGCGGACGAGTATTCCATGCCGGATTTTGAACTTCCTGCCGGAAACTTACGCGCTGAACGTGTACCACGTTGACGAGAAGCAAGTATACACGTTAAAACTGAGCGAGGTCATCGACTTTTTGGATACCTAAAAAGCGATGGCTCCATATCCGCATCATAGCAAAGGGCTGACGTTCCTGCTCATCAGGTTCGCCAGCCCTTCTTTATTTCCCAGCTCGTGCTGTGCTGTTCCAGGCTTCCAGCGCGAGCAGCAGCCAACCTCCCAGAAAAGCTACGCCCCCCAGCGGCGTCACCGGACCAAGCCATCGCCAGTCTAATGCGGCAAGTCCGTATAAGCTGCCCGAAAATAAAATCACGCCGATCAGGAACAGCCGTCCGCCCCACAACAGGCGACGGGATTCTCCCCATTTGCCCGCAAAGAGCGCGGCCAGCAGCATCGCGATGCCGTGGATCATTTGATAGTGAACCCCCGTCTCGAAAGTTCCGATCGCAGACTCCCCGATCTTCTCCTTCAGGATATGAGCGCCAAACGCGCCTAGCGCCACGGCCAGCAGCATCACGATGGCCCCGATTCCTGCATATTTTCGCTGCACGATATCTTTCGCCCCTCTCTCGTTTGTTCCACAAGCTTCACGTCCATCATACCGCAGGGCTTCTCTTGATTTCCACCGTAACTCCAGCCAAAAATATCCTTGCAATTTTCGGAAGGATATTTAAAGATGATCTTGAGTAGGTTTTTATACCAAGATTAAAGGAGTTTTAGGATGGATTATCGCCAATCGGAGCAAGACCCCGTTTCACCTTACCAGGCACCGTTTGAGCCTGCTTATCGGAAGAAATTCTCCGGACCCGGCATCGCTTCCTTCGTGCTGAGCTTGCTTGCCGTGATCGGCTATATCGCTTCGCTGACGCTGATTACGTCCACTGTACTGGACCTCGTGGACCAACCCGCGAACGTGATTGCCGAGGACTTGATGCAGCGAACCGGCGCTTTGCTTGGCATTTTGCTATTCCTCGTGTCCGGCTTGCTGGACTTGATCGCATTGATTCTGGGCATCATCGGCCTGGCGATCAAAAACAGACGCAAAGTATTTGCGATATTGGGTACGATTTTTTCGGCGTTGTCCCTGCTCCTGCTTGTGATGTTATTCATTATGGGCAGCCTTGTCGCCTCGTAACAAGCGGTGTGGGCGACTCTTGCGCCAACCGGGCTGCCCTTAGCGGGCAGCCGTCTCAAGCCCCAAGCCCTGCGGGTTTCGATGACGCAGTCTTGGGGCTTTTCCTTGTCTCATTGTTTTTGATAAAATAATGAGAAGTTGTTTTTTTCTATCATTTGATTATTTCGTATCAACTACCAAGGAGACTGCTTATGTCTAATGTGAAAATTTTCGCGGATAGTACCTCAGATCTTCCCGCCGACTGGATCGGGCGGCATGAGATTGGCCTGGTTCCGCTTTACGTCGTATTCGGTGATGAGACGTTCCGGGACGGCATCGACATTACCCCGCTCGACATCTATCGCCGGGTGGAGGCTGAGGGAAATCTGCCCAAGACAACGGCCCCGTCCCCGAAAGACTTTATGGATGCCTTTGACCCTTATATTAAACAAGGTCGGGATATCGTATATATCAGCTTGTCTTCCATGCTTTCGTCCACCTACCAGAACGCGCAAATCGCGGCTGCGGAATATCCAGAGGGCCGGGTCCATGTCGTGGATTCCTTGACCCTGTGCAGCGGCATCGGCTTACTCGTTATGAAAGCGGTGCATCTCGCCGAGCAAGGACTTAGTGCCGCCGATATTGCTGGACAAGTTGCCGCGATGCGCCCCCAGGTGGAGACGCAATTCGTCATTGATACGCTGGAATATTTGTATAAAGGCGGACGCTGTTCCGGTATGCAAAATTTTATCGGCAGCCTGCTGCAAATTCGGCCGGTGCTCAAGCTCGTGGACGGGAACATCATCCCGGCTTACAAGGTGCGAGGCCGCAAGGAGAAAGCCGTCCAGCAGATGCTGGACAACGCCATGGCCGACAAGGACAACATGGACCAGGACCTAGTCATCGTCGCGCATACGCTTGCAGAGGACGAGGCGAGGCGGCTCGCTGTCATTTTGCGGGAGCAGACCGGGGCGCGCAAAGTTGCCATAGCGGAAGCCGGCTGCGTGATTTCCAGTCACTGCGGCCCCCACACGGTCGCCATCATGTATACGAGAAAACAACCGGTCCTATAAGTCCCATAGATAACCAATGATCGTTTAGGAGGATTCATATGGGTTCCATCAAAATTTTTGCAGACAGCACTTGCGATCTCCCCACCGAGTGGATCGCACAGTATGACATCGGCATCGTGCCGCTGTACGTTACGTTTTCGGAACAAACTTACAAGGATGGCGTCGATCTGACAGTGCCCGAGCTATATCAAAAGGTTGACGAGACCGGCAAGCTGCCCAAGACGGCGGCGCCGTCACCGGCCGACTTTATTCAAGCGTTTACGCCCCATGTTCAAGAAGGACGGAAGATCCTATACATCAGCTTGTCCTCGGAGCTGTCCTCGACTTACCAGAACGCTTTGATTGCTGCGGATGAATTTGCCGAAGGTATGGTGACGGTGTTTGATTCCCTGAACCTGTCCACCGGCATCGGTCTCCAGGTGATGAAAGCTGTCGGCGCTGTCGCAGAGGGAAAAAGCGTAGAGGAAATCGTCGAGCTGCTGGCGGCCGTACGCGGGCAGGTGGAGACCGAATTCGTCATCGATTCGCTGGATTACCTTTATAAGGGGGGCCGCTGCTCCGGCATGCAAAACATCGTTGGCAGCCTGCTGAGAATTCGTCCCGTCATTAAGGTTGAGGACGGAAAGATGACCCCGGCATACAAGATCCGCGGCAGCCGCGAAAAAGCGCTCGACCAGTTGCTGAACAACGCGCTCAACCGTCTGCCCGACATGGATAACGATCTGATCTTCGTCACGCATTCCTTGGCGGACGAGGACGCAAAGATGTTAAAGGCCGCGCTGGAGACCAAGACAAACGCCCGTCTGGTAGCGGTATCCAATGCGGGCTGCGTCATTTCCAGCCACTGCGGCGCCAAAACGATCGGGATTTTGTACACGAAGAAACTCGCCTAGCGGACTTCATGGAAAAGGGAAGGCCTGGGAGATATCCCACTGGCCTTCCCTTTTTTTGTGATGCCCGGACAGATAGCCGCTGCCGTTATCGCATTATCTCCGCTTGTAACTCACCCGCGAACGGTACTGCTGCGGGGCGCGTGCCGGATAACGCACCGGCAGCGAAAACATATGCACCAGCTTCGTGAAGGGAATCGAAGCAAACAGCAGGAAGGCGGAGAGCACATGCAGTTGGAAGATCAACGGCACGGTATCCATCAGATGATAGTCCGGCCGGAATGCAAGCAAACTGCGGAACCAAGGGCCAATCGTTGTACGGTATTCATAAGCCACTACGGTCGTGTTGTAAACGATCGTCATATAGGTGCCATTGGCGGCAACGATCAGCAGCAGAATTACCGCGAAGTAATCGGCGAAGCCGGCATGAGCGCGAACGCGCCGATTCAGAAGCTTGCGGATGAGCAGCAGGACAAGCCCCAGCACAACCATAAGTCCCGCCAGGCCGCCGCCGACAATCGCGAAAAGATGATACGTTTCGTCGTGAACGCCGAGCGCGTGATAGAAACTCCGCGGGATCAGCATGCCCATCACATGGCCGATAAAAGCGAACACGATGCCGTAATGAAACACCGTTGATCCGACCTGCAGCCATTTTTTCTCGAAAATTTCCGTTGAGGGAGCCGCCCAGCTCGTCTGCCGGAAAGCAAAGCGGTACAGCAAGCCGAGAATCAACACCGTCAAGGCGATGTAGGGGTAGATGACCCACCAGAATAAACCGGTCATTGCGGTTTTCCTCCAATCGTTCAGTTGCACATTTTGAATTGAGCAGGATCGGTCCCCGTGCGGGCGGTTCCATCCATCCCGTATAGGATCGGGTAAGGAAGCTCGTCCAGGTCGGCTTGCTCCCGCTTCGCTTCCAATCGGCGGATATCCTCCTCCGACGGTTCGCCAAACACGTTCTCCATGAGGTACGCGAACAGCTCGCGGTAAGGGCTGTCCTCCGGCAAATGAGCGGCGACGCGTTTTGTCGCCACGGCCAGCCGCAGCTCAAGCGCCCGCACGTGAACATGGTCCGGACGGATCGCCAGCAGCTCGTACAACAGCGGCATATAGTCGGCTAGTTCGCCGGCCGCCGCCGCAAACCCGGCATCGCCGATGATGTGCTGCAGCAGGATCAATGCGGCTCCCCGATCCCGGCTGTCTCCGAGCTCATGCGCGGTCAGATAAAGGCCGGTTTTCTCCTTCCAATCGAAAGTCCAAACGTACTGCTCCCGCAGCTCCCGAAGAGGGAGGGACTGGAGCGGCCGAACCGCCGCTTCCAGCCGTTGCCTTAGCGCGTGGTCGTCCACAGCCGACACCCCCTCAGCCGTCTCCTTCAGCACCCCCGAGAAACCATCGTCAGGGTAACCGAGCAGCCGAGCGGCGACGGCCAGTCCGATGCGTTTTGCTTCCATCCCATCCACCATATCGATCTATTCCTCCTTGACAAAAAACTGCGACATAAAACCTTCCTCCGGCGCGATCCCTTCCAGGCTACAAGCGCCCTGGCGATAATGGAGGCCGGACTCCCCGATCATTTCCCGCCGCGCGGTCGGAATGACGAACCGCTCCTGATGTTTGGCGACGGCAAACAGCCGGACCATCTCCTCAATCTCCTCCACGGAGGTTCCCGCTTCCTCCAGCAGTCGGCTGCGTCTTAGCTCGTCCAGCCCGCCAACGGCACGGTCTCGCATCATCACGCGCATGGCCGACATTTTGAGCAGTACCTTGCGGATCACCTTCGTATCCCCCGCCGTCATCAGGGAAGCCAAATATTCCATCGGAATCCGCATTTGATCCACCGCCGGGATATACATGTCCGTCTGCAGCTCGTCCTCTTCAATGTGATTCATGATCGGGCTGAGCGGCGGTACGTACCATACCATCGGCAGCGTGCGGTATTCGGGATGCAGCGGCAGCGCGACCTTCCACTTCATCGCCATTTTGTAGATCGGCGAACGTTGGGCAGCGTCGATCCACGCATCGGTGATCCCCGTTCTTCTCGCTTCCTTAATCACCTCGGGATCGTTTGGATCGAGGAAAACACCAAGCTGCGCTTCATACAGCTCCTGCGGATCCTCTACGGACGCCGCGGCTTTCACCCGGTCCGCATCGTACATCACAACGCCGATGTAACGGATGCGCCCGACACAAGTCTCGGAGCAGATCGTCGAAAGTCCGGCCTCGGTGCGCGGATAGCAAAAATTGCATTTTTCCGCCTTATGCGTGTTCCAGTTGTAATACACCTTGTGGTAAGGGCAGCCGTTCATGCAGAACCGCCAGCCGCGGCAGGCTTCCTGGTCCACCAGCACGATGCCGTCCTCGTCCCGCTTGTATAGGGCGCCGGACGGGCAGGAAGCGACGCAAGACGGGTTGAGGCAATGCTCGCAGATCCGCGGCAGGTACATCATAAACGTCTTTTCATATTCCAAGGCGATGTGCTCCTGCAGCTTCTTGACGTTGGGATCCATCGGTACGATTTCACTGCCGCCAGCTAAATCATCGTCCCAGTTAGGGCCCCAGGTCGGCTTGTCCATGTATTCACCCGTTATCATCGACACCGGACGACCAACCGGCAGGTTCTTACGTTTCGGGCTGTGGAGCAGGCTGTCGTAATCGTAAGTCCAGGGCTCGTAGAAGCTGTCTAAATCGGCCATATCCGGGTTATAAAAAATATTCGCCAACTTCGCGATCGGCCCGCCAGCCCGCAGCGATAGCTTGCCGCCGCGCAGCACCCAGCCGCCCTTGTATTTGCGCTCGTCCTCCCACTCCTTCGGATACCCCGGTCCGGGCCGGGTCTCCACGTTGTTGTACCACATGTATTCCGTGCCCGGGCGGTTGGTCCAGGTGTTCTTACAGGTAACCGAGCAGGTGTGGCAGCCGATGCACTTGTCGAGATTCATCACCATAGCGACCTGCGTTTTAATCCTCAAGCCAATCTACCTCCTTCAGCGGGCGGATGATCGTCATCGTATCCCGTTGATTTCCCGTCGGGCCGTAATAATTAAATCCGTAGCTGAGCTGCGCATAGCCGCCGATCATGTGCGTTGGCTTGAGCGTAATGCGGGTCACGCTGTTATGCGTGCCGCCCCGCTGCTTGTTGATCGACGTGCCGGGCACGCCAAGCGTGCGGTCCTGGGCATGGTACATGTAGGCGATCCCCTCGGGAATCCGGTACGTCAGCACCGCCCGTGCCGCCACCACGCCGTTGCGGTTGTACACCTCGATCCAGTCGTTGTCCTTGATACCGATCGACGCCCCGTCCTTCTCGTTCAGCCACACGACCTGCCAGCCGCGGAACAACGTCGACATCTGGTTCGTGTCCGTAAACATCGTATGGATACCCCATTTTTGGTGCGGCGTCAAATATCGGATCGTCAGCGATTTCCCGTTGTTTGGCACCTCCCTTTCTCCTTTGAGAAAAGGAACATGCTGGAGCGGCGGCAAATACAGCGGTAACGCTTCGCCAAAATCGAGGATCATCTCATGGTCGAGATAGAAGCTCTGCCGCCCGGTCAACGTCCGCCAAGGGATGCTGTATTCCGTATTCAACGTAAACGGTGAATACCGGCGATTGTCCTTCTCCAGCCCGCTCCAGACGGGCGCGGATATCGCCTGGCGCGGCTGGGCGGTGATGTCGAACAACGTGAAGGCTTCCTCTTCGCGGGGCTTGGCGATTTCCGCCAGTTGCTTCCCGGTTTTCTTCTCCATATCATGCCAGCCTTCTACCGCACGTTCCCCGTTTGTCGCCCCCGACATTAACAGGATCGCTTCGATCGCCTGGCGATCATCGTACAGATCCGGTTGGCCTTTGCCGATGCCCTCCCGCTTGGAAAGGCCCAGCCGTTCCTTGAGCTGCTTGTACACCCGCTCGCCCGGGATTTTGACCGCTTTGGAGCCATACCCCTTCTCGATGTTCGGGCCCAGCGTAATCATCTTTCCGTATACGTTTGGATAGTCGCGTTTGACGATCAGGAAATGCGGCATGCTTTGGCCGGGGACGGCTTCCACCTCACCTTTGCGCCAATCCTTGATTTTCCCATGCACCTGGGCGACCTCGTCCGGGCTGTCGTGGCCCAGCGGCGTCATCATCACGTCCTCGCAGGCCGGAAGATGCTTCTCGGCCAGCTCCGAGAACGTCTTGGCGATTTCCCGGAACGCGTCCCAGTCGCTTTTGCTTTGCCAAGGCGGGGAGATCGCCGGGTTAAACGGATGGATAAACGGATGCATATCCGTGCTGCTGAGATCGTGCTTCTCATACCACGTAGCCGCTGGCAGCACGATGTCCGAGAACAGCCCGGAGCTGGTCATGCGGAAGTCCATGCTGACGAACAGATCGGTTTTGCCTTCCGGCGGCATGTCGTCGGTATGCACGTCCTTGGGCCGCCAGGATTGGGTTGGGTCGGTGAGGACCTGGTTATCCGCACCGATCAGATGCTTGGCGAAATACTCGTGGCCTTTGCCGCTGTCGCCAAGCAGGTTGGAGCGCCAGTTGAAGAACACGCGCGGGAAGTTACGCGGGTCGTTGGGATGCTCGATGGCAAAATCCAGCTCGCCGTCCTTCACCATCCGGGCAACCTCCTGAACCGCCTCCTTGTCGTCCGTGAGGCCTTTGTCGCGCAGCTCCTTCGCCACGTCCAGCGAGTTTTGGCTGAACTGCGGGAACGATGGTAACCAGCCCAGCCTTACGGACATCGCGTTAACATCGGCTGGATGCTGCTTGCTGTAACGACCGCCCCAGGGTGTCTCCTGCTCCTCGTTAACCGGAGCCTCGTAACGGAATTGCTCCGTGGCGAAATAGAAGAACGACGTGCCGTTCTGCAGCCGCGGCGGACGGATCCAATCACCGGCAAAAGCGACTTGCTGCCAGCCTTCCAACGGGCGTACTTTCTCCTGCCCGACGTAATGCGCCCAGCCGCCGCCGTTAACCCCCTGGGAACCGGTCAACAGCACCAGGTTCAGGATCGCGCGGTAGATCTGGTCGCTATGGTACCAGTGATTGGTTCCGCCGCCCATCGCGATCATCGAACGTCCGCCCGTCTTGGCGGCATTGTCTGCGAATTCGCGGGCCACCTGGATGCAATGCGACTTCTTCACCCCAGTGATCGCCTCCTGCCAGGCCGGCGTATACGGCTTCATATCGTCATAATCCACCGGATAGTCGCCGGGCAGCCCGCGCGGCACGCCGACATGGGCCATCATCAGGTCGTATACGGTCGCTACCTTCAGCGTCTCGCCGGACGGAGTCTGCAGATGTTTGACCGGTACACCGCGCTGGACGGTTTGCCCTTCTTGTTCCGCAAAATAAGGAAAATCCACGAGCGCCACCTCATCGGCGCCATCAAGAAAGCTTAGCTGCGGATCGATTCGCGTGCCGTCCGGCTTGTCCAGGTCCAGGTTCCACTGGCTGCCCTGATCCCAGCGGAAGCCCTGGCTGCCGTTCGGCACCTCCGGTTTTCCTGTGGCGGCGTCCCAGAGTACCGTTTTCCATTCGGCCAGCTCCTGCTCATCGCCCAGATCGGACGTACGAAGAAACCGGTCCGAGCGAAGGCTACCGTTCTCCTCTTTCATCATGACGAGGAACGGCAGGTCGGTAAACTTCTTCACATAATCTCGGAAATACGGGATTTCCTGATCCACGTAAAATTCCTTCAAGATGACATGCGTCATGGCCATGGCCAGCGCGGCGTCCGTGCCGACCCGGGCCGGCAGCCAGATGTCGGCGAACTTCTCGTATTCGGAGTAGTCTGGGCTCACACCCACCACCTTGGTCCCGTTATAGCGGGCTTCCACCATGAAATGAGCGTCAGGGGAGCGGGTTTGCGGGATATTGGTACCCCAAATGATAAAATACTTCGTATTGTACCAATCCCCGCTCTCCGGTACATCGGTCTGCTCGCCCCACACCTGCGGCGAAGCCGGCGGAAGATCGGCATACCAGTCGTAGAAGCTGAGAATCGTCCCGCCGATCAGCGAGAGGAAGCGGGTTCCCGCCGCGTAACTGACCATCGACATCGCCGGGATCGGGCTGAAGCCCACGACGCGGTCGGGCCCGTACTGGCGGATCGTATGGATTGTGGCGGCGGCAATCATTTGGCAGGCGGCATCCCAGTCGGCGCGAACGAAACCGCCTTTCCCCCGCGCTTTGACGTAACGGGCGCGTTTCTTCGGATCGTCCACGATGTTCTGCCAGGCAACGACCGGGTCCTTGACAGCCGCCATCTCTTCACGCCACATCTCGTAAAGATCCCCGCGGATATACGGATACTTCACCCGCAACGGGCTGTAGGTGTACCAGGAGAAGCTGGCGCCCCGCGGACAACCCCGCGGCTCGTATTCCGGGAAGTCCGCACCGGTTGTCGGGTAATCGGTCTTCTGCGTCTCCCACGTAATGATGCCGTCCTTCACGAACACGTTCCAGCTGCAGGAGCCAGTACAGTTCACGCCATGTGTGGAGCGGACGACCTTGTCGTGCTGCCAGCGGCCCCGATACAGGCTCTCCCAGTCCCGGCCGCGGGGACTCTCCTCGGTCCAGTCGTCGTTAATGCGTTCTCCGCGCCGCAAATATTTCAGCGATTCGAACAGCTTGTTCTGCTTATCACCCACTCTAGAAATCTCCCTTCTGGTTAGATCCCGCCGGCGATAGCGGGTTAAACCGTTCACCGGTCAGCTTGAACGCGCCACCGCCGGCTTGCAGCTCCTCGGCGAACACGCTCCAAGCAGGAGCGTTGCATGCTGCCAGGATCAAGCGCTGCAGCTCGTCCAGCTGATCGATCGATGCGATCCTCGCCTTCACGTCGTCGCCCAGTTCTCCAAACCGCATCTCCAGTACCGCAAGCAAATCCTCCCGGTCCTGCTTGGCGAACAGCTCAAGCTCATGTGCTTCCACTCCCATCAACCCCTCTTGTAATAGTCAGCGATTAACGCCTGCTTCGCCCGCTCGGCGGCTTCCCGCAGGAATCCCCCGATCCGTTCATCGTCATGCTCGATCCAATCCCAAGGGATCATGTGGCTTTCCAGCCGTTCGAACCGCTCGCCGTAACGCACGTGAACGGCAACGCCGCGTTCATGGACCTGTGCGCCCGCCTTCACGTCATAGGGGTGCAGCCCCAAGCGGGTGAGCTCGTCCGTCAATCGGGCATATAGCCGTGGTTCCGCCGCACGCAGTGGCTTATCCGGCAGCAAATCCGTCAGTTTCAGGGTTGGAAGATGCGTCATGACGTAGTGCCTCCATTTCTTTTTCCACCATGTCTTCTTCATACCGGTTGTGCAGCTGGTCGACCAAAATTAACGCCTGAAGGCGCTGCAGCACTCCCTCCCCCGTCTTGCCCTGTTCCAAACGATCCTTAATTTCCGCCACCAGTTCTCGCAGCAGTTGATGGTCCCGGGTCAAGGCTACAATCACATCCTTCAACTGCGGCTTGAGCTCCAGCGCCTCAACGTACAGCCCTTCCTCCTCGCTTTGCGCATGCTGCAAGGTCCGCGATTCCCAGTGTTCCACGGCGATCCAAGCGATCTCCAGCGCCTTCTCCTGTTCGCCCCGGCTCAGACAGCGCGCAAGCAGCTCCGTGAGTTCCTTGGCCTCCTCCAGCACCGCTTCATGAATTAAGGCATGGCTGTCTACGTTTCTTAAAGAGGGTCCCGATCTCATGCACACTCCTCCTTTTATTGGTTAATTTTTACTAGGGTTCACTCCGCATTTCCGATTTATTCCTTTACTGGGGCAAAAAAAGACCGGGATTCCCAGCAACTACGCTGGAAACCCCGGCAATCATCCTGCACTTATTTAGTTATAACAGCTTGCCTCCCACCGATTGCTGGAACTCCTCAATCGCCGGCAGCTGCGGTTCGACGCGACTGATCAGTCCAAACCTGGCGATCACCGATGCCAGCTCGTCCAGCAAGTTCGAATGACGGGCCACCAGCCGTGTCGGGATAACCCGATGCGTCTCAATCAGCGTCAGCAGCCCTTCCGCGAGGTTCTCGGTCGCTTCGGAACGTTGGGTTAGCCCGTAATGCAGGAGCTGCCCGGTCTCTTGATCCGCAATCACATTCATCGTTGGATAAAAGGGACGTTCTTCCTCAATCGGCATCGGAATAAAAAAGCTGTCTACCTCCCACACGCCCGCATCGCCGTTGACCGCACGCTGGGCTTTGAGCATCCGCAACTCATCCACCACCACCGCTCGCCCGGACGGCTCCAACGGTCGATCCGCCGGATCGGGCTGGAGCCATTCGCTGGTCCATTCGGTTCCCCCTGTTCCTTCTCCGGTGACCGGAATCCGCACGAGAAACCGTTCCCCGTTGCCTTCCAATAAAGCATCGGGATCCTGCCGATAAGAGAGGCTCACTTCGATCGCTTGGTTAATGATCTCCGTCAAGAAGACGATATCATCCCGGTTGGTCAGCGGCCAAGGGACATAACCCGGTTCATAGAGCCGAAAGGACGGCCAAGCGCGCTTGCCATTCAGGGATAAGTCAAGCTTTTTCACACGTTCGTATTCCTCCGGATACAGCTCGTCCCGGCTACCGAAAGACAGCATATAACAATGTTGAGCAAACAACGGATCGCCCGAGAATTCTCCGTTCAGCAGATCCAGCACCGTCTGCAAGCCCTCGGTCCCCAGATAGACGGCCAGACCATACACCTCTTTGCCGCTCCCCATCACGCAGCAATAGCCGGTGAGTTGATCCCAGGGGCAGCGGACCCCAAACAAATGGATGTTCGAAAGCCATTCCCATGGCTTCAGCTTTTGAAATTTCCCCGCCGCTTCATATAATTCCAGCCATTCCTGGCGCATTGGCTCCAAGTCGGCACCTCCTTCGCAAACCCAACTTTCCTCTATTCAGCTTAACGTTAGGCTCCGCCTTTTTCCAGCCTTATTGTTTCCAAACCGGCGCAAGCTCCCTCACATATCGCCCCTCCCCGTGAATATACTTTATTTACATCCACAAATATAGCGTTCCGGGAAATCCCGATATGGAGGTGTTCATCTATGCCAACGCCTGATCGATATAACTTTGTCGTCTCCAAAGAGGACTGGTCGCTGCATCGGAAAGGATACCAGGATCAACAGCGCCACCAGGAGAAAGTGCGGGAGGTCATCAAGCAGAATCTGCCTGACCTCGTCACCGAGGAAAATATCATTATGTCGGACGGCAAGCAAATCATTAAGGTTCCCCTCCGCAATTTGGAAGAGTACCGCTTCATCCATAACTACCAGAAACATAAACATGTCGGCCAAGGTGACGGAAGCAGCGAGGTGGGAGACGTGCTTGGCCAGGACAGTCCCAAGGATAGCGGAAAAGGCGGGAAAGGCGGGAAGGCCGGCGATCAGCCGGGCTACGACTACGTGGAGGCCGAGGTCAGCATCGAGGAGCTGGAGGATATGCTGTTCGAGGAGATGGAGCTGCCCTATATCCAGGAGAAAGACAAGGAAGAAATGGAAACCGAGTCGATTCGCTTCAACGATATCCGCAAAAAAGGTCTGATGTCCAACATCGATAAGAAACGCACCATTCTGGAGAACCTGCGCCGTAACGCCACCGCCGGCACCCCCGGCATCCACGGCATTTCGCCGGATGATCTTCGCTACAAAACGTGGGAGGAGATTGTTGTCCCCCGCTCTAATGCGGTCATCCTGGCGATGATGGATACGTCGGGTTCGATGGGCGCTTTCGAGAAATACTGCGCGCGCAGCTTTTTCTTCTGGATGACCCGATTCTTGCGTCGGCAGTATGAAAAGGTCGAGATCGTGTTTCTGGCCCATCATACCGAGGCGAAGGAGGTCAGCGAGGAGGAATTTTTCACCCGTGGGGAAAGCGGCGGCACCATCTGCTCTTCGGTGTATCAAAAAGCGCTGGAAATCATCGACTCCCGCTACCCTCCATCCAGCTACAACATCTATCCGTTCCACTTCTCTGACGGCGACAATCTGACCTCGGACAACGAGCGCTGCGTGAAGTTAATCGGCGAGCTGATGAAGCGCAGCAACCTGTTCGGGTACGGGGAGGTCAATCAGTACAACCGCGGCAGCACCCTGATGTCTGCCTATCGGACGATCAAGCAGGAGAAATTTATGTATTACGTCATTAAGGAGAAAGGCGAGGTTTACAACGCGTTAAAACGGTTCTTCCACAAGCGCGAAGGGGGTGCGGCAAGTTGAGCAGCGAAATGGAACAGCTTGAATACGCCATCGCGGAAATTATGGAAATCGCCGACTCGTTTGGGCTTGACTATTATCCGATGCGCTATGAAATTTGCCCTGCCGATATCATTTATACGTTTGGCGCCTACGGCATGCCCACCCGCTTCTCGCACTGGAGCTTCGGAAAAACCTTTAATAAGATGAAGATGCAATATGATTTTGGACTCAGCAAAATCTACGAGCTGGTCATCAACTCGAATCCGTGTTATGCCTTTTTGCTGGAGGGCAATTCACTGATCCAAAACAAACTGATCGTCGCTCACGTCCTGGCGCACTGCGATTTCTTCAAAAACAACGTGCGCTTCTCCGCCACCAACCGGGACATGGTGGAGAGCATGTCCGCCACCGCCGAGCGAATCAGCCGGTATGAGCTGGCTTACGGGGCGGAAACGGTGGAAAGCTTCATCGACGCCGTCCTTGCGATCCAGGAGCATGTCGACCCGCAGTTGATCAAGCCGATGCGGTACGACAAGCGCCGGCAAATGGAGGAGAAGCTGCGCCGGGCTAAGGAAGGGCGCTATGGTTCAGTGAAAGCGGGGGAATATGACGACCTGTGGACACTGGACGGAATCTCGGGAGGACGCGCCGCAGCGGAAGCCAGGGAGAACGCCATCCAATTTCCGCCTGAGCCGGAGAAGGACATCGTCTGGTTTATCCAGGAATACTCGGAGGCCCTGGAGGATTGGCAGCGGGACATCATGAGCATGCTGCGCGAGGAAATGCTGTATTTCTGGCCGCAGATGGAGACGAAGATCATGAACGAGGGATGGGCTTCCTACTGGCATCAACGCATCATCCGTGAGCTCGACCTCACCAGCGACGAAACGGTGGAATTCGCCAAGCTGAACGCCTCGGTTGTCCAGCCGTCGCGGCAAAGCTTGAACCCGTATTACCTCGGGCTCAAGATCTTCGAGGATATCGAGCGCCGCTGGGATCACCCCACCGAAGAGGAGCGCCGCCGCTTTGGCCGCGAGCCGGGGCAAGGCCGGGAGAAAATTTTTGAAGTCCGCGAGCTCGACTCCGATATTTCTTTCCTCCGCAGCTATTTGACCAAAGAGCTCGTCCGCGATCTGGACTTATACATCTTCGAGAAGCAAGGGCCGGAGTGGAAAATCACCGATAAAACCTGGGAGCACATCCGCGACCAACTGGTCGCCTCCCGCGTGAACGGAGGTTCCCCGTATATCGTTGTCCAGGACGGCGACTACCTGCGGTCCGGCGAGCTGCTGCTGAAGCACCAGTACGAGGGGATCGAGCTGGACTTAAAATACCTGGAGCACACGCTCCCCCACGTCTACAAGTTATGGGGCCGTCCCGTACACCTAGAGACAGTGGTGGAGGAGAAACGCGCCCTGTTCTCTTACGACGGGCAGAAGCATATCCGGAAGATGATTTGAGTATCACCGTAAGAAGAGCCGCCTGGGTCCAAGGATCCAGCGGCTCTTGTTCTGCCTGGAGAATCGGTCAATCAGGACAGCAAAGCGATGACCAGCAGCTCGTAGAGCACCAGCGTCAAAATCGTCTCATCGCTGGGACTAGGTCCCCAGAAGGGAGCGCCAAAGGCACGCTGGCCCCCGTATCGCGGAACCGCCAAATGCACCAGCCCGCCTTGGCAGCTCACAATCCGGCCAATGTGCACATGGCCTTCCATCGTTTCGATGCGTACTCTTTGATTCGCATGCTGCCGGCAGATGCCTTGCACCCGCTCGCGGATCGACCGCAAATGCTGGGCGGATTGCGGGTCCGCCTGATAAATAATACGTTGCTGAGGAACCCCCCAAGGTTGAACACTCATCTGTTAATCGCCTCCAAAGTTTCTTTCAAGTTCAAAATATCGTATGCGAATACCTAGAGGGCGGTGAGGCGGGAATGACACGGAATTAGAGGTGCTTTTTCCAGTTAAATTGCCGAAATGGCCCTTCCAACGTGAAATTAACGGTAGAAAATCCAGTTCGTTGGGCCGTTTTCGGCCCGGTAGTTACATGGAAATGTAAGCCCACCGGGCCGCCAACAGGTCGCAAAAAAAGGCGGAGGGCTTCCCCTCCACCTTATCCATCCCACTCGAGTTACCGGTTCAACAAACTCCCCACATAACGCAGCAGCTCGTTGGCGCACACCGGGCAGTAGCCGTGCTCGTCGATCAGCCGCTTGCTGACCTCGTTGATGCGTTTAAGCTGGTTTTCGTCCGGCGTTTTGGTCGAGGTCGTGATCTTCACGATGTCCTTGAGGTCGGCGAACAGCTTCTTCTCGATCGCTTCCCGCAGCCGGTCGTGGTGGTTATATTCGAATTTCCGCCCTTTGCGCGAATACGCGGAGATGCGGATGAGAATTTCCTCTCTAAACGCCTTCTTGGCGTTTTCCGAGATGCCGATTTGCTCTTCGATCGAGCGCATCAGCCGCTCGTCGGGATCCATCTCCTCATCGGTGAGCGGATCGCGGATTTTCGTCCAGTTGCAGAACGCCTCGATGTTGTCGAGGTAGTTCTCAAACAAGGTGCGTGCCGACTCCTCAAACGAGTAGACGAACGCTTTTTGCACTTCTTTTTTGGCGAGCTCGTCGTATTCCTTGCGGGCGATGCTGATGAAGTTCAGATACCGCTCGCGCTCCTCCTTCGTAATCGAAGCATGCTGGTCCAGGCCGTCCTTGATGGCCCGCAAAATATCCAAAGCCCCCATGCAATGCAAATCCTGCTTGATCAACGCGCTGGAAATCCGGTTGATGACATAACGCGGATCGACGCCGGACATGCCCTCCTCCAGGTACTCGTTTTGCAGCTCCTTCAAATCGGCGTCCTTGTAACCTTCAACTTCTTCGCCGTCGTAGAGGCGCATTTTTTTCACCAGATCAACGCCTTGCTTCTTCGTTTCCTTCAACCGGGTCAAGATGGAGAAGATCGCCGCCGACCTCAGGGCATGCGGAGCAATATGAATGTGGCTCATATCGCTTTGGCTGATCAGCTTACCGTAAATCTTCTCCTCCTGCGACACCTTGAGGTTATAAGGGATCGGCATCACGATCATCCGCGACTGCAACGCTTCATTTTTCTTATTAGCGATAAACGATTTGTACTCCGCCTCGTTCGTGTGCGCGATAATCAGCTCATCGGCCGAGATCAACGCGAACCGCCCTGCCTTGAAATTCCCCTCCTGTGTCAGAGACAGCAGGTTCCACAAAAACTTCTCATCGCATTTCAGCATTTCCTGGAACTCCATCAGGCCGCGGTTGGCCTTGTTTAGCTCGCCATCAAAACGGTAGGCCCGAGGATCGGATTCCGAGCCATACTCCGTGATCGTGGAAAAATCGATGCTGCCGGTCAAATCGGCGATATCCTGCGACTTCGGATCCGACGGACTAAACGTGCCGATACCGACGCGTTCATCCTCGGACAAGAGCACCCGCTCGACCTTTACGTTTTCGATGTCGCCGCCGTATTCCGTCTTTAGTCTCATCTGGCAGACGGGGCATAAGTTGCCCTCAATCCGGACGCCAAGCGATTTCTCCACTTCCGGCCGGAGTTCATGCGGAACGAGGTGAAGCGGGTCCTCATGCATCGGGCAACCGGCAATGGCGTACACGGCCCCTTTGTCTGTGCGGGAAAACTTCTCCAGCCCGCGCTTCAGCAGCGTGACGAGCGTCGATTTGCCCCCGCTGACAGGTCCCATAAGTAACAAAATCCGCTTGCGAACATCCAGCCGGCGAGCGGCGGAGTGAAAATACTCCTCCACCAGCTTTTCGATGGCCCGATCGAGCCCGAAGATTTCCTGCTCAAAAAATTTATACCTTTTCCGGCCGTCTTCCTCTTCGATGCCATAGGATCTAATCATTTCATAAACCCGGGCATGGGCGGTCATCGCCGGTGAAGGGTCTTGGGCCAACAGTTCGACATAATCTTTAAATGTGCCGCTCCACGACAAGGAGTCGCTTTCCGCCCGGTAAGCCGCTAAACGCTCAAAAATGTCCATGTTAGGTACCTCCTGTACTCCCGCTTTAGGGGTTCTCCCGCGTCCCCGATCTTTAGAACTTACGTGACCAGAATATGGAGCTTCCACGATAAAAAGTGTATTACATACCTATGCGCAGGGACGGGAGAAGTTGACCTTTTTTCCGATGAAAATATTCAGATGGAAAAAGTAGGAATTCAGCTTTGTGATATAATTTGGATCATGATCATGGGAAGGAAAAGGGGATCGTCATGGCAGTACAGCATGAGACGGAATTGTACGCTCCGCTGAAGGCTTTTTTTGAGGAGCGGGGGTATGAGATCAAAAGCGAGGTACGGCATTGCGACCTGGTTGGCGTTCGTCCCGGCAGCGACGAGCCGCTGATCGTGGAAATGAAAAAGACGTTTAATCTCCCTTTGCTGCTGCAGGGTTTGGAGCGCCAGCGCCTGAGCTCCGAGGTGTATCTCGCCGTAGAGCGGAACCGCGCCAAAAAAGGGGCGCATAACCAACGGTGGAGCGAAATTACGCTGCTTTGCCGCCGGCTGGGACTAGGGCTAATCGCAGTGACCCGATACAAGACAAAACCCGCGTTCGTGGAGATTCTGTGCTCGCCGGGGAACGAGGCCTTGTACATCCCGGGGCCGAAGGTGGTCAAACGCCGGGCGGAGAAGCTGCTGCACGAGTTCCATGAACGCAGCGGCGATTACAACGTGGGCGGCAGCACCGGCACCAAGCTGGTGACGGCCTACCGCGAACGGGCGCTGCGCATTGCGCTCGCCATCGAGGAGGGCGGCGGTGAGATGTCGCCGAAGGACGCGCGCGACCGCAGCGGTGTCGGCAGCGCCGCCGCAATTCTGCAGCGCGACTACTATGGGTGGTTCCGCCGCGTCGTCCGCGGGCGTTACGCCTTGACCCCGGCCGGTGCGGAGGGGCTGCGCCAGTACGCCCACGTCGTCGACGGATGGCGGCGAGCGGCGGCGACTGCGGAAAGGGAACCGGAAGGGCCCCTTTCTTAGTTGGGGGATCTGTAAATAAGCTCAGGCACATGGCCTGAGCTTATTTATTTTATGCTGGCTCGAGCGAGGACGGCAGACTTCTGGAGTCTTGAACAGCCTATTAAGATTTTAACTTTGATCTTTGTCGCTTGGCTCTTTGGGGTCCGGGATTTGGTTAAGTCCTCGCATGAACAACAGATACACATAGATGGCCAACCCTACGCCTGCAATCAAAAGAACGAATTTTCCAATTGCCCACAACGTCTCCATGGTTGATTCTCCTTTGGTCGGATTCGGGTAGCCCGGTTCTGGTCTAGTCCGCGGAGCGCACCGTAAATTCGGCGAGGGCGGCGGTAAGGCGCGCCAGCCCTTCGCGCAGCCGCGCGGGTTCGTGCGCGGCCACGGTCAGCCGGATGTAGCGATCATCCGGCTCTTTGGCGTAGCACAGCGTTCCCGGCAGGAACGCTGTGCCTTCCAGCAGCGAAGCGCGCAGCAGCGCTTCGCTGGAGACCCCGGCGGGCAGGCGGAGCCAGAGGAACAGCCCGCCGCCGGGGTCTTCCACGCAGGCGCCGCGCCAAGCGGGCGCCTGCAGCAGCTCCAGCGCAAGGGCGGCGCATCAGCTCCAGCGCCTCCGGCGCGGCCGGTGTCTCGACGAGCACCGTGCCGCCGCCGGGGACCAATACCCGCAGCAGCAGGTCAAGCGCCCCATCGGCGCTTTCCGCCAGCAGCCATTGCTGCGGGTCCGTCCTAATGCCTTCGGCTTCTTCGTATGCCGAAGCCAGCCAATCCCGCAGCGTGCCAGCCCCGCTGCGACCCGCCGGCTCTCCGGCTTGAGCGCCGCCGTCCGCGCCCGGGCGCACGTTGCTCCCATTCCCTTTCGGCCCTGCCAACGAAATCAGGTTGCCCTCGCGCACCCCCTCCTCAATTTCCCGGGCAAAAGCCGGCGGCAGCCGACGCTTCAGCAATTCCAAACCCGTATCCACCAAGTACACCCCGCTTCCATTCACCTGTATTTGTGATTGTACCGCAGGACAAATTTTCCAGACAACGGGGAGCCGACCCAACGCCATGGATGATTTTGGCGAATATTTACCAAATCTATCATTTTTGCGAACCTAGTGTCGACATGATAGAATGGGAACTGCATCAACCCTACTTACTAATAATTGTTTGAGGTGAAGTACCATGCCTTACTCTACGGAACCTGCAACCGTCACCGAAACGAGTCGCAGCACAAAGAAACGGCGGCCTTCCGTAGCCATAATTCTATTGATTTGGGTCCTATTGATCGGCGCCGGAGTCACCGCGGCCTACATGTATAGCAATCATTTGAAGCAGTCGATGATCGACCAACTGGACGCCAAATGGCAAAGTGAAGCCGTGCAAATGAAGGCGGATTATACCGCCCAGCTCACCGCTTTGTCCGGCGAGGTCAAGGATTTGCAAAGCAAAGTGGAAGCGTTCAACGAATTGCTCGAATTCACGAAGGACAACAGCAGCGAAAAAACGGATAACAGCAATAAATTGTATTCGCAATTGAGTGAGGTTAAGCAGCAGCTAGCCGCGCTCCAGAAGAAAATGGACTTGCTGAAATGATTACGCCGGTTAAACAAATCAACCGTTTTTTTCTGCTGACCACCGGGCCTTTAATTGGTATGCTTATCGCTCTATTTATCAGCGGGGCTGCCATCGAATGGAATCGGGCTCCTCACCCCATTACGCCGGAAGCCGATGTGTTCCAGACCACCGCAGCGATTTCGGAAGGATTAACCCAAGCGGAGAAGGATGCCAAAACCACCATCTCCTCCATCCGTCAAACGGCCGAGTTGTACCAGAAAACCACCCAAACGATGAGCACCATCGTCAAAACGGCACAAACCGCAGCCGCCCGGCCTGAGTCCATTTACAATCGGCGGATTACGTCGAAGTTAGGCGTCCCTTTCGAGACGATCCAAAGCGATCGCATTCGTATCGAATTGTACAAGATCAACCCCGGCACTTATCGCGGATATGCGATGAAGATTCGACTCAAGTCACCGGATGCCATGAAAATGACGCTCGGCAAGGATCGACTGGGGGGAGCAGAAACGACAAAGCAAGCGGTGCAGCGTTACGGTGCGGTTGCCGGCATCAACGCCGGCGGATTCGCCGATTCCCGCGGGGAACGTTATCCCTTAAGCACCACGATCTTAAATGGGCAATACCTGAACGGCTTTGAGCCTACGTATAAGGATTTATTTTTCGTCGGATTAAATAAGTCAGGACAGCTGATCGGCGGGAAGTTTCAAAATAAGGAAAGTCTGGACAAGCTACAGCCGAAGTTTGGCGCTTCCTTTGTTCCGATATTGCTGCAAAACGGCGTCAAACTCCCCATCCCGCAAAAGTGGAAAACGTCCCCGCTGCGCGCACCGCGTACGGTAATCGGGAACTATAAGGATGATCAGTTGCTTGTGCTGGTCGTGGACGGCGATAACGAGAAGGGCCGTTCCGGGGCTACGCTGGAGGAATTGCAGAACAAGCTGTCGAAAATGGGCGTACAGGACGCCTATAATTTGGATGGCGGAGGCTCCTCCTCCCTGGTCGTGAATGGCCGGGTCGTCAACAATCCGTCTGACGGCGCGCTTCGTCCGGTGCCAACACATTTCTTGTTTTTTAAATAATCAGCTGTTCACCTTCACTTGGCCACATTTCTCTGTCTATGAAATAATTCACATTTTGGATTTATTTTTAGGCGATCGCCGGGTATAATAGGGGTAGGAGTACAACGTGGAGGTGTTCGGCTTTGTCATTCTCTTTAACGTTCTGGATTATTACTATCGTTCTGGCTATGTTTTTGTGCGGGATTTTGACGGCATCCTATAACGACGATAAAACCAAAGGCCTTTAAGAGGTAAACTCCAAAAGGCGTCTTTCCATCACGTAGCAAACCAATGAAGAAGGCTCGGCTTTGAATCTTGCATTCAGCCGGGCCTTCGCTCGTTATCATCAAAATAACTGCAAAAATGCAGTTATTTTCTCATCTCCTCATCGTAAACAGCTCAATAGCTGCATAAGTGCAGTTATTTTCTGAGATATCCAAGAAATTCGGCCTTTTCCGCAGAAATAACTGCATTTTTGCAGCTATTTCCGGAAAAATCGAAGAATGGGCGAAAATAACTGCACTATTGCAGTTATTTTATTGTCTCTTGGTTGCCTTATCGCCTGGCCCCTCGCCCCCTCGGCGTCTCGTTCACTTATCCCCTCGTCTTCCCATCCCACACTCCCCTTCATCCATTCCTCCCCTCATTTTTTCATCCCCCCTTCATCCTTTCCTCCCCTCATTTTTTCATCCCCCCTTCATCCTTTCCTCCCCTCTTCTTCTCATCCCACACTCCCCTTTGACCTTTCATCCCCTCGTCTCGTCTTCCCTTCTCCTCATCCATCACTGGTCTCCTCGTCCACTCACCCACTCCAACCGTTACCACTCCCCCATCTCCCACTCCCCTCTCCCTCCGCCACCTCAGCCCAAGCACAACCTCCATCACCACACACACCCGCCTTGACAAAAACCAGCGCAAATCGACAAAATCATAACCACCCGTCCAACGGGTGGTTTGCTCTTGGGGTATAACCCCCTGTTACCAAACTGCGCCTAAAGACGCCAGCCTGACAACATGGTTGTTCAGGCTCAATGTAATTTGTCACCTTCACTCACCCGTTAAACGGGTTTATTTCTTTTTGCTGCTATTACTGCTAAACGGATCTTCGTATTCTTTTACACTCAATTTATCTATGGCTTGGTCGTGTGCTTCTTGTTCACGAATGTATTTGGCTACTGTGGCTTCATTTAGGCCTACTGTACTCACATAATAGCCCTCTGCCCAAAATTTTCGATTCCCATATTTGTACTTCAGTTGGGCATGCTTTTCAAAGACCATCAGCGAGCTTTTCCCCTTTAGGTATCCCATGAACGATGCTACCGATATCTTTGGTGGAATCGCGACCAGCATGTGCACATGATCTGGCATCATGTGACCTTCTAAAATTTCCACCCCCTTGTATTTACATAGACGTTTGAATATTTCGATCAAATCTTTTCTCACTTGATTGTAGATCTCTTTCCGTCTATACTTCGGGGTGAACACAATGTGGTATTTACACATCCACTTTGTGTGAGCTAGACTGTAATTCTTGTTTGCCATCTAAGACCATTCCTTTCATTTTGAGCCTGAACATCTCAATTTTATCGGAATGGTCTTGTTGGTCAAACCCTAGGTCCCTCCACCCGCATAGCGGGTGGTTTTTTGTTTCGCACGCTTCGCGAGCTCAACCGGCTAAAGCCGCAAATAAATAAGCTTCCCTCGCGGGAAGCTTATTTGGGGTTGTGTTTGTGCCCGGGTGCGGCTAAACCTATCAAACGTCCTATTTGGAAGTTAGGACAGTTGGCTCATTTCGACCAGGCATTGATTACAAATGGAGCGTTCCTTGAAATCGCTCACGCTTTCCATCGATCCACAGAAGACACATTTCGGCCGGTAACGCTCCAAAATGATGTGATCCCCTTGCACCAAAATCTCGACGGGATCCCCTTCGTTCATTTGATATCTCTTGCGAAGCGACTTCGGCAACACGATTCTCCCGAGTTGATCCACTTTACGGACCACACCAGCAGGTTTCATAAATTTGTACACCTCTCCTGAAAAAATAGTTATGTAAAAATAGAACCAAATACCTAATCTATTATATTTCGCTATTTTTTTCAGGATTCCTGCTAAGCTTCCACGTTTTTAATTATTTTCGCAGGATTGCCCCCAACGACGGCTCCTTTAGGCACATCCTTCGTCACTACCGCCCCGGCTGCAATAACCGCGTTATCGCCGATGGTTACGCCGGGAACGATCACCGCCCGGCCCCCAATCCACACGTTATTCCCGATGTTCACGGGTTTGCCATATTCCGCTCCCGAGTTGCGCGCAGCCGGATCCAGTGGATGCGTTGCCGTGTAGATGTGCACCCCTGGCGCCATAAAGCAATATTCCCCGATCCGCACTTCGCAGACATCCAGGATGACGCAGTCGAAGTTGGCATAAAAATGATTGCCTACATAAATGTTTGATCCATAATCGCAGCGGAACGTGGGTTCAATGTAAATATCGTCGCCGCAGACGCCTAGCAGCTCATGGAGTAAGGCCGTTCTTTGCTCCCGCTCATCCTCCCGGGTGGCGTTGTATTCCCGAGTCAGGCGGCGGGCTCGAAGCCGTGCGGCCACCAGTTCCGCATCCCCGGCGTTATACCATTCCCCGGCAAGCATTTTTTCCTTTTCCGTTTGTCCTGGATTCATGAAGTCATCTCGCTTTCTGCGCTTGAAAAATTACTCCATCCCCGGAAAGTCAAGCTGCCGCAGCGCCTCATACACAATAATCGCCGCAGAGTTCGACAAATTCAGGGAACGGACCTTGTCCGTCATCGGCATACGCATCACCGTATCGGGATGGGCGGCCAAAATTTCCGGCGGCAAGCCTTTCGTCTCCTTGCCAAAGACGAAGAAATCGCCGTCCTGGAACGTGAAATCCGTGTACCGTTTCTTAGCTTTGGTTGTAGCAAAGAAGAACCGGCTCCCCGCATACTTCTCCTCCACTTCCTGGAAAGAATCGTGATATTCGAGATTTACCGCATACCAATAATCTAAGCCAGCCCGCTTCAGCGTCGCATCATCCGTGCGAAAACCAAGCGGACGCACCAGGTGCAGATGGATGCCCGTTGCCGCGCATGTTCTGGCGATATTTCCTGTATTGGCCGGGATTTCCGGCTCTACTAGTACAATATGTAAGGCCATGATGATCGTACTCCTCGTCCTAAAAAATAAAATCGGCCCATTTCAGACCGTACTTGATCCATTATAACAAATTTTGTCCGCAAAAAACCTCCAACCCACCTAAGAACAGATGGATTGGAGGTTGCATCACAACGAGGCGTTCCGGCGGAAGCCCCGTCGCGAACTTATCCGTGCGTTTTTTGGAATTGGCTCATAAAATCAACAAGAGCCTGGATGCTGGCTTTAGGAACCGCATTGTAGATTGATGCGCGCAAACCGCCAACACTACGATGGCCTTTGAGCCCAACGAACCCTTCCTTCTCCGATTCCTTCACGAACAGCTTCTCCAGCTCCTCGTTTGCGAGACGGAACGTGACGTTCATCGTCGACCGGCTTTCCGGACGAACGCACCCATGGTAGAATCCGCCGCTGGCATCAATCGCTTGATACAGCAAGTTTGCTTTGTCCTGGTTCTTCTTCTCGATGCCCTCAAGCGCCCCCTGCTCTTCGATCCATTTCAGCACTTCGTTGACCATATAAATCGAGAAGGATGGCGGTGTATTATACAGCGAGTTATTCTCCGCATGCGTATCATAGCGGAACATCGTTGGCAGATGCTTCGGCGACTCGCGCAACAGCTCCTCGCGGGCAATCACCACGGTCACGCCGGACGGACCCAAGTTCTTCTGCGCGCCGGCATAAACCATGCCGAACTGGGTCAAGTCAAACGGACGGCACAAAATATCGCTGGACATGTCTGCGATCAACGGAACGCTGCCGGTATCCGGGAACTCGCGGAACTGCGTTCCTTCGATCGTTTCGTTGGAGGTCAGGTGCAGATACGCTGTGTTCTCCGGCAGGTTGAGGTTGCTGACGTCCGGAAGGGACATATATTTATCTTCCTCCGAGGATGCCGCAACAAACGTTTCGCCGATGAGCTTGGCTTCTTTTAACGCTTTTGTAGCCCAGCTGCCCGTCTTCACATAACCGGCCGTCTTGCCTTCCGTCAGCAGGTTCATCGGCAGCATGGCGAATTGAGTGGAGGCCCCGCCTTGCAGGAACAACACCTGGTAACCCGAAGGATTGCCCAGCAGCTTCAGCAGCCGGCTCGCCGCTTCGTTATGGACCGCTTCATAAACAGCCCCCCGGTGAGACATCTCCATAATCGACATGCCTGTCCCTTGAAAATCCACGAACTGGGCTTGGGCCCGTTCCAAGACCTCCAGCGGCAATGCAGCCGGGCCCGCGTTAAAGTTATAAGCTCTGTTACTCATTTCTCCCCATCCTTCCCTTTACAATCCATGTCTGGTTTCGAATATAATTAACGATTATCATAGCAACTATTCGATCTCCCAGCAAGCTGTTATTTCGCAAAAATTCACTATTTTGCAGAATTGACACATTAACGCTTCATCAAGGGAAAGGGATGGCGAATTTTATTCAGCGCTATTTTCATGAAACTTGTTAAATTCATAGCTCCGGGTCCAGCTTTGCTCTTCACCCGGCGCAATATGAACCGCTACGAACATTTCCGGGGAAATGACATGGCCGTGTCCCCAAACGGCGGCCGAGCTTAACGGTAGCTTGCTCACCTCGCGTACGGTCAGGCCGCTCGGGCGATGCCGCAGCTCCCATAACCAAGGGGTTTCCCGCCCGTCAAAGGCGTCCATCCGGAAATAGAAGTCTTTCTCCGGACGGCGCTCCCAAGTTACTTGATCCCCCTCGAATACCAAGCCCTCCAGCGTCGCTGGATCATCGCTCCAAGTCCTCGGAGCAAACGGCAGCTTCAGCACGTAATCCGGCCCCACCTCATCCCCGTCAAACCCGAGAAAATTATGACTGTATTCGTCGGTCGTAAGAATCCGGCTTCCGATATTCTCCACCGTATAGGTGACGGACAGCGTATTGCCCGAAATCTCAATGTTTTTTTGCACGCGCGCAGCATAACCCCGGCATTCCGCCGGCAGGGTCGTAAAACAAATCTGCTGCTCGCCCTTTTGCTCCACCCGCGTCTCAAACCGCTGGCAGGCATAATCCCTGTAAAATTGGTATTCCGCCTCATCCGGCCGAGTCAGTAAGCCAACGCCTAGCTTCGGAAAAAGCTCGCCAATCCGAGTGTCCTCATATCCGATCGCTTCCTTAATTCCAAATTCGCTGCAAATGCCGATCCCGCCAGTGCCGGCCCCCGGCGTCAAGCTTTCAGGCACGCAAAACTGATGTCGTCCGTTCAACTCGACACCGGTGATAAATCCGGCCCCATCGAACCGGGTCCCTTGGTACGCTTCACCGAGCTCGGCAATTTCAACGCGCAATTGCTCGTTTTTTAACTGATAAGCCATCGCTGCTTCCCTTCCTATCCGTTACGCATTTAGCGTAATTTCTATGCGGTGAACGGCTCCTTCCGGCAACGTCTCGATCGCCTGTCGCGGAATAAGGCAGCCCTCCTCATTAGAGGTGGGTTCCACCACAACGCCATTTAGGGTAACCTGACCAATTTGATACTTCCCGTAATCGGCACGCTGCAAGTTGCGATAAACGATCTGCAGCTTACGCCCGGCGAAGCTGGTGATTACGGACACTTCTCCCGCCGCATCAAATTGCTTTGCAGTCAGTTTCGGATCCAGATGCAGATCGCCGAAATTACCTTTTACCCCATAGACCTCCGTCAACAGCGTCAACAGCAGCCAGCTGGCCGATCCCGTTAAATAAGTATACATGCCGCGGCCCCGTTCGTTAATATATTCCGGAACCCCGGGATACATCCGGCTGCGTTCGAAATCAGCGGACAGCTGATAGACGGAATCCAGCACCTGCTTGCCGGCTTGGACAAACCCGCGTTTGTACAGGGCATTCGCGTACATCACCGTCATGTGGCTGAACATCGCTCCGTTTTCTTTATGGCCAAATGCAAATCCAAACGCCCGCCCCAGGTTCTGTTGAATTTCGCAAAACCGTGAATTAAGACGGTAACCGATTTGCTCATCCTTGAGGTACCGATCCACCGCTGCCGTAATTTTGCCGACCTGTTCCTCGGTCGCAATGCCGCCCATAATCGTAAACACTTGGCCGGTTAACGTCATGCGCACCCCGTTTGGATGATCCCCTTCCACCCGCACGGCATCGTTGTTGTAATATCCATTAAACCACTCGAACCCTTCCGCACTGCGAATCCATTCCTGCTTCCGTAAATGTTCAAACATCCAATTTGCTTTGCGCCGAAGATCCTCGGACACCTGCCGAACACTTAACTTCCGCTTCCGCCCGCTGACGGCCGGGACAACGGAATCGAAATAACGGGCCAACAGCTCCTGTTTGGCCGGGATGCTGTCATAGTTGAGCGGCGTGTCCAAGCTATCGAGCAGTACGGCGATTTCTTCAGCGATTTCAAGGGTATCCGTTCCGCCGTCTGCTTGCTCCAATCGGGTGATCAACTCGGAGAGCTCCAGCAAATTGCTGGCATAAAACGCCGTAAAAGCGACGCTCTCCCCGCGCCCCGGTGCCAAGTCCAATCCGTCGTTCCAGTCCGCACCTTCCAACTGAATATTGCCATTTTCCCCTACGTTAAAGAACGGCACGATATTTTGCAGCAAAATATGCTCCAATATCGTCCCCTCGTAAATGCGCCCGTCCTGCGACAACAGCTTGTTCCCCTGCTCCGGCGTCCAGGCCAGATCCCGTTCCTTGCATCGTTTGGTGAAAATATCGCGGAAATAGGTCTGCGGCTTCAGCAAAAATCCAAGATCCCCGCTTTGGTGGATATACAGCAGCGTTGTCAACAGCGGCCAAGCCCCATGGTCCATCCATACCCGCGGGATATTGTTGCGGTCGGCGATAAATTCACCCGGCTTCGCACCGATAATCGTTGCATTACTGCCGTCAATCCGAACACCGGCATAGTTATTGTAGAGCAAATGCCCCACCTCGTCCGGCTCCATCACCAGCAAAGCCAGGCAATCCTGCCATAAATCGCGCCAGCCCCGTCCGCCGCGCCCGTAGTCATGATACGGGAGGAACGAGTTGCCGTACATGCGGCGCAAAATCGGCTGCAGCGTAACCCATTTCATCCAGAGATCATGTTGCTCATCTCCAGAGTGAAAAGAGAGGGTATCCAGCTTCCCCTTCCAATAGGTTTGATTTTGCTCCAGCAGTTCATCGAATCGCGGTTCCGACAAATACTCGGCGGCAATGCGTTGGGTATCGATACGATCGTCGGATATAATCATCGCGATCACGTAGGACACCGAAGCTCCCGGCGCCAGCCCGAGCGTGGCGAACCGCAGCGCCCCAACCGCTTCGTATCCCTCTGCATCGGCATCCGCTTTGACGTCCGGCCGGTGGTTGGCAACCACGGCCTGCGGCCAGTCCAAGGCCCCGCCTTCGCCGATAAAGTCCTCGGTGACCGGGAAGAATCCAACGGGAGCCGTTCCGTCCTGCGCCGCCCCAAATACGCCGTAGGCCGTCTTGTTGACGCGATGCCCACGCTCGTCGAACGACAACGACGGTTGAACCTCCACGCCGTGGACGGAGGTATAAATCCGGTGGAGTAAGGACGTGACATGCCGGTGATCGCGCAGATCGTCGGCAGAACGCGCATACAGCGGAATCGCCGCGGTTGGCGTAATCGTTAGCTCCGTGTTCCCTGTATTGGTCAGGCGAATCTTCATCAGCTCGATTTTATCGTTTGTCATAGGAACAAAACTGGTCGTTTCCGCTCTCAGGTTCAAGCGGCCGTTTTCCCGGATGATCTTATGCCACAAAAAGCCTGCCTCCAACGTTGTCTTCTCCTTCTCCCCCGAAAACAACGCTGCATTTTGCCGCGCGGAATTCCCGGTCGCGGACCACGCCCCCTCCCCTTCGAGGTAGACCCAGAAGTTCCGCGATGCTTTGGAGTTGTGCAAGCTCTCCACCGAGATCGGCTCCAGCAAGAACGAGTTATGCCCAGCAGTTGATTGCCCATGCAGGTTTGGGGACACCGAGGACATCATTCCCGCTTCATTGACCAAAGGAAAATACAAATAACTGCTCAACTCGGGCTGCTCAAGCCGAAATATGCCCTCTTTGCCCTGAAATCTCCAACCTGTTATCGCCATTTCGCCTCTTCCTTTCCATGTTGGTGTAAGTTTTTTTCCGAAAATTTTTCGGAATTTCAACCCATTAAAGTGATCAAACCTCATTTCAGAACACAAGATCCGAAACCGGTTTCGGTAGTTCCATTATCCTTGCTATGATTCAGTTTGTAAAGGGTTTCAGCTCCTGGTTTTCAGCGAGTTCTTGACGATGCCGTGAAAGATCGGTATGCTGATTCTACGAAACTTTTTTCGGTAAAGCAAATGGAAGGCTGAAGCTTATGAATTTGAAAAAGATCGCGGAGTTAGCCGGTGTTTCCCTGGCTACCGTGTCCAAGGTCATCCACAATTACAGCGATATTTCAGAGGAAACTCGGACCAAGGTGCTTGAAGTCATGCGGCAAAACGGTTATGTTCCCGCCCATACGGCCAAGGCGCTGGTGCAGAAGCAATCGCCGATCATCGGGATCGTCTTTGCCGGCAAACGGCATGCGGACTTTGCCCATCCTTTTTTTGCCGAGGTATTAAACGCATTTCAGAAGCAGGTGGGGTTGTTGGGTTACGACTTGCTGTTTCTTAATCCCGACCATGAGAGCAACGGACAAGCCGATTATTTATCCCGTTGCCGCGAGCACCAAATTGCCGGATGCTTTATCGTTAGCGGGCAAGAGGTCGGCACCGAAATCCAGGCGCTGGATCAGAGCGAAATCCCCTGTATCGGCATCGATCTCCCGTTGTACGGACGGAGCTCCGGGTACCTGATGTCCGATCACGCCAGCATGTCAGCCAAGGCGGTTGAGCATTTCTACCTGCTAGGTTATCGAGAGCTGGGATATATCGGCAGTACGTTGGAGTCCGAAATCTCCAGCCAGCGCGAGCGGGGATATCGTAGTGCCCTGGAGAGTTACGGACTCCCCCTTCGGGAGGAATGGTTCATCAGCGGCGACAGTTTCTATGAAGCCAGCGGTTACGAGGCCATGATACAGTTGCTCCAGGCCGGCTCGTTGCCAAGGGCAATCTTCGCTGCCTCAGATTTGCTTGCCATCGGCGCGATGCGGGCGCTGAGGGAATACGGGCAACACGTCCCGGAGGAGGTTGCTATCATCGGCTGCGACGATATTGAAGCCTGTCGATACGTCAGTCCGCCCCTCACGACCCTTCGCCAAAATAAGGAGAAGCTGGGCCGTCTGGCCGCTTCCCTGCTCTTTGATTTGATTCATAATCAGTCCGAAGCCAGCTCCGTGGTTGTGGAGCCAGAGCTCGTTGTACGCGCTTCTTGCGGCAGCAGGGACGTATAAATAAAGTTAGAACCTAAAAACTCCCCATCCAAAGGATGGGGAGTTTGTCGTATGATGGCTCTTTCGGCTTACAGATCGTAATAAAGGCCAAATTCGTAAGGATGTACGCGAACCGCAACGGCTCTAGCTTCAGCGCGTTTCATTTCCACGAAGTTGTCGATGAAGGATTTCGTGAATACGCCGCCTTGAGTCAGGAACTCATAGTCGTTTTCCAGAGCGCTCAACGCTTCGTCCAGGGAACCCGGAACGCTGCGGATCGTCGCTTTCTCTTCATCGGACAGTTCATAGATGTTCTTGTCGAACGGTCCATAACCCAGTTTAACCGGATCGATTTTGTTCTTGATGCCGTCGAGGCCGGCCATCAGCATCGCGGAAAAGGCCAGGTATGGGTTCGCCGTGGAGTCCGGCGTACGGAACTCGATACGGCAGCCCTTCGGCGTTACGGCAGCCACCGGAATCCGGACAGCAGCCGAGCGGTTCCCCTTGGAGTAAACCAGGTTTACCGGAGCTTCAAAGCCAGGTACCAAGCGTTTAAACGAGTTGGTGCTTGGGTTCGTGAAGGCGATGATCGCCGGCGCATGATACAGAATACCGCCGATATAGTTCAGGGCCGTTTCACTCAGGTTCGCGTAGGCGCCCTTTTCGTAGAACAGCGGAGTATCGCCATTAAAGATCGATTGGTGGACGTGCATCCCGCTGCCGTTGTCGCCAAACAGCGGTTTTGGCATAAACGTCGCCGTTTTGCCGAACTGAGCGGCGGTGTTGTGCACGATGTATTTGTAAACCATCAGGTTATCGGCCGTTTTTAGCAGCGTGTCGAAACGGAAGTTGATTTCCGCTTGACCGGAAGTCGCTACTTCGTGGTGGTGACGTTCCACGCGAATGCCGGCTTCTTCAAGCAAACGGCACATTTCACTGCGGATGTCCTGCTGCTTGTCGGTTGGTGCAACCGGTACATAACCGCCTTTGACCGGCACTTTGTAACCCAGGTTGCCGCCTTCTTCTGTGCGGCCCGTGTTCCAGATCGCTTCCTCGGAATCTACCGAGTAGAACGTTTTATTCATCCCGCTCTCAAAGCGAACGTCGTCGAAAATAAAAAATTCGGATTCCGGTGCGAAGAATGCCGCCGTACCCACGCCGCTTTGCTTCAGGTATTCTTCCGCACGTACGGCTACGCTGCGCGGATCACGTTCATAACGGTCACCATCCGGCGTATAAATATCGCAAAATACGTTTAACGTCGGATGCGCGGTAAACGGATCAACAAATACGGATCCGTGGTCCGGCATCATGACCATGTCGGATTCTTCGATACCGCGGAACCCGGGGATTGAAGATCCGTCGAAAGCAACGCCGTTTACGAAAGTGTCCTCATTCACTTCTTTTGCTGGAAGTGTAATATGATGTGCCCGTCCCGATAGATCAACAAAGCGGAAATCTACCCATTCGATTTGTTTTTCCTTGATTGTTTTTAAAACGATCTCTGCTGACATACTCTTTCCTCCCCAAATCACGAACATTAAATCTAATTATTGCGATTAACGTTCATCTCTTAGTATGATTATGTCGTCATTATAGGACTACGGAGGCAAAGTCGTCAATACTTATGTAAGGTATTTTTACATCGGATATAAGGTATTATTACGCATAGTACAAATTAATCGACAAATAGTATAAAAGCCCACTCGCCGCATGGCGAATAGGCTTTGGAGATTTGTCAAATTTGTGAAAGCGCTACATATGTCGGCCTATCTCACACGTGAAGTCCGGCTTTTGGGGTGTCAAATCGTTTTCCTACCAATGGTGCCAATTTCTCTAAATCTTGCAGCAAAGCGGCAAATTGGTCCGGGAACAAGGACTGTACGCCGTCACCGGTCATCGAGTTATCCGGATCGGTGTGCATTTCGATGATCAGACCGTCCGCACCGGCCGCCACGGAGGCTTTCGTCATCGGCTCCACGAGTTCACGACGTCCCGTGCCATGGCTCGGGTCGGAAATCACCGGCAGATGGCTTAAGCCCTGCAGCACTGGAATGGCCGACAGGTCCAGCGTATTGCGGGTGTATGTCTCAAACGTACGGATCCCGCGTTCGCACAACATGACGTTCGGGTTCCCCCCTGCCAGGATGTATTCCGCTGCATTCAGGAACTCGTCATACGTGGCGCTAAAGCCGCGTTTGAGCAGCACTGGCTTGTTGCAGGTCCCCAGCTTGCGCAGCAAATCGAAGTTCTGCATGTTGCGCGTCCCTACCTGCAAAATATCCGCGTATTCGGCGCACACATCCACGTATTCCGGCGTCATGACCTCCGTAATGGTCAACAGGCCGTGCTTCTTGCCCGCCTCCGCCATCATGACGAGACCTTCCACGCCAACGCCCTGGAAGCTGTACGGACCGGTACGCGGCTTAAATGCACCGCCCCGCAACACTTGCCCGCCAGCCGCCTTCACCAAGCGGGCGATTTCGTCGATTTGCTCCGGCGATTCCACGGCACAAGGGCCGCCCATCACCACCAGCTCGCCGCCGCCAATCTTGACGTCGCCGATGGAAATGACCGTATCCTCCGGATGAAAATCCCGGCTGGCCAATTTGTAGGACTTCGAAATTTTGATGACATTCTCAACGTCCTTCATTTGGCGAAGATGCTCAGCAAGCTTTGGTTCGATCGAACCGATTAATCCGATGACGGTTCGATCCTTCCCGCGCGATACATGGGTCTGCAGTCCTTCCTTTTCAATCACGGCGATAATTTCCTGCACGCGTTCCTCAGGGGTTTGATTTGAAGTAATAACGATCATTCCGATCCATCCTTTCTTCATTGGGGGGCTAAAAACAATATTCGAACGTACAGGCACTATTTCGCTTGAACGCTTGTGTGCTTTTAAGCTTTTATCCACTAAAGTAACTATAGCCGAATTTGTCTCCCTCGTCAACCCCATGATCCTTAGGCAGGCGCGGAGTAAACTCATCCGTTGAGCCACCGCTTTATCCGATTATCCCGCTGAATCAGGCATCGGTTTTATCCCCTGTTCTCTGTTCCTGACCTGCCCCTAGGCCCCCTCTTTCTCCTGAACAAAGGGGATAATCCCGAAAAAGAGCGTCAAACACATAAAAAGCCGGAGAGCAAAACTCTCCGGCTTCCTTATAATCTACAAGTGCTTATCTTCCAACAAACTCTTGTGCCCAATACCCATTATAATAACCTACACCGATCAGGTTGTAGTTGGCGTTCAAAATATTGGCGCGATGCCCTTCACTGTTCATCCAAGCATTGACAACTTCAGCCGGCGTTTTTTGCCCCATGGCAATATTCTCACCCGCATAGCCGTATTTAATTCCGAACTTCGTCATCATATCAAACGGCGAGCCGTAAGTTGGGGACGTATGGCTAAAATAGTTATTATCGCTCATGTCCTTCGCTTTAGCCAAAGCCATATTGTTCAATGCCGCATCACCAGTGAGCGGCTTCAGGCCTTGTTTGGCACGTTCCTGGTTCACCAGCGTAATGACTTGGGTCGCAAATTGCGACTTGTCAGTTGTTGCGTTTTGCGTATTGCCGCTCTGCGTTGTTCCTTGCGTTGTACCCTGTGTCGTGCCTTGAGTAGTTCCTTGAGTAGTCCCCTGCGTTGTACCGGTTTGCGCTTGGCCGCCCTTCGTGCCTTGGTTGCCGCTTTGGACCGGTTTCGGTTGATAGTATTGATACCATGGAATCGTATAATAGTTCGTCCAGGTGTTTGTGCCGTACGTGGTGTAAGTTTTATATGTCGTATAAGTTTTATATGTCGTCGTGTTCGAAGCTGCGGAAGCCGATGCCGGTAAAATCACCGCTGCTGCCAACATGGCAGTTAGTCCACCTGTCACCAAACGTTTCAGTCGATTCGATTTCATCATGTCATCTCCTTGGTTGTAGTTTGATAGGTTAGTTACATTTTTGTAACCTTTCTACAACGAGTATAACATGAATCATCTACGAATGGACCCCATAAATGTTGGTAAATGAGCAAAAACCGCGGTGGGACGCGGTTTATCACTCTATCAATCTATGATCTTATTCCCCTTTACTCTTCGCTCCGACCTTTACCGGCGGTAACAACTTCGCTAGATTCACCGTACGGACGATTTCCCAAGTTGCCGGATCTTCCGGATCATATTGCTCTAAATAATGAATGACTTCTTTCGTAATCGGCGTTGGCGTTGATGCTCCCGAAGTCACAGCCACCTTATGAATGCCTTCCAGCCATTCGCGCTTCAGCTCCGTGACGTCGGCGATGCGGTATGCCGTCACTCCAGCGATCTCCTCGGATACCTGGGCAAGCCGGTTGGAGTTGTTGCTCCGAGGATCGCCTACAACGATCACAAGGTCCGCCTGGCTTGCCTGCTCCGCCACCGCCTGCTGGCGCAATTGGGTCGCTAGGCAGATTTCATTATGCACTTCGGCGCCCGGGTATTTCTCCAGCAGTTTTTTCATAATATGCTTGATATCCCATTGACTCATCGTCGTTTGGTTCGTAATTACGATTTTGTTGGCTGTAAGATTCAACTGGTCGATCTCTTCTTCCTTCTCGATCAAGTGAACCTTGTCCGGCGCCACGCCAACCGCGCCTTCCGGCTCGGGGTGCCCTTTCTTCCCGATGTAGATCACCTCATACCCCTCGGCGACCTTCTCTTCGATCAGCACATGGGTTTTAGTTACGTCAGGGCAGGTGGCATCCACCGTTGTAAGCCCTTTGTCGCGGGCTAGCTTGCGAACCTCAGGCGACACGCCATGGGCGGTAAAAATAACCGTCCCGCTCTCCACCTTACTCAAAATATCCAGGCGGTTAGGACCGTCCAGCGTAATAATTCCCTCATCCTCGAAGGAGTTCGTGACATGACTGTTATGCACAATCATGCCGAGTATATAAATCGGCCGCGGTAAATCGAGATTCTGAGCGGCCTGCCGGGCCAGAACCATCGCGTCCACGACACCGTAGCAATAGCCGCGCGGTGAAATTTTAATGACTTCCATGAGTTGTATCCCTGCTTTCTCGTCCCCCAGTTTTCCTGACGGAGGGGAGCCACTCTATTATAAACTATTCCGGGAGGGCGTTAAAGGCGGTAGGAAGCCAGATGATAAAAGTCGTTCCCTCCCCGCGCTTGGTCAACACTTCCACGGAGCCTTCATGCTCGTCGATAATCCATTTGGCGATAGATAACCCTAGTCCGGTCCCTTGGATGACCCCACGGGACGGATCGGCCCGATAAAAGCGCTCAAAGATATGCGGGACTTCGCTGCGATCCATCCCGATGCCCGTATCGGCGATCCGAATCCCGACCTGATCCCCCGACCGGACGGCATCGATGGTGACGCTGCCTTGCTGCGTATATTTGAACGCATTTTCAATGAAAATAAACAGCATCTGCTGGAGGTAATCCTTGCTGCCAATGACCGTCACATCGTCCAGCGCTTGCAAATCCCCCTGCACCCAATCCGCTTCCCTTGGCAGGAATTGCGCCCGGCGCACTACTTCCTCCACGACCGGCGCCAGGAGGATCGGCTCCTTCGTCAACGTTTGGCCCGCATCTGCCCGGGCCAGCGACAGCATGTCGTTGACCAGCCGGCTCATGCGTTCGGATTCGGCGGCAATGTCACTCACCGCTTCCAGCGAATAGTTGCGCACCCGCTCCTCCTCGCCCGGATCCCGTTGGGCTTCATCCTGGGTCCACATGCGCTTCAGCAAGTCGACGTTGCCGCGAATCGTCGTCAGCGGCGTCCGCAACTCGTGGGAGGCATCCGAGACGAACCGGCGCTGAGTGGAATAAGCTTCATCCAACTCTTTGTAAAAGCCTTCGGTTCGCGCCAGCATGTTGTTGACGGTGCCGATCAATTGCCCAATTTCATCATTAGGTCCTTGGTAATCGATCCTTACGCTCAGGTCGTTGCCGGTCTGAATCCCGTTCGCCGCCTCAATAACCTTGCCAATCGGCGCCATCGACTGGCGCGCCAAGAAGAGGCCAAGCGAGCTTGCCGCCAGAATCGTGATCATTGAGCCAAACAACAGAACGGTGCTCATACGGTTCATCAATTTGTCTTCGGCCCCGGTATAGGCCGCAAGTTGAATTAAACCGATCAAATTGTTATCCAGCGTGATGGGAAGCTGGTACAGTAAGAAGGATTGATTATACATCTGAACCTTCTTAAAACCCGCGATCTTGCTAACCGAATCCCCGTCGGGAACCGGAAATTTCATATTCCAATTCAACAGATTTTGCGAATACCGCGTATGGCCGTCCGTATAATTGTGGATCTGCACAAACAGTTGGGCGTCCTCCAGCCGATTGGCCTGCATCGGGTCCAGGTACAAGTCCAGTCCCTGGGTAATGCTGTAGCTTTGTGAGTTCTTAATCCGATTGGCCTGATCCTCCAACCGGTTTTTTACTTCCATATACGTATTGTATCGGACAAATGCATAGATCGATGCGCTGAACAGGATCAGCGTCACGGCCAGAATCCCGGTATACCATGCAGTCAGCCGCAGCCGAATCGACATGCTTAAGCCTCTCCTCTCAGGATGTAACCGGCCCCGCGGATCGTTTGAATCACGCGCTTGCCTCCGTGCTCCTCCGTCTTTTGCCGAAGCATGGCAATATAGACCTCCAGCACGTTGGACTCTCCGCTATAGTCGTAACCCCAAATTTTATCCATGATCAAATCGCGGGTTAGCAGCCGTTTCGGATTTTGCAGGAACAGATGGAGCAGCTCAAATTCCTTGGCCGTCAGCTCCAGGCGCTGCCCGCCTCGCGTAACCTCACGCGAATCGAGATCCATGACGATGTCTTCAAAAATCAGGCGTTGGCTGCCGGCTTCCCTCGCCGAATCCTTGCGTCGCAGCAACGCCCGCACCCGAGCTAACAGCTCCTCGAGGGCAAACGGCTTAACGAGGTAGTCATCCGCGCCGAGATCCAGGCCTTTCACCCGATTCTCGACCTCGTCCTTGGCGGTTAACATCAGGACCGGCACAGTGCTCCCGCCCTCCCGCAATCGCCGGCAGACCTCAAACCCGTCTACTTTGGGCATCATTACGTCTAAAATAATCAGATCCGGGTCAGCGCTCATCATCATCGACAGCCCTTCCGCCCCGTTCTGAGCCGTATAAACGTCATACCCCTCGAACGCCAGGCCGCGCCGCAGCATCGACGTAATTTTCTCATCATCATCTATGACCAATATCGCCGATCTCACGAAAATCTCTCCTTTGCCTTGCGCTTGCTTCAAGCAAGCTCTACTAACTCTATTGTACCAAAACGGAAGGTGAACCCGCATCCGGAAACCAAAAAGGCGGCAGGCTATTCCTGCCGCCTTTGCCGCCCTGGGAGCTTCCCGTGCGATTAGTTCACGTTGGAAAACTCATTTTTGTCGCCGATCGTTACCTCCAGATCGATATTCTTACCGTCACGCACGACATTTAACGTCACTTTCGTTCCGACCTGCTGTTTCTGAATGTATTCAATCAGCTTTTCCTTTGTCGCAAATTTCGTGCCGTTCGCTCCCGTAATGATGTCGTACGGACGAAGATCGGCGTTGTAAGCCGGCGATTTGAAGATGATGTCGGTGACAATCGAGCCTTCCTTCACGTCGGTTTGCATTTGCTTCGCAACTTCCTCGGTCATCGTCATCAAGGTCGCGCCGATAAACGGTACCGGTTTTTGCGGGATTTTCTCGTTGTTTTTCAGTTTGTCCAAAACTTCCGAGATCGTGCTGGTCGGAATCGCAAAGCCGATCCCCTGCGAATCCGAGCTCACGGCCACGTTAATCCCGATGACTTCGCCGTTCAGATTCAACAGCGGACCGCCGGAGTTCCCCGGGTTGATTGAAGCGTCGGTTTGCAGCAAATGCTCATACTCGCGGTCCTTCTCGCCGTTCTCCCCGGCGATCGTAATGTCGCGTTCCTTCGCGCTCAGCACCCCGGCCGTTACCGTATGGTCAAAACCCTGCGGGTTCCCGATCGCGACCATCCATTCCCCAACCTGCGTGTTGTCAGAGTTGCCCAGCGGAATCGATGGGAAGTTGCTGTCGCCATCGATTTTTAGCACGGCCAGGTCAAGCTCGTAGCTGGTGCCCAGCACCTTGGCTTCATACGGCTTCTCCGTACCTTGGACCGTTACCTGCACGACGTCCGCGTTATGCACGACATGTTCATTGGTCAGAATATAGCCTGTTTTGTCAAAAATAAATCCGGATCCAATCCCCGTCGGCACCAATTGGCTCGAACCGGAGGAGGAACCGCCGCTGCCGCCGCCATTGCCGTTGCCGCTGTTCCCGCCGAAGCCAAACGCATCATCGCCGAAGAAGTAGCGGTAGAACGGATCGCTGCTATACGGATTGCTGCTGCCTTGCTTGCTGGCGTCCGTCAGCGTTTCGATTTTGACTACGGCCGGTCCGGCCTGGTTGACGACTTTGGTCACTTCCCCCGAATCGGTGATCGGGTACAATGCGGTGGTCGCTTTGCCCGTCGATTCGGTGCCGCTGTTGCCCGATGTGTTGCTCGAAGCCGGTACAGAAGCGGAAGCCGCTTGATCCGACGTAAACAGGTTGGCGCGGTCTGCAAAGACCATGGCGCCCGTCATGATCAGCATCCCGGCCAATACGCCGGCGATAACGGAACGGACGGAGGATTTTCTCTGCGGCTTGCTGTTGTACTGCCAATTTGTGCTCTTGGCCGAAGGCAAGTTGCCACGTCCATCTCCATTCGATCCGCCCGAAGCGTCAACCGCGCTGCGGATCATATCGTAGGAGGAAGGCATCGGTTTCAGCGGCTGCGGTCTCGTCACTTCCACTTCTTCAGGTTCGCTGCGTTCGAAGCTAGCTCCTGGAGCCGGCTCCTCGTTGGTTTTGCCATAGGATTGAAAAGGTCCGTAAGAATAATAATAGGAAGAGCCCGACTCCGTAGATTCCTGACGCTTCGGTTCGTTTGCGTCATCTTCAAAGGGTTGGCCCGGTTTGTTCTTTTGATCGTCCATGGTATGATTGACCTCCTTCCCCTGCGTAATTCAGGGGTAACTTGTTTTCATGTTTTTATTCTGTACCAGAAACCTTAAACGTACATTAAAAACAATTAAAAAGGAGATAAAAGCTAGAGTTGCCGGTAGAGTTCTGTTCTAAGCGGCCTACCCAAAAAATAGCGCCCATAATTGGCGCTATTCCTTATGACCGCGACACCCAGCCTTGCCGATGCGCATAAATGGCCAGTTGCGTGCGGTCCTCCAGCTCGCATTTCATCAGCAGGTTGCTGACATGCGTTTTGACCGTTTTAATGCTGATATGCAGCTCTTCGGCGATATCCTTGTTGCTTTTTCCCTCGGCGATCAAGAGCAGCACTTCCTTCTCCCGCTCGGTCATCCCCGAGTCATCACCTTGCACCGTCCGCTGACGGAGGCCGCGCGTGAGCGCCTGGGCCACATCGCCTGTCATCACCGGCATCCCGCGATATGCCCCCTGCAGCGCGTAAATCAGCTCTTCGGCGGAAACCGTTTTGAGTACGTAACTAACCGCACCGGCTTCTACCGCCTGAACCACAAGCTCATCCTCCAAGAAGCTGGTCAAGATCACGATTTTCATTCCGGGAAACCGGCTTAACACTTCCTTCGTCGCTTCCGCTCCGTTCATGTTCGGCATCATTAAGTCCATCAGAATGATATCGGGCGGCCCATCCGGAAGCCCGCGCTCCAAGACTTCCACCGCTTCGCGCCCGTCACCGGCCTCACCGATCACTACAAACCCCGGGTCCAGCATCAAGTACGTTTTTAATCCCATCCGCACCATGTCATGGTCGTCGACGATCATCACCTTGATTTTGCTCATTCGCGGCCTCCCCCTTTTCCTTCCTCAAACTTAGGTATATGCACCCGGATCGTCGTTCCCGCTCCCGGTTTGCTGATGATTTCCGCGTTGCCGCCCAGCTTCTCCGCCCGCTCTTTCATGGTCGTTAGACCGTAGGAGCCTTGCTTCTGATACGTGCTGCTGAAGCCTTGTCCATCATCGCTGATGCTGAGCACGACCTGACGCGGGCCTTCCCGCAGCGACAAGCTAACCATGCTGGCTCCGGCATGCTTCACGATATTCGCCATCGCTTCCTGGATGATCAGGAACAGCTGATGCTCCTTCGCTTCCGACATATCCCCTTGGATGTCCAAGTCCTTGATCCCTTTCAGCCCGTTTTGCCGGCAATAATCAGGAAACCACTGATCCAGCGCCTCCGCCAACGATTTGCCGACCAGCTCCATCGGTCGCAATTGGGCGATCAAGGCCCGCATTTGCTTTTGGGCCGTATTCGACATTTGAATCAGCTGATTTAGCACTGTTTCCGCCTGAGCGGCGTTGTTCTCCAGCACCTTCGGCAAAGAGGAGGCCGCCATATGTATGGCGAACAGCTGCTGGCTGACGGTGTCATGCAGATCGCGGGCCAGCCGTCTGCGTTCTTCGAGCACCGCTTTTTCCGCCGCCTGCTCCTTCTCGACGACCTCTTGCTCGCCAAGCTGCTGCAGCAGCTGCATCTTTTTTTCCATCGCATCGATCATGTTGTTGAATTCCTGGTACAGCCCGTTAAAGGTCTGGTCCGCCGTTTCCGGCATGCGGACTGACAAATTGCCTTTGGCTACCTGCAGCATGTTCAGGTGGAGATGATCGATCTTCCCCTGAATGCGCCGACCGGCGATATAGCCGATAATCAGCGCCAAAACGACGATGCCCGCGATATCGTAAATCCACATCCAGGGATCGCTGACAACGATCACGCCGGTGGTGGTTCCGATATAGAAGGCAATCGCCGATAGGCTGCCGGTGAGCAGAAAGTACCCAAGCAACTCCCACTTCGTGTTTTTTAAAATCCGCTGCACGATCATGAGATCAACCTACCATGTTGACTTTGACGTCGCCGACAAACACGCTGACGATCAGCTTTACCCGTTTGCTGGCTTCACCGTAATACGGGGATTCGGCCGTGACGCTGCTCATGAATCCGCCTTGCTTTTGCGTCAGCACCTTCAAGTCGCCAATGAACGCGCTGGAGGTGGCCACGATGCCGATATCCATGTCTTCCGGGACAAATACTTTGACGTCGCCAATGAATGACGAGACGTTGATTTTCGTTTCCCCATAAGGAATTTGCGCTTTGGTCAAGTCGATAATCGTATCGCCGATAAAATGGGAGATATTCATCGGCTTCAGCTGAAAATAATCCTGACCCAGATGCACGTCGCCGATAAAGCCGGATTTTTGGATCACTGAGCCATGGTCTCCCGGAACGCTTCCCCCTTGGAAGTGCCCGAATTTCGGATGCTCAAAACGCGGTTTTTCCTGCTTTGGCCCCTGCTCCTTCTCCTTTTCCTTTTCCATCGAGCCAAAAATCGAATCGAGTGGTGACTCCATCTCCGGATGGAACGTTGGCGGAGGGGGCGGCGGATCCATCGGCGGCATTGGCGGAGGCGGAAAATCCTCATGCCGTCTGCGCCGGTGCGGATCACGCGGCTTAAACAATACGTACAACCCGCCGATGATCAGCATCATCGGGAAGAAGAACCGGAAAAACTCTCCAGGACTCAGATAGATCAAATCCAGATTACGGCCCAAGAAATAGCCGCCAATCAAAATCAATATCGCACTGCCGACAAAGTTGCCTCCCCGCCAGCCGCCGTTGCTAAGGTTCACTAAACCACCCAATATTAGAAATACGGGCCAATACGTCGAGAACATCTCGCCGATGCTGAAATCGGTCACCCCAAGCTGGTTCAGGAGAAAAACTCCCCCGATGCCGATCAACACCATCCCACCAATCAATCTGCCAAATAAGCCGTTTCTCATCTCGCTACCTCCAATGGACTGCCTCTTACTAATGACAGTTTACCTGAAGTGGAAGCCGGTGAACAGCGGCGCGGGATGGAATGCGAACTCCGTCCCGAGACCGAGCCGTCTGGGGATTAATGTAAAAAAGCGTCCCCGCAGGGACGCTCTTTGCTCTTTACGCGATCATTATTGTTGTTTGTTCACAGGAGTCGTTGCATTGCGGGAAGCTTTCGCTTTCTGAGCAACGGTTGCCGTGCTTTCCTCAGCAAATTCCTCGTTAAACTTCTCGTTAGGTGTTTTGTAACCTGGAGAAGCGGCTTTCTTTTGATTTGCCATGAATTTCACCTCCCTCTCGCATACGCCGAATCGTGAGACACCGGCGTTTTACGTGGCCCTCTCGTTGTTGACCACGTAGCTTATTATGCGAATTGGGGAGGCGAATTATGCGAATTGGGGAGGCGAATTATGCGAATTGGGGAGGCGAATTATGCGAAAGGAGAAGGCGAAGTTAGATCGCCTTCTCCCACAGGTTTTCAGGAATTTCTTTACTTACTTCCATCGCTTTGCCAAGCTCCTTCAGCATCGCTTCGGTCAGCTTGCCGTTCCCTTTACGAACGACTTGGACCTCAACCTCTTTTTTCCCCCATTCCTTATACACCTGCTTAGTGGTATCAAAATAAAGGTCGATTTTGTGGCCGCGGATGGCCGAGCCTTTGTCGGCGACAACCCCGTAGCCGTAGCCCGGAATGTAAAGGATGGTGCCTAGCGGAAAAATCTTCAAGTCCGCCGCGATCGTTGAGACGGTGTCTTTATCGCGCCGTACTTTCACGCCTGAATACGTAATGCCATATTGCGGATGATTGGGCTTTTTGCCGGTGGATTCGTAGCCGGCCGTATATCCGGTCGCCAGGACCTTGACCGTTTCCACCGTTTTTTTCTTGCGTTCAGGCTGGGCCTGTTTATGTTCCGGGTTCATCAAGATGACCCGCTGATCGTAGGTTTGCCGGGCCGCTCTTTCCACCCGCAGTTGCTGCGTTTGCTTCAGTTCCAACCATTCCGCGAAATTCCGGTATTGCCGGTCCGCGTTCAAGTTGGAAGGCTGAATTCCATTGGTCGGCAGATCCGCCGCCATCGTAAACACAAGCAAGGCTGCAAGCAAACAGCGTTTGCCGATCTTTTGCCAGAAATGAATTTGGCGCATGTTAAAACCTCCCCCTTATCCGAAAGGTTTTCCACATCCGCCCAATTCTATACATCCTGGCTTTCCTGCATGTAGCTTTACCGATAATTAACTGTAAAAGTGCAGTTATTTTTGCGAAAATCCCTTGCTGGGGATCCTCTAAATGTAATAATACAGTTCATTTCCGCCCAAAACCGCCGATTCAGCCAAAAACTCTCTCTGTGAACTGCGCTTTTACACTTCAAGTCCCTTTAAATCAGGATTTTGCTCATCACGTAATGCACTTTTGCAGTTAAAGCGTGTCTGTGCCTGGTTAAGTGATTCGGCTGAGTTAGCTGGGTCGGCAGGGGCATCCCCTACCACGGAAATGTTGTAAAATCTGCAACATTTTTGCGCCCGTTCGCCGTCCCAAGCCCAAAATGTTGCAAAAACTACAACATTATAGAGGACTTCCCGCAAAAAGAGGCTAAAATGTTGTACACAATACAACATTTTAGCCTCTATCCTCACAACACACCTCCAAAATGTTGCACTAAATGCAACATTTCCTCCGCTTCATCCGCCCGAGCGAACGGAAGCAGTCAAACACGCCCGAACTAAATCACGTGGTTACGGATTTGATCCTGCAGCTCGGCGATTACTTCGTCGACTGCTTTGGCGCCAAGATCGCCCTCGCCGCGCTTCCGCACAGAGACGGTGCCCGCACTCTGCTCGCTTTCGCCGACGACAAACATGTACGGCAACTTCTCCAACTGAGCTTCACGGATTTTGTAGCCCAGCTTCTCGTTGCGCAGATCGCTTTCGGCGCGGATGCCGGCAGCGCGCAGCTTGTCTTCTACTTGACGCGCATAAGCGTCGAAGTTGCCGGACACCGGAATCACCTTCGCTTGAACCGGTGCTAGCCACAGCGGCAGATTCCCTGCGAAGTTCTCGAGCAGGAAGGCGGTGAAGCGTTCCATCGTGCCCAGGATGCCACGGTGCAGAACAACCGGACGATGCTTCGCACCATCGTCGCCGACATATTCAAGCTCGAAACGCTCTGGCAGCAGGAAGTCGATTTGCACGGTCGACAGCGTTTCTTCTTTGCCCAGCGCCGTTTTGATCTGAACGTCAAGCTTGGGTCCGTAGAACGCCGCTTCGCCTTCCGCCTCGAAGAACGGCAAGCCGGCTTCCTCAACAACCTCGCGGAGCATGCGCTGCGCGGTATTCCACATCTCGTCGTTCTGGAAGTATTTCTCCGTATCCTGCGGATCGCGGTAAGACAAACGGAAGCGGTATTCATGGATCCCAAAATCGTTGTAAACCTGTTTAATCAGGTCGAGCACGCGTGTAAACTCATCCTTGATTTGATCTAGACGGCAGAAGATATGTGCATCATTTAACGTCATGGAACGTACGCGATGCAAGCCGGTCAAGGCACCGGACATTTCATAGCGATGTTGCAAGCCCAGCTCGGCAATCCGGATCGGCAGATCCCGATAGCTTCTCATGTCGCTCTTATACACCATCATATGGTGTGGGCAGTTCATCGGACGGAGTACAAATTCTTCCGTATCGATGGTCATTTTCGGGAACATGTCTTCCTGATAATGCTCCCAGTGTCCCGACGTTTTGTACAAATCCACGTTCCCAAGCGCCGGCGTGTACACATGCTGGTAACCCAAACGCTCCTCGATATCAACGATATAACGCTCCAGCGTCCGGCGAACCGTTGCGCCTTTTGGCAGCCAGATCGGCAAGCCTTGACCGACCAGATTGTTGAATGTAAAGATGTTCAATTCTTTGCCGAGCTTACGGTGGTCGCGTTTCTTCGCTTCCTCCAGCATATGCAGGTGCTGATCCAGCTCCGCTTTCTTCATAAATGCGGTGCCGTAAATGCGCTGCAGCATCTTGTTATTGCTGTTGCCGCGCCAGTACGCGCCGGCCACGCTCAGCAGTTTAAACACTTTGATTTTCCCAGTTGAAGGCACATGCGGTCCGCGGCACAGGTCAAAAAATTCGCCTTGATCGTAAATCGAGATGACGCTGTCCTCCGGCAGATCGCGAATCAGCTCCAGCTTATACGGATCGCCCAGCTCAGTGAAGATTGCCACCGCTTCCTCACGGCTTACTTCCCGGCGCGTAATCGGCAGATTTTCGCCGATGATGCGTTCCATTTCTTTTTCGATCTTTTGCAGATCCTCCGGGTTCAAAGGATGCTCCAAGTCCATGTCATAATAGAACCCGTCTTCAATAACCGGACCGATCCCCAGCTTCACTTCCTTGTTGCCAAACAGGCGTTTGACCGCTTGGGCCATCAAATGGGCGCTGCTGTGGCGCATGATTTCCAAACCGTCCTGGGAATCCCCCGTAATGATCTCCACTTTGGCGCCGTCCACCAGCTTCGTGTTCAAATCAACCGCCATGCCGTTGATCTTCCCAGCCAACGCATTTTTGCGTAAACCGCTGCTGATCGAAGCCGCTACATCCTCCAAACTGCTGCCTTCCGCATACTCCCGAACCGAACCGTCCGGCAAAATAACTGATACTGCCACTTTGTGTTCCTCCCTACTCAGAATGTTGTTGAATTTACCGGAGCGGACAAATCAAAAAACGCCCGTCCCCGGAAAGGGACGAGCGTTATATACCCGTGGTTCCACCCTCATTCGGCCTCCTCTGCGCAGCAGCACCAACAGTGCACTGCAATCGGATCTGGCCCTTAATTCGGCATTCGATAACGGCAATGAACCGGTATTCCTTACTTCAATTCAGGTTCGGGAATACAGCTACAAAGGGGTAAACCAAAAGCGAAACCGAAGGGAATTCCAGCCAAGTTCCCTCTCTCTGTACCGTTCAAGCCTTCTGGCTCATGTCTTTGTCAACGCTATTTAAGGTTGCTCAATAATCAGCTTTTGATCACGAAGCTCATCCTGATGCGAAATCAACTTCGAAGCTTGAATTCAGCCGGTCCCTCCGTTGCTCACGTAGTCTCCTACTACGCTTCGCTACTCACTCCCAAGCTTCATCCAACCTTCTCGGTGCTGAAAAGCCGCTTATTAAACCTCGATTTAAATAAATAAACTTGCAAGTTATTATAATGCTAACTTTCCGAGCCGTCAAGAAACCCTCCGCTTACCTCCTGGATCAAGAACGGCGAAATTCCTGATGGAATGGCTTGCAATGCGGACAAAGCAAGCATATTTCCACCCGGTCTCCAAAAATCCGCGAGATGGTTGTGATCACCAGCGCATCCGGGTCCTGCGTGTGGATCAGAATCTTATCCGGAGACAAGGAGATCAAGGTGCTGACGATCACGTCCTCCATCTGCATCTCCTGATCGGCAATCCGCGCCACAACCCCGCCGGAAGCCGGTACGTGAACTGGGGTAAACTGCTCGTTCAGGATCGCAAACTCATGACCGTGTTTATGCATCAAATGAACCAACGGCGTCAGGGGCTCCTGAAAATAAACGAAATACTGCAGCAACCCAATAAACTCCTCATACTGCTTATCCAGCAAAAACTCGTCCACGGCAAAATCGACAATCTCCCGCAGCTTGTCCTCATACGACTTTAGGCGAAACAAAGCGAATCCATCCAGATGCAGATCATTGGAGGTCTGCAGATACTCGCGTATCGCCTTTTGGACCAGCGTTTTGCGTTCCTCTCGCGACCCTCCAGTTTCGGTGCCTTCTTCAGCAAGCAAACGGTCCACCATTTGTTGAACCTGCTGCGCTTCCTCCCGGGATTCGAAGCTGTAGTCCCTTTTCATAACTCGAGTTGCAATCTCTGCTTCCTTCACATCTATGATGTACTCCGCAATTCCAAGCGTTAAAAGGTCGATCAGTTGTTCCGGGTGATCTTGTCCGCTGTTCGAGTCCGGTCGGCCTTCCACCACAGCCTCCAACATCCCGCCTTCAGACACTTGAAACCTAAGTTGAACCTTTCGGCGGTTATGTAAGCTGTTTACGGCATCCTGTATCAGGCTTTTGAACCGTTCCTCCGAATCGGCGGAACCGCATGTGACGCGTACGGTAAAAAAATCCATGAACCTGGCCCCCTTCCGCTTCCTTCTCCAAGTATATGGCGGGAAGGAAACGGATATACGGGAACCGTTCATGGAATGAAAGGCATTTCTGCCAGTAAATTGCCAGGGAAAGCCTAGGCTTGCAGATTAGTTTTGCATAATAAAATCGCGTTCGACCGTTGTTTCTTCGTCAAAGACACGCAAAATTTCGTATTTCGTGTTACGCTGGGCCGGGATTTTTCCGGCCGACCGAATAATGGACAGAATCGACTCAATATTCACTTTATGCGTGGCGCCGGCGGACGAGACGACGTTCTCCTCGATCATCGTACTGCCGAAGTCGTTGCAGCCGTATTGCAGTGACAGCTTGCCAACTTCCGGTCCCATCGTTACCCAAGAGGATTGCAGGTTCTTGATATTATCCAATACGATTCGGCTGATCGCCACCGTTTTCAAATAAGATTCCGGCGTTTGGCGTTCAGCCTTCAGGTTCGTATTATCCGGCTGGAACGTCCACGGAATGAAGGCCAGGAAACCTTCTGACGGATAGCCGTTCTGGATGTTTTCATCCTGGGCTTCACGAACGCGCAGCAGGTGCAGCGCCCGCTCCTCCATCGACTCGCCGAACCCGATGACCATCGTGGCCGTCGTGTTCATCCCGATTTTGTGCGCGGTTTGCATCACGTCCATCCAGTCTCTCCAGGAGCCTTTCAAACGGCTGATTTTGCGGCGCGTTCGGTCGTCCAGGATTTCAGCCCCGCCGCCCGGCAGCGAATCCAGGCCCGCCTCGTGGATGGCACGCACCACTTCCTCCAGCGAAAGACCGTCCGACACTTCCTTCATTTTCATAATCTCCGCAGGGGAGAACGAGTGCATCGTAATATCCGGGAACCGTTGCTTAATCGCTTTAAGTAAGTTCGTATAATAGCTAAATGGCAGATTCGGGTTGGTGCCGCCTTGCATCAGAATTTCCGTGCCGCCAACATCAATCGTTTCTTGAATTTTCTGAAAAATCAACTCATCGGGAAGCACATACCCTTCCTCGGAGCCAGGCCGGCGATAAAACGCACAAAACCGGCAATAAACGTCGCATACGTTCGTATAGTTGATGTTCCGCCCGATCACAAACGTGGTGATTGGTTCAGGATGCTTGCGCTCCATGAGGATGTTGGCGGTATGGCCCATTTTCTCGATTTCATCGGATTCGTACAGCCGAATCGTATCTTCCAGATCCAGACGCCCGCCTTGCAGCGCCTTGTTTAATATATCGTCGATTGCAGTCATGATCACTGCCTCCTTAGAACAATAAATAAATGCCCGGGAATACCTGAAAATTAAAATGATAAATTTATCGTAACACAGGTCCGCCCAGAAAAACAGCACCCGATGTTGGGTGCCAAACGCCAAAGGGCCGCAACTCGCGGCCCTGATTCATGTAAATCCTCTGGTTAACTATTCCGAAGCGCCTCGTCCAAATCGGCCAGCAAATCGTCGATATCCTCAAGCCCAACGGAGAAACGCAGCAAGCCGTCCGTAATGCCCCGCTCGGCGCGAACCTCCGGCGGCATCGAAGCGTGCGACATCATCGCCGGGTAGGAGAGAATGCTCTCGACCGCTCCCAGACTGACCGCAACAAGCGGCAGCTTCACCTGATTCAGCAGCCGCTTCGCGCGCTCGCCCGAGCCGACGTCGAAGGAGACAACCGCGCCATACCCGGTCGATTGCTTCTCCTGGATCTCGCGGCCGGGATGCTCCGGCAGGCCGGGATAGAACACCGCGTCGATATCGCCGCGGCGACTTAGCCAATCGGCCAGCTTGCGGGCGCTCACTTCACTGTGCGCCATCCGCGCACCCAGCGTTTTCATGCCGCGCATAAGCAGCCAGGAATCCTGCGCGCCAAGGACGGTACCTAGCCCGTTTTGTACGTATTTCAATTGACGGGCCAATTCCTCCGTCCGCGCCACCGCCAGCCCGGCCAACACATCGCTGTGCCCGCCGAGGAATTTGGTTGCGCTGTGCAGGACGATATCGGTCCCAAGCTCAATAGGCCGCTGGTAATACGGGGTCATAAACGTATTGTCCACGATGCTGAGCAGGCCTTTTTCCCGTGCCCAGGCGGAGATTTCCGCGATATCGGTGATTTTTAGCGTAGGGTTAGACGGCGTCTCTATATATACGGCTTTCGTGTTGGGCTTTATTGCGGCCTTCACCAGTTCTGGCTGCGTCATGTCCACAAACGTCGTTTCGATATTCATTCGGGTCAAAATATTCGATAGCAACCGGTAGGTCCCGCCGTACACATCCTCGGTCACGATGAGATGGTCGCCAGCCGAGAACAAAATCAGCGTCGTCGAAATCGCCGCCATCCCGCTGGCGAACGCGAAGCCCTGCACCCCGCCTTCCAGCACCGCAATATAATCCTCGAGCGCCTGCCGCGTCGGATTGCCGGAACGGCTGTAATCATGCTGCGGCGGATTAAAAATATCGCGATGATGGAACGTCGACGCCTGATAAATCGGTACGCTGGACGCGCCCGTCGCTTCGTCCACCTCGCTGCCGAAATGGATCAGCTTCGTTTCGAATTTGTTTTCCCGTTTCTCCTGCCCGCTCATGCGCCTTGTCCCCCTTCGACTTCCTGCCGTGCCGCCTCCAACGCTCCATTCAAATCGGCGATCAAATCATCGACATGCTCGATGCCAACGGAGAACCGCAGCAACCGATCATCTACGCCCACCGCATTGCGGATTTCCGCGGGAATATCTGCATGCGTCTGTACCGCCGGATACGTCATAAGCGATTCCACGCCGCCTAGGCTTTCGGCAAAGGCGATTAGGTTCAGATGGCGCAGCACTGGTTCTACATATCGGGCATCCGTCACTTTAAAAGAGAAGATCCCCGTATTGCCGCTCGACTGTTTCCGTTGCGTCGCGTACCCCGGATGATCCTCCAATCCCGGGTGGAACACCTCCCCCACCTGCGGATGCGACTGCAGGAATTTGGCGATGGCCAGCGCATTGCTCTCGTGCCGCTCCATCCGGAGCGCCAACGTCTTCATCCCGCGCATCAGCTGGTAGGAATCGGACGGGCTGAGCACCGCACCAATGGAGTTGTGCAGGATCGCCATCTCCTGGGACAGCTCCTCACCTTTGGTGACGATCAATCCGGCCAGAACATCGTTATGGCCGCCCAGGTATTTCGTCGCGCTATGTACGACGATATCCGCACCAAGCTCGATCGGCCGCTGGAAATACGGTGTCATCAGCGTATTGTCCACGATCGTAAGCAGGCCGTGGGACCGCGCCCAGGCCGATACCGCCTCCAGGTCCGTGATCATCATCAGCGGATTGGTTGGCGTTTCGATAATCACGGCTTTCGTGTTGTCCCGGCGTGTTTGTTCCAACGCCTCCAAATCATTGGTGTCCACATAAGAGGCCGTCACCCCATACTTGGACATAATTCGCTCCAATAAGCGGTACGTGCCCCCGTATAAATCCAACGACACGATCAGATGATCTCCTTGCGAAAATAACGTAAACACCGTCTGCAGCGCCGCCATTCCGGAGCTACAGGCAAATCCGGCATCCCCGGATTCCAAGGCCGCCGCCGCATCCTCCAGCACTTTGCGGGTAGGGCTCTTCGTGCGGATATAATCAAATCCCGTACTTTGACCAAGTTGCGGATGCCGAAATGCGGTGGACTGATAGATTGGATAGTTTACCGCCCCCGTCACGGGCTCCTCCATTGATCCGATTTGTGCGAGTCTGCTCTCGATGCGCCATTCCTTATTCTGCTCCCCCACCTGCAATCCCTCCACTTTAGATCTCATATACAAAATCGGCCGTTTGATCGATATCGTACGGCGTTTCTTGGTACACATAGTAGTTTAGCCAATTGGAAAATAATAAGTTAGCATGCGCACGCCACGAAGAACGCGGCGCACGGGTTGGATCGTTATTGGGGTAATAGTTTACCGGCAGCTCGATATCCAAGCCTTTGGCGACATCCCGGTCATATTCCCATTTCAGCGAGTCCGGGTCGTATTCCGAGTGCCCGGTAACGAAGATATGTTTACCGTCGTGGGTCGCCACCAGGTAGATCCCGGCTTCGTCCGATTCCGCCAGAATTTGCAGCTCCGATGCCCGCTCGATGTCGGACCGCTCCACATCGGTATGGCGGGAATGCGGCACCTGGAACACTTCATCAAACCCGCGCAGCAGCTTCACCTTCGGATCATTCACCGTGTGGGAGAAGACGCCAAAGCATTTTTTCGCCAGCGGAATTTTGCGAACGCCGTAGTGGTAATACAAGCCGGCCTGTGAGGCCCAACAGATATGCATGGTTGAGGTCACATGGGTTTTGGACCATTCGAAGATTTCCTTCAGCTCATCCCAGTAGTTGACCTCTTCGAAATCGAGTTGCTCCACCGGCGCTCCGGTCACGATCATGCCGTCAAAGCGGCGGTTGCGGATCTCGTCAAACGTTTTATAGAACATCTCCAAATGTTCCGCAGACGTATTTTTCGAGGTATGGGAGCTGGGATGCAGCAGGACGATTTCCACCTGAAGCGGTGTGTTGCCCAGCAAACGCAGAATTTGCGATTCCGTCGTTTCCTTGGTCGGCATCAGGTTCAGGATCGCAATCCGCAGCGGGCGAATATCCTGATGGTAGGCACGGCTTTCGTCCATGACAAAGATGTTCTCGCTCGCCAGCACATCCTTGGCCGGCAAATGGTCCGGTACTTTAATCGGCATAGGGTTTCACTCCTTTAATCGTAGTGTCAGAATCAAATCATCGTCCGTTTCGAGGGGCCAATTATGCAGAATGACCTCTCTCACGGGGAGAAAGGTCATTACGTATCCGGTATGCGCCTCTCTCATCTCTCAGAAGCCGTCACGCCTTCGAAGCTGACGGTTCTGCAAGAATTAGCACCGCTGCGATTACGAAGAATCGCCGGTTGCCGGGTATCATCGGGCTAGTCCCTCCACCTGCTCTTGATAAGATTTCGCTATATTTAGTTAAGTTATGGGCTGGGCTCGCGCCTGCTCCCTGACATTCACTTTAAAGGATGATACGGCATTCCGTCAAGAACCTGCGAGAAAAATCACACACGATGTTCATGGACCGCGGGGGTCCGGCTCACATAGTATACTTTTGGGTTGAAACATTTCATTCGCTGGCGTTATACTAGACAAGTGCCTTTGGGCCCAGTCGGGCCTAGGGGTTGACGAATGTTCATGTAACCTGAAAATAGCGAGGTGAAACCGAGAATGGAAGGCGACCCGAGTCCGCAGAGGACAACCCAGGAAAACCAATTGCATAGGAAACCGACCCGCTGGGTGCCTGCGGAACGCTTAGGGCACTTTCGTTTCCCGGTGTTTGCATAAACGCCTGTTTGATCGTTCCGGCCGGAGTGAACCCGCGGGAAGTCCCTTTCCTATGTCTCAACCAAGAGCAACCCAGGCCAGCGGGCCCGGGGAAAGGGAGTGAAAGCTTATGAAAATCCGTCATGTCCAAGCCGGCGTATTTACCCCCGTAGAGGACGTAGAACTGACGACTACCGCTCCGGAAGAAGGCTTCTATTGGATCGATGCCGATGTCGATGATCTAGCGCTGCTGCAGCCCTTGTTTTCGCTGCATGATTTGGCTGTAGAAGACTGCTTAAGCGAAGAAGAGCAACGGCCAAAGATCGAAACCTACGATAACCACTATTTTATCGTCGTCAACAGCATTCGCTATGATGATGAAGAGATTTTTCTGCGCGCGTTAAACATTTTCTTGGGACGGCATTATATCATTACGGTTACTAAACAGAAAATCAACGAACTTCGTGCGGTGAAGCCCATCCTGTGGGAGCAGGAGGTCAGCGAGCCCGACCGGTTCCTATACCTGCTGGTCGACTTGGTGGTCGACAATTACTTCACGGTCGGCGACCGAATTGAAGTGAAGATCGAGAAGCTCGAAGAAGATATCCTGATGCACACGAAACGCTCGCACCTGAACGAAATTATCGGGCTGCGAAGCGAGATTTTGTGGCTGAAGAAGGTGCTGGGTCCGCAGAAGGAAGTTATCAACATTTTGAATAAGAAAGACCTCCGCCTTATCGACGACCAACTGCAAAAATACTTCAGCGACATCTACGAAAACGCCGTGAAGATCTCCGAGAACTTCGATACGTTCCGCGAGCTCGTCGGCAACTTACGCGAGGCCTATCAGGCCGCTATCGCCAATCGCGCCAACGAAATCATGCGCGTGTTCACCGCGATTACAACGATTTTCATCCCGTTGACGCTGATCACCGGCATCTACGGCATGAACTTCGACAATATGCCAGAGCTGCATTCGCAGTACGGTTACTTTATCGTCCTCGGCATCATGGGCGTGCTGGGTCTCGGCATGTATTTCATCTTCCGGAAGAGAGATTGGATATAAAACAGTTAAGCCAACACGGTGTCCGTGTTGGCTTTTTTGGTTTATAACACAGTTTCAGGAGTTCAAGTTGCTCCTATGCGAGTTGCGAGTTGCGAGATGTGCGCGGGAGTGCGCGGGAGTGCGCGGGAGTGCGCGGGAGTGCGCGAGAGTGCACGTGGGGAATCATGTTGCACTTTTGGGGAGTCTAGTCGTAGTCGTGTGCGGGAGCTCATGTTGGCCCTTTTTCGAGCGGTGAGTCGTATTGGCGGCCATTTCGGCCGAGTGAACTGTACTTTTACAGTTTACCTGACCGGCGGTCCCCACAACACCGATGCTGAAATGCAAAAGTGCAGTTATTTTACTGGAAAATGCTCAAATTGAGCCCACCAACTGCAAAAGTGCAGTTGATTTCCGATAAAAAGTGTAGTTTTCGCAATACCCCCCCAAATGAACTGCACTTTTGCAGTTCATTTGCTTATTGGCGGCCATTTCGGCTGAGTGAACTGTACTTTTACAGTTTACCCGACCGGCGGTCCCCACAACTCCGATGCTGAAATGCAAAAGTGCAGTTATTTTACTGGAAAATGCTCAAATTGAGCCCACCAACTGCAAAAGTGCAGTTGATTCCCGATAAAAAATGTAGTTTTCGCAATAACCCCCCAAATGAACTGCACTTTTGCAGTTCATCTGCGTTTTGGCGGCCATTTCGGCCGGTTGAACTGCACTTTTACAGTTCAGTTCATCCGACCGGTGATCCGCACAACTCTGATGCTGAAATGCAAAAGTGCAGTTATTTTGCTGGAAAACGCTCAAATTGTGCCCACCAACTGCAAAAGTGCAGTTGATTTCCGATAAAAAGTGTAGTTTTCGCAATAACCCCCCAAATGAACTGCACTTTTGCAGTTCATCTGCATTTTGGCGGCCATTTCGGCCGAGTGAACTGCACTTTTACAGTTCAGTTCATCCGACCAGTGATCCGCACACTCGGAAGTTACATCGGAAGTTAGTACATTTGCAGTTGTGGTGGATTTGGAGGCAGTTACAGTTACATTTGCAGTTACGATGGTAGTGGAGGCAGTTACAGTTACATTTGCATTTCCAGTTGCTATTACGATGGAAATGGAGGCAGTTACGTTGCAAATTCAGTTCTAATACAGTTCAGATGTAGCTGCGATTACAGTTACTGTTGCGGTGAGGGTGCGATTGCAGTTCGATCCAGTTAAGATTGCGGTGGTGGTTTCTTTGATCGATGAAGTTGCTGTCTCTACCGCCCCTATGACCGCCGTATTACCGAACAGCACCGCATTTCCTGCCGTTGTTGCCTAATTACTTAGCCGTCTTTACCACACTTATCACACTTATCACACTTATCACACTTTCCGCACTTTCCACACTTTCCGCACTTACCACACCTACTGTACGACCCGCCATCCACATACTTGTTACACTTACCACACCCTACTGTACGTTCCCGCCACCCCACATACTTGTTACTCATACCACACCTACGCACTTGCCACACTCTTTCCACACTAGCCACATCTAACGTACATTTACATCATTTCAACACTTACCCCACTTACGCCATTGCCATATAAGCTGCTTTTGCTTCGGTCTGCCGCTCTATCCGACCCACCGCACCCTCCCACCATACCGCTCTAAACCACACCTACCGAATTTACCGCATTTACTGCACTTACCGCACTTACCACACTTACGCATTACCGCACTTGCTGCTTTTGCGCGGTTTGCAACCCATTCAATCCACCGCAAAATCCCGCCATTGCCAACTTACCGCACTTCAAACATTACCCAACTTTACTCCCTTTGCCCGCCTTATCCGGCGTGCCGGGCGCTCTCGCGGTTGCGGCGGTAGCGGATGCGGATCAGGCGCAGGCGCTCGTACAGCGTGTCGAGGCTGCCGCCTTCCGCCGCTTCCGTTCCGTATACCTTGTTGAGGACCGGCTTCAGGAGAGCGTCCCCCAGTTCCTCATAGGCCAGCCAAACCGCTTGTTGCTCGGCTTCCGGCATAGCCTCCAGCTCTGCGCTCACCAAATCGTCGGTGTTGTAGCCTTCCTTCTCCAAATTCTCCAGCAGCTCAACCGCTTCCCGCCGCTCGATCCCCGTCCGCGTGCATATATCCTCGACCTTCAGCCCTTCAGCAAGCGCCTCCAGCACAGCGCGCCGGACGCTGAATTTCTCCATCTCAGCCCGGTATTTCGCCTCCTTCTGCTTATACAGCCAGGAACGAAAACCCTCATCATCGATTTCCTGTTCCACCCAATCCAGCGGAAACGTCGTCTTCCGCTCCGCCGCCTTGGTGATCTCCAGTAACTCAGCACCGTATTCGCCGGCCTTATTCTCTCCGACTCCCGGTAACTGCAGCAGCTCTTCCGCCGTTTGCGGCAAAAACACGCTGATCATCCGCAGCAACCGATTGCTGGCGATCAAGTACGGCGCCTTGCGCTCCGCGGATGCTTTCTTCCGGCGCCATGCCGTCAATTCGTTGTAAACCGGCTCGTTGCCGTTTAATTCGCTGTAACAAAACAGCTTCTGCGCCGCCATTCCACGCCCGGTCAACGCATCCTTCTCATCCCAAATGCCTTCCATCACAGGGCGAAACCCCTCACCCAGCTTGGCCGCCAACCGATGGCGGTAGATGTGGAGCATCTCCGACCAAGAGGCCCCTTCGTACCACAGATCCTCCCGCTCGACGTCCCCACTCAGCTCGTTCCAGCCCATCCGCCATACGCCTTCCTCCTCCCCGATCCATACCTGGGCCCCCCGTATCATGGTGCCGCTGTCCTTCTTCTCCAGACTGTTCAAAAATACGATCCGCATCAATCATTCGCCTCCTTAAAATTTCAGCTACGAAGGAGTTCTGTAAATTCCGTAAATGAAGCACAACGCAAAAAAGCACCTCTTTCGCGAATTTTCGCAAAAGAGGTGCTTCCCCCAAACGTAACCTGTTATCCCTAATAATACCATAATCAGTCCAACTGTCAATGTGGATTTTTCATTGTCCCATCGCTTCCCGTTTTCCGGTATAATAGCTAGAGATATTTCCATTCAAGGAGGCTACCCAAATGAGCGACCCGCATCAAGAACTTGATTTCCTGTCTGACAGCACGGAGAGCACCTCGACCCGCTTCGTTACCTTTATCGGCGGATCGCTGAAGCGCTTTGACCTGGCGGTCACAACCACCAATCGTTTCTATGGCAAAAAATTGGTCACTGACCTGCATAACGGACGCACGGCCATTCTTGGCACCGACGACCTGGAGGAGGAAGGTTACCTTGAGCATATTTTCACCCTCAGCGAAGAGGAAGGTGTCGAGCTTCGCTCCTTCCTGTACCAGGTCTTAGGCGAGCCTTATTTCACCGATTAATCGATTAGACGACGCCCATCCAGGTGCTGACACTAGCCATTTCCAGTTCCTCGAACTTGGAGACCACCTGTGCCGGATTCAACTCAAGCCGGCAGGTCTCCACATCGCACTCCAACTCGATGTCGCAGCGGATCGTAGCTAGCTGCCGAGAGAGGTGCAGCATGTCGAGATCGGCTTCGATTTTGGCACGGACCGATTTAGACAGCTGATCCAAATTGGCCAGGATACCTTCGACTGAGCCGTGCTCCTGCACGAGTTTCAGGGCCGTTTTCTCACCGATGCCGCGCACGCCTGGGTAGTTGTCGCTGGTATCGCCCATCAAGCCCTTCAGATCCACGATCTGTCCGGGCGTCAATTGCTTCTCCTCCATCAAGGCCTCCGGCGTATACACCATGTAGTTGCCGTGGCCTTTCTTCATGATGATTACGCTCGTCCGCTCGCTGACCAGCTGCAGCATATCATGATCGCCCGTCAACACCAGCACGTCCATCTCCTGGCCAAAGCGGGAGGACAGCGTTCCGATGCAATCGTCCGCTTCAAAGCCCGGCGAGCTGACATTCGGAATGCCTAGGCTATCCATCACCTCGCGGATCATCGAAAACTGCGGGATGAGCTCGTCCGGCGCGTCCGACCGATTACCTTTGTAATCGGAGAATTGCTCCGTCCGGAACGTTTTACTGCCTAAATCCCAGCAGCAGGCGATATGCGTTGGCCCAAACTTCTGCACAGCGTCCCAAAAATAACGCATAAACCCATACACCGCATTGGTCGGAACACCTGCTTTCGTACGGCGGATATATCCCGTAGCCGCCGAAGCATAAAAAGCGCGGAACATCAGCGCCATTCCGTCCACCAGCAGAATCGTATCCTTACTGCTTTGCACTAAATTCAAGATTCACTCCTACCCCTTTCTTCTCAAGATTTATTTACTCCACACCTGTTCATAGGTTTCTTCCTTGTATCCAACGGTCACGTTCTTTCCGTCCGTCACGATCGGGCGTTTGATCAACATCCCGTTTGAGGACAGCAGCGTCAGCTGTTCTTCCCGCGACATCGCTGCCAGCTTGTCCTTCAATCCCAATTCCTTATAAACCTCACCGCTCGTATTAAAAAACTTCTTCAACTCCAGCCCGCTCAGCTTCACCAGCTTGTCCAATTCAACGTCACTCGGCGGCGTTTCCTTAATATGATGCAGCTCCAGCTCATGCCCTTTGGCCTGCAGCGATTTAATCGCACTGCGGCATGTCCCGCATTGCGGATAATGATAAACCTTCAGTTTGCTCATGTTCCTTCTTCCCCCTTACTACTTTCCAAAAAGCTCACACCGCGCAGCAGTTCCTCCAGCTTCCGCATATCGGCCGGCAGCTCGGACTTAAAGACCAGCGCCTCGCCGGTGAGCGGATGGCGGAAGCCCAGCTCCGAGGCATGCAGCGCCTGCCGCCCGATCGCGAGGTCCAACTGCGCGATGCGCTCGCGCGCAGACTCCGGCAACTCCGCGAGCCCCGGCAATCCGTAGAACTTGTCGCCGATCAGCGGATGGCCGATCGAGGTCATATGCACGCGGATCTGATGCGTCCGCCCCGTGCCGAGGCGCAGCTCAACCCGGGCTCCGTCGCCGTAAGCCTCCGCCACCTGATAATAGGTCAGCGAGGGGTAACCCGACGGCGTCACGATCCGGCGATGTGGCTCGGCGGGATCGCGGTCGATCGGACCGTCGATCATCCCTTCCCGCACCGCCGGACAGCCATGCACGAGCGCTGTATATTTTTTGCTCACCTCACCGGCGATCAACTGCTCGGAAATATGCTGGTGTACATAGGCATTTTTGGCGATTGCAAGTAGCCCGCTCGTCTCTTGGTCCAGTCGGTGAACCGGCCGAAAGCGGAACTTCTCGCCCATCTCCTGCCAATAATATACGACGCCGTTAGCCAGCGTCCCCGTGTAATGTCCATGCGTGGGGTGCACGATCACTCCCGCCGCTTTGTTGACGATCAGCAGCGCTTCATCCTCGTACACGATCTCAAACGGGATCGGCTCCGGCAGGATGTCGGTGGAGGTTTCCTTCTCCAAAGATACACTGACCGTATCCCCCGCTTTGACCGGAACGCTGATAAACACCCGCTCCCCGTTCAACATCACCCCGCGCTCGGTCAGCTTAATCCGCGACAGCAGCTTGCGGGAGATGCCCATCCGGCGCTGGAGCACGCTTTTGACCGTCCAGCCGTCTTCCGCTACGGGGACTCGATATTCAATCGGATCATAATACTCGGATCTCACTTGTTGCCAAACACCTTCCCGCTCCGCACGTATTCGATATCCGCCACTTGCCGGCGATGATTAGCGGCACGGGCTGCCGCAAAGAAATAGTCCGACAACCGGTTCAAATATTTCAACACCTCGGTATTGATCTCCTTAACCTGGCCCAGCGTAACGACGCGGCGTTCCGCGCGGCGACATACGGTCCGGCAGACGTGCAGCACCGCAGCCAGCGGGGTTCCCCCCGGCAAAATAAACTTCTCAAGCGGCGGATTCTCCGATTCATACCGGTCAATCCATGCCTCTATTTGCTCCGCTAGATCTGGCGTTACTTTATAGCGGCTTTCCGACAGCTTCACGTAGGCGAGATCGGAGCCGCAATCAAACAACTCCTGCTGAATTTGCAGCAGCTGCTCATGAAGGTCACCCAATTTCTCATCCTCCGACAAGCAAACCGCTTGTCCTACAAAACTGTTCAGCTCATCGATCGAACCGTAGGCTTCAACCTGCGCATCGTCTTTGTTCACTCTACCGCCGATCACCGAGGTCTGCCCTTGATCGCCGGAGCGCGTGTATAGCGACATCCTGTATTCCTCCCCGTAACATACTCTCGTATCATCTTACCATAAATCGCAGCCCGGCTGGTCATGCAACTGCTGGAACCGCAAAAAGGAGACCCGCAGGCGGATCTCCCTCATAGTGTGACAAGGTTATCGTTGATTTGATTTTGGATGGTTTTTCGTTTTCATGAACTCATTAATTTTCAAGTCCAATAAGCTGCTGATTTCAATCACAATATCCGATGTAAAGGATTTTTCCTGCATGAAGAGCCGTTCCATCTTGCTGCGCAGCAAGTGAATTTCGTCCTCCAGCGTTACGGCTTGCGGTGAATGCGGCCGATCTTCTTGATCCATCCATGGATGCATGTCACGGCCATCAGCGATTAGAGCATTATCGTATGGCAAGTTGTACTCACCGCGCAAAAGAAATCCCTCCCTGAGAAACTAAAACCTTCTTCCAAAATCAAATTATACCATGTCCACAAAACGTAAATCAATTAGAAAATGAAAGAATTGTTAATTAACTCCATCTCTTCAGGATTTCCAGGAGTTTGGTGAATGAATTAGCCTTGTTTCAGCTTGCGCACGAATTGCTCTATCCGGTTTAGGGCTTCGTTCAACTGGTTCACACCTGTCGCATAGGAACAGCGTAGAAAGCCTTCCCCGCCGGCGCCAAAGACGTTGCCCGGCACCGCCGCGACCTTCGCCTCCAGCAGAAGGCGTTGGGCAAACTCCTCCGAGCCTAGCCCCGTCGACGCGATGCTTGGAAAAGCGTAAAACGCCCCTTGCGGCTCGTGGCAATCCAGCCCGATATCACGCAAGCCCTGTACGATCAGCCGGCGGCGCTGGTTGTAGGATTCAACCATCTGGTCTTTCTCCCCAAGCCCGTTCTTCAGCGCCTCAAGTGCAGCCACCTGCCCCATTACCGGAGCGCACATCACTGTATACTGATGAATTTTCAACATCGCATAGATCAAATCGGGATGCCCGCAGGCGTATCCCATCCGCCAGCCGGTCATAGCGAACGCCTTCGAGAAGCCGTTGACGAGAATCGTCCGGTCCTTCATTCCAGGGATCGAAGCGAAGCTGACGTGCTGCTGCCCATAGGTCAGTTCCGCATAAATTTCGTCGGAAATCACGATCAGATCGTTCTCTTCCACGATTTTGGCGATCGGCAGCCAATCCTCATACGTCATGATCCCGCCCGTCGGATTGCTGGGATAATTTAAGATGAGAACCTTGGATTTTGGCGTGATTTTTGCTTTCAAGTCTTCCGCCTGCAGCTTAAATTCGTGACGGGCATACGTCTCGATCTCGACGGGAACCCCGCCCCCGATCGATGCGATCGGCGAATAGGAGATATAGCAAGGCACCGGCACGAGAATTTCATCACCCGGTTCGATCAGCGCGCGCAGTGCAAGATCAATGGCTTCGCTGCCGCCCACGGTCACAAGGATTTCGTCCTTGGGATCATATTTCACTTGATAACTGGTATACAAATATTCAGCGATCGCTTCCCGCAGCTCGGGGGTTCCCGCGTTTGACGTGTAGCTTGTATATCCGCGTTCCAACGAATATACGCAAGCCTCCCGCACATGCCAAGGCGTGATGAAGTCCGGTTCGCCCACGCCTAACGTGATAATATCCTTGCTCCCGCTAGCTAAATCGAAAAAGCGGCGGATGCCGGAAGGTTGAATCTCCCGGACCAGCGGGGCCAAATACGACGTCATCGTTTTATCCGATTGCTCAGCACGTTCTGATTGAATACTCATCACATAACTTCCTTTACGGAGATATCAACAAACGGCGATCTTCTTCGGGATCCTCGAAAATGATGCCGTCCTGCTTGTATTTTTTCAAAATAAAATGCGTTTTCGTCGACAACACCGACTCCAGGGTGGACAATTTGTCGGATACGAAGCCCGCCACTTCCTTCAGGTTGCGGCCTTCGACTTCGACCAGCAGATCGTACGCGCCGGACATCAGAAATACCGATTTGACTTGGGGAAACAGGTAAACCCGTTCCGCGATCGTGTCGAAGCCACGGCCCCGTTCGGGTGTAATTTGCACTTCGATCAATGCGGTTACCTTCTCGTCGTCCAGCTTGCTGGAATTCACCACGGTCGCATATTTAACGATCACATGATCTTCTTCCAATTCCCGGATCGCTTCCGCCACTTCCTCCGCAGAAACACCCACGAGTGTCGCCAGCAAGTTCGCATCCCGGCGGGCGTCCTCTTTGAGGAGGTCCAGCAGTTTGAGCTTCAATTCGCTTAGTTGTTTCATCCCTCATCCTCCAGCGATGCTTCCGCATGCCTCCCAAGTCACGAGCGGCCTGCAGAACAAATTTAATACTTATATTACATGAATTTCAGGCGTCTGCATAGAAAAACCGTCCACTCCAGGTGAGCTTTCGGAATGGACGGTTAAGCCGTTAGATCGAGTAAGGCGGCAACACATTGGGCGAATGCGCTTCAACATTCGCTTGATGAGCATGAGGTGTCCAACGGGAATTTCGCCGTTCGGTAAACTGGCGCAGCTCCTGTTGCGTTTTCTCCGCTTCCTGAAGCTTCTTGTCCAATAATTGACGCGGGGCCGGAGCCGGGGCTGTATAGATGCCTTGATGTTTCATCAGCTCATAGAGCGTTCCCTGCAACCGCAAAGTGCTGTTCGTCAACTCCGTAAACAACTGCCGGACGGCCGGGCAGGACGACTCGGTTGTGGCCGTTGTATATTCCCGGACGGTGCGCCGTAAATCGGCCAAAATAGATTTCAACAAATCGTTCTGGGGCAAGAGCTCTTGATGTTCCATCTGATTCATCGGGCTGTTCCTCCTAAAGGCGAATGATTAATGGTTCGGTGTCGGAGCCGTCATTTGGTGCTGCCGCAGCGAATCCGTCAAAAGATGCAGATGATGCTCATGCACGCGGATATGCTCCAGCATTGCCTGCTCGATTTCAAAGTTCTGCGATACGGCGGCCGCTGCCGCGCACAGCTTGCCAAGCATCTCCTCATTGGAGATGGAGTCGGCGATATAATCCAGCTCTTTCATCGACAACGGCTGCATTTGTGAGTACAACATCGGCATTCCCTCCTGGTGGATGATCCTTCTTTCGGTATTATGCCCCGCGCCTGCAAGGATAAGTCATCGTTTCCTAACGAAGCCAGGCGCCGTTTTTAGTCCTCAGCGGTTGGATATAATGATGGAATCCCCCACGTTCGAAAGGATGAACCGGCCTCGATGAAATACCATACCGGCAAGCTATATTGGCCTTCTACGCTGCCTAATGCCGCCCAATATCCCGCGCTGGATCGGGACCTGCACTGCGAGGTACTTATCGTGGGCGGGGGCGTTGGCGGCGCGCTCTGCGCCTATCTGCTAGCGGAGCGGGGAATCGATGCGGTGCTGGTGGAACGGGACCGGATCGCCGGTGGAAGCACGCTGGCCAGCACCGGACTGCTGCAATATGCCAGCGACAAAACACTAACCTCGATGATCCGAACCTTTGGCGAGGAACCTGCCGTTCATTTCTATCAACTCAGCCGCAAGGCGCTGGAGCGATTAAAGCAAATCGCGGAGGGACTGAACGGCGCCGCACGATTGACGGAACGCAGCAGCCTTTACTTGGCGAGCTCCGAACGGGACATGACATCGCTTCGTCAAGAGTGCGATACGCTGCAGCGTTTCGGGTTTTCGGCCCTCTGGTGGTCGGAGAGCGAGATTGCGGACAAATTCCCCTTCCGGTATCCAGGCGCCATTTATACGGAGGGGGATGCAGAGATGAATCCGTATGCTTTTGTTCATGGGGTGGTACGGGAGGCCGTACGGCAAGGGGGACGCATCTATGAGCGAAGCCCCATGCGCGGCAGCGAGCGTGACGAGAGCGGACGGATCCACTGCCGCTGCGGCGAAGGGAGAGTCACGGCCCGGCATATTATCTGGGCAACGGGCTACGAAGCCCAGCAATTCAAGAAGGAGCGCGGTGCTCATTTACGCGCCTCCTTCGTCACCGTCACCGAACCGGCAGCCTCCTTAAGCGGCTGGCACGAACAGTGCTTGATCTGGGAGACAGCAAGGCCTTATCTGTATATGAGAACTACGCCCGATAGGCGAATCATCGCCGGCGGGTTAGATGAGATCTTGCCCGGGGGCAAGCTCCCCGAGGGCCGGGAGATCCGGCAAAGCCATCGGCTGCTGGCGGAAATCCAACGGCGGTTTCCCGATCAGAACCACCTGACCGCCTCATATGCCTGGGGTGCCGTTTTTGGAGAATCCCGCGACGGTCTTCCCTATATTGGCCCGCATCCGAATTATCCGGGCTTTTATTTTCTGGAGGGCTACGGTGGAAATGGGACGGTCTGCAGTATGATCGCAGCGGAGATGATCGTGGATGAGCTGACGGGAAATCGCCGGGACGACCTGGCGATGTTTTCGCTGGAGCGGAGCTCCAAACCGGTGCCGCCCCAGGGGCTCTAGTCCAGAGCAAGTTAAGCGGCTTTGGCCGATCGTTTCAGCAACCGTCGCAACGCCAGCCAGCTTAACACCGGCGTCGCCCCCAAGGCAACCATCAGCCAGGTGATCGTCGGCATGCGCGGAATCATGGAATACACGGCGATAAACAGCAACGTTCCGCCCAACCGGCCGACGGTAATACTCAACTCGCGTAACACGATCAGCTCAACCCGTTGCTCGACGCTTTCCGGACTATTGCCGATCAAGTCGAATACCGAAGAAATCACCGGGATCAGATACAGCGGCAGGAAGAGTGACGTCCCGACTCCCATCACCATCAGGGTTGTGTAATTCACCTTCCACAGCAGCGGGAGGATCACGCAGGTGATCAGAAGTGCCCCAATCAGCATGCCGTAGTAACGCGCGCGGATTTTCAGCCATTTCCCCACCGCCCAGAAGCTGACCAGAGAAACCAGGGACGTAATCAGTGAAAACTGCCCGATCCGCCACTCCGCCGAAGTGCTGATAAAGATCAGCAGATTAATAAGAAACGAAAATACGCCCTCGCGCAAGCCATGAGCGGCCGAAGCCGGAGCAGCTTGTCTCCACGGGCTGCCCTTTTTCAACATTTGCACCGGTGCCAGCCAGTTGTACGGCTCGCCGGTTTTTCTTTTTTTCAGCCAAAAGCTAAGCAGGATCCCGGTCCCATACACAATGAGTGAAAGGGTAAAGATCAATCGGTAACCCGCTTCCCCGTGTTTCATGGAAATCAGCCAACCGGAAATCCACGGGCCAAAGATCCCGATCACCGAACCAAGTATTCCCACCCAGCCGTTGAAACGGTCCCGCGTCTCAACTTCGGTCACCTCGAAATATACGACGTTGAAGGCCAGCCAGAATAATCCCGAACCGGCCCCAAACAACAACCCAAGCGGCCATATGTAGTCCACCGTATGTTTCCCTGTCCACAGTACCAGCAAATAGAAGATACCCGAAACGATAATTCCGAGCCGTAAAAAGATCATTTTGTCGCGTTCCTTCACCCATTTCCCGGCTATCCAAAAGACCAACCCCAACGCCAGCTGCTGGCTGAACGTAAACCAGGCGATCAGATTAAACTCCGGTTTGACTTTCCAAATATAGACGTTCAGGAACGTGCCAGACAAGGCGCCGGCAAGCACGAACAAGCCGTTCACCGCCAGCAGAAGAATGGATTGGCTGTTCAGGTGTTTTCTCATGAATTCGCTCCCCCGCCAAACTTCAAGTTTCCCCTGTATGGGGTTGTTCAAAAAGTCATCCCTACCATGAACAAGCAGAGCCTGTAGGTAGTGGATTCGACGTCGAATCTTGCCTCCTCGGTCCTGAAAACCTGACTTTTTGAACTTGCAACTGTAAGATACCCAAAAATGGCCGAAGCATGAGACGTTTCCGAAGAACCTGGAGACCCTCTGGACGCCAAAAAGCCCCGTCCATCAAGGACAGGGCATCTCGTTGCCAATATTTTAGTTGTCTTCTTCGTCGGAAATGGCGCGGATCATCGCGATCCGGGACGATTCATCCAAAAACCGGCTGACGTGGAAGCAAGCGGAGCAGACGTATACGTTCAGCTCAGCCTCCTTCGGCAGAAGCGGACGGTCCCCACCGATTGAAACAGCCGCCAGAAGCCCGCCGTCCTGCGGAACCATCTTCTGCTTCCCAGCATAAACCATATACTCCCGGCAATGCGGGCATTCCGGCACCTCGTCCTGCCCGTCCAACAGCTTCTCCACGCCGGTTTCGTATTTCAGCAAATCCCCGCCCGATGCCGTAAACGCCTCGATTCGGCGGACAGCACCCAAATGCGCGTCTCCTTCATCCTCCCAGAACACATCGCCAACAGCTTCCTCATCGTCCTCGTCATCCTCCTGGGAATGCTTCCGATCCTGGAAGGGGTGGTCGCTCTCCTCGTCTTCGTACTCCTCTTCCGAGCCAAGCGTAATATTGATCGTCCGGTAGCCCTTCAACTCGTTGTGACAGTGGGGGCACTCCTCCTCCGGCCCTAGCTCTTCGTCCCAAACGATCTCCGTTTGACACCATGGGCAAATCGTCGTTTCCATACCCAAATTCGTCCTTTCGTTACCAAATTAAGCATTCCACAAATAAATAATGCCCGCGGCCAAAAACAGAATAGAGGCGATAAATAACACCTTGACCAGGTTTTTCACGTCATTCTACTCCTTCAACTTAAATCCCTAACCTATACATGCGCCGATCAAAAACGACATGGACACCGAAACGGCCATCGCGATAAAACCAACGCTTGCGTTCCCCGCGGCGATTTCTTCGTCGATGCGGAACACCGGCGTCAAGAACTCGAATAGCAAATATGCAGCAAACAGCAGCAAGGCCCCAACCGAGGACCAAATCATAAAGTCGTAGATAGACGGATGCTCCGCCGCGTAACGAATGATATTGGCCAGCCCGAAAATTTTCCCACCGGTGGCCAGAGACGCGGCCAAATTGCCACGCTTGATCTCCTGCCAGCAGCGGTACCTTGCAAACAGTTCGAAGCAGGAAAGAAACACGATCAATTCCAACACCGCTACGGAAAAATATCCGATCATCAGCCCCAGCGGTTGCTCTAAGAGCGGATCAATGCTTTCTTTCATAGCGCCCTCTCCCCTTATGCCATGAGGCTATTCGTTCTTACTTCAGCTCGGCTACCGTAACGCCGGTTCCACCTTCCCCGTAATTCCCCAAGCGGTAGCTCTTGATATGCTTATGCTTTCGAAGGTAGTCGGAGATCCCGGTCCGCAAGATCCCGGTCCCTTTCCCGTGGATGATGTAAATCTGACCCAAATTGCTTAAGTAGGCTTCGTCGATAAAGCGGTCGACCTCGATTAACGCTTCTTCCAGATTCGCACCGCGCAAATCCAGTTCGCTGCGAACGTTCTCGTCTCGCGTACGTTTGACGTTAGGCGCCGTCCGTTGAACCGGCTTGCTTGCCGGGGCGGATGCGATTAGCTCCATGTCGTCCAAGCTCACCTTCATCTTCATGATGCCGAGCTGTACGACCGCCTCCTTGCTGCCGGAGAGCTCAACGACGTGGCCTTTCTGATTCAAGCTGTACACCATCACCTCGTCGCCCGGTTCAATCTGACGCGGCGGTTTGGCCGCTTTACGGGCCGCCGCACTCTTCTTACGCTTCTGCGGTTCGGCTTCGTCCAGCTCCTTGCGGGCAGCGATCAGCTTGTGTTCCTTGACCGCGGCGCCTTCCTCCATCGCGAGGCGGCGCAGGTCGCTGATGATGCGCTCGGCCTCCTGCCGCGCCTTGGTGATAATCGCCGACGCTTCCTCCTCTGCTTTCTCCAGGCGCTTATCGCGCTGCTGCTCCAGCTTCTCCAGCTCGGAAGCGTGGCGTCTGCGCAGCTCTTCCATCTCGCGCCGCAACTGCTCGGCCGTTTCCCGCTCCTGCTCCGCCCCAAGGCGATTCTGTTCCAGCGAGGCGATCATGTTCTCGACACGCATGTCCTCTTCGGTCACTTCGCCACGGGCATACTCCAGGATCCGCTCCGGCAGTCCCAGCCGCTCGGCGATAGCAAACGCATTGCTTCGGCCGGGCACGCCTACCAGAAGGCGATACGTCGGACTTAATGTCGCGACGTCGAATTCCATGCTGGCGTTGATGACGCCCTTCCGTTCATAAGCGTACGCTTTCAGCTCGCTGAAGTGGGTCGTCGCGACCATCCGACAGCCCAACGCATGAATATGCTCCAGAATCGCGATGGCCAGCGCAGAACCTTCCGCCGGGTCGGTTCCCGCACCCAGCTCATCCAGCAAGACGAGGCTTTTCGGCGTCATCCGGCGCAGGATTGAAATAATGTTCGTCATATGGCTGGAGAAGGTACTCAAGCTCTGCTCAATGCTTTGCTCGTCGCCGATATCGGCATAAATCGCATCGAATACGCAAAGCTGGCTGCCGTCCTCAGCCGGCACAAACAACCCGGACATCGCCATCAAGCTGAGCAAGCCGATCGTTTTCAGCGTGACGGTTTTCCCCCCGGTGTTAGGGCCGGTGACGATAATCGTCGTGTACTGGTTCCCCAGCTCCACATCGATCGGCACCACTTGATCCGCCGGGATCAGCGGATGTCGGCCTTTCTTCAGCTTAAGGAACCCGCGATCGTTCATGCGCGGCAGCGTTCCCTTCAATTCCCGGGCCAGCCGGGCTTTAGCGAAGATGAAATCCAGTTGGCCCAGCACATCCCCGTCGTACAGCAACAGTTCGGCCTGCTCGCCAACCAGCGCGGTGAGCTTCTGCAGGATGACCTCAATTTCGCGTTCCTCACGCAGCCGCGTTTCGCGCAGCTTGTTGTTCATCGCCACGATCGATTCGGGCTCGATGAACAGCGTGGCCCCCGATCCGGACTGATCGTGTACAATCCCGCCGAAGTGGGCGCGGTATTCCGCTTTGACCGGGATAACGAAGCGGTCGCCGCGAATCGTAATCAGCTGATCCTGCAGCATCTTCGACACCGACGAGGAGCGGATCATGGCATCAAGCTTTTCCCGGATCCGCACCTCTCCACCCCGCAGCTCGCGGCGGATGCTGGCCAACTCGGAACTAGCCGAATCCAGCACTTCTGCGCTTTCGTCGATGCAGCGTTTAATCGCATCTTCCAAGGGCTTCTGTTCACTTAACAGATCGCTTAAATTAAACAGCAGCGGGACTTCATGCTCTTCATGCATCGTCGCAATATACCGTTTGATCCGGCGCGAGCCCTCCAACGTCGTTGCGATCCCCAGCAGCTCGTGGGGATTCAGCGTCCCGCCGATCCGGGCACGTTTGACCGCCGGAGTGATGTCCACGACCCCGCCAAATCCGGGTGCGCCCTTCAGCCGGTCCACCTTAAACGCTTCATCGGTGGCTTGCAGCATCCGCTTGACATCCTCCAAATCGATGGCGGGTCGCAGCGCTTCCGCCGTTCTTTTTCCAAGCGCCGTTTGGGAATAAGATGACAGCTGATCTATAATTTTTTGATATTCCATGGTTTTAAAAATTTTCTCGTCCAAGTACGTTCACAACTCCCCTCGGGCTATGATCCCATTATAACGAAACCATTCATTTTTCGCCATTTGCCCCAATGGACACATAAGAAAGCGAATCGCGGAACATGCTAATTGCGTATAGCCAAACGTACTTACTTCTAAAAGGAGGCTATGTACCATGCATTTTCTGGGACACGTCGTACGATTCATCGTATCCGCCCTGGTTCTGCTGGTTGTGGGTTGGCTTGTACCGCAATTCAGCATCGGCGGATTCGGCAGCGCCTTGCTGCTCGCCTTGGTCATTGCCCTGTTAGGCTGGGCGATTGAAGGCATTTTCGGAACGCGGGTTACCCCGTTCGGGCGCGGAATCGTTGGTTTTCTTACGAGTGCGCTTGTGATCTGGCTTGCCCAGTTCATTATCTCCGGCGTATCCGTCTCCATTATCGGCGCATTGCTTGCCGCATTGGTGATCGGGATCATCGATCTGTTCATCCCTGTGGCAACTCCCTTTGACGCAGGTAAAGACAAAGCCAACCGTTAATGGCGGTGCTCCAAGCGAAGAGGTCTTCCTCCGCAGGCAAGTAGTCTGCGGATGGAATGGCCTCTTTCTCTATATAAGCCCGAGTCACCGGCCTCACTTAGGGCTCTTAATCATATAACATCCAATCGCTCATCCCGGCGGTTTGCGCAGAAGTTCAACAATTCTTCAAACCTTACTCCCTCCACCGCCAGTAAAATACGTTATGATATTCTTAAAATTGTCACAAATACACTAAATCGCGAGGGATTAATGTGAAGAAAAGCATAGCTATCGTAGCGAGTTCTGTGTTGTTGTTACTTGTTACCGCTTGCAGCGGCGGCAACGCGGCCGACACCGGCGGATCTGCCGCCGAAAGTAATATCAAACCGGAAGCCGAGCTGGTGATCGAAGCCAGCAACTATCAATTTGATCAAGCTGAATACCATTTAAAGAAAGACGTACCGGTGAAGATCATTTTCAAGAACGCTTCCGGCAATCATGGTATTCTTGTGCCTGGTCTGAAGCTGCAGCTCGACCGCAAGAACGACTCCGCCGTGATCGTACCCACGGAAGCCGGCGAGTTCGAAGTGGCCTGCTCCGTGATGTGCGGCGCCGGCCACAGTGGCATGATCTCTAAAATTATTGTTGAATAGCCTTACGCAACAAGAGCCCGCGGCGCCATGCCGGGGCTCTTGTGCATTTAGGGCGATCTGGAGATCGCCGTTTAACCTTGATCCTGCTCAAGCAATTCGATCCATTCGTTATATTCCGATTGCAGCTTGGCGTAGTCATTCTTCAGGCGCTGGTATTCCTCTTCGCGTTCGACTTGCTGCTCCTGCTCCTTCTCCCGCTCAAGCTGCAAGAGCCGGAATTGATGCGAGATCAGCTCGTAACTGTCCGTGATCTCTTGGAGTTGCTCCGCCAGACGGCGCTTCTCGTCCTCCAGCGCCTGGAAGTCTCCTGCCATCGTTAAGGCGCGTTCGCTGCCGGCCGCGCTCTCCTGCTGCCATTCGTCCAGTTGCCGCTGCAACTCGGTTTCCTTCTCGCGCCAGGAGCCCAGCTCCCGTTCCGCCGAAGCCCATTGCTTGCGCCACTCCTGTTCCCGCTCCTCCGCTGCTTCGCGGTAGCTCTCCAGCTCGGCCTCCAGCGCCGCAACCGATTTGCGACCTTCCTCGAGCTCCAGCAATCGCAGGTTCAATTCATCCCGCTCTTGCTCCAGCTGTCGCTTCGCTTCCCCGGCCGTCTGCGCCGCCAGAAGCGCTTGCTCCCGCTCCTCGACGGCCCGTTCCAACCGGGAGCGCAGCGAATCCATCTCGGCGGCAACCGCACCGGCCTTGTCACGCTCCGCCTGCAGTTCCGCTCTTGCTTCCTCCAGCCGGCTGGCTTCGGCCGCCAGCTGCTCGTTCAGCTGTTCGCTCTTGTCGGCAGCTTCAAGCAAGCTGATTTCCAGGCGGCTGATTTCCTCGCTGCGCTTCTCGGCTAGCTTCTGCCACGACTTCTCGCTCTGCTGCGCCGACGATACCTCAGACCGAAGCTTGTCCTCGCGCTCCTTGCCTTCCTGCAGCCGCTGCTGCAGCTGCTTCGTTTCCGTTTGCGCGGTCTGGAGCGTGCCTTGGAGTTGCTTCGTCTGCTCCTGAAGCTTCCCGCTCTGCTGTTGCGCCCGTTGCTCGGCCGCTTTGGCCTCCTGCTCCCGGCGCTGCAGCTCGCTCACCTGCTTCTGCAACTTGGCCGCCTCCTCTTTCTCCTTCGCCGCGGCCTGCTCAGCCTGGCGCAGCTTAGCTTGAAGCTGCGAATTGCTGCCTCGCTGCTCGCTAAGCTGCCGTTCCTGCTCCTGCATCCGGCTGCGCAGCTTACGGGACTCCTCCTCCTGCCCCAGCAAGGAGGCTTCCAGCTTCTCCGCTTGTCCGGCAAGCTCACGCTTCTCGTTCTTGAGCTGTTGTTGCTCCTCCTGCAGCGCCTTATACATGTTCTCCTGCTTGGCGAGCAGATCTTGAAGGACGGAATTTTCCTGAAGCAGCACGGTTTTTTCCTGTTTCGCATTCTGCAATTCGTTCTGCAGCTGCTCCACCCGGATCGCTTCCTCGGCCATGCGCACGGCCGCCAGGACAGCCAGCCGCGGCGTGTCCAGGTGAGGATAGGCCAGAGAGATGCTGCGCATATGTTCATCCACGCGGCGCGCCACCTGCTTCATATATTCCGCGCTGCTGCCAACGATTTTATAAGAAGTTCCGTAGATTTCCACGTTTACGCTAATTCGGCCTTGATTGTTCAACGCTATGTGCCTCCTTCGGTCCTGTGTGTCGTCTCATAGATGCTATTAATTGCACGAAAGTCACATCGAATCGGTCGTCTTACAAATGATTCGATGTGACTTCGTCCAATTCCTGCTATTTTCGAAGCTCGGCCTCAAAAGTTTGCGACAGTCCCGCGACCACCCGGTCGTGAACCGCTGCGACTTCCTCGTCCGTCAGCGTCCGTTCCATGTGACGATACACCAGTGATAAAGCGACACTCATCTTCCCTTCGCCTAATTTGGCGCCGGTAAATACGTCGAAGACCTCCACCGATTCCAGGAGTTCTCCCGCCGTTTCACGGATCGTGCGGATCAAAGCGCCCGCTTCTACCTCCGTGCCGACAACCACGGCAATATCGCGCTGCATCGCCGGATACCGCGGCAGTTCTTGGTAGACATAAGCTTCACCGGCGTAACGGTATAACGGCTCCAGCCGTAATTCAGCCGCATACGTATCCTCCAGGTCCATCTCCCGCTGCAGTTCCGGGTGAAGCTGACCCAACGTCCCGATCCGCTCTTTGCCCGCGGTTCCGTTCAGGAAGACGGAAGCCGAACGGCCGGGATGGAAGCCTTGCGGCCGATCCGCTTCGTACGAAATCCGATCGGCGAGCCCCAGGTATTCAAATAGGCTTTCCAGCGCCCCTTTGAGATCAAAGAAATCCACCTTTTCCGCCGGCGCATTCCAGCGTTTCTCCGTCCGATCGCCCGTCAGCAGCAATCCGATCACCGGCAACTCGCTAGGCTGCTTGGTCAGCTTGGCTTCCTCCGTGCGGAAGATGCCGCCGATTTCGAACAACGCCAAATTGTCCTGCTTGCGGTTGCGGTTATAAACGGCGATGTCGATCATCCCCGGCAACAAGCTGCCGCGCAGTACGCTGCGATCCTCGCTCATCGGCATAGCCAAGCGGATCTCCCGATCCCCTTCGCCCAGCTGCGGGAACTTGGCGCTCACACCTTCCCGGATGAAGGAGTAGCCCATCACTTCCTGCCAGCCACCGTGCGTGAGCAGCGTGCGAATGGTGCGGCGCAGCGCCTGCGGTTTCGTGTAACCGCCCGCCGTCGTAATCCCTTCGATCATCGTCGTTGGAATGTTGTCGTAGCCGTAGAGCCGGGCTACTTCCTCGATCAAATCAACGTCACGCGTAATGTCGCCGCGGCGCGTGGGCACGCGGACCTCGATGACGTCCTCGGCACCGGCGCACTCAAAGCGCAAACGTCCCAGAATGGCCTTGGCCTCCAGTGAGGAGATGTCCGTACCCAGATAATCGTTCAGCTTCTGCAGCGACAAGGCGATCACCTTCTCTTCCGGCTCGCGGTGAACGATCTCCACGATCCCTTGGGCGACCTGACCTCCGGCATGGACGGCCATCAGCGCAGCCGCACGGTCCAGAGCCGGAATTACGGCCGCCGGATCCACCTCTTTCTCGAAGCGCTGCGAAGCTTCCGAGCGAAGTCCCAGCGTACGCGACGTTCTGCGGACGCTGCCGCCGGCGAATTTTGCGGATTCCAGCACGATGTTAACGGTTTGCTCCGTCACTTCCGTCTCCAATCCGCCCATCACGCCGGCTAATGCGACTGGACGATCCTCACCGTCCACGATCAGCAAGGTGCCGGCTTCCAGCTCGCGCTCCTGCCCGTCCAACGTCACCAGCTTCTCGCCGGCTTTCGCCTGGCGCACGCCCAGCGTACCGCCGGCAATCTTGTCGGCGTCAAACGCATGCAGCGGCTGCCCGTACTCGAGCATCACGTAGTTCGTGATATCGACGATGTTGCTGATCGGGCGAATCCCCGCCGCCATCAACCGGTTTTGCATCCACAGCGGCGAAGGGCCGATCTTGACACCGGCGATGTAGCGTACCGCGTACCGGCTGCACAGCTCAGACGCGTCGATCTTCACTTGAACCCGCTCCTTGGCGAGCACTCCGGTGTCGGCAAGCTCAGGCTGCGGCAGCTTCACGTCGCGGCTCAAAATCGCGCCCACCTCATAAGCAGCCCCGATCATGCTAAGGCAATCGGAACGGTTTGGCGTGAGATCGAAATCCAGCACCTTGTCGTCCAAGCCCAGCAGGCTTGTGATCGGCGTGCCGATCTCCACGTCCTCCGGCAGCACGAGAATGCCTTCCTGCTGCTCCTTCGGAAGCAGCTTATCGTTTAGGCCCAGCTCCTTCGCCGAGCAGATCATGCCTTGCGACAGAACGCCGCGCAGCTTCGCCTTCTTGATTTCCAGGCCGCCCGGCAGCTTGGCGCCTACGAGCGCAACCGGAACCTTCTGGCCTGCGGCAACGTTCTTCGCCCCGCACACGATCTGCAGCTCTTCCTCCTGACCAGCGTCAACAATACAAATGTTCAGCTTGTCGGCATCGGGATGTTTTTCTTTGCTTTTTACAAAACCAACCACGACGTTTGTGACGCCTTGATTGCGGTTTTCGATCGAATCGATTTCGATCCCGGACCGGGTAATTTGCTCCGCCAGCTCTTCAACGTTAACCCCATCCAGCGAAATATAGTCGGACAACCATTCGGTTGATACTTTCATTGTCAGTTCCCTTCCCTCTTTACGAAAAATTAAACTCTGGCAAACTGCTGCAGGAAACGCAGATCGTTATTATAGAAGTAGCGGATGTCGTCTACGCCGTACTTCAGCATGGCGATGCGTTCCACGCCCATCCCAAACGCGAAGCCGCTGTATTCCTCGGGATCGTAGCCGCTCATTTCCAGCACGCGCGGATGCACCATGCCGCTGCCGAGAATCTCCAACCAGCCGGACTGCTTACACACCCGGCAGCCGTCGCCTCCGCATTTCATGCACGTCACGTCAACCTCAACGCTAGGCTCGGTGAACGGGAAGAAGCTGGGGCGCAGACGAATTTGCGTGTTGGGTCCAAACATTTTGCGCGTGAACTCCAGCAGCGTACCTTTCAGGTCGCTCATGCGAATTCTTTTGCCGACAACCAGCCCTTCGATTTGATGGAACTGGAACGAGTGGGTCGCATCGTCGTCATCCCGCCGGAACACGCGTCCCGGGCAGATAATCTTCACCGGCACCTCGCCTTGCATCGCTTCCATCGTCCGCACCTGCACCGGGGACGTTTGCGTGCGCATCAACAGCTCCTCCGTCAGATAGAAGGAATCCTGCATATCGCGGGCCGGATGGTCCTTCGGCAGATTCAGCGCTTCGAAATTGTGGTAGTCCGTTTCGACCTCGGGGCCTTCCGCAACCCGGTAGCCCATCCCGATGAAAATATCCTCGATCTCCTGGATCACCTGGTTCAGCGGGTGAATGCTCCCCTGCTTAAGCGGACGGCCCGGCAGCGTCACGTCCACTTTCTCAGCAGCCAGCCGCGCTTCGGTTTCCTGGCGCTGGAAGTTCGCTTGCTTCTCTTCGATCACCGCTTCGATGGCGGCTCTGACCTCATTGCCAACCTGGCCGATCACCGGCCGCTCCTCCGCGCTTAGGGACCCCATCCCACGTAGGATTTCGGTTAACGCGCCCTTTTTGCCCAGATATTTGACCCGCAGGTCGTTCAAATGGCCGGCATCCACCGTTTCCGCCAGCTCTTTGAGCGCCTCCGCTTTTAATGCTTCAAGCCGTTCTTTCATGAATAGCTCCTCCTAAATGACTTTTTGCACCTCTGAAGACAACATAAAAAGGCCTTCTCTCCCGTAAGGGACGAAAAGACCGTGGTACCACCCTTGTTAGAGCACGCAGAACCCATACCATCTCATGGCTCGCAGGACGCGCATATGCTCTCACTCCAACGAAATAACGGCTCGTAACCGGTATCCCCTAATGTGCCGTGCTCTAGCAAATCGCCTTGCGGCGTTTATCCTCGCAGCGGCAGTTCAAGGAACTGCTCCGGAGCGAACTTCGACAGTCCCGTTTCCCTAGCGGCGCTCTCAATCTCCGGCGCCCCTTCCCTGTTGGTCGGTTCTGCTTACTCTTCTCCATCAACGCATTTCATGTCATAATTATCTGCTATTATATGCTAAACGGACGGCCGTTGGCAAGTCGACGGTTAATTATGGTATCTTAGAGAGGTTATTCAGAACGCCATCCCAACACACCTAGGAGGAACCTGCCCATGAACGGCAACGAACGCAAGAACATCACACCCGGCCTCACCGTGGACATCGTATTAAAAAAAGACCAGCCCACCGGGAAGCTAACCCGCGGCGTCGTTAAGGACATCCTGACCAACTCCGCAACTCATCCGCACGGCATCAAGGTCCGGCTGCAGGACGGTCAAGTGGGACGAGTGAAAGCGATTCTCCCCGGCAAAGCCGACTGAATCCCAGGGCACTTAGATCCGCTTAACCGGATGCCGCAGCACGGTTTTCATTTTCTCCGGCGCGGTTTTGCGCGGGTCCGACAGATAGATTTCGTGATGCTTCCGCAGGTCATCGAAATTCTCGGTGAGCCCGCTCGCCTCAAGGAACGCAGCCATCCGGGCCACCGATTCCGGTTCCGTCCGGTAAGGGCCGATGTGCAGGATTTGGACGCAAAGCCCCTCCTCGAAGAGGGATAATCTCACGTCGCTCAAATCGAGCTCCGGCTTCTTCTTCGCGGTCTGTTCCTTGACCCGATCCAGCAAGTCCTCCGTAACGAAGTCGGGCTGACGAATCATCGACGTCCAGATCCAATTGTTCCGGTTCAAGTCATATCCCACGGTTACGGAGTCCCAGAGACCCTCCAGCGGAGGCACAACATATTCGAAATAACCGTCCGGCTTGTCCTCGCCCATTTTGCTCATTTTAATCCCGTAAGACAAGGCGTACAGCTTCTGAACAGCAAGCTGGTAGCTTTCCCCATCGGGGTCTCCTTTGCCGTCCACCATCAGGTAGAGCATCGGCGGCACCTCGACGAGCATAGGCTCCGTTCCGGGCAGGTACAAGTCTTTGTATTTCTTTTTAAAATCCACTTTATCTCCCAAGTCTGCCCCTCCTTCTTAGTTGGGTTGCCACCGCTTTAACGTCGGAAACCAGGCCAACATCGCTTCCTTCGCCTTGGCTTTATCCGCAAACATGCCGGAATCGCCGCCGTACTTCAAGCATTGCTCAATCATTTCCTCCATCGTCACATCGCTCGTGAATTGGCCTGCCTTGTAGCAATAAACGCAATAATCCCGGTTTAGACTTCCATCCTCGTTAGTGCCCAGCACCTCATCGCTCGCCAGCGGCATCCCGCAGCTTTGGCAAAATACCTCATTCTCCACCTGATTCAGATTCATATTCATCTTCATACCAACCCTTCCTTCTTAAGATGCCCTCATTGTAGCAAGGTGAATTGGACATCTGTCTGTCATATTAAGAAGGGCCGGTATACAATTCGGCGATTTTTTGGGCTTTGTCCCGTAAAATATCCCGGATATGCGGCGGAGAAACAACCGTTACGTTCTCCCCAAAAGACAGCAGGTAACCGTACACCCAGTCGTCTTCCGGGTAGCTCGCTGTCACGAGATAATGGCCGTCCTCCCGCTGGCGAATGCGATTCCGCTCGAACTCGTCATAGATACGATACGCCATTTGCGGCGGAAACAAGAGCTCCAACTCGACATAAGCAAACGTGAAACGTTCAACCGGTGTTGCGGCATCCACTGGCGTAACCTCGATGTTCCGGCGTTCGAACCAAGTCCCGGTCACCTCCAGCTCTTCGATCCGGCTGATTTTAAACGTGCGTAACTCCTGGCTCCGCAAGCAATAACACTGCAAATACCAAGAACGGTTCTTAAACTGCAGCTTCATCGGCTCGACTTGACGCTCGGTTTTTTGCCCATACGAGCTATAATAAACAAATTTGACAATCCTCTGTTCCAGAATGGCTGTCCTCAACAACCCAAATTTGCTGCGCTCCCCGTCCCCGCTGTTCCAACCGGAGAAATCGACGTCAATCCAATGAATCTCCTCCTTGCGGAAAAGCGTGCTCAGCTTGGACAACACCTGACTCGTTTGCAAAGCGTTGGTGGCTTCCAGGCTCTGCAGGCCAAAGAGGATTTCCTTCTGCTCGTCCTCGGACAACAGCGATTTGTTCAGCACGAAGTCCGGCAGCAGTCCGATTCCTCCGCCCTTCCCTTTACTCGCGTATACGGGAATCCCCGCGCCGCTTAACGTATCGATATCGCGGTAAATCGTTCGCGTGGACACCTCGAATCGCTGCGCCAGCTCGGCGGCAGTCATCGTTTTGTGCCCCAACAGTAGATATACGATTTCAAACAGACGGTTCATCTGCACGCGTACCCTCTCCTTTTGAGATCAAGTATACCCTACGAATGAGACATTACAATGTCATATATTAATAAGAAAAAGAAGAGCCCTCTAATAAGAGAGCCCTTCTGCTTAGTTCCCATTCGTTACGCTGTGCGTTTGACGTTCAGCGGTTGTTTTGGCGCCGGGGTTTGCGTTCCGGCATCGTCTTTCTTGTGGAACAGCTTGCGAAGGTAAGGCATGACGTAGTAGTCGAGGCCGATTTTACCGGCGTTGGCTGCAGCGACGATGACCAGCACTTCCAGGATCAACATTTGCGCGTTGGTGCTCACCGTACCCGAGAAGAGGAACGCGGCGTTCATCACGAAGCCCATCAGTGCGGCGAAGGTGGTGAAGGTACCGAGGATGAGACCCAGGCCAACCAGGAATTCGCCGTAAGGTACCAGGACGTTAAAGAGGTCGACGTTCGGCAGGGCAAAGTGTTGCAGGAAGGTGGCCCACCAGCCTTGCACCGCCGGATGGTCGCCGGCGCTGTTTGCGATCGCTCCGTTCAAGAAGCCCGCGGCATCGAAGCCGCCGGTGAGTTTATGATAGCCGGCTTCGATCCATTGATAGCCGAGGTAAACGCGGATGACGGTCAAGAGCCACATTGCTACTTTGTTTGTTCTGAGGAAATTGTTAAACATAAGAACCACTCCTTTGATTTATCTTTGTTTTTGTTTTTGTTTTTGTTTTTTGGATGATCATCTTTGATGTCTTTATTATATGTGATATTTTTCACTTAATATGTGATTTAAATCACAATTATTAAAAATTGTGTATTTAAATTTTAAGAGATGACGGTGAAAATCCCCCGATAACACAAAAAAATCCTTACCGAAGTAAGGATTTCGCGATGACATAATGGAGCGGGTGATGGGAATCGAACCCACGCTACCAGCTTGGAAGGCTGGAGTTCTACCATTGAACTACACCCGCACGGTACCTGCAATCGTTTAAAAACAAGAAAAGATCGGGACGACACGATTCGAACATGCGACCCCCTGGTCCCAAACCAGGTGCTCTACCAAGCTGAGCTACGTCCCGATGTAAATGCAGGCCCTTTTTGGGAAGGCAAAAATTAATATACCACGTTTCAACAGGCGAAGCAAGTGGGAATTTCTGATAATTCAAGCTGGACCTGCTCAAAAAAAATCCTTAGCCGGCTAACCGGCTAAGGAACTCGCTTTCCAGCACGCCGGCAGGCACCGGCTTGCTAAACAGATATCCTTGTCCTTCATGGCAACGCTGGAGCTTCAGGAATTCCAGCTGCTCCTCGTTTTCCACCCCTTCGGCCGTCACCTTCAGCTTTAAGTGATGCGCCATTGTGGTGATGGTAGAGACAATCGCCGCGTCGTTCCCGTCGTACATCACCTCTTTGACGAAAGCGCGGTCGATCTTCAAACGGTCGATCGGCAGGCTTTTCAAATAATAAAGCGAACTATACCCCGTGCCGAAATCATCGATACTGATATGTATCCCCAAACGCTTCAGGCGGTGGAGTTGATCCAGCGCGGTTTCAATATCGTACGTCATGCTTTCCGTCACTTCGAGCTCCAGATAACGCGGCTCCAACCCCACTTCGCGCAGGATCGCATCCACGTGCTCCGCTAAATTATACTGGCGGAACTGACGCATCGATAAATTGACGGATACGCACACCGGCTCAAAACCGTCCATCTGCCATTTTTTGTTGTACAGGCAAGCCGTTTTAAGCACCCACTCGCCGAGGGGAACGATGAGCCCGCTTTCTTCGGCCAGCGGAATAAATTCACTGGGCGGCAGCAGCCCCCGCTTCGGATGGTTCCAGCGAACCAGGGCCTCCATCCCGACCATTTTTCCCGTATCCAAGCTGATCTGCGGTTGAAACTCCAGGAAAAATTCCTCCCGCTCCAGCGCCTTGCGCATATCGTTCTCCAGCTCCACCTTCGATTGGGTGCGCTGCTTCATTGCCGCATGATAGCGCATAAAGTCCACGCCATGCTCCTTGGCATGGTGAACCGCCATGTCTGCACATTGAATCATCTGGTTCACCGAGTCCCCATCATTCGGGAATATGGACAAGCCCATACTTAGGGAAATATGGTATTCCGTATCGTCGATCAGCACCGCCGGGTCCACGGAAGCCAGCAGTTGCTTCGCCCGCATCTCAGCCGCCGCTTCATCCGAAAGTTCCGAAAAAATCACGGCGAATTCATCATCCCCCATCCGGTACACCCGCTGCTGCGGCCCCCCTAACGCCGACAGACGGCTTCCCAGCTCCGTAAGCAGCTTGTCTCCCGCGCTATAGCCCAGAGAGTCATTGATCGCCTTAAACCGGTCGATATTGATCACCGCCACACCGGTGCTCGCCTGCGAAAATACCAGCAGCTCGCCCAACTGCTCTTTCATTTGCCGCAAATTCGGTAGCCCGGTCAGATCGTCATGATAAGCCATATGCTTCATTTGGGCTTCCGCCAGCTGCTTGCCTCGCATCGGCTCTTCTATCGTCAGCCGGTAAACGCCTTTTAATACGATATAATAGGAGATGCCCATATACCATTGGCCCACCACCTGCGCCAAATTCTCAGCATTCCCTGGAGAATACGTCATCAGCACATGCCCCATCGCCATAAACAACAGCGCTCGGGTCACCGTCATAATAGCCGGCGGCCGCTCCGTACGATGCCGATACAAGATCGCGATGGCTGCGAGGATGTACAATAGCGGAATGCCCACTCGTATAATCAACAGGCCCAGCTCCAGATCAAATAGCGACGGCAGGCTGCCTTGATAACGATTGAACACCAGCAGCCCCACTAGGGTCAACAGGCCAACGCCCGCAAACATGGCGATTTTTTGGTGTCCTAAGATCTGATGGTCCTGCGACGCGAAAATGCGCGGCATCCCTAAAGCCCCCAGCAAATGCGAGATCACCAAAAACCAAGACGCTAGCGTTCCGCCAGGTTCGAAGCCAAGCAGCTGGATATCACCGTGCGAAGCGGCGTACAGGATATCCAATATCCCGATCATTGCAAATAAAACGGCCGTATACAGCCGCTGCTTGGAAAGTTTGTCGATGAACAGAATCCATCCCTGTGCAAAGATTGCAAACGAAACGGCCAGGCACATTAACCCGGCCAGGAGATGCAGGGTTTGAAAGACTGCGTCCATCCCCGGAGGGAACCCGTTCCATGCCGACAGCCGGACCACCCCAACCATGGCCGCCAATCCGATTACCCCTTGGATGATAGTCGTTTGTTCCTCTGTCCTAATCCTCAATGCGTATCAACCTCCGGAGGTAAGTTCAGTCTTCGTCATGAAACTACTAATTCAACATATTCCGCTTATTTCCTGCCTTTTTCCCAAATTTGTCGAGGAAAAAAAGAAGCCCGGACGCAAGGCGCCGGGCGGGATAATCTTATTTTTTCGAGCGATGAACCGTCGTTTCCGGGGTCGTCAGTTTATCGTAAAAATCGACGACTTTATCCTTCTCCTCCGACGCCCGCAGAGCCATCGCGGACCGTGGATGCTCGTCAAGCGTCCCGGTAATCATGTAAGGAATCAGATACCCCCACTCCTCCTTCTCACGAAGCGGGATCAGCAGCTCCTCCAAGGCCTCCAAAACCGGGCGCAGCTTGTAATTTGTGCCCTTCAAATGGGTCACAAGCAGCTCGGTCGGGCAGTTGCCGGCTGCGCGTCCCATCCCGTACACGGAGGCATCCAGCAGTTCTACCCCATTGTCGGCAGCGACCAGCGTATTGGAGAACGCCAGCTGCATGTTGTTATGGGTGTGAACGCCCAGCCGTTTATTCGGCAAATGGGTTTTGAACTTATTGACCAGATACTCCATATCTTTATAATCGAGACTTCCGTACGAATCGACGATATACACAACGTCAACAACGCTCTCCTTGATCATCTCAAAGGCTTCCAACAGCTCGTTCTCCATCACGTTGGACAGCGCCATGATGTTCAGCGTCGTCTCGTAGCCGCGATCGTGGAACAATTGGACCAGCTGCAGGGCTTTGTCCACATCTTTAATGTAGCAAGCGACCCGAATCAAATCGAGCAAGCTTTCGCTGCGCGGCAAAATATCGTTTTCGTCCACCCGACCGATATCGACCAGTGCGGACAGCTTTGTCGTACCTTTTTGAGGAATCACCCGGCGCAGGAAATCGTCGTCCAGAAACCGCCAAGGACCGGCCTCATCGGCGCCTTTCAGCAGCTTCGGCGAGTTTTTGTAGCCGATTTCCATATAATCCACGCCCGCCTCATTTAGGCTCGCGTACAATTTTTGGACAAATTCTACGCTGAAGTCCCAGTTATTCACCAGTCCGCCATCACGGATGGTGCAATCGACGATTTTGCATTGGTTGGCTTTCATACCGGCATATTCCTCTCCATCTTTTCGTTTACTATCCATCTTACTAAAGGTTGTTCGAAAAGTCATCTTTGAATCGCGATGGATATCATATGAAGTTTCCACTTTGATATGAAGTTAATCACAGTATGGATCGACCGTGCATGATATATTACATTTAAATCCAATTGAGATTGATTCTCAATAGCAATAACAAGCATCCAACCTAAACCTAAACGCAGCCGATTCGGCTTGCCTACCCGATGATACAAGCTTCTCATTTTATTAAGGATAAGGAGAGGAAAACGTATGTCATCTTGCCAAAGCTGCCTGCTTGGATTAAAGCCCGGAACCTCTTGCGCCATAACGCAGATCGGAAATATGGACCCCATCCTGAAACGGCGCCTCGCTGATCTGGGAATTCGGGAGGGGACTCGCGTTGTTGTGAAGCGATACTGTCTGTGGGGCGGCCCGATCACGCTGGAATGTGCCGGACAACTGCTAGGTATTCGTCAGAAAGAAGCGGCGCATATCGAGGTGGCTGTCTCATGAACAATGCAGCCCTCATCGGCAACCCCAATACGGGAAAAACCTCGCTGTTTAATACCTTAACCAGCTCCTACGAGTATGTCGGCAACTGGGCCGGTGTGACGGTGGAGAAAAAAGTCGGGCGATTGCGGGGGAAAACCGGTCATTTGACCGACCTGCCCGGGATCTATACCCTTCATCCCCTATCCAGGGACGAAGGCATTGCGGCGGAATACCTGGCCACTGAATCTCCCTCGGTCCTAGTCAACATTGTAGACGCCTCAAATCTGGAGCGCAATTTGTATTTAACGTTGCAGCTGCTCGAATACGGAAAGCCGGTTATCGTTGGGCTCAATATGATCGATGTTGCCAAGGCAAGCGGGCTTCAGGTCGATCCGGAGAAGCTGGCGGCCCGGCTGGGCGTTCCCGTTCTTCCTCTCATTGCCCGCACCGGCAAAGGCAGCAAGGAGCTGCTGCGGTTGATCGAGCATCGGCAGTCGGATGCGGTGGAAGCACCTCACTTTACAATCTACTACGGCGAGGCGATTGAACGAGCTATCGACGACATCTCCCGAGAACTAGCTGCAGGCTGGGAGGAAGGGCGTCCGGCCTTACGCTGGCTTGCACTGCAGGTGTTGGAAGATAACCCGGCGGTTATCGCCTCGCTTCCGCCGCAGACCAACCAGTACAAGTTGCAGGATATCCGGGCGAGAGCGGAAGCAAAGCTGGCTGCGAACGGTGCGGCTTCCTCCGCGGAAGCGTATATCCGTTCCGTCCGCCTCGAGCGGATTCGGGAAATTTGCAATGAGGCCGTGGATGCCTCCCAGAAGAAACCTCATACGATGACCGAACACATCGACCGTATCGTCACGCATCCGATTCTCGGCATCCCGTTGTTTATGGCCTTTATGTTTTTAACCTTCCAGTTGACGTTCGACTGGCTGGGGAATCCGCTGTCGGACCTGCTCGACGGGTTCATGACCGGGCCGCTCACCAGCGGCGTGGAGAGCCTGCTGATCGGCATCGGGGCTTCAGGCTTCACGCATGCGCTGATCATCGACGGCATCATCGGCGGTGTTGGCGGCGTATTGGTGTTTATCCCGCAGATTTTCATCATGTTCCTGATCATTTCCTTCATTGAAGACTCCGGTTACATGGCACGGATTACCGTCATGATGGACAAATTGATGGAAATCGTTGGTTTAAACGGGAAGGCGTTAATCCCGTTTATCTTGGGCTTTGGCTGCAACGTGCCGGCGATCATGGCTTCCCGTAGCATCGAGCAGCCGAAGGAGCGGATGCTAACCATGCTGTTGATTCCGCTGATGTCCTGCTCCGCGCGGCTGCCGGTATACGCTTTGTTTGCCGGTATCTTTTTCGCTGAATCGCAAGGTCTAATCGTCTTTTCCCTTTATATGCTCGGCATCGTGCTGGCGCTTGGGTTGGCCAAAGTGTTCTCGCTGTTCCTGTTCAAAAACGAACGCTCCTTCTTTATGGTCGAGCTGCCGCCTTACCGGATGCCGCAAAGCGTCACTCTGTTCCGCAGCACCTGGGAGAAAGGCAAAGGCTTCTTGCGCAAAGCCGGTACCTTCATTCTCGGCGGTTCCGTGCTGATCTGGCTGCTTACCTACCTTGGTCCGGGCGGCGTGGCAGACAACATGGATGACAGCTTCCTCGCTGCAATTGGCGGCTTGTTCTCGTCGGTCCTGCAGCCGTTGGGGTTTGGCACCTGGCAATCCGGGGCGGCCCTCATCACCGGCTTTATGGCCAAGGAGGTCGTGGTGTCGACCATGAACATCATTTATCATGTGCCTGATATGGCCGGCCTGCAAGGTCAAATCGCCGCTTCCTTCACCGGGCTGCAGGCCTACAGCTTTATGGCCTTCGTCCTGCTCTACACCCCGTGCCTCGCAACGGTGGGGGTCCTTCGCAAGGAAACGGCCTCTTGGAAATGGACGTTCTTTTCGATCGCGTATTCGTTGTCGCTTGCTTACCTCGTATCCCTCTTGATATATCAAGTTGGGCTGCAACTTGGGTTTTAGCTTGGCTTAAAAGTTGAGTTCCGAACAACGAAAGGAGTCACCCGTTATGATCGAAATTTTTATCGTCACCGCCATTTTCGGTTACGCCGCCTTTGCGTTGTACCGCGGCTTCAAGAAAAGCAAAAAAGGCGCCTGCGCCTCCTGCTCACAGCAGAAATCCTGTTCTGCGGCTTGCGGAAGTTACGCGGCGTCCTCTTCGGTTCCTTCGGCCAAGGGCTCAAAAGAATAAACTATATGGCGAGCGGGAGCGAGATAACAAAAATCGTTCCCGCTCCTTTTAAGCTATCCACGGAAATATTCCCCCGGTGGTTCCGGATAATCCGGTAACTTACCGACAATCCCAATCCGGTTCCCTTCTCCTTTGTCGTAAAGAACGGGTCAAACAAGCGGCTTAGCAAACCTTTGTCCATCCCGCCGCCGTTATCCTGCACCGAAATGTTGACCGATTTGCCCTCCATCTCCGCACGGATATCGATAATTCCCTGATGATCGGTCCCTACCTCGGCGATGGCATCCATGGCGTTCTTAATGATATTCAACAGCACCTGCTTGATTTGCTTGACGTCGATCGAAACAAACAGCTCCTCCTTAGGCTCGTGAAGGATCATTTGACAGCCCTTCATCACCGCTTCGCTCTCCGTCAGCAAGACAACCTCCTTGAGCAAGGAAGAAACGCTGACCGTCGATTTCTGCGGGGCCGATGGCTTTGAGGAATTAAGAAACTCATGAATGATGTCGTTGGCCCGGTCGATTTCCGTCAAAATAATCCGGGCATACTCATCCTTGCCCAGTTGCAGCAAATGGGGCCGCAGCAATTGAATGAACCCGCGAATCGCTGTAAGCGGGTTACGAATTTCATGCGCGATCGCCGCAGAGATTTTCCCAAGCATCGCCAGCTTGTCATTCTGATAAGCCGTCTGTTCGATTCGTTTGAAATCGGATACATCTTTCACGCTAAGTAGAAAGTCCCCGTCCATCTGATCTCCATACGTGACCGTAATCAGCCAATGCCTGCCGTATTCGTCGATCAATTCATGGTATTTTTTACGATGAAAAATCGTCTCCCGGTAAATGCGCAGAATCTTGCGCTTCTTAAATTGGTTAAGATGTGGATGCCGCAGCATCTGCAGCAGATTACAGCCGATCAGGGATTGGCGCGGCATTTCGAGCAGCTTGGCCATCTGAACATTGATAAAGGTCAGAACCCCATCGCTGTCTAATAACATAATTCCGCTGTCAAGGTGTTGGAGTACATTCTCATACTTGTTTTTAACGAGTTGGGTTGATTGGTATGCTTTGACGGACTGGAGCAGTGTCTCCTGAAATTCACTCAACAAGTTTGGTTCCCCCTTATCTGAAATGATGTACTTGCCTAACAAGACAACATACGATCACTACCTTGAAGAACTTACCCTGACTCGGCACGCTTTACTCAGCTTTTTGTTACTATCTATGGCGGATTTCGCACAAAAGGCGAAACGATGCTTGTCCACAAAATCAAACAGATAAGCCCAAAGCCACCTGTTTCAATCATAGTCAAGTTTTCCAAATACCGTCAATCAGAGATACTGTCGAAAAAAGGTGGATGAGCGCAAAACGACTACCATAGTCCTAAAAAAGTGAAAATAGCCTCCCTTCTGGAAGACTATCTCTACGAATTTTAACTATTATTTGTGTTGAAGCCGGGCTCTACGCCGGCTCATAACCGCCAACCGTTTCTTGAGCTCCTCGCTCCATTTCTCATCGCCGATGTGCTTGGCTACAGACAGGAGGTCCAGCGAAATATCGATTTGACTCTGTACGATCGTTAAGGGATCTTCATCTTCCCGATTCACGCAGTTTCCGAAAATGGACTCATCGTCCTCCATTACGAAATCCTGAAAATCGATCTCCGAAACCCCGTCGCCATGGGCGTATTCCGCCAGAATTTCGTATTCGTTCTCCACCTTATAATGAACCTCAACCCGATGGCACACCGGGCAAAATAGCAGGGGCACATTATGTACCTGCGTACGATAATGCTTCAAAGTCCCCTTTGTTCCCAGCATGCTGGCTCCGCAGCAAAAACTCATTCCCCTTCACCCTTTCCCGCGTTCGGTTCATTACCGCTTCCCAGCCCTTCCAGACGGGGATTTCATATAATTTATTCGTGAAGCTTGCTTCAAATTCCTGCGAAGCAATTGTAAATCTTGGTAACCGGCCATTCCCTACAGACGTACCACGGGGCAAAAAACCCCCGATTTGAGCTGGGCTCAAACAGGGGGTCCATCTTCTTATCTTTTCACATGGTAACACCGGCCAATTTTAATGTCAATTCTCCGGTCTCCTGCAGATTATTTCTTCATTGCAGCAACGATCAAATCGCCCATTTCCTTCGTGCCAACCGCCTTACTCTTGTCGACGGCGATGTCTCCCGTGCGATGTCCGGCATTCAGCACGTCAGCGACAGCAGCTTCGATCGCGTCGGCAGCATCCGCATAGCCGAAGGTCATGCGGAACATCAGCGCAACGGACAAGATGGTAGCAATCGGGTTCGCCAGGTTCTGACCGGCGATATCCGGTGCCGAACCGTGTACGGGTTCATACAAACCAAAGCTGCCTTCGCCCAGGGAAGCCGAGGACAACATGCCGATCGATCCGGTCAGCATAGCCGCTTCGTCACTCAGAATGTCGCCGAACATATTCTCCGTCACGATCACGTCAAAGCTGGCAGGCCGGCGCAGCAGCTGCATCGCGCAGTTGTCGACCAGAACATGCTCCAGCTCAACGTCCGGATATTCCGGAGCGACCCGGTTAACGACTTCACGCCACAAACGCGAGGTCTCCAGCACGTTGGCCTTATCAACGGATGCCAGCTTCTTGCGGCGCTTCTGAGCAATCTCAAACGCCTGACGCACGATTCGCTCGACTTCGCTGACGTTATACGCGCAAGTATCAACGGCTTCTTGGCCGTGCTCTGTATCGCGGCGGTATTTCTCGCCGAAATAAATGCCGCCGGTCAGCTCACGTACGACGATGAGGTCGGTGCCTTCAAGCACTTCCGGTTTAAGCGTCGAAGCATCCTTTAAGCAGTCGAACACAACCGCCGGACGCAGATTCGAGAACAAGCCCAGCGCTTTGCGGATGCCCAGCAATCCGGTCTCCGGGCGCAGTTCCTTTGGATTGTTGTCCCATTTCGGACCGCCTACGGCCCCAAGCAATACGGCATCGGCCTTTTGGCACACCTCCAGCGTCTCCTGAGGCAGCGGCGTTCCTTTCCTGTCGATGGCGATCCCGCCAAACAACGCATGCTCCGTTTCAAATTGGTATCCAAACAGCTCTTCCGTCCGTTTCAGCACTTTCTCCGCTTCGGCCACCACTTCCGGTCCGATGCCGTCGCCCGCGATCACCGCGATTTTTTTGACTTCTGCCATAACTCCCAGCTCCCTTTCGTGAACATCCTCTTCTTCAGTTGTAACACACCGGGTTAGGATAAACAAAGATATAGAATCTATTAAGGTCATAGGTATTAGCTATAAGTCGGCAAAAAAACAACGGAGCTGTAAAATCAGCTCCGTTGTTGCCCCCACTCGCGGCTCGGTTACGCCCGAATCGTAGCGTTGGACTTTCTCTTCTCGATCAAGCGGTTGAGCGCATCCACATAGGCGCGGGCGCTCGCTTCCAGTATATCGGTGCTGACGCCGCGACCCTGCACGGACACCCCGTTTTGGGTCAGTACGACATGTACTTCCCCTTGAGCATCCTTGCCGTGGCTGACCGATTTGATCGAATAATCGGCCAGCTTGACCTCTTCGCCGGAAGCCAAGTCAATCGCGTTGTAGATCGCGTCAACCGACCCGTTGCCTTCGGCTTCCTTCTCGATGATGTCGCCGCCAAGGGTGACCAGCCGCACCTTTGCCGCCGGTGTTGCTTCGTTGCCGTAAGAAACAAAAATCGTTTCGAGGCGGAATTCCTCCGGCGTATCGACCAGTTTCTCCTCGACGATCGCCAGCAGGTCCTCGTCGGTGACTTCCTTCTTCTTGTCGGCAAGCGCCTTGAATTTGGCGAAAGCCTCGTTCAAACGCTCGTCATCCAGCGTGTATCCCATATCGACCAGCTTCTCGCGGAAAGCGTGGCGACCGGAGTGTTTCCCCAGTACCAATTTGCTCTCTTTGAGGCCAATCGTTTCCGGCGACATGATTTCGTAGGTGGTTTTCTCCTTCAGCATGCCGTCCTGGTGGATCCCCGACTCGTGGGCAAACGCGTTCGCGCCAACGATCGCCTTGTTCCCCGGTACAACCATGCCCGTCAAGCGGCTGACGAGCCGGCTCGTACGGGCGATTTCGGACAGCTCCAGCGAGGTCTTGGCACCAAAGAAATCAAACCGGGTTTCCAGCGCCAGCGCTACTTCTTCCAGCGCGGTGTTGCCGGCCCGTTCCCCGATCCCGTTGATCGTCCCTTCGATTTGGTCGGCACCGCCCAGGATCGCCGCTAACGAGTTCGCCGTAGCCAGGCCCAAATCATCATGGCAATGGGCGCTCAGCTGGATTTTCTCGATGCCGGGCACCTTCTCCTTCAGCGTGCGGAAGATATTACCGTATTCCTCAGGATACAAATACCCCACCGTATCCGGGATATTCACCACCGATGCGCCTTCGCGGATCGCCATCGCCGTCATCTCGCACAGGAAGTCCAGTTCGGTTCGGCCGGCATCCTCACAGGAGAATTCGATCTTTGAAAAATACTTGCTTGCATACCGCAGCGCGGCCTGCGCCGTCTCCAGCACCTGGTCTTTCTCCATCTTCAATTTATATTTCCGGTGGATTGGACTGGTGGCCAGGAACAAATGGATGCAAGGATCCTCCGCCCCTTGCAGCGCTTCGCGCACCGCATCAATATCCTGCGTGCGCGACCGCGACAAACCGATCACCGTCGACTTCTTGACTGCACGCGCTACAGCGTTGACGGCCGCCAAATCCCCCGGCGAAGCCGCAGGAAAGCCCGCTTCGATCCGGTCCACCCCCAGCTTCTCCAACTGATAGGCGATCTCCAGCTTTTCGCGAGTATTCAGGTTCACGCCAGGGGATTGCTCGCCATCCCGTAGCGTTGTATCGAAAATGTAGATTTTGCGCATGTCTTGCACCTCCTCCGAAAAGCTCCAATGCGGCTCACGCATAGGCACGGCCGCATTGGGTATTCAGGCTTTTACTAATCTTACGTTATCCCCTAACGAGGGTATACCGTTTATTTCTTGATCCAGTGCATCAAGCCGCGAAGCTCTCTGCCGACCACTTCGATCGGATGGTTCGCTTCGTTGCGGCGAGTAGCCGTAAGGAACGCGCGGTTCGATTGGTTCTCCAAGATGAAGTCGCGGGCGAATTTCCCTTGTTGGATATCGGAAAGCACTTCTTTCATCGCTTTCTTCGTTTCTTCGGTTACGATCCGAGGACCCGTTACATAGTCGCCGTATTCCGCCGTGTTGGAGATGGAGTCGCGCATCGTCGCCATGCCACCTTCATAGATCAAGTCGACGATCAGCTTCATTTCGTGCAAGCACTCGAAGTACGCCATTTCCGGAGCATAACCCGCTTCCACCAGCGTTTCGAAGCCGGCTTTGATCAGGGCGGTTACGCCGCCGCACAATACAGCTTGTTCGCCGAACAAATCGGTTTCGGTTTCTTCACGGAACGAAGTTTCGATTACCCCTGCGCGCGTACAGCCGATCCCTTTCGCATAGGCGAGACCGATCTCTTTGGCTTTACCGGTTGCATCCTGGTGGATGGCGATCAAGCCAGGGACGCCAAAGCCTTCCACATATGTGCGGCGAACCATGTGGCCCGGCGATTTCGGAGCGACGAGCAAGACGTCGTTGTCCGGGGAAGGAACGATTTGTCCGAAGTGCACGTTAAAGCCGTGAGCGAACAGCAAAGCGGCGCCCTTTTTCAGGTTAGGTGCGATTTCGCTGTTGTAGACGGCAGCTTGGGTTTCGTCCGGCATCAGGATTTGCACAACATCTGCACGTTTGGTCGCTTCCGCAACGGACAATACCTCAAAACCGTCTTCCTTCGCTTTGTTGAAGGATTTGCCTTCGCGCAGGCCGATGACGACATTCAGTCCGCTTTCACGCAGGTTTTGCGCATGGGCATGTCCTTGGCTGCCGTAACCGATGATCGCGATCGTTTTTCCTTTCAATACGCTGAGTTCTGCATCTTGTTCATAGTACAAAGTAACTGCCATTTCTTATGCCCTCCTAGGATTTGCGGGACAGTCAAGCTGTGCCCTTGATTAGTATAAGTATGGTTCCCTCCGCCTATGACGAGCGGGTGTTTCAACGGACCGCCGCCTTGATGCGATAAAGCAGGATCTTGGCTGAATCGATCCCCTCAAACACCCGCCCGGCGTCTGGCGGAGGGGTGAAGCCGCGGATCGCGGCAGAGTAACGGATTCGTTTGGTGCTTAGGCGTTTCCGCGAATCATGGCGGTGACGCCGGTACGGGAAAGCTCTCGGATGCCGTAGGGGCGGAGTAACTCGATCATCGCATCGATTTTCTCGGTATCGCCTACGACTTGAACCATCATGCTGTGCGTGCCGATATCGACAACCGCGGCGCGGAACGTTTCAACGACGCCCATGATTTCCGGGCGCTCCGCCGGTTCAGACTTCACTTTGATCAGAGCCAGCTCGCGTGCGACCATCGGTCTGGAGCTGAGATTTACGACTTTAATGACATCGATGAGTTTGTACAGCTGCTTTTCGATTTGCTCCAACGTTTTGTCATCGCCTTGCGTGACGATGATCATTCGGGACAAGCCCGCTTCCTCGGACTGCCCCACGGTGATGCTTTCGATATTGTAGCCGCGCCGGCCGAACAGGCCGGCCACGCGCTGCAGAACCCCCGGCTGGTCGTTCACTAATACGGAAATCGCATGGTTTTTCATCATCATTCACTGTCCCCCATCAACATTTGATCAATGGTGGAACCTTGGGTAACCATCGGATATACGTTTTCCTCTTTGCTGACCACGAATTCCACCAGAACCGGTCCCGGCGTATCGAGCGCTTCCTGCCATACGCGTCTCGCTTCTTCCTTGTTCGTTGCCCGCAGGCCTTTTACGCCGTAGGCTTCAGCCAGCTTGACGAAATCCGGACTGCCTTCGAGATTGATATGGCTGTAGCGGTTGTCATAGATCAATTCCTGCCATTGGCGTACCATGCCAAGCACCTGGTTGTTGATAACCACGACTTTGACCGGAATGTTGTTGATCGCGCAGATCGCCAGCTCCTGAGCACACATCTGCATACCGCCGTCGCCGTTAATCGAGATGACCAGCCGGTCGGGATGTCCCATTTGTGCGCCGATGGCCGATGGGAATCCGAAGCCCATCGTCCCGAGGCCACCGGAAGTAATCCAGGAACGAGGCTGGTTAAACTTGTAATACTGCGCCGTCCACATTTGATGCTGGCCAACGTCGGTCGTGATGATCGCATCGCCGCCCGTCGTGTCGTTCAGCAGCTCGATCACCCATTGCGGCTTCAGCACGGTCTCCGAATCGATGTACTTCAGTGGCTTTTCGACCTTGGAGCGTTGGATATGCGCTCTCCAGGCATCGGCTTTATCCGCGCGAGACACGATCGGGTTCAGCATCTCCAGCACCGTTTTGACGTCGCCTACGATCGGAATATCGGCGTGGACGTTCTTGCCGATTTCCGCCGGGTCAATGTCGATGTGCACGATTTTGGCTTGCGGTGCAAATCCGTCCAGCTTGCCGGTCACCCGGTCGTCAAACCGCGCTCCGATGTTGATCAGCAAATCGGATTGCTGGATCGACTGGTTGGCCGTGTACGTGCCGTGCATTCCCGGCATGCCCATCCACAGCTCGTGCCCGCTTGGGAAAGCGCCCAAGCCCAGCAACGTCGTCGTAATCGGGATTTGCGTCTTGTTCACGAATTCGAACAGCTGTTCATGGCCGCCGGAGTAAACCACGCCGCCTCCCGCAATGATGACTGGACGTTCGGCTTCTTCAATCGCCGCGGCCAACTTGTCAAGCTGCAACCGGTTTGGCACGACCGTCGGGTTGTAACCGCGCAGGTTGATGGTTTGGACCGGTTCGAACAAAGCCTTGTTTGCAGACACGTCCTTCGGAATATCGATCAGGACCGGTCCTTTCCGTCCGGTGTTCGCAATGTGGAACGCCTCGTGGATAATACGCGGCAAATCCTCAACGTTCCGGACGAGATAGCTGTGTTTTGTAATCGGCATCGTAATGCCGGTAATATCGGCTTCTTGGAACGCATCCGTGCCGATCAGGCTGGATACGACGTTCCCCGTAATAACAACAAGCGGCACGGAGTCCATAAACGCGGTAGCGATCCCCGTCACCGTGTTGGTTGCTCCTGGACCGGAGGTGGCGATACATACGCCGACTTTGCCGGTGGCCCGAGCGTACCCGTCCGCCGCATGGATGGCGCCCTGCTCATGTCGGGTCAGCAGGTGGTGGAAATCGGTAAATCCGTAAAGCGCGTCGTAGATGTACAACACAGCTCCACCCGGATAACCAAAGACGCACTCGACACCTTCCAAAAGCAAGCTGCGAAGCAGGATATCGGAACCTGTAATGACTTCCGGCTTCATCCATTTCTCTCGTAATTGTTCTGTAGACCGCACTTCTGGAGTTTGCGCGCTCATCAGTCATCCTCCTTATCGTAGGTTGTTTAAAAGTCAACTTTTGATCACGTTGTAGCTCATGAAGCGGATTCGGCATCGAATCTTGAATTCAGCCGGTCGCTCCGTTGCTCACGTAGCCTCCGGCTACGCTCCGCTACTCCCTCCCTAGCTTCATCCAACCTTCTCGGTGCTGAAAAGCCGACTTTTGAAACTCTTATTAAACAAAAAAACCTTCCGCCCGCCGGAACAGTTTCCTGTTCCGAGGGACGAAAGGTTTGATCCTCCGTGGTACCACCCATTTTTACCCAGCACCTCACAGTGCCAAGCCTTGACGAGTAAAAGCCTAAGCTGCCTTACTCGTGGTCCGTAACGCGGACCAGACGATTCCCCCTACTAAGCCTTGTATGCAAGCGCCACCGCGGATGGCTTGCAGCTTTTCAGGGAAACAGCTCCGAGGTGAGCTCGCAGTTAAGGGATTTTGGTGGTGGTCTCAGCAAATCCATCCACTCTCTGAGCAAAGAGCCCTTAAAGCTTCGTCCTCATCATTGCCGTTTGCAAGATATGTCTTAAAATGTTTAGAAACATTATATGATTAGTTTACACCACGAGTCAATACCCTAAAGAATTAAAGTTTCCATCAGGAACCCTTTCCCTCCTCCCTCTCATATGATAAAAGATAGCGCCCAAAATTATGCACGGTAAGGAGGAAATTCGCGCATGATTCGATACAGACGGCCCAAGCAGGACGATCCGGTCATCTACGAATTGATCCGCAAGGAGCTTGTCCCCTTCTCCCATATGCCTCCTCAGGACATCGATGCCGTCATCAAGGATCTCCCGGGTCGGCTGACGCGCGGCATCTCACTGGTCGCTTCGCCCACCTACGAAGCGGATCTCATCGCCTTTATTCACTTTCTTATTCACGGGGATTTGTTATATATTGACATGATGGCTGTATCCGCGGCACACCAGCGGCAGCGGCATGGCAAAACGCTGATGGCCCACGCTGAGAACTTTGCTGCCTCCCGGGGCTGTCAGCGGGCAAAAGTAATGGTGGACCGGGATAATACCCGAGCCCACCTATTTTACCGTAAATTGGGATACCGGACGCTGCGATACGTCCCGTTGTCCCAATGCTATGAGCTGGAAAAAAGGCTGCCCAGCCGCAGTTAAACCCGCTTACCAAAAATACGGGGAGGGAGGATAACCGCCGCCGTAGGGAACTCCACCGTAGGGAACGCCGCCATACGGAACTCCGCCGTAGGGAACCCCGCCAAAGGCGTAAGGTGCGGTGCCAATTGCCAACAGATCAAACAACACCAGCGGGATTAACGCTTTGGTTCTGACTTTTTTGCCGGGGGCTTGGCGAAGAATCAAGCGATTGCCGCTGATTTTTACCAGTTTGCCCGTGACCACCGTACCGTCTTTTTTATAAGCCGCGACCTGTTTGCCCAGCCATTTCTCGGCTTCTTTTCTCGTAACCGTTCTGCCCATCCGAATTCCTCCTGTCAGGTTAGATCCTATAGCCGCGAAAACCGCTCTGGCCGAACCGTTTGACTCGGCTATTTTGTGTTCACCCCTAACCTATTCACTCGTCCCCTCCCTTGCTTGCACCATCGCCTTGACTGCCGATAAAAACGGGCTCTTGCCCTCTTTCCGCAAAGCAAAAAAAGGATGCTGCCGATGGCAACATCCTTGTTTGCATGAATCTTAACGTTTCCCTGGATCGTATGGCGTCCCCAAAGCCGACGGTGCCGAGGAACGCCCCACCGCACCAACGAGGACGATAATCGTCAATACGTAAGGGATCATGAAAATAAACTCTTGCGGTATACTTCTCGACCAATCGAACAACTGCACGTAGTTCCGAATCGCCTGCGAGAACCCAAAGAACATCGCCGCGCCAAACGCGCCAAGCGGGTTCCATTTCCCGAAAATCATCGCTGCGATGGCAATAAAGCCCTGTCCAGAAATCGTATTATGGGCAAACGTACTGGTCGTCGTCAGCGTAATGGTTGCACCGCCGATTCCTCCAAGCACGCCGCTGAGGAGTACCCCGATGTACCGCATTTTTGTCACGTTCACACCCAGCGTGTCCGCCGCGCTTGGATGTTCGCCGACGGAACGCAGGCGCAAGCCAAATGGCGTCTTAAACAGCACGAAGTAGATGACTACGACGAGGATCAACGCCAGATAGGTTGTTGGATACGAGTTGAAGAAACCCTCCCCGATGATCGGAATATCACGCAGTACGGGGATTGGGACCTTATGAAACACATTGACAAGCGGCGTTTCGGCCGCCCCTTCGAACAACAGTTTAACGATGTATACCGTCAATCCGGCAGCCAGGAAGTTGATAACGATCCCGCTGATCGTCTGGTCCGCCTTAAACGTGATCGTAGCGACCGCGTGGATTAAAGCACCAATCGCCCCCATCACCATGGCAGCGATAACCCCAACCCATGGCGAGAAGGCCCCCATGCCTGCTTCTTGGGCATAATAAGTCCCTACGCCGGCAGCAAATGCACCAAAGATCATTAACCCTTCCAAGCCAATGTTGACGACGCCGGAACGTTCGGAGAAAATGCCGCCAAGCGCCGTGAAGATCAACGCCGTCGAAAATACGAGGGTGGAGTTCAGCAATTGACCAAGCAGTGTAAGTACGTCCATCTTACGACACCTTCTCTTTCTTGCGCTTCAGGTAAAAGGGCTTTAGCACGATTCTTACGATGCCCTGAGCGGCAATGAAGAATATGATCGAGCCGATTACGATCTTAATCAGCTCCGGAGGTACTCCGGCGCTGAAGCTCATCCCGGCCGAGCCGTATGTCAGCACGCCGTAAAGAATCGATCCCAGCACCACGCCAAACGGATGGTTCATCCCGAGCAGCGCGACGGCGATGCCGTCAAAGCCGTACCCCGGAGAAGCCGCAAAGACCGATTGGTAATGGAATACGCCCAGCACCTCGAAGGTCCCGGCCAGGCCGGCAAACACGCCGCTGATGAACATCGCTTTGACGATGTTGCGGCTTACGTTCATCCCGGCGTATTCCGCCGCATTGGGGTTCAAACCAACAGAACGCATTTCATAACCTTGTTTCGTTTTCCAGAGGTAAACAAAGAAGAATACCGCCGTCAGAAGCGCGATAACCGTTCCCCAGTGGATCCGGGCATTATTAAACACATCGTTCAGGAAGGTCATCGACGCAGATGCTGCGATGTCTTCCGAACGGTTTTGGCCTTTCAGCAGATAAAAATTACGGATAACGTAATTGGACAAATACAACGCCGTCCAGTTCAGCATGATCGTCGTAATAACTTCGTTGATGCCCCGTTTAGCCTTCAGGTAGCCAGCGACCCCCGCCCAAAGTCCGCCTCCGATCCCCCCGGCAATAACCGCCAGAGGAACCAGAATGCCGGACGGCAACCCTGAGAACGACAGCGATACCGCGGTTGCCGCCGTCATGCCAATCAGAACCTGTCCGTCCGCACCGATGTTAAACATCCCAGAACGGAAGGCAAAAGCCACAGCCAAACCTGTAAACATCAACGGCGTGACTTGGCGAATCGTTTCGCCGAAGTCATACGGGTTCCCTACGACGCGCTGCAGAAGCGCGCTGTAGGCCACAATCGGATTGTATCCCCCGATCAGCATGACAACCGCACCAACCAACAAGCCAAGCACGATAGCAACCAGCGGAAGAATGACGCTGTCTAATGTAAATATTTTTCGCAATTTATCCAACGCTTTGACCTCCCCGTTCCAGGCTGCCCGCCATCATTAGGCCAAGCTCTTGATCGTTGGTTTCCCGCGGCAGAACTTCCCCGACGATCCGTCCTTCGTAAATGACGGCAATCCGATCGGACACGTTCATAATTTCGTCCAGCTCAAAAGAAATCAGCAAAACCGCTTTGCCTTGGTCACGCTGCTCGATCAGCTGCTTATGAACGAACTCGATCGCCCCGACATCCAGCCCCCGCGTCGGTTGGGCCGCGATCAGCAGGTCCGGGTTCTTGTCTATTTCCCGCGCAATAATCGCCTTCTGCTGGTTCCCCCCGGACAAGGAACGCGCCGTTGTTTCCACGCTTGGCGTACGCACGTCAAACGCTTCAACCAATTGCTTGGCATGCTCGTCGATCGCCCGCTGGTTTAGCAGACCTCCCCTGCTGTATGGCGCTTGGTAGTATGTCTCCAGCACCATGTTTTCGCTGATGGAGAAATCCAGCACCAGTCCATGCTTGTGACGGTCCTCCGGAATATGGGACAACCCGCTTTCGATAATTTTCCGCGCCGGCAGATTGGTGATGTCCTTGCCCGACAGCCGGATCGACCCGGATTCAATTTTGCGCAGCCCGGTGATCGCTTCGATCAGCTCGCTCTGACCGTTGCCATCCACCCCGGCGATGCCAACGATTTCTCCGGCACGCACCTCGAGGTTCAGCCCGTTCAGCACATGGATGCCATGCTTGTCCTTTGCTTTCAAATCGTTTAGCTGCAAAACAGGTTGTCCAATTTGAGGTTCCGCTTTATCCACTTTGAAGGAGACGCCGCGGCCGACCATTTTCTCCGCCAATTCTTGCGGATTTGTCTGTGCGGTCTCTACGGTATCGATGACCTTGCCGCGACGGATAATCGTAACTCGATCCGAAATCTCCATAATTTCCTTCAGCTTGTGGGTAATCACAATGATGGATTTGCCTTCCTTCACCAACCGTCTCATGATCGCCATCAATTCCTCGATTTCCTGAGGCGTAAGCACCGCGGTCGGCTCGTCAAATATAAGGATATCCGCGCCGCGGAACAGAATCTTCATTATCTCGACCCGCTGTTGCATCCCGACGGAAATATCCTGGATTTTCGCATTAGGGTCAACTTGAAGGCCATACTGTTCCGACAGTTTCGCCACCTGGGCGGACGCTGATTTATAGTCGATTTTAAGTCCCTTTTTCGGTTCCATTCCAAGAATGATATTTTCGGTAACCGTAAAAGGATGTACCAATTTAAAATGCTGGTGCACCATCCCGATACCGAGTTTAATCGCCTTGTTGGGATTATCGATGGTCACCGGCTGGCCGTTCATCTCAATCGAGCCTTCATCCGGCTGATAGAGACCAAATAAAATGTTCATCAACGTTGATTTGCCCGCACCGTTCTCGCCGAGCAGGGCATGAATTTCGCCCTTGCGTAAGGTTAGGCTGATGGAGTCGTTGGCGACTACACCGGGAAAACGTTTTGTGATTTGCTTCAACTCGACTACGGGAGCTTCAGCGCTCATGAAACCACCCTCACCATTATGGGATTAACGCAAGCAACAAGGCCAGTTGATCCACTGGCCTTGCCTGCTTGAATGACTTTATTATATTCTACTGTCCCTACGGACGTAAATGCGTTTACTTGTGATATTACTCCGCAGGAACCGTAACTTCGCCGTTTACGATTTTTTGCTTGAATTCTTCAACCTTATCCAAGATTTCTTGGCTCAGGTTTGGATTTTCTTCCGGCAAGCCTACGCCGTCTTCTTTCAGCGTCAGGTTGGTTACTTGACCACCTTTGAACGTACCGTCAATCACTTGTTGGGTTACGTTCTTAACAGCAACGTCAACGCGTTTCATCATGGAAGTCAGCGTTACTTCATCACCAAATTCAAGCGATTGGTCTTTGTCGACGCCGATAACCCACAATTTGTTTGCGCCGCCAGCTTGGTTGCGAGCAGCTGCTTCGTTAAATACGCCGTTCCCCGTTTGACCAGCTGCAGGGAAAATGATGTCTGCGCCATCATTAAACAATTGAGTTGCCAGGGATTTACCGATATCCGGCTTGTCATAGGCACCTGCATAAGTAACTGTTACTTTCGCGTCCGGGTTCACCGCAGCGACGCCTGCTTGGAAACCTACTTCAAAACGTTTGATAACTGGGCTTTCGGCACCGCCGATAAAGCCGATTTTGTTTGTTTTTGTCGTCAGACCCGCTACGACGCCGACCAGGAAGGAACCTTCGTTTTCGGCAAACGTGACGGATTCTACGTTAGGTGCGTCAACGACGTTATCGATGATCGCCATTTTCGCGTTTGGATTCGCGTCAGCAACTTGTTTGGTTGCATCGCCAAGGTCAAAACCGATCGACCAAGTCAAGTCATAGCCACCTTGAACGAATTGGTTCAAGTTTGGAACATAGTCGGAGCTTTGAGCACTTTGCAGATATTTGTTTTGGATGCCTTGCTCTTCGTGCATCGCTTCGAGTGCTTCCCACGCGGATTGGTTGAAGGATTTGTCGTTTACGCCGCCTACGTCGGTTACGAGACCGATCTTAAACTTCGATGCATCGGTTGCTGCGTCTCCGCCGTTACCCGCTTGCGTGTTGTCTGCAGTGTTTCCAGCGTTGCCGGTATTGGCAGTTCCACCGTTGTTCGCTGCTTTGTTGTTGCCGCATCCCGCCAAAATCAGAGTAAATGCGAGCACCATGAGTAAAGATAGCTTGAAGGCTTTGTTCATTGCGGTTAATCCCCCTTAATATTTTGTGAGCCTTGTCTAAGTTGACCACACAGACCGATTATACCTGTAAAATATGCTAAAATCCATACTTTTAATAACCCTGGGTTAAATAATTTTCGCCTTTATTTTGAATAAAGCGCTTACTTTCGACATATTTATCATCCAATGTTCGCTTCATGTAAACTTCTTCCTAAAACACAGCCATTTCCGAACATTTGAAAGCGACTCTCACGAAAACATCAGGGTTTCCCCAGGGTCAGATAGATATCCGGACATGTGGTGCGGCTTACTTCTAGCATTCCTAATTTTCAACATTTCCATGCCTACCCTGCAGATCTTCTTGCCAAGCCAAATCAAAACGCTCGACAGAAGATCCACGAAATTCCAGCTCATTTGTAGTTAAAGCGTCCTTTGGCTGGGCTATCTCGGCTTTACCTATGTAGGCGGGGTGCCCTTGCATCCCCAAAAAAAGCGCCGTCCCGGTACAAACCGGAAACAGCGCCTTCATCGTTTGAACTTAAGCGTTGATTTTTTCTTTAGCTACAGCAGCCAAAGAATTAAAAGCATTCAGATCGTTAACAGCGAGATCTGCCAGCATTTTGCGGTTGATGTTCACTTCAGCCAATTTCAGACCATGCATCATTTTGCTGTAGGACAAACCGTTCATGCGAGCTGCTGCGTTAATACGCACGATCCACAATTTGCGGAAGTCGCGTTTTTTCGTGCGACGGTCACGGTATGCGTACAGCAAGGATTTCATCACTTGCTCGTTAGCGGTTTTGAAAATACGGTGTTTCGAACCAAAATAACCTTTAGCCAGTTTCAATACTTTTTTATGACGACGACGAACGACGAATCCGCCTTTTACTCTTGCCATTTAAAAAACCTCCCAATAAGTTGTGTGAATTGTTTCTCGGAAATTACTTCAGGTTTGCCAGTTGTTGCTTCATGCGGCTAACGTCACCTGCGTAAGCAACAGGGCTGTTGGCCAAAACACGTTTTGCACGTTTCGACTTATGGGACAGCAAGTGATTGCGGTTCGCTTTGTAACGTCTAACTTTACCGGATCCGGTAATTTTGAAGCGGCCTTTCAGGCTGCTGTGGGTTTTCATTTTAGGCATTGTACTTCCCCCTCAAAGTTTGTGAACGTATGCCTTCTCTTCCGAGTCATTCCGCTAACGGAACGATCATATATAGAAAACAAACGATTAGTTTTTCGGTGCTAGGATCATAATCATGCTGCGTCCTTCAAGCTTCGGAATGCGTTCCACAGATGAGATTTCTGCAACCTCTTCTTTGACGCGGTCGAGAATTTTCTTCCCGATGTCGGCATGGGTAATTTCCCGTCCACGGAAGCGAACCGAGCATTTTACCTTGTCGCCATCTTTCAAAAATTTGATCACATTGCGAAGCTTCGTTTGGAAGTCGTGTTCCTCGATATTCGCACGAAACCACACTTCCTTGATGTCCACAATCTTCTGATTCTTGCGGGCTTCCTTCTCTTTCTTCTGCTGTTCGTAACGGAATTTGCCATAGTCCATAATCCGGCATACCGGCGGCTTGGCAGTCGGCGCAACGTTCACCAGATCCAGATTCAGGTCGATCGCCATTTGCAGGGCTTCACGCAGCGGCTTAATGCCGATTTGTTCACCTTCAGCACCCACCAAACGGACTTCTTTCGCACGAATCTCATCATTGATCAAATGTTCCTTACTGATAATTCTCCACCTCCAAATGGTCTTAAGTAATGACTTGGGACCGGTACTACTCACACACATAAAAAGGATGCAGGTCCTCACCCGCATCCTCATTGATCATCGTTCTTCATGAACATTCATTCATAAATCAACGGATCAAAACCAGCCAACACGAACGTCGGTCAGGTGAGAAGCCGGGGCCTCTGCTTGCAATCCAAAAACTTCTTGCAACCTCAAATACTATATCATGTGCGATCCCCTAAGTCAAGGAACATCAAGAATAAATATGGTTGCTCTTGTCGGCAGCAGCTAAAATGAGCAAATTGGGAGCCAATAAAGCGATTTTATCACCTTATTTCTTCGGAAACGGAGCTTTACTCGGAAATAGAGTGATTCTTTCACCCTATTCTGCTGAAGTCGCTCCCTTTGGGTCCCTTTTATCGAAAATAAGGTGAATAAATCATCCTATTTTGATAAAAAGGCGGCTTTAGGTGGAAATAGCGTTAATTAATCACCTTATTCGCCCTCTCTGTTCACCCTCAACCCTCAGCAATCTGAGCACACAAAGGGCCCGGCTGAATCTAAGATTCGCTGCCGAGCCCGCCAGATTCATTAGCTATTCACTTCGTGACCAGCCGTCACGGTTGTTGAACTTCCTAAATTCGAGCCAAAAGCCGGTTTATTAGCTTACCTTGTTGCTTTGCACTTCTTCCAGGCGAACCACCCGCGTATGCTGCGTGTGACTCCATTGCTTATTGTTCTGCGTGAAGAACGCATAGAACGTAATCGGCCACCAGGAAATCAGGTAAATCGGGAACAGGATCAGGTAAGCGTACACTTTCTTCGACTTCACCTTCTCCAGGAACATCGCCATCAGGAAAATAAAGACGTTGGCGACAATCGCTACGTAGGACACCCACATCGGCAGGTAACCGTACAGCGTCTCAAAATGCGGTCCGCTCAGCAGCGATTGATCAACCCAGATCAAGGCCGTCAGCAGGAACGTCAGCAGCACGATATACACGTTCGCGCCATAGAGTGCCATATCCAGCTTTACCATGTTCCGCTCCTTAATGCTCTTCCACAGCAGCGGGAAGAAGTAGCGGCGAGCGACGGTGAAGTGCCCTTGCATCCAGCGCAAGCGCTGGCGGGCCGACGCTTTAAACGTCAACGGCTTCTCGTCGAACAGCTTGGCGTCGTAGTTGAATACCGGGTACACGCCGCGTTCGACACAACGCATGGTGAACTCCAGGTCTTCGACCAGGCTTGTTGCGCCCCAGCCGATTTCCTTCAGCAGCTCGGTTTCGAAGCACATCCCCGTGCCCCCAAGGAAGTTCGCCATCTTCAGATTGGTCCGGGACAGCTGCCACAGACGGTTGCAATACCAGTAGGAGATCCCATAAGAAGCGGTGATCCAGGAATCCTCCGGATTCTTCGTATCGATATAGCCTTGGATAACGCGGGCGCCGGAGCACAGGTCGTTGTTCATTTCGCGCAGAAAATCCGGATGAGCCAGGTTGTCGGCGTCGAACATCACCACCGCGTCGTATTGGCGCGGCATTTTCCACAATTGCTTCAGCATCCATTCAATCGCATAGCCTTTGCCCCGCAGATGCGGGTTGCTGCGCACGCATGCATTCATGCCGTGGTTGCGGACGATGCTTGCGGTATTATCGGTACAGTTATCGCAAATGACAAACACGTCGTATAATTCTTTCGGATAGTTGAGCTGCTTCAAATTCTCCATCAAAGCCCCAACGACTTTTTCCTCGTTATGCGCCGCGACCAGCACGGCAAAAGACTTGCTTGGTGCATGCTGCACTTTGTTCTTCTTCCTGTACATGCCAAATAAAGCCAAACCAAATTGATACACCCCTACCACTGCAAGCACGACCTGCAGCGAGATCAAGATGACATCGAACATGATTTCTTGCCCCCTTTTTTTCTCCGATCGGTTGATTTTCTTTATCTTTATCTCGGAGTATGTGTGTTGTTATGACCCTTTTGTTCTTTTTTGCTCTTTTTCTTTTTCTTTGAATGACCGGCTCTTTCTGTAAACCATTACGATTTTCCATGAGATGGCTGGTTTTGTCAAAACCCTTGTAGCCCCGCCGTCACGCATATACCTCTGAAGTCCGGCAATTTTGACATACGGGACCCCCGCATCCTGCTTTCAGGTACGGTTACATCTTATTTTCATCACTTTTGGCTTTTTTTATTTCTAATTTCTTCTTTTTTTTAACGACCGGCGGGCGACCCATTGACGATACATCTACATAGACGTGTTTACCCAGCAAAAAGTTTACAATTCTGCACCATTTTTTTTAAACTTATTTGCTATGATTTGAATCATTGTACAGGGGCGAAGAACGAAAAGTCAAAAAGAGCACGGCCAGCAACGCAAAAAACGTCCTTGAAAAGGCCATGAATTAAAAATATGATAAGTCTAACCTGAAAATGCCATGCTATTTAAGACGGGCGGCCCTTGGACGGGCAGTTTTCGGGCTGTAAGAACGCGGCCAAACATCGTGCGGAGGGATTTCATGACTCGCTTATTCCGAAAGCTTCAACAACTTGACCGGCAGATTTTTGTAGGAATCAACGGCCGCCTGCACCGCAGTTTCCTCAATTTTTGGCTGTACCATTTCACCCATTTGGGAGGAGCTTGGTTTACCATTCTCTCCTCTTTACTGATTTGGTTAGCTGCTCCGCAGCCATGGAGCAGAGTCGGCTTGCAATCCTGCGTCGCGCTTGCGATCAGCCATCTTCCGGTAGCTCTGGTCAAAAAAACCTATCCACGTCTTCGGCCCTATTTGACGCTGCCTGGCACGAACACGTTCCGGAACCCGTTGACGGACCACTCGTTCCCATCCGGGCATACGACGGCCATTTTTTCCGTCACCGTGCCGTTTATGGCGGCTGCTCCCGGGCTCATTCTGGTGCTTTTACCGGTGGCTCTGCTCGTCGCGGTTTCGCGTATTTATTTAGGTTTGCATTATCCTTCCGACACCCTGGCAGGGGCCGTCATCGGCTCCTCCGTAGCGCTTGGAACGGTTGCATTATGGGCCTAAAGGGGATATTGTAGACAGTAGGAAAACCTTGCAGGAAAAGGTGAAACTAAAGTGCAAAAACAGAGAGTCTTGCTTTTATCCGAGGGGTTTGGAGCCGGTCATACGCAAGCGGCCTATGCGCTCTCCAGCAGTTTACGAAAGATCGCGCCAAACGTGCAGACGAAAGTCCTGGAGCTTGGCAGTTTTTTAAACCCAAGAATGGCGCCAATCATCATCACCGCTTACAAAAAAACGGTGTCCTCGCAACCTCGGCTTGTCCGTATGATGTATCGCAGCAATTATAAAAAGTCTTTAAACCGATTGACGACGCTGGCTCTTCATCGGATTTTTTATACGCGTACGATTCAAATTATCCGTCAGCTTCACCCCGACGTCATCGTCTGCACCCATCCGATTCCGAGTGCCGTGATCTCGCGCTTGAAGCGGCTGGGTATGCTGGACGTCCCGCTCTGTACCGTCATCACCGATTACGACGTGCATGGAGCCTGGGTCAGCCGGGAGGTGAATTGCTACCTCGTCTCCACCGATCAAGTGCAAAGCAAACTGCTGGAACGGGGCGTCGACAAGAGCAAAATCCGGATCACCGGTATTCCAGTCCACCCAAATTTCTGGGAACGCCACGTCAAGGAGGATATCCGCCTGCAATTCCGCTTGAAGGATATGCCAACCGTGCTGGTGATGGGCGGGGGCTGGGGCTTTATGAAGGACGAAGCGGTGAATTCGCTGCTCGCCTTATATCGGGAGCAAATCCAGATCATTTTCTGCTTCGGCAGCAACGAGAAGTCGTTGGAGAAAATGAAAAAGGATCCCCGCTTCATTCATCCGAACATCCATCTGCTCGGGTTCACAAAGGAAATTGACAAGCTGATGGAGGTTTCCGATCTGCTGATCACCAAGCCGGGTGGCATGACCTGCTCCGAAGGGCTGGCCAAAGGCATCCCTATGCTGTTCCACAAGCCCCTTCCTGGCCAGGAAGAGGAGAATTCGCATTATTTCGCCCAGCAGGGATGGGGGACACCGATCAATTCGCTGGACGATATCACCGATTGGATCCAACGTTTGACCGAGCAATATGGCGAAGTTGTCCGCAAACGGGAAGAGGTTATGAACCATATCGCCCGTTTCCGGCCGATGCAAAGTGCTCAAGCTATCATCGATCTTCTTGGAAATACGAACTTCATCCGAAAATAAACGAAACCTAGGTGGCTCTATAAACGAGATCCCTAGGTTTCTTTTAGGTATTTTTCAATACAAGCACGAAACGATTGAACTATAAACTCATTTCTCCAACTGGGTGGACTTGGGTAACGACCACAATCGATCCGGGAAGAGCCTTTACGACTGAACATGCCTTTGGTTCCCAACTCGAGGGGAGATTGTTGTTATTCGAACATCTCCATCTTCCGTTCCTGGTAACGCCGAAGGGCGGCTTCGCCAACCATAACCTCGCAACGGTAGATCGGCATCCCTTGCCCAACGAATTTGCTCTCGTACTCCGTCATCACATGGGCTTCGTTGATCCCGCCCTCGTGCAGGCTAAGCGAAATATCGTTCATCTGCAGTCCAACCGCGGCAAAGGCATTCAGCGAAAACTCAAACAGCACGCGCGAGTCCGTCTTAAAATGAATCTCGCCGTTATCGTTCAACAGTTGGCGGTACTTCTCCAAAAACCGCGGATGGGTCAACCGCCGACGCCAATGCTTCTTCTTCGGCCACGGGTCACTGAAGTTCAAGTAAATGCGCTCCACTTCTCCCGGGGCAAAAAACTCCTCGATCATTTCGATGTTGCCCAGCGCCAAACGAACGGTGTGCGGCTCCAGCCCCCCTTGCTCGTCCCACTTCGCACGCACCTTCTCGCTTGCTCGCCGGATCAGCTCATCGTACATGTCCATGCCGATGAAATTCACATCCGGATATTTCACGCTCATGCCGCTGACAAACTGACCTTTCCCCATCCCAAGCTCGATATGGATCGGGCGGTCGTTGCCAAACACCTCAGCCCAGCGTCCTTTATATTCCCGGGGATTCAGCACAACGAGCTCCCGCTGCTGCTCCAGATTCTCCCGTATTCCTTTTCTGCCGCGTAAACGCATGATATTCCTCCGCTTTCATGTTATCCATTCCTTGCAATATTGTGCCGAAGATCGCCGCAAATGTAAAGCGCACAATGAAAAAGGAACCAGCCGTTCGCCGGGGAGACGAGACGAGTGATTCCCTTTTCAATATATTTTGGAATTGGGGTCCAACGAATTTGATATTTTCAAAATAACATATTCCGCAACCTGCCGCAAGGAATCAGGCAAGCACCCTTCCCCTTTTTACGCGAAATTTGATACAATGAATCCAGTGGAAGCGGCGTACGGACAGGGCTTTCGCCGTTGTATAAATATGCATAAATATTTTGTGACAATATGAAGGAGCCGCAATGAGTACACTGATAACGGACATCCCTACTTTGTGGGGAGACAAAAGATTTCATACCTGGAATACGGAGATGCGCCAGGAGTTCGGGGACAAGGTATTTAAAGTGATGCTGGATGCCGGATTCACTTGCCCGAACCGGGATGGTTCGATCGCCAAAGGCGGCTGCACGTTCTGCAGCGCCCGGGGATCAGGCGACTTTGCCGGAAGCCGCCGGGACGATCTGGTCACCCAGTTCGCCACGATCCGTGACCGGCAGCATCAGAAGTGGCCGCATGCCAAATACATCGGATATTTTCAGGCATATACGAATACTTATGCGCCGGTAGAGGTGCTGCGCGAATATTACGAAGCGATTCTCGAGCAGCCGGGCGTTGTGGGCTTATCCATCGCTACGCGGCCGGATTGCCTGCCGGACGACGTCGTCGATTATTTAGCAGAACTCAACGAGCGCACCTACCTTTGGGTAGAAATGGGCTTGCAAACGATCCACGAATCTACGTCCACGCTGATCAACCGGGCGCACGATACGCAGTGTTACCTTGAGGCCGTAGAGAAGCTGCGCAAACGGGGCATTCGCGTCTGCACTCATATCATATACGGCCTGCCGCAGGAAACGCATGAAATGATGCTGGAGACCGGACGTGCCGTGGCTAATATGGACGTGCAGGGCATCAAGATCCACCTGCTCCATTTGATGCGTAAGACGCCGATGGTCAAGCAGTATGAAGCCGGCTTGCTGCGTTTTCTGGAGCAGGACGAATACGTGAAGCTGATCGTAGATACGCTGGAATTTCTGCCGCCGGAAATGATCGTGCACCGGCTGACCGGGGACGCTCCGCGCGACCTGCTGATCGGGCCGATGTGGAGTCTGAAGAAGTGGGAAGTGCTGAACGCGATCGATGCAGAGCTCAAGCGGCGCGATTCCTGGCAGGGCAAATACTGGAGAGGACGCTGATATCCATGGGCTTCCTCTCGGTATTAAGCTTTGCCCATAAACTTGCGGGCGAGCGGCTGGTTCCCGGCGATGCCGCGGTGGATGCCACGGCAGGCACAGGCGCGGATACGCTGTTCCTTGCCAAGGCCTGCGGACCGAAGGGGCGAGTATTCGCCTTCGATATCCAACCGCAGGCGCTGGCGCTCACGCGAGCCCGGCTGGAGAAAGAGCCGGCGGATTCCATCGCCGGCGTCACCCTGCTCCAGGCGAGCCACGAGGACATGGCGGCCGCTCTGCCGGCGGACGTGCACGGGCGGCTGGGTGCCGTGATGTTCAACCTCGGCTATTTGCCCGCCGAGGGCGCCAGATGGGTATAAGAGACAAGGCTGGGGGACACCGATCAATTCCCTGGACGATATCACCGGTTGGATCCAACGTTTGACCGAGCCATATGGCGACGGTGTCCTCAAAAGAGAAGAGGTTATGAACCATACTTGGCCTGGGCGGCAGCGCTGCCCGCATCCGCCGGTCAGGCGATCATGTATCGGCAGCCGCAAAGATCGACGGCGCCGTATTTGATCGCGATGGAGAAGAAATAACCAAAGCATGCAAAATCATAAACAGTTGGGGGTCATCGCAATGGGGATTCGTAAAATCGAGCATATCGGAATTCGCGTTTCGGCGCTGGAGGATTCCATTGAGTTTTATGAACGCATAGTCGGCATGAAGCTGTTATCTACGATCGGTGAAGTGGGAGATCCGCTGCGGTTGGCCTTCCTGACCTTTCCGGGCCAAGAATCGGTTGAAGTCGAGCTGGTCAATATCCGCGACGGCGCGGAGCTGGCGAATGAAGGCAAAGTACATCACATCGCCTTTACAGCCAGCGAGATCGAGGAGGAATATGCCCGCATTTCCGCATTGGGCTTATCGGGGCTTGACCCGGAAATCCGCAGCTTGCCAAACGGGTGCCGGTTCTTCTTCTTCAACGGACCGGACGGCGAACGGATTGAATTCTTCCAGCCAGCGTTCCTGGCTTGATTTCCTCTCGTAAATTCAAGGAAAGGAGGGCTGCGCATGGAGGAGCATACGTTTACCTTCGTTAATGACACCAACCATGAAGTTTTCGTGTACCGCTGGAGCGCGGCCGATTCCAAGGAACCGCCGCGGGGCGTGCTGCAAATTGCCCACGGTATGGCCGAAACAGCCAAGCGTTACGAACGTTTGGCGCAGGTGCTGACCGCCCGCGGCTTCGTCGTGTACGCCAACGACCATCGCGGCCACGGCCGCACGGCCAGCCGTCCCGAGGAGCTGGGCTGGCCGGGCAAGCAAGGCTTTACCGGTATGGCGGAGGATATGATTCAGCTCTCGGAGATCATCCGCCAGGAGCACCCGGATTTGCCGCTGTTTCTACTCGGACATAGTATGGGCTCCTTCCTGACCCAGAAGATCATGTACCGGGCACCCGAGCCTTACGCCGGGTTCATTCTCTCGGGGACAAACGGACCAAGGGGCATGCTGGGCATCGGCCGCAGCCTGGCCCGCCTGCAAGCCCGGCTGCAAGGTGACAGCCATCCCAGCCTGCTGATGAACGCGTTGACCTTTGGCAGCTTTAACCGGAATTTCCTCCCGGCGCGGACGCCCTTCGATTGGCTCTCCCGAGACCAAGAGGAAGTTGATAAATACATCGCGGACCCGCACTGCGGATTCTTGTGCAGCGCCGGCTTCTTTTACGGCTTCTTCGGCCTGCTGCAGGAGATCCACCGCCCGGAGAAAATGCGCTCCATCCCAAAGGAGAAGCCGGTCTACATCTTTGGCGGCGATCTCGATCCGGTCGGTCGGAACGGCGCAGGCGTACAGCGGTTAGCCCAGCTATATGACAAGCTGGGTCTCCAAGATGTGAAGGTGAAGTTGTATCCCGGCGGCCGCCACGAAATGCTGAACGAAGTCAACCGCGACGAGGTGATGTCCGATGTGCTAGAGTGGCTGGAGAGCTGTCTGCCGTTGGAAGCAGCTGTCGCGGAATAAAGATAACGAGCCTGCGTACCCGCTCCTCACCTGGAGGAGACCGGTACACAGGCTCGTTTTTTCGTAACCCCTTACACCATAACCCGTTTGAGCTGCACCACATAACGCGAGCGCACCACAATATAGTACACCAGCTGAGCTGCCAGGAAGGCCCCGGAAGCCGTCAGCACCGGCAAGGTCACGTTCCCCAACTGGAATCGGGCCCCCAGCAGGGATAAGACCACCATCGTTTGAATGCCTGAAATCACCACCGGGATAAAGAACAGCAAGGCGATTTGCAAGCTGGAGGAAAAACGCATTTCCCGCTCGCCCAGCCCGATCTTCGACAACGAATGATACATGCGCCGGTCCTGATTCAGCTCGCTGTACAGCTTGAAATACAGGAAGCTGGCGGAGGATACCGAGAAAATAGCGGCGATAAAGATCCCCACAAAGCTTAACATCGAGAGCTGCTCCCGCGTTTCCGCAAACGTCCTGCCCCGTGAACTCATATAATTGCTCGTTTCGTCGTGATCCAGACGCTCCATCATCCCATGAAACAGTTGCTTCCCGATGACGATTTCGGGATCCTGGAGGCGAGGAGCTTCTTTGTGCTGCCAATCCGGAACATAGATCTCAATGTTTCGGTACAGACGATTCTGTTCCTCTTCCGTTAAGCCGTTCTTCAGCTTCGTAAAATCTGCATCGGACAACACGACTACCGAAATATTGCTGCTGATTCCGGTCAAAGGAACTTCGTTTGGCAGCAACTCCAGCTCCAGAGGCTGCTCCAGAAACGAGAGGGTTAACGGGAGCGTTGGCCCCTTCAATGCGTGCTCTGCCGCCGACCCTTCCATCGCATAAGCGATCGCTTGACCCGGGCCAATCTTCGGCAACCCCTGAAGGCCAAGCAACTCTGTGGCCTTGTTATAAACCGAGCGGGACAAGACATTTACATACAACTCCGATGAGCGAATATATCCAAAAAACGACTCTTGTTCCACCGTCTCATAACGGATCCCCCGCTCGGACAACTGCTGATCGATCCAGGCCATGTCCTTCTCGAAGAAGGCTTCATCATAGATGCCGTACGTAAAGGCAAATGGATTTGCCTTATACACCCGCTCATTCTGGGCATTGGCCGCCAGAATGACCCCCACGCTCATGCTGGCCAGCGAAATCGCTACGGTGACCATAAACAACATCCGTGCGTTATCTTTGATTTTATAAGCCATTTCCGATATCCAGAGCAACCGGGTTCCGCGCCATAACAAGCGGCGGTTGCGCTTCAGCAGCCGGATGATGGCGACCGTCACTTGAGTATAAAAAAAGTAGGTCCCCCAAATCCCCGTAGCGGCTGCCAGCATCACTTTGGAAAAGTCCAGACCATTGCCGCCTTTCAGAAGCAACACCGCACTGGCGAGCAGCGCCACGCCAAGGAGCGCCAGCACCCAGGACACGCGCGGCTCCGTCTTTGGCTTACTGCTGCCGCCTAGCAGCTCAATCACCTGATTCTTCCGAAAAAAGATCAGCGTAAATACCGACAGGACCACAAACAGGATCAGGAACGCCACTGCGGTAAACCCCATCGCCTTCCAAGGCACATAAAATGGCAGGGGATTCATCCCGGTCACCTTCACGCTCAGCAGCAGGAACAGCTTAGACAACAGGAGTCCCCCAGCCAAGCCCGCTGCGATGGATCCTACGCCAATGATGAGGTTCTCGAGGAACACAAGCCGGTTGATCGAGCCGGTGGTTGCTCCCAGCAGCGACAGCACGCCAAACTCCTTGCTGCGCGCCTTCAAAAAGCTGCCGATCGAGAACAACACAAACAAAATGGAAAATACGAAAATGATGTATTCCGCCACTTCCATTCCGATGCTCGTCATCCGTCCCATTTCACTCTCCGCGATGCCCGGATGGAAGATAAACATCGCATAGGTGAAGAAGATCATGACCATAAAGGCGCTGCTTAGAAAATAAGCGAAATAGGCCCGGGCGTTGCGTCTGACGTTGTTAAACGCGAATTGAAGAAAGTTCATGCGCATTCCCTCCCAAATACGACAGCATGTCGATGATCTTCTGGAAAAAGGCCTGCCTGCTGTCGCCCCGGTGGATTTCGTTCGTCAGTCTGCCATCCTTGATAAACACAACCCGATCGCAATAGCTGGCCGCTAGCGGATCATGACTGACCAGCATCATCGTGGTCCCTTCGGTACGGTTCAGCGTCTCCAGCAGCTCCATGACGTTGCGGGAGGCATTCGAATCCAGCGAACCCGTCGGCTCGTCCGCCAACAGCAGCGACGGCGAGGAGATCATCGCCCGTGCAATCGCGGCCCGCTGCCGCTGACCACCGGAGATTTCGTAGGTGCGTTTGCCAAGAATGTCCGTAATCCCCAGCCGGTTGGCGATCGACTGCAGCTTCCGCTCCATTTCCCGGAACGGACGGGAATCCAGCGTTAAAGGAAGGACGATATTTTCCGCTACGGTAAGCGTGTCCAGCAGATTAAAATCCTGGAACACGAACCCCAGCTCCCGGCGGCGAAAGGCGGCAAGTTCTCTCCGTTTTAACGCATGCGGATTCTTCCCGTTGATCCGCACCTCGCCCGAACTTGGCGTATCGATGGTTGAGACCAGGTTAAGCAACGTTGTTTTCCCGCTGCCGGACGGGCCCATAATGCCGACGAACTCCCCCTTCTCAATCGTCAACTCTATGTCCTGCAGCGCACGTGTCGCAACTTTTCCCGGGTAGACCTTATTTAGTCCTTGGACTTTGAGCATTTCCATTGGATCGCGCTCCCCTTTCTTCGAGCCTAACGGCCGGCGAATCAAACGCCGTTGCCACGGCCCGGATGGTTATGGTTATACTCTATCCCAAAGCCTGTAAGCCAGCCATCGATCTGACTTAACCGAATCTTAAAAGTTTGTAAGGTTATGTTCGGGCAAAAAAACGCAGCGGCTTCCGCCGATCCTTAGATTCCGATCCGCGATGCCCCTGCGTTCTATAGCGGCAGCTGCCGCTCAAACAGCAGCCTTACCGTCGTTCCTTGTCCCGGTGCCGACTCCAGCTCCACGTGGTGCCCCAAGCGGCTGCACACTTCGCGGACCAGGTACAGGCCCATGCCGGTCGATTCGCTGTACTGCCGCCCGCGCTGCCCTGTGTAATAAGGCTCAAAGACGCGGCGGATATCCTCCTTCAAAATGCCGATGCCGTAGTCGCGAACCTCAAGCACCGTTTTTTTGCCGCGCGCATACGCAACAAGTTCCACCTTGTCCCCTACCCCTGCGGAATAATTGACGGCGTTAGTAATTAGCTGGCCGAGCACAAACGTCAGCCACTTTTTATCGGAATAGACTTCCAGCTCCTCGCCGATTCGAATGTCCGGGTATACGCCTTTCCGGATAAACAGCTTGCGGTGATCAGCGACGGCCTCATTTACGGCGGCCAACAGCGGAACCGGAGCAACGTGAAAATCATGCTCGAACTGCTCCAGCCGGGAGGTATACAACGCCATCTCCAGCCCTTTGCGCAGCCGGTCCAGCTCCTCCTGAACGCTGTCGAGTACGGCTTCCGGGATCGTTTCTTTCTCCCGCTCATTCTCCAGGGTGAGCTGAATGACCGAAATCGGGGTCTTCATCTGGTGAACCCAGCGACCCGTAAACGCGGATTGATGCTCGCGCTGCTTGCCATAACGATACAGCTCCGCTTCGTACAGACGATATCCTTCTTCAAGAAGGTCATGCAACCCCAAAGCCAGCGGGGTTTCGCCCGCCGGCTGCAACAGCTCTTCCAGCGTCCGAGGCGGCTCCGTCAACTTCCGGTACACCTCCCGGTTGCTGAAGTACCGATAGATCAAGTAGAGCAGCAGCAGTGTAAAGCTAAGCAGGTAGGCGTATACGGCGATTTGGGTCTGCCGGCCGCCGGCCAGCCAAAACAAGAAAGGAACCAGCAGGATCTGCGGCACAAGAAACAGCAGCATTGGCAGCTGCTCCTTCCAGAATAGCCTCATTCCAGTGCCTCCCCAGTGGCGGGTTGTCCATGTGCATGGAGAAGGTACCCCGCCCCGCGAACGGTCTCCACCGCATCCTCCAGTCCAAGCTCCTTGAGCTTTTTGCGGATACGGGTCACATACACGTTTAACGTGTTGTCGTCGATGAAATGATGACCTTGCCACATGAGATCCAGCAGCTTCTCCCGGCTGACAACTCGGCCGGCTTTCTGCAGCAACGCTTCCAGCAGCAACACTTCTTTCTGCGTCAGCAGCACGGACGTCTCCCCCTTCGTCACGGTGAACCGCTCAGGGTACAACACCAATCCCGCCGCGCTGACGGTCCGCTCCTCCTGCCGGGCCGAATAATCACCGTAAGCCCGCCGCAGATGGCTGCGGATCTTCGCCATCACGACCTCATACGAAAATGGTTTGGTGATGTAGTCGTCAGCGCCATTGTCGAGCGCCATGACCTGATCCATCCCGCTGTCGCGCGCCGATAAGAACAGGATCGGGCAGGTGGACTCCCCGCGAATTTGCCGGCACCAATAGAAGCCGTCGAACTTCGGCAGGTTGACGTCCAGCAGCACCATATCGGCGGCGGATTCCCGAAACTCGTCCAGAACCCGGCCGAAGTCGTTCACCCGCACCGCACGGTATCCGTATTTCTCGATATGACCGGATAACATCCCGGCCATTTTGGCATCGTCCTCGACGATCAGGATCGTAAACATCCTTTGGTCAGCTCCTTACTTTGCCAGGCTGCGGTACAAGGGGGACCAGGCGCTTAAAGGGGCATGGAAAAATACCGGCTGCTCGTCCGCTTCCTGCTGATAGAGGACGACCAGCAGCGTGCCCTGCACCAACTCGCCTGGGGCCGACGGGCCAGAAGGCGTCCCCGCCTCTGCTTCTCCCGCTTGCAATCCCTCGCCCAGCGGGAAAGGCAATTCCTCGACGCAGGCATATTTTTGCAGGTCGCGTTCATCCAGGCCGTAGGCCGCAAACCGTTCAGACAAAGCGGCTGGGGCCTCTGCCAACGCCCGGAAGTATCCGCTGCGCCGGTCTTTGTCCATCCGGTCCTCCCACCAGATTTTCCGCGGCTTATACTTGTGTCCAAGCAGATAGTCTAGCTTCATCAGGCCAAGTACAACTTCCGGTTCCTTCAGGGAACGGCGGCTTAAAAATTCATGCAGTCGAGTAAACAAGTCCTCCAGTTGATGACCGATCCGCTGCCAGCCCTGTTCTTCCCAGTAATCGCCGAACTCCTGAAAGAAGTCGAATGGCGAATCGAACTCGCGAGTGACCAAGTATTCCAGCGTGTGATCCATGCGGTGTGCGTTCCAGTACTTTTCCAGCACATCCTCCAGCCGCTTCAGCCGAATCACGTCCTCAAACGGCAGCACGTCGTTACCTAGAATTTCATAAGGCGCGTGGTCCATAAAAACGTAGTTGTATTTGGCCGCGTCATTTCGCAGTCCGGTCCCGCGCAGCATCTTCAGGAAACCAAGCTGCAGCTCCTCGGGACGCATGGCGAACACGTCGTTAAACGTCTTGCGGAACGTGGCGTAGTCCTCTTCCGGCAGTCCGGCGATCAAATCGAGATGCTGATCGATTTTGCCGCTGTCCTTGATTTTGGTCACAGTACGGGTCAGCTTGGTAAAGTTCTGGCGACGTTTGACCAGCTCGTTAGTCGGATCGTTCGTCGACTGTACGCCGATTTCGAACCGGAAGATTCCCGGCGGTGCATTCTCCGCCAAATAGTCCAGTACCTCCGGCCGCATGATGTCCGCCGTGATTTCAAACTGAAATACGCAGCCCTGATGGTTGTTAATGAGGAATTCGAACATCTCCATCGCATAGCTGCGGTTGATATTAAACGTACGATCGAGGAATTTGATGATTTTCGCGCCGTTCTCGATCAGGTACAGGATATCCGCCTTCACCCGTTCGATATCGTAATAGCGGACCCCCACCTCGATGCTAGAGAGGCAAAACTGGCAGCTGAACGGGCAGCCGCGACTGGTTTCGAAGTAGACGATCCGCTTGCTCAGGTTCGGAATATCCTCGGGGAACCGATGCGGCGAAGGCAGCGTATTCAAATCGGATTTCGGCCGTCCCGGATTCAACACGACCTCTTCCCCTTTGCGGTAGGCTACGCCAAAGACGAAGTGGAACTTCCGCTCCCCGGACAGCTCCTGCAGCAGATGGTGAAACGTTTCCTCGCCGTCCCCCATCACGATAAAGTCAACCTCCGGGATGCGTTCCATCCAATATTTCGTATCGTAGCTGACTTCGGGCCCCCCCAGCACAATTTTCACTTCCGGCAGCACTTTCTTCAGCAAGGCGACCAGCTTAATCGTTTCTTCAATGTTCCAAATGTAGCAGGAGAAACCGATCACGTCGGGTTTTCGGCGAAACAGGTCCGATACGACGTTCATCACCGGGTCCTTGATCGTGTATTCCGCCAGTTCAATGTCAAACTCGTTGCCACTGTAGGCTTTAAGCAGCCGGATGGCCAGCGAGGTATGGATAAATTTTGCGTTTAGCGTCGCCAATATGACTTTCACAAGCTCACAACCCTACTCCATATTTTGAAAAAACTCCAGAAACGGCTTTCCGTATTTGCGATACTTCACTTCGCCAACGCCTTTGATTCTCAGCATGTCCGCTTCACGGGTCGGACAGACGACGCTCATTTCGCGTAAGGTCGCATCGTTGAAAATAATATAGGAAGGCACACGCTCCTTCTCGGCCAAATCGCGGCGGATCAAGCGCAGCTGCTCGAACACCGTCTCGTTGACGGCAGATGGCCCTTCGTCATATCCACGGCGCCGCGAGCTTGCCGAGGATTTGGAGGCAGCCGCGGGCTCCGGCGCGCGCAGCATGACTTGGTGGCGGCTTTTTAGCACCTCAACGGCCAGCGGCTGCAGGCGGACAACCGGGTATTGCCCTTCGGACAAAGCTAAATATCCTTCCGCGATAAACACGTTGATCAGCTCGGAGATTTCTTTCTCCGTACGGGTGCGCAGCATGCCGTAGGTCGGCAGTTGTTCAAAGCCGTACTGCAGCACCTTCTTGTTCTGCGAACCCTTCAGCACCGAAGCGACCAGCGATACGCCAAATCGCTCCCGCATCCGGTGGATGCAGGAGAAGACGATTTGCGCATCGCGCGTCATGTCGACAAGCTCCCGCTCGTCCCGGCAGGAGCTGCAAATCCCGCAAGGCTTGCGGTCATGCACTTCGCCGAAATAGTCCAGCATCGCCCAACGCAGACAGCTGGTCTGGTAACAATATTCGATCATCTGCTGCAGTTTGCGGTATTCGTTGCGCTTGCGGTCCCCTTCCTGCGGGTTCTGCTCAATCAGGAATTTCTGCGTCATGATGTCCTGCGGACTGAACAGCAGGATACATTCGCTCGGCTCGCCGTCCCGGCCTGCCCGGCCGGCTTCCTGAACGTAAGCTTCCATGTTCTTTGGCATATTGTAGTGGATCACATAACGGACGTTCGATTTGTCGATTCCCATCCCGAAGGCGTTGGTCGCCACCATGACGCGAATGTCGTCATAGAGAAAAGCCTCCTGGCTCTCCTCCCGCTCCTTGTCGGACAAGCCGGCATGGTAGCGGCCGGCAGGGATGCCGGCTTGACGCAGCCGCTCATACAGATCGTCGACCTCCTTGCGGGTCGCGGCATAGACGATGCCGGGCTGGTGGGCATGCGTATTCGCGTAATTCAGCACGAACTCACGCTTATTCTCGCCGCGCAGCACCGACATCGCCAGATTGTCCCGGCCGAGGCCGGTGACGAATACCGCCGGATCCGCAAGGCGCAGCAAGCGGACCATGTCGTCCATAACCTCCGGCGTTGCCGTCGCCGTGAAGGCAGCCAGGATCGGGCGCTGCGGCAACGATTCCACAAACGGGGAGACCGCCAGATAGCTTGTCCGGAAATCATGCCCCCACTGCGAGACGCAGTGGGCTTCGTCGACGGCAACGCAGGAGATCGTCAGCCCGCTCATTTCCTCGCGGAACCAGTCCAGCTCCAGCCGCTCGGGTGCGACATAGAGCAGTTTGATCTCGCCGCGGCGCGCCGCCCGGATGCGGTCGTTGACTTCCTTGCCCGACAGCGTGCTGTTGATATAGGCGGCGGAGACGCCCATCGTCGTAAGCGCGTCTACCTGATCCTTCATTAATGAGATCAGCGGGGACACAACCAGCGTTAGGCCGGGCAGCATCAAGGCCGGGATTTGATAGCAGATCGATTTCCCGCCGCCTGTCGGCATGATTCCCAGTGTATCCGCACCGGACAACACGCTCTCAACGATCCGCCGCTGTCCCTCGCGGAAATCGGGATAACCGTAATATTTCTGCAGCAACTGCTGCGCTTGTTCCATCGTACGTACTTCCGTGCTCATTTCGCCATATCTCCTAACTTCCCATCAGGCCGTCGTCCTCCCGGTTCCGGGACGGACCGGCTTTATGCACTCTTAAGTTTACCGGGGTTTGGGGAATTGGGCAACCGCTGCATCGGGTACATAAAGTTTTCCAAAAAGACCAACACTCTCTAATAATAAAATAAGAAAAACCGGGGGCGGCAGATATGCTGGATTGGAAAGCCAACTACGAAGCGTTTAAGAAGAAGCATCCTTCGCAACCATCCGAATCGCCTTCCGCCTCGGAAGGCAGCTCGGGCAGGGAGTCCAAGCCTCGGCAGCTTGTGGCAAGCCTGGAAGACAACCTGCAATCGTTTCAAAACCAAATGAGTAACGTTACGGACCTGGTTGTCCGCCGGTTAAAGATTATGGGCAAGCGCAGCTCCGCTTTGCTGTTCCTTACGTCCTTGACCGATCAAAGGTTGATTCAGGAAGGGATAGTAGCCCCGCTGCAAGCCCCTTTCGTCTCCCCAGAGCAAATGAAGGATGAGGATCTGCTTGATCGGGTGGACCTGTTTAACCTGGTGTGCCAAGAGCGGGTGCATGCCAACCTCGGACAGCGCAGTTCCGAGTGGAGTGTCCTGATGGATCTGCTGATGAAAGGGCAGACGCTGTTGCTGATTGACGGCTATGGCGAAGGGGTGAGCTTCGATACGCGGAAGGTCGAGAAGCGAGGGATCGAACAACCCCAAACGGAACAGGTGATTCGCGGCTCTCGAGACGGATTTATCGAACAGTTGGAAACGAACCTGTCGTTAATCCGGTATCGACTTCAGACCGCCGATCTGGTTATTGAAACTGGCGAACTAGGGGCCCGGACCAAATCGAAAACCGCCGTCTGTTACATAGACGGCATTGCGAATCCGGAACTTGTAAGCGAGGTCATGCGACGGTTGTCCATCATCGATATCGACGGGATCATCGACGCCGGGTATATTGAACAGTTCATCGAGGATCAGCCGATCTCACCGTTTCCGCAAATCCAAAACACGGAACGAGCGGATAAAACGGTTGCCTCCTTATTGGAAGGAAGAGTCGCCATTCTAGTGGACGGCTCCTCTTTTGCCCTGATTGTTCCGGCTCTATTCGACCAGTTTTTTCAAACCATCGACGATTATTCCGAACGGTTTCTGATCGCAAGCCTCCTGCGGTTCGTCAGGCTGATCGCTTTGTTGTTCTCCGTGTTTTTCCCGTCGTTGTATGTATCCGTCATCTCCTACAATCCCGAGCTGATGCCAACTGATTTTGCGGTGGCGATTGCAGGAGGACGCGCCGGAGTTCCCTTCCCCGCCATGCTGGAGGTGCTGATTATGGAAGCCTCGATGGAGATTCTGAGGGAAGCGACGATCCGTTTGCCGCAAATGATCGGCGGCGCGTTGTCCATCGTTGGCGTTCTGGTTATCGGACAAGCTGCCGTTTCCGCCGGTCTGTCGAGCCCAATTACCGTGGTGATCGTCGCTTTGACCACAATTGGCTCATTCGCAACCCCGGCCTATAATGCGGCGATTGCCATGCGAATGCTGCGCTTCCCACTGATTATCATGGCTGGCCTATTCGGCTTGTACGGCGTCGTGTTAGGAAGCCTTTTCATCATTAATCATATGTTGTACCTGGATTCGTTTGGCGTACCGTTCCTGCAGTCCATTTTGGCCAAGAAGCGAGCGGGGTTCATGGATACCCTGATTCGGGCTCCTCTGTGGTGGATGGGCAAACGTCCCAGCTACCTTCATACCCTAGATGATACACGGCGCGCCGAGGGTACTTTCTATGCCAATGTCGATAAGATTTACTATCAGGAGGACAACGCCGATGCAGAAAACACAGAAAATTAGCACAACTCAGCTCGCTATCGTCATCAGCAGCACGATTTTTGGTCCGTACGTTTTGAGCTTCCCCCAAATTATCGCCAAAGCTGCCGACAACGCCGCTCCGCTTATGACCATTGCGGGCACTTGCTGCGCGATTTTCAGTATGTTCGTGTTCACCCGAATCAGCCAAAGATTCAGCGATAAGACCCTTTTTAGCTACAGCCAGATCGTGATCGGAAGGCTCCCGGCTCTGGTTGCCAACCTGCTGGTGTTTGCCTGCTTCTTCATCACATCCGCGATGATGTTCCGCCAGTTTGGTGAAGTATTGTCCACGGTCGTCTTTCGAAGAACTCCCATCGAGATAAGTATCTTAATGATCTTGATCTTGGTCGCCTTATCTTGCCGGAGGGACACGGTTAAATTCACTTATGTACACCTGTTCTATTGGCCGTTCGTCATCCTGCCCTTCCTTTTTGTCATCATGATGTCCATGAAGGCCGTACATTTCTTAAACTGGCTGCCCCCTTTCGGAAATGAGACCCCCCATTGGCTGCCGGCCTTGTTATCCCCGGCCTCCCTTTATTTGGGTTCCTTTATTATCACCATCTTGCTTCCAATTACAGAGAAGCCGGCTCGTGCCATGAAGGCCGCGCTGTTTGGCATAGTTGTCAGCGCCAGCTTGTACCTGCTGTTAGTCTTGTCTACGATCGGGATATACGGCGTTCGGGAAACCCTTCAGTTGTTATATCCAACCTTGGAAATGGCGCGCTCCATTGCAATTGGCGGCGATGTCATTGAACGGATGGATGCGCTTTTTATTATTATGTGGGTGATTAATGTGTACACGACCATGTTTTCAACCTACTTTCTAACCTCGCTGTCCTTAAGCCATTTGCTCCAATTCAAGGATCACCGTCTAGTGACGACCTTGTTGATCCCTTTCATGTTTGGCGTGTCCCTGCTTCCCCAAGATCAATACCAATTGTACAAATTTTCTCGAATTGCCGACGGATCCGGTTATCTCTTCCTCACCGGTTACGCGTTGCTTCTATGGATCGTAGCCGTGGTCCGTCGAAAGGGAGTACGGCCCCATGGATAAAAAACCGTGGACTCGTTGGGCCCTCGGCTTGCAGAGCTTGGTTCTGGCATTCATTTTGACGGGATGCTGGGATCAGGTCGAAATTGAAAACCGTGCCCTGGTGCTTGGCCTAGCCATCGATGAGGCCTCTCCCAGTGCCGCAAAGCTGGAACCAACCGTCACTCATCAGAAGAACGAACCCCTGCCTAAGAAGATGCTCCGGGTGACCGCCCAAATCGCCGTTCCCGGTCGAGTTCCCCTTGGCCCAAGCAGCGGCGGCATGGGGAGCGGCGGCGATGGTGAAAGTCCGGTGTGGGTCGTTCAAGTATACGGGCATAGTCTAGATGAGGCATTAAACAATCTGCAGCAGCAAATTGCCGACCCCCGCTATCTCATTCATTTACGAGTAATTGTGATCAGCAAGGGAATCGCGCAGGACGGGCTGGACGAATTAAATGATTATTTACGCCGTAATCCAGAAGTCCGCCGCCGTACGTGGCTGCTCGTCTCGGACACCGAGGCGGCAAAGTTCATGAAGGTAGCCCCCCCGCTGGAGCGCGTGCCTACGCTATATCTCCAGGCTATGGTTGAGAAGTCCATCATGATGGGGAAATTTCCGCCCAATTACATTGGCGAGTTTTGGATCGAGGAATCGAACTGGGGGCAAGACGGATATCTGCCTTACGTCGCGATCGAAGGGGAGGAGAATATACTGATCAAGGGGTTGGCTTACTTCAGCGGAGGACGTCTTGCCGGTACCAGCACCGCTGTGGACATCGGGGCCTTTATGGCCGTTAAAGGTTACAATCCAGGTGGTTTTACTGCGTTGATCCCGGTTCCCGATCTCGGTTATGTGATGATCAAAATTACAGAGCGGCACGCAGAAACCGATATGCAGATCGTTGACGGAAAACCTCATGTCAATCTCAAGATTCATGTAGAAGGGATGCTGGACGAGCACTACGACTCCGGACGGACGATCAGCTCCGAAACGGATATCGACGCCATAGAAGAAGCGTTTGAACATGCTGCGACGAACTTAGTCCAAAAGTTCTGCACCCAAACGCAACGCCACCATTCCGATATTTTTGGCTTCGGCGAGTATGTGAGGGCCTTTTATCCCGACTTCTGGAAACGCAACATCCATAAAAAAAGCGACTGGGAACAGATGTATGCGGACATCCTGATATCTGTTCATCTCAACATTTCCATTCGTCGAACCGGCCTGAAAGCCAAATAGGAGGTGATGGTGATGAATCGTGCGCTCGCGTTTACCTCTGCCCTCTCCTTGTTTTCCGGTCTGGTCTCGCTTTTGGTGGACCGGATGGTTTATAAGATTCAGAAGAAAAAAAAGGAAGAGAAATATGCCAAAATCTTTGGATGGATCCAGCTCTCCCTGGCAGGCACCGGATTTCTGGTTGTCCTGCTGTTGCAGCTGCTGTAGTCTTCCTCGTTGGTTGATCATGGTATCCCTTGGTTTCCCATGGTATATTGGAGTTTAGTACAAACCTTATTAGGATGGAGAATCAGGATCCATGAAAGAACGCAACTATTCCGGCAACCGCCCGGGGAACAAAACGCAATCGCGGCCTAAGCCACCGGTCGCCAAGCGGGAGCAAGCCGATGAGGTGCGCACCGGCGACCGGATCGTCGTGACGATCAAGCGGCTTGGGATTAACGGCGAAGGTGTCGGCTATTACCGGCGGAAAGCGGTATTCGTCGAAGGCGGCATTCCCGGCGAAGTCATTAAAGCGGAAGTTACCCGCGTTGAAAATAAATATATCACCGCTGCGATTCGGGAGATCGAAAAGCGTTCTCCTCATCGGGTGGATGCTCCCTGCCCGGTGTTTGGCATCTGCGGGGGCTGCCAGATCCAGCATCTGTCCTACGAAGGGCAGTTGGCTGGCAAAGAGGAGATTATCCGCGAGGCTTTTGCGCGTTACGCCGGCCTGCAGGACGTGAGGCTGAAGCCGATGCTGGGCATGGATCACCCTTGGGGATACCGCAACAAGGCGCAGCTGCAGCTCGGTATGGCTCAGGAAGGGATGATCGCTGGCTTATATGCAGCCGACTCCCATAAGTTGGTCGACATTACCGGCTGCCCGATCCAGCACCCGAAGGTCAACGAAGTGGTGGACAAGGCGCGGAATGTGCTGCAACGACTGGGCATTCCGGTATACAAAGAGAAGGGCAATCAAGGGCTCGTCCGTACGATTGTCGTGCGTGTTGGTTTCCAGTCCGGACAAATCCAGGTCACGCTTGTAACCGCCAGCGATAAGCTGCCTCGCCGGGAAGAGCTGGTCAAGGAGTTGCGTCTGGCGATCCCCGAACTGACCAGTATTGCCATGAACGTGAATCCGAAGAACACTTCGCTGGTTTTCGGGAACCGAACGGAAATTTTATGGGGGGCTGACAGTATTGAGGAATCGCTTGGGGATCTGGAGTTCACGTTATCCCCTCGCGCTTTCTTCCAGCTCAACCCGCTGCAAACGGTCAAGCTGTATGAATCCGTTCGTGCGGCTGCCAGCTTAACGGGCAAGGAAACCGTCGTTGACGCCTACTGCGGCACCGGCACGATCGGCCTGTGGCTGGCGCCGTACGCGAAGGAGGTTCGCGGGATCGAATCGATCCCCGAAGCTGTAGAAGATGCCAAGGCTAATGCGGCCCGCAACGGCCGGGATAACGCTCAGTTTTACACCGGTTACGCCGAAGAGTTGCTTCCCCGCTGGGTGAAATCTGGCTTCGCACCGGACGTGATCATCGCGGACCCGCCCCGCACCGGGCTTGATCCCCGCTTCCTTGAAGCGGTGTTGAAGACGAAACCAAAGCGTTTCGTCTACGTCTCTTGCAACCCCTCCACCCTTGCGAAGGATTGCAAGGCGCTGCTGGACGGCGGGTATTCACTGGATTGGGTGCAGCCCGTGGATATGTTTCCGCAGTCGAGTCATGTGGAGTGCTGTTCACTGTTGGTCAGGAAAGATTAATAGTTGAGATGTATTAGTGTATACAGCAACGGAGCGGGAAAATTCCCGCTTCTTTTTTGACTATAAGTTCGATTTGGAGCGGCTATTGATAGTCGCCCTTTGTCGTCCCCCACCCAGTGCCTGATAAATGAGTCATTGCATCTGAGACGATGTTAAGGCTTGTCATTACCGCCTGAAATTTTTGCGAATATCACCTGTACGTATAAAGAAAGCCCCAACCATATCGGCGGGGCAAAATAAGGAGCATGATGATTCTATAATTAACATGAAGTATGCTAAAGATTTTTCTGTAAATGCTCAAAAGGCTTCTTGCCAGTATCTCTTCCGTACGAATCCCGGCATCAATATCCTTAACCAATCGTTCTCTTAATCGGTCTGGACTGCATATCAAGGAGATGAGATGCACCTTACAGCCTTTTTCATAGATTTGCTCTCGCGTTAAGACATGGTTGGGGTGATGCATGAGGAAAGACAAAATTTGAAACTCCTTCGTGGATAAATCGATCTTCTGACCATTCAGGAAGGCTTCAAACGTCTTATCGTTTAATAGGAGCGGGGAGTTTGATTTCTCATTCCCGGGCTGAAGCTCGCTCCATTCTTTAAAGAGCCGGTCCACTTTGCGGAAGTGAGCCTTGATTCTGGAGGTAAGCTCCTGAAACCCATTGTTGCGTTAGCCTGCTTCATCTTTCTGATTCAGATCCTCTATATTCATGTTAATATCGAAAAACCCATACAGATTCTTAACCGCCGGTTGGAGGAGCTGAATATCGTCCATCCTATGCCCCCGCTGGAGTTAAGGAATCAGGATGAAATCGGAGAACTGTATCAGCATTTCAATAAAATGGAGGAGCGCCTCCGGCTAGCGCGCAAAGAGCAAACCGATATGATTGCGGCGATGGCCCACGATTTAAATACTCCCTTAACCTCGATACTTGGTTTCGCCGAATTGCTGGCTTCGCATCCCGATCTAGCCGAAACGGAAAAGCAGGAATATTATGAGCTTATCCAAAAGAAGTCAAAACATATGGCCCAGCTCATTAACGACTTCAAGCGCTTTACCAAGGAGAAGCTGGAGCTAGAATCGATGATCACCAAACCTACGCTGGCCACCAAATTATTTGCAGATATCGCCCAGGAATATGAGCATGAACTTGCAGAACGGAATTGCGCGTTGACTTGCCGCCACGCTTTTACAGATACTACGCAGCTCCTGGTTTATGAACCCATGATCCGCCGGGTCTTTGGGAATTTGTTTAGCAATACCGTAAGGTATGGAGGAAAAAAGGAGCTTCACGTGTACCTGACCGGATACCTGCAAGGGCAATCCGCCTATTTTCAAATCGAGGATAATGGATTCGGCGTGCCGGATAAGGATCTATCTTCGCTGTTCCTTAAATTTTTTACGGTGGATCCATCCCGACAAATGCAAACGGGCGGGCTAGGGCTTGGCCTGGCCAGCTGCAAATCGATTATTGAATACCATGGAGGAGAAATCGAGGCTTTCCCTTCCCCATATGGAGGTTTGGGGATCCGATTTAGCCTTCCGCTTTTGACATAATGCTTGATCATCGTAAGCTAGGGCCGTTACCCGTTGAGGTAGCGGTCTTATTTGTCTTCCCGTGTTTATCCTTTTTCACTTCCTCTTTATAAACATTTATTTTCTTTTTAGGAGATATTTATTTCTTTTCTATAAAATTTACATGTATTCGAAAGATATCACCCATACACAGATAGGAGGGAAAAAATGAACAGATGGTAACCAAAAACAAGTATTTTCTGCTCTTTGTCCTTTTTCTTGGATGGTTGATCGCCAGCTTGGATCGGGCGGTCATGAGCTTTGCGATGATTCCAATCCAGAAGGAATTGGCGTTAGACTCCTCGTTAACGGGAGTTGTGTTAAGCGCATTTTTCCTAGGTTTTATCCTGATTCAGATTCCTGCCGGTTACCTGGCCGACAAGTGGGGGGCCCGTAAAGTCCTGCTGATCGCAGTTTTACTCTCCTCCCTCTTTACCGTTTCGACGGGAATCGCCTGGTCGGTGATGGCGCTTATCGCCATTCGCTTCTTGTTTGGTTTATTTGAAGGGCTCTTCCCTTCCGCCAGCTCGATCGCCATCGCGGGCAGCTTCCCCTTGAAGCAAAGGGCGAGGGCTAAGGTGGTCGTGCTGCTGGGGAGCGGTTTCGGGCAAATCGTTGCCGCCCTGGCCGGCGTCGCGGCGCTTGCGCTCATCGGTTGGCGCTGGTTGTTTGTCGTTCTTGGTGCACTTGGCGTGATCACCTTCCTTCTCTTCTGGTTTGGACTCGACCGAAAGAAGAAGCCAACCGAGGCAGCCGGAAAAAATGCCGCTCCTCGAGTTTCAATTCGAACAATGTTAAAGAACCCTTTGATCTGGAGCCTGACCCTCACCTCGTTGGGGATCAATATCGTAAATTGGGGAATTGCTTCCTGGATGCCGATCTATCTGGTGCAATCCCGCGGGTTATCGATGACGGAAATGGGTACGTTGGTGGCGATCAGCGGATTCGTCCTGCTGCTCAGCTCCTTCATCATCTCCTATTTCCTTGACAAGTTCACCGGGAAGGAAAGGTACTTCGCTTGTGGGGGTGCCGTTGCAGCCGCTATCTTTCTCTTTTTACTAGCCGCGGCCCCCTCCCCACTAATGGCCGTCGTCTATCAAACGTTAGCGCAAATCTGTTGCTCCATCGTGACCTTTACGGTGCTGACCCAGCCCTTAAAGAGGTTCCCTGAAGAAAGGATCGGGACAGCCAACGGGATCATCAATTTCGGGGGACAAATCGGTTCCTTCCTTTCGCCCATGGCGATGGGACTGATCGTTAGCGCTTCGGGCGGCTCTTATTTTGTAGCTTTTATTTTTCTTGCTGCGTGCGTCCTGATTGCGGCCATCGCAGGGTATAGAATTCCGGTTGTTCAAGCGCCTTAAGTATTCTCAATTCCAAATCCATCGAATAAAGAAAGGATGAGTTCAACATGCCAAAAGAAATTTTACCGGAGTGGTTCCAACGGTACGAGCCTTCCCGTTTTGAGGAGTATGCAGAGAAGTACAAGGATATCATGTTGATGACCCGGAAAGACGGCATCCTTGAGGTAAAAATGCACACCCATGGCGGCCCGTTAAAGTATGTCTGGAGCGTTCACGAAGCCTGGGGAAAGGCCTGGAGAGAAATCGGCGCGGATCATGAGAATGAGGTCATTATTATCACGGGTTCAGGCGATAAGTGGCTGGACGGCGATCCGGACGCTTGGAAAGTCCCGTTTATCCAGTGGCCTTCCGACGCGAAGTTAAAAATGCGGATGGAATCGCAGAAATTGATGGAAAACTTCGTGTTTGGGATCGACGTTCCGGTGATCGCCGCAGTCAACGGTCCCGGCGTGCATGTGGAATTCAGCGCATTAGCCGACATCACGCTGGTTACCGAGGACGTGGATTTCTGGGACCCGCATTTTCTGGCCGGAGTTGTCCCGGGGGATGGTATGGGCCTGGTGCTTCAAAGAACGATTGGCGTCAAAAGAGCCGCCTATTACGCCCTTACCGGGAAGCGGCTGGACGGAAAGACGGCCGTGGAACTCGGATTGGCGAATGAGGTCTTGGCTCGCGAAGACATTTTGAAGCGCGCATGGGAACTGGCGGAATATATGATGGATCGTCCGCGTGCGACGAGGGTGCTAACCCACGGGGTGCTGATGCGTCCTTGGAAACAAGCGCTTATAGAGGACCTCGCGATGCACGGGAACTCGATCACCTTGGGAATCTGTTTAGATGAAGTTGGCCCGCTGGAAAGGCTGAAGGAATTAAAGCAACAAGGGCGAATCTGAGGATACAAGATTCATGCTGCAAGAGGGTCGTCTATGGACGATCCTCTTTGCGCGTTAGGGTCTTTTTCATTTTTGCGTATCATGACAGTTGACGTGCAATTGTAGTACAATGCAAATATTGAATTTTTACAAAGGGGAATTATCTTGATTAAGAAAGAGATCGCCTACATTCGCAAGCAATTTAAGCTGGATCACGAAAGACTTAGTATCTACGACATCCTTAACGTCTATATTATGAAGGAAACAAACGAAATCTATCATTTTGAGCGTACACCGTTTGAGCTCTTGGATCGGGAGAAGCAGGAGCTGCATATGGGCAACTTCAAGAAGCTGCTGTCCGGGGAGCTGGATCAGAAGCTATTCGAGTTAAAGTTCCAGGAGCAGCCGGAAACGGACAAGCCCTCGCAGCCGTTGCTGCATCAAGCTCTTGTTACCGGTGATGCGGAGGAATGGCATGAATTGATGCTTTTGCTGGTAGAGAAAATGCTGGAAGATACGAAATATGAACGGGATACGGTAATTACTTTCGTTCGCGGCCAATATTACAAGCCAACCAAGGAACGTAACGAGGAAGCCGAGGAGAGCGAAACCGATGAGATGTTCGCGAATCCGTTTATTTTGTGCAGCATCAATTCCACGGAACCGCAGCGAAAAACGCTGATGTTCGACTATATCGAACGCGAGTTCAAATACAACGTAATTGTGGATCCGATCATCAAGCTGCGCTCGCCGGAGCAAGGCTTCTTCTACCCCAGCATCACGGACGGCTTCTCCGACGTCAATCGGGTGCTGTATTGCGCGGGCAAAGCCAACGATCCAAACCAGCATTTTATCGATCAGGTCTTAAATGGCGAGAAAACCGTAACCGCGCTGGAAGAGAGAGCGATCTTCGAGGACATCGTGAAGGAGATCGCCGGGGAGCAGCTCGACGCCTCCACAATCGCCAGCGTATACGAGGAAATCCAGCAGGTGATTGAAACCCACGAAGAGGAAGAACCGCCGAAGCTGGATTATAAGGATGTAGAACGCGTGCTGACGGCAAGCGGTGTGGAGAACGTCACCACGGAAAAGGTCGAACTGGCCTACCAATCGGTCATCGATGACAAAAACTATGAGATCAAAGCGAGCAGCGTGGTGCCGAAGTTTACTTCGAAATCGATTAAGATCGATACGAAGGTGGCGACGATTTCGGTCAGCCCCCAGGATTTGAGGTACGTGAAGCAAGTGAATTATCACGGCAAACGCTGCATCCTAATCGAGGTAGACGAGGATGCTGTCATTGAAGGATTTACGCTCAGCACGGAAGAATTGTAAGGGGGATACTTAAGAAACGTTGAGGTGGCTGCTCATGATGAACAAAGAAATCCAGGTCTTAGTCCCGGAACAAGGGGAAGCATTGCTCCAGGTTTTAAGCAAGCGTTTCGAGGCAAACATGAACCGCCACCCGGAGCTGGAATGGGCTCAAGTCCAGGCCAAGCTGGAAGCTCATCCGGAGAAGCTGTGGTCGCTCCATGAAATGGAACGAACCGGCGGCGAGCCGGATGTCGTTGCATTCGATGCGGAGCCGGGGGAGATTCTATTTGTGGACTGCGCTGCCGAATCGCCCAAAGGCCGCAGAAGCATCTGTTACGACCATGAAGCGCTGGAATCGAGAAAGCAGCATAAACCCGAAGACAGCGCGATGAATATGGCGGAAGCCATGGGCATTGAGCTGTTAACGGAAGGGCAATACCGGGAACTGCAGAAGCTGGGGAAATTTGATCTGAAGACCTCCAGCTGGGTGCAAACCCCTGCTCCGATCCGGAAGCTTGGCGGTGCCCTCTTCTGCGATCGCCGTTACGACACGATTTTTGTGTACCATAACGGGGCGGAATCCTATTATGGTGCCAGAGGATTCCGCGGGGCGTTGAAGGTTTAGGAATGGAACAAATCCGCCAGGACAATCACAAACTATTCGCGTTGCTAAGCAGCTATTTAAACCACGCCCCCGACCTTATCAGCGAGGCCGAGATCGGCGAGATCGTCCAAAGCGGCGTCTCGGTCGAATACGCCTTTAAGCTGCTGCTCGCGGCGAAGTTCGGGCTGGATATCCTCGAGAATCCCGGGGATAAGGAGCTGTTTCATCATTATTTTGACCCAATGATTCACCTGCTGGATCTGGGCGTATACGAGCAAAACCCGTATTATCGGAATATCCGAATCCCTTCCGTCCGGATCGGCAGCAGTGAATTGAAATACGAAGGGTATAAGCCGTACGAAGGGTTCGTATGTAATGATATCCTTCAAACGGCCGAAGGACGGCAGATTCCGCAAATCGGCTTCTTCCCGGCCGAATTTAAGTATCCGGCGGTGCTGGAACAGGGACGCATTTGGATGACGGTGACGCCAAACGAGATTGAAACGATGAAGGAACCCATTACCGACGCCTTTGGGCACGTCCTGACCTTTGGCCTTGGTCTCGGCTACTACGCGTATATGGTTTCGGAGAAGGACAACGTGGACCGCGTGACGATCGTGGAGATCAACGAAGACGTCATTCAATTGTTTCAAGAACATCTCTTGCCCCAATTTAAGCAAGCCAAGAAAATTCAGATCGTCCATGCGGATGCTTTCGAATATGCCCGCACCCATCTAGACCAAGACTCATATGATTATGTATTCACCGATCTGTGGCACGACGTGTCTGACGGGATCGACCTGTATCTTCAAATGAAGCAAATCGAACGGCAACATCCGGGAACCCGGTTCTCGTATTGGATCGAAAAGTCAATTCAGTGTTATATATAACAAGGAAGAGAGGTGCGGCTGCACCTCTCTTATTTTATCCATTCGCTAAGTTATACACTCACGGCTACCTTCTCCTGGACCGCATGCAGAACATCCTCGGAAGGGATGTTTAAGGCAATGGCCATTTCCTTAAACAAAATATTTTGAATTCCCAGCAACAGCTGGTTGTCCTGATTACCGAGTTTCTTATGATTCTGTTCGGCCCATAGTTTCTTGCGCATCAACGTTCTGGCGACTTCCGCAATTTCCTTCCGATTGCCTGTTCGAACGATCGCGGTATAACGGTGGTGCCGTTCGTGATTGTTATCGATCCATGGAATGCCCGGCGCCTGAAACGAATCGATTAACGTCTTGGCTTCCTTCGGACCCATCAATTTCTGCATCAGTACCGCCGCATTGTCGACCGGAGTGCTAATTTTCAAGGTCTCGTTGCTTAGCGGATGCAATTCATAATAAGACTTGGAAACACCAGCTAGCGATTTGACGCAAACCTCGTCGATGCGGCAAACGCCATGCACCGAATAAATGATCAAATCCCCCTCATGAAACATGGTCGTGATCCCGCCTCTCTATTTTGTCAACTTAGTTGACTATCTTCACTATACTCTTTCTTGACCAAAATGTCAACTAAATTGACAATATTCAGCGGTTTTTGTATAGTGTAGAAGAAATAGGAACAGGAACGGAATGGAGGGATAAGGTGCATCCCGGATTCGAGGATTTGGACCTGATCGATCTGCTCAGCGAACGGCATGTCCAGCTTCGCTCCATCTGCGAGCAGTTGTGGAACGACCGGCACGAAATGTATATTTCTAATTCGGAATGGTTTATTCTTTCCAGAATTTATAAACGGAATCCTACGATTTCGCAAGTGACCCGACAGGTGGATATCTCGCGGCAAGCGACCCACAAATTTATCAAAAGCTTGGAATCCAAGGGGCTGGTCGAGGTCACCCCGGCTCAGCATAACAAGAAGGAGAAAAGCTTGAGATTAACGCCTTTGGGCGAAAGCTGTTATGAAAAGAACGCCGCCATGAAGGCAACGCTGGAGCAAATCATCGCGAATGCCCTCGGAACCGAGCAGATCGAAAGGTTAAAACAGCTGCTAAAGGCTGATTGGGGAAATTTGAATGAGATCGTTGCAAAATAAAGAAGGAGGGGTGCCCCTCCTTCTTTATTTAGTTTACATCCCAATAAACACGTTGCGGCTAAAAGGACCCCAATTGGCTCCGCCGTACCCTGTCATTCCCTCCACGCTGACAAAACACGGAAGTACGATATGGGTCACTCCTGTCATTGGCCGTTCCCTAAATGTGATGATAAACCGGGTGTTCGTATTATCCGCGGCCGTAATCATCGCCGCTTCCGGCCGGATCGCGTTCGCTGCGGTCAGCGCCTCATCCATCCCCAAACTGGCCGCACCCCCCGCCCCCTTATTGCTGCGAATCCAATAGTTCGAAAGCCGCGTCGCCGATCCAAAATCGGCCCGTTGATCGTAGACGAGAAGGACTTGATTGGAGGCGATTTGTCTGACCTCTGTCACCACGGGATGAGGTACCATTTGTCGGGCTTCTTGATAAATGTACACGGATGATCCTCCCATTAGAAAAAATAGACTAACACCTAGTTCATCCTATGCAGGATCATGAGCGCGGGGACCTCACGAATATGGACTTTTTGGAAAAATGAAAAAAGGGATTAAATTCTACAGCATAAAACAAATTTCGACAAGAACTATTAATAATTTAACAATCCTTTTGAGCAAAACCTTAGATGAACAGTTTTCCTCGCTGGAAATGCTGGCCAACCAAGATTCGATCAAAGATCCTTCCATCCCGCTCGACGAGAAGCTTAAGGTGATCCGGGGCGAAAGCAAGCGAACCGGAGATATCGATATGAATATCGCCGATCGAGACGGAAACTACCTGGGGCCGGACGGTAAAATTTACAGCATGAAGGACGCCCCGTCTTTTCAAAAGGCGATAGGCGGTGAGCGTTTTGTAGACGACCCTGTCGAAGACATACTTCATCCCGGAACCGCCGTTATCACGTATTTTGTACCGATCAAGCATGAGGGCCAAGTCATCGGCGTATTATTTCGAGTGAAAGATGCCGCCAGCTTGATTGACATTACCAAACAGCTGTCCTTTGGCCGGGACGGGCAAGCTTTTATGATTAACGGCAGTGGCGTAAATATCGCTAACCAGGATATCAATGTTGTGCTGGCCAAGCAGAACCCGATCGAAATGGCCGCCGACAATCCGGAGATGCAATCGCTCGCCGACTATCAGAAGACCGTGATCCAGGAAAAAAGCGGAGTGTCTACGTTCACTTTTGGCGATAAAAAGATCTATGCCGGATTTGCACCCGTAGAGGGCACCAACTGGTTTCTTAACGTATCGCAGCCGCAGGCTGAAATCCTCACCGGCTTAAATCAACTGAAAACCTCGAGCCTTTGGATCGGTGCTCTTCTGCTGCTGTTAGGAGCGGTTCTTGTCTACTCCCTGCTTAGCCGGATCACCAAGCCAATCATTCAGGTCGCCGGGCATCTGACGACGATATCGGAAGGTGATTTCACCTCGGATATCCCGCAGAGGCTCGTCTCCCGTAAAGACGAGATCGGTACGCTGGCGAAGGCCGCCCATACGATATCCATCAACTTACGCGCCCTGCTGCGGAAAGTCACCGACACGGCCGGCGAAGTGGCGGCTGCGTCGCAGCAATTGACCGCAAGCGCAGAGCAGCAGGCATCCGCCACCAACCAGGTTGCGGACGCTATCACTGACGTGGCTTCGGGTGCCGAGAAACAATCCTCCGCCGTCGTTGAAGCTGCGATGACCATTGAACAGGTTAGCGCGAGTATCCAGGAGGTTTCCGCGGCAAGCCTCGAGGTTTCCGAAAAATCCGGAAGCACCTCGCAAGCGGCGCAAGACGGGCTGGAGTCCATTGATTTGGCCGTAGACCAAATGGACAAAATCGAAAGCATCACGCGGGATGCCCAGCAGGCGGTGGACGAGTTGGCCCTCAGCTCCCACAAGATCGGGGAGATTACGACGTTGATTTCCGGCATCGCCGCTCAAACGAATCTTCTCGCCTTAAATGCCGGTATTGAAGCCGCGCGGGCAGGAGAACATGGCAAAGGCTTTGCTGTCGTCGCTACCGAGGTTCGAAAACTGGCCGAGCAGTCCTCCAAGGCGGCCGATGAAATCTCCGAGCTGATTCATAACAACCAAGCCCATCTCGACGGCGTTGTGGGGGCCATTCAAGCTAATGTGGAAAACGTACAGACCGGTATCGACGTCGTCAAGCAGGCGGGCTCGACGTTTGCCGGCATCTCGGACGCCATCACCCAAATCGTCGATCAGGTACAAGAGGTCTCGCTGACCCTGGAAAGGATGGCGGAAGACAGCCAACATATGCTAAGCTCTATGCATCAAATCGAGGGCATCAGCAAGGACAATCTCGATCAGAGCCAAATGGTCTCCGCGGCAACGGAGGAACAAGCCGCTTCCGTCCAGCAGATCGCCGCGTCCAGCCAGAACCTGGCCAGCATGGCACAGGAACTGCATGCCTCCGTCTCCAAGTTTCGCGTCTAAGCTTTACGCAAGCAAAGCCGTTTTCCTGTGAGCCAGGAAGACGGCTTTGATCTTTTTCCGATGGTTATCGGAACTCCTCAATAAACTTCTGCGCTGCGCTGGTGAGCGGCAGGTTCCGCATATTCATGATCCCCACTTGCGACGGCGGCAACTCCACGTCCAGGCGGATTTCAAACAGCGAGCCCTCCTCCAGCTCCTTCGATACGAATTCCCGGGCAACGTAGGACACCCCCAACCCTTTGCGCGCCAATTCAATCAGCAGGTCAACGCTGCCAACCTCGATCTCCGGCTTGAGCTCATAACCGTAGTCCTGGAACAACTCCGTGATCGCCATGCGAGCCCGGCTATTGCGTGAGAACAGGATCAACGGATGCTCGAGCAGTTCATCCAGCGAAATGACTTTGTCCTTAAGATCTGCGTATGCGCAGCCGGCCACGAAGCAATCCTGCAATAGAATACCTTCCCGCACTTCGATATGAGGATCCACGATCGGCATCCGGGCGACGCCCAGGTCGATTTTCCCCTCCTTCAAGTAACCCATGATTTCCGGGGTTGTACCATGGAGCAGCTGAATCCCAACGTCCGGATAGCGACGGTGAAACTCCTCAATGTACGGGAGCAAGTAATGCTTAAACAACGAATCACTGCCGCCGATTCGCAGCACGCCGGTATCGAGGTTTTTCAGCTCGGCCATTTTCTTCTCTGCCAGGGAGATCAGGATCTGCGATTGCTCGATATAGGAGTACAGGACCGTGCCCTCCTGCGTCAGCGACACGCCCTTGGAGTTGCGATAAAACAGCGTGAGGCCAAAGCTTTCCTCCAACTGCTTGATGGCATGGCTGACGCTGGGTTGCGTCAAAAACAACGCATTAGCCGCTTGGGTTAAGCTGCCGGTTTTGGCCGCCCAATAAAATACTTTATATAGTTCATAATTGTTAGTCATAAACGTGGTCTATAGCTCCTGTCAAATATATTAATTTCACCTATGGCGATATTCGTATTATAGTGGAGTAAGTCAAAATAATCCATAGCTTAGAGATGGGATTTAGGCGTATACCCGCAATCGGCGGGGCCGCTCCCAAGACACACATAAATGAAAAGCTATGCCGAGAGGAGAGAACCTAGATGGATGCCAATACGTTCGTATTGTTTGGGGCAACCGGGGATTTGGCGAAACGCAAAATTTACCCTGCCCTGTTTAACTTGTTTTTAGATGGAAAGCTGCCGGATGAATTTTCCGTGATTGGCTTGGGCCGCAGAGAATGGTCCGATGAGACCTTTAAGGCAAACATCGAGCGGTCTCTGCACAGCTTTTCGCGACGGACAGCCGAGGATACGGAGGCCGTCAATCAATTCCTCGGCTTCTTCCGCTACCATGTGCTGAACGTCGACCGCAAGGAAGACTATCAAAGCCTGCTGAAGCTGGTTGAGGAACGCGAGCAAGCCTTAGGGGTTGCTCCTAACCGGCTCTTCTATTTGTCGGTGGGGCCGGAGCTGTTCGAAACGATCGCCGCCCATATTCAAGAAAGCGGGCTGGGTGAGACGACGGGCTGGAAACGCCTGGTGATCGAAAAGCCGTTTGGCCGCGATCTGCAATCCGCTCGCGATTTCAACGCGCAGCTTAGCAAAGCTTTTACCGAAGAGGAAATTTTCCGTATCGACCATTATCTTGGTAAGCCGATGGTGCAAAAGCTTCAACTGCTGCAGCAAACGAATCCGGTGCTCCAGGCTTCCTGGAATAACCGTTACATCGCGAACGTGCAAATTACGGCGAGCGAAACCGTCGGCGTCGAGGAAAGAGCCGGCTATTACGACCATTCCGGCGCCTTGCGCGACATGTTCCAGAATCATATGCTGCAATTGTTGATGATGCTGGCCGCACATCTGCCGAAGGGCGACGATTCCGAGAAGGTGCGTTCGAAGAAGAAACACGTGATGCAATCGCTGGAACCGCTGCTGCGCCAGGACGTGACGACCCAAGTGGTTCGCGGTCAATATGCGAGCGGGGCGATTCAAGGGAAGCCGGTGGTCGGCTATAAAGACGAAGCCGGAATCCCGCAGGATTCGCAGAACGATACGTTTATCGCCGCCAAGCTGCAGATCGAAGATGACTTCTGGCGGGGTATTCCGTTCTACATTCGCACCGGCAAACGCATGAAGGAGAAAGCCACACGTATCGTGATCGAGTTCCGCGAGCCAGTGAAGCAGGCGTCAGCGGCAAACAACGGCGGCGCACCGAACTTGCTTGTGTTCGAAATCAGCCCGAACGAAGGTATTTACCTGCGCCTGAACACCGAAGGCGAAGCGCAGCAGCAAGATCTCACGAAGGTATTAATCGGCTCCCACAAGATCGGCAGCGAAGTGCCCGAAGCTTACGAGAACCTGATTTATGACGCGCTTCGCGGCGACGCCTCCTTCTTCGCGCATTGGGACGAAGTGGAGTTGTCCTGGAAATGGGTACAGCCGATCCTCGACGCTTATGCCGCAAACGAAGTTCCTTTGCACGCTTATGCAGCGGGCAGCTTTGGTCCGCAAGCCGCCCACGAGCTGCTAGCGCAAGACGGCTTCGAGTGGTGGTTTGACCGGGAAAACGAAACGGCTGCCGATTCGAAAACCACCGGCACCCCGTCGTCCCAGGAGCCGCTGTCCATCAAATAACGGGGGATGACCCAGCTTTTCGCCCCGATATCTCAAATCTGTATTTTACAAATTGGAGGGATATGCGATGAAGTTTTTTATTGACACCGCGAATTTGGATGACATTAAAAAGGCTCACAAAATCGGCGTTTTGTCCGGGGTAACAACCAACCCTTCCTTGGTAGCCAAGGAAGGCGTCAAGTTCGAAGACCGTATCGCCGAAATCCTCCAGGCCGTCTCTGACGTCGAGTCCGTCTCGGCGGAAGTGACGCCGGATGCACTCACCGCAGAAGAGATGATCGCCCAGGCGAATGAACTCATCAAAATCAACAACAACGATCCGCGCATCACGATCAAACTGCCGATGACGCTGGCAGGCCTTGAAGCCACGAAGTACCTGGCGCAAAAAGGCGTGAAAACCAACGTCACCTTGATCTTCACCGTCAACCAGGCTTTACTGGCCGCCCGGGCAGGCGCCACTTACGTATCGCCGTTCCTCGGCCGACTGGACGACATCTCGGAAGACGGCGTGCAACTGGTAGCGAAGGTCGCAGAGCTGTTCCGGGTTCACGGCCTGGATACGCAAATCATCGCGGCTTCGGTTCGCCATCCGGACCATGTGACCCGCGTGGCTTTATCCGGGGCGCATATCGCCACCATTCCGTTTAGCGTCATCGAGCAGTTGGCCAAACATCCGCTGACCGACCAAGGGTTGGAGAAGTTTGCGGCCGACTGGAAGAAATCGGTGAAATAAGAGCTTTACCCAAATAGACTAGAGGATAGGTTTGGAGGTTATTTCATATGAAAAAACAACAAATCGGGGTTGTGGGCCTGGCGGTCATGGGCAAAAACCTCGCACTGAATATCGAAAGCAACGGCTTCTCCGTTGCCTTGTACAATCGCTCCGCTGAGAAAACCAAGGAGCTGCTGGAGGAGGCGCCTGGCAAAAATTTCGTTGGCACCTACAGCATCGAGGAATTCGTTCAGGCGCTGGAAACCCCGCGTAAAATTCTGATTATGGTGAAAGCCGGCAAGCCAACTGATGATACGATCCATCAGCTCGTCCCTTATTTGGAGAAGGGCGACATCCTGATCGACGGCGGTAACGCCCACTTCCCGGATACGCAGCGCCGCAACAAGGAGCTGGAAGCCCAAGGCTTCCGCTACATCGGTGCCGGCGTGTCCGGCGGCGAAGAAGGCGCGCTGAAAGGCCCGGCGATTATGCCGGGCGGACAACGCGACGCCTACGAGCTGGTCGAGCCGATCCTGACGGCGATTTCAGCTAAAGTGAACGGCGATCCCTGCTCGACGTACATCGGTCCGGACGGCGCCGGCCATTATGTGAAGATGGTCCACAACGGCATCGAATACGGCGACATGCAGCTGATCGGCGAAGCTTACCAACTGCTCAAGGATGTGCTTGGGCTTGGCGTAGAGGAACTGCACGATATTTTCACCGAATGGAACAACGGCGAGTTGGACAGCTATCTGATCGAAATCACCGCCGATATCTTCGGTAAAAAAGATCCGGCCACCGGCAAACCGATGGTCGACGTGATCCTGGATGCCGCTGGCCAAAAAGGCACCGGCAAATGGACCAGCCAAAGCGCCCTCGATCTCGGTGTCCCGCTGTCCATCATCACCGAGTCGGTGTTTGCGCGCTTCATCTCCGCGATGAAGGTCGAACGCGTTGCCGCCAGCAAACGGCTGAGCGGTCCGGCGACCCAGCCGTATGAAGGCGACAAGCAAGCGTTTATCGAAGCGGTTCGCAAGGCGCTTTACGCCAGCAAAATCGCCTCGTACGCACAGGGCTTCGCGCAGATGCGTCTTGCTTCCGAGGAATACGGCTGGGATCTGAATTACGGCGCGATCGCGATGATTTTCCGCGGCGGCTGCATCATTCGCGCCCGCTTCCTGCAGAACATCAAGGACGCGTACGACCGCGATCCAGGGCTCAAAAACCTGCTGCTCGACGATTACTTCAAAGACGTCGTGGAGAACTACCAAGACGCCTGGAGACAGGTCATCGCCACCGCCGTGACCCGCGGCATTCCGGTACCGGCCTTCTCCTCCGCTCTAGCCTACTACGACAGCTACCGTTCCGAGCGGCTGCCGGCCAACCTGCTGCAAGCGCAGCGCGACTACTTCGGCGCCCATACGTTTGAACGCGTCGACCAGGAAGGCAGCTTCCATTTTCAATGGCTGGATAAATAATGGATGAACCCAAGCCGCGAGGGAGAACCCCCGCGGCTTTTTTATGCGCTCTTCTTCTTATGGGTGAGGAACAACCCCGGGATAAAAATAAGGACAAGAACGAGGGCCGAGACGAGAAATCCGGCGTTGGAAAAACCCGTATAAGCGTCACTCGTTAAGGGAAGATTGATTCCCCTACGCTGGTTCCCCGAACAAACAGGACGAGGGAAATCCAAACCATGTTCCAGGATCACCTGTTCCTGCTTGTTCATTGCCTGTCCTCCCGCCGGTTGGTGCATTACCTCTATTATATTGAATTCTAGCATCGCCAATCCGACACCCCGTGCATGCGTAAGGAGGAACTCCGCCCGCCGATGTCGAACCCTATTCCAGTAGACTAGAACTCCGAGGTGACTTTCACTTGACGATCCTTAAAAATGATTGGGCCCCGTATCTGGAGCCCGAATTCGAGAAACCGTACTATTTGCAGTTGCGCCAGTTCATGGCGAACGAATATCGCACCCAAACGATTTATCCCGATATGTATGACATTTTCAACGCGCTGCATTATACCTCCTTCGCCGACACCAAAGTGGTAATTCTCGGCCAGGATCCTTACCACGGCCCGGGACAGGCGCATGGCCTGAGTTTCTCCGTCAAACCGGGCGTCAAAGCCCCGCCTTCCCTGCAGAACATGTTTAAGGAACTGCGGGACGACCTGGGTTGCCGCATCCCCAACAACGGCTATTTGGTTCCGTGGGCGAAGCAAGGCGTGCTGCTGCTCAACACCGTGCTTACCGTGCAGGCCGATACTCCCAATTCCCATAAGGACAAGGGCTGGGAATCGTTCACCGACAAGGTGATTGAGACGTTAAACGAGAAGCGGGAACCGGTTGTGTTCCTGTTATGGGGCAGCCATGCCCAGAAAAAAGCGGCCCTGATCACCAACCGCGAACATCATTTGATCAAGTCGCCTCACCCCAGCCCATTGTCAGCCCATCGGGGATTCCTAGGCAGCAAGCCGTTTTCGCGCGCCAATCAATTTTTGCGCTCCAAAGGACTAGCGGAAATCGATTGGCAAATTCCCGATCTAGCGAAGAGTTAAAATGAAGCATTTAGCCAATGGCCTGACCCTAAGCCGCATGGTCTTGTCCTGCATCTTATTATTCACCCTGAACCAGCCTGCTCTATTTATCTTCATCTATACCATAGCGGGGATTACCGATGTGCTGGACGGAAGCATTGCTCGCCGAACGAATACCGTTAGCGTGACAGGGGCCAAGCTGGATTCCGTAGCCGACCTGTTGATGTTTGGGGTAGTGACCCTCGCGATGGCCCGATGGGCAGGCGAGGAGATGAGGATCATCTGGCCGTTTCTGGCCGGAGCCATCGCCATTCGCTTGGCATCTGCGGTTTATGCGGCCTGCAAATTTCGCATGTTAGCCATGATTCATACCTGGGGGAACAAAATCACCGGGTTACTCGTTTTTGTCACCCCCTGGATCATGTTTGTGGCGGGTAACCATCCGTGGGTGCTTATCGGGGTGTGTATCGTCTCAGCGGCGAGCGCTGCCGAAGAGCTACTGATTCACCTGACTTCGAAGGAGCTTGACCTGAATCGAAGAAGCTGGCTATAAGCGGTGGCACGGATCAAGAGTTATTTCGTCGATTCCATTTCAACTGCTAGCGAAATCAGCTTGTTTACCGTGTTCCAGTTCCGCACCGTGGCATAAGCGTCTAATCTCTGCAGGTTTGCCGTCAGCTTGGAATTTCGGACGCTCTCCGTAAACAGTAAGTAGACCTCCCTGCCCGAGACGCGAAACAACTCTTTATCGTTTGCATAGGCCGCAAAGCGCTCCAGCGCTTCGGCGGTGGGCTCCCTCCGTAAGAAAGCCACATACAGGCATTCTCCTGTTGATGACGCTTCCGCCGCAGCGATTTCTTCTGCGGTAAACGGGCAGTTCTTCGCCGTCGCCTGCAGCTCTGCCGCCGTGCGCAGTACCACCGGGATGTCCAGGTGAAATTCGCGGCGGATCACCTCCTCCATCCGCAAGCCCAGCATTCCTTCCTCCTCTTCCGAAGCAAACAGGATATTGCCGCTTTGGATATACGTTTGAACCTCCTTAAACCCCTGCTCGGTCAACGCTCGTTTGAGCTCCGCCATTTTAATCTTATTTTTACCGCCGACGTTAATGCCTCGCAGCAGCGCGATTCGGATGGTCATCCCCATCGCCTCCTATTTATGAATTTGCCGTCACCGTGTCCCCGCGTCGCTTCCGTCTCATCAACCTGACGCTATACAAGCAACCGATCAGCGACAGCCCGGTCATGATCCCGTACAGGACACGGCCGCCCCAATGCTCGAAAATCAAACCGCCGGCAAACGAGGCCACAATCCCCGAGACCCCGAAAAACACAATGGCCAGAATCGTTTGCCCGGTAGCGCGCCAGGCCTCCGGCACGATCGCATACAAATGCTGCATCGCCGCGCTATAGAAAAACACAAAGGTCACCCCTTGAAGCAACTGCAGCACGACGATCATCCCCGCTTGATCCGCAACGGCGGTTAACCCGAAGCGCAGTACGTAGAACACGCCGGCCCAAGCGATCAGCTTCAGCTCGTTCCCCCGCTTCAAAAACCGATGCACCACGGCGAAACATAGAAACTCCACCATCGTCATGACAAACCAAGTTGTTCCCACCATCGAGAAGCTCCCGCCCATCTCCCGGATATAGATGCCGATATAGGTGTCGTTGGTGCGGTGCGGCAGTGCTAATAGGAAAATCAACAGCAGGAAGGATACCGTTGATTTCTGCCCCAGAAACGCTTTAAGCTCAGCCAACTTCAACGGTTTGGCGCTCGCCTCCACATCCTCCTGCGCAAATCCGATCAGCCAGGTTGCGATGCCGTACCCGAGAAATACCCAGGCAAAGCCGGCGGGGCCCGTCCAATCCGTCAAATACCCGATGGCAAACGAGGCGGTTGCGTACCCCAGCGCCCCGAACATTTTGATCGAACCGTAGTTTACTTTCCGCCTTACCGCCGATTGAAAGTTCAAGCTCTCCACCAGCGAGTCGGTCGGCATAAAGAAGAAATACATCAACCCAACCAATAGAACCAAAGCCCAGGGAGAGGCCGCCCGAAACAATACGAATCCGATCACGGTTGAGACCGCTAGTGTAAGCAGGAGGATCCGGGTGATTGATTTTCGCCGGTCGCTGACCACGCCCCAAAACGGTTGGGAGAACAACCCGATGAAACCGCCTGTCCCGATCATTAGCCCGATTTCCGTCTCAGGCAGTCCGAGGTTGGAGAGGTATACCGGGAGGAAGGACAGAAAGATGGCAAAAAGCGAAAAATAACTAAAATTAAACACACGTAGTTTGAACATGGATCTTTCTCCGTTCCTTTCTGTACCGAGAAGCCGCATGGATCGTAAAGCAGCCGCTCTATTTACTATACACCAAGCGAATGGCTTAAACCTAGGTCCGCCCCCAAGCGGAGATTCCGGTAACCGACGCCTCGTTAACGCATACGGTATAGGAAAACCGCCTAAACGAAAGGGGAACGTTCCATTGTTTAACTATGATTATCGGCAGTGCCCCGCTGAGCACTATCCTTACACGGTTCAGCCGGGAGACACGCTAAACCTGATCGCTTTTCGACTGGAATCGAGCATCATGCGAATCTTCGCAGCCAACCCGGGCCTCGACCCGAACAACCTGCAGATCGGCCAGGTCCTCTGTATCCCCTCCTGTCCCCCAAACCATGTCTCCCGCATCATCGAGCGCGGAGATACGCTGTATCAGATCGCGCAGGATTACGGCGTCAGCGTCGCCAGCATCCTGGAAGCGAACCCGGGGATCGATCCGAACTCGCTGCGGGTGGGACAGCGGCTTTGCATTCCGCAGTTCGGCGGCGCTCCCGACGTGGCCGGCTTGCGGGAGACGATCACCGCGATGCAAAGCGACATCAACATGCTAAAAGCGGATAACAGCGTACAGCAAACGCATGAAAGCAACTACGGCAACTCGACGCAGACGACCCGCGTCCTAAGCGTGACCCCTCGAGAAATCCGGTTCGAAGTGGTGCCGATGACGTTTGCCGGCGCATTCCGCGGTCATTTTACCGCCAGTCGGCGTTACCCGTACTATGTGGATGCTTCCATGGGAGGCCGACGCACGATCAATGTCAAGGATAACTTTGGAGTATGGCATTCCTTCAATTATAGGGAGCAAACGCCGCAGTCCTGATCGATGACAGCACGAATGGAGACAAAAAAACCGGCGGAGCCCGGATGTACATCCAGGTTCCGCCGGCATCATCATTGCACTTGTGTTACCCTTCCCGGTTTAACGTCCGCTTCAGAAACTCTTTCGTCCGCTCCTGTTTCGGTTCATTAAAGATCTGCTCCGGCGACCCTTCTTCGGCAATGACGCCCTGGTCCATAAACACGACCCGGTCCGATACCTCCCGGGCAAACTCCATCTCATGGGTGACCACGATCATCGTCAGTCCGGAGTAGGCCAGCTCCTTCATAACCTTCAACACCTCGCCCACCATCTCGGGATCCAACGCCGAGGTGGGCTCGTCGAACAGCAGCACATCCGGATCCATGGATAGGGCGCGGGCGATGGCCACCCGTTGCTTTTGTCCGCCAGAGAGCTGCTTGGGTTTGGCATGAATATATTGTTCCATCCCGACGTCCCGCAAATATTTCATCGCGATCTCGGTCGCCTCTTCCTTGGAGCGCTTCAGCACCTTGACTTGTCCCACGACACAGTTGTTTAGCGCGTCATGATTGTTGAACAGGTTAAACTGCTGAAACACCATCCCCAAATGCCGACGGTACAACGATACCTTATGCGTATCCCCCAGGATGTTGTTACCGTTGTAAATAATCTCCCCGCCGCTGGGCTTCTCCAGCAGATTGATGCACCGGAGCAGCGTCGACTTGCCGGAGCCGGAGGAGCCGATGATGCTGACAACTTCCCCTTTGCTAACCGACAGGTTGATATCCTTCAGCACCTCATGCGTTCCGAAAAATTTGCTTAAATGCCGAATTTCGATTACCTTTTCCATCCTCACTCCTGCTTTCTGCTAGCGCTGCAGCGTATAGCTTTCCGGGCCGTCCAGCCTTTTCTCGATACGCTGTAAAATCTTCGTTACGGTCAACGTCATGACCAGATACAGCACGCTGGCCACAAAGAATGATTCGAAATACCGGAAGTTGTTCCCGGCGATCGACTTGGTCATAAAGTACAGCTCCGATACGGAAATGACGTTCAGGACCGAGGTATCCTTGATGTTGATAATAAATTGATTGCCCGTCGCCGGCAAAATATGGCGGATCACCTGCGGCAACACGACGTTGCGCATCGTTTGCCAATGGGTCATCCCGATCGCATGAGCTGCCTCGAATTGCCCTTTGTCCACCGAATAAACGCCGCCGCGCACGATCTCAGCCATATAAGCTCCCGTATTGATAGAGACGATGAATATCGCCGCAAACGTCCGGTCCATATCGTAGTTGAACAGCAGGGACGATCCGTAAAAAATCGCCATCGCCTGAACGATCATCGGCGTGCCGCGGAAGCATTCGATGTACACGGTCAACAGACCGTTAACGATCTTGAGCAGCCAACGCTTCATCCCGCGTTCCGGCAGCGGAATCGTGCGGACGACGCCGGCCAGCAGACCGATGACCGCGCCGATAATCGTGCCGATCAGCGAGATATATAAGGTGACCGCCGCCCCGCGCAGGAACATTGGCCAGTTATCGGTGATAATTTGGATAATCCACTCGTAAGTCATTTGTTTTCCTCCCGCACCGCATAAAACCGACTGCAGTCCCGCTGCAGCCGGCTTCCGACAGATGCATTCAATTAATTCGCTGCAGGTTGGTTCTTGATGGCGTCGTTCATGATCGTAAGTCGCTCTTCTTCCGAGATGCCCGCCAGAATCTCATTGATTTTCTCCGTCAGCTCACTGCCTTTCTCCAAGCCAACCGCAATGGCGGTGTCGTCGTCCGAAGTGGTGAAGCCTTCCGTGAATTCGACGTAAGCGAAATTCTCGTTGGCCGTTGCGGCGCTGATGCCTTCCGGCAGCTCCGAGACATAACCGTCGATTGCACCCGATTCTAAGGCCACGCGCATCGCCGGGAAGTTGTCCATGGCCGGTTGCTTATTCACGCCGTTAATTTGGTCGATGACCGAGTAATGGAACGTATTCAGCTGGGCCGTAATTTTAGCGCCGCTGAAATCCTGGATCGAGGTAGCTCCTTCATAAGAGCTTCCTTTCTTCACCACCATCACGAGGTTCGATTTATAGTAGTTGTCCGAGAAATCGATCGTCTTCTTGCGCTCTTCCGTTGGGGACATGCCCGCGATGATAGCGTCGATCTTGCCGGACGTCAGCGCCGGAACCAGACCATCCCATTCGGTCTTCACGATCACCAGCTTCTTGCCAAGGCCGTCGGCGATTTTCTTGGCGATCTCCACGTCGTAGCCACCTGCGAATTCGGCGCTGCCGTCAATCGGAACCCCACCGTTCGCTTCCCCGCTTTGCGTCCAGTTAAACGGGGCGTACCCCGCCTCGAGACCCACTTTAAACGTAGTTTCGTCTTTGCTGCCGGAACTGCAGCCCGCCAGAACAAGCATCGCCGACAGCAGCATCAAGATAGATAAGGACCAGGTTTTTCTCATTTTCTTCACTCTCCATACAGATTAATAGATGAATAACAGAAACAAAAAAACGGCTTCGGGTATACTCCGAGGCCGTTTGTTGGGTTCATTTCCGTTCCGACACCCACAGTCCCCTCGACGAGATAGCGCAACTTGATAGATCGGGTCATCTACCAAGACAGTCCTGCAGCTCTTAACTGCAGACCCAGCAGCGTACAGTGAGCCTGTACCCCGCTTCGGCGACATTTCCTTCTCCCCGGCCTCTTCACCTGCTCAAGCTCCGCCGGAAACTGTTAAATATCGCGCCTCTACCCCACCCTGAAGAACGTGAGGTCTGATTCAATTGTGTTTGTAGGATACAATATCAACTCTATTCTGTCAAACTAACATAGGGTGGGAATGATAGGAAAGGAGTCCCGGATTGACAGTCCGAGAGCCATCGTATATCATCTAATTAAATATTTATCTAATTAGATGATAAACTAATTTACAGTTGATAAGGAGGTACCCCTATGACCACCCCACGTACGCCTTTACCGGAGAACGTTCTGCGTAATTTTTTCACAAAAGAAGGCACACTAAAACACCTGCCCGCCCAGCTCAAGAAGAAGCTGATCGTCCTGGAGTATTTGGCCGCCGGCCTTGAGCCCGGACGGAGTTATGCGGAAGCCGAGATCAACGCGTATATTAAGCGCTTTGACGAGGATTACGCCACCATCCGCCGCGAATGGATCATCCATCGGTTCATGCACAGGGAACAGGACATCTATACCTTGAACCCGCCGGAGCAGTGGACAAGATGGGATGAGCTGCAGTAGCGGGACGTTTTTTTTCCAGAAGAAAAGGGAATAACCAATAGGGTACACCTATGCTAAGGGGGATTCCCTGATGAAGTTGACGCCGGAGCAGCGCATTCAGCTGCATGAGTTCAACAATCTGACCAAAACGTTAAGCTTCAATATGTACGATGTGTGCTACACCCGTACCAAAGAGGAACGCGAAGCCTATATCGCTTATATCGACGACCAGTACAATTCCGACCGCCTGACAAAAATCCTCAGCACCGTTTCCGAAATTATCGGCGCTCATATTTTGAATATCGCGAACCAAGATTACGTTCCGCAAGGGGCCAGCGTGACCATGCTGATTTCCGAGGGGCCTGTGGTAGAGGTGCCCACCGAGTCGTTTGACGAATCGCCGGGTCCGCTGCCGGACTCCGTCGTGATGCAGCTCGATAAAAGCCATATCACCGTCCACACGTATCCCGAATACGATCCCAACGAGAGCATCAGCACGTTCCGGGCCGACATCGATGTATCCACCTGCGGGGAGATTTCGCCACTGAAGGCGCTGAATTATCTGATTCATTCCTTTGAGGCGGACATTATGACGATCGATTATCGCGTTCGCGGATTCACCCGGGACATTAACGGCCACAAGCTGTTCATCGACCACGATATCAGCTCCATCCAGAACTACATTCCCGACGATGTGATCGAGCAATATCAGATGATCGACGTCAATGTGTATCCGGAGCATATTTTCCATACGAAATGCAAGCTGAAGCAGTTTGACCTGAACAACTATCTGTTTGGGTATACGAAGGACGAGCTTACGCCAGAGGAGCAAAAACAGATTACGGCGATGCTCGTCACCGAAATGGATGAGATTTTCTACGGCAAAAATATCGCCTCCGGATCGCTGGAGGACAGCTAGGCTAGGCGAAATTAATACAGCCCTGAGCCGGGTACGGCTTAGGGCTGCTTTTGTTTTATTCGCTTAATGCGGCTTTCAAGGCTTCCAGGTTTTGGCGCATCAGCGACAAATAATCTTCGCCCGCCGCTTCGTCTTCGGCCGTCAACCCTTCGATCGGGTTCAGCACCGCCGTCTTCGCTCCGATTTCCCGGGCAATCGTCTCGGCGACTTTGGAGGAGACCAGCGTTTCGAAGAAGATGGTCTTCACCTGATGCTCCTCGGCGAACTTCACGATCTCCGTCATCTGCGCCGCCGACGGCTCCTGGTCAGGGGACAACCCGGCGATCGGCACTTGGATCAGCCCATACTCTTGGGCCAGGTAGCCAAATGCGGCGTGCTGCGTAATAAAGTCCTTCCGTTTGGCATTCGCCAATCCCTCGGTGAAATCCTGATCCAGCTGCTCCAGCTTGGCCGCGTAGGCGTCGGCGTTTTGTTTGTATTGGTCGGCATGCTCCGGGTCGGCCTTCGCCAATGCGGCTTCAATGTTGCGCACCTCTTGAACTGCCAGCGTCGGCGACAACCAAACGTGCGGGTCCAGCCCGCCGTGATCGTGGTTATGTTCATGATCGTGAGCGGCTTCTTCTGCGTTGGCTTCATGATCCGCGGCATGCTCTTCCTCGTTGGCATGATTAGCGTCGTCAGCATGCTCTTCCGCTTCATGCCCGTGTTCCTCTTCTTCTCCGCCCTCCATCAACGTAATCCCTTCGCTGGCCTCCACGATCTCCGGCTTGCTGTTCGCGGCAGACGCCTCCACCTGTTCCAGCCAGCTTTCCATCCCGGCGCCGTTTACGATCAACAGATCGGATTCGGTCAGCTTCCGAATATCCTGGGGGCTTGGTTCCCAGTCATGTGGCTCCATGCCGCCGGGAACCAACAGCTCGACCGTCGCCAAATCGCCGGCAACCTGCTTCGTAAACTCGTAAATCGGGTAAAAGCTTGTTTGAATCCGCAAGGTTGGTTCCCCATCATTCGTTCCACCGCTATTTGCCGTATTCCCAGCGGCATTCGCCGACTTGGCCGCATTCCCTTCGGGCTGTCCGCCCCCGCCACAACCGGCGATCAACAACACCAAGCTCAGGCCAACCGCAGCGGCGCCCCGTTTTGCAAATCCCATCTTCATCCTCGTTTCTCTCCCTTACTCCATCGATAATGTCTCGCCGTCTTTAGTTGGCAAGGTTATGAAATCTTCTTTGTCCCGCGCCGCACGCTTCACGCGGCGACCGTTCCTTTGAGCCATCCGGCCCCGGAGCTTCTGCCCTGCGATACCGGTCAATAGAAACAACAGCAAGATCAACGCGATCGTCCCGCCGGGCGGCATATCCAGATAATAAGAAGCGGTTAACCCGCTGAAGATCCCCGTTAAGCCAGCGGCCACCGCGATCATGATCGCAGCGGCAAACCCGCGGGCCAACCGCAGCGCAAGCGAGGCCGGCAACACGATCAGCGAGGACACCAGCAGTACGCCAACGACCGGAATCGCCGCCGCTACCGCCATTCCGGTAAACACCGCGAAGGAGAACGACAGCCACTTCACCGAAATCCCGCTGATTCGAGCGGTTTCTTCGTCAAAGGTCAAGCTGTACAGCGGTCTGCGCAGCACGGTGAAATACACGGCGCCCACCAGGGCAACGCCGGCCATCAACGCCAGTTGCGTGTCGCTCACCGCAACGATTGAGCCGAACAGGTACGCGCTGAAGCTTTGGCTCAAGCTGCTTCGCAAGTTCATCAACACCACGGCGAGCGCCAGCCCCGACGTCATGACGATCGCGACCGGCATTTCGCTGTAGGCCCGGTAGCTCCGGCGGAGCTGCTCAATCAGCAGCCCGCCAAGGATGGCGGCGACGAAGCCGGCCACCGCCGGGCTCCAGCCCAGCACGGCCCCCAGCGCTACACCGGCGAGCGAGACGTGGGACAACGTATCGGCCATTAGCGCCTGACGTCGCAGCATCAAATAAACGCCGATAACCGGGGCGATACTTCCGATCAATGCGCCGGCCCAAAATGCACGCTGCATGAACGCGTAGTCAAACATTGCCATTCCTCGCTTTCCTCTTGCTCCAGGGAAATCAGGCGGTCCAGATACGCCTCCGCCTCCTCCGGGCCGTGGGTCACCATGATGACCGTTAGGCCGTGCTGGTCGGCCATGTGCCGCAGCAGCCGGTAAAATCCTTGGCGGCTTTGCCGGTCCATCCCCGTTGTGGGTTCATCCAGAACCAGCACCCGGGGCTGTCCGGCTAAAGCCCGGGCAATGCAGATGCGCTGCTTCTGTCCGCCTGACAGCTCCCCAATCTTCCGGTAGCGGTGCTCCCACATCCCTACCTGCTTCAAGCTGCGTTCGACGATTTCACGCTCCTCCGCACCAAATCGCCGAAACAAGCCCAACCGGGGATAACACCCCGACTTCACCAGCTCCAGCACCCGGCTGGGAAACCCGCTGTTAAACGCAGCGACCTGCTGCGGGACATATCCCACGTTCAGCCGGCCATCAACCCGCGCCGCTTCGTTGATTCTCACGCTCCCGCTCCAAGGCTTGAGCAGACCCAGCAGCAGCTTCAGCAGCGTTGTCTTGGCCGCACCGTTCGGACCGGTGATACCAACGAACTCGCCAACGCCGATTTCGAGGGACACCCCGTCGATAACCGGTTTGTCCCCATAACCAAACACGACGTTCTCCATCGTGGATAAAATCATGGTACCCCTTCTTCTCAAAGCGTAATTATTACGATTAGCAAAAGCGACAAATCGCCCTCTACCGTACCTAAATTCGTAAGCCCTTCTTAACGCGTCTCCCGATGGATTGTATATTTGCGCAGCCGCGGCGAATACTTCCGCAGCTCCAGCCGCTCGGGGTGCGTCTTTTTATTTTTTGTTGTCGTATAGTTGCGATCTCCGCACTCCGTGCAAGCCAACGTAACCACTACTCGCATGTTTTTCCCTCCTTGATCTAAATATTTATCCGGCGTTAATCGACTCTTCCGGCGTAATCCATGGCAGCGGATTCGGGAAGGCCGTCCAGTCCATCTGCATTTCCTCGTCGCTTAGCAGGCAGGCGTCAAGCTCCTGTTCGATCCCGGCGCGATCCATCCCGATGCCGATAAACACCAGTTCGGTGATCCGGTCGCCCCAAGTCTCGTCCCATCTGTGCCGCAGCTCAGGCTCCTCGGCAAACATCTCCTCCCGTTGCCCATCCGACAGCGAGGCCAACCAATAGCCGGCCGGTCCAAATTGGATTGACGGTCCCGCCTGACTCAAGTTGGCCGCCACATCCGCCTCCGTGGCGATCCAAGCCAGCCCTTTGGCCCGCACCACTTCCTCCGGCCATTCGCTCATAAATTGCGCGAGCCGCTCCGGATAAAACGGTCGTCTCCGCCGGTAGACAAACGAACCAATGCCGTATTCCTCCGTTTCCGGCGTATGGCTCTCCTGCTGCAGCTCCTGAATCCAGCCGGCCGATTGGCTGGCTTGCTCGAAGTCGAACAACCCCGTGTTCAGGATTTCCTGCGGTTCCACACGCCCCAGGGTTGAGCGGATCAGCTTGGCGGTTGGCTGCAGCTTGCGCAGAACCCCCTCCAGCTCCTTCAGCTCTTCCTCATCCACCAGGTCGCATTTGTTCAAAATCAGGATGTCGCAGGTCTCGATTTGATCGATCAGCAGATCCACGACGTCGCGGGTATCCCCTTCTCCCGCCTGTTGTCCACGTTCCAGCAGCGTTTCGCCGGAGGAGAAATCATGCCAGAACCGGTAAGCGTCCACCACCGTCACCAGGCAGTCCAGCTTGGCGATCCCCGTCAAATCAATCCCCGTCTCTTCGTCCGCATAAGTAAAGGTTTGGGCGATCGGCACCGGTTCGCTGATGCCCGTCGACTCGATTAGGATGTAATCAAACCGCCCCTCCGCCGCCAGCTTCTGAACCTCTCTCAGCAAATCATCACGAAGCGTACAGCAGATGCAGCCGTTCGACAGCTCCACCAGCTTCTCTTCCGTCCGGGACAGGCTCCCGCCAGCGCTAATCAACTCCGCGTCAATGTTAATCTCGCTCATGTCGTTTACGATTACCGCCACCTTCAAGCCTTGGCGATTGCTTAGGATATGGTTGAGCAGCGTTGTTTTGCCCGAACCCAAATATCCGCACAGCACCGTCACGGGAATCGGGCGCGTTGGTTGTTCATTCAATTCGATTCGTCCCCTTCCTAATCAAGGCCGATTACCTCATCCTTCAGGTTTTCGACTTATTCGTAATTATTACGATTAATAATCCATACTATATCGTCCTTCCCTGGGCTTTGTCAACTCTTGATACCGCCGTATGAACTAATCTATCAACCCAGTTCTGAATCGTCTTGGAAAATAATAGATATGATACTGCACGGGATGCCGACTTTGTCCAAAAGGAGTACGCCATGAATAAACAAGCCATCACCCGAATGCTGCCGATTCTAGTGCCGGCCGCTTTCGCGCTTGCCTGCCTGACGGTTATGTACCCGTCCCTGATTCGGCAGGTTCCGCTCGACGAGCTGCAAACGTTCAAAACCAGCTTTCTCGGCATCTTGCTGGAGGCTCTGCCCTTCGTGCTGATCGGGGCGCTGCTCTCCTCGCTCCTGCACCTGTTCGTCTCCGAGAACACGCTGCGCCGCTTCATGCCGAAGCATCCCGTTCCGGGCATTTTGTTCGCCTGTCTGCTCGGCCTGATCTTCCCGGTGTGCGAATGCGGAATGATTCCGCTTATCCGCCGGATGATTCAGAAAGGGATGCCCGTATACATCGCCGTCGTTTTCATTTTGTCCGGACCGATCTTGAATCCGGTCGTGTTTGGCGCTACCTACATGGCTTTTCGCCTCTATCCCGAAATGGTGTACGCCCGGATGGGACTGGCCTTTGCCGTAGCAGCCGCAATCGGAACGATCGTTTACCTGACTTGGAAGGATCCTCCCTTGAAACATGCCCTCTCCGCCAGCGCGGATACGGGAGGTGAGCCCCACTCTCCTGCGCATGGCGGGAGCAAGCTGACCGCCGTGTTCGTTCACGCTGCGGACGAGGTATTTGAAATGGGAAAATACTTGTTGATCGGCTGCATCCTGACCGCAGGCATTCAATCGTTTGTTGCCCATGAACAGCTTGCGGACATCGGCGGCGGCTCCGTCACCAGCTACTTGTTTATGATGGGCTTCGCGTTCCTTCTGTCGCTGTGTTCGACGTCCGACGCGTTTGTGGCCTCGGCTTTTTTGCCAACTTTCTCCGGCGGTTCGCTGCTTGCTTTTCTCGTCTTCGGGCCGATGCTCGATTTCAAAAACCTGCTGATGCTGCTGTCCGTGTTCCGCACAAAATTTGTCCTGTACCTGTCCTTCCTGATCTGTACGCTCGTGTTTACGGGGGCGGCGTTAACCGGCACGCTCTGGCTAAATCCGTAACCCGGGACAAGAATTCGATCCTGCTTGAAAGGAGGCTGCGAAAACCGCATGAACCATCCCCGAGTCATTCGTCGGCATTATTTGGCAAGATCGCTGATCTTGCTTGGTTTCGCCCTTTTTATCGCCCACCTGACCCGGTCGGGCGCCATGCATTACTACATCGGCCCCCGCATGGAGCCGTTGCTTCGATTCTGTCCGTTTCCGCTCGCCGTCATGGCAGTTTGTCTGGCCTACCAGGCGCTATTTCAACAATCCGCCGCCCTTTGCGATTGCGAGCGCCCGCTCTCCGTGTCCAGGTGGAAGAACGGGACTGTGTACGGCTTATTTTTGCTCCCGCTATTGCTCGGCACCCTACTTCCCGATCAGGCGCTCGGCAGCTCGGCCGCAGCCAAAAAAGGGATGAGCCTAAGCTCCCCCCTGCTCGCCTCCGAACGGCTGGAGGAACTTTTTCGGGCACCGGATCCTTATAATAACGAATTTGCCGAGTTAGCCAAACGGCTCTATCCACAGGACGTGGTTGAGGTCAAGCCGGAAATCTTCTCGGAAACGATTGGGGCCATGGAGCTATTTGCGGATCAATTCCGCGGGAAAAGGGTCAAGCTGAGCGGATTTGTCTATCAGGAGCCGGGGAGCCAAGGTAAGGAGAACGAGCTGATCCTTGGACGATTCCTCGTCCTCTGCTGTACCGCGGATTCCGCCCCGTTTGGGCTTGTGGTCACCGCCGATCAGCCGCTTGTCGGGCTGACCCAAGATAGCTGGCTTGAAGTGGAAGGTACCATCGAGCCGCAAACCCGGGAGGGCAAGGCAATTCTTACCGTCAAAGCAGAGCGCATCCGGGAAATTCCCAGACCGAAAACGCCCTATGTCTACCCTAGCGAAGATTCGGTGAAAGCGTGGGATAATCTGTCGGGGCCGGAAGACTAGCGGATATAGGCGTCTACACCGTTATCATCCGGGTCTGAGGCGCCGCTGCGGACGACCTCCACGTACACGCGGTTCGGAACGCAGATAATCGTTTCGCCGGGCCGGGAGATGAATCCCATTTGCATGGAGATTTTTTTCGGGCAGTCGGCGTAGACCATTTGGATCCCCCCGTCAAAAACCTTTAAGGTATTGTTCCCGTATTTCGTGTGGATGTCGATGGTCTCCTCCCCGCTGCCCAAGGGGACGCTGCGGTAGGATTCACCGTCCACCTGGATCTCGGCGCGAAGCGTTGCCGGATCCACCGTCTCCCGGCTCTCCATCCCCTGGCGCAGGAAGAGCCACGCCGAACCCAACAAGACCAGAACAACGATCAGCAGGACGTCGCCCCGTTTCATTTTAAGCATATTCATCCATCCTATCCCAGGTATTAAACGTAAATTTTACGAATAAACATATCTTAGAAACTAGCATCTTCTTTGTCAATGATCGATTTCGAAAGCGGAAAGGAGACACTTGTCCGATGAATATGGCGATGAAAATCCCGGTGATCGTTCTCACCGGTTTTCTAGGCAGCGGCAAAACGACCCTGCTGATCAAGCTGCTGGAGGAAGTGGCCGTACGGGGGTTAAAGCCGGGCGTGCTGATGAACGAGCTGGGCAAACGGGATATCGACGGCGAGCGAATCGCCCGCTCCTCCTTAGGCCGCTTTCCACTGGAAAAACTGCTGGACGGATGTATCTGCTGCACGAAAAAAGACGAAATTCAGGCCGCCTTGACCAGCCTGCTCCATCAGGATCCCGACCTGCTGCTGCTGGAGCTCACCGGGGTAGCGAATCCGGAGGAAATCGTCGAACAGTTGGCCGAGCCCGGTCTCCTGTCCAAGATGTATCTGCATCGCGTGTTCACCCTGATCGATGCCGAGCATGCGCTCGAATACAACAGCATCTTCGCCTCGGACAAACAGCTCGTCCGCACGTTGCGTTGTCAGCTGTCCGCTGCCGACGACCTGATCATCAACAAAACCGATCTCGTTCCGCCGCCCCACACGAGAAAAGTCACCGAAATGGTCCGCAAATACAATGCCGAGGGGCGGATTCATTACGCCGTCAACGCCAACATTCCGGTTACGGCCCTTTTTACGACGATTCAACCGATACCGCGCAGTACCCCGTTAGCCGCCGTCTCCACAGGTTCCTCTCATCGGTCAACCCGTTCTCCGTTCCAGGTCGTCCAGCCGCATCGGCATCATCCCCCGGCGGATCCGACATCCGCCGAGCAGACTTACACCTCATTCAGCCGCATCAACACCCTCAGTTTGCCGATCCGTGAACCTTTGCACCTCCCCGCTTCCAGGCTGGAGCGATTCATTAAGAAATGGAACCCCAGCCTGCTTCGGGCCAAAGGGTATGTCCGTTTCTCCCCACCGGAGAAATCAGCTTACCTCATGCAATATTCCGGTAAACGGTTCAACTGGGAGGCGGTAGATTACGACGGGCCGCTGTATCTCGTGTTGATTGGCTATGGCCTTCCCGAGCGCAGGATCGCTGAAGAATGGGCATTACTCCAATAAGTAGGTCAACTTCCTATGATCGATGTCGCATCATCGCCTAATCATTTCCAGTTACAATACAAATGAACTCGAAATCGGTCGAAAATAGGGAGGGTACGTTATGAGCACCTTAATCGTTTATGCAGGAAAATACGGCACAACGGAAAAGTGCGTCAAAACCTTGGCAACCAAGATCAACGACCCGGTGGAAATCCTTAATCTGCGGCAGGAAGCCGTCCCCGATCTGGCGGAATACGACAGTATCATCGTTGGGGGATCGATCTACTTTGGCCAGTTTCAGCAGGCCTGCCGGCAATTTTGCCGCGAACATTCCGCCGAGTTGATGCGGAAGAAGCTGGGTTTATTTATTTGCTGCGGCACCTTCGAGAAATCCGATGAATTTCTGAAGGCCGCCTACCCGGCGGAGCTGCTGGAGCATGCCACAGCCAAAGCCGGATTCGGCGGAGAACTTGATCTCAAATCGATGAGCCTGTTCGATCGGTTCGTCGCCCGGATGGTCTCTCGCTCGGCCCGCAAGGAAGGGCGCTCGCTCCCGTCGATCCGCTGGGACGAGGTCGAGCAATTCTCGGCCGCCATCAACCGGCAGGTCGTGTAAGCCGGCTTGCTTGTTTGCCGGCGATCGCCAGACACGAAAAGGCCGTTCTCCGCGTCGGCAAACGACGCAGGGAACGGCCTTTTTGGGTTGTTTGGTTATTTTTGATTTTGGCTAACGACGAGATCCACGAGAATATCGATCTGTTTCTCCAGATTCAATCCGTCCACCATCCAGAACTCTTTATTATCAAGCAAATAGACGTGGTTGTTTTGAACCGCGGGGATACTTTTCCACACCGGTCCATTCATAACTTCCTCTGCGCGTTCCTTCCCGCCGTCCGGCTCATACACTGTCAGGAACATGTGGTCCGCAGCATACTCCGGTACGACCTCCAAGGAAATATCCGCGCCTGTCGTCGGGAATACCTCTTTCTCGATCTTCTCCTGCGGCTTCAAGCCGAACATTTCATACAGGTTGTAGCCGGCATCCCGGGTTTTCGGCCATACCCAGAAGTTTTTCGCCCAAATCGAATAGGTGCCGACGGTTTCGTCCGGTCCGATCACCTCGCTGAGTTTCGCTTTCGCGTCTTCGGCTTTTTGCTTATAGCGGGTAATGAACTCTTCCGCTTGCTGTTCGCGGCCCAGCATTTCGCCGACCGTTTTCACTTCCTCCAGCGGATCGATTCCTTCCCATCCGGCAGTGGCCAGCGTGACAACCGGAGCGATTTTCTTTAATTGCTCCACGATGTCGGCCGGCGTATACGTAGGCACGATGATCAGGTCCGGTTGCAGCTCCAGCACCTTCTCGACGGAGATATCGCCGACATTTTCTACGCCTTCCAGCTCCTTGCTCAGCAGCACCGAGTTTTCCAGCGCGAGCGAGCCCGCACCAATCGGCTTCACACCTAGAGCCAGCAGGTCACCCAAGTGCGTAACCGATACGACCCGCTGCGGATCCGTTGGAATTTCCACCTCTTGTCCGGTGAAGTCCTTATAGATCTTCGTTGAAGCTTGTCCTTCAGCCGTATCATTCGCTTCGTTGCCGGATTGCGCGTTGCCCGCTGTGCCGTTATTCGCCGCCGCGTCGTTCGCTGTATTACCGCCGTTTTGGCCGCAGGCCGCAAGGACGACCGTCAACAGCAAAACCGTCGCCAAGCTAAGAAAGCGGTGTTTGAAAACCTTCATCTGTTTAGTTCCCCCAATTTCTATTGATAATGATTATCATTATACAGAGACCGGGATAAATAATCAATGTTCGCCCCTAAAAATAAAGGATCTCCCCAAGCCATCACCCGGATGACTTGGGAAGATCCCGTATTTCACGTTTTAAGATCGTACTGCTTACTCTCTTGTGATGGTAATCCAGCCCTCAGCATCAAAGTCCACAGATGCGCCAAGCGCCTCTGCCAAGAATCGGAGCGGTACGTAAGTCAAACCGTCCTTATGCACAAAGGCTGGCTGGCTCAGTGTCACCGCCTTGCCATCCACGGTCGCTTGCTTCGAGCCGACTTTGAGGACGGTTTCCTTACCGGTCAGGTCATCAATGACAACGATCTGGCCAGATCCCGGCGTCCATTTCACTTCGGCATCAAACTGCTCAGCCAAGTAACGCAACTGCACAAAGGAGGTGCCGTTCTTCGTGATCACGCCATAGTAGTCGCTTTGGGTATCGAGCATAAACTGTCTATGGGACAAATTCAGGTCTTCTTTGAGCAATTTATACAATGGAGCGGAACCTTGGAAATTACGCAAAATCTGTCCTGGAGTCAACTCCGCTTCCGTCACGTCGATAAAACCTGCACTTGTATCCACTTGATCCGCAGTGACGGTTCCGCCGATATTCCACATTTCACTGTCGCTGCGCACTTTAATCGCAGAGATCGGAAGATCCTCGGAAGCCGGGAGCGCAATGTTCAATTCCATCGTCTGCTTGCGGATGTTCAGCTTGCCGTCAAAATAAAGGTCCAGCTTTAACACCGTATCCTTGCCGAATACCGTCGCCAGCTCCGGCGTCTCCTCGAACAATCCGGCTACCGCTTCGTCGTAAGAGGCCAGCAGCTCTTCAGCGCCTTGCTGAAGCTCTGTGTACAGTTCCTCCACGGCTTGTTTCTTCGTTTCCTCCGCCTGCTCCGGCGTGATTTCGGCATTCTCCTCCGAGAGGTCTCCCGTCGTGTTCAGCAACGGCATCAGCAGATCGTAATACCCCCCGATCAGGTCCTTAAGCCCCTGCTCATCCTTTACTGCGCTGGCGAGAAACGGCTTAATCAGCCCAAACAGCTCGTCACCACGCACTTCCGCATGCAGATTCGTTAAGCTCAGCGTTTCCCCGTTCACCTGAGAGGAGGTTTGCTTCACCGTCAACACCGAAGGATTCGGGAAATGCTTCAGTACGAATTTCGCCAGTTTGGAGGTAAGCTCCTGTGCCCCGGCTTCCAAAGCGCTCGTGTCCGGCAGCGCCACGCCCCCCATGGACATGGGTATGTACAACGGCTGCTTCGCCCCTTCAACCTGGAGCCCCATGCCTTTGTCGTCCATCGAGAAAAGGAACGGAATCTTCTCTCCTTTCAAACCGACGGAGCCTTTCATGGAAAGATGTTTGGTGTCTTGCACTTTCGCGCTGTCGATATTGAGAGAGAAAGAATTAATCAGTTCAATTGCTTTTTGGTCTTCCGCTGTCAGCTTGGCCGATTCAGCCGGAACAACCTCGACGGTCACCGTCTGTTTCGATTCGCTGCTTGTCGTCTTTGCGCTGTTGGCCAGCGCTTTGGCCACGTCAAACCCACCAACCGCCTGGCATCCCGTAAGCGCGACCAGCAGCAGCGCCAGTGGAATGGCCAGCCATTTGATTTTTCGCATGATATCCCCTCCATTAGTTAATCTCTTCCATTATCGGTGAGTTTCGCTCGTTTGTGAACCGATTTTCCCATTATTTCGTTAAAAATAATTACTTTCCCCCTCCCCTTCCTCTCTTCCCCTGTGCGCGAAATATGCTATAATGGGGTTTGTGCCTAGGGCCTAGTTCCCTTTCGAGGCACTTTAATTAAAGAAGAAGTCCATGCCCCGTCCCCTATGGCGGAACGCATGGGAGAGGTTCGAGAACTCCCTCTATAAAAAACTATAAACGCCCGGCCTGGTTTAGGCGGGTTCTTTCGCGCTTGCACGCTCGTTTGCTTCTTGCATTGGGTTGCCCGCGCCAAGGATGCCCGGCCTGTCGAATGGGCTTGTTTTTTTGTGACCAGTTCAAGAACTCTCTTTCTTCTAAACCTGAACCGAGGAACAACGTTTCTCGCTTCGCAATCCAAGAAGACGGAGGGTTTTTTTATGCTTAAAAACGAAAAAGCGGTCGTCGTGTTCAGCGGCGGCCAAGACAGCACCACCTGCCTGTTCTGGGCGATTCAGCAGTTTGGCGAGGTCGAAGCCGTCACGTTTGATTACGGTCAACGCCACAAGCTGGAAATCGATTGTGCCAAATCCATCACCGCAGAGCTTGGCATCAAGCACACCGTGCTGGATATGAGCCTGCTTGGGCAATTAACGGCCAACGCTTTGACGCGCGGCGATATCGCCATCGAGCACCAGGAAGGCGAGCTGCCGAGCACGTTTGTGGACGGACGCAACCATCTTTTTCTGAGCTTTGCCGCCGTGCTTGCCAAAGGCGTTGGCGCCAAGCATATCGTCACCGGCGTCTGCGAGACCGATTTCAGCGGATATCCCGATTGTCGCGACGTGTTCGTCAAATCGCTGAACGTCACGTTGAATTTGGCCATGGATTACGAGTTTGTGATCCATACCCCGCTCATGTGGATCGACAAGGCCGAGACCTGGAAGCTGGCCGATGAGTTGGGGGCCTTCGAGTTTGTCCGCGAGCGGACGCTCACTTGCTACAACGGCATCATCGGCGACGGCTGCGGCGAATGCCCGGCCTGCAAGCTGAGAAAAGCCGGACTGGACAAATACTTGCTGGAACGCCAGGAGGCGAATTCACGATGAACCGGACCCCGGGAGAATTTCGCATCGTCGAAGCGCTGCAGAAGCTGGGCCAGGACATCGGGCATGACCAGCTGCGCTACCATCGCCGCCGGGTGCTGGTGAGCAAGGAGTTTACCTTCGATGCCGCCCACCATCTGCATGCCTATGACGGCAAATGCAAAAACCTGCACGGCCATACGTACAAAGTGGTGTTTGGCATCAGCGGCCGGCCGGATGAGATCGGCATGACCCTCGATTTTGGCACGATCAAAGAGATTTGGAAGAACGAAATCGAGGTGTACCTGGATCATCGTTATATTAATGAAACGCTGCCACCGATGAACACAACCGCCGAGAATATGGTAGTGTGGCTGTTCGAGAAAATGGAAGAGGCGCTACAATCCGAAGCTTATCGGAATCCGGTGCTGGAGGCTCGGACGGAGTTCGTCCGTCTCTACGAGACGCCAACCAGCTACGCTGAAGCCAGACGGGAGTGGATGCGGGATGAGTAAGGAAGCGACCACACAAGAACAGCGTGAGCTGTTGATCCCCGTCATGGAGATCTTCGGCCCTACCGTTCAAGGTGAAGGTATGGTGATCGGGCAGAAGACGATGTTCGTCCGCACCGCCGGCTGCGACTATCGCTGCTCCTGGTGCGATTCCGCCTTCACCTGGGACGGCAGCGCAAAGGAGATGATCCGCCGCCTGACCCCGGCGGAAGTCTTCGACGAGCTGCGCGACATCGGCGGCAACCGCTTCGCCCACGTCACCTTGTCCGGCGGCAACCCGGCCCTTCTGCCGCAGCTGGCCGCCCTGGTCGAGCTGCTCCATGCCGAAGGGATCGCCGTCGCGGTGGAAACCCAAGGCTCGCGCTGGCAGGACTGGCTGGCTGAGGTCGACCAGGTGACCTTGTCGCCGAAGCCACCCAGCTCGGGCATGGACACCAACTGGGACGTGCTGGATGGCATCGTCGCCAGGTTGGCGGCCCGGCCCCACCCACTCGCCGTCAGCCTGAAGGTCGTCGTGTTCGACGACGACGACCTGGCCTACGCCAAGCGGGTGCACGCCCGCTACCCCGACGTGCCGATGTACGTGCAGGTCGGCAACCCGGACGTCAAGCGGATGGATATCGCGGAGCACGCGTCCGATCTGCTGCGCCGCTACGAGGCGCTGATCGATCAAGTGGTCGCCACGCCGGACCTGAACAACGTCCGGGTGTTGCCGCAGCTGCACGCCCTCGTCTGGGGCAACAAACGCGGCGTGTAAGCGGAAGTTCTTAACGGACTCCAGTTAAGCTAGCCCCTTCCTCCGGCTAACGGACTCCAGAGACGTTATTCGATGTTCCGCGAGGGCTTTCCGATTCTAACGGACTCAGGAGACCTTATTTCGGGGAAATGCGGCGAGTCGGCGGCAAGTTGGGCTAAATAAGGTCGCTGGAGTCCGTTACATCGGGAAATGGCCGGGAAATCGGCAAATAAGGTCCGTACGGTCCGTTAGGACACTTTGCTTACTAAGCAAAGTCCCCTTCCTCCGGCTAACGGACTCCAGTTAAGCTAGCCCCCTTCCTCCGGCTAACGGACTCCAGAGGCGTTATTTGACGCTCCGCGAGGGTTTTCCGATTCTAACGGACTCAGGAGACCTTATTTCGAGGAAATGCGGCGAGTCGGCAGCAAGTTGGGCTAAATAAGGTCGCTGGAGTCCGTTACATCGGGAAATGGCCGGGAAATCGGCAAATAAGGGCTGTACGGTCCGTTAGACACTTGGCTTATTAAGCCTAGTCCCCCTTCCTCCGGCTAACGGACTCCAGAGACGTTATTTGACGCTCCGTGAGGGCTTTCCGATTCTAACGGACTCAGGAGACCTTATTTCGGGGAAATGCGGCGAGTCGGCGGCGAGTTGGGCCAAATAAGGTCACTGGAGTCCGTTACATCAGGAAATAGCCGGGAAATCGGCAAATAAGGGCTGTACGGTCCGTTAGACACTTGGCTTATTAAGCCTAGTCCCCCTTCCTCCGGCTAACGGACTCCAGAGGCGTTATTCGTTGTTCCGTGAGGGCTTTCCGGTTCTAACGGACTCAGGAGACCTTATTTCGGGGAAATACGGCGAGTCGGCGGCGAGTTGGGCCAAATAAGGTCACTGGAGTCCGTTACATCAGGAAATAGCCGGGAAATCGGCAAATAAGGGCTGTACGGTCCGTTAGACACTTGGCTTATTAAGCCTAGCCCCCTTCCGCCGGCTAACGGACTCCAGAGACGTTATTTGACGCTCCGTGAGGGCTTTCCGATTCTAACGGACTCAGGAGACCTTATTTCGGGGAAATGCGGCGAGTCGGCGGCGAGTTGGGCCAAATAAGGTCACTGGAGTCCGTTACATCAGGAAATAGCCGGGAAATCGGCAAATAAGGGCTGTACGGTCCGTTAGATTGCGCTAAGCTCAAGATTCTGCTAAGCCCGCCCAACACCCACTGCTACCGTTACACCCGTTTCACCAGGCACATTAGCCACATTAGCCACATTAGACACACCAGGCACACCTGAGTCGCACCAGTCGCACCAGTCGCACCAGTCTCACCAGTCACATTAGTCACACTAGTCACCCTAGTCGCACCATTCGCACCAGTCACACACTAGTCACCCTAGTCGCACCATTCGCACCAGTCACACTAGTTACACCAGTTACCAGTCGCACCAGTCACACCAGTCACATGATACGTTGTCACCTTCACGTCCTTTCACGCATCGCCAATAACAAAATTTGAATATACTAAAAGGAGGGCCTCCCATGGCCGGAAGAAAACCCGAAGAAATGCAGGATGTCACGCTGCTGGGCAACCAAGGCGTGAAATATCCTTTTGATTACGCGCCCGAGGTGCTGGAGAGCTTCGATAATAAGCATCCGTACCGCGATTATTTTGTTAAGTTCAACTGCCCGGAATTCACCAGCCTTTGCCCGATCACGGGACAGCCGGACTTTGCCACCATCTACATCAGCTACATCCCTGACATCAAAATGGTGGAAAGCAAGTCGCTAAAACTGTACCTGTTCAGCTTCCGCAATCACGGCGACTTCCACGAGGACTGCGTAAACATCATCATGAACGACCTGATCAAGCTGATGGATCCGAAGTATATTGAGGTTTGGGGCAAATTTACGCCGCGCGGCGGCATTTCCATCGACCCTTACACCAATTACGGCCGCCCCGGCACCAAATACGAAGCGATGGCCGAACATCGCCTGCTCAATCACGACATGTATCCGGAGAAAATCGACAACCGCTAAGCTCCTGCGCTTGGAGCGGACAGATTGGGACCTTGCCATTCGAGAGAGGAGAACCTCATGAAACCAAAAGTGTTTATTTCCCGGCCGATTCCCCCGGAAGTGGAAAACTACCTGGCCGAGCATTGCGAAATCAGCAAATGGGACGGCGACGGTCCGATTAGCCGAGCTCAGCTGCTGGCCAGCCTGAGCGATGTCGAAGGCCTGTTGACCGCGGACCGCAGCATCAATCAGGAGTTGCTGGATCACGCGCCTAAGTTGAAAGTGGTCAGCAATATCAGCGTCGGCTACAACAACTTTGATCTGGAAGCAATGAAGGCCCGCGGTGTGCTGGGCACTAACACTTCGTCCGTCCTGAACGACACGGTCGCCGACCTGATCTTCGCGCTGATGCTGGACGTGGCCCGCCGCGTATCGGAGCTGGACAAATACGTGAAGGCCGGGCAATGGAAACGCGGCGACGGGCAAAATCTGTTTGGCCTAGACGTTCACCACAAGAAGCTTGGGATCATCGGGATGGGCGAAATCGGCGAAGCCGTTGCCCACCGGGGGCAATTTGGCTTCGGGATGGATGTGCTGTACCACAACCGAAGCCGCAAGCCTGATGCCGAAGTCAAGCTGGGCGCTGTTTATCGCTCCTTGGACGAATTGCTCCAGGAAGCGGATTTTATCGTGCTGATCACGCCGCTCACACCGGAAACGCGGGGGCTGATTGGTGCGCGTGAATTTGCCTTAATGAAGCCGACGGCTGTGTTCATCAATGCCTCCAGAGGGGCAACCGTCGACGAGCAGGCGATGACCGCCGCTTTGCAAAACCGGCAAATTTACGGCGCCGGACTCGACGTCTTCGAGAAGGAGCCGATCGATCCAGACCATCCGCTGCTGAAGCTGTCCAACGTCGTCACCTTACCGCATATCGGTTCGGCTACGGATCAAACACGCCGGCAAATGGCCATGCGAGCCGCCGAAAATCTGGTCGCCGCGCTGGAAGGTCGGACGCCGCCAAGCCTGGTCAAAGAGCTGCGGCCGGACTGACCCCGATGTTGACCATGACCATGACCATGATCATGATCATGGTCTAAGCCAGCCTTAGCAGGCATAAGCAGCAGGCAGCAACAGATCCCTACCCACTCCCACTCCTCGAGGCCGGTTCATAAACCACAAACCAAAAACTCCCCGGGCTCCGTTAGCGTAAGCAACGGTGCCCGGGGAGTTTCTTATTCGTTGAGCAAATCGGCCGGATCACGGTCGCCCAGTCGGCCGGCCACGGCATCTTCGTATAACCGGCGCAGCCAGGAGAGCTCGGTTCGCGCATGCTCGTAACGGCCGGCCATCAGATGCAACACGCTCCGCGGCACGATCCCCCGATGCTCCTCGTAGACCTGGTAACTCAAATTTACCTGATGCTCCGCTTCCCGGATGCGGTCCTGCAGCATAGCGGCCACTTTGTCGCGGTCGCCATGCCTTGCGAACACCAGAGCCACATGCAGCGGATGATAACCGGAGGCTTCCTCCTGAAACCGGTCGATCAGCAGCTTCTGAAAATACTCCCGGCCCTTGTCCGTAATCCGGTATACCGTCTTATCCGGGCGTCCCTCGGTTTGGATCGTTTCCACAGCCTCGATGTATGCGGCCTTCGCCAACTGGTCGACCGCGTAATATAACGAGCCGATTTTGAAATTGCCATGCTGGTCGAGGAAGCGGTCCCGGATGCGAATCAGCATCTCGTAGGGATGCTGATCCTCCTCCAGCAACAGCCCCAGGATGCAGAGCCGAATCGCCAAAGCCTTCATCGTCCGCTAACCCTGCTGATTCGAAGGCTTGGCCGCCACGCGCTCGATCCGGTCCTTCGGCATCGCGATCACAACCAACACCGCGCAGACGGCAGGAACAAGAGCCCACAGAAAGGTATGGGCGATCGAAGAGGACATGGCCTCCGTGATTTTATCCAAAATCTCTGGCGGAATCAGGGCTCTTTTCTCCGGACTCAGCGCCTCCCGAGTATCGCCGAAATTCGCCCCGCCTTGTCCCATACCAGCGAACGCATCGGTCATCGCTCCCGACATCAGGTTGCGCTGCACGATGCCAAAAATCGTAATCCCCAGCGTCATCCCAAGCGAACGCAGGAACGAGTTGGTTGACGTCGCCGCTCCGCGCTGCCGCATGTCGAAGTGATGCACGGACGCCATGCTGAGCACCGAGAAGGAGAAGCCCACGCCAAACCCGGTCAGGATGCTGTAAGCCGTAAGCAGCAAACGGGAGGTGTCGTTTGTCAGCGTGCTGAGCGCAAAAATCCCGCCGACGAAGCAAACCACCGACAAAGCCATAACCGTGCGGTAAGGGATGCGGGAAGCGAGCATCCCGCCCAGCATGCTGCCGATGACCGAACCGATCATCATCGGCATCAGAATAATGCCGGAGTTGGTCGCCGAGCCGCCGTATACGCCTTGCACGAAGATCGGAATGTACACCGTAGCAACGATAAAGACGCTCCCGTAAAATAAAGCCAGCAAACAGCTTGTCGCGTAAAGCCGGTTTTTGAACATGTCAAACGAAATGATCGGCTCTTGCGCTTTCGTCTCGAGCAGCAGGAACGCGGCAAATAACACGGCAAATCCGGCAAACAAGCCTAGAATCACACCGGAATTCCATGCGTATTTCTCACCGCCCAGCTCCAGCGCAAACATCAGACACACTACGGCGCCAACCAAGGTAAACGCCCCGCCCCAGTCGATCTGCTGCTTCGCGTGGGACAGCGACTCTTTATAGTAGGCGATAATCAACACCAACGACACGATGCCGATGGGTACGTTAATGTAAAATACCCAATGCCAGCTAAGCGAGTCGGTGATGAACGCACCCAGCAGCGGACCAAAAATGCTCGACGTGCCAAAGACGGCGCCCATCAGCCCGGTCATTTTCCCGCGTTTCTCCACCGGGAAGATATCATAAATAATCGTAAACGCAATCGGCATCAACGCGCCCCCGCCGATCCCTTGAATCGCCCGGAAGATGCTAAGCTGCACGATGCTGCCGGCAAGTCCGCACAAGACGGAGCCCAACAGAAACATCACAATGCCAAACAGGAAAAAGCGTTTCCGCCCGTACATATCCGACAGCTTGCCAAAGATCGGCGTCCCCGCCATAACGGTGACCATGTAAGCCGAAGTCACCCAAACAAACTGCTCCAGCCCGCCAAGGTCGGCAACAATCGTTCCCATCGCGGTCGTCACAATCGTATTGTCCATCGCCGACATCAGGATCGCCAGCATCAAACCGACCAGGATCAGCCGGGTAGGATCTTTCTTTTCAGTAGCCAACATCTTCTCCCCTTTGTTTCTTATTCAAATTTGAATACATAACCTCTTCCTATTTTATTGAAAATATTTAAAAAGTAAACCTTTTGATTCAACCTATCGCTTCTCACAGCCCACCCTGCCGATAACTATCGTTCTCGCGCGCTTTGCCCTATAATGGAACAAGAGATCGAACGAAAGGAAGTTTTTTCAAAATGAATGAAAAATGGAGCGAATTAGAACGCAAAATGCGCGAATCCGGGGTCAGCACACTGCTGATCACCGATCCGAAGCATGTGTATTACCTTACCGGCTTCCTGAGCAATCCGCATGAACGCTTTCTCGGCGCCGTCCTCCAAGCCGGAAGCGAACCTTTCCTGGTCGTTCCTGCGCTGGATGAGGAAACGGCCCGCAAAGCCACGGACCTTGCCGAGATCCTCACCCACGGCGATACGGACGATCCTTATACCCTGCTGAAACAGCGCCTGGCCGGCACGATTGGCACACTTGGCCTTGAGAAGGAGCAGGTCTCCGTGGCCAATTTCGAGCGAATGCAGGAGAAGCTCGCATTTTCTAGATATATGGATGCAGGACCTTGGCTACGGGATATGCGGGTGCGCAAAAGCGCGGAAGAGGTCGGCAAAATTAAGCATGCCGTAGGTTTAATCGAGCAGGTGCTCAGCGAATCGCTGAAAAAAGTCAAGGAAGACGTAAGCGAAAGCGAGCTTGTAGCGGAAGTCGAATACCAGATTCGTAAGCTTGGCGCGGACGGCCCTTCCTTCGATTCCATGGTGTTGTCCGGTGAGAAAACGGCTCTGCCGCACGGAGTTCCCGGCGACCGGCGAATCCGTCGCGGAGACCTCCTCATGTTCGACATCGGCGTTTATGCGGACGGCTACGCGTCCGATATCACCCGTACCTTCGGAGTTGGCGAACTCTCCGAGGAATTGGTTCGGATCTACGATACCGTGCTTGCCGCCAACGAAGCGGCGATTGCCGCCATTCGGCCGGGCGTTACGTTCGCTTCCATCGACCGCGCCGCCCGCGAGGTGATCGAAGCGGCTGGCTACGGCCCTTATTTTGTCCATCGCCTGGGTCATGGGCTGGGAATCGACGTGCACGAGTTCCCTTCCGTTCATGGGGAGAACGAGTTTCTCCTGGCGGAAGGCCACGTATTTACCGTTGAACCGGGCGTCTATGTGCCGGGAGTCGGCGGAGTGCGTATCGAAGACGATGTGCTGGTGACATCAAACGGCGTGGAAGTCTTAACGTCCTACCCCAAACAGTTAACTTATATCTAACACGAGATGTTAGTATCGATTTCGAATCAAGCCTTGGGCTCCGAAACGAGCCAAAAGGCTCTTTTTTTCGTCTTTTTCCGATAGATTTAGGTATATTTAGTTGAAAGTTCTTACGAAAACCAAAAAAAGTACGACTTTTTCATTTTCAAAGGACGTTTTTTCCTATAAAATGATTCTTATGAACCACTGGTTAAAAAGAGATAACGCTGGTTCGACCCATGCATCGATAAAAATCCATTATTTAAGGGGAACGGAGAGGATTTTCGTGTTTAAGGTCATTAATCGCTCCATAAGCCGCAGACTGATGAGTACCTATGCGGTGATCATTGTCGTATCATCACTTTTATTTAGCGTCAGCTTTTATAACATCTCGATGGGGATCATTGACCAAAATGTACTGCCGCAGTTCGACAAAGTGCTGCAAACCAGTACCCAGGACATCTTCAAACGGCTGGATACGACGCAATCTCTGCAATTGCTCAGCGGGAAAGATAATTCACGTTTTACGGTGGAGACGTATCTAACGAAAAGCGCCAAGGATTTTAACTTGAGTACCGCTTATCTGCTCCATATTCAAGAAGATGGCGCTACCGTGTTGGCGACCAACGAAAATTCCGGGATGAAACCCGGCGATAAGGTGGAGCTCCAGCCGGCCATGACCGAGGCGGCCAGTGGCGGGGTACATATCAGCGATCTGTATACCAACCAATTCGGTTCGCAAAAAACCGCCTTCATCGCGATCCCCGGCAGCAAAGCCATGCTCGCCGTTGGCCTTGACGCCACTTTTATCGATGAGAAGAAGGATCAGATTTTATACATATGTATCGGGATCACCCTGCTCGTCATTGTTGTTGGGATGGCGGCCGCTTATTTTGTCAGCACGCGCATCACAAAGCCGATCAAGAAGCTGGTGGCCGTTACGGAAAAAATGGCCGGCGGCGACTTCCGCCAAACGGTCGAAGTAAAGGGACATGACGAGGTTGCCCAATTGGCCGGCAGCTTCCGGACGATGACCAATCAGCTTAAGGACATGTTTGCGGCCGTTATGCAAACGTCCCACGCGGTCGTTGGCGGCTCGGAAGACTTGTCCCGATCGGTAACGACGTTTGAGGATTTAATCTCCCGGTCCAATGCGGCTACCCGGGAAATCGAAGCCGGCAGCATGACGATTGCCTCGGCCGCGGCTGAGAACGCCCGGGCGATGGAGGAAATTTCGCAGGGCGTACAGCACATCGCCTCTTCGTCCGCCGAAGTGACCGAGCGGATCGGACAAGCCGCCGATGAAGCCGGCACCGGCAACACATTAGCCCAAACGGCTGTTACGCAAATGCAACACGTGGAAGATGCGGCAAACCGAACGCTGGAGCATATTCGTACGTTAAACGATCGCTCGGAGTCCATTTCCAACGTGGTTGGGACGATTACGGAAATTACGAAACAGATTAATATTTTGGCGCTGAACGCTGCAATCGAGGCCGCACGGGCCGGCGAGCACGGCAAAGGCTTCGCCGTCGTCGCCGAGGAAGTCCGCAAGCTAGCCGAACAATCCCGCTTGGCGATGGAGGAAATCGGCGAGAACCTGCACAGCATCCGGGAGGAATCGGAAAATTCCGTCAGCGCGATGCAACGGGCCAGCGAGGAAATCGTCTCCGGTACGGAACGCGTAAAGCAGGCCGGACAAGCGTTCGAGCAATTGACGGAGCTCATCCAAAACGTCAATTTGACGATTCAATCCGTCTCGGCTTCGACGCAAGAGGTATCCGCCGGGACCGAGGAAGTGACCGCTTCCGTCGAGGAGTCGGCCAACATTACGGCCAAGTCACTGGCCAATATGGAGCAAATCGCCAGCTACTCGCAGCAGCAGCTCGATGAAATGGATCACCACGCACGGACGGTTCGTTCGCTACACGAGCAGGCCTTGTCGCTTCAGGAATCCATTGCGAAATTCCGGATTTAAACCGGCAATGCCAAGATAAAAAAAAGCACCCTGACCCTCCCCAGAATAGCGGGGCTTACGGTCAGGGTATTTTTTATCCGGTATAGGACATTTCGTCTACGGAAGCAACCTCGCGATGCACCTTCTCCGGCTTCTTCCAATAGGCCTCATTGCCTGGCAGATCATCAAACCATGCAGCATCGTCTGGGCAAGGCAGGATCATAAATTTGCCGTACTCATTGTCCCGGGACTGATGATATTTGAGATATGCCTGGCCGTTTTCGATCGCCAGGATTTCAATTTTGCCCGATGAGTGGCTCATCGACAGGCGCACGCGTTTGCCGAGTCCCGAAGTACGGGCTTTGGCTTCCTCAACCAGCTGATACGCCCGTTTCAGCGGAAGAACAAAATCGGCATTCCCAGCAACCGGCCGGTTGATAAAGAAATAATACGGGGTGACCCCGGCCCAGGATAACCGATCCAGCAATTCGCCAAGCACAGCCGCATCGTCGTTGATGCCTTTGAGAATCGGCGTTTGATTAACCACGATCGCCCCTGCGTCGTGCAGCGCCTGAAAGCCTCTTTTCGCCTCCGGGGTAATTTCGCGCGGATGATTGATGTGTGCCATGACATAAATCCGTTGGTCTACCGTGGAGAATTCTCGAATCAACTCCAGCAGCTCCGGATCTTCATAGATACGCATCGGATTAAAAACAGGGATCTTAGAGCCAAGCCGGATGATCTTGACATGCTCAATGGCCCGAAGCTGTTCGAGAATCGAACGCAGCTTACGGGTGGCCAGAATCAGGCTGTCGCCGCCGGTCAGCAACACGTTGTTGATTTCGGGATGCTGAGCGATGTACTCAATGCCGGGCGTCACATCCGACATCGCCTCTTTTACATCGTTGCGGAACAGCCTTTTGCGGAAGCAATAGCGGCAGTAGGAACCACAAACCTCGGAAACGATCAACAGCGCAGTTGTCCGGTACTTGTGCTGGCAGCCGGGAACTGCATAGTTGGTCGCCTCGTCGGAGGCGTCCCACCGCCCGTATTCCTTGAGTTCTCCCGTATTGGGGATCACCAGCTTGCGGATCGGGTCATTTGGATCATTCCAGTCGATTAAATTCAAATAGTAATCATTTACCCGAAAGACGAATTTATCCGTAATCGGTTTCAATTCCTGCCGCTCCTGTTCGGACAATTCGCTCACCTTGGCGATGTCGGTGATATACTTCGGTTGCGCCATGCTCATCTCCTCCTTTAATGGGATCGATGGGTAAAGAAGAAGCCGGAAACCTAGCAGTGAATGCGAGTACTCCGCCGAATGCTCGGGTCAAGGTTCTTAAAGAACACAAAAAGACCCCGCACAAAATCACAGGGTCATTGGTTGATGACTGAAATTATATAAATGAATGACCCATCCACTGCAAACGAGGTTAGCTGACGGGCTCGGGAAAGATGGTTCCCTACGTTAAAACATGCAACGATTCGCCCCAAAAAATGGTTCCCCCGCTTTTCGACTTTACTCATCGAAAATTAAGCGTACTTTTATGCTACCTTATCATTGCCCCATTTGTCAAAGCTTACCTTACTCGGCTTCGTTCGGCTTCGTTCGGCTTGGGACGGATTCCGGCGATTTCGTAAATCAGGTCCATCCGCAAATGGCTGCGGACCTGCTCGGCTAGCCGGTCGAAAGCTTCCGCTTTCCGCGAGGAGGAGCTATAGGTGACGCCCAATGGCTCCAGCCCTTTGCTTGCCCGCAATCCGTCCAACCAGGCGCGCCGCCAGGCATCGTTATGGAATAACCCGTGCAGATACGTCCCGAACACCCTCCCATCGGGACGGGCCGCCCCTTCCGGATGCGGAGCAGCCGCAGCGGCTTCCGGTTCCGGCACAGCGGCTTGCAGGGTAAACAAGGGACGAATGTCCTGAAGCTGCCGAGTAGAGCCGGAGTGGATTTCATACCCTTCAATCGACATTGGGCGGTCTGAAGGGTTCAGCGGTACCGGCTGTCCGGCGATCGTTTGGCCCTGCACGCGTACCGTCTTTTTGCCGGGGAGAAAGGTCGTAGACAGAGGCAGCAAACCCAATCCCATCGCCGACCTCGGTTCACCGGATTCTACCGCCTCAGGGTCATGCAGCTGCTCCCCCAGCATTTGATATCCGCCGCAGATGCCGATAAGCTGGACATGCGTTTCCCCCTCGATCAGATCGAGAACGCCCTCCTCGAGCTCCTGCTTCCGTAGGTACTCCAAATCCCCAATCGTATCCTTGGTCCCCGGCAAGATCACGGCATCCGGATGTCCCAGCTCCGACAGCTTGCTTACGTAACGAAGCGATACGTCCGTTTCGGCGGCTAAGGGATCAAAATCGGTGAAATTGGAAATCCGCGGATAACGAATGACCGCGATGTCGAGCTCCTTGCCGGCCGCCTTCTCTGAGCCGGTTGCATAGCTGTCCAAGACAACGGAATCCTCGGCTTCAATCTCCAGATCCGTTAGGAACGGGAGCACGCCTAAAACGGGAATGCCAGTCCGTTCCTCCAGCCAATCCAGCCCGGGCTGCAGCAAGGACAAGTCGCCGCGGAACTTGTTGATGATAAAGCCTTTGATTCGGGCGCGTTCCTGCGGTTCCAGCAACTCCAGCGTGCCGACGAGAAAAGCGAATACGCCGCCGCGATCGATGTCGCCGACCAGAATTACCGGAGCGTCGGCCCAGCCGGCCAGATTCATATTGACGATATCGCGCTGCTTCAGGTTGATTTCCGCCGGACTCCCGGCCCCTTCCATGACGATGATGCCGTGTTTCGCGCGGAGCCTGCCGAGCGCCTCCATCACCAGCGGCTTCGCCTGAGGCAGGAAATTCTCGCGATAGCTGGACGCACTGAGATGCTGGTAAGGGCGCCCGTGAACGACGATTTGCGAATGCATGTCCCCGGTCGGCTTAATCAGCACCGGATTCATGTCCGTGGTGGCGGCGATGCCGCAAGCCTCCGCCTGGATGCCCTGCGCCCGGCCGATTTCCCGGCCGTCCGGTGTAACATAGGAGTTCAAGGCCATATTTTGTGACTTGAACGGGGCGGGGTGGTGCCCATCCTGCGCAAAGATGCGGCAGAGCGCCGTTACGATGACGCTTTTGCCCACGTCCGATGCGGTGCCTTGAACCATCAGCACGGCGCCCAAATCGCTGTTGTCTCGATCTCTCGCGGGAAGTTCCTTCTGCTTTTCATCCATCCCGTTGACACTCCTTTTCCGAATCGTGTGCGAATGAGGGGGAGCGAGGGGGCTCTGCCGACTCTTTTGCACGATTATCCCGTTTAGTAAGGCAAGGTAGTGCCGCCCCAACGGATCCCTCTTCCCCATCCTGAACTAACGGGATAATGGTCAAAGCGGTTGCCACAAGGAGGCCTCGCCTCGGACGCCAAAACGTTTCAATCATCGCAATATCAGCACGGCCAGCAGCAGCAAAACAGCTTCCAGCCCTTCGCCAAGCGCCCCGTACGTATCTCCGGTCAAACCGCCCAGTTTGGCGCTGATTCGCCGTGCAGCCCAGGTTCCCGCCGCCCAGGCCAGCAAAGGCGATAACCCGATAAACCATAACGAGCGCAACAGGGTAAATTCGTTCCCTCCCCCAAGCGACAGGAGCAGGGCAAACAACAGCACCACGACGGTTAAAGTTACGGCCATAAGAGTACTCCCCCAGGCATCGCGTTCGACAAACCCTTGGAACTGGGCGGCTAATCCTTCGCCTCGCCGGGCTTTGGGCCATCGAACCATCGCCCGGGTCATAAACCAGCGGCTCCATAAAGGAGCCATCAGCAGCACAAGCCCCGTTGTTGGCATATCTTCTTGGAAGAGGGAGGCCAAGAGCGAGGCTTTCAGCAAGAGTAAAAGAAAGCAGGCCATGACGCCCATAGCGCCAACCCGACTGTCCTTCATGATTTCTAGCATTTTCTCGCGTGGACGGTAGCTGAGCAATCCGTCGGCCGTATCCATCCAGCCGTCCAAATGCAGTCCTCCGGTGAGCCAAACCCAGAGGATTAAGGCAAGGACAGCGGCCGGAAGCGGCGGAAGCAGCCAAACACCAAGCCAGCCTCCCGCCCATACGGCGGCACCAATAGCCGCTCCAACCAGCGGATAATAAGTAATGCTGCGCCTCAGCAAGTCCGGCGTAAAATCCAGCTCGCCCCGGACCGGGAAACGGGACAAAAACTGAAAAGCGGCCATGACCGGTTGCAGGGCGCTCGTTTTCGATTGATTCATAAGCGGTACTCCCGGCTTTTCAGCTCGATGGGGATCCCGGCGGTAACCAGAAAGACTTGGTCCGCGATCGAAGCCATCGTCCGATTCAACAGCCCGGCCCAATCCCGGTATTGCCGACCTAACGGATATTCGGGTACAATGCCGCTGCCTACCTCGTTCGTCACCATCACCAGCGTGCCCGAAAAAGCCTCGACGGCGGCGACCAGCCGCTCGACCTCCCACGCCAGGACAGCATCAGTGGTGTCCGGGCCCTCCCCCGCGCCGAGCAGCACGTTCGACAGCCACAGAGTCAGGCAATCGACCAGCACAATGGGGTGGGCGACCTCCGATATCGAGCGCTGCCCCGTCCTCATGGGCTGCTCCCCCAGCTCCTGCAGCAGTTCGGCTAAACCAAGTGGTGCCTCGTGCGTAGTCCAGGCATACCCGCTTTGTTCCCGCTGGAGACGGTGCAGGTTGATCCGAGCCTTCATCTCGTCGTCAAATGCTTGCGCTGTCGCAACATAACAGGCTGCGTCTCCCTGTTTCATCACCCAGCGTTCGGCAAACGTGCTTTTGCCGCTGCGGGCGCCGCCGGTCACCAGGATCTTCATTGCGACGTCTCCCCGTCATTCTCGTCATTCTCGCCGTTCCCGCCGTCCGCGACCCCGGCGCTTTCAAACGTCGCCATCTCGGCTACGATACGGCAAGCCGCATCGATCAAATGCAACGCCAACACACCGCCCGTGCCTTCGCCCAACCGCATGTCCAGCTCCAGCATCGGGTTCAGGCCCAGCTCCTGCAGCAGGGCCCGGTGGCCTTGCTCGTGGGAGACATGCGAAGCAATCAGATAGTCGGCAGTTTCCGGCTTAAGGCGGACGGCGAGCAACGCGGCAACGGTCGAAATAAAGCCGTCGATCACAACCGGACAGCGCCGGGCAGCGGCCCCCAGGATGACGCCGGTCAATCCGGCGATCTCAAGCCCGCCTACCTTAGCCAACACATCCAACGGGTCGTTGGCATCCGGACGGTTTACGTCCAGCGCCTGCGCTACGACGGCGACTTTATGCCGCAACCGCTCGTCGTTCACCCCGGTGCCTCGGCCAACGCTCTGCTGCGGCGCAATCCCTGTCAAGCTGCTCATGATCGCCGCGCTGGCCGTGGTGTTGCCGATGCCCATCTCCCCGGTGACGAACAGCCGTACACCTTGGGCTACCGCTTCATCAACTACGTCAGCCCCAACACGGATCGCCGCTTCGGCTTCCTCCCGGCTCATCGCCGGTCCTTTGACCATGTTCCCTGTCCCATAACGCAATTTTCGCTGGACAAGCCCTGGATGCGACAGCTCCGCGTTCACTCCGATATCCACGCAAACGACGTCAGCCGAAGCCTGACGCGCCAGTACATTCACCGCTGCGCCGCCGGCCAGGAAGTTAAGCACCATCTGCGGCGTCACCTCCGCCGGAAACGCGCTGACCCCTTCCTCACAGACGCCGTGATCCGCCGCCATGACGATCACCACGCGTTTCGGAAAAGCCGGCTTGGCCTCACCCGTGATTCCGGCCAGCTTGACGGCTAATCCCTCCAATTTGCCGAGGCTTCCCGGCGGCTTCGTCAATCGGTCAATATGAACCCGGGCCGCCTCCATGGCCGCTTCGTCCAACGACACGATCGCTTGTGTCAACTGCTCTACCGAATCGTATCCCATAAATACCCCTTTCCATAATTACAGCAATTACAGCGCGTTAGATTAGAGCAGCCGTTCCCGACGCAGCAACAGCTGCGGAACGTCTGCATCCGGATGAGGCACTTGATGCGTCTGAACCCCAAACACCTGAGCGACCAACTCGGTGGATAAAATGTCCTCCGGCGCCCCTTGCGCAACGACGCGCCCGCCGCTCATCACCAGGAGCTGGCTGCAATACAACGCCGCCAAATTCAGATCATGCATCACCGAAACGACCGTAAGCCCGGCTTCCTGCTGCCAATCGGCCACCAACTCCATAAACTGCATCTGGTAACGCAGGTCCAGATAGGTCGTAGGTTCATCCAGCAGCACGAGCTCAGGCTGCTGGGCCATCACTTTCCCAAGCGCCACCCGCTGCCGTTGCCCTCCGCTCAGCACGCCCAGCGGACGATGCTCCAGCTCCTTCAAGTCCAGGCGCTCCATGATCCCATCGACCAAGCGGCGTCCAGCCTCCGGCCCTCCGATCTCCTTGCCGCGCCAATCCTGATGGGCGAACCGTCCCATCTCCACGACCTCGCGGACCGTAAACGCCACGGACGGCAGCCCGTCCTGCTGGAGCACGGCGACCTTGCGCGACAGCTCCTTGCGCGAGTAGGCCGCTAGCGGACGACCGTCTAACGCGATCGCGCCGCCATCCGGTTGCTCCACGCCCGAAATCAGGTTGATCAGCGTGGTTTTGCCGCTGCCGTTTGGTCCGATCAACCCCCAGGATTCGCCGGGGCTAACCCGCCAATCGATATCTCTAAGCACCTCTTGCCGGCCAAACGCCTTCGAAACTCCCGACGCCTCGATCAACGCAGCTCCTCCTCCCTCTGCTTTTTCTTCCGATACAGCAGATACCCAAAGAAAGGCGCTCCCACGAATGCCGTGACGATGCCGAGCGGAATTTCCGTCGGAGCCAGCAGCGAGCGGGCTGCCAGGTCGCTCCACATCATAAAGATCCCCCCGCCCAGCGCCGACAGCGGAATGATCAGGCGGTAATCCGGTCCGGTGATCAAGCGGATCATGTGCGGTACGACCAGACCCACGAAGCCAATCACTCCCGACACCGACACCGCGGCAGCCGTCATCAATGTGGCGACGAGCAGCACGGCCAGCTTGGTCCGCTCCACAGCCATCCCGGAGTGGGAAGCCTGCCGTTCGCCAAGGGTCAGCAGGTTCAAATGCTTGGCCCGGCTCCACAGGAACAGGGCCCCGATCAGTAAATACGGCAAAAGGATGGCCGTATACGACCATCCGCGCAAGCTTAAACTGCCCATCGTCCAATAATAGATTTCATTAATCGTCTTCTTGGACATCGCCGTCAAAAAGGATACCACCGCGCCGAGAAACGACTGCATGACGACGCCGGACAAAACTAGGCTTTCGATCGGCAGTTTCCCGTTCTCGCGAGCCAGCCAGATGACGATCCATAACGTCACGGCCCCCGTCACGAAGGCGACCATCGGCAATGTAAAGATGCCCAGCAGGGAAAACTGCCATCCGAAAAAAATCAGCACGGCCGCGCCGATCGCCGAGCCCGACGATACGCCCAGCGTAAACGGATCCGCCAGAGGGTTGCGCAGCACGCCTTGAAATCCGGCACCCGCTACGGCGAGGGAAGCGCCGACCAGCATCCCAAGCAGCACGCGCGGCAAGCGAACTTGCACGACGATTTGCTCTGCCGCCGTAGTCCAATCCGGCGTGATCAGACGGCTTAGGCCCGGGATGCGATGCAGCAGAATTGCCGCGATATCCCCGGCCGGCACATAAACGGAGCCGATGCCGATACAGAACAGCAGTGTAACGGCCAGCAGGATCAGCCCGGCTGCACCGTATCCCGCTAATCTTCCGCGCGTCATGGCTGGATCAAATCCGGGTGAATCGCCTTGGCGACTTCGATCAGCCCTTGCGTTACGCGAGGGCCGGTCCGGCTGAGCAGATTATCGTCCAATGCGATAATCCGATTCTCCTTCACAGCCGTAATTTGGTCCCAGCCTGAACGGCCTTTGATGATTTCGGCCAGCGTCTTGTTATTCTCGTCAACTACGCTTTTGGCGTACAAAATGACGTCCGGGTTCGCCTGGATGATCTGCTCCTCATTGATCTCGGACCATCCCTCAACATCCGTAGCGACGTTGATACCGCCGGATAACGTGATCATTTCATCCATGAATTCGCCTTTTCCGACCGTCCAGCCCGGGGAAAATTCGATGTACACCTTTTTCTTCTGATCCTCGCTCAACGAACCTACCGCATCGGTAACGGTTTGGACTTCCTGCTTCATCTTCCCGACGATCTCGGCCGCTTCGGTCTGGTGGTTCGTGATTTCGCCGATCGTTTGGATATGCTTCATGACCGCATCGATCGTCTTCGGATTGGACTGGAACACGGTAAGTCCCATATCCGTCAAGCTTTTGACCGTCGCCGCGTCGATCAGGCTGGCTGCCAGTACCAAATCCGGCTGCGCCGCCACAATCGCTTCTACGTTCACCTGGAACCCGCCCATCCGCGGTTTGTCCTTCACCGCTTCCGGATAGTCGTCCAGATCGGATACGCCCGCAACTTGCTCATCGAGCCCAAGCGCAAACAACACTTCTGTCTCCGACGGTGCCAGCGATACGATTCGTTCCGGCGCCGCGTCAAACGTAAACTCCTTCCCGGTGGAATCCGTCACGGTATACGGATAAGTCGTCTCCTGTGCAGCCGGTTGTTCCGCTGTTGCGTTCGTTCCGGCGTTTTGCGTTTGCTGCGCTGCCTCGGCAGCGTTCCCCGTCCCTTGGTTGACCGCGTTATTGTTACCGCAGGCAGCCAACACCAACATCAGTGCCAGCAGCCCTAGGCTCCCGATTCGTTTCCAGTTCTTCATCTCCAAATCTCCCCTTTTTTTATTCCAGTAAGTAAAGAATCGCCTCATGCTCCAGCGGTACGTCGTGCAGCGGGATCACAAGCCCAGCTGAACTCCATTCCTCCCGGCAACAAAGAAAAAACCCCAATCCTGGGCGGATGGGGTTACGTCTACAAAGTCATGCCGTGCGCCTGCAAAAGTGGAGCCGTCCACCCTTCGGCGCCAAGCGATGATACTCTTGGCAGAACGTTATCCTTTCCTCGAAGGACCGTCTTGAATTCCCGTGGCAGGTCTCCTGACTTCCAGGTATCGACGAAAGCTCGCCTTCCCATCTCCCTTCGCGGGCGACAGTGGCATCGTGAGCTCGTCCCTGTTTACAGTGGCGGGACCGTGCCGGATTTGCACCGGCTTCCCTTTTAACCCGAAGCGGCACGGTTTGCTTTACCGCTGCTTCAGGACCTACGGGCACAATATGTACGCTTGTCTTAAGGCTTTCTTCTCTATTGGATTATAGGGGAAAAGCGGGAAACTGACAATATCCTATCCTTCCCGCCATCATTTCGACATTACTCCAGAGACAAATCCGCTCACCACCCATACCTTCCGAACGAAATGGCCTTTGCTGACCGTGCCGTGATCCATCACCACCAAACCAACCTCAGCAAAATCTCGCTCCAGCGGCTCGGTGGAGACGAGAACCGCCCTTGGCGCGATTCGCCTTACGCTATCCAGCATCCGCCGCCGCTCCTCGACAAGCAGCACCGAGCACAGATTGTAGGGAAGGTCGACGATCGCCGCATCATACGTCCCGTCCAGCTCGTTAATATCGCCGATCCCCACGATGTCCGTATCATCATAACCGAAGTGGCGCAAATTGCTTCTGGCACCGCGAACCGCTACCGGATTGATGTCGCGGCCCACGATGTCGATGCCCATCGACAACGCTTCGATCAGCACATTCCCCATCCCGCAGCAGGGGTCGATCGCTCGCTGACCTTCCGGCTGAGGAACGGCGATATTGGCGAGCGCCCGGGCTACCACCGTCGACAAACCGGTGGAGTAGTTGTTTGGCTTCTCCTTGTGGGCAAGCCAGACCGGTTCGGCGCTGCGGCATATGCCCAGCACCCAGTCTTCCTCCCGCGCCAGCAAACCTAAGGTCACATTGGGGGCGCGCATGTCCGCGATGCCGTGAATTCTAGCGCCGATCCGGCGTTCCGCCTCCCGCTCCCCTTCATACGTTTGCCGTCGCCCGCTTTTGAGATAACGGACCTTGAAGGTCTGCCCCTCCAACTCCAGCCGCGATGCCAGCTCACCCAACTCGACCAAGGTCGGCGCGCCAAACAATACATCCAGTCGCAGCTGCACAAACGGGCTGCGGTTCGGCGGCAGCCGTAGCGGGCTTACCAGATAGGCCGCATCCTCCGCAACCTGCCCAAACAAAGCGCGTTGCTCCATCAGGCAAAGCTCCCGCTCGTTCTCATGGCAGGCAAAAGGATAGATATACGTGATAGGGGATGAATTCAAGCGGTAACTCAGGTTCAATCGGTGACATCCTCTCTGATGGCTTGTCTCCCCATTGTACCAGAACCTTCACTCCTCCCGCATTTCCGTCAGCTGCGCCCAGTAACGCTTAGGCATATGCGACATTTGCGCCCGCGGATTCAACCGTTCCCGGATCGCCACCGTATCGTAAAACTGCTTCCATAACCGACGGTACATCAGCTCCTGCTCCCCCGCCTCCGGCAGGACAAGCTCATCGAGCTCCACGATCTCCGTCCGCTCCGGGGTCGCCTCCTTCGGACGATGGATCAGCGCCTGGCGGTGGGTTTGATCATAGATGAGAAACGCCTCTTGCCGATAGCGATTGCTAAAATGCGGAGCCAGAATCGGCAGCACGCGGTTTTTCGGTTCGATGACCGAAACCAACACCTCGCCATAAACCGAAAAGCGAACGAACCCCATCAAAGCGTGACTTTCCGTATTCAGATGCCTCACGGCTTTGCGTAGCCGGTGTACCGTTGAATCGGTCAACATGTCCATGGCTGCCCGCCCATGCCGGAACCCCAGCCGCAGGAACCGGTAGATCAGCAGATCCTTCTGCGGCTCGCAGGTCAGGAACCCGCGACGAACCAGCTCTTGGGCCTCCGGTGAGATGCTTCGTCCGATGGCATGGTAGACCCGGGACGCTCGCTCCGGTGAGGTCTCCACCCACCTCGACTCAAATAACGTTACCTGCGGGTCGTCATCGGCGCGGAGATCCACCAGTTCTTCCTTCCGTTCATAGCTTTCGAACACACAGCTCAGCAGACCGTCAAAGCTGCCGTCGTAGGCGTAAGCCGCCTCCTTCAACCAAGCAGCCATGCGCCGATCTCCCTCCCCGCCGTTCCGGCCAGCTCCTCGTCGGAGAACAGCGACAGCTGCTCCACCTTCGGCTGCGGCAGGTACATGTCGATCTCCTTGCGGGACAGCAAGGATCTCAGAATCGTGCTTTCGTTCACCTTCAGCCCTTCCAACCGGTGACCTGAACAAGTAAGGAAGTATTGCGCCCGCTTCAGCACAACCCCCAGCTTCTTTAGGCCGTGAAAATCAAGCCGTCCCGTTCGCCGCGCCGCCACGATCCGCTTCGCGCTGCGAACGCCGATCCCAGGGACACGCAGCAGCGTTTCGTAAGGGGCCGTGTTCACCTCCACCGGAAAGTATTCGATATGCTGGAGCGCCCAATGGCATTTCGGGTCCATAAACAGATTAAAATTCGGCGTGCGTTCATCCAGCAGCTCCTGGGCTTCGAAGCCGTAAAAACGCAGCAGCCAATCCGCCTGGTACAACCGGTGTTCCCGTAGCAGCGGCGGCTTAGTGTCGAGCGATGGCAGCAGCGCATGCTCCGCCACCGGCGTATAGGCGGAATAATACACCCGCTTCAGCTCATATTTGCGGTATAGCGCCTCCGTCAGGTTCAGGATGCTCAAATCGCTGTCCGGCGTAGCGCCGATGATGAGCTGGGTGCTTTGCCCGCCGGGGACGAACCGGGGAGCGTTCCGGTATTTCACCAGATCGGCGCCGTTCTCGCGGATGCCCTGCCGAATGGCGCGCATCGGCTTCAGGATCGCCTCCTTGTTCTTGTCCGGCGCCAACTGATGCAAGCTGTCCTGGGAAGGCAGCTCAATATTTACGCTCATCCGGTCGGCTAGCAGCCCCAGCCGGGCAATCAGCGCCGGGTCGGCACCGGGGATCGCCTTCACATGGACATACCCGCCAAAGCCGTAATGATTCCGCAGCAGCTCCAGCGTCCGGATCAGCTGCTCTGTTGTATAATCCGGGCTGCGCATAATCCCGGAGCTGAGAAACAAGCCCTCGACATAGTTCCGGCGGTAAAAATGCATCGTCAGCTCCGCCAGCTCCTCCGGCGTAAACGCGGCGCGCCGCGTATCGTTGGAGCGGCGGTTCACGCAGTATTTGCAGTCATAGATGCAGGCGTTCGACATCAGCAGCTTGAGCAGCGAGATACAGCGGCCATCGGCGGCAAAGCTGTGGCAGATCCCGCAGGCGGCGGTATTTCCTACCGTCCGACTGTCGCCGCTCTCCCCGCTTCCCCGCTCCACGCCGCTGGATGAACACGACACATCGTATTTGGCCGATTCGGTCAATATGGTCAGCTTATCGTATAGATTCATTCCTGCAGCCTCCCTTTTGGCTGCATTATATTACGAACGTATGTTCCTGTCAATGAACTGCCTCTCACGGCTAACATGAAGAAAAGCCTGCAATTGTGCAGGCTTTTTCTCCAGGACAGTCCCGGCAATCCCGTTTGTCACTTCACTTGCGACTCCTTCGATCCGCCGCTGGCCAGCAAAATATTGATATTTTGCTGTTGCCGATATTCGTTGGGCGTCACCTGGTATTTCTTGCGGAACATCTGCGTAAAATGGCGCATGTCCTGATAACCGATGTATTCAGCGATCTCCGCGACCTTGAGCTTGGGGTTCAGCAGCAGCTGCTTCGCCTGCTCCAGACGGAGCGAGGTGACGTATTCCTTGTAGCCGAGCCCCACCTTCTGCTTAAACAGCTGGCTGAAGTAGGCCGGGTTCAAGAAGACGATGGAAGCGATCTTTTCCAAGGAAAGATCCTCATTGTAGTGCTCTTTGATGTATTGCAAGGCGACGTCGATCGCTTTCTCCCCGCTGCCCTTGGGCGGATCCAGCAAGGTAACCGGCGAATCGGAAGCCTGCTTCATGCGCATGACCACCTGCGGAACCGCCTTGAAATCGTTGTTCAGGCCAGAGTGAACAATCTGAAAAGGTACCTTCAAATAGTGCTTCATATGCTCCTTCACTTCTTCCTGGAACCGCTCGATCCGCTCCGGCTCCCGCGGCGTGATCAAACCCAGCAGACTTTGGCGGTCATAGCTGACGACAAATCCCCGGCCATGCCGCTCGATCAGCTCGGACAGCACATTCTCCACGATGAAATGCTCCAGCCGCACGCTTTTGTCCCCGGCATCCATCTGCACCATCATCAAATAGAAGCTGAGATAGTCCTCCATAAACGGAGTCAGGTCCAGATTGCCGATATCCAGACCCGAAGCCAGCCGCTGAAACACGCCTTCGCGCAAATATTTCAAATTCGCCTTCAGCAGCTCCTCTTCCTTGGTCATCTCGCTTTCCTCGCGGACTTCCATCGCCAGGGTTTCGATGATTTCCTGCAGGCGAGTTTTCCCAATCGGCTTAAGTAAGTAATCGCGGGCCCCCAGCCGCACCGCTTCCTGAGCGTAGGCGAATTCACTATGCGCGGAAATAACCACCCATTTGACGTGGGGAAACTTGCGTTTGGAGATGCGCATAAATTCCAGACCGTTCATCCCCGGCATCAAAATATCGGTCAGCACGATGTCGAATCGCTTCTCGGCCATCAGCTTCACCGCATCCTCCGCCCCTTCCGCCAAATCCACCGTATATTCCGGATAGATCCGTTGAATCGTCCGCTTGATCCCCTCGCGGATCGCCCGTTCGTCGTCGGCAATCAGAATATTCACTTTGAAACGTCTCCTTCCATCGGAAGCGGCAGCAGCACGGCCACCTGGGTTCCTTTATCGGGAATGCTGTCGATCTCCAGACCGTAACGTTCACCAAACATATGCTGCAGGCGGCGATGCAGGTTTTGCAGCCCAATACCGCTGCTGCCGGTATCGGATTCCTTTGAGGTTTGCCGGTTGATCGACTGCTTCAGCCAAGCCAGCCGCTCGGCATCGATGCCGTTGCCGTTATCCTCCACAACGATCTTTAACACATCCCCAACCTCCTGCGTATACAGCTTCAGCACGCCTTGGCGTTTCAGGGATTCGAGCCCGTATTTCACGGCGTTTTCGATGATCGGCTGTAAGGTCATCTTCGGCAGCCGGATATCCAGCCAGCGCTCGTCGACAGCCGTTTCCACCCGGAGCCGGCCCTCCAGCCGGATAAGGATAATCGTCAGATAGTGGTGAATCTGCTCCAGCTCCTCGCGCAGCGTGACGCTCGCCCCATCCTTCCACTCACTGCTGTAGCGGAACATCGAAGACAGCGACAAGACGAGCTCGCCTAGCCGATCGTTCTCCTTCTCATCCAGCATCCAGTAGATCATATCCAGCGTGTTATACAAAAAATGCGGATTGACCTGCGACTGCAGCGCTTGCAGCTCGGCGTTTTTTTCGCTGACCGAGGAAATTTTCACCCGTTCGATCAGCTCCTCAATGCGGCTGACCATTCGGTTAAAGGACGCGACGAGAATGTTGATCTCCTGGTAGGAGGAGACGTTCACCATCCCGCGAAAATTCCCGATCTCCACCTGTTTCATCTCGCGGATCAACTGCTTCAGCGGTTTCGAGAACGTCCGGGACACCAGACTTGCGACGACGGCGGATACGATGATCAGGATCGAGATCACAATAAGCAAATAGCGTTTGGTCTCCACCAATTCAACGTTCAAATCTTGACGGGGGGTAACGCTTACAACCGACCAGTCGGAAAAAGGCAGACGGGACGCCACCGTGATCCCTGAACCGGTTTGTTCTACGACCGAGTTGTTGGCCGCATCCAGCTTCGGAAAGTCCGGCAGCACCGGTGCCGGATCGGTCAGCGAAGAGACGACTTGGCCCTGCTGATTGATCAGATAAACCTCGCTATGCTCCCCCAGCTTGAGGTTATCCAAAGCGTCCAGCACCGGCCCCGGGTTCACCTCGTAGAGAACAATGCCAATCGGTTTATGCTCGTTCAAATCGTAAATTTGCCGACCAAAGGCAAACACCGGGCTGTCCTCAGCCAAATCGATCAGCGAGTGAGCGTAGACGCCCAACCACACCAGCCTCCCCGAGGAGTTGCGGAGTTGCTGATACCAGTCCTCCTGGGGATATGCCGGATCCAGCACATTCATCGAGTTCCCGTAATTGTAGATTTTCCCCCGGTTTGTGATAACGTGAATGCCAACCAGATCGTCGCGTGAATAAAAAATCGCCCCGATAATGTTCGTAATCGATTGCTCATTGATATAGGCCACCGCTGGCTCATCGGTTTTCTCGTTCAGCAGGCGGATCATTTCAAAATTGTTTGTGATCGACTTGGACAAGCTGTCGTACCCTTCGTACAGCAGGCTGAACAGCCCGGCGGTCTGGGCCACGTTTTTCTGCGATAAATCGCTGAGCTTCTCGTGATATTGCTCCGTGGTCCGGTTATAGTATAGCAGGCTGACGATCAGCAAGATGCCTGACATACAAAAAAGAAACAGCAAAAACAACCGATGGTTAATGGAATGAAAGCCGTTTCGCAACTGTTTTCTCCCTCCCATCCTCGTGTCCTGCTGCTCCTTCATTATAATTCGGCAACCCTATTTTGCAAGATGCTCTCTTTATCCTTTGACGGCTCCCGCTACCATCCCTTTCGTAATTTGGTTCGACAGGAAGAAATAGATCAGAATGACCGGCAGTGCACCCATGACCAGGAAGGCGCCGATCGCTCCATAGTTCACGGAATATTGGCTGACGAACGTGTATACCCCAAACGGCAACGTCTTTAACCGCTCGGACGAAATGAAGGTCGCAGCCAAAATGTACTCGTTCCAAATCGTGATAAAGGTCAAAATACAAACCGTCATCATCGGCGGTACGGACACCGGCAAAATAATGCTGCGGAAGATCCGGTATATGCTCGCCCCGTCGATAAAGGCCGACTCCTCGATCTCCGCCGGGATGCTCTTCATAAACCCGCTGAGGATAAAGACGGCAATCGGAGTGGAAAAAGCGATATACGGCAATATCAGCGAAAGATGCGTATTCAGGATGTCGACGTTTTTGAAGATGACCATGAGCGGCAGCAGTGTGGCCTGCATCGGGATCATCATCCCCATCAGAAAGACGGTCATCACCAAGCCGCCGTATTTCCAGCGGAACCGTGAAATCGCGTACGCCACCATCGAGCTGAGGATGATCACGCAGATCATCGTGATCGCGGTGACCATCACGCTGTTCGATAAATATTTCAAATAGCTGCCGGACTCGTAGGCATCTTTGTAGTTGTGCCACTGCAGCGCCTTCGGCAAGGCGAAGAAGCTTCCGCCCATGATCTCCTCATTCGTCTTCAACGAATACAGCAGCAGCCACAACAGCGGGTACAACTGAGTTACGACCGGAATCGCAAAGAGCAGGTACACGATTCCTTTTTTGATTTTGCGCATGGACCTCGCCTCCTTGCTAGCTGTATTTTTTCTCAAGCTTGTTGAAGATGGAATTGATGATCGCCGTGCATACGAGGCACAACAGGACCAGGAACGTGGCAATCGCGCTACCGTACCCGTATTTCAGGGACAGGAATGAACTGTTGTACATATGCGTGGAGATGACGTCGGTGGCATGGGCCGGCCCGCCGGCCGTCATGACCATCACGAGGTCAAACGCCTGCAGAGAACCGATAAACGCCAGGACGATCGATATTTTAAAAATCGGGACGATCAGGGGCATCGTGATATAACGATCTGCTTTAAAGCCTTCCGCCCCGTCGATTTTCGCGGCTTCATAAATCTCGTCCGGAATGTTCTGCACCCCGGTGTATTGAATCAGCAAATGGTAGCCGAAATACTGCCACAGCGACACGAAATACAAGCTGAACATGGCGATCTTCGGCTCGGTCAGCCAGTTATGCGTCCAGCTGTCCAGCCCGAGAGCGATCAGCACGCCGTTCAGCATCCCGCCCATCGAGGTCGGGTTATAGATCGTTTTCCAGAGTTGTCCGATAATGACGACCGATAAAATAACCGGCGTAAAATAGATCGACGCCAGCGTGTTTCCTTTTCGCAAATAACGGCTGAGCAAAATCGCAAAAAACAAGCAAAGCGGGATCTCCAGCATGGAGGCTACCGCATACAGCAGCGTTCTCCGAACCGACGGCCAGAAGACCGGATCGTTCCAAAACATGTCGCGGAAGTTGGACAACCCCGTAAATTTTGCGGTGGTGATCCCGTCCCAATTCAATAAGCTGGTTCCAAATGAAACGAGTATCGGAACGAATACCAGGCACACATACAACAACAGACAAGGCAATACGAAGACGGCTATTGTGCGTGCAGGCACTTTCAGTACTTTCATCTCTCCGCCCCCCAATAGAAATGCGATGCGAAGAAGCGCTCTAGCACGAATGCTCCAAAGGCTACTTCGCATCGATGGAAAGGTAACTTTTTAGGATAACAGGTATGGTTCTTGTTTATTGGCTTTGGGTTGGTTTAGGGCTTACTGCTTGTTGGCTTCAAAGGCGGTTTGATGCTCCTTCGCCACTTGAGCGGAATCCACTTTCTGCACGAACAGGTTCTGGATGCTGCTCAGGTGGACCTGCGCGGTTGCCGGGTTCATCGTATTATCAAACGCCAGGTCGCCGCCTTTCACTTGGTTGAACAGTTCAGCCACGTTGATGGCGAGGTCGGAGTAACCGGCCGCTTTCAGGTCGCCGTCGACTTTTTGGCCGAGACCTACGGCGTTTTTGTTTTCAAATTGCTTTTTCGGGAAGTTCAGCGTAAAGAAGTTCAGGAAGTCTTTCGTTTCCTGCAAATGCTCGCTGTTCGCCGATACCGCAAACGCGCTCCCCGGTGCGAGCATGAACTCGTTTGGATCGCCTTTGCCGTTCACCGTTGGGAATTGGAACGCTCCCACTTTGCCAGCTACAGACGAAGCGTCGATGGCGCCTGTCTCCCAGGAGCCGATCACCCACATCGCCGCTTGGCCGGATTTGAAGATGTTGCCGCCTGCCGTTGCATCAATGGACGTTGCGCCGTCCGGGAACGCGCCGGCTTGCACGAGCTCTTGGAACTTGTCGACCGCTTCAACGAAGGCCGGGTCCTCGAACGTTTTCTTGCCATCCATCACGTCTTGCAGGAAGCCTGGGCCCTCGTTCGTGCGAAGCAGGATGTTCATGAACAGGAACGAACCGGTCCAGGAGTCCTTCTCCCCGATCGCCAGCGGCGTGATGCCTTTTTCTTTAAAAATCTTGACGTCAGCCAGGAATTCGTCAAACGTTTCCGGCGTTTTGGTGATACCGGCTTGCTCGAACAGCTCCTTGTTGTAGTACACGACCTCGATGTTGTTGCCGTCCGGCAGGGCATACACGTTACCGTCAAAGCTGTAATAATCCAGCAGGCCTTCTTGGTACGTGTCTTTCAGGCCATTTTGGTCCAGCATATCGTTCAGCGGTGCCAGCAGGCCGGCGTCCACGAACGGTTTCATTTGCGCCGCCGGGTTCACGATCGTGATGTCCGGAACTTCTTTGGAAGCGGCTTGGGTTTTGAGTTTGATCTTTTGTTGGTCGGTATTCAGCGTATCCAGCTCGATATGAATGTTGGGATGTGCCGCTTCATACTCTTCGACCAGCGCATGGATCGTTTTATAGGACGGCGTAGCCGGGTCCGGGTAAATATTTTGGAACGTGATGGTGATCTTCTCCCCACTGCTCCCGCTCTTTGCCCCGTTTCCGGCCGGCTCGTTCGCCGCCGCATTATTCTTCGCCGCGCCGCCTCCGCAAGCCGACAAGCTCAGCGCCAGCATGGCGGTTAAAGCGATTGCCGAAGTTCTCTTCCATAGCTTCTTATTGACCATTGATTCATGCCCCCTGTGTTTAGGATAAACCCATTATTAAGCCTTTAAGCGCTTTCAACAAGGCATGAACTTTAGGGATCCGGTTGATTTTTTTTAGGTATGTAGAAATTCCCCTGTTTCCTTGGAATTGGGAATGGAGATTCGGCGCTGCGCAGAGATGTGGAGGGGCGAGATGCGTTGAAGATGCTATCTGTCTGATATACGACTCATAAACCAAAAACGGGCTGTGGAGACGCGAGATACGTGGGAAGGTGTGGACGTTCGGATGCGGAGGCCCCAGGGCGTGGAGGCCCAGGGCGTGGAGACCCAGGGCGTGGAGACCCAGGGCGTGGAGACCCAGGACGTGGAGATCAAGACATGTCCAATGGTGCGAGGTGTTTGGGATCTGAGACGTGGGTGGTGCGGGTATGCGGTGCGGGGAGCGTGGTGTGGTGCGGGGAGCGTGGTGCGAGTAGCGTGGTGCGAGTAGCGTGGTGCGAGTAGCGTGGTGCGGGTAGCGTGGTGCGGGTTGCGTGGTGCGGGGAGCGTGGTGCGCGTTGCGTGGTGCGGGTTGCGTGGTGCGCGTTGCGTGGTGCGTGGTGCGTGTCGTGAAGTTACTTAAATTAGGTGAATAGGTTGGATGGGTCACGTTGATGCGTCCGGTTTGATTTGGGTGCGTAGGGTGGAATTTGTGTGTTTTGGTGGGTTGAGTGGGTTGAGTGCGTTGGGTGTGTTGGGTGTGTTGGGTGTGTTGGGCGTGTTGAGTGTGTTTGGTGAGTTTGCTGTGTTTGCTGTGTCTGCTGTGTCTGCTGTGTCTTCTGTGCCTTCTGTGTCTTCTGTGTTTGGTGCGTTTGGTGAGTTTGGTGAGTTTGGTGAGTTTGGTGTGTTCCGGTACGCGAGTGCGTGAGTTGCGTTAGATCGGCGTTAATCCATTGGATGTCTCAGGTGCTGACTTAAAATGTTGCATTTTCTACAACATTTTAGGCTGGGGTGGAGTTAATGACCTCAAAATGTTGTAGTTTGTACAACATTTCACGGTAAAATGGGCCACTTGCCGTAAAAATGCTGCACTTTCTACAACATTTTGGTCAGAATGCCCATTTACCGGGGGAAAATGTTGTACTATTTGCAACATTTCAGCCGCACGGCTCAGCCAGAAGTCGATAGGAATGCAGCCGCTCCTCATAATCAGGAATCGGCGTGACGATCAAAAACTCGTCATTCTCGCACTTGTGCTGCAGGTCGCTCAACTGTTCGCGGACTTGGCGAGCTGTCCCAACGAATCCTTGAAAAGGCGAACCCCCTCGGTCGCGGAACCCTTCCGCCGCCTTCTCCGCTAAGGCCTCAGCCTGCGCTTCGGTCTCCGCGCAAATGACGCTGACAGCCAGCATGGCTACCGGCTTGGCATGGTGAACGGAGGGGCGAAACGCTTCGCGGTAGGCCCGCAGGATCTCGGCTCCGTCGCTGTCGCTCATAAATTGGCCAAAAACGTAGCCCGTTCCAAGTTCGGCTGCGTAGCCGGCGCTTTTGACATTGGTCCCGAGCATCCACAGTTCCAGCGGAAGCTCGGGGATCGGCCGGGCGGTGACGGGATGTTCCTCGTAGAGGTAACGGTCCGCAAGCAGGTCGGTGAGATCCTTGGCCAACTGCGGATAGCGCCCTACCCGTTCCAGGAAATTGCCGCTCAAAGCCATCGCCGCATGCGCTTCCCCGCCGGGAGCTCGGCCGATCCCGAGGTCGACGCGCCCCGGGTACAGCGCCGACAACAACCTGAAGTTTTCTGCAACCTTCAGCGGACTGTAATGCGGCAGCAAAACAGCACCCGACCCCAGACGAATCCGGCGGGTGGCCGCTCCAATCGCGGATAACAGCACCTCCGGCGCCGAGCTGGCCAGCCCCTCCATATCGTGGTGCTCCGCCGTCCAGTAGCGTTGATATCCCAGCTCTTCTGCCCGCCGAGCCAACCGGATCGCTTGTTCCAGTGCTGCTTCGGCTGTAGTCCCCGGGAGCTTTGGAACGAGATCCAGCACGCTAAGCTTTAACCTCATCTCAGGTTCAGTCATTGTCCCCCTCCTTCTCCTCCTCAGATTCTCCTTACCCTTGAATAAACAAACGTTGAATGCCGCCCGGCCCAACCCGAGTGTCCCAGAACCCCAGACCAGGCTGCAGCAACGAGCTGAGCATCGAAATTACTCCGCCGTGGGTGATGATGAGCAAACGCGTGACCTCGTGGGGCTGGGGGTGTGACGGGAACAGCGGCGAAGACGGTCGCAGTGGTGAAGACGGTGACAGCGGTGAAGACGGTGGCAGCGGTGAAAACAGCGGTTCCCCCCCAGTTGGCGGAAGGGACGTACGCGCCTCAGCGTTTAACTGGCTGCGGGGTTCGAGACCCGCTCCTTCCTCCAGAGTACCAGTTAAGGACAGCAGCTCTCGACACACCTCCCCTACGCGCGACCGAAAAGCCTCCCACGATTCGCCGTCCGGAGGAGTCACCGCCTGCGGATCGTCAATCCATGCACGGTATCGCTCATTATCCTTAAGCATTTCGTACGTCTGACCTTCCCACAAGCCAAAGTCCATTTCCCGCAAGCGCGGGTCATACTGAACGTTGTTCAGCAAATCCGGACGAGCCCACGCCAGCGTTTCCCGGCAACGCCGCAAATCGCTGGCAAACACCGCCGCGAAATTCACCCCTTCCAGCTCCCGGTGTAGATCGGTTAAACCCGATGCCTCCCCCGGCAGCAACGAGGGGTCGCTATGGCCTTGATATCGACGTTCGGCGTTCCAGGCCGTGAGGCCGTGACGAACCAGCCACCATTCCACGTTCATTCTCGTTCACCTCCAAAGCCAACTAAATCCAAGTCCAATGGCCCGTGATCGCGATCCATACCGCCGTTCCCGCAATCACCGTCACATTGGCAGTCCAGAACATCAGCTTTGCTGTGCGAGTTACGTCATCGGGCACCAACTCGCGGGTTTTGTCGCCCATATAGGCGCGGAACGAAACGACGCCGTGATAGGATTTTTCCCCGCCAAGCCGAACCCCAAGCGCCCCGGCTACCGTTGCTTCCGGGTAGCCGCTGTTCGGGCTCGGATGCTTGGCGGCATCGCGGCGCACCGTCCGCTTATAAACATCTAGAGGGGTATAAACACAAGCGGTAATGCGGAAGAAAAACAGAACCCGTCGACGCCCCCGCCGTCGCGCAGCAAAAGACGGCGAAATCCTCGCCGCGTTCCTCCGCCACCGCGGCATAACGCATCGGCACCGCCGTCAGCAGCCCGGCCGTCGCCTCCGAGGGGTACCCCCATTGCCCTAACAAGTCGGCAATGTCCCGCGCCGGGTCGTCGCAGCGGTACTGGCGGTCTACATAGATGTTGACCATGCGGCGCAGCTTCCCAAACCCGCCGCCATACACCGCGCTGCTTAAGCCGTCCATCTCCTGCGGCGCCTCCAGCATCAAATGCCGTTCCCCATACTTCAGCTTTAACCCCGGCCAGGCTTCGGATGCATAAACCGCCGCACCCGGCCGCGCCTCCATAAAAGGCATCTCTATCGTCATTTTTTCCATCCTCCCAGCACCACATCTCGCTCCAATCAGGCTTGCTTCATCCAAATCTAATTCGCAGGAAGTCACATGGAACGGTTCCTCCTCCTCTTCCTTAGGAATCTTTCTTTAACAACTCTCTTCCTTCAACGAGTCCCCCAACACCGCATTCAGCTCCCGCAGCAGCTTATCGCAGGCCGGCTCCTCCTTCACGGCCACCCGGATATCCCGCTTCGTCAGCCCCGGATACATCGCGCAGCTGCGCACCAGCACACCGCGCCGTCCGAGTGCGGTCTGCATCGTCTCAGCCGTCCACGGCTCCGGTACCCGAACGAGCAGGAAGTTCGCTTCGCCCGGCCAAGTTTGGCAGCCCAGCCGCGTCAACTCGCCCACCAGCTTTTCGCGTTGCTCCTTCACCAGCTCCAAAGTCGCCCGCTCATAAGAAACGTCTGCCCTCAAGCAAAACTCCCCCGCTCGCAGCGCCAACGCGTTAACGCTCCAGGTGACCTGCTTGTCCCGCATACGCCGGGCCGTCTCAGGGTGCGCAATCGCATAACCTAGCCTGAGGCCCGGAATGGCATAAAATTTCGTCATCGACCGGACCAAAATGAGATGCGGGTAATCCAGAAGCTCCGGCAGCAGCGTCCGCCGCTCCGGTTCCGGAATAAAGTCGATAAACGCTTCATCAATCACCACATACGTGCCGTATCGTTCTCCGGCCGCAGCGAATCGCCGCAGCTCGTCCAAGCCGTATTGTACCCCGTTGGGGTTGTTGGGCTGGCCGATAAACGCCAAATCCGTCTCGCGGATCAAGCCCTCCACTTCCTCCGGCGTGGCCCTAAACGCCCTTTCCTCCGTCCCGAACACCGACAACACCCGGGCGCCAAACTGCTCCGCAAGCGTACGGTATTCGGAAAAACAAGGCTCCACCACCCCAACCTTCCCCGGGGCGAGTCCCAGCAGCGCCAGCGCCATATTTTCCGCCGCTCCGTTCCCAACCACCAGCGCTCCCTCTTCCACTTGAAGGCGGGCAGCCAGCAGCGTCACCAGCGCGCGATGCCCTGGATCCGGGTAACGCACAATGTCCGGCAGCGCCTCCCGCAAAACCTCCAGCAGCCCTGGCGGAGGCCCCAGCGGATTGATATTCGCACTAAAATCCGTCCATTCCCCCGCGGCCACGCCGTACCGGGCCGAAGCCGTCACCAGGTCGCCGCCGTGACCGTATACTTCCAACACCATAAAGCGATTCCTCTTTTCTCTCCAAAAAGTTCAGGTGTCCCCATTATCGGTTTCCCGCCTTCTTCCGTCAACAGGGAAGGGCCCGGCATTCTTTTTCGGCAAAAAGCGCTGCTCCCCCTTTGGTTTCGACACCAATTGGTTTACAATAAAATCATATGCGTGTACGACTACATACCGGGGCCTGACCATCAGGCAACCGGCCGCAAATAGGAGGATGGAGAACCATGCTGTTTATCGATAACGAAGGCATTACCGATGCGTCCGTCAATTTGGCCATCGAAGAGTTTGCCTTAAGACATTTGCCGCTGGAGGACGACAGCTATTTGCTGTTTTATATCAACGCCCCTTCCATCATTATCGGCAAGCATCAGAACACGATCGAAGAGATCAATCAGGAATATGTCAAGGAGAACGGCGTGCAAGTCGTCCGGCGGCTGTCCGGCGGCGGCGCGGTTTACCACGATTTGGGGAACCTGAACTTCAGCTTCATCACCAAGGATGACGGCCAATCGTTCCACAACTTCCGCAAGTTTACGGAGCCGGTGGTGCAGGCGCTGAAATCGCTGGGCGTCAACGCGGAAATGACCGGACGCAACGACCTTCAAGTCGGGGAGCAAAAGATTTCCGGCAACGCCCAATTCGCCACACGCGGGCGGATGTTCAGCCACGGGACACTGATGTTTAATCTGAATCTCGACAACGTGCAGGCATCGCTCAAAGCCAATCCGGAGAAATTCAAATCGAAGAGCACCAAATCCGTGCGCAGCCGGGTGGCTAATATCATCGACTTCCTGGACCGCAAAATGACGATCGTGGAATTCCGCGCCGAGCTGCTGCGGCATATTTTTGGCATGGAACCCAACGCCGTACCTCAATATAAACTGACGGAAGCGGATTGGGCGAAAATCCACGAGATTTCCGCGCAACGCTATAAGAACTGGGATTGGAACTACGGTTTGTCGCCGGAGAGCAATGTGAAGCACGCGAAGAAATTCCCGGTCGGCATCATCGATCTGCGCATGAACATCAAAGACGGGCATATTCAGGACATCAAGATTTACGGCGACTTTTTTGGCGTCGGCGACGTGGCGGATATCGAGGACAAGCTGAGAGGCGTTAAATATGAGGATTCGGCCGTACGGGAAGCGCTCGCCGGCACGGATGTGAAGCATTACTTCGGTAATCTGGAGCTGGAGGATTTCATCGGACTGGTTTTCCTTGAGGAATAACGAGCCCCCCTCCCCTTTGCAAAAGCCCGCCCTTAACCGGACCCGTTTGGCCGATCTGGGGCTGTTGTTCGTCGCGTTGATGTGGGGCTGCACCTTCCTGATCGTTCAGCATGCGGTACGGGTGCTCCCGCCCCTCGCTTTTAACGGCATCCGCTTTATCGGGGCAGCGCTGCTGCTCGCTTTAATCATCGCCGTGTTTTATCGGCAGGAGTGGAAGCAAATGTCCTGGCGGATGGCGGGGCACGCGGCGCTGCTGGGGGGTCTGCTGTTTCTGGGCTACACGTTCCAAACGGTCGGGCTGTTATATACTTCAACCTCGAATGCCGGCTTCATTACGGGGTTATCGGTTGTGATCGTGCCCTTTTTATCGTTTTGGTTGCTGAAGCACCGCATTTCCCGGTTTACCTGGATCAGCGCGTTCCTGGCCGCCGCCGGACTTTATCTGTTGGCGTTCGCCGGTACCCAGGGCTTATCCTGGAACCGCGGCGATGCGCTGGTGTTTTTGTGCGCCATCGCGTTTGGGCTGCACGTCGCCTACACCGGCGTGTTTGCTCCCCGCTACCCGGCATTGCCCCTGGCCTCGCTGCAGATGGCGGTCGTTGGCCTCTTGAGTACAGCCGGTTCACTGCTATTCGAACGCACGGCGTCCTGGAACGAAACGGCCGGCCAACTCATGCAGCCGGAAGTATGGCTTGCGCTGCTCGTCTCAATTGGACCCACCAGCGCATTTGCTTTTTGGATCCAGACGGTGGCTCAGAAGTTCACCAGCCCCTCCCGTGTGGCGGTAATCTTCGCGATGGAGCCGGTGTTTGCTGCGGTAACCGGCGTGCTTTTTGGCGGCGAACGGCTTGGCTTGGCGGCAGGGATGGGCTGTCTATGCATCCTGGGCGGCATGCTGTTGGCGGAATTGAAATCCGCCGGATAGAGAGAGACATTTTCTAAAGAGGAGAGAAACCATGTATAAACTGATTGCCATCGATATTGACGACACTTTGATTAATGATGACAAAGAAGTGACCCCCGCAACGCAGCAGGCGCTGGAGCAAGCTGTAGCCCAAGGCGTTGTCGTCACCCTGGCGACCGGCCGCGCCTACGCATCGGCCCAAGCGATCGCCCGTCAGACGGGACTCAACGTGCCGATCATTACGTACCAAGGCGCGCTGGTGAAGAACCTGATGGACGAAAAGGTGCTCTACGAGCGTTACGTCCCGATGGAAGCCGCACGCAAGCTGTTTGAATACTGCATCGAGCGCAACCTGCACCTGCAAACGTATATCGACGATAAACTGTACGCCCGCGAGGAGAACCAGAAGCTGATCGACTATACCACGCTGAACCGGACGCGGTATTATGTGGAGCCGGATTTTGCCAAGCTGGTCGCCCAGCCGACGCCTAAAATGCTAATCATCGACGAGCCCGACTACCTGGACCAAATCGCTCCGGAGCTGCGCGAGTTGCTTGGGGATGGCGTTCATATCACCAAGTCCAAGCCGAACTTCCTGGAGATCATGCAAGCGGAAGGCACCAAAGGCCATGCCCTGCGTTTCCTGGCGGCCCACTTCGACTGCGACTTGTCGCAAACGATCGCCATCGGCGATTCGTGGAACGACCATGAGATGCTCGAAGCCGCCGGTCTCGGCGTGGCGATGGGCAATGCGATTCCCGCATTAAAGGAGATCGCCGACTTCGTGACCTTAAGCAACAATGAGGACGGCGTAAAGCACGTGATCGAGAAGTTTGTGCTAAATGCAAAAAACTAACTGGGTTCCTCCAGTTAGTTTTTTTAATATAGCTGAAATTTCGCATCCAATTTGCCGCTGGACGCGGTAAAAAGCGAAATCTATTCGGTTTTTCATATAGATTTGGGGTATTTGCGTCCGATTGGGGCGAATAAGCATGAAATTTCATATACATTTGGCCTAGGTGACTGGACGTGGATGAAATGTATTCGATATTTCGCATACATTCGGCAAAAGTACCACTAATGGGCAAATTGTACTCGATTTTTCGCATACATGATCCTCATACCCGCCATCATTCCCCCAACTGCAGCGGTACCCTCATCCCCGTAGCGGCAAACTCCACGCCTTCCGGTAATCCATAATCGCGGCGAAGGTCGATATCGTGCGACAGATGCGTAAACACCGTCCGCGCCGGGCGGACCTCGTTCAAGAGCTCCAGCGCCTCCCTTACGTCATACACCGATCGGGTCGAAAATTCCGCCGTTTCATGGTAGAAGCTGGTACCTAACACCAGCAGATCAAGGCCAAACAACGGTTGTTTTTGCTCCTCCGGCAAAGCGATCGAATCGGAGCAATAAGCCCAGGCGAAGCCATCTTTCTCTAATCGATAGGCATACGAAAAGCCGTTTTTGCCGTGGAATACCTTCCACGCATGGATTTGCCACCCGGCCAGCCGAGTCCCCTCTCCGCCGACGGCATGCAGATCCAAATGGCCGCCCAGCCACGGGTATTGCCGAAGGATCGTATCCAGCACCTCTTGCGGCGCGTACAGCTGTCCTCGTCTGCCCAACCAGCGGCAAGCGTCCGCCCATTCGGGCAACCCGCCAATATGATCGAAATGGGCATGCGTGACCAGAATCTGCTCCGCAAAACGCTGCCCCCTTCGCTCCATACCGGTCCGCCAATCCGGTCCGCAATCAATCAGGAAGCCGCCTTCGTCCCCTTCGACTGCGACCAGTGCGCGGTATCTCCGGTTTACGCCGGAGCTCCGCGCCTCCCCGCACACTTCGCAATCACAATACACGCGAGGAACCCCCATCGCGTCCCCGGTACCGATAAACTCAAGTTGATCCATATCGAAACGTCTCCCTCCTGACAAGTCACTTGTTCCTATTTTTCGAGAAATCCACGCTGTCCCATACAGCAACTTGCTTGATCTGGAGGGTTGACAGACAGAAGCTCATCGCCCCAACAAATCCAACGAAATTGAATTCGGAATCGGAGCCTCCTGGACTTCCGGCGTGCCATAAGCGGGTTCGATCGTTAGCTCCAGGCTGTCGCCGTTGCCCAGCGTTTTGTCCTTAACATACAGATGAGCCCGGTTCGCATGGTATTGCAGCAGCCCTAGGCTGTCGCGCGCCCCTTCCTTCACGATCCAGACACGAATGGTCTGCCCTCTGTCCGGGACAAGGCCGCCGACCAGCATCAGCATTTCCCGGGTGGCCTCGTTGTACCACACCCTGCCGTTTTCCGGCTCTAAACGGCCCATAGCGATCGGATAAGAGATCGTATCCGGCTTGGACAAGACCGGCAGCGCATCCGGCTCGTAGGTTTGGACATAACGATCCCAACTGGCCTCGGGTTGGTTCAGGTTATCGAGGGCGAACCCGAGGCCGATCAGCACCATCAGAGCTGCCGCCAGCGAGATCGTCCACTTCCAGCGAATCGTCAGCAGCTGTACTGCCCGACGCCGCCAGCCGATCCTTCTCACTCGGCCCCGCAGGCTACGACGAATCCGCTCGGAAGGAACAGCATCCGCCCATGGATCTAGTCGCTCCCCGGTAGAAGCCTCGGCCTGCTTCTGACGGTTTGCTCCCATCCCCCGTGCGACAGGCATCGCCGGGTCGGGCTGTCCAACAGCCGACACCCTCGGCAGATCCGACATGCCCTGCACGTCCGGCACGTCCTGCATCCCCTGCCTTTCTTGCATGCCCGATATCCCCTGCACCAAGGCACCCTCGCCGCCGATCCCCAGGACGTCCTGCCAGTACATCTTCTGCTCCAGGCAGACCGTACAGGTATCCAGGTGCTTCGCCATTTCGGAGCACTTCGCCTCCCCCAGCGTTCCCAGCAGCCAATCGATCCACTCCTGCTCGGTGTACATCCGAACGCATAGGTCTAGCAATTTCGGCCCACCAAGCTTGCGATCCTTATCCTTAGGGTCGGCTTGCCCGTTCATGCTCGTTCCCTCCTTCCAGCGGTTCTCCCCAGCCTTGCTTCTCCAGCTGTTTACGCAAATTGTTGATTCCGTACCGCACCCAGGATTTCACGGTTCCGATCGGCACGCTCCAGGCCTCCGCCATTTCGCGTTGGGTCTGGAGGGCGAAATAGGAGCCCATAATCGCCTTCTTCTGCGGCTCCGGCAGCTTGTAGATCGCCGTGCGGAGCGCCTCCCGCTCCAGCCGCGACAAGGCTTCGTCCTCGCCGGAGCCGTCTTTGTCCACCGCCTCCCGGCGCAGCGCCTCATCGCCCGGATACTGCAGACGCGCTTTGCGCCGCAAGCGATCCAAGCTGCGGCTGCGGGTCATCACCGCCAGCCAGGCCTTAATCGAGCCGCGCGACGGATCGTAGTCTTGTCCGCGCCGCAGCACCTCCAAAAATACCTCATGGCAAATATCCTCGGCCTCCATCCGCTCCCCGATCAGACGGCCAGCCACCTGCATGACAAAAGGAGAATAACAGGCGTAAAACGCATCAAATGCCGACACCGAACCGTCGCACATTTCACGAAGCCGCCTCGTCATCTCTTCATTTTGCAGGTCCATGTTTGTCCCTCCCGCAAAATTTCTCCTCTTCTTACCTCCCGTTTTATCAAAAATGGATTCGCTTGAAAACCCCAAAAAAAATTTTGGAGTGGAATAAATCCAAGAACGCGTTTCGTGCGTACCCTTGATGAACCATCATTTTTTTCATAGGGGGAACTAGAGATGCTTCAAACCTATCGAAAAGCAGCCTGTATGCTGCTCATTCTGGTCACGGCCCTGGGCGGCGCTTTATCCGGGGTTGGCAAGGCCTCGGCGGCAGGCTCGCTGGAGCTCTTCACACCTTACTTAGAATGGTCCGCCGCGCCGGGCGAATCCGTGTCTTATACGATCGATCTGGTCAACCATGGCAGCAGCACCGCTTCCGCTAACCTTACCTTAGAGACGCAAAGCAAGGATTGGAAATACGAATTAACTGCGGGCGGGCGCGAGATTTCGCGGCTGGCGGTAAAGGCCGGGGAAACGCAAACCTTTAACCTGGACCTCGACGTGCCGCTGCAGATCAACAAAGGCCGGTACGTGTTTAACCTCAAAGCGGATAACGCTACCTTACCGCTGATCGTCAACGTTTCGGAGCAGGGCACCTTCAAAACCGAGCTGACGCTGGACCAAGCCAACATGGAAGGCCATTCGGACTCCACGTTCACGTACAGCGCTGTGCTGCACAACCGGACCACGCAAAAGCAAACCTACGCCTTTAACGCCCAAGCGGAACAAGGCTGGGATGTCCGCTTTAAAGCCGACGGCAACAGCGTAACCTCGGTCGAAGTCGAACCCAACGCCGAAAAGACGATTACGATTGAGGTGAAGCCGCCGGAGCAAATCAAAGCCGGCACGTATGAAATCCCGATTGCGGCAACAAGCGGCGATACCACGGCCAACGCCAAAATTGAAGCGGTTGTGACGGGATCGTATGACATGAAATTTTCCACGGTGGATGATCGGCTGAGTACCGACGTGGGGGCGGGTTCCGATCGCAAACTGACCTTCGTGGTCCAAAATACCGGCTCCGCCGAGCTGCAGGACCTCTCCTTCTCCTCCGCTGCACCGACGGATTGGGAAGTGTCCTTTGAGCCTTCGTCGATCACGTCGATTGCGCCAGGCGAGAGCAAGCAGGTCCAAGCCACAATCAAATCGAGCAAAAAATCGCTCCCCGGGGACTACGTGGTCAGTCTGACCGCCTCCTCCGCGAACAAAAGCGCAAACGCCGATCTGCGCGTTACCGTGAAATCGTCCGTATTATGGGGATGGGTGGGGGTTCTCATCATACTGGCGGTTTGCGGAGGTATCTACTACCTGTTCCGGAAATACGGGAGAAGATAACCCATGGTGACGGAAACCGGTATGACACCCCCCCCATCGGCCACCGGCGAACAGCCGGTTGTTGAGCTGGTGCAGCTGACGAAGAAATACGGCGAGGCGACAGCCGTTGACCATTTGAACTTAAGCATCGCCCGCGGGGAGATTTTTGGTTTGCTAGGCCCCAACGGTGCGGGGAAAACCACAACGATCCTCATGATGTTAGGTCTGACCGAACCCACCTCGGGACAGGCGCGAATCTGCGGCTTTGACCCAACGCGTGAGGCGCTGAAGGTGAAGCGGAAGGTAGGTTATCTGCCTGATGATGTTGGGTTCTATGAGGACCGGACGGCGCTGGATAATCTCGTGTACACGGCCAGGCTGAACGGCGTATCGGAGCAAGAAGCCCAGCAGCGCGCCAAAGCCCTCCTGGAGAAAACCGGGCTCACCGACAACGCCGGCAAAAAGGTCGGGGCCTTCTCCCGCGGGATGCGGCAGCGGTTAGGTTTGGCGGACGTACTCATCAAAAACCCGGAGGTCATCATCCTCGACGAACCTACGCTTGGGATCGACCCCGAAGGGGTGCGAGAGCTGTTAGCCCTCATCTCCTCGCTGAGCCGCGATGAGAAGCTGACGGTGCTGCTGTCCTCGCACCACCTGCATCAGGTGCAGCAAATTTGCGACCGCGTGGGCTTGTTCGTCCAAGGCCGGTTGATCGCCTCCGGCGACATCCGCTCCTTGTCCAAGCAGCTGGACGCGGACGGCAACGTCTACGTCGAGGTTGGTGCTAAAGGCTGGACGGAGTCGTTGGCCGAGCGTATCTCCGCATTGGAGGGCGTCCGCGATATCCGTTACCCGGTTCAAGGCGACGACGAGCTTGAGCGGGGTGTGACCGCAACGGTCATATGCGAACGAGACCTTACCGCCCAAATTGCCGAGGCCGTGATTCACGGGGACGCGGAGCTCGTGTACATCCGCCGGAAGGAATACGGGCTTGATGACATTTATCATCGTTATTTCGAAAGAAGGGGTGAGCAATGATGCAGCGAAACAAAGCAGCTAACGCCCGTTCTTTCAAGGAGCTGCTGCGCCTGAACGAATGGCGGGAGCGAGCTGGCAAGCTGTGGGCGGAGCTGCGGCAGAATGCCGGCGATGCAGATCGCCCCCGGGAACGCTCGTCCTCCTCTTTTTGGGTGATGGTGCAGAAGGAAATCGGCGACCATTTGAGCAGCTGGCGCTTTGGGATCCTGATGGGCATCATCGTGTTGGCCTGTATCGGCTCGATTTATTCGGCCGTTTCGGCGATTCGGGCGGGTGGCAGTGCAGCGGAAAGTGGGGCAGGCGATACGTTCCTGTTTCTGAAAATGTACACCTTAACCAGCTCCGCGCTGGCGGTTCCTTCCTTTTCTACGTTCCTCTCCTGGTTGGGACCGCTGATCGGGATCACGCTGGGGTTCGACGCCGTCAACTCCGAGCGGAACAAAGGGACCCTCGGCCGCCTGCTGTCGCAGCCGATTTATCGCGACGATTTCATTAAGGCCAAGTTCGTGTCCGCTTTGGCAATGATCGCCGTAGTCGTCTTTTCGCTGGGCCTGCTCGTCATGGGGCTTGGCTTGTTTACGATCGGCTATCCGCCAACGCCGGAGGAGTTCGCCCGCATCCTGATCTTTCTGCTGATCGCGGTGGTCTACATCGGCTTCTGGCTCTGTCTGTCGATCCTGTTCTCGATCCGATTCCGGCAGGCGGCGACGTCGGCGCTGTCGTCCATCGCCATCTGGCTGTTCTTTACGATCTTCTACGGCATGATCATCAACATGATCGACAGCGCCACGGCCGTCTCGCAGATGGCGGCGCCGGATGCGCAACTGCGGCAGATGAATCTCGTGCTGACGCTAAACCGCCTGTCTCCGACGGAGCTGTTCTCGGAGACAATCTCAACGATGCTGTCGCCCGGCGTCCGTGCGTTGGGGCCGCTGACGATGGACCAGCTCGTCGGGGCGATCGCCAGCCCGCTGTCGCTGGGCCAAAGCCTGCTGCTGATCTGGCCGCAGCTGACCGGCCTGCTCGCCGCTACCATGATCTGCTTTGGCCTCTCCTACATCCTGTTTATGCGCCAGGAAGTACGGTCGAGAGCGTAATGGCCTCGAAGACGTCAAGAAGCCGCTGATCGGTTGGATCAGCGGCTTCTCTTTATTCCCGCTCAAAATAGCGGAACTTTTTGGTCTTATTTCTAAGTTATCGCCCTCTTTGGGCGAAATAAGGCCATTTATTACCTCTATCTGCCGGGCTAGGTCCTCATTCAGTGAAATAAGGGTATAAAATACCCCTATTTCCATCCCCTACCCCAGTTAGATGATCACGCTCAACGGATCGCGCTTCAACGGATTCTCGAGAATCCAGCTCCGCTCCGGGTCAAACAGGTACGCTCGGTGCACCAGAACGCGAACCTCCTGGCCCGCTTTTAACGTTTCCTTCTCCAACGAGCGGAACGTCGTCAGCGTATGCCCGCCAACCTCGACTTCCACCAGCCATTCGCTGCCGCGGAAGTGCAGGTGCCTCACCACCCCGGGGGCGGTCGCGGACAACAGCGTAAACTCGTGTTCCGTCCCCACTTCGATGTATTCCGGGCGGATCAAGGCTTTCGTCTCCGGCCCGCCGCTTTCCTCCTCAAAGCCCTTCAAGTCCGCGGCGCGCTCGACCAGCGTCGACTGCCCGATAAACGAGGCGACAAACGGCGTTTCCGGCTCCTTGTAAATATCCCAAGGCGTGCCTTTCTGCTCCAGCCGCCCCTGATTAATAATCATAATCTCATCCGCTACCTCAATTGCCTCATCCTGGTCATGGGTAACGAAGATGGAGGTAATGCCCACCCGCTCGATCAACTCGCGCAGCCATGAACGCAACTCTTGGCGGATCTTGGCGTCGATCGCGGCAAACGGCTCATCCAGCAGCAGCAGCTGCGGCTGCGGCGCCAAAGCGCGGGCAAAAGCCACCCGCTGACGTTGCCCTCCCGACAGCTGATGGGGATAGCGGTTTTCGAATCCCTTCAGCCCGGTCAGCTCGACCAGTTCCATAACCCGCGCTCGCGTGTCCGCCTTCGACACCTTCTTCACTTGCAAGCCGAAGGCAATATTATCGAATACGGTCATATGCTTAAAGAGAGCGTAGCTCTGGAACACAAAGCCGATTCCGCGATCCTGCGGAGCGAGCTCATTCACCCGCTGCCCATGGAACAAAATCTCCCCGCTGTCCGGCTGCTCCAGACCTGCGAGCATGCGCAGAATCGACGTTTTTCCGCCGCCGCTGGGTCCAAGCAAGCCGATCAATTGCCCCTTTTCGATGCCAAAGCTGACATCTTGGACGGCATGGAAGCTGCCAAAATGCTTATCCAAATTCCGCACTTCTACATGCATGCCAAACCACACATCCTTTCCGTTTCGAAAGCCCAAGTCAAGCGTTGCCGTTCATCCGCATGTTGTCTGATCTAGCCTCTATCATTCGTTAAATTCTGATGAATTTACTTGGATTTATCATAAGAATAGATTACCAAACCGCAAGCTTTCCGTCAATCTGAAAAAAGCGATAGCCAAGCGGTTTTTATGGCTTTTTTCACCAGCTGAGCAAAAGGAAAAACCGGCCTTCCCCAGGAATTTTTACCTCGGGTTGGCCGGTTTTGTCAATTAGTGTTATAAAGTATTGATGCTATGCAAGAGTAATTGGGTAAAGCGAAAAGTGAAAACAAAAACGCCTTATGACGTTATGCGGTAAATGCTGTGGCTTAACATTTTGACATGCGCGACAGCGGCCGGCTTAATCTCTTCAAAGGTCAGCCGATCCTGGATGTAGTAAGAGATAAATCCATGCATACCCAAAAACATACTAAGCGGAAGAGACGGATTGTTCTCCAGCGGATGCCTCTCCTCCTGCAAAAAACTGCGGATGATGGACTCGAACATATTGAAGCATTTGGCCTGTTCGCTTCGACAGTACGCCAATATTTCCTCGTCCCTGAGCATAAACATGATTTCGTATTGGTGCGGATGCTCCAAGCCAAATTTGATGAATTCCAACATGAGCTGCTCCGCTTTGGTCAGCCCGTCGGTAGGCGGCCGTTTGGTCACCTGCTCGCAGAGATGGGTCAACGACTCGAAATCTTTTACCACGATGGCGTAAAACAATTCGGCCTTTTCCTTGAAGTGATAATAGAGCGAGCCGTGACTGTATCCCAAATGCTGACCGATGCTCCTCATGGAAATCCCGCGGTACCCTTTGGTAATGAACAAATGCCGGGCCGCTTCCATAATTCTTTCTCTCGACAACTCCTGATCAACTGCTCTTCTTGCCATAGGCATTATTCCCCTTCAATAAAATAGACCTTTTCACCTTCCGTCATCACAGCCTGCCCTCCCGTCAAATCGGTCATCCAATCCTTAAAGGCTTGCGCCTCCGGATGAAGCGGCAGACAGCATAATGTCACCTTATCCGCAAACCCCGTATCTCCCGTACGGATGCCGCGGTTACGCAATTCATTCTCCACCTTGCCCAGCCAGGTGTAATCCAGCTCCACGAACACTTCCTGGTGGAGTACGCGGGTAATCGCTTCCCCCGCTTCGATCGCAGCGACGGCTCCGTCAGTATAAGCCCGGATCAAACCGCCCGCCCCCAGCATAATTCCTCCAAAATACCGGGTTACGACGATCGCGACGTTCTTGAGGCCCTGATTTTTGATCACCTCCAAAATCGGCTTGCCGGCCGTTCCGCTCGGCTCTCCGTCGTCCGATTGCTTCTGGATTTCATCCCGTTCCCCAATCATGTACGCGGAACAGTTATGCGTGGCGTTCCAATGCTTCTTTTTGATTTCCTCGATAAACTGAAGCGCCTCGGCTTCGGTTTCCACCGGTTTCACGTGTCCGATAAACCTTGATTTCTTGATGACGATTTCTTGTTCCCCGGCTTGCCTGACCGTCTTGTACTTTTCCAGCATATGAGACCATCCTTATGAATGTGCCAAGAAGCAGCTCCTCCGGGATTTCCGGCGAACTGCTTCCTGACGACTAACTTAAACGAATTGACCTGGCGTTGCTTATTCGGAAAGACGAGCTTCCAATTCGGCTTTTTCCTTCTCGTATCCCGGTTTGCCAAGCAGCGCAAACATGTTCTTCTTGTACGCTTCCACACCCGGTTGGTCGAATGGGTTAACGCCCAGCAGGTAACCGCTGATGCCGCAAGCTTTTTCAAAGAAATAAACCAGATAACCAAAGGAGTACGGCGTCAAATCCGGCACGTTGACGACCAGGTTCGGCACTTGGCCGTCGGTATGCGCCAACAGTGTCCCCTGGAACGCCTTCTTGTTGACGAAATCCAGCGTTTTGCCGGCCAGGAAGTTCAAGCCGTCCAAATCAGCCGGATCGGATTCGATCGTGATGTGGCTAGGCACTTCGGTCACTTGAATCACCGTTTCGAAAATATTCCGGTTGCCCTCTTGGATGAATTGGCCCATGGAGTGCAGGTCGGTGGAGAAATCAACCGATGCCGGATAGATCCCTTTGTAATCCTTGCCTTCACTTTCGCCGTACAGCTGTTTCCACCATTCCGATACGTAGTGCAGGGAAGGCTCGTAGTTGACGAGGATTTCCGTCACTTTGCCTTTGCGATACAACGCGTTGCGGACAGCCGCATATTGGTAGCTGGCGTTCTCGGCGAGATTCGGGTTGCTGAATTCCTTCGCCGCGTCGGCTGCGCCTTGCATCATTTCTTCAATATTAATACCGGCGGTTGCAATCGGCAACAGGCCTACTGCGGTCAATACGGAATAACGTCCGCCTACGTCGTCCGGAATCACGAACGTTTCGTAGCCTTCTTCGGTGGACAGCTTCTTCAGCGCCCCTTTGGCTTTGTCGGTTGTCGCGTAAATGCGTTTACGCGCTTCTTCCTTGCCGTATTTCTTCTCCAGGGCTGCACGGAAAATGCGGAAAGCGATAGCCGGTTCCGTCGTCGTCCCCGATTTGGAGATCACGTTCACGGAGAAATCCTTGCCTTCGATCAGCTCAAGCAGGTGGTTCACGTAAGTCGAGCTGATGTTGTTGCCGGCAAAATAGATTTCCGGCGTTTTACGCTTGTCCTTCGGCAGCAGGTTGTAGAACGAATGGGACAGCGATTCGATCGCGGCACGGGCGCCTAAGTAAGACCCGCCGATGCCGATGACGATCAGAACGTCGGAATCGCTTTGGATTTTGGCTGCCGCTTTCTGAATGCGGGAGAACTCTTCTTTATCGTAGTCGGTTGGCAGGTTGATCCAACCCAAGAAGTCGGAACCTGCCCCGGTACCTTTATGTAGCTGCTCATGAGCCGTGCGAATTGGCTCCGCAAAATAATCGACCTCATGCTGCCCGACGAATTGCAGGGCTTTGCTGTAGTCAAACGTCACTTTTTTGGACATTGCTGAAACTCTCCTCCGTCTATTATTTATCACACAACACCTATCCAAGAGGAAACGTTCAAATGCTGCTGTTTGGTAAAAAAAGCCGGTCTGAACGCCGCCTCAAACAACTTAAAACTAGGATACTGTAAATTCCCGGCAATGACAAGGGCACAATATACAGGTTTCCACGCGCCGTGCTAAAATAATTAAATGATGTTCAATTCTTTTGGAAGATGGTGACGAACTTGAAAAAAATCGGATTTATCGGCCTCGGGACCATGGGCGCGCCGATGGCTTCAAACCTGCTGAAGGCAGGGTATCCCGTGACGGTGTTTAACCGGACCGCATCTAAAGCGGCGCCCCTTGCTGAGCAGGGAGCCGTAGTAGCACCTTCGCCGAAGGAAGCCGCCGCCGGGGCGGACGTTGTCATCACGATGGTCAGCAACGATGCATCCATCGTCGAAGTGTATGAAGGGGCCGAGGGTCTCCTAGCCGGAATCCGGCCCGGAACCACGGTGATCGACTGCTCGACGATCTCACCGGCACTCGTCAAACGGTTGGCAGCGCAGATCGCCGACATTGGCGGCGCCTTCCTCGACGCTCCGGTTACCGGCAGCTCACCGGCCGCGATCGACGGCACGCTTGTCTTTATGGTGGGCGGCTCCACGGACGCGCTGGCGCAGGTAATGGACCTGTTTGACACCATGGGCAAAAAGGTGCTGCACATGGGCGACAACGGCAGCGGCGCCGTTGCCAAGCTGGCCCACAACACGATCGTGGGCATCAACAATTTGGCGTTGGCCGAAGGCTTTGCCATCGCCGCCAAATCGGGGCTGCCAGCCGATCGCTTCCTGGAGCTGGTGCAGCTTGGTTCTGCCGGCAGTAAAGCGGCCGAGCTCAAAGGACGCAAAATCATCGAGCACGATTTTACGAATCAATTCTCGCTGGCGTTGATGCTGAAGGATCTGAAGCTCGCGTCCGCGCTCACCGACGGTTCAAACATTCCGGCACCGATGCTGAGCCTGGCCAAAAGCCTGTTCCAAGCAGGCCAAACCCAAGGCTTTGGCGAGGAGGACCTCTCCTCGATCGTCAAAGTATATGAAGCCTGGATCGGCAAACAAATCGGCGAGTAACATAAAGGCAGGTATCGCGATGGTTAAATTCGCTGATACCTGCCTTTTTACTTAGAGCCATAAGGCCGCAGAGGATTAAGCTCCCGCCCCGTAAGAGCAGCAGTAATCGGTCACGCTGCGCACCTCCAGCTTGAAGGAAGACTTGGCAGGAACGGTGAACGTCCCGCGCCCGCTGATTTCCCGCCACAGCGTTTCGCCCGGAAGCAACACTTTCAGGTCTCCGGACAAGATGTCCATCACTTCCAGCGAATCCGTGCCGAATTCGTATTCGCCGGGGAGCATGATCCCCAGCGTCAGTTTGCTTCCGTCCGGAAGCCAAACGGTCCGGCTCGTGACTTTGCCGTCAAAATAAATGTTGGCTTGCTTATCTACGGTTACATTTTGCAGTTGCTCTGTCACGTTCCCCTTCTCTCCCTTCACCTCCCATATTTAGGAGGTTTAAACTACCCTAATTTATTTCAATTGAGCTTTCACGTGGCTCACTACGTTCTCAACGGTAAAGCCGTACTCTTCGATCACCTTGTCGCCAGGCGCGGAAGCCCCGAACTTGTCGATGGCGATGATCGAGCCTTTCTCGCCGACAAAACGTTCCCATCCGAACGGATGCGCCATTTCCACAGCAACGCGGGCTTTGACGTCCGGCAGGATCACGGAGTCTTTGTAAGCCTGATCCTGCTTATCAAACAGATCCCAGCTTGGCAAGCTGATCACGCGAACATGGATGCCTTCTTCAGCCAAAGCGGCTTGTGCTTTCACCGCGAGTTGGACTTCAGAGCCCGTGGCGATGATTTGCGCAACTGGTTTGCCGTCTTTCGCATCGGATACGACATAACCGCCGCGTTTAACACCTTCGCGAGCCGCTTCCGCCGTTTTCTCCAGGATCGGCAGATTTTGACGAGTCAGCACCAGCGCGACCGGATTCGATTTATTCTCTACCGCATAAGCCCATGCGGCCGAGGTTTCGTTGCCGTCCGCCGGACGGATGATCGTCAGACCTGGGATGATGCGCAGGGAAGCCAGCTGTTCGATCGGCTCATGCGTTGGGCCGTCTTCGCCAACCGCGATGCTGTCATGCGTCAGTACGTAGGTTACCGGCAGCTTCATGAGTGCGGACAAACGTACAGCCGGACGCAAGTAGTCGGTGAACACGAAGAACGTGCCGCCGAACACTTTCAGACCGCCGTGCAGCATGATGCCGTTCATGGCAGCAGCCATACCGAACTCACGAACGCCAAAGTACAGGTTACGGCCGTCGCGGGTTTCCGGTGTATACATCGCCAGGTCGTTCAAATGCGTCATCGTCGAGCTTTCCAAGTCGGCGGAGCCGCCCAGCAGTTGCGGTACGTTTGGAGCCAGCCCGTTAAGCGCGTTACCGGAAGCTACGCGGGTAGATACCGCTTTGTCAGTTGCACTATACTTAGGCAGCTTCGCATCCCAACCGGATGGCAGATCACCGGCAATCGCTTGCTCGAACTGTGCAGCCAGCTCCGGATATTGCGCTTTGTATTGCTTAAACGTTTCTTGCCAAGCTTGATAGGTAGCAATCCCGCGTTCTTTGACCTTGGCAAAATGCTCGCGCACTTCTTGCGGAACATAGAAATCCTCTTCATATACCCATTTGTAGTTCTCTTTGGTCAGCTTGGCTTCTTCAGCGCCCAGCGGGGAGCCGTGGGTACCGCCATGGCCGCCTTTGCCTTGTTTGTTCGGGCTGCCGTAACCGATCACCGTCTTCACTTCAATCAGCGTTGGACGTTCGGTATCGCCTTTCGCTTCTTCCAGTGCTGCTTCGATCGCAGCCAGATCGTTGCCGTCTTCCACGCGGAGTGTTTGCCAGCCGTAAGCTTCGAAGCGTTGGCGTACGTTCTCCGAGAAGCTGAGGTTCAGCTTACCGTCCAGCGAGATGTCGTTAGAGTCGTAGAGGAAGATCAATTTGCCGAGCTTCAGATGACCGGCAAGGGAAGCCGCTTCACTAGCTACGCCTTCCATCAGGTCGCCGTCGCCGCAAATGCCGTACGTGTAGTGGTCGATCACTTTCAGATCGCCTTTATTATAAGTCGCTGCCAGTTGGGTTTCTGCAAGCGCCATCCCTACGGCCATCGCCAAGCCTTGGCCCAGCGGACCCGTCGTGGCATCTACGCCGGCGGTGTGGCCGAACTCCGGATGACCCGGGGTTTTGCTGCCCCATTGGCGGAATTGTTTGATTTCTTCCATCGGGAGGTCATAACCGGACAAGTGCAGCAAGCTGTACAACAGCATGGAGCCGTGGCCGGCAGACAAGACGAAGCGGTCGCGGTTGATCCAGGTTGGTTCGTCCGGGTTATGGTTCATCGTTTTGGCGAACAGTTGATAACCCATTGGGGCGGACCCCATCGGCATCCCCGGGTGGCCGGATTTCGCTTTCTCGATCGCATCGATCGCCAGCGTACGAATGGTGGTGATCGAAAGATTGTCGATCGTATTGTTGTCTGTAAGTGGCATTCGTGTTTCCTCCTTAATTATGAAAAGATCATTGAAACCCATGAAACTTTAACGCTCCGATTACAAAACAATCATTTTGAAAAAATCATTTTGACTTTATCTATTGTAGCACTTCCTACTTCCCTTTTCCATACCCTTATTCCATTATTCCCAACCCTTCCCCTGCAAATGAGCTATTTTTAAGTTGATTCTGATTGATCTTCAAAAAGCTCTTGATTATCAGGAACATATGTTCTATACTATGTGAAAACATTCACCCATGATATGACAGGAAATTACGAAAAGGAGCTGTGAGAAGATGATCACCCGTATTCCTACTCCATTTAGTTACTCCTCCGCCGTTTCAGCCGGTGACTATGTATTCCTTGGGCTGCACCGAGGGTTCGGCGACGACTTTACCGCGCAAATCCACGGTACTTTGCAAGGAATCCAGGATACCTTAACGAAATGCGGATGCTCGCTGGAACAATTGGTGAAAGTGAATGTGTATCTCAAGCATATTCAGGACCTGCCCGAGATGGAAAAGGTATTTTTCGAATATTTCGAGCAAAACCAATGTCCCGCCCGCATGACCACCACCACGGAGTTTTTTGATAAGGACTGCCTGCTGATGATCGACGGCATCGCTTATCGCGGAGCGGAATAAATCGCAAAAACCGGCACCATGACGAGTTGTCTGGGATGCCGGTTTTTCTTTGTTCTAATATAATCTGCACGACCGGTTAGTTAAAAACAACCGTTTTGTTTTGATGCACCAAAATCCGATCCTCGATATGCCATTTCACGGCCCGGGCCAGCACGACCCGCTCGATGGTCCGTCCAATGCGCTTCAGCTCATTTACATCGTCGCGATGGCTGACGCGCTGCACGTCCTGCTCAATGATCGGCCCGCCGTCCAGTTCCTCAGTCACGTAATGCGCGGTAGCGCCGATGATCTTGACCCCGCGGTTATACGCTTGGGCATACGGCTTGCCTCCCACAAACGCCGGCAGGAACGAGTGGTGAATGTTCATCAATCGGTTACGGTACGGCTCGATCAACGCTGGGGAGACGATTTGCATATATCTCGCCAGCACGATCAAATCGACGTTGTCGCCGACGATCTCCAGTTGTTTTTGCTCGGCTTCGCGTTTCGTCTCCGGCGTGACCGGAATGTGGTGGTACGGAATCCCAAACGATTCGACGTACTCCTTCATGTCGGGATGATTGCTAACGACCATGGAAATTTCGGCGTCCAGGTCGCCGGCTTGCCATTGCCATAGCAGCTCGACCAGGCAGTGGTCCTCCTTGGACACGAAGATCGCGAGCTTCTTCTTGCGGCTTAGCTGATAGAGGTTCCACTCCATCCGGAACTGTGAGGCGATCGCTTCGAAATCGCTTCTTAAGGCCGCGATTCGCCCGTCCAATCCCTCCAGATCAAATTCGATCCGCATAAAAAACATGCCGCCCTCCGGGTCCATCGTATATTGGTCTGATTGTACGATATTCGCCCCATGCTCGTGCAGGAAGCGGGATACCGCGGCAACGATCCCCGGCCCGTCCGGGCAGGAGATCAGCATGCGCGCGCGGTTGCTCTCATAAGGTTTGACGGGTTGTCCTCCCGTTTTGATATGCGTATCCATAGTTCGTCCATTCCCCTTGCACAATGTTGTCTTCGTTATTTTCCTGCGCCGGCGAACCAGGCTACCAGGCGTTGATTGACTTGCTCTTCCGTCAGCTCTGGGAACAAGCCAGCTTCTATCGCGAGATCATACAAACGTTCCATCGGCTCGCGTGGGTCGGCCTTTTTGGCTTTTGCGTCATTCTTGAGCAGCGTCCACGTATCCAGTACGAAAGACCGGGCGTGGATCTCTTGTTTGTGGAAAAAGTCAGCCAAGCGCTCCACGTCATTCAGGAACGCTTCGCCAAACCGCTCGCCTACGTTCCCGCGCAGCAGCGCGATTTCGATTTCGTACATTGGGCGTTGGGTTTTCGCATCCTTCCCGACCCAAGGCGTCTCCAGAATAAACGGCCGGCCCTGCAGCGCCTCGTGATGGACCACGCGGTTGATCGCATCGAAACCGATCCAACCGGAGCCGATCGGCGTATGGCGGTCTTTGGCCGCGCCTACCGGGTTTTTGCTATCATTGATATGCACGACTTCAATCCGCTTTAATCCGATCGTGTCATCGAATTTGTTCAGAACGCCGTCCAGGTCATTCACGATATCATACCCGGCATCATGGATGTGACAGGTATCCATACAGATGGTTAACCGCTCGTTGTGTTGGACTTTATCGATAATTTGCGCGATTTCCTCGAAGCTGCGGCCGATCTCCGTCCCTTTGCCGGCCATCGTTTCCAGCGCGATGCACACGTCGGTTTCACTCGTTCCGTTCAGCACCTCGTTCAGCCCTTCCGCAATGCGGTTCACCCCGTATTCGGCGTCCTTGTCCGTAAAAGCGCCGGGATGAAGCACGATATTACGTACGCCAAGCGCATGGGTGCGGCGGATTTCCTCCTGCAGGAAATCAACGGCCAACTGGTAAGTGTTGGATTTGTAAGAACCCAGATTAATAATGTAAGGCGCGTGGACGACGATTTCGCCGATACCGGCTTGTTCCATCGCCGCTTTGCCTTCTTCAATATTCATCGATTCAATCGGTTTACGCCGCGTATTTTGCGGCGCCCCGGTGTATATCATGAAAGAGCTGGAGCCGTAGGTTACCGCCTCAGCCGTTGCGCTGGGCAGGCCCTTGTCCGAGAACGATACATGGGAACCAATTTTCAGCAAGGTGTTTTCCCCCTTTTGGACATTAAATCGCTAAACAAACCTATTTTAGCTTGAATGCTGAAATAAATAAAGAAATAAGGTATAATTTTAGCAGATTATCTCAGTTTTGAAAGATTCAATTTCTACTATCATAATATCCGAATTTTTAGCGAAAAGCGAAATCCGTTCCGAGGTGATATCTTGTGCTGCAAACTACCGTTTACATATTAACCGCCCAAGGACCCAATCGCTGGTTTATGAACAGCATTGCGTTCTGGGGTTTTGTGCTGCTCGGCATGATGGCGATTGGCGGCTTCTTTATGTTCCGCAAATTTTTGAAGGTGCTCCCGAAGGCGGACGGCATGTCGAAGCTGGACTGGCAGAACCATTGGGTCGAGCAAAGCCGCCATCTCTGGACGGACGAAGCCAAGGCGTTCCTCGACCGATTGGTCGAACCCGTGCCAGGGCCGTTCCGGGATATCGCCAAGCATTCGATCGCCGCGGAGATCGGCAAAATCGCGCTGCAGGAGAAAGCTGCCGAGGTCACACAGGAGCACTGCATCCGAGGTTATATCGTAGCTACGCCAAAGCGCGACAACAAGTTCCTCGTCAAATTTTTGGAGAAAAATCAGATCGATTATCGGCCTTACCGGCATTTGATGAATAAATAATTTGCGCGAAAATGACATCCGGCTCCTGTCTTGCACTCGGCAGCCGGATGTTTTGCGTAAAGGAGGTTCGTAAAGCATGAAAACAGCGATCTTCGGGGGATCGGGGTTTATTGGCCGCGCGTTGGCGGAGTATTGGTTAAGCCAAGGGCATGGGGTGTTGATCGTCACGCGGAGTGATGGCGGGGGGCCCCGTTGGCTGCGGGAGACTACCGCTTCCGAGGCTTTGCTTACCACCGTCACTTGGGCGGAGATTGAACAGAGCCCGTCGCGGCTGGAGGGCGTGTCGGTCGTCGTAAATCTGGCCGGAGCTTCGCTGAATCAGCGGTGGTCGAGGCAGGCCAAGCAACGGATTCTGGAATCCCGGCTTGAGTCGACCCGGGCCGTTGCCCGCGCCGTTGAGCGGATGAACCGGAAGCCTGAAGTCGTCTTGCAGGGCTCTGCGGTTGGCATCTATGGAACCTCGTTGACGGATACATTTGACGAACGCTCGGCGGTACCGTCGCCTCCTTCCGATTTCCTCGCCGAGGTGACATCGGCCTGGGAGGAGACCGCGGAGCGGGAATTCCATGACGTTCGCCTAGTCAAGCTGCGTACCGGGGTTGTGCTGGGGCGCAGCGGAGGCGCTTATCCGTTGATGCGCCTGCCCTATCTCCTAGGCATTGGCGGCAACCTCGGCAGCGGTAAGCAAGGGGTCCCGTGGATTCATCTCCGGGATATGGTGAAGCTGATCGATTATTGTGCCGCTCATCCGAATATTCATGGCCCGGTAAACGCGGTAAGTCCGGAGCCGGTGACGAACCGGGAATTCGGCTATACCGTCTGCCGTGTGCATCGTCGTCCCTTCTGGCTGCCACTGCCGGCATCAGTGCTTCGAACCGCATTGGGCGAGATGTCGCTGCTGCTGCTCGAGGGACAGAAGGTAATCCCCTATGCTGCGTTGGAGGCAGGATTTACTTTCACCTTTCCCGATTTGAAATCGGCTGTTGCTGATTTGAAATCATAAATGCGCAAAACAACGGCCCGGAGACTGGGAATCCAGTTCTCCGGGCCGTTGTTCCGCCTATCGTCAGAAACTTATATCCGGGATTTCGTCAACAAATACAGGAAATACGGCGCACCGATGATCGCTACGACGATCCCGGTTGGGATTTCCGCCGGCTGCAACACCCAGCGGCCCAGTGTGTCGCCCAAGATGACGAGCAACCCCCCGGCCAACGCGGAGGCCGGGAGCAAATACTCATGCTTGGGCCCAACCAAGCGGCGGGCCAAATGCGGCGCGATCAGCCCGACGAAGGAGATGCCGCCGCCCACCGCAACGCAGGAGCCGGTTAAGCCAACCGCGGCGGCCAGCAGTCCCAGACGGGAGCGTTCCAACGGGGTGCCAAGGCCAGTGGCGGTTTGATCGCCAAGGTTAAGCACATTAAGCGCACGGGCCTTCAGGAACACGTACGGCAGCAGCACGATCAGCCATGGCAACAGCGCCAGCACATACTTCCACGAGGTGCCCCAGATACTGCCGACCAGCCAGATCTGCAGCATCTGGAAGTTCTCCGGACGCAGCCGCAGCTGGAGTACAATCATCGCCGCATTAATGCCGGCGGCTACTGCAATGCCGACCAACACCATCCGAATCGGGAGCAATCCGTAATTTCGCTTAAAGGAAAGCACGTAAATCAAGGTTGCTGCGCCGGCCGCGCCAAGCAGTGCCAAGACCGGCATCAGATAGACGGGCGCACTGGCTGTGGTCGGATAGAAGGAAATAAACAGCGTTACCGCCAAACCGGCTCCGGCATTAATGCCGAGCACGCCGGGGTCAGCCAGCGGATTACGCGAAATCCCTTGAAAAATACAGCCGGCCACCGCCATCCCCATCCCGATGAGGACGGAGATCACGATACGCGGCAGGCGAAATTCATAGAGAATTAGCTCTTGTTTGTCCGTCCCGAAGCCGATCAACGTCTTAAACACGTCAAGCGGCGACAGCCGGATATATCCCGTATTCATGCTAAAGATGAATACCGCAAGAATCAGCAGCGCAAACACGGTCATCACGATATACGCTTTGCGGGCCTTTTGCCGCATATGCAGAGGAGCTTCGATCCGGTTCATTCCAATCCCCCCTTCTGCTTCATTGCGAGATAGAGGAAGAACGGTACCCCAATCACGGCGATCAGCGCGCCGATCGGCGTTTCATGGGGCGGGTGAACCATCCGTGCCAAAATATCCGCAAATACCATCAGCAAGCTGCCCAGCAGCGCCGAGGACGGAATGACCCAGCGGTAATCGACGCCAACAAGAAAACGGGCGACATGCGGAACCATCAAGCCCACAAATCCAATCGCTCCGACAATCGAAACGGCGCTGCCGGCCAGGACCAATACGATGATCATGCCCAGCGCTTTAATCAGGCGAGTTCTTTGGCCTAGGCCGGTCGCTACCTCTTCGCCGAGACTCAGCAGGGTAATCGATTTCGATAACAGCAGAGCGCAGAACAAGCCTGCGAAAATCCAAGGCGAGACCAGCTTGATTTGCAGCCAGTTGGCTCCGGCAATCGCACCAGCGTACCAGAAAGCCAGGTCCTGTCCGATTTTAAAATAGATCGCGATCCCTTCGCTGATCGCCGTGAGCAGCATGCTGACGGCAGCGCCGGCCAACGTCAGTCGGACCGGTGACATGCCGCCCCTGCTCATGGAGCCGATCCCAAATACGAGCCCGGCCCCAAGTCCCGCGCCGATAAACGAATAGAACATCGTGAGCAGGAACGAGGTTCCCGGCATCAAGGCAAAGCAAATGGCCAAGGCCAAGCCGGCGCCGGAGTTGAGTCCCAGCAAGCCGGAATCGGCCATCGGGTTGCGGGTCATCCCCTGCATGATCGCGCCGGCCACCGCCAGCGCCGCGCCGATCAAGGCCGCCGCCAAGGCGCGTGGAAGCCGCAGCTCCATGATGATTTGATGCTGGGTTTGTTCCGCCTGAAAGTGGAACAACGCATCCCATACGGTGGCGAGCTTAATGTCCGCCGCCCCGACGGAAATCGAGAGGCTGATCGCAAACAGCAGCAGCCCCGCGCCGCCGAATAAAATTAACGTTGCCGCAAGCGGGCGGGAACGCAAGCGTGGTTTGGTAGATTGAGATATTGCCGACATGTCGAGAACCATCCTTTAATCAATTTCGCAGTAAATAAGAGCAAGGATATGAAGTATGTAATTGAGAATAATTCTCGTTCATTATACCCGCTTTTCCGGTGAGAATCTACGGCCATTTCAAATTTGATCGTTAGCCAACCGGCCAAGCCTAGGTGTCAGCTTTCCCCAAGACCTTCTAGATCATGAAGCCTCCTCTCCAAACTTAAAGCTCGTCTCCGCCAAGATAAACACGTCGCCCGCCTGCAGCGGATATTCTTTATAAGGCGCCACACCCTCGTCATTCAGCCGGGTTCCGTTTTTTGATCCGAGATCTTTGAGCCGACAGCCGCGCGAGGTGACCAAAATCTCCACGTGGGCACGGGATACACCTGTAGTCTTCTCTACATATTGAGCGATCTCCTCAGAGCGGCCGATCACAAAGCTGCCCGTTGTCAGCGGAATTCGTTCCACCAGGGTACCGGCGGGCTCGCACCGCTCCAAGTAATAACGGGGAGCGCGTTCCATTAGCGGACGGCCCTGTCCTTGCAACATAGACCGGCTCAGCAGCACGGTAGGCGGCGATAGTTCCATTTCAGGTTCTGGATCATCGAGCACCGTCTCTGGCTGAGACAGAGAGGAAAGCGTGGATACAGGTACAGGTACTGGTGCCAACGCAGATGCTGATGTAAACGCAGGCCTAGGTGTAGGCGCAGATATGCTCGTGGCCGCTGATGCCCTCCCTTCGAATGAACTCTCCACCCGCGGCGTGAACGTCTCCAAAGGGGCTTCCTCCGTCTTGGCTGAAGACGGCCTTGTTCTTCCTTCCCGTTCTGCGGATAACCTTAACAAGCCCGATAACCCTATCGGACTGTCAACCCCCTCCGACCCCTTCTCTGTACCGTCCGCATCTTCTCCCATATCTGTAGAACTGCCGCGAAGCTTGCGCCACAACGCGAAACCGCCCCCACCTAACAACAGGGTAGCAGCAACCCCCAGGGTCAACCCAACAGCTCCAGGACGATCGAAGTAGAGGACCTTCCAGGCTAAAGCATCCGCAAGAAGGACACCCAGCACAAAGTAGGTTGGTTTTAGCGGCTTCTGCTCCCTTGGGCTCTTCTCTTCGTCTAGCCCCGGCCACTCTTCCCGTTTAACGCGTGTATGGCCAATGGTCTCGGCTACTCCAGCCCAAGTTCCCAACTCGTTCGGTTCGCGTACGGGCATGTATTCTTTGACGATGGCGGAACGAGCTGGTGACGGCGATGGCTCCCCAAGCTGTGATGACGGATCGTTTACGGCCATGGTAGAAGGCATCCCCCTTACCGTAACCTTATCCCGCTCTGCCTGGACATCCGGTTCGCCCGACAACAAACGCAGCAGCTTTTTCTTCAGTTCTCCTAAAGAAAATAACTCATCCCCGCACAAACGGACCAACTGAGGGATCCCGTCTCCCTCAACCTGAGAAACGCAGGTCAGCAACCGGGTCATCAGCGATAACAGGGCCTGGGATAACGCGGGAGCGGTCGGCGCTTCCTTCCAGGGGACATAAGTAAAGTACAACGCCCCGCTGGAGAGCGGCTCCTCCACGAAAATATGCGCCTCATCCAGCAGAAAACCGGACGGCGACAACATGTACCTCTTGCTGTCCTCCAACACGGCGACGACCTGGAGCAGGAGACCATAAAACTCCAGCATGCTGATCTTGTCGCTGCGCAGGCATTGGGACAGCATTCTTTTTCCAGTGATGTCGTAATGCAGGCTAATCTGATAATCAATCTCTCGGATATCCAGCCGCAATAAATTAGGGACTGTGACCGCCGCCAGCATGGAACGCTGGACCCGATTTAATTGCTCGGGCCTCAATCCCTCCTTGGCTTCCAGAATCATGTAGGTCCCGCCGTCCCTGACAAAATCGGCAACCAGCTCCTTCATGATAAGCCCCTCCTCGTTTGTTACATATAGTAAACCGCCAGTACAGCTCCAGGGAGCACCGCCAACATAAACGGAAATTGCAGCTGATGTTTGGCGGCCGCCTCGAGGGGGGCCGTGCTACGCAAGGCGGCGGCTCCAAGGACGCTCCCGGCGATCCGGCGCAGACGCACCCCGGTCTCGCGGCGCCAGACCAAGAGCAGGAGGCCGATGCACCCCGCAGCTAAAATTGAATACATCATCGTGGATAGGGTCAAAGTAATGCCCGTCCAGGCCCCGATTCCTGCAAACAACTTCACATCGCCACCTCCTACTGCGCGCAGTAAATACAGGGCAAACATCAAACCAAACCCGGTTGCCGCCCCCAATGCAGCAAACCAAGCACCCATCCAGCCCTCCGTAAACAGGTGATAAGACAATCCCGTACAAATCCCTGTGACCGTGATAACATTAGGAATTTTCATCGTCCTCATATCCGTCACGAAAGCGGCAAGCAGCATGAGATAACAACCCCAAATCTCAATCATGAATCCCCTTCACTCCCTTTCGATTCCGAACGCGGGCTGGCCACCTCGAACGTATCCGTTGTTCGCAGGCCTTCCTCCGTTTCAATCACAAAACTCCACGTCCCCGGCGTGGTGTTTCCCCCGACCAACCAAGTCCAGGCGATTTGGCCTTTCTCATCCGCCGTCGCCTCTCCCAGATACTTCGCTTGGCTAACCCCGCTTTTGTAATAAACGGTGAGCTTGGCACTTGATCCCGGAGCAACCTGAGCCTGAATCGTCGCACGATGTCCGGCGTAAGCCGGATTGGGCTTTGCGAGCACCACCGCCGCTTGACCCGTTTGCCCATCGCCGCTTCCGCCTCCCGGTTCCAGTTCCCCGGTATCGCCGATCCATAGCCGTTCCTCCGCCCTCGTTTGCAGCACCATTCGTTGGCCGGTAAACGGAACCTTCAGCGGCAGCTCGTAACTCACCTCAATCCCGAAATAAGGCTGTTTGCCTGTTTTTAGGTCTGGGACCGTGACGCGGCTGACATGCAGGCGTTCTTCCTCCAGCAGGGTTCCCTGCAGAAAGGGGCGCAGCAATGGCTTAACCACCGGGTCTAATACGGCTTCCGACGTTTTCGCCTTCAGCTCCTGCAGCGGCTCTTCGCCTTTACGCACGCTATCCATCACCCATGTCGACATCGGGGCAGGCAGGTTAGCTGCATATTGCTCCGCCCATTCCTCCAGCGCCAGGGACGGCATGCGCCAGGTAAACGAGCCGTTTTCCGTTGTCGTCCCCTGGCCGCTCCGGGACTCCACCGCAATGGCCACAGGATAGATATGTGCGGAGACTTGTTTAACGGCATTGGCTGCGGCTGCATGTAATTGTCCGGATAACAACGTCATATGGACTAGGAAAACAAACCAGAATACAACCATCACGAATACGGGCGCAATCAAGGCAGCCTCCAGGGTCATACTTCCCTCGGACGCATCGCTCCGGTCATGATGGGGCATTGACTCCTTAATAAGAAAAATCCGCTTGCTTGACCGCATAATACCGGCTTCCTTCCACGTTTCCTTTCACCACACCAGCCTTCCCCAGCGCTTTGCACACTCCGGGCAGGAACCACAGAGGCATCGCCACCGTCACCTTGCCTTTGGCGTAGGTGGCACGCTCCGCCGGATCAACTCCGGTATTCGTCGCGATCAAGGCCAGCATACGCGATAATCGTCGTTCACTGCGGCCATGCAGCAGCAGAAATAACCGAAGATGATCCCGATAGGTCAGATCAACCTTGAGATAATCGCTTAATTGGATTTTTCCTTCCCGGGTTAAGGCAAGCATATCCTGCACCGCATGCTGCGCTCCGTAGAGCAGTGCTGAAGCAAAGATCAACAGCGGATTCCCTTTAGCCGCGTTTTTGCTGAACCCCTCCATCGTCCGGATCGCCAGCCGCATGGCAAAAATCTCCCCAAACGCAGCTGCGATATTTCCTCCCGGATGATGAGCCCCATACAGGATGTATTCGACCTCTTGCCGCTCCGGTGCCAATTGCGCGCGGATGGCTTCCAGCTTGTCCTTCTGGCTCTTGCCTTCAAGCAGGCCGTTCAATGCGCTGACATCCACGAAGTGAAAATAACTCGCAACGTATTCCATTTGGTAGACGGAATCCGACATTCCGCCCATCAGTCCCGCCAAACCGCCGTATAGCCCGTCCATGTTAGCCATGGAGGCCCGCCCCGCCTCGCTCAGGTCTTCGTTCAAACCCGCTGGAGCCAACTGTTCGTCGGCAACAGAACGGTTCAAAGAGCGATTCGCTTCCATTTGCGCCTCCAGCTGATCAAATTGGGCCTGATATTCGTTTAGTCCATTCTTAAGCTGTTCCAACTCCCGGATCCAACCGGCCGCTTCCTTCAGCTTGGCGCTTGCCGCTTGTTCCGTTGCCTTTCGCTCTTTGTCCGAGGAGCGATGCGCTTCCAGCCTGCGCTGGCTCGCCTCCAGGACATTCCCCGATCCAGGAAATACAAACTGGCGCAGATAGTTATCGCAAGCCCGGGCGGCGCGGTTCACGCCGGAATCGAAGGCCGTATACGAGGCCGTCGCCGCGGTAACGGAACCAGCTTGGGCAAGCAACGAGCTTCCGGCGCTCCTTAGCTCGGCAAATGCTATGGTCTGCCGTTGAAGATCTGCGGCCAGGTCCACAAACATCTCCTCGGGCAGCAACAAGGAACCGGCCTGGGCCCGGATATCGGCGATGACGTTTCCATCTCCAACTGGATCGGAACTGCCGCCGCGGGTGCTCGTACCCGCAGACACGTCGTTATACCCGGCTTGCTCCGGGCGCCGCTCCGCCTCTTCGATCGTTTGCCGCATTTGTTCATTGATCTGGCGCACCTCCTCAAGCAAAACCTGCGCCTGGGGCAGATGCGAAGCATGCTTCTGTTCCGCGTTTTGCTGTTTACGGCCCAGTTCCGTAAACCGCCTGCCGGTTTCGGCACGGTAGCGGTCGATTTCCGCCGTATACATCCGATCCTCGGGTTCCTTGCCTGCATCCGCCTCAACCATGCTCACATAGTCGGGATATTCAGTTGCGGCATCGGCCAGCGAGGTGATGCTTCCATTCCAGACCTCTCCTTGGCTCCCGCTGCTTCCCCCGGTTAACACTTCCGCGTAGGGCTTCACCGTATCCGCTGCTAGCCGTTGCGTGTCCAAAAGCTCGTCCAGCTTGGCTTCCCTCTGATCGTACAGCTTCTGCAATTTTCCCAGCAGATCCACCGTATTCGAGGCTTCCTTCATCACTCCCGCCATCGGTTTGAAGCGGTTCAGCAGCTCGATGGTAACGTCAATAGGGGCCCGGTATTTCATTTGCTCGCGTATTTGCTGCTCGAATACCGAATAGGTCCCGATAGGGCGCAGCATTTCAATAGAGGAGGAATCCAAGCTCCCCCCCAGCAAAGGCAGCCCCTCGTTGCGCCTTCCCCACTCAAGCTGATCCTGTAGTACCTTCGACATGATGTAGTTCCCGTCGGTTTGACCATAAGCAAATAGTCCATACCGATCGGCCAATTCGCGGTCATAAGCGGACATTACAGACCTCGAAGCTGCATGCACCAAAGCTTCCGCTTTCGCCTGTAAGGCGAACATTCGGGCAAAATCGATAAACAAGGCAACAAACGCAAACACCGCGGCAAATATCACGATAAAAAATACCGTAACCGCCCCTTGCTCCGCACGCTTCCGTTGAAACACCGCCGTTTCCGCCTCCTTTCCTCCCCGCCGTCTATTTCCCGAACAGCTTCAACGCTTCCTGAGCCTCCTGCTTGTCCATTCCCTGTTTTCCCGCTCCGTTCCGAAATTTCTCACCATAATAACGCGCGAGCTCGACGGTCCGAATCCATTCCACCGGCTCAACGACATACGCCTCCGCACGCCCGCTCTGATTGACATCGTCAATCCAGCCCTCCAGCGGGGCCAGCGGAACCAAACGATCCAGCGCAACCCTTACCTTGCGCAGCAACAGCCGGTTATCGTAGCGAATCTCCCCCTGAATCTCCTCAGGCAAATCGACTCCTGTCCGCGTCAGTTTCCTAAGCGGGAGCGACGTCCCTGCTCCGTCTGCACCTGCAGGCAAACCCAGTTTTATCGCCGCATCTTCACCCCCCCAACCAAAAATCGCCTGCAGCATCCCGTCATCCCCCAAGCGCCAATAAAGGGAATCGGTCTGCCCTTCGGCAAAAGCCCCGGTCATGATATCCCGATGGCTGTTATCCCAGGTATAAGCGGTTCGCTCCGCAGCGACGATTGCCGCCTGTCCCAACAACGCGTGTTGGTAAAGATAAAGACAGAAGAACAGGAGGATCAGCACCGTGTAAAAAATCATCGGGAGCACCAAGGAAGCTTCAATCGTAAAGGCCCCGCGTTGATCCCGCCACAGCTTCATGCCTAGTTCCCGTCCATGAAGCTTTCTGTCTTTGACTTGGCTTTGCCGAGCAAGCTCTGGACGATCCCCTTCAATTGATCGCGAAAAATCACGGCGATAATGACGATCACCGCGATGATCAAAATCATTTCAAGCATGCCAAGCCCTTCTTCATTGCGCCATACCCCTTGGATCTGCTTGCGAAATGCGGTTAACATATGAACTCCTCCTCAGCTTGATCTACAAATTCATGATCATAAACGCCGGTGCCCCAACCAAAATCAGTACCGCCATAAACAGCAGCACCATGGGGAACACCAGCTTGGACGAAGCTTGCTCGCCCAGGGTTTTGCCGACGGCTTTCCGCTTCTCCCAGAGTGAATGGGACAAGTCCCGCAAAGCCAAAGCAAAATCTTCCCCACCGCGGCGGTAATTTAACAAAACCGCGGTCGTAAAGGCCGATACCTCTTGAATCCCGCAACGTTTGCTGAACCCTTCCATCGCTTGCTGAAACGAATCGCCTCCTTCCCATTCCTTCTGCATTTGCAGCAGCTCCCGGTATAAGGGATGACCGGCTTGCTCCCGCTTACGCTCCAAACAACGCTTGATCGCCTGCTGAACCGTCGAGCCTGCGCCTACCAGCAGCACGATTTTGTTCAGCAGCTCCGGCAGCTCCAGCAGAACCGCCTGTTCCCGCCGTTGCACCTTTCGATGGAGATCGTTGATTAGCGCTACAGGCACCAGTACCGCCAATAGCCCGCCGATCAGCAAGCCGGCAGCGCCATTATTCAGCAGCGTCATCAAACACCCGAAAATAAGGCACAGGTAACCGTATGTGAGCAGTTCTGCCAAAAACAGCAGCGTCGTTTCTCCGCTGCGCCGGTTGCCGCCGATTTTCTGCACTGCGCGCTGAACCTTAAAGAAGAAGCCGGGAAACCGCTGAGATATCCTGATCCGCTCCAGAAGGAGCAGCATTGGCGGCGCGAGACGGACCAACCTTAACCCATCCAAAGTCAGCCCCTCATAACTGCGATAGAGCCGCCGGGATTGGGGATAAACGAAAATCCAGCTTCCGCCTAAGGCGAGCAGCAATAGTCCCGCAACCAACAGGTACATCTGTCAAAGCCTCCTCTAAATCCGAATATCGATGATCTTTAACATCAGCCAAGCGCAGACCGCAAACAACAGCAAGGCTAGTCCCGAGATCCATAATCCAGCTCCATGATGCAGCGGACGCATATAGTCCGGGGAGGTCATCTGCATAAACAGCAAAAATAAAATGGGCGCCGCCAGCATCGCCTTGGCTTCGAACCGCTTTTGGGCGATCATCACGCCGATCTCCTGGCTGATTTCCAACTTTTCACCGATGAGGTTCGAGGTCCGCCGGACAACCTCTACCAGATCTCCCCCTGAACGCTTGCAGGTCGTAAACACATCCGCAAAATTATCGATGTCCTCCAGCGCCGCCCGGCGGCTGAAATCCAGCAGGGCTTCCTCAATTGGCTGCCCATAATCCATCCGGGCGCAAATGATCGCAAGCTCCCGCATCACATCGTTATCTCCGTCCGGATACAGCAGCTTTAAATCATCGATCGCCTCACGAAAGCCGTTTTCCACCGAGCGGCCTGCAGCCAGCGAGGAGGACAGCGAATACAGCGCCTGCCTAAAATGCAAGCCCAAGGTTTCTCTTCGCCGGCGCAGCAGATAGCGGCTCCAATATCTCGGTGCTAACACGCCGCCTAACGATAGCAGCAGTGCTAGTGGAATGACCCGAAAGAAGATATAACCCAACGCGAAAAACGCTGCTCCGCCTACCAGCACACAGATCCCTTTCTGCCGCGGGGAAAGCGGAAATACCCGATAATCCGCCAGCTTTACCGCATCATCTGGAGACTTCGCCTCCTCCTTCCAGGGTAGATCAACCCGTCTTTTCAGCAACAAACCTTTCCCCTCTCTTCCCGCGCATCAGATTGCGGGCAATCCTGCTATACGCAGCTTGTCCGTATGGATTAACCCCGTGCCACTGCTTTGCAGCTTCCCGACGATCCGGCCGTTTTGTTCCCCTTCTTCCCGGAACGTAAACAACGGCTGAAGCACCACCTCCCCTTCCCGTAAACCTACGACCTCGGAGATTTCCGTCACCCGGCGCGAACGGTCGCGCAATCGCGACAAATGTACGAACACATCGATGGATGAAGCAATCTGCTGCCGGACAACCGGAAGCGGCAAATCGGCTCCGCTTAGCACCATCGTCTCGAGCCGGCTAATCATATCGGCCGTGCTGTTGGCATGCCCGGTCGATAGACTTCCGTCATGGCCGGTATTCATCGCCTGCAGCATGTCCAGCGCTTCCGCTCCCCGCACCTCGCCAACGATGATCCGGTTGGGACGCATGCGCAATGAGGCTCGGATCAGTTCGCGGACGCTGATTTCACCTTTTCCTTCCGTATTCGCATTCCGGGTTTCCAGGGACACCAGATTGGGGACCGTGACGATCTGCAGTTCGGCTGAATCCTCAATCGTAATCACTCTCTCATCAGAAGGAATAAACTGGGACAAGGCGTTTAAGAACGTCGTCTTCCCCGAGCCCGTTCCGCCGCTGATAAATAGGTTGTATTTGCTCCGCACGAGCCGCTGCAGCAGCTCCGCCGCCTCCCCACTAAGGGAGCCAATCGCAACCAGTTGCTCCATCGTTAAGGGCCGTTCCGGGAACTTGCGGATCGTCATTGTTGGCCCTTTCAAGGCGACGGGGGGCAGCACGATATTCACCCGCGATCCATCCCGCAGCCTTGCGTCAACGATGGGCGACGATTCGTTCACCACCCGGTTGACGCCGGACACGATGGTTTGGATGATGTCCTCCAAGCGCTCCCTGGATTCAAAACCGACGGGAACCTGCCGAACCGCCCCCTCCCGTTCAACGAAAATCTCCTCATGACTGTTGATCATAATCTCGGTGACGCTGCGGTCCTCGACGAGCGGTTGAAGCACATCCAGACCGCGGAACGAATCGTACAGCCTGCGTACCCATTTGCGCTTCTCCGCCGCGGTCGCCCCGCTTAATCGCCGGTCCTCCAACACGCGCCGCTCGATATAGTCCAGCAGTTGGTCGTCGTTCAGGACGGAGGTGACGTCCAAGCCCCGGCGGATTTCATTGCGTAATGCGGTAAAATCCCCTTCCTCCAATCGCTATCCCTCCAGTGCCATCGGAATCGGCCCCTCGCCATAGAGCTCATGGCAAAGGCGGATGATGTCCCGCTGATATAGCGGGGAATGCAGCAGTTCCCCTTGACGGCTGCCTTGATTCCAGGCAGGAATGAAGGATAACGTTGCCTGCAGCCTCAAATCGGGCCTTGGCAGGTCCGCTAACCGTTTCCCCGTATACCGATTAAGGGCAAACCGGGTTTTCTCCAGCAGCGACCGGTAAAACTCTGGACGAGTCCGTTCAAGATGAGCTAGCCACCCCCCGGTTTTGCGCATCACTCCCCAATCGTCTGTGACGATCCAAACCACACGGTCCGCCCGTTCCAACACCGCATCCGTACGGCCATCCGGGAAGGAGTCCATATCAACAATCAACGAATCATACAATCCGCTGCCGGCGATATATTCAATTAACTCCGCCGTGTCCTTGCGTTCCATTTCCAGCAGCTCGTTGAGGTTGTCCGGGGGAGCCAGCGTATCCCCCTGCAGGACGGGATGCCTGTAGGCGTAAGCGGAAATCGGAAACCGGAGAGCTTCCCGCCGATCATCCGCCGCTTTCAGGTCGTAAAGCAACCGGGCGAATCCCGACTGTCCCTCCCTCAAGCTCTGTCCGGCAACCGGCAGTTCACTGCCGATCGTCTCCAGGCTAAGGTAGAACACCTTCCCCCCTTCCGTCGCCAGCTGGCGAGCGAGGTGAAGGGCAACCGTCGTTTTGCCGCAGCCGCCAACCGTAGAGTAAACCCCGATGATCTGCGGTTGCCCGCCGGTCAGCCCCTGCTTCCCCGGGCCTCCCCGAACGAGCTCAACCACCGAAGCGAGTAGCTGATGCAAAGGTTGATACTTCTCGACGCGTAAACCACCGGATGCCTGCGTTGCCCCGTCTGCACCCAGTTCAATGCAGCAAAGCCCGGGCCGAGTTAACGACTCAACCGCCTCCAAGTACGCCGGATCGCCTAATACCGCATCAAGATCCCCGCCCGATTCCGCTACATACTGCGTGAACGCCTCTTTCCGACTAAATGCCGTCACTACCAAACGCCGGTCAAACTCGCTCGCATGCACATAGCGCAGAAACGGATCGATATACTCCTCCTCTTGCACGGCCAACACCAATTTGATCGGAACCACGATTCTCCCTCCTTCACCGGAACGAAAACAAAAAAGCACCGCCCAATAACCCGATTTAACATCGAGTAATGGACGGTGCTCCCGTTCCGAATTCCTGAATTTAACAGTAAGAATATCACAATTATGGATTTCAAACAAGTCCTATTTGGATTGAAAGGGCGCTCTTCCCTACCCCTCCTCCAAAAACCGCTCCTTCAGCTCCCGGGTTGGCACCAGGCAGGTTTCGTCCTTCCCAAACCAACGGTAACGATGTTTGGCGACGAATTGATAGACCGCATCTCGAAGTCCCCTTGGCACGACGATCAACCCATACAACAACGGCCAGGGGTACCGTAGGCCCTTAGCAATACGCAGCGCCGCCGCTGACCGAATATAATAGGTTCCATTTTCGATCAACACGACGCTGTCCAGCGATTCCCCATGCGCCCCCACTGCTTGCAGCAGTTGGCTGCCGGCCTGGGATTGCAGCGAGGCAAAACGGAACCGTCCGGCCGGGTCACGCTTGATGATGAACTTGACCGCCCCTTGGCATAAATGGCACACACCGTCAAACAAGATCACGCGCTCCACCCGTTCATTTGGTTTCCCTGACATGCTCTTGCTCCCCTCTCCCCGCATGAAGATATAACGCCACGGTCCTCATTTATATATGAAAAAAGCACGGGAATTTTTCCCGTGCTCGCTGTCACCAGTTGGCATAAGCGTTTTACTCGGACGCTAGCTTCTCGAGCCACTGTCCTTCTACCATCTGACGGTTGATTTCACCCGAAAACTTCTCCATGCATTGGCAGATGAAGTCTTTTCGGCAGACCGGGCAAGGTGTCTTTTGCAGCCTGCTGACGTTAGTTAACCGCCATTCGGGATTCCGGTGGTAAAACACGCGGCACGCCGTACCGTCGGCCATGTTAACGATAAACTCATACAATCCGTCATTTTTGTTGCTGCCGGCCTTGGTTACTTTTACAACATTCGGTCTGTAGGACATGTTATCACCCGTATTATCAAATTTCATTCCAGAGCGTAGCTCTTTTAGTACTTAGACATATTAATTAATTTTTATCGGCATGTCAACTTGAAACCCCGCCCAGATCGCCTGATTCTGGCGCATAGGATGCATGATCTTCGTTAGAATGTGCATAAAATCACCGCCCCATACCCCAGACTGCGAAAAACAACCGAGGGTTACAAAAAAAGAACTTCCCGGATGCTCCGAAAAGTTCTGCTGTAGCGTTTGATTGATGCGGTCGAGAGGACTCGAACCTCCACGGGCGTACGCCCACTACCCCCTCAAGATAGCGTGTCTGCCATTCCACCACGACCGCGTTTGTAAAAGTTTTGTTCAGACGAACATGGATTATTATATCTTTGCGGTCATGAAAAGTAAAGTGGTATTATTTGTCCCTCCGGCCCGCCCTCAGTCTCCGGTAACGGGTAAACTCGATATACTCCCGCACAAAAGCTCGCTCGGACTCCGTAAGTGAGCTGACAAACGAGTTCCAGTCTTTTTCGCTGGAGATATATTCCGTTCGTTGGTCCTGCACATATTCCGCTTGCTTCTCTCTTCCGGTCATCAACCAATCCAGGCTCACGTCAAAATAAGCGGCGATCTCAATCACTTTATTCGTGCTCGGTGTGGATTTGCCGCGCTTCCAATCCCCAAGATTCCCCGTACTAATTCCAAGTTCAAGGCAAAATGCCTTTTTGGTCATTCCAGCGTTCTTGATCAGCAATTCAATACGCTCATAGATCGACAACTTCTCTCCAACCTTCCTAAAAAACTTTAATGACGCATTTAAGTAATTTGACCGTTGTGAAGTAACGTATCTACGTATATAATAGAGTGAAATACTGCGATTCTTTTCCCATGCGTATTTTCGTTTAAAGAAAGGGCCTTAGATATGTAAATATATGCCTATATCTTAACACAGGGCCGGCAAGGACTTAATAGGTCCGAAGACTGCCCTTATTTCATGACAGGAGCGCACCCGCCGTGAATGAAAATCCCCCTTGGAAAGAACCCTATCATTCGTTAAATCAAAGCGTTGCCATCTTGGATCCTAACGGAAGGATCGTCTCCGTGAATCGGACCTGGGCAACCCGAGCCTCTCATTTGGGCGTGGCACCCGATTGGGCTCAACCCGGATTTAATCTCTTCCACTATTTTCAGCATGGGCCGCATCACCTTACTTATTTTAACGTCCGCCAACTGCTGGAGCAATTTACACATATCTTAAACGGTGACGCCAAGATATTCGCCGTTGAATTCAAGGCGCCAACGACCGGTGAGGAATTATGGTTTCTCGCCGAAGTCACTCCCTATGTCGAAGAAGCGCCCTCCCCTCCCCAAGGTATCGTGATCACCTGCACCGACATCACCCGGCTAAAACGACAGGAAATGCAGATGCAGCACGCTTTAGAGCATATTCGAACACTCCGGGGGCTCTTGCCGATTTGCGCCGTGTGCAAGAAAATCAAGGACGAAACCGAAATGTGGAGCACCATCGAAGCCTACCTGATCAAACATACCCATGCCGAATTTACCCACGATATTTGTCCCGATTGTATTCGGGCATTGTATCCCAAATATTCCTCGATCCTGGATCTGCCGCCTCAGCCGGAATAATTTCACACGCGCACGCGATTAGCGTATCGTTCGTTTGGCATTTGCTCGGGTGGTAGTTGTCCGTCTCGATCTTATCCGGCTGATCTGCTGCCCTAATGTAGCCCCTGCCAAGCCGCCGACAATCAGGCCGATGCCCCCTAACTGGAGCATTCCTGCCAAAGTAGCAAGCACGGCTCCACAGCCTGCGGCGGCTATAAACGGTAACGTCCGCTCCCCTCCAGCAAGCAACGCGATGAAGAGCGCCGGCAACGCAAAGGTTAATACTTCGGCCAGCTCCGCAGTGACGAAGCTGCCCAGCCCGGTGCCTGCCGCAGTTCCCGCAATCCAGGATCCATATATGGCTATAGCAAACGTTATATAATAGGAAGGAAGCAACGGATCTCCTTGCGCTGCCCGGCTGGAGGTTACTGCAAACCCTTCGTCCGTAAGGCCGATCGCCGCCAGCCACTTCCGGGACTCCCGCCAGTTTACCAAATAGGGTCCCATGGTTGCGCCATACAGGACATGACGCATGCTTAACAGCAGCAACGTCGTTACAATCGTAACGGGAGCCACAGAGGAAGCGAACATGCCTAGCAGCATAAACTGAGCTCCCCCCGAGAAGATCCATACCGAGCTGAACACGGCAAGTCCTCCGTTTAGCCCTCCTGCCGCAGCGAGTACGCCGTAGGTCATGGACAATGGAAAATAAGCGAGCAGGATCGGAAGCGCATCCCGCAGAGCCTTCTGAATCTCTTCGCTTCGATTCGAACGTTTTATTTGGTTCATCCGAACCCCTCTCCTCTCTCCTCTACCTCTCGATTCTTCCGGCCTATCCGATCCAAGCGTGGACACCGGCATAAAACAGCACGCCAGCAGCTACCGTTAACAAAAGCCGACGCGACCACCAGGCAATGATCATTGTAGGAATGGCGGCAAACAGCATTAAATTCTCCGTAAGCGGTATCCACTCCCCGTCCTTCAGGAGCAGCAGCGGGCCGATCAGCGCGCCAAGCACGGCGGGAGACACGTAGGACAACCATTCCTTCGTCGTTTCGGACCATTGGACCCGGCTCCCTAAGACTAAGGAACCTGCCCGTAATAAATAAGTTCCTGCTCCAATCAGAATAATAATCCAAAGCTGGGTCGCCACGTCTTGATCTCTCCTTGACCTGAAATGCATTTCATAATCTATACTCTAAAAAACAGACAACACCCACCAAACGATGGGCTAGGAGGAAACTATCGATGAAACTGATTGCCGTGGATCTGGATGGAACGCTGCTCACGTCAGACAGCCGCCCGAGCTCCCAAGGCTTGGACGCCATTTCGCATGCCGTGAGCCAGGGGCATACCGTAACGCTCTGCACCGGAAGAGCAAGCTTTGACGCCAAACATTTAACGGGAGATCTGTCCATCCCAATCATCGCTTCCAACGGCGCGGAGGTGTTCGACCGGGAAGGAAAGCTGCTGCGAGAAACGCCAATTGCCCCGGATGCTGCCGCGGAGGCCGTTCGTTATTTAATGAAGCATAACGTCTATTTTGAAATCTTTTGTCCGGAAGCCATTTATTCACCTTCTGACGGCGAGCAAAAGCTGCTAGCTGAAATGGATATCCTGGTTAGCGCAAATCCAAGCATCGATCGGGATCAGCTGTGGGAGAGCGCAAAAATTCAGTTCGTTCAATTTGGCTTCCAAGGAATCGACCACCCGCTGCAGCTTCTGGAACAAGGCCGACCAGTCTATAAACTGTTGGTATACACGTTTCATGAAGAGAAGCTAAATGAAATCACCCAGCATTTCAACGGTCAGCCGCAGGTGCACACCACTTCCTCCGCCAACCATATCGTCGAGATCATCGCGAAGGAAACGGATAAAGGCAGTGCCTTGCGATTCCTGGCTGGCGAGTTAGGCGTGGAGATGTCCGATACCGTCGTCATCGGCGACAGCTATAATGATGTCTCGATGTTTAAAGTCGCGGGAACCAAAATTGCGATGGGCAATGCCGTAGACGAGATTAAGTCTCTCGCCACCGTGACCACAAGAACCAACAACGATCATGGGGTCGCTTATGCCATTCGCACCTTGCTCGAAATCTAGTCCTCTTGCATACCCGCAGGTATGAAGAAAGAACCTTGCTAAACGCAAGGTTCTTTCTTACTGGGATGCGGTAGAGAGGACTCGAACCTCCACGGGCATACGCCCACTACCCCCTCAAGATAGCGTGTCTGCCATTCCACCACTACCGCATATGAAATTACTCCATCTCGTAAAGAGAATGGTGACCCGTAGGGGATTCGAACCCCTGTTACCTCCGTGAAAGGGAGGTGTCTTAACCCCTTGACCAACGGGCCATATGAGAACCATCACCTTGAAGCGGCGACAAAATTGAGTATAACAAAAAGCGAAGCGGCTTGCAAGCCCTAAAATGGCTGAAAAAAGCTTACATATCCTGTCATTCTCTTTTAAGACTTTCAAAGGTATACTAGACCAATATTTAAATTTCAACAAAGGGAGACACAGCATGAAAAAAATCATTTTATGGATCAGCAGTCTGGCATTGGCACTAACTATATCCCCTTTCTCTTCTGTAGCTGCAGAAAGCGGATCGTCGGTCATCGAGCCGAACTTCAAGTACATTTTTCACTATAACGATGCAGGTAGTACCTTTAATGAAGGTTTAGCTTGGGTCCGGATAACCCAGGGCGGGCAAATCGGTGTAATCGACCGCAGCGGCCGTATATTATTTGATGGATTTGAACTAAGTCCCTATAGTTACACGGTATATACATACAGCGAAGGCTGGTCCAGAGTGCAACACAATGGAAAATGGATTTATGTAGACTCTTCCGGTAAAACGGTCCTTTCTACGGATTATGATTTGGTACTCAATTTCCGTGAAGGCTTGGCAGCCGTTCAGAAGAACGGCAAATGGGGATTTATCAATAAAAAAGGCCAGGAGATCGTAAAACCGCTATACGACGATATTCGCGACGATAACGGATACGGCATCCACAGCGGCACCTCCGGTTTCCATGAAGGCTTGGCCGCCATCCAAAAAAACGGCAAATGGGGGTATATCGACAAAACCGGCAGGGAAGTAATCAAGCCGAAATACGACTGGGCCAATAATTTCAGTGAAGGAATGGCTGTTGTTACAATCGGAGGCAAATGGGGGTATATTGACAAACGCGGGGCTCAGGCTGTAAAAATGGTATACGATTCCGCCCAAAACTTTAGCGAAGGACTAGGCGCCGTACTGCGTACCAATAATATCGGTGCCGGTTACCATTGGAGTTTTATCGATAAAACCGGCAAGGTCGTGTTGGATTTTAAAAACAAGTATGAGTTCATAGAGCCCTACACCGAAGGCGTTTCCATTGCCATGTACCATCAAAACAGTCCGACCGATATTTATGTGCTGTTGAACAAACAAGGGAAAGAGATCAAGAATTTAGGTTCGAAATACACGGAAGTGGAGCCGTTTAAGGAAGGGTTGGCAGTGGTACGCGGCCGTTCCGGTGAAGACGAGAAGCTGATCGACCGGAAAGGGAACGTGATCGTTAATGCTGGCTACGAGAGCCTTAATGCTTCTTCCCAAGGACTTATCGGTTATGAAAATAAAGCGGGGATGTACGGTTTCATTCGTAATCCGTTGGACGTTCCTTCTGTCTGGGCCCAAGCAGAGGTTACGTCGGCAGCGACACTGGACCTCATTCCGCTAGATATAGATTACGGGTATACAGACAACATTACGCGTGACGAGTTTAGCAAACTGGCCCTCCAGCTCATATCCGTCAGAACCGGCAAATCGATTGAGGATTTGTTGACCGCCTCAGGAAAACAAATTCGCACGGATACATTTGAAGATACCTTCGACCCGACTGTTTTAGCGGCGAATGCTCTAGGGATCATACAAGGAAAGAGCGCTAACAAACTGGATCCAGAAGGCGAAATTACCCGCCAAGAAGCTTCGGCCATGCTCGGCCGCGTCGCGGAGATGTTAGGAGTTCCCGCTAAACCCATATCGGTTACGTACGCTGACCAGCAACTCATTGCAGATTGGGCTAAGTCGTCTGTAGGTTTGATGAGTTCTCTCACCGATTCAACCAACCAAGCCTCGGTTATGGGCAGCATCGGGGATAACCGCTTTGGACCAAAGGAACCCTTCACCAAACAGCAAGCGATCATCGCGATGAAAAGACTATACCATGTTCAGTAAACTAGAACGCACAAGAAAGCCCTCTGGATCACCGGAGGGCTTTCTACATTCCTGTATAATTAACTCAACGGAGAGAGAGGGATACTCTCACTTCGTTCGAGACTGCGATGTATCCCTAACGAAGCTTATGCTCCGACGCCCCCTCCATTGGAGGGTTCTCATCCCTCTAACAACAACAAAGAGCCCCCGGATCACCGGAGGCTCTTTATCACGATGTATTTCAGAACGGAGAGAGAGGGATTCGAACCCTCGCACCGCTTACGCAGTCTAACCCCTTAGCAGAGGGTCCCCTTATAGCCACTTGGGTATCTCTCCAAGAAAGAAATGGCTCCCCGAACAGGACTCGAACCTGTGACAACTCGATTAACAGTCGAGTGCTCTACCGACTGAGCTATCGGGGAACGAAAAATAACGAGAACACCATTTAATTTATCACGCTTCCGCGGCAAAGTCAAGATTCGCAGCGCTTTCTTGGCCCTTCCTTCTTTCCCCATTCCACTTCTTCACATGCTAAATTGCCCGTTTGAAAGCGCAGGACAAGCCCAGCAAAAAAAGAGTTGCATTCTTCTCGAAATTCAATAAAATAAACATAACGTTAAAATTATTTTAACGTATGATAATTTTTAAAAGGATGAGTGCCCATGAGTCAAGAAGTTCGGGTCAAAAGCCAACCGCTTTCCGGTTTCAAAGAACTGGCGGTCTATCGTTCGTTTGTGTACCTTCTGCTCGCCCGGGTGATTTCCCGTTTCGGCGATTCCATCGATTCCATCGCATACAGCTGGATGGTTTATATGCTGACCGGCTCCAAGCTGATGATAGGAACCTTGTTTGCACTGAATTTTATACCCAACATCGCTTTCAGCTTCTTCGCGGGAACCTTGGTGGATCGCTGGTCCAAGAAAAAAGTTGTGGCGATCACCTATTTGGGGCGCGGCTTGATCGTTTGCTTTACAGCTTTTCTCTATTGGCAGGGCTGGCTTGTCCCTTGGCATCTTTATGTGCTGACGCTGCTCACCTCAACGCTGGAATGCTTCGCTTCTCCTGCCGAGCTGGCCCTGGTTCCGCAATTGCTGCCCAAGGAAAAACTGCTCAGCGGCAACTCCTTCAGCACCTCCGCTTCGCGGGCGGCAGAATTAGCGGGCATGGCGGCCGTCGGCGGCATCATTGCAACACTGGGAATTTCCACCGCCATTTTGATCGACGGGCTGACCTTCACCCTTGCCGCCGCGTTTATCGTACTGATCCGTGGAAACCGCGAGACTTCACCTTCCACCCAACCGATCAACGCATCAAGCAACACCTCCTTCGTTCTAGAGTTAAAGGAAGGGTTACTGTATCTCAAATCCAATCCGCTGCTCATCACGATCGTCATTGCTGCCGCTCTTGTGAATTTCTGCTTGTCGCCGTTTAACGTACTGAATGTGGTCTACGTAGATGAAATCTTGGGTGCGGGTCCCGCCGGTTTAAGCTTAATGGGGATTAGCTTGATCTGCGGTACCATTGTCAGTGGATTGTGGATCGGCAAAAGAGGCGCTGCCTATAAAAAAAGCCGGCTCATTCTGACCGGGTATCTGCTGCTTGGCGCCAATTATACGCTAATGTACTTACCTGCGGTTCTGCCGCTTCAACCGTTGGCTATGGCCACGTTGTTCAGCTTTGGCATGGGCCTATCTGTTTCGTTATGCAGCACGCCTTCCACCACCTACTTCATGGAAACCGTGCCGAAGGAGCTGCTTGGCCGCGTAGGGGCGTTGTACGGGATGGTCTGTACCTGTGCGATACCGGCGGGGAGCGCCCTGGCCGGGGTTTTGGGCGAATGGGTGCAAGTCCATCTGCTGTATGTGAGCTTTGGAGTTCTCCTACTAATTCCGATCCTGTTGTTGATGAAGCAGCGCAGGTTCATGGAAATCTAACATTGAGAACCGTTCTATTTTTTGCGCAAATGAGGGGCCCGAGCTATACTAAAAGAAATGACGGTTAACGTCTTATGTTCGGTAGGGGGCTTGCAGGGTGAACGACGCGAAGGAACTAAAAACGCTGGAGGACATTCGGATCTACTCCGACCCGTATCGCCTTCAAATCCTGGATACGTTCAAGCAGTTGAATCGTCCGGCGACGATGAAGGAAGTGGCGGACACGATGGGCGAGGTCCCGGCCAAAGTCTATTATCATGCCAAGAAGCTGGAGCGTATCGGTCTGTTGCAGCTCGTGGACACCAAGGTCATTAACGGCATTACCGCCAAATACTATGAACCTTATGAGGGTGCCATCCATATTAAGAAGAGTTATTTCGACGATTCGCTTAAGCAAGTCGCCTTAACGGAAACCGAAAAGCTGCTGAGCAATTTATACGATGAAAGCAAAAAGCGGTTCTTGAAATCCTCCCGCTCCCAAACGTCATCCGGACAACTAACCAATGATCACGTGTACCTGACTCCGCAAGAAGTTGAAGAATTTCAGGAGTGGATCACGGCGTTTCTCAAAAAACACCAGACCCAAACATCTGAGGACAGTAAGCAATACGAGATTTTTGTGACCGTCGCAAAAAGCAGCGAAACCGAGGATTGAAAATAAAAAGAACCATCGTCTCCGTAAATGGAAGCGTGGTTCTTATATTTTTGCCGATGGAGTTGTTCCTGCTTTGTTTTTGTCTTTCGGGTTCGCAGATCTTGCAACGCAAACGGGCTGCGGCTGAGTTCCGGGCTGCGCTTTCCTTCACGGATGAGCTTTTTTCGCTGTTTTTGGGCTTGGGATTGGGCCATCTAAATCACTCCTTACGTCGTTTGATGTAAGTATAGCACATCCTTAGCCGCCGGTTAACGTGATCAGGCGTAGTTTTCCGGCACATTTGCCGCAGCGATAGCGATTGGGATCAACGCGGCGTTTCCGCAAATACTCCATCCCGCAATCAACGCATACCAGCTTATACCGGTGCGGCAAGGTTCTCCGCTGTTTGCTCCCAGGCAAAGCGTGGCAGTAACGGCTGCCGCCAACTTTTTGGAGCAGGGCTTTAAAGTCCGCGTCGCGATGCTGGTACCCTCGTCCTGCCAAGTGCAGATGGTAGTGGCACAACTCATGCTTGATAATGCGCTCAACTTCCTCTTCCCCATAGGCGGTGAGTTGGGCGGGATTAATTTCGATATGATGGGTTTTCATAAAATAACGCCCCCCCGTTGTTCGGAGCCGGCTGTTAAACCGGGCTTGGTGCCGGAAAGGCACGCCGAAGGAACGCAGCGAAATTTCCTCGATCCAGGCTTGCAGCTGCTCATCCGTCATCGTCCTCTCCCCTTCCTGTTGTCATGAGCTCAAGAAATCTGCTAGATTCATTACTTGAATTTTAACTTCTCCTTACGCTACACTGTCAAGTAGGATGGATAGAAAAGGAGAATTGCGAGCATGTCCCTAATGAGATACGTCATTTTGCAGCAAGCCCAGGATCTAATCTTCGTTGAAATGCCCCGTGACTACGCCTACCAGCTCAGCGCTTTGAATTTGCGGCTGAACAAGGAAATCGATAAACTGACCGCGCTTGAGGTTCCGTCTCTTCCACGTGCGATTGCCGAATGCGACCAGCTTGATCTACTGCAGGAATCGCTGCAGATCACCAGCGGCTTGGATTATATCAACGGACTGGAGTCCGCTTTTTCCGCCATTCGCGAGGAGAATTACCCGTTGATCTCGCTGCTCACCGAAATCCGCGCGCTTCAGGCTCAACTGGAGCAATGGTACGAGGAAGAAGGCGCGTAGTTATCGGGTGCCGCAGGCATAGAACCACCCGCGAAGCCGGCCGGATTAGCTTCCCCTCACGATGGGGGCTAATCTCTCCGGCTTTTTAAGTGGCTAGAGTTCAACGCTCGGCGCTCCTCTACGCTCCTCTCGTCTCCTCTCCGCGTAAGTCCAGTTCGCGCTAACGGAACCTAGAGACCTTATTTTCCTATTTCCCGGCAATTTCCCGCTGTAACGGAACTGAAAGACCTTATTTGCCGGTAAAAGCCCTCTTTCCCCCGTTCTTTTCGCAAATAAGGTCTCCTGGTTCCGTTAGAGGCGGATACTGCCCTCTTTCGAGCGAATAACGGCTCTGATGTCCGTTAGAACAGCGAGCCGCACAAAACTACATGAGCACCGCATTTCGAGGGTGAACTCAAGATTCGACACCGAAACCTCCCCCTTCGATTCCGCTTCGTGATCAAAAGCCGGAATTTTAGTTTCAATCTACCAATAAGGACTAAAATGTAGGCTTTTCAGCACCGAGAAGGTTGGGTGAACCCGAAGAAAGAGGAGCGCAGTGTAGGTGGAGCCTACATGAGCACCGCATTTCAAGGGTGAACTCAAGATTCGACACCGAAACCTCCCCCTTCGATTCCGCTTCGTGATCAAAAGCCGGAATTTTAGTTTCAATCTTCCAATAAGGACTAAAATGTAGGCTTTTCAGCACCGAGAAGGTTGGGTGAACCCGAAGAAAGAGGAGCGCAGTGTAGGGGAAGCCTACATGAGCACCGCATTTCAAGGGTGAACTCAAGATTCGACGTCGACTCCTCCCCTTCGATTCCGCTTCGTGATCAAAAGCCGGAATTTTAGTTTCAATCTTCCAATAAGGACTAAAATGCAGGCTTTTCAGCACCGAGAAGGTTGGGTGAACCCGAAGAAAGAGGAGCGCAGTGTAGGTGGAGCCTACATGAGCACCGCATTTCGAGGGTGAACTCAAGATTCGACGCCGAAACCTCCCCCTTCGATTCCGCTTCGTGATCAAAAGCCGGAATTTTAGTTTCATTTTCAAGGGGACGTGCACGGATTGGGGGAATGCCCCATACCCTAACCATACCAATGGGTTACCGGAGGAGGGGATACGCTTGCCAAACTGGCTTAGCAATCAGATCATGCGTGCCTTTAATAAGAGAGATCGTCGTCAAATCCGACTGCTCAACGATTGTTGGTTTTTTTACTACAGCCGCCGGAACAGCCATACCGACAACACTAACACGATGCAGTAGCGGCTCTTCATAACCAAAGGGGCGGCTCCGCAGCAGCAATTACGCCTGCTTGGAACAGCCCCGCATTCCCGTTATTCACCGCACCCCACCGCGCTGCGACTTTGTCTAGCAACCCTCATATTAGTTGCTGCTGATCACCAATGCGTGAAACTCCTCGTCATGAATAACGAGTAAACCCAACATGTCCGAAAGAACCCGGGGCTCTAGATAAAAGGTTCCCCCGATCCGCTGAATCCCTGACTGTCGAGTGGAAAACGCCACCTGCCACGTCCCCTTGCGGATAGAAAGTTCTTCCCGATCTGCAAGCCATACCACCTGAGCGCCCCATGTTTCAAATAGTTCCCGCAGCGGCAAATAAATCCGCTCTTGGCGAGAGAAGGGCTGTGCGGCTCCCGTGAACCGGACAAGCCGGTTGTCAAACCATACCTGAAGCTGAGCCCCGGCAGGCTCAAGATCAACGCTGTCCAGCAAATCAGCGCCACTGCGCAGTATGGACAGCCCATTAGGCCCCGCCTGGATCCTCTCGATTGTCCCCCGGGTTGCGTCGCTTACGTAAAGTTCTCCCGAGCGGTAAGCTAGACCGTAAGGCTGTGCAAGTCCTGCGGATGTCGAGGATTCCGCGGGTTGCACCATCCCAGTACCGTCCGACGGGAGCAAGGTCTCCGCCCGGCCGGTATCCAACGTGACAACCCGTCCGTCTGGCGTGATAGCGCGGACTCGGCGGTTGAGGCGATCGGCCACATAAAGGACTCCATCCCCATAGGCTATCCCTGTCGGACGATGAAACCGCGCTTGATCCCGCTCGCCATTACGATAACCTCCGCGCAAATAACCGGTGTCTCGGTCCAGCACCCCCGGTACCCCGGCATAGGTCGCCACAACTCCCGCCCGGATATGACGGATGACCTGGTTGCCACTGTCGGCGACAAATAGCCCGTCCTCTCCCCAGGCCAGTCCAACCGGCTCGTTAAACCGGGCCGATAGTCCGGCTCCGTCCGCGTAACCGCCCGTCTCCTCCGGTTTCCCGGCCCAAGTACTGACCGTGCCGTCCGGAGCTACCCGGCGAATCACGTGATTCAGCGTATCGGCTACGTACAGATATCCATCTTCATCCAGCGCCAGTCCCGTCGGATTGTGAAACTGCGCCTCCTCCGGCTTTCCGTCACGATACCCCGCTTTCCCGGTTCCCGCCAGCGTATAGACCATGCCGTTTTTGATTTTACGGATCACCTGATTGTCCGGATCGCTGACATAAACCGTTCCTTTCCCATCACTTACGAGAAAGGCGGGACGCTCGAATAAAGCTTGTCCGGCTGAACCATCCCTGTACCCGCCGCTTTGCGCCTCCGCCGCCGAGCCGGTACGGGCCGTCCAACCGCTTCCATTCCAAGCCCAGATCCGAGGGGCGCCGGCATCCGCAGCCAACAAAGTCCCGTCGGAATCAAAACCTAGCCCTGTCGGCTCAATGATTTCTACGGAAGCCCCGGAAGCTAACGCTCGCCCCGCCGGATCGGCATTCCCTATTCCTATTCCTCCGCACAGCCAAATCAGGCTTATGGCACCAATTAGAACGGTTCTTGCGCTTAAAGGAATTTTTATGTTCGCCAATTACAGACTCCTCCTCCCGAAAATGGCCTACAGGCCATCCATAACGTCAATCCTCCACCGTAATCGTTATTTCCGCTTGATCCATGATATCCAGGTAATCAAACGGAATCCGAAGAACGTATACTCCCGGGTCCAACGTATTTAACAAAGCTTGTCTTAACGTAAACCTCAGCTGAGAACCATCGCTCTCTGCGCTGAAGTCCTGCTGTGAGAACAAAGTGCGTTCCTCACCAATCGAATCGGTAAGCACAGTATCATAGTCGTCGTCCGGTCCAAAAGCATCTCCGAGACCATTCACAAGCCAGACAAGATCGCCCGGCTGCGATTTGCTGTAGGTCACTTGATCGCGATCCGCATGTGGTTTGACCTCCGAGGACAACTCGATTAGCGTTTGCAGATCACCGGTATTTGGATTCCGCAGCAGCCCATCCTGTATATAGAAGGTGATTTGCGATTTAAGTTCCAGTAACCCATCCAGCATGATGATGAGACGGTTCCCTTCGATACTCAAGCCGGACGCGTCCATTTGTCGGGGATTATCCGGATCGTAACTTACGATATGATATAAGGTTATCGCCGATTCCATCGGGTCCGGTGCCCCGGCCCCTGAATTGAACTCGATAGGGGTCGCAAACGGGATGGAAAGGGTCGATAGATCCCAAACCAAGGAGTAAGGTTCATTCGCAATCTGTTCCATATCCAGTTCCGGGGGTTGCGGCACTCGGGCGTGCAGCTCAATCATCGGCAAATCATACCCGGAGGCAAAAAACAGCTTAATCCCCAGCGATTCGATCCCGTACTCAACGCCCTGCAAATAGGCCGCTTGGATCACCAATCTCGATTGATCAGTATTAGAGCCCGCCGTCACTACGTAATCCACGCCTTCAACCAGGTCCGTTTCCGTGTCAGTGCGCATCACCCTCGTAATCCGGTCTCCGTACAATTTCAGCACGATGTTGACATCGGTGCGATACTCAGGGTCTTGTTCAAACTCCGGTACGGAGACAACCAGGGGATAAGTAGGCGCAGGATCCTGCCCGCTGCCGCCGCCTGAACCACCGTTGTTCGAATTCCCAGAGGGGGGCACATCCAGAGTGGAAGCCCTGCCCTCATTTTCGAATCGAATGACCGGAGCAGGCGCAGCTGTTCTCTCTTTCCGTGCACGAATTTCCTCTTCCGTTCTCCGTTCGATTGTACGCTGTAATAGATCCAATCCAACGGGCAAAGCCTCCCCCGTCATTGTCAGATCCGCATAAACCTGCTCCAAAGCGAACAAGGGGACATCCTCCCAATTAAGCGCTACAACCTTCCCGGTTCCGTCGGCCGCCTGCCGCAGCTGCTCCCCTGGGCTAACGGTAAGCTCAGCGGTAGGTTCGACCGATGCTGCCCGTCTTACCGAAACACGGCCTTCCAGAACGCCAACATAAGTCTGCGCCTGTGCGTACCCAACGATAAACTCCGTACCCATCACGCCCATAACGGTGGTGGGTGTTTTGATCTCGAAACGGGAGTCTTGGGTCAGCTTCTTTTTCACCTTAATCAGCACGCTGCCCTTCTGAAGGGACAAGCTGGTCTTTCCCTCCATCGCCTTGGCGCTTTTCACCAATTCATTAACCATCAGCTTCGTGTCCGGACCGACATAAACCAGCTTATCGCTGTCCAGCTCCAGCTCGACGCGTCCCTCCTCGCCGGTAATCAGCACGTCCCCTTCGGCTATAGCCATATTTTTCACGGCTTTGAACTTCTTCTCGCCGCCTTTTTTCACTTCGGCGCTGCCGGTGACGTCAAGGATTTTCCCGATCTTCTTCGTATCCTTCGCCCCAGCTGCCGCCGGCACCAGCAGAGTTACTGCCAGCAACAGTGACAACGCGATCTTCATGAATTTCAAAGCAAACCCTCCACTTCATACGCCACAATTTCCTGTTCCTTGCCTTTAAGTTGATAAGAGCCGGGTTTCGAGACGGCCACTTTGCCTTCTACTTCGGCATAGGCGGTTTCGCTCAGCAAAATCCGTCCCGGTTCCGCCCGGTTTTCCAACCTCGCCGCCGTGTTCACCGTGTCCCCAATAGCTGTGTAATCCATCCGCTTCCGCGAGCCGATGTTTCCGAATACCGCCGGTCCCGTATGGATTCCGATGCCAAACCGGATCTCGCGGCCCAGCCGGGCCTTCCACTTTGCTTCCAGCTCAGCGGCCCCCTTCTGAATCTCCATCGCCGCCTGTACGGCTTTTAAGACATGATCCTCTTGCTCCAACGGCGCATTAAAAATCGCCATCACGGCATCCCCAATAAATTTGTCCAGTGTTCCTTCATAACGAAATACGCAGTGCGCAGCCAAGTCCAGATACTCATTGATGACCGATACGATCTCCTCCGGCTCCGACGACTCGGATAAGGAGGTGAATCCACGGATATCGATGAACATCACCGTCAGGGTCCGGCGCACGCCTCCCAGCTTTAACCCTTCCTTACCTGCCGTTAGAATCTGATTAACCACTTGAGGTGCTACGTAACGTCCGAAAATCTCCGTCACCCTTCGCCGCTCCGTCCATTCGTAAAAATAGCGAAGCAGCAACGCCGCAAAATAGAACGCACCCAAGAACAGCAGCGGATATCCGACGGGAACGAGAAGTCCCTGGTCATAAAGCCAATTCCCGCCGTAAAGTATCAAGCCGGCCAATACGGCAAGCATTATCAGCGAAAAGACCGGATGAATCAGGCGGAAAAATAAATAGGCGGCCGCACCCGCTGCAAGCAGCAGCAAGGCGTTCCATTGCCAGTCCACCGTTTTCTTAAAGTTGTTCTCCAATAGGGCTTGTACGATGTTAGCGTGAATCTCCACGCCGTACATGGGGGTATGATGATCCAGAGGAGTAGGGTAATTGTCTTGGAGGGAGGCCGTATAGGGCCCGATCATCACGATCTTGTCCGCAAAATAATCTGCGGGAATGTCTCCGCGCAACACGGAGGCATAGGAAAACATCTCATATTGTCCCGGAGTGCCTGTAAACGGGATCACGAACCGACCAAACTCATCCACCGGCGGCGGTGTGGGTGTTCCTGGCCCTTCAGGGGAATCATCTTGCTGCAAATGTGCGGTATACAACCGGTTGATCTCCCACGCCAAATGGTGAACCAAACGTCCTTCATACTTAAAACGAAGCAAGGATCGGCGAACGATCTGATCCTGATCCGCCATGACATTAATATGACCGACGGCCGCGGCGGCTTTCCGTAATGCGCTGAAGGGATCGGCCAACGTCAAGGCCTCCACCGTCCCTCGTTCCTGTGAAGGGACAAAGGTCCCATAAGTCGGCAGGACAACGTTACCGGCTTGCTGGACCGCCTCTACCCACGCCGCATCGTCGTCAGGCGACGAGGATGGTACCTGAAACGTCAAATCAAACGCAACAACGGCCGGCTCCCCGGTCGAAATTCGGTTCAGCAGCTCAGCATGGATGCTGCGCGGCCAGGGCCATTGCCCCAGCGCGTGGATACTCTCCTCATCAATCCCGATGAGGACGATTCTTGAGTCAGCTAATCCTTGGTTTTGATATAGGCGGTCCTCTACCCAAAAATCCAGTTCGCTCGGATATCCCCGGTAAACCAGGAACAAGGCGATGCCGATCAGCACGCCCCAGACGGTAAATAATCTTCGCCTCACACGTTCACATCCCAGTGGGTTGTAATTATTCTAATTAAAGAATAACACAACTTTTGTCCTAGTCTCCGGTTTTTTTGGTTAAATTTTCTCCGAATTTCAAGCAAGGGCACCCCAGGAAACGAAGAAGCCAGCGAATTCGTTCTCGCTGGCTCCGTAATGCGTTTAGGAATGCAGCCCCTCACAGGAATGAAGCACGACGACATCCCGCTTCGTGGACAAGTCCAGCTCGTAGGGATAACGGACCCGAGTCCCATCCGCTTCCCGCAGGACGCGAACAACCGGGCGATGGGCGAAGCCGTTGGCATTGGAGGAAACCTCCGCAATTTGACCGTTGCTTAGCTTGATGCGTGTAGATACCGGAAACAAGGAAATATGCCTTACGAATTGCCTGACAAGCTCCGCGTCGAAATATCGGTCCCCAGCCCCGAACAGAAACTCGATCGCCTCGTTCTCCGTGTAGGCTTGCCGGTGGTAACGCGGGGAGGTCAAAGCGTCAAAGACGTCTGCCATCGCAACGATCTGCGCCATTTCGGGGATTTCTCCACCCGACATCCGGACCGGATACCCGCTCCCATCATAACGTTCATGGTGTAGCAAAGCGCATTTAGCCGAATCGGTTGATACCCCGTCCAGCGACATCATGATCCGATAGCCTTCGATCGCATGGTTCTCCAACGTTTTCCGCTCTTCTCGGGATAACCTCCGGTTAGCGCGGATCAGGGATTGCGGCATACGGGTCATGCCGATATCAAACAAGAGTCCCCCCACTGTCAAATCCAGCAGCCTGGCATTGTCGAATTGGCGGGATACCCCCAGCATGGCGGACAGCTTTGCCACATTCAACGAATGGTTGAAGAGGCGCCGATCGCATTGCAGCATGAATGCCAGTTGGTCAACCAACTTGGTATGCGAGGAAATATCACAGATGATGCCGCGAAACAAACGCTTGAACCGATCCTCGATCAGAGGGGCCGACAGTCGACCTTCGATTTTTTCCGGCAGCGTTAACGCCACTAATTCCTCCACAGCTTGCTTCCGGATCAACGGGTCCGGTGCCTCTGTGGTCCCTACGCCCTCTGCGGCTAAATCGGCAGCATCGACGGATCGCAAGTCGTAAGGTTTGTCCCAATGTCCGCCGCTCCCCTCCTTCGGAACCTCCCGTACAACCACCGAGGGAATGCCAAGCTCCTTCATTCGCTTAATGTAAGCCTCTGTAAACACCGTTCCTTCTTCCAGAATCGACAGTCCGGAACGGCTCAAAATGGCCCTTCCGAGAACATCCCCAGGCTTTAATAACTCCACACGTACCGTTTTCACACTCCAACCCCCTATATCTCTACCTTCTCCAATCCGAATTTTCGGAATGGAAGGAAACTGTCGAATCATCGCGAATTAATTCTTAGGGACTACTTTATCAGGATGAATTCCATTATTTTGTAGCCCAAGCTACAAAATATGAAAAAAGTCACTTTTTTTTCGTATTTCAACCCCCGAACCCCCGCTTTAAGGAGTGGGACTTTCGGTCCTACGCTATTTTTTGACCAAAGGAGGCAAGTTGATGAACGATTTCGAATTGATCCGGCGTTTTCCCTATTTCGAGCATCTGGATCCCGTGGATCTGGCCAAAATGGCGCCGCTGTTCATCACCCGGGAATACGATAAAGGGACGACCCTTTTTCTGGAAGATGAGGAAGGGGATGAGCTGTATCTCATTCAATCCGGCCTCATCCACATCTACCGGAATGACGAGAACCGGGAAATTATTTTGTCGGTGTTGAGTGAAGGGGACTTTTTCGGGGAAATGGCCCTCTTGGAGAGCGTTCAATTGCGATCCGCTTCAGCGCGAACGATAGAGAAATCAATTTTGTATGTGCTGAAACGCCGGGATTTCATCGGCCTGCTGCAGCAAAACCCGTTGATTTCCCTGAAAATCCTGGAGACCACGCTCGGACGCCTGCGGAAGGCGAATGAGCTGATTATGGACCTAACGCTGCTGGACGCCCGGACGCGGATCGTACGGACGCTGCTGCGCTTGATGGATCAGCATGGCTCACCAAAGCCAGACGGCATCCTCATCGCCTTTAAGCTGACGCACCAACAGCTTGCCGACATGTCCGGTACCGTGCGCGAAACGGTGACCAAGGTGATGCTGGACCTGCAGTACAGCGAGCTGATCCAGGTCGACAAGAAGATGATCCTCGTCCTCGCGCCGGACAAGCTTAGGCAATCCGCCGGGATGTAGAACTAGCGGGATTGAAACCAAGAGTGTAACCCCTCCTCAGCACGCAAAAAAGAGCCGTAAGCCACGGAATTCCGCAGCTTCGGCTCTTTAATTCGAACAAACTTATTGGGCCTTGATCTCGGCAGGGCCTCGCATCGTCAAACCAACCCGGCCTTTCTTGACGTCCACGTTCAGTACCCAGACGGTGACGTTGTCGCCGACGGAGACGACGTCCATCGGATGTTTGACGTACCCGTTACTCAGCTGGGAGATGTGTACCAGCCCGTCGTTCTTAATCCCGATATCAACAAAAGCGCCAAAATCGATCACATTACGCACGGTACCTTGCAGCTCCATACCTGGAACCAAATCCTCGATCTTCAGCACGTCGGTGCGGAAGATCGGCAGCGGCAGCTCCTCGCGCGGGTCACGCCCCGGGCGCTGCAGGCTCTCGAGAATGTCGCGCAGCGTCGGAACGCCCACCTCGAGGCGCGGCGCCAGTTCGCTTGGATCCAGGGCGGCTAGCTTCTCATTCAGCTCCTTGGAGCCCAACTGGTTCAAAGAGACGCCCAGCTCCGCAAACAATCGGGTCACTACGTCATAGGATTCCGGGTGAATCGGTGTCTTATCAAGCGGATGCTCGCCTCCGTTGATCCGCAGGAAGCCGACGCACTGCTCGAACGTTTTGGCGCCAAGCCGCGGCACCTTCTGCAGTTGCTTGCGGCTCTTGAAGCGTCCGTTCTCCTCGCGGAATTTGACGATGTTCTTCGCCGTGGTTGCGTTCACGCCGGACACGTAGGACAAGAGCGCCGGCGAAGCGGTGTTCACGTCCACGCCAACGTGGTTGACGGCCGATTCCACGACGTTCTTCAAGCTTTCGTCAAGATGCTTCTGGGAGACATCGTGTTGATATTGTCCGACGCCAATCGCCTTCGGCTCGATCTTGACCAGCTCCGCCAGCGGATCCTGGAGCCGCCGAGCGATGGAGGCCGCGCTCCGCTCCGCAACGTCCAGATCCGGAAATTCCTCCTGCGCCAGCTTGGAAGCCGAATACACGCTGGCTCCCGCCTCGTTGACGATCAGGTACGCCAGTTCGCGGTCCTTGCCTTTACGTTCCGCAATGACCTCGGCGACGAACTGCTCGGTCTCGCGCGAGGCGGTACCGTTGCCGATAACAATCAGCTCAACGCCGTACTTATCGATCAGCTCGTGGAACTTGGCCGCCGCTTCCCGCTTCTTATTGTTGGGCGGCGTCGGGTAGGTGACCGCCACCTCCAGCAGCTTGCCGGTGTCGTCGACGACGGCCAGCTTGCAGCCGGTGCGGTAAGCCGGGTCAACGCCAAGCACGTTTTTGCCGCGAACCGGCGGCTGCAGCAGCAAGCTACGCAAATTGCCGGCGAAGATCGAAATCGCCTGGGTTTCGGCTTTTTCCGTTAGCTCCCCGCGCACCTCGCGCTCGATCGACGGGGCGATCAGGCGTTTATAGGCATCCTCGATCGCCGCGCGCAGCACGTCCTCCGTTGCGGAACGCCCGCGGATGACTTGTCCGGCGATGTGGCGGCAGATCGCTTCGGCATCCACTTCCAGCGACACCTTTAGCACGTTCTCCCGCTCGCCGCGGTTCATGGCGAGGATGCGGTGGGACGGCATTTTTTTGGCCGCCTCGCGGTAGTTGTAATACATTTCGTAGACGGATTCCTCTTCCGGCGTCTTCGCTTCGGATACCATCATTCCGTGATCCATCGTATATTTACGGACCCAAGCCCGGGTAGTGGCCTCATCCGCCACCTGCTCGGCGACGATATCCATCGCTCCTTGCAGCGCCTCCTCGGCCGTTTCCACGCCGCCTTCGATCCCGGCAGCCTGGGTGAACTTCGCCGCTTCCGCTAAAGGATCGCCTTGCTTCGGCTGCGACAATAACCATTCCGCCAGCGGCTCCAGCCCTTTCTCTTTGGCTACGCTCGCCCGGGTTTTCCGCTTCTGCCGGTAGGGCCGGTACAAGTCCTCCACTTCCTGCAGCTTAACCGCCTTCGCAATCGCGGCCGCCAGCTCGTCCGTCAGCTTGCCCTGCTCGTCGATGATCCTTACGACTTCCCGTTTCCGTTCCTCCAGGTTGCGGAGATATTGCGTCCGCTCTTCGATGCTGCGAAGCTGGTTCTCATCCAGCTCCCCGGTCATTTCCTTCCGGTAACGAGCGATAAACGGAATTGTGTTGCCTTCGTCCAGCAGCCCAATCGTCGTTCGCACCTGCTTCAGCGATAGTCCCAACTCCTTGGCGATTTGGGCGATAATCAGCTCCTGCTCCCCCGCATCGGCCCCCCCTTGCACCGCTGTTCCGTTCGTCTCCGTTTGCGCCATGGCAGAATCCCTCTTTCATTCTAAAAATTGCGATTGTTTCTATTATCACAAACTTTGCGGACCTTTTCCAGCGGGTGTCATCGAAAACAAAGAAACACCGCGCACAGAGCAGCGGTGTTTAATGCGTAATCGTTTAGAACGTGCTGTACGTGGAATCCCACATGGTCGCGTACATCAAAACAGCGATAATTGCGAACACGATGATGATACCATACAACACCGTACCCACAATGCCGCAAACGAGGCCGGCGACACTAAGTCCCTTGCCCTGCTCACCCGTACGTTTGATCTCTTTGAACGACAAGCTGGAAAACACGATGGCGACGATCCCCAAAATAAATCCGACATACGGGATAACAATCGAGAGTATGCCCAGCACCAGCGAGGCGATCGATTTGCCGTTCGTTTTGGGCGGCGCCGGCGGTGCCGATGGCGGATATTGGTTGAACGTGGAATAAGAATAAGGCGTTTCAGACGGACGTTGATCCATGTAAAAAGGTTCCTCCCCGGAAAATGTTACATTTATTGTACTAGATCGTACGGGAAGTCGCCATGAATTATTTTTTCGCAACCCCCTAACTTGCCCTAATTCATTCAGAAAACTTTCAGCTAGACTTCAGGTTAGCCTCATCTTCATCCCTTACAATAGGCTCGACTTGTTGAGTGGAAAGTGCCGTACAAGCTCTGACGCTTGCTGGCGGATTACATAAGTTGGAGGGATTCCATTGAAAAAGAAGTGGTTGTGGATCGGGATGGGTGCCGTGGTTATTATCGCCCTCGCTCTTCTCTTGATCTTGACGATTCCGAACAAGCCAAAGCAAGCTGCGACGCCCGTTCAGAATACGACGCGGGTCAGCAAAGGCGACATTACTGTCAGCGTCTCCGGCTCGGGCTCCATCGTCTCTACGGAAAGCGAAAGCGTCCGTACGAAAGATGAGGGCAAGGTCAGTGAAGTCCACGTCAAGGCCGGTGACGTTGTGAAGAAAGGCCAGGTGCTGCTTACGTTTGAAGGTACAGATAACTCCGATAACCTCAAATCGCAGCAATCCTCCTTGGAATCGCAAAAGCTGGACCTGTTGGATTTGCAGGAGCAGTTTAAACGGCAGGTACAAGAGGGAGCCGACGAGCAAACGCTAAATGCAACCAAAAAGTCAATCACCAAACAGGAGCTGAACATCAGCAACACCGAGACGGAGATAACCAAGCTGAAGGAGGACATGGTTCCGCCCGATCCATTAACCTCGCCCATCGACGGAACGGTTACCGCCGTTAACATCACCGCCGGCGAGCAGGCCAAAGGCGGTTCCGAGCTGTTCGTCATTAATGATTACCAGAAGCTAAGCGTCAAGATCCAGGTAGACGAGCTGGACATCCCCAGCGTTGAGGAAGGCATGAAATCAACCGTGCAGGTCGATGCGCTGCCGGATCAGACCTTTGAAGGCGTCGTCTCCGACATCGCCGACGAAGGGGTCGCCTCGGGCGGCGTATCGCTGTTTGACGTCACGATCGCGCTAAACGATTCCACCGGTGTACGGGTGGGCATGTCGGCGGAGGCGACGATCATCACCGAGGAGAAGCAGGACGTCTTGACCCTGCCGATCGAGGCGGTTCAGCAGCGGGGCGGCCGGTACGTAGTCCTGCTGCCGGGCACCGGAAGCGGCGCAGCGAGCGAAGCGGGCGGGGCGGCAAGCGAAGCGGGCACGGGCAGCGCCGGGGCGGGCGACGCGCCAGGCACCGGCAGTGCGCCTAGTACCAGTGGCGGAGCCACCGGAGCCGCCAGGGGCAACGGCAGCTCCGGTGGCATGAGCGGACGCATGCAGGTCGTTGAAGTTGGCGCGCATAACGAAACGTTAATCGAAATCGTCAGCGGCTTAACCGAAGGTCAGGAGGTAGTGATCCCAACGGTCATCAGCACCTCCTCCGGCTCCGCTGCCCAACAGCAGCAGACGAGAATGCAGGGCGGATTTGGCGGAGGCAGCGGATTTGGCGGCGGAGGCGGTGCTGGCACCAGCTTTGGCGGGGGCACTGCTCCTGGCGGAGGTGGAGCTGCCCCAACCGGCGGCGGTGGCTTCGGTGGCGGAGGTGGCAGATAATGGCCGCCCTGTCCACTCCCCCGCTGATTGATGTGCAGCACCTCGGCCACGGTTACCGCATGGCCGGGGAGATGATGACGGTGCTAAGCGATATCAGCTTTCAGGTACAGCATGGCGAATTCGTGGCGATCATCGGACCCTCCGGCTCCGGCAAATCCACACTGATGAACATGCTCGGCTGCCTGGACATCGCAAACGAAGGGACTTATCTGCTCGACGGCCAGGACGTTCGCAAGCTGTCCGACAACAAGCTGGCCACGATTCGCAACGAGAAGATCGGGTTTATTTTTCAGCAGTTTAATCTGCTGCCCAAATTGTCTGCTTACGAAAATGTCGAGCTGCCCCTAATCTACCGAAACGTCCCGCACAAAGAGCGAAAAAAATCCGTCGAGGAGTCGCTCCACCTCGTCGGTTTGGAGGGCCGGATGCATCATCGTCCGTCCGAATTATCAGGCGGGCAACAGCAACGTGTCGCGATCGCACGGGCTATCGCCGGTGCGCCTCCGATGCTGCTGGCGGACGAACCCACCGGCGCACTCGACAGCAAAACCGGCGTTGAGGTGATGGACAAGATGAAGGAGTTGAACGCGCTGGGCCATACGATCATCGTCATCACTCATGACCTGTCCATCGCCGAGCAGGCCAAGCGGGTCATCCGGATTCAGGACGGACATATCGTCGAAGATCGGGGGAATCCGGCATGAACCTTCTCCAAAGCGTCAAAATGGCCTGGAAAAGCATCGCCGGAGCGAAGATCCGCTCTTTTCTCACGATGCTAGGCATCATCATCGGCGTCTCCTCGGTCATAACGCTCGTGTCCGTGGGACAAGGTACCACCTCGCAAATTACCGACCAGCTCGAAGGGCTGGGCACCGACTTGCTTACGGTGAACATCATGGGCAGGGGCAGCACCACCTCGCTCTCCTTCGAGGAAGCGATGGCCCTGGGAGAGATCAAAGGAGTAAAGGCCGTATCCCCCGTAATCAACGGCTCCGTGACGGCCAAGAAAGGAACGACCAATGACAGCCTCACTGTAGAAGGCATCGCACCTTCCTACGAGGAGGTGCAGGATTTCCACGTCCAAGCCGGTCGTTACATCATTGATATGGACAACGAGTTCCGTATGAAGGTCGCGCTGATCGGTACGGAGGCCGCCAGCACCTTTTTTGGCACCGACAATCCGGTTGGCCAGACGATTCAACTGAACGGCAGCAGCTTTACCATTGTAGGTTTACTGGAATCCAAAGGTTCGAGCCTGACCGCCTCCAACGATAATAAGCTGCTCATCCCGATCGCTACGGCGGAGCGCTTCCTGCAAAGTCGCGGCGTTCGATCAATAACCGTTCAGGTGGAGGACACCCAGCAGATTGAGATGGTCAAAACCTCGCTGGAAACCGCCTTGGATAAAAAGTTCCAAAACGCCAGCAACGCCTACAGCATTTTTAATTCCCAGGAGATGCTGGATACGCTGAATTCGACAACCCAGATGCTGTCGCTGGCACTCGGCGGCATTGCCGGCATCTCGCTGCTCGTCGGCGGCATCGGGATCATGAACATCATGCTCGTCTCCGTCAGCGAACGTACCCGGGAAATCGGCGTACGCAAAGCGATCGGCGCTAAGAAACGCGACATCCTGCTGCAGTTCATGGTCGAGTCGACGGCGCTCAGCGGCTTCGGCGGTTTGATCGGCATCGGTTTGGGCTACGGTGCCAGCGCATTGATCGGCCACTACTCGTCGCTGACGACCACCGTGTCATTCCCGATTGTCTTCATCGCGTTTGGCTTCTCCTTGTTCATCGGCGTCGTCTTTGGAATGATTCCGGCCAACAAGGCTGCCAAGCTCCGACCAATTTACGCGCTGCGGACCGATTAAACCGCTCAGTCCCCAAATGTGTTCGAAAAATCGAATAGAATTCACCCGTTTCCGCGGTTTCGAGCGAGATATATATGAAATTTCATATAGAATGACCCCTCCGGGCACCAGAATCCGAGATTCTATATGAAAAATCGAATAGAATGCACCAAATCCCGCGGTTTCGGGCGAAATCTATATGAAATTTCATATAGAATGTACCTTCCGGCACAAGAAATCGCATAATGTATATGAAAAACCGAATATATTTCGCCGCCCCGCCCCCAACCGAGTCAACCCAAATAAAAAAGTGCAAGCCGCTAAGGAACTCCCTTGCGCTTGCACTTTGGTTTTGGTTAGCGGCTTAGCTTACCCCGTATACCGAGGCCATGCAATCCACGAACATCCGGTTATACTCCTGCCGGGTCAGGTCCTTGTTGCACTGGATATCCCGCCCCAGGAACTGGTACCAGGTGATCTCGACCTGATCCTTTTTGTACAGGAACCGGCCGTTCGTCAACACAAACTTGTCGTTCTCAAAGGGCACGACGTTCTCGTAATCCAGCTTGCTGCCTTGCTGCTCCGCCACAAACGTAGCCAGTAAAATCAACATTTTGAAGGGATCGTCATAGATTTCATATTGAGCGCTCAAACGGCAACCTCTCCTTTATCCGTGATTACTCTCATCGTACTCCAATCCCCCGCACCCGTAATAGCAAAATCATAAGGTCCTTTTATCGAAATTATCGGCAAAATCAAAAACGCCCCGGAGCGAGTCCGAAGCGTTCGAAGGTCAATCTGAAAACGCATTAGTTTTAGTTTAGGAAGACTCAAAAATCGATTAAACCGAGACTGATGAGCAGCGAATCGTTCACTTTCTTCATCGTCTCATCGTCCAAATGCGTAATTTTATCTGTTAGTCTTTGTTTGTCGATCGTTCGAATTTGCTCCAGCAAGATGACGGAATCCCTGTCAAATCCGTGTGTAGCCGCGTCAATCTCAACATGGGTTGGCAATTTCGCCTTTTGGATTTGCGCCGTAATAGCGGCAACAATGGCCGTTGGGCTGAATCGATTTCCGATATCATTCTGGATGATAAGCACCGGTCTGACCCCACCCTGCTCGGAACCTACCACAGGGGAAAGGTCTGCAAAAAAAACGTCGCCGCGCTTTACGATCAATGTTTACACCCCGCTTACTAGGCGGTCCAGAGTGATGTCTGCATCTTCTTCCGCGTGGAACGCTTCGGAGGCCATGGACAAATTGATTTTTGCCATCTCCATATAGCCGCGCTGCATCGATTCCCGGATGAATCGTTTCTTCCGCTCATTCAGATACAGCTTCATGGCCTGCCTGATCAACTCGCTGCGGTTGGAGTTCTCCATCGCCACGATTCCATCGACTTCCTGCAAAAGATGATCCGGCAAACTGATCATGATTCTTTTGGTGTTATGCATATTGGCCATCTTAAAACTTCCACCCCCAAAACCTACTCGACCCTGTTTCCTGATATCAGTATAGCATTATTCAAGGAAATTTATACAAAAGAAATATATGCCGGTAGTATATCAAGTATGCTGCATTTCATTATAAACAAAAACGCCAACGCCGTACATACCTGAACATTTCCATGTTTAGTATTCGATAGACCCGGCACAAATTCCTCCCTCAGGGTAAAGATTTGTTGAATTTTGTCTGCCGCTCCAGTCTGTCACAGCAGCGGGTTCAGCAATACGGTAGGTTCGCCCTTCCGCAAGTAAACCCGGGGTACCCGATGGGCCAGCATGCAAATCATTTCGTAATGGATCGTTCCCATGGCGGAAGCCAACTCCCCGGCGGTAATTTCCTCGCCGGCTTGCCGGCCGATGAGCACAACCTCTTCGCCGACTTGAATTTCTTTGGCTTCTTCAGCCAAAGCTTGAAGCGATACCATACATTGGTCCATGCAAATAACGCCTGCTACAGGGACGCGGCGTCCGCGTATCAGTACTTGAGCCTTGCCGTTCAGCAATCGCGAATATCCGTCGGCATACCCGATCGGAAGGGTGGCAATCCGCTCCTCCTGCTGGGTGACGTATTTCGCTCCATAACTAATGGCGGAATGGGGTGGCAGCGTCTTGACCCGTACCGTTTCGGTTTTCAGCGAAAGGACCGGGGTGAGCCGCACTTGATCGCGTCTCACCTCGTCGGACGGGTACAAGCCGTACATAGCAATGCCGATGCGGACCATCTGCACCGACAATTCTGGCATATCAATGGCGATTGCGCTGTTCCCCGTATGTATGATCGGGATGCGAATTTCATGCTCCCGCAGCGCGTCCACCACACCCTGAAACCGGCGAAATTGTTCCAATGTATAGCTTTTGTCTTCCTCGTCCGCCGTGGCATAGTGGGTGAACAAGCCCTCCACTTCCACTTGCGGTGCTTGCATGGCCTTGCGTATGAAGGCGACCGCCTCATCCCCAGGCAGCAGTCCGACGCGTCCCATACCGGAATCGATTTTAATATGGATTTTCAGCTTATGCGGGAATTCGGCAGGATCCATCGCTTCGATTGCATCCAGCACTTCCTTGCTGAATACGTTCAGCGTGATGTCATGCTCCCACGCGATACGAATCCCGTGAGGCGGCGTATACCCTAGCACCAGAATCGGCAGCTTGATGCCGGCTTTCCGGAGCTCCAGCGCTTCGTCCAGGAATGCAACGCTGAGGTAGTCCGCGCCGATCCGCTCCATTTCCTTCGCTACAGGCACGGCGCCGTGCCCATAAGCATTAGCTTTTACACATGCCAGCATTTTCATGTCCGCGGGTTGTCTTCTCCGCAATTCCTCAAAATTGCTGCGCAGTGCATCCAAATCAATTTCCGCACGGGTTGGTCGATACATCACTTGCACTTTCGGGTCACCTTCTCCAAAGATTGAGAGTTCTAATATCTGAGCAATAACCTAATGGTAATGTTCATGGATGCCACTGTCAATTCTGCAAAAGAACCCAATTCTCGGGAAGGGCTATTTTAGCGGATCTCTCCATATAGATAAAGAGGCGAATCGACGGGTCCGGCGGGAGTCTCCTCCCGCCGGCGCAGCCGTAATCCGCCTGTCCTTGTTATTTCCCGGTTTGATCCTGCATCGACGCGGCGATCTTAACCATTTCGGTCACCGGCAAGTTCTCGCTGGTAATCCGGAACTCCAGACCATCCACCGTCCAAGTGAGCGTCTGCAGCGCATCGCCCGTCAGCAGGCCCCACGTAAAGCCCATATCGACCAACTCACCCGGTACGAGCGAAGCGGTACGGTCCGGCGAACGCGTCTCCGACAGCGTAAACTGATATGTACCGTCATACCGCAGCAGCACGGTCGTACGATCGGCGCCTTCTACGGCTTTGTCGTCTTGGTACAAGACCCCATCCGGCAAATAGGTTGGGATAATGACGCCAAAAGGTTCTGTCAGTGCCGGTGTTGCCGGTGTGTTGGCCCCTTCTGCATCGCCATTTGCGCTTGTCGCTTCATCGGCTGGCGTCTTCTCCACGAGCATGCCGTTCTCATCGACTTCAAGCAAGGTGCCTTGGGAATCCTGAGCCGCCGTATCCAGGTTATGCTGCATGTCAAACGAGTTCTTATCGAACTTGGTGCCAAAGTCGAATTTATCGAATTTCACTTCGACAACGACTTTCGCTTCGGCATCGGAAACCTGGACTTGCTTCGGCGCATAGTTGTCCTTGGCCAGCCAGATCTTTTGCCGCACTAAGGCATGGGTGTTGTAATTGGCTGCAACCTCGAAAATATAGCTCTCCTTGTCGCTTTCAAATTGCCGTGAGCTGTCGCTTAAGATGCTGCGGGCCAGCGTTTGGTACAGATATACCTGACCTTGGTTCTCCGGCCAATCGCTTTGGAAACGGAAGCTCTTGTTTAAGCTTGGCGTCAACACGAAGACACCTTGCTCGTTGCGGAGCACGATCTGCGTGACATCCTTCTGTGCATTGGTGAGCGCGATCCGGTAGAACGACGGGTTTTGATACCAGACTTCTACCTTGTACTCCTGAGGCTTGTCACCCGTATAAAGCGTCATCGTGCCGGAGCCCTGATAACTCTCCAACTGGGCAACCACTTTGTCCAAATCCTTGACGACGCCATTGGCGTCCTTCTTCCCGCATGCAGCCAGCACTAGGCTTAAGGCTATCACGATGGTCAGCATCCATGTGAGACGGCGCATGATTTCATCCCCTCTGCAGTTTGATTTCCTAAACTGATACATGTCTATGAGGGAACTTGGCCGATTATGCAGACTAGCCCCGGCTTGACCCAAGGACAAATGCCCGGATGCATTTTACCCTGCCTTAGATGCAGCTTACCGATGACGCTATTGCGTCCCTAAAAAACGGCATGCTATGGTTAATTCACCAACCCATCCAACGATCGGGCACCGCTTATCCAGGGAACGAGGAGTGAACCTTTTTGAAACTGATCATCGACCAATCCCTCGACCATGAGGACGTAGAAATCACGATCAAATGCCGGCTGATCGATGCCGATTTGGAGAGACTGATCGCTCAGATCCGGTTGTACGGGTTTGCCATTATGGGCAAAAAGGACGGTGCCGTCCATCCCCTCCGGCCGGAAGATATCTACTATTTCGAATCGATTGAAGACAAGACCTTTGCGTATTGCGAAAAAGACGTCTTCGACTGCAGCCTGAAGCTGTACGAATTGGAACATCAGCTAGCCAACGCCGATTTCGTGCGGATCAGCAAAAGCTGCATCCTGAATGTGACGAAGCTTTCCAGCGTCAGAGCTTTGATCAACGGCCGCTTCGAGGCCCGGCTCCAAAACGGGGAGAAGCTGATCATCAACCGTCATTACGTGCAGGGATTTAAGGAAAAATTTAATTTCTAGGAGGGCCGAAGGAATGATTAAATTGAAAACCTACATCACGATCGACTGCATCTCATATACGTTCGTTATCTTGATTTTCTCGGGTCTGTCACTACTTGACGTGCTCCCTCCCTTAACAACCCTATTGGCCTTGCAAATCTTCGCCATGACGACGTGCATCGCCTTGTTGATGTTCCTCACCGACCGGATTCCTTGGAAAAGCCTGTGGTCGTCCATCGCCGTAGATATCGTGACTGTATTGGTTTCCGTATTTGGCATCGGCTGGCTGTTCCGCGTATTTCCGATGGATTGGCCCAATTTCGCGCTGATCGGCGGGATGTCGGTGATGGTGTATTTCGCCGTATACGGCGTGCTGGTCATCAAGGACCGCGTTGACGCCGATAAGATCAACCAGCGTATTCAATCCAAATTGAATCATAAATAGAGTACTTGGAGGGAGATCAACTGATGGGGAATATCATTGAAGTTACCGGACTCAAGAAAAAATTCGGCTCGCTAGAGGCCGTGAAGAAGGTGGACTTTACGGTGAAGGAAGGCAGCTTGTTCGCCTTTCTCGGGCCCAACGGAGCGGGCAAATCGACGACAATCGATATCATTTCCACCCAGTTGCAGCCGGACGGCGGCGAGGTCCTGATCGACGGGTACCACCTGGGACGGGATGATGATCAAATTCGCTCCTCCATCGGGATCGTGTTTCAGGACAGCCTGCTGGATCCATTGCTTACGGTCGAGGAGAATTTGCAAATTCGCGGACGCATGTATGGGAAGTCTCGCGCGGAACTCAATACAGCGATAGAAACTGCAGCAGAGACAGCCGGCGTCGACGAGTTTCTGAAGCGTCCTTATGGCAAGCTGTCCGGCGGGCAGCGTCGTCGGGCTGACATCGCCCGGGCATTAATCCATACGCCCAAGGTGTTGTTTCTCGATGAGCCAACAACGGGACTGGACCCGCAAACGCGCAAAAGAGTGTGGGAAATGGTGCTGAAGCTGCAGCGGGAACAGGGCATGACGGTGTTTTTGACCACGCATTATATGGAGGAAGCTGCCCAAGCCGACTACATCACGATCATCGACCACGGGGAGGTGTTGGCGCAAGGCACGCCGCTGGAGCTCAAGAACCGGTATGCTTCCGACATGTTGAAAATCAAACCGGTGAACGACGCCGAGCTGGCCACCCTGCTGAAAGAGTTAGGGCTTGCCTTTGAACGGGATGCCGCGGGTATCTACCGTATTGCGCTCAACCACACCGTGGAAGCGCTGGGAATCCTGGATCAGTGCCGCGAGAATATCGCCAACCTGGAAGTCGTCAACGGTACGATGGACGACGTCTTCATTAACCTGACGGGAACGGAGGTTCGAAGCTGATGTTAAGTATTGCGAACCGGAATTTGAAAATCTTCTTTAGGGACCGCGCTGCCGTATTGTTTTCCCTGCTGGCCGTATTTATCATTCTTGGACTGTACGTCCTCTTTCTCGCGGACACGCTTGTGGACAGCCTGCCGGTATTCGAAGGGGCGTCCGTTCTGATCAACAGCTGGGTGTTGGCCGGAATACTTGCCGTCACCTCCGTGACCTCGACGATGGGGGCTTTCGGAATTATGGTTGAAGACCGCTCGCGTAAAATCCTTAAGGACTTTACGACCTCCCCCATTCGCCGAAGCCAACTGACCGGCGGTTACATTCTTAGCGCTTGCTCAGTAGGCGTCATCATGAGCGTGGTCACCTTTATCCTTGGCGAGCTGTATATCGTCATGCTGGGCGGGGAGCTGCTGTCGCTGCTCAGTATCCTGAAAGTGCTTGGACTGATTGTGTTATCCGTGCTCGCCAGCAGCTCGATCGTCTACTTCATCACTACGTTCCTGCGCAGCCAGAACGCCTTCTCGGCGGCCAGTACGGTGATCGGCACATTGATCGGCTTCCTGACCGGCATTTACGTACCGATGGGCAGTCTGCCCGAGGCCGTGCAATGGGTCATTAAGATCTTCCCGGTCTCCCATGCCGGTGCATTGATCCGTAACGTGATGCTGGAGCATCCTATGGAGGTGTCCTTTAGCGGCGCACCGGCCGGGGCACAAGCGGAGTTTACGGAAAATATGGGCGTTGTGTACCACTTTGGCAGCTACCAGGTCGAGCCTTGGTTAAGCATCGTCATTCTCCTCGTGACAACGTTGTTGTTCTTCGGTTTATCCTTGCTGAATGTGTCGCGTAAAAATAAATAATCAAACCTCTTCAACCGCGTTCGTGATCGAGTCCAAGTGGGCCTTCAGAACGCGGCTAATTATCTTAGGATCAAGCCGTACCGGATCGAGCAAGGCATGCAGGGCAATGCCGTCGATCAAAGCGTAGAGCCGCTCCGTTTCCAGCTCCCGATCCACCCCCGCTTGCAGCAGCCCATGCTGATCCATGGATGCGATCAGACGCTGCATCAAGTCGTACAACCCGTCATGGCGTGCATCGAACCCTTTGGTTTTGTGCCTGAAATAGGCGGTGAACGCCACCCACACCTCCATTTCCGCCCGGGTCTCCTCACGGGTCGGCACGAGCTCCATCAAGACTCTGAGCACCTTCTCCTTCGGCGGCAGGATCAACGCAGAAATGTCAAGGATTCGTCCTGCCGCCCTCTCCTTCACCAGGTTCATCGCATAGAGCAGCAGCTCCTCCTGCGAGTTGAAATCATGGCGCAGCGCCCCCGGCGAAAGTCCCGCCGCCCTGGCGATATTGCGAACCGTTGCCCCTTCCATCCCCTGCTCCAAAATCACCCGCCAGGTTGCTTCGGCTATAATTTGTTTTCTTTGTTCATGATCTACTAGTTTTGGCATGTCTCTAGTTTACCACCTCCATGGCCGATCACACCATTTATTTAGCACAGTTGTATTAATTAAAGCGGGATGTTACAATACACTCGACATTTTTCACATTCATTGCGTTAAGGGGGGCATTATGAACTTTGTCGCTTGGTTGATCGTCGCCTGTGAAATCGCCTTTTGGATCGTCATTATCGCGGGATTATCCGTCCGTTATGGGCTGAGGCGCCCAAAGCTGGGGTTGGCGCTGTTGGCCTTAACGCCGGTGATCGATTTGCTGCTGTTCGTCATCACCGGCGTGGACTTGTACAACGGTGCCGCAGCGACGACAGCCCATGGGCTCGCGGCCGTTTATATCGGCGTGTCGATTGCTTTCGGCAAAAGCATGATCGACTGGGCCGACCGCTGGTATCGTTACCTGATCGCCGGGGAGAAGGAGGCCAGGCCGCCCAAACGGTATGGCCTGGAGTTTGCCAAGCAGGAGCTGAGAGGGTTTCTCCGCCATGCGCTCTCATTCCTGATTGGCGGAGCCCTGCTCCTCGGCATGATCACCTTCATCGACGATCCGGGCCGGACCGAAGCGCTGGGCGGGATTTTGCGGGTCTGGGGCCTGGTGCTCGGCATCGATGGTCTTGTCATCATCTCCGCGTTCGTCTGGCCGAAGCAGCCGAAATAAAAACCGGACCGGGCATGACTTGCCGATCCGGTTTTTTGGCAGTCGATAACGCGAGGGTTGCGTTTAACTGCAAAATGAACCGTTAATTTCGATGGATACAGCGTTTTTTTCGAAATAGATGGAAATTCTGACGTTAATTTCGCCCGAAACCACCCCATAGCGTAACTTCCGGCCAATTAACAGTAGGATTTCCGGTTAATTGACTCTGAACCGCCAGATTGTCCCTAGTTAACGGTAGAAACTCCAGTTAGTTGACCTGATGATGCTCTGTATGACTTCCAAAAAGCGGGGGGAGTTCACTCCAATATACTGGTGGATATGTACGCAGGTCCGCGTGACAGATCAGCCTAAGAACTTCCTTGGCACGCCAGCCCTTCAAACTAGCTTGGCACCCCCGCCGGAGCCTCCGCCTTCCCGACCGCCGCCGCTTCCTGCGCGGTTAAATGCCCCTTCGCCAGCAGCAGGAACGGCACACCAAAAGCGGTCGTCAGCGCGATAATCCCAAACACGAGCAAGGACTGCGAGACGCCAAAGGCGTCCAGCAGGAACCCTCCCATTAGCGGCGCCAGCACGTTGCCTAATTGGTTGAAGCCAAACATGCCGAAATACGTCCCGCGCAGCGAGGCGGGAGCAATGCGGTCAACCAGCACGTCGGTCATCGTAAACATCAGCACCTCGCCGATCGTAAAGATGACAACGCCGAGCAGAAACGCCCACAGCGCATGTACCGATCCGAATAGCAGCAGGCTGCCGGACACGAAGAGATTGCCCGCAATCAGCGGCACAACCGGCGAGAAGCGCCCGGCAAACTTAACGATCGGGAACTGCACCGCCAACACGACGATGGCGTTCAGCGACAGCATGTAACCAAACAGCTTGGCCCCGTCCTGGATATCCGGCGTCATCTCCAGATATTGCGCCAGCGTAGAGCTGAAATGGCCGTACCCAAGTACGCAGAAAATCATGCCCACCAGCACATATAGGAAGGTCCGGTCCTGGCCGGTCACCTGCATCGCGCCCTTCAACGTTAGGCGTTCGCCTGCGCCGTGATCCGCCGTCCCGATTTCCTTGTGCAGCATAAACTGGAATACCAGCACCAGCCCATATACTAAATACACGAGACCGGCGAAATAGAAAGCCAGCCCCGAATCCGAAGCCCCCAGTTGCAACCCAAGGATCGGCCCGACCACAACACCTAGATTAATCGCGGCGTACCGCAGATTAAACACCAGCATCTTGCTTTCCTGCGGTGTAATATCGGCCAGCAGCGCCCGGGAGGTCGGCTCGAACAACGCCCGGCATAACCCGTTTAACGCATTCATGATAAAAAAGAGCCACACTTGATTCGCTAGGCCAAAGCCGATGAACACGAGCACCCAGCCGAAGATGGAGATATACAGCACGCTTTTGCGTCCGATCACGTCCGAGATATATCCGCCGTAAAAGCTGGCGAACACCCCGATGAGCGAACTGACCGCAACGACGATTCCGGTTTCGGACGGGGAGGCGCCAAGTGATTTGATGAGGTAAATGGATAAGAACGGAATACTCATCGACGAGGCCATACGTCCAAAAATCGTCCCCACGATAATGGTCCAGGATAACGGGTGAATTTGCTTGAGATGTGCGTTCATACGGTTGTCGCCTTCTTTGTTCACGAGTTGTTCAAAACTATCTCCCTATTAAAACCCGTGAAGTTAAAAACTGTCAAGACGTGCTAGCATCCGTGCGATCTGACGATTCCGGAGCTCGAGAGCTATCCGGCATCCGCCCGGCGGCGGGGACGGCCGGAAACCGAATCAACACCGTCGTGCCGATCCCCGGTCGGCTAAAAATCCTCACCCCGTACGCCGTGCCAAAATGCAGCTGAATCCGGCTATGCACGTTCCTTATGCCAAAGCCCGCCTCCGCCCCGGGAGCGGGATCGAAGATTTGCCGAAGTCGTTCCGGTGACATGCCGATCCCGTCGTCGATGATTTTTAAGCAGATGTCCCGCCCTTCCTTATAGCCCTGAATGCGCACGTGAATCGGGTCGCCAAACCAGGCATGCTCCAGCGTGTTCTCGATAAACGGCTGCAGCACCAGCTTGACCGTCACGTAAGAGAAGATTGTCGGGTCGACCTCAAAATCAAATGACACCGCCTCGCCAAACTTCGTGCGCTGGATATTGATATACGCCTCGGCCTGAGCCAGTTCGCTGTGTATCGGAATGATCGTGCGTCCGTCGCTGAGCGACATGCGGTAGAATTTCGCCAAATCCAGCACCATACGCTGCAGCTTGTCGATCTCCCCAAACTTCGCCAGCCGGCTGATGGAGGACAACGTATTATAGAGGAAATGCGGATTAATCTGCGCCTGGAGCGTTTCCAGCTCCGCTTCTTTCTTTTCCAGTTGGGTCAGATAGACCTGTTCAATCAGCTGCTCGATATTATGGCCCATCTCGTTTAAGGCGGAGGCGATCTGGGAGAACTCGTCCTTCCCCCGGTACCGCATCCGTTTATGTAAATCACCTTCACGGAAGGCGTTCAGGACCGACACGATCTTTGTCACCCGAATCGAGAAATAACGGGAGATAAACATCCCGGCAAACGTAAACACGATCAGGCACAACACGCAGATCAAAGTGACGAACCAACGCACCTTCGCGGAGTCCTGTTCCATAATCGTAAGCGGGACCCGGGCCGTCAGCACCCATCCCGGGCCGGCGACCTCCTCCCGGATGGTTAAATATTCGGACGCCTTCTCCCGGCTTCCACCAACGCCGATCGCTTCGCTTCCGCCGGATTGGTACAACGTCCTTCCCGCCTCATCCTGAATCAGCAGTTGGCTGCCCTCGCCGATCTTGCGGTAATCGAGCGTTTCGAACAGCTCGCTATTTCTTACGCTTAGCCGCAGGAAGCCGATTTCCTGCAAAACAAGCGGCTTATCGCTGTCGATCAGCCGTCGCAGCAGCGAAATCCTGCCATACTCCGGGTCCTTTTCCACCTCGCGCCATACGAGCGTTTCCCCATATTCTTCTTCCGGGAACTCCCGATACCAAGGTTTGTCCTGAATCCGCTGAAGATGATAGATGTTGTAATGGCCTTCAAGCGCATCCGGATTCTCATGGTTAAAGGAACCATGATAAATCTCCGGCAGCGTTTCGTTCTCCAGGAAGACGTACATGGCCATATGTAACCCGGTCGCGTTTAAGGCGATATGGAGCTTCGGCTGAAGCACCGTCGTCGTGCGCTCATAGCTGCTCCAGCCCTCCTCGTAGCTGCGCAGCTGCATTACCAGCGTGTAATCGTGATACAGCATGGAGGAGACGCGCTCCACGTCCGCTATTTTGTATTCGAGGTTATCGCGGATTTGCAGCAACGTACCTTGAATGTTGCTGCGGGTTTGCTTGCGGATCGACTCCTGATAGAGGGAATGAGAGAAATAGCCGATCGCAAGGACCGGGATCAGAATAAAGACGAGGTACGTCAACATCAGCTTGTAACCAAAAGGCAAGTAACGCGGCGATCGGGCTGACGAAACGCGGAGAATCTTCATCAAAGGCGGCTCACTCCCGTTTGCGGAATTCCATCGGCGTCATCCCGAAGGTCTCTTTAAATTGCCGGCTGAAATAAGGCATATAACGATACCCGACCTGACCGGCGACCTCGTAGATTTTCACCTTCGGGTCCTTCAGCAGCTCACGGGCCCGATTCATCCGCAGCTCGGTCAGCATTTCGCTGAAGCCTTGACCGGTTTCTTCCTTAAATAAGTGCCCCAAATAGTTTGGGGAAAAAGCAAACTGCTGGGCGATGTTCTTCAAGGTCAGGTTCTCGTGGAGGCGCGCCTGCATCGTAGCTACGATTTCACGGACCAATCGGCTGCAGCCCGGCATATCCCCGGACTGCATCGCCACCGGTTCGTCCTGCCGTCCTCGGATGTCCTCCGCCTTGTCGCCTCGACCTTCCTGCGCCTCCAGCGCCTGCATCATCTTCAGGTACTGCTCCTCCGTCCGTTTGCGATGAGCTTCGTACTCCAGCTCAAGGGTAATTTGCCTTAGCGAGGCAACCAGCTCGTCGTCATCCATCGGCTTCAGCACATAACTGCATGCCTTTAATGAAATCGCTTGCTTAACATAATGAAAATCCTGGTGTCCGCTGACAAATACGACCCGGACATCCGGCTTCCGGTCCATCGCCCGGCGTGCCAGCTCCAGTCCCGACATATTCGGCATGTTCACGTCCGTGACCAAAATGTCCACCGCTTGACGTTCTAGCAGCTCGCAGGCCGAGAAGCCGTTGCTGACGGCCCCTACCACCTCCATCCCCAACTCGGACCAGGGAATAAACGTCCTCATGCCCTCCAGGTCAAGATGCTCATCATCGGCAAGCAATACCTTGTACACGATCGTGTCAGCCCCCTTTTTCCTTGCGGAAGTCCGGTTTCAGCTCCGTATATCCCTAAGTATACCCGTCCCCCCAGGCGGTTGAGAACGGAGAAAATTCTCTAATGAACTCAGACTCGCGAAAATGGCTGTACTCGGCCCGGCCCGACCGAACCGGCAACAGCGCGGATGCAAGAAAGGGGAACCCGCAAAACCAGGCCCCCTCCCCATATATCCTGCTATCCCGTTAATTGCCTTGGATGATCTCCAAATTTTCGTGCCAACGCTTGGAGTAATAATCCAGCAGCTTCTGGAACCCGATGGACATCGTATCGTCATGCGCTTTGTCCAGGATGGCCAACGCTTCCTCATCCGATTTGGCGTAAAGGGCTTGGGCTCGGGCCTTCTGCCAGATGTCCTTGGCGCTCTGGAACGTGATGCCCTCTTCGGTATCCGGGAGCGGATTCAGATTGATGAACTCCGTTGCGTCCCCTTGCGTTTTCCAAGTGATCTCATACTGCCAATAGGTCGACCAGTTCCGTTCGTTCTCCGGCAGCGTCGCTTCGAATTTCCCCTTGATGTCGTCGACATACACGGTGTTGCCAACCCACATCACCGGGTCCATCTTCGCTTGGTAATCGGCCAGCTTTTCTTTGTTTTTCGTATAGTTTTCGGTAAACTTCGGCGTTACCCCGTCGGCCTCCAGCCCTTGCCAGAACTCGCCTTCAACGCCCCACATCTGCAGCCGCATCCCCTCGGGACCGGTCCACCAGTCGAGGAAGGCGAAGATCGCTTCCGGGTTTTTGGCGCTGGTCGTAATGACCGCAGCATTCCAGCCAAGCATGTTGTAGGTGCCGGGATAAATTTTGTTTTTGTCCAACCCTTCTTTGTGAATCGGCCATACCATGAAATAACCGGCATCCGGATCCTTCTGCGACAAGGCCGCATGCGCCTGCATGGCGTAGAGGGTTGGGTTCGAAGAAGCGTACACCGCCACCTTGCCGTTCATCAGCTTTTCTTGTACCTGATCCCTCGTTTGCGTCATGGCATCCTGCGTGATGAGCTTCTCGCGGAACAGCTTCGCCGCATAAACAACCGACTCGCGGTAGGCTTCATCCTTATAGATAGAAGTCATCGTGTCGCCGCTCGGCACGGCAAAATAACGCGTAAAGCTTAAGTTATCCTCTTTAAATGCGGAGTAGATCTGATCCAGGCCGTGACCTTCGCTGGCCAGGTCCGTTTCCATCGGCACCACGTCCGGATATTTCTCCTTCACCTGCTTCAGGTAAGCGTACAGATCCTCGGTCGTTTCCAGCTTGGGCGAGCCCAGCTCCGCATAGATCTTCTTGTTTACGACCCAGCCCGCGTTGCCGTTCGGGCGGTTGGTATACCAGTTCGGGAATTGATACAGCTTGCCGTCCGAAGAGCGCAGCATGTTCATTGCTTTCGGATCCAGCCATTGCTTCAGGTTAGGATACTTGTCGATGTAATCATCCAAAGGCACCAGCAGCCCCGCTTCGCGCAGCCGCTCCACATCCGCACCGCGTTCTCCCCAGATCACGTCGGGCAAGTCGCCGGAAGCGATCATCGTGTTTAGCTTTTGCACCGTATTGCCGCCGTTTGGAATTTCGGTGATATTCACCTTCTTGTTGTCCTTCACCCAGGCGGTTGTCTCGTCAGCGCCCCACTTAGGCATCGTGTACCAGTCATAGTTGCCGTAGAACGTAAAATCCAACGGCTCCTTGCCTAGCTCATACAGCTGCGGTTCCGCGGATTCCGCCTGATTTGTCCCCGCATTCCCCTCGTTGCCGGTTGGCGTCTTGGCGGCATCGCCACCCCCATTATTGCCCCCGCCTCCGCCGGAGCATCCGGCGACGAACAGGACGAGCACGAGGCCTACGGCCATCAGCCAGCTCAAACGTGTTCCCCTTTTTTTCATGCGACGCTTTATCCCCTTTCCCTTTCCTTATTTATGTTTAAAGCAGAGCATTCTGCTTCAAACGCCACCCGCTACTCCTTCAGGGATCCGACCAGAACCCCTTTCACAAAATACTTCTGCACGAACGGATAAACCAGTACGATTGGGAGCGTAGCCACCATCATCGTGGCCATCGACAACGATTTGCTGGTTACGGTTTTGGCCTGCGCGAGATGCGCCTGCGCCGCCGCGTCCAGATTGGCCGTCTGCTCGGATACGATATTGGAGGCAAGAATTTGCTTTAGAATCGTCTGGATTGGCAGGAGCTCCTCTTTGGAGATGTAAATGCTGGCCACGAACCACTCGTTCCAATGCCCCACCGCCGTAAACAGCGACAATGTGGCGATCACCGGTCCCGACAGGGGCAGCACGATGCGGAACAAGGTGCCCCAATTCCCGCAGCCGTCGATTTTCGCCGATTCCTCCAGCCCCTGTGGGAGCCCCTGGAAGAAAGTCCGGAAGATAATCATATTCCAAACCCCAATCAATGAGGGAATAATGTAAACCCAAAACGAATTAAACATCCCTAGATTGCGGATAAGCAGGAAGGTCGGAATCAGCCCGCCGGAAAAATACATCGTAAAGATGCACATCAGCATGTAAGCTTTACGACCCATCAGCTCGCGTTTCGTCATGCCGTAGGAAAAGATCGCCGTCGCCAAAATGGCGGTAAGCGTTCCGACAACCGTCCTCGCCACGGACACCAGGAAACCCGACATCAGCCGCTCGTCCTGGAACACCACTTCATAGTTCTCCAGCGTAAAAACCCGCGGCCATAGCGTGATCCCGCCTCTGGCGGTATCCAATCCCTCGTTCAGCGATATCGCGATCGCATTCAGGAACGGATACAACGTAGAGAGGGCAAAAAGCGTCAAAAACGAATAAATGAATCCAACCATTACCCGGTCGCCTCTGCTGCTGTACATCGCGATCACCTCCTCCTGCTTACCATAAGCTGTTGCCGGATTTGCGGGCTACATAGTTGGCGATGGTCAGCAGCCCAACGCTGACGACCGCTTTGAACAATCCGACGGCGGTGGCGTAGGAATATCGGTAGTTGTTGATCCCGACGCGGATGACATACGTATCGATCACATCGGAGACATCCCGCAGGGCCGGATTCACCGCTAGCACGAGAATGTCCTCGAAGCCGGCGCTAAGCAAATTGCCGATCGCCAAAATCATAAAGATCGAAATCACCGGCATAATGGATGGAAGCGTTATCAAATAAATCTGTTTAAAACGGCTGGCTCCATCGATGGAAGCCGCCTCGTACGTATGCGGATCTACTCCGGCGATCGCCGCAAGATACACGATCGAACCAAAGCCGATCTCCTTCCAGACGTTGGTCGTGATGAGGATGCCCCAGAAATATTCAGGCAAGGAAAGGAAATTAATAGGCTCTTGAATGAGGTTCAGCCGCTCCAGCAGTAGGTTCAAGCTGCCGTTGTCCGTCGCGAGCATCGAGGCGACCAGGCCGCCGAGAATAACCCAGGACATAAAATGCGGCAAGTAGGTAATCGTCTGTACCACGCGCTTGAATACCATTTTTCGCACTTCGTTTAGCATCAAGGCCAACAGGATCGGCGCCGGAAAACCGATGCAGAACTTCAGCAGGCTGATGACGATCGTATTGCGCATGACGGTATAAAATTCCGGTGAGTGAAAGAAGTAAGCAAAGTGCTTCCAGCCCACCCAAGGGTTGCCGGTAAAGCTGTGTCCGATCTTGTAATCCTGAAAAGCGATCAGGACCCCATACATCGGGATATAGCTGAACACGAAAATCAGGGCAAGCGCCGGGAGCACCATCAGTTGCAGATCGATTTGCCTGAAAAAACGTGCGACTCCGTGATTCCTTCTCTTATATGGCATAGGCGGCAGGGCAGGTTTCATTTGCCGATCGGCGGACAGCCGGGCCATAACGCTTCTCCCCTTTACGCATTATTCGTCTTGAGAATAATTGTATCTTGGCCTTCGGGCGCCTGCCTACCTGACCAATCAACGAAATCTGATAAAAATCAATCGGCTATGATTTCATTTCCTCCAAGCGGGGAATTGGTGTAATATTAGTCCGTGTTGCATTTTTGGGCATTTCGAAAGATTTAACTTCTGTTTAGGGGGCTTTATTTACGTGAAATCTGAACCTACTACGCTGCAAAAAAAACTACTGCCCCGCCACATCAGCTTTATGGCCATGGGGGGCGTCATCGGTACGGGAATCTTCAAAGGCAGCGCCGAGACGGTTAGCCTGGCGGGTCCCGGCGTGATCTTCTCTTACGCCTTCGCCGGATTGCTGCTGCTGGTCGTCATGGGCGCCATTGCTGAGCTGGCGACCGCATATCCCGGCCGAAATATGAAGGATTTTATTCGGGAAGCGTTTGGCGAACGCATCTCCTTTATCTTGGGTTGGCTTTATTGCTTCATGTGGCTGGCGGTCTGCGTGATCGAAGTGATCGCCGCCGGCAGCTTCCTCCAGTTCTGGCTGCCGGATGTCCCGCTGTGGGTACTCAGCTTGGCCAGCGCGGTCTTTATTCTGGCGGTAAATATGATGAGTGTAGGGGGCTATGGCGAATTTGAATTTTGGCTCGCCGGGATCAAAATCGCGATGATCATCGTCTTTATCCTGCTTGGCGCAGCCATGCTGTTTGGTCTCCTTCCCGGTTCCGAAGCGCCGTTTCCGCATAATTACAGCGACTATGGCGGCTTTTTCCCGAACGGCTGGACGGCGATCTTCTCGGCGCTGCTGGTCGTTATGTTCTCCTACGGCGGCTCGGAGCTAATCGGACTCACCTTGTCGGAAGCCAAGGACGCAGAAAAGGTGCTGCCCCGGGTGGTCAAAAACTTTATTTTGCGCGTGGTGTTGTTTTATACCTTGCCGATTTTGATCATTTGCGGTCTTGTTCCGTGGAACAGTCTCAGCGAACAGACCAGCCCGTTTGTCCAGGTGCTGACATCGGCGGGACTGCAAGGTGCGGCGCATCTGATGAACTTCATCCTGATTACAGCCGTCTTGTCCGCAGCCAATTCCGGTATTTACGGCGCAACCCGGATGCTCCATTCCATGGCTACCGGAGGCGAAGCGCCGGCCGGGCTGGCGCGGATTTCGGCCAAAGGCGTTCCGATCAACAGCTTGATCCTCAGCGGTATCGTCCTGATCCTTGGCTCCATGCTCGCCGTGTTTAATCAAGCGGGTTTGTTCCGCCTGTTGATGGCTGTGCCCGGCTTTGTCGTGCTGCTCGTGTGGATTACGATCTGCTTGTCCCAGTTGAAGCTGCGCAAGCGTTATCCGGTGACACCTAGCTTTAAGGTCTGGGGCTTCCCCTATATTACGGGGCTGACCGTGGTTTGCTTATCCGTGATTGCTCTGCTGTTCCTGTTTGATGCGCAAAATCGAATCAGCATCGGCGTTTGCTTGACTGTGCTCGCCCTGTTGATCGTGTGGTCGACCGTCCGTTTCCGCTCGCGCCCGAGCCATAAAGGATAGTTCTGTAGTCGAACCCTGCATTCCCCTGTTCTCCCGTCCCCCCGCCCATGATACAATGGGGGTAGAGGAGAGAGAATACGACTTTGGGGGAAACTATGGAACTTCAGGTTGTTACCGAACTGTTGTCGAGCAAGCCGAAATGGCGCTACCGGATCGCTCGCCGACTCCGGAACGCTTACCGATATGATACCGCCTTTTGGCGGTCCGCCGTTGCCGGCCCCTGGGGGGCCGGCATGTTCGCGTTTGGCCTGCTGGCGTTGGGCATGCCGACCGGGCTTGGCACCGCGGTCGACCTGCTGCTGTTCCTGTTGGCCGGAACGCTGGGCCTGTACCTGACCGCCCACACCGCCGCGCTGCTGCTGGCGTTGATCGGCGTGCCGATCCCCCGTCTGTTTACGGGCGCGGTGCTGTTTGATTTTGCCGCCGTTTTCGTGATCTTCAACTATAACGAGGTCTCCGCGGCCGCGTCGGCGGTCGTGGCCGGAGGAATCAGCCTGGCGGGGATCGCCGCCGGGCTGTTATTTTGCCGGGAGATCAAAAAAGGGGCCACCGTCGCCATCTCCGGCGAAGCCGCGGACGAAGTGTTTGGCGGTTACCCGAAGCCCCCGCTCCGGCCGTGCCCAGCCTGGCCGACCAGCTAGAGAGCCCCGCCGAGCCGGGCCCCTATGAAGTGTCGACCTTGACGTACGGCAGCGGGAACGACGCTTGGCAGCCGGAATATGGCGCAGCGGTCGATATCACCTCCGAGGCCGTAGATGCCTCGGCTTATATCAAAAAGTGGTCGGTCTATCGGACCGCCTATTGGGGCTTTAATCAGCGCGCGTTGCCGCTGAACGGAAGAGTCTGGATGCCCGCGGCGGCCGAGGCGAGCGTAGATGGACGAACCGACGGAGGCACCGGCGCTGAGGGCCAAGGCCAATTCCCGCTCGTCCTGATCGTTCACGGCAACCACCTGATGGAGGATTTCTCCGACGATGGGTACGCTTATCTCGGGGAACTGCTGGCCAGCCGTAGTTTTATCGCCGTCTCCATCGATGAGAACTTCCTGAATTATTCCGTGTGGACGGGAATTCCCGACAACGATATGAAGGTCCGGGCCTGGATCTTGCTGAAGCATTTGCAGCAGATCGGCACTTTTGCCGCTGAGCCCGGCAACCCGTTATATAACAAAATTGATTTTACCCGCGTTGGCCTGGCCGGCCATTCCCGTGGCGGCCAAGCGGTCGCGATGGCCGCGGATTACAAGGACTGGTTCGGGGACGACGCCGAGCTGATGCAAAGCCTAGCCTCCTTCCGGATCGAAGCGGTCGCCGCCATTGCCCCCACCGACAAGAAGGTGGACGGGAAGTTCACCCAACTGAAGGATGTCAGCTATTTGACGCTGCAAGGCGCGCGGGACGGCGACGTTAGTGACTTTGACGGCGATCGGCAGTATATGCGGACGAGTTACTCGCAAGGCGGAAGCCGATTTAAAGCTTCGCTGTACATCGGGGACGCCAATCACAGCCAATTCAACAGCAGCTGGGGCGGCCGCGATGTCAGCTATCCAAAAGGCATCCTGCTCAGCCGCAACGGGATGCTGTCGCCTAACGAGCAGCGCAGCATCGCCAAAGTGTATCTCTCGGCTTTCTTCGAGGAAACACTGCGCGGCGGAGTGTCCGGAGCCAACGACTACAACTACCTCCCGCTGCTGCAGGATTACCGCACCGGTTCAGCCTGGCTCCCGGATACCGCCTATTACAACCGGTTTGAGAGCGGTGCGTTCGCCGCATGGGCCCGCTACGACGAGGATTCGAACCGGATGACGCTGCCGGGCGGCGGCAAAGCGGAGGCCAGCGCCCTGTCCTGGAAGGAAGAAGATGCGAAAAACCGGCAAAACGGCGGCAAGCCGTCGCGTGGGATCGTCCTGGAACGCCGGCAAAACGGCGACGAGCCTTCCACTTACGCGCTGACCTGGGAACACGGCGCTCCCCTCCCGGTCGGAGGCAAACCGGAGGCGCTGGCGTTCTCGTTGACCGACCGCAGCTTCGAGCTAGAGGACGGCGATACGCCGGATGCCGCCTTGGCTTCGGGCACCGTCACACTGGAGATCGAGCTGACCGACGGCAATGGCACCTCTGTTCGGCTGCCGTTGGCGCGGTTCATGGATGCCGAGCCGCTCCCCGTGACCTCGTTTACGATCCATCCTTGGCTGGAACGTCACCTGTCCGGCGGCAAATACAAGCATCCGACGGAAGCGGTCTATCAGACCTACCGCCTGTCCCTGGCGGACTTCGCCGCCGCCGACCCGGACTTTGCTCCGGACACCGGCATCCGGAGATTGGCTTTCCGCCTCAGCGGCGGCTCCGCCAAGCTGATGCTCGACGATATCGGGGTTTATTAACGCAAAAAAACGCTTATTCCCGGCACCGCCTGACGGCGCTGTTGGGATAAGCGTTTCTTTTTTTATATGGGGAGCTATTCGGTTTCTTTCGGTACCAGCTTGTAAATCTCTCCGCTTTCCATCGTATCGATCAACCGGTCCAGCCATTCGTAATACTTGATCGTTTCTTTCATCTTGCGTACGTCTTCCTCCAGCACCCGGCGGAGCGGTCCTTCCGCTTCCTCCGCCATCGCTTTGGTCAATTCGTCAATCGAGCGGCGCAGCACCAGAATGTTGCTCTCCACCGCTTTTCTCCATTTGATCGCGAAAAAGTCCGTAAACGTCTGGTACCAATCGTACTCCACTTCATATAAGTCCTTGCGGGAGCCTTTCTCCCACACTTTATTAACCATTTTGAGATCCAGCAGGGTGCGGACTCCCGTGCTCATGCTGGTTTTGCTCATTTTCATTTCCATGCCCATCTCGTCGAGGGTCATCGGCTTGTCGGCAAAGAAGAGCAGACCATACAAATGTCCTGTCGATAAAGAAACTCCATACAAGTCCATATTCCGCCCGATCGCTTCGATCACGCGCTTGCGTACCTTCATTAATAATGCCTGCTGCTCATCGGTGAGCTGGTCCAAGCTCATGCTTGCAACCTCCTATTCATTTGCAAAAAAACTCTCCGGCTGTCGCGCGTTGTTCCGCGAATCTAAGTCGCGTGCGGCTCAACGCTTATTCTATCTTAAGAAAGTCAAGCCCAAAAGTAAAGAAGTTGCCTAGGTAGCATTTGGGAGGATTCCGGAGTTATCCGGAGGTTCTTTACGTTCAGTTTTTTCTGTACGTTCCTTACGTACGGTTTTCATCTTTGCGTTATGAATGGGGGCTTTGTTACACTTACATCACGGATTGATGCGATATGAACTCGCTAAGTGATTGGTTGCCGCGAAGGCGTATCGAAGGGGGAGCTCGAGGATTTAGAAAAGGAGTGAATCTATGAATCAGCCATTATTACAAGTACGTGAAGTTAGCAAACTATTTGGCCCTCATGCGGAGCAGGGGGTGCCTCTATTAAAGCAAGGCTACACTAAAGAGCGCCTGTTGAAGGAAAAAGGCATCACCGTTGGCGTCGGACAGGTCAGCCTGGACATCCGCGAAGGCGAGATTTTCGTCATCATGGGTTTGTCCGGGAGCGGTAAATCGACGCTGGTTCGCATGCTCAATCGATTGATTGAACCTACAGCCGGCGAGATTCTGCTGCATGACCGGGACCTCCGCAAAATGAATAAAGCCGAACTCCGCGAGGTTCGACGTAAATCGATCAGCATGGTATTCCAGAAGTTCGCCTTATTCCCGCACCGGACTGTCCTGCAGAACGTGGAATACGGACTGGAAATCCAGAAGGTCGCGAAAAAAGAACGCCGCGACAAAGCAATGCAAGCCCTGGAGCTCGTCGGCTTGAAGGGCTGGGAGCTTAAGATGCCGGATCAGTTGAGCGGCGGCATGCAGCAACGGGTCGGCTTGGCCCGTGCGCTGGCCAATGATCCGGAAATCCTGCTGATGGACGAAGCGTTCAGCGCGCTGGACCCGCTCATTCGCCGCGACATGCAAGACGAGCTGCTAGAGCTGCAGGAGAAGATGAAGAAAACGATCGTCTTCATTACGCATGATTTGGATGAGGCCCTCCGTCTTGGCGACCGGATCGCCTTGATGAAGGATGGGGCGCTCGTCCAAATCGGCACGCCGGAGGAAATGCTCATGAACCCGGCCAACCGTTATGTCGAGCGGTTTATCGAGGACGTGGATCTGTCCAAGGTGTTAACCGCAGCCCGCGTCATGCGCCGGCCGGAAACGGTCACGTTAGATCGGGGACCTCGCGTTGCGCTTGAGCTGATGCGAGAGCGGGGCATCTCCAACCTGTTCGTCATCGACCGGGGCAAACGCCTGCTTGGCGTAATTACGGCCGAGGACGCCTCACGCGCCGCCAAATCAGGTGCCGGCCTGGAGGACATCCTCATTACAGACGGCCCCCGTGTGGCTCCGGATACCGTACTGAGCGATCTTTTTGAGGTCACCAGCTCTTCCAAGGTTCCGCTGGCTGTCGTTGACGAGCAAGAACGCTTGCTTGGCGTCATCGTACGCGGCGCCGTGCTGGGAGCCCTGGCCGGAGAACATCATGAAGCCAAGGAGGTGAGCCCGGATGAAGTCCATACCGAAATTGCCGTTAGCCGAGTGGATTGAGTCGCTGGTCGACGGAATGGAGCGTACGCTTGGGGGATTTTTCGACGGATTGTCCTTGACGATCGAAACGATCGTTGACTTTTTCGCCGGATTGTTTCTTCTGCCGCATCCCCTGCTCTTTATTGCCATCATCGGAATCATCGCTTATTTGATTGGAAAATGGCAGCTGACTCTGTTCACTGTTATCGGTTTTCTGCTGATCGACAACCTGGGCTATTGGACCGAGACGATGAACACGTTAGGCCTGGTGATCACCTCCGGCTTGATTTCAATCCTGTTGGGCATTCCAATTGGCATCTGGAGCGCCTACAGCAAGGTCGTTCATCGCATCGTCTCGCCGCTGCTGGATTTCATGCAGACGATGCCGGCGTTCGTCTATCTGCTTCCGGCCGTGACGTTTTTCAGTCTAGGCGTCGTTCCCGGGGTCATCGCCTCGGTGATCTTCGCCATCCCACCGACGATCCGGCTCACTTATCTGGGTATTAAGCAAGTGTCCGGCGAGCTAACGGAAGCCGCCAACGCCTTCGGCTCCACGTCGTGGCAGAAGCTGTTTAAGGTGGAGTTGCCGCTCGCCATGCCGACCTTGATGGCCGGGGTGAACCAGACGATCATGCTGTCGTTGTCGATGGTCGTTATCGCCTCGATGATCGGTGCGCAGGGCATTGGGGCCACCGTTTACCGGGCGGTCACCCAGTTGAAAATCGGGCAAGGGTTTGAGGCTGGTCTGGCGGTAGTCGTTCTGGCGATTGTGCTCGACCGTTTTACGCAAAACCTGTTTAAATCCAAAACACAAAGGGGAGATTAAGATGAAAATGAAAATGACGAGGAAGTTGATGGTGCTGGCAGGATTGGTGGGCATGTTGGCGTTGTCCGCCTGCGGGCAAGCGAACAATTCTACAGCTGGCGGTACAAACAACACGCCGGATGCTTCGGCAAACGGGGCGGGTAACGCCTCTGCTGGAGCCGTCGGCGAGCAAGTCGATTACGAAATCATCGGCATTGACCCTGGTGCCGGAATCATGAAAGCGACCAGCCAAGCGATCGAAACCTACGGTTTGGATGGCTGGAACCTGATTGAAGGCTCCGGTGCAGCCATGACAGCGATGCTGGACAAAGCGGTCAAAGCCGAAAAGCCGATCATCATCACCGGCTGGACGCCACACTGGATGTTCGCCAAATACGATCTGAAATATTTGGAGGATCCGCAAAAGGTCTACGGCGAAGCCGAAGAAATTCACACGGTGGCGCGGAAAGGCTTGAAGGACGACCATCCAACCGCCTATGAATTCCTCGATCGCTTCGAGTGGACGTCGGATGAGATGGGCGAGATCATGACGGCTATCCAGGAAGGCCAGGACCCGGCGGAAGCCGCCACAGCCTGGGCAGATGCGCACACGGACCGCGTTGACAGCTGGACCGAAGGCTTGACGCCGGTAGATGGCGACAAACTCAAGTTGAGCTATGTCGCTTGGGATTCGGAGATCGCCAGCACCAACCTGCTGGAATACGTGCTTGAAAGCAAGCTGGGTTATGACGTTGAATCCCTCCAAGTTGAAGCCGGCCCAATGTGGACTGGTGTCGCCAGCGGTGACGTCGATGCAACGGCAGCGGCTTGGTTGCCGCTCACCCATGCCGATTACTGGGACAAATACGGCGAACAGCTGGACGATCTCGGCGCTAACATGACCGGCGTCAAAACCGGCCTGGTCGTCCCGGCCTACATGAACATCAGCTCGATCGAAGATTTGAAGTAATCGGAGTAACGATTTGACTAGACTAGGCCGCGCTTGGCTGGGGTTAAGCTAAGCGTGGCTTAGTTTGGCTGAGCTTGACTGAGCTGAGTTTGGCTCGGCTAGGCTGAGCTCGACTCAGCTTGGTATGGCTGAGCTTGGCTCGGATGGCTGGGCCGAGCTCGAATCGGAAGGCTGGGGCTAGACTCAGCACGTTATGCTCAGCTTGGTTCGGATCTTCTCGGCTCGGCACGCCCTTCTTTTCCTAACGGACCTCAGAGACCTTATTCACCCATTTCCCGGCGATTTCCCGCTGTAACGGACCTCAGGGCCCTTATTGGGCTCTAATCCCAGCAAATAAGCTGCTTTTACCCAAAATAAGGTCATCTAGTTCCGTTACAGCAGAGAACACCTGTGAAGTGTAGAAATAACGCCTCCTAGGTCCGTTAGCTCTTTAACACTCTCGGTTCAAACGCCAAAACCTAGGGGCTGAGTAGCGGAGCGTACATGGAGGTACGTGAGCAACGGAAGACCCGGCTGAGTTCAAGATTCGATGCCGCTTCCTCTTCTCTGAAATGGCTTCGTGATCGGAAGATGACTTTTTGAACTACCTTATTTTAGTGAAGGTTCAAAAAGTTAGGTTTCGAGCACCGAGAAGGATGGACGAACCTAGGGGCTGAGTAGCGGAGCGTACATGGAGGTACGTGAGCAACGGAAGACCCGGCTGAGTTCAAGATTCGACGCCGACCCTCTTCTCTGAAATAACTTCGTGATCGGAAGATGACTTTTTGAACTACCTTATTTTACTGAAGGTTCAAAAAGTTAGGTTTCGAGTACCGAGAAGGTTGGACGAACCTAGGGGCTGAGTAGCGGAGCGTACATGGAGGTACGTGAGCAACGGATGACCCGGCTGAGTTCAAGATTCGATGCCGCTTCCTCTTCTCTGAAATAACTCCGTGATCGGAAGATGACTTTTTGAACTGCCTATGAAAAAAGGAAGAAGCCACCCCTATTCGGGGTGGCTTCTTCATGTATATATCAATTAAGAAGAGGGAGTATCTAAAGAATAGCACCGGTTCCTTAAAGGAACATTACAGAAACCTGAAGATCAGCTTAAAATTTCATGTCCTAATCCTTTGCCGTCGCAGACCCAGCGGTCGTAGGCGATTCATGCTGGAAAAGTTTATCGTTTGCCGCCCAAAAGCCGATACAAAATGAATAGGAGGTGACATGATGGATATTGCAGCAGCGTCTGTAGCTATGAGCCAAAACGCGCTTTCTCAAGCCGTTGGCATCCGCGTGCTGAGCATGGCCAAAAACCAGGCCGAAATCCAGGGTCAAAATATCGTGCAAATGATGTCGCAAAGCCAACCTCATCCGACGCTCGGAAAGCACTTGGATCTTAAAGTATAATGTTCAACAGTTCCATAAGCCTTGTTTGCCGAGGGCAGGAATCGGCTCCGCAAGCCGGCACAACTCGGTCAATTCCCAGGCGTACCGGCCCGGCGCGAAATCGCCGAACCGGTATTCCTGCCCTGCGGCTTCCAATCGCCGTTCCCCTTCGCCTAACCATGCGGTCTGTCCGTCGTTAAGCATTACCGGAAGGCAGTCATTCAACCGACAGACAGCTACGATTGCACCCATCGGCAAATACTCAGCAGACGTATAACCATGCGCCGCTAAAAGGGATCGAATCGGCTCCGTCTCGCAGGCCTTCCGATCCACCTGCTTGCCGGCATGAATGCCAAGCTCCCCGCGATAATTTGTTTTCCAGCTCCTCGTCTCCAACCGTTTGGCCCCAATCGCAATCAACGTCGCCCATGGTTGCCGTATCGTGATGCATCGCATGTGACTCCCCCAGTTTTGTTCTTCTTCTGATTCCAGTGTTAGAAATGAAGCCGCTGACTTCAAAGGAACCCCGGCTTCACCCGCCTTACCTCCGCCTTCAGCTCTTCCATCATGCACTCCGCCGCCTCCTCGCCCGCTTTGATGCAATCGGGCATTTTGGAGAAGTCAAACGCGGACACATGCCCGACATCTGGACGGATGACGATATCGGCCAACCGCAGGCTGGTATGCTTACGTTCGGCGGTCATCAGACTATAGGAGCGATATACAACCTCGATCATGTTGCGGGGCGGCTTTTTCTCGTGTTCTCGGGTAACGTCCACCGCAATAATCAACCCTACGTCCTTCCGCTTCAACTCCTGTACAGGCAAATTGTTCAGCACTCCGCCGTCGACTAGCACCTGATCCTCCCGCACCAACGGAGCAAATACCCCCGGAAACGCCGTCGTCGCCCGCAGCGCCGTCCCCAAATCACCGCGATCCAGGATGACCTGCTTGCCCTGCATCAAATCAACAGCTACCGCCTTAAACCGAATGGGAAAATCCTCAATCTTCAGCTCCTCTTTGCCATGCTGCCGGAGCAGCTCGTGAACGGCTTGGTAGATTTTATTCCCGCCGATCAGCCCTCTTTGGCGGATTCCCAAATCCATCAGCCGGTATTTCGGTGTGTGGTACAGCAAGTCCTCAATGTCCCCCGCCGGAATACCCGCAGCATACAAGCCTCCGATCGCGCCGCCCATACTGGTGCCCACGATCGCATCCACCGGGATGCCGTGCCGTTCGAACGCCTTCAACACGCCTAAGTGAGCGAGTCCCCGTACTGCCCCGCCGCCTAACACCAACCCCACTTTTTCCATGGCAATCTCCCCGTTTGTCGTCCTTTACTAAAAATACATATTCTTCAGCTTTGACCGAAGTTCCTCCTCTCCCAAACAAAGCCCCGAATCGATAAGATATCGACCCGGGGCGAGCTAGAGCGCCTATAGAATTGTTATTGAAAAGCGGCGTAAGGAATGACGAATTCCGGTATCCCTGCCACATAAGGCGTATATTCATAGAGGGAAAAGTAAATGACAACCCCGTTCCGATTCAGGAAAAAGTCGCGATCCTCTTCAATCGATTCAAACGGGCTAATCAGCGCCAGCTCTCGTTCTTTGATTTCAGCCTTGATCTTGCTGTTGATAATCGATACATAATTTGCGTTGTTGTTTGTTACGTCATTTAAGGTCAACACATTGCCGGTCGACAAATCAAATGTGTACGGAACGCGGAACGTAATCCCATGCGCTCCCCCAAGGTCTTGATAATAATCTACATAGAGACTTAACCGGCCTTTTTCGTTATACGTCACGGTGAAGCGCCCATCAAAACTAGGCTGACGCACCGACTCGTTTGGGTTCTTTTTGAGAATCTCGTTGTTTTCCTGAACGGCCGGACTCATTTCCTTCGCCGCTGCGGCAATATACTTATCCGCTTCTTCCTTGAGGAAGGTGTTGATTTTCTGCTGAACCCCGCTATCGGCTAATCCGGAAAGGACCGGATAATAAGCGTGTAGCGATTTCCCGTCCCCGTCTGCCCCAATCTCCTTCGCGCTGATCTTCACGTCGTTCTCTTGAATGGCTTGAAGGGCAATGAGCTTCGTGGAGGAATCATAGCCAACGTCATACCCCATTTTTTCGAGAATGAAGCGCAAGGGCAAATAGGTTGTGTGATCCTGAACGACTAACTCCGGTCCCCAAGTCGCCCAAAGAAGCTGATCATTTAACTTAAAAGAGGAGGCATTCAGATCGATCTCCAACACCCGGTTTTTGCCGGTAACTTTCGCCACCTGTGTTGCATTATCAAAGTTGATGCCCAGCCCCAGCCCGTTGCTCAAATCACGCAAAGCGATATACGTCGTGCCGTTGAGATTGATGGTTTTGATCGTTTTCTTGGCCCCTTCGATGCTGAAGGGTTGAGGAGAAACTGTGTATTTCGCTTTAGCTGCGGCTTCCGCCTGCGGAACCGGCAACGATATAGCTAGAGGTGCGGCCAGTATGGCGGCAGCGAGGGTTAATTTCATCCAAGTTCTGCTTTTACGTTGATTCATGGTTATTAGTTCCTTTCGTTATGGTGTGGTTTGAAAGAACCGGAACTGATCATTATATCGGTTAAACGAAGCAGTAGGTGGAAAAGTTGCACACTGGTTTGGAAATTTGTTGCAGGAATGTGACGATGTAGATTAGCCCCGGCCGGAAGTTTGCGAGATGTAAAAGTACAGTTGAATTCCGCTAAAATCGGCTGATTTGCCTCCTTGAGATGTAAAAGTGCATTTGATCATCACCAAATACCGGGGAATCTACGTCAATAGGCCAAAATGAACTGTACTTTTGCATTTAAGCAGCCCGAAAACTCACTTTTGGAGGAAATGAACTGCACTTTTACATCTGACTAACCTGATTAACATAAGAAAGGCGGCCAAACGGTGTAGGTGTATATCCATGGAACTGGTATGCCCGCAAACAAATCGATTACAATGGTGATAGATCAATCCAATACGATGGAGGGTACCCCCATGTGCGGCCGTTTTACCATTACGCTTCCTTTGGACGAGCTGATCGTCAGGTATCTGATCTTTGAAAACCGGCTGGCGAAGTTCGCCCCGAATTACAACGTAGCACCGATGCAGTTTATTCCCGCCGTCATTTCCGGCAAGGAGGGCCATCGGCTGGGCGAGTTGCGCTGGGGATTGGTGCCGTCTTGGGCCAAGGAGGACAAGATCGGCGGCAGCATGATCAACGCCCGCGCCGAATCGCTCACGGAGAAGCCAGCATTTCGCAAGCTGCTGACGTCCCGGCGTTGCCTGATCCCTGCCGACGGTTTTTATGAATGGCAGCAGCGGGCCGGGGGCAAACAGCCTTTTCGGATCGTGATGAAGGACGGGGGCTTCTTCTCCTTTGCGGGCTTGTACGATATTTGGAGCGACCCGCAAGGAAACAAGCTGGCCACCTGCACCATCATCACCACGGAGCCCAATTCGCTGATGGCCGAGATCCATACTCGCATGCCCGCGATTCTACGTCCCGAGCATGAAGCTGAGTGGCTGGCCCGGGACAACGCAGACGCGCAGGCGCTGCTGAAGCTACTCCAACCCTACGAGAGCGCCAAAATGCGGGCTTACCCGGTATCGACGGCCGTGGGAAACGTCAGGAACAATTCGAAGGAGCTGCTGGAGGAAGTCAAATCGTCCGGTTAAGCTCCTCTATCTCATATCTCCGAAAAAAAGGCTTCGCCTTTCCGCGCAAGGTTCCCCACCCTGCAAACGAAAAGTCGAAGCCCTCTTTGATTCAACCCTGGTCTCCTGCCCATAACCCGCCGCCCGGCAGCGGGCAATTCCGCTCCTTTAACCAGGCAACGACCGGGATGATACACCCGCAGGCCGTGCAGGTCATCCCGTCCATCAGCTTGGGACAAGCTTCGCAAGTACGCAGCCGCTCCCGATACTGCGCCTCAGTTACTCGTCGTTCAGGCGCAAACGCCGTCGTCTGCAGCAAGCGCTGGATTTGCTCATCCGTGACCCGGTAGTCGTCCCGGCAGGCTTTGCATGAGGTATCTGCCATCGCCATCCGACGTTAGCCCCTCGCCACCAGTTCCAGCGTCGTTACCGACATGGCCGGCAGGTTGATGGTCAACATCCCGCCGCTCAGCTGAAACGACTCGAACGGCTGCGGCTTCACGGCCTCCGGCTGCACAAACGTATTATGGGCGTCGATCCGATCGCCTGTCAAAGTCGAACCCGTAATCGCCAGGCCGTTCCCTTCCAAGCCCCGAACGTCGATCACAACCTGTGCTTCCGCATGGTGCTGCAGGTTACAGAAGCTGAGATGGATCTTCCCTTGCGCATCGCGCGACGCCGTGGCGGTCACCGCAGGAATCTCTTCTTCGTCCAGCTTGTAACTGCCCATATCCAGTGAAAGATCCAGCAGCTCCGCATCCTGGTGAACCTTATACATGTCGAACACATGATACGTTGGCGTCAGAAGCATCTTCTCGCCTTCTGTCAGGATAACGGCCTGGAGCACGTTGACGGTCTGGGCGATATTCGCCATGCGCACCCGCTGGTTATGTTTATGAAAAATATTCAGCGTCAGCCCGGCGACAAGCGCGTCGCGCATCGTATTTTGCTGATACAGGAATCCCGGGTTGGTTCCCGGCTCCACGTTGTACCAGGTCCCCCATTCATCCACGATCAACCCAACCCGGCCTTCCGGATCGTATTTATCCATGATTGTGCGATGGCGGGTGATTAGTTCATCCATGTGAAGCGCCTTCTTCAGCGTGGTAAACCAGGCGCGCTCGTCGAACCCGGTCGCCGCACCTTTATCCTGCCAGTTATCGGTTGGCAGTGTGTAATAATGCAGCGTGATGGAATCCATAAACCGTCCGGCTTCCCGCATCAACACGTCCATCCAGTTGTAGTCACCCGAGTTTGGCCCGCAGGCGATCCGGTGAATCCGGTTGTCGTCATAGTTGCGGACGTAGGTCTGATACCGGCGGTACTCGTCCGCATAATATTCCGGACGCATATTGCCGCCGCAGCCCCAGTTCTCGTTCCCCACGCCAAAGTATGTGACTTTCCACGGCTCTTTGCGCCCATTTTCAGCCCGCAATTCAGCCATCGGCGATACGCCGCCGAAGGTAAGATACTCAACCCACTCCGACATCTCCTGTACCGTTCCGCTGCCAACGTTGCCATTGATGTAAGGCTCGCAGTCCAGTTGCCGGCAGAGCTCCATAAACTCATGCGTCCCGAAGTGGTTGTTCTCCACCACGCCGCCCCAATGGGTGTTGATCATCCGTTTGCGCGTTTCCTTGGGCCCGATCCCATCCTTCCAGTGATATTCATCGGCAAAACAGCCCCCCGGCCAGCGCAGCACCGGAATCCGAATCTTCTTAAGCGCTTCCACAACATCGTTGCGAATACCGTTTGTATTCGGGATTGGGGAATCCTCTCCCACCCAAATCCCTTCATAAATGCAGCGCCCCAAATGCTCAGAGAAATGCCCGTAAATGTTGCGGTTAATCGTTCCTTTGCCGGCATCGGCGTTTAGTACCCCTTGTAATGGCATCTCGTAGTTTCACCCCTTAGTTAATATAAATATTAATCAAGTAACTATACCACTAATATTATAGGCGGCATGGCGGCCATTCGTCAAACGATTTTCATAAAGCCAGGGAAGCATGGTTATGCTTGTCAAACCCCGGACTTTTCGTTAATATAATGATTAATTTTACTTCGGGTAAGGTGGGAGAACTTTGAAACTTGATCTAACTGAACAATCGCTGCCCGTATACGAAGCGCTGTCGAGTCCCGTTCGTCTGCGCATCCTGCGGCTGTTAGCCAACCGCCCGATGAACATTAAGGAATTGGCCGCCGCCGTCGGGTTATCCAGCGCGATCATGACCATGCACGTACGCAAGCTGTCCGAATGCGGGCTGGTCGCCACCCAAATGGCCCCCGGTAAAAGCGGCCTTCAGAAAATTTGCTCGCTCGCCGTCTTTGGCGCGGAAATTCTGTTTCCGTCGCAGGCAACAGCCGAACGTAAAAGCTATCGAGTCGAAATCCCGGTCGGGCATTACTCCGATTTTCACATCGAGCCGACCTGCGGAATCGCAACGACCGGCAAGATCATCGGCAGCTTTGACGATCCCCGGTACTTCTGGGATCCGGAGCGGATTCATGCCGCGATTTTGTGGTTCGGCACGGGATTTATCGAATACAAAACCCCCAATTACCTGCTGTCCAGCCAAGAGCCCGAGGAGCTGGTCTTTACGATGGAGATCGCATCCGAAGCCCCGGGAACCAAGGAGGATTATCCATCCGATATTACGTTCACCTTGAATGGGAAACAGCTGGGCACCTGGACGAGTCCCGGCGACTACGGGGATCAGCTGGGCAAATATACCCCGGACTGGTGGCCGAGACAAGCGAATCAATATGGACTGTTAAAGCGGCTGCGGATAACGGCAGACGGGACATATATGGACGGGTTAAAAATGTCGGAGGTCACGCTTCGCGACATCGATATCCGGCAAAAGCAGTGGACGTTCCGCTTGTCCGTTGAACCGGATGCCCGCTATCCGGGCGGCTTAACCCTGTTTGGTAAAGGGTTTGGAAATTACGGGGAACATCCAAGCGCGGAAGTGTTCTACGTGGAATAGAGTAGTAAGAGTAGGAGAAGCTATCGCCATAAAAATAGGGCTGCCCCAATGCCATCATCTATGGCCTTTGGGGCAGCCCCGTTTTTTTTCGCGTGCTATTCCCAATACGTTGGTCCGCCCACCCTCAACCGGGCGAGGCCTTCCACGAAGAAATAGTCGCCGTAAATCAACGGCACGTCGATGTTGGTGCCCTGCGGATAATTGCTGGTCCCGTGCAGGATTAAGCCCTCCTCCACCGGGTCCTCCCAGGCACCGTAGTTCTCGTACAGCGACTTCAGGATGCGTTCGCCTCCTTCACGGTACTTCGCCGCAGACGCAGCCGCGACCGCACCAACATCTGCACCTGCGCTTGCACCGCCAAGCTTCTCCGCCAGCAGCAACAGGCCGCTGGCCGCACAGGAGCCGGCGGACGAGTCCCTCAGATCGCGCAGCTCTTCCGGCGCGCGGAAATCCCAAGCCGGCACGTGATCGTCCGGCAGCTGGCTAAGGAAGAAGTCCGCCACCCGCAACGCGGCGGACAGATACTCCGGCTTGCCGGTATGGTGGAAGCCTAACGTCAAGCCGTAAATCGCCCACGCTGCCCCGCGCGACCACGCCGACTCCGGCGCGTACCCCTGGCCACCCTGCGGCCCAACCCGCTCGCCCGTCTCCGGATCAAATACCACGATATGATAAACCGAGCCGTCATCGCGGACAAAGTGATGGAGCACCGTATCCAAATGCGCTTCGGCGACATGCGCAAACCGCGGATCGCCGCTTTCGCGAGACGCCCAGAACAGCAATGGCAGGTTCATGCAGCAATCGATAATCGCCCACCCTTCGTTCCGCTCGCCTTCCTTCCATGGATTCCACGCCCGAATGTAACGCCCCTTCAGGTTAAAGCGCGCCGCCAAATAGTTCGCCGCCTTCAGCGCCCGAATCCGCGAGGGTTCGCTCCCCGTCAGCTTATAAGCAGCGATGCTGGTTAACGTCCACATAAACCCGAGGTCGTGGTCCAGCCGCACATAACCGTCCAGCACCTCGTCCAGTTTAGTCTCGCAGGCTTGTGCCAGCGCTTTTAATTCCTCCCGGCCGCTTCCCTCATACAACAACCATAACATTCCCGGCCAAAACCCCGCCGTCCACCAGGCCGGCTCAGCCAAATCATAAACCCCGCCCTGGCTGGCGTGCGGAAACCCCGAGCCGATGCGCGCTGTATTCCGCAGCGTTTTGTCCAGCGACTTCGCCCAGGCCTCTTCCACCCATACCCTTTCGTTCCCCATCTGAATTCGTTCCTCCATTCTCCTGCTCCTAGTGCGTGACGAATTTGAAAAGAAAGTCGATCCCCATCCCAACCTGCGGCTGGCGAACCCGAATATCCAGCGCAAACCAGACCGTATCCTTCCCGTAGTGATCCCGATAGGTCCGCTCCTCGACCTCGGCTTCCAGCTGTTCCGGGTCGTAATGCAGCTCCAGCGCAAGCCCTGCGCGGGCGAAGCGTAGGATTCCCGGACCGGCAACCTCTGGCCGAATCGGAGTCACGAACCGCTCCACCAAGCTTCCCGGCGCTTCGATAAACGCAAATTCATCCCGAAGCGACAGGCTAGGCAGATCCGTCTTGGTCCAAACCCAGCTTCGCTTGAAGGACCTCAGCTGTTCGTCCTCATAGGCCCCGGACAGCTCCAGTTCCAAACCGCAGGTTTCCTCCGACGTCTCCCAACGGATGAGCGAAGCCCCTCTTTCCTCACCTTCCTGCTGCAAATGCCCGTTAATCCGCGGGACGGAATGCCCTTGCGATCCGTTGCAATCATACATATACCTGGCCTCGCCAAAATAATTCCGCGTGTATTCCCCGCACCCGAGATCGGACAGGAAAAACTCGCCCCCGCCCGCCAACATGAAATGCCCCAGGTCGTTGTGGTTATGCGATTCGCCGTTATGCCCGCCTTTCGCTGCAAACCCAAACGTCCCCGCCGCGGCGGTAAATCGCGAGATCAGCCAGACGGCGTCCTCAAACGTAAAGTCGCCGTCCCTCCACTCTGCCGCTCCCGCCGCCGCGTGGTCCCGCCAAATCAAGTTGCGCAGCGCCGGCGCCCAGCGGCTGCAGTGATCCTCGCGGTAATCCGCATAGAGCGCGGCGGGCGGAGCTTCCACCTCCGCGTACCGCTCCGCGAGGTAATGCGACAGCCCCGGATGAACGCTGCCGTACGGCTGTGTATCGGAGAAGTTGGCGACCAGCCGTCCGCCCAGAAAGCATTTTTGCTGGAACCCGGCAATTCGCCGCACCTTGTCCTCGCGGAACCAATCCCGCTGGCCCCGGCTTCGCTTCAGCAGCAGGTCGGCATAATAAACGAAATACCCGAACCCGTAATTCCAGTATCCCAGCCCTTCCGGACAAGCGCCATCCTCGCCAAAGCCCTGCAAATAGAACCCCATGCTGCGCTCGGTTTTCTCTAATATCCGCGCCAGCCTGGCGTGATCCTGCTCCTTCTCCATCAGCAGCAGCGCAGCTGAACCAATCGAGCCGGCGCAAACCGCCGACCAATTGTTCGTCAGCTCCTCCCAGTGGTAGGGACCGTTCTCAAGAAAAGGACGGAACAGCCGCTCCTCCACCAGCTCGGCGATCCGCACGCGCAGCAGCTCCGGCAGACGCTCGCCCAGCAGCAAAGACAGCTCGGCCAGCGCAAACCCCGTCTCCGCCGCGAACAGGTCAATCGTCTCCGAGACGATTCGCTTGTCATCCACATGCGCGGGCAAGCACCAGGTGAACTCGCTGCAGATTGCCCAGACGGCATCCCACAGCGCCGCTTCGTACCTCTTCGACTCCGGTTCAAGCAGAGACAGGAAGGCGAAGGTGTTCAGCCTCCGCCGTTTTTCAAAATACACCCGCTCATACTCCAGCCGTGACCCCTGCACTCGAAACAAGGAAAACAGCGAATAGGTCAACTCCTCCGCTGGGGAGCTTAACAGCCGTTCCCCCTCGGCTCGGATGACCTCCAGTTCGGACCGGGCATCCGCCGCCTCGCGCAGCAACTTCCAAAACGTCGCCCCGCTGCCGCTCACCGGATAGTAATCCTCCGCCTTTAAAGGAGCCCAACCCTCCGTTAGCTTCTCCCATCCTTCCAATGCGCTCATCCCTTCTCCTCCTTGCCGCCGCTGCTAGAAGCGGCGCGGGCTACTGCAGCTCGATGCGTATTTCGTTCCCTTCGCAGGTCGTCAAGACGATCTCCCGCTCCCCGAACACCACATTTAGCGTATCAGGCGATACAGGCTGCCACGCGGCTCCCGGCGAGGGATCGCCGTAAACGGCCGCCGCAAGCACATGCACTCCCGGCTCCAGGGAAGCCTGGAGGGTGGGCAGGACGGTGCGCGGATACAGGATATGGGTATTGGCGTTCGGGCGGATCAGTTCGGCCGTCTGATAACCAAGCAGGCTTTGCATCCCGCTCACCCCCCAAGGGCTTGCCGCTCCAACCGCTGCTTCTGCCGCCAGCCCAACGGCCTTCCGGCCCGCTTCCGGCCACTCCGTCAGCTCCGTTTCCACCCCCAGCGCAAAACCGCCCTCCGCCGCATCGAGCGGACGTGCGGTCGCAATCCGGTGAATCCGTACGTGCCAAGGAAGTCCCGCTACGATCCAGGTGCGAACCTCCACGTCGGACCACGGCTTCCATAACGCGTACAGCACATTGTCCCGGATCGACACGTCCAAATTTTGGCGTCGGACCCGATACAGATTATCCCCGCGCTCGCTGAGCGCCAGCATGGAATCGTACGCGCCTTGGGACAAGCCCCACTCTGCACGCGGGACGCTAAACCCAAACCCGGTCGAATACACGAATTTCTCGTATTTGGCCGAGGTATGGGTATGTTCGTTAGTGCCGCGATGACCGGTGTTGAAGGCGGCCACATGGCCGGATGCCGGATCGCGGGCAAGCACGAGATGGGCCGGGCGCTGGATCGACAACGCCGGAAGCTCCGGCAGCGGCAGCTCCTCCGCCGTCCAGAACGGATGATCCTCCGGCAAAGCCAGCGGCAGGAACGCTTTCAGCGCCCAATACGGGGAGCCGGGCGAATTGTAGTTCTCCGCCATCACCAGATTCGGATAGGCGTATCCCACCGTAAGCAGGCCATCGGAATTGCAAATCGGCCGGTTGAACCACCAGCGCAAATTGCGCAGCACCAGCCCTTTCAACACACCAACCGGAAGCACGTCCACCTCGGCATAAGCCAGCGCGCTCCAGAAGGCGGATTGCGCGAAGCGGTACGCCAGACTCCGCCCGTAGGGCAGCGCTGCCCCGTCCGGAGCGAACCAGGCGAGAAAATCGCCGGCGAACGCCGCGGCACGCTCCTTGAACACTTGCGAGCGTTTGGGATCCTCTTCTTCCATCATACGTGCATAAAGCAGCCCGTAATAGTGGAACGCAAACGGAACGTAGTAATCGCTATGCCCCCCGATGCCGTCGCTGTACCAGCCGTCCTCCAAATAGAACGCGTCCAGCCGAGCCAGGTTCCGCTCCAATTGCTCCGCATCGTAAGGCAAGCCGGCTTTTCGGAATCCCACATTCACCAGCACGTTAAAGAACAACCAATTGCAGTCGTAACAAGGATGTTGATTCATCTGGTTCAGCCAGCGGTACAGCCGCTCACGCTCTTCCGGGTGCAGCGGTTCCCAGATGTGCTCCGGAATCAGCGCCAGCGCATACCCAAAGACCGCCATCTCCACCAGTCGCTGATCATAATCGCCAACCTCGCCCCAATATTCCTCATGCTCCGGATTCGTACCGCAGCGAATGCCGTTCAGGACAACCTCCCATAACTCACTGGTACCGCCGCCCGCCAGCAGAGGCACCAATCCCCACAGCACCCGGGAGAAGCCTTCCATCTCCGCCACAGCTGCCGGGTAGGACACCCCGCTCTTGCCTAGGGCAAGCCGGGCACCACCTTCACTGTAGAACGGCCGGAGGGGACGCACCAGTTCCTCCAAAACCTTCACCATATCGCTTCGCGTCCGGAGCGGATGGTCGACAGTCACCTTCATCTCGTCAACTCCTTTAACCCGAAATGATCCTTAGCCTTTGATCCCGGACGAAGCTACCCCCTGCACGAAATACTTCTGCAGCGCCAGGAATACGATCAGCACCGGGATGATCGAGACGACGCTGGCCGCCATGATTAAGCCGTATTCGGCGGAATATTGCGTGATAAACATCCGTAAGCCGATCTGGATCGTTTTGAGCTCCGTCTTGGTCAGGTAAATCATCGGCCCCAGAAAATCGTTCCACGTATTTACGAACGTAAAAATCGTCAGCGTAGACAACGCCGGTTTGGAGAGCGGAAGCATGATTTTTCCCCAAATCCCGTATTCGCTGAGTCCGTCAATCCGCGCCGCTTCGCAGAGCTCATCCGGAATGCCTTGGTAGAACTGGCGCATCAGGAACACGCCAAACGCCGAGAAGGCTTGCAGAAAAATGATGGCAAGATGGGTGTTGTTCAACCCCATGGAACGCATCATGATAAACTGCGGAACCATGTACGCTTGCCACGGAATAGCGATCGTTGCGATGTAGCCGAGAAACAGCACGTTTCTCCCTTTGAAACGCAGCTTCGAGAAAGCATATGCGGCAAAACTGGAAGTCAGCAGTTGCAGCACCGTGACAATAACGGACAGTTTCGCTGTGTTGTATATAAATCGTCCGAGCGGAATCCGCGTCCAGATCTCCGCATAATTCAGCCAGCGGGGAGCATCCGGGATCCAGTGCATCGGGAACGAAAAGACATCCTTATTTAACTTCAGCGAGGAAGACAGCATCCACGCGTAAGGAACAAGCATACACAGAACGACCACCGCAAGCACCAGGTACGCAAAAATCTTGGCGACGGTTTTGACTTGTTTGTTGGCTCCGGTCATTTTTGCATCCTCCTATTGTCCGTACTTCTTCTCGCCCTGGAACTGAATCAGGGTAATCCCCAGCACGAGCAGGAACAGCACGATCGCCATGGCGCTGGCGTACCCGTAATCCAGCGAGCGGAACGCGGTGTTGTAAATTTGATAGACAAGGACCCGGGTCGAGTCGTTCAGTTGGTTATCGGCACCGGCAAACAGGTTGATAAACACGTCGTATACCTTAAACGAGTTGATCACCAGGATCATCAATACAAAGAACGTGGTTGGCGCCAACTGCGGAATCGTCACGTTGCGGAATCTTTTCCACGGGCCAGCCCCGTCCAGCTCGGCGGCTTCGTACAGCTCAGGATTTACGCCCTGCAAACCCGCCAAATAAATAACCATGTAATACCCCATGTTTTTCCACACGGTGAACAGGACGACCGTAAACATCGCCCAATCTTTGTCCGCGGCCCAGCGGGGCAAATCCTCGATCGGAACGCCGGTGATGGCGTGCAACAGATTGTTGACCGGCCCCATGGTCGGACTAAATACGAAATTCCAAACGGCCGCTACCGCAACCAGCGAAGCGACATACGGGAAGAAGAACACGGTCCGCATAAAGTTTCGCCCCAGCAGCTTCTGATTCAACAGGATCGCTAGCCCCAGCGCGCAGACCATCGTAAACGGCACGACGCCGATCGTATAAAGAATCGTGTTCCAAAAAGCTTTGTGGAAGGTGCTGTCCTGAAGCAGCCGGGCAAAGTTGCGCAGCCCCACATACTCCATCGGGTTGGCCCCGTCCCATTTTACAAAAGCAAGCACAAACGCATATAACATCGGCACCAGCGTAAATAGGGCGAAGCCGATAAAGTTAGGGGCGATAAAGCTGTACGCCACCATATGATCCTTGACGCTTTTGGACAAAGCGCTTCTTTTTACCACTTCATTTCCTAACACGGGTTCATTCTGCATGATTTCTCCTCCAAACCTACATGTGCTAGAGAATTCGGAAAAAAGGGCGGGCTCTCAAGCCCGCCCCTGGCAGCATCAAAATCGAATACGAATCTCAGCGATTAGTTATTGAGTGCCTCTTGTACCCGTTTCTCCATATCCGCCAAACCTTCGTCGATGGTGGCGTTTTTCGTCATGATGTTATCGTGCGCCTCATTCAGAATCACTTCGATATCCGCGCTCTTCTCGTGCAGCGGCATTTCCAGGTACGTTCTATCCGTCGTCAGAGCTGCTTTACTGTTCTCATCCGTCGGGAAGCCGTCGATGGAAGCGATAGAGTTGACGACCTCATCGTTTTTGATCGCCGGAATCGTCCCCGTGGATGCGATCACCGCTGCGCCCTCTTCACCCGTCACGAATTTCAGGAAATCCAGGGCAGCTTCTTTGTTAGAAGATTTTTGGTTCACGGCCAGAGAAGTGATCGTTCCCAGCGTCGTACCGGCTTTCACGCCATCCGGATGCGGATATTTCACGATCCCCCAGTTCGTCGCTTGGGACTCGCCGCTCTTCACCTTTTCGATTTGCGTGGCGATAAACCAGCTGCCCATGTTCATCATCGCAACGGAGTTATTGTAGAAGACGCCGGAATAGTGCGTGCTGGAAGTCTTCAGCGTCGCATAGTCCATCACGATGCCGTCGTCCTGTTCCTTCAGAATCCGTTCGTAGACCGGTTTCAGGAACTCGTACTTGCCGTCGACGATGGTGTTCTTCCCGTCCAGGATGCCAAACAGTTGGACTGCGCTCCGCCAGGTGTGGTAATGCGCGCCGTATACTTTTTCCGAGCCGCTGCCGGACGTCATTTTACGAGCCAACTCATCGTATTGATCCAGCGTCATGTCGTTGGTCGGATAAGGTACACCTGCTTTATCGAACAGGTCTTTGTTGTAGTACACAATCCAGAAGTCACTGCGGAAAGGCAAGGCGTACACGTCGCCGTTCATTTGAATTTGCTCAACCGTTCCGCCGTAAAGGGAAGTATCCATCCCTTGTCCGTCGATAAAGCCCTTCAGCGGTTCCAGATGATTCTGCTTCACCAGGTTGGCATAGCCCGGAATGTCCTTGATCGTCAAAATATCCAGGTCCGCGCCGCCGGAGAGCTGCGTGCTGAGCATCGTCATGTAGTCGGTGGAGCCCAGGTCCACGTATTCGATCGTTACATTCGGATGATCTTTCTTATAAGCATCGATCAATGGCTGGTAGTAAGCTGTTGCTTCCCAGTCCCATAACGCCCATTTCAGCGTGACGGGCTCATCGCTTTTCTCATTGGAAACGCTTGCAGAATTGTTCGTCTGAGGATCAGCCGTCGACGTTTTGCTAGCATTTTCGTTCTTGCCGGAACATCCTGCGAGCAGACCTATAAGGAGAACGACCGCCAAGGTAATCCCGAATATTTTCTTTCGTCTCATCTTCAAACCCCTTTTCCTCCTGTTTTGAACTTCCGGATCGGCATCGCCAAATCCTTAGGTTCATGGTAACGAAATTTGTAATGAAAGGGCATACATTTTTGCGTTCTTTTCCTACACTTTTCTATTCGCTTCTTCACCAAACGGGCGGAAAGCTGTAAAATCATACTCAAAAGATGTAAAAATGGTTGTTTATGATCCATGCCGCTGCCGATGAAGTCAACTCATGTTATTGTAGTTTATATCGGTAAAAACCCGCAGTGATCTTACTCCGGACGAGGTGATCGACACGCGCCAAAGAAAAGCCACCATCAAAAGCCGCATCATTATCATCATGACCGTGTTTGCCTTGCTGATTGCGGGGATGTTGTCCTTTTTCAGCTATGAGCTCATCTCGTATTTCCAGCGCAAAACGACGATTCAGGCAACGGAATTCAACCTGCAGCTCGTCTCCCACATCATCGACCAGGATCTGAATAACCTATCGGCCTTGGCTATGTCCAGCAGCACGAACTCCCCTACCAATCAACTGATTCAGGACTATTTCGTCTCGCCGGACGCCAGTGCCAAGGACGGGTTAAATGTCTTCTCATCGATGCAGGAGGATTTTCGGGTCAACCGGTCCAACAGCTATGTGCGTCGTCTCATCATCACCGATCATCAGGCAAAATTTATTCAGGTCGACAATTCTGGAAGCGCTTCAGTTCCATTAAATATCCATAATATCAGCCAATTCCCCGGCCTGTCCGACGATGCGATAGAAGCCTGGGAACGAATCATCCAGGACCCTCTCTCCCGCTCGAGCGGCATTCCGTACGTGTTGCCGATTTACGGAGACCGGGCCGCCCGAATCGGAACCGTCTATCTGCTCGCCAATACCTCGGTCATCACCGATAAGCTGAAGGGGTATAGCCTGCCGGAGGGTTCTGAACTGCTGCTCACGCTTGGCAGCCATAAGTACCTGATCGAAGGGGATAAGGTGCAGCCGCTCTCTGCTCCTTACGCCATACATGCGTACGACAAAAAGGAAGCCACCGGAGCCCTGACCCAGCTAGCGTGGATCGAGCAGGAAGGGAAACGCCGAATCTCCGTGTCCTATCCGGTGCGGGAAGGGATCGTGCTATCGCAGACGCTCGACGAGAAGCAATTTGCCCCGCAGCTGAACGCTTGGTTGCTGCTGATGATCGGCGTATCCGTGCTGGTCATCGCGTTAAGCGGGTTTATCACGCTCTACTTAACCCGGACGATCAGCTTACCCGTGGAAAAATTACGAAAGCGGATCGACAAAATCGCGCAGGGCAACTTCCTCATCGACCGGAATATCGAATGGAACAGCGAACTAGGTGATGTCGGCCGCGGCATCAACCGGTTATCTCACGATATCCTGACGCTGATGGATTCCCGCGTAGCGGACGAGAAGCAGAAGCAGGAGCTGGAATACCGGATGCTGCAGAGCCAGATCAGTCCGCATTTTCTCTACAACACGCTCAACTCGATCAAATGGATGGCGACGATCCAAAATGCCACGGGCATCGCGGAAATGACAACCTCCTTATCCCGGTTGCTGCGCAGCATCGCCAAGGACCATCGCAAGCTGGTCCCGCTGCGGGAGGAGCTTAGCTTGATGGACGATTATTTTCTCATCCAAAAATATCGGTACGGCAGCACGATTACGATGGAACAGAACATCGAGGAGGAGGCGCTGCTCTCCGGGCTGATTCCCCGTTTTACGCTGCAGCCGCTGGTGGAAAATGCAATTTTCCACGGTATTGAACCCAAGGGGCGAGGGGAAATTGCGGTTACGGTAGCCCAAAGCGGCGGTTACGACATTCGGATTACGATTGAGGATAATGGGATCGGGATGAGTGAGGAGCAGATTGCGGCGATCTTATCCCAGCGGGAACCGGGATCCAAGGGCCTGTTCGAAAATGTCGGACTCCTCAGCGTACATGAACGGCTGCGCCTAACTTTTGGGGAGCGGTATGGCTTGTCCATCGAAAGCGAGCTGGGCCAATATACAAGAATGAGCTTATTGCTACCTTACCGGAAGTCGTGACCCGTCCCTTCTGCCCTTCTGCCTTTCGCTAACGTAAACCACGCAAGGAAGTGATGGTTATGATCAAATTACTGATCGCCGATGATGAGGCTCTGGTGTGCATCGGCCTGCAGTCCATGCTGAAATGGGAAGATTATCAGATCGAAATCGTTGGCATCGCCCATAATGGCGCACAAGCCGAGGAGATGATCGAGACGTTGCGTCCCGACCTCGTCATTACCGACATCAAGATGCCGGTCAAAACCGGGCTGCAACTCGCCGAATCCGTACGCCAAAAGTATGGGCGGATTCCGCTGTTTATTTTCCTGACGAGCTACGAGGAATTCGAGTATGCGCGCAGCGCCATTCATCTGCAAGCCGCGGATTATTTGGTCAAGCTCGAACTCACCCCGCAGACGTTGGCCGACTCCGTCCGAAAGGCCGTGGCCATGCTGGAGGACTACAAGGCCGTGGAGAGCTATCCCAACATGCTCTATCGCAGCAATTTGCATGCGCTTCGCGATAAGTTCTTTATACGCTTGTTCAACCAGCTGTTCGAGAACAAGAACCAGTACCTTCTGCAAAGGGACGATCTGGAGCTGGATCTATCGGCTCCCGCCTATTTGGTCTGCACCTGCCGGATTCAAGGCCCGGAAAGCGTACCGCCGCGCGGGGATAAGCTGGTCGCCTTATGCTCCAGTACGGTGCAACTGGCCAAGGACACGTTGGCCTCGGCGCGCCCCTGCTTCGTGACCAGCCTGGACTTGCGAAACTTCGCCATTGTGCTGCCCCTCTCCGACAGCGACCCGCAGCGCTGGAGGCCGGAGATCGAAGGGCAACTTCAGGATATGGCCGCCGTACTTCATTCCTACTTCAACGTGAAGATTATCGGGGCCGCCGGTAATGCCGTGGAAGACCCTTATCTGCTGCACGAGAGTTACCTGGCGGCCCGCCGGGCGTTACCGATGGCGCTGGAACAGGAATCCTTTGTCTTTTATGCCCAAAGCAACGCCGCCGAGTTGGCTTCCCCAGGTGAGGATGTCGCCGCCTCCCGTTCGGAAATTCGCCGCGCCTTCGAGGAGCTGGATATCAGGGCGTTGTACGCGATGATCACGAATGTGATCGACCGCTTCGACGGCAGGCCCAAGCTGCTTGTTCCGGCCACCGATGCGGCCTGCAATATTTTGTACATGGCTACCTCTTTGCTGGCAGACGGCGAAAACGTGGTGGAGCAAATTTTCGAGAACGAACCGGAGGGCTACCGTGCGATTTATAAGAAGCAGACGACCCAGGGCGTCATCGACTGGCTGGTCCAATTCCGGGACGGGTGCTGCGAGATTCTGTCATCGCGCAAACAGAGCTACAAGGAGCAAATCGTCCGGAACGTGCAGGATTACGTTAAACGCAATTTGAACAGCAAGCTATCCCTCAACCAGGTCGCTGACGTGTTTAATTTTAGTCCAAACTACCTCAGCCACCTGTTCTCCAAGACTGCGAAAATCAACTTCGTGGAGTACGTAACGGAGACCAAAATCGCAGCGGCCAAGGAAATGATGGTTCGCGGCGAAGGCCGAATCTATGAAATCTCGCAAAAGCTGGGATATGAAAGTGCCTTCTATTTCAGTAAAGTATTCAAAAAAGTGGAGGGCATCTCTCCCCGGGAGTTCATGCAGCGCAAAGACAGCTCCATTCCTTCCGGTTGATTATCTATCGCCGCAGGACGCTCTTTCGATCCATTTTCACGCGAGGATCCACGATGGAATATAGCAGGTCCGCCAGGAAGTTGGCAATCACCACAAAGGAAGAGATAATCAAGATGCTCATGAGCAGCACGGGATAATTCCGGGATCGCGCCGCGCTGACCGCCAAGCTTCCAAGACCATTCCAGTTAAAGACGTTCTCGACCACCGCTGCGCCGGAAATCAGGACGGGCAAGTCCAGCGCGATGATCGTAATCATAGGAATCAACGCCAATCTCAACGCATGTCGATAGGTGACTCTACGCTCCGAAACCCCTTTGGCACGGGCCAGGTTCAGAAATTCGGAAGGCAACACCTCGATCATGCTGGTGCGGACCATTTTCATGTAATAAGCAATGAGGCCGATGGTTACTGTGGTTACCGGGAGAACCATGTGGTAGAGGAGGTCGCCCAGTTCCCCTTTTTTCCCCGGGGTGTGCATGCTGCTTGGCGGCAACCAAAACAATTTGAAGGCAAAGATCTCCTGCAGCCAATGTCCCAGCACAAATACGGGAATACAGTACCCGATCAGGCTCAGGATGAGGCCGAGTTTATCGGATAGTCCATCCTGCCTTCGGCTGTTATAGATCCCCCACGGGACGGCAATCAGTAGAGCGATGAGAAATGACGTGCCTAACAAGGTGAAGCTGTTCCATACATAAGTCCAGATGTAGTTATTAATCGGAGTACGGTAAAAATCAAGACCAAAATTCCCATGCAGAAGATCATTGACCCACCGGAAATATTGCTGATAAATCGGGAGATCCAGTCCAAACAGATGCTTCTGCTCGTTTGCAAATTGGATCTGCTCTTCCGTCATCCCTATACTGAGTGACCAGAAGTTCCCCGGCATCAAACGCATGATGCAAAAGCACACGCTCATGACGATAAACAATACAAACAACGAGTGAATCCCGCGACGGATCAGATAAGTCCACATCTTCGTCCTCCTCCGCATTGGATGAAATTTTCATTTATTCTATCACAGATCAAGAGCACCGTAAGCTGGTATATGAAATTTTAATTGTAAATTTTTCATTAAGTTTCATGGGATGTGAGATCCAGGTGAGCGATTCCCTATTACCGCAAAACGGCCCTTGCCGAATGATAAGCTACCCCTATATAGGACAATGAAATATAACATGTCCTATATGGGGGTATTTTTCATGTCCAAATCAATGAAAGGGATACCGACAGAGGAGAAAGTAAATCTGGTTGAAAAGTATCTGAAAGGTGAAATAAGTAGAGCGTATGCAGCAAAAGAAGCAAATGTGGATCCGGGTACCATTGCTCTATGGGTTAGACTTTACGAGGCAGATGGCCCTACTGCTTTAATGGATCAGAAGCAGAATAAAAAATATTCGACGGAGCTGAAGCTAAAAGCTGTTACTGAATACCTATCCGGAGTTGGAAGTCAAAGTACAATTTGTAAGAAATACCATATACGTTCACGAGACCAACTCCATCAATGGTTAAAGGTGTATAATTCTCATGGGACTCTCAAATCCACGACTGGAGGAAGTTACATGAGAAAGGCAAGAAACACCAATCCGGAAGAGCGGTTAAAAATAGTCCAGGACTGCCTGACAAACAATAAGAATTATGGGGCTATTGCCCTAAAATACAGGGTTTCCTATCAGCAGGTACGTAACTGGGTGAAAAGGTACGAGGCGATGGGCTCTGCCGGTCTTGAGGATCGACGGGGACGGCGTGCCGGTACGTTACCAGGCAGAACGCCCGAAGAGGAATTACGCGATCGTATTGTTCAGTTGGAACGTGAAAAACTTGACCTGCAGATGGAAAATGACCTGTTAAAAAAAGTAAGGGATTTGGAGAGGGGGCGACGACACTTACTCTGATCAGGCATCAATGCGAATACGAAGCCATTAAGGAGCTTTCTGAAGAGAAGCATTATCCTGTCCATAAACTGTGTAAATATCTGCACATCGCGCGATCCGCTTATTACAGATGGCTTAAATGCCCGAAGAGTAGACATCAGATCGAGAATGAGGAAATTGCTAGAGAAATTCGGGAGATTCACGATGAGCATCCGGATATGGGATACCGCAGAATCCGTGATGAACTTGCAATATATCATGACATCAAGGTTAATGACAAACGGGTTCTAAATATCAACCGGAAGTTGCAAATTCACTCCTGTATAAAGTACAAATCCAAGAGCTGTACTAGGGGTTCTAGCAACCCATACCATATCGCCAATAACTATCTGAACAGGGAGTTTCATGCCGAGGCTCCAAACCAGAAGTGGCTGACAGACGTATCCGAGTTTAAGTACCGCACGGGTACAGAAGTACGTAAGGTCTATCTGAGCGCTATCCTCGACCTATATGACCGCAGAATCGTGGCTTTTAAAATCAGTGACCATAATGATAATCCACTGGTGATGAACACCTTTGATGAAGCTATACAGCTTGAGCCGGACGCACACCCGCTCTTCCACAGCGATCGGGGATTCCAGTATACAAGTAGAGAGTTCTATACGCGGCTTCAGCAGTCGCATATGAAGCAGAGTATGTCGAGAGTGGCACACTGTATTGATAATGGACCGATGGAAGGCTTCTGGGGAATACTGAAACGTGAGATGTATTATGGGCATCGCTTTACTGACCATGATGTTCTTGTAAAGGCAATATCGGATTATATCATTTACTACAACAACCGGCGTTTACAGCGTCGACTGAAGATTATGACACCGATGGAATTCCATAATAATTATCTGCAAGCTGCATAAACACACTGCCCGCCGTAAACCGGCAGGCAGTGTGTATAAATCTTATAGTTTTTCATTGTCCTCTTGACGGGTAGCACACCAGAAAGAGCAAGGGCCGTTTAGATATAAACTTGCGTATAAATTAAGGATTAATCATTACGTGGCAGCTCCACAGACACCTCGCGGCCCGATTCAGCGGAACGCAGAACGCCGTCGATGATCGCCTGTTGAATTAAGATTTGCTCGCCGGGGATCGGGGCGGGACGGCCGTCGCGAACCGCTTCAGCGAAATCCCGGACCTTCTCGTCGAACAAGTTCAACTGGTGCTCAATGAGTGGAATCGGCGTCTGAGTGTTGCGGCCGTATTCGTCATGGTACAACGTAATCGAACCGATCGAGCCGTCCCATACGCCGGACCACGGACCGCTCCCTGCTGGCGTGATTTTGAGTCCCGCATCGGTACCGAGGAACATCGTTGCACCTAACGTGTCCATGTGCATCGCCCAGGAGATTTTGAACTGCAGCACTAGATCGTTCTCGAAACGTACCATCGCCACGCCAAAGTCCTCCACCTCGAATCTGGACGCTTCCGGATGATAAAGCGGGTTACGACCAAAATGGTTTGACGTAAATGCAGATACGGTGAGCGGGCGAGGATAACCTAACGTATTTAGCGCCATGTCCAGCGAATAGCAGCCGATGTCTGCCATCGCTCCGGCTCCAGCCAGCTTCTTGCTGATAAATGTGCCGCCCGGCATGCCGCGTCGGCGGCCACCGCCTGTCTCGGCGTAATAGACCTTGCCCAAACGCTCGGATTGTACGATTTCCTGCAGCAGCTTCATATTCGGGTCATAGCGGGGCTGGAATCCGATCGTCAACATATTGCCGGTGTCGCGGGCGACTTGCGTCATCTCAAGCGCCTCTGCCAGAGTGACGGACATCGGCTTTTCCAGCAGCACCTGCTTGCCCGCTTTCAACGAATCCACCGTCGTTTCATGGTGCGAGACGTTTGGCGTACAGATGCTGACGGCGTCCAGCTCTTGCTCAAGCAGCTTCCGATGGCCGTCATAGGCCGCCGCTCCGTCCAATTGCAGCGCCTTCACGAAATCCGCGGCTTTGCCGGGAATGACGTCGGCGACTGCCACGATCTCAACGAATGGAAGCTTGCGATAAGCCGATACGTGGGCTTTGGCGATTCCGCCGCTTCCGATAATGCCGATGCGTAGATGTTTACTCATATGCTCGCTTCCTTCTCTCGTTTGGAATAGGGCGCCGAATGCTCTCCCGCATGCATTTTGCGGTATGCGCTTGGCGTTACTTCGTACTTGCTCTTGAATACCGGATACAGATAATTGGGATTCGCGTAACCGTGGGCAAGGGCGATTTCCTCGATCGCTTTATCCGTTAGGATCAGGTCCGAACAGATCGCCGTCAGCCGCGTATGCTCCAAATAATCGCGGAACGTCGTCCGCCCTTCACTGCGGAAGATACGCTGAAGCTGCCGGGGACTGGTCCCGATCGCCTCCGCCACCTGCTCCAGCGAGATCGGCATGCTCTCATTGTCCTGAATATATTGCGTGGCCAGCTTGTAGCGATGGAAGCTCATATCCCGCTGCGGAATTCCCGTTCTGTCGTCAGCCCGATCAAGCACGCGAACCGTACGCAGCAAAATCTGCACGATTTCCTGCTTCAGCAGCGTGTAGAAGCCGATCGGTTGCTCCTCCAATATACGGTACGCCTCCAGAAAACCGCTCATCGCATGGAACCGGTCAACCACCGGGGCGATCGGCAAACGATCCAACGAGGTGATGCACTCCTTCGCCTCCGCCGCCTCCAACTCCTCTCCCCAGCCGCTGGGTTCGGCGGCCGCCGTCAACGGCTCAATTTCCAAATGAAGGCAAAGCTCATACATCGGATCTTCCGGGTCCGATTCCTGATAGTGCACCAGATCCGGTCCGGTCAAATAGAACATGCCCTCATGAAGATCGTAAGCCTGATTGATGAGAATCACTTTGCCCTTGCCTTTCGGAATATAATGAAACTCATATCCCGAGTGCTTGTGAAAATGAATGATATGTCCAGGTGGAAAAGAGGCCAGATGGCAGCGCAGTACGCGAATTCCGTAATCTCCCCAGCGGAATTGCAGCTCTAGCCGGTCGAGCGCATCCTGCCTCTCCGCCATTCTGGCGTACGGAAAAGGACTTGCACTTCCGGCCGCTTTACGGTCCGCCGTCTTCCTCCCCGTCGATTCGCGATGATCCGCCCGCATCTTATCCCTCTTTTCTCCTATAATAATTCGTTATTACTCGCTATTATTCCGCCAGCTCGTCGATCCGGATCGGCCGGCCTTCCGCTACTGAGCGATTTGAAGCTTCCATAAGTCGGGTCAGATCCACAGCCGCCGCGATATTTTCCGTCGCCTCGGTACCTAACTTGATATGCTCCACCCATTGGCTGAACGCGTAGGGCACTCGGTCTTCCAACGCCAGCTTCTCCCATTGTTCGCTCCCACCGTTGTAACGAACGACGGGAACCTCATCCGGAAAGCCGTACAGCAGTGTGCCTTCGGTTCCATGAAGCTCAATGGAGAATGGCGAGTGGCTGTTCACGAAACCTGCTTCGACAATGCCCAGTGCGCCTTCCGCATAACGCAGCACAGCTACCGCATTGTCTTCAACTTCCTTGCCCGTCACATAGCCGAAATTCGCGCTTACACTCTCCGGCATCCCCAAGAAGCGCCGGACAAGGTACATCGGATGACAGCCCAGGTCGATGAGGGCCCCTCCGCCGCACTGCTCCTTCGAGTAGAAATGAGCAGGCAACCAGTTCGCGGTCGCGCCATTATGCGACAGCCGGACCCGCGCCATCGTTAGTTTGCCGAGCTTGCCGCCTTGGAGCACGCGATCGATCGTCTGCGTATAGCCGTCGTACAGGCGCGGCAGGGAAACCGTCAGCTTGACCCCCGCTTTCCGGACAGCCGAGAGGATATCCGTGACTTCCTTCGCCGTAGGGGCGATGACTTTCTCGGTAAAAATATGCTTGCCGGCCTCCGCCGCCTTCACCATGACGTCGCGATGCAGATTCGTCGGCGCGTCCACGATGACGGCGTCGATCTCGTCCTGCGCTAGCATCTCGTCGAGCGAGGCGTAATACGGTACGCCGTACTGCGCCGCTTTGGCCTGCCCGCGTTCGGGAAGTTCATCCCAGATCGCGGCGAGCTCTGTGTCGGGATGCTCCAGTGCCTGTTTCGTGTAATCTTCCGCATGAACGTGCCAATAACTGATTTTGCCGATTCGAATCATAAGTAAGTAAGCCTCCTTGGCCGTTTGACTTAAAATATACGACAACATAGACAGATTACACAACTTTTATAGCCATTATAATGAGTATACGTGCCATTTAAACTATAAATTTGCGACATTCGTGTATGAAAAGCGGCTATATATGTTTTACTTACTTTAACATCAACACGAGGGGAGAATTGAATTTGCGAATGCGAGGGTTAGGTTACCTGATCATGGCTTCAGGTTTTATAACTTGGTTGGTGGGGATTAAATTACAAGCTGCAAATCCAGGCCAGTTTGAGAAATGGGTTATTTTTAGCGGCCAAATGGTTGTTGTCTTAGGTGGAATAACCCAAATCATTACGCGGGTAAGATCAAAGAAATGAGATCATCGGATAATCACGCTATGGAAAAAGAAAAGAGGCCTCTCCAAAGTTTCATGAACTTAGGAAAGACCTCTCGCTAAACCTTATGGTTATAGGCTTTACTGCCTATCTTACATCATTCCGCCCATTCCGCCCATGTCTGGTGCGGCTGGTTTTTCTGGTTCCGGTTTGTCGGCGATCACCGCTTCAGTTGTCAGGAACAGGCCTGCAACGGAGGCCGCGTGTTGCAATGCGGAACGTGTTACTTTCGCAGGGTCAACGATACCTGCTTCAATCATGTTCACCCATTCGCCGGTTGCAGCGTTGTAGCCGATGCCGACTTTTTCTTTCTTCAGGCGATCCACGATAACGGAGCCTTCTTCACCCGCGTTTGCAGCGATCGTGCGAACCGGTTCTTCCAGGGCACGCAGCACGATGTTAACGCCGGTTTTTTCGTCGCCGGTTGCTGCAACAGCAGCTACTGCACTGTATACGTTCACGAGGGCAACGCCGCCGCCGGATACGATACCTTCTTCAACGGCTGCACGCGTAGCGTTCAGCGCGTCTTCGATGCGCAGTTTGCGTTCTTTCAGTTCCGTTTCTGTAGCCGCACCAACTTTGATTACCGCTACGCCGCCAGCCAGTTTCGCCAGACGCTCTTGCAGTTTCTCTTTGTCGAACTCGGAAGTGGTTTCTTCCAGTTGAGCGCGGATTTGGTTCACGCGAGCCGTGATGTCGGTTTTGTCGCCGCTGCCATCCACGATCGTCGTGTTTTCTTTCGTAACGATCACTTGACGTGCGTTACCGAGTTGATCTACCGTAGTGCTCTTCAGATCAAGGCCGAGCTTCTCGGTGATCACTTGGCCGCCAGTCAGAGCGGCGATGTCTTGCAGCATCGCTTCACGACGGTCGCCAAAGCCAGGAGCTTTAACCGCTACCGCGTTAAACGTGCCACGCAGTTTGTTCACAATCAGCATCGCTTGCGCTTCGCCTTCGATATCTTCAGCGATAATCAACAGCGGTCTGGATTGTTGTACGATTTTCTCCAGAAGCGGCAGGATTTCTTGCGTGCTGCTGATCTTCTTGTCCGTGATCAGGATATATGGGTTATCGAGTACGGCTTCCATTTTGTCCGTATCGGTAATCATGTAAGGAGATACATAACCGCGGTCGAATTGCATTCCTTCCACCACTTCAAGCTCCGTAGCGAAGCCGCGGGACTCTTCCACGGTGATTACGCCGTCTTTGCCCACTTTTTCCATGGCTTCCGCAATCAGTTCGCCCACTTCTTCGTCCGCAGCGGAAATCGCAGCAACTTGAGCGATCGATTGTTTGCCTTCGATGGCTTTGGAGATGCTTTGCAGTTCAGCAACAGCCGCGCGAACCGCTTTGTCGATCCCTTTACGCAGGCCGATTGGGCTAGCGCCAGCTGTAACGTTCTTCAAACCTTCGCGGATCAGCGCTTGCGCCAAAACCGTTGCGGTTGTCGTACCGTCACCGGCTACATCGTTCGTTTTGGTTGCGACTTCTTTAACGAGCTGGGCGCCCATGTTTTCAAAAGCGTTTTCCAGTTCGATTTCTTTTGCAATCGTTACGCCGTCATTGGTGATGAGCGGGCTGCCGAATTTCTTCTCCAGCACCACGTTGCGGCCTTTCGGACCCAGCGTTACTTTTACTGCGTTTGCCAAAGCGTCAACCCCACGAAGCATAGCGTGGCGGGCTTCTTCACTGAATTTAATGTCTTTTGCCATTGTTCAATTACCTCCCATATGGTTGTGTGTATTCGTTCGTTCGCAGACCCTTCGGCGGCTTAGCCGATGATCGCGTGGATATCGCTTTCTTTCATAATCAAATATTCTTTGCCTTCATATTTCACTTCGGTGCCTGCATATTTGGAGAAAAGAACGCGGTCGCCTTCTTTCACTTCCAACGGAACGCGGACGCCATCTTTCAAAGTTCCGCTACCAACGGCGATAACTTTACCTTCCTGCGGTTTTTCTTTGGCCGTGTCGGGAAGCACGATACCAAATGCCGTTGTCTCCTCTTGCTCGATCGGTTGCACGAGAACGCGTTCACCTAAAGGTTTGATCATGAAAAAACAGCCTCCTTTAAATATGTGGTGTTATGGGTAGATGTTTGTCATATGTATTAGCACTCGAGCTCTTCAAGTGCTAACAACCACTTTTATATTACTCAAGTTGCGAGTAGATTTCAAGTTCCTTTGTACAAATTTTTTTCTTTGTTTCATAGGGCCTCACCTGCGCCCTTCCCATTGTATCCTTGCGCTTGGATAAATATTCCGGCGGATTGGGACGAGGGATGGGGGTGTGCGAGTGTAGCGAGGTAGGGAGCGTGTGTGCGAGGGTGGCGGGGGACGAGTGCGTGTGCAAGCTAGGATGGCGGCCATGCAAGAATGGCGAAAGTGAAGAGTGTAGTGCGTAAGAAAAGTAGTGGTGAGTAAGGTGAGTGAGTATAGGGATGCAAGATTTGCCCGACCGGGTCGTGGTCGGCCAGCGGGAGAGGCCACGCACCAGAGGGGAATCGCCGTATAACAACCTAGTCAGGCGAACTAGCCACCGAGAAGAGAAAAGTCAGCACCGAGTATTACGCCAAGTACAAACGGGCTAACAAGCCGCAAGTTCAAGCGAACTAGCTAGTAGTCAGTGCAAGCGGATTAACAAGCCGCAAGTACCCGTGAGCTAATTAGCCGAATTAGTATAATCACTATAAACGAAACATTACTCACCACCCACGCACCTTAGCAAGCACTTTAGCACGCACCTTAGCACACAATCACACGCATCTTCACTATACTCACCGCCAGCACCAGTTCCCCGTACTAGCTCCACACATCACATTCCCCACCAAACTAAACATATTTATTAGTCGATTGCCCCTACTCGCTACATCCGCACATCGCACGTATGCACACTTGTGGGCGGATCGAAGGGGCGGCACCCCACCCTCCCACCGCGGTCCTCCCGCTGGCCGACCACGACCTGGTCGGGCAAATCTTGCATTTTGTACAACATTTTTGCGCGGTTTGGCCGGCTTAGGGCGGAAATGTTGCATTTACTGCAACATTTCCGGGGAACCGGGCCATTCGAGCTATTTTTGTTGTACAAAATGCAACATTTCGCGCTGTTCGGCTGGTGGCGGGCTCAAAATGTTGTAGGAAATACAACATTTTACCGGTGGGCGGATCGAAGGTGCGGCCGCCCACCCTCCCACCGCGGTCCTCCCGCTGGCCGACCACGACCCGATCGGGCAAATCTTGCATTTAGTACAACATTTTTGCGCGGTTTGGCCGGCTTAGGGCGGAAATGTTGCATTTACTGCAACATTTTCCGGGGAACCGGGCCATTCGAGCTATTTTTGTTGTACAAAATGCAACATTTCGCGCTGTTCAGCCGGTGGCGGGCTCGAAATGTTGTAGGAAATACAACATTTTTCGGGAGGCGGATCGAAGGGGCGGCCGCCCACCCTCCCACCGCGGTCCTCCCGCTGGCCGACCACGACCTGGTCGGGCAAATCTTGCATTTTGTACAACATTTTTGCGCGGTTTGGCCGGCTTAGGGCGGAAATGTTGCATTTACTGCAACATTTTCCGGGGAACCGGGCCATTCGAGCTATTTTTGTTGTACAAAATGCAACATTTCGCGCTGTTCAGCCGGTGGCGGGCTCGAAATGTTGTAGGAAATACAACATTTTTCGGGTAAGGCGGATCGAAGGTGCGGCCGCCCACCCTCCCACCGCGGTCCTCCCGCTGGCCGACCACGACCCGATCGGGCAAATCTTGCATTTTGTACAACATTTTTGCGCGGTTTGGCCGGCTTAGGGCGGAAATGTTGCATTTACTGCAACATTTTCCGGAGAATCAGGCCATTCGAGCTATTTTTGTTGTACAAAATGCAACATTTCGCGCTGTTCAGCCGGTGGCGGGCTCGAAATGTTGTAGGAAATACAACATTTTACGGGTGGCGGATCGGGGAAGGCTGACAGGCTGACAGCCGCCAACCCCCAGGCCCTGCCCCAGCCTCCTCTCCACCCCAAACGCGCCTTAGGCGGAAGCGGGCCACGCGCCCTTCTTCTACGCCAGCGGCTGAGCATGGCCCATGGGCCTCGGGGCTTTACTACCGGGGCGTGTTGCCGCAGAAAGAGGGGGATATCGCCGGACAGAGTTTACGTCCGCCTTTGGGAGCCCTTTGCCCCCCTCTTCCCTTCGTTCCAATCCAGGCAAAGGGCGGACAACCGCGGCTGACCGGCGATTCCCCCTCCCACCGCACCACGCACCGCCCCCGCGCCCCATCCCCCGCCAGAAGCCAACCACCAGGCCCAGGCCTAACGCCCCTGCCCCCAGCGGGCAAAAGAAAAACGCGCCCCGCTATCGCCAAGGCGCGTTCCCTCATTTATACATTTCCGCCCGCACCGCATCCGCCGCCTGCTGCTTCGCATACACCCGCTTGGATAGGAGCACGCTCAGCTCATAGAGCAGGACGAGCGGGACCAGCACCAGGAAAGCGGAGAAGAAGTCCGCCGGCGTAATCATCACCGAGATGACCACCAGCGCGAAATACGCGACCCGGCGCATCTTCTTCAGCCGAAGCGGCGTTAAGATCCGCAGCTGCGTCAGGAACAAAATAACCAGCGGCAGCTCGAACAATAACGAAATTGGCAGCACGATATTGGTCAGAAACTTGAAATAGTCGGCCATTCCGTAAGTCTCGACAAGTCCCAGCTCCTTGTTGAGCGAGCCGGTAAACGTCATCGCCAGCGGGAACACCACGTAATAACCAAAGGCCAGGCCCGCCACGAAAAAGACGAACACATAAGGGATATACCTCGCGGTGGCTCGGCGTTCCTGCGGCTTCAGCCCGGGGCTGACAAACGCCCACACCTGGTATAAAGTAAACGGCAGCGTAATCCCGAGCGCCACCAGCATGGCGATCTGCATATATACGCCCACGCCATCCCAGAACGAAAAAGCGTTTAATTCGAGCGTCACGCCCGAAATCGCATTTGTCGTCAAATAGTGGTAGATCGGATCAACCACGAAAAAGGCCGCCACCAGCACGATGACAAACACGGCGCACACGGCCACCAGTCTCCGCCGCAGCTCCGTCAAATGATCCACGAGACTTTGCGCATTGTCTTTCTCCGACATCTCAGGTTCTCCTTTCCCCGCCGGGCTTTCCGTCCCAACTCAAGCAAAATCCCTCCGCGAAGGAAGGGATCAAGGTTTCGCCTATGCAACTGACGTTGCCGCTTCCGGTTATTCGGGAAGTCGGCGATCGTCCGGTTTGGGGCCCTCTACCTGCGGCTGCGGTGCGGCTTCCGTTCTTCTGGCTTCCGGTTGATCATCCACGATATCCCGGGTAGCCTCTTTGAATTCACGGAACGTGCGTCCAACCGCCCGCCCCAGATCAGGTAATTTATTTGGACCAAACAGCAGCAACGCCGCGATGACGATCAACAAAAATCCGCCTGCGCCCATGGTTGATTCTCCTTTCGTTACGGCAAATAAATAGACAACGGCAATCAGGGCCGATACATTCACTCGCCCACATCATACCATAACAAATATCACAGTTACAGTCTATTTGTTCGATAACTTAACTAAAGAAGAAAGAAGTTAGAGAGATAAGGCCCGCTCCAAAAGAGAGTTACAAACGAAATTGCCCCGTTACCATAAGCAACGCTTCCGGCAACTGGTCCATGATCGCTGCCAAGTTCTCGTGCACGCCTTTTGGCGTTCCCGGCAAATTCACGATCAGCGTCCGTCCGCGAATACCGACGATTCCCCGAAACAGCATCGCCGCAGGATTCTTCTGCATCAACCGGTACCGCATCGCCTCCGCCATCCCCGGCACCTCGCGTTCGATCACCCGCCGGGTTGCTTCCGGCGTTACATCTCGAATCGCCAGCTCCGTTCCCCCTGTAGTCAGCACCAAATCGGCGTGAAAATAATCGGTCATTTCAATCAATGCGGCGATAATTTCATCCGGTTCATCGGGGACAATGCGGTATTCCACGATTTCGCCGCCCAATTCCTCCTCCACCAGCTCGCGGATTACTTGGGCACTCGTATCTTCACGTTCTCCCCTGGCTCCTTTGTCGCTGGCGGTAAGGATCGCTGTTTTCCAAACCATGAAGTCACCCTCCTCATCCATATAGGAACTCCCTTTGGAGTCCAACGTAATGCCGGATCATGTCGATTCATGCTGATTTCACTACAAACTGCCTTCTTTATCTATATCAAAATCGAGTAGCCGCCGCAAATGTTACGAACGCACGTAATCCCCGCTTTTGCCGCCCGACTTCGAACGCAGCTGCGTCGGGCCGATGACCATATCCTTTTGCAGCGCCTTGCACATGTCGTATACCGTCAGCGCCGCGGCGGACACCGCAGTGAGCGCCTCCATCTCCACGCCGGTTTTGCCTTCCGTCTTCACCGTCGCTTCGATATAAAGCTCGTCCCGTCCGTTATCGCCAAACGTAATGTTGACGCCGGTCAGCGCAAGCGGGTGGCACATCGGAATCCAATCGGATGTCCGCTTGGCCCCCTGAATCCCCGCGACCTGGGCTACGGCAAGCACATCGCCTTTGCCAATCCGCCCTTCCTTGATCGCTTCAAGGGTCGACGGAAGCATGGTGATTTTCGTCTCCGCCACGGCCACGCGAACGGTCTCTGATTTCCCGGAAATATCCACCATGCGGGCGCGGCCTTGTTCATTAAAATGCGTCATTCCTTGACCCGATTCCGAATTTGCCAAGCTTATCACTACTTTCCTTCATATATATCGTTCCTTTTGCCGTAAACAACACGTCGATCCGAAAATCATGCGGCTCCATCGGAATCGCCTCCGGCAGGATCAGCTCCTCCAGGGCGAGGGCTCCAAGGACGACCCGGCTCATGCCGCCGCTGCGGCGGGCCAATTCGTCGATCAGGCGATCGTAATACCCCGCCCCAAATCCAATACGCCCCCCGTTCAGGTCAAAAGCCAGCCCCGGTACGACAATCACATCGATTTCGGGATAGCGCTCGGGGGGCCAGACGGCCGTATGCCCCGCCGGCTCCGGGATCCCCCAAGTGCCGGGAGCAAGGTCCGCCATTCCGGACAGCTCATGCAAAGTAAGACTGCGCTGCGCTCCAATCTTCGGCGCCAGCAGCCGGTCTCCTTGCGCCAAGCAGCTGGCAAGCAAGGGCCGAGTATCCGGCTCATCCCGGAAAGAAACGTAACAGAACACGTTCAACTTCCCGCCACGCTGCGCCCGCAAGGGGCTTAGCACGTCCTGTTCCGCTAATCGGCTGGCGGCCAGCGTTTGCTCCGCACGGGCAGCTTCCGGTATGCGGGCACGAACCATCAACATCTGCTCGCGTAGTTCCTTTTTGGCATCCGCTAGCTCCATGCCGTTCTCCCCTTCCACTCCCGTCTCACGTTTGCCGGTTCTCGTTCCACGGCTTGGAAGAAATCCGGCTGATCTCCTCCTTAGTGTATCATTGTTATATAAAAATGAAAACTAAAGCGCAAGGTTTGCAAAAGCGCGCTTCCAAGCATTCAGCGATGCATTTCGCTTGGGTTTCATGTACACTGAAAGTACGTGTTTCAACGAACTCTTATTTTCATCATGCACGGACTGCAAATCTTTTTTTTGGAGGATCGAATCGGTTATGCTGCTTCAAGCTTCGAACATTACGAAATTATACGGCGTGACCCCTGTGCTGGAGGGGATTAACCTGCAGGTGCTCGAGCGGGACCGGATCGGGCTCGTGGGCGTCAACGGCGCGGGCAAATCGACGTTTCTGCAAATTTTGGCCGGCGAGCTCTCCCATGACGGAGGGCAAATTTTCAAAGCCAAGGAGACGACCCTCGGCTACCTGGCGCAAAACAGCGGTCTGCAATCGGACCGCACCATCTGGGAAGAGATGCTCGCTGTATTTGCGCCGCTGATCGAAACGGAACGCGAGTTGCGCCGGATGGAAGAGCAGATCGCCGATCCGGAGCTGGCTCGGGACGAGAAGGCGCACCAAGAGCTGCTCGACCGTTATGCGCTGAAATCCGACTGGTTCAAGGACCACGGCGGTTATGAAATGGAGACCCGCATCCGCATGGTGCTGCACGGGATGGGATTTGGTGATTTTGCGCCGGATACCCCCATTGCAACCTTAAGCGGCGGGCAGAAAACCCGGCTTGCGCTTGCCCGCATTTTGCTGCAGGCCCCGGACCTGTTGATGCTGGACGAACCTACAAACCATCTTGATATCGAAACCTTGACCTGGCTCGAGGACTATTTGCGCAACTACTCCGGAGCCCTGCTGGTCGTGTCCCATGACCGCTACTTCCTGGACCGGCTCGTCACGGCGATCGTGGAGATCGAACGCCATCAATCGCGCCGCTATACGGGCAACTACAGTCGGTTCATCGAGCTGAAAGCGGCGGAATACGAAAGCCAGTTGAAGCAATACGAGAAACAGCAGGATGAAATCGCCCGAATGGAGGCTTTTATTCAGAAGAACATCGTTCGGGCCTCCACAACAAAACGGGCGCAAAGCCGGCGTAAGGCGCTGGAGAAGATGGACGTATTGGATCGGCCGCTCGGCGACCTGAAACGGGCTAGCTTCTCTTTCGAGGCCGAGGTCATGACCGGTAAAGAAGTCCTGCACGTAAACGGCCTTTCCTATCAGTTTGCAGATAAACCGAAACCGTTGTTCCAAAACGTGAATTTCGATTTATACCGCGGCGAAACGGTCGCCCTGATCGGGCCGAACGGGATCGGCAAATCCACCCTGCTGAAAATGCTGACCGGCGATTTGCGGCCATCGGATGGAACGATTACCTGGGGAGCCAAAGTGAAGGTGGGCTACTACGACCAGGAACAAACGCATTTAAACCCGGCCAACACAGTGCTCGAAGAAGTTTGGGGCGCTTATCCTCATATTGAAGAAGCTCGAATCCGCAGCGTGCTGGGCAATTTCCTGTTCAGCGGCGAGGATGTGCTCAAGAAGGTCGCAGCGTTAAGCGGCGGAGAGAAGGCCCGGGTCGCTTTAGCTAAGCTGATGCTGCAGAAAGCCAACGTCCTGATCCTGGACGAACCAACTAACCATTTGGACTTGTTCAGCAAGGAAGTGCTGGAATCCGCATTGATTGAATACGACGGAACGCTGCTGTTCATTTCCCATGACCGTTACTTCTTGAACAAGATGGCGGAGCGGATCGTGGAACTGCATCCCCACGGTGCGGATCATTTCCTGGGTAATTATGACGATTACTTGGCGAAAAAACAGGAGCTTGCCGAACTCGCCGCCGAGCAGCTGAACGCCGGAGTGGTCAAGGCATCCGCCGCCAACACCGCCAACAAGCCGTCCGAAACGGAGGCCTCATCGGCCAAATCCGGCGCTGCTTCCTATGAAGCCGACAAACAGGCGAAACGCGAAGAGCGAAACCGCCAACGCCGGTTGGAGCAACTGGAGGAATTGATCTCCGGGCTTGAAGACGAAATCGCCCAGTTAGAAGCCGAACTGACCCTCCCTGAGGTCTATCAAGACTATACCGCGGTTCAGGAGCGACAGGACGGGATCGACCGCCGGAAAGAACAGTTATCCACCGCCTATGAGGAATGGGAGTCCCTGGCAGAGGGATAAAATTCACAAAATATTTTTTTAAGTTTCCAACTCTTTTCCGGTTGGGTTATACACAGTTTTATCCCCATTATGCAGAATAGATTCAACCTCAAAACGGCCCGCTGGGCCGTTTTTTTGCGAGGATATCGTCGTTTTTTGTCAAAACCTCGTTTTATCCACCAACTTATTCACATTATCCACAGTTTTCAGAAAACAGGGCATCGATTTTTTCAAGTCTCACTCAAGGGACTGGTACGCAAGCTTTCATTCCTTTTTCATGAAGATAGCCAACAAGCTGTGGATAACCTTGTCCACAGCTTGACAAAACCTTAGTCTTAGGTCTAACTCCTCAACCTGCACCCAAATGCTGGTTCTCTTCGCAGGAAATCGCCCAGGTCCGAAGCTCATAGTTCTCCGCTCCCGATTTCACGAACGGATCGCGCTCCGCGATCTCGCGCGCCTCCTCCAAGCTAGCCGCTTGGATGATCACCATTCCGCCTTTGTAATCGAGGAACGGCCCGCACATGACAAGCTGCCCGTTCCGGTCCAGTTCCCTTAAGTGGGCAACGTGCTCGCGGATTAGATCCCTCTCCAATTGCCGGCCTGGATTTAAGGACAGTAGGATCACATACCTCTTAAACTCTTCAAAATTTGGTGCTTCGCTCATCGCGGATCCCTCCTCAAGCTCGTCTGATGCTTCTTTCCCAATTTCTTTCCATCTCGCGCTTCCGCCCGCCGCCTGCCTGCTTAAACCATCCGAAATGCCTATTGCCCTGCCCTTTTTAATATCTATATGATCTCTATAGTGCTGCGGCCGAAAAAACTCCAAAGCCGTCAAAAACTCACCGAAAAGGAGAGAATGGAATGAAATTTGTCAAAATCGCTTCAATCGCCGCGCTAGGCGTCAGCCTCATCTTCGTGGGAGGATGCCAAATGCTCGGCTCATCTAAAGACGCTTCATCCACGGCTTCCCCTTTTACGGAATCCAAGCTGCCGGGCGGGGGGCTAGCTCTTCCGGAGAATGAACGGATCCACCTGTCCACCGATAAACAATGGATCGAAAAGGAAGGGCATTTATCCGATCTGATCCGTCTGCAATGGACAGGCGACCGCGCCAAGCCGGCGATCGCTTGGGCCGATGAGCAAGGCAAGGACAAAACGGCGATTATCTCGCATGATAAAGCAAACAATCCGGAACAACATGATCATAAGCATATTTCCATCGAAACAACGATGTCGCCAACCGGAGAGTATAAAGATCAGCTGTTTACCCGCTTGGAGATCCCTTACGATACCGATGTTGCGGAAATTCGCACCCATTCGTCCAACTTCAATGTCATGGATGGCATTCTGCGTGTCGCCGGCGAAGGAAACCGCGACGTACAGTTCGCCAAAACCGGCAAGGATAACGCTACGACCCCGCTCTGGAGTCTGCGTGCCAACAGCGCGGAGCCAAAGGGCGATGACGCCGGGGCGAATTTTAACCTGATCCGTTACTCGGATGAAGGCGAGCCGATCGACAGCGCCTTGACCGTCAAACGCGATAACGGCCAAGTCGGCATCGGAACGGAGGATCCGCAAAGCGCACTGGACATCAATGGGGACGGAATCCGTATCCGCGAGTCCCGCACGCCGGCATCCTCCAAGGCCCCCGGAAATCCCGGCGACATCGCCTGGGATGACAACTACATTTACGTCTGCGTGGCCGAAGACACCTGGAAACGGACGGCGTTATCCACCTGGTAATCTTCTCTACTCATCGTTGCCAGTCGTGATGCGGATCCCCGCATCTGCCTGAATTTCCGTCTTCACCCGTCCCTTGGCATCGTTACCTACAAACTTGATACGATACGTCCCTGGATTAACCTTCAATTCCATTTGGCCTTCGCTACTTCCCTCAGCCAGTGTGGTCACTTGACTATCCGGAGCGATGGCCACCATCTTAAAGCGGCCGCTGTCGATCTCCTGTTGATGAAGGAAGGTCACTTTACCTTCAGCCGAGGCGTGGATATACCAAATCGTTTCCATCCCATAAAAAGTAGAAAAAGAAATCGTAGTTACCGCATTGTTTATCGCGCTGGCCCGTTTCACATAAGTAAAGGTGTCACCTTCCTGGGCCAGCTCCGCTTCGTTGTCGTAAAGCTGCTTCTGCCGCTCGCTGGCCATGCTGCAGCCGCTTAAAACACTTATCAGCAACCCGGCACAGAGAACGCCTAGAAGCAGCCGTAATCCGCCGGACAGCCATATTAGGTTGTTCGGCTTCTGTCTGTTCTGTCTGTTATACATCGTTTCTCCCCCTAAATTTAAACGCCCGTCGACTTTCGGTAATGATCAGAAACGGAAGGCAGCAGGGTGAGGGCTTGGATCGCCAACCCCCAGGCGGTATAAACCAAATGCACGACCGATGAACCGTCCAGAATGTAAATTTGGACCGTAAGCCAGATGATTAAGCCAAAGCCGATATACAAGGAAAAGGCCCAAGACCAATGCCGATCCTGAAAAGGATTCAGCTTCTCCCCCCACCTCCAGTCCCATTTCCGTGCCAGTGCGGTCGTAACCAGGAGCGGCAGCACGCCAAAAACGAGCAGCAAAATCAACCCCGGGATGAAATAATCCGGGAACAGCCGAAACTGCATGATATCCGTCGGCATCCCCAACAAGCTGCCCGACGGATCCAGCACCAGCGCTCCCCCGCCAAACACCGCACCGATTCCCAGCAGCCCCTGCAAGCCGATTAAAACCAGACAAGCGGCTGACCGTTCTTGGGCTTTGGCCATATATTCAATCCCTCCCCTTTTTCGATATCCCACTTGTGATCCAATTCACCTATTAAACAAAAAAAAGAAGACAAGTCCTATTTTCGGCTCATCTTCGTTGTTACTGTTACTTTATCATAGGAAGCCCGGGTTGGAAACACGAGAAATGTCGAATGGAAGGTGCAGCTTGAAAGATGAGGAGGATCCCGAGTAGAATAGAAAAAAACTTTAAATTTTAGAAAGAGGGGCCAAGCCGCATGACTCGTAAAGTGGTCCACCGCGTTACCGACCTGATTGGCGAAACCCCGGTCGTCAAATTAAACCGGCTGATCTCCCCGCAGGATGCGGATGTATACGTCAAATTGGAGTTTGCTAACCCCAGCGGCAGCGTCAAGGACCGAGCCGCCGCACATATGATCGAGACGGCTGAACGGGAGGGCCAACTCGCTCCGGGAGCCACAATCATCGAACCAACCAGCGGGAATACGGGGATCGGACTGGCTATGAACGCTGCCGCCAAAGGATATCGGATCATTCTGGTTCTCCCCGACAACATGACGAAGGAGCGAATCCTCCTGCTGCGCGCTTACGGCGCCGAGGTTGTGTTGACACCGGCAGCGCTGCGCATGCCCGGCGCCATTGCTAAAGCCCGGGAGCTGCTGGCCGAAATTCCCGGCAGCTTTATGCCGCAGCAGTTCCAGAACCCGGCAAACCCGGAAGTTCACCGGCTTACGACCGGGCCGGAAATCGAGCGGCAAATGGAAGGACGGCTTGACGGGTTTGTCGCCACCGCAGGCACCGGGGGTACGATTACCGGTACCGGCGAATACCTGCGAGGCGTCATCCCAAACCTTCACATCACCGTCGTTGAGCCTCAGGGCTCCCCGGTGCTCTCCGGCGGAGAGCCGGGGCCGCACAAGCTGGTGGGCACAAGCCCCGGCTTTATCCCTCCGGTGCTGAATACCGCCGTCTACGACGAAATCGTCCAGGTGAGCGACGACGATGCACTGGAAACGATGCGCCGCTTGGCCGCTCTAGAAGGCCTGTTGCTTGGCCCGTCGTCCGGCGCCTCGGTCTGGGCGGCGATCCAATTGGCTCGGCGGTTAGGCCCCGGCAAACGGGTGTTATGTATTGCGCCGGATACCGGAGAGCGATACCTGAGCATGGGCATTTTTGACGAACCGGCCGAGGCCCAAGGATAAGCGCAAGAAGAAGTCCATCATACTCATTGGAAAAGAGGAATGACATTATGCCCCAAATGATCGGAGGCATCTCCCATATCGATAAGGAGGAGCTCCACGCCTTACTTCAGGATCCTGCCAGCGAAACCGCCGTCATCGACGTCCGTGAGCCGTTTGAATACGAATCTGCCCATATTCCCGGAGTCCCGTTGATCCCCATGGGCGAGATCCCTTATCGGCTCGAAGAGCTGGACCCGTCGCAAGAATACGTCTTCGTGTGCCGAAGCGGCTCGCGAAGCTACGAAGTCGCCCGCTATCTGCAAGCGCAGGGCTTTGAGAAAGTCCACAATTTCCTCGGCGGAATGCTGGGCTGGGACCTCGAGGTCGAATCCGGCCCGGATGACGATTCATCCCATGAATCATAAGATCGGGACCGTCTCGCAGAGTTTCAAAGCTCTGGGAGACGGTCCCTTTATTTTCGAATCAATGGATGAGAACTCGCCTGGGGGACTTGATAAACTCCGCATACGCCACCGCAGTTTGTGCCAACTCCACATCCCTAGCTCGCTGATTGTACCCCCTTTGAGCCCTCAACCGAGCGCAGCACCACGGTGGCGCTCCAACCAACCCACCGCATAATCCACCAATTCCCGTTGGGGCATCAGCAATGCGGTGGCCCCGGCAACTTGTCCCTGCTTCACCAATCCGGTGTCCCGCGCAAAGTCGGCGCCCAGCTGTTCAAAATCCTCCGAATCGTATTCGAGCTCGGTAAACTCCACCCAGCGTTTTTCCCCGTCCACTAGCACCGGTGCCTTTGCGGTGTAAAACTCTTTCCCCGAATAGTTCGCCAGGCACTCTGCCAAATGCATCGACGTGTTGTTTACATGACCTACGCCCAGCAGCAGCACTTCCCCGCGCAGCTCGTAAATACGCGCCAGCGGAGAACGCTCGCCCAACCCGAATTCCAAGCCGTGGTCCCCTATAATTGTCTCGGCCTCCCGGCCTCTGGCCGCAAACGAAACCTGCGGATGCCCGCTGCGCAAGGTCCCTTTCTGCCGCCGGAACGTGTCCGGAATGACTCCCATGTACCAGAGCGACGTCAGTTCGGGGTCGTAGGCCGGCATTTGCTCCCGGATCGTGTCCCACCATTCTTTGGGAACCGGCGGGTTTTGCCACCGGGCCGGATCCCCCACATCGCTTGAATGAGTGGGCATGACCAAGGTTCCTTCCTCCCCCAGGGCCGCTTCCAAAGCCAGCACCACCGCCCCAGGCCCCCCGCAAACCCACTGGCCCAACGATTTAAACGAGGAGTGGACGAGCAGCGTAGCTCCTTCTCTCACGCCTAGAGCCCTCAAATCCGCTCGCAGCGTCTCCACCGTGTATAATTCCCCTTGGATGTCCTCTACCATTTTTGATCTCTCCTACTTTCTCTCCTCTGCAAAAGAAGACGGCAAGCCGTCCAGGCTTACGGCATTCTTCTGACGGCGATAATCCTCCAGCCCGGTGTCGCCCTTATTTTCCGCCCATTTGATCAGGGTCTCGCGATCCCCGTCATAGCTGAACAGCGGAACGCCAAACCCACAGGAGGTCTGGACGCCGTATACGGACACCAGAATGATTTGACGCGCCCCGGTAAGCTTGGGAAACAACGCCTCGAGCCGATCCCAATCATCCGCCCCCGGCAGAATCACCCGGCCTTTCCCGTACAGGCGCAAGATTAGCGGCTGGCCTTCAAAGGCGGCGAACATGATCGTGATGCGGCCATTTTCCTCAAGATGTGCCGCCGTTTCATTGCCGCTGCCCGTCAAATCCAGGTAAGCGACCTCATTCGACGAAAGAATCCGCAGCGCGTCATAACCTTTCGGCGACAGATTTACGTGGCCCTCCGCGCTAAGTGGTGCCGAGCCTACAAAGAACAGATGCTGCCGGCGAATAAAAGCCTCATGCTCCGGCAGCATCGAGTCGAACATTTTCCCCATGTCTCTCCCTCCTTAGTTCCATGCATTTGAACCAAACCGCTTCTATTTCCGACTAGTCCTCATCGCGTATAGTTGCTGAAGGTCAGTGGAAGCGGCAAAGCGTTGATATTCCGGCGAGTCCGCGCCGTAGATCGCGATTTTCCCCTGTTCGTCATAATGTACACCCCACCCATACTTCTTGGGAAGCGTCGAAGCCCGCAGGCAAGGGTGCGGTTTGCTGAACAGCTCTTCCCAGATCTCCTGCCGGCGTTCCTGCACGGCCTCCTCCGGAATCTGCTTATGGCGGATATGCACCTCGAACAGCAGTTCTTCATGATTGTACTGATACGGCGCTTGGGAGAGCAGCTCGTATTGAATCAGGTGAGCTGGTTTCGCTGGTCTCGTTGATACGGGGATGATCCCGCGGTCAACGGGGCTATCGGTCGATATGCGGATAAACGTATTTTTGTAGCTCACGGCCCCGAGCCTCCTTTCTTTTTCCTTATTATACCTGAACCTTCAAATTTAAAGAATATTCCCCTTACTCTGCCCCATTGTATTCGATTATTCGCATAAAAAACGGTGCTGAAGCGCAGAAATCCGAAATGTATTCGATTTTTCATATAGATTTTCCTCTTTTGGCCCCCTGAGGGTCAAATCTATATGAAATTTCATATATAATCCGCCAGCATCGCCGGAAACGTCGAAATGTATTCGATTTTTCACATAAAAAAATCCGGCGGTACATGCACCACCGGAACAATGACTTGGATCTTACGCCGGGTTCGATTGTTGGCCCGCTTTGTTCTTGGCCAATTTCAGGTAACCCTGCACGTTCAGAATCTCGCTATTCTCTTCAAACCGCAAACGCATCGAGCCGGCCGCATCAATCAGGTACGATTTCAGTGCCGCAGCGCCACCGCCAAGCACATAGAAACATTCGATATCCGGATATTTCTTCCACCGCTTGCGAATCAAATCCACCAGCTTCTGCGCTGCACGGCTGAAATACATATCAACGATCGGCCGAATGTCCGCTTGTCCTTCCCCCACACGTTGGATGACAAACTCCCGGTTACGGATGCGACCAATCAGCTTCGTCCGGCTTGGGAAGCGGTATCCGAACTGATCCTCAACATCGCGGATGATCGAATCCAGGTAGGTTGCAAGTCCGAATTGCTCCCCCGTACTGAACTGGTTATCGATATTCATCCGCTTCACCACCGGAAAATCCGTGGTCAAGGCCCCGATCTCGCAAATGCCGATGCAGCCGTTATGCAGCTCTTCATTCCGGACCTGCAACGTATCGTTTGTCGCCAAATGGAACAGGGCTGCCGCGCCTTCCACCGACACGATCGTACGGCGGATGTTGAGGCGAACCGTGCGCCCGCCCAGCTCGGGAGTGGACAGGAACGTCACCTCGTGCTCGCCGGTCAGTCGGTCCTCAAACGCTTGGTGGAAGGCCACATAAGTTCGAACCGGCAGCCCGGTCCCAATGATGTATTCAACCTCTTCAACCCCGGTTCCCGAGGTTGTGTAGGATTGACCGGAAAGGGCCGCGTAAGCCAGCGCCGTCAGCGCCACCACCAGGGACTGATCGCTGGTCGCTTTATTGTCCGTCTCTTCCAGCTCAGAGTTGTCCTGATCCTCCATGGCCAGCAAACCTACGAAATACCGCTGGTTATTTCTTTTTAATTTAGGGCTATAGACCCGAACATCCAGTGCTTTCAGCGGAGAGTCCTCTTCCTGCAGCACATGTCTATCATATCCGGGAGAAACGATACTCGGAATAATGATCGGTCGTTGTGAACCGTCAACTACTACCTTAACGCTGTCGTTGCCAACGTCGATTCCGGCAATTCTGATCATAATAACCTCCTTACATTAGGAAAGAAGACACTTTTCCAATTATTTCTCATTTCGCTTCCCTTCGACAAATTCCTGCTTAAGGAGTGAAAATAGTTACAAAATTTTTTTAAATGAAAAAGGGATTTGCCACAATTTGCCGAAATAGTTGTATTGGCAAGTTGCAAGGAATGACCTTGGTCCTACATAATGGCATGTTCAACTCAAGATGATCAGGAGGAAGTCATGAAGCTCAGATTCAAAAAAAACGTCAACCGGCGTTATACACTGCTGATCGTGCCGGAAGGCACCAGCCCCGTGTTTCGCTTTAAATTCCGCTTTTCCTATTTGCTGGCCATCCTGGTCACCGCGGCGGTGCTGCTCAGCTCCGTGTTGGTTTTGTATGCCCTCAACCGTACCCATACGAACCGGATCGGAACGCTGGAAGCGCAGCTGTCCAATTCCTCCGACCAGTTCAGGAACACCGTCGTCAACAAGGAGCAGGAAATCGACCGGCTGCTCAACGAGCTGATGGAGCTGTCGAAGAAGTCCAAAACCATCGAGGCCAAAATGAGTGAGCTGGAGCAGCTCGAGGCGGAGCTGAAATCGATTACGGACGGCGGATCAAGTAAAACCAAGGACACAACCGCAGCCGTGGACAAGAATGCAGCGATGGATTCCCTCGCTTCGGATGAAGGTGGGGTTGGCGGAGAATCGATCCCACTCACCGAACAGGATGTAGCGCAATTGGTCAAAGAGACGAAGGAGAGCATCACCACCTCGCTGCAGGAAATGCCCGAATTGCAGCAGCGGCTGGAGCAAACCAAAGTTTCAATCCAGGAGTACAAAGCGCTGATGGCCATTTTGCCTACCTTTTGGCCCACGGATTCCACCCGAATCACCTCTGATTTCGGCGAACGGGAGGACCCTTTTACCGGGCGGCTGACCAAACATGCCGGCATGGACATCGGAGGGAGCGTTGGCGATCCCGTCTATGCCGCAGCGAACGGCAAGGTTGTCGATACCGGATACACCAGCGCGCGAGGCAACTATATCACGATTTCCCATCCCTCGGGATTAAAAACAAACTATATGCATTTGAGCAAAATTTTAACGAAGGTTGGCGACAGCGTTAAGCAAGGCGATACCATCGCAGAGCTTGGCTCCACCGGCCGCAGCACCGGACCTCATCTCCATATTGAGGTCGTGAAGAACGGCAGTACGGTCGACCCGGTCAATTACCTTAGAAAACCAGGAGAGGAAGAGTAAATTCATGAAATTAAGGAATAATGCAAAAACCGTGAAGCTGGACCCGAATACGACGGATACTTTGATCGGGGAAGGCAGTATTTTTGAAGGAAAAATCCGCTCGGACGCCGGCGTGCGTATCGAAGGGCAAATTACCGGCGATATCGAATGCGAAGGTGATGTGACGGTCGGGGAAAAAGGTGTGGTCCATTCCAACATTCTGGCCCGCAACATCATTATCGCCGGCACCGTCAACGGGAACGTGCAGGCCAAAAACAAGCTGTCGATCACTTCCAAAGGCAAGCTGTATGGGAACATGGTCGCTTCCTCTCTCTCCATTGAAGAGGGCAGTATTTTCGAGGGCACCAGCAAAATGGGCGGAGCGGACAAGCCTGACAGTGCGGCATTAAAAGAAACTGCAGCCGCAGCCGCCCCTTCCGAAACGCCTCCTCCTGCCAAAAATAATGAGAAGCAGGAAAACGATGCGGTTTATAAAACGTGGTGATTCGAACAAATCAAAAAGGCCGGACAAGCTGTCCGGTCTTTTTGTTTTGGGCGATGGGCCCTATGGGGTTATGATCCCTGGCCGACGGACCAACCTTCCAAAGATAGGGAAGGCTCGGCTTTCAGCTCAAGATTGGAGAACTCGCCGCTCTTCCATTTCAAATAGGCGGCTGCGCCGATCATCGCGGCGTTATCGGTGCAGTATTTCAACGGCGGGATCAGCAGTGCGATCCCTTCGCGTTCACAGCGTTCGCTCAACGCCGCGCGCAACCCCCGGTTGGCGGCGACGCCACCGCAGAGAAGCAGTTGGCGAGAGTCGGTGGCCTTCACGGCGCGGACTGCTTTTTCCACCAGCACCTCGATGACTGACTCTTGAAACCCCCGGGCAATCGCCGGCTGATAGCCATCCTCACCGCGCATCTTATGCTGGTTCACCGCGTTGAGTACGGCCGATTTGAGTCCGCTTAAGCTGAAGTCGTAAGAGTCGGGCTCCAGCCAAGCCCGCGGCAGCTCTTCCGCTTCCTCCGCTTCCGCTGCCAGCTTGTCCACGAAGGGACCGCCGGGGTAAGGGAAGCCCAGCGCCCGGGCTACCTTGTCATAAGCTTCGCCAACGGCATCGTCGCGCGTCCGGCCAAGCAGGCGAAAGCTCCCCTCCCGCTCCATCAGCACCAGCTCCGTATGCCCCCCCGAGACGACCAGCGCCATAGACGGGTACAACAGCTCGGCCTCCAAACGGTTAGCGTAGATATGACCGGCGATATGATGAACGCCGATCAGCGGCTTGTCCAGCGCAAAGGCGAGGCTTTTGGCAGCCATAATCCCAACGAGCAGCGCGCCAACCAATCCGGGCCCCTCCGTCACAGCGATCGCGGACAGCGATTCCGGCGATACCCCCGCCTCCTGCACCGCTTCCTCCAGCATCCGCGTAATGCTCTCGACATGCTTGCGCGAAGCGACTTCCGGCACGACGCCGCCAAACGCCCGGTGCGTTTCAATCTGGCTGGCGATCAGGTTGGACAACACCTCTGTCCCGTTCTTCACCACGGCGGCCGAGGTTTCGTCGCAGCTCGTTTCCACCGCCAAAATATACACATCCTGCTCTTGCTTTACCACAAGCTTTCGCTTCCTTCCCCGGTTTCCGACTGCGATCTTGGCAGCTCGCACCACATTATGATTGCATCTTCATGATTATCGGAATAATACCCTTTTCGCACGCCCGCCGGGGCGAAGCCCATTTTCTCATAAAGCGCGCGAGCGACCGTATTGGACACCCGCACCTCCAGCGTCATCCGGACCATCCCAAGCTCCGCCGCCCATTCCATCATTCGGCGCAGCAGCTTCTCTCCGAGATGACGGCCCCGATACGCGGTGCGAACAGCAATGTTCGTGACGTGGGCTTCGTCGAGGATCGTCCACATCCCGGCATATGCGATGGGTTCGCCATGATATTCCATGATTTGATACCGTGCAAAATGATTATGTGTTAACTCGTTACGAAACGCTTCCTCGCTCCACGGGAGCGTAAACGATTCATGTTCGATCACCATGACGTCCGGGAGATCCGCCAGCGTCATGTTGCGAAATTTGATGTCTTGTTCCAGCTTCGCCGCCCCCTCCACTTACGCGTTCCGCAGCCGTTTGGCTTCGGCCTCCGCCAGCTGCGTATAGTTCGGCTCCAGCGCATGAACGTCGTCCGCCGGTTGCCCGGTGCGGGCCACGCCGGCGAGGCCCATCCATGCGCCCTCCAGCTCGTAGGGCACGAGCTGGACCCGCTCGCCGAAGGCGGCGATCAGCGGCGCGATCGCCGCTTCGTGCTTCTCGGTCTCGCCCACGAACCAAAGGCGGGCCGGCCGTTCCTGTGCGGGCAGCTGCTCCAGCTGCCGCTTCAGCTCGTCGGCCCACCCGTCCATCAGCCGGATCGCGTCGGGTTCCAGACGCTCCGGCAACCCGCCCGGCGCTGGTGCAGCGAACAGCGCCGAATAGGCCCGCTGGCCCAGCCGCCCAGCGCCAAAGCGGCCAGGCTCGAGACGCCGTAGACCGGCAGCCGTAACGACCACGCCAAGGTTTTGGCGGTCGTGACGGCAATCCGGATCCCGGTGTAGGAGCCTGGCCCGATCCCGACGGCGATCCCGTCCAAATCCTGCTTGGCGAGCCCCGCCGCCTTCAGGCAATCTCCGATCGCCGTCACCAAATATGCCGAATGGTTTCGTTCGGCATGGATATTTCGTTCGGCCAGCACGCGGCCGCCCTCGGTGACCGCCACCGCCAGCGAAGAAGTGGCGGTGTCCAACGCCAGCAGCCGCTGTGGCTGCTGTTGTTCTTCATATTCGTTCATGTTCAGGATACTCCATTCTCTTTCAGGACCTTCACCCATGTTTCGTAGGGTTCACCCTGTCCATTGATATACATGCGCCGCCCCGTCGCCGACAACGTCTCGACGTAGATGCGCAGCACGCTTTCCGGAAGCAGCTCCTCAATCAAGCTGGCCCACTCCACCAAGGTGACGCCATTCCCGTAGAAATACTCGTCCAGCCCCAGCTCATCGGCCTCATCCAGCGAGAGCCGATAGACGTCCATATGATAAAAAGGCAGCCTGCCTTCATACTCCTTGATCAAGGTAAAGGTTGGACTGTTCACCGTATCCTTCACGCCGAGGTGCTTCGCAAACAGCTGGGAAAACGCCGTTTTGCCCGCTCCAAGATCTCCGTCCAGGGCGATCACCGTTCCCGGCTGTACCCGTCCCGCCAATGCGGCCGCCAGCTGTTCCGTTCCATTGAGGTCCTCGACTTCGTATACCCACTGGGCCGAGAGCTTGTCCTTGCCATTCTCCATACTCACTCTAGCTTACCACCTTTATCACGGTTCCAACACATCCCGCGCATATCATCCGCATTTATCCGCATTTATCCGCATTTATCTGCATTTATCCGCATTTATCTGCATTTATCTGCGTTCATCCGCATTTATCTGCGTTCATCCGCATTCACTCGCATATCATCCGCGTACCACCCGTTTAGACCGCCCAATTCCCTTCTAACGGACTCAGAAGCCCTTATTGGCTCATTTCCCGTACATTTCCCGCGCTAACAGACTCAGGAGACGTTATTTCGCCTTTTAGGCGAAAAAAACACCGCAATTGAGGCAAATAAGGTCTCTCCAGTCCGTTAGCCGCCGGAACCTCACGCCTGCAAACCAATAACGTCTCTGGTGTCCGTTACGGTTACGGTCCGCGTCACTTCGTCGTCTGGTCCCTGTCTTTCGTGACAGTTACAGCCCGTGTTACCTCAATGCATTGTTCTTTGTTGTTCGTTACGATCCGTGTTCCATCATCGGTCAGTCCTTGCTATCCGTTACCGATCCGCGTCGGCCTTCACCGGCTGGTCCTTCTAACGGACCAAGAGAGTCCCTTCATCGTCTAGCCCTTCTAACGGACCAAGAGAGTCCCTTCATCGTCTAGCCCTTCTAACGGACTCAGAAGCCCTTATTGGCTCATTTCCCGGACATTTCCCGCGCTAACGGACTCAGGAGACGTTATTTCGCCCTTTCGGCGAAAAAAACACCCTAATCCAGGCAAATAAGGTCTCTCCAGTCCGTTAGCGGCCGGACCCCCACGTCAACTGATAAATAACGTCCCTGATGTCCGTTAGGTTACTCGCGCCCCTTCAACGTCTCATCCTTGATCTCCAATACCTTATTGCGCTCCCTAGCTGTCTGTTACTATTCCATATCCCTGCATCGACTCGTCTCTGTTGCTCGTTTGCAGCTGCGCCAGCTATCTCCGCGGGCACCTGCTAGGTACTGACTTGCTAGGCACTGTCCTCATTATATCGGTCCGCCGCACCCCCCGCAACCGCGGAACGCAGGATCAAAAGCGGACGAAAGCGAGCAACTTGCGCGTAACGCGTAAATAGAAACCACGTTTATAACCATACTACGAATAAGCGACTCTACAGAGCGTAACCGAAAGAGAAGGAAGGAGTTTTACACCATGCATACCGTCTGGAAGGGAGCGATCAGCTTTGGGCTGGTCCATGTGCCGGTCAAAATGTTTTCGGCTACCGAAGACAAAGACATCTCCATGAAGTACATCCATAAGGTCTGCGGCAGTCCGATTTCCTATGTACGGCGTTGTCCGGCCTGTGAAGTGGATGTGAACTGGGATGATATTTCACGCGGCTACGAATATGAGAAAGGTAAATACGTGCTTTTTGAAAAAGAAGAACTGGAACAGCTGTCCGCCCACGCTGAAAAAACGATTAACATCATCGATTTCGTGGATTTGGAGGAGATTGATCCGATTTACTTTCAAAAGACGTATTATTTGTCTCCGGATCAGGCTGGAGGGAACGCGTACCAGCTCCTGCTGGAAGCGATGCGCCAATCGGGGAAGATCGGGATCGCCAAAATCGCCATCCGCTCCAAGAGCAGTCTGGCCGCCATCCGGGTGATGGAAGGGTGTTTAGCGATAGAAACGATCTTTTATCCGGACGAAATCCGTCCGATTTCTCAAGTGCCCAACCTGCCTGAAAACGTTCAGGTGAACGACAAGGAGCTGACGATGGCGAAAATGCTGATCGAGCAGTTGTCCACCCCGTTTGAGCCGGAGAAATACACCGACGACTACCGCGAGGGGTTACTGCACCTGATCGAGCAAAAAGTCGCCGGTGAAGAAATCAGTTTGGCCCCGGCCAAACCGGAGACCAACGTGATCGACCTGATGGCGGCGCTGCAAGCGAGCATCGAGGCGGTCAAGCCGGTCGCGACCGATCCGGGTCCCGCCGCTGCTGCTCCGGCAAAACGCACGCGTAAACCGGCCGCCAAAAAGGCAAAGGCCGAGCCCGAAGCCGCTCCCGCCACAGGCAAGGCCGGAAAGGCAGGTGCGGATAAAGAAACCACCACGCCAACCGTTGCGGTGAAGCCCAAGCCGAAGCGCCGCACCACTGCCAAGCCGGAGGCGAAGTAGAGAGCACCATTTAATGAACGGGTGCACGGGGGTACGGATGTCGATGTCGGGGGTACGGAGGTATGGTGTCTGATGTCCGATTGCCCGGTAGTCGATGTCTAGACGGCCACATGTTGGTGCAAGGGATACAATGTCTGGTTTACAGTGTCTGGTTTACGGTGTCTGATGTCCGATTGCCGGTAGTCGATGTCTAGACGGCCACATGTTGGTGCAAGGGATGGGATACAATGTCTGGTTTACAATGTCTGGTTTACGGTGTCTGGTTTACAATGTCTGGTTTACGGTGTCTGGTTTACGGTGTCTGATGTCCGATTGCCGGTAGTCGATGTCTAGGTGGTCACATGTTGGTGTAAGGGATACGTTGTCTGGCATGCGGTGTAAGGGATACGTTGTCTGGTATACGGTTTATAGGAGTACGGTGTCTGATTCAATTGCCTGGAGGTCAAAGTCCAGGCGGCCGCAGTGCGGTGTAAGGTTTTGGTTTTTGGTTTTTGGTTTTTGGTTTTTGGTTTTTGGTTTTTGGTTTTTGGTTTTTGGTTTTTGGTTTTTGGTTTTTGGTTTTTGGTTTTACGCTTTACGCTTTACGCTTTACGCTTTACGCTTTACGCTTTACGCTTTACGCTTTACGCTTTACGCTTTACGCTTTACGGTTTATTGTTTCCAATGCCTGTTGTCCTGCGTCCACGGTACACGGCCCGGCACCCTGGCCCCTGCCCTCACTCCTCGGGCTCGCACTCTCGACCGCGGCATTGCCCGCTTTACATGCTTTGCCCCATATCGCACGCCTCAGGCGGGACATTGGCCCACCCTTGGATGATCGGGTGGCGCATGGTTCCGCCGGGCGTCCACTCCAAAAACTGCACCTTCACGGTTAGGGCCGGCTGAATCCAGACGGCCCCTTTGATGCGTTCGGGGATGTTGGCGAACGGCCGGCTTGGCACGATCAGCGGCTTGATGTTCTCCGTCAGGTCGCGCCAGTCGGACACCTTCCATTTGCCGCTGCCGGCATGGCCGATATAAATGAACCGTCCCTCCGGGTCGTACAAGCCCAGCAAAATGGCGTTGACCCCGCCGTCGCGATACGTCAACCCGCCGATAACGGCGTATAGATCGCGAGCCAGCTTCTTCTTGACCCAGCGCGCATCCTTGCCCCCGATCGCATACACACTGTCCAGGCGTTTTGAAACGATGCCTTCCCAGCCCCGCTCCTTCATCAATCCAAACAGCAGCTCCCCATCTGCCACATTGGGAACAAGCTGTACCCGTTCCGAGGGAATCACCAGCTCCTGCAGCAATTGCTGGCGATTCGCTAACGGCTCTCCGTTCACCCATTTGCCGTCATGGTACAAAATATCAAAAATCATATAAATCGCCGGAATCCGCCCGGACGCAAAGCGGATCTCCTGCTCTCGGCGTAGACTGTCACGGCGCATGATCTCGTGGAACGACGGCTTGCCGCCTGAAAGGGCGATCATTTCCCCGTCGAGGATCACCGAGTTCGCGCGGCAGTAGCCCTCCACTTCCTGAAACTCCGGATACTGCAGCGTCCGGTCATTTCCCTTGCGATTGATCAGCTTCACCTCGCGGCCGTCGCTGTACGTCAGCATTCGCACGCCGTCCCATTTAACCTGGGCCACCCATTCTTCGCCTTGCGGGATCGTATCGCTGCGAATCGGTTCAAACGGCGCGACCGGTTTCAAATCCATTGTGATCGCTTGCCTCCTCTTAGGCTCCAATATAACCTCAAGTTTGCCCCCGCCTTCCGCGAACCATTCCGGTTCTGCGTTCCCCTCCACCGCTCATAGTTTCCCGCTCCCCAGGCAAGCCTAGTATCAACACCCCTAGCTAGCGAGGCGCAAGCCTCCAATCTGATTCCAGCAAGGAGGAACCGACCATGCCCCGGACAATCAAAGGGACGATCACTGTCGAAGGCGAAGAGGTCCCCGTCTCCAACCCCGATAAGCTGCTGTGGCCCGAAGCCGGCATCACCAAGCAAATGTACTTGGAGAAGCTGGCCGAGCTTTCACCTTATCTGCTGAAATACTGCCGCAATCGGCTGCTCACGACGATCCGTTATCCCGGCGGCATTCATGGCAAGTTTTTTTATCAGAAAAACGCACCCGATCCGCTGCCGCCGTTCGTCCACACGGCATTCCACGAGAACATCAACTATGTCGTGCTTGACCGGCTGCCGGTGCTGCTGTGGCTCGGCAACCTCGCCTGTATCGAATTCCATCCTTCCCTGCACTATGTTGGGGAGGAGCTGCCGTGCGAATGGATGATCGACCTCGATCCAACGCTGGAAGAGGAGCCGCGAATCATGGAGGCTGCCGCCTTGGTCGGCGAGATCCTGACGTCGCTGGGCCTGCAATCCGTGCCGAAAACGTCCGGCGCCACCGGCGTGCAGATTATCGTACCGATTGAATACGGCCTCACCTTCGACGAGCTACGGATGGTTGGCCATTTTGTCGCCCGCTACGTAACCGAGAAGCATCCGCACCTATTTACCATCGAACGGCTAAAAAAAGACCGCGGTGACAAAATCTATTTCGACTACTTGCAGCATTACGGCGGCAAAACGCTGGCCGCTCCCTATACCCCGCGCGCCCGCACTGCCGCCAGCGTATCGACCCCGCTCACCTGGGACGAAGTGCGGCAGAACCCGAAGCCCGCGGATTATCATCTTCTGAATATCGGCCAGCGGCTAAAGGAACGCGGCGATCTGCTGGAAACGGTGCCCCCGCAATCCCTAAAGCTGATTTTGCAGCATTTAAAAGCCCCGGTCCGCGCCTAAAGACGCTCCTAGCCCAAGCCCTAAGCTCCTTACAAAAGAGGGGACAACAAACGGGCCAACAGCTCCAGCCCTTTTTGCCACCGCGAGCGGACCGCGAAGGCCTCCGGCAGGATCGGCACCGAGTCGGCCAGGTCCTGCTCGAAATCTCGTTCCAGCCGAGCAATCGTGTCCGGATCAAACAGCAAGGCGGTCATTTCAAAATTATAAAAAAAGCTGCGCATATCCATGTTCGCCGTCCCCACCGAAGCGAGCAGGCCGTCAATGATCATCACTTTGGCATGAATAAAGCCCTTCGTATATTGAACAAACCTCACTCCGTCCCCCAGCAGCTCCTCAACGTAAGACAACGAAGCCAGCTTCACCAGGCGGCTGTCCGAATGGTAGGGCATAATAACAATCACTTCGACCCCGCTTAATGCGGCCGTTTTGAGCGCGGAGTACACACCGGGGTCCGGAATGAAATAGGGCGAAGCGATCCAGATCCGGCGCTTCGCCACCGCGATAGAATTAAAGCACATTTCCTGAATCGCATTGCGGGTCCGATTCGGGCCGCTCGTCAGGATCTGTACCTGTTCCCGTCCAGGCCCCTCACGGGCAGGAAACAGGACGGGATCGCCGAGATCCTGCCCTGACACCAGCAGCCAATCCTCCAGGAAGGTCAACTGCAAATAATGAACCGAATCTCCTTCCAACTGCAGATGCGTATCGCGCCAAAACCCCATATTTTCATAAAGTCCAAGATAATCGTCGCCTACATTAAGTCCACCCACGAACCCGAACTTCCCATCCACCACAACGATTTTGCGATGATTGCGATAATTCACTCGGCGATTCCGCACGGCGACCCGCGGCGGCAGAAAGAAATAGACCTCCACTCCAGCTTCCTTAAGCCGATCGATAAAGGAGGGCTCCAGCTTAAAGCTCCCAAGTCCATCGCAGATCATCCGCACCTTGACCCCTTCCCGGGCTTTGCGGATCATCACCTCGGCAAAGGCCATACCGATCCTATCGCTGCGGAAAATATAAAATTCAATGTGAATATGCTCCTTCGCCAACTCCATCCGCTCCAGCATCGCGCTAAAGGCCGGCTCCCCGGAGGAATACACCTCCGTGCGGTTACCGCCCGTGATCGGGTTCACCGCCTGATGGGTCAGCAGCCTGAAAAGCCGCTCCTGCCCCACAAATTCCGGGTTGTTCATTCTCTCCAAAGTATCCGCCGTCTCCGACCGGGAGCGCAGCATCGCCCGAAGGCTCCGGAACGGGACAGAGCCCCGGCGCAGCAGCCTTTTGCGTTTCTTATAATCGCGCGCCATGAAATAGTAGAGGACCGGCCCCAAAGGGGGGCAAAGGAACAAGATAAACATCCAAGCCACGGTTTTGCCGGGATTGCGGAATTCGAGCAGCAGAATCAATGCGATATGTACGATGAAAAGAAGTAAAATGCCAATCAACCAGTTCATGAACTCCACCCTCCCCTGCATTCATCATTAACCAACCGGGCGGCGGTTTATTCATTTTCTTCCCTCTGGTTCAGCGCAGCAGGGCCGCCAATTATATCAGACAGGACCAGTTTTTTGACATGATTTAAGAATCATAGGAATAGATAAATTATAGAACCAACGAAGCGTAGGGAGGGGATGCCATGAGGAGCGTAAGCGTACCGAATCCCAATCGGATGACGTTGCTTGTCCTGCGGGATGCCGGGCGGCCCGTCAAACAGGTGCAAGTGTCCAAGCCGCTTGTCGTTGCCGTGCCTTTGCTGGCGCTGCTGTCCATTTCCGGACTGATCGTCAGCCTGCAGGTTCACTCGGATCGGACTGTTTCCCGCCTGGAACATCAACTGGAGCAGCAAAACCTGGCTTTTGAAGCGGTGGTGACCAACAAAGACGAAGCCATTCAGCGTTTGCAGAACGAAGTGATCGCCTTGTCGAGCCAATCCCAGGATATGATGGACCGGATGGAGCGAGTAGCCGAACTCGAAGCGGAGCTTCAGAAATTTATCGATAAATACGGGGACGGCGACGCGAAGAACCTGGGCAAGCTGTCTTCGTTGTCCTGGGACGATTCCCTGGATGCGCTTGGGGACAGCGGCGTTGGCGGCGAGTTCATTGCGGTTCACGACAACGAAATCTTGGCGCTGGCGGAAGAGACGCGGGACGATTTTGCCGCGATGAATGCCATGCTGGATGAGATGGAGAAGAACGTCCCGCTGACCTTAAAAAAGGCAAAACAAACGCAGTACTCCCTCTCCGGTACCCCTTCCGAATGGCCAACCTTGTCCACGCGGCTGACCTCCAATTTCGGTTACCGTACCGATCCCTTTACCGGTCGGGCAGCTTTCCATGCGGGCATCGATATCGCTGGTAAAGTGGGCGACCCGATCTATGCCGCAGCCGCAGGGAAAGTCATTACCGCGGAGCGCGACGGCTCTCACGGCAAATATATCGTGATTGAGCACCCGGGTGGATTGCAAAGCTGGTACATGCACCTAAGCGATATCGACGTCTCCGTCGGCGATGAGGTGAAGAAAGGCGACAGCATCGGCAATCTGGGGAATACGGGGCGCAGCACCGGGCCCCATCTGCATTTTGAAATCGTCAAGAACGGCAAAGCGATTGATCCGATGCCTTATTTGAAGTAGTTCAGACCTGACAAAGGAGGATGAGGACCGCGATGTTTAAAGACAACAAAAAAGCCCCTCGCCTGACCGATACCCTGATTGGCCAAGGCAGCCTGATTGAAGGCAAGCTGGAGTGCAAAACCAATCTGCGCGTGGAGGGCCAGATCCATGGAGAGATCGATTGCCAAGGCCAGGTGATCATCGGGGAAACGGGAGAAGCCATGTCCAATATTAAAGGAACCGACGTCATCGTCGCCGGCAAAGTCGTTGGGGATGTCTCCACAACCGGCAAATTAACGATCACCGCCAGCGGCCAGGTTGACGGGAATGTGGATGTTGCCAAGCTGATCATCGTCGAAGGCGGCCTGTTAAACGGAGCAAGCAAAATGGAGCGAATCACGCCCGTCTCCGCTCCATCCGCCTCTTCCGGTAAGGGAAAGGTGAAGAAGGCCGCGCGGCCCGAAGCTGGGTAAAGCAAAATAAAAAAGTTCCCGCCTGAACAGGCAACGGGAACTTTTTTTTCGTCGTTTTTAGGCGGCGACATCCCTGCGCTTAAACACCAGCCAGGCCACCGCCAAAAACAGCAGCACGTACGCCGCCAGCACTGCCGCCGAGAAGCCCAGCGTCATGCCGGCCGGACCGATCTGACCACCGCGATACTGGCTTAAATCCATGTTGGCAAACAACAGGTATTTGGCCCAAGGATAGTGGACGGGGTTAAACAGCATCGTAAAGATGTTGCCCGCAAACAGGATAAAGATCGATAACCCGATGGCGATGCCGCTGGAGCGAAAGACCGTCGACAGCATAAATGAGAACGCCGCAATTACGAGCAGGTCGACATAGCTGTACAACAGGCTTTCCAGAATCCGACCCAGCGGGCTTTCGCCCGGCAGGAAAATTTGCGACGGCACATTCGGGAATATCAGGAACGCCACGGCCAGGGCTGCGGCAAAAAACACCACGCTCATCGCCAAGGTAAACAGCAGCACAGCTAGCAGCTTGGACAGCAGCACCTTCGTCCGCGTCCAAGGCCGGATCAGCAGCAGCTTGATCGTTCCCCAGGTGAACTCGCCGGCTACGATGTCGGCAGCCACAACAGCAGCATAGATGCTGACGAGATAATAAAGGAAGCTTAATTGATCCAGCGCGTCCCAAGCGCTCATTCTGGAGCGGCCCCCATCCAGCGAGAACAATACACCAAACAGGACTGTCAGCAGGACAAGCAGCCCGAACATAATCCAGGTGCGAACCCGCCGGTAGATTTTCATGTTCTCGTTTTGGACCAACGCGAGAAAACTATTCAATGTCCTTCCCCCCTGTCAGCTCCAGGAATTGATCCTCCAGCGAACGCGTCACCGTTTGGATGACGTACACGTCAATGCCGGCCATTACCAGCTTCGCGTTGATCCCGGCCGCGGCTTGCCGGTCGGCGGATACGATCAGCCGTCCGTCCTCCAGGCGCCCGCCTGCGATAAGCTCCGCCGCACGCTGCGGATCGCTCACTTCGAAGGCCGTTTCCCGCTCGCGGCCTTCTCCCGCCTCCGGATGCAGGGACTTGACGTCCACGAGCCGTCCCTGCTGGATGACGGCGACCGTGTCGCACATCAGCTCCATTTCCGACAGCAAATGGCTGGAGACAAACACGGTCGTCCCCTCCTCCCGCGCCAGCACGCGCAAATAATCGCGCAGCTCGCGGATGCCCTGCGGGTCGAGCCCGTTGGTGGGCTCGTCCAGCACCAGCAGCTTCGGCCGATGCAGAATGGCCTGCGCGACCCCAAGCCGCTGGCGCATGCCCAGCGAATACGTTTTGACCTTGTCATGGATGCGGTTCTGCATGCCAACCCGCTCAACCGCCTCCCAGATCCGCTGTTTCGTGACCCCCGGGGACATGCGGGCGTAATGCAACAGATTCTGATACCCGGTCAGGAACTTGTACATCTCCGGATTTTCTACGATGGCGCCGACATGCGAAATCGCCTCTTCAAATCGATCCTTAATGCTGGCTCCTTCGATCTGGATATCGCCTTCCGTAATGGACATCAGTCCGACCATCATCCGAATCGTCGTTGTTTTCCCGGCCCCGTTGGGTCCTAAGAAGCCGTACACCTGTCCCCTCGGGATGTCCAGCGTTAATCGGTCGATCAGCGTTTTGCCGCCGATACGCTTGCTGACGTCCCGCATGCGTACGACCGGTTCCTGCGTCATCTCCATGGCTACTCCCCACTCTCTTCAGTCTGTATCCCGATAAGTCAGGATAATTTCCCCTATTCTACCATAAGGTGTCCACCGGCTAAAGCCTCGGGAAGTGATGCGGAACTGATGGAGTGCTGATGAGTTCCGTTTGATCTGCAGCAGGCCCGGCTACACAGGTGGCGGCCGGGCTAAAGCTTGCGGGTGCGGGCCCCGATCAACGCGAACACGCCCCAGACGCAGCGGCGGGGCGTGTTCGTAACTTCGGGCTGGCGATGTTATGCTCCGCCGGCCTGCGATTCTTCGCCGTACCAGAGCTGGCGGAAGCTGTCGCTGGAGGCGAGCAGCCGCTCCGCCGTGCCTTCGGCTTCAATCGTGCCGTCCTTCAGCACGATGATATGGTCCGCGTGCGAGAGCGCGGCTTTGCGGTGCGACACCACGAGGCAGGTTGCCTGGCCTCGGGTCTGGAATAACCGCTCCCACAGCTTACGTTCGGTTTCGACGTCGAGCGCGCTCGACAGGTCGTCGAACACGTACAGCTGGGCCTCGCGCACGAGCATCCGGGCGGCCGCGGTCCGCTGGACCTGGCCGCCGGAGAGCTTGACGCCGCGCGGCCCGACCATCGTGTCGAGGCCGTGCGCCAGCTGCGCCACGTCGTCCTCCAGCACGGCGACGTGCAGCGCCTGCGTCAGGCTGTCCCCGGTCTCGGGCAGCCCGAGCAGGATGTTGTTCCGCAGCTTGTCGCTGTATAGGCGCGGAATTTGCGCCGTATACGCGCTATGCGGCGGAACAAAGAAGTCCGCCGGCGTGCGGACAAGGCAGCCGTTCCAGCGGATCTCGCCCGCTTCCGCCGGCAACAGGCCAAGCAGCGTCCGCAGCAGCGTTGTCTTGCCGGAGCCGATCATGCCGGTGACAACCGTAAACGAGCCGCGCGGGAGGCGCAGGCTGATGTTCTCGATGCCCCGGCCGGTCTCCGGATAGCGGTACGTCAGTCCGCTCGCCTCCAGCAGCCGCAGCGGCTCCACCGGAGCGCCGTCCAAGAGCCGAAATCCCTCCGGTTCCACGACATCGTCCACGGTCGAAGCGGCATTCGGCACGAAATCGGGATCGGCCTGCCGCCGCTTGCCGATCCCGATATAGGCTGGAACCGTCAGCAGTTTGGCCGGCGCCCCCTGAAGCATCTGCTTCAAACGGGTGAAACTGATGGCCATCTGCTTATAAAACGTCATGAAGTTCCCAACGTTCGAAATCAGTTGGGTGACGAAGGTCAAATAGTAGATAAAGAGCGACAAGTCACCGACGGAAAACGATCCGCTGCGCATCTTATAGCCAGCCAGCACCAGGATCAGCCCGGTTCCGAGATTAACGGAGTTCGTAAACACGGAGGACAGCGACTCGGTGATCAGCTTATCCTTGACCATCATCTTCCGGCGTTCATCGCTCAGCCGTTCGAACCTGCGCACGATCCGCCCTTCTGCCCCTGCGACTTGAATCGCCTGAACGTTGGCGAACATCTCGCTGATTGAGCCTGTAACCTTGGCGGTGGCGGTGCGGCTCGCGGCCCGGTACTTCTGGATGCGCGCCGTGGCGATCTGCGCCGCCGTGACGACCAGAATCAACGGCACAAAGACGAAGAACGTCAACTGCGCATCGATGGAGATTAGGATATAACTAGAGACAGCGAAAAAACCGATCAAACCAAACATATCCACCGACCAGCTCATCGCTTCCTCGGACTGATCCACGTCGTCGCGGAAATTGCTGATCGCTTCCCCCGGCGAGCAAGGGATCGCTTTGGCGCCGGGCTCCCTGAGCACATGAGCCAGCATATTCCGCCGGAGCAGCATACTGATCCGGAATCGGTAGCCGCTGTCCGTCCAGCAGCCGACGGCAATCATCATGATGCGCGCCAGCGCCACGCCGATAAACAACGCCATTAAACCCTCCACTCCGTAGGGGAGGCTGGCGCTTCCCTCCAAATCATCAAAGAACGCTTTCGTAATGAGCCCCGGAAGCAGCGGAATCATATGGATAACCGTCCAAGAGAGCAGGTTCGCGAAATAAAAAGCCGGACGATTCAACAACAGCCTCCAGAAAAAATGCCGCGTATTCATGCCAACACCTCCTCCAGTCCAACGGACAGCATCCGGCTGAAGCGTGACCCCGGGTCGGCAGCCAGCTCCATGCGCGGTCCATATTCTACGATTCGGCCGTTCTCCAATATGAGGATCTGATCCGCGCGCTGCACCGTCGATAAACGGTGCGCGATGATAATACACGTCCGCGATTCCAACAGCCGGGTAATCGCCGTTTCAATCCGGTTTTCGGTCAGTGGATCAAGACGCGAGCTGGCTTCATCCAGGATGACCAGCCCCGGGTTGGTCAAGAAGACCCGAGCAAACGCAAGCAGCTGCGCTTCACCGGCTGACAGGCTGCCCCCGCCGGAGGAGAGCACCGTATCCAGCCCGTCAGGCAAGGCAGTGTACCACTCCTGCAGCCCCAGCTCCTTCAGCACGGCGATGATGTTCTCATCTCGGATGCTTTCATCAAACAAAGCTAGGTTATCGCGGACGGTACCTTCCATAATCTCGATGTTTTGCGTCACCATCGCCACCCCGCTCCGCAGTTCCTGCAGCTTACACTCACGGATGTCGATGCCCGACAGCTCGATCTTGCCCTGCTGGGGATCGTAGAAGCGCAGCAGCAGCCGCGCCAGGGTGGATTTACCGCTGCCGGTCCGTCCCAGTAGGCCTAGCGTTTCTCCCGGCTTCAGCATCAGCGCCAGCTCATGCAGTGTGGGCTCCCCGTCCTCCTCGTAGGCAAACGTCATCCGGTCGAACTTCACGGATAACGGTCCTTTTGGCAGCGGTGCGCCCGGGCCATCAGTGATCCGCGGTTTCGTGTTCAGTAGGTCCCGGACGCGAATCAGGCTGGCGTCGGCTTTTTGCAGGTCATCCAGTTGAGTCCGAATCTTCTCAATCGGCTGAGCCAGCAGCTCCGTGTAATAAAACACGAGGTAAACCGAACCAATGGTCAGCTCGCCCCGTCTCCACAACCAAGCGCAGACGAGAAAAGCGGCGGCATTGCCCAAGGCAAACACCAGAATCGTTGTCCCCCACATCATGCCGAAGCCCAGCGAGGCGCGAACGCGTACCGGCAGCATCCGCCGGGCCATGGCATAGAAGCGTTCCAGCACATAGCCGGCGGCCCCATTCGCCCGGGTATCCTCGGTGCCTTCCAGCTGTTCCCCGATAAACCCGTAGAGCTCGGCATTTTGCGCCCGCCATTTGGTCCAGACCGGTACGATAAACTCACGAATTTTACGGATGATAAAGACCGCGCCAACGACAAATAAACTCATCGCTGCGCCGATCCAGACGTTTTCGCGGAACAGCAGTACCAGAATGCCCGCCATCAATAACAGATTGCCCAGCAAATGAATCAGGAAGCTGGAGAAGAAGTTGGCCAGCGCGTTGACGTCGCCGTCCACCCTTTCGATCAACGAGCCGGAGGTGTTCGACTTGTGGAACGACATATCCAGCGACAAGCAATGTCGAACGAGATCCGCCCGCAGCTTGTTGGTTGTGGTCCAGCCCAGGTTCTCACTAAAGTAGGAGGCGCAGACCGATACGATTTGCTGCGCCAGGGAGAAGCCGATGAAGAGACCCGCCGCAACATATAAAGGCTTCAGACTTCCTTCCCCCTGGGCGCTATCAATAAAATAACGAATGACCTGCGGGTTGATCAGCTGCAAGGCGATCGAGATCAACAGCAACGCGGTCATTTTAACCAGCAGCTTGCGCTGCGTGAACACGTATTTCTCCAACATTTCGCGGTAATGTCCCAGCGGCCTCATCCTTCGTTCGCCGCCTTGCGGCGCATAAGTTTGTTCTGCCAAGCGCCGATCCCCTCCTATCGCATCCGGTTTCTCATCTTCTCGATCTATTCTCCAAATCATTTTATACAAAAACATATGTTCGTACAACTAATTTATTTTACAAAAAAGACCACCCCGCTGTCTGATATGCTCCCCCTACGGTAGACAGGTGAAATAATAAAACCTGTTTACCGTGAGGGGGAGCATTTTTCATGCCAAATAAAAAGCTTACCGATGTAGAGAAATTAGCCATTGTGCAGGAGATCGAGGGCTGACATATCGGTATTAATGCCGCTGTAAGGAAGTTTGGGTTCAGCAAGTCCACCTTAATGAAGTGGCGAAATCGTTATCGACTGTATGGTATGGAGGGATTAGCGATTCGAACTTGCAATCGTAGTTATTCTGCTGAGCTTAAATTACAAGCGGTCATGGATTATTTTCGTGGTGAGTTGTCACAATACCAGATCATCGATAAGTACAAGATTTCCAGTCGAACCCAACTCGCCGATTGGATTAAGAAGTATAATGGTCATAGCAGTTTACGAGCTTACAATGGGGGAAAGACGGCTATGACCAAGGGACGTTCTACAACGTGGCAGGAGCGGCTTGACATTGTCTTGCACTGCCTTGCGAATGGACAAGATTACAGCCAGGCGGCAGACCAATTCAAGGTCTCTTACCAACAAGTATATGGGTGGGTTAAAAAGTACGAAGCCGGTGGACCAGAGGCTCTTCGCGACGGCAGAGGGCGCAAGAAGGCGCCTGAGGAGCTTACGGAGGCCGACCAACAGAAGCTTGCTATGAGGAAGCTGGAGTACGAAGTTGAGCGGCTACGAGCGGAGAATGTATTCCTAAAAAAGTTACAGGAGTTCCAAAGGGGGCGTCGTTAAGCCAGCATCGACAGGAGAACGTCTATCTCGCGATACAAGCCGTGCACCAGGCAGAGTCGCTCAGCATACAGCTTCTGTGCGAGGTGGCAGGGATACCAAGGTCAAGTTATTACAAATGGCTCAGCCACAAGCCCAGTCCGCGACAGTTGGAGAACCAAGAGCTGACGGAAGTCATGATGTCTTTGTACCACAAGGTCGAAGGCATCTTTGGTTGCCGTCAACTCACGCTGCATTTACGTAGAATGCTTGAAAAGCGAATTAACCACAAACGCATACAGCGATTAATGGAGATCAAGGGGATCCAATCGGTGATCCGCCGAAAGAAAAAGAAATATCCGCGCTCCACCCCTCAGCATGTGGCCGAGAATTTGCTGAATCGCGAGTTCCAGGCGGATGCGCCAAACGAGAAGTGGGTGACGGACGTAACGGAGTTCAAATACGGTCATGGACAAAAGGCTTATTTAAGCGCGATTCTTGACCTCCATGATAATACGATTGTATCTTACGTGCTGGGGCACTCCAACAACAATCCACTGGTGTTTAAGACGCTAGAATTGGCACTGGAATCTGTGTCCGAATGTAAGCCATTGATTCACAGTGACCGAGGCTTCCAGTACACTTCAACATACTTTAAAGAAAAGCTGGATGCTGCCAACATGAAGCAGAGTATGTCCCGAGTAGGCCGATGCATTGATAACGGGCCCATGGAATCCTTCTGGGGAACATTGAAATGCGAGAAATATTATTTGCATAATTATCGGACTTTTGACCAGTTGAAGAACGACATTGATGACTATATCCACTTTTACAATTACGAACGATTACAGAGAAAATTAAACGGCCTCAGTCCGATGGAGTACAGGACCAAGGCCGCCTAATTGAGCTTTTATTTTTTATACTGTCTACTTGACGGGGTGCAGTTCAATGTCTTGACAAGACATGCGGGGCAGCCCTTTTCTTGCTTTCATCGCTTTCGCTATGAAATATTAATGATTGCCGGCACGGGCCAGCTCGCGTGCATTGGCTTCAAAAGCAGCCAACAGCGCGGCTTCGCCCTTCAAACCTTCGTCTTCAACCTTGCGGATTTGCTCCAGCATGCGCTTGTAGTCCTTCGGAATGACGCGCACGAACTTCGGCAGGGTCTCGTTCCAACGGTCCAGCACACGGCGTCCCACCGTACTGTCTGTATACAGGATGTGACGGCTGATTAACGTCCGCAGTTGATCCGCTTCCGCTGGCTCCTCCACCTTTTCCAGCAGCACCATTTCCAAGTTGCAACGGCTGGCGAAGTCGCCGCTCTCGTCAAGCACGTATGCAATCCCGCCGGACATCCCGGCCGCAAAGTTCCGGCCCGTTCCGCCCAGGACAACAACGCGTCCGCCGGTCATATATTCGCAGCCGTGGTCGCCGACACCTTCAACGACGACGTTGGCACCGGAGTTACGCACCGCAAACCGTTCTCCAGCAATCCCACGGATGTATGCCTCTCCGCTCGTCGCGCCGTAAAACGACGTGTTGCCGATGATGATGTTCTCCTCTGCGGCAAACGTAGCGCGCGGCGACGGCTTCACGATAACCTTACCGCCGGACAGCCCTTTTCCGGTGTAGTCATTGGCATCACCCTCGACGGTAAGCGTCATGCCCTTCGGTACAAACGCCCCGAAGCTTTGACCCGCCGAGCCTTCAAAATGGAACGTGATCGTATCCTCAGGCAGCCCCTGTTGCCCATAACGGCGGGTAACTTCGCTGCCTACGATCGTCCCGGTCGCCCGGTTGACGTTGCAGATCGGCAGCCGGGCGCTGACGGCTTCGCCGCGCTCCAGCGCAGGAAGCGCCAAAGGTAGCAGCTGCGTCAGATCCAACGTCTCTTCCAGCCCATGGTTTTGCTGCTTCGTGCAGTAGCGGCTGCTGCCCTCCGGCAGCTCCGGCATATGCAGCAGCGAGCTGACGTCAACGCCTTGCTTCTTCCAATGGCTGACCGCTTTGACCGTATCGAGGCAGTCGGTGCGGCCAATCATCTCATTCAGGCTGCGGAAGCCCAGTTCCGCCATCCATTCGCGCAGATCCTCCGCCACAAACGTCATAAAGTTGACGACGTGCTGCGGATCGCCGGTGAAGTTTTTGCGCAGCTCCGGATTTTGGGTAGCCACGCCCACCGGGCAGGTATCCAGATGGCACACGCGCATCATGATACAGCCTACCGCCACCAGCGGCGCGGTCGAAAAGCCGTATTCTTCGGCGCCGAGTAAAACGGCGACGGCAAGGTCGCGGCCGTTCAGGATTTTGCCGTCCGTTTCCAGGACAACGCGGTCGCGCAGGTTGTTTAACATCAGTGTTTGATGCGTTTCGGCCAGCCCGAGCTCCCAAGGCAGACCGGCATGGCGGATCGAGCTTTGCGGCGAAGCCCCGGTTCCTCCGTCATAACCGCTGACCAGGATCACATCGGCGCGTCCTTTGGCAACGCCAGCTGCGATCGTTCCAACGCCGGCTTCCGAGACCAACTTCACGTTGATGCGGGCCCGCGGATTAGCGTTCTTCAGGTCGTAAATCAGCTCCGCCAGATCCTCGATCGAATAGATATCGTGGTGTGGCGGCGGCGAAATCAAGCCCACCCCCGGGGTGGATCCACGCACTTCCGCGACCCAAGGATACACCTTGCGACCCGGCAACTGACCGCCTTCACCCGGTTTAGCCCCCTGTGCCATCTTGATCTGGATTTCGTCGGCATTCACCAGGTAGTTCGACGTGACACCAAACCGTCCCGACGCCACTTGCTTGATCGCGCTGCGGCGCAGATCGCCGTTCTCGTCCGGCACATAACGTGCTGGATCCTCGCCACCTTCACCGGTGTTGCTCTTGCCGCCGATGCGGTTCATAGCGATTGCGATCGTCTCGTGCGCTTCCTTGCTGATTGAACCAAAGGACATCGCCCCGGTCTTGAAGCGGCGCATGATCGAAGCGGCCGATTCCACTTCCTCCAGCGGTACCTTCGGACCAACCGGCTTCAGCTCCAGCAAGGAACGCAAGGTCAAATGCCTGTTGTTCTCGCCTTGCACCTGCTCGGCGAACTTCTTATACAGCGCATAGTCGCCCGTCCGCACCGCCTGTTGCAGCAAATGGACCGTCTGCGGGTTAAACAGATGCTCCTCCCCGCCGCTGCGCCACTGGTATTCCCCAGCGGAATCCAGCACCTTGTCGTTGCCGTCCTTGTCGGTATAGGCACGGTAATGATGGGTCAGCGCTTCGGCTGCAACCTCCTTCAGGCCGATGCCCCCGATTCGGGACGGTGTCCAAGTGAAGTAACGATCCACAAACGCCGGCTCCAGCCCAACCGCTTCGAAAATTTGCGCCCCGCGGTACGATTGGATCGTTGAGATGCCCATTTTGGACAACGTTTTAACGACCCCTTTGGTCGCTGCTTTGATGAAGTTGTACACCGCTTTTTCATGCGATATTCCCTGCAGCATCCGTTGGGCGATCATATCCTTCAGACTTTCGAACGCCAGATAAGGATTCACTGCGCTCACCCCGTAGCCAAGCAACAGGGCAAAATGGTGCACCTCGCGCGGTTCGCCCGACTCCAGCAGGAGGCTGACCTTGGTCCGTGTCTCCTCGCGGATGAGATGGTGATGCAGGCAAGATACAGCCAGCAACGCCGGGATGGCGGCGTTCTCCGCATCCATGCCGCGGTCGGACAAGATCAGGATGTTGTGGCCTTTGGCAATCACCCGGTCGGCCGCTTCGCATAAGGTGTCAAGCGCCTTACGAAGCCCTTCTGCCCCTTCGGCAGCCGGGAACAGGATCGGAATCGTGATGGCTTTAAAGCCTGGCCGGTGCAGATGGCGGATCTTCGCAAAATCCTCATTGGACAGGATTGGCGAATCCAACCGAATCTGGCGGCAGCTTTCCGGCTCCGGCTGAAGCAGATTGCGCTCCGGTCCAATCGTTGTTGCCGTCGAGGTAACCAGCTCCTCGCGGATCGCATCGATCGGCGGGTTGGTGACCTGCGCAAACATTTGCTTGAAGTAGTTGTACAACCGCTGCGGCTGTTCTGACAGTACGGCCAGCGGTGCGTCGTAACCCATGGAAGCGATATTTTCCTGGCCGGTGACGGCCATCGGCTCCAGCACTTTCCGCAGGTCTTCATACGTATAACCAAACGCCATTTGACGGCGCGAAATATCTTCATGGCTTTCCGGCGGCAGCTCTTTCGCTTCCGGCAAATCTTCCAGCTCGACGAGATGCTCGTTTAACCACTCGCGGTAAGGATGCTCCTTAGCGATGGCCGATTTGACTTCCTCGTCGGAAATGATCCGGCCTTCCCGCGTGTCGACAAGCAGCATCCGCCCCGGGCGCAACCGGTCCTTGTAAAGCACGTCCTCCGCTGGAATGTCGAGAACGCCAACCTCCGAGGAGAGAACGATCAAGTCATCTTTCGTTACATAATAACGTGACGGACGCAAGCCGTTCCGGTCCAGGATGGCCCCGATCTGGATGCCGTCGGTAAAGCCCATCGCCGCAGGCCCGTCCCATGGCTCCATCATCGTGCTGTGATATTCGTAGAACGCTTGTTTGTCCGGGTCCATATCTTCCCGGCCAACCCATGGCTCGGGCACCATCATCATGGCCACGTGCGGCAGAGAACGTCCGCTCAGGTACAGAAATTCAAACGTATTGTCAAACATCGCCGTATCCGAGCCGTCCGGGTTGATCACCGGTTTAACCTTTTCCAAATCGGTGCCAAACGCTTCGCTTTGGAACATCGATTGGCGCGCATGCATCCAGTTCACGTTGCCGCGCAGCGTATTGATCTCGCCGTTATGGATCATAAAGCGGTACGGATGCGCCCGCTCCCAGCTTGGGAACGTATTCGTGCTGAAGCGCGAATGCACCATCGCGATGGCCGATTCCAGCGTCTCATCCCGCAAATCCAGGTAGAACTGTCCCACTTGCTCCGTGGTCAGCATCCCTTTGTACACAACCTTGCGGCAAGACAAACTGGATACGTAAAAAGCATCCCCCTGCTCCGCGCCGCTGTATCGGATCGCAAGTTCAGCCCGGCGCCGGATCACGTACAGTTTGCGTTCAAAATCCAAATCGTCCTTCAGCTCCGCGGAGCGCCCGATGAAGATCTGGCGAACGAACGGCTTTGCCGCTTTGGCCGATTGGCCCAGCATATCGTCGTAAGTCGGAACCGTACGGAAGCCGAGGACCCGTTGCCCTTCCGCCTCGACGATGCGCACAAGCTCCTCCTCTTGTTTGGCTCGGGCCGCTTCGTCATGCGGCAGGAACAGCATCCCGACGCCATACTGACCCGCCTCCGGCAGAGCGAACCCAAGCTTTGCCGCTTCGGCTGCAAAAAACCGATGCGGAATTTGCAGTAAAATACCTGCGCCATCGCCCGAGTTCGGTTCACTGCCTTGGCCGCCCCGGTGTTCCATATTCGCCAGCATGGTCAGCGCCTGGCTGACGATCTCATGGGAGGCCTTCCCTTTGATGTGGGCTACGAAGCCCATGCCGCAAGCGTCTTTTTCGAAAGCGGGATCATAAAGTCCCTGCTTGGGAGGTATAACGGTATGTTTCATCATCTGACGCAACCTTTCTATTTAGAGGTAGTTCAAAACATCATAAGCGGATAGAAATAGATCCGTCCCCACGCCTTGCCACGATACCGGATAAGCCCGGATGAATCTTTCTTTTTATTCTAACGGAAAATGTCACATCTGTTTTTGCATTATATTCTCTTTATTTTGCACTATTGATTAGAAATTTTAGGGCCCGTAAGGGTGGTTTTGCCACGAAAGCGTCACCATATGAAGATGTGTTGGTATCCCTCCAGGTCTCTTTGCACGATTATCCCTTTCGATAAGGTGGTCGGAGGAGCTGAGGTGCAGTTGATCTAACGGGATAATCATGCAAAGCGTTCAGAATACAGAGGTCGCCTCCTCGCCATCAACGTAAAAAAAATCCGCCCCCTGAAAGATCCGGAGGGCGGATTTCATCCTAATTCTAAGATGCGATTAATGCGATTGGACGCTCAAGTTCGCTTCGGGACTGACATCCGCGCTGCGTTCGTGGCGCATGAAGTATACCAGCGTTATCGCCAGGAATACGAGGCCAAACGCCAACAGCATGCCGACATTTTCCCAAGCGATCGGCATATCGCCGGTCGAGATGACCGCCTTGAAGCCCTTGACGCTGTAAGTCATCGGCAGAATCGGGTTGAAGGCTTTCATCCAGTTTGGAATCAGCTCGAGCGGGAAGGTCCCTGCGCTGGTCGTCAATTGGAAGATCAGCATCAGGATCGCCAGGAACCGTCCCGGGTTCTCCAACCAGGTCACCAGCGCTTGAATAATAAACATGTAGCACAAGCTGGTAACAAAGGCGAATAGGTAGAAGAGCGGAATGCTCTTGACCTCAAGCCCCAGTCCGTACAAGACAAGCACAACCGCCATCAAGGACTGGATTAAGCTCATGCCTGCAAAAGCCATCGAACGGCTGACGAAACGGTTCCAGCCGCTGGCTTCCGCCACCGAGGTGCCCCGTACCGGGACGACCAGCGTCGAGATTAACGCCCCAACGAACAGGCCAAGCGACAGGAAGTAAGGGGCAAAACCCGTACCGTAGTTCGGCACTTCGTTGACTTTCTGCTCGCTGATTTCGATCGGCTCGGCGTACATATTGACGAGCGCGTCGGTCTTCTTCACGCCGGAAGTTTGTTCCGCCGCATCGGTCAGCTTCGAAGCCAGTTCGCCCGAGCCTTCCGTCAGTTGATCCATGCCGTTCTTCAGCTCGCCTGCACCGGCGTTCAGCTGCTTCGAGCCGTCAGCCAACGTGCCTACACCGCCGGACAATTGCTCGACGCCGCCAAGCAGTTGTTTGGCGCCTGTGCTCAGCTGTCCGGCACCGCTCGCCAGCTTCTGCCCACCGGCCGCCGCTTCCGACAGTTTGCTGCCGAACAGTTCAAGCCCGCTCGCCAGCTGCTCTTGACCGGCGTTCAGCTGAGTTGCCCCTTGCAGCAGTTGCTCTTGACCCGCCGCCAATTGCTGCCCGCCTTGGACGAGCTGTTGCTGCGCTTGATGCAGCTCTTGGCTGCCTTGCAGCAGCTGTTGATTCCCTTGATGCAGCTGTTCGCTGCCTTGGGCCACCGCCTTGCTGGCAGCGATCAACTGCTGCACCGAAGCGTTCTTCGCCAGCTCCGGATTCGCTTGCGCCAGTTGCTCTAACCCTTGCGCTACGCTGTTGGCCCCTGCGGACACTTTCGCGCTGCCTTGAACAGACGATTCCAGCCCAGCTTGCAGTTGGGCGCTGCCTTGCTCAGACGCTTCTAAGCCGGCTTTCAGCTTCTGAGCGCCTTCCAGCGAGGATTGAAGTCCAGCTTGCAGCTTCGCACCGCCTTGATGCGCCTCTTTGGCTCCGTTCTCCAGCTGTTGATTAGCTGCCTCCAGCTGCGTTAAACCGCTAGCCAAGGTTCCGGCCCCGGCTTTAACCTCGTTAATGCCTTCGTACAGTGACTGCGTGCCTTTCTCCAACGGCGCAACGCCGTTTTCCAGCTTCATCGTGCCGTCGACCAACTTCGCCAAATTCTCCTTCAGCTTCTTCGCGCCGTCGTCGAGTTTAGCTGCCCCATCGTTTAGGGTGCTGGCTCCGCTGCCTGCATCGCTGAGGCCGCCGGAGATTTTTTCCACTTGGTCAAACAGGGTTTCCGTATAAGCCTCCGTCACTTTGGCGGACACTTTCGCTTTGATCTCCTTCACCGCTGTGCCGCCGATTTGTGCCGCCAGGAAGTTATACCCCTCATTAGGCTCAAAAATCAGCTGGGCCGGCGACGGGTTCTCATCCATCAGCGTGGTCGCCTGCGACGAGAAATTGTCCGGAATAACGATAGTCATATAGTATTCATTGTTCTTCATCCCGGTTTCCGCTTGCGAGCGGGTAACGAACTTCCATTGGAAGTCGTCGCTCTTCTTCAGCTCGGTTACGAGATCCTCGCCAACTTTCAGTTCCTTCCCTTCGTACTGCGCCCCCAAATCCTCGTTCACCACCGCAACCGGCAGCTCGTTCATCTTCCCGTACGGATCCCAGAAGGCCGTCAGGAACATGCCGCTGTACAGTACGGGAATGAACAGCACGACAAGAATCGGGATGAACACTTTAGGATTCTTGAAGGTGGCTCCCATATCCTTGAAAAATACACTTAATGATTTCATTTTTGCTTTCTCTCCCCTTGATGGCTTCTTTCTCTAATCTTTGGATAATTTCGTTTATGCTCCCGTTGGCAGGAGCAAACCTCCCGCCAGAAAATCACGGATAAACTCCTTGATTTGCTCTTTGCTTAAAGGCTTATTGTTTTTGTTCCAATCCGACGTTAACGCGATATACAGCTTAAACACGACGAAAGCAACCAGCTTGGGATCAAACGGGCGGATCTCCTCCCGCTGAGCGGAACGGGACAGATGGCGTTCCAGATATTCCAGAATCGCGTTTTCGATCTGCTCGAGACCTTCCTGAGCTTTAGGAGTCCCGAAGTCGCGCACCTCCTGAGACAACTTGATCAGCAGCTCATGCTCGCTGCGGAACTCCAGCAACGCGTCCATCGCCCGATGCAAGTTCTCGAAGAAAGGCTTCTCTTCGTCGATCTCCGGTTCGATGACCCGCTTCATTTCCGCGATCACGGAACGCAAAATCTCATCGAACAGCTCCTCTTTGTTCGTGAAGAAGGTGTAGATCGTACCTTTCGCCACATTCGCAATTTTCGCCACATGGTCCATCGTCGTCGCTTTATAGCCGAATAAAGCAAAGGACTTCTCCGCTGCTTCGACTACGAGTTTACGGCGATCTACCACAGCCATCCTTGTCACCTCCCTGCGTTGGAATGATTGAAATCAACATTATCCGGCCGAAAATGACTAAAATTCAATTTCGGTCATTTGGTCAATCCCTACTTTACTCCTCTCGAAACCGAAATGCAAGATGTTTTTTTCAGAATTTTTCAATAATTTTCATTAGCTTGTTCCATGTCTCGCCGCGCCCTGCTGCTCCCCGACCTAAGTCCAGTTGGCGCACCCGTCCCCAGCCTCTTTAAGGCAGCATATAAACAACATAAACTTAGTATCAGAAGCAATGAATCGGAACGATTCTTGGGAGTAGGTGAATCATTTATGCGAAAAAAAAGAGTCTTGATCTTATCGGAAGGTTTCGGGAGCGGGCATACGCAAGCCGGACATGCGCTGGCGGCTGGGCTCAAACGGAAGAATCCGCATATCCGGACGAAGGTGCTGGAGCTCGGCTCCTTTCTGAATCCAACCGTGGCGCCGCTGATCCTTTCCGCGTACCGGATGACGGTCAACGCCAGCCCCGCGTTGGTTGGCCATTTTTATCGTCGTAAGTACGAGAAGCCGGTTGGGAGGTTAACGCGATTGGCGTTGCATAAAATGTTCTATCAACATGCCGTCGACGTCATCGCACAGCTTCAGCCCGATCTGATCGTTTGCACGCATCCGATCCCCAGCGCTATCGTGTCTTACCTTAAGCTGGCAACCGGTTTAGACGTGCCGCTGTGCACGCTTATCACGGATTATGATGCCCACGGTTCCTGGATGAGCCCCGGGGTGGATCAATATCTCGTGTCCGCGCCTGAAGTCAAAGCCCTGCTCGTGCAGCGTGGAGTGGCTCCTGCCAAGATTCAGGTAACGGGGATTCCGGTACACCCGGATTTCTGGAGCAAACAGGAGAAGGTATCCGCCCGGGAGGAACTGGGGTTGAAAAATATGCCCACCGCCCTCGTCATGGGCGGGGGTTGGGGATTACTGTTTAGCGAGGAGCTGCTGGCTAAATTGGCGTCTTGGCGCGAGGAGATCCAAATCGTCTGCTGTATGGGCAGCAACGAGAAGCTCGCCGCCAGACTGCGGGCTCACCCGGCCCTGCAGCATCCGAATATTAAAGTGATCGGCTTTACACAGGAGATTGGCAAATGGATGGATGCCTCCGACCTTCTCATCACGAAACCCGGCGGGATGACCTGCACCGAAGGGATGGCCAAAGGAATTCCTATGCTGTTCTTTGAATCGATCCCCGGGCAGGAGGAGAAGAACCGCGAATATTTCGTGCAGCATGGCTTTGGCGCCGAGTTGCATTCACCGGATGTGCTGGATGATTGGTTTGCTACTCTTCGTAGCCGGCACGCAGCCAGCAGCCAGGGCCAACCCAAGTTGGCGATTCGGCAAAACGGCTACCGGCCCGACCGATGCGCAGGCGCTGTCATCAGTCTGCTTCATCCCTCCGCGGCCCCAGCCCGCGTACGTTTGCAGACGGGTCCAGCCGAGCAACGAGCCAACTAACTCAGTATCGCCGTTCCAACCACCTTGTACATCGGACGCTCACGCATCTGCGTCCGATAAATGACCAGGCGGTCGACATCCCAGGCGCCGAATTCCGGCATAGGGTTTAGCGCCTGAGGGTCCAATCTGGCCCCTTCCGGGTACTTGCGGGCCAGTGTAATATGCGGGCTGAAGCGCCGTTCTTCCGGTACAAAGCCTAATGCGTGGTTCTCCGTTATCACACGATGATGAAGGTTCTCCAGCTCGCCTACATCGCCGCGGACCCCAGCCCACAGCACACTGGGACTTGCGGGTCGTCCGAACGTTCCAACTCCCGCTGCCTCCAAGCGAAACGGAGCGCCCCCCCTCGCCGCCCGCTCCAAGGAAGCCGTTAACTCGTCCAAACGGTTTGCCGAAGTATCCCCCAGAAACTGGACGGTAATATGAAAATCCTCTGCATGCACCCATTTCTTAAAAGGAAGTGTAGCCTGCTGCTCCCTGCACCAAGCCTCCAGCTTTTGCTTGACCTCCTGCGGAAGAGGTACCGCGATAAATAATCGCCATTTTTCATTGTTTTCTGACATAGTTTGTCACCTTCTGTGATATTTTTCTCTTTTTCTTCACCTTTTTCGACAAATCAGAGTGCGATTGATTACATCTTGCGATTTTAATCTCTATATAATGTGTCTTAGTACTGCTTACATATACAGTCATCAAGCCTTATTGACGGGAGATGGAATATGAGCTTTGCACAAAAAATTACCTCCGTACTGATCGGACTCCTCATCCTGGTCGGTTCACTGATCGGGTTATTTGGTTATCAGATGACGTATCGTCAGGTGGAGAAATCCGTCGGGATCGAAACGGTGGGCTGCGCCAATATTACGACCGGGCTCGTTGATCCAGAAGCCGTCGCCCGGCTTACAAACGGAGACCGCAGCGGTCTTACCGAGCTCGAAAAGAAGTTAAACTGGACGGTGGAACACAAGCCGTTGTTTAAAGAAGTGTTTCTCATGTCGCTGGACGGCACGATTCTCGCTGCGGATCAGAACATCCAGAGCCGCGGATATCAAGCGGGTGATGCTTTTTATTTCAGCGAGCAGGACCGGGACATGATTCTCCAGATGAAGCATTCCGTATACACCAAAGTTTATTCTTATGACGGAGTGAAGCTGCTCAGTGGTTACGGTCCGATCTACAAAAATCATGATCCGGATCAAGAGATCATTGGCCTGATGGTCATCAACTTCGATGCTTCCATTATCGGGGAAAGAACACGTGACATTCTCATGCTGCCTTTCATCCTCGGGGGCGGCGTCCTGATCGCGGCCGTCGTCTTCGTGTATTTCTTCATCCACCGGATGACTCGTCCGCTGGAAACCTTGTCCCGTCAAGTAGAGAACGTCGCTCACGGCAATTTGACCGTTCAGACGCACGTGCTGAACAGCCGGGATGAGATCGGCAAACTCACGCGCGATTTCGCGAAGATGGTGGACAACCTGCGGCAACTGATTGGCGAAGTGAACGACACGTCGATGCAGGTAGCTTCCTCGTCGCAGGAATTGTCCGCCAGTGCACAAGAAACCGGAAAGGCCAGTGAGCAGACCGTGGAAATCACCCTGTCCCTTGCCGAAGGCGCGGAGCGGCAGCTGCAAAACCTGGAATCCGGATCCTCGATGCTTCGCGACATGTCCGAGCGGATCGAACAGATCGCCCGCCACGCTGAAGGGGTCTCCGCATCGGCACAGCAGGTTTCCACCGCCTCGATTCAAGGGGGACAAGCCATTGAATCCGGCGTGGAACAGATGGCGACGATGGAGGCCAAAATCATTCACCTCTCCTCCATCATCGAGGAACTGGGCAGTCATTCCAAGGAAGTGCAGAGCATTCTTGACATTATGACCGATATCGCAGCGGAGACGAACCTGCTTGCCCTCAACGCTTCGATTGAAGCGGCCCGTGCCGGTGAGTTCGGCAGCGGATTTGCCGTCGTAGCCTCCTCGGTCCGCAAGCTGGCGGAACGCTCCGCCGCATCGGCGCAGCAAATCGGCGGGCTCATCGCCCACATTGTTGGTCAGGTGGAGCTCACCGGCAACGCCATGGATGAGACCGTGCGCGAAACGAAACGTGGGGCCGAACTGGTCCGCAGCGCCGGAGCTTCTTTTGCGGAGATTAAAACCTCCGCGCAGTTCACCGCAGAATCGATTGCCGATGTCAGCGAAGGGGTCCGCCTCTTATCCGACAGCTCGCAAAGGCTGGTCCAATCCATCGATGAGATTGTCCGTTTTGCGGGAGATACGGCGATCAGCGCTCAGAACATGTCGGCGTCCTCCGAAGAGCAATTGGCAGCCATGCAGGAGGTTGACGCCTCAGCCAGCTTCCTGTCCGGCTTGTCAGAGAAGCTTCATACCCTCATTGAGCGCTTCAAAGTCAGTTGACCGCAGCTTGCAAAAAAAAGACCTTGCCCGATAAGCATCTGTTCTGCTTCGGGGCAAGGTCTTTCGTTTATCTCCATACTACGGCTTATTTGCCAAGATAAGCATTAAGCATCCAACGATGTTTCTCCAACGAGGATACGATGCCAAGCAACAGGTCACCGGTAGCTTCGTCTTCCGCTCTAGCCGCCGCTTCCATACCATCTTTCAACTCGCCGTCCAGTTTCTCGAAGTCCGCGATAACCGCAGCTACCATCTCATCGGCCGATTCCTTGCCGCTGGCTTCGGAAATGCTGGCAAGCGCAAGCGATTCGCGCAATGTCGCCACCGGGGTGCCGCCAATTGCCAACAGGCGCTCAGCGATCTCGTCGATATAACCCGCTGCTTCATCGTAGAAGGCTTCAAATTTCTCGTGGAGTGTAAAGAAGTTCGGACCTTTCACGTACCAGTGGAAATTGTGCAGCTTCGTGTACAGCACCGTCCAGTTCGCGATTTGCAGGTTCAGTTGTTTTTGCAGTTCTTGATCTACTTGAGTCATTGTGTGGTTTGCCATTGTTATTTCCTCCATTCACCATATTAAAATTTGAGAAGCGATCTGTCTTTAGCTTCTTAAGTAAATACCTTAAATTTAGACTAAATCTAAATCTTGTTTATATCATACCACTCCATAATCCCAGATGCAACCATCTGCTTCATGAACATCCCATGAACATCGCATGAACCTCATACATCGTCAGCTTTATTCTGCTCCTCATTCGTTCTCCATATGCAAAGAACCGAATCGGCACTCCAGCGTCCGGTTCGGTTCTTTAGGTTCTTTACCGCTCTCCGCGGATATGCAACTTAAACTGCTCGAGGCTGCGTTCCATCTGTCGAATGCCGTCCTCCACCAGCCTGCGGTCCACCGCGTTCTCCAGGTCAAACTGCGGTTTGCGGGTGGCCATGGCTTTCTTCTCTTCTTCCCAATAAGCTTGCCGACGCTGGATTTCTTTATATTTGTCCAGCAGATCGGTAATGATATCGTAGAAGCGCTCGTAATCGACGATAATGTCATCCAGGAAGCGATCGACTTCCTCCTTATCGTAGCCCCGCATTTTGGCATCGAAATCTTTCTCGTGAATGGAGAGCGCATCCAGTTTGATCCCTAGCTGCCGAAACAGGCTTTTTTGATCCTCCAGCTTGCGCGCGTAATCGTCTTGCATTCCAAATCCCTCCGTACCTGCCTAAAAAGGTGATAAAACGTATTTTCCATGCAAAAGCCATCGTATCTTCTATAATGTACCACATTTTCGGCCTTCCGTTCACCTTCACGGTACGCAACGGGTGAATCAAGTATTCGACATTGTCCGAATTTCTTTTTATAATAGTCATTAGCCTGAGTCTAACATCTGGTGGTGAGTTGTATTTTATACTTATTAACTTTTCTGTTATCGTTTCTGATCGTGTATGTTCTGATCCCGCCGCTTGGCAAACTGGCGTTCCGTCTCGACTTCGTGGACAAACCCCGCGCAGATGTCGAGCGCAAAATCCATCGCCAACCGATCCCGTTGACGGCAAGCTATGCCATATTCGCCGGATTCTTTATCTCGTACCTGCTGTTTACGCGTAACTTCTCCTGGGAGACGGGAGCTCTGTTCGCGGGCGGTGTGCTGCTGCTAGCCATCGGTACGGTTGACGACTGGTACAAAACGAAAGGCAAGGATTTCCCGGCGCTGCCGAAGCTAATCGTACAGGTATCCGCTGCTGTCCTAGTTTATGCGGCAGGTATCACCTTTAGCGGCTTCGTCAATCCGTTTAGCGGGGATTACGTCCTGCTTCCGGGATGGCTCCAGTTTGTATTGACGATCCTGTGGATCTTTGGCGTCACCACGGTCATCAATTTTTCGGACGGTTTGGACGGCCTGGCTGGGGGATTGTCCGCCATTTCCGCGGTCACGCTGTTTGTCGTGGCTCTAACGAAAGGGCAAACCAATTCCGCGATGCTGTCGATCGCCCTCATCGGGGTAACGCTCGCCTACCTGCGGTACAACAAACCGCCGGCTAAAGTATTTATGGGCGATGCGGGAGCAACCTTCCTTGGATTTATGCTTGCGGTGATCGCATTGGATGGGGCCTTTAAGCAGGCGACAGTCTTGTCCTTGTTCATCCCGGTACTTGCCCTGGGCGTACCGATTTTTGATAATCTGTTTGTGGTCATCAAACGGATGCTGCAAGGGAAGTCGCCTTACGTAGCGGATGCCGGCCAAGTGCATTACCGGCTGCTTCGGGCAGGGTTAAATCAGAAACAGGTCGTGATGTTCCTCTACCTGATCAGCACCTGTTTGGGATTATCGTCCATCATTCTTCTGCTGCTTCAGGTATAGAGAATGGCCTTTCGGCCGTACAAAACAAAAGCGCGTGCACGGGTTTTCCCGGATGCACGCGCTTTTTTTCGCGTCGCAAATGTCAAAAAAAAAGACCCCCGAAGGCGTCTTATCTACTGGCGTTAAGAGGATTTATTCGTTTCTGCGGCAGGTTGGATTTCCGAGGCCTGCGGCTTCTCGTCTTCGAGGATATCCCCGCGTGCCCCTCTCTTAAATTCCTTGAGCATCGTGCCAAAACTACGCCCCAGTTCTGGAAGCTTGCTAGGACCAAATAACAAAAGCGCCGCAATGACCAAAAGCAACAGATGGCTCGGACGCAACAAGTTTTCAAGCACATTTATCACTCCCAAACGTTATCTTTGTGGTCATTATACTACTTTATTTGATGTAAGGGAAATCCTTTATTGGCAATCCTCCGCTTCCCTTGGAGACGGGTGACCGGTTGGCCCATAAACCAATTCCATTCTCTGGGCATATGCTGTGTCATCATGTATTGCAAAGGAGCGAACATCATGGGTTCTTACAGTCTGTTGGCTGTCATCGCCATTGGACTCGCGTCCAACCTGGATAATGCGGGAGTCGGTATTGCTTACGGAGTACGAAAAATCCGCATTCCATGGTACTCCAATCTGGCCATCGCCATCATCTCCTTTTTGGCCACTCTGGTGTCGGGTTTTTTCGGAAGCTGGTTATCCTCGTGGATCCATCCATGGATCGGTCAATTGTTGGGGACGGTTGTGATCGTTGGGGTCGGGGTATGGGTACTGCTGCAGCCGTTTCTGGAGAAGAAGGAGGCATCCGTCCAGGAGGATGACATGAATCCGCTGACCCGCCTGCTGCGCAATCCTGAAGAAGCGGACAAGGACAGCTCTAAATCTATCAGCCTAGGCGAATCGGTCGTCCTGGGGATCGCCTTGGCCATGAATGCACTGGCCGGCGGCTTTAACGCCGGAATTACTCAATTAAACGTCTGGTATACCTCGCTGTCCGTCGGTTTGTTCAGCTATTTACTGCTGGCTGCATGCGCCGGGTTCGGGGAGAAGGTCGCGGCGGAGAAATTCGGTAACCGGGCTACGGTCGTCTCCGGGTTGCTGCTAATCTTGATCGGCATTCACCAACTTTTCTAAAATCCTACAGACGGTCATGAAGGCCCCTTTCCCCAGGAAGGGGCTTTGCTAGGTTCTATCAGCCTATCCTATCTACAAATTCTCCTATATAATGAAGAGGATGGTTCCTATATGAGGGAGGTTCTGTTCGGTGGACTGGAAATGGTTTAATAGCTTTGAACATGATTTAGAATTCGCCTTTGATCAAGCGGAGACAATTCTTTTGGGACTGCCGGAGGAATTCCGGGAACAAGCCGTCAACTACCTGGGTAAATTTCATGCCTTAAAGAAATCAGGCTCCCAAAACTACATATGTTATTTGCTCCCCTTCTGGCTGCAGGAGGCCGCTGGCGTTACGACAGAAGACAGCCGAGAGTTAACCGTCGCTATGATTTTAGCGATGCTGCATTACCATTTAATCGATGAAGTGATGGACGATCCAGGCTCCAATGACAAGCGGAAGTTGCCCCTGGCAAATCTCATTCAAATCGAATTTGCCCACATCTACGCCAGATTTTACTCTACTTCCTCCCCGTTCTGGAATTACTACCGGAAATATACCGCAGAATGGGCGGAGGCAGTGTCATTAGAGAACCAACAAGACTTCTTCCAGGATAACCCTGTACAAATTGCTCACAAGGCATCCCCAGTGAAGTTATCCGTTGCCGGCATGCTGCTGCTGACCGATCGAGATGCATTAATTCCGACGTTCGAAGCTGCGGTGGATGCGGTACTGGTCACACTGCAAATGCTGGATGATTGGGAGGACTGGGAGAAGGATCTGCGGGAAGGGAGCTATAACTCGCTGATTTCGGTGGTGCAGCATGAACTGCAGATTCCGCCGGATCGACGGCCGACGCCGGAGGAAATCAAACACGCCTTGTATGTCCGGGATATCTTGTATATCTATGCTAAGCAGACAGATCAAAATGCGGCCATCTTGGAAGTTAATGCTCCCGATCTCATTCATCTTCGAGATTTCCATGAATATCTCAGACAAAATCTCAAGCAGGGAGCACAAAGTTTACAACAGGAACGAAATATGTTGACTCAAGGAGGGTTGGCTTATTTGCTGTCAAATCTTAAGAACCACTCCTAGCGTTCTGTCGAATTCCATGTTATAGTAATAAGGAAAATATAACTATTTTTATCAGAAAGGGTGATCTTATGACATCAGGAGCTCTCCTTCAAACGCAAGTTGTTGAAAAAGCATGGCAAGACCCTAGCTTTAAAGCTAAATTGCTTGCCGACCCGAAAGCTGCGATCCAGGAGGCACTGGGTGTAATTCTCCCGGATCACATTAAAATTAAAACCGTCGAAGAAAGCTCTGACGAGTTTTACGTTGTACTACCCCCACAACCAGAAAATGTAGTAAAAAGCAAAATAAAACCGGCTGGAATTTGGGAATAACCCCCAAATCATCAGCCGCAACATTTCCCTTCGGGGAGAACGAAAGGGTCTAGGGACCGAATGCTTATCCTGTAACATTCTCCTCAAGCTTCACGGAGGGAAACCGGATAATGACTTCGGTCCCTGTTCCTTTTTTACTGTTGAAATGAATTTGTCCGTTCATGACCTCAATAATTCGAAACGTCACCATCAAACCCAATCCAGTCCCCTTCGTTTTGTTGGAGAAATAGGGCTCGCCTAAACGGGCCAGCACTTCTTCATCCATGCCCTCCCCGTTATCCTTGATATGGAGTACGACATCCGTAGTTTCTTCGTAACCCCAAATTTGAATATCCCCTTCGCCCTTAAGCGCTTCAATACTATTCTTGATAATATTAATAAAGGCTTGCTTAAATTTAGAAGAATTGCCTCGGACATAAAGATTTTTAGGAATATGAACCGTGATTTTGCCACCCTGCAAATTAGCCAGCGGGATCAAAATGCCTTCGATATGAATAAATTCATCCAACACGTTTAGCGTGGTTACTTTACCGCCTTCCGGCTTAGCAAAGGTGAGGAAGTCTGTAATGATCCCAGAAGCGCGATCAAGTTCTTCCAAAGCCATGCTTAAATATACCTTATCGGAGCTCTGTTGCTTCTCCACAAGCAGCTGTAGAAACCCTCTGGTAACCTGCAGCGGATTACGGACCTCATGGGCCACCGATGCTGCCAACTCGCTGATGATTTCCATTTTCTCCGAACGCTGCAGCTCGTTGTTGAACATCTCCAGTTGTTTAGAATACTCCACAACCTGCTCATGATTCTCGGCGAATCTTCGGCCTAGTATGATGATCAGTGAGGTCAAAAAGCAAATAACCCCTACCTTCCATAAAAACAACTTGTAGTAGCCGTCGTTGTAGTAATACCAAATCAATTCGCCTGCGCAAAATAATGTGAAGGACAAAACCCCAACGAAAAAGATAACGGCTTCTTTATTCCCCTTGATCATGTATATGGACAGGAGACAGATCAAAATAAGAAATTGAAAGATGATTATATATCCTGCAAATTGAGTGGTAATTAGAGAGTAAACATTGTAGAAACGATTTGATGCGATTTCATTGGTAATAAGAACTAGGATGCAAAGTGTAGAGTAACCAACAAGAAATTTTCGAGACCATCGAATCAAGTTAAAATAGCCCGGCCCGAAAATTTTTTCAAAGAAAAATGTAAATGAAGGGAGAAGAATAAATAGGGCCACGTCAAACAGAATCACCAATAATCTACCTGTTGATGTATAGTCGAACAGCCAAAAAACAAACGGTGAATACGTTAGCACCAGCAAACCGCTGGAAAAGATGACCGCACAAAGAGAAAACCACATTGACATGTTTACGTATTTCAAAAAGACGGAACAGAATAGCATAATGACCGCGATAAAGATAAGCGTGCTTCCTAGAATTAAGTCCGAAATGCTTTGCCTAATAAAGTCTTTCATTAAGCTCTGATAATCACCGATTTTAATCTCATCGAATATGCCAATTTTATTGTTTGCTGAAACCCCAATATATACCGTTTGCTTAGATTCTTCTGCGCGGATCGGCACTAGAATGCTGTTGAGATTATAGTTGAATTTCCGCTGTGTTTCGTAGATTGAAACTCCATTTATATTAACTACAATATGTTTTCCATAGATCTTTTCAATTAATAAAACCTCGGAATTGCCTTTCAGTTCAGGGAGTTGAATTTTGATCCACTGAGACATCCCTGTGCTCGGCATAACCGGAATATCGTCACCGGCTCTTACATCGGTCCAGTTGTCCAACCCTTCAAGCCACTCGGTGTTGGGTTGTGGTTCGAGATGATCCGTCCACGCGATCTGCCAATGATTAATATGAATGATGTCCGAATCTGCAGGACTCGAACTCTTGAATATAAAGCCAAATAAAACTACGATTACGATTACAAAAAAAACGATAAATCCTTTAATCAAAGACTTCATTAGAGCACCTCTGGAGATATTATAAAGTGTAAACCGGTTGATGCACCTCTGTTCAAACCTCAAAACGAGAGAGCTACCTTAAACCATTCGATACTTTAACCCCAAAAACCTTCAATTATATGGAAATAGTGATAAATATTTTTAAGATAGGAGTACCACAGCTATTTTACCGTGTAAAAGTAGTTTTATCTATGAATAGTTTGCATTTTCTATCAAAAAAAACGCAGGAGTAATCTCCTGCGTTTCGTTGTTCGCCCTTCAGACGGACAAATCTATATTCCCTCTGTTGCTTGTTTCGCCTCGCTTCGCCCAACGGACGCTGGTTCCGAATGCCACAGCACTTTCCCCAACGCAAGCACCAACAAGCCAAGCGCTGCGATGATTCCTCCCAAGTATACGAAAGAACGGCCCGGTCCAATCCATTCGACCAGAAGCCCTCCGAGCAACGGAGCGACGAGCATTACTACGCCCAAGAGGGAGGTTTGGATCCCAAAGACACGGCCGACCATATCCGATGGTGTTTCTTTCTGCAAGCAGTAGTTGAAAGTTACGACCACCAGCCCATTGCCGACGCCTAATCCAAATCCCAACAACAGAATGGGAACTGCTGCAATTCCCGTGGGAAGCAAACCCAGACCCCCGACGGCCATCCCAATCAGCCCGTATCCGGCGCCGAATTTCCAAGCATACCCTGCCGGTCCCCGATTCCAACGGTTAAGCACCGCAATAATCAACACGGCACCCATCCCCGCCGCAGCAACCATCCAACTGAGATAAGCCTCCTTCAGAGGGGCAATTTCCCGAAATAGGCTGGTGAATTGAAAATCGATCATTTGGATCGCTGCCGTCGCGACAAAACCAAACAGCAGAGTTACTAGTAAAAGCCGGGTTTTCAGGATAAAACGTAAGCCTTCGATCCACATGGTGCGGAGGGACGAAGCCTCAGCCGGTTCCGGAGAGGAGGAGGAAGAACGAACTGGATTTCGTCCGGCCTTCTGGAATTCAACTTCCGCCTTCTTGATCGTGAGCAGAATCAGCAATGAAAACATCCGAAAGCAGGCATTCAGCAGGATGCACCACTCGGGGGTTAACAGGGCCAGTGCGAAGCCGCCAAGCAGCGGACCGGCGATTTTAGAGCCCTGGTTGACGAAGCCATTCAGCGAGGTCGCTTGAAATAGCTGATCTTCCCGAACGATGCTGCGCGTCAACGATTGCTGAGCGGGAATCAGAAAGGTAGAGAGGGTTGCACGCAACGTTAACACTGGAAGCAACCACAGCATGTTTGGAGCCAGCAGAACCAGCAAGGTGAGTGCCGCTGTCAGCAGATCGCAGAGGCGCATCAGCTTCAACTGATGGATGCGGTCAGCGACCACGCCGGCAAGGGAACCGAGCATGACACTGGGTAGAGCATTGGTTACGGGAATCAGCGCCAGCATAAGCGGTCCGGCCTCCCAGCGGTATCCCACCAGCACCTGAATCGCCAGCATATCAAACCAATCGCCAAAGGTCGCCGCCGTATATGCCGCATACACGCGCGTGAAAATTTTGTTGCGAAGCAGTCCGGCAGGTCCGGCCTGTACATTACCTGTCATGATTATTCCTCCAACCAACCTAGTTTCGTATCAACTAAGATCAATGTATCGGAGGAATGTCAGAAGAATATCAGAGCGACTTCCTGGATCAACCTAACTCATCACGGATGACCGCATCAAGCGCGTCCGACAAGCGGGTTACCCCTATCCGATCCAGTTCCAGGTTGTATAATTCCAGGTATTTTTGCTGCAGCGCGAACGGAGGCGGGAACATGGCGAAAACATTCGCAATTCGGTATAGGGAGAGCAATCGAAGCGGCACGAAGCCGGACCGTTCCAGCACCGTCAGCCCTTCGTCCAACTGCTTTTCCGCCTCCATCGACTCCCCTTTCCGCTGTAGCCATAATCCTTTTACCACCTTATAACTGCCGATCTCTCTTAAGAAGGGTTTCTCGGTTAACATCCCGTTTTCAATGGCATCCGCCAGCTTCGCGATTTGACTCTCCGGTGATCCTGCCACCACATGAGCCAGCATCTCAGCGATCGTGGTTTGCGGGATGAAGCTGTCGTATTTCAACTCCGCGATGACGCGGTAGCTGAAGTTCACGCGTTCCAGCGCTTTGTTCGGCTCGCCGGCCAGCGTATAGACATCCAAGATCGTCAGAATCTCTATCTCTCTGTGATAAGGGGGCGGCAGCAACTCCAGGGCAAGCACGCGCTCGCATACCGGCAAGGTCTGCTCCGGACTCTTTGTCAGGCAGAAGAACAACAGCAAGTAGAACAAGCGGTCCCGCAAAGGAGCTTCGGTCTTATTTAAGAGCCAGTCCAAATCCCCTTGCACGAAATGAATGTACACCGAGTAGAACGGGTCGAGTTTATAACCCAGCACATCCTGTTGGCGCGCCAGCGTCAGCATCGAACGCCCCTGGCCATAGAGCTGGTATTTACTGAAAAGGGCTCGCATCGTCTCATGAAGCTCCGGATCCGCTAAGGTTGGAATGGCTCCCTCCGCAGGATGGGGAATCGGCAGCACCAGGCTGTAGCCTAAGCCCCGAACGGTCTTAATCTCTAACCCGAGGATAGGCTTTAGCTTTTTGCGAAGCCGATAGATGTGGTCGTCCACCGTACGTTCGACCGGGTATTCCAGGGGCCACACCTTGTCCAGCAGTTGTTCTCGGGTGAATGTCCGGCCAACGTTACGGTACAAGAACTGAAACAGCGCGAACTCCTTCGGTAACAGCTCCACCGTAAAATCCTCCGCGGTAATCTCGAATCGTTCGCTGTTGATGTCTAGCTGCATCGGTGGTTCCTTCCTTCCCCGCAAATGATGACCTAATTATATCATCTACACGCATAAAAAAGACGCCGGACAAACGCAAGGCATCGCTGCCCGGCGCTCATCCGGAGTCTCCTTGAACCTAAATGATCTTCCGCTAGACTAATTCTGCTACAATCCGGCGCACAGTGCCGGTGCGGATCTCTTCGGCCAACTCGCCGTCGATGACAGCACCGTCAACCGCAAGCTCCGTTCCATCCAACTTCTGCACCGCCAACCGGCGGATGGCCGCTTTATCCGCGCCATAAGTGTCTTTCTTGTGCGGGTTCCGGTAGACGACTTCCGTCGTACCCAGGAAGCGGAAAGACACCTCACCTTGCGCATCAAAGAGCCATCCAGGCAGGATCGGATTAAGCGCAAGCCGGAGCTTGCCCTCGTGCAAGCGGAAAACCCGCTTCCCGGCCATCATCGTCATCCACATGCTGAGGAACTCCGCGGTTGATCCGCTGAGCCGAGCGACATACCCGCGGCCATGGGTATCCGGATCCGGATTGACGCTCGTCGCGATGAAGGAGGAGTTCTCCAGCGTGCTGCGGCCATACACCGCCGGATCGAGAAACGGAATCAACGAGGTGCGAAGCTCGGAGAAGAACTCCTCAGTCAACCCGCTCTTAAGCAACGCCAGTAAGTACTTGTAGCTCATATGCAAGAAGACCGATTCCCGTTCCAGCCACCCCGGCGTAAAGGCGCGAATCCGACCGATTTCATGGGTCTCCGCATCCAGGCTGACCGAGGTTTTATACATTTGAAGCCGGTCATCAAACAGGTCGCTGCGGCGAATCTGCTCATAGGTCCGTTTGGCTTCGCTTTGATCCTCAACCGTTTTCAACCAACGGGCTGGACCTTCCAGGAAATGCGGCAGCGGACGAACGGTAAACTTCTTCACGACCGCCTTCGGCAGGCCGTAACCGCTGATCACCGGCGCACCTTGGGCGTCCGTTACCGGCTCAAATTCCGCCGCTTCGAAGGCGAAGTACGTTGGCGTCACGCCGTCGCCCAAACGAATAGCTTCCTGGATGCCGCGCTCGATTTGCTTCAGCATACGCGTCGCCAGTTTGCCGACAGCTTGAAGCTCCAGCGAGGTTTCCGCCCCGCTGATCCCGAAGCGAATGGCTTCGCGGTACTTCTCGCGCGCCGCAGCCACCTGATCCCAGTAAGCAAACGGCTCCAGATTCCCCGCCAAGCGGGCTTCCAGCAGATCTCCCACTTCGCTAAGCAGGGCGGCGATTTCCTCCGGCACGGACACGGTCCGGCTGTTGCCGCCGGCTTCATGGCAAGCTTCCTGAACGAACTTCAGCAGCCGCTTTAACTCAAACGTCTCGCTCATGCCCGAGCCAAACAATCCGGGCAATCCGTTCATCGCATCATTCCAGCCCGGTTTGTTCCCCTCCATCTCCACGCCCATACCGAACGGATCCAGGGTGGCGAACTTGACCAGGCCCAGCGACAGCAGCTTCACGAACAAGGTCGTCCGGTAAATTTCCCCGCGGCCATGCTCCGTTTTTAACCAGTTCGTGCTCTTTAGCGTCAGCCCCAACTTCGCCATTTTCTCTTCGTCGTGAACCAGCGCGCCGTATTGGCGAACGTGGCCGCCGCTGATCACATATTTCTCGCTGCGCGGCAGAACACGGGCCGGACTGTCGAAGTACGTATACTCCCGCTCACCGAACAACAGCTGTTCCTTGCGGTCCGGGAAAATATCCAGGTAGCTGTCGATCAGGTCCATATTGTACGTCCAGTGATCTGACCAGTAACCTTCCCCGAAGGAGGCTTCGATTTGCTGCTCGGCGAGCGACAGCACGCCGGTCAACAGCTCGTTCTCCTCCATAAGCAGCTGAACGCCGCGGTGGATGACCAGTGAGATGATTTTTCCCGGAGTAAACGAACCCCGGCACAAGGCAGCCAGTTCCTCCCGATGATCGGCAACTGCCTTCTCCAGGAAGGCGGACAGCTCTGCCGCCCGTTCTTCTGGAACCCGGAATGTGGTCCCCTCCACACCTAGCGGATTATAACCATCAGCCTGGATTAAGCTAAAGAACGTGCGAATATTAAACGTTCCGACCCGTGGATTAAAATACACGTCACTGCGCCGGTTTTGGTTGGCGTCTCGGAAGTTGCCGTTGCCCTGCGAATAAAATTCCGGGGCGATGGAGAAGAAATTGTAGTCCCGCTCTAGATCCCCGTGTTTGCGGGAATACAAATGGACGACAAACCCTTCCCGGCCGTTTTCGAAAATAAACGGATACCCGCCGCGCAGAAAATTGTCCAGATAGCTCTGACGGCAGTAGGCATCAAATAGCGGCAGGGCCGTTTTCGTGGCGATGTCCGCGGTCAGCTCCTCGGTCAACTGACTGGCCTCCGCATGTTTGCGAGCGACATAAGCCGGGCTTGCGATCTCGGCCGCTTTGCGATTCAGCCGTTCCACGCTGTCGATATGCCCGATCAACGTGTGGAAGCGGCGGCTTTCACCGGGAGCCAGCTCCGCAGCCAACGCCGAAAATCCGCAAGGCACCTTATTGGTGCAATACTGGGGCTCTGCGGTCAACGCTGCCAGCGAATGCTCGGCAAATCGGTCAGGGTAAGCCAGCGACGTATTATCGCCAAAAATAACGGCAAAATCCGCAATCGTCTTCAGCAGCTTCCCGTCCTCTCCAAAGGACAAGTAGAAATGGCCGCTTTGTACCTCGCTAACCTCAGCCTCATCATGGGTGCTGGAACGGACCCGATAAAACGGAACCCCCTTCTCCAGATTGTCGACCTCCATCCAGCTGCGCAGGAGATTCCCGATTTCCTTATAACCTGCGTTCTCAACCCCGTAAGGAAGAATCTCCGGCATTCCGTCCAGCATCTCCAGCCGTACGGGCGCTCCGGAGATATTCGTAACCTCCACCTGGCGCACCAGGGCCGCATAATCGTCGTTAGGCACTTGAAAATAGCTGACCTTCACCCGAAGCCCCTGCGCTTCGTGGGTTTCCTCGATCGTCAGCTCGTTGGTCAGAATGCGCATGCGACGAATGGCCGACGGGTCGGGGGTGGCGCTTTGGAAGGGCTCGTAGATCCCGTTGTTCCCCTCGGCTTTAATAAACGTCCGAAAACCTTTCATCGCAACCGATTGGTAGGTGATGCTGGCCGGGGAGAATTCCATGATCGGGCTGTTTTTGTCCCGGATCCCAAAGCTGCATACCGCCTGTCCCCGGTTCACGTAAAACGTCCACATCGGAATCCCCTTCAAGCCGGCAAGGCCGGGGAGAAAGCTCGAGAACGGCTTCGCCCGGTCAAATTGCTCGATGACGAACGCATTCTCCTCAAAAGCATAATTCGGCATATGGCCTATCCCTCCGTTAAATAAATGATGTGTTAGCCTTGAATGATGTAGGTTGCGATCGAGTGGGCCGGCAGCGTCTCGTTGGCAGCTTCACCGCCAAGCTCCAGGGCAAACGGCAGCGCCTCATCGCTTTCGTTCTGCACGACGACCGCAATGCTGCCGTCCGGATTGCGGAACGCCGCAGCCAGCAGCGACGGAGCCTCGGTATCCAAACCGATACGTACCGCTCCCGGTTGAATGTATTTGCTGAAATGCCCGATGTAGTAATAAGAGCTGTTGTAATGAAGCGTATCGGTTGTGGTATCCGCGATGATCGGCGCATCGCATAGGTTGCCCACATGGTTCGGGCCGCCGGTTTCATCCAGCACCAGGTTCCAATCCAGGAACCCTTCATTCCAGTTGTTTAGATCGCCAATGATATTGCGGCCGTAACGCTCGCCGGTAAACCATTCGCCCAACTTCACGCCCCCTTCCTGACAGCCTTCCGTAAACAGGAGATGCTTGTCGGGGAATAGCTCATGGACTTTGCCAACGTTCTCGAACGCTTCGCTGACGTACCAGTGGAAGCCGGTGCCCCACACATATTTAGCCGCTTCGGGATCGCTCAACACGGCGGAAGCCCGCTCGATCATAATGTCTCGGTTGTGGTCCCAAATCAGAATCTGAACGTCCGCCAAGCCTTCCCGGTGCATCGTTGGCCCCAGATGATCGCGGACGAAATCGCGCTCCTCCTCACCGCTGTAGATACAGGAATCCCAGGTCTGAACCGCTGCTGGTTCGTTTTGCACCGTAATACCCCAAATCGGGATTCCCGCCTCGCGGTAAGCTTGGATGAACTTCGTATAATACCGCGCCCACACCTCGCGATATTCCGGCTTCAGCTGGCCGCCGTGGTTCATGTCCCCGTTGGTTTTCATCCAAGCCGGCGGGCTCCATGGCGAGGCCAGCATGGTGATGTCTTTCCCGGCCGTTTTCGCCGCATCGTGAACGAGCGGAATCACCCACTGGTGGTCCCGGGAAATATCGAACGTGTTCAGCTCAACATCGCCGTCCTCGATATACGTGTAGTTCTCAAGCGCGAAGTCACAGCTATGGATGTGCACACGTCCCAACGTATACCCCAGCCCCTCCTGCGGATCGAAATATCGGCGGATCACTTCCTCCCGCTTCTGTGGGCTGATCCGAGACAACGTATACGCGGCCGCTTCCGTAAAAGCACCGCCAAACCCCATCACCGTTTGGTAGGTTTGCTCCGGCAAGACCTTCAACTTCCGTCCCGTACCAGCGCCGGATTGGACCGTCACTTCCCCTTGCGGCTGCATACGGTCAGCCGAGTCGCGCGATGTGAGTACTTTTAACCATTTTGCCATCGTTAATCCTCTCCTTGGTTCACGTAATTGGCCATTCTTGAAATCGATTACATTTCATGCAAGAGGCGCGCCGGAAGAATGCATCTGATCTCCAACTTTTGAAGAACGACGGGCATCGAAACCGGTTTCGATTTCTTGCAAAAAAATAGAGGCCGAGCTGTCTACAGCGATCGGCAAGAATCGCGAATGACCAGCTCCACCGGGATAACGTCCTGTTGCACGTCTTCCCCGCCTTCTATCGAATAGATTAACATGTCAGCCGCCCTGCTGCCAAGTACATATGTGTTTTGTCGTATCGTCGTTAAGGCAGGTGTTAAAAATTTCGCCATCTCGATATCATCGAAGCCAACCAGCGAGATGTCTTCCGGAACTCGCAGCCCATGCCGCTTCATCGCCATCATGGCCCCAACTGCCAAGTTGTCCCCGGCCGCAAACACGGCGGTAGGCCGTTCGTCCGCTTGCAGCAGCTCCTCCATCGCCTTGCTGCCGCTCTCCACGGTATAATCGTAGCTGCCTTGCACGATATGCTGCGGATGGATTGTCAGTCCAAGCTCTTGCATCGCTTGCCGATAACCGCTTAACCGCTGCTCGCCGGCAAAGGTGGGGCCGCCGCCGATATGCGCGATTTTCCGATGGCCCAGGGAATGTAAATAAGCCACGGCTTGCCGGACTCCTTCCGCATTATCCGAGTACACGGTGCTTTTTAAAGTGGATTCCTGGTCCAGCAGGACGCACGGAATATCAGATTCCAGCAGTTCCTGGAAATAAGGATCGGACGCATCCGGCAACACGACCACAACGCCGTCGATGCCGCGGATTTTGCAGTGCTCCAGATAGCTGCTTTTCTTGCCGCCGATATCCTTGGAAATAAACATCAGGTCATACCCTTTGGAGGTGGCGACCCGCTTGAAGCCCTCGATGACGCCGCCGAAATACGGATGCAGGATGCCCGCCCCGGAAGACTCGATAAACAGCACGCCAATCGTCCAAGAGCGTTTGGTCGTCAACGAACGGGCGTGAGCATTCGGGACATAACCAAGCTCGTCGGCGGCATCCAGGATTTTGCGGCGCGTTTTCTCGCTGACATCGGAATACCCGTTAAACACCTTGGATACCGTTGTTGGCGAAAAGCCGGTCTTTTGTGCGATATCGTAGATCGTAATCAACGTCTCATCTCCTCTGCCCGGCTCCGAGCCAGGCTCGTCCGGGATTCACAGGCCATTGTAGCCGCTGGTTTGCCGGAAGTCAACCGGTTTCTGTAAAGCGCTTTAATGATCGACGGGATGCATATGGCGAAAAAAATCGCAAGGTCCAGAAATTCTCCTGAACCTTGCGATCGGGATTCGTTTTAAGGTGCTGTCACTTCCAGAGTTACATTTGTATCTTCACTGTAGGGATATGGATCCATACCGTCGGACGGAGGATAAACCCATCTTAGCCCGATTTCATACGTTCCAGGCTCGCCGTTAAATGGCCCCCATATCAGCGTAAACTCGCTGCCCGTTGCCAACAATGCGGCCAAGACGCCGGCTTCGCCTGTCAGATAGGCGGTTCCGTACTCGTCAATCTCACCCGAGGCAACCGGCGTACCGTTATGTTGCAGTGTTACCGTTTCATAAACATACGGGACATCGACGGAGTCTAAAGGATAAATCGAAACCCTCAAAGCCATCCGATAGGAAGGTTGGAGGTTCTCACCTTTGGCGCTAAATGAATAAACCCATGGCTCCGCTGGAGCCAAATTAACCGATGACTCCCCTCCCGTAAAGGCGATCGTCGGCATCTCCGCGACCACCGTAAACTGGAACGACTGCTTGCCTAATGAAACCAAAGCATCCCCCTCACCGTGGAAAGCCTCTACGGTCACGTTGTAATTGCCGGATTGTGTCCAGTTGGCCGACAAAACGGCTGGATACCCGTCGCCTAAGGCTCCAACGCCGTAACCCGCATTGTCCTCGGAAGGAAGCCACACCTCCCCGCAACTGGCTGCCGTTGACGTTCCGCAGGCCTCCAGGTTCAGTTCGGTCATATCGATTGAATCATTTTCAAAGTCATAACTGATTGGAGAATATACCGCTTCCGCTACATTCGACGTCAGCGTCATCTTCAGCTTGAGCTGGTCCGACTGCAGCTCCACGCCCTCTTTCAGCGTCAGTCCAAATGCCATTTGGTGCGGGATGCCGAACGGGATGGAGGTTTCATCGGCGTGCTTCCAGTTCAAGGTAAACGACGCCGCAGGCTCCGGATTTGGATTTGGATTTGGGTTCGGATTTGGGTTCGGGCTAGGATTCGAGCCTGGATTTGAAGGCGCCGAAGACCCGCCGCTCGGCACCGTTGGCAAGGCTGGCACCTGCGACGGAGTAGCGGAACCACCTCGCTGTTGCTTTTCTTGCTCCAGCTTCCGCTGATCCGCCAAGAATTGATCCCGACTTTCTCCTCCGAGTTGATCGATGAAGCGCTCCTGCGCCTTGGCTAGCACCTCCGCTACAGCTCTGCGATTCTCCTCTTCCTGCCTGGCTTGTTCCTCCGCAATCCATTCAATGACGGCCTTCATGGCACTCTGTTGTTCCTGCTGATCTCGTTTCTTCTGTTCCTGCCTTTCCTTCAGCAGTTGTTCCTTCTGGGCGGCGGCTTCCGGATCCACCCCCGCCGTTCTATCCAGCGGCTGAACCCCGTCCAAATCGATAGTTTTCCCGTTCCCCTCCAGGGCACGGTTAGCCTCGTTGATCAACTGCTGCACTTGCCCGGAAGGCAGCTTTTGTTGCTTGACGGCTTCTTGCGCCAGGTTTGCAACCAGGTTGTCTAAATTCCGGCTTACCTTGTCCAAATCCGCCATCTGCCGTCCAAGATTCGAGTTCGAGGTCGGACTAGGCGCATTTCCCTGTTCTTGTAAGCTCCTTTTCATTTCCTCGTTTTCCTGCTGAATCTTCTCCGCGTTTTTGAGGAGGCTTTCTATCACTTTGGGCGGCGCGTTTTGGATCAGAGTGGACGGATCCACCACCGAAGGTACGCTGATCCCGCTGTTCTCCAGAAGGATTTGCTGAGCAGGATAGACGATAGTTGGAGACGGCGGGGTAGGTGATGCTCCAGAAGCTGGATTTGAGCTGCCGGTGCTGACCGCCCCGGCCATCACGCTTAAAACGCTAGCCCCCGTGATCGGATCCACCGTGACCATGAAATGGGTTCCTTTCACGTCCAGCGTATGATTTCCGTTCACCACTTGGAACGTATCTGGCGATCCTCGCAAGTCCGTTACGGCGAAATAGGCCACACCGGAGAGCATCGTCAGCTTTGTCGTTCTCCCCTCCGGTCCGCCCGCCAGACGAGTGATATCCAGTGAGCTATACGCCCCAAGATTCACTTCATCTCCGGTATCCTCCACCCGCAGCTGCGCGCCGCCTTGGCCGAGAATCAGTCGATCCCCTTGCCGCAGGGACATTCCCTCAAACGCATCATACTGCAAACTGGATCCGGCGGGCTGCACCTTGGCATCCCCTTGCAAGGCTACAATTACAGCTGTTCTTATGGTGTTTTTCGCCCCTGCAGCCAAGGCCGGTTGTCCAAAAGCCAGCAGGATCAGTAAAGCAGCAAGGCTGCCGCATAGACTTCTTATCCATTGTTTCATGTCCTTCACCTCCTATTTATCCCTCATGACGGCCAATCGCGCTTCCGACAGCCAATTTACTTCCTTGTTCAGCAATACGCCAGCTCCTCGCAAGGGGATATATACTTTGCCGCCGCTGACATAAGGAGCTGCTGCTAAAGTTAACCGAGATATGTCTCCGGTCGAATTGACAGTCACCGTCGCTTCAGATTTACCAACCCGAAGAGAGACCGACCGCCCCTCTCCTTGCATCACAATATCTCCCGCTGAATTGAAGGTGACCGTGTAACCAACGGCCTCCGCAAGCAGACGAAGCGGGACATCCAATCGGCCTTGCTGAAGAAGGAGTTGATCCGTATCGGCTACCGCATTTTGCTCATAGAAGAGTACTGGCCCTTTGCGTCCTGCTACGGTTTCCGGCAACGAGTAAGGGCGCAGGACACGCACTTGATGGTTCAAGGCGTCAGCCACCCAGATGGCTCCGGTCTCCTCCTCTACGGTTACATCCACCGGCAAGGAAAAAGCCGCGCTCGCCTCCGTGTGCCCCGCGCTTCCCGGCACCCCGTCCCGGGCGCCGACCAAGGTCGTCACCTTCTGATCCCGCAGCAGCCGGATGGTATGATTCAGGGAATCGGCAATAAGCAAACCGTCTTGGGTCCAAGCCAGTCCCGCCGGCCCGTTAAACCGAGCCGCCCCCGCATCCCCGTCCAGATAACCGCCGGATGCCGTTAAAGTGGGGTTCGCCTCCGAATACATCGATTCGGACACCTTGCCCGCCACCGTCGAAACCGTATCGGCGGCGAAATCGATATAGCGGATCAAATGATTCCCGCGATCGCTGACATAGAGGTTCCCTTTATCGTCTAGGGCCAATCCGGACGGTTCGTTAAAAAGGGCCTGAGACAAGCTGCCATCCTGATAGTCTCCCGCCGGAACTGCCAGCCCCGGATGGACCATGACAACCCGCTCCGAGGTTGCGTTCAGCGTTGTGACTTCACCGTCCGTTGTGATTTTGCGGATAACGTGATTTAGCGTGTCCGCCACGTAAACGATCCCATCTCCGGTAACCGCAATCGCTTCCGGGGAATGAAACCGGGCATTCTTCCGCTCACCATCCCGAAGTCCTAAGACACCGTTGCCTGCCAAGGTTTGTACCTGACCGTCCGCGGTGATTTTGCGAATGGCATGATTGCCCGTATCTGCGACATAGATGTTGCCGGAAGTATCCGCCGCCAACCCGGAAGGCATCTGGAAAGCGGATTCCTTCAGAGGACCATCAAGATAGCCGCCGACCGGTTCATTCCGTTCATCCAGCTTGACCGGAAATGGAATGCCGGCAAAGGGGCTCACGACCCCGTCTTTGACTTGGCGAATAACCTGATTGGCCGTATCGGCCACCAGCAGGCGACCGTCAGACAACCGCAGCAATCCTCCGGGAGAACGAAACTCCGCCTCCTCCCAAGTTCCTTCCGTCCAGCCGGCTTGTCCTGTCCCGGCATAAACGTCCACCCGCAGCAGCGTTCTCCCGGCATCGCTTACAGGTCCGCCGGATCCATCCGCCAAGGCGGGCGCTTGTGCCGCGACAAAACTACTGAACCCAAGCAAGGCGGCTAGCAGCAACCTCCCCTTGTGTTTAAGGAAACTCCTCATTTTCAATTCACACTCTCCCTTATCATGTAATTCCTAAACCAACTCAACAATGTCAACCTCGATTATGACATTTATCACACGGTTTACATTATATATCGGTAATTTCTTCCTTAAAATGATACACTCCGCCGGATTTGGCGATTTAATTTGGGGTAAACTTTGGGGGAGAATCGCAATTTTGAAAGAAAGGCGCTGATCTGACGTGGCCGCAAATCACGACAAAACCTCCGCGGACTTCGAATACGAGCGGTACAAGCTGCTCAAGGAGTATCGACCGGAGAATGATATTCCCGATGATGACCTGCTGCCTCACGATACACGAATCGCCCAAGGCATCAGCGAACAAGACGCCGTGTCCGTTGGCGAAAATGATCCGCTTCCCGACGTACCCGATGCGGACGCCATTCAGAAGGACAGCCCCGTTGATCCCGTTGCTCCTGATCCGGATGCCATGCATGGCACCGATTTGCTGAACGGTTTTGACGGCGACGAAACCGAATAACCTCTACGAAAAAAGCCTTCCGCACGCGATTGTGCGGAAGGCTTTTTGAAGGTGGGAAGGATTAGTCCTTATACACTTTAAACTTACCTACCAAGGTTTGCAGTTGCTCGGCTAACCGGCTCAGGTCCGCTGAAGATGAGGCGATTTCTTCTACGGAAGCCAACTGTTCCTCCGCCGCCGCGGAGATCGTTTGGGTGTTGCCGGCCGTCTCCTCGGAGAGGTGACGAATACGTTCAATCGCTTCACGGGCCGCGCTGGTTTCCCCCGCGGCATCCTGCATCGTTCCAGCCGCAGCCTCGATCGCTTCCGCCGCTTCCACGACAGACTGGCTGATCGCAACAAAGGATTGACCGGATAAATCGACGGCTTCTCTGCCTTCCGAGACCTTAACCTGAACGTCTTCCATCGCGGCAGCCGCCCGATTCATTTCATCCTGGATATGCCCGATATAATCCCGAATTTGGCCTGCAGAATGGCTTGAGCCTTCAGCCAGTTTCCGGATTTCACCGGCTACCACCGCGAAACCGCGCCCTTCTTCGCCGGCCCGGGACGCCTCGATCGCAGCGTTCAGCGACAGCATATTCGTCTTCTGTGCGATGCCCGCCATCAAGGTGGCGATGCCGCCGATTCGCTCCGCACGTTGATGCAGCGAGCCGATTACGGTTGCCAGCTCCGCCACCGTCTCTTCGACGCTGCGGATTTTCTGTTCCGCGCCAGCCACCAGTTGGGTCCCTTGCTGAGCGGAATCCGCCGTCCCCGACATCGTCCGGGCGATCAGTTGCATGTTGCCGGATACGTATTCCACCTGTCGGGCCATCGTATCGATGCTGGACGAGCCGTTTTCTACACTATACAGCTGTTGCTCACTGCCGACGGCAACGTCCTGAATTGCAACCGTCACATGCTCGATCGCTTTCGTTGTCTGCTCTGCCCCGGCGGACAGCTGTTCCGCCGAAGCCGAGACGCTATCGGTCATCTCCCGTACCCCTTCAATCATCTCCCGCAAATTATCGGCCATCACCTGAAAATTAGCGGCAAGCTCGCCGATTTCATCGCGTTTGAAGTCGTCCAGCTTCTCCGTCAGATCACCTTGGCCAAGGATTGCGGTCGCACGTCTCAATTTACGGATCGGAATCAGGATCGAGCGAATCAATAAGATGTTCAAGATCAATCCTCCGACCAGCGCCAGCAAGACAACGAGAATTGACGTATTGCGGATTTCCGCCGTATCGCGCGTCACTTCGCTTTGACTCATCGTCCCGCCGATCCGCCAACCGGTGAGTTCGTTTTTGTGGAACGCCATCTTATATTTTTCACCGTTCAGGATGTAGTCGAAGGTTCCCTTGTCCTCTTCAAACATCGAAGACACGTAGCTGTCCGTCGCCTCTTCGCCGATCCCGCCTGTCGGATTTACAATCATGTTCTTGGCGCTGTCGAGAATCAGGATATATCCTTCCTCCCCCACTTTCATGTTCGCCATATTGGAGATGCCGGTTAAGTCAAGGTCGAGCGCAATAACCCCTGCCCCATCCTTCAACACCTTAGATACGGAAACGACCGGACTTCCGTCAACGGAGAGATATACCGGCGAAACTACCGCATTAGGCGTCTTCATGGCCAGCACATACCAATCCCGAGTTCTCGGGTCAAAATCGGATGGCAGCTCCTGCTCCGCGCCCAACAATGTCCCCCCTTGACTCGTACCGACATAAATATTCAATACATCCTTATGTAAGGCCAGGTACTGCTTCAGGCGATTTTTCACCGCCGTACCCCCTGACGCCAGTTCCGCATCAACAGCAGCTGTATCCAGCTCGCCGGCAAAGTAATCCAGATCGAAAACCATGTTTTCGAAATTGCTGGTGATCACCGAATTTGCGGTATCCACGCTCTCTTGGGCGCTGAAGATCAATCCCTCTTCGATATGTTTGCTTGCCGTCCAATAGGTCGAACCGGCGATAGTCAAGCTAGGAACCAGCAGAATGATGGAAAACGATATAATGAGCTTTTGACGAATAGATAAAGAAAACGTTCGATTCATGAGAATCCCCCTAAAATGGTTCAATCCTTACGGAAAGCGGTACGTATTTTTTGGAATCATATCCTCATAAAAAAGATCCACGGCCCGAAACACCCGGTTTCGGCCCGCTGCTTTTGCTTGATAGAGCGCTTGGTCCGCCTTCAAGATCAGTTCCTCCTCAGGAACGTTCGGGTACGTCGCACTCCCGGCCGAAATCGTCAGCCTTAACTCACCCCCATCCGGTAAAATAAATACGTGGTTCTCCACATTGCTGCGTAAACGCTCGGCCACAACCTTAATTTGCTCCGCATCACAATGATCAACCAAGATGACAAACTCCTCGCCCCCCTTACGGGCGATATGATCCCCCGGACGGAATGTCTCTCTCATCACGTCGGCGATCTGCAGCAGCACCGCATCGCCCGCCGGATGCCCAAATCGATCATTAACCTGCTTGAAATGGTCGATATCAACGATCAGCAAGGTGAACGGAACTTTGTCCCGTTTTGTTGCGGCGATCTTTTGTCCCATTTTCACTTCAAACGCCCGCGAATTGTACAAGCTCGTCAAAAAATCATGGTTCGCCGCTTCCCTCATAATGCGAATGGCATCGTCCTTATCGCGCAAGTAACGCAGCATGAAGAACGCAAATAACCCCGCAATAATCAACAAGGGGAAATAAAGAGCGATCTCTTTGAAGAGACATTCATTGCTCAGAAGCATCATAAATACCGCGGTGCTTAATGCGCTCAGCGCTAAGGCGATCACCCAGCGCAGGACCGTAGTTTTCCGCCCCCGAAGCAACAAGAACCCGATCAAGAGCGTCACAGGTGCATTGACCGCAGCGATCATGGCATGCGGCCCAAAACCATGTAGAAACAACATCCGATAGAGCGCAATTAACAGGGTCGCGATGACGCCCGAAAGGCCGCCTCCCAGGTAAATCGAAATCAGGATCGGCAGCTGTCGGAAGTCGGCGATGACTTGCTCGGAGAGATGAAAATGGTAATACATCAGAACGATACCCAGCAGGCCCTGTCCGCTCCCCAGCAGAATCCGAACGTACAGCGCTTTATCCAGGCGGTCCGGCAATTTGTTCTTGATCATATATCCAAAAAAGATCACCGTCGTTAGCAGCATAAAATTGTTGAATAAGCTTTGCAGCATTAAATGTTCCTCTCTGATGTGTGGTGCAGTAGTAAGTAGTGATAGCATACCATAATAGGACGACAAAAATAAGATATTTTTGCTAATTTTAGATTATATTCGACATTTTGTGACAAGTCTTGTCGAATGGATTTTTCTGCCCCCTTTTACGTGATATAATGGCGTCAGATGAATGAAAGGGTGACGGCGATGAGTAGCGCGGCTGCGGTCCAAGGACAGGAGCCTGTACAGGTCTGCCTATTGGCGGGCAAAATCATGCTGCAAAGCGGTGCGGAAACCTACCGCGTAGAGGATACGATGACCCGGATGGCAAATGCGCTGGGCTTGTCCGGGTCGCATAGTTATGTCACGCCGACGGGGATCGTCTTTCAATCCGGCGAGACGGAATCTGCGAAGCTGATTCGCATCGTGGAGCGAACGACCGACCTGCAGAAGGTATCGGCGGTGAACGATATCTCCCGAAAGCTCGGCAACGGAGAAATGACGGCCGAGGAGGCCTATACCCTCCTGCGTGGAATCGAAACGGAGAAGCACGCTTATCCGATGCCGTTGCAAATGGCGGCCGCCGCCTTGTCGAGCGGCTGTTTCACCGTGATGTTCCGCGGCCCGTTGACCGATTTCCTGCCGGGCCTGTTGTGCGGCGGCTTAGGGTTTGCCGCGTACCTGCTGTTCCATCAGCTGGTAAAAGTAAAATTCTTCGCCGAATTCACCGCAGCGCTGCTGATCGGCCTGCTGGCTCTCGGTTTCGTGCAGCTCTCGATCGGCCGGGAGCTGGATAAGATCATTATCGGCTCGGTGATGCCCCTTGTGCCGGGATTGCTGATCACCAACGCGGTCAGGGATCTGATGGCTGGGCACCTCGTATCCGGGTTGTCGCGCGGGGCGGAGGCCTTTCTCACCGCCTTTGCCATTGGAGCCGGAATCGCCGTCCTGTTTACTTTGATTTGACTTCAGCCGGAAGGAGACGAAACCGCCCGATGGTTATCCTGGTTCATTTGCTGACGAGCTTTATTGCTTCGGGAGCCTTTGGCATCCTCTTTAATGCTCCGAAACGAACGCTGCTGCAATGCGGCTTGTCCGGAATGCTCGGCTGGATGGTCTATATCCTGCTGGAGCCAAGGATGGAGAGCGTATTTTCAACCGTTGCCGCAACTTTCCTGGTTGGCGCCCTCAGCCAACTGTTTGCCCGGATTTACAAAAAGCCCGTCATTATCTTTAGCGTAGCCGGCATCATCCCGCTGGTTCCCGGCGGTCTGGCGTACGATGCCATGCGCCGCTTCGTGGAGAATGAATACAACCTGGCCGTCGAGCTCGCCGCCAAAGCGTTCCTCCTCTCCGGCTCAATTGCGATTGGGCTCGTCTTGTCCGAAGTGCTGGGTCAACTCTTGATCCGGCGGGTGCCGCGGCGCCTCCGCAAGCGGTCTGCGAAATAAAAACGGTGCCGACCCGCTACTGCGGCAGCACCGATTTCATCCAGAACGTATTCATATAAACCAGCTCAAACCCGCATCTCAGCATGTTGGCATGGCTGCCAGAGGCAAACTCGACATCAGTGTATACGCGCTTGAGTCCAAGCGATTCCGCTGTTTGCAGTCGGTGCCGAATTAATGCCGTTTGCACGCCGCGCCCTCGAAAATCCGGGAACGTAAAATCGTTAGCCAAATACCCGGTGTCACCACGGACAAACAAGGAGCCCATACCTGCGGACTCTCCGCCGATGGAAGCCACAAAATTATGAAAATCCTCCCGGTAGAAGTACCGGCTCTTCTGCCGTATGATCGCTTCCTCCAACGCAGGAGCATCCTCTCCACGTGAACGTTCGATCAGACCGATAAACGACACCGCCTCCCGTTCGTTCGAGACCCGGGAGATGTGGATCTCCACGGAAGAAGGGAAGCGGTTTGCCTCCCCGCTCTCCAAGCTCTCTCCGTTCAGCTCCTGCTTGAGAAAGGCTAGCTGCAGCCTTGGCACGAACCCTTGTGCTGCCAAAGCCCCCGCCACCTCGCCGGTTTGCCGGTCCGGGCTCATATCGAAGCACAGGTCGATACCTGCCGCGCCATAGCTCTCAAGAATGTCAGGCAGCCGCTCCAAATCCGCCGGGCCAAAACCAATCACCCGATTATAGTAGCTCGACTGCGGGGACAGCTGGTCCATCAGCAGTGTCGTCCCGCCGATTTGCGTTACGTTGAGATGCGACTCCGCCAAATACAAGGAGCGCTCGTGATTAAACTTCGTCAACTCCGTCTCCAGGTAAATCATTCGTTCCACGTCGGCAAGGACGGGATGATTTTGCGGGGTGTTTTTTGTCATGCGCATACGCTCCTTTGGCTCGCCGTGCGGTGGATGTGTTCCAATTCCACGAGTCCGGCTTGATCTGTTAAGCCATTTTAGCACACCCGGCGGGCTTCTTGCATTTTGCATCTTCTAAGCCGCAGCGAGCGTGATATAATTACTAGCGACTGCCTGCGAACAGCATTCCATTCATGCGTAGAAATGCGTCATGGGATAATGATGTTTTGAACTCCCACTAGAAGAAAGAAGTGAACAGCCAGAGATGATCGGCGATATTGTATTGGATGTCGTTTTGCCCATTTTTGTCCTCATTGGATTAGGCGCCTTGATGCAGCGCGCTTTTAAGCTCGATTTGTATACGCTGGCCAAGATCAACTTCTATTTCGTGACACCTGCGGTCGTCTTCGTCAGCATGTACGAATCGGAGATGTCCGCCGAACTGCTGGGAAGCGTTACGGGGTTTTATATTTTGTACGTCCTGCTGCTCTATGGGGTCAGCCGGCTCGTCAGCTGGCGCCTCAAGTTCAGACCGGGCATGCGGGCCGCCTTCACCAACAGCCTAATTCTCGACAACTCCGGCAACTACGGGCTGCCGATTAATCAATTGGCCTTTAAGGGGGATCCTTTGGCCGCCTCCGTCCAAGCGCTGGTGATGACGTTTCAGAGCCTAGTCACGTTCACCTACGGGGTCATGTCCGTGCAACGGGCCAAATCCGGCGGCACGCTGAAAGCCGCTTTGATCGGATTTCTCAAGATGCCCGTACCTTACGCCTTGGTGCTGGGGATGGCGCTGCACGTGCTCCAATGGCCGCTCCCCTATTTCGTAGCCAAGCCGCTGGGTTACATCGCCGACTCGATGGTCGCCATCGCTTTGCTAACACTTGGTGCGCAAATCGTGAAATATCCGCTGCGGCTCGACCGGCTTGACGTATATCTCAGCGTCATCCTGCGCCTGCTGATCGGCCCGACTATCGGGTTTGCGTTGATATGGGCGCTGGGCCTCAAAGGGATTCCGGCCCAAGCTCTCCTGATCGCCTCCGGCATGCCAACGGGCGTGAACAGCACAATTCTGGCGGAAGAATACGACAATGAGCCAGATTTCGCTTCGCAAACTGTGCTGATCTCCACGCTGTTGAATATTATTACGATGACTGCCCTGATTTCTTTATCCCAATATGTGGGGTAGACTCAAAAGAACCTTCCGCCAAATGCGACGGAAGGTTCTTGTTTAATCAGGGGGATTAATCGCCCTTTTGCAGCGCGGCTTCATGCTCCTTCACGAATTGCTCGGGGGTCACCGCCTTGCCAAACAGGGCCTGGATCATGTTCAGATGCGTTTGCGCGGCGTTCCATTTCATCTGCACGTCGGCAAATAACGTTAAGTTGCTGGCATTGTTCAACTCATCCAACAGATCGATGTAGAGCTGCGGCAGATCCGAGGAAGAGGTGTCCACCTTGGTTGCCGGAATCACTCCCGCCGTGCTGACCGATTCGGCCCCCCACTTGCTGATGAAATACTCCACAAATTGCTTCGCCTCATCTTTGACTCTGGAGTTTTCCGCGACAAACAAGCCGACACCCGGCCCGCCTACCCAGCTGTTGATGTCCCCTTTGCCGCCGGCGAAGGTCGGGAATTTGAAGAAGCCTACGTTCTTTTTGAAATTCTCGGGGACGTCTGGATTGCTCGTAAAGTTGGGAACCTCCCAAGTCCCCGCGAGGAACATGGCAGCTTGCTCATTCATGAAAACGGATTTACCTTCTTCATTGGACAAGCCGTTAAAGCCTTTGTTAAACGCATTCATGTCCACCAGTTTTTGAATTTCATCCGCCGCCTGAATCAGCGCCGGATCTTCGAAGGTGCCGGATCGATCGATCGCCTTCTTCAGCGTTTCTGGACCCCCAAGCCGGTCGGCAAGGTACATATACCAGATCGAGCCTGTCCAGCGGTCCCGATTCCCCAGTGCGATGGGGGTAACCCCTTTGCTGTTCAGCGTGCGGATCACGTCCAGGAATTGATCATAGGTTTGCGGCACTTCGAGATGGTATTTTTCAAAAATCGCCTTATTATAGTATATCGGTGAAATGTTCAACTCGATCGGCAAGCCGTATGTTCTTCCCTGCACCGCGTAAGCATCGGTCGCCCCGGGCACAAATTGGTCTTTCAAGCCGCGGTCCAGCAAATCGTCAAGCGGGGCAAACAAGTCGCCTTTCACGTACGGGTCCATAAAGCCGGCGGCCCAGGTGACGCCGACGTCGGGAAGCTCGTTTGCCGCAGACAAAATTTTCAATTTGTTCTTATATTGCTCGTTTTCCATCACTTCCTGCTGGATCGTGATATTGGGATGTTCGGACTCATATTGGTCAATGATTTCGTTCACCAGCTTATTCTGCTGAGGTGAAGCGCCCGCGGGCCACAGATGCATAAACTGTATCGTCACGTTCCCGCCCGCCGCCGATGCCGCTTGCCCCTCCGTGCGACCGCCTCCCGCCGTCTTGCCGCTGGTGCAGCCGGTTAGTCCCAGCAACAGAAGAAGCGAAATCAACAGGATTGATGCTGTTTTATGGTTGGCCATGCTTGATCCCCCTAGTGATCACGGCTATTTCGTGTAACCGCTTCAAAACAAGTGTATCACGTTGATGATTTCGCTTCCATAGCTCGAATAAGGCGGATCGTGGGTTCTGCAAAAAATGTCGAACCCCTCACCCTCGCCTTAGGCGTCCGCCCCTGTCTCCTTCGTCTGGCTGCGGTATTTGCTGGGACTCATGCCCTCATAGCTCTTGAACACCTTAATGAAATATTTGTCACTTTGGTAGCCGACCCGTTCAGCGATCTCCCCTACGGACAACGTCGTCCGCAGCAGCAGCTCTTTGGCGCGAAGCACCCGCAGCCGGCTGATATATTCGCTGAAGGTCAGTTCCGTCTGTTCCTTAAACAGCACGCTGAAATAGCTGGGATTCAAATGCAGATGGTCGGCTACTTGACGCATCGTGATTGGCTCGTGCAGGTGCTCGTCCAGGAAGCTCAGCGCCTCGCGCACCTGGGGCGTATACTGCGCATCCGTATCCTTTGTCTCCAGCAGCCGCGGATCAACCAGTTTCTCCATCGTCTCGATCCGATGCCGGTCGTCCTCAACCAACAACGCCTGCTCTACCGCCTGCACCAGCTTATGCTTATCCACCGGCTTCAGCAGGTAGTTCACGACCCCCAGCTGCATCGCTTTTTGCGCGTACTCGAACTCCGCATACCCCGAGATGATGATGGCGACCGGTTTGAACTGCTTGTGGCGCTGCTGCATTTCGATCAGCTCCAGCCCGCTGATGCCGGGCATGCGAATATCCGTGATCAACAGATGGGCAACATGGTTCTCCAACCAAGCCAACGCCGCCTGCCCGCTGTCCGCCGCCTCGATCCGATATCGTCCGGCTGACCAGGCTTCCAGCGTTTTCGTAAACCCCTGCCTTGTCCTTGGCTCATCCTCCACCACAAGAATCGTTTTTGTCTGCTTCATACCGTTCCCCCAAATTCACTAGGTATTTCAAAGCTTACGGCCGTTCCCTCGCCTGGCAGGCTCGTCACCTGCAGCCCATGCTTTTCCCCTTGCTCTCCGTCAAAATACAACCGCAGCCGCCGCTGCACATTTACGATCCCTACGCCTGTCCCCTTGGTGGAGATGGAAGGCCCGCCTTCCATCGCTTGCATCAAGCCAAGCAGCGTAGGCTCGTCCATCCCGGGACCGTTATCCCGCACGGTGACTTTCACGTAGCCCTCTCGCTCTGACGGCTCAACGCTTACAGTAACTTTGCCCTGGCCGAATTGTTTTTCGACTCCGTGTAATATCGCATTTTCCACCAGCGGCTGAATCATCAGCTTCGGGATTTTGACGTGGCGGAATTCTCCCGCATCAATAGACCAGGTTAGCCGTTCTGCAAGCCGAATATCCATCAACTGCAAGTAGCGCTCCACATGCTCCAGCTCATCCTCGATCGTCACCCATTCGTCCTGGTTCGGGCTGCTGATGATGTACCGGAACAAGCTCGACATGCCGACCACCAGGTTCGCCAGCTCTTCCTCTCCCTTCTCCTCCAGCGACCAATAGAAGGCCTCCAGCGTATTAAACAGAAAATGCGGGTTGATCTGCGCCTGAAGGGCCTTTAATTCGGTGCGGCTTTGCAGGAGCTCCTTCTCGTAGACGACGCGGATCAATTCGTTCATATTATCGACCATTTGGTTGTAGGAATTGTTCAGCTCGTTGATTTCCATCGTTTTCGAGAACATCGGGTTCCGCTGCAGCACCCCGAATCTCGCCCCGCGCATCGCCTTGATCAGCCGGAAGATCGGCCGGGTAATCATCGTGGACAATGACAGCGACATGATCAGGAACAACAACACCCCAATTGCTCCTGAAGCGATGACGGCCGTACGCAGCGCGGAAATCCCGCTGGTTACATAACTGATCGGCGTAAAGAAGACCAACGTCCACCCCGTTGCTCTGGAAGCTTGTTTCACCTCGATAAACTCTTGTCCGCCGATCGTGATGTTCTTCCCATCATTGCCCAGCAGTCCCGGCAGATCCAAGTCCTCTGTGGGAAAGCTGAAATTCGTCGCGATCGGGCGCTGATTCCCGTCAACCAGTAGAATGTATTCCCCGCCGTCCCCTTCAATCTGTTCATGAATTTGAAAATATGACCGGTCGATTCGCACCGCTAAATACCCTCCCGATGAAAACCAGCGGTCGAGCAAGCTGACCCGGCGCAGCGCCAGCACGGATGACGGGTCGCGCGGATCGATGCCAATCCACACGAGCGCCCCTTTGCCCCAATTGGCCGCATTAATCCATTGCGAGTCCACCGTGTCGATCAGTTGGGTTTCGTTCAGCGGAAATAGGCGACGATAATCGTTTGTATACAATTCCAGCGATTTGATGCCGGTGACATAAGCTTGATAATCGCTAAATAAGGGCAGCAGCGACTGGCGCGAACTGAAAGGCGTCTCCTTCCCTTGGACCTCGTCAAGCAGCAGCTGCTGGACGTAGGCATCGGTGGCGACCTGAGTCGTCAGCGTATTGATTTGGGCGATGAGCGCATCCAAGCGGCCGTTAGCCTGCAGGGCGGTCTGGCTGATATGCTTTTCAGCATTGGTTTCCAGCAATCTGGAGACCTGGGAATACGTCAGTACACTGGCGATGCCCAAGACAAAAACCATCAGCAGCATAAAGCTGATGAAGATTTGATTTCGTAAGGTAAACCATCGTTTCGGTTTTTTCACGTCCGGTCCAAACCTTTCCGTCCAAAGTATACAACCCGATCCCATCATAAACGAAAAGGACCGGATGGTACTATGTATTTTTCGATTCTGTCCCGTATAATGAGAAGGCGGCGGTTTCCGCCGCCCTAATGATACATAAGCATTTTAATGGAAATGTCCGCGGTTTTCTACTGCGGTCAGGAGAGGGAGTAGAAGATTAACACCATGAAGCCCATTACGCCAAATCACGCGGTTTTTTTTGACGTTGACGATACGTTATACGACCACCTGCAGCCCTTTCGCGCAGCGCTGGTGGAGACTTTAAGCACCGGGCCGGATTTCCCCTATGAGCCGGCTTATCATCGAATGCGCTATTACAGCGATTTTCTATCCGCCGAAGCCGGCGGCACGCCGACCCACGGCCAGGAACTTGAATCGATGCGGACCAAACGCTTCGTTCGCTCCCTGGGAGAATTTGGCCTCACATTGACAACCGAGCAGGCGGCAACGGTCCAGACCGCTTATCTGAACCGGCAATTTGATATTCAACCGTTCCCTGGAGCCATAGAACTCATTGGCGAATTGCAGGCGCGGGGCATCGTTGTTGGGGTGATTTCAAACGGGCCGCCGGAGCACCAGTGGCGCAAAATTCGAGCGCTTGGGGTAGACAAGCTGATTCCTGCTGAGTTGGTGTTTATCTCAGGGGCGGTAGGTTTGACCAAGCCGGACGTTCGACTGTTTGAGCTGATCGCCGGGAAGCTGGACAAGTCGCCCGAGCAATGCTGCTACATCGGAGATTCCTGGCGTAACGATGTCGTTGGCGCGGCGGGTGCCGGCTGGCAGGTGATCTGGTTTAATCACCGCGGCGTCCAACCCGAATCGGAGCCGCAGCCCCTCCACACGCCGGCTGCCAGCTATGATGAGCTTGCCCGGCTGCTGATCGTGGAATCCCTGTAAGGTGAGTTCAATAAAGGAATGCTGCAAGCGTCTGCAGCATTCCTTTTTTTGGCGTACAACTCTTCCAATCCCAACCTCTCCTGCATACTTCGACCATACCTACACACAATAGAGGAAACTACCTCGGTTGGAGGAATTGTACCGTGTTCTCGCGATTATTGAAATCGATCCTTACCATTGCCAATCAAAAACCCCAGCAGCAAACGTCCCATACATCCGAACCGCAGACTGCCGGCCCTTTGTCCTTAAAGAATGTGCTGGATGAATTTCGCGAGTGTTCTGATCTGACCCATCGGACCTACCCGGTGCTTCAGGCCGATATCGTCTACTTCGAACACCTGCTCGACAATCATAAGTTTACCTACAACGTGGTTAAACCGCTCGAAAATATCCGACGTGAAGAGCTGGGGGCGCTTCTACAGCAATCCTTGTTCCAACGGGAGGAAGATCCATCGAAGGTCGTTCGCGGGATTTTGAATGGGAGTGCCGCCCTGTTCCTGCCTCAGGGGGTTTATCTCGTCTCCGCTTACGGCCCCCAAATGAGATCCATTGAATCCTCACAGACGGAATCTACGATCGTGGGTCCGCATGACGCTTTTAACGAATCGCTGGACACCAACCTGTCCATCATCCGCCGCAGGGTGAGAAGCAACCGGCTAAAAGTCAAGCAGTTTGAGGTCGGCGAAATCTTCAAAACGAGGGTATCGTTGCTCTACATCAGTGAAATCGCCAATATGGACTTCGTCAACCGCATGTCCGATCGGATTCAAAACATCGAGTACAGCGCGGTGTTTGACGGCAGCATGCTTATTCAGCTGGTCGAGGATTTCCCCTCCACGATCTTTCCGCTGTTCCTGACCTCGGAGCGCCCGGATGTCGCCGTGTCCAAGCTGAACGAAGGTCGGGTTGTTGTCATTATGGATCAGAGCCCGTCGGTAATCATCGGGCCTACCACGGTATTCGAATTCTTTACTTCGCCCGACGATTATTACAGTCGCTGGGCGGTTGGCACGTTCCTTCGCATCCTGCGGTACGTCGCTTTTGTGCTTACGTTGACGTTGACTTCGATGTATGTGGCGATTACAACCTACCATTACGAAATGATCCCGCAAAATATGCTGGCCTCCATGACAGAATCGCGCAGCCGTGTCCCATTTCCTCCGGTCCTGGAAGCTCTGTTGATGGAAACGACCTTGGAACTGCTGCGGGAAGCCGGGGCCCGCCTGCCCTCCAAAATCGGGCAAACCATCGGGATCGTAGGCGGTATCGTGATCGGCACGGCCGCGGTGGAGGCCGGGTTTACCAGTAACATTCTGATCATCGCCGTAGCGATGTCCGCCATCGCTTCCTTTGTGATTCCCAGTTATACCATGAGCGGATCGATTCGGATCATCCGGTTTGCGCTGATCATTTTGTCGGGGATGCTTGGGAACTTCGGCTTTATGTTTGGGATTGGGCTGGTGATCATTCACCTGTCCAAGCTGACCAGTCTCGGCGCCCCTTACACGATTCCGCTTGCGCCGATTAAAACAGCTGACTGGAAGGATACGTTTATCCGCGGGCCTTTCTGGATGTTCTCCAAGCGTCCGAAGCAATCCCGTACCCCTAATCCTACAACCAACAAAATGAAGAAATAGGTGACCCTATGGAACGGGAAAAACTGAATCGCTTCCATATCGCCCTCCTGGTGTTCAACACCCAGAGCGGCATCGTCCTGTTCACTTTGCCGCGCATCACGGCTCGTTATTTCGGAACCAACGGCTGGCTCGTGCTGATCCCGGTGTTCCTGCTGGTCACTTTGAACATTATGCTGATCTCTGCCGTTTACCGGATGGGCCGGGGCAAATCCGTCTTTGACATCCTCAGCGCATCTTTACCGCGTTTTATTTTAACCCCACTTTATGTATTCCTGTGGGCGTTATTCAGTATGATCGGCTGCCTGGTCGTCAAGCAATATGTCTTGATTTATCAAATGCTGATCTTTCCAACAACATCGGATGCTGTGCTCAAGATCTTTGTGGACGTACTCGTGTTCCTCTACATCATAAAAGGGATCTACAACATGTCCAAGGCAAATGTCATCTTCTCGCTGCTGTTGCTGCTGCAAATCCCGCTGTCCCTTTTCTTCCTCCAGGAATTTGATCTTGTGCGGTTGACGCCCTTTTTGTTTAAGGAGGGAACGGATATGAAGGAGGGATTGCTCCAGTTATATGGCGCTTATTTGGGATATGAGTTAACCCTGTTTCTGTTCCCCTATGCGGAGAACAATAAAAGGTGGCTGAAGTACATCCATCTCGGCAACGGTATCACCATGTTCATTTATCTGCTGGTTACCTTTTTATCTTATGGCTTCTTCAGCCATAGGGCTTTAATCCACTCGTCTTTTCCGATGCTAGACATGTATGCTTATTTGCGGTTCCCGTTTATCGAACGCATCCAGAACTTTCTATTCAGCTTGTTTTTGTTCTCGATCCTGCATACGGCTGGCATGTACTATTGGTCAGGCCAGGCGGTCATCTCCCAGATCTTTCGCCGGATCCCCTGGAAGGTAATTGTCTTCTTCTCCATGGCTGCCTCCATCTTGGTGGGGTTGATCCCAAAAACCTTGATCCAGGTAGAGTCCTGGTTCAGATATTTTACGATGGTGCAGTTGGGCTTCTCCCTTGGGTTCCCGTTGCTGTTGATCCTCTTACTATTGCTCCAAAGGAGGTTTAAGAAACATGCGTAGATTTGCAATTCTGACCGCGATCTTCTGCCTTCTGCTCGCCGGTTGCAGTCAGGATCAGCGGATTCTGGAACGGATCGGCTATATCGAGACGGCAGCCTTTGATGCAGCACCCGAGAACAAGCTAAAGGCAACGATCAGCATGCCGCTGGTCACGCAGTTCGCCAAAGACGGCAAAACAACCGACGAATTGCTGGAAACGGTCTCCAACAGCCCCAAGGAAGCCAAATCGGCGTTAGCCTTGCGAACAAGCCGGATCATCGTCAGCGGACAGATTCGGACCTTTATGATCGGTGATGCCTTAGCCCGTCGGGGCTTCTGGCAGTATATCGATACTTTTCTGCGTGACCCAAGCGTTTCGATCCGCACCGCTATGGTTGTCATCGATGGAGAAGCCGGTAAAATCATCAGCCAGGAGTACCCCCGCCATACGAAGACGGCTAACTATATCAACAAGCTGCTGCAGAAGGAGTTCAATAAACAGTCGACCCCTCGAACCTCGCTGTATGAATTTTCTCGCGATTATCACGATGACGGGATAGACCCGATTGCCATTATGATTAAGGAGCAAGAGAAGGACATCACCATCAGCGGCATCGCTACGTTTCGGGAGGATCGGATGGTCGCCAAGATCCCTTGGAAGGACGTTTACCTCTTTTCCCTTTTGTATCAAAACCTCAAACAAGGTGAGTTTACCATTACAACGGATAACCCCGACCTGAAAGCTATTTCCTTCCGAGCCGTAAGAAGCAAACGCCGGATCGTCATTTCAAAGGGCTCCTCCGGCGGCTACGAAGCGGATATTTACCTTAAGGTCGAAGGCGGCGTGGATGAATATATCGGTGACGCAAAATTAAGTTCGGCCGAACGGACCAGAGTCGAAAAGCTGGTTAGCGAGCACATCTCCCATGAAGCGGTGCGGGTCATCCAAACGCTGCAACACAACCGGACGGACAGCTTCGGGCTAGGCAAATATGTCCGAAACAAAATGGGCTATGCGGAATGGGAACAAACCGATTGGCGCGAGATGTACAGCGAAATGCCGGTGCGCGTTCATTGCTCTTTCTTTATGAAAAACTTCGGAACTTATTTCGATTAGGGGGTACGGGGTTGACCGCCCTCCTCTTAGCCTTGCAGCGCTTTCCGCACGCTTAAGATGTACTTTGCCTGATCCAACGGATTGACGCCCCGCCGGGTCCGCTCAGCCTGAACATCCGGCGGGCAAGGTTCATAGCCAGCGAAGGAGGACGCAAACGTGCTGCGTCCTTTCGTATACGAGCTCAGTTCAATCGGATATTGAAGCGATGTCGAGAGCGGTACTTGGCCTTCGATCAGCACCCGCTCTCCCTGCAATTGCGGCGGCTCAAACCGGCCGCGCATCTGCACGAGGTCGTTCATCACCCGGCCGGCGTTCTCTTCAGGAACGACTAACCTAACGTGCAAGATCGGCTCCAGCAACTGCGTTCCGACTTTGGCTAGCCCGTCCATGATCCCCATCGGCGTCGCCACGGCAAAATCCAGCGGATGGGTGTGCCAAACATGATGCTGGCCATAGGTTAACGTCACCTTCAAATCGGTAACCTCCCAGCCATAAAGCCCTTGCTGCAGCGCTTCAGGAACGCGGCGCGCGACCTCGTTCTGATATTGCGGCAGCAGATCTTCATCGCGCACGTGGGCTTCATAGGTCAAGCCGCTTCCCCGCGGTCCGGGCTCAATTCGGAACCGCAGGATCGCCCAGCAGGGCTTCGGCATCGTATAGGCGATATCCCCTTCCCCCGCTTGCTTCGGCGTTTCTTTATAAATAACCGAGGGTTTGCCGAAGGTCACCTGCAGGCCGTAACGCGATGCCAATACGCTGCTTAAGACCTCCAGTTGGATCGGGCCCATCACCTTCACGTGCAGCTCCCGCTCGTCCTGCAGCCATTGCACGTCCAGCAGTGGATCCTCGTCGGACAGCTCCTGCAGCGCATCTGCCACGGCCCGGTATTCCGCATCGTTCGCCGGATGCGCCCGCACGGTGAGCAGCGGAACCGCCAGCTTGGCTTCCGCCGGGATCGCATCCGGACGCCCCAACACGTCGCCGATGCGAACATGGGACAAGCCGCAGACGGCGGCGATGTCCCCGGCCTGCAGCAGCCCGATATCCTCGGTTCGGTTGCCGTCAATTTTGCGAATTTGCGTCACCTTTTCGCTGAGGTTCAGGGTGTGGTTAAACACGGTATCGCGATTGCGGAGGCTGCCTTCATAGAGGCGCACATAGGCCATGCGCCCCATCGTCTTGTCGCGTTCGATCTTGAACACGACACCGGACAACGGGGACTCCGCATCTCCTCCCGCCAATGGAAAATAGCGCAACATCGCATCCAGCAGCGCCGCGATGCCGATTCCCTTCGCCGCCGCCCCATACAGCAGCGGGTAGATCCGGGCAGAGCGGGCCAGTTCCTCCGCACAGCGTTCCCAACGCTCCAGAGCGATGTTCTCCCCGTTTAGATAGGCCTCGAGCATCGCCTCGTCGCGCTCGGCCAACGCTTCGATCAAGCGAGTCCGCTCTGCCATGAGCGCTCCCGCCTCCCCTGCCTCGGCGGCAGCCGCCTCCCCATCGGCGCTCCACAAATCCGCCGCACCGTTGTAATCCTCCCACGTGCCCAGCGGATGCTGAACCGGAATGATATCTGCGGACAGGTAATTGCGCGCTTGGGTCAGCACCGCCTCGGGATCTGCGCCGACACGGTCCATTTTGTTGACGAACAGGAGCGTTGGAATTCGCAGCTTCGCCAGCGCGTTCCAAATCATTTCCGTCTGGGCCTGAACGCCTTCTACCGCGGATAGAACCAGCACCGCGCAATCCATTACGCGCAGGGAGCGCTCGACCTCAGACAGAAAGTCGACATGTCCCGGCGTATCGATCAAATTCACCTGCGTGCCTTTCCAGGTAAAGGTCGTCATCGCTGCGCGCACGGAAATGCCGCGCTGACGCTCCACCTCCAGCGAATCGGTTAACGCCGTGCCGTCATCCACACGACCCGGCATGCGAATCCGGCCGCTTTCGTACAAGATATGCTCCGTCGTTGTAGTTTTGCCTGCATCTACATGGGCGAAGATCCCCACGTTCAAACGAGGCATGTCCGTCATTTTCATGCTCCCGCTCATCGTTCACCCAAATACCACGCTAAGAACGCATCGGCGACAACCCTGCCTGCCGCTCCGTTCGGATGGGGATCGTATTCCGAGCTCATGAACTCCGGACGCAGCCGGTGATCCAGCGGCGCGGGTTGAGACAATAGCGCCGCCATATCAAATACACGGTCGACGCCCGGAAGCGAAGCGGAGCGGATGTGATCGTTGACCCGCCGCCATACCTGTTCCCGCTCCTCGCTGAAGTTAAACGGGGGGACGGTAAACAGGATGATGTCCACGGAGGGATCGTTTTGGCGCAGCTCGGTGATGATGGTGGTCAGGTCGGTTAACAGCTCGTCCGAAGTGCGGGCGCCGATATCGATATCGTTGACCCCAAGCGCCAACACGATCTGGGTAGGAGTTCCCAGATTATGCCCCCGCTTCACCTTGTTCAACCAAGCGCCATCCGCTGCGGCATCATAGGCTCTCGCCCAGCCGGAACCGAGATTCCATACGCCATAATCGCTCCCCAGGCCGTCGGCGATCCGCGCTACCCAGTATTCGTAACCGTCCCTGCGGGTTCTCACGCCTTGCGTGATCGAATCGCCAAGGAAGATGAGGCGTTGCCGTACCGGCTTCGCGCTGGCGATGAGCGCAGGCAGCACCAGCAGATTCTCCGAAGGGGCAAAGCCACCGGCATCTGCCGTATCAGCGCATGCCCCCGGCGCGTCAAAAGCCGTCACCAACATCTGTTCGGTGTTGTAAGGGACCGTTTTGCCTCCTGTTTCCGAGGAAATCGTCCAAGTAAAGGCCAGCAGATGCCCTTCCGGCAGGTCGATCTTAACCGGATCGCTCCAGAACAACGCCCCGGGGGCGACCGCTTTGGCTTCGCTGCCGCCGTCAAACGTGACGCGCACCTGCGAACCGGGTACAACGGAACCCTGAGGGACCTCGCCTCCGTCCGCAACGTAAGCGGCCTCGATTCGCCACTCCCCGCCAAACGCCCCGCCGCGGGCGACCGAACCGGTATCCCAGGTCGAGTCAATTGCGTTGCTGTGCCAGAACCGGAGATCCAGCGAACCGTGTTCTCTTAATTTCACGTAGGTTCGATAGGTATGAGTGAACTTCTCCGGGCGTTCCATAATATAATTGCATGCCGTCGAAACGACGGTAACCGAAGCATATTGATCCATCATTTGCTTGTTTCCTCCCCAGCTTACCTGATGTAAACGACTTCTTTTTAGATTCTACAACACGTTTGTTCAAATTGCTCGTCTTACCTCCCGATCGCCCGCTGCTCTCGAAATAGAAACTTTTACATGCGTGTAAGCGTCTAGACTACATAGGGTTTCTTGCGATGGGATATTGAAGGGAGAGCTTAGATTGAAAAAGAAAATCATGATGCTGCTATTAACGGCATGTCTTGGGCTGGGAACCGCCGGGGTTCATGCCGCTGAGAGTGCCGGCAGCACGGACCAGGGGAGCGGAAGCCGTTCGCTGAAAGAAGCGTTTAACGAGCTGGCGATCATTCCTTCCAACTATCAAGGCAAAGCGTTTATGCAAGGACAGAAAACGGATATTGGCGGGGATTACGAGGTCGTCCAGCGAAACGGGCGCGTCCTTGTGCCGATTCGGTTGATGGGATACCTGGCCGAGCATACCACCGGGGCGGATCAAGGATACTGGGACGTCGTCTGGAACGCAAAGACGCCTGATGACGTACTCCTCCAGAACTTACCGCTCAAGCGAACGGTCAAGTTCACGGTGAACAGTACGACCATGCTTGTTAACGGCAAATCGGTGAAGCTCGATGTGCCGCCGCAGAAGATCGGCGGGCGGGTTATGCTGCCCCTTCGGGATGCCGCGACCGCGCTCGGCAAGCAGATCGCTTGGCTGGACGGGCTGATCCTGATCGGCGATACATCGGTGGATCTCAAGCATCCGGATACGCTGGCAGTCAAAAACGCCATTAAAACGCAGCTTACCGATCAGCGAAATCGGGTGGATTACGAGAAGGTAGCCACCCCGTTAACCCAATTGGGAACCGACGTGTATTACCTGAAAACCGTTTACCTAAATAACGGCGCTTCCGTAGAGGAGCAACTCTTCCGGCAAACGGGAAGCAACAAGGCGACGCGGGTTCAAGTGCCCGGCAAACCGGTGTTTCATTCGGGGAAACGGATCGGTGATATTTTCTATTACGTGTCCACGGTGAGCAATCAAGCTTATCTATTCGCATATGACCTTAAAAAGCAGCAGCCGGAGAAAGTCGCCTCGCTTGGCGATTGGCGGCCGGAAGACGGGTGGCTGACGGAGGTTCGAAAATTAGATAACGAATTACTCGTTAACCTGCATGTCGGCGATTTGACGATGGGCGGGGACATGTTGTACCGGGTGAAGAACGGGGCGTTGGAGGAAGTCTTGTCCGCCAAAAGCCTGACTAGTGTCACCGCAGACCAGGAAGCTCTGTACTCCACCGATTTCCGGTTTATGACGGAAATGGCCAACAACTTAAGCCGGCTCGACTTGACCACCGGAGAGACGGCATTGCTTGGGGAGCCCGGATATGCGTACGGCGTTGCCCGCTCGGTGGAGGAAAACGGCGGGGTCGGGTTCAGGAGCGATTCCACGCTGGTGCTGAAGGACGGCGCACTATATGCGATCGGGTTTAATGACAGCGATCCGCAGGATCCCAACTCCGTGTACCGAATCGATACGACCGGCCGGAAGCATGTAAAGCTGGTCTCGGGCGCAAGCCAATTCTGGTTGACCGGCAAACAGCTCTATTATCTGGAGGAAAGCTCCGGCCGCTTGATGCGAACCGCGCTGAATGGCGGGGAAACTCCTGCCGCCATGTCGTCGCAGCGAATCTCCCAGCTCCAAATGTACGAGAACGTATTTTATTATACGTCCGTAGGCGACAAAGGGATGGAGCTATTCCGGTTAGACCCGACCACAGGCCAGGAGAAGAAGCTGGCGGCCCTGACGCCCGGCGCCACGGCTGATACGACCTTTGAGGTTAACAAATCCGGCGTCTATTACGTGAACCGCGGCTACGAGCCCGGCATTTACCACATCTCTTCCGACGGTAAGGAGCGCCGCTTGTCCAAGGATACCGTGGACCAGTCCGTACTGACCGATTCGGGTATGATCTACACACTGGTTTACAAAGAAGGAGTTTACTCGGTGAAATAAATAGAAGACGGCAAAAAACGGCGGCAGCCTTGAACTTCGTTGGTGTGAAGTTCCGAGGTTGCCGCCGTTTCGATTTCGCGCAGTTAGAGCACCCGCTGCAAAAAGGACCGGGTCCGCTCATGCTGCGGAGCTCCAAACAACTGCTCCGGCCGGCCGGATTCGATAATCTCCCCGTCCGCCATAAACATCACGCGGTCGGCCACCTCCCGCGCAAAGCCCATCTCATGCGTGACGACGATCATCGTCATCCGCTCTTCGGCCAGTTGCTTCATCACCTGCAGCACCTCGCCCGTCAACTCGGGATCAAGCGCGGAGGTCGGCTCGTCAAACAGCAGAAGCTCCGGGTTCATCATCAAGGCCCGGGCGATGGCGACCCGTTGCTTTTGTCCCCCGGACAGGTTAGACGGATAGACCTCGGCTTTATCCGACAGTCCAACCTTCTCCAGCAGCTCCGAGGCTTTGGCGCGGATTTCCGCAGCCGGCAGCCCTTTGACCAGCTTTGGCGCCAGCTCCAGATTGCCGCGCACCGTCAGGTGCGGGAACAGGTTGAAATGCTGGAACACCATGCCCATGCGGGTGGTGATTTCCTTCAGCTTGGCGCTGGCGGCGTACCGCCCGTCGTTCACCAGCGTTTCGCCGCCGATGCGGATACTGCCCCCCTCGATTTCCTCGAGATGGGCCAAGGCGCGCAGCATCGTGCTTTTGCCCGAGCCGGACGGTCCGATCACCGCAAGCACCTCGCTGGCTGCGACGTCAAAGGAGATGTCCTTGAGGACCTCCAGGTCGCCAAACGATTTTCGTAAATGTTCGACTTGTACGATTGCTTGATCCATGATACCCGTCCTCTACTCGAATTTGAACTTTCGCTCCAGCGCCTTAAACAGCACGGTAAGCACCAGCGTCATCAACAGGTATAGAACGCCCGCAAGCACGAACGGCACGATTGTAAAATCCCGGTTGACCGCCGTTTGCGCAAAATGCAGCAGCTCGGGGACGGCCACCGCGTAGAGCAGCGCCGTATCTTTCACCAGCGTGATCGACTCATTGGAGACGGCGGGCAGCGCGATGCGCAGCATTTGCGGCAGCACGATGCGCGTTGTCGTTTGCCAGCGGCTGAGGCCCAGCACCTTGGCGGCCTCGTATTGGCCTTTGTCGATCGCCAGCAAGCCACCGCGGAAAATCTCGGCGAAGTAAGCCGCGTAATTCAGCGTAAAAGCGACGCAAGCGGCGACGAACCGATCCATGACGAGATACTCGCCGATGACCGGGATCACCGGCAGCCCAAAGCAAACGAACAGCATTTGCAGCAGCAGCGGCGTGCCGCGCATGACATAAATATACGCCCCGGCAAACCAAGCGATCGGCTTAATCCGGCTGCGAACCATAAAGGTAAAGGCGAATCCCAGCGGAATCGACGTCACGATCGCCAGCACAAACAGCAAGATCGTTGTTTCGGCCCCCTCCAGCATCGGCCCCAGGATACTTAACAGATACTCCAGACTCATTGTCGCTCTCCTCGATATATACTTGGGATAACGCCTGCAGGCCTAACCGCGGCCAGCAAAAAACCGGATTCCGAAGCAATCCGGTTTGGCTTTGGCGGGTTCGTTCCTATTTCAGCACTTTATCTTCGCCGAACCATTTTTGCGAAATTTCCGATGCAGTACCGTCCTGGTTCAGTTCGTCCAGCGCCTTCTGCAGCTTGTTTAACAGCTCCTCATTGCCTTTCTTCACGCCGATGCCGTATTCTTCGGGCGCCAGCGATTCGTCCAGCAACTTAAACGTCCCTTCTTCTTTCGCCATGTAGTAACGCGCCACGACCTCGTCGATGACAACGGCATCAAGCCGTTTCGTCTTGAGATCGCTCAGCGCCAGCACGTTGTCCGGAAACTCGGAGACGTTTTTGATCTCGCTTTGGATCGGAGCTGCATCCAGTGCGTCTGCCGCGGAAGACAACGACTGCAAGCCCACCTCTTTGCCGGCCAGATCGCTGAGCTGCGTGATTTCGGAGTCGGCCAGCGTCACGACCACTTGGCTATTTTTCAAATACGGCTTCGTAAATAAGACCTTACCCTTGCGTTCTTCCGTAATCGTATATCCGTTCCAGATCAAGTCGATCCGTCCGCTGTTCAGCTCGGATTCCTTGGACGACCAATCGATCGGCTGGAAAGTAACCTCCATTCCCATTTTCTCCGCCGCGGCTTTCGCGTAATCAATGTCGAAGCCCACAATCTCGTTATTTTCGTCACGGAAGCCCATCGGTGCAAACTTATCGTCGATCCCAATCACCAGCTTATTAACGTCTTTTCCAGCCCCCGAACCCGAGCAACCGGCCAACATCGTTAATACCAGAGCCATCACAAGGCCCATCATGATCATCTTTTGGTTTGTTTTCATCTGTCTCTCTCCCCCTGAAGTTGAACTCTTTGTGTGCCTATGCACGTAGGTTCTTTTGCGCGTGGGTGCTTATAAACGTAGGTTCTGTTACATGTGTAGGTATCCCGCTGCATATGTGGGCTTATGTGTGCAGCCCGTTGCACGTGTGGGCTTATGTGTGCAGTCCGTTGCACGTGCGGGCTTGTTTGCATAGATCCCTTTATGCGTGTAGGCTTATGTGTGTAGAATCCCGTTGCACATGTGCGTTTATATCGTAGATCCCTCTATACACATGTTTACTTATATACGTATACTCCCGCACCTTGCGCTTTAGTTCGCTAATACGTTATCAGACTATCATGATACCATACTACCAAAGAAGAGTCGATAGGATGCGTAACGTTTGACAGAATCTGCCGCCTATTGTGACAGAACTTCGAACGGTCTATCACCGTTAAAATTATGACGATCAATCCTTCAATTTCGACTCTTGTGATTCGTTTCGGATCGTGCAAGGATAGAAGAAAGGGAGTAGAGAGTACCTAGATGTAATAGAGAATACATCTTTGTTTATTGAAAGCGTTTACCTTATGGATGAAAAGAGGGATATCTTATGAAGCAAGCAGACCACCCAATTACTACACCGCACCGAAATATCACCGTCAACCAGTTGGGCTACCCTGCGGAGACCGCTAAAGCTTTTGTTTACGCCGGAACGGGTGGTGGATACGAAATCGTTGACACGACTTCGGAAGAGATCGCCTACCGGGGAAGGACTGGTCCAGCACAGCGGGATGAAGCAACGGGGACTATGGTTTGTCGGGGGGATTTTGGCGATCTGAGAACGCCGGGAACCTATCAGATCCGCTTGAATGGTGAAAGCTCGGCCGTATTCACTATCAGTAGCAATCCCTATGCCGATTTGCAGCAGGGTTTGCTGAAGGGTTTTTACTATTTCCGCTGCGGCATGGAGCTGGAGGAAGCTTTCGCCGGCCCATGGAAGCACCACGCCTGCCATACTTCCGAAGGCATCGTGTACGATGATCCTTCCCTCCGTTTGGATAGCCGGGGCGGCTGGCACGACGCCGGCGATTACGGGAAATACACGGGACCGGGAGCCAAAGCGGTTGCCGATTTGCTCTTGGCTTACGAAGCAAATCCGCAAACGTTCGATCGGCCGATTCCGTTACCGGACAGCGATGGTCAGATGCCGGATGTGCTGCACGAATGCCGCTATGAGCTGGATTGGCTGTTTAAAATGCAAGATCCCCGGTCCGGTGGCGCTTTTCACAAGCTGACGACCAAGCAATTCCCCGCGTTGGACATGATGCCGGAAGACGACCGGGCGGACCTGTACTTTCTGCCCGTCTCCGCAACCGCTACTGCATGTTTGGCCGGTGTGATGGCGATGGCGGCTCGGATTTACCGGCCGTTCGACGACACCTTCGCCACCCGCTGCCTGCAAGCCGCCGAGCGTGCTTGGACTTGGCTGGAACGGACGCCGCCTCACCCGAACGGCCCCGGCTTCAAGAACCCGTCCGACGTCAGCACCGGCGAATACGGCGATCCGAGCGACTTGGACGAGAGGTATTGGGCCGCCGCCGAGTTGTACCGCACGACTGGCGAAGCGAGCTACCACGAAGCGTTTCGCGTGCTAGCTGCCCAGCCCTTCCCTAAATATGAGCTGGGCTGGACCAATATGAGCGGCTATGGGACGATCGCTTACCTGCTTAGTGCAGAGGCGGGGGTGGAGACAGACGCTGCTTGGGTCACCGCGCTGCGGAATGGGCTGATCGAGGAAGCGGATCAGTTGGCCCGTCGCTGCGCAGAGGACGGTTACCTGACCTCCTTGCGCCCAGAGGATTATATTTGGGGCAGCAACATGATACTCATGAATAATGCGATGCTCCTCTTGATCGCCGGTCATTTTGATGGCGGGGAGCGTTACCGGGAATTGGCCCTGGAGCATATCCATTATCTCCTGGGTCGTAACGTGCTGGATTTCAGCTACGTGTCCGGCTTCGGCGATCGCCCGGTGAATCGCCTGCACCATCGCCCGTCCGTGGCGGACGGGGTCGAGGCGGCCGTTCCCGGCCTGGTGTCCGGAGGCCCCAACCGCAACCTCAACGACGACTACATGCTGGAGCATCTGCAGGGCCAACCGCCGGCCCAGTGCTTCGCCGACCACGAATTAAGCTACGCCGGCAACGAAGTAACGATCTACTGGAACTCACCGGCCGTCTTCGTCGTATCGCATTTTGTGAAGTAACTTCTAAAGGACGCCGCAGGTCCTGCTCTCGTCATGCGTTTTCGAATGCACGATGGGCGGACGCCTGCGTGCGTCCTTTTGTATAGTTTGGCGGATTCTATATGAAATTTCATATAGATTGGACCGACGTGGTGCCATTTGTGGCGATTCTATATGAAATTTCGAATACATTCGCCGATTTCTCGCCTAAACCGGGGATTCTATATGAAATTTCATATAGATTGAGCTGACGTGGTGCCATTTGCGGCGATTCTATATGAAATTTCGAATACATTCGCCGATTTCTCGCTCAAATCGGGGATTCTATATGAAATTTCATATAGATTGGACCGACGTGGTGCCATTTGCGGCGATTCTATATGAAATTTCGAATACATTCGCCGATTACTCGCTCAAATCGGGGATTCTATATGAAATTTCATATAGATTGAGCTGACGTGGTGCCATTTGCGGCGATTCTATATGAAATTTCGAATACATTCGCCGATTACTCGCTCAAATCGGGGATTCTATATGAAATTTCATATAGATTGAGCTGACGTGGTGCCATTTGCGGTGATTCTATATGAAATTTCGAATACATTCCCCCGATTTCTCGCCCAAACCGGGGATTATATATGAAATTTCATATAGATTGAGCTGACGTGGTGCCATTTGCGGCGATTCTATATGAAATTTCGAATACATTCCGCCGATTACTCGCTCAAACCGAGAATTATATATGAAATTTCATATAGATTGAGCTAACGTGGTGCCATTTGCGGCGATTCTATATGAAATTTCGAATACATTCCCCCGATTACTCGCTCAAATCGGGGATTCTATATGAAATTTCATATAGATTGAGCTGACGTGGTGCCATTTGCGGCGATTCTGTATGAAATTTCGAATACATTCCGCCGATTACTCGCTCAAACCGAGAATTATATATGAAATTTCATATAGATTGGCCAGTGGCAAGTTAGTTAGTAGCAGTGAACTTATCAGTAGTATTAATCATATTACCTCATGCGGCGGGCGATCAGTGGCGAGTTACCTTGTGAGTTAAGTTGCAAGTTACCCTGTATAATGTGTGTTGTGAGTAACTATGTGAAATGTGTGTTGTGAGTAACCATGTGAAATGTGTGTTGAAAGTTACCAAGTGGCGATGGATGAGTCGCGAGTTACCATCGTGAAATGTAGTAGCAGATCTGAGTCGCGAGAGTTACTAATTTTGGATACACGCTGTGTCTTAAGGGTTGCCTGGTACGGGGCATGAGGTCATAGGTACAGTCTATCGGTATGAGGATGAGTTACAGTGTACGTGGTATTAGGTTCGAGGATGAGTTACACTGTACGCGGCGGCATGAAGTAAGGGAGATAAGATAGGAACGACAAGTCGCGAGCTTCGATCTACAAATTGCTAATTTTGGGGCCCTCCACCTTCGGGTACTCTTCATTGCCTACCAACTACCAGCTTTCCCTCTCACCGTGCCCTCTTCCCGCATCTATTTCTTTTCCTGCTAATTAACGCAATAAACCACCGTCCATTCACATCGGACGGTGGTTCAGGGTTGTTATTGCATGCGGTTCGCAACCGCTGCAAGGGCAAATTGCACGATCGGCGTGACGTCGGGTAAGCTGTGGGGGTGATGGCCCCCGCCCGGCTTGAGGATCGTCGACACCGTGCCGTCGTAGGCTCGCCAGGCGCGCTCCAGCACCGCGCCGTTCTCCTCGAACGGCACGTCGAGGTCGGCGTCGCCGGAGACGAGCAGCACCGGCACGCCGGCGCGCTGAGGCCGGCAAACAGCTCAAACACCTGTCGCTAATACACATCTAGAGGGGTATAGGAGACAGCGCCAGCGGCGGCGTCTCCATCTTGTTCGGGTTCGTATGCCCGACATGCTCCCGCCAGGCCGCATTCAGCACGGCTCGACGCTCGCCGACGAGCCGGATGAATTCGCTGTGGCCGCCTTCGGCCCAAGCCGGCACCCGCTCCAGCTCCAGATGGAAGACGCGGCTGAGGATCGTCCGGGCGATCACCCAATGCCCGTCTTCGTTCGGATGGATGCCGTCCCCGTAGCGATAACCCGGGTCCGCTTCCCGACGTTCACGGATCAACGCTCCCAACGGGGTGCGAAGATCCACCACCGTCAGCCCTTCCGCCTCGCCGTACTCCCGGACCCAAGCCGCATAACGATCCAGGACGGCATTATAATCGACATAAGGCCGCTCAAACGAATAATCGTCCATCCCGGCCGGCAACGCCGGCCCGCCGGTCGAAGTGACGTCAAACGGCGGCGGCGTCATCAGAATGACGCGGGCTCCGGCGCCGCGCACCCACTCTACGGCCCGGCGCACCCCGCTGCGGTAGGCATCGAAACGCTCTTCCCCCAACGGATGGTAGATGCCGTCATTCATCCCGTAGCAAATCAACGCCCAATCCGGCTGAGTTTCCGCCAAGGCGCGCTCCAGACGATCATGCACGCAGGGACGGGGAAACGGGTGATCCGCTTCACTGGTTCCCGCGGCGGTTTCGCTGCTGATCCCCAAATTAATCCACTCCAACCGGTGTTCCGGCAGGTGCTTCAAGAAAAATGCTTCCAAATTGCGGATATACGTCCCGTTATCCGTAATGCTGTCGCCAAAAAAGACGATCCGCTTGCGGAGCGGCAACGCAAGTAAGTCAGCGCTTTCATTTTCGTAAGTCAAAGCAGCCAACCCCTTTCTATATAAAGTTAAATATGAAACCTGGCTCTGAATTTACCGGGAGATTCCCCGGTCCAACGCTTAAACTGCCGGCTGAAATGAGCGATATCCTTATACCCGAGACGCATCGAAACAGCTTCCACCGATAACTCCGGCTCCATCAGCAGCAGTTTGGCCTTCTTCAACTTCAACGCCGATAAATATTGGCGCGGTGACATCCCGTAAACGCTGCGAAAAATCCGGTTGCAGGAGGACGCGCTGTACCCCAGCCCAGCGGTCACCGCCGCAACCGTTTCGCGTGACCGATCCTCATCCAGTGCGCCGCCGTTACGATCACCAACCGCCCCTAAGCCCGCGCCCGAGCCACCGCCAGACTTGGAGCCGCCGTCAAAGCCAGAACCCGAGACCGAGACCGAGACCGAGCCACCGCCGGACCCGGAGCCACTGCCCGAGCCGATGCCGGAACTCGAGCCCGCGTTCCCTCCCGCTGCCGCGGTCCAGGCCTCCGGCTCCTCCACGCTGCGCTCCAAACCGGCGGCGATCTCCGCCGCAATCCGGTTCATCCGGCTTCCGGGAGCGCCGGTCTCCCGCTCCGCCAGGCCTTCGCTGAGGCCGGCGAACAGCTCAAACACCGCGGACATCGCTCGCATCTTGTCCGCCAGCTTCGCGCCCGCTCCGTCCGAGGTGAGCGCGATCAGCTTGTCCAAGCTTGGCCGAATGACTCCGGCCAATGGCCCGTCCGCGGCATGCAGCGGCTCCTCGCCGCGGCACAGCAGCTCGCGAAGAACGGGCTCGTCGACGTTAAAATGCAAGCAATAATACGTCATCGGCTCCGTCCCCAGTGCGCGGCTTTCGTGCACCTCCTCAGGGCGGAGCAGCAAGAAATCGCCGGGTTGCTGCACATAACGTTTGCCGCCCACGATCATCTCCTGGCTGCCCGCCAGCAGCAGGTTCACCTCGAACAGCGGGTGGCTGTGCCGCGGGTATGACCACTCGCTCGTCACCGTCCGCAAATGCGCGGCAAAAAGCTTAAACGTCGAGTCCATATCCGGCAGCATATATTCGGTAACCTGATGCTCTCTAGCCACCCTCATCCCTCCGCTTTATTACGATCGGTCTTCCGGCCTCGCCATTCGTGAACGTTTTGGATAAATCGATTGGCGGTTTGGACATGGGCGTTCTCCCAACGCCTTGTTATAATCAAACTAGCATAACCGCTGTTAATTGAACAGGAGGTAATTAACTTGGGTAAAAATATATTTTTTAACGCGCATCATTCCCCGATGGGAGCCTTCGCCAGCTTTACATTAGGTTATCCCGGCCAAAGCGGCGGATTCGACCTGGAGCTAGGCAGTCCGCCAAAGCAGAACATCTATATCGGCCTGCAAGACGACGGGCAAGAGCGTTACCGGGCCCTGCCGTTCTTTGGCGAAGGTCTGGACGAACGGGATCGTTATACAACCGAAGAGAATGGGGAGGCAACCAGCGAACAGCATTCCGTTCAGAAAAAAGAAAGCGGTCTCATCGTCCCGTTTGGCCGCAGCGAGATCGTCCGCCGATTTGGTGCGGCGATCGACGAATGGCAAGCCGGCGATTTGACGTTCCGCCTGATTTCGCCGTTTGAAGGCGTGCCTGATCCGGAGACAGCGACCGAAGAGCAACTGCGTTTCGCGCTGATGCCAGCGGTGCTGGCGGAAATCACGGTCGATAACACGCGGGGAACGTCGGCACGCAAAGCCTTCTTCGGCTTGCAGAACATCGACGCCTTCAGCGCGATCCGCCGCTTGGAGGACGTGACCGACGGCCGGATTTGCGGCATCGGCCAAGGCCGCCATACCGCGATCGCGGCGAATGACCCGCGCATCTCAAGCGCCGGATTTTTCAAGATGGAATCGATCCTCAAACCGAAGGTTCCGGAGAACCTCCGCTTTGGCCTCGGGCCGGTGGGTGCGCTGCTGATGGATACCCCGGCAGGCGAGAAAGCCACCTATCGCTTTGCGCTTTGCTTCTATCGCGCCGGTTACGTCACCACCGGGATGGATGCGTCTTACTACTACACGCGGTACTTTGACAACATCGAGGAAGTCGCCGACTATGCACTGGCTGAGTTTGACCGTAAGCTGGAGGTTGCGCAGAAAGCCAACGCGCTCGTGACCGACGCCAAGCTCAGCGAGGATCAGAAGTTTATGCTCGCCCACGCCATCCGCAGCTATTACGGTTCCACCGAGTTGCTGGAGCAGGACGGCAAACCGCTGTGGGTCGTCAACGAAGGCGAATACCGGATGATGAATACGTTTGATTTGCTGGTCGACCAGCTGTTTTATGAGCTTAAAATGAATCCATGGACGGTAAAAAATGAGCTGGATCTGTACACGAGCCGTTACAGCTATCGGGATACCGTGCGTTTTCCCGGGGATCCAACCGAATATCCTGGCGGCCTCAGCTTCACGCATGACATGGGCGTGGCCAACTCGTTCTCCCGTCCCGGTTATTCGGTTTACGAGCTGCATGCGATCGACGACTGCTTCTCCCATATGACGCATGAGCAACTGGTCAACTGGGTGCTGAGCGCCACGGTTTACATCCATCAAACGAATGACCGCGATTGGCTGGACCGCAACCTGCCGATTCTGGAGCAATGCCTGGAAAGCATGGTGAACCGCGACCATCCGGACCCTACCAAGCGGACCGGCATCATGGGCCTCGACAGCTCCCGCACGATGGGCGGCGCGGAAATTACCACCTACGACAGCCTGGATGTCTCGTTGGGGCAAGCGCGGAACAACATTTATCTGGCAGGCAAAAGCTGGGCGGCTTACGTCGCGATGGAGAAGCTGCTGCGTACCAACGGCCGCGAGTCGGCAGCCGTGCTAGCCGGACGGCAGGCCGAGCTGTGCGCCGGAACAATCACAGCTCATTTGCTGCCGGGCGGATACATTCCGGCCGTCATTCAAGAGAACAACGACTCCAAGATCATTCCCGCGATCGAAGGGCTGATCTTCCCGTTGTACACCGGCTGCGAAGAAGCGTTGGATCCAAATGGCCGATTCCGTGAATATCTCGCCGCGTTGTCCAAGCACCTGAACACGGTGCTGCAGCCGGGCATCTGCCTATTCGAAGACGGTGGCTGGAAGCTGTCCTCGACGAGCAATAACTCTTGGCTAAGCAAGATATATCTCTGCCAATTCATCGCCCGTCAGATTCTGGGTCTCGCCTGGGACGAACAGGGGCAAGCGGCCGATGCGGCGCATGTAGCCTGGCTGACCTCCGAGAAGAACGCCTATTGGAGCTGGAGCGATCAGATGATGGCCGGCGTGATCTGCGGCAGCCGGTATTATCCGCGCGGCGTGACGGCGATCCTATGGCTGGACGAGAAATAAACCTACCCGCAGCCTAAAAAGGCCGGACCCCGAAGGGTCCGGCCTTTCCTTGTTATGCGCCGCTGCGAGCGGCCTGATTCCGGCCGGCGTGCTTCGCTTGGTACAAAGCCTCGTCGCTGGATTTGAACAGCTCCAGCAACGCAGTGCTGGAGCCTGCAGGTACGGTGACGACGCCGATGCTGATCGTGTACTCCGGCCGCCCGCGGTTGCCCTGGCTCTCGAGCACGGCGGATCGCAGATTTTCCGCGAATTGATCCGAAGCCAACTCGTCCGCCCCCGGAAGGAAGATGGCGAATTCATCGCCGCCATACCGGCCAAACAAATCCCCCGAACGCAGCCGAGGCCGGACCTTCCCGGCAAATTCCTGCAACAGCTCGTCGCCGATATGATGGCCAAAGGAGTCGTTAATCGTCTTAAAATGATCCACATCGATCAGGATAAACGAGGCGGGAATCGCCTCCTTCCGACATCGGCGCAGCGTCTCCCGCGTATGGTGCATGAAGGCCCGCCGGTTCAGCGCACCGGTCAGGTCATCATAGCTGGCCAATCTCACTAACTCTCGGTCCGTCCGCTCCTTGGACAGAAGGAAAAAGCCCATGTTCCCCAACATCATGATCGCGTATAAGGCCAGGAAGGCTACCGTTCGATAGATGCCGGGATCCAGCATGTCCACGGACATGCGGCTAAAGAAAGCCAGCAGCGTACGAACGATCAAAGCGGCTGCGATCGCAAGATACATGTACCCTAAGAGCCGCGACAATGGGGATTTTAAGGACGAACCCACCAACCGGACGGCAGGGATCATAAGCATGACCGCGAGGGAAAGGGAGACGACGGCAATGCGTAACGGTATGGTATTATGCAGGAATACAACCAGCAAGTAAACGGCCATCCCCGCAGACGTCCAATACATATAAAACCGCCTCGCCTTGGCGTTAAAGCCGCCGACCACCCGCAGCAATGCCGCGGTTTCAAGCGCAACCCCCAACAGGAAAAACAGATTCGCCGCTACGATCGCCGCCATCCCCGGTGTGTTTCCCGCCAGGATAAATAGCCCCCAGGTTATGGCCTGAAGCCATTTGGCAGCGTAGAACATGTCAATCGCCGATTCTTTGGAATTACGGAACTTGTATGCACTAAAGAGAATGACGGCAAGAAGATGGCCCAACACGAGCAATACGAATACCGTCTTCATATCCAAATTCAGATCCAACATGAAACTTTCCACCGTCTCCATCCCACAGATGATCCTTCATCCTTTATTGATTCTTTTTATCATACAACAAATTTCGCCAAAGAGGGATGTGAGAATGAAAAAAAAAGCGAGGATTTCCATCCCATGGAACAGGAGGAAAAACCCGCTTCTTCTTTATCGGCAGAAGGATTATTGGTTGGCGGCTCCCTGACGGGAGATCAGGAACAATGTGCCCCAAATCAACACGAATCCACACGCCTGGGCGACCGTAATCATTTGCTGGAAGGCGATCCAGTTGACCAGAACGCCAACCATCGGGAAGCTTAACTCCGCGAGGGTAGCCACCGATGCTTTTGTCGTCGTCAACCCTTTGTAGTAAACAAGCAAGCTGAGCAGCCCAGGCAACAGCGCTTGTCCCAGCATATTAAGGGAGAGCGCGGCGATTTGCGAGGTGCCGGCCGGCAGGGTCCAGGCAGCCCCTTCGTTCCATGTGATGGCCAGCAGCAGCGGCAGCGCCAAAACAAACCGCAGCGACGTCACCGTCTCATATTTCATATGACCAACCATCATCCGCCCCATCACCGTGGATCCGCCCCACAGCGCGGCAGCGCCCAGCGACAACAGGCTGCCAACCTGCACGAAATCGCTCCAGTGCCCGATCGGCATCGTAAACCCGAAGGTCAGCAAATACGTTCCCAACAACGCAACCAGCAGAAATCCGAAAAAGTGGCGCGGCAGCTTCTCTTTGAGCAGCAACCCAGCCAGCAGAATGGCGAACAGCGGCTGCATTTTTTGCAGCAACAGGACGGCGTTCAGATCCCCGCTCGACAGTGCCATCGTAAATAGGATGGTGGCGATGGCCGAGCCTCCCCAGGAAATAAAGAGCAGTGCGCCCCCTTGCTTCCAGCCCAGTCCTTTCAGCTCGGTCCGATTTTTCCACAAAACCGGTATGGCAAAAAGCGCGATAATGAGATGCTCGATCAGTACGATTTGCGCTGAGGTGAGCGACTTCAGCAGGATAACCCGAAACAGCGGGTCGACACCCCACAGGGCTGCCCCTAACACAACAAGCCAAAAACCGCTCCGCGATTTGCGTGCCTCTACCGTCCTGGATGAGGATTGAACCTGCCCTGACGTGCCAACCAGCGCTCCTGCGCCACTTCCGGCCTGAAGCCGGATTCCGTTGTTTACTTTTGCTTTTCCCATCATGTTTGTCCCCTTCTTGAATAGAGGGTCTACGTAGAAAACCCCCGCAGTTGACCTTCGTAAAGGTTTGCGGGGGCTGACCAAATAAGCCTGGCAGGAACCGTAGCGATCCCTGGATCAAACTAGAGCTTGATTGATCTTCTCCCATCCGGACTTTACCGTCGGCCTTGGAATCGCACCAAGTCAGTCGCACGCGGCCGTTATAAAGCCGCAGGCGAGTCGCGGGCTGCAGTTTCCTTACAGGAAACCTCACCGCCGGTCGGGAATTTCACCCTACCCCGAAGATCTCTATTCATTTAAATTTTGATTACTTAAGTTGTTTCTATCATAACGCAGGCTGTCAAGTAACTCTGTTACAAAAATCACAATGTCTGCTCTTGCACCAAAATTCAGGATTATCCCCGCTTGACCACTTCAAAATTGCTTTCGAGCAGCAGCCAATTTTGCGGGAAACTCAAGCCCAGCTTCCAATAACTCATTCCGCGCAGCCCCAGCTCCTTGATCAGGTTGAACTTGGCCTGGATCGAACGGGCGTCTTCAAACCATACTTCGTGCTCCCGTCCCTCCCCGTCCCAATAATGGAAGAACGGAGCTTGATCCCGCTCACTGTATTGGATAGCTACGCCGTGCCGTGCGGCAATTTCGATCGCCTGCTGCGGGCTGACCGCCCGGGCAACGCTTCCCTGCACGAACGGCAGCGTCCAGTCGTAGCCGTACAGGTTTTGCCCCATCATGATTTTGGAGCCGGGCATTTCCGTCAAGGCGTATTCGAGTACCCGCCGAACCGGGCCGATGGGCGACACCGCCTGGGCTGGACCGCCGCTGTAGCCCCACTCATAGGTCATGATGACAACGAAGTCGGCGATCTCTCCATGCGCCCGGTAATCATGCCCTTCATACCACAAGCCTTGCTGACCGGCGCTTGTTTTCGGAGCCAAAGCGGTAGACATCAGCCAACCCTGCTGCGCAAAATGCGCTTTGGCTTTACGCAGGAAGGTGTTGTAGGCTTCCCGGTCAGCCGGCCGCAAAAACTCGAAATCGAAATGAATATCTCGAAATCCATAATTGTTTGCCGTCGTAACGATGTTATCCAGAAAGCGGTCTTGCACCGCCATATCGTTCAGCAGAATTTGAGCAAGTTCATCGCTGAACTGATCGTTCTCCTGATTGGTGATCACCATCATCAGCACCACCCGGTTCGCCCGGGCAATTTCGGGAAACTGATTTAACGGCGGCTCCCGTAGCGAACCGTCCCGCTGCGCTTGGAAGCTGAACGGGGCCAGGTAGGTCAGATGTCGCGCCGTTTCACGCGCGCTTTCCTCCAGCGCCGGCGACACCGTTCCACCGCGCGGCTCCACATAAGCGTTAAATTCAGCGCTTTTTCGCGGCCGCGGCGGGATGTACAGCCGAAACCCGATCGATAGGGATTGCTCTGTGCTAATGGCATTAACGCGAGCCAACTCCTGATAACTGATCCCAAAGCGCTGCGCGATCGACCACAAGCTGTCCCCGGATCGGACCCAGTAATAGTTGCCGACGATCGGGATGACCAAGGTTTGTCCAACCACAAGCCGCTCCGGATGAGGCAATTCGTTTGCTTCGACGATATCATCATAAGGTACGCCATAGGCTTCGGCGATGCTATACGTCGTTAGGCCCGGCTGGACGATATGAATCTGCATTAACTCCCCTCCTCCATATGGATCATGCTATCTACATCCTATGAAGGAGGAAGTTTGGCCTATTCCAATCAGCAGGCCGCTGCGTTAAAACGCCGGCAGGGCAATCTCGTTGTAATTATCCTCAAGGAACTGTTTCACTTCCGGACTGGAAATCGCCTTCGCCAGCTTCTGGATCGCTTCCGAATCCCGGTTGTCCTCACGCGCCACCAGGGTGATCGCAAAGGCGGATTCAATGGTTTCAGTCAGCAAGGCGTCCTTTTTCGGCGTAAGTCCCAATGGGCTGGCGTATGCCGGGGTCATCAGTACCAAATCGGCGTCATCCAGCATCCGGGCCAGCATCAGCAGGTCAACTTCTTCGAATTTGTAGTTGTGGTTGTTTTCCACTATATCGGCTACCGTTGCGTTGATGCCGACGCCTTCTTTCAACTTGATCACGCCGGCTTTATCCAGCATGTCGAGGGAACGTCCGCCGTTGGATGCATCGTTTGCGATCACGATCGTGGCCCCGTCCGGGAGCTCCTCCATGGATTTATAGCGTTTGGAATAAGCGCCGTAAACGGCGTGATACACCGGCTGAACCGGAACAAGGTTGGCATTTTTGTTCTTATTGTACTCTTCCATCCAAGGCACGTGCTGGAAGAAGTTCGCGTCCACTTCCTTGTTCGCCAGCGCATCGTTTGGCTGCACATTGTCGGACAAGATAACAACTTCCAGGTCGATGCCCTCCTCCTTCAACTGCGGCTTGATCAGCTCCAGGATGTCCGTCATCGGCGGAATCAACGAAGCCACCTTCAACGTGGTTGTCTCCGTAGTCTCGGCCGCCGCCGGTGCTTCCACGCCCGTCCCCGCATTTCCAGCGTTTGAAGCGTTTGAAGTGTTGCCGTTATTGCCGCAAGCGCTTAGCACCAGCATGAACAGCGCCAACGTCATCATCCATTTTCCTGTTTTCATCATGGTTTCTCCCTCCGATATTAGCGTTTATCCAGCCAGCGGGACAACGCATTCCCTATAAATTGAATTCCTTGTACCAGAACGATCATCAGCAGGATCACAACGGCCATCAGCTCGGTTTCAAATCGCTGATAACCGTAGCGGATGGCGAAATCGCCAACCCCGCCGCCACCGACCACACCCATCACCGTCGAGTAGGAGATAAAGCTGATCGTCGATGAAGTCAACCCCAGCACCAAGCCGGAACGGGCTTCTACATACAAAAACTTCGTAATGATCTGCAGTTTGGACGCCCCCATGGACCGCGCCGATTCGAGCACTCCCCGCGGCACCTCCAGCAGCGATTGCTCGACGAACCGTGCATAGATGGCGATCGCGACAACCGCCAGCGGGATGGAAGCCGCCAGCGTCCCGATCGCCGTGCCAACGATCAGCCGAGTGAGCGGAATCATAAACACCACCAGCAGCAGGAATGGAAAAGAGCGAATGACATTTACCGCCCCATTAAGCAGGCCGTACCTGAGGGGGTGGTCATAAAGCTGACCTTTACCGGTCAGATACAAAGCCGTCCCCGCCGGCAAGCCTAGTAGTACGGCCGCCAGCAGCGCGATCCCGACCATCACGAAGGTCTCACCGATCGCTTCGCCGATTTGGCTGCGATACTGGACGAAACCTTCCCACATCAACAAGAAAAAATCCAACCCGCTTACACCTCCGTCCCGCCAAGCAGCTGATCCCGATAGGAAACACGGTAACCCGCCAAACCGGCGGTTCCCGCTTCCGTATCGTTCCGCTGAAGCGTAAACGCATCGGTTATCCGGCCCTCTTCCATCACCGAAACCCCTTGGCAAATGCTGCGCACGACGTCCATTTCGTGCGTGACAATGACGATCGTGACCCCCAGTGTCCGGTGGATATGCAGCAGCACCTCAAGAATCTCCGCCGTCGTCTTGGGATCCAGCGAGGAGGTCGGCTCATCGCACAGCAGGATATCCGGCCGGCTCGCCAGCGCCCGCGCGATGGCCACCCGCTGCTTCTGCCCGCCGCTGAGGGAAGCCGGGTATTGACCGGCCTTGTCCTCCAGCCCAACAAAACGCAGGCATTCCCGCACGCGTTCGGCGCGCTCTCGCTTTGGCGTGCCCACGAGCTCCAGCGGGACCGAAACATTCCCGCTGACCGTCCGGTTATTCAGCAGATGAAATTGCTGAAAGATCATGCCAATCGACCGCAGCACTTCGCGCCGCGTGGTCTCGGGGAGCGCGGTCAGCTCCCGGCCCAGGACCGTGACTTTCCCTTGATCCGGCAGCTCCAGCGCGTTCATCATCCGCAGCAGCGTGGATTTCCCTGCCCCGCTGGGGCCGATGATGCCGTGAATCGTGCCTTGGGGAATACGCAAGGATACGTCACGTACCGCCTCAAAGGGCCCATTCTGCAAGCTGTACGTTTTGCTGACATGCTCCAAAGCGATGATAAGCGTCCCCTCCTCCCGGGTGGATTTCTGTATTACTTATTTCATCACGCTGTTACATTATGCTTTCACCAGTTGATTATAGACCATGTATTCATCTGTGTCACTAATTTGATTAATTTATTATAACGAGATCTGTGGGCAGCTATTTGGGAAGGCCATCTCAAGGAGATGCAGAGGGAAGAGCAGTGGGCTTGTCCTATCTTTTCCTAGCTTGTCTTAGAAGCTAGTGATAGCTGCTAGCAGGACAGCTGTTTTCAGAGGGTTAGAGGAATCGAGACTCTTCAAAAGTTAGGCAAAAACCGCTTTCCGCTTGTAGAGGTCAATCGTCCAATCTTTCTGTTGAATAGACAATACACTAAGGTTGAATCAATTTTAATGGAGGTGTCTTAGACCAAATGGGAATGAACGAACGCAAGCATCATAAACACCGCAAACTTCATAAACTCCACAAGCACCACAAACACCCTAAACTTCACAAAGACCACAAAATCCACAAACCTCATCTTCATCATGTAAAAAGCAAAAAAATTATCAAAGTCAAGGTAAAGCCGAACATTAATGTGCAAGCCCCGCAAGGGCCGATGGGGGTTCAAGGCGCTCCTGGCCAGCAAGGGATTCCAGGACCTCAGGGAGTTCCAGGTCCCATTGGACCTATTGGACCTGTAGGGCCTGCAGGGCCAGTGGGACCGCAGGGATTACGAGGTCTACCCGGCGAACCTGGACCGGTGGGACCACAAGGGATTCCAGGACCACAAGGACCCGCAGGACCGGCTGGACCTGCCGGAGGGCCCCCTGGACCTCCTGGACCCGAAGGACCTGCAGGGCCCGCGGGACCGGCTGGACCGGCAGGAGCGACAGGGCCCGCAGGGCCGGCGGGACCCGCTGGACCCGCGGGAGGCATCTCCGACTTTCTAAGCATTTACCGTATTGACCCCGGTACTGGAACCGACACGGTGCCAGGCAATGCAGCCGTAGTTTTTAACGGGCTATTAGCAAATTCCGGCGGGGCTTTTGTATTTGCCCCTCCTTCCGATACCATTACAATTACGGAAGCCGGGGTGTATTTGATCAACTTCACGGTCCACAATCAGGGGAATGCGGACTTTAACCTAACCGTAAATGGTGCTCCAATCACTCCCGCTCCATTCACAGGAAATGGCGGCGGCCCTACCTCTGCAGAGGTTATCGTGAGTCTTCCCGCCGTGCCGGCAACGATTCAAATTGTAAACGCAAATGCTACACCGGCACAGCTGCATAATCTGTTAAACACGACCTTAACCATCTTGAAATTGGCATAGTAACGTTGTTAATCTATAGATTATATTTGCCTGCCAAGGATTTGGCAGGTTTTTTCTATCATCGTATTCGAACATCGTTAAAGTGTGCCATGATATCAGACCTATCAGCTATTGAACTAGGAGACAGAGTTCTCTATGTTGATAGATCATCAGGTTCGAATACGGGTGGCTTAACCCGACTCACTGGAGATGGAGTTCCCATACCTCCTGCAGGATGCAACGGAACAACTCATCCAGCCTGTCGTACAGCGCATTGTCCGTACTGGAGTCTCGTGATTCCTGTGTTGGTGCAATTCGCTCATAGTAAGGCAGACGATCCGCAAAATATTCGTCCAAGCGCGAAAGGCGGAGCTCCGGTTCCGGCTTTCGTCCGGTTTTCTTATACGTGAGCAGCAGGTCGATCTCCTCCCAGAGCCCTCCGCGACGCACGTCCGCCGGTAGAGCCGCTTGGACAAGCGCCTCGATATCCATCGGCGGCGGGCTTCCGCAGCGCTCGATCCAAGCGCAGGCTAGCAGCGGCCGGAGAACATAGATGTAATCCTTGGGCCCGGCCGGCGTACCTCTCAGCCGCGTTCGCAGGTTGCGCTTCGCCATGTGCAAATAATGGTGCATCGCCGCTTTGGCGGAGAAGACGTGCGGTGCCAGCGCCTCCAGTCGTAGTGAAAGCTGGTAAGCATCCGCGTAGACAATCGGCGAGGCCAGCCACTCGAATAAGGCGGGATTACCTTTCGCAAGCAGTAACAACGCCTTACGCAAATCCCAGCCAACCAGATCCAGAGCGCCGCCGTTCCCCGGCTGGCTCGAACCGGATGCCCCAGCCTCTCGTTGATCGTCCTCCGCGCCGACGTGGATCGGGAACTCGAGGACATCTCTTTGGTCCTTGATCGATATATACCACTCCACCGGTCGCACATAAACGAACCGTACGTCGTAATCGCTGGCGGCGGACGCATAAGCCCAGGCCCGGCTGCCCGCTTCGCAAGCGTATAAAATGCGCACCTCTTCCGTTTGCTCCACCTGCCGCATCCGCCGTAAGATTAACGATTGAGTGTCTCCCGCTTGCTCCACCGCTGCTGCCTCCTATCTCGCTAAGCTACTTGGCTGTTTCGCCTAAATGGCCGGCATCACATTGCCGCCGCTGACCGGGAGATAAGCGCCTGTAATAAATCCGGCCAAGTCGGAAGCCAGAAACGCCACCGCATTGGCGATATCCTGATCTTCGCCCCGGCGCTTCAGCGGAACGTCGGCGATATAAGCGGCATCGTTACGGTCCTCTAGCCCGCGGTCCTGTTCGCTGATCGTCCAGCCCGGCGCCACCTGGTTGACGGTGATCCCGTGCTCTCCGACCTCTTTTGCCAAGACGCGATAGACGCCGTCCATCCCTCTTTTGCCCGCCGTATACGCCGATTGGTTGGGAAAGTTCTGCATGGCGCATTCGGTATTAATCCCGATGAACCGCCCTTTCCCCTTGCGGATCATCGCCGGGATAAAGGCCTTAGCCAAAAACACGCTCTGCAGCACGCAGGATTCAAACTGGCTGACATAATCCTCCGCCGGTTGCTCCAGCACGGAGGTCCAGTTATACTGCACGACCGCATTCGCAATCACGATATCTGGATCGCCAAGCTCTGCTGCCACCTTTACTTGTATCGCTTTAATCTCCGCTTCCTTGGTGATATCGCCCCGTACGATCATCCCCGTTCCGCCGGCCGCCGTAATCTCCCGCAGCAGCTCCTGCGCTTTCGCCTCGTTCAGAATGTAATGGATGGCCACCTTCGCTCCGCAAGCCGACAACGTCCGGGTCATCACTCGACCCAACTGGCCGGTCGCCCCGGTAATCAGCGCAACTTGTCCCGACAGATCCATCTTTAACATGGCTATGTTTCCCCCTTAGAATCCGGTTTTTGCTGCTTAAGCCCAAATCGGGCGTCACTTCCATTCTACCTATCGTCCACGGTAAAAGCGAACCGCCAAAAGACCCGACCAAGGAGATCCCTCCCCTCCGCCGGGCCTTGCAAAATAAGCGCGATTACTGTTGTTTTGCCGCAATTGAAAATACAACCGTTTTGGCCTTATTATCCACCAATACGCTCACCGAAAAATCCCCCACAGTCGCCTGCTTGTCGGCCAGGGGTCGGCCGGCTTCCACCTCGGTGCAAATCGCGTCAAACCAGCGGCGGAAAGCGATGGCATCGTACGTGAACAGCTGATTGGCAAAAAGCTCGATTGATTCCGAGTTCCGGGCCAACGTGCCTTCCCGCAACCGGACCGTAATCCCGTACGTGTTGTACGTTGGATCAAGCCAGATGGCCGCCTCCTCCGTCGCCGACCCACCGGATGAACCGCTTCCTCCTACAGACGTAGCCTGCTGCACCGCCAACTTCTCCTTTTCATCCTTATACAGGCGCAGCGTCGTATCAAACAGATCATAATTGGTGCCGCGCAGCTGACCAGCCTTCCGCAAAGTATCATAGGCATCCCACATCCGCTTGTCGGGAAAAGCAACGATTCGTTGTCCCCCGCCGGCGGTTGGCACCAGCCGCTGCAGTTTCCCTTCCTCCGGTTGAATCGGGATACGTTTGGTTTTGTCAGTCAGACGGTTCAGAATCACGAGGGCTTCGGCCCGCGAAACGGTCCGTCCGACACCAAAACTTCCGTCCGGGTAACCCTGCATGATCCCCTTGATCAACGATTCGGCGATGAACTTCTGCTGCCGGTCACTTGCGCTGGTCAAGTCCCCATAGGACGCGGCCACTGTACGGCTAAACTGCTCATCCTCCAGAAACTCGGTTTCCTGCAGCGTGTAGTATAACACCTCCGCCACATTTTCCCGGGTCATTCCGGTTTGAAAATCACTGTACCGGCTTTTGTTCAAAAAATTCAAATCGCTGGCCACATCGATATACGGCTTGGCCCAATAGCCGGTCATCGCCGGCTTGAAGTCGAAGTAACGGTAATCCTGCTTCAGGATCGTCCGATTCTCCTCGCTCAGCGATTCGAGAAAGGACGCCCGCCAAGACCGTTCTAGATTCGGATGCTGCTCGCTATAGGACAAGATCAGCATCTTAATGAATTGGTCCACCTGTACCGGCTCATTAGGCCGGAACGTCCCGTCCGGGTACCCGTTCAGGATTCCCTGGGCGACCATCGACTCGATTTCCTTCAGGGCCCAATGTCCACGAATATCTTTAAAAACAGCGGTATCCCCGGACGCAGCCAAGGCGATGGATGGACCAACAAGCTCCTTCGCCGGCCCCAAACCTCCCATTGTGCCAATAAGGCCAGTTAGCAAGCAAATCGCTGCGGTTTGGCGCAATCTCCTTTTGAAGATGCGCTTCCATATTTTTTTAATCATAAACACAGCCTCCCAAGTCTTGACACCTCATGCGTTATGTACGGCGCACGTAAATACGCTGCCACTACTCAGAAAACCATAATTCGGAACGGATGTGAATAGGCCGAACGTCGGTCGGAACTCCGACATAAACGAAGCGATATCCCCTCCGCTAAATGAACCAGAACAAGCCCAGGGACAGTGCCCTGGGCCTGGATAAATATGAGCTGTTCACGACTCCGAAATGGGGCTTTCATCCTTCGGTTCGGATTTCTCATAGGCCAGCAGGATCGAATCCAGCAAGCCGGGGAAGCGGAACTCCAAATCCTCTTCCCGTATTGACATAAACCGCTGCGTGCCTTGGATGCGGGTAAACACAACGCCCGCCTCCCGCAACGTACGAATGTGGTGGGACAACGTCGATTTAGCTATCGGCACTTCGAAATGGCTGCAAGGCCGTTCGCCGCTGCGGCGCATCTCTGCCACGACACTGAGCCGGATCGGATCACTCAAAGCGTACAAAACGGATGACAACTGAATTTCATCCCGGTCGGGATGATACAGGACTTTCATGAGGAAGACTCCTTTATGTCTTGTCATTCGAGATTCATTAATTATTCCCTAATTGCATCATAAGCTAAAGCATGCTATATTTCAATTGTTCGATAATATTCGAACTTTAAAACAGAGAAAGAGTGGGTGAAAGGAAAACCATGCATAAAGTCTCAACCGAATCCGAATATACTGCTGCACCAGCTTCCGCACCTTCGTTGAATAACGAGGGTTTGTTGACGGCTCTTCTCGCAATTGCCGTTGTGTTGGTCATCATGAATACAGCCATGTTTAATTTGGCGCTCCCGGACGTCACGGAAGCTTTTCATTTATCGGCCGCCGTCTCTTCCCTGATCGTCACCGGCTATTCGATCATGTTTGCCATCTCTTCCATCACGTTCAGCCGGCTTTCCGACTTCCTGCCGATCCGGCGTCTATTAACGATTGGACTTACAACGCTAGGCATCGCTGCCGTTGCCGGGTTGTTCAGCCCCAACTTCTGGGTGCTGCTCGCTGTTCGCGTTATTCAGGCGTCGGGGGCAGGAGCGGTGGTCTCGCTGTCGTTGGTGACCTTATCCCGCTACGTCCCTATCAAACGGCGCGGTAAAGCGATGGCCTTAATCATGTCGGCCGTCTCGCTAGGGCTCGGCCTAGGCCCGGTTGCCGGCGGCGCGATCGTGGAATACTTAGGCTGGAGATATCTGTTCATTATCACGGCGCTCACGCTGCTGCTCGTACCGTTGTTTCTGCGGAATATTCCGCGAGAACAGCCGGTTCGAGGGGCGTTTGATACGCTCGGCGCCATCTTCGTTGCTGTCGGCACAACCGGCTTGCTGCTGTTTCTGACGGAGCATTCCTGGCTGGCGCTGGTTCTGGGCGCAGTTGCGCTGACTCTGTTCGTCTGGCGCATTCGCACCGCCACCGACCCGTTCGTCTCGCCCGCGCTATTCCGTAACGGATCGTATTTATCCTTGTCGATCGTGGGCATCGCTTCGTATTTGTGCAGCTTTGCAACCTTGTTTTTGCTGCCGCAAATCCTGGTGCACCGCTTTGGCTTAACCGCCAGCCATGCCGGTCTAATCATCTTCCCGGGCTCGATCCTGGCGATGGTCGCCTCCCGCAGAGTCGGCTCCATCATTGATCGCCACGGCAACGGCGCGATCCTGCGGTATATTCCGCTGCTCGTACTCAGCTCCATGATCCTGTTCGCCTTGTTCAGCGGGCAATCCTGGTTGGCGATCCTGTTCATCTATATGCTGATAAGCTTAGGGTTTACGATGCTTTCGAGCAGCGTATCCAACGAAATCTCCCGGATTCTGCCGGCTTCCCAGGTTGGTTCGGGAATGGGGCTGTATCAACTGCTGCAGTTCTTTAGCGGGGCCTTTAGCGTCGCCATGGCCTCCAGTGCCATGGAATGGCAGCATGGCCTGTCGCTGTCCGCCGCTTACTCCAACATTTTCTGGGGTTTGATGGTGATGGCGTTGCTGGCGCTCGGCTCGTCGATGGTTTATTTGCGCAGCATGGCTGTCAAAGGAAGCCCGCAGCAAGGAACTTCTTTGGAAGTATAACCCGGTTAAATAATCAACAGGCTTAGACGGGATACCATCGGAATAAACCGCACATTTCGTGCGGTTTATTTATTTTATATTGACAAGCCCCTATCGTACATCTATAATATTAAAAATTTACAACTTAAATGTCCATCAAATATACATAGGTACTATGTACCTATGTAGTCACCTCTTTTAAAAAATGAGGAGGTATCCTTATTGAATCATCAGTCTCTTTCTCAATTAATTACTGAGATAAAGCAATTATTGCATGGGATGAACCATGATTTAGAATCAAGAAAAATCCAGACAAACAACTTTGTATTTGCTACCTATGAGATCTGGCGCCATATTCATGAATATCGGACCCAGTTTAACATCACTCCCGCTGATCAAATTTACAAAAATCTAAATATGGTCGCCGGTTACTGCTCAAAAATCCAAACTGAACTTGACGCTAATTATTTCAATGTCAAAAAAGCAGTGTCACTCTTCATGCAATTGCGCAAAGTAACAAAAAGGCTGGAAATTGATGCTGCCAAAACGCTTTATAAGATGGAAACACAAAAAAACAGTTCAAAAATGCTCACTATCTCAGAAGTTGTAATAGGCACTAATAAAAACGATAAGACGATACGGCGCCACATCTTCTCAGGAAAGCTCAAAGCATACAAACTGGCAAAGGAATGGTTTATTCCTTACGAGGAAGTGATTCGTGTTTATGGAGGGTATATTCACAAAGGAGTTAATGAAAGTAAATGAAGGCTCCAGAGAATTGTCCTAGGAAGGGGTTGATATACATGGCGGAATTTATTGCTTCGCTTAGTGCTAGAACAGTGGAACTACTTGGTCTGACATTAAAACCTGGAACCCCCATTTTTATTGGGGAAGAAAACCTTGAACATATGAGAAAAAACCATCCTGAGGATTACCAAAATTACAGTAAACATATCGCTGATATCATAAAAAATCCTCATTATGTTTCAAAACACCCTAAGGACGGTTCTATCCAATACATAAAAGAATTGGATAGTCGTGTGCTTGTTGCAGTTCGAACAACACAGTCTGGTAAGCTGTTTGTTCGTACACTGTTTTCTATGAACCCCAAAAAGTGGGAAAACTACGTTAATAGCGGTTATATTTTGAAATACTAACCATAGCAGGTTTGCAAGCTGTTATGGTTAGTAGGTGGCTAATCTTGATATAGTATTACGTTTACGGTATAATAAATTCAGCTAAATTGGAATACACTAAACTCGGAGAGAATTTGAGGTTGGAACAGGCAGCCAACGCCCCACGGTTTTCGTGGTTAGGAGATGTGGATCGTCGCCCACCAAATTCTCTCTAAAGTAAAAGACCGCTTCTGCGGTCTTTTACTTTTCCCCTGATATTCAATCCGCAAACTTATTCCGCTTCCCGCAATCTCTCCACAATCGTTGCTCGCGACATCCTGCGGTAAGAGGACAAGGTTACGATCAGAGCCATCGCGATAAGCAGCGTCACCATGCAGCCCATCGGCAGCGGACTCATTTGGAAATCCGTAAAGGCCATCCCGTCCGCTACTCCTTTGGCGACGAGATACGTCAAGCCCATCCCCGCCGTACCGACGATCAGGATGGTTAGCGCGACGCTGTAAAGGCTCTCCAGCACGAGCATCGTTTTCAGTTGCTTCCGGGTCATGCCAACGCTCTCCATAATCGCAAATTCACTCCGTCTTGACCACAACCCCGTAATCACCGTATTGATGTAGTTCAGGATTCCGATCAAACCAATCACTAAACTCAAGCTATAGCCGATCATTTGGAAAATGCGTATAACGCCTTGCATCTCCGCCTTGTAATCCTCCCGTGATTTGACGACCAAGCTTGGGTTGGATGCCGCAAGAGACTTCACCGCCGACTCCACCTCGTTCAGCTTTGCCGGATCGGCATGCAGGGTAGCAGACAACAGAATCGGATCCTTCACCGACTTCACGAACTCAGCCGACGGCAAATATACATTAAAGCCGCCTACGGTAAAAAATTGTGTCCCCGCCGCATACAACGCGTCCAAACTTAAAACCGCCATCACCTCGTAGCTCTTGCTCATTCCATCGAACTGGATTCGGTCACCAGGAAGATAATAACGGGCATACAGATCAGAAGTCAGATGTGCTTCCGTCACGAGTACATAATCGCCGGAGTTAAATTTGATTGGATCAAACGTTCCGGCAACAATATCCTTAGGATCAATTGCCTCATACCATCCAGGATCCAAGCCGTGGAACTGCAAATCAACGGTACCGCTCTGCAAGATCGAAGTGAACACCGGTTGGTTGGGGTCTTCCCCTGCCTTCGGCGGTTCAATAAACCTCAGGATCGTCTCATTTAACGGAAGCGAAGCCATCGTGTAGTGCACTTTGTCCACATTAATAACGCCAGCGATTTGCCTTAGGCTCTGAACGATCTCCTCCGTCAAGGCTGCCGTTTCCGGGGTTGCAACACCACTGCTTCTGACATCTTCCTTCACAACAAAATCACCGGTAATAAAGCTGTTCAGATACTTATTCACACTGAACGAAGAGATGACGGTGTAGATCACACTGAACAAAATCATACTCAGTGACAAAGAGGCCAGCATAAGCAGCAGCTTCTTTTTGTAGCGGAACAAATTCGCGAAGGCCATACGCGACAGCTTGGCTCCATGCGATGAACGTTTCACCTTACGTCCCGGACCCCGGCCCTCATTTCCGGAGATACCGGAATACCGCACAGCTTCTACAGGAGATATCCGCGAAGCGGTGCGCCCCGGTTTGCTGGCAGCGATCCGTACGGTCAGATAAGCAAAGAGGGCTGCTCCGATGAAAATCAAAGGATTGACGGAGCTTACCATCTCATCGGTGACTTCGCTGGAAAATCCATTCAACAGCGGCATCAGCCACACCCCGATCCCATAACCTAATGCCAGTCCAATCGGAAGTCCCACCCAATAGAGACGGTTCGCTTGCATGGAGATAACCCGTCTGAGCTGGCGCGGTGTTGTGCCGATTGTTTTTAAGAGACCGTAAAACTTAATATCCCGCACGACAGAGATATGAAAAATGTTGTAGATTAACAAATAGCCGCTGACCATGATAATTAGAATGAGGACGAGAAAAGCTGCGACGCTTGTCGGATCCTCCTCCAACCCGACACTGCTATAACCCCAATTCACCCCATATGGAGCGTCCACTCCGGTATCCGACATCACCTTTTGCAGCTTCTTCTCAATACCAAAGGAATTATCGAACATGACATCCAACCGAATCGTATTCACGTAACTGCCCGTTAACCGGGTCTCGCTCGGATCATACTGTGATAAATGCTGCTGGACGTATGCCTCTGATACGAATGCCTCCCCCACCATCGACAGGTTCCGGTCCGCAGGAAAATAACCTGACAACACAAACTCTTGGGAAACTTCCTGTCCGTCGATCTTCAAATCCAGCTTCACCTTGGCACCCAGTTGATGGGGGACACCAAGCAAATCAAGCACCCAAGTACTTGTCGCGATCCCATTCGCTTCTGTGGGTAAGCCGCCTTCCTCAAATCGGATGAAGCTGTGCTTTACCTCGTTTTCGTCGATCTGGTGGACTTGCAGTTCCGTACCGCGAAACACATCGCTTGTCGCAATGCCAACGACAACGGCTTGCCCGTACCCCTTGATCGATGGATGCTGCCGGAGCTTCTCGGCCTCCTCCGGGGTCAAATATTTGAAGCCGCCATGGTAATCGCTGCCGACGGTCTTCATCTTGGTCAGCTGCATCGACTCATTGATACTGAACGCCATCGTAAATACCGAGGTGAGCAGCAGCGTCGTAAGCACAATAGCACTGACAATCATCGCGTTGCGCGGCAGATTTGCTTTCAAGCTTCGGCCTACGATCGTTAGGATCCCTTTTCGCTTATTCATCGCCATCCGACGCCCCCGCCCCTTGACCAGCACGGTCGGAACGACTGACAATCCGGCCGTCCTCGATACGTACGATTCGATCCGCGGTCAGTGCGATCTCTTCATTGTGCGTGATCATCACGATCGTCTGATGGAACCGCTCGCTCATCTGCTTCAGCAGGACCATCACTTCCTGGCTTGTTTTACTGTCCAGGTTGCCGGTAGGCTCGTCTGCCAAGACGATGGTTGGCTTGGTGGCCAGTGCCCGGGCAATCGCCACCCGTTGCTGCTGCCCGCCGGACAGGTTCGCCGGAAGATGATACATCTTATCGAACAGCCCCAGCGCATCGATCACCTGATTCACATGCTCTTGATCCACATGCGTCCCATCCAGCTCGATCGGCAGCACGATATTTTCGTACACATTCAAGACGGGAATCAGATTATAGCTTTGAAACACAAACCCAACCGACCGCCGCCGGAAAATCGTCATCTTCTCGTCGTTCATGGCATAAATATCGTTCCCGTCCACGTATACCTTGCCGTCGGTGGGGCGGTCCAAGCCGCCCAGCATGTGGAGCAGCGTACTTTTCCCGCTGCCGCTGGTCCCCACGATGGCGACAAACTCGCCTTTCTCCACACTTAACGTGATCCCGTTCAGCGCCTTGACCGCGTTCGCTCCTTGCACATAATACTTCTTCAGCTCTTCCACTTGTAAGATCGGCATTTTCGGTCTCACCCTCCCAATAAAAAATCCTGCACGGGGTTCGTACAGGACTTAATGTAGCAAACCAATCTAACGACCCGGTGTCCAAAAAATAACACGATCGACATTATTCCCTACGGAATGGGCAGAAATACGGAGAAAACCGAACCCTCGCTCAATCTGGACGACACCTTGATATACCCGCCTTGGGCTGCGATAATTTCCCGGGCCAGATACAAGCCGATACCGACGCCTTCGTATTGGGCCGCGTCCTTGCTGCGGTAAAAACGCTTGAAAATCTCATTCCATTCCTGCTCCGCGATACCCATGCCCTGGTCGGCAACATCGATGCGCGTGAACATTTCTCCGGCTTGTACCGAAATCCGTATGCCTTTTCCATCCGCGCTGTATTTGACCGCATTTTCCAGCAGGTTAAACAAAGCCTCGCCCGTCCATTTCGAATCGTGCCGCACCTGAATCTCCGGGTCGCAGTCGATGGCGATCGGGATGCTTTTGCGCTCCGCGGCTGCATAAACCTGGGAAACGGCCTGCGAGATCGTTGGAATCAGCGGGGACACGGCCGTTTGCAAGGCGATCATTCCCGTCTCGAGCCGCGACATTTTGATCAAGGACCCGATCAGCCAATCGAGCTTAACGGCTTGCGCTTTCACTTGGGCTGCATACTGGTGGGCCTCCTCGTTCAGCTCCGGGATCTCCTCCAGCAGCTCGGCGTACAGCCTGATGCTCGACAGCGGCGTTTTCGTTTGGTGGGAAATATCGGAGAGAAGCGTCTGAAGCTGGCTCCGCTGCGCTTGAATTTGCCCTTCTCGCGTCCGAGCAAGCTCCACATAACGGAACACCTTATTCTCGAGTGCGGAAAGCTCCGTCTCCTCATAGCCGGTCAGGCGCGGTCGGCCGGCGATCGCCGTATCCACGATCTCGTAAGCCGCCTGAATAGCGGCAACAGACCTCGCCCGCAGCTTCCAGACAAAGGAGCCGGCCACGATGAGCAGCGCCGCAGCAAAGCCGGCGGGGAGCCAAATCGGCGGCGTAAACACTTCCCCGGCCCAGATCCAGGCCGCCAGCGGATAGCCGAGCACGAGAAGGACAAACAGCGTTCCACATACGATGTAAAGCCAATCGAAGGCAAGCGGGTTTCGCCGTACCCAACCAGCTTGTCCGCCCGTTCGCGGCAGGGGGTGATGTTTCGCAAACTCCTCCCCCCGTTCCTTCCCCCCACCAATCTCCTCGTCGATGGTCATGCCTGCACCCCCGCGTCGTTCCACAGGTACCCCAAACCATATACCGTTTTGATGAATGTAGGTGCGGAGGGTTCGTCCTCAATTTTCGCCCGCAATCGTTTAATCGTAACGGTCAACGCGTTTTCTTCCACAAACTCAGCCTCTTGTCCCCACACCTGGAAGATCAACTGCTCCCGGGTCAGAATTTGTCCACGGTGACTCACCAGCGCTTTCAGCAGCTTTTGCTCCGTCACGCTAAGCGAGAGGGCAGTCCCCTCCTTGCGGTAGTCCATTTTGCCGAAATCAAAAGCCAAGGATCCGATCATCACTTTATCCTCCCGACTTGGATCGCAGCGCCGAAGCACAGCCATCACCCGCGACCGCAGCACCATCAAGATAAACGGCTTCGTAATGTAGTCATCCCCTCCCAGCTCAAACCCCATCACGATATCGGACTCCATATCATTGGCCGTCAGGAAAATGACCGGCACCCGCGAGGTGCTTGGCGCAGAAATCCAAGCCGCTTCCGTCCGGCAGACGGACGTCCAGCAGCACCAGATCGATCCCCCCTGAGGACAGCCGCGCCTTGGCCCCGGCGAGATCGTAAGCCTGCTCCACGGCGATGCCGTCCCGGGCTAACGTCAACGCGATGCCTTTATTTAATCCCACATCATCTTCTACGATCAGAATGGCTGTCATTGCGATGTACTCCCTTTCCCTTTCCCTTTCCGGTCCTACCTACTTGAAAATTATACATGATCCCAACCTCGGAGAAGTGTGTTATATCTGACATGGGCAACAGAAAACGCCGCAGACCTGTTAGCAGCCAGCGGCGTTGGGGTGAAGAAAAGGACATCTTATTTACTTTTTCCGACTCCGCAGCTCCTTCATGATCTTGCGGCCGGTTGGCGTTTGCGCCAGCCCGCCTTGGGCGGTTTCGCGGTGGCGGCTAGGCATGGCCGAGCCGACCTCCAGCATCACGTCGATCACTTCGTCCGACGGGATTGCGCTGCGTACGCCGGCCAGCGCCATATCAGCGGCGGCCAACGCATTGACCGCCCCAAAGCCGTTACGCACGATGCAGGGAATCTCCACCAGGCCGCCAACGGGATCACAGATCAGGCCCAGCGTGTTCTTGAGCGCGAGGCCAACGGCGTGCACCGCCTGCTCCGGCGTCCCGCCGCGCAGCTCGACCATCGCCCCGGCCGCCATTCCGATCGCCGAACCAACCTCCGCCTGGCAGCCGCCTTCCGCGCCGGAAATAAACGAATTATTGGCGATCACATAGCCGATGGCTCCAGCGCAAAACAACCCGCGCACGAGACGCTCATCCTCCCAGCCGAAGCGCTCTTGGGCGCTGACGAACACGCCCGGGATGATGCCGCAGGAGCCCGCTGTCGGGGTGGCGACGATCCGCCCCATCGAGGCGTTCACCTCGGACACCGCCAGCGCGTAGGCCATGGCCTGGCAAGCGATGTCGCCGACCGAAGCCTCACCGCCGCTGCGGTAGGCCTCGACCCTTTTGGCATCGCCGCCGGTCAGCCCGCTTGTGGAGACGATGTCCTCGGTCAGTCCTTTATGAACCGCCGATTTCATGATTTGGTAGTATTCGTTCATGGCGGCCAGGATCTCCGCCTCCGATTGCCCGCTCTCCGCCGCCTGGTCCTGAATCATGATTTCGGAAATCGTCTGGGATTCCCGCTCGCACAGCTCCACCAGTTCCCGCAAATTTTTAAAACGCATCGCCCCTGCTCCCTTCTTATCTCGTCAGATCGATATAAGCTACCCGGCTGACATGCTCCAGCGAGCCGATCGCCTCCATTAATTCCGGAGGGACCGACGAGTCAGCTTCCACCACAGTTAACGCTTCGGCGGTCCGCCCTTTCCGGTCGGTGATGATGTAGCCGATATTGACATTCTCCCGGCTGAACATGGCGGTGATGCCGGCCAATACGCCTTGCCGATCCGCATGGGAGATGACCAGCGTCGGCAACTCGCCCGAGCTTTTCACCTCAAAACCGTCAATGCTGCGAATAACGATTGTCCCTCCGCCGATGGAAGCGCCCATGACCTCCGTATGCCGGCCGTCTTGGCTCGTTAATGTGATTTTAACCGTATTCGGATGAGTACCAGGCAGGACCCCCGTGAAAAAAACAACCCTTACTCCCTGCTCCGCCGCGTCCCGCAGCGAATGGCGGATTCGTTCGTCGTCCGTGCGGTAATCGAGAATGCCGCCAACGATGGCCAAATCGGTTCCGTGTCCGCTGTACGTTTCGGCAAAAGAGCCATAGAAGCTAATCGCCGCTTCCGTCGGCGCGCTCCCCAGCAGTTGACGGGCAAACCGTCCGATCCGTACTGCCCCGGCCGTATGCGAACTCGAAGGCCCGATCATCGCGGGACCGATAATGGAGAATACATTTTTAAATCGCATCATTTAACCTCTCCCTTGTATACAATCCGGATGACCCCGCCAGCCAGCACGACGTAAAAAAGGACAAAGCAAAAAGGCTGCTGCCCCTTCGCTCTGTCCCCGTTACCTGAAAGTTTAATGTCCCCCGCAAAACCGCTGCTTTAGGTTCCATGTACCTCTTGGGTGGCTGATCGCTCTCTCCAGAGTGGCGTCCGATCATGGTCCTTGTACCTGAGAGATTCGGCTGCCGGTTTGCAGGGCCGGCCCTTTGCTCCTTCGGTGCCGCTAGGAGGTTCCCCTATCATTGGGTTCCTCTGCGGACTCTCCCATCATCCTCATTCGCCGATATGAATTTGTGTTTAATGTAAAACGAAGTTAGCAAGATGTCAAGATAACTTACATAAGATTACGTCTTTTGTTAAGCTATTCTAGTCATATTTTCCTATTTTTATGTGAAAATATGTATATTTTTCATATATAGCCACTTGTATCCCTAAATTTACAGATATATACTATCCCCAACAACTCCAGATTTTACCTTATTTTATGAAATGTTGAAAATAGGGTGCACTCCGCGTTAACTTTCCTTCACATCAGACGACTTACTCGAACGTTTGACCTCTCACTCCACATCCGGCTTCAGCTTCTCATTCATCATGGCATACTCGCATTTGCATCCACTCACTTGGCTTCTATAAAGGAGGTGATGAACGAAAGGGACATGAGCTCAAATCGTTGTCTGGCATAACGTGTCCGGACTATGCTGACGTTTCTCCGGGCGACCGTCAAAGGATGTACTTTAAAACCTAATAAAGGGAGTGAAGAAGTTGATAAGTCTCAAGAGATTTCGCAAATCTTTCTCGATTGGCATGTCGATCCTTCTAGCGTTGACCCTCGTTCCCGTTGCCTCCGCCGACAACAGCAGCGCATCGGGAAAAAGCAGCCTGAAGTCGACCGCGCCCCACGTGGCCGAAGCCAAGATCGATGCTAAATTGCAGACTCAGTTTAAGCAGGACGACTTCGTCACCTACCTAATCAAACTCAAAGATCAAACCGACACGGCTTCGGTCGCCAAGCTGGCTCTCCAAAAAGCCAAGCTGGAGAAAGCTACTCCTTCCGCCGCCAAGCTGTCCGCCCGGACCTCCGTCATCAGCGCACTGCGCGAGACGGCCTCCCGCAGCCAATTCGCACTGGAGGACTACTTGCGGAAAGCCCAAGATTCCGGAGAGGTGAAGGACTACAAAAGCTACTTTATCGTAAATGCCATGGCGGTGACAAGTACAAAAGAGGTACTCGAACAAATCGCCCTTTTTCCGGAAGTGGAGAAGATCCTTCCTAATGAAGAACGTCACCTTCAAAAGGTCGAAATTCATAAAGAACCGGCAACGTTGCCTGCCGTTGAGACGCCTTCCGCTAAACCGGCGGACGGGAAGTCAGCCGCTCAAGCCGGTGTCGGCAAAGAACCCTCCGATGTTACGCCAAGCAGCGTCGAGTGGAATATCGCCCAGGTGAATGCCCCCGAGGTTTGGAATATGGGCATCGACGGGACCGGCATCGTGGTTGCTAACCTCGATACCGGCGTTGAATATACCCACCCGGCCTTGAGCAGCAAATGGCGCGGATTGGATGCCTCGGGGAATATCGTGGATCCCGAGCTCAGCTGGTACGATCCGCATAGCCATGCTTCGCTGCCGACGGATGGCCACGGCCACGGCACGCACACCATGGGAACCATGGTCGGCGCGGAGCCGGACGGCTCGAACCAGATCGGCGTCGCGCCTGGGGCGAAATGGATCGCGGTCCGGATCTTTAACCCCTCCACGACCGATGCCATCATCCTCGATGGCGGCCAATGGCTGCTTGCCCCGGTCGATTCCGAAGGGAATCTCCATCCGGAGCTGGCTCCCGACGTGGTCAACAACTCTTGGGGCGGTGGGCCCGGTATCGATGAATGGTTCCGCCCGATCGTACAGGCTTGGAGAAGCGCGCAAATCTTCCCTGAGTTTTCCGCGGGCAACACGGATATTTTCAACCCGGGCGGTCCCGGTTCCGTAGCTGCGCCAGCCAACTACCCCGAAGCGTTCGCCACGGGTGCCACGGACATCAACGGGAACCTGGCGGATTTCTCTTTGCGGGGACCGTCGCCTTACGATGAAATTAAACCGGAGGTTTCCGCACCAGGCGTAAATATTCGCTCCTCCGTTCCCGGCGGAGCCTATGAGGGCGGCTGGGACGGCACCTCGATGGCAGGTCCGCATACGACGGCCATTGCCGCCTTATTGCTGCAGGCGAACCACTCCCTCACGGTGGACCAGCTGGAAGATATCCTAACCAGCACAGCCACGCCGCGTACGGATGGCGAGTATGAAGCGGTACCCAATAACGGGTATGGATACGGCATCGTAAATGCCCTGGACGCCGTGGGCACCGTCTTGGAAGGTGTCGGCACCGTTTCCGGGCGTGTGGTGACCGGCGGAGAGGACTTGGACGAGCCGGTCCTGGAGCATACGCCGCCTACTTTAGTATATGAAGGCTTTGATGTGACGTTATCCGCTCATGTAAGCGACGAAGTAGCCGTCACGTCGGTCGAGTTTTACGCCAAAGAAGCTGGAACCAGCCATTATTTATATCTTCCGGCCAAGCGTGTGTCCGGGAACGAGAAGGATGGCGTATATGAAGCGACCGTCCCCGCTTTCCTGATCGGAACGGCCGGGCTTGAATATTACATTCGGGTGAATGACTACGGCAACAACGGGTTTGACAGTAAGCCGTACACTGTAACGGTTTCGGCCGGCATCGAGCCCGGATATTTGCAGGACTTCGAATCGGAGCCCATCGGGTTCCAATCGGGCGGAACGGGAAACACCTGGGCATGGGGAACACCGGTTAGCGGACCGGGCAGTGCCTATTCCGGAGAAAAGGTGTACGCCACCAATCTAACCGGCAGCTACGCTTCCGGTGCCGACTCGTATCTGCTGACGCCGCCGATCAATTTGACCGATAGTCCGCAAGGGGCGTTGCTCTCTTTTAAACAATGGTATGACCTCGAGGAGGGGCGCGATATCGGCACGGTGTACATCGCTTCCTTAGACACTGATTACGCGTTCGTACCACTCGCAGAATTCACCGGCACGAGCGGCGGCTGGAAAACGCAATACCTGGACCTGCGCGACTACGCCGGCGAGCAAATTTACCTGCAGTTTGGGCTGAACAGCGACGGTTCCGTGCAGAAGGCCGGTTGGTACCTGGACGACCTGTCCCTGCAAGCCCCTGATGCGGATGCGCCAGCAGCGCCTGTGGATCTGACCGGCTCCGTCAACTTTGCCGGCAGCGCCGAGTTATCCTGGTCCCCGTCCGCCGATGAGGACGTGAAGCTGTACACGGTGTACCGTTCGACTACTTCGGGATCCGGCTATGCGGAGATCGGGACAACCGGCCAGACCGAATTTACCGACACCGCAACCGAAACGGAGCATACCTATTATTACGCGGTCACCGCTACGGATTACAGCGACAATGAAAGCGTCAAATCCAACGAGCTGGAGCTGACGGTCGTACGTCCGGTGACAGTATTCAGCGACAACTTCGACGGCAGCAGCGATAACGGCTGGACGCACAGCGGCACACGGGACGAATGGGAACGCGGCACCCCTGTGGAACCTGGTCCGGCTAGCGCCGTCTCTGCACCAAACGTATGGGGAACCGATCTCGACAACAATTACGAGAATGGAACTACTGCTTCTCTCGTTTCCCCGACGATCGATTTGAGCACCGTCGATAATGCTACCCTGCTGTTTGATCAATGGTTCGAAATTGAAACCAATTACGATTACGGTTATGTGGAGATCAGCTCCGATAGCGGAACGACGTGGAACGAGCTGGGCAAATTCTCGCATAACACCAATGGCAAGCAGTGGAGCCCGGTTTATTACGATCTTGAGGATTATGTCGGGGAGCAAGTACAGGTGCGGTTCCGCTTAACAACGGACGGAAGTGTTGTGAAACCCGGTTGGTACATCGACAACGTTCAGGTGTTAAGCGCAAATACACCGGAGGCTCTGGTGACGAAAAACGTGCTTGGCGAAGCCGGAACGAAAGCGGACAAAGCGGTGAAATCCGGGCCGGCCTACAAGCTGACTCGCACAAGCAAGTCCGAATACGAACAGCTGGTCAAGCAAGCGAAACCTGCCGGTGAAATCGGCATCAGCAGCCTGCCGGCCAGCGCAACCGTAACCGTGCTGGAAACCGGGCGCTCGGTGAAAACCGATCCCGCCACCGGACGGTATAGCTTAAACCACGTTGCCGGCGACTACACGCTGAAAGCGGAAGCCTACGGATATTATCCGCAAACGGTCAATGTGACCATCGCCGATCAGGCCAACGCCAAGGTGAACTTCAGCCTGCAGGCGATTCCGAAAGGAACCCTCAGCGGGACGATCACCGATGAACGCACCGGAGAGCCGATTGAAGGAGCTACTGTGATGGTGCTGGAAGATGCAACAATCCCACCGCAAACCACCGGAGCGGATGGCGGCTTCTCCCTTGAGGTGCTGGAGGGCACCTATACCTTGTCGGTAAGAGCGGCCGATTATTACGGGGATACGTTAACCGTCACGGTGCCGCCGAACGGCACAGCCGATGGCTCGCTGGCGCTCAAGCCGTTTGTAGGCTTGCCGGGCGAAATCGCCTACGATGACGGCACGGCAGAAAATGCCTGGGCCTTCAACGCGGCCAACAACGCCTGGGCGGTGCGTATGACGCCGGATGCCGGTGCGGTGCAAGTCACCGGTGCATCGATTCGCTTCTGGAACACCGAATGGCCGGTTCCAGGCGGAACCGCCTTCCAATACGCCGTTTACGATGCCTCCGGCCCGGACGGGGCTCCCGGACGGCAACTGGCCGGTCCGTTTGACGGCACGGCACTGCGCAACGACCAATGGACCGTGCTCGAGCTGCCGGAGCCGGTCACTGTAGAAGGCGACTTCTACATCGTGTATATTCAGACCTTAGCCGGAACAAGCGCCCCGGGGTTAGCCACCGACGAAACCGGCCCGAACGCTCAGCGCAGCTGGAGTCGGATCAGCGGGACGTGGAGCCAGACGCCTGCAGAAGAAGGCAACTACATGATTCGCGCCATCGTGCGTTACCCGGTAAACGCGCCGGTCATTACGTCGCCGGTGGACGGCTCTTATACGAATGAATCGACCTTCACCGTAACCGGAACCTCGCCGGCCAACAACGCTGACGTGAAGGTGTACAACGGCACCGAGCTGGCGGGCGAAACCACGGTCGAAAACGGACAGTTCAGCCTGCCGATTGAGCTTCACGACGGAGCCAACGCGTTGTCCGCAGAAGTGATCGTGAACGGGAAAACAACGGATCGGTCGCTGCCCGTCACCGTTACGCTGGACACCACTGCTCCGGAGCTGGAGGTAGTTTCCCCGGTGGACGGCTTCCGGACCAATTCGGAAGTGTTAAACGTGACGGGTTCTGCGCTGGATGAGTTCATCCACAAGCTGACCGTAAACGGTCAAGAGGTTCCGCTGGAAGGCAGCGGCGCGTTCGCGTACCGCATGCTGATCAATGCCGGCGAGAATCTGGTCACCGTAACCGCGACGGACCTCGCCGGGAACGAAACGACGGTCACCCGGACCGTATACGTGGATACCGAACTGCCGGAAATCAGCAATCTGTCGCCGGCAGAGGACGTGCATTTGACAGCGGGCGAAGCGCTGTCGGTCTCTTTTGACAGTGTTCCAGGGCTGACGGCTTCGTTCCGCATCGAATTACCGTTGTCGTTATCCAGCGGTTCGAGCAACGGAATTCCGATCACGGAAACGACACCAGGACATTATGAGGGAACGTACACGACGCCTGCATCGCTTGTTCTGGAAGGCGGCCTAATCGTGGTTACGGTTCGCGATGCGGCAGGGAACAGCGGCGACTTCCAGGCCCCGGGCCAATTGTTTGTTAGCGCACCAGGCGAAGATCCCGGGGAAGATCCCGGAGAGGATCCGGGAAACACGCCGAACGTCCTCCCGGTTGCCGTGATCGATGCTGTGGAGCGCGCAGCGAAGAATAAGCAAATCGACTTTGATGGGTCCGCCTCCTCGGATGCCGACGGCCGCATCGTCCGCTACAGCTGGTCGTTCAGCGACGGCGGCACCGAGCTTGGCCCCAAAGTCAAACACCGCTTCTCCACCGCCGGTGCGTATACCGTCACCTTGACGGTGACCGATGACGACGGTGCAGTTAGCAGCGTGGTACACAAAATCGTGATCCGGTAATTCTCGGACTCGATCCGAAAGCAGATCAGCCCCAAGCGGTTATTGCCGTTTGGGGCTGATTTTTGTTCCGATATTTAACAAGCCGAGAAGCTGCGGATCACCTCTTCGAACGCGGGCTCAGCCATATCAACATCATCGATGTCGCCCCAATCGCCCAGCACCCGGATGATCTCCATCGTCCCGATCTCATGGCGGTTCGCCTCAACAACCACCGTGTCGTCTTCGATACCCGCCACCCGAAACGGCAGCCTCCCCGCTTCCGCTTCTTCCGGTACCCGGAAAGGGCCGCGAAACTTAACACGGATCTCCGTTGGTAAGCCGATCTGTTCCCGCAACGTTGGGATCGTGCCGTCGTAAGTCAGCCTTCCTTGATCGATCACCATCACGCGGCTGCACAGCTGTTCGATATCGTCCATGTCGTGGGTCGTGAGCAGGATCGTTTTGCCGAAATCCCGGTTCAGCTTAAGCAAAAACTGCCGAATGTTCCGCTTCGCATGTACGTCGAGGCCAATCGTCGGCTCGTCCAGGAATAGCAGATCCGGGTCATGCAGCATCGCCGCCGCGATGTCGGCCCGCATTCGTTGACCCAGCGACAGCTTGCGGACCGGGGTCAACCAGAACTCGCGCAAATCCAGCAGCTCGGCGAACTGGTCCAGCCGCTGCGCCTTCTCCTCACTGCTGACGCCGTACATCTCTGCGAGGATATCGTAGGAATCCTTCACCGGCAAATCCCACCACAGCTGGCTGCGCTGCCCGAATACGACGCCAAGCTGACGCACCGCCTGATGACGTTCCCGGTGCGGATTGATGCCGCCCACTCTGACCTCGCCAGAGGTCGGGTGCAGGATGCCGGTGAGCATTTTGATCGTCGTTGATTTGCCTGCTCCGTTCGGCCCGATGTATCCGACGAACTCCCCGCGCTCGACCTGAAAGCTGATGCCGCGCACGGCCTCCTTCAACCGATGCTCCCGCGAAAATAACGTGCGGATCCCGGAAAATTTGCCTTCGTGTACAACCGGTGTCTTGAAATCTTTTGTTAAATTGTGAACCTCAATCATCATCGTCCTGTCCCTCCCTTAGCTTCCCGTACTCTGGTATTTGGTGATGCCATAGCGCCAAAACCGCAGGCTGGCGAATAAACAAATGACCGCAACCCCCGACGTTGCTGCAAGCACCCAGGATCCCATGTCGCCGCGCAAAAGATACAACGACGGCACGTAATTAACGAATCCGACCGGGATGGCGAATAGCAGTAATGATGACATCCATTTCGGATACAAGGTCAGTGGATATTGCGCCGCGGTGCGGGCGGCGTCTTCCGTAATGTTCTGCAGCTCGACGATCCGGGTCGTCCAGAAGCCCAGCGTAGCGGTAGCCAGCCCAATCGAGAACAGGATGACCGCCCCCGTCAGGATGATAAATAACGTTGCGATCACGGCAGTCCAGCCGATTTGCCCGCTGCGCATCATCGCGCCCAGCGCCCAGCTTAGGATGAACCCGCCCTGCAGCAGCTCGGCGGGCATAAGCCGAAACTTCTGCGGCATTAGCGCCAGCAGCACCGGCATGGGCCGGGTTAGCAGTTGGTCGAGTTCGCCACCAACGAGATATTTTTCCAGATGATGCACTTCATCTGCAAACGTGCGGTAGATCGTTTTGGATAACGTCATCACCGCAAACAGGTACCCGATCTCGTACACCGACCACCCTCGGATTGCGCCAAACCGGTCTAATACGATCGCTACCATCAGAAATTCGGAGATTTGAACCAGCGCAGCCAGCAGGATGCCCACCACAAAGTTAAATTTGTATTGCATCCGGCTTCGGATCGTCGTGCGAACCAGCAGCCTGTAGAGTCTTAACCAGGAACGTATTTTTGCCGGATTCATCCCCCTTGCACCTCCACCTTCCGCCGCAGCAGCTTCGTAGCCAATAGACATAACAAGGTCATCAGGGCGCACCAAAATACCGTCCCCCCTAAGGCAAAGACGTTTCCGTTTCCGAGATATAACGTTGTTGGCACATACAGCAAATAAGGGTAAGGCGTGAGCCAAGCGAAGGATTCAAGCCAGCCGGGCAGCCATTCCAACGGAATAAAAAAGCCGGCGAGCAAATTAACCAACGCGTGATGGCCCCAATACAGCCAAGACGACTCTGTGGTCCATAAAGCGCTGATTCCGATGAGATAGTTGATGCAAATGGATAAGTAGGAGGCCCCCAGCAAGCCCGCGACGGTGAACAAAACGGCAGCTCCATCGCCCGGAACCGGCAGGGAAAAGACGAAAAAATACAGGAGATAAATCGGGATGGATTTGTACACGAGCTGGTAGGCGATCTGCCCCCATTCCTTGGCCATCATGTGGGTAAACAAGTGGATGGGCCGCATCAGATCCAAGGCGATTTGCCCGGTCCTGACGGATTGCGGAATGCCAAGCCCGTTCGTGATGAAGCTGGTGACCCAGAGGGCGGACTGCGTAAAGGCGATGTAAGCGACCATGCCTTGCGTTCCGTAGGTTCCCAGCGAGTGGTCCCGGCCTAGCCCGATCCAGATACACGCGTACATGAAGCCAAACATGGCGCTTGCGATATTATGCACCAGGTGGGCTCCGCGGTACTGTACATTGCGGGCGTAGGCTTTGGAAGCCAGGGTGAAATAAAGCCCAGGGTTGATCATTTGACACCTCCGATAAGCATGTTTAGAGCGAACATCTTCACTCTCCGGACGGCGGACCCGTCCACTTCAGACAAGGCGAAAAGGAAAGAAGGACACTATCTTACCTTATATTGGGGAGTGTGGCAAGAAAATTTTTCCTTTGGTGATGGCGGGATAGCGGAATTTATTACCGTTATTGCGGCTGATCTCGCGGAATTGCCGAAAATAGCGCCAAAAAGTCCCCTATTTCCTCGATTCCCTAAGTGGAACCAGAAATAAGGGACTTTTTTACCGTTAGACAGAACTGTGGGGTCGAACGCCAACGTTACGCTTCACGAATCCGGTACAGCACGCTGTCGAAGTCGCCGCGCAGGGGCAGCTCAATGCCGATGTGCATCAGGCTGCGGCCGCTCCAGGTGCCGGACACCCCTTCGATCGCGTAGGTTTTGTCCGGCGCGAGGCCTTGCAGACGCAAGCGAGGCAGGCGGTCGCCCAGCCGTTGCGAATGCAGGAACGCCAGCAGCACGCTATCCCCGCGGGCTGCGTCCACGTACAGGACCGCCGTTACGCCGAGGTGGCTTAATGCATCCAGCCGATACTGGTCGCCGAACTGCACCAGCGGGCGGATCGCTTTATATTGCTGGACGAACCCGGCCGCCTCCTCCAGTTCCGCGTCGCTCCAATGGTTGAGGTTCGCACCGATGCCCAGCGTCCCCATCATTGAACTATGGAACCGGTACGGCAGCGACAGTACACGGCGGTTCATCCCGGTAGGCGACTCCGTCACCCAACAGGTCATCATCTTAGGAGCATACACATAGGAGAAGCCCTCCTGGATGCTCAGCCGGTCGAAGGCATCCGTATTATCGCTAGGCCAAGACTGATCGGCATATTGGAAAATGCCAAGGTCAATCCGCGAGCCCCCGCCCGCACAAGTCTCAAACTCCACATGCGGGAACCGCCGGCGCAGCTCGGCCCAGATCTCATACAGGCTTTGCACATGCCGAATCCAAATCTCCTTCTGACGATTCAGCGGATGATCCTTCATCCCCGGCTCCGTCACCGTCCGGTTCATGTCCCACTTAATGAACTTGATTTGATGCTGGCTGAGCAATTCGGTCATGAACTCCAGAATGTAGTTTTTGACCTCCGGCTTGGAGAGGTTTAAGAGCAGCTGGTTGCGCAGCTCCGTCCGCCCCCGGGTCGGAAAATGGTACACCCAATCCGGATGCCGTCGGTACAGGTCACTGTCCGGGTTTACGGCTTCGGGCTCCACCCAGATCCCAAACTCCATGCCCAGCTCATGCACCCGATCGATCAACTCACCTAGCCCGTTCGGGAACTTCTCCCGGTTGACGACCCAGTCGCCCAGCCCGGCCCGATCGTGGTTACGCGCTCCAAACCAGCCGTCGTCAACGACGAACAGCTCCACGCCAAGCTTGGCTGCTCGCTCCGCTAATGCCATTTGGTCCTGCGCGTTCACGTCGAAGTACGTCGCTTCCCACGAGTTGTACAGCACTTTACGCGGCTCCCGGCTCGGCAGCACGTAATCATGCTGATAGCGGTGCAGCTTGCGGCTCATCCCGCCGAACCCGGCGGCGCTGTAACCGCCGATAAACGCAGGCGTGACAAACGTCTCGCCGGGGCCAAGCAGCCACGTGCTGTCGAAGTCGTGGATGCCGCCGGTCACGCGGACGTGACCAAACGTTGTTTGTTCCGCGACGATTTTCCAGTTGCCGCTCCACGCCAGCGCCCCGAACCAGACATCGCCGCGGTCCTCCGCCGCCGTCCCGTCATCGACGGCAAACCACGGATTGGCATGGCTGTCGGTGAAGCCGCGCCGCGATTCAAGCATCTTTTTGCCTTCGGATAAGAAAGTGCGACGCAGTTGGAACTCGCCGGCCCATTTCCCGGTCACATGGGTGAACCGGTAGTCCCGCAGTACCGGCATCGTCCAGGCGGCCGATTGCGTCGTCTCCAACAGCACCGGCTCACCGCCCAAATTCACGAAGCTGGCAGAACGCACCAGCACATCGTGCTCGGGAATTACCGCGTAGCTCAAACGAACCTCAAACGGATACACCTCATCCTGAAACGTAAGTGACAGCGTATCTTTCCCATTTTGTTGATCGACCCGGCATCCAACATATTTCGGACAAAAATCCCGTACTCCATCCGGCCAAGTCACTTTTAACGACGGCTCAACATACCCGACACTGCCCCAGAAGCTGTACTCCTCCGCTTCCCGTTCGATCTCCGCGTCGAAGGAGCTATGCCCCCGCGTCCCCAACAGCGGCAAGGCCTCTACCGGATCGATCGGCGCTCCCCAATACAGATGCTGCAGCCGTCCTTTCTCATTCAAACCAAATACGTAAGAGCTGCCGTTCGTTTGCAACGCGAATAATTGATTTTGTTCATCTACCCAAATGGCCATGTTTAGATCACCGTCCGCTGAGTGAGTTTAAATAGTTTCGCTTCGGCCGGCTTCAGGTCGACAACCAGCTCGCCTGCAGTTTCTTGTTCCGTACCTTCCCACAAATCATCAACCCGGTACAGTAACTTCGGATGAAGCCCTGCCCGCGCCAAAGATACCGTCTTTCGGGCTCCCCTCGTCCCATCGAAGTTAAACACCGCCATATACAATGCATCTCCGCCGTTTGCATCTGAAGCGGGGGCCTCCAACACAAAGACATCGGCAGCTCGATCGTGAAAGCCCCACTCCAGCGGCCGGAAGGTCTGCCCCAAACGGGCGACGTCCATCACCGCGCGATTGCCCAGCCAAGCCTTGGCGCGTTCTGCGGCGCCTTCCTTGCGGAAGTCATCGCCAAGCAACAGCAGCGTTCCGGCAATGACCGATGCCGTCAGGCGGCTCCGCCCTTCATGCCATCCGGTCTCGTCCTGGTTGAAGCTTTTGTAGAGGACCGTGTGGTCCGGATCGTTAAACCGATACAAGCGGTCATTCATCCACCAGCCATAAGTCAACGAATTGAGCAAATACTCCGTATCACCGATCTGTCCAAACACATCGCAGGAAATGCGGCGGCTATGGGCAAAAGCATACGGGAACAGCGGCGCAATCGACAGGTTGATGAAAAACGGTCGTCCAACCGCCTCCGGCGACAGCTTCGCCGCCAGATAAGATAGTCCGTAGCGGTAAGCCGCAATGCCGGTCGTGATCACAGGGTCATAATGCTTCCCTTCCAGCGCCCCGTGCGCCATGAAGTCAAGCTTCACGTACTCGAAGCCTTCGCGAAGGATTTTCTCCGTAAACCAATCGATCCGCTGCAACGCCCCCGGATGCGTGGGATCAATCGCCAGACCGCCGGCGATATCGGCTACAATCTCCCCTTCCGCGTCGCGAAGCAGGATCTCGCCGTACGTATACTTGCCGCCCGTGCCCTCCACTTCCCGGCTGAATTGCTCCGGACTGCCCCAGAACGCAAACGGCGTCCAATACGTGCCTGGCTTATGCCCGTTCTCCCGCACCCGGCCTAGCGCATCCTCCATCTCTTCCGCCGTCAGTCGGTCCCAAAAAGCGTCGAAGTTGATATAGAGCGTCTCCCCGCTCTCAAAACCCAGCGGTTGCATTTCACGCTTCAGAAAATCACTGGTTGACGTATACAACTCGTAATCTAACGTGCTCATCGCCGCCGACCAGCTGTTCCAGCCAAACGGTACACCGCCTTCCCACTTCAGCGGCGGCTCCACCGCCGCATTGGCTCGGCCATACGCCTCCAGCCCCTCGCGGTAATCCTCATAATATCCCGCGAACACCAGCGGGGATTCCACCCGCGGCCCGTGCACATACCCGTGCGGCTGCGTATCTCGTGTCATCACGCCCGCTGCCCCGGCGTACAGCTCGAACTCGTCCAGCTTACCAGCATGTTCGCTTCGAATACGGATGCCCGTCTTCCAAACGTCGTGGGACACCGATCCCGTCACGAAGCCCCGCCGGCTGCCCGGATAAAACAACGCGGCCGCTTCATAGCTTTCCGTCTCCCACGGCAACGGCTGTGCAATGTAACGCACCCATTTATCGTTGTCGTAAGGGATACGCAGTGCATGCAATGGGTCCTCCCCGGATGCCTCGTGACGGGAGGGGGCGTGATCGATACTCAGTTTGGCAGACTGCAGCACCGTAATCCGGTTTAACTTCAGCCCAGCCTCCCCTGCCACAACGACCTGAATTAAGAAGAACGGCTGCTGATCATAAAGGTAAAAATATTGCTCCACCCTCGGTAACCCCGGTTTTTCATGATAAATCCCCACCTGTAGGCCTTGCCCAAAGGCATCGTTTAGCTCCTTCGGCTCCCCCATCATTTCATGGCGTTCATACAGGCCGGTATTGTATTCCCTCCCCTGCCACCGAAACGCGCTGCGGATCTCTTGCCAGACCAGCGCTTCGCGGCAGGTCCAAGTAAAGGTGCCGCCGGCCAGATCATAGCTCAACCGGGCAAGCCCGTTATCAAAATGCTTTAGCCTATCCGTTTCCGCCCAAAAGCGGACTTTTTCCGTGATATGTCCGTCTGTGGTCATTTAACTCCACCCCTTCTCCGCCTATTCGCCCTCATTATAAAGTCGAAACCTGCGGGGTTCCATGCAACGATGTTCCGATTGATAACGGGAAATGACTTTTTTGTCTGGCCGATATTCTGCGCTACGTGTGGCGCGAGTCAAAATGTTGCATTACCTACAACATTTCTGGCCCATATGAGGCGATAAACCCTAAAATGTTGTATTTAGTACAACATTTTAGGGCAATTGGGGTCTTCAACCGCAAAAATCGGCCGGGCCCCCGAATATTGGACACTTTAGGATCAAACCTAAGATAGACGCAGTTAAACGGCGATTTTAAACGCGTTTACTTCGTTTCTCTCCAATTTCGCTGCAAATTCAGTGGGAGAGTAGCCGTATAAACTCATGTGAATTCGGTGGTTATTGTAAAAGTCCATGAATTGGTCAAGAACATCGAACGCTTCTTCAAAACTCATAAAGACGTGCCGCTTGAAACACTCACGCTCCAAGATACTGTGAAATGACTCAATGTACGCATTTTTGTTTGGAGTTCGGTTCGGTGTTCTCTCATGGATCAGTAACTCTTTGTTGTTCTCGAAAAACTCTCTAAACTTGTGGCTCTTGAATTGTGGACCGTTGTCGGTACGTACAACCAGCGGCGTTTCTTGGCCGTACACGCCTCTTTTTAAGAGGGCTTTGTGTAGTGTGGTAAGCAGATCCTTCGTCTTGGACTCCTTACCGCGGTATTGTCCAACCACATTTCGGTCGTATACATCGATAATACTAGCGGTATAAAAGTAACGTTCCAGGCCGGCTATATAACCATATTTAATATCCATCTGCCACAGCTGGTTGGGTCCTGTAACCTCCATATTGTTGGCCAGACGGCGTGGATAAGACTGTTTAGGTTTTACCGACTTGCCTAGGATATCGAGATCCTTGCAGAGCCTGTACACCTTCTTCTTGTTAATCTTAAGATGATGCTGCCGGCGTAAGGCAATCGTGAGTTTTCGGTATCCATAGGCAGATTCCTCACCTTCCAGCAGCTTCATAATCAGGTGTTTAATCCGCGTATCGGCCACTTTCTTCCCATCAAAGGTATAGGAGTATCCAGGTACGGGACGCCCGCCTTGAGGGGCTTGTTTAGGATTCGTAAGCTTGAGCGAATAGTAATACGATGAACGCGGAACACCACAGATCTTAAGCACAGGAGCTACCTTGTAGCCCTTTAGGATCCATTTTCGGGCCACTTGAATTGGATGTGGGGATACTTTTTTTTTACAAGATCTCGAAGTATCGCGATCTCCAGTTCTTTCTCGCCAAGGAGTTTCGCTGCCTGTTCATATTTCTGCTCCCACTCTTGAGCTGTCTGTGGATCATTAAGTTGCTTTATGTTCTTTTTCTTACCCATGTTTATCTCCACCTCATCCCTATATTGTTTCACCCACTTGTACAAGGAATAGGGGGAGATTCCATGTTTACGAGCAGTTAAAGCTACATTCCCCCGGTCCAGTGCTTCCTCGACGACCTGTATTCTTAATTCGTCGAACTTGCTGTGCTGAACTCTCATACGGACTACCTCCAGCTATATTTATTGTATATTGTTTAGCCTGAAAGTGTCCAAAGTGATTAGGGGGCTTTATAGAAATGTTGCACTTTTTGCAACATTTTGAGCCTAAGCCCCCTTAACCCCACTCAAAATGTTGTACATACTGCAACACTTGCTCGTCGAAGGAGGGGGAACCGCAGGGAGAGCACCAGAAGAGCAACACGAAGAGCAAAATGGCCCCCAACATATGATCCCTACACGCCGGCCAGTTGGATCCCCTCCACACCATACAAACTACAACATCTACGCTCATCGCAGGTTTGCGGCGGGAAGAGGCTTCATAGACACCACCACTCACCTCCCCCAAAAAAAACACGAGCGGCGGAGGAACCCACTCCCCCGCCGCTCGCGTCACTTTAGCGCCCTATTCCCACAATTTCATGCGCTCTTCGTAGTTCTTGTTGTAGACCTCTTCTAGTTTCGATAAACCTGCGGATTCCACTTGCTTCATCATGGTGTCGTACAAAGCAACCAACTCCTGCTCGCTTGGAGCCAGAGCCATCTTCAGGAAGAACTCGTTGATCGTCTCGTTCACCTTCGTCTCCATGATCGCTTCCGGCGTGCCGCCGGCCGGGCCAAGGCTGTCGTAAGGCGCCGTATCAAACGACGTGTCCGCGAGGTTCTTGATCGCGAGGTCGGTCGTCGGATCGGTCATGCCGCGGCCGATCAGGTCATACGGGGTCCCATCGGATCCCGGTCCGTTCTTGATCGTCCAGGTCCATTTGCGGATGCCTGTCGTGCGGGAAGCTTCCGCCCAATCCTTCTTGAAGGCGTCCAAGACTTCTTGACGCGGCACATGCTTGCCGTCCTTCATATCCCAATGCTCGCCTTCCACGCCCCACATCATCAAGTATTGACCTTCCTCACTGGCGAGGAAATCGAGGAACTTGATCGTGCGAACCGGATCCTTGTTCGTTTTGCTGATGGTGATGCCGTCCCAGCCGAGCGAGCTCTTTGGCCCGTAGGTTGTTTGGTCCGGTCCGATGCCCGGGGCCAGCACTTTATATTGATAGAACTGTCTTTCCTCCGCCTTGGCCGGATCCGGTGCATCCGCCTTCAGCAAGCCGTTGGACGTCCCTACGTTCCAGCCCGCATCGGCCGTCGCAAAAATATTCCCCGCCCCCAGCTTCTGCTCATACTGCTTCGTTTTCATCGTTACCCACTCTTTGTCGAGCAGGCCTTGGCGATACAGGGAGTTCATGAATTTCATCATGTCCAAATACCGTGGGTCGCGGATATCCTTCAGCAGTTTGCCGTCCTTCTCGTAAAACGGCATAATGCCAAACATCCCTTTGAACGTGCCGGTAACCCCGCTCATATTCTCGCCGTTTAGCGTCATCGGGATGGTTTCCTTGCCGTCAATCGTCGGGTATTTCTCCTTAAACGCCTTCAGCAGGTTCTCGAACTCTTCGGCCGTAAACGGCTCGCCGTTGTTCACCTTGTCGCCGACGCCCAGCTCCTTCATCAAGTCCATCCGCATCAGGAAACCAAACACCGGATACTGCTCCAGGCCGTACCAGTTAGCCAAATAGTAGTTTTTCCCGTCCGAACTGCGCGTCTTCTTCAGTGTATCTCCGTACATCTTCTTGATGTTTGGTCCGTATTTCTCGATCAGGTCATCCAGCGGAATGACGGCTCCCGAGGAAATATATTTGTTCATGATGTCGCTGCCGCGGCTCATGAGCACGATGTCCGGCAAATCATTGCTCGCCAGCATCAGATTTAGCTTCTCCGCCGGATTCCCGGTTGGTTGTTGGATTTCCACGGATACACCGGTTTTTTCTGTAATCGCTTTCGCTACCGGGTTCGTAAAAGGATCCCCCGTGTTCTGGTCAAACAACGTTAACGTGATCGGCGACGTATCGTCCGCTGGTGCCTCTCCGTTCGTCCCTCCGTTTGCCGCAGGCGACTCCCCCCCCGCCGACGGGGCATTCCCAGACCCGCAGCCTGCGAGCAGGGCGAGGATCATCATCGAGGATATCAGGAATAGCAGCTTCTTTTTCATTCGCGTAAACCCCTCTCTTGTGCTTTTGCGCTTGGACCTCAAGCTCACCTCAATTGTAAAAAGCGCCTTCCCGTTTATCCATAACGCAATGTTACTATTCATAGTGGAAAACGACTTTCATCGAGAGGGTCGCGATTTAGCCCGTATTTAACCGGGTTTCCAGCTCGGATGCGTTTGGATTCAGCGGCAGGCGAATCGTCACATTCGTCCCGATCCCTAACCGGCTGAAGATCTCCACGCCGTATCTTTCCCCATAGGCCAGCTTGATCCGGTCGTCGACGTTTTTGATGCCGTAGCCGGATTGATTGCTGGCTTTGCTGAACGCCTCTTCCAGCCGCTGTCGGGTCATGCCCTGCCCGTCGTCGATCACCTGCAGCAGAAGATCCTCGCCTTCCGCCTTCAGCCTGACGATGATATGGATCCCAGCGTCGTTCCAGATCGCATGGTTGATGCAGTTCTCGATAAACGGCTGCAGGATCAGCTTGATCACGGTTCGATTAAACAACGACTCGTCCAAATCGTAATGCATATGCAGCATCCCGCGAAAACGAATGGCCTGGATGGACACGTAGTTTTTGACCAGCTGGATTTCCTGTTCTAACAGGACAACCCGTTTGCCTTTGTTCAGCGAGATCCGGTAATACTTCGACAGATGGCTAACCATCTGGTACACCTGGGTGCTGCCTTCCTTCATGGCCAGCGAGGAGATCGAAGACAACGTATTGTACAGAAAATGCGGATTGATCTGCGCCTGCAACGTCGTCAACTCCGAATCCTTCACGGCGATTTCCTTCAGGTACACCTCGTCGATCAGCTCCTGGATTCTCGCCGTCATTTTCTGAAACGCATAGGAAAGCTGCCCGATCTCATCGTTGCCCATCGGCTTACGCTTCACCTGGAAATCCCCGCGCTCCACCTTACGGATTTGCTGCAGCAGCACCTCGATTCGCTTCGTAATCACCTTGGCCGTCAGAAATATCAACAACGCCGCGACCGCAATCACCGTGACGGAAATCCAGACGATCCGCTTGGTCGCCTTATTCGTGTTGGCCAGCAATTCGTCATAAGGGACGGTAATCACCGTTGTCCAGCCGTTGCTGAGTTTTTTAAACGTAAAAAACCGCTCCTGCCCGTCAATCCGCGTGTCGAACTGCCCGCCGGACAGCGTCAAATTCGCCTGAATCGGATAGAGATCGAACAGCTGCTGCCCCTTCATCGTCGTATCTCCGGAACTGATTACACGTCCGGTGCCGTCGATGATGTAGACGCTCTTATTGACGTTTTCTTTTTCGATCAGGGAATAGATTTCCTTGTCGTCGATGTTGATCGTCAGGATGCCGTACGGGTGCGACAGGCTAAAGTAACTCAGCGAACGGGCTAGTGTAACGTAAGACGTCCCGGTCTGCGGATCATCGATATGCGTGTACACCGGACTCCCCGCCGCTTTGAGCGCTTGCTGCTTTACCGTTTCCGGCAGCTCCTCGGTATATTTGATGTACTGTTTGTCCGAATACAGCGTCTTATTATCAATATAGATGGTGATGCCCTGAATATTGGCGTTCGAAATCATCATGGAGGACATTGTACGATTGATATATTGAAACGCATCCAGATAATAAAAAGCCTGCTCATAATCGTTGGACAGGAAATTCCGCAGTTGCGCGTCCATATAAAGAATATTGGTCAGTTGATTATAGTACCCCAGCCGGTTTTCCAGGTTCGTGTTGATCTGGTTCAGCGTACCGTTTAATGAGGCGTACGTCTGCTCGGTGATCGTATCCCGCGTGGAGGTATAAGAATAATAAATCAGCACAGAACACGGGATGAAGGACACGAGCAGGAAAATAACAAACAGCTTATTGCGCAGCCGCAGATTGGCGTACCAGTGGTGCCGGAACAGGGACAAACGCCGGAATAGGGGGACCCCGCCCTCCGTTTTCTTAAAGGTTTTTTCGATATTCATTGGGCGTGACTCCTTGGTTTTTCACGAATAAGGAAATGAAATAGGACGTGCTTTCATAGCCGATCTTCTGGGCGATATCCTGCACTTTAAGGGAAGGATCAGCCAGCATTTCCTTGGCTTTCTCCAGCCGGATGCGCGTCAGATAGTCATGGATCGTCATACCGGTTTTGTCCCGGAAGATCGACCGCAAATAGTTCGGCGACAAGTAGACTTGGCTGGACAAGCTTTGGATCGTGATCGGTTCGTGATACGTCCTGTCGATGATCTGGCACACTTGCTGGACAAGCTTGGCGTTTTTGTCCGTGGAACGCTCCATCCGCAGCTCCAAGTAATGCGTGGCTGCCCGCTGAATGGCCGTCTCGAGCTCCTGCAACGTCTGGCAATCGTATACGGATTGATACAGGGCCGCGCGCTTGACCGGCGGCTCGGCATGACCGTTGAGGCCGGGGCTGTGAAGCTGTTCCTCCAGGCGGGTCAGCAGGTCAATGGCCCATTCGAACACCAGCGGCTTGTTAATTCGCAGCTGGCGCACATTCGCCAGAAACTCGCGCAGGATGCCTTCCACGTCCTCGCCGCGCAGCTGCTGCAACGCCTCCCTCCATTCCTGCTCCGGGAAGGGCGGCAGCGTATCGTAGCGATACCCCGGCTTGACTTCCCCCGCGAAAAGAATCTGCCCCACCCCCACGAAAAACCGCTCCTCGATCAGCGCGCGCGAGGGTTCATATAGCCGGGCGATCTGTTCCGGTTTGGCCTCTTCGCCACCAACCGCCAGCGTCACCGACAACCCCAGCAGCCCTCGAATCGTCTGTTGCAGCATCCCCCATTGCTCCCGTGTCACGCCCGGTAGGCCTCCGGCTTCGCTAAAGATCGCCAGCTCCCCCTCCTGGAGTGCGGCAACAACAGCGTCCTTGCGGACCGCGCGAAAATACTCCTCCGCCACCTCCGGCAACCGGGAGATAGCGGCTTCCACCGTCGGACCCGCAAGGTCCCCGCCGCCGGCGTTACGGTCTACGCTGCAAAGCGCCAGCGTATAGGAACCGGCAGCAACCTTCTCCCGCCGTTCCAGCTTGCCCAGCTCAGCCGCGAGCCGCTCCCGCCGGGCCGCCTCTGGCTCGTGGAGCAGCTCTTTGAACAGCTTGGCTTTGGTCATCTGGATCGATTTATATTTTAAACGCACCTCTTCGCATTTCTGCTTCACCCGCCCCATCACCTCGGAGATTTCCTCCAGGTCTAGCGGCTTGAGCAAATAACCAACCGCGCCAACGTGTAGCGCCGATTTGACGTAACTAAACTCATCGTGACCGGTCAAGAAGACGATCTGTGTTCCTTCATATTGCTCGCTGACCCAATTGGCCAGCTCCAGTCCGTTCATCAACGGCATCTGTACATCCGTCAATACGATGTCAGGCTGAATGGCATGTATTTTCTCCTGGGCGTCCTTCCCGTTGATGCCGACACCGGCGACATAGATCCCCATATCCTCCCAACGGATAAAGTCCCGCATCATCTCCAATTCCAGTTCCTCGTCATCCACCAGAAAAATGCTGTACATGTCCGCAAGCCCCCTTCATATGCAGCCTTACTATAACGGATTGTCGCAGGCAATGGCAGTTCCTTGCATCGCCACTTTAATTATAGCGCTTACATATGGGCGAGCTGAATCCTCCTTACGCATGAAAGTTATTTTCAAGCATGATTCGATACTTTGCTTTATCGACATTGAAATTTCGGGGGTCTTATAATTTTTTTAAGCAGTACAGCTGAACGTTCACGACTAAGAATCCAATGCGAGGTGCCGCTATGCAAACCGACTTGAATCTACACAAAGGTACGGAACTGAAAATCCCGCGCCGAAAAATTTGGCCGATCTTCAAACAGCAGAAATATCTCTTTCTCTTAATGCTGCCGGCGCTGATCTGGGCGATCCTGTTCGCCTATACTCCCATGGCCGGTTTGTATATGTCGTTCGTGAATTACCAGCCGACGCTCGGCAAGTTCTGGTATAGCCTGTTCCACAGCGAGTTTGTTGGGCTGCAGTGGTTCCAGTATTTTTTTAACAATGGCGATTTCCTGATCATCATGCGCAACACGTTGGCTTCGACGATGATTACGCTCCTGTTCTCGTTTCCAATGCCGATTCTGATCGCGCTGGCGATTAACGAAATCAAAAACGTTCAATTCAAAAAAATCGTGCAAACGTCCTCGTATTTGCCGTATTTCATCTCCTGGGTGATCGCGGCGAACATTATCGTTACGCTGCTGTCCTCGGACGGGGCGGTGAACGCGCTGCTGAAGTTCTTCCATATCACCAATGAGAGCATCCTGTTCCTGCAGAACGGCAAGTACTTCTGGTGGATCGTCGCCTTGGGCAATACGTGGAAGGATATGGGCTACAGCTCGATCATGTATTTGGCGGCGATCTCTTCCATCAACCCGGAACTATACGAAGCCGCTAAGGTGGACGGGGCGAACCGGTTTAAGCAGATTCGCTTTATCACCCTCCCGCATCTGAAGCCGACGATCGTGATCCTGCTGATCCTGGCCATGGGCGGCATTCTGAACGCCGGCTTTGACCAGCACTTCCTGCTGGGGAACGATCTGACGAAGGACTACTCCGACGTGCTGTCGACCTACTCGTTCCGGTACGGGATTCAGAACGGCATGTTCTCGTACGCGGCCGCCGTTGGCATGTTTAGCTCGGTGGTTGCCTTTATCATCGTGGTCATCGTCAATAACATCGCGAAAAAAATCAACGGCCAGTCCTTGTTTTAAACCTGGCATGGAGGAAACGGCATGAAAAACCATAAAACGATTACCGAGCATCTATTTGACACTGCCCTATACCTGTTCCTGACATGCATCTTTCTCGTCACGTTTTATCCGTTCTGGAACATCCTGATCATCTCGCTGAACGACGCCACCGACTCGCTGCGCGGCAACCTGTATTTCTGGCCGCGGGAGTTTACGTTCGCCAGCTATGTCACGATTTTTCGAAACCCGGAAATCTGGAGCGCCCTGCAGGTAACGGCGCTGCGGACGGTGATCGGAACCGCGGTGTCGATCGTCTGCATCTCCATGCTGGCCTACACCTTAAGCAAACGGTATTTGCTCGGTTGGAAGTATTTCTCGTTTTTCTTCGTGTTTACGATGTATTTTGGCGGCGGCCTGATTCCGACGTATATGGTCATCAAGGCGCTGGGGTTGATCGATTCGTTCTGGGTGTTTATCTTCCCGGGGCTGATCGGCGTGTTCCTGATGATTCTCGTCCGCACCTTCATCGAGCAATTGCCCGGTGAAATCGAGGAATCCGCCAAAATCGACGGGGCCAACGATCTGCAAATCTTCGTCCGCATCGTTCTCCCGTTGTGCGTGCCTGTGCTGGCGACCATCGGCTTGTTTCTGGCGATCGGCCACTGGAATGCCTGGTACGATTCCTACATCTATACGTACAAGCCAGAGCTCAAAACGCTGCAGGCCGTCCTGGTGAAAATCCTCAACCAGTTCCAAACCGGCGCGATGATGACCGATGCCCAGCAGCTGGCGCAGAACGCCAAACGCATCCCGGTTTCCAGCGAAAGCATCCGGATGGCGGTCACGATGGTGGCGACCCTGCCGATCATCATGGTGTACCCGTTCGTGCAAAAGTATTTCGTCAAAGGGATCATGATGGGCGCGATCAAAAGCTAACTTTGGTTTATTATGAAGAAACCCGTCGCGGCGGTTGCCGGACGGGTTTGTTATTGTGAGGGGGGATCTAGTTGGTTGATAACTAGTTTGTAGCGTCGTATGCGCATGGTTGGTGGCTTGTTGCGCAATTGGGTACGTATTACGTATGCGCATGGCTACCTGGTGATTGAATGCTTGGGTATGTGTGCGTTTGGTTGCTGGCTGAATTGTGTGCATGCGTGCACAGGTGCTTAGTGGACTAGTTTGCCTGCATCCGAACATGCGCGTACGATCGGGCGTTCCTTCCCCATTTGCCAAAGAGCAAAATGTTGTATTTCGTACAACATTTTATGGCGCTTTGGGCGAGTCGAGGGAGAATTGTTGCAGTTTTTGCAACATTTCTGGCTCACCTCGCTGTTTGGCGGCTTAAATGTTGCAGTTTTTACAACATTTCAGCCGTTTCGGCGTGGAGACCCTCGGAAATGTTGTACTTTTTACAACATTCCCCCCTCGATCGGGCAGCCGCTGCAAAGGTCCGGCCGCCACGCGCCACCTGCTAGTCCACCCGGCTAGGTAATTAAGACCAGCTTCCCCCTGCATCGGCCAAGTTGGGCCTTCTTAGGCCAAACTCAAGCTCAGCCAAGTGCTTTTTCCCGCCGGATTAACTCCAGCAAAGCGCGACAGCCTTGTTGCACCAAGCCGTAGACCTCTTCGAAGTTCCCCGTGTAATACGGATCGGGAACCTCCTTCAGCTGCGATTCCGGCACCAGGTCAAGCAGCTTCACGATCCTCGCATCAGCCTGCCGGGCCAACGCCTTCAAATCGCGTTCATTCTGGTTATCCATCGCGATAATATAGTCGAATTTGGCAAAATCGTCCTCCGCCACCTGCCGTGCTTGCAATCCCTCATAGGAAATGCCGTATTGATCCAAAATACGGCGCGTGCCGTGATGCGGCGGATTCCCCGTATGCCAATTCCCGGTCCCGGCCGAATCGATCGCAAATTGTTCGCTGATTCCGGCTTCGTTTACCAAATGCCGAAACACGGCTTCCGCCATAGGCGAACGGCAAATGTTCCCCAGGCACACAAACAAAACTCCCACTTTGCGGTTGTCGTTATCCATGGTTCTCTTTCTTCCTTCCTATAACCTATCTAATCTACACAACACTCTCTTAGCAGATATTACTATAGGAGGTTTAATAAGTCGACTTTTGATCACGAGGTGATACATGAAGCACTTTCGACGTCGAATCTTGAATTCAGCCGGATCTCCCGTTGCTCGCGTAGATCCATCTACGCTCTGCTACTCATTCCCGGTCTTCATCCAACCTTCTCGGTGCTGAAAAGTCGACTTTTTGAACTTGAACGAACTGGTTAAGGCCCGAGAACAACCACAGCTCAGTCGAAGCTTCAGCTTTTGCGCACGACCGGAATCCAGATTTCGCTTCGGTAATCAGGCAACGACGTGTCCGGGCTTTCATTCCACAGGAGCTCCGGTCCTTCGGCCAACTCGTATTGAGCGGACGGGAACCACTCGGAATAAATCCGTCCCCAAACGTTTTGCAGCGTCTCCGGGAACGGGCCAACCGCGGTAAACACCGCCCACGTCGATGCGCCCACTTCCAGCGAAGCATAACCGTCCGGGCAAGCCTGCGTGGTCGCCACGCCGAGATAATGGTCCAACTCCCCTTGCTCCTCCATGCGCCCCTCCGAGAAGTTGGCTGACGCACTGATCATCCCGGCGGGTTCGAGATTAGCCAGCCCCTTCAGCTGAGTGATCATCTCCGGGGTTAAGCTTAGCGCCATTTCCGCAATATGCGGATTTACCCCTTGAAATTGGATCGGCACCCGTTTGTGCAAACCGACGATCCGAAAAGCCTCTTTCTCCACGATCCGATAATTCATTTCGTTTCCTCCTTGTATGGTGAGTTGGAAGGTCATCCGAGGATACGCTTTGAGCGGCGCTCCCGGCTCCCTCGCCTCCGACGGCGTGATGCCATGCAGGCTTTGGAACGCCCGGGTAAACGTATCGGCGGAACCGTAGCCGTATTTGACCGCTAGATCGATCACCCGCACCGATCCTTGCTGCAGCTCGAAAGCAGCCAGCGTGAGCCGACGGCGGCGGATATATTCCGACAGCGGGATCCCGGCCAGGAACGAAAACATCCGCTTGAAATGATACACCGAGCAAACGGCGATTCGGGCAACTTCCTCATCATCGATTTCGTCCGTCAAATTCCGTTCAATATAGTTCAACGCCTCGTTCATATTTTTTAGCACATCCATCGTTTGCACCTCCTCTGGTTCCCAGCATAACAAGTCTCCTCCGTCCCCATCCGACTTTCCGCGCACCGGTATTGCGGGGAGTCCAGACCGAGCCGGCGAAATGAGTTTGGTATCAGTATATCGAAATAGGAGGTTGTCACCAACTCAAAACAAACAGAGGAAAGGCCCCAAGGCCTCCCCCCTGCTGTTTAACCTTATGGCGTTTCTTCATCCGTCCAATCGGCAGCTGTATACAACGTGAAAATCAAATCTCGATTCGCCTCCGCGAACCAGGTCACCCCGCCGTCCGTGGATAGCTTGGCTTCCCCGCTGGCATAAGGGTTCTCATCACTGTAGGCAAACCCATAGTTGTTGTCCGTGCTTGGCGTATAGTCCGAGCCGGGAGATTTCAGGATCAAGCCATACGTTTTGCTCGTATCAAGTCCTTTTAACTGCGGGTAGATCGAATAGGGTGAGATCGAACCCGGGATGTTGTAAGCCGGTAGCGAAGCCGTAAACAGCTTCTCCGCCGGTTGGCCCTGATCATCCAGCGCGACCAGTTCAAAGTAATAAGCGTCCTTCGGCACCTCATTCCGGTAGCTCTCGTAAATGTAAACATCCAGTTTCGGCAAATCCGCATGTTCTAAAGTGAAGGTCTGCATCCGCTGGATGCCCGCCCGCACATCGGAGTAATAATCATACCGAATATCGCTGTCATCCTGATCGATGCGGCTGCCGCTCTCCCCAGGAACGTAATAAGCTTCCAGCTCATAGATCGAAGGCACGCCATAGTTCGTATTCAGATAGAGTCTCAGTTTGGATGTCGTCACCTCCGGGAACGTCAGCGTCCGGTTATCGCCTAACGTGAATCCTTTTGTAATGTTCCGGTAAGCCGAGCCATCCCAATACTGGAGTGTATAGTTGGCCGTTTTGAAATTGGGATCCCGGAACTCCTTGACGACGACCCGGTTCACCTTCGTTTCCACGCCAAAATCGATTTCCGCCCATTGATCGTTCTGTTGCCCATCCGCTGCGTTCCAGCGCGTCGTGAGATCGCCGTCGTTCAGTTTATCGGCTTCATACCCGGGATCGCCCCAGGTCGAGGAGACGTTAACTGGCTTGTCAAAAGCCAAATTCGTGGGCAGCGGGTCCGCAGGCTCCGGTTTACCTGAACCTGTGATTTGAATAACGGCTGAGCCCTTCGCTTCTAACGAGTACGTTAACGTTCCCTGCACGGTACCCAGCGATCGCCCGTTGTAGAGCTCGGTCAGCTGGTATTTTTTGTTGGGTTTGAGGCCCAGATCAGCCATATTGACTTGGAAGTCCTGTGCCTGGTTCGTCCAGTTGGACAACCCAACCACGCGGTTGTCCTTCCCTTGCTCTAGCACCGTGACCGCAGGGGAATGCGCCTCCTGATGGTAGAAATCGGTCATTTGCAGAGGCTTTGCCGCCTGTCCTTTTTTCACCAAACCAAGCAACTCCTCATGATGCAGCCAAGCCAACCGATCCTCGTCGATAAATGGCAGGTTGTCGCCGATCAGATAATGTCCCCCGCCCAGCGTTACCGCCGTGTTCAACAGCTTCGCGTCCTGCTGGCTGAACTTGTACCAGAACCCTTGGATCACATATTGCGGAATGATCATGTCCGGGTCGTTGTATTCGTAGAGCGTTCCGTTCGTCCACCAGGAAGCCGCGGTATTAAACGCCTGGCGCTCGATGCCGGAGTAGCTGGCGACGCCAAGCGACGTGTCGCAAGCGGTCCGACGGCCATGGGCAAACGCAGCCGGCAGCAGCGGGGCAATCGACTCGTTAATGTAAATCGGGCGGTCTGCCGCCAGGACGGCGTCGCGGATGATCCCCATCCCGATCCGGTAGTTCTGCATTCCGTTCACTGTCGGATCGTAATGCTGGCCTTCATACATCCCCATATCGATGAAGTCCAGTTTGATGTAGTCGTAGCCCCAACGGATGTAATCGTCGATGTTCCGCTTCACGATCTGTTGGGAAACCGGGTGGCTGAGATCCAGCGCATACGTGCCCAGGTACGTTTTGATCAGATTCCCCTGTTTGTCCTTCAGGCAGATGTCGCGATGAGTCAAACCTGTACCTTCGATCGGCAAATCGAGCCATTCCTCATAGATCGTAAACGGCGTCGAATATCCGCCCGCTTTCAGCCCTTGGGCATGCACGTAGTCGATGAATTTAGTAATCGATTGTTCAAAAGGCAGGCCGCCTTCCGGTTGAAACCCCCCGTCCAGATTGAAGTAATCATATCCCAGCGGCTTTAAATGCTCCGCTACGTAGTCAACCATCGCATACATGGCCTCGGCGGTGGCATAACGGTCATGCGAGTAGAACGTATTGTAGCCCATCGGCACGTCGCCGTCCCATTCCATATGGGGCTCACCCTGGTTATAGACGGTGCCGTATTCCTCCAGGCCATGCTGGTAATCGTCATAATACCCGAGGAAAAACAAATCCGAGGACACCGTCGTTCCGCTATGACTCCCGCCCCAGTTGTACAGGGAAAAGCCGGTCAGCGGTCCGTTGGGAAGCTCCGCTTCGCCGAGCTTTTGGCTGCTTTTCCAATTCTGGACGGTCGCCGCCCCGCCTACAAACCCGTGCTTGTTCTCGTTATCAAATACCGCCGCAACCCAATGGCTGATCCCGTTGAAATCGTCCCAGGTCAGCTGCTCGCCGGCAAAGCGGTCCGCCCCGTTTTGGCTTTTCCCGAAATCGTCCACCGGTGCGACCCCGAAATCAAAATTATTGGAATATGGCGTCGTAAAAATTTTCTTCGCGTTGCCCGCCCCGATCTCAATCCGCTGTGCGGCAATAGGGGTCAGCTCCTCCACGGTTAGACCTTCCGCCTGCTGCACCTGCATGTCGGTCAACAGGTACGAAACCTTCGGGTACAAGTAAAAGTTTAAATCGATTTGCTCGCCGGTGGACAATTCGCTGTGAATCGTCAGCTTGCGGCCGTTTTTGCCGTACTTGTCCGGCTTCAGCTTGGTCCACTCCGCCGTGCTTTCCACCGCCTCCCGGGTGGACCGTATAGCGCCGCCTTCCTCGCGAAAGCTCGCCTCGAACTGCTGCACGACCGGTTGTCCGTTCCACGACAAGCTGCCGGTTCCTTGGGTTAAATCGTAAACCAGCGAAACCCTTCCGTTTGACGCCTGCACGATGTTGCCGTTCCGGGCATAAGCCCCGGCCTCTTCCTCCGCCTGAACGGCTTGCGCGGATTTCAAGGAGCCGGAGAAAGCCAGTGTCCCGGCCAATAGCAAGATAACCCCCAACATGGTTTTCCTTGTCCGTAAACGTCTTTTCACCAAAACGCCTCCCTCAATCTGAATTGGTGGAACTTCGGTTTGCGATGCCAGAACTGGATGTTTTTTCTATCCTCATTCTAAGAACAGGCCTGTCCCGCAGCTATACCGCAATGTAAAGATCTATACAGGAAAATGCCTTACATCAAACGGGAGCGCATTAAAAAGCCCCCTGCGCATCAAAGCGCAGAGAGCGTGGGGGTTGGCGGAGAGCGATTAAGCTCGTATGGAGCAGATCAACGTGTGCAGGCACGGTATGCGGTAGGCGAAATCCCGGCATGACTCTTAAACTGGCGGGAGAAATGCGCCAGCTGCATGCCCAGCCGATCGGCGATATCAGCGATGCTGTCGTCCGTGTAGGTCAACAGCCGCTTCGCCTCCTCCATCCGTTTGCGCTGAACGTAATGCATGGGGGTAACTCCCATGATTTTTTTGAAATAAGGAATAAAATAATTCGGATGCAAATGGACGATGTCGGCCAGTGTCTCAATTTCAATCGGTTCGTGCAGATGCTCCTGGATATATTTCAACACACCGCTCAGCTTGTTCCGTTCCGTAAATTGCATATAATCCTTCAAATAATCGCGGTAACCGCCCTCCTCCAGGCAGCAGGCGAGCAGGTTCAGCAGACACGCCTGCATGCGCAGCCCGGCAAAGGGACCTCCCGACTGAAATTGGCGGATCATCTCGTCAAAGGTTGCCCGAACCTCCTGCGGGTTCCCGGCATCGCTGATGTACAGCTTGCTCCCGGCGTGAAACAGCGGCCATTCCCCTACCTGGGCGTCGAAATGGCAGAAATATCGCGTGTAGGGATTGTCCGGGTTCGTATACGTTGTCTGGCTGGTTCCTGCCGGCATAATCATCAACTGGCCCGGCCGAGGGGAATACGTCTCCCCGTTGATGATCACCGAACCTTCCCCCTCCGCGATAAAATACAGCCGATTGAAGCTTGGAGCCAGCTCCGTCCGGTTCCAACCGGGAAAGCCGCCTCTCAGCTGCGCATGCGTCACGGTTACAGTCAAGCTCTCGGGCAAGCGCCCGGCGAGCAGATCCATCTCATTCATCGCATCCCATTCCTTTGTCCGATTTCCTTTGCCCGATTGTAAGCCCTTCCACATTCAAGGATTCTTCTCTCATTGTAGCATCCCCATTTATCGAATACACCTTAATTTTGTGCAAAACCGTCTTAATCCGTGCCATTCTCAACCCTTCCGATTCAAGCTAAGCTAAGAGCGACAGAACTACTACATAAAAGCTGACAAGACACAGAGAATGAGGCTCATTCACTTCCTCGAATCGGCTTCGTGATCCGAAGATGACTTTTTGAACTACCATTAAGGGAAAGGCAGGGAGCGATTATATGGACAAAATACGTTTCGCCATCATCGGCATCGGCAATATGGGCACACCCCATGCATTAAACCTCTGCGGCGGCGAGATCCGGGGCGCAGCGCTGACCGCCGTATGCGACACGAACCCCGAGCGTTTGAAATGGGCGAAGGAGCATCTGCCGGAGACGGTGTTGGCCTTTGACTCCCCGGAAGCGTTGTTTGCTTCGGAGGCGATGGATGCGGTGCTGATCGCCACGCCGCATTATGATCATCCGACGCTGGCGGTGCAGGCTTTTGAGAGCGGTTACCATGTGCTGGTGGAGAAGCCGGCCGGCGTGTTCACCAAAGCGGTCCGCGAGATGAATGAAGCGGCGGCGAAATCCGGCAAGCAGTTTGGCATCATGTACAATCAGCGGACGAATCCGCTGTACGCCAAGCTGCGCGACCTTGTGTTGTCCGGGGAGTTGGGCACGATCCGCCGCACGAACTGGATCATCACGAACTGGTACCGTTCGCAAAGCTACTACGACTCCGGCGGCTGGCGCGCCACTTGGGCCGGGGAAGGCGGCGGCGTGCTGCTGAACCAGGACCCGCACCAGCTCGACCTGTGGCAGTGGACGACCGGGATGATGCCGAAGCGGGTCCGCGCGTTTTGCCACTTCGGCAAATACCGCAACATCGAAGTCGAGGACGACGTGACCGCCTATGTGGAGTACGAAAACGGCGCCACCGGCCTGTTCGTCACCACAACCGGCGAAGCGCCGGGGACAAACCGTTTTGAGTTGACCGGCGACAACGGCAAAATCGTGGTGGAGGACGGCAAGCTCACGTTCTGGCGACTGCGCGTACCCGAGCCGCAGTTTAATGCGGAGTATACCGGCGGCTTCGGCCAGCCGGAATGCTGGAAATGCGAAATCCCGGTGAGCGGCGGCGACGGACCGCAGCATAAGGGGATTTTGCAGAACTTCACGAACGCGCTGCTGCGCGGCGAGAAGCTGCTGGCCCCCGGCGAGGAAGGCATCCTCGGCCTGACGCTCTCCAACGCCATGCACCTGTCGGCCTGGACCGACGACTGGGTGGATCTGCCGTTGGACGAGGAGTTGTTCTACGCCAAGCTGCAGGAGAAGATCCACACCTCCTCGCTCCGCAAAGACAGCGGCAGCGGCAAGGTGCTGGACGTGTCGGGGACGCATTAAGGCGGTGTGGGAACGCCGAGACAGGAATAGGCCGGGATGAAGGCCTCTTCGTTGCGGTTGCCGAGAAATAGAGTGATTTTGTCACCCTATTGGCTCAAAAACACTAGTTTCCGCCGAAATAAGATGATTTTATATTCTTATTTCACTCAATCTCCGCCAAAATCAGCGTAGTTGACCAAAATAGCGTTAATTTTTGTTCTTATTTTCGTAACATGGGGGGGAAGTGCGCGATATAGAGTGAATCTTTCACCTTATTTGAGACACGCAGGAGAAAGAAGCTAGGCCCCCTCTCTAAATCCCTAAGAAAAAGGAGCGATAGCCTTGAAATTGTCCGTATTTACCGTATCCACGCCGGATTTGACGCCGGAGGAGTTGGTGCAAACCGCGCGCGAAGCCGGACTCCACGGCGTGGAGTGGCGTTATAAGGAAGTCCCTGCAGAAGCAGCCGGCGAAAAGCCGTCGTATTGGCGCAACAATTTGTGCTCGATCGACCCGTCTTCAACGGAAGAGCAGCTGCTGCGCTTCAAACGCATCACCGAAGCCGAGGGGCTTGAGGTCGCCAGCATCACGCCTTATTTGAACTCGCTGGATCTGGAGGAGACGGAGCGCGTGTTCTCGGTCGCCCGCCTGCTGGGCGCCAAAATGATCCGCGTCGGCGCAGCCGGATATGACGGTTCAACGCCCTACCCCGAGCTGTACGACAGAACGGTGCGCTATCTGAAGGAAGCTGAACGTTTAGCTAAGCAATACGGCGTCAAAGGGGTGGTGGAAACGCATCATCTGACGATCGCCCCCAGCGCCGGCCTGGCCCATCGGCTCGTCAGCCACTGCGATCCCGATCAAATCGGCGTACTGTACGATCCGGGCAACATGGTGTACGAAGGCTACGAGCAGTTCAAAATGGGCCTGGAGCTGCTCGGCCCCTATCTCGCCCATGTCCACGTCAAAAACGCCGCCTGGACGCAAACCGGAACCCGTGAGGACGGTACGGTGGCCTGGCGCTGCGGCTGGTCGCCTCTGGCGGACGGCGTGATCGATTACGGCCTACTGCTTCGGGACTTGAAGTCCGTTGGCTACGACGGCTACCTCGGCATTGAGGACTTCAGCGGCCATTACACGTCGAAAGAGATGCTCCGCAAGTTCGCCGAGTTTATCCACGAAAGGGTGTAAGCCGATGACGACGCCGACGGATCAACAACAGCAGCCCGCTTTTCAAGCGAAGGACGGGATGAACTATGCCCCAAAAGGACGGCCGAATGCCGTCGTGAAACCCGGCGAATTCGCCTTTGCCGCGGTAGCCCTCGACCACGGGCATATTTACGGCATGACCGGCGGCCTGATCGAAGCCGGAGCGACCTTAAAATGGGTGTACGATCCCGACCCTGCCAAAGTCCAGGCGTTTGTGGAGCAATACCCGCAAGCTGCCCAGGCGGACAGCCTGGAGCAAGTGCTCGCCGACCCCGAGGTGCGGCTCGTCGCTGCGGCGGCGGTCCCGTCGGAGCGGGGCCCGCTGGGCCTCAAGGTGATGGACGCCGGGAAGGATTATTTTACCGATAAGACGCCGTTCACTCGCCTGGATCAACTGGAAGCCGCGCGCCAAAAGGTTCAAGAAACCGGCCGCAAATATATGGTCTATTACAGCGAACGCCTGCACGTGGAATCCGCCGTGTACGCCGGTCAGCTCGTTCAGCAAGGGGCGATCGGGCGGGTGCTGCAGGTAACCGGGTTTGGTCCACACCGGCTGAATGCGGGCTCGCGGCCGGAGTGGTTTTTTCAGAAGGACAAATACGGAGGAATCCTCTGCGACATCGGCAGCCATCAAATCGAGCAGTTTCTGTTCTACACCGGGTGCAAGGATGCCCAAGTGCTGCACAGCAAGGTAGCCAACTATCATCATCCCGAATACCCCGAGCTGGAGGACTTCGGCGACGCTACGCTGGTCGGGGATAACGGGGCAACGCAATATTTCCGCGTGGACTGGTTTACGCCGGACGGCCTCAGCACCTGGGGAGACGGGCGGATGTTCCTCCTCGGCACCGAAGGGTACATCGAGCTGCGCAAATACGTCGACGTGGCAAGGGAGGCGGAAGGCGACCATGTCTACCTGGTGAATCGGGACGGGGAGCAGCATTTTGCCGTACGCGGGCAGGTGGGCTATCCGTTCTTTGGCGAGCTGATTCTGGATTGCTTGAACCGCACCGAAAACGCCATGACCCAAGAACACGCCTTCAAAGCCGCGGAGTTATGTTTAAAAGCTCAGCAACTGGCGCTTCGCGTCACCCCAACTTACTAGGACAGGAAGGGACCTAACGATGACGATGCAAGAACCGATTGGCGCGGCCGTCGTCGGCTGTGGAGCGATTTTTCCGCTGCATGCCGGGGCGGTACAGCAGCTCAAAGGCGTACAGCTGAAAGTGGTCGTCGACAGCGACCCTGCCAAGGCAAAGGAGGCAGCAACCCCGTATTCCTGCGAAGCGGCAACCGATTACCTGACCTTGCTGGATCGTGACGACATCCAGGTCGTCCACCTATGTACGCCCCATCACCTACATGCGGAGATGGCGACGCAGTTGCTGCGGGCGGGGAAACATGTGCTAACGGAAAAGCCGCTGGCGCATCACCTGGAGGCCGCGGAGAGCGTACTGGCGGAAGCACGCCTTAGCGAAGCGCAGCTAGGCGTTGTTTTTCAAAATCGCTATAACGCCTCGTCCCAAAAAATCCGCGAATTCCTAGAGTCGAAAACGCTGGGCCGGCTTATCTGCCTGAAAGGTATCGTCACCTGGCACCGGGACGAGGCTTATTATGCCGACAGCCCATGGCGGGGCCGCTGGTCAACGGAAGGCGGCGGCGTGCTGATCAATCAGGCGATCCATACGCTCGACCTGCTCCAATGGTTCGGCGGTGAAGTCGTCTCCGTCCAGGGGAGCGTCACCGCCGACGCCCTTGGCGACGTGATCGAGGTGGAGGATACGGCGCATGCCAGCCTCCGGTTTAAGGACGGCGCCCGCGGGCTGTTTTACGCCACCAATGCATACCTAACCAACACCCCGGTTGAGCTGGAGCTGGTGTTTGAAGGCGGCACGCTGCATCAGCGGAACGAAAACCTGTATTTGACCCGGGACGGTCATGAGAGCCTGGTCTGCGAGCCGCCGGCGAACCTTAACGACGCAGGCCAAATCATCGGCAAATCCTACTGGGGCTCCAGCCACCAACTCTTGATCGCCGACTTCTACGACCACGTCCGATCCGGAACACGCTTTGCGATTGGCGCCGAGGAAGGCCTCAAAACGCTGCGCCTCATCGCAGAGCTGTACCGTTCCTCCCGGACGCGGGATTCCAGATAAGCACGAGCAATAGAGAACTGGGAACTTACGACATAAACAAACGGCAAATGGAATAACGTTGCACGAAGAGAGAAGACCGTTTCTTACGAGGGGCGGTCTTTTTGGGGTATCGGGGAACTTACCGGAGAGTACAGCCGAGGTTACAGCAGGTTTCTCATCCTGGAGAGGATAGAAATCAGTACCGAATTCAAGCCTATGGGTACCTTGGTCCGCTCGTTCCTTGGCTTCTCCCGCTCGCTGCGCCGGATTTGCTCGGCCAGTCTGCACCGATCCAGCTCCTTGCGAAGATCCCGAATATGCTGTTTGGCAACATCCAAATCGTTCATATACATCACGCTCCCACCTCCTTTCGATAATGAGTAAAAGATCTCCATAATTGGATGAATCTTTCCTGTTTGATCCTTCCTTATCATAACGCTGCGGTTCCGGCCGCGTAAGGGTACAAAACACCTTAAGTTCTTTTTTCCTCCCTTCCGCCTCCTAAAAAAAGCGGCCACCTTTGTTTTGATAAGCTACCCCTATATAGGACAATGAAATATAACATGTCCTATATGGGGGTATTTTTCATGTCCAAATCAATGAAAGGGATACCGACAGAGGAGAAAGTAAATCTGGTTGAAAAGTATCTGAAAGGTGAAATAAGTAGAGCGTATGCAGCAAAAGAAGCAAATGTGGATCCGGGTACCATTGCTCTATGGGTTAGACTTTACGAGGCAGATGGCCCTACTGCTTTAATGGATCAGAAGCAGAATAAAAAATATTCGACGGAGCTGAAGCTAAAAGCTGTTACTGAATACCTATCCGGAGTTGGAAGTCAAAGTACAATTTGTAAGAAATACCATATACGTTCACGAGACCAACTCCATCAATGGTTAAAGGTGTATAATTCTCATGGGACTCTCAAATCCACGACTGGAGGAAGTTACATGAGAAAGGCAAGAAACACCAATCCGGAAGAGCGGTTAAAAATAGTCCAGGACTGCCTGACAAACAATAAGAATTATGGGGCTATTGCCCTAAAATACAGGGTTTCCTATCAGCAGGTACGTAACTGGGTGAAAAGGTACGAGGCGATGGGCTCTGCCGGTCTTGAGGATCGACGGGGACGGCGTGCCGGTACGTTACCAGGCAGAACGCCCGAAGAGGAATTACGCGATCGTATTGTTCAGTTGGAACGTGAAAAACTTGACCTGCAGATGGAAAATGACCTGTTAAAAAAAGTAAGGGATTTGGAGAGGGGGCGACGACACTTACTCTGATCAGGCATCAATGCGAATACGAAGCCATTAAGGAGCTTTCTGAAGAGAAGCATTATCCTGTCCATAAACTGTGTAAATATCTGCACATCGCGCGATCCGCTTATTACAGATGGCTTAAATGCCCGAAGAGTAGACATCAGATCGAGAATGAGGAAATTGCTAGAGAAATTCGGGAGATTCACGATGAGCATCCGGATATGGGATACCGCAGAATCCGTGATGAACTTGCAATATATCATGACATCAAGGTTAATGACAAACGGGTTCTAAATATCAACCGGAAGTTGCAAATTCACTCCTGTATAAAGTACAAATCCAAGAGCTGTACTAGGGGTTCTAGCAACCCATACCATATCGCCAATAACTATCTGAACAGGGAGTTTCATGCCGAGGCTCCAAACCAGAAGTGGCTGACAGACGTATCCGAGTTTAAGTACCGCACGGGTACAGAAGTACGTAAGGTCTATCTGAGCGCTATCCTCGACCTATATGACCGCAGAATCGTGGCTTTTAAAATCAGTGACCATAATGATAATCCACTGGTGATGAACACCTTTGATGAAGCTATACAGCTTGAGCCGGACGCACACCCGCTCTTCCACAGCGATCGGGGATTCCAGTATACAAGTAGAGAGTTCTATACGCGGCTTCAGCAGTCGCATATGAAGCAGAGTATGTCGAGAGTGGCACACTGTATTGATAATGGACCGATGGAAGGCTTCTGGGGAATACTGAAACGTGAGATGTATTATGGGCATCGCTTTACTGACCATGATGTTCTTGTAAAGGCAATATCGGATTATATCATTTACTACAACAACCGGCGTTTACAGCGTCGACTGAAGATTATGACACCGATGGAATTCCATAATAATTATCTGCAAGCTGCATAAACACACTGCCCGCCGTAAACCGGCAGGCAGTGTGTATAAATCTTATAGTTTTTCATTGTCCTCTTGACGGGTAGCACACCATTTTATGCAAAGGGGTCGCTTTTGTTCACGGCGTTCCTCACGCCAGCGCTTTATTGATAGAAATGGCGGATCTAAGTTAGCTGACCAAATGGCCGCCGGACGATGGATGATTCGCCGATATCGCTCGCCGAACAGGTTCTCCGGGGCGAATCGCAAGCGGCTCCCCTGCGTGCTGGATCGTTAGCCCCTCCCCTTCACGCAGCGTATAGACAACCTGCTCCCGGTCAAAAAACACCTCGATCAGCTGCCCCCGGTGCATCACCTTAAACCGGCAGCTCTCCCATTGCGGAGGCAACACCGGACGGAACTCCAACCTACCGCTACTATCGAGCCGCATCCCGCCAAACCCGTGTACGACGGCCATCCATGAGCCCGCCATCGCTGCGGTATGCAAGCCATCCTTGGCATTGCCGTTGACGTCGTCGAGATCCATCCGCACCGTTTGACCGAAATAGTCGTAAGCGGCATCCAGCTCGCCAATCTCGGCGGCGATAATGCTGTGGATGCACGGCGACAGCGACGAATCATGCGTAGTCAGCGGTTCGTAATAGCGGTAGTTGCGGATTTTCTCCTCCAGCGAAAACTGCTCGCCGAGCAAAAACAACGCCAGCACCAAATCCGCTTGCTTCAGCACCTGATGGCGATAGATTACAAGCGGGTGATAATGGAGCAGCAACGGGTATTTTTCGGGTGGCGTGCCGGCGAAATCCCATTTCTGCTTGGACAAAAAGGTATCGTCCTGCGCAGTGATCCCCAATTCCTCGTCGTACGGGACGTACATCTTGTCCGCCGCCCTCTGCCATTCGCGGACCTCCTCCTCGGTGAGGCCGATCTCCCGCCCCAGCCGAGCGTACTCCGAAGGATACCGTTCGCGCAGCAACTCCGCCGTCGCGCAGGCATACCGCAGGTGCTCGCGGGCCATGAGGTTCGTATAGGCGTTGTTGTTCACCAGCGCCGTATACTCATCCGGCCCGGTCACGCCGTCGATGCAAAAAGCGCCGCCGCGGGCCGGATGATAATGCCCTAGATCCGCCCAGAACCGCGACGTCTCGAACAGGATTTCCGCGCCTTGGCGCACGAGGAAATCCTCATCCCCCGTCGCCTGGACGTACTGGCGGATGCCGTAAGCGATGTCGGCGTTAATATGCGCCTGAGCGGTGCCCGCCGGGAAATAGGCGGAGTTCTCCTCGCCGCCGATCGTCCGCCACGGATACAGCGCGCCCCGCTGCGACATCACCTTCGCCCGCTGCCGCGCTTGCTCCAGCGTGCGGTAGCGGAATTCCAGCAAGGCCCGGCCGATCTCCGGCGTTGTGAAGGTAAAGAAGGGCAACACGTACATTTCGGTATCCCAGAAATAATGCCCTTCATACCCCTCGCCGGTGAGCCCTTTGGCGGCCATGCTGGTCCACCCGTCGCGTCCGGCCGACTGCAGCAGGCCAAACGCATTAAACCGCAGCCCCTGCTGGAGCGCGGGGTCCCCGGCAATTTCAACGTCGGCGCGGCTCCAGAACGCGTCCAGGTAAGCGCGCTGCTCCTCGGCCAGCCCGTCGAACCCGCGGGTTTCGGCCAGGCGCAGCACTTCTTCGCTTCGCATCCGCAGTTCCTCCTCCCGGGTATCCCGGGACGTATGGATGCTGATGAATTTGCTCAGCGAAGCGGTATCCCCCCGGTGCAGCGCCACGTCGTACTGCACCAACAGCCGCGGCCCGTCTTGCTGCTCCGACTGGCTAACTGCAGCGGACGGCGGCAGCGCGAGCCGGTGGCTCATCGCCGTCAGCAGCGCGAAGCGGCTGTGCCGCGTGCGCTGCTTCAGCCGGCCGCCCCATCCGCCTCGGCGATCTCCCCATCCATCGCCGAGATAATGGACACGGTGCCGGCGAAGTTCAACGCCGTCACCTCGTAGTGGATCGCCGCCAGGTGCCGGTGGGTTAACGACACCAGGCGACGAATATGAATCAGCACGCGGTGCCCGGCTGGCGATTCCCATTCGACCAGCCGATGCAACACGCCGCTTTGCATATGCAGCACTCTTTTGTAAAATCGCACATGCCCCCGGTTCAGATGAAAGGTCTCCCCTTCAACGCTGAGCCGGATGATGCCAGCGTCGGTTAGATTCAGCATCGCCTGGCCTTCGGATGGATACCCGTACGCTCCCTCGGGATAATGAATCGGCGCCGTATCATAAAACCCGTTCACGTAATTCCCCCGCACCGAGGCGCCTTCCGTCCCGTGGTATCCTTCCTCAAAATGGCCCCGCATCCCGAAATACCCGTTGCCCAAGGAAAACAAGCTCTCCCTGCGCTGATTGTCCTTCTCTTCGTAAGCATCCTCGACTAGGCTCCATTCCCTGGGAGATTGCAGTGCCGCCGGATGCTCGTCAGGCAACTTGTTCATCCTTTCACCGAGCCTCCCATCAGCCCTCTAACAAAGTACTTCTGCAGGAGGAAAAAGATCGTGAGCGGCATCAGCATGGAGATAAACGCCGCAGACGTCAGCAGATGCCAGTCGTTGCCTCGCGACCCGACGAGGTCGGCGATTTTCATCGACATCACCTGCACGCTTGGCTGGTTGCCGATGAAGATCAGCGATACCAGATAATCGTTCCATACCCACAGGAACTGGAAGATGCCGATCGATGCAAGCGCCGGTACCGACAACGGCAGGATCAACCGGGAAAAGATCGTGAAATGACTCGCCCCGTCGATAAAGGCCGACTCGAATAAATCCTTCGGCAGTTGGCTGATGAAGTTATACATAAAGTACGTAACGAGCGGTAAGCCAAAGGCGGTATGCGCCAGCCAGATCCCCAGGTAACTGCCGTTCAACCCCAGTGCGGTGTAGTCCTTCAGCACCGGGATAAGCGCAACCTGCAGCGGAATCACCAGCATGGCGATGATCACCACAAACAGCGTCTTGCGGCCGGGGAATCGCAGCCAGGCGAAGGCGTAGGCCGCAAATGAAGCGATCAGCACCGGAATCACGGTCGCCGGCACGGCGATCGTCAGCGTATTCCAGAACGCTTGGGACAACCCGGTCCCCTTCTGAATTGATTCGCTGCCATCGGCCAGCTTCAGCTTGTATTCTTTTCCGGACAGTACGTTCTTGTAATTCTCCAGCGTCAGCACCGGCTTAAACTCCCACCCCTGCTCTTGTACGTTCAGCGTGCGGGCCCGACGGTTCTCCCAAATCAGCCGCTGATCGTTGTTTAGCACCCCGGCTCGAAGCTCGTCGTCGCTGTAGGTTTGCCCGTTTACCTCAATCGGCTCGCGCAGGTCAACGTCCTTGGAGAGCTGAATCGTCTCCGCATTGGTCCATTCCCGGTGGGGGAACACGTTCCACCAGCCGGTCTGCAAAATGTCCGACGCCGGCCGGAACGAGGAGATCAACAGCCCGAGCGTCGGAATCAGCCATAAAGCGCAGATCACACCCAGCACGAGATTCACGATCGTTTTACCGCGTTTGCGTTTGGTACTTGCCGTACGTGGTTGATTGGTGCTCGCCATTAGAATCCCCCCTGCTTGCGGATCTGCCGCAGATTAAAGAAGATCACCGGCATTACGGCGATCAGCAGGACAATCGCCAGCGTGGAGCCGTATCCGAAATTGCGGTACATGAAAAACTGCCGATAAAACTGCGTAGCCACCACTTCGGTCCCGTATTGCCCGCCCGTCATGACCATGACCACGTCGAAGATTTTTAACGTAAACACGATGATCGTTGTCGTCACCGTCAGAATCGTGGTGGAGATATACGGGATGATGATGCGGAAGAAGATTTTAATCTCGCCGGCCCCATCCACGCGTGCCGCTTCCAGGATGTCGTCCGGGACGCCTTTGATGGCGGCGGAGAAGATCACCATGGCAAACCCCGTCTGCATCCAAATTAGTATCAGGATGAGAAACAGGTTATTCCAAGGCTGCAGCATGCTGGTCCAGGCCTGCGCTTCCCCGCCGAGGGCGGTGATGATGGCGTTCAGCAAACCGATTTGCTGGTCGCCGGGCTGGTAATAGTATACAAACTTCCAGATGACCCCCGCCGCGACAAAGGAGATCGCCATCGGCATAAAGATGATCGACTTGGCGATCTTCTCATAGCTGCTGCGGTCGGCTAAGATGGCAATCAGCAGCCCGAACCCCACGCAAGCCAGCGTGCCGAGGAATACCCAGAGCAGGTTATTGCGAAGCGCCGTCCCCATCAGCTTATCGGTGAATATCGCCGCATAGTTGGCGAGCCCCACAAATTTCTCCGAGGAGGCGTTAAAGAAGCTTAAATAAAGGGTCCGGACGGCAGGCAGCACCAGCAGCCACCCCAGCAAAATCACCGCCGGGCCAATGAAGATATACGGCAACACCTTCCGGCGAACCCGCTCCGGGTACTGCTCTACCGCCCAGTTAAAGGTAAAGTAAAGAAAATACACGCCGAGCACGCCCCACAAAACCGCACATACCGCGGTCAGCAGCGGATTCAGCGTCGAGTCGCGGAAGAAGCGGAAGATCAGGCCGTGTCCTGCGGCATTCCCGAGCAGGATGACCAAAGTGAAGAGCACGGCCCTCAGGCTGACGGTTCGCTTGGCTTCTGAACTCATCATGACCCCTCCTAAAAGTTTGGTGAGCGTTACTTCCTGAACCAGTTCGATGGATGAAAACGGAAGGGGCGTGTGTGCCGGAACCCACGTTTCGGCTCGCGCGCCCCTCCGCGTGTTTTAGTTATCTCAGTTCCAGAATGGGGCTTAGTTGTTCCAGCCCTCCTGGATTTGCGCCAGCGCTTCATCCAGCGTAGCCGTGCCGCTCACGTAGTCGGTCATGCCCTTCCAGAACGTGCCTGCGCCTACTTTGCCCGGCATCAGGTCCGAGCCGTCAAACCGCAGCGTGGATGCTTCCTGCACCAGCTGAGCCATGCGGCGATCGGCTTCGGAGGTGTACCAGTCAAGCGAAGCGTCGTTCATCGGTGCGATCACGCCGCCCGATTGAACCCACGACTTGATCGATTCGCCGGTCGTAAAGAACTCCATCACGGCACGAACTTCAGGACGATCGTTAAACATCGCATAGATATCGCCGGCTACCAGCACCGGCTTGCCGTATTGCTCATCAATCGGCGGCAGGTAGAACCAATCGTAGTCTTCATCAACTTTTGCCGTTTCCGGGAAGAAGCTTGTGATGAAGTTCGCTTGGCGATGCAGCCACACCTTCGGTGGATTGTCGAACATCGGTGCCGGAGAATCGCCAAAGGCCGTGGTGACGATCGATTTCGTCCCCCCGTATACATAATCCGGGTTCATCCAAATTTCAGACATCTTCTCTACCGCATGCTTCACTTCTGGAGATGTGAAAGGCAGCTCGCCCGTAACCCACTTGTCGTAGTTCTCTGGCGTGGTCGTGCGGAGCATGATGTCCTCCACCCAGTCGGTAGCCGGCCAGCCGGTTGCCGCACCACTTTCAATCCCAATCGCCCAAGCAGTGTCGCCGTCCTTGGCGATTTGTTCTGTCAACGCCATCAGCTCATCCCAGGTTTGCGGAATGGTGTAACCCGCTTCCTCAAATTGCTTCTTCGGATACCACACCAAGCTTTTCACGTTGCTGCGGTTCCATACACCAGCCATGATTTTGCCGTCCTTGCCGTCCATCGTCGCCATGTCGAGCCAGCTTTGGTTATAGTTGGCCTTCAGCTTCTCCTGATCGAGAATAGTGGTAAGGTCAATCACCTTACCGGTTTTGGCTACGGCCGCCAATAGGCCCGGCTGCGGGAAGTCCGCGATATCGGGTGCATTTCCGCCGTCCACGCGAACGTTAATCGTGGCTTCAAACTCCTTGGAGCCTTCATATTGGATATCGATGCCCGTTTTTTCCTCGAAATCCTTAATGCTGGTTTCGAACTTCACTTGGTCCGCATCAACGAACGGGCCAAACATCGTTACTTTGGTGCCTTTATATTCACCTTTTAACGCCAGCTCCAGCGGAGAACCGGTGGCAGCGGCGTCATTCGTAGCAGCGCCGTCATTTGTGTTCTGCTCCGTGGTTCCCGTGTTGGCCGGAGCTGCCGGTGCGTTGTTTGCCGCATTGTTTCCGCCGCCGCAGGCGCTGAGAAGAAGCGTGAACGATAATCCGCTAACGAGCAGTAAAGAAGCCCAATTTGATCTTTTTTTCATTGACCTTACATCCCCTTCGATATTTTTTTAGGAATACCATCTAAAGGTCTGGCTGACTATGGACGCTTTTCGGCAAACCACCTCCTTGCAAAGCTTTTCAGCGGCAGACGAACGCCGCTGTATCCGTTTTCAACTTTGGTATAAGTGTATGACCTGCCCTATGCGAATGTTCCGTTTTTTTGAAAAGCTTTTCAGATGATGGGGTGCAGCAACCTCAACAGTAGCATCGAGGTCTATTCCTCCCGTAAGCCCCCTACTCTCCCAGGCATATTGCCGGTTCATTTGGTTGGCTTGTTTTACTTCACTAGGTCCGTTTCACTTGATTTGTTTCGTCAGATTGACTTCGTGAGGTTGGGTCTACTTCGTGTGGTTTACTTCATTGGGAATGGGTTGATGTTTCTTGGTGTTGGATGTTTGAAAAAAGTCTCGTTCGTGTTGGAGTCAATGAGGTTGTTTGTGTCGTTGTCGTTCATCGATAGTAGTGATGTTAATTCGTGGTTGTTCTCTCCCGTGACGATTCGCGGACGATGAGTTTATGCTGGAGGACTTCTCTTGGTACCGCCACGCTTCCGGTCGTCAACAGTTCATGCAGCTTCTCCGCCGCACGGTGGCCTAGTTCGTATATGGGTTGGGATATCGTAGTCAGCTTGGGAATATACATGCCGGCCATGCGGTGGTTGTCGAAGCCGATGACGGACACCTGCCCCGGCACCAGTATATGGCGGTCCCGAAGATACGAAATCGTACCCATAGCAAATTCGTCCGCAACGCAAAATACGGCAGTCAACTCGGGATGCTCCGTAAACAGCTCATGCGCGGCCTGATACGCATGCTCAAAGTAATGGCTGGCAAACTTCACGTTAGCGATGTTGGATGTTAGCCCAAATTCCTGCATGGCCCGGACGAATCCCGCGTAACGCGGCGGTCCGGAAATCGAGTTGTCGTGATTGAAGCCGATCATACCGATGTGGCGGTGCCCCAGCTCAATCAGGTAAGCGGCGGCGTCATAAGCTGCCGCCTCATCGTCGACCTCGACGCAGGGAATTTCGTAGTCGTCCGAGTGGGATGACACCATCACAAACGGGATCCGGCAGCCTACCAGCTTCTCGTAGTACTCCGGAAACATTTTGTCGCTGGCGAAAACAACGCCATCCACCTGCTTCTCATGAAACGTGTCGATGTACGACAACAGGCGCTCCTTATCGCGGTCCGTGTTGCAGATCATCAGACTGTAACCCAGCTTGATGCAGGCATCCTGCATCCCCCGGATCATTCCCGCATAATACATATTTTCAATATCGGGAATCAGCAGCCCCAGGGTAAAAGACTTCTTGTAAATCAGTCCGCGGGCGAACGCATTCGGCTGATACTTCAGCTCCTCAATCGCGGCCAGCACGCGCTGCCGCTTGCTCTCCACCACGGCCGCCGGCGCATTCATTACGCGCGAGACCGTACTGATGGAGACACCCGCTTTTTGGGCAACATCGCGAATCGTTGGCTTACTCTTGCTTTTGTTCTTGTTCATCGTGGGTATCCTCGATTTTTGAAAAGCTTTTCAATGCGATTATAACAAGGGACATTTTGGAATACAAGAGTTTTTTGAAGCGCTTACAAATTTGTGGGTCGAGGGGCTCTTTCGCACTCCTTTTCACCATTATCCCTTTGAGTCCGGGTGTGGGGGCTTGTGCTCTAACGGACCCAGATGACGCTAAAGTTCATTTCCCGCACCATTTCCCGCTCTAACGGATCGGAGAGACGTTATTTGCCGTAAAACCAGCCCGCTGCGCCCCATTTGAGTCAAATAACGTCATCTGGGTCCGTTAATTTCTTTGACCAACCATCGCCCGCCCAATAAGGGCTCTCCGGTCCGTTAGAAACAATAGAGCTCTCAGCTGATCTCATAGCTTTTCTGAATCAGAGCTTTTGCCTCCTCAAGCTGTTCCTCCTGAGTAATGACGATTTCCAAATCCCCTGTTCCATAATGGCCGATATTTCGCACATTCCGAGTAAACCCGGGCTTTAACCCTACTGTGTCAGGGTCCACTTTAACAAATACAGTAATTGATTTCTTCTGGGGATGAATCTCCACACAAGCGAAGTTTTTGATGCGTTTAAAAGCGATGTAATCCTTTAACACATTCATTTGAACGTCGTCGCCCAACGCGAGTATAAACGCCTTCAGTTCCTCATAGCGGTCCGTCAACTCCGGATTGGCTTGCGAAAGATAGTCGGATACGGTTTTGTACGAGGTTGTCCCACTCGAAACTGGCGAGTCTTGAGAAGGATTTGCTGTAGTCGCATTAACCAAGTCGAGCAGCAGAAGTTCATTACCGTACTTTTTGTAGGTATACAGTTCGATATTACGGGGGATTTGTTGTACCGCATGTTCATCATATTTCGTGAACCCCCCGGCGATGCAAAGCAGGCGCGGCGCGCTCCAATCGATGGCTTCGGCGTCCTGGATTCCGTATTTTTTTTGAACAAGCAACGTAAATTCGGCCTGATGATCCATCAGCCAATCCAAATAATAAAGCCCTTGATTAATGACGTTTTCGTTTGTTGAGCGCTTATATTCGATAATGACAGGGGAGTTGTTTTCATCCATACCCAACGTATCAATACGACCTCCGTGCCGTTTCCCCGTCGAGTATTCGGTCGCTAGAAAACGAATCCCTAGCAGAGCCTCCAAATGGCGTTCCATTAGCGTTTGCAGCGATTTTTCGATCGTTACCGTTTGTCCGTGCAGCTCTTCAACGTCCCCGTCAGCCAAGCGAAACAGTTTGATATCTCCCATAAAACACTTCACCGCGCCTTTACGTAGTTTATTTTATTGGTATTCTGATATAGAGCTAGCGTATCTCGGAGCTCTTACTCCAATTTCATCCGGATTGCAGGCCGCACCCCATCGCGCGCCAGGCTGACATTGGCGTAGCTGCGGATGCTGGCCCCAGTCCCGATGAAGTGGGCGCGGGAAGGCTGGTTGCCCTGCGTGCGCAGCCACCACCAGGAGCAGCCCTTCTCCTTGCCGTTTCGCAGCACATAATTGTCTTTCTCCCCTTTATCGTAGACATAAAGGCTGCAGCCGTCGGGCTTTTTCAATTTCGCATATTCCGTCCCCACGGTGGTTAGCCACGATTTGCCGAGAACCGCCGTGATCGCCTTGACCTCGGCTACGCTAAGCAGAAACACCTTATCCTCCGTATCCGGACAGTTCTCCCCATTATCCGTGCAAGTGGTGGTCTGGATCCATGCGCGTTCTTCCAACCCAAAAGCCGTCGCGTAAAACTCCTCGTTTAGCCACTGGCGTAAATCACAATCGCGCCAGGTGATATCCACGGCATCCCGCCACGAAATTTCCGCACTCTTCCCGTGATATCGCTTGCACTCCAGGATTTCTTCGCTCAACAGCAGCAGCTCGCTGCCTGTGTTTTGAAGAACTCGCCATTCAATAGGCTGTAATTTCCTGTCAGCGGTCTGTGGAAACGAGCCAAAACGGATCCGCTCCCCGGGTTGGACAGCCGGATTCGGCGCAAAAACAGGTTGGTGACCTTGATCCATCAGCTTCTCCCTCCTTAACATCAGTCTATTTATCATACAACAGTCCCCCGGGAGGTTTGCAATAGAGATGGACCGGCCCCCATGCACATCAACTACCTTGACACCCATAGTAAGACTCTGTCCGTTTAACGCTTCCTCCGTCCACTGCTTTTCTTCGATAAAGCGAATTACCGTGCTCACCTATAAGGGAAATCCGCCCCCCTCCTTCACAACCAATTTACAAAAAAAGTCGATCAGGAATTTTTCCTGACCGACTTTTTGGTTGTTTGTGTATCATTCCTCCCCGTCCCGCCGCTTGATCATCTCCAGAAACTCGAGAATGATGTCGGAAACGGCGTCCTCTTCGGACATATGAATAAACTTGCTTATATGCACAATGTCGCCCTTAAACAGCTCAATTAACTTTAATGTGGATTCGGGATCATTTTCCCTGGCCTTTTGCAGCAAACTCAGGAACTCATCATCATCCGGGACAATTCTTTGATCATCTTTCGTTTCCATTTGTTCACCCCTTGCTGACTCATATTCAACTCGCGGGCGACTTCCCCCTCCGTTTTGTCCTGTAAATAAATCTTGGAGATGATCGTTTTCCCCGTCGTGGAAGGAAGTGCGTTGATCAGCTGTCTCACAACGATTTTGTTATCAGAAGATGAGGTGAAGCAGGTTACGGCCGGCTCGACTCCATTGAATGAACATTCCCGTTTTCTAACGACTTTCGCTCTGTATTGGACCCTCCATGCAATACGATAAACTTCTTTCCGATATTGCTCGTACACGGTATGTTGTTCCTTCAAAACTACCTCCCCCTTTCATTTTCATCTTCTATGTATAGGGAAATTTTCAGGGGGTTTTCACAACCATAATTATATAGGTAATTATTATTATAACATTTTTTCTATATTCTGGTTGTACCTGGGCAAACTTTTTTTCCCCATATAGTGAAGGGCCCAATAAAACCAAGGAGGTAACAAATATGCAGGTTGCGGATATTGTGTCGTTGGTTGCCAATGTAGGTTTTCCGGTCACGCTTTGCTTCATCCTGATCAAATATGTGCTGCAAACCGTCGGCGATAAACTGGGAAAAATCGAGGCTTCCCTGCAGGCCCTCTCCGAGGAGGTGCAACGGCTGGACGATATGCTGGACGAAGACCGTCAGCCCTCCGGAGCCTCTGGCGGAAAGTAATCTAGGAAACTGTGAAAATCCTCAGACAGAAGGTTGTACCGCAGAAGCGGGCGAAAAACGCCCCTATTTATATCTATGACGGGCCCGGCAGAGTTAGAACGTTTGATGTCAGAAAAAAAGCCTCATGCCCGCTATCCCTTTGGCTCAGAGGGCTTAGCGTAGCATGAGGCTTTTGTTGAGTTTGGGCGATGCGATCAGGTATTCCCGTTTACAATTCGGTCAGCCCTTGGTGTAAGGCATTCAGCAGCCGGTGTGTCCGATCGCAGCCGTACTCCCAGAACATCACTCCGGCCAGTTCCTGCGCCTTCACGTATTCGCATTTACAGCGAATCGATGCTTCATCGTCGTAGGAGATAAACGTTTGGCCGTCGAACAAATACGGCGCTTTCGCTTCCTCATCCCAGTAACGGACAAATCCGTTCTGGTCGATATACTCAGCGGCCAGCGTTGTAAATTCCGGGCCGTACCCACCCGGACCAGGGGACATTTGGTACAGTCCCCGGTTGATGTTCGGTACGTCCTTCCACATGCGTGAATAAAACGCCGCGCCGATGACAATTTTCTCCTTGGGCACCCCGGCTTGGACAAACAGGTTCACCGAAGCGTCAACGCTGATGCGGAACAGATCCCCGGTTCCTGTGTACAGATTGGTGTGATGCCCGGTCAACGTCTGGAAACCGCCGCGCATATCGTACGTCATCAACTGGACAAAGTCGAGATAACGCTGAACCTCGGCCATCTCCGTACCGTCGATGTAATATTGGTCCGCGCCTGCAGCGATCGTCAGCCCATAATGACGGCCGTCCCGCTGGCCTTGCCGGTCCAGCGCCTCCCTTATCGTCCGCAGCAGCAACGTGAAATTCGCCTTGTCATCTGGACTGGCGGCAATACCTGCTTCGGCATAACAAGGGTACTCCCAGTCCAGGTCAATCCCGTCAAGCGCATACTCCGTAACCGCCCGGATCGCCGACTCGGCCATCGCCTGCCGGCCCGCTTCCGTCGAAGCCGCTTCCGAGAAGCCGCCGGCGCTCCAGCCGCCTACGGACAGCAGGACTGTCAACCCGGGATGCTCCTGTTTCAGCTCGGGCAGCAGCCCCAAGTTCTGCAGATGTCCCGTTTCGATCCGATCTTCTCGCACATGGCCAAAAGCGATATTCATGTGGGTCAGCTTCAGCAACTCTTCCTTTGGTAATTCAGGGAGGTGACGGTCGCTTACATAACCCGCCACCACATAGTTCCGGCTCATTTGGCGCTCCTCCCTTTGCTTGCGCGGCTATCGGCGCAAAGCGATCGTCGATTTTCCTATTCCAGCTCGCTTAACACTTGCAGCGCTTCCTTGCCGCTTCCCGGTTTATAACCGGATTGCATGTAACGGATATTCCCCTCGCGGTCCAGCGCAAACAGATGCGGGAAGCCCCCGCTCCCCAGTGAGATGCCGGCATCGGTTAACCGCTGGAGCGCCGCGTGGCCGGAATCCCCCACGAACACCGTTCCTCCCGGCAAGCCTGCAGCCGAGGAGTCAGGGGGAGTCGGGGCCGGCTTGCCTTCGTCACTGCCGAGGACAAAAACAACCGGGATTCCAAGAACATCAAACGTCTCTGCGAGTTCTCCCGTTTCACGCAACAGATGCTTGGAAGGCTCCCGATCTGGCTCCAGCCAAGCGACCATCGCCCCGCGTTCTCCTTGACACAACGCCCCCAGCGTTGTCGTCGTTCCGTCCGCCCGCCACAGCGGGATCTGCGGATCGGGGGTCCCGTACACCGGGATATACAGTGAAGGAGCCGGGAAGCCAAGCATAACCTCGGTCTCCGCATACTCGGCAACCCGGCAGTACGTCATCCGTCCCAGCACGGTGCCGTCTTTTAGCCGTACACCTGAGGTGATCCGGTAATCCCCCGGCTCCACCTCAAACGCCGTATCGTACACATCGGTTTTGCCGTGTGGGTACAGCAGCGTTTTGTAGAACCCGTTCTCAAGCCGGGCGAGGGTGAAGTTCTCCATGTACGAAGCGGCCGGCGCGTCCGTACGGCCATCGTCTTCACGGCGCAAGCGCAGCCGCCCGGTATTGCGGCGCTTCTCCGCCTCCTCGCGAATCGGCCCCAGTCCGGCGTCCACCCACGCTCCGCCCGCATAATACTGCGGCTTCTGCTCACTGGGATGCAGCCTTGCCGGAATGCCGAAGCTCCGGCATAACGCGACGAACAGGATGTCCAGAGAGCCTTTGTCGGCGATCCGCAGTTGGAACGTGCCCAGCGGTCCCGCTTTGCCGCGCAGGTTCCCGGGCCCCTCGCGCAGCTCCCAGCCATCGTTCAGCAACTGGGCAATGCGGGAAGGATCCGCTTGATAGAAGGCCAGTTCCGCTTCGGTAAAGCGGGCCTGCAACGCTTTTCGGTAAGGGGTGAGCATCTCAAACAATACACGCGGGCACATCACGTACGGCACAAAGATCTCCCGGTTGTATGAATCCTTCCAAAGCAGCGATCCGGCCAAATGGTCGTCCAGCGTGTCCCGCATCGTATCGGTCAAATCCTTCTCCCGCAAACTTTCCAGCAGGAGCAGCGGCCACTCCCCGTGCTCCGAAACGCGCTCCTCCAGGAAAGCAGCGATCTCCCGGCTGTTGCCACGGGCCGGCTCCAGCACCTTCCATACCCGCTCCGCCGGTAATCCGAGTTGGACGGCAAGCTGCTCCGCGTCCGCCTCCGTCAGGAAGGTCTCCTCATAAGCCCGGCGGATTGCAGCCCCTTCAGCTACCCGCTCTTCATGACGCTGAAGCTGCTCCGCAGAGAGCGGCTCCGATTCCGGTCCGTCCAGCTCCGGCGGAGGCACCATCTCGAAATCCTCCGTTCCGATGGGCTGCTCCGATACCGCTCCGCTTAACACGACCTTAAACCGGTCGCCATCGGAGATGCGGATTTTACGTTGGCCCCAAGCCCAGGGTTCGGCTCCAACCCCGCCCTCGGTTCCGGCTCCAGCTCCGTTCCGTACGGCCCGGACGATCAGGTCGCCGTAACCCGTCGTAAACCGAACCTCGCCCCGCTCATCCGTCACCAGCTCGGCCAGCGGAAACAGCTCGGCATAGTTGTACAGCTGGAACTGCACCCTTGCTCCGGCCGCCGGCGTGCCATTCGGCTCCTTCACCTCCACGGTAATCGTGCGGGTAGGGGCATAGTTCGCCAGCAAATTCAGCTCCGCATACGGCCCGCCCTTCACGGTAATTTCCTCCGGTCCGGGATAGGTCGCCGGAACGCGGGTGTGAACCAGCATCGCCCGGCGCGCCGGCCCGCTAAACCAGCCCTGGTCCAGGCGGGCTTCCGGCTCACAGGCGCCGATGTAATGCCATGTGCCGTCGGCCCAAGCCTCAACCCAGGCATGGTTATCGTCGCAGTGCGCCCAGCGCGGCGTGTAGCACTGACGCGCGGGAATGCCGATACTGCGCAGCGCCGCGACCGCCAGCGTCGACTCCTCGCCGCAGCGCCCGCGCGCGTTGCGGATCATCCCCAGCGGCGACAAGGTGCGCAGATCGCTGCCGATGTAGGTGGCTTTTTCATGACACCAGTAATTCGCCTCGAGGATCGCCTCCGCCATCGACAATCCCGCCGTCCGCGGCCCCAGCTCGGTATAAATCACTTCGCGGAAATCCTCAAGGTTCTCGGTATTCACCCGAGCCGGCAGCACAAAATGCAAGAACAACGGATCCGGCACCCGTTCGCCCCAAGCCACCTGTTTACGTACGGCAAGCGCCTGCCGGACATGGGCCAGGAACAACGAGCCGTCGTAATCGGCCAGATCGTTCAGCGGCATATGCACGTACAGGAATTTCAAGGCCCAAGTCTCTTCCGCGGTTAAAGGTCCGTCAAATACGCCAAACAGCTCCTTCTCCCGACCCCGACCCAGCTCCCGGATCTCCGCAAACCTGCGTTCAATTTGCTCCAGCTCTTGTTCGCTCAACGAAAACGCCGGTGTCTCCACGCTCATCTACGATCGCTCCTTCCACAGTTTTCCGTCTTCCCGGATATAAAAGCTTCCACGACCGTCCGAAGCCGGCGCGGAAATCTCAAATCTCTGGCCTGCTGCCTCGATCGTCGGTCGAATGCGAAACGACTCTCTTTCTTCGGCGCTGATGAGCTCCGTGAACTCCGCCGTAAATCGGCCATGCTGGGCATAATGGTTCCGCTGCCGGTAATACAATCGGCGCAGCTCCCATTTGATGAACTCGTCCTGCGGCAGCGGGAACCCGGTTAATCCGCCGTCCGCGCAGTCTGCACCATCCGCACCACCAGCTCCTTCGGCATCTTCGTCCGCAAAGACCACATACCCCCACAGCTCGGGATAATGCATGTTCACGATCCCCTGCGGAGACCAAACCCAGTTGTCCTCGGGATAAGGCTTCCCGGTCGCCGGGTTAATTTGCTTGACGTACCGGCCATCCTGGACCTCCACTCGCCATTCCACCCGGGAAAAATTCACCCGCCAGAACTCGCCCGGCACCGGAGCGCGCCCTTCCGGCGCGCATTCGCGTAGCGCGGCCCACGGCAGCGCCACCTCTACGCTCCATAGTCGGTTCCTCGCACCCGGTTGGTTCAGCTCTCCGTCGATATACACCGCGGTGCGTAGCCCGTGAATATCCCAACCGTTCACCGGCGGCCCGCCGTCCCGATATGGCTTGACCAGCAGCAAATCCCATACCGTATTCAGCGCGTTGATTTCGAATTCATAATACAGGTGGCTGTCGCCATCCGGATCGATGAAGATTTCAAAATCGTTGTCATGAAAAATCACCGAATCCCGTTCCGTCAGCGTCGCCCAAATTTCGTCCTCCTCCATTTCGGCGGCCACGTAGAAGTATTCGTCATCCCACAGCATCTTCGCCCGCGTCCGCTTACCCGGCTTGGGCCGCAGATCGCCTTCGATATCCACGAAATCGTCGGTCCATGCGGCGGCCTCCCAGAACGGCTTGTCGATCCGCCCGTCCAGATCAAGTGGCCCGGTGATGGCCCGCTTGCAGACATAGGTTTTTGGCGCAAATTCGATCGCCGGTTCAGGCACTTCGCTGTAATTCCCCATCGTTTTCTCCTCCTGAATGATGTAAGGTCTCGGTCCCGCCACCCATCCTTACGCTAACGGACCTCAACGCCGTTATTTCGATGAAAAGCCCGGTGATCAGCATCTAACGGACCCAGTTGACCTTATTTGGCGGTTTGGAGCACCTATTCAGCCCATTCCGTGCCGATAACGGCTCTCCAGTCCGTTAAAAACCAAATTGGCGTCTTTTCCAGCCAATAAGGTCTTTCAGGTCCGTTACGACGCACATCCCCCAAGGCGGCTCCCTCCTCCCGCGCGCAGCGCACAGCGCACAGCGTCCAGCGAGGCAAAAAGCCACCCCGCCCATCACCGGATGCGCAGCACGATCGCGATCGGCGGCACTTCCCCCTGCCGCACGGCGTCCGGCAAGCGCACCGCCACCCCGCCCTCCGGCGTCGGGCGGAAGTCCAGCCCCTCGGCACCGCCAACGAGGTCGATTCGGCCGATGCCCGAGGCGGGAAGCGGCAGATGCAGTTCCTCCGCTATCCCCTCGGCGGCCTCCTCTGGCACCAATGCTAACGCGTACCTCGTCTCTCCCTTACGGGTGAAGAACACGTTTTCGGAAGCGTACGGCTCGCAAATCCGCGTGCCGTAAATCGCTTCGCCGTGCACCTTCAGCCATTCGCCTAGCCCTTTCATCCGCTCGAGCGCCGATCTCGGCAGTCGCCCGTCCGGCTGCGGCCCCACGTTCAGCGCCAGATTGCCGCCCTTTGCAACGATTTCAACGAGCAGGTGAACCAGCTCGCGAACGGATTTGTAGCTGTCGTTGAAGCTGAACGAGAACGAATGTCCCATCGTGATACAGCTCTCCCATGGGACAGTGAGCGGCCGCTCCGGCACGGTTTGCTCCGGCGTGATCAGGTTCTCGTACGGCCCGCCGACCGTCCGATCTGCGGTCAGCAGCCAAGGCTGAAGCTGCCGCGCCTTCTCCACCACCTCGCCGAGTCGGATATCCTGGTTGCGGCGAGCATTCACCCACCCGGCATCCAGCCACAGCATATCGATGCGGCCGTACTTCGTCATCAGCTCCATAATTTGCTGATGGGTAAATTGAACAAACCGTTCCCACAGCCAAGGGTACCGCTGCGGATCGTACGAGGGCCCGCGCCACATGCGGCTCCCCCGCTCCATACCCGGCGCCCAATAATACGGCGTATGCCAGTCCGCCTTGGAGAAATAAGCAGAGATCGCCAAGCCTTCGGCGCGGAATGCATCAAACAGCTCCCGGCAGATGTCCGCATAACGGTGCGTATGAAACGGACAATCCGGTCCGGTGATCCGGTAGTCGGTTGTATGGGTATCCCACATGCAGAATCCGTCATGATGCTTGGTCGTAAACGTCAAATACTTAAACCCGCCCTCGGCCGCGGCCTTCGCCCATAACTCAGGTTGAAAACGGATCGGATGAAACGTACGGTTCAAATCAAAATATTCCTGTTTAAACCGTTCCATGTCTTCCGTCCAGTCGATGTCGTTTCGGGACCAATCCCCGTCCTCGTCGCTTAACGCCCAGGACTCCACCAGTCCGAGCTGGGAGTATGGGCCCCAGTGCATCATCAGGCCCAGCTTCTGATCCTGGAACCATTCCAGGCGCTCCAGAATCACCGGATCCTCCGGCTTCACCCAATTTCGTTCGCTGCTGTAGTTGTGCACGCCTTGCTCCACCGCCGGTTCAGCCGCAAAAGGCGCCTCGGAAGGCGCCTCGGTCTGCGGCTCGGCCGATGGCTCCAGGTTCGCGATTTTCTCCTCGCTCATGGATGCCTCCTTATCTCGGTCCGAAAATGTAAAATAAACAGTTCAACATGTGAATATCAGGTTTACTGGTTCCAACGATCATAGGCGGCTTGATACACTTCGGCAACGCGATCGCTGCCCATTTTCTTCAGCTGGCTGACGTATTTGTCCCAGTTGTCGAGCGGCTCTTGGCCGGTTACGAACTTCGCTTCCATTTGCGTTACGTACGTTTTCAGGTCGGACAGCAAAGCGGATACCTCGGATTGCTCCTCCGTTGTGAGGAAGGCATTTGGGAACGGCGGCTTGCCGATCGGAGCTAACTTGGTTTGCGTTTGTTGCTCGATCCATTCATCGAACTCCGTTTTCAGGCCGTTCGTCATTTCGGCAAGATTAACACCCGGCGTCAAAATGCCGTAGTTTGGCGTAATGGTTCCGCGATAATCCTCACGTTCCTTGCCGCCAGGCACCGGCAGCCATTCCTTGACCTTGTTTTCTTTATCCTTGTACTGCCACAGCAGTCCTTCCGGACCTTGGGTCCACAAGGTTGCCCCTTCATAGCTGTATTGGTAGTCGATCCAGCGCATCGTCGCTTCCGGACTCGGGTTGCTCTTCGTAATCGCGAACGTCCCGTTGGCCGACATGCCCGGATGTTTTCCGTACACCGGCGTACCGGCGATTTCGCTGGCGACCGGCGTCATCAGCGGATGATCGGCGTTTGGCTCCCCGCCCAGTGTGAAGTATGGATGATAATCGCTGAACAAGGCGACTTGATTATTTTTACCCTTCGCTTTCTTCTGGTCGTCGGTTTGCGAGAATGTCTCGTGATCCAGCAGCTCTTCCTTCCACAAGCGGTTCATGAAAGTCAGATAACCCTTATAACCTTCCTCTTGCGGCGAATAGTGCACCTTGCCGTCCTTGTCAGCGTAGATGACCGTGTCATACATCCCCCAGAACCCGAGGAAGAACATCCGCAGATCGTCCAGCTTGACGGACGAGAGCGGGATTTCGTCCGCTTTACCGTTGCCGTTCGGGTCCTCTTCTTTCACGCGTTTCAGGTACGTATACAGCTCTTCGGTTGTCTTCGGCTCTTCCGCGTTTAACGCCTTCAGGAACTTGCCGTTATACCACATCGGGCCTCGGTACCACACCGCCGCGGTATCGATAAACGGCAGGGCATAGATATGTCCGTCCGTCGTCGTGATGTTCTTGCGTACGTCCGGGTTCTCATCAAGGATCTTCTTCAGGTTCGGCGCGTAGTTGTCGATCAGATCCTCCAGAGGAATCAGAATCCCTTGGCTGCCGTAGGTCACTTGCTCCGCCGGGGTAATGTCTGCTGCGTACAGCATGTCCGGCAGGTCGCCGCTGGCGAAGACCAGGTTTTTCTTCGTACTGAAGCTATCGATGGGCGACGTTTGGAACTCCACTTTGATCCCTGACAGCTTCTCCATCTCTTGAATGACAGGCATCGTGTTCCAATCCGCCATCCCCGCGTCGGGAGCGAACATCGTTAACGTGAGCGGTTCATCAACAATCGGAAACCCATCTTTCTTTACGCCTCCGGTGTTTTCAGAATTGGAAGCGTTCGTGCCCGAATTCGCCCCGCTCCCCGAATTGCCTGCCGTATTGCCGCCCGCCGAATTGCCGGACGAACCGCAGGCTGCCAGCAACGAGGCCAGCAGGAGCAAGCTCAAGGCTAACGCTCCGCGTCTTTTCAGCTTCTGCATGAATGAATCCTCCTTTTGAATAGGTTTTGATGTATGGCAAGATCATCCCTTGACGGAACCGATCATGACACCTTGCACAAAATAACGCTGCAGGAAAGGATACACAACGATGACGGGCAACGTGGCCACGATAATCACCGCGTATTTGACCAGGGCGGCAACTTCCGCCCGGTTGTTTAGCGCCGTCGCCGTGGCGGCATCAATGGAGCCGGTTTGCGCCGACATCTCCTGCAGGACGAGAATTTGCCGGAGTACGAGCTGCAGCGGATATTTCGCGTGATCGTTTAAATAGATCATGGCCGAGAAGTAGCTGTTCCAGTGACCTACCCCAAAGAACAACGCCATGACCGCAATAATGGGGGTCGACAAAGGCAACACGATCCGGAAAAAGAGCCTAAAATTGCTGCAACCATCGATCTCCGCTGCCTCCTGCAGCTCCTTCGGAATGTTCGATTGAAAGAACGTCCGGCACACGATGAGATTCCAAACCGAGGTGGCCCCCGGCAAAATCAAAGCCCACATGCTGTTGACCAAACCTAAGTCCTTGATCAGCAAATAAGTGGGGACCAGACCGCCGCTGAAGAACATCGTGACCATAAAGATCCCCATGAACAGGTTCCGCCCCACGAAGTCTTTGCGGCTGAGTGCGTAAGCGGCCGGGATCGTCACCGCCAGATTGACCAACGTGCCTAGCACGGTATACAGAATCGTGTTCCCGTAACCGGTCCAGATCTGCGGGTCGCGGAACACGCGCTGATATCCTTCAAAAGTGAGGCCCATCGGCCATAACCACATCTCTCCGGAAGCAACGTATTTCGGGGTGCTGACGGAGGCGCTGATGATATACAGGATAGGATAAGCGACGATCAGAAGCGCTAGAAATAGAAATACATAGTTACAGGCGAGAAATAGGCGATCTTTTCGAGTTTCTTTAATTGCCGATACCACGTTTCACACTCCTTTCTCCTACCATAGGCTGTTTTCGCTGGTGCGTCGGACGATCTGGTTGACGGTGATGAGCAGGATCGCATTTACAACGGAGTTGAACAAGCCAACCGCCGTGGAGAAGCTGTACTGCGCATCCAGCAAGCCTGATCGGTAGACGAAGGTTGAGATGACGTCGGAGGATTCCATGTTCAGCGGGTTTTGCAGCAGCAGGATTTTCTCAAATCCCACGCCCAGCAGGCTGCCCATATTCAGAATCATCAGGATCGTGATCGTCGGCAAAATCGCCGGAATATTGATGTAGCGAATCCGCTGCATCCGCGAGGCTCCATCGAGAATCGCCGCTTCGTGCAATCCCGGATCTACGCCGGTCAACGCGGCCAGATAAATAATCGTCCCCCAGCCGGTGCCCTGCCACACGTCGGAGAAGACGTACACGGTTTTAAACCAGCGGGGATCGGTCAGAAAATCGGGAGGCGTAAACCCAAACGCTTCGATCACATTGACGATCATCCCCGTTGAAGGCGTCAGGAACGTAATAATCATCCCCGCCATGACGACCATCGAGATAAAATGCGGCGCATAAGTTACGGTCTGTACCGTACGTTTGAAAAAACCGTCCTTCACCTCGTTAAAAGCGAGAGCCAGGATAATCGGAAGCGGGAACCCAACGGCCAGGCCGTAAAGACTGATGCCCAGCGTGTTCCACATCAGATCCCAGAAATAATAAGAATTAAAGAAGCGGACGAAATGGTCGAAGCCGACCCAGGGACTGCCCAGAATCCCGTTTACGGGAATAAAGTTTTTAAAAGCGATCTGAATCCCGTACATCGGCACGTAACTGAAAATCAGAATACTTAATAGTGCAGGTGCGATAAAAATGTACAGTTGCCAATTCCGGAGGATCTTTTTCCTGAGTTTTATTTTCGTAGCGAACGGGGGCACGGGCCTGGTGTCAATGACGGTTGGCGCGCTTTTCTGCATCGGCGACTCCTCCTTTTTTTCTGAAGTGTACCGGAGCCCCGAACCCGCGTAAATATGTCATTTTGCTTCACACGAACAAAACGGCGAAGCAAATTTTACAAATCACTTGATTTTCATGTCATTAAAGTTAACATAAACTTGTCCCGAACCAGAAGTGGGAATGTGTATTTTTTTACCGACAATGTCCCGAGCCAACAGGCTAAACCCGCGGTGTACAGGCCCCGGCAAGCAAAAATGACATGTTCCTTCCGGGAGTCCCGATACTTTCTTCCCTTGCGTTATCCGGCATTCTCCTTTACATTTTATATAAAAAAATAGAGCGGACAGGGGGCAGACGCAAAGTGAAGCTGAATTATTTCAAGTCCAAGCTTTTTCAAAAATACACCTGGTCTTACTTGTTCATGCTGCTGGTTCCACTTGCATTGTTATCGGTCTTCATCTATAACAGCGCGGTCCGCAATCTCCGCTCCGAAATCGAACAATCCCATTTGAATCAGCTGTCTCAGGCCAAGACGATCGTCGACACCCATGTGAAGCAATTAAGCGACATCGCTTCACGGGTTGCTTACGATGTACAGCTGGCCCGCTACCGCGTACACGACCCGTATTACAGCCTGGAAGCGATCAATGCGCTCAAAAATTACAAAGCGACCAGCCCGATTATCGGAGAAATGTTCCTGTACTTCCATGGGGATGAGAGGATTTATTCCACCGCCGGAATGACGAGCCTGGACGTGTTTCACGAACATTATCATTTTCTGGACTGGGAAGGTCCCAAACTGGTCGAGGACCTGAACTCGGTCAAATTTCCCGTGATTCAACCCACCGAAATGCGGAACCAAAATGGAACGATGCAGCAGTCCGTGCTAGCTTATCTCGTCCCGATCACCCCAAACAACCCGAATCCGCATGGGACGTTAATGTACTTAATCCAGAAATCGGAACTAACCGGACTCATCGATACGATTCTGGGCAACTATGAAGGCTCTTCCTATATTTTTGATAACACCGGCCGCGTGATGGCCTCCAAGAACAATCAAGAACAACCGCTCCCGGCCGCGGACCTGCAAAAATTGGTTACGCTTACAACCGGCATCCACAGCGTAGATTTAGGCGGGGTCTCGCATTCGGTCGTTTCGGTTAAATCGGACACGAATGGATGGGAATACGTCACCTTGATGCCAAGCTCGCAGTTCCTCGGCAGCGTGCTGCACCTGCGCAGCTTGATGATCCTGCTCTTAACGGTGCTGGTCATCGTCGGAACCGCAGCGGCTCTGATCTTGGCCCGGCGCCAGTTCCATCCCATCCTCGATCTCGTGGAGTTCGCCGATTCGAAATCGAAATCCGCGGGGCCGGCTGCCGTACCGCGAAAGGCCGGTAACGAACTGGACCGTATCCGCACGGCATTGCAGGAATACAGCTCGCGTGCCGATTTACAGGAGCCGTATGCGCGCAACCATTTTCTATTGATGCTGCTGAAATACGGGAACGCCCGCACCCTCGTGCCTCAACTGTTGAACTCGCTTGAGATCAACCTGTCCCGAACTCATTATTTCGCTATGGTTATCGGCCGCGATGAGACGGCCAAAAGCCGGCTGGACAGCCATGATTGGCAAGCGATGATCGGGCGACTGGCCGCGGCGGAGATTCCCGAATACGGTGCAAGCCTGTATAGCGTCGAGCTGCCTAAGCCGGGGCAGATCGCGCTGATCGTTGGCTTCGATAAGGTCGACTCCTGGTCGGGGCCTGACCAGTTCCGCCGAATCGTCCACCGCGTCCATGACGATCTCCTGGAGCGGTACCGCATCGACCCTGTGATCGGCGTTGGTACTTATTACAACGATCCCGATCAATTGAATCAATCGTTTATCGAAGCCTGCTCGGCCTTCGAATCGCGGATGTTTGCCGGACACGGCAGCATCACGTTTTTTGAGAAGCTGTCCCATGCGCCGGGCGAAACGTCCTGGGTGCCGAAGAACGAGCTGCTGAAGTTGTCCCAAAGCTTGAAGCAAGGCAGCTACGAGGTCGCCGCTCAAACGATCGACGAGGCGATGAATGTGCTGCGGAACCCGGATTTGACCGTCGAAATGAAGCGCTGTATCAGCTTTGACATCTTAAACGCGATTTTGCGCACGGGGATGGAGCTGGGGGTTCGCGATTGGACGCCCGATATCCCGGGGTCCGATGCGTTTAATTCTCTGCAGGAGCTGGAGCGCCATTTCCTTCGACTCGCCTCGCGGATCTGTGAGCTGGCCCTGCAAAACGAACGCAAGGAAGAGCATTCCCTGATGGACCGGATCATCGCCTATATCGACAGCAACTACATGGACCACGCGTTAAGCCTGGAGGCGATCTCCTGCAAATATTCGATCTCGGTTTCCTATTTCAGCCGTTCCTTCAAAGACCAGATGGGCATTAACTTCGTCCAATACATCTGGCAAAAACGAATGATGGCCGTCATGAACGATCTGACGTCCACCAATGATCCGCTGAAGGATATCATCCAACGGGTCGGTTATCTCGACACGCCTAACTTCATTCGCAAGTTCAAGAAGGAAACCGGCCTGACTCCAGGCCAATACCGCAAGCTGTATTCGCCGGCGGAGCCAAATGATCCACCGTTATCGAATTCGGCGGATGTCGGGTAAAGACCGTTGTTCTGCAGAAGCAGGACGCCAAGAACGCGAAGAAGGCTGCCTAAGCTTAAGTGCTTGGGCAGCCTTTTTTTGGATTCCTCGTTTTATTTTCCGCAGCATTTCTTGTATTTCAATCCGCTTCCGCAAGGGCAAGGTTCGTTGCGGCCAATCTTGGTCGAACGGGCCTGCTTCACGACATGCCCGCGAATGGAGGCGATCTCCGCCGTTGGAGTCCCGGGACTCTCCTGCATCCGGCGCAGCTCGTCCAACGTATGTCCGGCATGGGACCACATGCGGGTATGGTCATAGACATCAGTGATCAGCGCGACGGTTTGTTTCGCCTGTTGTTGGGAGGTAAAGTCCAGATCCCGTCGCTCAAACTCGTAAAGCAGATCCTCCAGGGAGGCTTCCATCGAGCAGCCAAGCTGGATGTCGTCTACCAGGTATTCCGCGCTTTCTTGGTCCAGCCGGAAATCCTTCGTGACATGCTCCCGCAGCGCCGCAAGTTGCGGAGTTATCTCGAAGTAGTCGTGATCCGCATATTTGAACAGCTCCTGTTGGTCCGGCACATAGTAAGGTTTTCCTTGCACCTTTTCCATAAGAGCGTCAAATTCTTTATCTTCCATGTCCAACGAGGCGATGGTTCCCTGCCGCAGCTCGAAATACTGATCTGTCCGTACGAGAAATCCTTCAAGCTGCTGCAGCAATTCCTCTTCGGTGACGGGCGCTTGGCTGTTCTGGGCGTTAAAGATCTCAACCAGCTTCGCCGGGGCGATGAATCCGTATAGATTCACCGCCGCCATGAGGTAAGTGTAAAGCAGTTGGCTTCTTTGCAGCGCCTGTCGGAAAGCCGGTTGATCCAGCTTCTGGAAGGTCGCTTGCACTTCGTCCGGAATCACCAAATGCAGCCGATTGTCGGCAAAAAAGGTAAACAGCAAGCCGCGATCCAGGAAGTAATAGTAGTAGCCAAAAGGCGTCGCGTTGCTGGGTTGATAGGAACCGTCCAGCAGCGAGTTGAACAGCTCCCATTCCTTGGGCCGGCTGTTCAGTAAGGCCGCTTGAAGCGTCTCGGCATCCGCAATGCTGTCCTGCACGGCGGCAACCAGCTCCTCCTTCTTCATCTTGGAGCGCCCGGAGATATTATAGACGGAGGCTAACGCAGCCAACCTGGTTTTGGTTAGGCTTGGCAAGATATCCGCCAAACGTTGCATCTTCTCGCCGATGATGGCGTGTTTGATGTTGTTTTCCTCCAGCAGTTGATTGGTCTCATCATTCATTGTAAAAACTACTCCTTCTTCATATCATTCAAACGGATATTTCAGCCCCCACTGCCCGCGGATCTGATCCATCAGACGCAGAATGGCCAGCGATTCATCCAGCGGGATGTCACTGCTTTCGGTTAACCCGGCGCTCAGTGCCCGGCCAACCGCTTCCGCTTCATAAGCATATCCTTTAAAGGTTCGGTCATCGGTGACCGTCTCCGGTTCCTCCCCATCGACGTACAATGTAGCCGTGGTCGCGTTCAGGAACCCGGGAACGTAAATCTTGCCGTTTGTCCCATGGATATAGGCGTCGTTGCCGATCGCCAGCCGAACGGCCCCATTCAGCGAGGCAACAGCACCATTATTGTAGGTTAACAGCACGGAAAAATGTTCGTCAACCCCAGTCTCTCCAAGATGGGCTGTGCTTTGAACGTGCTGCGGATGCGGACCCAACACCATCGATGCGAACGAAATCGGATAAATCCCGGCATCCAGCAGCGCCCCGCCGCCGAGCTCGGGGTTCAACAGCCGCCCGGCCGGATCCCAGCCGACGCGGAAACCGAAGTCGGCTTTCACCAGCCGCACCTCGCCAATCCGTCCCGCCGCCAACCATTCCCGTACGCGGCGAATGACCGGCAGGAACCGCGTCCACATCGCTTCCATCAGAAACAGCTTGCGTTCGCGCGCGTAAGCGACCAATTCCTCCAACTCGGTGCTGTTGACCGTAAACGGCTTTTCACATAGAACCGCTTTTCCCGCCCGCAGCGCGGTCAGGACGTTCTCCTTATGGTAAGGATGCGGCGTCGCCACATAAACGGCGTCCACCTCCGGGTCGGCGACCAGCTCCTCATAGCTTCCATACGCCTTCGAAATTCCAAACTTCTCGGCGAACGCCTTAGCCTTCTCCAGGTTCCTCGAGCCGATCGCATAAGCTTCCCCGTTCTTTGCGTAAGCCAGGTCCCCCGCAAACGATTCAGCAATGCCGCCGGCCGCCAGTATTCCCCACTTGATTGTCGCCTCTCCCATCGATCCTTCCTCCTTCGTCGCGATGATTACATAGATTAATTATACCTATTTACGGGGAATGAGGAAACGGAGCGGATGGGAGCGGGCAGGAATGCTGCACTCCGTACAACCTTTTCGATCCAAACGGCTGCATCAATGGCCCGCGTTCCGCGCTCTGTTCCTGCCTCCCGATATGTTATAATCAGGAAGCGCGGGACGAAGCCTTGCATTGGCCCGCAAATTCGCGAGTTGAGAGGTTGGGCAGCATGCTGACGTTTGAGCAGAAATTGGAAGTTTTTCAGTCCTTTCCCGAGCTGGAGCAACGCAACGTATCGCTGGGTCGGGTTAATTTTCACTATGAAGGCAGCGCTTATGATAAAAAAACGGTCGTCTACCACCTGCACCCGAACGGGAACGGTTATGTTTACGCCGGGCTGCTGGACGGTTACGAGACCGATGATAAAGGGTTTGTCAACATCCGGGACCTGACGGAGCCGGAGCTGCGCCGTCTGGTAAGAGAATCGATCAACGTTATGTCCATCCGTCAGGACGGAGAGACCGGTTCGCGTCCGGTAACCGCGGAGACGCCTGCCCGCAGCGCATCGCCAGGAGGCGTGTGGACCAATGCCAAAGGCGAGCAGCTGACGCTTAAATACGAAGATGACCTTTGGTATATCTACTCCGGCCTGAGCTTGGAGATGGCCTTCGAAACCCGTGAGGAAGCCGGCGAATATTTGGCGGAGGAAGGTTTTTCCCCGGTAAAAGGGTAACCAAAGCGCCCCACTTTAACAGTTTTAACAAATTAAATAGCCCAAAACCTAAACGACCATGCCCTTCTGGGGGATGGTTTTTTTAATTATGCCAAAAAAAGTTTGAATTTGTTCAATAAATTGTTTGATTTTTGACACAAAATGTTCAATAATTAAGTTAGACACAAATTGTTCACAATTTGATTGGCCAGTGAAATGTAAAGGAGCGAATCCTCATGTGGCAACCGGAGAAATTGAAAGGTAACGCGTTTCTGTGGATTATCGGACTAGGCACGTTTTATGCGGTGTTCTACACGGTATTTACTCTTCTCTCGATTCACGGTCAATAAGTCCGCTTTTGTAACCGCTGCCATGGGCGGTAGGACTTCGAACTCGTCCGATCCCGCGCCATGACGATAACGATAGCTCTGCCCTATACCATCCCCCCATGCCGCCTAGTCGTCGGGATTCTTCCCGCGCGAAGCGGTGTTTTTGTTTTTGCTGGGGTGGGAAAGCAAGGTATAATACGTTACGTGGCCTCTGTCAGCCATCACCAACCGAACCAAAGGAGTTTTACCCTTGAAAAATTTGCTCGTCACCGGTTACCGCGCCCATGAGCTCGGCATCTACAACCAGAAGCACCAAGGCATCCCTTATATCCGCCAAGCCATCGCCAATCGCCTGATTCCCTTACTGGAAGAAGGGCTGGAATGGGTGATCACTCCCGGCCAATATGGCGTTGACCTATGGGCATGCGAAGCCGTGTTCGACTTGAAGCAGCGCTACCCGCAGCTGAAATGCTCGATTATCACCGCCTATAGCCATCAAGAGGAGAAATGGAGCGACGAGAAAAAAGACTACTATACACAAATCCTTCGCCAAGTCGACCATTATGCAGCAGCCAGCAAGGAATCCTACATCGGCCCCTGGCAGTTCACCGGACGGGACGAGCTGTTGTTCCGCAAGACCGACGGCATCCTGCTCGTCTATGACGAGGATGCGGGCGAGGCAAGCCCAAAATTTTTCAAAGAACGGGCCCTAAAAAAGCAAGCCAAAGACGGCTACGTCTACATCAACATCGGCTCCGAAGAAATTCAAGCGATCGCAAACGACGAACAGGAGCGGGCTTATCTGGACAGCGACATCCGTCCGGAGGAATCGGATCCGGCCTGACCCTCCATCGGTACATGTCCACATCATACATCTCCACGTACTCGCATCATCTTAACGCCACATCCTACTTGTCTACTTTCCTACTTCTCTGCAACGCGACTTCTACACGGCTCCCCTTCCCTGCAACGCGACTTCCGCACAGCTCCCCTTCCCTGCAACGCGACTTCCGCACAGCTGCGCTTCCCCACACCCTACAACGCAATCCCCCCCCTTCCTACCCTACAACCTCTCTTTACACTTTTACACTTTTACACTTTTACGACCTCCACCGTTCCTTCCCCCGTACTTCGACACCTAATGCTCCCTTTGTCACCTTCCACCCGCCTTCGGACTACACTAGTAGCATGAAAATCGCTTTCAGCACAGCAAGAGGCTTGCATAGCAAAGGAGGTATTCCCATGAGCGAACAGCAGCTCCCTACCGTTGCTTATTTCAGCATGGAGTACGGTCTTCATTCCGATTTTAAAATGTACGCCGGAGGACTTGGCATCCTGGCCGGTGATTTCATCAAAGGAGCCAAAGATATCGGCGCTCCGCTTGTCGGCATCGGCATCAAGTGGAAGCAAGGTTATACGGACCAGCGGATCGGCGAGGATGGACGGCCTTACGATACGTTTAGCGATCACCACTACGATTTTCTCGAGGATACCGGCGTAACCGTTACAGTAACGATCAAAAACACCGAAATCCCCTGCAAGGTTTGGAAAACTGAGCAATTTGGCAACAATCCACTCTATTTGCTAGATACCGACCTTCCGGAGAGTGGCAACGGCTGGATTACCGCGCGCTTATATGGCGGCGGCTTTGGCGAGGAGCGCATTGCCCAGGAAATTGTGCTTGGCATCGGGGGCGTGAAGGCACTTCGCGCGTTAGGGATTCCCGTCGAGGTCTATCATTTCAATGAAGGGCACGCCGCCTTGGCTGCCACGGAACTAATCCGCGAAAAGATGCAAACCGGCCTCACCTTCGAATCGGCCTGGCGGGATACCCGTGAGTCGGTCGTCTTCACGACCCATACGCCGGTCAAGGAAGGCAACGAAGCCCATGGGCTGGATCTCCTGGAGGCGATGTCCGCTTATAACGGGTTAAGCCGTGACCAGATGGAGCGGATCGGCGGCAACCCGTTTAACATGACCGTCGCCGGGCTGCGGCTCGCGCGCCGCGCTAACGCCGTGGCCGCGCTGCATGCGGAAACCGCAAACCACATGTGGAAGGACGTGGCCGGACGCGCGGAGATCATCGGGATCACCAACGCGATCCACCTGCCGACCTGGGCCGATCCGCGGATGCTCCGCGCGTATGAGGAGGACGGCGATGTATGGGCCGTGCATATGGAGTTAAAGCGCGAGCTAATCGGTTTGATCCGCGAGCGCTCGGGAGCTGAGTTGGACCCGGGTCGGCTGCTGATCGGGTTCTCACGCCGGGCCGCGCCGTATAAGCGGAGCGACCTGATCTTTTCCCGGCCGGACCTGATTGGCCCGTATCTCGAATCCGGCCGAATTCAGCTCGTATTCTCGGGTAAAGCCCATCCGAACGACGAAACCGGCAAACAGATCGTCAGCAACTTGGTGGCGATGATGCGACGGTACCCCCGCAGCGTCGTGTTCTTGGAGAACTACGACATGACGATCGGCGCCAAGCTGACCCGCGGCGCGGACGTCTGGCTAAACAACCCGCGCCGGCCGCTGGAAGCAAGCGGCACCTCGGGGATGAAAGCCGCCGTCAACGGCGTGCTGAATTGCTCGGTGCTCGACGGCTGGTGGCCGGAGGCCTGCCTGGACGGCGAGAACGGCTGGCAGATCGGCAGCGGCTTCGAGTCGGCCGACCCGGGCGAACTGGACCGCCACGACGGTGAAGCGCTCTACGACACGCTGCTGCACCGCGTCGTGCCGACCTACTACGAGGATCGCCCCCGCTGGGTACAGATGATGCGGCGCAGCATCGAAACCACCCGCGAGGCGTTTTCGACCAAGCGCATGCTGGAGGAGTATTACCGGAAGTTGTATATGCGGTGAATGTGAATGTGGCGATTGGATTGCAGCGGCTGCCGTGAAAGTGAATGTGGCGGCGATTGCTGTAAATAGGATGAGTATGAGCGTTGCGAAAGTGTAGTTACGGTAAATTTGTGAGTGCGTCGAGAACTGTAGGTGCGGTGAATGTTAGTGTAGCGATTGGATTGCTGCGGATGCCGTGAAAATAATGTGGCGGTGATTGCTGTAGATACGATGAATATGAGCGTTGCGAAAGTGTAGTTGCGGTAAATTTGTGAGTGCGTCGAGAGCTTGTAGGTGCGGTGAATGTTAGTGTGGCGGGGGCAGTGGATGTGGCGGATGAAGCAGCAACGCGGTGCGATGGGCTCTTCCTTGCACCGTTCCTTTTTAAGGGTGGATGCGGACCCCCTCCTCTCTCCGCGCCGAATGTATTCGAAAATTCGAATACATTTATGCGATTTTGGGCGGTTTTGTCGCAATGTATATGAAATTTCATATAGATCGGCACACTTTCGAGAGTTTTGGCCCAAATCTATATGAAAAACCGAATACATTCCGGATTTTTCGTCGCTCGCGCCAATTTATATATGAAATTTCGAATACAATTTCGTTAAACGTGATACGGCGATTGCTGTAGACGCGGCGAATGAATGTGAGCGTTGCAAAAGTGTGATGCGGTGAATAGGAGTGTGGCGGAACTATTGTGGCGGAGGTTGTAGATACGTTAAATGTTATTTTGGTGGAAGCTGTGAATATGGTGGATGAAGCAAACAGCGCGGTGCGAGGGGTTCTTCCTTGCACCGTTCCTTTTTCAGGATGGATGCGGTCCTCCCTCCTCTCTCCGCACCAAATGTATGCGAAAAACCGAATACATTTATGCGTTTTCGGCGGTTTTATCGCAATGTATATGAAATTTCATATATATCGGCACACTTTTGGGAGTTTTGGCTCAAATCTATATGAAAAACCGAATACATTCCGGATTTTTCGTCGCTCGCGCCAATTTATATATGAAATTTCGAATACAATTCCGATATTACATAAAGAAACCACGATTACTACCATACATAAAAGGAGAAACCATCTTGATGAACCGAAGTAGAATCACTCGCACTAGCACAGGCACCAAAACTAGTATGAGCACCAGCACCAGCGCCAGCACCAGCGCCAGCACCAGCGCCAGCACCAGCATGAGCACCAGCAGTATGAGCACCAGCGCCAGCATGAACACCAGCATGAGCACCAGCAGTATGAGCACCAGCACCACCAGTAACATCAGCACTACCACTAGCACTACTACCCGAACGCCCCTGCGCAGCCTGGCAAAACGCCTGCTGCCTCTGGGGCTCGCCCTAGTCTGCCTGCTCTCCGGCGGCAGCAGCTGGGCCGGCGCCCCCGCGACGGCCTAGATGACGGCGGGGGCTTGGAACTGTCTTTAAAACACACCTAGAGGTGTATAAGGGACAGGCCGCAAGCACCGCGGCGCCGGCCAAAAACGTCGTCCTGCTGGATGCCTCCAGCGGACATGCCTTCGTGCCCAGCCGGGCATTAAATGGACTGGATGGCATCCAGATCCAGTGGGACGCGGCCCGGCAGCAGCTAACGATCGCGCAGGGCGAAGCCACGTCCGCGATCCTCAAGATCGGCTCCGCCAACGCCGTGGTCAACGGCGAGGCGGTCACCCTCAACGAGGCGCCGTTCTCCGAAGCCGGCGCGACCTACGTGCCGCTGCAGTTCGTCAGCGCCACGTTCCAGTTGCCGGCGGAATGGGACAAGACCGCCGGCTCCATTACCCTGGGTCAAGGCGATGCTCCCTTGACCCTGCCGTACGCGAACCGCGGCGCAACCAGCAGCGCCGGCGCCTCAAAAGCGATCGTCAGCGCGCGCAAGACGTTTAAGGTTGGCGGACGCTCCTTCTCCGTGCAGATGGTCACCATCTCGCTGATGGATCCCAAGGTCCACCTGAAGGTAGCGCTCGCCGGGGACAAGGTTGGCAAAGTCGAGGAGCTAAGCAGCCTCGCCAAGCGCCATAAAGCCATCGTCGCCGTCAACGGCACGTTTTTCAACGCTTATACGAATGACGCGTATAAAGCCCCGTATGGCTACATCGTCAACGGCGGCGAGCTGAAGCTGAAAGACTCCGGCGACAAGCGCACCATCTTCACCTATGACGCCAATCTGCTGGCACGATTGATCCCCGGTGCGGACTTCAACGAAGTCTTTGCTGCAGGCACGATGGAGGGAGCGCTCCAAGCCGGGCCGCGCCTCGTGGTTAATGGCAAAGTCGCCGTTGACGTCAAGGCGGAGGGCTTCAAGGATCCAAAAATCCTCACCGGAGGTGGTGCCCGCAGCGCCTTAGGCCTTACGCGTGATCATAAGCTGATCCTGCTGACCTCCGGCGGCGCAACGATTCCCCAACTGGCGGAAATCATGAAGCAAGCCGGTGCCTACCAAGCGATGAACCTCGACGGCGGCGCTTCCAGCGGCCTTTATTACAACGGCAAGTACCTGACCCAGCCAGGCCGCAAAATCAGCAACGCGCTGATCGTTACCTACCAATAACAAAGCAAAACGGCACTTCCAAGGAGCTCCCCATCCCCCAACAGGGAGGGACCCAGCTCCAAAGGAAGTGCCGTTTTTTCCATAAAACCTCTTATCTCAACCCTTTACGCCGATTCGAAATGTCCAGCCAAACGGCAAAGACAAGAATCGAGCCCTTCACCACGTATTGCCAGAACGACTCCAGCCCCATCAGCGACATCCCGTTATCAAGCGAAGTCATCACCAACGCGCCGATCAAAGCGCCAAGCACCGTTCCTGCACCGCCCATCAGCGACGTCCCGCCGATGACGCAGGCCGCGATGGCGTCCATTTCCGCCATGTTCCCGGCGGTGATCGTCGCCGAGGCCAGGCGCGACGTCAGGACGATCGAAGCGATCGAAGCGAGCAAGCCGCTTAGCAGGAAGACGATCATCGTCTTGCGGCGGATGTTGATGCCGGACAGGCGGGCCGCTTCCCGGGTGCCGCCGATCGCGTAAATATGCCGGCCAAAGGGCGTCTTCGTGGGCAAGAAGAAGAAAAAGGCGGCCAACGCGATCACGAAAATGATCGGGAACGGAATGCCCTTGTAGGCATTCATAACGAACACAAAAGCGACGACCAGCAGGGACAGCGCAGCCATCTTGATTACGTCCACGGCAAACGGCGCCACTTCGAAGCCGTATTTCTGCCGGGAACGGCGCTTGCGCAGCGTACTCCACACAATCAGGCCGATGGCCACTACGCCGAGGATGATGCCGAACCCTTGGGCAAAGTATGCGTTACCCAGCAGCGCCAGCACCTTATCGGAGACCGGAATCGTCATCGATTCGGTCACACCCATCAGCGTGCCGCGGAAGACGAGCATGCCCCCCAGCGTCACGATAAAGGCGGGGATCATTTTATAAGCCACCAGCCAGCCCTGCAGCAAGCCCAGTACCGCACCGGCTACCAGTGTACCGATAATGACGACGATTGCCGGCAGCTCCAGCCAGTTACTGAAAATCGCGGCCAGTCCCCCGGTCAAACCCACGATCGAACCCACCGACAGGTCGATGTGCCCCGCAACGATAACCAGCACCATTCCGATCGCCAGGATCGAAGTCACGGACATTTGGGTAAAGAGGTTGGACAGGTTCCGCGCCGTCAAAAAGGTCGGGTCCAGCAGGCCAAACAGCACCCAGATCAACACCAGCGCCCCCACCATCGTATAAGCCCGTACATCCATTTTGCCGAACAAGCTGCCCCACAGCGTGGACTTCACGGCCGAGCCGTCCGTTTGTTTTCCGATTTCCTTTTGAAGCTCCATGTTTATTTCCCTCCCGTAGCGGCTTGCATGATATTTTCTTGGGTCGCATCGCGCCAGTCGAACTCCCGGACGAACCGGCCTTCGCTCATCACCAAAATCCGGTCGCTCATGCCGAGCACCTCCGGAAGCTCCGAGGAGATCATGATGATAGCCACGCCCTGGTCAACCAGCTGATTCATGAGATGATAAATCTCGTATTTCGCCCCGACGTCAATGCCGCGGGTTGGTTCGTCCATAATGAGGATTTTCGGGTCGGACATCAGCCATTTGCCAACGACCACCTTCTGCTGGTTCCCGCCGGACAACGTGCCTACCGGGGTTTCCAAAGAAGCGGTTTTTGTCTTCAAATCCTGGACATATTTCAAGCCCCAGCGAATTTCCTCGTTGTCGTTGATCACGCCCAGCTTCGAAACTTTGGCCAGGGTAGCCATCGTCGTATTCGTCTTGACGTCCATTCCCATGACCAACCCTTGGCGCTTGCGATCCTCGCTGACAAGGGCAAACCCGGCACGGATGGCGTCGGAAACCGAACGGATGCGCACCGGTTTGCCTTCGACCAGCACCTCGCCTGTCGCTTTCCCGCCGTATGCGCCAAACAGACTGCTGACCAGCTCGGTTCGCCCGGCGCCCATCAACCCGGCGATGCCGAGGATTTCGCCTTTGCGCAGCTGGAAGTTAACGTCTTTGATGACCTTCTGGTTTCGCTTTTCCGGATGCCATACGTTATAGTTCCGAACCTCCAGCACGGTATCCGATGGGCGATGTTCTACCCGCGGGTACCGTTCGGTCAGCTCGCGGCCCACCATCAGCGACACGACCTGATCGTCATCCGTCTCCTTGCGGTCCAGCGTCGCCACCGTATGCCCGTCACGAAGCACCGTAATCGAATCGGCCAGAGCAAACACCTCCGGCATTTTGTGCGAGATATAAACGCAGGACACGCCCTCGCTGCGCAGTTGATTCAGGATGCCCATGAGGATTGCCACTTCACTTTCCGTCAAAGCGGCCGTTGGTTCATCCAGGATCAGAATCTGCGTATGCTTGGACAACGCCTTGGCGATCTCCACCAGTTGCTGCTGGCCGATACCAAGGCTGCCGATTTTCGTGTCCGGGGATATATGCAGGCCAACTCGCTTCAGCCACTGGGCCGCGTTGTGGTACAGCTCATCCCATTGGATCACGCCGCGTTTCGTTGGTTCCGCCCCGAGGAAAATGTTCTCCCCCACCGTCATCTCCTTCACCAGCGCCAGCTCCTGATGAATGATGGCGATGCCGGCCTTTTCCGCATCGGTAATGTTATGGAACTGCTTCTTCTCGCCGCCGATGACGATGTCTCCGCTGTAGGTGCCGGCCGGGTACAAGCCGCTCAGCACTTTCATCAACGTCGATTTACCCGCCCCGTTCTCGCCGCAGAGCGCGTGGATTTCCCCTTTGCGCACCTTGAAGTTCACGCGGTCGAGGGCCTTTACGCCCGGAAACTCTTTGCTGATATTCACCATTTCCAATACATGCATAGGCTTAGCTCTCCTTCTTTAGCCTAAGGATCGGCGAAAAGCGCGAAACCAAGGAGACGCCGAACGCTCCCTGGTTTTCGCCGCTTCTGTCCGTTTCATTGTCCAGTTCTTCTCTATCCGTTCAAAAGCTTCACCGCTTGCTATTTATTGCTTAGGCCATTGATCCTTCGGCACGTTTTTGTACACGTCCTCCAGCTTGTGGAACCCGTCTTCAATCACGACGTTCAGGCTGTCCTTATCAACCGGAATCGGATCCAGCAGCACGGAAGGCACATCGATTTTGCCGTTGTTGACGGTTTTATCCGCGTTCACTTCCTCGCCTTTGGCGGCGGCAACAGCCATTTCCGCAGCGGTAGTGGCGATCGATTTGATCGGTTTGTAGACGGTCATCAGCTGAGTGCCTTCGGCGATCCGTTGAACGGCCGCCAAGTCAGCGTCCTGCCCGGATACCGGGATTTTGCCGGCCATGCCTTGAGCCGTTAACGCCTGAACGACCCCGCCGGCCGTGCCGTCGTTTGCGGCAACTACGCCCTGCACATCGTTGTTGTTGGCAGTCAGCGCATTTTCCATGTTCTTCAATGCTTCTTCCGGCTTCCAGTCCTTGGAGAACTGGTCATACACGATCTTGATGTCGCCTTTTTCCTCAAGCGGCTTCAACACGCTCATCGCGCCTTCTTTGAACATGTGCGCATTGTTGTCGGTGTCTGCGCCGCCGATGTATACGATATTGCCCTTCGGCGCAGCGTCGATGACGGCGCGGGCTTGGAACTCGCCGACCCGGACGTTATCGAAGGAAATGTAGTAGTCGACGTCCGAGTTTTTGATCAACCGGTCATAGGCGATTACCTTGATGCCTTCTTTATGCGCTTTTTCCACGATCGGCGCGGTCGCTTCGGCGTTGTGCGCGATGACCACCAAGACGTCCACGCCTTGCGAAATCAGCTGCTCCGCTTGGCTCAGCTGGGTCGCGTCGTCCCCGTTGGCCGCCAGCACCTTCACTTCGCCGCCGAGCTCTTCCACTTTAGCGGTGAAAAGATCCCGGTCCTTTTGCCACCGTTCCTCCTTCAGCGTGTCCATCGACATCCCGATGACGATTTTGCCGTCGTCCTTGCCTCCCGCCGCGCTGCTTGCATTGTTTTTCGTACTGCCGCTATTAGCGCTGCCGTCCGAGACAACCCCGCAACCTGCCAGGGAGGATGCCAACAAAATGGCCGCCAAGCTTAACCGTAAAAAATGACTGTGTTTTTTCACTACGCCTACGCCCCTTCTTTAAATAATCGTTTAATGATTGCGCTTACAAAATAATCTTAGCACCGCGCTCCCTCCGGCGGCCCTGCCATTGCCAGCACTTCTTTGCGCTCTCCCTGCACTCCCTTGCCTCCTGATGTAAAGGCTTTCAAAACTGCTGCTTTCACTGGATTTTTTTGTGCAAAAAAAACAAAAAAGTCCTTGTCTGGGACAAGGACTGGACTTTACAACAAGAAACGACGAACCTATTCGTTTTGCTGGCGAAATTCGCTGGGGGTGATGCCAACAGATTTCTTAAACACCCGGCTGAAGTAATTCGGGTCTTTGTAACCAACCTCATAACAGATTTCCTTCAGGCTTAAGGAGCGATCGGCGATTAAGCGCTTCGCTTCCTCGATCCGCAGCCGGGTTAAATAATCGCTGAAATTCTCCCCCGTCTGCAGCTTAAACAATTTGCTGAAATAATACGGACTTAGATTCACGTATTCCGCGGTTTGCTCCATCGAGATCTCTTCCTTGAAATGCTGACTGACGAACAGAATGGCCCGCTGCAACACGTGCGAGCGGTTCCGCTCCTTCCGCTCGCGCAGTCCATCGATCCAGCCGCCAAGCCGGCGCAACGCGCCCTCGCGCAGCGACGCCGAATCCTCGCAGGCGCTTAGATCCTCGATCAACTCCGGACCATCCCCCGCTTCTACACCGCGGCTCAAATACAGGAGAAGCCCGATCACGTCGCCGCGCAGGCGCGGGAAATGCCGAGGTTCGGCCGCCTCCAAGCGTTCGAACAGCAGAGCGAGGCGTTCGGTGGCTTCCGGCTTATCATGCCGCAGCAGCGCATCAAGCAGCTTCTTCTCCTCGTCCAGCGGAATCGCCGGACGGCCCGAGCTTTCGGTGATATCGTCATAATGCCGGACGCAGACGATATCCTGCTCCTCTGCGCAGACGCGCACCGCCTCCCGGTACGAGCGGCTTAGCCCGTCCCAACCCTCGCGGACTCCGCCGATGCCGACGGACAGCGGCAGCCCGAACCGCTCCTCTACCTGACTGCGCAACCGCTCGCCCCATTCCAGCGCGATGACCCGCTGCGTATAACCCGGCCGTCCCGGCGGAAACGGGATAAATAACGCCATTTGATGGCCGACTACAGGGCTGACGATGCAGAATAATCCCGGCTTCACCCACTGCTTAACGGCGTCGTAGATCTCCTTCTTGGCCACCTGGAAGCTGGCCCACTCCTTTGGCGTGTGTTTCGCGAACGACAGCACCATCGCATACCCTTTACGCCACTGGAGGTTTAGCAATTCCGCCAACTGATCGGCTTCGACCTCCTGCGCATATTCCAGCATCAGCATGAGCGAGAGCTCGTTCTCCGCCAGCGGCAACAGTTGGGATAACTTCTCCTGCAGCGCCAGCTGTTCATCCCGGGCTCGCTTGGCCTCTTCAGTTTCAGCGATCAGACTCTTCAGCAGGTCCAGCACTTCTTCCCGCCGCGCCGGCTTCAGCAAGTAATCCCTCACGCCAAGTGCCAGCCCTTCCTTCGCATAAGCGAAATAATCGTGGGCGGTGATCATCACGACCTTGGCCCCCGGCTGACGGGCCATAATCTCCCGCACCGCTTCCAGGCCCTGAATCCCCGGCATTTTGATATCCATAAAAATAAAATCAGGCCGCCCCTCCTCCGCCAACTGAATCGCCCGCCGCCCGTTCTCCGCTTGAAGAAAACGGAACGTATCCGGCATCGCATGCCCGATCATCATCTCCAGACCTTCCCGCTCTAAAGCTTCATCATCCGCAATCAGCAACGTATACACTTTGGTCCCCCCGTTCCCTTTCTATTCCAAGCCCGTGCGTAGCGGCAGCGTAAACCGGACGGCCGTTCCGGCGCCCTCTTCGCTATCAATGGCGATCTGCTCCTGCCCATCGAAAAATAAATGCAGCCGCTTAAACACATTATGCGTGCCCAAGCCCGTCGATTGCCCCTTGCCGCCGAACCGCGGCGCTTCCCCGCGCACCGATTGCAGCAGCTTATTCACCGTCTCGCGGCTCATGCCAACACCGTTATCGCGGATTTCGATTTCAACCAGTTCCTCCTCGCCAAGGCGAATCGCCAGCTCCAGTACGGCCCCTTCCTCCATTTGCTCAATCCCGTGCACAAAAGCATTCTCCAAAATCGGCTGCAGGGTCAAGCAAGGGATTCTCCCCTCCAGCGCGCGCTCGTCAATGTTCATCCGGAAGGCAATCCGATCGCGGAAGCGCGCCTTCTGGATGTTCATGTATTCGGTGACATGGGCCACCTCCTCGCGCAGCGGTACCGCTTGGTCGAGCTTCTGCAGATTGTAACGCAGCAGCCGCGATACGGAAACGGCCAGATCGCTTGTCTTCGAGGCCCCTTCCAGGTAAGCCAGCTTAGAAATCGAATTTAACGTGTTAAAAAGAAAATGCGGGTTGATCTGGCTTTGCAGCGTCTTCAACTCCAGCTCCTTGACCAGCCGATCCTTCTCCAAGTTGTTGATGTTCTCGGCCATCAGCTGCTGGATGTTGTCAATCATCCCGTTAAACGCCCGGCACAAAATGCTGATCTCGTCGTTGCTGTCGCTCTCCGGCGCTTTCGTGTCCATTCGCCCTTTAGAGATCTGCTTGGCAGTCGCAACCAACCGGCGGATCGGATTTGTGATGCTGCGTGACAGCCAAATCGCCAGCAGAATGCTGAAAGCCGCTGCCGTCACCACCAGCAGGATCCCCAGCTTGTTCAGATTTCCGGTCGTATCCATCATCTCTTCGTAAATCGGCTTATATTGCTCCAGCTCCAAGTCGACCAGCTCCTGCGCCTCCTCGCGGATAAAGCGCTGGGTCTGCTCCGCTTCGATGTAAGCTCCGGCCATCGTATCGGAATCCTCGTAACTGATCCGCTCGATCATCGCCTCGGACTGCTCCAGGAACGTGTCGATCAGGTTGCGGTAATTCGCGAGGGCCAGGTCGCTTCCGCCAATTGTCCGGAGCCCGTCGAGATCCGATCTCAAGGACTTGACGGCGTTCAAATGCTTAACGACTTCAGGCAGGCTTTCCTTATCCAACTGCATAATGAATCGGTTCATCGACCGCATGTTCTCTCCCACTTCGTAGGAGATTTCTTTATACAGCAGAATGCGCTTCATCATCAGGTGATAGCTCTCCTGAACACTCTTTCCGCTCTGGAACAGGAAAAAGGACACCGAACTCATCACCAGCACCAACAACGGAATAAACAGAAACAATTTGCGGCGGATGCTCATAAACTCTCGCCCTCCTCCACATTGTGCGCATTCAGCACTTTCACTTCCGTGAAGTAGGCCTTCTTCAGCGGTTGTCCCCCGAAGTGCTCATAGAGCAGCCGAACCGCCGTTTCTCCCATCAAAAAAGGCTGCTGCGCAACCGTCGCCTCAATCTCACCCTTGCGGATCGCCTCCAGCGTTTCCTTCTGATTGTCGAAGCCGATGATCGTCAGGTCGTCGCGGTTCTTGGCGGCCTGCAGCACGCCAAGGGCATCGGTCGCACTGGTGCCGACCATAATGTTGATCTCCGGATGCTTACGGAGCATATTGGCCGCCTGTTGGATCGCCTCCATATGGGAGATGTTCGAGCTGCGGACGTCCACGATCTCCAGCCCCTCGTGCTCGGCGACGATTTTCTTGAGCCCGTCCAGCCGCTGCAGTTGGTTGGCGGCCTGGTCACTGCCGATGATCACGCCGATCTTCCCGGTGCCGCCGGTCGTCTCCACGACAAGACGCCCTAGGCGCTCGCCGGCGGCCAGGTTGTCGGTGCCGACATACGCCAGCCGTTTGCTGTTTGGAGCGTCGGTGTCGATCGTCACGACGGGGATGCCGCGCCGAACCGCCTTGTCGATCACCGGCGTGAATCGCTCCTCGTTCAGCCCCTGCACGATAATCGCGTCGACGCGGGCGGCGATTGCTTTTTCCAGCAGGTTCAGCTGCTCATCCATGTTGTTGCGCACCGGCCCTGTAAACTCGATGTTGATGCCGTATTTCTCTGCCGCCTCCGCCGCGCCCTTCTCCACCATTTCCCAGTAAGGATGGTACCTCTCCTGCTCGATCAATACGATATGATAACGCGACTCCCCGCTTGCGGGCTGCCCCTGCAGCTCCTTCACGATGCTGCCGATCTTCCCGGAATAACGGGCAAAGCCGATAAATAAATAGACCAAAATCACGATGCAGATCATCAGGCCGGCCAGCCACTTTTTGTCCTTGATCATCCTGTTCACCTCATCGATTATCCTATCTTAGGGTGTAAACGGTTGCAATGAGAATTTTGAGAATCCTTGGTTCCTTTAGAACCTCGATGATTTTGGGGACCTCCTAGGTTACTCTTCAGGCCGCCTTTGCACGATGATCCCTTTCATTCAGGAGCCTCCACGGGGAGTCTGGGATGGAATAGGTGAGCCAAGGGGATAATGGTGCAAAGCCCCCGAACGACAAGGGTTCACCCCCGGCCGGCCGCCCCGCGCCCCCTCTCCCTCTCAAGCAGAACAATGCCCAAACGCCAAAAGCCCAACCCGGACTAACCGGCTTAGGCTTCGCAAATCTTACAATAATTGCATTCCAAACCAAGCAACGCACACTTTCGCCGCTTTACTCCTCGTCCGTCGCGAACCGCAGGCCGAATTGGCGTCGCGCATCCTCCATCAGCTCGGCAACGGCCAGCGAACGGGCAAACGTATTGATCTGGCTCTCCCGCTGTCCGCTCTGGATCAGCTCGATGAACTCCATCGCCTCGTAATACATCGACTCCTGCGGCTGAGAGCGCGTCAGTTCCTCGGTTGTTCCGTCGCGGTACAGGATTTTGGCTTCATAAGGCTGGTTGATCCGGTCGATCACGATCGTCCCGTTCTCCCCCTGGATTTCCGTAGGAAGATAGGAATCGGTAATTTTTGAATACATGATCACGCCGTCCATATCCGGATACCGCACGATCATGCTGCCCTCCCCATCTACGCCTGAGGATAGCATTACGGCAGAGGCCTGTACGGATTCCGGTTTACCGAAGAGCGTCACCATCGGGTAGATGCAGTAAATGCCCAGGTCCATCAAGGCGCCGTTGGAAAACGCAGGGTTAAAAGCGTTCAGCACCTTGCCTTGCTTAAACGCGTCAAACCGCGAAGAATACTGGCAATAGCTTGAAAAATAACGCCGCACCCGGCCGATTTTGTACAAATTGTCATGGACTGCCCGGAAGTTCGGCATCAGCGTTGATTTAAGCGCCTCCATCAACAGCACGTCATTGCGGCGCGCGGCCTCGATCATCCGCCTTACCTCGGCCGAGTTGGAGGCCATCGGCTTCTCACATAACACATGCTTGCCGTGATCCATCATCAGGATCGCCTGCTCTGCATGAAGCGAATTCGGGCTGGCGATGTATACGGCATCGAAGTCGGAGCTGGACGCCAGGGCCGTCAAATCGGTATAAACCTTGGGATTGCCGAACTTGGCAGCAAACTCCCTGCCCTTCTCCTCTGTCCGGGAGTAAACCGCCGTTAAGGTAAATTGCTCCGTTTCCAAAGCCGCCTGAATAAAACGCTCCGTAATCCAGTTCGTTCCAATCGTGGCGAAACGTATCAAAGTGATTTCCTCCCTTTGTTCATGGTCGCTTTACCCGTATTCTCTCATTCCCTGTCACCCTTGTCCACTTTCGAGCGCTAAAACAATCGCCTCCGCCAGGAACAACTTACTTGCGTTAGGCGCGAGAACTCATCTACAATAGATGTAATGAAATGAAACGTCATGTGAATCAAAATATTTTACCTGGAACCTAAGGTTTCGAGGCTTGAGAGAGGTGAGACTGTGATCTACGACAGCAAGTTTTTTTCCAAAAATGAAATCAAGTACATGGTCAGCGGCGACTCTATCTCCAAAGGCGTCATTTATGATGAGCAACGTCATAAATACGTCGTACTGGAGAATAATTACGTTTCGCTCTTGCAGCAAAAGCTGAAAGGCGCGGTTCACAATACCGCCCGGTTTGGCAACACGTTGATGAAGGGGCTCACGAACCTCAAGAGGGACGTGGAAAAGGATAAACCCCATATCGTGCTCATCGAATACGGCGGCAACGACTGCGATTTCAACTGGAACGAGATTGCTGAACGTCCTGACGCAGAACACAGCCCGAAAACCGACTTTAATATGTTCGAAAAGATGCTGACCGAAGCGATTCAATTCGTCAAAAGCCAACAGATCATCCCGGTTCTGATGAGCTTACCGCCGCTGAACGCCGACAAATATTTTCAATGGGTCAGCCGGAACGACCCGGAAGCGGAGAAGAACATCCTGAAATGGCTGGGAAGCGTTACGAAGATTTATTGGTGGCAGGAACGGTATAATTCGACCATCCTGAAGGTGTCGGAGATGACCAAGACCAAATTTATCGACGTGCGCGGGGCGTTTTTGGAGCATCCCGATTACACAAAATTCCTTTGCTCGGACGGGATTCACCCGAATGAAGACGGCCACCGGATCATCTGCGACAAGGTGCTGGAGTTCATTCGCAATAACTACCGCTTCTTGCTGCGTGACGGCAATGGCGGATTGGCGTTGGAGTAGACGATACGCGATGAAAAGAAAGAGACCTGAGGAATTCAGGTCTCTTTTGTGCTGCGCTGCAAATCACTCCATACTTTCTTGTTACTGTATCGTTTATCGGTGCTGATGTCCGGGCCAAACCACTCCGGGGGTACAAAGGATCGCGCTTCCTCCTCCGAGTCGAACTCGACTTCCAGCACGATAAAATCGATCTGATCATAGACATCGATCTCGACCGTTCGCTTGTCCCATACGGCAGTCACCCGTCGCTTGGTCAGAGGGATCGCCTGATGAATTCCGGTGATCTGCGCGTACAGCCCCTCCGAAATGGACACCTCCACCTCTTCTCGGGACAGGCCAAATCCTCTTTTGAAGGTATGCGTATATTGAATCTCTCCGGTACGCAAATCCTCGATCCTGCGAACCCGGAGCTCCTGATCCTCATGCAAGGCTAAATACGTTTGGTCGATCGCATGCTCCGACCGAACCTCTAGCACTCCCTCCCGAATCAGTTGCTCCGGATATGTCGGCAACAGAAACTTGCGTTCAATCTCCAGCGGCAACGAAAAAACCTCCTTCTGTTCTTTTCAGTAAAAATTCAGCATTCATTCATGGTGAATTCAGCGGTTTCTCATGCCCCATTCAGTTGTCATTCAAGCTGGATTCAGTCCCCCCAGTTACACTGGTCATATCCATTATACGAATACATACCTAGGGGGACAATCACGTGAAGCTCATCCGAGACATGAAGATTGCTTTGAAAATTCGCTTATTGGCTTATTGCCTGTTTGCTTTTCTGCTTATCATCGGCGTCGTGGGACTTCGGGAAATATCCAACGTCAACGCCAAGTTAGAAGAACTGAACAATGAGCGGCTTGTGCCGATCGTAAAGCTGGAGGACCTGAAGTCGAGCATGGCTGCGACAAGCACCTCGGCCACCAGCTATATGAATGCCTCTGATGACGAGGAACGCGCTTCGATGAAGGAGGAGATCACCGCAACCCTAACCCGGATCGAGGAAAGCTTGTCCGAATACAACGATGCTACCGACCAAGCAGCCGTGGGCAACGTATTGACCAAATACGCGGCTTATACCGAGGCGTTGGACAACTTTTTGACGGCATACCAGAACGGCATGACCGGTCCAAACGAACCGCAAACAGCAGGGGATCGCGGAGCGGCCGAGCCAGCCGCATCGGATAAGGCCGGAGATGCCCAGCCGCAAGGGGGACCGCCGGAGGAAGTAAGCGCCCTAGACGAAGCCAAAACGGAGTTGATCGACGCGATGGACGGCTGGATCAATGAACACATCAGCGAGGCGCGACAAACCTATGAGGACAGTAAAACGGTCTACCGTTCCACCTGGATCACGATGTTCATCCTGCTCGCCATTTCCGCCGCCATCACCATGGTTCTAGCGCTGTATATTGTTCGGGCCGTGGTACACCCCATTGAAAAAGTGACCTCCAAGCTGAAGGAGATTGCCGAAAGCAACGGCGATTTAACCGGGCGGATCGGCTATCGCAGCAAGGACGAGCTTGGCGTGCTTAGCCAAAGCTTTGACGCATTTATCGCCAAGCTGCAAACGATCATCGGGGAAATCATCTCCTCGACCGGCACGATGTCGTCCGCCAGTCAAATACTTAGCCGGGCTACGGGAGAAACAACCTCCTCGCTGGAAACCATCTCCGCCACGGTGCAACAGATCGCCTCTGGCACCTCGGAGAATGCCGCCGTCGCAGAGGAAACCTCCGCCAGCCTGACCGATATGGCCCGCTTCTCCGAATCGACGGCCATCTCCAGCAAACAAACGGCCGAGAAGAGTAAAGCCGTTGGCGAAGCCGCGGCCAGCGGGGCGGTTAAAATCACGGAGATCAAGGGAGCCATTACCGATATCGAATCGTCGACCCGGCTCGTGTCATCGACGATCCGCCAGCTGAGCGATTCGTCAGAGCGCATCGCCAACATGACCGAGCTTATCGCCGGTATCTCCGCCCAAACCAATCTGTTGGCGCTGAATGCGGCGATTGAAGCCGCTCGGGCCGGGGAAGCCGGCAGGGGCTTCTCCGTAGTGGCGGATGAAATCCGCAAGCTGGCCGATGAGAGCCGGATCGCCGCTCAAGAGATCGCCGATGTCGTCGCCGACAACCAGTTGAAATCCGCGGAAGCCGTCGCATCCGCCGATGAAGTGGCCGGCAAGGTGCGGGAAGGCGTGGAGAAGGCTGCGGAAGCGGGACGCAGCATCGAGCATATTCTTGGCAGTGTGCAAGAAATCATCGGCCAGATCGCCCGCATCGACGAGGATAACGACCGGCAGGCGCAAAGCACCCTGGAGATGGAGAAGGCGATCAGCAGCATTGCAATCGCGACCGAAGAAATCGCCGGGGGCACGGAGCAGATCAGTGCCGGCATCCAGCAGCAGCTTGCCACGATGAACGAAATCGACGGTACGGCCGATCAGTTGGCCGCCTCGGCGAAGAAGCTGCAGGACATGACCTCCGGCTTCACGGTGTAAGGTAGTACAGGCCGGGCACCACAAAGAAAGCCGTCTCGAGGAGTTTAAGCTCCCTGGGACGGCTTCTTTAGGTCATAATAGGAAATCTATTCGAAATTTCATATATAAAGTGGCGGGCTAGCGAAGGAAAAAGGGAATCTATTCGGTTTTTCATATAGATTTAGGATGTTTCACTCGGAAATGAGCAAATCTATATGAAATTTCATATAGATTCCCTTAGATCCACCCAAATCGTTAAAATGTATTCGATTTTTCATATACATTGGGCGCGAGAGGAGGGGTTGGGCGGCTAGTCCGCCCTGATCCAGCGTTTTGATTCTCCCGCTGATAAATAACGTGCCCGTCATGCCCGTCATGCCGTCGTGCCCGCCATGAACCTTCGCTCCCTCCTGCCCGTCGACCGATCTGCCGCTTGTCTGGATGCCTGCCTTTTTTGGTCGGCCTTACAGCCCAAGCATAAACTGAACGATCTTGTCTTGCATTCCCGGCAGCCCTTCATGGCCGAAATCCGGGAAGATCTCCAGCTTCTTCGGCGAGGAAATCGCATTGTACGCAGCAAATTGGGTCGACGGCGGACAGATCTCGTCCATCAATCCGATCCCCATCAGCACTTCCGCCTGAATGCGGCTGGCCAGATGGTGCACGTCGATGTAACCCAGCTTGGCGAACAGCTCTTCCTCCCGTTCATGCTGTGGATCAAAGCGGCGGAAGTACAGCCGCAGCTCCTCATAAGCGTTCCGGGCCAAGTCCATCTCCCAAACCCGACGATAGTCGGACAGGAACGGATAGACCGGGGCCGCCCGGCGCACGCGCGGCTCCAATGCCGCACAGGCCAAAGTGATCCCGCCGCCTTGCGACCAGCCGGTCACGCCAACGCGGTTCTCGTCCACCTCCGGTAGATCCATAACGATCCCCGTCAATTGCACGGCGTCCAGGAAAATATGGCGGAACAGCAGGTTTTGCGGATCCCCGTCTACCCCGCGGATGATGTGGCCTTGCAGCGTATTTCCGATCGTTCCGCCGACGTCCTCCGATTTACCGCCTTGTCCGCGGCAATCCATCGCAAATACGTGGAAGCCCAGCGAAGCGTACCCCAGCTTCTCAGTCCAGTCGCCGGCGTTCGCGGAATACCCGTGAAACAGGACCACGGCTGGAGCCGGTCCATCGGATTTCGCCGGGCGCACGTATTGCGCATGGATGCGCGCTCCCTTAACTCCCGTAAAATAAAGATGATAACATTCCACGCCCGGTAGCTGGTAATCGGCTTTTTCCATCCGCACCTGCGGGTCAACGGCGCGCATTTCACGCAGCGCGACCTCCCAGTAAGCGTCGAAATCCGGCAGCTTCGGGTTAATTCCTTTGTACTTGCGTAATTCGTCCAAGGGTTTGTCGATAACCGGCATTGATCTCTTCCTCTCTCCACAATAGGATCTAAATATACCGTCCGGTTGAATCACCGGGCCATCGCTCACAGTATAGCTTGACAACGCTTTCTATACAAGAGCAAGGCTCACTCGATGCGACTTTTTGTCTTGTCTTTTCGAAGCGCCTTAATCGCTTGCGATTCGGCCAGATTTAAGCTTTGCCACTCGCCCTTCGGTTGTCCTTTCGCTAAGTGATCCCAGCGTTCATGCAGACGGCGATTCAGCTCCGTGCGCGGCTGAGGATCCAACTCGGAACCCGTTTGGCGGCTGAACTTCAACAGCCCGGGCACGGCATCGGGAGACAGGCTGGCCAGGTACTCCACGTCGATCTGTCCGGTTTCCCGGTATCTTTCGATATTTTTGGACGCGATCACCCGATCCATGTTGGCGTAATTCAACGCGACGTAAGCGGCTAAGCTCACAACGATAAAGCATTTCGCCAGCGGCAAAGCCGCGAAACGGATACGCAAACCTGCACAGACCAGGAGCACGGCCAAATACAGCATAAACGCATGGGACAAAAAGCGAATGTACGTGTATCCATAGGCTTCTTCGTACAGCAGCAGTCGCGTAAACGCCGATACCAGCATCACGGCGGAGCAAGCGACCAGAATATAGAGTAAAGTGTCGTTTAACCTCCGCATTCCTTTCCCGGCCTTGCTTCCAAACGTCAGCATCACAGCCAAGATAGCGAAATTAATCGCCGACACCGCGATCAGCTCGAAGAATCCGCTGCGGGCATATTCCGCATAAGACTGATCCGCCGGCAATGCGCCTTGCCAGGCGCCAAACAAATAAGAGAACTGCAAGGACGCGAAGAGCACATACACGATATTGATCAAAATCAGGACGGTCGCGGCCACCAGCGGATCAAGCCTCGGCATCTCCACCGGGGCCTCCACCTTGTTTTCGGCGGGAACCGCCCCGCCCGTCGCCGAATCCGGCCGCGGACTTACGAAGCCCCATAAGTAACCAAACAGAAGCAAACCCAGCACCAGCACATAAATCACGCGGATAAAGCCGTCCCCAAAAGAGAAGCTGGCGTTCAGCCAATCGGGGATTCGCGATAACAGGCGATCAAAGCTGCTGTCCGCCGAGGTCAGCAGCCCTACGACGATGACCAGCAACGGAAATGCGATCAAGACGCCGAGAAGGACTTTTCCGATCGCTTGTTTCCGCCGGTCTGCGATCTTTCGGTTGGTGTAGGATCGGGCCAAATGGAATACCGTTGCCAAATGACGCAGGTTCTGCGGGAACATATGATCCAGGATATCCCCGATCAACCGCAGGTCGCTCCATGAACGTTCCCTCGGGTTTAATATGTAAGTGGTTTGCGCAAAGACGAGACAAGGGAGCACCAATACATTTAATACCTTAAAAAGAGGATTGGCATACACCGCGAAGGTAAGCGACAGCAGCAGAACCACCGCCAGCGAGAACCAGCCGAATCCCGAGATTGGCCGGCGTATTCGTTCGGGGGCCCCCCATCCGATATACAAATAAAACAAGCAGACAAACAGGGGGATGGAAATACCCAAATCATGTTCAAAAAACAGAACCTGGTGGATGGCAGCCAATCCGAAAGCCGCCGCCAGCCCCCATAGCGTTCGGATTGGGGGGATCCCGTTTCCATCGATACTCCGTTTCATTGATCCTCGATTCCTCCGTTCCTCAATCGTTTGGAGACATTTGTTTCCTTACAGCCCATTTTAAATGATAAAATAGGAAGATAAAGAGAAGAAATCGTGAGTAAAACTTCGTATTTTAGGGAGGTCGGCGAGATGAAGTTGCATCATCAGTATTTGCAACTGCATTCCCGGTTTGGCGCAAGGAACATGGATGAACATACCGGCGTTACGCTGGATGAGTTGGCGTCCGTATTGGGCTGTACCCATCGGAACGCCTTGACGGTGATTCGCCGCATGGAGCAGCTCGAATGGATCGAATGGCGGTCACAGCGGGGGCGCGGCGCACGGTCGGTTTTGCGGTTCAGAATCCCGGCGGAGGAAATTGCCGCCCAGTCGATGACCCAGGCCATTCGCCGCAAGGACGTGCGCTTGGCTATCGAGGATCTTCGCAGGCATGCCGGAGCTTCTTCGCTGCAAGGTCGGCTCCAAGGCTGGCTGCTATCCTATTTCGGGCATCATGCGGAAGTGCGGAGTGACCGGCAGATCGACTCGCTGCGTTTACCGATCCGCCAGCCCATGCAAACCATCGATCCGCTGAAGATGAATCTATTGGCCGAGTCGTTTATCGCCAGCCATGTATTCGACGGACTGATCCGCCGGGCAGGCGATACCGGAACGGTCGTCCCCGGCCTGGCTCACGCCTGGGAGAGCAATGAAGACCGGACGGTATGGACCTTCTTCCTCCGCAAAGGGGTGTTATTCCACAACGGCAGTCTGATGACCGCCGATGACGTAGCCTACACATTCGAACGACTTGCGGGCCGTTCGCGTCGGTCGCTGTATAGCTCGATTTTTCAGAGAATCAGCGATGTGGCCGTCTTAAATCTCCATACCCTCCGCATGACGCTTAAGGAACCGTGCGAGCTGTTCTTACCCAGCCTCTGTACCACCCGGGCCTCCATCGTTCCCCGCTACCTGGACCAACGGGGTGAGAGCGAATTTGGACAGCGTCCCATCGGGACTGGACCGTTTAAGGTAACGGTGTTTCAGGACAGCCTTTGCGTCCTGGAGTCCTTTCCTCATTATCACCAGGGCCAAGCCCATCTGGATCGGATCGAAATCGTCCATGTCCCTTGGGAACTGAACGAAAATCAGACGGAGGTGATCGAAGGCTTGTCCCCTTTCCACGTCATTCCCGGGCAACCCGTGTCCCCCGAAGGAACCTGGATTGAAATGCATTCGCACGTATCCGTGCGGAAATTCATCACTTGTAATACCCGAAAATCCGGCCCTTTGCAGGATCCGCAGGTCCGCGCCCAAATCATGGGAATCCTTAGCCAAGTTGTTGCCGTTGAATCAACATCGGCAGATGACCGTCTTCGTTCCCCTCGGCTTCCCCTATGCATTGCAACGATCACGCCTTATCAACCGGATGCCGACCGTGTCGCCCGGCAGCTGGAGGCCGCCGGATATGCCTGCCGGGTTCAATCCTCCTCCGTGGAGGAATTTAAAGGTGATATCCGTCTGCAAGCGGATCTGATCGTGTTCTCCCTGCTGCGTGACCAGGATGAGCAGCTGCGCCGCTACGATCTGTATCAGACCATCGCGGAGCATGTCGAGCTGCGCCGGCAATCCGACATTCAGCGGCAGCTTCGTGCGGTTGCCCGAGAACAGGACTCACGGAGGCGAGACGCCTTGCTCAGCAGAGCGGAAACGGAGATGATCACAGCGAACGAGCTGGCCATTTTATCGGAAAAACCGCTGCAAACCGCCTTCCTCCCCTCCGTTCGCGGCGTCAGCTTCAACAGTCAGGGATGGGTTGACCTGCGCAACCTCTGGTTCCCACCCAAACTATGAGCGGTTTGCGCGCCCATGGTACACTATTTCTATAGATACAGATCCTAAAAAGAACGGATAGGAGCCATACAGATGAACAACAACTACAAAATCGTCTTCTTTGATATCGACGGCACGCTGGTCAACGAGGATAAGCAGGTCCCACAGGACACGATCCAAGCCATCGCCGAATTAAAAGCGAACGGCATCGAGCCGGTCATCGCGACCGGGCGGGCACCGTATTTTTTTGAACCCATCGCCAAGCTGCTGCATATTGAATCCTTTGTCAGCCTCAACGGCGCTTACGTCGTCTACCGAGGGGAGCCGCTATTCAAGCAGACCTTGCCCCTGGAAAGCCTTCAGAAGTTGGTCGAGCTCGCCGGACGCCATCGGCATCCGCTGGTGTTTCAGGGGAATGAACGTTACTGCGCCAATGCCGACGCCCATCCGTTTATCAGAGAATCCATCGATTCCTTGAAGGTGGAGCATCCGGGATTTGATCCCGAATTTTGGAGCAAGTCGCCGGTGTATCAAGCTTTTCTGCATTGCGAGGAGCAGGATGAAGCGCTCTATGAAGGGCAATTCGAGGACTTGCGTCTGATCCGTTGGCACCCGAAAGCGATGGATGTGACGATCCGCGGCGGCTCCAAGGCGGTAGGTATCGCAGCCATGCTGGAACGCCTGGGCATCCCTCTGTCCGACGCCGTTGCCTTCGGGGATGGATTAAATGATAAAGAAATGCTGCAAGAGGTAGGCTTAGGCATCGCCATGGGGAACTCCCATCCAGACCTGCTGCCCTATGCTGATTATGTCACCGCCAGCGTGGATGAGGGCGGCATCCGCCAAGGACTGCGTCATGCGGGACTGATCTCCTGAAGCCCCTCGCAAAAAAAATTGGATAAAAAGTGAAACATCCGTCATGCTCCCTGCGTCAAAGGGTTAAACCAAACCGTATCCGGGAGGAGGGAATTGACACCTTAAGCCTCGCCGGGCGCCGCGGAACAGCGGAGAACGCCGGCGGATATGATGCGTTTAACTCACGATTGTTCCAGGAGGGACTTGCGAATGAAAACGAAAAAACGTTTATCCAAATTTCCAAAGCTGACGCTGCTGATGGTCATCGTGTTCACCCTGATGTTTGGCGGCACAGCCTCCGCCTTCAACGACATTAAGGGCGACAGAGAGCAGAAAGCGATCGAACGGCTGGAGAAGCTGGGAATTATCAAAGGCGACTATCACGGTCGCTACTACCCGGCCCAGAAGCTGACGGGCGCTGCTGCCGTCACCCTGATCGTCAAATCGCTGGACCTGAACTTCAATACGATCCGGTTCATCCAAATGCCTAAAGCCAGCGACTATTACACCAAGGTGAGCGATAAAGCCTGGTATGCCGAAGCCTTCATCATCGCGAATTACTACGGGCTCGACATTCCGAAGGACATCAACCCGGCCGCCAAGGTGACGAAGGAGCAGTTCAGCCACTGGCTCTACAAAGCGCTGAGCACAAAAGGCGACTACGCATTCACCATGCAATATTTGTCCATCAACGACGAGAAGCAAATCAGCAAAGACTATATGAGCAGCATTCAAGCTCTAATTAAAGCCAAAATCGTTACCTTGGATAAAAAGGGCAACTTTGGCCCCAAGCAGCCGGTCTCCCGCAGTGAAGCGGCAGGCATGCTCGACCGGACGCTGCAATTTATCAAAGACAACCAGCCGATCGTCGTGGATCCGGTCCCCGGCAACCTGTACGATTTCGGGCTGAGCACGGACAAAATCTCCAGCGACGTGACCAAAGTAACGATCACGGCGATGGCGCCGCACCCGGGCTACGGGCTGGAAGTGTCAAGCATCACGTTTAAGGACGACAAGGCCCTGATCGACTATCGCATTGTGGAGCCAAAGCCGGGGCAATTTTACCCGCAGGTTATTTCCGAGGTCAAGGCCGTCACGTACATTCCGACAGGATACCAGCCGGTGCTTGGCGCCCAATCGAAATAACCGCTTGATCCGAAAAAAAGAATGGACCCGTTGTCCGGCAAGCCGCCGGATGATCGAGGTCCATTCTTTTTATATAATTTTATCCTTGGGTCTCCGGAGCGCCAAACGTCCGAATCCAGCGGTAGCGATTCACCTTCACGACCGCCACGAAGCATTTCAGGATCTGGTCGGATTTGAGGCAGATAAACGTCAGCAGCGGCGATAAGCCGAACACTGCGGCACACAGGAAGGAGGAAGGAAGTACGATCAACCACATAAAAATGAAGTCGTTATATAACACGAATCTCGTATCTCCCCCGCTTCGTACGATCCCCGTTAATGCCGGCATTTGGTAAGCCGTGCCTACCGCCGTTATGGAGAGGACCGTCATAAACTGCAGCGCGAGCGCCTTGGATTCCGGGGATATGGCGTAGAAGCCCAACACCACGTCCTTAATCAAAAAGAGAACCGCCCCCGTCCCCAATCCGATGATTAAATAAAGCACCTGCAGCGTTTGGGCGTACGGTTTGATTTTCTCCGGATGCCCGGCACCGATCGTCTTTCCGATGATGACGGCCGTCGCGCTAGCCGACGCGTACGTCACAACGGACACGATTTGGAAGACCGTCGTTGCGATGCTGTTGGCGGCAATCGCCGCTCCTCCCATATGCCCCAAAATCCCGGATTGCACCGCCATGGCCATCCCCCAAAGGGCATTGGACATCAGGATCGGCGAACCCACGCTGAGGTATTGCTTAAACGTACCCCGATCAAATCGGAAGAAGTCCCGCAGCGTGAACCCGATTTTTCGGTCCACTCGCTTCAGGTACCCCACCACGATCACCAGCTCGATGATCCGGGCCGTTAACGTCGCCGCAGCCGAGCCGCGTACGCCCCAGGCCGGGAACCCCAAATGCCCGTAAATCAGCAAATAGTTCAGGCAAACGTTGATGAGCAACGTCGATACCGAAAGGATAAATCCCACTTTGACCGTTTCCACACTGCGCAGGGAAGCCAGCAGCAGATGGGTCGCCGCAAAAAAGAGATAGGAAAAGCCGATGATCCGCAAATATTCCGCCCCTTCGGCGATGACGTTCTCTTCGTTCGTAAACAAAGACAAGCACCCGTGAGGGAACAGGAACACCGCAAACCACAGCAGCAACGCAAGCGCCAGCGCAAGGCGCATCCCGATGCTGGCCACCTTCTTGATTGTGGTGATGTCTCGCGCCCCCCATGCCCGTGACGACAGAATCACCACGCCTTCCCCTACGCCCATGACGAGCATTTGCAGCAGGAACTGGAGTTGATTGGCCAGAGCAACGCCGGATAAGGCCGATTCGCTGTAACCGCCGAGCATGATGTTATCCGATAAATTGACGCCAAAGGAAATGATGTTTTGCAGCGCAATGACCCAGGTTAGTCTGAAAAAACTACGATAGAATGCCTTATCCTGCACCATAAATTTCATTTAGGTTACCAACCCAGCGTTTTAAAGCGGATTTCCCTTTCCCAGAGCTCCTGCAGCCTCCGCAGCGATTCGCCCGGCAGCGCCGCGTCACTTGCGGCCACATTCTCACCAAGCTGGGCGCTGTTTCGGACGCCGGGGATCACCGTCGTCACCTCTGGGTAAGCCAAAATAAAGCGCAGTGCCGCCATCGTCATCGTCGTTTGCTCATCTTCCAGGAAGCGGATTTGCTCCAGTAGCTCCGCACGGGTCCGAATCACCTCCGGAGACCAGCGGCTGCGAATGCCCGAGAACGAGCTGGTGCCATCGTATTTACCCGACAACCAGCCGGAATCCAGCGGCACCTTGATAATCAACGCGACATCCTTCTCCTTGGCCGCCTGGAACGCTTGCGCCGTTTCCTGATAAAAGATGTTGAACATCACTTCCATCACGCCAAGCTCGGTATGCTCCAGCGCTTCCAGCATTTCGCGGCTGGAATCGACAGACACGCCGTACGCCAGGATTTTGCCTTCCGCCTTCAAATCCTCCAGCACCTGATAGTGACCGTATTTGCCGTCCAGATGATCAAACGGCGGATTATGGATCAAGACGGAGTCCAAATAATCCGTTTGCAGCCGCATCAGGCTGCGTTCGATCGAATTGCGGATCTGAGAAGCGGAGTAATCGGTCCCCTCCGGGGAATGACCGAATTTCGTATTGATGACCGCTTTGTCGCGTTTTCTGTCCAACGCTTTGCCGAGCAAGACCTCGCTTTTGCCTTGGCCGTAATTGGGAGCGGTATCAAAAAAGTTGACGCCAAGGTCCAGCGCCTCATGCACCAGACGGATGGCCTCCTCGTCCTCCATCGCCGCCCAATCCTGCTTGTTGCCGAGCTGCCAAGCGCCAAAGCCGATTTCTGACACCTGCTTGCCTGTCGTACCGTACCTTCTGTACTTCATCCTCTCACGCTCCTGCGATGTTTGGATTTAATTAAAGGGATCTCATGCCCAATTCTAGACGGATCATGCGCACCGCGCAAGGAGAAATCCGACCTGCGCCTTGGGACTTGAAATAGCCCGCTTGAATATGATGTGAATATATATAACATCAAAGAGGTTTTTCATGGGAAACCCCGCAAAAAACCTCTTTACGAAACGAAAAACTTGATTTATGATGCCAGAAGCATGACACCTAATCTTACATTGAACTAAAACCTTCGGGATAAACGCGCGGGACTCTTGCGCCAAGCAGACAGACGACTTCATAGTTAATCGTTCCCATCCAACCGGCCACCTCGTCGATGGATATCGAAGCTTCTGCACCCGATCCGCCGAAGAGGATGACCTCCTCTCCCGCGGCGACCCCTTCCACCTCCGTGACATCCAGCATCGTCTGGTCCATGCAGATCCGGCCGATGATCGGAGCCCGCTGCTCGCGCACCAGCGCAAGGCCGCGGTTGGATAACGTCCGCGACAGACCGTCGGCGTAACCGATCGGGAGGGTGGCGATGATCCGCTCCTCCGGCGCTTGGTAAGTTCGCCCATAGCCGACGGTCTGGCCCGGCTGGATCCGCCGGAGAGAGGCGATTTTCGTCTTGAGCTGCATCGCCTGACGTAAGGGATACTCCGGCAATCGCAGTTGCGGGGAAGGCGCAGGGGATAAGCCGTAGAGCGCAATCCCGATCCGGATCATGTCCAGGTGCATTTGCGGGAACCGCATCGCCGCCGCACTGTTGCAGCAGTGCTTGATTGGCACGTACAGGCCATGGGACTCCAGGGAATCGAGGCAGTCTTTAAACCGGGCAAATTGCTCCATCGTATATGCCGGGTCGAGACCATCCGCATCGGCAAAATGCGTAAACACTCCCTCCAGGATGACGAAGGGTGCAGCGGCTGCCGCGAGTTCAGCCAGCGCGATCACCGCCTCGGCAGTAGGCAAGCCGATCCGGGACATCCCGGTATCCACCTTTAAATGGATGCGCGCCTCGCGCCCTTGTCTTTTGGCGCAAGCGATGACCTCCCGCAGGACCTCCTCGGTATAAACCGTCAAGGTGATGCCCTGCCGAACCGCCGCTTCGACGCCAAACGGTGGCGTGTAGCCGAGCACGAGAATAGGCTGTGATAGGCCGGCCGCACGCAGCTGCAGCGCCTCGTCGACGAGGGCGACGCCGAGGTATTCGGCTCCGCCACGGATCGCCGCTTGCGCCGCCGGCACGGCTCCATGCCCGTAGCCGTTCGCTTTGACCACGGCCATCACCCGGCAGCTCTCGGCGGCTTGCCTGCGAAAGAGCCCTGTATTGTGGGCGATGGCGTCCAGCGACACCTCCGCCCAGGTTTCCCGGTAGCCGGTGGGGTTCAAGACCCTCGATTGCATCGTTGTCATCGTGGAAGACCTCTTTTCTATACTTCATGGAATTTAGTATAAATCAGCCGCCCCTGCCGGGGTTTGTCTCCCTTCCCCAAAAATAAGGCACGGTCCTTGTGCGGCTTCACAAAAGACCAATCGGAGGTGACGCTCGCCTATGAGCCAAGAACAAGACGATATTTTCGAGCCCTACTCCGACAATCTGGAATTGCTCGCGGAGAAGATCAGCGACGTGCTGGGGCGTCCAGTCACGATCGAAGACGCCAACCACCGACTGGTTGCCTACAGCTCGCACGTGCCGGAGACCGACGCGGCGCGGCTGGCGACCATCGTTGGCCGCCGGGTCCCTGATCAAATCATCGGCAGCCTCTGGCGGGACGGGATCATCCCTCGCCTTCTAGAGAGCGAAGCGCCGATTCGCATCGCGCCGATTCAAGAGGTAGGACTCAGCGGCCGCGTAGCAACCGCCATCCGCTCGGGCTCCCGGGTTGTCGGATATATATGGGTACTGGAGACAGAGAACCCTTTTTCCGACCGGGAAATGGCGTTGTTCGCCAAGGCGGCCCAAGCTGCCCGCACCAAAATGGCCCAATGGCAACTGCAGCGCCATAAGGAGGACGAGGCGCATCGCGATTTTTTCTGGCAGCTGTTGACCGGACATCTGACCAACGAGACCCTCATCCGGGATAAAGCCCACCGGATCGGGATCGCCCTCCCTCCGCAGTTCCATGTGGTCGTCCTGCAGTTTGCCGCCGAAGTGAAGGAGTCGTGGCAGCGGCAGGCGTTGGAGAAATGCGTTCCTCTCTCCGCCTACAGCCGGATCGTGCTGCGCGCCATCAATAAGAATCAGCTGATATTGCTATTTGCACCGCTGGCACCGGATACGATGGATGGAGTCGCCAGCCAATTGGGGCTTCTTCAACGGAATTTGCGCTCCTTCTTTTCAGAGCAGTTCCTCGGAGTGGCCAGCGGAGGGACGTTTAGCGAATACGGACGGCTGGAGGACAGCTATCGCGAAGCGCTGCTCCTGCTTCAGGTGAAGCAGCGGTTTCCCGAGGAGACCGGGGACCTGGTAATGTACGGCGACCTCGGATATTACCGATATTTGCCCCGAATTTGGGAGGAGCTCCAAAAGCATGGCCGAGCAGGCGGTCAACTCGCCCGGCTGCAGGTCTACGACCAGGAGCATCACAGCGAACTGGTGCATACGCTGGAGGTGTTTTTGGCGCATGACAGCAATGCGAAAATCGCCGCCGACGCCCTGCATATCCACGCTAACACGCTGAATTACCGGCTGAAGCGAATCGCCGAAATCGGCCGGATCGACTTGGCCAGCATGGAGCAGAAGGTGACCTTATACCTGGAACTTAAAGCCGAGCGCTTCGGCGGCAGCCGCGATTTGTGAAATTACACAATTCGGGCTGTTTTTTTTCTCGTATCTCCACATATAAAAAGCGCCGTTCCTGTCCTATACTGATGTCAGATCGTTTGACGGAGGAGGTAACAAGATGATTGTAGGAGTCCCAAGAGAAATCAAAAACAATGAAAACCGGGTGGCCCTGACCCCTTCGGGCACCTACTCGCTGGTTAATGCAGGGCACCAAGTGTGGATCGAGACCCAAGCGGGAGCCGGCAGCGGCTTTGAGGATATGGAATATGCCTCCGCCGGAGCTAAAGTCGTCAGCAGCGCCGCAGACGCATGGTCGGCGGATCTAGTGATGAAGGTGAAGGAGCCGCAGCCTTCGGAATATGGCTATTTCCGCCAAGGTCTGATCCTCTTTACGTATTTGCATCTCGCGCCGGAACCGGAGCTGACGCAAGCGTTAAGAGACCAAGGCGTGACCGCCATCGCTTACGAGACGGTCGAAGTAAACAAAACGCTGCCGCTGTTGACGCCGATGAGCGAAGTAGCCGGGCGGATGTCGGTGCAAATCGGAGCGCAGTTCCTGGAGAAGCCGCACGGCGGTAAAGGTATCCTGCTCGGCGGCGTGCCCGGCGTCAAGCGCGGCAAGGTGACGATCATCGGCGGAGGCGTCGTTGGCACAAATGCCGCTCGGGTAGCCATCGGCCTAGGTGCTGACGTGACGATTATCGACCTGAACGCCGATCGCCTGCGGCAGCTGGAGGACATCTTCGGCGCCAGCGTGCAGACGCTGATGTCGAATCCGCAGCACATCGCCGAGGCGGTCGCGGAATCCGACCTGGTGATCGGCGCTGTGCTGATTCCCGGCGCCAAAGCGCCGAAGCTCGTCACCCAAAACATGGTGAAGGCGATGCGCCCCGGCTCGGTCGTAGTGGACGTAGCCATCGACCAGGGCGGCATCTTTGAAACGGTGGATCGGATCACGACCCACTCCGATCCGACGTACGTGAAGCATGGCGTCGTCCATTACGCCGTTGCGAACATGCCGGGCGCGGTGCCGCGCACCTCCACGCTGGCGCTGGCCAATGCCACGCTGCCCTACGCGCTGGAGATCGCCTCGAAGGGCCTTTACACGGCGCTCAGCGAACGGGCAGCCCTTCGCAAGGGGGTTAACGTCGCCGGCGGTGCGATCACATACGCCTCCGTCGCCCGAGACCTGCACTTCGAGTACGTGCCTGTCGAGCAGGTACTGGAGCTAGCCGGGAGCCCCGCCAACTAGGCGACATTCACAGCAATTTGACTTGATCCAAGAGATCCGTCCCTTCGGGGCGGTTCTTTTTTAGGTTGGCTGCGGGAAATGTTGCATTGAATACAACATTTTCGCCCCCAAAAGCGCAGCTCAACCGAAAATGTTGTATAGAATACAACATTTTCGCCTACCTGTGGCCTAACCACACCAAAATGTTGTACTTCTTGCAACATTTCATGGCTAAAGGCCACAACTCCAGCAGAAATGTTGTAGGAAATGCAACACTTCTACCGCTGAGCCGCCGCCGCGGCCGGGACACCGCTCCCTCGCTCAGCGAGCGACAGCGCGATGATCCGGTCGAGCAGCTCGGCGTAGCTCATCCCGGCGGCAGCGGCGCTGCGCGGCAACAGGCTGTTTGCCGTCATCCCCGGCAGCGTATTTACCTCCAGGACGTAAGGGACCCCGTCCCTTAGGATCATATCAACCCGGGCGTACACGCGGCATTGCAGCAGCCGGTAACAGGCCAGCGCCGCTTCCCGCACCCGCGCCTCGACGTCCGAAGGCAGCGTGATCGGCTGCTCCTCCGCCCCGCCATCGCTATATTTGGCTTCGTAGTCGAACCACTCCGCCCCATTGGCCGCCCGAATGCCCAGCACCGGGAGCAGCTCCCCGTCCAGGATCGGGCAGGTGATCTCCTGGCCGGACACCATGGACTCGACGACCACGGTCGTGTCCCAGCGGAACGCCTCCTCCAGCGCTCCGCGCAACAATTCCGGCCGGTCGACACGCTGGACGCCGATGCTGGAGCCTCCCGCGTTGGGCTTGACGAACAGCGGATACGCGAGCCCCGCAAGCCGGGATTCCCACGTGCCGTCCGCGAACATCGCCCGGTCCAGATAAGCCCCGTCCGGCGTAACGATCCCTTCGGCCTGCAGCACCCGTTTCGTCAGATGTTTATCCATACACAAGCTGCTGGACAACACGCCGCTGCCCGAATACGGGATCCCCATCGTCTCCAGCACGCCTTGCACCGTACCATCCTCGCCAAACGCACCGTGCAGCGCGAGCAAGGCGAAGTCGATGCCCCGTACCCGGTCGATCAGCTCCTCCCGCTTCGTTACCTCGATCGGCACCACTTCATACTTGTTTGAGTCCAGCCGCCCCACGATTTCTTTCCCCGTCATCAGCGACACCTCGCGCTCCGAGGAGACCCCGCCCATAATTACGCCTACTTTCATCCGATTCCTCTCCTTCACCCGTTGTTCAAGTCCAAGTCGCTCTCCAGCTCTCCAGCGCTCCGCACCTAACTCTTATTCACTCTTCTTCCTTACTTCACAGCTTCTAACAGCTTTGCCGCCAGTTCGCCGATCCGGCGAATCCCCTGTTCGATGTCTTCCTCCGACACCCTCGAGAAACCGATTCGCATCGTGTTCCGTCCCCCGCCGTCCACGTAGAACATATCTCCGGGCGTAAAGAGCACGCCCTGATCCGCGCAAAGCTCAAGCAGCTTCCACGTATCAAAGCCCTCCGGAAACTCCAGAAACAGGTGCAACCCGCCGCTGCCCGATAATCGGGAATACGGCACGTACCGCTCGCAACAGGCTTTCGTCCATTCGTACTTCCGCCGATATTCCGTACGGGCCCGTTTCAGGTACTTCTCCAGGTTGCCGTTCAGCAAGTATTGATACAACAGCGATTGGTCCAATGTTGACGTATGGATGCTGCGCGCCCGTTTGACACTCTCCAGCACGTCGATTAGCTCCCGGTCCGCCAGCACCCAGCCGACGCGAATGCCCGGGAACAATACCTTCGAGAAGCTGCCCAGGTACACGACCCCGTTCCCCTGCCCCGCCATTGCGATCAACGGGGCGACATGGGAGCCGGAGTACCTCAGCTCTTCATTAAACCCATCCTCGATGACCGGCACCCGATAGCGGCCAAGCAGCTCCAGCAAAGCCAGCCGTTTCTCGGCGGACGTCACAATTCCGGTTGGATTATGATAGGAGGGTACCAGGAACGCGCCGTCAAACGGCTGCGTCTTCAGCTCCCTCTCCAGCGCGGCCAGATCAAGGCCGTCCGGTTCCATCGGAATGCCGGTGATCTCGAACCCGTGCCGGCGTAAATTTTTGATCGCGGTTTGGTGCGTTGGATTTTCGCATAATATACGCCCGCCCGCACCGCCGTCCCGCCCCATCGACGACAGCACGATATCCAGTCCTTCCGTAAATCCGCTGGTGATCAGCAGATCCTTGCCTTCCAAATCCACGCCTTTGCGTTCCATATATTTCAGCAAAAAATCAATCAGCGGTTTATATCCTTTAGCGTATCCATAGTTCAACAAGACGCGGCCTTCCACCGCCATCCGATCCAAAAACGCGCGTTTCACGTTCTCCAGATCAAACAGCTGCTCGTCAGGGGCGATGCTCGTAAACAAAATGGCGTCTTTCGCCGCCCGCAGGCCGGGCCTGCCGCGTTTCATATGGTCGAGCTCCACGGATAGCCGGGCTTGCCGGTTCATCCGCTCGCGCCAATCCATTCGCCAGATGGGGACCGCATGCTCTCCCGGTGCAGTGACCTCAGCTACGAAGTTACCCTTCCCCGTTACGGCGTAGACGAGCCCCTCTTCATTTAAGGCCTCATAGGCAGCGATGATGCTGCCCCGGCTGACGCCGAGAAGCTCGGACAGCTCCCGTGTCGAGGGAAGCCGTTGTCCGGCCTGCAAAGCCCCTTGCATCATCAGCCATCTGATATAATTTTTCACCTGTACGTACACCGGCGTCTCCGCCACAAGCTTAAAGTCATGAAACACCCTGTATCGCCCCCACCCTCATGATGGCATATTCCAAGCCAAAAACAAAAGAACCACCCTCTCGCCATTTTCGCAAGAAGGTGGTTCCCATCCTCTCGGGCCCCTGCCCGCTTACACCATCACTTTACAAATGTCATTCGTAAATTCAACCGGATCGCTGACCGACAGCCCTTCAATCAAGAGCGCCTGATTGTACAACAGGTTCGTGTACAAAGCCAATTTCTCTTTGTCACTGTCGTAAGCTTTCTTCAACGACTGGAACACGTCATGGTTCACGTTGAGCTCCAGCACCTTGTCCGCTTTAACCGACTGCCCGTCCGCGCCAGGCATCGCATTCAGCACTTTTTCCATCTCGATCGTCAGCTCGCCTTCGGTCGACAAGCACACCGGATGGGATTTCAGGCGTTTGGACGCTTTGACTTCCTTCACCTTGCCCGCCAACAGATCCTTCATCGCGGCGAACAGGTCTTTGTTCTCGTCCGTATCGGCCTTGTCTTCGGACGCCTCGGCTTCGATGCCCAAATCACCGCTCGACACCGATTTGAATTCTTTATCCTTGTATTTCATGATCATCTTAATCGCAAATTCATCGATGTCGTCGGTGAAATACAGAATCTCGTACCCTTTATCAAGCACCAGCTCGGTTTGCGGCAGCTTCTCCAGCCGTTCCACCGATTCGCCGGCAGCGTAGTATATATACTTCTGATCTTCCGGCATACGGGAGACGTATTCGTCCAGCGTGACGAGCTTCTTCTCCTTGGACGAGGTGAACAGCAGCAGATCCTGCAGCACGTCCTTGTTCATGCCGTAGTCGTTGTACACGCCAAACTTCAGCTGACGGCCAAACGAGGCATAAAACTTCTCGTATTTCTCGCGGTCGTCCTTAAGCAGCGTTTGCAGTTGGCTCTTGATCTTGCTTTGGATGTTCTTCGCGATCGCCTTCAACTGGCGGTCATGCTGCAGCATTTCCCGAGAAATGTTCAGCGACAGATCCTCGGAATCGACCATCCCTTTCACGAAGCTGAAATAGTCCGGCAACAGGTCGGCGCATTTGTTCATGATCAGCACGCCGTTCGAGTACAGCTCCAGCCCTTTTTCGTATTCTTTGGTGTAATAGTCAAATGGCGTCGTCTCCGGAATGTACAAAATCGCATTATACACGACCGCGCCGTCCGCCTTGATATGGATATGCGACACCGGCTTGTCGAACCCGTAGCGTTTTTCCATGTAAAAGTTCTCGTAATCCTCGTCCGTCAGCTCGGATTTGTTCTTGCGCCAGATCGGCACCATGCTGTTGACGGTTTGCTCTTCCGTATACGACTCGTATTCGCCTTCGCTGCCTTCCTTTGGCCGGCTGCTCGTGACGTCCATTTTGATCGGGTAACGGATGAAATCGGAGTATTTCTTAATGATCGACTTCAGCCGGTATTCCTCGAGGTATTCGTCGTATTGGTCGTCTTCGGTGTTCTCTTTGATATGCAAAATAATGTCCGTGCCGATCTCCGCCTTCTCGCACGGCTCAACCGTATACCCGTCAGCCCCCTTGGACTCCCACTTGTAGGCTTCATCCGAGCCCAGCGCCCGGCTGATCACGGTAACCACATCCGCGACCATAAACGCGGAATAGAACCCGACCCCAAACTGACCGATGATGTTGTGGCCGTCCTTCAGCTCGTTTTCATTCTTGAACGCAAACGAGCCGCTGTTCGCGATAATGCCCAGATTATTCTCCAACTCGTCCTTCGTCATCCCGATACCGGTATCGGAAATCGTTAAAGTACGGGCTTCTTTGTCCATCTTGATCTTGATGAAGTAATCGTCCTTATTAAACACCAGCTGATCGTCGGTTAATGCCCGGTAATAAATTTTATCGATGGCATCGCTGGCGTTCGAGATCAACTCACGCAGAAAAATTTCCCGCTGCGTATAAATCGAGTTGATCATCATTTCCAGCAATCTTTTGGATTCGGCTTTAAACTGCTTTTTCGCCATGAAACTGATCTCCTTTCCTTTCGCCCCATGGGGGAACTTGGCTAACCATATATTAGCACTCTATAGGACAGAGTGCTAATTCCTAGTTTTTAGTTTATCGATCCGCCATTCGAGTGTCAATACGTTCTAGGGGGCGAGCGGCGTATAGCCCGTTTGCTCCACTAAATACTGGCCCTGCGGGGAACGAATCCACTCGATCAGCTTCTCCACGTTCGGATTGTCGCTGCCCGCCGTTACCGCGTAAAACTCCGCCGCAAACGGATATTCACCGTTGGCAATCGTCGCTCGTTCCGGCTTCACGCCGTCGATGTCCAACAGGCGAATGTTCCCGTTTTTCACCATTTCGGTGGCATAAAACAGGAACGAATAACCCAGCGCGTTTTTGTAATTGCGGTAATCCGCGGTCCGCGAAATGATGCCGCCCATCCCGGAGGCCACATTCTCCTCGGGCGGTTTGGCCAGCTCCCGTCCGTCCATCACCCGTTCCAGCATCGTTTGGCTGCCGCTGTCCTCCGGCCGCTGGAACGCGCGGATTCGCGCATCGTTCCCCCCAAAGTCGCTCCAACGAGTGAGTTCCCCCGAGTAGATCCCGCGGATCTGCTCGGTTGTTAACCCGGTCACCGGATTCGACGCATTTACGAAAAAGACAAACGCCTCACGGCCGATCGGGGTGAACTTTAATTCCTTGCCTTGCTTGCGGGCGGCGGCCTTTTGCCCCTCCGACGGCGCGGCGGCGAAGATGAGATCCGCCCGGCCTTCGATCAGATTCTTATAGGCCACCGGCGTCGTATTCACCATAACTTCGCTCTCGTAAAGATCATAATCCTGGCGCGGATATACCGCCTGCGCAAACGCGGCATACAACGGATAAAGAGCCGTTGCCCCATCAAGCCGCGGCAAATCCTTCGTTATCGTCAATTTGGACGGTTCTGGCAGCACGGCCAACTTCCCCGTATCCGCGAACGGCCGGTACGGCTCCATATTCACCTCCTGGTCGCTGACGACCGGAATGCGGTTATGGTACGCCTCGCGTAGCTCGTACACCGCTGTCGTCAAGCCTCCCAAGACCACGATGCTCAGCAGCGAGATGAACAACTTGCGTCGGTGCCGCTCCGGCAAGAACATAAAGAAGGCCAGGAACACGACCAACACAGCCGCTGCGACCAGCACAAGAGGCGCATAAAACAAAGCTCCCCCGGAAAAAGAAACGATCAAACCGGCGAATAGTCCGAGAAATAATATCACGCCGGACAACAGGACGCAGAGCACAATTTTTACCGCAATCTCTCCGCCGGATTTGCTCATTATTCATCCCTCTCCTTTGCTTCTTCATTTCGGGCATAAATCGGCAAGCTAATCGTAAATCTCGTCCCGCCGCCGGGTTCGCTTTGCACGTTAATGGTGCCGCCAAACGAAAGGATCGCCTGGTAAGAGAAGGTCATGCCCAGCCCCGTTCCCGTCGATTTAGTGGAAAAATAAATCGAACCCAGCCGCTTGGCCTGCTCCTCCGTCATGCCGACGCCGTTATCCTGAATCGTTAACGTGACCTTACGCGCTTCTACCTGCAGGCGCAAGGTGACCTTGCCCCGGGAATGCGGCACTTCGGCGCATGCTTCAACCGCGTTTTTGATAAAATTCACCAGCACTTGCTTCATTTTATCGGGATTGGCCAAAATCCATACCGGTTCCGGCGGATGTCCGATTTCGAGCAGCACGTTATGCATATTGGCATACGGGCTCATCACATCCTTCGTGATCCGCAGCAGCTCCTCTAGGTCGGTAGGCTCCTGTTTATCGCCGATCGGCTTGGAAATAGCCAAATACTCGGATAGGATGTATTCCGTGCGGGCGATTTCGCTCATACAAATTTCAATATAACGTTCAATCCGTCCCCGATCCGCCGCACCATCGCGAATCAGCGTAAGGAATCCTTTTACCGCAGTCAACGGATTCCGCACCTCATGAACCAACGAAGCCGCCACGTGGCTGATGGCCCGAACTCGCTCATTTTGCCCATAGCTGATGAATAGTTCCTTATCGGTGGCCGCTTTTCGAAATAAGGTAATCAGCAGCCAGCAGCCAACCAAATTCTGCATCGGGATGACAAACAAATGAAAGCTCAAATGACGAATGACGGATTCCGGATTCTCCAAGTAAACGAACAGAAGCGGCGTTACGGAAAAGAACACGCCCGCGATCAATAAAATCAGCGATTTTTGCTCGCACTTCCGATACAGACGGTATAACAGATAAGATCCCGGGAACGTCACCAGCATGATCAGCATCGCGGCCAACGTGCCGTCGCCTCCAATATATAAACGGTACAAGAGAAACTCCGCCAATAATGCGAATCCCGTCTGTATCCCCCCGAAGATCAAGCCGAAAAACATAATGGTGTACCGTATATCGTAAAAGTACCCGCTAACTACGCTGGCCCCAAAAGTCATCGATAAAAACAAACAAATCATACTGGAAAACGCAATGAACTTCTGGGTGTAGTTCCGGGATTGATCACGATAATACACACTAAACATGACGAACGGCATATGGGCAAAGAACAGCTGAAGAATAATATCTTTTAGAATTGTCATGCGTGCTCACCCTTCATCGGCTGATTGGGTTTCACCCTATTATGTATACCTTTTTATTCCATGCCTCTCCCCGTAAACCCTTTTTCTCCAGCAACAAAACATGGGTGGATCCAGGGTCCCTTGGCATGCCCGTCTCTTCAGGCGCATAAGCTGTAGAAGCAGGACTAGCCTGCCACTCCATCTTCCTGAAGGATGATTTTTGTGTCGATGAAGCATTCCCCCGTCCGGGCTTATTTTCTGCGCCGTTTATGGCAAAAGAACTCTCATATCTTCGCCGGCTCCCTAATCCAGGGCTTCGCTATGGGCGTATTCCTGTTCCCCCATTCGATTCCCTCCGGCGGCGGCGCAGGCATCGCCGTGCTGCTGAATTACTGGTTTGGGTTGCCGATGAGCCTTGGTTTATGGCTAACCAACATCTCTTTTCTCCTGTTTGCCGTCCATTACTTGGGACGAATCAGCGCGATCGGGACCATCATGGTCATCACGATAACCGCCGTATCCGTTAATTATTTCGAAGTGTACTTCCATTCCCCCTTTACCAACGTTTGGGTCAACCTGCTTGCCGGGTCCCTGTTTCTAGGCCTCGGTATTTCCATTCTGTTCCGGGAACGGGTCACCAACGGAGGGATTGGCTTCGTCGCGCTAGCCATTGCTAAACGAAAGCGGATCAACCCCGGCTCGTCGCTATTCTGGATGAACGGCGGAATTTTCCTGCTAACGGCGCTCGTCATCGATTGGAAAATCATCATCCAGGCCCTTCTCTGCCAATGGCTGTCCACCCGAATCGTCAAATGGCTGCATACTCCTTCTGTTATCGGGAAACGCCCTTTATATTTTTTGGCTTGGCGAAAAAAATAACGAAAAACGCCCGGCCCAACCGTTTGGTTGAGCCGGGCGACAAAGGAGGGCGCCCTACAGCCCCTCTTGCCCCCCTTTGCATGATTATCCCCTTCGGTCAGGGGACTCGACTGCTTAACCTGATCCAATGGGATAATCATGCAAAGCAGCCGGAACAAAAAAACAGCCTCCCGGCTGTTTTTTTTAACAAAGCTAATTATGAGTAACAACAGCGCCGGAGCCGCCGTACATTTCAATCGGCTCGGCAAACTCCAACTTCAAAACGGTAACGTGCTCGTGGCAATCTTCCGGTGTCATATCAATCCAGGTCGTACCCGGGATGTTAAACCAGGGCACTCCGCCGTGAATGTCATACTTCAATTCTTTTCCCGAATGGAGGATGGTTATTTTTTGAATCGGATTACATAACCCCTTAAGGCAGACGCATTCCTTGGGATCATCGTAGACGAACAAGTACAACGTTTTCCGATCTTTGCTGAGCGTGCTTCCGCCTAACCAATAACGGGTCATGAGCCCTTCGACAGTTCCATACACCGCTTCTTCGTGCTTACGAATCCAATTGCCCAACCCCAGCAGGATATCAGCTTGTCTCGGATCAATCGTCCCGTCCTCCCGGGGACCGATATTAAGCAGCATGTTGCCGCCCATGGAAATACAATCGCAGAACATTCGGATGATTTGTTTTAACGATTTATATTTTTGATCCTTCGGTTGGTAGCCCCAAGACGTATTGATCGTTGTGCAAAACTCCCAAGGCCCTTCGGGTCTCGTGATTGGCAGCCCTTGCTCCGGCGTTTTGTAATCCCCGTGGCCGGCTAGACGCGAATTGATGATGATCTCCGGATGAAAGGACCGCAGATACGCCTTAAACTCCGGCAATCCCCATTGCTCGGCACTGCGTTCCCAATCCCCGTCGAACCAAAGCAAATCAACGGTACCATACCTCGTTAGAATTTCGCTCAGTTGATGGCGGTTAAATTGCAGGAAGCGCTGCCATCTCTCCTCGTCTTGTACGCCGTCCGACGGTTCCGAGAAGCGGTTAACCCGGCTTAAGTCGTCCGGCACGATCCCGCCAGGAAACACGCTAGGATAGTCCGGATGCGACCAGTCGATCAGCGAATAGTACAAGCCAAGCCGAATTCCCTGCTTCGAGATCGCTTCGGCATATGCCTTAACGATGTCGCGTTGGGCCGGCGTTCGCTTCACCACGCTCAAATCGCTGTACTTTGTATCAAAAAGAGCTACACCGTCATGGTGTTTTGTCGTCAACACCGCATACTTGGCCCCTGACCTCTCGATCAATTCAGCCCAGTGGTCAGCATTCAACCGGGAAGCCGTAAACCCGTCCAACTGTTTCATGTAGTCTTCATACGAAATCACACCGTTATGAAAAGACCAAGATTCAGAAACGCCGTCAACCGCGTAAATCCCGTAATGGATAAAAATCCCCAGCTTGGCGTCTTCAAACCATGACAGCATCGCCATCCCCCTCCTTTTACTTGTTCCTCCTAACGATAGGCGATCGCAGCTTGAGGGGTAAATATGTTGTTTTTATGACGGATATGTCGTTTTGGAAATGGCTCACTGATTTAACGCTGTAAAAAATGCCTTCAACCCGCTTTTAACCTCGACGTCCAAATAATGCCAGCGGATGCCCTGTACGGCTCCCTCGATCGCATAAAGCATGTTCAGGCAGGCCGTAGGGTCCAGCAGCTTAATTCTCTGGAACGCTTCTTTGCTGCCCATCGCAAACAGTTGTTCTGGCGTATTCACCCCAGCTTGCCGCAATTTGCGAGCAATGACCGTGCTGATATTCGGGAGGTCCTGAAGTTGAAGTTGCCGTTCCAAGGCGCTCATTCCCATCCCTACCCTTCCCGCAGTTGCCCTTGCCAAGCCGGCAGCCGCGCCATCTGGCTTCGGGCGGCGGACTCGGCTGCCTGTCCGTCCAGGCCTTGGGTACGAACGATAAACGCCGTCATGGATTTCAGCTTCTCCTCCAGCGACTGCATGGTCCCGTCCGGCCGTGCACAATGCACGCAGTAATCTTTACTCGTGTCGCCTAAAGCGAACTCAGACGGCTCCCGCATCGGCATGCCGCAGGCAATACATTTTTTCATAACTTGAACACTCCTTTTAAGTTGGTGTGGATTTCCCCCTTACCCCTAAGGCGCAAGCAAACTTAGATAATGCTCCAGCAATTCCTCCCCGTAACGCTCCAACACGGAGCCCTCCGGTGCAAACAGATCATCGTTTGCCAAATAATAATGGAGTAAACCGATCCACGTGTTGAACAGTAAATGAAGCGGTTGAGGTCGGATCATCCCCTCCTTCATCTCCCGTTCGGCGGCCGCGCAAAGGTGATGGGAGACCACCGATTGGATTGCCACTAACATTTGCCGCGATTCATTTGGCAGCATCCGGCTTTCCCGAACAAGCCTAGAATAGAAAGACTCCCCTTCCCGCAGCCCCGCCAAATGGGCTTGCAGGACCTCGCGCAAGCTGCTGCCCTGGGAGGCCAGCTCATGCAGTCGGCCGGCCGTTGTTGTGCCAAAGGTTTCGATCACCGCATTCAAAAGCGCCTCCTGCGTAGCGAAGTGGGCAAAAATCGTACCATGTGATACCCCCGCCTCTCGGGCGACATCCGCGGTTCGGGTGGCTAACAGACCTTCCCGAGCATACAGCGACAACGCCGTATCGATTAACCGCTGACGGGTCCGTTCCTTTTGCTGCTGGCGCTGCGATTTAACCTTCTCTCCGCTGCCCTTGATTTTCAAGGCTATTCCCCTCTCCGTTCGCATTTTATTGAGTTTAAACTCATTGAGTATGTACTCAATATAAACCAAAGGAATGGAATTGTCAAGTTTTGGATTTTAATTCCCATAACGAAAAAGAGTGTTCCCCCAAAGGAACACCCCATTTATCTTCTGCAATTTAGATATCAAACACGCTGCGCACCGTAAACTGCTCTTGCAGCTCCGCTAATGCCGTCGGTCGGCTCAGGGCGGATTTGGCGATGGTGACCGTTTTCCTCGCCCCGCCGGACAAATCGAAATAGTTGTCGCTAAAGATGGCGTCCAGCCCCGTAAAATCCAGTTCCACAAACCGAGCATACGCTTCCGAGGTCAGCGTGATCGTAAAGCGGTCTTCCGCCTCTGTGATCACAGCTTGGATGTTGGGATTGGCGAATCCGAAATGCTTCGCTTTGACGAACAGGACCGTGCCGCCGCTGACGATCTCCCCGTCTTCCACCCACGCATATTCGAGATAGGTCTTCCGCAGCTTTGCCTTGGTGCCCAGCTCTTCGGCAAAATCCAGCTGCTCCAATTCCACGCTGGTAAACGGAGCAACTTCCCCCGCCTGTTCTCCCTGACGAAGCACTTCGGAGCGAGCGTTCCGCAGCGACCAGACCAGCTTGCCCTTCACGGTCCGCTTGCTCTCGTTGGATACGTGCAAGGCGACCTGTGTGCCTTCCTCGCAGGCCGAGGCCAATACGGGCGCAAAAAAACGTTTGGCCTCATATTGCAGCGCCTTCCATCTGCCGTAATAATCGATGCTCGACCAGGAGGCTACCGGCCAGATGTCGTTGAGCTGCCAGTACAAGGCCCCCATGCAGCGACCGCGGTTGCGACGCCAATGCTCCACTCCGCATCGCATCCCCTCGGCTTGAATCAACTGAGAGGCATACAGCAGGGACGAGAAGTCCTTGGGATAACGGTACGTTTCCCCGATGTAGTAGAGGATTTTTTCGTTCCCTGTCCCGTTTTTCTGGTGAGATTCCATCACATACGAGAAAATGTTCCGGTCCTCCGGCAGCGTAAACGTCTCCACCGTCTTCAGCGACGGGAACGACTGCAATCCAAACTCCGACATATAACGCGGGTAGAGGGTGCGGTAGGCGGTGAAAGGCTTTTTACCGTGCCACACATCCCAGTAATGCATATCCCCGTAATTCTCGTCATTTGGCTTGTCGAAGCTCCCCTTCGAGGACGGCGAAGCCCGCCAGTAGAACGTATTCGGATCGATTTCCTTCGCGATCTCCGGCAATAGCACCTCATACATCTTGATGTAGTCTGCTTGCAGCTGCAGCGAGGTTTGCTCCGCCCAATTCCACTCATCCCAAGCCAGCTCCTGCTCGTTGTTCCCGCACCACAGCCCCAACGAAGCGTGATGGCGCAGCCGCTTCATGTTGTCGATCGTTTCCTGCGTGATGTTCGTTTTGAAATCCTCGGTCAACTCATAGACGCCACACGCGTACATGTGGTCTTGCCACACCACGATCCCGTATTCATCACATAAATCATAAAAATAATCCTCCGGATAATGCCCCCCGCCCCAAACACGAATCGTATTAAAGTTGGCTTCGGCACAGCTGCGGATCAGATGTTCCGTGCGCTCTCGGCTGCGTCGCGGAAAGAGGTTGTCCTCGGGGATATAATCCGCCCCCATGGAAAAGAACGGAATCCCGTTCACAACAAGCTGGAACGATTCGCCCCACTCGTCTTCTTCCTGTAGCACTGTCAGGGTGCGCAGGCCGATGCGCAGGTCATGCCGGTCCAGCTCCCGGCCTTGCTCGCTAAGCACAATCTCTACTTCGTATAGCGGCTGCTCGCCGAGCCCATTGGGCCACCACAGCTCTGGCCTCGGAATCTCCACCGGAATATGCAGCTCCTGAAGAGCGCCAACTGACCCAGTGGTTGTAGGCTCGATTTGCTCAGAAACTTGGGTTACCAGTCCTTCGCCCGATGGACGAGTCACACGGACCGCGATCTCCCGGTTCCCTTCCGCCCAGCTGTCTGTCCGCACGCGGACGTCCAAGTTAACCTTGTCAGGCTCGTGAGTTTGCGTGATGTACACATCCTCGATCCGGGAACGATCATACCCACGGATCGTCATGTCCCTCCAGATCCCAAGGTCCGGCAGCTGCGGCCCCCAGTCCCAGCCAAACATCGAATGCGCCTTACGCAGATGCGATATCCCCGGCACGGCGTCGGCACAGCCGATCAGCGGCCGTTCTGCCTGCTTGCGAAGCACATATTCCACCGGCGAACGCAAAATCACATGAATGTGATTCTCCCCGAGTTTCAGCAGCGATTTGATATCTACTTCGTACGTCCGGTGCATATTGTCTGCGTTCAGAATAAGCGTCCCATTCAAGTACACCTCAGCCAGGGTATCCAGCCCCTCGCAAAGCAGCACCACTTGGTCATGGGCCAGTGTGGACTCGTCCACCTGGAAAATCCGTTCATATTCATAATCGTATTTGGACAGCTCCAGTACTTCGTACTCCTGATCGCGATAATAAGGGTCCGGCATCTGTCCCGCATTCAGCAAATCGTAATATACCGAACCCGGCACGGTTCCCGGGAGCCATTCGGTCTGGTCCAACCGTTTCATCCGCCAAGCTCCACCCAAGTCGACAAGCCGCATCGTTTTGCCTCCTCATGTACTTTTTTATCCTAACTATGGTTTGATTGTACTAAAGAGGCGGGATAGTTTCTTGTATTGTCTTCACCTAAATCATGTGCTATTTTAACATCATCTTGTTGGGGAGAGGGGTCATCTATGCTGAAATATACCGAGGAAAACTACATTGATCCGGAGGTCCCGGTCAACCCGTTTCGGGTGGAGTCCTTGTCCCAGGTTTCGCCGGAGCATACGCATGACTTCTACGAGTTTTTCGTGATTGAGGCCGGGAGCTGCCGACACGTTGTGAATGGAGAAGCCCAATTGCTCCAGACGGGTTGCCTGGTCTTCATCAGGCCGGAGGATATCCATCGATACGAGCGGAACGGGGAGGAGGACTGCCGGTTTTACAATGTCCCCTTCCGGCATAGATTGATGGACGAAGCGCTGGCTTTTTTGGGGGAGGAGGAGATCGCCGAGCAGCTGCTGCAATCGCATCTGCCCCTGGTGGTCCTGCTGTCTCCAACCGAAGTGGGTGAATTCGTCGCCTTATTCGAACGTATCAAATTGTTGTCCTCCATCGACAAACCCAAGGCCCGTCTCGTCCTCAAAAGCGGGCTGATCGACCTGCTCACCCGTTACTTTTTCAACCCAAATCCGGTCAAGCAGGAGGAGATTCCGTTATGGCTGGAGCATGCCCTCGGCAAAATGCAGCTGAAGGAAAATCTCCACCGCGGGCTTCCCGCCCTGTACGAATTGTCCGGAAGAAGCGTCGGCCACGTGAACCGGGCTTTCCGCCGATATCTGCAGCAGACGCCAACGGAATATTTAAACCAGCTGAAGCTGAGCGCAGCCCGCAACCTGCTGCTGACGACAGAGCTGCGTGTGGTGGAAATCGCCCTGGAGTGCGGGTTCGAGAACGTCAGCCATTTTTACCATCAATTCAAAAAATGGTACCACCAGGCGCCGCTGGATTTGCGGCGAAACCGCCAGGCTAATCCCGTGGCGGCAGCGGGTCCTGAGGCAACGCAACGGCCGGAATAATTCCAGCTATGCATCGCTACTTCTTATCCACCTGCACCAATGTGACTGGTTTAATGGAGAACGTTCCTGCCAGCTTTTCCTCGGGGATCACGTTCAGCTTGATAAGCCCGGCGATTTTCTGAGCGTCCGCTTTGGAAACCAGCCGCCACACGCCAGGATCGGGGAGCGCTTCGTAAAGCTTGCGATCATCGTATTCCTTCCGCTCCTGGTGGATGGTTCTCACCCGAAAGTCCCCCACATCCAGCTCTGAAATGCCCTGTTCCTGAAAATGTTCCAAAATATCTCCACGCAAAGCGGCAAGCTCCTGTTCCGTTTCTTTCTGCAGCTGTTTGAGTTCATGATAACGACGCACTTTCTGCTCCATTTGTCCACACTCCTTCGGTGAGATCGTACCTTCCCTCATATATATGAAAACCGCCGCCGGCCTCATGCGCGCCGACGGCGGAAAGATCCAATCTTATTTGGTAAAGTCTTTGAAGATGCGGTAAACCACGGCAGCTGCCTCAGCCCGAGTCGTTGGCGATTCGGCCTCGAAGCGGTTCCCCGCTTTGCCGTTCATGACTCCAAGGCTCGTGACTTTGGCCACCGCCTCAGCGGCCCAAGCCGGAATGCGAGCTTGGTCGGCAAAGCTGTGATTGGCTCCGCCTCCACCTGCGGATTGGCCCAGGACCTCCAGCGCCTTCGCCAAGACCACTGCGATTTCACCGCGCGTAATCGGTTGGTCCGGCGCAAAGGTACCGTTGGCATAACCGCTGATCAGCCCTTTGGATGTCGCAATCTTCACGGCCTCTTCGTACCAGCTTCCTGCAGGAACGTCAAGGAAAGAAGTCTGGCTTGCTGCTTTTGGATCAGCCTTCAGTTCCAGCGCCCGTACTAGCATGGATACGAACTCGGCGCGGGTCACCTGCGTTTCGGGATGGAAGCTGCCGTCGACAGAGCCGGCAAGAATGTCCTTCGACGCCAGAATTTCAATGGCATCCACCGCCCACGCGAACTTCACTGGGGTGACATCGGTAAAGGTGACGTTCTTGGCCAGGTAGATATAACGGCTAAAGCCGTATAAGTTGGCAATTACCTTCCCGTCCTTCAATCTTCCGAAGAATTGGCTTAATTCGCCTTTGTCTCCCAGTTTGAAGAAGCTGATTTTTTCCCCGTTCATGGTCCCGGGGTTCAATGCTGTGAGCGGGATCGCTGCTTCGGCTGGCTTGCTGAGCGTGATAGGGTCCAGCGGTTTCCCGTCCTTCGTCAAAATGTTGATGTCATAATAGATCCCAAACGCTTGAATCCCCGCCGCCAGCTTCAATCCCTCCAGCAGCTTCTTCGTATCTTCCTCCGATGCCGGCGTGACTTGGACGTAAGCGGCATCCGGAGACGTGATCGCACCTTCTGGAATCGTCAACGTAAACCCATTTGGCAGCTTCACCACTGTCGGTTCGCCGGCCTTGATGGCTACGGCATCCTTAGGGATAACCGGTGAAGCTGGTGGAGTTGGCGTCGTTGTTGGCATAGAAGTGGAACCGCCGCTGCTTGATCCGCCGCCGCCTCCGCCGCTGCCGCCACCATTGCCTCCTCCGCCGCCATTGCTAGGCGGGTCTGCCGGGGTGACCGTGACGTAAACGGACTTCGATAAGCCTTGGGCCGTCACATCGATCGTGGTTGATCCGGCTTTCACGGCCGTAACCAACCCCGTACTAGATACGGTAGCAACCTGCGGATCCTTCGATTCGTAAACCGCATCCGTCACGGTTGCTTCGTTGCCTTCCTCATCCTTATACGTAACCGCCAACTGAGCGCTGGTTCCGGCTTTCAGGGACAAGGAAGCTGGCGTGACGGTCAACAAAGGTTCCCCTGGTTCCGGTTCTTCGCCGCCTTCAGCGGTAACAGTCACGGTTACGGTTTTGGAGAGTTCTCCATACTCAACCTCAACCGTCGTCGTACCTTCTGCGACCCCGGTTACAAGGCCTTGGTCAACCGTCGCGATGGCGGAGTCTGCCACGGTATACCCCGCTTCACTTGTGACGTCGCTCTCCTCACCGTTTGTCGCTTTATACGTTACGCTGAGCGCTTGGCTATCGCCTGCTTGAAGATCCAAGCTGTCCGGATTTACCCGCAGTTCTGGTTCTTCTTCACCGCCCTCAGCTGTTACGGTCACGGTTACGGTTTTGGAGAGTTCTCCATACTTAACCTCAACCGTAGTCGTACCTTCTGCGACCCCGGTTATGAGGCCTTGGTCAACTGTCGCGATGGCGGAGTCTGCCACAGTATAACCCGCTTCGCTTGTGACGTCGCTTTCCTCTCCGTTCTCCGCTTTATACGTAACAGTGAGCGCTTGGCTATCGCCTGCTTGAAGCGTCAGCGTCTCCGGGCTCACCCGAAGCTCCGCCTGCTCTTCGTGGCCTTCAGCGGTCACCATGACGGCAACGGTTTTCTTCAAGCCTCCCTGCTCGACCTCAATCGTCGTCGTTCCGACCACAAGGCCCTTCACGGTCCCGGCATTCACTTCAACGATCGCCGGATCGGTTACACGATAAATTGCTGCTGTGGTTACATCGGTTTTTGTTCCATCCGCCTCTATATACGTAACGGAAAGGGCTTGGCTTTCACCTACTTGAAGCGTCAAGCTTTCCGGTTCCACGAGAAGCTCCGGTTTGTACTCTACAACATGAGCCGGATCCCAATACCCATTGCCGGCTAAGTCATAGACGTAAACCTCGTAATAGTTTTCTCCTTCAGGAACAACCGGGACGTCGATTATGAAATTACCTTCGTTGTCGATCGTCCCTATGCTCGTTTCGACTTCGCCTTCTGCATTTTCATACAATGCCTCGACACCAATCACGAGATCCATATCCAGACCGGCGAACTTCACGAGATAATTGATCAACAAATCCTCTGTGACCTCGCCGGAGATAACTCCCGTCTGACCGGAGCTCTTCACTTTCAATGCCGGATCGTTAAGCTTGGATATCGGTGCTGAGGTGTCAACAAAGAACACGTAGGCTGAATCTTCGGATGGAACGGAATCGAACATGGACGTGCCGGTATAAGGGACCAGCAGGTATCCGCCATCCGGTAGCGCCATTTCCTGTAGATCATCATAGATCGTTCCGTCCCATCCGCGCACAGTATAACTGCCCGGATCAACGCCTGTATCTTCTTCAAGGATCACGCCCAGCCAATTTCCGTTTAGATCATGGACTTCCAACGAGAAATACTCGGCATATTCGTTCACCGTAAACGCGATATCCGTGGTATCAAACAGATCATCGTCGTTCGGCGAAATTGGGTTGTTCGAAAGCTCAACGTCCGTCACCACATCCACCTGTGGCGTATCGCCAACATAGACTGACAGCGGCAGGTTAATTACATGCCCGGTCGCCGTTTCAGTCAGGGTCACTTCGCCTTCGTACCGCGCATTGGCTGCTTCTTCCGGCACGACTACTTCGACATCGAAGCTCGTTTCCCCGCCAGCTGCGACCGCAGCCTCATCCGCAGACAAATTCAGGTCGATCGGTGTATCTCCATACCACTGCGAGCGAATGGTGTAGTTGGAGGACGCACCTGCGATGTCCTTCACGATCACCTGTTGTTCCGCGGAAAAGCCGTTACCTACATATCCAAACGACAGGCTGCCCGTATAATGGGTTTCCGGGACCTCCCCATCCACATATGGCGTCGAGTCCTCCACCATCGCTACCGCGTTGGCCTCTAGTACCTGATCCAATGCAATCCGTCCAGCTCCCTGATCCATATGCGTATAGCGGTCACCGTTTCGATCGCTCAGTTTCACCGTATTATTCATCAATAAGGACTTAATTTCATAAGGCGTGAGGCTTGGATATTTCTGCACCACCAATGCCGCTGCACCTGCAACGTGTGGCGCGGCCATGCTGGTACCGTTTTGGGCCGCATACCAGCCCTCGTACTCCGGCACGCTGGAGCGAATGCTCATCCCCGGTGCGGAAATGTCCGGTTTGATGTCATACCCCGGTTTGGCCGGACCCCGCGAGCTGAAGCCCGCCATAATATCTTCTTCCAATGTCGAGCTAAATTCAGCGGACAACTCCTGCTCCTGGAGCGCTTCCCAAATTCGATTCCCATAAGCTCCAGAGAGCGCGTAAATCGGGATGTTCACCTCCGCATCCCCCAACGTCCCGCTTTCCAATGCTTCTGGCGCATTGTTGAACACAATGGCCGCTGTCGCCCCTGAAGCTTGAGCGTTCTGGGCTTTCTCCGCGAAGGAAATTTCGCCGCGTTTGATAAAAGCAATTTTGCCGGTCAAATCCTTCCCTGCATAATCCCCCAGCTTCCCTAGTCCCACATCCACCAATGGGTAAGACTCGGTCAAATTCTCAATCCCGGCGGACTTATCAAACGTCTCCATAAAAAAGCCTTCGTCGCCCATCGCCGCAATCTGCATGATCGGCGTGATAAGCGGCGGCTTGGAGGCACCGACGGTGATCGCCAGCTCCGAGCTGCCCGGATCGGTGACGGTTGCTCCTCCAGGTCCGGAGTTGCCGCTGGACACGACAGCCACAACCCCCGCCTTCATCGCATTGTTGACCGCAATCGAATCGGCAGAACGCTGGTTATTGGTGTTCGAGCCCAGCGAGAGGTTAATGACGTCCATACCGTCCGCCACAGCTCGCTCGATCCCGGCGATCACATCCTCCGTCGAACCGCTGCCGTAAGGCCCTAATACCTTATAAGCGTAAACTTCTGCTTCAGGTGCAACCCCTTTGACGCCGGCGAGTTCGTCTTTGCCTATGCCGCGTCCGGCTACAATACCCGATACATGGCTGCCATGCGAGGTGTAGTAAGCTCGACCGTCTTCATCCACCTCAGGCAGCGACGGATCCTCGGCTAGTGCATCCAAATAATCCTGCTTCGTCGTTTCATAAGGCTCAGAATCCTCGTTGACGAAATCATAACCCCAGTATCCCTCAGGAATCGCTCCCGCCAAATCAGGGTGGTCCTTCGCCGCGCCGGTATCGATGACCCCGACTTTGATCCCTTGGCCTTCGGTTCCCTCTTCCCAGAACTCGCCGCTGCCGATAAACGATACGCTGTCCAGCGGTGCGGCAGGAGCCTCTTCCTCCTCCGTGGCATAGACGGTTTCATTTGGATAAACCGCCTTGACGCCCGGAAGCTCTAACAGGCTTTCCACCTCGTTTGCCGGAATCGTTAGCGAATACCCGTTAAAAATATTTTCGTACTCGCGTTTAATGTTCGCCTTCAGTTTCCCCACGGCTTGCGCCTTAAACGTTTGCTGCTGCAGATCAATCGCTTTTCTATGGGAGCTCAGCGATTGGCTTGTACGCATTTTGCTCTGCGAAACCTCAAACACCTTTAAAGGCGCTTCCTGCAGCTCGACGATCACCGTTGTAGGTTCACTGCCGTCCGTAAGCGGTACGAAGTTCTGTGGTTGAACCGCTGACGCTTCAGCATCCCCGCGCTCCAGCTTCAAACCGCTGTCTTTGGGCAACGCTTGCCCGGAAACCTCCCGCTTCTCTCTCCCTTTCAGTTGAACCTTCGAGGCTTGCTCACGCAGCACCTCCTGCGTCAAAGCGTTCTGATTCAGCAGGGGAACGCCATCCCTCTTTCCGTCGGCTCCCGTCAAAGCGCCGCCTTCCGCTCCCGCCATCGGCAGTAGCAGCGTAAACGCCAAGATGAAGCTTAAAAATCCTGCGACGACTCTCTTGCTCAAACTCTCATCTCCCTCACCGTTCATAGTTTTCAAGGAGCCTATACAAGTTGCTAACTTTATATCTATTGGGTGAGGTTTCGATATATTCCCATTTTCATGGTGAGAAAGCATTAAAAGGATAAAAAAATACGCCCACCCAATTCAGGTAAGCGCATCCATATGTAGTAGATTCGGTTATTCCGCCATTGCCGCGAACAGCTGCTTCTTCAGCTCCCGATTTTTTTCGATGAATAGATCATTATGCGAAGAGACCATGCCGTAGGCCTCCGCCTCCGGGTTAATATATTGCTTGGCTCGGTTGACAGCATTGGCCGCATCTTGAAAAGCCCCCGCGATCAGATGAAGCTTGCCTTCATAAGACAAGATATCCCCCGCAGCGAAAATCCCCTCCACCGAGGTCTCGCTCATGGCCGTACCCTTGATGCCGTACTCGTTGGCCATTTCGATCCGGACTTCGCTGTTTTCCAGCAGCGCTTTATCCCGTTCATACCCGTGACTGACCACAACCTCATCCACTTCCAGCTCGACGATCGAGCCATCCTCATGGTTTTGAATCCATACGCTGCGGATCGAATCCCCGCTTTTGGCGCCGGTCAACTTCACGATCGATGTGTTCAACAGGCAGGCCACATTGCTCTTCATCAGCTTGGTCACCTCAGCCTCGTGGCCTTTCAGCGTTTCTTTCCGATACGTTAAATAGACCTTCTTCGCAATCGGAGCCAGCTCGTTTGCCCAATCGATCGCAGTATTCCCACCGCCGGAAATCAGCACGGTTTTGCCCTTGTACCGCCCCAGCGATTTCACCGTATAGTGAAGATTGGTCACCTCGAACCGTTCCGCCCCCTCGATATCCAGCTTCGTGGGCTTCAGGATCCCGCCTCCGATGGCAAGAATGATCGTTTTGGAATAGTGCTCAGCTCCCGATGAGGTATGCAGTGTAAAAATGCGATCCTCGCCCCGGGATATCGAAGTCACCTTTTCCCCTAGGACAACTTCGGGTCGGAACGTCAGTCCCTGCTCGATCATTTGCTGGATTAGCTGCTCCCCGGTGACCGGCGTCTGGCCGCCGATGTCCCAAATCATTTTCTCCGGATACACATTCACTTTGCCGCCAAGAAAAGGCTGAAACTCGATCAGCTTCGTCTTCATCTCGCGCAAGCCGCTGTAGAAGGCGGAGTACAACCCAGCTGGGCCTCCTCCAATGATCGTGACATCATATACGGTTTGTTCCATCGTTGTTACCTCTCCTTTTTGATCGCATGAAGAAAGTAAATATTTACTAGGATGGAACTATCGTATCATATCTAATTGAGAATGAAAATCATTATTATTTAAAATCGTACCTTTTTACCTAAAAAGCGAATCCTTCCCCGACTGCGACTGGCTGCCGCGGATGAAGTATTCGTAACGACCGAAATTCCGCATCGCTTTGTCATCCCGTTGCCAAACCCATTCCATCAGCTCGGATTGGCAGCGATGGGCGCGAAAAGCGGCCAACTTGGCCTTCAGATGGTCTTGCACCTCTACCCGAACGATGTCGCCTGGAGTGTAGCCGTACTTGTCCGGCTGAAGCATCATGTCGCCAAAGGAGACAAAATACAGCGAACCTTGCCCATACCGGCGGAAAGCTGCTGTTGTCACTTTACCAATCGCACAATGGTCCGGGTGCCCGCCTAATGTCTCGTGGAAGGTGATGACCACCTCGGGCTGGAGTTCTTGCATCAATGCTTCGATTCGACCGATCAGCTGCTCCTCGTTGATGAACTCGACTGTTTTGTCGCGGATATCGAGAAACTTCAGTTCGTGTACGCCCAAATGAGCACACGCCTGACGCAGCTCGATTTCCCGGGCCGCCGCAAGCGTCTCCCGGTTTAAGTATGGCGGATTGCCCATGCGCCGCCCCATTTCGCCGCGGGTTGCGCTCACCACCGTAATTTCCACGCCTTCCGCCGCATATTTGGCCAACGAGCCGCCGCAGATAAACGACTCATCGTCCGGATGAGCAAATACCGCCAGCATTTTACGTCCCTTTGTGCTTGTCGAATGGTTGGTATTCATTCCGGAAACGGCCCCCTTCCTAAATGCAGCGCAACGTCCATCCGTCCCCGGTCGTCAAAGCCCTCCAGGAGGAGACGTCCTTGCTCATCCAGCTCGAGATGTGTCAACCCTTCGATTCGCAGCCACCCATGGCCGTCAAACCGCAGAGCAACGCGATAAGGTCCTTCACCGGCGATAAACGCATCGGTCAGGTTCACCTTGAAATTGCGAACAAACAAATAGGAAGTAGCTTCGCTATGCAGATACACGTCGGATCCAACAAAAGCGTTCAGCATTTCTTCCGCACGCTTCTTCTCAATCAGATTCATGTTGGTTTGCAGTCCTTTTCGTTGGAATTTGGAGCTATCGAAATCACAGTAACTATTATACGCTCAGAGTCTTGTTGCACAAGTGACTTTTCCCCGCTTGACAGGATGCCTTAAATTGATTATAAATAAATTGTAGACAATTTAATTTTATAAAATACAAAACTTTCTAAAGGATGTGTGTTGGGATGAGAATAGAAATGACGGACCTCACGAAAGCAAAGCTGCAACAAAGCCTGGGAGGTCGGCCGGGGTACTTCAAGCTGGTCGGCGAATCCGAAGGGTGCAGCGCAGCCGGCGTCTATTCGCTGCATTTGATCAGCGAGCCGCTCCCCACTGACATCACCTTTGAATCGGGCGGCCTCACCTTTTTAGTGGATCGCCAACAAGAAATTCTGTTTGATGACGTCATGCGATTGCTTGCTCATGATCAGTTCCCCACTTACCGTTTGAGCAGCGATTCGATGTTATACAGCAACAACGTCGTACTGAAGGAGAAACGCGTCGCCGCTCTTAGCGAAGCCCTTCGCTAACGCCAGGTATTCCTATTCCTTTCCGCTTTCGGCTGCCGGGATTCATGACCCGGCGGCCTTTTTGGCTGTTCTCCCCCCACGCATCACCGTACTCTTGAAACCGTCGTCCTTCTATGTCACAATGATGGGGGCATCCGCGCCCTTTGCGCAACCGTAGGGGCTCGTCCTATACATAACGGCCCGGGTGAACCCATCATCTATTCCTATACCCTTAAGGAGGATCCGACGAATGAAGACGATTAAGCTTGGAACAAGCACGCTGGAAGTCCCCGTCATCGCTGTCGGCTGCATGCGTATCAATTCGCTGGACAAAGCCGAAGCGGAACGTTTCGTGCAAACCGCGCTGGAAGAAGGGGCTAATTTCTTCGACCACGCGGATATATATGGAGGCGGCTCCTGCGAGGAGATCTTCGCCGATGCGATCCACATGAACCCGGAGATTCGGGAGAAAATCATCCTGCAATCAAAATGCGGCATCCGCCAAGGCTCCTTCGATTTCTCGAAAGAGCATATTTTGTCGTCCGTGGACGGCATTCTGAAACGGCTGAAAACCGAGTATCTTGATGTGTTGTTGCTGCATCGTCCAGATGCTCTGGTCGAACCCGAAGAGGTTGCTGAAGCGTTTGACCAACTGCATACGGCAGGGAAAGTGCGCCACTTCGGCGTCTCCAACCAGAACCCGATGCAAATTCAACTGTTGCAAAAATACGTTAAACAACCGATCGTTGCCAATCAGCTGCAACTCAGCATCACGAACACAACGATGATTTCGGCCGGCATTAACGTGAATATGGAAAATGAAGCCGCCGTTAACCGCGACGGTAGCGTGTTAGACTTCTGCCGGTTAAACGACATCACGATCCAACCGTGGTCGCCGTTCCAATACGGGTTCTTCGAAGGTGTTTTCCTCGGCAACGAGAAGTTCCCTGAGCTGAACCAAAAAATCGACGAAATCGCTGCGAAATACGGCGTCACGAACACAACCATCGCCATCGCGTGGCTGCTGCGCCACCCGGCGCAAATGCAGCCGGTGATCGGGACGATGAACATCGACCGTTTGAAGGATTGTATCAAAGCTGGCGAGATTCGCTTGACCCGCGAGGAATGGTACGAAATTTACCGCGCGGCGGGGAACATTTTGCCGTAAAGCGAGTTGTCCTTTAACGAAACAACCTAAGCCCTGTTTCTTACGGACTTAGGTTGTTTTTTTGCCAAATTACCTTGAAAGGAGGCGTTGGTATTTCTACCAATAGTACGCCGATTCAGCTCAGCCGTTTCCTGGTGTTGACCATGGCCGTAACCGCCGGGATCGCCGTAGCGAACCTTTATTACATCCAGCCGCTGCTGGCGGAAATCGCCGCGGCGTTTCACGTCACACAAGCCCAGGTCGGGATTGCCGCCACCTTGACCCAAGTCGGCTATGCCCTGGGGATGCTGATGATCCTGCCTCTGGCCGACATTCGCGAGAAAAAATCGCTTATCCTGATCATGCTCGGCTGCTCTGCCGGCGCCTTGCTGTTTCTGGCGTTCGCTTGGAACAGCATCATGCTGAGCATCGCCTCCTTCGCCGTGGGCTTCACTTCGGTTGTGCCTCAGCTGATCGTGCCCCTCGCCGCGCAGTTGGCCGATCCAAAGGAGCGCGGTCGAATCATCGGCACCGTCATGAGCGGACTGTTGATCGGGATCCTTGTCTCCCGAACGTTCAGCGGACTCGTTGGCGAATATTTCGGTTGGCCGGCCGTTTATTTTATCGCCTCTGGACTGATGATCCTTCTGGCCTTGTTCTTAGCGTTCCGCCTGCCTAAATCCCCGTCCACGACAACGGCCGGGTATGGGGAGCTGTTCCGCTCGATGGCTTCGCTCATCAAGGAGTTGCCGCTGCTTCGCGAAGCGTCGCTGAACGGCGGCATGATGTTCGCCGCCTTCAGCGTATTCTGGACGACGCTGTCGTTCCTGCTGGCCGAACCACGCTACGGCCTTGGGCCTGACGCGGCCGGTCTGTTCGGCTTGATCGGCGTCGTCGGGGCCCTGGCCGCTCCGGTTGCCGGGCGGATGGCCGACCAGCGCAGCCCGCGCTTCACCATCGGCATCGGCATGGTCGCGGTGATCCTCGCCTACGTCTGCCTGCTTGGCTTCGGCTACGTCCTGGCGGGCCTGGTTGTCGGCGTGATCCTGCTTGATCTCGGCGTCCAATCGACACAGATCTCCAACCAGGCCCGCATTCACGCCATCAGTGACGAGGCCCGCAACCGGATCAATACGATCTACATGGTTTCGTATTTTGTCGGCGGGGCGCTTGGCTCCGGGATCGGCTCGTTCAGCTACGCGCATTTCGGCTGGACCGGCGTGTGCGTTGCCGGCTTACTGACGCAGCTCGTCGCCGTGTACGCCCAAGTGCACGGACGGCGGCGCGAGCAGCGGTTGTCGCTGGCCGAACGGAACGGAACGTAAAGACCTTATTCCGCTTTTCTCTCGCTCCATCCGGCGAACTGGAGGGAATAAGGTCCCTCCAGTTCGCCGCCAACGATGCTTGCTTCGTAAATTACCGATACCCAGTGCTCCGCTTGTTCCGGTCGGATCGTCTCCGCCGTACCGCGTTATCCAGATCCATTTGGGCGACCTGTCCGGGACAAAAGGGATCTTCGAGAACTACAACGGCCGTCCAACCTTTACGGTCAAAGACCTGCCGCTGTTCTGGGTGAACAAGGAAGGTACGCGGTTCGTCGACGAAGGGGTCGTATACGACAACGTGCTGTGGGGAAATGCCGCTTACTCCGTTGGCGGGGAATATTTTGCCGTCCTTGACCAAGCTACCGTGGATAAGCTGACCAAAGAGGGCAGCGATCTGTGCGGTACTCCGGACGTATCGCCGGGGAGCATGCCGCTGCCCATAAATAACCCGGGCCTAAAAAGAAACAACCCGTTCCTCCGCAGCAGACTGCGGGGAAACGGGTTGTTTGCTTTGGCTTATCGCACACGGATCGCGTTCATCATAAATTCGAAGTAGTTCATGCCTTCCTGCATCAAGTCGTAGCTTTCGCTGTCGGCGATCCAATAGCGGACCAGACCCAGATTGCCGTCCGACCAGTAATGGCCGATTTTTTCCGGATTCAGATCTTGGCGGAAAGCCCCCTGTGTTTGCCCCAGCCGGATATAACACTCAATAAAGCTGTTATGCAGGTCGGAGACGTCCCCGCTGGAGAACTTTACCGTATGGATGATTTTGAAGATTTCCCGCGACATCGCCGGCCCGCATTCCATAACCGTACGAAAATACAGTCGGGTATACTCCCGCAGCTGCGGCTCCGCCGGTTGCTTCTCGTCAATCTCCAGGCCGTGGAACAAGCGGACGTTGATGTCCTTCAGGATCTCGATCGCGATGTCGCTTTTGGAGCTAAAGTGGGTGTAAAACGAGCCTTTGGCCACCTCGCTTTTCTGGCAAATCTGCGAGACCGTGACCTCGTCATATCCATAAGTTGTAATCAGTTCAATGGAATTGCGTAAAATTTTCTCCTTGGTTTGCAGCGATTGCTGTTCCCTTTTTTTTAATGCCATGGTTTGCCCCTCATTACCCGGTTATCTCCTAACCGCAGCTCATCGTTTGATTCTGGTATCAGTGTAACGGATGTTTTGTGGGAGAGGCAAGTTCAGTTCGCTGCGGCGGCGGTTTTCAAGTTAGAATTTGAACTGCCCCACCATGTGATTCAAATCGTCAGCAATCTCCTTCATTTCGGCGGCCGAAGCGGACACCTGCTCCATACTGGCCAATTGCTCCTCGGTAGAGGCCGAAATCTCCTCGGTCGACGCGGTGGATTCCTGTGCGATCGAAGAAATGCTTTCGATGGTGCCGATCACTTCGTCCTTGTCGCGGTTGACTTGGGTGATGCCGTCGATCAGCTCCTGCATCCCTTCGATCATATAATGAATCGTCTGGTCGATCTGCCGGAACGCTTGGCCGGTCTCCCGTGACATCTCGCTCGTCTGGGTAATGACCTGGGTACCCTGTTGCATGTACTCCCGGGTCTTCGCTACCGCGGCGGCCACTTCCCTTGCCATCTCCTCGATCCCCTGCACCGAACCCGTCGTTTGTTCAGCCAGCTTACGGATTTGCTCGGCCACTACCGCGAACCCACGGCCTTGTTCGCCGGCTCTTGCGCTTTCGATCATCGCGTTCAGCGCCAGCAGATGAGTCTGCTCGGCAACTGCTTTGATCACCGTCGTCACCTGAGTGATCGATTCCGACTTAGCGCTGAGGTCGTTTACCTGCTCCTCGATGTTGATGGTTACTTCCGCGTTTTCGCGAATCGCCTTCTGCAGCTGTTTCATACTGGTCATCGTCGTTTGGTTAACTTCCTGCGTCTGTTCAATGCTGAACTTCATCTGATCTGCCCGCGCGGTGAGCAACACGATTTCCTCCGCCAAGCTGTTAAGCCGGTCCAGTCCTTCCTGCGCATTCACCGCAAGGTCCCCCGAGCCCGACGCCAGCGCATCCGTCGCTGTGGAAATTTCCTTCGCCGCCTGTGAAGTCTCCCCGATCATAACCGAAAGCTGCTGCGAACCGGACGTGACCTGGCCGGCGCGGAGCTGGATGTTCTCCATCATCCCCCCCAACTTGCGGCGCATATGGGCTAGGTCTTCCGCCATTTTGCCGATTTCATCCTGGCTGTGGTGGTTAAAGGCTTCCGAGAAATCCCCCGCCCCATAACTCTTGATGCGCTTGGACATCATTGTAATCGGGCGGATCATCTTGCGTCCCATGAGCAATCCCAGACCAACCGCGAACAGCAGGATGACAAGTGAAATGATAATGGTCTCGATCAGCGCTTCGCGGATCTGCTCATACATGCTTTCCAGCGAAATCCCCACATTTAACGCGCCGGAGAGCTCGTTACTGTATGAAAAGTCCGTAGAGATGTTATACACCTTCTCTCCGCCGGCGGTCTCCAAAATATGACCCGTCGTTTCCTGATTGGCCACCACAGCGGTTAAATCCGTGTCCGTTGATGTTGCCGAAGCCGAAGCAATTGCGTCGGTTGCCCCTGCTTCGTCCCCTTGAATCTGGCTATTGTCCGATACGATCAAATTTCCTTGGACATCAGAAAGGGAGATATAAATGATGTTGCCTTGCCCTTCCTCCTTGATCGTCTGGAACATTTGCTGCAGCTGCCCCCTATCCAGTAGCTCGTTGCTGATGATTTCCCGTTTGATATTGGTCACCAAGGTTGTCCCATCGCTTTTCATCTGGCTGGTCATCGATCTTTGCACCTCGTAGTAAGACACCAACGTGAAAGAGATGGCGCATACCATCATAAGCAGAACGATCATTCCCACCAGTTTGCCGATCAGCGAACGAAACCTCAATCTCTTGAACCCTCGAAATGGATTACCTTGCCAAGACATTATTATTCCACCTTTTAATTGAATTTTCATAGTTTAGAGCTTGTCAATATGCTTGTAGAAATGTAATTAATACAAACCAAGAGCCATCTTTCTAATTTTAACAAAATTCGACATGATCACAGTGACTATTTTAATAGTTCACATGTCATGGTAATGAGGCCTCGGTCACATATGTAATATTGTACAAACCCCGAATCCCGGTACTTTCCGATCACCGTCACAATTTATTCACCATCCTGCACCTTTTTCAAAGGGAAAACATGCCGATCGCATGAATTGCCCCGATTTCGCAAACAATAACCAGCGAATACCAAAGGAAAGGAGCAGATGACATGTCCCAAATCAACCAACAGGAGCTGCAAAGCCTGCGGCACCTGATCGGCGCTCATGAAACGGCACATCAAAAAATGCTCACCTACGCGCAGCAGTCCGTCGATCCGCAGGTCAAGGCCTACTTTCAAAAGTCGGCCCAGGACGCGCAGAATACCAAACAACAGCTCATGTCATTTCTGAATTAGGGAGGTACACCACACAATGATGCAGGATAAAGAAATGGTGAACGACGCGTTGTCCATGGTTAAAAGCAGCCTGAACACTTACAGCAGCGTCATTTCGGAATGCGCCAATCTCCAGCTGAGATCCACCGTGCAGCAAATCCGCGATAACTGCGAGAAATCCCAGTACGAGCTGTTCCAGCTGGCCCAATCCAAAGGCTTCTACCAACCTGCGATGATGGCGGACAACCAGGAAGTGCAGCAAGTGAAATCACAGCTGGGCGGCTGAGTGATTCACTTGCCAGAAGTGAACGGCGGCAAAAAGAGCTTCTCTCCACCCGGAATTTGGGTGTAAGGAAGCTCTTTTTTACGTTGAAGAAGGGCGCCAAGCCCGCCAAACCGCAAATGTGTTCGAAAAATCGAATACATTTCAGCGATTTCGGCGATTTTAGCGGATTATATATGAAATTTCATATATATTCGCGCCTTTGGGGAGCCAAAACCCGATATGTATATGAAAAACCGAATAGAATCCGGCCTTTTGGGTTTCGGTGGCATAATATATGCGAAAAATCGAATAGAATGGTTCCTCCGGTTACGTGGTTACGTGGTTCCTCTGGTTACCCTAACCCTACTGCTTGCTCTTGCTCCGCTCCCCTGTAGCGGGCTAGTTCTCGGTTCAATTCACCAACCGCCTCATCCAGACGTTCGCGGAGCTGCTCTTCAAGCGCATATCCCCCGTTCTCCAAACGGCTGACCCATTGATCCACGGCGAACACCCCGCTGAGAATATGGGTACCGCCCAGCGCGGCAACCACCGGCTTCAGGGCATAATCCACCGCCAGCAAATGGGCGATCGTCCCGCCGATGAAGAGCGGCAGTATCACCTTGCCCTGCAGCCCTTTTTGCGGGATCAAGTCCAGGATCGTTTTGAGCGCGCCGGAGTAGGCCGCTTTGTATACCGGGCTCGCGATGACGACGGCGTCGGCTGCTGCGATCGCAGCGAGCGCCTCCTGGATGGCGGGACTGCCGAAATCAGCTCGCAGCAACTCCTCCGCCGGGAGTTCTGCCGCCGAAATCCAAGCGAGTTCGTGCCCCGCTTGCTGCAGTTGTTCTTCCACCCGCTGGGTTAATCCGAATAACCGTGATTTGGAGCTGGGGCTTCCAATGATCAATGCGATTTTTGCCATGGTCTCTTCCTCCTCCTCTATGTCAAACTCTTATACTTTAGCCACCGCTTGGCGCTCCAACGTATACCGGTTCTCCTGAACCGGCAGGCCCAGGTTGCCGCGCAGCGTATCGCTTTCGTATTCGGTCCGGAACAAGCCGCGCTCCTGCAAAATCGGAACAACGAGCTCCACAAACTCCTCCAATCCGTTCGGAACGGCGGTGGCAATCATGAACCCGTCGGCAGCGCCTCCCTCGAACCAGGCCTGAATCCGGTCCGCCACTTGCACCGGCGTGCCGATGAAGCTGCCGCGAGGCGTTGCGGCCTGCAGCGCCACTTGTCGCAGCGTCAGCCCTTTATCCTTGGCGTCTTTTTTGATTTTGTCCGTGCCGCTTTGGAAGCTGTTTCTGCCTAGGTCCCCAAGTTCCGGGAATGGCTCGTCAAGCGGGTATTGGGAGAAGTCGTGGTGCTCGAAGAAGCGTCCCAAATAATCCAAGGCATTCTCGATCGTCACCAGGCTGGCAACCTCTTGGTACTTGCGTTCCGCTTCCTCCGGGGTACGGCCAACGATCGGACTGATCCCCGGAAAGATCAGAACTTCCTCCGGATTTCGCCCAAACGAAGTGGCACGGGACTTCACGTCTTGATAAAAAGCCTGCGCATCCTCTATCGTCTCATGCCCCGTAAACACGGAATCCGCATGCTTTGCCGCGTAATTTTTGCCGACCTCGGACGAGCCTGCTTGGAAGATCACCGGCTGTCCCTGCTTAGAACGGGCGATATTCAGGGGCCCTTTCACCGAGAAGAACTCCCCGACGTGATTCAGCGTGTGCATTTTGTCCGGATCAAAAAATACCCCCGTCTCCTTATCCCGCACGAAGGCGTCGTCCTCCCAAGAATCCCACAGGCCGCGGGTTACCTCCAGAAATTCGGTGGCAATCCGGTAACGTTTGTCATGGTCCGGATGCTCCTTCTTCCCATAGTTTAGCGCGGAGCCTTCCAGGGGGGATGTCACGATGTTCCAGCCTGCACGCCCGCCGCTGATCATGTCTAAGGAGGCGAACTGCCGGGCAACGGTAAACGGCTCGCTGTACGATGTGGACAACGTCCCAACCAGACCGACATGCTTGCTGACCGCTGCCAAGGCGCTGAGGAGTGTTATGGGCTCAAAGCGATTCAGGAAATGGGGGATCGATTTCTCCGTGATATATAAGCCGTCCGCAATAAACACCAGATCGAATTTACCGGCCTCCGCCTTTTGCACCCAGCGTTTGTATACGTCGATATTGATGCTGGCGTCAGGCTGCACATCCGGATGGCGCCACAAGGAGGTTCCTCCTCCGACCCCGTGCAGTAACGCACCCAATTTGAGTTGTTTTGGCTTCGCCATAATTTCGTTCCTCCTTATCGATTAGGTATCCATTCCTTATTCTCATCCATCCCTTGCTCAGGCGATCTCGGCCGCTTGTTTGATTCGATCGATTTGCTCCAAGTGACGTTGCACGTGGCGGGTAAAGGACTCCACGATATCTGTGAGGGTGACAGTCTCCCCCTTGGCATTCACCCCGGTTTTCTCCAGGTCGGCTGCATCCAGACGGCTTAACAGCAAACTGTTATACAGCAGCAAAGCGTGGAAGACCTGCAATACGTCGGCTACGTTGCCCAAGTTCGCATATTGTCCACTGACCCAGGCATCTTGGTTAAAAGCCGGCAGCCGGACCGTCGTCCCCGCCAGAATATCCCGGATCCGAAAGGAAGTGACGATGCTGTGATCCACCAAGTGGGACAGCACCTCCAGCACGCTCCAGCTCTCCGGCTTCGACTTCCATGTCGTCTGCTCTTCGCTGAGGCCATCAATGGCCGTAACGAGCTGACCATGCGTATTTAAAAAAGCTTCAAAATTCACTTTAGTCATGCGATCCAATCCTCTCCTATCCCTTAGTCCGACTGTCATTTGAATCCCCAATTGGCTCGTCTGAACGACAATGCTCATCGAAGTGCGCCGCCTTCCTTCCGGACGTGCTCCCGCTCAAACCTTCCAATGCCCGCTCGGCCAGCTTCGTAAAGAAGCCGATGCTTACCGGAATGGCCCGCTCGTCAAGATCGAAGGCCGGATGATGCCATTCCTTCGGTCCCCCCGTCCCCATAAAGACGAAGAGGCCGGGAATTTCCCGTTGATACCAGGAAAAATCCTCTCCTGCGGGCGAAGGAACCGGCGTTACGGCCCGGTACCCCGCCGCCTCCGCTGCGGCTTCCCCGAGCTCTGCCAGCGCCGGATCGTTCAGCACGGGCGGCGGACCTTCAATCCAACGGACGGAAGCCGTTGTGCCAAATGCAGCCGCCACGCCTTGAACGACCTCATCGAAGCGCCGCAGCACCCGCTGCCGCACCTCCTCGTCGAAGGTCCGGATCGTGCCCTCCAGCAGCGCCGTTTCGGGAACGACGTTCCAGGCCGTGCCGCTGTGCAGCTTCGTAACGCTGATGACGGCGCTCTCCAGGGAGCCCACGTTCCGGCTCACGATCGATTGCAGCGCCGTCACGAGATGTGCCGCGGTAACGATCGGGTCGTTGCCGGCTTCCGGCACGGCCGCATGGGTTCCCCGCCCGGCGATCTCGACGACAAAGCCGTCGGCGGCGGCCATCAGCGGCCCGCTTTTGATCCCGATCGTCCCGACGGGAAGATCGGGCTTATTGTGCATGCCGAAGATGGCATGCACCCCATCAAGCGCCCCGCTCGCGATGACTTGCCGCGCGCCTTTGGCCTTCTCTTCGGCTGGCTGGAAGATCAGCCGAACCGTGCCCTTGAGCTGCGCCTCCCGGGCTTTCAACGCATACGCCGTACCGATCAAGGCGGCGGTATGGAAATCATGCCCGCACGCGTGCATCTTGCCGGGATTCGCCGAGGCGAACGGGAGTCCCGTCTCCTCCTGAATCGGCAAGGCGTCGATATCCGCCCGAAGCGCGATAACCGGCCCTTCCCGGACTCCGCCAACCTCGGCGATCAGCCCCGTCGCCAGCGGAACGTCCAGGATCCGGATGCCCGCTTCCTCCAGCCAGCCGCGGATTCGGCGGGTCGTCTCGAACTCCTCGTTCGACAGCTCCGGATACCGGTGCAGCTCCCGGCGAATCTCCACGACCCGCTCTGCCGTAAGCCCGGACGATGGCCATTGCATCGTATGGGTATCGTTATTGGACATGTTCCGCCTCCGCCGTCACTTCAACCAAAGCGTCGCAAAGCAGTTCAAAAGAGCGCACTCGCTTCTCAAATGGGCTGATATTGCTGGTGACGATCACTTCCTCGATGCCGGTGTCTCGCTGCAGCGCCAGCAACTGCTCGCGGACGGCTTCCTTGGTGCCTTTAATAATCCAGGGCTCCTGCTCCTCAATCGTATATGGCTCTCCCGCCTGCCGGCCGAACTCCTCCGCTTGCTCCCGCGTCCCAAGCGTCACCGTTTTACCGCTGTCCAGCCGCACCTTCACGACCTTCTGCTTGCCGGCAAGCTCGGCAGCTTCCGCCTCCGAATCGGCGACCACCACAGACAACGCCAGGATGACTTGGGGCTCCAAGCCCTGCGACGAATCGAAGCTCTCCCGGTAGGTCTGTATCGCCTTAAGTGCAATCGCCGGATCCCCGTTAATGAACAGGGAGTACACGTACGGTAAACCTAGCTCGGCGGCGATTTTGGCACTGTCCACACTCGCGCCAAGCACATAGAGCTCGGGGGCTTGCGCCGGACGCGGGGCCGCGCGCAGACCGGCCAGCGGATGGTTTGCCTCCAGGCGGTCCTGCACGTACTTGCGCAGCTCCACGATTTTGTCCGTCAGGGAAGCCGATTCGCGTGAGCCTTGTTGCAAAGCCTGCGTGCTCTTCGGCAATCCTCCGGGAGCCCGGCCGACGCCAAGGTCCACCCGCCCCGGCTCCAGGGAAGCCAGCACGTTAAAGTTCTCCGCCACCTTATAAGGGCTGTAATGCTGGAGCATCACACCGCCGGAGCCGATGCGGATCGTGCTCGTTCGGGCCAGGAGGTAGGAGATCAGCACCTCCGGCGAGGAACCGGCCACCTGCTCCGAATCATGATGCTCCGATACCCAAAACCGTCGGAACCCCAGCTCCTCCGATCTTTGAGCCAGCAAAACGGTATGCGCAAACGCCTGCTCCGCCGTTTCTCCCGGGTATATCGGGCTTTGATCCAACACGCTAATCGTGAGTCCCATCTCTTTCGCCTCCTCAATCCGAAATGCTAAATACTGTAGCTGAGCTCGGGGGTAATCCGTTTCAGAAACTGCTTCGTCCGTTCTTCGCGCGGGTGGTACAGCAGCTCTGCCGGGCTCCCTTCTTCCACGATGACGCCGCCGTCCATAAACACGACGTGATTGGCTACGTCGCGGGCAAAGCCGATCTCATGGGTTACGACGATCATCGTGATCCCTTCCTTGGCGATCTTGCGAATGACCTCCAGCACTTCGCCAACCAGCTCCGGGTCCAGCGCCGACGTAGGTTCGTCGAACAGAATCACCTCCGGCTCCAAGGCCAGCGCCCGGGCGATGCCTACCCGTTGCTGCTGCCCGCCCGACAGCTGGCTCGGATAAGCGTCCAGCTTGCCGGCCAAACCTACCTTCTCCAGCAGCGCAATGCTGCGGGCTTTGGCTTCCTCTTTGGGGATTTTTTTGACGATAACCAGACCTTCCATCACGTTCTCCAGGGCCGTCTTATGCTTAAACAAGTTATATTGCTGGAACACCATCGCCGACTTTTGCCGGAGGGCATGGATGTCTTTCTTCGTCGCCCGGCTGCACTCCAGGCGGAAGTCGCCGATGACCATCTCGCCGCCGCTAGGCTTCTCCAAATAGTTGATGCATCGCAGCAACGTCGTTTTGCCGGAACCGCTGGGCCCCAGAATAACCACGACATCGCCTTGGTTTACCGTGAGATCGATCGATTTTAACACCTGCTGGCGCCCAAAGGACTTGGAAATATGACGAAGCTGCATCATGCCACTCCCCCCCGATTGTAGAGTTGTATTCGTTTCTCGAGCCGGGCCGTTAACCGTTCAATCAGGACCGTCAGCCCCCAGAAAATGACCGCCGCCGCCAAATAGGCCTCAAAAAACTTCCAGTTGGTCGAAGCGACGATTTGCGCTTTGGCGTTAATATCCACGACGGAGACGGTAAAAGCCAACGTCGAACCGTGCAGCATCCCGATTACCGAGTTGGATAAATTGGGAAGGCTGACCGCCAGCGCCTGGGGGAACACGATCCGCCGCAGCGCTTGGAACGTTGTCATCCCAACGGAATAAGCAGCCTCCAACTGCCCCCGGTTCACCGCCAGCAAACCCGAACGGACCACCTCGGACATATAAGCCCCGGCCGTGATGGAAAATGAAATGAAGGCAAAAGCAATCATCGGGATGGAGGTGGATTTGAACCCCCAGCCAAACCAACCGGATAAGCCGTCAAGGATTACCGGCAAACCGAAGTAAATCAGGAGTAGGTGCGTAAGCATCGGCGTGCCGCGAATAAAGGTGACGTAAGCGATGGAGATCGGACCTAGCACAGGAACCCGATACAACCTGAATAGTGCGGTGAGCACGCCAATAACAAAGCCAACCGAGACGGACACGGCGGTGATGAATAACGTGGTGGGAATTGCAGACAGCAGTTGAAGGAACGCCGTCCAGATAAATGAGGGGTCGATTTTCATAGCTTCGCGCCTCCTTTTTCCGCGCCGATCCCGGCGAACATGCCTCGGAGCGACGGCTTCCGCTCGATGCGAAATCTCCTTCTCTGCTCCCCATCCGGCTGCTCATGCCTCAGCAAACGCTGTTCGGCAGCGCGCAGCAGCTTCTCTAACGTGAAGCTTACGATCAGATAAATGAACGCCAAAGCCAGATAAGCTTCGATAAAATGCTGGGTGAGCGCGCCTAACGTCTGGGCTTTTCCGGTTAATTCCATCACGCCCAGGGTAAACGCCAGCGAAGTATCCTTCAGCAAAGCGATCACCATATTCGAAAATACCGGCACCGCAACCGCCAGCGCCTGCGGCAATACGATTCTTGCAAACGCCTGATGCCCCTTCATCCCCACGGCGTAAGCCGCTTCGACCTGCCCCCGATCCACGGCCGTCACCGATGCGCGGATGGTCTCCGACATAAAAGCTCCCGTATGCAGACCGTAGGTCAAAATGACGAAGAACAATACGGGCGCGCGGGAGAGATCCAGGTGGCCCAGCTTCAACAGCTCCGGCAAGCCATAATAGAACAGGAACAATTGGATTAAAATCGGCGTCCCTCTGAAAAACGAGACGTATACCTTGGAAAACTGCTCCAATACCGGAATCCGGTACAGCCGAGGCAATGCGATCAAAAAACCAACCACGATCCCCGTCAACAACGACCCGCCCACGATCAGCAGCGTAACGCCCAGCGTCGACCACAGCTTCGAAAAGGCGCCGATCACGAAGGAAAAATCAAACGGTGCCCCCACGGAATCTCCCTCCTTTCCCGTCTTGTGGATTAGTTTTCCGATGTAAAGTCGTCCCCAAGCCATTCCTTGCTTAACTTGCCTAATGTCCCGTCCGCTTTCAATTCCTTAATCACCTCATCGATCGCGTCCGACAGCTTCTGTCCCTCCGGATCGTCCTTGCGGAAGACGAAGAGAATATCGGCTTGCGAGAGCTCCTCCCCGGTCGCCTTTAGCTTCCCTTGAGGATCGATCAGCGAAAGCGAGAAATCCGCTGCCAATGTGGCATCCACGCGCCCGGAGGTGATTTGGCTAACCGTATCATTGGCTGCGCCGTTCTGGTACACGATCTCGATGGCGTTGTTATTTTCCTTATTGTAGTTCTCCAAAATTTGCGCCTGTGCGCTGGTTGCCGAGGTCAGCACCTTTTTCCCCTTCAAATCGTCCAGCGACTGAATCGTATCGTTGTCTTTCGCGACGATGATTTTGTTTCTCCAATGCGCGTAAGGTTCTTTATTAAACAGGTACTTCTCAGACCGCTCCGGGTTCTTCTCCATCTCGTGGGCAACAAAATCAATCTTCTTCGTCTCCAAGCTCAGCAGCAGGTTGGAAAATTCCTGGGTCTGGAACTCGAATTCATATTCCGTCAGACGGTTATCAATTTCGCGGACAAGCTCAACGTCAAACCCGGTCAGCTTCCCGTTCTCGTCAATAAAGCATACCTTCGGGAATCCGGTGCCCGTACCTACGATAATTTTCTTGACCTCCCCCGAAGCTGCGCTCGCCGCAGCATCCTTCGATTCCGTCCCGCTGGACGCCCCCGCCCCGCACCCTGCCAGGACTCCCGTTAATACCAGCACGGCCGCCGCACTTAACCATCTCTTCATATCTCTAACCCCTTCCCCATTTCCGATTTCTTTGTTTTACAATCCCTATAAGTTTAGTCAGGATTATGTTGACACTACTTTACTGTGATTTTTATTACACGTCTAATCGAGTTTTTCTATGGGTACATGCAATTCGTTGATAGGAGGAAGGGAGCCTAATTCCAATAAGGCGCCCATAAAGACGTTGTTCTCGCCGCTGAGGGAAATGAGGTGGGTTTGCAAGGAGACGCCCGCCGTCTCAAGGATGTCGACCGGTACGAGGCTTCCCTCCTGCACTTCGTGTCTAGCAGACAAACCGGGGAGAAAGCAAATACCGGCCCGGTTTAACACGAGCTTCTTGGCGGTCTCGGCATTGTCGACCTGAAATACGATGTTCGGCGGCTGCTCCAGGTTTTCGAAGGCGCGGTGAATTCGCATCCAGTCGAGGGAGCCGCACTCGAAGAACACCAGGGGTTCCCGCCGGATGTCGCGGATGGATGCACTTCCTGCCGTGGCAAGTGGATGATCCTTATATACGTAAAGCCGGATGGGGTCATCGTAGAAGGGATAGGATTGAAAGGCCGGGCTCATCTGCTTGCGCGCAAAAGCCAGGTTGATTTCCTTGGCCGCCAGCTTCGCCGCAAGGACGTCGGTTGGACCGGTGGTTACCTTGAAATTGATCAACGGGAATCGTTGATGCAGAAGCATAAGCAAGTGAGGCATCAAATAGTTAGACACAGAGACGGTACTGCCGATCCGGAGCTCCTCAGGGGTTCCCGGCCGGGTATGGAGATGATGTTTTCCCTTCTGATAGGTCTGAAGGATTTGCTGGGCATACGGAAGGAATTGCTTGCCTTTCTCCGTTAATTGAATGTGTTTCCCCAAGCGATCGAACAACCGGCAATCCAGCTCCCGTTCCAACGATTGGATCCGCGCGGTCACCGTCGGCTGCGAAAGGAAGAGGACCTCCGCGGCTTTGTTGAAGCTGCCGTAGTGATTGATGTATACAAATGCCTCGATATGATCGATGTTCACATGGGTCCCTCCCCTAACGTATTTATATCTCACTATACCAATCTATATAGATGGTTTTATAAAATTATCCTTTATCTTAGGGAGCCCGCCACTTTTTGTCAATCCTCCGATATAGAATTTTTTAATGGATGTGTTAATAATTTTATATTCCGATGCGTTTAGTTGGTATTTAGTCTATACTAGGTTCACTTTACCTGATTTGATGAATGAACTACCTCGATAAGGAGTGTTGGAGAGATGAGCCGTTTAGAGCAGGAAGTATGGATCCGGGATGCCCGGGACGAAGAACGCGAACAAATTGCCAAGGTCATGCTGGAGGCTTATCAGCAATATGCGTTTGATATGCCGCGGGAACGGTGGGAGGAATATCGCGAGAACATCCGGAGCTCCGTGTACGGCAACGGCCCCTATGCCCGCCTCGTCGCCGAGCTTGGCGGGGATCTCGTCGGCAGCGTGCAGCTGTTCCTGTCCTCGGAGGCGGCTTATGGGAGATCCGACCTCGGCATCGATTCACCGATTATCCGGCTGCTCGCTGTATCGCCTTATGCCCGCCGACGCGGAATTGCCAAGCTGCTCATTCGTGAGGCCGCCCGCAGGTCTCTTCAACTTGGGGCCCGCACGCTGTACTTACATACCTCGGACATGATGGCCGCCGCGGTGAAGCTGTACGAAGACCTGGGGTTCGAACGGGCTTACGAAGCCGATACGTCCAACGGGGAGACCCTCGTGAAGTCCTATAAAATCCAATTAACGGACGCACTGCCTCTTCTGCAACCAACATAAAAGGACGTGAGACAGGGTCCGTTCTCCGGATATCCCTTCCCCTTTTCTGGCATCTGGCCTGTTCCCTAAGCTATAATGGAGAAGGAATCATTCATTTCGAGATCTACAGATAAAGGACGGAGCACCCCCTATGATAAATCACCCTTTTGTGAACCCCTTGGAGCAAATGAAGGCCTTGCAGAAGACGTTAACCCGATTCATGATGATGTACAAATTTGCCCTCCACGAGGTGGAGACCAAAATCGAAATCTTACAGGAGGAGTTTCAGCTTCTCCACGATTACAATCCGATCGAGCACACGAAGTCGCGTGTCAAGTCACCGGAAAGCATCATGAAGAAGCTGTATCGCAAAGGCGGTGCCAGCTCCCTTGAGGATATTAAGCGAAACATCCAGGATATCGCCGGGATTCGCATCACCTGTTCGTTTATCTCGGACATTTACCGGATCAGTGAAATGCTGCAAGCCCAGAAGGATCTGAAGATCCTCACGATCAAAGATTACATCAAGAACCCCAAGCCCAACGGATACAAAAGCCTGCACATGCTAGTCGAAGTGCCCGTGTTTATGTCGGACGGCGAGGAAATGGTTTGCGTCGAAATTCAAATCCGCACGATTGCCATGGATTTTTGGGCTAGTCTGGAGCATAAGATTTTCTATAAATATAACGAATCCGTGCCGGACCGGCTGTTGGAGGATCTTAAGAACGCCGCAGACACCGCCTACGAGCTGGATTTGAAAATGGAGCAGCTGCAGCAGGAAATGGAGGAAATCAAGCACGCGCATCAAGCCGAAGCCTCCGAAGAATTCCAGTTGCTGATCGATAACCAGAAGTTCAACATCCCGCAAAATCTGTTGAAGCTGTTGTCGGGTGGGGAATAGAGTCCCCTTTTTCGTCTCCAAAAAAAGAGCTTCCTTAAACCGAAATGTCGGCTTAGGGAAGCTCTTTGTGCTTCTTGTTTGTATCTACTTCGCTCCATCTGATTCCTTCTTATCGGCTTTGCTCTTATAAGGTTTCGGAGCGCTTTTTGCTCTGCGTTCGCCAGCTTGCCAGCGATTCCAACCTTTCTTGTCCGTTCCTCTACCCGTGCCGCCTTTCCCTTTGGCCATGTCGATGTCATCACTCCACTATCGTTGGTATGCTTCTATCCTTTGACTTTTACCTTCGGTTTAACCCTTTCCATTTCCTTGGCCTTGTTTCTAGGTGCCCGCACAGGCTTCGCCTCTTTGGGGGTTGGTGCAGTCTGCTGCATCGGGTAAGGATGGTCCTTGATCACAGGGATCCGTTTTCCGATCAGTTTCTCAATATCCGCCAAGTAAGGTTTCTCGTCAAAATCGCATAACGAAATGGCGACGCCGCTTTGTCCGGCCCGGCCGGTCCGCCCGATCCGGTGCACGTACGTTTCGGGTATATTCGGCAGCTCATAGTTGATCACGTGGGACAACTCGTCGATATCGATACCCCGCGCCGCAATATCAGTTGCGACGAGAACGCGCAAGGTACGGTTCTTGAAATGCTGCAAAGCCGTCTGCCGGGCGCCTTGCGATTTGTCGCCATGGATGGCTTTTGCGCTGATCTGCGCTTTCGTTAGATGGCGCACTAACCGATCCGCCCCATGCTTGGTTCGAGTAAATACGATAACGGATTCGATCGATTTGTCCTTCAAGAGGTGGAGCAGCAGGTCCTTCTTGTTGCTCTTGTCCACGAAATAAAGGGATTGCCCGATGGCATCCACCGTTGAGGATACCGGCGTAATCGCTACCTTTACCGGATTTCTCAAAATCGAGTCCGCCATCTGCGCGATCGCGCCGGGCATGGTGGCGGAGAAGAGCAGGGTCTGCCGCTGGGACGGCGTCTTGGCGATGATCTTCTTGACGTCGTGGATAAAGCCCATGTCCAGCATGCGGTCCGCTTCATCCAGGATCAGGAGCTCCACGTTCTTCAGATCGATCAGCTTCTGCTGCATCAAATCATTTAATCGGCCGGGGGTGGCCACCAGAATGTCTACGCCTTTTTGCAGCGCGACCTCCTGCGGTTTCTGCGAAACGCCCCCGAAAATGACCGCGCATTTCAGAGGCAGATGCTTGCCATAGGCGCAAAAATTCTCGTAAATCTGCAGCGCCAGCTCCCGCGTTGGCGTGATGACTAGCGCGCGGATGTTCCGCCGTCCCGCCCGCGGGTTCTTATGCAGCAATTGCAACGTAGGGATGGCAAATGCGGCCGTCTTCCCCGTGCCGGTCTGCGCACAGCCGAGCAGGTCTTTGCCGCTCAAAATGGGCGGGATCGCTTGTTGTTGAATTGGTGTAGGCGAAGTATAGTTCTCTTGCTCCAATGCTTTTAAGATCGGAGGGATCAAGTTCAGTTCGTTAAATTGCATAATAACTCCTTGTTGGACTCCTTGCAGGAATCGCTCATTTTAGCGGTGTGTAACGCGTTCCACCAATCCTACTAATATAACACTTCACCGGGAACCCGGCAAATGGGGAGGTAGACAAGCCAAATGTGTAAATGTATATGAAAAACCGAATAGAATTCTTCATTTCCGGCGATTTCGAAGGAATGTATATGAAATTTCATATAGATTTGTGCATCTGGAAGGCGTTCCCTAGAATCTATATGAAAAACCGAATAGAACTCGGATTTTTTGTCTTCTGCACCACTTTATATATGAAAAACCGAATACAATTCGACCGTTACGTTACAGTTCCCCGTTACTGCCCCGAAACGTAGTCTCCCACCTGACACAACCAAACCATGTGGTCTTGCCCCGGTCCCCAGTAATCCTTGGCTACGGCATAAGGCTTGCCGAACTTGCGTAACCACTTCTGCTGTGCCGTTTTGTAGCCGCTGTCGAGACAAAACTGCCGGATGCCCCGCTCCCGTAACGCCTCAGCCATCGCCTGGATCAAAGCCGCGCCGATGCCTTGCCCTTGATAGGCGGGCAGCACGTACAAGCTTGCCAGTTCGCCAACGTCGTCCAAAACATGCCGGGTACATTCCCTGATTTCTTTCCCGCAAGGACCATAGGAAATTGTACCAACCACCTTCCGAGCCGTCTTCGCAACCAGCATAAAGACCCCCGTCCCTTCGCCCGCTTGAGACTTAGGCTGGAGCGTCCCCAAGCCTGATGCAATCCCCAGCGCTGCGTCCACCAATCGTACCTTCCCTGCGATCTCCTCGCGGATTTCTACCATTAAATGCCCGAGTCCTTCGCCGGCAAACGCCTCCGGGATCGTCCGCTCGAACACCCGGTAAGCCTCCTCCCGAACCTCGGGAGTTAACGGAGCAATGACGATGTCTTCGATCATGGCAGACCCTCCTTCTCTTTTTTACGAATCCGACTGCAAAAACCGCGATATCCACTTCATATTCTAAAGATTTTACCGAAATAAAAGCAAAGGGGTGATCCCTTCGAGAAAACGCAAACATACGTGACAACAAGCTGGAATACGCGGGTTTTCCCTGTGGATGGTTGTGGTATAATCACGATGATTTGCGAAAACGGAGTCCATCCGACAGTTATGCATGCAAGAACAAACAGAAACGGGTGATCAGATGTTCGAACTCAAATGGCTATGGCAGAATTTGGAGGGCAACCGGGCCAGGTATATTACAGCGCTGGTTCTTTCCGTCGTGGGCTCTTCGCTCATGATTATCAATCCGTACATAGGCCAACGCATTGTCGACACGTTTATCACGGGTGAGAATGCGGCACAAAACTTATCGCAGGAACGGGGGCTGCTCATCATGCTCTGTATGGGTATGATCGGGTTTTCCCTGCTGCGCACGGGGCTTGCTTATCTGACAACGATGCAGTACGAGCAGGCCTCGCAAAATATGTTGTACAAAGTCCGCATCTATCTGTACAACAAAATTCAAGGTCAGGATATGGAATACTACGACCATAACCGGACCGGGGACTTAATGACCAAGATGACCGGGGACTTGGACATGGTTCGCCATTCCATGGCGTGGATCATCAAGACGATCATCGAATCGGTGACGATCTTCCTCGCGGCGGTCATTTATTTTTTCACCATCGATGCCGTATTGACGTTGTGGCTGCTGGTGCTGGCGCCACCGATCTTCATCGTGGCGTTTATCTTCGCAAAAAAGGTCCGCCCGATGTACATCGACCTGCGCGAACGGTTGTCCCAGCTGAACACGACAACCCAGGAGAATATCTCAGGGAACCGCGTCGTCAAAGCCTTTGCCCGCGAGGAATTCGAAATCGAGAAGTTTACGGATAAGAACATCCACTTCTCTCAAGCGAACAAAAAAGCCGCGCTCGTGTGGCTTGATTACTTCCCGTATCTGGAGACGTTTGCCCAAGCGTTTAACGTGATCTTGATGCTGGCTGGCGGTTATTTTGTCATGCAGGGGCGGATTACTTTCGGGGAATTCTCCGCTTTCTCCGCGCTGATCTGGGCCGTATCTAACCCGATGCGCAACATTGGTATTATCATTAATGATATTCAACGTTTCTTCGCCAGCTTAAGCAAAATCGTGGAAATCTACTACGCGAAACCAAACATTGTGAATGAGCATAAAGCCATCGAAAAACGTCGTTACGAAGGACGAATCGATTTCGACCACGTTACCTTCAAATATGACGGCGGCGAAGTGCTTCATGATATCAGCTTCTCGGTGAAACCGGGAGAAACCGTCGCCATCATGGGCTCCACCGGATCCGGCAAAACATCGCTCGTCAACCTGATCCCGCGTTTTTACGACGTATCCGGCGGACGAGTGCTGGTTGACGGCGTGGATGTCCGCAAGCTGGAGCTCGATGAGCTCCGCAGTAACATCGGTATCGCAACCCAGGACGTGCTGCTCTTCTCCGACACGATCGACGGGAATATCGCTTACGGCGATCCCGAGCTGCCGGAGGAACAAACGGTCGAATATGCCCAGTTGGCTGCGGCGCATGATTTTATTACGAAAATGCCTGAAGGGTATGACACCATCGTTGGGGAACGCGGCGTTGGCTTGTCCGGCGGGCAGAAGCAGCGGATCGCGCTGGCTCGGGCTCTGGCGGTGCGCCGGCCGATCTTGATTCTCGACGATACTACGTCCGCGGTTGACCTTGAAACCGAGGAGCATATCCAGAAGAGCCTGCGTGAGCTGGACTTCCCGTGCACGAAGCTGATCATCGCTCAGCGCGTGTCCACAACGGCCGAAGCCGATCGCATTCTGATTCTGGACGGCGGCCGTCTGATCGAGGAAGGCACCCATGCCGAATTGCTTGCGAAACGCGGCTATTATTACGAGGTCTTTATGCTTCAGAACGAAGGTATCGGAAGGACGGTGAGCGCCCATGGCCAGGAATAAATTCGATGTCGACGAGAACCTGGAATCGCCCTTTGACATTAAGCATTTCAGGCGGGCGATGATCTACATCAAGAAGCAGAAGAAGCCGATGATCTTCGCGTTCGTATTGAGCGCTTTGTCTGCGGCGATTGCGTTATCGGCACCGCTCATTATTCAACACGTCGTCGACGTGACGATCCCGGAGAAAGCTTTTGGCGCATTGATCGGATGGTCCGTGCTCATGCTGCTCACGATCGTAGTCAGCGTCGAGCTGGCAACGATCCGCTCCCGGATTATGACCCGAGTCGGCCAGGACATCATCTTTGATATCCGCACGGATTTGTTCAAGCATCTGCAGGAGCTGCCGTTTAAATATTACGACGACCGACCGCAAGGGAAAATCCTGATCCGCGTGGTCAACTACGTCAACGCCGTATCCGACGTTTTGTCCAACGGGATCATCAACTTTATTCTGGAGATCGTCAACCTGATCTTTATCGCGGCCTTTATGTTTGCCGTGGATGTCCGGTTGTCGCTGGTTACCTTGGCCGGTTTGCCGGTGTTCCTCGGCGTGATGCTGCTGATCAAAACTCGGCAGCGTCGGGCATGGCAAGCCGTTTCGAACAAAAGCTCCAACATGAACGCCTATTTGCAGGAGAGCATTAGCGGGATCGGTGTGACGCAGATTTTCTCCCGTGAGAAACATAACGAAGGTATCTTTACCCGCCTGGCGGGCAACTACCGCAAGGAGTGGATGCGGGCGCTGCGCTACAACGCCTTGATCCCGTTCACCGTCGACAATTTGGCGACGATCGTGACGACGCTCATCTATCTGGTCGGCTTGCTTGCGATGGGGCCGGCAGGCGTCACCTTCGGGGTTATCCTGGCGATGAGCAGCTACGCGGCCCGCTTCTGGCAGCCGATTCTGAACTTGTCGCAGTTGTATAACAACTTCATTAACGCCGTCGCCTATCTGGAGCGGATCTTCGAGACGCTGGATGAACCGGTGACGGTCAGCGATGTGCCGGGAGCGAAGCAACTGCCGTCGGTGAAAGGCAACGTCAAGTTTGATGACGTCACGTTTGCCTACGATCCAGGTCTCAACATCCTGGAGCACCTGAACTTCGATGTCAAAGCTGGGGAAAGCATCGCCCTTGTCGGGCCAACAGGCGCCGGCAAGACCACGGTCGTCAACCTGATCTCACGCTTCTACAATGTGAGCGATGGCGCGATTCTGATCGATGGGCACGACATCTCGCAGGTGACCTTGAAGTCGCTGCGCAGCCAGATGGGGATTATGCTGCAGGACAGCTTTATTTTCTCGGGCACGATTATGGATAATATTCGCTACGGCAAGCTGGACGCGACCGAAGAGGAGATCATCGCCGCCGCCAAAACGGTCTGCGCCGACGAGTTCATCCGCGAGTTCGAGCAAGGGTACCAAACTGAGGTAAATGAACGCGGCTCGAAGCTGTCCCAAGGTCAGCGGCAGTTGATCTCGTTCGCCCGCACCCTGCTGGCCGATCCGCGTATTCTGATTCTGGACGAAGCGACCTCTTCGATCGACGCCAAGACGGAGCGTCTGCTCCAGCAAGGCTTAAACGAGCTGCTGAAAGGCCGCACCTCGTTTATCATTGCGCACCGGCTGTCGACGGTGAAGAACTGCGACCGCATTATGTATGTCTCCGATAAGGGGATTGCCGAATCTGGCTCTCATGACGAACTGATGGCCAAGCGCGGTCTGTACTACCGCTTGTATACTGCGCAGAAGATGGAAGCCGTGTAGATCACACAAATAAAGGCAATTCCGCAAAGCCATTTTAACCTGGCTGGCGGAGTTGCCTTTTTGTTAATTCAGGGCGCAGGAATCACTTGCAGCGACCTCTTGTTCGAACAAGCCGATCCGACTTTCGATATAGGTTTCAACCTCTTCGATTGGGATATTTAGAGCCACGGCCAGTTCACCGTGTAAATGCTCGGAAGCGGAGCTCAATAAGCGTTCATCCGATTGCCGGAGTTTTTTGCCTAGGCCGTGCTGTTCTTTTTTACGCTGCAGCATCGCTTTGATTACCTTGATCCACTCCATGGAATCGCAAGTGCTGATCGCTTGCTTGCAGCTGGCTTCCCGTGCCTTATCATTGCTGATCCAGGCTGTATGGATGCTCGGTATCCGGGAAATCAGACGCTCGGACTCTTCCCGCGAAAGGATGCTGCGCATGATCACCTTAATGTTGTCGACCGGCGTATAGATCGTTGTGCCTTTCAGATAAACCGGGTTCAGCAGATAATACTTGCGATCCCCCTCCACTCCCGGTGGTGTGCAGATGTCCTTCACTTGGCAGACCCCATTGTTTCCGTAGATCACATACTCATTTACTGCAAACATGTGCCTTCCTCCTTTGATATCTAATCAGAACCCTCCAACCTGTTACGTAAAAATAAAAACACCGCCCACTCGATCTGAGTGAAACGGTGTTTGTAAACTCCGCCGCTTGGTTATTTATCACCCTAGGGATGTACCTATAATTCCATTATAGACGAAAACACGGAGTTCATGTCATTTGTTTTGAAAATGTTAATCTACTTCAATGAATTCAGTTTGTTTGTGAAATGTTTCACTTACCGAAGCAAGAGCCTATGGTATCCTCTCGAAGGGGGGCGAAAGAGAAACAACTCCCCTATACAGACAAAAGTGGAGGGTTTATCATGCACAAGAAAGTTACAGCAGTACTCATTCTCGTCTTATCCCTGATGCTCGTTATTGCGGGATGCGGCAAGAGCGGGAATGAACCTCAGAACCAGGTCCAAGGTCAGAACCAGACACAGGCAGGCGGGCAGTCAGACAAGTCGTCCGAGAACGAAGCGGTAGCCGGTGCATCCGAAAAAAGCTATACGCCATACGATCAATTGCAGGACAGCTATGATATCATCATTATCGGCGCAGGTGGTGCCGGCATGACCGCAGCACTCGAAGCGAAGGCCCATGGCATGAATCCGGTGATTTTCGAGAAAATGCCGGCGGCCGGCGGCAACACGACCAAGTCGTCCTCGGGCATGAACGCCTCGGAGACAAAATTCCAAAAAGAACAAGGCATTGAAGACAGCAATGACAAGTTCTATGAAGAGACGTTAAAAGGCGGCCACAATACAAATGACACTGAACTGCTGCGGTTCTTCGTTGACCATTCCGCCGGGGCGATCGATTGGCTGGATTCCATCGGCATCCGATTGAATAACCTCACGATTACGGGCGGTATGAGCGAAAAACGCACACACCGGCCAGAAGACGGCTCCGCTGTGGGACAATACCTGGTGGACGGTTTGGTTCGAAACGTTGAAGAGCAAGGCATTCCGTTGTTCATCAACGCCAATGTCAAGGAGATTACTCAGCAGGACGGCAAAGTTAACGGCGTGAAGGTCATCCTGAACGAAACCGATGAAAAGACCATTACCGGCAAAGCCGTGATCGTGGCAACAGGTGGTTACGGAGCTAATCCGGACATGATCACTCAGTTTAGACCGGACCTAAAAGGATACGTCACGACCAACCAAGTGGGCAGCACTGGCGATGGCATTACGATGATTGAGAAATTGGGCGGCGTTACGGTGGATATGGATCAGATCCAAGTTCATCCCACCGTTCAGCAAGAGAAATCTTATCTGATCGGCGAAGCCGTACGCGGCGAAGGGGCGATCCTCGTTTCCAGCGAAGGCCAACGTTTCTATAATGAAATGGATACGCGCGATAAGGTGACCGCGGCGATCAATGCGCTGCCTGAGAAGTCCGCTTATCTTGTTTTTGATTCCGGTGTGAAATCCCGGGTGAAAGCGATCCAACAGTATGAAAAGATGGGCTTTGTGATCCAAGGTGACACGATTGAAGCTTTAGCCGAGGCGATGGGCGTACCGGCAGATGCTTTGACGAGGACGTTGGACACCTGGAACGGAGCTGTTCAGAATAAAAATGACGCCGAATTCGGCAGAACCACCGGGATGGATCACGATTTGTCCGGCGCGCCGTATTACGCCATCAAAATTGCCCCCGGCATCCACTACACCATGGGCGGCGTGAAAATCAACACCAACACGGAGGTGTTGAACCAAGAAGGCAACCCGATCCCAGGTTTGTTTGCCGCTGGCGAAGTTACCGGCGGGTTGCATGGGGATAATCGGATCGGCGGCAACTCCGTAGCCGATATCATCATTTTCGGACGTCAGGCCGGCGTAAAGGCGACCGAGTTTGTGAAGGCGCAATAAGCTCTGTGAACGATCAAATAGAAGGACCCGTCAAGGCTTGGACTCCAAGGAGTTTGGGCTTTGGCGGGTTTTCTTTTTGAGGTAAATGATCTTTGGGAATACTAATACAACCACCCACCCACAAAACACGAAAACCAAGGAGGTGTGCTTGATGAGTGCAAATGATGACTACACAAAGCAGCAGTTGGAACGCGCCAAAGCCAAGGACTCCACCGATGAAGGCCGAAAGGGCGCCTTCATGACGAAGGACGCCTGGAACCAGGACGGCAACCCCGCCGCAGCGGAGGACGATTTCGGTCCGGAGATGAAACCGGAGGACCCGCCGACGTTGAATGGGAAGCCGGTGTAGGTGTTATTAGTAGCTAGATGAAATCTGTATGATTTTTCGAATACATTTTACTGGCAGTGGCAGTTTAAGCGCATTGTATTCGATTTTTCATATACATTTCGCGATTTCAGCCGCACCAGGACCAATTGTATATGATTTTTCGAATACATTTGCCGAAATCGAGCGGTTTGGGCGCAATTGTATTCGGTTTTTCATATACATTTCGCGACTTCGGCCGTGTCAGGACCAATTGTATATGATTTTTCGAATACATTTGCCGAAATCGAGCGGTTTGGGCGCAATTGTATTCGGTTTTTCATATACATTCCGCGATTTCAGCCGCACCAGGACCAATTGTATATGATTTTTCGAATACATTTGCCGAAATCGAGCGGGTTGGGCGCAATTGTATTCGGTTTTTCATATACATTTCGCGACTTCGGCCGTGTCAGGACCAATTGTATATGATTTTTCGAATACATTTGCCGAAATCGAGCGGTCTGGGTGCAATTGTATTCGGTTTTTCATATACATTTCGCGATTCCGGCCGTGTCAGGACCAATTGTATATGATTTTTCGAATACATTTGCTGAAATCGGGCGGATTGGGTGCAATTGTATTCGGTTTTTCATATACATTTTGCGATTTCGGCCGTGTCAGGACCAATTGTATATGATTTTTCGAATACATTTGCCGAAATCGGGCGGATTGGGTGCAATTGTATTCGGTTTTTCATATAGAATGCATCGGACCCGAGGCCAAAGGGGCAAAAAGGGAGAGCGGCAAAGGGCCTCTGTACCTGTCGGTGCACCTCTACACCTCCGCACCTTCGCACCTCCGTACCTCTACACCTTCGCACCTCCGTACCTCTACACCTCCGCACCTCCGCACCTCCACACCATCTACACCTCTACACCTCTGCACCTCTACACCTCTGCACCTCTGGTCATCCCCACTCCCCTCAACACCGCACATACTTCCGCTTAAAGCCCAGCTGACCGCGATCCAGGGCTTTTTGAATGGTTTCCGAAGCGTTCAGGATGGCGCTTTTCTTGTTGTCCCGTTTCATCTCGATCGGGCCAATCGCTTGGGCGGTCTCCATCGCTTGAACGTGGAGCGGCTGATAGGAAATCCCAACGGTGTATACAAAGTTATTCATCGCGGACTTCGTTCGCGCGGGGGCATCGTGGATTGTGTTCTTCACCGTTTCCAGCATGCCAGCGAGCTTGCTTTCGTCGAATTCGCTGTCTGGTCGGCTCCCCAATAGCCAGCAATAACAACTCCAGCCCGCCGACATCCTCAGCTCGTCCCCGCTGGCGATCCACTTGTCGGCAACCTCCTGCGCGATATCCGCCTCCGCCAAGGTGACGGCCACCACATAATCCGACAGCATATAGAAATAGGCGCCTTCCATCCAACGCTCAAAATCCGCAGACGTCATCGCCTTCGGATCGGCAATGATCCCCGCAAAATACATCGCATCATAATTCCCCGTCGCATACATCTCTTCGGCCAAAGGCTGATTGATGCGAATTTGTCGGAACAGCGGCTTCATTTCTCCTGTCGCTACACCAAACAGCGGCTCCCGCGCGCCATTGGACATGTACATTTTCTTCAGTCGCTCCTTGCCGAGCGCCTCCAGCTCCTGCATCACCGTTTCTAGATTCATCTTAGGGCCAGCTCCCTTCATCCCGTATGGATTCTTGGGTCTAGCTTACTACGTATAGAGGGCGAGATTCAAATCCAACGGGACCGAGCCCCCACGTACGTCGGCTTCCTCGCCAAACTACTTGCTACGCGCCAAGCGGAACCCTTGATCCGGACCAAAGCCGTTCGCCTCAAACTTCCCGCGAAAGGATACCTCGCTGCTGCGGATATCGCCAATCCAACCGCCGCCTTTGACCACCCGAAAAGAACCGCTCTCCAGAACCCGGTTCACCTCGTCCCCATACCAATCCCAGCACCATTCCCTTACATTGCCGGACATATCGTAAAGCCCCAGCTCATTGGGCTCCTTGCCTCCAACGGGCCGCGGTTGACCGTGATTGCTCTCGATGATCGGCCAATTCCAGTCTCCGGTCAGGTATTGATCCCCGACATTACGCCAATACCAAGCCACCTCATCCGCACGGGAGCTCCCGCTGTATTTGTAACTTTTGCTCTGCTGACCGCCACCGGCCGCATACTCCCACTCCGCCTCCGTCGGCAGCCGGTACCCGTTTGCTTCCGCATGGATCGTTACGACCCACTTAACTTGATCGTTCTCACTTTGATTGTTCGGGTCCACCGCACTCTTGTCTATATTGTAAAAAGGTTTCAATCCCTCTTTTATGCTCCGCTCATTGCAATACTCGATAACGTCGTACCAACTCACCATTTCCACCGGCAAATCGTCGCCTTGAAACTGAGATGGGTTGCTGCCCATCACTTCCTGCCATTCTCTCTGGGTAACCTCATATTTTCCGATATAAAAATCATCCAACGTGATCCCCGTACCGTAATAATTGGACAGGGTGTTCATCACACTTCCGCCTTGAACCAACACAAAGTCCTCGTCCCGCCATTCCGACGATGCCCCTGCCCCCGCCTGCGAGCAGGCCGTGACCAACCCCATCATAGCTATCAACAAGAATATGATTTGCTTTCTCATGGGTAGCTCCCCTTTGATTACAAGATCGAGAAGGCCGCCGGCACGTAACACCGAACGGCCTTTTCACCAAGCTCAGACGATTAATCGTTTACCACACCGTTACGTTAGAGCTTCCGCTGCTCTGATAGCCTTCCGTCGCCAAAACCTGGTAGGACCAGCTGCTCCCCAAATTCATGCCTTTACTCTTCCAGGCGTTTACGTGATTGCTGAAGGTGATGGCAACGTTGCTGCCGGTTGGTCGTTTCGATTGCCGAACGCTCCAGAACTGTTGGAACGTTTGCGTCCCATCGATCGACGGCGCATTGTAGCGCATCGTCGTATAAATATCGTAGGTGCCTCCGTCACTGGTTACCGTGCCTTTATAGGTTCCAGTCGGCCGGTACGTCCCCCAGCTGTCGACGACATAATACTCGATCAGCGAGTTTCTTGTCCATCCGTAAAGCGTCAAATACCCGTTCCCCGAAGGGGCCCAGACGCCGGCGTTGTAGTTGACCGTCCGATTGGGCGAGCCTACGCTCCAGCCTTTGCCAACTACGAAGTTCCCGGTATTATACCAGTTGACGCTATAATTGCCCCCGGAGCCATTGACCGCATTCACGGTTCCGCCGCCGTCCGTCCAATTTTGCCAATAATCCGTCGCTGCACTAGAGGTTGCCCCAAACAAACCGAAACTCATCGAAGCTGCCAGGAGTAATGTCATCATTTTCTTTTTCAACTTCATTACCAATTCCTCCTCAGAACTTTTATTTTTGGAAAACAAACCGTCCCTGCTCCCTGCTTCTTACCGAGATACCGTTTCGCTTCTTGGGGCATCACCTACCTCGTATCATAATCTAGCAACACTTGGCTATCACCTCCTTTACTAGAAAATTATAGTAGGTAAGCGCATACATTTCACTTTACAAATTAAAGGATTTATCTTGTTTTTTACATAAAATGATAGAAATAAAAACGACTCCCATATAGGAGTCGCTGAGTTCATCATCCATTTATCTTACGAGCCACTTATATTCCTGTCTGCAATCGATAATGTGATCCACATACACGGTCTCATCTTGAATCTGATATAACACGAGATACCACTTTTCTACGAACATTTTATGGTACTTATTTGGAGGGATATACTCGGCATCCAGAAAAGGATAACGTTCCGGCATCCTCGTTAATGAACGCATCGCCTGGATCAAAGTTCCTTTCGTCTCGCGGGCTGCCTCCGGGCTCTTCTCCGCCAGAAACCGCAGATGACTCTCCAGCATTTGACGGGCTCGATCGGATACGATCACCTTATACTCATTTGTTCTTCCCATGCTGGGCCTCATCCATCACACGATCCAAATATTCGTCCAGTTCGTCCAAGGTAACCCCCGTACGCCCTGCCATACGATCTTCCTGCACAGCCAACAGTTCTTCTCGTAGTTTCAGCATTTTTTCGCGACGGGTGAACGCTTCGATGTCCATCACGACGAGATCCCCTTCACCGTTTTTGGTTAAGTATACAGGTTCACCAGAACTTTTACACAAATCCGCAATTTCATTATAATTCTGCCGGATGCTGGCCGACGGTTTGATTAACATCTTCGCCCCTCCGATATAGCAATATTATGCACTTATTATACCTATTTTGTGCTATGTAATCAAATGAACTTAATAAAAACGACTCCCATATAGGAGTCGCTTGTTGTTTGATATTTAGCTTTCGCTTATCCTCCCGTATTCGCCTTAACGAGTACCTCCGCGTATTTCGCCTCATCTTTCTCGCGGGAGAGAAGGGTGCCTACAAACGCGGCGAGGAAGCCGAGCGGGATGGAGATAACCCCTGGATTTGTCATTGGAAAAAGAGCCGTTCCGGTCAGGATCGCCTTGCCCGGTTCCGGATCCCAGACGTTTGGACTCAACGCCACGAGAAGGACCGTGCTGATCAAGCCGACCAGCATGCCGGAGATCGCCCCTGTTCGGTTGAATCTTCGCCAGAACACGGTGAACAGGATGATCGGCAGGTTGGCGCTTGCCGCGACGGCAAAAGCCAGTGAAACGAGGAAAGCGACGTTCATTTTCTGCGCGAATAAAGCCAGCACGATCGAAATGATGGATACGCCAATCGAGGCCCAGCGAGCCATACGCAGTTGCTCTCCTTCGGTCGCGTTGCCGCGGCGGACGATCTGTCCGTAGAAGTCGTGCGCGAACGCCGACGCCGCCGACAGGACGAGGCCGGTCACGACGGCCAAGATCGTCGCAAAAGCCACCGCCGAGATAAACGCGAACAGGAAGTCGCCGCCAAGCGCTTTAGCCAGCAGCGGAGCGGCCATATTCCCGGCCTTATCGACGGCCGTAATCTCCTCGGTGCCCACAAACGCAGCGGCCCCGAAGCCAAGGAAGATCGTCATGACGTAAAAGATGCCGATGATCCAGGTGGCATAAACGACGGAGCTGCGGGCCGTGCGAGCGTCCTTTACCGTAAAGAACCGGGTCAATATATGCGGCAGCCCGGCAGTTCCCAGCACCAGCGCTAGATTCAGCGAGATCGTCTCCAGCGGCACGTTGTATTTGTTACTGGGATTTAAGTACTTTTCCATCAAGGGGGTTGCCGTCTTCATCTGTTCAAACATGCCGGTCAGGCTGAAATCAAACTTTGCAAAGACCATCAGCGAGATGACGAAGGTGCCGCCCATCAGCAAAATCGCTTTGGTGATCTGCACCCAGCTGGTCGCATGCATCCCGCCAAACACGACGTAGATGGTCATAAGCACGCCAACGATCAGCACCGAAGTGACGTAATCGAGCCCCAGCAGCAGCTTGATCAGCGCTCCCGCCCCAACGAGCTGGGCGATCATGTAGAAGATCGAGATCGCAATCGTATTCAGCGCCGCAAAGCCGCGTACTTCCTTATTCGCAAAGCGGGCGGCAATCATATCGGCTACGGTATACTTGCCCAGATTGCGAAGCGGTTCGGCGACCAGGTACAGCACGACGAGATACGCGACGAGGAACCCGATGCTGTAAAAGAACCCGTCGAACCCCACCAATGCGATCGACCCGGCAATGCCGAGAAACGACGCGGCCGACATATAGTCGCCAGCGATGGCCGTCCCGTTCTGCCAGCCCTTCAGCCCGCCTCCCGCCGTGTAGAATTCGCTGGTGTTGTTCGTTTTTTTCGCGGCAAAATAGGTAATAACCAACGTCAGCAGCACAATCGCGCAAAATAAGGTAAATGCCATGATCGCTACGCCCCCATCTCCTGCCGGATTTCATCCACTAACCGGTCAAACCTTCTCGCCACGCGCGAGTAAAGGATGCACAGCGCCCACGTCATCACAAACTGTGCGAATGCGAACAGCCACGCCCAGGAAATCGGGCCGATTGCCGGCTGGTTCAGCACCTCCGAATACGAGGTCATGATCGGGAGCGCAAAGTAAAACAGCAGAAAAAAGACGGTCGACGGAATGATAAACCTTTTCTTGCGGGAGATCAGCGTCTTGAACTTGGCGGAATGCCATACCTCGGTATAGCTCTTCCCTTTTGCCCCTTTTGCACCTTTTGCGGCTTTTGCCACTTTCGCACCCATCCTCAACCCTCCAAATCATGAACTTTGAAGATCACCCAATATATGTAAGCGATTCAAATTCATTTTATGCAGGGTTTGGTATGTGAAATGTTCAATTTTTAACCTTTTGATAGGTTCATATAGTGTTCATAGAGCTGTTCAAACGTATCGTATCGATTCACGGGTTTTCCCACCTTATGGTATTCCTCCAGATACTCCTCCATCACCTGCAGGAATCGCTCTTTCACCCTATCCAGATGATCCGCATCAAAATAGGCCATAAGATCAAACGCGGGAGTTCCGAGCATCTGGTTCATTTCATGGAGGAAGCCCTGCGCCCCCATCGCCGCATGAAAAGCGTAGGATTTGTCCTTCATTTCCGTGCTTGAAATCATCTTGTTGCGGTAGTTGCACCACAATTCCTCATAGGTTCCCGACAGGTTATCCCAGGTAGGGACAGGCCGTTCGCCGCATTCCCGATCCAACCTTTCATAGAGGTGTTGCATGCTTTTTAGCAATTGACAGGTTGTGCTTCGGATGTCATCCACGGTTTTGGCGTTGATCACGGCCATGTAGTTGTTTTCATAGTTGTCGGGTAGATGGCGGTAGGCGCGGGTTTCCTCCAGGTATCGCTTCATCCCGCGTTTGATATACGTATGGTTTAGCTGGGTCAGGGCATTAATCAAGTGATCAACCACTTTGCACGAGGCGTAACGAACCGCTCCGAGGTCATCCGCAAGCCAAGTCTGGGCGTATTCCTGTTTGGCTTGATCGAGGTACTTCTTCGCCCGGCGGATCCAGACGCTTCCGAACGGCTGAGCCAAGGCATCTAAAGCCCGCTGCCTATAGGATTGGAACTTCTCCAGATCTTCAGGCTTCGCGTAATAGACGATCTGCAAATCTACCAAGCACGAGACCATCGGACTTTCCAAATGGGCTTGGTCCTCAATTCGGGTGTTCCAAGGCGTGCAATAGAGGTCATATCCGACATCCTCCAGAATAAAACAATGCGAAATGCCCCAACCGCGATCCGTGTTATTGATGATGATGAGATCCAGATCGCTTTTCTCATGAAAATCGCCCGTGCGAAACGAACCCGTCACCCCGATGATGGCAATATCCTCTGGAAAGTCCCGCTTGGCGCGTTCAATCACCATACGGATAAGCTTCTCATTCTTATCGAACAGCTGTTGCCGCTTCAGATCCTCCATAACTCTACCTCCTCGACCGTTCGGCCCTTGTCCTGCAAGCCATTGTCTGATTTCATTATAGAGGTGTGCCACGCGAAGTTATATTCTGAATTTCACTATAGAAAAGAAATACCGAACTTGTCATAAAAATAAAAAAGACACCTGATTCCGCTCAGGTGTCTTCTTGCCGTTCAGAGTTTGGATCCTGCTTCTAATTATACCGTCTCTTCTTTCACTTTACCGCCTTGTAGCGATTTCCTTCTTAAAGGGATCAGGATCAGCGCCCCCCCCCCGATGATGCCCATCCCCAAGATGGCCGCGGTCCAGTAGAGTCCGCCAAAACCAGTCTGAGCGGCCATTTTCGTTACTTCCGCTACACTGTCACCGAGCACCTGCTTCAGCGTGGGGTCCTGGATGGCTCCAAGCTTCCCGGAGAGCTCGCTCTCCGATACGCCAGAGGTGCCGGAGGACATCCGCTGCCCGATCTGGGCCAGCTCCGCTTGCGCGTCGGCCGATAAGGTGACGCCGGCTAGGTTTTGCTGCAAAATGCCCGGGAACTTCTCGGCAAACAACGTGCCCAGATTATTAAACGCACGGGCGATAAATCCCGCATAGATCGCCGGAGCGAGCGTCATCCCGATTTGGCGCAGCAGCGACAAGGAGGCCAGGGCCGAACCTTTATCCTTCTTCAAGCCTTCCGTAGCCAAAATGTTGAGCGGGGCCCCCAGAATAACCCCAATGCCGACGCCTGCAACGGCGCTGGCTATGATAAATTGCCATCTCGTTTCAAGCCAGAGCGGGAAGAGCATAAACCCGATCGCGGCGATCAAGCCGGACATGATCACGGTAAATACCGGCCCCCGCTTGGAGACAAGCATCCCGCCTAACCCTGCACCTAATCCGGCAGCCAGCGCCAACGGCGTCATCCAATACCCCGAGTTTTCCGCCGAGATGCCCAGCACCTGCTCCGTAAAGGACGGAATATAAATCATCGCGGCCAGCAGCCCCCCCGACAAGGTGCCGATCAGCAGAACCATCAGGTACCGCGGCTGCTTGATCAGACGAATCGGCAAGATCGGATCGCCGGATTGGTTCCGTTCCATTTTCCCTTCAAGGAACAGCAAGAGGCTTAACAACCCAACCCCGCCAAGCAGATATCCCCATGCATTCGGGCGCGTCAGACTTTTAACAAAATCCACGTCGATGTTGGTGAGCCCCAGCATTAAGGACAAGATCCCCAGCGACAGGATGATCGTGCCGATGAGATCCAGCCGTCCGGGTGACGGATCCGACGATTCCTCCAGCTTCCGCAGCCCCAGGATAAACAACACGATGGCGATCGGGACGTTGATTAAGAACAGTACATGCCATTTCCCTGTCAAATCCAGCAGCAAGCTCCCGATATTCGGGCCAAGGACAGCGGCAATCCCGTTCATCGCGCCCAGCAAGCCTAGATATTTGGCTTGTTTGTCCGGCTCAACCGTGCTTAGGATATGCGAGCTGCCGATAATGAAAATCCCGCCGCCGCCTAAAGCTTGCACGACGCGGGCAAATAAATAAAAGCCAAACGACGGGCTCAGCGCCACCAATAAAGAGCCGATCCCAAATAGGGCGATCTCCACGATAAACAGCTTTTTGCGGCCGTAACGGTTCCGACAATTTCCCCACGATCGGCAAGCTGATTGCAAGGCCCAACGTGTAAATCGTGATCCCCCATGCCCCCCAGTTGGCCGATACGTCAAAAGAACGGTTGATCGTCGTAAGCGCTGCGCTGATAATCCCGTTATCGAGCTGCGCCATAAAGACGCCTACCGAAAACAGTAAAATCGCCCAAAACTGTGATGATCGTTTTGCCATAACAATTCCTCCAGGTTAAGTTTCATCTTACGAATCACGAGCTAGAAATTCTTGATCGCATTCTCCGCAATCCGTCGCAGCAGGCTTGAGACTTGGCCCAGCTCTTCCTCAGTAAACCCCTCAAGCAGCTTGCTCTCCGTTTGATGTATATGCTCAAAGATTTGATCTACCAGCAATTCCGCTTTTTCCGTCAGCAAAATGAACCGTGCTCGGGAATCCTCCGGATCGGCAGAGCGCACGACAAATTGTTTCTGTTCAAGCCGTTTGATCAATCCGCTTACCGTCGGGTTCGTTAAATTCAGCGCCACCTCAATATCTCGCTGACGGATTTTCTGATCCGCCCGACGGGCCAAAAACAGGATCAAATTGGCTTGGCTATCCGTTAGCCCAATTTCCTTCAAGTGAAGATCTCCCGCTTTGCTTGCCAGATTCTCGATGATCTTCAAAGAGGAGATAAGGATCGGTTTTCTGCTCTCATGCGGCATCCCATCACCCCCATTTACAAAGCATGCTATCTAAATATATAGCATGCTTTGTAATAAAGTCAAATTAAAAAGGGACGCGATCCTCGCGTCCCTTGCTGAACTGAAACTAAAACTTAATAACCCCGGTGGTATGCAGCAAGACCAGTACAACGAGTACTGGAGCAATGTAACGAACCATAAACAACCATAACCGGAACCAGCCGGACTTAAGCCCGGCGGCATCCGCCGCATTTTTCCAAAAGTACCCTACAAAGACGGTGGTGATCAGGCCGCCTAGCGGCAGCAAAATATTCGAGGCGATAAAATCAAGCCAGTCGAAGAAATTCTTTCCCCCCATGTCCGTGAAGGCCGGTACGACACCAAAGGACAAAACCGAAGGCAAGCCGACTAATAGCACCAGGATACTGATGATCGTCACGGATTTCCCGCGGCCCCAGCCCCAACGATCCATCACATAGCTGACCGGGACTTCCAGCAGCGATACCGATGAAGTCAAGGCCGCAATCGCCAGCAGGATGAAGAACAACCCTCCGAAGAACGCGCCAAACGGCATGGCCGAAAATGCGGCAGGAAGCGCGATGAAGACCAAGGACGGTCCTGCGTTGGATTCCAATCCAAAGGAGGCGGTCGTCGGGAAGATGATCAATCCGGCAATAAACGCATAGATCAAGTCCCCTGCCCCGATCGCCAGGGTGGCCGTGCCCAGCGATTGACGCTTGTCCACATAAGCCCCGTAGGTCAGCAAAATCCCCATGCCAAGCGACAACGAGAAGAAGGCATGTCCCAGCGCAACCAAGGCCGCTTCCGGACTAAGCTTCGAGAAATCGGGTTGCAGGAAGAAGGAGACGCCTGCTCCAGCACCCGGTAAGGTTAACGCTCGAATCATCAAAATGATCAGAAGTACGACCAGGCCCGGAATCAGCACCTTGTTGAACTTCTCGATGCCGCCGGATATCCCTTTCCCCACCACGATGCCGGTAATCAGCACGGACGCCGCCTGCCATACGAGCGGCATGAGGCCTTGGGTGAAGGTGCCGAATTGCCCGGCATAGTCGGAATTCACATACAGATTTCCGCTGAAAGATTGAACCGCATAATGAAGCGTCCATCCGGCCACGATGACGTAGAAGCTCAAGATGAGAAACGGAGCGATAACTTGCAGCAGCCCGAGGCGGCCAAACACTTTGGGACCGCCGGCTTTAACAAAGGACGTCGACGCGCTGCCGCGGCCCGCCCGCCCGATGGTCAGTTCGGCCAGCAGCAAAGGCAAGCCGATCAAGATCAAGCAGATAATAAAGAGAAGGAAAAAGGCAGCCCCTCCGTGTTCCCCCGTAATATAAGGGAATTTCCACATATTCCCGAGACCTACGGAGCTGCCGATGGCGGCCAAGATAAAACCGACAGAAGAGAAGCGCTCATTCCGGCCTTGGCTTAAGTTAGTTTGTGTTGTTTTCATGGTGACCCCCAGTTTTTTTATATCCTTTTATTATAAATAAAATAACCGCGGTGAGGGATATGAAATTTTTCCTTTACTTCATCACTTTTTCGCGGTATTGTCCCGGCGTGATCTGCTCAAACCTTTTGAATAACCGAATAAAATAGGAAGGTTGTAACCCCACCTGCTCCGCGATCTCATTTACCTTCATATCCGAGTGGCTGAGCAACTCCTTCGCTTTATCGATACGGAGCTCCGTTACATAATCGATGAAATTCATGCCGGTCACCTGTTTGAACAGTCGGCTAAGCGTGTACGGCGTCGTGTTCAATTGATGAGCGCACGCTTCCAGCGAAATCCCCTCGGGAAAATGATCCTTCAGCATCGCCGTCACCTGCTCTACGAGCGGCTTCGCCCGAGCGGCCTGATCCTCACTTAGCTTCTGCACATACGGGAGGATGATCTTCTGTTGAAGGTAGCGTACGATCTGCTCGGGCTCCCGAATTTGACTTAATTGCTCAAAGGGATTCTCCCCTTCGTACAATTGGTGAGGCGGGTAGCCGGTCTCCAATAACGTATGCATTACACTTCCCAGCACCTGCATCACGCCTTCCTTCAGCAGCTTCTCTTTGCCGGAATGCACGACCAGCTCGGAAACGAACGCCTCGATCAACTGCATCGCCTGCTCGTTTTGTCCCATCCGCAACGCTTGGAGCAGCTCCTTCTCCAATGCAAACGGATAATGAACCGCTTGTCTCGTATAGGGCAGGATCTCCTCCAAATCCAGCACTTGACATTGTTCCTTTAGATCCCGATAAAGGATCGCTTTCTGAAGAAACGGTAGCATCTCCGGAATCTCCCGGATTTCGGTAGTTAATCGGCCAATACTTATGGTCGTTTGCATCTTAAGCAGCGAGCTAATCGTGTGAACCAAGTCCTTCGCCAAACTAAACAGCTCTTCCTTAACTTGAGATTTCTTTCTTTCGGAGGGAAAAGAGAGCAGGATCCCCACCGTTAAGTCTTGAAAATTGATGATTTCTGCCTGATGGCTCCGGCTTCGCACCATTTCCTGCGCGATGTTGGCCGCGGCGAAGGAGACCAGGTATTCATCGTTCTCCATAAATCGATTGCCCGCTTTGGCTACGCCCGTGACTTGCGCCAGCATGAGCACAAACCCTTGCGATTCACATGGCCAGCCGAAGGTTTCCAGCCTTGCACGGATCTCCGGCTCCTTCATGGAATAGATATGCCCTTGCACCAGCTGCATCATAAAAGCGGCCCGAAGCGAGGGATACGCCTGCTTCAGCTTGGTCTCCAAGGCTTTGCGTTCCTCGCTCAAATGGTTCCACTGGTTGGCGATATAATCCAGCTCATCCCCCACCTCCGTACCGGGGTATGGCTTCTGATTTTTGACCAGTCGAACCAATCGCCGGATCGGACGATAGAGCCGATGCGAAGCCATCCACGAGAGCAGGCAAGCCACGATCAGCCCGATTGCCCCCATCCCCAATATAATTCGGGAGATAATCACGATCGGAGCGGTGAGTTGCGACAACTGCATCGTGGTGACGTATCTCCACGGTTCGCCTAAGCGGGAATATTCCCCATAGGAGATTAAATAAGATTTATCCTTCCATTCAAACGAATAGGAACCGGTCTCCTCCGTTCGCTGCATGACGCTCTCTTGCACGGCTTGCTCCAACGCCGCATTATTCCGGTTCAGGGACGACGGAGAGACGAGCAGGGAGCCGTCCTTTCCCATCAAAAAGGAAGCGCCTTCATGATCAACCGACATACCTTCCACCATTTGCACCAGCTTCGATTGATCCAAATAAAAGATCAGCGCTCCGTAAGGCTTCCCGATACTTGGCAGCTTGTGGACGAGAGCCACGTAAGGCCCCGCCCCTTTCCCGTTGACCTTCTTTAACTCGAATTGCCAAAACTCCGCTCGGCCTTGCTCGAGCAAAGCGTGGAATTGCTTCTGTTCCCGTGCATCGGTAACCGGAACAACGCCATCAATATCCGATACGATTAACGGCTGCTGCCGGTCTAGATACAAATAAACTTGATCAATTAACGGATACGCTCCTTTCATGACCCCCAGGAAACGATAGAGATGATGCGTCACATTATATTCGTCGATCAGGTCAATATCCCCAAGCCTCGCATCCAGCCGGCTGTCCAAGGACCATTGTGTGGCCGCCAGCTCCAGTTGGGCTAAATTCTCGTTCATGCGGTCGATCGTCTTAATTAATAGAGCGTCATGATGGCGCGTGATTTCATTTTCCATATACGCCCGGCCTGCGATGTAGAACGTGATCCCGATAATTACGGTTGGCAGGCTGGTGATACATAACACCATAAATAAGCTTTTGCGAAAAAAATGGCTTTTCCTCATCAGGCCCCGCCCTCTCCGTAGTTTCCATTGGGTATCTCCTATCTTACTATAGATGGAAACGAGGAAAATCCCCCGAAAACCATATTTTTGCTCTCGGGGGCTGGGTCATTATTCACCTTTTGCATGCTTGTTCTGATACGATTGATTCATCTCTTCGGTAATTTTGAGCAGATCCGGATCGACCTTCAGCTTCTCAACGTATTCGTCCCAAGCGCTGATCGGTTCTTTCCCCATAATGACCTTCGTTTTCATATCTTGAATTTTCTTGCGCAGCTCTGTCCCCACTAAAGTGCTCGTTTCCGAATAAAGCCCAATCGCCGGATCCCCAATGCTGATTTTCGCTTTCTCGTCGATGATCTTTTTGTTCCGTTCCAGGACATCAAGGGGCATGCCCGTGCGGTAAGCCCGGAGGTAAGGATCATATTTCAGGAAAATCTGGCCCAGCGCCTGTTGAGCGACAATATCCTTTTGGGCTTGCGGCGTCGCCAATTTGATGCCGTTCTCTTCCGTGTAGTGTACATCCTTGAATCCAAAGCTGGCCAAGTCACTTCCTTCCGGACTCGCCCCATAATCCATCAACTTCAGCAGTTGCTTCATTTTGTCTTCGGATACGGTTTTGGGAATCGCAAACATTCCGAAAAATCCGCTGTCTTTATTGGAATACCCATTCAGCGAAACTAAAGGCAGGAAGTCGGCTTCGGGAATCGTTTTACGCAGCTCTTCCGTAGGCTCCCAAGCAGCCTCCACCGTATCCTGGAACCCGCCGCCGCGATTCGATTTCAGCAAGTCCTTGGACTGCGTATTTTTTAATACGGCAAAATCCTCCGGAATCAGCTTCTCCGCATAAGCCTCATTCAGCCAAACCAGACAATCCCGGACTTCAGGCAACAGATTCACGTTCACCAGTTGACCGTCGATCAGCTTCCACTCGCCGTTCACTTGGGTAAAGCTGTTCTGAAGCTGACCAAAGTTGGACATGCCGTTTTGATCCACAAATCCGATATACCCGATCGTATCCTTCTTCCCGTTACCGTCCGGATCCCGCTCCACGAAGGCTTTCAGCACTTCATAGAACTCGTCGGTGGTCTTCGGAATGTCCAGCTTCAGCTTATCCAGCCAATCCTTGCGTAGGTAGGTGAACCCTCCACCATCAGTAGGACGCGGACGAGGGATGCCGTAATTCTTGCCGTCCGCCTGCTTGGTGTTCTCCCAGGATTCCTTGGGGTATTGCATCAGGTTCGGATAGTCCTGAAGATACGGGGTCAGATCCCAGAAGGCACCTTGTGCCACCATCCCTCGCACTTGGGCGTTAAACGGGTCATCCAGCAGGATGAGGTCTGGAATATCGCCGGAAGCCAACGTGACGTTTACTTTATCGCCGTAATTATTCGGAGAGACCCAGGTGATATTCAGCTTGGTATTCGACCGCTTCTCAAATTCTTTGACGACTACATTATCCGGTCCCGGAGGCTCCGGTGTGTAATACATCGTCATAATGCTTACCTCGAGCGGCTTAGCTGCCCCCTCCGAACCTTCAGATCCTGACTTCGAGCCGGCCGAACAAGCGGATAGCAGTAAACTGACGAGCAGGGTGACAGCCAGCAATAAGGAACTCGTTTTTTTCATAACCCCATAGACCTCCCTTTTCAAATATAGAATGCAAATGGAATGGAACTCCCTTTATTCCTTGACCGACCCCACCATGGCCCCTTTAGCAAAATGCTTCTGCAAGAAAGGATACACGAGGAGAATCGGGACGGTCGCAATCACCACCGCCGCCATTTTCAGCGTCTCCGGCGGAATTCGCTGCTCGGACATCATTTCCGCCGCAACGGAACCCCCGGCAGCGGTTGAAGCATCGATAAGCATATTTTGCAGCAACACTTGGAGCGGCTGCTTGGAGAACTCGTTGATATAAAGAAGCGCTGTAAAAAAGGTATTCCAATAAGCTACGGCGTAAAACAAGCCAAATGCGGCCAGCGAAGGCAGCGACAAAGGGAGAATCACGCGATACCACACGCTGACGTCATTGCAGCCGTCGATTCTGGCCGCCTCCTCCAGACTGGTTGGGATACTGTCAAAAAAACCTTTCATCAGGAGCACATACCATCCATTCGTCAGCACCGGAAGTATCAGCGACCAAATGCTGTTGATCAGGTGCAGATCGCGGACCAGCAAATAAGGCGGGATGATGCCGGGATTAAACAACGTAGTGAGTAAGATCAGCAGCATGATGATTCTTCGCCCCATCAATCGCTTGCGGGAGATCGCATAGGCCAGGCAAGAGGTAATCAGCAGGCTTAGCGCCGTACCGACCACCGCGAGGAAGACGCTGTTGCCGATCGCGTTTAAGAAGGCGTTGGTGGACATTAAATATTTGTAGGAATCCAGGCTCCACTGTTTAGGGAACAGTTGAAGCTCGCTGGATAAATAAGTGGACGGTTCCGTAAACGAAACGATAAACACGTAGTATAACGGAAAAAACGTGATGAGGCTGATGATGCCGAGCAGGATAGCATTTACGGCCTGGAACACCCGATCGCGACTGCGATAACTCATCCGGTTAGTACACCCCTTCCTCACCAAACTTCTTGGCCAGCTTATTCGTCCCAATGACGAGGATCAACCCTACCATCGATTTGAATAACCCCACGGCCGTGCTGTAGCTAAATTGTCCCTGCTTCACGCCAAGACGGTATACATACGTATCAAAGACGTCCGCTACTTCCGAGACGGCCCCGTTCATCATAAGGAACACTTGCTCGAAGCCAACATCCATGATGTGACCCATGCGCAGAATCAGCAAAATAACAATAACCGAGCGGATCCCCGGCAGCGTAACGTTCCACATTTGGCGGAACCGCCCCGCCCCGTCGATTTTGGCGGCTTCGTAAAGCTGCGGATCGATGCCGGCCATTGCCGCCAGGAAGATAATCGTTCCCCACCCGGCGTCCTTCCAGATGGATTGGGCCGTCAGCATCGCCCAGAAATAATGCTTATTGGTGAGAAAATCGATTTTCTCGAAGCCTAGGCTCACCAACATCTGATTAACCGCTCCATCTCCCGTGGAGAACAAAATGAAGGTGATCCCCACAATAATGACCCAGGATAAGAAATGCGGCAGATAAACGATGGATTGAACGATTTTCCTATAAGCTTGCTGTCTCACTTCGTTTAGCATCAAGGATAACAGGATGGGCAGCGGGAAGAAGAAGATAAGCGACAAGGTGTTAATCGCCAGCGTATTCCGAAACAACATGAAGAAATCCGGATTGGAGAAGAAGCGTTGGAAATGCTCCAGACCGACCCAGGGACTGGCCATCACCCCCTGATAAGGAGAATAGTTTTGAAATGAGATGATGATTCCCCACATCGGAACGTATTTGAAGATTAGGAAGTACAGTAGTCCCGGTAGTGCCAATACATAAAGGAATTTATCCCGAATCAGGAGCTTCCCAATGTGTCGCAGCCGGGGATTGCGGGCCTTCGTTGCAGGCGTCGTCCGTTTTGTAATCGGTTCCAATGAGGAAGCCATGGATTCCCTCCCCTTTCCCATTGATGTTCGATGTAATCACTCTAAGGGGGCAGCCGATTTCCAGCAATCGCTTATTTTTGCAGCCGGGAAAAGGGACGGGATTCCAGCGTTGGCGGGGAATTTCCCGGAATTGATTTTTCTTGCAGGGAGATCAAAAAAGACGCTGAATCATCAGCGTCTACACCGCAGTTAACGAAAGTTCTCCGCGAGGCCTCTTAAGGTTTCATTAGGGGCCGTGCCCAGCTCTTCTCTGAAGATTTTGATCACTTTTTCATAGTGAGCCAAGAAGGAGGGCCTGTCCTGAAGCTCTTGATAAATTCGCAAGAGCATTTCATGCGCCTCTTCGTCAAGCGGATCGTAAGAAACGAGGGAAAGCAGCACTTCGGCAGCCAGCGGATATTGCTTCGTCTCCAGATATCCTTTGGCCAATCGCTTGGAGGCCCCGGCAAACAGCCGGGCCATCCGCTCCCGCTCCTCCTCGCACCAAGGATAATCCCGGTTGGCAAAGAGAGGGCCTTTATACAAGCCCAGCGCCTTCATTAAAGCGTCGGAATCTCCGCGAGCGGCTTTCAACTCGCTGGCCACCGCTTGTTCGAACTGGAAATAATCGCAGGTTTCCTCGCATTCCAGCCGGTAATATCCTTTCAAGGAAGTAATACGGACTTTGATCCCCCCCTCTTGCAAGGTTTTCTTCATCCGATGCATGGTCACATGCAATTTATGCTTCACGTTATCCGGAGAGAGGATGTCCGGCCAAAGGCGATCGCAAATCGTCCATTTGGAAATCGTTGTATTCCGGTGTACCAGCATATAGGCAAAGAGTTCCTCGGCCTTGGCGGTAGGAAACCGAATGGGACTTTGCTGATTCTTCGAGATTTCAAAACCCCCAAAGCATACAATCCCGGGTGTGGAGCCGACCTCCGGCCCAGGGGTTGACCGCCCCCTTCGTTTCAGGATCCTATCGATGGTTTGATGCAGCATTTCCGGCTCAACCGGCTTCAGTAAATAATCCACCGCACTGACCCGGAAAGCCTCCAACGCGTACTGGCGATAGGCAGTAACAAATATGACTTCGATATTATCATGTTGCTCCCGCAGGCGGGCTGCCATCTCCAACCCATTCGTTTCAGGCATTTCGATATCTAAAAAAACAAGATCCGGCACAAGCCCTTTCACATTCCTCAGCATATCCGAAGGGTCGGTGTAAGCGCCCACCACCTGCACATCGTTCCGGTTCTCGAGTAATTTCCCGAGCACGGTCAGGGCCGGTTTTTCGTCATCCAGTAACACCGCTTTTAACATCGTGCATCCCCCCCATTAAGAAACTGAATCACTTGTCTTTGCGGCCTTATAACGAAAATGTACATTTGTCCCTTCTCCCTCGACGCTTTCCAAGCGCAGGCCTTCCCCATAAAACAGCAGCAGCCGTCGATGGATGTTAATCAGTCCAACTCCTCGCTTCGCCCGATATCGATGAAGATCGAGCAGCTCCTTGATTTTCTCCTCACTCATCCCGATCCCGTCGTCTCGGATCTCTACGCTTATGATCTTCTCTTCCGGATTGGAGTCTGTTAAGGTGCCCTCCGCTCCGTTGCGGATGATCAGTTGGAGTTTGCCTCCCTGCCTTCTGGTCATCATGCCGTGCCGAATCGCATTCTCCACTAAGGGTTGAATCGTTAAGGGTAAGATCCGGCTCTCCAGGAGCGTCTCGTCAATGTCATACTCTACCTCCAGCCGCTCATCAAACCGGGCCTTTTCGATCTCCACGTAGGACTTCACCAGTTTCACTTCATCCCGAATGCTAACAAACTGGTCATGGTTGGAAAAGTCGAAGCTGCTTCTTAAATAATGACTCAAATGATTAATCAACTCCGCCGCTCGATGGCTGTCGGTATACCCTACGGAAAGAATGGCATTTAACGCATTAAACAAGAAATGGGGCTTGATCTGGGATCGCAGGAAAACCATCTCCGCATCCAGCGCATCCCGAACGGATCTTTTCAGCTCAAGCAGCGTCCTCACCCTTGCCTTCACCTCCAGCGTATTAAAAGGTTTCACAATAAAGTCGTTGGCTCCGGCTGCGAAGCCGGCCGCAATATCCTGGGGCGTGTTACGAACCGTTAACATGACGACGGGCATATCAAATAACGTATAGTGACTGCGAATCTCCCGGCAGATCTCATAACCTGATAACTGGGGCATCATCACATCCAGTAAAACCAGGTCGATATCGGGATTTTCCTTTAACAGGTGAAGGGCCTGACGGCCATGAGTCGCAGTAAGAAGATGGTAATCTCCCTTTGCAAACAGATTCTGCAGCACTTGCAGATTAGCCGGCTCATCATCCACGGCGAGCAGGGTGAACACACCCGTCTTAGCGTATTTTGAATCATCTGCCTCCACGCTCGTGTCGTCCTGGATAAATGCCCCCTGCCTGCGAGACAACCGCTCATGGACAGACTTCTCCGTCAATTCGTGAGAAACGGGTAAAGTAAATGCCATTCTTGTTCCCCAGCCCGGCATGGAATCTTCAATAAATATCCGGCCATTCATCATTTGTACGAGCTGGCTGGAGATGCTCAAGCCCAAACCAACCCCGCCGTAGCCTTGTGCTCTTTCTCCATCCGCTTGTGTAAAGGGCTCAAAAATTCGCTGCCAGTCATAAGGATCCATACCAATACCGGTATCCGCAATCACCACCTTGATCTCATCAGCCGATTGTTCGGCCCTGATTTCTACCCTTCCTCGTTCCGTATATTTGATTGCATTTTCGATTAAATTCATAAGTACCTGGGTCAGACGATTCTCATCCGCATAAATAGGGGGAAGCCCGTTCGGAATTCGGTTAACTACCTCTATCTCTTTACCTGAAGCAAGATACTCCAACACCTCCAGGACGATCGATACCGTTACCTTGAGGTCAACCGCGGTTAAATGCAAAGGCAAGTCATTTCGCTTAATCCTCTCCATATCCAGAATATCGCCCACAAGAGACGATAACCTTCTCGCCATCTCCTGAATCACCGTCAGATTCATCCGGTGCTTGTCACTGACATGAACCGGCGCTCCCTCCAGCATGGACTGGGAGATATTCAGAATCCCATTCAGCGGCGTCTGAAGCTCATGCGATGTTCTTACGAGAAACTCGTCTTTTAGCCGATCCGCCTCCAATAATCTTGCGGACATCAGCTCAATCGTCTTATAGGCATCGGAAAAACGGAAAGACAGCATCAGAGAAATCAAGATCGCAAACAGCATCATACTAATAATCCCCAAGTAGTTGTTGGGCAGCAGTCCCAACACATACAAGGTGTTGTCGATAAGACAAATCAATAGGGAGTAGAAGGCTAAAATCAAGATCATAATGCTCTGTCGGCTGAAATTCCCGTAGCTTTCCTCCTTGGAGGCCGACAGTTTCCCAATAACCACAAGATACACAAAGACCTGAAGCGTACTGAAGATGAAAGTAAGATGAGAATAGGTATAGAAAGGGAAGATTAGGCCGAACACGATGAAGGAACCGAACACCAGAAATACGGACCGGAAAAACCAGACCGAAAAAACGCCGGAGCAGATCGTTTTGATAAATAAAGTAATCACAATGATCGAGCCAAAGATCGCCGCAAGCTGAAGCTTATGTGACAGCTCGAAAGGAAGCATATAAAACAACTGGGTAAACAGTCGTTCGCTTAAACACATAAAGGAAAACCCCGCCACGATGCAATATACACCGAAATAGAGCAGGCTTTTATCATGTCTCCGCTTTAAAAACACCCCCAAGTGATACAAGCCAACCATCCATAGCGCCACAACAACCACAATGTCCACGCCTGTGATCGTTCTGTCCAGGTTGCCGATCGTCTTCATGCTCCCGAACTGGATCTGGTTTGTAATTCCCCCATTGATAAAGTCAAAATTGGCCGCTTGGAGGGTGATCTCCGCGGTATCTCCATGGATCGGAAAAAAGAAGGTATAAGGCGAGTTCTCCGGAACGTAGTTCTCCCTCGTCATCGCGGGCTGGCCGCTGCGCCCCAGCTCCACACCATCCACATAAACCGCACTAGCCATTTGCACATTCGAGATGCGTATGCCGTACATCAGCGAAGAAGGCTTAACCTTTATGATTAAACGATACGTTGCGGTACCAAAAACAGGATAGTGCTGCTTGTTCCACTGTCCGGGGACATCCATATAACCCGACAGTTCCCCTTCCTCTTCGGAGGGAAGAAGCTGATTCCAATAAAACTCCCACGATCCTTGCAACTTGATGGGTCTGTCTTTCGTGAAATCCCAACCGGTCAAATCCATAACCCCTTGCTGGGCCTTGGGGTTATGCGAGCGGGAGATATTAACTTGTCCTGTATAATAGAGAGCGAGAAAAGCAATAACTCCGATTCCCAGCAATATCATTAAGAGATTATGTTTCTTGATCAACGGCAGATCCTCTGCTTTCTTCATACAAATCGTGTGTTTAATGTAAGAATGACGACAAAATACGACAGTTTATTATAGCATGGTCCTTCTCTCCAAAGGTGCAAAAGGGAGAAATTATATTAAATTTTAATGAACGCAAAAAACCCGCTCCAGGAGCGGGTTTTCGGCGAGAGTCTATCTATCCTATTATTTCCAGTCTTCAATTCCGGTCTTATATTGTTCAAATGGATGCGGAGTCGAAGCTTCCATAATGTCGGAATAATGGATATGCGATTCCGGAACATCGGTCCACTTCGGTGCAACCTTGATCTCCCAAGGCTTGCGGTCTAGCAGTTCGTTAAAGATCCGCACGACCTCCAATCGGGTAATCGGCTGATTCGGTTGAAAGGCCTTTTCCGTGAAGTCGGCAAGAACGCCTTGCTTCTCGGCCGCCGTAATCGCCTTTTCAGCCCAATGGCCGGCTACGTCCGAGTAGGTGCTGCCTGTCTCGGCATCCCACTTATACAAATTCATAAGAATCTGTGCAAACTCTGCGCGCGTAATTTGGTTTTGCGGCTTAAACTTCTTATTGCCGGAACCAACCATCCATTTGTTGTTGGTTGCAATCGTGATCGCATTGGCGGCCCAGGATTTGGCGCTCACATCGGAATACGTCACCTTGTTTGTGCTCGCTGTTGGTTTATACAAGCGGGACAAAATCGCAGCAACCTCGGCTCTTGTAATTCCTTGGTCCGCTTTAAAGGTTCCATCCGGATATCCAACCATATAGGCCCCATGGTCGCCTGCATCTTTCAGTTCTGGCTGAGAGGAGAAGCTGAATTTAACAATCGTATCTCCTACATGAATCAATCCGTTCTTAATGTAGCTATCGTCCCCGAATTGTTCTTCCCGTTGGTCTTTCCGGCTGTCAAATACGACGTAACCATCCTTCTCACCCAGGAAGTAATAATCTGCGTTCGGGTAAACCATCCAGCCGTATTCGCCGTCATCCGTACTGGTTTGCGGGTTATGGTTTTGGTTTGGTGCAAAATCCGGCAATTCAGGCAGATTAACGACGGTTCCCGGTTTTCTGCCTTGGGAACGGTTCAGCTCTGTATCCGCCCAATACAATTGCATCTTAACTCCCGATACAGGTTGACCTGTCACGGTGTCCAGGATCGTTCCGTAGGGATCGACCAATTCGACCGACATGTTCGCTTTGCCTGCGCTGTCGACGACAATCTTCCCAGCAGGGCCGGCCAACTTCTCTCCGTTTGGTGCGGTTACGTTTAATGCCAGCTTATATTCGCCTGCTGGCAGCTTCGGTAAGTTAAAGCTCCCATCCGCGTTCATGGTGATATTCGGGAGATTTAGTTCTTTTCCTTCTGCCGATTTGATTTTGCCGGATACCTTCAAGTTGTCCCCAACGAGCTTTGTAATTTTGTCTTGCACGATTTTACCGCCGTGCGCTTGGTCGGAAACAATTGCATCCGTCTTTGTGGTTGGCTGTGCCACTGGCGGTGTCGATGGGGCCGATGGTGTAGAAGGTGTCGGTGTTGATGGTGTTGGTGGTGTTGGCACAACAAGTTCAGTTGGTGTCGCCGAAACCACGTTGGATAGGCCCGGATATTTACCCGATGCGATATTCAAACGGAAATCGTATTGTGTGCCATTTGTTAAGCCGGCAATGGTCGCGCTCGTAGAAGTCGCATCCAATGTTTCTACCGGGCTGACCACATCAAAAGTGACTCCGTCCGTAGACATCTCTACTACGATGTCCCCAATCGTTGCGCCTTTCAATGGCGGGAAGCTCAAGGTCACTTGACCGTCCCCAGGCGTAGCCGACAAAGTTGCTAATGGAGCGGGATCGGCCGCAAGCACATACACGGTAAAGGTCTTCTCGCTGGTCAGGCTGCCTTTCGTGATCGTTGCTGTCAAGTTCACATACGTGCCTTGTTGATCAAGAACCGGTCTCGTTACGGTTCCATCGGCTGCGATGATCGATGGCTGATCGGAGGACCACACTACATCGGAGTCATCCGTTGGATTCAGCGTAAGTGCCGTTCTCACCGCGCTTTTGGATTCACCGGGAACATAACCGATTTCGGTATTGCCCTCTGCTGTCTCAATTGCATCAATATCGTTCTTGTAAAGTTTCACGTTATCTACGATACTAGTCGCAATTTGCTCCACGATATCGTCAATCGACCCGCCGGAATCGATATGAAGTCCGCCGTTTCCAAGATCATCAATAAAGCTCTCGTCGATGGTCTTGTATGTTACGTCCGTTACGCCGACATATTGAACATCTCTGTCTTTGAACGTTTGCGTAACTTCAGGTTTCACCAAAATATCGCTAGGATCTTCATCGTTTACGTTCACGAGATAGCGAAGCGGAGCATGCGGCTCCCAAACAATCTCATTTACAGCTTGATCCAATTCTTTCTCCGAAGTCGAGAACAGCTTCATATTATCATAAGCAAAAATGGAGATAATCTGGCAGCTGTGGCCGACATGGCTGACTAGTGGACCAAACTCGTTCCCATAAACATTCGCAAGAGGGAAGTCGGTAATCAATTGGTCACCGTTATCCCACATATTTAATTGAGTGTCGGTGGCTACAATTTTGATGCTGTGCTGCTGGGCTGATCCCTTTGAATAAGTTTGAAGCAGGGAAACGCCTGGGGTATTATCCAAGTTGAAATTGCTATTCTCATGTAGCGTTGTTAAATCAACTTGATCAAGCTGATATACATTTACGGTGCCCGAAACGTACAGAATCGCGTACCCGCTTAGCAATTGATTGTCCGTATCGATACTGGTATTAAATAGAAAGCCTCCGCCTTCCATACTGTGATAATTCACCTTGGATTCATCCATGTCAAAGGTGATGACCTTCTTGCCGGATGGGCTTCCTTCCGTAAGCATGAAATCCTTATAGCCTGGCATGGTGTAACCATAAAAAGTCATTGCCTTCCCGTTGTTGGAAATTTGAACGTGGTTATAATCCTCCGTTTCCACTTCCGGCGGGAATCCCATATACCAGCTGTCATAGCCGGAATGAACGTACTGATACGTCGAATCCGTGACCGATGCGGGGTTTGTGCTCGCATCCATAATCGATACATATTTCGGATTGATTCCTTCGGCTTCCAGTTTGGTTTTGATCGCCAAATTTAACTTACTTTCAAAATCGCCGGAATCATAAGGACTTGTCCCGTTATTGTAATAAACCTCTGCAACCGATGATAAAGCGTTCGCCATCGGCATGCTCGTGACCGATAACATGAGCGCTACGGCCATAGAAATGATTTTTTTCTTCATATGCCTCTCCCGTCTTGTGATTTGTGACCCAATTTTGATAGATTCTTAACAGAATAACTCCCTTTCTCGAATAGCACCCTCCAATGAAGTAGATTAATTAAATTTCGATTATCAAAATATCACACATTTCTCTCAAAAAACTCTCAAACCATATGAAAAAAACACCTGATCTCAATCAGATGTTTTCTCCAACAACCCCATATCCAGACAAGTTCTCGTCGATAACGCCTTCTCCTCCGCCTCGAATCGAATATGAATCCGTTCCGGGGTCACCTTCTCAATAACTCCCAATCCAAAAGCCCGATGAAGAACGGCTCCCCCTTCGATTAGCTCGCTCTCACTGCGGATGGCGTTGGGATTCACCTCCGGCGGGGCGGGAATTCGGGGGGAGGGAATGGGCTCTTGAGGCGGATGTTGAATGCTCCTCACCGCCGTTACGAACCGCGACTCTGTCGCTTCGGCCCCATCCCGTTTCTTATAAGAGATCAGTTCCAAATGCCGCTTCGCCCGAGTCATCCCCACATAAAATAACCGAGTGGCCTCCTCCATCATTTCCGGATTGCCCTTATCGTCCTTGGACGGAAGGATCCCCTCCACAAGGTCGATCATATACACTCTTTCGAATTCCAGGCCCTTTGAGCTATGCATCGTAGAGAAGGTGACGACATTCTGACCTCGCTTTGATCTGGCCGTTCGCAGAGCAGCTTCCAGGTATTTTAACCGGCCGGCAAACTCCTCCATCGTCGATAATCCCGCCGCAATTTCCTCCAGCGTGTTCAGGATGCCGATCAGGTATTCCTTGCGGAACCCGAGGCGTTCACACATTTTCTCCAGCGCTTTCTCATAACCCAGTCGATCTCGAATGACCTGAATCGCAGGTTGGGGCGGCATCCCCTTCATTTCCTGAAACGTCTCCTTGCACATCGTCAGTTGCTTCACTTGATATTCCTGGACCGGTACCCGATTCAGCAGATTATCAAAAACCGATTCATCATTGTGAATTTCCAGCAGTGCCGCCATCTGCTGCTTACTAATGTATCCATTAAACTTCAGATGGATCTTCTCCAGAATATCGGGACGTTTATCCGTAAACGTCATGCGCATGAAATTGAGGATATCCTCAACCACCCAATGGGAGAAAAAGCGGTTATCCGCATCCTTCATATAAAAGGGGATGCCTGCTCGATCAAATGCATTCATTAAAGCGATGGAGGAGGAATTGTTCCGATAAAGGACCGCGACCTCGGCAAGGTTCTCGATCTGTTGAATCTCTTGCACCAGCCATTTGGCCTGATCGCCGTAATCGTCCAAGCTTCGAATCTCAATCGGCTTGCAGGGAGGATTCTGGGTAAACATATTTTTCGGGTAGCGATCTTGGTTTCGCTGAATAAACGTGTTGGCGATCTCCACGATCTCTTTGGAGGAACGGTAATTCTGCTGCATAAATAAGATCCTGGCATCCGGGTAGACCTGCTTGAAGTTCAGTAAATAGGCAGGGTCCGCCCCGCGCCAGCTATAAAGACTTTGATCATCGTCAGCAACGACGCATAAGTTATGATGCCGCTGCACCAGCTTCTCAATAATCGCATGCTGAACCCTGGACGTGTCCTGGCTCTCATCCGTTAGGACGTAATCATAACGCTCCTGATACCTGCGGAGCACTCCATCATTCTCCGCCAGAATCCGTTCGCAAACGACCAGCATGTCGTCATAATCCAACAGCAGCGACCGGGTTCCAGATTGCTTGAAGAGCTCATAATCCCGCAAAATCCGTTCAGCCTGGGGCACCTCCACCTTTACCGCGGACCACTGCTCGGAGGGGATCATTTTATTTTTGATATAGCTAATATAAGTCGTCAGCTCGTCTAGCTGGTCATCCGTAATATTCTCTCCGGCATTGGCTTTATAGAGATTCCGCAAGATGATTTTCTTATGCAATGGGGGTTGCTGTTCCGAACTGAGAGGTTCTTGCTCGGCGGAGTTGCCCTCTCCCTCAATAATTTGAAATGGAGTCTGAATCCTGCGAAAATGCTCCCTTACCACCTCAAAAGCTAAGCTGTGAATCGTAGAGAAGTCGACGGGGGTTAGCTGCGGATAGAGAGTTTTAAAACGTTCCTTCATATCCTGGGCTGAAGCACGGCTAAAGGTCACAGCCTTGATTCTTCTCGGGGGAATCCCCTTCTCCTCGATCAAATAGCCGATGCGCTTAATGATCGTTGTCGTCTTCCCCGATCCGGGCGAAGCTAACAAAAGCAAGGGTCCTTCGGTTTGAAGGACCGCTTCCTTCTGGGTTTCATTTAATTCCATGCTCATGATGACTGACCCTTTCGAACGTACATAGATAAATAGCTTTCAAGTTCCTTCGGTCATTATACCTTTCGATCAGGGATGGAACAACCGTTCTGCGCCTTCCTTTGCATGAATATGGAAATTGCTGTTCATATTAAGATCGTCTGTGAAAAATCCCGATACAGCAGAGGAGCAGGATAAATGTGAAAAAGTGGTTCCCGGCGTTCATCATCATCTTGGGGCTCGTATGCAGCATGTTGCAGCCCGGATCCGCCACAGCCATGGCGGGTGCAAAAAACGATACGGACGAGGTTTGCCTCAGTCCCAAAATGGTGCAGCTAAAGAGTGACATGCAGAAGCTTTGGATTAATCATACGATTTGGACGCGAAGTTATATTGTCAGCGCCATGTCGAATCGGGCAGACCAGCAGGACGTGTTGAATCGGCTCTTGCAGAACCAGCAAGACATCGGCAATGCGTTTAAGCCGTACTATGGAGAAGCCGCCGGTAACAAACTGGCCGAACTGTTGAAGCAGCATATTCTGATCGCGGGCCAAATTGTAGCGGCAGCCAAAGCAGGCAATCAGGCCGATGTGAAGAAATGGGATACCGAATGGCACCAGAACGCGGACCAAATTTCCAAATTCCTAAGCGAGCTCAATCCAAACTGGCCATTCCAAACGATCCAAGAGATGTTTTATACCCACTTGCAGTTGATTACTGAAATCGTCATCAACTGTCTCAAGGGCAACTGGCAAGCGGATATCGCCGCAACCGATAAGAACGAGACCCACATGATCCATTTAGCAGACCTGCTGACGGAAGGGATCGTCAAGCAGTTCCCGGAGAAGTTCTAAGACGAAGGACTTAACGAAAGACACCCGGAATTCTTCCGGGTGTCTTTCGGCGTTTAAGCTCTTTTCTTATGAGGCAAGAAGATGATAAACCCTAGCGATAGAACCGTGAAGACCACGGACCACATAAAGGTATGGTTATAGGCCGTATTCAGTGCCGCTTGGGTATGGATTTGATTCTGTAAGATGACGGCAAACACAGAAGCTCCAAATGCGCCGCCAATTTGCTGAAGGATTCGGGTTGCGCTGCTGGCATGAGGAATCAATTCCTTAGATAATCCCTCATAAGCGGTTGCCATGATGGGGAGCATCAGGCCCCCAAGTCCTCCGCCGCGGACAATCAGGGAAATCGCCAGTAGAATCTCGCTGGTATCGGCTGCCCCTAAGGCAAAAGGAAGGGTTCCGAGCAACGTCAGAATCGTACCGCCAAGAACCACCCATCGGGAGCCGATGGTATCCGTCAGCTTCCCGGCCAAGGAGCGGGTTAATAACATCCCGACGCCTTGCGGAATCAATAACAACCCTGAAGCAAGTACGCTCATTCCGCGAACCTGTTGATAATAGAGCGGTAATAATAACATCCCTGCATAAGAAGAGAGTCCTGAAATAAACAACAGACAGGAAGACGCGGAAAAAGATTTACTCTTAAAGATCCGCAGATCGATGAGGGGATGATCCGACTTCTTGAACCCATACCAGCAGAAGACGATCATAAACAGAAGTCCAATCGCCATCGGGACGAGAACGGGGCTTTTGAAGAAGCCCTGCTCCGAGCTTACTTTGGTGAGTCCATAAATCATCAGCACAAGACTTGGAGATAACAAGGTTAATCCTAAGAGGTCCAGCTTCTGCGGACGATTTGCAGCATCCTCCTTGGGCAGTCCCTTCACGGATAAGAACAATGCGATCAAGCACACCGGAAGATTCACATAAAAAATCCAACGCCAATCGAGATTATGGATAATTACCCCGCCTAATACGGGTCCGAGAATCGGGCCGATCAGAACCGGCAAACCTACAATCGCCATGATCCGACCTAAGTTCGCACCGCCTGCCGCGCGTACAATCACCGTCTGCATGATGGGCATCATCAAACCGCCGCCTAAGCCTTGAATCACTCGGAAAGCGATGAGGCTTCCCACATTCCAGGACAAGCCGCAACATGCAGAACCCACTAGAAATAAACTTAAAGCCAATATCCACATCTTTTTACCGCCATAACGATCGACCAACCAGCCGGAAATCGGAATCACCAGGCCAATGGCAAGCAAATAACTTGTCATCACCCACTGGATCGATGTAACCGGAGCATGCAGCACGTTGCCAAGGGTATCGATGGCCACGTTCATTATGGTAGTATCGAATAAAGGAGCAAGCATCCCAACCAGCAAAATCCAGGCCACTTTCATCACGGCGGGATCGATTTTCGATTGAGCTGCAAGTTCGCTTGATTGATCCATGTGTACCACTCCTTATCCATTTTAGAAACTTAACGTTTCTTATTTGAGTCTATGATAGAATAAATAAATAAGAAACGCAACGTATTTTATTGGAGGTTCGTTTATGAATAAGGTTCATGAAGGAGAAGGAACGACGAGAAGACGAGGTGCTGAATTAGAGGCAGCCATTGTTCAAGCCGCATGGGACGAGCTGATGGAGGTAGGGTTTCATCACCTTACGATCGAAGGGGTTGCCACTCGGGCCCAAACCAGCAAGCCCGTGATTTATCGGCGTTGGCCCAATCGGGAAGAGTTGGTCTTGGCGGCCATCCTGAACCATTTACCGTCCGTTACGGAGAAGCTCCCGGACACAGGGAATCTGCGCAGCGATATCCTTCTCTTGCTCAATCAATTAAATGAGATGCTGCATCAAATTGGGCCCAAAACGATTCATGGCCTCATGTCCGTCATGTCCGGCATCCCCTTCTCCGAAATATTAAATTTCCGAAGAACCAACGCCATGACCCTCCTTTTGAACCGAGCTGCCGAGCGAGGGGAAATCCGTCCTGAGAAAATTACGCCGCGCCTGACAAGACTGCCGGTAGATCTCGTGAGACATGAGTGGTTGATTACCTTAGAACCCGTCTCCATGGCAACCATGGAGGAGATTGTGGATGAGATCTTTTTGCCGCTTTTGAAGTAGAAATGAACATCACAAAGAGGGGCTGATGAGCCCTTCTTTGTGATGTTCAGAATCATTTCGGGTTTGGTGCTCTTTGGCCGCCTTTACTCCCTTTTATTGGCCGATACAATCAGCATCCTAGGGCGTCGCATTTCATCCTTCCCCTTTACATCCCTCCGATATCAAGTACAATAGTAAATGAAACCCTGTTTTATCTAATGAAACTATATAACGAGAGGGGGGGTGAAGCATGCCTATCGACTTTCATGATCCCCGCAACCGACAGACCTATACAACTCGAGAGGCTGACCCAACTTGGAGCGCCTTTATCAGGGCTAATGTAAATGTAACCCACAAACGGGTTGCCGATGTGGGCTGCGGTGGCGGGATTTATACGAAGGCGCTTAGTCAGCTAGGAGCTTCTCACGTGGTGGGGGTAGACTTCTCGGAAGAAATGCTCACAGCCGCGGCAAACCACTGTAACGACATTCCCCGTGTTACCTTTCATAAGGGAGAGGCTTATCAAACAGGCCTTCCCGCCAATGAGGTGGACATCGTCCTAGAAAGAGCCTTAATCCACCATTTGAACAACCTAAGCGCTTGTTTCCAAGAAGCTTATCGTATCTTGAAAAGGGGTGGGGTTCTGATCGTCCAGGATCGGACGCTTGAAGATAGCTTGCTGCCTGGGGATGAGCATCACATCCGGGGTTATTTTTTCGAGCGATTCCCTGAGTTGAAAGAAATGGAGGTCTCCCGCCGGCAAGGTTCCGGCCAAGTTCAGCACGCGTTGGAAGCGGCTGGATTTCGACTCGTTCACACCGCTAGACTTTGGGAAACCCGACGCGTATATAGGAACCTATTGGAATTGAAAGAGGACTTGCTGCAAAGGACCGGACGCTCGATTTTGCATGAATTGAGGAATACGGAGTTGCAGGAGCTGGTTTCTTTTATCACGAGTAAGCTGGAAACTGCTCGATTTCCAATCATAGAGAAGGACGCTTGGACGATCTGGTTTGCAACCAAATAAGAAAAAACAAGACCCACCAGCACCTGATGTTGGTGGATCTTGTTTCTCATTCCCTCTTTAGGATCTGCCGCCGTAGCTCTTATACTGAGCGTAAACTTGATTCGCGTATTGATCGGCCAGGATCGGACGGCCATAGGAATCCGTGGCTCCCGGATACCAGTAATCGCCACCGTTATAGTGCAACAAGCCGTTATAGATGCTGCCGAATCGATTAATCTTCTCGTTCAAAATCAATGCGCCCATGTATACTTGATCCTGTTCGCTGCCATGGTTATAAGCATGACCAAACTTGGCGCTAAATTGAGACAAATACGCATTCCGCGTGTTGGGTTCGACCTGCATCAATCCATCGCCAGCCGAAGGGCTGCCAGGCAAACCTGCGCCAAAGCTGCTTTCTTTCTTGATCACGGCACTCAGCAATAAAGCAAAATCTCCGCCTTTACCATAAGCATTGTCCGCGTTCATGACATAGGTCCAGATATGACTTGGAACTTCCCCAGGCTTCGTTACTGGGGATGGATTTGGATTGGGGTTCGGATTAGGATTTGGATTCGTTCCGCCACCGCCGCTGCTCGACCATAAAGCAGGAACAATAGGAGGTTCCCAACCTACGAGTGAAGTATGTGCCTGAATGCAAGTATAGGTGCTTCCGTTGTAAGTTACGGTATCGTTTACTGCGTAGGCAGTATTTGGAGCCCATGCTCCTCTTGCGGCTGCACTTGCTGGAATAACTGCTAGAAACGTAGACAGGATTACGGCTAAAACGACCAAAAGTGATGTGGCTTTCATAGAGACTTTTCTGCTAGTCATTTTTATACCTCCTCATATTTATAATCTGCGGCTCATCCAGGAGACAAACCGCAAAATTGTAATCGCTCTATATTCCATCAATCTCATATGTTGATGCATTTAAACATTATCTTACATTTTTGATCATACAAAAATATGAAAATTATTCCAATAGATCTTAAGACTCACTTTTATAAACACAAAAAAACGAGCCGGCCCAATACCGAAACTCGTTTTTATGAAGCTGCGAATCAGCTACATGATTGAACTGATTGGCGTCTCCTCCATCTGCCCAGCAAATTCATCCAGAAGCGTGCGGACCTCATCGGTAGACGTGGTGCTCATCAACTGATTTCTTAACTCACTTGCCCCGCGGAACCCTTTGACATAGACCTTGAAAAAACGTTGAAGCGCCTTAAACGGACGTGCCTCCAATTGTCCGGAATACCGATCATGGAGATCCAGGTGCAATCTTAACAGGTCCAGATATTCGGCAGTGCTGTGTTCTCTCGGCTCTTTTTCAAAAGCAAACGGGTTCTTAAAAATCCCCCGCCCAATCATAATTCCATCCACCCCATACTGCTCAGCCAGCTTCAAACCCGTCTGCCGGTCCGGAATGTCGCCGTTGATCGTCAGTAGGGTCTGCGGGGCCACCCGGTCGCGCAGCGCTTTGATCTCAGGAATCAGTTCCCAATGCGCAGCGACTTGGCTCATTTCGTCTCGCGTCCGCAAATGGATCGACAGATTCGCAATATCTTGCTGCAAAATATGGGTCAACCAATCCCGCCATTCCTCCACCTCTGAAAACCCAAGTCTTGTCTTGACGCTGACGGGCAATCCCCCCGTCTTGGCAGCTTGGATAATCTCGGCGGCAACCTCTGGGCGGAGTATCAAGCCGCTCCCCTTCCCATTGGTCGCTACATTCGGAACGGGACACCCCATATTGATATCGATCCCCTTAAATCCTTGCTCCGCCATCCCGATACTCATCTTTGCAAAAAACTCCGGCTTATCGCCCCATATATGCGCCACCATCGGTTGTTCATCCTCGGTAAAGAGCAACCGCCCTCGTACGCTATGATTCCCCTCCGGATGACAATAGCTCTCCGTGTTGGCAAACTCCGTAAAGAAGACATCCGGTCTTCCGGCTTTACTTACGACATGGCGAAACACCACATGCGTTACATCTTCCATTGGGGCAAGTATACAAAAAGGCCGCGGTAAATCACGCCAAAAATTATTCGTCATATGCAAACTCCAATCTTCTCGTTGTACCTAATACTCTATTATAATAGCTCCCCCTCACGATAGCATCCCCACTTTCCTCCAATTCAAAAAACAGGAGCACTCCACAAAAAAATAACGGAATCCAAGCTTTGTCGGCTCGGATCCCGCTACTTGTGTCCATCGCTTATCAGATTTTCTTGTTATAGACTCTTACGGTAATGGGCGCGATGATCAAAACAAGAAGGACGCCTATAACAAGGGTCATGTATGCGCTGGAGGTGAACTGCCCCTGGTTTGCCAAATCTTTAAAAGCCGTGACCAAATAAGTCACCGGATTGTACTCAGCTATTTTTTGCAAGAAAGTAGGTAACGTATTCGTGGGCACAAAGGCATTGGATAAAAACGACATCATCATCGTAACCATGGTCGAAACGCTGGAGATCGTTGCCGCGGATTTGGATACCAAACCGATCAAGGCAAACAGCCAACTGATTGCGCACGCCCCAAAGATGGCCAGTAATAAGCCAACAGCCAGCCACCCCATCCCGGCTTCCGGACGCCACCCGAGAAGATACCCTGTCCCAATCGAGAAGACAGCCGCTACGAGATATCGCAAAATATCCGAAACTACTAAACCCGCTAATGGGGCAATCCGCACAATGGGAAGTGATTTGAAGCGATCAAAAACGCCGGTATCTAAATCTTCCCGTAATTGTGTCCCTGTTGCAGCGGATGACATAATCAGCGTTTGAATTAATATTCCCGGCACGATGATCGGCAAGTATTCCTGGATCCCCCCAGCAATAGCGCCCCCGAACAAATACGAGAAGACGATCATGAAGAAAACCGGGATCACCGTAACGTCAATCAATTTATCCGGTGTATGCTTCACTTTGAGGATATTTCGTTTGGCCATAGCTAAAATATCCATCAGTGTGCTTTTTAGATTATTGGGTTTTATCATCAATGATTCCATGTTCCATTCCCCTTATGATTATTTAGTTAATTCCAAAAACACTTCATCCAGCGTTGGTTTTCTAACCGAAAACTCTTTTACGCCAATCTCATGTTGCGTCAGGCTGGAAAGTAATTTCATCATCGCTTTGGTATCCGCCAGCTTGACGGTTAATTTGGCTCCTTCAGGGGAAACCATCGCTTCTTGAGCGGTCTCGTCCTGGACGAGTTGCTTGGCTCTTTCAATCTCCTTCATATCCTCCAACGTAATTTCAAATTGGGTCTCACTCAAAAGGGTCTTGAGTTCATCCGGCGTCCCTTGAGAAATGATTCTGCCATGATTAATAATCGCTAAGCGATCCGCCAGCTGATCCGCTTCCTCCAAGTACTGCGTTGTCAGCAAGATCGTGGCCCCGTCGTTGGCCAAGCTGCGAATCACATCCCACATTTCTCCTCTGGTACGCGGATCTAGGCCGGTTGTGGGTTCATCGAGAAAAATTAAGGGCGGCTTCACAATAAGGCTTACCTCTAAATCCAATCGTCTGCGCATCCCGCCCGAGAATTCATGAATGGGCCGATCTTTGGCTTCCGTCAGGGAAAACTGACTTAGTTTTCAGCCTGTATTCCTGAATGTTTTAACGATGGAAGAAAAACAGCAATTTCATCGTATCCTTGAAAAACTTGTATCTGAAATCGAACCCGAAATCGTGAAATTACGAAACCGCTCTTAAGACGGGAGGAATCATACTCTCGCATCCCCCTCTCCTAGCCTCTTAAAAAATCCTCTCCCCTACGTTTTACAATCTTGCATGCGATTTTAAAGTTTTCTTTAAGTTTCACAGATAGACTAAAGGAAAATGATAAAATAACCGAAATAAGGACAATGACATTTATCACACGACAGGAGGGGCAAACGATGAAGAAAAAAGTTGTCGGCTTATTAATGACCATGCTGCTTTGCTTTATTTCAGCCGATTACTTGGCCAATCACGCAGCAGCTGCTACGAAGACTTCAGCCGATTTTACGGATTTGAAGGATCTGGACGAGGCAAAGAAAGCCAAGTTCGACGTGATGATATCCGCGGGTATATTTGAAGGTGTGGCTGAAGATACATTCGGCCTCACGGATAAAATGAACCGGGCGCAATTCGCTAAGGTTGCGGCGTTGGTTTTCAAATTGGAGGTGGATACGGAATTAAAGATATCTTCATTCAGTGACGTTAAAGCCGATGATCCTGCGAATGGCTATGCGGTGCCATACATCGAAGCGGTAAAAGCCGCAGGGATCACGGATGGCTATGGGGATGGTATCTATAATCCTGCAGGTGAGGTAACCAAGGAGCAACTGGCTGCGTTTCTGATTCGCGGGCTGGGAAAGGAAAAGGACGCCACGGCAACGCCAGGAGTGGATGATCCCACGGTTTCTGATTGGGCTAAGAAGTATGTTGCTTATGCGATCGAAAATAAATTGATGCCTACCGAAGATGACGGGACGTTCGGCGGGAAGGACACTGCAACACGCGCTCAACTCGTTGAGGGCGCTTACGAAGCCAAGGAACAGTATGAAGAACAGGTTGAAGCAAAGAAGCAAGAGGAAGAGCAAAAGAAGATCGAAGAAGAGAAGAAAAAGGAAGAAGAACTGAAGAAAGCGGAAGAAGAAAAGAAACAACAGGCAGGGTCATCTTCCTCTCCAGTTTCACAGCCTGATTCGTCTCCATCCTCTCCAGCCCCGCAACAGCCGATACAGCCTACTGTTGCGACTCCAACGGCACTCCCTGCAGGTGGCGCTGTGACATCGGGGACGCCAGTGACTTTGACTTCGGGAACCGTGTCTGCGGCGGTGTATTATACGACGGATGGAAATGAACCGACCACATCCAGCACACTGTATACGGGTCCGATCACCATTACGAGCGATGTAACGATCAAGGCCATCGCCGTGAAGGACGGATTAAAGAATAGCTCAGTAGCGGTTTTTGAATATACCATTATAACGCCTATCGTTTTACCCGTCTCCATTCCGCAATTAAAGGAAGGAGAACTCTATAGCGGCAGCGTAGCGAAGCTGTCTGGAGGATCTGGAGCCGTAACTTATACAGTAACAAGTGGCGCACTGCCTGTGGGACTGACATTGAATCCAAGTACGGGTGCAATTACCGGAATTCCAAGTGTGGCCGGTACATATGATTTTACGATTCGTGCAACAGATTCGGCAACGCCACCGGTAACCGAAACCATGCAATATACCGGGATTATCACGTCTGCCGCTCCCGTAATCGATGGGTTATATTTGATTTATGAATATTTGAGACATCCTGACACTGAAGAGGCTCCTACAGTTGAAGTGTTCACCCTCGCCGGTATCACCAATGTGACAGAAGATCACATCGAGGCGATCTTGCAAGAACTGGTTTGGGCCTATAATGACTCCGTAAACAACAGTTTCCCTTTTGGAACACCTATGAGTTCGAAAGAAGATATCCAAAACATTGTCGACCAATATTTAAGCGGACTATAGTATTATCAATTAAAAGCGGCGCAAGGGAGACCCTCCCTGCGCCGCTTCTTTTATTCCACGCCTCTGGCAACCAGCATATATCCGTTCCCTCGAACCGTAACAATTCGCTCCGGCTGGGCGGGATTAAACTCAATTTTTTTTCGCAAATTGCTGATGTGTACAGCAACCGTTCTCGTATCCTCCAGACTCTCCGTTCCCCAGATGAGCTGGAACAACGCCTCGACACTAACGACACGATTCACGTTTTGGGCCAGATAGGCCAGTAAACCGAACTCCTTTTTCGATAAAAAGACGGTCTCCCTCCCCATAATGACGGACTGTGCGTAGAAATCCAGCGTCAATCCCGGCAACTCCAGCAACCGATCCTTTTTGCCCGTCGACACTCGGCGAAGATGAGCCTTGATCTTGGCCATGAGGACGCCCGGACTAAACGGTTTCGTCACATAATCATCGCCTCCATATGATAACGCGCTGATTTTCACCTCGTCTTCCTCACGACTGCTTAGAAACACAATCGGTGCATCCGTATAGCTGCGTGCATTTCTGCACCAATCAATTCCATTTTCATTAGCCAACAGGACATCCAGTAGAATTAAGTCCGGATTGAACGACGTAAGCAGCATCATGGCATCGGACCCATTATGGCTGTGGGAGCATAGGAAGCCCTCCCGCTCGCAATACGCCTGAACAATTTCGCAGATGTGGGGATCGTCATCGACGATCATAATTTTGTGTGTTGTTGGGTTCACGCCGTCACCTTCCCTCTCACTGAATACAAGGAATCGAGATATAAAAGTTCGCCCCCGTCTTCCCATCGCTCTCTGCTCGAACCGTCCCGCCATGCGCTTGTACAATTTCTCTGCAAATGGCCAGTCCAAGGCCGCTGCCCTCAACCCCTTTCTCCTCACCCGGCCGCTCATACCTGTAATGGCGATGGAAGATGTGCTCGAGTTGATCCGGGGGAATCCCCGTCCCCGTGTCTTGTACACAAATGATCGCATAGCGGTGATCGTTCACCTCGTTCTCAACCAACCCAATACGTACAACCCCGCCACTAGGGGTAAATTTCATAGCGTTCGACACGATATTAAATAAGGCCTGATCCAATCTTTGCACATCCATTCTGGCCATAAGTGAAGGGGTTCCTTGATCTTCCGCTTCTCCAATATCCAGCACGAAGTCCAGCTCCGCATCCCGCACAACCAGCTCATACTGATCATAGAACTGGCGCAAGAAGTGAGCTACCTGAACCGGCTCCATGTGGTACGTAACCTGTCCCGTCTCCAAATGCGACAAGTAGGACAACTCCTCAATCATGCGGTTGATTCGAATGGTGTTCTCCCGGATGTACTTCAGGTACTGTTCATTGCGTTCCGGCTTAACGTTGTCCTGCACCGCCTCGACATAACCAAGCATGCTGGATAGGGGCAACCGCAGATCATGCGTCAGATAGGAAAGGAGCTTTTTCCTCCCTTGTTCGGAGTGTAGCAGCTGATCGTATGACATGCGAAGCTGATCATGCGCTACAGATAAGGCATGGGTACGTTCCTGCACGGTCTGCTCCAAATTCATATTCATTTCGGTCAGCTTTTGGTTGACAACCTGTAATTCACGTGCAATCCTCTCTTCGTTCGATACCGATCTCGTAAATCTGGAGGAAAGCAATATCATCTGTGCGATCGTAAACACCAACAAACCAAGCGGCGAAGTATTCCCGATGGGGGACCATTCGTTAAAATATAGAAAATCATTGATGACCGTAACCAAAGCAACCATCGACACCAGCAGGAAAATCAGCGCTCCCTCCACACGCCGAAACGCCGATTGGACCAGCCCAACCATCAAATACAGCATGTGCAGAACAACGACTACACCGATCACCGTTAATAATTGGGTATAAAAAAGCGCCGGGGTTACCACAACAACTAGACAGAGTGCGCCGGTGACGCCCCGTGAACCAAGTCGAAACCATCGTGACACCGAATTCGGAAAAATACAACTCGAGTACAGGGCGATGATATACCCGCCACTGCAAAGACTCAGGTATTCGATCTTGAATTGGATTTCCCACGGAAAATTCGGCCACAATTGGGTTAGTAAGTGCTCGCCGACGAGCAAGGATCGGATGCCAAACAACAACGTGAACATCCCAAAATACAAGGGAGCCCTGTCTTTGCGCCGCAGGACAAACAACAGTAGGTGATAGATGCCAATCACGAGCAGGCTTGCGGTGACAAACATTTCCCCCGCGATTTTCAAATGAGTTCTGACGGTAAGTACGTCACTGCCGCCCAACTCGATATACTTGGTGATGCCGCCTCGCTTATGATGGAAGTTGGCGACTTGCATCACCAGTTCCACCGTATCTCTCTCGGGCTGGAAGAACACCAGCTTCGTGGCCAGACGTGGTGTCACACTGCTCTTGTCCGCCCCCACGACACCCACCTCTGCCAATTGCTCTCCATTCACCCATAATTTATACGCATGAAAAATCGTCGGCAGCCGCAACGCCAGCCGCTCGTTTCGATCCTGCTCACTTAGCTGAATGACTACTCGATAGGTTGCAAAGCCTGTACCGTTCAACTGCTGATCATCTAAACGATAGCCTAGCCAAGAGTTGGGGATCTGGATCCAGTGGTTATGATCTACATCCTTGGTTAGGTGATTCTGGATGTCCTTCGGCGACAACAGCTCATGCCAGTAAAACTCCCACTCCCCTTTTAACTTGATCGGCTTCTCACTGACATGAACCTTCGTTAAGTCCAATATCCCTTTTTCACTTTGGAACTCTGGGGAGTTCGAGGCGGAAATGACGGCATAACAGGCAACCAAACCCACTACAATGGCAGCAACTATATTAAGTAATACCTTACGTGAACCGAATCGGAGAATTCCCCCCATAGATGAAACCGACCCCAATCTACAAATTGCGACAAATGTAAGTTAAATAAATCATAACATCATTCAGCAAAAATGTGCCTGTAAAATATCTACGGAGGACGCAGGACTTTCTACACCCCGAATTAAAGCTATAGTGACTGGCCTCACTAACTCGACAGTCATCTCGGATTATACTGACAAATAATTTATTGAAACGAAGAGGGATAATCAATGAAAAAAAGTGATCTGCCTCTGGTCTATTCATGCTCAGGATGTTCCTCGGCTGCACAGACCGCGAATCGGATTGCGATTCGGATGGATCGTGAAAAGATCGCCGAGATGTCCTGCATCGCCGGTGTCGGTGGAGATGTAAAACCGCTTGTCAGAACAGCAACGTCCGGACGTGACATCATCGCCATCGACGGTTGCCCTTTGGCATGCTGCAAGAGCTGTCTAGCTCGGCATAACGTTCAACCTAAGCATCATTATGATCTATCGAAGTTCGACGTCCCCAAACGCCTAGGAGAAGATCCAGATCCCCAGCATGTCCAGAACGCCTATCAACGGATTCTGGAAGACATCCAATAAGCTCGAATCCCCCTCCCCGAAAGGAGCATGGCGATCCCAAAAAACGCCCGAGGACTCCTGTTCATGACAGGATCTCTCGAGCGGCTCACCATCAAACGTCGTATGAACCTTTACCCTCCCCCTCCCAAACTCCGACTTGAGATCATAAGGGAATTCCACTTAAGCCCCGTCCACGTCGGAAACCTTCTGAATCCATGCTTCATATTCGTAGATTTTGGAGTTCATTTGTTGCCTCCCTATGGATTCCACGCGAAATATTATGATTCATTTTAAAGGGATGGTATAAAACACTCGACTTCCATAGCCATTCGTGTACCAGACAACACTCTCTCCAACGACAACCGGATTACATTCAGACAACATAAAATATTGAAGCGTCTGAACATCACCTTTTACCTTGCCCCTTCCATCGATAAATACATATTTTACATCACCGGGACGGTTATCCGTATCGAACTCTTGCCACAGTACCATCATTTGATCATCGGTGATACGGACAAGCTTGGGAATCGACGCGATTAGGTCGGTACCGACATATCGGGCTAGTGTAATGGTATGAACGGAGAAACTCTCCATACTTGTCTTCGGCAACACGCTCAGAATGATATTCCGTTGGTCACTTTCCAACCCTACCATCTCATACGAAGTGTAATCCCTTACCAAGGAATGGTCTACCGTATTCATCGCGGCAATATAACTGCTGGAGGACATCTCGACTCCGCCAATAGATACTCCTGTCATATTTGCTCCGATTCTGCCTGGAATTTCAAGCAAGTCCACCTCGTAATAATTCGTTCCATTTCCCTTATGAAGAACGACTGAACGAGGATAGGCATCCCCATGATCCACTAGCACATGCGATTCACCATCAAATAATACATATTGATCAAAAGAGTGGCTGACATGATTTTTCTGGAAGCGCCCCAGATCGTTGGTTACCCTCATATTTGTGGTATTGACGATTATAGTGAGCTGGGACTGATGATTCAGCTTGTCCTCTGTGGTGTATCTTGTACGCGAGGTATGGAACACCAGAGTATCACCTGACTCAGCCATTCTCCCTGCTCCGGCATCAAACGGTACAACGGTAAAGCTTTGTCCCCCCGTAATAGAGACGCTGTCAATTCTTTTGAAGTTTTTATCGTAACGAACAATCCGGATCACTTCCTTACTGTTGTTCTCTTCACGATTCTCTTGTCCAAAAGCGATATAATTATATTGCTTCCCGCTATAAAACCCGCCAAACAACGGCAGTTCATAGTCGATCGTTTGAGTTGCTATCAGCTTATACTTGGTATTGTACGTATCTATCGTAATTCGTTTTCCCGCCTCCACGACGCTTACTGTGCCATCGGAGTTATTTACAAGATGGGATGACACCGTACTTTTCCATCTTGGAAAATAAGAAGATTCGGCATTCCATTCCACTTCACCGGATACTTCGGCCCGGTAAGCATTATTTGGTGTTCTTGAGAACATATTTAGCCGATTTTGCTGACTGTCAAATGATAGATCGAAAGGGATTATGTCGGCCAAATCTCTTAACTGAAAGTAATTGTTCCCCTCAATATTGTAAGACTTAATAGACTGAATCACCCCGTTGAGCATGACTTTTGAGGTAGACAACTTGGCCGTATAAGAATTATTTCGGTTAAAATAGATGCTGTCTTCCGGCTCTTGAGGTGAGTAAGCTTTACCTGTTTCGATTTCAATGGCTTGAAACTGCGGATTCCAAGTAATATTGAATTGGCTTGGGGTTCCCAAGAAGTTCCGGGCCAAATCGCGCAGATTGTAGTAATTGTTGCCTGCGATATTAAAACCGTTAGTGATCTTTTCAACCCCATCAAAATAGGTGCTGCTTCTAGCCACCTTAGCCTCCACGGTATTGCTCGCAAAGGTTATGGCATCAAACTTCGGTGTTACCATCAGTAGAACTAGGAATATGCCCAGGATCCTTTTCATTCTCTGTTTCCCCCTTAGAGTAAGATTTGTAAAGCGGATTTACTTACATCTGTTATTACATATCGGCAAAGATGTTTCACAGATTAAGTTACCAAAAGGTTATCCCCCTCATCAGCGTGAGCCGCAAATAATCCACTGGGAGGTTACTATGATGCAAGGAGATACTGTGAAAAACGAACTCTTCCACGTATACTACAAACGCTGGATTTCTGTTTACAAAGAAGGGGCTATAAGGTCAGTTACAATGGCCAAATATTTAATGACGCATCAATGGTTGGTCAAATTAGTTCCCAACTTGAAAGTGTGCGAGATGACACGTATTTCTTATCAACAACTTCTGAATGACTACGCCACTAGACACGAACGCCAGACCACCATGGATTTTCACCATCAACTTAAAGGTGCTGTCCTTGATGCAGTTGATGAAGGCCTAATTGAACGCGATCCGACACGTAAGGCCATCATCAAAGGCAAAACACCTCGTGAGAAGAAACCCCAATACTTGAACCAGTTTGAGCTTCATACCCTGCTGACAAACTTGAGTTTAAAGCAAGAAATCAATTGGGACTGGTTTATTCTTCTACTAGCTAAAACGGGAATGCGATTTTCAGAAGCATTGGCGTTAACACCTAAAGATTTTGATTTTACACATCAAACCTTGTCCATCAGTAAAACTTGGAATTATAAAGGGGATGGTGGATTCTTGCCAACCAAGAACCCATCCTCTGTACGTAAAATTCAACTTGACTGGCAAACCGTCATTCAATTTTCTCAATTGCTTAAAGGACTGCCAGAAGACAAGCCAATCTTTGCTTGTACCAAAGGAAAGATTTATAATTCAACTGTTAATTCTATATTGACGCGCTCATGCCAAAAAGCAAACGTACCCATCCTTTCAATTCACGGGTTGCGACATACCCATGCATCACTATTATTGTATGCAGGTGTTTCCATTGCTAGTGTGGCACGGCGACTGGGACATGCGAGTATGACCACAACTCAGAAAACGTACCTTCATATTATTCAGGAACTTGAGAATAAGGACGTTGATCTAGTAATGCGTTCATTATCCAACTTAAGCTAATCATCACCATCAACTTGCGGCTCACGCTGATGAAGGGCGATGAGGTGGTCGAGGTTTTTGAAGAGGTCACCTACTTGTTTTTGTTCTTTAATTTGGTTAGGGAACAGTATATCAAGATTACTTAGTTCGCTTGCTTTGATCAGTGGTTGACCTGTTCCAAAAGCAAGGTTTTTCAAATTGAATTTTGTCAGTGAGTAGAAAACAAAATCCAAATTCTTTCCTTGCAAAAATACTGTATTATCGCTTATTTTCACGTTTCCAGAGTATCTATACAAATCCCCTGCATTTGCACCTACACGAGCAGTCAATACAAAATCTCCTGAATAATCATACTCATCGTCATAACTAATTACGGATGTAGATCCTAGGACTGCATACTTTTTTTCTTCCGTATTTTGAATATTTGAAGTGAACTTACTCTTTCCAGTTCCAATAGTATGAACTATATCTTTCAACTTACGCTGTTCCCAAGCGAAACAAAAAAGAGCCGAGAATTAAGTTCTCGACCCTTCTATGTCAAATCTTACACATGAACCCCCAAAATTCTCAATTGTTCATTGATCTTAGCCTCAAGGTCAGCAATTTCTTGTTTGTCCTGCTCTAATTGCTTAATCACTTCATCCAGGTCAATGGCTTCTTCTTCCTGAGACGTATTCACATAGCGAGGGATATTTAAGTTAAACTCGTTTTCCTTGATTTCTTCGAGTGAAGCTACATGAGCATATTTATCAACATCCACACGATTTCTGTACGTTTCAATAATTTTATTGATATTGTTTTCGGTAAGTTTGTTTTGATTCTTACCTTTTTCAAATTCGTTGCTTGCATCGATAAACAAAATATCCTTTGATTTACGATTTTTCTTGAATACCAGGATTGTTGTGGGAATACTTACGCCGTAAAACAAGTTAGCAGGCAACCCTATAACGGTATCCAGGTAGTTTTTCTCAATGATGGTTTGGCGAATCACTCCTTCTGCTGCACCACGGAACAAAACACCATGCGGCAATACAATCGCCATAGTCCCCGTATCCTTCAAATGATACAAGCTGTGTAAAATGAATGCGTAATCCGCCTTGGTTTTAGGCGCAAGTTTCCCATATTCGCTAAATCGTGGATCTTTCAGTTTCGTTTCGTTGTTGTCCCAATGAGCGGAATAAGGAGGATTTGCTACTACGGCATCAAACGAACGCGGGTGATCAATCCCTTTTTCATCCGGGCCATCAGGCCAATCTCTTTCCAGCGTATCCGCATTAGAGAGTGTCATATTGTTAAAAGAAACGCCATGCATCATTAGGTTCATGCGAGCCAAGTTGTAGGTTGTCGTATTCTTTTCTTGACCAAAGAATTTAATTGCCCCTGGCTTATATCCACCAGGCAATTCTCCTTGAACAGTTAATAGTAATGAGCCAGATCCACAAGTCGGGTCATACACCGAAAACGTATTATCCGATTCTTCTACGCCATCCGTTACGATCTTAGCCAAAATTTTAGAAACTTCGTGAGGGGTGTAGAACTCCCCCCCTTTCTTACCTGCACTTGCAGCAAACTGACCGATTAGATATTCATAGATCGCACCAAGGATATCTTGGCCATCTTCCCCTTTATACTCAATCCCATCCACAAGCTTTACAATCCGGTTAAGCGACTTCGCCCGTTCATTTGTCGATGAACCAAGACGAGAGTCTCCAAGATTGATATCGTTAAATACGCCGCGGAAATCCTTTACCGCTTCTTTGTTTAATTCAGCGTTCTTATTGAAGTTATCAAAAATGGTTTGATAATCGCTTGGAATCACCATGCTGTTATCAATTTTCTCAACTAAAGATTCCCAAGTATCAAGCGGAGCAATGGCATAACCTAGGCTTGAAGAAATATCTTCTAAGTAGTCATTCAGATCATCACCCTTCGCTTGCTCTAGATAGGCTTGATTGATCGACTGGCCTTCAGCAACATCAAGAACATTACTTTCAACCAAATACTGTTCTTGATGCTCAGACAGATAACGATAGAACATAAAGGCTAAAATGTAGTTCTTGTACTCTGCAGCGTCCATGTTTCCACGAAGCTCGTTCGCCATCGCCCACAGTTTGGTTGTTATGGTTTGAAGATTATTACTCATGTTGTTTGTCCTCCCTGATATAGATCTCAAATTCACTGCACATTGTTGAGATCTTCCGTCTTATAAACGTTGTAACCCTCATAATGATAACTTGCGTCAATACCCTTCATATAAACTTCACGGTCATTGATCATCTCGGTTAATGCTGCTTTAAGAAGAACCTTGATTTCAACGTCCTTCACAGGACTTCTTTCCATGGCAAGCAGATAATCATCTTTACCTACTTTGCTCCAATCGACAACCTGCTTCAATTCCTTTTTTAAAATGAGGTCAAGCCATATTCTCATGCTCCTGCCATTACCTTCTCTGAAGGGATGAGCCACATTCATCTCAACATATTTATCGATAATTTCATCAAAGGATGCTTGCGGCATCTTTGTGATTTTATCAAGTGCAGCTTCAAGGTATATAACGGGCGCGAAACGAAAACCACCCTTTGCAATATTTACATCGCGCACTTTTCCGGCAAAGTCATAAATTTCTCCGAACAGACCCTTGTGAATTTCGGATAACGCCTTAAACGTTCCCACTTCAAATGTATCTAATAAACCCGATTCAAACATTTCAAGGGCCTTTTTCTTGGTGACTTTCTCCTCAACACGAGCCAGCTCTAAAGAATCGGTTATCCCTAACTTGTTTTCTAAAACCATACTTAGCCTCCTGTCAAACAAACATTTGTTGTAACAGTGCTTTCTTCTGTTCTTGCAAGTGTTTCAACTTACGCTGATGAAGGGTGATGAGGTGGTCGAACTGGGCGAAAAATTCCCCGATTGCTTTTTGCTCTTTATAATCCGGCACAATCACTTGAACACTATTTATAGCGACTTTTGATAAACTCGGCACACCAGTAGACTCATCTTTTTGCTTCCAGTTTACTTTTTGGAAAATGTTGAAAATGAAGTCCAAGTCATTTTTATTTTTCGGAACGGCATAAAATAACGTATCTACCGTCCAAAACGGTGCGTTTAAGATATATGGCTTGTCTATGGTTCCTTTTCTCCCAATACCAATTGCATCTTCGTTATACGATAATGCTTCACTTACACTCAGCATATATCCACCTGTTCCATAAACAGGAATATCACCATCAGCAAGGTGCTTATAATCTCGACCGCTTCTTACATCAACAAGTTGCGATAATTCACGCTGTTCCCAAGCGTCAGTGAATCCAGGGAAGCGGACTTCAGGAAAATCCTCCCCCGCTTTCGGAAACATTTTTTGTAGTAACCCCGCCTTCAAGTTTTTCACGTTATTTAACTTACGCTGATGAAGGGTGATGAGGCTGTCGAGGTCGGCAAATGCATTTCCAATTTTCGATTGTTCATGGGCCGAAGTCGGATAGCAAATTGTTGTTTTGGCAAGATTCGACCAGCTTATCGAGAGAACTTTGATTCCCTGCATGAGCGGTAATAATTGTTGATGATATGATGGTGAGTTCATATAGTATCCAAGATAATTGGGCTGCATTTTCACCTTCGGCCTGCAAGCTATAGTATGTAATCCTGATACCACAGGAATGCCAGTAATTCCTGCTATTTCAGTAGCTTTGCCAACAGTTTCATCCTCAGCGGCATCAGCAATCAGCACATCGCCATTATGAAGAAGTTGGCTCTGATGATTGGAAACCTCGGCTCCTGTTATGAACGGAATTTCATCTTTGCCGCAATCCGTAACTGCTCCGTATTTGACGAGAATATCGCCGTAATGGATACTTTTTATTTTTCCACCGTCATAGTTCAAATCGGCCCTTGAAAGAGTGTTGTTCGGTATCCGGTCGAACATCGATTCAAACTTACGCTTTTCCCAACCATCCGTAAACCCCGGAAACCTTAATTTCGGTACATTTTCTTTATTTTCGTTCATTTCTGCTCTCCTTGTATGTCCCTATTTCTACTACAATGTTATTATTGCATTCTTGGCTCAAGCATTATGAAACGTTCTAACTTTCCACCAATTTATCTGCTAATTCATAAATCGCGTCACGTAAACCATTTCGATATTTCATTTTAGGTAAGGACTGCACTAGTTCATCATGAGCAAGTGTCATATAATTCGTGCTTGCTTGTGCAATAATGTCACGGATTTGGCCGGTATCATCCAAATCTTGCAAACCGTATCGATGGCGGCTGAACAACTCACGCATCCCCGCACTGGAAATAATCTCGGTGATCCCCCACTTCACACGGAAATCAAGGAACATTCGATCCAAGCTAATATTGTTCGCCTGCTGGATGATCTGTTCACTATCATCCAGCTTCGCAGGATATTTAAAATCCGAACCCGCAGGAGGGAAGTGACCTTTGATAATCGCGTCAGCCGCATTGATAATCTTCGTTGCATAGTTGCGATCATCCAATCCATTGGCAAATTGGGTAATTTTCTCCTGCGTCGCTTTGGCTTCTTCTTTCTTACCTTCGTGAACTTGATTCAATAATTGTTCTACAAGTTCAGTAAGATAATCATAGTCTACTTTTACATCTTTGACATGGGTCATCCGCAGTTCGATTTGATAAAGAGGGATTTTCTTCTCTTTAGCAATATGCGACTTGAGCTCATTCGTTAAGACGGTGGTCAACATCACTTCTTGTTCAGAAGTCATCCCTAATCTCTCAATTAACGCATCAGGATTATCATAGTTAAATCCAACCTTCTCACCATCAACTTCTTCAGGATCATATTGCTTTAATTTGGCCATACCCCTGTTGTACTCACGAAGCAAATCGAGCATTTCGTCCTTCTTCTTCTCAGATGGAGGCAACTGTTGAAATTCCGACGTCAAGCTGCTCAATTTGTTAACTACTTCCTTCACTTCGTTAAACACATCTTCAAATGGTTTCGCTATGATTCCGTCTTTCTCATTAGACTCGCGTTGTTCATCTTCAGATAAAATCGCTGAGTCTTTATTCGCATAAATGGCAAGCGCTTTATTCATCAGCTTTTCATTTTGCGCAGGCCAACGATAATTTACCACACGCCCCCAAGGTTTCTCTTGCATATCTGCGATTCGGTTCGTTCTCGAATAGGCCTGGATTAGTCCGGCACCTTTCAAGGTTCTATCTACATAAAGCGTGTTCAGTTCGGGTGCATCAAATCCCGTTAATAATTGGTCTACCACGATCACCAAGTCAAGGAACTTACCATCTGCAGCAGATTTGTTTAAACGTGATGTTACTTCCTGCGTGTAGCCGGAAACATCATCCATGCCAAACGATGTGCCAAATTCAGCATTATATGCCTGAATGGCATCGTACAAACCTCGATTTGTGGCGAGCATACTATCATTATTTGATGTATTTTGGCTGAACGTTACAGCAACTTTTAAAGTCTGTCCGCCGTTCTTCTTGTTCTCTTCATTGACACGTTGAAACTCATAAAAGTACATCATCGCCATAGGTGTGCTTGCCTTTCCGCCGCCCACGTGAGTTGTTAATAAAGCATTGTACTTGCCTCCATTAGAGCGATTGCGCCAATGTTTAAAAATATCTTCCACGACTAGTTTGACATGATCCAGATTCTCATCATAAAAACTAGGCTCCACCGCATCATCCATATCTTCCTGAGAGAGATTGTTGATCTTCTGTTGAATTTGTTCTTCCGTCCATTTCGGATAACGTTCACGGTAAAACGCGGGAAGATATTTTTCTTTCATTTGTTTTTCATCGATGGTCGTCTCAAAATCAACTTTAAAGCCTAAAACATTACGATCAGCAATAGCTTCACGAATGGTATACGCGTGTAGGAGGGGACCAAAAATATCTTCTGTTCGAAGCCCCGTAGTGGTTTCGTCAAACATCGGTGTTCCGGTATATCCAACCCAGGCCGATTTCTTAAAGGCTTTCTGGATATTCTTAAAGGAGTCCCCTCCGGTTGAACGATGGGCTTCATCTACAATAAATACGATATTTTTGTCTGGAGCTTTAAAAGATTTCCGTTTCACCAACGTATCCAGTTTTTGAACGGAAGTCACAATGATGCTGTTATCTTTACTTTTCAGCTTACGGCTCAAATCCGTTGTGTTATCTGTATTTTGAACACTGCCAAATGTATCTTCTGTAGCATCCGGATCATAGGCTCTATAATTTTCATTGGTTTGCTTGGTTAAGGCAATTCGGTCCACCACAAAGACAACCTTATCTACTTTAGGCATACGACTTGCGAGCCAAGCTGTCTTGAAACTGGTAATCGTTTTACCTGATCCCGTCGTATGCCAGATATACCCAATTTTGTTCATTCCCAATTCAAAATCAGCGCGTTTCAAGCCCTCGATCACATTTTGTGTTGCATACACTTGATACGGGCGCATCACTTTTAACGTCTGTTTATTCTTGGTTCCATCCAGAATCATGTAGTTGGTGGCCATTTGGTGCGCCATGGGAATAGAAAGCATGGAATCCGCAAATTCCTTCCAGTTACGCACGATTGTATTGTCACTCTTGCGCTGCCAATTAAAAGCGAAATCCAGATTAAACTTATCCGCTGTCGTGTTTGCCATATACTTCACGTTGTTTGGTGTAATGGCCACCAGTATTTGCAACGTCGAGAAAATATCGCGGTATTGATTTTCGTCAGCATATTGCCGCATTTGCTTGAGGGCCTCATCGACATTGCGGGTATCACGTTTTTCTTCAATTTGAATAATCGGCAGCCCGTTTATCAGAAGAGTTGTGTCAAAATATCTAGTTTGTTTCCCTGTGATCACGGCTGGACGTTCAATTTGATTGACCACTTGATACACAGTATCCCCAGCCCCGATTTGTTTTTGATCAAAAACAGTAAGAAACACATGACGTCCATCGTCTAAGTCAATCTCAATTTGTGACACGCCATTTAAACCATACAAGAACTGCCCCGCTTCGTAAGGCGTTTTTAGATCAGAGATGATCTTCTTAACCTGGTTGAATTCCACAACACTTAAAGGACGCTCAAGTGTGTTTTGGTTGTGTTGTTCCAGAATCGCTTTAAAATTATCCCAGAGTTGTTCTGTTTTTTTTATATGTGGTTCATACTTCCACAGCTTGGTTTTCACGACATAATCAACGTTTGATTCCTTAGCAACAACATCGCCTATTCCTTCAAAATGCTCTTGTTTTGTAATGGCACCACTCGTAAGGTATTGAATTAATTCCTTTTCAAATTGATTCTCTGTCATGAATAACTCGCCTCCCTTAGCTTTTGCAGCATTATCGCGGTCTCTGAATTTGCCACTCCTTTTCTTAATCTAGCGAGCCGTAATTGATTGAAATAAAGTTCTCCAATCAACCGTTGTTTGTCTATGGTTGGCAAATTCGGCAACTCTAGTTCTTTTACTTGCTTCAGCGTGTATTTTAAAACTTGAGTACCCTGCAGTCCCATCTGAAACTGTTTCTTAATGGACTGATCTTCATTAAGCAAGAAAACAAGATATTTGGGATCTACCTTATTACCTGCCACTAGCTTGACGTAATTTTGTGTGTATAAATACCCCTGATGCTTCACACCAACGATCGTAGATTTTCCCGATATTAAACTGAAAACAACATCACCTTGGCATAGCGTATTGACCTTATCAAAAGTTCGCACTTGTTTGCCGTCACTCTCATTGGTATCCATGCCAACCAAATCCGCTTCAAGATCGGGTTGGCCATAAAATGTGTAAAGCGGCGCTGCATCCTCAGATGATTCTTTAATCCTGAATTGTGGTGAACCACTCACAAACTTAACCATATCCCCTAATCTTCGCATAAAAATTTGTGCCTTTCTAAAATTAATAAATCCTTAATGTTTCCATTTTATCCTATTCATATGGAGACATCAACGTTTTTTTAATTTTTTAAAACTACATTTTTTTGAGAAGCTCATTTCTCCTTGGAATGCATGTCATCATGTCCTCATGCCTCATCGATATATTCAACAGTTAATGAAGCCACTATGAAAATAAACGAATTTACTGTTTACCGCCAAGAGCCACCTGCCTGTTAGTCGCATTAATAGTATAAACATGCTGTGGTTACCTCCCTTCTGCGACGGTATGATAAACATGATTTACGACAGAGAAGAGCTGTTATAAGGGAGGTTGGCTTCTTGAACAAATATGATTATAAAAACAAAGTAGCAATCGTCACCGGGGCATCGTCCGGAATTGGGGAAGTTTATGCTAGAAAGCTGGCGGCAAAAGGGTCTCATGTCGTGTTGGTCGCCCGCTCCAAAAATAAACTGGATGCCCTGGCCAAGGAAATCCACCGACAGTACGGCATCCAGGCTTACGCGCTCGCTTGCGATTTGTCCCAAGCGGATGCCCCACGTCAACTGGAAGAACAAATTGCCGAGCTGGGGTTATCGGTTGACGTCCTGATTAACAACGCCGGTTTTGCCACTTACGGCCGTTTCGAGGAAGCCGACCCCCAGCGTGAGCAGGAAGAAATTATGCTGAATACGGCTGCGTTAGTAGATCTTACGCATCGTTTTCTGCCCGAGATGTTAAAGCGTGGGGATGGAGTTATCGTTAACGTCGCCTCGATGGCTGCGTTTATGCCTACCCCTTATTCGGCCGTTTATGGGGCGACCAAAGCCTTCGTATTATCTTTCACCGAAGCGCTTTGGGCAGAAACGTATAAGCGCGGCGTGCGTGTACTGGCCCTGTGTCCGGGGGCAACGGATACGGGATTCTTCGACGTCCTCGGAAGCAAGCAGATGTCCGGTGGCCGAAAGCTCTCGACTCCGGAAAAGGTGGTCCAAGCGGGTTTTCAAGGAATCGATAACGGACGTAACTATACGATCGAAGGACGCACCAATTACATTTCGGCGCAGTTGCTTCGAGTATTCAGCAGACGCAGGGTAGCGTTGATGATGGAACGGATGTCCAACCCGAATCGACATGGGGCGTAAGATGGGATGAACGTAAAGGCATGAAAAAACAAGATCCCCCTTGCATTAGGCATGGCGGATCTTGTTTATTTTTTACTCCAACTTGCTCATAATTACCCGTCTCAATTCGTCTCTAACATGAGCGATTCTTATCTCTTCTGCAGTGTCCTTCTTTTTTCTTATCGTCGCCGGCAAAATCATATCATATCTCTTATTCGGCTTCTGTTCTACTTTCTATCACCTAAGGACTCTTTCATCCACTTTTCTACAATCGAGAAATCCCTTTCCTCCATAAACGGATGCTTACTACCTTCAGAGATGGTCAGGTTTGCTCCAAATTTTTCAGCAAACTCTGTAATGCAGCTCTTATCCTGAAGGTCATCCAAGTCACCATACAAAATGGCAGTATTCTTATGCCATTTACGAATCGGATGCTCCTTGATATAGCAGTAATAATCCCACCTCAACACGTCAATTGAAGTCTCAATTTCCTTTTGAACCTTTAGCATTTCCTCGTTCACCTCAGACCATAACATCATATGCTCTACCAGCCATCTCATATCCACGATTGGCGACTGAAACATTGTCTTTTCAAATGGTCTGTCAGTATAAGTTTGAAGAGAAAAATATGCCCCCAAGCTACATGCAAATAAAGAGACGCTCTTCCAATGCCCATATGCATAATCTGCAATTAAATTTAAATCACGTTTTCCATTCCAAACATCACAGCGATACTCGCTATCAGTCCTTTCTCCATGCTGTGGCAAATCAAAGCTGAGAGTCTGATACCCTGCCTCTTCGGCAAGTCTAGCAAAGTTCTCAGCATATTCCTTCCTGCTCATTTTCCCATGCACATGGATAAAAACCTTCTCAGACTTTTTGCCCCAGATCATAGCTGGGATTTCATTTATTTTAAATACTTCCTTTTCCATTTTTTAATTCTCTCCTTAAACAAACCACAAATGCTCGCCTATATCAATGATAGAAAAGAGAATAAAGATTTGATAGATCTGGTTTTTTCCAGTTATCCACTCATTTCTTCCCTATTCTATCACGGCTTTATTCGATTTTCAGCACAGGATCGCATGCAAAAAACCTCCACCGCAACGGTAGAGGTTTACGAGTGCACTTCTATTATTTTTCCGAATACTCTTTGGTCGCAGTGTCCAGCATGGAGCTCCAACTTGCAAAGTCGGTCTCCCTAACAACATGTCGATTGAGGAGTTCCTCATTAATCTTGCTGATGTCTTCATGGGTCTCCGCTTGGAAATTGCCCTTTTCTAAAAACGCTTCAAAGCTATTATGACTCGAATGTTTTCTCATAAACGACTCATGAAACAAACGGCTTAATGAAATATGACTTGGATCTTCCTCCATCGTTCTTTGACCTTGTAAATCCTTCAGTAGTTCGTCCATTGACATTGGTTTTTGCTTTCTCAGAATACCCACCCCTAATTTGAATTTATGCTGACTCTATGAATCTATTCTTGCCGGTATAACCTTGACACTGAATCGACATGTGCGGAATAAGTAATAATGACAAAATCAGATGTGCAGTATTCGCAACGATTTCTAATATATCAATTGACCGTAGTCAACTCTCTTTGCTTTAATTGTTTGAAGTCTAGCTTCACTACGCCCCATTTGAATCCCAAACTTCTTCAAAGGGCATTCCATACTTCTCTTCACTGCTTTTCATTTTCTATAATCGCTGGTTTTCCTTTGGGCATACTATCCCACCAATCTCCATCATCTTCGTTCCCCGCAACAACAACTCCATCATACCATATAACGGAGCTGTAATAATAATCGTATCGTTTCTAATTAACTGATTGTTGCTGGCTAGAAGTGTATCACCTTATTTTACATCTCCTATCAACTCGTTTGATGTAAGCCACCCCCGCTTGGTATCGCAGCACGAATAAAAAAGCCCTCTCGATTAAGAGAGGGCAATACCACATTAACATCTCATTCGTTATTTCCGTTCCAAACTAATACATGCCGCCCATGAGACAAAGGCGCTTCAAGGAAAATAGCTGATGTAATAGGTTAGATTAACTCCGACCGCTGTAGAAGTCTCTGGATGATCACTGCTACTTCTGCTCGTGTGATGAATGCTTGCGGAGCAAGCTGTGAATTTCCTCTTCCTGTGAGAATTCCTGCCTGCAACACAGCGGCAACACTGTTCCTCGCCCACTCTGACACTTGATCTGCGTCGTCATAAGCCTGCAAGATCTTGTACGATTCCTGAGCAGGAAGTAGGGCCTTAAGCCCTGTCACTTCCATCGCTCTTGCAATCATAACCATCGCTTGCTCGCGTGTAATTTGCTGCTGTGGACGGAAGGAGTCATCTTCATATCCACTGATCAGTTTGTAATCAAAAGCGGTTACCACTGCACCACTATACCAATCCGATGAACGAACGTCTGAGAATGGCGTTGTCCCTCTATTTGCATGAAATCCCAGCGCCCGCACCATAATCGCCGCAAACTCTGCACGGGTAATCGCATGATCCGGATTGTAAAGACCATCACCGATTCCGCTAATCACCAAACGTGATCCCATATCGTTCACAGCTTTCTCTGCCCAATGGCCAGCTACATCCTTGAATGCCACTGGATTGGAGATGACCGCGTACGTGCTGTTTGTCAAACTATTAATCGTTGCATAATACTTGCCGTCTATTAGCTCGATTGCGGTTGGTACATGTCGAACCGTTCCATCCGGATCGATCACAACGCCTGTTGTGATCTTATTTGGGTCAACACCGTCTGGAATAGCAATCGTTCTCTTTACATAAGTATTAAATTTGGAAACATCAACGGTCACATCACCGTAACGGCCCCTGACTGAGAAATTGAGTGGAGGTACAACGAGTGTATACTCTCCCTCATTAACCGCATTCTCCACGACCTTCCATTGTTCCTCTGTAGGTTCGGATATATCAATTTCAATTTCAATTTGTTCCAATTCTAGGTCTCGACCGATCTGTTCAGAGACCGTATCAATATGAATTTGCAATGCAGGGAGCGTATAGGTCGCCTTATCTGTTCGAATCTCAATCGTATCCTGCTTCGCTTCCATATCCTTAACCATCTGGCCATTCAGTACGATCTTCACATTAGACGGCGCATGAATCGGAATCGTAATGAAAGAATGACTGCCTTCCGCTTGAAGGCGAGCTCCAAGCTTCTTCGGATCAAGCGTGACCGTCATGATCGTACGACCATTCTCCACAGAGGTTGTTGCTATTCCAGCGTTCTCTGACCTGCCGTTAATGAGTACATCCACTTCCGGTGTTGAGCGAGCAGGAATACTCGGCACTTGTGGTGCCACATCATGATTATCACTTGGCGGGGACTGCGGTCTTACTTCATTGGATTCCACAGAATCACTACCACTTCCCACGCTATTAATAGCCCGAACTACGAATGTGTAAGTTCTGCCATTGGTTAATTCAGTTATCGTAATCGGACTTGAGCCTCCTGTTACTGTTCGGTGATCCGGCAATACCGTCACTTCGTATCCCATAATGGTACTCCCGCCCTGATCGTCAGGCGCATTGAAGGTTATTGTGGCTAGTCCATCGCCGCCCACAGCCCGCACCTGTGTCGGGGCAGAAGGAACCGTCATCGGCGTTGTGCTCACCTCATTGGAGAGGTCGCTTTCGCCTCCCGGATTTACTGACTGAACGGCAAAATAATACATTGTACCGTTTGTTAAGCCCGTTACCTGATAGCTATATACAGAACCGGTCACTGTTGCTACTTCTGTTTTATAGGAGTCGGAACTCAACCGTTGATAGATATTATAGCCTGTTGAACCATTCACTGGGGTCCAGGTAAGCGTAACATTGCTATTGCCAGCCACAGCAGTCAACAGGTTCGGAACTCCCGGTGCTGGTACTTGCGGCGTTGCGTTGACTTCATTTGATGGATCGCTGACTCCTGATGGATTAATCGCCTTGACCATGAAATAGTAGGTTGTACCATTGGTCAATCCGAGTGCATCATACTCAAGTACGGATGCATCTACGGTTGCGATTGCTGCCCCGTAACTGCCATGAGCCTCACGCTGGTACACTGCGTAAGTGACGGTTCCATAAACGCCATTCCAGCCAATAGCCACATGTCCATCACCAGCTACTACAGATGTAATGCTTGGTGCAGCTAGTGAAGACCAGGGTAATGTTACCGCACTACTCGTGATTTCCGTCAATGTATTAGCCTGGAATGCCAATTGTGCGCCCGTTACCTGCGCTACATTCGTTGCACCCAGATTACTGAATGTCGCTACACCTGCACTTGCGGTGACAGTAGTCGTGCCCGTCAGCGTCCAAGCACCTGTATCCTTCTTCGATACGGTAATTTCCGTGCTGTTATCCCCTATTCGTTGATTCCCATAAACATCAAGCAGGATGACTTTCGGCTGTTGTGCAAACATGCCACCATTCACCGTAGGTGCCGTAATATCTTGCGTCAACTCCATCGCCGACAAAGCCCCTGCACTTGGTGTAATTGTGATCGTGTTCGTCGATGTATCCGCTATCCCTGCAATTTTAAAGTTAATTTCCTGCTCGTCAGCCTTGTTCAGCACTAAAATCGGCTCAGCCAGACCCGCGATGAAGCTTACGTTAATCTCCTGTGATGGGCTCGTGATCGTCGTGCCAGCAAAGCTACCGTATGAACCATTTGGTGCTGCCTCCACGCCAGTAATCCTAACAGTTCTAATCCCATCGAAATTCGTAATTACATTCCCAACCCCGTCCACTACCGCCAGCGTAATCTCATTATCCTCTCCAACTGTTGGTGTATCTGTGGCCGGAGATGTACGCAGCATATAAATCACTGGAATGGCTGTTACGCCAGTAGAGGCTGCCCCCTTGCCTATGGCGTTAACCGCCCGCACCTTGACCGTGTAGCTGGTTCCGTTGGTCAACCCGGTATAGATATAGTTGGTATTCGTGCTGTCGGTGGATTCCCAGTTACCACCGCCATCGATAGAGATCTCATAGGTGGTGATGGGGCTTCCGCCGGTCCCGGTCGGTGCTGTCCATGTCACGGTCAGCTGTCCGTCGCCAGGGGCAGCTGTGATGTCGGTGGGCGCGTCAGGTGCGGTTGCCGGACTAAACTCTAGGTATTTGTAAGCCTGAATCTTTATACCCGTTTCTATGTCGTCGCTGGTAATTTCATTTGCCCCTGTACCGTCCTCACTAGTCTTGCTCCCCATTATTTTTACGTGGTCATATTCCGTCAAATCCGGTACTGCGTTCATCGCCATATTGCCACCCTTGATAATAGGCGAACCGCTAGAGATTACGATCTTTCCGGAGGCACCGTTATAAATTGCATTGCCTCCAGCGGTATTTTCCATCGTCCCACCTTGGATTTCAAGGACTGTATTAGCATCTATGCCGCCAAGATAAATCGTACCACTGGTGGAGTCTGTAGTTGCACTGGTTACCTTGCCGAGGCCGCTACTGTTGTCGGTGATCATCAGCGTACCGCTGCCGTTGTGCCTGATGGCGGTGTTATTGCTATTCAGCGTTTTGCCGTTTAACTCAAGGGTGAAGCTTTTACTATTCATGCTTGAGATGGTGACAGGATTTGTGAGGGTGATGTCATTCAACAGTTCAATCGTGTCGTTGTCGGCAACCGCATTAAACGCATCTTGCAAGGTATAATAGCCTTGGCTGCCGATATTGGCGACATATTCTTCTTGTTCCAGTACTACATTATCAATTTGGATATGTGTACCCATAGTATTTCTTAACCCAAAAATCAATTCTACAGCTTCTTTATCCAGTCCTAATGTAAAGGTATATACGATCTTTTTCCAGTCACCAGAGTTCACGGTAGTATAGGAAGAGTAGACAGAGTAATCGTCTGCATAATACCCATTTCTAATCTCTCCGCTACCTTTAACCCAATAGGTTAAAGTGTACCTTGCTCCACCTACTAGAGTTATTGGTTTGCTGCTGAATCTTTTAGGAGTAGTTAATGAATTCGTTAGTCTAACAGAAGCATTTCCACTTTGAGCATTTCCCTCAACCTTTGATATATCGTTCGTATTTAAATTGCTTGTATTCCCATTCCATCCTGTTGGCAGGTTTCCATCCCATTGCTCAAAATCTCCGTATTGCAGCAGATTTTCGCTACTCGCACTGACCGTACTTGACATTCCAGAGACAAGACTATTGATTAACAACATACCTATCAAAAACAAACTTAATCTTTTTATAAATTGCTTTTTCAATCCATTGTCCCCTTTACATAACTATTATTCCCCATGCTGACGGTCTGTGCATCGTAATCCAGCGTCAAAGCCGGTAACTCTAGCAGTTGTTCCTTTCTACGCGTCGACACTTTAACCATTTTATCAGGAAAATCGGACGAGATATGAAATGTAAAGGAAACTTTAAAATTCAACTTTTGCCACGTCGTCATGGATGTTATCTATCACTAAAAACTCAAAACGGAAAGTATCACTTCCAAACTCCATGTTGGAAGAGCTAAGAGAGTACTATCTTCATAGAATGAAAGAACGTGATAAAATGGGAGAACGATGGCAAGGTGGAGACTACCTTTTCATGTTCTGTCATCCTGAACGTTTACGGTCATGCATTAAGATCAGCCGATCAGTCAGCAGTTGACAAATTAATTTGAAACAATCCTATTACGAAAACAGGGACGGAAGTAGCTTCCGTCCCCGTTTCGTCCGCGAATCCCATAACCACCTACTCAAAACCCTTATAAATCAAGGAACAAACGACTTCCACGTGAACCGAATGCGGGAACATATCCACCGGCGTGACTTCGATCGTCCGGTACCCGCCGTCCTCAAGGATGCGTAGATCTCGGGCCAGGGTTGCGGGGTTACAGGACACATATACGACGCGCTCAGGTTTCATCTCGAGGATGGTGTCTAACAAGCGCGGGTCACAGCCTTTACGCGGGGGGTCGACGACGATGACGTCGGCTTCGATGCCTTGCTCTTTCCAGGCCGGGATGACCTCTTCGGAGGCACCAACCTCAAAGGTGACATGGCTCATGCCATTCAGTTCGGCGTTAACACGAGCATCCTCAATCGCTTCCTTCACGATCTCCACGCCGTACACCCGTTTGGCATGCTGCGCCAGGAACAGGGAGATGGTGCCGATGCCACAGTAGGCGTCGATAACCGTCTCTTGGCCGGTCAGACCGGCGTATTCTACGGTTTTTCCGTAGAGGATTTCTGTCTGGAGCGGGTTCACTTGGTAAAAAGAACGCGCCGAGATCGCAAACTTCACGTCTCCGATATAATCATAAATCACTTCACGCCCCCATAGGACACGAGTCACGTCGCCGAAGATGACATTCGTCTGCCGCGTATTGACGTTCTGGCAGATGCTGACGACGGACGGGATCTCGTCGCGGATCGCAGCGATCCACTCGTCTTCATGGGGGATTTGGTCGCCGTTCGTAACCAGCACCAGCATCACTTCGCCGGTGCGGAAGCCGATCTTCACGACGACGTGACGCAGCAGGCCTCGGCCTGTCTCCTCATCGTAAGCGGTGATGCCAAGGCGGCGGCCGATCGCTTTGACGCGGCTAATCACATCATCGTTGCTCTCGTGCTGGATAAGGCACGTCTCCATGTCGATGATGCGATGGCTGCCGCGGGCGTAGAAGCCGCCGACCAGTGCGCCGTCGGTGACGCCGACGGGCACCTGCGCCTTGTTGCGGTAACGCCAAGGCTCGGCCATGCCCCGCGTCGGCCGCACGACGACGGCGTGGTCTTTACCCGCACAACAGAAAGAACTGTCTCTTAAACCCATCGAGAGGGGTATAAGAGACAGCCCAACAGGCCGCGCGCTGACAGGCCGTTCCGCAGTCACGGCCGCACGTCCCCGCGGTGGAAGATTCGCCGAGGAAGCTTCCCCTCGTCCGCCGCGGTTGCCTTTCCCGCCGCCAGCTGCTTTTTGTCCTTGTCCCCGAGGGCTGCCTACCCGCCCCGCTTCCGGACGACGATGGTTATTCCGTTGCTTCTTCATCATGGACTCCTTCTATGTTCAACTGAACCGGTTACTCCAACTTGGCATCATCTCATCCAGTTCACGTGATCTACTGTAATTCAAAACTCTCGATATACTTTAATCCTGTACTCTAAATCCTTGCATAAGGTAAGACCATCCGTTCGACGTTAACACACCTGTTTCAGCCCACCCATCAAACAACTAACGGTAAACCCTCCATCTAATTTACCCCGTTTGGGTCATTTTCGCAAAAATAACGGGAAATCGTACAGCTAATTTGGCCCATTTCCCCTGTTTTCAGCAAAGCCTGCGGAATTAACGGTACTTTTTCCAGCTAATCCACACCAAACCCACAGTTACTCCAAAAATAACGGTAGAATTTCCAATTATTTCGCATTGCCACCACTTCGAACGCTGACCGCTATACGCCATCCAAACACCATCCATACCATTATGGCAGCATTAAGCGTTCATCAAGACACGCCAAAAAGAAGCGTAGCAGTAACGTTGAGATCCTGCGAGGCATAAAGGTATGTGCCAAGGCAAGGAGTCCCTTAAGCACAGATAGCTGCCTGCGGCCAGGGGACGGAGAGCAGCCTTAAGGCACTAACGGCTCTCGCCCCAACCAAATCAAATCCCCCGCCAACCCGGCGGGGGACCTCACAACCTCAGCTTCCTGATGATGTGCCTCAGGCAACCCTGTAAATTACTATCTAAGCCTATGAATCACGGACGGATATCGAGAATTCAAGCAAAAATCCGCAAATGCTGCGGCAAAATCTCGAACACGCCGGGCAACTCGCCGCCCAGCTCGCCGTCGAGATTCAGCAACACGCGGCCGGGCGAGGTCACTTCCATGCGCCGCGTCTTGAAGTGGACGACGTGCGAGTCGCCCAGATGGTCGCCGCGCAACGCCATCGTCACCAGGCGGATGAATTCCGCCAGGTTGCATTTCTTGACAGCGATCACGTCAAGCTGGCCGTCGTCGATCCGCGCGTCCGGCGCCAGCTTCTCGAAGCCGCCTACCGAGTTGCTGTTGGCGATCAGGAACAGCATGAACTCGCCCTCCATCACCTCGTGGCCTTCCGCGTCGATGATCAGCGTAGTGGGCGACAAGCTGGCCATTTTCTCGATCCCCTTCATGTAGTAGGCCAACTGCCCGATCATCGTCTTGAGCCGACTGGGGACCTCGTACGTCAGCTCGGTTAACGAGCCGCCGCCGGCGATATTGATGAAATGCCGGCCGTTCACCTTGCCGATATCGATTGGCCTCGTTTTGTCCTCGATGACCAGGTCGCAATAATCCTCCCAACGCCGGGAAATCCCCATGGCGCGGGCGAAATCGTTTGTTGTACCCAGCGGGAACACGCCAAGCGGCGGCAAATTGCTCTTCCCGGCCATCCCATTAACGACCTCATTTAGCGTCCCGTCACCACCGGCCGCGATGATGATGTCATACCCGCGCTCTACCGCCAAGGCGGCTTCGCGCGTCGCATCGCCTTCCCCGGTCGTCGCATGGCACGACGTTTCGATACCGCCCTGATCCAGACGCTCCAGCACGTCCGGCAGCAGGCGCCGCATCTCTTCTCTTCCCGAGGTTGGATTATAGATCAACCTAGCTCTTTTCATTCTACAAACGCCACCTGATCTCAAATTGTCAACATGTCAATGATCCCATTATATTCAATATTTGCTGCGACATCCAGCGAGCCATCAAAGGATGGGGCAGCAACGCATCTCCGGAGTAGCGATGAGCCAGCCCTTCGAGCCGCGACGGGATCGTCACCTTCGTGAAATACCCTGCGCTCAAAAAAAGCGGCGCCACGATCACATCCATCCCCTGCTCCTCCGACCAATACTGCACCTTCGTATGTACGCTGTCCGGGTTCAGCAACGCGTAATCGGCCCCGCCCGCCAGCCCGGCGAGCTCCGCGCATTGCGCCGCCAGCGAAGCGATCCCAAGCTCCCATCGCTGCAAGAAGCCTGGGTGCCTGCTGCCATGCCCAATGAGAAGCAGCACTTCGCGCTCCGGCTGGACCGACAACGCCCTCACCTTGTCCCACACCATCTGGGCGACCAGCGGACCGTCATCGATCGGATCGCCAAAAAACACCCGAGCGGAAACCCGTAAACGTTCCAGGTCGGTTTCCATCTCCGGCGTATCCTTTACGCCGAGCGCATACGCGATCTCGTCAATATGTGTACTGCCCGAGGACACGAACAAGGGAATGACGATCATGTCCGTCACTCCCTGAGATTCCAGTCGATCGATGCCGTCCTGAATGAGGCGGCCCTCCACGGTTTCGAGAAAAGCACAAGCCAGCGGAAGCCCGGCAGGCAAATCGCCTGCCGCTTCCGCCACCGCCGCCTCCACAAGGGCTACCCAGTGCTCGTCCGGGGAACCGTGGCTAATCACCAACACGCCGGGATTCCGCGGGCCCCCCGCTTCGGCAGCTCCCCGTCCCTCGTTCGGCATCTTCGACTGAGCTTGGTTTTTCTCTGTCATCAGCTTAGCGCCCTAAACGATCCAACGCCATTTTGTAGCCGTCGTTGCCGTAATTCAGGCAGCGCTTCACCCGTGAAATGGTCGCCGTGCTGGCGCCGGTTTCCGCTTCAATCTGGTTGTATGTATTGCCTTTGCCCAACATGCGGGCAACTTCCAACCGTTGCGACAAAGACTGAATTTCGTTTACGGTACACAAGTCGTCAAAAAATACGTAACATTCCTCGATGTCTTTTAACGTTAAAATGGCCTCGAATAATTGATCAATCGTCTTGTCGTTTAATTTCTTCAGCTGCACTGAATTATCATCCCCTACCGTTACTATAACCACAACCCCATTGTACCCGAGGGGCGTACTCCTTTTCAAGCATTAACGGTTTCACGCATCACAGAAAGAACGCCCAAATTCCGCGAACGCCCACCACACCCGGGACATTCGTCCATACGCCAGACAGGGCGGGCACATACAGTATAGTAATACAAACGCCTAGCCAGGGAAAATCATGCCGACTCCTCGCTTCGTTTCCCGGCGGCGTAAGATCCAAATCGAGGTCTTGTCTCGGAAGGGCGGACAAGAAGGAAACGGGACTTCCCGTCTGCCTGCCCGACAAAATATCCGAAAAGGAAAGTGATACCCATGCCCCAAAACTATGATTCACGCCAAGGTCCGGTGCCCCCGTTTCATCCGTACGCCCATTACTATCCGGGGGTGAATCCGTACGAAATCAAAGCGGAGGCTTCCTCGCTGGTTCCTTATTCTCCCCCGTCCCCGACTCCAACCCAGGCGCCGGCGACAACTACGCCAAAAGCCGGCGGCGGATTATCGCTGCCCAGCTTAGGCGACCTGAAAGGTATCGTCGACCGCATGGGCGGGATCGACGGCATCTTGTCCACGATGGGCCAAGTGCAGAAGGTGATGCAGACCGTGCAGCAATTCGCCCCAATGGCAAAGCTGTTCACCGCGTTCCTGCCCGGCGGCAAAGGCAAATCCGGCGGTGGTCGTACCGGCCGAAAGGAGGATTACCGGCCTCGCCGCCGTAAATCGACATCCCGTAAGAAAAACGGCAGCCGTACCGGTACCAACCGCAGCGGCAAACGCTCCTCAACCAGTAAATCAGGCAAATCCAGCAAACGCCGCCGTTAATCCGGCGGCGGCTTCTTTGCTTGCTGCCGAGGCACGGCCGCCGCTCGGCTTACTTGAACCAGCCCCGTTTGCTGAACCAGAGAATCATCCAACCGCCCAACGCCGCCATCAGGCCGATGACGGCAAAATACCCGTAATCCCACTTTAGCTCCGGCATATTAACGAAGTTCATTCCGTAAATTCCGGCGATCAGAGTCAGCGGCATAAAGACGGTGGTAATCACCGTCAGCGTCTTCATGATCCCGTTCATCCGATTGGAATTCAGCGAAATATAGGAGTCGCGTAAATCCGCGGTCATTTCCCGGTCGGCATCGATCATTTCCGACAGTTTGAGCAAATGGTCATAGATGTCCGAGTAATACGCACGCGGCTCCTTGTCCCCTTGGACATGCTGTGAATTCAGGATGCGGTACATCAGGTCCCGCATCGGTACGATCGTCCGCCGCAGCTTGAGCAGCCGGCTGCGCAGATCGAATACCTGGTTCATCAGCTGCTCAACCGATTCACTGCTGCCCTTCCCCTCCAGCGCATCAAGCTCATCTTCAATTGAATAGACGCAAGGAAAATAATGATCTACCAGGCTGTCGATCACCATGTAAGCTGCCGAATACGGCCCATGCACCCAGACCTTGCGGTCATGGGCTCTCTTTAGCATATTGCTCCACGCTTCATCCATTTCGTTCAGCTGCCGCTGGTGGAACGAGACCAGGCAGTTATCCCCGATAAACAAATCCACTTCCACGGTATCCAACGTTCGCTCGTCGATGGCATGCAACACCAGAAATTGAAAATCGTCATAATAGTCCATTTTCGGCCGTTGCAGGATATGCAAGCAATCTTCGATCGCCAGCGGGTGGAAATGAAAAAAATTCGCCAGCACCTCGGTCTCCTCCGGCGTAGGTTCATCCAGGTCGACCCAAGTCCATACGAACCGCTCCTCGTGAATCTGCTCCAGCGGGAGATCGGTGAGAACCTGATGATCCCGCGTCATCCCCATGATCCTAATCATAGGACGCCACCTCCCAAAAAAAGCCAATCCTCAGCAGATTGGCTTTCAATCGATATTCCGTCAAATGCAGCTTGTTGGACTCCCTCTCTAAACCTCTCTAAAACAGGAGTTTGTAAATCGCTCCGGCCATGACGAACACAATTGGAATCGTAATGACCCAGGCGATAACGATGCGCCCGGCCATCGACCAGCGGACAGCGGAGAACCGTTTGGCGGAACCTACACCGAGGATCGCTGAAGTAATCGCATGCGTTGTGCTGACCGGCAGATGGAACAACGTCGCCCCGAAAATAACCGAAGCGGCGGAGATATCCGCGGCAAAGCCGTTGATCGGCTCGATTTTGAAAATTTTCGTTCCCATCGTCTTGATGATCTTCCAGCCGCCGATGGACGTTCCGAGCGCCATCGCCGTTGCTGCGGCCAGCTTCACCCATAGCGGCACTTCCATATGATCCTGAAAGTCGGCGGTTACCAGGGCAAACGTGATAATCCCCATGGCTTTCTGCGCATCATTGGTACCGTGCGTGAAGCTTTGCAGCGCGGCAGTAATGATCTGCATGGAACGGAAGCCTTTATTGACGGTATGCGGACTACGTCTGGCGAAGATCCATTTCAAAATTAACATGACAATATAACCGATGACAAAAGCGATCACCGGGGAGAAAACCAGCCCTTCAACGATCGTCGTAAACCCGCTCCAGTTCAGCTTGTCCGGTCCTGCGCCAACATAGACGGCCCCGGCCAAAGAGCCGATCAGGGCATGGGACGAAGACGACGGGATCCCAAACCACCACGTAATTAAGTTCCAAATGATTGCCGACAGCAGGGTAGCGATCAAGACCTCCAGACCATTATCCAGCTTCGCCGGATCGGCCACGCTGCCCCCGATCGTCTTGGCGACGCCGGTAAACAGGATAGCGCCGAGGAAGTTCATCACAGCCGCCATCATAATTGCCGTCCGCGGCTTCAGCGCGCGCGTCGATACCGAGGTCGCGATCGCATTGGCCGTATCATGGAACCCGTTAATGAAGTCAAACGCCAGCGCCAGTACGATAACGATAAGTATAATCAGTAAACTCGTATCCATAGCTTTTTTTGCACAGATGGTGTTCTCTATATGTAAATCCGCGCAATTCCAACCTCCTGAATATCAAATATATAGTGAAGTTCTTAAGAATTACGCATGATGATGGATTCCAGCATGTTGGCTACCTTCTCGCAGGCATCGGTCGTCGTTTCTAACCGTTCGTAGATCTCTTTCTTCTTAATCAACTCGATTGGATCCGTGACCTTCATGAACAGCTCCTTGATGCAAATGCGCAGCAGCTCGTCGCCTTGATTCTCCAGGTCGTTCAGACGAATGGTGTACTCGCGAATCGGGAGCAGCTTCTTCTGGGACAGCAAATGAATCGCTTTCTGAATTTCGTAAGCCGAGTTGCGCAGGATTTCCGCAAAGCGGGCGATGTATTCGTCCGGCTCGCTCAAATGGTACATGAAGAACCGAGAAGTCGTGGCTTCCAATCCGTCAATCACATCGTCCAACGCCGTGATCAGATGCATGATGTCGTCACGTTCAATGGGGGTAATGAACGTCTTGTTTAATTCCACGATAATCGTATGGGTGTACTCGTCGCACTTGGACTCGAATTCCTTCATTTTCTTGGCGAAAGCCTCAACGTCCTTGAAATCCGCAACCTGTTGAGCGAAATAATCCGCCGAATGGACGATCGTATCCGCCATATCCTCTAACGTCTGGAAAAAGATATCTTTCTTCTTCACTCGCATCAGTATCCCTATCCCCTTTTCTCTCCATAAGGTAGTTCTTACGGTTGGTTTTACACAACCTTGAATATCTTATCACAACTGTTTAACAGATAGGAAATAATGTCGCAAACATTTCACGATCATGGGCTTATATTTCCCCTTAATCTGTCAGACTTATCCTTCTATCGCCCTAAAAATACAAGATCTGCCTATCTTCGCTTTACTCCGCCTTTACATGACTGCTGAAATCCGGGGTATTCGGAACGACGTGAATAAAGGTCTGCCCCGGCACCATCGGCAGCTCCACGTTATCTTTGATAAAACGGATGATATCGCCTTCCTTGCGGATCCAATCGGCCCGGATCACCTTGCCCTGCTGGAACAACACCGCTTCCCCGCCGAGCGACAGCCCAACCTCCAGGCGGCCTACATCATCCAGCACCCGATGGTCCGCCCCCATCACAATCACATTCGCGGCGGTTAATTGTTCTCCGGTCTCCAGGTCGGTATGCGGCTCGCCATTGATGGACCGCTTGTAGAGCCCAGACGCCGGATCGTATTCATAACCCACCCGGTAGCTGTCCAATTGGAATTTAATCTCCACCCGGTTCGCGGTTTCCAGCGAATCGGGATGTTCGTTATTCTTGTAAAAAACATACGAAGGCACCGTTTTATCCTCCGTTGCAAACCCGCGTTTTGCCGCGCCCTCCAACAGCTTCTCCACATTGGAATACAAATTGTGCGGCGCCTTCCGGGACTTGTCTCGCCAGAAGTAGGAGCCGGCGTTTGTGATCTCGTCCAGATCCTCTTTATGTTGTCTTTGCAGAATCGCAAAGGCGTCATTGCTCGCACCGGCATGCACCAGCACGCCATGGTAGCTCTCGCCCAAATCGATCATATACGGGCGAATGCTGCGGATCGGGCCAATCTTGGCGTTATCCGCCTGGCTATGGAAGATTGATACCAGCCGCGTGACCCCACCTTCGGCCAGTACCTCGTAAACGACGTCCGCGTCGATCAAGCCCGATTGCGGGCGGGCCGCCGGCGCATTGTTGATCATGATGGCGAGCGGCCTGCGAGTCACCGGCTCCTCCAGCGGCAGTCCGGTCAACGGAGCCGTATAAGCGGGAACCTCCGGTTCGGGCGGAACGGTCTCCTCCGGGACCACCGATTCCGGCGGGGCAATTCCTTCCGCGGGCGGAACCGCTTGTCCTTCCTTCCCGCAGGCGGAGAGCATAACGACGAGTAATGATACGAGCAGCAGCCAACCTAATTTAGATGATTTCAAAGGCATGTTCCTCCGTCAAAAATCCTGAGTTTTCTACATTATACGTTGAATCGCCAATCCGGGGGAAGCCGAAACCTCACGAAGGCCATTTAATGAATAAAATTTTAAATAATAATTGATTGTTTTAAATTGTCCCTCTAATATGAATACTAAGGAACAGGAGAAAAATTCCACGAAAAAGATGGAACATTGTCACCGCCTTAGCGGAAAGGAGATGAAGAGATGATCGTAAAATGGTTAAGGGAGAGCGCGATTGCTTCCTGGCTTCTCTTATTGGTAAGACTTTACGTAGGTTACGAGTGGTTGACCTCCGGATGGGAGAAGGTGACCGGCGGGTTTGATGCCGCTGGATTTCTGTCGGGGGCCTTGGCGAAGAGCGGCGGCGAGCATCCGGCCGTCCAAAGCTGGTGGGCTTCGTTTCTCGAGCATTTTGCTGTACCAAACGTCAGCTTGTTTAATATTCTGGTTCCTTATGGTGAAGTTCTCGTCGGCCTTGGGCTCATCCTTGGCGCCTTCACTTGGCTGGCTGCCTTCTTTGGTATGGTCATGAATTTCGCCTTCTTATTCTCAGGTACCGTAAGCACGAACCCGCTCTTGCTTCTGCTCCAAATCTTTATCGTCGTGGCCGGCACCAATGCCGGACGGATCGGTTTGGATTACCTCATCCAACCCTACTTCCGCAGGAACTTTGGGCGTCGACGTTAATAGAACTTAACGAGCAAAAAGCGCAGGCCCTATTGGTGGGTTCTGCGCTTTATTTATTAGGTTGACCGGCACAGCTTCGTTAGCCGCCAAATCTCCAGCAATTCAAGCTCAGGCTTCCGTACTGATAATCCTGAAACAGCTTTACGGCCCGCCGCTCGTCGTCTGCCGCCCCCATCGCGTAGAGCAGCGGAACGAAATGCTCCCTTCCATAGGACGGGATCGCCATACGGACATGCGGAGCTTTGCGGTCGTAGTCAAACAACTGCCGCAAGTCCCAGCTCTGCAGCTGCTCGCCGATCCAATCGTCAAATTCAACAGCCCATGGAGCCGGTTCCCTAGCATCCCCATCCAACAGTCGGAGATTGTGCACCAGTCCGCCGCTGCCGATCACCAGGATGTTCTGATGCCGCAGCTCCGCCAGCATTTTGCCGATAGCGTATTGTTCTTCGGGTTCGCGTTTGGCATCCACGGATAAAGCAACTACCGGGATATCTGCAGAGGGAAATAACCGCTTCAAGACGACCCAAGCCCCGTGATCTAGTCCTCTGCCCGCCGATGGCCTGTAAGGCAGATTATGAGCCCGAAAGATCGCCTCAATTTCTCCGCTGAGCTCGGGACTGCCCGGAGCTGGATATTCGATCGCGTACATTTCTTCCGGAAAACCATAGAAATCATGCATCGTTGGATGTGTCGTATCAGTCGAGACCCATTGTACCGGATCCTCCCAGTGGGCAGAAAAAATCACAACGGCATTGGGCGGTTTCAGCGTTTCTTGGCCGAGTTGGCGAAGAAAGTCCGTATATGCGTTTTGCTCGATAGCCAATGTAGGCGATCCGTGTGCAATAAACAATGCAGGCTGAGACATCAGCTCCCAAACCCCCCTACGCCAAAAAATGGTTACACCTTCATTGTATCCATCCCCGAAGGATTTTACCAGTTTTTGTGTATCCGCTGGATTGGCGGCTAACCTTCCCCTGCACTAGATCATCCAATGCTGCCACTCGATTTGCTTCGCCTCCAGGCCGCCGAGCCATTCCTTCGTTTTCCGAATGACCTGATGCTGATGCTCGCCGGATGAAAACGTGTGATTCCCCTGGAAAATAATCTCCTTATCGCAACGCCCTTCCGGACGCATCCAGAAAACCTTCTGATACAGGAAGGCATAATCCGCCGGAATCGTATCATCAGAGGTGCCATGCACCACAAAGACGTCTCCGGTAAATTTGATCGCTTCCTGGAAAGGTTGAAATTCGCCCAGCGAATCAAAGAACTTGGGTGTTAGTCCATAGCCCAGATAATCCGCGTTCCCCTGCTTCACCGCCCGGTCGTATAACTCGCGACCGGTAATTTTCACGATGTCGTTGAACGGATACCCTACGGCCGACCATAAGACAAGGTTCTTGACACGCCGGTCGCGGATGGCGGTTAAGAGCGCGATCATCCCGCCGAGGCTATGCCCGATCAGGGACACCCGCGTCGGATCGATATCGAACGCCCCAAGCCCGTAATCCAGCACCGCCCGGGTTTGGGCGATCATCGACTCTACGCCGTGTTCGCCGTAACTTCCACTGCTCTCGCCGCAGCCGAGGTAATCGAACCGGAGCACGAGGAAGCCGTCCGCCGCGAGCTCCCTCGCCGTCTTGACGAACAGACGGTCCACCCCGATCCGGCTGCCAACGAAGCCGTGGCAGATGACGACTAGGGGAGCGCGATTGCAGCTCCCCCCTTGTTTATTCTCGGCCGGGTAATGTATGCTGGCCGCAAGCTGTTCTTCTCCATGATTGATGACGATCTGTCTTTCCATCTCCCCGTCTCCTCCCCGTACTCCGGTAATGATTTATCCATCTAAATCCGATAAGTTTAATATGAATTAAACTTATCTTATCACTACCGGCACCGGGGTGTCAATCAGATCGCTACAGGGAAGCCTTTAAGCCTTACTCGTAAGATTGCCGGAAATATTCATGGGTCGTGACCCGGCCTTCCCACTGCTTCATAAACTGGTGATTGCCCATATGACCTTCGTCGCAGGCCTCGTCATCTCCGCACAAGCTGCCGCCATCTGCGGCGGTATCATTCGTCACGACTTCTTCCAGGCTGCCCCGAGAGTTGCTGTTCAGCAAATACCTCCGGGTCAGCTCCGATTCATATTTTCCCACTGGCTCTGCCTCCCGCAACGTTAGTGTACAGGCCGCTCCCGACATTGAATGCAGCCTTGTCGCCGGCGCCTGCCGATTTGCTTATGCTGTAGTTTTTGGAGGGAGAGACGCTTTTTATTCCTAGTTCAAGGAATGTTCATAATCCATTAGTTCCGTTCCTCTGCGTAACCAGCCCTGCCATGGTCCCTTGCGAATCGGACAATCTATGCAGTATACTACGGAAGAAACTGGGAGGAGAGATACTACCATGTACATCCACGAAATGATCGGCGAAACCAAACGGCTGCGGCAGCAAATGACGCCGGAGAATGAAGCGTATTTCGGGGAGATGGTCTTGTACTTCCGTTCCGGCGCAAGCTCGCTTAGTGAAGCCAAAGGGGAAGAAATCCTGCTGGATCTGGCTCGGCAAATCGTTAAGAACCAAGCCAAGGGGGTCACGGCGGAGGACAGGTTCGGAGCCGATCCGAAGGCCTATTGCGCGGAGCTGGCGGAGGACGTACAGACGCGGAAGCCCCGCACGCTGAAGGATAAAATCAAATACTATACGATGATCCCCTGGGTAGCCCTAACCTGGGTCTTCTTTATTTATATGATCACCGGCTTCCTCAGCAAATGGTTTGGCGGGGAGCTGGAATATACGCAAATCAGCAGCTCCTCATTGTTGATGATCGCCGGCCTGTCGATCGTACTCATCGAGCTGGTCACCCGTTTCTTGGACAACAGCAATAAATCCACGGAGAGCAAGGTCGATTCCGGGCCCCCCCGTGCAGGAGCTCCCACCGGTGCCGGTCCCCGCGGCTTCAACCTGCGTGCTTTCGGCACCTATATCGCAGTTGCGGCTGCACTGATCATCGTTGGCACCCTGCTGAACCGGATCATGCCGGCCTTCACCGTATCTCCCTGGGACAGCCTGATTCTATTTGCTGTGGGGCTAGCCGGACAAATCTTCTTTTTTGGACGCCGATCGAAGAATTAAAACAAACAAAAAACCGCAGAAGCCGTCTTCCAGTAAGGAAGGTTCGGCCTCTGCGGTTTTTTCGCGGGAGCTAAATTTGCACCCGTTTGCTAAGCAAATAAGAGATCGCATAAACCATCAGAACCGCGAAGACCACCTCAAACAGGACCGGCCCCAGGGGGAAAATATTCGACGCCTCCGCCGTCCCCGTGCGGATTTCCTCCGACGTTCCAAATTGAATCGTTCCGAAATTCAACAGCGAGCTCTCTTTGCCTCCAAAGATCAAGCCTTCCAGCCAGGAAATTCCGGTTTGGATCACAAAGAAAGAGATAATGCCCACCCACGTTCCGGCTTTCCCCTGAATGCTCACGCTCGCTCCAATCGTTATGGACATAAAAATCGTTAGGATCATCAGCGTATACACCCAGATGATAGCCAAAATCATAAACAAGATATCCTTCAGGCCCTCCAACTTGATACTCACAAAATCAATGGGAATCCTCGCCAGTGAAAAGTATGCCGCCGTATGAATCACGACAATCACCGTGATCATCAGCGCCACCAGCCAGCTGAACAGCAGCGAGGACAGGATCGTCCACACCGGATGTAACGGAAGCAACCGGCGATGGTAAGCCTTGATATTGTAGGCATACGTTTTACACGCCTGAACGATCAGGATGATGGCGGCCGCCAGATAAAGAATGAGGGTTAAGGCGAAAATTGCCTCTCCGTCCCATTGGCGAAGGTTTCCCGTAATCGACAGCAGCCCTTGCACGATCACCAAGACGGCAGCAAGCCCCAGCACGGTATTAGCGTTTTGTTTGATATCGTACTTCAACAGTTTCATCATTCCGCGAACACCTCTCTGAACATGTCATCGACGCTTTTGCCATAGCGAATCCGCAAGTTCTCCACTTCCTCCTGCATGACGACCTCGCCGCCGCGAATGAAGATGACCTCATCAAAAATCCGCTCGATATCCCGAACCAGGTGGGTGGAGATCACCAGGCTGCTCTCCTCATTGTAAAACTCTACGATGGCGTCCAAAATTTTAGCCCGGGCCACGGGGTCCACCCCGCCGATCGGCTCGTCGAGCAGATACAGCTTGGCGTTTCGCGATAACGTTAACGTGAGTTGCAGCCGCTCGTTCATGCCCTTCGACAAGGCGTTGATTTTATCCTTTTCATGCAGATTCATAAAGTCCAGCATCATGCCGGCCTTCTGCTCGTCGAAATCCGGGTAGAAATCCCGATAAAATCCAATCGCGTCCCGCACCTTCATCCATGATTCCGTTAACGGACGATCCGGCATGAAGGAAACCAACGACCTTGTTGCCAGGCCCACCGGGATTCCGTCCACCGCTACCTTGCCGCCGGAAGGATGGATGAGGCCGGCTGCGATTTTCATCAGCGTGCTTTTGCCGCTGCCGTTTGTGCCGAGCAGGCCCACGATCTTCCCTTTGCCGATGCCGAGGGACACGCCGTGCAGCGCTTTTTTGCTGCCATAGGATTTCGATACCCCCTGCACTTCCAATAACTGTTCCATTGATGTGCCCTCCTCTCTAAGGTCGATTCTCCGTATTGATGGCGTCCGAAACAAGCGCCGCAATATCCTGATTGCTAAAGCCCAGCTCCTGCATGCCCCCGATAAAACGGTCTAGCAGCTCGCCGGCCATTTCTTTTTTGATGGTCATAATTTTCGATTCCTCACTTGTCACATATCTTCCGAGTCCGCGTTTCGTTTCCACGACGGCTTCACGCTCCAATTCCTGAAAAGTCCGCTGTACGGTATTCGGGTTGATTTGCAGCTCGGCCGCGAGTTCGCGGACCGATGGAATTTTATCGCCAGCCTTCAATCTGCCGGTGACGATTTCCCGTTTTAAGTAGTTCATGATTTGCAGATAAATCGGCAGATTATTATCGAATTCGATGCTCACAATCCTTGGCTCCTTTCCGCCGTATGTCGCTGTTTGGCGATGGCAACAGGTTAAGCGACATCCCGTTTTTTAAACGTAACAAAGCTGACTGCGAGAAACAAGACTAAATAGGCGGCGATGACCACGGCGGAGAAGGACATCGACATGCCCGGCATCGGCGGCTGGCCATTCACATATACCGACAGATCGGCGTTAGCGAAGATGAGGTATTTCGTGAATTCATAGCGCGAGAGCAAGGCGACCACCAATTCCTCCAGCACCACGAGGAACATGCCAATGCCGATCGTTGCTCCCGACGAACGCGTTAGGATGCTCGCAAGGAAAGCAATCGTAACGTAGACCACCGTATAAATGAGTTGGTACAAGGTGTGGCTGAAGACATCGCTCCAGCTGGTTTCCGATAAGCCGCCGAAGCCAAAGACCAACCCTCCGCCCAGCAAAGCAACCGCAAGCGTAAAGACGAAGCTCGACAGAGTGAACAGCAGCACGGCTACGTATTTGGAAGCCAAAATTTGGCTGCGGCTTTTCGACCGAATCAGCAGCAGTTTGATCGTCCCGAGACTATGCTCCTTCGCCACAATTCCCGCCGTACAGATAATGATAAGCAAGGTGATCATTTGGCCCAAGCCGTTCCGGGAGATCGCCATCATGGCGAACTCCAGGTACGCCGGCGACTGCTCCGAATAGTTGAACATCATATAAAGCATCCCGGCGATAAACGCGGTAATCAACGCAAAGGGGACGATAAAGCTGCGTTTCTTGGACATCTTCAGCCATTCGTTGACGACAAGCTTGGTAAAACTACGCAATTTGGTTTCCTCCCGTCCATTTCAAGAATTCGTCTTCCAGCGACGCTTTGACTTCCTCGATCCGGTAAATGGCGATGCCCTCGCCGCCCAGCGCGCCAACCACGCGTGGGATGTAGCTGTCGCGCACTGAGATCGTCACTTCTCCCCGTTCTGCGGACAACCCCAGCAGGCGAATCTCCTCCATCCGAACGAGTCTGGCTTTCGCCGCTTCCGCATCGCCGACCCGGAACGTCACGTTTACCCGCTCCTCCGCCTTCTCTGCCCCTTCACCCAAGGTGCGTTCGGTCACGAACTTCCCTTCCTGAATGACAACTACGCGGCTGCACATCAACTCCATCTCGGCCAGCAGGTGGCTGGACACGAGGACAGCGATTCCCTCTTCGGAGGCGATGCGTTTCAGGTAATCGCGCATTTCCCGGATCCCTGCAGGATCCAGCCCGTTTGTCGGCTCATCGAGAATGAGGATCGACGGCCGATGCAATAAAGCCTGCGCGATCCCCAGGCGCTGACGCATGCCCAGCGAATAAGCTTTAACACGTTTGTTCATCGCCTTTTCCAAGCCAACCAGCCGAGTGACCTCCTGAATCCGCTCTTCTGTGATCCCCTCGCTCATTCGCGCATATTGCTTCAAGTTATCGTAGCCCGTCATATACGGATAAAACTCCGGGTTCTCGATAATCGCACCCACATGAGCAATCGCTTGGGTGAAATGCTTTCGGATGCTGATCCCTTTTACCTGGACATCGCCCTCCGTCATGCCGATCAGACCTACGATCATCCGGATCGTTGTCGTTTTCCCGGCCCCGTTGGGTCCCAGCAGACCCACGATTTCCCCCCGTCGAATATCAAAAGTCAACTTATCGACAAGCCGCTTGTTTCCTATGCTCTTCGTCACCTGCTGTACCGACAATACGATCGGTTCCCGTCCCGGCAGGTTCGCCTTAGCCGCTCCCTGTTGCACAGATTGATGTTGCACATCCACTTGATGCTTCTCAGCCAGTTGGTGTTTCACGTTCGCTTGATGCTTCTCATCCACTTGATTCCGCACGTTCACTTCATTCACTCCCTCAATGTATCAGTGTCATAGTTAAATAGTACACTAGTGAGTTGGTATTGTAAAGCCTGATTTTCATCCCGCCCCATTCCTTCGGTCCCGTCCCGCCCATCGGGGAACGGATGCTAGCATCCGCTTCCCTAACGGACCGTAGAACCGTTATTTGCGATTTCCCGCGTTATTTCCCAAGCTAACGGACCTAAATGACCTTATTGGGGCAAAACGGACACTCCGACCGCTATTTGCAGCCAAATAACGTCTCTCAGGTCCGTTAGAAAGCGAAGCGGACTCGCTTCCCGCAAATAACGTCTCTCAGGTCCGTTACACACGTGTGAGCGGGAGGCCAGCACAAAAAAAGCCCTCCCCGACCGCAGTCGAAGAGAGCTTCCCTCATCCTGTTTTTCGCTATAAACCTCAAATCAGCAAATTAAACAAATTCAGATCCCGATTGAGCTCGGTAAACGCGATGCCTTTAGCGGTCATCCGTCCAACCAGCGCTTCATAATCGGCTTTATCGCTTAGCTCGATGCCAACCAAAGCCGGGCCATTCTCCTTATTGTGCTTTTTCGTGTACTCGAACCGCGCGATGTCGTCGTTGGGCCCCAGGACTTCTTCCAGGAACTCGCGGAGCGCGCCGGCGCGTTGTGGGAAGTTGATCAGGAAGTAGTGCTTCAACCCTTCGTAGATCAGCGACCGCTCCTTCATTTCCTGCATCCGGTCGATATCGTTGTTCCCCCCGCTGATGACACAAACCACCGTTTTCCCGCGGATTTGGTCCCGGTACATATCGAGCGCCGAGACAGGCAGCGCCCCTGCCGGTTCTACGACAATGGCGCTGTCGTTATAGAGCTCCAAAATGGTCGTGCACGCTTTGCCTTCCGGAACCTTGACGATGTCGTCCAGGAGGCTTGCGCATATCTCGTAATTTAAGTCGCCTACCCGCTTTACCGCGGCCCCGTCAACGAATTTATCGATCGACTCCAATGTGACGACCTGCTTCCGCTTTAAGGCTTCTGTCATGGATGCCGCCCCGGACGGCTCCACACCGATGATCTTCGTCTCCGGGCTCACCGTTTTCAGGTACGTCCCAATGCCCGAAACCAACCCGCCGCCGCCGATGGTCACAAAGACGTAATCCGCCGGTGCGGTTAGGCTTTCCATAATCTCCATGCCTATCGTCCCGTTACCGGCCACAATTTTCGGATCGTCAAACGGATGAATGAACGTACTGCCGCCTTCCCGGCAAGCCTTCATCGCTTCCGCGTAGGCATCATCGTAAGTGTCGCCGATCAGAACGACCTCTACGTGCGCGCCGCCAAATCTTTTGACCTGCTTCACCTTCTGGTTCGGCGTTGTGCTAGGCATATAGATCTTCCCTTGAATCCCTAAGGCATTACAGGAAAAAGCCACACCCTGCGCATGGTTCCCGGCGCTTGCGCACACAATCCCCCGCTCCAGATCCTCCGGCTGCAGACTGCGGATCATGTTATACGCCCCGCGGAGCTTGAAGGAGCGTACGACCTGTAGATCCTCTCTTTTAAGATAGACGTTGCATTCGTATTTGGCCGATAACGTCGCATCGAGCTGCAACGGCGTTCGAATGACCACTTCCTTCAGTACATGATGCGCCTTTACGATGTCTTCCATGCCTACCGTTTGTCGTTCCGCCTGATTCATCTATTTCTCCTCGCTTTACTAGTTCTCTCATTCTAATAAAGTTACACCTGAAACCGCCTCCGGTTCAAGTTTTTTCGTATGTCAGCAGGCAAACGCCCCTCCATGCAGGCAATTGCTCCCGGCTCGGAAGGGCGTTCTAACACCTTAAGCTACTTTTTCTTCGGGATTAAACGGTCGTCGGTATGACCTTTAGAGTTGGTCTCTTGGGACAGCTCGCTCAGTTCCCATTCCATCGTGCCGTATACCGGATCGGAAGGGAACTCCTCGCCTTTTTGCAAATATTCCTCACGTCCCAGCTCATCCCGATAAACGCCGTCGACTTCCACTTCTTCCCGTGAGACCGGTAGCATTTCCTTCATTTTGTCGCTCATGATGATGCCGCCTCCCGATAGAGAATTGCGGGGAACTTGAAAATAAATCCCCATTCTCCCTTAACATGCGCGAATCGGTAGCGGATTATCCTTGGCAGGCGACACGCCCACTCTTAAATCAGCGCTTTCGCCGCGATATCCGTCCGTTGATGCTTGCCTTCAAACGCGATGCATTCCGCCGCCTCATAAGCTTTGTCCCGAGCTTCGGCAATCGATTGGCCGAGGCCAACAACGCCAAGCACTCGGCCGCCATTCGTCACGAGCTCTCCTGCTTCGTTTTTGGCCGTGCCGGCGTGAAACACCAACGCACCCGCAGCCCGGGCCTCCTTTAGACCACCGATCGGCAAGCCTTTTGGATAGGAAGCTGGATAGCCGCCGGAAGCCAATACGACGCAAACCGCCGCCTCCTCGCTCCACTCGATCTCCGCTTGATCCAACGTGCCGTTTACCGCAGCGAGGAAAATGTCGAGCAGATCGCTTTTTAGCCGAGGCAGGACGACCTGGGTTTCCGGATCGCCAAAACGCGCGTTAAATTCGATCGTCTTCGGCTTCCCGTCCGGTGTGATCATCAACCCGGCGAACAACACGCCGCGGAACGGCCGACCTTCGGCGACCATCGCCTTGGCGGTAGGTTTGATGATCGTTTCGATCGCCTCTTCGATCATCGAATCTGCGATATGCGGCAACGGGGAGTACGTGCCCATCCCCCCGGTGTTTGGACCTTGGTCGCCGTCATACACCTGCTTGTGGTCTTGCGCCGCGGCCATCGGGCGGACCGTCTCCCCGTCGACAAACGACAGAATCGACATCTCCTGCCCCTCAAGGAACTCCTCGATTACAACCTGGCTGCCGGACTCGCCGAACACCTTGTCCACCATAATGCTCTTCAATGCCGCTTCCGCCTCTTCACGGGTGAAGGCAACCGTTACGCCTTTGCCCGCTGCAAGGCCGTCCGCCTTAATAACAATTGGCACTGGACGGCTCCGTAAATATTGCAGCGCCTGTTCGTAGTTGTCGAATTTCTCGTAGGCGGCGGTGGGGATATTATATTTTTTCAACAGATCCTTCATAAAAGTTTTGCTGCCTTCGATATGTGCGGCATTTTTGCGCGGACCAAAGACCGGAATGTGCTTGGCCTCAAATACATCCACAATGCCGTCCGCTAGCGGATCATCCGGACCCACAACCACCAAGCCCACTTGCTTCTCCTCCGCAAAAGCCGCCAGCTTATCGAATTCATTCACCTGAATCGGCACCAGCTCGGCTACTTCTCCGATGCCCGCGTTCCCCGGCGCGCAATAAATCGTCCCGGCCTTCGGGCTTTTCGCCAGACTCCAGCAAATCGCATGCTCGCGCCCTCCGGCGCCAATCACCAAAATATCCATCGTCTCCTCCTTCGTTTTAGGGACCTCAAATGTAGGGATGCCATCCAAAGGTGCTGTTCTATCCTCGGAATATCCAAAAAACGGCAGGCCGCCGCAGCGGTCCTGCCGTTTGGCTCTAACCTAGTGCTTGAAATGACGCACGCCGGTGAAGACCATCGCGATCCCGTATTCGTTCGCGACTTTGATCGACTCCTCGTCTTTCACGGAGCCGCCCGGCTGGATGATCGCGGTGACCCCGGCCTTCGCAGCCGCTTCTACCGTATCGCCCATCGGAAAGAAGGCGTCCGAAGCCAGCACGCTGCCCTTCACTTTGTCGCCCGCCTGCTCGATGGCGATCTTGGCTGCGCCAACGCGATTCATTTGCCCCGCGCCAACGCCAATCGTCATGTCGTCCTTCGCCAGTACGATCGCATTAGACTTCACATGCTTAACGACTTTCCAGCCGAACAGCAGCTGCTTCAACTCCGCTTCGGTTGGCTTGCGGTCCGTCACAACCGTCAGGTCGGACTCTTTCAGCGAGTGCACGTCACTCTCCTGCACGACCATCCCGCCGTCAATCGAGGTAACGACAAACTGGCTGCTGCGTTTTGCGCCCAGTTCCAGGCCGCCAAGCTTCAACAGGCGGATATTTTTCTTCTTCGTGAGGATCTCCAGCGCTTCGTCCGTAAAGCCCGGCGCCAAAATAATCTCCAAGAATATCTCCTTTAGCAGCATCGCCGTATCGGCATCAACGATGCGGTTGGCCGCAACGATCCCGCCGAAGATCGACACTGGATCGGCTTCATACGCCTTCTGATAGGCTTCGAGCACGCTTGTGCCCACGCCGACGCCGCACGGATTCATATGCTTGACCGCCACGACCGCCGGCTCGTCAAATTCCTTGACGATTTGCAGCGCCGCGTTGGCATCGTTGATGTTATTGTAAGAGAGCTCTTTCCCGTGCAGCTGCTCTGCGCCAGTCAGCGTGTCGGCAGCCGCCAGCGGTTTGCGGTAAAATGCCGCTTTTTGATGCGGGTTTTCTCCGTAACGCAGGTTTTGGATTTTCTCGTAGGTGACCGTGTAACGTTCCGGCAGCGGATCGCCGGTCACCTTCGACAAATAGTCGGAAATCAGGGCATCATAAGCTGCCGTATGGCGGAAAACTTTGGCCGCAAGCCGTTTGCGGGTTTCCAATGTCGTATCCCCGCCCGCGCGCACCTCGTCCAGCACCGTCCCGTAGTCGGCGGCGTCGACAACAACGCTGACGAACGCATGGTTTTTCGCGGCAGAACGAAGCATGGTTGGCCCGCCGATATCGATATTTTCAATCGCATCCTCATAAGTGACGTCCGGCTTGGCGATGGTTTCCTGGAACGGGTACAGGTTTACGACCACCAGGTCGATATAATCCAGCCCCAGCTCCTTCATCTGCGCTTGGTGCTCCTCGCTGTCCCGTACCGCCAACAACCCGCTATGAACCGCAGGATGCAGCGTTTTGACGCGACCGTCGAGGATCTCCGGAAATCCGGTGACATCAGAAATCCCGATCACCGGTACGCCTTCCTTCGCCAGCAGGTTCTTTGTGCCCCCTGTCGAGATGATCTCCACACCCAGTTGCGACAGCTCGCGGCAAAAATCCACGATCCCCGTTTTATCCGACACGCTTACGAGCGCTCTTTTCATACTCACAATCGGCTCCTCCTTTATTTTGGCGAATCATGCCCCCGATATTTCTCGGGAAATATCGAAACCCCTGCACGTGCTTTCATTCAACCTAAAATCCCCGAAAACTCCTATAACCAAGCGGAAATTGGCGACTCCTATTCCGACAGAATCGTGACTTTTCTGCCCTCCACGCGCACCCGGTTTTTCGCGAACCACGACACGACCTGCGGATATAAGCGCTGTTCCGCCGAATGGATTTTTGCTTCAAGCGAATCCAGCGTATCGTCTGGCGTAATTTCCACCGCCGTTTGGGCAATAACTGACCCGGTGTCCATTCCGCCATCGACCAAATGCACCGTCACTCCCGTCACCTTCACGCCGTAGTCCCAGGCCTGACCAATCGCGTTTTTGCCCGGAAAAGCCGGCAGCAAGGAAGGATGAATATTGATCATTCTGCCCGCATAAGGCTCCACCAGCACGGAGGTCAGCAGCCGCATGTAACCGGCCAGGACCACCAAATCGACGCCGCGCTTCTCCAGCTCGACGGCGATTTCAGCCTCATAATCCTCTCGAGACGCATAGGCCTTCGGGTCAAAAAGATAGCATTCGACGCCTCCCCGACGGGCCCGTTCGACGACGAAAGCCTGCGGCTTGTCGCAAACGAGCAGCACGATCTCGGCATCCAGCTCCCCCGCCTGTGTAGCATCGAGCAAATTCTGAAAATTGCTGCCGTTGCCCGAGGCAAACACGGCAATCCGATATTTCGCGCCCATTAGACGTCCGCTCCCGCAAAAGTCACTGCCCGTTGTCCCTCGGTCACTTTACCGATGACATATGGCGTTTCGCCTGCTTGCTTTAAAGCGGCAATTGCGGCTTCTGCCTGATCCTCCGCCACAACAATCACTAACCCGATCCCCATATTAAACGTCGTGAACATATCCCGTTGGCTCACGTTCCCCCGCTGTTGCAGCAGCTCGAAAATCGGCAAAATCGGCCAGGAGCCGTAGGCGATTTCCACGTTTACGCCTTCCGGCAGCACGCGTGGGATATTTTCGATAAAACCGCCGCCCGTAATATGAGCCATCCCTTTTACATCCACCTGCTCCAGGAGAGATAACACCGGCTTCACATACAGCTTGGTTGGAGTCAGCAGGACGTCGCCCAGAACCGCCCCGTCTAACTCGGGCAGCTTGTCGGTTAACTTGTAACCCGCTTCTTCCAAGAGCAGCTTGCGTACAAGCGAAAAACCGTTGCTGTGCACGCCGCTGGACGCCAATCCAATTACCGTGTCGCCGGGAGCGATGCGGCTGCCGTTGACAATTTTGCTCTTATCAACGACGCCCACCGTAAATCCGGCGATGTCGTATTCACCTTCGCTGTACATCCCCGGCATCTCCGCGGTCTCCCCGCCGATCAGCGCGCAGCCCGATTGGCTGCAGCCTTCCGCGATACCGGCGACGATCGCTTCGATTTTCTCCGGCACAACCTTATCGCACGCCAGATAATCGAGGAAAAAGAGCGGCTCCGCCCCCTGGACGACGATATCGTTCACGCACATCGCCACCGCGTCGATCCCGATCGTATCATGCTTATCCATAGCAAAGGCGATTTTCAGCTTCGTACCCACGCCATCCGTTCCCGACACGAGCACCGGCTCCGCATATTTGTCCTTGTTCAACCCGAACAAAGCGCCAAAGCCGCCCAAATCGGTCATCACTTCCGGGCGGAACGTCCGTTTGACGTGTTTTTTCATGCGTTCAACCGCTTCGTTTCCGGCCGCGATATCGACGCCGGCTTTCTTATATGCTTCAGACACGGGACACACTCCTTCAGGAATACTAGAAAATAATTAACAGGATGAAACATAACAGGCCACAGGCACGATTTAGCACGTGCAGCCAAACTTCTCTTCCCCGTCAAAATCCGTCCGGGTCGGATAATCGTTGTCAAAGCAAGCCATGCACAGGCCGCCTTTGTAGTCCGTGGCGTTCTCCCCGCCAACCGCCTGAATCAACCCCTGCGGGCTCAAAAACTCCAGCGAATCCGCATTGATTTCCCGACGAATCTCTTCGACCGATTTGTATGAGGCAATCAACTCGCCGCGATCCGGTGTATCAATGCCGTAGAAGCAAGGGTTCTTGAACGGCGGCGAGGTAATGCGAACATGGACCTCCGTCGCGCCGGCCTCGCGCAGCAGATTAACGATCCGCCGCGAAGTCGTGCCGCGAACGATCGAGTCGTCGATCATCACCACGCGTTTGCCTTCCACCACGCGGCGCACGGCGCTCAGCTTCATCTTTACGCCCTGCTCGCGCAGCTCCTGGCTCGGCTGAATAAACGTGCGGCCAGTGTATTTATTTTTGATCAAGCCCAGCTCGTAAGGGATGCCAGTCTGCTCCGCATAGCCGATGGCCGCGGAAATACTTGAATCCGGTACACCGGTAACGACGTCGGCATCAACAAAAGACTCCTGCGCCATCACCTGCCCCATCCGCTTACGGCTGGCATGCAGGTTCGAGCCGTTCATGTCGCTGTCGGGACGCGCGAAGTAGATGTACTCCATCGCGCACAACGCCTTGCGCTCCGGCTCAGCGTAACGCTCCTCGCGGAGGCCGTCGCGGTCCAGCACCAGCATTTCGCCGGGCTGGATTTCGCGGAGTGTCTCCGCGCCAACAACCTCGAACGCACACGTCTCGGACGAGAACAGGTACGCATCGCCGAGCCGGCCCATCACAAGCGGCCGCAAGCCATTGGGATCGCTGGCGGCTATCAGCTTGTCGTTCGTCAGCAGCAGGAAGGCGAAGCCTCCCACCAATTGACGGAGCGCATCTTTCGCCGCCTCGACGAAATCCTTCGACGAACGGGCGATCAGGTGGGCGATAACCTCCGTATCGCTGGTCGTCTGAAAAATCGAGCCGCTTTGCTCCAACTGACGGCGGATTTTGGGCGCATTTACGATGTTGCCGTTGGTGGCCACCGCCAAATCGCCGTCGCGATATTTAAAAATGAGCGGTTGCGCGTTCGTCAGCTTACTGTCACCGCTCGTTGAGTAACGAACATGGCCGATCGAACGATCCCCCCGCAGCGAGGACAGCTTGTCGCGGTCGAACACTTCCTTGACCAGTCCCATCCCGCGGTGATAATTGAAGTCCTCGCCATCGGTCGTACAGATCCCCGCGCTTTCTTCCCCCCGGTGCTGCAAGGCGTGCAGCCCGTAGTAGGACAAGGAAGCGGCTTCGGCATGGCCAAATACGCCAAACACGCCGCATTCCTCGCGCAAGGTATCAAACGGGTCTGCGTGTCCCGCTCCCTCATTGTAGTAGTCTCCGGTCCAAAGTCTCTGTGCAGGCATCATTGCATCAGACATGGAATGACATCCTCCCAGACGCGTTTCAACTGCTCCACCGGCTTGCTCAAAACCCCCGTTCCATTCACGGCAACGTTCAGTTCAGAACCTTCCACGACCCCGATCCGTGCCGCAGTCACGCCGCGTTCCGCAAGCAGCTTCTCCAGCGCCGCCGCCTTCTCTGGCGAAGCCGACAGCAGGATCCGCGACTGCGATTCGCTGAACAACGTATAGTCAGAACGCAGTTCGCTTGCAACGTTCACCTTCGCGCCAATCCCGCCGCTGATACACGATTCAGCCAGAGCAACGGCCAAGCCGCCTTCGGACAAGTCATGCGCCGACTGCACCAGCCCGCCTTGGATCGCTTCCAGTACAGCGCTAAGCAGTTTTTTCTCCACATCCAAATCAAGTTGCGGCGGACGGCCTTCGACAATGCCATGTACGATCGCCTGGAACTCGCTACCGCCCAGTTCTGCTTTCGTCTCGCCCAGCAGCAACACGACATCCCCTGCCGATTTAAAACCTTGGGTCGTAATATGATCCGTATCGTGCACCAGGCCAACCATCCCCACGACCGGCGTCGGATAAATCGCGCCTTTGGCGTTCTCGTTGTACAAGCTGACGTTTCCGCCGATAACCGGTGTATCCAGCACGCGGCAAGCTTCTGCCATCCCGTCAACCGCACGCTCCATCTGCCAGAAAATATCCGGCTTTTCCGGGCTGCCGAAATTCAGGTTGTCGGTAATCGCCAGCGGCTCTGCACCGGAGCAAACGATGTTGCGCGCCGCTTCGCTGACCGCAATGCGCCCGCCAACCTCCGGATCCAAGTACACGAACCGTCCGTTGCAGTCCGTAGTCATCGCCAGCGCTTTACGCGTACCGTTCACCGTCACCACTGCAGCGTCCGAACCCGGACGAACCGCCGTACTCGTACGAACCATGTAGTCGTATTGGTTGTACACCCATGCTTTGCTTGCGACGGTAGGCGAAGCCAGCACTTGCTCCAGGGCTGCGTTCAAATCGCGCACCTCTTCGTAGCTCGTCGTATCTACCGTTGCGTTTTGCTCATAATATGCCGGAACTGCCGAAGGCTTTTCATAGATCGGACATTCGTCCACCAACGCCTTAACCGGCATATCGCCAACCACTTCCCCGTGATGGAACAGCTTCAGACGGCCATCGTCCGTAACTTTGCCGACCTTTGCACAAATGACGCCCCAACGCTCAAAAATCTCCCGCGCCTGCGCCTCATCCTTCGGCTCAACCACAAACAACATCCGTTCCTGCGATTCCGACAACATCATCTCGTAAGCGGTCATGCCTTCCTCGCGCTGCGGCACCTGGTCGAGATACAGCTCAAGGCCGTTCCCCGCCTTGCTGGCCATTTCCGCACTGGAGCAGGTCAAGCCCGCCGCACCCATGTCCTGGATCCCCAGCACGATGCCGCTGTCGATCAATTCCAGACAAGCTTCCATCACCAGCTTCTCCATGAACGGGTCCCCGACTTGCACCGCCGTCCGCTTCGCTTCGGATTCCTCCGTCAGCTCCTCCGAGGCGAACGTCGCGCCATGGATGCCGTCCCGGCCCGTTGGCGGCCCCACGTAAAACACCGGGTTGCCGACGCCTTTGGCGACGCCGCGCTGGATTTTGTCATGGTCGATCAGACCTACGCACATCGCATTGACCAGCGGATTCCCTTCATAACACTCGTCGAACACGACTTCCCCGCCAACCGTCGGAATCCCGATGCAGTTGCCGTAGCCCGCAATCCCGGACACCACGTGTTCGAACAAATACTTCACGCGCTCGCTGTCCAGCTTGCCAAATCGCAAGGAGTTCAGCAGCGCCACCGGTCTAGCTCCCATGGAAAATATATCGCGAATAATCCCGCCCACACCTGTCGCCGCGCCTTGGTACGGCTCCACGGCCGAGGGATGATTATGACTTTCGATTTTAAAGACAACCGCTTGGTTGTCACCGATATCTACGATCCCGGCGCCTTCGCCCGGGCCCATCAGCACGCGCGGGCCGCTGGTCGGAAAGCGACGCAGCAGCGGCTTCGAATTCTTGTAGGCGCAATGCTCGGACCACATGACGCTAAACACGCCGATTTCCGTGTAATTCGGCTTCCGCCCAAGGAATCCGCAAATCAGTTCGTATTCGCTGTCGGAAACGCCCATCTGTTTGTAAATTTTCTGCTCCGCAATTTGTTCTGCATTTGGTTCCTTAGCGGACACTTGCTGACTCATGCCGATCCCTCCAAGCCTTCAAAATGGATGTAAACATCTTTTTGCCGTCTTCCGAGCCCAGCAGGGAGCTGACCGCCCGCTCCGGGTGCGGCATCATGCCGACCACGTTCCCGCGTTCGTTGGAGATACCGGCGATATCGTCGACCGAGCCGTTCGGATTTTGAACGTATCGGAAAATAATCTGATGGTTCTGTTTCAGCTGCTCCAGCGTAGCTTCGTCGCAGTAATAGTTGCCTTCGCCGTGCGCGATCGGAATTGTGATCACTTCACCCGGCGCATACAGCGACGTAAACGGATTATCGTTGTTCTCTACCCGCAGTTCCGTGTCATGGCAACGGAATTTCAACGACGCGTTGCGGCGCAGCGTGCCCGGCAGCAGTCCAGCTTCCGTCAGGATCTGGAAACCGTTGCAAATGCCCAGCACGTATTTGCCTGCCTCCGCGGCTTTGGCCACTTCCGCCATCACCGGCGCAAAGCGGGATATCGCCCCGCACCGCAGGTAGTCACCGTAGGAGAACCCGCCGGGCACCAGAATGCAGTCGTAAGCGGACAAATCGGTGGCCGTGTGCCATACATAGTCAACCGGCTCGCCCAGCGACTCTTCCACCGCTTTGTAACAGTCGATATCACAGTTGGAACCGGGGAATACGAGTACCGCGAATTTCATGGTTTAGGCCTCCAATTCAAAGCGGTAGTCTTCTACCACCGTATTGGCCAACAGCTTCTCGCACATCGCTTTGACTCGGGCTTCCGCCTCGAAGCGATCGTTTGTGTCGAGCGTCAGCTCCATATATTTACCGATGCGGACACTGTCCACCTCTCTGAACCCCATGGAATGCAGCGCTCCCTGAACGGCTACCCCCTGCGGGTCAAGTACGCTTTGCTTGATCGTGACATAAACGCTCGCTTTAATCATGTTCCTCGTATTCCTCCTAAGTTTGGACTTGTGCGGCCCGGCCGCTTGGTATTAGCTTAATGCTTGAATCTGCTTTGATGTACTGGATCGATTCAAATGCGATGATCGCATTTGAATTGACTATGATGGCCCCCTCTTCCTCCCTGCCTGAACGAAAGGGATAATCCCCAAAAGCCTGCCAAGAGACTAGGTTCTGGTCTGAGTCGCACCGGCGGACCGGCGAACTCACAACTCGGACGCCACGCTTCGTTCGGCGCAACTCTCGAATCCCTAACGGACCGTAGCGACGTTATTTGCTCATTTCCCGGGGATTTCCCCGGCTAACGGACCCCACAGACGTTATTTGGCCCCATATGGCACCTAACTGAGCTACCCCGGCCAAATAAGGTCTCCTCGGTCCGTTACGTCGCTCTATCTCGACTATCCGGACTAATAAGGTCCCTGGGGTCCGTTAGAGCGAAGGGGCATCGTTAGGTACAGTCCTTATGGAGCATAGTCCCTACTGAGCATAGTCCCTACTAAGCGCAGCCCATACTAAGCGCAGCCCATACTAAGCACGGTCCCTGCTACAACTACACCTGCACCTACGCCTACTCCAGCTCCGTGCCGGTCAACCGACGATAGATGTCGCGGTAGCGCCGCGTCGTTTCCTCAACGACATGTGCTGGGAGCGGATCGGGTTGGCTGTTTTTGTCCCAGTCCGATCCGGCTAAGTAGGTACGCACCGGCTCCTTATCCATACTGTCGATCTCGATGTCCAGTGCGTAGTTCTCCTTGGCCCAAAACCGCGAAGCGTCCGGCGTAAACATCTCGTCGATCAAAATCAGCTTGCCGTCCACCAGCCCGAATTCCAGCTTGCAGTCGGCGAGGAGAATGCCGCGTGCCTCGCAATAGTCCCGGGCGAAGGCGTACATCTCCAGGCTGCGGTCCCGCAGCTGTTCGGCCAAATCGCGGCCGACTTGGTCCGCCATTTCCGCAAACGAGATGTCCTCATCGTGGCCAACGTCGTTTTTCGCCGCCGGCGTAAAAATCGGCTCCGCCAGCTTCGCGTTCTTGCGCAGCCCTTCCGGTAACGCAATACCGTTGATTGCGCCGGTCTGCTCATACTGCCGCCAGCCGCCGCCGGTCACGTAACCGCGCACCACGCATTCGATGTCGATGCGCTCGGCCTTGCGGGTCACCATGATCCGGTTCCGCAGCGCCTCCCGATGCTCCGCCGGAATCACGTCTCCAAGCCGCTCTACATCCGTGTGGATCACGTGGTTCTCCAGCAGATGCTGCGTTTTGTCGAACCAAAACGCGCTCAGCCGGTTTAACACGTTACCTTTATCCGGCACCGCCGGTTCCAGCACATAATCAAATGCGGAGATGCGGTCGGTGACAACGATTAGGAAAAACTCGCCAAGATCGTATAACTCCCGAACCTTCCCTTTGTATAACAGCGGGGCGTTCACCATTTCCGCTGCCGTGGATATTGCCGGTACCGCCATGCTAGCCTCTCCTCCCTCAATAAACGACCGACTACTCGACCAACCCCAGCTTCCGGAAAATCGTATCTACATGCTTCAGATGCCAGGACGGATCAAACGCATCGTCGATTTCCTCTTTGCTTAAGACCGCCGTAATTTCCGGCGTCTCTTCAATAATGTCGCGGAACTGACGCTGCGTCTCCCACGCCTGCATCGCCCGCGGCTGCACGGTGTCATACGCTTGCTCGCGGCTGAAGCCTTTATCGATCAGCTTCGTTAACACGCGGCCGGAGAACGGTACCCCATAGGTGCGGGCCATGTTACGCTTCATGTTTTCCGGGAATACCGTCAGGTTTTTCACGATATTGCCGAAACGGTTCAGCATGTAATTCAACAGCATCGTGGCATCCGGCAAAATCACCCGTTCCACAGAGGAGTGGGAGATGTCGCGTTCATGCCAGAGCGTTACATTTTCGTAAGCCGAAATCATATGGCCACGGATCACGCGAGACAAGCCGGAGATGTTCTCGCAACCGATCGGGTTGCGTTTGTGCGGCATCGCCGACGAGCCTTTTTGCCCTTTGGCGAAAGCTTCCTCCACCTCGCGGAATTCGCTTTTTTGCAAAGCGCGGATTTCCGTAGCGAATTTGTCGAGCGATGTCGCGATCAGCGCCAGCGTCGCCATATACTCCGCATGACGGTCGCGTTGCAGCGTTTGCGTCGAAATCGGCGCCGGGCTCGTTCCAAGCTTGCGGCAGACGAAATCCTCCACAAACGGATCGATATTCGCGTAAGTGCCTACCGCACCGGAGATTTTGCCGAACTGAACATTGTCCGCTGCGCGGCGGAAACGCTCCAGGTTCCGCTTCATTTCCTCGTGCCAGAGCGCCATTTTTAAACCAAATGTGGTTGGTTCGGCATGCACGCCATGCGTACGGCCCATCATCGGCGTATCTTTATAGGCCAAAGCCTTGTCCTTCAAAATCTCAATGAAATTTACGATATCCCGTTCCAAAATCTCGTTGGCCTGCTTCAGCAAGTAACCCAGCGCCGTATCAACCACGTCCGTCGAGGTTAAGCCATAATGCACCCATTTCCGCTCCGCGCCTAGGCTTTCCGAGACTGCGCGGGTAAAGGCGATCACGTCGTGGCGTGTCTCCTGCTCGATTTCGTAGATCCGGTCGATATCAAAAGAAGCCTTCTCGCGCAGCAGGGCTGCGTCTTCCTTCGGAATCACGCCAAGCTCGGCCCAGGCTTCGCAAGCGCACAACTCCACTTCCAGCCAGGCTTTGAATTTGTTTTCCTCCGTCCAGATCGCTCTCATTTCCGGTCTGCTGTAGCGTTCGATCATTTCCGTTCATTCCTCCAAATGTTGGTTTGCTCTATCCAGCGAAGCCCGTCCTCCACGTTGCGGCAGAGCAGGTTGATGTGCCCCATTTTCCGCTTTGGAGCGGCTCCGTGCTTTCCATATAAGTGTACTTTGGGGATCGCGGCGAATCCAGCGCCCCCCTCGTTCTCGTCGAACCAGCGACCCGCGGCCACCGCTTTGCGGACCGCCTCCAGATGCTCGCCTAGCACGTTCACCATCACGACCGGGGTCAACAGCTCCACCGGACCCAGCGGCAAATTGCAGATGGCCCGCACATGCTGCTCAAATTGCGAAGTCGTGCAGGCCTCCATCGTGTAATGGCCGGAATTGTGCGGCCGCGGGGCCAGTTCGTTTACGAACAGCTCGCCCTCTGCGGTCAGGAACATCTCTACCGCCAGCAGGCCCACCGCCTCCAAGCCTTCGGCGATTTGGGCTGCGAGCCGTTCAGCCTCCCGCTGCACCTGCTCCTCGACCCGGGCCGGTACGATCGACACGTGCAAAATATTGTCCACATGGATATTCTCCGCCACCGGGAACGTCTTTATTTCTCCGCGCGGGCTGCGCGCCGCAATCACCGACAACTCCTTCACGAACGGGACGAATTGCTCCAACACGAGCTCCGTCCCAGCCTGGCTTAACTCGGCGAACGCCGGCGTGATTTCGTCCTCGCCGCGGATCACCCATTGGCCTTTGCCGTCATAGCCGCCGGTGGCCGTCTTCAGCACGGCCGGAAGGCCAAGCCGAGCCACGGCTGCACGCAACTCCTCCTCGCTGCCGATCTCCGCGTACGGCGCGACCTTCACGCCCGCCGCTTCGATGGCGCGCTTCTCGCGTAACCGATGCTGGGTTGTATACAGCAATCGGCTGCCTTGGGGCACGTACGACGCTTCTTCCAACAACGCGGCTACGCCGGCGTCGACGTTCTCGAACTCGTACGTGATCACATCGGCCCGCGCCGCGAGTTCACGCGCCGCGTCCTGGTCGTCGTAGCGGGCCACGATCTGCCCCGCTACCTGGCCGCAAGGCGCATCCGGCGTCGGATCCATGGCTACGAACCGGTAGCCAAGGTTGCTCCCGGCCAGCGCCATCATCCGGCCGAGCTGCCCGCCGCCCAGCACGCCGATCGTTGCGCCCGGCTCAATCACCGGGGCGCCGCTCACGCCGCCAGCTTTGCCCAGCACGCTGCCGCTCATTCCGCCGCTCCCAACTCCGAGGCGCTCTCCAGCACCTCGGCTTTGATCCGATCGCGGCGCTCCTGTACCCGGCGCATCACCTCGGGGTCAAACGCGCCTAGCATCTGCGCCGCCAGCAGCCCGGCGTTGATCGCCCCGGCTTTGCCGATCGCCACCGTCGCCACCGGGATGCCGCCCGGCATCTGCACGATCGACAGCAGCGAATCAAGCCCGTTCAGCGCCGCCGACTTCACCGGCACGCCGATGACCGGCAGCGTTGTTTTGGCTGCCACCATGCCCGGCAGGTGGGCGGCCCCGCCCGCACCGGCGATAATCACCTTCAATCCGCGGCCAGCGGCCTGCTCCGCGAATTCGAACATCAAATCCGGGGTGCGATGCGCGGATACGACATTTTTTTCATAAGGAATCTGCAGTTCTTCCAAAACGGCACACGCATGGGACATCGTTTCCCAATCCGATTTGCTGCCCATGATCACGGCGACTTGTGCTGTCATGCCTCAACCTCCAAACTTTTTTGGACATTCAGTCTAAACGGTATACCTTGCGATTTATAAATAGCCGAATACGGAAAAAGGCCCCGAACTTCCTGGAAACGAATGAAGATTTCCCGAAATTCGCGGACCCTGAGGAATACGAAACCTGCGGACGGGCAGCCACAGCCGCGCCGACGGCAACGCAAAGCCCGGTGCTTGCAAGCCCAGGCTCATAAAAAGAAGGCTTTCCGTGCGGAGTAGCCTTACCTTCATCACGTATTCGCTCGTAGTCCGAAAATTTACGGTTCTCGGGTAGAAACTTCCGGGCCCTATTCCCGGCATTATACGAGATTATGATGTTCGGCGGCGAGCCGCCTTTCCTCTCCTAGTGTACCAACGGGTGACCCGACATGTCAACTCAAATCCGAACATTAAAAGAATGTAAAATCCGAATGTTCGCTTTTGAACAATGTCATGTTTCCTTCGCCCAACGCAAAAAAACCTAGCCTGAGGTACAGACTAGGATAATGATGAACCCATTCGTTGTAAAAGTTACCATTCATCCGCCCAATTGCTCCTGCAATTCGATATACAGCACCTGGAGGAACTTCTTAATGTTCACTTTCCCTTTTCCGTTAACCGGCTCTCGACCTTCTTCGATTTCCTTCATCTTTAACCGCACGTCTTCAAAGTCAAAATACAGCGGAGCGTAATACTCGAACCGGGGGTTGCCGTAATCCGTCAGACCCAGCGAAGCCAGGTTCGTTAGCCCCGCCGTTAACGCCCGGCGCAGCCGTTGCTCGATCGCCTTAACCTCCTTGGCGATATCCTCGGGCCGGGTCTTGTAGGTGGCCGCCGTCTGGCGATACAACTCCTTCAAAGGCGGCAGATTGCCCCCGGCTTCGCCTCCCAGCTCCAGCAAAATCTCCATCATCGCAAGGATATCTCGGCTCCCGCTCTCGCCGATCAGACCTAGATTCATCAGAATCGGCTGAATCGCTTCACGGACCGTCCGCTTGCCCGGCGCGGCCAACGGCGCGCTGCGGAGGCCCTCCAGCTTCTTCAGGCTCGATTTGATCTCATCCAAGTAATTGCTCATCGCATACCGCTCGTTGATCTTCCGGAGCACCGTCTCCACTTCGATCCGGTTGATCGGCTTGCGGATGAAGAACTCGATTCCGCTCCGGTACGCCCGTCCGACCATATCTTGATTTTCGATCTGGGAGATCATTACAAATCTCGAACCGCAGCCCTGGGCACGCAAGGAATCGATCGTCTCGATTCCATCCTGGTCAGGCATCAACAGATCCATCAGCACGATGTCCGGCGACTCGCTCAGAATTTGCCGCACCCCCTCCGTTCCGCCGCCGGCCGTTCCCGTCACCTCGCCTAGGCCGCTGTCCTCAATAATGTGCTGCAGCATTTTTCGCGCACTGGCATCATCGTCTACGATACAAAAAGAGAGCGGCATCGGTAACACCCTCCTCAACGTTTGGTTAGTAGCGTTTGCCCGGATCCGTGGGTTCGGTAACTTCGGAAACTTCGGAAACTTCGGAAACTTTTAGGTTGGGGACTCCGACTTCCTCAGCCTCAGCGTTGGAATACGGATTTGCACCATGGCCCCGCCCAGCCCCGGGGCTGTTCCCAGCGTGAGTTCCCCGCCAAACCGGGTCACGATGTCGCGCACATGGGATAAGCCGATCCCCGTCGCCGCAACCCCTTCTTCATCAAATTTGGTCGTAAAGCCCGGCTCAAGCACCAGCTCCCGCTCGTCCCGCGGGAAGCCGCTTCCGCTGTCGCTCACCGTAAGCAAGGTCCATCCCGCTTGTTCGCGGACCTCCAGAAGAATTTGCCCCCGGCCCTGGATGGCTTCCACCGCATTGGCGGTCAGGTTCCCCAACAGCGTGAGCAAGGGAACATAGTTGGAGGTGGCGTAATCCAGGGTCATTTTCTGCGTAAAAACAATTCGCTTGCCCAGCATCTCGGCATACTGCTGCGTGCTATCGATGGTATATTGGACCAAGCCCGACAACGGCAGATCCCCCGGAACCTCGCGGTCCGTCAGCTTGATCAACCCAGCCAAAATCCGCTGCGAGTCCTTCTTCACCTCATGGATTTGCTGTGTAATCCCCAGGACGTGGCGCTTGTGCTCCTCCTGACCTTCGTCCGACAGCCGGCGGTACAACTCATAGCTGCGCAGGGTAAGTTTCTCCAGCGTACCGATCGATTTTTTCAGGTAAAACACTTCCCCATATAGACCGGAGCTAAAGCTGAGCATCTGCTCGATCCGGCGGTTCTGCTCCTTCTGGACGATTCGCATCCGACTGACGGAAATGCTGCTGTAAATGCCGGTGACAAAATACGTGCGCAGCATCGCGATCGCCATCAGAAACGTCCATTCATTCAGCTTAAACGTAGCCGTGCCGGTCACCAGCAAACGGGTCAGCAGCTCCGCCTCGTTGGACAGCAGGTCAATCACCGCGGTTACCGCTCCCAACGCCAATGGGTAGAAGCGGTCTAACCGACGTTTGATCACGCTCATCCCTAATGCAAACACGATATAGTACACCGCTGCCGAACAATGCCTTGTCACGCTTTCGACCAAGGTCAAACCGTTGCCAAGCGCTTGATCCAGTCCTGTGCGGAACAGGAGTACCACCACACCGGTGATGACGCCTGTAAAGAGATACGGCAATCGCCGCAGCAACAGCAAGAACAGCAGGAACGCACTGCTCCCCAAACCGATTCGAAAAATATCGCCATCAAACGGATTGATCTTCAGTTCTCCGGCCAACGCCGTCCCGATCGCCACGACACCGATCTGAACAGATGCGGATCGATAGAAGGACTTGAAAAGGACGTTCTCCATGCCGATCACCCGGCTCCCGTGAGTTATATTGCCCCTTATCGTACCACATCTCGGGAAGGGTGCCTATACCTTACATTCCATTATATGTCAGTTTGGTGTTAGCTGATGCCTAAGCATGCCGGGTCTCCAATCTTCTGGAAATCACCGACAGCACAAAGTTGACGGAAAAATAAATAACGGCCACCAGCAGCAGAATCGGAATCGTATAAGTGTATCCGTGGCCGATGACAATGCCGGCATGATGCATCAGCTCCGGGAGGGAGATGACCACCGCCAACGACGTGTCCTTCAGCAGTGAGATGAACTGGCTAACCAGCGGCGGCACCATCCGCCGCAGCCCTTGGGGCAGAACGATATGCCACAGCGTCTGCATCGCGCTTAGCCCGGACGACCGGGCCGCTTCGATTTGCCCCTTGTCGATGGAGGCGAGTCCGCCGCGTACGATTTCCGCGATCATCGCCGCCTCAAAGATGGTCAGCCCGGTGATCGTCGCGGCCACGAGCCCCAGCTTGATGCCAACCTCCGGCAAGGCAAAACGCATAAAGAAGATAATCAAGAGCAGCGGCAAGTTGCGGATCAGCTCGACGCCTACCAACATGATCGGCGACAAGACGGGCAGCCGCGTATATCGAATCACCCCCACGATACAGCCGATCAGGAAGCTTAGCACGATGGATGCCCCGGCAACGATCAACGTCACGTAAAGCCCATCCGCCAAAAAGCGCAAATTCTCCGCACTATACGCCCCCGCAAAATCCATCGAACCCCTCCTTCCTCAATACTTCCTTTCAAGCCGCCGCTCCCACACCCTCACTCCATAACTCAAAGGCAGGGTCAGCGCCAAATAAAACAACGCCACGAAAATATAAGTATCAAACGTCCGATACGTATCCGCGTTTACGATGTCGGCAAAATACATCAGGTCGAGCCCGGCAACGATCGTCAACACGGACGAGTTCTTGATTAAATTGATGAACTGGTTTCCGAGCGGCGGAATGACCAGCTTGATCGCCTGCGGCAGGATAATATGGATCATCGTCTGCGCGTAGCTTAACCCTGATGAGCGCGCTGCTTCCGTTTGCCCTTTGGGGATCGCCAGGATCCCGGCGCGAATGGCCTCGGCGATAAACGAAGACGTGTAGACGGCCAGCCCGATCGTCCCCGCCGTAAACCCGTCCAGCGGCAACCCCAAAGCAGACGGCCCATAGTAAAACATATATACGACAAGCAGCAGCGGAATATTGCGGATAAATTCTACGTATCCCGTTCCGAACCAACGCAGGGGCCGGACGGGAGCGATGCGGAACACGGCGATCAAAGCGCCCAGTACGAAGCTGCCGATCAGCGCCAGCAAGCTGGATAGCACTGTGCCCCGAAACCCTTCGAGATACACGTCAAAATAATCAGTCAGAATCGTAAAGTCCATAACGAATTATTCGCCCGGCTTCTTGCCGATCCATTTTTCGTAGATCTGATCGTACTCCCCGCTGTCGTGAAGCTCCTTTAACGTATCGTTGATAGCCTGCACGATATCCGAGTTGCCCTTTTGAACCGCAATGCCGTAAGGCTCGTCGGTAAACGGCTTGCCAACCACCTCGTAATTCGTATCCTGCGCAGCCATGCCGTAAAGTATCGAATCGTCCGTCGTCAGCGCGTCGCCTTGCCCCGCCTTCAGGGCGTTAAACGCATCCTGATAGTTATCGAACTCCAGCACCTTGATGCCGTCCACTTTTTCGCGGATATTTTTCACCGAGGTCGAGCCTTTGCTGCCCAGCACCGTTGAATCGGCGGTGAGGCTCTCGATGCCCGTGATCGGGCTGCCCTTTTTCACCAACAGCGATTGCCCCGCCTGGAAGTAGACGTCGGAGAAATCGACTTCCTTCTTGCGCTCCTCTGTAATCGTCATCGTGGCCACGATCATGTCGATCTCACCGTTATTGAGCATCGGAATCCGCGTCTTGGAGGTAACCTCTTTTAATTCCAAGGCGTTTTCGTCGCCGAGAATATGCTTAGCGATTGCCTTGGAGATGTCGATATCGAATCCTTCAACATTGCCGCTGGCCGGGTCTTTCAGGCCAAACAGCTTCGTGTCGTATTTCACGCCAACAACCAACTTGCCGCGATCCTTGATTTTGCCCAATGCACCGGACCCGCTCTCCCCGGCCGCCGGAGTGGCATTACCGCCGTTCCCGGCTGCATTACCGCCTGCTCCGTTGCTGGCGCAACCGGCCAACACCGCCAAGGCGCACACCGCCGCAATACTGATTAACCTCCAACGTTTCTTCATGTTCTCTTCCTCCCCTTGGTTATCGAATTTTTCAATCAGTGGCTTAACAAACGGCTGAGGAACGTGCGCGTCCGCTCTTCCCGCGGATGGGCGAAGAATTCCTCCGGCCCGGCCTCCTCCACGATTTGCCCTTGGTCCATGAAAATAATCCGGTCCGCCACCTCCCGGGCAAACCCCATCTCGTGCGTGACGACCACCATCGTCATCCCTTCCCGGGCAAGCGTCCGCATCACGTCCAGCACTTCCCCGACCATCTCCGGATCCAGCGCCGAGGTCGGTTCGTCGAACAGCATGATCTTCGGCTTCATCGCAAGCCCCCGGGCGATCGCCACCCGCTGCTGCTGTCCGCCGGACAATTGGGACGGATACGCCGAGGCTTTGTCGGCAATGCCTACCTTCTCCAGATAAAACATCGCCGTCTGCTCGGCCTCCGCCCTGGTGATGCCCAGCACCTTCATCGGTGCCAGCGTAATATTGTCGATCACCTTTTTGTGCGGATACAAATTAAAATGCTGGAAGACCATCCCGATATCCCGGCGCAGCTTATTGATATCCGTCTTGCGGTCATGGACCGGGAGGCCGCCTACCGTCAGCTCGCCGTTCGTGATCGTCTCCAGCCGGTTAATGCAGCGCAGCATCGTGCTTTTCCCCGAACCCGACGGACCCACGACCACCACGACTTCCCCTTCCTCAACCTGCAACTCGATGTTCTTCAGCACGTGAAAATGGCCAAAATGCTTATCAACCTGGTGAAAGCGGATCAACGGCAGCCCTCCTTTCAGCGTTCGGATGTCTCATTTGGTCTCTTCAAGTTTCTCAGGTCTCTTCAGGTATTTTGGTGCCTTAGATCCCTTTGGGACGTCCCTATCGACCGTTTCAGCCTCAGAGCGATGTGAGTAATCGTAACATTTGAACATAACCTTACTTTGACGACTATATAAAACTACATGATCCTACGCGATCACCCGAAAAAAGCCCAAAAAATGTTTCGTGTTTCCGTCCACCTTATCGGACAAGCGTTAGTTTTCCTCACAGCAATCTTCCCTGACGTAAGTTGAAGAAGCCCTAACATAGCTCCGAAGTTGCTCCGAAGTTGCTCCGAAGTTGCTCCGAAGTTGCTCCGAAGTTGCTCTGAAGTTGCTGTGAGGTTGCTCTGAAGTAGCTTTGAAGTAGCTTCGAAGTAGCTCTGTACAAACTCTGAAGAAACTTCAAAAACGCTAACGCTTGTACAAAACGCTATTTGCCCCTAAACCGGGGCCTCCGAATTGTAACGCTTGTGGGAGAGCTTATTAGCTGATTTCCACCCCCAAAAGGGCCGGTTCCGCCCATATAAGCGCGCTGGTCAGCGTTAGAATTCAAACTCCCTTCTTTTCGGCCAAATAAGCTTTGTGGCAAGCGTTACACTTAAATCCGAACCAGATGGCGCCAGCACCACCGAACCAGTCTGGACTGGACCGGACTGGTCTTGACAGGACTGGACCGAACCGGAATGAACCGGGCTTGTCTTGACAGGACCGAACCCGCCCTCCCACTCCAGACCAATCTCGCGCACGCAAAAAAGCCCAACCGAATCGCTTCGGTCAGGCCTTCTAACAACGAACTCTATTCTTATTTCACGACGAGTACCGGGATGTGGGCGTGCTGGACGACGTTATGGCTGACGCTGCCAAGCACAAATTCACGGATGCCGCCGAGTCCGCGGCTGCCGATGACGATCAGATCCGCCCCGTTTTTCTGCGCGAACTCGAGAATGGTCTCCGCCGGCGAACCTTGATCCATAGTTACATTAGGCTCCAAACCTGCAGCCGCCAGTCGGCTTTTGGCTTCCTCTGCCGTTCTTTCCGCCAGCTCATAAAAATCCTTGTTCATTGAAGTGGGTACCGGCGCAAAGCCCTCCGCCACGTAAAAACGCGGGAAGTCGTACACATGCAAGACCTCCAGCTTGGCCCCGGGCGTCGCTTTGCATAACTCGATGGCTTTGTCCAGCGCTTTGTTCGCCGCCTTCGATCCGTCGTAAGCGGCAATAATTTTGTTAAAAAGCATGGAAAGCACCTCACTTGTCCCAAGAGTTTATATTATAAAATACCCATAAAGCACGGCGTTGAAAAGAAGCAGCAGCGGAATGCCTACCCGGAAGCTAAAATGCTTCGTTTTATGGCGTTTCGCATTCATGGCCACCAGAACGCCCAACGCGCCCCCCAACGCAGCCAGCAAAAACAGCGTGCGCTCCGGAATCCGTTCACGCCTCTGCCTGGCCCGCTTCTTGTCGTCGGACATGACCAGATAGGCAACCGCATTAATAAACAAAAACCATACCAATATTCCCGTTCTCGTGATCGCCGCCCCCCTTCGATCTCTAACTCTATTATACCTCAACGGCGCAGCGATCGGCAGCTTTTCAACTCATTCGCATCTATGTAGAAAGCTCCCCTGACGGGGAGCTTCAAATGTGACCATCCTCAGGTTTCGTTCTTCGGAATTTCGTTTAAATTAGGCGGGTAATCGGCCTGCTTCTTTGGCTTGGCCGCCACGGTTGGTTCCATCAACCTCGACTTGTTCTGCTGGTTCTCGGTCTTCCGCGCTTTATGATGCGGCACCCTCATCACCTCCGGTACTTAGCGTCCCGTATCGGCTGCCAAATTATGCAGGTTTTAGGGATGCCGGCCGCGGCCGTGGCGGATGCGTTAGCTAATCGCCTTTCTTCTCCAGCGCCGCTTTCAGCAGCTCGCCGAGGTTGGTTCCACCCGATTCCTGCTGCTGGGAATATTGCTTTACGAGCCGCTGCTGCTCGCGTTTGTTCATATGCTTATCCTTGTCTTTTCCGAGTACCTCGGTAATGCCGCAAGATATGCATTGCACATACATTCCAGCCTTACCTTCTTTCATCTCCATCTTCTTATGGCATTGCGGACAACGTCGGTTGGACAGGCGCTTCTCGCCGGAACGCCGATAGCCGCAGTCCTCGCTTGGGCAGATCAGCATCAGGCCGCGCCCGGTTTTCTTCTCGAGCAGCCGCGTCCCGCACTCTGGGCAATGGCTGCTTGAAACGTTATGCGGCTTATACGTCGCCTCGCTGCGTTTCACACCTTGCACGAGGTTACCCGCCATTTCGCGGATTCCGCTCAAGAACGGCCCCGGTTGGCCTTGGCCGCGCGCGATCCGCTCCAGCTCCGCCTCCCAGCGCGCCGTCAGCTCCGGCGTACGCAAATCAGACGGCGCCAGCTCGATCAACTGCTTGCCTTTGCCGGTCGGATGCAGGTAGTTCCCCTGCCGCTCGATCGTATCGGAGTTGACCAGCTTCTCGATAATGTCCGCCCGCGTTGCCGGCGTGCCCAGCCCATGCTTCTCCATTTGCGTCAGCAGGGCAGCTTCCGTGTAGCGCTTCGGCGGCTGAGTCCGCCCCGGCGTTACGCGGCTGCGCTGCACCTTCACCGCCTCGCCTTGGCTCAGCTCCGGCAGCGCCGCCCCGCCCTCGGTCTCCTCCTCGTCGGCTTCCTCGTCCTCCATCGCCTGCCCGTCATAAACGCCGCGCCAACCGGCGTCCTTGACCGTTGTGCCCTTGGCGTGCAGCGTCTCACCGGCAATTTCGACCGTCACGCTGACTTGATCATAACGGGCCGGCGGGTAGAACAAGCTGATAAATCGCCGCACGATCAAGTCGTACAGCTTGCGTTCGTCGGCGCTCAGTGCGTTTAGCAGCACCGTCTGCTCCGTCGGGATAATCGCATGGTGGTCGGTCACCTTGCTGTCGTCGACGATCCGCTTGCTCAGCTTCAGGGAGCCTCGCAACAACGGCCGGGCCAGCGGCGCATAAGGGCCGATGGCTACGCTGGTCAGCCGCTCTTTGAGCGTATCCGTCATGTCGGACGTCAGGTAACGCGAGTCCGTCCGCGGATAGGTCACCAGCTTATGCTGCTCATAAAGCCGTTGCAGCACATTCGAGGTCTGCTTAGCCGAGAACCCGAGCAGTCGGTTGGCGTCCCGCTGCAGCTCGGTTAAATCGTAGGCCAGCGGGTGGGGCACCGTTTTTTCGTGTTTGACCAGCTTGACGATTTTCCCCGAAGCCCCTTCCAGCTTCTGCTTCAGCGCATCTAACCGCTCCGCATCAAAAATACGGGCATCGCCGTTCGCCCCACGCCATACCGCCTCGAACTTGCCGAAATCCGCGCGGAGTACGTGATATTCCTCCGAACGGAAGCGGAGGATTTCGTTCTCACGCTGCATGATCATACCCAGCGTAGGCGTCTGCACTCGCCCGGCCGAGAGCGGCGCACCAAATTTCGTGGTCAGCGCCCGGGTCACATTAAGCCCAACCATCCAGTCGGCCTCCGCCCGGCAACGCGCCGATTGATACAAGCGCTCATACTGGCTGCCCGGCTTTAACGCCGCGAATCCTTCCTTGATCGCTTTGTCCGTTTGCGAGGAGATCCACAGCCGTTTAAACGGTTTGTTCCATTTGACCATATCCATAATCCAACGGGCGAGCAGCTCGCCCTCGCGGGCGGCGTCCGTCGCCACGATCAGCTCGCCGATATCCTGGCGCCGCATCAGCTGCTGCACCGCCTTGAACTGGTGGCTGCTTTCGCGCAGCACCTTCAGCTTCATGCGATCCGGCAGGATCGGCAAATCCTCCAACGCCCACGTCGCGAACTTCCCGTCATAATCCTCCGGCTCAGCTAGGCCTACCAAATGCCCCAGCGCCCAGGTCACCACGTATTTCGGCCCTTCAATATGACTTTTATGCTTATCTCGGCTGCCGATCACCCGCGCGATTTCCCTCGCGACCGACGGCTTCTCCGCTAATACCAACGTTTTCATAAGTTCGTTCGAACACTCCTTTCCACGGAACTATTATAGCATTCACCATCTATAACACGCGAAGCCCAAGGCGGGTGATACGTCCTGCTTAAATTCTCCCCGCTTGCTATTCGACTTGCCAACTGGCGATCATCCCTCGCGCCATATTCATATCGTCCTCTTTCCCCGTCATCAGTGCGAATTTGGCGACTAACGCTGGATACGCGGCCCATTGTTCGGCGATATGCTCCTTCATCCGAGGCCATGTTCTGCCTCCCGTCCGTTCATAGCGCTGCAACAAATCCTGCAGGCCCCTCTCGCCAAAGAGGGCATACAAGATCACAAAATCCTTCCCCGGATCGGCGATCTCCGCTTCGGTCCAATCGATGAGGCCCGTCACGCGCTGATTGTCATCCACGAGAATGTGCGGAGGATGCAAATCGCCATGATGAAGCACCGAGAAATCCGGCCAATAGCTGTCCGTGGACAACCAGGCCATCCACCGGTCATACAGCTTGGCAGGAATCTCGAAGCTTCGGCGAACTTCCTCGATATTGTCAGAGAACTTCCTCCGCGCTTCCTCCGGTGTTTTTAGGCGAACGCCTGCGTGGACCACCTCAGCATGTTCAATCGAATGCAACCCAACTAAGGCGGTGGCCAAAGAATCAAAGAAGACGTCCTTGAGCGTATCCTGAGGAAATTTCCACAAATATCCGCCCCCGGCCGGATCAACCGTAGCAACCGGGTTTCCTCCAAGGAGCGGGTAAGCGATCAGATCCGGCGTGCAGATGCGCCAATCGGGGACGGAGACCGGGAGACGGGGAGCCACCGCTTTCAGCACATTCTGTTCATTCATAGCCCGTTCCCAAACGTCCGGACGTCTGGGAACGCGAAGAACCCATGGCTGACCAGCGTCATCCTGCACAAACGCAACGAAGAAATCCATCCCGGATTCGTTAACATCAAACGTATCGGAATTAAATCGTAACCCGTGTTGGGCGGCGCGATCATAGAGCTCGCTTTTCAATTCTTGATAACCGTTCGAATTTTCCATTTTCATAAAGGCACTCTCCTTATGGGCAAAATAAAAACACAGACCAGGGTCTGTGCAGCCGCAATCGAAATAGGAAATGCCCGTTGTCCGCTCGGCAATCGCAAGCGAATAAGACTCGTTCCGAATAGAGCGATTCTTGTAGGCGGACCTGCGCAAAAAGGCAAACTTATCCCGATAACTCTGCACAAACTAAAGAGCAGAAAGAGCATTGGCTACTGATGCAATGCTGTTTAATCGGGACTAATTTAGCACACGCAAGCCTCCATTCATTAATATGACACAAAGAATACCATTCCTACAGCCAAAAGTCCATATGCAAAACCTTAATTTCCCAACTCTCTTCACAACCATTGATCATAACTTAAAAAATGATATACTAAAATTATCACCTGGTACTAAAACCTGATACTAATTTTAGAATATCATAAAGGAGCTGATCCAGTTGGCCACACCGAAATCTCTTTCCAAAGCCCGTATAACCGCTCTCGGGACGTACGTTCCCGATAAAATTCTAACCAATGAAGATTTAGAGCGACTCGTGGATACAAGCGACGAATGGATTGTGCAGCGCACCGGCATTAAAGAACGGCATATCGCTGCCGAGGACGAATTCACTTCGCACCTGTGCATTCGGGCGGCGGAGCGGCTGCGCGAGACCTACGGGGCTGCGTTGGACGATGTCGACTTGATCATCGCTTCGACCACAACGCCGGATTTTTCTTTTCCAACCGTATCCTGTCGAGTTCAGCAGTATTTCGGCATGGAACGGGCCGGGGCGATCGATCTGAACGCAACCTGCGCCGGCTTCGCTTATGCCCTGCATCTGGCGAACGGGATGATCAGTTCCGGACTTCATCGCAAAATCCTTGTGGTTGCCGGTGAAACGATGTCGAAAATCACCGACTACACCGACCGCAGCACCTGCATCCTGTTCGGCGACGGAGCCGGGGCCGTGCTGGTCGAAGCGGATCCCGAGTTATCCGGCGGGTTCGAATCGGTTATTCTCGGGACGAACGGGGCCGGCGGCATTCACGTATACCGCACTGGGCTCGCGGAGCAGATGGACGGTCAGCCGCTCGAAGGGAAGGGCAAAATCGTCCAAAACGGGCGCGAGGTCTTCAAATGGGCCGTTCGCACCGTCTCGGCTGGAATCGAGCAACTGCTGGAGCAAGCCGAGCTTACCCGCGAGGACATCGATTGGTTCGTGCCGCATAGCGCCAATTTGCGCATGATCGAATCGATTTGCGAAAAAGCGGATCTGCCGCTCGCCAAAACGCTGCAAAGTGTACAGGACATGGGCAATACCTCCTCCGCTTCGATCCCGCTGGCCTTACAAGCCGGCGTCAACTCGGGCCGACTCAAATTCGGCGACCGCGTACTACTCTACGGCTTTGGCAGCGGCTTAACCCATGCCGGTCTCCTCCTCCGCTGGGACGTACCGGACCTGTCCTAAGTCATAAAAAAAGTCGATCAGGAGCATAGATTCCTGATCGACTTTTAATTTCACCTCACCGCTTGCTGCCTGTGGGCCGGGGCTTGGGCTGTCCGCCCCGCTCTTTGCAGGATTATCCCTTTTAGTAAGGGAACAAGGGGTCTGGTCAAGGGGGGCGCAGGTCATGAGCCGGAATCATTCAGTGTACCCCCACACGGAATCCCTTCCCGCAATCAAACTTATCTCTTTCTCCGCAATCTGATCAAACGGGATAATCGTGCAAAGTGGCCGGAAAGGATAGAGGGGTTCCTAAATCTAGCATGCCTAATCCTAACCTGCCTCCATATCACCATACGCCACCATACGCCCCCCTGCGCCACCAAGTGCTCATCCAATCAGATCAACCCTGCCCTGGCTCTTATCCCCTGCCGTTCTCTTTTCAACCCGCTAGGTTCCGGGTACAATAGCAAGAGTTCAATTTTGAGCGTTGTCCCATCTTGAGCACACAAGGAGATAAGTGATATGCCTACCCTAAGAGAACTGTTTACCGATTTGGATTTTCAGGAGGCGTTGGACCGTAAGCTTCGCGTCCGTGTATTCCGCAACGATCACATGATCGACAACGGCAGCATCGTGATCCGCTTCACGGACGAGACCATCATTACCCAGGCTGGCGTGAGCGAGCTCGCCTACCATCCGCGCCGGGAATGCCAATTTTTTGAGCTGAGAAAATAAATAACAACTCCATCCTTCTCCTGCCCCTTAACTCGCCTTCCCCTCTTGCCCCGCCGCCAAGATCTTCGCGCTATCCGGCGTCACGACGGGCGCCTCTTTGCCGTAACGGATGAAGATCCACACGCCGCATAAGATGAGCGCTCCCGCCGACAGTTGCAGCGGGGTCAAGCTTTCCTTCAGCAGCATCCAAGCCAACAGTGAAGCAAACACCGGCTCGCCAAGAACGGCCATCGACACAGCTGAGGCGCTGAGATATTTCATCAGCCAGTTGAACAAATAGTGCCCGAACAACGTCGGCACGATTGCGAGCAGCAGAAAAATCCCCCACTCGCGCGGTTCGTAGCCGGTAAAGCGGATGCCGGCAGCAACGTTATATACGGCCATCGACGTTCCTGCTACCGCGAATACGAGAAAATTGTAGACAAAAGCGCTGATCGTTTGCAGCAGTTGCTTGCCGACCAGGATATGAACCGCGACCGCAACCGTGCCAAGCAAAGAAAGCAGATCACCGGTAACGGCTTGACCGGACAATGCGAAATCTCCGGAGCCGATAGCAATCGAGCCGATTAATGCCAGCGAAACGCCGAATATCATTGCTTTATTGATTTTGGCGCCGAACAGGAAGAACGACCCGAACATAACGATAATCGGCTCCAGTGTCAGGATCACCGTGGAGCTTGCGACTGTCGTTAAACGAAGCGATCCCATCCATAGCAGGAAATGCAGCCCTAGCATAAGTCCAGAAAACAAAAGGCGTCCCCATTGTTTGCGTGTCAGGCGCGCAATCTCCCCCCGATAGCTCCACAGCAACGGCAGCATCAATAGATTCGTCAGATACATCCGATACATGGCAATCACCGAAACATCGGCATTGGACCAGCGGATGAAAATAGAAGAAAACGAGATGGCGATAATGCCGATCACGTACAGAATTTCATATTTGCCCATGGACTTGGTCGTGGTATGCATAAACGTCAGGGTCCCAGCTTTCCGTTGATTTTTGTTGTTTCCATCTTGTTGCAAACCACTTCATTATAGCGGAGTTAGGGCGGTTCCTCAATCGAAAAAAACGCCTGTTTTTCCCGCACCAATCTCGCATCTACTCTCTCCTCTTATCGCCTGATTTTTTAGAATCGGACCGTTCTAGGTCTCTTTATCCACACCTCTCAGAAAATAAAAGAATAGATTAATATGCAGTATTCATCATAAAAAAGAGGAGGAACTAGTAATGAAAAAGTTGGTTCACATCTCTCAAACCTCCCCCCGTCTCACGGTGTACTCCGAGGAGAATTTGACGGGTAGGAGCCGTGTGTTCACAGGGAACCTCGGCATCCGCAACACCGACGCGATTCTGGACGGGATCGAAAGCCTGCGCTTCGCTTCTTCCAACAGCAACGCGACGCTTGTATTGTTTACGCGCACCCGTTTTAGGGGGAACTTTCGCATCCTGCGCGGCAGCCGTCGCCTGAACGATTTAGACGATCTCATCGGCGGCAACGACGTTGAATCGATCATTGCGACCAATCAACGGTTAACGGTGGAGCAGGTTCGCCAAATCCGCGCCAGCGGCACGTTACCTAGCGGATATCGCTTGATTTAAGCTTTAGGCTTATAATGGTTCCATATCTGAGTGCAGAGGATGTGTACGCCATATGGAACCTATCGTATCCAAGCGCTGGCTGCTGGCTCGCCTTTATGAGCCGGATCTCGTCATCGTCGATTGCCGCTTCGAGTTAGGCCGGCCGGAGGCCGGACGGGCGGCCTACGACGCCGCGCACATTCCCGGTGCCGTCTTTCTCGATCTGGAACAAGATCTGTCGGCACCGGTCACCACGCACGGCGGGCGTCACCCGCTGCCCGCCCCGGACGTGTTGGCCGTCCGGCCGCAGCTACTGGCCGGAGTGGAGGACGTCCGCCGGGCGCTACGCGATCCCGGCGTCCTGCTGGTGGACTCGCGCGCCGCGGATCGCTACGCCGGACTGCAGGAGCCGCTCGACATCAAGGCCGGCCATATCCCGGGGGCCATCAACCGATTCTGGAAGCAGGTCCTGGATGACAGCGGCTCCTGGAAGAGCAACGGCGAGCTGCGCGAGCAGCTGGCGCCGGTCATCGCCGCATTGGACGAAGGCCGTGAGGCCATCGTCTACTGCGGCTCCGGCGTGAGCGCTTGCCCGAACGTGCTCGCCCTCCATCAGCTCGGCTACCCGCAGGTCAAGCTGTACGCCGGCAGTTGGAGCGACTGGATCTCTTACCCCGAGAATCCCATCGCGACGGGGGAAGAATAGTTAAATTTTTAATTACCTTTACAAGAATATTCCTGCTGTATTATATTGCCCTTGTGGAAAAATTTTACGGCGGGAGATGATGATGAACAATGAATGAAGAAGTTACGGCCTTTATCAACCAATTGGGATCTGCATGGCAAGTTGAACTCTCCCAACAACTGAGAGAGATGGTTCACCAGACCATTCCAACAGTAGAAGAGCGGATTCAGTACAAGAAGCCGCATTTTCTGAAGAACGGCCATTACGCAGCGGTGATTTCACCTTCGAAGGACGCGATCGCCTTCATGATCATGAACGCCGAGGGGTTAGAGGTTCCAAAAGGCTTTGAAGGACCGCCGGAACGCAAGTGGATCAAATTCAAAGAAGGCGCTACCCCAGACTACGCCTTGCTCTCCTCCTTGTTGGATCAAGCTTCCCAAGGGCTATAGAATGCCAAAGCGTCATCCCTTAAACGGGATGACGCTTTATTGTTCCGTCCTAGTCGACTTACAGATCAACCTCCACCATCGACTGCGCCGTCTCCGGATAATCTGTGATCATGCCGTCGATCGGATATTTGAGGACCTCCTTCATATCCCGTCGGGTATTCACGGTCCACACCCACACCTCACGGCCGTCGGCGTGGGCCTGATCCACCAAGAAATCGGTCAACATCACCTGCTCGATCGTATAGAAATCGACATCGAGCTTCGACAGATCCCCAAGTGCAAAAAACAGGATCCTCCCAATCTTGATCTCGGGAGCCAGCTCCCGGATTCGCCCAAGCGCCTCCCCGTCAAAGGATTGCACTCGCACCTCTTCCTCGGCCCCGGCTTCCTTGATGAGCCGGACAACCTCCTCCGCGAGCGCATCGCTGGAGGAGCCGTTGGGCTTCAGATCCAACAGCAGCTTGATTCGTCCATGCGCCTCGGCGAGCACACTGGATAACGAGGGGATATGGATCGGATAGCCGTTCTGGTCAAAGCCAAGAGACAATTGCTGCACTTCCCTAAAGGACATATCGGCAACCCGCTTCCGTAAGCCCGTCATTCGTCGCAGATCGGAATCGTGGTTTAACACGGCTACGCCATCCTTCGTCATCTGCACATCCACTTCGACGACCTGCACGCCTTTTTCGATCGCGGAGATCAAGGCAGGCAGCGAATTTTCCGGGGCGTTTGACGTATCCCCGCGGTGAACCGCAATTTGTACGTTCCATTTGGCATAAACCAAGCTGTCATTCGCCCGCAAGCCGATAAAAACCGCCAATGTAATATAGACGGCAGCGGCTAAGACATAGGCCGTCCTCTTCCACTTCAGCCTTTTCCACCAAACAACGATTCGTTTCTCGATACGCCCGAACCGGCTTCGGCTAACCTGAAGCTGATCCCTTGCCCGAATCCATTTTAATCGGCTAAACGCATAATACAGCCTCGTCAGTACGAATAGATTAATCGGCAGCAACAACAGCTCCAGCAGGTAAGCCAGCACGGTTGAAACCGTCAGCGAGTAGTGCTGGGACACCAGTGCAAGTACATCGAGATCCAGCCAGGAAGGGATATGTCCCAGCGCGGACACCAGGGCGGAGAATATCCCCAAGACCGTCCCATTAAACAGAAGCAGCGAACCAAACAGCCGCCAACGTCTGCCTTTTGTCAGCGCATGACTCTGACGAACCGCCTGCCGCAGATTCATATCCTCCAGCACGATACAATGCAGAACGAAGATCCACCGAAGCAGCATATACAACAGCCCCGCAAGCAGCACGAGGTAAGCCGCGGTCATCGTGTAAGAGGCATCCAGCACTTGATTGTTCAAGAAGATCGGTACGTTAAACAACGCGTAAAAAGAAGCCGTCAGCGGCGAATCAATAAACGGGATTAGAAGCAGCAATAGCAGCAGCAGCTGAAACACGCCGAACCCCAGCAGCTTTGGCGTTTTGCGCAGCACAGTCAGCAACGCATCGGAAATGGCAATTTCTTTGCCGAAAAACCGCTGCTGTATAAGGACGATCAACACCAGCAATTCAATCAGCAGCGTAAAGGAAGCGACCAGCCCGATAAGGATGAGCCCGATCACCCCTTTATAGTCTAGTCCAAGCTGGTAGACTTCCCCATTAAGCAGGGAACCGGAGCCGACCACCCGGAGAACGCGGTTGAACAAGAGCGTCGTCACCGGAAGGATGAAGATGCTCGTGGCAAGCATATATAGCAGTTGAAACAGCAACAGCTTGGCGGAATATTTGCGGAAGTCGCGAATGCTTCTGCCGATCAGTTTAAGCATGGCCCCCCGCCCCCAAAACGTTAGGTCCACCTAGCTGCCCAAACCTTCATCTCATGGCAGATGACGTGAAGGTCCATGCCCTTCGGCGTGAGCGAATATTCGACCGTCACGGGAACGGTCGGGTAAACCGTCCGCTCCAGCACGCCTTTCTCCTCCAGGTGGCGTAGCGTACTGGTTAACGCGCGTGGACTCACCTGGGGGATTCGGCGCTGCAGCTCCCCGAAGCGCAGCGTTCCGCCAAACAGCTCCCGGATGACGAGGAACGCCCACTTCCCTCCGAGGACATCCAACGTTTTTTCAATATTGCATTCGATATGCTCCGGCGTTTTCGGAACGTAATTGCTAGCCTTGCGAATGGTGTTCATCCGTCAGCCCTCCCCAATCGTATAAACTATAAAATGTATAGTAAGTATCATGGATATAATTAAGTGAAGGAGTTTTCACTTCTTTAAATTGTATATGAACTTTTATAGAATGAAAATGGTTCCATTACAAATGCTCAAGGAGGATGATGTTACATGGAATATAGAAGACTAGGTGGAAGCGGCCTCAAAGTAAGTGAAATCAGCTTGGGAAGCTGGTTGACTTACGGCGGGTACGTCGAACGCGAGAATGCGGAGAAATCGATTAAGACGGCTTACGATCTGGGCATCAACTTCTTTGACACCGCCAATGTATACGAAAAAGGGGCTGCGGAGGAGCTGGTGGGCAAAGCGCTCAAGGCTTACCCACGGGAATCCTATGTACTGGCTACGAAAGCGTTCTGGCCGATGGGCGAAGGGCCTAACGACCGCGGTTTGTCGCGCAAACATGTCATGGAGCAGGTGCACGCGAGCTTGAAGCGTCTGGGCCATGACTATATCGATATCTTTTACTGCCACCGTCATGATCCGGAGACGCCGCTGTACGAAACGCTGCGCACGATCGATGACCTGATCCGCCAAGGCAAAATCCTGTACGCCGGCGTCAGCGAATGGCAAGCCTCGCAAATCGCGGAAGCGGTTGGCTTGGCCGATCGTTACCTGCTGGATCGCATCGTGGTGAATCAGCCGGTATATAACATGTTTAACCGTTACATTGAGAAGGAAGTGATCCCGGTCAGCGAACGGAACGGCATTGGCCAAGTTGTCTTCTCGCCGCTGGCTCAAGGCCTGTTAACCGGGAAATACACGTCGGCTAACGATATTCCGCAGGACAGCCGCGCAGCGAAGTTGGAATGGGTACGCAAGGGAATTACAGAAGAGAACATTGCGAAGGTTAAACAGCTGGAGGGCGTAGCCGCCGAGTTGGGCATTAGCGTAGGCAACCTGGCCCTGGCCTGGATCCTGCGTCAAAACAACGTCGCCAGCGCCCTGGTAGGCGCCAGCCGTCCAGAGCAAGTGACCGAGAACGCCAAAGCTTCCGGCATCAAGCTGAGCGAGGACGTACTGACACGGATCGAAGAGATTCTGAACTAAGCTCGGGGGCAATGATATGGGCATGATCGCGAGTTGATCCTATAAGGGGACAATCGTTGATCATGCTTATTCTATACAACTACATTTTAGTATTTCTATTCATACATTAACTTGTTTGTCTGACTTGGAAGGACTCGCGTTCATCGTCAACAGCTTTCGTGCTACAATGTGGGCGGAGGGATTGTGTATGAAGAGAAAATGGTTCGTATCTGCTCTAATCCTCGGGATCATAGCAGTATACGGACTCTATCAGTTTGCCCCTTGGACACGAACCAGTGAACAGTCTGAAAGCCCTAGCCAAAAGGAAGTCCTCACAACCGTATTTAGTTTACGGCCGTCCCTAAGCTTCAAAAATGGCGAAAGTGTAGAGGATAATGTACATATCCAATCGGTGCGGGACAAATTAGGCATCGATATCCAATATTTATGGACAGCATCAGATAACACATTCTCGACAAAACTGAAGCTCCAACTCTTGAATAAACGCGAAATGCCCGACATTATCCCGGTTAGGACCGATGTCATCCATCAATTAATCGACTCCGGACAATTTATGGCCGTCGACGACTTGTTTGAACAATATGCCTCACCGGTGTGGAAAAAGGCGATGAGCGAGAAACCTTCCGTCTGGTATCCTTATGAGCGAAACGGGCAACATTTTGCCATTCCCATTCTCGACTACGATTACAATTCCGACCCCGTGATGTGGATCCGGGAAGATTGGTTAGAGAAAGTGGGGTTAAGTCCTCCAACTACCCTGATGGAGCTTGAAGAGGTGCTGGATGCCTTCACCAACGAAGATCCCGACGGCAACGGCATCAATGATACCTATGGCCTGGCCGTCAGCCTGGGCAACGCAGTCAGCACGTGGATGGCTGATATCAGTTGGGTATTCGGCATGTACGGTTCTCTGCCGGAGCAGTGGAATCTTTACGGATCCCCGAAACGGTTGGAGTTCGGGTCCGTCCAGGACTCCGCCAAGCAAGGTCTGGGCAAGCTGAGAGATTGGAAGGAAGCCGGGTATTTTCCGAACGAAGCGTTATGGCAGGATGAAGAAACGGCGGCCCGTTTGTTCTCCCAGGAGAAGGCGGGGATTGTCGTTGGTCCTCATTGGATGCGCTTCTGGCCGCTGAATATGTTGACGGACAACAACCCGAAAGCCAAATTCATCTCCATTCCGTTACCCAAAGGACCTGACGGTAAATCGTTCCATCGTGCCTCCCTGCTCGGAAACGGGGCGGTATTAATCAACAAAAACATTAAGAATCCGCAGACCTTTTTTCGGTATATGAACTACCTGTACGAAACGCAAGGATTAGGAGAAGGCGAATTCCATTATGGCATGGCCAGAGACTATGACTATACGATCGTTGACGGCAAACCCACCGACGACCGTCATCTCATTCCTGGTGGTTATGTCGATGTAACGGCCTATACCCTCACCTACGACGGAGCAAGGATTCCGTCTCATTGGACTAGAATGGTGGCTGACACTGATAAACCTGCACTCACCCAGTCATTTCCGAGTCGGTTACCCAATGAGTTTCAAGGTCCTCCGACACCAACAATGCTGGAAAAAGGGGAGCCGCTTCGGCAAACGGAACACGAAGTATTTATTCAAATTATCTATGGTAAGAAGGATTTGGACTATTTTGATGACTTTGTTGCGAACTGGAAGTCTAACGGCGGCGACAAGATCACGGAGGAAGTCAATGATTGGTATCAGTCCGTCAACGTGAATAAGTAGATAATAGCATACCTTTATTGAAAGATTGCTCTTTATCCCCGTTCTGCTCTCCCCCTACAATGAACGTAAGACTACAAATGGGGTGACATTGAGATGAAACGGAACAACGTCGCTGTTTTGGCCGTTCTAATCGCCATATTGGCTTCCGGTTGTGCATCGAAGGTGGAAATCGACCAGGGAGAAACCTGGAAGCATGCCTTTACGAAACACGACGCGGCAGAGTGGGAGATCTCCACTGGCTATTCCAACGGAGTCCCTTTCGACTGCGTATGGTCCTCGGAGAACGTTCAGTTTAACGGCAAGACGATGGAATTCGCGCTCACCAAAAATGAAAACGGTAAAGTACAAGGGGCCGAATACAAAACCTTAGATACTTACCATTATGGAAAATATGAGGTCCGGATGAAGGCAGCCAAAAACACAGGGATCGTATCCTCGTTTTTCATTTATACCGGCCCTTCCTTCGGGACTCCGTGGGACGAAATCGACATCGAATTTCTAGGCAAGGATCCGACGATGATCCAGTTGAATTATTACACCGACGGCAAAGGGGGACATGAAAAACTCATTGATCTCGGATATGATGCCTCTCAGGAGTTCCATAATTACGCCTTTGAATGGAAGAAGGATGCCATCCACTGGTACATTGACGGGAAGCTGGTACATACAGCAACGGACAACCTTCCCGTAACCCCAGCCAAGATTATGATGAACTTGTGGAACGGCACCGGTGTCGATGAATGGCTTGGTCCTTACGATGGAACTTCTCCTATCACCGCCGAATATGAATGGGTCAAATTCACCCCCTACCCCGAAGAACAACACTAGCTTCAAAACGATCAAAAAAACAGCTTATCTCCTTTGGGAAATAAGCTGTTTTTTTCTTATCCTTATTGCAACTGCAGCTTCACCACATGGTTGGCTTTGGCTCTGTTCAATGGCAATACATTCCCCTCGATCTCTTTACCATCAAACAACAAAGTCACTTTGCTGTCCGAAACTCGATAGAACCCAACGGGTTTCGAGATTTCGATGTGGTAAGCGGCTTCTCCGACCCGTAGATCATAAACCAACTTCTGATCCTTCTCTCGAAGAATCGGATCAAGAACCAGTCCCTCCCCTGTAAACTCAATGCCCAGCGTAGACATCAGGGTGAGGGTGAGCCAAGTTGATGTACCGCTCAGAATTGGACCGATATTCTCCCCTGTCTCACTGTTATTATACTGGGAGCAGAATCGTGGATTCCCACAAATCACATAAGGGTTCGCTAGGGTTTTATAGGGTAAGGTTAGGTCGATCATCCAGTAGGCAAGGTTGGATAGCCTTTGGGCCAACGTCGGGTTCTTAACCGATTTCGCCGCTTTAAGCATGGCAGATACCGCCATCATGCTCGCATGCTTGAAGACTGCCCCGTTCTCCCGATCTCCGGGGAAATACTCTCCTGTAGCGGTAAACTTAGCAATCTTATTCATATTGGCCGGACTCATCAACTTGATGCCATAAGGCGTGACCATGACCTTCTCCAAAACCTCAAGCATCTTCTCGACTTGTTCCTCCGATGCCGACTTAGACAAGATCGACCAACTGAAGGAGTTGATGAAGTAAGTTCCGTCGATGGTTGGGGCTGCCGACAGGCCATCCCCCTTCGCCCCCAAGTAGCTGTAGTTTTCATACCGGTTAAAGAGCACTCTGGCGAAGAAATCTTCCTTCCAGGCATGTTGTTGGATATTTCCCTGAAGTTGTTCGCTCAAGTCCGACAAGTAGGATGAATAAGAGTGGTCTTCTCTCTTTTCGGCGATCGCCTTCATTTCGTCAATCGCTACCTTCAGCAGAAAGGCATTCATGACACTTTCGGAATAATGGCTTTCAAAGGGTTCGTCACCAACAGCAAGGCGCTTGGAAGCGATTTGCTCTTTGTACAAACGCTCTTTGGTGATGCCATCAATGCAATCCTGATCCAGCTTGAGGCAATCGTTCCAGTCCGCCAAATCCAACAAAGGAAGCCCGTGTTTACCGATAGAGATTTGGCCGGAATAACGGATAATGGCTTGGATGGTCTGGTAAAGTGGACGTACTTGCACCGGATCCGTTCCTGCAACCTCACAGGCTTCATCAAGAAAAGCATAGTCTCCTGTATAGTGAACATACCTCGCAACTGCTTGGATCAACCATAAGGAATCATCAGACCATTTCCCAGGCTCTTTGCCCTCCCAATAGAAGTTGTGATAGGCATATCCGAACTCAAACACTTTTGAAGCCCATTCCTTCAACATTTCTTTGACGAAGCGATCCATTCCCATCGCCAGGAAGTAGTACATGCTGGCATACAGGTCTTGTATCTCCCTGAAGCCGATTTCCCGATAACCTTTTTGAGTTTGGCAGAACGATCGCGAAACAAAGGTCTGGTAGAACACCTGAAAGGGCAAATTGCGGTTTACGTACGTATTCAGCATCTCGTCTTCTGAATGGAGTTGGAGTAGTTCGCTATAGCGTTGAATAAAGGATATGTTATCCTCAAGTGCATTCTGAACCATACCCGGTTTCTGAAAATGGTGGATCAGTCGAGAGATTTCATCCCGTACCGTTTCCTCACTAAACGCATCGTTGACCTTGGAAGATACAACTCCCGTAAACTGATGAACATCGCAGTCTTCGCCAGCATCCAGTTCAATATCAGCAGCCAAGGCGAAGAAACCCGGCCCCTTGCGCGAAAGACGGTTACTTAACTGATAAACGCCTTCCGGGCGAAGTAAGGAGCCGTTACCAACAAATTCGTTATAGTTGGTACAGAATTGCTTCGGAAACTTAACGTTCCCCTCCTTACCCACCAGCATAGCGTGGAATCGCACATCTTCTCTATGAAAATCACTGTAGTAATGGGGAACCATTGCAACAATGGATTGCTCATCATCTAGCAGAAGGCCGCCCTGCATGATGATGTTGCTATACAGAACATCCTCAAATAAAGCATGCGGACTTGCGCTTCCGAACATACCGGTGTAGACGAGCTTTAAGTCTCTTCTCTTGTTACCCAGATTCGTTACTGTAATTCGCTGCACTTCTGTGGCTAAAGGCATTCCCTCCATCTGGGGCAGGATAAAAATAAGCCGGGTGATCTTTAAACCACACTGGGTCGTGTACTCAATCCGGGTATAGTTCTGCGAATGCGTGCAAACCGCACTCTCTATATTGGCGTCTTTCGGGTCCGCGGAATAGAAAATTTGCTGGTCTCTCTCAACCAAATAAAACTGCCGGTTTGCCGGGAAACCATTTTCCTCCTGCCGCATATCCCATCGTGTGGCCAATACCTGTGTGGCGGCATGGGAACGGAAGCTTCCTCCCCCCAGCCTGTCGATAACGCTTTTCGGCGTCGTCTGCAACGGGCGGGAAAAGCCGATACGGTTTCCGATGAGCAAATTGGTGTGAAAGTGCGGCCCCGGGGAAGGTGTACGTAAATCGATCACATGCTCCCCTGTTTCGTTCAAGTAACCGGCCCAGCAATCAACTCCAGCCAACACTTGCGACACGCGATCTAATATTTCTTCCGGCATAGCAATTTCGGTGGATTTCCCTGACGAATCCAATGCCGTGACCTGCAGATGCCCCTCCCGATTCATGATCAGCAGGTAAGAATAATGCATCATGCTACGCTTTAGGAAATCCGCAACGACTCCGTCTTTCATCAGTTCCTGAACGACAGGCGCCTTATAAGGCAGCCCTGCAACCCCAATTATGTTTTGAAAAGAACTGTCCATAAACAAAGCATCTACAACGCTCTCTTTCGGGAGCCATTCCTTATACTTGTCCCGAATGATATCCTCCGGCGTTACGTCCATTTCTCTTGCAACCAATTTACGATACATAAATACCTCCATTTTATCAGCTAAGTACGGATAAGGAATCCATTAGCCTTTTACTGCTCCGGCTGTCATCCCAGAAATAAAGTACTTCTGAGTCAAAAAGAACGTGATGATAACTGGCAATGTTACAACGGTCGCGGCAGACATCAACAAATCGTAACGGTTGGTATATTGTCCAACAAATAGTCGGATCCCTACCGGAATCGTCTGAACTTCTGGCGTCGTCGTCAGGACCCAGGCAAATAACAATTCATCCCAAGCCGTCAAGAAAATATAAACACACATGGCAATAATTCCAGGCAACGATAGAGGCAGAATCACTCGCACAAAAGCCTGAACCCGATTACATCCGTCGATTCGCGCCGATTCCTCGAGATCCTTAGGAATGGCTACAAAGAAACTGCGGATAATCCAGATACTCATCGGCGTATAGAAGGCCGAATAAACCAGAATCATTCCCCAATACGTATCAATCATGGGAAGACCGATGGTATCCTTGATTTTTAAGAACAACAAGTAGATGGGCAGCAAAAACATGATGCCGGGAATCATTTGCGTCCCGATAATCCCCATTCCAAACAAACCCGAGCCTGGAAACTTGTATCTGGCCAGCGCATACCCGGCCAAAATAGCCAGAAGGCAGGAAACCAACATCGTCACGAAACAAATAACCAGGCTGTTTTTAAAGAATTGGCCAAAATTGACCGTTTCCCAAAGATTCTTGTAGTTCATCCATTGCGGGTCAGGAATGGCTATACTGGTAATTCCCTGCAGGATTTCACCATTCGTATGAAGGGAAACCTTAACCATCCAAAAGATAGGGAACACGACAAACGCTACGATCAGCCACGTGAGTACGTTCAGCGAATGATACTCTAGCTTTTTCTTGATTCGACTGCTCATTCCGCTCTCAACTCCGATCTAAAGATTCGATACCAGACTCCAACTACGATCAGCATGGCTCCCATCAAGAGGAAGGATGCTGCCGCCCCAACCCCGAAGGACCAGTAGCCAAAGGTTTGTCTTTGCAAGGCTGTCATGAGCAGATCGCCCCACTTTCCGGGGTATCCGGAACCGTTGCCGAACATCATGGCGACGATGTTATAGGAATATACGTTGTTGATAATTTGGAACAGAAGTTGTACGGCAATGACTGGCTTCAACATCGGAAGCGTAATTGAAAAAAACTGGCGTAGTCTACCGGCACCGTCAATTTTTGATGCCTCGTAGAGATCTTCTGGAATGGTTTGAAGTCCGGCCAGAAAGATGACCATGAGGAAAGGCCAGCTTCTCCATACCGTAGGGATAATGATCGCCCAGATCGTATTTTGACCGATTAGCCAGAAGGGCTTCTCCGCCATGAGATGCAGGATATCCACTAGAATATAGTTAATGATGCCTTCCTTCTGCCACATAAACCCCCAAAGAACCCCTACAACATAGGAAGGAACAACCCATGGAAGAAGCATCGCCGTTCTGGCGATCCCCCTTCCTGGGAAATCCCGGTTCAGTAGGATTGCGACCATCAATCCGATGACCATAACTGCAATGGTTACGACCACACTATAAATCGCCGTATTACGGAGCGCGTATCCCAGACCTTGCCGGACTGGATTGGATTCATTAAATAACAAATCTTTGTAGTTACTGATCCCGGCAAACGGAGCGGCCAAGAATTTGCTTAGGGTAAACTGGTTCAACTTCAAGAAAGACATCCAGATTCCCTGGATCATAGGGAAGATATGAACGAGTACCATGAACAAGAAGGTGGGAAGAATAAAAAAATAGGCGACACGATATTCCCTGAAGCCTTTCTTAAAACGAGTTGCAACCGTATTTCTGGTTTGCGGTTGTTCGGGGATCCTTGATATTTCCACGAAGTCTCACTTCCTTCTCAATGAAGTGTGCTATCAAGTTAGCACTTGATAGCACACCATTTTTACATATTTATGAAGCTTGTTTATAGGATCTTATTGGTTCAGGATTGCACTGACTTCATTCGCTGCATCATCAAGCTGCTTTTGAATCGATTCTTCGCTGTATGTTCCAGAAACGCCAGCTACAATATCCCAAATATTACCAAAGTATTTCACAAGAGCCGTTTCGCATGGTCCCCATTGAGGAATGGCTGGGTAAGATTTGCCGTAATTTGTGGCTTCTACCAATGCCTTATATCCTGGGTCGGACGTCAACGAATCCATCACTGTTTTCTTGGCAGGCAATTGGCCGGAAGCTTTAGCATAAGCGAGTTGCGCTTCGTCACCGGACAAATATTTAATCACGTCCCATGCCGCTTCTTGGTGCTTGGTTCCTTTGAAGATCGTCAAATGGCTACCGCCGATAAAGGTGGATGGCCCGGCGGGACCTGCCGGAAGTGCCGCAACACCATAATTTTTGGAGGCTGTTTTATCTCCTACACCTCCGTCTTCCGGCGGAGTTGCAAAGTTTTTGATCATCCAGGCGCCGCTCACCATGACTGCGGTTCTACCTTCCGAGAAATCGCTCTCTATTTGGGAAGAGTTCTTCTCCAGGGAGGCCTTGTCGACCAGCCCTTCATGAGCCAGTCCAGTGTAATACATAACGCCCTCCAAAGCGGTTTTATCGTTAAATGTAACCTTAGTATTATCTTCATTAAGCACGTTACCGCCAGCAGCCCAAATCCATGGGAAAATGTTGTGCGGTACGTTCCAGTCGTTTTTACCTGGAACGCCGAAAGCGGTCATTTTCTGGCCTTCCAGCTCAATGCCGTTCAATTTGACTAACGTTTGCTTGAAGGTGTCCCAATCTTTAAACGCAGTGGCTGAATCTAGCCCCGCTTTCTCCAGAGCATCCGTACGATAGAAGAGCGCGCGGGCATCCACAAACCAAGGAATGCCGTACACTTCGGATTGTCCTTTGATTTTCGTCGTTTCCCAGCTAGCAGGAAGATAATTGCCCTCGCCGCCAATATCATTGATGCGATCGGTCAAATCCACGATACCATTCATCGCTGCTATGGCAGGTACCCAAGTCGTACCCAATTGAAGAATGTCCGGACCTTCGCCGCTAGTGGCAGCAGTGGTGATTTTGGTCCAAGCAGAACCCCAGTCAAGAACCGTTACATTCAATTTGACGTTCGGGTTTTGATCCAAATAAGGCTTCATGACTTCCATAAAGTCTTTATCCGGCTTTGGACTGTTCGGCATGATCCATGCGGTCAGCGTCACGTCTTTCTTCGACGTCCCTTCTGCCGTATTGCCCGTTCCCGTGTCCGTGTCCGAGAGATTACTGTTACTATTACTGCTTCCGCCGCAAGCCGACAAGAACATGCTCATCACAACCACAAGCGACAACAAGACAAAACTACCCCGTCTTTTACTCATAGTTTTCCCCCTGTTTTTTATTAATTGCTAGCACACAGGTTGGCTCATCCCAAGTACCGATGCGCTACATTTTTATTGTAAAGAGCATCCCGGAGAGCGAATATAACTCGTTTTCAACATTCCTGCAGATTTATTGACCATCCTATCATTCATTTATTACGGGTTCGCCTCGAGAACATTTGGCCCACTAACAAATAAACAATGATGATGCTAAAAAATAAATAAGCTTCTCAACCTGCATCTGCCAGGCGGAGAAGCTCCACAAACCTTTATAATTGTTCACGAAATTCGTTTGGCGTCTTCCCATATTCCTCTCGAAAGACTTTGCTGAAGTATGCTGCATTTTTAAAGCCCAACTGCTCCGAAATTTCGTAAATTTTCAATGATTCGTCCTTCAGCATTTCCGCCGCTTTCAGCATGCGTTGCTTCTGGATATACTCGCTTATTCCTTCCCCTGTTTCCGCTTTGTAAAGCCGGGACAAATAAACGGGGTGGAGATACACCGCATCTGCGATCGTTTGTAGCGAAGCCGTACTCAAATTCCGGTCGATATATTCCCTTATTTTCATCGTCAATTTATCTCTCGTGGTTCTCTGTTCGATTTGGTCGCAATATCGGATCTTTTCCAGCAGAAAATGTGCCCACTCCGACAGTTGCTGAACGGAATGAACAACTCGGTCCAGAACGGCCGTCCCTTCAACAAGATCGCTTAATAGGCGATTATGCTTGTGGGCGTAATAATAAAATGAACCCGCCACAACCGTGTAAGCCTCCCGTACATGCTCCTCCGACAAGTTCCTTGTTTGTTTCATATCCTCGATCACCGCCGCCAACTTCTCTTGATATTCCTCCCATCGACGGTTCTCTAGCAAGTGATGCAGCGTAGGTGTTTCATATAAACGATGCAAGGGTTGCTGTACATGCCCATTCTCCGTCAGCTCACCCGATAAGAAGCATCCCGACTCATTCGCTAGTTTGCTGCGAATTAGCTCTGTCGTATGGCTGTACAACCTACCGATATCTTCAGGGAAAATCCCCCATTTGCTCACAATAATGGAGACCACCCGTTTCAAGTACAGTCCAATGTTCCGCTGCAGGTGCATCGCCAAGGAGTCGAACCTTCTATACTCTTCAACGTTTTCATGGTGATTTCCCTCGACGATCTTCTTCCGGACAAGCAGGACCAGATATCCGTTCGAGTCCTTGCAGGACCACAGGTGATGGGATTTTCCAAACATCTCGACAGCGATATTTATGATGGCATATTCCAATAAGTAAATATCCTGTTCTTTAAATTCTGGAAAGCTCTCTTCCATACGAATGACCATAATGCAGATTTCATCGCCCAAACGGAATGGAAGCTCGTATAACTCTAGAAGATAGCGAAGCGATTCTTCCTTCAACCTCCCCACTAACAACTCATTAAGAAGTTTATCGGTCAGCACCGGCAAGCTTTCTTTTAATGTACGGACAACCCGTCTTTGGGAAACGACCTCCTGCCATTCCTCCTTGATTTTTTGTACAAGTCTACCGATTACCGCGATCAAGTCCTCGTCGGAAATCGGCTTGAGCAGATAGTCCGAAACCCCGTAATTGATCGCTTGTTTCGCGTATGCGAACTCAGCGTATCCCGACAGCAGTACGCTTTTTACATGACGGTACTTCTGATTAATATGCGCCACCAGCTCAATGCCCGTCATTCGGGGCATGTTAATGTCAGCAATGACGATATCAATCGCTTGCTCTTCCAAGACCAACATCGCTTCCTTTGCCGAATAGGCTTTGTACACCGTCATGATTTCGAGTTTCTCCCAATCGATAGTGAAAGCCAGTGTATCCACAATTGTCGGTTCGTCATCAACAATCAGCAAACTTAACATGGGGTTCCTCCTGATGATGGGTTATACAGTAGATGGATACCTTCAATCCACCTAAGATGGAACGTTCAAATTGCATGCCCGACCCCTGATCATACTGATGAATGACTCTTTGGTACGTGTTCCACAAACCGCATCCCGTCTCAGGAGATAGCGGACGGTTCATTTTTTCGCGAAGCGCCTTAAGCTTCTCCCAATCCATGCCGTCACCGGAATCCTCGACACTGATCATGAAGCCGTCCGGCATGAGACATCCTTGAATGAGGACTTTCCCCTTCTGGTCACTGCTTCCTATGCCATGAATGATTGCATTTTCCACCAAAGGCTGAATAAACAGCCGCGGAATCGAGGCTTCCATAAGGTCTTCGCTAATGTTAATTTCGTAGATCATAGGTTTTCGGAAGTTATGTATATTCAAGTAGTTTCTCAGGAATTTAACCTCCTCCCGTACGGTGGTCAGAGGATTTTCCAAGCGAGTCGTATATCTGTAATATTCCCCTAGGTTCAGAGCCATCGCTTCCACTTGCTCATTCGCACCCATTTTCGCCATGTTCTTGATGTAGAAGAGACAGTTGTACAAAAAATGAGGATTGATTTGCGATTGGAGTTGCTTGAGTTCAGCTTCCTTCAATCGAAGCTTCTCTTCATACACCTTCTCAATCAATTCCTGAATACGCTCGGCCATATCATTAAAACCTGCAAAAACTTCTTGAAACTCATCCCGACGTTTCGTTTTCAAGCGAGAATTAAAACGGCCTGTACGGATATCCCGTAACTTGAGCACCAGTTCGTTGATTGGATGCTGGATTTGTCTGTATATAAGTATAGTAAAGACCACGCCAATGGCTAACATCGCTAGGATGCCAAGGACGAAGAACCGGTTGCTTTCTTTTACTGGCAGCACGACCTTCTCAAGGGGGACCCAATCTAAGATGACCCAGCCAAGGCTTTCCACTGGAATGTAATTCAGGAGCACACGACGCCCGTCCAGATTCAGAATCCGTTTGCCTGGCTGTTGCACGGATTCCCAGTCGATCTGCCGCTCCCACTCCCCGATCTCCGGAGGATTATTACCAATAAGGCCATATCTCGGATGATAAATCAAGGTATACCGATTGGAGTTTTGTTGGAATTTATTCAGCATATCGCGTATGTAGGTATCAGGGAAACGGGCCAGGATGCTATATCCCGGGGCTGATCGAACCATCGTAAAATAGTTCGGATTATTTCTCAGACCGGGCTCGTAGCTCCATACCCCCTTGGTGTGATCCACCGGCGGGATAGAGGCCATATCCGCGTAGACCATGTCCGGCCGGGTGGAGATCACTTCCTTTTTGGATTTAAGAAACACACTGATCTCCATTTGCCAGTTCGACGCGGCACTTTGCAGCTTAATTCTTTCATACATATTGAACCTTAGCATATTGCTATCAAACAGATCTTCGGGCGCTGTCGTGTTAATGTATTGTTTCATGATCGAATCCTCTTCCAACTCCAACATACTTGCAGCCAAATTATCCACCTGGTTGTCTAATTGAAATAGCAAAAAACGCAGCTGCTCGTAATAGGAGTCTTGGATATCGTTTTCAATAGTTTGGATGCTCACCCTATAGGAGCGACCGTTAAGCGCAACTGCAATACTTAATAACACAAACAGGACGATCGTGAACTTTATGGACAGCGTAAACTTAAATTTCATCTTATATTTTCACCACCATCATCACCCAAAGTCCATATAGTTTCATACTAATAAAAAAAGAAAAAATTGCCTATGTATTTCCGACATCCCGTTTATTTTATTCAACAAGAGGTTGAGATTAGTTAAAAGAAGTTGAATTTCAGGTAGAGTTGATCCAAAAGATCAAGAGCAGGGCAGCCTTCATAAATCGCTTTGACCAGGACTGGGGAATCCCAGTCCTGGTTATTTACTAATTACTGGTGTATCTAACCCAATCGTAGTAAGCGTACAGCGGATTCGCTCCATTATAGCTGCCCAGCCAGCCGTCTACACCAGTGCCGTTCCAAAGATTCATCATGATTTTTCCTGGGGTTTTCGGGATATTGGAAGTTGCCGTATGTTTGGCAACACCATCCACATACCATGTGATGGAATTGGGTTGCCAGTTAAAGGCATAGGTATGGTAGCCTTGGGAGGCATCGAAGCCCAAATTAATCACTTTTTCGTGACCACCAACCCCATTTGTATAGTAATTAAATTGCACTTTGGTCGTATCCTTGCCCAAAAATTCGATATCGATTTCATCCCATTGCGTACCGTCTGATGGTCCCGTGTAAGTGAAGAAGGACGATACAACTCCCACATTTTTCGCAGGCTTCATACTCACCTCATAAAGTCCGTATCCACTCTTGAACTTCGTGCGATACTCCGCACAATCAAACTTATTGTAGGAGGGGCTTGTAAGCGCAAGCTGAAGCTTCCCATCGCTTGTAAAGGATGCATTGTTTGCCTGCCAGGTGCAATTGAACATACCGCCATTGGAATACCCGTTCGCCTTCTCCCACGTTTGCGAATTATGATACGTCAACGGTTCCCAGAACACGGTAGCCCCCATTGTAGTAACCGTGAATAAAACCCAGAGAACTAGCGAAGAACAAAGGATAACCAGCCATCTTTTCTTCACATTAACACCTCTTCCTTCTTTTTTTATTAGCCGCTACCGGAACATTGATCCTTGCTGAACCCAGCGATCTCCAATTCCCTCCTTTCCTGGAAAAGAATATTGTTCGTAGCGTAACCTCATTTTAGGGTCTTTTAGGTAAGCGCTTCCATAATGATTAATTAACTTTGCCACTCCTTTTCAAACTTCTTTGTTAAGACAAGAAGGAGCCCTGAGAACGCCTCAAGACTCCCTAAACCTCAACTAAGCAAAACAGTCGAATTGAGCCGCGTTATACCCCAAACCCAACTTTTCTGATATGGTAGAATAAGTCACGAATTTCAATTCACTTCAATCAGGAGATTCCCGTTTATGCGTAAACACATTGTAGCTATCGATATGGATGATACCCTGTGTCATCTCGTGCCCAAGGCGATTCACTACCACAATTTACAGTTCCCGGACCGTCAGCTGACGATGGACCAAATGATTAGCTTTGATATGACGAAGATCTGGCATCCCGAATGCAATGAGGACCTGTTCTTCGGACGCCCTGGCTTGTATGAGGAGCTGGAGATCTTTGATGAACATACGGTCGAAGAAGTACGCAAGCTGGCACAAGAACACGATGTGATCATCGTAACCGCAGCCAGGCCGTCATCGGTCCCGGAGAAATGGAACTGGCTGCAGCGCTGGATGCCGTTTATCCCGTTTGAGAACTTTTTTGTCGCCAAACGAAAAACGCTGCTGGACTTCGACCTGCTGATCGATGACGGTCCGCATAACCTGGTGCCTGCCATGGAGGCCGGAAAGCTCACCATCGGGATCCCCCGCCCGTGGAACGCCCCGATTCAGGAACGGTTCCTCATGAAGGATTCATGGGAAGGCATGAGCGATTTGGTGAACCAGCTGCTAGCCGAGCGTTTCCCAAGGGAATAGACCCGTCGGCTACTGAAGATGGCCCCGGATGGGGGCCGAAGCCGGCTCCCCGAAGGAAACGTTCACGGCATGGCGGATCTCGATGCCTTCCTCCAGCGGTTCGATTTCGATGCTGATCCGGAACGGCGTCTCGATCCGCTGAATGCTTAGCAGCAGCGTATCCGGCGACTTCCATGTGAAGGAGGCCGCAATCTGCTCCTCCTCCCCGAATAACGACGTCCGTCCCATTCGCCACGCCTGCCGCCCCAGTTCAACCCGGTGTTCGCCGCGCTTGTCCCGGATGTCCAGCACCGCCGTATCCCCATGGATGATGATCCCCGTGCTTTCCATCTCCAGCTCATTGGGTTCCAGCACACACCTCTTGTCACTGCCAAACTCCACTTCCCGCTGCGAATTCGCCAGAATTCGAGGCGGCTCTAAATACAGCCCCTCCAGTACCTGTCGCAGCTCGCTCTCCGCCGCCGCATCCGCATCGGCCAAGCCTTCGTTCGCTTCAGAGAAGGCGCCCAGCAGATGCTCCCATACCCCGTTCAGCACCCCTTGCAGATCGTTGGTGCCGGACGTCATCGCCAGCACGGCCTCCTGCTCCGGCAGAACGATGCAAAATTGCCCAAACGCCCCGTCGCCCCGGTAAATCCCGTGACGGCAGCGCCAGAACTGATATCCATAGCCCTGCGCCCAGTCGCTGTCCCCGCCGTCTCCATTGGAGATCTGCTTGGAGGTTGCGGCATCAACCCAGCTTTCATCCAGCAATCGCTCGCCTTGCCATAAGCCTTTTTGCAAGTAGAGCTGACCGAATTTAGCGATGTCCTCCGTCGTCACCTTAAGCCCAAATCCCCCGGTATTGATGCCGCGCGGGCAGCTCTCCCAAGTGGGATTCGCAATGCCCAGCGGCTCAAACAGGCGGGGCTGTAAATACTGCAGCAGTGTTTCTCCAGTGACTTGCTGCAGGATGGCGGACAGTATATAGGTGGCTCCTGTGTTATACACAAATACCGTCCCCGGCTCATGCTCTACGGGCAACGCCAAAAACGCCTTGACCCAATTTCCGTCTTTTGCTTCAGCAAGCGGTCCCATCGTATCCACGGCATGGCCCGTCCCCATCATCAGCAGATGCTTGATCCGCATAGCGGCCAAATTCGGCGATATGTCCTTCGGCGCGTCCTCCGGGAAGAAAGAAACCACCGGATCGTCCACGCTCAATTTGCCCTCCTGAACGGCCATCCCGATGGCGGTCGAGGTAAAGCTTTTGCTCAGGGAAAACAACATATGCGGCAGATCCGGCCCGTAAGGGGCCCACCAGCCCTCCACCGCCACATGCCCGTGCCGCACCAACATCAGGCTATGCAATTCAATCGAATGCGCTTTCAAATATTCCAAAAAACCGATCACGTTCCGAGCCGAAATTCCCAGCTCCTTCAGGCTTGTTCTAGGCAGTGATTTTTCCGTATGGACGGACATTTCCACCTCTCCCTTCATTGGGCATTTTACCCAATTCCATTATACACCTCGGCAATGGGATCATATGGAATTTCACAAAATTTCTGATCGACTCACGCGGGAGGATGATCGATTGCTTTGAGCCAACGACGGAGCGGAAGCGACCGAAGCGGAATTGAAGTTTTATATTAATTAGTGAATTGTAAAGGAAATTAATAAGTCGTAGAAATTTATTGTTATATCTGAAAACACCGACAAAAGTTCTATTTTCTGTGCGAACAAATCAACAGCCACAATTTTACCTGTTAATATATTGGGGTAAAAAATTGCTTGACTAATGTTGATACTCACAACATCACTCCCTTTTTTTCACTTGATGGTAATAGTTCCGAAAAATCTATGATCTCATCAAATAAATGGAGTATTTTTTCATCCTGCTGGTGGGTAATAACAATACATGTGCCCTCGTAAAGGGTGACGAGGTTTCTATAGATTTCGAATGTTGTCTGGGGATCAACTGAGGAAGTAACTTCATCCAGAATGAGGATTTCTGGTGTTCGTATCAATGCACGGGCTAACGATACGCGTTGTTTTTGGCCGCCTGACAATCCTATCGTATTACTAACATGTTGACTCACTTGCTCGTCCGTTGTTGCAAAAGAGCTTGCGCCCGCCAATTTAATAGCCTGCTTCAATTGTCTGTCGTCAAAGCAATTATCATAGAATAGGATATTATTCCGAATCGAATCCGTAAAAATAAAGCAATCCTGCCGGACATATCGAATTAATGATCGATAATCATGTTCATTAATAACCTTGAGTTCTTGGCCATCGATCTCGATTCGCCCAAAATAATTACGAATGTCCCCAGCCAGAATTTTAGCGAATGTACTTTTTCCACACCCGCTAGGACCGATGACAGCGTATTTTTTTCCTTTTTCAAAGCAGAGATTAAGATCATCAAAAACAAATTTGTTTTCCTCATAGGCAAAGCTCAAATTAGTGACCACGATATGTTTGTGAAAATTGGTAATCAGTTTGTCTCCAAGAGTAGCACTAGATACTGCTTCAGTATAATCATTAGCGATGTTTTTGGAAGAATTGATTTGGTTCAAAGAAGAGATAATGTAATTGAGAGGTTGAAGCAAATTATTCATTAGTTGTACGAGAGCCATCATATAGCCGAAGGTCATTTCTCCACGTATTACATAATAGGAACCTATACCAAGTGCAGTAATAAATGTTAAGAAACCGAAGTTTTGTGCCATAACCGCAACTGCAGAATCAATGAATCTAGACTTGAATCGAGCCTCCTCTACTTGATGGTTTACCAAATCGTGCTTCTGAACAAATACACTTTTTTTGTTATAGTCCCGAATCTCGAGTTTACCCTGCAAGCTTTCATTTACAAACTTTAAATAATTTCCGGATTGTTCTGAATAGTGTTCCTTACGATGCCTGACTTGATTTTTTAATAGTTTAGGAAGAAAAATTGGTATCAACGTAACCACAGAAATACCTAAAGTCACCATATAACTGATTGATAGCATCGCAACAAGACCAAAAATAAACTGGGCCGTATAAAAAACAATGTTTAACCTCGAACGAAGAAAATCGTTCTCGATGATGTCCATATTGGTGCTAAAATCGGCTACATTGACCCTATCGTCAGATCCGACCTTGATTGTATTAAAAGAAGAAAGAGATAAATAGAATTTCTTGGTTTTCATCACTTCTAATACATCACGTATATAATGACCTGCTGCATATTTTGAAACAATGGTAACTGACATGTCAAACAGCATAAACAAAACGGCAAAACCAATGGATTGAAGCAAAACGGACACGTCATGAGTCAATGTTGAATCTATAATTTGTTGTAGTACAAAAGCAAAGTACACATTGATAGCAGCGGAAATGACCAAGAGAATACACACTAGAACAAAATTCCTTTTTTTTATCAGATGTAACATTTGTATCATCTCCAGTTTCTACACATTTGTTGTATCACCTCTAATCTATGGGGAAGATTCCCTGATCCTTGCCGCTAATTAGAGAACACATTGGGTCAGGTCCCTGCGAATCATTTTTAATATACGAATTTAGTATACAACCACCAAGACAGGAGTCAGCATCCTTACACAAACGACATCTCGGATCATCATTTTTTAATTCACGAAATTCCTTTAAACGTTGTCCCTTCCAAATTTCTTTTAAACTCTGTTTGTTAATATTTCCAAATCCTATTTGATCTTTAATAAAGTAGCTTTTATCGCATGGTCCCGTATCTCCATCAGCAAAAACTATTATTTCCCCGATACCGCCTGCGCACTTTTTGGGTTTACCATAGCTCAAATATGCTAAGGAATAATCAACGTTGGGAAATTGTCCAGTAATTTTATCTAGATGCATCTGAAGACAGTCGAGTTCTTCTTTGGAAGGAACAAGAGTAAAACTAGCCCGTCCGACCGGAACAACCGCCTCAATATTAAATTTCTCTATACCTAAATCTCTGAAATAAAGCACCATAGAAGGAATATCTGCTATATTTTTCTTAGTTGCAATAATCTTCATGATTATTTCAATACCGACACTATGTAAGTAATAAATCGCTTTAAACATTCTATTAAAAGAACCGGGCACTCCAACTATCCTGTCATAATGTTCAGGAATATGTGAGTCGGCTGTTAATTGTAAAGATTGAATCCCGACAGAATGCAGTCTTTTTGCGGCCAGTTCATCAATTAAAGTTCCTCTCGTGAATAATAGAACTTTCTTGTAACCTTTAAGATGAGCATACTGGATGATCTCATATACATCTGGATGCATCATTGGCTCTCCACCGAAGACCCCTAGATACTGTGCCCCTAAGTCATATGCATCGTCTAATATTTCTATCACTTTATCAAAAGGGATCAGATGTGATTTTCCAATAGGTGCATTTTGCGAACAGTATTCGCACTTCAAGCAACAAGAGTCAAGAATTGAAATGGTAATAGCAATCATTGAAGTTGGAGTTAACTCAGAAGTGAATTTGGGGATATTGCTCATATAGGAGAGTGAAGTTTTTAATCCTTTAACTTTTTGAGGACTCCAGGTTAAAAATCCCCAATTTATCAAATTTTGAATGTATTGATCGATCTGATGAGCGGGTATCCCTGGATTACTCGTTGTTATTGTAGATTTAATTTCTTCAATTGACTTGGATCCATCACACGTTTTTATTATTGCTTTTTGATACTTGTTGAGTTTTTTTGTTTTGTAGTTTCTATAGTTGGTCAACAAACATAAATCATCATTTAAATCATTCAAATGAATATGAGGATGTAAAATAGGGTATCTACTCACTTGAAATCTCCCTTCTTTAATTATATTTGAATTAACGAAGGCTCTTTTTGTATTTCATTTTATAACTTTTTTTCAATATTTTACCTCGAGTCGATAAAGGAAACAATTGATTTCACAAATAATACAAATATTGCATATAATTCTCCACTTAGGTGACTTCTAGTGATTTTTATTTAGGCCCAGATGCTTAAAAAGCATAACAGTTTCGTTTCTTGACTAATACCATAGATTGCTCTATTTTGTATGTACAACAAAAGAACAAGGAGTGGTGAATTTATGCCGAACACAATTTCGGAACAATCCACAAATAAAAGCGACGCTTTCCTCCACACCTGCCTGTACTTTACCACCAACCGGCTGAGCCGGGCGATCACGCGGATCGCCGACGATGCGTTTGCGACGACCGGGCTAGCGCCCGCTTACGGTTATCTGATACGCCTGGTCATCATCAAGCCCGGTATTACGCAAAAAGAGCTGTCCGAGAAGCTGTACATCACGCCGTCCACCTTGACGCGCTTTATCGACAAGCTGCAGGCGAAGGGGCTGGTTGAACGCCAGGTCCAAGGGAAAACCGTGTTGGTTTACCCTACCGAAAAAGCCCGCACGCTCGAACCCTCCTTGCGCGAGGCTTCGGAGAAACTAAAGGCCTCGTACGTGGCCGTACTTGGCGAGGAATTGGCTGACCTGCTGACATCGCAGCAGGAGCTTGCTAGCGAGCAATTGGAACGATAATTCAAACCAAAATAGAGATAAGGGAGAAACCTACAAATGAATGAGCTGCATCTTTCGCCTGAAACCAGGCCCAAATCACGTTTCTTTTACGGCTGGATTATCGTCCTGCTCACGTTTGTCACCTTGCTCGTCTCCGCAGGTATCCGCTCTTTGCCAAGCGTGCTGCTCCTTCCGTTCCAAGACGAATTCGGCTGGAGCCGCGGCAGCATTTCTAGCGTCATCTCCATCGGGATTTTTCTGTACGGCCTGGTCGGGCCGTTCTCGGCCTCCCTGCTGCTGCGCTTTGGCTTCCGCAAGGTGTTGATCTGCTCGTTATCCGTGCTGGGGCTAAGCTTGGCGCTCACCCCGTTTATCCATGCCTTGTGGCAATTTGAACTGCTGTGGGGGCTGGTGTCGGGCCTGGCGACCGGGATGATGGCGAACGTCTTGGGCGTCACGGTCAGCAATCAGTGGTTCGTCAAGCGCAAGGGCTTGATCATAGGCTTGCTCACCGCCAGCGCGGCAACCGGACAGCTGCTGTTCCTGCCTTTGTTCGCTAAGCTGACGTCGGACTTCGGCTGGCGGTACGCCATATACTTCGCCGTCGCCAGCATAGTTGTCATTCTGATCGCCGTCGCAATCTGGATGCGCAATCACCCGTACGAGGTCGGCTCCGCCCCCTATGGCGCAACCGAACTGGTTAAACCGGAGCCCTTCCGGGGCAATATCTTCATCGAACCGTTGCAAAATTTGCGGCTGGCGATGAAACACCCGACGTTTTGGCTGCTGGCCGGTACCTTCTTCTTCTGCGGATTTTCGACGAACGGTCTCATCGGGACACATCTGATCGCCGCTTGCGGCGACCATGGCATGTTGGAGGTTGCCGCCGCCGGACTTCTCGCTATGATGGGCGTGTTCGATCTGTTCGGCACGACCATCTCCGGCTGGTTGTCGGACCGTTTCGACAGCCGCAAGCTGCTGTTCTGGTACTACGGCCTGCGCGGACTCTCCCTGCTGTTCCTGCCGTTCGCGCTAAACTCGGCCTCCCCGATGATGCTCGTGGTGTTTTCCGTCTTCTACGGCCTCGACTGGATCGCAACCGTTCCGCCAACCGCCAAGCTGGCAAGCGAAACGTTTGGTAAAGAGAAATCCGGCATGATCTTCGGCTGGGTGGTTGTGGCCCACCAAATCGGTGCCTCCACGGCTGCCTACGGCGCGGGCGTCCTGCGCGATTGGCTGGGGAGCTACTCCCAAGCATTTGTGATCGCCGGATTCGTTTGCTTCGTGGCCGCGGTGATGGCGATGCAAATCCGCAAAGCTCAAAGCCAGGCGATAGACGCAGCGATGTAAGCTCTCTACGCTTGGGATTGACGGAATCCCACCGAGCATGGTATGTTCTTCTCAAAATGAAGGCCATGTAACCTCAGGGTTCAACCTCGCGAAAGCGTTAGGTTGGACCCTTTTTGCATGCCGATAAGGAGGTTGTTCTTTTATGTTAATGAAAGATAAACTGCTGCTTCGTTTGGATGAGATGGGTGCCGCTTTGGAGCAACACGAAGATGCCCTACTCCTGCTTGGCCTGGGTTCCATTGGGGCGGAGACGGACCGAATGGATGAATTTTCGGACTTGGATTTCTTCCTTCTGGTCGCCCCCGGAAGCAAAGAACGGTTCATCCGCAGGCTCGATTGGCTGGAGGAAGCCCACCCGCTGAGCTATTCCTTTCTGAATTCGCTTCACGGATATAAAGTCCTGTTTCAAGACGGTATTTACGGCGAATTTGCCGTGTTCGAAGCGCATGAGCTAAAGGATATTCCTTATACCGGGGGGCGAGTTGTCTGGAGAAGTGCCTCGGCTGCAGACCTGAAGGTTCCCCTCGATAACTCCAGCCGGATTCCGCCGGCCCGAAACGAATCGATTGATTTTGCGCTGAACGAAGCGCTAACCAATCTGTATGTCGGCTTGGGGCGTTATTTACGAGGCGAGAAGCTGTCCGCATTTCGATTCGTTCAGGGGCACGCCATCAACTCCCTCCTTAGCGTGCAGCATTTGCTGGAGACGGAGGTGGATCATTTCCCCGACCCGTTTGGCAATGAACGGCGAGCGGAAGTTCGCTTCCCCGGGTTCGCCAAACAACTCCCGGAGATGATGCAGGGGTATGTCCAACTCCCGGAGTCGGCACTGCAAATCTTGGGCTATTTGGAAAGCGTGTACCCCGTGAACCAGCCTCTTAGCGATGCCATCCGCCAGTTGGCTCATCGTGCCGTCGCCAGCCGATGAATTTCTGCAATTTTCGCGTTTGCCTATCCAACAACCGGACGGAATTATGCTAGAATAAAGAGCATCATGGTTGAGATAGAACTCACAGAAAGGGACGTCATCGTTGGCACAATTATTTTACAAATACGGAGCAATGAACAGCGGCAAGTCTATCGAAATTTTGAAGGTTGCCCACAATTATGAAGAACAAAACAAACCGGTGCTGCTATTTACTTCGGCGATCGATAATCGCGACGAAGTAGGCTTTGTCTCCTCGCGGATCGGATTGCGCCGGCAGGCCATCCCGATTTTTCCGGATACGAACCTCTACGATATCGTCAAAAATCATACCCCGCGCCTGTACTGCGTTTTGGTGGACGAATGCCAATTTCTCGGCGAGGACAGCATTAAGCAACTGGTCCGGATCGTCGACGAGCTGGACATTCCCGTCATGGCGTTTGGGCTGAAGAATGATTTCCAGAACCAACTGTTCGAGGGCAGCCGCCTGCTGTTGATTTATGCCGATAAAATCGAGGAAATGAAGACGATCTGCTGGTTCTGCGCGCGCAAAGCGACGATGAACCTGCGGGTGGAGAACGGCAAACCCGTCTACACCGGTGAGCAGATCCAAATCGGCGGCAACGAGTCGTATTATCCGGTGTGCCGCAAATGTCACACTAACCCGCCGCTATAAACCTTTCCGCACCTAAAAAACGGACCGGCCTTCGCCGGTCCGTTCGTCTTTTTTAATCCATATCGTAAATCGTGCCAACCTTTAGTCCATACAGCTCATTGTAGATCTTCTCCGCGTAGGCGTCCGTCATCCCGGCAATATAATCGATGATCATATGCTCCCAGGTCCAAATTGGCTTGGGTTTCGCCTGATCCCGGTCGAACCTGCGCAGCCAATCGCCAGGGATGATCGACTTGCTTGTCTCCGGATCAACGAAGGCGTCCCACAGCCGCTTGATGACCCAAGCGCTGCGCTTCTGTAGCCGCTGGACCCGCAAATCGCGAATCATCGTGACCCAAGCGAAGCTCTTTAGCACGCTCACCGTCCGCAGCATATCCTGATCCTCCTGCCCGTCCTTCACGAACGTGACCTTCTGCCAATCGCCGTCATCGATAACCCCCAAGCTGCCAACGAACAGGCTAACCCAATAGGCCTTCACCTCCCGGCGCGTACGGGAGTAGTCCTGATCACAAATCGGCATTTTGGCGTTCCAAATGCGCAGGAAATCATCCAGCACTTCGGCCACCTTGACCTGTACTTGATCCGGCTGCCATCCAGCCCAGAACGAATCCTCCAACGTCATGATCTTCTCGACGATCAATCGCTGAATGTGCGAGTCCTTGAGGAAATGCTCGTGGACCTCGATTTTTCCCGCCTTGATGCCGTCTTCGAGATCATGGGCCGAATAGGCGATGTCGTCACAAAGGTCCATCAGTTGGGCCTCGAACGTTTTCTTGCCCTGTGGAATCCCCCAGCGGTCGCGAATGGAGGAGATATACTCCCATTCATGCCAATATAACCCCTTTTTGTTGACCGTACCGGGATAGGGATATTTATTGGTTCCGAGCAGCACGGCATCGGATAAGTTTAAACCGTCGATGTTTTCCCGCTTTTCCAGGAACATCATCAGCCGGAAATTATGAGCGTTGCCTTCAAAATGCTCGTATTTTTGCCGAAACGCAGCCCTAACTTGCTGCTCTTCCTCCAGAGCGGGCTGTTTGCCTTTAAGGGCGGTCCGCACCTTCTCCTCGATAAGCCTCTCCAAAATCTGATCCAGCACCTCTTCGCCTTTATGCCCAAACGGGGGATGCCCAAAATCATGGCAAATCGCAGCGCATTCCACCACCTCCGGATCGATGACCAGGCCTGGATGTCCCGCGCGGTCGGCCGCCAGCTCCGGATAGGCGCGCAGCAGGCTTCGCGCCGCTTCCCGGGCGATCTGCGCCACCTCCAGCGAATGCGTCAGCCGGGTCCGGTAATAATCGCCCGTGCCGGCCCCAAATACCTGTGATTTCCCTTGTAGCCGACGGAAGGTCGGGGAATGGATCAACCGCGAATAGTCGCGTTCGAAGGTAGCTCGGTTATTTTCGTGTCCGATATTGTCTGGGTATTGACGGTGCTCCCTTAGTTCCTGGATGTTCATTGCTCTTGCACTCCTTGTCGCGTTCTCTCTTTTCTGTTATTGTAGCCGTCCGCGGCCGGAACATAAAGCGCCACACCCCAAAATTGTTTGCCCGCACAAAAACAACCCCGCATCGCGGGGTTTCACTCCAACATTGTTATATTTTTATGATACGCCCAACCTCCACGGTTCGCAGCCTCCGGAACGCTTCGTTGCAGCTCCAGGTTCCTCGGTCTGGCGATGTCGACATTCGCCTTCCCAAGCTTCCTGCAATAACCGCACATAATCCAGAGACTCCTGCAGGTCTAGGGTTTCCCCCGGCACAACCTGCCTCCGGCCCTCCAACTCCCTTCAAGCAACGTGACTTGATAACCGAAGTATAATTGATAATGATTATCATCGTCAATGAATGAGAGGGTAGTATCTTCTCACACCCCCTTTGCACGATTATCCCTTTCGATCAGAATTGGTACACCTCTATGTGCGATTATCCCTTTCGTTCAGAACGGGAGGGATCAAGAAGGCGTTGCCTGCCTGGGCGATCCTTACAATGGGAAACGGATCAATGACTTCCCCACGACCTGCCTGATGCAACGGGATAATCCTCAAAAGAAGGGAGCGGATAGCTCAAATCAATATAAAAGCCGGACCCCCTGAATGGAGTATCCGGCTTCCTTTAACTATACGATCTATCAGCTCAGTCCCACCCATGCATCGTTGGAGTAACCGCGCTGCTCCCAGTAACCGACATGCTCGCCTTCGATCAACTCGATTCGTGTCAGCCATTTCACCGACTTGTAGGCGTACATTTTCGGCACGATCAGTCTTACCGGTCCGCCCAAATCGCTCGGAATCGGCTTACCGTCGTGCATCACCGCGACCAACACATCCTCCATGTCCGCTTGCTCCAGGGTGAGGGTATCCGTGTAAACGCCGTCCCCCGAATAGAACTTCACCGTTTTGGCGTTTGCCTTGACGCTGGCTTTTTGAAGCAGCTCCCGCAGCGGGATGCCTTCCCAAGTATTATTGTACACCGACCAGCCCGTCACGCAGTGAAAATCGCTGACCTGCACCTTCCGCTTTAACTTGAGGAAGTCCTCCCAGCTCCACTTGAATTTGTTATTCACCAGACCGTCGATCGTAAACGACCAGTTCTCGTTGGAGAAGGACGGAATGTCCGTGACCGTATATACCCGAAAATGTCCCTGCGCCCCACCCCCGACAACCTCTGCGGAAGCCGGCAACGGCACCGGATTCGGAACGAGCCGGTTGGCATTCTCCTCCAGCAGCCGGTCAACCGTCTTCGTGCCTCCGATGCTGCCGAAGGAGCTGCCCAGCCATTTGAGAAAGGTTGGTCCAACCGTCACCGCCAGCCCTATGCCAATCGCCCCGCGGATAAACGCCCGGCGGGTATAGACCGGCTGGGGAGAGGTGGGGCCTTGGTGTGGTTTAGCCTCTGCCGCAGGCGTAGCCCCTGCTCCTGCTTCCGCCACCTTGCCTGCGGCGACAGGGCGAACCTCGGCTTTAATCGACCGTCGGGCCGGTTCTTTCAACCATTTGGTCCGGGTTAAAGAGTGGTAAATGATGTATGGCAGACCGATCCAGGTTAATAAATCATGGACGGTCAACGCCGCATTGGACACCCTCGGCCCCACCGCCTTGAATTGCCACAGCAGCACGCCCGAACCAAACCAGCCCAACAGCAAAGCAAGGACCACAAGGACATTAAACCGCTGCCAGGGCTTCTGTCGCAGCTGCTTCCAGTGCTTCCCGGCTAGCAGCAAGTAATAAATGACCGGGAGGATCGAAGCGATACCCACCGCGATATGCAGCCATTTCAGCCAAACTCGGCCCTCGCCCAGCAGCCCGCGCCAAAACCCGCCAACCAACAGCAGCCCTGTCAGGGCCAGGATCACGACAATCCAGCCGTTCCAGGTATGCAGGGTGACGAGTTTTTTTCCATACCCCTTACGCAGGCGCTCCAGCATTCCCTTCATCCCTCTACCACCTCCTTATTTCATGGAGTACTCCTCAGCATGTCTGCCATCAGCCACCTCGAGTACCGTGAACCAAAACGTACTACCTCCCGCCTGGGCTTCCTCCACGCCGATCTCACCGCCGTATTGCTCCACCAGCCGCTTCGCGATGGACAGACCTAAACCGGCGCCTCCGCTATCCCGGCTGCGAGACCGATCAGAACGGTAAAAGCGCTCGAAGATGCGCACTCTCTCTTCAGGGGGGACGCCCGGTCCTTGATCAACGATCGAGAACCGGGTTCTCCTGCCCTCCGGACCGCCGGTGATTTCCATCGCCGAGCACGTAATCGTGCCCCCTTGCGGGGAATACCTTACGGCATTTTCCAGTAAGTTTTGCAGCACTCGTTCCAAATGTCGGGGCGCCATTCGAAGCTTAAGCGGACGATCAGGAAGCTCTACCTTCAACTGCAGCGACTTCGCTTCACACGGCTTGGCGAAACGCGGCAGGAGTTCGATGAGGACGTCTTCCGCAACCGACATTCGCAGCTCCTCCGTTTCCTGCCTTGCCGACTCCAGCGTCGACAGCTCAAATAAATCCTGTATGAGCTCCCCGAGCCGCACCGTTTCGGTCCGGATGGTGGCTAAATATCGCCGGAACGCGGCCTCATCCTGTATAACATCGTCCTCCAGCGCCTCAACGTAGGATTGAACCGAGGCCAGCGGCGTCCTCAGGTCATGGGCCATATTCGCAACCAACTCGCGTTGGGCGGCTTCCGCCGCCGATACCTGCTTGAAGCTGGTCTCAAGGCTGTCTCCCATATGGTTAAACTGATCGGCCAACTGACGGAACTCTTTTAACCCCGTATACTCGACCCGTGCCTTTAAATCGCCCTCAGCAATACGTCTTGCCCCATCGCCGATTCGCTTAACCGAAGCTTCCAGCGGACGCACCAGCACGAAATGCAGCAGCGCCGATACCAGCCCCGCACCAATCGAGGCGAGTGTCAGCCAAACAAACTGCTCTTTGCTCAACAGCATATATCGATAAAACGCCACCAACAGCAGGATGATCATCGCGATGCTCACCAAGTTGGCCAGCAGGAGGTACGTCCGCAGCTTCATCGCTCCTGCCCCCTAGCTTCGAGCTTGTAGCCGATCCCCCAGACCGTTTTGATCCATTCCGGGGTCGACGGGTTGGTTTCGATTTTCTCCCGTAGCCGGCGGATATGAACAGTGACCGTTGTCGTATCACCGTCATAAGCCACATCCCACACCTGGTTCAACAGCTGGCTGCGGGAAAACACCTTCCCCGGATACTTCGCGAGTAGGTGCAGAAGATCGAATTCCTTCATCGTCAAATCCGCCTCTACTCCACGAATCAACACTCGCCGCTCCTGCGGAAAAATCTCCAGGCCGTCAAACGCAATCGTCGGCCCTTCACCACCTTCAGCCGCTGATTTCGGGGGGGCCGCCGCTGTGGCAGCACCCGTTTGAACACCGGTTCGCCGCAGGATGTTCTTGATACGCAGCACCAGCTCGCGTGGACTAAACGGTTTGGTCAGGTAATCGTCCGCTCCCATCGTGAGCCCCAGCAACCGGTCGGCTTCCTCACCGCGGGCCGTCAGCATAATGATCGGCGTATCCTCCTGCTGACGGATCCGATCGCATACCTCCAGACCGCCAAGCTTCGGCATCATAAGATCCAGCACCAGCAAATCGGGTTGATGCTCTTTCCAATGGCGCAGCGCTTCCTCCCCATCCGAAGCAACCCAAACCATCCAGCCCTCGCGTTCCAGATAACGGCGGCAGACATCCGTAATATTTTGTTCATCGTCGGCAACTACAATTTTGGCGCTCACAAGTATGGCCCCCCTGGCTAGTGGAAAGTATTCCCTGTATCATTAATCACATTATATCGTGATGCTAGAGAGGTTACGACTTTTGGATTATTTACCCATTTCGCCGTCCATATTTCCATCCTTCATTTCGCCGTCCTTCATCTCATCGCCCATCATGTCCTGGCCCATCTCGCCATCCTTCATTTCATCGCCCATCATGTCCTGGCCCATCTCGCTGTTCATCATCTCGTCATTTCCGGAGGTACCGCTCATTTCCGTTGAAGTGTTGGCCCCGTCGTTCATGTTCCCTTGGTTCATCATGTCGTTGTTTTTGGCACCGCATGCGGCTAACGTCAGCATGGCCCCCAGCATCAAGATCATTCCGATTTTTTTCATGTTCATCTTCTTCCTTTCGTGATTTGGACTTCGTTCGACCCTTATCTTAACGAACAATGCTAACCATCCAAGAACAATCCGCTTGCGAAACCATTAGAAAAGCCTTACGAAAGTATTACAAAACCGCGGCTCAACAAGAAACCCGCCCCAGGCTAAGCCTGAAACGGGTTAGATGATGCCGATTTACTGAGGGCGGCCGGCGATGCCGTACATGAGTAGGTCCAAGGTGCGTTCGATTTCTTCCTCTTCATCAAAAGGGAAATCCGGCACGATCAGCACATGCACCAAAATCATCCCAATCATCACGCTGGCACCGGTTCTGGCGATCCGCCATGGCGGCGCTTCAACAAGCAGTCCTTTTTCCTGAAAATGCAGAATCACTCGCTTGATCCGCTGAAAAACGATCTCAGACGCCAGCCCTTTCACCTGCTCCAGCAGCTCCGGCTGAAACGGGACCTCCTGGATTAAGATTTTGATAATCCGCATATTCTCACGGACAAACTTGAAGCGGTCCTTGGCCAGCGCGCGAAAAAAATCCTCCGCCCGCTCATACGGCAGATCGAGCATTTTGGCAAAATCCCGCAGCAGAAACGGCGCAACCAGTTTGATCACGATTGGCCCGGCAATGGAAAGCAACAGGTCCTTTTTCGTCTTATAATGGCGAAAAATCGTTCCCTCCGCGACCCCAGCTTTCTGTGCGATTTCACTGGTGGAAGTGGCGGCATACCCTTTCTCGGCAAAAATCTCCGTTGCCGCCTCCAGAATTTTGATCTGTTTCTCCGTTTTCTTCTCCGTGTCCTCTTCTTCCGTCAACCGGATCAAGTCCTCCAGCCACTGCTCTTTTTCGTTTGACATAGAGGCCTCTCCCCTTTCCCTTCGTATCGTAAGCTTCTTTGTCCAGCGTACTATATTTTGCGGTGCTTGCGCAACGCGAGGACATTCGCGAGCATAAATACAAGGGATAACCCTGCTAACACGTAAACGTCCAGCGCGATTCCGCTCCATCCCTCGCCGCGGATCATGATGCCGCGCAGCGCATCCGCTCCGTATTTCAGCGGTGTGATATGGGTAATCCAGCGAAGCCAAGGCGAAATGCTCTCCAAGTCAAACAATCCGGAGAAAAACACCTGCGGCACGATAACGATCGGAATGAACTGGATCATCTGGAATTCCGTGTTGGCAAATGCCGACAGCAACGTACCGAAACTCAGCGCCGCAAGAGACAGCAGCAGCATGATGAGCAGAACGTACCCGAAGGAGCCAACCATCAGGCTGCCGAGCCCATACACCGTAAATCCGGCGATCAATACCGCTTGCAGGCTGGTGAAGATGCCGAATCCAGCCATATAGCCGGTCACGATTTCCCAGCGGCGCAGCGGGGTGGCAAGCAGCCGCTCCAGCGTACCGCTGGTTCGCTCGCGCAGAAAGGACACGCCTGCGATCAGGAATACGAAGAAGAAGGCGAACAACCCGATGAGCACGGGACTTAAGCTGTCAAAGGTCGATAAATCTGCGGATCCGTGCAGGTATTCAAATACCGGTGTCTGAACCATCCCCTGAGGGGGCTTAGTGCCACTTTGGCTGACCGCCGCCTCATTCGTAGGATCAGCGGCGGCGTTCTCATGATTCCGATCTTGGGCCATCCCCGTTGGGGTCCCTTGCCCCTGTAGTGTTTTTTGCATCAGCAACAGGACGGCCCGGTTTTTGGACGGATCGCTGCCTTCCAGCTTAACATGCGCCGCCCCCTGGTCTAAGCGAATAAACGCATCGATCTCTTGACTCTCCAAGGCCGCCTCAGCCGCTTCAACGGTATCGTAGGCAGTTAGTTTCGGATCGGCCGCGGTTAATTTCTCCGTAATCGCAGCGGGCAGCTGCACGGTACCGATTTTGGGTTGGTAGATGTCTCCATTAAACACTAGATACATTAAGGATAAGACCAGAAGCGGGGCGACGACCAACAGCGCCATCGTTCTTTTGTCATGGATAAACTGACGAACGATACGAACAATCACAGCCCGGATTCTCATGCGCGAACACCTCCGTAATACAAAAATGCTTCCTCAATCGTCGCGCTGCCGGTCTCCTGTTTCAGTGCCTCCGGCGTCCCTACAGCGATCAGATTTCCGTCCCTCACCATCCCGAGTCGATGGCATTTGTCCGCTTCGTCCATGACATGGGTGGTGACGAGAATCGTCGTGCCCTTTTGGCTGAGGTTCTCGAACTCGTTCCAAATCGACTGGCGCAGCACCGGGTCGATCCCGACGGTAGGTTCGTCGAGAATCAGCACCTCGGGCTCATGTATGAGCGCAATCGCCAGCGACAATCGGCGCTTCATCCCGCCGGAGTACGCGCCGACCGGGCGTTTCAGGTGCTCCGTCAGATTCACCAGCGCCATGACCTCATCGATGCGCCGCTTCATTTTCCCGCCGCGCAGTCCAAACAACGCTCCGAAAAACTCCAGGTTCTCCTTCGCCGTAAGCTCGTTGTACATCGCGTCAGATTGAGCCATATAACCGATGCGGTTCATCATGCTGAGCTTTGGCATCCGCGTACCTAACACTTCAACCTCGCCGCGGGTCGCTTCGTCGATCCCGGCAATCATCTTCACGAATGTTGTCTTGCCCGAGCCCGATGGCCCCAACAGTCCAAAGATCTCGCGGTGCCGGACCTCCAAACTGATGCCGTGCAGCACCTCATTCCCGCTAAAAGCCTTTGTTACCTCTCGTGTACGAATGCAAACTTCCGGGGTGTTGTTCATTTCGGATTCACTCCTCTATGGGGAGATTTAATAAAATGTGAGTAATTACTCACTCTCGTTCGATGAGATAAAGATACTCCTTTTGCGGATGGCGTGTCAAGTGAGTAATCACTCATTTTTTTGGGGTGATGAGTCCTTTTCCCTCTCTAGCGGTGCGTCGATCCAGCCGGCTGGAGGAGGGGCTGGGCGTCTCTGCTCGTCGGTCCACCCCAGCCGGGAGACCAAAATGTTGCAAAACCTACAACATTTCAGCGACGGAAGCGCGCTTGGCCAGTAATATGTTGCAAAAAGTGCAACATTTAGGCTCTCCTGGCGCGATATCGCACGCAAATGTTGTAGTTACTACAACATTTCGCCCGAGTCGCCGCCATGGGCCCAAAAATGTTGTACATAATACAACATTTCGCGTCTCCCATGGCAGCTGGGGGCGACAGGAGGAGGGCAGGCCTCCTCCACTCGTCGGTCCACCCCAGCCGGGAGACCAAAATGTTGCAAAACCTACAACATTTCAGCGACGGAAGCGCGCTGGGCGAGTAATATGTTGCAAAAAGTGCAACATTTAGGCCCTCCTCGCGCGATATCGCACGCAAATGTTGTAGTTACTACAACATTTCGTCCGAGTCGCCGCCATGGGGCCCAAAAATGTTGTACCTAATGCAACATTTTGCTTCTCCCATGGCAGCTGGGGGCGACAGGAGGAGGAGCAGGCTTCCTCCACACGCCCCTCCACCAGGACCCGTCACTCCCCGCTTGCTCGGCTCTACCTCCTACGCCAATCCCTCCGCCGAGCGGTCTGTCAGCTCATAGCGGCAAATATAGGTGCCGGAGGCTACGGGGCGCAGCCATCCCTTATCCACCAGGCGGTTCAGCCGGTTGCGGGCAGTGCGGAAATTCACCGAGCCCTGCTCCATCACGTCCCGCGGGCGAACCGTCCCTCCGAGGTGCCAGGCCAGACGCAGCACCTCACTTTCGGCCGGAGAAGCCAGACTGGAGCCTTTCAAGCCGGATTGACTTTTCAACAAATAAGGGCCTACTGCCAAATTCAGAAGCATCCGGCAAACCTCCGGACGGTACTGGATATCGTCGAAGGAGAAATGGAGCATTTTCCATCCCATACTGGTCAGGAAGGTGTCGCGATTTAGCGCATAGCTGAACTTTTCCCGGTCCATGTCCTTCACATGGCTTTGAAACCCGTCGCATTCGATACCAAAGCGGCCGTACGGCGGAAGAAAAGCAAAGTCGAGAAACTGCGACTTGCGGTTCCAGTCGTAAATCTCATACTCCGGATGCAGATGTTCCAATGTTCCGAACAACGGCCACCATACGTTTTGCAACAGCAGCTTTTCCGCGTATTGATGGCCCCGCTGCAGCCTCCCTTTACGCTCTCCCGTTCTACCTGCCAAATGCTTCTCCAAAAATGCCTGATGCGCCTGATCAAAGTCCATACCTCCAACCCGCCTCCCTCTAAAAATAAAAAAGAACGCCCCTAAAACCGCAGCTCGTACGGTCATAAGGACGTTCTTCGTCTATATCCGATTATATCACCATTCCACCGTCAACGACACCGGACAATGGTCGCTGCCCAGGATGTGGCAGTCGATCCCCGCATCCTTTAGCTGCGGCTCCAACCGAGAGGAGGCGAGGAAGTAGTCGATCCGCCAGCCGATGTTGCGCTCGCGAATCTTCGGCATGTACGACCACCAGCTGTACACGCCCTCGCGGTCCGGATAGAAATACCGGAACGTATCGGTGAACCCGGACGCCAGCAGATCGGTCATTTTGCCCCGTTCTTCCTGGGTGTAGCCGGAGTTACCTTCGTTCGACTTTGCGTTCTTAATATCGATGGGCATGTGCGCGACGTTCAGGTCGCCGCAAACCAACACCGGCTTGACCGCATCCAGCCCAGTCAGATAAGCGCGGAACCGGTCCTCCCACTCCATCCGATAGTCCAGGCGGGAGAGGTCGCGTTTCGCGTTGGGCGTATACACCGTCACGAGGTAGAACTCCTCGAATTCCAGCGTGATGATCCGGCCCTCCGGCTCGGAATCCTCCTCCATGCCGTAGCGCACGGACAGCGGCTTGATCCGCGTGAAGACGGCGGTGCCGGAGTAGCCTTTTTTCTCCGCATAGTTCCAATATTGTTCGTAATCGCCTCCGAGATCCAGCTCGATCTGCCCTTCCTGCAGCTTCGTCTCCTGGAGGCAAAAAATATCCGCGTCCGCCTCCTTGAAATAGTCCAAAAACCCTTTGCCTACACAGGCCCGTAGTCCGTTCACATTCCATGAAACCAGCTTCATTTCAGATCTCCTTGCTTGAAGTAATCCCGAGTCGCCGAAATCTAGCAACCTAATCTACCATCTAGCGATTCGATTCAACTTAAGTGTATCACGTCACGCGCCGTTCAAAAAAGCCTTCCCCTTCTTCACCACCTGCGCATCGTACAGGTTCACCGTCGTGCTCAAAATGAACGAAGGCGGCTGCTGTCCCCGGCTATTTTTGTGGCCCTGGATGTGCGCATCGCTTTTCTCCCAGTTCTTCCACGCTTCCTGCGACTCCCAGCGGATCACGACCACTACTTCCTCATGCTCTTGGCTCTTCCGATTGACCATCACGCTGATATCTACCAAGCCATCCATCTGGTCCAACGGACTCTCCGCGCTAAACCGCGCGAGCACCTTGTCGCTGTTGCCTTTCTCAATCACCATTGTCCTTGTCATGACAAACATTCCGATAGGTTCCTCCCCATGAAAAATAGTGCCTTGCCCCTCTTCCGTTATGTTACGCTTTCGCCAATACCGGGGCCTCATAAACCCCCGGCAGCCCGCGGCGCTTCCGGATCACCGCTTCCGGCGGCTGAACCGCCGGAGCCTGCGGATGCAGCAGCCACGACTTCACCGCATGCGTATCCGAAACCTGATACAGTGGCGGCTCCTGCTCGAAGTCGATCTTCATCGCATACGAGCTCCGCAACGCGAAGGCGTCTCCCTTCGGCGGACGGATCAAATCCGGCGGCGTGCCCGGGATCGCCGTCAGCTTCCCGCCACCGTTTCCTTCCAGGCTTGGCATCGAAGCCAGCAGTCCCCAGGTGTACGGATGCCGAGGATCATAGAAGATTTCCTCCACCGTTCCGGTCTCGACGATTTGCCCGGCATACATGACCGCCACGCGGTCTGCCATTTTCGCCACCACACCCAGATCATGTGTGATGAAAATAATCGCGGTGCCGATCTTCCGCTGCAGCTCCTTCATCAATTCCAGGATCTGCGCCTGGATCGTCACGTCCAATGCCGTCGTAGGCTCATCCGCAATCAGCAGCTTCGGATTTGCCGCCAGGGCGATGGCGATAACCACGCGCTGCCGCATCCCGCCGCTAAACTCGTGCGGGTACTGGTGGAACCGCCGCTCCGGCGACGGAATCCCAACCAGTCCCAGAAGCTCTACAGCTCGCTGGTAAGCGGCGTCCTTGGACATATGCTCATGGGTATGAAGCACCTCAGTGATCTGCTTGCCTACCTTCATCGTCGGGTTCAACGAGGTCATCGGATCTTGAAAGATCATCCCGATCTCCTTGCCGCGAATCCGCTGCATTTGCTTCTCGGTCTTGCCGATCAGCTCCTGCCCATCAAACCAGATCTCCCCGCGCTTATATACGCCTTGCGGCCGGGGGACCAGCTGCATGACGGCCTGGGAGGTGACGCTTTTACCCGAACCGGATTCCCCCACAATCGCCAGCGTCTCCCCTTTGTCGACGTGAAAGTTGACGCCGCGAATCGCCTGCACCTCGCCCTCCCGGGTATGGAACGAGATGGCTAAATCTTTAACCTCTAATAGATGCTCCATTGTAACTCAACTCCTCTTCTCCAAACGTCCTATCCATCCAAGGACGGCTTCTCTATCTAAAACGACACCCCCGTTTAGTGCATTGAAGGTTTCGCCAACCATTCGCCAATATCAATAAATTAGTTGTTGATAATGATTATCATTATTAAGTATAGCATGTTTCCTTGCCAAAGCTCAATTGGAAAAACTCCTCCGGCTTGCCAATCTTCCTGTGACCTTTTTCCCTATACACCTAATCAAGCGATGTGCTATGATATCGAATATGCAAAGATTTAGAGATATGAAACTTTAGATTTTAAGGAGTTTAGTCGATGGACGCGAACCTGCAACAGTTTAAGGCGGAATTTTTCAAAGCTCTCGCCCATCCGATGCGAATCCGTATTTTGGAGGTGCTGAGCGAAGGCGAGCGGAATGTCAACGAGCTGCAAGCGATCCTCGGATCGGAAGGGTCGGCCGTGTCCCAGCAACTAGCTGTTCTTCGCGCCAAAAATCTGGTCAACACGGTCAAGGAAGGTACTACGGTCGTATACTCACTGCGAGATCCGCTCCTTAAGGATTTACTCGCGGTGGCCCGGCAAATTTTCGATAATCATTTGGTCGAATCGATTTCCTTACTGCAAGGGATCCGCAAACAAAAATAAGGAACCCGAGGTTTCCCCGCCGGGCTGCGGGGGATCTTTTTTGTTTACCGGGATAGGTCATGCTGCATGAACTGCAGATTTCTAGGAAAAGAAGGGTTTAACGGATGAAGTGGATAGGAAGGTTCAGAAATTATAACGCGGCCTCGTTTCGTAAAGATTTGATTTCTGGATGTATCGTGGGCATCGTCGCGATCCCGCTGGGGATGGCTTTTGCGATCGCGTCCGGCGTCAAGCCGGAGTATGGGCTGTACACGACAATTGTCGCCGGGATCCTCATCTCGCTGCTGGGGGGCTCGCGATTTCAGATCGGCGGGCCTACAGGGGCATTTATCCCGATTCTGCTCGCCATCGTGCTGCAATACGGATATGAAAACCTGCTGATCGCCGGCTTCCTGGCCGGGATCTTTTTAGTGCTGATGGGGCTGCTCCGGCTTGGAACGCTGATCAAGTTCATTCCGCGGCCGGTCACAATCGGGTTTACCGCCGGGATTGCGGTGACGATTTTCAGCGGGCAAATCGGCAACTTTCTCGGATTGACCGGGATGAAGCGGCATGAGTATTTTCATGAAAATATGCAGGAAATCGCCCTTCATTTCAACACTTTGAACGTCTACAGCCTCCTGACGGCGGCTATTTGCTTGGCAGCGCTGCTGTTGACGCCGAAGGTGCTGCCGAAAATCCCCGGTTCGCTGGTTGGCATCCTCGTCTCCACGCTTGCTGCAGCCTGGCTGTTCCCGGGGAAGGTGACGACGATCGGCTCCGCTTACGGGGCGATCCCCGGCGGCTTGCCTAGCCTCCGCCCGCTGTCGTTGTCCTGGGACAGCGTTATGCCGATGCTGCAGCCGGCGCTGATCATCGCCTTGCTCGGCAGCATCGAATCGCTGCTCTCGGCGGTGGTGGCGGACGGGATGACCGGCACCCGCCACAACAGCAACCGCGAGTTGATTGGGCAAGGTCTCGCCAACCTCGCCGCCCCGCTGTTCGGCGGCATCCCGGCGACCGGCGCGATCGCCCGCACGGCGACGAATATCAAGAACGGGGCGGTCTCCCCGATGTCCGGGATCATCCATGGGATCGTCGTGCTGCTGATCGTAGCGTTGTTCGCACCCTACGCGTCCAACATTCCGCTCGCCAGCATGGCCCCGATTCTGATGGTGGTCGCCTGGAACATGAGCGAGCGCAAAGCGTTCGCCCACATGCTAAAGACGCGGACCGGCGACACGATCGTGCTGCTCGTTACCTTCCTGCTCACGGTGTTCACCACGTTGACGACCGCCGTCGAAGTGGGTTTGGTGCTTGCCGTCGTGCTGTTCGTCAAACGGATGGGCGAGCTGCTTACCGTCGACAAGGTGCTGCCTGACCTGGCTTCTGGCAAGGAAAAGGTTCGGGCGCAGATGGTGACGGAGGATCATGATTGCCCGCAGGTCTCGATTTTTACCGTCGATGGGCCGTTGTTCTTCGGAGCCTCCCAAGCGTTTGACCGGTTCGTCTCGCAAATTGAAGGCGGCCAGCTGCGGGTGGTGTTGATCCGGATGGGGAAGGTGCCGTTTATGGATACGACCGGTGAAGCGAATTTCGCCGCCTTAATCAAACACCTTCACAAAGCCGGCATCACCGTCCTCGTCTCTGGCCTGCGTGCCCAGCCGCATAAGCTGATGAGCAAAACCGGCTGCTACGAGAAGATCGGCGAAGCGAACTTCTTTGAAAATACCGGTGAAGCTCTGACCTATGCGTTGGGAATCATCAATGTCGATCAATGCCGGGGCTGCCGTCACTTCGCTTTCCGCGAATGTACCGGGCTGTGCGGCGCGGAACCGGAACGCAAGTCGTTGCCGGAACTAGCCGGGACGCGAGTGCAGGATGGGCGAGTAACGGTGTAAGCAATCTCGCAAAAAAATTAGGCTCCAAATGACAAATTACGTCTTTTGGAGCCTTTCTATCGTCCTACTTCATCACTAATATAGTTGATCCAACTTACGTTGATTGATTTGATATACGTGATCACTTAACAAGTCGATATCCTCCTTATTGTGACTTGTCAATAGAATGGTCTTCCCAACTTTTTTGTATTCAAGCATCATATCCCGAATATTACTGACACTGGCCTGATCCAAACCATTAAAGGGTTCGTCGAGCAGCAATACCTCCTGGTTTTCCATTATCGCTTGTGCTAGTGCTAACTTTTGTTTCATCCCCAAAGAGTAGTGCTTTACTTTTTGCTTCGACTCTGGATCTAAACCCACACGTTGCATCACGTCTGTAATCTCTTTATCTGTGATTATACGCTGTATATCCGCTAATTTCTTTAAGTTATCAAAACCCGACCTCCCCGGTATATACCCCGGGCGGTCAATGATCACTCCAAAGTTTCTTGGAAAAGAGGAGCGCTTCGCCCGATATTTCGGGTCAATATGAATCAACCCTCGATCTGGCTTAATAAATCCACAGATCATTTTAAACAAAACCGATTTCCCCGCCCCGTTGTGACCAATAATTCCATAGATTCGCCCGCTTTCAAACGAAGCTGAGGCTTGCTCAAATAATAAGTTACCACGGAACGATTTATCAATTTTATCAAGTTGAATGATTGACAACATTACCCCTCCCCTTCATGAAACACTTTTTTGCTACGAAACAAGATGACGACGATCATCCATTCGATCAAGATGCAAAAGAGCAATTTTCCACTAATGAAATATAGATTCGTATTCTCGCTTAGCAACCACCCTGAACCATTTAATCCAACTGGCAATACTTGAGTACGATTTAGCCAGCCAGCAACAATTAGTAATCCTAACACCATAAGATTTGATGTTCTACTGCGCCAAACCCAATGGACGATAAACACGATCAGCCAATAATTTATCATTTGCAGTAACCCGTTAACAAAATACTGATAGATTAATTTGCCGATTGAAACTCTCGGTACAACCGATATGCTAACATCCCACGCAAGTCCTTGGATCACACCAACTAGTATAATTATTAAAGCCCAAAACAATAGCATAAACCCCAAAAAAAACATGTTTTTTAACATCAAATGACCAAACCAGCGATCATAAGAACGATAACGGATTACCTGATAATACATAGACCCGTTAGTATCATCATTGAGCTGATATTGGAAGAGATAAATTGCTCCAAAGAAGACAAGGCAATAAAACAAGTAGACTATTAGAGCAGCCCCATCCTCCGATAATCCGAAAAACTGACTAAAAAAGTAGTCGCCTAGGGTCTTAAACGAACCCACCTGTTCTATAAACGTTATCAAGATCCCCAATAAACAAAGGAAGAAATAAGCCAAAACGGCTTGCTTATCTTTAATCCATAGATAGAACCCATTTCGATGCTTAGATATCCAGACGATCAAATAACAAATAAATATACCTCCAATGGGCATGATAAACGAGATGACCAATGAAGGAAATGCATAAGCTCCTGAAGAAAGAATCATAAAATTTTCTACTTTTAGCCAGACGCTTCTCTCAGGGAGCATTCGAAAGGATACCAGTGAACCAATAAAATATACTAATGCCAAGATAGAAAGGCCTATTATTCGCGGGGATAGGACACAAAATGCAGCCATACTGACATGGACAAATATCAAAAAAACACCAAGTAATAAGCACTGCAAAAAGCTAGCAAACAGAGGAGGCAATCCAATCCTCTGCAGTACCACGCTGTAATTTCCAGGTACTAGATTGTCCAGAGCGTAATTACTCCAACTATTTTCAATAGGAATACCTCGCGATACAAGCAATACGATGATAATCCATAATAATAAAAACCAGAAAAGGCTTATAGCGACTTGATATATCGTGTATGTGATCCATTGGCTATAACCCTTCATCCTAAGTAATACGGAATAGTCCCATTCTCGCATCAATATGTAACAAGAATTTATCAGCCATAAGGGAAGCAAAAAGTAATAGATTACTATGTGGTCATTTAACGATTGGGTGATAAGATCCCACTGATTTATGGCCACACCAAATGATAGGGCTGTTTGTTGCAACCGTTGCAATAGCATGGCTTCGTAAGGAAAAAGAATGATAATAACGACTAACCATTTCCAAGAGATAAACTCGTTCATTATAGTTTTCCATGCTTTCATTGCATACGATCCAATCTGTTTGCGAGAATAAGATAACTCAACAAGAATAAACATACTATTATTAAAGCAGCCGTTGGTACTAAAGATGTCCAAATCGGCAACTGCATATAGTTAAAGGGGAAAATTGCTTGAAAAAACTGATATTTCACCATACCAAAAGCCCCCATAAAGAAGCTTTCTACTAGATAAAATCCAAAAGGAATAGATAAAGCGAGAAATTTATTGTCTAAGAGAAGGACAAGCAAAAGTGCAAATGTTGCAAATAATGCTGCATTTATGGCTACCCATAGCGAGTAGATAAATCCATAAGTGACTTCACCATAGGCTAGCAATTGAGAAAAAGTGTTTTGGGTTAAAGTATATTCTTGAACCGTGGTTCCGTTAAGTGCAAAAAAAGATGGGTCATAGCGAACCAATCCAATAACGGGTTCGACATAATATGCGAAAATAAAATAAGCAAAAATAAAAATAAAAAAGACACCAAAAGTTAATACAAAATTTGTAACGATTTTAATCCTTAATAATTTTTTGAGCGAGATCCGCAACCTGGTGTAAACTATAAACCTATTGTTAACTTCCTGTGCAAACATTCCTGTGTATACGAACACTGCAAAAATAACAAATACAATCGGTACAAAGCTATCCAGAAAAAAAGTGAATACATCGTATTCGCTATTAAAAGTGTACTGGGAGTGTCGAAGCAAAAAATATATCATGGGAAGTAACATGATAACCAAACAACTCAAAAACCACTTTGGCGTACAAACACTGCGGATTTCATCATGAATCGTATAGTTATGAATGATTATACACCCTTTCAGTTGCTTCTCCATTTATAAACGATATTTGTTGAATCCGTAGAGGGCGTGAAGGTTTTTCCTTTTGATGAATTCCATTCCACTATACCCTCAATAGAATATTATTTACATTATTATCCTATTACACTACTCTTTTATTTGCAAACTAAGATGCCGCACTAGAAGACCAAGCGGCCGCCAGACCGGCCGAGGCCAAGCCCCAAGCGGCGGCGACCGCGCTGATCTGTGGGTTCGACGTCCGGCCAAGGAAAAACCGCTGGAAGCGATCTGACCGAGTTCCAGCGCAGAAGATATCCGCCATTAACGGGTCAGCGTAAACTCATCCAACCTGCGACCGTCCACGGTATAAGCCGTGTAAGTTAACGTCCGCTCGCTTACGGTGATCCCGGCAAACGTCTGCTTGTTGGGTTGAGTATGCACGGCGTGGTAGAACTTATCTTTTTTTAACTCATTAAATTTGGAACCGGAGGTGTTGGTGACGACATAGACGGTCCCATTGCCGTCTTGGGCGATTTGACCATCCTGCAAGGGATAGGACCGGGAATATTCATGGTTGTGTCCCTGGAGCACCAGATCCACGCCAAACTCCTCGAAGATCGGGATCCATTCCTCGATTTTCTCATATTGATTGCCGCCATAAGCGGGTCGATGCATCGCCACGATTGTCCAAGGCTGGGGGTTTTTGCGCAGATCCTCCCTTAACCAAGCGGCCTGTCGCGTGATCTTCGACTCCGTATTCAGCACAACAATATGGGTAAATCCATAATCAAAGGAATACGTGGTCCCCGGCGTAGCCCCTTCCGCTCCGTTCTCCGGTACAAGAAAATGTGATGCAAACGCCGAAGCATCTCCAGAAACTTCGTCATGATTGCCAGCCACTGGCATCAGCGGCACGCGAGTGAGCCATTTGGAAGCTTGTCCAAACAGCCATTTCCACCCCTGCGCATCGTCCGGGTTCTCCGTCATATCCCCGTTATGCACGATGAACCGGGCGTCCGGAAACGTTTGGAACGCCTTGTCCAGCGTTCGCGCCCACAGCTTAAAGTCCTCCTTCTTCTCCCCTTGCGAATCCGTTACGTTGAGGAATGTAAACGCCTGAGGCTCCGCGGTTTCCGTCACAAAGCCGGCCGGTTCGCTCCACCCGTCCTCCTGCCCGTTGCCCACGCGATAAACATACTTTGTTCCCGGGCGAAGGCTGGTAGCCAGCACCTTGTACACGGTCTGCCACTTGCCGTCGTCCCCCTTCCTCTCGGACGATTCTGCTTCAAAGCGGAGCACCTCGGCTTCGTTCCAGGAGGTAACGGGCTCCGCCCCCTCCACCAGTTGTAGAATCCCCGCTTCCTCTGCCTTTCCTTCCGTCTGCCAGGTGAACGCCATTGTCGTCCGCGCATCCCCGCCGATCGTCATCACGATCGATTGGGGCTTCGGTACGGCGGATTCGTTGGCCTGTTGTATTTTTAGCCAACCCCAAATGATGCCTCCGAGCAACAATACAAAGATTAGTCCCCCCAGCCAAACCATCGCTCTCCGACCCTTCATATAAACAAGCTCCTTTTGGATTTCCCTTAAGATACGGCTCATGGACGTTCTCTGTCAACCTAACGACTTACACAATTTTACATTTGTCAACGCAGTGTTAAAACTTTCAGTTGATTTTCAGGTTGCGTTAAGTGGACAATCAGCGAACCTTGATAGGATAGTTGTCATAACTCAAACGGTTCCCGAGAAAAGAGGTGCAACTTGAACTTGAACCAAAACCTGAAGTACCGCCACGAGCTGAAATTTATGATCAACCGCCACCAGTATTATATCCTCCGGCAGCGGTTACGGGGGTTAGCCCGGCATGACGAGCATGCGGGACAGAGCGGTGAATACCATATTCGCAGCCTTTATTTTGACGATATCGACAACTCCGCGCTGCACGATAAATTAGGAGGCCTCCGTGACCGCCGCAAATACCGAATCCGGATTTACAACCGGCGGGACGACTTGATCCATTTCGAGAAAAAGCTCAAAACTGGCGATTATATCGCCAAAGTTAAAGAGCGGTTGACCCGGGAGACGGTGGATGCCATCCTGGCCGGAAATCTCGAAGTGCTGAACGTGCCGGAAAAGCCGCTGCTATATGAGCTTTACCTTGAGATGAAGCAGCGTCTGCTAGCACCGCAGGTGATCGTCGACTATGTGCGTGAACCGTTCGTTTGTCCAAACGGCAACGTGCGGATCACATTTGATAAGGAGCTGCGGACCGGACTCCACGCGGTCGACTTGTTTGACCCGGAATTACGGCCCGTTTCGGCTCTCGACGATCAGCTCATCATTCTAGAGGTCAAATACGACGAGTATATCCCGGAATATCTTCGGGCCGCCCTGCAACTGGAGGGGCTCAGACAGCAATCCGCATCCAAATACGTCATTTGCCGCAAATATTTGAAGACCAACACATGGGAGGATTATTGATCTATGAATGCAACAAACCCTGCAACAACAACGACCAATTTTAGCGATATTGTCAAAAATTCCATTCTGGACAACTTTGCTTCGGACATCAGCGTAAGTAAAATCATTATCACGTTAGGCGTCTCGTTCCTTATTGGGCTGTTCATCTTTATTTTGTATAAACGGGTATTTAGCGGAGTGCTGTACTCGAAAAGCTTCAACGTCTCGCTCATCGGCATGACGATGGTCACCGCGATGGTTATTATCGCCGTCAATTCCAACCTGGTACTATCGCTGGGTATGGTCGGCGCCCTGTCGATCGTCCGCTTCCGTACACCGATCAAAGATCCAACCGATCTGATCTTCCTGTTCTGGGCCGCTGCCGCCGGGATTGTTGCCGGGGCCGGGTTTTATGCGCTGGCTGCCATCGGTTCGGCGGTGATTGGCCTTATCTTGTTCCTGTTTATTAAGAGCAGCTCGCTGGAAACTCCTTATCTGCTGGTGGTTAACTGTGAAAGCGATGAAAGCGAGAAGCTGGTTCATTCGCAAATCGGACAGATGGTCAAACGCTACAACGTGAAACAAAAAACCGTCACATCCGGCAACATCGAAATGACGCTGGAGGTTCGCTTGCGCGATCAGGAAGGCAAGTTCGTCAACCAAATTACCGGGCTCGGCGGCGTCAAAAATGCCGTGTTGATCAGCTATAACGGCGATTACGTAGCCTAACGGAACCCGGAGGTGAAGGAGAATGAAACGCAAAGGGACCCGGCTGTTGCTTTGGACTTGCGTGGGGCTGTTGTTTTTTGGCTTGATTGCCTGTGAAGCAATGAAGACCGGTGGTGGAGCCGGGACGAACGGGCAATCGGACACCGCCGGGGAGCGAGTGGTCTCTGCGGAAGAGAAAAAGCTGGATGAAGAGGTGTTTCCTAAGGACCTAGTGGTCGACGTGAAAATTACGATCGATGAGGCTGATTTCCAGGACATGCTGGACAATGCCAGTGCCGAGGAATTCAAAACGGCGTCGGTGGATTACAACGGGCGGCATTTCGATAACGTCGGGATCCGCACCAAAGGTAATTTGAGCCTGCGCAGCGTTGTGCAGATGAGCGATTCCGATCGGTACAGTTTTAAGCTGTCTTTTGACGAGTATGTGAATCAAACGTTGGACGGCATTCAAAAAATCAATTTGAACAATAACTACAGCGACGCCACGTCCATGCGGGAGTTTCTGACCTATGAGCTGGCCGAGCAGATGGGATTGCCTACACCCAAATATTCGTATGTCAACGTGTACGTGAATGGGGAGCTATGGGGATTCTATCTCGCGGTGGAGCAGATTGGCGATGCCTATCTGGAGCGGCATTTTGGCAACGCCTACGGGGCCTTGTACAAGGGGGAAATGACCGGCAGCGGCAGCGATTTGACCTGGCTGGGCGACGATCCGTCGGCGTATACCGGGCTGGCGCAGAAGTCGGAAACGACAAACGGTGATATATTGATCGATATGCTGGATGAATTAAATAACGGCAGCGACTATGAAAAATACATCAACGTGCCGGACGCGCTCGGTTATATCGCGCTGAACGTGCTGACGAACAATATGGACAGTTACCTTGGCAGCAACAAGCAAAACTACTACCTGTATGAAGACGACGGCGTCTTCTCCATCCTGCCGTGGGATTATAACATGGCCTTTGGCGGCATGGGCGGCGGCATGGGTGGCATGGGCCGGGGCGGCGGATTCGGCCGGGGCGCGAACGCGGCCGCTTTGGAGCAACGGCTCCAGCCGCAGGCAGCAGCAGCGAGGCCCTGCTTACCGGCATCTCCCTGCTGGTGCTGCTGGGTGTCGCCGCCTTTGTTGCTTTCTTCCGCCGCAAACGGCTCTAAATCGAAAATGTATCTGATTTTTCGCATAGAATATCGGCGTAACGGCCCAAAATCCGAAATGTATTCGGTTTTTCATACAGATTTTGGGCCTACGTCCCTCTTTCGGGTAAATGTATATGAAATTTCATATACATTCCGCTAAAATCGCGGAAACCCCCAAAATGTATTCGGTTTTTCGTATACATTGACGGTCGCCCGAACGCTCGAGGCCGAACTCGCCTCAAACAAAGAAAAAACCTGCATCCAAATGCAGGTTTTTTCTTATTTACGGCGGCAAGCCCCGCCCCTACGCCCCCTGTTCCCGGAACTCGGTTGGCGTCATGCCGGTGACCTTTTTGAACACCTGGGTGAAGTAGCGCGGGTCCTGGTAACCAACCATCGGGGCCACCTGGAACACCTTGACGTGGCTGTTTTTCAGAATATACTTGGCCTTCTCGATCCGGCATTCCGTCAAATATTCAAGGAACGTGTAGCCGGTCACCTGCTTAAACAGCAGGCAAAAATGGCTGATGCTCAAGTCGGCCCGCTCCGCAACCTCCTCCATGCTAAGGTCCTTATGGTAGTTGCTGAGAATGTACTCTTGCGTTTTGGCGATCACCGTCTGCACGTTGTCCTTGAACTGGCTTTCCTGGCTCTCGCTGATCCATCGGCCGAAATTCGCTTTGAGCAGCCCAATCATTTCATGCAGCGTCCCCAGCGATTGCAGCTCCTGCAGCAAGCCTTCCAGCGACCACTCCGACAGGAGGTTCATCTGCTCGTATTGCCGGAACATGACCACCGTCAGTTCCACGATAATCCGCTCGGCCGCTTCCTTCGAGAAAGCCTGCTCCTCGATATATTGCTTCGTCTCATCCAAGGCGGTTAACAGCCGCTCCCGGTTTAACGTCCGGATACTGTCCAGAAGCACCGCTTCCAAGGGCTTCGGATATTTCGCCTCCCGGTCCGCCCCGGTCTCCCGGCTCGGGTGATCGATAAACACGCCCGCCCGATCGCTGTAAAACCGCTGATACAACGCCCTTGTGGCGCTTTGATACGCCTCGCTCAAACGCTCTAGCCCCGCTGCCGTTTGGCTGAAGCCAATCGAGCAGGACAGCTTGGTGTAGGTTAGGAGCTGCCGGATCACATCGCTGCCAAGCTCCTCCTTATGGTCCGAGAGCGTGCTGGGAAACAGCAATACCCACTCCCCGCCATGAAAAGGGAACATCGTCAGCGCCCCATGCGCCATCGACCATTCTCCCAAAATGTTACGAACCGCGAACAGCCACAGCCGCCGCTCCTCCGGCGACCACTGCTCATTTAGCTTCACGAAATGATCCAACTGGATCACCGCCATAAAATAATCCTGCATCAGCTCGCTGTTCTCCAGCCAGCGCATATGCTGCAAATGGCTTTGGCTCTGGTTGCCTTCGATAAATTCGGCAAACATGCGCTCCCTCGCCAGCATAGACAACACCTGCACCGAATGCAGCAGCTTGTCGTTCTCCATCTGCTTCTCCAAGGTTTTCTTGGCCCGCCGGATCATCTCGATCAGCTCGTCATGGTCGATCGGCTTCAGCAGATAGTCGAAGGCGCCTTCCCGCAGCGCCTCGCGCGCATATTCAAACTCCCCATAACCGCTGACGAAAATAAACAGCCGGTTTGCGTTTTCCGCCAGCACCTCCTTCATCAGCGTGATTCCGTCCATCCCCGGCATGCGAATGTCGCTGATGATCATATGGGGCGACAACTCGTGGACGAGCTGCAGCGCCGCCTCGCCGCCCCGCGCCTCACCCACGATCTCCAGATCCAGCTCCTCCCAGGGCACGGCCACTCTCAAGCTGCGCAAAATCACCGGTTCATCATCCACCAAAATGACCCGATATTTCTCTCCTTTAGCTACCATTCTGCACCTCCCGCCGTCTCTTCCGGCAGCGAGCTTCTTCGCAGCTGCCAATATTGCTCCGATGTTTGTTGAATTTGTTCCAGCGCCTCCGCGGGCGTTGCCCGCTTGCTGATCATTTCCTCCAGCACCTTGAGGAAAGTCTTGTTGACCTCGGGAGGAAGCACATTATCATAAGGGACAAAGCTCTGGCTGCTTCGCTCCATCATTTCCACGACTTGAGCAAAGACCGGCCCCGTCTTTTCCGAATCGTACGTAATCTTCATCGATGGAATACGCAAGGCCTCGTATACGATACGCCGCTGCACTTCCTCGGTATAAAAAGCCTTCAGCAACTCCTGCGCCGCTTCCCATTTGGCCTCCTCCAGATTGGAGGACAAGCCGATGCCGATCGTATAACCTCCAGCGATCGATTGGCTGCCCCCCTCCGCCAGCGAAGGAAAGGGGATCACCCCCACCTGATTTTGAAACCCGGCCGGCGCTTTCTCGTTGTGGAACAGGTTGATGTCCCAGCTCCCGTTCAGATACATCGCCGCCTCGCCGCTGGTGAAGCGTTCGATGGCTTCCTCGGTCGACAGGTCATTGGCCGGCTCGTAAAAGGCGTTCTCATCGATCCAGGTTTTTAATTGTTTGAACGCCTTCCAGTATGACGGGTTTTGGAAGCTCAGCAACTCGTCGCCTTGCACCAGCTCGTTAATCAAACCAGGCCCCGCATACCGGTCCATCAAGTAATGGGCGAAAATGGCTGCCGGCCAGCGTTCCTCATTCCCCAGCGCAAACGGCGTGATCCCATGATCCGTCAAAACGCGAATGACCTTGTTCAAATCCTCCACTGTCTCCGGAGGTTCCAAGCCTAGTTTACGGAAGATTTCCTTGTTGTAAAAGAGCGGTTCCGCGTTCCCTTCAATCGGTAAACCGTATATATGCTTGTCGAAGGTCCAGAGGTGCAGATCCTGAAACTCCTGCTGAAGCCCGTTCTTCTGTACAAAGTCGGTTAAATCCATCAATCGGTTGGAGCGAACATACGGCTCGATTTCAGCGCCCCCAAACAACACGAACATATCGGGCGGCGTACCGGTCACCATTTCGCTCTTCAGCTTTTGCTCACGGTGGACGGTCTGATCCATGCCCTCGAAATTGACCTTCACGTTGGGATGGGTCTCCTGAAACTTAGCCACCACATCCTCGACAATATCCAGCATCTGCCGGTCATGCTCCTTGATCCAGAAGTGGCGGAAGGTCAAGGTCACCTTCTCGGCTTGCTTCTCCTCGATCGGCTCATGCCCGTCCGCCGCGATGATTAATACGGAAATAGCCAACACTACGGCGTAAACCGCGATCCAACCCCAGTTTAAAAACCACTTTTTCATGTCACCCGCCCCCTTTCGCCCGCATTTATCGTTTCCCCCCGGCTGATTCGTGAAGGAGCTTCGGAATCCGGATGCGGATGGTAGAGCCGTAGCCCGGAGAGGAGCAGATCAGGATGCCGTATCGGCTGCCAAACCGGATGCGCAGCCGCTCATGCACATTTTTGAGTCCAACGCCGGTCCCCCGGTAATGCTTATGACCCCCGTCTTTACTCCACAGATTCATCATCGTATCCAGGCTGAAGCCCGGCCCGTTATCCGTTACATCGATCAGGATATCCCGATCGTCCTCCTTCGCCGTGATCGAGATCAACCCTTTATCCTGCATGGGTTCGATCGCGTGGTACAGCGCATTTTCCACGATCGGCTGCACGATTAGCTTCTGGGTCACAAAATATTTCAGCGACTCGGGAATTTCGATGCGGTAATCAAATTGGTCCTCGAAGCGGAACTTCTGGATGTCCAGATAATGCCGGACATGCTCCATTTCCATCGATAGCGTGATGAGCTGCTGATTTTCGCCGATGCTGATCCGCAGCAGCTTGCCCAGGGAGACGACCATTTTGCTGATCTCCTTGTTCCCTTGCAACACGGCCAGCGAATTAATCGATTCCAGCGAATTGTATATAAAATGCGGATTGATTTGAGCAACCAACGCCTGAAGCTCGAATTCCTTCTTGCGCGCCTGCTCAGTCTGTACCTGCTCAATCAGCTCGGAAATTTGCGTGCTCATCCGGTTGAAGCCATCGACCAGCAAATCCGTTTCGTCTTCGCTGCGCACCGCGGACGTAATCGGCACAAAAATCCCCTGCTGCACCCGCTTCATCCCGTTGACGGCCCCGATAATACTGCGCACCAGCCGGCGGACGAAGAAACGGTCGAACAGGAACGCCGAGATCAGCGACACCAGCACCAATACGATCGCAATGTTGCGGATGGAGATCGATTCCGAGGCGATCAGCTTGCTGGGCGTAATGGCGACCAGATACCAATCCTTATTATGCGAGGGCAAGTAGGTGATCAGGGATTTCTCGCCTTGATATTTGGCCGTATAGTAGCCCTTCCCTTCCGGCTCCGCCTGGGTCAGAAAGGGAAAATCGGTACGTTCTCCGATATGCAAACCGGATTTGTCGAACACGATGTTGCCCAGCTTGTTGACGAGCAGGATATCCCCCTGCTTTAAAGTCGCGGCATCCCAGAACACTTGGTCGAGGATGTCCGGCTTCACATAGATCACTAAAGCGCCGATATCCTCCAGCGAGTAGTAATCCTTAATCAGTCGGGCTTGAATCAGCACCGGCTTCCCCGTGGCCGCGGAGCCGTTCTCCCCCGGACCCACCCAAACCGGTCGGCCTTCGGCTGCCTCCATGGCCCCATACCAGCTTTGCTGCCTCAATTCGTCGAAGGACATCGCCTCATTAAATTGGTACTGCAGCTTGTCCTTCGAGTACAGCCCAAAGGAAGTGATCATCGGGTGGTTAATCAGGTTGTTGATGTCTTGTTTCTGCTCATAAGTCACCGAAAAATTCGCCTGCTTCACCAGTTTCTGAATCACCGGCTGCGAGATTGCCGAATTGGATACGGTCGTCACTTCATTGAGCGCAAACTTCAGCTTCCGGTCGGTTTCAAGCAAGGAGACCCAATAGAAGTTATTGGATTTGTTCTCCATCGCCCGCGAGAAGCTGTAATACGAGATGGAACCCATCAGGATGACGGGAATAAAGACCAGAAGAATAATAGCCAGCAAGATTTTTCGACGAAGCTTCATTTCGTTCCTCCTATACCTCTCCTACTCTATTATTCTTCATAGCAGGGCCGATTCCCTTGCTTCTTTCGACAAAGCGAAATTCGCAAGAGGGCAAGCCCCTTGCGAATCGGATTCATTCATATGTTTTCATGACCTAACATGGGCTCATTCCGCATTTCTGGCAATATCCATAGCGTCATCCCATGCTTGTTGTGGATTTGCCTTGTTCTCGAGCACATGCCGCAGCGCATTCTTGATCTCCGTATCGACTTGCTCGAATTGCGGCCCGTGGTAAACCGGTTTTACGCGTTGTGCCGATCGGGCGTAAGCTTCGGAGACCACCTGGCCTCCAAAAAAGTCGTCCTTCTCGGTTTGAAACGCAGGTTCGTTATACACCGCAGGGATCGAGGGCAGCAGTCTGCCCGCTTGATACGACTCCAACTGGTTCTCTTTATTGGTCAGCCAAGTGATGAAATCGTAAGCTTCCTTCGGGTGTTTCCCTTCTTTCGGCAGCGTCAGGAAGGAGCCTCCCCAACTGCCGGAACCTTCAGGAATTTGAGCAATCCGCCACTTTCCAGCCGTTTCCTTGGCGCTGCGGATCGTATCTTCCATCCAGGTTGGACCGAGGATGACGCCTACCTCCCCTGCGCGGATCGCCTTTTCCCATTCCGAAGACCCCAATGTCCATCGGCCGATCCACCCTTCCTGAATGCCTTTTACCGTAAAATCAAACGCCTTTCTCACCTGTGGATTGGTGTCACCGATGAAGGTGCCGTCCACCTTGTTGAAATATATCCGGTCCGTCGATTGATCGCGAAGTCCGTTGTACACCAAGTCCGCCGAATCCGCAAACGGGATTCCGGTTTCTTCCGTGAACCGTTTCGCCACCGCGGCAAACTTATCCCATTTATTGATCGCGGCGCTAAACTCCTCGGGATCGGTTGGAAGACCGGCCCGTTCCATTACATCCGTTCGGTAGTAGACGACGGTGGGTTGGATCCCCGCCGGCAGGCCCAATTGAAAAGAACCGTCCGCCGACGTCGCCTGTTTCCAGGCCCAGTACAGGTAGTTCATCTCGATGTCCTTCGCGCCAAAATCATATAGATTATAAAATGGGTTGGATGAAGCGATGAAACGCTCCATGAACTCCCGATCCAGCATGAAGATGTCAGGCGCGCCCGATCCGGAGGAGATGGCAGACTCCAAGCGATCATGGTGTGTGATTGGATCCTCCATGTTGCTGAATTGAATCCGAATATACGGATGCTCCGCCATGTACTCTTGAGCCAGAGCCTCGTACGGGGTGCTTCCCAACGTCCAGAAAGTCAGCACAACGGGGGATCCTGGACTGCCTTCCGTTAGGCCCGGAACTTGACTTTCCTCATTATTCGCCGCATTGATTACGCCATAAGCGCCCAGCAAAGAAATCATCATGGCGGCAACCGGCAGCACAGCCAACCATTTTCCTCTTTTCATTGCGGTTGAATCCTTTCCTGCATCCGAATTTATACCTTAAGTCTAGCGAAAACAGGATCGGTTTTTGAGGAGGCAATATTGCGATTTCAGGTTGGAATTTTTCCGATCGGGGGCATAAAAAAGCCGATCCTCCACTATTACCAGCGAAGGATCGGTCAGTCGTTCCAAGGTTGGGAATTAAAAGAAATCCAACAATGCCGTTGGGCTGAAAGGAATCAGCCGTTCGAGCGCATCAGCGTCAGCTTCCGGGCCGCTTAATTTACCGCAGGCAAACATCTCCCGCGGCCGTTTGTAGCCCAGCAGCATCGCCGTTAAGGTTTGAATGTCGCAGTGGAGTCCGGGATGGGCCGAACGGGCTGGATCTGACGGTTCTCCTGATTCTTCCGGTTCTACCGGCGTTAGTCTCCCCTTTCCTTCCGGGGACACCTCCAGCCGCCAATCTCCCGCGTTCCAAGGGGCAGCCCCGTCCTCAATCCGCAGGTTCAAGCGAATCGGGCCGGCGGAAGCCGGGGCGGTAAACGAATAGCCGCCAACGAACTCGGACGCATGGACAATCCGAGCCATGAAATACGGCACGGTTTCCTGCTTGCAACGCGGATCGCGCAGCAGGTACGGCAGCAGGTCATCTCCCGGCACGCGGTCAAAGACCGCTTGGGTTACCATAGAATCATGGTTCGCCAAATAGGCCAACAGACCTTGGCGTGCCGATTCGTTCAGGAATACGAATTCGTCAATCACTAGCTCCCCGTTCTTCACCTGGTAAAGCAGATACCCCTCCGGCTGCCCCGAATCGGTATAATAAACGGCAGTATGGTCCTCATCGCCCAATACCATCCGCTTCCACCAGTCTTCGTCCCGGACGAGCATCCCGTTATAGCGGCGAGCAAATGCATGATAGATTCCATTCAACAGCTCTAGGTTTCTCACATCTCGCTTCACGGAGCCCGAGGTGTATGTCTTGGAGGGGAAACTATCGATAGGGATGGTATATTTCTTGTAATCCGTGTACACTTCCCAGCCAAATTTCCGATAAAAAGGAATGGAAAACGGATGCAGACAGGACAGGATTTGTCCTTGATCCTTCATCTGACGGAGGGCGACAGTCAGCAGTTCCCGAACGATCCCGCCCCGACGATGCTCCGGCCAAGTGGCCACGCCAGCAATGCCCCCCATCGGGACGGAGCGTCCCTGTACATAGAGGTGCAAGGGCAGCAGCATGAGCTTGGCAAGCAACTCGCCGCCCTCAAAGGCCCCCCAGGAGCGTTCGGGAATAAAGGACTTCCGGCGCTCTTCTCTGTCCTCCGGCTTCACCTTATATTGAAATGCATATTCGGACAAGCTCAGACTGGCGTCAAACTCATCAGCCTGTAGGCGTCTGATCTCCATAAACCCACCTCTTCTCATCAAATGACGATCCTCTTATGCCACATGGTTATGTAGAGTTTGCCAGAAGATGTCTGGGGTGTCAATTGCCTTAAATTACAATAAACCTGCAACTTCCCCTTGCTCATCCAAGTGGATCCGCTCCGCAGCTGGAACCTTGGGCAGCCCGGGCATCGTCACGATATTGCCGGTATGGACAACCACGAAGCCGGCACCGGCAGACAACGTAACATCCTTCACCTGTACGGTAAAGCCCTCGGGAGCTCCTAACAGACTCGCCTGGTCGGAGAACGAATACGGCGTCTTCGCCATGCAAACCGGCAGTCGCCCGAAGCCTTGCCGTTCCAGCTCCTCAATTCGAGCTGCAGCCTTCGCGCTCAGCTTGATCCCACGCCCGCGGTAAATCTCCTTTACGATCGTCTCTATTTTGGACTTAATGTCCAGGTCATCCGCATAGAGCGGCGCATATCGAGCGGTTTCCTGCTGCAGAATGCCAAGCAGGGCTGTCGCCAATTCCTTGCCGCCTTCACTTCCTTGGGCCCAAACATCGGAAAGCTCAATACGTACTCCTAATCGGGCGCATTCCTCTTTCACAAGCGAGATCTCTTCCGCTGTGTCGCTGGTAAAATGATTTAACGCTACCATCACCGGAACGCCGAATTTCCGCAGGTTCTCCAGATGCCGCTTCATGTTGGGCAACCCGGCTCGCAACGCTTCCGGATTCGGTTGATCCAGCTCCGTCTTGGCTGCTCCGCCGTTATATTTCAATGCCTTCACAGTTACGACCAGCACGGCCGCATCCGGCTTCAAGCCGGCTTGCCGGCATTTGATGTCGAAGAACTTCTCCGCACCCAAGTCCGCCCCGAATCCAGCTTCGGTCACAACGATCTCAGCCAGCTTCAGCGCGGTTTTCGTGCCGATGACGCTGCTGCAGCCGTGGGCGATATTGGCGAACGGTCCTCCATGTACGATCGCCGGGGTACCTTCGGCTGTTTGCACCAGGTTCGGCTTGATCGCTTCTTTCAGGAGTACGGTCATCGCGTCTACGGCACCGATTTGCGCTGCGGTGATCGCTTCGCCGGCCATATTTCTAGCCACCACCATGCGGCCCAAGCGCTCCTTCAGATCGTGCGCATCCTTGCTAAGACACAGCACTGCCATCACTTCGGAGGCGGTCGTGATCATAAACCCGGATTCATGTACGCTCCCGTTCCCTTCGCCAAGGCCAACAACGATTTGCCGCAGGCTTCGGTCGTTCATGTCCATCGCCCGTTTCCACAGGATCCGGTTCGTGTCGATCTGCAAGCCATTCCCTTGAAAAATATGATTGTCCAGCATCGCCGCAAGCAGATTATGCGCCGAAGTAATGGCGTGCAAATCTCCGGTAAAATGCAGGTTAATGTCCTCCGAGGGGAGCAGCTGAGCTTTATTGCTGCCGGTTGCTCCGCCTTTCATGCCAAAGCATGGCCCAAGCGACGGCTCCCGCAGCGCCGCAATCGTCGGCGCGCCAATAGCGTTCAGCGATTGCGCCAGGCCAATCGTGGTTAACGTTTTTCCTTCGCCGGCCGGCGTCGGATTCATCGCCGTCACCAGCACCAATTTCCCGTCGGGTCGATCACCTAACTTCTCCCGTAAGCGGGGATCCAATTTGCTTTTGTAACGTCCGTATAGCTCTACAAATTCCTCGGCAATGCCAAATGCTGCAGCCACTTCCAATATCGGCTTCATTCCCCTCAGCGACCTCCATCTATCTCATTCTTGTAAACCCCGATGCAACCTCTACCTAAAAAATATCATTTCTTATTGTACATGAAATAGATGGAAATATGCGTGACGGAATTCGTACGCCGTGGGGAGACATCGAATCGCTTTTAGCCATGAAGCCGCCGCCGCAGCTCAAGTGAAATTAAACACCGCAAATAGTGAAGATCGAGTGAGAGTTAAAGCATTCTTTAGCCCACTCCTCAATTTCATGAACTAACTGTTTTGTAATCTCAGAATTGGATTCGTTCACATTACGCTTAATTATGTTCCAATCTTCTTCTGTGACTTCGGTAGGGCCATAGTAGTTAAAGTCCTTGAGAGTTGCGGTCAAATAAGCGAGTAGTTCAGTTTTCCCTAAATCTTCCTCGGCTAAATAGATCGAGTCTTCTTTCCAGTGAGTACGATCTAAACGCCCCTTCATAATTTCAATTACATCGCGTCTTGTTAAATCTTGCTTATTAATAATCATTGTTGAACCACTCCTCAGCGCTAAATTCTACAGCATTTATTTGGTAGCTTCTTAGTGGAGAGAACTAGACCTGGCGCCTGGGACCAGGATCCAAGTACTTCCAAGATTTAGGAAACGGATGGATAATATATCAAAAGTCACTGGCAATATATAACATTTGAGGTAAAGTAGATTATGTATATTTTACCTAAATTGCTAGCTTTTGAGGTAAGTATACCATCTTCCCGAAAGGAGGGGACATTCGAAGTTCTTAGCCCTGTGGTAATGCAGAAGAAAGGAGCAGGTTTATGACAACAAAATGGGTTCAGCGCTTTTGTTTGTTCTTCATCGCATTTCTCATGTCCATCTCCGTGAACATCACGGCTTCAGCTGCGGATTTCCTTCAGGGAGCGGACGTATCCGGCGACAACGTCACATTATGGTTCAAATCAACGGTTAATACAACATGGGTGGATGTCCACTACAAAGTGAACTCCGGGGGACAGCAAAATGTACGAATGACTTACAATGCGGGTACTGCAAGATTTGAGCACACCATCAATTCGGCCGCTCAAGCCGGGATAGATTACTTTTTCACTTACAATAACGGCGTTCCTGCCTATGACACAACAACGTTCACCTATCGAGGCGGCCAGTCCGGCGGCGGCTCAGAACCAACGTCCGGCTCAATTTATTCGATTCCGGCCTCCTCTATTCCCCAGCCTTCCAATGGCGGTGTTAGTCTCAAAGTCATGAACGGGACAAGCGGGACTTATGCGGATGATCAAATTTACTGGGGAGTGATCGGCATCAATCCGGCTGACGGCAAATGGAGTTACCTGGATTTAGCCGGCCGACTGCTTCCGATTTCCTTGGATTTAAACAACGCTCCCGGACACTTAACCAAAAACGGCGTCAACTATGCCAACATTTATCACAAGATCAGCGATGCCGCTTGGGTCAACCTTCCGAAGATCGAATCCGGCCGGTTGTTCTTTAGCGTTGGCAGCCCTCTGTACATGAAGACCTTTGATGACGGCTTTGCCGGTCCGGATTTGAACAATCCAACCGACCCTAACCTCAATATCATTTTTGACTTTGTCGAATTCACCGTGGATAAGGACGGCTATCACGGAAATACGACCCGGGTCGATCAGTTTGGTTTTCCGATTCAACACCGGTTGGTTAACCAGGCGGGGAATTACGACCGCACCGTCGGTGAACTGGAGTCGGAGACCCGTTCTGGATTGTTCGCCAAATATGTAAACGAAGTGCCAAATGAATTCAAATCGCTAGGTACTCTGCAAGCCCCCTATCGCATCCTTAGCCCTATGAAAGGGCCATTTAAGTTAGGCGGGGCCTACGAGAACTATTTTGCCGGCTATTCCAATATCTCAACCCAAGACATCCTGCTTGGGGTTGGCGGCGCCAGCAATGCTGAAGTATGTGCCGCGTTGAATCGTCATGTCTACACGGAACCCGGCAACTGGAATCGGGTCGATCGTTACTATCAAGCTGCCCCCGCAAACTATTACGCGAAGTTCTGGCATGATCACAGCATCGACGGGCTCGCTTACGGCTTCTGCTACGACGATGTCAACGGACAAGCCGCCTACTTGGAGGTAGGGGATCCGAAAGGTCTCATCGTTAGGGTGGGATGGTAACCGGATGGTTTGGATGGATCGATCCTATTGGAGAGAGGAAGGAAGCTGAATGCAAATGATTCGCAAGAGATTCGCCTTTTTGGCGGTGTTGGCCTTATTGATCACCTTATTTACTCCGCTTTCGGCGGATGTGAAAGCATCCAACCTAGCCGCCGGCAGCGCCTCTGTGGAAATGGATGCGGGTTCGCTTCAACTGCTGGCTAGCACCTATCCGGCTTGGGATAGCACGAAGGTCTATCTGGGAGGGGATATGGTCTCCTACAACGGACAAACGTACAAAGCGAAATGGTGGACTCAAGGCGAGACTCCCGGTACATCGGATGTCTGGGAATTCGTTTCGTCATCCGACGGCTCCCACCCTGTTTGGAATAGCGGGAAAGCCTATGTAGGAGGAGACATCGTCACTTACAATAATCAGCTGTATAAGGCAAAATGGTGGACCCAAGGCGACGTCCCTGGGACTTCCGAGGTTTGGGAACTGCTGGGGAGCTCATCTGATCCAACGGACCCGACAGACCCGACCGATCCAACGGATCCTACCACCCCACCGGATCCCACCGACCCGACCGATCCGATTCCTAGCGGTTTTAAGGTCGTAGGGTATTATCCTAGCTGGGAGCCTGGCAAAATCAATAACATTCAGTATCAAAACCTGACGCATATTAACTATGCGTTTGCGATTCCGACCAGCGACGGCTCGCTTCTTCCGCTAAGCAACCCGGACGCTGCCAGCCAGATCATCCGGTCGGCCCATGCCAACAACGTGAAAGCGTTGCTCGCCGTAGGTGGTTGGTCCTATAATGACATTCCTTTGGAAAGCACCTTTATGGCCGCGACGAATACGCCGGAGAAGATCCAGAAGTTTGGTAACGCCATTATCGCCTTGGCCAAGCAATACGGATTTGACGGCGTCGATATCGACTGGGAGCATCCGCGTAACGACGGTCCAAGCAAGCAGCAGTACGAGGATCTGATGGTCTACTTGAGCGCGGAATTGAAGAAGCAAAATATGCTGCTGACTGCCGCGGTCCTTAGCGGGGTGACGCCGGAAGGCGTCATTTATTGGGACTCGGCCGCCCAGACCGATAATGTCATCCGCGCCGTTGACTGGTTTAATGTCATGGCCTATGACGGCGGCGACGGGGATCGGCATTCCTCCTACGAATTTGCGGTACTGAGCGGGAAGTACTGGAAGGATACGCGGAAAATGCCCGCCGACAAAGTCGTATTGGGCGTTCCTTTCTACGGCAGACCTTCCTGGGCTTCCTACGCGGCGATTTTGCAGGCGAACCCTAACGCTTATAATACCGACATTTCGATGATTAACGGCATGCAAGCCTACTATAATGGAATCCCAACCATTCAGAAGAAGACGCAATACGCTCTGGAGAACTTGGGCGGGATTATGATTTGGGAGATCAGCCAAGATACGACCGACTCTAGCAAAAGCTTGCTGCAAGCTATCGGAAATACCGTCCGAGCTTACCATCCTTAAGCTATTTATGATCAAAAGAGCACTACCGTTCATTCGGTGGTGCTCTTTCCTTTGGCATGGCGGCGTCCTACTCTCTTAAACCTCTTAATAGATCCATTCGACCCACAAATGCAAGAGAACTAGTGTAAAAATCAACGTCGGAGGGATGACAATCATCGTGACTTTTAAATAATCGTCCCATGAGATTTTCACACGATGCTTTTTTAGCAGATGGAACCAGATTAACGAAGCCAACGTCCCAATGGGTAATAACAATGCTCCGATATCACTGCCCACCACACTAGCCAGATAAGAGACCCGCAGCGTCAAGGGGTCAAGTTGCATCTCGGTTAGGGTCATGGTACCGATCATGAGCGCAGGGTGATTGTTGAAGAACGTGGAGAGCAACGTCATCACTCCCCCCATGAATAAGCTTGCGTTCAGCAATCCATCATGGACCAAGGGTTCGGCAAGCGAAATTAGAACATTCGTTAATCCGATGTTGTGTAAACCAAAAATGATGACATACATACTGAAAGCGAAAATCAAAATATGCCACGGTACCTTCCGAAGCATATCCGTTGGTGGGATCTTCAACCGATACCATCTCCACCCTAACAATACGCAAGAGCCAAACACAGCAGCCAACTCTACAGGGATCCCGTAGTAGGAGGCCACAAATAAACTGATCCGTACGATAAAAACAAACAACAGTATTTTTTGCATAAATCTCAGGTCCTGCTTCACAGGCTCCCGATCAGGCAAAGGTTCCTCCGGCAAAACATCGGATTCGTAGCTTCCTCGCGGTGTTTTTAACGGGTGCGACCTTATTCTGGGCGGCAGCACTTTCGGCAATTGACGATAGAAAACGAGAAACAGCAATCCTACCAACACGATCAATCCTAAAAATGCAGGGACAAACATCATCATCGTATGCGTATATAAATTTAGGCCAACCATCTTGAGTGCGATTAAGTTCACGATGTTACTGACTCCAATCGGGGCACTGGATGCCGTTGCGACTAAAGCTCCCGATAACAGATAAGGGATCTTCTGATGGTTTTTCAACTTAAATTCTCTTAACAAGAGCAGCAAAATCGGCGTCGTAATGAGAATGCTGCCATCATTATTAAAGAACAATGTCATCAAAAAACACATCACGTTTACGTACCAAAACAAACGGATTCCGGAACCCTTGGATCGGTGAGCCAGCCCTTCGGCTGCCCAATGAAAAAAACCGAAGCTTTCCAACACGAGGGCCATAATGATCGTCGCCATAATCGTAATTGCGGCCCCGCTCACGGTTTCTCCAATATGAAGCAGATCGGAAAAGGTGACGGTCCCGCTGATCAGGACGAGGACGGCCCCAATCGTGGAGGGAATCGCTTCATTTAGCCCCTTTGGGCGCCACAGAATCAGGATGGTGGTTAGAAAAAATGCAAGGATCGTTGTACTCGCTGCCGTAAACTCTATCAAATGACCACCCCCATTCTCCCATTGTTTCTGCTCTGGCTGGCCGATTATTTCCCGCTGACGCGGACAAGGTATTCCACCTCGGTCTGCTGAACTTCAACAACAGGAAGAGGAGCCATAACTTCGTCTTTGATCGAAGGCTTCAACAGCCCATACAGACCTAAACCCGAAAGTACAATCAACATCAGGATGACCATTTTCATTCCCTCCCCCTAAGGCAAATGGACAGACTTGATATGCTGAATATTCCAAACGACCCGCTCCCCGTCAGCCATAACCAGCGTAAGAAATCCTTGATCTACCGATTGAAAAAGGCCCAGCTTATCCGGTGTTTCACCATGATCGATTACCGCCAGGCTGCCTTCCATTTTTTTTAGCTGCTGCTCGAACGTTCGTGCTAAGGTTAATCCAGTAGGCTTCACGTTGAGACGTTCGTTTTTCAATAAATAGGGAGGTTTGTTCGCCGGATAGGGCATAATCGATTTCACATGGTCCAATGGGACATACACCGTATGAAAAACGGTAGAATAGAATACCAGGTAATCATTCATGATACTGGTCAGATAACCGCTTAGCGTATGGATTCCCGTCATATAAACTTCCATAAATACTCCCCTGGCATTAAACAAGGTCTTCCGAAAGGAGATAGACTCACCCGCAGCCCATTCCAGCGGGTTCTCGTATAAGGTCTCCTCTTCTTTCTCTGGCGAAGGAATGATGCGGAAATGGTGGATATGCTTTGTCGGAATGTAATAATAGCGATCTTGTCTGAAAATGACGACAATATCATCCCCCGCGTCGACTAAAAGCCCAATGTCCAATTGGGGTCTGCCGCTAATGGTGAGTTCGATATGTTGTCCGATATAAGAAGTCAGCATAGGCATCGATACCTCCTTTGTCATGAGCATGTGATCCTGCAGAGTTATAAAGAAGGCGGCGCCCCAGGCACCGCCTAACGTCTGCAGGCTACTTTACATTCTTAAGCAAATGGATCCCATTTTTTCGATGAGGATACACGGGAGGACGATCCTTTGCGTTTTTTGGCTGTCCGTTTTGTGGTGCCACCTGCCTTTTTGCTGGCCCAACTGTAGCCGCCAGTAGCTCCGTCTGCAGTATGACCCCATGTCGCCCAACCGCCGGTTCTGCCTTGCGTGCGGTTTCTGCCGCCCGTAGCTGAACCGCCTGTTCTTCTGCCTTGCGTGCGGTTTCTACCGCCGGTCCCCGCACCTCCGGTTCTACTGCCCTGAGTCCGGTTTCTACCGTGCGTATGGTCACCATCATGTGAGTGATCGCCTTGCGTACGGTTTCTGCCGCCCGTTCCGATTCCACCGGTTCTGCCGCGTGTTCCCGAGCCGCCAGTTCTTCCTCTGGTTCTGCTGTCGGCTGATGCAGAGACGTTGGCGCCGCCGCCAGAGGTTCTGCCACTTGTTCTGCCGCCGGTTTTTCCACCTGTTTTGCTGTTGGACGACTTGCTTCCATTTTTGTTGCTGCTGCTGCGGTTTGCACTGTTTCTATTACTGCTATGGTTGCTGCTATTGTTACTGCTGTTAGAACGGCTCCGCACGGTAACGCTTTTCACATGATAGGTTTGAACATGAACGAGCTCTTTATTTACTACGAGAGTTAAGCTATCGTTTGAAAAGTCCGAAATGATCCCGTCGATTTTCTCCGGACCCCCGCGGTTAATTTGTACTCTTTGATGCTTCAGCGCCCGAAGCACGCCGTCGAAATTGTAGGCTCGGATAAAGGACCGACCGGTTCTTCCCATGGTTCCAGCGGTTCTCCCCTTGGTGCCTAAGTTTTCACTAAAGCTTTTAATATGAGCCGTTTTAATATAAACAACTCCGTCTTTTGCCAGGATTACAAGGTAATCCACCCCTGTAGCTGCCAGGATTCCTTCTACCGAATCCGGGCCACCCCGATTGATCCGAACTGCGTTGCCTTGTAAGCTGCTGTAGCTGTTCCCTGTTTGACCGAAGGCCATAAACCATTTCCCCTTCCATCTAAATTGCTTATTCCGAAGCGGCATAACGAATTTGACCAAGAGGTATCCCTACGCTCTTCTCCTTCACTTCCATCACAACTTCATCGGCAGTTATACGGGAAAGCAAACCTCTCTCTACCTGCGGCCCACCTGCGTCTAATATCATTGGATGGTTGAGAAGGCTGGAGAGCAGCTCATGAAAAGTATGGGCCATGATCACTTCAACCCCTTGCTCGTAATTCGTCGGCACCATCTTCCTTCGCGATTCGGACAAGCTGACAATATAATATGAACGATAGTAGATCACCCGGCGAGTTTTAGTTTGGATAACGACATAATCATTTTGGATGCTTACCAATCTTCCGATGAGGAAACCCGGTTCGCCGCGATTGATGCAAACTTCCTTCCCTATTAGGTGCATTAATTGATTCAGCGAATGGTAGCAGGCCACGTTCACCCCCTCCTTTCATTTGACCCCTAGCGGGAAATGTAGTACATCATATGTCGATTGCTAACCTTTGTCCTAGTCTTATATCTATCAACTATAAATTTCCACTTCTGTAACTAATGTTGAATAGCCTACAAGAATAGATAAGAGAAATGGGTTAAAGCGGACCATTGAACGTTGACTTGCATACTCTGGATATATCTAAAGTGAAATGCGGCTGGCTTCCGCAAGAAAGGTGATCAGGTTGAAGTTCCCCGTTCGGTCGCTCGAAATCGGCCGGTCTGACCAATTGCAGTTAGAGAAAAACCTTTGGAACGATCAATATGTCAACGCTTTACTTAGGACGGATCATATCCAGCAGGACGTCAAGCTTCGCTATCGAGGCGGGCATACCCGATATTACGATAAAAAATCGTATGAAATCCGGATTGGCGGGAGAAGTATACACTACAATGTCGAGTGGGATGACCCTACCATGATGAGGAATGCCCTCTCTTTTCAGTTTTTTGAGAAAATCGGGGTCCCCAGTCCGAGAACGAGACATGTCTACCTTGTGGTGAATGGAGTGAATCAGGGGCTTTATCTGGAGATTGAAGGAGTCGATCGGTCTTTTTTTTCCAAAAGGAAGGTAAGTACCAGTTCCCTCCTGTATGCCATCAATAACAATGCCAACTTTCGTCTGATCGGGGAGAGCCAGAAACCTAAGCGTAGCTTGGCCTCCGGTTACGAGGTGGTGATTGGAACATCCAAGGAGCTCGCTAGAATCTCGTGGTTCGTGAAACGCATCAATACGCTCAAAGGCAACCGCCTTCTGGCTTATTTGAAGACCCACTTGGATATTCCTGAGTATTTGCGGTGGCTAGGGGGGGCGGTGTGCACCGGAAACTATGATGGCTTTGATCAAAACTATGCCATCTATCGCAAGAAGGGCAGCTTAAAATATCGGATAAGCCCTTGGGATTACGAGGGAACCTGGGGCAGAAATAGCTACGGGAAGCTCAGCAAAATCGATACCGTCCGAATCACGGGTTATAACGGACTAACGCAAAAGCTGCTTTCCTTCCCTGCGGTGCGAACGCAATATCGCCGCACGTTGAAACAAATCTTGGAACGGCATTTTACGTTGAGTGAGCTAGCTCCCACCATTACGTCGTTGCACTCCTTCCTGCTGCCCGCACTCATGTCCGATTCAACTCGGAAATACTCCGCCGATATCCTCGTTTCAGACCGCCAGGTCTTTCTCAACTATATCGAGAAACGCCGAGAGCTTCTGCTAAGGGAGCTGGAGAAGCTGTGAGCGAGGCGGTTCTAGTTCTTCGGGGCTTTGGGCTGAATAGTTGCATTAGTACACTTATTTTTGCGTATAACCGGTTATTTAGGCTCAATAGCTGCAATAATACACTTAATTTTGCACAATGAGCCGGAATTCGCTGGAATCGCCGAAAATAAGTGCACTGTAGCATCTATTTACCGGAAATCGGCGGATTACGCCTGAAATAACTGCAGATCCGCACTTATTTTAGTAACGATCGCATTGGTCAAAGTAATATTCCTGTAAAAATGCAGTTCATTGAGGACCTCTCCGTCGAGAAACGCCGAGAGCTTCTGCAAAGGGAGCTGGAGAAGCTGTGAGCGAGGCGATTCTAGTTCTTTAAGCTGAATAGTTGCATTAGTACATCTATTTTTGCGTATAACCGGTTATTTAGGTTCAATAGCTGCAATAATACACTTAATTTTGCGAAATAGGTCGGAATTCGCTTAAATCGCCGAAAATAAGTGCACTGTAGCATCTATTTACCGGAAATCGGCGGATTGCGCCTGAAATAACTGCAGAATCGCACTTATTTAGTAAAGGTCACATCGGTCCAAGTAACATTCCTGCAAAAATGCAGTTTTTCGAGCGCCGTGCCACAGATTGATTGAATTACCTGCAAAAGTGCAGTTTTTTTGTGTATCTAGCACCTCATATTACACCCCATCGAGTAAATTTCCTGCACTTTTGCAGGCTTTAGGCGGAAACACAAAAAGAGCACCACCGAATCAACGGCAGTGCTCTTTCTCTTTTGCTTGGCGGCGTCCTACTCTCCCAGGACCCTTCGGTCCAAGTACCATCGGCGCTGGAGGGCTTAACGGTCGTGTTCGGGATGGGAACGTGTGGAACCCCTCCGCCGTCGCCACCAAACGGTTCAAGCGTCTTAATCGCTTGAAAACTGGATACGAAACTTTATTTGCGTGTTAGTAAATTGGATAAGCCCTCGACCGATTAGTACCTGTCAGCTCCATACATTGCTGCACTTCCACCTCAGGCCTATCAACCTCGTCGTCTTCAAGGGGTCTTACTAATTGGGAAATCTCATCTTGAGGGGGGCTTCACGCTTAGATGCTTTCAGCGCTTATCCCGTCCGCACTTAGCTACCCAGCTGTGCTCCTGGCGGAACAACTGGTGCACCAGCGGTGCGTCCATCCCGGTCCTCTCGTACTAAGGACAGCTCCTCTCAAATTTCCTACGCCCACGACAGATAGGGACCGAACTGTCTCACGACGTTCTGAACCCAGCTCGCGTACCGCTTTAATGGGCGAACAGCCCAACCCTTGGGACCTACTTCAGCCCCAGGATGCGATGAGCCGACATCGAGGTGCCAAACCTCCCCGTCGATGTGGACTCTTGGGGGAGATAAGCCTGTTATCCCCAGGGTAGCTTTTATCC